>CP087563.1:0-4800000 GCA_020974905.1 Planctomycetes bacterium syqfu | reverse complement strand
GATTGGGGCTCATTGAGCACCAGGTTCGCCTTCATCGGAAAGCTGGTCTTGGGCAGGTTCAAGGTCGATTTGAAATTCACTTTTTTGGGCGTATCGCTCATGTCTATTCTCACTTTTGCAGAGCCCAAAAGTATAAGCCATCAGGAAGATTTCTGCGAGAACACACAGGTTTAAGACATGTAACCACAGATGAACACAGCCCCCGGAACGAAACACAGATACTTAAGACATCCCCTCACAGAGCACCAGATGTCAATCTGGTGCAGGTCTTGATCGTGAGATTACCACCTGCACCGCATTGACATGCGGTGCTCATATAACGTGTTTTGTTTTTACATCTGCGTGTATCTGTGTTCATCTGTGGCAAAAATAGCCTTGGAACACGGCGACCCAACAAAGTGTTTCAGTTCGCATCCGCCTGGGTGATCGTCAATGGCTTGCCCATAGCAGAGGCCCATGCAGCAATGGCATTGTTATCAACTTGGGATGGCAAACCCAAACGCCCCAAATGCTTGCCTTGGGACCCATGGATATTCAGAACCCGATGCGTCTGTTGTTTTGCTTGGACTGTTGTGATCGTCAGATGACTGATCTTGGCCCATTTCCAGTATCGCATGGCCATGGGTGACCAATTTAAATTACGTCCCATACCGCTAGCATGGATGAAACAGAACCGTCTTGGCCATACTCGCGGGACGACCATGAACAGGATGGCCAATGTGACGAACGCTGTCATGAGCAACACGATTTGCCATGGAATGGGGATCGGACCAACAACGAATGATGGGATAGCAGAGAGAATTGCAACGAGCAACATCCCAATCAACAACCTGTTACCCATACGAACTCTTGGTTCAAGCATAGAGCTGAGCTGTGCTGGCTCTACCCATCTCGCGGGTAATGGTCTTGTCCCGGTCATTATTAATCCCCCGATATTTCGTTGTTAATTCAGCTCGCATCCGCCTGGGTGATGGCGACCAACTTATCCAGCGCGCCCTTGGCGGCACCGCTGTCCACGGCATGTTGGGCCAGGGCGTAACCGGTTGCTAAATCCTTGGCGACACCACCGACACATAATGCAGCCCCGGCGTTGAGGCAGACGATATCGCGAGCCGGGCCGGTCTTGCCTTTGAGGATGTCTTCGATCACACCGGCTGAACCCACCGGGGAATCGACCTGCAAGTCCTCGACGCGGCAGGGGTCAATGCCCAAATCCGCCGGATTGATGTCGTAGGTGGAGACTTCGCCATCGAGGACCTGGCTGACGCGGGATTTACCCCATGTGACCAGTTCGTCGACACCCTTGCCGTGGACGACCATGGCGTTTTTTGTGCCCAGGTTGGCTAAGACCTGCGCGATGGGTTCGGTGAGATTATGCGAAAACACGCCCATGACCTGACAGCTTGCCCCCGCAGGATTGGTGAGCGGTCCGAGGATGTTGAAGATCGTGGGGATACCCAACGCAGCACGGATCGGGGCAGCGTGTTTCATGGCCGGATGATGCGCCTGTGCAAAACAGAAACACAGTCCCGCTTCGTCAAGGCATTGGGTGAGTGTTTCGCCGGAGACCATGAGCTTGACGCCCAGGGTTTCGAGGACTTGCGATGAGCCGGACTTGCTGGTGACCGAGCGATTGCCATGCTTGGCGACGACGAGATTGTCCGCCCGTCCTGCACCGGCTGCGACGATGGCAGCGGCGGTGGAGATGTTGAACGTGCCAGCGTGGTCGCCCCCCGTGCCACAGGTGTCAATGGCGGTGAGCCCGTCGGGGACGGTGACTTTGGTGACCTTGTCGCGCATGACGGTGGCAGCGCCGGTGATTTCCTCGACACTGGCGCCCCGCTGCTGGATCAGGGCAAGGATCGCTCCGACTGCTGCAGGCTCGGCCTGGCCGGTCATGATCTGCTCAAAGACCTCGATCATCTGCTTGCGGCTTAGGGTCAGTTCGTTGAGTAGTGCTGAGAGGATTTCTTTCATGGTTTTTAAGGGACTAGGGACTGGGGACTAGGGACTAGGGATAAGACAGATGATCACCTGCAATGGCTATCGGTTGTCTTGCCCCTAGTCCCTAGTCGCTAGTCCCTAGTCGCTCTCCTTATCACAAGCCAATGATTTCAGTGAGGAAAAGTAACACCGCTGCTGCTGCAACCAGGACGCCGACGATTTGTCCGGCGAGTTTGAGGCTTTGAACGGTCATGACCGCCAAGCCGGGGTGGGGGATTTTCACCGCCTTGTAGACCACCGCAATGGCCAACACCAATGGGAAAATCAGCAACAGCCAATACCGGTCGATCGGCAAGGGGTCCAGAAACGGACGCCAGGCCACAGTCACAGACATCAGGACACCAAGGTTGATCATGCGCTGGCCTCCTGAGCAGATTCCTGCGAACCGCGATGCCCATAAGTGCCACGGTCAAAGACATCATAAAAAATAAACAAATTCAGCAGACCCGCCAACGCCGTATAGAGAATGCCGATCTCGTTGGGGCGGCCGAAACTCGGTTCGTAGTCATTGGGAACATCAGGGGTCCCCAGATAGCTGTCGGTCCCGACTTTGGCATTGGGGTTGGCCATCATGGTTTTCCCACGCACGACCGCCAGGATCACCGCAGGCCCGTTGGGGAGTTGCCCCAGGAACCAGGCACGGTTGAGCTTGGAATCCACGACCCCCACACCGCCGATGAGCAGGCCTGAGAGAAACAGGCTCCAGATGGTGATCCCCAGGATCAGTCCGCGTCTGACATCGCCCATGAGCACATGCCCAAGACCGGGACAAAGCCACGTTAACCCCAGGTAAATGGGGACCATACCGGGCTCTGGCGTGGATTTTTTTTCACTTGTTTGGCCAGCTTGGGATTTCGTCATCAAGTTCTCGCAGGCATTTAGCCGAAATCATTTTTCGACATGGAAGTTTTGAGCATTGACAAACGCTCATTGCTCGATAGTGTAACGGCGCAAGTTCTCCTCGCCAATTCGGAGAGGTTTGATGATTTGACAACCGTTAGCTGCCCTTAGATCACGTTTTGATGGAGATTTTCCCAATGTCTGACTGGACCAGGAAGCACATGGTCAATGCCGGTTTGATAGACACAACCGTTACAACCGTTAAGCCGGCGTGGCAAATGGCGTTTGAAGAAGAAGAAGAGTTTGAGGACATCGACGAACTGGACGATGAAGATGATGACTTCCTCGATGACGACGATGACGATGTCGACGATGACGACGTCTTTTTCGACGACGATGAAGAGGAAGACGAAGACTTCTTCGACGACGATGACGACGACGACGATGACTTCGATGACGATGACGAAGATGATGACTTTGACATCGATGAAGACGATTGATCTCGGCTGACAGGACACCTGATTCTGTTGGCCCAACCGCCAGGAGAACAGGCTATGTCTGAGAATACAGAACAAACCGAACAGCGTTACGAAGGGCCCGATCGCCGTAAAAACGTGATCAACAACCGCACGCATACCACCGGTTTGGAACGCCGCCGAGGTCCGGGTCGTCGCCGCAGCGACTTTATCAAGTCCGCTGAAGAAGGTGAAATGTCCCGCGAACAGTTCCTGTTTGTCTGTGCGATCGACGCCTACAAGAAAGCCAATCACAAGCCGTATCCCTCCTGGACAGAAGTCCTGGAAGTGATCCGCAAACTCGGCTACCGCAAGACCTGTACGATGATCGTCGACCTGGACAACTGCGAAGACTGGACCGAACCCGCCGACGCCCCGGCATTCCCCAATGCCACCGAAGCCGCATAACAAGCCAGATTGGGCCAAAGCAATCAAGAGACACCTGTGTTGAAAAACGCAGGTGTTTTTTATTGGAACTTACGCAACACTCACGATGTCGGATTGCGTCCGGATTTTAAACCGCTTGCGCTTTAGCGCTCCCCGAAGTGATCGCCAACCAACGATTTTCAAATCTCACTTGACCCGCTAAACCGCAAGCGGTTTTGAAAATCATCCTACTCCCTACTCCCTACTCCCTACTCCCTACTCCCTACTCCCTACTCCCAATCCGAAAATTCGACGCCAAAGGCGCCACGAAGTGCAATCCCAAATCCAACCCGCTATCATCCGCCTATGAGCAGTTCCACACCCGATACGCCCTTGCCTTACCGCATTGCGGTTCTCTGTTACCTTTTCGACGAGGATGGCAATATCCTTCTGCTGCACCGGCGCAAGGAGCCGAACTTCGAACTCTACTCGCCCATCGGCGGGAAACTCGAACAGGACCTGGGTGAATCCCCCACCGCTACCGCCATCCGGGAGATCAGCGAAGAAGTCGGCCTGACCGTCAGTCCCGACCAACTCCATCTCACCGGTATTGTCTCCGAGACCGGCTTCGGTGATGAAATGCACTGGTTGATGTTCCTCTACGAATTAACCGTCCCAGCAGCAGTCCTCGAAGGCACGTTCGACGAAGGACGCCTGGAGTGGCATACGCGGGGTAACCTCATGAACCTGGCCATCCCCGACACCGACCGCCATGTCATCTGGCCCCTGTTCTGGCGGTATCGTCACCAATTTTTCATGGCACATATCAACTGCCAGAACAAGCAAACCCAATGGCGCATCGAACAACCCCCTGCCGACGCCACCGACTGGTCCACCGACACCGCAGAGTAAAACCGCTCGCGGTTCAGCGCGATCATCAAACACAGAATCAGCGACACGCAGTGTCGCAGCTATTTCAATCACAGTACACACAATAGCTGCATCACTTCCGGGAGCGTGATCCTGTGACATCGAAAAGGTCAGATGTGAAGTCAAAAATGTGAATGAACTCACTGATTTCGAGACAACGGCACGATCAACGCATCCGTATAACCCATCTGCTTCTGAGCATGGGCAGCGGAAGCAAAATCCGTAAACCGACCCACATGCACGCGGTAATACGTCCCGCCTTCGCTTGAATGCGTCCGTGTGATCTGGGGCAGACCCACCCGCAGATATTGCGTCTGGTTAGCCACCTGCTTCACCCGGTTCTGAGCATTGGCCTGAGATCGGTAAGCACCAACCTGCAACGTGAAACCCACGGTTTGAAGGTAATTGTCGATCTGCCTGCCAATCGAGGCATCCCGGTTGTAACCGCGCGCCAAGAGCAGACTGCTCCGCGCTGCGGGCCAGAATCCGAGTTTCTGCTGGGCGATCCCGGCCTGGAAATAGGCGTTGGCACGGTCCTGGCCCTTGAGCCGACTGGCAGCATTGGAAAACGCATCCGCTGCTTCACGAAAGCGATTCTGACGGTTGTACAAAAATCCAAGTTCCGCCCAGGCATCACCGGCCAAAGAAGGGTCCGTGCTGCTGGCAGCCTTGGCCAGATAGGATTGGGCCTCCGCATCATTGCCCAGTCGCCGTGCAGAGACACCCGCCAGGTATTGGCCTTGCGTCGCGACATCCTTGTTCTGAGCTGAGGACACACCCTTGGCAAGGCGATAGGTCTTCTTGTAATCCTGTTGATCAAATGCCTTCTGCGCATCTTGAAGCTGATGCATTTGATGATTCGTGCCACAACCCGCAAGGCTGATAGCCAAAAGAAAACCCGTCAACACCATCCCAATCAAACGTCCCACAACCAACTCCCTTTGCATTCTCGATTCGTCCCATCGCATGCCAGGCAGCAATGGATCAATGCATTGTACGCTTTTTATCCAGCATGCGATGCAAAGCAAGACACGTCTCCCAAAGAGAACTTGCATCCCAATAGTGCATTGTTCAATTAAAAGTTAACGCGAAGGCGCGAAGATCGCGAAGGACACGAAGAAAACAGAAAAGGTATTTTACTGCAGAGACGTGATTGTTTTTATTTCCATTTCAAACGATTTAGCCGCATCGCTTGCGATGCGATTGGATTGACACATCACGAGCAAGACACACGCATCACAAGTGATGCGGCTAAATGAAATGACACAACAAATTCTTCTCTGCGAAACTCTGAGTCCTCTGCGCCTCTGCGGTAAAAATATCTTAAAAACTTCGTGTCCTTCGCGATCTTCGCGCCTTCGCGTTAAATACAAGCGCAGCACAACACCGGAAACCTCAGCATTAAGTTCAATCGAATTGAAAGGTGAAAGTCGATCTCAGATCATCCAACGATCGCGCAACACCGGGAAAGCCTTGCGGTATTCGCAGAGATTGTCCTGATCCAGATCGATGTTGATGACGCCTGGCTCTTTGCCTGCGTCTTTGACGATGTGTCCCAGCGGATCGACGAGTAACGTGGAGCCACAGTAATTGGCATTGGGGTCTGTGCCGACGCGGTTGACGCCGAGCATGTAACACTGATTTTCGATGGCACGGGCGACGAGCAGACTCCGCCAATGGTAATCGCGCTTGGCTGGGAAATTGGCAATGCAGATCATCAACTGGACATCCTGCTTGGCTGCCAGTCGGAAGGCTTCGGGGAACCGCAGGTCATAGCAGACGAAGGTGGCAATCCGCCAGCCTTGCCAGGTGAAGACTTCCGGGCCGTGACCGCGGTGAAAGTGATGATGCTCACCGACCGGGGAAAACGGGTGGAGTTTGGTGAACCGACTCAGCGCTTTGCCGTCCGGCCCCATCGCCAGCGCCTGGTTGAGCCCCTTGCCCGAGAGGTCATGTGTCACCACCCCGCCGATGACACAGGATTCGGTGTCAGCCGCCAGTTGCGCCAGATACTTCTCCGCAGCCCGGTCCGGTTCCTCGGCGATGGCCTTGAGATTAAAGCTGAACCCCGTGCTGAACATCTCCGGCAGGACAATCAGCGACCCCGGGCAAATCGCCACATGCCGCAGCAAATGGTCAATCCGCCTGAAGTTCTCCGGCTTGTCCTCCCAGGCAATGTCGTATTGGCAAGCGAGAATCTGCATCCTTCCCATCTTAACAGCCGGTGATGAGATTGCTGTCAGGAATTTGAGCGACTGCGATGAAATGTCACAGGGGTGTCTCTCACACTGTTTTTCAACAAATTATCCACAAGATGTTGTATCCTGTGTAAAACTGTCCCACCAGACAGATCCGAACATTGGCTGCGACTTTATCCACGGCGATGATCCGATTGGGGAGTGGAACATCGTTCACAGGATGCTGGTGATCGGGCAACGGAAATTTTTCGCAAAACCACTACATCTGGTATAGACTTAAAATCAGAGTGACTATAACTTGTATGACAACCCATTCAAAGTTGATGCCAAAGCGCTTAAATCCTTGTTTTTTCAGGAAAAAAAATTCAAGAAAAATGGAGTGAGGGTGTTGTTGAGTGTTGTGAAATGGGGCGAAGTGGGGTATCATCCCATGCATTGGTCAGCCCATGTGGGGAACGATGCGTGGTCTTCACAGGATTTTATGAGCACACAATTGATGCCAAGAACCGTCTTGCCATCCCGTCGGAGATTCGCAAACAGCTCATCGCTGAAGCGAATCGCCGTGCTTCGGATGGCGAAACTGACGGCACGGTTGTGGTCTATGTAACTCCTGATCCCAAGACCAACGCATTAATGATCTGGCCCGAAGCACGTTTTGCTGAACTGGCAAAAATGCTCGACCAGAGCCCACGTTCGCTGGCGGAAGTGTTGCCCTTTGAAAGGACAATGTTTCCCTTGACGGCTCGCTCGGAGATGGACAAGCAGGGACGCATCCGTTTGTCAGATTTTCATCTCAAACAGTTGGTCAAGCTCGATAGTGATGTGGCGGTGATCGGCGTGAACGATCACCTGGAAGTCTGGTCCAGAGACGCCTGGATGGCCAACCTGACCCAGACGCTGGAACAAAGCCCGCACCTGCTGATGCACCCACGCGAAGCACTGCGGAATGAGCCCAGCCCCGGAAGCCCTGCCCCCGGAGCCCCTGGAAGTCAAAACCCAACGCCACCGGCGAAGGATGACCCGACTTCCAACTGACACTGACAGCTTCTTGCTGCAGCGACAACGGGTCAACGGACGTGATCAGGCTTGCACCGGCACATCGGACAACTCATTTAGGATTCGATCAGGATCCCATCATTTTTGTTCAACGCTTCGGCGTTGCGATGGGACGAAAGGGGATTTGACAGGCAAAGCCATTTGAAAGCAATGTTCTAAAACAGCTGACCGGGTGACATGCATCTCGCAACCAGTTGTGCCCGGCGAGCCAAGGAGGGTTCACTCAACTGTTTTGGAACAACACCGCTTTCAGCGAAGGCAGAACGGACTCGCGCTGACGAACATCCAAGCATCACAAGCCACGGGTTGATTCACGGACGGACTTCCCTCTGAGCAGTCGCCAGCCACGCATCGGTGATCGGATGCCCGAAAGGGTATGGCCATCTCCGGACTGGCAAGATGCGGATCGACGGAAGCACCTTCGCTGATTTTGCCTCAGACAGTGAACATCGTCCTGTCAGTCAGACATACCCCCAACCGATAGAGTCTGTTGCAGTCCCACCCCGCTGACAACAGACGCCATTTTCCGAATAAACCACCAGAACAACGCTGGTGGTTTTTTCATGCCCATCACGTGCTTCAATGCATCAAGACAATTTTTACCGCAGAGACGCAGAGGTCTCAGAGTTTCACAGAGAAGAAATTCTGTTTGAAAATCAATACAACACCAAAGCCGTGACTCTCCTGAGTCACGGGTTGCCTTGAAATCATTTGAATCATGGTTTTAACTCTCTTACCTCTGTGTCCTCTGCGCCTCTGCGGTAAAAATTGCCTTGAAAATGTCTTGAACACTTCGTGTCCTTCGCGCTCTTAGCGCCTTCGCGTTCAATGAATCACCCAACAGCAACCCCACGTCTTCATCCAGTTTCAACCAACATCCTTTGCATCCCATCCCATCTGGCTTTACCTTGATAGTCCGATCAAACAACCTCAGCCAAACATCGCAGGAGTACACCATGAATTACGTATCACTCGGCCGCACCGGTTTACAAGTCAGCCCGATCTGTCTGGGCACCATGAATTTTGGTTGGCATACCAACGAGTCCGACAGCTTTGCGATCATGGATGCTGCATTGGATGCGGGGGATCAATTTCTTTGACACCGCCAACGTTTACGGCGCCTGGAGTTCACATGCCGGTTCCTGTGAAGAACTCATTGGTCGCTACCTGGCACAAGGCGGACGCCGTGATCGCATCGTGCTTGCCACCAAAGTCTACAACCAGATGAAGGGCACCGGCGGAGCTGAAATCAACAATGACACCCGTTGCCTCTCTGCCATGAAAATCATGCGTCACTGTGAAGACTCACTGCGTCGTCTGCAAACCGATGTCATCGACTTGTTCCAGATGCATCACGTGGATCGCAACTGCCCATGGGAAGAAGTTTGGCAAGCGATGGAAACGCTCATCCGCCAGGGCAAGATCATCTACGTCGGCTCATCAAACTTTGCAGCTTGGGATATCGCGCTAGCCAATCAGGCAGGGATCAGTCGCAACCTCGTCGGACTCGTCAGTGAACAATCCGTCTACAACCTGCGCACGCGGACCATTGAACTGGAAGTCATCCCCGCATGTCGTGAACTTGGCTTGGGCTTGATCCCGTGGTCGCCCGTTGGTGGTGGCTACCTTGCAGGCGCTTTGGAGAAATACGATCAAGGCCGTCGCTCGGGGCCGAACTTCGATAGCGCAGTTGCCAAGATGCGCCCGCAACTCGAAGCCTACGAAACGCTGTGCAAAGACATCGGCCATGCCCCCGCCCAAGTTGCCCTTGCCTGGCTGCATCACAACCCCGTCGTCACCGCCCCCATCATCGGCCCGCGCACCATGGAACAACTCACCACATCCATCCAAACGCTGGACATCAAACTCAGCGATGAAACGTTAACCAAACTCGACGAAATCTGGCCCGGCCCCGGCGGCGAAGCACCGACAGCGTATGCGTGGTAAACGGCTTTGTAAATCACAGCCATCAATCACAATGATTCTGACTCAGTGAATACCCTCATTGCCAAACCGATCTCACGCCCGCTACGCTCAAGACGCAAAGACGCCAAGCAACGAACGCAGACTTTCTTTGCGCCTTTTTCGGGCTTGGCGTGAGATTCTGCCTTGATTGACTTGGCAAGAAAACCGGTGAATTGCAACCATCCCTGTGCATTTATCAAATGGCCACCTTGCGATTTTCAAGCGAATAAGACTCTATTCCCATCACCACCGACACCCCTGCCCCGACACCAAAACCAATCAGATGGGCTAAGGGCAAAGCGACGATACCTGCTGCGACACTGTCCATAAACACCGTGTGATGCGTGATCAATTCATATGCGGTTTTGGCCACGAAACTCAACAAGGCAAACCAACCCACCACAAACCAAAAACGATCCGACTCGTGTTGGGCCTGCCTGATCACATGCACGATTACCACGCCAAACAAAGCACAATCCAAACCGGATAAACCGCGAATGACAATCATTTCCGGTTGCAGCCAAAAAAGTCCGACGGAGATGGCGAGACTGCTGATCACCAAACTCAACACCGTCTCTTTGAGATTAATGTGCACAGCCCACAGTCCCAACACCGCAAAGGCCAAGGCATCAAAAAACAGGTGATCGGCAGACCAATGACACCAATGCTGACTCACCAATCGCCACCATTGCCCATGTGTGATCGCAAAGCGGTTGTACTCCAATATGCCAACAGCATCACCCATTAACGGCAAGACCAAGGCAGGTAGTAAACATAATCCGACGAAGAGAAGTTGTTGCTTGAGTGATTTCATGATGCTGCTCTATCAATCAATATTGACGTCAATGAAGCTGTTTTATTATTTAGCCGCATCGCTTGCGATGCGTTGATCATTAACGTGATGGGGTTGTTAAAAAAATTCGGGACAGGCCAACATACACGCGATGTTGCACCTGTCCCTGGGTGACGTCTGTTTCACAAGTCCGGTGCATCAGACTTGAGGTTGTTTCATGGTGGGCTCCAAACCCCCGTCACCCATCCCAACGCGGAGCCCTTTCTATCGTTGCGTTGGGATGGGTGCCCTGATCCCCTTGCCCCCCGGTCCCCGGAAGCCCCGGAATGTTTTCTCACAACCTGTCCCTCGGAAGGACTCGAAATGTTTCCCCGAAACGCTCGTGTTGGTTATGAGAATGGTGTGGGCAAAGGGATCTTGGACAGGCTCCTGACCGCAGCTGACGAGGGAAGTTTGCTTTGTCCTTGCGCCATGGCGGTGATTTCAAAATCGGATATCAATCATCAATGTGTCTTGCAGCATCCAACGCAATGGGTTGATGCTTGAGAATTTCAATCGCTGCTTTGCGCTGGGTTGGTGTTGGCTTAAATGCATCGATCAGAAGCAAAGTCACATCCACTTGCTGAGCTTTGCCGACTTCTGCCATCGCCTGTTTGTCCCATTTGCACACCAGGCGATCCACACCGGTTTGCTGCTTGATCAAAGGCAAAGATGACTGCACATGTTTGAGTAACTCATCCACCGGCTCGGTGCTGAAAGCCTGCATATGCAGCTTGGTTTGATGAGCCTGCCCCCATGCCTTGAGCTGCTCAACCCTGTCTGTGTCCCCATCTTCAACCGCCTGGGCATAGGCCTGATGATTGGCGTTGAGAATCGGCTGGACATACTGCTTGTATGCAGGCGAATTCACAAAGGCGATGGCAATACTCCGTGAGTCGTAAACACCAACCCGCTGCGGGTTACTTGCCTCAGCACTTTGATCGGGCTTGGGTTCACAGCCGATCATCAGGATCAAGGCGGTGAGTAGACAACCGGTGAAAACCATTTTGTGAATCAGCCAACGTGAATCGCTTGCTAGCATGCGTAACATGATGGACTCCTTGCGTAGATGCATTGATCAGAACAATCAGGCACAGCGACGACGGCGACGGGTCACACGGAGTAATGCCAGACCAGCCAACCCCAGGACAACGCCTGCAGAGAGTGGATCGATCGCACCGCCACCACCACCCACCGGGAGCTTGAAATCAAAGTTACGCTTGCGGCTGGGAGCAGGACTGTTGCTCGGCGGGCGCGTTGCCTGCGGTGCACGGGTTTGAGGTGTGGGTGTTGTGTTCACAGTCGTCGGTGCCGGTGCAACAGTCGTCACCGGCTGCGCCGTCGGTGTGTTGGCCATGGCAAACTGCTGCATGGCTTGCTCACGAAGTTTGGAAAGCTGCTGATTCACCGCATCACGGGCTGCACGGTCACGCTGAATGCGGATTGCGTTTTTACGGTCAATCTGCCAACGCTTGTATTCCGCATCATTCTCAAGGACCAGGAAGCTGGTGTACTCGGTGACGATGGAATACGCTTCACCAAGACCGATCACCTTTTCGATGTTCGCCCGTGAGTTGCCTTCCTCAAGCAGACTTGTGATGGCATGCGATGCCCACATGCGTTCGATCTCGGGGTTGCCCATGTCCTTGTTGGGCAGTTCAATCGGGGCGGTCTGGTTAAACGACTTACCCATGATGTTGGCGGAGATGTTGATGTTGGTGTTGGCTGATGCATTGCGATAGCGACCATACACGCGGACCGGCTTGCCAAAATAGAGTGCGGGAAGCACCTTGGGTTCGACGTCGTAGACATCCGCACCGCTGAAGGTGATCTTCAAATCCGTTGCTGCAGGACGCACGAGTTTGCGGCGAAACGCCTGAGCCTGCCGCTCGAAATCATCACCCTGCGAGAGGAATGCTGCTAGACCGTTGGTCTGCTGTGCCAGTTGATTAAGCAGCGGGCGATTGACTTCATTGCCAACACCGATGGTGAAAATGCGAGCGTTTTCAGGGCGTTGACCAATCAGCGACAACAGTTCATTACGGGCACTCTGCTCGGTCATACCATCGGAGAGAATGACGATGTTCAGTTGACGATCGGGGTTGGCATAGGTGTAAGCAAAGTTCAACGCAGGCGTCAGATTCGTCCCGCCGCGAGCACTTTGCTGATCCATAAACATTTTGGCCTGATCAAGATGATCAGTATCTGCAGGGTTGAGTTGTTTAAACAGGGGCTGGGCTTGAACATTAAAACTGATGACTTCAAATCGATCCTGATCGGAGAGTTCACTGATAAAAGCCATGATGGATTGCTGAGAGATGATGAGTTTGGAGCTGTTACGCATACTGCCGGAAGTGTCGAGTACGAAGACATAATCCATGGGTTGATCGAGTTGTGACAGTTCCTGGCCTGCAGTGAGACTGAGCATGAAGTAACCGTCTTCGCCTTGGGGTTTGGACGTGATGACATCAATACCGGTCCGCGGGCGATTCAGATCAAAGTTGAGTACAAAGTCCTGAGCAATACTGCCTGCATCGGTTTCGTAACTGGCTTCGTAGAAGTTGTCACTGTGTTTGGCGATGACGAAACCATCCTTGTGTGAAGGTGATTGCATGTTGGTAATGGGGATCTCACTGAGTACGCGCATGGTCATGGCCAGCTTACCGGTGGTGGTTTGATTGATGTTCTCGCGGGTGATCGTTGCAAGGGGATAGACATAATTGACCTGGTTATGGTCAAAGTCCATCTCCTGATAGTAAGTCACCTTCACGCGTTGCTCGGCCTTAGCCGGGATGGGGAAGATGCGCATCTCGAACGTTTTGTAGTCGACCTGTTCGAGCAGGCCGGGGTCACGGTTCACGCGTTTGTAGCTGTTGTAGATTTGGCGAGCACGTTCTTTTTCGACGACTTCGCCAATCATCTCTTTGCCATTGATCCACATGCTGAAGTTCGAGACGCTGGCATTCTTGGGGACGGGAAACGTGTAGAGCGCTTCAACCTGTCGGTTCTCGGTGTTGAGGAAAATCTGATCAACTTCGGTGACCGCGATGCCGTTGTTGATGGTGACATTGACGGTTTGTTCCTGGATCTCAAGCACACCCCCCAAGCCGCCGTCAGCAATGAGCAGGCCTGCAGCGTTGGCGTTGCGGGCAAGCATGGGAGCCAAGACAGCGATGAGTCCTGCGAGCACTGAAAGCACGACGGTGTTGGTACGAAAAATAAATGGGGGCAGGTCAGGGCGCGGGGGTTTGGGTTGCTGGGGTTTGCCGGATGACATGGTTGGGCTCCATTGAAAAAGGTCAGTTACCAGGCGGTCTGCCATGAACTAAAACAACTCCCATGCCAGTTGTATTTTTGAAGATAAAATTGTTTTCAGATAGCACTCAACCAATATGTAAGTTATTATTTTAAAATGCTTAACAAGCATAATAGCTTTTACGACGCAATCCCAAAAGCCGAACACGAATGTACATTGAATGCATATTAATATACATTTTTTGCATGGCCATCTTCACACCAACACAGCGTAAAAAAGCCACCGTCCTGGCGCAGATCACCTATGCCAACCCTTTTGATCCGGCACGCATCCGCATCGAACGCCAGGCTCTGGGCAAGCTCTTTAAAGGCAATCATGCCATCTGGTCGTACCTGACCGACAGCAACGATCTGCACAACATCGACGTGCTCAACGAGATGATGACGCAGGTGGTCAACAATGCCCGCAGCAACATCCTCAATGGCAAAACACTCAACGATGACGACCTGCGGTTATATGAAGACATGGTCTTCTACCTGCTCTATGAAGACACGCGCGATGGCCTGGAACAGATGCTTGCCAAACCCGGCACGCTCAGCGATGCGCCGTTCATGCAGCGACATTACGCACGCTTCAAAAAACAGTTTGATCATTACCTTTCACTACCTGACATCACCATGCCATCCGGTCATCTCTCGCCGCATGTCTATGCTGTCTTCTTCCAGATTCGTCGCGCGTTTGAAAACATCTTCAACTGTCTCGTCGGCCAATCCCAACCCATGGCAAAACTCCGGCAATGTGTCTGGCAGTCCCTTTTCACCCATGACGAACGACTCTATGTCCGTGGACTCTACGCACGCATGGCAGACTTCACCACGCTCATCACCGGCCCGTCCGGTACCGGCAAGGAACTTGTCGCGCGAGCCATCGGTCAATCCCGTTACATCCCCTATGACCCACGCAATAACCAGTTCACCGAACACTACAGCGAATCATTTTTCTCACTTAACCTCTCAGCCATGTCCCCCACCCTCATTGAGTCTGAACTCTTTGGGCATAAGCGGGGCACATTCACCGGCGCGACATCCGACCGTAAAGGTTGGCTGGAAGTCTGTCCTGCATTGGGTGCGGTCTTTCTCGATGAGATTGGTGAACTGGACTTGACCATCCAGGTCAAACTCCTGCGCGTGCTCCAATCGCGCACGTTCCAACGCTTAGGTGAAAGTAAAGACCGACACTTTGCAGGCAAGATCATCGCAGCGACCAATCGCGATTTGCCCCTTGAAATGCAGTCTAAAACGTTCCGTGAAGATTTGTATTACCGCCTGTGTTCGGACATCATCACCACGCCGTCACTGGCCCAGCAACTCGCTGATGAACCTGAAGACTTAACGCGATTGGTCACGTTTATTCTCAAACGTTTACTTGGTGATGATGCACCGGATGCTTTACCCAATGTGCTGGAATGCATCCATGATCAACTCGGAGATGACTATCCCTGGCCGGGCAACATCCGTGAGCTTCAACAATGCGTGAGCAACATTCTGATTCGAGGTTGTTACCAACCGCGAACCTGCGTGCAGAAGGTCGATCCCCGAGAAGCACTCAAAACCGTCACCGAGCAAGGCACGCTTTCTGCTGATGGTTTACTCAATCGCTATTGTCATTGGATGTATGAGAAGCTTGGTAACTACGAAGCGGCAGCAGCACAACTCGGATTGGATCGACGCACGGTTAAAAAACGGGTGGATGAAGCGGTGTTGGGTCATTAAAAAATTGCGTCACCAAGTCATGAATTTGTTGTGATTCTTTATCGTCACTGCCGCGCAGGCGGGAGTCCCGTGATCTGTGCAAAGAGTACACAGAATGCCACTGGATTCCCGCCTTCGCAGGAATGACGGTGCGTGAAAATGAATACATTCACACATCAATGATGTCATCAAACGCAATTGATACATCAAGCATCACCACTCACCGCATCGCGGGTTGCGTGGTCGCCCACTGCGTCATCTGTTCGTATTCCTGCTGCTTGTCTTCGTAGTACTTGGCGCGGTTGGTGTTGTTGAGCTTGCGGTAACCCTCAGCAACAATCTTCGCCTGTTCGGATGCCAGCTTGAACTGCGCGTTGTCATACAGTGCCCACATGTAAAGACCATGGGCATCCAAATCCGCCTCGCCGGTTGCGATGCATTTTGCACCGGCATCCGCAGCTTTGTCTGGCAGGTACCCCGCGCGGTAGGATCGCATGGCAAAGTAATAGCCCTTGGTCTTGGCTTTGATATCCGTGAGCAAGGCAGCGTATTGCATGTACGCATCGCCGGACTTCTCGTATTGTTTGAGTGTGTTGTAAGCGTTGCCCTGCGCGCCGTAGCCCGACGCTGCATCATCCTTAAATGATCGGATGTAGGTCTCAGCAACCATGATTGCCTGCCAATTGAATGTCTCACGGGGCTCGATTTTTTGCAGCGCGTTCATCTGAATCCGCATCAGACTTCGGTTGGACATGTGCTTGATATCCCGCATGAGATAGTCACACGCTGCAGCAAGCAACGCTGCATTATCCGGGTAAGTCGAATCGCGACCGAGTTTGAGAATGCTGTTGATCGGCTTGCTGTATGTGTCGAATGTTTTGCTGCCCATCTGTTTTTCAAGACGGTCCCGCGCCTGGGCGCAGGCCAGTTCGTCAACTTGTTCAGGTTTAAAACGATCGGTCGCGCGACCTGCAGCTCCGGCGTTGTACTCAAGCAACGCCATGTCCAATTGACCTTGTTTTTCGAGCAATTTACCTTTGAGCAATCGCGCTTTGGGTTCATAGCCCCACTGTCGGAAGACCTGCTCAAACAGACGATCATCCGGGTTGAGTTCACCTTGTTTTTGCTTGACAAGCAGATCGATCGTGTGAATGTGATAGGTGACGTAGCGCCCCTTTTCCATGAGCTTGGCAAACTGATCCAGGCTCTTGGTATCCCCATCGTTTAATGCCTTGATCGCAAAACCATAGAGTTGGGACTGCATCCATTTTTGGGCAGACGTGTCATACACCAGGTCGTTCATGAACCAGCCATAGCCGTCCGTGCGTTTGTATTGATCGATTTGCGTATAGGCGTCGGCCGCGGCGATGGCGTCCTCCGCTTTGATACCTTCATAGAGTTGATCTACGAGTTTCTGCATGGGCGGTTGCTTGCCGGCTTTGAGGTCCGCGATGTGTTTGACCATGCCCAGGGCTTCAAAATAGGTCCCACCGCGGGGCTCAAGAAGCTTGCCTCGCTGCGCTTTTTCATGGGCGAATTCGTATGCAGCCATGACGAGACTGATGGCTGCTGCCTGTTGCGCCTCGTCAGTTCTCCCTTGTCTTAGCAGCATATGTGCACCATAGGTGTTGGCTTTGGCTGAGGGGTAAAGTGCCTCCCATGGCGTGATGATCTGGACGACTTTATCCCACTGCGATGTGAGAACCAGATGCTCAAGTTCATCTTCCATCTGCCAGTCTTTGGGCAGTTGGTCGTAGGCTTTTTGGATCGCAGGTTCAAACGTCGGCTGCTGCTCCCAATACACATGACGATCAAATGTCTGGTCAGGAATCAGGTCGGTACGTTTGAACGACGCATGGTTGGCAACAAACGCGATGACCGCATCAGCGAGTGCTTTGCGCTTGGCGGTATCAGTTGGTGCAGCCGCATAGCTATCTGCCAACGCCGTCAGATCGATATCGTTACCCACCTGTGCTTTGGGTTGCGTTTTGGGCGCGAGTTGTGAAATCTGCGACTGGACCATCTGCTTCATCTTGGCTTTGGTGTCGTCGGGCATGTTGTAGTTTTCAACATTGGCCAACATCAGTTTGGCAGCTTCCAATGCCATCGCTCTTTCACCAGCACGTCCCATGATTTCCATCGCCTGTGAACCGTATGCCGGATCATCGGGCGCAGCTTTGAGTGCTGCGAAGATGGCTTTGCATGCCTGCTGTTTTTTGTCCTGTGACGCGTAGACTTCTGCAAGCTTTGCCAACCCTGCTGCCTTGAGCTTGATCGAGTCATTGCGTCCGACATAGGCAAGCAGCAATTTCTCCGCGGCATCGGGTTTCTTGATCGCGGTCAGCAGTGTCGCCTGCATGCCGATGACATCGGGGTCGTTGGGATGCAGCTTGACCATCTCGCCGACACGCTTGAAGCATTCATTGGTTTGCCGTTGCCCCAACTCAATGTTGGCCATCTCGATATTGGCGTAGGCATGATTGGGATCAATGGACATCGCTTGGTTGAGCAGCTTAATGGCTTCATTGGTATCGCGCGAGAGGCGCTTAAAATGACCGAGCACCGCGAGCATGGTCGGGTGCTGTTTATGCATGACCACCATCTGGGCCAACTCCTGATTGGCGCGTTGCGCATTGCCCATCTGAAAAAGTAGTTCAACGCGCTTGGCTTGTTTGCGGATCGTGGGTGACGAGTCAGCCTCCTGGGCAACTGCAACAGGAAGTGATGTCATGAGAGTCAGACAACTGACAGCCAAAGCGGTCAGCATACGCAGGCGGGAATGGTTCATGAGGGACCCCGAGGGTGCGATGATTGTTTTAGTGACTATTTTTCAATTCTGACGGCCGAAAAAGCATCAAGTTCCATTATTGGTTCATCTTTTGTACCAAATTGGAGACAGACTGTCACATGCATTTTGAAACTGCAAAACAAGGGCTTACCAGACGCCGATATCCTGTAATTGCTTCGTTGCCATCCCCGGCCAATCCTTGTTGGCAAGCGGGCTGGCCGGTGACGGGTGAAGAATCCGGCCGAAGGTGACCGGCGCGTCTTGGCCCAAAGTCTCGATCGCGCGCTTTTGAGCAAACGCGCCAACACCAATCACATACTCCGGCTTGAGGCAGTCCACCAACTCGCGCAAAAACGTATCACAGATTTCAAACAACGGTGCCGATTCAGCCACCGGCAACTTGTCCGGTGTGCGATTGCGCGAACTTGCTTCCATGAAGACCAACGGGCAATAGTTGGTGATGAAATGATCCTTGAAAAACGCTTTGGGCGTTTGATACTTCTCGCTGAATAAACCCCAGAGACGTCGGCCACTGACTTCGCTTTTCTCACAGGCAAAGCCTTCGACGATGCGCTTGGGATGTTCGACGGGTGGCTTGCCGATGGTGGCATTCTTCGCATTGATGTTGAGCCAATCGGTCACCGCGTTGATCTCACCGAAGGGCACACCGGTCTGCGCCATGCCGAACGGCCCGGGATTCATACCGATCATGAGCACGCGCTTTTTGCTTGTCGCGTAGAGTTTGAGATAGCGCTCGTGTGCGCTCCATGCATAGTCCAACGGGTTGTAAACGTAGGCGGTCGGTTCGCTGAAAGACAGTTCGTTCACCGCATCACGAAGTCGGGCGGCGGCGGCAATGACTTGGTCGGAGGTTTTACTCATGGGGGTATGATAGCAACTGCAAAGCCGTGACCCTCCCCGGTCACGAGGCGTTATACGCTTAAAGCTTGCAAGCAACCTCTGCTGCAGAGTCAACCGATTCAATTTTCGGTGGAATGTATCGCAATGAAAGCAGTTGGTTTTCATGCTTAAGGATTGCGTTCATTGATCTTTTTGGCAAGGAGGTCAACATGGAAAACCAACGGTACCTGCGACTGGTTGCGCGTCGCCCAAAACCGAAACGCGATGTGGATCACAGTAAAATCACAACCCTCACCTGTTGAAACATCAAAAAAAACAAAGACTAACAACGTAGATTGATTAGGTTGGCGGGATAGGGATGGCTTTTTGTGTGTATCTGTGTTCACCTGTGGTTAAATTGCCTTGAACCCGTTTGAAATCCTCAACTTCGCCATCAATCTCCATATTATCGCCATCAAAAGACCGAACACACGTTTTGATTGCAGACATCGGATTAAGCCTGCCGATACTTATATGACTTAAGTAATCAATTGGCTGAACCCGCGAAAGTGTATCGGGGTGAGCACTTGTCGCGTATGATGGTGGAAAGTTCAATGTCCGAGTCTGAATCTGTAACTGCAAAGTCCCGACTGATGCCCCGACACCTGCCCGCAAGACAGAATCGCCGTAACCAGAATCACATGCAGGCCCAATCTGCCCCGGCTGGCAAGCCTGCCCGCATCCCGGATCACCCGCTGATATGCAAAGATGCTGGCATTCTCATCGAATCCGACGAAGACCTCGCAGCGTTGGTTGCCCATGTCCGCGAAGTTGGCAGCTTCGCATACGACACCGAATTCATCGGCGAATCCAGCTATTACCCGCAGCTTTGCCTGATCCAGATTGCCACCCATCAACAGGTGGGCCTGGTCGACCCGTTATGCGAAGTCGATCTGACACCGATCTGGGAACTCATAGCAGACCCGGATATCAAGACGATCGTCCACGCGGGTATGCAGGATCTGGAACCGGTTGCCCGTCATCTGAATAAGGCACCTGCCAACATTTTCGATTCGCAGATCGCAGCAGCCTTTTGCAACCAACCCTATCCCGCTTCGCTGGCTCACCTGGTGGAAGTCTGCTGTGACGTGAAACTGGGTAAAGGCCTGACGTACACCGCATGGGACCGCCGACCGCTGAGTCCGACGCATCAGCGTTATGCCTGTGACGATGTGCGATACCTGCCTGCCATCGAAGCTGCGTTAAATGAGCAACTCGAACAAGCCGGTTACACGCAGGCGTTGCGTGATGAATGCATTGAGTCGATGGAAGAGCTGAGTATCTACAAGCCTAACATTGAAGCACTGTTTAACCGCGTGCGTTCGAATCGCAACTTCTCGCGCAAAGAGTCGGCCTTGCTGAAACTGTTGGTTGCCTGGCGTCAGGATGCTGCACAGGAACAGAACCTGCCCCCGCGCAGTGTGGTCAAGGACGATGTGCTCATTGCCATGGCCAAGAAGTCACCCAAGAGTCGCCAGGCCCTGTTTAATCTCAAGCACATGCCCAAACCGATCATCAACATCTACGGTGATCAGTTGCTGGAGATGGTGCAGACTGCCAAGAATATGCCCAAGGACGAGATGCCCAAGGACAACAAGTTTGAGGAAACCACCGCCCAGCGTCACCGCAGTGAGCAGTTGTGGGTGGCGCTCAATGCGCTGTGTCATGGCAAAGGCATCGCCCCAGCGTTGGTTACTTCGCGCCAGGAAATCTCTCGCTGTTGTGAAGCGATGCTCAGTGATCAATTGCCAGAAGATCACAACATGAACAACGGCTGGCGCAAGACGCTGATCACAGTACCGCTGCAGGCGATGACCAGTGGCAAACCGCTGGAACTGGTTTGGCAGCAGGACGCGTTGAAACTTGGATAAACGGATTTCGTCCAAATGATAAAACCGCTTACGGTTTAGCATGCTTTGATGAATTTCGAGAACTGTGGGTTGTCGATGATTCACTGTCGCGCTAAACCGCAAGCGGTTGTTTTATGTTTGAATATTAATGGCGTGGTTACACGCGGTCATTGCCACGTGTGATCGACTGAGGATTCTTCTCCATGTGGAGTTGTTCTGGCGATTCGTCAGGGTAAATGGCAAAGGACAAACCATGCTTGCCGTTCTTCTTCTTTTGATACATTGCCTGATCTGCCAGCGTCAACAACATGTCAATGGTCAGGTCATCCAGGCAGATGTCGGTGTAAACCGAGCCGACTGTGAAGTGTGATCGCAGGGTCAAATCATCGCGTAGACGAAGCTCTTTACCTTCGACACTGTCAGCAAGTTTCTGACTTGTCCCAAAGGCGCGGGCACGATCAATGCCTGCAATGAGCACGGCAAATTCGTCACCGCCCATGCGACCGATCAGGTCATTGGGGCCGAGCTTCTTGCGGAAGATGCGAGCTAAACCCTTGAGGAGCAAATCGCCTGCATCATGGCCGTAGGTGTCGTTGACCTGCTTGAAATCGTCGAGGTCAATGAGCATGCAGCAGACGCCGGTGCCTTGGACGGATGCCATTTCCAGACGACGTTCAGCCAGTTGCGTAAAGCCGCGACGGTTGAGCACCTTGGTCAATGGATCAGTAAACGCCTGAAACTTGAGGTCATTGAGCCCCTGCTTGGTCTGGTCCACGTCCTTTTCGAGTCGGCAGAGTTTGGCGGTGTGATTGATGGCCGTGGTGGTAACCTGCGCGGTGAGTTTGCGAAGGATCACTTCGGTGGACTCGATCTTGGGACAGTTGTTGTAAAGTGTCCGCGCTTCGTCTGCCACGCTGACGAGGAAGCGATCCAATGTCGGATACGTTTTAGCCAGGAATCGGGCGTGAATGTTTTGCAACCATTCCATGCAGCGGCTGTCAGGTTCTTCGTTGAGATGCGGCAGCAAACTTGCCATAAACACCGCCCAATCCAATGCAGCGGGTTCCTGACCTTCAGCAATTTGCTTGGGGGCATCATGGTGATTGATCACCGCTTTCTGAAGTTTACGCGAGGCATGCCATTCGCGAAGCAAACCCTGGCCGGCAGCGGTGTGATCAAAGCCAAACTGTTTTTTCTCCCATTCACACCAACCGCTGTGCGAGTTGGATATGAAGGCCTGCTCGGTGTAAATATCAGGATTGACGCTGATGAGCATGGGCAGGCCGATGTCCTGGATCAACGCCATGGAGTAGGCGTCGTCAGCTTCCTGCGGTTCAGTCAGTTCACAAAACTTACGGGCGGCGATGGCCTTTTGCAGACTGTTGGCCCAGAGACTGTCGGCGATATCACGGGGAAGTGAGGACGATTCAGTGATCATCCGCAAGCCGTACGCCATGGCCACGGCACGGGCGCGATTCGGTCCAAGTAGCGTGACGGCACGTTCGACGCTGCTGATCTGACGCGAGACACCAAAGGCAGCGGAGTTGATCACACCCAGAACACGGGCGGTGAGTGTCGGGCATGAACGGATGGCATCACGGACGCGGACCAGGTCCTTGGGATCCGATTCCATCAGGGCGAATAATGCACCCGACTGAACCATTGCCGGACCCAGACGAGAGAGTGTCTGGCGGACCAGTTCATCTTCCTGGTCGATCGCGCTGAGCATCATGGTTTGCGTGTTTTCGTTATCCAATGGGCCCCCCTTGGCCGACAATTGCATCTTCGATGACCTTCACGGGTTTCAAACTGACTTGCACCCCGTCGACACGTCCTGACCGGGTTATCAAATCAATCTCTGGTTTCATGTAGTTTTGTTCGTCAAATAAACAATGCCGATTCAGTGTTTGGGACATGCAAAACGCAAAATTTCCGTTAATCCACGTTACAGACGGACTGTCTGATAAAAACCAGCTTTCAGATCACCAGTTCGGACATCTGCCCAGCCCCTCAGAAGTCCGGCAAACACCTGATCCTGCTGTGAAAATTCGAAAAAAATTCACAAAATCACAGAAATACCTCAAGATGATTGAATGGGCGTTCAGTTTTCGTATGGCTCTGTTGAAACCTTGTATAAAACCATTCTCACGCCCGCTTCGCTCAAGACGCAGAGCCGCCAAGAGATAAACAGAGCGCTTTTCTTTGCGACTTTGCGGGCTTTGCGTGAGAAATTGTTTTGCAGAAATATGGCGTACTGCGGACGTTCGAACTTGTTGGGTTTCAGATGTGAATCTGGTGCCCGTTTGAAGGTGCACAACCGTGACTGGCACCGGGTTCACACCTGGTACTCAACAGGCGATTGTAATCCGATAAAAAACAAACCCCGTCACGAATGCTGTGGCAGGGTCTGATCATTGTCTGATATGTGTTGGCTTATCGCGGTAACCGCTATCCGATCAGCTTTGGCTGCTGACCCAGGAAACCTTGTTGCCCACCGGCAATTCCTTGAAGAAACTCTGCGGCGGATGCTTGGGGGCGGTGATCTTGGCGTAAAGCACCACCAAACCGGCCGCACCGAGAATGCCCAACCCCAGGAACATCAGCACAAACTGCATGGTCAGCTGCAAAGTCCCAGTCTGGCTAACCAGATGATCCCAGTTGGCCTGAGTGGCGGGAACAAAACCACTGGGGGCAACATACTCGGGAACAAGGAAAATCCAGAAAGCCGTCCCCAACAGGGCCACCAAGCTCATCGGCAAGAGCACCTTAATGCAGGTGTACATCACCTGGTCAACGCGGATACGCGGGAGGGTCCAACGCAGCCACATTTGGATGAAGATCAGGAAGAAGGTCTTGCCAATCACCATCATAAATGCCCAAAGGTTGGCTAAGCACAACTGTCCAACGGTAATCGCCTGATCACCCGTCGCACCGCTGGCAGCATTGATCGCATCACAAATGCCCTGAAGGCCGTCTGCATTGGCAATCGCACCCGATGCATAAGCCATTCCCGCTGCCACCGAGTCATAATTAAACTCCATGAAGATCGGGTCCCAGGCACCCAACGGGCTGTTCCAACCGCCCAGGAAGGTGAAGGTGCTGATCACGCCGACGACGAACATCCCTGCATACTCAGCGAAGAAGAAAAAGCTGAACCGCAGGCCGGAGTATTCGGTGTGGAAACCTGCAACCAGTTCGGATTCGGATTCGGGAAGGTCGAAGGGAGCCCGCTTACACGATGCCAGTGAAGCGATGAAATACAGGATAAAGGCAAAGAACAGGAACGGGTTGTGGAAAACGAACCAGTCCTGCATGCCACCGCCTTGAAGGTATCCAAGTTCGACGAGGTTGAGCGTACCGGCTGCGAGAATCGCACAGATCAGACTCAGGCCCAGCGGAACTTCGTAGCTGACCATCTGGCAGGCTTCGCGCATGGCGCCGTAAATCGCCCATTTACTGTTGGAACCCCAACCGGCAAGGATCACCGCCATCACTTCGATGGCCAAGACCGCCAGAATGTAGAGTAAACCGTTATTGAGTGTGCCTTCAAAACAGAGTTGCGGGCCAAACGGCAGCGCGACAAAGGCTGCGAAAATCGGGGCAAAAGCGATGTAAGGCGCGATGCGATAGAGCATTTTATCCGCACCATCGGGGATGAGGTCTTCCTTCTGGAACAGCTTCACACCGTCCGCCAGAGACTGCGACCAACCGTGCCAACCACCGGTGTGCATGGGGCCCAGACGACCCTGGATGTGGCCTGCGACTTTGCGTTCCCACCAGATGCTGAACATGGCAATGAGACTGATCCCGCCGGTGTAGACTGTGCCGATGATCGTCAGCTTCACCAGGATCTCAAGCCATATATTGTTCTGAATCAGTTCCATGATTCCTGCAAGGGAACTCAAGGAACCATCGGTCGCGGCATTACCCAGCATCGTGATCATGATCAGCGGCTTTCCGTCTGAGGTATCAAACTAAAATGGACAGAGGGGGATTTTAACCGCAGTGACGGGTTTTGGCCAAATGTGATTCGTAATGTCGTTGATGTTCAAGCGATTTGTCTTTAACGCGAAGGCGCGAAGGTCACAAAGGACACGAAGATTTAAACACAACATTGATGAGATGATTGACCTGATCAATTGTGTTCTTCATTGAAAAATTGAATTCATGTACTGATTATTCTTTGTGGCCATCCATTCGTTAACTTCTGTTTTGTCTTATCTTCGCGACCTTTGTGTCCTTCGCGCCTTCGTGTTAATTATCAAGTTCCAAATCACCTGTCGAGCAAATTACGTCGCCCTGCGGTATCATATGCCCCCTTGTCCCTCCAACCGCGCTTAGGAACCTCAAACAGGACCCAAAGTTCATGGATTATGTCCAAATCACCCAGGCGGATCGGCAGGAAATGCTGGAGAAAATCGGCGCTCCCAACGTCGAAGCACTCTATGCCAACCTTCCACCGCAGTACCGACTTGACCGCGACCTCTGCCTGCCCCCGGCACGGAGTGAACTTCAACTCCAACGCGACCTGGCCAACCTCACCGCGATGAACAACACCGCGTCATCTCAGGCCTGCTTCATGGGTGCCGGTGCTTATGACCACTTTATCCCACAAGTGGTTAACAACATGGCAGGTAAGGGCGAGTTCGTCACCGCCTACACCCCCTATCAGGCTGAAGCCTCGCAGGGTGCGCTCCAAGCCTTCTTTGAGTTCCAGACACAGGTCACCCGACTCACCGATCTGGATGTCTCCAACGCATCGCTGTATGACGGGGCAACCGCCATCGTCGAAGGCGTGCTCATGGCATTGAACACCACGGGTAAACGTCGCGTCCTCGTCGGCCAAACCGTCAACCCGCAGTACCGCACGGTCATCAAAAGCTATCTCACCGATCTGGCAGCAGAGTATGTCGAGCTGCCTGCCACCAACGGCGTGATCGATACTGCCACCATCGAAGCAGCGATTGACAACGACACCGCCTGCCTGGTGATTCAGTCCCCCAACGTGTTTGGTCAAATCGAAAACTGGACCAAGCAGTTTGAGATCGCTCATTCACAGGACAAGACCATGGCCATCGCCGTGTTCAACCCCATCGCCTGTTCGCTGCTTAAGCGTCCGGGGAGTTGTGGGGCGGACATCGCAGCAGGTGAGGGACAACCTTTGGGTATCCCGTTCCAATACGGTGGCCCGTGGTTGGGACTCTTTGCAGCATCCAAAAAGAACATGCGCAAGATGCCCGGTCGCCTGATCGGCCAGACGGCTGACAAGAACGGTCGACGCGGTTTCTGCTTGACGCTCCAAACCCGTGAACAGCACATCCGTGGTGCCAAGGCAACAAGCAACATCTGCACCAACCAGGGGCTATTGGCGGTTCGTGCCACCGTGTACATGTCGGCGATGGGCCCGCGTGGTATGCAGTCCGTTGCCAAGCAGTGTTACCACAAGGCACACTACCTGGCGGACGCCATCAGCAAGCTTGACGGTTACGAACTGGCTTACGACGGCAGCTTCTTCCATGAGTTTGTCGTCAACTGCCCAACCGATGCCAAAACGGTGATTTCCGCCGGTAAGTCCAAAGGAATGCTTCCGGGGGTCGCTTGTGAAAAACTCGGTATCGGCCAGTCCAACCAACTACTCATCGCAGTCACCGAAAAGCGCACCGTCGAAGAACTCGATGCGTTGGTCGCCCTGCTCAAGGAGGTGAAGTGAGATGTTTGATCCCAAAGCTTCCCCCAAACTGATTTTTGAACAGCACAATCCGGCTCCCAAGACCCCGAGCATTGACCTGCCCAAGCTGGATGTCCCCGAATGTGACATCGACGAAGCGCTGCTGGCAGACGAGTTACTCGACCTGCCGGAAGTCGGCCAGCTGGATGTGGTCCGCCACTACACGGCGTTGGCCAAACGGAACTTCTCCGTCGATGCCAACTTCTACCCGCTGGGTTCGTGCACCATGAAGTTCAACCCATCGATCAATGAAGCCGCTGCAGCCATGGACGGTTTTACTGGCATGCATCCGTTGCAGGATGACGAAGATGCCCAGGGCGTCCTCAAGCTGTTGCATGACACGCAAACCTGGCTTGGTGAGATTGCAGGACTCGACAACGTTTCCCTGCAACCGGCAGCAGGTGCTCACGGTGAGTTCACCGCGTTGAAAGTCATCCGAGCTTACTTCAATGATCCCGAAGGTGGCAATGATCCCAAGCGTCGCAAAGTCCTCGCCCCCGACACCGCGCACGGCACGAACCCCGCTTCCTGCACCATGTGCGGGGCGGGCGTCATCAGCGTCCCCTCCAAGGATGGCTACGTTGATCTTGATGCCCTGCGCGAAATGGTCGATGACGAAACCGCTGCTTTGATGATCACCAACCCCAACACCGCGGGTCTGTTTGATGGTCAGATCGGCGAGATTGCCAAGATCATGCACGACGCTGGCGCCCTGCTGTACCTGGACGGTGCGAACATGAATGCCATCGTCGGCGTGGCCCGCCCCGGTGACTTCGGCGTGGACATCATGCACTACAACACGCACAAGACCTTCAGCACGCCCCACGGATGTGGTGGTCCCGGCAGTGGTCCCATTGCGGTCAAGGATTTCCTGACTCCCTACCTGCCGGTCCCTCAGGTCGTGAAAAACGAAGACGATTCCTACAGCCTCGTCGACAACTGCCCCAAGTCCATCGGCAAAGTCCGCAGTTTCTTCGGGCAGGTCGGCGTGCTCGTTCGCTGCTGGACCTACATCGCAGCAGCCGGGCCCGATGGCATTCGCAACATCGGTCAAACCGCGGTGCTCAACGCCAACTACCTTGCAGCAAGCATGGAAGACCGCTTTGCCATGCCCTACTTCTCCACCGCGGAGAAGAAGTACTGTGCTCACGAATTCATCACCGTGCCCAAGGATCTGCTAGCCAAGGGTGTGACGCTCATCGACATTGCCAGCCGCATGATCGACTACGGCGTGCATCCCCCGACCATGCACTGGCCGGTCCATGACTGTTTGATGATCGAACCGACGGAGACTGAAAGCAAGGCCACGCTTGATCGGTTTATCGAAGTGATGTTGTCCATCGCTGATGAGATCGACGAGAACGCCGAGTTTGTCCAGGCCGCCCCGCATCATGCCTGCATCGATCGATTAGACGAAGTGGCTGCAGCCAGATCACCGGTGTTGACGTATTCCGCTGGTTAAGAGAGATGTAACCACAGATAAACGCAGATCAGAATCTGAGTTTCAAAGCATCCAGGTTCATAAACAACAACGAGCATCGCATGTATTTGCGGTGCTCGTTTTTTAAAGCAACTCGCACTTTCGTCACTCCCGCGCAGGCGGGAGTCCAGTGGAACCTGCAAACGTCAACAGAATGCCACTGGATTCCCGCCTGCGCGGGAATGACGAAAGGTCCACGGATGTGCTGCTCACCGTTGATCTTTAAGATACCGTTGCAGGATCAGATCAATGTCAGACTTGTATTCACGGCCGAAGATCGAGACGATCAGGTGTTCCCAGAACGCTTGCTGATCTCTGAGCAGAAAGGCCTGACCGCCGCTGTTGTCGGCCAACACTTGTAAATCTTCGAGCACTTGGACGCGGCTGCCATCCCCGGTGTCGATGGTGTTGATTCGGCCGCGTTGGGTGATGGCAAAGCGCTTGGCAATTTGAGGCAACTGGTCTTTGGCACCTTTGTGGACCGGCGCATCAGCCACCAGAATAATCACTGACAAACGACCCGCTTTCCAATCCATCAGTTGATCGCTGGTCGCCTTTTGCATCGCGCGATGGATCGGTTCTTCCGGAGCCCCGCCACCACTTGCATGAAGCGTCTCCAGAAAACGCTGGACCAGCGTGAGATTCGTGGTCAACGGCAAGACGCGACAGGCCGTCGGATCAAACGTCCGGTCATCGCCGTAGTCCTTGTAGGCCACGACACCAAAGCGCACGATCTGCATCGGGTCGACGGTGTCGCCGAGTATGCCGGTGATCACGCCCATGATCTGCCGGAGTCGACGCTTGGCTTGTTCGAGGTAGGGTCCCATCGAGCCGGTGACATCAATAACGAGCACGACATCAAGGCCACTCCCACGCCACTTACCGACCATGCGCTGAAAGCCTTCGGTTGTGCCTTCGAGTAAACCCATCGGGATGATTTGTTGATCGTCACTGCCTGCTGAGGTGTCCCCCGCCGAAAGCTGCTGCATGAGGATGTCGGCCTGGACGGCAGGCGATGTCAGATGCTCGGGCAGCATCACCGTCGGTGTCTTGACCTGCGTGACGATCTGCGGTTTGACCATCGGCAATTCGCTGAGCATACGCTTAAGCTGCTGCTGCGGGTCAAGACTCATCGGGTCCCCCTGGGCAGCATCAGAACTGCTCACCGGCTCGACTTCCTTGCTGATCGACACCGTCAGATCCTCGGGCGCGTGATACGGTTGGGTCACCGTCACCAAGGCCAGCAAAGCCAACAGGCTGCAATGAATCACCAACGACAACACCCAGCTCAAACCTTCTCGGCGGAAGCTCTGCCAACTGCTCTGGGTTGTGTCGTTTGTCTGGGTCATGGTGTTATTCAAACTTGGTTGGCTTTACCACAGAGTCACAGAGGCTCAGAGTTCAAGACAGAGAAAATTAAACTCATTTTTTCTCTGTGTCTCTGTGACTCTGTGGTGAAGCCATGGACTTACTCTCGCTCAATGCCTTTGGTCGGCAACGGACTCTTGGCTAAACTCACCTTTTTCATCGGGCTGGCCAACACCGCGTCGACCGCCTTGGTGACATTGTCAATCAGCACATCACCCTGCGACTGCACCACCACCGGTAAGTCCGGCAGGTTGATCTGCTCAAGCATCTGCGTGATCGCGGCATACTCATTGGGTAACAACTCGCGCTGCCCCAACGTGATGCCCACCATCTTTTCGTCAAGGTTATGCAGCGTGATCACGATCGAAGGCGGTAAATCGCCCTGCGCCAAACCCTGTGTCTGTGTACTCGTGCGGTAATGCATCGCCACATCATGCTCCGCGCCGAACATCTGCGAGCTGATGATGAAAAACGTCAGCAGGATAAACACCACGTCCACCATCGCGGTCATCTCAAACGGCTCGTCCGTCTGCATCTCGCTTTGCTGTTTGAACATCATCGCGAATCCCCCCTTGGTTGATCCTGCGCACGGAGAATGATCATGTCCAAACCCGCACGACGGGAGATGTCCATCAACGTATCAAGCTTATCGAATGTCTGATTGCGATCCGCCCGAATCACCACGCGGAGTTCCTGCCCCGAGTCCATCGCGTAACGTTTGGATGCACGCAGATGCATGGCCAGTTCATTCATCGACATCGGTTCATGCGCAACGACGACACTGCCATCCTCCAGCAGATTGATGACAATCTCAGCAGGCAATAACTCCTGGGATTGACTCTGCTCAATGATCGGCAACTCCACGCTGCGTTCATCCAGCGATTGGAGCGACTGGGTGACAAACAGATAAAAACAGATCAGCAGAAACACGATGTCCACCAACGGCGCAACACCCGGCGTCGCCGGTTTGCCCGGGACTTTGGGATTAAAGCGGATGGCGGTTCGAGATTTAAGCTGCATATGCTGCATGATTGGCAATTCATTTTTAACCGCAGAGAACGCAGAGTTAAGACAGGATTTTTTTGTTTTACCTGTTTGTTCTCTGCGACCTCTGCGTCTCTGCGGTTAAATGGTTTTCAGACTTTCTTTTGTTGTTGCATCATCTGTTGTTGTCTTGTTAACACCACGGCAATCACACGAAGAATGCGTTCGCAGATGGCGGATGTTTCGTTGCTGATACGGGTGACCTTATCGCGGAAGTAGGCGTGGAAAAAGATCAACGGGACCGCGACAATCAGACCCATGCAGGTGGTGACCAGGGCTTTGGAGATACCCACTGCAAGGTCGTCAGGACCTGCAACCCCCTTGGAGAGACCGAGGACCTGGAAGCTGTCGATCATGCCGACAACGGTTCCCAACAGACCGAGCATGGGGGTGATGGATGCGATCAAGCCAATGAGTCCGACGCGCTGGTGCAGTCGGGTGAGTTGGCGATTGCCTTCGTGTTCGATTTGTTCGCGCACGGCATCAAGACCGAGTTCTCCTTCTTCGATGGCATAGGAGAGAATCTGGCCGAGCATGCTGTCATCGTCTTTGCAGGTGTTTTTCAGTTCGGTGAACTGGCCTTGACGTGCAAGTGAGACGGCCTGCTTGGAGAGCGCCTCGGGGAGCAGGTCATCCTGGCGAATCTTGACGAACGCATCGATGACCAACCCCAATCCGACAAAGGACAAGAGAATGATCACCACGCCGATCGAGCCGCCTGCGACGATGAAGGCAAAGAGACTTGAGGGTACGCCCGATGCTTCAGGCGAACTTCCGGGGGGTGATGCCTGACCGATCATCAGGAATGCAGCAAAGCCGAGCATCGCAAGTCGGAGCCATGAAATGGGCAGCTTGCGTTTGTGGCGTGCGAGTTGGCATGTGGGTGTATTCATTGTTTTTGCAGTCTCCCCAAAAGCTGGACGAGGTCGTTAGCCAGTGCATCATCGCCGATGACGGGATAGAGCGTCAACGTGACTTGCAGGATTTGTCTGGCAGCGGCGAGTTGTCCTCTTGCTGCCAGGGATTGAGCCAATCCGAGCGTTGCCTGCCACCATTGGAGGGTGGCAGGTTTTTCCAGGGATCGGACTTGTCTGAAATGTTCGCAGGCCTGGGCATGGCGTTCGGAGCGCGCGTAGGCGATACCCAGCCAGAGATGGGCAGCCGGTGATTGAGGCAGGTCTTTAACCACCTCGGTGAGCACCTTGGCTGCCTGGTCAATATCACGATTGAGTCCCAACAGGGATTGGCCGATGATCAGGTTCAATTGCGGGTCGGTATTGGGCAGGTATTGGTCACCGAGCAACGTCAGGCAGATGTCCCACTGTCCCAGACGGATGAGGCTTTGACCGATGTGCACACTACCTGCCACGTCAGGTGACGCGTTCCAGGCCTTGATTGCCAGTTGGGCAGCGCGGTCAGCAATGAGTCTGTCATCGGGTCGACGCATCGCTAAATCGGTGATGGCATCGACGATGAGCACCCAAGCCTGAGCTGAAATCGCTGTGGTTTGGGGCACGTTTTCCAGGAGTTCCCAAAGCTGTTGCGACAGGCCTGCCTGGATGAGAATCAGGGCTTTGAGTTGCAGTTGGGATTGACCGAGCAGCGTCTGCGCCTGATCCAGATAAGCCATGGCGGTGTCGGGTTGCTTGATAAGGTCCGAAGCGTAGATCCGTGCCAGGAGTTGGCAGAGACCACCAGCAACTTGCTGATCCACGCCGGGGTTTTCGACGATTTTTTGGGCGTCATCCGCAATGGTCTTGGCCAATGTGACCGCAGCATCGGTTTTGAGTTGCCCGTCCTGACGATTTTGCTTGAGGGTTTCCCAGTGATGTGTTGCCAGGATGTAAAGCAGGTAGGGATCATCTGCTGCCAAGTCCTGATGCAGGGTGATGACCTTGGCAGCAGCGGCAAGGCCTTCGTCTTCCTGTTCGAGGCTGACCCATTGCTTAAGCGATGTGAGTCGGATGTCGCGGGCCGGATGGGTTTGAACGAGTCTGGCTAACGCTGCGCGGGCGCGGGCGCGGATGGCGTTGCTGCCGGTCTGGATGACCTGTTGGTAGAGACACTGGGCATACCACAGGGCAGCGGTATGCCTCAGCGGGTTGGTATCATCGACTTTTTGCATGGCGTGATCAAAGCAGTTGACGGCATTGGGCAGTTGGCCGACTTGCCAGAGCGCGCTGCCGTAAGCGAGTAACGCCTGAACATTGAGTACCGCGACATCGGGAACCTGTTTGGCAATGCGGTCTACTGCCTGCTGCGGCGAAAGCGTATCGACAAGCAGCAGCACCCAGTCATTACGCTGCTGTGCGGTGACCACGGGGATATCCGATGCCAGTTCCAATCGGACGAGATACTGGAGTTGCATTGCTTCGGGCAGATTCGATTCATGGAGTTTTTCGACAGCCAATTGGACAGTCGCTGCAGTGGGCGTTTCCAAAGCGAGTTGGACTGCTGCCAGGGCGCCGATGCGTGAGAGGGAATGCTGCCAACTGCCCTGGTTGGCAAAGGCGTTGTGGTCCGCCCATTGTGCAGCGGTTGACATGGCCTGCTGCGGATCGGTGATCAGGGCGAGTTCCAGTTGCTCGATCACCGCCACGCGCCAGAGATTGGCTGCTGAGGCGTCCGCCAAATCCGGGATGTGTCGCAGCAGGGGTTCGAGAATTTTTTCTGCTTCCTCAATCAGACCCTGCAGCCGGTAACAGCGAGCTAATCCGACACGGGCCAGTTCCGCATCATCAATGGATTGAAACTTAGCGCGCATCTCCGAAAAAATCGCAACCGCACTATCCAGATACGCAGCACGCGTCGGGTCATCCATGCTGCGCTTCATGGCAGTGAGTCGGTAGAGTTCACCTTGAACGTAGGCAATGCGAGCCTGCTGTAAACGCGTGAGTCGGCGGTCCTGCTTGGAGAGTGGACCCTGGGCAGCACCGAGTTGATCCAGATGCTCCTCGACCATGTGATTGGCAAGTTGGAGCACATCCAGACCATGCGTCAGTAGCGCGCTGGCACGCTCATCACCCAACGGCAGCTGATGCAGATCCAAGGCAGCCTGGCGGGCTTCTTCAAGCAGTGGCGGGACCTGTTTGACCTGGGCGATCACCGGTGAGATCGGCGCGAAGGACAGCCCCACGAATATGGCTACGGTCACAAGCTTCGCAGACATCCGACGGATTGCCCGATCACTGCCGGGCGTGGTGGCGCAAGCCAGAATGGATCCGAGGCGTGCTTGCACTGGGAGAATTGGCCCCCATGTTGTTCGAGGACATCAAACCGGCAAAAATTGGCCGATGCCGATCAGGTGAGTCAGTGACAAACCCCTGTCACTTTTTTTGAGGAAGGAATAATCGCTTCTGTCGAAAAAACATTCTACAGCCTTCGACGGTCATTTGACCAGTCCATACCGGGACTTAAACACAAGTTTTATGAGTAGGGTATGGGGTGAATCATGGCGTCAGGTATTGTCAAAAGCCGTGCTCCTCATGGGTCACGGGTCTGAACCTGCGATTGTTAGCATGCGACCCGTACCTCAGGAAAGGTACGACTTTGTCTGTGCGTCTGATGACGTATCAAAAACCTGCACCGGATTCACATCCGGTGCTCAAGTTTCAAAACACTTGTGTAAAGTGATTATCCGGGAGTGACAAAAAAACGACTACTTCCGTCACTCCCGCGCTCCCGGAATGGCGTGAGTCCAGTGGAACCTGCAAGCGTCAACTGCATGCCACTGGATTCCCGCCTGCGCGGGAATGACGAAATCGGCATGCGATCCGGTGCTCAAATCATGATCCCTGTGCCTGTATCCATTCCCACTGCCTGGTGATGCCTTGTTCGAGGCTGGTTTGCGGGGCGTAGTCCAACTCCGCGCGGGGTTTGGTCAGATCCGCCCAAGTGATGTTCACGTCGCCGGGCTGCATGGGTTTGCGGTCGATGATGGCCTCTTTGCCGACCACTTTTTCGATGGTGGCAATCAACTGAGCCAACGTCACCGGCGAGTCTCCGCCGAGATTGTAGATGTGGTAGCTGCTGCAGTTTGCCAGGGACTTACGGATGCCGTCGACGATGTCAGCGACGAACGTGTAATCACGGCTGGTTGAACCATCACCAAATACGGGGATGGCCTGACCACTACCAACCATGCGCAGGAATTTGCTGATCGCAAGGTCGGGACGTTGACGTGGGCCAAACACCGTAAAAAACCGCAGGCACGTGATCGGCAACTTGTACAGGTGGTGATACGTGTGACAGATCAGTTCGCCTGCCTTCTTGGTGGCAGCATAGGGACTGATGGGATGGTCGACGTTATCGCTCTCAGCAAACGGTGTTTTCTCGTTATTGCCATACACGCTGGAGCTTGAGGCGAAGAGGAATTTTTCGACCCCGTTGGCCACGGCAGCGTCCAGCAGGTTCACCGTGCCGTTGAGATTGACCTGCGTGTAGAGGTCGGGATTCTCGATACTCGGCCGGACCCCCGCCATGGCAGCAAGATGGATAATGGCCTGGGGCTTGTACTTCGTGACGGTGTCGAGAACCGCCTGACGATCCCGCAGATCGACTTGGGCCAGCGTGTACAGGTCGGACTTCAATGCGCCGGCGATGTTGCTGCGTTTGATGTCGGGATTGTAGAAGTCACAGAAGTTATCCAGGCAGACCACGGGCGTGCCTGCTGCGAGCAATTGGTCTGCCAGCGAGGACCCAATAAATCCTGCGGCGCCGGTGATGAGAATGGGTTGTTGTGCCATCGGGATAGTTTAGCAGGGTTTAGGGTTTGGGGTGTCGGGTGTGGGAAGAAGACAAAAAACTTGCATTTGGCGTTATACTTGGTTGCCTTGACCCCAAACCCAACACCCGATACCCCAAACCCCCAATCTCCCCATGCTCATCTACGCAGGCATTGACGAAGCAGGTTATGGCCCGATTCTGGGTCCATTGGTGGTCGGTCGGTCGGTCTTTGCGCTGCGCGATGCCACGCCGGACCAAACGCCCAATCTCTGGGATGTGCTTCATGGCAGTGTCTGTCAGAAACTCGCGGATCGAAAGTCGGGGCGGATTCCGGTTAACGACTCCAAAAAACTCAAAACCAAGGCTGCTGGTGTGAAGCATCTGGAGATGGGCGTATTGAGCTTTCTGGCAACCTTTGCCGACCGACCTGCGGACATGGGCGCGTGGCTTGATTTACTGGGTGAAACCACGCATCACCAACGCCATAACCTGCCCTGGTATGACGGTCCCTGGCAACCATTACCCACCGCCAACACCGACGCGCAGATCGGCGTCGCTGCCAACATGCTCAAACATGAGTTCAAGGAAAAGGCGGTGAAGGTGCTGGATATGGGCGCAGCCGTCGTGCTTGAGGACCGGTTTAATCACATGGTTGCCAACACGCGTTCCAAGGCGTCGCTGAGTTTCACGTTCGTTGCAGGTCACCTCCAGCACATCTGGGACCGCTGGGGCAAGCATCACCCGCAGGTGGTCGTCGACCGACAGTCCGGCCGATCACGATATCTGAACCTGCTCCGACAGGTCTTCCCGCAGGCCAAGCTCTCAATTATCGAGGAGTCGAAGAAGGTTAGTCACTACCAACTCGATGGCGGCGTCAAGCAGATGCAGGTGCGGTTCATGGTCGATGCGGAGGAAAACCACATGCCCGTTGCCTTGGCATCGATGCTCAGCAAGTACACCCGTGAACTGTTCATGGACCGACTCAACGCCTGGTTCATCAGCCATCAAGCTGATCTGAAGCCCACCGCCGGTTATGCCCAGGACGGCAAGCGATTTCTCGAAGACATTGCAGGCCTGATGTCAGTGCTGAAAATCGAGCATGCCAGCCTTGTCCGTCAAAGCTGAGTTAAACAGCAAAATCGCTTATCGGACGCACACACCCCCTCTCAGAACTGCATCCATCGCACTTAAGCTCCAGACCCGATAAAGGTCCACTTTGTCACAAAAAGTTTTTTTCTTTTTGTTTTCGTTTTATGTCAAAAGCATTTAGAAAAAATGCTCGGAGCAAACCAGCTATATTCAGACCCAGCCTGTTAAGTGTACCAAGGGAATACGCGATAAGTGTAGGGTACTTTATTTAACCTGCAATAGGGTCCGCTCCATGAACATCCGTCTGAAGATTATCGGTATGGCCGTGATTGTTGTGATTCTCTCTGCCATCGGTGGTAGCTGGGTTGTCTTTGACATGCTCCAGGCGGAGAAGCGCTTTGCTTACTATGCGGACGTATGTTGGCCGGCAACGAGCATGATTATGGAGACGAATATCCAGCAGCAGGACATTCTCTGCCAGATCTTCGAAGCCGATCGCATCACCGACAAACGGACCTTTATCCAGGAATCGCAGAAGACACTCAATGCACTGAAGCAGAAATGGGAAGCGTCTGTCCACCAAGCCAATCAGATTCAGTCTGTTCAGTCACGGTTGACTGAGCTTGTGGATTTGTTGCCACAAGTTGTCAATGGGCAGGACAAGCAGGCGTATCTTGCCAGCAGTCGTGAGTTATCTCAAACGCTTGAGTCTATTGAAACGGCATACGACGTGACACGTCATGCCAATGCGAAATCAGCCAGAACCATCCTGCATCACGCCAGTGTCGTGGGGATGGTATCACTGTTGATCACCGCCATCGTCGGCCCGATTCTGGCATGGCTGCTGAGCAAGCAAATCGTCCGACCGATCCACCGCACCATTGACACCCTCAAGGACATTGCACAGGGTGAAGGCGATCTGACCCAGCGCATCGACGAAAAACGCAAGGACGAACTGGGTGAACTCGGTCACTGGTTTAACCAGTTCATCAGCAACATCCAGCAGGTCATTCGCCAGGCAATCCACACCACCAACGATGTGGCCTCGGCGGCAAACCAGATCGCAGCCACCTCACAGCAAATGGCAACCGGGATGAACGACCAGGCCCAACAGGCGTCACAGATTTCATCTGCTGTCGAAGAAATGAGCGCTTCAACCATCGAAGTCGCACGCCAGAGTCATGACGCATCCGAAAACGCTCAACTGGCAGGCGAATACGCAACCAACGGAAGCGGCGTCGTCCAGCAATCCATCGATGGCATGAACAGTATCAGTCTCATCGTCAATGACTCGGCAACCGCCATCAACGAACTGGGCAAACGCTCAGAACAGATCGGCCAGATCATCAACGTCATCAATGACATTGCTGACCAAACCAACCTGCTGGCACTCAACGCGGCCATCGAAGCAGCCAGGTCCGGTGAACACGGACGCGGCTTTGCAGTCGTCGCTGATGAAGTCCGCAAACTCGCTGAACGTACCACCACTGCCACCGAGGAAGTCGCCCAATCCATCCAGGACATTCAAACGCAAACCCGCGCAGCAGTCGATCGGATCTCCCAGGGCACCGACACCGTCGAGCAGGGAGTACAACTGGCCAACCAGGCAGACGATGCGCTCAAACAAATCGTTAACTCCGCTACGCAGGTCGCAGGCATGATCCAGTCCATTGCTTCGGCGGCACAGCAGCAATCAACCTCCAGCGAACTGATCACCCAGAACATCAGCGCGATCAACTCCGTCACCCAGCAATCCGCTGAAGGCACCCGCCAAACCGCCCTGGCAGCAGAGCAACTCAGCGAGCGCTCCACACAACTCAAAGATCTCATTGGCCATTTCAAGGTCGATTAACCAAAGAATCACCCGATCAACACAGCGCATGCATCACCATCTCACGTGCATAACACAAGCCCAATAATATTCAACTGATCAACAGACAGCTCCAAAGGCTGTCTGTTGTGCTTATAACCTGATTCTCACCTAAAGCAGGGGAGGATTATCCACGATAAAAGGAGCATACATTCAGAGAATTGACCCTGTCAGCAGCCAGCGAGGCCAATGGACCATGAAAATCAAATACAAAATCTTCGGAATTGCAATTGTACTGACATTCTGTTTTGCAATCGGTGGTGGATTAGTCATTCACAAGCTCAGCAAAGCCACCGCACAGATCCAGTATTTTTCGAATGACTGCTGGCCTGCTGCCGACCTGATCATGGAAACCAACATCGAGTTGCAGGGCATCTCACGTACCATCATCAAACCGCCAGCCGAATTGGACAAACAGGCTTTCATCTCTGAAGCCAAACAGACGATCACGGAATTCAGCAACGAGTGGTCCGGCTCCATTCACGAACCCAAACTGGTTGAAAACGTACAACAACTCATGCAGTCCATGCTTGCCGATCTGGATCAGGCGGTTGAAGGTGATCGAACCGAAGCGTTCTACGCCAATGCCTGCAAGCTTTTTGATTTGCTTGAAAGTATCGAGGAATCCTTTGAAGCTGGTGTTGATATCGAAGCGGACAAAACATCCTCGATCATCGCCGAAGCAAGCAACCTTGCCATTCTGGCGATTCTCATTCCCATCGTGGCGGGTTTGGTGACAGCCTTTTACATGTCCCGACAAATCGTCCGCCCGATCAATCACACCATTGACATGCTCAAAAACATTGCCCAGGGTGATGGCGATCTGACACAGCGCGTCAACGAAAAAAGCAAAGACGAACTGGGTGAACTGGGCCACTGGTTTAACACCTTTGTTTCCCATATTCAGCAGATCATCCAACAGGTTGCCAACACCACCCGACTTGTCAGCCAATCGGCCAATGAGATCGCCAATACATCCGACAGTGTCGCCAGTGGCATGAGCGCCCAGGCCATGAAGTCCACCGAGATTTCCAGTGCCGTCGAAGAGATGAGCGCCTCCATCCAACAGGTGGCATTGCAGACTTCACAGGTTTCAACCGACGCCACCGAAGCCGGCAACTACGCACGTGAAGGTGGACAGGTGGTCCGTCAGACCATTGAAGGTATGCGAAGCATTTCGCAGGTGGTCAGCGACTCGGCATCGGCGATCAACGAATTGGGCAAACGCTCCGAACAAATCGGCCAGATCATCAACGTCATCAATGACATTGCCGACCAGACCAACCTGTTAGCGCTTAACGCCGCCATCGAAGCAGCACGTGCCGGTGAGCATGGCCGAGGGTTTGCCGTTGTTGCCGATGAGGTACGCAAACTCGCTGAACGCACCACCACCGCCACTGAAGAAGTCGCCCAATCCATCGCAGCGATTCAGAACGAAACCGGCATGGCCGTCAAACGCATCTCCGACGGTACTCAAGTGGTCGACGAAGGCGTTGAACTGGCTAAACAGGCAGACCAGGCCCTGGCATCCATTATGGATAGTTCAAGCAAAGTTGCTGCCATGATCCAGAACATCGCAGCAGCAGCAGACCAACAATCCTCGGCCAGCGAATTGATCTCTCAAAACATTAACAACATCAACTCCGTCACCAGTGAGTCCGCCCAATCCGTCTCGCAGACCGCACGCTCAACCAGCGAGCTCTGTGAGATTTCACGCCAACTCGAATCACTGGTCGGCAAGTTCAAAATCGCCTGATCCATTAACACGACCGGGGACTTTGACAAGAAGCTGCGATCTGCAAAACGGATCGCAGCTTTTTGATTGATGCACATTTCAACCCCACGCGCAAGATCAACCAAATCGCAATATTCTCTAAAACACCTTGTTTTACAGTGCTTTTCTTGATCAGGTCTTGTCCAGGCACGATGCAATGTCTATGCTCTGCTGATGCATGGTGACCTTCGACAAGCGTTTTCTGACCCCGCGCCGACCTGGCGTGCGATCCCCTTCTGGTCTCTGAATGATCGATTGGATCTGGATGAAATCCGACGCCAACTCCGCGCCTTCAAACGCGGCGGGTTCGGCGGGGCCTACCTGCATTCACGCATCGGACTGCTCACGCCCTACCTGAGGGAAGACTGGTGGGAAGCGATGGACGTCGGCGTTGATGAATGTGAAAAGCTGGGTATCGAAGCCTGGTTCTACGACGAAGACAAATGGCCAAGCGGTTTTGCAGGCGGCATCGTCCCACTGCAATCCGAAGACTTTCACGCGCGATACATGGCGCGCATGCCACTGGATCGAACGCTACCCGATGACGCAACGCTGCTTGCCAAAGACGATCACTGGCAATACGTCTGCTGCAAAGTTCAGATGGGTAACGCCTGGTTCAACGGCACCTGTTGGGTCGACCTGCTTAACCCCGACATGGTCAAGGCCTTTATCGACTGCACCTATCAACCCTATGCCCAGCGCTACGCCAAAAACGACCGCAACATCCTGCGTGGCATTTTCACCGACGAGCCCCAGTTCCAACCCCGTTGGCCGGTGGGTGATGATGCGATCCTGCCGTTTTCCCCGATCGTTCTGGATGATTTCAAATCGCGCTGCGGCTATGACCTGACCGATCACATGGCCTCACTCTTTGGGGATGTCGATGCACAATCCGGCAAGGTGCGACTGGATTATTTCCGCACATTAGCTTGGCGATTGGAGCAAAGCTTCACCAAACAGATTGCAGACTACTGCGATCAAACCGACATGATATGGACCGGTCACTACAACGGTGAAGAGTCCTTCATGAGCGTCCTCCTAAACGTCGGCAATATGATGATCCAATACCGACACATGCAGCAACCGGGCATCGATCACCTGGGCCTGAGCTTTGGACATCCCCAATCGACACACGCGATGCGCTGCTTATCAAGTGTTGCAAACCAATACGGTCAACAACGCCGACTCTCGGAAATGTTTGGGATCAGTGGCCAGAACATGAGCTTTGAAGACCGCTGCTGGATTGCAGACGGCCATGCGATCATGGGCATCAATCACATCTGCCCGCACCTGACGCTTTACAGCATGAAAGGCTGTCGCAAACGCGATTATCCACCCACCATCTCACCCCAACAACCCTGGTGGGAATTCAACAAACCGGCAGAAGACCGGATGGCAAGATCAGCCATGCTGTCATCGCAGGGTCAGTACCCCGCCGAACTCCTGGTGATCCACCCGCAGGAAAGTGTTTATATCGACCTGCAACATGGTGGCCAGGGTCCGCAGGAACGCTACGTCAAACGCTATGACGACTTTCTCAAAGTCATCCAAACACTTCAGGACCATCATCGTGATTACGACTTCGGAGATGAACAAATTCTGGCTGACATCGGCAAGGTCGTTGGCGAGCAATTGCATGTCGGGCAAATGAGCTACGACTGTATCGTCATCCCTTCCATGGCAACGATTCGCCCCACCACACTCATGCTCATTGAACAACTCATCGAAGCAGGTGGCAAGGTCATCGTCACCGACCACCTGCCCCAACGCGTTGAAGGCATGCCCAATGACGAAGCGCTAAAACCCCTGAAAAACAAGGTTATTCTCACCCCCGTCACGAAGTTGGCTCAACAACTTGCCGAAATTAAAACACCGGCAGTCACACTCACCGGCGAAATGTCCGACCAAATCTGGATTCACCGACGCATCGTCAATGGCAAGCCCTTGGTCATGCTGCTTAACCGTAATCGTCTGCACACCATTAACATCACCTTGGACATCCAAAGCATCACCGACCCGATCTGTTTTAACCCGACAACCAATCAAGTCCACGCGCTTAACCAACCCATCGAAATTGAATTGGCACCGGCGCAGACATTATTCATCGGTGACGGATCACTGTGTGCTAAAGACCAACGTGACCCCATGCCTGCATGCAAAGGCGCAACCATCATGTCCATGGACCTTGCTGGTAAATGGCAACTCAAACGCGATTCGCCCAACAGCATCACGCTCGACTTTGCCAGCATTTCCAGGGATGGGGGCAAGACATTCAGCGAATACGAACCGGTGCTTGCGATTCACGAACGCATGACCCGCGATCAATGGTCGGGCGATTTAACCCTGCGATACAAGGCTAAAATCGACGTGCTCCCAAGCGACTGTTCACTGGTGATTGAGCAATCGGAAATCTATTCACAGGTTCGCGTCAACGGCAAGGTGATCAAAACAAGTGATCAAACCTTCTGGACCGACCGCACGATGCACTGCCAAAGCATCACAGATGTGTTGCAGGTTGGTGAGAATCACATTGAGCTTGATGTTGCGTATATCGCACCGGTGCCGACATCGCTTGATGCGGTGAAACGCTATGGCACGGAGATTGAAAGCGTTTACCTGATTGGCAATTTTGGCGTCCACGCTGTCGTGTCGGACAAACCCAAAGTACCAACCCAGCGCAGTACGGTATCCATGTTGCCAGACGTCTCGATCCAGCGTTTCAGTGCGTTTTCGATTGGTGATGAGATCCGTGAACTGACGGACATCACCGCGGACCTGACGTTACACGGATACCCGTTTTTTGCAGGCCAAATGCGTTTGAGCACCACGTTTGATTTGCCTGAGATTCAAACGGGTAAACGCTATTGGCTTAAACTGGATCGGCCCAATGTCACCGTCGTTGTGCCGACGATTAATGATCAAAAACTTCAACCGTTGGCATGGTGTCCATGGGAACTGGATATCACCGAAAGCCTAATCGCAGGTGAGAATCACATCGAGCTTGAGTTGGTCAATTCACTACGAAACCTGCTGGGGCCGTTGCATCACCGTGATGGTGAACTCACGCGCGTGTCGCCGCAGAGTTTTGGTGGCGGCACTTCGTGGACCTGTGGCGGGCAAGGCGATGACGATTGGTATGACGTGCGATTGGGACGTGAACCACGGATATGGCGCGATGACTATCACATGATTGCGCTGGGTCTGGGATGCGCGCCCCGGATCGTGGTGCGCGAAGGGTGATCAAGCAACCGAGCCAAGATGACTCGGCTATGTCGCTGAATCGTGGTGAGTAACGGGGTGCGATGCAGCATCAAGTAAACTGCTACGCAGTTTTCAGCATCACGCAGTGATGCAGCTAATAGTTTACAAGAACACAAACTTCATCAATGTGTCAAAAGCCGTAGCACTCCCGTGCTGCGGGTTGCCTTGATGGATGTGTGCGATACACACAAAAGGCAACCCGTGCCCCGGGAGGGACACGGCTTTGGTGTGATGTCGTTTTCCGATCCTCGCAATTTCAGATTGATCACATCCCGGGGACTTCCGGGGAGCTTCCGGGGGACTTCCGGGGGTGAAAAAAAAACGCTGCATGCAGGTTTTATCCTGACTTCATGCAGCGTCGGGTCGGAAGGATTGTTGGGTGGGTTGGATGGACTTGTCGTCAACAGTCACCCCCTCCGATGACTGTTGACTTCATGTCAATCTGGCCACACCCATCTCAGGGTGCTGTTGCTCAGCGAGCTTGTAACTTGCCCGGTTAGCTGGCTCGCGAGAGACGGCGAAGCTGTTCGCGTTGCACCGCCATGCTGATAGTCAGCAGACCCTGATTCAGATTGTTACCCGGTTGAGGTTGTTTGACACAGAACATGCCATAACGGATGCGCTGGTCATCGAGCTTGTGGACACTCTGCACGCACGCCGTGCCGGAAAATTCGCGACCGTCGTGGCTGAGCACCGTCTTGACGATCTCACCGACATTCCGCTCTTTGGTGGCAATGACGGCATAGCCTGATGCAGATACATCGACGAGCGGCACGTCACCTTCATCATCGAATGTCGCCGTCCGACCGGAGATCACCGTGGAGACGCGGAAGGTCTGACGACTTTCTGCTGAAACCGCTTCACCGAGTAGCTGGATGGCATAACGCATCACGCCGTCGACCTGGTCTTCGTCCTCTTCGTGGACATGAATTTCCAGTTTGGCAGATTGCTTGAGAAAGTCGCGACGCTTGTCGTAGTAGACCAGAATCTGGCCATCTTCAGGCAGCCAATCAAAGACCTGGCTGGTCTCGATGATGATCTGATCCTGTTCATTGGCCACGATGTCCAACGGGATAAGCACCCGCTGCTGATTCTGTGTCGGTCGCTGAATATATAGTAAATCGCCTTGGCTCAACATCAGTTGTTCCTCTTAAGTTCATACGAGATCACAAGACAAAATTACGATTTAGCTCAAGCGGATGCCAAGCCTTAGCGTAAAAATGATGCTCGATCACTTCCAACAAAATTTCTCGTTCGGTCGCCTCCCCTTGAAGCGACCGGCAAGGTGGGAACACTTGTTGAATCGAAGTCGATTCGTAAGTGATGAAACCTGGACCCCACTTTGGCTGCCAACACTGACGTTGTGAATCAGTGCCGCCAACACCAAACGTATCGGACACTGGCACGTCCGAATTAACACGCAAGACAAAAAAAACTGCATCTAACCTGTAAAAAACACTTTCTTATCGGCCCAAGCAAATTATGCAACAATTACGCACATCTACCTAAACACTGTGTTATCAAGACGATGCCAATAACCTATATTTAGGTCCTTTTATCTGTATCCGACAAAGAAAAATTCCCAAACAGGGTAAACAAGATTTGCCTATGCTGCGTCAGGATGTCACAAGATACAGCCATACAGCGATTTAGACTGTATTGTCCGGTGACCAGATAGAACTGCTCATGGCTGATTTGGATCAGAATACCCATACACAACCCACCTGGGCAGGTATTGGCAAAAACGATCAAAAATGCGCGGGGTTTACCCACTCTCGCCGAAGTAGTCTCCGACGTAGTGGATGTGGATGTTGCTGGTGGAGCCGGGCTTGCCGATGGGTTCGCCTGCGACGACGAGCAGGGCATCACCGACTTTGCACATTTTGGATTCCTGCATGAGTTGGTCGACCTGCCAGATGAAGTCCTCGGTGTCAGCGGGTTGTTCCAGGTACATGGGTTTGACGCCGAAAAGCGGGGTCATGCGACGAAGCGACTGGTGGTCACTGCTGAATGCCAAGATCGGCAAGGTGGGTCGGTTCTTGGACAGGTGTCTGGCAGCCCCACCGTTTTGCGACCACACGACGATGTGCTTGACGTTCATATCGCGGACAATGGTCATCACACCATGGGCCAACGCTGCCATGCGCGAGCGATCCGCCTGGAGTTTGGCGGGCGGTTTACCCCAGCGGACTTTCTCGCCGACGATGTGCTCCTGAACTTTGAGTGCGATGCGGGACATGTGGTCCACGGCCTTGGTGGCATGCTTACCGACAGCCGTTTCACCCGAGAGCATCACGCAATCCGTGCCATCGAAAATCGCGTTGGCCACGTCGGAGGCTTCAGCGCGCGTGGGTGTGGGGAACTCAATCATGGATTCGAGCATCTGCGTGGCCACGATCACCGGCTTGCCATAATCATGGGCCATGTTGATGATCTTTTTCTGGATGATCGGCACGGATGCCAAATCCATCTCCACCCCCAGATCACCACGGGCGACCATGATCGAATCGGCTGCATCGACAATGTTTTCAAGGTCATCAATGGCCTGAGGCTTTTCAATCTTGGCGATGATCGGCAGCGGTAAACGGCCCTTGAGTTTGCGCTTCATGTATTGACGGAGTTTGATGACATCCTCAGCTTTGCGGACAAAACTCAATGCCAGAAAGTCCACGCCATGTTCCATTGCCCAGTCCGCACACTTCCAGTCATATGCTGTGACCGAGGGGACGGTGAGCGCGGTTTCAGGCAGGTTCACACCCTTGGCCGAGGTCACGGTCCCGGGGGTGGTCACCGTGCCGATGAGTCGATCTTCGGACTTGTCCATGACGAGCACGTGGATATTGCCATCGTTGATCATCAACCGCTGGCCGGGCTCGACTTCATCGATGAGTTTGTCATAGGTGACGTTGAAGGTGACTGGTGCGTCGGGATCTTCACCAGTGAGAATCGGATCACGCTGGAAATAGACCGGCTGGCCCATCTGCAGTTCGACGCCCCCCTCGATGACTTTGCCCACCCGAATCTTCGGGCCGCAGAGGTCGCCGAGTACGCCAACAGGAATGCCGACTTCCTCGGAAGCTTGTCGGGCAGCGGTGAGCAGTTGCAGGTGGCTTTCGGGGTCACCGTGAGAGAAATTCAGTCGGAACACGCGCACGCCGGACTCAATGAGGCGGGTAAGCACGGGAATTTCGCAACTGGCCGGACCCAAAGTTGCGATAATTTTGGTCAAGATGAAAGGTTTGGCGGGTATCACGCCGAAGATTCTAATACGAATAGGCGTTCGGTACGAGTGACCGACGCCATCAAACCAACTTTTCACAGCAGTTTGAGACGCATGAACACCTTATCATCCGACCAGAAGTTACATTCCTGTCTGACCATTGATGTTGAAGAGTACTTCCATATCGAGGCGGCACACGGCCATATCTCGAAATCCCAATGGGATAAAATGCCCTCACGCGTTGCGAACAGTGTTCACAAACTGTTGGAATTGATGAGCCGACATAATTGTCAGGCCACTTTTTTTATTCTTGGTGATGTGGCAAAAAGATGCCCGCAATTGGCCAAAACCATTGTGGATGCAGGACATGAGGTCGCCAGCCACGGGACGAATCACGATCGGCTTCACCGGCTGAACGCTGTTTCATTCGCCCAGGACCTGACCATCTCCAAGAAAATTCTCGAAGACCAGACCGGGCAACCCGTCCTTGGCTATCGCGCTCCGACATTCAGCGTGGTGCCTCAGACGGCATGGGCGATTGATGTGTTGCTCAATGCGGGTTTTGCGTATGACGCGTCGATTTTCCCGGTGATGCATCCTGCTTACGGTGTTCCCGATGCCCCGACGCAGCCGTTTTACGTGACCGGGCCTTCGGGTCGACAGTTGCTCGAAGTCCCGCCGCTGACGTGGAACGTGGCCAGCAAGAATGTCGCGGTGGCTGGGGGTGGGTATTTCAGGCTTTTGCCGTTGTGGTTCATGAAGCGTGGGCTTAAGCAGTCGCTGAGCCAGAATCGGCCTGCGGTGTTGTACTTTCATCCCTGGGAGTTCGATCCCGACATCCCGCGTTTGCCCTTGCCATTAACGGGGCGGCTTCGGACCTACATTGGCCTGCGCTCTGCCATGCGTAAGCTCGATCACATTTTGAGTCTGCCGGGGCGACAGTGGACGACGATGTCATCCAACCTCGACCACTTCCGCATGATTGCGAGGGGTGGTCAACCGTATGCGTTAGCAGCATAAAATCAAGACAGCGGATCAGGGGTGGCGAGCAAGCGATGATGTGAAAATCACACACACCTTCGCCATGCATCTCACGCGCTCCAATCAACAGCCAGCAACGCTGGCCACTCACCTGTCATCGTCCGAGACCTGCACGCCTCGGATATGTAACTCAACAAACTCAGAAACGACTTTCGACAGCAATAACTAGACTCTTTGTGATTAATGCGGCCATTCAGTAGGATTTTATACATGTCGAAAATAAGATTTGATGACAATGTAATCTACTTTGAAAATGGGAATTTCTACAAGTTTGATTGCAAAATATCGGAAGTATTAACTGTAGGCGATATCGTTGTAATTAGCTTAGACTATCGTGCACCATCAACAAACAATATCTATGGCTTTTCAAAAAACGGTGAAAAAATCTGGAGAGTAGGTTCTGTTCCTTCCACTATTGATGTTGAAGAAAGTTCATATACTTTGGTGCGAACCGACATCGAAAACACTCTGTATTTATGCTCATTTGACAGTTTTGCAATTTGGATTGATTTACAGAGTGGGAAATGTCTTAAAAAAGTATATACCAGACTGTAGTAATGCAGAGGATGAAAAAACGCCCCTGGGCCAAAACCGTTTGATTACGATTATCGTAAAACTTGTGCGCTTTGAGCAAGATACGACAGTTGACATCCAAGGCGTACAGCTCTGGTGCAAAACACCGGTGAGTGGCCGGCGTTGCTTGGGATTCGTCGGATGTGATGCGATCAGGGCATGGACGGGTACATCAACACAGCTGTGTGTGTTTGCCGCCGTTGAATGAATGTCTTAACGGTCTTGTGATAACCAGATCATTACGCAGCATGACGCGTGATTGACACATCGCCGAGAGCTTTACCCAACAGCAGATTGAGCATCGGTTCCAAACGCACGTCCCAGGTGTACTGCTGCTCCACCCATTGACGGGCAGAACTGGCCATCTGGGTGCGGCGTTGCTCGTCGTTTAGGATCCATTCGATATGTCGGGCCCATTGATCCGGGCCGTGGCCGATGAGGTAATGGGAACCATCCATTGCTTCGACGCCTTCAGCGGCTTGCGGGGAACAGATCACCACGCGCTGGCTCGCCATCGCTTCGAGGACTTTGTTCTGCACACCGCGAGCGATACGCAGCGGTGCAACGACGACACCGGCGTCGGCCATATGTTGGCGGACATCATCCACCGGGCCGATGACGTTAACACCTTCCATGTTGCCAAGCTCCATCACTTCCAGCGTGGGATGTCGGCCGACAATCTCAAACGTGGCGCCCGCACATTTTTCGCGCAACACCGGCATGACGTTCTGGGCAAACCAGCGCACCGCATCGACATTGGGTCGGTAATTCAGCACACCGACAAACAGCACCTTTTTGGAGCCCTGTGCATCGGGTAATGGTGCGAAGAAATCAAGGTCCACGCCATTGCCCACCACCTTCAAACCGGGATTGGCACCGACGTGATGCTGATAGGTTTTGTACTCGCGCTCACTGACCACAGTTGTCGCATCAAACTTGTCGTACACCCCCGCTTCAATTCGGCGGAGATAGGTCGCTTCATGTTGATAAAGCCAACGACGCGGTGGCATGGAATTCACCGCATAGCTGTCCCACTTGACGCTATCGACATCGACCAGGTCCATGATCTGACGTGCGCCATCGATTAAGCGTGCATAGCGCACCATCCCTGAGCAGAACGTCAGAACCGCGTCAAAGGGCGCATTGGCATGCCACTGCTTGATGGTGTCAGCCATGCGTTTTTCGTAGAAGACCGCAGGCGTGATCGCTTCGCGGGTCATGAGCGCACCCAGCGCACGGAACTTGCTTGCAAGCGGGCGTACCGGCTCGATCGCCATGTCCGTGGTTAATGACGAGAGCACTGCCAACTGTTCATCGGTCACTGGCTCTTCGGTCATCGATGCCAGCGAGACGTCCGCATGTTGACTGAGTTTTTTAAGCAGGTGATAGCTGCGAATCCGATCCCCACGGTCAGGTGGGTAAGGCATGCGATGGGTCAGCATCAATACGCGAGGCAGGGGCGTGGTGGACATCGTGGTACCTCTTTTTGAAGAGGGATTTGGGATTGGGGATTAGGGATTAGGGGAAGACAGAAAATCTTGCACGTACACGCATCATGCCTTTCCCTAATCACTAATCACGAATCACTAATCCCTCCACATCTCACTTCCTCTCCGTCAGGACGACCCCTGTAACCTGACAGTCATGATCTGCAAGCAACCGCTTTGCTCGCTCCAGTTCATCCGTTGGCGTGAAACGCAGGGCCACGGCCAGCAGCATCTCATCGCAAAGTTTGCCTAACCTGGTACAGCCGCTGTGACCCAGCACAGACGGTGCGTTAATGACAATGTGGTCATACAAATCACGACAGCGATCAAGCATCTGTCCCAGTCGCGATTGATCAAAAAGAGTCGAGCCCATCGACGTCCTGCCCAGGGGCATGACATGAAGGCTCGGGGCTTCCGGGGGGGCATCCGTCGGATACGTCACCGCATCCAGAGAAGTCACCTCACCACACACAAAGTCAGCTAAACCAAGATCGGCTTTCCCGGCAAAGCACTTAAGCAGTGCGCCATGAGAAGTCGCATCCATATCAATCAATAACACCCGCGTCCCGGGCATCCGCGCAAAACTCAAAGCCAAGTGCAACGCGCAACTGGCGCGACCTTCATCCGGCCCGGGCATCGCACTGGAAAAGGCATGAATCTGAATGCGGTGTTCAGCAGCATGTTGCAACAGCTTGATACGGACTTCATCGAACTGAGCAGCGATCTTGCCTTCGTGAGAAACCTTCAAACGCAGGGCATTTTCCGACACCGGTTGCCACTGGTAACGCTCAGCAGCGTTGTGATCCTGCTGTGAATCGGGGTCAGCAAGCAGACTGCTTTGACTGGAGCGCATCATCGCTTTGTACACATCACCCACGGGCCACCTCCGACTCGGTTGTTTCAGACGCCTGTTGATCAGTCGCCTCGTCGGTCTGCGGAATCACCACGTCCGTATCAAGCCCGGCACGTAAAGCGATCTCCTCACGTGTCCCATGTAATACATCGTCCAAATGCACAACCGTTGCTTCAAAAGTTGGCATGTGTTTTTCAATCGCGCGATTGACGATCTTCGAATCGATAAACCGCGTGTCTTCGGAATAGCCAACCAACAGCGCGTTGTCTGCAATGAGGTTGACCATGCGCGGAATACCCCGTGACTTTTTGTAAATCAGTTTTAGCGCAGCTGTCGAAAAATCGACGTTGGGTCGCTGACCACTTGCACGGATCAAGCGAAATGCGATGTACTGTGCCATCTGTACTTCACTCATCGGCTCAAGGTGACAGTACATGCTCACGCGCTGCGTGAGCGGCCCGAGCCTTGGATGTCGCAACACATTGGCTAACTCCGGCTGACCGAGAATCAGCAATTGAACCAGCTTCTGCGTTTCGTTTTCCAGATTGGTGAGTAACCGCAACTCTTCGAAGGCTTCAACGGGTAATGCCTGCGCTTCATCAATGACGATGGCAACGGTGCGCCCCTGCTGATGCTCGGCTTGAGCGAAGCGACGAATGCCGGTGAGAATGTCTGATTTGTCACTGTTTTCCGCGAGTTTCACACCCAACTCCGCACAGATCAAGCGCAGCAGTTGTTCACCGTTAACGCGGGTGTTGTTGATCAATGCCATGGAAGCATGTTTACCCAGGCGCTGCATCATGGAACGGATGAGCATGGTTTTGCCACAACCGATCTGCCCGGTGACCAGCGCGATGCCGCGGCGGTTCTGAACGGTGTAGACGAGTTTGGCCAAGGCTTCTGCGTGTTGTTCAGACTGATAGAAAAAGCGCGCATTGGGCGTGTTGGCAAAGGGCAGCACATCAAAACCGTAAAACGCTTCGTACATCAATCCAATCCATGCTTACGAGGACTTGTCACTTAACCGAGGCCGACGCTGCGGGGGCAGTTCAATCACCACCGGCAGGGTTTGTGGGGGTAACGCTTTGAGTTCATCAGGTTGATGGAAAATCTGCTGAATCGTGGCTGGACTACTGATCATTTCCCAAAGTCCGACACTGCGGCGAGGTAATTGCAGGTTCGCATACGCTGCCGTCACCGACACACACAGCAGTAACACGACCGCTGCCGACGCCAACGGGTAAACCGTCACGCGACAAATTCGCGTTGCCCAACTCACGCGCTTAACCAATGTCACCTGCCCGAGAATCGGCATGGCCATCACCTGTTCAATCGGCATCCCGCGATCCAACGTGCGATCCGCAGCACGCAGTCCCAGTTGCAGCAGGACCCACGTCAGTAACATCGCGATCACCACCAACCCAGCCAGATGCCAGAGCGTCGGCCAGATCACATCAGATTCCATGACGGACGCCTGACGGATGTGCCCCCATGCCGCCTGTCCCGAGAGGACGTGGTCAATGAGAGCCAACTGCTGGTGATGGGACGCGAGTTGTTCGCTCAGTTGCTGGTAACGCGGCTGGAGTTCACCGAGTAGCTTGGCAGCCTGCGACTGTTCGACGAGTTGCTGCTGCTTGCCACGAAGCACGGTGATGTGTTTGTTGAGTTGATCAATCTCCGTGGAGACGGCTGCCAACTTCGCATCCGCTTCACTGTCAAGTTTGGCGGACTTCTGGATGACATCGATCCGCAGATTGAGTTTGGCTAGCTGATCCTTGACCACGCGAACGGACGGATCATCATCACTGCGACCGAGCTGCTGATGCATGGCAAGGTCCTGCTGAAGCAACTTCTGGCGTGAGAGCAACCCCTTGAGTGTGCGGTTGGCGCCCATGTACACCGCCTGCTGACGGGTGAGTTGTTCAAGCTTCTGCTGGGCATCGGAGAGTTGCACCGCCAATTGCTCATGCGTGGGCAGCGACAAGTCCGCGATCAACGTCCGGGCAGCAAAGATCTGTTTTTCAAGTTCATCTAACTGAGCCTGCTGTTCGGTGACCTGCGTTTGATGCTCTGCTTGCAGACGCGAAAGTTCAGTAACCAGTTGGCTGGTGAGATGGGCAGCACGCTGAGCAAGCCATTCGTCAACCCTGTCCACCGCTTGCTGAGCCGACTGCGCCCGCGCGGTAACCCGTAATCCTGGCATATCACCAGCCATCGCAGTCAGTGAGATGGTTGGTGTACTGACCTGTTTTTGCGTGAGCAGTTGGTTGGTGAGTTCACGCAGCGGCGGATGGTCGATCTGCCCCAGTGTCGGATCGGTGTTACCGGTCCATGCGCCGGATGCCTGGAAGGTTCGTGGGATAAGCAGCGAGCCAAAGAGTGTCCCTGCAGCGACGAGCAGACAGACAAACACCGATAACATCGGCCGCCGGACACGCCAAAGCGGTTTGAGTTTGGGTTGTGTATTGGCCTGTCTTGCCGCCATCCGTCCCATCCCTCCAGCGCGCAGCGTAGCGCGCGTGTGCGTCTTCAATAGTTATTTCGGACAGAAAATCGGCTGACTGTAGCAGGGTGTGTTTAAATTGTTATCGGATGAGAAAATTGGTGCGATTCAAGGTTTGGGGGTGCGGTTATCAAAGGCAGTTTTTTTACCGCGAAGCGGCTGTGTTGTTTGTCAAGGCTATTGCCTCAGGCGCCGGCAGCTTTTTTCCCCGGAAGGGCTTGGGCCTGAGCACATAGCGAATTCACGTGCACCAGCAACTTCCGAGCACAGGCACATAAGGCGACCTTCTTGGCTTTGCCCGCAGCGAGCAGACGTTGGTAAAAATTACGCAGCACCGCATCATGCCGAACCGCAGATAAACTGGCCATGTACAACGCGCGTCGCACCACGGCTCGGCCACCGAAGATTCGCCGTTTGCCACGCATGCCGCCCGAGTCGTGGGCATACGGTGCAAGGCCGGCCAACGCGGCGATTTGCTGACGGTTGACCGTGCCCAACTCCGGCAGGTGGGCCAGCAGCGTCACGGCCGTTTGCTGGGCAATGCCGACGACTTGCGTCAAGCTCTCGGCTTTGGCGGTCAGTGATTTTGATCGACTTAAACAACGGGTGATCTGGGCATCCAATTGCAATTCGAGCTTTCGCAAACGCGCGATGCTTTGAGTGATCATCCTGGCGATGGACTTGTCGCTGCAACATTCCAAACGGTTCTGTTCACGCACGCGATCGCCGATGATCTGATCGCGTCGATCTCGCAACGCACGCAACTTTTCGCTGGTTTTACAGTTTTTTTCTGCGGGGCGAGGTTGGGTTGTGGCTGCAAATCGCGCGATGAGCATCGCATCAATGCGGTCGGTTTTGGCACGAAGCTTCAGACTTTTTGCAAAATGTCGAACGCAGGCTGGTTGAACCACCGACACGTGCGAGCCAGCAGTGAGCAGGTGTTGAAGTAGCGGTCGTTCGTAGCCGCCGCTGGCTTCCATGGCCAGGTGCACGTTGCCGAATTCGGCGAGTTGCTCAAGCAGTTGGGCATGGCCGGCGGGCGTGTTGGGCACTTGGCCGAGGTAGCGGTCAGTGGTGGCGATGTCCAAAGTCCTTTTGCTGATGTCGATTCCGATGTAGACTGGTTGTGTCATTGGTGACTCCCATTCTTGCCGAAGCGAACTCGGTTGCAGCCGGTTCCGGCGACTGTTCGGGACGATCCAAAAACTGGGCATGCGTTCTGAGCTTTGCGACGATCTTGCCAAAGCAGATCCCGGCACAAACCGAACCCCCATGTCCAGGAGGAGCCCACAAGGCTCCTCGCTTTTTATCTCAACAACCAATCGCTGGAAAAACAACTTACAAGGCGCAGAGGACGCAGAGTTTCGCAGAGAAGAAATTTTCACTGATGCTTCAATGCCGTTTACGTGAAGTATTACATCTCAATTGAAATAGCCGCGTTGCTACGCAACGCTGGTCAAACACGCATAACAAGCTAAAACCCAGCGTTGCGTAGCAACGCGGCTATTGTCCAGAGACAGAAAGGTAACGAAAAATGAAGTTATTTGTTCTTGTGAAGAATTTGCAGGTTCGGTTTAACCCGTAACACAATAGCATCATCTGGTTTGATAAAGACTTTGAGCACTTCGCCTAGATGATCTTCTGAATATTGAACATCATGAACTTCGAGAAGATTGATTTCATACAGACGTTGCTCATTGTGAAAGAGCACAATACGAACATCAGCATATGACGGTGCAATAGCAAAACTCAATCGCAGGCAATCTTGTTGCACAACATAACAGGCATCGTTGTACAACCATGGTTCGTTAGTATCTAGAAGGCCAGGTTCTTGTTCAAAAAAAGAAAGCAGTTGCCATTCTTCAATACTCAGCGACATGTTCCCCCCCAGGTTGGTTGATTAGAAAACCAATGCCTGAAGTTTACGGCATGGGTTGGCCTTCGACGGATTCGATTTCGGGGATGACGTTGCCGGTGATCTTGCCGGTGACGATGGCAGCGAAGGGATAGGTCAATGCCTGCGTGGTCATATCACCCTTGGCCGGTTTGTTGACGGTGGCCTGGACGTAGGCGTCGCCGTTGTCGCCGGGCTGGATGCCGGTGATTTTGACCCAGTAACCGCCGGTCTTCTGTTCGCCGAGCGCGATGAGGACGACGGATTGGGTGTTAAAGTCGACGTTGAGTTGCTTGAGTTGGCGGGAACGTGTGCCGTTGATCTGTTCTTCGGAGTTGATGAGAAAGACGTTGGGCAGTTTCAAAGCCATGCTCTGGCCGGTGATTTGTTGTTGAATGGAGAGCGTGGAGGCAGCGGTGACGGCTTGGGCGTCATCCTGATTGGAGTTGACGACAGTGACCTTGCCACAACCCGTCATTCCGACAGCGAGCAAGCAGACAATCACGGTAAGCATCAGGGTGTTGCGCATCAATACGGGCCTCCAGGGTTTAAACAGGAATGGATCAAATCAATTGCGGGGGAAGAATATCTCAGGTTATATGAGGTTATGACTTTTTTCGCAAGATCATGGCATTAAACGGACGGCCTTCACGGCGATATTTTCTTTCAAAATTCGTCCCGACCAACTCACCTTCACCGGCGGACTCAGGGCTGATGAACGGCAACCGGTCAAAGATGTCGGAGACCTGGGCAGCGTGGTCTTCCATCCATACAAAGTAATCCAGGTGATCGGTGGCTAAACGGATCTGGCCGGTGGGCGTGAGAATGCGGTGGACTTCGCGGAGGAATGGTGCCTGAACCAGGCGACGTTTGTTGTGACGCGCTTTAGGCCAGGGGTCGGGGAAGTAGATGTGCACCTGTTGGAAGATGCCATCCGCGACATAGTTTCGCAGGAAGTATCCGGCTTCGGCATGGACCATGCGGACATTTTCACGAGCATGACGACGCAGACGATCGGCGGCGTGACGCCAGTAGGCCTTGGCATACTCGATGCCGATGTAGTTGATGTCCGGGTGTTCGGGCGACTGGTTGACCAGGAAGGTCCCCTTGCCCGAGCCGATCTCCAGTTCCAGTGGACGATCGCGTGTCGCTTCGTCAAACCATGTCGTCAGGTCATAGGGACCGGCATCAAACGGCCCGAAGGCGTCGAGATGAGACTGGTCTTTACCAATGTGGCCGATGTCGAGATTTACAGCAGTTTTTGCAGTCATGGGTTGGTCATGATAACAAGGTCATGGGCACTTGGCAGCATGCGTTGTATCAATCCGTCACCTGTTTTCAAGGGATCTCTATGGGAACTTGGCCAACCTGTGTCGAGCAGGGTAGTGAAACGAAGACGTCCAGGTTATAGCGATCACGTATCAGCCTGCCATAGAATGTCAGGGTGAACTGAGATGAGAAAAATGGATCTTTTTACTTCACTTGCGACCATATGCCACTGGTAATTATACTTAGTTGTCAGTTATTCTCAGGATAACAAGACAAAAAGCTTAAAAAATAGAATGATATGATTTAAAATATAACTCACGTTGCAGATAGGAATTGAGCTGGGGGAATGCATTTAAACTTCCATATCCGTCTATAGTTCATTCGATCCAGTCCACACACTGAATCAATAATTACAACACTGTCATGGCCAGAACCCATGTTTTTATTCTGGCTTAGGGGATATTTTTTTGGGGTTCCAGGTTGAAAGGATCTTACGATGAAAGACCTTCAGGTCTATCTCATCTCCGATCAGCCAACACGTCTGCGCGAGAACTGTCTGGAGGTCTTGCAATCGCTTGACTTAAAGGTCAAAACCTGCCAGAGCGTTGCCAGCATCACCGATCAGTATCAACCGGAGAAAGCCTGCTGCATTCTGGCTTACATGCGTGTTTCGGATTATCTGGGGATTGAAATCCATCGTACGATTATCAATCAGGGTATCGGTGCCCCGGTGATCATTCTGTCCGAATCTGCGGATGTGCCGCTGGCTGTGACAGCAATCAAACAAGGCGCGTTTGATGTCCTGCCCTGGCCGATCAGTTCTGCGGAATTAAATGATGCGATTGAGCAAGCCATAGAAATGGATAAACAACGCATCAAACACGATAAAGCCCGAGATGAATTGCTGAATCGTTTGGGGGAACTCACCAAACGCGAGAAGGAGATCCTGCAATTGGTGGTCAACGGCCTAAGTAGCAGCCAAATTGCCTATAAACTCGTTCGCAGCGAAAAAACCGTCAAACTTCACCGGGCACACATCATGAAGAAACTCAAATGTGACTCGGCGCACGAATTGGTTCATCGCATGATCAAACTCGAATTTGATTTGAATCACATTGATGAAATCTAGTTGGCCCAGAATTCGTCTCAATTCCACCTTCTCTGCCAACAACCCGACGCATTATCCTGATATTTCATCAGTCCCTTGCCCCAGGGGGCAGTAAGACGTTGATGCAGCGGAAGATTCAGAGCATATGCAACGGTTAAAGGACATGATGTCCAATCAATAGACAAATTGGGTTAATGAAACGTACCCGGAATTTTGAAATTGTTCTAAATATATACCCAACATCTTATATCCTAACAGGGGATGTCCCGACGATAATATAAGTGCACAAAGCAACTGCTGCGTGCGACATTTAACGCCGACAAGTACTGACCGGAATGTACGGCGGCGGAGGAAATTGCCCGGACCCCCCCGCCTCCGCCGTCGCCGGTCTTTTTTATTGCGCATCAGTCCCCCTGCTACAAGCAGTCAATAAGCAACGCTAATTTCTAAAGATGGACCTGTACTTTTGGAGATTCACTTCTTGGCTTCCCAACTCAGATCAAATACGTCATAACACAAAAAAACATTTTTTGTATACCTTTTCAATTGAATCACTTACTACATAAATCGAACATACATATAAACCCTATTTCTACTAATTCAGGGTATGCAATAAGCTATAAGTCATAATAATTTCATGCATTGAAATTTTTCTTGCTTTCGCTTTCAATCGACGATAGAGTTAATCGTCTCAGTCAAAGAAATGCGAATAACGAGGAAAAGCAACATGTCAGTAACACTGGGGATCAGCACCTACAGTCTGCTCAAATGGCGTCGCGCAGCCAACAAATCCGTGCTTCAAACCATTAATTGGATTGCCCAGACAGGGGTGTCACACATCGAGTTCAGCGGCTTGGCGGATAAAGCGCTTCAAAACCCGCTCAGACAGGCTACCCTAATTCAAACCCAATGCGATAAGCAGGGTTTGAAGGTTGCCAGCTATTGCACACCCGCTGAATTGCTGCTCTCGCCCGCAAAACAGAAATCAGCCATCCGTCAGCTCAAGCAACAAGTGGACATCGCTGCCACACTGGGGGCACCGTCCATGCGACATGATGTTACGCGCGGCTTTGATGCCGGTTACGCCCGATTCAAGGGTCCCAAGACCTTTGCACAGGCGTTGAAGATCGTCACGCCTGCGATTCAGGAAGTCGCAGAATACGCCCAATCGCTAGGCGTCAAGACCAGCCTGGAGAACCACGGCTTTTTCATGCAGCATCCCGACCGTGTCTGCAAACTCATCGAAACGGTCAACCACCCGAATTTCGGCCTCACCCTGGACATGGGCAATTTCATGTGTGTCGATGCCGACCCCGTTAAGGCCGTCAAGCAATGTCTGCCTTACGCCCAGATGGTGCACGTCAAAGACTTTCACCGGAAGCCCAAAAAGCAGGCGCCCCCCACCGACTGGTTTGCGACCCCCACCAAGTACGCGTTGCGCGGCGCTATTGTCGGCCATGGTGAAATCGATATCCCCGCTCAACTCAAACTGCTCAAGCGTGCCAGATACAACGGTGTGCTCTCACTGGAGTTTGAAGGCATGGAAGAACCCACCTTTGCCGTCCAAACCGGTCTGGATTATCTGAAGCAGGAACTGACGAAAATCAAGATGCTCTAAGACGGGGTGCGTTTACTTTTTCTTGTCTTCTTTCACCAGATCCTCAGAGATTCGACACATCGCCAGCACCTGGGCATAGCTGTCCTTCAACAGTCGCAGTGACTGTAGCAGGGGCATGATCTGATCGTTTCGCATCAAGGTCGGCCCGGCCATCTCCACGGCTTCGCGGCGATAGTCGATCTTGTTCTTCTCAGGCAATTGAATCTGCGGAATCAAGGCAAGGTACTTGTCGATCTTGCCCATCTGGACATACAACTTCGCCAGGCATTTCTGGATGAACTCTTTGTCATTATGTTGCGTGAGTGCGGGTAGATCAGACTCGGCCAACTGAGCAAATTCCTCAGCGTGTTCTGGTTTGCCATCTTCCAATGCTTCAGAAGCACACTCGATATACGTGTAAGCAATGTTGGTTCGATCACGTGGGGCGTTGGCAAGAATGTGCTTGGCCTTGGCATAATCACCGACCTTGGCGTAACCCAGCGCGATGGTGGTACTCACTGAATTCACCGCATAATCATTGCCAAACATCTTGAGCACACGCACAGCCTTGTCCGGCTCGGGCTTGTTGCCATAGATCAAACTATGACAGACTTCCGATGCCATCGTGCCATGCATCTTCTGGTCCACAGCCTGAATCTGCTGGATCACACTTTCCACATCCCCCTTTTTGGCAAGCTCGATGGCAATCCTCCGACGGGCATGGACATCCATGCCAGGAAGAACGTCTTTAAATTTTTCACCTGCATCGATGACAGCTGCATCATCACCCGTCTGGGCATGCATCTTTATCAATGTCTGAACCAAAAGTGAATAGCCCAAAGACTTTTCTTTTTCCATCCGCCTGGCAGCTTCATACGCCTTGTCATACTTACCAGTCCTAGCGTAATGCTTGGCTAAATGGCGGATGACATCTTCGCGATCCAGCTTCTTGGTAACCTTGCTCAAACCGACATCAAATTCATCCATCTGGTTTTCATCGATCATCGCCATGAGCACACCCACGAGTTCTTCCTGAACTTGTTCCTGCGACTTGGCAGACTTCAGACGCCAGAACCGCTGCTTGAGCGTCAGCTTGCCATGTCGCGCTTCACGAATCATCTCGCGGACTTCAGCTTTGTGATCGGTCACCCCAAAGCCAAAAAACGACATGTCCGTGGTGACCTTCGTGGCTCCCAGATCGTCAATGAGTTGTTCTGCTTCATCGAGCTTGCCGACCTTGACCAATCGTTTGGCCACCTCACACTGCGGTGCACCACGATTGTCTTTGTCGACCCCAAGCAAAGCGCGTCGTGCCTGGTCCACTTCACCGATCAGCGCATACGTCTCAGCAATCCTTGCCATGCAACTGGAGTAATGTTCCTTATCCGATGGCGCAATGCGACCTGCACCTTCCATAAGAAACTGCACCCGCTGCTTATCGGATTCAAGCTTGGGCATCTCACGGGCATAGGCTGTCACCGAAGCACCGAGTACCAACAAACACATACCAAGGCGAAGCGTCATTAACATCATTTTCCTCCGAGAATCAGAGTCCCGTTTAATGTTCAAAAAGTAAAGACCTGTTAAGGATGGATTGCGTCACGGCTGTGAGAATCGCAACACGGTCCGCTGGTTCGTTAACTGTGGCAAGATACGTTTTAAATGTTTCAAGTTCGCTGCGTGGGACAAGGTATTGACCAATTTGCGTCACAGCACGTTGGGTCCGTCGTTTGGCTTTGTGCAGGTCGTTCAATGCCTGCTCATGCAAACCGAGCTTGGCGCGCGAAACGGTCAACCGTTCGTAAAACATATCCAGTGAGTGTTCGTTTTGAAGCTGCTCAAAGTTCTTGCAAGCTGCATCGTAATACGCACGCGCGACATCCGGCTTGTTCACCGCAGCAGCCTGATCACAAACTTCCAGGTTCACGAAAAATAGACTCCGTGGCGCAGACCCGACCGAGAGTACCATCTGGTAAGCCATCTTCAAATCACCGCTGCGGACATACGCCATGGCAGTGCGCTCGCGCAATGAAGTCCGCCAACGCACCGGTTCGGGGAGTTTGTTCAGGACCTTTAACCCACGAGCGATGTCATCAGCATCAATCAACTCACGGGCAATTTCCCGCATCTCGCGAAGCATCTTCCGATTGTCAAAACCGGCAATCGCGCGGACCACCGCTTGATCCAATTGATCCGCCTGAATCTGCATCTTGATCAACTGCCATTGCGATTCCTTGACCTCGACCGGTTCCTTAAATGTCTTTGCATAGTCGTAGGCTTTTTCAATCCCATGTTTACGGGCATAGCATTGGATCAAACGCTGGGTTGCATAGGTCCGCCAGCGTCCGTCATCAAATTTCGCATACCATTGCTGCGCTTCCTCCAGACGATCCTGCTCAGCGAGGTATCCGACGATGCGACTCAGCGCAAAGCATTGATCGCCGATGTCATTGATTCGGTGATAGCTCAGCGACGATACATCCTGCTGACCTTTGATCATCTGACTGATGGCAAGGCTCGCAAACGCCTTGGATTTTAGATCAATTTCAAGGTAACCAAGTTTGCCAAGCACTGGCGTGTTCATCTGCCCCAACGGCTTTAACATGCTCATCGCGTCATCGACGTAACCCGCTTCAGCCAGACCGCGAGCGGTCTCACAGACCAACCAGAGTTTTTCAGGCAAATCAACCTGTTCCCACAAAGCCATCGCAGCCTTGGTGTCCCCCAGTTGCCCGTAGGCATAACACTCGGCGGTCGGGATGTGCGTCGAGCGCGTAATCTGCGAAGCCTCTTGCGAGGCCAATTCCAGCAAAGCTCGTGCGAATGCCTTATCGTCGGACTTTGCAAAATCCGTCAGACATAGCACAAACAACGTCATGCATAAACAAGTGATCGATTTCATGATTGTCTGTGTTAACCCCTTCAACACTTTTATGACAACACTATCTCATGAGAGACACATCAGAACAAATGGTTTTTTGATGAATTACTGACAGCAGCGATCCGGGAGGAACACGGCTTTGATCATTGCACTACAACAACACCGTCGGATCAACGTCCACGGCCATGCGGTTGTCGGAAATGAGCAGGCGTTCGTTACGCAGCATCGTCATGAGTTTCTGCAACGTACCGGCGTCAGGGGCGACCATTTCCACCTGGTGCCGATGGAAGTCGGCAATGCGCGCAATGGGACATGGCATCGGCCCGCGAAGTCGGACGACATTCCCTAACTGTTGATTGCAGCGTGCCAATTCCTGGCTGAGTTTTTTGCACATCAGGTAAGACTTTTCGTGATCGATGTCGCGGACGACGACCCTTGCCATGCGTGTGTGCGGGGGGAGTCCCATCTGCTGGCGCATCTCAAGTTCACGTTGGGCAAACGTAATAAAGTCATGCTTGGAAGCCAGCTTGATCGTCGGGTCATCAATCGAAAACGTCTGCACCACCACAACACCGGGCGTGCTGGAGCGTCCTGCTCGACCGGCAACCTGGGCGATCAATTGGAAGGTACGCTCCGCAGCACGGAAGTCGGGCATGTGTAATGACGTGTCACCGCTGATCACACCCACAAGGCGGACATTGGGGAAGTCCAACCCCTTGGCAATCATCTGCGTGCCGATGAGCAGGTCCAGTTCACCCTTTTGGAATTGGCCTAAAATCCGTTGATAGTCATCACGCTGGCGCATGGTGTCGCTGTCCATGCGGGCGAATCTCAACTCAGGAAACTTGCGTTCGATCTCTTCTTCGACGCGCTGCGTGCCCAGACCAAAGAGCGTGATCTTCTTGCCACACTGCGGGCAAAGGGGTTTGAGAAGCTGCTCGTTTTCACAGTGATGACAGCGGATAAATCCACCGCCCCCGGGAGCCATACCAGGCAATTGGTGTTTGTGGTAAACCATCGTTGCATCGCAGTGTTCACAGGTCTGCATCCAGCCACAGGTGTGATCAGGGCAGGCGACATAGTTGGCATAACCGCGACGGTTAAGCAGCAGCATGGTTTGACCCTTTTGCCGCTTGACGTAGCCGATGAGTTCTTCGAGTTTGCGACTGATCAGATGCACGCCACGACGGTGTTTGCGTTCTTCAACCAAGTCCACCAATTGAACATGGGGAAGCTGAAAACCGCTGACACGATCGGGTAAGTGAAGCAGGTCATAGCTGCCGCGAACGGTCGCGTTGTAGTAACTCTCAAGTGAAGGCGTCGCGGAGCCGAGCACCACCTGCGCGCCGAGTTGCTGCCCGCGTTTGACTGCAACATCACGCGCGTGATAGCGCGGCAGTTGATCCTGCTTGTAACTCGAATCGTGTTCTTCGTCGACAATGATAATGCCGACTTCCGGAAGCGGTGCAAAGATGGCAGAGCGGGCGCCGATGACAATTTTCGCTTCACCTGCTGCGATGCGCCGCCACTGTTCATGACGTTGGGCGGACGTTAAAGCGGAGTGCATCACCGCAACGGAGTCGAAGCGCGCGGTAAAGCGGCTGACGGTTTGCGGTGTTAATGCAATCTCAGGGACCAGCACGATCGCGCAGCTATCGGGTCGTCTGGCAAAGACGTGTTCGATCATTTGCAGGTAGACTTCGGTCTTGCCACTGCCGGTCACGCCGTGAAGCAGGTGAACCCCAAAGCCACCATCATCGACTTTGCTTGCCAGTTTTTCGACAGCCCTGTGCTGCGTGTCATTGAGAAGCAACTTGGCGGACTTCTCTGCCAGGGCTGTTTCTTCGGTGTTTCCGGGGGAAGCTTTGATAATCGATTGGGTGTTGGATTTGAGCACGCCCTTGGTGATCAATTGCTTGACCGGGCTGATGGACTTGGCACCAGCAAGCTCAGCAAGCTGTCGCATCTCGATCTGGGGATTGCCATCAGCTTCACATTTTTCCAGTTCCGCGAGCGCCGCCTTTTGGAGTTTGGAGAGCTTGACGGTTTTGAGGTCTTTCTCAGGGTTGCGGTAAACGAGTGTTTGGACGGAGGCACCAATACCGTGCTTGACTGCAGCGGGGAGCATCGTGCCGAACACCATGCCGATGGGACAGCAGTAGTACCCGCTGAGCCATCGCGCCAGTTCAATGAGGTCCGCAGGCAGGTGAATTCCCGCGGGGTCCTTTTCGGTGATCGCTTTGAGTTTGCTTGCAGGTAGCGATGTCGAAGCATCAATCTGCACCACGAAACCCGGGACGGTCTTATTGCCCCGACCAAGCGGCACGAGCACGCGATCTCCGACGGTGATGTCTTTGAGCGCCTCGGGGATGCCATAAGTCAATCCGCTGGCCGTCACGTCCACCCCCTGCTCCGGCGCAACCTGGGCGTAGGCAACAATGGTGTCAGGCGTGGTGAACAACTCGTGCATGGGGGTAGTTTAGCACAGTCAAGATCAATGGATGAACCACAGAGGCACAGAGGCACAGAGTGAGAAATAAGTATTTTTCTCTGTGTCTCTGTGACTCTGTGGTAAAAGCAATGGATCAAGGCTGATAAGTTGGTCGATTTCTGGTACATTTCTAAGCTATGTCCAACGCTGCCAAACAGCCCAAAATCACGCCTGCGATGCGTCAGTTTCATGACTTCAAAGAGAAGTATCCTGACTGCGTTTTGTTTTTTCGCATGGGTGATTTTTATGAGATGTTTCATGATGACGCGGTGCTGGCGCACAAGGTGCTTGGTGTCACACTCACGCAGCGCACCGAGGGCGTGCCGATGGCAGGGGTCCCGTTTCATGCAGTCGAAGGCTACATGAATCGCATGATCAAGGCAGGCTATCGCGTAGCCGTCTGTGATCAGGTCGAAGACCCGGCCAAAGCCAAGGGCGTGGTCAAACGCGATGTCACCCGCATCATCACCCCTGGCACCTTGACCGACGAAAACCTGCTCGAAGAGGGACGGGAAAACCCACTGGCTGCGGTCCAACTGCATAAAGACCACCGCGCCTCCGTCGCATGGGTCGAGTTGAGCACCGGCAATTTCCACATCGCAACCTTTGCCAACAAAGACCTTGTCGATGAGTTGGCACGCATCGCGCCCTCGGAACTGCTTTACGAACAGCAGCGCAATGTCGATGAAGCACCCGAACTCTTGATGAATCTCAAGCAGACGCTTGGCTGCATTCTCACGCCGCGACCCGCCTGGCAGTTTCGCGCCTCCGATGCCATGCAGATGCTCCAGAAGCAATACGAAGTCAAAACACTCGAAGGCTTTGGCATTGCCGACAACGCGCCGGAGATTGGCGTTGCTGGCGGGGTGTTGGCTTATCTGCTGGAAACACAGCGAACCGATGCTACGCGCTTGGAAGAGTCCACCGCGACGCCGGGGAAAATTCGACATTTGCTGCCCCCGAAAAAGTTTGAACGCAATCGGTATCTGGTCATCGATCAAGTTTCATTACGATCACTGGAAGTCGAGCGCACGATTCGCTCGGAGTCGTCCAGTCATTCACTGGTAGCCACGCTGCAAAGCTGCGTCACCGCGATGGGGAAACGTCAACTGCGTCACTGGTTGTGTTACCCGCTGTGTGACAAGACTGCCATCGAACAACGTCAGGACCTGGTACAGGCTCTCATCGATGACAGTCGCTTCCTCGAACAACTGCGTGAAGCGCTGGACAACATTCAGGACATTCAGCGCATCACCGGGCGCATTGCGGTCGGCCGAGCCACGCCACGCGATCTGGTTGCGCTGGGTCACAGCAGTGTGCAGGTGCAAGCCCTGGCAGCATTGCTTGATCAGCGTCCGTCGGTGTCAACGTACCATCAGCAAATCGCAGACATCCATGATGCGTTAGCACAACTGGGCCAACTCATCACGCAAACCTGTGTCGATGAACCACCTGCTCATATGCGTGATGGCGGACTGATTCGTGATGGGATGGATGAGACACTGGATGAATGCCGCAGCCTGCGTGCTGACTCCAAGGCATGGTTAGCCAAGTATCAGAAACAGCTCATCGACGAAACCGGTATCCCATCGCTGAAGGTTGGGTACAACAAGGTCTTTGGTTTTTACATCGAAGTCACGGCTGCGCATAAGGACAAGGCACCCGACAGTTGGTCGCGTAAGCAGACGCTCAAGAACGTCGAACGCTACATCACTCAACCGCTCAAGGAATACGAAGGCAAGGTGTTGACGGCACAGGATCGTGCCAACGCACGCGAGCTTGAGTTGTTTAATCACCTTTGTGCGCAGGCTCAGGTTGAGTTGCCACATCTACATGCCTTTGCCCAAACCGTTGCGGATTTGGATGTGCTTGCATGCTTTGCCCGACGTGCGGTTCGGCATCGTTATGTCCGACCGGTGATCTCCGACAAACCAGTGCTCAACATCGTCAACGGTCGACATCCGGTGCTCGATCAGGTGCTTGGTGATCAGTTTGTCCCCAACGACGTGCAAATGGGCAAAGACGCCACGCTCGCATTAATCACCGGCCCGAACATGGCAGGTAAATCAACTTACATCCGCCAGGCTGCCTTGCTGACTTTGCTCGCACACACCGGCTGCTATGTCCCTGCACAGGAAGCGGAGATTGGTTTGTGTGACCGCATCTTCACGCGCATTGGTGCTTCAGATGAACTGCACACTGGCCAATCCACATTCATGGTGGAGATGACCGAAACAGCCAACATCTGTCATCATGCGACCCCCGGAAGCTTAGTCATTCTGGATGAGATCGGTCGTGGCACGAGTACCCTCGACGGACTCTCGCTGGCGTGGGCAATTGCTGAACACCTGGCGGAGCGCAACTGCCGGACACTCTTTGCAACGCACTATCACGAGATCACGCATTTGGCCGAACGCTTTGGCAACGTGACCAATCTCCGCGTGACGGTGCGCGAGTGGCAGGACCAGATCGTGTTCCTGCATCGCATTGTCGCTGGTGCGACGGATCGCAGCTTTGGTACACATGTCGCCAAGATTGCAGGCATCCCCTCGGAAGTCATCGACCGTGCCAACGAACTGCTCGGTGAGTTGGCGGTGAATCATGCAGGGCCTTCCATGGAGAAGGTGTCTGCCAGGAAGTCCAAGCGCGACGATCCGCAGATGTCGCTGTTCACCGAGTACATCGAACACCCGGCTATGGAAACGCTGCGCAAGGCCGACGTCATGAACATGACCCCCATGCAGGCGATGGATCTGCTGCATCAACTCCAGGCGGATCTGGAAAAGTAACCGTGCTTATGGGATAAGTCGCACTTTTTCCGAGGTATGGTCGATTCATATAACCCATTGCATTGATCAAATCTGTGATAAAAATCGCTGTCATCCGTCACTCCCGCGCCCCCGGAGGGCAGGAGTCCAGTGAAATTTGCAATGTTCAACTGCGTGCCACTGGATTCCCGCCTTCGCGGGAATGACGACTCAAGTGTTGCATGGTATGAACCGTTCAGGCACCCGCGACTCAGGAGAGTCCCGGCTTTGATGGATTACTAAACCGCCCACCGGAAGCAAACGGTTCAACTGTTCGGTTTGTGACGAATATCCGGTTAGGGTGATATGAAAACATAGCGTGTAACATTTGATTGACTTTGGTTTACACAGACGCAGGGTAACTTATCCGATGTCTGAGTTGTCGGGCTTTTTGTTGCAGAGTCCGGCCTCGCACGCACCGCCACCCTTTGAGGAAAATGACATCGTCGGCCCACCAACCCAGGACGCTGTCCCTCAAACGAATTGAAAGATTAACCTCATGTTTGCTGGAGCATCCCTTAATGGGATCGTATCATGGAAGCGATCGTCCATTACCAGGGCGTCCCTCGTGGATGTCTTAAACAGCAAGCGTACACACGCTGCCAGGGTTCGTAATATGGAATCAGGGGCCAACACCCACCATACCGACTTGCCGTTCGACATGGTTGCTGTCGATTTGGATGGCACATTGCTTCGCGATGACAAGCAGGTGACGGTGCGCACCGTCAAGACCATTCAGAAAGCCATCAAGCTTGGCGTTAAAGTGGTCATTGCCACCGCCCGTCCGCCGCGTGGGATGCGTCACATCGCTGAGGCGTTGAAGATCGACACGTATTGGGTGACCTACAACGGTGCGATGATTTTCGATCCGAAAGTCAACAAGCATATCCACCATCAACCACTGCCCTCAGCCTTGGCCAAGAAGATCGTCAAAGCTGCACGCAAGGCCGACAAGGATTGTGTGATCAGCCTGGAGATTCTGGACAAGTGGTACACCGATCATGTGGACGAGTCACTGCCAACGGAAATCAGCCGCCACTTTTCGCCGGACTTTGTTGGACCGCTTGAGGCGTTTTTGAAGGTACCGGTGACGAAGCTGCTGGCGTTGGCACCGCCGGATCGCATTCCCAATATCCGTATGGCAGTGGAGAAGAAATTTGCCGGCCTGGTCACCGCTGCAGTCTCGGACAATCATTTGCTTCAGTACATCCACAAGGATGCAGACAAGTGCATCGCACTGAAAAAAGTCGCCAATCTGTATGACATTGATCCGTCGCGCGTGATGTGCATCGGTGATGCGCCCAACGATGTTTCCATGATCCAATGGGCAGGCAAAGGGGTTGCCGTGAGCAATGCCTGGGACTGCGCCAAGCAGGTGGCCGACGCCATCGTCCCGAGTAATGAAGAAGCGGGTGTTGCCTATGCGATCCGCAAGTTCGTATTCGGTGAAAAGCTAGATTGAGATGGTCGTTTATATCAAAGCCGTGACTCTCCTGAGTCATGGGTTGCGTTGGTGTGAGTAAAAGGCAACCCGTGCCGCAGGAGCGACACGGCTTTATTCGTGCTCGGTGAGGTACTGGATAAATTTCCCTATTTCATTTTCATCATTTAGCTGCATGGCTTGCCATGCGCTTTTGTGATGTGCGCCTTGGTTGTAGATCTCCAAGCGCATCACAAGTGATGCGGCTAAATATCCATTGATAAACACAGCGCACAAAAAAACACGGGACACCGTGAAGGCATCCCGTGTGAAGTTCATACGGTCATCGTCCTGAATCTCGCATGGGGTTGAACCTCGTCGCGGCGTAGGTAAGGAATGCGACGCGGTTCCAAGGGGTTGATTATTTGACCGCAATCTTGCGCGGTTTGACTTCTTCCTTCTTGTGCAACGTCAGATGCAGGACGCCATGCTCCATGGTCGCATCGACGTTGTTTTCATCGAGTGTGCTGGGCATGGTGAAGCGACGGGTGACTTCATAATTGCGTCGCTGGGTCACATGGCTGGTGGTGCCTTCAGGTTTCTGAGCAGCTTCACGCTTGGCGTTGATGGTCAGGACACCCTGTTCGAGGGTGACATCGACCTGCTCATTGGTAAAGCCAGGCAGTTCAGCTTCGACGTGCACCGCGGTGTCATCTTCGTAGACATCCACGGGATAATCCGTGCCGATGGTGTCGTTAACAGCGCGGCCAAACTGTTGGCGGATGAAGGAAAACGGGTCATCGTTAAACAGGCGAGCATCATTAATCAGACGTGTAGGTAACATAGCCGAGCTCCTTTCGTAAATTGCTGTTTGTCTTCTGCCTCATGGGCAGTTGGCATGTTTTTGTCACGTTCATTGATATATGAAACAACTGGCGTGCCAGAAAGATTCCGGCATAAGTCCTTATTTTTCGCTTTATTCACGGGTTTTTCCGACCTTTTGACTGTCAGTTTGGCATTATGGCCGGGAAACGGTGCATTTTTGGCGCCTTTAGAATTTAGCCGCATCGGTTGCGATGCGCTGAGGATCACTCTCTCAAAGTCCGCGCATCACAAGTGATGCTGCTAAATGGAAAACCGACAAACAATTGACATCACAACCAATGACTGGATAATTTCGGCCTATGAGTAACACACGTGTCGCTATCGTTGGCCCGACGGGTTATACCGGGCTTTGTCTGATCGAACTGCTGGCCAAGCATCCTGCAGCCGATGTCACGTACCTGGCTTCGGCGCGCGATGAGTTGCCGCTGATCTCCGACATCTTCCCGCAGTTGCTTGACCGCCTGCCTGACGAAGTTGCCCAGTGCAAGCCGATCGATCCTGCGAAGATGGCAGACGAAGCGGACGTGGCGTTTTTAGCTTTACCGCACATGATTGCGATGCAGTATGTCGGCCCGTTACTTGATGCGGGTCTGAAAGTGGTGGACCTCTCTGCCGACTACCGCATCAGTGATGTGGACCTGTATGAGAAGACCTATGCGACACCACACTGCGATGTCGAGAATCTCAAGCATGCGGTCTACGGCTTACCTGAACTCAATCGTTCCAAAATCGCAGGCGCTCACCTGGTTGCCAACCCCGGCTGCTATCCGACGGCTGCAGCGCTGGGGATCGGCCCGCTTTTGGCCAAGGGATTGGTTGAAAGTTACGACATCATGATCAATGCTGCGTCCGGCGTCACCGGTGCAGGTCGCACGCCCAAGCTCATGACGCATTTCCCCGAACACAACGAAGGCTACTGTGCCTACGGCGCGATCGGCGGGCATCGTCATCAGCCGGAGATCGAACAGACCTTGGCAATCATGGGTGGTCAGGAAGCCAGCGTGCTGTTTGTCCCGCATCTGCTGCCGTTGAACCAGGGCATCCTCGAGACGATTTATCTTCAACCCGCAGCAGATGACATCGAGGAGTCAGAACTGATTCAGGCGATGCATGAAGCTTATGACGATGAACCGTTTGTGCGTGTGCGTAAGGACCTGCCGAACGTGAAGTTTGTCGCGCATACCAATTTCTGTGACGTGACGGTGCGCATGGTTAAACGTGAGAGCTTTACCCGCATCGTGGTCATCAGCGCCATCGACAACATGATCAAGGGCGCATCGGGTCAGGCGGTCCAGAACATGAACATCATGTTCGGCCATGATGAAGACGCCGGGTTGCTGTAATCTCTGCCATGCTTGTGGATGAATGATTGCCGGTCGTCGCAAAAACAATCACTTCAATATCAAGGCAACCCGTGACCCGGGAGGTCACGGCTTTTCATTGCGCTGTTGATTCACTGTGTTGTATTGTGAAATGTGATGCAGGATCAGCATCACGAGAGAATATCGCAGACCGATGCCAGCAGTTTGACTTTGCCGTCAGCACGTTTGATGCAGATTTCGTTTTTCTCGTCTTTGAAAATTACGACCGGGCCGCGTTGATCGTTACGGATTTTGAAGATGGTGCCCATGACGGTGAGGACACTGCCTGCGTGGAGCATCTTGCGGACATTCACATTGATGGTGCGCAGTTCCTCTGCTCGTGCGTTGACGCGGAAATGGGCATCCCTGGCTTTGGTCAAAGGGGTATCAATCGTCATCAACTCGAACATCACTTCGGTCTGACGTTCTTTCATCTCCGCGGTGAGACGTTTGCCTGCACGGTTGATAATGTCCTGTTCCTCTGCATACTTCTTGCGTTTTTCTTGTAAATCCGACATAAAAACTTCGAGATTTTTGAGAATCGGATCCAGCGTTGGGACAGAACCGATGATCAGATCGGATCGCACGTTGGCATCGGAACCGATGGTGTCGATGTTGACTTTGCCACCTATGACGAGTTTGCCACCGATGATCAGTCCCGTGGGTGAATCGACACTGCCGATGACGGTGAGATCACAGTTGATGATTTCGCGGTCGACTTTCAGATCGTGTTTGATGGTGCCCGACACCGCATCGAGATACTTGGCATTGAGATCATGACCGACATTGACGGTTCCCTGTTCTCGGCCTGCCATCCCACCACGTGCGTTAAAGTCCTTGCCGGTGATGATCTTTGCTGCTTCGACCAGGCCGTTGACGGTGACGATGCCATCGGCTTTGATGACGAAATTATCCCGAACGCCTTCTGCGACGTTCACATCGCCAGTGAAGTTGATGTTACCGGTGGAGAAGTCGACATAGCCGTGGACTTCGATGACTTTTCGCACGCAGATGGAGTAGTTGGTTTTAACGAGGACGCCATCTTCCTGGGTGATGAGTTCACCCTTGGCATTGTGCATGATGGTTTCGTCGAAATGCAGATCGTAAGGCTTACCGTCTTTGCCCACCAGTGTTTTGCCAAAGACATCGCGTCCGTCGGTGCCGACGGTGGGTTCGTAGAGGATACCGACGACGGTGCCGGTGGAGACGGTGGTGTAGATGGTGTCTTCGTAGAAGTTGCGTTTGCCCTGCACTTCGCCCTGCTCGGCATTGTCATCCGTTTCAGGCATGGGGTCGGCAGGTTGCTTATTGGCAGGGTCGAGTTTCCATTCGACTTTCCCATCCATGCCATCAACCGGGAGTTGGGCGCGTGCGACAACCCCACGGATCGGTTCGGATCCCGGGGTTGATGCGACATTTTTAGATTGTTCAATCAGTTCGTCGATGGCTTTGACGACGGACTCGGTGATTTCGACTTTGGCGTCGCGGAGCTTGGCGTGGCAGATTTGTCGGGCCATCTCGTTCTTGCCAAAAGATTGGGGCAGGATCAATGTGACCTGTGTCCCGTCATCAGGAATGATGATTTTGACATCAGCTTGCGAGATTGATTTAGCCATGATCAATACTCCTGGACAAGGTGACCAAGAGTCCGCCAGACGCCTGATGCAACGCAGTGCGTTACAGCGTCATCAAGCAGCGGAGACTTCGGCGACGGAGTCCTTGGCGGCACCGGTGCCCTGCTTGAGGCCGACTTCGACGACGAAGTTGCCGTAGTCACATTCGCAGGGAATGTCGATGCAGACGACTTCCTTGGAACCAAAGACGATGTGGTCCTGACCGACAACGACGGACGGGCAGGTGATGTTGACCTTCTTGTCCTGGAACTCGGCCTTGGCGTTACCGGTGACCATGTTGACCAGCTCGCCAATGGCGTCGGCAAAGTCTTCATGTTCAGGGGGCAGTTCCATGCCAACGAACTTGGCAACACAGGTGACTGCCACGTCGGTTGGGAAACTGAGCACGATGGTGCCTTCCACGTCACCGGACATGCCGATGATGCCCGAGACATCGTAGCAGGGCGAGCCGGACGCTTTAAGCGAGGGCTTACCGACACTGACGTGTGACTGGAGCATGGTTTCGAAAACGTTGGTAATCGACTTGATAAACGGGAGGATATAGGAATGATCCACGTCGATCTCCTTACTTAGGCCGACTGTCCTGGTTAGAGTGGTCCGGTGGTGACACCTTACAATTCACAATAGTGACAAGTCTCAAACAAAACCTGTCGTTTTGACGATTGTGTTGGTTTGTGCCAACCACAACGGTCAGTCTGTTTCATCGGGCGAAAAAAAAGGGCGCTTTAGAGCGCCCAGTTATTCTTGGAAATTTTTCTGCCAGATTCTTGTTAATAAACAGTTATCCGGTATCAACCGTATTATGCGGCCGTGGCAAGGTCAGCGACCGTGGTGCGTTCGAGTTGATCGCGCAATGCATCGGCAGCGGAAGTGCAGGCTTCACGCAGACGTTCGACACCATGTTCCACAGCTGCCGGAGCACCATCAATGCGCATCTGGCCGCGTACCGGTCCATCGATGGCTTCGACGATCTTAAGCAGTGTGACTTCGTGTGCCGGACATGCCAGACGGTAACCGCCTGAACGACCGAGTTGGCTTTCAATGAGGTGACCGCGTGTGAGCGCTTGAAGAATCTTCAGCGCGCTGACGGTTGGGATGTTAAGCTTTTCAGCAATGTGACGAGCCTGAAGGTATTCACCTTCGGGTTGGGCAGCAAGCACACCAAGTGCCAGCGCTGCCTGCGCAGATGTTTTCGACAGTTTCATGGGGGACCCACCCTTCTTAATATGAGGTTACAAGTACGTTCAATGCAGTTTTTTTATCGCCCGGGCCCATTGCAGGACCCGGTGGACAAGTACGGTGAGGAAGGTGATGGTATTGCCGTACCATCAAATTTTGGAAGGAAGTTGCAATTCCTTCTCACCTGTAAGAAATATCGGTCATACCGTTTGAGTTATTGAGTAAACTTGAAGGGTAAATTCGATTTTCTTGATTACCGGACCTTGTTTAACCAAATGAACATGGAATCTGGATTTTTGGGAGTATGACGTGACAGTAACCGTTGAATTGTTTGCAGTGCTCAGACAAGCAGTTAATGCTAGCGAAGTGTCCATTGCCCTGCCTGATGGAGCGACGGTGGGCCAATTGTTATCCCATTTACCAAAGACATACCCTGCACTGGCCCCACTGCTTCAGTCTGTGAGTGTGGCAGTGAACATGAGCTATGCCAAAGCAGATGATGTACTCACGGAAGCGGACCAGGTCGCCCTGATCCCGCCGGTGAGTGGTGGGTGACCCTTTATTGATGCGGGCAACGACAATTTTCTTTGCCAGGGAGCTTCGCCCCCCCGGACCCCCTTGCAAGATCGGGTGATCAAAGCGTGTGATATTGCTGTCTTGCATTCAAATGAATTGAAGACAGAGATTAGATGGGGCTCTGCCCCAAACCCCGCCAGCGTTCCGCCGCTGGATCACGTCCCCCAGGAAGGGCTGGGCCTTCGTCGTCTGGTTTACACGGTTTATGACATCTGTTTGAACACCCACACGCTTGGTATGTTCATCGTCCGATTAACGTGTTGTAAACGCACCTTCTGAACCGTCCAAACAACCCCACTTCCGGGGGCAGCGATCCAACGGCTGCTCGTTGGCGGGGTTTGGGGTGAAACCCCATCACAAAATGGTCTTCATTCCATTGAATGCAACACAGCAACATCACTTGCCCTAACACACCGACCTCGCAAGCGGGCCCGGGGGGGGCGAAGCTCCCTGGCCAAGTAACATGCCTTGATATTGTTTACCTGTATGCGAGCAGAACCGATGCTGGTCCCCGCTTTGACCCGATCTTGAAATTTTTTTACCGACCTGTCCCAATCCCTCCAAACCGCGTTTTACTACGCTAAAACCCACAGTTATCACGCTTAGACGCGTTAGGAGCATTGTGCCGAGCAGGCGTCTCCTGCATTTTCTGTCATTTTTTCGTGTCGTATCAGTTAATCCGGTTGTCCAAAGCGACGATGAATACAACGTCGGGTCGGAGGAAATTAATCCCGACATGGAGATATGGAGAAAGCTTATGTCACGTCAGAAAGATATTCTAACGACTGGTGAAGTTGCCAAGATCTGCAACGTTGCTCCGCGTACCGTCAGCAAATGGTTTGATTCAGGCCAACTGCGCGGCTATCGCATTCCCGGTTCCAAAGACCGTCGCATTCCCTTGAGTGCGTTGATCAAATTCATGAAAGCACACAATATCCCGATGGATGCCCTGCAATCAGGTCGCACCCGAATCCTGATCGTCGATGACGAATCAGAAATCGTGGACGTGCTTCAGAAGGTGCTCACCGAACAGGCCAACTACGATGTTGCAGTCGCACACAGCGGCTTCTCAGCGGGTCTGGAATGTGAAAAATTCCGTCCCAGCGTCATCCTCCTGGACATGCATCTTCCCGATGTGTCCGGCGAAGATGTGCTCAAACTCGTCCGTGAAAACGGCGATCTGCAGATGACCAAGGTGATTGCCATGAGCGGTAAACTCACCGACGGCCAGGCTCAGCACCTGATGAACAACGGTTTTGACCACTACCTCAAGAAACCGTTCCATGTTCGCCAGGTCATCGAATGCATCGAAGCAGTCGCTGCAACAATCTAACCCCCCGTCCCCCGGAAGCCCCCGGAAGTCCCGGAATTTTTCACCGTGTTGAATTGGCCGTCATGGCTTGAACACAAGTGAAAGGTCACCGGCAACCGGTCAGGGACAAACAACACAGAAAAACCTTGACCTCACCGTGCGGGATGTGACAACCCGCACGGTTTTTTACTGCGCATCGTTGACTTGAGCCGACTCGCAATCAGAAGGTTCACGTGATCACCAGCCAAGGTCGATGAAATGTCCGACAATCGCAGACAAGACGCGCACGCGGGAGTGAGAGATGTGATTGTTTTCAATGTGACAAAGCTCTACTCGGATTGCTCAAGCACTTCCTGAATCTTCTGACTTAACGGACCACTCATGTAAGGCTTCTTGATCCACGCGGTGAGTCCGGCAGCTTTCATGGCCAGTAACTCCGACTCGGGGGTGTAGCCGGTGGAGAGAATCACCTTGATGTCGGGCTTGATCTGTTTCATCCCCAGGAAGCAATCCTTGCCATTGAGGTTGGGCATCATCATGTCCAGAACCACCAGGTCAAACGTGTCGGGATTTTCACGGAAGCGGTCCAATGCGATCTGCCCGTCTTCTGCCAGGGAGACTTCATAGCCAAGGTCTTCGAGGATGGCTTTGGCGGTGACGCGCATGACTTTTTCATCATCGACAATCAAGATGTGGCCTTTGCCATGCACACGATTTTTATTCGCGTCTCCTGTTTCGACAGGTTCCCCAACGGTTGCCAATGGCAGGCAGATGGTAAAGCGTGTGCCTGATCCCACTTCACTGGACGCAGTGATGGAGCCTTGATGTTGCTTGACGGAACTGAAGACAGTTGCCAATCCAAGCCCGGTGCCTTTGCCTTGTTGCTTGGTTGTGAAGAAGGGTTCGAAGATATGGTTCAGATGCTCGGGCGCGATACCGGTTCCGGTGTCCTGCACACTGATCTGGATGTATTGACCGGCTTTGAGATCAAAGGTGGTCTTGGGGCCATGCTCAGGGGTCAAGTCGACCACATCCGTGGTGATATGAATTTTCCCGCCGTTGGGCATGGCATGTGACGCGTTGATGCCCAAGTTCAAAAAAGCGTTTTGCAGTTGGGTGACATCGCCAACGATCAATTTATGTTGAGCATTGAAATGCGTATTGATTTCAATTCGACGATCAATGGTTTGTTTGAGTAATGTGACGGTGTCCTTGAGCAACAGATGAACATCAAGAATCGCGGATTCAGCAGGTTGCTTGCGTGAGAAGGTCAGAAGTTTACTAGTCAGATCCGCAGCACGCTGAGCAGATTGCATGACGATTTGAAAAAGTTCGCGCGTGTCTGCATCGTCAGGCAGTCGGTCTTCGAGCAGTTCTGCTGAACCGAGTATCCCGCCGAGCATGTTGTTAAAGTCGTGGGCGATACCGCCGGCCAATTGCCCGATGGCCTGCATTTTTTCCGTCTCACGGATACGGGCCTGCATGGCATACTCAGTGGTGACATCTCTGAAAACCAGCACCACGCCAATAATCTGACCAGCATCATTGCGAATCGGTGCGCCCGAGTCGGCAATCTGATATTCGGTACTGTCAGCTGAAACGAGAATCGTGTGATTGGCCAGGCCGACGATTTCACCTGATTCCAGGACTTTTTCAACAGGATTGGGCATGGACTGGCGTGTTTTTGCATTGATGATCCGGAACACTTCGGTGAGGTTTCGCCCCATCGCCTGATCCAGGCCGCGACCGGTGAGCTTTTCAGCAACGGGATTCATCTGCACAATCCGGCCGTCACTGTCAGTTGCGATGACCGCATCACCAATGGAGTTAAGCGTAATGCGCAGGTTCTCTTCCTTTTGCGCCAGATCCTGCTTGGCCTTGACACGTTCAGTGATATCCTGGGCAACACCGAGAAAACCAACAATCTCCCCCTGTTGATCGCATATGGCAGTGACGCCCAGATTGACCAGGACATGACTGCCATCCTTGTGGACGAGGGTCCATTGGTTTTCGTCATAGCTGCCGAACTGGGCCTGGGCGACAAAGACTTCAAAGTCCTGGACCTCACGGCCGAGGCGTTTGGTGAGGATTGCCCCCCTGGACTTGATTTCTGCTTCGAGATGGAAGAGCACCGGTGTTTGCTTGCCAACCACTTCATCAGCGGTATAGCCAAGCATGCGGCAGCGCCGGAGTTGTAGAGTTGAATCACACCTTGTTTGTCGGTTGAGATGATCAATGCCAGGGTTGATGCATCCATGACGCTTTGGAGTTTCTGGTTGAGTTCCTGAAGTTGCTCCTTGGCCAGGTATTCTTCGGTGATATCTTCGATGACACTGATGAAATAAAGGGGTTGGTTTTGATCGTCTTTGAGCAGGGTGGTACTGAGATTGCACCAAACCACGCTACGATCTTTTCGGTAATAGCGTTTTTCTGTCTGGCAACAGTCAGATTCACCATTCATCAAGCAGCGATAGTACTCGTGACTTTTTTCCAGATCTTCTGGATGCGTGACATCCCGGAAATGCATGCCAATGATTTGATCACGGTCATAACCGAGCATATCACAGAACCGTTGATTGGCCCGGAGAATCAAGCCTTGGGTGGAGGTGTGCGCCATGCCGACGGCTGCGTGTTCGAAGGTACTGCGAAAGCGCTCTTCACTTTGTTTGAGGGTTTGGGTTGAAACTTCCAGTTCGTGGGTTCGCAGTGCGACCTGGCTTTTGAGCTGGCGATTCCAGAAGACGGATGCCATCAGTAAGAGTAACAACCCCCCGCCGATTAATCCGCCCCACTGCCAGACCCGTTGCCAATGAGCATGATCCTGGACCTGGGTCCCCATCCATCGGCGCATCAGTTGTGCATGTTCTTGTGGGGTAATGGTCGCCAAGGCCTTGTCGATGATGGATTGGAGTTCGGGCCAATCCTTGCGAATCCGAAGCGAACCTTCATAGTCGGGATAACCCGATTGGCCGGCGATTTTCAGGTTGGTGATATGTTCATTGGTAATGATCTGCGATGGGAGCAACAAACCATTAATCATGGCATCGGCTTGCCCAAAACTCACCGCATAGAGACCTTCACGAACCGAATCAACAGGAACCAAGTTAATCTTCAACGGGTCGTCCCTGAGATATTTTTCAGCAGCAAAACTTTTGAGGACCACAACGCGTTTGCCAGCCAACCAATGTCGACCTGAGACAAACGGCGCATCGGAACGGGTGATGATGACCAACGGAATGCGAAAAATCACCTTGGTAAAGCAAAATTCATTTTGTGGGTCAATTTGCGCATTGCCCATATTCACATCAACTGTCTTCTGAATCTCACCTTTGAGAAAATCCTTGTATGGAACGGCGATCATTTCAAATTTGAAACCGGCACGCGATTCGATGAGCCGAAGATAATCAACCAGAAAACCTTCGAGTTCGTCATCGGCATTGATTCTGGACAAGCCGGTAACATCAGAAGGAATCGCCATGCGAATGGTCGGATGCTCTGCGAGCCATTGCTTCTCCAGTTCCGTGAGTTGTACTTCGTGACGAGCGTCCTGGGACAATTGATCATCTGTATGCGCAGTAACAGAAAGGACGTTCAATAAAACAATCAGAACGCCGTATTTGAAGACCCACGGGATGTCACATTCAATTGCCATGGAAATATCCTGCGGAAAACAGGTTAAAGCGGATATGCAAAGTCTAGATTTCAAAGCTCAACAGAGCAATCAATTTTTTTGACTCCTGCTCTTCATCGACAAGATCAGGCGTTTCATGGATATCCTGCGCGTTATCGGCTGTGAACGGACAATATTGGAACCACCAACACCCTGGCTGGCATGATCGAGGCAATGTTGCATCAATCCATGCCAAGTCCGAATCCGGCAAATCGGCAAAAGCTCAGAAGACTCGCTATAATGCCCGACTCCCCCGGAAGTTTACCCGGGACCCGAACCCCCGGAAGGAACCCCGGAAGTTCACCGCGGAAGTGACCCCGGAACTGACCCGTGAAAGTCAACACCGGCTGTTTTGTCAATGTCGCTTTCGGAGGTTGGCTGATAGTAGAAGGATTTGCACGATGTCCAAGAAAGTCTGGCTCGACGGTAACCTGGTGCCTGCTGAACAAGCAGCAGTGAGTGTGTTTGACCATGGTGTGCTCTATGGTGACGGTGTCTTTGAAGGCATCCGGATCTATAACGATCGCATCCTCAAGTGCGCTACGCACGTCGCCCGTCTCTTTGAGTCGGCACATTCCATTCGCCTGGACATCCCCTACACGCAAGAGCAGATCACCGATGCGCTGAAGCAAACCTGCAAAACCAACCAACTCACCGATGGCTACATCCGCCTAGTGGTCACGCGCGGTGCAGGCACATTGGGACTCAACCCCTTCACCTGCCAGCGCGCCTGTGTCTACATCATTGCGGACTCCATCAAACTCTACCCGCAGGAAATGTATGACAACGGCATGGCGATCATCACCAGTTCGGTGTGTCGCACGCATCCTGCTGCACTCTCGCCCCGCGTCAAGAGTCTGAACTATCTCAACAACGTGCTTGCCAAGATCGAAGCGATCGACGCTGGCGTGATGGAAGCGGTCATGCTCAACACCCAGGGCAATGTCGCAGAGTGTACTGGCGATAACATTTTCATCGTCCGGGATTGGGAAGGCCAAACGACCCTCATCACCCCACCACTGCACGCGGGCATTCTTGAAGGCGTCACCATGAACCTGGTGATCGAGCTTGCCAAGCGGGCGGGTATCCCCGTGGTGCGCATGGACCTGACCAAGCATGACCTCTACACCGCACGGGAAATGTTCCTCACCGGTACCGCAGCAGAAGTCATTGCTGTGACCAAGGTCGACGGCCGCGTCATCGGTGATGGCAAGCCGGGCACCGTCACCAACCAACTGCTCGCTGCCTTCCGCGACTTGGTCGCCAACGCACCGGAAGATTAATTACGGCTTTAATATCAATCACTGACTATCAGAATTGAACCACAGATGAACACAGATAAACACAGATTGTCGATTTCGTTTGCTAGCTAACTTTCTGTCTTTATCTGTGTTCATCCGTGTTTATCTGTGGTTACTTGCCTTGAAACCAAACATGGTTATTTATGATGTCAGGATCAAACCAACCCTTAGCCTACGCAACAGCCGACCTGCCGGGGATCGGGGGTTCGATCAAGCAGCGTGCCGATGACTTCGTTGTCACCGAAGAGCCACTCTACGAACCCTGTGGCGAGGGTGAACACCTGTACCTGTTTGTCCAGAAGACCAACATGACCACCATGGACGTGGTCGCGAAACTGGCCAGGCTGTTTGATGTGAGCAATAAGCAGGTCAGCTATGCTGGTCTCAAGGATAAACATGCGCTGACCAGGCAGATGTTTTCCATCCACCTGCCCGGCGGGGAAAGTCAGGATGCACGTCGCGTCGAAGCAGCCAAAGACCAACCCTTCACCATCCTCTGGGCGGATCGCCACAACAACAAACTCCGGCGTGGGCATCTGGCGGGTAACCGGTTTGATATCCGTATTCGTGATGTCGATCCCACCGCGGTGATCCGTGCCAAGCGCGTGCTGGATCACATGGCCAATCATGGTGTCCCCAACTACTTCGGGCCACAGCGCTTTGGGTATCTGGGGGACAACCATCTCGTCGGCCGCGCGCTGATCAAGCGTGACTTTGAAGCAGCATTAAAACAACTGCTTGGCGATGCGGAACATTGCGATCACCAGGCAACCCGTGAAGCAAGACAAGCCTTTGACGCTGGTGATTATCAAACCGCGCTGCAACACTGGCCACGGACTTTACGCTACGAACGCCAGGCACTCAACGCCTTGGCTAAAGGTCGCTCCATCAGTAAAGCCGTCTACAGCATTGCCGAAACACAGCGGTTGTTTTACGGCTCGGCAGCACAGAGTTATCTCTTTAACTGGGTGTTGGACCAACGCGTCAAAGCAGGAACTTACGCCAAACTGCTCCCCGGTGATCTGGCGATGAAGCATGAGAATCAAAGTGTCTTTGCGGTCGATGAAGCACAGGCAGAGTTGGAGAACGCAACCGATCCTGCAGGGCGCGTCACCCAAGGACTGATTTCACCGTCAGGGCCGATGTGGGGCAGTGACCTGCTGCAAGCTCAAGGTGTCGAAGGTGAGTTGGAACACCAGGCACTGAAAGCCTTCGACATTGAGCAGCAACTCATTGAGACCTGCCCGTTGACCCGGGGTTCACGTCGATCCCTACGCATCATGATTCAAGACCCACAAATCACCGGTGGCGTCGATGAACATGGCAGCTTTGTCCGCCTGCAATTCATCATGCCAAAGGGCGCGTTCGCCACCGTGGTCTTGCGCGAGTTGATGAAAAATGATGTGAACGGTGATTGTGATACGGATGAAGCAACAGGTGAATCCTGAGTTTTATCGCGTTGGTGCAGGCTCTTTTGATTCATGCCAGGGGTGCTGCGCGACTCGCTTCGCTGCGTTGCTCTCACCCCCGGACCCCCGTGAGACATTCAAGACATCAGACTGTACGAGATGGAGGGGCTTAACAGCCGCCCCTCCAAACCTCCCTGCTGCCCCCTGGAAGGGCATTGGCCTTTGAGCGTTGAGGCGACATTTCAGGCGAGCCGCGTCGTATCGACGCGGGTTTGCGTGCGATATCTACACACGCCATCAACCGACTTGTCTTAACTGCCTTTCGGGGGGTCCGGGGATCCGGGGGTTGCCCAGCAGCGCAGCATCAGCTTGTCTGATGCGAGCAGCTTCCGGGGGCGCACAACCCCTAGCATGAATCAGAAAATCCAGTGTTATACGCGTATCTAGTCCCCTTCTGTCGAATCCATATGCTCGATACGTTACACTATCGCCTTGCATTGGCATTTTTCTGATGAATCGAACATGGAACGTACACAATGAGCAAGCTCCAAGCGCCGCGGGGAACACGTGATCTTTATCCCAAAGACTGTGCCTGGCGGAATTTTCTGCTCGATGCCTGGCGACGGGTGTCCATTCGTAACGGCTTTGAAGAAGTCGATGGCCCGATCTTTGAACACCTGGATCTCTACAAGGTCAAAAGTGGCGATGGCATTGTCAGTGAACTGTTCCATTTTGAAGACCGTGGCGGTCGCGAGTTGGCGATTCGCCCGGAGTTCACGCCGACGTTGGCGCGCATGGTTGCTGCCAAAGCCAATGCTTTACCGCGACCGATCAAGTGGTTTTGCGTGCCGAACCTCTGTCGCGCCGAACGCCCGCAACGTGGCCGCCTTCGTGAGTTCTGGCAGTGGAATGCAGACATCATGGGTCTGGATGGCGCCACCGCCGATGCCGAGTGCATCTTCACTGTCGTGGACTTGATGCAGGAACTGGGTCTTGAACCGACACATGTCCGCATGAAAATTTCTCACCGCACCACGGTCAAGGATATCCTGCTTAAACTCGGCGTTGCGGAAGACAAACTGCTTAGCGCGTTTGATCTGTTGGACCGTCGTGACAAGATGGAACCTGATGCCTTCACCGAAGCCGCTGCCAAACTCGGCATGGAGCCTGAGCGCGTGGAGCGTTTTGAGCAGATGTGCCGCTGCAAGTACCCCTGTGGTGAACTGGATCAACTGCGCGAACAGACCGGCATCACCGACCTTGCTGATCTTGAACAACTCGACGCGCAACTCCAGGCCTTCGGCATCGCGGATTGGTGCGAGTATGACCTGGGCATTGTCCGCGGTTTGGCGTACTACACGGGAACCGTCTTTGAAGTCCACGAAGCCTCCGGCGCGCTGCGTGCCATGGCAGGTGGTGGTCGCTATGACCAACTCGTCGAACTCTTTGGTGGCCCGTCCATGCCGGCTGTCGGATTCGGCATGGGTGACGTCGTGCTCAGTGAAGTGCTCATCGACAAGGGCCTGATGCCTGATGACGTTTCGCCATGTCCCGATGTGTTCATCGTTGCCGCATCGGACGCCGGCGCATCGCAGGTCGGCCCGATTGCTTCACGACTCCGTTGGAAAGGTATCCACGCTCGCTACAGCTACAAGACCACGCGAAACGTCGGCAAACTCCTCAAGGAAGCAGCAACCGCACGCAGTCGTTTTGCCTTGATTCTTGGCGATGATGCAACCAACGGCAAAGCTGAGTTGAAGAACATGGAAACCGGCGACCAACAGGTCATCGCTTTGGCAGACCTGGAAAAACTCGTCGCAGGTGCGTAAGCCTTGTGTTCGACACATATTCAATCGATACTTGAGCACCGTATGTCAATGCGGTGCAGGTGATGGTTAAAGTCAGATCACAGCCTGCACCAGATTAACATCTGGTGCTCAATTTCAATTGATTCGACTTCATTCCAAAGGGCTCCTCATGCCAATCAACCGTCTGTTCATTGCGTTCCTGACTCTGACACTTTGCCTCTCATCAGTGTATGCTCAGGATGAAACCCAACCCGTAGACGAACCCACTGCCAAACCTGACACGCGGCAGATGCATCAGGCTGCTGCAACGTCCGACGAAGCTGCATCCAACGATATCAAGCCCGAACTTGCAAGCAAAGACAAGATCAAAGATGAACTCAAGCTCATCACGTCCGTCGTGCAGGTGATGGATCGTCGGTCTTCGATCCAATCCATCCTCAATCAATGCATGGTCGAATTGCTCTTTATCGGTAAGCCATTGGAACTGGTCATTGGCGTGGATCGCGTTGAACTCTCGCAAGCTGTCGATGACAAAGGCAATGACCTGATCAACAAAAAGTCGCAACCCAACCGCAACATCGGGCAGGACGATTTACTCAACTCAGCCAATGGTCAACCCGCCAACGCTGCGGGTATGACGATCAAACTCAAGAACCCGCCACGCGATGCAACTCAAATCCAATCCATCAAGGGCATCGCCCATTTCATTCTCAAGTCCGTCGAAGGCAAGGACTATGTCCATCTCACTGACTTCATGAATGAGACCGGCAAGCCCATCCCCGCGGACGCTTTGAAAAACCGCAAGGTTCAAATCGTCTATCTCCCCCCGCAGTGGATCAAGGATTGGGCAGCCAAAAAGAATACCGACAAAACCAGCATCATCCCCGATGCGGAAATGTCCGGCTTACTCCCATTAATCCAAGGCATCAGTAAACAGTCGGGCAATGTCGCGCTCATCCCCCTGCTCATCATGGACCCCGACAAACAAATCGCCCGCGTGCAGATCACCAGTAAAGCCGGCCCGTTGCGTCAAATCCAATTCGACCACGTGACGGTGTACGTGAGTCTGCAAGGTGAGCCGGAGAATGCAACGCTACAAGTGAATCTCAAATCGGACGACAACACACTGAGTCTGCCGTTTGAGATTGGTGAGATTCCGTTGCCTTGATGTCTATTTACAAGGCATTTTTTACCGCAGACGCAGAGATCTCAGAGGTAAGAGAGATCAAATCCATTGATTCAATATTTCCAAGGCAACCCGTGACTCAGGAGAGTCACGGCTTTGGTGTTGTATTGGTTTGATATCAAGGCATCATTTCTTCTCTGCGAAACTCTGCGTCCTCTGCCCCTTGTAAGTTGTTTTTCCAGCGATTGGTTGTTGAGATAAAAAGCGAGGAGCCTTGTGGGCTCCTCCTGGACATGGGGTTCGGTTTGTGCCGGGATCTGCTTTGGCAAGATCGTCGCAAAGCTCAGAACGCATGCCCAGTTTTTGGATCGTCCCGAACAGTCGCCGGAACCGGCTGCAACCGAGTTCGCTTCGGCAAGAATGGGAGTCACCAATGACACAACCAGTCTACATCGGAATCGACATCAGCAAAAGGACTTTGGACATCGCCACCACTGACCGCTACCTCGGCCAAGTGCCCAACACGCCCGCCGGCCATGCCCAACTGCTTGAGCAACTCGCCGAATTCGGCAACGTGCACCTGGCCATGGAAGCCAGCGGCGGCTACGAACGACCGCTACTTCAACACCTGCTCACTGCTGGCTCGCACGTGTCGGTGGTTCAACCAGCCTGCGTTCGACATTTTGCAAAAAGTCTGAAGCTTCGTGCCAAAACCGACCGCATTGATGCGATGCTCATCGCGCGATTTGCAGCCACAACCCAACCTCGCCCCGCAGAAAAAACTGTAAAACCAGCGAAAAGTTGCGTGCGTTGCGAGATCGACGCGATCAGATCATCGACGATCGCGTGCGTGAACAGAACCGTTTGGAATGTTGCAGCGACAAGTCCATCGCCAGGATGATCACTCAAAGCATCGCGCGTTTGCGAAAGCTCGAATTGCAATTGGATGCCCAGATCACCCGTTGTTTAAGTCGATCAAAATCACTGACCGCCAAAGCCGAGAGCTTGACGCAAGTCGTCGGCATTGCCCAGCAAACGGCCGTGACGCTGCTGGCCCACCTGCCGGAGTTGGGCACGGTCAACCGTCAGCAAATCGCCGCGTTGGCCGGCCTTGCACCGTATGCCCACGACTCGGGCGGCATGCGTGGCAAACGGCGAATCTTCGGTGGCCGAGCCGTGGTGCGACGCGCGTTGTACATGGCCAGTTTATCTGCGGTTCGGCATGATGCGGTGCTGCGTAATTTTTACCAACGTCTGCTCGCTGCGGGCAAAGCCAAGAAGGTCGCCTTATGTGCCTGTGCTCGGAAGTTGCTGGTGCACGTGAATTCGCTATGTGCTCAGGCCCAAGCCCTTCCGGGGAAAAAAGCTGCCGGCGCCTGAGGCAATAGCCTTGACAAACAACACAGCCGCTTGGCGGTAAAAACTGTCTTGAACTGTTTTGGAATACGCGCATAAAAAACCTCGCCTGGACAAAGGAGTTCAGGCGAGGCTTTACGCGATGATGAGGACGGGGTTTAGCCAATCACATCATGCATTCGCGCCAACCAGTTGGGATGCTACCTGTCCCGGTGCGGGGAGTTCAGAGTAGCCCATGAGGTATTCGTCGATGCTCTTTGCAGCGTTGCGACCTTCAGCAATCGCCCAGACGATCAGGGACTGACCACGGCGACAGTCGCCTGCTGCAAACACGCCGGGGATGTTGGTGGCATGGGGACCGAAGGCTGCCTTGATGTTGGAGCGTTGGTCGGATTCCAGGCCGAGCTTTTCGGTGATCATCTGTTCAGGACCGAGGAAGCCCATGGCCAGGAAGACCAGGTCGGCTTCGAAGGTTTGCTCGGTGCCGGGGATTTCGGAGAACGGTGCTTTGCCGTCAGGCTTGGCCCAGTCAACGCGGACGGTCTTGATGCCCTTGACGTTGCCATTGCCATCGTCGATGAATTCCTTGGAGAGGATGGCATATTCGCGGGGGTCAGCCTCGAACTTGGCGATGGCTTCCTGGTGACCGTAATCGGTGCGCATGATGCGCGGCCAGGTCGGCCAGGGATTATTCTCAGCACGGTCTGCTGGCGGCTGGGGCATGAGTTCGAAGTTGGCAAGACCCTTACAGCCATGACGGATCGAGGTACCCAGACAGTCGTTACCGGTATCACCACCACCGATGACAATGACGTTCTTGCCACGTGCGTCGATGGGCGGTTCAAAGCGGTCTGCATAGTTGGCGTCGACCAAAGCCTTGGTGTTGCCGTGCAGGAACTCCATGGCAAAGTGAATGCCGTTAAGTTCACGACCGGGGATCGGCAGGTCGCGACCCTTGGTGGCGCCGGTGGCAATGAGCACAGCGTCGAAATCTTCGACGAGTTGCTTGGGGTCGATGTACTGGATGTTTTCGTCCTTGGGGCCGACACCTGCCGGCGTGGATTCATCACCGCCGACAAAGGCATTGACCACAAAGTTTACGCCCGCTTTGGCAAGCAGACTCACACGACGGTCGACAATCTTCTTATCGAGCTTCATGTTGGGAATGCCGTACATCAGCAGACCACCAATGCGGTCGTGACGTTCGTAGACGGTGACTTCGTGACCCGCTGCATTGAGCTGGTCGGCTGCAGCAAGACCGGCAGGGCCACTACCGACGATGGCAACCTTCTTACCCGTCCGACTGACGGGGGTGTTGGGGGTGACCCAACCATTTTCAAAGGCTGTGTCGATGATGAACATTTCCTGGTCTTTGATGGTCACAGGCGGTTCGTTGATACCCAGCACGCAGGCACCTTCGCAGGGTGCAGGGCAGACGCGGCCGGTGAACTCGGGGAAGTTGTTGGTCTTGTGCAGACGATGGATGGCTTCCTCGAACTTGCCGTTGTAGACCAGGTCGTTCCACTCGGGGATGAGGTTGTCGATGGGGCAACCGGTGTCCGACATGCAGAACGGGATGCCACAGTCCATGCAGCGTGCGCCCTGGGTCTGACGATCCAGGACGTTCAAGGGTAGCGTGAACTCATCAAAGTTCTTGACCCGTTGGGTGGGGTCTGCGTAAGGATTCTTGTTCCGGGGATACTCTTTGAAACCGGTGGGCTTACCCATGGGTTTGTCTCCATCTATTTTTATTTTTGAACCGCAGAGACGCAGAGGACGCAGAGATCGGAAAGAGAAGAATTTTTGTTTTCTTGTCAGTCAGATTCTCTGAATGCTTACATCTATTGGTTCTGAAATTTTGTCCTGTTTTAACTCTGCGCTCTCTGCGCCTCTGCGGTAAAAACTGTCTTGAAACTTCCGGGGGTTTACGCGTCGGAGGTTTCCAGTTCCTGGTCCTTGGCTTTGCGTTCGTTGAGGATGCGCTTGTAGTCACGGGGCATGACCTTGATGAACTGCGGTAACAGGTCATCAAAACGATCCAGAACATCTGCAGCCACCGTGGAGCCGGTGTACTGTTTGTGATTTTCAATCAGTTCCTTGAGCTGGGCGATGTCCTCTTCGGTTTCGACCTTGTCCAGGTCAACCAGTTCGAGGTTACAGCGGGTAAGGAACTGCTGATCCTGATCCCAGACGTAGGCCACACCGCCGGACATGCCTGCAGCGAAGTTACGACCGGTCGGGCCGAGGATGACAGCGACGCCGCCGGTCATGTATTCACAACCGTGATCACCGACACCTTCGACGACGGTCTTGGCACCGGAGTTACGCACGCAGAAACGTTCTGCTGCCATACCGCGGTAGTAGGCTTCACCGCTGGTCGCACCGTAGAGTGAAACGTTACCGATGATCATGCTTTCTTCGGGGACGAAGGATGATTCCTTGGGCGGGTAGATGACGATGCGACCGCCACACAGACCCTTGCCGACGTAGTCGTTGGCATCGCCTTCGAGTTCGATGGTCATCCCCTTGGTCATCCAGGCACCCAGCGACTGACCGGCAGAGCCGTTGAGCTTGATGTGGATGGTGTCGTCAGGCAGGCCGTCCTTACCATGCGCCTTGGAGACTTCATGGGAAAGCGTGGTGCCGACCACACGATTGATGTTCTCAACGGGTAGTTCAATCTTCACTGGTGAGCCAGCTTGGAGTGCAGGCTTGGCCAACTCGATGAGCTTGTTGTCCAGCGAGAACTCCAGACCGTGATCCTGCTGCATCTGCTTGTAGAAACCAGCATTGGGGCGGTGTTCCGGTGCCTTGGCCGGGGTGAGGATGGCGGTGAGGTCAATGCCCTTGGCCTTCCAGTGAGAAATCGCTTCCTTGGTCTTAAGCAGATCCACACGACCGACCAGATCGACGATCTTGCGAACGCCAAGCTTGGCCATGATCTTGCGCAGGTCTTCAGCGACCATAAAGAAGTAGTTGACGACGTAGTCGGGCTTACCCTTGAATTTCTTGCGAAGTTCCTTGTCCTGCGTGGCAATACCCACGGGACAGGTATTGAGGTGACACTTACGCATCATGATGCAACCCAAAGTCACCAGCGGAACGGTGGCAAAACCATATTCCTCAGCACCAAGTGCAGCAGCGATGGCAAGGTCGCGACCGGTCTTAAGCTGACCGTCGGTTTCAATACTCACGCGGCTGCGCAGGTCATTCATCACAAGCGTCTGATGCGTTTCAGCCAAGCCAAGTTCCCAGGGCAGGCCGGCATGCTTGATACTGGTCATCGGCGAAGCACCGGTACCACCGTCGTGACCGGCGATCAGAATGTGATCGGCCTTGGCCTTGGCGACACCGGATGCAATCGTACCCACGCCGACTTCTGAAACCAGCTTCACGCTGATGCCAGCAGACGGGTTGGAGTTCTTCAGGTCATGAATGAGCTGAGAGAGGTCTTCAATGGAGTAAATGTCATGGTGAGGCGGGGGTGAAATCAGACCGACGCCGGGCGTGGAGTGACGCAGGCGGGCGACGATGTCATCGACCTTATGGCCGGGCAGTTCGCCACCTTCGCCGGGCTTGGCACCCTGGGAAATCTTGATCTGAATTTCATCCGCATTGGTCAGGTACCAACTGGTCACACCAAAGCGCCCCGAAGCCACCTGCTTGATGGACGAGCGACGCAGATCACCGTTGGCGTCTGGTGTGAAGCGTGCATCGTCTTCGCCCCCTTCACCGGTGTTGGACTTGCCACCCAGGCGGTTCATGGCAATGGCCATCGACTCGTGGGCTTCAGCGGAGATCGAACCGAAACTCATCGCACCAGTGCGGAACCGCTTGACGATTTCACTTGCTGGTTCGACTTCTTCCAACGGGATGGCCTTGGCTTCATCGAACTTAAAGTCGATCAGACCACGCAATGTACATTGGCTGCGGGCGTCTTCGTCGACGGCTTTGGCGAAGATTTCATAGGCTTCGGGGCTGTTTTGCTTGGAAGCTTGCTGAACCGCGGCAATGGTGGTCGGGTTGAGCATGTGCTTCTCACCATCGGCACGCCAGTGGAACTGACCATCGTTGGGCAGCACCGGCAAAGCCATGCCACGCGTGGGGAAACCCAGCGTGTGACGGCGGATCAATTCTTCAGCGAGTACTTCCAGACCCACACCCTTGATGCGGCTGGCCGTGCCGACGAAGGCACGATCGACGACGTCGGTGTTCAAGCCGACAGCTTCGAAAATCTGGGCACCCTTGTACGACTGCAACGTCGAGATACCAATCTTGGCCATCACCTTGAGCATGCCTTTGGCAACACCCTTGCGATATGCCGCAACGATCTTCTCGTCGGCCTTTTCAGGATCGCCGGAGAATTCTTCGCTGAGCATGTTGTGACGCTGGCAATGCCAAAGGGTCTCAAAGGCAAGGTACGGGTTAATCGCATCGGCACCGTAACCGGTCAACAGGCAGAAGTGATGCACTTCGCGCGCTTCGCCAGTTTCAAGCACGATGCCCAAACGCGTACGGGCTTCGTTGCGAACCAAATGATGATGGACCGTACCAGCAGCGATCAACGCGCTGACCGGCACGCGACTTTCAGAAATCGCGCGGTCCGACAAGACCACCATGGTATCGCCTGCTGCAAGTGCTTCGTCGACTTCCTGGCAGATGCGATCCAAGGTGCGACCCAGACCCGCGGGGCCTTCAGCCTTATCCCATGTGATGTCGATCGTGCGGGTCTTCCATTTGCGACCTGCAAACTCGCCATCCATATGCTTGATGGCGGTGACTTCTTCATTGGTCAGAATCGGGTGCGGCACACGCAGACGATTCACGTGCTGCGGCGTGGTTTGAAGCAGGTTACCTTCCGGACCAATGAAACATTCCAGACTCATGACCACTTCTTCACGAATCGAGTCGATGGCCGGGTTGGTCACCTGGGCAAAGAGCTGCTTGAAGTAGTCATACACCATACGCGGCTTGTCGGAGAGGACAGCCAGCGCTGCATCGTTACCCATCGAACCGATCGGGTCCTTCTTGGAGTTGATCAGGCCGTTGAGCATGAACTGGATGGTTTCGGTGGTGTAGCCGAACGCCTGCATGCGCTTGAGGACGGTGTCGTCATCAAAGCCATGCGGTTCGTGGTCCGCACCAATGTCCGTCAGTTCAATGCGATTTTCAGCAAGCCATTGACCATAGGGGCGACTGGCTGCGAGGGTGCTTTTGAGTTCTTCGTCGGGGATGATGCGACCTTGTTCAAAGTCGACCAGGAACATCTTGCCCGGTTGGAGGCGACCCTTGAACTTGACGTTCTTGGGATCGACAGGCACGACGCCGACTTCCGAAGCCATGATGACGCGGTCGTCATGGGTGACGTAGTAACGCGAGGGACGCAGACCGTTACGGTCGAGCGTTGCGCCAATGTAGTGACCGTCGGTGAAGACGACCGATGCCGGGCCGTCCCACGGTTCCTGTTGGGCGGAATAGTATTCGTAGAAAGCGCGCTTGGCTGGGGACATGGATTCATGGCTCTGCCAGGCTTCGGGGACCATCATCATGACGGCTTCCTGAAGCGTGCGGCCGGTCATGAGGTAGAACTCCAGCACGTTGTCGAAGGTGCCCGAGTCCGAGCAGTCCGGTTCGACGACGGGGAAAAGCTTACGCAGGTCTTTGCCAAACCCGTTTTCGCGGACATCTTCGCAGACACCCTGGCGGGCGAACATCCAGTTCTTGTTGCCACGCAGCGTGTTGATTTCACCGTTGTGACTCATGAAGCGGCAAGGCTGTGCACGGTCCCATGACGGGAAGGTGTTGGTGGAGAAACGCGAGTGAACCATCGCCAGGTGAGACTCGAAGTCTTCGTCCTGAAGGTCGGGATAGTAAGGCATGACCTGCTCGGCCATGAGCATCCCTTTATAGATGATCACCTTCGTCGACAGTGAGCAGATGTAGAACATGTGTGCCTGATCGTGATCATGACCACGCAGGATGTGCGACGCACGCTTGCGGATCATGTAGATCTTGCGTTCCAGTGCATCGCCTTCCAAACCTTCAGCAGCACCGATGAAAAGCTGCTTCATCGCAGGCTCAGCCACACGGGCGGTATGACCCAGGTCCGCTGCTTCACGATCCGTGGGCAGGTCACGCCAACCCAGAAGCGTCTGACCTTCTTCAGCAATGAGCTTTTCGACCACCTCCATGCAGTGTTTGGCGTGCGCTTCGTCGGTCGGCAGAAACACGTTACCCGCAGCGTACTTGCCCTTGGCAGGCAAATCCACATTCATGTCACGTTTGGCAACCTTGGCCAGGAACTTGTAAGGCAAACCCGTCATGATGCCTGCACCGTCACCGGTATTGGCTTCACAACCACATGCACCACGATGCGTCATGCGTTTGAGCGCTTCATCTGCATCGATGATGATCTGGTGACTGGGAACGCCCTTGATGTGTGCCACAAAGCCCACACCGCAGTTTTCCTTTTCGTTGGCCGGGTCATAAAGACCGTAAGCCTCCGGGCGCTTGGTATATCCGAGCATGGCCTGCTGTTGCTGGTCGTGAGTGCTCTTCATGCTGAACCGACTCCTTGTAGTTGCGAGTTTTCCAACGGCGAAGTCTTCAAACCCTCATCTGTCTTGCCAACCTCTTGAAGCAGGAAATCCAAAAACGCTTCAACGGCGGGCGTAAATTCTCGTACCCGTCCCCCCTTGGTATGACCACGCCCCATGCCACCATGACGGTCGTAAATCACACCCAGCGGCCGCACCAGTTGGGGCGTCAAGGCCAACGCAACCAAAGCACCGCGAGCGATCTGCTTGAGTGTGTGACACACTGGCAAAATCGCGTAACTGTCTGCCACCTCCGTCAACGCGTGACGCATGGTGTCAATGTTGTCAAACTCACCCACCACACGCGGGGTCACACCGTGCTGACGCAAATAACGTCGCACATGGCGTCCCACCGGTAGCGACGATTCAAACGCCACCAACGGCCACTCCCCCAACTCCGAGGCGTGAACCTGCTTCTTGCTCGCCAGCGCGTGCTCCGGCGTGCAGATCACGGCCATCGGTTCATCCCGCAGCGGCGTCACCCCCACATCGCGCCAATGACGCGGGTAAGAGACGATGCCAAGATCACAGCGCCCATGTTTGACCGAATCGTGAATCTCCTCCGGTCGCTTGTAGGCAATCTGCACCGACACCTGCGGGTTGGCCTTCTCAAAAGCCTGTTTGACGCCGTTGAGCAGGTCGATGCCAGCCGAATAAATCGTTTCCACGATCACATTGCCTGACAGTCCATGCTGCATCTGCGTCACTTTGTGGACCAGCTTGTCATAGCGATCCACGAGCATTTTCGCTTCCTTGAGAAACACTTCCCCCTGCGGGGTCAATGCCAAAGGTCGCACCGAACGATCGAAAAGCACGATGTCCAGTTCCTTCTCAAGGGCACCGATACGCTGACTGATGGCTGACTGGGTCAAACCCAGCGCTGCCGCAGCTTTGGAAAAGCTCTGGTGTCGAGCCACTTCGCAGTACAGGCGCATCGTATCCATAGCCGGGCCATTTTAACATTAGTCAAGTTAATGTCAATCTGCCATAAGATTAGAATTTTTAATATTTCCAACCAAACGACAAGGCCACCCTCAAGTTCATTAAACCTGATATTGACAGAACCTTAACGTTATTTCCATTACATCCGTCATCACCACCACGATGACGGCTCATACCACAATATTTTGTGACTCGGTCTATGATCAACCGCAGTCAAACCCAACATATGGCTCAATCGAATGCCACCATCCAACACCACAGTCCAACCCGGTTGCTTCTGCTGTGTCACTGAAAAAGATTCCTTGGACACAGCCGGGTCCCCCCATAACCAGCCCAAGCCAACACGTCCCGAAGGCCAAACCTTCCGGGGGGATCCGGGGGTTTCCGGGAAACTTCCAGGGGCAGGCGTTCCGGAGCTTTTGAGGGCTTTCCGGGGGGGCATTCATCCGTGAATGTCACAGGTCACTTCGCCTGCCGCGGACGGAATCAGGGCAGGCACAAATGGGCCGCCCATTTTAACCAGATGAACAGGGCCCGACAACCCCAAAACAAGATTGAAATGTCTTAAGATTTTTGGCTCGAGCCTGCAACCGGTCACAAAAATGGAGGTACACATTCCCGTCCTGTTTTCATGTTTCACATCACTTCCGGAACTCATCATGAGAAATTCTGTTGTCGTCGTCCTTGCAGCTGCCGTCTATCTTGGGCTTGTGGGGTGTCAGGGGCCAGGTTTTTCGGATCGCACCATCAAGCAATTTCAACTCAATGACTTCACTGCTGAACTGTCCGATTACGAACTACTGGGCATTGATCTGGACAAACATATCTCCGATGAGCAAATTCGTGATGCACTGGATCATCCACGAATAGCACCGACGCTTCAAAAAGGCCAACGCCTGATGATCGTACAATCCGGTCAACCCCTGCCAGATACAAAAATGATGGACCTGCTCGAGCCGATTTTTCATATACAGACTTTTTCAGGTGTCACCCAATACAAACGCCAAACACCCGAATCAGAATGGGTCTCACTGACCAAATTCATCGTCGCTGCTGCTGCGGTGTCTTCGGCTGATCAATCCCAATCGAAATCACACAAGTCCTGCGAACATGAGCAACAACCCAAACCCACCCATGCCCAGGTCATGCGACTTGCTGCTGCCCAATCAGGCATCAACACCATTATGGTTTACTGGCGATATCTGGAATCCGGCGTGATCAATCACCAAACCAAGTTGATCTCGTGGATCCCCATTGCAGGCATGATCATCCCCGACGAAACCAAGTACATGCGGCTTCGCATTAAAGTCTGTCTGATTGATGTGAAAACCGGACAGTGGGAAGCCTTCCATCCCAAGGTTGTCAACGGTCAAATCCTCACTGGCGCATTCAACCGCGATCCAGCAAACCAGAAGCAACTCAACAATCTTATCGACCAGGCATATACCAAGACGGTTGAGGCGTTATTGGCTGAGTACATACGGTAAGACGTCATGTGTTTTGTTCTCATTCAACACGTATCGCACTTTGGAAATTGTCTCCAACCACTTCTTGATCACCGTCGGATTATTCTGCAAGCGTGTATCGCCCCAGCCCTGACCAGCCCACATTTTCTGGGTGTCCCAATTGGCGTTGATGTAGCAGAGCATGCGGATGTCGTATTGTTCGATGAGTTTGAACATTGGCATGAACCAGTTGTCCCAGGTTTTGTCGGTGATACCGCCGACGCTGCCATAGGGGGTTGACTCCATGATGCCGATGGGTTTGTGGTGTGTCTGGGCAAAGTGACAGACGCGGTGGAGGTCCTGGGTGGTTCCCAATGTGCCTGCGAATTGGCGGAAGACACTGATGCCGATCCAATCCACGTATGCATCGCCGGGATACCATGCATCCAATGCGTAGCCGTGATAACCGGGGGCCGCAGCAGAGGACCAGACATACACCACGTTGATCACCTGCATCGCACGTAACTGGTCGACGATGTGACGATAGGCAAGCACATAATCCGCTGGTTCATAGTGATTCCAAGGCCCATCGAATTCATAGCCAATCCGCAGATACACCGGACGCTTGACCGATTTGATCCATTGACCGAGTTTGTTGATCTGCTTATCACATTTGCCTGCGATGACGGGTTTGAGTTGGTCGACCATCCACAAACCCATTTGCACAACAGTGTGATCATATTCTGGATTCTGGGTGTAATGGGCAGCATGACGCAGGCCACCGCCATCATCTGCGGGCGTATCCAAACCCGAGAGATAACGGATATCGGTGTAGATCATGAACCCCGCCGGATCAGGATCAACGTGCTTGAGATAACCATCGATGCTCTGCACGTCCTGCCCGACCAGCACGAGTGTCTTGCCAGTGCCTGGATATCGCGGATCATTGAACACGTTGGCTGAGTCCGCTTTTTGTGTGTCGGCTGGCAAACGCTCTTGAGCACAACCCGTCAGCAGCATTAAGATCAATAGCAGTCTGTCCCAGAATCGCATGGCTTGCATTTGCTTGGCTCTCTGTTGCTGCTGATCCAACCCAACCGAGTCAAGATGACTCGGCTATATTCACCTGTTCGATCACTCCGGCAAGTATGCACCGTAATCCTTAAGTCGCTTACGCAGATCGTTGGTGTCCACCGCATGGGTGTCCACGACGTCACCATTGGATGCCATCGCAGCGGCTAAGCCGGCGGCTTCACCCATGGCTAAACACACCGGCATGACACGGGTACTGCCCTGCACAGCACGGTCCGATGAGATCGCGCGCCCGGCAACCAACACGTTCTTCAATCCCTTGGGTGTCAGACAGCGATAGGGAATACCATGACTTTCACCCGGGCCATATCGTGCGTTTTCCTTATCCAACTGTGCTTCGGTCTTATCCTTCTTGGCAGCAAGACTCAGATGCACATCCAGATAGTAACTGTTGCGAGCGATCTCGTCGGGAAAGCTGCGACGTTCAATATAGTCTTCGCGCGTGAGGACATAATCGCCCATGATCCGACGGGTCTCACGGATGCCCATCAGCGAGCCGGTACTCACAAGGAAGCTGCCTGCATAGGCTTTGGGGGCATACTCGGCTAACGCATCACGGAACTGGGCAGCGAACTTCCGGCCGGTCATCAAAGCTTTGGATAGTGAAACCGGATCGGTGTTATCGACATCCCAGATGTGACCGGCATTAAAGCCGATGGTGCCCGGGCCGACGATGTTGTTGCAGGCATGGGCATCGGTGATCAACGGGTAACGCGGGTCTTTGGCCATCTGGTGCGCGGGGCTGTTGGGATTGGCTGGGTGAAGTGACTCGCCGTGAGCATAGTGATACATATCGACATTACTCAGTAGCAGACAATGCGTCCCCGGCTGCATCTCACCGGTCTCATCATCCCCCTTATGAAACTCGGCGCCGGCCCAGGCAGCGAGGTCCGCATCACCACTACAGTCCACATACGTCTTGGCACGGTAGGCGGTCAGACCTGCTTTATTGCTGAGAATCACCGCAGTGACATGGCCATCGTCGTTGGTATCCACAGCACTCAAAGTCGTGTGAAACAGCACGTCCGCGCCGGCTTCGGTGACCAGGTCGTCATAGATGCGCTTAAGCAGTTCCGCGTCGATGGGTGTCCAGTTGAATTGATCTTTGGGCACATGATCCATACCAGCGATGCATTTTTTGAGGATGCCTTCCGCCAGTCCCTTGTAGATGATTTGTTCTTTGTCGGTGAAGGGACACCATGCGGGAACCAAACCGGAGGTACCCATGCCCCCCAGGACACCGGTGGCTTCGACGAGCAGGGTCCGAGCACCTTCGCGCGCTGCGGATGCTGCTGCGGTGCAACCTGCCGGCCCGCCGCCGATGACAATGACATCCCAGGAATCGTCGAACTGAATTTCACGTTGGGTTAAGGTGTACCGTGTCACGTTTGGACTCTTTCAGGTTCAGATGCACGTATCGGTGATGTCACAGAGAGATGCAGCGATGCGCGATCGGTTTCGGATTTCAATCGCATGGGTATACCAGCATTGGCAAAAGCTGACAATGCGTTTAACACCTGTTTTCAAGGAGCAATAGCAGGTCGCGCTATGCTTGAATGCGGATTCATGCGGTGATTGATGGGGTTTGTGAATACACTCGTTGAATATCAAAAAATGGTGATTGTTATTTACATTTGTAGACACAAGCCGCCAGATGAACGCAGTGAATCTGCCGGGTCATTCAAGTCCATGGTTAACCGACCCCGTCAGATTCGCCGCTTCGTCACTTATCTGGCTGCTTGGGAACCTATCTCAAACCTCACTTGCCCTTGCGTTGAGCAAAGAGCCATTCGTAGACTTCTTCGTTGTTGTAGGTCTTGGTCCATGAGTTGTGACCGACACCGGGATACATGGTGAGTTTGACCTTGTTGCCCCCTGCCTGCTTGATCGCTTCGACCATGGCGGTGGAGCCTTCAGGCTTGACGGTGGAGTCGGCATCACCGTGGAAGAACCACATCGGCACGTCCACCATTTTTTCTGCCTTGGAGACATCACCGCGACCGCAGATCGGTACGGCTGCGGCAAAGCGGTCAGGTAACGATTGGACCATTGCCATCGTCCCCATCCCCCCCATACTCAGGCCGGTGATGTAGATGCGACTGCGGTCGATGGGATAGTCGTTGCAGACTTTTTTGAGTAGTAAATCAAGTTGGCGAATCATGTCACCTGCCGGCCACCAACTCTTGCGCGGACATTGCGGGCTGATGACGTAGGCATCAAAGTCCTTGCCTTTGGCAATCTGCATCGGCGGACCATGTTGGAGCACGCGGTTGATGTCATCGCCACGTTCACCTGCACCATGCAAAAACAGCATCAACGGATACTTCTTGTCTTTGACTTTCTCGCCCTGCGGTTGGTAGAACCAATACTGGAGTGTTGCCCCATCTTCATAGGTCATCGTCTCAGCAGTTTGTCGTTGTGCTTTGACATCCTCTGCCCAGGCGCGAGCGGTCAATGCTGCACTGATGATCAGCCATGCCAACAGGATCATGATTTTCATACTGTGTCTCCGGAGATGCGATTGGGTATATGGTGTCGGACAACTCTTGCCCGTTTTGTGGAGACATGGTTATACCACAATTTGACGGACAGTTACATCTTTTATTCACAAGGTTTAACACTGCAAAATTGATCATCGCTGATACAATGACTAACAGACAAACACACCGGGCCTCATGCTACTTGCATGAACACACAGGGAGAACCTCATGAAAAAAATCTTCAAAGCGTTGGTCGTCATCGTCGTTGTCCTCTTGCTGCTGATTGTCATTGGCGTGGGCATCCTGTTTTCACAAATCAACAATATTGCCAAGACCGGCATTGAACGCGGCGGGACCTATGCCCTGGGTGTACCCACCACACTTGGGTCAATTGACATCGCCATTTTCTCCGGTGAATGTGACCTGGATGACCTGAACATCACCAACCCCGAAGGCTTTAGCTATGACAACTTCATGAAGATCGGTCATGGCGAATTTGCACTGGACACCTCGACGATCCGCTCGGATAAAGTCGTCGTCAAAAAGCTGCACTTTGATACCGTGGAGCTGAGCATCGAGAAGACCAAAGCCGGTGCCAACTACCAGGTGATTCTCGACAACCTGCAGAAAACCGCAGACAGCATCAAGTCCGGCAAAGAACCGGCAGCAGACGAATCGACCGATGACGCAACCAGTGATACAGGCTTTGTCATCCAGGACATTCTCATCAAAAACGTCAAGGTCCACGTCAATCTCGATGCACTGGGCATTGGCGGTGAAGTCAAAAAGACCATCGAACTCAAAGAACCCATCCACCTGACCAATGTCGGCTCCGCCAAGGACGCGGGCGCCCAGATGTCCACCGTCATTGCCAAAATCGTGCAGACCATGCTCGCGGAAATCATCCGCCAGGGTGGTGGCCTGCTTCCCCCGATCATCACCGACGAACTGGGTAAAGGGCTTGAAGGTCTCTCAGCCATCGGTGACATCGGCACGCAGATCATCGGTGACACCGTCGGTGAAACCCTCAACCAGGTCGGCAATGTCACCGAAGGTGTCGGCAAAGCTGCTGAAGGTGTGACCGAGGAAGCAGGTAAAGCCGTCGAAGGCACCACCAAGGAAATCGAAAAAGCCGCAGACGGACTGCTCAAAGGCGTCGGCGGACTGCTCGGTGGTAACAAGGACAAGGAAGAAGAAAAGTCCGAGTAAACCATAAACGCTATTCAAAACACAAAACACGCGTCGTTATGGCGCGTGTTTTTTTATGTGTTTGCGATGACGTTTCCGCATCGTACAGCAACGTTGTCAGCACAATACAAGTCATTCTTCTCCATGTCGTCTTTATCTTCCGTCATTCCCGCGCCCCGGAAGTCGGGAATCCTGTGGCATGCTGATGACGCTTGCATATTCCACTGGACTCCCGCTTGCGCGGGAGTGACGGAAGGTGGCGTTTGATTGCTTGAGTTACTCTAATCGGTAAGGTTCACCCGTCAGATTCATCCCCTCGGGCTTCATCTGGCGGCTTGTGTGCGGGACTGATTGATCACATGACCCACCGCGACGATTCGCCCAACATAAAACCTGATGATCCGATGTGTGATCAACCGAAAGTAGATCAGTGATCCGGTTGGCATTGACTGTCTGGATGAACAAAATGCGTCAGAATGCCACAGGGTCTTTAAGTCTGGTTAGAGGCTGGGTCTGATATTCTATGGTCTGCTGCAAATGTGGGTTTCAAACAAATCGCAGCGACATTTTCTAACGAGGGTACGAGACAACATGGATTTTCCGATCTTCCATATGGACGACGCGGGTAACCGCATGCTCATCGCGGTCATTGCCATCATTCACGTGATGATTAACCATCCCATGGCGGTGGGCATGATGCCCCTGATTACGCTCATGGAGTATTTCGGTTACAAGACCGGCCAGAAGAAATGGGACACACTGGCGCACAAGATTCTGTTCGTCTGCTTCATCATCACCACGACCGCAGGCGCGCTGACCGGCGTGGGGATATGGCTGTCGACCTCACTGATCAATCCCTATGCGATCGGCTCGCTGATCCGCGTGTTCTTCTGGGGTTGGTTTACCGAGTGGATCATCTTCGTCATTGAAGTCTCGCTGATCCTGGCGTACTACCTGCTTTGGCCGAAGATGCAGCATTCCCCCAAAGCCAAACTCAACCACATTCGCATTGGCTTGACGCTGTCCATTGCCAGTTGGGGCACGATGGCGATCATCGTTGCCATCCTCGGCTTCATGATGGACCCCGGAGACTGGACGACGACCCCCGGTTTGGTGACCGGCGTACTCAATCCATTGTACTTACCACAGCTTGCCTTCCGTACACCGCTAGCCATGATCGGTGCGGGTTTGTTTGCCTGGTTTTTGATGATCTTTTTTGTCAAGAAGGATCGGGAGTTTCTCAACAAGGCGATTCGCTTTGTTGCCATCTGGAGTCTGTGTTGGTTGCCACTGTTGATGGTGGGTGCTCTGTGGTATCACGACCGGATCCCGACGATGATGCAGAGCAACTACGACGTTGCCATCGCGACACAGCAGTGGGCTGCCAAGTCCAATGATTTGCTATGGATCACGTGGGTGAGTTTCATCATTGTGGTCGCAACGCTTGCCATCGGCTTGCTCAAACCCAGGTTCATGCCCCGGTTGGCATTGCTCATCCCGTTTGTGTTGATCACCGCCTTGCTCGGTCAATTCGAACGTGTCCGCGAGTTCATCCGCAAGCCGTATGTCATCGGCAATTACATGTATGCCAACGGCATCCGGGTGGAGGATTACCCGCTGCTTCAATCCGAGGGCATGCTCAAGTATGCAACCTATACCCATGTCCGCGAAGTGACCGAAGACAACAAGGTCATCGCGGGGCAGGATGTTTTCAACATTGCCTGCACGCGATGTCACACCACGCAGGGCGTCAACGGCATGGTCCCCAAGTTCAACAATCTCTACGGTGCGGATAAGCCGTGGGATGCAACAGCAATGAAGGCATACATTCAGGGCATGCACAACGCCCGTCCCTTCATGCCCCCCTTCCCGGGTAACGATGCAGAACTCGAAGCGCTCGTCGCCTACATCCTGCACATCAAGCAAACCGGTGAAACGCTACCGGGCATGCAGTCGGGTGGCATTGTCATTTCACCGGATGCTTCACCGAAAAAGACAGTGCAAATATCAGCAAGTGGTGATGACACTTCAAATGCAACTCCGTGAAAACGTGCGTTTATGTTTATTAACACGAAGGCACGAGGATCACGAAGGTAAGACAAAGAAATTTTTAACACACAGGTGTTGCGATGCATGTCAATCACAGAGAGATCAAAATTCATTGAACTGATTTTTCTTCGCGTCCTTTGCGCCTTCGCGACCTTCGCGTTAAAAATGAAATCAACAAACAGCCAATGACTCAAGGATAACCCTACAGATGACGCCAACGCTTTTGAATCTCATAACCCTGGCACAAACGCAAACGCCAGTACCGCATGACATCCCGTTGCCCCTGCCTGCTCCGCGTGAGTTGATTGTGGGCGTGCTCATTGCCATGTTCCTGGTGCATATCCTGTTTGTGAACCTGATGCTCGGCGGGACGATTCTCACCGCCTTTTTCCAGGGCCGTAGCATTCTCAAGGGCTCGAACGACGATGACATCCTTGCTTACGAAATTGCCAAGACAATCACCGTCAACAAGTCCATGGCTGTGGTCATGGGTGTTGCGCCGCTGCTTGCGATCAATGTGATTTACACCGTCTACTTCTACACCGCCAACGCCTTGACCGGCTATGTGTGGATCGGTATTGTCCCCACCGCGATCACCGCCTTCCTGCTGCTGTACCTGCACAAATACACCTGGCATAGCGACTTCATGCAGGCACATCGCAAGCTGCATCACAGCATTGTCGTGTTCGCGCTGCTGCTGCTGTTCTGCATCCCGTTTGTGTTTCTGACCAACATTAACCTGATGCTTTTCCCGGAAAAGTGGGGGCAGGTGCAGGGCTTTTTCTCTGCCATGTTCATCAACAACAACGTCATCTCGCGGTTCCTGCATTTCTTTAATGCCTCGCTGGCGGTGACGGGTTTGTTCATGGTCTGGTATGTCGGCTTGCCGTCCTTTAAAGTCGAAGATCGCTTCACCGAGATCAACCGTGCAGGACTCAAGCGCCGGTTTTACATGATGGCTGCGGCGTTCACCGTGTTCCAATTTGCCATCGGCCCGCTGGTTTGGCTGACGCTTCCCAACAGTTCAAGCATGGATGCGATGAATGTCGTCCTGGTCATCGGCATTCTCTTTGCGGTCATCGCGGTGATTCTCCTGACGCTGGAACTCAAAGCCAAGGACGAAGTGATCGGCCACATGTTCAAGCCGATCGTGATCCTGCTATCGGTCACCGTTTTGTGTATGGGCACAGGCCGACACATGTACCGTGAAAAAACACTCATGTCGCATACGCTGGACATGGAGTATGAAACAGACATCTACGTCAAATCGCGTGATGCCGCCTGGCAACTCAAGCAACTCGAAGAAGCCGAGGGCGGCATGGTGCTCGACGGTGCCAAACTCTTTAACACGATCTGCGCCACCTGCCACGCCAAAGACACCGTCCTTGCCGGCCCGACGCTCATGGAAATCGCTCAGATTTACAAGGGCAATCCCAAGGGGATCGTCGAATGGGCCAAGGCGCCAGGTCGCAAACGAGCTGAGCAGTTCCCCGCGCCAATGCCTGCCATGGGACATGTGGGTGAAGAGCGCTTGACCGCCATCGCCAATTACATTCTCAAGGTGACCCAACCGGATGGTGGCGTGGATGCAACACCTGCACCCGAACCGGCTGCTACGGATACCACCACAACGGAACCGGCTGCCCAGTAAACGCCGACAACCAACGACCATCACAAAACCCGACATGAAACCGTCGGGCTTTTTTGATGGTCACTGGTGATGCGTGATCCAAACAATGAACACGAAGTATCGTCACTCCCGTGAAGGCGGGAGTCCAGTGGAACCTGCAAACCTGAGTTTTGGATAAGGATATCAACTGTTTTTAGAACAGTTCAACGAATTATTGCATTTTTCACTCAAGTATCGCGTCGACGGGTGACGCGCGAGCTGTCAGCTCGCGGCTATTGAATTGGTTTTTCATTGAAGACGCACGTAGACATGAACGTGACAGACGCTACATTTGAGTGAAAATTGCAATAATCTTCATCTTCCGTCACTCCCGCGCAGGCGGGAGTCCAGTGGAACTTGCAAGTGTGAACAGAATGCCACTGGATTCCCGCCTGCGCGGGAATGACGAAGACAATATGGAGACAAGTGTTTTGACATCGGCATTCAACGCATCTCGCGGACGATGCGAAAGCCGATGTTGGTGAACGCACGATTGCCGCGCTGCCCGCCGCGGTGACTGACGCGACTGGTGACCGGGGTGTCGTACCAACTGCCACCACGAACGACGCGGTCCTTACCCTGTGCCGGTCCCTGCGGGTCGGTGATGTGCGTTGCGGAGTAGGGTGCAAACCAGTCCCTGCACCATTCTGAGACATTGCCCAACATATCATGCATACCCCACGGGTTGGCCAAGAAGCTGGCAACGGGGGACGTGAACGCAAAGCCGTCATCCCATTTCACATCGCGTTGGCGTCGCGTGAAGTTGTCCTTCTTCCACAGATACAGTGCATGGTCGCTGAGATTGGCCTGCGGTTTGTCCTTGTCGATCTGCTGACCCCACCAGAACATCTCGCGCGTCCCGCCACGTGCTGCATACTCCCACTGCGCCTCGGTGGGCAGGTGATACACCGTGTTCTCAAGCTTACCTAACCACTGGCAAAAGGCGTTAGCATCGTTGTACGTCACGCACACCACCGGATGCTCATCACTTTGCTCAAAGCCCGGTGCATCCCAACTCAGCCCTTTAACCCGGTGCATGTTTCGTTCGCTGAGTCCTGCAACGAATCCGCCACGCTGGGCTTCGGTGACATAGCCGGACTGTTCGATGAACTGGGCAAATTGGCCCCGCGTCACCGGGGTCGCTGAGATGAGGTACGGCTGGCTGATGGTCACCGAATGGACCGGCGTTTCGTTCTCATAGAGCTTGAGTTGGTTGCCCCCAAGCTTATTGAGTTCCTCAAGCGTCTGGCTGCATCCCATGGCAAATCGCCCTGCCTTGATCCGCAGCATCATCATGTCCAGTGAATTGAACGTAATGCCTTCCTCACGACTGACCTGCTGGGCGCCGGGATGGTTGGGGGAAATCTTCTGGAGTTTAGACAGCGAAGTGAGCATGACCTGGCGGTCCTTGACGCGCCGGGCACGCTCCAGAGATGTCCACAGGGCGTTTATCCGGCGGTTACGCTCGGTGTTGATCTTGCTGTAGACGTCCTGAATTTCAGGGTCATCGGTGTAAAGCGTCCGCGCTTCCTGAATGGCGTCCCATGCCTTGGCAAGGTTCTGTTGCTCCCAGTAAGTCTGAGCGCTGGAGAGTTGTTTGAGCGCATCCTGTGCTGGACTTTGGGCGGGGATTTCAGAAAGATCCTTGGCCAGGAAATTCAGAAACACCGTCTGCGATTGACCGGGTTTGATGGTGACTTTGATATCAACAACCCGACCAACATACCGACCCGAGACTTCATACTCACCAGCAGGCAAATTGTTGAACGTGTATTGTTCCGAAGACTTCTTGATCCACTGCTTGTCATGTGCAGCAATGCGCACTTCACACTCCACCGGCATGCTCATCACGGTCAACGTCCCCCGGGAAGTACCGGACACCCCGGCCGAGCGACTCTGGGCGTGCAGCGGTAACGCCAGCAACAGGCCAAACAGGCATTGTTGTATCCATCTCATGCGCATCATCTTCACCACGGATCAAGACAGGCCAACATATGAGTATGTCCTTCGCCAGGATCAGTGTCAAGCAACTTTTGCTCGACTCGAAAAGCAAACTTGCAGGCCATCACATCGCACTGATTCACCGTGAGTAAACCGTGCCATGCGTGGCTGTTGAATGGCTCGGAGACCGCCCTGAGTGACGTGAGCACAAAATTGACGAAAAAACTATTGCGCGGTACGATTTCTCTCCGATAAATCAAATCGTCGTGGCCAATACCAGTCAATCCACGATGCCTAATGGCCTGTAGTTCAATTGGCGGAACGCCTGATTCTGGTTCAGGAGGTTGAAGGTTCAAGTCCTTCCAGGCCAGCTTAAAATAAAACCTCGCTGTCGGTAGCACCGATGGCGAGGTTTTTTATTGGTTGAATTGGTTAAACGTCACAACATACTGAGGAATTTGACATTGTGGGAAGTTGCATGAAGCTGACTTCCTGGGAGCCCAGAGGTTGGGGTCAGTCGTTGTAGCTGCTGGTTAAGCGGGCGCAGGTGACTGATTCGTTGGGCTCAAGGCTGATATCTTCGGGACGAACGGTTGCAGCGTGGCCGTCAATGAAAGCATAGTTGTTGACCGACTCCATGTGAGCAGGCATCGGGTTAAGGGTCTGAATCCACCAATCACCGATGGGCATGACCTGGTGTTTCTGCTCCGGACGCCACTGGATGTTGTTGAACTTATAAAAATCGTTGATGAAGACCAGATTGCTGCCGTTTTGGATGTCATCGATCCGCAGGCGTTCAGGGTAGTCGGAGATCGTTGAGCCGGAGACCCAGACCACACCACGGGCACGGTTTTTCTTGCGTTCGATGGTGCCAGCCCCGTAATTTTTAAACGCATTGGAACTGATGACGGATGCCGTGTAGGAACGACCTTGTTCGTCTTCACGGTTGTTGCTGCTGCCGGATAAGTCCGTGTGTTGCACATCATCCGACGGACACTTGAGCAAAGCAAATGCTTTTTTGGGATCACCGGACTGCCAACAATCCAAAGCGCCCATGTAACGTGAGATTTGACGATCCCAGATATCCCAAGTGGTTGCATGATGGATGAGATACCCCTTGTTGTCGGAGGTATAGCCGTAGGTCCCCAAAGCGATCTGTTTGAGATTGGTTGCACACTGGATGCGCTGAGCGGTTTGGCGTGTCTTGGCCAGAGCGGGTAGCAAAACAGCAATGAGCAACGCAATGATACTGATGACAACCAATAGCTCGATGAGTGTGAAACCGGTGCGATGTACTCGCGTTTGAAGGTTCATGATCAATGTCTCCTGCTCCCAGATGGACGAAGGCCCGATACCTGAAATAAAGCATCAGGATGTCGGCGTTTTCTAGCGATCAAGGGTTTTCACCGAATCGCGTTCGATGAGTTGACCTGCCACCAATTGCAACACGGATTGACTTTGATACCAGTGATTCTGCAATTTGGCGATCAGGATTTCGGCTGCGGTTTGGGCAGCTTGTGCAAGTGAAATTTCGAAACTGCTCAAAGCTGGCATTAACCCGTCACATAAACCGGGCGTATTGTCAAAACCAATCACACTCAGATCATCGGGAATGGAATATCCCAACTGCTGGGCACTGCGATAAACACCTGCGGCCACCCAATCATTGGCAGCAATCACAGCAGTGGGACGTTGCGCGGCTGGCAGGTTCAACCAGGCGGTAAGCTGCTCGACAAACATGGGGTAAACTTTCTTGGGGACGTGGGGCCCGACCTTTGTATCCGGCTGGATATAGACCAACTGCGGATCGTAGGCATCGTGAATGCGCATGAACTGTTCATAGCCCTGCATCCGCCGAATATGCATGTTGTGCTTGGGCGTGTCGCCGAGAAAAGCGATGCGCTTGTGACCGCGTTCCCAGAGATAGCGCGTCACATCCAGACCGCTGTGATGATCATCACAATTCACAGTGTCGTGCACACGATCATGATCATGTGCATTGAGCATGACCACCGGGATTTTTGAAGCAGTTTGCGTGAGCCAGTCCTCGGTAACCTCCCCCTTGACGATCAGGGCGTCGATCTTGTTGAGCTCGACGATACTGGGCATGGGCAGACCGGGCTTGGCGTACTCAGTGATCGGGTGCAGCCCATGTTGCTCACAGCATTCGGTGAGTCCGGTGAGATAGGCGGCACTGGTGGGATGATCAATGTAACTATGGGACATGGTGGCAAAGTAGAGCCCGATATTGCCGGTGTTGGTCGAGAGCAACCGGCTGGGATGGTTCTTGTGAACCGGACGGCGATCAGGCAACTGGTAATTGAGCGTTCTTGCAGACTGCATCACGCGCTCGAGTGTATGACTGCGAACACCACTGCCCCCATTAAGCACACGGCTGACGGTTCCCACCGAGACCCCGGCATGGGCGGCCACTTCGCGAATTGTACTTGCTTCTTCGTTCATTTTTGTTCCAATTGTTCAATTGAACACAAAATCCTAGGTCCCGGCAATGGGTAAGTCAAGCCCAATGACTGTTTTCGTGGAAATTTGCCCTACAGGCCTGTTCCAACGAAAAACACAGTTTTTAACCCAGAACTGGTTGACCTCTGCATCCTGTTGGATACCATTGATTGATTAATGAACATACTTATATGTTCAAAAATGTTCAATTTAACCCTGCCCCATTGGGAGATTTATCAACCATGTCATTCAAGTTCGCTTGCGTTCTGAGTTTGTCCCTGGCCAGCCTGTTTGCATCCACGGCAAAGGCCATCGTTCTGGACAAAATGGATAATACCAACAACTTTTACATGTACGAGGACAAGCAGGTCAGCTTGAATGCGACGCACGAGATGCCCGGCTACATTGTGCTGACCAAGGCCAAGGATGCCGAAAACTTCATCCGCTGGTCTCGTCCCGATAAGCAGCCTGTTCGTATCGGCGAGTATGACACGCTGGAAATCGACCTGGCGGACTTCAGCAGCGATACCAGGCTCCAGATTCTCATTGAGTTCTTCAACAACGGACGTGGGGGCAAAGGTGTCAGTGGCATGAAGTACTTGACCAAAGGCATCAACACACGTCAAAAGAAAACACTCAAATACAATCTCCCCGAGTTCGCCAAAGCCAACGGCGTCACCGATGCGTACAACGGCTTTCGTTTGATGTTCCGTCATACTGGTGATGACAGTCCCAGAAACACCATCAAGCTTGACGAGATCCGCTTAACCGACAGTAAGCTCAAACAGCAGGCTCAAAACTATGTCCCCAGGATGGCCCCGCCCAAACCATTCATCTTCGGTATCGGGACACACATGGGCAAGCAGTTCACCAACCAGACACCGCAGCAGTCCATCGAGATGGTCAAGCAGGCCGGCTTTTCCTATCTCCGCGATGAAATTCTCTGGCGTGAAGTCGAGAAGAAAAAGGGACAATACCAAATCCCACAGTTCGTCGAAGACATGATCCATCTGAGTGAAAGTAACGGCATCCAGCCCCTTGCCATCCTGCTTTATGGCAATCAACTTTATGACAAAAATCTTGGTCACCCCAAGGAAGGTCAAGCGCTTGAGGGCTTCATCCGTTATGCCGAGTTTGTCGTCAATCACTACAAGGGGCGGATCAAGTACTACGAAATCTGGAACGAATGGGACATGGGGCTGGGCTATCCCCGAATGAAGAACGGCAAACGTCCATTGGGTGATCCCGTGGACTACGCCAACTTCGTCAAAGCCGTCTATCCCCGACTCAAAGCCATCGATCCGGATGCAACATTTTTAGCAGGTGGTCATGCTTCGTTATCGCTACGTCACAGTGATTGGTTTGATCGTTGTCTTGCAGCTGGACTGCCCGAGTACTGTGATGGTCTTTCGATGCACACCTACACCCGCCCCTACGACAGCCCGGAATATTGGCATGACTGGGTGACGCAGATGCAGATCCGTTACAGTCAACATTTCAACGGCGGTAAACCCCTGCCGTTCTACATCACCGAAACAGCCTGGTACACCAAGTCTGACGCCAAGGTTGATCACAACACGCAGGCTCAGTATCTTTCTCGCATGTATCTGCTCGCCAAGACGCGCCCGTTTATCCGTGGCATCTGGTATTTCCATCTGTCAGGCGGACCGGTCTTTGAGATCACCTACAAGTTCATGCCTCTACCTGCGATGATTGCAGCACGCGATATCAAAGACATTGTTGAACAGGGTGAATATCTGGATCGTGTTGATGTCGGTGACCCGTCAATCTGGATCCTGCGATTCAAAATGCCTGATGGCAAGATCAAACATGCCATGTGGTCGACCACTTCGATGGAGTACACCGAGCGCCGCTGGGACAGCCCCATCGTCGGCCAGGCCTTGCTGCATCTGAAGTACACCGGCCGTGATGCCAAACCATCGCCATTGAACATCAAACAAGTCACTGGCATGCAGTTCACCCGATCATGGGGCAAACGCATTAAGCGCAATGCCAACGCGTTTGATTACAGCCTGCTGGACCTGCCCATTGGCCCAATGCCGATCATCGTCGAAGGTGATTTTGAGCATATTGAAATTCAATCCATCACACCACCGGTCAATCAAATCAAAGCTGGTGCAGGCGACGAACTGCATGGCGAGATTTAATCGCGCTCACTCATAGACACTTCAAATAACAAAAAACCCTGCGCCCAGAAGCGCAGGGTTTTTTGATGTCTGTATGTGATTCATGCAGGCCAAACCACATCATGATGTGATGTAAAGCCTCGACGTTTAACCCATCACCAGGCGTGGCAGGGTCTTGGCTTTCCCAAAACCAAGCAGGCGACTGACCGCCAATTTACCGGAACCGGTGAGCAATAAACCCAATGCCACCAAACCCAGGGTCAGCGGATATTCCATGCCACCTTCACGAGCGGAGAACGCATCGCCATGGACTTTGAAACTGGCAACCATCATGGTGAAGAAAATCAGGAACGCAGACGGGCGCGTGAACAATCCGATGGCAAGCAAAATGCCACCAAAGCACTCAGCACCGCCAGCCAACGCAGCCATGATCTTGGGCATCGGGAATCCCATGCTGTCGAACCCACTGACGGTTTTTTCAAACCCGCCCCCACCAAACCAGCCAAAGAGTTTTTGAGAGCCGTGGTAGAACATGACATAACCGACAATCAGCCGTTGGACGAGCAAACCCAGGCTGGCAGCACAACTTTGGATCTCACATTTAACGGGTGTCGCGGGAGTATTCTGACTCATTATGGTTGATTCCTTGTAAAGAGAATGAGGTGTCTGAGTAAAACTGCCAAAGATTGACCTTTATTCCACCAAACCGGTAATCAATCCGTCAGAATTCAAAATTTTGTGTGATTTCCCAATCCTGATGTTTCCTGCAGATGACCAGTCAGAATCCCAGGTTACAGCCACCACAACTAAAAGACCAAACTGTTTTGTGTGACAAAACCCCCAATACCTGTTGCAACAACTATTGTTTGCCCATAGTATTGGGACATGAGTCGTACAATCATCACAACCAAGATCACGCCCCCACGGAATCTCCAAGAGGAGATTGGCAAGAAGCACCCGTTTGACGACATCTGCGAGGAAGTCATGCTCAGTCTGGTCCGCACCACGGATCAGTTCACCAGCCAGTTCAAACAGCTCTTTAGCCAACACGGTTTGTCGGACTCCAGCTACAACGTGCTGCGGATTGTTGGGGCCCGAGGCAAGCAAGGTATTCCCAGCCAATCCATCAGCAAGGATATGGTCCACCGCGATCCCGATGTCACCCGACTCATCGACCGACTGGTCAAGCTGGGCTTTGTCGAACGCCAACGCTGTGAGCAAGACCGCCGTGTGGTGTATGTGATCATCACCGACAAAGGTACGCAGACTCTAAAAACACTGAAAAACCCGGTCAAAAAACTTCACCAGCAGCAACTGGGTCATCTCCCCGATATCAAACTCAAGAAGTTGGCCAAGCTGTTGTTTGAAGCCCGTCACCCTTGATCCTGTCAGAGGGATCATGGCTTTGAACCAACCAGTTAACCGATTGCCCAATACATGGAATAAATAACAGATGACCACGGTGGTCTCTTTAACACACCCAATACTTGTTTTAACAATTATCCTCAAAACACAAGATACCTTTTCCAATGGAGATCAATCATGACAACCGCCACCACCAACAACATTCGCATCAATGAACTCAATGATTACATCGCAGAAGGTAAAATCCTCGAAGCAATGGACGAATTTTATGCCGACAACGTGATCATGACCGAGCCGTATCACACCACCGAAGGCAAGGCTGCCAACATCGAGCGCGAAAAACAGTTCCTTGCCAACGTCAAGGAATGGCATGTGTTTGATGTCAAAGCGACTGCCGTTGCTGACAATGTTTCACTGTCCGAACAGCACATGAAATGGACGACCACCGATGACAAAGTGATGGACGTCGAACAAATTGCTGTCGCCCGTTGGGAAAACGGGAAGATCGTGCACGAACGGTTTTATTACAACATGGATTGATCATCTCACAAAAGCCGTGTCGCTTCTGCGGCAGGTGTGGCCTTGTCAGCGTAAACACAAGGCAACCCGCGACCCGGGAGGGTCACGGCTTTACAAAACTGCGTGATTCATCATTGATTGACATCATGCACAACGCGCATAAAAAAAGACCGCGAGTTTGAACACTCGCGGTCTTTTTGATTTTATCTATCTTCCAAAGCAGCCGCGGATCAAGCGGTTGCTTCGGCTGCCATCTTCTCGGCCTTGGCGCGGGCATCGTCGAGCGTACCCACGTACATGAAGGCGGATTCGGGCAGGTCGTCAGCTTCGCCAGCACAGATGCGCTTGAAGCTGTCGATGGTTTCGGTCAATGGCGTGTAAATGCCGGGGAAACCAGTGAACTGTTCAGCCACGAAGAACGGCTGAGACAGGAAGCGTTCCATCTTACGGGCACGCGACACGATGAGCTTATCTTCTTCAGACAGTTCATCGACACCGAGAATGGCGATGATGTCCTGCAAGCTCTTGTAACGCTGCAGGGTCGACTGCACCTGACGGGCGACTGCGTAGTGTTCTTCACCGAGGACACCCGGGTCAAGAATACGTGACGTCGAAGCCAACGGGTCCACAGCAGGATAAATGCCCTTTTCGGCAATGCTACGCGAGAGCACGACAAAGGCATCGAGGTGGCTGAAAGTCGTTGCAGGAGCGGGGTCGGTCAAGTCGTCAGCAGGCACGTAAATGGCCTGGACGGACGTCACTGCACCCTTGTCGGTGGAGGTGATGCGTTCCTGAAGTTCACCCATTTCAGTCGACAGCGTCGGCTGATAACCCACAGCAGAAGGCATACGACCCAGAAGTGCGGACACTTCCGAACCGGCCTGCGTGAAGCGGAAGATGTTGTCGACGAAGAGCAGGGTTTCCTTACCCGACTTATCGCGGAAGTCTTCACACATGGTCAGACCGGTCAATGCAACGCGGAGACGTGCCCCCGGCGGTTCGTTCATCTGACCGAACACCATAGCCACGCGGTCAAGGACGCGACGTTCGACGCCTTGTGCATCCTTGAACTTGGCTTCCTGCATTTCAAGCCAAAGGTCGTTACCTTCACGGGTCCGTTCACCGACGCCTGCGAACACGGAGTAACCGTCGTGTTCACGAGCGATACGAGCGATCATTTCCTGGATGATGACGGTCTTGCCGACACCTGCACCACCGAAGAGGCCGATCTTACCACCGCGGACAAACGGGCAGAGCAGGTCGACGACCTTGATGCCGGTTTCCAGCACTTCGGTCTTGGGGTTGAGTTCGACGAATTCTGGCGGTTGCTGATGGATGGCGCGGGTTTCGGTAGCATTCACCGGGCCGCCCTTGTCGACAGGTTCACCCAGCAGGTTGAACACGCGACCGAGCACGCATTCACCGACGGGAACGGACACCGGCGCACCGGTATCGACGACTTCCATGCCACGCTGCATACCGTCGGTTGAACCCAGGGCCACTGCGCGGACCTGACCACCACCAAGGTGCTGCTGGACTTCACCGGTGAGCGTATGGCTGCCGTCTTCAGTCTTAATTTCAATTTTCAGAGCGTTGTAGATTTCCGGAAGACTGCCTTCGGGAAACTGGGCATCGAATGTTGAGCCGATGACCTGAGATACCACACCTGTATTGGCCATGAGAAAGGGCCCTTTCGCTTAATCAACCGCGACCATCGTGGACGTGTTTGAAACTCATTTGAGGCGACCATCGCCTCGCTCCCACCTGAGAGTTCAAGGAGGTAGGATAATGGATCGGATCGAGGCATGCAAAGTGTTCTAAATTGTATTAAGAGACCTTTTTAGCTGATTTTACGCGCATGCACAAGAGGATTTGCGACATCTATTGATGAAAAGGCAGATAAGCATGAAGCAGTTCCCACCTGGTAGCATCGGTTAAACGTCGAATTAACACCCTCTGAGGTGACGTCTATGTGACGCTTGATACATCGGCGTCTGTTAAGTTTGCTGATTAACGCGAAGGCGCGAAGGACACGAAGGTCGCGAAGTTTTTCAAGACATTTTTAACCACGAGACACAGAGGCTCAGAGTTTAAGACAAATAATGATTAAGACTCATGCCTTTTTCAGTCTCTGTGACTCTGTGGTTTAATTTGTTTTTGTCTTTCTTCGCGACCTTCGTGTCCTTCGCGCCTTCGCGTAAAAACAAAATCCACCGACACACCGTTAAACTTGAGCTTCGCTCAAACCCGCATTGCCCCCGGAACACAACGCGGCTCGCCTGAAAGTGTGCCTTGCTCACCTGCCCGAAATTGCGTTTTACCTCTCTAAAAACTACGATTTAGGGTTCTACGGACTTAGCTGACCAAGACGAGGTACTGCATGTTTGGAAATCTGACGGATCAATTCAGTAACGCCCTGAAGAAACTCTCGGGCAAGGGCAAGATATCTGAATCCAATGTCCGCGAGGCCATGGACGATGTGCGCACCGCGCTACTTGAAGCGGACGTTCACTACGAGGTCGTCGAGCAGTTCTGCGAGAACATTCAGCAAAAAGCCCTGGGTGAAGAAGTCCTTGCGTCACTCAAACCCGGTCAGCAGATGATCAAGATCGTCCACGACGAGCTCGTTGCCACCATGTCCGGCGTACCCGTTGGTCAGGAAGCTGACGAATTCGAAGCTCAACCGGGCATCATGTTCGTCTCCCCCGGCCCGACAGTCGTGATGATGTCCGGATTGCAAGGTTCGGGTAAGACCACCACGACCGGCAAGCTCGCTGCCGTGCTCAAAAAGCAGGGCAAGAAAGTCATGGTTGCCGCTGCCGACCTCCAACGCCCCGCCGCTGTGCATCAGTTGGAAGTGTTAGCCAATCAGGTCAACGAAGAATTCGACAAGGGCCCCGACGTTCTGTTCCATGCCGAACTGGACAAGGTTGCCGAGTATGGCAAAGCCGTGGGTGCCGCAGTCACTGTCTGTCGCAATGCCGTCGCCAAAGCCCGCCAGGAAAAATGTGATGTCGTCATCCTCGATACCGCCGGCCGTCTGCACGTTAACGATGAGTTGATGGGCGAACTGCGTCAGGTGCAATCTGCGGTCCAACCGCACCAGATTCTGCTCGTCATCGACGCAATGACCGGGCAGGACGCCGTGAACTCCGCCAAGGCGTTTAACAGCCAACTCGAACTTGATGGCGTGATTCTCACCAAGTTCGATTCGGACACCCGTGGCGGTGCAGCGCTGTCCGTCCGCCAGATCACCGGCAAGCCCATCAAATACCTGGGTGTCGGTGAACATCTCGATGCCCTGGAAGAGTTCCATCCCGAACGCATCAGCTCGCGTATCCTGGGCATGGGTGACGTGGTGAGTTTGGTCGAAAAAGCCCAGCAGCAGGTCTCCGAAGAAGAAGCTTTGGAACTGCAGGAAAAGATGGCCAAGGGCAAGATGACCATGGACGACTTCCTAAATCAGCTGAACATGATGCGGAAGATGGGCTCCATGAAATCCCTGCTGGGCATGCTGCCTGGCATTGGGAATCAGATTGCCCAGATGGATATCGATGACAAGGAAATCAACCGCACCGAAGCCATCATCAAGTCGATGACCAAAAAGGAACGCACGGATGTGGACCTGCTGGACAACTCACGCCGTCGCCGCATCTCCCAAGGCTCAGGCACCAAACCCGCAGACGTCGCGCAGTTGGTCAAAGGCTTTGACATGGTCTCACAGATGGGCAAGCAAATGTCGGGCATGGGCATGCTCTCCAAACTCAAAGCGATGTCGGGCATGGGTAATGCCATGGGTGCCGGCATGGACCCCCGCGCGATGATGGGTGGCATGGGCGGCATGGGCAAAGCCCCCAAGAAACCCAGCTTCAAACAGAAATTCAAGCAACGCAAAAAACGCCGCTGAGTTGCGATTCACAACTTTGTTGATGTGTCGGGAACGCAATCGTGTTTGAACCACGATGTGGTTTATTATGCGCTTCAGGCGAGCCGCTGTGTGTCACAGCGGGACAAAGCGCAGCTTTGAATGTCTCTGAATGTTTGTGTCTACGTGCAACGCGAATATGTTGAGCTTCGCTCAATCCCGCCGTGACACACGGCGGCTCGCCTGAGTGTGAAATGAATCACTCATGCCCCGGATCGATCAACTGATCCTTGCCGCGATAAACCATGCTTGCATCGTGAGTATCGAAGAGAAAATCATTGCTATTGGGTTGCCCAAGATTAAATGCCGTTCGCACCGTCGCTGATCGTTCAAGACTGACATGCCCATCCATCCATGCGACACAGCCGATCCAATCTCCCTTGTAATCATGGGGGATCGGATGGGTTGAGCGTACAGCCATTGGTCCATCTGCTTTGCGTATCGCTCGATCACTAATCATTGGGATCATTGCGGCTTGTTGATTGTTCACAAGCACTTTTTGACCGACGGTCATCTCATCACGCGATTGATTTAACAGGGCATAGGAAATGTTGTCAGCACTGAGATTGTCAAAATCTACAGCTTGATGCCGCATGCTATCTGCTGGGCAAACGAACATGTGGGGTTTATCCAGGTACGTCTTCAAGAGCTTAAACCGAGCAGTTACCTGTGGTGATATGACATGTCCCTGCGCATCCACGCCGGGGAAATAATCTTCGTGATCATAAGCATAGGTATGCATGGCAAGTGTCAATGTTTTGAGTTGAGCCATACATTGTGTGTAGGTTCGATATTCTGTTTTACCCGGTTGTGTCAATCCAAGATAAAGCAGCACTGTGATCGCAACGATGACAATGACCACCAGTATCTCGATCAATGACAATCCCCGGTGACGTGACATGAATGTGCTCCTGTAAAACAGACGTGCGTGGTTTGTACATCTTAATCGAATGGAGCAATCGAGATAAGAACTTCTCAGGCGAGCCGCGTTGTGTCAACGCGGGTTTGAGCGATGCTCAACTTGATTGTGCATGTGTGTCATTGCAACTTCATGCAAAGCTGCGCTTTGTCCCGCCGTGACACACGGCGGCTCGCCTGAGTGCAACGAAAAACCGAGCCACGTGGGTAGCTCGGTTCTCTGGATAAGCTTGCAGATCAGGGGTGTGCGAGACGGGTATCCATTCTCACTGTCCGCCCAAAACCGTGATCTGCGTACTCAGCGAGTAAGGCACTTGGTGAGCTGACGCGTAGGTTGCTTTCACGTAATACGCAAGATACCCCTGCTTGGGTTCACTGGGTTTGATATCAATTGAATCGCCATTGATCGGCATCACCGTCGTCTCCCATTTTGCCTGCCGAAAATCCATCGTCGGATTGTTGGAAGTGATCAACTCAAGCAACATGGGTTTGTCGACACATTTAACCGTGGTCGAACCATCATCGTTGCGCGTCCAGGCAAATTCAGCTAACGGCGTATGACTCACCGCGGACTTCATGAAGTTAAGCAGGGTCGGGATGATGCTCAGGTCCAAACCGTGTCCCGCGTTGGGGACATAACTGATGTACTTCTCGCCGGGCAGGTCATCGTAATACACATTGGCAGCATCCACGGTCCAAAACGGATCGTTCGTCCCAAGCAGTAACAACTTGGGCATGGTCAATAAATGCCTGTATTCATAGGGGTCGATGAGTTTGACGAGGGCTTTACCGCGTTCGGAGTTAAGATGTTGAAGCACACCACGGGAGGTGTAGGGCGTGATCTTGGGGCTGAGTTGTTCGCCGTAAACCCGCTTTTGTTTTTCCATCTGCTCGGGGAGTTTGAGCATGTCGATGACGATGGGGGCAGCAGCCATGACGCGCTGATCGACAGCCGCAGTGAGATAGGTGGTCCAGCCGCGCTTGGAGGCACCGGTGACGACGAACTTGTCGATGCCTTTACCGGTGGATTCTTTGATCAATGATGAAACACAGTCCATGGCTTTGACCGCAGACTTGACCATCGGCATGAGCAGGACCTGTTCCTCGTTGCCTGACTCAAAGTACATGGTCATGGTGTGGGCGATGAGATTGTCTTCCTTGAGCTTGCCATACAGCGGTTGATTGGGAACCTGGCCGAGGATGGCAACGGGGACGCCCAACTGTTCGCAGGCCTGGGTGATGATGAGTGCTTCCTTGGGGAGTTTGGGAATGCCGGGGCGATTGGACCCGCCGACGATGACGAGGACGCCTTTACCTTCATGTTGAATGGTGTGCGGGGAGACGAGATACATCCAGTGTTCCCAGGCTTTGTCTTCCCAGGTCTGGCTGGTGAACTTGACGATGCGCACATTGGATTGGCCCATCGCTTCCTGCTTGACCACTTCGTACTGGTAGCTGGGGTCAGGTTTTTGAACATAGCTTTTGAGATCCGCCAAAGCAGGCGAGACGAGAAGGCAGGTCAGAAGGACCATCCGGAAGAAAGACGTCACCATAAACGAGCTCCATGATCAAGATGTGTCGGACAGAAATGCGGGGTTAATGCGACATACGCATGTGGAGCAAAACCGGTTGCAGCCAAATGATTTTTTATTCATTGATTTAAACAAAAGAGACCCACCCGCGATCTCAGATCATAATCTGGCGGATCAAAGCTTGTTGTCATGAAATAAGAGTAGCTCAAACCAAGAATCTACACTCACCGTCACTCCCGCGCAGGCGGGAGTCCAGTGGAACTTGCAAGTGCGCACAGAATGCCACTGGATTCCCGCCTGCGCGGGAATGACGAAGTGAAAGATAGTATCAAGATTAATTGTTTGGACTGCTCTAAATCCGTCAGGTTCATTCATCTGCCGGTTTGTGTTGATCGTATCAAAAGTCGAACAACACCACTCACACCAACGCGCGCAGGCGCTGGGCCTCGGCATCGGTCAGTGTTTGCTCGCGGCGGGACATCATGGCCTTGATGGTGTCGATGAGCTTGTCTGCGTCATAGGGTTGATCAGCATTGTCGGTGATAAAGCGCATGGGCGGGACACAGGTGGGGGTGAAGGTGGATTGAGCGATCATGGTCCCTGTGCCGATGACGGTGCCGGTGGGCATGCGGGTGGTGATGCCGGTGCGGACGAAGTCCCCGATGATCGGGCCGAGGTTGCTTAAACCGGTGTCGTAACGTTCGCCATCGGGAGACAACTGCATGCGGACGGGCGAGTAGGTGTTCTTGAGATTACTCGCGGTGGTGTCTGCACCGAGATTCACCCAGTAACCCACCAGCGCATTGCCCAAATAGCCGGCATGGGCTTTATTGGAGTAACCTGCGATCACCGCAGCCTTGATCTCGCCACCGACTTTGCACACCGGGCCAATGACGGTGTCACTGCGCAGTTGGGTCATCGGGGCGATCATCGCGCCCTTGCAGATCGCGCACGGTCCCTGGATGACAGCAGGTGATTCAATGAGCACATCTTCATCAATGCAGATCGGCCCGGCTTCACTGTTAAGAATCACACCCGGCTGAATCCTGGCGGAACTGTGCACCTTGATGGCATGATCACCAAAACTCGTCACGCCCGGGTAGCGGTCATCAATTTTGCCAACCGCCTGGAATTGGCCGTGTTCAATGTCGTGGACCAGATTCGCATGCAGGACTTTGTGGATGTCCCAGGGGTAGTGAATCAACGCGTCGACCTGGACGGTGATGCACTTAAGCGAACTGGCATCAAGATTCGAACCCGACCCTGCGGGGAAGTGGGCAGCCACCACCGTGCCATCCGGCAGGCAGAGTCGATGTCCCTCGGGCAGTCGTGCGACTTGTCCTAGAGCCTCGTGCGTGGTGCATTGACCATTGACCATCAACACCGCCTGATCATCACCATCCGGTAGCGTATTGACCGCGATGTCGGGATAGCGTGCTTGGAGCACCGCTTCCAAGGCTGGCTTGACAGTGAGGGCAGCGGTTTTAAGGCCGGTGACCAATTCGATGCGCTGCATCGTGGTAAGCATGCCGGTACGAAGCTCAAAAACCGCGCGCAGGTCGGTTAGCGGTGTAAAGGCGTCTAGCGAATCGTCGGAGATCAATAATCGGGGCGTCTGGTTGGTCATGGTCTTACAGGTGTTCCATCGTCAAAACCTGGACACATCATAAGTCCGTTTTCACGAATCGCCAAGACGCCAAGGCGTGTATGTCTGTGATATGCAATTGCTTATGTCAATGAATCATTGACCGGTAAAGCTTGGTGTATCCCTCATGCATCTGCTGCTGATTGAATTGGGCAAGCAGTTTACGGCGGGAGGCATCGACGAATTTACGTCGCAACGGTGCGTCAATGAGCAGTTGGACAAGGTTGGAACCCAGCGCCTTGGCATCCTGTCTTGGGGAGAGCAGGCCGGTGACGGTGTGTTCGACGATTTCACTGTTGCCCCCGACATCGGTGGTGCAGATGGGGACGCCTGCTGCCATGGCTTCGAGCAGGGTGACGGAGATGCCTTCACTCAGCGATGAGAGCACGAAGACATCCGACGCTGCCATGAGTTTGGGGATGTCGGTTCGGACACCCAGAAAGCGAACCTGCGAACTGATCCCAAGCTGTCTGGCCAACTCCTGCATCAGCTGCTTGTCCTGCCCGTCACCTGCCAAAAGCAAGACGGCATTGGGCAACTGCTCGACCACGTGACTGAAGGCCTTGATGGAAGTCGCATGACTTTTGACCGGGTGGAACCGGGCGACCTGCAGCGCGATGGGCTGGTCTTCGGTGAGTCCCAGTTCCTTGCGCATCAGGTATCGAATCTGGCTGGGATTGGGGAGCATGAACTGGTCAGGATTAATGCCGTTGTAGATCACCTGGACATCAGTGCGCGGGAAGCCTTCGTTGGCAACCAAAGCTCTGGCGACAAACCGACCCACGGCGGTCGCACGATCATGCTGACGCCAGAGAATTTTGTTGGCAATGACGCGTTTGAGTTTGCGTTGATCAGGGTAATGTCGCCCATGCTCAGTAAAGAGGATCGGCGGGGTGTGTCGCATGCGACGGGACATGGCGGAGTAGAAAAACGGGGTGTACTGATGGGCATGAAGCAGATCAATCTTGTGATCCTTGACCGCCTGACGAATCCGTTTGGACACCTTCAGGTCAATCCCCGGCTCGCGACCGAGTTGCACCACCGTAAAGCCCTCGGCTTCGAGTTCCTCACCAAGCTGCCCCAAGCCATCAAGGCAGAGGAAGACCGAATGGAACTGATCTTTGAGTTGCCTTGCCAACGCTGCAGCCAACACCTCCGCACCGGCATACGCCAGTTGGTGTAACACATGACCGATAACAGGTTGCGAGGGATCCGACATAGGTTACCTATCGGCCATTTGATGGGGTTGACTGGACAGGTCCGGTATTTCTAACAAGATGTGGGTTATCACGCGCAACCATCACACACAAAGCCGTGACTCTCCTGAGTCGCGGGTTGTCTTGAAGTTAATGTGATGTTGTTCGTGATGAACCAACCCGTGCCACGGGAGTGACACGGCTTTAACCCAATGACATGTTCAACAGGTCACCAAACGGTCTTTGCCACCGTGTTTGGCTTTGTAGAGGCGTTGGTCAGCGATCTCCATGAGTTCGCGGCCGTCTGCAGGATTGTCCTGATACAGCGAAGCCATCCCCACCGACAGACTCACCGGTACCTGCGGGAAAGCGCTTTGGGCATGCTGACGGAAAAGCACCACCATCCGCTCGGTGATCCGGGAAGCATGGTCGATGTCACAGCCGGGCATCAGCAGTAAAAACTCGTCACCACCAAGGCGAATCGGGTAGTCATCCCCACGCACCGAAGCCTGAATCAGCGAAGCAATGAAAATCAAAAGCTCATCACCGACAGCATGTCCGAGCGTGTCATTGACTTGCTTGAAGTTGTCCACGTCAAATCCGATGCACACCAGATCTGTCTGCGTATGACGAGCCGACTGCACCAGGTCTTCAAGGTTTTCATCGACAAAGCGCCGGTTGCCAAGGCCGGTGAGTGGATCGCGCATGGCCATGTTTTTGAGGTCCGTGGTGGCACGGTTGATGGCTTTGTTCACTTCGTCTGCAAAACTCTTGCGGAGTTGGCGGGCCTGAATGTGTTCGCGGATCGTCCATGCCATCAGTTCATGAATCACCCGCGCGATCTGGCCGACTTCATCAACGCGCTTTAATGGCAGGGATTGAATCTGCTTGGGACGGTCGGTCTTGTCGATGCTCTCAAGCTGTTTGATGAGGTTCTCCAACGGCAACCAACACCACGCCTTGGAAAGACCGAATAACACCAGGCAAAGTCCGCCGAGTCCCGAAGCGAGAATGTAGGCATGTTGGCCCATGTAGACTTCGAGCATGCCGACGATACAGCCGCCCACGGCCGCGATGGCAATGAGGAGCATGATCTTGGCGCGCATCGGTGCGTCGTTCCAAATCGACGGATGATGCGGTACCTGGGTTTGCCCCGGTCGGCGTTGCGCGTTGACAGATCCAGTGGGTTTAGTTGCACTCACTTTTTACGTATCGGTCGAATACCCGACGGAGTTTGGTCGAATCCGCGATGCAAATGACCATTTGGCAAGTGATCACCCCAAGTCAGACCTGTCAGCGTTTGAGATCGAATACATGCCAAAGCCGTGCCCCTCCCGGGTCACGGGTCGATCGCAGTGTAAAAGACTAAACAACCCGTGCCGCAGGAGCGACACGGCTTTTGAGTTGAGATCAAGAAAAGTTACGACGATTTTCGGGAGGCTTCCGGGGGGTTCCGGGGTTACGCCATAAACGGAGACTTGTTGCGGTCGGCATGCATGGTGAAGCGTTCGATGGCGGTGGCCGAGCCGGTGGTTTCGTCGATGTCGATGACAATGCCGTTGATACGCGGGTCCTGATCTGCCACGTCGAAGGCCATGTAAACGCCGGTGCGCAAATGTGTCAAAACAGGTTCCACCCGTCGCCCGATGACCGAATAATGTCCACCACACATGCCCAGGTCGGAGATGTAGGCGGTCTTGCGTTTGGCCTGCTTGGCATCGGGGAGCACGCAGGCGTCGGCGGTGGGGACATGGGTGTGTGAACCGAAGACCGCTGAGACCTTGCCGTTCAGATGCCAGCCCATCGCCTGTTTCTCGCTGGTGGTTTCCGCATGCATCTCCACGAGAATGATCGCGTTGTCGTCCGCGGTGCGAGGCAGTTGTGCCATCATCCGATCCACCGAGGCAAACGGGTCATTGGCATTAAGGCCCATGAACATGTTGCCCAGCACAATCATCACATACACCGGTGGCAGACTCTCATCCCTGGGCTGCACAGCCATCCAACCTTTACCCGGCGCACCTTCAGGGAGATTGCCCGGGCGGATGATGTTGTTTTCGTCCTGGAGGATGGAGAAGATTTCGCGCTTTCGCAGCGCGTGATCACCAAGCGTCATGCCATCGATCCCGGCTTTGCAGAGCTTGCGATACTGGTCGGGCGTGAGTCCCGAACCGTTGGCCGTGTTCTCGGCATTGGCGAGCACCACGTCGGGCTTGTACTGTTCATGAATCTGCGGGATGAGCTGAGCAACCGACTGGCGGCCACACGCTCCGACAATATCACCAAGCATCACAATTCGCATTCTGCAAACATAACACAATCACTAAGCACTCACCAGTGAAGGTTTTCACGATCTTGTGACGGGCTGTCCTTTGTCAGTTTTTTTCATTAACGCGAGAGCACAAAGATCACGAAGGACGCAAAGTTTTTCAAGACCGTTTTTAACCACAGAGACACAGAGGCACAGAGTTTTAAAATATCTGTAGAGTAAGACTCATGTCTTATTTCAGGCCCTGTGTTCTCTGTGACTCTGTGGTTTAATTTGTTTTTGTCTTTCTTCGCGACCTTCGTGTCCTTTGCACCTTCGCGTTAAAAACCCAAACGAACGAAAACCCATTGCGGGTGAAGTCACATAAGTCGTCCGTCACTAGTCCCCTACCGCGCTTTGGCTTATCATACGCCTCATGACCGCTCAAAACGTCAACTCCGTGGATCAGGCGATCCGTTTTATCGACTCGTGGCCCAAGCCCGCGCGTGCCAAGCGCATCGTCGTGGCTGGGGACTTTATGTTCGACCATTATGTCTATGGCAATGCTCAGCGGCTCTCGCCCGACGCGCCGGTCCCGGTGCTGGCGATTGAAGACCAGAAATGGGTCCCCGGCGGTGCGTCCAACGTCTGCCTGGACCTCATTGCTTTGCGATGCAAGGTCTCCTGCCTGGGGATCGTCGGTAAAGACCGCAATGGGTTTGACCTGAAAAAATCACTCAAGGAAAAAGGCTGCACCACCACCGGGTTAATTGATGACCCAAGCCGCCCCACCACCATCAAGCAGAACTTCGTGGGTCTTGCTCAGCATCGTCATGCTCAGAAAATGTTCCGGGTCGACACCGAAGATAAATCACCAGCCAGTCCGACGATCGCCCAGAAACTCATGGCAGCGGGTGACCGACTCATCGCCCGGGCTGATGCGCTGATCATCGAAGACTACAACAAGGGTGCGATGACGCCTGCGGTGTGTCAGCATCTGATCAAGACCGCCAAACAACACAAGATTCCCGTGCTGGTCGACCCTGCAGCGATTGAAGATTACACCAAGTACCGCGGCGCGACGACCATCACCCCCAACGCCACCGAAGCATGCTTAGCGACCGGCATGACGCCGTCGGAAACCGACCTGATGGCCAAGACGCTTCTGCGTGAACTCAAATTGCAGACCGTGGTGCTCACGCTGGATAAGCGCGGCGCACTGCTGTTGGTCAAAGGCAAAAAGCCCATCGCCATCCCGACTGAAGCGCGGAGCGTGTATGACGTGACCGGCGCGGGGGACATGGTGATTGCGATGCTCGCTGCGTCCTTAGCCAACGGCGCGGACTGGCCGATGTCGGTGAGTCTGTCGAACGTTGCTGCGGGTCTGGAAGTCGAAAAATTCGGGGTCGTGCCGATTGAATTGGATGAGGTGTTGATCGCGTTACTCCAGAAGCAACATGCCGAATTGGGCAAAATCCGCACGGTGGATCAGTTGCTTCCCGAGATCACGGCATACCGCAAGCAGGGCAAGAAAATCGCCTTTACCAATGGGTGTTTTGACATCCTCCATGCTGGTCACGTGGCATATCTCCGCCAGGCCAAGGCACAGGGCGACATCCTTGTGCTGGGTGTGAACTCCGATGCGTCGATCCGCAAGATCAAAGGCAAGGACCGCCCGGTCAACAAACAGGATGACCGCCTGATGGTGCTCAGTGAGCTTGCCAGCGTGGACTATGTCATCGTGTTCGACAAGGACACCCCCATGGACCTGCTGCGAGCGATCAAGCCCGATGTCCTGGTCAAGGGGGGTGACTACACCAAGGACAAAGTCGTCGGCCACGAGTTCGTCGAATCCTACGGCGGGCAGGTCACCGTCGTCGGCCTGGTCGAAGGACGAAGCACCACCAACATCATCCAGAAAATCGAAGCGACAAAGAGATAATGCATCATTTAGCCGCCTCGCTTGCGAGGCGCTTGGCTTACCACAACGCAAGACATCGCGCGTCACAAGTGACGCGGCTAAATGTCAGACAAAAATAAAATCACAGAAAGGCAACAACATGCCCGTACAACACATGGTTTGGATCAAGTTCCGCGAAGAGATCACCCCGGCTCGCCAGGAAGAACACCTTGCAGGTCTGCGTTCTCTGGAAGGCAAAATCCCCGGCATTCTGCATCTCTCGGTCGGCAAGAACTTCACCGATCGCGCCCAGGGTTTCACACACGGTTTGCTGGTCACCCTTGAAAGCAAGGAAGCGCTGGAAGTCTACGCACCGCATCCTGAACATGTCGCCGTCGCAGGACCGCTGCGTGAAGACGCGGTGTTGATGGCGATGGACTTTGAATTTTGAACTGATGCCAACTGACACCTATGTGAAATGATCACTTGAGCACCACATGTTAATGTGGTGCAGGTTGAATTGGCACGTTGATAACCTGCACCAGATTGACATCTGGTGCTCCAATTGCGTGATCAAAACGTGAACCTGACGTATGCTCGATGCCGCCACGAAAATCATCTCGATCCTCAAGGATGCCGGTTACGTTGCGTACCTGGCTGGGGGTTGCGTGCGCGATCGACTGCTGGGGATCGACCCCAAGGATTACGATGTCGCGACATCTGCCACCCCTTCGGAGTTGGCGGCGATTTTCCATAACACGCAACTGGTGGGTGAAGCCTTTGGCGTGGTGCTGGTCCGACTGATGGGCTGTCACATCGAGGTCGCCACCTTCCGCACCGAATGGGGCTACTCCGACGGACGCCGGCCTGATGGTGTGGCATTCACCGATGCGGAGCATGACGCCCAGCGACGCGACTTTACGATCAACGGGCTGTTTGAAGACCCCATCGAAAATAAAATCATCGACTACGTCGGCGGGCAGGACGACCTCAAAGCGGGCATCATCCGCGCGATCGGGGACCCCGACAAACGGTTTAATGAGGATTATCTGAGGCTGCTCCGTGCCATCCGATTTGCTGCTCGCATGGGCTTTGAGATCGAAACCAAGACCGCCCGGGCGATCCGCAATCACGCGCGCTACCTGGGGCAAATCTCCCGCGAACGCATCGGCATTGAAGTCGAACTGATGTTGGCTAACTCCGTCGAACCCGTCCAACGTCAATTGGCAGCCAAACTCATTCAAGACCTGCATTTGGACGGCCCCACGCTCAATGAGGATCACCGCGATGTTGCCCTGACGACGCTCGGTGCCCTGCCGGATCATGATGAGGTGGACGCAGCCGTCTGTTTGGCAGCATGGATGCTGGATCGGCATGCCCGACATGGCTTTGAGCTATTACCCTTTTTAGCACAAGGCTTTGAGCGCACCATGACCCAATGGCGCAACGCGCTGTCCATGAGTAATGAGCAGCGCGATGCACTGGTCAACACCCTGCGCGTCACCGCCAAGTTAATGCAGTGGCATGAGTTAGGTGTCGCGGGCAAAAAGCGGTTGCTTGCGATGAGTCGATTTGCTCAAGGTCGAATCCTATTTGAGGCGATGAAAGAGGTACAGATCGTCCGCCCCATAGCCGATGATTTGAGAGTCCAAGTCCCGATTTTGCAGGCCCAGGGGGTGAATCCCCAGCCGTGGGTCGGGGGTAGTGATTTGATCGAACTGGGACTCAAACCCAGCCCGGCGTTTGGCGATTGGCTCGATCAAGCGTACGATGCACAACTTGACGGCACGGTGTGCAACCGTCAGCAGGCCCTGGCCTGGATAAAATCGAAAGTACTAGGCAACTCATCAGACAATGGTGGGTAAACTGGATGTGATATGGAAGCCTTTTTAGCTCACTGGTCTTACCTGGGTGTTTTCCTGATCCTCACGATCAGTGGCTTTGGTGTACCCATCCCCGAAGATGTCCCGCTGATCTGGGGCGGGTACATGTGTGGCTCGGGACAGGCCAACATCTACATCATGCTCCCCGTCGGACTCATCTCGCTCATCGGGGCGGACTTCATCGTCTACATGCTCGGTCGAAAGTACGGCGAACCCATACGCAAACTGCCGATTCTCCGTCGTTATCTCTGTGACAAGAAGATGGCCAAGGCCCAGAAGTTTTTTGCCCAGCATGGGGGCAAGGTGATTTTCATCGCCCGCTTCATGCCCGGTCTCCGCACGCCGGTGTATTTCTCGGCTGGCAAGCTCCACGTCCCGGCATGGAAGATGCTGCTCTTTGACGGCATGGCGTGTCTGCTCTCAGCGCCGGCCTTGATGCTTGCTGGTTACTTTTTCTGGAACCATCTGGAAAACGTCTGGAAGTGGGCCAAACAGGGACAGATCGGCGTCATCGGCGGATTGCTTGTCGTTGCAGCAGTCTATATTGGTATCAAGTACTGGCGCCACAAAGCCAAGTGTGCCCGCGAAGCTATTGAGAATCAAGCCAAACCCATCAAGTCCGATGGCAAGTCACTGGGCAAGTGTGCCTGAGTTTTAGCATTACATGACAACTGAGATTCATATCGTCATTCCAGCGCCCCCGGAAGTCTGGAATCCAGTGGTATTCGGTGCGCGTGTTGCATGTTCCACTGGACTCCCGCCTGCGCGGGAGTGACGAAGCGTGAAGATTAATTGCTTAAAACGTGCGTATGATGCATGAAACATAACCCGTGCCACAGGAGTGACACGGCTTCGCGTTGGCGGTACCTTGTACCGATGACTGAAAAACGCAATATCCGACACAACCCCGTTCTCTTTGGCATGGTGCTGGCCGTGATGCTCACGATTGTGATCTTCTGCGCGGTCTTTCTGCAAAATGCGCCGGGGCCTGATGAAAGAATGCCATCGCCTGTTCAGAAGCAGACCCTCGAAGATATCGAAGCCCAATTCGAGCCACTCCGCCAATTATATATGCATCAACGGCGGGGCAAGATTGATCTGGACAAACTCATCACACAAGCCAAAGAGATCGCAGAGAAACATCCCGAGTTTGCGCCGGGCCAACTCTTCGTCGGCCAACTTTATTTTGACAAAGGTGATCTGACCAACGCCCAAAGCTACATCGACAAATCCCTGAAGCTCGACCCCGATCAGGGGCCGGTGCATCTGCTGGCGGGCAACATTGCCCTGATGCAAAAGGACCCCAAGACCGCAGCGGATCACCTGAGCCTTGCGGTCAAACTCGAACCGTCCAACGCGCAGTATTGGCTGTACCTGGGCCAAAGTTACTTCGAACAAAGTAACTGGTCCCAGGCTCAGGAATGCTACGAAAAAGCCTACGCGTTGGACTCAGACATGATCCTCGCGCTCAACGGCAAGGCGGACTGCCAGGTCAAGCAAAACCAAATCGCCCAGGCGGTTTACACCATGCAGCAAGCCATCGATCAGTCGCCCTTGGCCAAGCGCAAGACCAAGGTCGTGTATCTGCGGAAGCAGGCACGATTGCTGTCTGAACTGGGTAAGCCCAACGAAGCGCTTACGGTCATGGGCAATCTCACCGATGCCGAAAAAGCCCAACTGCCCATCGCTGCGGAGATGGCTAAATACTGGGATCAACTCGGTGAACCGGGCAAGGCCGCGGAAGTCTACGAACAACTGCTGGCCAAAGATCTGCGTAACTGGGACCTTGCAGCCAAGGCAGCGCAATGGCGGATCAAGGCTGGTGACAAGGACAAGGCTCAGCAACACCTGTTGCATATCCAGTTGATCAATCCTGATTTGCCTATCATCAAATCATTGCAGGATTCGTTGGATCAGCTGCCGGGGTAAGTTATTTAATCGCGTCTGTGTTCAAAGGCGTCATAAGCGATTATTGCATTTTTCACTCATATGTCGTGTCTGGCGCGCTCATGTCTGCGTGCGTCATCAATGAAAGACCCATTCAATAGCCGCGAGCTGACAGCTCGCGCGTCACACGTCCACGCGACATAGAGCATTTTTCATTCAGGTCTAGCGCCACGGGTATGTTTGCTATACCCTATCCTCCAGCAAGGAGGCTACTGGATGAAAGCTTATTCGATTGATTTGCGCAAGCGTGTGCTATCGATGTGCGATCAAGGCCATGGCACGACCGAAGTGGCACGGGTGTTTGCAGTCAGTCCGGCGTGGGTCAGGCGACTCAAACAACGCCGACGTGAAGACGGGCAGATCGCTGCGCAACCCGGTGGCGGAGCACGTTACTGCCGATTGACCGACCAGGGACGCAAGCAGTTGCGTCGCCTCATTGAGCAACGCCCCGACAGCACACTGGCTCAACTTCAGGAACAACTCATCAAGCAAGGCCACGTGCGTTGTGGCCTGACGACGATTTATCGCGCGTTGAGCAACATGGGATGGTCTTTTAAAAAAGACGCTTCGAGCCAGCGAACAGGATCGACCGGACATCGTTGAGCGTCGAATGAATTTTCGCATCGCTCGACAATTCGTCGATGCTAAACAATTCGTTTTTCTCGATGAATCCGGTGCACAAACCAACATGACGCGCCGTTATGGCTGGGCACTTTCTGCGCAACGATGTCACGATGCGGCACCGCATGGCCACTGGAAAACCAGCACGCTCATCAGTGCCATCGGCTATCAAGGCGTGTTGCCGTCTGCCACCTTGCTGTTGGACGGGACGATAAACGCTGCGACGTTTGACGGCTATGTTCGGCGTTGTTTGTGTCCAGCATTGCGTCCCGGTCAAATCGTTGTGATGGACAACCTGGCAGCTCACAAGGTCACAGGCATTCGACAGGCCATTGAATCTGCAGGTTGTGATCTATGGTACTTGCCGGCCTATTCGCCGGACCTCAATCCCATTGAAAAGATGTGGTCAAAGATCAAAGCATGGCTGCGTCGAGCGGCCGCCCGATCCATTGAGCAACTCCACCAAGCGGTCGCAGAAGCATTTGGCCGTGTCACAGTGGATGAATGCCATGCCTACTTCAAAAGCTGTGGATACGCTACACTTGAATGAAAAATGCTCTATGAGTGAAAAATGCAATAATCTCCATGCCGTCTCAGGTTTCGTCATTCCCGCGCAGGGGCATTATGCACGTGGTATTCTGACGTAGGGTGGAGATTAATGATTTGAACTGCTTTAGCTGCATCACTGCGTGATGCTGAGTCGATATGAATCTTATGCACTTTGGCGTTGATCGCCGGGTTGATCCGTTGCGTTGTCTGAATTGAGCCATTGGGCGAGGGTCGCATTGAGTTTCTCACGGTCGATGGGTTTGGTGGCAAAGTCATTGCACCCGGCTTCCATACATCGCTGGCGATCCTGTTCCATCGCATTGGCGGTCAATGCAATGATCGGTAAATCATAACCGGCACGACGCAGGTTCCGGGCAGCGGTCACGCCATCCATCACCGGCATCTGCATGTCCATGAGAATCACATCAAACGGTTTGCCCGCTTCCAGTTGCTGCATGGCCATGTCAAAGGCGATCTGACCATTGGCTGCCAATTTCACATTCAGACCCATCTTCTCGAGTACGCGACGGATAAGTTTCTGGTTGACCGGATTGTCCTCAGCTAAAAGTACATTACCCGAGAGTGTGACCAGGTCGGTCATCATCGGTTTACGCGGTGTGTCGGAACGGACCGCCTCGGTTGGTTGGGTGAGCATGGCCACACCCCGAAGTGAACCGGTTGCGAGCACAGCCTTGAAGCTGCTGCCGACACCGGGCGTGGAGTTGACGTTGATATCACCACCGAGCATTTGCGCCAATCGCTTGGAAATAACCAGCCCCAGACCGGTGCCACCAAATTTACGCGTGGTGGAATTATCAGCCTGGGTAAATGGTGCGAAAAGTTTGCGGACTTGCTCCTCGTTCATCCCAATGCCGGTATCCACCACATCAATGGTGATTTTGGGATTGGGGACATCCGGTGCATTGCATTTGACGACGATGCGAACACCGCCCTGTTGTGTGAATTTGATAGCATTGCCCACCAGGTTCACCAGAATCTGTCGGATGCGAACCGGGTCGGATTGAATCTGTTCAGGAACCGATGTGGTGTACTCGACATCCAGACTGATTTTCCGATCGGCTGCACGGACGCGCATCAATGATGCCACATCAGCAATAATGTCGGTGATGGAACAGCCGATGCGTTCAACATCCATTTTCCCTGCTTCAATTTTCGAGAGATCGAGAATATCGTTGATAATCGTCAGCAGGCTCTTGCCGTTATCTCGGATGGTGTTGATGTACTGCGGATGTTTTTCGTTGGGTTCATTGGGATCCAGCAGCAGATCGGTGTAACCGAGAATGGCGGTCATCGGCGTGCGGATTTCATGACTCATGTTGGCCAGGAAATCACTCTTGGCCTGGTTGGCAGCATGTGCAGCTTCCTTGGCCATCTCCAGTTCGACTGACCGGCGTTCGAGTTCAACCATGCGGCGGAACGCTTCGTCCTTGGAGTTGGCAGCATCCTCGACATACGCATTAAGCACCATCTCCGACCACTCATGAGCCTGAAGCATGGCAATCTGATACATCGAAAAACCGATCAACGGAATGATCGAGCCAATCACTTTCAGACTATGGGCCAGAATGTACAGACCACCGTATCGTTCGGCGGTCATCGAAGTGGCCAACTGGCTGCAGGCAAAGATGCCGATGGATAACGTGATCCACCAAGTCAGCGTATCGCGTGTCCGAATAAACTCACGGACAAAAAAGCCCAATGCGAAACTTTGGATCACGAAGATGCCAAAGTCAATCGGGCGGTGAAAGATTGTGTCACTGACCAGCACGCGATGTAACGGTAACAGCAGACATGCACATGCCAGGACCAGCAGGATGCACAGCATCGTCATCGGTTCAGACAATGGGTCGGTGTCTTCCTGATACCTGTTCTTTTTGGCCTTACGGGCCGGTAACAGTGGTGCCAGAATCAGAAACACACCAAACAACATCACCCCGGTGATCTGGTCAGGCTGCGAATAGGCGTCAGCAAAGAACACAAACTTGGATTGTTGCCATTGCGTGGCAGCAGAAACAAAATGATGTGCATCGGCCAGACCATTACAGAAAAAAGCCAGACCGATCAGCAGGACAAATCGACTGCCCATCGCATAAAAACGGACAAGCAACGCAAAAGCCACCAACAGACTCAGAATCGCGCTGCCCAGCTCGACGATGGTATGGAACTCGGAACTGACCAGTGTGCCAGTGTCGTAGATCAAAGGAAAACTGCCCATCAGCAAGACCATCAACACACCAATGAACAGCAAGCGGTACTTGACCTGACGCGCACCGACTGTGCGTGAGAGGTTTCGCCGGTCCAGCTTCATACCAAATGGATTGACCGATTTTCGATAACCCATGCACCATACTCCGACGGTCTGTTTCGCTGCACACCTGGCAGTCAATCAGGCCGTCTGCTTCAATGGTCTATGTAAGACCGAAGTATCATCTCCAGATTCATCGACTATTACCTAAGCTCAGTAAAGAACAACTTGAGAATGGATGAGATGTCTATCGATTCAGGGTATCACCTGTGACGAATGGGCGATTTTCACTTTGCGACTTATCGGCGGGTATTGGATGAATGAGCAATTCTGGACGAATGCGAGGTCAGATAACTTCCAAAACCTGTGTTCTGGATAAACAAAGCTGCTGGATGATGGCCAGGAATTTATGGCGAGGGCTCGAGGATGTATTGTGTCGGTCGATTGGTTTTTTGTGGCATGTTGTCTTGCCCTATTCCCAAATCCTGACCATGACGTCAATTCAGTTCAACGCGTCGATGCAGACACACCCAACCCGACCGCGTGGGTTATTGGCATCACCGTTGAAATCGTTGAAAAAGACCCAGCGTCCATCGGGACTGAATGCCGGGTGTGGATGCCAGGGGTGCATTGCCCGTTGGGTCCGCGAAAGCAATGTCCGTTGACCGGTGGTCACGTCCAGATAAACCACATCACTGAACTTACCCGCATTCTCCCAACCACATCCCGGTTGATCCGATGGGCCTGAGGTGTCCACGACCACACGCTTGCCATCGCGGCTGAGATTGCAATGCCAATCCCGATCGGCCTGGCTCAGAAGCTGGGCAGGCTTACTGGTATCAGTGAAGATGCGATACACCCCGCGCGGTCCAGCCGGACTGGCGCCATAGGCAACGGCGATCGCAGCCGCTTCATCAAAACACCAGCGTTCATGTCCGACTGCCAGCAGTTTGCCCGGTTCATCAGAATGTTGATCAAAGAGACAACAACCGTTGGGAGCCTGTGTCGGATGGTAGCCGTTAACGCGATCGGGGATTTCGGTTGCTGGTCCTTCATGGGAAAAACCGATCCAATCCGGATCGTACGGGCTGTAGTGAAAATGGTTGATCAAGCGCGCGTCTTCTTCCAAGAGCACGCGCGGCTGGCGGGTTTCAAGATCAATCTCCATACAGCGACTGATGCCGTTGGCTTGATCCTCAATCCCAAAACACACGGCAGAGGCGTCGGGTTTGAGACTCGTCAGATCCGAAAGCTGCCAACCCCTGGGGGCGACGTAGATCAGTTGCGGCTTGCTGCCGATGTCATCGAGATTCAACAGCCAGATACTGTCCTGAACGGAGACAGTGAGAAGGTTTTTGTTCAGCGCGATGTCCGGCCAGATGGGGATCGGCTTTTTGTCACGCACCGGTTGAGGCAGGTCAAAGGAAGCGATCCGTCGTCCGGGCGAAATGGACTGTGGCGATGAATCAAGCAACTCGGTGATCACAAGCCACAACGAAGTGTGATCGGGCATCATCTGCATCACGACCATCTGGCGTCCATCAACCGTAAACCCGTTGCTGTGCGGATACGTGTGATAGCGGTTGAGTTCATAGCCACCAAGGCAAAACATCGGTTGTGGCATCGGTTGTCCTTTGCACATGTAGCGGGTACGCAAATGATTGTAGACCGCCAATTTCGCAAAAAATGGTCTTTCTCATTTTTCTGACCATTTTAGGGGTTGCTACCTGAATGAAGCGCGATAGCATGTCCCGCTTGTAATTTGTCCAGCGCACGGATCAGCGGGTTGTGTGACCCTGAAAAACTGTTGGATCGTCTACCTGCCTGCGTGTCTGGATTCCCTGAATTTTCCGAAGCTGGCGTTGCCCGGTCAACCGGATTCCCGGTACCGGATCAGTCCTGTTTCGGATCAGACGTCGGCCATCCTCCAAAAGGTCTGAACCCATGCAGTATAAGCGCCCCCTACTGCCCAAATGGTTCCGTGAAGAAAAACGCAGCAACCGCCGCGATTCAGACATGCGACAGTTTGTCAAGCATGTGCCACTGGGATGGATTTTATCCAATGTCTGGATTTTCATCATCACGGGTGCGGCTTTCACGAAATTTGCCAAGAGTATCAACCTGCCTGACAGCTATTTCGGGTTTCTGGCTGCTGCTCCGTTTATCGGTGCCTTGTTCCAGATTCCTGCAAGCATCATGCTTGAATGTTTCGGCCACCGCAAAGCCACCGCGGTGTCCTGCTTCCTGATCGGTCGATTCATGTGGGTACTTGTGGCATTGATTCCATGGGTTGTCCCCGAAGACCAGGAATCATTGCGCTGGGGATTACTGGTGGGCCTGGTGACGATCAACTGGATCTTCAACAACCTAGCGGGTCCGGCCAACACGGCTTGGCTGGCTGATGCGGTACCCCCGTCGTTGCGCGGTCGGTTTGTGAGTTTCTGCCTGCGCTGGAGTCAGCCGGTGATCCTGGCGGTGGTGCTGGGGGTCGGTTACCTGATCGACATTGCTGAAAAAGCGCAGGCACGCCAACCCCTGTTGATGCTCAAACTCTGTAGCATGCTCCTTGCTTTGGGCGGACTGATCGGCTTTTTCGCGATTCTCCGCCATGCCCTGGCGCCGGACCCCAAACCGGTGGTGGGCAAAGGCTGGAACCCGCAACTGCTTTACAACCTGAAAAAACCGCTGGCTAACCGTGCATTCCGCCGGTACCTGCTGGTTAACTTCATCTTCCTCATCGGCACCGGTTTCATCGGTCAGTACATCTGGCTGTACATGTTCGACGTGGGCAATATGACCGCGTTCATGGCCAACCTGCTGATGGTGGCGATGCAGCGCCTGGTCACCATGTTCACCTACCGATTCTGGGGACGCCGAATCGATCAGCATGGCAAAAAACCGGTGATGTTCCTGTGCATGAGCGTAATGACCGTCGGATTCATCGGCTGGGTGATTGCAGGACAAGGCGGGTTGGTACATCTACTGATCGCGCTTCCGATCGTGATCATCGAAGCAGCGTGTTTACCGGGTTGGGAGATCACCAACCTCAATATCCTGCTGGACTTTTCCAGTTCCAAGCAGGGCGGCACGAGTGCGGCAGTGGCGATCAATGCCATGGCCATCGCGATTGGAGGGATTATCTCCGGCGCACTGGGGTCCCTGTTTGCTTCCCTGTTTAAAGGGGTCCGCATCGAGCTTCCCGCGCTGGACATGGTGATCACGTATCACGTCATGCTGATGCTATTGGTGGTGGTGATCCGGTTTATCGTGTGTCTGCTGATCCTGCGATTGGACGAACCCAAGGCGACGGCAACGCGTGACCTGTTACGCGATGTGAGTACCAACATCTTCCACAACACCCGCCAGGCCATCCTCATGCCCACGCGCATCGTCGGCCAAGTATCCCGCTGGACATACAAACTCAAGCAGTGATTGGGTTGCAAAGAGCGCGTTGGGGGATATGAGCAGAGCTTTGCTCTGACCGGACTGACACAGTCCGGCTCGCTGATGTGAATGCGTCAGCTTCCTGTAACAAGCGAGCCGGGGGCGTGTCGCCCCGGTCGAAGCGAAGCTACGTCAAATGTAGAACGTCCGCACATAAATCACCTATCTGAATAAAATCTCACCTTTTCATTTGCACGGTTTGTATCTGTATTCTTCGTTTCTGTTGACGTCTGAATAAGCGTCAAGGGCAGAAACATGAGTATAATCCAACGAGTTAATGTCCCCAGTCCGTTCCCGGCTCGCACAGGTCCGGTAACCATGGGGCGTGTTGGCGAATTTCGCCGCATGGTCGATCGTTACAATCGCGTTCGGCAAGGTGGTGGCGAATACTCAGGCACGACGCCCTTCACCAGACAAATGCAGCAGAATGTCCGCATGGTTAAAGCACGTATCCAATCCAAAATCGATCTGATCGGCTGATCTGAATTTCAATCTGCAATACCAATCACAGAACTCAAGTGTCGCGTCGACGGGTGACGCGCGAGCTGTCAGCTTGCGGCTATTGAATTGGTTTTTCATCGAGGACGCACGCAGACATGAGCACGCCAGACGCTACATTTGAGTGAAAAATGCCTTATGTCAAGACATCCGCTTACTGCGTGCGCGGCTCTTTGTGAATAGAGCCGCGTGAATCTCCCATACTGAATCTCTTTGCGCACGAAAAAACCCTGCGTCACACGAACACAGGGTTTGTTGTTTGTGCCAACTTCCAATCGGATCAACGTCCGATTGTTGTTATCCGAATTAATACTTGGGCTGATAGCTGAACTTCTGACCACCGATGGAAGCTTCGTACATCAAGCCTTTACCGGCAAGGGTAAAGACCGCAACACCGTGATCATAATCGGCATTGGCTGATGCATCAGCGGCGGCGGCAACGGCTGAAGCCTGGGCTGCGAATTCCAACGAGCCGGACTTGAAGTTCTGCAAGGCCAGTTCGTCTTCAAAGAAAATGATTTCGCTGTAGGCCTGGCCACCAAGCTGGAAGCCGATCGAACCTTGTGACAGGTCACAGTACCCCACCACGGAACCGCCCTGGTAAAGGACACCCTTGCCATAGGCACCGCCTACACCAACAGCACCTTTGCCCACGGTCGGGAAGACCGCATAGGCCTTGGCGGTGGAGAAGAAGTGGTTGGACATCGACGGGTCCGTTGCTTTGAACCGCGAAATAGCGGCGGCGGCCTTGGATTCCAACTCACTCTTGCCCGATTGGGTCGTTGGGGCCGTTTCACAAGCCGTCAAAGCCACAGCCATCAGGGTCATTAAACTCAGTGTCAGGATACGTTTCATTTTGAAACTCCTTGCTTTTTCTACACGGAACCCTGTGTTGAGGTAGTTCTCTCTGCCCGGTCATCAGACAAACGTAACCGTTACGCCTGCCTGTGGTTCCGTGTTCAACAAACGATCGTACCACGCTCAACATGCAAGTCAATGCACTAACGTTTTATTCACAACACAAGACTGACGCGACTTTTATAGGGATATTCGTTATCATGTCCCTCCGAACCACCCAATGCGTTACGGTTCGAAACATCAACTCAAAGACAAAGGAGTCTTCCCATGGCCAAGAAAACCATTGGCGATATTGATCTGTCCGGCAAGAAAGTCCTCATGCGCGTGGACTTCAACGTTCCCCTCAAAGAAGGTGTCATCACCGATGACCGCCGTATCCGCATGGCAATCCCCACCATTCAGGCGGTGCTTGATGCCGGTGGCAGCTGCGTGCTGATGAGTCACCTGGGTCGCCCCTCCGGCGAAGGTGTCGAACCGGCATTCAGCCTCAAACCTGCTGCCGACCGTTTGGGTGAACTGCTGGGTCGTCCCGTTGCCTTTGCTGCTGACACCGTCGGTGACGATGCCAAGGCCAAGGTCGCAGCGATGTCCGCTGGCGATGTGGTCATGATCGAAAACTTGCGCTTCACCAAGGATGAAAAGAAGGGCGTCGAAGCCTTCTGCAACACACTTGCCAGCTTCGGTGATGTGTACTGCAACAACGCATTCGGCACCTGTCACCGCGAACATAGCTCCATGTATGGCGTTCCCAAGGCCATGAAGGAAGCGGGCAAGCCGGCCGTCGTCGGTTTCCTGGTCGAAAAGGAAATCAAGTATCTCACCGACACCATCTCCAGCCCGGATCGTCCGTTCGTGGCCATCCTCGGTGGTGCCAAAGTCTCCGACAAAATCAACGTCATCTCCAACCTGCTGGGCGTCTGTGACAAAGTGCTCATCGGGGGCGCGATGGCTTACACCTTCCTCAAGGCCAAGGGTCAGAAGGTGGGCAACAGCCTTGTCGAAGAAGACAAGCTGGAACTTGCCAAGGAACTGATGGAAAAGGGTGGCGACAAGCTCATGCTCCCCACCGACCATGCCTGCCATGATGATTTCGGTACGCTCGAAGGTGCAGAACGTCAGATCGCGGACGGCGACATCGCTGACGGTATGATGGGCTTTGACATCGGCCCGGACACCATCGCTGCCTATTCCGAAGCGGTCAAGGCTGCCAAGACCGTGGTCTGGAACGGCCCGATGGGTGTGTTTGAAAAAGCACCGTTCGACGAAGGCACCAAGGCTGTTGCCCAGGCAATTGCGGACACCGATGCAGTGAGCATCATCGGTGGCGGTGACAGTGCTGCTGCCATCGAAATCCTCGGCTTTGCTGACAAGGTCAGCCACGTGTCCACCGGCGGTGGCGCATCCCTGGAAATGCTCGAAGGCAAGAAGTTCGGCTCCGTCGAAATGCTGGATGAAAAATAACCCCCCCGGCCCCCGGAAGTTTCACTGGCATGTTGCACTGTGTTGGTGAATTGATACCGAGCAACCGACACAACTTTCCGTCACTCCCGTGCAGACGGGAGTCCAGTGGAACTTGCAAGTGTTCACTGAATACCACTGGATTCCCGCCTGCGCGGGAATGACAAATGGAGCGTTGTACGACGACTCAAAATAAAAAACCGCAGATCTCGTAACTGAGATCTGCGGTTTTTTTTATGTCTTGTATTTTGTTCTTCAAAGCCGTGACTCTCCTGAGTCACGGGTGTTTGTGTCGTTACAACCCGCGCCCCGGGAGGGACACGGCTTTGTTCGATGACATCACTGAATCTGCACGTCCGGTTCCTGCTGCTGGGGATTCATCATGGGCGCCATCATCATCCATAGTTGCTTAACGCGCTGGGCGGTGATCGACACGGTCTTGCTGGGCAGGAACACACCAAAGCGCACACCGCCGTCGGTGTTGGCAATGTTCCCAACCAGTGGGGGCATGTCTTCGGGCAACTGGATCATGCTCAGGATCATTGCGTACTGTGCGGTCGCCGGATTCTTGAGCATCATCGTCTGAACAAAGCGAATGGTCTGCGTCAGATTCATGTAGCCTGCTGCAAAACAGTTCTCGGGGAGATTCACCTGCAGAACCTGCGTCGTTTTACCCAGGGCAGTCTCCAGTTCGTCTGCTGCCATCGCGTCGACAGATCGCTTAAGCAGATCCTCATCCCCCATCACGCTGACCACGCCCTTGTCGGTGTAGGCAAAATAGACTTTCAAGGCGTCGGTGCCTGCATTGCGCATCATGCCTTGATTGATCATTTCGTCATTGCTCTTGATCGTCAGAACATGCGTACCCAACGCGCCGGGGATGTCCAATGCATCGGCTTGGTTTTCAAAAGTCACCGGTACATCGGGATTGTCTGCCAACTGCTTTTGCGCATCCGTCAGTGACTGTTGAAACTGGGCGAACATCTCCTTGGTGTATCCCGGATGCTTCAAGGCATTGACGACTTTCCATTGTCCCTGGGCATCAGCAACGAGCATCTGTTCGAGTTTCTCATAACCGGACATCGCTTCAAACAGCGGCTTGGTGTCAACGACTGGTTTCTGATCTTCAGGCAGGCTTGCGATGATGTTGTCGGAAAACTGCTGGAGATTCAGATGTGAGAGCATCACCTTGGAGGCCAGAATCCAGGCACGATCGGGCATCATCTCAAAGCCGGAGATTTTCTGTGCTGGCGCCTTGGCAAAGAAGGATTGCCAGGAGGTGTTGGGTTTGAACTGCATGGCAAAACCAAGGTCAATCCCATCGGCATTGACCGTGAAACTGGCTGCAGCGCCCTGGACATCTTTCATCAGATCAGCAGTCTGAACCTGCAAGGGCAAAGGTGATTTCTTGGGGACGTCTTTTTTCAGTGCATCCGGACTATAGAGAATGACCAGATCACTTTTGGTCATCTGGTCGATGCAGATTTTGCCCTGCTGTTTGAGCCAGTGATCCGCAGCCGGTTTTTTGTAGCTGGATACCTGTTCAAGCTTGTCGGACATGAGCATGTACTTGTCGGTGACCGGCTTGAAGTAGATGACTTCGCCTTTGAGATTGGCGGACTGAATGCCGCCGTCATGCTCATCGACTTTGATGTCAGCAAAATTCTGCATGAACTGATCTTTGGCGGTCATCGGCAGGAGCATGGACATCACCGAATCATCCTCGCCCGGACGCATGGGCATCTTGCCATTGAGCATGATCACGGTTGGTGCGTTGGCATCAACACCGAGCATCAGGCCACTTTCGGCCTGAATCATCATCAATGGGTTGGGTGGGACCAATTGCTGCATGCCCGTGAGATTGCCCAGCGCGAGAAGGTCATCGGACAAGCCTTGCAATGAAGCAAAGACAAAGACACGATCTGTATTAGCCGGAACATGCTCCAAAACCACCTGCGTTTGTGCGTTGGCAACTTGCCATGCCAAACCCAAAGTCAGAAAACAGGTCCACCCAAACTTCCAAATTCGATTCATGTATCAAGCTCCATATTGATGCATCCGACGATCTGTCACTGGATCACTCGCCGGTTGCGCGTTGTTCAAGAATACCTTTGTGATTCTCAAACGTTGCAGTACCGAAACAGAGTAACATGTTTTGTGTTTGTTTTGGGTGTTTACAACTTGGAATGATTCCAAAGCTGGCTATGATATGGACATGAGCACTACACCCGCCCAAACCGATGTTGCCACCACCGGCATTATTGTTGTCGACCACGGTTCACGTCGTGAAGAGTCCAACGCGATGTTGTTGCAGGTGGTCGAAGCGTACCGCCAGCAGACGCAGTGGCAGATTGTCGAGCCAGCCCACATGGAAATTGCCGAGCCTCTGATCCCCACCGCGTTTGATCGGTGTGTGGAAAAGGGTGCCAAGCGGGTCGTGGTCATGCCGTACTTTTTACTCCCCGGTAAACACTGGCATGAAGACATTCCCGCAATCACCGCCGAAGCAGCTGCCAAGCACCCGGGGATTGAATACCTCGTCACTGCCCCGCTGGGTTTGAGTTCGTTGATTCACCAGGTCATCGACAACCGCATCGGCGAATGCATGGAATGTGTCGAAGGCGAAATCCCCGAATGCGATCTGTGCAAAGGCACCGGCCGATGTCTGAACTGGCAACAGGCGTAAACACGTTTATCACGATCAATTCAATATCAAGAGCCGCACACACAGTAAGCGGATGACTTGACACGCACTTGATTTAAACCGCTTACTGTGTGCGCGGCTCTTTGCATCGTGAAGTTCTCTGATCGTTAGCTGTTGAAGTGCAGAAACAAGCCTGTGTTCTTGTTCATTATTTCGTCATTCCCGCGCAGGCGGGAATCCAGTAGCATTCTGTGTGCACTTGCATATTCAACGGGGCTCTTGCCTGCGCGGGAGTGACGGAAAGAAATTTTCTTACTGGAAGGCGATTTAAAAAACACCATTAAATCCCTTGACTGTATGCTCAACATATCGTCTATTTCAAGTGATAAAGTGATCAACGAATAAACATGGTCAAGGAGGTAGCACGATTAACCTATCAGAGAAAGTGGACTGATCGTCGCGAAGAATCAGCATTATGTTCGAGGGTCGTTTTAGAACCCTGAACCGCGACACGGTCAGTCCATTTTTATGCGCGCATCACCCTCAGATCACGCGCCTCAAACCAACGTGCCACGATTAATCCTGTTGGGCATCAACCGCTGCCTGTACAATGTCACTTGGAAATCTCAAATAACTTTCGAGTGATATGATGCCCAAACACCTCATGAAATGGTTTGTTGTCCTGTGTTTTCTCAGCCCTACAGTCATTTTCGCACAGGATCTGGATAACTCAGCCCAACTGTTTTTGAAAAACTGTGCTGCCTGTCACGGGCTGAATCTTCAGGGTGGTAATGCCAAGAGCATGCTTGATGATCAATGGGAGTTTGCCAAGGATCGTGCGTCGATGGCCAAAGTCATCCGTGATGGTATCGCGGACCGTGGCATGCCGGCGCATGGCAATTTCTCCAGCGAACAGATCAACGGTTTAGTCAACTACATTCAGAAAACCGTCAAGGACTATCAGGCCAACCCCACCGGCTCTGAGCCCAAGGTCGGCCAGACCGTCGCAACCCTCAAGGGCAATGACTACACGCTTAAAGTCGAACAGTGGGTTGCGGGGTTGAAAATCCCCTGGGCCATCTGCTTCCTTGATCCGATGACCATGCTCATCACCGAACGCCCCGGCGGACTGCGCATCGTCAAAAACGGTATCCTCGACCCACGCCCCATTGCCAACACCCCCGAAGTCTGGCACAACGGCCAGGGCGGTATGCTCGATGTCAACGTCGACCCGGATTACCTGCAAAACCAATGGGTTTATTTGTCCTACTCACACAAGCTTGATGATCAGAACCTTGCCATGACGCGCGTGGTTCGAGGCAAAATCGTCGACCACCAATGGACCGATCAACAGGTTCTTTTTGAAGCACCTCACGATCTCTACAAACGCACCCGACATCACTACGGTTCGCGCATCGTCTTTCCCCCCGATGGTTATCTCTACTTCTCCATCGGTGAACGTGGATACCAAAACGAGGCACAGGATATCACCAAGCCCAACGGCAAAATCCATCGCATCAACCGTGATGGCTCGATCCCTGCTGACAATCCATTCGTCAATGAACCCAATGCCATCAAGTCCATTTACACCTTCGGTAATCGCAACCCCCAAGGCCTCTCCGTCCACCCTGTCACCGGCAGAGTCTGGGAATCCGAGCACGGCCCGCGCGGTGGGGATGAACTGAACCTCATCCGAAAAGGCGCCAACTACGGCTGGCCGGAAGTCACCTTCGGCATCAATTACAACGGCACGCCGATCACCCCTTTCACCACCATGAAAGGCATGGTCGATCCCATCATCCATTGGACCCCCTCCATCGCGGTCTGTGGAATCGAGTTCTACAACGGTGATCTCTTTACCAAATGGAAGAACCACCTGCTCGTCACCGCGCTGGCATTCCAGGAAGTCCGCATCGTCAAGATTGAAGGTGAAGAAGTCACCGACCAGGAAGTCATCATCAAACGCATGGGCCGCGTCCGCGATGCAGCAGTCGGACCTGACGGCGCGATCTACATCGCAACCAACGGCCCGGACCGTATCCTGCGCCTGATCCCGGGGGTTTCGGGTATGTGAAACAAGACATTTTCACCGCAGAGCCCACAAAGGCTCCTCGCTTTTTTATAACAACAACCAATCGCTTGAAAAACAACTTACAAGACGCAGAAGACTCAGAGTTAAGAGAGAACAATGCAATTCAGGCGAGCCGCGGTGTGTCACTGCGGGATTCGACGAAGTCGAAATTCAAATGACATCATCAAACAGTATTTGAGCTTCGCTCAATCCCGCGTCGATACGACGCGGTTCGCCTGAATCAAAAGAAGAATAAACATCCTGTTTGAACTCTGCGTCCTCAGCGCCTCTGCGCCTCTGCGGTAAAAATGCATTGAAATTTTTTATCTTGGAACCCCAACCAAAATCACGCCAGCAAAACCGCATCACAATCCAACTTTACACCCGTAAAACAACTTTACGCTCTTGATTTGAATCCAATTTCACGGGATACTGTCGGTCTTGATCAAATACAAACGTTTGTAATCCGTTCTTACCAATGTGGTAGGACATACGCTACGGAAACGCACGATGTACCACAACCCACGTCACGAAAAGCTGTACTTCAACCGCATCTCCCAGGCGATCGAACGTGTCGAGCTGGCGATCATCGGTAAGACCCTCCCACTGAATGTCACCTACTGGAACACCGGCAAGCCCATCGAAGGCACCAACTTCGACGGCAGACTCGGCGGTGAATACAAGCCCATCAAGGAAGGTGACACCTGGGGCAATCGCTGGGACCTGGTCTGGTTTCACATCACCGGCGAGGTCCCCGCGGACTTCGATGGCAAGGAAATCCAGCTGTGGATCAACATCTCCACCGAAGGCTGTGTCTACCACGCAGACGGCACGGTGGATCAGCACATCGGTTACAAATCCATCTGGGATGACCGGGCGATCCGCCAGTATGTCCCGTTGACCAAGTCTGCAAAAGCAGGCGAAAAACTCGAGTTCTGGCTTGAAGGTTCCGTTGCTGGTTACTTCGGTGTCACGCCGTTGGATGATGTGAAATGCAAGGACATCGACCGCAACGAGCCGACGCGTTTTGGTGAACGAGAAGGAACCGTTGAAAAGATTCGTTTGGCAGTCTTCAACGATGCTGCCTTCCAATTGTCACTGGACATGAAGCTGATGTTTAACCTTTACGAAGGTCTGCATGAAGGCTCGGTCCGACGTGCCAAGATTTTCAAAGCGCTTCAGGATTGCTGTGACATTCTCGGTTCAGACCCGATGGCGTTTGAAGCTGCACGCGAATCACTCAAGCCGATCATGTCTCTGAAAACCAGCGCTTCGGAGATGGATGTTTACGCGGTCGGTCACGCTCACATCGACACCGGCTGGCTTTGGCCGGTCCGCGAAGGTCGACGCAAGTGTGTGCGCACCTTTGCTAACCAGATCAAACTCATCAAGGACTATCCCGGTTACATCTTCGGGGCCTCCCAGCCACAGCATTATCAGTTCGTCAAGGAAGATCAGCCCGAACTCTTCGAACGCATCAAACAGGCGGTTAAAGACGGCAAATGGGAACTCCAGGGCGGGATGTGGGTTGAATCGGACTGCAACATTCCCAATGGTGAATCACTGGTCCGCCAATTCATTCATGGCAAGAATTTCTTCATGGATGAGTTTGGCAAAGATGTGACCAACCTGTGGATTCCCGACGTGTTTGGTTACTCAGCTGCCCTGCCACAGATCATGCATCTTGCAGGTGTGGATACATTCCTTACCCAAAAAATCAGTTGGTCTCAGTTCAACACCTTCCCCTACAACACCTTCTTCTGGCAAGGCATCGACGGCACGGAGATCCTCACGCATTTCCCACCCGAAGACACATACAACTCCGACATGACCCCCGGAAGTTTGATTGGGTCTCAACAACGCTTCAAAGAAAAAGCCGTTGCCAGCAAGATCATGTCATTATTCGGCGTTGGTGATGGTGGTGGTGGGCCGCGCCCGGATCACATCGAACGTGCGCTGCGCATGAAGGACCTGGAAGGTTGCCCGCGTGTGCAGTTCAACACGGCGGAGAACTTCTTCGAATCATTGCACGACATCAAACACGAACTGCCCAAGTGGGTCGGCGAGTTGTATCTGGAATATCACCGTGGCACACTCACCACGCAGGCCCTGGTCAAAAAGCAAAACCGTCAACTCGAACACCGCCTGCGCGAGATGGAAATCATCTGCACTGCAGCGGGTGTTGACAGCTACCCGATCGAGACTTTCGACAAGCTGTGGAAGACGCTTTTGCTCAATCATTTCCACGACATCATCCCCGGTTCCTCGATTAACAACGTGTATCAGGTGACCCATCAGGAACACGCGGACATGCTTGCCAAGCTTGACGAGATGCAGGCGGATGTCGCACCGAAGTTACTCACCGCTGACGCCGATTCCGTGGTGTATTTCAACTCGCTATCTCACGCATGGTCGGGCGTGGTCACGCTTCCCGAAGGTTGGGGTGGTGCGACCTGTGACAGCTTGCCCATGAGTTCGCAGCGTGAAGGTGATCGCGTCGTCGTGCAGTTGAACATTGCCCCGCTGAGCAGTGTCGAACTTAAAAAGGTTGATGACTGCAAGCAACTCAAAACCGTCGACGAGCTGGTGCTTGAAAACGATGTGGTCAAGTATGTGTTTAACAAGGACGGCCAACTCATCAGTGCGCATGACAAGCAGGCGGACATCGAAGCCCTGCGTGAAGCAGGTAACGTGTTGAGCTTGTACAACGACCGCCCGACGGCCTATGACGCCTGGGATATCGACGCGTATCACCGCACCGAATATGTCGGCACGACCACCGTCCAATCCATCAAACTTGAGCAAGGCCCGGTGCGTAGCGTGCTAAGCATCACTGCAACCCTCGGTGAAGCCTCCACCATCGAGCAGACGATCACCCTGGAAACCTTCGGGGGCGGGGGTAAACGTCTGGACTTTGCAACCAAGGTTAATTGGGCTGAACAACACAAGCTTTTGAAAGTCGCTTTCCCCACCACCATCAGCACGACCGAAGCGAGTTGCGATATCCAGTACGGCTATCTCAAACGCCCGACACACACCAACACCAGTTGGGATATGGCAAGGTTCGAAGTGGCCTGTCACAAATACGTGGACATGTCCGAGCCGACGTTTGGCGTGGCATTGCTCAATGACTGTAAATACGGTCACCGTATTCTGGACAACACGCTGGAATTAACCTTGCTGCGGTCTCCCACCTGGCCGGACCCTGATGCGGACATGGGTGAACATACGTTTACCTACAGTCTCCTGCCACACGTCGATGACCTGGTGCGCAGTGATGTCATGCAGCAGGCGCGTTGTCTGAATCAATTTCCGGTGATGTTTGCAGGATATGCTGGCAAGCTGGAAAGTCCGGTGAAACTCGAATCAAGAAATGCCACATTGGAAGTACTCAAACGCGCTGAGAAGTCCGACGCGTTGATCGCCCGCATCGTCGAATCCCACGGCTATCGCGGCAGGGCAACCCTGAGCGTCCCGGCTGGCAGCAAGGTCACCGTCACCAACCTCATGGAATGGACCGACGGCGAGGAGTTGCCCGTCATCGACAACAAGGTGTCACTGACCCTCAAGCCGTTTGAGATCGTCACTGTGAAAATTAATTAATGTAACTCACGAATAAACCCCTTGTTTTCAAGGCATTTTTACCACAGATGAACACAGATAAACACAGATTGGATTCAGAAACCACAAGGCATATGTCTTGTCTTATCTGTGTTCATCTGTGTTTATCTGTGGTTTCTTGTCTTTAAACAGGAGATAAACAAACCCATGCGGATCACGCTTAAAGACATTGCCAAAGCTTGTGGGGTGGATGTGAGTACTGCCTCGCGCGCCCTGCGGGATGATCCGCTGGTCAAGGAAGCCACGCGCGAGAAGGTCAAGCTGACGGCCAAACAAATGGGATACCGACCCAACCTTGCTGCCCGTTCGCTGCAGACCGGAACCACCAACACCGTCTGGCTGATCGTTTCCAGTCTCGATTCCAAGCTCGAAACCGTGGCAGGTGAATCGGCATCACTAATGCTCAGTGAACTCAAGTACGACACACTCGTCGCGCTGCATCACCAGGACCAACGCACCGTCAAACGCATGATCGGCAGACTGTCTCAAGGTGTTGCAGATGGTGCGATTCTCATCCCCAGCCAACACACGCCCGGTGACACGTCGGTTAAGCAACTCGTGGAGTCGGGCTTTCCGCTGGTGCTCCTGGACCGCTCGATCCCTGATGTGCCCACGGTGACGGTGACCACGCAGAATGCCAAAGGGATGGCACAGCTTTGCGAAAGCTGCGTCACTGCTGGCTGTGATTTTCTGGTCATCCATGTCGATGACATCAACGAAGTGACCCACACCCGACTCCAGGGCGCGATTAAGTGGTGCAAAGCCAATGACGTGAATTTCGTGGTCGATGATGGCAACGTCCAGATTCCCGAAGGCGTCAAGGAAGTCGGCATTGTCAGTAACGCGCACTTTGAAGTGATGAAACTCGTCCGAGACAATCCGCAGTGGCTCAAGGATTACACCATCCGCTTTGGTGTCTTCGATGGTTGGCCCGGCCCGCCTTACCCCTGGCCGAAGGCTTTGTGTGTAAGCAGGATTTCCCGGCCATGGCTCAGCGTGCGGTCGAAGAACTCATTGAGCTGATTACAAATCCGCAGCAACGCGGCCAACGCAAGATGATCCGCATCCCCATCCGCGAGATTCAACATCGCCACAATGACTTTTCGTGATCGTTGAGTTAATAATGTGATCAACGTTTCATGTTCTCGGTGTGTTCTTCATCGTAATTATTTTATCGCTGCACGATACAGCGTTGACGTCGCAACGCAGCTATTAGGTTACTTTGTTGATGTCGTAATGATGCTATTGATCAAATCAATCAGACACGATGTTTAAACGTGCGTGGAAGTTCAGAGTTGTATCGCTTTTGTGAGTTCTAAGCGATGTCACCCAATAGCTGCATCACGATGTGATGCTGAAACTGCGCAGCAGTTTGAAAAAGTCGTGAATTTTTTTCGTGAGTCGGTCGAAGTAATGAACAACAGAGCTTTAAACTTGAATGATTTTTCGACGATTTGCCTGGCGCGCATTCTGCGGATTAGCTGTGGATAATCTGGCGTTTAGCTGTCGATGTGTTGTAGCCAACTTTGGCGACAAATCGACAATGTCCGAATAACTGATTGATCACCCGAGTTGTCGACAATGCGCGCAACACAAGTAACAACCTAAATGACTGCTTATCCACACGCTGTTCATTGCTTTAACTTCTTGTGTGAACATACTCCAAAGACAACTTCCGGGAGTTATACTCAAATCGACAGGGCTTATGACTAAGACGAAGTTATATTTATATATATACTCTTAGTCTTATACCCAGCGGCAAAATTCAAGCTCGGGACCTTGTGGATATCGTGCGTCAGCCGTGAAAAATTATTGCTGACAATGAGGGCAGAACACCGTGGTGCGTCCTGCCAGGAGTTGGCCATGCAGTGGTGCTTTGCATCTGACGCAGTTCTCCCCAGCTCGTCCATACACCTTGTGGAGATTCTGGAACTTCCCGGATTGGCCGTTGACCATCACGTAGTCTCGCAAGGTCGATCCCCCACGTTTGATGGCCGTTTTGAGCAGCTTACGCATTTCACGCACGAGCAGTCTGCAGTCATCCACCGTCAATGCACAAGCGATTCTATCGGGCCGGATCCTGGCGTTAAAGCAGAGTTCATCCACGTAGATGTTGCCCAGCCCTGCCACAAGGTTCTGATCCAGCAAGGCAGCTTTCAGACAGCGTTTGGTTTTCGCCAGGCCTTTGGCGAGTTGATCCGGTGTGATTCGCAGCGCATCGGGCCCGAGTTTGGACCAGCGTTGGGCTTGGAGGTCCGCCAGTGCACCAAATGTCCACAATCCGCCAAACCGCCTGGGGTCGATAAAACCAAGCGTATCAGTATTGGCAAGCTGCCAACGGATGTGACAGTGCTTGGGAAACGGACGGTTTATGCCCATCAATCGACCGGTCATGCCCAGGTGGACGTTGATGGTGGTTTGGCTTGGATCATCGGCAATGATCGCCAGCTGTTTGCCATGTCGGATGACATCGCCAATCACCTTGCCCTGCAGCAGGCTCAGCGGCGTTGCTAAGCCGGTCACGATGTCCGGACGGGTGATGACCACCTTGCGCACAAGTTGCCCCTGGACGAGCGGCAGGAGCGTCAGACGGACATTCTCAACTTCAGGCAATTCGGGCATGCAACAAATTGTAGCTCAATGAATATGACAACGTCGTTGAAACAGGTCTACGACCTGACCGGGCTGATACAGCCAGACTCGCTTGTTGCAGAATGTTACCGCGTGCACGACAGCGAGCCGGATCGTGTCGATCAGGTCGAAGCGGAACTTCGCAATTGTTATCTTCCGATCACGTTCAAGCTTTGCCCTGCCCTGGCCAATCCTTGAATGCCCAGACAAACAGCAGGATCAGAAACCCGCCGGGCAGAAAGACGATCAATGACAATGCCCCGGGTAGACCGGCCTTGGCGGTGATCCGCCAGCAGGGCCAGACGAAAAATAAACCGAGCGCTGCTACGATCAGCAGTTCGAAAAAGCCAATATTCATCAGTGCAAGTTGATACATGCTTTAAAACACTTTTCGAAAAAGTAGCGCGATCAAGCCATCACGGCTGTTGTGATGTGCCGGTGAGAAAATCACTGGGGCAGGTTGGCGGATGTGTTGCGTTCGGATCTGCTGGCGGTGCTTTGACGACTTTGACAAACGCATTGGTGTATGGGAACTGGATCAGGTTAAACACCAGCATCAGGACAACACTCAAAACAAACAGCGGGAAAATCGCCCACCAATAACCCGAACTGATGAGCCTGGGGATAAACATCCCCAATATCACTGACGGGGCAAACATCACGATCATGATTACCGACGTCCATGGCTGCTTATCCGTGGAGACGCGTTTGAGTTCAGCCTGGCAGTGTTTACAAGTGTAGTCATCTTTGTTCTTGCTCGACCAGCGAATCTGACAGTGAACCGGCGCATAACAACACGGGCAAACAGCGTGACGTTTTGGCATCAGTGAACCCCCATTAGATTGGATATGCAAGACACGTCAACGATCGACGTGATTTATTCGACTTCGTCACCATCAGCTTCCGACGGTTCGGGATCACCAAAAAGTGCACTGCCGACGCGGACGACATTGGCACCACATTCGATGGCCAATTCAAAATCGTCGCTCATGCCCATGGACAACGCGGTGAAATACTTGCCTGCAATGCCGTACTTCTGGACTTCCTTGAAGACTTCATAAGTCCGTTGGAAGGTTGCACGGATGAGGCCCTCGTCGTCGGTCTTGGGGGCCATGGTCATCAGGCCGCGAAGACGCAGGTTGAGCATGGAGTCGATTTGTTCGGCCAGGTGAATGACCGCGGGGATTGCCACGCCGGACTTGGTGGTTTCGCCTGAGGCATTAACCTGCAAGAGAATATCGATGGGCTTGTCGCGCTTGGCACCAATGTTGTGCAGTTCCTCAGCAAGACGCAGGGAGTCCACGCTGTGCGTCAGGTCGACGAGATTGATCACCTGCTTGGCTTTGTTGCGTTGCAGGTGACCGATCATGTGCCAGCGGACGTGGGTCGCGGCCTTGGTGATGTCGATGTCTTCACGGGTCGAAGCCGAGCCGAGTGTGCGTTTGCGTGAGAGAAATTCGCTGAGTGATGCGACACGTTTTTCCAGCTGCTGAACACGGCTTTCGCCCAGGTCCATCTGCCCCATATCCACCAGTTGGCGGATCTGGTCAGGCGCAGCATATTTGGTCACAGCCACCAGCAGGACATCCTCAGGACGGCGCCCGGATTTGGCAGCGGCGTTTGCAATTCGATCCAACACCGACTGATAGGCGTCACGAAGTTGATCAGGGGTGGTTACGCGTGCAATGGTCATGGCTGTGAAGATAGGCAAAAACAGGCCCAAATTCAAGATTAGTCAGGATTTTTACACCAGTAATCCACATCACATCCGGTGGATTGAGGATAAAAACGAGTGAAATCCAGGAAAACTTAGAATGACTTTAGTTTACAAACGTCCTATAAAGACAAAAACGACTTTTTCTCAAAAACCGCCCAAAATATCGTTGACATACAAAAAATACCGGTTACTCTTTTATGCAGACAAGCCGACGGGTTCGACTGTCTAACGAACAGAACCAATCAGCACTTGATGACTGGCAGTTCTGGGAAAAGCATCGAGCGAGTTTAAAGGTCGTTATTGACTCTCGCATCCGTCGGGTTTGATTGAAAATCGAATAAGCGTCAAGCCGGAGCGTTCAATAGTTTTTGTGTTGAGTGCACTGATCTTAAAAAGGTCGTAACGGTTTGACGTAACGTCATGAGGTGTGGCCGGCCGCAGAAGGGAAGGCGGGAACTTTTGTGGCCGGTCGCTTTTTTTGACCCCCTCCACGTGTCGTTTTGCTGCATTTGTAATGAGTTCGCAGCCAACCCCGCGACACGAGACCATAACCTGATCCGAGTAGTGCCGGATCATGGTGCCGGGCAGTGGATGAAACCCCCACGCCCGGCTTTTTTATGCACCCCGCCCCCCGGAACCCCGGAAGATCCGACCCTCGGCCTGCTGAAGTATCCCATCCAGATATCTTCGCTCCTCACCAAGCCGTTGTGGTTCCTTGGCAAATGATCATCACAAACTAATTGATTCGAGCACACCGTCGTGTGTTATGTCACAACATTTCTCGATCATCATTTAACGTTGTGCATCACCAACCAAAGCCGTGGCCCTCCCGGGTCACGGGTTGCCTTGCCTAAAAAAATCACACACGATTCACAGCATCAATCGCGCGTTTGCCCCCTTTACTCACCCTTCAAACACAAGACTTTGCTCGCATTGTTCAGATATGGTTAGAAAGCCGTCAAACATTTCTCATTGCTTACTTTGATATCGGATAGTTCCGACATAGTTGGCAAAGGGGAAGGTCAACCTCACAGGTTCGCTGGAGTTTGTGACTCCAAGTGTTTACCGCGATCAGTGTGACGTAACCGCCGGCGCACAGGGTCGCACCCACCCGAGTTGTTCAAAAAACAGGTGCACAATGTCGACGCAAGTAAGTTCGGAAAATCAGGCCACCCAGGCCTTGCAGCATGTGACCACGCTCATGGAGATGAAGGCACATGCTGCCTGCTTCTACCGTGAAGATCACAAAACACCCTTAGCGCAAATTGTCGAAACCTTCGACAACGATCTGTCGGTTACCGGCGTGATTGTGCTCGATGGTCTCCGCCGACACATGGTCCTCTCTCGCGTCGGGACCGAGCGCATTCTCGCAAGGCCTTACTGCCGGGAACTGTTTCTGAGTAAACCCGTTGATACGCTCATGGAAATCTGGCCTTACGAACCGATGGAGTTCCCTGGCAATACGCCTGTCTCCGATGCGGTGAATCTCGCGCTGCAGCGTCCGGTGGAATGTCGCTATGAGCCGATCATTGCGGTTGAAGACGATCAGACCTATTACCTGCTTGATCTCTTCCCATTGCTCAACGAACAATGTCGCTCGCTGTCCTCTGCGTTGGTTGATCTCAAACGTCAACAGGAAGCCCGACGCCAGGCTGAGAGTGAACGCGAACGCCTGCATCACCGGCTTGTGGCACTCAGTCGCCAATCGGGGATGGCAGAGATCGCAACCGGTGTGTTGCACAACGTGGGCAACGTGCTTAACTCCGTCAACGTCTCAGCCAACACCATCAACAACAAACTCCAGCAATCGCGTTTACCCAATCTCGGTAAGACGCTTGATCTGATTGATGAACACCGCGATAACCTTGGCGCATTTTTCTCTACCAATGAAAAAGGCCTGAAAATCCCAGGGTATATGGCCAAGCTCTACGAAGCCTTGAGCACGGAACATCAGTCCATCGCCGACGAACTCGATTCGCTGGTCCGTAGCGTGGAACATATCAAGCACATCGTCTCCGCCCAGCAGTCACATGCAAAGGTGACGGTCACCAATGAGAAGCTCCAGCTTGAAGATCTCGTCGAAGATGCCATTGCCATGAACCGCAACTCGCTGGATCGCCATGGTGTGCGGCTTGAACGTGACTTCTGCAATCTCCCAACCATTCAGGCAGATCGGCATATGGTGCTCCAGATTCTCGTGAACCTGATCTCCAACGCCAAGAAGGCCATGGGCGCCAATCCCGTGAACGACCGCAAGATCACCATCCGCAGTTTCATGAGTGAAAACGAAGACGGCAAAGCCATGGCACACATCACCATCACCGACAACGGCACGGGGATTGCCACCGACGACCTGGACAAAATCTTCACCCGTGGCTTTACCACCGACAAACAAGGTCACGGGTTTGGCCTGCATAACTCCGCCAATAATGCGTCCATGATGAAGGGCTCGCTGACAGTGAAGAGTTCAGGTTTGGGACAGGGGGCGACGTTTGAATTGACTTTACCCATGGGTAAAACCGCGTCGCAGAGCCGGGAGCTTGCAGCATGATCCAGTGTGACCGCAAAATCAATCGACGCATTCTCATCATCGATGACACCGAATCCATTCACCAGGACTTCTGCAAAGCACTGCAGGGCGATCCTGACGACATGGACCTTGCAGCCGAAGAAGCTGAACTCTTTGGTGAGTCCGAAGCGAACAACCGTCCCAATATCACGTATCAGGTGGACTCTGCCATGCAGGGCCGTGATGGTTTATCCAAGGTGATTACGGCAGTGGATGAAGGTCAACCGTATGCCGTGGCCTTTGTGGACATGCGTATGCCCCCCGGCTGGGATGGCGTGCAGACCATCAGCCGACTCTGGGAGAAAGACCCCAATCTCCAAGTGGTGATTTGTACTGCCTACTCTGACTATTCATGGGAACAGATCATCGAGCGTCTTGGCATGAGTGACCGCATGCTCATTCTCAAAAAGCCGTTCGATCCTGCGGAAGTCGCCCAACTTGCCTTGGCACTCACCGAGAAATGGTCCGTCACGCATCAAGCCAACAACATGGTGCGCACGTTGGAAAAACTTGTCGAAGACCGCACCAATGAACTTCGCCATGCAGCTACGCATGACAATCTCACAGGGTTGGCCAACCGCACGCGCATTGAAAGCTGCCTCATCAAAGCCATCACTGACTATCAGGCAACCAAACATAAATACGCGGTGATGTTCATGGACTTGGATCGTTTTAAAATCATCAACGATTCACTGGGACATAAGATTGGTGATGCGCTACTCAAGGAAATTGCTAACCGCATCACCATCGTCATTGAACGCATGATGCAAAGCACGCATCGTGATTGCACGATGACGCCAGGCCGCATTGGCGGTGATGAGTTTGTCTTGCTGGTTCAGTATGCCGGTGATCATCAGCGGATCATGGAAATCGCTGCACAGATGCTTGCTGAAATCCGTAAACCCTACAACCTTTCAGGCCGTGAATGTCACACGACAACGAGCATCGGCGTGACGTTTGGTGAGTTTGATTACGATGACCCGTTGGACGTTTTGCGTGATGCAGACGCTGCAATGTACCGGGCCAAAAGTGATGGCAAGGATCAATGTGTCTGCTTCGATCAATCCGTTCACGAAGCGTACATGGATCGGCTGATGCTCGAAGAGGAACTGCGCATCGCAGTCGAAGATCACTCGGCAACGATGCACTATCAGCCGATCGTCGACTTGCGGGATGGCCGGATACTCGGGTTTGAAGCGCTGGTGCGTTGGCATCACGCGCGACTTGGATTCATCTCGCCCGGCCGGTTCATCCCCATTGCCGAAGAGACCGGCTTGATCGTGCCTCTGGGTAAGCAAATCTTCAGCATGGCCGTCAAACAACTCGTTGCATGGCAGAAGCAATTCAATCTCCCGCTGACCATGAACATCAACCTTTCCAAGCGACAGGTGATCGAGCCGGACCTTGTGAACTGGGTCGCGCATCTGCTCAAAGAAGAAAAGCCCATCGCGGGCACAGTGAAAATCGAAGTCACCGAATCTGTCATCATGGATGCGCCTGATCTCATCGCTCCGACGTTGCATCAACTGCGTCAACTGAACATGCCCATCTGCATGGATGACTTTGGCACCGGCCACTCCTCATTGCATTGTTTGAATCGCTTCCCGATTGACGTGTTGAAAATCGACCGCGCGTTTATCAACAACATGTCCATCCAGCGCGATTATTCTGCTGTGGTCTTTGCGATTCTCACACTCGCTCAGAACATGAACGTGCAGGTCGTTGCTGAAGGTCTGGAAACCGAAGACCAACTCGCTCAGCTGCAGGCATTGGATTGTGATGCAGCACAGGGCTGGTACTTCGCCCGAGACATGAACGTGATGGATGCCACCGCCCTGCTGGAGAAAGGCGCGTCCATGGCTGTGGACCTGAGCGCTATCCGACGGGCAGGGTAAAACAATAAAAAACTTTCTACTGTCTTCACCACAGAGACACAGAGCCTGAAAAAGACAGAGGAAAATTCATTGTATTTTCTTACTCTGTGTCTCTGTGCCTCTGTGGTGAACGACAACAATGCCTGATCATACAAAAGGCTTTTCAAATTTCCCATCGGTAAAGTCGCAGCGATGAAGCTATCATGTATCCCCAATGCCACGCATCAAGGATCAAGCCATCTGTCTGCGATTACTCGACTGGTCGGAAACCAGCCAGATTGTCCAATTACTCACTCGCGAGCATGGCAAAGTCAGCGGTCTAGCCAAGGGCTCCAAACGTTTCGCCCCCAGCAGTATCGCCCGCTTCTCCGGTGGGATCGAACTGATGACCGGCGGGGAACTACTAGCAAATCACAAACCCACCACGGACCTGCTCAACATTACCGAATGGGACCTGCAGCAACCCTGGTGGCATGCCCGCAAACACCTGCGGACCTGGCAACTGGGGATGTACGCGGTCGACCTTGCAGCCAACCTCATTGCCGATCACGATCCGCATCCTGCATCGTTTGATGCGCTCTTTGATTTTTTCAACACGGTTAAAGACACCGAGCAACTTGATGCTTCCCTGCTAAAACTCCAGTGGCTGTTACTCACCGACGTTGGCTATCGCCCGCAACTGGATCACGATGTCCACACCGGCCAACCTCTGACCGATCAGGCAACCTATCAGTTCGATGCCTTAGCTGGTGGCTTATGCAACGCTTCATCCGCCAGCACATGGGGTGTCCGCAAACAGACCATCACCCTGCTCCGCGACTTGGCGGACTTCAAACCTTTCGCATTGGATGGCGTGGATCGTGCCAACCGTTTGTTATGCAGCTATATCCGTACGATTCTGGATAAGCAATTACCGACGATGCAATATGTGTTGGGGTGAGTGTGATACTGTACAGATCATTTTGCCATAAGCATTCAGATTTTCGTCATTCCCGCGCAGGCGGGAATCCAGTGGCATTCTGTGCGCACTTGCAAGTTCCACTGGACTCCCGCCTGCGCGGGAGTGACGGAAGATGAAAATAGATTCATGTGACGTTTTTAATATATTCAATAATTGGCTGCGCCATTTCAGCGACACGCAGTGTCGCAGCTTTTTTTTTTGTGTAACATCTCTATAAACAATAGCTGCATCACCACGTGATGCTGTATCGCGAAGCGATAATGAAAACATTCAATTCTTACGCTTATCAATAATCACATCATTACCGCTATAGACCATCGACGCACCGACGGTGTCGAAGAGATTATCGCTTTGAAAAATTTGGTCACCATACTGCGTATCGGGAATGTCACACGAGTGGCCAAATTCAACGCGCATATCGCTGAAGCCAACTACGCCCTGCCAACGTTTTTGATTCATCAGAGAGCCGATATTTTTACTACCTGGATAAGAAATCGCACGATCGGACATTAAGACTGCATTCTTGTCATACGCATTGTTCCATGCTTGGATACGTGGCGAATTAACGTCTGAAAGATTGAGCATGGAAAATGAGTAATTCTCAAAAGTCACCATGCCTGATTCCCAAATTGTTTTGCCTTTGTCATCAGGATGAATCAACATTTGCCCCGTGAAATAGTTATTCTCCAGAAGCAGCTGATATCGTTTTTCGATAGTGTAATCTTCAAGACGATTGCCCTTTTTATCAAGGCCGGGTAAATAACCGTTATTCCCCTCCGAAAACAGAAACAATGCATGCAGATGAGAAGCGAGCATTGATCCGGTTTGAAAGCCCATACTCGTTCGTCGTAACGCGGATAACGCTGGGAGTAACAAGCTCAATACCAACACAATCACCCCAACAATTGGTAAGACACGAATCAGGATACGTTTTAAATGCGGATTCATTTTCAGTTATCTGCTTTGAGTTGTGACTTATCAATAATCACATCATTACTGCTATAAACCATCGAGCCATTGGTGGAGTTAAAAAGATTGTCGTTTAGTGTGGTTTTATCGCCATACTGTGTATCGACTTGATACTTATAAAGATATTTCACGTGGTTATCGTTGAAACCGACACTACCTTGCCAAAGCGTCTTTGCTTTATCTTTGAGATTGACGTGTACAGATTTAAAATGCCCTTCATCATCTACCGCTATCGCGCGGTCAGATAGAACAACTGCTTCACTGTTGGAAGTATCTTTCCATTTGTCCATACGTTTTGATTCAAGATTTGAGATGTTCAAAAAGGCATAGGAGTAATTATCAGTCGTTGGCATGACACCCGTTTTCGTTAATGCAGTTTTGGTTTCTGACGGACTGATGATGTATTCGCCGGTAAAGTAATTGTCATCGAGCAAGACCTTGAAGCGATATTCGGTGGAGTAGTCTTCCATGCGTTTACCGTCGCGATCAATGCCTGGATAGTAACCGTTGTTACCTTGTGAATAGAGAACCAGTGCAGAATGAATGCCACGTCCTTGTGTTGAGTTTTGCATGCATGATGGACCACGCCGAATAGCTCCAATCGTAGGCAACAAAATCGCAATCAACAACGCAACAATAATCAGCACGACAACCAATTCAACAAACGTAAACGCGCGGCGTGTGAACATATTTTCCCCCAATGTGCATAGACTATGAGTTATTCATCGGCAGGTTTATGAAGTGATGTTGAATCAATGATGATCTGATCACCTGAATAAACCATCGAGCCAAGTTTGGTATCAAAAAGGTTGTCGACTTTGGTAGATTGGTCACCGTACTGAGTTGCAAGGATGTGCGTTGATTCAAACGTAACGTGGTTATCGTTCCAACCCACTTGTCCACGCCACTCTGATCCACCATCGGGAGAAGGATTGGTATGCACGGATTTAAGATCACCTTTGTCATTTAATGCTACTGCACGATCCGACACGACAACAGCTTTATCATTATAAACTTTTTTCTCTTTCCATTCATCAATCCTTGGTGAGTCCAACACGGAAAGATTTAAAAATGCATAGGAGTAGTTGGCTGTTGTTGGTTTGATACCCGTTTTCGTTAATGCGGTTTTGGTTTCCGATGGACTGATGATGTATTCACCGGTGAAATAATTTTCATCGAGCATCATTTGGAAGCGATATTCCGTGGAGTAGTCTTCAAGGCGATTTCCCTGCGAATCAAAGCCGGGGTAATAGGTGTTGTTACCTTGCGAATAGAGGACCATAGCAGAATGGATACCACGGAGTTGGCTGGAAAAAGGTAAGCGTCGAGCCGTCCGACTGTTGAAATTGAGCATGGGCAAAACAAATGCGATCACCAGCATTAAGAAGGCTACAACAGCCAAAACATCCACCAGTGAGAATGCGCGACGTGTGAACATGATGTTATCCCCCAATGACGAACAACTTGGTTAATTGAATCATCGGCTTATTCAGAGATCAACGTTGAATCAATGATCATTTCATTGCCACTGTAGACCATGGACGCGGCCTCGGTGTCAAAGAGATAATCTTGGTCGAATGATTGATCACCATATTGCGTGTCGAGTTTAAAAGTTGGTTCGAATGTGGTGTGATTGTCATTCCAGGCGACTGTGCCTTTCCAATCGGTTTTATTTTTTGAAGGGTTGGTGTGAACGGATTTGAGATGGCCCTTGTTATCCGTTGCGATGGCACGGTCGGAGATGACCGCAGCCATATTGTTGGAAGAGTCTTGCCATTCTGCCATACGTTCGGAGTTTAAGTCGGAGATGTTCAGGAAGGAATAGGAATAGTTGTCGGTGGTGGGTTTAATGCCGGTCTGTGTGAGTGCGGTTTTGTTTTCTGATGGGCTGATGATGTATTCGCCGGTGAAGTAGTTGTCGTCGAGCAAGGCCTGGAAGCGGAACTCGGTGGAGTAGTCTGCCATGCGGTTACCGTCTTTATCGATGCCTGGGAAATAGGTGTTGTTGCCTTGGGAGTAGAGGACGAGCGCGGAGTGTATGCCGCGGGGTTGCGATGAGTTTTGCATACATCTTGCGGTGCGACGGGAAGCACCGATTGCTGGCAACAGAATACCAATGAGTAAAGCAACAATGCTGACAATGACGAGAAACTCAATGAGTGTAAACGCGCGGTGTGTGGACATGATGTTTTCCCCGTGTGATATGTTTGACATTGATGCTAAACCGCGAGCGGTTTGCTTTAGGCGCTGTTTGAGCCGACGACGCGGTCGAGTTCTTCGGGACTGGTGATGCCTTGGGCGATGAGTTTGTAGCCGGACTGTTCCAGTGAGGTGAAGAGGACGCGTGAGAGCGCATCGTTAATCGCGCCCATGGTGGCACTCTTTAAAATCGCATCACGTAATTCATCATTCATGGTCAGCAATTCATACAAACCCTGGCGTCCGGCATAGCCTTGATCAAAACACTTGGGACAACCGACGGGGTAATAGATCTGGTCGATGTTCTTGCCGAAGCTGCCCATCTGATGCATCTGTTTGGGCGTGGGTTTGCGGCCTGCCTTGCAGTTATCACAAAGCAAACGAATCAGACGTTGCGCGAGAATCAGGTTAGCCGCAGAGCCAACGAGATAAGGTTCAGCACCGAGGTCGAGTACGCGGAAGATCGTCCCCACGGTGTCGCGGGCGTGAATGGTGGAGAGCACGAGGTGCCCTGTCATGGCAGCCTGCATGCCGGTCTCCGCGGTTTCACGGTCACGGATTTCGCCCAGCAGGATCACGTCAGGGTCCTGTCGCAACACGGAGCGCAACATGGAGTGGAACGTATTGCCTTGCTTCTGATTGATGGGAATCTGCGTGACGCCTTTGAGTTGGTATTCGACGGGATCTTCGATGGTGATGACGTTGCGGCGTTGGACGTCGATATCGCGGAGTGCTGCGTAGAGCGTGGTGGTTTTGCCACTCCCGGTGGGTCCGCAGACGAGGATCATGCCCGAGGATTGGGTGGAGACTTTCTGGATGTGTGAGAGCATCCAATCCGGTAAGCAGAGTTGTTCGAGATGCTGCGGTGCGGACTCGGAATCGAGCACACGAATGACGAGCTTTTGCCCGTGGATCACTGGCGTGAAACTCACACGAAAGTCCACGGCACGGCTTGGCAGTTGGGTACGGAAGTGACCTTCCTGAACGGTGGCCCGTTTGGCAATGTCGATATCCGAAAGCACCTTGATCAGGCCATAAAGTCGCAACCCCAATGCCAGGGGGACTTCCACGAGGGTGACCATCGAGCCATCCACACGCAGGCGGATGAGCAGGTTGTCATTGCCCGGCTCAAAGTGCATATCCGATGCACGTGAGGCAAAGGCAGCAAGCAGCAGCAGTCGGAAGAGGTTCACCGCCATGCCGACATCGCCTTCTTTGTCCGCAGCGTTGTAATCCTGTCCCGAGTCGATTTGTTCTGAGAGTTCCTGTTCGCTTTGAGCTAATTCGGTTGGATGTAGATTCACGCCACGGGAGTTGATCAGGCTGATCTGGTTGACCTGGAAATCCAGGCGACCACGGTTGGGCTTGATGAACCGACGCAGGACTGCAAAGGGGTCGGTCATTTTATCCGCAGCATCCGGATCAAACATCGCATCATCATCAGCATAATGCATGTCCTCATCGTCATCTCCATCAAGCAGGGGATCGGATGAGACATCACTAACATTGACTTGCGATTGCGGCTGGTTTTTCAGGTGATTAAATAGTGTATCGGGTGTGATACCGGCTTTGCCATCAGCATTGGTTACGGCGGGGATGGCAGTAGCGGGTTCGGGGACCACGCTTGCTGGTTTGCTTAACCAATCCGGATCAAGGCGCGGGTCATCAATGGAGAACATGAACCGTGTCTGACCAATCTGGAAGTGGCCTTTGCGTCCCAGTTGAATAGGGCAATCGATGGGTTCACCGTTGATCTTCGTGCCATTGCGAGAGCCGTTGTCCTGGAGGATGTATCGCCCGTCAACCTGCTGAATGGTGCAATGAACACGTGAGGAAAAGTCATCATCAATGGTCACAGTGTTGCTCTTGGAGCGACCAATGGTGGTCTTATGGGTCGGCAATTTCAGAAGCCGACGGTTATCTGGGGTCTGGATAAACAGAAAAGGCAACGTCGAACTCCCAAAGCAAGTGAAGCATGATGATCAAAGCAGGATCAATTCATTGTATGACAAGTCATCGCTATTGTCTGCCATGTTCAAAGTAAAACATCTCCCGATCTCTGCGAGATGGCACATTGAAATGGATCGACTCAATGGTGTTGACGGTGCGTTTGTTTTTTACGACGTCACGGATTGCGCCAACACGGATTGGGCGAGTGTTTCGTAATCACGAGCACCGGGGCAGGTGGGAGCATACTCGAAAATCGTCTTACCGAAGCTCGGACTTTCCGCGAGTTTGATATTGCGCCGGATGTACGGCTGATAAATGACTGCGTTCTGCCAGGGCACTTTGGCTTCGCGTGAACCTTCCAGGAAGGCCTGCAGGTCACCAACGACTTCACCTGCCAGAATCGTCTGAGCATCATGCATACACAGGATGATCCCCGAGACGGTGAGATTGGCATTAAAGCCGTTACGGATAAGCTGCACGGTTTCCAGCAACTTGCTCAGACCCTGCAAAGCAAGGAAGTGAGCCTGCATGGGGACGATGACCTCGTTAGCCAAAGTCAACGCGTTGATGGTCAATAAACCCAGTGACGGCGGGCAGTCGATGATGACAAAGTCGGGCTTTTCCGGGTTTTCATCGCTGAGGACGGCTGCGAGTTTGTCCTTGAGCACGCGCTGGGCCTGGCCGGTGATCACCTTGGGCGCCAACTCCCCTTCGATGCCTGCCAGATTCACTTCCGAGGGAAGCAGTGTCAGGCCGGGGTAGATTTCGCAGATCACATCGTTGGCATCGAGTTCATCATCCGAAAGCAGGTCATACAGCGAGTAGCTTTCCTCATCGATCTCCACGCCGAAACTCAATGACAAGTGGGCCTGCGGGTCCATGTCGATGGTGAGCACGCGCATGCCTTCCATGACCAGAGCTGCAGCGAGATTGGCAGCGGTCGTGGTCTTGCCGACGCCGCCCTTCTGGTTCATCATGGCAATAATGCGCGTCTGCCTGGGGCGATTGGGTGCAGGAATGAATGGCGCAACGGGAACCGGATCATTGCCGGTATCTTCGGGCATCTCATCGGTCACATCATCAATAACTTGATCCTCTGTCGGGCTGTCTTCGTGATGCGAAGAGGCATGATCGTCATGAGAAGCCCCCTCGCCTGAGTGTTCGGCAGGGGTATCCTGAGGAGGTGAATAATAGGGCCATTCGTTCAAGTGATCCGCTCCATGTTGCTATGCATGACAGATTACCAGTATATCCGCATGCTGGCCAATGTTGGATGATCAGCAGCATGAACCACATGGCGATGAAACCACGATGACGCTCCAAAGCCGTGTCGCTCCCGCGGCACGGGTTGCCTTGATGACACACGCAGACACCCACCGCCATCCTGCGACAAAATTACGTGATCATCCAAGTAAACCTTTTATCACGTTTGCATATTCAGTGTCTGTGCGACAAATGCATCTTTCACACCGTGAAATGACCCAAACCACTCCCGAAGTCGGTGAGTTTTTGTATCATGTGTTGCTTTGGCAGACATCAATGGGGTCCGCCGACATTTCTGCACACGTTGGAAGAGATACATCTGTGCTTGAGAGTCGATACGTAGAATTCGGTCCGGGAAGGCAAGTCCACGCTGTCATCGGCGGCAATGGTCCGGCCATTGTCATCTTCCCAGGCAATGGGGGCTCCGTCGCTGATTTCACCGAGGTCTGTGAAAACCTGGCAAAGGATCACCTTGTCGTCGGGCTGGATCTCCCCGGTCGCAGTGAGACCCAGTGGCCGGATATCCGATTCGACTTTGCAGCAGACCTCCAACCCGTCATTGACTGGTCCTTATCCCAACTGGGCGTGGGCATCCACATCGCTGTCGGGCATGGCTCGGGCGCATTGGTTGCCCTGCATCACGCTCAACGTCACTTCGGCCAGGTTCTGGGGGTGAGTATGGTCGAAGGCTACGTCAATCTCGATGCCCAGAACAAGACCGCTGCCAGGAAGTACCGTCGCCCGGTGCAGTTGGCCGGTGAGGCGCTGGATGCCTTTGAGTCCCGCCGCCGCGATCATGCTGCCTGGCTTAACGCTCACAGCACGTTCCGTGAGTCCTTTAACGCGACCCAACGTGCCTACGATGCCTCAGACTGGATCGGCGAGTTGGATATTCCCATCCACGTCATTGTCGGCGACCAGGGCCAGCAGTTACCCAACATCTCCGACGATGCAGGCTGGCATCGCCAACTGAATCTCTCAAAGATAGACGAACTGCATATTTCACTGGTGAAGGACGCGGGTTACTGGGTCATGCTCGATGATCCGACCACCGTTGCCGAGGCCATGCGAGAGTTTGTGAAGCGCGCCCACGAAGCTGCCAAGTGATTCATCTGGATTTCTAACACAACCAACCTGCCTTTTCTCCCAACTCTGATATCACTGTGACCTCTGGGGTAAAAATGCTTTGGTATCTTCACCTTATCCCCATCCGCTGATTTTGAACCTTGCCCGGAATAACCTGCTCCGATACAGTATTTACTCTAAGACTGATTGAATCGAAACGTCCAGAGCAAAGATCGGAGACCGCCATGACAGCCGGACGAGGACACACCTATAGTAATATGATCCAAACCACCTTCGACACCCCCCTGGTGAAACTCAACCGGGTGGTCCCTGAAGGTGCTGCCAACGTCTACGTAAAGGTTGAGTATTTCAACCCCATGAGCAGTGTCAAAGACCGCATCGGCCGCGCCATGATCGAAGATGCTGAGAAGTCCGGCCTGATCAAAGACGGGACACACATCATCGAACCCACCAGCGGTAACACTGGCATTGCCCTCGCCTTTGTCTGTGCTGCCAAGGGATACAAGCTCACGCTGACGATGCCCGAGTCCATGAGTGTCGAACGCCGCGCTTTGCTGCGTGCTTTGGGTGCGGACCTGGTCTTGACCCCCGCTGCCGGTGGCATGAAAGCTGCCATCGAAGAAGCTGCCAAGATGGTCGAAGCCGAGTCCAACGCATGGATGCCTCAGCAATTCGAAAACCCGGCCAACCCCGCGATTCACGAAGCAACCACCGGCCCGGAAATCTACGGTGACCTGGCAGGTGAAGTCGATGCCTTTGTCTCCGGCGTGGGGACCGGCGGCACCATCACCGGTGTCTCCCGTTACATCAAGGCTCACCGCCCCGACTTCAAAGCCATCGCGGTTGAGCCGGTCGACTCCCCCGTCATCACCCAGACCCGCGAAGGTCTGGAAGTCAAACCCGGCCCGCATAAGATTCAAGGCATCGGTGCAGGCTTTGTCCCCAAGAACTGTGACCTGTCCATCGTCGATATGGTCCAGACCGTCACCAACGACGAAGCTTTCGAAATGGCCCGTCGCCTCGCCAAGGAAGAAGGCCTTTTCGGCGGCATCAGCACCGGCGCCAACGTCACCGCCGCCCTCCGCGTCGCACAACTGCCGGAGTTCGCAGGCAAGAACATCGTCACCGTCGCCTGCTCCTGCGGCGAACGCTACCTGTCAACACCCATGTTCCAGGAATACATGAGCTAATCACCATCCGTCGGATTGTCCGACAGATGCAATACATTTCGGGGTCATCGCGCGGGAAGGTTATCGCTGCGCGAGAGTTAAGCACAGACATTAAGACGCATCATCTAACGGGATATGTCCCGTAAAGGTAGTAACATGTCTATTGATGAATACTATCGCCGTGGAAATGCAGTCACGGTCCGTCTTAACGCCCATGATTTTTCAGAAATAAGTGAACCATTAAAGCCGATTTTGAAGCTAGGTATCTTAAATGGGGGTGTTCGTTGTGTTGAAGTTGATATGTATTCGGGTTGTCACTACCACATTATCATGCAAAACCCATTGCCCATCACAGAATCCGAATGCTTATCATTGACCAAGAATGTTGAGTCCTTTACATACTACTATGACCCACACCACACATTACCAGATCTTCTGTGCTTTAAGTGTTGCGAATCTGGTTTGATCGTCGCGTTTCCACTGTTTTCAGATTGGGAAACTCGTCATAGCAGTCCTCCAAGAAAATGGTGGCAATTCTGGAAAACATCCTAATCACTTACTGGTTAGCTAATCGCATCGCGAAAGAATGTTCCCCTCATGCAAAAATCAACTTCAAGGCATGCAGGACCGTTTGTTTTTACCACGAAGGCGCGAAGAGCACGAAGGACACGAAGAAAAGACATTCTGCTTGAATTGATTGTTTTGATCTACTCTCCCCAAGAGCCGCGCACGCAGTAAGCGGTTGTCTTGTTCATCATCGCCATTCATTCAAGACAACCGCTTACTGCGTGCGCGGCTCATGGTTGAAGCAGCAAATGAAAATATTGCCTTGACTGCCTTACCTTCGTGTCCTTCGTGCTCTTCGCGTCTTCGTGGTTAATCCCAATCCAACGACAACCAACAGTCTCCGAAACGCGCAACAGCATCTGCCGCATCAAATCGACAACTTGCCAACACTGCTGCTTTGACTGATGATGTCCCGACTATGGCAAGAAAACTGCTTATCCTCGCTGCGGTCTTTGGCATGCTCGGTGTGATCCTTGGTGCATTCGGTGCCCATGGGCTTAAAGAACATGTCTCTGAAAAAATGCTCGCCAACTGGAACACCGGCGTGTTCTATCACCTGATCCATACGCTGGCGATCTTTGGAACCGCGCTGGCTTCAGCACGGCTGCGCAAAAACACCGTCGTCCTGGCAGGCTGGTTCTTTGCAGCAGGGATCCTCATCTTCTCCGGCTCGCTGTACACCATGGTTCTCACCGGCAAAACATGGTTAGGAGCGATCACCCCCATCGGCGGTGTGTCGTTAATCGTCGGCTGGCTGCTGCTATGCATCGGCGCGTGGGCATGGAAACCTGAACAGGTTAATGCGTGAGTTGGATGGATCAGTCAAAAGCTGTGTCGCTCCTGCGGCACGGGTGGGTTCACTGTGAAAAATGTAACGTGAACATCAAGGCAACCCGTGACTCGGGAGTGTCACGGCTATGGTGTTGTATGTGTGATGCATTTTCTATGTGTGTCGATCAATTTACTCGGTCACATCAATCATCATGACGGTCAAGTCGTCGAGCTGATTGATTGAGCCGGTCTGGTTGTCGAGTTTGCCTTTGAGCAGTTCGATGGCTTGCTCCTGGGTGCCGTGTGCCATGGCATGGAGATGTTCGATGTACTGCGGGTTCATCGGTTCTTCGGGGTTGCCGAACGCCAACTCAAAACCGTCACTGTGAATGAGCAGACGATCGCCTTTTTCAAGTGTCAACGTCTTGAGTTCAAATGGCTCATCATCACAGATACCGAGCATGGGACCTTCGAGAACGATCTCCTGAATGGTGTCATCGTGCTTAAGCAGGATGGGGGCAGGATGGATGGAGTGTGCCATGCGCAGGACGCGGGTCTGGGTGTTGTACGTGCCGATGCAGACGGTTGCGAAGTTGAAGGTATCCAGATCACGACTCATGATGTCCGCGTTGAGTTTGGTGAGCACTTCATCGGGGGAGATGACGTGTTCCTTGCCATCGATGGTTTTCGACAGCTTCATGCCTTGCTTGATGAACATGGTCATCAGCGCTGCAGGTGCGCCATGTCCGACAGCATCGGCAATGAAAAACGTCACGTCATGTTCGGTGATCTGCTGAATATCGTAGATGTCGCCGGAGACGTAAAACGCAGGCTGAAAGAGTACGTTGAACTTGAGGCCGGGGATGTCGGGGAGTTTGCGGGGCAGAAAGAGTTTCTGCATCTTGGCAGCGAGTTGCATTTCCTGATCCAGCGTTTCGACCTGGTTCATCAGGGATTTTTGCAGACGCTGGGCGATGCCCAACTCCTGGTTGAGTTCATCAATGTTACAGGCCTGGCCGAGTGTGCTTTCAACCACCGCGCGAATCTCCGACGGAGCAGCATTGGCGGGGATGGAGACGTTACGACCGTACACCATCGAACCCAGCGGTTTATCGATTTTGGTGTCCGACATATCGGTGAGCAGAATCGGCAAGCGCAAATGTTCAATGGCAGCAAGCATCGACACCGGATCGTTATCAGCAAGCAGCCACACGGCAGCGGCATCGTCGGTGATCTGCCGACCGAGTAAATCTGCTGGCGTGATGAACTGCACATCGGGTTTATGATTTTCCGGCCAATGTTCGACGACGGCATGCACAAGCCTCTCGGAGTCTTCCGAGCCAGTTGCTGCATTGAGAACTAATAGGGATGCGTCAATCATTGTTTGTATTTGCTCTGCAACAATCAGGTCGCAGCTATCTTTCTTAAACGTTATAAATGGACCGGGGTCAAATAAATTTCACACCATAGTCGTAATGATTCCCGGTCAGTCGATTGCAACGCTTGATGACACCGAGGACGCGGATGGGTTGATCATCACCGTGTTGGAGCGTGATGCCGATTTGCGTGCCGCGTGCCAGTTCAAACTGGCCGATGAAGGAGACACCGCCCTTGGAGAGGTCTCTGCCGACGGCCTTGCGGAGTTTTTCGCCGTTGAGGGTGTCGATCATCACCGGGTCGGTGAAGACGGCACGGGCGTGGGATCGCATGGAAGCAAACGTTGCTGAGTCCTGCACCTTTTCGAGTTGGGCGATGAGTTTTTCCAGTGCCTTGATCTGCTGAGCCAGCGTGGTGTAGACGCCTTGCTGATCGGGCCCCGGTGCCAGGAAGCGGCAACCGATCTGGACCATGTTTTCATCGACGGTCTGCGTGCGGCAAACTTCAGCAGGAATGTACATTTTGCCCTCTGGACCATTGATTTCGATCATCAGTCGCGTGGCATTTTCCACTGGCGGGTGAAGCATGCTTGCACCACCGGAGGATAAGTCGAGCGTCAGGGCGTCGAGTGCCTTGCCCCAGTCGATCTTGCCGTTGTCTGCGTAGTGAGCGACACGGACCGGCTGATGGGTCTGCAGGCGGCGTTGCTTGCGGCGTTCGATTCCGGGCCGGTTCATGGCAAAGCGAATCTGCCGACCCTCCAGGTCCCAGGAGACTTCGTCGACAAAGGCACGAATGAGCATGACACCCCGGCCGGAGAGTAAATCCAGGTCCGGGCCGTCGTCATCGAGTTTGGCAAGGAAGGATTCGACATCAAAGCCGTTGCCCTGGTCGGTGATGGTCCAGGTGACGGAGTTGCCATCGTATTCGGCATCAATTTGGACGGGTTTGGCAGCCAGATCGGGCATACTCGATCGCTTGGAGAGTTCGATGGCAAAGGCGTCGCCATCCTCTTTGAGTTCGGAGCTGATGCCCAGATTGCCATGGACGACCGCGTTAGTCAGGGCTTCGGTGAGCACGATGGTGAGTCTGGAAGCGCGATCTTCGTCACAAATGCCCCACATCTGGGTGGGAGCAACCAGGTGATCGACCGCCTTTTCGATCCATTCGACTTTGCTGGGGATACTCAGAGATTCCCGCAAGTACTGAACCGCTTTGCCGATACGTGGACTGTTATCCATTTGCATTGCCGTCATGACATATCCTCACAATATGTCATCGTCCGGATAGCATTGTGAAATTAGGTGAGGTGGGGATGAAAATGAAATTCGAATTTTGCTGCACAGGCCCCCCCATACAGCAAAATTCGAAAGTCAAAGAAGCGGATGCTCACCATTTACGGTGACGTCGGTTGCGATCAGCCAACATGACATTCAGCCAGTCCACTGGACCCTTGCGGTCTGACTGTGATGAACGTTGATGATCGGCATCCAAGGCACAAAAGACCATAGCCCACCACGGGAGGATGGTGATGGCCGCTGCTGCAATGATGACACCGGGATGACGAATCAAGCCGGCCCATTGCGTGCCTTCTGTAATTTGGGGCTCTCGAATCAACCAGATCGCCAGACCCGTGGTGACAACGCCGATTGCCGCAACGCTACCCCAGGCCATGAGCTTTCCGAGTTTACTTAGCATTTGATCCATTGATTGCCCCTGCAAGTACTGACCCCCTGATGTACGGCCAAGCACAAACGGTATCGACCAAACCCCTCAAACGCAAGTAATAAAGTTTGGTACGTGGAAAGCGTGTTAATATCTTAATGCTGAATACTGTTCAACTTACAAACTCATACCGCTTTGGTTTAGTCCTGATAACCACCGGTGTTTGGCTAAAATTTTGAACATTTGTTCAAATTCATTGGCCGAGGCGTGTTTGCGCTCTGTGATATGTCATTGCTATACTACCCAGTAGGATTCGAGAAACATTTGCCAACAAAATCTTGTCGGTCCAGGATGGTATCACAAGAGGATTGATCACCGGAGACGCATCAGACCAGCCATCTTAAAATCCCCTTTCTATATGGTATATTTTGATTTACAAAACGATTTGACTTCCCGGTCCATCACCCGATCCCAAGACAGCCACGGTCGGCATTCGGCTTCCAAAACAAAGAGACAGTCGCATCTCAAAACAAATGCAACACCATAGCATTGACTTTGTGCTATGCTAGTCCTATTGTATTCATATGTCACTTATCAGTTCCACACCCCAACTCAAGTACATGTTGATCAAGGACCATCTTGACCAGCTGATCCAGACGCTCGATAGTGGCGATAAGCTGCCGTCCGAAAGAGACTTGGCCTCACAGCTGGGCTGCAGTTTCTTGACGGTTCGCAAGGCGTTGAACCTGCTGAGCCAGGAAGGTCGCGTGGTCAAACGGACGGGTAGTGGCACATTTGTAGCCGATGCGGCGAATAACGCCACAACCGGCCAGCAGGATCGGGTCGGACTGCTGCTTCATGCCAAGGGCGATGCCTACGGCTTGCGGATTGCCGGCCTGCTCACCGAGGAAGCGCGTCAGCGTGGCGTGAACCTGGTGACCAAGATGGTGGACCAGTTCGGGCGTCAGGCGGATGCACAGATCAACGAATTGACCCGCGAGGGCTGCGCTAGCGTGATCGTTCCCTGGCTGCCCTGGGAGCAATCCGACGATTTGGCAAAGTTGGTCAAACAGGCGGCGTTGCCGATTTGCGTGCCGGTGTTGTTACCGGGATTGGAAGAATATTGTTTTGAACGACCAACGCTCTTTGGTCAGACGACCCAGCAATGTGTGGAATCGGCTGGTGCTTATTTCAGTGAGCTTGGTTACAAACAAATTGCCTTCGTCGGCCCGGTGAGTCCGGAGGATACGATCTTGCAGCGGAAGATGATGGGTTACACCAACTTCGTCTGCCGATATGGGCTCTCTGATTTCCGCAGTCACCTGGTCAAGTCCGGCTCAGCGGCCATGGACAAGCTCGCAGCCGAGCTTCAACCACTATGCCCGAACCTGGCGATCATTGCTTATGACGATACGCATGCGATCCGTTTACTCACCGCCATGCACAAGCTCGGACGCAGCGCCCCGGATGATTTTGCAATTCTGGGCTATAACGACACCGAAGCCGCCCTGCATTCTGATCCGCCACTCAGTTCGTTTTACACACGGTATGAATATGTCGCTCACTGGTTGTTGCGACACGCCCTGGCCTTGGCGAAAAACAAGACCGACCAATCCACGCAGAGTCCGCCGTTGTATCTGCATGTCCGTCAGACATGCGGGGCTCAGAAACGGTTGGGAAACAAATTAGATGCATTACTCAGTCAATTGGGACTGTTGGAGACTTCCGCCGAAACAACATCTTCGGAGGTATCTCAATGAAAGCGCGCTCCACAGGGTTTACGCTCATCGAGTTACTGGTTGTGATTTCCATTGTCGCTTTGCTGATTGCCATCCTGCTGCCTGCTTTGGCTCAGGCGCGCAAGTCAGCCTACACATCCAAATGCATGTCCAATCTCAAACAGATCAGCATCGGCTTTGTGATGTACATGACCGACTTCCAGGATTACATGCCACCGGTCAATCAGGAAAAATCCAACAAGCCCTGGAAGACCAACAAGCAGTACGGCATGTGGAACTGCATCGGTCCGTACACGGGCGTTGAACAATGGCGTGGCGAAAAGTCCTCCAACTCCTACTGGGGTGCCTACAAACAGAAATATGAAAAGTTTGCCCGGACCATCTGGGCCTGCCAGTTCAACGACCCCAACTCGCATCCCTTTAATGACACCTATGGTGAATCGGTGTACATGACCAAGGTCTCAGGCTGGGACGCTCGACAATGGGCCGACCCACGATTTTTCCCGGACATCCCCCAGCCTTCAATCAAAGTGCATATCGCTCATACCACCGGCAGCTACCACCTGAGTCGACGTTCGTATGTCGGCTCGACCGCTGCCTTTGATCTGTGGCGACACGAAGATGGAACCCCCGTCTCCTTTGCCGATGGACATGTCACGTTCTACAGCCCCGATGCGGTCATCAATAACCTGACGGACCTGGCTGATGACAAAGATATCGGCAATTTTAATCTGCGGTAAATGGTTTGACCTGTTTTCAAATAGCATCATTGAAGGTGAATAACCATGAAAGCCCAACACACAAAACAGGCATTTACACTCATCGAGTTACTGGTGGTGATATCCATTGTGGCATTGCTCATCGCCATTCTCCTGCCGGCTTTGGCTAAAGCGCGAGAAGCATCATGGACCGCCAAATGCCTGTCCAACTTCAAGCAGATCAGCCTGGGGTTCTATGGCTACATGGCGGACAACAAGGACTATCTGCCACCGTTGAATCAGGCACGCGCCAACTCTGCTGATAAGACGCCCAAAGACTTTGGCATGTGGAACTGCATCGGCCCGTACACCGGGTTTGACCAATGGACCAGAGTCTACACTGACTGGGGTAAATACAAACGCAAGTACGGGACGATGGCCAACTCGGTCTGGTCCTGCAATTTTGATCATCCGGATTCGCATCCCTGGAAGCGCACCATTGCTGAGTCTTTGTACATGACTGAGCTCGCCGGCTGGAAATCCCCTGGACCAATGGGCTATCCCCGACCGTTTGTTGCCATCCCCCAGCCGTCTGTAAAAATTCACCTGTCTCATGCCAACGATTGGCATCTGAGCAGTGTGGCCAACGTGGGGGTGACCACACAATTTGATCTCTACCGACACAAGACCGGGACCCCCATTCTTTTTGCAGACGGTCACGCCAAGTTCTACAACGCGCAGGATGTCATTGACAACATCACTGACTTAAGTGATGACAAAGATATCGGCAACTTCAATCTTCACTGATTGATCATTGAGCCTGTTTGTATTGGGAAGTACACACAGACGACTGGCAACAATTTTAATGGAACCTGTGCAAGATCGTCATGCATCTTTTTTGGCGATTGCGCCTGAACGTGTCTTGAATCTTCCATGCTTTGATGGGAAATAAAATGAACGCACGAAAATCACATCACGCATTCACCCTCATTGAACTGTTGGTGGTGATTTCCATCGTCTCACTGCTGATCTCTATTTTGCTCCCGGCACTGGGTAAAGCACGCCAATCAGCATGGACCAGCAAGTGCATGTCGAGTATGAAACAAATCGGCCTGGGCTTTGCCATGTACATGGCGGACAATAAAGACTACCTGCCACCGCTGAATCAAAATCGGTCAACCAACCCATGGAAAACCGCCAAGAGCTATGGCATGTGGAACTGCATTGGCCCGTACACCGGCATGGACGAATGGGCTGGCGAAAAATCGTCGGACTCCTGGTGGGGAGCCTACAAACAGAAATATGAAATCATGGCCAACAGTGTCTGGACCTGCCCGTTTAACAATGAAAATGCATCGCCCTGGGGTGGGGACATGCTTGCTGAATCCATCTACATGACCGAAATCTCCGGCTGGGGGAATCCCTACCAATGGGGCGATCCAAGACCTTTCCTGGCTATCCCGCAACCCTCGATTAAAATCCATGTCTCACATGCCACAGACTGGCATTTAAGCAGCGTGGCCAATGTCGGGTCGACCACCCAATTCGACATCTGGCGTCACAAAGGCGAAGGCACGCCCATCCTCTTTGCTGACGGCCACGTCAAGTACTACCGAGCCGAGGCCATCATCGAAAACATCACCGATCTGTCTGACGACAAAGACATCAACAACTTCAATCTGCATTAAACCATTGACCAACGACAACTGACCACTGCAAACCCGTGTCCGACTCTGGGCACGGGTTTTTTATGAGGATCTGTCATCCAGGTCATGATCACGGTTTCAAAACACACGCGAAGTATGCATAATGCGTCAATCAACTTCCGGGTTTAACATAAGCACGAACGACGCATGAACCAACCGCCTGCCAACTCCGAGCCTAAAGGACTTGATGCGTGGATGTCGGATCATCCCTGGCATCCGCGGTTGGTGCCTTATGTGATTTATGTCGCACTGCTGCCGTTGATCGCGTTGGCAACGGATCGCATGCCCGACATTTACCCGATCCTCTACAGCATTCAATGCCTGATCGTCGGCGGATTGCTTTGGCGTTACCGTCGGTTGACACCTGAACTGAATCTGAAGTTTCACTGGCTTGCTGTCCCTGCCGGCATTGTTGTCTGCGTGATCTGGATCGGGCTTGGTTTGTGGATGATCAAGTTGTTTCCCGATCGCTTTGGCGCGCCTGATCAAGGTCCAACACATTTGTTTGATCGCATGTCACCGACGGTGCGTTGGGTGAGCTTGGGGTTGCGTTTGGTTGGCATGAGTTTGCTGGTGCCGTTGTTCGAAGAGTTGTTTGTCCGTTCACTGCTTTTGCGGAGTTTTAACAGTTTCAGACAATTTGTGGTGGGACTGGTGCAGTGGGGACAGGACTTGCCGGTGATCGGCGAATGGTTGATGCACACCTCGATTGCCAAGCGTGCCGACGCCCATGACCAACCCTTTGCGCGGATGTTCAACCAAACCCCGTTGGGCGTGATCAGCGTCACCGGCATTGTGCTTTCGACATTGGTCTTCACCATCGGGCACGGCATGCGTGATTGGCCGGGTGCGGTGATGTGTAGTTTGATTTACATTGTGGTGCTGCGTTTAACACGTGACAAAGGTTTGGGGCCGGTGGTCTGGGCACACGGTCTGACCAATGCGCTGCTATGGGCATACTGCGTGTATCACATGAATTGGCAGTTCCTGTAAACCGGCAGGCATCATCCCACCAACGCCAATAATGACACAATGCAACACCATCCGTAATCCAGCGAGTTTGGCTTCCGTCATTCCTGCGCAGGCGGGAGTCCAGTGGCATACTGTGCGCTTATTACAAGCTCCACTGGACTCCCGCCTGCGCAGGAGAGACGGAAGGTAGAGATGCATCGTTTGAACTTCAAAAACCCAATCCAACACACCCCACAAGTCATTAAACCGGTGAATCACGATCAGGCTTGTCGACTTTTGTCCAACACTATTTGTCAAATCCTGTCAAGCGAAACACACTGGTTTTACCGTGTTATTTTTACTTCATTGACACGAGACAATCCGCGCCTTATTGTGTATCACTTGGTGGATTTGTAGAACATTTCATCGGTTGACGATGGAGGGTGTCAGGGATGACATTGATCCCCGATTGATTTCCGGCCAGGGGTTTTGGTACGGACATTTTTTAACGCATCAGGTTGGGATGCTATGACGAAACTCGATACCGCGCTGTGGCGCGACATGATAGAGCACTTGCGCAAACGTCACGCTCCGATTTGCAGGCAATGGTTTGACGACCTGGAACCTGTCGGTCTTGAAGGTGGTTTACTGACCATCCACACGGACAACGCGATCCAGAAAAACTATCTCCAGCGCCAGTGTCGTGAACAATTCAATGAGGCCGCCCAGGCAGCAACCGGCGCGTTGGTCGCGGTGCAATTTGTCACGCCCGATGCCATGCCCTCGCAGATGACCGTCCGCGAAGCGGCTACGCCTGCTACTCCGCAGTCAAGCACTATTCAGACACCCACAACGCCTCCCCAACCTGCGCCTGCACCCTCACGGACAATTGAATCAGCAACACCGCATTCAAACTCACATGCCGTCTTCGAAGACGAACAGGTACTCAGCCCTGACTACAGTTTTGAAAACTTCGTCACCGGCCCGGGTAATGACCTGGCTTACGCTGCAGCAACCGCTGTCGCCAACCAGTTGGGCAATGCCTACAATCCGCTGTTCATTCACGGCGGTGTCGGCCTTGGCAAAACGCACCTGCTTCAGGCCATCTGTCAGAAAGTCCTGTATGACAATCCGGGCGCGCGGATTTGTTACCTGTCCTGTGAAACGTTCGTCAACCAGTTCCTTGACTGCGTGCAGAAAGGTCAAATGTCGACCTTCCGCGACCGCTATCGTCACGTGGACCTGCTGGTCATTGATGACATTCAATTCCTGACCAACCGTGATCGCTCGCAGGAAGAGTTCTTCCACACGTTTAACGCGTTGTATCAGAACTCCAAACAGATCGTGCTTTCCTCGGACCGCGCGCCGTCGGAGATACCGCAACTTGAAGAGCGACTGGTCAGCCGTTTTGGTTGGGGCCTGGTGACCAGTGTTGCCAAGCCGGACTATGAAACACGCTTAGCCATTGTCCGCGCCAAAGCACAGGTGCGCGGGCTTGAGATTTCCGATGACGTGATCTGCTACATCGCAACGCGCATCGACTCCAACGCCCGTGAGATGGAAGGTGCAATCACCACCATCCAGGGACATGCAGCCCTGCAAAACAAGCAGATCGACCTTGCATTAGCACGCAAAGCACTCGGTGAACAGGAACCTGTTGCAGGCAAAACGCAAATCACGCTGCAGGTCATCATCGATGCTGTCACGCGGTACTACAATGTCCGTCTTGGTGATCTGCAATCCAAGCGTCGTCACAAATCCATCACCGAACCCCGCCAGATCTGCATGTGGCTTGCCCGCAAACACACGCGCTTCAGTCTTGAAGAAATCGGTGGCTACTTCGGCGGTCGCGATCACACCACCGTGATGCACTCCATCCGCACCGTCGAACAACGCATGAGCATCGAAGCCGTCTTCGCCCAACAGGTCCAGGCGGTTGAGCAGATGTTCACCCAGGGCAGCGAAGGCTGAGTTTTTCAGCTGTTTGGTGATTCGATTCAAGACATTTTTTACCGCAGAGAACGCTGAGGTAAGAGAGATTTTGTTTGAACCGCCAAGGCCGGAGAGAGATGGATTCGGGGGGGTGGCGATGTCAATTGATTACATCTTAGTCGAAGGTTTTCCTGAACAGCATCTGGATGCGATCTGCCATGCTGCTGATGCCATTGAGCCGATCCCGCGTGACGCTCTGGTCTCACATCTCAAACATCAACACAATATTCTGAGTTGCCTTGCTTACGGCGGGAATCAACTTGTTGGCTATAAAATCGGCTACCAGATTCGCCAATACTATTTTGAAAGCTGGATCGGGGGCGTGATTCTGACGCATCGTCGCCAAGGCATTGCAGGTCGATTGATTGAACAGCAACATCAATGGTGTATCGCTCATGGCTTTCACTACATCAACACGCTGACCGAAGGAAACAATCATGCGATGCTTATTACCAATCTCAAGGCCGGTTTTGGCATCATTGGCACGATGCATGATCGCAATCAGGTTCTCAAAGTGATCCTGCAAAAACATCTGAAACAATCAAATGGTTGTATTTGATATTTAGCCGCATCGCTCGCGATGCGCTTGATGGTAACACTTGGGCAAAACAAACGCATCACAAGTGATGCGGCTAATGCTTAATCAACAATTCTTCTCTCTCTTAACATGCTGGCTTCCGGGGGCTTGGCGTCTTGGCGGTTCAAAACGTCTTTCCCATTTGTGCCCTACTCCCAAAAGGCGTAGGCTTTGCCCCCATGTTGCATGAATGGTTGATGATTGGCAGTGTGGTCCTCGTGGGCGCGACGATTCAGTCGGCTGCCGGCTTTGGGTTTGGCGTAATGGTCATCCCGACGCTGGTGTACTTTGGGGTCGATCCGGCGGTGGCGGTGATGCTGGGGTTACTGCTGGTGACGCCGATCAACGTGACGACCTACCTGTCCACCCGCAAGCATGTCGATCACTGGCATATGCTGCCTTACGTCATCCTCGTGTTACTGATCCAGCCCATTGGTGTTTGGTTTATGGGGTATGTCCAGACCTGGGACGAGAGACAGATCAAGGCGTTTTTCGGCGTGATGATTCTGGTGGTCCTGGCGATCCAGTGGCTATTGAAGGTCAAGCCCCGTGACAAAGTTCCTGCAAGCTGGGGAATCACCGCCTTTACTGCCTCCGGACTCATGGGCGGGATGTGTGGCATGCACGGGCCGGCGCTGGCGATCTGGATGATGGGACACACCTGGACAAGCCAGCGCATCCGCGGATCGATGATGTTCTGCTTCGTGGTCTGGGCACCCTTTCTCATCGGAAACTATTATTGGAAGTTCCCACAACAGTCTTTTGAAGCAATCACCCGCTGGCCGACGATATTGCCTGTATCGCTGGTTGGTTTATGGTTCGGCTTGCTCATCGGGAAGCGAATCAGTCGAAAGGTTCTACGCATTTGTGTCACCATCATGCTCATCCTTGTGTCAATCATGGCAATATTGGGTTAGCATTCATGCACAACATGTCAGAACATCGTAAAATCATGAACCCCATCATTCTGTCCATTTGTCCTGTTGGAAGCATGGTTGTATATGGCTGCTAGAAGATCCACCTCCTCGACCTCGTCCGGTAAACCCAAAACGCGTCGCGTCAGCAAAGCACAGACACGACGCGGCGAACCCTTGCTCATGGAAATTGCCTGGGAGGTTTGTAATCAACTCGGTGGTATCTACACCGTTATCCGATCCAAAGTCCCGGCCATGGTCGAGCAGTGGGGTAACCGCTACGTCCTCGTCGGACCCTACACCGACAATGCCATGGCAACGGAATTCGAACCGGCGCCGCTCACCGGCCCCATCGGTCAGGTCGTCAAGCAACTCCGCGAGATGGGCATCGGGGCTCACTACGGACGCTGGCTCGTCACCGGTCGCCCGCATGTCGTCCTGCTCAACTATCTGGACGTCATGAACCGCCTGCATGAAATCAAGTACCGCCTCTTTGTCGACCACGGCATTGAGTCGCCCAAAGACGATGAACTACTCAACAATGTCATCGCCTTTGGCGAAGTCACCCGCATGTTCCTGCAGATGCTGGCCCATCGTGAGTCAGGTCGTCGCCCGTTGATCGCTCACTTCCATGAATGGATGGCAGGCACCGCGATCCCGATGCTCCGCCGTGAACAGTGGCCTGGCGCCACCGTCTTCACCACCCATGCCACCATGCTCGGTCGTTATCTTGCCATGAACGATGGCAGTTTCTACGAACACCTGCACGACTACCATGCTGACACCGAAGCCAAGCATTTCAATGTCGAAACGCAATTCCGTATTGAACGTGCTGCAGCACATGGCTCGCATGTGTTCACCACCGTCAGCGATGTCACAGCCGATGAATGTCGTCACCTGCTGGGACGTGCACCGGAAATTCTGCTCCCCAACGGTTTGAACATCAAGCGTTGGGCAGCAGCACACGAGTTCCAGAATCTGCATCGTGAGTACAAGGAAAAACTCCACGAGTTCACCATCGGTCACTTCTTCCCCAGCTATCACTTTGATCTGGATAACACCGTCTACATGTTCACCTCCGGCCGATATGAGTTCCGCAACAAGGGCTTTGATATGACCATCGAAGCTTTGGCGCGACTGAACCATCGCCTGCAGGTGGCTGGCAGTGACAAGACCGTCATCTGCTTCATCATCACCAAACGCCCGGTCAAATCGCTGAACGTCGGCGCGCTGTCGACCAACGCCATGCGCAAGGAATTCCAAACCATCTCCGAAGGTATCACCCAGCAGATCGGCGAACGTCTGGTCCGTGAAGCTGCCAAGGGCAAGGTGCCGGACTTTAACAGTTTGGTTGATGAGTATTGGCTTGTGCGTCTGCGTCGTATGATTCACGTTTGGCGTCGTCACGAACTGCCCTCGATCGTCACGCATGACCTTGTCGACGATGGCAAGGATGACGTACTCAATCGCTTCCGTGCCTGTCATCTCTGGAACGAAGAGAACAGCCCGGTGAAGGTGATTTACCATCCCGACTTCATCACGCCGACCAACCCGCTCTTTGGTTTGGAATATGACCAGTTCGTCCGTGCCTGTCATCTGGGTGTCTTCCCCAGCTACTACGAACCGTGGGGCTATACGCCGCTGGAATGTATTGCCATGGGTATCCCTGCGGTGACCAGTGACCTCTCAGGCTTTGGTTCGTATCTGGCGCAGGTCTTACCTGATCATACTGATAAGGGCTTGTATGTTGTCAATCGCCGTCAACCCAACTGGTTCCAGGCCGCCGAGCAACTTACGAATTTCCTGTTCGACTTCGTGCAGCTCAACAGCCGCCAACGCATCAGCCTGCGTAACCGCGTCGAATCCTTCAGCGATCACTTCGACTGGGGCAACCTCGGCAAGCACTACCAGGAAGCCCACGCCCTGGCACTCGAACGCATCAGCGACGTGTGATCGTTTTAACAAAGGCCACAACGCACCTGCCAAACACGTCGCGCTGCGCCAACAGTTTTCACTTGGGATACAAGCTCCTGCGGACTTTATTGCATTTTTCACTCAAGTGTCGCGTGGACGTGTGACGCGCGAGCTGTCAGCTCGCGGCTATTGAATTGGTTTTTCATTGAAGATGCAAGCAGACATGAACGCGCCAGACGCGACACTTGAGTGAAAAATGCAATATGCACGTCATTTTCAAAGTGGAGTACCGGATGATAATCCGGTGCCCGTTGTGCATACGTTTATCCAAGGGGTACCAGGTTGACACCCGGTGCTCAATTTCTGACGATCTGTGCCGAGTTAAGTCCGACCCTTAAAATATCAACCATATCAAGTCATACAAGCACTTGTGACATGACGTGCATAAAGCCCCTGTGCGGGAGTGACGGAGGGTGACACCTATCGCTTTCATTCAATCAACCGAGTCAAGATGACTCGGCTATGTATTCAACACAACTGCGTGAGATGGTAGAGACACACGGCGCCGGCAACACTGACATTCAGTGAATCAGTGTTAAGCGACATGGGGATCATCGTGTGTTGCTGAACATGCTCAAGGGTGTGCTCATCAATGCCATGCGCTTCACTACCGAGTACCAGACTCACCGGTGTGTTGCGTTTGATTTGAGATAACGGCATTGCGTGATCACTGAGAACCGCAGCGATGTGCTGCATGTGATACTGCTGTGCGAGTTGATCCATCAATGATGCCAAATCATCACAACGGACAATCGGCAGTGTGAAAACCGTCCCCATGGACACACGGACACTGCGGCGACTAAACGGGTCACAGGCCTGCTCACCGGTCACCAATGCCGTCACGCCAAAACCTGCAGCGATGCGAATCAGCGAACCTATGTTCTCCGTGTTGCTGACGTTTGGGCAAAGCAACAGCGTTGCGCGATCACCATCACGTTTAATCAATGCATCCAGATCCGCATTGGCAGGTTTGCGTGTGCAGGCCAATAAACCAGCATGAAACGCATAGCCAACGATGTCGGAGATCACCTGCGTAGGCAGACTCAACACGTCGGTCTTGTCGAGAACGTGTTGGGGGACAAGGTGTTGATGCTTGCGCTCGACGACAACCGAATCAATCGGCCAATTGGTATCAAAGAGACGTTGAACGTTGAACTTGCCTTCGATGATCATGTGCACTGGATCACGATCGAGCTTCTGGGAAGGCAGATCGCGATAGCATGCCAGCCGCGCATCATCAAGCGTGTCCAGTTCAATCAGTGGCATATTTCATCTCATCAGGCAGTGGCGCGATCACGTCAATGTCCGCGAACTTAAGCCGCTGAGCATGCAGCAGTGTGCGCGTGTTGGCAACGGGTGAACCGTAAAGCGTATCACCGACAACGGGGTGACCGATGTCTGCCATCATGGCGCGGATCTGATGCAGGAATCCGGTTTGCAGGTCGATGCTGATGTCGGCAACGTCATCCATCTGACGCATGAGCGCAAAGGACATGGTGCAGTGTCGGGACTGGGGGGTTTGCTCACTGAGCACTTTGACCTTGGCGGGCTGATGCTGTGCGATGATCAGATGCTTGGCGAGTTTGGCGGACTCTTTTTTGAGTTTGCCATGCACGATGGCGCGATAGCGTTTGAGGGTGTGACGTTTATCAGTGATGGCATGGCGACCGCGTTCGTAGCCGGTGTTGGTGAGCGCGACCATGAGCGTGCCGGTGGTATCCAGATCGAGTCGATGAATGACACCACTGCGGAGTTTACCTTCGCCGACATCCTGAATCTGCGGGTATTGGGCGACCAGGCCGTTCAGGACGGTGGTGGTCTGCGTGGGGTCCAGCGGATGTACGCCCATACCTGCAGGTTTGTTGACGATGAGCAGATCGTCGTCCGCATAAAGCACGGGGATGGTGATCTCCGGGTTAGGCAGGACAGTCTGCGAGCGATTGAGCAGGCGGTCATCCACGAGAATCTGATCACCTGCTTCGAGCGTTATGCCGGGCTTGGCAACGCTGCGCTCATTGATGGTGATCGCGCCCGCTTCAACGAGTTTTCGCACCTGTGATCGGGAGAGTTTGAGTTGGTCTGCAAGATAGCGATCCAGACGCGCGGGCGCATCGGTATCGGTGATGGAAAAAGTTTGTGTGCTGTTGGACATAGCGTAACAGGATAGCGATTGTTGGGAGGGTGTGTTTTTTTAAGGGGGGGTTACAGGGGGAAGATTGTGATGTGATGGTGCGTGGGGGTGGTTTGAGATTCTTTGTACATGCGGGCGCACAACGCCCCGGGGACTGAAGTCCCGCGGGCTTTACGTGGGCGCGCGTGCGACGTGCGTGGAATCGCAAATCATCACGCATGTCGATGCGCGTTGGCATGCACAGGGAAAACTTCCGGGGGGCCGGGGATTCCGGGGGTTACTGGACTTCGTGGTCGGTGGGTTTGCGGTAGTCGGCCAGGTTGATCGACTGGAAGTACTCGATGGTCTTGGCCAAGCCCTCTGCGAGGGGGATCTTAGGTTCCCAGCCGAGTTTTTCCTGGGCGATGGTGATGTCGGGCTTGCGCTGGGTCGGATCGTCCTTGGGCAGTGGCTTGTAAATGAGCTTGCTCTTGGAGCCTGTCATTTCGATGACCATTTCAGCCAGTTGCTTGATGGTGAACTCACCGGGGTTACCGATGTTGACCGGGCCGGTGACTTCGTCGGGGGCATCCATCAACTTGATAAAGCCGTTGATCAGGTCATCGACATAGCAGAAGCTACGGGTCTGGGAGCCGTCACCGTAGATGGTGATGTCCTGGCCGCTGATCGCCTGGATGATGAAGTTGGAGACGACGCGACCGTCGTAGGGATGCATGTGCGGGCCGTAGGTGTTGAAGATACGGACCACGCGGATGTTCACGCCGTTCTGTCGGTGGTAGTCGAAGAATAAAGTCTCAGCGCAGCGTTTGCCTTCGTCGTAGCATGCACGCAGGCCGATGGGATTAACGCTGCCGCGGTAGGACTCGGGCTGAGGGTGGATTTCCGGGTCGCCGTAGACTTCACTGGTGGACGCCTGGAAAATTTTGGCCTTGGTGCGCTTGGCTAAGCCGAGCATGTTAATGGCACCCATCACCGAGGTCTTGACGGTCTTGATGGCATTGTACTGGTAATGGACGGGTGAAGCCGGGCAGGCGAGGTTGTAAATTTCATCGACCTCTGCCATGAACGGCTGGGTGACATCATGTCGAACCAGTTCAAAATTGGGCTTATCCAGCAGGTGGACGATGTTGGACTTTTGACTGGTAAAAAAGTTATCCAGGCAGATCACATCATGGCCGGCATCAACCATGCGCTGACAGAGATGTGAACCGAGAAAACCAGCACCACCGGTGATGAGGATACGTTTGAGATGTGTCGACATGTTTTGCCCTGTAGTTATTGGAAGCTTCGTCTACCCACTCAATCGCCCATATTCGGCTCAGGCTTGAGTGAATTTCGCACCGGGCTTGACGTCAAAACCGACGAATTGGCCCACCTCAAAGTCACTCGCGGATTGGGCGGTGGCAAATGAGCAGACAAATGGACATGCTGCCAGGACGGTGATGGTATTGGCTGTCGTGTTCGTAGCGGTAATGCGGCCTTGAATGCGACGGGGGCGACCATAGACCGGCTCGACATAGCGGCCGCCGGTTCCGGCCTGTGTCAGGTCCACGCGGAGGGCGTCGACGGTGATCGTGCCGGTGACTTTACCGGTAACCGATGGGGTGACCGGGCTGTCGATGAGCAGGTGCAATTGGTAATCGGTATGGGGCAGACCCAGAACCATTTTGCCTTCGGATTGCTCAACGAGGGTGCCCTTGGCGAGGGGGCTGGCGGTGGTGGTGGTGTCGCTCATCATCACTCCTTGGTGATATTGGGTTTGAGAAAAGTATCGGTTTGTCGTTAGGATATCGACAAGTATACCCATCGGGTATCATTTTGACCGCGTCGCCAATTATTTTGTCGCCAAATGCCACTTGCCGCGTACAAAAGCAACCGGACAAAGTGATTGATGACTGGTACAACGAGGTTCCAACCCCAACTGATAGCCAAATGGGAAGTTTGCCATGGCAGAGTCGGTGATTAACAAGCGATATTGCACGGATAAGCTGACCGTCAAGTATGCCCACGTCGGGCTGCTGGACGTGACGGATCAGCGTATCTGGATTGCCAAAAAACGCATGGGGCAGAATCCCATCCAAACCTCACACGCCCGATTGATCACCGGCGGAACCAACAATTCCTCCACCGCGGACAAAGACCGCTTCGTCTGCACCTGGTTCCACACGCCCAACACCGGCGAAGGCTACGTCCACGGCTATCCGATCGAATGGACCGAAGGCCACCTGCTGGTGCGCATGGACCCCAACTGGAACTACCAGACCAAGCAGTTCATCCCCAACTCCGAGACCCGCAAAATCGAACGCAACATCGACAACCAGTTCGCCTGGGCCAAGCGCGTGTTCCAGATGTACGTGGCCATGAAGCCCAACTTCCCATTAAGCTGGCACATGATCGGCCCACGTGCAGCAGACAGTATGTTTTACGTCGAACGTGTCGAAGCCGTTGATTAATCGGATCGCTTTAATTGAATCGGGGGCAGGTATGGCAACACCACTGCAATATCTCCGACGAATCTGGGCTGCCATCACAGAGCCAGATCAACCCGCACGAATTTACCCATTGCCTAAATCTGAACCATCAGATTGGTGCCTTGTGGGCAATATCGTTGATGAACATCCCTTTGGTCAAGAAGGTGAAATCCGTCGCGGCACACGTCATTTCAGGCCGGGAACCAAAGTCTATTGCCTGCCTCCGCAATGGGGTGACGGCTATGAAAGCGTGATTACCATCGGTAAGTCGCGTGGATCACGTAAATGGATCACCGTTGTCACACCGCACAGCCGCATCACCAACTGGCGGCCTAAAGTGATCTACAACCCCACTATCACCAAACGTCTCCGCCAGGGATATCAAGGCTTCAAACGTCAATGGATTTCACAAGAAGAAGTCGAAGGGTGGGTGAGACATTTCCAACAGAAATCCAATTCACTGACCACATCCACACTCTCCCAACCCAAGCCGCCAGATGAGACTTCGAGTCGAATCTGACGGGTCAAATGCACGCGTTGCATCAAAATTTTCACATCTTTTTTTAATTTTATCTCCATTAAAAACAATATCTTAAACATAATATCAAAATATTTTCGCCCAAACTGTTGCACGATGTTGTATCACGCCTACAATTAAGTGCAATGACTGTCACCATCCGAGACATCGCCAATCAACTCAATCTTTCGCCTTCGACGGTCTCCCGTTCGCTGGCAGGTTCGCCCCGCATTCACCCGCGAACTCGGGCGGAGGTCACGCAGATGGCTGCGCACCTGGGTTACAACTATTCCCAGCGGTCCAGCCGTGAGAAGCCCAGCAAGTTGCAGATGCAGATCGGTGTGCTGTTGCGTTCGACGCAGTCTCACGAATCGCGCGTGGCAACGCAGATGCTCCAGGGCATCACCTCGGAAATTGACCGCACGGATTTGAGCGTGTCGATCCACGCGGCCCGTGATATGGACAAAGATGACATCAAGCCGGCCGACTTGCCCAAGGTGGTTTCAGGTTATGGCTGTGATGCGGTGATTCTCGAAGGCCGATACACCTCGGACCTCGTTGCACGGATCGCAGAACATGTCCCGGTGGTCACCATGAGCTGGCTCTACCCCGGCATCAAGCACGACGCGGCATTGGCCGGTGACAGCGAGGGCATCAACCTGATGGTCGATCATCTCGTGGAGTTGGGGCATCAGAAACTCGCCTACATTGGCTTGTATCACCCCGCGTCCTTTGCTCAGAGTCGTCAGGCAGGTTTCATTCAGGGCTGCCTGAACAACCATCTGGATATCGCCACGCAGCACATGGTTGGTGAGTCTTTTTTCGATGAACACCGTCAACCCAACATGGATCAGCTTAAGCGCATGCTCAATGACGGTGTGACCGGCTTTATCTGTGTCAACGACCTGGTTGCAACGCGTGTCTACGACCAACTCCAAAGCCTTGATGTCCGCGTCCCCGAGGATGTGAGCATTACCGGCTTTGACAATGCCTATACACAACTCGACCGCTCCATCGCTCTGACTACCATCGAGCCACACTTCGCTTCCGTGGGTCGGATGGCGGTGCAACTGGCGATGCGCCGCTTATCACAACCGCTGTCGGATCACGTGCATGCTGCCATGCAGGGCGAGTTGGTGGTCAGTCAGAGTACCGGCCGGGTTCGAGCATAAATTATCAATGATCAACAAGCCGTCTGCTGGTGGGTATGACGGTGTTTTGAGTCGTAAAGTTAAAATCAGACATTGGAGGCAAGATGCAACGCACATCTGCACAGTCAAATCGCGACCGGGGTTCGGCGTCAGGTCACATGGGGTTTACACTTATTGAGTTACTGGTGGTCATCAGCATTATCTCGCTACTCATTGCGATTCTCCTGCCCGCCTTGTCCAACGCCCGCAAAGCCGCCCGCGCGATGATCTGCATGAACAATCTCCGAAGCGCGAGCATTGCCTTTAATCTCTATGCTGAAGACTTCCGCGATCTCACGCCCAAGGCCAAGCCTGCAACGTGGACCACCAGCCCAAGCTGGACGCAGGACGGTTGGTTTCATCAGGTCCTCAGTCATCTGTACATGAATGACAACCGCAAAATGTGGTACTGCCCCGAAGACACCCCCGGCCGTCAACCCAACAACAGCTGGCGAACCTCCGATGGCAACGGTTGGTACATCAGCAGCTATGCCATCAACGCTATCCTGGCAGGCAACACCCGCGAAACCATCTTTAAAAAATATTCTCACGTCAACAACGTTAAAAACTCAGATCGGCAGCTCTTTCTCACCGAAGGTCGCGCCCTGTTCTATGACCAAGCCACCGTCAACAAGAACATCAACACCGCTAACTCCCTCACCGGTCAACATGGTGAAAATAACGTAGCCATGCTCTCTGACTTTTCCATCGTGCAAAAAGCCAAGCAGAACATCAAAGTCACCTACGTCTGGGCTGACTCCAACGGCACGGTTCTCAACAAACGCCTGATCACCTTCGCGGATTAAAGTTTTTTCAAACGACTTGAAGTACAACCAATAGCCGCGTTGCGACGCAACGCCGGTGCCTTGTATCGACAACATCCATAACCCAGCGTTGTCATGCAGCGCGTCCATTCAACAACAAGACCCCATCACCATGAAACAAAAACTCTCCATCTTCCTGCTCGTTCTCTTTACTCTGACTTCAACCACGTTTGCAGACTCGCAACGCTTCTGGCTTGCCAATTACGAACAGTGGTCCGCCAAGCAGGGCTTTACGTTTCACCTGGAAAACAAGTCCAATGACAATGACACCATGCAGCTCAAAGACCTGGCATTGGTCGCAGGCGTCGGCACGGGTAAAGCCTTCCGTTACGCATCCACACGACCACAATGGGAACTCAACAAAACCTACACCGCAAGCCTGATCGTTACCGGCAAAGACATCACGCTCATCCTCAATGATCAAACCGTCAAGCAGATCAAAACAACCATGCTTCCCGGCAAGAAAGGATCCGTCGTTGCTGCCAACGCACCAGGCTGGGCCAACAAGGGACGCAAGCCGGACTATCAAATCATTCAACATCAACTGATCATCACCCCCGACAATCAACCGACCTTGCAAGTTGATTTACTCTCGGTTGAAGAGCTTAAAGCTTGTAATCTCTGGCGGTTTAATCCCGCAGGCGGTGGTCAAACGCATCTGCCCTTCCAACCTCAGGCTGGCCAAAGCTTCACGGTCACCGCGGCGTTCACCATCATTCAGCGTGTTCCTGTCGATCAACTGCCGGTGATGATCGACACCTACGGCCAGGCTGTCGATGCGGACTTCCCGGGCAAAGTGAAAACCGACAGTGACCTGCATGCCAAATGGGAAGATGAAAAGCGTCGCCTTGCGCAGATGCCCCCGAGCACTGACTACGATCGCTTTGGTGGTTATCTCAAATCGCCCTGGAAAGAACAGGCGACCGGCTATTACCGCACGATTAAACGTGATGGGAAATTCTGGTTGATCACGCCCGAAGGCAATCCCTGTTTTTATCTTGGTATGTGTACCGTCCCGAGTCTGAATTGGCCTGCGACCGGTGTTGAAGGTCGTGAAAATCTTTTCGCTCAACTGCCCCCCAAAACAGGTCTCTACAAAGACGCATGGACCACGCATGTCAAACAAGGTAAGAAACTCACCGGTGTCTGTTTCCATGCAGCCAACATGGCACGCAAGTATGGGGAAGGTTGGCAAGACACGGCCAGGCAATTGGCGGTAAAGCGTCTTGCCAGCTTCGGGTTTCATGGTATCGGCAAATGGGGTGGCAGCTTCGGTGATGGCGCCAAAGCTGGTGGCATCAGCGCCCTGCCTGTCACGCCTGTCATCTACTGGCGTGGTGTTGAGCGACTGCACAAAATGCCCGACGTCTTTGATCAAGACATCCGCAAGCAGTGTTACCAAGCCCTGGAAAAACAGATCAAACCGCACCTCAACAATCCGTTGATTGTCGGTTGGTCCATTGGTAACGAAAAGCATGGCATTGTCTGGCCTGAAGAAATCCAAACCATCTTCACCAAGGACGCCAAGACCGCTGCCAAGCGTGCCCTGATCGATCACGCACTGCAAAGTATCTATCAAAACAATCTCACCAAACTTGCCAATGCATGGAAGTCCGATGCAACGTCGGTTGAGCAACTCTATGCTGATACGCAATTGAAATTACCCAAGGACGATTTTGAAACACTGCGTCAATACTTTGCCAACGCCTATCACGCCTTTGCCTACAAGACCGTCAAGACCATCGACCCCAATCATTTATATCTGAGTTACTGGGTCGTCCCGGGCTGGTGGGTCAATGACAGCGATTGGATGATCGGTGCCAGGCATTGTGATGTGGTTGGGTATGATCGTTATGCCCTGCAATATGCAGACGAACGTATGCTGCGTCTACTTAAAGAAGCAGACAAACCCACCATGGTCGGTGAGTTTAATTTTCCTGCTGACTATGAAGGTAAACGCGGCTACGGCAGTTTTAAAGTCAGCACCAAAAATGAAACGCAAATGGGACAGACCTATCAGCAATGGGTCCGCGATGCAGCAACCAGTCCCTACTGTGTCGGACTGCTATTCTTCCATTACCGCGACCAACCCTTGACCGGCCGCAGTCTTGGTGTCGTCAAAAGTCTGACCGGTGGCGAACACTATGCCTTCGGCATTGTCGATATCACAGACACCCCCAAGTGGGATCTCGTCACCCAGATGCGAGATGCCAATCTCAAGGCAGCGCAATGGCGCCTGGGGAATGAGTAAACACATCTCCCAAACCCGTGCCGCTCATAAAGCCGTGTCCCTCCCGGGGCGCGGGTTGCCTTGCATAACATCCAAAGCCAACCTGTGACTCAGGAGAGTCACGGCTTTAACAGGCCGACGAAAAACAATTCATCAATCACAAAAACCGCAACATACTTTTCTATGTTGCGGTTTTTTTATATTTAATCTCAAAATATGTATTGACGAATCAAAATATGTTCGTAAACTCGCACGTCCTGTTTTCAATGGGAGTAACTGGTATTCCCATGCAGACCGTAAAGGAGCGATGTATGCAATTACTCAAACATATTGCAATGACCGATGGGCAGGTCGATCTGACTGATGCCGCGCGTTTATGCTCCTGTTTTACAGGTCTGACGCAAGGCTGATCAAGCCGACTTTTCCATCACGACATTTTGATATTTGTTTTGAAACAGATCGCCCGATGTGGGTTTGTTTTCCATAGGCCTGATGCGTGTTTGATGCGCGTGTTATGTGCTATGTAAAACACAACCGACTGTTGCGCGATCATTGCAGACTGGCCACAACATTTAAGTAGATTGGATCAGGAACATGGCCACACAGACATTGACAACACGACAGGTCGCACCGGATGACTTGAAGATTGGTGACTACGTTGCCATCACGCACGAGTTTTTCGAATTCATTGATCGTTTTGCATCCGAACGCCACCAGCAATTGACGTTGCAGCGCACAGCAACACTTTACGATGACGACGATGCGGGAACGCCTTTGTTGGTGATGCGCGTTTGCTTGCCGTTCGTTTTGGTTCGCAAGCCGGACAAGACGTATCAGTCCATCGACATTCGTCGGTACAAGTTGGTCAAGGTGGACGATCAATATGCCTTGGATGCGATTCGCTTCATCAAGAAGTCCAACAAGCATGACAAGGCAGATTGAGTGATGCAAAGTTTTGCGATTAAAGCCGTGTCTCTCCGGGGGCATGGGTTGGCTTTGACTTCACAACAACAAGGCAACCCGTGCTCCGGGAGGGACACGGCTTTGATGAACGACATCAACAGATCAACAGCAACCGGTGTCCGACACTGTGGGGGTACTGGGGGGCTCCAGCATCACCGCAGGCAGCAATGTCTGCGGTGGTGTTTTTCATTTTGCATGACACAACGAATCACCAACGGATCAGGCTGGCTCGAGCATATCGTCGAAGACCATTTCCTCATCAGCATCTTTGTCGTCACCGCGGTAATCATGGGTGATTTCTTCGCCGGGATAGATGTCGCGTAAGGTGACGACGGTCAGATCATCGTAATACGCGGAGTTGGCATTGTTGTTGTGATTGATGTATTTAAAATCGTTGGTCACACAAAAGCCTTGCACACCGTCGACCCAGAGGACATAAGGTCCATCGTCATCAACGGAAAAACCTTCAAGGTGACCAAGCAGTGTGCCAGCAGGGATGAAATCAGTTGCAAACAGTCCGCGCCCGTGGATCGGGCTTTGTTTCACTTCAAACATGGACGGGGAACTCCACTTCCTGTCGTCTTCAGTCTCAGGCAAGGATCGAACAACGGCGGCGATCCAGAAAAACCCGTGCGTTTGGACCGATAAAATCAAGTCTCAAGTACCTGTGACCGGACGGTTGAATATAGCATACAGAAAATTGGAAATGCAGTGAAGGTCTTTCCGCGATTATGCCGATGTTGGGGATATTATGAGCATGACCATGTCACTAGCATCTGACTTCTCCGCGATCCAGGCTGCCCAGACACAGCAGCAGGTTGGTATCGCCGTTGCCAAGAAAAGCATGGACGCTGCCAAGCAGCAGGGTCAAGCCGCCATCTCACTGCTGGAAAGTGCCGTGCAGGTGCAACAGCAGTCATTGAATCCCAACGTCGGCCGCAGTCTTGATGTGACGGGGTAAGGGAATTTTTTAATTTAAATTAATCAAGCAACGGTTACGCGTTGCTTTTTTTCTGCGCGCCGTGAATGGGTGGCTTGGTTGGATGAACCACAGAGGCACTGAAGCACAGAGCCGCAAAAAAAGATAGAGAGCAAATTTTCTCACGCTCGCTTCGCATAAGAAGTAGCGTCGCAAAGTTAAAGCGCGCTAAACCGCAAGCGGTGTTACTTAAGCCAGCGTTGTTGCAGATCGCCGAAGGTGTCGATGCGACGGTCACGGAAGAACGGCCACATGCGGCGGACGGTTTCGATTTGCTTGATATCAATGTCAGCGATGAGGATTTCTTCCTGGTCTTCGGATGCCTGAGCGATGATGGTCCCGCCGGGGTCGGCGATGAAACTCGAACCCCAGAAGGTGATATCGCCTTCAGCACCGATGCGGTTGATCGCAGCGACAAAGCAACCGTTGGCGATGGCGTGCGAGCGTTGCATGGTGATCCACGCATCACGCTGCCGTGTGCCCTCTTCCGGGGGTTCGCCTTTCCAGTAGCCGATGGCTGTGGGGTATTCGAGCAGTTGTGCACCACGTAATGCCGTGAGTCGGGCGGCTTCGGGATACCACTGGTCCCAGCAAATGAGCGTGCCCACGTTGACATCACCAAGCTGTGTCGCCTGATAGCCGGGGTTCTGGGGGTCACCGGGGGTGAAGTAGAACTTCTCATAAAATCCGGGATCATCGGGAATATGCATTTTCCGGTACCGGTTTACCAAAGTGCCTGTATCATCAATACAGACGCTGGTGTTGTGGTACAGCCCTGCATCGCGACGTTCAAAGAGTGATGCCACCAGGTTGATGCCACCAGATTTGGCGATGTCGCATAGCTCGTCGGTCAACTGGCCGGGGATCGGCACGGCAAGGTCAAAGAGATCGGGATCTTCGGTCTGACAGAAGTACAGCGAGGTGTAAAGCTCCTGGGTCAGAACGAGTTTGGCCCCATCCCTGGCAGCATCACGCATCATCTGATGTGCCTTGGCGATGTTGGCTGAAACGTCATCCGTGCAGGCATGTTGAAGCAGGGCAATGCGGGTCGTCTGAGGCATGGGACACTCCAGGTCACAGTGGGTTTACAGTCAAGCAATAAGGATCACCGAACATGATCAAAAGTGCAAACGTCAAATCGCTGCTAATGCTCATCATCACCATGCTGGCTGTCGCAGCATGTGATGCCCAAACGATCAACCCTTCCCCCAACTTCGGCAGTGACTTCTGGAAACTTTGGGGTGACGGCAAAGCGGAAATGGCCGGGTACGATATCACCTACCCACGCTACGGCCAACTGCGAAAAGGCACCGGCGTGACCATCTTCGTCACCGAGGATTTCTCCGACTCCCTCCGCGTCAAAGCTGACCCCGGAAAGCATCCCAAAGCCGATGTCTACCCCGTGATCAAACTCAACCTTGTCGAAGACTTCCCCACCGGACTCTACGATTACAACCTAATGTCCAGTGTCTTCGTGCGTGCGGATAACTCGGGTAACGGTGGCCTGCCGGTCAAAGCCAGCTTCTCGGCACAGGAGTGGTGCGGTCATGCCTACGCCCAACTGCTCTTTGATAAAAATTCGATTCGCCTGACCAGTCACAGTTACTTTGACGGCGAGGCAGATCAGAATCACAAGTTGACCATGCCCGGTAACGCAATGAGTCAGGATACGCTCATGCACTGGGCACGCGGTCTGGCTAATCCCGTTCTCAAACCCGGCCAGTCCGTCAAGGTCAACATGCTCATGTCCCTGGCACACAGTCGGCTGCGGCATCAACCGTTGACCTTTGCCCAGGCGACTTTGACCTTTGCCAATCAACCCGTTGAAATCACCGTCCCCGCAGGCAGCTTCACCTGTGATCAACTCACCTGCACCTTAGTTGATGGCACGACGTGGACGTTTCACGTTGACCGCAACTCACCTTACCGCCCCATCATCCAGTGGGAGAGCACAGCAGGACATAAAGGCCAGCTCATCAAGTCCAAGCGACTACCTTACTGGCGATTGCATGATGAAGGTGATGAATCGATTCTCAGTGAGTTGGGGTTAAAGCCGCGCGAAGCACGCATGCCGTGATGCGGTTCATGCATTTGAAGAGTTGTAACTCGGATGAGTTGCAGATCACCCGTTGTCCTGTGCGGTCTGTTTGAGCCAACGACTGCGGCAAGTCTCATTGCAACCGTTTATTTCCGTCAGTCGATCAAATGAATCGATGTACATCAACGACACGTATACGACTGAGCAACAAATCCGATACAATCGCTCGTTATGGTTGAATTGACCCGCTGTGTTCGCTTTTGTCTCAATCGCATCCCGGCCCCGGAGTCGGGCAAGTTCAACACGTTCAGTGCCTGGCCAGCGATGACCGGACTTGGGCGGTATTACGAATTGCTGGTGACCTGTCGCGGGGAACCCGATCCGCAGACGGGTTACTTTCTGAACATCAAAGCCATTGACACCGCAGTACGCCAACACGTGCTTCCATACCTGCAAACCCTTGTTGCGCCTGGTGAAGATCCGTCGCAGGTTCCGATGGGTTTACTCATGCAACGGATCATTTCACTGTTGCAGCAACCGCTCAATGAGTCAGTGATTCGTGTGCGATTGGCGTTGACCCCGTTTTACCAGTTACAGATCAGGAGTTGCGACATGGACCACGTGATTTTAAGACAGCAATACGAATTTGCCGCCGCCCATCGTCTGCATGTGCCTGAACTTTCCGATGACGATAATCGCAAGATTTTTGGCAAGTGCAACAACCCTTCCGGGCATGGCCACAACTATCAGGTTGAAGTTGCCGTCAAATGTCCCATCGACAAGAACGGTCACATTGCCACCGTCAACAAAATCGATCAAGTCGTCGACAACCAAATCATGGAACGTCTGGATCACAAGCATCTCAACGAAGACGTCGACGCGTTTGCCAACTTGAATCCATCCGTCGAGAACATTGCCAAGGTGATTTACGATTGGTTGGTTGTTGCCATGGACAAAGAGAATCTCAAACTCGAAGTCGTCAGCGTCTGGGAGACCGGCAAAACCCGCTGCACCTACCCGGCAGGCGTATTGTCGTAAAGACGAGTATGCAGGTGTTAATGTTTGATCACTTAGCCGCACCGCTTGCGATGTGTTTTCCACTAATCATCACAACACCACAACTTTCAAGCGCATCACAAGCGATGCGGCTAAATAAACGCTTTGATGCGTTTCTCATTTGAAACGAAAAACATCACTAGCAATTTCGTCATTGATTTGCTGTGCGCGACTGTTTACTTTCAAATAGTTTCAGCAACCATCCAACGCACATTCGAGATCAATCATGACCCAACCCAACATCCTTTTCATCTTCCCCGATCAGTGGCGTAGTGACGCGATGGGTTGTGCAGGCCATCCCGTGGTCCGCACACCCTACCTCGATTTCATGGCGTCCAAGGGTATTCGTTACACCAATGCTTATTCGCCAGTTCCCTCGTGTATTGCCACCCGCGCTTCACTGGCAACAGGCATGAACCAGAACAAACACGGGCGGCTGGGCTATCGCGATGGCGTTGATTGGACCTACGAACACACCATGATGCGACACCTGCGTGATGGTGGTTACCAAACCATGCTCACCGGCAAGACACATTTCCACCCGCAGCGAACCATGTGCGGCTTTGAAAAAATGGCACTCTATTCCGGTCTCACCGAACCCGGCTTTGAAAGTGATTATCACCGTTGGTTAAGCGAAAAGTCCGACGGACTCGTCAGGGATACCTCGCTTGAAATGAGTTCCAACAGTTGGCTTACCCGCCCCTGGACAGCCTCCGAATCCTTGCACCCCAACACATGGACGACGGATACCGCGATTGACATGATCAAGGATCGTGACCCGCTGCGCCCGTTCTTTTTACAGGTTGGCTATCACCGCCCGCATCCGCCGTTGGACCCACCGATTGCGTGGTACAACAAGTTGGAGAATGCCCAACTCCCCGAGGTTCCGATTGGTGATTGGGCTGCGGAATATGCCAACGAAGTAACCGATCCGTTTATTTATGACTTTGGTCAGTTGCCTGCCGATGTGCTTGATGATGCGCGTCGTGCCTACTTTGCGCAGATCATGCATCTGGATGATCAGATCGGTCGGCTTCTGAATCACATGCGTCGCAATGGTCTGATGCAGAACACGTGGGTCGTCTTCATGTCCGACCACGGCGAACTGCTCGGTGATCATCATGGTTGGCGTAAGCAAATGCCCTTTGAAAGTAGTGCCGGTGTCCCGCTGGTGGTGATGCCGCCGATGCATGGTGAGTATCATGACTTGTGTAACACGATTGATGAGCGACCGCTGACCCATGCCGACATCATGCCCACGTTCCTGGAGATTGCAGGGCTCAAGATTCCTGAGTGTGTCGATGGCAAAGACATTCTGGGCGATGCATCACACGAATTCATTCACGGCGAACACGCGCCTTGCTGGCAGTTTGTCACCGACGGTAAAGAGAAATTCGCCTGGCAGTCCACCACCGGTAAACGCTGGTTCTTCGACCTGCAAAACGATCCGACGGAGTTAAAGAATCTTGTGAATGATCCGTCGTTGGCGCAGCGCGTGAAACTCTGGGAAGACCGACTGATTGCGATTCTGCAAACACGCCCTGAAGACGGCCAGGTCAAAGACGGCAAACTCGTTGACGGGACAAGCACACCGCCAGTACGTGATTTTCTACTGAAAAAATAGGGTGTTTAACGCTATTCGCGTGTTTGCTACAAGACATCAGCGACACGCAGTGTCGCAGCTATTTTTCAGGTCAGTACGAGATATCGCAATTTGGAAACGTCGACATGACAATAGCAGCATCACCACGTGATGCTGTTTGAGTTTTGCTCAAAAAGATGCTTTAAGAATAATCTTTACGCATCACACGATAAACTGCTGCGCAGTTTCAGCATTGTGTCACAATGCAGCTATTACTCATCTATTGCATCTGTGTTGATCGGCACCAAACAAGAGCGCATAAAATAGCTGCGTTGCGACGCAACGCTGTTTGAGCAAAGCTGAAAATCAGATGTTCAATTGATCTACAAACTCACGAAGGAACACACGAACTCTTGCGAGCGACTTCCGGTTTGAGAATCGGTAGCGCCGTATCATCGACGCGATAGGCCTGCGCTTCACCACCTTGAGCTTCGTAGAGTTCATTGCCTTCGACTTCAAAGCCGGCTTCGCGGATCATGCGATAGGTGTTGGCCATGTCGCTGCCACGCGTGGTGAGATAGCCGTCAACGAACAGCGAGTTGGCGGGCCAGAATGCCAGGGGTTGGAGCGCTTTGAGATGACCTTCACGACCCGCTGCTGCGCGAATCTCCGCGGTGGGATTGATCAGACGCAGCAGACACAACGCACGCAGACATTTCTCCGGCGTGAGTGTGTGATCCGAGTACATCGGGTTACCTTCAATCGGGATCAAGAAGTTCACCGGGATCGAAGGCACTTCCAACTCGCGGAGTTTCATCGCAACGTCGATGATGTCGTCGGTGGTTTCGTTCATGCCAACGATCAGGCCGCTGCATGAACTCATGCCTGCCTTCTTGGCTGCGACGATGGTGTTCACGCGGTCTTGATAGGTATGCGTTGTGCAGATGTCTTTGTACATCCGTTCGGACGTGTTGAGGTTGTGGTTGAGTCGATCCAGGCCGGCGTCCGCGAGAATCTGCGCTTTCTGATCATCAATCAAACCCACACTCAAACAGACTTCCACGGGGTACTTGTCTTTGACACCTTTGATGAGGCCTGCGAGTTTTTTGGTTCGCTCCATGGACGGGCCGCGGCCTGAGAGCACCATGCAGTAACGTGACGCACCGTTTTTGGCAGCCTGCTCGGCTTCGGCAAAGATCTGCTCGTCGGTCTTCATCGGGTAGGCTTCGATCGGGGCGTCGGAGTCTTTGGATTGCGAGCAGTAGCCACAGTCTTCCTGGCAGCGACCGTTTTGCACGTTGTTGAGAATGTGTACTTTGACCTTGCGCCCAAAGACCTTCTCACGCGGGACATACGCGGCCTGGAGTAATGCCAGCAATTGTACGTCATCGCCATCCATGATCCAACGACACGTTTCACGAGACGGGGCCAAACCGGCAAGGGCATCATCAACCAGGTGGGTATAGCGCTGAAACATCATGGCGGACTCCTGTGGCAAAACGGCTATTGTAGCAGCGAAGTCTTTTTTTAACCATGTTTGATATAATCCGAACATGGTTCTGCGACGCTACCACTACGACAAGGCGTTTGAATACCATCTCCGGGATTTGCAGATTCCGCATGTCTCCGTCGATGAAGCCAGACGTGCGCTGCAACTTTCCCGCGTTCACGACAAACTCAAAAATTTCGACTTCGTGGTCTATCCCTCCTCGGGCAAGGGGCTACTCGTCGATGTCAAAGGTCGTAAACACACCGGCAAAGCCAAGCATTATCAAAACTGGGTCACCGCGGCGGACATCGACTACATGGAGCAGTGGGAAGAACTCTTTGGCAATGACTACCAGGCCTGCTTTGCGTTTATCTTCTGGTGCGACAAGCAGCCGGGTGATGCGCTATTTGAAAATCTCTTTGAGTTCGAAGGTCGCTGGTACACATCACGTGCGTTAACCCTTGCCCAATACCGCGAACATATGAAAGTCCGGTCAGAGAGTTGGAAGACGGTGCACATGCCGCCGATACTTTTTTCAGAAATAGCATTGCCAGTTGCTCAAATGTTTGTATAACTAGCAACATGACACTTTGATCCCCCCCAATCCGACCCTTCGCCCCAAATCTCATCCCCTGATTTTTCGGGCGTATTAACACGCTGCGATGTTGTGTTTTTTGCGTGATTGATTCGATAAACGCCAGAAGTGCGCTGTTTGAATCCATCATCGCGCCCCGCCTGCTGATCGCAGTACCCGACACTTTACAATTTGAGTGAATTAATTTTGTCCCCGGCGTGTTGTTTACACGTCCCACGGTATTTGTTTTGGAATAAGAAATGTCTGATAGCAGTATAAACGTCTCACCCAACGCCCTGCATACACCGACGCAGGGTCAATTGATGTGGCATATGATCAAACTTTCCTGCCCGATCATCACGACAATGATCTCGCAGACGGTGATGCAGTTCGTCGACTTTGCGATGGTCAGCCAACTGGGGACCGACGCGATGGCAGCGGTGATGCCGGCTGGTATCCTCGTGTTCTGTTTCATCAGTTTCGGCCTTGGCGTACTGGTGATGGTCAACAGCCTGGTGAGTCAGTCACTGGGTCGCAAGCGTTACGCGGACTGCTCGGCATATGCCTGGCAGGGGATTTATGCTGCAATGATCATGGGGGTCGCCACGCTGCCCTTTGCCTGGATGATGAGCCCGTTTTTTGATTGGGTCGGCCATGAACCGGTGGTCGCCCAAATGGAAGCAACCTACGCATCGATCGGCATCCTGGGCATCGCCCCGGCGCTGCTGGCGGTTGTGCTGTCGAACTTTTTCAACGGCATCCACAAACCGACCATCGGCATGGTCGCTGCCATCACCGGCAACATCCTCAACATCTTCTTGAACTGGGTCCTGATCTTCGGACACCTGGGCTTTGAACCCATGGGGATCGCCGGTGCTGCATGGGGCACGAACATGGCGGCGGTCACACAGGTGATCATCATGGCCATCTGGTATGTCACACCCCACTACAAACACAAGTTCCATACTCTGCACACCTTCAAACTCGATTGGACCAAGTTCAAAAGGCTGATGTGGTTCGGCCTGCCATCGGGCTTACAACATGTGGCAGATATTTTCGCCTTCACCGCATTCACCATTTTCCTTATCGGCAGGCAAATTGATGGCGATGGCAACCTGAGTTTCGATCCCGCCCAACAAGCTGCCCACAATCTGGCGATCAAGTATCTTCACCTTGGTTTCATGCCCACGCTGGGTTTGGGGATTGCTTTATCATCCATCGTCGGCAAGTGCATCGGCGAAGAAAATATCCCTTTGGCCAAACGCAATGCCCGACTGGCTTCGCAGATCGCGTTGGTGTACATGGGACTGGTAGCAGCAGGCTTTTTCCTCTTCGCCAAACCCATGGCCATGGCGTTTACCGAAGACCCGTTGGTCATCAGCTGGTCGGTGAAACTGATCATGCTCTGCGCGGTGTTCCAGTTGTTTGACGCATTGGGGATCACCTTCAGCTTCGCACTTCGCGGTGCAGGTGACACCCATGGGCCAGCGGTCATCATGGCGGTTTACGCTGCAATTTTCCTGATTGGTGGTGGCTATTGGTCGACGGTGCAGTTCCCCGATGCCGGTGCGGTCGCGCCCTGGATCGCTGCAACGATTTACATCTGCATGCTTGGTCTGACGTTTTATATCCGTTGGCAAATGGGCGGCTGGGAAAGCATCGACATGACCGGCCATGAACCTGTCCCCGAAGCTGAGACCGATGACATACTCATCGGCGAAGAGCAAACACAGCAACAACCGCACGAACCCGTGTTGGCAGAGTGATCTGACAACAAAAGCCGTGTCGCTCCTGCTCACACGGGTTGCCTTGTAACGCATTACCAAACGTACACACAAGGCAACCCGTGACCCGGGAGGGTCACGGCTTTGGCATACATTGCGACCCGACATCGCACTTATTCAACCCATAAAAAACGAGACACCGTCAAACATGGTGTCCCGCATGAGGTTGGATCAGTGTGATGTCTGCGTCAATGCAGGTGCAATCAAAGAGTGTCTAAATTCACCCGTGACCGATGCGGCCGATGGTGTCGTTTTCGCTGGAGTGCTGTTTGAAAAATTCGCCGTTGGCCAGATAAAGCACGTCTTCAGCAATGTTCACAGCATGATCTGCCAGACGTTCAAGTTGGCGGCCAATTTGCATGTAATGGATCAACTGCGTGAGTTGATGCGGATTTTCACGCATGGTCGCTTCGACGAGTTCGAACATCTCGCGATAAATCTCATCGACTTGCTGGTCTGCAGCACGGACACTTTCTGCCAGCGTGGTGTCCACGTTGACCAATGCGTCCAATGCGTTCTTGAGCATCAGTTGCGCCCGAGATGCCATGGCATTCAGATCATACGGGACATGTGAAATTTCTTCTTCACTGCAAAGAAAACGTGCCTGTTCAGCAACATTGACAGCCAGGTCACCGATGCGCTCAAGGTCGTTACACATTTTGAGGATGGCAACGAGATACCGCAGGTCAAATGCCACCGGCTGATGCAGCGCGAGGGTGGCTAAGCATTCTTCCTCGATCTCCACCTCGGTGTTATTGATCTGACGATCGCCACGGATCACGCGTGTGGCAATGTCCGCATCACGCTGATCCAACGCACTGATGGCATCGCGCAACGCCTGTTCGACCATGCCGCCGAGCGTGAGGACCATCTTCTTGAGCTTTTCAGTTTGTCTGCGAAAGTGAATGGACATATTCCTTACCTTAATTTCTCCCGGTCCCCCCAGGAGAGAACGTAAACGTCCGTGTTTTATCGTGCATTTGTGTAAATTGAGCACCGAACGTTAATCCGGTGCCCAAGAAAGATTTTGTGTCGGCATTGATTCACGACATGGTGATGCCGTCTGTGCTTTGGGTCAATCTCAGTTGACAGCAGCAAGGTATGCCGTGGCGGTGGCGCGATCCAATGCCTTGACGGTCATGTTCAAGGGACCAGCCCCGATGAGGGTGATGTGCTTTTCGCTGTGTTCCTGACCGGGAGCAAAAACCCAGATGCGACCATCTTCGATCTTGGTTTCAAAGCCCGGAGCAGCAGCGAGGTATTCCATGGCCGTCTGCTTGTCCAAAGCCTTGATGGAGGTGTTCATGGGACCAGCACCGATGAGGGTGATGTGTTTTTCACTGTGACTTTCACCGGGCTTGAAGACCCAGAGACGACCGTCGATCATTTCGACATCATAGCCGGGCTTGGAGGCCAGGTACTCGATGACGGTGTCCTTGCTCTGACCGTAGATGGTCATGCTCATGGGACCAGCACCGATGAAGCTGATGCGCTTCTCAGACTTTTCTTCGCCATCCTTGAGGACCCAGAGACGACCATCTTCGACGGAAGTGTGGAAGCCGGGTTTGGCAGCGATGTATTCCTGCGCCGTTTGCTTATCCAACGCGCGGATGGTCATGCCCATCGGGCCGACACCGATCAGGGAGATGTGCTTTTCGCTGTGCGTCTGGCCGGGCTTGAAAACCCAGAGACGGCCGTCTTTGACTTCGGTGGTGAAACCAGCCTTGTCGTAGGGACCCGCAGATGCCGAGACAGCTTTGGTCGGCTCAGCGTTTGCTGTGGAAGTGGTTTGAGTTGCTTCACATCCCAGAGCAAAGATGCTGGAGATGGTAAGAATGCCGGTAAGAACCTGTCGCTTGTTCATGATGTTTCGATTCCTTGATCCGTGGAGCTTGAGTGTTTGATTCGTTTTCTATTTGCTTAACCACAGAGACACAGAGTCACAGAGCCCGAAAAAAACAGAAGAGAGTCATGGAAATTTTTCTTCTCTGTGTCTCTGTGCCTCTGTGGTTCATATTTTTTTGATCAACCAAATCGGCCGGAGATGTAGTCTTCGGTCGGACGCAGATGCGGGTTGGTGAAGATGTCGCGGGTCGGGCCGTATTCGACCAGACGACCGAGGTACATAAAGGCGGTGTAATTGCTGGCACGCGAGGCCTGCTGCATGTTGTGGGTCACCATGAGAATGGTGTATTCACCGCGGAGTTCTTCGACGAGATCTTCGATCTTGCCGGTGGCGATGGGGTCCAATGCGGAGCAGGGTTCGTCCATCAGGAGCACTTCCGGTTCAGCAGCAATCGCGCGGGCGATACACAGACGCTGTTGCTGACCACCTGAAAGACCCAGTGCAGACTCGTGGATACGGTCTTTGACTTCGTCCCAAAGGGCTGCACCACGCAGTGAGCGTTCGCAGACTTCTTCGAGCACACCCTTGTTGCGTTCACCGTCGATACGCAGGGAATAGACCACGTTTTCGAAGATGCTCATCGGGAAGGGGTTTGGCTTCTGGAAGACCATGCCCATGCGTTTACGCAGTTCGATGACGTCGACGGACTTGTCGTAGATGGACGTGCCGTTAAGCAGCATGTCACCGCCGATGTGCAGGCCGTCGATCAGGTCATTGATGCGGTTGACCGAGCGAAGCAGGGTCGACTTACCACAGCCTGAGGGTCCGACGAGCGCGGTGACCTGGCCTTCGGCGATGGGCATGTTGATGTTGAACAATGCCTGCTTCGTGCCGTACCAGAGATTGAAGTCCTTGACGTTGATGATGGACGTCTCCTGGTAAAGCGAGTCGTGGATTTCGGACTTGAAGTTGTCGCATGCAGCGATCTGTTCAAGGGTCAGTTGATCACGATCATCAGGCTGCGTGACGGATGTCGTGGCCGCGGTATTCAGATCAGATTCGGTAGTCGTCATAGATTTATCCATTACGGGGTTGGTTCCCATTCGTAAGCTCCTGTTTTAAAAATCAGAATTGGCTGGACACGAACTTGCGTCGCAGACGGGCACGCAACCAGATGGCAAAAAGGTTCAAAAAGGCAACGATACAAATCAGCAGCAGTGTTGTGGTGAACACCATGGGCTTGGCGGCCTCAGCGTTCTGAGACTGGAAACCCAGGTCATACACGTGGAAACCCAGGTGCATGAAACTGCGTTGTGCATGGAGGAAGGGATACACGCCGTCGATCGGAAGCTCCGGAGCAAGCTTCACCGCACCGACAAGCATCAACGGCGCCACTTCACCGGCACCGCGCGCCATGGCAAGAATCGCGCCGGTCATCACACCGGGCATTGCACGCGGCAGAACAATCCGGCGGATGGTCTGCCACTTGGAAGCACCGCAGCCATAGCTGCCTTCACGCATCGAGCCGGGCACCGCCGCCAACGCTTCTTCCGTGGAGACAATCACCACAGGCAGCGTCAGCAATGCCAACGTCAATGCAGCCCACAATAGACCGCCGGTACCAAACGTCGGGTTGGGAAGCGAAGCCTTGAAGAAGACTTCGTCAATCGTGCCACCGACGACATAGCAGAAGAAACCCAGACCAAACACGCCGAACACAATACTCGGCACACCGGCAAGGTTGTTGATCGCAATACGCACCGCCGAGATCATCGGGCCGGCCTTGGCGTACTCACGCAGGTAAAGTGATGCGAGCACACCAAACGGCACGACCAGGACGGACATGATCAGTGTCATGGCAACGGTACCGAAAATAGCCGGGAACACACCACCTTCAGAGTTGGCTTCACGTGGTTCGTCGGAGAGGAACTCCCACCAGCGTGAAAGGTACAAACTGATCTTGCCCCCCAGGCCCAACTGGTTAGCGGGATAAGCACGAACGATCTCAGCCAAGCCCAGTTGTTTTTCCTGACCTTGCGCGGTTTCCATCACCAGTTGGTAACGGTCGTTTTCAGCGTTCAGTGCATTGATTTCTTCACGAATCCTGGCATAGGCTACGTTGACCTGCGCTTCGATTGCGTCGTAGTTGGCTTGCGCTTCACGGTACTCAGCAGAGTCTTTGCCATGTTCGAGCAAGGCCGACTTCATTTCCAGACGGGCGTGATCGACTTTGCGGGATTCGCGGCCGATGTCATGTTTTTCCAACCCACGGCGTTCATGCCAACGTTCGCGGACTTCGTCGTGATACTTGATGTATTCAGCCCATGCAGCCTGCGGGGTGTCCGCGACGACCTTGCCATCAATCAGGAACGACTTGGGCATGCCGTAGAACCGACCCCATGAGTTACGTTCGATGACGGTGGCCCACTTGGGCAGTGTCTGACCCTGGCTGTTGAAGTCTTCAACCCAGTGAAAGTGTGTGTTGGTCAGATCGAAGTTACCGGTACGGACCAACTCGCGATGCGCCCAACCTTCGTTGGCAGCAATGTCGGCCTGCACATCGGCAGGAAGCGAATTGAGCACGCCGGGTTCAGGCTTGTAGGTGTCATCACGGGTGACTTCACCCATGTAGATCGTGTTGTCCTTGAGGGTGAACTGCACAACCGGCTTGGGCCAGAAAGTCACAGCCCCCTGGATGATGACCAGTGTCAGCAAGGCGATGATCATCACCACCGCAACGACAAGTCCGCCGCCGGTGAGCCAGAGCATCGGTTCCCCCTTGGCAAGCAGGCTTCGACCCCCACGGTTGCCGCGTGCTTTTTTGCGTGCGGACATCGAGCCACGAATGATTTCGCGCGGGAGAGCCGGTGTGTTCTGAGGTTCTTTGAGTGTGGTACTCATAATTGGATTGCCTTCTTTCGGAACCGCAGGCGGACGGCCTCGGCAATGGTGTTAACCACAAATGTCATGGCAAAGAGTGTCAATGCCGCCAGGAACAACATGCGAAAGTGCGTACCATCTTTGGGCGCTTCGGGAAGCTCCACCGCGATGTTGGCAGCCAGCGTTCTGAATCCGTTGAAAATGTTCATCTCCATGACCGGGGTGTTCCCCGCAGCCATGAGCACGATCATGGTCTCACCCACCGCACGTCCCAGGCCAATCATCATGGCGGAGAACAAACCGCTCATCGCAGTCGGCATGATGATGCGGGTTGCCGTCTGCCAGGGTGTGGCACCGGCGCCCAGTGATGCGGATCGCAGGTGCGTGGGGACCGCACTCAAAGCGTCTTCAGCAATGGTGTAGATGATGGGGATGATCGCAAAGCCCATCACGAAACCGACGATCAAGGCGTTACGTTGGACATAGGTGTCGACATAGCTGCCACGCGGGTCCCAACCGATGCCGTTAAGCAAGGCGGAAACGGCGTAGGCGATGATGCAGGTCAGCACGCAGGCCAGCAGGAACTTGGCCAAATCGAGAACCGCGACTTTGCCACGCGTGCGGGTGTCACCGTATGCAGCCACCTTGGGGTTGACCACGCGACTGATGACAAACGCAGCAGCCAGACCGGACAAGGGCAAGAGCAGAATCATCCACGCACCGATGCCGTTACCAATCTGACCATCGAGCCAACGCTTCACGTCGCCTGCAAAGAGCAGGTGTTCAATCGGCGTTCCCAATGCCAGGGCAGCAACCAGTGACAGGGCAAACATCACAAACAGACACACCAGACGCACACCACCGAGTTTGAAAAGGATCATGCGAAGCGGGTTGACCTTCTCCGTCGGAGACGGTGCGATATCACCGATGTTATCCAGGCGAATCGCCAGTTCGTGAGGCAGCAACTGCCAGAGATACGCACCGAGTAAGAAGCTCAGCGGGATCGTTGCCACACAGGCCAGCATCGATGGGACGAATTTTTCGAAGAACGGGGCAAAGACCAAAGCAGCCAGGAAGCCCAACACCACCGAAGGCAGTGATGCCATCAGTTCGATGGTCGGCTTGACCCATGCCTTGACACGTGGGTGAAGGAACTCAGAGGTGTACACCGCTGCGAGAATCGCAATCGGCAAGCCAAAGAGCATCGAGTAAAACGTGGCCTTGAGCGTACCGAAAATCAGCGGGTACAAACCATACTTGGGTTCCGAGTCATCGGTACCGGCTGAAGACTGCCAAACGTGTGTCGGTTCGGCGTAACCTTCATACCAGACCGGCAGGAAGATCGCGCCAGCAGTAATCGCCGGATACTTGGGATCGACATTCCACATGCCGATCTGCTTGTTGGTCACCGCCATCATGCCGTTGTCTTTGGGAGCCATCGCCACGGCCTGGACCGCGTCCTTGGAGTCCTTGATGCCTGCGTGAACCAACTGGTTGCCAACAGTCACCTGGTAAATCGCAGCAGAGGCGTCAGCAAAACCAACCACAATCATGCGGCTGCGGCTGGAGACGGCAATCGCGGTGGCAGCGGCATTCCCGCTGGGCAAACTGTGAGCCTTGGTCAAAACCGCACCGTCGGACGTCTCGGTCCCCTCGGGCTTGGTACGGAACCAGGCACTGAGTTCACCAGACGAATCACCGACGATCAACGTGTTACGACCGTTCATGAATTGCAACGCGGTGATCGTGTGATTGGACTGCGGGGTGAGATCCAGTGTTTCAGCCAACACCGGCTTGTTGAAATCGCGGGTGTCAAAACGCTGGGAAAAACCATCTTTCCAGGACACCAGCACGCTGTCACCCAAGCCTGCAAGCTTCAGGTACGCCGGCTTGTCTGCATGACTTTGTGTGTCATAAGGAAGATCACCCTGCGAAACACTGAAGGTCACCTTGCCGGTCATCCAGTTTTCCTTGCGGGTGATGCGGTTGATCTTCAGATCACCTTTGTCGTTGAGCGTGACATAGATGGGCGACTCATTGAAGATGGTGTGGTCAATCAGACGAATCGCAGATCCATTGCTGTCCTTGTCGGGAGCAATGGGGTCTTCGAGGGTGAGTTTGGCAAACTGACTGCGAAGCTGGCCTTCAGGCGTCTTGCTGTAGATCACACCGTCGACCGCCGTGACATCACCGATTTCCAATTCCTGAGCAGCCACGGGCGCTTCGGATTTTTCCAGAAATCGAACACTAAAGCCCAGGTCACCCACACGGGTCGAGCCGTCTTCGTAACCAAGCATCATGTGCTTGCCACCGATACCAAACGACCATGCGGTGAGTTTTTTGCCATCGGGAACCAAGGTCAGTTCCTGGAGTTTCTTGCCGGTCGCGATGTCCTGGGTCACCACGGTACCGTCTTCATAGACCACCATGGAGATGTTGCGGAACTCGTCGAGGTCCAGGTGAATGATTTTGCCGTGATTGGCTTCGACCTGAACGACCTTGGCAGATTCGACTTTGGGCGACTGGAAGAGGGGGAGGACTTTCCAGGTCAGAAAGACGCAGACCAGTCCGACTGCCAGGATCGTGCCCACACCACCGACGGTGATGCAGGTCCGGGCCATCATGTCGCCGTACTTGACCATTTTTGAGGTCCGACGGACGCGTCGTCGCCCTGTGAATCCGGTTTTAGGTTCTTGACTCATTGTTGGTGTTCCATCAGACCTTGCAATTGGCGGGGGTAATCAGGTTTAACGTCGGAAGTTCCATAAACGGTCACACAAACTTTTAGAACTTCCGGGGGTCCGGGGCTTCCGGGGGGGCGGGGTGAAAACGGGTGACGGCCGTTAAACCGTCACCCGCTGGTTGGATCTGATCCTCACTTGGACAATGAGGGGAGAATCAGGTGATTAAGCTTTGCTTAGTCGTGGATGTTGACCGAAGCCAGTGCCTTTTTGGCGATCTGGGCGGTGATGGGATAGTAGCCATCCTTGACAACGTCCATCTGACCCTGCTTGGAGAAGATGTACTTGATGAATTCCTTGCGGAGAGGTTCAAGCTGGCTGCCGGGCTTGTAGTTGACGGTCAACCACAGGAAACGGGACAGGGGGTAATCGCCGGTGTAGGCATATTCAGGCGTCGCGGGGATGAGCTTGCCGCCTTCTTCCTTGGAAAGTGCGATGGCTTTGACGTCAGCAGTCTTGTAGCCGATGCCCGAGTAGCCGATACCGTACTTGTCGGAAGCCACACCCTGGACCACAGCAGAGCTGCCGGGCTGTTCCTTGACGGAGTCACGATAGTCGCCCTTACCCAGAGCGTGCTTCTTGAAGTAGCCATAGGTACCTGAAGCCGAGTTACGGCCGTAGAGGCTGATGGGAGCGTTGGCCCATGCACCAGTGAGACCTGCTTGACCCCACTTGTCGATGGAGGAAGCCATACCGAGCTTGCGACTCTTGGAGAAGATCGCGTCAACCTGGGGGAAGCTCAGACCTTCGATCGGGTTATCCTTGTTGACATACACAGCAAGCATGTCGATGGAGGTGGGAAGCTGCGTGGGCTTGTAGCCGAAACGCTTTTCGAATGCGTCGTCTTCCTTGCTCTTGGTGGCACGGCTCATCGGGCCGAAGTTGGAAGTGGCGCTGATCAGTGACGGCGGGGCAGTTGATGAACCCTTGCCTTCGATTTCAACCTGAACGTTGGGGTACATGGTTTTGAAACCTTCAGCCCACAGCGTCATCATGTTGTTCATGGTGTCAGAACCGACTGACTTGATGTTGCCCACCACGCCGGAGACCGGGGTGTAGTCGGGCAGATTGGGATCGACGGACACCTGTGCAAAGGCAGGTGCTGCCATCAGGACCACGGCACACACGGCCGCAACGATTGAACGGAATTTGGACATTTGTAGCTCCTTGAGTTTTCTTCTCGTTCGAGACGCCCAAGAAGGTATCCTCACATTGTTAGCGTAATGTGAGGAAAATATGAGGAGCCAGTCAGGTTTGAGAAACTAACCGTCTATCAATATCTCATGCTGAAAACCGTTCAAGACACAATGGCCTGTTTTATGCGGAAAGACCGTGAATTATGGGAATCATCGCAACACAAAACCCGCTTTTTCAGATCCCTTGCCGATATCCCAGCAATGGGAATTAACAGGAATCTAACATTTCAATCAGCGGATTTGTTCTGCCTGACAATGAAGCTTTGCATCAACGCCGAAGCCAACAAAAATCCCAGTAGCAAACACACCGACAAATCATTGCACATCTGTGTCCATTGCCAATCATATGAAGCGATTTTGGCACCGCCCCCCAACATCATCGCACGCCCGCGATTCGGTATCGCAACAACACCAAACGGGAAGCCCGTGGGTTGAATCATGCCCTTGTGAACATAGCTTCCAATCAGTGACACCATGGCAAAAAGCATCCATAGACTCAAAGTGCTCACAAGCACATACCGGCCAAACCGTGCGATGCCAATCTCACGACTCGCGGCAAACTTCGGATCATTCTCCTTCCCACACTCCGGGCATTGGTAATGATCCAACCCCTGCAGGTCATAATCGCATCGCAGACAGCGTGGCTGCCAAAGTTTGATACTCGAACAGAAAACCCGCCAAAGCACCCGCCCCACCACCAGCAACGTGATGAACCAGAGCACGAAAATCGTCACCTGTAACTGAGGCAATAACCGACTCAACCACAACGACACGGCTAACCCATACACCAATAGCGGCGCATAAATCACCGTCTGGATCAGCCAATCCGCCACCGTCATTTTCATGTCGATCTGCAACTGCTTCTCACATGACGGACACACCATCACCCGCCTGGTATCAAACGTGAGCATCCACCCCACCGGCAACTTCGCCCCGCAACACGGGCAACGCGGCAGGAATTGGAGTTGGTTGTTTGAAGCATTCTCCGACATTCAATTCACCTTTTCATATCCGCTACGCCAGCATGCTTTCTCAATTGAATGTTGTAACAAACGGTTTGGATCAGCCAGACGATCACGAAACAAATCAGCATATCCCACAACATCAAACCCAATGAAAAGTTTTGCACCATCAGCCCATCAAGATGACCAGAGGAATAATAGGTTGCTGGATATCCAATCGCTTGGACCGGCTGATCTGTCACCATGCTGTAAAACCCGTTGACCAATGAGAGGATGACAAAGAGCACACCAGTCCACACCAAGCAACGTTTGATTGCTTGTCGGGTGAAGTTGAATTGACACACATGACGCGTCAACAACGGCTGGTAATCCGGGTCGTAAACCGCCCCACACTCCGGACATGTGTCATCCGTCATGACCTTGAGGTTATAGCCACACTTTCGACAATGCGACTCCCAGAGTTTGACTGTTTTACAAACATACAGCGAACTCAAAGGCCAAAGACTCAAAGACCAAACCAGGCACAGTACCGCTCCAACAAAAAACACAATCAATTCCTCGTGGCCACCAATATTCATCCAACGACAAAACTTGAACCATCCCACCAGTGAACACACCATCCAAGCCGGAATCGACATGAGCATGAACAACATGAACAGCAAGGTTGTTCCTCGTACTTCGGCTCGCAACTGAGTCTTACAGCCACGGCATGCAATTGGCGTGTTGTCATCCTGCAAAGCAACCCAGGGCAACACCGTTTTCCCGCACACAGGACATGACGGAATCAAACGATATCTATTTCGGGATGGTTGTTCAGGCATGGTTTTAAATTTCGTCTTCGACGAATCGCGCGTCGACACGACGCGGCTCGCCTGAGTGTGCAGATGGATCCGTCACGGAATTCAGGCGAGCCGCCGCGTGTCGCGGCGGGGTTCCCGTTCAAATCACAGGAAACGTCCTTTGCCGTCGGATGTATTCATACACATTGTTCAAATAGTCTTCATCCTTGATCGGTTTGGTGGAGCCGCATTTTGCCCACCATGTTCCGCTGGCAGGGTTGCCCCACTTTTCAGTGAGTGCTTCACCAACCCATCGCTTAAGCCATTTCATGATCGCATCCGGATCGCGATCACAGGTTGCATCGAGCAAGACGTGAACATGATCACCATCAACCGGTGCTGCGTTGATGCGATACGACCAATCACCACGATGACATATTTCGGGGATAATCGATTCAATCAATTGTCTTTGTTGCAGACTCAAATATAACGGCGGTGTTTTGAGTGCCTGCTGATTCTGCTTCAGGCGGTTTTGATCACGAAAAATGAAAGGCTCGGTCGGGTGATTTTGCTTACGATCCACGGTTGGCCGGTCGTCACCGTGTATGCGTGTGCCATAGGTCCCGAAGGTGATATGCCAGGTTGCTCTTGCCGGATCAAGATGCTGGGTCATGAGAGGGATTGTATGTCGGTTAATGAGATGATGAAAGATTTATTTCGTCTTCGACGAAGCCCGCGTCGACACGACGCGGCTCGCCTGAGTGTGTAAATAGATGCGTCAAAGTCTTCAGGCGAGCCGCGGTGTGTCACCGCGGGATAGAGCGTAGCTCTACATGAAATCTCGCTAATCGCGCAACAAAAAACCGTGAGGATCACTCACGGTTCGTTTTATTTTTGAAGTTGTCACAACGCAATCAGAACTGGCGCAGTTGGCGTTGGAATGTTGCGATCGGGAAAAGCTTGCCGGTGGAGGAGTCGGTGCGACCCCCGGTTTGGACCCAGATGCGATCTGCGGGGATGCCGAACTTGCTTTGCAGGCCACGGACGAGATTGATCAGGGATTGCATTTGGGCTTCGGTGGGTGCCTGTCGATCAAAGTCGCCGATCATGCACACGCCGACCGCGTTCTGATTGAACTGGTCTGCATCGGGACCACCGCAGTAAGCACCGTCTGCCTGATTCTTCCAGCGTTCACTGACGACGATCTGGCCATCATCATTCCCGGGTGTTGCAGGAGCACCGTTGTGGACCACAAAGTGATACCCGAGGCTGCCGAGTCCGAACTGGCGGTGAGCTGCGTCGATTTGATCGGCCGTACCCTGGAGGGTGCCACTATCGTGAATGACGATCCCCAACCATTGATGCAGCATGGCATCGGTGGCCAGTGGGTTGGTGGTGGTTTTGTCGGTGTTATCGAACGCTTGAAGGCTGATCGCCAGCGGTTGGATCGGGCCGGGCTCCATCATCAGAAGAACACCGCTGACCAGTGTCATGGCACTGATGAGTGTGGTTAAGACGATGATGGTGCGTCGGTCTGGCTTCACCTTCCACCGTTTCCTTCTGGAGACGTGCGAGTTGGAATATAACGAATGTATCGTTTTCATCGGCCAGACCGATCCATTTACTTCAATAACAAAAGCCTAGACTTCGGTTTACTGTACAGCTTTTTATCAGACCCCGTTAACACCCAACGATCAGGTATGCTTAAGCACCCATTGTGATCTCAGTCCATACCCGAATGGGGCATGATTACTGTTCACTGAGCGGGCGAAGTCGATCACGCAGCGCCGGCTCATCGTTGCCATAGACGTCGGTTTCGGTTGCGACGCGACCCTGGCCACGGAGCATTTGATACCGGTCATAGGGCGTGCGTTGAGCAGTTTCGGGGAAGAGTGCTTTTTCACACCCACCCAAAAGCGTCAGCGTGCCGAGTACAGCAGCAAAAATCAACGTGCGTTTGAACATGGGACTGATTGTAACACCTGACGGACGTGATGCCAGTGGTTGAAAGCTTAACTTGTGTAAAAATCATCGTCCCAAAGAATTATCCAAGTCTGATAAGACACATTTTGCGTTGCATTCCGACAGATTGGGCTCAGTCTTTTTATTTTTTCAGTGGATTGCAGATCGGTTATATCCGTTAATGATAAGTTCGAGACGTAGTTCTTGAGGCGCGTTGAATACGCACATTCAAAGCTTCAGGCGAGCCGCGTCGTGTCGACGCGGGCGGATTGTCGTTGAGGTGTCGCTGTGATTGGTGAGGTAACTAACCGTTATAGTGACCTTTCATTCGCGACTCTCAGAATCACTTCTTGTGGTTCTGCGAGAGATTCATCGCTGCCTTAGCCATATCACAGATTGCGATGATGGCAAGACATACCATGATGATTTCTATCAGATGTTTCCTTGTGTTACCACGGTATGAATTGAAGGTTGACGCTTCCTTCACTATTAACAGGGGAATCAACACTCGTCTCCTTCTCACCGTTTCCCAACATGAATTTCCAGCACCATTTGCAACCCGGTCTCAATCAGATCGGTATTGTGAGTAACCCGACAACAGGGTGACGGTTTGGGTTTCGGTCACATTCAGGAGAACACGGTTCATGCATGTCATTGCGGATCTCTGCGTGGTGCCCATGGGGGTGGGTGTCTCGGTGAGTCAATATGTCGCAGCTTGTGAAAAAGTCCTTGTCCAAGCAGGACTCAGCCACCAACTTCATGCCTACGGGACCAACATTGAGGGGCCTTGGGATGAGGTGTTTGCTGCCATAAAGCGTTGTCACGAAGTTGTTCATGAGATGGGAGCGCCTCGGATCACTTCATCCATGCGGTTCGGCACCCGGACGGATCGTGACCAATCCATCCAGGATAAAATCGAATCCGTGAATCAACAATTATGATTGAATTACAACATGGGAACGGGTATCATGCCCGCCCTTTACCGATGGAACGTCGAAGGAATTACGGCCTGTGTGCCGATAACAGTTAAACAGTTTACGCAGATCAACTCAGCTACACCTCATTCTTGTGCGACGGTTGATCAATTGCATGTTTGGAAACCTCATGAACCCGCCAGACAGATGTCTGCGCGGCCCTGGAGAACATCTTGTCAGCTACCCCGATCCCGCGTCGCATCCCATTTTCTGAAAAAATCAATCCTGAGAATCGTAAAATTGACTGGCCGGTGATTCTATTCATCGGCGGTATCCATCTGGGTGCGCTGGCCAGCCCCTGGACCTTTTCGTGGTCCGGCCTGATCATCTTTGCCATCCTCTCCTGGATGGGCGGTTGCCTGGGCATCACCATGGGCTTTCACCGCCTGCTGACCCACCAATCCTTTAAATGTCCCAAGTGGTTCTACTACTTCGTGACCATCTGCGGTTGTCTGCAATGGCAAGGTGGTCCCATCCGCTGGGTCGGCACGCATCGCCTTCACCACAAACACTCGGACCACGAAGAAGACCCGCACACCCCCAAGCACGGCTTTAACTGGGCACACATGTTCTGGTGTATGTTCAAGGATCACGAAGATTTCAAACCCTACGATGCAGCAAAGGACTTGCAGAAAGACAAGGGCCTGGTCCTGATCGATAAGTATTTCTGGGTCTTCCAGTTCATCCTGGCGGGCGCACTCTATGCAGGCGGCTACTTCTTCGGCGGCCAAGGCACCGAAGGTCACATGCTCGCTCTCTCATGGGTTGTCTGGGGCATCTTCCTCCGCACTGCCTGTGCCTACCACGGCACATGGTTCGTCAACTCGGCTACCCACACCTGGGGCTACCGCAACTTCACCACCACCGATGACTCCCGCAACAGCTGGTGGGTCGCCCTGCTCTCCTTCGGTGAAGGTTGGCACAACAACCACCACGCCTTCCAGCGCTCCGCTGCACATGGTTTAAAATGGTGGGAGTTCGACATGACCTACATCGTCATCCGCATGCTCGGTGTCGTCGGCATTGCCAAGGACATCGTCAAACCCACCACCGCCCAAATGGATCAGAAAAACATCCCAGCCTAACCTCCCGCCCCGGACCCCCGGAAGTTTCCCCTGGCATGACACGGGGCAAACATACAAACAACCCAATACCCAAAGCACCCTTGATGTTCAGTCGAGGGTGCTTTTGTTATGATTGGGCCATGTGATCATTCCCATCACATCTGTCCAACCGACAGCACATGAAAGGAGGTGTTCTGATGACACCGTTTACTGACCTTAACGTTCATACTCGTTTTGAAAGTACCTTTCATGAAAATTTCGCTTGTCAAAATCAACGCAAACAATTGGCGTAAAGCACTCGGACTATCCATCACGCCACAACAACAAGCACTCAGTCAAATAGCTTCAAATGTTCAGTCAATCGCTGAAGCTTATGTTGATACCAATCTCGTACCTTATTTGATTCTTCCAGCAGAATGCAATGATCCGGAACCCAAGCATGCACCGGTTGGATTTGCGGTCATTGAAATCACCGACGATGGCATTGGATTTCTGCTTCGCCTGATGATTGATCAGCGATACCAACGCCAGGGGTTCGGCAAAGCTGCCATCGATGAGATCATCCGACGACTCAAGCTCAATCCCAATGTTCAGCGTATTGCATCCAGCCATCGATCTGAAAATAAACCGATGGCTTCACTGTTAAACAAAGCAGGCTTTGTCCCCTGGGATGTTTCACATTGGTCGGTGAAACCCGATGGTGAAGTGTACGTGACCTTACCGGATTAAACGGACATTCATTCAACATCAAGCGTGTCTCTGACTCATCGTCGGAGACGTGCTTTTTATTTGTCTTCTGTCACGCAAGACATCAGCAAATTACTGATTTCAGTTGATCGAAGTGAATTGATATCAATAGCTGCATTGCAACGCAATGCTGAAACTGCGCAGCAGTTTATCGTTGTGTGTGAAGATTGAATGCAATCAAGATCAACCGTCAGATCGCGTATGCAAAACGTCTGTGACTAAAACAGCGTGTCCTGATCTTTGAGACTTTCCTGCTGCCGGGAGTCGAGGACTTCTTTGACTTCGTCGAGGAAGTCGTCCAGATCGCGGAACTCTTTGTAGACACTTGCAAAGCGGACGTAGGCAATTTGATCAAGCTTTTTGAGATGCTCGGCGACGGTCTTGCCGATGACGATGGCTTCGACTTCGCGTTCGTATTTGCGGTGGAGTTCCTCTTCGACGCGATCGGTCATGGCCTGGAGAGTTTCGGTGGCAATGGGTCGCTTGTAACAGGATTTTTCGAGGCCTGCCTGGATTTTCTGACGCTCGAAGGGAACGCGCGTGCCATCCTTTTTAATGACGACGAGTCGGGCGCGTTGTTCGACATGTTCACGGGTGGTAAAGCGACGTGAGCACTTGAGACACTCACGGCGACGACGGATGGAATCGCCGCCATCTGCTGCACGTGAGTCGATGACTTTGTTGTCTTTTGAGTTGCAATACGGACACCGCATCGGTTGCTCCAGGTCATGCCGCCGAAAATTGGATTGGGCCCGGGTGTCTGCAATGCATACATATCCGTTGGCCAATCACAAAATATTGTAGCAAGCGGGCGCAAATGTGTATGCATCTGGTGGGCATGTGAAGAAATTGTCGAATCAATGCCTCATTGCAAGTGGCTTAACCGTTATTGATGCATTAGCCTATGCGCGTGACAGCTAAAGCGACCCAACCTGACATCAAGCCACTGACGGGCACAATCAAGACGGTCTACAAGTTCGACCCGAAGCGCTCCAACGTTTGGCTGGAGGTTGATGGCGATCGTCAGTACGTGGTCAAACGCTTTGAGTCATCCCCTGCCAAGCAGCAGTTTTTACGGTGTCTGCAAATCCATCCCGGTCAGTGTGAGATCAAGCAACACCGTCAGTTGGAACGGTTGGGCATCCCCGTCGTGCCGATTGAGAAACAGGTTTGGCAGGCGGGTAAACTCTGCCTGATTACCCCGGTGATGGGTCAGTCACTGGACCGTGCTGCACAGGCGGGCCAGTTTGATCAACCGGCAGCACGACATGCATTAGCCAAAGCGCTGGGGCAACTCACCGCCCTGCTGCTGTCAAAGCAACTCTTTTTCCGCGATCTCAAATGCAGCAACATTCTCATGGATGAAGCTGGCCAATTACGACTTATCGATGCGGGGTCGATTCGTAAAGTCTCCGCTGCCCAATTACCTGACTGTCTCAAACGCATGACAAGGTTACTGGAGAAGACCGCGATGGAAGCTGCTGGCCAATCCCCTTGTCCATTTACGTTGTCAAAAACCGACCGTCTGCGTTTTGCCAAAAGCGTGTTGGCTAATGTGTCTTGTTCAACCGCATTGGCTGATGTGTTAGCGATGTCCCACGCGCGGTAACATGAATCCGATCCATCAATGGATGGTGATGTGCGCTCATGCAGTTAGGCAACGGCATCACGCCATTAACATCTCAATCTACTCTCTCACATCAAGCAACGCCGGCCACTCACCTGTGATTGTTCGAGAGCTGTATGCCCCGGATGCCAACTGGCTGACTGATTGCGCTCGAGGCGTGCAGGTCTCGTTCAAAAATCGGTGAGTGGACGTCGTTACTCACAGTCCGGCAGGTCGTCACACGATCATGTCGCAGGCGGGTATGATGCAACAACTTCGACCATCGCCCCCTTGATCAGACATCACGCTTTATAATGTCTGACAATCTATCCGACACAAAGGAGCACCAATGCCCACCTGCAAACCTGATGACTGTCCCTGGCTGATGCCACATCTGACGGTTAACGATGTGAATGTTGCACAGCAATGGTATGAACAGACTTTTGGGATGTGCTGTCGTTTGCGCATTCCCGAAGACGAACCGGTTCACGCGGAACTGGTTTGGCAGGACATGGTGATCATGCTTGCTCAAGCCGGAGGTTGTGGCATGCCCCAGGCACCAATCAACTCCGGCGTAGCCAGCCCCGTGGGGTTGTATATCTATTGTGAAGATGTCGATGCGATGTACGATCGCGTCGTCAAAGCCGGGGTGAAAATAATAAACGAACTTGAGGACATGTTCTGGGGCGATCGCATGTTTACCCTCAAGGACCCCCAAGGCCATCTCTGGACGTTTGCGACCAAGGTCGGCGAGTTTGATCTGAGCAAAATGCCACCCCCACCCCCGCCCCCGGAAGATCAGCAGGAAACTCAAACCCCCAATCGCGAACACCAGAGCATGACCATCCGCACCATGCCTGATCTGCGCGTGTTCTATGCTCGTAAAGTCGGCCCGTACGCCCCTGCTGAACTCGGCCCGTTTTTCAAGTTCTTCCTCAAGGCAGCTTTCAAGCATGACCTGTTCACGCCCAACTGTATGGTCATCGGTATCTGTCAGGATGACCCACGGGACACGCTCGATGAGCAATGTCGCTACGACGCAGGCATCACCATCCATGACCAACGCCCCTGCCCCCAGGGCATGCAGGAACAGGTTTTGCCCGGCGGTGACTATGCGGTCGTACTGCACAAGGGACCCTACGATAAATTGCCTGAGACCTGGCAATGGATCGGCGAGGAAGCCTTCCCCAGCATCGGTCGGGAGTGTCGCGATCAGCCGCCCTTTGAGTGTTACCTCAACAACCCCGACGACATCTTCCCCGAAGACCTACTCACGGAAATCTGGATTCCGCTGTATTGAAAACATGACATGTTCTCTGATGTGCGCGTTTTAAAACCTTGACACGGCAAGGGGCACTGCGGATACTCGGTTTGGGTGAAAACTAAAATACCGGGGGCGATCATGTCGCGTTCTCTCTTGATCATTGTCTTGGTGTTCTGCTCGTTGAGTGCACCGCTCATTGCTGATGACGATCCAAACATCACCGAAGTGCTGCAGAAACAGGCGATTGATCACCTGACGGCCAAGCAGCTATTGGCGCTCGCCAAGAAGCATCTGAGCGAAGACAACCTGGCTGAAGGTTGGCGGGCGATCGACCTGGCTCACGAGCGTGATCCTGAAAATCGGGCGATCACCAGTCTGTACAAAAAAACCAATGTCCAACGCTATCGCGAGATTGGCCAGCTTTGGCGCATGGCGGTGCAGGCGGACACGGACAAGGATGCGCAGACATGCATTGCCAAGCTCTCCGCGCTGCTTGAACTCTTGCCAACGCATGGTCGGGCGCGTGCGATGTTAAGTAAGTATCAAAACGCACCCCCACCGCCAGCTACCAGCAGCTATATCCCACCAAGCACCAGCACGCTCGAACCCATAATAGAAACCGAAACCCAAACGCCCACGCGGACCACGGTGACCAAACCCATGCCGACAGCGGGCGGGCGCACGCTGACCAACAGTCTGCATATCCAACTCACCCGGATCGAGCCCGGCGAGTTCATCATGGGTAGCCCCGTCTCCAACGAGCAACTCATCGAACGCTTCACTTTCACCGGCAACAGTGCAGAAGATGAGTTCCCCGCCCATAAGGTTCGCATCACCAAACCGTTTTTCATGGCAACAACCCATGTCACTCGCAAACAGTTTGCTGCCTTTGTCAAAGACACCGGCCACCAAACCACTGCTGAAAAAGCTGGCTTTGCCTATGGCATGACGCAAACTGAGATATGGGGCAAGAAGTCAGGCATCTCCTGGCATCACCCCGGATACGAACAAAAAGATGATCACCCGGTCGTATGCGTGAGTTATTACGATGCGACCGCCTTTTGCCAATGGCTCAGTCAGCGAGAGAAACGCAGTTACAACCTGCCCACCGAAGCGCAATGGGAGTACGCCTGCCGAGCCGGGACGAAAGGCATCTTCTGGTGGGGTGACGACATGAACGGCGCTCAGGGCAAAGAAAATCTCCACGACGGCAGCTACGATGACTGGTATGCCACCCTCGTCCCCAATCGGTTCAAACGCTGGCTTTACTGGGAAGACGGCTACGCCCAGACCTCACCCGTCGGACACTTTCAGGCCAACCCGTGGGGGCTTCATGACATGCTCGGCAATGCCAACCAATGGGTCCGCGACTGGTACGGTCCTTATGAGAAGCAGACGCAAACCAATCCAACCGGCCCGGATCGCGCGGGTTTTCGCATCTTTCGTGGCGGAGGTTGGTTTCCCCTGCCACACTACGCCCGCGCTTCCAAACGTAACAAAGTCGATGGCTCCTTCACCAGTAACTGCCTGGGCTTTCGCATCGTGCTTGAATCGGATTAATGCTGTATTGCAAATGAGTTGTCATCTTTGAACCCAACCCGGAAAACCGACACCACATACACAGCCGAGCCAGCTTAACTCGGTCGTTTGGGGATGAAGTATTAAAGCAACTCGCATCAACAATCGCCCACTTCCGTCACTCCCGCGCAGGCGGGAGTCCAGTGGAACCTGCAAGCGTACACTGAATGTCACTGGATTACCGCCTTCGCGGGAATGACGGATCGAATTACTGTTTGCCGTGTAATGACGAGAATTACTCCAAACAAACACGAAGAGATAAGCACCCGTGTCAATCAGGTGTCCGTTTGAAAGTGTGTCAACGTAACGGGCACCGGGTTTACACACGGTGCTCAAAATGTATTCGATTCAACTCAGAGGCAGACTCGTCGATGCAACCTTCAACAATCTTACGGTGTTGTTCAAGACTGTGAACATTGATCATGCTTTTGATTCACCTCAAATCGGGTGATTCATCGCGTTCTGGATGGCGCGTTGTTGAGCCTTGACGGGGCCTGCGCATACGATGTTCACACCCTTGATCCCTGCAACGCCCTTGACGGTGCCCTGTTTGACGTTGAAGAGTTCACAGATCCGCTGAACATCATTCACAAATGCTTCGTCCACCTGCCCATGTGTCCGTTGGACCTGCCCATCGGTGATGGTGAGGATGAACTGGTACTGGCGTTTGAAGTTGATGGCGATGAGGATCACCACGGCCAGGATGATTGCTACGAGAATCAGAACAGTGCTCATCGCTCGATTGTGCAGACTGTTATTGTTGGGGTCAAGTCGTCCGTCGGTCTGTTGGCTTGTTGTGCGTCTCCGCGCCTAGGACATTTTGAGCCACAGATACACACAGATGAACACAGATATTTTGAGCGCTTCTCAATGAATCTCACATTTGATGGAGCAAAACACTCAAGCAGCAATTTATTGGACATGTTCATGGATCAGATTCGTAATCGTTGATTTGATCTGTGTCTATCTGTAATTCATCTGTGGCTAAAATTTGTCTTGAACTCGTTGACATACAACAAGCCATCGACGCGAACGTATCATGCACGCTGATACACCTTAAAGCTCATGGCCCAATCACCGACGAAAACAAGGCAATAAAAAAACATCCCGACCTTCGTGATCGGGATGCTGTGATTGTTTGCGGGGGGATTGTCCAACATCCTGTGCGGTTAAAGCCAGGAGCGTTGGAGTTTGATTGGGATCAGGCGAGATCTTCCATCAGGGCATCGAGCATGGCATCGACTTTCTCGTCGGTGTCATAGGTGCCGTCATCGATGGCTTGTCGGACCTGGTCAATCTTGTCCTGTCGGATGTCGGGCAACTCGCGGAGTTTGCTGAGCAGACGGGCGGTGTCGGAGAATTGAACCTCGTCACTGCCACGCTGCGCACCGTTTACCGGTGTCACGGGGGATGCCCCGCGGCGTGTTGAACCCCCTATCGCCGTGTAGTTGGGGCGACCGATTGGAGCAATATCATTCATGGCGTCTACTCCTTGGAACTGCATTTCAAAGCGCACCAAATTCGTGCCTCAGTTCAGAGCTTTCGGACCCGTTGGTCACATCCCCGAGGCGGCCTTTGCAGCAGTTCTTTTCTTTCCACTCTACATATCGCCAAACACGTTCGCTGCACTTGAAGGATTGTCAAAAATCCTGTCAACTCCTTAACTATAGCATTTACTTTGCGATATAGCAAAAAAACCGTGTTTTTGGCCCGATAAGAAACTGGAAAATATTGCTGATATCGATTGTAACCGGCACCTATAACAGTGCAACAAAAATCCTGAATGATGTTAAGAAATACCTAAAATTATCCAAACATGTTTATGGCAAAGCAGTTAGCGATATTAACCTAATCCCAATGCTAACCAACTGTTCAAATCACGGGACATGGGCAGAAAAGTTGAATAATTTTCCAGGTTCGCGCGTTCATATTCAGTGACCCCTGCGTTAAAATCTTAAAAAAGGAAGATCACCATGTTCAAATCCATTCTGACTGTCGGTTGCCTGGCCGTTGCATGTATGACATTGGCCGGATGCGGCAAGGAAGAAGCGCCTGCCACACCTGCTTCTGATGTCACCGTCCCGGCATCACAACCGGCCACGACGCAGCCCCAGGCTCAGGCCCAATTCGACAACGAACTGTGCCCCATCAGCAAGCATGCCATCTCCGGCAAGGGTGTCGCGGTCGAATACAAAGGTAAGACCTACGGCTTTTGCTGTGATGACTGTGCCCCTGCTTTCAAGGCGGATCCTGAAAAATATCTGACCGCCAGCAGGTGAACGGCGTTCGAGCCGGCTGAGTGAGATCTCGTGTGATCGTTTTGTTGATCACCAGTAAATAATCCGCAGCCAGTCACCGTTGGCATCATCCGAGCCTGCACCGCGAACACCGGCACAACACAACCCAACCGAGTCAAGATGACTCGGCGATATCTACATCCTGCTGTCATTCTGTGGCAAAGGTTGATTCGCCATCATCATCAGTAATGAAAACGCCATCCGGTACACACTGCCCCGGATGGCGTTGAGTCTCTACAATATGAATAAGACCCGGTCGGCATTTGCTGTCGGATCAGAATTGGATTAACAGGCCGAACTTCACATGGTGGTTGTCCCAGTTGCTGGCAAACTGACCGGTGTAGCTGCCACTGAGGACCACGTTGGATCGCAGTTGCCAGGCCAACCCGCCGGAGACTTCCCAGGCATCGCTTCCACGGTCCACACCCTCAGCGGAGAAACTGCTACCGGAAAGACTGCTTTGCGTCTGGACCTGGTCATCGAGAAATTCGTGACGCCAGGCGGTGCCTGCGGAAATCTCCAGCTGTTGATTGGCTGCCAGGGCCAGATCGTAAACAAAGTTCACCCCCAACCGTGAGATCAGGCTATCGGTGTTCTGTTCGCTGATGGCCTGGTTCATGCCACCGGCACCGGTTTGGACGTGGTCCTCATCACGGATGTGCTGGTAAGCCAGACCGGCAACGGGTTCGACTTTCACCGGACACTTGGTTTTCAGGTCCAGCACATGGCCGATGCCGACCCAGGTGTTAAACAGCAGGGAGTCATACTTGCCCTCGGCGGTGACACCGAGCAATGGGTAAGGTTGGCTGGTCTTGTTTTCAGCAAAGCCGACGCTCATGCCTGCATCGACATGCGTTTTGCCGTTGGACCACCCTCCGTAGCCTGCGAGATTGAAGGTGGTGATGTCGACGTGACCGCTGTTCACTGCACCTTCCACGTCGGTGTTATAGCCTGCAAGCGCGATCCCGAAGAGGAAGTCGTCTTTGATGCGTTTGTCGACACCCAACACCCCGCCGTAACTCTGCCAACTGTAGCCTGCCGCGTTGGCGTCGGAGTCCTGATCGCCGAAGTTGTTGATCGATTGGACCCAGAGATTCATGCCACGGTCTGGTGCATGTTGCATGGCATCGACGGCATCACCGACTGCTGCATTGTCATTGGCAGCAAGCATGGTGTTCAGGTCGATCATGTCCCGACCGAGTTGCTGGGCTTTGAGTTGCTTGACCGAGCGTTGGGACAACAGGTCGGTGAACATCTGCTGTGATCCGAGCAAGGCACCGGTGGCGCCCATGTTCAACTGCGGGATGGCCTGCTCCATGACCTGTAATTTCTGGGCATCGGTCAAGGCGTTGAGTGCGTTCCATGTCGCAAGGTTACTGCCGGTACTGGCACTGTTAAAGGCGATATCAAAGACACGGGCGACACCTAACTGTTTGGGAGACTGAGCAATACCGACGAAGGTAAAGCTGTTGATCTGAGCCCAGTTGAGGATTAACTCCAACTGCTGAGCAGACAAATCCGAGATCAATGTTTGAAACAAAGCGCTGTCGGTATCATCGAAATTGGCTGCCAGGTCCAGGCCTTCCTGACCGGTTGGGGTGGCAACGACGAAGAACATCACATACCGCGTCTGCCCAGATGGAACTTCCACGGGGAGCGTGGCAACCAGACCATCGTCATCGGAACTGCCAAAGTTGCTGTAATCTTCGGTCATGGCAATCATGTTGGTGGTGGAAGTCGGATTGTCCGGGCCATACATGACCCAGACATTGGTTTCGGTTCCGTCGGCCGTCAGATCGGAACTGTCCGCAGTGGCAATCCAACGGTCGGAAGTGTCATGGTTCAAGTCCGCGCTGGAGCTGCCGATGATGCGTTGATCGCTGTCGTTGCCGGAGTTGTTGATCCATTGGATATTGCTGCTGAACGTTGTTCCAGTTGGATTTTCGATAACCACAAGCTGACGCATGACAGGTGAGGTATCACTGGCCCAGAACTCCACGTGGACATTCATGCCGCTGATGGATTGGGTGGGCAATGTGATTCGAAAGCCATCGATGGCGGCTGCGTTCATATCCCCGCCATAAGACACCCCACCGATACTCACCCCCATGGCATCATCGAAATGGTCACTGTCAGACGTACTGAACCCGTCACTACTCGCTGTCGCATCCGACCATCCAAACAGACCATCGCCTTGTGAATCAAGGTTTTCCCAGCGAACATAAGTTGTTTGTAAAGTAGTGCTTTGAGCTTGACATACCCCAACCATTACCAATGCAATAATCGCACTTTTTAAAAGTGTGAAACGTACCCCATTCATGATGATTCCTTTCCCCTGCGCATGACAAGAAATAAAACTGAACGATTGAACAGTATATTTTGCGGATTAACTGAGGATTATCAAGTGTTTTTTTAGGTGCTTTGAGATAAATACAACAATCGCACCAATGCGAATTGGTTTAATGGTGGGGATACAGAGTCGGGGTGCTCAGGCTGCTTCGGACTTTTCGTTGCTGAGCACAGCCAGTTCCAGGTAGAAGTAGCCCAGATCGGACTTGAAGGGGATGACGACGAATGGCAGGGTTTTTGGGCCACCAACCATGACGTTATTGCCTGCAATCACACGGGGAAGCGAAATTGAGGCGGTGATGCCTTTGAGATTGGCTTTGGCGCTGCCTGTGACCATGTTGATCAGTTCGCCCAGTGCATCGGGCAGATCCGGGTGATCCAACGTCATTTCTTCGCCAGCAAATTGTGAGGCGATGGCCAGGGCGGTCTGTTTGGGGAAGCCCAGCACGGTACTGCCGATGACATCACCTGAAAGTGAAATAATGGCCACAATATCGACCTGTTGCGTCATGGCACCCTTGAGAAAGGGCTTGCCGAGTTGGGCAGGTGTCCCGAGCATGCAGGTAAAGACGTTTTGCAATGACGAAACAAAAGGCTCAATAAATCGCATGTCCATTTTCATAAGTGATATAGCCCTTGCAAGAGGTTACAAGGGCTATCGGCTAAATGGGCAGCAGTGTTAATCAAAAAATAAGGCCCGGCCCACAGATGCGGAACCGAGCCCTTCCGGGGGCAAATGGAATGTCGTTGAGCGGTCAGTCCCAAAGTGTGAGTCACTGTCACTCACTCAACTCACTAGATTTTAACATGTGGCCATATCAAAGCAAGCGATTTATTATAAAAATGCAGAAAATTTTTTAAATATAAGTTCAACTTCTTAATAGGATTAAGAAGTAAACAAGACAAGTATATCTTAATACATAAGTGCACATTTGCGAAATACCCGAACAGGGTAGCCTTGAGAGCTTTGGACTTCACGACAGAATTGACGTATATGCATTTGGTTACGTGACTCAAAACGATCCGTGTTCAGATACGTGCGAAAACGCAAGATCAGAGGGTATCCAGAGTATGCCCAAATACCTAGATTGGTATGGCATGAATTGGTGACAAAATTGTCAGATTACGTGGTTTCGTAGAGGTCCTGGAGAATGGGTAAAGTCAGAAAAAAAGTTGTACCTTGACCTGCTTGGGTCGTGAAATCGATCTCCCCGCCGACCTGGTGAACCAGATCCCGACAGATGCATAGCCCAAGGCCCGTGCCTTTGCTCTCATTATTCACATCATTGGGATCCGCATTCTGCGTCACAAACGGATCGAACAGTGTTTCACGGATTTCCTCAGGAATCCCAGGTCCCGTGTCAGAGATGGCTAATTCGACCTGGCTACCCTTGGCTTGGCCTTTGATCTCGAGAACGCCCCCTGTTTTTCTTAAAACCTTTCTGGCATTTAAGATAAGATTCAAAAGAACCTGTTGGAGATTCAGTGGCGACATCTGGATTTGGACATCCGGTACATTGACCAGCAGCTCAATCCCGTCTTTTGATGGATTTCGAGCCAAACAGGAAAGTGTATCCTCAACCATCTGCGGGAGATTGGCGATACGCGTCTGATCGCTGCTGTGGGAAAATTCGAGAATACACTGGCTGATTTTGGATGCTCTCTGACACCCTGCAAATGCCTTCTCCAGCGCCTTACGCGTCAGATTGGCATCATCTGGGCGATGCATGGCCAATTCGGCGTAACTCATAATTGGCGTGAAGATGTTGTTGAGCTCATGAGCAACAATTGATGACAACGTCCCCAGCGTCGTCAGCCGGTGTGATCGTGTCAACGATTCACGGACCGATGTGAATTGCTTCTCCAACTGCTCAAAGTGCTCCAGCAGCTGCTCAATCCCCGCCAATTGATCGGTGTCGGACATCATTACCGGATCCGAAGAGTGTGTGGTCATAATGCATCTAGTATCGGCGTCCAAGTCAGGATGACAACATTGCGTTGCAAGGTGAAGACTTATCGGGCGCCAAAGGCACTCTAAACATACGATTGGAGCACCTTTCCACCAAATGGAATTGTGATTGAATTCCGATAATCTTTTAACCCGCAGATCGACTCGTGTAGATTCGCTCAAGGCAGATTTCTATCGCAGAGGTCACAGGAAGTACTGAGATTCTGAATCTGACTGCTTTTGATACCGTCGAATCGTTTTGCACAATGATCTGTCGCTTTATTCTTGCTTCATTCAAGACACCCGCTGAATTTGCTGCACAGCTTCCAGCGGCTTTGCAGTGCGTATCAATGTCGCTGGCAGCCGAAGAATTCCAGAGGAGACCCTGGGGGCATTGCCTGAGTTATATTTTTGACATAAAAACTCAAACCAAGAGCCGGATATTCGACTTTCAAGTTTGCGATCACACAGATTGCTTCATAGACATTCGATCCCTTTTCAGCAGTCGAGACCACCTGATAACATGTCCGGACATGTTCATGGACATGTTTTGTGCAGCGTTTTCAGCTTTGTGTACTGTATTCTGCGGTTAAAGATCTTGCCAGATCAACGCCGTTCCACGTGGAACACCTGTTTGACACCAGCAAACGGTCGTGCGAAATCTCATTTGTGAGAATTATTGACTTGTTCCACGTGGAACAGGTTGCGAGAGGGGGGATAGTGATTAGACTAAGAAGCCTTGGATCAAGGAGTATTCCATGGCTGAATCACGCGCACGTTCACCCCGTCTGGGGCGAGGTCTTTCCGCATTGTTGTCACAAAATGTGCAGGTTCAACCCCCTGCTGAGGTAGAAAAAGACGTTCAGGAGGCTCAAAACAGCCCTGAAACCGTCGAAACGACTGAGAATACGCCCAAAATCAAGCCGACGGGCGATGCAGTGGTGTACTTACCGGTAAAACAGATCGTTCCCAATCCAGATCAACCACGTAAGCATTTTGATGATGAAGCGTTAATGGGGTTGGCACAATCCATCAAAACGGACGGTATTATGCAGCCGGTGATCGTCCGTCCGGGTGTCGATGACACGTATCAGATTGTGGCAGGGGAGCGTCGGTGGCGCGCATCACAGCTTGCTGAACTCCAAACCGTGCCAGCGATTATCCGTGAACTGACGGATCAGCAAACGGCAGAGTGGTCACTGATTGAAAACCTCCAACGCGAGGATCTGAACCCAATCGAACGTGCCAAGGCATTTGACAATCTCATCAAGCAATTTGAACTCAGCCACGCCCAGGTTGCAGAGCGAGTCGGTATCCAACGATCAACCATCAGTAATTATCTCCGTTTATTGGACCTGCCTGTCGAGGTTCAGCAACTTGTATTGGATGGTAAACTCTCCAACGGCCAGGCCAAGACCATCGCGGGGTTATCTGACCCGAATCAGCAATTGGATTTGGCCAAGAAAGCCATCGCCCAGAGTCTGAGTGTTCGATCGCTGGAAAAACTCGTTGCCCAGATGAATGAGAAAACGGAGAAAGGTGATACAACAGAGTACGATCCCGACCAGATCACCTCGCTGGGTAAACGGGCTCACATCCTCGATCTCCAGCAACAGATCAGTCAGCAACTGGGGACCAAGGTCATCATCAAACCCGGCCGAAAAAAGGGCAGTGGCTCACTGGCGCTGGACTTCTATTCACTGGATCAATTCGACACGTTCCTTCAGAAACTGGGTGTTGATCTGACGGACTGAGACATTTTCGATGCAAAAACAGGGGGGGAACAAATGTCACCCTATTTATCATCTTGCCCATGTTGTGGTGGCAGCGAACTTTACACGCGCAAAATCGACTCTGGTGGAGCATATGGCCCCAATCTGCTTTCGGGGTTGGGCAGTTTTTGGCGATCCCCAAAATTTGATGTGGTCGTCTGTCAGGAGTGCGGACATACTCTGTTCTTTGCTGACCAGCGAGCGAAAGAAAAGCTGCCCAAGGCCAAAGGTTGGAGACGTATTTCCAGCTAGGTTCTGGTTTTACGACTCACGTATTTTTTTCATCTCTTTATTTTGCAGCAGGTTGCTGTTGTGTCAGACAGTGCAGGCTCCCCATGCCGATGATCAGCCACTTACCGGGAATCGGGTAAATGCGATAGCCGGGCATGGCGTCTTGGAGCACCTTGCATGCCACGTCATCGGTGTCCTGACCATAGATTGGGAGGAACACCCCGCCGTTGGAAATCAGGAAATTGGCATAGCCTGCTGGGACGCGCTGGAGACCCGGTTCCACGCCAAAGACATCGGGATAGTCGTACTCCATCACCTCAGGGACGGGCAGTTCCACAAGGTTAAACAGGTTCCCATCCTGATCGCGGGCGGTTTTGAGATAGTCCCATAACACTTCCAGATGCTCATGATCCGGGTGACTCCGGGGGGCGCGGATGGCAGCGATCGTGTCCTGAGCAATGAATCGGCAGAAGGTGTCGATATGTCCGCCGGTGTCGTCGCCTGCCAGGTGAATGTGGGGGGTCCAGAGACAGTGACGGGTTCCAAGTGATTGGTGCAAAGCAACTTCTGCCTGTTCGATGGACATGTAAGGGTTGCGTGTGGCCGTGGTCAGGCATTTTTGTGGGGTCATGACAGTTCCTTTGCCATTGACTTCAATCGCGCCGCCTTCCAGGACCATGTGATGCACCCAGACGGGGAAGTTCAAACTTCTGGCAATGTGTTGTGGGACCAGATCGTCCTGGTCATAGGGACCGTAATCTGTCCCCCAGCAGTTGAATCGGAAGTCATGGATTGCTCGCTGACCTTGGTCATCCACCACGAACACCGGGCCGTAATCACGTATCCAACTGTCATCGGTACTTATGCCATGATCCGAACACAGCATGGGTGGGGTGTGTTTTGCGAGTTGCTTTAAAAAGTATGCAAACTCTTTTTGGGAATTGATTAACGTCTCACCTGGCCAGGTGTTGGCATTATGTGGTGGGCTGACCCAGACCCCGTCGTGAGCTTCCCATTCTGCAGGCATCCGAAAGCCCATATCTGCAGCCGTCTGCGTCGGGCGGACAAGTTGGTGATGATCAGTAATCAATTCGTGGTGTTGAATCATGGGCGTATGATACCGAGCTAGCCCTGTGTTTGTCTCGGTTTTGTGGTTCAGATGTGAGGCTTGATCGGACTTGCCGGTAATGGAATGAATCAACAGCGATCTTGCCGATACAATCTTGACGATGGATCGCATGCCACGCCCTGCTGGGGATAATCCGCAATTTGATCATGACCCCTTGCTGGCCCGCATGGTGTTGCTGATCTATTGGCCTCTGCTGGCGGTGGCAACCCATTGGCCGAAGCTCAATCCACAGATCGCAGGCAGGTCCATGGGTGATCTGTATCTGGATAAGCCGATCCATTTCCTGGCATTCGGACTGCTCGAAGGTTTGATCTTCCGGGCGCTGCCCATGGGACGGGCCTGCAGTCTTCGACTGAATCTCTTTGGCAGTATTCTCATCACCTCGACCTATGCCTACATCGATGAGTACACCCAGGTTTTCACGCAGCGACATCCCTCCACGACGGACCTGCTGTTTAACATGCTGGGGATACTTGCTGCGATGGGACTCAGTGCAGCACGGGTGCGTGATGATCATCCATCACCGCCGGACAACACGTTTTTGGCAAGGTTGTCGATCATTGCCATCACACCACTGATGCTGCTTGCTGCCTTTGTCCCCAACTTCACGTTTGAAGCGCCCTTTGGCTTGCCGATGGGTCCGGTGATGGGTGACGAAATCGAGATGCGTGGCGATCACGTGGTCCATATCTTCGTTGCGTTCATGGCAACCTGGTTGCTCGCCTGGGCGATGCCGCTGGGTCGCAAACGTCCCAAGCTCAGCGTGGTAATCTCCGTGCTGGCGGTGGCGATGTCGGGCGTAGTTGTGGAGATGGTGCAGCGTCACACCGGACGCGGTTTTGAGATCAGTGACATTGTCGCCCATTGCACCGGTTCGCTGCTGGCCATCCTCACCGGCTGGGGATATCTGGTCGCCATCTCCAAGCATCACCCCAAGGGCGTGGTGGATCTGCGGGATGCGGATGAGGCAAGCGGAACCTGCACCGGATTTACATCCTGTGCTCAGGAGAATGAATCGCCTAAGGCAATTTCCGGGGGCGGGGCTTCCGGGGGGGGGGTTGCGCGGCATGCTCGGACGGTGATGGGGATGACCATTCTCAGCCGGTTTACGGGGCTTTTCCGCGACTCGATGCTTGCATCTCTTTTTGGGCTGGGTCCGACGGCAGTGGCGTTTACCATGGGTTTCCTGATCCCCAACCTGTTTCGCCGACTCTTTGGTGAGGGGGCATTGTCTGCTGCGTTTATCCCGCAGTACACCACATTGCTGCATGAAGACCGCAAGCTAGCACGTCGGTTTGCCTGGGCGATGGTGAGTCTGCTGATGATCGGCTTAAGCGTCATCGTGTTGATCACCGAGGCCGTGTTGTTTGGTTTACTCGAAGCCGGGACATGGACGGACACGACGGACCTGACGCTGCGGCTGGTGATGGTGATGATGCCGTACATGCCGCTGGTTTGCACGGTTGCGTTGGTCGGCGGGATGCTGCAAGTGCATGGCAAGTTCGGCCCGACGGCCGCTGCACCGATTTTGCTGAACATCGCGATGGTCGCCGCTGCGGTGATCGGGCATTTGTGGGTCGGTGCTGAGCGTGGCGTGTACCTGGTTGCAGTGTTCGTTTTGGTGGCTGGTGTTCTGCAGTTGCTTTGGCAGGTGGCAGCGGTTTGGCGTGATGAGCCGGGGACATTGGATTTTGCCAACACGCGCAAGCCGCTTAAGGCGGTGATGCTCACCATGGGACCGATGCTGCTGGGCTTGGCGGTCTTCCAGATCAACTCGGCGATGGACATGTTCATCAGCTACGGCTTTAGTTCACCTGAAGGCGCTGGTGAGCAGACAATCATGGCGATGATCGCGGGCAAGAAGCTTTACTATCCGATCCAGGCTGGCGCGGTGGCCGCGCTGAACTGGTCACAACGTCTCTACCAATTCCCGCTGGGCGTTTTTGGCATCGCGGTGGCGACGGCGATTTTCCCTGCGTTAGCCAAGTGTGCTGCGTCGGATCGCGCGGGCTTTGATCAGACGTTACGCAACGGGCTGAGGTTGACGGTGTTCATCGGCCTGCCTGCCAGTGTCGGTTTGATCATGGTGCGCCTGCCGTTGACGCGACTGATTTTCCAGTATGGCAAGTTCGATCTGGAAGATGCTTCTCGGGTGGCAACGATCCTGGTGGGCTATGCGATAGCGATCTGGGCTTACTCAGCAACGCATGTACTCACCCGTGGGTTTTATGCGATCAAGGACCCCAGGACGCCACTGAAGATCACCATGGTCAACGTGATGCTGAACCTGACGCTCAACTGTGTCCTCATCTGGTATCTCGGTGCAGCAGGTCTGGCATGGTCGACGGCGATCTGTGCGATCTGGCAGACGTTTCTGCTGGTCCGGGCGATGCGTCGGTACGTGAAAATGCCACTGGATGATGCGGTGCTGTTTTCGTGGTGTCGCACATTGGTGCTCAGCGCGATCATGGGCATGGTGCTTTACCCGCTGATCAATCGCGTCGATCTGACAGCCCTGAACCGCCAGGAGTCGGCGGGGATGCTGGCGATCCTCGTCGCTGTGGGCGCGGGCGTCTACCTGGCTGGGGCATGGGTGCTCAAGTCCGACGAACTACGCTGGCTGCTTAGGCGTCAGGCACGTTAAGCTGTCTCGGAAGGTTTGAGCGTTCCCAATCCATCCACCAGCCTCTTGGTGTTGCATGATTTAGCGCAGTTCAACAAATTATTCTCCACACACACTCTCTGATCTCGTCGCTCCCGCGCTGAGGCTTTATGCACGTCATTTTCAAAGTTGAGCACCGGGTGTAAACCCGGTGCCCGCTGTGCATACGTTTATCCAAGGGGCACCGGGTTTACACCCGGTGCTCAATTTCTGACGATCTGTGTCGAGTAAGCCCGACCCTTAAAACGCCTGCAATCCCAATTAATACAAGTACTTGTAAAATGACGTGCATAAAGCCTCAGCGCGGGAGTGACGGAAGATGGAGATTCATTTTTTTTTGATTCGCTCTAATTTCAAATATGCTGTTTTGCGACGGAATAAAGCTGTTTATTCTGGAAAATCAACCACGATTGTATCTGGAACATTTGTGTAACATCGGTACAATAAAACAAACTATACGTTCGTTTAGTATTGTTTTTGCCTATGCAGCTTTTCGGGAGTCCAAAATGCTCTTAATGATCAATCAAGGGGGATGAAGCTCATACCGGGTGCGTAATTTGATGATTGGCGTGAGTTTCAGGTTAATTACAGGTGATTTGTGTAAAAAAGAAGACCTCGGCAGAGGCAAGGGGGGTCCAGGTTCAGTTCAGCCCGCCGAGGTCTTCTTTTATTTGAAAGTTCAGAAGCTGCTTTATTCTATCGGCTGATTCATAAAGATCTTGGACTTTCCAAAATAAGTATCGGCAAGGATTTGTCAAAAGCCATATGGTATTTCTACCAGTTTGTCAGGTTATTTTTGTCAACAACGATTTTCGCTCGGTAAACGTTATCTAAAAAATAACATGTTTGTAGCTTCTAACCCTTTGCAGGCCTTCACCTCATAGACAAAAGTCAAGGTATGAAGGTTGGTTAAGATCATCAGTAAAATCCCCGATTGATTTAATAGAAGATTTGAATCATTTGTCTGAATTCAGGTCCATTCTGCTAGGTCATGATTTGTTAATCACCTGCTAAGTGCTTTCACACCGGAAGTACTTGAGCATGGGGGGTTGGCAATTGGGTGCGTTATGAAAAGTCCCGTCAGCCAAAATCCTCATCTGTGGCGGTTGGTACGTCGTTGGCGTCAAAGCCTGTCATTCCGGCTGACATTCGCTCATCTGCTGGTGTTTGGCGTTCTGATCATTGCCAGCGTCACCATGATTTACACCGTGCAACGTTCCCTGCTGGTTCGCCAGGGGGAAGACTACGCTGAGCAGCTTGGCTTGCGTGTGGTCTCAGATCTCAACGGGGTGATTCTTCAAGCACAAAACCAGACGCGCGTTTTGGCGGAGTTGGCCCAGGTGGTCGAACCGGAGCCTGCGGGATATCAGAAACTCTTTAGCCAGATCATCGTCCCGCCGGACATGCGTGACGTGGTGGCAGGTGGAGGTATCTGGCCGGAACCCTATGCGTTTGATCCTGCTGTCGAACGTCGCAGCTTCTTCTGGGGGATGGAGCCCGATGGTTCACTCAAATACTACGACGACTACAACGACCCCAATGGCCCGGGATACCACATGGAACACTGGTACATCCCCGGCCGATACTATCCGCCATCCGCTGCCATCTGGTCACGGTCCTATACCGATCCCTATTCACTCCAGCCGATGGTCACCTGCACCGTCCCCATTTACAAAGAGCAGCAGTTCAACGGCGTGGCCACCATCGACCTGAAACTCGATGGCCTGAACCGTACCTTGATCCGAGCCGCCAACACCATCGGCGGGTACCTGTTTGTGGTTGATCGTGAGGGACGATTCGTTGCTTTCCCACAGATGGACATGATTCGGCAGGAACATGTGGGCGAAGCTGGCGACGTACAGACCGAATATCTGAATCTCAAGGATGTCACCACCAAGCTTCCGGGCATGTCGCGCATTGCTGAACTTCATGACGAAATGAACATTCGCATGATTCAGAATGCTCAGCAGAATATGGTGAACTTCACCCAGCGTGTCGATGAACTGCATCGCAAGTATCCGGCATTGACCACGCAGCAAACGCAAATGCTCATCGCCTCGATGTTTGATCAGACAAAGGTCAAAGCACTGAATCCGCGCCAGGTCCGCCGCATGACCTTGGCGAGTATGCCGCTGGTCAGTGAGCCGTGCATGGTCAGTGTCTTTCACATGCCCCGGACCTATTGGAACGTGGTGATGGTCGTGCCGGTCTCCACGTTCACCAAGCCGGCGGATCAGGCATCCAATCGTCTGGCGATGTGGTTTGTCGGCATTCAGGCAGTCGTGATGCTGATCCTGTTCGTGGTTGCCAGACGCCTGGTGCTCAAGTCCCCGCGCTGCCGCATTGTTCGTGATGTGCTGCTTAAGTGGGATCGCAAATCCGACAAGCAATTGGAGGACGATCTTGAGGACATCGGCTCGTCCATGGAACACATCCGCCAACTCGTTCGCCCGCAAACCCCCAGTGCCCATGGCAACAACCATGCCATCTACGTCAACACTGACATTGAGCGATTGATTCGTGATGTACTTGCCATTGATGCTGAAGATATGAATCTCAAGAACATTCTCACGCATGTCCAGGTCAGTGTCGAGCAGTTGATCAAGGTCGATGCCTATCGTTTGGCACAGGTCTTGACCAACCTGATGACCAATGCCCGTCATGCCCTGGAGAAAGTTGACGACGATCAACGTCGCCTGCATGTCTCAGCCCATCTCATCGACAACAGCATCCTTCAGATCACCGTCCACGATACCGGCTGTGGGATTGATCCAATGCAATTACCCAATATCTTTGAGCATGGTTTTACCACCAATCCATCAGCACGCGGTGTCGGACTTCATTCCGCTGCCCTGGCGGTCAGTGAACTCAATGGCAGCATCAATGCCCATTCCGACGGACTCAACAAGGGGTCAACCTTTACCATCAGTATCCCCGTCGAAGTCCAACCGACGATTAATCTCGTCTCGATGAATTCGTGAATCAGAATGTCCGGGCGATAGCTGCATATAGGGCAGTCCGCGTAAATAACCGCCATAGAAAATCTCTTTCGTCCTTCCCGCGCGGGCGGGAATCCAGTGGCATTCTGTTGACGCTTGCACCTATCACTGGACTCTCGCCTGCGCGGGAGTGACGGAGGGTAGCGATGAATGACGCAGGCTACTCAAGCCGAGTCATCCTGGCTCGGTTGTGTCTTGCAATTTGCGTTCATATTCCATATGCATTACATCGGTATTCATGATCTCATCGCATCTGCAGACTCACCCATAACGGCAGATGATCCGACCCATGGCTTTGACCCAGTGAACGATCGGTGACCACCAGCGCATCGGTCACCAGGCAGTGATCAATCGGAATCTTACCGATCGGCCCACCATCCGCCGGCCAGCTTGCCCCGACACCAAAACCCTGGGCGGAGTTATGCAATCCGGTCTGGTAAATCATCTGACGAAATCCGTTGGACCACGGCGTGGCATTCAGATCACCGATGAGCACCGTGGGCATGTTTTGTGAATTGATCCAGTTGGCAGCTTCGGTCAGCTGCGTATCTCGGGCGATGGCGTAACTCCGCTTGTAAGGGGGGAGTGTATGCAGGGACATGATCGCCAGCGGTTGACCTTCCCACGTCAGATGCGCGGTAATCGCAGGCACCTGGGCACGGCCTTCAGTGATGTCTTCACATTGCGTTTGGTTCACGACCAACCCAGTAGCATCATTGCGGACCAACATGCCAATCCCGAAGCTGTCATAACGCGGGACCGAGCAGACCATCGTGTAGTCGGACATCTGGCGAAGGCGTTCATCCATACGGTTGTGCAGTTCCTGGATGAAGACGATATCGCGCTGGGATTCGGAGATGAACGCTGCCATGCCATCGTAGTCCTTGTTCCCCACATGGACATTAAAGTGCATGATGGTTAATTGGGGCTTGGTCGGATCAACACCATCAAACGTCGGCCAGTACATCGGCAGGACCGTCAGCAGATTCACCGCTACCCCGATGAGATACAACGCTGCCAATCGCCGGTGCTTCAGATACACCAACAGCAGGCACACCACCGTGAGCACAATCAGATACTGAAACCGAAAATGGGTCAGCAGATCAAACGTCCAATGCAATCCGCCAAAGAATCCGATGAAGGTCGCAATGAACGGCAGGACACCAATGACCTGCAATAAGCCGACCAGACTCACATCGGAAAACTGTCGTTTGAGTCCCGTGGCTTTGTCGGGTTTGGTTTTTTCACACACTGGGATATCACTGACTTGTGATTCGCTTAGGGCCTTTGACATGTTGACTCCCCGAGATCCGACGACTATTGCGTGATGACAAGTACGAATCAAACCAATACAGAAATGCGATCTCTTATTACTCAAACATACCCAGATCGATAAGGCAAGTTTCAGTCCCCAATGGTTACAAAGTTTTTAAATAATCATTCGCGGTACACAGTTGAGCACCCGATGTTAATCCGGTGCAGGTCGTGTTTTGAAGCCTGCACCAGATTGACATCTGGTGCTCTTGTCGATTCATCTGTTTTCATGCGATCCGAATACACCTTCAGTCTTGCGCTGTTCAATCAAAACAAGACGTCCTATATTTCCAACCCGCTTTGAGATATGATGGCAGTTTGGAAGTCAGAGAAGCGAAGGGGACACGGGGCCGACATGCAGCAGAATCTCATTGGACTGTGGCATTTTGATGAAAACAGCCGACACCTGGCAGGCAACGCGCTGGCCAACGGTTCGCCGCTGTCAATCCATGGTGCGCTGCGGACCCCACGCCGATTCGGGCAGGCTTTGGAACTGCGCTTACCCGGTGATCGTGCGACCGGTAAAGGGCCGGGACGTCTGCGCTGTGGCAGTGTCTGTTTCTGGACGCAAATCAACGGCGGGCGCGGCCAGGTCGACCTGCTGAATCTCCAGGGCATGATTCAGATCACCGTGGACCTCTCGCAGGGTCTGGCATTGGTGGTCAATGTCGATGACCGCGTCCTCGTCAGCCAGACGCGCTTAACTTCCGCCCAGTGGCATCATGTCTGTGTCACCTTCAATCCCGATGGCGTGATGCTGTATCTGGATGCCAAACAGGTGGCCGTCTCACAGATGCCTTTTACAGGTCTGTCGGTGAGTTCCTCGCGACAGAATTACCTGCAACTGGGTCCGCTGACACCCGCTGCAGAGCCTGTGGTCATTGATGAGTTGGCCTTGTTTAACATCGACCTGCCACCCGCTCATATCAGTGATGTCATTCATGGCACGCTTGAACCGACATTACCCCATCAGAAAACGCATCAGCCCTCGCAGGTGGATGCCAGTGATTTCATCGATCGTGATGATCCGACGTGTGGGATTCAAAATGCCATCAACGCGCTGGGTCCGGCAGGGGGGATGGTGTCGCTGCCCATGGGGCGGTTCACGCTGCGTCAAAGCCTGCGGCTAACCAGTCGGACGATTCTCAAGGGTGCAGGATTCACCACATCACTGCAGGCATCAGGTCCGGTGAGTACGCAGTTGATGACCTCCGCCCAGGCCGGGACCGATCGCGTGCAGGTCGAAGACCCATCGCTGCTTGAAGTCGGTGATGATGTGATGATTGCCAGCCCCCAGCAAACAGGTTGGCAGGCCACCCGCGCCCGCATCACGCGCATTGATGGTCAACGTCTGTGGCTGGATCAGCCTTTGATCATGGCTTATGACGCCAACACCCCGACGATGGTCTGTCACTGGTTCCCGCTGATCACCGTGCTGGGGCAGTCTCAGGTTCACATCTCGGACATGCACTTACTGGGGAATCAGAATGCCATCGGTGATGCGCCGTTTGGTCCCGATCATGCCTGCTGTGCGATCCAGTTGATGGGCTCGGATCAGTGCGTGGTGCAGGATGTCTGCGTGGAGGATTGGTCCCATGATGGGATCGGTCTCTTTGACAGTCGCTTCTGCCGCGTCCAGCAATGTCACGTGCGCAATAGCCTGGGCCATGGCATCCGCGTCGGAGATCAAAGTGCAGGGCATTGGATCGTGGGCAATCACTGTCAGCTTAACGGTGGGGTTGGGATTTATCTCTCATCGCAGACCCAGCCGTGCATCGTCAGTGAGAATGTGCTCACGTACAACAAGAAGGGGGGCATTGCCACGCGCACCAACACGCATCAGATCAAGACCAATCTCGCCCCGCCGGTGACCCCGCTTTCGTCAGTTGACGCACCGGGTGTGCCACCGAATGTCGAGCGTGTGTCGGAAAATATTCTCATCGCCCCTGCCGCCAGGACGAGCAAGGACAAGTCCAGTTACAGCAATGAGCATATCAGTGACGCCGGTTCCGCCGCGGCTGCCCGACACAACGAGAATTCGGTCTCCCGCCGTCTGCGTGGACTGGATGCGTTTGATTGATGTTCTGGGATATTGCATTTTTCACTCAAATGTCGCGTCTGGCGCGATCATGTCTGTGTGCATCTTTAATGAAAAACCAATTCAATAGCCGCGAGCTGACAACTCGCGCGTCACCCGTCGACACGACACTTGAGTGAAAATGCAATAGCATCGTCCAAACAATCATTACTTTCCGTCACTCCCGCGCAGGCGGGAGTCCAGTGGCACCTGCAGGTGTTCACTGAATATCACTGGTTTCCCATCTTCACGGGAATGACGGAATCAAAAAACAACACGGAGATGATGCATGGTCATGTTCCAGTGATTGAAGTTCGATTTTTCCATTCATCCCAAATCACCAATCCCTTTCAAAGTGAAATAAATCATCACCTGCCGATGTTATTTTGTTATTGTTTTACGCACTGACACACTTTGCATGTGTCATGATGTTGTATTCGTCCAACCTGAATTATCAATCGTCTTTGGAGCCAATCAATGAACACTTTGGATGCTATTTCTCAGCGTCGTTCTGTCAAACATTATGATCCGAACCATGAAATGTCCGACGAGCAGATCAAGGAATTGATCTCGTTGGCCATGCTTTCCCCGACCGCGTTTAACATTCAGCATTGGCGGTTTGTTGTCGTCAAGGATAAGGCTCAGCGGGAGGCGATTCGGGCTGTAGCATGGGATCAGGCTCAGGTCACCGATGCTTCGATGTTGATCGTGATGTGTGCGGACAAGCAGGCATGGGCCAAGGACCCCAGTCGCTATTGGGTTCATGCGCCCAGTGAAGTCCAGGACATTCTCGTGCCAGCGATCACCGGTTATTACGAGGGCAAGGAGTCGGTTCAACGCGATGAGACCATGCGCAGTTGCGGCATTGCAGCGCAGACCATCATGCTCGCCGCCAAGGCCATGGGGTTGGACAGTTGTCCGATGGATGGCTTTGATTTTGATGCGGTGGGCAAGATCATCAACCTGCCCGAGGACCACGTGATCACCATGATGGTCGCTGTGGGTAAGGGCACCAAAGCACCCTGGCCGCGCCCCGGACAGTTGCCGTTGGAAGATGTGATGATCGTCGACAAGTTTTAAACGTCAAATGAAAAATCAAAAAGCCGTGTCGCTCCTGCGGCACGGGTCTCTTGTCCAATCGACAACCAATAGACCCGCGACCCGGAAGGGCCGCGGCTTTTTTTTGAGGATACGCACAGCAGTTGCCGGTCGCAGAATCCAACCTGTTACCACCGATTCGCCAACCTTGAGATAACGCGGTATGTTTGTGTGATGTTTGCACGAATCGTCAAGAATTTTTCCCCGCAGTCCGTCCCATTGATGACGCGACCGAGCTATTGGCGGGAACTGCAGACGGCGATGACCTTCCCCGTTGCCATCTCCATGGTCGAAGGTTCGGTCATCGGCATTCTGGCGCGACGCGTTTTTGATGTCGGGCCGCTGGGCTTTTCGCTGATCATGGCATCACCCATGCTCGCCCACTTCACCAGTTTTTTCTGGTCACGATTGGCGCGAGGCAAGTCCAAAATCAAAGCCATCACCGTGGTGCGGTTATTGATGATTGCCTGCATGGTCGGGATTGCAGCCCTGCCCACCACGCCGACCGGCGGTGTCCTGCTCACCATCCTGATCCTGGTTAACCGTGCCTGTTTGGCGGGCATCACCACGTTACTCTCCACCGTCAAACGCCAGAACTACCGGCGAAATGTCCGGGCGCAAATCACCGGTAAGACCATGCTCATCGTCAGTGCGATTATGGCGATCGCGCCTGCCCTCTGTTACAGCCTGCTGGACAAAGACCCAGCGCTGTTCCGGTATGTCTACCTGTTGGCAGTGGTCTTTGCGCTGATTGGAACCTGGTTTTTTTCAAAGATCCGAATCCGTGGCGAACGTGACCTGTTGCGCTACGAGATGATGCCCTCAAGCAAACCTACGCCACAAGGTTCGCCAGCGCCGCTCTACGAATACAACCCCGACGATGGCAAGTCCACCTTCTGGAAAGTACTCCGGCAGGACAAGTTCTTCCGCAGCTACCAGGTCAACCAATTCATGCTCGGAAGCGGCAACATCATGACCGCCACCATGGTCGTGTACATCATCGAAGAGATGACCCGTGATATGGCTAACGGCTACACGTGGAGCATGATCATTGGCACGACCATGCCGTTTGTCGTCGGGTCGATCTGCATCCAGTTCTGGGCACGATTTCTGGATAACACGCACATCGCCAAGTTCCGTGTGTATCACACAGCTGTCTTTGCGATCAATATTTTCCTGGTGTTCTGGGCGACCTATTTTGGACTGCTCTGGATTCTGGCGGTCTCGCAGTTGGTCCGTGGTGTTGCCAACGGTGGGGCGATGCTCGCCTGGCAGTTGGGGCATAATGACTTTGCCGACCGTCGACAGGTGGTGACCTACATTGGTATCCATGCCACACTCACCGGATTCCGTGGCGCGACGGCGCCGTTTGTGGGGATGCTACTCTATGAAGGCTGGGGCGAGACCGGCTGGGATTGGTTGCCCGCGTTTGATGGGATCGGGCCATACACATTTCTGATTGCGCTGGTCTTCCAGTTTATTGCCATGATCGGTTTTGCCCGACTGTATAAACGCATGCAAGTCGCCAAGCGCGCTTAAGACAAAGTATCAAATGTCATCAAAGTCGTGTCGCTCCTGCGGCACGGGTTGCCTTTCATACGTCAGTCAAGACAACCCGTGACCCGGGAGGATCACGGCTTTTTACCAGATCAAAAAATGAATCTCCATTACATCTTATTTGTCCGTCATTGCCGCGCAGGCGGGAGTCCAGTGGCATTCTGTTGACGCTTGCACATATCACTGGACTTCCGCCTGCGCGGGAGTGACGGAGGGTGGAGATTAATTCCTCGAACGGCTTTAGACCCGTTTACGTCAGGAGATTTTTGCATCACGGCTTTTACCTGATCGCATCAATCTTCAATAATTGGATAATACTCCACCACCGACTTGCTGTTTTCCGGGGCAGCTTTGACCAACTCCCAGAGTTTGCTGATCGCTTCTTTGCGATCCGGTCGGTGATAGACCAATTCGGCAGGTTCATCCGGCTTGGCAAACTTGACCTTGATCGTCCAAAGCGGTGTGTTGCCCATCCATTGAATGGTGTATCGCATGTCAGCCAGTTCGTTTGGTTGTTGACGATCAAGCGGTGCAACCAGGCCACCGGCAAACCACTCGAAGTTGGTGATGTCTTTGGCAACACGACTGTCATCTGCAATCTTGTGTCGCTTGAAGATCCGATCCTTGCGGAGCATCTCCGTGCGTTTGCCTTCGATGATTCGCGCTTTTTCCGATGACAGTGGCACGCGGATGAGGTCCGTGTAAATCGCATCACCGGACTTGTACACGCTGTTCCAAACCAGCAGGTTCCCCGGCGTGGGCATGACGCGGACAATCTCAGGCTTGTTATTGCGATGCTCAGATAAAGCAAGTTGAGCATTCAGTGCGCGGTTGTGTTGCGTGGCAGCAAAGGCGATGTAAAGTCCGGCTAAAAGCAGTGTCAGGCGACCCACCATGTTCGACCGGCGGATTGTCATCACGATCATGCCGATGAGCAGGATGAACGTAAAGATCGGATCGACAATCGGCATGATGTCCAGACTGATGCGCGTGTAGTCGAACGGCCAGAAAATCGGTGTGCCGTAGCTGGTGAGCATGTCCAATGGCGCATGGGTCGCAAAGGCAGCGATGGACGCCATGATCAGACTCTTTCGCCGCAATCGCATCTTGGGGATGAGCATGAACGGCAAAGACGCGATCAACCCGCCGATGGGGATGAACCAGAACGTGTGCGTGAAGTGACGGTGATAGTACAACGCTTCAAGCGGGGGCATCCACAGACTCACGATCATGTCCGCATCTGCGAGCATACCTGAGACCAGACCGACCGCCCAACTCCAGCGACCGAGTTGTTTACTGAATAGTGAACCACAGAGTGTGGCACCCAGAAGGCCTTGGGTCAGTGGATCCATGTGCGAGCCTTGTGATCAAATCAAAATCAGAACAAGCGTGAACTGAGAACGAACTATTCACATTGTAGGCAGCCAAGTGATGAATCTCACTTGATATTCAATGACTCTGCAAAAACAGTCAGCAGGTTGTAGTCTTCGCGGCCCAAGCCCAGTTCGGCCATACCCAGATTGCCGGTGATTTGATCAGCCTGTGCAAGACGGGCCATTTGCTGCGGGGTGAGATTGATGATGACCGTTTCGTCATAGAGCGTGGTCCCGGTGCGTGAACCGGCACCGCTGCGACGACGCTTGGATTCATAATCGGTGATGGCGATGTCCATCGGCTTGCCGTCGACGACGAGTTCCAGTGCCTTGGCGGTACGGAACATGCCCGGGGACATGTCCGCGCGGATGGTCAAGTTCACGGTGTCACTCTGCGTGGTGCCTGTGAATTGGTAGCTGGTGTGACGTGCTTTACCCCGTGTTACCGGCAAGGGGCGCGGGAAGGTGATCACGCTTTGCCCGCCGCCTGCAATCGGCTTGGCGGTCAGGTAGTGAGCCAGCTTCTGGTCTTGCGCCTGCCTGGCCTGAGCTTGTGCCTGCTGCACCTGAACCTGGATTTGCTGGTTGTGCTGTTCCAGTTGCCCGATGCGCTGTTTGAGTTGAGCATTCTCAGACTTCAGACGTGCATTCTCCGCACGCAGGTCAGCCAATTCATCTGCATGGACCAAAGTTCCCGTTGTCAGACACAACACAAAAGCAAGCATGAGCGAACGTTTCAAATCAGTTCTCCAAAATGAGGTGTTGGATATTCAGCGTACATCATACCACGCATCGCGGTGGCGCTCCTGTTGCTGAATCTGCGATTCAGAAGACAACCTACTCCGCCTGCTTCTCATCCACCAGGTGCATGATCGCTTCCTTCATCGCCTGGGCGGTGACCACTTCTTCAATGACCACGTGATCCGCGCCGGCCTGCGTGGCAAGCAAACCCTTACTCACGAAATTCGTCCTCGCAGCAATATAAATGTCCGGCGATAACTCACGGGCAACGCGACAGGCAACCACCGCCTGATCTTCATCGGGAATCCCCAGAATCAAGGCAGTCGCCTGACGGATACCCGCTTTGATGAGCACGGTCGGATCGCGAATGTCCCCGAGAATGAACTTGCGCTTATGCGGGTGTTCCTTCTCGGTGGTCCGCTTGTTGATGTCGATCACGTGGATCTCAAAGCCGGCATTCTCAAGCATGTCACAAACCACGCGACCCACCGGGCCGTAGCCTGCAACGATCACCAACCCACGCGGTGATGCGGGTGGTGGGTCGACTGGTTGTTCATCCATTGATGGCGATTCTTTCATGAGGTCTCTCCCGTTAAGTCTGTTTAGAGTATCAGGGATCAAAATATGATTTCAAGTCTGAACCAAAGAAAAAGACCGTGTCACAGAATGCAACACGGTCTTGAATGGGTTGTTTGTATCCGTTGGTTTTACTTGCTGACCGTCACGCGGCTTTCACCCTTGCTGTCGATTTCGGCTTTGGCCTGATTGACGAAGTCTTCCAAAGCTAAGGCACCCAGGTCACCTTCAAAGCGTTCGCGGACACTGACCGTGCCGGCTTCGGCATCGCGACCTCCGACGACGAGCATGTAGGGCACCTTCATTTCCTGGGCGTCCTTGATCTTGGCATTGACGCGTTCGTTGGAGCTGTCCAATGTTGCACGCATACCCTTGGCCTTGAGTGCTGCAAGAACCTTGTCAGCATAATCCGTGAACTTGTCGGAGATCGGCAGTACGCGCACCTGCTCCGGCGCCAGCCACAGCGGGAAGGCGCCGTTGAAGTGTTCGATGAGTACGCCAACAAAACGCTCCATCGAACCAAACGGCGCGCGGTGGATCATGATCGGCACGTGCGGTGCATTGTCCGCACCAATGTACTCAAGCTTGAACCGCTGGGGCAGTTGGTAGTCCACCTGCACCGTGCCAAGCTGCCATTCGCGACCGATCACGTCCTTGACCACAAAGTCGATCTTCGGGCCGTAGAAGGCTGCTTCACCCGGTTCCTTGCTGAAGGGAACACCCAGAGATTGGGCAGCGTCGATACAGGCTTTTTCCGCCTGATCCCAGTCATCACTGTTGCCTACGAACTTGGTGGAGTCGGGGTCACGCAGACCCACGCGGACGCGGTAGTCATCCATGCCCAACGTTTTGAAGACGATCTTGACCAGTTCGATACAGCCGAGCACTTCCTTGGCCAACTGATCCGGGGTGACGAACAGGTGTGCGTCATCCTGGGTAAAGCCACGGACGCGCGTCATGCCCCCCAGTTCGCCGGACTGCTCCCAGCGGTACACCGTGCCGAACTCGGCCAAGCGGATGGGCAGGTCGCGGTAGCTGCGTTTTTCCGAGTCGAAAATCTTGATGTGCATCGGGCAGTTCATCGGCTTAAGCAGATAGCCTTCGATCTCACCGTTTTCAAGATGGTTTGCCAAATCGGAGCAGCTGCAACCTTCGTCACCGAGCTTCTTGATCGTTTCGCGGTCGACCAGCGGGGGGAACTGCGAGTCGGAGTAATAGGGGTAGTGGCCGGAAGTGCGGTAGAGATCAAGCTTGCCAATGTGTGGCGTGAAGACCTGGCTGTATCCCTGGCGTTCGAGGTGTTGGGAGATGAAATTCTGGAGTTCCTGGCGAACGACAGCACCGTTGGGTTTCCAGAGAATCAGACCCTGGCCCACGGTGTCATTGATTTCAAAAAGTCCAAGCTTGCGACCGACAACGCGGTGATCGCGCTTGCGGGCTTCTTCGAGTTTTTCCATGTGATCATCGAGATCAGCCTGCGAGAAAAACGCGGTGCCGTACACACGCTGAAAGGCGTCGGATTCGATATCACCATGCCAGTGTGATTGGGCAATGCTCATCACCTTAAAAGCGCCGATGAAAGATGTATTGGGTACGTGCGGCCCCATACACAAGTCTTCGAAATGTGCACGGCTTGGTTCGCTTGCGTTATCTATGAATCCTTCAATATCAAGATCAGTGCCTGTTGTATCAACAATCACTCCATTCATGACATTGCCAGCAACATTTTCTGGGGGGACGCTCCAAATCTTTAGGCCATACCCCGAGCGTATCAAGTAAGCTTTTTTTCCGCCGCCTTGTTTAATAAAATCAGGCTCACCTGTGTAATACCAACTTAATGTGGTAGCCCCATTTTGTTGAGCCTTTTCAGCATTGTCTATCTTATATTTATTCTTTTCATTCTTAAGCTTTTCAAACCCACGATCTAGTGGAAGCTCAAGCCGCATAAATGGCTTATTGCCCTTAACTACAAATCTCATTTCTTCTTCGATCTTTCCGAAGTCATCCGCACTGATCGGGGTGTCGAGTTTGATGTCATAGTAAAACCCGTTATCCAACGGCGGACCATACGCAAGTTCGGCATCTGGCCAGATGCGTTTAATCGCTTCTGCCATGACGTGGGCGGTGGAGTGACGCAGCAGGTACAGCGCGTCCTTTTCGTGGTCTTCATCACGCCATTTGGATTTACCCTTCTTGTCGAAGCGCGGTGCGGTGACAATGCCCAGGTCACAATCTTCGGTGATCGGACGGTTCACGTCGGTGAGTACACCATTGACCCGGGCACCGATGGCAGCCTTGGCCAGACCTTCACCGATGGTCATCGCCACGTCGTAGGCACTGACCGGACTATCAAATTCTTTAACGCTTCCGTCGGGAAGGGTGACTTTCATCTGTCGGACTCCTGAATTTTTGAGCGAGTTGCATAGTGTATCGCGCTCTCTCGTGCTTCACCACAAAGGTGATTGCTCTGTTCAGGCGAGCCGCTGCGTGTTGCGGCGGGGTTGAGCGAAGCTCAAATGGTTTGAAACATTGACCTGGGGTCAATCCCGCACCGACACGACGCGGCTCGCCTGACAATAAAAAACGACCGCCCAACGTTGGACGGTCGTGATGGTTTTCATATCTGTTTGATCAAGCTCAAACAACCAGCGACACGTCCCCGTTTAATTCGGGCGTGGTAGTCACAGTCGTGGTTGTGGTGGTTGTCTTGATCATTTCGTTTAACAGGATATCAAATGTCTGCGGTAATGCGAGTCCCCAATCGCATCGCAAGCGATGCGGCTAAATGGGTCAGCGGCCTCCCTTGCCGGTGACCCCGAGGATTTCGCGCTTGGTGACTTCCATGAGGATGTCGTGGGTGCCTTTTTCCTGAGTCTCGTTCTGGGGCTTGCGTTGGATGTATTTGCCATCGGGCTGCATGTCCCACGCCTGACGCTGATCGTTAAACAGCGTCTCGAGAATATGCCAGAGTTTCTTCTGTAGTGACGGTTCCTGGATGGGGGTGATGCATTCAACGCGGTTATTGAGGTTGCGGTACATCCAGTCAGCTGAGCCGATGAAGTACTCGGGAGCACCTTCGTTGTGGAAGTAGTAAATGCGTTCGTGTTCAAGGAATCGACCGATGACGCTGATGACCTTGATGTTATCCGACATACCGGGGACTCCGGGCTTCAGGCAGCAGAATCCGCGGACATTCAGGTCGATGCGGACACCGACCTGCGAGGCTTCGTAAAGTTTGCGGACAATGCCCCGGTCTTCAAGGCTGTTCATCTTGGCAATGATCTTAGGCCGGTTCGGATCGTTCAGATCACCGCCACGTTCCTTCCATGCGATGGTGTGGGTGATCTCGCGATCGATCAGTTCATAGAACCGACGCTTCATGTTGATGGGTGCGACAAGCAGATGCTTGAAGTCACGCTTGAGACTGCGGCCGGTGAGGAAGTGGAACACCTGCGTGAGTTCACTGGTGATGTGCGGTTTGGCGGTGAACAGGCCCAAGTCGGTGTAGAGGTTGGCGGTCTTGGAGTTGTAGTTGCCGGTGCCGATGTGACAATACGAACGCATGCCGTCAGCTTCCTGTCGGACAACCAGCGCGGTCTTGGTATGCGTCTTGAGTCCGACCAGACCGTAGACCACGTGAATGCCTGCTTTTTCCAGGGTCTGGGCCAACGCCACGTTACGCTCTTCGTCGAAGCGGGCTGAGAGTTCCACGAGCACGACCACCTGCTTGCCTTCCTCAGCAGCACGAATCAACTGCGGGATGAACGGCGAGTCCTTGGCGGTCCGGTACAACGTCAACTTGATGGCAACGACCTTGGGGTCTCTAGCAGCAGCAGCGATGAACCGCTCGACACTGGCAGCAAACGAGTCGTACGGGTGATGCACCAGAATGTCACCGCCACGAATGATGCTGAAAATGTCCGCCTCGGTGTCCATCAATCGCACCGGCGTCTGCGGTTGCCAGGGCTTGTTGGACAAGCGCGGGATGCTCAAGCCGTTAATCAGCCACAGGTCGGTGTAATCCAGTTCCGAAGGCATGACGTAGACATCATTCTCATCGAGTTCCAATTCCTCCATGAGGAACCGAACCATCTTCTCGTTGGGATTGGATGGCACCTCAAGGCGAATGACCTTGGCAAAGCGACGCTCACGCAACTCCTGTTCGACCAGTTCCAACAGGTCTTCAGCATCTTCCTCATCACGTTCAACATCCGCATTACGCGAGATGCGAAACGGCATGGCGTCTTCAATGATCATCCCTTCAAACAGACGATCCAGATACTGGTAAATCAGATCCTCAAGGTGAATGAATCGATAGTCTTCGCCACCTTCATTCAGGCGGACCCATCGCGGTAAAATACGCGGCACCTTCACACGGGCAAACTGAATCTCACCCGTCTCCGAATCGTCATGCGTTGATGCCCCATCAGGGTAACGCAGAATCACACCCAGCGAAGTCGAAAGGTTACTGATAAACGGGAACGGGTGACCGGGGTCCACTGCCAACGGTGTGAGGACCGGGAAAAGGTTGTCTTCAAAGTAGTCATCGGTGTACTGCTTTTCTTCGTCGGTGAGTTGATCCCATTTAAGTAGATGTACACCTTCTTGAGCCAAAGCAGGCTTGACCTGTTCCTCAAAGCACTTGGCCTGTGTTTGCAAATCTTCGAGCACGGTCGAACGGATCAGGGCCAGTTGATCCTGCGCGGTCATGCCATCGACTGTGCGGGTGGTGACGCCTGCATTGATCTGCCGCTTGAGTCCGCCGACGCGCTTTTGGAAATATTCATCGAGATTGGAATTGAAGATCGCCAGGAATGCCACACGTTCAAGCAATGGCGTTCGGCTGTCCAATGCTTCATGAAGCACACGCCGGTTAAACTCCAACCAACTGGATTCGCGATTAAGGAATAACTCCTCATTGGGCATCTCGCTGATCGGGGTGAGATTTTCCGGGTTTCCGGGATTTCCGGGGGTGTCATTCATGAAAGCAAATCCTGTCTTGATCAATTCAAATGAGGTTTCAGGCAATGGACCGAGAGTCAAATCTTACCACTTGGCGCTGATGACACAATGCCCAGCCTTGGTTCAGGAAGGTCCAATACGCGTTTTTTACCGAATCTGAACAACTTCAAAAGCAGGCAATCTTGTGACTCAGATGAGATGAGGCATGCTGCGTTACGGTGTTTGTGGCATAGTCTGGGGCTTGCTCGTGGTGGCTACTTCAGGGGCTCCTGTGTCGTTGAGTGCCGTCACTTTCCCCACGCCAATCTTGTTGATGACCACCTTGACGCGGACATCTTTACGGGTGATGCAGACGGTCCGTTGACTTGCATCCTGTTTGAGATTCGCGGTGATGGGCTTGTCATAGCGGATGGCAAAAGAGAAGACCAGCACATGCTCTCCCTCAGGTAACACACGAAGCAGATACAAATCACTGAGCCCAAAGTCCAGCGAGATCGGCACGGCATGGTCGTCTCGCTGCTGCTGGATCGCGCGAAACTCCAGAGATTCAAATGCGATCGGTGTCGGTGTGTCCCCTTCAAGAACGACACCCGTCAGAAAGCATTGAGGCTCCGGCGCATTGTTGCGCAGTTCCCAAGAATGGTAAAACACCAGACTGACTTTCATGACCTCATTGCGTTTGTAACGTTGACTGATGCGAAAACTGGTAAAGCGAATCGGATAGCCATAGTAGGTTTCGAAGAAATCGACCAGGTTTTTGTCGGTGACTTTGCCGGAGTTGAGAATGTCTGCGATAAACTGGTTGGCCCAATGTAATGGACCACGGTTGGCAGGTGGTTTGGTTTTCAGATGCTCGGTGAGTTTCACGAGACATGCGTTGATTTGTTCTGCCGACAGGTCACCGTTGGTCATGCGGCGCTCAAGTTCCTGCCAGTGCCAGGGCTGATCCATGTTGCTGCTGCTGAGTGCTGCGATGAGTCTGTGGGTACTGGTTTTGGGCAATGCCTGAATACCGGTGGTCTGACTGATGGCAAGGGTGACAATGCCCACGAGGACCGGGGCGGTCAACCAGAGTAGCGCAATCACCAGAAGCGGTTTTTGCAGGCCACGCTCAGCAAACAGCACGCCGTTGGGCTTTTGGATATCACTGCCACATTCTGGGCAGGCCGTCTGATCCCAGCAGGTCCGCAGGTCATAGCGACATTTTGCGCAGCGCGGATGACTTAGCCGCATCTTCCGCCAGAGTCCGAAATAAAGCAGCACCGTTGCCGGCCCGAGATAGATCAGCAGTCCGACAAGCAGGTAGATCGGGAGATAGAGAATGGGCATGGTCGTGATTCCCCCAGCAGATTAGCGCAGAATCGTCAGTTTTTCACAGATGATTCGACCCGTCTCGTCCACCGTCACTTTCAGTGGCTGGACATGCGTATAGCTTGCAAAAGGCTTGTCTGTCTCCGAAGGTTTGTCCATGGGGCCAAGCGATGGGTAAAGCTCGGTGAGAAATTTCAGCCGCAGTACATGTTCGCCGGGTTCCAGTGTGTTCCGCAGGCAAATACGACTACCCGAAGAAAACGTGATTGGTAGCGAATCCAGCTTCACCACCTGCTCAAATTGCCAATGCGTCTGTGCTTCAGGGACAAATAGCAACGGCGTTTCTTCGTCACCTTCAACCACTACGGAAACCAGCTTGCAGTGTGGCTTGGTTTTATCGGTTGATCCCAATGACCAGGGCTGTGTGAAAGAAGCGTAGATGGCTGACCAGTTCGGCTGCATCTTGCTGGTGATGGGATGGAACTTGGTCGGGCCGGGACCGAAATACACTTTCATCAATTGGGCAAAACGCGCCGGCGAGATTTTCTCATCGTCAATAAGCGTCTGCAGGAAGTTGGTTGCCCAGTGAATGGGGCCGCGCTCAGCGATCGGCTTGAGCTTCAAACCATTGATCAGTTCAGCAAGCATCTCATCGACTTCCTTGTCACTGAGTTGACCTGCCATGTAGCGTGCTTTGAGTTCATTCCAGGTCCACGGCTCGTCAATGCGCGTCGGGAGATTGACGATCAAATTGTTGTTCGTGAGTTTGGTGATTTTCCCAGGATTGGTGTTGCGGCGAATGGGTATGGTCACACCAGCCAGGAGTAGCACGGTTAAAAGCAGGACGAGCATGATGATGGCAACCGTCACCCAGGGGCGTGACTTTTTCATCGTCCCAAAATTCACCGCACCCTTGGCCTTGAGGTCCGCCCCACATTCCGGGCAGGCCATCGACGAATCCCAATTCACCCGCAGGTCATAGCCGCACTTGGCACAGTAGGGTTCACTGAGGACCGGCTTGCCTTTGCCAAAGAAAACACGAGCGATCACGAACACAATAAAAAACAGGATGACAGGAAACAGAACAATGGCCATGGATCAAATGCCCCCTGGTGATGGACTTGAATGAAATGCAATCAGCCGTGTTATGGTAGTCGAAATGAACGCTATGAGACAGTTTCAATTTTCAGTGGATTGGATAAAGCGCTCTACTTTAATGCTGCCATCCACGGTGATATGCACACTGATCATGCCATTGGGGGCGGTGATGAAGCGCTGTGTCTGGACACCGGTTTGTTCAAATAACGCAGGCCACTTATCACGGTCACCGTAGAGTCGCGACCAACCGGCGGATTGGATGGCAATCTCCGGGTTGACCGCACGCAACCAATCCGGCGTGGCTTTGACGATGCTGCCATGATGTGCCAGGTCCGTGATGTCGGCTTTGAGATCCAGCCCGCGCGCGAGCATCGCAGTGATCGCGCGCTGTTGAATGTCACCGTTTAGCAGGATGCGACTGCCATGCGTTTGGACACTTAAAACAAGGGATGAATCGTTGTGACGCTCCACTGGGAAGTCACTTTGGACAGGCGGCCAGATCAGTTCTAACGCATGTTCCTGATACGTATGTTTCCAACCGGCATGCACCACGTGAATCGGAATCTGCCGAGTTTCCAAACCCTTAAGCAGATTTGCTGTCGCCTTTCGCGGATTGGCTTGTGCATCATCGAGCATATGCTGTGGCAGTAACACTTGCTTAATCCGCACACCATCGGCCACATCCAGCACACCGCCGTAATGATCAATATCCGCATGCGAAAGCATCAGGCAGTCAATCTGTCGAATGTTCAGATTTTCCAGCGTCGGTAACACACTGCGTTTGCCAGCATCGAGAAACTGCTGTGAACCACAGTCGAACATCAACACATAGTCGGACTTCCATCGCTGTCGCGGTTTGAGTTGCAGGATGTAGCAGGACCCATTGCCCACCGACACGCTGCGCAGCGTTGCCATCGGTGTCGAACGGGGTAACACTGAGACGGGGATGGTTCGCCAGGTTGGCAACATGGGGACAGCTAACCACACGCACAAGAACACGATCATTCCCGCGAGCTCTTTGCGACGTTTGGTAAACACCCCGCAAAACAAGGCGAAAACCACCATCAGCGCGCCAAGCATCCACCACACACTCGGACCTGCCCCCAAACCGATACTCGCTAGCGGCCAAGTTCGCCCACTCTCCACCAGCGAGGCAAGCATCTGCGTCGCCCAACTCGTTAAACCGGATAACAACAAACCGATACTCGGGAAAAACATCCCCAGCATGATCTTGAGAAACCCAAGCCCTAGCATCATCGTCACCAGTGGCAATGCCAACATCGTCAAGACCATGTTCCACGGGCAGAGCATTTGGTAGTGGTATGCCACCAACGGCAGTGCCACACAAAACGCGACAATGTTTACTGCAAAGTAATCCGCCACTTTTCGCGCAATCCGATGTCGCGTATGTTCAATGAGCATCACCCGTGGATCGGGATACAGAAACCGGCTGACATTGGGGACGAAGACAGCAAGTCCTGCCACCGTGCCGAAGCTCAGTTGGAACCCCGGCGTGAATAAGTCCGCTGGACGCCAGAGTAAAACCACGAGCGTTGCCAAACCCAGGATATTGATTCGCCCGATGATCAGGCCCGTCAGTGAGCAGAAGCAAAACGCCCCAGCCATGACACCGGCGCGGGCGATGGGGACGCGGGTTGGCACGACGATCATGTAAAAAACCAACACCGCCGTGACGATCCAGATTTGTCGGCGCGGATATTGCGTGATCAGGATCGCGCCAAAGAGGGACAGGTACAGCAGGATGCCAAGATGCGCGCCGCTGATCGACAGCAGGTGTGCCAAACCCACTTCGCGGAACGCATCATCCAACTCATCAAGGTTCCCCCCACGCTGACCCAGCAGCATGATCTGCAATAAGCCCAGTTCGCGACTGTTGTGTTTCATGCCCAGTGACAAAGCTTTGTTGGCATGTTCTGCACACCAACCCCGAAAGCGGCGCAGGTGATTCAAACCACCGGGCGATTCAAGTCGCGTGACGTTGGCAACACTCTTGAGGGTGACGCGCGTGTGGATGTCCTGTTGGGCGAGCATCCGCTGGTAGTCATATTCGCCGGGATTGGACGGCCCCTGGGTTTGGCGGAACCAGCCGGTGATACGCAGGCGTTGGCCGACTGCCAGGGTGGGGTCGATCTGTTCGATCTTGACCAGCGTTTTACCCGACGCCGATTCAGGCTTGCCATGCTTGGTGATGGTGTCGACCTGCATGACAAACAGCGTTGCAGGGGATTGGTAGCTGAACTGTCCCAGTGCGCCGCGCTTGGGTGTCGAAAAATGCGTGGGTGAAACAATGGTTCCCGTCAGGTCGATGAGTTGGGATTCCTGCTGTGCGTATTGGCGGATGTCATCGGCACGGATGTATTGATGGGATGCCTGATACCAGTTGGCAAAGCCGAAGGCACATGCAGCAAGGATCAGGTACCGCGCGCAGAAATCCGGTCGCTTGGTCAGCAACACGAAACCGGCTGCCCCCAGACAGACCGCACATAAACTCAGCCACAACGTTGGGAAGCCGGTGACCGAGCCCAAGACAATCCCGACCATGGCCGCAATCGCCAGATGCGTCATCCACCCCGGACGGTGGGGCGTTTGGTCAAAAGGGATAATGCCGGAAGGTTCGTGATACATGTGAGGTACATGATACCGTGGTGGTGCATGAACGGATGTGATTTATTTAGCCGCATCACTTGTGATGCGCGTCGTGTTGTGAACCACATCGTCAAGTTAAGCGCATCACAAGTGATGCGGCTAAATGGGAAGAGACATAAAAAAAACGCACGACGAATTGCCGTGCGTTTTTTGGATATTCGATTGTCGGTGACAAACTGAATTTACAGGTTGTCGATGACCAGGTCGCCGACTTCGGTCGTGGAGTAACCCATGCGACCAGCGGACAAGCTCTTGAGCTTGGGGGTGACCTTCTTGATGGCAGCTTCGACGCGATCGCCAGCAGCCTTCTGGCCGGAGTTCTGCAGCAGCATGGCAAGGGCGCCGATGGCGGCAAGCGGGTTGATGACGTTCTGTCCCGTGTACTTGGGAGCAGAGCCACCGATGGGTTCGTACATGCTGGTGCCGCCCTTGTCGGGGTTGATGTTACCGCCGGCAGCGATACCCATACCACCCTGAATCATGGCACCGAGGTCGGTGATGATGTCGCCAAACATGTTGGGCACGACGATGGTGTCATAAAACTCGGGGTTCTTGACGAACCACATGCAGGCTGCGTCGATGTGGTTGTAGTCACGCTTGATGTCGGGGTAGTCGGCTTCACCGATTTCGTTGAAGGCACGGAACCAAAGGTCGCCGCAGTAGGTGAGCACGTTGGTCTTGTGGACGAGGGTGAGCATGCCCTTGCCTTCGCCGGATTCCTTCTTGCGCTTGGCATATTCAAACGCATAACGCAGGCAACGCTCAGCACCGAAGCGGGTGGCGATCATTTCCTGGGTGGCAACTTCCTGGGCAGTACCCTGACGCATGATGCCACCGTTACCGCAGTAAAGGTCTTCAGTGTTTTCACGGATGACGTCGAAGTTGATGTCTTCGGGGGTCTTGTCCTTAAGCGGGGTGTCCACGCCGGGATAAAGCTTGACCGGACGCAGGTTGATGTACTGGTCCATGGCAAAGCGCATCTTCAGGAGCAGACCCTTTTCCAGAATGCCGGGCTTCACGTCGGGGTGACCGACAGCACCAAGCAGGATGGCATCATGCTTCTGGAGTTGGGCAATTTCTTCATCGTCAATGATCTTGCCGGTGGACAGGTAACGATCACCGCCGAAGTCATATTCCTTGGTGGTGTATTCGAAGTTTTCTGCCTTGGCAATGGCTTGGAGAACTTTAACTGCTTCAGCAACGACTTCCGGTCCGGTACCGTCACCGGGCAGGATTGCGAGATCAAGGGCCATAATTTTTGCTCCCATTGGTAATCTTGAACTTGGGTGTAAGAGGGAAAATGTTATCCTGAGAAGAGGATTTTTGCCAATTGGCGTGACGTTGGGGTGAGGTGGTGAGACATTTTTTTTCACCGCCAAGACGCCAAGACGCCAAGGTCGCCAAGATCAGAGAGAGGAAGATTTCAGATGGGGGATTCACAAGTGAACTTTGAAAAGAAGATTCGATCTTACAAGTCCGCAAAAACTGGGGCTTGGTTTTTGACAGTGATGACATGGGTATCTGTCTTTACCATGCATGAACAAGATGTAATTTCAAGTGATCCATACATTTGGACTTTCGCCTGCGTTACCGCGATCATCTGGCCAGTCTTAGCTTATATTTGCGCTCTGAATATCCAAATCCTCAAACTCAAGCAAACGTTACACGACCAATCAGCAACACCATGTTAAATCATTCTCTCCGACCTTGGCGTTCTTGGCGTCTTGGCGGTAAAAATGTCTTGTAAATCAAGCTCAGGAACCCCAGCCATGCCCATCACTTTTGCTCCGATCTCGGTAGACCACAGTCCGCAAGTCTGTGTTATTGCTGAGATTGGCGTTAATCATGATGGGGATGTGCAAAAAGCGTTGTCATTGACGCGGATTGCCAAGCAGGCGGGGGCGGATGCGGTGAAGCTGCAGTTTTTTGACCCGGACCTGCTGCTCTCGGAGCAGGCGGTGCTGGCCAACTATCAAAAGGATCAGGGGGCGACCGACGTCAAGCAGATGCTCAGGCAGTTGCAATTGGAGTTAACTGCGGTCCTGGCGGTGCGTGATCTGGCGTGGGAATTGGACATCGGTTTTATCGTCACGCCGTTCAGCCTGGAGCACGTGCCAGCGGTGCAGGATTTTGAGGTTGATGCGATCAAGATTGCCTCGCCGGACGTGGTGAATCTGCCGTTGCTTGAGGCGTGTTGCGAGTTGGGTAAGCCGATGCTGGTGTCCACGGGGACCGCCGATCTGGCGGAGATTCATCCTGCTGCCGAGTTGCTGAGCCGAACCTGTGAGCAGGCGTGTTTGCTTCATTGTGTCTCCAGCTACCCGACCCCAATGGAGGATGCCAACCTCGGGGCGATTGCGATGATGGCACAGACGTTTGATTTGCCGATCGGCTATTCGGACCACACGCAGAACCTGCATACCGGCGCTTTGGCGGTCGCTGCAGGCGCTTGTGTGATTGAGAAACATATTACGCATGACGTCAATGCACCGGGCCCGGATCATGCAGCAAGCATGGCACCGGAGATGTTCGTTCGGTATGTGCAGCAGATTCGTGATGCCCAGATCATGCTGGGGAAACGCAACAAGTCCGTCAGTGATGTCGAACGCGAAGTCCGTCGGATCAGCCGTCAGAGTGTGTGCGCTGCCCGTGATCTGAAAATGGGTACGCCACTGACGCGCGAGGACCTGACGCTCCGTCGCCCGGGGACTGGCATTCCTGCTGCCCAGTTGGATGATGTGGTGGGCCGAATCCTTTCAAGCGATATTGACAAGGGGAATCTGATCCACCCAGGCGATCTTGGCAATTAACGCAACGCCATTGAATCCCCCATGAATCTTGTTTTCCATTCTGCATGTTCTGCCTAAACATGAAGCATGCCTGCCTGAATCGTGGCCAGTGTGCCAAACGGGCAAGCCTGCTGGTCCCATGAATCATTCGTTAAAAATGCAAGGGTGTGTCTAGTTTTATATCACATATGTTACAAAATAGTTTGATCACCCCGATTTCGCCCCCCATCTTCCCCGCTTGTTCACGTTGTTTGCTAGCACATTGATCTTGATTTACAGGTCTGTGACCGTTGATATGAGTATTAATGCCTTGTTTTCAGGCACTTTTAAAGCCATGCGCGCAATTTAGACCTTGAATTGTGTTCAAAGCGTTGATTTTATTCATCCAATGAACATTTTTGAGTCTGGCACGACCTTTGCATATCCGCTCTGGCGTCAGCCGTGCTGTATCTGCTGACGAATACAACCCACCGCCCCCGGCCCCTGGAATTCGGCTTAACCGGAATTCGGGACCTCCGACTTTTTACAACCCACCCACGTCGGAACCGGGAGCATTGAACCCCAATGCCATGGAGAAGTAAAAATGGCCAAAGGATTCCTCATTGACATGGACGGCGTGATCTACCGCGGGAGCCAACTCATCCGCGGTGCCGATCAATTTATCAATCTCTTACTCGAACATGACATCCCGTTTCTCTTCCTGACCAACAACTCACAGCGGACCCGTCGCGACGTGGCGACCAAACTCGCTCGCATGGGTATCAACGTTGACGAAACACACATCTTCACCTGTGCCATGGCAACCGCGCGTTTCCTGGCCAACCAGAAACCCGACGGCACAGCTTACGTCATCGGTGAAGGCGGTCTCACGCAGGCTTTGCATATCAACGGTTATTCCATCGTCGACCATGACCCGGACTACGTCGTCGTCGGCGAAGGTCGGTCCTTTAACATGGAACAGATCGAGCAGGCCGTCCGCCTCGTTGCCAACGGCGCCAAACTCATTGCAACGAATATGGACCCCAATTGCCCCACGCAACATGGGCTTCGCCCGGGCTGTGGCGCGATCGTTGCCATGATCGAATCCGCCACCGGTGCCAAGGCGTTTAGTGTGGGCAAGCCAAGCCCGATCATGATGCGTCAAGCCCGTAAGGAACTGAACCTGCGCACCGATGAAATCACCATGATCGGCGACACCATGGAAACCGACATCCTCGGCGGCGTGCAGATGGGCTACAACACCGTGCTCGTGCTCTCCGGCGGGACAACACGTGACGATTTACCCGACTTTGCTTACCAACCCGGACAGGTGGTCGACTGCATCGGCGATCTCTGTGATCAGGCACTGGAATATGCCATGATCACCGCTGCTGCCTGATCCGATCGACATTTTGGGGCGGAGTGGGGGATCCCCCTTACAGACATCAATTTCGTGAAAGATAGATAACGCATCGGAGAAATCCATACCAGGATCCCCCAATGTCAGCCGGCACTTGCCCCATTTGTACGAAGACGGCTGACAGATAGTTGTGACACACCGCAGCCTAGTGCGTTCTCCTGGCTGCGGTGTGTTTTTTGTGTCCTGCATGCATTATCCGTGGATGATCACCGTCATTAATACCAACGTATTTCACAACCAAAGCCGTCTCGCTCCTGCGGTACGGGTTGCCTTGGATATTGAATTATCAACGTTATCAATCCAATTCATCAACCGCCGAGATGCCTGATCCGGCCGTGCGTTGTGCGGCCAGGAGACTGGCCAGTAACCCCGTCCCGAACTGGATAGTCACACGGTAAGTCTGGCGTTGGAGGGTCGTGCCCGACTCGGCTTTGTTGTTGGGCGCGACACCGGTGAGATGACCATCCGCGGTGACGTAATGCAGCAAGGTGTCCAGCGCGTAGTTGGCAGCCTGTAAGCAGGATTGGGCTAACGTCTCTTCAAGCATGCCCTCATTGGCAGCAATGCTCATGGCAGCGGCAATTCCTGCTGAACCGGAGGTGTCAGGCAGCATCGCCTGTTCGTCAATGAAGTTCGACCACAACCCGTCTGCACGTTGTTGAGCCAGCAGCCAACGCAAAACTTCGTTGACTTCTTCGAGTAAATCATCCGGCAACGTCGCCCCCGAAGTCTGGGCTGCCTGCAGGGTCCGTACCAGACCAAGACTGTACCAGCAGCAACCACGGGCCCAGTTGCGATAGGTCAATTTGCCTGCACTGTTGCGCAGATACAGACCATCGTGTTGACGCAAGGCATCCTGCCAATTCCGAAGATTGTCCCACGCCTGCATCACCCAGTCTTCGCGACCTTTGGCTAGCGCTGTGACCATCATCGGATAGGTGAACGTGTAATTACCTTCACAGGAGTAATGTTGTCTTTGCTGCTGCTCGGAGAGGAAACGCGGGATGAAGTTGGCAAAGAGTTCGGTCACCGGGTGATCCGGGCGTTGACGGATCATCGTCGCCCAGGGCAGACCGCCTTCCACGCCACCGATCTCGTTGACCACCATCACCGACTGCGGGGTGAAACTCACCAGATCAAAGTCGGTCATGTAGGCATCAAAAAAACGCTCGATGGCATCGGTGAAATGTTTGCCTGACTGAATGCTGCCGACCTGGCTTAACGCCCAGAGTCCGTCCAGGACGCAACCCCCCATCCAACTCCACGCCTGCCAACTGCCTGCCGAACACAGACGTTTTTCCAAAGCGCCGATGAGTTCTGCGCGAGATTGGCCTGCTGGCTGGACGACCAGTCCTGATGACAGCGCGTCGTTGGTGATGTCGGTTTCGGTCGCACGTCCCTGCTGCACGAACACATGCATCGGTTCATCGCCATAGAGTTCAAGCTGCAGACCCTCCTTGGCAATGATCGATGCCGAGTCATCCGGCAGCGGGATATCCAAGGGTTCATACACACTGGGCAAACCCACCGATTGCTGAGCCAGGAACTGGTGGGTCTGACCGGTGTAGACGCGGATCATCGTGTAGCTGCGGACATCCACGGCTGGGATCAGTCGCAGCCAGAGGGATTGCTGAGGCGTGTGGTTGAACTGCGGGAACTGCCAGATCACCGATTGGGTCTCCGCGGAGATATTTTCGGGGTGACAGGTATTCTGCGGGACCAGCGTCGCGGTCGCCCGACAATGCAGTACACCCTTGCCCGTGGGGATCGCCACGGTTGGACCATGCATCAGGGTCGGGTAAATAAAGTGACTGTGGTGCATAGTCGAACATGGTACACCGATGTTGACCGAATTTGAATGACCCTCAATGGAGTTTTGTTGAATTTACCCTCAGACGAGCTGCGGTGGGCCACCATTGCCTTATCCGCAACTCATCAAGGCATCGGTTCAAGGATGTTGAGCTGTATACAAGGTGAAAATGGACTGCTCTGTCGCCATGCCCGACACACGCGTAAAGCTGCACGCAGCAACGCCGGCCACTCACCTGTTTTTTTTGCAGCAGACGCGCACGCCTCGGAAGCTGGCTTCATATTCCTGAACTTTGAAGGCGTGCAGGTTTCGTCCAGACAACCGGTGAGTGGCCGGCGTTGCTTAAGGCAAGTCGAGCTTGTGAGGCCCGATGGCGCATGTGGGGATGGACACGAAAAAAGTCTGCGATCGCCACCCATGAACCGATGCCCTGGCTAAAACCAAACCGGTTGATGATGTCTATAAGTCAAAGAGGAAAGAACGCAACTCGCCTGAGTTGGCAAGACCTCTCGCCCTCAATCGCCAATTCGCATATGCTAACACGGTCCACACACACTGATACACAACAAGGAGCTTCGTATGAATCGATTGTCACAGTTGGCAACGCTGGCCATCGCCGGTGTCATGGGTCTGAGTTCACTGGCCAATGCCCAGACCGGCCCGTCCCTGATCACCAAGCCGTTTGAGGATGGCAAGCCGTTTGAAGTCGAAGTCTCCACGCAATTACAGGGCGAAGAACAAACCGAGGAATGGGTGGTTAGCCCCATTGATCAACGACTGTCAATCTATGATGCTCAAGGTCGCTGGCAGATTACGCAGGATGAACTTGGTCTGACATTCGGCAGCCAACTGACCGTACTCGACACGAACCCTCGAACCATTTTTATGGACCCGTTGATGGATCAGTCCTTTGCACTGGGCATGAACCTCGGCCAATTGGCGGAGGGCAAACTCAGTGCGGTGATCGGCTTCGGATACAGCGGCAGCGAACCCTACCGCGATGGCAATGCCTGGTACGGCAAGGCGGACTTGATCTGGACAAAACAAGCTTCGGATACCAGTATGTGGCAGGTGATCATCGATTACAACGGCAACCGTAGCTTCCTTTCGGATTGGCCCCTGCCGTCCATTGCTTACACCGATTGGTCCAACCCGCAGTTCACCTGGACATTGGGCTTACCTTACAGTTCGTTAACCTGGGAGCCGGATGACAAATGGGAGATCGAACTGGGTGCGGTTTTGATTTACGACATCAATGCGCGTGTGAGTTATGAATTGCTCGAAGGGTTGGAGATTTACACCGAGTATGCCAGCCGAACCGATGCCTTTATGCCTGCAGAAGATTCTCTGATCTATGACTCAGACGAACGACTTTTCTTTGAACAGCAGACCGTTGAGTTAGGCTTGGTTTGGGACCCCTGCGAGGAATTCGAATTGACAGTTGCTGGCGGTTATGCATTCGATCAGCAGATAACCCATGGCGATGACATTAACGATGCGGATGAAGGATTTGGTTTTGCTGATGAGAAATTGATCTTCGGTGATGCACCCTATCTGCGGATTGCCGCTGAAGTGAAATTCTGATGCATCTTCCAAAGCCGCAGGGCTCCCGTCCTGCGGGTTGCCTTGGTCGCGTGATGTGTGATGTCAATCGTCAATAAAGGCAACCCGTGACACAGGAGTGTCACGGCTTTGAGAGTTGATAACAACGTAAGCATTCATGACACCGTGTGCGATACAACTCACGGTGTTTTTATGCGCGGAGACTCAGACGTTATGATGTGTGTTCTCGCCAACCCATTATGTTGAGGAACCAAACGCTGATGCTCGATATCACGAAAAAGCCGGATAAGCCGTTGGTGGCTGTGTCGATTCTCTCTGCGGACTTTGGCAGGATGGTCGAAGAATGCAAGGACGTGCTGGACAAGGGCGCGGACCTGCTGCACGTGGATGTGATGGATGGTCACTTCGTCCCCAATCTCACGATGGGTCAGGACATGATCGCGGGGATTCGGCGCGCATTGCCGGACGTGTATCTGGATGTGCATTTGATGGTTGAACGGCCGCAGGATTACGTGGAATCTTTCGCCAAAGCCGGCGCGAACATGTTCACGTTCCATGCGGAGGTCAGTTTCCCCATGTATCCGACGGGCGTGAATCCCAATGATCTGATCAAGCAGATTCATGATGCAGGGATGGATGCGGGCATGGTGATCAACCCGCCGACCCCGGCACAGGTGTTCTTGCCTTACATTGATCAGGTTGAGATGTTTTTGATCATGAGCGTGGTGCCGGGCGCATCGGGGGGTGCTTACATCCCCGAAGTGCTGGAAAAAGCAGCCTGGCTCAAAGAGCGTTTACCTGAGAATGTCCGCCTGGAAATCGACGGTGGCATGAACCCCGACCGCGCGCCGGATGCTGTCAAAGCTGGCATCGATGTGATCGTCTCGGCGTCGGCGATCTTCGGCAGTGATGACCGGGCAGATGTGATCGACAAACTCAAAAACGCGTGATCGTGGCATGGATTGAGCACAACGTTTCAAGACATATTTGCCACAGATGAACACAGATAAACACAGATGTTTAAGACAGGATCAATCTGAGCACCAGATGTAAATCTGGTGCAGGTCTGATGCGTGTTGTGTTAGAGCGGTTCAACGAAATAATCTCCACCTTCCGTCACTCCCGCGCAGGCGGGAGTCCAGTGGAATTTGCAAGTGCGCACAGAATACCACCGGATTCCCGCCTGCGCGGGAATGACGAAATCTAAAATGCATGGAGATTAATTACTTGAACTGCACTAACCTGCACTGTATTGACATGCGGTGCTCGTATTTTGTTTTCGATGTGTGTCCTCTGTGGTTAAATGACTTGGCTCTGTCTTGGAAACTTGGCGACCTTGGCGGTGAGAAAAATGAATCAACCCAAACTCCAACTCCCCAACCAGCGTGAAATGTCATTGGCAAAGCCTCTGATCATGGGCATACTCAATGTCACGCCGGACAGTTTCAGTGATGGGGGGATGCATGATGATCCGTTGCGTGCGGTGAGTCATGCGATGCACATGGTGGCTGATGGTGCGAGCATCATTGACATTGGTGGTGAGTCCACGCGACCGGGTGCGGATCGGATTGATGCTGAGGAGCAGATTCGTCGCACCGTGCCGGTGATTGCCAAAATTCGTGAGCAGCATACGCAGGTGGTCATCAGCATCGACACCACGCTCAGTGAGGTTGCAGAGGCAGCGCTCCAGGCCGGTGCCGACATCATCAACGATGTCTCAGCCGGTGAGGAAGATGCGCGGATTTTATCGCTTGCAGCGGAGCGTCACGTGCCGATTGTGTTGATGCACAAACAGGGGACACCTGCGACGATGCAGGAGAATCCCAACTATGACGATGTGGTCCGTCAGGTGTTTGACTATCTGCTTGACCGCGCGAAAGCTGCTCAGTCCGTCGGTGTCCCTGTCTCTCAAATCGTCCTTGATCCGGGGATCGGCTTTGGGAAGACCGTCGAACACAACATGGCATTACTGGCATCGCTTCACCAATTGGTCAAACTTGCAGGCGACAGTCCAGTGCTGCTTGGGACGAGTCGCAAAAGTTCGCTTAAGGCGGTTTGCACAATGCCGGATCAGCCAGCGCCGGAGCCCGAAGAACTACTGGGTGCGACTTGTGCAACCACAGCTTTGGGTGTCCAGGCGGGGGTCAAAATCTTCCGCGTCCACGACATTTTGGCCAATTGGCAGGCGATGCAGGTTACCCTGGCGATTCAGTCTCAAGCGTGACGCGCACTCTTTTTTATCACACTAAACACCGATTTAACGTCCAATAACGTGTGTCTATGGTGTCGTTTAGGGTAACTAGACAAAAATTTACTGGAATTATTCCGACTGCCCCCTAATAATAAGTATTGGAATGACGCTTATCTCGCCTCGGGTCGATTGGACCCGCCTCTCAAACAATTCCGCCTGACAGTGACGCGCCGCCAATTGCGTCCTGTTTTGAAATGTGACAATTCAATATTTGGAAAAGGAACACCTCATGACGACAGTAGCTTCTATTCTTGCCGAAAAAGGATCCCGTGTTTTGACGATCAGCAAGGGTGCGACCGTCCTGGAAGCCGCCCGGCTGATGAATGAGCACAAGTGTGGTTCGTTGCTGGTCACCGAAGACGAGCAGCTTCAGGGGATCATCACGGAGCGCGACGTGCTTTCGCGCGTGGTTGCTGCAGAGCGTGATCCGGCTGCGACCCCGGTGTTGGCGGTGATGACGCAGGAAATTGCCGTCTGCCTGGCACAGACGAGCATTGACGAAGCGCGGACGGTGATGCGTAACCGTCGCATCCGCCACTTGCCGGTGGTTGATGAGCATGACAAGCTGTTGGGTGTGATCTCCATCGGTGACCTCAACGCGTATCGGCTTGAAGGTCAGGAAAAGACGATCCACCTGTTACACGAATATCTCTACGGCCAACCCATCACCTGATACCTGGACACAGGGGCCGACGCATCAAGTAAACTCCTCATGAGCCGCGGTCAGCGATGATCGCGGTTTTTTCATGCGCGCGTTGTGATCATCAAACCCGTGTCGCTCCCGCGACACGGGTTGGTTCGCAGTCAGTAACTTAACGTCAACATCATCAAGGCAACCCGCGACTCAGGAGAGTCACGGCTTTTGAATGGTTGTCATGTGACGTTGTTGTATTGATAAACACGTTTGATTGATCAGCAATCGATAAAAGAGCAGTTTCACTTTCCGTCACTCCCGCACAGGCGGGAGTCCAGTGGAACTTGCAAGCGTCAACAGAATGCCACTGGATTCCCGCCTGCGCGGGAATGACGAAATGTCGAGATTCATTGTTTGAATCGACTTTATCTGTGTGTACTTCCGGGGTCTGTGTGTATCTGTGGCAAAAAATGTCTTGGGCGTAGTGGTGACCGACATGCCACATGCCATTGAATCTTGATCAGTGGTTTACTGATTCGCTTCGACCGTCTCATCCATCTGGCGTGGCTTGATCACCTTGGCAGGATTCCCGCCGACAATCATGCCTGCCGGGACGTCTTTGACGACGACACTCCGCGCTGCGATGACCGCGTTGTCTCCGATGGTGACACCCGGGCCGATGAAAGCACCTGCACAAATCCAGACACCGCTGCCGATGGTGATGGGCGGTCGCTGCAAGGGGAGATTGGGCTTGGTGTGGTCATGGGTTCCCGCACAGAGATAGACATCCTGCGAGAGAACGGTGTGATCACCGATAGTGACCTTACCCAGGTTGTAGACGGTGACACCTTCGGAGAGCATCGAATATTCACCCATCTCAAAGAGCCATGGATGCCAGATGTGCGTGCTGGCTTTGGTGCCTGAGGTCGGGTGGATTTTGGCGCCGAAGCGCGTGAGCAAAAAACGCCGCCAGGTATGGGACCGTCGGAAGCTCGGCTTGATGAGCAGGCGTTGGACCCACTGCCAACTGAAGCGTTTGACGTAATCACCAAAGGTGTACGGATAGCCGGCAGTCTGATCCAAACGCTGGAAAACAGGCTGTTTTTCGGTGTTCGTTGGTTCCTGCTCAGGCATGTCGGGCATGGTGATCTCCCAACATCAATTGATAATATTGCTGACTCTGTGCGGCGATGGCAGGCCACGTGTATCGCTGTCGAATCAGTTGCCGACCGGCTTGACGCATCCGGGAATTGGGCTGCGAATCGAGCACACGTTGCAGCGCATCAGCAAGTGCCTGTGTCGATTGATCAGGCTTGGCATCATCCAGATCCACTACGTATCCCGCGCCGGCGCTGGCAACTTCGTCAAAGCAACATGCCTTGCTGATCACCACGGGGACGCCCACCGCCAGCGCTTCGGTGATCGCAACGCTGAAGCCTTCCTGTCGCGAAGGTAAACAGAAACACGCAGCATCGAGCATCGCTGCATATTTACTCTTGTCCCATAATGGGCCGACCAGATGCACGCGGCCTGCGAGTTGATGCTTGTCGATGATCTGTTCGAATCGTTGTTGATCGCCATCGTCCGGGCCTGCGACGACAAGGTGCAGGTGTTCGACTTTTTCAGCAAGGATCGCAAAGGCCTTGGCCAGTCGGTCCAGACCTTTCTTGTAATGCAGGCGACTTAAAAACAGGATGTAGGGTTTGCCTGCCAGGTCGGGTAATTGCGTGATGAAACTGCCGGGCGCGGGCAAGGGTTCAATCTCGTTGAGAAACACGCCATTGGGTAAGACGTGACATGCCTGGTGCATGCCAAGTCCGCGGATGTGCGTTGCTTCGTCGGCGTTGAGCGCATGAAACGCCGTCGCGCCTTTGAGGAGTTTGCGGTAACCCATCGCCAGTGCGAGTTTCTTTTTCCATTTGCTTTGAGACAGCGACCACGGGTGGAGCATGCCATGCGGAGCGATGATGTAAGGCGTGTTGGTTTTTCTCGCTGCCAGCATCGCCTGCCTGAGGATCGGTTCCCACACACCGTGGATATGCACAATCGTCGGCAAGTCGTCCTGGGCAAACTCACCAATCGCGTGACTGACCGCGCGACCGATCATGCCCTGCCCCGTAAGCGGGTGAATGGTGATCTGACCAAAATGCGGGATCGACTGCTGGTAACCCTTTTCAACTTGTTCCTGTTGTGAGCAGGCAATCGTCAGGATGCGCACGTCCATCCCAAGATGCGCCTGTGCAGCAGCAAGGCGACCGACCACCATGGGTGGCCCGCCCAATGCAGGGTCCAGACTTCCGATAACGTGTACGATGCGCATGGTCTGATAGCCTTGTCTCTATTGATATGTCGGTCAAAAAAGTTCTCAACTTGCCTGATTCCATCGAACTCTGACATGATGCTGACACTTCTTTGGTAAAAATACTCAGATTGGGTGTCGCATAGGCCGATGTTTACGTGGGTAGGTATGAAAGATATTGCATTTATCTCCAATGAACCGACACCTTATCGGCTGCATCTGCTTAAGCGCCTTGCCGATGAGCACCCGACGCTGCGCGTCCATAGTATCTTCACGCACACCTTCGATTCAGCTCATGTGCCTTGGCAGATGGACCTTAGCCAAATCCCGCGCACCGTCTTTTTCAAAGATGAAGCGCTGGGACACAAAAGCACGTTCACCCAATGCTGGCGATTGGCTTCACAGATCACCCGCTACATCCAATCGCGCAATATCAAAATGATCGTGCTCAATGGTTACGGTGACTGGTGTCGCATGATGATCATCCGCTGGGCAAAGAAGCGCGGCATAGCGGTGCTTCTGCGTGGGGACTCCAACATTCACGGTCAGGAACAAATCACCGGCATGCGCGCGATGATCAAACGCATCACGCTCCGCTGGATCGCCAAACGCATCACCGCCCTGATGCCGATGGGCCGATGCGGGCAACAGTTTTTTGATCACTGGTTGAAGCCGCACAACCTGCCGAGTTTCATCTGTCCCTACGAGCCGGACTATTCGCACATTCAAAACTGTGGCCCGCGCTGTTGCAGCGCTTTTCTCCAAGACAAAGAGCTTGATGCCGACCGCCGACATTTTCTTTACTGTGGTCGTCTGATTGATATCAAGAATGTCGACCTGATCATCACCGCCTTTGAGCGCATCAGTCGCCAGCGTCCGAATTGGGATTTACTCATCGCAGGCACCGGCGTGCTGGAAGCCAAGCTTAAAGCGATGGTGACGGATGAAATCAAACAGCGGGTAAAATTCCTGGGCTTTTTGCAGTTTGATCAGACGGTCGCCTGTTACTGTGCTTCACATGTGTTGGTCCACCCGCCGAGTTATGAGCCGTGGGCCTTGGTGATCAATGAGGCGGTCGCTGCGGGTTTGCCGATCATTGCCACGGATGTCGTCGGCGCTGCCAACGAACTTATCGAGCCGGGCGTCAATGGTTTACTCATCAAGCCCAACGATGTGGATGCACTGACTGATGCGATGCTGCAAATCTCCGACGGTGATACCGCTCACCAAATGGGAGCCAAGGCAGGCGAAGTCTTACAACGCTGGCAAGACAAAGCCGACCCCGTCATGGCCATCGTCAATGCAGCCCAGCAGTATGCGTGAATTGCGCCCAACGTTTCAAGACATTTTTAACCACAGATGAACACAGATACACACAGATAAAAAACTGTGTTTTGTGTATTCTCCGCAAAAGCCGTGACTCTCCTGAGTCACGGGTTGCCTTGTCGTTTTTTACAATCCTGACTAACGCCATCACGACACAAAAAAACACAGACGCCCCGAATCGGAAACATCTGTGTTTATCTGTGTTCATCTGTGGCTAATTTGCCTTGGAGTCGGAAAAGTTACTCCAACGCATCCAACTCCGTCTTGACCATCTCGATCAGCGGTCCGAGCGTGTCTGCCGAGAAGTCAAAACGAATGCCGGCCGTTTCAAACAACTCAGGCAGCGGCTTGGCACCACCCAATGCAAACGCCTTGCGCAGATTGGCCAGCGCGGTGTCTGCATCCTGTTTGAAGTTCTGCCAGACTTGTAAAGCACCCAGTTGAGCAATGCCGTACTCGATGTAGTAGAACGGGTAATGGAAGACGTGAAGCTGGGCATGCCAACGCGCCAGTCGCGCTTCGGGGATGTCCGACCAATCTGCTACGCCGCTGGAATAACGGTTGTAAATCTCCGTCCATGCCTTGGTGCGGGGTTCGGTGAGATTGTCTTCGTGGGTGTAAAGCCAATGTTGAAAGCCGTCGATCGTTGCCATCCACGGGAAGAACCGGAGAATGCCTTCAAGCTGCGCCGCCTTGGCACGCTTGGCATCTTCCGGGGCATAGAACACATCAAAGTGATCACAGCCGATGAGTTCCATGGACATGCTTGCCACTTCGCAGAACTCAAGCGGTGCATGACGAACGAACATCAACGGTTCATCACGGGCATCCATGTAATGAAACGCGTGACCGGCTTCATGGAGCATCGTTTCGACATCGCGATGCGTGCCCGCAGCATTCATGAAAATGAACGGTTCACGGACTTGTTCGAGTGAACTTTGAAAACCACCGGGGCGCTTACCGGGACGTGATTCAAGGTCAAAGTTCTTACCCGGTTTGAGTTCGTCATACAGGTTGGCAAGTTCCGGGGAGACGCGATTAAAAATCTCACGCACACCCTTGACCATCTGCATCGGGTCCTTGGCATCAAACGGGCGAAGCGGCTGGCGGCCCTTGGGGTCCACCGCACCGTCCCAGGGCTTAAGCGGGTCCACACCCAACTCAGCCTTGCGCTTCTCATCAAGTTCTTTGACGATGGGCATGCAGACTGCTTCAATCGCATCACCGAACGTCAGGCAGTCCTGGGGCGTGTAGTCAAAGCGACAGTTGGACTGCCAGATGTAGTCGCGGTAGTTGGCCTTGCCGGAGTTGCTGGCAATTTCCGCGCGCTTGGCCAGAAGCTTATTGAAAATCTCATCCATCGCATCGCGGTCTTCAAGCCGGCGCGTGGTCGACAGACGCCAGGCATCTTCGCGGGTCTGCCGGTCGGTCTCTTCCATGAAGCGAGCCAGTTGCTGGAGCGTCATCTTCTCGCCCTTGAACTCGACGATCATCTTGCCACACAGCTTGCCATACTCCGTGGTGAGTTTGGTCACGTCGGTTTGCAGGGGGATGTTTTCATCACGATAAAGCTCAGCATCCGCTGCCCATTCCTTGACGAGTTGGACATACTTGGGTTCGCTGAGTTGGTCAGCATAGCCACAGTCCAGCAGCTTGCGCACCATCGCAAAACCCAGGGGCTTGATCTTAGGCTGAATCTCCTCGACGAATTGCATGTAACGCTTCTCGATTGCTTCGTCATCCGTGTGACAGGACACGTCAATGTTGCGACGCGAACCATACTCACTGATCACCGACGCAAAGTCCGCATAATCCTGGAGCCACTGCTTCACGTCATCGACGCTGGTCAGTTCACGTTCCAATAGCTGCTTGTACAACGGCTCAAGCTGGGAGAAATCCGAACAATCCAAATCCGCTGGGACAAAATCAGAAACCATCTGAGACATATTCAAAAACCTTTCGGTAAAGCAAGTTTAAAGAGGTCTTGTAGTGTACCGGTTCTGAGCATGTAACCAAAAATCGGACGTGATTGGAATGTAAAACGAAATGTAATAAAACAAAATTTATTACATTTTGCCGTTGACTTGGACTATTCGCTGCCTAGGATCATCTCAGAATCGTATGATTTTGGATCAAAAGGTATCGCCGCATGTCCATCCATGACATCGCCAATCTGACGAATGTGAGCATTGCCACCGTCTCCCGGTACATCAACGGGTCGGGCAAGGTGGCAGAGGCGACGGCTCAGAAAATCGAGCAGGCCATGCGACAGACCGGCTATCGCCCCAGTATCCGTCGCCCGGGTCGCAAAACCGAGAACCGACAGGGCGTCCGCACCGGCGTGATCACGTTTTTATCCATTGGTCGGTTCAATGCCCATCACATGCACAAAGAGCCCGTCTTCCCGATGCTCCTTGCTGGACTGCAAAGCTATCTCATCGAGCAGGGGATGATGGTCAGCTATGCCCATTCGCAGGGCGGTGATGACATCCCCGAAGCGCTGGAGAGTAAGTACTGTGATGGCGTGGTCGTCTACGGTTTTGAAAGTCATCTTGGCCTGCGCCTCAAAGCCAAACTCAAGAAAATCCCCACGGTCTGGTGCTTTAACCGTGAAGACGAAAAGGCAGCGCGCGGCTTTGCCCAGGTCTCCTATGACAACCACGTCGTTGGCGAGTTGGCAGCAGACTATCTACATCAGCGTGGTCACAGACAGGTTGCCATCTTCTCGCAGATGCCCGGTTATGTGATCTTCCAACAGCGTGAAAAAACATTCGTCGACCGCTGCAAAGCATTGGGCATGGATGTGACATGTTTTCATGCACCGCGTGAGAATGATGCGTTTTCACATTACGCTCAAATCGTTGCCCAGGAGTTTATTGATTCGGATACAACCAGCACGGGTCTGTTTTTCACATCCGACAATTTCATGCTCGCGGTTTACAACGAGCTTCGTGTTCTGGGTCGGACATTTGATGTGGCGGATATGATTGGTTGTAACAACGAACAGCAATTTCTTGCTCATTTCCATCGCAAGCCTGCGACGATTGATATTCAGGTTTCGCAGATGGGTTCATCTGCTGCAGCATTGGTTCTGGAGATGATCAACAATCCACAGTCATCGATCGCGCGTCGGATCAAACTCAAGCCGCAGTTGATCCAGGCGGTTGAACTTGCCGGAGTCTCATCATGAAACATAACAAGGCATTCACACTCATCGAAGTGCTGGTAGTGATCAGCATTATCTCGCTGCTGATCTCCATTCTGTTACCTGCCCTGAGTTCGGCTCGGGCTGCGGCGCGTGATCTCAAATGCAAGACACAGTTGCGCCAGATCGGCACCGCCAACATCATGTACACCGAAGACAACAAGGGTTGGTTCGCCCCCATGTTCGTGATGCCCAAACTCGTAAACGGCGGGTACACCACGCCCAAGATGATGGCCTGCCCGTCGGATTTGACCATTTACCGTCCCGGGCAGGCATGGACCAAAAAGGAAAATTCCAGCTACGGGTTCAGCCTTGGGATCCATGGCAATACCTATGTGAACTGGGCGCCGCAGGATGCACTGCGCATTGATCAATTGACCAAACCGGTGCATGATATTTTTGCTTTGGATCAGGAAATCAACGACACCAATACGTTGCATCCATCCAAGAACCGCGCGTTTGTACTCCGTTATTCGGTGACCACTGAGTACATGCAGTATTACGCGTTGGATCGACATAACGGCCACGTCAACGCACCCTTTGCTGACGGGCATACCGACGCGGTGGACGAACAGCGCTGGTACGATCATGCCAGCAAGTCCGACGTGATCTCGCGCTACATTCCGCAGTTCAGCTCCAACCAGGACAAGAACGTCAACTGGTAATCACAGTTAACAACAAGGTGAACTTGATGCGTTTTTCCATTGTCATTCTGGTGGCACTGCTATGGCTGTGTCCCACATCATCGCTTAAGGCGCAGCGGGTGGTCTATACCTGGCAGGCTTCGGAGATTGTTTCAGCGGACATGCTGCGAACCATTGATGGGCAAGGCATGGCGTTGGTGGAGTCTGGCGGTGAACTCACCATGCCGTTTGATGCACCTGCTGGGGGATTCACGATTCAGATCAACGCACGCACCGCCAGTCCGCAGGCTGCGTCGCTGACTGCTCAGGTGGATAACCGCAACGATCACACGTACAAAATCACCGATGATTCGCAGGACAAGGTGTTGACGTTTCGGTATCACTCCAAGTGGACACGGACGCATCAGTTGATTCTCAAGTCCGATGGGCCGGTTTACATTTCGCAGATCAAGCTCATCGATCACAACCAATCGCCGGTGGTGATTCAGAGTTTTGTGATGCAGCCTCAGCCGCATGCTCAATCGCAGATGACCATCAACCCGCCGACGTTTCGCTGGTATGGCAAGCCGGGTAACGATTGGCAATTGCAGCTTTGCAAAGTGGGTCAGCCACTGGAGCAGGCACCGGTGATACACACGCAAAGCGTCTTTCACCGACCGACTTTGCCTTTGGAAGCTGGCGATTGGCAGTGGCGTTACCGGCAGAACGACCGCGACTGGTCCGAGCCGATCACGTTTACGGTAGATACATCGACGCCAACATGGGCATTGCAATATCCCCTGACAAAACAGGCGTTTTTCAGTCATCTGGACAAGTCGCACCCGCGTCTGATTCTTTCAACTGATCGCATCAGCAAGTTGCGTGCGGTCATGTCAACGGACTTAAAAACCTTTGCAGACACCTGGCAGTTGCGTTTGACCGAAGTCTGCAAAGAGGGGATTCCCTACCGCGACTATCAGCCGGAGTTACCCACGGGTGATGATCATCTCTCGCATATGGGGCGTCGGTATGTCACCAAGGATTTCACCGCCAAACTCACCGCGCCGATTGTCCAGCTTGCTGTGGCTGGTGTGCTCTTTGAGCGTGAAGATTTCATTGCCAACGTCATCACGCGCGCCGACGTTGCTGCGTCACTTGATCCGGATGGTCTGACACGGGCGAGTAATGTGATGTTTGCCAACAGCACGATCCTGCAGGGCCTTGGGATGACCTATGACCTGCTTTACGATCGACTCACCGATGAGCAGAAAACCCTGTATCGCAAGCAGATTCTCGTACGGCTTGATATCTACAAACCGTATCTTGAAACCAATATCATCAACGCCCACGCCTGGCAGTCGGTGATGTATCAGGCGACGGCTGCAGCGATGGCAATCTGGGATGAAGAACCACAGGTTCAGGATTGGTTGCTCTGGTCTGCGCAGATGTTCGTTGCACATTATCCCTGGTTTGGCGGGGTGGATGGCGGGTCGGGTGAAGGCTATGCCTACGGTGTTGGGCTCAATGTGAACTTCGCGTTACCCACCGTGGACCTCTGGGCATCACTTGCGGATATCCATCTGGATCAACATCCCTGGCATGCCAACTATCCGTGGAGTTTGCTTTATGCCCATCCTGCTGGTTTTGATTCACCGATGCTCGGTGATCGTCATGCCGGCAAACACGAACCGGCTGCAAAACAAGCTTATCTGGCAATGGTGCTTGGCAAGAAATATCACAATCCCTACGCCCTTGCCTACGCTAAAAGTCTGAATCTCAGTGATGAAAAATTGATGGATGAAGACGGCGGTTTCTGGAAGGGACTTGCGCCGATCACCTACCTGCTTAACGCGCCTTATCCCATGGACAACTTACCGAGCTTGGCGGATGTCCCCAACGCCAAACACTTCCGAGGTGTGGGTGAAGTCTACGTGCAGACATCGCTCGCTGATCCAAAACGTAACATCCGTTTGGAGTTCCGCAGTTCAGACTATGGCAGCTTCGCCCATGCCCATGCGGATCAAAACACCTTTAATCTGGCTGCCTACGGCGATCACCTGCTCATCGACACCGGGCATTACTCGGCCTATGGCAGTGACCATCACTTCGGCTGGACCAACCAGACCAAGGCACACAACAACATACTCATCGACACCCACGGCCAGGAAATCAACCGCCTGGATGCCATCGGCAAAGTCACCGGCTTTAAACAAGGTGACGGTTACTGTTGGATGCGCGGCGATGCGTCCAACGCTTACTTCAAAACCAAACTCGAAAAATACAACCGCCAAATCCTCTGGCTTGATACCAGTGATATCCAAACCTTCATCATCGTCGATGATCTCAAAGCAGCATCGGGCAAAAAGCATCGCTATGACTGGTTACTGCACTTTGAAAACCAACCTGTCGTCGATAGTACACGTCAAATCGTCACGTATCAGACACCCAATGCCAAGATGAAAATCAATTGGCTTAAACCTGCGAAATTTGATGACATCACGGTGACCGATCAGTTCGACCCGCCTGCGCTTTACTGGAAGACCAAGAAGCCGGATAAGGTGAAATTCCCCGACCAATGGCATTTATCTGCGATTACGCGCGAGGGTCAACAGACCATGAACTATGTCACCGTCATTCAGGTCATGCCCAGCACATCAACGAATCCATGGATGCAACCTGCGATGAATGACAACGTGATCCACATTGGCAAACACCGCGTGATTCTGGACAATGACCGCTGGCAGATTCACCGTGAAAATCAGCAATCCATCGTCGTCGACACGCAGAGCAAATAGGACACCTTCATGCTGACCCATTGGGATTATGTTGTCATTGTTTTTTACTTCCTGTTTGTCGGGTCGCTTGGCTTTGTGTTCCGTCATTTCAACAAGGACTCCACCAACTACTTTGCGGGCGGTCAACGCACCTGCTGGTGGCTGCTTGGCGGGAGTATGTTCATCAGTAACTTCAGCAGTTGGACATTCACCGGCGCTGCAGGCATCGCTCAGAAATACGGCATCCTGATTTTCTATGTCTATCTCATGGACGTGCTCGGTTACATCATCGGGTACCTGTTCTTTGCAACACGTTTAAGACAGATGCGATTGATCACCAACATGGATGGTGTCCGCCGACGCTATGGCAAGTTCAACGAACAATTCTTCACGTGGTATTCCATGCTCCAGGGTCCCCTGATCGGGGCGGTGTGGCTCTTTAGCCTGTCACTGATTCTGTCCATCGCCTTTGATATGCCCAAGAACCCGGTGATCATTGCGACAGGTTTAACCGTGTTGATCATGGCATTGCTGGGGGGCAGTTGGGCGGTGATGGCAAGCGACTTTATTCAGATGTTACTGCTGATGTGCATCTCGCTGGTCACTGCGGTGTTGGTACTCATCAAGATCGGTGGCGTGGGCGCGTTGATCGCTCAGATTCCCGACACGCATTTTCAGATTTTCTTCCCATTGGGTTCGATCAAGTATGACTGGTTGTTTTTGATCTCCACGGTGATTGGCGGGGTATTGATGCGCAACAGCATGATGACCGCGGGCAAGTACATCGCTGCCAAGGATAGTCAGCATGCCAAGCGTGCCGCGCTCGTACCGTTGATTGGATACTCGCTGCTTCCTGCGTTTTGGTTTGTCCCACCGTTGGCCGTGTTCACCCTCGTGCCGGACTTTGCAGCACAGTATGCCGCGTTTGATAATCCCGAAGAGGCGTCATACATCGCGGTGGCATTGAATGTTTTGCCCCAGGGTTTACAGGGTTTACTCATCGTCGGACTCTTTGCTGCAACGATGTCTTCGATGGACACTTCATTTAACAAGACGGCTGGTGTCATCGTCAAGAACGTCTACGCATCCATCATCCGTCCCAAGGCGTCGGATAAGGAGCAGTTGCTTGCAGGTCAGATTGCCACCGTCGTCTGTGGTGTGTCGGTGATCGGGATCGCGCTGGTACTTGCCAACGTGGGTAAGCTTTCGATCTTTGATATGTACCTGTACATCGGCGCGCTGTTTGGTTGTGGCAGTGCGATCGTGTTTTTGATGGGTATGTTCATCCGCCGGACGCCTGCGTGGGTGGCATGGAGTTGCACGCTCATCGGCTCGGTGTTGAGTTACAGTTTGTTTGTGCTGCTGCGTGGTGAAACGGCGCAGGCGATGTTGCTGCCGACCTTGGAAGATTGGCCGAGATTGCTTTCGGTTTACAACTACGTTCTCGTTGCACCGTTCTTCATGACCAACATGATCGTCGCCCCGGCATGTGCGCTGTTTTATCTATTGAGTATGCGTTTTTACAAGCGTGGCAGGAAGCCTGCCTACGACAAACAGGTCGATGAACTTTTCAACGACATGCAAACTCCCGTGGACTTTGAAAAGGAAGTCGGCGGCGATAACTCCAAACACCAGGCGCGGACACTCGGCGGACTGTCCATTGCCTATGGCCTGTTCATTCTCACGTTGGTGTTCATCCCCAACCCGATGACCGGTCGCATCGCGATTCTTGCCTGCGCTGCTGTGATGCTTATGATCGGTTGGGTACTTTGGCGCAGCGGTGCATCGGCAAAAGCCGTGATTGCTGCAGAGTAAGCTCGCGACTGTGATGACTGGCCTTACCCACGAATGGTGGACACTGCAGTGGATTCATTTTATTGCATTTTTCACTCAAGTGTCGCGTGGACGGGTGACGCGCGAGCTGTCAGCTCGCGGCTATTGAATTGATTTTTCATTGAAGACTGACGGAGTACTAGAGCAGTTCGCGTCATTAATCGCCATACAGTTATTCGATTCGTCATTCCCGCGCAGGCGGGAATCCAGTGGCATTCTGTGCACACTTGCAGATCCCACTGGACTCCCAACTTTCGGGGGCGCGGGAGTGACGGAGGTGTTTATGCGAGTTGCTTTAGAACGGCTTTAGTCGATCACTTGATAGTCTGCGTTCTGACTGCGAATCAATTCAGATGATTGGGTGATTTTCTGATTGTTGATGGTGACGTTTTCAAAACGGACATCGATATCACTACGGGTGTCCGACCAGTTCTTGATTTTAATAGTCGGATTCTGCGTGTTGATGTTGATGTTTTTGAACGTCAAATTCTGCACTTTGGAGTAGGGTTTGTTGGCATAGTATGGGGGGATCGAACCATGCCAACGTTCGTGGGTGTTGTCGATGCTGATGCATTGTTCATGCATTGCAGTTGCGGACTCCACGGTGATGTTTTCGAAGGTGACATTGTTTACCGTGCCGCCTCCTGCCGGGAAGATGGAGATCTGCCCGCGGACTTTGAAGTTGCTTGTCTTTGAGGTGTGATGGATGACGGTGATGTTGCGGAAGGTTGCGTTCTCCACGTCATTGCCGATTTCGTGAGTGATGCCCATGGGGGTTGCAAGGTCGTTCCAGACAATACAGTTTTCAAAGAGGATATTGGTGGATGGGCCAAAGAGTGTTTGACTGTCAGCCGGAGTTGCTCCCCAGAAACTGTCCATGGCTTTGATCTCAAGCGAGTCGTCCGCGTTGTGCACAAAGCAGTTGGTCACGCGGATGTTGTCACAGTTGGTTGAAGGACAGATGCCATCGGAGTTGATGTAGAAACTGACGATGCGCAGGTTATCGATGTTGACATTTTTACAAGCCTGCAGGTTCAGATTCCAGGTGCTTGCTTCCAGGAGGACGACGTCCTTGATGGTAAGGTTGTCCAGATAGCGAAGACGCATGGGGGCAAGGCGACGTTTTTCTTCGATGTTGCCTGCACAGGAAATGATGCCCCGCCCGCGGACAGTGACGTTTTTTGCGTTGACGATTTTGATGGGCAGTGCCATCGTTTGAAGTTCTATGCCATAGCGTTTGTATTTGCCTTGCACTTGGGTTGGCTTGCAGAGCAGGACCGCACCGCCCGCCAGGTAGAGTGTCTGATTGCTTTTGACTTCGAGGCTTTGGATTTCGTGGACACCGGGACCAAAGTAGATCACGTTCGGGTCATCAGGATCGGGGATGTCGGTTTGGGGATTTTCAGGGGGATTGGTAAACAGGTGCAGCGCACAGTAACCATCGCCGCGCGGGTCGAAGGTGTAATTACCGGGTTTGTCGAGCGTGATCGTAACGGTGTTGCCATCGACGATGGGCTTGATGCCTGTCGCCAACGGTCGGATGACGGGAGTTTTGTCCGGTTGGAGAATGCCGTCTTTAAGTTGGAGCTTGACCTGCACTTTGCCTTGAAAGTCGAAGATGGTAAAGGCAAGAGGGGAGACGGGGCAGCCGGTGATGAGCGTGTCGGAGTTGCGATCCTGTCGATGGGTGGCGTAGGCGAAGACGGGTTTGTCTTCGATGCTCACGGTGTAATACGGTGAGGCTTTGACGCGCGGGTCAGTTGGTGGATTAAAGAGGTTAACAAGTGTTTTCTCGTTGACAGCGGATAGCTGGACACAGGACACCAGCATCAGGCTCAGCAGCAAACAGATGATTTTTACGCAGTTTTTCATGTTGGGTGTCATCCAATCAATTTTCAGAAAGTACTTGGTTTTGACCAGTGTAGCGAGAATAGGCGCGCAAAAAAAAGCACAGGCCAAGTAACCCGTGCTTGTAGTTGGGTGATGTTGCGTTTGGGTTTAGTCGATGACAACCGCACGTTGCTCCCTGGCGGACTTGTACACGGCGTCGGTGATCTTCTGCATCAACAGGCCGTTGTCCAGCGAAGTGCGTGGGGCAGCGCCAGTGCGGATGGCGTTGGCAAAGTCGATGGCCGGACCGCCGTGGTTGATGCCGTCTTCGACATCTTCACTAAAGAGTGTCTCGGTGGTGAGCTTGCCATCGGGGTTGGCCTTGTCGAAGAAGATTTCGGTGGGCCCTTCCTGCCAATGAGTCAGTTGCAGACGCAGCGAACCCTTGTCACCGATGATCTGCCAGGTGGTTTGAGCTTGGAGGGCGACATACTCAGCACGCTCGATGTTGATGACCTGTCCGCCTTCACACTGGATCAGTGCAACCGCATGCGTCTCGGCATCGGAGGTCTCATGCACACGCATCGGCAAATGCGATGGGCATTGCCAGGTCTGCGCCAGCACGGTCTTGGGTTTGAGCGTCCAACCGGTTAAGCCGAGCATGTAGTCCAGGTCGTAACAGCCCCAGTTTACGAAAATCCCGCCACCGTTGTACTCGTGACTCACGCGCCAGATCGGGGGTTCCTTGTCACGTGGCCCCGGGTCGCCACCGATGCCCCGAATGTGTACCACGCGAATCTCACCGAGATTACCCTCCGCAATGAACTGCTTGATCTTCTCCAGGAACGGGAACGTGCGGTAACGACTCGAACACACCGCAACCACCAGGTCACCGCGGTTATCAATGAGTTCCTGTACTTCGGCTTCGCAACGTGCGACCGGCTTCTCAGTAAGCAGGTGTTTACCGGCCTTGAGCACCGATACGGCAAACTTGGCGCGGAGATTGGCGGGTAAGGCCAGGATCACGCCTTCGACATCGGCATCATTGAGTACAGCATCAAGATCATTGACGATCTTCTTTGCACCATGTTCCTTGCCAACTTTCTGAGCCTGTTCGTCATTGACGTCACAGACAGCTTCAAGCGTGATGTTTTCAGCTTTGGCACACCATTGGGCGTGAAGATTACCAATCACACCACATCCGACGATAGCGATCCGAACCGGTTGCATGGGTCATTCCTTGGGAGTTGAAAGTCCTGAGTTTTGCGGGAAAAGCCATGATAGAAAAAATGCCGCAGGTTTGGGGCCTGCGGCATTGGAAAGTCAAAATTTATCGTCACCCAACTTAATCAATCCTCAAAGCCGTGACGTTCGCCAGTCACGGGTTGTCTTGAATTGTGTGGAAGGCAACCCGTACCACAGGAGTGATACGGCTTTGTGTTGTGCATCAAACCTTGGGCTTGTGCTTCAGACCACGGACCTGCATGGGCAAGCCGAACAAGTCGATAAAGCCACGCGCGGCGGTGATGTCATACGAATCCATCGCGAAGCTGGCCAGGTCATCGTCGTACAGACTCTTGGGGCTGTCAGCAGCGATCGCCAACGCGCGACCTTTGTAGAGCTTGACCTTGACCTTGCCGGTGACGGTTTTGTTGGCTTCGTCCATGAAGCTTTGCAGCGCTTCACGCAGCGGGTGGAACCACTGGCCGTAGTAGGTCAGTTCCGCATACTTGTGGGCGACCTGCAATTTGTAGTGATACAGGTCACGTTCGATGCAGAGTTGTTCGAGCGCCTTGTGTGCTTCGTAGAGGATGGTGCCGCCCGGTGTTTCGTACACGCCGCGAGACTTCATGCCGACCAGGCGATTTTCGGTGAGCACGGTGGTACCGACTGCGTGTTTGCCACCAATCTCGTTGAGCTTGGCGATCAGGTCGTGGCCGGCGAGTTTCTTGCCATCGACAGCGACGGGGTTGCCCTGCTTGAATTCGACTTCGACAATCTGTGCCTTGTTGGGTGCCTTTTCGACCGGCACGCTCATGACCAGGCAGTTCTTCCAGTTTGGTTCCTTGTTCGGATCTTCGATTTCCGCACCTTCATGGGAGATATGCCAGAGGTTACGGTCACGCGAGTAGATCTTCTTCTTGGACTGATCGATATGAATGCCATGCTTCTTGGCATAGTCGATTGCCGTCTCGCGGCTGGTGAGTCCATCTTCAATAAACTTGGGGTCTTTCCAAGGCGCGATGATCTGCAGCTTCGGATTGAGCGCTTTGTACGTCAATTCGAAACGGACCTGGTCGTTACCCTTACCCGTTGCACCATGGCCGACCGCATCAGCCTTGGTCTGCTTGGCAGCGATGACCTGGTACTTGGCGATCAGCGGGCGGGCGATGGAGGTACCCAGCAGGTAGTCGGTTTCATAGGTCGCATGCGCACGGATCATCGGGTAGCAGTACTGCTCAGCAAATTCCTTACGCAGGTCCTTGACGATCACTTCATCCGCACCGGAAGCGTATGCTTTTTCTTCAATGCCTTTGAGTTCATCACCCTGACCCAGTTCGCAGGCGAATGCCACGAGCTTGACGCCGGGATAGCGTTCCTTGAGCCACGGGAGAATGATGGAGGTATCCAGGCCGCCGGAGTAGGCGAGAACAATTTTCTTGGGATCTTTTGACTTGGCCATGTGGCAGGTCCTTCAAAACAGGGGGTTGGACGTCAATTGCAAACCGATAGGATACCAAGGGGGCGTGTTTTTGAAAATGTCTGTGGTTAATGTGGAGCGGATGGGGCAGACACAAGCCGCCAGATGAAAGAGCGCAGCGATTGAATCCGACGGATATGAAAAGGTGGATCATGCGACCCGTCAGATTCATTCCCGTCGGTCATTCATCTGGCGGCTTGAAATGGACAAGGTTTGGAATGGACGCTACTTCTGCGAAGCTTCATCACAACACGTCGAAACCTGGCAGGACTTTTTCTCGGGGACAGATGCTTTGGGTTTGCTTCGCCACTCCGTCCAGAAATGTCGCACTGCCATGATCGGGTGATGCAGCATCATGCGCGGGCCGGCAAAGCGCATCACCCTGGTCATCTGCGTGCGCATCTGTTTCTGATAACAATGCGTCACACACTGCCGACATGTCGGTTTGTCATCACCGTAGCGACATCGTGAAAGGCGGATGATCGCGTAATCCTGTAAGTTCTGGCAGTCTTCACACAGCGCATCATGCTTGCCATGATGATGCCGACAGAACAGCCGGATCATGGCACGAATGGATTGCTGTTGCTGTTTGATGGACATTGAAACTTTCTTACGCATTGAGGCAGGTCAAACAAGCGGTTGCTATATCGTCTTTTCTTTGTCATTCCCGCGCAGGCGGGAATCCAGTGGCATTCTGTTGACACTTGCAGTTTTCACTGGACTTCCGCCTGCGCGGGCGTGACGGCGTTTGGCGATTGCTTGACTTGTTTTGATCAGCCAACGTTGATGTTAAGTGTAATGGAATTTTTGTTCCTTGAGCCAGATCAAAACAGGTTATTTTCACGCACAAAAAAACCCACGCTCGATTGAACGTGGGTTGGTGTGTGAAACTGGTTTAGCGTTCGAACAATGAATCACTGTTCGATGGTGATCGGGCTGAATGCCGTGGCGGTATTGGCCACGTTGTAACCGACGAATTTGATTGGCAGGAACTTGGCGGGCAACTCGTTTTCGACTTCCGTGCCGTTGACCACCATCTTGATCGTCTTGGCATCAAGGTTCACGGTGACCACTGCATCGAATTTGTCGTTGTTCTTCATCTTGGCTTTGACATTTTTCAGCAGCTTCTTGTCACGGACATTAATCACGTGAGCGCGACCGCCGATGAGCGTGCCTGTTGCAACGAGGTTGCCCGCACCACGCTTGGAGCCGAAAAGCAATGCTGCATTGCGATAGCCCTTGGGGTCGGTGAGTGTGGATTGGTAACTGACTTTGAACGTGACGGTGCCGGAGGTGATGGGTTTTTCCAGTTCGGTGACGATCAGGCCATCACCCTTGCCCTTGGTTTTGACTTCCAGGCCAAGCTCGTGTTCCGCCAGTTCGACATTATGCCCACCCTTGGCGTCGGGCTTGATGGTAATGGTGGTAGTCTCGGCCTTGGCGGTGACAGCCATCATGGCCACCATGCAGAGACTGGTCAGCAAAAGCGTGCGCGCTTTGGATAGTAGAGAATGATTCATATTCGATCCTTTCAAGATGCATGTGAAACAGAGGATTGCTGCCACGTTTGGGTTGTGGGTCGATAGCGATGATGACAACAACAAATAGCGGTCAAAACCAAACGATCCGAATTGACCTGCCCCCGAGTCTAAACCGACTGTTGCAGGGTGTCTACTTTCAAAACCAATATGAAAACGCAGTGTTTCATGCGCGTTTGCATTGAATGCGATTTCAAAAGCGCGTGACGATTCGTTGAGATCAAGCAATGAAATTTCACCTTCCGTCACTCCCGCACAGGCGGGAGTCCAGTGAAAACTGCAAGCGTCAACAGAATGCCACTGGATTCCTAACTTCCGGGGGCGCGGGAATGACGATATGAAAAACGGGGCGTAGTTTAATTGTTTGAATCGCTCCAAAGCCGTGTTGCTCCTGCGACACGGGTTGCCTTATTGCTTCATTGGAGATGCGAAATGCAATCCGTGCTGCGGGTGCGACACGGCTTTGATTGTTGACCAGTCCAATGTTTTGATGTTTGATTCATGCAGTGTGTTTATCTCACGCAGTGATTCACCAACGCGACCCACTCGTCACGCTGTAACGCAACCAACTGCTCATCGTTGGGGTTGGCCTGCACATCGTCGATCATCTGATGCGGCTCATAGCCATCGATCTGCGAATACACCGGGTGATTGGCACCGGTGTTGTGGAGCCAGTAATGACTGTTGGAAAAGTCCCCTTCGCGTCGGTGCATGATCCCATGCCAATACGAACCGTCCGCATCCTTGATGCCCTGGCTGATGGTGTGCGACAAATCCAGTTCATCGACATACAGCCATAACGCAGAGCAAAGCTTGGGATTTGCTGCGACTGCAGGGTCGGTAATAAGCTGCTCAACGAGTTTGCTCAACTCGGCGGAAAGCGGGCTGTGGACGACCAGTGCTTGCATGGCCTGATCCAACGGGAGCTTCTCAAAGAGGGGCGCAAGTGCCACCTGCAACGGTTGTGGGAGTTCGAGGGTTTGCATGGGGTCTATCATAACCGGGTGAATCTTTTAATGTGTGACCACTTGAACTCTTAAGCGATAGTCTCTAAGATCGCTGGGCTCGAAGAATGTAGCGAGAAAAACGACCTCATTACCTCATATTGGAGAATCACTGATGGCAGAACAGAAAGCCACCAACATCACCTACCACGAAGGCAACGTCACCCGCGAAGAACGTGTCGCCAACATGGGTCAGAAAGGCTGCACCCTTTGGATGACCGGTTTGTCCGGCAGCGGTAAGTCCACCGTGGCTGTCGCCCTGGAACAAGTCCTGCTTCAACGTGGTAAGCACGCTTACCGTCTTGACGGTGACAACATCCGCTTTGGTCTGAACAAGAACCTGGGCTTTTCCGCCGAAGATCGTGCTGAAAACATCCGCCGCATCGGTGAAGTGTCCAAGCTTTTCGCTGACGCCGGCATGATCACCATCGCCAGCTTCATCAGCCCCTACACCGCCGACCGCGATGCCGCCCGCAAGCTTCACGAAGATGACGGCATTCACTTCGCTGAAGTCTACGTCAACACCCCGTTGGACGTCTCCGAAGAACGTGACCCCAAGGGCCTGTACAAGAAAGCCCGTGCTGGCGAAATCAAGGGTTTCACCGGCATCGATGATCCGTACGAAGCTCCCGAAAAACCCGAACTGCTCCTGCCCACCCACGAACTGAGTGTGGCCGAGTCTGTCCAGGCCTGTCTGGACTACCTCGAAAAAGCAGAGTTGATCTAACCTTCCCCCGGAAGACCGGAACCCCGAAAGTTTCCGGACTCCTCGGAAGCTTTCCCCAGAAAATGGCGGAAAGTCACGGTTAATCAATCGATCAAACATCAAACACCCTTGCGTCATCATGATGCGAGGGTGTTTTTTATTGCAGTAACAAGTTCAAAGGTCGACATGTTGATCATGTATATGTTTTCATGCCAGGGAGCTTCGCCCCCCGGACCCCCTTTCGAGTTTGTAACACAATGGCAAGGTTAAAACCCGTCTTGCATCTGAATGATTGAAGAGCAACTTGCATTGGGGTTCCACCCCAAACCCCGCCAACGGGCAGCCGTTGGATCGCTGCCCCCGGAAGCCCCCGGAGCTGGGGTTGTTGTGACGGTTCAGAAGGTGCGTTTACAACGCGTTAATCGCACGATGAACATACCATGCGTGTAGATCATCAATTGCATGTTCAATTTTTCCGACTACCTCACTTACACCAAGCATCGAAGGCCTGCCCTTCCTGGGGGACGTGATCCAGCGGCGGAACGCTGGCGGGGTTTGGGGCAGAGCCCCATCTCATTTCTGTCTTCATTCATTTGAATGCAACACAGCGACATTACTTGCCATGGTACGCCGATCTCGCAAGGGGGTCCGGGGGGCGAAGCTCCCTGGCTATGAGAACCAATTACATGATCAACACGTTAACTGACAAACCTGCTTGTGAAACCTTTCCTCAAACCAATCATGCTTTATCACGCGATTGCATTACAACTCAATTTTTCAGCTATAAAGTCGTTTATACATCCAATCCCAATTTCCCCTGAATCGCCTCTCTGATCTGACCGATAAATAACTTGAACATGGACACACACAACGCCCATGCTGATGATGCTGCGCCCATTCGTGAGGATTCACCCCGTGAACCTGTCGACGGTGTTACTGCGCCCAACACAACCGAAACTCTCAGTCAGACTTCCGAGTCTGCCAAATCCGAAGCTGACCAAGGCAAGGTCTCCGAAGTGACCGGGGACATGGCTTCCGGGGGCGGGGGCAACATTCCGGTGAGTTGTGTGATTCTCACCAAGAACGAACAGGTCAATATGGAAGCGGTGTTGCGGACACTGAGCTTCAGTGATGACATTGTCGTACTCGACAGCATTTCCACGGATGATACGGTTAAGATTGCTAAACAGCATCCCAATGTCCGCGTGGTCGAGCGTCCGTTTGATACTGAGTACAAGCAGCGAAATTTTGGTTTGCACGAGATCGACTACAAGTACCCGTGGGTCTATATCTGTGATGCGGATGAACGCGTGCCGGATGATCTGCGGCGTGAGATCGAGCAGGTGGTCAAGAACCCCGAGCCGACGTGTGCAGCGTATCGCTTGCGGTATAAGAACATTTATCTTGGCAAGTGGATCAAGTATGCAACGAGTTATCCGGTGTGGATTATCCGACTGGTTCAGCCAAAGAAGGTGACCTACGAAAAGCGCACCACCAATGTCCATCCGATCGTGGATGGCAAGATCGGTGAGTTAAAAAGTCACTTCACACATTACAGCTTTAATAATGGTTTAAGACACTGGTTTGCCAAGCATAATTTTTACTCGGATCGTGAAGCTGTGGAAGCGGTGGGGGTGCGCAAAGAAGGCTTGCCAACGTTCAAGCAGTTGACGCAGAGTGACCCGATTCTTCGGCGTCGTGCGATCAAGAACTTCAGTTTCTTCCTCAAGGGACGCGGGCTGTTTCGGTTCCTGTATTCGTACGTGCTCCGCTGGGGTTGGCTTGATGGTTTAGCAGGCTTTCACTATTGCGCGATGATCAGCATGTATGAGTATTGGATCGAGTTGAAGATCAAGGAAGACGAAGCCAAGTGGTCCAATGCCACGATGGACTTGTCGCATCGGATGCTCAAGGAGGATGAAGCTTGAGTAGCAAGATCGACATCTTCATCCCGACGTTTAATGAGTCGGTGCACATCGCCCAGGCCGTGATCAATGCGCGCAAAGTTGGCGATGTTTACGTGCTCGACTCCTGCTCGACGGATAACACACAGCAGCTTGCCCGTGATGCGGGCGCGACGGTCATTGAGCATGCCTGGGAAGGTTACGCCCGACAGAAAAACTGGGGGCTGGACAACATCCCATGGACCGGTGATTGGATTTTTATTCTCGATGCCGATGAACGCATCACGCCCGCGCTGGCTGATGAGCTTCGAGGGATCGTTGCCAACCCACATGCGGCATCGGGTTATTACGTGAACCGTCTGTTACTGTTCATGGGCCGCCCCATTCGCCATGGCGGTTTGTATCCGTCCTGGAACCTGCGTTTTTTCAAGCGGGGGCAGGCACGCTATGAAGACCGCAGTGTCCATGAGCATATGATTTGTGACGGGCCGACGCAGTACATGGAGCATGAGATGTTGCATGTGCGCTGTGAGACCATGACCCAGTACATTGACAAGCACATCCGCTATGCCGACCTGGAGTCCGACGAGTGGGTCAAGCAGCGCATCGGTCAAAGTCACGGTGCCCAGACTGGCAAGCTCTTCCGTGACATGCTCCGTTACCGCCAATGGATCCGCCGCAACATCTGGCCGCGAACGCCGTTTCGACCCATGCTCCGATTCATCTACATGTACATCTTCCGGCTGGGCATTCTCGATGGTCGCCCCGGCTTGTCGCTTGCCAATCTCATGGCCAATTACGAGTACATGATCAGTCTGCTCTACCGTGACAAGATGGTTCGACTGGACGAAATCAAACGCAAGATCAACTGATAGCAATCACGTTCGTCGCTCATGCTTCAAGGAGTACCGCATTTCAATGCGGCGCAGGCTCGGATACGAATCCAGTCACCTTCCCCGGATTAACATCCGTTGATCCTCAAAAACATTGATCCAGAATTGGCGACACAGGATTGACATGATCCGAGTCTGCCTCATTGCGATCCCATTGCATAGTTGATGAATTAGGCATTTCCCTGAGTTGCCTTGTTTTTGGGCACCACCTGCTGATTGAATGGGTAAACAATCACCAATATATGGGAAAAACTTGGTAAAAACAGGAGGTCTAGGCAAGGTCTTTTGTTAAGGGTGTGTGAAAAACAGTGGATTTGGCAGGAAATTCCTGACTTTGGACAAATTCTTATTTACCGCTAGCGCATCGCACTTAAAATGAGTCTCGAAACCTCACCGAATCAGGTTCACATGGAACGGTATTTGCATGTGATTAGGAAGATGTTTACCCGGGGATTGGTTAGAGCTCTGTCAGGTAACTCGAGAAAAGGAACACGCAATGAAGTTGGCACAACTTCGCTATCGCTCATCAGCACATGGCTTCACCCTTATCGAACTACTGGTGGTCATCAGCATCATCGCCCTGCTCATCGGCATTTTGTTGCCAGCGCTGGCTTCGGCAAGAAGCGCCGCATTCCAGAGCAAGTGTCTGTCGAATATTCGTCAGACCGGTATTTCAGCCAATACCTATGCAGTTGATTTTGATAACTTCATGGTCCCGGCAAACCTGCATGTCGGTGGTTCGATCAATGCCGATTGGCATCTTTACCTGTGGGCTCACTATTTGAACAAGAATGATGGTGCCATGCAGTGTCCGTCTCAAAGTTTGGATGAAATGTACAATCCGTCGAACACGGCGCATGCAGTGTATGACGAGCTGGAAAACGTCAGCTATTACATGAATGTGATCCGTCCGGGCAGTTGGGACCCCAACTCGGTGGCACCTTCCATTACGCCAACTTCTTTGCGTGACGAAATTTCCGGTTGGACGGCTGCGCCAGATGGTGCCAGTGCAGGTGATTTTGACAAGACACCGTTGCGTATTGATCAATCCCGTGGGGCTGATGCGATTTTGACGGTTGACCATCGTAGTAACTGGTCCTCCAACATGGGCTATTCCATCACAAGATGGTCCAATACAGATTGGGGAGACAGTGATTTGAGTAGTGATTCGGATGAACGCCGCAAAGTTGGTAACCATCACAAAGGTGGCAGCTTCAATGCCTTGTTTGGCGATGGCCATGGTCAGACGGTTCCCGAACAAACGCTTGATTACACCTATTGGGTGGCATATCAACGTTAAGATCAACACATAATCAATCAACATGAACCCGTGATGCTCAAACACTCACGGGTTTTTGTTTGCGCTTTTGGCTTGATGGACACCCAGGCTCGCAGGTTGGGACGCGATGTTTCCAGTGATAAACCTTGATGCTGATATGACCTGATACCCGATGTATCGGTATGGCTGTCGCACCCCAACTCATTACCAACGAGCAGCACTTTGAACAGGTGGTTCTCAAGGGCATGCTCAAAGCTGAAGTCAGTCTGGAGATTTCCACAGCGGACTTCAAGGCGATGCTCGTGCCGACTCCCGGGAGTTCAGCAAGGTCGCGCAGGGCGCCGTCGATCGTGTCCTACCTGGTGAAGTTGGCGGATAAAGGTGTTGAAATACGGTTGTTACATGCAGGTGTCCCCAGTTCTGCTGCGTTGCGTGAACTCAAAAAGCAGTTGCCGGAGAATTTGCAGATTCGCCGTTGCCCGCGACTTCATGCCAAGGCCGTGGTGGTGGATAGTTGTGTGATGTATCTGGGTTCAGCCAATCTCACCGGCGCGGGGTTGGGCGCCAAGTCTGCCCGGAAGCGCAATATTGAGTGGGGTATCTGGACTTATGATGCAGGCTTGATCGATGAAGTCCTCGGTGAGTTCAACGCGTTGTGGGAAGGCATGCACTGCGAAAACTGTCTTCGCCGCGATGTCTGCCCGGTCCCACTGGAAGAGCCGAGTCTGTAATAATCTGTTATTTCACATGTGATCAATACTTAAGTTGAGTATAGGGTGTCAACCCGGTGCCCGTTGGGTTTTCGCATCCTCAAACGGGCACCAGATTGACATCTGGTGCTCATGTTTTTGATACGTGTTCAAACTTCATCCATGCATCAAGTCCGTGAACCCGGTGCAGGTGACGCAAGTCGATGTTTCTGAACTTGCCTCAAACCAACCCTCCCTCGGGAGAGATACGGCTTTGAGTGTGTCCCCATGCTTTGCCCAACTTACCAATCCTGCATAAACAATCTCCGATTTTTTTTGGCATCCGTAAATTCTGAATCGTAGGGTATATCTAGAGTGTCCGTACTGAACCCCGCCAACAGTATCAAGATCTCCAAAAGGAGGTATGCACTTGATTTGCAACGCACAACAACAAGTCCCCGTCGGCCAGGGGGAGATGTTTTTCGAACTGGAAAACGACCCCATGGCCATCCCGCCCGTCATTGAACAGATCATGAATGACCTGGTTCAACGCGGTTGGGAAGACGAACTGGCACAGATGCGCCTGAGTCTGGCCTTGCAGGAGGCTTTGAGTAATGCCCTGTATCACGGGAATCTGGAAGTCTCATCGTCACTGATGAGCGACTCGACCGACCCGTTTTACCAGTTGGCCGAACGCCGCCGCACGGTTCAGCCGTACTCGGGGCGAATGATCCAACTTGTTGCCAAACATGATGATGACCGCGTGTTATACATCATTGAAGATCAAGGCCCCGGCTTTGACTTCTCCAAACTCCCCGACCCCACCTGCGAAGAAAACATCGAACGCTTCAACGGCAGGGGACTGTTTCTGATCCGTAATGTCATGGACGAAGTGGTTTTCCACGCACCGGGGAATCGGATTCAGATGACCATGTTCAAACCCCCCTCACTTGAGGATTTGGAAAACAACCCCGCCTTTTTATCAGGAATGGTTGCCTGATAACTCAATCGGGCCTTGGTTGTTGCCGATGGTACCACCATGAGCATGCGCCCAAGACAGGATATGACGCACCTGCTGCAGGACAGCACACATGACGATCGTCGTCGTCATGGCCGTATCCGCTGTGCCACGCTCACCACCCGATTCGGCATCATCGAAGACATGTCCGCCTCAGGCATGCGCGTGACCTGCAAAGGCTGGCGCAAGCCCAAGATCGGCACGATTCTCAATGTCGACATCAAGCACCCCAACGGCACGGCAACCGTCGAGTGTCAGATCGTCTGGATCAAGCACCTGGGACTTCGCAAATACGAAGCAGCCTTCAAGTTCATCGACCTGGACCCCAACCACCAGCGTGAACTGCTCAATGCTGCCCAGGAATCGCTGCATCAACTGTCCATTGCACAGGACCGTGCGGACCTGATCTGAACCATTTTCTTTGAATCTCAAGATGCCTGATGAGTCCGACTGACGAATCGGTCGCGTGATCGATCGTTTATTTCCATCGAAATCGAACCGCTACGACACAAATTCGCACAATCTGGTATCCTGTATTGTTCAACCTTGAATCCACACAGGAACCTAGACATGACCACCAATCTTTTTGACGTGACCGACAAGGTCGTTCTCATCACCGGCGGTGCTTCGGGTATCGGTAAAGCCATGGCCGCTGCTTTTGTCCAATCCGGCGCCAAAGCCGTGGTCGGTAGCCGTACACTTGAAAAAGTCGAAGGTGCCGTCGAAGAACTCAACAAGCTGAATCCCGGTAACGAAGAAGGTCCCGTCGCAGCAGGTGTCGCTTTGGATGTCTGCTCGGAAAACTCCGTGGAACGTGCGATCAACAAGACCATGGACCTCTACGGTCGCCTGGATGTCGTCATCAACTCCGCAGGCATCATGGTCAAAAAGCCCACTGTCGAACTCACCGCTGAAGAGTTTAACATGGTGCACGAAACCCATGTCACCGGCACGCTTCGCGTCTGCCAGGCAGCGGAAAAAATCTTCCGCGAACAGCATGACGGCTCGATTATCAACCTGGCTTCCATCAGTTCGTTCGTCGACCTGGTGCAGGTCACTGCCTACGCTGCGGCCAAGAATGCCATCCTCGGTCTGACCCGCAGTTTAGCCAACGAATGGGCCAAGCATGGCATCCGCACCAACGCCATTGCCCCCGGTTTTGTCCCCACCGACATCAACCGCAAGATGATCGAAGGCACCGACCGTGGTCGCCGCATCATCGAACACACCCCGATGCAGCGCTTCGGCACAGGTGACGAAATCGCCGGTGCTGCGGTTTTCCTGGCATCACCTGCTGCCAAGTTCATCAACGGTCACACCATCGTCATCGACGGCGGTTACCTGGCATCAGGTATCGGTGACAGCTTCGCACCCTGGGCGATGCCCGAAGAAGCGTAAGACTTCGACGATTGATTTGTAAAACAACAGCCGCGCGATGCCAAGTCGCGCGGCTGTTTTTGTTTGATTTATCAATAATCAATACTGCATCTTTAATAGCCGCGTTGCTACGCAACGCTGGTTTAATCACGTTCACGATTCAAGACACCAGCGTTGCGTAGCAACGCGGCTATGTTGCATGTGACACAAACTTTTACTTGATCTCCAACTCACCCCACAGTGCTGGGATCAACTCGGCTTCAGAGGGGATGTCGCTGACGATGCCTGAGGCCTTGTTGGTCCAGTAGACGCGTTGCAGGGTTTGGCTGCCGTCACCGCGGAGGATGCCGATGTCGAATTTGAGTTTGTCGCCGGACTTGGGGTTGAAGTTCAAGATGGATAGTGGGATTGACATTTCATAGGTGGTCTGCTGGATCGTGCCGCCCTTGTCGAGTTTCAGATCCTTGACGGTTTGGCTTGCCAAGGTGACTTGATCACTGACGACCTGCACGCGGTCAAATTTCAGAGTCCGCAGCGGTGAGCCGAACTCGGCGGAAAGTTCCTTGCTTGCTGCGACCGGCTCATACACCACAGCCACGGTCTTGTCTTTACCAACCTGCGAGATGAGCAGGCGCTGGTCGCCCTTGACCGGCAAGCGGCGGTTGGGGTTGGCTTTGGTGTTGGTGCTGATCATGATGTCCAGACACCCGCCGGACTTGAACAGGTTGGTGAGCGATTCACCGCTGTTTCTCAGGAGATTTTTGTCATAGGTCTGCCAGATGGCGATGAGTTTGCCGTCAGCAATGGCGACGGATGCGCGGGTGGTCACATCTTTTTTGCCCCAGTTGCCGACCTGTTGTTTGCGTTTGTCGATCTCGACCCACTGGGCATTTTTCCAGTCGTCAGCCTTGCCGTCCAGTGTCGGGGACTTGGCGAGGATCGGTGCGTTGAGCGTGGTCACCTTTTGGCCAGCGGCAGCCTGGCGTTTGGCTTCATCTTCGACATGCCACTGCATGGCAGCGAGCAGTTGCGATTTGGTGATGCTCAAGGACTGGTTGGGCAGACGCTTGATCTTGTCGAGGTTTTGAAGTTCGAGGATGTTGCCCACGAAGTGTGCCTGGAGATAGACCTTGCCAGAGTCGGTGGCGGTCCAGGTTGGGCCGAAGCATTCTTCCTGGAGCGAGAGATGGTTGACGTTCATGCCGGGGATGGCCTTTTCGGCGTTCCATGATGCACGTCGGCTGTCTTCAAAGAGACGGGTGACAAACAGGCCGTCGGTGGTGAAGACATAGACATTCCCCTTGTTTGCGTTGATGGCCCAGAGTTGACCGGCATCGGAGGGTTTGGGGGCGTCGATGACATTGCCCACGACGCGCGTGGTGCCGATGACCTGCCCGGGATTTTCAGGCATGGGGGCAATATGCGAAGCGTGGAGTCCGGGCCAGAGACTGGGGTAGGACCACATGGGTTCGCCGTGACGCGCACCACCCAGACCTTCGCGGGCAAAGGGTTTGAGCGGCGTGGTGGTGATCATCCAACCGTCTTTAGCCAGCAGGACTTGGTTACCGCCACTGGATGCCGGGGGTTGCGTGCCGGTCGCCAGGACGTTGCGTTGGTTGATGTCATAGCTTGGGACACCGTTGCTGCTCACAGAAGTGGGAACGAATTGCACGACATCATCACCGACATAGGAGAAGGTAAACGACAGGTCATTGGCGATGGAAACGGTGCCCATAGACGGTTTGTTGTTGTCTTTGGCAGCATGTGTTTTGGGGTCGAGGAACTGGACTTCATTGGGATCCAGTTGCTCGTTGCCGTTGGTGTCGCTCCAGATGTAGAGCATGTTCTGGTTGGGCGCGGGTTTGAATCCGTCGGGCATTTGGGCCTGCAATTCGGGGCGAAGGAATGCCGGGAGGACCTGTTTGGCTGCGTCATTGACATTCCCTGCCGCGGCAACAATGCGTGCGATGCCATCCTTGTCATAGCGGTAGAGTGTCGCCGTGCGTCGGCCGGTGGTGTGCAGGTTGTAGGCATCGGTGAGATAGAGTTGATCGCCGTGATAGATCGGGTAACTGGGAGCTGCCCCGGTGTATCGGCCCATCAAGCCGGTCTGGTTGTACGCATCGAGATAGGCGATGGACAAGGGAGTCGACTTGCCGGTTTGGTAGTCCAGTTCAAAGACCAGCGTTCCGCCGTGATCATCGTCATAGAAGAACCGGTTTTCGTTTTTGGGATCGACAGCCCCCGAGCCGCCGTAGCGCATCGGGCCATAGAACGCGTGAGCCAGGCTGCGGTCTTTGAGATTCCAGATACTCACCCGCTTGGGGATGTGGGTGTTTTCGGTGACCCACAGGCGGTTCTGGTCATCCAACGCCATGCCTGCGGGGTGGTTCATGTGATTGGGGTTGTACTTGCCGATGACCGGGACACCCGGGTCGCCGAAGGTGTTGAGGGGTTGACCCTGTGCGTTGAACTGTTTGACCTGGTGACTGGTCCCCCAGTCGGAGATGTACAGATCGCCGTTGTCTGCGATGGTGACATATTGGGGATCAAGCAGGCCGGTGATGCGGGTTTGGGGTTGGGCCAGCTTTTGGGGAGCTTGGGGATTGAGGGTGTAGGCAAGGAGTTTGTCGGCCGAGAGGATGTAGAGTTTGCCCTTCCGGTCGAACGCCATGCCGCGCGGGTCGGTGACGGTGGCAGTGCCCAGGACTTTTTGTTGATGGGCATCGATGAACGTGATCATATTGAGTTTGGCAAAGGCGCAGACGACGATACCGTTGTGGACGGTCATCCCGGTGAGGTTGGCCGAGTACCGACTTCGGTAGGCCTTGAGCTGACGTTCATTGCCCTTGGGCATCGGCGGGGCATCGGGGAGCATTGGGATTTGATAGAGATCATCAAGGACAGGTCGGTCTTCCCCGGTGCCGAATCGTTTATCACGGGGCGCTTTGACGTGGTGGGAGGCGGTGACGAGTTTATGCAGGCGAAGTTCGGACTTATAGCCGTTGTATTTATCGCCTTGCCAGGAGGCTGCAGCATAGGCGTAGGTGCCTTCGACGGGATGATCACCGTGATCGACCGCCATGTGTGATGCCGCTGTCCAGACTCCGCCTAACCAGTGTTGGCCCCAGAGTTTGTTGCCATTTCGATCCAGCCACGCCAGACCGCTTCCACCTTCAGCGACACGGGAGCAGACCAGCAGTTGCCCGCCCTTGGAAGTCGGTTTGCCATCGCGAATTGGCCCGACACCCGCCGGTAAAAACACCACATCGCTGGGCGCCGAGTGATTGGTCAGCCATTGACTGCCGTGGTCGGTGGTGCGCCAGGGCGGGTTGCCGTTGGTGTAGGGTGTCATGCGATAGATGATGTCGATGGTGGGATGGACAAGTCCGCGGACGGTGTATGAACCGGGTTCGACCATACGACCGGGGATATGGAAGACCGAATGCTTGGCAGCTTCGCGATCGCGTTCCCGGTCATCCATGCCATCCCAGTAGATGGTGTGGCGACCGGCCTTCATGGGCTGAGCGCTGATCAGGTTGCGGACACGCTTGCCCTGGGCATCCTCAATGACCAGTGTGACTTCTCCGGGTTGATCAAGGTTCACCGTAATGGGAATCCGTGAGGCCCTTGGCTGTGCCCAGACCGGGTGAGCAGCGAGTAACAACGCGCATGCCGTTAAGCCGGTGAGCAGTGAAGAAAGACGTGATCGTTTTGGATTCATCAGATTCCCTTTGTGAATGATCATGGTTCAGGCGACGTTTGGGAAAGGCATTGACCTCACACCCGCTTCGCTCTAATGACAAGTAAGTTATTTTTAACAACAGAAGCACAGACAACGCAGAGATAAAAACAAAATTAATCAGGTTTGATTCACTGTCTTTTCTCTGTGACTGTGTCTCTATGGTTAAAAATTGTCTTGATCTGTCTTGAAATCTTCGCGCCTTTGCGTCTTGAGCAAAGCGGGCGTGAGGAAACATACTTAATTCTTAACCCCGTATTGATGATAGGCTGCATCAGACCGGCATCCAAGGTTGTATCAATAAATGTTTATTCTGCAAGTATCCAATATATCGATACTTATGATAGTTTTGGGTTCCGGTGTCTCCGTTTGCACACATCCGATTGCTCAAGTCCTGCAACCTGCCAAGGCGGCACCTTTTACAGGCCGTTCGACGATTTTGTCAGCCTAATCAGCCATAAATGCTGGTTTTTGAGGCGTTACGCTGGCGCGCAGCTTGCAATGATCAAAGTATGGCAATCAAATTTGAAGACTATTACAAGACCCTTGGCGTTGACCGAAAAGCATCGGCAGAGGAGATCAAACGCGCCTATCGCGCGCTGGCTCGCAAGTATCATCCCGACGTCAACAAGGAAGCGTCTGCTCAGGAGCAGTTCAAGAAAGTCACCGAGGCCTACGAAGTTCTCAAGGACCCTGAGAAGCGCAAGCGCTACGACCAGTTCGGTGCCAACTACCAGCAGGGACAGGATTTCCGACCCCCGCCGGGCTTTGAAGGATTCAACTTCAACTTCGGCGGACCCGGTGGTGGACGTGGCAGTCGCGCTGGTGGTTTCAACATGTCCGGTGGTGGCGACTTCTCCGACTTCTTCGAAATGCTCTTCGGCCAGATGTCCCAGGCCCACGGCGGACGTGCCAAAGCCACCAACCCCTTCGGCGGATCGTTCGGTGGAGCTGGCAATCCCTTTGGTGGCCAAGCCCGTCAGCAACGACCTTCCGGTGGTGGATGCGGTGGCGGGAGTTGTGGCAGTGGCTGTGGGGACAACGACACCGTCCTGAACATCACACTCGAAGAAGCCTACCACGGCGGGTCCCGTCAAATCTCACTGCAAAGTCCGGACGGCTCGACCACCAAGCTGGAGGTCAAGATCCCAGCTGGTGCAGCAGACGGTGCCAAGATCCGACTCAAAGAGCACAACCTGATGCTCAAGCTCAAGATCGTCAAGCATCCGGTCTACGAACTGGCAGGCAGTGACCTGATCGTCGATGTGCGCATCAGTCCGTGGGAAGCTGCGTTGGGATGCAAGGTGCCAGTCGACACACTCGATGGCCAGATCACCATGACGATCCCACCGGGAACCAGTAGCGGCGCCAAGATGCGTATCCGTGAAAAGGGTCTGCGCAAGCCGAAAAATCAAGGTCGCGGTGACCTCTTTGCCCGCGTGAAAATCGTGGTCCCCAAGGACATCAGCGAAGAAGAAAAAGCACTCTACGAACAACTCAAGGAACAGTCGGACTTTGATCCGAGAAAGGCATAAAGACAACTCTCAGGCGAGCCGCTGCGTGTCGCAGCGGGATTGACCGCAGGTCAACACACAGGTCATTTTGAGCTTCGCTCAACCCCGCGTCGACACGACACGGCTCGCCTGAAACAAATCCGGGGAACCACGAGGGAGGTTAACACCATGGACATCAATCAATGCACTCAGAAAACGCAGGAAGCGATCCAGCAGGCACAGAACATTGCCATCACGCGCGGTCATCAGCAGGTCGATTCTGAACACCTGCTCCTGGCATTGTGTGAGCAATCCGATGGGCTGGTCCCTCGCTTATTCGACAAACTCAAACGTCCTGCTGACGTCGTCATCACCGAACTCACGCGCGAGTTGGACAAGCGCCCCAAGGTCTCGGGCAGTGGCATCGAGCCGGGTAAGATTTATCTCACACCTGCACTCAACGAACTGCTCGTCCGCGCCGAAAGTCATGCCAAGAAACTCCAGGATGAGTACGTCTCCGTTGAGCATCTTGTGCTTGCGATTCTGGATAAACCCAACGACACCGCAGCAGGCAAGATTCTCACCACACTGGGCGTGACCAAGGATTCGTTCCTTGCAGCACTGACCCAGGTGCGGGGCAATCAACGCGTGACCTCCGCCAACCCCGAAGCGACGTACGAAGCGCTCAAGCGCTACGGTCGTGACCTGGTTGAAGAAGCACGCACCGGCAAGATGGACCCGGTCATCGGCCGTGATGACGAAATCCGTCACACCATCCGAATCCTCTCCCGCAAAACCAAGAACAACCCCGTCCTCATCGGCGAACCGGGTGTTGGTAAGACGGCCATCGTCGAAGGTCTTGCACAACGTATCGTCCGCGGCGACGTACCTGAAGGTTTGAAAGACAAAACGATTTTCGCATTGGACATGGGCTCACTCATTGCCGGTGCAAAATATCGTGGCGAGTTTGAAGAACGCCTCAAAGCGGTACTCAATGATTTGAAACAGTCCGCGGGTAAGACACTGTTATTCATTGACGAACTGCACACCATTGTCGGTGCTGGCAAAACTGAAGGCTCGATGGACGCAGGCAACTTGCTTAAGCCCATGCTTGCACGTGGTGAGCTTCACTGCATTGGTGCGACGACGCTTGATGAATATCGTCAGTACATTGAAAAAGATGCTGCACTTGAACGCCGCTTCCAGCCGGTGTTGGTCGAACCCCCAAGCGTCGAGGATACGATCTCGATTCTCCGGGGCCTGCGCGAACGGTTCGAGGTACACCATGGTGTGCGGATTCTCGACAGCTCGCTGGTGGCGGCGGCGGTGCAGTCCAATCGTTACATCTCCGATCGCTTCCTGCCGGACAAGGCTATCGACCTGGTTGATGAAGCGTGCGCGATGATTCGCACGGAGATGGACTCTATGCCTGCGGAACTCGACGAAGTCACCCGCCGCGTGATGCAGCTTGAGATTGAAGAAGCAGCACTGAAAAAAGAGACCGACAGCGCCTCACAGCAGCGATTGGCAACATTGCAAAAAGAACTCGCCAACCTGCAGGACAAAGCCAAGACCATGCGCGCTCAATGGGACAGCGAAAAGTCCTCCATTGATGTGGTCCGTCAAACCCGTGAACAGATTGAGCAACTCAAGCTCGAAATGGAACAGGCTCAGCGCGAACACAATCTGGAGAAAGCTGCCCAGATCAAGTACGGCCAATTACCTGAACTCGAAGCCAAACTCAAGTCTTTGGAACAGGAACCCGAACAGGACAACGACAAAGCACGCTTACTGCGCGAAGAAGTCACCGAAGAGGAAATCGCCCAGGTGGTCGCACGCTGGACGGGTATTCCTGTCGCTCGCTTGATGGAAGGTGAACGCCAGAAATTGCTCAAGCTCGATGAAGAACTCCACAAGCGCGTCGTTGGTCAGGATCAGGCTGTGCAGCTTGTTGCTGATGCGGTCATCCGCGCCCGTGCAGGGATCAAAGATCCCAAACGACCCATCGGCTCGTTTATCTTTCTGGGTCCCACCGGTGTGGGTAAAACCGAGTTGGCACGCGCACTTGCACAGACACTCTTCGACACCGAAGAAAACATCGTCCGCATCGACATGTCCGAGTACATGGAGAAACATGCGGTCAGCCGACTCATCGGTGCGCCTCCGGGTTACATCGGCTTTGAGCAGGGCGGGCAACTCACCGAAGCCGTCCGCCGCAAACCCTATAGCGTGATCCTCTTTGACGAAATCGAAAAGGCACACCCCGAAGTCTTCAACGTGCTTTTGCAGATTCTCGATGACGGTCGCGTCACCGATAGCCAGGGCCGCACCGTGGACTTCAAGAACACCGTCATTATCATGACCAGCAACATTGGCTCTCATCACCTGCTCGACGAAGCGGTCATGGGCGGCGGGGATATCAGCGAGTCTTCCCAGAACGCGGTGATGAGCGATCTGCGGTCGCACTTCCGACCTGAGTTTCTTAACCGTGTTGATGACATCATCATGTTCAAGCCGTTACAGCTTTCTGAACTCAAGCAGATTGTCCGCCTGTTGGTTGACGACGTTTGTCACCGCTTGGCGGATCAGCAGATTGAACTGGAGCTTGACGATGAGGCTGCGGAGTTGATCGTCACGCGGGCTTACGATCCGATGTACGGCGCCCGTCCGCTTAAGCGTTACTTGCAACGCGAACTGGAAACCAAAATCGGTCGCCTGATCATTGGTGGTGAAGTTTCTGAAGGCTCAACAGTGAACGTTACCGTGGAAAATGACGAGCTTGCGATCCATGCACGCCAGAAGGTGCATGCTTAGAGCATTTTTCATTCAGGTCTAGCGCCACGGGTATGTTTGCTATACCCTATCCTCCAGCAAGGAGGCTACTGGATGAAAGCTTATTCGATTGATTTGCGCAAGCGTGTGCTATCGATGTGCGATCAAGGCCATGGCACGACCGAAGTGGCACGGGTGTTTGCAGTCAGTCCGGCGTGGGTCAGGCGACTCAAACAACGCCGACGTGAAGACGGGCAGATCGCTGCGCAACCCGGTGGCGGAGCACGTTACTGCCGATTGACCGACCAGGGACGCAAGCAGTTGCGTCGCCTCATTGAGCAACGCCCCGACAGCACACTGGCTCAACTTCAGGAACAACTCATCAAGCAAGGCCACGTGCGTTGTGGCCTGACGACGATTTATCGCGCGTTGAGCAACATGGGATGGTCTTTTAAAAAAGACGCTTCGAGCCAGCGAACAGGATCGACCGGACATCGTTGAGCGTCGAATGAATTTTCGCATCGCTCGACAATTCGTCGATGCTAAACAATTCGTTTTTCTCGATGAATCCGGTGCACAAACCAACATGACGCGCCGTTATGGCTGGGCACTTTCTGCGCAACGATGTCACGATGCGGCACCGCATGGCCACTGGAAAACCAGCACGCTCATCAGTGCCATCGGCTATCAAGGCGTGTTGCCGTCTGCCACCTTGCTGTTGGACGGGACGATAAACGCTGCGACGTTTGACGGCTATGTTCGGCGTTGTTTGTGTCCAGCATTGCGTCCCGGTCAAATCGTTGTGATGGACAACCTGGCAGCTCACAAGGTCACAGGCATTCGACAGGCCATTGAATCTGCAGGTTGTGATCTATGGTACTTGCCGGCCTATTCGCCGGACCTCAATCCCATTGAAAAGATGTGGTCAAAGATCAAAGCATGGCTGCGTCGAGCGGCCGCCCGATCCATTGAGCAACTCCACCAAGCGGTCGCAGAAGCATTTGGCCGTGTCACAGTGGATGAATGCCATGCCTACTTCAAAAGCTGTGGATACGCTACACCTGAATGAAAAATGCTCTAATACTACAGTTGCGCATTATGATCTGGTTCTCTCGCCCTGTAGTGGTAATACTTTGCGACGGCTTGGTGGTGTCTTCGCCAAGCCGACCAGGCTAACGCGCGTTCTACGTCGTTGAACCGGGGCCAGACGATTGCCAGCATCAACCGCCGAATCTCCGGCTCGGTTACCGGGACCAGATCAACGCCCCTTTTTCCGTGGGCTGGTGCACTTGGGATCGCACGACGCTCAAGAACGCCAACGCCAACATCGACAACGTGACATGGCGATGCCAACCCGTCCACGAGCGCACTTCATAGGCATCGAGTCCGACTTCCTGTTTGGCCGTCTGGAAGCATGTTTCAATCGCCCAACGCTGGCCGGCGGCCATCGCCAAGTCCTGCAACGTCGCGTCCAACGGAGCAGCACAAAAATAGTAAGCTCGTTGAGTCGGTTGCTCCACATTGCGTCGAACAAGTAACCAGTTTTGCAGATCACCGCGCTCGTGTTCGATCGGATCGCCGAACTTGCCGCCGGCCCATTGATACACACGCGACCCCTTGGCACCTTCGCCGATGCTGTGCGTCTGCCATTGCTCGTCAGGCACATCATCAATGATCGCATCGACACGTTGCCGTTGGAAGTTCACCCACAAGCGGCTGTTGCGAGGTCACCGCCATGACATACGCTTGACCATGATCTTCCAAAAAACGCCTTGTTTTACTGTCTGAACCGTACACTTCATCCGCCAATACCCAACGCGGTTCAAGGCCCGCATCCAGCGGCTCGACGCAACATCGTCACCGCCAGTTGAGGCTTGGTGGCGAACTTCACTTCCGGGGAACGCCTGCTTCGGATCGACGTGCCTGATCCTCGCACCAATCCTTGGGCAGGTACAACGCCCGATCAATCAACGCCCGACCACGCGACGAAGCCATCGCCAGAAACACACCCACCTGGCAATTCTCAATTCGACCCGCCGTGCCCGAGTACTGACGTTGCACGCCAACCGACTTGTCGCCCTTTTTCAGAAAGCCCGTCTCATCGACGATCAACACCCCGCCGGCCGCATCCCCAAGTAAATGATCCACTGCATAGCTTCGCACCTGGTCGCGCAGTTGATGAGCATCCCACGATGCCCGACCCAACAACCGTTGAAAAGCGTGGGGCGTTTGAAGTCCGACTTGTTCAGCCAGTTGCCAACTGTTCTTGCGATGAACATCACCGAGCAGGCCCTGCACATAAGTCGCCGCCCGAAATCGCAAATCCTTGCGAGCAAAACAATCGCCGATCTGCTCCCACATCTCTGAAAAGTCATTGGCCCAATGACTCACCGTTGCAGCATCCATGCCCATCCCTCCAGTCATATCAAACGACTGATGATATCGGCAATTGTAGATGCGCAACTGTAGTACTAATACGACATACCCTTGATGCAGTATCTCTATTCACACTGCATCACACACTCTAAAACACAGGCATAGGGACGCGTTCTCATTGCCTGTGTTTTTATTTGTTGAGCTTATCAAACCCGTAACCCTCCTGGGTTACGGGTTGCATTGAAGTATGTGTGCAAGGCAACCCGTGCCGCAGGAGCGACACGGCTTTTGGATTGTTCGAAAGATTCTATGACAGCGACTGTGCGTATTCATAAACGAAGGATTGATCGTCAAGCCAACCCAGTCGGATCAGGAACTGTTCCATATGCCCGAGGGTGTCCGCAAAAAGTTCCGCGTTGCGCCCATCACGGATATTAAAAAAGCCATGTCCTTTACCGGGGTAACTGATCAACTCACATTGATTGCCAGCCTGTTGCATCAGTTGCGTGAAAATCTCAGCCTGATCATGCGGGACGGTGACATCATCTTCGCCATGCACGATTTTCACCGGCGGTAAACCGGATCGCACCTGGTGAATCGGTGAGACATCACTGCCACGTTCACCGAAGTCTTCAAGCAGACCGGAGATGGTGTCGTTATGTGATCGTGACAGCCAACTCTCCACGACGGTATCGAGTACCGGGTTAAACAGGAACATCGCAGCAGGTGTCGGGTCGATGGATAAATCGTCATCCAGCGCGTCACAGTTTTTTGCTAACGCGGTGTTGGCTGCAAGGTGTCCGCCAGCACTACCACCCGAAGCACAAATGCGATGGATGTCGATGCCAAGTCGGTCAGCATGTTGACGGACATAGCGCATTGCCGAGCGTGCATCTTCGACACAGGCAAAGGGCGTGACATCATGTTTGGATTTGACGCGGTATTCGACGATGCAGCAGATCAGACCGCGGCTGAAAAAGTAGGTTGCCTGCGGGTGAAAGTGTTCAATCGTGCCGTTGCGCCAACCACCGCCAAAGTAGAACACCACTGCGGGTGTCGGAGCGGTGAGGTTGTCTGGAATCAGAAAGTGGATGTTCAGGTCAATGCCATCAACGCTGCGATAAATCTCCGCAAATCTGGCATGATCCAGTTGAACATCAATCGTGCGAATGGGCATGTGATACTCCGGTTGACCGATATGTGCTTTTGTGACTTGGCCGCATCACTTGTGATGCGCGTCACCGTGAACTTGCCATGAACCAAGCGCATCTCAAGCGATGCGGCTGAATGTGTTATTTCACGACTTGTCCGGCATTTCCTTGCGGCCGCGGACCAGCAGCTTGATCGGCACCTCGGAGAACGGCAGTTCGTCACGCATCTTGTTGATCATGAACCGTTCGTAGTTGTTATCAAACAGGTCCGGGTGATTGACGAACAAGCCAATCGTCGGCGGGTAGGTCTGAAGCTGCGTCACATAAAACACATTCAGGCGACGACCCTTGTTGGCAGGGGGCAATCGCCGCGTCATGATCTCACGGATCACGCGGTTGAGTTCACCGGTGGGCACGCGGTGACCTGCCTGCTCGTAGAGATTCTTGACCATCGCCAACACCTGCTTCAAACCTTCAGCCTTGGCAGCGGCGAGGAAGACGATCGGTGCAAAGTCCAGACCCTTGAGCGCATCATCCAGATACTCAGCATAATCTTCCTGCGTCGTTTCCTTGGGCACCAAATCCCACTTGTTGATGACGATGATCGTGGGCTTGTCGTGCTTGAGCACTTCATTGCCAAGTTGCTTATCGACACTACTGATCGGCAGGGAGGCATCAATCATGAACAGCACAACATCCGCGCGACGGATGGCACGCAGTGACCGGTGATGCGAGTAGTATTCGATATCACCCTTGATGGATTTGTGCTTTTTCACACCGGCGGTGTCGATGGCAGTAAACACGTTGTCGTTGACTTCAAAACGCACGTCGACGCTGTCACGGGTCGTGCCTTCGATCTCACTGACGATCACGCGCTCTTCACCGGCAAAGGCGTTGACGAGTGTACTCTTGCCTGCGTTACGTTTGCCGACGATGGCAATCTGGATACCCGGATCAAGGCTGCGGTCGGACTTGCCCTGCGCGGCCATGGCTTCAAAGTCGATTGCATCACGAATGGCATCAAGGAAAGTGGTTTTCAGATGCTTGGTTTCGGCGGAGATCATCACCGGTTCCCCAAAGCCAAGCCGCATGAAGTCCGCAGCTTCCATCTCCAGTTTCGGGCCGTCCACCTTGTTGCAGACCAGCATGACTTTGCTCAGGTCCGCACCACCGGTTCGCAGGAGTTTGGCGACCTGTTCATCCAAGGGAAGAATGCCCGTCTGAGCATCGACGATAAACATGATCAAATCCGCATCACCGATGGCGTTGGCAATCTGGCGTTCGACGGACGTGGTCAGATTCTGTGAGTCTTCAATGCCGTAACCACCGGTGTCGTATACTTCGACCACGGGGGATTCACCGCCCTTGGTTGCAGGGGGCAATTCGATGATGGCATTCACGCGATCGCGCGTCACACCGGCGGTGGGGTCGACGATACTGATCCGACGACCGGCCATGAGATTGAATAATGAACTTTTCCCCACGTTGGGGCGTCCGACGATAACGACTTTAGGCATCATGAGCGGGTTACTCGCTTGTGCTTGTTTTGCTCCCAGAGCTTGACCGCCTCTGGTTCACGGGCATACAGCGGCACCAATGCGTAAGCATCAATGAACTGCTGGTCACTTGCCAGTTGTTGACCGATTTGCCAGACGTGCTTGACTTGTGGTTTGGCAAGGCAAACGTCGAGCACCACCAGGCCTTCACGCGAGGGAACCGGCGGTAATTTTTCACCAAGCAACTGTATCTCTCCCCCGGAAGACCCGGAAGCTTTTTCACAAGTGCTATTGATATCACTTGGGCAAGTTTCCGGGGGTTTGGGGGAAAGCAGTTGCTCCAGGGTTTGCACGTCAGCATCACTGGTTGCTTCCCAGCGATCACCGTTGTGCTCATACAGGCAACCGAAGATGGTGCCATGCTTTTCGTTGACTGCGACTGCCAGGGTCGCATTGGATTGTTCGACATTCTGGGCCACCACGTCGATCGTGGGGACCGCGACGATTTTCGCGCCGGTGATCATGCTGATGACCTTGGCGGTGGTGACCGCAATGCGCAGTCCGGTGAACGAGCCGGGACCGATGGAGACGTAAATCTCCGCGATGTCCGCAGGCTTGATCCCGTTGTCTTGGCAGACTTTGGCAACCGAGGGCATCAGGTCCACCCGATGTCGCCGTGGCGTGGGCAGGTCGATCGCGCAAAGTATTTGATCACCCTTGCCCAGCGCAATAGCGCCCTCCCTGCTGGAGGTCTCAATTGCCAGATTGTACGTCGCATTGGCCATAGCCCAGCCATTCTACCCGAAATCAACTCAAACGTGAACCTTTTTTCTTGAGGTGGGTTTGGGGGATTGGGGCGGTGTTGGCATGGTGGGGCGTTTGGTTTTTTAACGCGAAGGCGCAAAGGACGCGAAGGTCACGAAGCCAAGACATTTTTTTACCACAGAGACACAGAGGCCTCAGAGATAAGTGAGTGAAAAACAAAATGATTAAATGAATCCAAGGCAACCCGTGACTCAGGAGAGTCACGGCTTTGGTGTTGTGTTGATTTTCAAACAACATTTCTTCTCTGTGAAACTCTGAGTGCTCCGTGCCTCTGCGGTAAAACTGTCTTGAGAACTTCGTGACCTTCGTGTCCTTTGCGCCTTCGCGTTAATACGCAATGGTCCGACATATCACTTCATACACATGATCACCGGTAACACACGATCCGCACGTCACCTTCGAAGTTCAGTTTTCCCAGTTCGTCCTGCATGATGGCAAGAACCTGCTGTTGCTTGCTGCCACCGGTGCCCGCACCGATCAGGGGCAAGGCGATAGATTGGAAGTGATGCTCGGTTGCCATCGCCAATGCATGTCGGACACTATCGCGGATGGAGCGTTCGCTGGACCGCCAGAACATGTTAATACCTGCGACGTGGATGATGGCTTTGTGTGGCAACTTACCCGCAGACGTGATGACTGCGTGTCCCAACGGGATTGGCCCGTGTTTGCTGAGTTCTCGAAATGGGGCGTAGCCTGCGCGCTTCTTGATCGCACCACTGACACCTTGAGGTAAGAGCAGCCACCAGGGAATGATGTTGCGGTTCCAGGCGTTGACGATCACATCAACATCCTGATCCAGCAGATCACCATGGACGATGCTCAGGTTCATCGGTTCACAAAGAGATTGCGTTCGATCTGTTGGTAGACAAGGTTGGCCTGTTCCTTGTCGACGGAGTCTTTAAGGCCAAGGATTTCGATGCGGGTGCGGTTGAGTCCTGTGCCGGTGACGATCAGGCGGTACTGTCGACCCCGTGCACTGGAGAACTCAAACACGGCATCCACCGCGGTGATGTTGGGCTTGATATTTTGCAGTCGCAGTTGTGTGAGTGTGTTCTGCGTTTCAGCAACCACGCGCTGCGGTTCAACCTTCACGGTCTTGCGAACGAGCGTGACTTCGGTTCCCTTTTTGGCGATGACATTACTCACCGGTGCACCACTGGAACAACCGGGCAACAGTGTCAGGGACAAACAAAAAAGCATGAGGATGGCGATTGGCGTGATTGATTTCATAAGTACAACTTCGGCTCAGGCGTGTCTTTAACTTGAAATGAACCAAAGACGTAACAATCAGAATCGTGTTCAGATCGGACTTGACGGTTTGCTGATCGGCCTGTGTTGTTTTAGCATTCTCTATTGGATTAACAATATTGTTTCCCGAGAACCATTCATGCAAAGTGCCCTTAAGCAACGACTCGATCAAACCAACCCCGTCTGGATGAGCTTCGGCCCGGAGGAGGGGGCGGTCGAGGTTGTGGAAAGCTTCGGACATTACGAAGCGGAGTATGCTGCCATCCGCAAGGGCGTTGGTATTTTGCATATGCCCTGGTTAGGTATGGTGAATGTCGGGGGCACGGATCGCCTTGCCTTTCTCAACAACATGGTCTCGCATGACACGGTTTCACTGTCCGTCGGCCAGACACGCCGGTGTTTTCTGTTGAGCAAACAGGGGCGCATTGATGCGGACATGGTGATCTGTCAGCAGGAAGGCAACTGCCTGATGCTCATGGATCGTTATGCCACCGGCTACGTTGCCAGCGAGTTGGAGAAGTATGTCTTCACCGAAGACGTGGACTTAACCGACATCACTGAGCAATGGGAGATCGTCGGACTTTTTGGGCCGATGGCGCTGCGCGTACTTGAGTCTGCCTGTGGCTGTAAAGAGATCATTGAGCTTGAACCCCAATCCTTTACCGAGATCACCTTGGCCGACAAGCCATGCCTCGTGATCCGTGAAGACCTGGGCAGTACGTTGGGTTTGACCGTGCTGATCAAAGCTGAGGATATGGATGCGATTTATGCGCTGCTCACCGAGCAGGTCGGCGGGATCGTACCAGACATTGATCAATCCGAAGGCGAGAATCCGACATCGCCCAAGCGTGCATTGGTCGGCCGGGCAATTGGTTGGTCGGCATTTAACACTGCCAGAATCGAGTCCGGCGTGCCGATGTTCCGCGTGGACTACGGGCCGGACTGTTTGCCGCATGAAACAAGCTTGCTGGAGCAGACGGTGAGTTTCACCAAGGGTTGTTATCTTGGGCAGGAAGTCGTCGCTCGCATGGAGTCGCGGGGCCATCCCAAGCGTAAACTCGTTGGCGTGAAGTTCGACACCACGGACCTGCCGATCGCAGGAACACAGTTGCAGGATGAAGCCGGTGATGTGGTGGGTGCGTTGACGTCTTCGACGTGTGCGCCGCTTGCTGGTCAGAACGCTGTGGGTTTTGCGATGGTCAAATGGGGCAAACACCGCAAGGGTACCAAAGTCAAAGTCGGTGCGGACGGCAAACTCATCGACGGCACAGTCTGCGGTCTGCAGGTGGTGTGATCTTAGACATCAACTTGAATGCAGGCGAGCCGCGTTGTGTCAACGCGGGATTGAGCATAGCTTAACATCGACGTTGGTAATGGCTTTGACATCCTGTTATATCAAATTGACCGTTGGTCAAATCCGCGTTGACACAACGCGGCTCGCCTGAAATGCAGCTGATGTTTACAGGTGAGAAAATTTCGTCTATTTCGAAGCATTACGTTATGATGTCTGTCTGATAGGGGTATCTGTCTTTTATTGTCGTGGTGGCCATGCTCAATGACTCTGAACAATTCGACCGCGCCAAGAGTATGCTGCGCGTGCTGGAAGTTGCCCGACGATTGGCTGCGCCATGCCCGTTATGTGAACTGCTTGATGCGGTGATCGATGCGGGGCGTGATGTGCTTCAGGCGGATCGCGGGTCGGTGTTTTTGTATGACCAGCAACCCCATGAGCTGTACATGATCACGGGGACGGGCTTGGAGGCGCTGCGGTTTTGTGCGGATCAGGGGTTGGCCGGTGAGTGCGCCAGCAAGCGTGATGTATTGAACATTCCCGACTGCTATGCCGACTGTCGCTTCAATCAGGAGATCGACCGCAAGACGGGGTATCGCACCAACAGCATGATCACCGTGCCGTTGGTCGGACTTGAGGACAAGCTCGTGGGTGTGATGCAGATGTTAAACGCCCAGCGGGGTCACTTTGATGACGAAGACGAACAGATCGCGTTGGCTTTGGCGGGGCAGGCAGCGGTTGCCATCCAACGCGCCCAACTCCTGGCAGAGCAGCAGGTCAAGATTCGCATGGAACAGGATCTGAATCTGGCCCGTGATATCCAGATGGGAGTTCTGCCTTCGGCATTACCCGCCGTGACGGGGTATGACATTGCCACATTTAGCCAACCTGCGGATCAGACGGGGGGTGACATTTTCGATGTTGTTCGCCTGTCACGTGATGATGCCGAAGAAGACGATCCCAATTCGCCGGTGCTTTTGATGCTTGCCGATGCAACGGGTCATGGCATTGGTCCTGCCTTGTCGGTCACGCAGATGCGTGCCATGTTCCGCATGGGACTGAGACTGGGGACCGACCTGCATACCCTGCGTCAGCACATCGACAGCCAACTCGAAGAAGACCTGGGCGGCAGTCGCTTCATCACCGCTTTCTTTGGCATCCTCGACCCCCGGAAGCATCAAATAGATTACGAAGCGCCGGGGCAGGCGCCGCTATTGTGTTACCACGCAGCCGATGACAGCTTTGAGAACCGCGACGCTTCAGGCATGCCCATGGGCATCATGGCATCGGTCCCACATGACGCCGTCGAACCCTTTGCCATGGAAGCGGGGGACATTTTCATCCTTCTCACCGACGGCTTTTTCGAATGCCAGAAGCCCGGCAGCAAAGACATGTTCGGCAGCGAAGGCGTCGAGCAAGTCGTCCGCAAGCACCGCAATGACTCGGCCGACACCATCATCAAAGCACTTGTCCAGGCGCTACTGGAGTACGCCCCCAACCAACCCCAGGCCGACGACTGGACCGCGATTGTTGTGAAGCGCGATGTCTGAACCTTACCCCCATCCCGCCGCCATGAACCCTGATCTGCTTTATGAGCAATGTTCACTCAAACAGACCCGTGGCACCGGTCCCGGGGGGCAGCATCGCAACAAGGTCGCCACCGCCGTTATTCTCACCCATGAACCCACCGGCATCACCGGGCAGGCATCCGAGCGACGCGAACAGATTGCCAATCGGAAAGTTGCGCTCTTTCGCCTGCGTGTGAATCTGGCGTTACAAGTCCGCTGTGATCCCATTTACCCGCCCAGCGAACTGGTCCAATCCCGGTTTGTTCAGGGCAGTATCAAAGTGAACCCTGCTCACACGGACTTCCCATCGGTGTTGGCAGAGGTGCTCGACAATCTCTATTTCACCAGTCTTGATCCCCGCAAGACCGGCTCACGGTTGGGTTGCACCACGTCTCAACTGGTCAAGCTCCTCAAAAATGAACCCCGGTCACTGGAAATGGTGAACCGTGATCGCAAAGCCCAAAACATGCATCCACTGCGCTGACTCCATCTCTTTGGTTTTCACCACGGAGACACAGAGCAAAGTCAGGAGATATCAGGCGAGCCGCGTCGTGTCGACGCGGGATTGAGCGCAGCTCAAGTTGCCTTTGAGGCTGCTGTTTAGTGAATTGATGTTCGACTTCGTCGAATCCCGCGGTGACACACCGCGGCTCACCTGAGCATCATCGAGTCTTAACACTGCGTCCTCAGCGTCTCTGTGGTTCACGTTTACGATTGCTTTGTGCTAAGATGCCCGTCTATACCAATCGCCACTGAACATCCGGTTGCTAGTGTACGCGGGTGCCAAGTTGAAAGATTCAAAAGCATTGGCGACGCGGTCAATAGCATACCGATTGGGTATGTCCTGATATGTAAAGGTGACAGCTATGGCTACCAAATGGTCCAACACACTCATCCCCACCGCCCGTCAAGCTCCGGCAGATGCGGTGGTTCCGTCGCATCAACTGATGATCCGTGCAGGCTTGATTCACAAGCTTGGTTCGGGTGTGTACACCTATTTGCCGTTGGGTCTGCGGGCGTTGCAAAAGGCGATGCAGATTGTCCGTGAGGAAATGGACAAGGCGGGTGCTGTGGAAGTGCTCATGCCCACGTTGCAGCCCATTGAACTCTGGGAACAGACTCAGCGTCGCGAAGCCTATGGCGATAACCTTTTCGTCGTCAAAGACCGTCACGGCCGAGAGCAGGCATTGGGCCCGACCCACGAGGAAATCATCACCGATCTGTGTGGTACGTTCATCGAGTCTTACCGCGATCTGCCCAAGACGCTGTACCAAATCCAGACCAAGTTCCGCGACGAGTTCCGTCCGCGCTTTGGCGTGCTGCGCTCGCGTGAGTTTCAGATGAAGGATGCGTACTCGTTCCACCTGAACCTTGACGGTGAAGGCGGATTGAGTGAAACCTACGACAAGCAGTACGCTGCCTACTGTCGGATCTTCGAGCGTTGTGGTGTGCCTTACGAAGTGGTCGAAGCTGAAGCGGGTCCGATTGGTGGCAACGCATCGCATGAATTCATGGTGCCCTCACCGACCGGTGAAGACTTCATTCTCAAGAGTGACAAAGGCAACTATGCTGCCAACGTCGAAAAATGCGAGATCGGCGACCGCCCCCGGAATTTAGAGGGTGATCCCACCGGCGATCTGGAATCGGTGAACACCCCCGGTTGCCCGGGCATTGAAGATGTCTGCGCGTTTTTCAAGAAGCAGCTTAAGACCAAGCTCAAAACACAGAACATGCTCAAGACCCTCGTCTGCAAGTCCGGCGACACCTGGGTCATCGGCGTGATTCGTGGCGATCACGAACTCAACGAAGCCAAACTTCGCAAGGCAGCAGGTGTCAGCGATCTGGAAATGGCAGATGAAAAGGAAGCCCGCGATGCAGGCTTTGCGATTGGTTTTGTCGGCCCGCAGGTGGCTGTCGGTCGCAATGATGTCAAACTCTTTGTCGATCCCGATGCAGCACAGGGCGGTTTCTGGGTGACCGGTGCCAACGAAGTTGATCACCATGTCAAGCATTTCAACTGGAAGCGTGATGTGGTTGATGCCGGTGCGCAAGTGACCGTTGCGGATATCCGTAATGCAGTTGACGGTGACCCCTCACCCAAGAATGACGGCGGTGTCTTGCAGATGACCAAGGGCATCGAAATCGGCCACGTCTTTAAACTCGGTGACAAGTACACCAAGGCATTGAAGATCGAAGTGGTCAACGAAGCCAACGAACGTGTGAATCCGATCATGGGTTGCTACGGCATTGGTGTGAACCGCATCCTTGCCTCGGCCATCGAACGTGACGGCGGCAACGACGAGAACGGCATTATCTGGCCCGCCAGCATCGCGCCGTATCATGTGCTCATCACCCCGATCAAGTATGCCGGTCAGGCCGCGGAGGTCGCTGACAAGCTTGCAGTCGAACTCGAAGCCAAGGGCATTGACGTACTCATTGATGACCGTGACGAACGTCCCGGCGTGAAGTTCAAAGATGCTGACCTCATCGGCATTCCTTACCGCATCACACTCGGTGACAAAGCTCTGGCAGAGCAGTCCGTCGAACTCAAAGCCCGCGATGGTTCCAACGGTCCCAAGGGTGAACTGGTCAAGATGGATGCAGTCGTCGATCAGTTGGTTGCTGCACTGAAATAACCAGGCCAATGGCCATGTCCACAAGATGGCAGATTCCCAAAGGTCAATATGCCGTTCTCGAAGTTGAGTACGACACGGGTATTCTTTTGGATCGATCAGGCAAGCGCATCACGGATACCATGCCGGATCTACATGTTTTTCCGATGCTCGATCAGGCTGTTGCGTTTGCATCAGCACAGTTTGATCAACACCGTTTCGATGAGTATGTCATTATCAATGCGCAAGGCTCGCAGATTCACTATCGCGTCGGTCAACAGATTGATATTAATCTTCATTGCTCCGATTTTGTTCTGTTTGCATAATCTGCCTATGCATCAAACGCTGGTGTTGGATGCAAGATTTTTCCGTGACTGTTGTTTACAAGAAAACGAGAACCTCATGAAACATGTCCGCTTATTTAGTCTCTGTGTTGTTTTGCTGCTGAGCAATCTTGCCCTGACCGGAAACTATATCCTCGTCATTGATGGCAAGGAATATGAAGTCGATCTGGATGAAAAAAGCAGTATTCAATTGGCTGATGGCAAAGCGATCAATGTCACACTCAAGAAAAAAGCCATCGTTAATTTCAAGACCGGCTTGTATTCCTTTGATCATCCCAGCGATGTCACCCCCACCCGTCAGGACTTGGGGGAAGGCATTCACCAGATGATGCTCACCACAGCACAGGGGTCAGCGGTGATCGTTCAGGATTACACCACGATGGACCCTACGCCATTGGTGGACATGATGCTCAATGAATTGACCAAAGAGGAAAAACAGTACGGCTACAAATTCCTCGATACACCGTATAAAAAGAAACTCACCGATGGTTCGGAAGTGGCGGGTAAACAGTCCATCTCATCATTGCAAGGCCAACAGGTCACCCGTCGTGTGGTGACCATTGGGGGCAAGGATAAGGGATTGCTCATCATCACCATGCTCGACAAGGCTGCTCCTGAGGCGGACAAGAAGATGATCGACACCTTCTGGGAAAGTCTCAAGCCTGATCTCAAGTAATCATGTCTGGGGGGGATGCGTTTGTATCATTCATGGTTGTGTGAAATACAAATTCAATAGTTGTCAGTTAACAGCTTGGCTTCAGGTGTTATACATGGCCCTTGTTGAAAACCACGCTAAGGTCACTTGCAATATCAGCCGATAATAAGGTTGTTGGACATGAAATGGGTCGAGCAAACCCCGATGTTTATTCTACGGGCATTGAAATGCCCCCCGTTGTTTGGCAAGGAACCGGGATGAAGAAAAGTGACATCACCGTTGGTTTTCTTACAACGACTGATCCGCTGGATAAGCGATCCTGGTCCGGGACGCAATATCGCATGTTCAAAGCCCTGGAGAATGATTTTGAACATGTGGTGAGACTTGGGCCGGTTCATCTACCCAAAGTCATTGGGCATAGTTTATTTCACTTTCGAAATCTTGTTCGCGCCGTTTCGGGCATCAATCTCAATGTGTTTAACAACATCTGGATCAGTCGCTATTACGCTCGCGTCATGGCCAAACACATTGCCAACAGTCCGGAAAAAATCGACGTGTTGTTTTGCCCTGCAGCTGCTTCAGGCTTTGCGTATCTGCAAACACCATTACCGATTTGTTATGCTTCCGATACGTCCTCATCCCAGTTTCAGACGTATTACAGTCAGAACAAGAAGCTCTCACGTATTTCGGTGAAGCATTCAAACGAGATTGAAACCAACGCAATCAACCGTGCAGACATGTTCACCTATCCATCTAACTGGGCTGCGGATTATGTCATCGAGCATTACAACGTTGATCCCAAACGCGTTCACGTGATTGAATTTGGTGCGAATCTGGATCGCGCACCGGCGCGCGAAGATGTGATTGACCGTGATTTCAGTTCGACCATCAACCTGTTGTTCCTGGGATTGGAATGGGAACGCAAGGGCGGGTCAATTGCTTTTGATGCCTTTAAAATGCTGCTGGATCGTGGGCATGACGTGACGTTAACGGTTTGTGGCTGTGTCCCGCCGGTCAAGCATCCTCGGATGACGGTAATCCCGATGCTCAATAAAAACATCGAAGAAGAAAACAATCGCTTTGTTGCGTTACTGCATGACAGTCACATCTTGTTTTTACCAACACGTGCTGAGTGTTATGGGATCGTTTTTTGCGAAGCCGCCGCGTTCGGTTTGCCCGTGGTCACCACGGCGACCGGTGGTGTGCCCACCCCTGTCAAGCACGGTGAGAACGGGTTGACGTTACCATTCGAGGATGGTCCTCAATCGTATGCGAATGAGATTGAAAAGCTTTTGAAGGATCGGGATCAACTTAAGAATATGTCCATCGCATCAAGGGACCGTTATGAATCGCATCTCAACTGGGATGTCTGGGGTCATGCTGTTGGTGATTTGCTCAAGCAGTTGGTGGAAAATCGCGGTTAAGCATACTCTGTCCAATTTGTGGTGATCGACAGGCAATGGTTACAAACCTTCGATCAGATGTTCTGTCTGATTGTGTGAAATCAACTACAATGTCCGCCCGTGTGGTTGTTGTAACAACCGAAAATGACTAGAACATTGTCACGAAATGAAGGTTGCACCTTTGCTTCATGTGGTCCTTTATCAACCTTTGATCCCACCGAACACAGGCAATATTGGTCGCCTGTGTGTCGGACTCGATGCGCATCTGCATTTGATCAAACCACTGGGCTTTGAACTCACCGAGCAGGCTTTTCGCCGAGCCGGTCTGGACTATTGGCCGAACCTCACGCACACGATTCATGAATCCGAAGAAGACTTCTTCAGGTGGTTAGGTGACCGCCAACCCTGGTTAGTGTCCAAGTTCGGCAAGGGGCGCTACTTTGAACAGACATACTCCGACGAAGATATTTTTATCTTCGGGCGTGAGACAACCGGCCTGCCGGAGCATTGGCATCAACGCTTCCCCGACCGACTCATCAGTATCCCCATCCTCGGGCCGATCCGTAGTTTCAACCTGGCGAACACTGTTGCCATGGTGCTTGTCGATGCAACGAAACAGATTGGCAAGTTTGATTGATCGCCGTTTAACTGGCTCTGTTGAGATCCTTTGTATGTCTTAACTCAGCAAGACAATTTCTCACGCCATGCCCGCAAAGCCGCAAAGAGAAGCGATCTATTGATCACTTGGGGTGGTTCAAACAATTAATCTTCATGCGATCATCAATTTCGTCATTCCCGCGCAGGCGGGAATCCAGTGGCATTCTGTGCGCCCTTGCAAGTTTCACTGGACTTCCAACTTCCGGGGCGCGGGAGTGACGGAAAGTGGAGATACATTCTTTGAACTGCTTTTGCGGCTCTGCGTCTTGAGCGAAGCGGACGTGAGGCTGGTTTTTCCATAGCTTTCAACAGAGCCCATTTAACTATCAATACGCCTGATAGCTGCGATTTATTTTTGTGATTTTATTGAGCGTTTGACATCCTTAAAGTCGAACGCTTATCTATACTCATGGTTCTGGTTCGCAAGTATTCGGCAGACATGCAATGTGTCTGTGACATGTTTTGCCGGGTACATCTTTGACCGACTGATTCGTCACTTATTGATTCCACAGGAGACATGTCCCATGCCCCGATTCGATTTGATTCTCAAAAAGCAAAGCCTGTTGATGCTTGCGTTGATTCTGTTTTGTATGACGATTGCTCCCAACCTTGCTCACGCGCAGACACCGCTTAAAGACGGTGATCGTGTGGTGATCTACGGTGACAGCATCACGCAGCAACGCCTGTATTCGCGGTACCTCCAGCAGTATGTCAACTGTCGCTACCCGGATAAGAAAATCGTCTTCATCAATGCCGGTTGGAGTGGTGATCGTGCACCGGGTGGTCTGAGTCGACTCAAGCGTGACGTACTGATTCACAAGCCCACCGTGGTGACCTTGTTCTTCGGCATGAACGACGGCAGCTACCGTCAGGTCAATGACGGTATTATCGCAACGTACCGCAAAGGCATGGAAGGCATCATCAAAGCGCTGCAGGCTGAGAATGTCCGCGTGGTGGTGTACACGCCGGGTTGTGTGGACGATGACCGCCGCGCCAATCTCAAGGCTGCTGACTACAACAAGAATCTCGAAGCGCTGGGCAATGTCTGCAAAGAACTGGCGACCCAGTACAACTGCGATTTCGTGGATGTGTTCCATCCCATGCTCGACTTCATGAACAAGCAGAAGGAGCGTAATCCCAAGTTCACGATGATTCCCGACGCCGTGCATCCGAGTCCTGAAGGTCATATGGTTATGGCCCGTCACATGCTTACCGCCTTTGCCGAGCCGATGCCCCCGATGGGTGTGGTTGATTTGAAGTCGGGTACTGCTGAAGGTCTGACGGTGGCCAGCAACAATGGTGCGCAGGTGGATCTCAAAGGCACGCCCACGCAGTTCCCGTTCTGGATCAGTGAGTCGATTCTGCCGATCGCCAAGGCCTGTGGTATGGTGGATTTTGCAACGCCCAAACTCACCGTCAAAGGCCTTGAAGAAGGTGTCTACGATGTGATGGTTGCTGGCAAAATCATCATCGGTGGCACCAATGCCAAGGCGCTTGCCCAAGGTGTCAGTGTCGCCCTGCCAACCCAGACCGGGGAGATTCTTCATGACCTCATTGCCAACAAGGAAAACAGCTACTTCAACACCTGGCGTAATGTCCGTCTGAAAATTGACGATGCAGACTATCGCGATCAAATCGTCAAGCCGTTGATGGTGGTCGATGAGGCCTATCACAAAGCCATCTGGGCACTGACCAGCAAGTCCCCAGAAGTGACCATCTCCATCGTGGCCAAGCCTGAAGGTTCGAACCTTGCTTTGAACTGCAAGTACGACAGTTCCGATGCTAACAAGTACAACTGGGGCATTGGTGGTCTGACCGATGGCTCATGGGAAGCAAACTCCAAGAACTGTTTTGCAACCGGTGATGCATCCACGTTCCCCAAGCATGTCACCATCGACCTGAACAAGATGGCTGTCATCAACTCCGTGAAAATCGGCGTGCCTCCCTTCGGCTCAACCAGGACCGTGGTGATCTCCGTGAGTGACGACAACAGTGAGTTCACTGAAGTGGGCAGCTTTGAATTTGAACAGAAAAACGAAATGCAAAAGACACTTGCCTTCGAACCTGTCAAAGCCAAGTATGTTCGTCTGACCTATGTCGACAAACATGAAAACATGGTCGGCTATCCCCAGAACTTCGCCTTCACCACCGAATGCGAAGTCTTCGGCAAGCCAGCAGACTAAACACTTTTGATCAACAAACACCAACCAACGCCGTGTCGTTCAATCCAACCGACACGGCGTTTTTCATGTGCAATTAATCACCTGGTTATGCCCGAATGCACATTAAAGCCCTGGGACTTCAGTCCCAGAGACAGGGGGGGGGCTACATATTGGCAAAAAAATCTCAATCAACTGCAAAACAAACATTTACGCACCACCACAACACCAATACCATTCACAAACCCCGCAAACATCACCCTACAGTTAGACCGACTCACCTTTTCTCGGGAGGCAACATGCACGCACCATCTCTTCACCGTTACGCACCGATTACGCTATGTCTACTCACTGCCATCCTCATCACCGGCTGCGCCAGTACCGAACAGATGCAACAAGTCGAACACCGCGTGGACAATCAAAGCTACACACTCAACCAAGTCCGCAATCGCATGGATGAGTTGGCATCTTTGATGGACTCATTGACCTCCAAACAAAACAACTTTCAATCACAGCAGCAGGCATCCTTTGACCATTTCACCAACGCCTATTCCCCCAAGGTACGCAGTGAACTTGATGCCAATCTCGCGCAGTCACAAGCGCATCGTGACAAGGTGCAGGAACTCAAAAACGTCTCCCAATCCGATCGGCAGCAGATCAGTTCACTCTTACAAACCAGCCGCGAACAACTTGCCATCATCAAGCAGAATCGCAAGGAGTCGGACGTGGTCAACGTGGTCAACCAGTTTGAAAAAATGCTCAATGAGTTCAACAAGCTCAATCGACATTGGGATCAAACTGTCACCGATTTCAAAACCGAGTCCGCCAAGCATAGTGCAGCCGTGACCAGTAGCACACAAGCCGTCAATGTCGCCCTCGCCGAAGCCACCAACGCCCGGTCCGCTGCTGAAAAAGCAGAGACATATGCCCAGCGTGTGCACAGCTATGACCTGCAGATCATCGAGATGCAACGTAACCTGCAGCGCGCCCAGCGTGAAGTCAATCGTCTTGAACGTGAACTGGATAATGAAAAGCGAAACAATCACCGTCTTGCAAACGACATCCGCCAACTCGAACACCGGATCAATTCGCATAACCATAGCAATTAACGTTCTTTGAATCGCCACAATCCGTCACTCCCGCGCAGGCGGGAGTCCAGTGAGATCTGCAAGCGTCAACAGAATGCCACTGGATTCCCACCTGCGTGGGAATGACGAAGTTAGAGGTCGATGAGAAAGATAAGTTCAATAGCACGAGTACAACCTGCCAAGGTAAGAGGGGGTCAGGTTGTATAGAACCGGGTCAATTCGTTTGGCCCGGTTTGTTTTTATTACTGTGATGAAGAACACTTCACCAGCCAAAATGTCTGGGCTATATAGCCGAGTCATCTTGACTCGGTGTTCAATGTGTTCATACCTATGGACTTGCTATAGAATGGTGTTTACCAAACAACATTCATTTTCCGGGGATTACCCATGCAACTCAATGAACCAATCGTGATCTACACCGGCCAAAGCAACAGCGATGCCTGGGCAGCCATGCAACATCTCGATGCCAACGGCATTGATGCCTACGTCGTAGAGAACAACGCGGCGACCGGCTTTAGTATCCTTGGGGGTATCGCCGGGGTTCATCAGCCACAGGTCTATGTCAGTAAAAGTGATGCACCACAAGCCAATGAACATCTCAAGCAGTATATCGAATTATGTAAGCAACGGCAGGCTAATCTGCCAACCAAGATTGAAGCGGTCTGCGAAAAATGCGGCGAAACCACCCTCTTCTCAAGCTCCCTCGACGGCACTGTCCAAGACTGCTCGCACTGTGGTGCCTACGTGGAAGTCGGTGAGTTTGAGGATTTTGAATTCTCTGAAGACGAAAATGTGTAAACAAACCTACATGGTCAAAGGTGTGGAAAAAGAAATCATTCCAAACTATGAGCACCTCGACAAATGGAATCGCATGGGGCTGATGATCGGGTTGCCAATGCTCATATGCTTTGCTGCCATTGTGTTCTGCGTGCATGGTAAAGCCGAGCATCTTCTCTATTGGATTCTGCCGTTACCGTTGAGTGCGATGTGTGTGGGGATGCTTTATGGCCTCAGGTTGATTAACCATGTGAAATGCGTGAGCTGTGGCAAGATCACGGATAACGTTGTGAGAAGAGAACGTAATCAAACACGTTTGTTTTACTGCAAACATTGCGACACACTGATGGATTCAATGTTGCAGGTTGGTGGTGATGATTAAGCATATGTACTTTTATAGCTTTGCTTAATCCAAATCAATACTGTCGTCATCAATCTCTTTGATATAGATAGGATTGTTTTTGATCTTGTTGAGCAATACTAACCACAAGACAGCAAAGCCTGTCGCAACGATCAGGACGATAGTGTGTGACACCGGATTCGTCATCATATCCAGCGTGGCCTGATGAACGGATAAGCCGCGTGCTTCACGGCTTGTGATATATGCTTCTTGAGCCTGCTCTGGGAATCGCATTGCCAGAATGGATGACATGGCTGTGAACAATAAATTCAACACCACAGCAATCTGGCTTGTTACATAGAAAATCCGTATTTTGGGAGTGATCAGGAAGGTGAAGCCGCCCAGCAGTGCGATCAGTAATGCAATCGCCAAGACATAAAAGAGCCATGTATAGCCAACATTCTCGAATAATAGATAGTCCATCGATGATGTACGCAGTAACACATCAATGGTTTTCCATATCGACCAGAGAAAAAGGCATAGCATGAATACCCGGATAAATTTCATGGTTGTTTAGTTTTTTGATTATTAGCTTGGCAGGGTAATATTTTGCCGTGTTGTTGGGGAATCTCGAACACAGAATGATCTGCATGAGGAATAGTGGGTTTTTTCTCTAGCAGTATTTTTATTTCGAAGTCTTGTTCAGCATTAAGAGCAGGTATGATTAGTGTTGGTGTTCCACAAAAGTCATGTAGGGGAATATATCTGGCTCTGTTTTGGATCATATTGTTGATAACTGATAATCTTTTATTGCTGATAAATGCATATCGAGATCGTTCTTTTTGCCAAAGTGCAAGTTTGTCATCTTTTGATAAGGTTAGTTGATAGCCACATTTGATTGGGGGTGTGTCAGGTATGTGTTCAGACCATTGTGTCAAAAGCAGCTCAATATCATTCATGTCGTAGGAAAGCGTTTTAAAACTAAAAACATAATCATCAAAAGTGGTAAGATAAGATTCAAATTGACTGGTAGACATAACCTTCAGTGGAAGACCTGTGTTACGATATGCATAGCTTTCATACAAAAGAACATTTGATTGACCCACGGGGATGAACGGTGATTGGTCATTCTTGATGTAATTGTCGATGAGTATTTGATCTGATACAAATAGTCTTAGTGTTTGCTTGTAGTAATCCCAAAATGCTTTTTTAAATAATTCTTCCTCTTTGAATTGATGTGAACTGTTGATGAATTGTTTCATATCACCAACAGTTAAAAATTTGTTGGCGATATAAAATAACTGGTTTGTTTTTGCAGTAGATATTGCTGTTAGATCACAGAATTTATGTTTGTTATCATCGTCGAAAAATACAGTAATTTTCTCGGGCCACTCTTTATTTTTATGTTTAATTGTATTTTGACTAGGGGCTGAATTACTTAAAAAGTAAAGAGATCGCCAGTCAATAGGTTCTGCTTGTGTGTTGGATACAAGTAAAATCAGAATGAGAGTTGTTTTGATAAGTAATCGTAAATTCATGATGCATCTCCCGGGGTAATGCAATAGTTTGCTTTGGAATTGTCTTGCTTATCTCGTTGCCACAATATACGCGATCCAACATGGGTCGGGGCTGGCGTGGTCTTGGGCGGTGTAGATGCCGTTGCCTTCACCGTCTTCGTCGACACCTTCCCAGTAGACGTCGACTTCGCTGAAGCCGGCTTCCTTGCATAACTCGACGACTTCGGGGATGGACCAGAAACGCCATTCGTAGGTGAAGGCTTTGTCCAGACGGCTGCCATCCTTGAATTGGAAGTGGATGTGGAAAGTCGCATCGTGGGTGATGGGGCAGAGTTTGTGTTGCTCCCATTCATACTTGAAGTCTTTGAACTTGCGGACGTCGGTGTGGTCTTCGACCCAGCAGTCTCCGCCACCCATCATGTCCATGACCATCATGCCTTCGTCGTTGAGATTTTTGTAAGCATGTTTGAGATATTTCAATAATTCAGGACGGGTTTTGAAAATCCAGAAGCTGAAGTTCTGGGCGCTGAGGATGTCGAACTTCTGGCCGCCTGAGGTGCGCACGTCCTGTTGTAAGAGTGTGACGCGGTCCTGTTGTTTGGGTTTGAGTGGCGCGAGGTTGTGTTCACGGCCCCAGGCCAGGGGTTCGGGATCGAGGTCCACGCCAACGGCAATGCGGTCTTTGTGGGACTTGACCCATTCACAGCAGATGGCAAACGTGCCACAGAAATCTTCGCGGAGACTGACGGGCTTTCTGCCAAAGGCGGTTTTGAAGACTTTGTTGAAGAACTTGACTTCGGATTCGGGTTCCTGGACGGAGCGTTGGTAGAGAACATATTTATCTGCCTTGGCAGCCATGCAGTCGAAGTTGTCTTTATTTTTGTTCTTGGGCATCTGTTTGTATCCGCGCGGGGTTGCTGTGATGTACTTGGTTAATGATGACATAGGATGACCGGCCTTGGCGGAAGATTCAACTATCGTGATAAGCGTGAGATGATTTTTAATGTGTGTTTCTTTGCCAGGGGTTGTGCGCTGCTCGCATCAGACAAGCTGATGCTGCGCTGCTGGGCAACCCCCGGACCCCCGCAAGGCATTCAAGACAGAATAAGGAAATGACTATTTGAGATGGAGGCTTCGCCGTCAGCCCTCCAAGCCACCTGACTCCCCCGCGGAAGGGCATTGGGCCTTTGGTGCGCGTTGTTAAATGACGGGCAAGATATCAAGCGTTTCTGCAAGAGTTCAAAATCCACACACTAGACGCAAACTTGTGGTAAAGGCTCAATGCTCTTCCGAGGGGCAGCCGGAGGCTGGGGTGTGGGGCAACAACCGGACCGCCGCAAGGTAAAAGGCAGTTGATGTCGGTGGTGGTTGGTGGGGTGTTGTGTGTGTGATGGTGTTCGTGTGTGTAACCCGCGTCGACACGACGCGGCTCGCCTGAATGGCTGCGTTGTGACACATCGCAATTGCTACGGTCTTAGGATTGATCCATGCGCATCTTCACGCGGTCCCAGACTTGGTCGAGGGTGATCCTTGCCATGATGGATTGGTCGTTCTTGCGGTCGCGGTAGCTTTGGGCAAGTTCCTGCTGGGTGATGTCGGATGGTTGGACGACCCATTGGTCTTGTTGATAGGGACCGACGAGAGCAGGATTGGTTGGGCCGAAGAGACTGACGGTGGGGGTGCCCAGGCCGACGGCCATGTGCAGCGGGCCCGAGTCATGGCAGATCATGATGCGGGCGCGTTGGATGAGTCCCATCATTTTGCCAATGGTGGTTGGGGGCAGTTGCGTGTTGGTTGCATCGAGCAGCGGTTGGACGATGGGTTGCTCGTGGGGTGCGGCCATGACGATGATGCGCAGGTTCAGTTCCTGTTCCAATCGTTTTGCCAGTTCGACGAATCGCTGGATCGGCCAGCATTTGCATAACCACTGTGCAGTCGGGGCAAGCAGGGCAAAGGGACGGTTACCGTTGCCGATGTCGTTGAGATATTGATCAGCCCATTTGAGATCTTCAGCAGGCGTGAAGAGTCGCATATCCCGATCAGGTTCCTGTGGCGATGGGGGGATGTCATGGGCTTTGAGTAATGCGAGCATGCGGTCGACGGTGTGCATGTTGGTGTCGATGTGATAGCGATGGGTGTACCCAAGATGCCCACCTTCGCGAGCGTTAGCAAAGCCGACTCGGATGGGCGCGCGGGTTGCCCATGTGAAGTAACCTGAGCGTGCAAGGCCTTGAAGGTCGAAGACCATGTCGTAATGCGCTTCACGCAATTGACGCAGAAACCCACGGAAGCTCGACCATTGACCGGGGCGGAGCAGCAGCTTCGAATAACGCTTGCGGTCAAATGCAACAACCTGATGCAGGTCGGGATGCGAGGCGATCGCAGGGGCGAAGGGGGACTGAACTAGCCAGTCGATTTGGGCTTGGGGCATGGCCTTTCGCAGTGTCACCAAGGCAGGCACGGTACGGCATACATCACCCAATGCACTGGGGCGAATCAGCAGCACGCGCGGGGCGTCGAGACTGGATTTGGGATTCCGGGGGTGATCATTGGCCATGGATCGTCTACTATATCCATATTGTCGACACACGTTGACTCCCACAGCATGATTTTCGCACCTAAACCAAACAGGACGACCCAGTGGCTCAACCTTCCGAATCTGATTCATCCAACGCATCCCAACCCAAAGCCGTCAAGAATGATCCGACCGGTGGGAAGGGCAGCTTCGCATTGATCTCCGACATCCATGGCAATGTGGATGCACTGAAAGTCGTCCTTGCTGACATCAAGGAACGCGGTGTCACGCGCATCTGCTGTCTGGGTGACATCATCGGCTATGGTCCGAATCCCTGTGAGTGTCTGGACCTGGTGATGGAAAACTGTGAGTGGGCATTGATGGGGAACCACGACTTTGCAGCCCTTTACGAGCCTACGGCATTTAACGCGTCTGCCGAAGCTGCAGCATTCTGGACCCGTCGTCAATTTGAACTTGAAGAAGACCCCGTCAAACGCCGCAAGCGTTGGGAGTACCTGGGCAGCCTGGAAATCCGACATCACTTCCATGGCACGTTATGCGTCCACGCATCACCACGGCGACCGATCAACGAATACGTCTTCCCCGATGACGTGATCACATCACCTTCCAAGATGGCACAGATTTTTGACCGCATCGAAAAACGCTGCTTCTGCGGGCATACCCATGTCGCAGGTGTCTTCACGGATGAACCCGACTTCTACCCGCCTGCGGATCTCAACGGACGCTACCGGTTGAACAGTGGCGAAAAATGCATCATCAATCCCGGCAGCGTCGGTCAACCGCGCGACCGTGACCCGCGCGCCAGCTATGCTATCGTCAGCAGTGAGCATGTAGATTTCGTCCGTCTGGAATATCCCATTCAAACCGTCATCGACAAGATCAACGAAATCCCCGACCTCAACGAGTTCCTCGGCCAACGCCTGCTTGAAGGTCGGTAAAGCGCGGATTAAACCGCTCGCGGTTTAGCGCGCACGGATTAACTTATAGCTAGGGGGTAACAGTGCGAAAGAATCCAAAAGCCATTCTTGTTTTCACTTCAGTGGGAATGTTGGTTGCTTTGATCTATCCACGTTGGTCGTTTCAAGTAACCATTCCATCTTATCGCTATGAATACACAAGCAAGATGTCGCTAGATCGACATTTCATCTGGGCTGATGTACCAAGGTACGAATACAGTATGAAAAGTCTTTGGTTTGAGATGCATCAGGCAGGATTACAATCAGTTGGATACTTTTGGGCTGCCCCCTCTACATCACAAGGCCCTGATTGGCTGGGAGTCCTGATGGATTGGATCATCCTGATTGTTTTTGCGATTCTGCTTTATTGGATTGATCGTGCATATTTCCAGTATTTGATCAAGAAGAATCTATGTGTCCAATGCAAATACGATTTGAGTTACTCTCCTGAGTCCTGCCCTGAATGTGGCATGCCTAAGCCGAATGAACAGATTCGCTGTCACACCACAAACTGACCCAAGACGGTTTGCAGTGATTGGGCTTCGTCTTTGAGTTGGTTGATGTCGTCGGAGACTTGGCTGATGGCATCGGGGTCGTGATGTGGACGTGTTGGCAATCATAGATTGGATGAGTAAGCCCAACTGGTTATGCATGTCCGAGCGAACGGCTTGCAACACCGCAGCGTCAGCACGTAATTGCTGAGATTTTTTTTTGTGTTAGGTTCAGGATTTCCTGAGCCTGATTGATTGCTGATTGGTCTGTTCTGCTTGCTGTTGAAGGTCTTGCGCCTGATTGGTTGCAATGATGGTAGAGCTTGCTGCATGGGTCGAACACAGGACCGTGATGGTCAAAAGCAGTGTCAGCAAGACACACAGAACGATGCTGATGGACATTTTTTATGAGATGGTCAGATTCGGTTTCATGGTTAGCACTGATTTACCTGTCCGATTCTGACAGGAATCCCACTGTCAGAATTAGTAAGTTGATAATGACCTTGACCCCACGCTGAGTGTCGGCGAGATGATCAGACTGATAGAGCGGTTTTGTAAACTTATGTATTACTCGCAATGAGAGTAACGAATATCTTGCAAGGAATGATCTATAAACAGGTTAACGAACAAAATACTAGAACACTTATTCAGTGTGATTTATATTTTGATTTTTCAACGTATGTATGTTGCGTGATGTTTTGTGTTGTTGGCTGTGTATCGATATCAACCTGTGAACAGTGATCATTAGGTCGACTGTTCAGCTCAAGACGGATAGGGATTGAGGGTATTGGCGCGGTTATGAACATAGTTCAACACAAACTTGTTGTTTTGACTTTTATTGCTGCTTCGTTGCAATGAACACCATTCACTATTTTGATAGAAGCCATGTGTTGTGTGTTGCTTTAGTAGCTTGAAAATATTCGCTCATTCAAAAGACAATTTGTGCTTGAAATAGCGTCCAAATATTTGAAAAAAATTATCATAAGAGAAAATAATTCAACCTCTTGACGGCAAAATGCCAATGACATATAACCAGACTCATCATAGGGTGGTGTAGGTCCACCCTGACGGTGAATAATAGACGCTTCAATTGCTAAATCTGATCAAGGGGTTGATCAAATCAGCAGAAAATTACGTCATTTACTGAGGAAAGTTCGCTATTTCCTTATTGAACCTTGTCCGGAATCGGCCGAACGCTGTCGTTCGGCCTTGTTTTGCTTTAGGGGTTGCTCCATATGAGACACATGAAAATGAGCGCGAAAAAACAACATTGGGCACAGTCGCTAGCAGCGATGTGCATGGCCGGCGTGATGCTGTTTAGTCCAGCACGTTTGCTTGCCCAGGATGCAGTTGCAGACCTGGAGACGACAAAGGATCGCATACGTCAACTCGAAGCAGAGTTGGCTCAACTCCGTGCCAAGATGCGCGTTCAAGCGGGTAAGGCAGGTTACCTGCCCCGCATCGAGTTACCCGCACCGATGGCTGATGTGTTGCCTGTTGAAGATGACGGTTCTGCTTACGATGTGTCAGAACTCATCGTTCAATACGCTCGCTCCCATGCCGGCCACCCGCCGCTGGAAGATGTGCTGATGATCAGCGTGGATTTGATTCCCACTGAGGGCGGCTTTGTTTCGCCTCGTGAAGGTGTCGAAGCCACGCCGGTTCGCCTGGTGGACCTGCAGGGAGTCGACAACGTGCGTTTGTACGGTTCGGCCATCCGCAAGATTTCCGTGTCCATCGTCGACTACTTCAACAAGCTGGGGATCATCGGTGTGTTTGTCGGACCGGACCGCACGCAGATCGACCAGCGCGGTCAGGATATTCGCCCCGAAGGCGACACGTCTCTTCGCCTTGTGATTCGCACCGCCGTCGTTGCTGAGATGCGCTCTCTCGCCAGCGGCAACCGTGTGCCTGATGCCGACCGCATCAACAACCCTGTGCATAACCGCATCCTCCGAAATATGCCTGTGCAGCCGTCTGACGGTTACAACGAACACGATCTGCTTAACAAAAAAGAACTGGACCGTTATGTTTCGCGTCTGAACCGTCACCCCGGTCGCCGTGTGGACGTGGCTGTTTCGGCGTCGGAAGATGCTGACCCCGGTTCGGTTGCCCTTGACCTGCTGATCACTGAAAACAAACCCTGGCTGGCTTACTTCCAGGTCTCCAACACCGGCACCAAGTCCACCCAACGGTGGCGCGAACGTTTCGGTCTGACTTTCAATCAGGTGACCAACAACGATGATATTTTCAGTATCGACTACATCACCTCCGGCTTTGATGAGAGTCACTCTGTCGTCACTTCCTACGAAGCTCCGTTTTACGATTCACAGAAAGTCCGATGGAAGATTCATGGTCTGTGGAGCATTTACAGCTCTGAAGACGTGGGCTTTGCTTCTGAGCGCTTCACCGCCGAGTCCTACGACATCGGTGCTGACCTGATCTACAACTTCTACAACAACGACGGCCACTTCATTGACTTCTTCACCGGCCTGACCTTCAGCGAAGAAACCGTGGAGAACAACCTGGTCGTCACCACCACCGGCGAAGTTGATCTGCTGTGGTGGGAAAGTGGTCTGACCTATCAGAACCGTGACGAAACCCAATCGACCTATGCCCAGGTTTCCTACAAGACCGACCTGCTGGGTATCGTCGGCATCAACGGCGACGACTTTGACATGATGGGCCGTGGCGACACCGTCGACGAAAAACAGCACATCCTGTCCTGGTATCTGTCCAAGAGCATGTTCCTCGAACCGTTCTTAAACCCCACCGGTTGGGCAGACACCTCCACCCCCGAAACCTCAACCCTGGCCCACGAATTGTTCATCGCCTTCTCCGGTCAGTACACCTTCGGCTCACGCGTTCTGCCTTCGCAGCTTCGCACGGTCGGTGGGATGTACTCGGTGCGTGGCTTTGATGAATCCGAAGCCTCGGGCGATGGCGTGTTGCAGTTGACGATTGAATATCGCCTGCACATTCCCAAGCTTCTGGCATTGGAACCTGATCCGGGCAGCACACCGCTGTTTGGTCAGCCCTTCCGCTGGTCCCCGCAGACGGTTTACGGTCCCACCGACTGGGATGCCGTCTTCAAGTTGTTCATGGATATGGCACACACCTGGATCGAAGAAGATCCGGCCAACAACGCTGCTGAAGCAGACGAAGATCTGATGAGCGTGGGTGTGGGTCTGGAATTCCTGTACAAGCGTAACCTCAGCGTCCGCATGGACTGGGGCTTTGCTCTGACGGATCTGGATCAAACGGAAATGGGTGACAATCGGTTCCACATTGCCGCAACCCTGCTGTACTAAAAAAACAAGTAACAAGATTAACGTGAAAAAATAAAGCCGAGAGATTTCGGCAAGATTTCGGGATTCATACCAAGCAAACAAATACCAGGTCAACCAACACTAGAGCCAAGCGTTGACCCACTCGGTAAAGGGAGTTTCAAATGGCCTCCAATCTGCGAACACTGGTTAGCAACAACTTCAAAGAACAACGTCGTACCCGTGAACTTAAGCGTCGTGACTGGCGTCACAAAGTCCGCGGTTACTTTGCCGGTTCCTCGGCCCTGCTCACCGCTTTGATCGGTGTCAATGCCTATGCCGTCGAAGGCGGCGTGGTGGTCGACGGCAGTGCCAACATCAATCAGCAAGGTGCCGTCGGCCAAGCCGGCAGTGTCACCACGGTCGATCAGTTCACCGACACGGCGATTATTGAATGGACTAACTTTGACATTGTCAAGGATGAGACTGTTACATTCAATCAACCTGATGCCATGAGCAAAGTGCTCAACCGTGTGAATTCAAATGACAAAACGATCATTGACGGTTTTCTGCATGGTAATGGTATTGTGTATGTCATTAATAAGAGTGGTGTCTATTTCCACGAAAATGGTGTTGTGGACACCGCCGGTTTTGTTGCCGCCGCCGGTAACATCACCAATGAAGACTTCAACAACGGTGTGGATCACTTCACCGATGTTCAGGGCGAGGTGGTCAACTGGGGTAACATCAACTCGAACTTCGTCGCCATGGTTGGCTCCCATGTCGCGAACTACGGTGCAATCAATGCACCCGAAGGCTCTGTCGCCATGATCGCAGGTGACGACGTGCTGCTGGGTGAAGACTCCAACGGACACATTTTCGCACGCATCAACGGTGCGGCTGCCAACATTCAGGAAGGTAAAGAAGGTGTTCTCAACGCAGGCACCATCACCGCCGACCAGGTGGCTCTGGGTGCAGGCGACCTTTACTCCATCGCCATCTACAACACCGGCGACATCATGGCCGGTGACATCAGCTTGGAAGGCCAAGGCTCAGGCGTCGTCCAGAACGATGGCCTGCTTGACGCTTCAAACCTCAACGGTGCAGGCGGTACGGTTGTGATGACCGGTGAATATGTCGCTCAGATGGGCTCCATCTTGGCGTCGGGTACCACTGCTGGCGGTAAGATTAATGTCGGTGGCGGCTTCCAGGGTAATGACACAAATATTCGTAACGCTTCTGCGACTTTTGTCGGTGGTGATGCAACATTTGACGTGAACGGTGGTAACGGTAGCGTGGTTGTCTGGGCTGATGGTACCACTCGTTACTATGGCGACATTCAGGCTGTTAACGGTGATGTTGAAGTCTCCGGTAAACAATACCTGGACATGGCTGGTACGATCAATGCTGCTGGCGGTACGATCCTCTTTGACCCCGATGATATTGTAATTGCCAACACCGGCACGGAAGATGCCGAAGTGGCCGACAATGTAGTCAACTTTGCTGATGGTGCCGGAACATTTACGATCAGTGATGAAGCACTTGAAGCTTTGGATGGTAATATCACCCTCCAAGCCAACAACAGTATTTCCATCCAACAGAGCTTGTCTCTGAATAACCTCAATGGTCCGGGCGAAACCTTCTCGTTGCAGACCACAACCGGTGACATCACTTCCAACGCAGGTGTGGGTATCAGCACCCTCGGCGGTAACGTGACCATCAATGCTGGTGGTAATGTATCGCTGGGTGGTCAGGTTGACACCGATGCCGGTACTGGTGGTGCAATCAGCATCACTGCTGGTGGTTCGATCACCACGCAGGCCGGGTCGATCGGTTTGTTTACTGACAACGCGGCTGTTACCCTCAATGCAACAACTGGCGTGACACTTAATGAGACCGTGCAGACCCAAGGTGGTGCGTTCACTTCAAGTGGCACCTTTTTCACCTCGGTTGAATCCATCACGACTAACGGTGGCAATATCGACATTAACCACAGTGGTGCAGTCGACTTCCAGAACACCCTGACTTCTGGGGCCGGTACCATTGATATTGACGATGCTGCCAGTGGTGTGACGCTGACCGGTAACGTGACTAGCGCAGGTGCTGCAATTAACTTTGGCGATAACCCAGTGACGCTGGCTGGGGGCGTGCAGGTTTCCACGGGTGTGGGTGCTGGCGATATCACCTTCGGCTCAACAATTGCCGGTGCAGGCTTTGGATTGACCACAATTGCCGGTACAGGTGATATCACCTTCACAGACGCTATCGGTGATGGTTCGGCATTATCGAGCCTCACAGCAACCGGTGCCACAATTGATGTCGCCAATATTGGCGGCGCTGCAGCAGGCGTGACAGGTGCGACCAGCATGACTGGCTCCACCGCAATGAATCTAACCGGTACCACTTACAACACCGGTGGTACACAGACTTATGATGCCAACGGCAACACCCATGCCCTTACCAGCGGTGGCACGGTGACCATCACCACTTCCGGTGATGCCGTCAGCTTCAATAACGGCAACATGACGGTTGCAGGCAATCTCACGGTTGCCAACACCTCTGGCACATTCACCGCTTCGGATATCACCGGTGCAGGTACATCTGATCTTGACATCAATACTGCTGCAGGCAGTAACATCTCCGTCGGCGCCATCACCGGTGCCGGCCTGGTCAACCTCATCACCAGTGGTGCAGGTCAGATCAGCGTGACTTCCATCGACAGCAACAATACGGACAATGTCACACTCACCACGGGCACCGGTCAAATGATCGTCGGCCCGATCACCACTTCCGGTGGTGATATCACCCTGACGACCACTGGCCTGGCTCAGCTCAGCGGTGACCTTGATACCACCGACGGTGGTACCACCGCAGCAGGCACCTTCGCTTTTGGCGGTGCTGGCGGTAGCATTCAGATCAACGAAAGCCTGACCATCCGTACAGACGGGTTGGCAGGCGGTGACCAGGCGATCGCCATCAATAAGGCAGTCAATGCTGAAGATGGCAATGAAACCCTGACCCTTGATGCCGGTACCGGCGCTGTGACAGTGACCGGTACGGTTGGTGCCTTGCAGACCCTGGCTGGCTTGACAGTCAGCGACTCGGGCAGCTTCCAGAACACCCAGACGATCGCAGTTGACGGTGCAACGGGCATCGTGATCAACACCGATGGCGGCGCCAATGTTGATGCCAACATCACCACGACCAACGACCTGATAACCATTAATGCTGACACCGGTGATGACGGTGCGGGTACACTGGATGTCGCTGATGGCGTGGGCATTGACACCAATGGCGGTGCGCTGTCAGTCACCGCAGCAGACCTGAATCTCAACACAACCGGTACGCTGGCCTCCGATGCGGGTGATACCACCATCACCACCACCAATAGTGGTACCCTGGGGCTTGGTGATACCGCTGGCAGCATGACCATCTCCGGTGCAGAGTTGCAGAACATCACCGCAGCCAATCTTGCAACACATAGTGGCAGTGTGACGGTCAACAACATCACCGCTGCCAACAGCAACAATATCAGCGGTGTTGTGACACTTAATGCTGATGCGGGTGACAACAGCCAGATCAATTTCAACACGGCGGCATCAACCTTCAATGCCTTGGATGCCCAGGCCAATTCACGTGTCAACGTTAATGTTGATCTGACCACAGACACCGGTCTTCTGACGATCAACTCTGACGCCAACAACACCGCCAACGCCAATGACGAAATCCACATCGCCAGTGGTGTGGTGATCACCGCTGCAACGGCTTTGGATATGACTGCACGCAGCGATATCTTGGGCGCCGGTGCCGTGACCTTGACGGCTGGCACCACCGCTGATGTCAACGCCAACCTGCTGCGTAGCACCAACGGCTTGCTGCAGATCAATGCTACGACATTCAACTCCAACGTCGGCAACATCGACACAGATGGTGGTGATGCAGCCAATGGTGGCAATCTGGATATCAACGCTGCCACGGTTCTGGAACGCACACTCACCATCGACACCAACGGCACAGGTGCTGACGGTTCGATCGACTTCTCGAGCACCATTGATGGCGGCTTTGGTCTGACCACCAACAGTGGTGGCGGTACGGTGACTTTCAACGGTGCAATCGGTAACTCCACCGCACTGTCCGCTTTGACGATCAACACCGGTGCTGACACTGGTACGATTACCTTCGCGGATAACATCGGTGGCGCCGCTGCCGGTGTGACGGGTGCGACGGCTGTGGGTAACACCAATACCGCCACATTGACCTTCTCAGGTACGACCTACAACGCCAACCAGCAGACCTACACCGCTGCTGCCGGCAGCAACATCGCCTTTGACAATGTTGCAGGTACAACCTTCACCAGCAGTAATGACAACATCACCTTCGCCACCTCCGACTTGGCGCTGGGTAACATCGGCACCCTGACCATCAATTCAAACGGCGGTAACATCTCCGCTTTGGATATCGACGGCACGAGTGCTGAAGACCTGACCTTCAATGCAGGTACAGGCAACATCAGTGTTGGCATCATCGGTGCTGGCGGTCAGATCAACACCGTGGACTTCACAGCCGGTACCGCTGGTACTGGGATCACGCTTAACGGTAATATCACCACAGCAGGTGCAGGCAACACCGTGGACCTGACCGGTGATGTCACCCTGGCAACCAATGCAGTGATCGACACCACGGCCAACAACGGTAATGTCACCATTGATGGCGGTGGCACCACTGACGGTAACGCCTACACCTATGGTCTGACCATTGATGTGGGTACCGGTGCCATCAACACGGGCAGCACCACACTCCAGAACCTCGATCACATCGATTTCACCGCGGGCACACAAAGTGTTGGCAATGTGACATCCGGCGACGGTTCGGGTAATGCCGGTCATGCCGGTGTGGGTATCTACCTGGAAACCACCACGGGTAACCTGACTTTGACCGGAACGCTGGACACCACCGGCGAAGGCGCTGCAGGTGATGTGACCCTCGACGCCAACGGCGCTTCGATCATCATTAACGGTACTGCCGCAGTGACCACCGACGGCACCGCCGATGCCAACATCACCATCAATGACAACATTGATGGCACAACGATTGGCACGGACAACCTGACCCTGACTGCCGGTTCGGGCACCATCGCCATCAACGACACCGTCGGTCTGACCACCAACCTCAACAGCTTCACCGCCAACGCAACCGGCGGTACCGTCGACATCAACAGTACGCTTGATGCCGACGCCATCAGCCTCATCGGCACCACGGTTGACCTGAACAATGCAGCAGTGACTTCATTGACCGTGACCGGCGATGTGGGTACCGATGGCGGTAACCTTTTGATTCAGGCAGACACGCTTAACGTTGATAATGCCAACAATACCTATGTCGGTGTGGGTGCCGGCACACAGACCGTCACCTTCCGTTCCATGACCAGTGGTGGCACCATTAACGTGGGCAACACTGGCGCAGGTTTGGATGTCACTGAAGCCACACTTGCCGATGTGCAGAACAGCATCGAAACCATCATCGTCGGCGAATCGGGCAACACCGGGACAGTTGTGATCAATGCCGCTGACGGCACTGTGAACGTGCCTGTGAGCATGGTCATCAACACCGATGGCGCAGGCGGTGAAATCACCGTTAATGACAACATCACCCTGGCTTCAGGCAGCTTCACCGTCAACGGTAGTCGCAGCAGCTTCAATATCGCTCCCGGTAACAACAACACCGTGACCATCGATACCTCTGCCGGCAACGGCAACGTGACCATCAACGATACCATCGAGTTCAGCGATGCAGGCGCAGACCTGGCCATCACCACCGGCAACGGTAACGTGAACCTGGCTGGCAGCGTCGTTGCTGAAACCACCGCTGATGGTAATGAAGACATCATCATCACCTCCAGCGGTAACGTGACCCTCGGCCGCGACGGTCAGGGTGACACGTTCGGCAGCAATGTAGCCAATTCCAGTCTTGGACAGATTCAGGTCAATGCCACCACCGGCACGTTGACCATCGAAGCGGCACTGGATCTGGCAGGTGCAGGCGATATTCTGGATATCAACAATGTTCAGGCGGTCGTCTTTGACAATGCAGCTACCGTGACCACCACGGGCGGCGGTGCTGTGAACATTGATGGTAATGCTGCTGGCACACTGACCATCGGCACGGGTGCCATGAATCTGGATGGCTCTTTCATCGCCCAGGACTTCACCGGGATTTCCACTGCTGCCGATATCACCACCACCAATGACAACATCACCTTCAGCAATGCAACGACGCTGACTGGTGACATCACCCTCGACACTGATGCTGCAGGAGGCAATGTACTCTTTAGCTCAACGCTCAACGGCACGACCCTTGGCGAAGAATCCTTGACCGTAACCGCAGGTTCCGGCACGGTGACACTCGGTGCAGTTGGTACGACAACCGCGCTTGAATTCGTCGACGTGACAACCAGTGGCCAGGTGACGCTTAACGGCAGCATCGAAACCGACGACAACTCCGGCACCGGTAACATCGACTTCGGTGCTGCTACGGGTGGTATCGACCTTGGTGCGGATATCACGCTTAACTCCGACGACGGTGCAAGCGGTACCGGTGGCGCGATTGATCTTTCCGGCAGCGTGGTGGATTCCACAGGTATTGGCCAAGACAGCCTGACGATCACGGCTGGCGACGGTGCCGTGACGTTCGCTGGTGTGGGTACGGGTGTTGCGCTTGAAGCGCTGTCCGTGACGACCACCGGCGTGACCACACTTGTTGGCGACATCGAAACCGATGACAACGTGGGGACTGGTAATGTCGATCTCTCCGGGGCAACGGGTAATATCATCCTGATCACTGATGTGACGGTGGATACCGATGCCGCAGGTGGCGGTACCGGCGGTATCGCGTCATTCGGTTCCAAAGTCCGTGCCGATGCAAGCGGTGATCATGATTTTGTCGTCACCACTGGCGATGGTGTGATTACACTTTCCAACGGCGCCGGTAGCAACGGCGGTGACGACCTGGGCAGCGTGTCCTTGACCTCGACCGGTGGGATCAACCTTAGTGGCACTATCTACACGGATGATGACAACGGCCATACCGGCGATGTGACAATCACCGGTGACACCACCCTGAACAGTTCTGTTGTTTTAATCGCCACACAGGGTGGTGATGCGACCTTCACCGGCACCATCACCGATGCCGCCAATACCTATACCCTGAGGATTGCTACGGATGCAGCTGGCGGTAATGTGGATTTGCAAGACGACGTGACCATTGGTCGCCTGGACATCTACAATGCGAATATCGTTGATCTGGATGATGTGACAACCAATGGCGTTGGCGCAGCCGGCGGCATCGATATCGGTTCTCTGGCCGCGGTAACCCGTATCGACATCAACGGCACGCTTTACGACACCGGCTCTGGTAATCCGTCTGAGTCAGGTGCCATTGATTTCAACAGTGACAATATCGACATTTTTGCAAACGCCACCTTCGACACTTCCACAAGCGGCGCAACCGGCGGTGCTGTTACTTTCGGTAACGGCGGCTCGCAAATTGATGCGAATGTCAATGACGCTGCCAATGACCGCTCGATCAATATTGTGACGACCGGTGCAACAACCAGCGGTAATGTGCTCATCGACGGTAATACCGGCCAAGTTGTAACCTTTGACGGTGGAATCACCATCAACGGCGGTCAGGTGACCACTGGCAGGCTCTACACCTCAGGTGCCGATGCGGGTACCAATGAATCCGGCGGTAACATCAATATTGACGGTACCGGTGCGGTCTCTGTGGACCATATCTTCGCAAACGGTGCAGCAGGCAGTGACGGCAACGGTGGTACGATAAACATCGATTCTTCCGGCTCAACTGTTAGCGTTCAGAGCATCAACTCCAACGGTGGCGGCAACGGTGCCGATGCCGGTGGCACCATCGGTATCCAGACAGCAGCCGGTGGCGCGATCACGCTCAACGGCGACTTGACCAACGGCGGCGGTACCGCAGGTAACAACATCACCATCGGTAATGATGCCAACGACCCGGCAGTCACTCTTAACCAGAACATCGCCATCAACACCGGTGCGGGTGCAGGTAACGTCCTCTTCGACGGCACCGGCGGTATTCAGGCGGATGCCGAAGGCAGTAACCGTACACTGACCATCACCGCAGGCACCGGCAACGTGACCATCGACGGTGTCGTGGGTGGCACGCAGGATCTGCGTAACTTTACCGTTGTCAGTGCCAACAACGTCATCATTGATGATGTGACCACGCAAGGTGGCGGCGGCTCTGACACCATTGATATCACCGCAGCCGGCGCCTTGACACTCAACGGTGATCTGAGCACCGACGGTGCTGGTGCAGGAACCGCAACGGGCAATGTTGACTTGAACATCACCGGCGGGATCACGCTTGGTGGCACCGTTATCATCGACACCAACGACCAGGCCACAACCGGCGGTGGCGCCGCTGGTGCCGCTGACGGTACGATCAGCATCGCCGCAACGGGTATCACCAGTACCGGCACCTATGCCAATGGTCTGACACTCGATGCCGGTGGCAATGCCATCAACCTTGGCGCACTGCCGGGTATGACCAACCTCGATCACCTTGCTGCCTACGGCACGACCATCACACTCGGTGCGGTCACGGTGGATGACGGTTCGGAACACGCCGCTCATGTCAACGACGCCATTTACATCGAAGGCACCACCATCAATCTTGGTGGCAATCTCACCACCAACGCCAACAACACGGCAGCCAATACCGGTGCGGTTTACCTCGATGGCAATGTGGTGCTCAACAACACCAGCGTGACCATCACCACGACTCACACCACGGAAAACGCCGGTGCCGTATCCATTACCGGCACGGTGAATTCCGACGCCAATGACGCCGACGATCTGGCGTTGACCATCGACGCTTCGGACAACGGTACCGATGCTGCTGGTGCAGTGGATATTGATGGTGCCATCGGTGGTACCAATGCCCTCGACGGCGGCGTGGACATTACAGGCTCGACCATTGATGTGACCTCGATCACCACCCAGGGCGGCCTGGCCGGCGAAAACGGTGGCGATGTCACCCTCAACGGCACCGGTGCTGTGACACTCACCGGCGCAATTGATGCTGACGGCAATGACACCGGCGCCGGCGGCGCAGTCGATATCGACGGTGCAAGCATCTCCGGCACGTCCATCAGTGCCACTGGCGGTGCGACCAGTGGCAGCGGCGGCGCAGTCACCCTCGATACCACCGACGGCGGCCTGACGCTTACCGGCAGCATTGACACCAGCGTGTCCGGTGCTGGCACGGCTGGCAACGTGACCATCCTTGTCGATGATGCCGACGGCGGCGAAGACGGCATCACCTCGCTGGTCAATGTCAATGCCTCCGGCTCAGGTGCTGGTAATGCCGGCACGGTTTCCATCACCGGCGATGGCAATATCCTCACAAGTAGCGGTATCGACACATCCGCTGATACGGGCACCCCCGGTTCGATCACCGTGAATTCCACCGGTGGTCTGATTGATAGCGACGGTTCGTATAGCGGCAATGCAATTGGCGGCACCGCCAACGGTGGCGCCATTGACATCGATGCTGCCGGTTCGATTGACCTTATCTTGTTGAATAGTAGTTCCGACGAAGGTGACGGCGGTACGATTACGGTTAATTCCAATACCGCTGGCACCATTACCATCACCAGCACAATTACTAGCGATACCCACGGTTCGGATGCCGGCGATAATGGCGGCAACATCACCATCGCCGCGGCAAATGGCGGCGTGACCCTTAGTGGTGTCGGTTTGTTTTCCAATAACGACAACGCAGGCGGCGGTAACGGCGGTGTGATCGATATCGACGCCACCGGCGCGATTTCCATCAGCAACACCATTGACACCAGTAGTGCCTCGACCGTGGCGGGTAACGGCGGCAACGTCTCGATCACCACCACCGGTGGCACACTCAGCCTCACTTCCGCCACCGGCATCAACACCACCGCAGCCGGTGCAGGCACGGGCGGTACCGTCGATCTCGACGCGGCAGGCACCGTCGGCATCACCGATGATATCTTCACCAACTCCAACGATGGCAACTCCGGTAACGTGACCATCAATACCACCACCGGCACCATCACCATCGGCGGCGTCATCGACACCTCCGCAGCTGATGCCACCGACGACGGCGGCGCGGATGCAGGTGATGTGCTTATCGATACCGACAACGGTGGCGTCACCTTGTCCGCTGGTGGCACGACCATCGATACCTCCGGCGCCAATCAAGCCACCACCGGTACCATCACCGTCAACGCCACCGGCGCGATTGATATCGATGGCGGTCTGGACTCGACCGGCGCGGAAACATCCGGCGGCGCGATCACCATCGCCACCACCGGCGGCACCCTCGATATCGCAGGTTTGATTGACAGTTCCACTGCCGCGGTCGGTGCATTCAACGGCGGTGCCGTTGACCTCGACGCAGGCGGTCAGATCGACCTGGGCAATATCGGCGGCATCGACACCAGTTCCAATGACAATAACGGCGGTGCGATCACCATCAACACCACCACCGGCAATATCAACATTGCAGGCACGCTTAATACATCCTCGGCTGATGCAACCAATAATGGTGGTGCGGCTGGCAGTGTGACCGTCGATACCGATTCGGGTGCGATTAACTTCACCCATGGTGCTCAGGCCATTGAAGCCAGTGGTACCAACCAGGCAACCGGTGGCACGATTGACATTGACGCGACCGGTGCGATCGGCTTCGCAGGTGTGATCTCCTCAGACGCAGCCAGCGCTAATGCAGGTAATGTCTCCATCACCACCACCGGCAGCACGATTACCAGCACCCACGTGGCCCAGTTCATTGATGCTGATTCGACCACCGGCAATGCAGGCGATATCGACATTGATGCCGATGGACAGATCACCATGGCAGGCGTGATTGATGCCAATGGCGCAACCTCCGGTGGCGACGTCTCCATCATCACCACCACCGGTGGCATTACCAGCACCCATGTCGCTAGCTTTATCAGTGCCGATACCACCAACACCGGCAACGGTGGCACCGTCGTCTTGCAGGCACCGGGCAACATCGTCTATGCAGGTACCCTGACATCCACCGCTGTGAACAGCAACGGCGGCTCGGTCACGATCAACTCCACCGGCGGCGCAGTCACCAGCACCCACGCCGGTGCGGCCGTCGATACCTCCGTCGGCACAGCTGGTAACGGCGGTGCGGTCAATATCGACGCAGGTACCACCGTTTCGCTGACATCAGGCATCGATACCTCCACACCCGATGGCACCGGCGGCCAGGTCGATATTGACAGCGGTACCAGCGTCACCATCGACACCATCGACTCCAGCTCCGGCGCGACCGGCGCAGGTGGTGCGATCAATATCAACACCACCGGTACAGGTGTGATCACCCTCAACGGCAATCTCACCTCCAGCGCGGTTGACGGCGCAGGCGGCGCAGTCACCCTCAGCGATGATGTCGTCATCAGTACCGGCGGCACCCTCAACATCAACTCCAGCTCGACCAATGACGACGGCGGTGCGGTCACCATCACCGGTGCCACCAGCTCCGACGCGGCAGCCAATAATCTGACCATTACCGCCAGCGGCGGCGCAGGTGCCGGCGATATCGGCGGTGCCGTGACTTTGGGTGTCTTTGATGACACCGACGGTACCCAATTCGTCAACGATGTGACCATCACCTCAACCGGTAACACGGCAGGTAATCTCACCCTCAACGGCAACATCACCCTCAACGACGATGGTGGTGGCGACTTCGGTGACTTCACCTTCAACGGTGGCAACACCATCGTGGGCGTTGCCTCAGGCAACACCGTCACCATCGACACTGAAGCGGATAATTCCACCAACGGCGGTAACATCGACCTGGGCAGCGGCACGGTTTCCGCAACCAACTCGGATACCGGATTGGTACTCGACGCACGTGGTAATGGCACAGGTGGTGATATCGACTTCGGTACCGTCACCAACACGGCAGGCAATTACTTGGCCCGTTTCGAGGCTCTCACAGAGGGAACCGGCGCGATCACCCTGGATAACAACATCTCCGTGGATGATCCTAACGGCACCGGCACCGGCGCCGTCGGTGGCGTGTACTTCACCGGTACCGTCGAAATCCCTGCTTCTGCAGCACTGATCATCGACACCGAACAGGGCGATGACAACGATGCTGCACCGGTCGACTTCACCAATGCAACCTTCACCGTCCTCGGCGGTGATTCGAGCCTGGAAATCGACGTGTCCGCTGGCGGTGGCAACAACGGTCAGGACGTGGTCCTGGGCACCATCGATGGCTCGGGTGGCGGTTTCCTCGAAGGCCTGGATATCAATACCAATGCAACCAATAACCTGACCCTCAACGGCAACATCCTGTTGGGTAACGACGGTGATGCCGATCAGGCATCCTTCAGCTTCGACGGTGATGAAATCATCCTCGGCGTCGCGGGCGGTTCAACCGTGACCCTTTCAACCATCGGTGGTACAGGTACCACCGCACCCGGTGCTGTGGATCTGGGTTCGGCTGATCTCTCAGCCACCAACGCCAACGTGGTGCTTAACATCGACACCTCCACCGACGGTGGCTATGGCAACGTCGATGGTGGCAACGTTACCTTCGGCACCTTCTCCAACAGCGGTGGCAATTACCTTGGCCGCCTCTTTGTGGACACGACCGGTCAGTCCGGCACCAACGGTAACATCTCCGGCGCCGCAGCCGGCAGCATCCTCGTCGACGGTGATGGCACCAATGCCGCAACCAGCGGTGTGGAACTCATCGGTACCCTGGGCCTGGGCTTTGACCTGGTCATCGACACCAACCAGACCGACGACGGTCGTGATGCCGGTGTTGTGGATTTGGATCAGGCCGTTGTCGGTGCAACCGCAGCCGGCGTGGACCTGACCATCAACACCAGCACAGGTGGTGGTGGCGGTGACGCGGCCAATGTGACCATCGGCGATGTCGTTGACATTGACGGTGCTGGCGTGACCTATCAGGTGCTCCAGAGTCTGACCGTGAACACCAGTTCCGGTGCCGGTACCGCCGGTACCCTGAATCTCGATGATCTTTCCGGTGGTGGCACGGTGGACATCAACGTGGCCAACCACGTTGACTTTTCTAATGCAACAACCGTGGTGATGGCTGAAGACGTGAGTATCACCACTGCCGCTGATGGCACCGATGTTAATGGTGCAGGCGGTGTCGACGTCGACGGCGTGGGCACAGGTAACGCAGCCACCGGCGATGACGGTGACGTGATCTTTGATTCCAACGGCACAATCAATGGTGCAGGCTATGACCTGACCATCGACGTTGAAAATGGTGCCAACGACGGTGATATTCAACTTCCCAACCAGATCGGCAACGCTGGCGACCTGGGCACCCTGTCACTGACCTCCGGTAGTGGCTTTATCGTCCTGGGTGATGGCACCGCTGCGACGCAGTTTGATGTGGACAATGCCGCAGGCGTGGGGAACGACGCGATCAACTTCGGCTCGATCGTTGTGCTAACCAGCGACACCACGATCAACACCAACGGTGCTGATTTTGACAGCTCCAATGCCTTTATCACCTCCAATGCCGCAGACAACTGGAACCTGACCATCGACACGACCGATGGCGGTGCCGGGGCCGATGGTGATGTGAATCAGGGCGATATCGGTGACGTGGACAGCGCCTTGGGCCAATTGGCTGACGGTGCGGTTTACACCTATGTCGGCGATGTGCAGATCACCGCAACCGACGGTGGTGGCGCTGCTGGCGACCTGTATTTCACCGATGCTGAAGCCAGCATCAATGGCGATGATTCTTTACACGTCACAACGATCCTGGAAGGTGATTACAACTTCAACGGTGATAACATCATTGCCAACGACGGCTACGCTTTCCAGATTGACACCAATGGTGACAATTCCGGTGACAGCGGTGATATCAACCTTTATCAAAGTGGTACCACCACGATTTCGGCATCAGCCGCAGGCACAAGCGCTGAAATGAGACTGGATACCACTTCAACAGATGGTAATGCTGGTGATGTCACCATCGGTACAGTCGATGATACGGCACAGCCCAACACCTTCCTCCAACGCGTGGAAATTTTGGCAACCGGCGCAACATCCAATGGTACCGTGACTCTCAACGGTGACATCAATGTCGACCGTGGCGGTGCAGGTGTGAATCCCATCTACGTGATTGTAGAAGGCGATATCGTTCTTCCGACTTCCATCACCATCGACACTGAACAGGGAGACAACCAGTTTGGTGGTTATGTCCGTTTGGGGACCGATGGCAGTAACACCTCGTCTTCCGGTTCCATCTCAGCCTCAGCCAACAACGTCATTTTGACCATCGACGCTCAGGGCTATGGCGATGCGGGTGGCAACGTTGCATTGGGTGTCTTTGACAATGATGGCGGTAACTACCTCAATGGTCTTGCAATCAATACCAACGGCACGACAGACGGCAACCTTTATCTCAACGGCAACATCAGCCTCGACCACAACGGCGTGGCATCCTCGGATATGACCCTCACCGGTGGCGGTGATGTGATCGTCAGCAATGACGTGACCATCGACACCGAAATCGGTGATACCGCCGGTCAGGACGCCGGTGCAGTGAACTTCGGTGCCAGCAATATCTATGCTGACGCTGCTAACTTCACCCTCACCATCGACACCGATGCCGCCGCAGGCAGCACCGGTGGTGCGGTGACCTTCGGTCTTGTGGACAATAACGCAGGTGGCAACAGCTTCCTGCAAGGACTGGTCGTCGATGCCGGTACCACGGCAGGTACCGACGGTATTGTGAGCCTTGGTAACAACATTTCCACCGATCCGGGTTCGGCAGCTGGTGGTGTGACCATCGACGGTAACATCCAACTGACTGCTGACGTGACCATCGATACCGAAGACGGTAACGATGAAAATGCTGGTATCGTCAGCCTGGCTGCAACCAGTGGCTCGGTCTCAACCACGATTCTTGATGGTGACCTGTTCATCGATACACAGTCCACGGGTAACACCGGTGGCAACGTGACACTGGGCACCTTCAACAACACCGCTGGCCAGTATCTCAACAGCATTCAGATCAATACAGCTGCTTCCACTGCCGGCAGCACCACGCTGCTGGGTGACATCAGTCTTGAAGACTCCGACGCAGGTGGTAACTCCGGTACTGCCGCTTACTTCTCCATTCTTGGCAGCGGCGACATCATCATCGGTAACAGCATCACCGTCGATACCGCACAAGGTGCAGACAATGATGCTGGCGGTGATGTTCAGTGGAGCAACTCCACGGTTTACAGCAGTGGTGCCAACAACACCCTGGCCATCAACACCTCCAGTGGTGTGGCAGGTGAAAACGGTGGCGATGTGAAACTTGGCGCCATCACCGACAACGGTGGCAACAATGTCTTCCTGGACACGGTGACCATCAATATGGACGGCGATGCCGGCGCAGCCGGTGTGGCCAACGACGGTCGCCTGACCTTCGGTCGTGCCAGTACCAGCATCGAAGTCGACGGCGTTGCCGGTACACAGGACACCGCAACGATCACCATCAACGGCATCATCGACCTTGAAGGTACCGGCGGCATCGCTGGCACCCAGGTCACCAATATTCTCTTTGATACCAACGCTTCGAACGCTGCCGTCGACTCAGGTGCCATTGACCTGCGTAATGCAGTGACTGACGGTGCATCCGTTGGTACGGCCCTCATCGTCACCACCAGTGGTGATGCAACCGGCCAGGGCGCTGGTAACAGCGTTGATGCCGGTAACATCCGCGTCGGTGACATGGGTACAACCAATGCCTTCCAGAGTCTGACCTTTGATACCAACGGCCAAACCACAGACGGCACGTTGTTTATCCATGACTCAGACAACAGCGGCACAGCCCAACTGCTGATGGAAAACTACAGTGGGGCTCCGGTGTTTGATGTGGACAACTCTTCGAACATCGTGCTCACCGCTAATACTGAAGTTGACACTGAAGGTGGCGACGGCGAAGCAGCAGGTGACATCAATCTGGCCAGCTCGACGGTTTCAGGTGTCGGTGGTGCATGGAACCTGGAACTCGATGCCAATGGCTCGACCGATGGTGCCGTGACACTGGGTCTCTTCAATGCCAACGGTGGCAGCTATGTCGAAGACCTCACCATCGACGGTGGTGCGGTAACCATCACCGGTAACGGTATTGCAACCGATGGTCCGGCCAACCTGTCTGTTGAAATCAACGGTCAACTCCAAGTCAACGCTTCGGGTACAGTTGCCATCAACGACGACCTGGAAACCGACCGTGACGCCAACGGTGACACCACGGAAATCCAGGCCGCCGGCGCCATCACGCAGGCAGCCGACACCACCATCGACGTAAACACCGGTGTGACCCGTATCGAGTCAACCGGCTCAAGCATCACACTGGTTGATCTTGACAGTGCAGCCGGTGACGGTGTGGCCCCGATCGTGCTCAGTGGCGTTCAGGTCAATTCGACCTCACGCGGTGCAGGCAACTTGGCCATCCAGATCCGTTGCAGTACCGATGTGACCACTGGTGCGGCATCTCCACGGTGCTGGTGATATTACCGGCACGATCGAAGTGATCGCTGGCGGTGCGGCATCTGGCGGTGCTTCGGCAACCATGAACCTGGGCACCATCAGCTCCACCGGCGGTACGGTTTACCTCCAGGCTCTGGACGCAGGTAACACTGGACAGATCATTGACAACAACGCTGCAACCAACAACGTGACAGCGACAACCCTTGACGCCCGTGCCAACACCCTCATCGGTCTGGTCAGTGGCGACAACGTACTCATCGATCCTGAAGACACCGGTTATGTCGGCAACGCTCTGGAAACCGCGGTCGCCAACCTTGCTGCCCGGACCACTGAAACGGATTCGGACATTGCCATCGACAACACCGATACCGGTGGTGGTCTGACCATCACGGCATTGAGTGTCGGCGGCAACAACGAAGCCTCCGGTTGGATCCGTAACTCCGCAGCGTTGGACCTGGATACCAACAACATCAATCTCAACAACCAGGCCGCCTTTGATGGTGATCGCCTGGCCTTCATTGCCACCAGTGGCAACGTGATTCTGGACAATGATGACATTGATGTTGATACCAACGGTGTGATCAAGATCGAAGCTGCGACTGGCGACATCGTCAACCTCAGCAACGTTGCTGCACAGGACCTGATCTTCAAGTCCGGTGCCAGCGAAACCGTCAACACCACGGTGACCAACATTGACGCAGCAGTCTTTGGTGCAGGCAACGACCTGGTTGTCAACGAAGCCGATGGTCTGACGGCCACCAACTTCGACGGTGACAATGACCAGATCACCTTCGTGGCCAGCGGTGTGGGCGCAACCGACGCTTCGTTCTACGCAGCCGATGCGGCAACCTTAAACAGCACCACCGGTGATGTGACCTTCGAATACTCATCCGAAGCTGCCACCGGTCAGTTGACTGTCAACCTTGACGGCACGGGCAACCTGTTTACCTCCACAGCCACCTCCACGGTGATGGCGGCCGGCACCAACGTCGACATCGATGTGAACGACGGTAACATCACCTTGGGTAACGGCAATGCACTGGGTATGCAGACGGTTGCCGGTTACATCCGTACCGTGATCTCCGCACCGTCAGCAGAACGCACCATCACCATCGGTAACGGTGCAGACAGTGACGTGGCCATCACCGCCAACGGCACTGGTGCGACGGTTAACGGCAGCGGTGTGGATGGTACAGGTACCATCATCAACACGCCTGATGCCGGTAACGTGCTGCTGTTTAACGCAGACGCTACCAATCCCGGTTCGATCACCATTAACTCCGACGCCACCATCTACGCACGCAACCCCAACACGCTTGACCTGTTGGGTACCAAGAACATTTACGGCGAAGTCACTGAAACCGGTACCGGTCAGGTCGACTCCAACCGTGTTCTGGAATACCGTGCCAAGGCTGGTGACATCGTCTTCAGCCCCGGTGCCGAGTCCTACTCCGGTGTCCTGAACCTGTCCCCGGGTGCTGATCCTGGCGATCCGGGCAACTACTTTGATGTGATCGTTGAAAACGGTGCGACCATCGTGATCAACGCTGCCCCGGCTGGTCCGGACGGTGACCTGAACGTGACCAACGCTCAGAACTTCACCATGCAGGGCACCGCCGAAATCATCGCTGACGGTTCGGTCTCCATTGACCTGACTGCCGGTGTTGACAACGGTACTGCAACGCTGCGTGACATCACCATCGACGCCAATGGCGACGGTAACCCGACCGGTGGTGGTGGTGCCAACAATGAATCACAGTTGATCGTGACCGCTGGCGCCATCGTGCTTGAAGGTCATATCGATGCCAACAGTGATCTGGGTAATGCCAACACATCCAACGATGTGACGCTGACCTCCGACACCACGATCGTTGACAACAACTCTGCAGGCACCAGCATCGACAACGTTGACGAACTGGTTCTCAGTGCTGCAACCGGTATTGGTTTTGCCCCGCAGAATGCTTCGACGACCGGCTATCAGCCGATTCGTGTCAACGCCCAATTCATTACCGCTGACAACAGTGGCAGTGGTGAAATCTCCATCGATAACAATCCTTCGACGAACGTCACCATCCGCCGCATCCGCAATGGTGCTGCGGGTACCGGTGAAGCCAACGAAATCTTCTACTCGCAGAACGGCCAGAGCCTGCAAATCGGTGACGGCGTGACAGCCAACGAAGGCATCTCCAGTAATGGTGGCGATATCACCGTTGACCCGCCGATGGATATCACCGTCGTGGCCCCGGTTGTCTCTGGTGGTGGTGCGATTCTGATCGAAGCCCTGAATGACATCAACTTCAATGCGGGTGGCACAGTCTCCAGTTCCGGCGGGCAGATCAATGTCCAGGCCGGTGATGATGTGAACTTTAACGTTGGTGCTGGTACGACCACCATCAGTTCTGCCAATGGCGACATCTATATTGATGCCGACTTTGCAGTTGATGCCGGTACACAGGACGGCACCGGTACGGTGACCTTCGCGGTTGACAGTACCACGACCAACGAAGTGATCACGGCTGGATCCGGCGATGTGTACATCTCCGGTGACGATATCGTCCTGCGTGATTTTGCAGTCCTGACCACCGGTCAGACCAACCTCACCGCAGGTGTGATCGCCGCAGGCACCGGTACCATCACCAATGCTGGTGCCAGTGCAACCGATGTGGAAATCACCTCCGGCAGCCTGGATATCCAGGTGGTCAACACCGGCGGTGGTGATGTGGTCGGAACCGCAGCTGCCCCGATCGATGTGGCCTTGACCGGCACACTCACCGGCGGTGAACCTGTCGGTATCGACGGCAATGTCTATATCGACAGCGAAGGTGCAGTTGATCTGACCACCGGTAACCTCATTGCCGACGGCACGATCACCCTGACATCTGATCAGGACATCGCAGTCGGCCAGATTCAAGGTACCATCATCACACTCACTGCTGACGATGAAATCACCGACGCAGACACCGGTCTTGACGGTGGCGTGATCGGTTCGACCTCCGTGACGCTTAACGCTGTTAACGGCATCGGTGCAACCGGCCAAGCTGGCGCAGTTGAAATCAACAGCCCGACCATCACCGCAACCAACACCACCGCTGATGGCATCTTCCTTAACAGTGTGGGTACCGCTGCGGTTGACTTTAACAGCATCAATGCTCAGACCATTGGCGATGTCGAACTTTACTCGGTCAGTGCAACAACACTCACCGACATCAACATTGCTGATGGCAACCTGGTCTCCACCACCGACAGTGCAGATGTTACCGTCGTGGCAGGGGCGCTTAACGACATCGGTAACGGCGACGACAGCGTGACCGTGCAGACGATCAACAGTGGCAACATCACACTCAATGGCCAGACCATCGCAGGCATCACCAGCCTGACCGTTGGCAGCCAGAACACAGGTGTGACCACCATCAGCGGTGATATCAACACCGCCAACGCCACGCAGCTTTACAACAACGAAGTGCTGCTGAGCACGGATGTCACACTCACCGGCACCACCATCACCTTCGAGGATACACTTGATTCAGATGGCGGTAACGATGATGCATTGATCATCACCGGTAACGCGGTCTTCAACGACAACGTCGGTGGCACCACGCCACTGGAAGCCTTGTCAATCAGTGGAACCACGGCCATCAACAACAACGCCGATATCACTACCTCCAACGCAGGTGCGGGTACCGGTGATCAAACCTTTGGCGGTGACCTGACTGTCACGGGGAACACCACCCTCACTGCCACCGGCGGCGACATCAACATCAACGAAGATGTCCTTGGCGGCGGCACGGGTAACCTGACACTTAATGCTGGCGATGTGGTCAACCTCGGTGATGCATCCGGTGACCAGATCGGCACCGCAGCCAGCCAACTGGCCAACCTTGACGTCACCGCAACCACTCAGATCAATATCTTCGCTGGCAACGTCCGCACGACTGCCAGCCAGGATTACAACAGCATCGTGGATCTGGAAGAAGACGTCATCATGACCGCTGGCGACGATGTCACCTTCGACACCACCGTGGATTCAGCAACTGGTGAAAACAATGCTTTGACCGTCAACGCTGCTGGCACCACCACCTTCCTGGGTACTGTCGGTGCCAATGATGCTCTTAGCTCACTGACCACCGATCAGGCGGGTGAAACCGTCATCGACGGCGGTTCGATTGCCACAACGGGTAACATCACCTTCGGCGACAATGTGGTGCTCAACAGCGACACGACTATCAGCAGCACTGCTGGCAACGTGGACTTCGATGAAACCATCGACAGTGAATCTGGCGAAAACAACTCGCTGGCGATCACCACCGCTGATGCCGGTAGCGTCACCTTCGGACAGGACATCGGCAACACCGACGCCCTGTCAAGCCTGACTGTCAACGCAGCCAACTCGGTCACCTTCGGCGATAACCTGCCCAACGGTGATGACCTGATGGACGTGGTGGTCGACGGTCCGGTGACCATGCCCAGCACGACCGGTCAGGATACCCAGACCCTCGCGGCTGATACCTACATCAACACCAGTGGCGCTGCTGCTGACAATGGCGGCAACGTCACCCTCGGTGATGTGTCCGGCGGTGGCAACGATCTGGAAATCGCATCACGCGGTGACCTGTCAACCCAAATCGTCAACCTTGGTGCAGGTGAACTCTCTGTGACCCTGGTCGATTCGACCGACACGATCACCGCCGACTTCAACGGTGATGTGATTGCAACTGGTGGTGTGACCATTGACGGCGCTGCCGGTGTGGTTAACAACATCGACTTCGACGGCGTGCTGACCGCAGGTACGACAACCATCAACCTGGGCAGTGACAACGACACGGTTGATGTGACCGGTGCTGCAGTAGTCACCGGTGACCTGACCATAGATGGTGGCGCTGGCAATGACAGCATTGACTTTGCTTCCACCTTGTCTGTCAATGCTGGCGGCGACACTCTGATCACCCTTGGTGAAGGTACCAATGATCTGGGTGTGGTTGGCGATGCCATCCTTGATGGTGAACTGACAATCACCTCCGGTTCCGGTGACGACACCGTAACCTTTGGTGACGCCCTGACAGCTGATGCCACGTTCATTAATCTTGGTAACGGCACCAACACCCTCAGTGTTGCTGACTTGGCAACCTTCGATGAAACCCTCGACATCATCACCGGCACTGGTACCGATGACATCGACTTTGAAGAAATCGCAGCCACCGGCAACGTGCTCTTTAATCTCGGCGGCGGCACCAACACCCTTGACGCGTCGGCGGCAGCGGTGTTCAGCGGTAACCTCGACTATGTCGGTGGTGCGGGTGACGACAGCGTGGACTTCGCTTCCACGCTCAGCGTGACCGGCGATACCAACATTGCTCTTGCCGAAGGCACCAATGACCTTGGTGTGGTCGGCGATGCAACCTTCACCGGGGTCTTGGATATCTCCAGTGGCAGCGGTGATGACACGTTGACCTTCAGCGATGCTCTGACGGCAGGTGAAACGCTCATCAATCTCGGTGCAGGCACCAACACCATGAGTGTTGCTGACCTGACCACCTTCAATTCGACTGCCAGCATCACCACTGGTGGTGGAACCGATGACATCGACTTCGAAGAAATCGCAGCCACCGGCAACGTGCTCTTTAATCTCGGCGGCGGCACCAACACCCTTGACGCGTCGGCGGCAGCGGTGTTCAGCGGTAACCTCGACTATGTCGGTGGTGCGGGTGACGACAGCGTGGACTTCGCTTCCACGCTCAGCGTGACCGGCGATACCAACATTGCTCTTGCCGAAGGCACCAATGACTTTGGTGTGGTCGGCGATGCAACCTTCACCGCTTCGCTGGTTGTTCTCAGCGGCAGTGGCGATGACACCCTGACCTTTGGTGATGCTCTGACCGCCAGCACCACGATCATTGATCTTGGCGATGGCACCAACACCATGAGTGTGGCAGACCTGACCACCTTCAATGACACGGCCAGCATCATCACCGGCAGTGGTACGGATGATATCGACTTCGAAGAAATCGCAGCCACCGGCGACGTGGTCATTGACCTCGGTGATGGCACCAACACCCTTGATGCTTCGGCGGCCGCGGTGTTCAGCGGTAACCTCGATTACATCGGTGGTGCCGACGGCGACAGCGTGGACTTCGCTGACACTCTGACCGTCACTGGCTTTGCTGACATTGATCTTGACGAAGGCACCAACAATCTCGGTGTGGTCGGTGCAGCTCTGTTCTCCAGCAACCTTGATATCACAAGTGGTGCTGGCGACGACACCGTCACCTTCGATGACACCTTCACCACCGGTGCAGCGGTCATCAACCTTGGCGATGGTGCCAATACCTTTACTGTCTCTGGTCTGAGCACGCTCAACAGCACGTTCAACCTCACCACGGGTGCGGGTGTCGATGACATCAACTTCGCAGCCATCACCGCTCTGGATGATGTGACGGTTGAAATGGGTGCCAGCGATGACACCTTCGACGCAACTGGTGCGGTGCAGGTTGCTGGCAACCTGATCGTCGACGGCCAGGATGGTGCGGATACCATCACCTTCGATAGCACCGTGACCACCACCAACGGCGGCAATGCCACCTTCGACGTCGACGACGACGGCGTGATCACGCTCAACGACACGACTGTCATTGCTGGCGACCTGTTGATGGTTGTGGGTAACTCTTCCAACGAAGGCACGCTGGGTGTGGTTGACGTCAACGCCAACATCACCGCCAACAGCATCACCGTCAACGGTGGCACCGACGCTCAGCTTCAGATCGGCCCAGCGGGTACCGATGCAGCTGAAACCGTCTTTACAACCACGCAGGATCAGACCTACACGATCAACGTCCTGCTCGTGGATGTCGACAACGTGCGTACGACCTCTTCGACCGGTGACATTCGTTTCAACCGGTTCATCGACGCAGCCGACAACGGCGGCGCCGCTAACGACGTGGGCCTGACAGTCAACACCACCCTCGGTGACAACTACTTTGAAGCTGAAGTGGGTAGCCGTAACGCAACCAACCAAGTTGGTGCGGATACCGACGGTCTTGAATTCCTGCGTACTGATAACCTGGCACTCAATGCCAATGGACACGATGACGTGACCAGCGGCACGACCTACATCCATGCGGATGTGCTCACCAGCGGCGGTACTCAGATCTACAACGACGCAGTGGTCATCGCTGACAACGACGCTGACAACAGCACACCCAACACCGTGACCCTTGAAGATAACGGTACGACCGGCATCTTCTTCAACAACACCCTCGACTCCGACGCCGCAGCCAACAACCTGGTCGTCGAAGTGGATGAAGGGACTTCCAACATCCAATTCGGTGGTGACGGTTCGGGCACCCTGGGCAACGGCGATGCCGATGCAACCGCAGACCGCGTGGGTGCACTGGGCGAGTTCGGTACCCTCACGGTGACCAACAGCGCCAACACCGGCGTCAACGCCATCATCATCAACACCGATCAGGTCTTCAGCTCCGGCACACAGACCTATACCGGCAATATTGAACTGGGTAACGATGTCACCATCTCCACCGCCCAGCCCGGTACCGGTGCGATCGGTGGTGCGGGTGATCTGACCTTCACCGGCAGCATCAACTCCGATGCAACCGGAACAGGTGCTGGCACCCGTCGCAACCTGACGCTGATCTCAGGCACCGGCACCATCACCTTCGGTGACGACGCGGGTGATGACAACGTCGGTGGTTCCACCGCACTGAACTACCTGGTGATCAACACCGCTGATAACGGTGATCGCCCGGCAGAGGTGCTCCAGAACAGCAATGCCCCGATCACTGCGGCGGGTCTGTTCGTCCAGGACGCGACGCTTGTCAACTTCAATAACACCATCAGCACCGACAACCAGCTGACCAACTATGGCGGTCTGCTGACCGGTAATCTCAACGGTGTGGACATCAACGGCACGACCATCAACTTCAATGATCCAGGTGCCGACGGTGCAGTTCCGATTGCCAATGTCACCACCACCGGTGACGGCGGCATGCACATCGGCAACGACGGCGTGCTGACCATCGCCAATGGTGTGACCTTCACCATCGACGGTAACTTCCTCCAGGACGGCGGCGGCTCCGTGACCACCGGCGGTGACATCACCACCGGCGATGGCGGCGACGGCACGGCTGACATCATCTTCACCGATGCAGTCACCCTTACCGAAACCGCAGGCAGTGGTGTCGAACTGACCACCGGCATGGATACCACCGGCACGGCCTACGGTGACGTGACCTTCCTGAGCACAGTCGACGGTACAACCCGTCGCGCCAACCCGCTGACCATCGATACCGGTGACGGCAGTGGTGGCGACACCGACGGTGATGTGACCTTCGAAGGTGCAGTCGGTTCAACCGGTGCCGCAGGTGCTTCGGCACTGGGTACCCTGACCATCGATGGCAGCCGCAATGTCACCAGCCTTGGCGACATCGAAGCAGCCAGCGTGCTCATCGGTACCAACGAAGTCATCAGCGGTTCAACGGCATTGGGTGACGATCTGTCTGACGACATCATCACCTTCGCCCGTAACGCCGAAACCGACGGCGGTGCAGTGACCATCAACGCTGATGGCCAGATCCAAGTGACCAACATCCTCACCGGCGGCACAACCGCTGACGGTGTGGCAGATGCAGCCAACGGCGGTGCGGTCGCTCTGACCTCCACCAATGAAGGTATCAATATCGGTACTGCTGGTAACAGTGGTAACGGTTCAATCGTGACCAGTGGCGCTAACAGCACGGCAGCAGCCGGTGGCACGGGTGGCGCGGTCACACTGACCACCACCAACGCCCTGGCAGCCTCCACCTACAACGATATCGTCGTCAACACCATCACCGCTGATGGTGGGGCTTCGACCGTCGCAGCCGGTGGTGCCGCAGGTACGGTGGCCATCACCTCCAACTCTGCTGACAACGCCGGTGGCACCAACGCCGACGTGGTCATCAACGGTGCGGTCTCCGCATCGGGCGGTAATGCCACGGCAACCGGTGACGGCGGTGCGGGTAACACCGTGACCATCATCACCAACGGTGACACCTCCGACATCCTGATGGCTTCGACCGGCAGCATCGCTACCACGGGTGGCAGCTCGGTTGACGCAGCAGGTGGTGCAGGCGGTGCGGTGACACTTACAACCAATGACAACACGGCCCTGATCACCCTTGAAGGTCCGATCACCACCGACGGTGGCGATACGGCTGGCACCACCGGTGGTCTGGCCGGAACGGTGGCCATTTCCACAGCAGGCACCAGCTCAACCATCGCGGTCAACGGTGCAGTCTCTGCTGACGGTGGCGATAACACCGGTACTGGCACCGCTGGTGCAGGTAACCTTGTCTCCATCACCACGGCCAACACCTCGGCTTCGATCAGCATTGACGCAGTGGTTCATTCCGACGGCGGTAATGTGACCGGTGCCGGTTCAACCGGTGACGGTGGTGCTGGCGGTACGGTGGTTGTCGCAAGCACAGGTACCACTTCTCCGATCGCCACAACAGCCAACGGCGACATCTCTGCAAGCGGTGGTGACATCACCGATGGCACGGGTACGGCCGGTGCAGGTGGTAGCGTGACAGTGAGTACCACCGGTGCAGACAGTTCCGACATCCTGCTTGAAGGTTCCATCGATGCCATCGGTGGTAATGTGAATGCTTCAACCGGTGACGCCGGTGCAGGTGGTACAGTGACCATCTCCACCACGGGCACCAATGCCGAGATTGTGAACACGGCATACATCGACGCCAGTGGCGGTTCGGCAACGGCCGGTGCAGGCGGCACGGGTGGTCAGATCGATATCACCACCGGTGCAGGCGGAACCAACTCCTACATCGAGATCGACGGCGACCTCTATGCCACCGGTGGCAACAGTGTCACGGGAGCAGCCGGTAGTGCCTTTGCTCCCGGTGGTGGCAATGCCATCACCATCTCCACACAGGGCGACAACGCCAGCGTGGATATCTACAACGACATCATCGTGAATGGTGGCAGCATCACCGGCACATCAGCATCCAATGCGGGCAACGCAGGCAGCATCGCTGTGAGTACCACGGGTGCAGACGCCTACATCGCCAGCTCGGGTGATCTCTCTGCAGACGGTGGCTCGACCACGGATGCAGGTAGCACCGGCAACGGTGGTACGGGCGGTCCGATCAGTCTCACCACCGATGGCCAAGACGCTTACATCTCAAACAGCGGTGATATCTCCGCTGACGGTGGCGATAGCGACGGTGGTGCAGCGGGTAGTGCCTACTCGGCTTCCGATGCCATCACCATCACCACCATCGGTGACGGTGCTTACATCGACTTCTACGACGATGTCCATGCCAACGGTGGCGACACAACCGGTGACTCGGCTTCCAATGCCGGTAACGGTGGTGACATCACCATCTCCACGGCAGGTGCTGATTCTGTTAACTACAACCCCAACATCTTCGTCGATGAAGATGTGACGATCTCGGCAACCGGTGGTGACACCGACGCAACCTCCACAGCCGGTAACGGTGGTGCAGGTGCCGACATTAACCTCAACACCACGGGTGACAACGGCAACATCACGATTCTCGGCAATGTCTACTCAGACGGTGGTGACTCGCAGGGTACTGCTGGTGACGGCGGTGCAGGTGGCCAGGTCTTCCTGACCACAACCGGCCTCAGTGGTGACATCCTCCTGGTCGATACGGCTGAAGTCACGGCCTGGGGCGGTGACTCAACCAGCGGATCAGGCGGTAACGGTGGCCACGTCGAAATGACCACCACTGGCGATGAATCAACCATCTCCATCGAAGCTGACAGCTACGTTTCCACCCACGGTGGCGACGGTGCAATCAATGGTGGTACGGGTGGCAACTCCATCGTCATCACCACGGCTGGCGACAATGCTGGTATCACGGTTGACGGTCAACTGGAAACCGACGGCGGCGATGCTGCTGCCGGCGATGGTGGTGCTGCAGGCTTCATCACCATCTCCACGACCGGTGGCACGGTTGGCAACGAGTCGAACATCGACATTGAAAACGATGCCCTGATCTCGGCAGACGGTGGCGACTCCACAACCGGTGGCACAGCCGGTGCAGGTGGTGTGATCACCATCCAAACCGACGAGGGTGGTTCGGATATCAACATCACCGCTGATGCAGACATCACTGCAACCGGCGGCGACGGTGCTGGCACCTCCAACGGTGGTACAGGTGGTCAAATCACCATCAACACCGACTCCGGTGCTGATGGCAACGACGGCGGTACCATCACCCTTGAAAATGACGTCGACCTGGTGACCAGTTCCGGTAACGCAACCGGCACGGGTAACGCAGGTGACGACTCGGCAGTTGCTCCTGGCAATGCCATCACCCTGACCACCAACGGTGCCAACGGTAATATCATCCTTGGCATCAATGTCGACCTGACTACCACCGGTGGCACAGCAGCCGACGGCGACGGTGGCGACGGTGGAAATGTCCTGGTGACCACGCTTGGCAGCACCTCCACCATCACCTCAGCCAACGCTCTGACCATCACCACTTCCGGTGGTGCAGCTCAGACCACCGGCACGGGTGGTGATGCTGGCACGGTGACCATCTCCACAGACGGTGGTGATTCAACCATCGCGTTGGGTACCAACAACACCATCACGGCTAACGGCGGTACAACCGCGACCGGCACAGGTGGCAACGGTGGTGCGATCCTTTTGGATACCGATGGTGCTAATGCAACCATCACAACCGGTACAGGCCTGGACGTCGACTCCGTCGGCGGGGCAGCAACCGGCACAGGTACCGGCGGTGACGGTGCTTCGTTCACCGCTTCAACCGACGGCTCCTCAGCTTCCATCGACCTGGGCACCGGCTCAGTGAATGTCGGCGGCGGCGACGGTGACACCGCAGGCGGCACTGGTGGCACAATCGACATCAACACTGATGGTGCAACAGCAACCATCGAAGTCGAAACCACCCTTGATTCCTCCGGCGGTACGTCAACCGCCGGTTCTGGTGGCAACGGTGGTGCGGTAACCATCACCACCGATGAAGCCGGCTCAACCATCACCCTGCTCCAAGCAGCTGACGTCACCACCTCCGGTGGCGCCGGTGACACGGCAGGCGGCAACGCTGGCAACATCACCATCAACTCCGACCTGGATAACTCCGGCGACGAAGATGGCAACACCATCGCCCTCAACTCCGACCTCACTGCCAACGGTGGTAACCTCACCGGTGCAGCTGGTACAACGGCCGGTGCAGGCGGTACGGTGACCATCAATACTGACGGTTCTTCGGCTGGCATCACGCTGGCTGACACCTCTGCAGGCATCAGTGCCCAGGGCGGCGATGCCACCAACGCAGGCGGCACCGCAACCGGTGGTACGGGTGGTACGATTTCCATCACCACCGAAGATACCGCAGGTGACGATACCGGTTCAGACATCACCCTCAACGCCGCAGTCAACGCCTCAGGCGGCGACTCGGCTGGCTCAGGCAATGCTGGCGATGCCGGCGACCTGGCACTGGGTGCAGCAACCACGACCGATGGCAACATCACCATTTCCACCGACGGTGACAGCAGTGACATCATTGCAACCGTCGCCATCACCAATGACGGTGGTGTGGCAACCGGAACCGGCGACGGTGGCGATGCCGATGTGATTACCATTCAAACTGGCGGTGAAACTGCCACCATCACACTGACGTCCGTGTCGGCCTCCGGCGGTGATGCAACCGACGGAACCGGCGGCAGTGCCCTGAACAACGACGGTATTGGCAATGTGCCAACCATCGACATCAGCACTGCAGGGACCACCTCAACCATTGAAGTGTCCGGCGGCCTGACGGCAACCGGTGGTGACGGTACCACAGCAGGTGGTGACGGCGGTGAAGTCGAAGTCTCAACCGACGGCGTCGACGCAACCATCTCACTTACAACCATCACCACAGACGGTGGTGCGGCAACCGGCGACGGCGGCTTTGGCGGTGACGTCGACCTGGACACCGACGGTGCCTCAGGTGCTTCGATCACCGTCTCCGGTGCCATCTCAGCAGTTGGTGGTCAGTCCACCAGCTCCGATGGTGGCTTCGGTGGTATCGTTGAAATCCAAACCATTGGCACGACCAGTGGCGTCACCACTTCCACCATCACCACCGACGGTGGCGATGTGACAGCCGGTGACAGCCTGGCTGACAGTGGTGGTGATGCAGGTATCGTCAACATCATCACCAACGCGGTTGATGACCAGACCAACAACGCTGGCGATGCAACCAGCCCGATCTCGGTCGGTGACATCTCCGCACAGGGCGGTGAAGTCACAGGTACCGGTGATGGCGGCAACGGTAACAACGTGACGCTGACCACCAACGGTGCACTGAGTACCATCACCGCAACCAATATCAACACCGACGGTGGTGATACGGATACCGGTGACGGCGGCGATGCTGGTAACATCGAAATCCACGCCACCGAAGATGTTGACACAACAGTCGCAGGTGCAGACATCACTGTTTCCGGTGCTCTGACTGCCATCGGCGGTGATACGGATGACGGTGACGGCGGTGACGGTGGCGATGTCGATGTGGACACCGCTGGCCGTGAAAGTGATATCAACTTCACTGCAATCGCCCTGAATATCAACACCAGTGCCGGAAGCACGGCAGACGGCGTCGCCGGTGCGGCAGGTAATGTCACCATCGACACGACCGAAACCGCAACCAACGCCAATGCCGACATCACACTGGCTGGCTGGATCTATGCCAATGGTGGTAATGCAACCGTCGGTACAGCAACCAACGGTGGTAATGTCACCATTCAGACCGATGGTCAGAGCAGTGACATTCTCCTGTCCAATACCGATACCAACATCACGACCATCGGTGGTGAAGGATCGACCACAGCCGGTGACGGTGGTGACATCCTGATTGATACCGATATGGATAGCGCAACCATTATCACCAATGGTTCGATCACCTCCAACGGTGGTGCCAATACAAGCACCGGTAACGGTGGCGATGCCGGTTCGGTGGATGTCAACACCAACGGTGACTCGGCAACCATCGATATCAACGGTGCGATCACTGCCACAGGCGGTACCGCTCAAACCGGTATCGGCGGTGATGGTAACACCATCGAAATCGACACCACCGGCGACACTGGTGCAACGATCGATATCGATGCCAACCTAGAATCCAACGGTGGTGAGTCCCAAGTCTCTGGCAACGGTGGTGATGCTGGTCTGATTCAGGTGACCACCGATGGCACTGAATCGCAGATCACCATTGATGGCACTATCGATGCCATCGGCGGAGCCAGTGCGGATGCCTTGGGTGGTAATGGTGGAACCATTGAGATTGAAACCGGTCATGACAACGGCACCAGTGGCGATAACAGCTTCATCCTTATCGGTGACGTCACCGATTCGGACATCACCTTCAACGGTGGTCAGGGTGACGATGGCGGTAACGCCGGCAGCCTGTCCATTCTGGCTGACGGTGATCTGGCTCATATCCAAATCGGTACCGGCAGCGAAATCACCGGTAACGGTGGCAATGTGAACTCCGGTTCAACCGGCACCGGCGGTGACGGTGGCACGGTCTTCATCCAGTCTGATGCCGACTTCAACGGCACCGATGTCCTGGCTGACTACGATAATGCCGACGTGCTCATCGGTTCGACCATCACCGTCAACGGTGGCGGTGACCTGGTGGCAAGCACCACGCCGGATTCAACCGGCGGTAACGGTGGTACCATCACCCTGCAGGCTGCTGCGGGTCTGGAAGAGGAAGCTTCTTCCGGTAACCAGTACTACGCTTTGCCGGCTGGCTTGCTGATCATCAATGGTGATCTGTCAGCCAATGGTGGTAACGCTCCGACGTCACAGGTTGGCCCGCTGGATACCTCCGTCACGGATGCCAACATCGGTCTGGCTGGCCAGATCAATCTCAACACCGTGACCACCCGTCCTGATTCGGCAACCAATGATTACACCATGCCCGGTATGGCTTCGATCATCTCCACCAAGGATGGTGTTCTGAACATCAACCTGGTGGGACGCGAAGACACCGACGCGGATCCGTTGACCAGCACCGCTGAGTTCAACATGGGTGCCCGTGAGAAGTTCACCGTGCTGGGTAAAGTCAGCAGCTTCGACAAGTCCATCACTTCCGCCACCTCGACCGACATCGGTCGTCCGACGGTCAACGATGCCCTTGGCGACAGCGGCCTGACCTTCAACCTCAACGGTGGTCAGATCGTGCTTTCCGACCTGACCATTGACGGTGACTTCCTGATCCAGGGGGACTTCAACGGCGACCTGCTGGACAACGGACAATGGTCTGAAGTCCGCTTCGTTGACCTGGCTGCACGCATGCCTGAAAATATGCTCAACAGCCGCGACAACACCAGTGACAGCATCTACAACGAAGATGACTGGACCTTCGACCAAGGTCTGGACATCGTCGTCAACGGATCGATCGACTGGCGTCGCACCGAAGGCATCACCCCGGCAGAAATCACCGGCAACGGTAACGTCGACCCGCAGTTCTCACTGCCCACCGGCGAATACTTCACCACGCTGATTCACTCCGACTTCGGCTACATCGTCCGCTACCTGGTCGATGGCTTTGACAACCCGGTCTTCGCTCCGGGCATCGACAGTGCGTCCAGTCCGCTGGATTACCACGTCCTTGACCTGCGTGCACAGGGTGTCACCGTCGCCGAGCCGGCACTGTCCTTCCCGTACGATCTGAACGATCGTATCCGCTTCCGTCGTCCGCACGAAGACCTCTTCGATGCTGTCGACAACTTCCCGCTCGTGAGCCCCTCACAGGCCAACGAGCTGGAAAATGCTCTGGGTATCGGCATCAACATGCCGACGGACGAAGAACTCCGCGGTATCGCCGGCGATCATGCCTGGTTCAACGACATGCCCTCGACACTCGACGCGTCCGACGTCTCGGTCAATGCCGGTCGTCTGCCGCTTGAGCAAGCCAGCAGTGTCCTCAAGGCACACGGAAGCCTCTTCTATGTCGAAGGTGATGTTGATCCGGAAACCGGCATGCCCACACGGGTTGATCAGACTGATCACATCCGTGAGGTGCTCTCGGCGGCAACCCAGAATGTCACCCCCGGCTCAAGCCCGGCTGACATTCGCAGCATGATCGATGCCTACGGCAACGAAGCAGCCAGCATCATGGATCAACTCGATAACCTTGTCGACGAAATCATGGTCCTGGGTCTGACCCCGCGTGAATTGAAGATCGCACTTGAAAACCTGCTCTCCAACATCACGCCCAGCAACATCACCGTCAATCAGCTTCTCGAAGCAATCCAGACGGAAGTCGCACAGGCCCAGGAAGCAACCACCGAAGAAGGTCAGGCACAGTAAGCCAAACCTTCCAAGGCCGACTGCAGGGTCGGAACATGACAACTAAATAAACACACCCAAGCGTCCGTCAGACATACCTGACGGACGCTTGTTTTTTGATCGCTCCCATTCAGATGTCGCGTCATCAAAACTGTGTCTTGACACACGTCAATGGTTTTAGACCCATCCGGTTTTAGTGCAGTTCCTTAATCTCCATACCGTCTTAGGTTTCGTCATTCCCGCGCAGGGACATTATGCACGTGGCCTTCTGACGTAGGGTGGGTAGAGCGTAGCGAAACCCACCATCGGTGCTTGCAATGGCGTTGAATTGGTGGGTTTCGCTTTGCTCTACCCACCCTACGAATCATGTCGAGTAAGTCCGACCCCTAAAACATCACTAATCGCAGTTCATATAAACACTTGTGAAATGATATGCATAATGTCCGCAGGCGGGAATCCAGTGGCATTCTGTTCGCACTTGCAAGTTCCACTGGACTCCCGTCTTCCGGGGCGCGGGAGTGACGGAAGATGGAGATTAATGACTGGAACCGCTTTAACGCGTGCGTTCCAATTCATTGAGCACCGGTTGTCAATCTGGTGCAGGTGCCATGATGCGTTTTGTGACTTGCATCGCATTGACATGCGGCGCTCATCGAAACGCATTTTCTTACCGGGATTGGTATTAGACATATCATCGTGTTATTCGTTTGCGACATGTGGTTATGAGGGTACGTCGCATGTGGTCTGAGGACATCATTCGTCATAATCCGCCCATGCCAGCAAAGGGCTGACGAAAAAACGTTAATTCGCAAGTGTCTATTTTTCATGGTGATAAAGATATTTAACATCTCTTTTCGACATTTATGCAGCATGGCAGGTTTCTTGTGTTATATTCAAAACCAATGAGGACGCGAACAACGTTTTGAGACGACGTTGTGACCGATAAGAGAAAGCGATTTGTTGCCCGAAGGGAAAAGTAACGCCATGGAAGAACAGAAGTTTCAGGAAAAGTTGGCAGAGTTGATGGGAGAAATTTCAACCTTGCCTGTCGCCGAGAGAGAACGCCTTACCAAGCTGGCTGAGAAGACGCAGGAACGTCACCAGAAGCTGCGCAAGACCGTCAGTGATCTGCAGGAGTCCCTTGACTACCTGCGTCTGTCGATCAAGTACCTGGTCTTCGACCTCGAAGCCACCCGTCGTGAAAACAACTACCTCCGCAAAATGCTCGAAGAGAACAATGCAGGCGGTAACGACGACGCTGCCCAATTTTGAACCGCAAGAAGCGTCAACGCATCATCTATCGGTTGAAGAATAGCGCCACACCAAGTGTCGCTGAAACTGCAAAGCAGTTGATTGCCTCAGCCGTTTAGAGAATGATCGATTCAGACGCAACGACACATTGGCTTCATTCCATTCCGCAAGCCAAAACAAAAACACCGTGCGCCGATCAGTCGCACGGTGTTTTTATTGTCTCATTTTTGCTTGTGTCTTACGGACGTGAACTTTGGTGTGAACTGATTTTCACAAGCATGCTCCCCAGGCAGACGCCCATCAGTCCCAACGCACCTGCGATGTAGGCAGCGACCATCACGTGTTCTCTGGCAAAGATGCAAAGCATTAACACGATCATAAATGTAAACGTGCAGATCACTGACGCAAGGCCAACAATCGCGCCCGGGATGTTCATACTTTTAAAGTGACTGTGCTCTGATTGGATATCGAGTGTCTCGGTGGTCATGGTCCATCCCCGTGTTCAATGGAAGTTAAGGGCAATGATCACATGACGCATTCCACAAGTCAAGGCTTTCGACATTCCTTTGCCTGCGATCAGTCGGCCTTGAGTTCCAGGGAACCTTCCTGGGCTTTGTCACCGCGGGTGAACTCAAATGCGATACCTTGCAGAGTCAATGGCAGGTCGAGTTTGCCGTCCTTGTTGCCACCCCATTTGGCCTTGGGCTTGTCGTTGGCAATGTCGTAGGTGACTTGATGCCAATCCGCGTTTTCGAACTTGGGGGTGAAGCGATACTGAAAGACTTCGCCACTGGCATCACGGACACGCAGATTGATGTGTTGAATCTGCTGTGGTGTCTTGCTGCGGACGTTGAAGGTGTAGGGCGCAAGTTCGTCCAGCGATTTCTCAGCGAGTTTGGGTGCAGGATAAACGTAAATCTCCGTCCAGTTTCCGCGTGTGTCATCCCAACTCAGCCTTGCGTCCGCATCACCGTTTTCAAGTTTGTTCTCAAACGTCACGCCCTTGGCTTGATCGGCTTTGGGGAGTTGCCAATGTCGGTAGGGCTGCTGCCTGGCAATGTTGACGATCGCGCGATCCGCAAAGACCTCGCCGTTGTCCAAGGTCAGCGTGGCAGTGAGCAGGAACTGCGTGATGCGTGCAGGATTGGCGTGCGGCGGTTGGTAGCTGATCACACGGGTTGCAGAACCATAGGCTGGCAACGTCACCGTCTGCGGCTTGGTCAGGACATGCCAGCTATCGGGTAACCAGGTGTCGGGCACGTTCAAGGTCAACCTGCCGGTGATGGGTTTGTCTGCATGGTTAAACAGACGCACGGTCATCTCCGACGGTGTTACCCATGACGCTGTGAGACGACTGGGCTTTTCCAGGTTCCGCATGTCCGTCGACGGAGGCATCGGCGGGAGGATGCGCAGGTTCGCGGTAGCCGTCTTGTTCTGCGACACATGATCGGTTTTCTGTGATGACACGTTGAGCATGGGGAAAGCCACATCACCGACGATGCAGGTGGGATAGCCAGTGACATCAAAGGTCACTTTGCCATCCGCGATTTGCAGCGTTGTTGGTGTCCCCATGAGATTAAACTGCGTGACATGACCGGTGGCATCAAAGCCGAGTTGTCTTGTCTGCTTGAGGACATCCGGGAGTGCTGCTGGCTTGCCGCTGAGCTCATTGGATTGCAAATCTCGCAGCCAGATCAGGGCATGTTTTTGTCCTGCTTTTTCAAACATGTAACCAAGATATTCCTGGGGCAAATCAATCTGCCCGACATAGCGACTGCTGTTAAAGAGTTTGGCAACGGTGCGGTAAGCTGCAAAAGCAGGCTTGGGGGTCAGGTCGGTGTGCACCATGCCGAACTCGTTTTCCGTGCCGTGTGCGGGGGTGGTTCGGAAGTTGTAGAAGAAGGTTTTGTCTGCACCGACAGCCAATGAGCCGACCATCTTCTTGGGTAAGTCCATCGCCTGATAATGTCGGACTTGGGCAAGGTCTTGGCCGGGGTAGATGTGGATGCCGTAGCCACAACCGCTGGTCTCGGTGAGCCAGATGGGTTTGCCGTTCATGCCGTATTGGTCCATGACACTGCGGATGTGTCGGAGTTTGGTGGGGATGCCCCAGAAATATTGGCGGAAGTAGCTATAGACATGAAATGATTGGATGTCACAGAGAGCGCCCGCACCAGAGGAGAGCAATGTTTCACCCAGAAAAGTGGTGTCACCCATGAGTGTGACCGCGTTGGGGTCTGCCATTCGGGTTGCCTTGACTGCGACCTTGACCGATTGCGTGTAGTCTTCGGGGACGATGTGTCTGCCCCAGGGTTCGTTGGTCATCTCCCACGCGGGGACGAGGTCCTTGTGTTTGAGCACGCGCTGGTAAATGTTCTCTGCATAGCCTGCGTACATTTCCTCTACGCCGAGTTTGGCCCATTTGTCGATGATCTGCTGACTGGCAGCCGGTTTCCAGAGTGTGTAATTCCAACCCATGGTAGAGAGCACGATGAGGTTTTGAATGCCTGCATCTCGCGTCTTGTCGATGACTAATTCCCACGGGCCGTCCATGCGATTGACGGTGATGCCTGCATAGCGATAAAGCTCAAGCACGTCATCGGGGTCTGCAAAAGTGGTGTAGTCATACGCGAACTTGCCCAGGTGTCCGGTGACGCCGAAGCTTGTTGCCATCAGGTCCGTCGGGCGCTCCACGGGCTTGTCTGCCACCACCATCGGCAGGGGGTTAAAGCGGTGTGTCTGATCATTCACGGTGACCGTTGCATGCAGTTCGTAGTAGCCATCAATGTTGGGCATCGTGAAGTCGAGCACGCTTTGCTTGCCGGGTTTGAGCGTGATGTCCAGATCAGCGTGACGGATCGTCTTGGCAAAGTAGTCGGTGATGCGGTAACTGAGTTTGGCGTTGGTGGGTTGACCGTCGTAACGCAGTTGGAGTTTGCCGTCGTTATGGCCTTGGAGGAAGTAGTTGTGTTTATTGTTGACAGTGCGGATGAGTTGGAGGGCAGGGGTGGCAGCGACACGGAAGCCCAGGTCGTCACTGCCTTCATGAGCGCGTGATGGATGCCAGTTTTTCGGGTCATGGAAACGGTCGTCAGTACGATCCCAACTTTTGCCCAGGCTGCGGCGGTATTGGCGGTAAGGGGTTTCGATCCATTCGCGTGCGTTGTCGAATTGGTGGATCGTGCCATAGGCCGAGGGTTGGCTGACAGTGATGTTGGCATACACGCGATAGTTTTGCGTTTGCGGTTGGTAGTAGGCTGCCTTGTACCATTGGTTGCGATCAGGCAGGAAATACAGGCGTTGACCTTCTGCCGAATTCAGATCGCGCATGGCAGGTTGAATGGAGACATCATCAAAGCGCTCGATCTGACGGATGGCATAGACGCCGGATTCCGTTTTGCCGGTGGACAGCCAATTGCAATATCGCGTTGCATCCAGCAGACTCACGAAGACAGCCGGTTGATGGGCTCGGTCTGCGATGACGGTGTAGGTGTAGCTGCCGGGTTGGCCATTGCGGGTGATTCCGCCGCGCGGGTGCGTTGCCATGCGCTCATCGTAGAGTTGGTTGGGATCGTCCTTGGCGACTGCATTGAGAAAGGCTGCGTACTGCGCGTTGGTGACTTCTGTTTTGCCGATGGCATAGGGATCTTCCACGCGACCGAACCCGAACTTGTCACCCATCTGCCGATCGACGGGGTTGTTGATGTCGGTGATCTCAATGAGTTGCGGGACGGTGTCATTGGCAAAGGCGAAGGGTGCTGCGTGGAGCGTGGTTGCAAGCAGGAAGATGGCCAATACGGTTTTGTACATCATGTTCATCCGTGGTTGTCGTTGATTGCAAGGTGTTCTCTGAGGTTTAAACCCCAGGGCTTTAATGTGCATGCGGTTGTTCAAGGCAAGAGGGCAACGCCTTCCGGGGGTTACCAGCGATTGTCTTGCCAATCCCATTTGTAGATGCCCCAGTAGTTCATGGCACGTGATCCGAAGGCACCTCCCAACCACTTGTCGGGGTCTGCATATTGGGCTTCACGTTCGCGAACCCGTGCGACATGGGCATCCATGAAGGAGACATAGAACGTGTCTTCGTGATCAAAGCGGGTGTTGTTGTAGCCTGCTGCATTGCGGAAGACCCAGTAACTTGCATACCAGTTGGAGGCATCCATGATCATGGGCGCTTCATCGGGTTTGGAGATTTTCTGGACCTGGAAGGGGTTGTCTGCACGGACCATTAACCATTCGTTGGAGGCATACCCGCCTGTGCCGTAGGTCATCTTGTCATTGCTGCCACCAATCATGGGCATGCTGCGACGGGGACAGTCGAAATAGCTGGCTTCGGGGCGTTTGCTTTTGTCGGTGTAGCTGCTTTTGTGAATGCCGGTCAGATACAGGTGGTCGATGACCTGATGCCACTGGTTATCCCATGCCGAATCACAGGTGCGGGGGATGTGGTTGGTGTCGGACATGTAGTACTGGATCGCCAGGTTCATCTGCTTGTGATTGTTCATGCACTTGATGTCCATGGCAGCACCGCGTGCCTTGGCCAGGGCGGGAAGCAGAATGGAAATCAGAATCGAGATGATGCTGATGACCACCAGCAGTTCGATGAGAGTGAACGCTTTGGACGGTTGGGTAGTAGACAAGTGTTGGCGATGAGACATGGTCAACGCTCCTGTTTTGATTCTGAAATTCAACGATTCGGCATCAGATCATGATGCGACTTTTTGGGTTATCAATCGATCCTGCAGACGGAGTTTCGTTTGATGAGGCTTGGCGGATACTTGATCAGGGAGGGTGTGCCGGCCGGCCTGTCGATCAGCAGGTTCACCGCGTCTTTGGCCATCTGAACGTAGTCCGATGCCATGACCGTCAAGGCAGGACAGGCGTACTGGGCAAATTCATAATCACCGCCACTGATGACGCTGATGTCTTTGCCCACGCGGATGCCGGCTTCGTAAAACACCTGGCAGGCGGCATACGCGCCTGGTGTCGACTGGTACATTAACGCAGTCAAACCCAGTTCCCTGATCACCGGCAAAGCTTCTCGCGTCAGTTCCATCGCTGCGTCCATGGAGCTTGACCAACTCTTGATCGCTGTGGAAAAGACCGCGCGTTTATCCAGTTCAATGCCAAGCTGACGGGCCGTTTTGAGCGTGCTTGCTAACTTCTGATCGCCCTGATCCGTCTTCGGTTCATTGCGGAAATAGCCCAGCTTGCGATGACCCATCTCGTGTAAGGTCCAAACGCCCATCTCCGCAGTCATCGAAGCGTTCGGCGAGAGAATCGTGATATTCTCCGGCAGGTTCTCATATTCAAAAAGATGATCACACAGCGTCACCGGCATCCCGCTAACGCCCAATTGTTCCAACTGTGTAATCGACAGCGCGTCGGACCCCATCGTCAGCATTAGACCCCGACAGTGATCCTGACTGCCAGCAAAACGCAGCACGTCATCCAAGTCCAGCGTGTGATCGAACTTGTACATCTGCAGATTCAGCTTCTGCATCCGGGCCTGGTGCTCCAGAGCATGACTCATCCGCCAGTACACTTCCGACGGGTAATCCGGGAAAACCGAGATGATCGTCCCCAAGCTGGTGTTGGCTTCACTGGCTTTGTTGATGGTGCGATTGCGGTTGGTGGTGACGGTGGAGGCGCCTTGGCGACGCTCGATAAGTCCTTCAGCTTCAAGTTCTTGAAGGGCGCGGGTCACCGGCGCCAAACTCACCCCGAAATGCTTTCGGATCTGACGAATCGAGGGCATGGCCTTACGCGAAGCCGGGTCGGCAGCCTGCTCAACGAGCCAATCCTTGATGATTTGATATTTTAAAGTGCGTGTCATTTAACTGTACCACAATATCGATACAGTTATGATAGCACGGTCTTGCCGACAGGCAACTGTGAATCGGAAAAATTCCGTCATGCCGACGATGGTGAATGCGACACCGTGCCGTTGGCATCGTGGCCGTTGTCTGGCTTATGGTGATCGTCCGCATTATCGCGGGTGAGTTTGAGCGACTTGTGGGATCGTTTGTCGTCGTACATCCGTTGGTCTGCCAGGTCGATGAGTTCGTCGAGATTATCCGATTGGTCCGGGTAGACCGCACAGCCAATGGAACAACTCACGTGGGCGACCTTGTCGGCAAGCATGTAGGGTGTTTTGATCAACTGCTTGATTTTGTCTGCGACACGTTGGGCGTCTTCTGCCTGACCGATGCGTGAAAGGATCACCGCAAATTCATCGCCGCCGATCCTGGCAACCATGTCTGACTGACGGACGCATTTAAGCAGACGTTTGCCGACGAGTACCAACACGTCATCACCACTGCTATGACCAAGCTTGTCGTTGACCGGCTTAAAGCCATCCAGATCAATATAGAGAACCGCAAAACGGGATTGCGTTTGGTGTGCTTTATCCCGGGTGTTGTTGAGGGTTTCGAGAAACAGATCACGATTGGGCAGATCGGTGACCTTGTCATAATGTGCCCGGTGCGTCAGTTCCAGATGACGGTTGTAGTACATCATGATCAGGTAGGTCAGTCCCCAGATCGGCAGGATGGAGATGACCAGATGCAGCGACCAGATCATGCCGACCTTGTAGAACAAGCGTGAGCGTTTATCCATGATTTGGGCTTCGGGGATCATGCTGATGATTCTGAATTCAGTGCTGCGGTAGGAGTTGTCATCGACGGGTAAGCGATCCTTGTCCAATGATCGTGGTGTGACCATTTCTTCACGGACACGAAAATCAATGGTGTCATACACCATGGCCAGTTGACCATTCTCAAACCTGCCTTTTTTACGCTTGTTCAACTCGGCCCAGAGTTGGGGATAGTCATGGGCGAAATTCTGCTTCGTGCGATTGGGCAGTAACCAGCCCCAAAGCTTGGCATGGTCACGGTGTGAGCTGTAGTAACCGTCAGTTGAAACGAGCATGAATTCCAGTTCAATATCATTGACTGAAGGTTGTGTGACGAGTTTGAGTAAATCTTTGACCAGGTAATTGAGAATGATATAGCCTTTGCGGTTGCCGCTTTCATCGTAGACCGGCATGCCCAGTCGGACGACAGGCTTGTAGGGTTTTTCGATCTGGTGATATTCCTGGTTCAGATCGACTGAGGAGATATAGATTTCTCCACGATGCAGTTGGGTACAGTGTTGGAAATAGCCGCGGTGACTTTTGTCCTGCAGTTCATCTTGAGGGATGACAATGGGGCGTTGGTTGAGTTGGTTGATGCGGGTGATTTCTTTGCCATCAAGATCAAGCAGACGAACCTGATCGTAGATGCCCCGTTCATTGATAAACGAAGTCAGTTCAGCATTGAGCATTGCGTAGTTCTGATCACTTGGGTCCTGTGCAAAGGCCTGCATCTCAAGACTGTGACAGAGGAAATAGATATCCGATGTGATGTAGTTGAGTTCGCGTTCAAACAGTTGGCTTTGGAGATGGATTTCCATCTGCCCCTGCTTATTGCGTTGGCTGATGTAGTCATCCAGATGCCAGGTAAAAAAACGGTGACTGATGATCAGACTGATCAAAGCGCTGCACAGGAACAGGCATGCAAAAATCATCTGCGCATTGAGTCGCCTGGAAGTGAAGAAATTCATTTGATCTGGACCTCTTTGCATCGGTGCAGGCTCAAACGAATCCTGCTGGGGCTTAATGCCACTCCCCCCCGAGCAATGGTAATATCAAGATCGGAATATGGAGACAGCAGGTTGACATTGTTTGCCTGACCTAGTTGAAAAGGGTTCTCAATTTGACGATTGTGACTGCTGTTTGGGTCCGAGTTGATTATTCAAATGGGCAACCGCGGTGTTCCGATTTTTCCCCGCGTCCAACTTGCTTTATGATGTAATCACTTCAATATGCTCATTCACCAGAGGTAGCTCATGTTTAATTACGACCTGTCAGATAAAAAAATCAAAACCCCCGGAACCCCCGGAACCCCGGATGTGACACATCCTGCAGCCATGGCCATGGCCGGTGCCTACGGTTCGATGTCCGCTGCACCGCCGATGCAGCGTATCCGTGAAATGACGCTCGATGAGTTGCTGCTGGAAAACCGCGTGATCTTTCTCGTCGGTGAGATCAACTACAACTCAGCTACGCGTGTGATCATGCAGATGCTCCATCTTCAAAACCAGAAGAAGGACACCGACATCAACCTCTACATCAACAGCCCCGGTGGCAGTGTCGATGACACGTTGGCCATCTATGACACAATGAACTTCCTCAAGTGTCCCATCGCCACCTACTGCATCGGCCGCGCCATGTCCGGCGGTGCTGTCATCCTCGCATCAGGTGCCGAAGGCAAACGCTTCATCCTGCCCCACGCCAAGGTCATGATCCACCAGCCCTACGGCGGTGTCACCGGTCAGGCATCGGATGTGAAAATTCAGGCAGAGGAAATTCTTCGCTCCAAGCGCGCGATCAACGAAATCCTCTCTCGTCACACCGGCAAGCCCGTCGAACAAGTCGAAGAAGATTCCGAACGCGACCGCTACTTCTCCGCCCAGGAAGCCAAGGAATATGGCTTGGTTGATGAAGTCATCGAAAACGTCAAGGAAGCCGAAGGCGACAAGAAATAACACTGCATACGCAGGATAAAACGAATCACACCCAACACGCAGTATCACCCGATGCTGCGTGTTTTTTTGAACACCCTGTGTAACTATCAACGCATGAGAGTTGAAATATCATCAAGGAACAATCCATGGAACCGCGCATCAGCATCATCACACTTGGCGTTAAAGACATGCCCCGAGCCATTCGCTTTTATCGTGACGGTTTGGGCTTACCCACCGATGCAAAGGATGATGCCAATATCGCTTTCTTCATGACCACTGGCACGCGCTTGGCGGTGTATCCACTGCAAGCCTTGGCTGACGACATCGCTCCCGACACACCGTTGCCACAAAGCTCATTCTCCGGTATCACCATCGCACACAATGTCCGAACCAAAGAAGAAGTTGCCCACGTCTTGAAGTTGGCGGAGAAAGCTGGTGGCAAGATCGTCAAACAAGCACAGGACGTTTTCTGGGGCGGACACAGCGGTTACTTCACCGACCCCGACGGCTACCACTGGGAAGTGGCCTGGAGCGAGCAATGTCAGTTCGATGAGTATGGTGCGATTCGTTTTTGATTGTGCACTTGGTTTATTCTTTAACCCAATCCCCGTGTTCATCGATGATCGTGTGGTTGTTCTGATGGACGATGAGCCGTGGCCGTTCATCGATTTCCAGAACGTCATAGGTCGTATCACCATTGACAAAACGGTAACCAAGAAAGCGGGTGGGCGTGCCTTGCTTGTCGTGGAGATGATACGTCGAACCCATCAACGTAATGGACTTGCCTGTGGTGCGTGACACGCCATGGTATTGAACACCGTCATACGCGACGTCACCTTCCTGACTGTTATCAGAGATGGTGACAATGTAATGTGGCGTGAGAAGTTTTTGGGTGTGTCTGAATGTCTTCGTTGCAGTGAGGGTGTTTGGGTTGGGCTGGCTCTGTTCCAGTTGGTGAAGCTTATTCTCAAGGAGTTTCATGTATTTTCGTGATTGCTCTTCGATGGCTCGTAACTGGATCGACTCTTCTCGAGCTTGTTTGGATATCTGGTCAAACCTGCCTTTACCAAACTTTTTTTCAAATTCCTTGTACATGGTTTGGTTGTAGGCATTCATGACCTTGAGACGATGATCGTCGGTGATGATATCACCGATATAAGGTTCGAAGGTGACACCCAGTTCACGTGTGATGGCTTCCATCCAGTACTCGTCTGGCGTAATGGATCCGGCTTGCTGAATACGAAGACGCAGGTGACCTGATTGTATATCCTCAATGGCCTCATCGATTCCTTGTTGAGTGGCCAGATCTTTGTCTGATTGCACATTAACCGTGGGTTCCTTTTCGGAGCACCCGATTAACAAAGCAATCATGATGATTGTGCAAAGCTGGCGCATCGACACCTCAACCATGTGATGATGGAAATTTGATATGAGAAATCAAACACGATCGCGGGATGATGATTAATTAACCCCGGATTTTTCGAAAGCTCAAACCATCGAACTGGCTTGGCCAATGGACTGAAGCATGGCGTCTGCCAACTCGTCACAACAGCCATCGACCTTGAAACTCATGTCGTAGACCGATGTCCCATACACGGTCACGCGTTTGGGATGCTCACCGTGAACCGGGCAGACCACCTTGCGCAGATGTCGTTCGAGTTCCAGTTTCAGCGTCTCTAATGCAAGCTCGGCATCACTATACCGATTGCGATATGCCATAAGGCAACCTCCAGGCCGCAAGTCCCCTCCTGCGGACGGGTACCGATAACGTTTCTCTTCAAGCTACAGAATAACCGCTTGGCCAAAGCCTGTCACGTGAAAATCCGACGATCAGAGAAAAAGTGTACCAAAGCCTAACCTGTTATGCAGCATTGGCTTGTTGTTTCACAAATGCTGCCAGTGCGCTTTGTAGGGATTGGGCAATCTGGACAGAGTTGGGTGCTTGCTGACGTGAAATGGGCAGGACCGCAAGCCCGGCATCGCCAAGGACTTCCTCAAGCTGGGCACGTTCGAGTTGCGTTTTCTCGGATTGATCAAGCGTGTTACGCAGCAGGACCACCAGGATCGGCTTCTGCGTCGACGCATCACAGACGGCAAAGTCCACAGCGTGTTGACGGACATACGCTGCCAACTGCGGGTTTACCGTCTCTTTGCCTTCGGTGAGTTTGAGCAGGGAGGCCAGCCGGACCTTGGGGTAGACCGACATGTCTTTGCCGATGCATTGTTTGAGCGATTCGAGTGTCTGGATTTCCGCAGCGTCCAGGAATCGATCGATCTTGCCATACCTGGGTTGAGTTTGCTTGGTCTTGAGTCGTTCGAGCTTCAGGTTTGACAGCCGACAACGCATGATCAACGGCCAAGCGAGCGCGCCGATGACCACGCTCCCACTCACTGCTGCCAGTATGATCAAAACGGTTTGCATGGCGATAACTCGATTGGACGTTCCTGGTAATACATAGACACTACATGACAAATCGGCAAGAAGACGAATCGCGCATGAAAAGTCGGGTCAGAGTCGTTAAAAAATGGATCTCCATTGCATCATATTTTTTCGTCATTCCCGCGCAGGCGGAAATCCAGTGGCATTCTGTTGACGCTTGCACATTTCACTGGACTCCCGCCTTCGCGGGAGTGACGGAAGCGGGCGATTAATTATTTGAATTGCCTAATGCTATGGTTTGACTCAGGCGAGCCGCGTTGTGTCAACGCGGGGTTTCGTGATCATCACAGATCACATGGCATGGTCAGATGATCTTCAAGACAACCGCTTACTGCGTGTGCGGCTCTGGTGTAGTACAAATCATTAATCGCCATGCCTTCGTTGATTTCGTCATTCCCGCCTACGAATCTGTTTATAAAAAACAGGTGATACCAATCCCATTTATAACTCGTGCGTTTGAATTCATTGAGCATCGGGTGTCAACCCGGTGCCCCATGACGCAACGTTGACACAATGGGCACCGGGTTGACATCCGGTGCTCATTCAAGCACGAGTTATTATCAGAATTGATACGAGTTGGCCGGCGTTGCTGCACGCAGCTTTTCGCGTGTATTGTCCATGGCGCCAGAGCAGTCCATTTTCACAGGGCGCAACACAACTTTCTTGAACCGATGTCTTGATTCGTTGTGTATGAGGTGAAGTCGTGTCGAAGCGGGGTTCAGCGATCATTGCCCAATGATGTCAGTCATCGTAGATCACAAAAAACTGAAGGTCGATGATGCTAACCACTTACTGGGTTTGCGACGCTTGTTGTCACCTGATTCAACCCGCCTGTCGGTCCTTGGCGGTGGGATCATTTTCCAGTAGCTTGTGTGGCTTGGGTGATGAAGCCTTGGAGATTGCCAATTGCAGTAATTGGCTGGCGGAAATTTTGTGGTCAGTCAGCATCACGCACGAAATAGTCGCGGTCTGCTCCCATTGCGTGCCATCGGGAGACGTGAACGCGTGATGCTTACAGATGGCGGTATAAAGTCTGTCGACAATCGCTTGGGCCGCTTCTTTGTCCACGCCGGGACAGATGATGGCATAGTCATTGCCACGAAGTTTACCCACGATGCTTGAGGATCGGCTGTGACGTTTGAGGGTTGTCCCGATCTGGCGGAGCATTTCGTTGATTTTGTTCTGGTCAATAAGACTTTTGAGTGCTTCAATGCGGTTTAAATGCACCACGCACAATGCGGTGGTCAATTGCGGTTGTTTGAGATAGCGCGTCAGTTCAAAGAGCATGTGCTGCTGATTGGGCAGATCGGTCACCGGGTCAGTGAGTTGGAGATTACTCAAACGTGAACCCAGCCGTGCGATTTCCAGGCGTGAAGCGATCAGCGGAGCCAAGGCTTCAAGCAGGTACAGGTGATGGCGTTCAATGCGTTCACCGCCGCGACGCGCGATCCACAAGACACCCATGGGATCGGCATGGCCAACCAATGGGCAGGCAGCCAGTGAGGTCAGGCCAGAACGTGAGAATGCTTTACCCCAACGGGTCGAACGTGGCGTGTCCGGCCAGTAGGTGATCTCACGTTGCGAGATAATTTGTGGCAGGAAATTGCGTTCGATCTCCTCAACCAACTCACGGTTGGGATCCAGCAGATACGGGTTGGCCCCACGGTGAATCACCTGCCGACTACGCCAGGCATGACTGTCACCACGCAGAGCGATCCCCACGGCTTCGACATTGAAAATTTCGTAGAGTTGCGTGCCTGCAAAGGTCAGCAGTTGTTCGACCGTGGTCACACCAAAGAGCTTTTGCCCCAGGTTTTTCAGGCCCTGGAGTTGCTGTGTCTGTTGGATGAGTAGTTGCTGAGATTGCACCTGGCTGGTGATGTCCTGCACCACCCACAGCGCCCGCGCTGACAGGTGTCCTGATCCTGCACCGGGATTCCCTGGAAGAGGAAGGTACCGACACGCGTGTCAAAACGTTCACGACCGGAGCGTTCGGATTCACCTGCAATCTGCTTGATTCGACGGACAAACGCGCCATGATTGAGAATGCCCAGTTCATCCCAGAACGTCGTCGCTTCATAGGGCTTGCCAATCATCGCATCGGCTGAGGTGTGCAGCAACATCGCAAGACGTTCGTTGCATGCAGCAATGTTGTTGTTCTGATCAATGAGTAACAAACCGTCGGACATGTGATTGATCAGCAGCTTCATCAGTCGGCTGTGATCTTCAATTTCCAATTGCAATTCACGCAGTTCGGTGACATCCTGCAAAGCAAGACGGACACGTTGGAGCATGCCATCCTCATCGCGAACACCAGCACATTCGATGACGACGTTGCGCGTTTTCTTGCCGGAACTGAGCACGACTTCACAGCGTGGTGCCTGGTTGACTTCCAATCGGTCGATGGCCTGCTTGAGCATGCCACGGTCGGATGTGCGGATGAACTCCATGACGCGGCGTCCGACGAGTTGGGATTCGTTACTGATATTAAAAAGTTGGGCAGCACGGTGATTGGCTTCGATGATCAGGCCCTTGGGATCCAGGCTGATCAGCGGTGCGGGTGCAAAGTGATAGAGATTTTCAAATGCACGTTCGCGCTTACGCAGTCGGTCAGTGGTGTTTTCAAGGCGCGTGAGCATGCCACCGATGGACTCAGCAAGTTGTGAGAATTCGCCCTTGTCATTACGGGCAACGCGGTAGAACGGTTCGGCACCGGCGTGGGCGTTGATCAACTGCAAAACCTCTGACAACGGGCCGGTAAACCAGCGACGCAGCAGATACAGTCCCAGCAGAATCATGATCCCCAGGAAAAACCAATGCAATGAGATGTGGTTGAGCACGGAAGACCAGGTACGCCAGATCGATACACGTCCGTCGACGACCAGTTCGACCATGGCCGTATTGCCACGGATCTTAAATGGTGCCTGGATGAGCGTGAATTTCTTTTGATCGACTTCCAGCCCCGATGTTACCGCAGACTCGGACAACGGCCAGACGATCATCTGGTTGTCTTTGTCATTGGGCCAGTAACCCAACTCAACCGGCGGGTGATTGGGGATGCGGACACGAGCAGCGGCGATGAAATCAACATTCATCAACGGCGTGATGGATTCGTGCAGCAAGGTCGGCTTGGGACGTGTCTGCTCTTCACGATACAGATCGCGCAGAACATTCTGGATATTGCGGGCAAGCAGTTGTGATTCCTGGGTGATCTGAATCTGGGTCAACGTCCGCACACGGTTAAGTTCAATCCAGGCAACGCAACCGGAGAGGAAGACACCACCCATCACCATGCAGGTCATTAACCGGAATACAACGGAATGTCGACGCTTTGCGTGCATCATGCATTGCCCTGTCTCTGACAAGATAATCGGCGCAGTTGCGCCTGCAGTCATGAGATGTATCGTCTGATGGGTTATCGAATTTCTGTGCCACAGGGTAATTACGTGGGGATTATGGATGTCAATGTCGGACTGTACGGGTTACGTGGGTTAGAGAGGGGGCAGGTGGATGTGCTTCTGTGCCACTGAAGAAAAAACAGGGCAACGAATGATCATTCGATGCCCTGTGGTTGGATTGGTGATTTATAACCTGAGTTTTGGATAAGGATATCAACTGTTTTTAGAACAGTTCAACGAATTACTCTTCATCTTCCGTCACTCCCGCGCAGGCGGGAGTCCAGTGGAACTTGCAAGTATCAACAGAATGCCACTGGATTCCCGCCTGCGCAGGAATGACGAAATCTAAGACGGCATGGAGATTAATGGCTGGAACTGCTCTAGCTAAGGATTCGTGATTAGGGATTTGGGATTAGGGTTGTGAGATGGGAGTCTATTGGCTTGTTTTTGCCTTGTCCTAATTCCTAATCACTAATCCTTTTTCAACACGTTCATTGCTTAAGCAAAACTCAGGTTTATAGCTGAGTTACTTGAGCAGGACTTTGCCGGTGCCCTTGGTGAGCGTCCCGAGTTTGAAGACGGTTTCGCCGGCTTTTTCCAGTTGTTGCTGGATGGAGTCTGCAAAGTGTGGGCGGACGATCATGATGTAGCCCACACCCATGTTAAAGACGCGGAGCATTTCGTTTTCGTCGACATTGCCATGCTTTTGCAGAAACTTGAAGATCGGGGGGACGGCCCATGCCTTGCGGTTGATCTTGGCATCGACTTTATCGCTGAGTGTGCGATTGACGTTACCGGGCAAGCCGCCGCCGGTGATGTGGCTCATCGCCGAGATCGGCATTTTGTGCTTGTATTTACGTAGGACACTCACCACGCTCTTGGCATAGATGCGGGTCGGTTCAAGGAGTACTTCGCCGAGTTTCTTTTCAGGGTCCAGATCAGGATAGACCTTGTTGATATCGAGTTTGCCATGCTTGAGGATCGCACGCACCAGCGAGTATCCGTTGGAGTGTACGCCGGAGGAAGCCATGCCCAGGATCACGTCGCCGACTTCAGTGCGTGAACCGTCGATGATTTTTTTCAGTTCACCCACACCGACGGAGAAGCCTGCCAGGTCAAAGTCGCCTGGTTCGTAGATGTCGGGCAACTCGGCGGTTTCGCCACCGATTAGCGAGCATCCGGCCAACTGGCAGCCGTCAGCCACGCCCTTGACGATCTGTTCGATCTCCACGGGGTCGACCTTGTGAATGCCGATGTAGTCCAGGAAGAACAGGGGTTCGGCGCCCTGGACGATCAGGTCGTTGATGTTCATGGCCACGCAGTCCTGGCCGACGGTGTCGAGGATACCCATCTGGACGGCGAGTTTGACTTTGGAACCCACGCCATCAGCACAGCTTACGAGGACAGGGTCCTTGTAATTGCGTTTGAAGAGCTTCTCGTTGTAATCGAGTCTGAAGCAGCCGGCAAAGCTGCCGAACTTGCCCAGCACACGCGGGCCGTACGTCCGTCGGATATGACCTTTGATCTTATCGACCGCCGCATCGCCTGCATCAATGTCCACACCCGAATCCGCATAACTGAGCTTCTTTTTTGCCATGCGCACAAGTTTATCCGAAGTCGGTCACTGCTTACAAATCCGGTTGATTTTCAGATGTTCAATGCCTTGTACCTGGGGCCGTCCAACTCGGCTTCTAATTTAACCGGGAGAATGAGGGTGAAGGTTGCTCCCTGGCCGGGTCCGGATGATTTGACGGTGAGACTGCCCCCCAACTCGGTTGCCGTGAGAATGCTGTAATGCAGGCCGTAGCCGCGTCCGTCGGTACGGGTGGTATAGCCGTGGTTGAAGATTCGACTCAGTTGGTCGTCGCTGATACCACAGCCGGTGTCCACGACACGGTAGATCAATTGGTGTTCGTCTTCGTGTTTATGGATGGCCATCTGCAAGGTGATCTGTCGGTTTTCGATGGTTTGATCCAGGGCATGCTTGGCATTGCTGATGAGATTGACAAGGATCTGGAGCACCTTGTGTTTGGACAGATGCACACGGGGGACGGGATTGAAATGTTTGTTGACGACGATGTTGCGTTGCTCGATGCCCGCATGGTTGATAGCCAGTGCGTCTTCGAAAATCTGGGCCGGTTCGACAGGCTGATTGACATCGACATGGGTGACATAGGATTGCTGAGCCTGGATGATCTGCTTGATGCGTTCAATGCCCGAGACCAGTTGGCCGATTTCATCCATCACATAGTTGTATTCGGGCTCAATGGTATCGACCAGTTCAATCAATGCCCTGGGCAGGAGTTGGCCCTGCGGATTGTTTTGAACAAAGTCAGCAAAGTGATCCACGTGCGGGCGCATGATGTCAGCGATGTTAAACAGGTGTGCCAGTGAAGACTGTTTGCCTTGTTCGTTGACCAGAGCGGAGGCGACATTGATGCTGTTCAGTTCGTTACCGACGTTATGCAGGACCGCCGATGCGATCTCCGCCATGCCGGCTTCGCGTGATGCAGCGAGCAATTGATCATGTAACTTGTCTTTTTGTTCTTCAGCTTGTTTGCGCTGTGCAATCTCGTCCTTGAGTTCCTGGTTTTGAAGCTGCATTTGTTCCTGTGATAATTCCACCAGCCTCATCTTGCTTTTCAAACCGATGGCCATCTCGTTAAACGCATATGCCAGTTCACCGTATTCATCCTTGCGACTGGTCAGGTTCGTCAGGTCAACACTCAGGGATCCCCATGTGACCTGACGTGCTGATTCACTAAGTTTTTCAATGGGTTTGGCCATACGTATCGCAACAACATAGGCAAAGCCTGTTCCGACGATCAAAGCAATAATGCCGATCACAATGACACCGTAAAGCAATTTGCGGTGGGCTTGGCGGACACAATCCATGTGGCTGGTCACACAGATGATCCAATCCCAATGGGGCAAATAGCTCAGCGTCAATTGATGATGGATACCAACCCCAGTTGATGGATCGGTTAAAGTCAATTGCTTTTGAATTGGCTTGTCCGATTGGAGATTGCGTACGTGATTAAAGAGGACATTGAGCTGCTCGTCGGGATGAAAGTGCTCGATGCCCGACAACATGCGCTTGGAGATGCCGTTGGGAATCGTAATGTTGTTGTTCGAATTGATAATCCAGATACGGCTGTGGTCATGACTGTCCACATGCAGAGTTTGTCTGAGATATTGTTGTTTGATATCTTCGAGTAACGGCATGCTTTTGTAGGCAATGACAGGTTGTACGCACACCAGATACGTATCCTGTTCAGGAAAATAACCGTAACTCAGCAGGTGTTCTTGAATCTTGTTTTTCGTGTCCGGCCAGTCGTGTCTTGCATTAATGATTTTGTTTTCAGATTCATTGAGATGATGATCAATGGTGTCAATGAGGTTCTGATCTTTGATCCAATGGGAAAGGGGCACGGGTTTGTCGAGGATGGTTCCCTGCCAGTAAATGACCTGATGTTTGGCGTTGATGAGAATGATGTTGCCAACCTCACCAACCCGAATATTGCGTGTGTTGATCATCCAGATGCGCAAGAGTTCCTCGTTGGATGCATCGGGATTATTGAGCTTGATATCAAACATGGACACATCGAGATTAGCGGCCATCGCATTGAGGTTTTGGCGCCCCAGGGCCAACTCGCGATCCCAGAACAGATGCACTTGCTCGTCATAGCGACTGGCGATTTCATGCCAGGTGGTATTCATATCGATAACTGCTTTGTTGTGCAGTTCGAGAATATTTTTTGAGATTTCCCAGTAGCTGAATAGGCCCACCAGGACAATTGGCAACATGGTCGTGTGGAACACCACCAGCATGAACTTCCACTTGATTTTCAGTTGGCTGATCACGCTGAATCCTGGTCGACTTTCAGACCCCCCCGGGGTTCGAACAGCCCACGGCTGTCACCATGACAACATGGCTGGTTCCAATGAGGAATATCGACCAAACGTAAACGGGGATTAAGCCGTTGGAGCTTTTGCCGGACCATAATGAAATATTGAGAAGGATTTACCGGACGTGTTGAGCAACGGCGTCGGCTAGCATCGCGTCGCGTGTTGCCAAAGCCGCGCCACGTGCACAGGATTGGGTGGAGAACGCGCAGGTGTGAACATCCAAGGGTTGGGGCAATGTGCCGATGCGCTGTTGATTGATCTGCTTTTGCATTTCCTGAATAAACGCGCGGTTGGCAATGGGACTGTCACCAGCCAATAACACCGCTTGTGGATCAAGCAGGTTCACCAGGGCAGCAAGTGTCAAACCAACTTCCTGGCAAACGTGTGATAACCAAGGGCTGATCGGCGCATCGGCGTCAGCAAGAACCTTCAAATCTGAGCGCGACCCCTTTTGGCTGATCTGCGGAATTAAACGCTGGCCGATTTCACCTGCAGCAAACTGATAACCACGATGCACGCGGCCGTTGAGTACCAAAGCTGAACCAAACGAGCGGAAACCGACTTCCTCACCATTGACGTGGTCGTCCATGATCAGTACCACAAAGTCGTTCAGACCGCGGGCACTGCCTTGCTGCTGTTCGGCCAACGCAATGAAGTTACCGTCATGGTCAAGTTTCACCGGCACGTTTAACGCTTCAGTCAACTTCTCAGCCAATGGGTAATCTGAAACACCAAATTGCAGTGACGTGATGATCGAGCCTTTCTGCACATCGACGATACCCGACACCCCCATGCCGATTCCAAGCAGGTTATCAGCATTGACACCAAACTCCGATGCGCAACGCTCAATCAATTCCGGGAGCACGGTTTGAAGCTTATTCAGATCCTTGTCAGTCTGAATCAGGCAATCACCAGCCAATTGGCCTGCCGCATCCAAAACCACCACTTGGGATTGACCTTCACGCAAGTCCAGACCCAATACCCAACCATAGTCCGGGTTGATCTGGAGCAACTGCTGCTTTTGGCCGACGGTGGTGCTTTCGCGGCGACCTGCAGCGATGAGCATATCCATCTGCAATAATTCACGTGTAATATACGTGAGCGTCGAGCCCCGCAGGTCCGTCATTTTGACGAGTTGACTGCGCGAAAGGGGGCCATGCTCCTGAAGCAAACGAATCACCAGTTGGCGATTATTCACAGCAGCGGTTTGTTGATTGACGCGTTTAATGGTCTGAAGCAAAATAGATGTCCTCTGCGATCCGACGGGAACTGCAATACCAGAATACGCAGTCATTCAGATCACGTCAATAAAATTTCATTGAATTAACAAACTTGTCCAGCCTTGGATCCGTTGATGACATCGGCACGGGTAGATCGGTTGATCTTGCCTTGGGACTGCTTGAGCCGGTCGATCTCTGAATCCTGTCGGGACAATCTATATATAGTAGCAAACTCATAATCATCAGGAAGTCGCTTAAGCCAAACACCATCGCACGTCCGGATGCGTTACACTCTTGGCATGGATGTATGTTCCCGTCAATCACTACCGAACTATATAGATGCATTGGATCGTTTGCTGTCGGTTTGTCTGCCGTTGGCTCCGGTGAAGCAGGATTTGATGGGGGCGTTGGGGCGGACGTTAGCCCAAGATGTCCATGCTGATCGTGATCAACCGCCGTTTGATCGCAGTGCCATGGATGGTTTTGCGATGTCGGCATCGGATGTTCAACCTGGTTGTCAACTGCGATTGACAGGGACGGTTGCTGCAGGTGCATCGCCAGAACATTATCAGACCCCGGTTAAACAGGGCTGTGCCTATCGCATTGCCACCGGTGCACCATTACCCGTCGGAGCCGATGCAGTGATTCCCGTTGAGTTGGCTGAAGTTAACTCGGCGGACTCAGAAATGGTGTCGTTTGAAATCGACACGGTGGAACCCTGGAAGAACATTCACCGTCAAGGTGTTGATGCACGCGCTGGGGACAAGGTGATCCCAGCGGGAACCGTGTTGCGCCCACACCACATTGCCATTGCGTCCGCTGTGGTCCAGGTGCAACTGGATGTGGTCCCCAGGCCACGCGTCACGCTGTTGACCACCGGTGATGAGGTGCGTCCACCACAGACGCCAACCGATCAACTTCAGCCTCAACAAATCCGCAACAGCAACGGCCCACTGATTGTTGCATTGTTATCGAACCTTGGCGTTGTGGATGTCACGCATATCCATTTACCCGATGAGCCTGAACCGACTTTTGAAGCTGCTCAAAAAGCTTTGCAGACATCAGACCTGGTGCTGACCGTTGGGGGCGTGAGTGTCGGGCAGCGTGATCATTTGCCTGCGACATGGGAAAAACTTGGTGTGACGAAGTTGATTCACGGTGTTGCCATCAAACCGGGCAAGCCGGTCTTTGCTGCACACCAGGATCGTTGCATGATTTTGGGGTTACCAGGAAATCCAGTGAGTGTGCTTGCAACATTTCATCTGTTTGTTTGGCCGGTCATCTGTCGATTGACCCAGCAAGTCCAACCACATTGGCAGGAAGTGGTGCTTGATCAACCTGCCAAAGCCCATCCGACACGTGATCAGTTCCGTTTGGTGCGCCTTTCAGATCAAAAAGCATCCATTCTTGGCTGGCAGGGCTCCGGTGACCTGATGCACACGGCCTCCGCAGACGGTTTTGTGTGGCTTGTCAGCGGCTTGACAGGCTGTGAAACTGGGCAAAAAGTGCGGTTTTTGCCGCTGGTCCAGTAATTTCTCAAAAAAAAATTCAATTGAACACTTTGTTATCACAGAGCGATTTTACCCCTTAAAACAAGGGGTTTTTGTGATTTGATGCGCACTTATCCGGACGGCAAAAAGGTGATTTCCAATTATTCCGGTTATTCCGTTTGCGATGAAATTAAGTCGGGTATCAATCGTCCCGATACTTCCTTTCGCAAAGACCGCGTGGTCTGTAGCAAACAAATTGGTTGAAGGGTTTCTAACTGTAATGAACCCTTCACTGAGGAGCAAACCTTTAGGAGTTTGGGGAGACCGAAGAGCCATGAGTCGCATCAACACTAACGTAACCTCACTGCTCAGCCAGAGAATTTTGAAGAACAACAACAGTTCTCTCAATACTTCGCTGGAACGTCTGAGCACCGGCTTGGCCATCAATCGAGGCAAAGATGACCCTGCCGGCCTGATCGCAAGTGAAAACCTGCGTTCTGAAAAAGCCTCCATTAACGCAGCCATTGACAACGCTGAACGTGCCGACCAGGTGATGAACATCGCCGAAGGCGGACTTCAGGAAGTCAGCGCACTGCTTCTGGAAGTTCAGGGCCTTGTCGGCGAATCCGCCAACGACGCCGGCCTGAGCAAGGAAGAAAAGGAAGCCAATCAACTTCAGATCGATTCGATCCTGCAGACGATTGACCGCATTGCTTCTTCCACCAACTTCCAGGGAGCCAAACTGCTTAACGGTAACTTTGACTTTACCGTTTCAGGTCAGGCTGCCACGGTTAATGACTACCAGATCAATGCCACCAAGCTTGGTTACGGTGAAACCCGCGACGTTGAAGTCGTCGTCACCGCATCCGCTCAGCACGCTGGCTTGTTCCTGTCAACCAACGGTGCACTGGACTTGACCAACGCCAACTCGACTTTCACATTCGAGATTGCTGGTTCCAAGGGCAGCCGCGAATTTTCCTTCGCATCAGGCACCACCCTCGCATCGGTTGCAGAAACGATCAACACCTTCAAGGAAGTGACAGGCGTCTCCGCCGCAACATCCGGGACAGGTCTGGTCATCAAGTCCACTGCATACGGTAGTAACGAGTTCGTGTCTTTCGACATCATCAACCAGGGTGGCCAGGCCGGTTCGGTCTTCACACTCTCGACGATTGACGAAAATACGGCAGACACCGGCGGGGCCACCACCTTCGCCAACGTCACCTCCGCCATCCGCGATGCCGGTCAAGACGTCGGTGCCATCATCAACGGCATCAATGCCACCAGCGATGGTCGAACCGCCAAGGTCGCTACCGACTTCCTGGATATGGAAGTTGAACTGACCGCTGCTGGTGCAACCTCGCTGAGTACCATCTCCGCATTAACCATCACCGGTGGTGGTGCCAAGTTCAACCTCGGACCATCGGTTGATATCAACAACCAGGTGTCCATCGGCTTGGGCAACGTTGCATCACGAAAACTCGGTGATATCAATGTCGGATACCTTGACGATCTTGGATCGGGTAATTCCTCCAACCTCGTCGACGGTGACCTTGAAACCGCACAGAAGATTGTTGACGCCGCCATCAGCCAGGTCTCGAGCCTGCGAGGCAAGATTGGTGCCTTCCAATCCAACGTCATCAACTCGACGATTAACAGCTTGGGCGTCGCCCTTGAGAACACCTCGGCCGCAGAAAGCAGCATCCGCGATACAGACTTCGCATCAGAGACCGCTGCCATGACCCGTGCCCAGATTCTCTCCTCGGCCTCGACCAACATCCTGAGTATTGCCAACTCGCAGCCACAAGCAGCACTGCAGCTGCTCGGCTAAGACCCAAAGCAATACCCAGCTCTCCTAAATTGATGCTCCACCGGTCTGTGGTTCCCCAACCACAGACCGGTTTTTCTGCGCGCATCCAATCCACGGTCTGACACACAGCATCATCACGAAGTTTCGTTCGTTACTTCGTTACGATGTTCACTAATGATGATCAACAACCAACGCATTAACAGATGCACATTAAAGCCCCGGGGTTTTAACCCGGGGACGCTTCACGACCTTACTTCAATTGATCGAGAAAAAACCACGGGTCACACTGCTGTGTAATCCGCGGTTTGATGAGATGGCAAGTATGCTATTCACTCAATGTTAAAATCGATCAATACACATCGCGCTGATAACGTCCATCCGCAGACATCTGTTTCACATACGCCCTGGCATCATCGTCACTCATCTGACCTTGCTGGGCAATGATCTGATGCAGTGCATCGTCCACGTCTTTTGCCATCCGCTTGGCATCACCACAGACATAAAAATGACCACCGTCATTGAGCCATTCCCACAACTCAGTTGCATGTTGGAGCATGCGATGCTGGACATAAACTTTCTCATCACTGTCACGCGAAAATGCGGTCGTCAATTTGTTGAGCATGCCATCTGCAACGTATTGTTCGAGTTCATCGCGGTACAAAAAGTCCGTTGCTTCGTGTTGATCACCGAAGAACAACCAGTTTTTACCGACTGCACCATCTGCTTTACGGTCCTGTAAAAACGCGCGAAACGGTGCAATACCTGTTCCTGGTCCAACCATGATCATGGGCTTATTCGTATCCGATGGCGGGGCAAAGCCATGAGACGGTTGAATGAACACGCGAACCGGTTGATGCTGATGCACACGTTGACCCAGGTACGTCGACGCGACACCTTTGCGTTTGCGACCTGCCATCTCGTATTCCACCACACCCACCGTCAGATGCACTTCGTCGGGGTAAGCCTTCGGTGATGAACTGATCGAATAAAGTCGTGGCGACATGGGGAGTAACGTCCCAACAAAATCCTTGACCGTGAGCTTGATGTTCTCAAAGAAAAGCAGCAAGTCAATCACCTGCGGTTCAACAGGTAAGTTTTCAACTGTTTCTTCTGCAAGTAACTTGGCGAGCTTGTCCTTATCCGCTTGATCCGTTGCGTTGGCCTGCATCAATTCAAGCAATTCATCGGTCGGTTTGATAATATCCAACTCTCGAATGAGTTGGTTGCGATACATCGCAATCTCACCGCCTGAAGCATGCAACAGTGAGAGAATATCATTGACCAATGCGTAACAATTTTCAGGGTAGACGCCCAATGCATCGCCGGCTTTGTAACTCAAACCCGAGTGCATGATGTCGACACTGACATAACGCGTGTCCTTGGATGAGCCGACTGCATTGAGTCGTGTTGCAGCAAGCAACGGAGCGGGGAAGGGATTTTTTCGATCAAAAATGCCTGTATTTACAGCATTTTCTGGGTTTTTGGATGCTGAAGGTGTTTTGCCTTCAATGGTGAGGTCTGCGGTTTTGATCAGCTCTTTTAGTTTCCTGGCAGTGTCTTTACCACCGGGCTGGCAGAGCGTGAGATTCTTTTCCTCGCCTGAGGCAATGGCAGCCGAATAGCTCTGGCAGACATAACCACAGGCACCACAATCCAGCTGCGCCATGGCCGCCATCATCTTGCTTTTGAGCGGGCGTCCTTCTGCCAACGCCATGCGTTCGTCCATCGGCATCGCCGCGTCATGCCAGGGATGATCGTCGTCATCGTCCTCAACATCTCCAGTAGGGGCATCGGTTGCAGGCGTCATAGGTGATACAGCAGCGTTGCCGGTATCCGTACCAAGAAGACCTGCAAAAAAACCATTAAGCCAACTCCGCTGGTCTTCACTAAACGGCGCAGTCTCAGGTAACACGGGAACTATCGGGGTGGTCATGAGTGAATTCCTTCATCAATGTGTTCAAGGCAATTAACCACAGCCCCCGGAAGTGAGCACAGATAATCACAGGTGTTTTGAATGACACACAAAGTTTTGTCTTTATCAGTGTTCATCTGTGTTTATCTGTGGTTTCATGTTTTGTTTACAGGCGATTTGCATTACGCCACAGCAGGTTCATAGGCACAGTACGCTTTGAGTTGCTCGATTTCGTGACGATTGCAAAACGCTGCGAAACTTTCATCGCTATCCGTGCGGTTGTTCATGTAGGCTGTGAGTAATTGCTCGACGATGGCAGGTGCATCGGTTGCCTGCACGTTCTGGAAAAAGTCCCGGGCAATGCCCTGGTTTTCACCATAGCCGCCACCAAGATACATGTGGTAACCTTCGACCATGTCGTCTTCAACACTCACCGAAGCACCCATCAAACCGATGTCGCCAATGTAATGTTGGGCACAGGAATGATGACAACCGGTGACGTGAATGTTTACGGGGCTATCAAGTGCAACGGTGTTTTCAACATGCTCTGCAATCTGCATGGCATGACGTTTGGTGTCGCTTGCAGCGAACTTGCAACCGGCGTTACCGGTGCAGGCAATAAGTCCGGCACGAATGTTGCTTTTACTCCAATGCAATCCTGCAGCTTCGATGGCTTCTTTGACAGCATCAATCTTTTCAGTCGGGATGTTGGGGATCAACAGGTTCTGCCAAACAGTCAGTCGAATATCACCATTGCCAAAGCGATCAGCAATATCAGCGATGGCAAACATCTGTTCCTGTTCAAGCTTGCCCACGGGTAGCGTCACCCCGACATAGTGCAAATCAGCCTGTTTTTGTGGATGAAAATCGACATGGCCCAATCGGTCAACCTTGCTTCGCTGTGTGCATTTTGCAAGATCAAACTTCGGCCAATCGAAGGTTAAATGCGTTTGGCATTCAGCAATAAACTTTTCAAAACCCCAATCATCAAGCAGGTATTTGAGACGCGCTTTTTTACGGTCGGTACGGTCGCCATGTTCGATAAAGCACTTGACGACAGCCGCTGCCGCTTGGACACATTGATCGGGCTTGAGCATGATGCCGGTGTCGCGGGCGAAGTCTTTGTGACCGGTGATGCCGCCAAGTTCCAATCGGAAGTAGACGCCTGCGGGGAAGTCGGCGGTGGCGTTTTCTTCTCCGAGTTTCACAGCCATGAAAGCGACGTCGTTGGTGTCAGCAACAGAAGAAACTTTACCACCTCCGTCAAAGGCGATGTTGAACTTGCGTGGCAGGCCATACATCTCACGATGTTGGAGAATGTAGTGATGCATGTCCTTGGCGAGTTGGGACGTGTCGATCAACTCCTGTGAATCGATCCCGGCAGTGGGGCTGGCGGTGATGTTGCGCAGGTTGTCGCCGCCTGCCCCACGAGTGATGATGCCGAGATCTGCCAACCCATTGAGAACATGGATGGTATCGGTTGGCGGAATCTCCCGAATCTGGAGATTGGCCCGTGTGGTGACATGGGCATAGCCGCCAGCGTGGCTGTTTGAGATTTGCGCAACGCCACGCAGTTGATGACTTTTTAATAGACCACCTGGAAGTCGCATGCGACACATGTAAGAATCCTGTGCCGGTGCGACATAAAACAAGCCGTGGAACTTGGTGAGAAAAACGTCTGAACCCTTGGGGAATTCGCCTTTTTTGGCACGTTCGACCATTTCGTCATAGATGTCCAAAGCGTTTTTCTCACGCTTGGCTTTCTCTTCGTTACAGAGTTTCTTACCTGCGGAAGTAAAGCGATCCTGTGCTTGATGGTGTATTGCATCGGGGCCTCCGGAAGCACCGATGGTCACCATTTCACCTGAAGGTGCAGTGTTGCCGTTGTTGAGAATCGGCAGAGATCCTGCCAGTGAACCAAGACCTTTGTTGTGACGTTGCAGGTCCACACCAGCGACGAAGCCCTGGAGATATTGTTTTTGTGCGTCAGTGAAAGTTGGATTACTCATAGCTGACTCCTTCTGATTTTTCGGATGCGATCCAAGGCTTGCTCAGACTTAACGCGACAGCACAGGCCTTGTATGAGGGTTGATGCGAATAGCGATCGAAGACCGGTTTGGTCAAGCGATTGGTTTCGTGATTGTGCATGGGGATAAAAACTTGCCCCGGTGCAACGGTTGCAGTGACAAACGCGCGGGCTTTGAGATAGCCACGACGGGAGTAGACATAAATCCACTGTGTCGGTTCGATGCTCAATGCGCCAGCGTCAACGGGATTAATCTGCACGTAGATGTCATTGGGATAAAGCTTGCGCAACACAGCGGACTTACCGGTGCGGGTTTGGGTATGCCATTGCGCTGCGCTGCCACGCCCGGTGAGCAGGACGAACGGGTATTCGCTGTTGGGCATCTCGGGCATGTTGCGCGTTTCTTCAAAAAGAAACTTGGCTTTACCGTCATGATGAAAATACTTGCCATCAGCAAAGAGTCTGCGATGGGTCTGCAGTTCGTCACCTTGCTTGAGAGGCCATTGAATCCCACCGTTATCATCGAGCATGCGATAGTCTTTGATGCCGGTGATGTCACAGGGTTGGCCTTCGGAGAGTTGGGTGAGAATTTTGAAGACGGCTTCGGGGTCGGTCCATTTTTCGAACATGTCCGCGCAACCCCAGTATGCTGCAATCGCCTTGAAAATCGAGAAGTCTGCCAGGGCAACACCGGGAGCCGGGGAGACTTTTTTCAACAGACCGAAGCGTCGTTCGGAGTTGATGAGCGTGCCATCCTTTTCACCCCAACCCGCAGCGGGTAACACCAGGTCCGCTTGTTGCGCGGTTTCAGTGTTGTGGTACATGTCCTGCACGACCAGGAAGTCGAGCTTGTTCATGAGATCACGGAATTTGTTTTGGCCGATCCATGAATGGGATGGGTTGGTTGCGATGAACCAGATCGCCTTGATCTTGCCGGTCTCGACACCTTCGATGATTTGATGGTAAGGCAAGCTGTCGCGATCGGGGATGCGATTCACATCAATGCCCAGGATGTTGGCGACTTTTTCGCGGTCTTCCTGCTTGGTGAAGTGATGTCCGCCGAGCAGATTGGTGGTGTTGGAAAAGAGTCGTGAGCCCATGGCATTGCATTGGCCGGTGATGGAGTTGGCACCTGTGCCGGGGCGACCGATGTTGCCGGTCATGAGGCAGATGTTGATCATGGCCTGGGCAACGCGGGTGCCTTCGTGGGATTGGTTCACGCCCATGGTCCACCAGAAGCTCACGCGCTTGCCATCATGAATTTTCCGCGCCATGGTGCAGAGTGTGTCGGGGTCAATGCCGGTGAGTTTGGCAACGCGGTTGGGTGTGTAGGCTTTGACATGAGCAGCGAATTCATCAAAGCCGGTGGTGTTTGCGTCGATGTAATCACGATTGATCCAGTCATTGACGATGAGCAGATTCGCGATGCCGTAGAGCAGTGCCAGGTCACTCTTGGGTGAGATCGCCAGGTGATGCGTTGCTGCCATCGCCGTCTCGGTCTTCCGGGGGTCGATGACGATGATGTCGGGATTGTGTTTGTTTCGCATCACCCGTTGCCAGAGGATGGGATGTGCGATGCAGAGATTTGAACCGACGAAGAACATGACGTCGGACGCTTCGAAATCTTCATAGGTGTAGGGCGGTGCGTCGAAGCCGAAGGATTGTTTGTAGGCGGTGACAGCGGTTGCCATGCATTGACGCGTGTTGCCATCCCCGTGAATCATACCCATGCCGAATTTGGCCAACGCACCGAGCAATGCCATTTCTTCGCAGGCAATTTGCCCGGTGGAGAGAAAGGCGACGGACTCGGGGCCGTGCTTGGCCATGATTTTTTTGATGCGCGTGGTGAAGGTGGTCAGCGCGGTGTCCCAATCGACGGGGACTTGTTTGCCTGTTGCATCACGGAGTAATGGTGTGGTCGCGCGATCATCGGATTGTGTGACTGCCAGCGCTTCCCAACCCTTGGGGCAGGCCATGCCCAGGTTCACGGGATACTCGGTTTTGGGTGACAGGCCGACGGCTTTGCCATCCTGCAAATGAATGTTCAGACCACAGCCGGTGGCACAAAAGCCGCAGGTCATGGTGGTGGTGGCATCGGGTTTGGCTTTACGTGGGATTTGCCCAAGTCCAAAGCCGCCCGGATCACGCACGATTTGCTGGGTCAATGGGCCGTCCCATTGGCGGATGATGTTGGCTGCGGTTTTGAGCAGGGGAAGGTTGAGCGATTTGGTTTGCGACATCAGTGGTGCCCTCCGTCAGAGATCGTGATGCCGGGCATGCGCAACGCATCGCTGGCAGCAAAGTACAGGTAACGTTCAGCCAACTCACCGAGTGTGAGTAACACAAAGCTGGTTCCGGCAAGACCAGCGAGAATCATCGGGTCCGCCAGTGAAATCATCGTCACGCACACAAACGGCAGGAGTACCCCGCCGGTGATCCCGAATGCAACGCGCGCGATGAGTACCAGCGGTAAAGCCTTGGTGTTGTACGTCAGATGCGTCAGTTCAAAACCGATCTTGATGGCGACTGCGATGATCAACGCCAGATTCATGAGCATGAGATGATCGGGCTTGATGGCAGATTGATTGAGGATCGCTCCCACACACGTTGCGACGATGGCAGATGCCAGACCAAGCACCACGCCGGTCATGCTGAACTTGGTGGCTGTGTTTTTAAAATTCCAGCAAGGGCGTTTGGTGTCGATGTAAATCATCATGGAACAGAACACGCCTGCCAATCCTGTGAGAACCGAAGCCCAACCGGTGAGCCATGTGGGGATCATGGGGATGGCGAAGGGAATCTTCTCAAGGATGAATGACGGGATGAGATTGTTGGATAACGCAACCATGGTGATGTGCAGATGGACTGCTGCTGCAAAGCCGTTAAACGCGATGATCTCACGGGAGAGCCAACTGGTCCGCCAACCCAGAAACGCGCGGTAAGCATAGAGGGGTCTTCCAAGATGCAGGATCGCGCACGTCATGCCGAACATACCGATGCTGAATCCCATGGCCGAACTGACGAGCTGTGTCCAGCTATTGGCAAACGGCAAAAGCAAGCGCTCGGCAAGCAATGCACCGACACCCAATTGCGTGAGGACCAGCATCACCACCAGGGGTAAATGCCCATGCTCTGCACGCGGCTGACTTTGCGGGGCATGCAGCGAGACACCTGCAAGGCGTTTGCTGACGTAGCGCGTGGTCGGCGTGGTGATGGTGCAATCGGGTGTGTCCGCCAAAAAGTCCTGTTTTTGTGCGTTTTTTTGTGCTTCAACGGTGTCGACCAACTTGATGGAGATCGCCTTGTCAGGGCAGGCCTGGACACATGCCGGGGCTTCGCCTTCTTCCAGGCGATCGGTACACATGTCACACTTGCGGACAATGCCCAGATCCGCGTTGTACTTGGGGACATCGTAGGGGCATTTGAGTATGCAGTACTGACAACCGATGCATTGATCATCCAGATGCTTGACGATGCCGGTCTCGGGATTTTTGTCATACGCCATGACCGGGCAGCCTTCGAGGCAACCAGGTTCAACGCAGTGATGACAAGCCGTGGTGATGTGCTGCACGACGGGCAGTGAGATGTCGCTGCTGGTGAGCAGTCCGACTTCACGCCAGGCTTCGTTGTCGTCCAAACCGTTGAGATTATGACAAGCGGTGACACAACCTTTGCAACCGGTGCAGGTATCGAGATTCACCTCGAATGCATATTGCTGACCGGCTTGCGGTTTATCAGTTGGGATCAGTGATTGGTAGTAAGCAGCTTGGGCGGGGATGTCACCTGCCTGATGGGCCTGGGAGAAGCGATCGACAGCGGTGAAGGTTTGCTGCTCGGTGAGTAAAGCCGAGAGCAGGTCTTTAGGAGCACCACTGGATGAGGCGGTCGCATCAGCAGATGGCGAAGCCTTGGGCGCATCGGATTTTTCGGTGGTCTTGGAAATCATCACTCGTCTTTCCATGCTCAGCCAAGTCACGCCAAGTGACGATTGCTGGCATATTCAATTCGCGTGCTGACCTTTCAATCCCACTGAACTTCATGAACGAAGCACACCCGGAACACAACAGACCTTCGGCGGCATTGCAACACCTGCGCTGGTGACAATACAGCTTGATCAAGGAAGGACTTCGTTGTCCGGGTGGGGAAGTTTGCCCGAGCGTTGGGCAAGATAGAAAGTGTCAGAACGAGAGTTCTGTCGGTCTATGTGCAAAGTCCGTGCCAGTGTGCCGGTTTATGTTTTTATGGGAGTTACGATTCATGACATCTTGGTCTGTGCATAAAAGGCGCGCAATAGCCGGAACCTTGCATGCTTGATAAGCATCAAAAAAGATGGATTGGTTGTATGATTGGGTGATTCTTCGTTCGCTCCCATAGGATGGATACGGATACTATCATGGGCAGCACAGACTTGAACATCAGGGGGCCGCATGCCGATTCGCAAATGGATACTCTGGGGATTTTTCGCCTTGCTCGGACTTAATGTTCTGGCAGGTTGTTACGGCCTTGTGATCATGGAGGACGATATCTTCGGCCCGGCGATTGGTGGGGCGATTGCCACCGCCGTCGCCTGTCTGCTGCTGTATCCGGCCAGTTGGTTGTCACTGCTTAAACATGGCAAACACGCCTCCTGGGTGGCGATGGGTTGGGTGGTGTTGACGTGCCTGATGTTCAACGGCTTGTTTTTTACATACACCAACCCAGCCTTCCGACGGGGTCGGGATTGGGAAGAGTTTTTCATCGTCCTGATCATCGCGTCACTGCCTGCAGCGATCCTGGCAGGATTGGGATGCTATCTCAAACGGTTCAAATCGCTGTTGGTTTCATCATGGTTACTCATTGGCGCGACCGGCTTGTTTATGGCGATGTTAACCACGGCCGGTTTCTGTTCCGAGATTCTGCGCAATTGGCGATTGACCAATCTATTGATGGTACTCACTGTTATGGAAGCCTGCGTTGGCATCGGCTTGGCGGTCCTCTTTGCAGGGCGTTGGCGATGGTACAAGGCCTTGGCGTTGGTGGGTGCAACGGTGACCTGTGTGTTGATCACGATGGATGTCATGCGCGTTTACCGCATCAATCAAAGCAATGTCTGGCAGGTGGGGATCGGCGCGATTCTGGCTGTCCTCATTGCCTATTTCAATTTGATGTGGTGTATCCCCATCAAGCCGTTCTGGGGTCGGATGGTTCGTAATGTCGCGTTGGGGTTGGGAGTCCTGGATGCCGCGGTGATGATGTATTTGTGCGCCTTTGCAGCCAATATCCGTGGCAAACAGGAGACCGCCATCTTCATGCTCTTTGGCATGATCCTGTTTGTGTTGATCACGTTGACATTTGTCGTGGCATTTAAAGCTGCTGTCGATGCGATCAAGATCCGGCGAAACGATATCCCCGCGCAGTTCAGTTATTCTCAGCTTCAAATTGTCTGCCCGCATTGTCAGACGTCTCAACTGCTCACCGAAGCCGGCCAGCATTGCTGTACCTGTGGCATGCAGTTTCACTTCCGAATCACCGAGCCACATTGTGCCAACTGTGAATACCTGCTCATCGGTCAAAGCAGTGGCAATTGCCCGGAGTGTGGGCATCCACTGGCTGAGAATCTTGGGACACCGGTTGGTGAACCCGTCTGATCCGGTACAATCAATGTCCAACCTCACGACCTTTGTCACGACGGGGATGGGTGACGCCTCTCGTTGACTGACTTGGGAGTTTTGCATGTCCACAAAACAATGGATCGTTCGTACCTTGCTCGCAACGTTGGCGATTGCTGCCATCGGTGGAGCGATTGGTATTCTCTTTGGCGGTGATAAACTCACCTGGCAGATCATCGGCTCAGCGGTCACTGTCTCCATGGGCTGTCTGTTTTATCAAATCAGCAGCGGACTTTCGCGCTTGGATAACTTCCACCGTGCCGGCCTGCTGGGCATGGGACTCACCGGTATCGAGTTTCTGCTTTGCTTGCTGCTCATCTGGTTTGTCGATGCGGACTTCTTTGAAAATGATTTCTGGGAAGTCTGTGGGTACATGAGTCTGACGCTGCCCATCACCGGACTGCTGGCGATGTTGGCACTTTATCTGCAGCAGAAAGACAGCCTCAAACGCACCGGCCATGTTCTGCTGGCAGTCAGTTGCATCACGCAATTGCTATTGTTACTTGCTGCGATCAATGACAGTTTTCGACTTCGCAGCACGCTCGGTTCCTACAGCGATTGGTGGGAGACAAGCTGGGCATTGCTTGGTTATGGTCTGCTTGCAGTCCTGATTCTCGCAGGTCGATTTAGACCCCATAAACTCGTCGGTTTGATCGCAACGCTGACCAGTTACCTGTTCTTGCTCATCGAAATCTGGATCGGTGGGGGTGATGACCCAACATGGTTTGCGTTGGCAACGATCATCGCCATCCTCTATGCCCATAGCAATGTGATCTGGTTACTGACCATGCAACCTGGTGGTCAATCCATCACGCGCATGGTGGTGCAGGGGATGGCCGTTGCCACCGGACTTTTCGTGCAGCTTGCGGTGATGGACATCTTCTCCAAAGGCAGTGTTGATGGTTTGGCAAGACTCTCGGGTGCTTGTGGGTTCATGACCATTTGCGGGACATTTGCCTTGCTGGTGATTCATGGTGCCAACCGTCGCCGGACCCGCCGTCGCACGCGCGAGGAGTCGGAACTGGTTTACAGGGAACTGTCACTGACCTGCCCACATTGTCAGACAAGTCAGACGCTACCCATTGGTGAGAGTCAATGCCGTGTGTGTCACATGGAATTTCAAATCAAACTGTTCGAACCGCATTGCCCCAACTGTGATTACCTGCTGGTGAACACGACATCTGAGACCTGCCCCGAGTGTGGCAAGGTGGTCAGGGCAAGTGCGAAAGCATGAACAAGCGTGTATCATGTGCCACTTGGAGTGCATCACCGCGCTTCACCATGCGGGCGTGGCGAAATTGGCAGACGCGTCAGATTTAGGTTCTGGTGGGGTAATACCCGTGGAGGTTCGAGTCCTCTCGCCCGCATTTTTCATTTCCAATGGGATTGAGCCCGATCCTGCAAACTGATCACTCAGGTAGCATTGAAACGGGCAAACGTGCGATCACAGAGTGTCTGGTTAAGCTGACCTGTAAAAACGCCGATAATTTTCGTATCCGTACTGTCACTGCGCCAATTTGGCGTTTACGCTGTTGTGTTTTCAGACCTGACGAGGAAGAACAACATGAGCATCAAGAGCTGGGTCGGCCACCTACTCCGGGAATTGAAGATGTACACCCAACCTCGCGGTGAAGCAGGTAAGCGCCTGATCATCTTCCCGTGTACCGAGATGGCCAGTTCCTCGGGCATGCTCTGGGGCAGTTGTCTGGCTGTGGAACTTCGCAAACTCGGTTGGACGGTCAACATCATCCCCATGCAGGTCGGCCAATCTCAGCGCAAACGTCTGCTCAAATGGTTCAAACCGGATCTGGGATTGATGATCAAGTGTCGTCACAAACTCAATGCACCTGCCAGCTATGACCTGCCGATCGTTTTTATCATTGATGATGCAGACTATGTTGATCCGAACCTGCGTCCCAAGGTCGAGCAAAGCTGCCGTGACAGTGTCGCGGTCGTGGCTGGTAACAAGAAAGTCCGTGATTGGTGCGGTCAGTACAACGACAATGCCCATGTGGTCTGGGTGAGCCATCCAGCCCCGCCGACGCCACCGACCTATGATCATCAGAAGCGCGAGAACCGATTGGTCTGGGCCCATGCCGAGCCGTTCAACTATCCCGCTGAGTTGAAATTTGTCAACGGGCTGTTGGAAAAGCTCACCGCCAAGCGCACCGACTTTATTTTCCGGATTCACGGTGTGCGTGATCAAGCAGTCGCTGACAAGTTCGTCAAGCCTTATCGCGATATGGGCGTGAAGATCGAATACCAACCCTTCATGCCTTCCTACGAAGCCTACCTCAACAGCATTCGCGAAGGTGCGGTGGGTATTCATCCTGTCTGTCTGGAAAGTGCTTTTAGCGAAGGTAAAAGCTTTGGCAAGATTCTGTCCTACATCTGTGCAGGTGTCCCCGTGGTGACCCATGATGTGCTTGATCATGCCATCTTTTTCACCAACGACGTCAACGGCAAAACGCCCATGGATGAGCAGGGTTATGCTGATGCGATTGATGATTTATTCAACGATCCAGCCAAACGCAATCGTCTTGCTGAGCAGGCCTATACCGACTTCCTTGAAAAACTCACCACCGAATCCTGCGCCCGCCAGGTCAATGAGATCATTCAAAAGGTTATGTGACCGCGTTTTCTTTCCCGCATTTGATTGTTTGTTGGATCACCCAGATAACACCTTGGTCACTTAAAGACACCGGCCAGTTCCAGGAGCATTGCCAGGGTGTTGTAGCTGGCATGGATGATGATGGCTAATGTCAGGCGGTTGAGTTGAAAGGGGACTTGTGGACGCTGGGTGGTGCGCATGGTCCGCTGCCAGACGTTGGCAACGCCTGTGCCCACGATTGTCGAACATCCCACGTGCAGCGCGACACACACCGACCACCGCCAGGCGATTATCGCAGGGGTTGGACTGTTGATATAAACCAGCAGATACACCGCGTTTTCAATCACGGCAAAGCCCAGGCCTGACAGCGCTGCACAGATGACAATCTGCCGGGGTGTGCGGACCCAGTACGGCTTGAGCTCTGCCACCAACGCGATGGCTAACACCTTCATGATTTCTTCAATCATGGGGGCGATCATGATGACGCCCAGCAGACCAAAAACGTCGAGGCCGGATTGAACCTGCATGGTTTGCCAAAGCGTGCCGACGATGGCAATGGGACCGCTGACGAAAGCCAATACCGCCAGGATCAACCATGACTGAATGGCCGAAACCTGCGAAGCTTTGTACTGCAGCCATGACGCATAACCCAGTTCACCATGACGCAGCGGTCGGTCATACTGGATATGGCCACATTCAGGACACGGTTGGCCGACCTGGCAGCCCTGAAGGTTGTAGTCGCAATTCAGACAATGCCACGGCCGGTCAATGACGCGCTGCTGGTCTTGATCAGCGGTGATGGTGTAGCCCGGTTCATCGAAGACCGAATGCTGTGCGATTTCGTGATGGATGTCCGTGTATCGGAGCGTGCGGTCGGCGATGGCTTCGGAGGGATCAATACTGTGGGCGTCGATGGACTGACCGCCATAGATGGGTTCGTCTTCGATCCCGTGTCCCTTTGCCATTATGCCAACACCTGTGTGATGGGCTCAGCGCGTCGGACAGCCGTACCGAATGCCACGATTTCCACCTGCGCCATGCCGCTTCGACCGGTTGCCATACTGATATTGGATGTTTCAAAGCGGACATTCCAGACTTCGGTTGCGCCCAGTCGTCTTGCGTCTTCGACCATGCGCAGCAGGGCTTCACGTCGCCCGCGTGTGAGAAGTGATTGGAATGATTTCATCTCACCGCCGAAGATGTTTCGCCAACGTGCGAAGAATGTCTTGGCATAGTCGCTTGCCATGACCGCCTGCCCGATGACCATCTGCGCATCGGCTACGGTTTGTGGGTCTTTGATGCGCTTGCGGTTATCGAGTTTGACGATGGGAAAGAGAATGCCTTCGCGTTGTTCCAGTGACCGGATGTGAGTTCGTTCGTTGCGTTGCCCGAAGATCAGGCCGAGCAACATCCCAAGGATAAAGTCCATGAGCGTACCTTTCGCTGATCAGGGTCAATATGCAGCGGGTGCATCGTTTTGTGTGACGGGGGGTTGGTTGTTTTCCATGATGGGAACTGGTTGGGCAACTGGTTGGAGTTGCGGTTGGGGGGCTGGGATCGGTTGAGGTTTTGGCGCCAGCTTGACCGCCGTGCCGTAGGCATACATTTCCGCTGCGCCCGATGCCACCGCGCTGGTGGTAAAGCGCACATTGACCACGGCGTCGGCACCGAGTTGCTGGGCCTGGGCGATCATCCGGTCCATTGCCTGACGGCGCGACTCGGTGAGCAGTTCGGTGTAACCCTTGAGTTCACCGCCGACCAGGTTTTTCAAACTGGCCATGATGTCACGGCCGGCATGTTTGGCGCGAATGGTGTTGCCCTGGACCAGGCCCAGCACGTCACTGATTTGACGATTGGGCACTTCCTCGGTGTTGACGATGATCATGTTGTGTGCTCCTTGAGGGTGTATGTCATCACATCACAGCATGCATCACCGATGCACCGTGTGTGTTGTTGTTGTGATTGGTTAATGATTGAAAAGCGTTGGATATGTGACAGGCGGTGAGTGTGCAACGTAACGATAGAGATCCAATTTCGCAGCATGATCATGCCCACCGGATGCAAATTGCCCTCAGGCCTTGGCCTGGTATCAAGTGATTGATCCATATTATGATCAGACGTTGATGGGATGACAAGATGATGTGAATGCCAATATGGTCAAAGTACAACGTGCTATTGTGAATATTGGCTAGCTGAAAAAATAGGTTTCAACCATATCAATTGCTGCTTTCTGATGTATTCACATTGCGGATTAGTATACTGGTTACCAGTTTTTATTGAAGTTTTATTTACATTTCTCTTGGGGGATTAACCATGTCGCCATTAAGCTCTGAGTTCACATCCAAAGTTGTAAGTTTATGTCTTCTGTTTGTTGCGGTCTTGTTGAGTCAGGGATGTAAAACAACAGATGATGGCATCGCGCCCGGGGATTCAATGCAACTTCAGCCGGTGGCATACAAAACCATCAGTGCATCTGAAAATCAGAAAGCCAAGGACAAACTTCAGCAACTCCTCATGTGTGCCAGCCTATCGGGTAAATGCCAGTCAATGCTGCCTAAGATTACGATCTGTGGCCCCTATTTATGGTCCAAAATCAAAGATCATGACCGTGTGTCCAAAATCGACGCAGGAGTCATGTCGATCAAAAGCCCGAGAATTGGCAATGGTAAAGTGGTCAAGGTTATCGAGATGGAAGGCAAGCTGTTCCAGAATAATGATCAGGTGCAAAGCTTTTGGAAAGCATCGGCAGATCGTCTGCAATTCAATTCAACTGATACCATTCGCCAACTCAATCATGAAGAGAAAAAGATTTACTGGAGCATGATTCCATTTAAGCAGATAACCGAACCGATCTTTGTAGTCGAAGGCGCAGGCTATAAATTATTGGTGGATATGGTTGAAGATAACGACAGTTATGCTCCGTTCTGGGTTGATGATTTTTATCTGCTTGATCGGATCAATACCTCGGCTCAGTAAAACGATAATCATTTATGTGAACATCATGTGACTGTTCCCGTGGATGCAGAATAAGGTACAATCTCCCCCATGCAATGGTTGATCTACTGGTTTTGGCAGTTGATCCCAGCCAATCCGATTCTGATGCGAATCGTTCACGGGGGATCACGACGGGTGCGGCATCTTTGGGTGCGCATGGGCTATGTTGGCGTCATGGTCATGCTGGTCATGCTTGCGCTGGCGTCCGGCGGGGGGATTGGACAGGACATCTCCATGACCGCGCTGGCCAAGGCAGGTGCGCATGTCTTTGCTCAAATTGCCTATGGGCAGGTGATTCTCATCTGTCTGCTTTCACCGTTATTCATGTCAGGTGCGATCTCTGCTGAGCAGCAGGGCAAAACCTTTGACATCATGCTCACCACACCGTTGAGCAATCTCCAGATTGTCTTTGGTTCGCTGCTTGGCCGACTCTATTTTGTGCTGGCATTGTTGATCAGCGGATTGCCTTTGTTTTCCGTGTTATTGATCTTCGGTGGCGTGCCCGTCAGTGCAGTGTTCGTGAGTTTTGCAGTAGCTGGATTATCCGCATTACTCATGGGTGCGGTGGCGGTGACGTTGTCGGTGATGCGCATCGGCGGGCGAAAGGCCGTGGTGGGGTTTGTCATCAGTGTGGCAGGTTATCTCGTGGCGGGTTACATGATCGACGTGACGCTGCTGCGCAACTTCCCGATTGTTGCCGATGGCACGAATTATCTCACACCTTTGCACCCGATCCTGGTGCTCGAAAGTTATCTGAATGCTGCCAACTATCACGCGCCGTCGCCGGATGAACTGACGGGATATTCGGGGTTGGCCAAGCTGTATCTCTGTCATCCCTTTGGTGTGTTTGCCACGGTGACCTGTGTACTGAGCGTGTTTATGCTCACGTTCTGCTCGTTGTGGGTCCGCATGATCGGGCAGGGGCAGAGTCAATGGGTCTACAAACTCAAAAAGAAACTCCGTATCGGTAAGGGGCAGGGCGAACGCCGTCGTCAACCGCGAACGGTCTGGACCAATCCCATTGCCTGGCGGGAGGCTTCGACACGTGGCAAAGTGGCTGCGGGTATTCTTGGCAAATGGGCGTTCGTACTCATCGGCTGGTTAGCGGCTGCGTTGTTGATCTGGTTGTATCACAGCAAGAATCTGCCTTCGATCGCCAATGCCGGTGGACGCAACTTGCCGATGCATGAGGTGTTTCGCAACATTCTGGCAACCCTGTTGATCATGGAATTGGCGGTGATCTGCCTGGTGGCGTTGTACATGAGTGCCAGTTGTGTGAGTCGCGAACGTGAAGACCGAACGCTGGATTTGATTCTGACGACGCCGGTGACGCCCAAGCTTTACATCTGGGGCAAGCTGCGGGGTCTGGTGAGTTTTCTGACGATGATGTTGACGGTACCTGTGGTGACCTTGGCGATGGTCAGTGTCTACACATGGATCGGTCGCGCCCAGCAGTGACCCCAGGCGATGGTCAGTTATGGCGCAGGCAATGCCACCGCTACGTACCCGCTGTTGAATATTGAAGCTGCGGTACTCTTGCTTCTGATGCTTGTGCCGTTTGTCGGATTCTGTGTGATGGTTGGCATGAACTGGTCGGTCAAGAGCAAAGGTGTGTTGGGTGCGGTGATCTGGTCGGTGGGCATTTTGTCTGCCATCAGCATGGTGCTGGGGTTCTGCGGCTGGAGTGCGGCTGCCAACATCCCGGTGGTGGGACCAATCATCAATAGTTTCAGCCCGGTAACGCATATGCTGGTGATCATTAATCCCTATGAGCGCGTTCACAGCATGATGGCTGAGCCGATTCCCGGCCGATGGAACCTGATGATGGGGGCATCGTTGGCTGCGGTGGGCTACAGTGTGATGGTTTATATTTTGCTGTTGAATATCGTCCGGAATTTCGATCAGACCGTTCGCCAACTCAGCGGGAACGGTTGAATGCCCCTTTACCAGCACTTTGCAGCGAGTCCAAACGTTACAATCGCTACAAACCTACCTGTCTGGTGACTAATTCATCAAATTAACTTGCATTGCCATTGAACCTTAAATGGACCGACTTATTCTGTATAAAGTCCTGTAATTTTTTATTGGACGCACATGGAGGGCTCTGGTTGGTGGCGTCAGGGGTGATTTAGCCAACCGGAATCTTGTTGACGAGAACAACATTTACAAGGGGGAATTGAGACGCCATGAAAAAGCACATCATTCCATTTTTACTGGTTCTGACTTTGGTTCTTGGTTTTTCGCAAAATCAGTCACGTGCAGACCTGCTCATTGACGATTTTGCCTCCGGTGTGGATCTGAGTACGTTTGGCACCAATAGTGCCATCAACGACGGATTCCATTCTGGTGTACTCGGTGGGTATCGCGATACCTTTGTGGTTGCCTCATCAGGCGCCATCAACATCTTCTACTCACCGGTCATTGGTAACACCATTGCATTTGACGGCCTTGCAGGTTCAGCAGGTTTTTATGTTTCAACCTACGATGGGTTTGGTACCAACATTCCGTTGAACCTCGACATTCTGGGCGGGACTAATACGGGTAACTTTTCGCTGGTGGTTTATGATGCCAACGGCGAAGGTACGGCACATGTCAATGTGCGAGACAACGGTGGTAACACCTACTCAAGCATCTCCGCCATTACGGATGGCTTTGCTGGTACGCTGACCTTTGACTATGCAGACTTCCTGCTTGCAGGTGTGGACCTGTCCGATATCAAATCCATCTCATTGGGCATCTTCAGCTCAGGTGTCGCAGATGACTTTACGATCGGCAGCTTCTCGGCAACAACCGGTGTGGTGCCCGAACCGGCAACACTGACCTTGCTGGGTTTTGGCAGCTTGCTGATCATGCGTCGTCGCAATCGTCGCCGCGTGGCCTGATCTGATAGCAACCAACAACACGACAACATTCAAGAACACCGACCGTTTGCGTCGGTGTTTTTTTAATTTTCACTTTTCACATTGTGATACAGTAGCTTTCAAGACACCCGCCCGAATCCTTCGGCTTCCAACGGCTATGATTTTCACTGCAAAGCCGCTGGAAGTTGCGCAGCAGATTCCAGCGGGTGTCTTGATGTAATGCAATTAACCAGCAAAACACAGATGCAAACACAGTCGCTTCGATATCACGCCATGCTCAAACACAAAGGCAGTTTGAGACAACAAGCAATGTGAAATATCCGTGTCATGTGATTTGATCATCACGATGGGTCAAGCGCAGATCAAAGGCGAATATCTTACCCACGACGCTGTTGATTGGTGGCCTTGTTAAGCGTCTTCTTTTCTTTTTCGGTCAGCGATTGAATACCCGAGGCTTTGACTTTCGCCAGGATGCGATCGACTTCCTCATCGAGTTCCTTCTGGGATTTCTGATCACGGTTGGCTTTCCATTGGTTGGCCCGTTGGGCCAGTGTGGGTTTGCTGCGTTGACTGCCACCGATGTCCGCGAAGTTCAGCAGGCCGGGTTTACGGATCAGGAAGAAACCAAGAATCGCGCCCCCCAGGTGAGCAGCTTCGCCGCCTGCGTTGTTGCCTTGGCTGAGTAAGGTCAATGCTGCAACACCCACCATCATCCAGATCATCACGCGCATCTTGATGGGGATGATGAACATGAACAGGACTTGCGTGTTGGGGGAGATTCGTGCTGCTGCCACCATCACGCCAAAGAGTCCGGCCGAGGCACCGACCAGCGGGATATAGCCACTTTGCCCGTTGAACTCCGGCAGGATATGCATCAGCATCATCAAGACATAAAACAGGCTGCCCGACACACCGCATAACAGGTAGTAAGCCAGAAACCGTTTGGAACCCAGATATGTTTCAACCATCGGCCCGAAGAAAAACAGGCCAAGCATGTTCCAGAACAGGTGGCTGACCCCTGCATGAAGGAATTGATACGAGACCACACGCCAGACCTGGAAGTGTTCAAATGCGGTAACGAACGAGAAGTAGCCGATCCCATGAAGTGGGGCCATGCCATGGAAGGTAATTTTGGCGAAGTTGATCAGGATCGCATCCACCACGAACACGGTGACATTGATGATGATCAGAATGGCCACCATCGACAGCCAACCCGGTGCGGGGATGAGAAAATTGCCCACGCGTTTGGAGGGGCCAAAGGGGCTGTCAGCCTGTGTGTAGTCGCGATCGTATACGCCCATGGGTTTTGATCCTGTGGGTGATACCCATCATGGTTGACTTCGGTTGCTTTGCCAACGCAAGATACATCAGGCGTGGCAAGGCGGTCAAAGCTGCCCTCCGCAAAACTCAGGGGAGACTTCCGGGGGCTTCCGGGGAACTTCCGGGGATTATCTGCAAAATGTCTGATAATACAACAAGGCTGCGACGGTTTTACCATCAATGATTTTCCCGTCGCGTATCATTTCAATCGCCTCATTGATGGGCATGACTTTAACGGTAATCTTCTCGTTGGGTTCAAGTTGCTGCCCCACTGCCGTCAGATCCGTTGCAAGGTAACAGTGCATCATCTCGGTACAGATGCCCGGCGAGGAATAGAACCGGGTGAGAAACGTGATGTTCCCTGCCTTGTAGCCGGCTTCTTCGACCAGTTCACGTCCGGCGCAGATGTCTGCCGGTTCGGGCGGTTCGAGTGTGCCTGCGGGAAGTTCCCATAACGCCTCGTCCTCAATGGGGCGTTCGTTACGGATCATCACCACGTGATCATCATCGATCATCGGCAGGATCACTGCTGCCCCGGGATGGAGGACGATTTCCTTGTGATACGTCCCCGCATCAGGATTGCGATTGGGTAACTCCAACTGGACCACGCCAAACCGTTTGCCGTCGAAGACCTTCTCGCCCATTTGTTCGATTTTGCGCTGAGCCATATGGGCATTGTAAATCAAAACACCTAAACCCGCTTGAACCAACGACCAAGCAGCGATTTGTCACGCAGCGCAAGATTGTCTTAGCATTCACATCACATTTGGTTACCATCAATCTTTCACTTTCACCACAGCCACATGCTCAAAGGCCAGCTACATGATTGATCTGTCACACACCGGTTCCTGGGACGTTCATTGGGTTTGGCGGGATCAGCCCCAGACTTTGCCGTTTGAGCGATGCTTTTTCCGTTTGGATTTCACGCTGGGTGAGATCGGTTACCTGAAGCTGCATCTCTCAGCAGACAGTCGTTACAAGCTCTACATCAATGGTCAGATGCTCGGCGTCGGGCCGGCTGCCGGTGACTTTTTTCATTATCACTACGACAGCTTCGGCTTTGAGCGCAGGATCAAACTCAATCCCAACACCTATCAGTTGGTTGTCGAGGTGCTTAGTTTTGGTACCAACGGCCCGATCAATGAGATGCACGCGCGGGCGGCTATGATGCTTCACGGTGCGGTGTTCAATGACAGTGAAGATGATGTCCTGGTGTCCCTGTCGACCAAGGGCAATGGTGAATCCAAATGGCGCGTCCTGCATGACCCGACCTTCTCACCTCAGATTGGTGGGGGCAAGACCTCGGACTCGGACGTACCCAACTATTACTACTGGGCGTTGGGCTACACCGAATCGGTGGACCTGACGAAGATGCCCGAGGACCCGTTGTCGTTGCCACTGGATGATGAACGCTGGCAACCGGTGCATCGTCTTTTCCCGGTGTACCGTCGTAGTGATCCGGTGACCGATTATGCTGCGCCCTGGTTACTCGTCCCCAGTGTCATCCCGCAACCCGAACTCGGGCAACAGGTGTTTTTCCAGATCGCTCGCACTTCGGAGAACACAGAGAAAACAGATTGGGAAAACCTGATCTACAAGCGCGAGCCGGTGACGATTCCTGCCAACACCTCGGTGCGCGTGATTTTCGATCAAGGCCAACTCACCACCGCTTACCCGCAGATCAGCTTCACCGATGGCAAAGCGGCCAGCATGAGAATGGTTTACGCAGAGGGTTTTAGTAACGATTGGAAAAAAGGCATTCGCGATCAGGCAGAAGGTCAGCAGATCGAAGGACACAGCGACGTCGTCATTGCCGGTGGCAAGACCGCATTCTATTCCCCCATGCGTTGGCAGACTTATCGCTTCATCGAACTCCACATCGATACGCAAGACCAGCCGTTAACCATCAAGCAGTTCGATTCACTTTTCCATGCGTATCCCTTAACCCGTCAGGCTGAGTTCCAAACGGACAATGATCTCGCCAATGAGATATGGGATTTGAGTTGGCATACGCTAAGACTCTGTGCTCAGGATCATTTCACCGACTGCCCGTACTACGAGCAACTCCAGTATGTTGGCGACTCGATCATCCAGGCACTCATCGCCTGCAATGTCGGCGGAGATGTCCTGCTGTGGCGTCGTCTGCTTACGGATATGGATCACTCCCGCCAGCATTTTGGTTTGACGATGAGCCGCTACCCCTCGCATCATCCACAGTTCATCCCGACATTCAGTTTGATCTGGGTACGCGCGGTTCAGCTTTACGATCAACACATCGGCGAAACCGAACTGGTCAAAGAACTCTACAACGGCATGCAGCAGGTGATTCACTGGTTCACCCAGCGATACAACGACGATGGACTCTTTGCATCACTGGAGTGGTGGCAGTTTGTTGACTGGGTCCCATTCTGGAAAAAGGGTGGCGGTTCACACCAGGTCCAACGTGAAGGGGATGACAAAGTCTATCCCAGTACCGTGATGAACCTGTTCCTGCTTGATGCGCTGCATGCCATGATCGAGATGGCGCCGGTAGCAGGTGTCGATGAGCATGTGACCATCAAATATCAACAGCAGGCAGACAGTCTGCGTGATGCGATCCGCAAACACATGTGGTCCGATGACCGCGGACTCTTTGCTGATAGTGAGCATCTGGATCAATTCTCCGAACATGCCAACCTGCTTGCTGTGTTGACGGGTACGGCTGATGAATCCCAGCGATCGCTCATTGCAGAAAATCTCTTCACGCAGACCGACGAAAAATTCGCACGCTGCACCATGTATTTCCAGTTCTACTTCGCTCGCGTGATGAGTCAGCTTGGCTTACCCGACCGCGTCTGGGAGAAACTCGATGGGTGGCAGACGTTCCTTGACCTGCATCTGACCACGCTGCCCGAACGCCCCGATACCCTTGAAAACCCGGGACGAAGTGACTGTCATGCCTGGAGTGGTTGGCCAGCTTATTGGTTTGTCAGTCACGTGCTTGGCGTGCATCCGGCAGCGCGTGGTTATGCAACCATTGGTATCAAGCCACAACTCGGCCGACAGAAACAGGCCCAAGGTATCGTCCCGACACCGCATGGCCCGGTGAAAGTCGAACTGACGCAAATCGAAGGCACGTTCACACTCAAAGTCCAAACGCCCGACAACGTCCCCTGCATCATCACCATGCCCGATGGCAATATCACCGAACACCACGGCGGAGACATCGTACTCCAATGTGCAAGTCAATAAACAACGCATGTCCTTCAATCAGGCGAGCCGCGTCGTGTCGACGCGGGATTGAGCGAAGCTCAAACATGAAAACGTCAATGATGCACGACATTCCGGGTTGACCTCAGCCAAGACCCGCATCGACACGATGCGGCTCGCCTGAAGAGATAAGTTCACGCTTGTTTGCAATGCGCCTGAGCCTGCATTCTGACCCGATTCACCGGTTTTCGTTACAATGACAACCTTGTTTATCATTGTCAGGAAACCAACATCATGGCCAAGATCAAAGCAGTCGTCAGTGTCATCGGGCAGGATCAGAAAGGTGTTGTCGCGCGCTTTGCGACATACCTGGCTGAGCAGGGCGTCAACATTGAAGACATCGAACAGCAGGTCGTCCACGGGCAGTTCATCATGGACATGCTTGTCGATATGGCAGACATGTCCGTCACCCTCGACGGCCTGATCACCGGCTTACTTGATCTGGGACAGCAGATTCAAATGACGGTGCGCGTGGCGCTGCATGATCAACGCCGTCAGAAAAATGTTGCCATCCTCGTCAGCAAGGAACCGCACTGCCTGGAGCAACTGCTCCGTGATGACAGCGCGGGTAAACTCCGTGGCGATATCGTCTGCGTGCTCAGTAACCATCCTGATCTCAAACCCATGGCAGACAAAGCGGGCATCCCCTTTGAACACATGCCCTCGACCGACAAGCCTGCACACATGAAGTGGCTGCTTGAGCGCCTTAACCACTACAACACCGATCTGGCGGTCCTTGCTCGTTACATGCAGGTCATCACACCCGATGTGTTGGAAACCTACAAGCATCGCATCATCAACATCCACCCGTCACTGCTGCCATACTTCCCCGGCGCCAAGCCGTATCACCAGGCATGGGAGTCAGGCGTCCGCGTCACCGGTTGCACTGCGCACCTGGTCACCGAACAACTTGATCAGGGACCCATCATTCTCCAGGACGTCTTTCACATCAACGTTGGCAAGGACAGTTCCGACGAAGTCAAACTCAAGGGACAGCAACTCGAAGGCCGCGTGCTCTCCGATGCCGTGCAGATGTATCTGGATGAAAAGCTGGTGGTCATCGACGAAAAAGTCGTCTTCCGTCCCGGCTTAAGCACCTTCCTGGATCACGACGACAAAGAGTAAACCAACATGAACCAGCCTTCTTCGACACCCCACCCCCCAACGCCACCCACGCCGCGACGCGATGGTCCGCCACGCAAAAGTTCAGGCGGATGGCTGGTATTGATTCTCGTCACGCTGGTGATGTTTGGCATGTTCATTGGTACGATTGTCATGCTCGGTTGGGTCTACAAAGACAAGATGGTTGCGTCCGTGGTGAACATGAGTCTGCACGCTGCCTTGACGGAGTTGCCGTTACCCGAGCAGCAGAAAAAAGACATCATTCATCAGACCGACCGACTCTACGAAGCGTTTCTGGACAAGCGCATCACAGCCAATGAATTGGGAGATGTCGTTGAGAAACTCATCCAGGGACCGGTCCTGATGGTGGGGACGGTGTACTATGCGGTGAATCACCAGATTGAGATCTCAGATCGCAGTGATGCACAAAAACGTGAAGCCAGGATGCAGGTTGGTCGAATGACCCAGGCAGGCTTAGCCAAAAAATTTCCACCGGATGCACTTGAACCCATCGTTGACATTCTCAAAGCAGAGGTCGACCCCGACAAGCCACAGTCCGAGCATCAATCGCCACTCAAGGATAAGCTCACCGCCCAGGAGTTGGATGATGTGTTGGTGATCTGCAAACAGTTGGCAGACGATGCAAAAATTCCTGCTGACGATGAACCTTACCAACTCGATCCGTCTGTGCACGTTCGCAAAGTCGTCGACGAAATCCTCGGCCCGGAAGAGATTGACCAAACCACGAATCTGCCGCAGTGAGGTTGGTCAGTTTTTACACGACATCTCCGACTTTCATGTCGTCATTCCCGCGTAGGGACATTATGTACGTCATTTCACAAGTGTTTATATGAACTGCGATTAGTGATGTTTTAGGGGTCGGACTTACTCGACATGATTCGTAGGGTGGGTAGAGCAAAGCGAAACCCACCAATTCAACGCCATTGCAAGCACCGATGGTGGGTTTCGCTACGCTCTACCCACCCTACGTCACAGAAGGCCACGTGCATAATGTCCGTAGGCTGGAATCCAGTGGCATTCTGTAGACACTTGCAAGTTCCACTGGACTCCCGTCTGCACGGGAGTGACGGATGGTGAAGGTCAATCCGTGTAGCTATTCAGTCATCAAGCAAAGTGCATATCACGGACGCGTGCTTTTGAGCCATTTGGCTAACGCCGTTTTGCTCATGCAGTTGATCACGTTGTCCGCAGTGGCGCCAGCACGTCGGGCGGTGAGAATGCCGTACTTCAGTTCATCCATATCACCAGGGCCGTGCGCGTCGGTGTCGATGGCAAGCATCACGCCCGACTCAATCGCCAAGCGTGCATGTGAATCGCGCAGGTCCAATCGCCAATGGTTGGCATTGATCTCCAGGGCGATCCCGCGCTCTTTGGCAGCATCAATGAGCTTGCCCATGTCCGGGCTTAAACCTTCACGACGATTGATTAACCGTCCCGTAGGATGACCCATGATGGTGACATATGGATTTTCAATCGCCTTGAGCAAACGCGCTGTCGCAGCTTTGGGTTCCTGCGTCAACGCGGCATGCGGGCTGGCAACGACGATGTCCAACTCTGCCAACAGGTCATCTGCATAATCCAACGTGCCGTCAGCAAGGATGTCCACTTCGCTGCCTGCCAGGATGGTGAGTTTGCCTTCATACCTTTTGGCAGCAGCACGGATTTTTTCGATGTGTTCGACCAGGCGTTTTTCATTCAAACCATTGGCCTGCGCCTGACCCTTGGAGTGGTCGGTGATGGCAATGGTGTGAAACCCGCGATCAATCGCAAAGTCGGCATACTGTTCAATACTCCAGATACCGTCACTGGCAGTGGTATGAGCATGTAACTCCGCTTTGATGTCAGCCACTTCAATGAGTTTGGGCAGCTTGCCTTTTTCAGCCAACGATAATTCACCATGATCCTCGCGCATCTCCGGGGCAACCCATGCCAAATCCAATGCCTTGAACACATCTTCCTCGGACTTGGCAGCGACGGGTTTATCGTCTTTGGTCAATGCGTATTCGTTCAGACTCATGCCCATCTTGATCGCGCGCTGACGCATGGCCACGTTGTGTTCCTTGGAACCGGTGAAGTACATCAACGCTGCACCAAAGTGGTCCGGCTCGACGCTGCGCAAATCGACTTGCACGCCATGCTCGGTGCGCACGGAACTTTTGGTCTGACCTTGCGCGAGGACTTCGGTGACCCCCGGAAGTTTTACAAAGAAGTTACTAATCGTCTCCGAGTGATCTGCACTTGCAGCAACGAGGATATCGATATCACCGATGGTCTCTTTGCCACGCCGTAATGACCCTGCGTATTGAGCTTGTTCGACTTCGTCCAGTGATTGGAGTTGTTCGACGAACCATTGGGCGATGGGCAGGGCTTTACCGATATTCACGCGCCCGCCAGTGGACTCCATGAACGCGATGGACTTGCGGATTTTATCCAGCGACTTTTGGCCCATGCGTGGGAGTTTGGTCAGTTCATCGGTTTTGAGTTTTTCTTTGAGGTCATCCAGCGATTCGATGCCAGCCTGTGACCACATCAGGCCAACGGTTTTGGGGCCGAGTCCTGAGATTTGCAGCAGGTCCAGTAGACCATGAGGGATGCGTGCCATGACTTGTTCGTGGGCTTTGATCTTGCCGGTGTCCAGATACTCAGCGATTTTGCTGGCAGTGGATTTACCGATGCCGTCGATCTTGGCAAGCAGCGCGGCTTCCGCACCGATTTCCCCCAGGTCGGTGGGTAATTCCCCAATGACACGGGCGGCCTTGGCGTAGGCGTTGACGCGAAATCGGTCGTCTTCCAGAATGGTGTGTACGTCCGCCATCTGCTGAAAAATCGCTGCGAGTTGTTGATTGGTATCCATGCGATAAGCGTATCACAAAGTTTTGTAACGCAAAACTTGGGCAGGTGTCGGGGTTCAGATTTGAGACTGGATTAAATACTGTAAAGCTTCAGCGACACGTGGTGTCGCAGCTGTTGGTAATAACGCTCTGTGAATAGCTGCATCACCACGTGATGCTGTTGCATTGATGCAATGCAAAACAAGTGTGAAGATCGATTGTTCTTACCCCAGGTACTTTTCGATCAACTCAGCGCGTTCACCAAAGACACGCACATCCGTCAATTCATCACAGCGAATGCGCGCTTCGTGCATCATCTTCCGTAGATTCTCGCGGTCTTGATCCAGAGCGATGACGCGCTGGGCAAGTTCGTTAAACGCACCGATGGTAACCAACTCACCACCGCCTTTGTGGATGAGTTCTTCGGAGTAGTTGCTGCCATAGCCGACGATGGGCGTGGCCTGGCCCATCGACTCAATGAGAATGCGCGGCGATTCAGGCGTCATGTGACAGAACAGCAGCATGTCTGCATCGAAAATCGCATCCATCATGGCCATCCGCCCTTCCAGGTGTCCGGGGAGGGTTACGCGGTCTGCAAGATCAGTATCGTTGATTTGCTTTTGCATGTTGTCGATCTGATCACCATAGCCAAACCATTGGGCGGTGAAATTCACACCCGCATCGCGCGCAATCGACAGTGCTTTGATCCAGTGATCCGGCCCCTTCATCGAAATCGCACGCCCGGCATAAACGATTCTCAGAGGGCGCTGAGCATCGACCGATTGAATCTTGGCTTCCACACGATCCATCGTCGCCAACTCGCTGGGTTGGACCTGGGCATCGTGAATCATAAAGGGATGCTTGCACCAGCTGCGATAACCTTCATAGGTGTCGGCACCGTGAAAGAGTCCCAGCGTGCTGTGGTTGATGATTTTCTTTTCAGCAAACCACATGAACTTACCTTCGATCATCGCACGCAGACGTTTGCGAAGCCCCATACTTTTGGCATTGTGCTGATAGACCTGGTGCGTGATCCAGTCGGTATGCACGGCATAGGTACGGTTACGCTTAATGGCTAACCGCGCGGCAACGGCGGCCCAATCACCAAACGTGCATCCACCGATCCCGCATTGCAGGTAACGGTGTTGATCCAGTAGGTCGGCAAGCTGATGGCGGACTTGTTTGACGTGCTTGAAATGTTTGCTCGGATGGTATCCCCAGGGCAATGCCACGAGCTTAAGGCCCTTTTGGTAGTACGACTCGGGGACGGGGACCCATGTCGCATTACCCATTTTTGACTGTTCGTCGATCGGGCGGACCGGTGCTGCCAGGGTCAATGGTGAAAAATGATTCAACCAACACTTCAGCCCATTTAGCCCCTGTGACTCGACAAGCAGGTTGCCCTGTTCATCGGTATGAAATGCCAACGGCAGGACCAACAACATGCTGCGATCCATCGGCTTGGCGTCGGCGGAAAGTGACCATTGGGATGTAATTTGCATGAGTGTCTCTCGATTCTTGGATTTTCCTACACTGGCTATATCCCCTTGGATGGCTGATGCAAAAGAAAAGTCAGATAATCAAGCGGTACGTGAAGGGTTAAAAGCATCAGCCGTTACAGGTGTTACAAACGGATGGGCGTGTTGCACGTCGTCTTTTGTCCTCGAAGTAAACGATGTTGTGTCACTGCGGTATGATGCGAAGGTCAATCCTGCACCTTTGTCTGATTGCCGGCCACTTGAGATGCGGGCGATTCTGCCTTATTGTGCAGGATTCCCGGGAGGGTCAGGTTGCCTTGAAATTGGAAGTTGCATCAAGGCGGATTTGAGCAAACGGCATCTTGGTGCCGATAATATCTGTATTCAGTGCTTATTTTGACTGCCAGGGAGGGCAGAGGCGTTGGCCAAACGTAAAAAACGCAAACAAGACGAATCACTGTTCGATGCGGCGTCCGCCGATGGCAGTGGTGGTGAGCTCGACGATGTGCTGGCAGACCCCACGGAAAACAGTGCACCGCTGCATGACCTGGCACAAACCCGATATCTCAACTACGCGCTGAGCGTGATCACCAGCCGTGCTTTGCCGGACGTGCGCGACGGGATGAAACCGGTTCAGCGGCGTATTCTCTACACCATGTTCACCCAGGGCGTCACCCACACTGCCAAGCACCGCAAGTGTGCCAAGGTCGTCGGTGACGTGATGGGTAACTATCACCCGCATGGCGACTCGGCGATTTACGATGCCATGGTGCGCATGGCTCAGCCGTTTTCCATGCGTGTCCCGCTGGTCGATGGCTCGGGTAACTTCGGTTCGCTCGACGGCGACAACGCAGCAGCCATGCGTTACACCGAATGTCGTATGGCGCCCATCAGTATTGAGATGTGCTCGGAACTCACGCAGCAGACCGTGCACTTCCGACCCAGCTACGATGGCACCAAGTCCGAACCGGTCGTGCTTCCTGCACGCGTGCCCAACCTACTGGTCAATGGTGCGACGGGCATTGCAGTGGGCATGGCAACCAACATCCCACCCCACAATCTCAAGGAAGTCTGTAACGCGCTGGTCAAGCTTCTGGAAAACCCCGAGCTTAAGACCTATCAACTCATTGCCAACGACGCGGTCCAGGGGCCGGACTTCCCCACCGGCGGTGAGGTCTTAAACAGCCGTGATGAGATGCGTGAGATTTACAAGAACGGCCAGGGTGCCATCCGACTCCGCGCCAAGTGGGAGCTCGGACCGGCTACCCGTTCAACCAAGACGATCTACATCACCGAGATTCCCTACGCGGTCAATAAATCCAACCTCGTTGAGTCGATCGCTCAGGTCGTCATCCAACGCAAACTCCCACCGCTCTTGGATATCAAGGATGTCTCCACCGAAGACGTGCGCATTGAGTTGGAACTCAAGAAGGATGCTGACGAGCAGAAGGTCATGGCCTATCTCTGCAAGCACACACCCTTGCAGACCAACTTCAACGTCAACCTCACCTGTCTGATCCCCACGGAAAACCCGGAAGTCGGCAGGCCTGAGCGTTGTGATCTGCGTGAGATTCTCCAGTGCTTTTTGAATTTCCGTCTGGAAGTCGTCACCAAGCGACTGGAACACGAACTGAAGCAACTGCTAAAGCGCATCCATATTCTCGAAGGTTTCGCGCTGGTCTTTGATGCCCTGGATGAGATCATCAAAATCATCCGTGCATCCGATGGCAAAGCTGATGCTGCGCAGAAGATCATGAAACGCTTTAAGCAACTCGACGAAGAGCAGACCGAAGCGATTCTCGAGTTGAAGCTTTACCGTCTTGCCAAGCTGGAAATCAACCTGATTCGTGATGAATTGGCGGACAAGAAAAAACGTGTCGGCGAGATCAGCAAACTCCTTGATGAACAGGATGCGGTCGGACGCTGGGGCATTGTCAAAGACGAACTGCTTCATATCCGTGACAACTATGGCAAGGGTGATAAACGTCGCACGACCTTTGTCGGCGAAGAAGCGGCAGTCGAATACGACGAACAGGACTTCATTGTCGACGAGGACACCTACTTCCTGGTCACCCGTGACGGTTGGGTCAAGCGACAGAAAAACCCCATCGATCTGGAGAAAGTCCGACTCCGCGAAGGTGATACCGTGCTCGCTGCTTCCATCGGTTCGACACGTGCCACCGCGGTGTTCTTCTCCAATCTTGGGGTTGCTTACACTGCCCGACTCATCGACCTGCCTGCGACGACGGGTTACGGCGAACCGATCCAGAAACTTTTCAAACTCAAGGACGGCGAAGTCATACTCTCTGCCCTGAGTCTGGATCCGCGCGTCATCGGCAATGTGACTTCCGAAGGCGAGGACGTTCCCGAGATTCACGCGGTGGCATGCAGTACCGACGGTTACTCCATCCGATTCAGCATGCAACCCTTCGTCGAACCGAGCACCCGCGCAGGTCGCAAGTTTGCGCGTCCGGCCAAGGACAAGCAGATCGTTGGCGTGTATCCGGTGGCAGGTGACGAAACGCTCATCGTCGCCACCTTCCGCGCCCGCGCCTTGCTGTGCCATGCCGAGGAAGTCAACTTCGTCTCCGGCCCAGCCAAGGGCGTGCAACTGATCAAGATTGCAAAGGACGATTACGTCATCGGCTTTACCACCGCTGTGGATGACCGCGACACCATGACCGTCAAGACCTCCATGGGCGGTGAGCAACGCATCAATACCGGTAAATACGAACTGACATCACGCGGCGGCAAGGGACGCGAAATCCTCAAGCGAGGAACCTTCACCCGAATCGTCCCACCCGATGTGCAGATTGTGGAATTGTAAACCGGGGGTTGGGGTTTAGGGTTTGGGGTGTAGGGATCAAGACATTGAAACAGGCATGATTTCGTTTGCCTTTTTCCCTACACCCCAAACCCCAAACCCTACACCCTCTAATGCCTTGCGGTTGAAAATGATTGGATCAGAATGACCTCAACCTATACAGCTAAAGATATTTCCGTTCTCGAAGGACTCGAGCCCGTCCGCAAACGCCCCGGTATGTACATCGGCGGCGTGAGTTCGGCTGGCCTGCATCACCTGGTCTGGGAAGTGCTCGATAACTCCGTCGATGAAGCGATGAACGGTCATGCCACCGAAATCATCGTGACACTTCACGATGATGGCACCTCCATCACCATCAGTGACAACGGTCGTGGTATCCCCGTTGACATCCATCCCAAGCTCAAAAAGTCCGCGCTGGAAATCATTCTCACCACGCTCCATGCAGGTGGTAAATTTGAAGGTCAAAACTACAAAACCTCTGGCGGTCTGCACGGTGTCGGTGCATCCGTCGTCAATGCACTGTCCAAAAAACTTGTCGCAACCGTCAAGAAGGATGGCAAACTCTACGAGCAATCCTTCAAACTCGGCAAGCCCACCGGCCCGATCAAAAAACTCGGAGCTGCACGTGGCAGCGGGACCACCATCTACTTCCATCCCGACCCCACGATTTTCCCCAAGACCGAGTTCAACCCCGACACCATCCGCGATCGCCTGGAAATCGTCAGCTACATCCACAAAGGCGTTAAAGTCGTCTGGGACGATCAACTGTCCAAGAAAAAGGAAGTCTTCCAACACGAAGAAGGCATCGTCAATTACCTGACCAAAATCATGGCACAGCGCAGTGCGCGTCCCGTCCATGATCAGCCTTTCGTCCTGGAAAAAGAAAACGGCATCCGCGTCCAGATCATTCTCCAATGGACCGAATCCACCGACGAACACCTGCGCAGCTATGTCAACGGCATTCCCACCGGCTCGGGCGGCAGTCATGAAAATGGACTCCGCGCAGGCATGACCAAAGCCCTGCGAAACTACATCGAAATCCACAAACTCACCCCGCGTGGCGTGAATCTCCAGACCGAAGACCTTCGCGAAGGACTCACCGGGATTGTCTCGATCTTCATCCCCGACCCGCAATTCCAGGGGCAGACCAAAGATCGGCTCAATAACCCCGAAGTCCAGCCGCAGGTTGATGGCCTGGTGCGCCCTGCGTTGGAGCATTGGCTCAACAACAACGGCACCATGGCCAACGCCATCGTCACCCGCGCGGTGATGGCAGCCAAAGCCCGTGAAGCTTCTCGCGCAGCCTCCGCTGCAGTGACCCGTAAGAGTGCGACCACCAACCGACTGAACCTGCCGGGCAAACTTGCTGACTGTTCAAGTAACAAGCGTGACCGCACCGAACTGTTCATCGTCGAAGGTGATTCTGCAGGTGGTTCGGCCAAACAGGGACGTGATCGTGCACATCAGGCGATCCTGCCGCTGCGTGGTAAAGTCCTGAACACCGAACAGGCATCACTGAAAAAAGTCCTTGAAAACAAAGAAATTTCCGACATCATCACCGCGCTGGGTTGTGGTCTTGGGGCGGACTGTGATCCATCCAAACTCCGGTATGGCAAGATCATTCTGCTCATGGATGCCGACTACGACGGCCATCACATCTCCACGTTGATGCTCACGTTTTTCTACCGACACATGCGACCCTTGATGCGCGATGGCAAGATTTTCCTGGCTCAGCCTCCGCTCTATCGCATCGACATCGGCAAGGAAACCCACTGGGCCCACGACGATGAAGACCGTGTGCGCATTCTTGAAAAACATGGTGGCGGACGTGCCAAGATCGACATCAGCCGTTTCAAAGGTTTGGGTGAAATGATGCCCAAGGTGCTTTGGAACACCACGCTCAATCCCAAGACACGCGCACTGCTTCGCGTGGAGATTGATGACGGACTCAAGACCGAACAGGTCATCAGCGAACTGATGGGTAAAGACCCCGGCGCGCGGTTTAACTTCATCATGGAACGTGCCGAAGAAGCCGAAGCGCTGGACGTGTGATCGCCGTCACGTCTGACAAATAACCCATCACAAAGCGAATTTGAAATAAAGCTCCGGGACTTCAGTCCCGAGGGCCTGTCGTCTACAATATTCTCATGCTCAAAACACTTGCCCTGTTGCTGGTTTTGTTCTCTGTGATTCCCGTCGCTGCTCAAACTCCTTCACCCCAAACACTCGGTTACATTCTCCAGCCCGAAGGCTTGGCAGCGACACGCGACGCGGTCGTGAACCGTTTGGCCAAGTCCGACCGTGACTGGATCATTCTCGACACCCAGTTCGACGGTGACCCCTGGCCCCCGGAAGCCATCAAGATGATTCGTGATGGCAAACCCGGCCGCAAGGTGCTTGCCTACCTTTCCATCGGTGAAGCGGAAGACTACCGCGAATACTGGGAGAAAAAATGGGATGCCAACAAGGATGGCAAACCCGATGACGGGGCGCCGGGGTTTCTCTGTGCGGTGAATCCCAATTGGGAAGGTAACTACAAAGTCCGTTACTGGCATCGTGATTGGCAGGCGATGATTCTCAAGCGTGTTGCAACCATCATGCAGACACAAAAATTCGATGGCCTGTATCTGGACATCATCGACGCGTTCAGCTTCTTTGAACACGATCCCAAAACCGACCAATGGCTTGATCACCGGCGCAATGAACAGACCGGCAACACCTATCGCCAGGACATGATCCGATGGGTACAACTCATCGCCCAGAACGCACGCCGCTTTCATCGTGATGCGCTGATCATTCCGCAGAACGGCGAACAGTTACTCGAAGACAAAGCCTACTCGGAATGGGTCAGCGGGATCGGCATTGAAGACCTCTACAGTGATGGCAATCAAAAACAACCGGAAGACGATACCACTTACCGACTGTCATTTATCAAACCGTTTATCGCAACCGGCAAGCCAGTCTGGTTGGTCAATTATGCGACGCACCCGCGTTACCGTCGGTTGGTCAAGAGCAAAGCCAGGGAACTTGGCATGCGTTTACTCATCACCGATAGTGAACTCAAAACCTTAGGCATAAGTCGGACTTTGCAGGATTGATTCATCAATCAATTCACGGAAGTTGGACACGCGATGCAAGGTCAGCAGGTTGCCGTTGTGTGCTGAGGCTGCGCGCTCGTCGCCGGATCGACTGAGGATCAGCAGATCATCTCCGACAGTGATCATGTGGGCATAGTGACGTGAATGCAGCGGTGTCTTGCCGACAGCAACGAGCCCTGCTGGAATCCAGTCAAAGAGATTGGTGGAGTAATGCAATTGCAGACGATGACGTTCGTTGTCCGGCATGCCGTAGCGGTCTTTTTCCATGAGTTCAGGTTTGACCATGCTGTCGGTGGTTTGGCTGGAGAGCAGCCACCAGGTTTGCGTGACATCATCAAAGAGCAGGTGGAATTTCATTTGACCACCTGGTAATGCGACGTAGGTCAGCGCGCTATTTCCGGGGGTGGGGACCAGTTCGGTTTGTAGGCGACCGTCTTTGCATTCGCGGCATTGTGCGATGGCACCGATGTTGGTCATGCCTGATGCCAATCGCATCCACAGGTGAACGGTTTTACCTTCGGGGTCGTGGAGTCGATGTCGCGGATCACGGATGCGTACGATGTGCGTTTCCAGCCAACCTGCGTTGCTATACCAGCGATCGTGAGCGACTTTGCCTTCGGGGAAGACGGGCGTACCGATGGGTTGGCGGACATCGAGGAGTGTATCGTAATCCAGCGGGTTGGAGAAGGTCCAGTTGTCACGTTGGGTTAAGTCATCATCGAGATTCCCGCGCATGACCACAGGCTGGACACCGGGCCAACCGTGATTGGGGATGCGGATTTCCATGCAGATGTAGATTTGGTTGTCATGGATGTCGTAAGCGCAGGGGGCTTGATGCCAGTGATGTTGATCATCGAGCGTGATGACATCGGACCAGGTGTTGCCATCATCATGTGAAACGCAGATACCCATGGGGCCACTGTGCCCGAGGATGTAGAGTCGATCACCTGCCACAAAGGGTCGGGCATGGAGCATGGGGAAGTCGTGGACGTGTTCCCATGTTTTGCCGTCATCGTCGGAGATGAAGATTTTGCCCTGGTTGCCTGCGGGGTCATCGCCTTTTTGGGATTTGCATCCGGGTAGGTTTTTGACCCCCGGGCCGCCCAGGTCACAGGTAGCGATGAGTCGGCTTGTCGGTGTCTGCAGCAGTGCAGGTGAGTAACAGTAGACACCTTTGGGGTCGGGTGATTGGTAAATGATTTGTTCGCTTGCGAGCATGATTGAAATCCTTGTTGGGTTGGCGCGTGTCATGCGCTTGTATCGCTCTGATACTGATTGTTCCCGTGTTGTCTCCTGGCATCCCGTACTCGACGATGCTTGCGTATCGCCTGTACTGGTCTGCACGGTGATTAAACACCGAAAAAGGTCTATGCAACGAAAAAGTGCATGACACGCACTAGAACTTGTCGCTTTTGGCCTATAATGGTGTGTTGTGAATGACCGTGTTAAACATATTATTCAAGGCTTAAAGGCAATGAGCCATACCCATGGTGGTCATTTTTTTGTCCAAAAAGGTATGGATGGGCTGGGGCCGCGTGGTTATTGGCTATTGTATGAAACGATGTTTCGCTTGCCCGGCGGGACCGTGCTGCGCAGTTCACAGATCCATCACAGCTGGGCGATGCAGGTTGCCATCAATCAGCGACCTCATGATTTGCGCAAGCTGTCCTACTTTTCCATTTGCTATATCACACAGGGTCAAGGTCGCTATTTTGATGTGAATCACCCACAAGGCATCCCGCTTGGGGCGGGGAGTTTGATCTGTATGTTCCCAGGGCAGGGACACGTCTATGCACCGGAACCCGGCACGCGTTGGAATGAGATCAACGTCAACTTTTCCGGCGAAGTCTTTAACAGTTGGGTTGGCCGGAATCTGCTTGATCCCATGCAGCCCGTGCGTCAGCTTGAACCGGTGGATCACTGGTTCAAACGTATTCACCAGATCGTGCTGCCTCTTGCCAAACCCGATCGCAAACCAACGATCACCGACACCGGCAAGTTCATTGCGCTCATCAGTGAAATGTGCGCTGTCTGGTTAACCCCATGGCAGGATGCGGATGTGCAGTGGCTTGAAAAGGCACAGCAAGACCTGCGTGATTGGCCATTACGCGAACCCCTGGACATGGAACATCTGGCCCACGCGTTTGGCATCACGTCGCAAACCTACCGCAAAAAGTTCAAACGACTCTCAGGCATGACGCCAACCAACTACCACGCGCGATTGATCATCGAGCAGGCCTGCCAACGTCTGCAGCATGCTCAACTCCCGCTTAAACAAATCGCAGACGAACTGGGCTTTGGTAGCGAATACTATTTTTCCCGCCGCTTCAAACAAATCGCAGGCATGCCACCCGGAGCCTATCGCGAAAAGGCGGTCAGTGGTTAAGCTAACTATTTCCGGAGGATGTGTTTTGTCTAATCAAGTTTCCAAACGATATTGCAAGAACTGTTCGTACCCATTGGACCAATTGGAGAAAGATGTCTGTCCTGAATGTGGCGAACCGTTTGTACATTTTGATCCACAGACATGGTCTGATCACCCGAATCCCAAAGGTGTGTATCGTTTTGTGCGTAGCATCAATCCAATACTGCTGCTGGTATGTTTAATACCTGTCTGTGCATTTTCTGGGGCGTATTGTGGCTTGGTTGGATTCAAGTATTGGTATGTATCAAAACTGACAGTTGGGATGTTCTTTGATTCTCAGATGTATTCAGATAGCTTGGGGATGATGCTGGTGATGTCAGTATTTGCCTTGCCAATGGGGTTGCTTTGTTTGAACTTGCATCGACATAATCCTACCAATAGATGGTGGTATGTATTGACAATGATGATCTGTTTTTTCTCAGCACTCTTTTCGTATTTATTAGTTCCACTGTTACGTATTTGAGATTTTTTATTGTTACAGGTGTCGTTTTGCTTTGTTAATAGCGATTTAAATACCCTATCGCCAGGTTCATGAAAGTTCATCAAGCTTTCGTCATCCAACGTCTTGTCGAGGCCGCCTTGGCACACTATCCTCGGGAACTCCCCTGTATCGTCCCCGGTTTTGAAAGGCAGTGACATGAACATCATTTATTACAACCCCGACGAAATGCGTGCTGACGTGCTTGGCTGTTATGGTCACCCATTGGTCAAGACGCCCAACATTGATCGCCTAGCTGCTCGCGGGACGACGTTTGAGAATTGCTTTGTTCAGCACACCGTCTGCACGCCTTCGCGATGCAGCTTTCTGACCGGTTGGTATCCGCATGTTCGTGGTCATCGCAGTCTCTGGCATCTGCTTCAGCCTGATGAACCCAACACACTCAAGTATCTCAAACAAAATGGCTATGACGTTCACTGCGTTGGTAAGAATGATGCGCTTGCAGCAGAGTCGTTTGCAGAGAGTGTCCATGAGATTCACATGCCTGATGGTGCAGGCCATACCCATCGTGTCCATAACGATCCAGCAGACCCGGGCTTTATGAACTTCCTGTATGAACCGATGCCAACGGACCATCGCGACATGGCCTGTGCTCAAATTGCAGCAGAGTATGTGCGCAACTGGAAGCCCGGCGATAAGCCGTTCATGTGGTACATCACCACGGCACTGCCGCATTGCCCATACTCCTGTCCTGAGCCCTGGTACAGCATGTACTCACCGGATGAGATTCCACCACTGCTTGAGAAGCGTATTGAAAAAGCGCCTGCGTTCCATAAGTGGATTCGTCATCACCGCAGGCTGGATGAATGTGGTGATGATTTGAAAAAAATCATGGCGGTTTACCTGGGCATGGTCAGCTATGCTGATCACATGTTTGGCAAGTTACTCACGGCGTTGGAAGAGTCCCCCGCAGGCGACTGTACCAGCATCCTGTTCTTCTCGGATCACGGTGATTGGGCAGGGCATCGCGGCCTGGTCGAAAAATGGAGTTCAGCGTTGGATGACGATCTGACCCGTGTTCCCCTGATCATCTCCACGCCCGGTGGCAAGCAGGGTCATCGCGTCACCGAGCCTGTGGAACTTCAGGACATCGCTGCCACCACCGCGCAGATTGCAGGCTATGAACTCAAACACACGCAGTTCGGCCGGTCACTTATACCCCAACTCAATGGCGAAGCTGGCGACCCGGATCGATATGTCTATGCCGATGGCGGGTACGATCTGCCCGGTGACTATGTTGCCTTTGAGTTTAACGGTGGTCATGCAGGTCACAAAGGCTATGACCCCAAGCCGATGATCACCAACCCCGAACATATTTACTATCCCAAGACGCATCAGCAGGAAGTCCAGCCTGAGTCCATCTGCCGTGCGGTGATGGTGCGTTCGTCAGAATATAAATTGATCCGTCGCACCAAAGATATCAGTGAACTCTACGACCTGAAAAAGGATCCGACGGAGTCAGTGAACCTGATTGATGATCCAGGTTATTCGGACGTAAAAGCTCAGCTCAACGAAAACCTGTTGCAATGGATGTTGGCCACGTCGGATGTCATGCCCTACGACCGCGATTGTCGCACTTGGCCTGAGCAGTTGACCTACAGTTAAAACCGGGATTGCCTGGTTATGGGCCGCTTGTACCTTGAGTATCTGATTGATCGAGTCTATATATTGATGGGCTCGATCAGGATGATTCCAATCAACAGTATGGATTTTTCGAGACAATTTTGAATCAATCCCACTTTTTTGTGGATTAATATTCTCAACTATCTTGCCTAAATCGAGCAGATAACAGGGTATCACTCGTCATTACATACCCCGTTTCAATTCATATTTTTTCCTTTCTGGGTATGGTTTTTTTCTAAATACATAAATGTTGCATGCGATGAGTCCGGTAAGTATTCGCATGGATAATTTGCGCATTAAGATTTTATCGGAACTGGCCCAGAAACTGAGATGGGAAGCGTGGTACGCATCTTTAATTGTGGAAATGTCATATCTACAAAAGGTCTGATAATTCAGGGTAAGACCAACGTTTAAACTGTCCTGATCAATAGGCCGAAGAACTCATTTGTCACCGTAGCTTGTCCATGATTCCAAGGAGACAAACATGCTGCATCGCAAATGGACTTTATCGTTAGGCCTGAATCTCAAAGGCCGCTTTGCACGGATGCAAACACTTGTATGTTGTGTTTTGATCGTCGGACTTTGTGCCGGTACACAGGTCAATGCTGACGAAGACTTCGCCGAGATGGATCTGGATGACTTGATGAATGTCGAGGTTTCTTCTGTGACCAAAGGCAAGGGGATGAAACTCTCCGACGCGCCGGGTGCCATCACAGTGATCTCTGAAGAAGATATCGAACGTACGGGCCATCAGTCGCTTCCTGAACTGCTGCGTTTGGTTCCGGGTTTGCACGTGGGGCGTATTGATGCCAACAACTGGGCGATCAGTGCCCGTGGATTCAATGCCCAGTACAACAAGTACATGCTGGTGATGATGGATGGCCGGAGCATTTACACGCCGCTATTCAGCGGTGTGTTCTGGGATGTGCAGGACACGGTTATGGAAGACCTCAAATCCGTGGAAGTGATTCGTGGACCCGGCGGTACACTTTGGGGCGCCAATGCCGTTAATGGTGTGATCAACTTCACCACCAAGGATGCCAAGGATACTCAGGGCGTACTCTTTTCAACCTCTGCGGGAACCGAAGATCTCAACAACACGGTGATGCGTTACGGTGGCAAGATCAACGACAATGCGCACTTTCGCATCTATGGCAAGTATCAAATGTTCGACGATACGAAAACACCGGCAGGCAATGAATATGATGATGAATTCAAGCGCACCAAGACCGGTTTTCGGATTGATAACCAGGCTGGCTCCGATCATCTGACATTGCAGGGTGATTGGTACTACGTGGACATGGATGCCGATGATAATGCCAACAACGGTACCAATGTTTTGCGCGGCGGGAACCTGCTTGCCCGTTGGTCACATGATTTTTCCGAGGATTCCAATCTCCAACTCCAGTTCTACTATGATCACGTCGTCCGAAAAGACGAAGCGCTCAATGATCTGGAAGCCAACTCATTGGACTTTGATCTGCAACACAGCTTCGTGCCTGCTGAAGGTCACAGCATGATCTGGGGCCTGAACTATCACTGGCGCCGAGATACGATCATTCCGTTGCCGACCAATTTCTTTGATTTCACCCCGCGTGCCAAGGCTGACAATACTTTCAGTGCCTTCATTCAGGACACGATGACCCTGTCGCCTGACAAATTGTTTTTCACCATCGGCACGAAGATCGAACACAACGAATACACCCAGTTTGAATTCCAACCCAGTGCTCGTTTGAGTTGGCGCGTCAAGGAGGGACAAACCTTCTGGGGAGCCATTTCCCGTGCCGTTCGCACACCTTCGCGTTTGGAAACGGCCCTGACGAGTACCTTCTTAAACTTCAGCAATCCCAACCTGCGATCCACGGATGTGTTGGCTTATGAAGCGGGTTACCGTATTTCCTTTAATGAACACCTTTCGTTGGATATGGCGAGCTACATCAACAAGTATGAAGATCTGGCTTCCACCGGCTTCCCCCCCGATAACAATCAGCATGCTGAGTCCTACGGTTTTGAAGCCAGCGCCACCTGGCAGGCGGCAGACAATCTCAAGCTCATCGCCAACTACACCTTCCAGAATGTTGAAGCTCATCCGGCAGCCGGCGCTTCACAGGAAGGGACCAGCCCGAGGAACCAGGCAAGCATCCGTGCTTATTACGATCTGTCCGATCAGTTCGAACTGAACACGGCACTTTACTGGTATGACAATGTCCCGGCGCAGAACATTCCTTCATACTTCCGCTATGACCTGGGGTTGACCTGGAAGCCCAAGGACAATGTTGAACTGACCGTCTGGGGACAGAATCTCACCGATGATCAGCATCCGGAATACGGTGCCGTTGCCGAAATCGAACGTGGTGTTTATGGCAAAGTGACCATTACGTTCTAAAGCGATATCTCCAACGATGGTAAATCGCGCCAAGTCCTACAGGTGTTCCCGAGTTGAATAGAAATACTGAATAATGCGGACCGACCTTTTCTATTAATGGCATCTGGCCGATTCAGAAAACAAGACTCACGTTTTAAAGAAAGTAAAAAGATGTTGACACTCAACCGCTATATTTTACGTCGTACACAATGGATCACGTCCCTTTTTTGCGTCGTGCTTTTTGCGAGTACTTCCCTGGTCAAGGCCGAAGAAGACTTCGCCGACATGGATCTTGATGCTTTGATGAATGTTGAAGTTTCATCGGTGACCAAGGGCAAGGGGATGAAACTCTCCGACGCACCGGGCGCCATCAGCGTGATCTCCGAAGAAGATATCAAACGAACCGGCCACCAGTCGATTCCCGAACTCTTACGTTTGGTTCCCGGTCTGCACGTGGCCCGTGTGAATTCAAGCAACTGGGCAATCAGTGCCCGAGGGTTCAATGGCCCGTACAATAATAAAATGTTGGTTCTGATGGATGGCCGCAGTCTCTATACTCCCCTGTTTGCTGGTGTGTACTGGGACGTTCAGGACACTGTTCTGGAAGACCTTAAATCCGTGGAAGTCATCCGTGGTCCCGGTGGTACGCTTTGGGGTGCCAATGCGGTTAACGGTGTGATCAACATCACCACCAAAGATGCCAAGAACACCCAAGGACTGCTCTTTTCGCAGTCAGGCGGTAACGAAGACCTCAGCAACACCACTGTCCGTTATGGTGGCAAGTTCAACGACGATTCCTACTACCGCGTCTATGGCAAGTATCAGATGTTTGATGATACCGAAATCGCTGGTACGTCCAATGATAACTCTGATGAATGGCAACGTGGCCAGTTTGGTTTCCGTACGGACACCTACACCGGTAGCAACCATCTGACGGTGCAGGGCGATTACTACACCGGCGGTGTTGATGACACTACTGGTGGTCAATCCATGTTCGATGGTGGCAATATCATTGCACGCCTGACCCATGATTTCTCTGAGGACTCCAGCTTGCAGTTGCAGTTCTACTATGACTATACCCACCGCACCGAAGCCACCACACTGGATCAGGAACGGCATACGCTGGACTTCGACTTACAGCACAACTTCACACTCGATGGTGGCAAACACAATGTCATCTGGGGTATGAACTACCACTGGACCAAGGACTCGATCCTGCCGACGGCCTATTTCATGGGTACACCCTTGATGGCCTTTACTGCCAACAGTGCTTCAGATAACACCTTCAGTGCTTTTGTGCAGGACACCATGACCCTCGTTGATGACAAACTGTTCTTCACAGTCGGTACCAAGATCGAACACAATGATTACACCGGTGTGGAAATCCAGCCCAGCGCTCGTCTGTCCTGGCGTATCAAGGATGGACACACATTCTGGGCTGCCGTCTCACGTGCCGTGCGTACGCCCTCACGCGTCGAAGAAGGTTTCCTGGCACCCATTTTCCCGATTTATGGCAACACCGGTATCGAATCCACCAATGTGATGGCATACGAAGCCGGTTACCGTATCTCGCTTGCCAAGAACCTTTCGGTGGACTTGGCGACGTTCTTCAACAAGTATGAAAACCAGATGGGTACCCTTGGCACGACTTACCAAAATGACATCTACTCTGAAGCCTATGGTTTAGAAGCCAGTGTCACCTGGCAGGCTGATGACAATCTCAAGTTCATCGGTAACTACACCTTCCAGGATGTCGAATCCCATGGCCCCAACAGTGCTGGCAACGAAGGGACTTCACCCCGTAACCAGTTCAGCGTCCGTGCCTACTATGATCTCAGCGACAAGTTGGCAATCAACAGCGCTCTGTACTGGTATGACAACATCCCTGCTGCCAACATCAATTCCTTCTTCCGCTATGACATCGGTCTGACCTGGAAGCCCAAGGACAATGTTGAAGTCTCCGTTTGGGGACAGAACCTGGCTGATGATTCACATCCGGAATACAACAACTCACTGAGCCTGGGTAATCCGGGTGGTGAAATCGAATCCGGCGTCTTCGGCAAGGTGACCATTACTTTCTGATTTTTTAAACCATCACCTTTCTGCTCTGCAACGGGCAGAGAGGTTTTTTCTCTTGAGGTAAGTAATCATGAATACTTTCAAACATACCACTTTGATGCTCGCCATGCTCTTGCTTGTTGGTTCATTGGCCACCCAGGCCAGTGCCGCGGACAAACTTGACAAGGTCAAATGCGCTTTCCTGCTGAACTTCACCAAGTATGTTGTCTGGCCTGATGGCAGTGGTGACTTCGTGATCGGCGTGGTGGGTAAAGATCCGTTTGATGGTGTGCTCGACAAGATTGTCGATGGCAAGTCTGCTGGCGATCGCCCGATCAAGACGGCCTATCTTGCTGCCGATGCATCTGCTGATGATCTGAAAAAATGTAGCATTCTATTCGTCAACACGGACATTAAGCCCGTGCTTGAGAAGATTGGTAACGCCCCGATTCTCACCGTGGGTGACACCGCCGACTTTGCCAAGAACAAGGGCATGGTGGGGCTGATTGCAACCAACAAGATCAACCTGGAGATCAACAAGAATCAGGCTGATGCTGCCAAGCTCAAGATCAATGCCAAGCTTTTGCAGATGGCCAAGATCGTTGACTGACTTGGGACGTTCGTATTAACCGCTCGATTATTGAGGAGAAAGCATCATGCGGTTTCATTTAACCATTCGGAGGCGATTGGCGCTTTGTATCGCAACCACCGTGACAGTATCCGTATTACTCAGTGGTGGTTTGTTTGTCGGCAATGAATTGATGTCCATGGATCAGCGTATGATCCGCGAGTTGGGAACCCTGGCAGACGTGGTAGGTAATTCTGCGACCGGTGCCATTGAGTTTGCCGACGGTGATACGGCCAAGGAAACACTTAAGCGTCTCAAAGCCAACCCACACATCATGGCGGCCGCCATTTACGATGGTGATAATCAGCCCATGGCGACATATCAGTATGTCGCAGAGGGTAACGAAGACAAGGAATTACCCGAGTACACGCCCCCAGCCTTTGAGCAGGTCGGCGAAACGTATACCGATTCCACGCTGGAAGTCTTCCACGACATCAAGTCCGATGGACAACGTATCGGTGGCATCTACGTGCAGTCGGATCTGACAGCACGTCAGGAACAGATGGCCCGATATACCACCATCATCGGCATTGTCATCGGCGGTTCACTGGCGGTCGGTATCCTGATGGTCTGGGTTATTCAGAGATCCATCGGTCGGCCGATCAACAAGATGTCCGAAGCCCTTAAAGACATTGCCCAGGGTGAAGGTGACCTGACCCGCCGTGTCGACGAAAGTCGCAAAGATGAATTGGGCGAACTGGCACACTGGTTTAATGTCTTTGTCGGCAAGATTCATGACGTGGTTCTGGATGTGTCTTTATCTGCTGAAGAAGTCGCATCAACGGCAACACAAATCTCGCAGACCAATAATTCCATTGCGGGTGGTATCCGCGAGCAGGCGACGATGACCATGAACATCACCGCAGCCGTCGAAGAGATGGCAAGTACGGTGCGCGATGTGGCTGCCAACGCCACGCGTGTCTCCGACCAAGCCCAGGAAGCCGGCGATCGTGCCAGCAAGGGCGGTGATGTCGTCAAGCAAACCGCTTCGAGCATGGAAGAAATTGCATCATCGGTGAATGAAACCACCTCGGTGATTGAAGAACTCGGCCGTCGTGGTGACAAGATTGGTCAGATCGTTGAAGTCATCAATGAGATTGCCGATCAGACAAACCTGTTGGCACTCAATGCTGCGATTGAAGCAGCCCGTGCCGGTGAACATGGTCGCGGCTTTGCCGTTGTGGCCGATGAAGTCCGCAAGTTGGCCGAACGTACCACGCGTGCGACCGAAGAGGTGACCGACTCGATCAAGGTCATTCAGCAGCACACACTCAGTGCCGTGGATCAGATGCAATCTGGATCGCAGCGTGTTCAGGGCGGTGTGGAATTGGCTGATGAAGCCGGTCATGCACTGGAGACGATTGTGGCCAGCACGGCGGAAGTGTCCAAGATGATCGAAACCATTGCCGCTGCATCACAGGAGCAGGCTCATGGCGTTGAGGAAATCTCGCGCAACATGGATGCGATCAACTCGGTGATCAAGGATGCTGCCCAGAGTACCGAGCAGGCCGCCGAGGCTGCAGAGTTGCTTGACAGCAAGTCCAACCGACTCCGCACGGCGGTCAGTCAGTTCCGTGTTCAGAAACCCGAACCGGTTGCCTGATAAACAACATCAAACATTTGCCGTCCAGCCCCGTTGTCCCGTTTCCAACCGTACGAGACAGCGGGGCTGTTTTTTGTCAGGGATTCGTGATTAGGGATTTGGGATCAGGGCAAGGCAATAAGGCAGGAAGCGTTAAAAGGCTTACGAAAAAACACCCTGATCCTCAATCCCTTGAGTGTTCCCAGGAATTAATTTCCACCCTCCGTCACTCCCGCGCAGGCGGGAGTCCAGTGGTATATGCAAGCGTCAACAGCATGCCACTGGATTCCCGCTTTCGCGGGAATGACGAACAATGCGATGTCATGGAGATTATTTTTTTGAACTGCTTTAATCCCCAATCCCTTTCCAACTCATCTGTTTCTTTCTTGCCAACAGACCGACTCAGCGATACAGTAGACCGTCTATTCAGATTTTTTGAACTTATAAGGATTGGACTCATGAAGCTCCAAGGCGCGTTTACTGCAATGGTCACTCCCTTCACCGCCGATGGCGAAGTCGATTGGCAGCAGTTGGTCAAAAATGTGAACTTTCAGATCGAAGGTGGTATCGACGGCCTGGTTCCTTGCGGAACGACCGGCGAATCGCCCACGCTCAACAATGACGAACACTCCCGCGTGATCGAGGAAGTCACCAAAGCTTCTGCAGGTCGCGTTCCCGTCATCGCGGGCACCGGTTCCAACTCCACGACCGAAGCCATCGAACTGACGAAGCATGCCAAGCAAGCCGGCGTGGATTGTGTACTCTCGGTCAACCCGTACTACAACAAGCCGACCCAGGAAGGCATGTACCGTCACTTCATGAAGATTGCTGACGTGGGCGTGCCGGTGATGCTTTACAACATTCCCGGTCGCAGTGGCGTGGCGTTGACCTGTGAGACCGTGTACCGATTATCACAGCATCCGAACATCGTGGCCATCAAGGAAGCCACCGGCTCGCTGGACACCGCATCGGAAATTGCCATGACCTGTGGTGACGATTTCACCATTCTCTCCGGCGATGATGCGATGACGGTTCCGCTGATGTCCATTGGTGGCAAGGGTGTGATCAGTGTGATCTCCAACCTGCTTCCGGCCAAGCTCAAGGCGTTGGCCGAGGCTGGCCTCTCCGGTGACTTTGCCAAGGCCCGCGAATTACATCTTGATCTCTTTAAGCTCTGCAAAGGCATGCTCTCGATCGAGACCAACCCGATCCCGATCAAGACAGCCATGATGTTTGCAGGCATGGACACCGGTTTGTTGCGTTTACCCATGTGTGAAATGGGCGAAGACAACAAGACGATTCTCAAGGCTTTGCTTGAGGATTGTGGCGCCCTGTAATGGCGTCGGACTGGACTTGAATATCGCAGTGTCTGCGTGATTCAAGGTAGAGCAATAGGTACGAATTTTCGCCATGATAAAAACCTGTTCGTCATTCCCGCGCCCCGGAAGGCGGGAATCCAGTGGCATGCAGTAAACACTTGCAAGTTCCACTGGACTCCCGCCTTCGCGGGAGTGACGAAAGATGGCGATTGATTTTACAGATTGATCTAACAAGAACAAAAAAGTGGCATGCGTTGGGTGTGCACGCGATTGAAAAACAGGCTTTGGTGACCATCAAAGCCCCGACAATCAGGTTACGAATGAATTTTTTGCATCGACTGATAAGGTAGAATCACAAGACCATGTGGCAAAACACTGCCAACCTGTTGCATGTCCCTCAGCCTGCCCGTCGATGGATCAGGCGGCTGTTGGTCGCAACGGTGGCAGGGATACTCAGCGGTTGTGCTGCAGCCCTGCTTGAGTTTGCCATCCATGAAGGTACGCACCATCTCATCGGTCAGTACATCGAACCTGATTCGCTGACCATGTTTCATTTTGACTGGCGCATTTTGGTGTTGCCAGCCATGGGTGCTTTGATCGCGGGAATGCTCGTTCACCTGTTTGCTCAGAAAAATCAGGGACACGGCGTGGACATTCTCACCCGCGCCTTTCACCACAAACAAGGTCGCATGCACATCAACGCGCCGATCATCCGTAACATCGGCGCAGCATTGGTGATCTCCTCCGGTGGCTCGGCCGGGCCTCGAAGGTCCGATCGCCGCATTGGGCGCTGCCATCGGTTCGACGATTGGCAAGCTCTTTCGCCTGACCGTTCACGAGCGGCGCATCCTGCTGGTCTGCGGTTGTGCTGCTGCCATTGGTGCGATTTTCCGATGCCCGTTGGGTGGTGCGCTCTTTGCAACAGGCATTCTCTATTCCGAACCGGAATTTGAGTCCGACGCCATCGTCCCGTCGTTCGTCGCCTCGGTTGTCGGTTACTCGATCTACATGCAACTCTGGGGCTACTCGGCACCGATTCTCGAAGGCGTCATCGACCTGCACTTTACCTCCGGCAAGGACCTGCTCTGGTATGCCATGCTCGGGCCGATGTGCGGGATCACCGCCATCTTCTTTTCCGTCTGCATGCGAACCGTCGAAACCCAGCTTCGCCCCCGATTCAACATGCCCGTCTGGATGACCGCTGCCATCGGCGGACTGTGTACCGGTGCGCTGGCATGCATGCTCCCTCAAGTGATGGATGACCGTTATCACTTCGTGCAGGGCGTCCTGGATGGCACCTTCATGGAAGCTGAATCCGTCAAACATTACGGTTACTGGATGTGGGCTGGACTCTTTGGCTTGATCGTCATCGTCAAGTGCATGGCGACCGGCTTGACCGTCGGTTCCGGTGCGCCCGGCGGTGTGCTCGGTCCGTCGGTGTTCATCGGTGGGATGGTGGGGGCAACCCTTGGCGCGATCGGTTTGGCCTTCTTCCCCGACAGTTTCCCCGAGGAACTGAGGCAAGCATTGATCCCCGTGGGGATGGCAGGTGTGCTTGCTGCGACCATGCGCGTGCCCATTGCCTCCATGGTCATGGTCACCGAGATGACTGGTTCCTATGGCCTGATTGCACCTTTGATGATTGTCTGTGTGACCAGCTATCTCATCGGACGCGGTTGGGGACTCAACCACGAACAGCTTCGCTCCGCTGCCGACTCGCCAGCCCATGCAGCTGACCCGGTGATCCACCTGCTTGAGTCCACGCGCGTCAGTCAGGTGATGACCAAGCATTGGCCGATGACCATCACGCCGGACATGTCGCTGGATGAGATCATCGCCCGTGTTCAGCCTGGGACGCGACCGGTCTTTGCAGTTACCAAGGATGGCCAGCTTAAAGGCATTATCTCCGCTTCGGATCTTGGGCATGTTGTGGGTGCGGACAATTTCCTGATGGCCTCGGTGATCGTTGCCCAGGACCTGATGACGGAGAACGTCGCCTTCATCTCACCGGAGGATGACCTGTTTTCCTCGTTGGCCATTTTCGCCCGTGAGGATCATGAAGTCCTGCCGGTGTTGGACCTTGGGGATCGCAGCAAATGGTTGGGCATGCTCGAACGTAAAGCCATCGTCGATCATCTGCATGAACGTTTGGCTCAGACGCACACCCAGGCATTCAGTGAACACGAAGGCCTTGGCGCACTGGAAGCCGACCTGCAGGTGGATCAGTTGATCCTTGGCGTTTCCAACACGCATGCCAACATTCAAAAACTCTTTGTCCCGCTGACTGCGGTGGGCAAATCACTTAAGCAATGCGACTTCCGCAAGCAGTTCAACGCCCAGGTCATCGCTATCGAGATGGCCGATGGCAGCATCCAAACCCCACCGGACCTCGATGCGCCACTGCGCACTGATCAACGCCTGCTCACCGTGGTGTGGGACACCCCACCTGCATCCGACACGCAGGAAGATGACGAAGCGGACGAGGATTGATTTGGAATGAGCACGGGGTGTTAACCCGTTGCCCCTTGGATGAACGTATGCACAACGGGCACCGGATTAACATCCGGTGCTCAACTTTCAAGAACACATGCTTAAGGTCGCCAAGGCGCGTGTCCGCGGATAATCACATATCCAACAGATACACGGCTGCAGTCGCGCCGGGGATGGTGAAGCTGCGGTCGTCGGATTTAACCTTCTCGCCGTTGGCAAGGTTGATCGCATCAATACTCGACGGCCACAGTGAACCGCAGTTGATCGTCCGTGTCCCCACACCGAAGTTGGCACAGGCAACGTACATCCGACCATCAGCACCCATCACCTGCATGGTGCGCAGATCACCGTCGGACTTATGCGTGGTCTTCTTGGCCAGTTCCTGCGTGTCCTGTGTGTTGATGTTGGACCCAATCACAAAGCCGATATCCAGAATCATCGAGTAAGGCGTCACGCCATTGTTGGCGCCATCCTGATAGCCATAACAAATCTCATCGACATGTAATGATTGATAGGGACCGCCACGGCGTTTGACACTGCGGTCAATGCACAATTGATCTGCGCCGTACACGCCGACCACGCCGACGCGATGGTCGATATTGACCCATTTGCAGTTGAGTTGGACCACGTGATCCTCGCGCGTTTCGGTTGCCAACGTCAGTTGGTCTTCGGGCGTGTTGAGCGTGCGCTGATGACCGTTGTACAAATCGTTAGGCAGGTTCAGGTGCATGCCTTTGATCACAGTCGGATACGCACGGATTTCACCGGTCTTGCAGTGATGCATGCCGATGAGGGTTTGGCCGTCAGGAAGCGCGATGAAGGCTTGCTGGAGCGTTGCAAGCTGCGTACTCTGCCAACCTTCCTTGACAGGGACGTTGACGCCTTCGCGGATGCGGCCCAGCGTTGCAAAGCCGCCATCAAAGCCGTCGATTTGATAGTGTTCCAGATCACGGTGGGGCGGGTGCAGGTCCTGGATACTGGTTTGGTCCCCCATGAATTTCACCACGGAGCAGAGGTTGCTCGACCACTCCGCGAGATTGCCATCGTCTGGCGGTTGGCAGATGGCCTGCCCGAGTCCGCATGCATGCCAACTCACGGAAGCAAAGCGGGTGGGACTACGGTGAATGACATCGCCGTGTTCTTTTTCGACCCAGAGACCAGCCACGTCGGATTCAAAATCCATACTGCCACGACCGGGCCATTTGACGAGTTGGTTGTAATGCATGGAAGCAGCGACAGCGCAAGCGCGGTCGGACTCGATGCGTGTGTAGTAGTACGGGCTGGTCTTGATGAGGTAGCCAAGGCGACTGCCGTAGTAGCTACCGTCATCGTTGGTGTTCTGTTCTTTGAGTAACGTTTGAAGCTGGCTGGCGCAGAGATACATCGCATGGGTGTCGCCAAAGAGGTCCGCTGCCATCATCATGGTATGCAGCAGATACTCCTGGCAGTAGGCATAGCGGACGCGCGTGTCCCCGCCGATGCGTGCCAAACGACCGTCTGCAAAGATCATTTTCTTGGTCACCCGCCAGAGTTTTTCCAGGTTATGCGTCAGATACTCTGGCATCGGCCAGTCATTGTGCTTTAAGTCAAAGTAAAGCATCGCTGCGTTGGACAGTGTGATGACCATGTAACCCACGTTCATGTAGCCATGATGATCCAATGCGTAGTTCTCGAAGAACTGCGGGCCGACGTAGCGTTCGTGATCACTGTCAGCTTCGGTGGTGATGGCGTTGAACAGCAGCAGTTCGGATTGCTTGACCCAGTCTGCGACGTTCTCGTGATCGGGATACATCTGGGCGATGCGCCAGAGAAACGAGCCGTTCCACATATGCGACTCAGGATCATTGTTGCCGTCTTTGGCCCATTTGCTGGCATGGACGCCCTTGGTGCCCCCACGTTCCAGATCGTGTGCGATCCAATCCGCTTCACTGGTGAGAACGCGTTTGGCGTCGGCTTTGTCCTCATCGGTCATGTGATCGTCAAGCAGTTTGAACACGTACATCATGCGCTCAAGTCCGAGCACGCTGATCCACGTATGTCCCCAACGTGATCCGTCGGTCAGTGGCAAGGGGCCGGTCTTATGCGTTGCCAGGCAGTAGCGCAGCGCGCTGATCGCCTGTGAGAGATTGCGTTCGGTGTTCCGGTCATCCATCACCGCCATGGTGGCAGCAGCAGCAATGAACTTCTGGTTGGTCTGGACCGCCCAGGTGTTGTACCCCGTGCCATAGAAACCTAACCCCGGATGGTCGGGTAATTCAACCCAATAGGCCTGTGCAGCAGAGAGCCAGCGCGAAAGGGATTTTAGACAAAGTCGGGTGTCGAGCATGATCAATACCGTGTAAGAATCAAATCAGAGAATGTGTTGTATGTTACGTCTCATGGTGGTCAATGGGAAATGTCGTGGGGATTTTACGAGTAAATACACGTAAAAAGCGACTAGGGACTAGCCACTAGCCACTAGGCTCAAGGCCGTTGAAATTCGTGCGATTATTTTGTTTTTATTGCCTTCCCCTAGTCCCAAGTCCCTAGACGCCAGTCCCTTTTTGACCCTACATCACCGCCTGATTAAACACATTCTGCATCACAAACAGCAGGATATAGCAGAGAATCGCTGCTGCGATCGGGGTCATGATCCAACCGCCTGCGATGTTCACCAGGACACCCCAGCGGATCTGTCGCACGCCGCGCATTCCCTTGAGTAGACCAATGCCGATCACCGCCCCGATCACGGCCTGTGAACTGGAAACCGGGATGAGCGGGATTTTGAATAACCCCATTGATACCAGTGCGTCCCGCAAGGTCGTTGACGAGAAGACGAATAAGACCAGTGAATGCGAGACCACCACCACCAATGCTGCCACCGGCGTCAGGGGCATGAGGCTGTCTCCGACGGTCATCATTACTTTTTTAGAATAGGTGAACACACCAACGCTGATGGCAATGCCGCCCAGCAGGAACAGTTGCTGCGTGCTGTTAAGCGTCAGACTGCCAAAGAGCGTGATGTCGGTAAACGGTGATGAAGGTACGAACACGCCCATGACATTGCCGATGTTGTTGGCACCGAGACTGTAACTGCCCAGCGCTCCAGCGAGTACCAGGCCATAGCGCGTGAGTTGATCCTGTCTGAGTAGATGCGGTTTGAACAGGTAAATCCCGCCCTTGAGTAACTGGTATAACACCATGGCAAAGATTGCCCCGAGGATCGGGCATGCCACCCATGTCATCGCGATTTTTGAGAGCACGGTCTTGTCCGTATTCATGCTGGCGAACATGTTCCAGCCCACGATGGCGCCGACAATGGCTTGTGAAGTGGAGACGGGTAAGCCAGCACGCGTCATCCATAACACGGTGACGGCTGCGGCAAGAGCGACGGTGAACGCGCCGGGAAGCGTGCCGATGGAACCGAGTTTCCCCAGACCATGTGTGGCACCGGCACCACCGATCACCGCACCAAGTGTCAGGAAAACACTGCAGATCAATGCAGCGGTCCCGAAGCGCACCATTCGCGAACCCACCGCCGTGCCGAACACGTTCGCGGCGTCGTTGGCCCCAAGACTCCAACCCAAAAACAGGCCGCTTGAGAGGAAAATGAGAAGACTGCTATCCATACCACTCGATTCGTGATGGTCTTAATCGATTATTACAGGGCACGCTTGATCGCGTAAATGCTCAACATCTCTGATACGTCCTTGGCAGAGTCGGCCAGGTCATCAAGGTTGTCCAGAATCTCGCATCGGAAGAGTTTCTTGTAAATCGGATCATCTGTTGCAAAAATCTGTCGCTTGAGTTTGTTGACCATGTCGTCCGCTTCACCTTCCAGAAATCCGACCTTGTGCAGGTCATGCTGCATCGAACGAAAGTCTGCAAAGAATAATCGTGATGCTTTGACCAGATGGTCAACCGCCTGGGTGACAAGCTTGACCACCGCCAGCAGATCGTGATTCAGTGAAGCGTCAAAACGCGGCTGGCGAATGGATAGGTCCACCGCCAGGTCTTTGTACAAGTCCATCAAGTCATGCAACGCATGAAGCAGCTCCAACACATCACCGCGTGCATCGGGAATGAGCATGTCCGTGTACAGCGCGATCTCCAACTCCTTGCATAAAGCACTGGTCAGATGCTTGCGATCCAGAATGCGCCCGACTTTTTTCTCCATGGCATCATCAGCGCCATGATCCAGATAGTGATCAAACAACTGCTGGTAAAGCATCGCCGTTTCGGAGATGTGATCGAGCATCTGGTCGATCTGTTTTTGCAGGGATGTGATTCTGCCGAAGATTTTGACATTGCGTTCGGACATGTCTGCTCCATCCATTGGTTAAAGTCCACTTTTATTGTATCGGTTCGTCCTTGACGACAAATCAAAATCAGTTGCTATGTTGTGTATTACGGATCGCTTTGCAACTGTTATCATGTTCGCATCATGGCAAAAACCGATAACGACATGAAGTGGATGACCCTGGCTTTGAAGCTTGCCAAACGCGGAGAGGGGTCCGCCGAACCCAATCCGATGGTGGGTTGTGTCATTGTCAAAGCGGGGAAAAAAATCGGGCAGGGGTATCACAAGCGATTTGGCACCCCGCATGCCGAACCCAACGCGCTGGCCAACTGTAAAGTTTCAGCAAAAAATGCCACCGCCTATGTCACGCTCGAACCCTGCTGTCACTTCGGCAAGACACCGCCCTGCACCGATGCCCTGATTCAAGCAGGCGTCAAACGTGTCGTCGTCGCCATGGCAGACCCCTTCGCCAAAGTCGCGGGACATGGGCTCAAAACTCTGCGTGAACATGGCATTGATGTCCAAGTCGGACTTTGTGAACAGCAAGCTGTCGCGCTCAATGAACCGTATCTCAAGCGTCTGTCCACCGGCATGCCCTGGGTGATCGCCAAATGGGCGCAGACTCTGGATGGCTACATTGCCACCCACACCGGTTCGAGCAAGTGGATCAGTAACAGTCAATCGCGACAGCATGTTCATGAGGTACGTGCCCGCGTCGATGCGGTGATGGTTGGGATCAATACAGCCATCACCGACAACGCAACACTCACCGCGCGGGATGTTCCCGTCAAACGCATCGCAACGCGCATTGTCGTTGACCCGTCATTAAAATTGCCGTTAACGTCCAACATGATCAAGACCATCGATCAAGCCCCGCTGTTGGTCGCCTGTTCAACGGCCATGACCGACTCGCCAAAAGCCAAACGGCTGACACAACGCGGTGTTGAACTGGTGATGCTCAAACCCGACAAGCATGGCAAGCTTAATCTCAAGCGACTGCTCAAGCAGTTGGTGACACTCAAGCAGATGACCAATGTCCTCGTTGAAGGTGGGGCTACATTGCATGGGCAGATGTTCAAACGCAAACTCGTCGATCAGGTGTTAGCGTATGTCACACCCAAACTGCTGGGTGATCCGACAGCGCTTTGCCCTGTGAACACCGGCAAACAACTCAAGGCCATCACACAGGGGACGACGATGACTTTGCGCGATCGTGTTGCATTTGGTGACGATACGCTGCTTGATTTTCGTGTGTCACACTTGATCGAAAACAGCTTACTGAGGCAGACTTGATTTAAGAATATCTTCTGCCGTCAATGAACCGTTGGTCCAGCTGTCCGCTTTGACAAACTCAATTTGACCTTCCACGGTGACATCACCTGAAGCGACATCAGAGAAGACGAGTTTTTCAATGGAAGCTTCCTGGCCGCGGACATCGCCATCGATTACATCAAGTTGCATTCCGGTGACGGTGCCGTTGAGTTGGACTTTGCCAACCTGTCCGACCATGTCCCAATCGACATTATTGACATCACCTTTGACCGTCATGGATTTGAGAACATCACCGCGAGCTTCGTTGCCGGCAAGCGTGATATCACCGGTCATGGTGCCATCGACTTTGACGACGGTGATGGCTTCTGCGGTAATGCTGCCACCCGTCCAGTTGGCTGCTTTGACCAGATCGATATTACCTTCGACGGAGACGTCGGTGGTGGTGACATCTTTGAGGACAAGTTTTTCAAGCGCTGCATCAATTCTCAAATCACTGTCATCGACGACGCTTAAGGTCAAACCTGCGGTGTCACCTTTGGCAACGAGTGATCCAATACGGCCTGCCACATCCCAGTTGGCATTACTCAGATCACCTTTGATGCTGACGGTTTTCAGTGAATATTTGGCGGACTTGCTGCCGTTGATGGTGACGTCAGCAGTGAAATCACCGGTACTGCCTACAGCATTACTAGCGATACTCGTCGCCATTTTATCGATGCTGTTGGCCGTCAAAGAACCATTGAGCATGTGCCCGAGAATGAGTTTGTCGACATCACCGATGATGTTGATATCCGTATCTTCAGCGCTATCGATTTTCAGGAGTTTGACATTGCCGGTCACGTCGATGCTTTGGCCATCCATCGCGCCTTTGACGACCATGGTGTCGATGGTATAGCGACCTGCACCTTCGCCGGACAAGGTGAGATTCGTTTGAAAATCACCATTAATACTCAGCTTTTTGGAGCCTTTGGAAGTGAGTTTGTTCACCCAGAAGGCATTGAACTCATCTGCTGTGGCATCATTGTCGTTCCAATCGACGATGGTGAACTTGTTAAAGCCAGTCTCAGCGTTGATGGTGACGTCTGAGAGTTGCTCAAGCGTGACATCTGTACCACGTCCATAGGAATCACCGAATGTCATGGTACTGTCGATGATATCGCCGAGGACGAGTTTCTGGATGGTGCCTGTGACGATGAAGTCACCGCCGTTGATATCAACGTTTTTGCCAGCGAATTGCCCGATGACGGTATTATCATTTGCATCATCAGGATCACCGATGATCAGGTCCTGGAGTTCAACGCGTCCGTCGCCACCTTTACCGCGGATACTGACCTTCGAGGAGTTGGTGGTGCCTGTGATAAAGACGCTCCAGGAGCCATCAAGATTCTCGACGACTTCGCCGACACCTTTGCCCGACAGGCTGAATTGGACCAGTGATCCGTCAGCGTCTTCGAGTTTAAGGGTGGTCTTCTTGCCATCGCCAAGGTCACCGAATTTCCATGCGATTTCGGTGGTGACATCGGTGACGGCGGTGTTGTTGTTTTCATTGCCTTCACTGATGGTGTCATCGGGATCGACGACTGCAAAGAGATAGTAATCATCAGCAGGAATGGAGCTATCCAGTTCAACGACCACGCGGTTGGTTTTGCTTTGGTCCGGCTTGAGCGTCAGGGTTTTGGTGACGGTTCCCAAGAGGACTTGATCGCCATCGAGTGTGTTGGTGGTGTTGCCATACACGTTAATGGTGACGGCGTCGGACATGGCGATGGTGCCGTTGTTGGTGACATCGACAAGGACTTTGGACTTCTTGCCTGGGATGATGTATTCGTCGGCATCCTCCGCCCAAGCCACGGACAGGTCAATGCCGTTGGGCGGTGCTGCGACGGAGCCAGTGACATCGAAGTTGAAAGTTGCTTCGTCTTCGTCATTGGTGTAGAAGGTGACGGTTGCATTCTTCTGTCCTGCAGCGTTGGTGACCATGCGGACGGTGAAGGTGTCGCTTTCGCCTGCATCGATGTTTGCATTCAGACCTTCGACGATGGTGAAACCACTGCCGGCGTTCAGGCCGGATGTTGTAAGTTTCTGGTCACCGAGGTTGCTGACGGTGAAGGTGATTTCCGGGGCATTATCGCCGTAGTTCAGATCACCAAAGTCGATTGCAGCCATTTGACCGTCGGTGATTTCACCGCCGGAGTAGGTGACTTTGACTTCCTGCGGGACAGGTGCATCAGTAACGGTCGCTTCGAGCAGGAAATTGAATGTTGCTTCGTCTGAGTCGTTTGAATTAAACGAAACACTACCGCTTTTTGCTCCGCTTGATGTGGTGTCTGTCTTGACGGTAAAGGTTGTGGATGCGCCCGCTGCCAGTGATGCCGGCAGGTTGGTATTGGTCGTGAAATCGCCTGTTACTGTCAGATTACTGAGTGTCAGTACATCATTACCTGTGTTGGTTATGGTAAAGGTTTTTTGGAAGTTGGTTCCTTGAGATTTACTACCCAGATTCACTGCGGTATTTGAGCCATCGGTGATGTCATTGCCAATGGGGTCGGCCACAGCGACTTCTGGCGTGCCTGGTTCATTGACGAGGCCGTAGAGCTCAACGTAAATGGGTTGGTGCGATGTGTAGATGATGAAGTAGGAATTTTTCGTGCCAGACGTGCTGGTGTCCATTCGCACGGTAAATGTGTCTGAACTTCCACCAGCGATGGTTGTATCCAAGCCTTCGATCATGGTCCAGCCGCCGGGAAACTTGACTGTGTCCCAGTCGATGGAGTTGACGGTTAAGGGCAATGAGCCGGTGTTTGCAAGTCTGAAAGTATAGTCAGCCGAATCATTGATGTTGTGTGCGTCGACGCTGTACATCGTTGCAAGGTGTTCACCACAGGATCATTTGTAAAGTACACCAAATGCCGGGGTGTCCACCTGTTCAACGACACCGGTGACCTTGAATGTGAAAGCGGGGGTGTCAGGATCATTGGTCGTGATGGTGACGGTCCCGTTGTACGTGCCAGCTGTATCTGTAGGCAGGCGAACGGTGAACCATGAGTCTTCATATTGCCCCAGGACTTTGTCGGTCGCATCCTGCACAATCTCAAAACCGCCATCAACGGTCACACTGGTGACCACGAGCGTACTATCGGCGATGGTGTTGGTCATGTAGAACTGGATGTCCATGTAATCCATCATGGATTCCCAATCGGTAGCACCGGTGCCAAAGTCAATGGTCTCATTGGAACTGATGGGCGAAGCTCCGTATAAGACTTCCAGATTGGGGTCATTTGATTCGGAGAGCGCGTTGAGCGTGTTGTAGGCATTGATGCGTTTACCGGTTGAGACTTTACCACTGAGGGAGGCAAGGGTATCGCCGTTGTCGAGGATGGCTGCCTTGATTTCCTGCCAGGTTGCGGTTTGGTCATAGGACCATGCCAGTGCTGCGAGTCCGGCGACCTGCGGAGTTGCCATGGACGTGCCGGACATGTACCCGTAACCGCCGTTGTAGGTGGTTGAGTAAATGTTGGAACCCGGTGCTGCGATGTCAACGGAGGTTGCACCGTAGTTGGAGAAACTTGAGAGATTGTCCGCCCAATCGGTGGATGCCACGGAGATAACGTTTTCCACGTTGTAATTCGACGGATAGTGGGGCAGGCTGTCGTTGTTGGTGGAGTCGTTACCGGCTGCTGCCATGAAGAGCATGCCCGCGTTTTTGTTGGCAACGATGGCGTTGTACAGCGAGGTTGAGTAGCCGCCACCGCCCCAGGAGTTGCAGGTGACGAGAATGTTCACGCCGTAGTTCTGCTTCATCATGGTCGCATAGTTGATGGCGCGGACGGCATCACTGGTTGAACCTGAACCGTCGGAGCCCATGAATTTGAGTCCCATGATTTTGCTGTTCCACGACACGCCGGCAACCCCCTTGCCGTTGTTGCCGTCCGCCGCGATGGTTCCCGCGACGTGTGTGCCGTGCCCATGATCGTCCATGGGATTGCCGTCGTTGTTGACGAAGTCATAGCCGTAGTAGTCGTCGATGAAACCGTTGCCGTCATCGTCGATGCCGTTGCCGTTGATTTCACCGGGGTTGGTCCACATATTGTTGACCAGGTCGACGTGGTTCCATTTCACACCGGTGTCGATCACGCCGACGACGATGCTTGATGAACCGGTGGACAAGTCCCATGCTTCAGGTGCATCGATGTCTGCATCGGCGACGGAGCCGGTGAACTGGCCGGTGTTGTTCAGGCCCCACGTGTTAAGGAAGTTGGTGTCGTTGGGCGTGGTTGCCTGGTTTTCAAGGACGGCATTGGGTTGGATGTAGTCGACCCAACCGCTGTCATAGATGTTGTCCATGAAGGTATCGGCATCCATGTCTGCCTGTGTTTGAACGAGAACCAGACCTGCCATACCCAGACCGCGGACAACCTGTCCATCGTAATCACCAAGATTCAGCAGGTCGAAGGTATCACCCACGGAGCGCACTTCACCCAGCGCTTTGTCGTTGAGTTGGATGATCCACTGGTCGGTGATGGTGGTGATGTCCGTACCTTTCCAGTTGAGACTGGAAACCGATGCGTCCACGTTGGCGGTGACTTGTGGCGCGAGGTCTTCAAACCATGTGGAATCGACTTCGCGATAACGCTCTTCAACCTGGATAACGCCTGCGTCCACCATGCGCGGTGCGCTCATGGCCATCATCATCGGTTCGCCGGCACTGAGTAGCTTGCGGGGTTCCAGCGGCTGGAAATGGTTTGTCGTTTGTGTGCGTTGGCGATACAGCTTGCGTTGCTGACGCTTGCGAAGTTTACGTGCGATTTTTGACAGTAACTGCGAGTTATGCTTTTTCATCCTGACTATCTCCACTTCTCAGGATTCCCGGTTGCGTTAGAAAACCCGCGTCGCTCTGGAATCAAAACCTACGATTTGGAAAATGCGCAGGCTTGATAATTTGGGTAATTTTTTGTTTTAGAAATCAGGAAGTGGATCGGTCGTAATGAACCGACAGTTTCCAATGGTTCATACAGATTGATGATTTGTCTCTACGTAAGGACAGCCTGTAGCGGTTAGCGGGATTAGAAATGTGAAAATCTCGGACGTTGCTGGTTTGATGCTGAAAAACGCTGATTCACGACACCCGTTTGGTCGATCTTTTGGACACAGGGCAGTGTGTTAAAACCAACGTCCTGATAACTTGCTTTGTCCGCCAAACTCAAAAGCAAATACACGGAAAGTGATGTCTATGAACCTTCTGGGAATTATCAAACAAGTCATTGAAGCAGGTGCTTCTGACCTGCACCTGGTGAGTGGACATGAACCGATGATGCGTCACCGAACCGTCCTCGAACCGGTCGAAGGTCATGGCATTCTCACACCTGAAGACTGCCAGCAAGCTTTGGAGCAGATGGCCAGTCACGTTCACATGAAGACGTTTGACCAACATCTGGACAGCGACTTTTCCTTTGAAGTGCCCGGCATTGCTCGCTTCCGTGTCAATGCCCATAAGCAGCGTCGCTCCATCGCCATTGCCATGCGTGCGATCAAGGAAGAGATTCCGGCATTGGATAAGTTGAACTTGCCCGAGGTGGTTTCGCGCATGACGTACTTGCCGCGCGGCTTGATTCTTGTCACCGGCGATACGGGTTCGGGTAAGTCCACCACGTTGGCTGCCATGATTGAGATGATGAACCAGCGTTACGCCAAACATATCATCACCATCGAAGACCCTATTGAATACAAACTCGTCAGCCGCAAGTGCATGATCGAGCAACGTGAACTTGGTGATGACGTGCCGAGCTTTGCCTCGGGTTTACGACACGTTCTGCGTCAGGACCCCGACATCATTCTGGTGGGCGAAATGCGTGATCTTGAGACGACGTCCGCTGCGATCACCGCTGCTGAAACCGGTCACCTGGTGCTTTCGACATTGCATACGGTTAACGCATCGCAGACGGTTGAACGTATCGTGGACATGTATCCTGCGTCTCAGCAGAATCAGATTCGAGCGATGCTTGCCAACACGTTGCAGGCCGTGGTCAGTCAGACCCTGTTTAAACGTCTGGATCAACCGGGTATGGTGCCTGCGGTGGAGATCATGTTGTGCACCCCGGCTGTGCGGAACCTGATCCGTGAAGGGCGCGTGTTTGAAATTCCCAACGTGATTGAAACCAATCGTGCGCTGGGCATGACCTCACTGGACAGCGCGATTGCCAACCTCTATTTCAATGGCATGATCACCCGCGAGGATGCGGTCGCACAGGCTGCGTATCCCGACAAGCTTGAACGCATGTTGGCTGCGTGATCGGACGGTGTGAAATACTCGCGTTGTCGTCGAAGATGAGCTTGCGCTCAATCATGCGGTGACACACCTACGGTTTATACACATCTTCAGACGGTTTGGTTTTAGCCGGAGCATCGGTTCATGGGTGGCGATCGTAGACTTTTTTCGTGTCCATCTTCACATGCGCCATCTGGGGTTAAGGGTTCGACTTGACTCAAGCAACGCCGGCCACTCACCGGTTGTCTGAACGAGACCTGCACACCTCCAAAGTTGGAATATGACGTTGGCTTCCGAGGCGTGCGCGTCTGTTGCAAAAAACAGGTGAGTGGCTGGCGTTGCTGCACGCAGCTTTTCGCGTGTATTGTCCATCGCGCCAGAGCAGTCCATTTTCACAAGGATGCAACGCAACTTTTTTGAACCGATGTCTTGATGAGTTATTGATAATGGAAAGGTGACACACCGCGGCTCGCCTGCGTACACATCACACCACAATCCACATTCGCGCATGACAAAGCCGTGACGCTCCTGAGTCACGGGTTGTCTTGTGTGTTGGTTTGAATGTGATCTTGTGATTTAGTGCGGGTGTTCCTTGACGGCATTGCGGTTCCATGCCGGGACCTGCACTTCGATGTCGCCGTCCTGCTCCACGACACACTGACAACTCAGACGGCTGTTGTCCTGCAGACCGGGGGCTTCCTCCACGCGATCCAGTTCGTCATCGTCCGCTTCGCTGATGCAGTCTTCACCCTTGTTGATGTAGACGTGGCAGGTGGAGCATGCAGTCACACCGCCGCAGGCATGTTCGATGCCGATGCCTGCATCCAACGCCGCACCCAGAATCGAATCACCCAGTCGGACTTTGACTTCGACTTCTTTTTCTTCCTGGCCCAGGGGATGGGGATCTTCCAGGATGAATTTAACCTTGACGCTCGGTTCATCTTCCAGTGGCTTGGGACGATTCAGACTCATAGCTGTTACAACCTCATGGTTTGGTGTTTGTGATTCATTCTCAATAGAACGATTCTAAACGACTTTGGCCTTTTCGTGTAGTGGGGTCGGGTAAATCGGTGTAGAAATGCGTCATCGTCGTGCACACGTTTGTCTGATAATGCGTATCTGACGTTCAATTGTCGGTAATTATCGGAATAAAGCGCGTAGAATTCGGACAAATACGTAAAAAAGTCCCCACGATTCTGGTCACAGACGGTAGAATGTCACGATTAAATGTCGGAGGGGAAAAGTGCAAACCAAAAGGGGTCTGGCGGTTTAAAAGGCATGTCCGACGCACGACAGGCAAATCAAGCGGATCCATTTGTTGCCCAGGACGCCAGTTCGCTGAGGCGAGTCCTGGTGCTCATGCGCCCATACTTCGTCAAGCTCGGGTTCGTCTTCCTGGTCATGATCGCGCTCACCGGCGTGAACCTCACCCCGCCGTACTTCATCAAATTGCTCTTTAACGATGTCTTCCCCAGCGACGTCAATCCCGATGGCAATGCCAAGCTTCTCTGGCTGATCCTCTTTGGGTTGATCTTCATCTTCGGGGCTCGCAATGGTCTGTTCTTCCACTTCAAATACTCCGTGGTCCAGATCGGCGAGAACTTCTGCTTCACCCTCCGTAACAAACTCTTTGAACATCTCCAGCAACTCAACCTCAGTTTCTTCCGTCAGCACAATGCGGGCAAGATCTCCAGCAAGGTCATGAACGACAGCTATGTCATCCAACAGTTCATTCAGGATGATTTGCCCAAGCTGCTCCAGGCGGTGTTCATGTTCCTGTGTATCCTGGTGATCATCTTCATGGTCAATTGGCCGCTGGCATTGGTGAGTACGGTGGTCCTGCCGATTCACTTGTTGGTTTATTACCGGTTTAGAGCGCCGATCAAGCGCACGGGTAAAGACGCCTCGGAACAACTCTCGATTGTGCATGGCAACTTGATTGAAAAGTTTCTCGGTGCCGAAGTCGTCAAAGGCTTTGCCGGTCAGGAACGTGAGAATGAAGCCTTCGTCCGCGCGATTGATATTTCGCGCAAGAGCCAGCTCAAATCCAAGACGTATATCGTGATTCAGAAAATTGCCACCGACCTGCTGGTGGGGGTTGGCACGGTGGCGCTGATCGGTTTTGGTGCTTACCAGGTGCTCAAAAAAGAAAACCCGATGCGGCCAGGCGACTTTATCATGTTCTTCACCTATGTCCGCATGCTCTATCCGACGGTGATCGATTTGATGGGGGGCTTGGCCAAGTTCACCCGCGCTGCCGCGTCGGTCGACCGTGTGTTTGAAATGCTCGACATTGATGAGTTGGAAACCACGCCCACCCGCCAACTGCTCAAGCCGGAGATTCGCGGGCATGTGCAGTTCAAGAACGTGGGCTTTTCCTACGGCGATGGGACGCATGTGCTCAAGGATGTGAGTTTCAAAGTCCGGCCTGGCCAGGTCTGCGCCATCGTCGGTGCCTCCGGTGCAGGCAAGAGTACGCTCGTGGGTCTGGTCCCCAAGTTCCATGATTCCACTGCCGGTCGCATTGAGATTGACGGCCTGGACATTCGCGATATCGACATCAATCACCTTCGCCAACACATGGGCATTGTCTTCCAGGAGTGTTTCCTGTTTAACTCCTCGGTGCTTGAAAATCTCCGCTATGCCCGTCCCGATGCATCCATGCAGCAGATCATTGATGTCGCCCAGCGAACCGGCGCCCATGACTTTATTCAACGTTTACCCAACGGCTATGACACCATTCTCGGTGAAAAAGGCATCACGCTTTCGCGTGGTGAAAAGCAACGTATCACCCTCACCCGAGCCATGCTCAATAACCCGCAGGTCCTGATCCTCGACGAAGCCACCGCATCCATCGACGCGGCGTCCGAGGCTCAGATTGTTCCGGCTATCCTCCAGTTCATGCACGGCAAGACCACTCTCATGATCACGCATCGTCCCGAATTGCTTCGGCATGCGGATATGGTTGTGCATCTGGACAACGGTCACGTCAGTTACCAAGGACCACCCCAAATGTTCACACATCAGGATTTCCAGTCCAGACTCACCGACGCATTCGATCCGTCTGCAGCGTTGTCAACGCCACTTGAGCAGGACCCCAAGTCGCCTGACACCCCCGAAGCAGAACCGAATCTCAAAGAGGATACCCAACGCGATGACACCGCTTCGAGTTCCGGGTCCTGGCATGCAATGCGCCTGATCGCATGGCTGGCGGTCTTCCTGGGAACGCTTGGCTTTGCCAGCTTCAATCACACCGTCTTCGCGCAGGATGGTTCACCCAACGCCATCTTTGAACCCATGGTCGACATGAATGACCTGGAGGCGGCGGAGTTACTTGACGTGGTCGAATCGCGTCTGACGGCACAGGGTTATTTCGGTCGCGTGACACCGGCGTTGCGCAAGCGTATGCCTTCATTGGAGGGTTACCGCCAGGTTCGCATGATGGCCAAGACCGATGACAAGGGTGTGCATCTGGTACAGTTGGGTTACAAGGTTTTCAAGAGTCAGCCACTGCATCTGTGGATAGCGGGTGCGACCATCAACAAGGAAGACAAGCTTGTGCCGATGGACTTGACGGGGCTGAAAAAAAATCTTGAAGACTCGCGCAAGAGTATGGATGCCCGTCAAAAGGCACTGAAAATTTCCGACCTGACCATTGAGAAGATCACGCTCAGTTATGTCGAGCCGGATCGCTGTATGGCCATCCTCAAGACACTGGGTTACCAAGTTGTCGAATACAAAAACGGTGGCAAGGGTCCGGGGGGGTATCAAAGCATTGATCCGTTGCTCAAAAGTGTCGATCCCAAAAATCTGCCCGTGGTTGCTGCCGTCCCCGGCACCGATGCCACCGGTTTGGTCGGCGGCTCCAAGGCCCAGCGCGGTGAGTTTGGTCTGACCATGACCCCGAGTATCGCAACGGACCTCAAGGACCATACGTCTGCTGCACCCTTGATGGAGTTGATGGTGCTCTACGATGCATCACGTCCCGAGCAGCATGCCCGTTTACTTGAACTGATTCAAAACACCATTGACGTTCCCGCTCGTCAGATTCTCATCGAAGCCATGGTGCTTGAAATCTCCAAGACCTCGCTTGATCAATTGGGTGTTGAATGGGACTTGCGCTCGCCGCGCAATGCGGTGGGAGGCTTGACAGTGGGGCGATTGCCACTGTTTGCAACCAATGATTCGCCTGCCATTGATGTGGAACTCCACGACATCTTCGGCGAATTCCGCGTTCAGATTCAGGCCCTGATCACCGAAGGTAAAGCCAAGATTCTTTCACGCCCCAGCATTCTCACGCTGGACAATCGTCAGGCATCGATTCGCGTTGGTGAGGAAATTCCCGTTGCAACCAGTGTCTCGGGTAACTCCTCCAGTGATAAGATCAGCTTCAACTTCAAGTACATTCCCATTGGTATCCTGCTTAACGTGCGACCGCGCATCACCTCCGATGGTGAAAATGTGTCCCTGCAGATTGATGGCATTGTTTCTTCCGAAGTCCCCGGTGCGGACCTTGAACTGCTGGATGTGCAGACCAACCAGGTCCTCGCACGTGCTCCGCAAATCTCAACGCGACGTGTGCAGACCTATTCCCGCGTGGCCAACAACACGCCGTTTATCATTGGCGGTCTGGTTGCCCAGGATGATGTCGAAGAACAAAGTAAAGCGCCGATTCTCGGTGACCTTCCCCTGATTGGCGGACTCTTCCGCAGTACATCAACGGATCGACTCAAACGTGAAGTGATCATCGTCATCACGCCCTACGTTCTGGCAACCGATGAGTATGCCGGTCGAAACATGCCCAAGGATGAAGACTCTTTTGACAGCTTTGGCAATGAACTCTTCCGTGATGCTTACCGCATTCGCAGTGAAGACGTTTTCGACCTGACGTTCTTGCATGAAAACCTCGGACTCAAGCGTCTTCAGTCGCTGGCCGATCAGGCGGTTTCCAAGAATGCATCGCTTGCTGACATGTATCCGTTTGACCGCTTTTCGCGTCATCGCATTCCCGGTGAACGCATTATTGTTTACCGCCAGATTTACGAAGTGGCCAAGCGTCGTCGCATTCAGGATCAAATCAGCATTCAACGTCTGATCAGTTTCGAGCCGCAGACCGACCCGGATCAGGCGCAGATGGATGTGTCATTCCTCTGGCCGATGATGCATGAGCTGCTGGCGTTGCCCAAGCCTGGACGCCCTGAGAAGGGCGATACCGAAGACCCTGACTACGGGCCACTGTTTAAGGCATTGGGTGATCGCGCGTTGGCATTGACCTGGACGGTTCGCCGCTATGCACGCAACAGTGATGAGCTTTTGGCCCAGCCCGTGCCCGAGATCAAACTCGTTGACTGCCCGGATCGTAACACGTGGTCGAACCTGCTTTGGGAAATGAATCAACCCAACAAGGAAGGCCAGCAGCAGTACACCATTTTGATCCACCAGCCGCGCGACCTGATCCGACTCAAGCGCGCGATCGTCATCAAGCAGGCCGTGAATCTCAATGCCAAGGAGACGGACCTGACACTCAAGAATTTCTCGGTGGGTCGACTGCTGCTCATGCCGATGGTCAAGCGGGATAAGGTGTATCTGATTGACGATCAGGTTGCCCGATACTTCTTCTATTCCGAGTTGTATTACCCGGCAGTTCGCAGCGAGCTTCAGCGTGATGCCGAAGCATTGAAGAACATTCTGCGTGATGGTGCCCTGGGTCGCCTGCTTGATGATCCCACGCAGATCGACCGTCCCGCCGAGTGGACCCCAGGCAAGTGATCGTCATGAAGTGAATCTTCAAAAAAGCCGCGTCGCTCCTGCGGCACGGGTAGGTTCACTGACAAACGACGATGCACGTTGCTTACTGCAAAACATCACGAACCTTGAAATAAAGCAGTTCAACGAATGAATCGCCATCTTCCGTCACTTCCGCGCCCCCGGAAGACGGGAGTGCAGTGGAACTTGCAAGTGCGCACAGAATGCCACTGGATTCCCGCCTGCGCGGGAATGACGAAATCTAAGACGGTATGGAGATTAATGACTGGGAATACTCTATACCCCGTGAGGTTTTAACCCTCGGGATCATGCGTTTACGACATTGCCATCACTGCACTGCGTTATCCAGCACGTAAATATCCATCACGCTATCGGTCTTCTTGATGAATGTGATCTTCCGGGGGCGTGGGTCGGTGAGTGTGTTGCTGGTGATCTTCACCTTACTCACGTTATCCATCATGATCGCTGCATGCGAGACATCCGGGTCCAGCGGCGTGTCCATGGAACTGGTAAAGGTGTTGTTACGAATCAAGACATCATGTGCATTGTTGAGATTAATGCCTGCTTTACGGATGTTTTTGAAGGTGTTGTTTTCAATGAGCACACGCCCGATGAGTTGCTGCTGGCCCGGTTGTTGATCCCATGTTTTGGAACCCAGGTACAAGTTGCCATAGGCTTGCTTGGTTGCGTAGGCGAAGGGTCCGAAGTCGCAGTTGACGAAGGTGTTGTTACGGATGATCAGGTCGCCGGTGAGTAAACCCTCTGCATCATTGAGTCCACGGTTGTGATTAAGGATGGATAAGCCTGGGCCACTGAGTTGATCGAAGGTGTTGCCTTCGACGATACCATGTCCGCCCATGATGATGCAATGACGTTGGCCGACGCGGAAGGTGTTGTTGCGCAGGACAAAGTTGCGTGAGAGATTGTGACTGCTGAATGCGACATCGCCATTGTCATAGCGCGGGTGTTTGGCATCATTGATGATCAATTCAGGCAATTTGCCATCGACGGTGACTTTCACAGCCTTGTCGATGTCGGTCACACTCGTGATGGTGTACGTGCCGAGAATCGTGCCGGTGCGTTGACGGAGTAGCGTGAGTGTCTGGCCGATGGATTCGTCATGAGTGAACGTGCGTGGCCGCATTTGTTTGACCAGCAGGTTGTAATCATCAAGGCGTTTGAGAATGCGCGAGCGCACCGAGTAGATGTTGACCGGGTCGTCAATAATGCCTTCAAAATAGCAGTTTTCGATCAATGGGCCGATGCGATTGCGTTGGCAGTGGACCGCGTCCGCGTTGTTCGAATGCCAACGTCCGGGCTTGAGTAATGCCTTGGAGCCGATGACACTAAACCGTTCACAACTGTTGGCAGCGAATGTCGAAGCCGGGCTGGAGTAGACGGTCATGTTCATCACCGTGATGTCCTGTGAATCGTCTGCATGAAAATTCTGAGCCATGTTGGTGCGCGCCAGGTGCACGTATTTATCACCGACTTCCATCCATGCAAAACAATCTGATTTGGGTGTCTTGAAGCGGAAAATTCGATTGCCCATGTCTTGCCATGTACAGTCAAACACCGCGCTGGCGTTGGCCAAGTCCTTGAGTTTGCCCGGCACGTTCCGGTCTTTGAGTTGGCCCCATGAACGCTGAGACTTTTTGAAATAGGATTCACTTGGAAGCGGGAAACCGTCATCCACACGCAGATCAAATGTCTGGGCTTCTTTGTCCACTGCAACGAGTGTGCCTTGGGTGAACGGCAGGGGATCGTAATCAATCCCAGCAAAATTCTTGATGACGATCCGCTGTGACAGCCGCACGTTAAACACACCCGATTCGGGGTTGGTGACCACGATCGTCGAACCCTGCCCATCGATGATCAAATCGGACATGTTGATGATGTTCACCGCGTAGACACGCCGGGGCATGGAACTGAAATGATATTGGCCTTGTTGAAAGACGAGTTTGGTTGGGATGTTCTGTTTGGCAACCTGTTCAATGACAGCGACCAAGGCTGCGCGATCGTCCTTGCCATCATCAGGAATCACGCCATGATCAATGAGGTTGATGGTCTGCTTGACCGCAAAGTCCGTGAGTGGTTCGTAGGTGATCGTTGGTTTGGGCGCTTCAATGTCAATCGACTGTGCGTTGCATGCCGTTGCTGTGAATGTGATTGCAGTGACCGCCAGACTGCATAATGCAGGCTTGATCCATTTGAGTGAAAAACACATGAAATGTTACTCCGGGAGTCGGTTGTTATTGATTGGCTGGCATGATTGTCATGCGCTATTTATTCGAAAATCATGTCCACGGAGTGCATCGGTGCGTCCTGCTTTTTGGCTTCGACATGCATGTCAAACATGAGCACACTCTTGGCACCGTTGTGGACGAAGTTGGGCAGCGGCGCATTGGGGGAGGTGCTCAGGCCTGTCCATGAGATCGTGTTGCGAATGGAGTGATGCACGTAGCCGTTGCCATCCGCTTCGTTGGCATTGACACCCTGGCTGGAGATGAACATCAGCTTGTTGGTGGTAAAGGATGCATCAATGCTGTCGGGTTTGACCAGACATGCCGGGGAGCTGTTGGCAGGCAGGCCGGTCGACGTGTTGTACTCAGCGACCATGCCCGGGCGAAAGTCACGGTTCCATGCCACGTTCGGCGATGCTCGCACATGACGATGGAAGCTGTTCATGGAGTAAGCGCGCGTTTCGACACCGGTTCCCAACTTCTTCTGCGACGGGCACCAGAGAATGCCTTCCTGCATCATGGCTTTACTCTCAGCGAGACTGGTCGGTAATTTATCGCGACCGATGTAACGTCCCAGCAGGTGATACCAGTAGTTGGTCAAGTAGGGGTAGTCACCCGTTGCCGTGGCATTATTGTCTGATGTCATTTTGCCCGGCGCATACCAGTCAAAATCGCTGGCATACATGGTCTGGGCGATACTCAGTTGATGCAGGTTATTGCCACATTGCGTCTGTCTCGCTGCCTCGCGTGCGGATCGCAGTGCCGGGAGCAGGATGCTGATCAACAGTGAGATGATGCTGATGACCACCAGGAGTTCGATGAGTGTGAATGCGTTGGTTGTGTGTTTGTTCATGATACGGATTCCGTTGCCATGGTTCTGGGGTACGGCGTGCTCACGATTGAAATTGCTTGGGGTCATGATGATTGCTTGTTGCGGTCTTTGACGCTTTGGGCTTCGACGAGCCACGTGGACATCATCAGACGCATCGGTTCACGTGGCGGTGAATCAAGCTTCTCCCGCAAGACACGAACGGCGACGGCACCCATGTCCTGAAACGGTGCGTTGATCGACGTGAGTTTCACGCAACCGGTCGGCGGACGCTGATTGTCAAAGCCACATAGCGAGACATCGCCGGGGACATCCATATCCGCTGCGGTCAACGCCTGCATCTGGTGATAGCCCAACTCGTCATTGGTACAGATCCATGCACTGACACCTTGCTCAGCCAGTTGCTTGATGCGTTGGGCGGCCATGGCAAACCCGTCGGGCTGGGTGTCATCGACCTGCAGGATCAGTTCAGGATCGAGTTGTTGCTCGTTGACCATCATCGCTTCGACGTAGGCAGCGGTGCGTGAACGGTTGAAACTCAAATGCGTGCCAGTGCGAAGCAGGCCGATTTTCTGATGTCCCTTGGCTTTGAGATGTTTGATGAGCAGGAGCATGGATCGCATGTCGTCATGATCCACGCAGTCCATCGCCACGCTGGGGTCATGCTGAGCAATGCGCACACACGGGAGCATCTCGTTGAGTGCTGCCACCGTCTGTGGGTGAAAGTAGCCCACGAGGATCAACCCCTTGACGATGCCTTCGCGGATCATCAGCGGCAGGTTCTGAGGCAAGTGGATCGCATCACACAACTGCGGTGGGACAAAATCCATACTCAGCGACACCTTCATCGGCCGCGACGCTTCGCTCATCCCTGTCAGAAACTGGTTGAAGGTTGGGTTGTGATCCTGTTGATGGGCCGAAGCCTGCGTTCGAACCAGCACGCCGATCTGGATGATTTCGTTGGAACGACTCCGACGGTTTTTATGTCGATGGCGATAACCCAGCGATGCTGCCAATTGCATGACCGCCCCGCGTGTGTGCGGTGCGATCGCCGGGTCGGATTGCAGCGACCGACTGACGGTGGCAATGGAGACATTCAGCTGCTGGGCAATTTCCTTCTGTGTCACAGGCATGGTGAACTCTAGGCACGTTTGCGTAGACAATCAACAAGTTTAAACAAATAATTTAAAAAACATGCAAAATGTATTGGCGGTATTTGATATGGTGTTGATATTCATTTAAATGGTTTCAAAAAAGTGTTTTATGCCAATTCTGTTTATGGATCGTGCGTTTGAATTCAGTGCTCATTCAAGCACGAGTTATGATCAGGATTGGCATTATGTTTCAGAAAGGTTGTCCGCTTACTGCGTGTGCGGCTGTTTTTAACTTGTCTCTCACGTGTTGACACAACCTGCCCCGGATCACATCTGCGCACAAAAAAAGCCAGGCATGACCCCTCCGTCATGCCTGACTTTCAATTCTGACCAATCAGTTGATCACATTGCTGTGAACGATTGGTGGCTGTCCTTTTAGGCGGGACATTATGCGGTGCGACGCTTGGGGCGACCCAGCAGCAGACCGGCACCCAGGAGCAACAGACCGGCGGAAGCGGGTTCCGGGATGGCGTTGCCGGTGAGGCTGAAGACCACGTCGTTGTAGTCCTGGTCACCCAGCAGACCGTTGTTGGCCTTGGGCAGGTCTTCAAAAGCGACGACGTAAGCGTCCTGATCGGTTTCGAAGATCAGAGCGTGATCCAGACCGTCGGTGCTCAAGCTGTTGACGGTGCTGTAGGACGGCGGGTTGTTGCCGTTGGCATGAATCACAAAGCCGAAGTAGTCACCATCGGCGATGGTAAAGTCGAAGCTTGTGCCGATCGGATCGACATTGTTGGTAAAGGCGTATTGGAAGGACAGGTTCGAGGCGTTGGTGCCAGAGAAGACATAAACGTCGTTGCTGTAGCTGGCATACTCGGCGAGCAGTTCGATGGTGAAATCGGCACTGCCACCGGTGACTTGGAAGGCTTGGATCTGCGTTTGATCAGCAGAGGTGTTGATGGCCGAACCGCCGAGGGTGTAGCCATAGTTGTTGAGGATGGTCGACACGCTCAGTTCGGCAGGACTGTAGCTGGCACCGATGTAGTCAGGACCGGTGTCACCAAAAGTGAACGGCGTGATTGAAGCAGCCTGGGTTGCGGATGTTGTTCCCAGGAACAGTAGTGCGGCCACCGCGGTGGTCTTGATGAGTTTGGAGATCATGGTGTTTCCTTTTCTTTCCCTATTTCCACTCCGTATTTTCAGGTGGCCCCCTTGGCCGCCTGATCGCAACATCAACCGACCACACGCCAAATCAAATGCAAAAAACTTCTGAGAGTTTCTTGCTGATAACCCGCCAAAGCGCGCTTCTGTAACGATTGGCAAGGCAGGGAAAGAAGAAAAACCTTGGAAAATGTGGTTTTATATTCAAGTCGGTTGAAATTAAATCGTAGACGACGCGTGACAAGAGAGTGTTCATAACAGTCTGACATCAACTCGTCGCGTCACTTCAAGCAATCGCTGCGACACCACGTGTCACTGAAACTGCGCAATAGTTTGCACCCTGAAGACCACATAGAGACACAAAAAAAGCACCGTCATATGGAACGGTGCCTTTTTGAGTTTGATTGTATGTTGTTGGTGTTGGCTTAGCCGATGCGCTGACGCTTTCTGGGACGAGCAACAAGCATCGCACAACAACCCAGTAGCAGACAGGCCGATGTCGGCTCGGGGACATTGAGCTGGAACACCATATCGTTGAAGTCCGAATCCCTGGGAGCACCCGCGGAGGTCGACGCATAGCCGAAGTCGCCCGCGATAATATAGCCTTGATCGGTGTTGAAGGTCAGATAGTCATAGGAGTTGTCGTCGAGTCCAGAGTAAAGGTTGCCATCATCATCAAAGACAAACTGAAACCAAAGGTACGTTTCGCCATAGTATGTGCCAACACCAGGCAAGCTGAAATTAAAAGTATCACCGTTGCTATCTACGGAAGTATCGAACATGGTTTCGTAGTAGAAGTTGTACTTATTACTATCGCGGACATAGATTACCGAGATGGGTTGTGTGTAATAAGAATCTATGAGTTGTGCGCCATAGTACTTTGGGGTGGTTTGGGTTGAACTGAAGGTTTTATATCCAGCCTGATCGGCGGTTACGTCAATGGGATTGCCATTGATGGTATAACCGTTGTTGTTCAAGATTTCCTGAAGGGTTAATTCGCCGGACGTGTCGCTGGTGCCAATGGTTTTTTGTACAGCGGCGAACAAATGACTGGATGACAGGCTCAGTGCAATGAGCACGAGTAGTGATAGTGTGTTGCGAAACATGAAGGTTCTCCCCCGTTCATGGGCCGGAATATTTCAATGACAACCCGGTGTGTCATTCTTGTTGAACCCATCTCATCACAAAAATAACCTGTCGGCAAGCCAACTTAATTAAAAGACATATAAAAGCTCAGCTAATGGTAGGCTTGTAGCGGTTACGGCTATTGGAAAGATCAATATCGTCAAGGCATTGGGTGGTTTTGCTTACATATAAACCATGGATTATTAAGCGTTGCGACTTTCAATCTGTCGATCAAGCGCGTACTTTTCCCGTAGACTGACGCACCAATAGCCGACATGGGAACACCGGCGGATACTCGGGTAATGGCTTGTCGTGCATCATCGCCATCAACAACTCCACGACCGCGCTGCCTGCTTCGCCACGCGGCTGACGCACCGTCGTGATCTGTGGCCTGGGAATCTGCGCAACAGGCATATCGTCAAAGCCGGCTACCGACACATCGTCAGGCACCTTGTATCCCAAATCCAACAGCGCCCCCACCGACAACCCGGCCACCTGGTCATTGGGGCAGAGCACCGCAGTGGGTTTGTGCTTGGCCATCGCTTGCTTGATCGTGTTACTCACCACGTCCGCATCCGTCGACACGCTCGGTGCACCCAGACACCAGTCCTTGTCAAAGTTCAACTTCACGTCATGAGCCATGCAAGCCTGCATGTAACGATCGGCCTTGAGTGATTTGATCTGTCGGTCTTCCTCGGTATGCAGAAATGCCACGTGCTTGTGTCCCAGTTCTGCCAGGTGTCCGACAAGTTCGTCGATACCCGGCTGACGATCGATCATCACACGCGGCGAATCCCTGGGCCCCCAATCCAGATACGCAACGGGAATCTGCGCCTGGTTAAGCATCTCGATGGCATTGTCAGGTAAGTCATACAGGTGATAGGCAATGATCCCATCCACCCGCCTTGCAAGCAGGTCACGGATGTAGTCCGCCATCTCACGGTCATCGGATTCACCCCAGCCAGCAAGGTATGTCAGATACCCATACTCGCGCGCCTTGGACTCAATGGCCAACACCTTGGAAAACGTCACCGGCGTGGTAATCGAAGACATGACCAGACCGATGGTCATACTCTTGCCCCCTGCCAACGCTTTACTCAAATAGTTGGGTTGGTAGTTGAGTTTCTTGGCAGCAGCCAACACGCGCTGACGTGTCTTTTCGTTGTAACCGGGCTTGTTGCGGAGAATCTCTGCAACGGTGGTGCGCGCCATCCCGGTGGCTTTGGCAATGTCAGTGATGGTGGCCATAGGCGTCGGGGTTCCTGTCCAAAATCTCTTAGCAGTTTGACTGCCAAACATCTGAGAAAAATGATCGCGACTTACGTCTTGCTCTCAGGCGAGCCGCGTTGTGTCAACGCAGGATTGAGCAAAGCTCAACATCATCGTGACAAATGCTTGCCTCGTCCTGCTTTCCCGTTTGACCTTCGGTCAAATCCGCGTTGACACAACGCGGCTCGCCTGATGGCGTCAAGGCATCCTCGTACCGCTACGGTATGGATATTTTTGCCAATGGTCAAGTCTATTTTATCGGTGTCTGCGATGCAGTATAGCGTTCAAACAAGCTGCCAAGAAGCACTGCCCATGGCTCTCCGCCGAGCGTCGGATCTTCAGCTTTGAGACTGTTGATGCGCGAGGCGATCACATCGGTATGCTGTTTGGTCCGATCACAGATTTGCAGGTACCGCGTCCACGCCTGCCAATACCGTGAAGGAAATTTGCCCTTGGCATCCGGCAGACTTCTTGAAATGATTTGATGATACAGCTTGGCGGCCTGCTGAAAGTTGGCAGGCGATGCCAATTTGAAATGACACTCAGCAATCGTCATGAGTAAATCAGGCTCATCACCAAACTGCCCGGTTAATGGCGTGAGCAAAGCCAGCGCATCGCGCGTCTGCCCCGACTCCTTGAGACACGCTGCCCAGATGATCTTGGCAAGCAGCACCTGGTGTTCATCTTCCACGTTGACCATCGCCCATTTGACTGCGCTTTGCGATAGCCCGCTTAACGCATCGAGCAATGCCGCATCAATCGCATCACGTTTACCAAGCATCACCGCGTGCGTTTGGGATCGGCGTTGTTGCTGCATCACTTCCATGATTTGCATGATGACCGGGAAGCTTGCTCTGCCATCGTCATGGAGTAGCTGTGTTGCCAACCGGTTCGTCGCCTGCCACATTGCTGCACGTTGCAGACTCACCAGTCGGCGGGTGAGCCAGGTGCGTTTGGTTTGGGCAGTGATTTGGCGAGACGATTCGAGCCATTGCAGTTGGTCTGCTGCACTTTGCCAATCCTGATTTTTCACCGCCGCTTGCCAGAGCATACCCGAGGCTTCGATGGCCACCTGCGCGATGGTCTGCTGCTGCTCATTGTTCGCTCCCGGCAGATGTCTCACCGCCTGATCCCGAATCGGCGCGATCGCTGCAACAATCCGCTCCGATGGCCAATCCGGATGATTGGCAAGCTGTCGGTAAATCCCCAATTGGTACCGCAAACTCTGCCAATACTGCGGATGATTGGCAGGCATATCCGCCAACCGCTGCAACGCCAAAGCATATTCCTTAGCAGGAAGTCGCACAGCCACGACGTCGAACAGTCGCGTGTTGTCTGCTAATTCACTGGTGTTGAACCGACCAAACAGAATTCGTGCGATGGGTTGATAGCTGCTGATTACCTGCGCCTTGAGATTGGCATCGTTCTGTTTGAGTAATGCGTTACAATGTTCGATGGCTTGATTCAGTGCATCGTAAACCAATGCTTGGTCGTTGGTGTGCGATGCCAGTTCGCTGAGCATACCCAGCGATTCCAAAGCAACGCCAACATCATCCGGTTGACGCATCGGCATGATCCTCGCCCAAAGCAATTGCACTCGCTGATGCATCGGACTATTCACCACGGACTCTCGCTGGCGTAAGGTGGTCAGGTACTTGATTGCCAGCGACATGGCTTGTTCACTGGATTTTGTGGCTTGTTGTGCCTGGTTGAATTTGTGAGTCGAGAGGTCGGAAAAATCATAAGCAAATAAACCTCTGCGATCTTGAGGAGATCGCATTAGATTGGAGAAGGTTTGCGGATCATGATCTTCTAAGAACTTCACAAATTTTGATAAGACTGTTCGGGTTGTTTGGTTGTAAGGTACTTTGAGTTGCTGTTTCGTCTCTTTCAATACCTGTTGGATGTTGGGATCGTTGATGGTGAGTAGTTTTGCATTTTTATTGAGTATCTCAATTGCTTTATCTCGATCACGTAACATGACAAGCATCTTGATGGCAATTATCAATGATTGTTTTTGGTGATGTAGATTGAAACGCGTGATGTCGGACATCTGTTGGGCGATCACAAAGAGAACATCATCCGGCAAAACTTCAAGTGCATTACCAGTGACTTGTGGCATATGCCAGCGTGATGCAATGGCATCGTAGAGTGTTTGTGAGGGCTTGTTGTTGAGCAGTCGCAGATACATGCCAAAAGCACGTTGGTAATCACCACGCGCAAACCAGAGTTGATGCATACTGTCAGCGATGGCAAGTTGCATCGTCGGATCGTCTGTATCGACTGCTTGTGCCAATGTGTTTAATAACGCGTCTGCGGTTTGGGTCTTGCCGATGGTTGCCATTGTTTTGGCGTGAATAAGTCGGGTTTGGATGTTGTCCTGTTCATGTGGCGTGATGATTGGCGATGCGTCGACATTGCCCAAAGCAAGACGAATCAACGTGTCTAACCAAATCGCGCGATTCTGCATCTGCCATTCATCAATCACCGTTGTGAGTAATGGTTGTAAGACCTCGTGTGCTTGTGTGAGTAATGCCTTGCGATCAACATCCTCATGGGAAAGTGCCAGCAGGTAATTGGTTTGTGCAAGCAGAAAAGCACATCGCTGTTGCATGATTGCCCGGGCTTCGATGGGGAATTGCTCGAGTTGCTTATATGCGTTGGCAAGTTTGGGTTGGAGCTTGGCTGAGAATTCATGGATGTTTTGCCGTTGTGCATCCGTTGGATACCCCAGAGCGGTGATTGTGGCTGGATCAATGGGGTGTGTTGCACAGATGTCATAGAGGAATGATTCGACGCCAAGCATGGTCCATAGTGGGGCACAGGGATGATCTTCCGGCATGGATTGAATCGAATTGGAGATCATATTGAGCAATCGCACGTCATTGCGTTGGCGCTCGACAATCAGTCGGGCGCACCATGCAGCATATTCACCGAGTGTTGGTTTTTGGCGCAGTGCAATGTCATCTCTGAATGCGTAAAGCTCATCGGTCTGCTGCTGCAAACGCATGCGTTCGATTTTCAAACCCAGTGCAATCACATCGTCCTGTGCAGAGAGTTTGTTGGGCATGAGTAGTGAAATGACGAACATGATCAACATCACGAGCATGGAGCACCGGATGTGAATCCGGTGCAGGTTGTCGTTGCGCATACGCATGTTCGACCTGCACCGCATTGACATGCGGTGCTCATGGAAAGAAGCTCGCGTGTTGCTTGCATGTTTCATCACTGCGTCTGCTCCCCGAATTGGACGTTCTGGAATTTGGCTTTGACGGCAGCGTTAAACGCACCTAACACGTGTTCCCATTTCACCTGCCCTACCGGCTGGATGATCACGGGGTCAGACGTATTCATGTGCTTGCTGAGTTGCTCCAGTGTCGTTGCTAACGCGCTGAAGGTTTGGGGTTGATCGGTTTGGCCGACGATGCGGATTTTGTATCCTTCGCCCCCGGAAGCTTGTGCATTGTCACCGGCATACAAATACACACGCAACGGCATCACCGGTGGGGCGTCAATCGCAAAATCACCCGCAGCGTTGCTTGGCAAATTCGTCGTCAACACACCTTCACCGGTCGCAAAATTGGCGGTGACCACGAAGTAAACCAGCAGCAAAAAAATCACATCAATCATGGCCGTCAGATTCAGCCGCATCACCGGACTCTTGCGCTTGGCTGCACGTCGTGATGCAAACCGCTTGGCTAACGTCGCCTGATCGTAGGTGTGTCCACTCATGGTGTGCCCCCTTCGCCGGAGCCCTCAGCATTTGCGGGGCTTTCGAGGCTTCCGGGAGTTCCGGGGGCGTCTTGAGCAACCAGATGCACGATACTCACGCCAGCATCTCGGATCGCAGTGATGATCGGCCGGACCTGTTGATAGTTCAGTGAGCCATCAGCTCGCAGCACGACCTGCACGTTGGCATTCTTCGACACCGCTTCGGTGAGTGCTTCGTTGATAGCGATGCGATCGGTGCTGCGAAGTCGCGTTAAGCCGACCTGCACCCATGGACTCAAAGTTGCATCATCGTTGGGGATGACGTTGACGACCACGCGATCCGATTCGCCCAGTTGCCGCGTCTGCGGATCAAACAACTGCGGAACCTTCATCGGCACGGCTTCCTGGCCAATGATGTTACTCACCAACATGAAGAAAATGATCAACTGAAACGTCACGTCAATCAACGGCGTCATGTTCATCTGCGGTGAGACAGGTTCGGATTTATGGAGTCTGCGTGACATAACAAGTCGCTTGTGTTCAAGGCAATTTAACCACAGATAAACACAGATGAACACAGATAAGAAGCGGATTGGCTTCTCTGTGAATCACTGTCTTACATCTGTGTTTATCTGTGTTCATCTGTGGTAAAAATCTTTAAACCAGAAACGTTGGATTAACCATTCTCTCCATGCGGGCGCGGTTGGGGTCTTGCTGCGTTTTGCATCGCCTGTGTAGCGGGGGCGGCGGACTTCATGACCGGTTTGAACGGGCGGATGAGTTCGTCAGCAGCGAGTAAGCCTTCACTGGTGAGTGCTTCGATGCGGTTACGCAGGACGGCGTAGGCGGCGAGCGCTGGGATGGCCACGACGAGTCCCCAGAAGGTGGTGACCAATGCGGTGCTGATGCCGTCGGCCAGTTCAGCGGGGTTGGGTTTACCACCTGCTGCGACGAGTTTCTGGAAAGCGACGATCATCCCGTACACCGTGCCAAAGAGTCCGATCATGGGGGCGATGTTGCCCAGCACGTTGAGGTATTCGACAGGACGGAGCAGTCGCGCCGTCTGAATGTCCGCGGTTTCTTCCAAGGCGTTTTGCATGGCAGCATACCCACTACTTGCTTCACCCAATGCAGCACGGATGAGTTGACCCAGATAGGAATGATCCGTCTGCGCAAAGTCGATGGCCTGGCGGTACTGCTTCTCCGCGAGCATCATGCTCACCTGCTCCTGGGTCTGCGTGGGGATGAGGATCGCACGCTTGACGTTGAGCATCAGCCAAAGCGACCAGGCAATGCTCACGGTGCTCATGGCTAAGAGTAACCAGATGATGGCCAGGCCGATCACGTCATCACTGGAGAGGAACATGGCAGCGAAAGTCGAGCCGTCACTGGCAGGGGTGTCCTGTGCGTGGAGCGTTGCGGTGAGTGATAAAACCGCGGTGACGAATAAGCCGACCGTGCTGATCAATCGATACTTGGATCGACCAGGCAGGTGGCATGGCGTTGTGCTGGTTTGGGGGCTTCCGGGGGTCATGGTGTTTTAAGGTCCTTGGCATCGACGAAGGTGTATTTCCCGCCGTTGCGGTCTGCGAGTTGTTTGAGCAGTGGCACGTTCTCAGCTTGTTGATCCGTTGCGTCCCTGTAAAGGAACTGAATGGTGTGGATCGCAGCGTGGGTGGTGTTGGCTTGGGTGATCTGATCGAGCAATGCTGCATCATCCTGCACGCCGGTCTGCTGGGCAGCGAGGTTGTCGGTGAGCAGGAAGAGCATCTCCGGCTGATACCCCAACGCTTTGCGGATGGCAGGTAACGGGTTGGAGCGCCCCTTGGCAAAGAGATTGCCCGCTTCGGGGGTGATCCATTTCACAGCCGTGTTGATGTTCACCGCGGTGGCATGTCGCAAGCCGGTCCCGGCAGGGGGGAGTTCCAGTAGATCATTGCCCTGGAAAAACAGCACGGTGAATTGCTGCTGCTTGTCGAGGCGACTGATGGAGCGACTGAGTTCCGTGAGCACGTAAGGGAGCGTGTCGACCAGTGAGCCCGACGCGTCAACGACATAGACGATGCGCTTGGCATTGCCTGCGACACCGAAGAAGGCGGCAGCCGGTTCCAGTGCCTGGGGCATGATGCCTGCAAAGGGGTTGGTGCGCGTGGGTGTCGGGGTGGGTGCGATCGGTTGGGGTTTGGGGGCGATGGCAGTCGGAGTGGGCAAGGGGGCGAGCAGGGAGGCGGTGTCAGCACCTGGTGCGGTGTCCAGGCCCGGTAAGGCGTCGAAGGTGGGCGTCATGATTTTCTGCATATCCACTTCGGGGAGCGCGTCGACCGTCTGATGATCGGGCGCGATGGCCGGACCACCTGCCATGGCAGAGAGCGTTGCGGTGGGGATGACAGGTTGGATGCGCTGTTGGGGTTTGTCACGCCAGACCCAGATCAAGGCGATGGCAACCAGCACGACATGCAACAGGATCGACAACGCCCACGGGCCGATGCGTCGGGAAGGCGTCACCGGCGAAGGTATCGGGCGATTCTGATCCGGCGCAGTGACAGAGGCCTGTTGATCCAGGATGGCCTGCCACTGCGATTGGTCAATAAATCCCTTGTCTTCCAACGGTTTCGTCCCTGAAAACCCGCTTGGTGGGTTTGGTTGTCTTTATATGGATGCGATTGATGCACGTTAACGCATTGCGATGTCGGATTCAACGCGGATTATCGGTCGTTAGTGAATTGTCTTCTTGGCTGGGCAGTGTGACCGGCAAAATCGGGGAGTTGGCTTTGAAAGCCGTGACGCTCCTGCGTCACGGGTCGCATCACCGGTGTGACGCAAGGCAACCCGTGCCCCGGGAGGGACAAGGCTTTTCACTGCCTTTACCCTAGTCCCAAGTCTCTAGTTTCTAGTCCCTTTTAGCTGACCATCTTTACCAACTTCCCGCAGCCGTCACAGCCGGACGTCTGGGGCGGATTTTGAATCTTTTTGTTTGGCAATTGCATTTTCCAAATCGTTTGGTTCACACAGGTCCAGGGCACTCTGGCGTCAGAGTCCACCCGTTTATTGGCCACGACGCTTGAACCCGCAAACGAAAGCGAACACCTCATGCAAAAGAAGATTCTCAAAACAGTTCTCACCGGCCTGGCTGTGCTTGTTGGCAGCTTCTCGACCGCCAATGCCGCAGTCATCACCGGCTTGACACTCGGTGACTCGGGCAGTGATACCGTCTACAACAGTGCTGACCCCTCCCTGCAAAGTGTTGCTGATGCCTACGGCTTTACCGTGGCAGGTAACGACCTGAGCGTTGCCAACGATCAGACACAGTGGCAGGCCTTTACCGTCACCGGCGGTGCTGCCAATGTCACCTTCGAATACCTCGGTTCCTCCGCCAGCTACAACAACCAGCTTGGTGTTGCCTGGGCTCCGTTGTCCGATCCGTCGAACTTCTCATACCTCCATGCTTTTACCAACAACATTGACCCGGTGGGCACGATCGCAACCGTGACCGTCGAAGAAGACTCCATCTTCGCCTTCTACGTCAACGTCAACTCCGGCAATGAACAGTTCTACAGCATCAACGACATGAACGAAGACAACAAGGGCTCGCGTGTCACCGATCACTTCCTGATCTTCGACACCGACCAGGGCCTGCTCGTGGGTCTGGAAGACATCCGCTACAACAAGAGCTCCGGCAAGCTTGGTGATCAGGACTACAACGACGTGATCTTCAAGGTCAATGTCGCAGGTGTCCCCGAACCGGCCAGTGCAGCCCTGTTGGTCATCGGTGCAGGCATGTTGCTCGGTCGCAACCGCAAGCCCCGTCGTGGTCAGGTTCACTGATTCGATCGTTTGAAACTCTGAGTTAAAAATCAACCCCTCAAAGGCTGCCGATGAATGTTGGCAGTCTTTTTTCATGCGCGAATTTTTGGGTGAGTTGTGTTATGTCAACGTGGGATGGGGCGTCACAATGAGCCGCGCACGTAGTAAGCGGATGCCCAGTAGCTCAGACCAAGAGTCTCCACTCTCCGTCACTCCCGCGCAGGCGGGAGTCCAGTGATATTTGCAAGTGCGTACAGAATGCCACTGGATTCCCGCCTGCGGACATGATGCATGTCATGTCACAAGTGTTTTCATGAATTAAGATTGTTGATGTTTTTAAGGGTCGAATTGACTTGACACAGACCAGGAGACATTGAGCACCGGGTGTCAACCCGGTGCCCCTTGGATTGACATATGCACAACGGGCACCGGATTAACATCCGGTGCTCAATTTTGAATACGACTGGCATCATGTCCATCTCCCAGGGCATCCGCTTACTGCGTGCGCGGCTCTTGGTGCTCACAAACCGGCTGTTTCATGATCTTGGTCATTCATCTGGCGGCTTGTGTTGGCTTTATGCATGGTTGATATTGATCACGGTTGTTGGACCAACATCTTGAACCCCCCCCGGACCTGTCGTATGATCATGTCTGTGAAAAAGCTTCAATCCATTATCGTGGCCTTGATGACTTTGATGGTGACAGCATCCCCAATCTGGGCGCAGGCCCTGAGCGTGGACAAGGCACCGGAAAAAGGCTACAGGCTTTCAGCGTTTATTGCGTTTATTCTGTCGGTGGCGATTATCGTGGCCAGCGTCTGGGGTTCTCGCCGTGGACACCAGGACTGAGTTTGACGTAACGATGCCCTTGCCCTGATCGTCCGCGACGTGATGTGATGGACGAATGAGGTGTCACAGGTGCATGACACTGGACATGCCTGATCTCCGACTTCTCACGGTAAATGACCAGTCGGCCCCGCCTTATTGCAACTTCAACCCGAACATGACGGTTTAACATCACAGGAGGTAATACGATGGGTAAACGCTCACTACCAGCCGCTGATTGCGCTGAATGTTGTGCTGCTCCTGGCATTGGTTTTGACGACGTTGGCTCCCCAGCCGGCGCAGGCTCAAGGCTTTGCCGCAGCGCGTTTCCTGATGGTCTCCGGCCCCACACAGGGTCGCGGTCAGCAGGATGTCATCTACATCATTGAAATGAACTCGGCCCGAATCGTGGCGGCGTTTTACAACTCCGCCACCGATACATGGGAACCGATCGACGGTGCAAGCATGCTCGGTGCTTTGCGCGGTAACTAACCCCAACACGAAAGGATACGCATCATGAACAGAACCACCCTGGCCTGTTATTCTCTGCTCGCGTCAGCTTTTGTGTTGGCAGCGATGGTCTTTATGCAACTGCAGGATAAAAGTATTCTCGCCGAGGCAAACGCGGCGATGGTCGTCAACGACGCCCCGGTCAGTGCCATGACCCTCCGCGCCCGCGACAATGACGAAGTGCTCTGCATTCTCGAAAACACCAGCCAACGTCTGTTGATTTACAACACCGACGTCGCCCGCAAGCAACTGCGCCTGGTCCAGAACATTAACCTCGCCCAGTATTTCGGTCGCATCAACGCAACCGGCGGCGGCGGCGGCCGGACTTCGCGGTAAGCAGACGAATAGTCATTAATCATCAATTGATGATTTAGAGCACCGGGTGTTAACCCGGTGCAGGTCTCATGACGCACATGACAAACACCTACACCGGATTCACATCCGGTGCTCAAGTGTCACAAGCTTTTTTGTATGTGACGCATGAAACAACAATAAGCCCGTGACCCATCCGGTTGCGGGCTTATGTCTTTTGATCAGACGGGCTTATCTGCGTCAATATGGGGCTGAAATCGGAAAATGATCGACGTTCATTGTTGCATCATGCCCTGCGAGGCTTACAATAGCGAAACCTGATCGAGCGGGTCAGGTAATGGTGGGTTGGGTGACTGATTCAACGGTGACCCAACACCAAACGCAGCCGAACGTCCATCTCGATGGTACAGCTTGCCAGTCGGAGGTTCACTGCGTCATTCACACGGTTAAGAGGGACTCAGGGCAATTTTCCATTGGATCAGGTTGATCGCATCTGCCGGGTAGGACACATGGCGTATCTGCCTGCACCTGCGTCCGGCAACGCACACACACCCAACACGAGGTAAATGAATGATGAAGCAACGTACCATGACCGACCGATTTCCTTTCCGCATGGTCGGATTGGCAATGGCAGTGTTTACCATGCTCGCGACCACCGTCGTCATGGCCCAGGAAGAACTCGGCGGCATCGATGCGGCGACCGGCAAAGGCCCGACCATCATCGAACTCTACCAGACCAGCCCCATCATCAACGGCATCATCCTGGCGCTCTCCGTCTTTGCCATCCTCTTCTTCCTCTTCTTCGTTGCCACCATCAACACCTCCACGCTGGCGCCCTGCCGCTTTGTCGATGATGTGAACAAGCTCGTCCTGGCCAAGAAGTTTGACGAAGCCGCTCACTTCTGCCGAACCCATCAGAAAATCTTTGTCGCTTCGATCATCCAACGCTGTGTCGAGAACGCCGGCAAGGATCACTCGGTCATCATGGACATGGTGGACTCCGAAGGCAAGCGTCGCAGCGACATCCTCTGGAACCGCATCAGCTACCTGGCGGACATCGCCAACGTCGCGCCCATGCTCGGACTGCTCGGCACCGTGCTGGGGATGATCAAGGCCTTCTTTGCCATGAAGTTTGAATCACTCTCAGCTTCATCCAGCGCTCTGAGCACCAGCATCGGTCAGGCAATGGCCACCACCATGTTCGGTCTGATCGTCGCCATTTTGGCTACTTTCTGCTACTCCATCGTCAAGAGTCGTCTGACCCGCAGCCTGGCTTCGGCTGAGGAAGTCGTTCACTCATTGGCCGACCACATGAAGCGGGGTGATGCATGAGTTTTGCTGCTGAAACCCGAGGACGCTCTCAGCCGGTCTTGCCGCTGTCAGCCATGGTTGACATGCTGTTTTTGCTGCTGGTGTTTTTCATGACGGTTTCAGTCTTCCGTGAACAGGAAAAGCAGATTGATATCTCGCTGCCTGACACGCAGACTGCCACCGCGCCCCAGTCCAAGACGCCGATCATCGTGACGATCACGGAGACCGGTGAGATTTACATTGGTGATCGCCCCTACAAGCTTGAACAGCTTCAGGCGACGATGGCCAAGCTTGCCCAGCAGTTCCCCAATGAAACCGTTGTCGTCCGTGGCGATAAAGGTTCGGCATTTGGTTTGGCGGTCCAGGTGATGGACGTGGCCCGTGCGTCGGGTCTGCGTAACATCAGCATTGCCACCTCCAAACTCCAAAGCGAATTGTGATCCCTGACAGCAACAGGAGTGCCCATGATCAAGCTCAATGACAAGCCAACTTCACAACACCGTTTCCCGGCCAATCGTCCGGTTGGCATTTTCATGGGGTGTGTCGCAGCCTTGTCATTGGTCATGCTCGGTGGTTGTGCCTGCTCGCAATCCTGCTCCGTTGCCAAGCCTCAGCAAACTGTCAGCCAACCCGGTACGACGGTGATCCACCTTGATGCCCATGGCCAGATTTCCTGCAAGGGCAAAACCTACACCGCCAATCAGGTCGATGCGCTCATGGGCCAGTTGGCTCAGCAGGACGCTAAGCAGACGCTTGTGATCAAGGCCGATCCCAACACGCCTTTCAGTGATGCCATCGCCTTGATGGATGCTGCGAAAAAAGCCGGTCTGACTCAGATCAGCGTGGCGACATCCAATACCAACAACAGTGAGTTGTAAACCATGATCAATGTCCAACGGTTCTCATGTCCCCGTTTCAAAACCGCTTGCGGTTTAACGCTGCTCGTCGCGCTGCTCTTTACCGGTTTTGTCACCGACTCGGCACAGGCGCAAAACTCCGCTGCCCATCAGCAGTTCGTCTTTGCCTACCGCCTGCTTCAGCGTCAGGAATATCAACTCTCCGCCCAGGCGTTCGACGAATACCTGGCACGTTATCCTGAAGACGAAAAACGCGGTGACGCGTTGTACTACCGGGCGCTACTCTGCCGAAACACCGGCCAGAACCAGCAGGCGATCCAGTACCTCGAACAAAACGTCGCCCCGATGCACGTCCCCGATCACGCGGTGCTTTTGCTTAAGGGACAGGTTTACACCGATCTGAACCAACATGAAAAAGCAGTCCAGTCCCTTGAATCCATCGACCTGCAGAATCTGGATTCGGATACCAAGGCATCGATTTTCTATCTGCGGGGTAAGGGCTATCGCGGCCTGAACAACCTGCCCGCTGCTGCAACACAGCTTAAGGAAGTCATCAAGTTTGATTCCTCGCTCAAGGCTCAGGCGATGCTTGACCTGGCGCGCATCCAAGTGCTCATGAAACTCCCGGCAGATGCGCTGGCAACACTCAAAAAATGTCTGACCCTCAATAACCCGCAGGTCTCCGCCGAAGCCGGTCGCCTTGCAGGTGATCTGGCGTTTGAACTGAAAATGTACGATCAGGCCTCCGAGTACTACAACGTCGTCATGACGCAGTACACCAGCTCCCAGCACCTTGGCCCTGCGATCACCGGCATGCTTTGGTCTCTCTATGAACAGAAGCAATACGGCCAAGTTCTGGCAGCCTTCGACCAATACAAAAAGCATCTGAGCAATCAGGACCGCGTCACCGGCTGGTATCTTGCGGGTGCTTCGTATCAATCAATGGGTGATCACAACAAGGCGGTCGCACTCTTTGGTGCCATCCTTGCTGCTGCATCCGGTTCGGACCTGGAAGACAAAGTGCTTTACCGCCTGGCATCCAGTCAATATCAGATCGGTCAGTTCGGTGGCATGACCCAGACCATCGCCAAACTCCGCAAGGCTTTCCCCGACTCCTCACGTTTAGCCGATGCCGGATACCTGCTGGCGATGGCAGCGATCAAGCAGGGCGACAACAACCTTGCAGCAGCGCGTCTCACCGCCATCATCGACTCAGGTCAGCGTCACCCGTTCTACACACAGGCTCTGCTCCAACGCGCCCGTCTGTATGAATCGATCAACCAATTTGAACATGCCGTCACCGACTATGAAACCTACGCTGCGGTGTACCCGTCTGCTGAAAATCAGGTCAAGCTCGGCGATGACACCGTCGCCCAGGCGATGATCCGACTGGTGGATTTGAACTACCAGATCAGCCGCTTTGAAGCGGCAGATCAGGCGGCTGCCAAGTTGCTGGAAATTGATGGTCTTGACCCATTGGTCGAAGCCGAAGGTTACTACCGTCGCGGGTTGGCCTTGATCCAACTTAAGCAGTTCGATAAAGCCATTGCGACCCTTTCGGCATTGCTCGATAAGTATCCGCAGAACCATTACCGTGCTGATAGCATTTACTATCGCGGCCTTTTGAATCTCACCATCAAGAAGACCGACCTGGCTTTGGCGGACTTCAAGGAAGCGGCAGCGGCTCAGACGTTGGCAAAGCCTTTGAAAGTCAATGCCCTGCGTTTTGCTTCACTGCTTCAGCGTCAGGACAAGAAGGATGATCAGGCGGCAGCAACCCTTGTCGAACTTGAAAAACTCGTCGGGATCACCGGCCTGAACATCCGTGAACTGATCTGGATCGGTGAATACTGCACCAAGCGTAATCAGCCGGATTTGGCGATGAAATATCTCAAGCCGATTCTCGATGGGAATCTTACTGCTTCGCGTAGCGAACTGTCCAAGGCGTTGATGCTCGGTGCCCAGGCGTTGCGTGCTCAGAACAAATTGGATCAAGCGATTGATGCCTTCCGCGAAGTCGTTGCCATGAGTGTCGGTCACGGTTACGAAGCGCGTATCCAGTTGGCCAAGACCCTTGCCATGGCAGGGCAGCATCAAATGGCGCTGGATGAATACCAGTCATTGATCTCCGCGGAGCAGACCGCCATTGCGTGTCAGGCGCTCTATGAAAGTGGTGAGCTTCATCGCCAGTTGGTTCAGGTTCGCCTGCGTGAAAGTGATGCTGCTGGCGCCACCGCCGAACGCGAAGCTGCGATGATGAGCTTTAAGCGATTGGTTCTGCTTTACAGCTTCCCGGAAGTTTCCCCGCTGCCCGAGCTTGCCAACATTCAGTTGGCTGAGCTTGCCATTGAAATGGAAAACGTCGACGAAGCCAAAGCAACACTTCAGGAGATGGTCGAAGCCTACCCGGATAGTGTTTATGGCACCTATGCCACCGCACGTCTGTCGATGCTCAAGGATCAGAAGATCGCAGCAACGAGTCTATTCAAGAAAATCCGTGAGCAGGAAAATGTCGACCCGCGTCTGTTGACCCGTATCGACAATCAGCTCAAAGTCCTGGGAGGAGTTCAATAAACATGCCCACCCCCGGAACCCCAAACAATTTACAGGACACTGACCCGCGCACGGCTGTGTCATCAGCCTTGAACATGCCCAAGCATTTCGTCTGGGCCGAACATGCAGCATTGATCTTCGCGATGGCGTTGGTACTCAGCGTCATTGCGCATGGTGGTCTGCTGCTCAAGTACGCGGACTCATCGTTTGTGCATATGGACCCGAACCTGCTGGGACAGGATCGGGAGTTGATCGTTGTCGAACGTGTGCCTGAGATGGACACCATTGTCGAGCCGGTCCCCGAAGAACAGGTCGACCCAACCAAGCCTGAAGAACCCACCGAGCCTTTGGATCAGACGGTCAATGAGGACACCCTCGTTGCCATGTCCGAAGCCCTTTTGGATAACGCTCCGCCGCAGCCTGCCCAATCTCAGGCCGTGACGGAGGACGTGGAACTGAGCAATGTGACGGACGAGAAACCCGCAGACAATCTCGATGAAGGCAAACTCGCCCAGGGTTTCCCCGAAGTCGATCTGCCCAGTTCGGTCAAGGCCTCTCAGAACGTGCAGATCCCCTTGGACATCAAGTTCACCCCAGGCACCGGCACGGGTGACGAAGGGGACGGCGAAGGGTCAGGCTCAGGTGAAGGCGGCATTGCCTTTGCCAGTGGCAGCGCCCAGAACGCGCTTCTCGGTAGCGGCCTCGTTGCAGGCATGAATCCCCAGCCGCGTAAACTCGAACCGCCCAAGATTGAAGAGGCCCATGATGTGACCGTCGACAATGCCATCGTCGATGCCCCGCTGAAAATGCCCGAAGTCGACTTCACCGAGTTGGCCATGGAGCAGGGGGCCAAGGTCAACATTCCCGAAAAACTCGACCACGACTTTGACTACTACATCACCCGCTATGTCGCCCCGCAGCAGACCAACACCGGTTGGTTCGGCCGCAAGCCTGAGTTTACCGACGATGGGCGGGGTTACTTCAAAGTTGAGATTGTCCCGCGTAAGTCGCTTAAGCGTCTACCCACCATGCCCAAGGACGTTGTCTACCTGATCGACATCTCAGGCTCTGTGCCTCAGACGTGGGTGGACCAGATCGTCCGTGGCGTGCGCGATTCGCTGGCATCACTGAATAAGGAAGACCGATTCAACATCGTCTTCTTCTCCGAATCGCCGGTGATTTTCAGCCCCAACCAGATTCAGGAGGCCACCGACGAAAACCTGGCTAAAGCGCGACAGTTCCTCCAGGACCGTAACTCCGAAGGCATGACCGACGTGAACCACGCGCTGTCCCGCCTGCTCGTGCGCGATCTGGCAGTCGCCCGTGTCTACAACCTGGTGATGATCTCCGACGGACGCCCGACGCGGGGTGTCATGGATACACGCGAACTGATCAATCTCATCACCCGTGACAACGATCAGGTGGCAAGCATCTACTGCGTCGGCGTGACCAATCGTCAGAACCGCTCACTGCTTGAGTTCCTGGCTTATCGCAACAAGGGCTTTTGCGTCTATGCTGACAGCGAAGTGCAGGTCGCTCAGACCATCCGCGATCTGGCAAGCCGTCTGCGATATCCGCTCATGAAAGACGTGCGCATGAGTCTGCTTGGGATCGACCCCGAAGATGTGTATCCCAAGGATTTGCCCAACTTGTATCAGGGTGAGAAGTTTGAGATTTACGGCCGGTATGACCGCGTGCGCAAGTTCACCATGCGTGTGGTCGGCCACAACGGACGCCGTGTGCTGGACCTGACCTTTGGCAAGGACATCTCCGATGCCACCGAAGGTGCCAAGGAAATGCCCTTTGACTGGGCCTTTTGGAAGCTGCATCACCTGTACAGTGAAATGCTCCGCCGCGGCGAATCCGAACGCGTCAAGGCCCAGATCGAAGCCCTCAAGAAACAATACAACCTCACCACGTTGTATTGATCCGCCCCCCCCCGGAAGTTTCCCCCGGAAGTTTTTCCCGTGAAATGCGAACCGCTTGCGGTTTAGCGTATTTCACACGAGTCATCTGCTTTTTCCGTCACTCCCGCGCAGGCGGGAGTCCAGTGGCATCTGCAGGCGTCAACTGTATATCACTGGATTCCCGCCTGCGCGGGAATGACGAAAATAAAGTCCGCTCGGCAGTGTTTGGACGACACTGGCATGATCTTGCATTGATCGACCACGGTCATTGATCATGACAGACGCGATAAACCGCAAGCGGTTTTTTTACAAATCCAACATCCAACATCCGAAATCATTCCCATGCGTGTTTGTCTCCAACGAGTTTCGTCTGCTTCGGTCACGGTCGATCAAAATGTCGTCGGCAAGATCGATCACGGTTTACTGCTTCTAACCGGTGTCGGTCATGACGATACGCCGGAGATTGTTGACAAGATGGCAGCCAAGGTTGCGAATCTGCGGATTTTTTCCGATGACGATGGGAAGTTTAATTTGTCGCTGCTGGATGTCAACGGCGGGGCGCTGGTGGTCAGCCAGTTCACACTTTATGCCGACGCTCGCAAGGGGAGGCGTCCCAGCTACACCGATGCTGCCAAGCCGGCGATCGCTTCACCGCTGTGTGACCGGTTTGCCCAGCAGTTGGCGCAATTGGGTGTCTCGCCGGTTCAAGCCGGGATCTTCGGCGCGGACATGAAGGTTGCGTTGGTCAATGACGGCCCGGTGACAATCTGGCTGGATAGCGACGACGTGCTGCGGTGATTGTTTGATCGCATTGGAGTGGTCCGCAAAATGAATCCCCACCTTCCGTCACTCCCGCGCCCCCGGAAGGCGGGAGTCCAGTGGAACTTGCAAGTGTGCACAGAATGCCACTGGATTCCCGCCTGCGCGGGAATGACGAACTCGAAGACAGCGTGGAGGTTAATTGCTTGAACTGCTCTAATTTGCCTGTCGACTGCTGCGTGAAGTTTCCGTCTGTCACCAAATCTCTTAAACTGTGTCTCTTGAACCAACAGGAGACCATCCATGGGCCAGACCCTTGATCAATTTACCGCCGGCCAACGTGTCAAAGTCACGCAGCAGATTGCGCAGGTCGATGACACGTGGACCAATACCATCATCGGCACGGTTACCAAGTGCGAACGCCAGAAGACCGGCTCGTGGTTTGCTCACAGCAAGGATGACAAGCTCTGGCTCGACCGCTTGATCCTCAAGCTCGATGACGGCGAAATCGTCACCATCAACATGGATCAGTACACGCATATCGAGTTGGTTGAAGTCGAAAAAGCTGCAGACGCAATTGACTGATTTTTTTACCCACCCATCCCGCCGATCATTTGGAGTTTGATCCATGTCGTTACCAATGCCCCTGGGCGTGACTGCCGTGATGTTGCCCGAGTTGAACTTTGAGCAGCAGATCGCGCTGTGCAGTGAATTGGGCGTCACGCATTACTGTGTCCGCCCGCGCATCATTCCCGAAGAACACGTTGGCAAGCCCTACAGCAACTGGGGCAATCATGCCTTTGATCTGACGCCCCAGCGTCTGGTCGCGGAAGCATCAACGATCAAGAAGCAGATTGAAGATGCCGGCTTGACGGTGTTCGGCTCGGTGCCTGCGGTGTTGGTCGATGCACCCGTTGACGAATTGAAGCTGCACTTTGAAGGTGCTGCTGCGGTCGGTGCCGGTCGCGTGCGTGTGTCGCCACGTGTCTATCCCAAGGGACCGTTCAACTACGAGACCCGCCTGGAAGAAGAAATCGAGTGCTTCGTCAAAGCGGTGGAGTTGGCCAAACCCTACGAACAGAAAATCGTCATGGAAACCCACGTCGGCAGTTTCGTCTCCGGCCCGGGTCTGGCGTTGAACCTTTGCAAAGCGTTTAGCCCCGACGAGATTGGCGTGATTTTTGACATTGCCAATTTCAATTTCGAAGGCGGACTTCAGCCCAACCTTGCCATCGCGGTGCTTAAGGATTACATCGATCACATTCACATCGGTGGCATGCAGATCAACAACACCGGCTACGATGCCAACGGCTTTGCGACCCGTCAACGCATGATGGCACCACTTACCGAATCGAATCTTTACATTCCCGACTGGATCAAGGCGTTGGTCGAAGCTCAAGTGACTGTGCCGATGCTCATTGAAGATTACACCCTCAATAAACCCGGCGCGCTGCGGTTGCGTGAAGCCTCCAAGGCCATTCGTCGGGTCTTTGAAAGTTTATAAGCATGAATGATCGCCCCGCCTTAAACGATCAGGGATTACCCGAAGGCTACTTCCTCAAGGAAGATTGGGAAGTCACCCCGCGACAGGTCAAGCAGATGCTCGATGATGGTGAGGACTTTGTGCTCATCGACTGTCGCATGGAAGCCGAATACAACCTGGTTCACATTGATGGGTCCAAGTTACATATCCTGCAAAAAGTGGGACAGGAACTGCCGGACCTTGTCGATGATTATGCGGACAGCAAAGTCGTGTGCTACTGTCACAAGGGTGCACGCAGTTTCCAGATGGCAGCCATCCTCCGCGATGCCGGTGTCCCCGACGCCTGGACCATGGCAGGGGGCATCGACCTCTGGGCAATCGACATCGAACCGGGGATGACACGGTATTGATTTTTTGACCATTCTTTTTCACCACAGAGACGCAGAGGACTCAGAGCTAAGAGAGATTTCAAAGTTATAACTACACAAGCCGCCAGATGAACAACGTGAATCTGACGGATGAATCAACTTCAGCATTCATGATGACAGATTGATTTGTTTTCTTGATTTTGTTTTCTCTCCTGTCTCTGAGTCCTCTGCGTCTCTGCGGTAAAAATGTCTTTGAAAACAGGGCAGACACATGAGCGCTAACTGGCAGGCATTACACGGTGACTTTTTCTCCAACCAAAAAGCACTGATCACCGGCGGGACCGGGTTTATCGGATCGCATATCGCTGAAGCATTGGTCACACTCGGAGCAGAGGTCACCATCCTCGATAACCTGTCCGGCAGCGAAAAAGGTAATCTCGACTTCTACTTCGATGACCCGTCCAGGTATCCCGGCAAGCTCGAATTTGTCGAAGGCTCGATTCTCGATCAGGATACCTTGCAGAAGGTCACCAACGATTGCGCGTTTGTCTTCCACCAGGCAGCGATCCCCTCGGTTCCACGCAGCATTGAGATGCCCGTTGAGTTTCACAACAACAACGTCACCGGCACGCTCAACGTGCTCGAAGCCGCCCGCGCCGGTGGCGTCAAACGTGTGACCTTTGCAGCCAGTTCCTCGGCCTATGGCGATTCACCGACCATGCCCAAGATCGAGAACATGCCCCCGCTTCCCAAGAGTCCGTACGCTGCCAACAAGCTTGCTGGCGAGACCATGATGCGCGCCTATGCCAATTGCTACGATCTGGATGCTGCATCGCTTCGGTACTTCAACATTTTCGGTCCCCGTCAAAATGCCAACAGCGTTTACTCGGGCGTCATTGCGATTTTCTGCACGCGTCTGATTCAAGGTCAGCCGGTCACCATTAATGGCGAAGATGTCTCGCGTGACTTCACATTCGTCGCCAACGCCGTGCATGCGAATCTGCTTGCCATGCGAAGTGACAAGCCGATCAACGGCGAAGTGATCAATGTCGCCTGTGGTGTGAAGATCACCATCGAACAACTCGCCCGCACCATCGCCAAGATGCTCGGCCGCGAAGATCTTGAGCCGGTGTTCGGCCCGCCGCGTGCCGGTGATGTCAAGGAATCACTGGCCGGTCTGGAACGTGCCAGGGAAGTCCTGGGCTATGAACCGATCGTCGATTTTGACGAAGGTCTGCAGGTGACACTCGATTGGTACAAGCAGCAGTTGGGGTAAAGTTTGCTTGTATCGCCAGAGATGGTTTTTGAGAACTTCCTGTGTGATCAAGCGTATCAGTCTTTACCACAGAGTCACAGAGACACAGAGAGAGAAATGTTTAAATATTTTTTCTCTGTCTTATTCGGGCTCTGTGTCTCTGTGGTTCAGCCATCCAAGCTGGTATGGCAAAAGTTAACGATTCACAGGGTAATTTCTCTCGCATTTTCAGCCAGATTCGTTAGGATCATGGGCATGGCAGAAGCAGTAATTTCCGATGCGACGGCTCGTGGATTTGAGCCCCCGCGTAACATTCAGTTCAGTGTCTTTCTGGATAACCGGGTGGGCAAACTCATGGAGTTGATCGAAGCGCTCGACGCGGTGGCCTTGCGCGTGGTGGCCATGAGCGTGGTGGACTCGGCGGACCATGCTGTGGTGCGCATACTCACATCGCGTGCCGAGTTGGCTCGCAGATTACTGGTGCGGAACAATTTCGTTTTCAGTGAGACCGACGTACTGGTTGTGCAACTGGAGCCGGCGTTCACCATTGCCAATCTCTGTGATGCACTGCTGCGTGCCGAACTCAACATTTTCTACGCTTACTCACTGATCGATCACCCGCAGGATAAACCTGCGATCGTCATTCACTGTGACGACCCGGTGTTGGCCTGCCAGATTCTCCGCCGACGCATGTTCACCGTGCTTGGGGAAAATGACCTTGGGGATAACATGACCCCCGGTGATCCGTCGATTAACTGAGTTTTCACACATCACTTTTTCGTGCAACTTCAACGCGACTCAGCGTCACACCGTGACGCAACTATTTTTGCGTGCATTGCAGTGTCGCACATGTTTGTGATGATGTCGTCGTTGTTTGATTCTCAACGACACAAGCCGCCAGATGAATGACCGAAGGGAATGAATCTGACGGGGCGAATTTTACGTGTGACTATGATCCGTCATTCCCGCGCCCCGGAAGTTAGGAATCCAGTGGTATTTTGTAGACGCTTGCAGTTCTCACTGGACTCCCGCCTACGCGGGAGCGACGACTGTTACAGCCTGCATGAATGTTTCAAAATTAAGTTTACTGTCGCGGCACCAACGCGAATGCGTACGCATCCATGTCGATCGTTTTGCCTGCAAACGTCACCGACACGGGCACGTTGTTCTTGTTGATCAGTAGTGCATGCGTCGAGGAGACGATGGCTTCCACGCGTTCGTCACTGCTGGTGATCGGGTAGATGGAAGTGCCTTTGCCGAAGTAGGTATTGATGATGCCCATCAGTTGCGTGTGGGGTAGCTGCTGGCCGCCATCGGGTTGACGCACGTCGGTGACCAGCGCGTGGGCAACTTCACCTTCCACCGGATTCCAGAGCAGACCGACACTGGTCCCGCCGGTGATCATGTGATAGTAGATCGACGCAAATCCGACGGTTTGCTGCGCCATGGTGATGCCATGTTTGGGGCCACCGATACCGTAGTACTCCGCCCACCAGATCGGCAGGTCGCACATCTCGTGAATCTGTTTGGCAATGCGTTGGTAGGAATCGGTGTAACCCAGCAGTTCGTCAGCGGTGTATGTGTTTTTATCGTGATAGTCTTTGATGGCTTTGTCCACGCAGATAAAGTCCGCGCCGACTTTGTGCTTGATCCAATATTCAAACAGACGGCGTTCCTTCTTGAGAATCGCAACACCGGTATCAATGCCCGGCAGGTTCGAGCCGGTCCCTGAAACCACGAGGTAGAATCCGCCGACCTTCAAATCCGGATCATGGGCTTTGAGTGCGCTGTAGACCTTGTTGTAAAACTCGGTGTAAAGCTCCACGTCCCACGCGTTATTTTCGACACTCCAGAATCCCTTGAACTCGTTCCACACCTGGTAATGTCGCACATGTGGATAACGCTTGGCCACCTCGACACACAGCTTTGCAAAGTCGTCAAAGTGCTCAGGCTTGGGACGGTCACCCATCTCCCAGGTTTTGCCATGGCGTTTCATCCAACCCGGCGCGGTGCAGAGTGTCATCACCAACGGCGCCTCGAATCGCTTCATGTGTTCCATGCGTTGATCGAGTGTTGACCAGTCATAAACACCGGGTTCGGGGTTGATGTCATGCGGCCCCCAGCCAATGATGTGCGTGTTTTGCCAACGGATCACCGGCTTGATGCTGGCAATCGCACGGTCCACCGCAGCCGGTTTGGCATCTTCGTGATCCGTGCTGACATGGGTGTGCGTAACGCCCAGTTGCAGCTTGCTGACAATGGGTTGCTGCGTGGGGGCGATTTGAATCGTCACCGGCTCGCCTGCACAGGCCGTACCAAGACTCATGCCAAGCAGGACTAGTAAGTAGACGAATTGAGAAGGAAGCGTGCGTATCACAAGGGTGCTCCAGAATAGTTTGAGTTGGTTATGAAAATCAAGGGAAACAAGGAATCAGTTAACCAGCGTCCAGTGTTTGGCTTTGAGTTCGGCAAGTGCGGTGGAACCCAAACCATCACCGGAAAGTTCCTTGGAGGAAGTGACATGCCCATCCACAAAGCTGTAGTTGGCCGACTCACCTTGATGTCGGCGTGAGACGAGCCATTCGCCATAGGTCGCTGTGTCGATCCATGAGGCATAGACTTTAAGGAAGTGGGCCGAGTAATTGCCCTTGGCATAACGGTTGCCATCGGCAATCAGAAGCTTGTCACTGGGGCGCAGCACCTGGCTGTAACGCACCGGTGACGAATAGCCCCATTGTCCGACGGGACCCCAGCCGGCATGCTGGTTCAAACCATAAGTCACTTCCTGATTCGAGCCGGTCACGGCAACTGTCGGGCAACGCAGCACGCTGGGGGTACCATGATCATACGTCTGGATCGAACCAGTGTTGGGCATGTACTTGCGGATACGCATCAGCCACCAGCTGCGCTGTCGATTCCAGGTATCCGATGCACTGTCACCGGGATCGGCCATGAGCACCGGCATGATCCATTCCTTCTCCTCTGCTGCGTAAACACCAAACGTCACCATCATGCTATGCAGATTGGATTGACATTGTGCATTACGCGCACTCTTGCGAGCCGCACCCAACGCAGGCAGCAGAATCGAGATCAGTATTGAGATGATTGAAATCACCACGAGTAACTCGATGAGTGTGAATGCGTGATGATGTGTCGTGAGATTTTTGCATGTCGTGCGTTTCATGGCTTGTTTCCTGTTTCAATCATGCCATATGAATGTATGCGAGGTCGGGTTGGTTTGCGTTTGATCTGCTCTGTATGTTTCTGCGAGCCGGCTCGTATCGAGCCGTTCCGGACCGACACGGTCCGGCTCACGAAGACAGTTTTCAAGTCATTCATTCAGCCGTTGACTCGTGAGCACCAACGCCCGGAAGGTGTGATACGCACCTTTCCAGTTATGTCCTTTTTTGCCCGGCGGGGTCGGGACGGTGTTATCCGGGAGGATCACGCCATGCCAACCGCCGAAGTCTGAATCGAGTTGATGGTTTTTGATGTAGGTCCAATGTTTGAGCATCGCATCACGGTAGTGTGGCGTCTGCTTGCCGAACTGTTTGTCCATGATGGATAGCGCGTTGAGCGCTTCAGCCTGTGTCCACCAATACTTGGTTTTGTGATACGCGGGTTTGTGTGCAGCCCCTTCGTCATAGAATCCGCCGGACGTTGCATCAAAGCCGAAGGCCAGCGCGTGATCCACAAGGTTGCGTGCGATTTGCCAGGTCCGTGTGTCCTGGGGTATGCCCAACAACTCAGCGGACTCCACGAGCAGATACGCGGTTTCGACATCATGACCAAACGAATCTCCGGTGGGGATGGGTTGCCAACTGGCGGTGAAGACCTGATTCAGACATCCGGGGGCGACATAGATTTTTTCGCAGACAATGGCAAAGAGTTCTTTGAATCGCGCTTCGAGAGTTGGGTCTTTCCAAACGTGGTGGAGCGCTCCGAATGATTCGAGTAAATGAATGTGCGTGTTCATGGATTTGTAGCCACGCAGCGTGCCGATGTGATCCCACTTGGGATTCAACGCGATGTCCGCGGGGATGGTCACCGGCTTGCCATCAGCGGTGAGCGCTTCGTGATACCCGCCGTTGACCGTGTCATGGGCATGTTGATCAAACCAGTGAAACTGCTGCTTGGCGAAGTCGAGTATCGCCTCATCGCCGGTCACTTCATAGGACTTGGCCAAGGCATATAGCGCGAAGCTCATCGCGTATGCATGCTTGTGTGATCGCCACCACGGGTTGAGTTTGGCTGCATCTTCATCGTGGATGGGAATGTTCCAAAGCAGTCCACCGTGCTGCTTGTCGACGAGTTTGTCGGTGAGCATCGCAACGCCATGTTCAACGATTGGCAAAAAGCGATCGCGTTGATCGGGCAGTTGCTGGGCTGCCATCGCTGCAACCCATGTCATGCGCGATTGGAACGTGAGCAACTTTTCTTTGTCCGGGAGCTTCGTCCAGTCATGTGCAAAGGATGCGTGAAAACCGCCATGCTCCAGATCAATACATCGGGGGAACCACGTGTCCAGATGATCGAGCATCTGCTCTCGGACTTCATCGCGCAGTTGCGTCATGCGCTTGTCACCTGCATGGACATGGGCTTGCAGCAACAAGACAGACACGCAAAGCATCAGAAAATGGAAACGGCGTTTGGGCATGATGTCAGATGACCTGTTTTGTTTGTGTTTCGTCATTCCCACGCCCCCGGAAGTTAGGAATCCAGTGGCATTCTGTTGACGCTTGCAGTTCTCACTGGACTCCCGCCTGCGCGGGAGTGACGGAAGGTCGCGATTAAATGTTAGTGCTGATCCTGGTACATATCTTTCGTACTTTTTTTACTCTCATTCCCGAACTTGGTTATATTCATCGCAAATCAAAAACCGAATCACGTTCGATCAACTGCGGGTAAATGACACGTTTTTCACTGGTTTTTCGCGGTTTTTGAAGTCGGTCCATCAGTAGTTCAATGGCTTGTCGCATCTGTTCATCACCACGACTGTCCACGGTGGTCAGTGCGGGAATCAGATAGGCACTGCCGGGTGCATTTTCATATCCGACCAGGGACAGGTCTTCAGGGACGCGGATGCCAACCTTATGACAGGCCGAGATGGTCGTCTGGGCCATCTGGTCATTGTGACAGAGCATCGCGGTCGGACGCTGATTCTTGGGCATGCTCTGCCACTGCTTGACGAAGGCTTCAGAGATCGGGTAATAGTCGTCGTAGTGATCGGTGTCAGGGGACCAGATGATCGGTCCGGGATTTTTCAGACCCGCTTCCTTGAGATACGTTTCAAACAAACGACTGGGACCTTCTGCTGTACGTGGCTTGGGTGCGCCGAGAAAGCCTACGCGTTTGTGACCTTTACTCAGAAGATGCTTGACGGCCAAATGAATCGACGCATCGGGATGCAAGCCCACTTCGTCGAACTGACTACCGAGTGTGCCACCAAAAAGCACCACCGGCAGGTTGCCTTGGAGAATTTGCTTATGCTGCTCAAGGTCCAGTGATTCATACACCGGCCCCATGATCAGACCTTCGACTGCATCAGCCTGCATCTGTTCAACGCAACTGGCTTCCATCGCAGGATCACCGTCGGTAAAGGCAAGCTGCATGCGATAGCCACGTTGTTTGATGGCCTTTTCGACGACTTCCACGCGGCTAGCAAAGACGGGGTTGGATAAGTCGCGCGTGAGAATCAAACCGATCATCCCCGAGCGACCGCGTGCTAGCTGTTGGGCGGCACGTGATGCGGTGTAACCGAGTTTGGCGACCGCGTCTTGAACGCGCTGGCGCGTCTCGGGCTGATACTTGTCTGCAGCGTTGCGGTTGAGAATATCCGACACCGTGGTCCGCCCGACGCCGGCTGCGATGGCAACCTGCTCCAATGTCACCCGCCGTCTTGCTGGACGTTTGGGCAGTGTGACTTTCGGGTTGGATTGGGCTTTGGTCATGATGGTCGTGTTCTGGGTTGGTGTTAAAAGGCCTATTTTACTGGGGTAATTGAGCTTTGATGGCTTGGCTGACCTGCATGGCCAACTGCTGATAACCGGCTTGGGTCAAGTGGACATCACCGGGGGCTGAGAACATCGCTTGATCCATGTTGGCAGTGAGTTGATGCAAGTCGTTGACTGCAATGTTGTGCTTTTGAGCCAGTTCCAAAGCGATGGCGTTGTACTTGATTTCGTCACCTACGATCCGACCCGCTTCGCCTGATGGGACGAGCGTGGTGTTGGCCCAGATGAGTTTGGCGCCGGTGGATTGGAGTTGGGTGATGAGTTTGGCAAGGTTGGTTTGGTATTGGTCGAGCGGGACGGAAATCGTGCCGTTGATCTTGTCACGATTGCCGTAGACCTTGGCATCGGGGTGACGGTAACACAGGTCATGCAGACCCCAGTTGAAATGGATCACGTCCCACGTTTGACCGTCAAGCCAGTTGCTTAGTTGGGCAAGTCCCAGGCGGGTATCGCCACAGTTGATCGGTGCATCACCCTTGGGATAGATCGGGCGGTAAACGTTGGCGATTCCTTTGAGATTGGCAGCAACCAGTCGCGTGTATCCAATCGAAATGGAATCACCGATGATCAACACGTTGGGCAAACCTGCCTGGGCGTGTGTGATCCATTGGCCCTGCTTGTCGGCATCGGGGGTGTAGTGTTGGGATTGTTCGACCGGTTTGTCGGTCTTGGATTGGTCGCTGTGATCCTGCATGGTGGAGTAAGCCTTGATCGAATCGATGAGTATGTCCCCCCAGTTGTTGTAGAGTTCAAGCTTGCAGTAGTTGGCTTGATCATCGTACTTGGGGACGTCGAATGTCACCGTCATTTTCTGCCAGGCGTCACCGACGGGAATGTCGATTTTAGCGACCTGCTCGGTGGCCACCCACTTGTTGGTCTGGCGCTGACGGACATCCAGTTTTACCAGAAGTTGCGACTCCTTGCTGTCACGGTTCTTGGCCCAGAGTTCCATGCGGACGCAGGGCAGTTGGGTGTGGATGGCAAAGGGGAAGTTGGAGACGGCGCGCGTCCGGGCTTTGGGTAATGCCAACGCATGTGAGCCGTCATGCTTATCCGATTCAATCCGTTGAGCATGGTTAAGCCACCACTTGTTGGCCTTGGGGGTGTCAAAGCCGGGGTCATCCATCCAGATGCGTTGACCTTTTTCAGCGGTATCAGCATGCAGTGACAGGGCCGGCATCAGAACCAGCAGCAGGATGAGAATGGGTTTAAGCGTAGCCATCGCGCGTCCTTTTCAGGTCGGTTAAAGCCAGGTCTCGGTGCGATTTTGCTCATGTTGCCGAGTCTGGTGCGGATTTTAGGGATTGTCCTGTTTCTCGTGTTTCGGATCGCTCCGACAGAAAACATTCTTTGTCGGAACGCTCCGAAAGTCAAGGGTGTGAGTGAAAAATTTTTGATGATTGAGAGATGGTGGGTTATTGGAACCATGTGCGTGTTCAGTTCAACGAGCGTGTCGACGCGCATGCAAGTCGGCATGCGGCTATTGAAAAAACAGGTTCAGTAGCCGCGTTGCGACGCAACGCTGGTGCCTTGTCATGTATGAACGATTTGCATGTAAGCGTTTGTGGATGGGCTGCAATGCGACAGTCACATCAACCATTCAACACATCCTTGATCACGTCACCCCACAATAAGACATCCATCGGCATCTGCATTACAATCACCTGTCTATGAATCAAATCCAAACCCACCGCTTTGATAACGGCTTGGTCCTTGTGGCTGAGAAAATCGAATCCGCCCAATCCCTGGCCATGACCATGCTTCTGCCTGCAGGCACCGCTTACGAACCCGATGACCAGATCGGTGTGGCAACGCTGCTTTCGGACATGATGTTCCGTGGCACGGAGTCCATGGCAACCCGCGAGCATTCCGATGCCATGGATGACCTGGGGCTGGATCGTGTGACCGCCGTCGACAGTCTGTTTCTCAGGCTCAACGCAACGATGATTCACACGAAGCTCGATGACGCCCTGCCACTGCTTTTTGACATGGTTTTACAACCTGCATTGACCGCTGAAACGCTTGAGCCTGCACGGGACCTTGCGATCCAGGGACTCGAAGCCCTTGATGACGAACCGCAGCAAAAGACGTTCATCGCGCTGCGTCAGCGTCATTACCGCTATCCCATGAACCGTTGCACGTTCGGTGAGATCGACGCGATCGAGAAGATGACCATCGAACAAGTCAAAGCCTACAAGGACAAAACCTTCGTCCCCGGTGGCACGATTCTTTCCTTCGCTGGCCAGTTCGACTTTGAACATCTCAAAGCCAAGGTTGGCCAGCTTCTTGGTGATTGGCAGGGAAGCTGCGACGAAGCCAAGCTCTCCGGCGAACCGGCGCGGGGGTATGAACACATCACCGCCGAGTCCCAGCAGGTGCACATCGGCATGGCCTACGACGCGGTCGATGAGACGGATGAAGAAGCGGCGATGCTCCAGCGTGCTGCCATTGCCGTGCTCTCAGGGGGCATGAGTGGTCGCCTGTTTACCGAAGTCCGTGAAAAGCGCGGGCTTTGCTATGCCGTTTACGGAACCTATGCCAGCAACAAACTCATGGGCGTGGTGCTCGGTTATGCAGGTACGACCCCGCAGCGTGCACAGGAAACGCTGGATGTCATGCGTGGCGAGTTTGTCCGCTTATCCGAAGGTATCGAGCAAAACGAGTTCGACCGCGCGATGGTGGGCATGAAGACCCGTTTGGTCATGCAAGGTGAATCCACCCGCGCCCGGGCGTCGGCCATTGCCATGGATCAACACACGTTCGGCCAACCCCGCACGTTGGACCAGCTCATTGCCCAGGTCGATGCCGTGACGCTGGATAAACTCAACGAATATGTCAAAGCCAACGTCCCCGGCGCGATGACGATCATCACCATCGGGCCTGATGCGCTGACGGTGTGAGATGGGATTTAATCGTAGAGACGTTGAGATCGCAGTGTTATTACAGGTTTGAATACGAGATGTTTTTGCTTCTCTAAAGCAACACATTTTCTCGTCACTCCCGCGCAGGCGGGAGTCCAGTGAGAACTGCAAGCGTCAACGCAATGCCACTGGATTCCCGCCTTCCGGGGGCGCGGGAATGACGCAATCTGTGTACTTGTGAAAATTCGTAACGTATGCTCAGTCATGTGTCGTCTTTAAACAGGAACGCAGCATGCTTCTTTGCCTTGAATCTCCGTGTGCTCTGCCTCTGCGGTAAAAAAATAAATCTCCGTGTAAAATAGTTTCACCATGCATATTCTCATCACAGCCGGACCCACGCGTGAACCCATTGATGGGGTGCGTTATCTGTCCAACCGATCCAGTGGCAAGATGGGACTGGCCATCGCGCAGGCTGCCATCGAAGCAGGGCATGAAGTCACCTTGCTGCTGGGTCCCATCGGTGATGTCCGACTGCATGAAGAGATTCTGCTTCAACGGTTTGAATCCTGCAGTGACCTTGAAGCGTTGCTGGCTGAACACTGGCCGGCACACGATCTGTTGATCATGGCTGCTGCCGTGGCCGACTATCGCCCCAATCAGTGGCATGACGGCAAGCTTGAACGGGGCAAGGATATGATGCTGCATCTGACGCCAACGCCCGATCTGGTCAAGCAGGCTGCCCAGTCCAAACAGACGCACCAGCGCGTGGTTGCCTTTGCGTTGGAAGATGCAGATGTCCTCATCGAGCGCGCTACCGCCAAGATGAAGCGCAAGGGTGTGGACGCCATCGTTGCCAACCCGTTAGCCACGATGGATGCGCCGGACATTTCCCCCACGTGGATCACCGCCGACGGCAGTTCGCTGGCCCTGGATGCCATGGACAAAACCGCGTTTGCCCGCCGACTGGTTTCCATGGCAACAGCGTTATGACCTGAACACCGTTGCGGCATTAACTTGATGTCTCCAATGAAAATAACCATTGTTTAATCATCTGGATTCGTTTAGAATTTGGTTAGTTAACGTAAGCATTTCTGACTTGAAGATTTGGGAGAGATCGCCTGAAATCCTGTGATGGGGATGGAGGAAGGCGGATGGATCTGAAGGTTCACTGTCCGACCGCAGCGTGTCGGGCCACTCTAACTGTGCCGATCTCAGCAGCGGGTCATGTTGCTCGCTGTCCACTCTGTCATGCCACCTTTTTGGTTCCCACGGAAGATGAGATTGCAGAACAGACCGCATCCTCATGGATCGAGGATGACATCGATGATCTGGCAGAAGAGATCGACAACGAATGGCAGCAGCGTCTGAAAGACGAAGCCATCCGTCGTGCCCGCGAAGAGGAACATCGGCGTAATGCCACCGCGCGCGAGATCGAAAAAATCATGGCAACCCACAAGCAGTTGACCCATGAGGAAGCTGCAAGCATGGCGGCGGCTGCCATGTCCACGCAGAGTACCGCCACGGTGGATCAACCTGCTTCGCCGCAAAGTCCGCAGCGTCCTTTGGCGCCGGCCGCCAACGTGCAAAGTGCACCCACACAGACACAGGAAAAAACACTCGACACCGCAACCGTCGCCCCCACGCAATCGCAGCCTTCGCCCGTTGCCCAGTCCAATGCCGCGCCGGTTTCGACACCTGAGTCTGCTCAAGCAGCGTCCGAAACCCAGCATCAGACCATCGCCCCCAAGCAGGTCAAAGCGCCCCGCCAATCACACAAGGATGCCTATCCCACCGAGTTGGTGGTGACCGAGCCGCGCCCGTATCTGCTGGTGACCAGGTGCACGCAAAGCGGTGTCGAACTGACCTTCAACAGCAACTTCCTCAAGCACGACGGCTTCCGACTTTCCATGCCGTTAGCCTGTGCCTTTACCGGCGAGTCCGATCGCGCCAAACTCATCGCCAGACCGCTGGCGTTTCTGGATCAGGCGCGCGGTGAGATTCGCAATGCCTATGACATCGAAGCCGGACACGAAGCCAAACTCACCCAGTCCATCACCGGCAAGGAAATGCTTTCCCGCATGGGCGTCATCGAACAACTCCCCGAACCTTTCCGGTTCCCGTTCCCGTACTACGTCCGCACTGATCATTCCAACATGTCCATCAAATGCTTCACCAGCAAGAAGGGCGAAGGTCCGTTGCTGGCACATGTCACCATCCCTGATGGACCGATGGCTTTGCGTTGGCTGCGACATGTCAACGGTGTTTGTGGCAGGGAGTACGATCTGCTCTCACGTGATGTGGCTCACCTCTGGCAAGACGAATGGACCGGCCTGGATGAAACCGTCCGTCGCCGCATTGAAGTCTGGGCGCATTTCCTGGATGGTGAAAAGTTCCGCTACTTCATCAACGATGCGGACATGCCCAAGAAAGACGAAGGCCTTGCCGGCGTCGTCCTCACCGATCGTCGACTGATCTACAAAAAATTCCATCGCCAGGGCCAGGTCGAATTCGGCACCAATGCCCAATTGATCATCCGTGCCGACGGCACCATGGCCGGACTCCGCGTCAAGACCGAAGACGGCACCTTCAAATGCGCTCGCTTTCATTTCGATGATCTGCAGAAACTCAAAGCCGCTGCAAGTGATCTGGGCTTTGGCCTCGACATCGCCAAGTAAGCCAACCACTTACTTTGAGCACCGCTCTTTCTGTCTTGTCTTCGTGTCCTTCGTGATCTTCGTAAAAATAAATCGCACAATATGCCATACAATTTGATTCATTCATATTGAGCGACTGATAAGCTGGGCTGGATTCAAGCAATGTGTGTATAAGGCAAAGTCGTGTCACCGCAGTGACTTGATCATGTCATGACATACACAAATCACAATGATCATGATTGTCCGCGCGCGTGGTTCGCATAGCCGCGCGGTGTGTGGCCGGTGCGTTGTTCAAAGCAGCGGATAAAAGATCGGTATTCCCGGTAACCCACTGCCTGGGCTACTTGATTGACGGTCAAGTCTGAATGTCGGAGTAACAGTTGGGCGCGACTGATCCGAAGCTGGGTCAGGTAATCGTGCATCGTCAATCCCATGACAGCCTTAAACCGCGTGGACAAGTGACTGCGATCCATGTCGATCATGTCCGCGACCTCAGAGACATTAATGCCATGGACGTATTGATGCTGCATGATCTGGCAGGCTTGATCCACCGCATGTCGCGGGCCGGCTGAGTTAGCAGATGTGTCCGTCGATGACGCGCTGTCGCCCAGCATTCCCAACAGTTGCCACATGCATCCTGTAGCCATCATCTGTGTTTGTGGTGAATCCAATGAAAGGTGTTTGATGAGTTGCTTAAATAGCTGTCGCGTTTTGCCAACGGATGACGTTGCCTTGATGCGCGCCTGTGGCGTAAGGTTGCATTGTCGCATCAAACCCAGCGCATCATCACATGCAATCCCCATCCAGAAATAGCACATCGGCTTTTGCGCATCCGTACTGACCCAGAGCACTTCATCAGGAAACAGCACATACCAGTCACCGGTTTTCAGCGCATGATCCGTCTGATCACGCACCATCCCGAGACCCGATTCAATCCAGGTCAGCAGCAGATGTGGGCGCGCAAGCACCATCGGTTGTCGGTATTGGGGTTCATGGCGATGTCCCGCCAAGAGCAGTCGCACATTGGGTGGCGATTGATGGACATACGCGACGGACTCCTGGGGATGTTGATGCACGGTCATGAGGGTATCCAACAAAATGTAACATTGATACCGCAAATTGTCCGTATTTATCTGGAATTTAGCAAGATATCATGCCAAATATTGTTACCGGCCTTAATTCTCGTTCTTTGGAGTCAACCCATGCCAGCCTTGTCCACACCCATCACCCTTTCGCTTGATCAAGCTGATGCAACGTTCGAAAACAACCAACTGACCATCTCCACCGGCAAACTCCGTCGGAGATGGCAGTGGACGGGTAAGGGACTGCTCACTCAATCCATCACGCGTCTTGCAACCGGCTACACCTGGCAGAACACCAACGTAACCCATCACGCAGACTGGCAACTGCCCACACTTCGAGATGAAAATCCAGAAGCTGTCTTAAACGATGTGTCGATGACAATCTCAGACGATGACGGTTTTACCTCGGAGCATTTACTGGTGACGATGCTCATGGATTATCCGTCGGAAAAACTGCAGGCCAGGTTCTGTGTGCGGGTGTATCCCAACGTGCCGGGCGTGCATGTGCAGTTGGCTTTGCGAACTCTCGATGGCTTTGCATGGGACACCACGCTTCACCACAAAGAGAATACGGATCAAGCAAACGTGATGGCATTGCTTGATCGTGGTTACCGTCGCGCCGCGTTTTTGCCGGTGACATTCGGGACCGCCAAACGTCGGGCATGGGGCTTTTACAACAATCTCCAATATCGCAATGACACCTATACGTCATTACTCAAAGAACACGTCACCGACCGACCGCTGGGCAAGTTGGAGACCTGCGATTGGGCCAATGCTTTGTGCGTTGAAACTGATGGCGAAGGTCTGGGGTTACTCAAGGAGTCGCATCGCTGTGTGAACCAGCCGGGCATTGATGGTGGCGTCTTTGTCTGCCGACAGTCAGCGGGTCTTGAAGCGATCGGGTTGGGCATTTTTCCCTGTGATTTAAGTGAAAAATTCATCACCGCCTGGGCGCATTGGACCATCGTCTATGCGGATACTGACCGTGATCGACAGATCGCCTTCAAGCAGTTTGACCACGCGCGTTTCCCGATGAGTGAGCAGTATGCGGTCATCCAGGCCAACACGTGGGGCAGCAGTATTGGTTACCTGCAACACCGTGATGCAGCCGGTCAGGATAACGTCCTGCGAGAGCTTGAATCCTGCGCCGAGTTGGGCATTGACCTTTTGCAAATTGACGATGGTTGGCAAGGCAACAGCTACGATCACTGGGAACCCTGCGCCGAGCGTTACCCCGATGGCTGGTCGCCCGTCACTGAAAAAGCCAAAGCCGCTTGGCGTGAAACTTGGGCTTTGGTGTGCAGGTGAATGCATTGATTTACCTTACCTGCAAAAGTCGTTCGATGCGGTTGGTTTTCAGTGGTACAAACTCGACTTCATGAATTGTACGAATCGTCAGAAGCTCGATGCGCTGCTTGCCAAGGTGCGTGCGTTTGCGTTGTATGCTGATCACAAGACGCGTGTGAACTGGGACACCACGGAAGTTAACCCGCGCTTGGGATACTTTCTGGGTCGTGAGTATGGCGCGATTTACTACGCCAACCGCAAGCCGATGTGCCCGCCGAACGTGGTGTATCGTCCGCATATGGTGTTGCGCGATTTGTGGGAGCTAGCCACCTATCTTGATCTGCGGCAAATTCTGGGTGATGTGCAGGACCCACGCGCCACCGACCCCGTGCTATCCAATGCGTCTGAGCATTCTGCTGCCTACTGCACCGCCATCACGCTCATGAGTCTGCCCACGTTTTTCATGGAGACACACACGCTTGATCCGGCGGACCGCAAACCGGTTGCGGACTTACTCAAAGTCTACAAGAAGCATCGCACCGACATGCTCGCCGGCATGGTGCACCCCATCGGTGATTGCCCTGACGGCAGTAGCTTCACCGGTTTTCAATGTCATCATGCCTCATCACAGTCAGGCTATCTCACACTGTTCCGCGAACTGGATTGCCCCCAGGCACAAGGCCAATGGGCGTTGGTGGGTTTACCCAATGATGCCAAACTCAAGCTGACGGACTTGTTGACGGGGCAGTCACGCGATAGAGCATTGGTTGATGGGCAATTGACGTTGAGCCTTGAAACACCAGCAGATTTCCGATTCATGCACTATGAAACATCGACGGATTAGAGCACATCAAATCGTTAAACTCCATGCCATCTCTTATTTCGTCATTCCCGCGCAGGCGGGAATCCAGTGGCATTCTGTTGACGCTTGCAGATGTCACTGGACTCCCGCATTCGCGGGAGTGACGTAAAGTGGAGATTATTTATTTGAATTGCTCTAATGGCTTGCGAAATCGAAATGAAGCCTGATTTTTCAGACATTTTGACGATGACTTTGCATTAGGTCGCCCTTTGCCGCTATCGTGTGTGGGCTTAGCCGAAAGGAGCACACGCGCGTGGCATCACTGGCTCATTGGATCCGCCGACCGTTTGAACCCTTCTGGGAATCCACGCGCGGGTACAACGGCAGTAAACTCCGGCGCGATTTGCTTGCCGGCTTGACCGTCTCGGTTGTCGCGCTGCCTCAGGCGATGGCCTACGCGTTTATCGCCAACGTACCGATGCAGTACGGCGTCTATGCCGTCATCATTCAGTGTTTCATTGGCTCGCTTTTCAACAGTCAAAAATTCCTGTCACTGGGTCCGACCAACACGCAAAGCCTGCTCGTCGCTTCAACTGTGACGCGCTTAGCTGGCGGTCAACCCGAACTCTATCTCCAACTGGTCATCGCGCTGACCTTGCTCAAGGGATTGATGCAGATGATCATGGCGGTGGCGCGGCTGGGGGGATTGGTGCGCTTTGTCAGTCAAAGTGTGATCACTGGTTTCACCGCGGGCGCCGGTGTGCTCATTGCTGCTGGGCAGGTCAATTGGCTCCTGGGCTTTTCCGTGGAGCGGTCCAAGGAACAGTGGCCGGGGATCGTGGGGATTGTCCAACGACTTTTACCGCACCTGGGTGAGATCAAACCGCTGTCGGTGATGGTGGGCGTGGGGTGTCTGGTGATCGTCATCGGTGCGCGCAGGATCGCCAAACTCGCACCGGGGCCGCTGCTTGCTGTGGTGTTGGCCGGTGTTTTTGTTGCGGTCAATGGTTATGGTCCGACGGACTTGCCGTTGATGCCTGAGCTTCCGACTGCAACCCAAGCGATGCGCATTTTCCAGGTCCCGCAGTTAACCATGTCCGAGGTGGAACAACTTTTTGGTGGCGCGTTGGCGTTGGCGTTATTGGGTTTACTCGAAGCCTACAGCATCGGTAAAACCATCGCGACCAAGACCGGTCAGCAGATCAATGCCAACCAGGAACTCTTCAGCCAGGGCATGACCAACACCGTTTCGAGTTTCTTCCAATGCATTCCCGGTTCGGGCAGCTTTGCTCGCTCAGCACTGAATCACTACGCCGGTGCCGCCACGGGTTATGCCGGGATATTCAACGCGCTATTCGTCGCTGCGATCTTCCTGCTTTTCTCCCGTTGGGCGACCTGCATTCCCATGGCATCCTTGGCTGCGATTCTCTTTGTCATCGCCTTTGGACTCCTTGATTTCAAGCACTTTTTCAGACTCATGCGATCCAATCGCTCCGATGCGATGGTCTTTGCGATCACGTTTTTGGCCACGCTGTTTATCCCGCTGAGTTATGCCGTGTTCGTCGGTATTTTCCTGAACCTCACCCAGTTCATCCAACGCTCCAGTCACCTGCATATCGCCGAGATGGTCCGCAGCAGTGCCGGCCCCTTTATCGAAAGACCGCTGCGCGAGAAGTCCGGCAATCGTCAGGTTCTGTTTTTGCAGATGGAAGGTGATTTGTTCTTTGGTGTTGCTGATGAGTTACGAACCCGTTTAACCCGCATTCAGCAAAGTCCCTGTCGCGTGGTCATCTTCCGACTCAAGCGTACGCTGGCGATTGATTCGACAGTGATGCAGGTGATGGAAGACTTCGCCCGACAGATGAGTGAGAAGGACCGTCACGTGGTGCTCTGCGGTGTCCGTGAAGATTTGATGCAAGACATGAAGCAGTACGGCCTGGTCGACACCATCACGCCGGAGAATGTTTTCCCGACGACGTATGGCATTTTCACTTCCGCCCAGCGCGCCCTGGATCGTGCCAAGGAATTAATCCATGGCTCAATTGATGCCCGTGAGATTATGGATCAGGATGATGTCGAAGGTTGGAGTTACGAAATCTGACGTTTGTTTACCGCACGCGATCGGGGAATTTCGTCCACGTCACGGAGTAAAACAAAGCTGCATCACCGTAGAGAAATCCGGAGATGTATTTTTGATCCAGCGTCAGTTCATCGCCAAACCATTTTTTGATGTTGTCATTCACATCCAGCTTCATCATGGTTTGAATGATGGTTGAAACCTGCCCCAGTTCCTTTGCCAAAATGTCCAAACGCGCTTGATCATCTGCAGCGATGGTAGCACCGATCCCCATGCCGGTCGCAGTCGCGCCCAGTCCCATGAACATCGGTCCTGAGTCAATATCTCCCATGGGTAAGCCCGGGTCGCCAATGGGCCACTCGGTGAAGCCTGCGATGAATTTCAGATCCAACCAATGCGCTTTGACATAAGCTGGATACATCGCCTTGGCGATCTCCGGCTGCATGTTGGCAAACAGGCATATCTGCATGGACAGGTCACAGCCACGCGATGTCTGATAGGCCGTTGCCTTGGGTAAGCCTTGGGCGGTCAGGGCAAATTTGTCCCGCCATTGCAGGTGCTTTTTGAGCAGTCCAGCGGTGATGTTTTTGTGATTGATGCGATCCCACATATCGATGGAGGCTAGCGCAACCAGCGAGTCGACATACCATGTGTACGTCGGGTAAGAATCAATCGGCCATCCATCCTTACTCATGAATTCGTTAATCAGTAAACGTGTGACATGTTCGTGTAATGCCGTGTAGCGATCATCATCACTGACCATGCGATAGCAACTCAGGCCATAGTTGAACATTCCCAGAAACGTGCCCTGGCGTTTGGTGTTCCGCAGGTTCATCAGGTCATTGCCTGGTGCGTTGAGTTGCTCAGCAGTCAGTGGGATACTCATGTCGATGAGCTTTTGCATCTGTTTGATCGCATGGGCTTTTTCAATCTCACCTGCCATGGCCATGTTCGCATAACCCATCACCGGCAAGGTGAACGGATACAGACGTCCCTCGGGAAAGATCGCACAGTCCTTTAAGGCAAGCTCGCGATAGTGCTCCGGAACACGCAGGAGATCATCAAACGTAAGACGCAATTTCTCCGCGGTGGCTTTGAGAATTTGAGCTGAATTGATGGGGTGTTGCGCATCACCTTCTGCAAAGCAAAGGGTTGGTAGCAACAGGATCAAAAACAGGCTCAAGACTTTAACAGTGGGCTTGATCGACATCATGGTGTATCCCCCAATTGATGTCCGTGTGGTGTTACCTCAAGCATAACATGGTCGGGCACAACCACAAAGCTTTTTTCATCTGTCTGTGATTCACCGCCAATTGATGTGTAAACGCTGGTGATTGTTGCGGTATTGTCTGGGGGTGATGCCTGTTGCTGCTTTGAAAGTCCGACGGAAGTAGCCGGGGGTGGCAAAGCCGGATGTTCGGGCGATCTGATCGATGTTGAGTTCACTGTCCATCAGCAGGCGCTTGGCTTCAGCCAGACGAAGCCGTGTGATTGCCTGCGTGATGGTCATGCCAAATGTATGACGAAAACATTGCCCCAGGTAATCAGGATGACAGTCCAGTTCGCTAGCTATGTCGATGGTGCTGATCGGTTGATGGGCGTTGGCCATGATGTAACGCTCAGCACGCATCGCAAGACTGTTGATGTGATCCGTTGCCTGCTCATTTAAAGGTAAGGTGTCAGCAACTTCATTGAGCATGAGCATCAACAGACAGTTACCTGATAGTGGGGTTAATGTTTGATTGACCTGTTCATCAAGAAACCGATGCATCAGTTCCATGAGTCGATTCGGACGTCGGGGTTGGCTGTGTTGCGTGAGTTTCAGTGCGTTGGTTTGTCGGGCATTGGCCTGTCTGGGGACATGAAAATGAAGCCAATAAAACGATAGGTCCGCGTCGTAGGGTTGCGTGCCAGCGTGTTCGACGTTGGGTTGTAAGAGTAAAGTCTGTTGCTGGTGGATCGCAAAGTGCTGTTTACCTTCGCGCAGGTTTAGTGTTCCTTTTCGGACATGGATCAATTCCCATGTATCGATGGCTCTGCAAGGATGGATACCGGTCCCGCGACTGATAAATAAACCACCATTGACCGATTGGGCCAGGGTGTCAGTTGGGAGTCGGAGGATGTATCGTGTTTTTGCCATGATCTCGGAATAGTGTCGTTTTTCTAAATCATGTGTCTCTTGAGCAGAGCTTATTCTCAGATATAACTAGATGCAAGAGTGAAAGTGAACGCACAGGGTGTTTTTAACCCATTTTCCGTCACTCCCGAGCAGGCGGGAGTCCAGTGGAATTTGCAAGCGTACACTGAATGCCACTGGATTCCCGCCTTCGCGGGAATGACGAATACGGATTTCACCTGTGGTTGAGGATGTCTTGGTTTCGGGTGCGAACATGATGGTGCAGGATGCCAAGGCAACCCGTGCCGCAGGAGCGACACGGCTTTTGTGTGATACGGGCTTTTGTGAAACGAAAATTTGAACGAAATTGATTGAGGTATAAACAGTATGTCCACACGTAAGACAACTGGGGCGCTTAAGACGTTAAAACCAGTGCGTTGGGATCGGGTGAAAATCACTGACGGATTCTGGGGTAAGCGCGTGACGACCAATCGGAAAGTCACCTTGCCCATTGAGTATGAGCAGTGCAAAAAGACCGGGCGGATTGATGCGTTTAAGCTGGATTGGAAAGAGGGTGATCCCCATTGCCCGGATCGGTTTTGGGACTCGGACGTGGCCAAGTGGGTTGAGGCGGTAGCTTACTCACTTACAACGCATCCGGATAAGGAACTTCAAAAGAAGCTTGATAATGTGATTGATTTGATTGCATCGGCTCAGCAGGAGGACGGTTATCTGAACACGCATTTCACGGTGGTCCGCCCGCAGGACCGCTGGAAGAATCTACGCGATGATCACGAGCTTTACTGTGCGGGGCATCTCATGGAAGCTGGGGTTGCGGTGTATGAAGGACTCGGCGATCGGAAACTGCTTGATGTGATGTGTCGGTATGCCGACTACATTGATACGGTCTTTGGGCCGGAAAAGAACAAGCTCAAGGGTTATCCGGGACACGAGGAAATCGAGTTGGCTTTGGTGAAGCTATATCAGGCGACAGGTAACCAAAAGTACTTAAAACTCAGTCAATTCTTCATTGATGAGCGTGGGCAACAACCGTTGTATTTTGTTGAAGAAGCCAGGGAACATGGGCGCGATCACGCGTGGTTTAAGGGTGACTATCACCAAGCACACTTACCGGTCCGCAAGCAGAAAACAGCTGGTGGGCATTCGGTGCGTGCGTTGTATCTTTACAGCGGGATGGCAGACGTTGGAGCACTCACAGGGGACCGGTCGCTACTGAGTGCTGCCAAGCGCTTGTGGGACAACATCGTCACCAAGCGCATGTACATCACCGGCGGGGTGGGTTCGACGGCGATGGGCGAGCGCTTCACGTTTGATTACGACTTACCCAACGAGACAGCCTATGCAGAGACGTGTGCTGCGATCTCGCTGGTGTTCTTTGCACATCGGATGTCGCAGATCCAGCGCAAGGGTGAATATGGTGATGTGCTCGAAAAAGCCTTGTTTAATGGTGTTTTAAGCGGCATTAATCTCAAGGGTGATCGGTTCTTCTATGCCAACCCGTTGCGATCAAGTCCATCGTTGGCTCAGCCGTATCAACCGGGTCATGTGTGTGATCGTCGTCAGGCATGGTTTGGTTGTGCGTGTTGCCCGCCGAACATCGCGCGGCTGTTTGCTTCGTTGGGTCAGTACATCTTTGCTTGTGATGATGACGAATTGGTGGTCCATCAATTCATCAATGCTACGACACAGGTGTCGATCAACGATGTTGATGTGAAGGTTGCTTTACAGACCAGGTATCCGTGGGATGAGACGATTGAGTTGAAAGTTGATCCGAGTGAAGCGGTGCGATTTAAGGTGCGTCTTCGCGTGCCGGGCTGGTGTCGAAAGGCTACGTTGCAAGTCAACGGCAAGGTGCAGCGCATCAGCAGCAAACTTGAGAATGGTTATGTCACGCTTGATCGGATGTGGCAAAAGGGTGATGCGGTCACGCTGGTGTTGGCGATGCCGGTGGAGCGCATGCACACGCATCCGTCTTGTCGGGTGAACCACGGGAAGGTTGCGCTGCAACGTGGGCCGCTGGTGTACTGTGTTGAGGAAGTGGATTGTGGGTTTGACCCGTCAGCCTTGGTGTTGCCTCGCGAAAGTAAACTGTCCATTGAACATCGACCGCGATTGCTTGGGGGCGCGACGGTGATCACGGGTAACGCCCTACGCCATGATCCGGGGGCTTGGCAAGGGGGGTTGTATGCGGTGACCGAGCCGAAGTTGACGCGGACGAAAATCACCGCTGTACCCTATTGCCTGTGGGGGAATCGGAAGGTGGGCAGTATGACGGTTTGGGTAAACGAAGGGTAAAAAATGGTATCAAATGGGGGAATGGACGGTTTTTAGCCTGTGAAGCGTTGTTGTTGGTGTGAGATTGGCAGGATGGATGATTGATCAGTGCAAATCAGTGAGCGTGTTTGACGGTTTTCCCCTCGCGTGGGATTTACACTAAAATGTCTGGTCTGATGATTGACCGCCACCATCTTGATCAAGTTGTTGAAGGTAAAGCGCGACTCACTGCTCAGCAGGCGATGGCACTTTACCATGAAGCGTCACTGCATGACCTGGGCCGCTGGTCCAGCGCGATGTGTAACCGCATCCATGGCGACACGTATCGCAGCTACGTGATTGACCGCAATGTCAACTACACCAACGTGTGTTCTGCGCGGTGTACGTTTTGTGCGTTTCGTCGTGATGTCGATGACCACGATGCGTACACGCTGAGCAAGGAAGAACTCAAGAACAAGTTCACGGAGTTGGTGAATCTTGGGGGGACACAGGCGCTGATGCAGGGAGGGATGCACCCGGAGTTGCCGATCACGTTTTACGAGGATTTACTCAGTTGGCTCAAGGCCGAGTTCCCGACGATTCACTTGCATGCATTCAGCCCGCCGGAGTTCGTGGAGTTTGTTGCAGTATTTGACTTGCCAGGCTTCCCGAAGACTGCTCCTGGAAAATCGCATGAGTTGGAGCCGGAAGTCTGGGCTGCGAAGCTTGAAGTGATTATGGATCGTTTGCAGGCAGCAGGGTTGGATACCATTCCCGGCGGGGGTGGTGAGATCTTTGCAACGCCGGTGCGTGATCGCATTGGACGGGGCAAAGCGACGGCAAAGCAGTGGCTTGATGTGATGAAGTGTGCACACCGTCATGGCATGAATACCTCTGCAACCATGATGTTTGGGCATATTGAGTCGATTGCGGATCGCATTGATCACATGCTGCAAATCCGAGATGCGCAGGATGAGGCGATTACCAACAACTGGCCGGGCAAATACACGGCGTTTATCTCCTGGCCGTTTCAGCGTGAGAACACGCCGATGGGTCGGCTTCCGAATTGGGATCGGGATAGCGGTGAGCCGTTTGCTGGTGAAGATGTGAACCATCCCCAGTATGCCAAGGTCTTGCGGATGAGTGGGGCGACGGACTATTTGAGGATGCAGGCGATCAGCCGACTGTTTCTGGATAACGTGCATAGCATTGGTGCGTCGTGGGTGACCATGGGGCCGCACATTGGTCAGCTTGGACTCTTCTATGGTGCCAATGACATGGGTAGTGTGATGATCGAGGAGAATGTTGTTAGTGCTGCGGGGACGACATACTGCCTTGATGAGGCCTTATTATGTCGGCTGATTCGTAACAGTGGTTTTACACCCGCCCAGCGTGCCAACGATTACAGCTTTCTGCGGATTCACGATGGAGAACAGTCGCCGGACCTGATGGTCACCGACTGGTCGCAGCATCGTGTGTCGCATCTGCATCAGCATGGTCATGAAGACGATTCGTTGACGCAGTTGACGATCACCTCGCCTGAGTCCTGATGATGATTGCCTTGGATCACGATTGGTTTTCAAGAATGAAACATCTTTGCGTATCGTGATTTTAGCTTGGTTTTAAGGGCCATATTGAAGATTGCGGTCATGTGGATCACCGTCAGGTTGATCGCCTGAGGTTCTGAGTCGATATTGCTCGTCTTTATATTCAGTGTTTTTTGTCTGTTTTATCTTGCCGACTGTCTCACCTTGTTGCACAATGTATCCGGCCGGTCGGCATGTCTTGTGGCACGGTTTGTGTGCATATGTAAATCAGCATTGGTTGTACCAGTCTTCACCAAGGGAAACACGAGTCTCTGAAGGCTGATTTTCGCAGGACCAATTGGGTCTTGCACTTTTCTGTCGTACCCCTTGAGGTTGGTTGACTGGAGAAGTGACAACTGTTTTGAGTTTGCAGATGGTTGGTATTCCTATAGACCAATCTCCGGGCATGGAGATTGTTGATGGGCGCGAAACCGAGTTCCCCGTTGCGGAGTCTGACGATTTGTGCGGTCACGGCTGTATTGGCTGTGGCCACGTATTACCTGTTGCCTGCTGACATGAATGAGTTGGCTCGGCGGACGGCAGCGATTTTTGTGGTCGCAGCGATTTTCTGGGCGACCGAAGCCTTGCCGTTATACGCCACGTCGCTTTGCATCATCGGTTTTGAGATCGTGTTTCTGGCAGACAAGGGGGGCATGGCCGACATCTTGCCGATGCACTCGGACTGGCCGACCAATGCTTCTGGGCAGGCGATTCACTTAAGCTACAAATCCTTTCTGACATCGTGGGCGGCGCCGGTGATCATGCTGTTTATGGGCGGTTTTCTGCTTTCGTCAGCGGTCTCACGTCATGGTTTGGATCGCGTGATCGCTTCCAAGTTGCTTAGGCCGTTTAGCACATCACCGACGAAACTTCTCTTTGGCATCCTGGGGATCACAGCGTTTTTCTCGATGTGGATGAGTAACACGGCGACGGCGGCGATGGTGCTTGCGATTGTCGCGCCGGTGTTGGCCAAGTTGCCACGGTCGGATCGTTTTCATCGAGGCGCGATTCTGGCGGTTCCCTTCGGTGCCAACATCGGGGGCATTGGTACGCCGATCGGCACCCCGCCCAATGCCGTGGCGTTGGGTGCGCTGCGCGATGCGGGGTATCACATCGGCTTTTTGGAATGGATGCTCATGGCGGTGCCGCTGGCGGTGGTGTTGGTGATTGTGGCCGGGGTGTTGCTGCTTTGGTTTTATCGTCCAGCCAAAGACATCGCATTGCCGGAGATTGAAAAGGCGGAGAATCTCGATGGCATGGGCAAACTCACGCTGTTGATCCTGGGTCTGACGATTCTGCTCTGGCTCACCAGCAAGATTACCGGGATCTCCGATGCGGCGGTCGCACTGTTGGCTGCTGCTGCCTTGACGGCATTGCGTGTTCTGGACAAGAAAGATGTGGACAACATTGACTGGAACGTGCTGCTTCTGATGTGGGGTGGTTTGTCATTGGGCGGTGCCATGCAGGCGACGGGTCTGGTGGACTACCTGGTGCAAAGTCCGGCGATCAGCAATCTCAATTCGATGCCCGGACCGTGGGCGGGATTCCTACTTGCCTGTGGCGTGGTGGCGTTGACCTTGGGACTCGGGACGTTCATGAGTCACACGGCAGCGACGGCATTGTTGGTTCCCATTGTGATGGGACTGGCGCCCGGCTCGCCGGTTCAGATGGTGGTGTTGACGGCGTTGGCTGCATCGTTTGCAATGGCCATGCCCGTCTCCACACCGCCCAACGCCATTGCCTTTGCCACGGGTGATATCCCTGCTGCATCGATGATTCGTTCGGGCGGTTTGATATCGGTGATCGCCTGCGTGGTGTTGCTGGTGGGACAGGGGACGATTATCCCGATGATGCTCTCGAGCCCGCAGGTTCAACGATCGCTGACCCGTCGTGTGGCGGTGATTCTTCCGATGACCGGCCAGCATGCCGACAAGGGGGAGCTGCAGCGCAATGGTTACGGTTTGGCAGAATCGCAGATCCGGAAAATGAACATCGAAGTGCGCTACTTTGACACTGCTGACCATGGCAGCAAATTGGCGGGGTTCATCGAAACGCAGGTCCTGCCCTGGAGTCCGGATGTGATTGTCGGACCTTACTCCAGCGAGGAAGCGATGAGTGTAGGCAAAGCAGTGGGCCAGACACCGGTGATCGTCCCCAATGCCAATGTCGATGAATTGACCCAGCAGCCGGGGCGCGCTGTTTATCGCATTTCCCCGCCGATGCAGATGATGTCGATGTCGACAGCGGACTTTTTGCAATCACAGCAGGCAGCCATGGACTTTGATTCGATTCTGATTCTTGGCGAGGATTCGCGTTATGGCAAGTCGGCAATCTCGTCGCTTTCGGGTAACTGCATCATGCGGGGTTTGCCTGCACCCCAGGTAAAGACTTTTGCCGATGGCCAGGCCGGTGACGTGGTCTTTGCACTGACGCCTCAAACCGTGGTGGTGATGGTTACGCGTCATGTCGCCGACGCCAAGGTACTGCTTAAGCGGCTCAAGGACCATCCGCTGCGGGTCGGTTTTGCGGGCGCGTTTGCCACACCTGCCCTGGAAGATCAGAATTATTACCGTGTGACACAGTGGGGCGATGATGTTCAAGACCTCGAGTCAAGGCACTTTGTCCAACAGTACCAGGCACTCTACGAGAGCGCTCCTCAATATCACGCTGCGTTGGCATACTCGGCCTTGATCACCGCTGGCAATGTCCTGGAACAGACCGCCAAACAGGAAGTGCCCATCAAGCAGGTGCTGGCCAGCCAGGTTGTGGCGACGCCCGTCGGCCAGGTTCGTTTCCTGGACTTTGCAGGTTACTTCAACCAGAATCCAACCACCGCGGTGATCCAACAACTGTCAAACGGGAAAGCGACAACAATCTACCCGACGCTCAAGGCTGCGAACCCGTCAGAAGGGTGATGTCACTAAGCTGATTTCTCATCCGTCAACCAGCATGCGTCGAAGGTTTATGTGGAAAATCTTTGGTTGTTGCGGTCGATTTGGCTGTCGTTTGCGCGGACGATTGTAAATGTTTAATTGAAATAAAATTGTGTTTTTCCACAGGCTGGGATGGTCTGGGTTTGATCCTGACTTTTTGTGATCTTGCGGGTTGAATTTGAGATCACATAAAAAGATAATACTTGCTTTTTAATGATGGTTGAGTACACTGCCCTCTTGTTTGTTTTTTCCGCCAACCCTTATGAAAGTCAGGATTAACATGCATCCCAAACCGTTCGTGTCGTTTTTTAAACGAACTGTAAATTGTGGTTCTTTCAAATTTTGTGCAGCGTTGTCGGTGCTTTTGGCGTTGACTGTTTTCTCCTTTGCCCAGGCTCAGCAGTCAACTGATTCAGCCCAATCCAAGACCACTGATGGCGCTGAGGTAACTGCTCCAGTTCAACTCTCAGGGCCAAACAAGATCGCTGTGATTTTGCCGCTTTCGGGGACACATGCCACCACGGGGTCGCTGCTTCAGCAGGGCTACACGCTTGGTGCGGTGGTGCTCAAGGAAAGCGTACTCAAGAACGCCGAAGTGCGTTACTTTGATTCGGGCAAAGCGGTTGATATGGCCAGCCTGGTCAAGGGTCCGGTTGCCGATTGGAAGCCGGATGTGATTGTGGGGCCTTACACGTCCGAAGAGGCGTTGGCTCTGGAGGCCGCGGCTCGTGAGTTAAATCTGCCGGTGGTCACGCCTGTTGCCACGATCGACAAGCTCAATCAGGATCCGGATACCGTGGTTTATCGCATTGCTGCTCCGCAGGACAAGGTGTCGGAGACGGCAGCGGGTTACCTGGAAAAAGTCTGGTCCAAGTGGGAAGCCAAGAAGGTTTTGATGTTTGCCGAAGACGACCCGTTCGGTCGCTCTGCCGCCAAGGCCATGATTGGTGCATTGGTTTCCAAGGGGATGAATGAAAATCAGATCATCGCATATTTGCCTGGCCAGATTACCAAGGCCATCGCGGATCTGGAAATTGAGCCTGACACCGTGGTGATCATGCTCGGTCGTTCGACCAAGGACGCCAAGAAGCTGGTCAATCAATTTATGACGACCAACAAGATCATGGGGCTTTACGGTGCGTTTACCACCCCAGAGTTTCGTATGTTTGCTTCGGTCAAAGCTGCGGACAATCCCAAGGGACTGTACGTTGTCTCCCCCTGGCAGATTGATCCGAACAACGAATTGGTCAAGGACTACGATCAGCGGTTCCGCAACATGTTCAAAGAAGCGATCGATCATGCGGTTCCTGAATCGCACGCAACGCAGGCCTACACGGCGATGCTTGTTGCAGGCCAGGCCTTGGCGGACGCACAGGCCAGCAAGACGGATGTGTTCACCGCGCTAAACACCTTGGTAATGCCTTCACCGTTGGGCAAGATTCAATTCATGAACTTCGGTGCCTATCATCACCAGGCGACCACTCCCACAAAGGTGGTGCTTTACAAGGGCGATGTTGCGGATACGGTTTTCCCGGTGATCGAAGCGGCTCCGGCTGCTGCCAAACCGGCTGAAAAGCCAGGTACGATTCGCATGCTTTTGGAAAACCAGTTGCTTGCCATGTTCGCTATCCTGGCTGTGGGGTTGGGCTTTGGTGCGATCTCCATCCGCGGGATTTCGCTGGGTAGTTCAGGTGTGCTTTTTGCAGCACTGCTCTTTGGACACTTCGGGTTGACCATCCCCGCGAAGATCGGCACGTTGGGTCTGATCCTCTTCGTCTATGGCGTCGGTCTTGGTGCCGGCCCCGGCTTCTTCCGCGCCTTTGTCAGTCAGGGTAAAAACCTGGCGATCATGGGCATGATCCTGGTGTGTATCGGTGCAGCATGTACCGTCATCTGTGGCAAACTTTTTGCCATCCCATGCGAACTGTCCGTCGGTATCTTTGCTGGCTCAATGACATCGACACCGGCACTGGCTGCTGCGGTGGACATGCTCAAGGAAACCGGCCCGTTGGCGTCGGTGGGTTACGGTGTTGCCTATCCCTTCGGTGTTGTGGGCGTGGTGCTTTTTGTGCAGTTGCTGCCCAAGCTCATGGGCGTTGACCTGGACAAACTTTCCAGCGAAATCGTTTCCCAGAGTTCACAGAAGAAAATGATCATGCGTGTGCTCGTTGAGATCACCAACCCCGCTGCCATTGGCAAGCACCTGGTCGATCTGGACTTCATTCAGCAGAACTCCTGCCAGATTGTCCGTATCAAGAAGGACGACCGCATGGTTCCGGTGACCCCGGATGTGATCCTTGAAGAAGGTGAAAAGGTCCTGGTCGTCGGTAAGCAGGAAAACCTCAAGATTGTCGAAGAGTTTCTTGGACGCCGTAGCGATGAGCCGTTCTTTATGGACGCTGACCGCGAACGCCGCACGGTCGTCGTCACCAGCTCGGCCTTTGTCGGTCGCAGTCTGCGTGGCTTGGACGTGCTTCGCAAGTATGGTGTGTCGGTTTCACGTATCGTGCGTAACGATGCAAGCTTCGTCCCCAATGCCGACACCATCATTCAGCGTGCCGATGCCCTGACGGTTGTCGGTGAGCCTGCCAACATGGACAAGTTCTCTGAGGAAGCTGGTCACCGTGCCAAGGCATTGGAACAGACCGATCTGCTTTCACTGGGCATTGGTATTTCACTGGGCATCATCCTGGGCAAGATGCCGTTTGGCTTTGGCACCGGCGCAAGCTTTGCCCTGGGGATGACCGGCGGTCCGTTGTTTGTCTCGCTGATTCTCGGTCACTTTGGTCGACTGGGTTTCATGACCGGTTACATGCCCCGCGCTTCGCGTTTGTTCATGACCGAGTTGGGCCTGGTTCTCTTCCTGATGGGGGCAGGTGTCAAAGCCGGCAGCTCGTTTGTCGAGGTGGTTCAGGAACACGGTATCAAGCTCTTTATCATGGGTGTAATTGTCACCGCGATCCCGATGGCCATTGGTTACCCGATTGCTCGTAAGGTGCTCAAGCTCAACCTGCTTCAGACGCTTGGCGGAACCTGTGGTGGTATGACCTCGACCCCGGGCCTGGGTGCCATCACCGCCAAGACCGATTCGGACATCCCGGTCGTCAGCTACGCAACGGCTTATCCCGTGGCATTGATTCTGATGACCATCTTCGCCCAGTTGGTCATCAGCCTGCTGAGCTAAGACGTTTGATCGTGTAGACGATCGACAATCAAATAACAACAACGCGGCATGCCGAGCTTCATCTTGACATGCCGCGTTTTTTTGTGACTTGGTTTATCGGTTCAGGCGAGTTGCATCGTGTCGACTTTCCCTTACTCAGCGATCTTTGGCGGGAGTTGGATGTGACTTGTCAAGGACAATGGGTTTACGCATGGCCTGTCAAACGTCAGCGTCAGGTTCCGCTGTTGCGGTTGCGATTAATCAAAGTGGGGACTGTTGACAAACCGGTATACCTGTTGACGAACGTAGGTAACGTGCGTCAGTTGAGCGTGCCGATGGTCTGTCGTGCGTATCGGTTGCGTTGGGGCATTGAACTGTTTTGCCACAGTTTGAAACGCATATTGTGCTCAGCAAAGATCGACTGTCGCACCGGTCAACGAGCGACGGTACAGATCAATTGGACGTTGTTGAGTCTGTGCATTTTGCCGCTGCTTGGCATTGAACATTTGCAGACAGTTCACGGCGTTGCCTTCCGGGGATAAGAGCTGCTGGCGCTTGAGGCAAAGGCCTTGACAAACAACACAGCTGCTCTGCGGTGAAAAATGTCTTTAAAAAGAAAGCATCGTGTCAAAGCAAATGGCTGAGGAGCAATTGCCGTGGGGCATCGACGGTGAAGTGGTCGAGGAGTTGGTTGCCATACTCGGTTAAGACGATTTTCATGCCATCGATCCGACTGGGGATGCTGTCGGGTTTGTGCATGTCCATGGCCATGAGTTTGTAATTCTGATTCTCAATGTACCGACGAGAGAGTTGGTCGGGTTCGTAGCCTTCTTCACCGGTGATCGGCAGGAAGTTACCTTGCAGCCAAACGCCCATGTCAAGGAGTTGGTCCAGGCCCTCAGGCTGATCCCAGCAGCAGCGCATGCGTTCGGGGTGTGCAAGGATCGGCTGATAGCCTTTATCGATGAACCATTGTATGACTGTTGGGAACCAGTCCGGCCAGGTGTCCGCCCAGTGATCCATGAGGACACAGTTGGAGCCAGCGAGCGTGGGGACGCCGTGTTCGTCCAGCCACTGGGGCATGTTCTCCTGGAGATTGACTTCCCCGCCGGGCCAAAGGGTGTAGTCGACATTGCGATTGACCAGTTCAATACGCAGGTTCTCGACCCAGCGGATGATGTTATCGCGGGTGTTGTCGGGGAACATATGCGGGATGATGTGCGGCGTGCAAATCGAGCCGGTATAGCCTGCTTCCTTGAGTTGACGGATGCAGTCGATGCATTGGTTGACGTCTTCACAACCGTCATCAATGCCGGGCAGCAGATGGCTGTGAATATCAATGCGACCCAGTTGCGGGACCGGTGGCAGATACAGTGGCGTACTCATGGTGTGATTGTATCAGGATTGTTTGAATGACAGATTTTCAAACCGCCAAGACGCCAAGAACGCCAAGGTAAGAGAGATTGAGTTGCTTGCTTTTGCGTTTTGGGGACAGGCAAATGATGAGGCTACATGTGAACGATAGAGCCGTTTGCGTTATGACTTTCCGCCTTCAAGGCACCCGCAGGAATCCTACGGCTTCCAGCGGCTTTTGATATTCGCAACAAAGCGGTAAATCGTGACGCAAAACGCTTAAGGTTTTCACATTGTGTTGAATACCAACTGTCGCCTTTGTCTTACCTTGGCGCTCTTGGCGTCTTGGCGGTTACAATTTTTGTATTGTGTGCGCATAAAAAAAGGACTCGATCTTGCCGAAGCGAGATCGAGCCCTGAGGTTGGCACGAGCTATATAGTCTTTATCGCGTCAGTGAGCACAAAGGCTCAATAGCTCATGCTGATACCAAAAGTACCGATGACTTCAAAGTCGTCGCCGGAGCCAACGCCCCAAGTGCCTTGGTTACCACTGATGGTTTCAGTGGAGTCACCGAGCAACAGGAAGTGCACGCCAGCGGCGGCTTCCCAGCTGCCGAACTGAGCGGGAACGAAGCTCAGGGGCATGGAGAAGTCAAGACCGATGTCCAGATAGCCGAAGGTATCATCTTCGAGCACACCAGGCGTTGCATCGGAAAATGCTTCATAGTAATCCCAACCCAAGCCGACCGTCACGGGGATGGTCAGGGTGATGGGGCTGGAAGCGGATTCGACAACGGTGAATGAAGGAGCGACGCCCAGTTCAAGGTAGGTACCCTTGCTGCCTGAGCCGTGCAGGCCACCCATGTCCGAACCACCGCTGGTTTCGATACCAACGAGGACGTAAGGCTGAAGGCCATCAAAGCCATCACCCCAGAGACCGGAGTCGTCATAGGCAACACCGATGTTGATTTCCTGAGTGAATTCGCCGCCACCAGAGGGACCGTAGAGCCAGATGTAGCTCAGGTCGACGCTGAGGCATTCGCTCAGGGAGTAGCTGGCACCGACAAAGAAGTCGGATTCGTACCAGTCGCTACCAGCCAGGTTGTCCTGAATGGAGTTCCAGGTGCCCAGGTAGACGCTAAGCGCGTCGGTGAGCTGGAAGGTAGCATCAGCGTAGGGCTGCATAATCAGACCCTGATTTTCCTGAATGATACCACGATAGAAATAGGCGGTGGTGAAGTCCACGCCGAGAGTAAAGGAAACTGCACCGGTATTGGGACCGGCGGGAGCAGCTTCTTCTTGAGCCATCGCAGGGCTGACCAGCGCTGCGAGGATAGCACACATACACATGATTCGTGCCGTCATAATCTTTTTCTCCTTGACCAAATGTTAATTTCCTACCAACCGTTTGACGCGATAGTTGTGACAACTTTGGTCACAATGCAAAGAGCATGCCACATGCATGCCCGTAATGACCGATTGCACAACGACCCCTAACATTTAGGGATTTGCACACTATTTTAACCAAATCATCGTAAAATGCAAACAAAATTCTGACCAAAAATCGGTCTTTGAGGTGCCTAAGACTTGGGCAGGGGGTTGGACATGCTACAAAAATGCGCATTTTGTCGGTTGCAACAAAAATGTCACCTGTGCCGACGCCCGATAAAATTTGTAAATCACCGCAAAATAACGGATTGAACAATGATCAGCACATGATGCCTGTTCCTGATCCATCACACAACGAAAAATAACCGATCAGACGCGTTGCCTGATTGCCTGTTCGAAAAAAAAATCTGTTTTTTGAGTTTTCCACGGGAAAATGGCTTTGAACACGCCTGCTTTTTCGTATCAAGAACCATGTGATCCAGGCTCATCGGTGAGGGCTCAGGTACGTTTTGGGTACTTGCTGGGGATGTTTCCAGGAATATTTCCCAGGGCTGTCAGGGACTTCCGGAGGCTTGCGGGAGCTTCCGGAGACGGTTCAGGCGGGTGACAAACCGCGGTAGAGTTCCTGTACGCGACGGGCCTGATCTCGGCGAACCGTCTCAAGCGTGATTCGGGCAATCAGCGGTTTGCCTTCGTCTTCGGGGATCATGCGACAGTGTTCCTGGATCACTGAATACAGGAACTTGAACGCGTCGCGCGGCTGGTGCATTTGATCCAAGGCATCGACCACCATTTCCCGCGAGACATCCGCTTCAAACAGGTCCGTCAGATAGATCGGATCCGAACCTTCCTTTTGACAGGCACGCAGGCGAGAAGTACACAGGTCAAAGAGCGTTGCACCCGACCAGGTCAGACGCTCAACGAGGTTCTGCTTATCCAGACGTGCTTCCTGGAAAAAGGCGGGCGACTCACGCACCAGCATATGTCGCAGCTCAATCGGCAGGAGCATCTTCACGCCAATGCCCGGCTGCTGCAGGAACTTGTTATCAAGCATCGGCCAAAGCACGCTGCGCATACGCTCGGCATTGGAGGCGATCACCGTCGGTTCATCCACGCGATCAACAAGCACCATCATGCCCGAGTAGCCCAGCGACGGGATGATCTCCATGAGATTGCCCGTCAACTCATAGCGTGAGTTCTTGGCGTCCTCAGCACCCTGCGCCGGCCAAGGCTGACCGGTCAAATCCTTGGAGGCAATCTGCGGCAGCATCTCCTTGAACTGATCCACACTGCGTTCAACCGCAGGCGTTTCGTGATGAATCTTCTTAGCAAGACGATTGGTCTTGACCGTCTGAATCAGCCATGACACCAGGCCACCCAGACCCAATGCACCAATGACACCTGCACCGATGAGATATTGCATCGGGATCAATTCACCGCCAAAGACATTGCGGCTGAGCCATTCAAAACCCAATGCGCCACCGCCCAGGACGGTCATGATCAAGCTGCCATAGAGGCGCCAACTCAATGGGAACCACCGGCGAATCCGTAGCGCTTTACGGAGTTTTTCAAAGCGTGACACCACATCACCGCTTCTGGGTTGGTCATAGAGCATGGCCAACACCAACAGATCAATGCGCTTGCGTTTGGGCATTTTGCGGATCTTGGTCAGTGCATCGTGAGGTAACTGCGTCTGGTCTTCGCCGAGGCCCGGCTCACCGAGCAGACAATTAACCAACCGTGTCATTGCCAGCGAGAGAATCACATCCTGATGTTCTTCGAGTCTGAATTGTTTGAGCAGTTCCTCGACATCCGCCCGAGCGCCTTTGCGGCTGTTTCGCTTGCGTTTGAGCACACGGTCAAGCACCGGGTTCAAATCGTCATAGGGGACAAGCAGGGCTTTGCTATCAGGGTTTTGATCGTTGTGTAACCGAACCTGCCGACCGATGTGCAGACGGATGGCGGTCTTGCCCGAACCTTTCTCACCGAAGACCACCGCGGCGCTGGGACGATGAATCTGCCCGAGGATTTTGGCAAAGTCAGGGTGATGCGGCATCGCGTCTTCAAGCAACTGCTCAAAGACCGGGTCGTGCCTTGCTTCCTCAGCCACAAACGGGTTGAGTGACAGGCCATGATGTGACAAGAGTTTGTCGATCTGCATGGTGTAGCGCCCCTTGGCAAAGTACGGTCCGCCACCATCTTAACCGGAGCCACGCATTTTTGCGCCCTCAGAAGCACCAGCCGTCCATTGCATGGCGTTTGTTTTCAAGCAATCCCGGCCAAGATGACCGGGCTATGTGCATATAGCCGAGCCATCTTGGCTCGGTTGCCTTGAAATGATGCATTTGAGGCCAACTGCAAGAATCCACCTGTACCATTGAGTCGTCATCTGTTGCATTAACACGCATGCGTGTCGCAGCGGGGTAACGGTCGGTTAACTTGAATCTCAATACGTTCACTCATATCCCATTTGCGCTTCGCTCAATCCCGCGTGGACATCACACGACACACCTGAAACAAAAACACACATCGCCCTGCGACCTCTGGTACACTTCGCAACATGAACACCGGGCCAACTTCCCGCAAAACTTTACCGCTTTGGCGACAACTCAACTTCTCGCTGATGTGGACGTCGACCGCTGCCAGCGGCTTTGGCGATCGCATGATCATGCTCGGCAGTCTCACGCTGCTGGGCGGTTTGGCTGCCAATGCCGATGCGACCGCGATCAATGCTGCGACCCAGTTCTGGTTCTTCCTGCCCTACCTGTTTTTCTCCATCGTCGGGGGCTGGCTCTCGGACCGACTCCCGCGCAAATGGGTGTTACTCGGCTGTGATGAGTCGCGGGGCCTGATCATGCTTTACTGTGCATGGTTGCTCGCCTCGGCAACGGGTAGTGCACACTTGCCTGATGATCAACACTGGAAGATTTACGCATCGCTCTTTGCCATCGGCAGCTTTGCAGCCATCTTCAACCCCGCGCGCAATGCCATCATCCCGCAGATCATCCCACGCTCTCAACTCCAGGCAGGCAACGCGATCATCCTCGTCATTGCCATCATCGCCGCCCAGGTCGGACTTGTCGTCGGGGGCAAGATCATCGACCCGGAAATGGCGAGCACCATCCGCACCGGCCTGATCATCGGCTCGCTGTTCTACCTGATCTCCGGCTGGTTCTTTGCATTCCTCAAACCCGTCAAACACCACACGCACACCAATCAACCCACCCCAAAACCCAAAGCCAAGGCGTTTGGTTATTCACTCAAATACTGCCTGCAACACAAACGCATTGCCTCGCTGATCGTCATGAACATGCTCGTCTGGGCGGTGGCCTCCGTGGTGACCAGCAGCATTCTGGGGGTCTCCAAAATCCACTTCGATTTGCAGGACAAAGCGCTCATGGAGCATTACACCATGGTCACTGCGACCTTGGGTGTGGGCATGCTCGTGGGCGCTGGTGTGATCGCATGGGTCCGAACCCGACGCGAAGCAGGCTTGATCATGTTCACGGCATTCCTGTTTGTCGGTGTTTTCCTGTTGACAATGGCACTGGTGCCTGTGATGTGGGTGATGTACCTTTCAGCGTTCTGCATCGGACTCTTTGGCAACATGATCATCATCAGCGTGATGACGCTGCTTCAAACCAGTGCTGCCAATTTCATCCGCGGCCGGGTCATGGGGCTCAACTCTATGGCCAATACCACCTGCAGTGTGCTGACGCATCTGTGTATCTGGCGGTTACCCAATGCAGATGTGAACATTCGCTATGTGATGCTGATTCTTGGGCCGGTGTTGTTGCTGCTTGGGTTGTCGCAGTTGATCCGTTATGCACGCAGCGGTCCGATGCTCAATCCGATTGCCAATGCCTGTTGGCGCATCGAACGGCTGTACTGCTTCGTCTGGCATCGTCTGGAAGTCCGCGGGCAACATCACGTCCCGCACACCGGCGCGGTGATTCTTGCAGCCAACCACACCACCGGTTTGGACCCGTTTGTCATGCAGGCCAGGGTGACGCGCATGGTCCGTTGGTTGATGATGAAGAATTACCAATACAAAGCCATGGAACCGTTGTGGAAAGCAATCAACCCCATTGCCATCAGCGAAGACGAATCACGGTTGTCACAGGTGCGCTTGCTGGTAAACATTCTCAAGCAAGGCGACATCGTCGGTCTCTTTCCCGAAGGCGCGTTGCAACGTGAAGAACGTGAACTCAAGGAGTTCCAATCGGGGATCACGTGGATCGCCAAGAAGTCCGGCGCGGTGATCGTGCCGGTGTGGATTGAGGGGACACCGTTGAAGCATCACATGCTCTGGCATTTTTTGTGCCCAAGTAAAACCACCGTCACCTTCGGCAAGCCGATGGTGGTGGACAAAACCGCAGACGAAGCCCAGGCATTAGCCGAACTCCGCGAATGCATGCTGGCTTTGAAGTGATTGGGTTCTCGATATTCGTGACATCATGTTTTTAACGCAAAGGCGCAAAGGACACGAAGATCACGAAGACAAGACAGAATCTTTTTGTTCAAACCGATTTCGCGACTTGCCTGTTCACATCTGCATCAATTGAAAATTTGTCTTAACCTTTGTGTCCTTCGCGACCTTCGTGCCTTCGCGTTCAATTTCTTATCGCCCGGCCGCCAATGGACATCGTAGTCTTTTTTGCTATCCAGAGCCCCAACCCATACAATCTTTGCCCACCGAAAATCTCCGGTGAGACAGAAGGAAGCGAAAAAAAATGAGCGAAACCAAAGCACCGTGGGTGACCTATCGCCCTGAATTACAGGTTCTGGACTGCACGATCCGTGACGGTGGTCTGATGAACAATCACAAGTTCGATCCTGAGTTGGTCAAGGCTGTGTACCAGACCTGTGTCGAAGCGGGGATCGATGCCATGGAAATCGGCTACAAGGGTGACAAAAAACTCTTTAGCACCGACGACTTCGGCCCATTCAAATTCTCCGACGAAGAAGAAATTCGCAAGATCGTTGGCGACAATGACACGGACCTGAAAATCGCGGTCATGGCCGACGCTGAAAAGTGCGACTACAAAAAGGACATCCTGCCCAAGAGTGATTCGGTGCTCGATATCATTCGCGTGGCAACTTACCTGCACCAGATTCCCATCGCGGTGGACATGATTCACGATGCTCACGAAAAAGGCTACGAAGTCTACTGCAACATCATGGCAGTCTCCACGGCTTCTGAACCTGAACTGGATCAGGCGTTGGAAGTCATCGCCCAGACACCGTGCAGCACAGTCGTCGTCGTCGACAGCTTCGGTGCTTTGTACCGTGAACAGATCGACTACCTCGTCAAGAAATACCAGGGCTTTGCCACCGGCAAGGAAATCGGCATCCATGCTCACAACAATCAGCAGCTTGCCTTTGCCAACACCATCGAAGCGATCATCCTCGGCTGTAACCGCATCGACGCAACGATGATGGGCCTGGGTCGCGGTGCAGGCAACTGCCCGATGGAACTACTCATCGGATTCCTGCGTAATCCCAAGTTCCACGAACGCCCGATCTACAAACTGCTTCAGGATTACTTTGTCGATCTCCGCAAGGAAATGGAATGGGGTCCGACGATCCCCTACGCCATCGGCGGACTGCTGAATCAACACCCGCGTGCAGCCATGGCCTGTCGTGCGGACGAAGAAAACAAAGACAAGTACGTTGAGTTCTACGACAAGTGCACCAGCGAAACTTGATTGCAATTTAAGACTGTGATACCGCATCGTGATGATGCACCGGTCAATTGATATGAAAAAGCGACTGTAACACCAACCGTTACAGCCGCTTTTTTTATGTGTGTGCCAAATGGAAAATCAATCACGAAGCGATTGGGGAATCTGCTGAAACATGACAACGGACATGATTCCCATAAACATCACTTCCTGGGAGATGGTGGTAAAGGCTTCGGCGGGACCCAATAGCCAGCTTTGCAGCCAGACCATCACGAGACCTGAAACGCAAACACCAAGCGTGTAGACAAACATCAGACTCACGCCCTGTTGACTTGGCTGGCGGTAGCTTCGAATGAGATGGAAAAAACGATAGACAATCAGAAGCAGAATGACGTAAGGCGCGATACTCATCAGGAACATGTCCTGGGGGTCGACCAGGTCAAAGGCCACGTCATAGGCGCCGTGCCCAATTACAGCCAGGGCAAACACGCTGACAAACTCCACAGCGCGTTTGCGTGGATATCGCCATAGCCAGCACAGCTCCATGCCAACCCAACCTGTGAGCATCATGTGCATGATATTGGCTGTCAAAAATCGGCCTGCAATACTCCCCATCTCAAACCGGTCGTAGTATTGCATGTTTTCTTCAACTGCAAAACCAAGCCCGACACATGCACTGATTAAAAGCATACACAAGCCATCGTCTCGTTTGGCAAGCCAGGGGACCAGCGGCAAGACCAACAATGCCTTGGCTAACTCCTCGCGCAGCCCCACGCCCAGAATGTAAAATAGCACCTTGGAAATAGGGGTTTCACCCTCGATCAACCCCCATGCATATTCCTGCCAGATTGCCATGAAAATAGTCGGCCAGACACTTAAAATACCCAGGCACACCGCCGCAATTCCCAAGCCAATCCGCCTTGGCAATGCATCACCGGGCTGCGATGCCAGGATCAAAAATACAAACCAGAAGCTTCCCACGATTAAACTCAGGACTGCAAGGTAGGGCGAAACATCTCCCCATACCAATATCGGAACCCGCCAGAACACAACCCACCAATTGCCATTGCCTGCATGAATGACAATCCGGTCATGCTCGGTTAACAGCGGTTGGTAAGATGGATCGGAAACCCATTTTGCCATCGCGTCATAGCGTTCATACGCAAAGCAGATAGTGACAACCTGCTCCCGAGCATAGTCCGCATCATATTGCTCGGCCTCAGCCCAATAAGCCTCTATGGCAGGATCAATCTGGTGATGGTGCAACCAGTAAACACCAACTGCAAAATGCGCGTAACGGCTAATAGGGTCAGCTTCAAGTAACTGGCCAAGTTGCACCGGCAGCGTTGCGTCATGGGGCTTTATTGGCAAGCTTGTCCAAAGTGCACGGTATAGTTTGAGATATTCGTAAGCACCATCGTCTAAGACCATGATCGACTTGATGAGTTTTAAATCTTGATCATTATGATGCCTTGCAATATGTTCCAACCAGAGGCACATTTCATCCGGTGACAGCTTCGTCAGAAAAGTGATCAGCGATTGGCTTGTCTCTTGCTCGGGACGTGCAATGGATAGAAGGAAGATCGACGGATCAAATTGCTCAATGGCTTGACGAAACTGTTCATTGAGAAGATCAATATCAGGATGGTGATCCTCAGTCCATCGTTGATGAACAAAATCAACCGCATAAGCACCAGCGATAGCCAAGATGAAACTGCCAATAACGATTTGCCAGAGCAAGCGTCGACTGTATGACTTATCAGACCATTGGGCATGTCCCATGGCTCACCCCCGAAAACTTAAAATTAACTAATATCGTAATTGCTGATCCAGATTGACACGTTGGTCCAATGGGATTTTAAACGCGCGGTCTGCCAGGTAATGCCAATCAAAACCGCGGGCGAAGGCTTTGTCCTTGGCACGGTCCACGCCGGGTTTGGCGTCGGTGACCTGTGAGAGTTTGGCGTTCATCATGAACCCCTCCGAAGGCACGTCAATGCGAATCGCAAGATGCAGATAGGCTTTGGCGTCACTATCAGCAAGAGGTAAACCGTAAAGCTGATTGAGCGTTGAGATCACTGCAGGCTGACCATTGGGGGCAAAAATAATCACCTGACGCACGGCATAGGAAACCGGGTCGATGAGAATTTTGACGTTGGTGTCGGTGGGCTGGATGGTGAAGTAACCACGCTCCCAACCGACCTTGGCCTGCCCGTTGGGATTCAAAGGCAAGAGTCCGAGGAGCATCGGGATATCTGCTGGCCGGATCTGTAATGGTAAGTTGCGAATGTTCACATGCGACAGGGAACTGTGTGAACCGTAGAGCATACTCTTTTCGCCGATGAGATCGAAGAACCAGAAATGTTCATCATCACAGCCTGCCCAGAGCAGTGTGCCTAACCCAAACTTGCCCAGTGAGAGTGCAACGTTCTGGGGTAGGTCGATCATCAAGGTGGACTGATCGCCGGACTCCTTTTTGGTTTTGCCCTCTTCATTGCGATAGGTCACATCGATGTTGGCCTTGGCCCAGACGCGGGTGAGGCCCTTGATGTGACTGTTATGTCCTTCGACCAATTTCCCATAGCTGGGCATGATCATCGGCGGACGCTTGTAGGCAGCGGGGACCGCGTTGTTGCTGTTATTTTTGGGGAAAAGCTCACAGCCAACCAGGCAGAGCATGGCGGTCAGCAGCAGTGCATAACGTATGAAAGCCAAACCTTGTGATTGCGTTGCGTCTTTCATCGTGTTCCTAGATTCATGAGGTTATGTAGAGCATTAGACCACGGTGTGAACCTGCACCAGATTGACATCTGCTGCTCAAGTTTGCCGGTGTTATTCGAGTTCGCCTTCGAGGATCTGACCAAGTTGGTCGGAGACCTGTTGGATTTGGTCTTCATCCAGATGCGGGTCGATGATCTGAAGCTTGTTTTTTTCGTCCCACTTGCCCATGTGTCCCTTGGTAACATCCATCTTGGGCGTCATGGTCCAGACTTCCGTGCCATCCTCCTGCTTGGCGGATTTGTCGTAACGCAAGAGTTTCTTACGCATGAGAATCAAGGCGATGACAAAGCGGAAAGCCTGACGCTGCGGTTGTGTTTCGTCAGCCAGACGCAGCAGCAGGTTCATGAGCACGCTGTCGTCGACGAAGAGCTTTTTCTTCTTGGACGGTTCGGGGACGGTGGTCTTCCAGAAGCTAAAGAGATTGTCCGGCCGCTTGCCTTCTTCCCATGCCTCCATGGAGATATCAATGCGAATAAAGCCCGGATCGTCTTTGCCGGGTTTTTGACCTTCTTCCAAAGGCGCATCGACGAGTGTTGCGACATACTCCTCACCGGGCTCAAGTTTACGCTCGGTAAAAGCACACACGCCGGTGGTTCGCTGGATCTGATATGGGTTGTTTAACTGTGACATATTTTTTTGTTTTACCGCCAAGACGCCAAGAGCGCCAAGTTAAGAGAGTCAAAAACTCTGATTGATCTTGGCGTCCTTGGCGTCTTGGCGGTTCAAATGGTTTTATTCGGAAACACCCAGTTGTTGCGCTGCAGCCAATGAAGTCTGTTGCATGAGGACCGCCAACGTCATCGGGCCGACGCCGCCGGGGACGGGGGTGATGAGGCTGGCGACTTTGGCAGCGGACTCAAAGTGCACATCGCCGACATTGCCGGGGTTGTAGCCGGCGTCCATGACAATCGCGCCATCCTTAAGCCAATCGCCCTGGACAAATTCAGACTTGCCGACGGCAGCAACGACGATGTCAGCCTGCTTGACCATCTGGGGGAGGTCCTTGGTTCGGCTGTGACAGATGGTCACCGTGGCATTTTTGGCAAGCAGCAAACCGGCCATGGGCTTACCGAGAATCGGCGAGCGACCGATGACCACCGCATGCTTACCCGACAGATCAATGTTGGCCGACTCGAGCAAAAGCATGATGCCCTGGGGCGTACAGCTTGGGAAGCAGCCAGGCTCATCAAACCACATGCGACTGAAGCTGCCATAGGTCACACCGTCGACATCCTTGGCAACGGGGATCGCTTCAAATGCAGCCCGTTCGTCAATCTGCTTGGGCACCGGATGCTGAAGCAAGATGCCATGCACGTCCGGGTCGTTGCCCAGTTCGGTGATGGTTGCCACCAACTGTTCGGTGGTGGTGGTGTCATCGAGCTTGACGTGTCGCGACGCGATGCCTGCCTGCTCACAGCGATTGTGTTTCATTCGGATGTAGGTGTGCGATGCCGGATCTTCGCCAACGAGGACGGTGGCCAGGCAGACGGTTTTACCACCGGTCTGCTCCTTGATCCTGGCAACGCGGGCTGCCGTGGTCTGCATGATGCTGTCTGCCACGGGTTTACCGAGAATCTTGTTATCGAGGGTATTGCTCATGCCGGTCATTATAACGGATGTCTGGCGTTGGGGCTTGGGGTGTAGGGTGTAGGGTGTAGGGTTGGAAATTTTGAAAATGACATATGAGAACAGAATGATTGATCCTGTCTTTTACCCCACACCCCAAACCCGACACCCCATACACCCTGTCTTCACACTTGCATCCACCCTGCCATCGGATAAAGTTGTATCTTTCCGTAACCCCCAACACTGAACTTCCAACTGGAGTGCACGATGTCCAATCCGATCCGCGTAACCGTTTGGCATGAATACCGCCACGAACACACAAGCGAAGAAGTTAAAAAACTCTATCCCGATGGCATGCACATGGTGATGAAAGCTGCCATCGAAGAACACCTGGGCACCAACGTCGTCGTCCGCACTGCGACGCTCGATGAACCCGAACATGGCCTGACGGATGAAGTCCTCGCCAACACCGACGTGATGACCTGGTGGGGGCACTGTGCACATGGTGAAGTCAAAGACGAAATCGTCGACAAGGTCCAGAAGCGCGTGCTCGAAGGCATGGGTCTGATCGTGCTCCACTCCGGGCATTACTCCAAGATTCTCAAGCGCCTGTTGGGCACCACCTGCTCACTGCGTTGGCGTGAAGCTGCAGAACGCGAAATCATCTGGTGCGTCAACAGCGGTCACCCCATCGCTGACGGCCTGGAAGGTGAATGCTTCGAACTGGAACACACCGAAATGTACGGCGAATATTTCGACATCCCCGCACCCGATGAACAAGTCTTCATCAGTTGGTTTGAAGGTGGCGAAGTTTTCCGCAGCGGTAACTGCTGGACGCGCGGCAAAGGCCGGATTTTCTACTTCCGCCCCGGTCACGAAACCTTCCCGATTTACTACGACAAGAACGTCCGTCGCGTGCTGGCCAACGCTGTGAACTGGGCTGCCCCCCGCTCCAGTGCCCCGGTTCGTCTGGATGCCCCGTGTATCAAGGAACCCTTGGCCAAGATTGCTGCCAAGCATGAAGTCGACGAGTCACTGCATAATCACTGAGTTTTTTCAGGGAGTAGTGAATAGGGAGTAGTGAATAGGGAGTAGAAAAGACATCGACTCCCGGTTTCCTGTAAAATAAAACACTTGTGGCAGCGACGGGCTAACACTCGTCGCTGCTTTTGTATCAGTGCTACTCCCTAATCACTATTCCCTACTCCCTGACTCCAATGAAATACGTCATCATTATCCCAGACGGCGCTGCCGACCACCCGCTTGAAGAACTCGATGGCAAGACGCCATTTGAAGCTGCTCATATCCCCAACATGGACAAGCTTGCCATGACCGGTCGCCAGGGCACCGTTGCGACCACGCCCGAGGGTTTTCCCTGTGGTTCGGATGTCTGCAGCATGTCACTGCTGGGCTATTCGCCGGTGAAGTATCACAAGGGACGCGCGCCGCTGGAAGCTGCTGCATTGGGGATTGATCTGGACCCAGCCGACTGGATCTTCCGCATCAACTTCGTCACCGTCGTTGAAAAACTCATGCAGGATCACTCGGCTGGCGCGATCAGTTCCAAGGAAGGCAAGCAGCTTCTCGCTGATTTCATCAAGCTCATTGAAGACGAAGACATCAAGGTCTACCCCGGTGTGAGCTATCGCAATATTCTCGTGGACCAGTCGAACAGAGACGATCGCAAGGGCCGTGACTGGTCCAAGCTCAAGACCACCCCGCCGCATGACATTCCCGGCGAAGCGATGGACAAGTATCGCCCCAAAGGTCCCAACGCCGAGTTGCTCAACACGTTGATTGATCAAAGTGCCAAGTTGTTTAAAGGCCACGAAGTCAACCTCACCCGCCGTGATCTGGGTGAAGCACCGGCAACGCATATCTGGCCCTGGGGTCAAGGCCAAAAGCCCATCGTCCCGAGTTTTGAATCACGCTTCGGACTCAAAGGCGCAATGATCACCGCCGTGGACTTACTGGCAGGCATCGCCTCCTTCATCGGTTGGGATCGCCTCGATGTCCCCGGCCAAACCAGTTACCACCACGATCAGGACTACCCCACCGCCGGTGAGCATGGCATCAAAGCCATCGACGATTACGATGTCGTCTGCGTGCATGTCGAAGCGCCCGACGAAGCCTCGCATCAAGCTGATGCAGAGTCGAAAGTCGGCGCGATCGAAGCGATTGACAAACACATCGTCGGCCCGATTCACAAAGTGCTCGAAGAACGCAGCGATGAGTTCGGCGGCTATCGCATTCTCGTTTTGCCCGACCATTACACCTCGGTCGCAACACGCAAACACGATCCGACACCCCCGCCGTTTGTCATGGCTGGCAAACACATCAACAACGTCGTCCCCAAGCCGTTCACCGAAATCAATGCTCAGCACGGTGACCTGCAGATCAAGCACGGCCACGAGTTGATGGAGTTTTTCCTCAACAGTGGCAAGTAACCAACGGGGATAAACAACCGTGTTATCAACCCTGCGAAAAGTTGCACGGACTCTCAAACGCCAACTGCTGTATTACCGCGCCTTAGCCAATCACCCCCAAACACCAAAACTTGCCCGTTGGTGTCTTGTGCTTGCATTGGGTTACCTGTTACTCCCATTTGATCTGATCCCAGACTGCATTCCCGTCATCGGTCATCTTGACGATCTGATCATCGTGCCCGGTTTGATCATCATGGCGTTGCTGCTGATCCCGCAAAACATCAAACAAATCTGCAGAGATGCCATCGCGTCCGACAAGTGAATGATATCAAATATTGCTTAATTAACCAGCAGTTGCTTAATCCCTGCGCATACACTGTTCAATATTAAGCAAACATTTCAAATACAATAAAACCTTTGTTTTACAATGTTTTTCAGCGTCTTCGCTTACAATGTGTACAATCGGGGTGCCACTTTTGTCCTTGCTGGTATGAGCATTGCAATAACACCAGTGAGTACGAGACAATTTTTACAAGGAGGCTTGCTCACGCGGCTTGATGTCCGGGCACTTTAGCTTCGAACCGTTATGCGATGTGTTACGTACGGTTCGGTGAAAGCGCCATTGTTGGCACATGAATGGACCATCAAGCAACAAGGAGCATTCAAAATTATGAGTCATTCCAGTCAGATCCGGCAGGTAGCGTTTATCGGTAATCACCTACCCCGTAAGTGTGGCTTGGCCACCTTCACCCATGATCTTGTGGCCGGGCTGCAAACCAAACATCCAAAGACCAACTTCTGGGTGTTGCCGATGAATGACCAACCTGAGGGTTATGATTACCCGCCTCCCGTTCGCTTTGAAATCCGTGACAACAAACTCGTTGACTACAAACGTGCAGCCGACTTTCTGAATATCAATGATGTCGATGCGGTCTGTCTGCAACATGAATACGGCATCTTCGGCGGTGAGTATGGCAAGTACATTCTTGATCTGCTCGACGAATTGAAAATGCCCGTCATCACCACGCTGCACACCATCCTCAAAGACCCGCTTCCTGAACAACGTGACATTCTCAACGAATTGGCGGACCGTTCGATTCGACTGGTCACCATGAGTCAGCACGGCATTGATTTTCTCCGTGATATCTATGGCATTGATCATTCCAAAATCGCCATGATCCATCACGGTATTCACGACGTGCCGTTCGTTGATCCCAGTTACTACAAAGACCAGTACGGGGTGGAGGGGAAAAAGCTTTTACTCACCTTCGGCCTGCTCTCTCCGGGAAAAGGTCTGGAGTATGCGATCAAGGCATTGCCTGCCATCGTGGAGAAACATCCCGAAGCGGTGTACATGATCGTTGGCGCAACCCACCCGCACGTCAAAGCTCAGTCCGGCGAAAGCTATCGTGAATCACTGGTTAAACTCGCTGAAGAGCTGGGTGTGGCTGATCACTTGCTGTTCCAGAATCGCTTTGTCGAAACCGAAGAACTCATGCAGTACATCGGTGCAGCGGACATCTACCTCACGCCGTATCTCAGCGAAGCCCAGATCACCTCAGGCACACTGGCTTACGCACTGGGTGCAGGCAAAGCCGTCATCTCAACGCCTTACTGGCATGCCCAGGAATTGCTCGATGATGACCGCGGTGTTCTGGTTGACTTTAAAAATCCTGACGCCATTGCAGAGAACGTCATCGACTTGCTTGATGATGATGTGAAGCGAAACACCATGCGTAAAAAAGCCTACCAATACGGGCGCAGCATGGTCTGGAGCACGATTGCCGATCAGTACATGGAACTCTTCCATACCGGTCGCAATGAGTACCGTTACATCAAGTCCTCGCATAAAGTCCAGCCACCGGATCGCCTGATTTTGCCCGACATCAACCTGACGCATTTAAAAACGCTCAGCGATGACACCGGCATTTTCCAGCACGCGATTTACACCATCCCTGATGCCAATCATGGTTACTGCATTGATGACAATGCCCGTGCGTTGCTCTTTTGCAGCATACTCACCGGCCACGATCCGGAAATTGATCCGCTGCTGCATCAATTGGCTGACCGCTATCAAACTTTCATCCACTATGCGTGGAACGATGGCAAGAAGCGCTTCAGAAATTTCATGTCCTACGATCGGCGCTGGCTTGAAGAGGTCGGCTCAACAGATAGTCACGCACGGACACTCTGGGCCTTGGGGGCGATTATGGGTTCCAATCATCACCTGGGCGATCGCACGCTTTGCTCAAACCTCTTTATCAAGGGACTGGATGCAGCAGAGACCTTTAACTCACCACGCTCATGGATGTTCACCATCCTCGGTTGCAGTGCCTATCTCAAGCGTTACGGCGGGGACCGACGCGTCCGTGCAGTGCGTGATGAACTGGCTGGCCGGCTGATGTCACTGTACAGTGAAAACGCGACCTCGGATTGGAAGTGGTTTGAAAACACCGTGACCTACTCCAACGCCCGCATGGCTGAGGCATTACTGATCAGTGGCTATGACGCACAGAACAACCAGTGGGCCGATGCCGGTCTTGCAGCACTCAAATGGTTGACCAAAGTCCAGACCGGTAAGGGAGGCATCTTCCGCCCCATCGGTTCGGATGGCTGGTATGTCAAGGGTGGCAAGCGCGCGATCTTCGACCAGCAACCCGTCGAAGCCTACACGCAGGTTTCCGCATCGCTAAGCGCCTGGCGTCTGACCGGTGACGCGCGTTGGTACGACGAAGCCGTCCGCGCTTTTGGCTGGTTCCTCGGTGCCAACGATCTGGGTGTCGAAGTGTATGACCCGGAAATCGGTGGCTGCCGCGATGGTCTGCATGCCGACCGACTCAATGAAAACCAAGGCGCTGAAAGTACGTTGGCCTACCTGTTGGCACAGGCCGAAATGATCATGGCATCCAAGGAGTTAAAATGTCCATCAAAGACACAAGCCATCCTGGTGTAACCATTACCCGTCAGGATGAGCGCTTTGCGGCCCACAGTCATAAAGTCATCGTTCGGTATTTCAATGCTGCACCCGGGGAACGTTTTGAGCCGTTTTTAAGGCGGTTTCTGGCATTATCGGCTGCGGAGAAAGATCAGGCCTGGCAGGAAACCTGCGCGCTCTTCGACACACGTCATAAACACTCCGAAGCGATCTATCGCAGACACTATGCCCGTGTCTGTTCGCAGGTCGTCCAGCATTGTCACACGGAGTTACTCATTGAACTGGAGCGGTTACCGACCACGCATCAACTATTGCTCGGTGCTTACTTCAGTCTCGAATACAGCTTTGCCGCTGCTGCGTATTTCAACCCAAGTATCGTCGCCGCGCCGGATCAATCGGGCGTGCCTGATGGCGGATGCAAATTCATCCTCTCGTTCCGTGCCGTGGGTGAAGGCCACATCTCATCGGTCGCCTTCCGTTCGGGGATGTTGACTGCGGACGGCGATGTGCAAATGGAAGCGTCGAGCAGCTTCTCATCACAACCTGAGATTCACACCGATGCGCTGTATGAAAAAATTCTCGTGCTGCGAAAGCTCAAGGAGCTTGGTGCTGCGGGTGATATCAACCGTGGTGTGCTTGAAAAACTGCCGGAGCATTTCACGCGCATGGAGATGGAACAGGCCATTGCTGCGACATGTGATGAGCAGAACATGAAGGCTTCGGATCATCACTGTGTGCAGACACTCCGATGGCTTGCAGAGAGTAATTACACCGTCAACTTTTCCTGCGATTCAGATCTCAGCGAACGCATTCTCTTCCCCGTCTCCGAAGTGGAGAAAAACGGCTTGGAAGATGCACGCTTCGTCCGCTTTGTCGAAGACGATGGCAGTGCGTGGTACTACGCGACGTACACTGCCTACGATGGTTCACGCATCATGCCCCAGCTCATTGAGACCGGTGACTTCCTGACGTATCACATTCGATCACTCAACGGGACCGGCGCCCATGGCAAAGGCTTTGCGCTCTTCCCACGTCGGATCAATGACGAGTACTTCATGATCGGCCGCCAGAACGGCCAAGACATCACCATCTCCCGATCCAATCACATCCACTTCTGGGGTGATTCACAATTGCTCCAAGCCCCCGAACTGCCCTGGGATTTGGTGCAACTGGGTAACTGCGGCTCACCGATTGAGACACCTGAAGGTTGGCTGCTTTTAACCCATGGCGTGGGACCGATGCGCCGATATGTGCTTGGTGCGATCCTGCTTGATCTGGACGATCCGACGAAGGTGATCGGTCATCTCAAAGAACCGCTGATGGCACCGGACGAATCCGAACGCGAAGGTTACGTCCCCAACGTGCTCTACAGTTGTGGTGCGATGCTCCACAAGGACATGCTGGTCCTGCCTTACGCCATGGCCGACTCAGTGAGTGGGATTGCGGTGATCGATATGCCGTCGCTGTTGAAACAGATGAAGTGATCAAATGACAAACCGCTTGCGGTTTAGCATGCGCAGACGAGATTTGACGATCAATCGATTCCGTTCGCGCGTTGGCGCGCTAAACCGAAAGCGGTCTGCGTTAACCGATCGTCATTGCGGTATCGTCTTCATCGAGCAATCTCATGCGCAGCATTTGGCAGGCCATCTTGGCGGTACGGTCACGGACAGTGTCGCGGGTGCCGTTGAAGAGGAACTTGCGGGCGGTGACGCCGTCGCGGTCTGCGATGCCCATCCAGACGGTGCCGACCGGTTTTTCATCACTACCACCATCCGGTCCAGCGATGCCGGTGACACTGATGGCAAGATCGGTATCAGCTTGTTCTCTTGCAGATTTTGCCATGTGCATGGCAACGGGTTGGCTGACTGCACCATGCTCGATGAGCATGGCTTCGGGGATCCCCAGTTCGCGCATCTTCATTTCGTTGGCATAAGTCACCCAACCGCCTTTAATCACGGATGACGAACCGGGGATGTCGGTGAGGAACTTGGCGATGAGTCCGCCGGTGCAACTTTCGGCAGTGGCCACGGTCATGCTGCGTTCCTTGAGCATGTTGACCAGGACTTCCTGAATGGTGATTTCTTCGGTGGAGTAGACAATGCTGCCGAGTTTGTCTTTGACCGCTTCGACGGTTTTGAGCAGTTCAGTCTGCGCTTTTTCGTCAGAATCAAACTCACTGCGGATACGCACGGAGACAATGCCTTTGGAGACAGTGGTACCGACTTTGGGATTGCGTGTGCGGTCAAAAAGTTCGCCGAGTTCTTCAGCGACGGTGCTTTCACCGCGACCGAAGGTGTTGACCTTGATGGTTTGAATGAATCGCCTGGAAGGTGCGAGCTTGAGCACATCGGGGAGAATGCTCAGTTCCCACATGCGTTTCATTTCACTGGGGACACCGGGGGTGACGTAGATGGTTGCCTTGTTGAGTTTGGCAATGATGCCGGGCGCCGTGCCGCAGGTATTGGTGATCATGGTCGTGCCGACCGGGTGGTAGGCCTGGATTTTGTTGCGGTCGGGCATGGGCTTGCCACGTCTGGTGAAGATGGCTTGGATCAACGGCAGTTGTTCGTTATCCATCACCAGTTCGGCACCCATCGCCTTAGCCAATGCCTGTCGAGTCAGATCGTCATCGGTCGGTCCCAGCCCGCCGGAGATGATGATCAGTTCGACGCGCTGTGAGACATATTCGATCATATCGACCATGGCCTGCATGTCATCTGCCACCGTCTGGTGAAGCAAAGTCATGATCCCCCTGGACGCCAGTTGGGCTGAGAGAAACGCGGAGTTGGTGTCGACGGTCTGACCGAGCACCAGTTCATCACCGATGGAAAGAATGGCTGCTTGCATGGGGGTATGTTACTCAGATACCGATTCATTCGCATATCCCTAAGAACCGTTTTTTCACCGCAGAGCCGCTCTGCAGTAAAAATGCCTTGATGCCTTTTTCAAAAGCTCGAACCTGCTACCATACACCTCATCCATTATTGACACCCCCCGTAGGTTTAATACGCAAGGTTCAACAACGTGAAATATTTCGTTCGTGGTGATATCGACGGCTTCTTTGGTCTATTCATCGACAACATGCTTCAGTTGATGCTCATCCAAACCCTGTGCATCTACGTCTGCAAATTACCAGCAGAACTTGTCAACGGCTACATTCTTCCGGGGGCAGCCATCTCTATTTTGATTGGCAATTTTTTCTACGCTTATCAAGCCTGGTCGCTGATGAAAAAGACCGGCCGGGATGACATCACCGCGCTGCCCTATGGCATTAACACGCCGAGCATGATCGCCTACATCTTCCTGGTCATGGTCCCCGTGTATCACCAAACCAACGATTCAAATCTGACCTGGAAAGTCGGACTCTTTGCCTGTTTTGTCAGTGGACTCATGGAGACCGGCGGCGCTTTCATCGGGGATTGGCTTCGCAAACACACACCGCGTGCAGGACTGCTTTCTGCCCTCGCTGGTGTGGCGATCACGTTCATCAGTATGAACTTCATCTTCCAGCTTTTCGCTTCGCCGGAGATTGCGCTCTTGCCGATGTTGATCATCCTCATTGCCTATGCTTCCCGGATCAAGTTGCCGATTGGTTTGCCTGCGGGGTTGGTTGCGATTGTCGTTGGTGTGCTGATTGCATGGGGGCTCAAAGCCATGAATCTGACTGATTGGACGCCTGCTCAAGCTGCAGGGGATATCGGATTTTATCCCCCCAAGCAGACAGCCACGACACTACTGGGATTTCTTTCCAATCCTGCAGGTTGGCAGTACATGTCGATCATTTTCCCGATGGGGTTATTCAACATCATCGGCTCGTTACAAAATCTCGAATCGGCTGAAGCAGCAGGTGATCAATTCCCCACGCGATCAAGCTTACTCGTCAACGGCATCGGCTCGATCATCGCATCCCTGTTCGGTTCAACCTTCCCAACCACCATCTACATCGGACACCCCGGCTGGAAAGCGATGGGCGCCCGTGCTGGCTACAGTGTGCTCAACGGCATCGCCATCGCGGTGGTCTGCTTCACCGGCGCGATGACGTTTATCCAGCAATGGATCCCTGTCGAAGTCATGCTTGGCATTCTCCTGTGGATCGGCATCATCATCACCGCCCAGGCCTTCGCTGCCGTCCCACGGGCTCATGCCCTGGCAGTTGCTTTCGGTTTGATTCCTGCCTTTGCTGCATGGGCCTTGGACATTCTGGTTAAGCCGTGTCTGATGCTCGGGGGCAAAACCCTCACCGATGCCATGGAACCCCTCAAGCAGTCAGGCGTCTATCTGGAAGGCATCATCTCGCTGAGTCAGGGTTTTCTTGTCACGTCATTGCTCTATGCAACGATTCTCGCATTCATCATTGATCGCAAACTCAACAAGGCTGCTGCATGGATGGTCGCTGCCTCAGTGTTGTCAGCGACGGGTGTGATCCATGCCTTTGAATTGGTGGATGGCAATATCACAAATGTCTTCGCGCCAATGTTTGACGGTGATGGCAACATGCGCTACATGGTCGCCTCAGAGTTTGCGTGGGTGTACCTTGCTGCCGCTGCGATTTTGATGCTCATGCACTACACAAGCAAGAAGACGGATGAGAATCTCACACTCGAACAAAGCCTGGATCGTGATCCCGGCGCGGTGTGAATTCATGATCGACTGGATGAATCAATAAACTGCTTTGCAGTTTCAGCATTGCATCGCAATGCAGCTATTGGATTGTGTTGATGTGAGATTAAATAAAATAGCTGCGTTGCGATGCAACGCTGAACTTGCATAGCAAGTTATACTCGTGCAATGCCATGTTACCTTTTCACATTCCATGCATATGGCACATGGTTACCCGACCGCAAACGCGGTTACGTGCGACGTGACGGGCAAGGTATTCACGAACAGAATCTCGAACTTGCAGACAAGTACAAAGAGCAGATGACGCAGGATGTTGTGCGTTTTGATCGTGCACTTCAAACAAGAATCATTGAATCACTGCAAGAAACAACATCATTTCAAGGACTGCGTTTACATGGTGTTGCAACAGATACATCACATGTACATATGCTTATCAGTTGGAAAGATGATCGGAAGTGGGATTCAATTCGTCGAAGTTTGAAACACGCATTGACAACACATTTGAATCATATCAAAAAACAACAATGGTTCACACGTGCAGGCAGTCGTAAACAGGTAAAAGATCAGGAACACTTCGATTATCTGATGTTACGTTATCTTCGCAGTCATAAAGGTGTGCAATGGTTTGAAGTGTGATGTGATTATCGCTTTGCGATACAGGGTTGCGTTGCAACGCAGACGCGACGAAGTCGCGTATCTTTGTGTTCACAAATTCAAATAAAAAACGCTGACACACTCAATGAGCATGTCAGCGTTTTTTGTTTTGATCTTCACTGCGACTTACATCATCGGTCGCGTGGTTGGTTTTACTTGGCCATGTTTCTCAGCACGGTGTGGAGGATGCCGCCGTTGCGGTAGTAGTCGACTTCCACGGGGGTGTCGATGCGGCATTGGGTGGTGAACTCGACCTTGCTGCCGTCTTCCTTGGTGGCGATGACGGTGATGTCCTGGCGGGGTTTGACGGCATCGTCGATTTGGATGTCGAAGGACTCGGTGCCAGTGAGACCGAGGCTGTCCGCGTCCTGCCCGTCTTTGTATTGCAGGGGAAGCACGCCCATGCCCACGAGGTTGGAACGGTGGATACGTTCGTAGCTCTTGGCGATGACAGCTTTGACACCCAGCAGGAACGTGCCCTTGGCAGCCCAGTCACGGCTGGAGCCCATGCCGTAGTCGATGCCTGCCAGGACGACCAGCGGGGTGCCAGCCTTCTTGTAGTTCTGGACGGCGTCATAGATGAAGCTGACCTTGCCGCCCGGTGCATCCTGACCGACTGCCGGGTCGTTGTAAGGATTCACGGGTTCGGCACCGGTGAAGTCGACGGTGTAGCCGCCTTCGGTGCCGGGGGCGAGTTGGTTTTTCACGCGGATGTTGGCGAATGTGCCACGGGTCATCACACGGTCATTACCACGGCGAGAACCGAATGAGTTGTACATGGAGACCGGTACGCCGTTGTCATCCAGATACTTGGCAGCAGGCGTGTGACGCTTGATGGCACCCGCGGGGCTGATGTGGTCCGTCGTCACCGAGTCAGCAAGCTTGGCCAAACAGCGTGCGCCGGAGATCGGTGCGATCGGCTTGACGTCGGGCGTGAGTCCCACGAAGAACGGCGGTTCCTGGACGTAGGTGGACTTTTCGTTCCATTCGTACAACGCACCGGTGGAGGCTTGGATCGCCTGCCATTCGGTCGAGCCTGCGAAGGTGTCGGCATACTGGGTTTCAAACTGCTCACGGGTCACGCAGGTTTTGACCAGTTCGTCGACTTCGGATTGGGCGGGCCAGATGTCCTTGAGGTAGACCGGCTTGCCATCCTTGTCGGTGGCGATGGGGTCATTCTGCAAGTCGATGTTGACGGTACCGGCAATGGCGTAAGCCACGACCAACGGCGGGGAGGCCAGGTAGTTGGCCTTGATGTCGGGGCCGATACGGCCTTCGAAGTTACGGTTACCTGAGAGCACCGAGCAGGCGACGAGGTTGTGTTCGTTGATCGCTTTGGAGATCGGTTCAGGGAGCGGACCGGAGTTACCAATGCAGGTGGTGCAGCCGTAGCCGACAAGGTTAAAGCCCAGGGCGTTGAGATCGTCCCAGAGTTGCGCTTTTTCGTAGTAGTCGGTGACGACCTTGGAGCCGGGCGCCATGGAGGTCTTGACCCACGGCTTGCGGGTGAGACCCAACGCGTTGGCTTTCTTGGCAACAAGACCCGCAGCGATCATCACGTCGGGGTTGGAGGTGTTGGTGCAGGAGGTGATGGCTGCGATGCAGACGTCGCCGTCCTTGAGGGTGAAGGTCTGGCCGTCATATTCGACTTCCACGCCTGTTGCCGGTTCGGCTTCGAGGACGGCGGTGCCGCCTTCGGAGTCCATGTTTGCTGCGGCATTGGCGCCGGTGGAGCGACCGAAGCTTGCCAGCGTTTCCTTCCACTTGGGCTGCATGTCGGTGAGGTCGATGCGATCCTGCGGGCGCTTGGGGCCGGAGAGTGCGGGGACAACGGTGGACATGTCCAGTTCCAGTTCGTCGGTGTAGACTGCCTGGTTGTTGTCATCACGCCAGAAGCCGTTGGCTTTGCAGTATTGTTCGACGGTGGCAATGAGTTTTTCATCGCGGCCGGTGAGTTTCATGTATTCAAGCGTTTGATCGTCGATGGGGAAGAAGCCGAGGGTCGCACCATATTCCGGCGCCATGTTGGCGATGGTTGCACGGTTGGCGAGGGTCATGTTGGCAAGACCGGGGCCGTGGAACTCGCAGAACTTGCCGACCACGCCGTGGGCTCGGAGCATCTGGGTGATGCGAAGGACCAGGTCGGTGGCAGTGACGCCTTCCTTGAGTTTGCCGGTGAGTTTGACGCCAACGACTTCGGGGATGAGCATGAAGATGGGCTGACCGAGCATGATGGCTTCGGCTTCAATCCCGCCCACACCCCAACCGACGACGCCCAAGCCGTTGATCATGGTGGTGTGGCTGTCGGTGCCGACCAGGGAGTCGGGATAGAGTGTGTCACCGTTGTCCCAGACGCCCTTGGCAAGGTATTCGAGGTTGATCTGGTGGACGATGCCGGTGGCAGGGGGGACGACGCGGAAGTTTTTAAATGCCTGCTGCCCCCACTTGAGAAACTCATAGCGTTCATTGTTACGCTCAAATTCCTTTTCGGAGTTGATGGTCAGGGCGACATCACTGCCAAAGGCGTCGACCTGCACGGAGTGGTCGATGACCAGATCACAGGGGACCAGCGGGTTGACCTTGGCGGCATCGGCTTCGTTACCGGTCATGCGGACGATCCCCGCACGCATGGCAGCGAGGTCCACGACGGCAGGCACGCCGGTGAAGTCCTGCAGGACTACGCGACCGGGCATGAAGGGGATTTCAACTTCGCCGACGTTCTTGGCGTCATAATTGGCCAGAGCGTTGACGTGGTCGGACGTGTACACATATTCGTCGACATTGCGGAGAACCGCTTCGAGCAGCACCTTGATCGAGTAAGGCAGCTTGTTGACTTGGTCACCGAGGGTGCTCAGGTTGTAGATGGTCTTGTCGCCCAACGGCGTGCTAAGCGTCTGTTTTGCGGTTTCGCGGGGGTTTGCCATGGATAGCCTCTTGATTTTGGAGTCAATTTGTCAGGTCATTTTTACCGTGCAGAAGGCAAATCTTAGCATGAATCGCCCAGAATTTCGACTGGCAAAGCGTCGCAGCAACGTCACAAACTCCTGATAACAAGACATTTTTAACCATTGAGAATGCGGGTGTTCGGTTGATCGCAATGAAACTCAATGCACCAGATGTGAGAACGTTGTGTATGGATGAAGTTTGAACACACATCGAGACATGAGCACCGGATGTCAATCTGGTACCCGTTTGAAGGTGCGTAAACGCATCGGGCACCAGGTTGACACCCGGTGCTCAACCTGCATCAGATTCCCATTGTCAGACATTACGAGGCTCTACGTCCAATAACCTCATGTCTGATAAGAAAATGTCTCAGAAAAATTGAACATTGTTCAGTAAGCTCGCAATTTTTTGATGGACTTGAGCGTTTTACCGGTAAGATGAACATAATTCACAATCACCGATTTGCCTAACCGCTACAAACCCAATCAACGTCCGTTTTGTTGAATGGGTTATTCGGAATTCGCTGGCTCGCATCCAAACACGGGTTAGCTTTGGTCAGGAAGTTTTGCTTAGGTCCAGAAGCACGGCATCTGACATGGAAGGCCTTGAACATGAGCGACGGAATGATCACTGAATCTCACATGACCATGCTCCGCGAAGAGCTTGCTGAATTGCGTGACCACATGCAATCCGGCGGTACCGACGAAGGACGCATCGGCAACCTGCTGAAGATGACCGAAAAAATGGCGGAGAATGCTGCTGACGGTCCCTTCGAAAAACAACTGACTCTCATCCAGGGACTGCTTCGTGCAGTCGCTGAAAACACGCACTACCAGATCGTCATCCGCAAATACGCTGCGGCATTTGATCGACTTGGTAAGTGATGCACAACTGACAACACAACGAAATCGTAGAAGACTCCGTCTTCTCAGCGTTGCGTCGCAACGCAGCTATTGTGCTGCGAATAGGTCACACTTGTATAAATCAAAAATAGCTGCATTGTGACACAATGCTGTTGCATCGAAGATGCAAATAAAAACAGCACAGTGCAAATCGTATCGCACTGTGCTGAGTATGAATCAATCTGTCGTCAGTATGTCTTACGATTTCTTCGCATCGATCGCACGTTTGAGTGCCGCCTCTCCGAATGCCACATTCAGCAGTTCGTCCACATTTTCAACGAACACGAACTTGCACTTTTTCTTGACCTGTGGGTCGACTTCTTCCAGATCACGTTCGTTATGTTTGGGCATGATGATGGTCTTGACGCCGACGCGTGATGCTGCCAGTGATTTTTCTTTGACACCACCAATGGGTAACACCAACCCACGCAGCGTGATCTCACCGGTCATGGCCAGATGCGATTTTACCGGCAAATCAAGCAGCAAAGAAACCAGCGACGTGAACATCGACACGCCAGCAGAGGGACCATCCTTGGGGACCGCACCAGCGGGGACGTGAATGTGCAGATCAAGTTCATCGAGCTTCTTGACATCAATACCAAGCTTCGATGCTCGACTCTTAAGCAGGCTCAATGCTGCTGAGGCGGACTCTTTCATGACATCGCCAAGTTGGCCGGTGATGGTGATCTTGCCACTGCCTGGATAGCTGGTGGTTTCGATGAATAGGATTTCGCCGCCCACTGCGGTGTAGGCCAGGCCGACGACCACGCCCGGAATCTTGGTGCGGTCATCCATTTCGCGGAAGTGTTTTTCAGGGCCCAAATGTTCACGCACCGCAGCTTCATCGACGGAGATCACCTTGGTGGATTTCCTTTTCGCTTTGGCAACGGTCGCTGCAATGCTGCGACACACCGAACCGATCTGTCGTTCCAGATCACGCACGCCTGCTTCGCGGGTGTAGTCCTCAATCGTCTTGCGGATGGCCTTGATGTTCCATTTGCACTTGGACTTCTGCAAGCCGTTTTCTTCGAGCTGTCTTGGGACGAGATACTTCTTTGCAATCTGGAGTTTGTCGTTGTCGGTGTAGCCGGGGATGTCAATGATCTCCATACGGTCACGCAATGCTGGGGGAATGTTCTCCAGGTAGTTGGCGGTACAGATGAAAATCACCTGAGACAAATCAAACGGCAAATCAAGGTACCGATCCACAAACGCATCGTTCTGTCTGGGATCAAGCACTTCAAGCAATGCCGATGCCGGATCACCACGGAAGTCCGCGCCAAGTTTATCGATCTCGTCAAGCATCATCACCGGGTTGTTGGTCCCTGCGCGCTTGAGTTCCTGCACGATTCGCCCGGGCATCGCGCCGATATACGTCCGACGGTGTCCGCGAATTTCCGCTTCATCACGAATGCCACCAAAACTCATGCGCACAAACTCACGACCCAAGGCATCAGCAACGGAATGTCCAAGCGATGTCTTACCCACGCCCGGAGGTCCGACCAGACACAGGATCGGCCCGCGACCGGTGGGGTTGAGCTTGCGCACTGCAAGGTACTCAATGAGACGGCGCTTGACCTTGTCCAGGCCGTAGTGATCACGGTCGAGGACTTTCTGAGCGCGCTCCAGGTCCAGGTTGTCTTTACTTGCCTTATCCCAAGGCAGGTCCGCAACCAGTTCCAGATACGACAGGATCATTGAATACTCAGGCGATGCTGGCGGGATCGACTCCAAGCGGTCGAGTTCCTTGATCGCATCAGTCATCGCCTTCTCCGGCGGGTTGGCTTCTTCGATGCGATTGCGCAGTTCGATGAGCGTGGTGTCAGAGTAACCGTCTGCACCTTCACCCAGTTCGTTCTGGATGGCTTTGAGTTGTTCGCGCAGGAAAATCTTGCGCTGCGTTTCGCCAATGCTCGAATGGACATCTTCCTGAATCTTCTGCTGAAGCTTGAGGATTTCCAGTTGGGCGGACACATGCTGATGCACCAGGCGAATGCGCTTGGCAACATCACGTTCTTCCAAAAGGTCCTGCTTCTGCTGCACGTCCAGATTCAGGTTCGCACCCAGAAAGTCCGCCAGATTGCTTGGGTTGTCGATGTTCAAGAGCACGTTGACGGCCTGGTCCGGCGCGTTGGGCGCAAGCTCGATGAGTTGGCGGGCCTGTTCGCGGAGTTGTTCGACACCTGCAAAGAACTTCTTGCCAGTTCCTGGCAGTTCATTGATCGGTTCGTGACGACAGACGAAGTAGGGCTCGGACTGCTCGAACTTCTTGATCTTGATGCGCCCCAGACCATGGACCAACAGCGAGATGGTGTCGTCCGGCTCATTCATCATTTTCACGACGATGGCTGCCGTCCCCACGGTGTAGAGATCATCCACGCCGGGGTCTTCCTGTTCCTCTTCGTGCTGGGTCACCAGTGCGATGATCTTGGAGTGTGGCAGGCATTCTTCGAGCATCTTCCGACTCTTTGGCCGACCGATCCCCAAGGGCATCACCGTGCCGGGGAACATCACCACGCCACGGATCGGCAAGACCGGCAGCTTGCTGGGGATCTTGAAATTACCTTGATCATCCACTGAATCCGGGTCCAATGGCACGTCGATCACTTCTGAGTGCATATTGCCTTCTTCATCCACAAAATTCACGATTGGCGTTCTATCTTGGTTCACAGTTTATTCCAAAGGGACTAGCGACTAGGGACTTGGGACCAGGGGGATTTTTTCGTAGGTTTCAGGATTTTCAAACCCTAGTCCCTAGCCGCTAGTCCCTAGTCCCTTCTCTCTCACCCCTGCGATCGCAACGGCAAGGTCACCCACAGGTATCCGTCGGTGTACCGTGTCATGATCCGGTAGGTGTCAATTGGATCCGGCAGCGGGACTTCTTTGCAGAACGGCCCGTGGTCGATTTCCATACACAGAATCTTACATGTCTCGTCGGTCGTTCGACGGGGGTCAGGTGCCTGACGCACACCGCGGATCAAGAGCGTTTGACTTTGAATCTGTAAGTCGATCTTGCTCATGTCCATGCCCGAGACGTCAATGCAGACTTCCACACGCCGGGACATCTGGTAGACATTGACGGTGGGCGCCCAACTGTCATTGGGATTGAAATCCCCGCTGCGCCACTTCCAACTCCCGCCGGGGCCCTGGCTGCAATTGCTCTTGCCGGTGGGATCGTCCGGTACGTTAAGCTCCAAGGATGGCGTGGTTTGTGTATCCGTTTCGCTGTTCATATCCTTCTCCAGTTCCCAGTAGCAATCGCTGGGAGATATCTCCCTGCCGTTGGGGTTTGGCATGATTTACCATCTGTTATAACCCATTAAACCGGCATTCTCTAGTTCGCAATACCGGGAATAACCCCAACAAGTGGGTGGTTTGAACCGTCAAGATGCGTTAAAGTGTTCCTCTTGGGGATTTTTGGTGTGAAAGAGGGACTAGGGTTAAGACATTGAATGCAACTGCGGTTCATGTCTTTTTCTAGTCGCCAGTCGCTAGTCCCTGAAGTAAAGCCCTGCGGCCGACTCCGCTGCGTTTTTGAGATAAGGATACGTCATGACCGCCAACAACTCCGCTGCCATGCCTGATGTGCAAGGTTCTTCCGATTCCCGCCGCGTCGCCATCGACAAGGTCGGCGTCAAGGACATCACCTATCCCATCAGTCTGCATTGCCCAGCGACCGGCAACGTTCAGAACACCGTTGCCAAAGTCAATATGTACGTCGGCTTGCCGCACTACCAGAAGGGCACCCACATGTCCCGTTTTCTGGAAGTGCTCAACAAGCACAACGAATGCATGCGGTCTGACCAGATCATGAATGTCGCCCGTGACATCAAGGAACGTCTGGAAGCTGAGGAAGCTCACCTGTTTCTGACCTTCCCATACTTCATCCACAAGAAAGCGCCCGTGACCGGCTCGCCGAGCTTGCTGGATTTGGAAGTAACCTTCGAAGCCGTCGCCGGTGCCAAGAGCGATTTCATCATGGGCGTGAAGGTGCCCGGCAAATCGCTGTGCCCCTGCTCCAAGGAAATCTCTGATTACGGTGCTCACAACCAACGCTGTGAAATCGAAGCCCGTGTCCGCTTTGCTCAAGGCAAGAAAATGTGGATCGAAGAAGTCTTTGAGATCGTTGAAAAGGCTGCAAGCTCACCTGTGTTTGCTGTACTCAAACGCCCCGACGAAAAATGGGTCACCGAGAAAGCCTACGACAATCCCAAGTTCGTCGAAGACATCGTCCGCGATCTGGCGGTCATGCTCGATGCTGAAAACCGCATCAAGTGGTACCAGATCACCAGCGAAAACTTCGAGTCCATCCACAACCACAATGCCTACGCCTTTATCGAAAAGGATAAAGAAGCAGACAACTTTGGCGTGTGTTGAGGTGCCGATTAATCGTGCGATTGGTTTTTAACCACGAAGTCCACGAAGATAAATCAAGCAGAATATAAAGACAGAGAACACACCGATCTCACGACACGAGGTCAATGTGTTCTCTGTTTTTTAAATCCAAATGAATTGGCTTTTGCCTTGCTTTGTGTCCTTCGTGCTCTTCGTGTCTTCGTGGTAAAGACAGATGGTTCGACGAGCCAAACAGTTCGAAGATACATTAACGCTTAACCGGTGCTTCAAACGCGCCGACGGTTGGATGTTTTTTGTCACGGGGGGTACCTTTGAAATCCTGATACACAGCAAGCAACACGCCTTCGACTTTCTTGTCATGCAGTGGCGCGACACCGGGCCAGGGATTATGCGTCAGGTCAAAATCACCGCTGGCATAACTCACGAATGGAACCATCGACGGTTCGACGAGTTGGCTTTCAGTGTCCTGTGCGGTGTCCTTCTGCCAATCCTCAAACGTTTGAAGTTTTAAACCGTCATTGGCACTTCGCAGGTAGGCACTATCCAACGGCGCGATGGCATAGACATTGTTGTCCGCATACACCTGCCGATACTTGCGTGGATCACCTTGGTCATTCATGTAGAACATGAAAAAGTTACCCGCAGGACGATAGACCAGATTGTTATGGTAGAAGGTTCGGCCTTTAAAGTTCCAGAGGCAACTAAAACCTTGCGAGCCACGCAACGCCAATTGACGCAGCGCTTCGGGTGCCTGATTCAAGTCATAGATAAATGTGTTGTGGACATAGCGATTGTCCCCGCCACCGCCGTGGTAGTCTCCGACGGTGCAGTTGATGAGGATGTTGTTGGCTAACAGCAACGTGTTGGGGCCGGTGCCATGCCCGGGTGTTTTGAGAAACGTGCAGTTGCGGATCACGTTGCGTTCCACGCGAAATGTCCGGTCCTGATACTCGGGTTCGACACGTCTGAAACCCAGATCAAACGCTGAGTCACCACTGGGGCGCAGCCAGTTTTCCACGACGGTGTTAAACAGCAGGCCATGTGACGGTGCATGAATGAGAATGCCATCCTGATTGCGGCGGTGATCATCGTCCTGCGAGTTGTCATGGATGTAGCAGTTCTGAATCACCTGCCAGCCGGGAAGTCGGGGATGTTCAGCACGCAGGCCGGTGTTGTTGATGCCACCACGACCCGATGCGCCATTGTTGATGAAGATGCCGCCACCTAAGCGATGGGTCGGGCGATTGTCATATTGTATGCCCGCGATTTCGACGTTCTCGATGAGAATGTCGCCACAACCTTCCATGCGAAGGTGATAGCTTTGGACGGTGCCTGCAAAGTAGCAGTTGCGCACGATCACTTCGTCTGCGCCTTCGATGAGTATGCTGTGATAGGCTTTGTAATCGGGATCAAGATTGATGATGTCGATGTTTTCCAGAATCACCTTTTTGACGTTGGCAATGAAGATCAAGGTGTTGTTGTACTTGTCGGTGGGATTATTCCAACGCAGTTTGTAGTGAATGTCTTTGAGATGGACGGTGTCCTGGTTGGCAAACTTGATGCGCGATTCTTCGCCGATGACTTCTTTGAATTGGATGTTGGATAGATCGCGTTTGCCGGTGATGTCACCGGTGGGGAGTTTGCTCCAGTCGGACTGATAGGCTGTGGTGTATTTGCCATGCTCGGGGATGATGGCGTCAGCCAAGGTGACCGAGGGGATGGACATGACAAGTAAGCAGATGAGTGTGCGTTTGAACATATAGGTGTGCTTTCGTGATGCGAAATGTTGTTTAATTTTTAAGGCATCCCCTGGGGTTCAAATCCCAGGGCTTTAATGTGCATTTGTGCGTGGATTGGTGGTGTTCGATTTGTCGGGGAAAACTACTGGGGCCAGTTCCAGTACCAGATATTCAGGGATTCGAGTGAGTCGAGTTGGGGGCCGCTGCCGTTTGCCATGAACCACGGATCGTTGCGGCGTTCGACATGTCCGTCGATGTAGAGCGCGTTAAGTGCGTCTCTTCCCTGACCGTGTCGGAGTTTATCTTCATTGGGTTCGACGACATCATTGCCGTTGGAGTACATGAAGATTTCGTCGGTCTTGAAGGGGGTGAGATTCCCGCCATAACGGCGACCGATGGCATGGTTGTTCATGGTGCTGATACCCATGTCTGCAATGAGCAGTGAGCGGTTGGGATTGGCATAACCGGTGGTGAAGTCGGTGAGTGTCCGCGGGTACTTGCCGTTGGTCCCGCTTTGGCCGATGGCATGGTTGTAGCCATAGGACCGAGTGGGGCGACTGCTATCAGGATTATCCGCTGAGATATCTTCGGACTCACAGTAAAAAATGATGGTGCCCGGATCGTTGGTGTCGTTGATGTTCAGATACGAACGGATCGCCCAGTCCCACGTGGTCAGGTCAACCGCCGTATCGCGCACCGGTGGCAGGTAGTCTGCAAAGTCACCGACATACGCCATGATGGCCACGCCGATCTGTCGCTGATTGGCACCACACTTGATCGACCGCGCCGACTCACGCGCTGCAGCAAGGGATGGCAGGAGAATCGCAATGAGCAGGGCGATGATCGAGATCACCACCAGCAACTCAATGAGCGTAAAGCCGGAACTGGACCGACCGTTGGCAACAGGCGTTTGACGGTTGGGGTTGCGCATGTTCAATCCTTTGTCAGTAACAATCAAATCAAAATCAGGCCTCGCATGGACCGGTCGATTGGCGGAGAATCAACTCCGGTGCAAAGACCTGGCGGACACCTTGGGTGGCATGAGCTTTGTGTTCAATCCGATCAATCAAACGTGTTGCAGCCCAGTGACCAATGGGCGTCAGTGAGTTGCTGATGGTGGTCAATGCCGGGGTGATGAACTTGCACCATTCCCGATCACCAATGCCCACGATGCTGCGTTGATCAGGGACGGTTAAGCCCATTTGTTGACACTGCTGGACAGCACCGATGGCAGAACGGAACACACCGCCGATGTAGGCTGTGGGTTTATTGTCGAGTGATTCAAACCATTGGACCGCCATATGACCTTCCTGGCAGATGAAATCCTCGCCGGGTTTGGGGACATACTGCTTCCATTGGGTGTCGAATATCCAGCGTTCGTCGATATCCAGTCCAAGCACCTTGGCTGCCTTGATGAAGCCCAGTTGGCGCTGCTCCAAGCCGATGTCACGACGAGCCGAGCCTGCATGGATCGGGCGGGTGTTGCCGATGAAACCGATCTTGCGATGGCCCAGTGACATGAGATGTTCCAGCGCGAGTTTGCAGGCCATGTGATGATCGAAGATGGCAACGTCGGTCTGCGGCGCTTCACAGAGTGTGTTGATGGCAACGACATGGGGCATATGCTTGGCCAACTGATTCAGCCACGTCTCATCTTCAGGTGTCCGCAGCAGAATCAGGCCATCAAAGCGGCCCTGGCGACACTTGTCGATGCAGTTGCCCAGCGGATCGTCCCCCGAAGCATTGAGCAGCATGGTGTCATAGCCACGCTGACGGGTGACCTCGTCGATCCCCGCGATCATGTTCGCTTCGTAGTCCTGGCTGATCCCTGAGAAGGGCCCCTCCTGCCAGATGAACAGGCCAATGGTTTTGGTGGTCCGGCTGACCAGTGACCGGGCGACATGGTTGGGACGGTAACCCATCTGCTGCGCAATCTTGCGGACACGGTCGGAGGTTTCCGTGCTGACGACGACATTGCCCTTGGCATTGTTGAGCACTTTCGAAGCCACAGCGACGGAACACCGGGCGGCCTGGGCGACTTGTTTGAGCGTGGTTGGCATATTTGAAATGTATCGTTTAATTAAGTTTAATGTAACGTTTAATTTAATCCTAGGCGCGATTCGGGAACAGTCAAGGGTTGGTGTGGAGATTTCTTAAAGGTAACCGTTATGTATCTTGCGATATTGATCATCACCTTCTGGTTCCCCAAAACCCGTACCTCTCCTGAGGGACGGGTTGCCTTGGCTACCGGTTGTCACGCCTCACAACGCGCGTCATACACCCGTGCCCCAGGAGGGACACGGCTTGGGATGAGTCATCCATCTCACACCTCAACACGCATCACTTTCCGGTTCGCTTAGGATCAATACCTCAATTACACTATGACCATGAATGACATGCCTCAGACATCCGATGTGACCGACGAAGCGCCATCTCTGCAAGGCAAGACACTGGACTGCACACAGGCCGATGATGTCGATGCAATCATCGCCCAGGCGGTGGACTATCGCGGTGATGTGATCCTGGAACTGCTCGATGGTTCGCAGGTCGAAGGTTATCTCTATGACCGCCGTCCGACGGACAACCCGCCGATCGCGCGGATGTGGCCCAAGGGCACCGATGATCAATTCGTGGTGCCCTACAGTCAGATCGCCAGGATCCATTTTTCAGGCAAGGATGCAGCAGCAGGCAAGAGCTGGGAAACATGGGTCAAGAAACACGCTGAAAAAACAGCCAAAGGCGAAAAGGCGGAAATGCTCCCCGATTCGCTGGATGACGATTAATCGAGAATGATCAAGCACATTGAGCCAAGGCAATGAACCACAGATCAACACAGATGAACACAGATAAAGACAAATCAACCAAGTGTGTTCATCGAAGCCAAATCTGTGTTTATCTGTGTTCATCTGTGGTTTAATGTCTTTTAAACCAGAATAGTAATCATGCCCAAGAACATCCCTGACTTCAAAACGTTTACCGACCTTGCCAAGCAGGCTTCCGCGCCCGGGCAGGTGATCCCTGTTTTCCGTCGCCTGATGAGCGACCAACTCACACCCGTGCTGGCTTACCGTCGCCTGGTCCGACCCGACGAACGGATGGCACCGAGCTTCCTGCTTGAGTCCGTCATCGGCGGTGATCGCCAGGGACGCTACAGCTTCCTGGGAACCAATCCCGCAGCACAGGTCATTGCCCGTCGCAACACGGTTCAGTATCTGGATCACGAAAATCCTGCCAACTCGCGAAGCTACGAATGCCCGGACCCACTGCGTGATTTAGCCAACTATTCAGAGTCATACAAGACCATACGCGTCCCCGGTTTGCCTGATTTCACCGGCGGTTGGGTGGGTTGCGTGACCTATGACGCAGTGCGGTATCTCGAAGGTGAAAAGCTGCCTAACCCGCCTGCGGATGACCGGAACATCCCCGACATTCACATGCAGCTTTACAAGGACATGGTGATCTTCGACAACGTGCAGAAATGCGTGTTGGTCGTGACGCATGTCGAGCCTGCGTTGTATGACTCGCTGGATGATGGCTATCAGGAAGCCAACGATCGACTTGAAGATTTGGTCGAACGCATGGAGACGCCTGCGGTCACGTTTGCAGGACAGGAGTTACCTGCTGGTGATATCGATCTGGAGTCCCCGCCACCGCCGATGCCCGCGAGCAACATGGGTGAAGGCGGCTATCAGAAATGCGTCGTCGATGGCAAAGAGTTCATCATGGCAGGCGACATCTTCCAGTTCGTCCCCTCCCAGCGATTTGATCTGGTCTGTGATGCTGACCCGTTTGATATCTATCGCGCGTTGCGTGTGGTCAATCCCTCGCCGTACATGTTCTACATGCAGATCCAGGGTTGTATTCTCGTGGGGGCTTCGCCGGAGATTTTATGCAGAGTGCAGGATGGCGTGGTCACCAACCGACCGCTGGCTGGTACGCGTCATCGGGGCAAAACTGAGACCGAAGACAAAGCACTGGAAGAAGAACTCCTTGCAGACCCCAAGGACCAATCCGAGCACATCATGCTCGTGGACCTGGGGCGAAACGACGTGGGGCGTGTTGCACAGCCGGGGACGATCGAGTTGCCGCGCATCATGAATGTCGAACGCTACAGCCATGTCATGCACATCAGTTCAACTGTGACCGGCAAGCTCCGCGATGACTGCACCTGTTGGGACGCCTTACAGATGGCGTTACCGGTGGGAACCGTCAGCGGCGCCCCGAAGGTGCGTGCGATGCAGATCATTGACGATATGGAACCGACCCGCCGCGGACCCTATGCCGGTGCCGTGGGGTACGCGGACTTTGCTGGCAATATGGACATGGCGCTGGCGCTGCGGACCATGGTGGTCATGCCCCGCGAAGATGGTCAGTGGAACGTCTACATCCAGGTCGGCGCTGGCATTGTCGCGGACAGTGATCCTGATGCCGAACACCAGGAAACCGTCAACAAGGCCGCCGCCATGGCCAAGGCCGTGAAGATCGCCTCCGAGGCATTTGGCCGGTGAGTCAAGGTTAGTTATCACATGGCTTTACCACAGAGTCACAGAGGCACAGAGAACAAGGCAGAGAAAAACTCTTTTTTTACTCTGTGTCTCTGTGTCTCTGTGGTGAAGACGATAACGTTTGACTGGCAAGCAGTTTACGCAGTAAACCAAGTTTTGCCCAAAGACTTAATCCCGAGCCCCCTCAATCGCCGATAGGTTTTGTATATGCCTACTGACGTCAAGACCATTTTGAATCTCACCGTGCCCGTCATCGTGCAGGTTGGCCAGCAGAAAGTGGCCATGGACGATGTCCTGACGCTGTGCCCCGGTGCGATTCTGGAACTGAACAAGAGTGCTGAAGAAGAACTCGATCTGCTGATCAACAACATCAAAATCGGCACGGGCGTTGCGGTGAAAGTCGGTGAAAATTTCGGCTTTTCAGTGACCAATGTCGGTTCGCCATCCGATATTGTCAAGGCGATGGGTGGCGGATAAATATCTGTTGATAAACAGTTAACATAAAACATGTCTGACAAGATGCTACCCCACAGATCACCGGAGCTGGTCTGTGGGGTTTTTGTTGCGCGAGGTCTGAAATCACGTCTGAAAGGTGATAATCACCGGCTGTTTCAACGCCTGTAACTCGGCACTACCGTCCATCCCGATCACCAATCTCACGAATTTTCTTACCCCCACTTGACCCACCCGATCCAGCGCCTAATATTTGATTAAATCAAATTTGATTAAATCAAGATGGTCATGACGCGAACACTCACCCGACAACCCGAATCGGCCTCCAAGATCGATCTGATCCAGGCACACTTCCGGACGCAGATCCGCAAAGGCAAACTCGTGGCAGGGGACCGACTCCCGCCCGAACGCCAGCTTGCTGACCAGTTTGGGGTGAGTCTACTCACGGTCAACAAGGCCATGGCCGGACTCGAAACGGAGATGCTCCTGGATCGTCAGGCGTCGCGCGGGACCTACATCCATCCCGATGTCTCACGCGGCCAGATTCTCGTGGTTTTTGACACCTGTCACTTTGCGGTACCAGAATTGGCACGTTTTTACCATCAATTACTCCAATCCTTGACCACCGAAGTCAAATTGCACAACATGCGCCCGACCCACATCCTTGGCTACGGTGAACCCGGTGATGATTTCATCGACAGCCTCGAACCCAACTCCACGATCTGGAATCAGGCGGCAGGTATCCTTGCCATGGCAGGACTCGAAACGTTCGAAGACACGCTCAAAGACAAAGGCGTCCCCGCAGTCACGTTGACCACTTTCAGGAACCAAGGCTATCACCCCGTGGTCATGGACATGCATGGCCTGATGGTCAAGTCCTACAAGCACCTGATGGATCGCGGCTGTCGCAACATCGCATTGATCTTCAACATCCCCACCGATAGCCAAACCTTCGAGGCCGACTACCTGGGGCGGATGTCGTATCAGCCTCAGTTTTATGATGAGCTATGCAAACTCGGTTTGCCCGTGAATCCCAAACTTGTCAAAGCCTGTTGTCGGACTGCCGAGCAGGGCTACCAGGCGATGTGCGATCTCTGGCATGGCGCGGACCGACCCGATGGTGTGATTGTCTCCGATGACAACACGGCGATGGGCGTTGGCAAAGCGGTGCGTGATTTGATGATCACAACGCCTGAGCAACTCAAGCTGGTGACGCATGCCACTGCCGGCGTGGACCGTGACTTCCCGATTGACTTTACGCGTTGCCAATTCGATTTGAAACGAATCTGTCGCGGCGCGTTTGGTTTGCTTTACCGATTGATGATCGGTGAACGTGATGCGGATCGATTGACGATCAAAGCTGCCATCAAACAAGGCAGTACGACATAGACTTTTTAACTTGATTTGTTTTGATATCTGGAAGGAAGACTTATGCATCGACTTGTTGCATCAGTTGTCATATGCCTGCTTGGCGCGAGTTGGCTCAACGCCCAACCCATGACCGAAGAGTTCGACTCCTCGTCGGATCTATCCGAACGTTGGCAGGTCCAGGCGCCCAAAGACGCGGCTGCCAAAGTCGAAGATGGCAAGCTGGTTCTCTCGCACAACTTTGACATGCGCTTTCGACCCGGCGTTAAAATTCAATCCGCCTCACCGGTGAATCTCTCAGCCAATCGCATTGTGTTTCTGATGCAGGTTGGCCCCTACGATCATGGCAAAGCAACGAAAAAAGACTTGTTTAATGCCTACAAATTCAGTCTCGGTGATAAAGTTGCCACGCTCAGTGTCAATCGATCCGTCAACAAGGAAGTCGTGCGATTCTTCATCAACGGCAAGAAAGTCTGGGACTCCTATCCCTTTGACCGCGACCGCTTGTTCCCCGTCGGAAGCTACATCGGTTTTGCCATCGACGGCAAGGATTGGAAAGTGCTCTGCACCGATGATCCGACGGACCACAAACTCATGCGCGCTGCCGGTAAATCCAACAGTTCACAGGGTACACTCACCGAGCCTGCCAATCTCGTCGGCCAACACCTGCTGCACATTGACCAAAGCAACATCCACGGCCCGCAAGCCCGTTGGTCCATTGAGCGTTTGCTCGTTCAACCTTGATCCATCTGCACTGGAGACCATCATGATCTTTCGCAAGCAATCGACAACCCAAACACGTCCTCATGGTTTTACGCTCATCGAGCTGTTGGTGGTCATCTCGATCATTGCCATGCTCATCTCCATTCTCCTGCCCGCGCTGGCGTCGGCACGCAAGAGTGCGCGGGCAGTGCAATGTCTGACATCGCTTAAGCAGTTGGGACTCGGACTCCCGATGTATGCCAACGACTTTGATGAGTATTTTCCCGGCGTTGATAAACCCATCTGGTTTGTCGAACCGGCTGGCGTCACCAGTGGTCCGCGCCCGTGGCTCGAAGCCTACATCGACGGCTACGAAAATCTCGACTGCACCGCGACCGATGATCGCTTCTTCTTCAAACAGGGCAACTACGGCATGAGCTTTCACATCAACCGTTTTGATCTCTATGGCAAAAAGGCCAAGCGGTTGGGTGACGTCATCTATCACGGCAAGACACTGTTTATGGTCGATGTGTTCAACAGTTCCACCAATGATCTGGATGCACGTGGCTACTGCACCGGCAATGTCTACACCTATTCCGGTTCAACGGGCAAACCCAATCAGGATTATCGACATCTTGGCGCAACCAACATCGTCTATGTCGACGGACATGCCGCGGCGGAGAAAAACGACCTGCCGAATACCGGCCCGATCTGGAATCTGAACTGACCGGCTGTCAACGAACTGATTCATCCATTACATATCAAAACAAAACGGACAAGGTTTCATATGTTCATTCAACGTCTCTTGATCTGTCTGGCAGTTCTGATGTCTATCTGTCTTGCGATTGGCTCGACGCATGCACAGGACAAACCGCAACTGCCCAAGGTGTCGATGGTCTCTTACATGGGATGGCTGCCGACGACTTACAACTCATCGGGCATCGGGCATCCGACGGACTTTCCCGTGATGAGTCTGCTGGATCGGGATGGTTCGTATCCCACACAGGACATGCGCGGGATCGTTGCTTATGGCAATGAACTCAAACTGCTTGCGGATCACGGTTGGGATTGCATGCTCGCGGACTTTTTGTTTTTCGAGGAATCGCATTTCAAGCGTCAGATCGGGATCACCCGCAGCATGCTCAAAGCGGCGGATCACTTTAATCTGCCTGCCCACTTCACAATCGCACCCTTCTTCGAAACCAAGGGTGGCAAGTCCGGCAAAGACCCTGCGTTCCTGGCTTCCGGACTCATTGAATATCTCAAGGAAGTTGCCGATCACCCCAGGCATCTGAAGATTGACGGTCGGCCGGTGTTGCTGTTTTACGGGGCCAATGCACGCAGTGCAGCGGATTGGAAAATCGTCATCGACCAGGTTCATGCAGCAAGATACAAACCGTTCTGGATTTATGAACACGGCGGACTTTTGCCTGCGTTGTATGGCCGATTCAGACCGCATGAAGCCGAAGGTTATGGCGAACTTTTTGACGGTGCTTACAACTTCGGCGCATCAGGTCTGGAAGCTGCCACCGGGATGGTGACCTCACTGCGCAAGGCTTACCCAACCCAGAAAACCGGACGCTACATCGGGGGCACGATCTGGCCTGGCTATCTCAGCGATCGCGCAAACAACCGCAACTTCATTTCCCCACGACACACCGAATTTCTCCGCAGTGTCTGGGAAAAAACACTGGAGCAGAAGCCGGACTTTCTGCAGTGGAGTACGTGGAATGACTACCACGAATCCACCTCGCTGAGCTGCACCTACAGCCAACTCACATCGCGCATGGAGATCAGCCAGCGATACCTTGCACGGTATTACGATCGGGCGATTCCTGCTTCGGAAGATGGTTTGCCCCAATCGGTGTTGTCGTACCGTAAGACACTCAGCGGCAGCGAGCCGGTGCGCGTGGAGTTTTTGCCTTTGCCTGCAAGCAATATCACGGGCAAGGCGAAAGTGACGGTGACACTGCTTGATGGTGCAAACAAACGCATCGCTCAAAAGCAAAGCGATTGGCTGGAACTTACCGAGCTTAAGCCCTGGCTGTGGACTTTTGAAGACGGTGTTGATCGGGCGCGTTCGCGCGTGATTCGTGTGCGTGCTTCGTTGGAGTTGGCGAATGGGAAGCAGCTTGAATATGCCAACCTCCCGGACATCGCAGTGGTGCGTGGGGTCAGCTACACCGACCAGTTGTACTACAACGTGCCGTTGCATCGGTTGGCGGACGCATCACGCACATTACGGATGCTGGTCAACGGTGAGGATGGTGCTGCCGGGCAGACTGCGATGCATGAAGGCATTCGCATGATTGATTACAAGGTTACCAGCAAGGATGGGGATAAGGTGCAGGTCTCTGCGATGCGCAACGGACACCTACTGCGCTTTCTTGCACCACTGGATATGACCGGCGCAGAAGCCGTGAGTCCAGGGCAGGGGGATCGGCCGATTGTTCTGAGCAAACGTGATCCCAAAGCACCGACCGCTTACTGTGATTGGCGTCAACCCAAAGCGCGTGATGGGGAAGATTATTATGCAGCCGTCGTCCAGTTTGCAGATGGCAAGTGGGCTTACTCGCCGACCGTTTGGTCGACACCTTCAACGGATTACGATGACACCAGCGTGCTTTGGTCCTTCGTCCCACAAGGCAAGAACCAGACCGCATTCGAAGACTGGTCCGGCCATGAAGCGCCCGTCCAGTTGATGGGTAAAAGCAAGCTGACATTTGATGCAGGTGAGAACAATCTGCGCTGGCTTAAACTGGATGGTAAACAGATTCTCAGTGCCCCACTGGATTATGCACCCAACGGGCCGATGAGTGTGGATGTGGTCATCAAGCCCGCGACCGTGGATCAGACAAGTGTGATCTGCTATCAGCGGGGCGCCCAGTTGAGCTTGATTATTCGACCTGATGGTTTGCTTGAAGCTCGACGTTTACCGGCTAAACGCAGTCATCCCGAGCCACATGTGAAGATTCATTCGCAAAGTCGAATCGTTGCAGGACAGGTGTATCACGTGGTGGTGACTTATGACGGGGCGAAACTATCCATGTATCTCAATGGCCAATTGCAGAGCCAACGCCCCTGTGTTGGAACGCGAAGCAGTGAACGGTGCTTGATCGGCGGGAACATCGTCGACGGGGCCAGCAAAGAGGTGGACAATCTGGCAGTCTCCGGCGGATTTGCCGGCAACATGCTGCGGATGCACGTGGTCGGACAAGCCTGGGATGCCCAGCAGGTCAAAGCACGATTTGAGCGAGCGTCCATGCTGCCTTTGGGATGGTGAGATATTTCGGGTGACACGACCATGTTCCATGATTAAAGTATGTACAGTGGGTCGGCAGGGCGTTTGAGAAGCTCGGTATCGGCCGCCCCCTGTTCGACTATGAATCACAAACCACATGAGACATCGGCATTTCGATTTTCCGGACTCTCCAGGCGGATCCTGTTGTATGTTGTGTTATGCAGTATCGCATTGGCATGTATCAGCTTTGTGATTCACTATTACCACGTCCGCAGTCTTTTTTTTAGAACGGTTTCGGATGAGATTTCTCTGATTGAAAATGGCTTTTTACAGGCCATTGCCACGGAAGCCAAGGATGACAACTATCTTGAGTTGTACATGTTTATTCGCGCGATCTCTGAATTTTCCAGCATTTCGTATGCGAAGGTTGATTCGAAAATACCGGGTAATGTACGCGTCATCGAGGTCGGGGATGCGAGTCAGGCTTATGATGACATCCGGACGTACACGCTGCCCTGGCCGCGGGGTTACATGTCAGAAGAACCAGCCGGGACGCTGACGATTCACGTGACTTATCAGGCCATGCGTAAGGCATTGCATCATGAAGTGGGGTATTTCATGATCTTTGCCATTGTGTTTGTGCTGCTTCTTTCGGGGTTGTATTTCACCATTATCCGCCTGAGTGTGACACGTTATCTGTCCTTCATGGCCAATCATCTGACGCAGATCAATATCAAGAATCTGAACCTGCCCATGAATTGGCAGCGGTTGCGTCGGCATCCAAAGCATCCTGACGAGTTGGATATCATTGCTCAGCGAATTGAAGAACTGTGTTCCAATCTCTATCAGGAGATCAGTCAACGTGAATCCATGTTCGAAGAGGTGCGTACCAGCAAGGAGTTCTATCAACAGATCGTTGAGGATCAGACGGAACTGATTATCCGATTCACGCCGGGCGTTGAAATCACGTTTGTCAATCAGGCATTATGCAAGCTGTTGGGAACGTCGCGTGAACAACTCATCGGTGAAGGTTTGCATCGGTATTTCATGATTCGGGAGTTGGATCATCTGAAAAAAATCGTTGATCGGTTCACGCCTGAAAACAACGTATCCCAGGATGATATTGCCATCATTCACCCGTCACTGGGCGTACGCCTGATCAGTTGGAAATCGCGTGCGTTTTACGATGAACACGATCAGTTGACACTCATACAGGCAACAGGCCGGGATATCACCGACCTGGCCAAGACACTGCAGAATCTCAAGCTTTTGAATAAAGCCATCGAGTCTGCACCGTATGGCATCGCCATTACCGATCCCAAGCAGCCGGACAACCCGGCCGTCTACGTGAATCCGGCATTTGAGAAGATCAGTGGCTACAAAGCTGATGAAATCATTGGCAAGAACATGCGCATGATGCATCGTGATGACAAGAACCAACCGGGCATCAGGAAGCTGCGCCAAGCCATCAAAAATCAAACGCAATGTGAAGTGCTTGTGCGCAACTACCACAAGGATGGCACACAGTTCTGGGTGGAAATGATTGTTGCACCCATGCATGATCAGCATGGCGCCATCACGCACTTTATCAGTATCCAGACGGATGTCACCGAGCGCGTCAATGCCAATGAACGCCAGCAATTACTCGTCAATGAATTGGATCATCGCGTCAAGAATGTGTTGGCGACAGTCATTGCCCTGTGTTCACAAACCATCCGTTCCAGCAGTGACATCAAGACATTTCAACAGGTCTACAGCGGTCGTCTGCATGCACTGGCTCGAGCGCATGAAGCGTTAGCCAAGGAAAAATGGGCCGGGACCAGTCTGCATCAATTGGTGGACCTGATACTGGGATGTGAAATCAAACATGAACATATCCGCGTTGTCGGCCCGCCGGTCAAAATGCTTGCACGTTTGTCATCACCGTTGAGTATGACGCTGCATGAACTTTTAACCAATGCCATGAAATACGGCGCATTGAAAAATCCTGAGGGGTCGGTGCATTTGACATGGCAACTCCTGGCTGATTCTCAAGGGGCGGTCGTGGAAATGCTCTGGAAGGAAGACTGCCCGCGTTGCCATGGGTGTTGTGATGGCACCCATCAACCCGGGACAGGTATGAAACTCATCAAAGGCCTCGTTGAGTATGAAATGAACGGCACGGTCGATTTTTCATTCACCGAGAACGGCCTGGAATGCCGCATCACCATCCCCAATCATCAAAACATCACCAATTCTTAAGCCGCTGCCCTTGCAAAGTGATCGCTAAAAGACCAAACTATCGTCTTGTTCCGTAAACAAACGATTGTATTGCATCTCAGGAGATACAAGATATGGCACGACCTGTCACCCTCTTTACCGGTCAATGGGCGGATTTGCCCTTTGAAACACTCTGCGCCAAAGCCGCTGAATTCGGCTACGACGGCCTGGAACTGGCCTGCTGGGGCGATCATTTTGACGTCCAGCAAGCCGCCAAAAGCAAAAAGTACTGTCAGCAGAAATGGGAAGTCCTCATGGACAACGGCCTGACGAGTTATGCCATCAGTGCGCATCTCGTCGGCCAGGCGATCTGTGACAACATTGACGACCGTCACAAATCCATTCTCCCGGATTATGTCTGGGGTGACGGTGAACCCGAAGGCGTGCGCAAGCGTGCTGCCAAGGAAATGATCACCACCGCCAAGGCCGCCCGCAAGTTCATGGACGCCAAGCCCAAGGACGGGACCACATGGGGGCGCAAGCCTGCTGTCGTCAACGGCTTCACCGGTTCGAGTATCTGGCATAGCATCTATGCCTTCCCGCCAACCGACCAGAACTACTGGGAAAAGGGCTTCGTCGATTTTGCCAAGCGTTTCACCCCGATTCTCAACGCATTCGACAAGGCCAACGTGAACTTCGCCTTGGAAGTCCACCCCACGGAAATTGCCTTTGACATCGTGTCTGCACAGCGTGCACTCAAGGCTGTGAAGAATCACAAGCGCTTTGGTTTCAACTATGACCCGTCTCACCTGGCTTACCAGGGCGTCGACTACGTCAAGTTCATCCGCACCTTTGGTGACCGCATTTATCACTGTCACATGAAGGACGTCTGGTGGGGCCACGGCAATGGTGATGTCGGTGTCTTTGGTGGTCATACCGACTTTGCTGATGCCCGTCGTTTCTGGGACTTCCGCAGTCTTGGTCATGGCGATGTGAACTTCGAGGAAATCATCGTGGCGCTTAACGACATGGGTTATCAAGGCCCGCTGAGTGTCGAATGGGAAGACAGCCGCATGGACCGCGAACACGGCGCGACCGAAGCTGCTGACTTCGTCCGCAGCGTGGATTTCAAACCGTCGGACATCGCCTTCGACGGTCAGTTCGATCGCTAAGTGATTTGGACGTTAAATCACATAAATGTGATTCGCTTGCGATATTGCGATTAAAAGCAGGTGATCACGCGAAAGAAAAATCTGTTGATTTCAGCAACTGGCGCAACGTGCTTGACCACTGAGCGTATTGGCTGAGAACAAATCGAAAAAACCGCAAGGTGTTTGGTTCACAAATGCCTTGCGGTTTGTTTTTACGTCGGTACATTCAAAGTCATGTCCAAGCACCCCAACATATTGTTTCTGATGAGTGATGAACACCGGCCTGATGTCCTGGGTTACGCAGGCAACGACGTGGTTCGGACACCGGTTCTCGATGATCTTGCCAGGGATGCGGTGGTGTTCAACAACGCCTACACCCCCAGCCCGATCTGCATTCCCGCGCGACAGTGCATTGGGGCAGGGCAGTTGCCCCGGACGTGCAAAGCTGAGAAATATGGTGACGACCTGCCACCATTTTCCATGACCTTTGCCAAACGGTTATCTCAGTTTGGTTATGCAGCGGTCTGTGCGGGCAAATTGCATCACGATGGGCCGGACCAGATGCAGGGTTGGACGACGCGCATTGGCTTTGACATGAATGTCGAACCCAAATACATCCCCGGCCGAGATGATCAGAGCTTCAAGGCATTTCGTCATCCCTCCAGTTATCGCAGCCGTGATGAAGCAGGCGAGGTGGTCCGCAGTGGTGTGGGACATGGTCGTTACACGCATGACCGCGACGCCCACGCGTTGGCAGGCGTCAAGCCGTTTATCGAGCATCACTACAACGATGTCTACGCGGACAAACCCTGCGCCAATCAACCGCTGCTGCTTAAGGTCAGTTTCAATCGCCCGCATCTGCCTTATCTCACGACGGAAGAGAAGATCAACTACTATCTCAACCGCGTGCCGATTTACGTTGAGGACAACGACTTTGAACATCAGGCGCTCAACCGTGGCAGTGCGGTTATCGGCAAAGACGGCATCACCGAACGCGATGTCCGTAAAGCCACCGCAGCCTACTACGGGATGGTTGAAGAAATCGACGAAGACTATGGCAAGGTCATCACCGACCTCGAACATGTCGGCCAGGACATGGACGATTGGTGGATCATCTTTACGTCCGATCACGGGTCAATGCTGGGCCAGCATGGCACGTGGTCCAAGAGTAAATTTTACGAACACTCTGCGCGTGTCCCCTTGATGATCCGGCCTCCCAAGTCCATCAGACAGCAGTGGGGAATGACACCGGGTAAGACACGTTTTGTGGAGCAGAATGTCAACACCTGTGACCTGTTTACGACGATCTGTCAGATGGCCGATGTGCCTTTGCCCAAGCAGGAAGACACGGTGTTTGGGCGTGGCCTGGACTCGCGGAGTTTGTACCCATTGATGCAGTCCGACGGTCCGGTTACGGATTGGGATGATGAATCGATCAGCCAATTCCGTGGCGGAGAGTTGATGATCAAGCGTGGCAGTTTGAAGTATCAGTATTACGAAAACATGCCTGCTGATGAGATGACCGAAGTGCTCTTTGATCTCACAGCAGATCCGAGGGAGTGTGCGAATCTGATCAACGAGCCGGAGTATGCAGATATCCTGGCATCGTTCCGCTTACGCTGCGCCCAATTGGGCTTCGGTCCTGAGGCAGATGCTGCGTATACCAATGCCGGCTACACATGGCAGGTTTGAGTTGCCGGGATCGAAAATCAGTCCACGGTCGGCAGGACGATGGTCACGCCTTTTTCCGGTGCACTTTCCTGGATACTCACGCCACCGCCGTGAATGATGAGAATGTGTCGGGCAAGCCATAAAGCCATGGTGCCCGTGGATGTGGTCAGATGCTGATTCAGTGGTGTGTCCAATGGATGATCATGTTCGGCGTTGGCCAGTTGGATGGCAAATTGACTGAGAATCTCCACGTTGTCTGCAGGAATGTGCATCGTCAGTTCATGACGATCCTGCTTGACGGTACTGTTTGCAGCATTCTGATGTCCCTGCGACCAGGGTGTCCACTGACAGTAGAACGCACACAATGCAACACCAAGCATATCGCCCATGGCAACGACCTGCGTGTTGATTGTCTCGGTGATGAGTTGTTCAGGGCGCGGTTGACGACTGTCGAGTCTTTCAACAATGTTCTGGTTGATCAGTAAACCCAATGAGATACTTTGCACCGGCTGATAGGCGTGCGTTGATGCTGCCTGGCTGAGCAGGATCAGATCATTGGAGATGCTGATGACTTTCTTGACATCTTCCCGGGCTTTGGTGCGAATGGTTTCCAGATTCAACTCATCAGGCAGCGGCATCTCGGGGTGATCAGCCTGAATCTGTTCGACCATTTCCAGCATCCCCAGTGCACAATGCACGTTGGCCAGATCATGCCGGGCATGCCGGGCAAAGCAATAGGCCAGGTGCGCATGATCCTGCCAAAGCTGCTGTGATTGATTGTCAATCGATGGTGCCTGAATTTCAGAGAGCATATTCATGATTGCTGCCCTCCGTTGGGATTTGCAGTGAGTTTACGAATGGCCTGGAGCAATGAGTTGGCGCGAATCGGACTGTCATACAAGTGCATTTTCCAATGCTTCTGTTCGATGAGCATGTCCGCTTCATCCGAACGTTGAGCCAGCAGCAGAATCGGTATGGATTCAAAACGTTGTGCGATCAATTGCAGATGTTCCACATCCGAATGGACACTGGTGGCTGTCTGATCAATCACCACGACGTCCGGGCGGGTCACATGGTCGGAGATCTTCTGCAGGTGAGGGAAGCTGGTGACGTGACCACCCGCCAGACTCAAGGTCTGTCGGTACGGATTCCAATGGTTGTTGTGCGACGTGATGAGCACGACATTGATGCCGGTGATATCCACCTTGGCGTGGAACATGGCGGGGGCGTTTTGACCTAACCACCAATGCATGTCGGCCTGGGCTTGAGCCAATGCGTTTTCAATCTGCGCCTGAACCGGTGCCAGGAACGTGTGTGCTTCGGCAGGCAGGGGACGCAGGTCAATACCCGGCAGGGAATAGAAGCCCGAGGCATTGGCAATCTGATCACAGGCACAAAGCATGGCGCTGCGCAAGGCATCCTCTTCAGAAAGACGATGACGCAGGGCGTTGGTGAGTTCATGCGTGATGCAGGCCATGCTTACGGATTCGGGCAAACCATGCGTTTCACAAAATTCGGCGCCAAGTTCCAGATGATCCACGCCGAGCATGATCTGTTCACAAGCGGTGATCGGCAGGACGACATTGCGTGCCACATCATACGTACGGATGACGCTGTGACCGATTTCACTGTTGATTAATTGCAGTCGACCGATGTCATGAAGCAGTCCCATGACGCGCGCTTCGTCGGCATCAATCCCGACACTGGGGCCGATGGCTGACGCCAGGTGGGCCGTGGCAATGGCGTGACGCCACCAGTGAATCATCCACGGATGTGTCACTGGATCGTCCGGGCGGGTGGGCATGTTCAGGATGATCTTGCGCACCGTTTCAACGCCCAGTGCTTCGACGGCTTTGCGGACACTGATGATGATCTCCATGCCGGCATTGATTCGGATCTTCCATGCCGGATTGACATATTGCAACACGCAACCCATCGCACCGGGATCCATTTCAACCAGGCGGACACATTGACGGGCCTGGTCATTGCCGAGTTTGCTGATCTCCTGTTTGATCTGTTCGAAAATCAGATACAAGTGTGAGATCTCAACGGCAGCGCGAGTCTCAGCGGACGTGCAGGCTGCAATGGAGGAGGCAGCCTGTGTCCATGGATCGGTTTGCCCCATTTGTGCAGCAGGCGATTGCGTAACTGCTTCTTCGTGACTTGCAGGCAGTTTGCTTTGCGGTGTTTCGACTTCGCGTGATTCATAGCCCAGGGCACTGACGATCTTGGTTTTCAGATCTTCGAGTTTCAGATCACCCTTGGTCAGAATGTCTGCCGCGCCCAACGCTTTGCTTTTACTTGAGACCTCCGCGGAGGTGTACTTACTCATGAGAATGACAGGCAGATCACTGGTGGTGGGATTGCGTTTGAGTGCTGCCAGAGTGGTCATGCCATCAAGGACGGGCATGCGGACATCAATCATGGCCAGATCGTATGTGGACTGCATGGCCAATTTGATCAGGTCTCTCCCATTGTTGACCGTGGTCACTTCAAAGCCCAGATGTCTGAGGACGTAGGACATGGCTGTGCAGGTCTGTTGATCATCATCAGCCAGCAGGATATGTCCCAGAGAAGCATTCTCTGTGCAAGGGTTTGAAGTTTTGGCGTCTGCCTGATTCAACGTACTGACTCCCGGCGAGTGATTTATACAGCGGACTCAAACGATGTGAGGTGTTCCTGCATCATTTTCAGAAGATGGTCTGGATCAAAGGGCTTGTGGACGATCTGATCCGCCCCCACGCTACGGGCATGCTCGTTATCCATGTTTGATGAACGCGCGGTGATAAACCAGATTTGCCCGTGATGGTCTTGTTTTTCCCATGCCTTACGGATGGTGGTACAGGCGGTGTAGCCATCAATCCCGGGCATCATCACATCCATGAGAACCAGGCAGGGGTGATTGTCAATGGCCAGTTTCACTGCCGTGGGGCCATCGCTTGCCGTGTGGACGGTAACGTTGTTGAGCGTGCGCGACATATATTCCAATGCCAGGAGAATATGCGGCTCGTCATCTGCCAGAAGGATGCATGGATTGTGTGGCATTGTCGATTCTCAGCTTTGCAACATGACTTGCGAATATTGGTTGGGATACGAATCTAGAATCGACTTTTACCCTAAGGAACTTAATGTCGAGTGACATTTTCACCTTTTATATCCCCTGTTACTGTCCGATAGGTTTGAGAGTTTTCGCTTTATCTTCGCTTGATCCTGATCGTGCATAAAGACACCCTCGAGAACACCCGATTGAAATGTCGGGCTGGCGTCTCTTTATTTGAAAGCAGGTTTGTATTGGATTCCGCGGAACAGACAGCCGATAACCTTGTTTCTGGTGCACTTGGCGGATCGCTTGATCAGCAGGTCGAAGCACTGGTCAAACAGGTCAACTCACTTGAAACACAGCGAGACGATGTCGTTCGCGCCAATATCAATTACCTGCGTGAACTGGCCCAGCTTAATCGCGTTGCGGATATGCTCACGCAGCATCGCAGCTACAAGCAGGTGATGGGTGATCTGCTTGAGGAAGTCAAAAAGCTGACGCATGCCAAACGCATCTGGCTCATCGAGCCCAACTCGAAAAGTGAAATTCGCGATATCTATTCCCTGGATGATGCCCAACCGACATACGAATCCCTGCCATTGGAAGTTCAGGATCTTGCCCAGCGGGTGCTGGAAGTCAATCCCGATCAACCCCTGGTCATGCCGCATTATGATCCGACCAAGGGTGATGAACATTTCGTCGCCATGAGCATGTGCAGCGATCATTATGTGATGGGTGTGCTCTGTTACTGTCTGCCTGAGAACACCAATGCGGTGGACAGTCAGCAGATTCGCCTGGTTCAGTCGTTGCTGCATCACACGACACTGGCCTGTGAAAATGTGCGACTGCTTGAAACGTTAAGCAACATGATCGTTGATGTGGTGGTGGCGATGGCATTGGCCATTGAATCGCGCGATCCGTATACCGGCGGTCACGTCGAACGTGTAACGGCATACGCAATGATGCTGGCACGTCATGCCAGCCTGGATCGCAGTGATCTGGCAACGCTGCGTATCGGCGGTCTGCTTCATGATATTGGCAAGATTGCGGTCCCCGATGCGATTCTTCGCAAGCCGTTGCCGTTGACCAGAGATGAGTTTGATCAGATGAAGCCGCATCCAGTGGTGGGGCATCAGATCATCGCTCATATTCCACAACTGGCCAATGCGGCACCGATCGTGCGCTGGCATCATGAACGGATTGATGGCAAAGGCTATCCCGACGGCCTGGCTGGCGAACAGATTCCATTGCTCTCGCGCGTTGCCGCCATTGCCGATACATACGATGCCATGACGTCCGACCGACCCTACCGCCGCGGTCTGGACATGAACGTGGCGCGGGAGGAAATCCATCGTTGTGCCGGCACGCAGTTTGATCCTGATTTGGCCGAGGTTTTTCTGTCGATTCCTGATGATGAAATTCTACAGACTGTCTCCACGGCATCACGCGTCCGTGACGCCAAACGCCGTATGGATTCGGTCGCATTGCTTGATACACTCGATCTTGATTTTCCGGCCAATGCCAATGGAGGTAACCGATGATACAGTACGGCCTGCCAACCATTGACCAAGCCTGGACTGCTGTGCAGCTTGAGCGCAATCTCTCGCGTGTGCTTAATACCGGTGTGTGCAACAAGGTGCTTGATGCACTCAAGTCGCCCAATGCCGATTTTCAGGTCATTGCTGAGATGCTCAAGGGTGATCCCTATGTGGCAACGCGTGTGGTGGGGATTGCCAACATGGTTCGTCGTCATGACGGTGTTGCCATTCAATCGATTCAGCGTGCCGTGCAGGTTCTGGGTTTACGTCAGGTCAGTAACCTGATGCTCAGCGTCATGCTCACCGGCCCGTTACTCAGTGCCGAGGGGCAACTGCCACGACGCAAGGATTTGTGGCGTTGGGTCATTGCCTGTGGTGTTGCCAACAACTACATTGCCAGTCAGCTTGGCCAACAGACCGATGACAATCCGGATCACCTGGTAGGCGGTCTTGTGCTTGGCCTGGGGGCAATTGTTCTCTGGGCCGGTCTGGGGCAGGCCTATCACCGTGTGTTGGGTGCTCGGCTTCGCCCGATGTCCTTGAATCGTCGTGAAATGATGGATTTGAATGTCACCCATTCGCAGGTGTCGTTATGGACACTTGAAGCGATGGGTTGCCCGGCTGTGATGGGCGAAGGCCTGCAGGCTTTGCTTGCCGGTGCCCGTGATCAAACCTATCTACGGTTCCGTGCTGTTGAAGTGCTTGGCGCGCGCATTGCCGGACTTGATGCGTCGGACGCCAGTGCATGGCTTGCAGATGGTTTGCCTCGACTGGGTATTGATCAGAAGAACGTTGAAAATGACCTGGGTGTTTTACGCAGTGAGTTACGTCAGATTGGCAAGATCTTCGAAGTGGATCTGGGATCGTGGGAATCGCAACAGGCGTTCCATCAGAAAATCATGGTCGAATCAGGTCAGGCCTTGGCATCGCTGATTATCGATCATCTGACCATGCAGGAAAGCCTTGGGATCAGTGAGCGCTAATAACCGTTATGTAACCGGGCGTGGCTGGAATTGATATGCATACTGCCAGGACACAATCCGATCAAGACAAGACTTCGACCACTGGTTCGAACAAGCCTGTCAATACCGCGCTGGAGCGGATGCTCAGTCACATCAAGGAAGTCTCCACGTTGCCGCACATTGCGATGAAGCTTATCCGCCTGTCGCAGGATCCCAATGCCCAACCGCAGCAATTGTGCAACGTGCTTGCGACCGATCCGGTGATGACCTCGCGCGTGATGCGTTGTGTCAACTCCGCTGCTTACGGTTTGACACATCCGGTGACGAGCCTGCATCGGGCGGTGTGCCTGCTGGGTTATTCTCAGTTGCGTGATCTGGCGTTGACGGCATCGGTTGCCAGTGTCTTTAAGCACAATCACAGTTGCGGTCAATATGTCCGCGCCAAACTCTGGCGACACATGGTGGCGGTGGCGATCTGTTCACGCATGATCGCAGCCCGTTGTGAACTGCCCGAGTTTGAAGAAGTCTATCTGGCGGGGCTGCTGCATGACATCGGCATTATTCTCATCGATCAATACGAACACAATACCTTCACCGACATGATGACCAACTTCCCGCAGCACGCGGGTGTGAATCTTGCACTGGTCGAACAGGGTCGACTGGGATACGACCACACCATGCTCGGGGCTCGTATCGCTGACGAATGGGGGCTTGCCCAGCCCTTGCATGATGCGATTCGTTATCACCACCAGGTGGACCGCTATAACGGCGAACATACGCGTATTCTTGCCTGTGTCGATCTGGCCAACCTCGTCTGCACCTTGCGCGGCTGGTCTTCCATTGGGCATCAACTCGTCAATGCCAACCAATGGTCCATGCAGCAACTTCAACTGATTACCACGGACCTGCAGGTGATCAACGATGATCTGACTGCGGAAATCAAACTCAATCGTGAACTGATCCGATCAGGAATGCCCTCCAGCTATGAATAAGATCAACCAGACATTGGATATGCTGTTTAACGGCAACACCAATCCGGTGGATCAAACCGGTGCTTTGCTGTGGTTGATGCAGCAGGCGCAGTGGCTGGCGCCCACGGCACTTTGGACCATGGACGCAGGAAATACCGTTACGGCAACCTGCTTTGCAACCGATCGCTTCTCCAAGCAGGACCTGCTTCAACTCAGTAAACCCTTCGCCCATTCAACGGTTCAAGAACGGACATGCCAGGTTCGATTACGTGATGTGGATTACACGGTGATACAACTGGCATCCACTGATGATGGGAATTTGCTGGCACTGCTTGATCGCATGGTCGATAGTGACCTGAGCCAACAGCCAAGCTATACCAGCCTGTTTCCCGCAGCAGATTTTGTACTCAAATACATCCTGCTCAACAAGCGATCCGAAGTGTCCCAACGCCGTGTCAAGCAACTGCAATCTGAACGTTTGACCTTGCAGTCGACCTATCACCAGGTGCTCATTGATTCGCTGGCCGAAGGCGCCAGGCAGAACGAACGATTGGAAAAACTCGTCACCGAGCGATCCAAGGATCTCAAAGATGCCTTGCTTTACGCAGAGCAGGCCAATCAGACCAAGAGCCTGTTCCTTGCCAACATGAGTCATGAAGTCCGAACGCCCTTGACTGCCATCATCGGTTATACCGATTTGGTGATGGACACGCAGTTGACGGATGAGACTCGGCATTGGATCTCAATTGTTCAACGTAACTCCCAGCATCTTCTGGCGATTGTCAACGACATTCTGGACTTATCCAAAATTGAATCCGGCAAGTTGCAGATTGAACGCCTGCCTTTGAGTCCCGTGGAAATGGTCGATGAATTGATTCAGGCCTTGATGCCACGTCTTACGGAAAAAGACCTGGCATTGGATGTGCAATATATCACCGAGCTTCCCAGTGCGGTCTACTCCGATCCGACGCGCGTCAGGCAGATTCTTACCAATCTGCTGGGCAATGCCGTCAAGTTCACCGATGCTGGTAGCATACACATCAAAATCGCCATGATCTATGAAGACAAGCATCCGCAAATGCTCAAGATTCAAGTGGTCGACACCGGGATCGGTATGGCAGAGGATCAACTGGAAAGAATCTTCGCGCCCTTTACACAAGCCGATATCTCAACCACCCGTCGTTTTGGTGGGACCGGCTTGGGATTGACCATCAGTAAACAGTTGGCCAAACGACTCGGCGGAGACCTCACCGCAACCAGTACGCTCGGTGAAGGTTCGACCTTTACGTTAACCATCCCCAATCATATTCCTGCTCAAACACAACAAGTCATCACGCCTGAGAATACACCTGCAGATAAGCAGTTGGAAGGAAAGAAAACCATGTCAACATCCAATGCATCCGTTGGCACCATTCGTGTCCTGCTTGCTGAAGACGGACCGGACAATCAGAATCTCATCTCACTGGTCCTGAAGATGGCCTCCATGAAAGTGGACATTGCCGAGAACGGCCAGATCGCTTTTGACATGGCAACCGATGCGATCAGGCAAGGCAAGCCCTACCATGTCATTCTCATGGACATGCAGATGCCGGTCCTCGATGGTTTGGCAGCCACTCAGAAACTTCGCCAATCCGGGTACACCGGCAAGATCATCAGCCTCACCGCCAATGCCATGGAGTCAGACCGCAAACGCTGTCTGGATGCCGGCTGTGATGATTACACCTGCAAGCCGATCGATCGAGAGAAGTTGGTCGAGACGGTCGTCAAGCACGCCACCGAATCGCAGACCACCAACGCCAATGACACAACGGAGAAACAGGAAGCCGCCCTCAAGTCCCCACTGGTCAGTGACTTTGCAGGTGATCCGGATATGGCGGAACTGGTTGAAGACTATGTGATGAATCTGCCTCAGCGCGCTGCAGCCATCTCCAGCGCCTGTGCTTCTGAACAATTGGATGTCCTTCGCTCACTGGCGCACCAGGTCAAAGGTTCAGCAGGGGGTTACGGGTTCGGCCCCATCACCGAGCAGGCTGCACAGGTCGAAGCTTTGCTGTATCAGGAAGCAGAACTAGAGGAAATCCGCAAACAGGTCGATGCTCTGGTTGATTTGTGTAATCGCGCTTCAGCATACTAAACCAAGCCATCCATCAAACCATTCAAGACAGCGATGTATCCCGTCGCTGTCTTTTTTTATGGCAGTTCAAAGAATGATTCTCCACACTCTCTAATCTCGTCATTCCCGCGCAGGGACATTATGCACTTCATTTCACAAGTGTTTATATGAACTGTGATTAGTGATGTTTTAGGGGTCGGACTTACTCGACATGATTCGTAGGGTGGGTAGAGCAAAGCGAAACCCACCAATTCAACGCCATTGCAAGCACCGATGGTGGGTTTCGCTACGCTCTACCCACCCTACGTCAGAAGGCCACGTGCATAATGTCCGCAGGCGGGAATCCAGTGGTATTCTGTTAACGCTTGCACATTTCACTGGCCTTCGTCGGGCGCGCGAGTGACGGAAGGTGGCGATTCATTTTTTGATTCGGTCTTAGAGCGTTCCCGTTCCAAGTGTAGTGGCTTTGGCGCTAGCGAATGGATCATTGCCTAGGAGATGGAAGCAGACGATGCGAGTATCGTCGATGCATATCGACAAAGGCAAGGATCCATGCAGCAAGACAAAACGCTACAGATGGATTGGGAACGCTCTAGGCATACTCTTTTTCCAACCGCGCTTTGAGTCGGGCCACCACATCAGGCAACTGCTCGGCCAGGTTGGTGCATTCGTTTTCGTCTGCAATCAGATCATAGAGTTGATCCGGTTGTTCTTCGGTGACCACCAGTTTGTACTGTCCGTCGAAGATGAGTTTCCAATCCTTCAGCGCACTGATCTGGATATCTCGATGCGCTGCCTTGGGGTCTTCAAGCAGTTGCTTACGGATCGAACGAGCTTCCCATTTTTCAGGAACCTGAAGCTCGGCCAATTCGGTGATTGTTGCAGCGATATCGATGAGTTCGACCAAGGCATCACACTGCGTCCCCGCTTCAATCCCCGGACCTGCAACAACCAACGGCACGTGCACCGACGGTTCGTAAGCAATGGCCTTGTTCCATCGACCGTGATCGCCGAGCATCTCACCGTGATCGGAAGTGAAGATGATGTAGGTGTTCTCCATTTCACCACGTCGTTCGATTTGGGCAACGAGTTGACCCACCCAATCATCAATGCCGGTGATCATGGCAGCATACGCACGTCGGATGGCTTGATGGTCGTTATCCACAGGCCCCGGTTCAACGGGTAACGGGAAGTCCACGCCGTCATAGACCGCCAACTGTGCCACCGTCGGATCATATGGTTCATGCGGGCCGGGGAAGTTGACCCACAGATGCCAGGGCTCTCCGACCGCCCAGTCCTGCAGGAACTTCTGTGCAGCACGTCCGCAGAAATCATCCGTGTGATGATCACTGTCAAAGGGCGAAGGCGTGGGATCAATTTTCAGATCCGGCCCGATGGCACCTTCACGCAGAATTTTCCCACGACGGTGATAGTCATCAGCATGCACCTGTGCCAATCCATGTTGGTGCAGGTGGTTCATGTACGGATCAACCGGACTTTGCGTGCCGGCGTTCACCGCATCGTGTTTGCCAGCTTGATTCACAGTTTGCGTAAAACCCAGTTGCCCCATCGCCGTGGTCCAGCCATCGAGTCCCTTCCACTTGCCATGCTTTTGCAAATCGGTCTTGCCGGATGCCGCAACACGATAGCCGACATCTCGCAGGTGTTTGAAAAACGTGTCGCTGGTGGTGTCGAGATTAAAACCATTGCCCGGCACACCGCAGTTCTGATACCGCATGCCCGTTGCCAGCGCTGCTCGCGCCGGAGCACACACCGGTGAGTTGGTGCGGCATTGCGTAAAGCGCATCCCACGGGCAGCAAGTTTGTCGATGTTGGGCGTCTTGACCGGGATGTCATAGCCCGCGCACCCGAGCCAATCCCAACGCCATTGATCGGGGAACAGAAACAGGAAGTTGGGCTGCTTGCTGGGGGTGGACATCGTGACTCCTTCAGTTGTGCGGGATTGTGAAGATATTGACTGTAACTTTTAGGATCGCAACGTCAAGAATCGAAAACGCTACGAATACATTTTGATCATTTTTAACACGCGCTATTGACTTTCAGCGGATGGGTGTCTTTAATAATGCAAAGTTATACGTAAAACGTAGTTTGTTTTCAGGGATTTTACATGTCCATCACGCAGGCACAATTGGCTCAGAAACTTGGTGTCAGCCAGGTGTCCGTGTCGTTGGCATTCAAGGCCGGGCATAATCGACTCAACGAAAAAACCCGCAGTCAGATTCTCCAGGCAGCGGAAAAATATGGGTACCGTCCCAACGCTTCAGCACGCATCATGCGGCAGGGGCGCTTCGGGAGCATCGGTCTTTTGCACAGTGCCCACGCCAAGCGAAGCTACCTGCCGGTCCCAATGCTTGATGCGATTTACCAGGCGCTGGAAGACCGCAAGCAGAATCTGACTTTCTGTCGCGCGACCGATGAGCAATTGGCTGACCCTGCGAACCTGCCCAAGATGCTCAGCGAGTCGCACTCCGATGGCTTGCTGGTCAACATTGCCAAGCAGATTCCACAATCACTTTCGGAGTTACTCAAGCGTTCGAAGTTGCCCGCGGTGTGGTTGAATGTGATGCAGGAAGAAGACTGTGTGCGTCATGACGACTTTGCAGCAGCGGTGACTTTGACCGAGCATTTACTCTCGCTTGGACATCGCCGGATTCTGCACATCAATGCCAGCTACGATGCGTCGGATACGCACTACAGCGGTGAACTCAGGCAGCAGGGCTATGAACATGCCATGCGCCAGGCCGGTTTGAACCCACGTTGCCTGACCGGTCAGAAAATCCCCGGTGAGACCTTGCTTCAAACCGCGCTTCAGGTACTCGATTCGCCGGATCGTCCCACAGCCATTGTGCATTACGGTGATGGTTCGGCGGTGGCGTTTATCCAGGCTGCTGAACGGTTGGGACTCCAGGTTGCCAAAGACCTTTCGCTGGCACTGTTGAGTTGTAATTCGCCTGAGAGTTATCACGGCATGTTACTCACGCATATGCAGCATGATCACCAGGCCGTCGCCAAAGCGGCAGTGGACATGCTGCTGGAAAAAATCGCAACCCCACCATCACGTCGCAAACCCCAGCCGTCGGTCGTTGTCCCCATGACCATGTATCACGGCCGGAGTTGTGGCAGGTTGGTCAAGTAAGACAGTTTGTTCGACCGTCAAAGAAAGACAATCCATGCGTTTGAAACAACACATCATGTTGGTGTTATCGCTGACGCTGAGCATGAGCATCATTGCATCGGCTGCAGAAGTCTACGTCTCACCCGATGGGAAAAAACAAGCATCTGGCAGTCTCAGTGATCCTGTTGCTGACATCAATCAGGCATTGGACATGGCCGGATCAGGAGGCACGGTTTATCTGCGTGAAGGTGTTTACCGCCAACGCATCACACTGTTGCCCAGGCACTCAGGCACGCCGGAACAGATGACCACCATCACCGCCTATGGTGACGAGAAGCCTGTCCTCAAAGGCTCAAACGTCCTCTCCGGCTGGAAGAAGTTCAAAGACCATATCTGGCAGCATGACAATTGGCCCATCGCATCTCAGCAGGTCTACGTCGATGGCAAAGTACTCAAACAGGTCGGCAGCCAACAGGTCATCGGTGACATCGAAGACGGTATGGCGCGTCGCGTTGTCATCGGCAAAGATGTTTCCGATCTCTTTGCCGGTTCGTTTTACTATGACGCATCGACCAAGACAATGTCTGTCTGGTTAACTGATTCCAGTGATCCCAATGAACACGTCATCGAAGCAGGTGTGCATGACTACATCATCCGCCCAGCTCACCGTGCGACGGTGCGTTATGTCGCGGTGAAAAACCTGACTTTCCGTCATGCCAACTCCTCCACGCCGGAGATTGAAAAACCCTACAACTACACCATGGTCACCGTCGGCAATGACGGCTTGATCGAAAACTGTGATATCCAGTGGGGCGATTTCCGCGGCGTGATGATGGGACGTAACACCAAACTCATTAACTCCACCATTGCCAACATGGGGAACACCGGCGTCGATGCCAGCCCGCGATCTCCGTGGCTTGTCTCCGGCTGCACCATCACCAACAACGGGCACCGCCAATATCTGGGTTGGCATTGTGGGGGTCTCAAACTCATCCCTGATGCGTATGGCACGATCGATAAATGTCTGATCAGCGACAACTGGGGACCGGGCGTCTGGTTCGATTGGTCGGACACCGGCGGGCAGATCGTCATCCGCAATAATCGCATTCTCAATAACCGCGCAACCCAGATGGTCCAGGGCAAGATCCGGCATCTGGATGTGGCGGGCATCAAAATCGAGACCAGCCGCAATGTCCTCATCTACAACAATCTCATCCAAGGCAATGACGGTAACGGCATCATTGTGATGGCCTCCTCAGCTGTCGAAATTTTCAACAACACCTTCGTTGGCAACAAAGGCTTTGCAGCGGTGCAGGCAGGCGGTGTCCCACGCGGTGCCAAGAAACTCGGCGGTGGTCGCACGCTGGATAACATCAACGTCATCAACAACATTTTCTACAACAATCTCACGGCCTATGACGTGTCATTGCAGTTCCCCGTGGAGGGTCGTACCGACAAAGTCACCTTCAAACTCAACAGTGATTACAACTGCTATTACCGCTTTGGGGGTCCGGTGCAGATGCACACGGGTGGGACGTACACCGGATTCCTGCCAGCGTTTGATGAGTTGAAAACATGGCAGGAACAGACGGGGCTTGATACCCACAGCGTGCATGCTGACCCGCGTTTCATTGATGCATCCGTTGGAAATTATCAGATCGGTTCGGACAGTCCTGCCCGTGATACCAGTGTCGGTTTCGGGCAAGCATGGGCACCACCCATGTTCGATGCGTCGATTGATCTTGCAGGAATCAACCGTCAACGTCGATGGGACCTTGGCGCATATGAGTCGGTGAGTCAGCGGGGTCAAATTTCGCCGGTGACGATTGCACCACAGGTTGATGGTGTGTTGGTTGATGATGTGTTACCCGCCGGTTTGATGTCGCTGGACTGCTCGAATCATGCCTCGGACCCACGACGGTTCTGGTTATGGGAAGCTGAGCATCCCAAGCCTGCCAGCGGTGCCTTGTGCGCCAAGTTGGTGGCTGAGAGTGATACGCTGCGATTAACCGGACTTTACTGCGGATCACCGGTTTCCACGTCCGGCTACCGCATGCTCAGTGCATTGGTTTGGCTTGACCCACAGCAGACACCTTCGCAGATGTTCCTTGCCATCCAGACGCAGGCCGGGCAATACCATGGCAGTGGGTTTGGTTTTGACCGTGACGTGATTGACTTGCCCAAACAGGTTGCTTCCGTCGACCCGGACACCGGCGCGCGATTGGCCGGGGCGTCATCCCAAACCGTGAACATCGCCAAGCTGGCAGACCGACCGACTCCCGGCCGGTGGGTTGAAGTTCACTTGCCGTTACCCACTGATTCATCAAGTCAGATTCACAGCTTGATTCTCGGTGCGACATCGGGCGTGGTGGCCGTTGATCAGATTCGACTCTTACCTTGAGAAAGGTTAAAGATGCAAGACCGATTACACCGTGATGGTTTTACGCTCATTGAACTGCTGGTGGTCATCAGTATCATCAGCCTGCTCATTGCGATTCTCCTGCCTGCGTTGGGGGCTGCGCGCAAGAGTGCGCAGGCGATCAGTTGTGCCAGTAATCTGAGGCAGATTGGGATCGCGTGCATGTCCTATGCGGCGGACAATCAGGACACCTTGCCGGTGATCAAGGCGAGTGTGGGGACGGGCAACATCAATGACGATCGCTGGTGGGTGCTTTTGCCACGGCTTGGTTATATCTCCGGCGCGCAGGGCTTTCGGTACCACATGGCATCGCAATTGAGTCTGCTGCGATGCCCGACGACTCATGTTGATTACAACACGGACAAGACACCGTACACCTTCAACGGCTGGTTTGGCAAAGCCAATGACTCCTCACCGAGCACGGCCATCGGCCCCGCACGTATCGAACAGATTCTCCAACCCAACAAGCAGTTGATGATCGGCGAAGGCAAAGTCGGTGCGCCATACCCGCCGTGTCTGATGCCGGTGACAGGTAGCAGTTGGCCGTGGCGGGGGGTTGGCAATGATCACCTGGGACAAAGTCTGAACATTCTCTATGTCGATGGGCACATCCAACGCCCAGCCCGTGAAGTCCTGCTTGAAGGTGCTGATGGCACAGTGATCTGGGTGGGCAACGATATTGCAATCTGGGATCCGAATTGATACTGAACAAGTGATCAGTTATGTTATACTGTCCTTATGCATATTATCGTGATGGGTGTTTCGGGTGTCGGGAAAACAGCAGTTGGCAAAGGCATTGCCACCGCGCTGAGTCTGCGCTTTGATGATGCGGATGATTTTCACCCCATCTGCAATGTCGAAAAAATGAAGTCCGGCCAGGCGTTGGAAGATGCCGATCGTTGGCCGTGGCTTGAAATACTCAATACCCATCTCAAACAAACGCGCGGCTGCGTGCTGGCTTGTTCGGCTTTGAAACAGGCTTACCGCCAGATGCTTTGTGACGGGGTTGATGATGTGAAACTCGTCTATCTCAAAGCCGATCGCAATACTCTCCTTAGCCGCATGCAAACGCGTGAGCATTTCATGCCCGCTTCGCTATTGGACAGTCAGTTGGCAACGTGGGAAGAACCGCAATCAACGGATCAAATACCGGTGATCACCGTGGATGCCACCTTGCCTTTGGATGATGTGATCCATCAGGTCTTGGGAGCGTTGGCAAGATAAGCCTGCACATAGCCTGCCAAAAAAGCGCCCTGACATTTGCGAACCCAATCCTGATAGTGCACGTGATCACAGAAAAGCTGCTCGTCCTCGCCGAGTTGGCGGGTGAATTGCCAGAGGTCAATGACCTGGAATCCGGCTTGGTGCATGATCGCATCGGCTGCTGCGTTGTAAGCTTCCAAATCGTTTTCATAACGATGAAAGTCCGAGCATTTACTGTTGTGAATCGCACTGTTAACCAGTGTCGTTCGCATCCAGGCAATCGGGACATTGTGTGACTTGGCTACTGCAACGATCTGCTTGAGATTGGCTCTGTAATCTTCCAGCACAACTTGCTTCTCACCACTTTGCGGATTGGTCTTGATGTCATGCAAGCCGCAGTTGGCAAGGATCAAATCAATCTGCCCATTGGTTTTTTCGAGCATGTCCGTGATGATGCCCAGTGATCGTGATGAATCACCGCAGTTGAGATTCTGAGGCACATCCAGATCCGTCAGGGCATTGAGACGTTCTTCTTCACTGAAACCAACCCACGTCGCCTGAGACTTTAAAGCCGAATGCAGGTAGGGCGTGTACTGGACACTGATGCTGTCACCGATGAGCAGGATGCGGGCTTTGCTTGCTGTGGACATGATGTTGCGTCTTTCAACGAGGTTTGAATCAATGTTGCGATCTTGCAGACAGTGATTCATCATACCCAATTCACCATGAGACGTTCGAACCCCAACAAAGCCGTGTCACTCCCGTGGCACGGGTTGCCTTGGACGTTGCGGGTACTCGCAAATACATCACAATTCTTGGTCATTCCCGCGCAGGCGGGAATCCAGTGGCATGCAGTTGACGCTTGCAGGTCTCACTGGACTCCCGCCTGCGCGGGAGTGACGGGAAAGTGGGGTGATGGCAAGAAAATTTATATTTGGACTTCACTTGCCCACCACGCAAGAGAGTAATTGTTTTACGCCTTAACCAAACCCTTTTCGACCGCTTCACTCCACTTCATCTTCCATTTGTGAATGTGATACGACGGCGCGTCCGGATACTTGGCAAAGGCAGCACGGTCATCGGCAATGGACCATGCACGTTTGAATCGACCGACATGATTGAGAATCAACTGGATCAACTGCATGCGCGTCAATTGAATGGCGACATCTTCAGAAGACCAGAGGTTATTGATCTCGCCGGGGTCTTCGTTGTGATCGTAAAGTTCGCCATCTTCCGGGTGATCCAGATAGTAAACCAGTCGGTAACGTTCGGTGCGGACTGCAAAGACAGTGCTTTGATCATTGCCACCAAAGTCCCATTCGCAGACCACGTGATCCATGCCTGGCTCATTACCTTGGAGCATGGACTTGCGGGTGTCACCATCCAGGTGTTCGGGGATCGGCACGTCTGCCATGTCGCAGAGTGTCGGGTAGACATCCACCAGTTGCATCAAGCCGTTGACCTTCTGATTTTTCGGACAGCCCGGGTAATGGAAGATCATGGGAACACGGTGAATCGACTCATAAATCCCGAGGTTTTTGAGCATCAGGCCGTGTTCGCCAGCAAAGTCGCCATGGTCTGCCAGGTAGACGATGATGGTGTTTTCATACTCGCCGGACTGCTTGAGGTGATCAATGACCCGGCCGATCTGTTTATCGATTTCCGTGATCAACGTCAGGTGGTAGGACAGTTGGAGTTTGAGGTCCGCTTCATCCAACGGTCGATAGGGATAGCCACGTTGACCGGCATTGACATAGTCCTGCTGAAACTGCGGCTTACCTGCAAAGCGTCGCTCAAGGTAGTCGCAGATATTCGCCGGCAGGTTCAACTTGTCCGGATCATACTGGCCCATCTGTTCTTCAGAGGGTGCATACGGATCATGCGGGCGCTGGAAACTCATCTTCAGGAAAAAGGGTTTGTCGTCATCCTTGTTCTCAAGGAATGCCAGCGACTCATTACCCGTCCAAGTTTCGACGCAGTGTTCTGCGGGGATCTGACTGACAAAGCCTTTCATGCCTGAACCGGGGTGGTCGGGGGGCAGGGAGCCCAGGTCAAAGTCATCAGCCAAGCCCTGGTCCACAAGGTATTGGAAGTAATGCACCGTACGCGGGTCACTGGGGTCAGCGTCGGTTAAATCACAGTATCTGATGTGTTCATAGGCTTCCTGATCCCAACTGAGGACTTCATGTCCCTTGCCGATCATGGCGGTCTGGTAGCCGAGATTTCGCAGATGGGTTGGCAGGGTTAACGGGTTGGGGATGGGGCAGTCCGAGAGATTGTTGCCTGTGATACCGATGGTGTGCGGGTACAGGCCGGTGATCATGGAGCAGCGTGAGGGACCACAGATGGGATTGTTGCAGTAGGCCCGTGTTGCCATCACACCGTCTGCTGCCAGCGCATCGAGGTTGGGCGTTTTGACATCGGGATGACCTGCTGCACCGATGCAGGATGCGTTATGCTGATCGGACATGATCCAGAGGATGTTGGGGCGTTTGGCTGTCGTGTCGGACATGATCGAAGACTCCATCAAAGCAATTGGGCAAAGTTGTTTTTGCCAGTATTGCAGTTGGTTGGACGATTGCAAGAGACGCTTGTGCAGTGTTGCGAATATGCAAGTTGTTTTGTGTCTGATTCCGTGGTTCGCATGGGTTTGATCCGTACTGCATCTCATTGGATAATGGGATGTTTGATAACGATTGGGGTTGGTTGATGTATCAGATACAGATTGCCAGGAATTTTTCAGCAAGTCATGCCATTGCATTGCCTGATGGTTCGCTTGAGCCGCTGCACGGCCATAACTGGCCGGTGGTGGTGACGGTGCAGTCTCAGGAGCTTGATGAGATCCAGACGGTGATGGATTTCCACGTGCTCGAAGGTTGGCTTGATGCGTTGATTGCCAAGGTGCACAACCGACATCTCAATGAGGTCAAACCCTTTGCCGGCGAGCAGGGCAAGCTGGCGGTGAATCCGACAGCTGAGCGTGTAGCCTGGTGGTTTGGCAGCGAGATTGCTTCACGGTTGCCCCAACACGTTACACTGGTCAGTGTGTCCGTCGGTGAAGCCGATGGTTGCACGGCGGTTTACCTGCCTTGATCGTTTGTGATTTTCGTTGTTTAAGTTGAGATACCCCACTTCATGGAACATTTGATTCCCGATAGCGCCTTCCAGGCCATGCCGTTGTTCATGTTGATCCTCGTTGCCCTTGGCAGCGTTTGGATACTCATCCGTGGAGCCGATTGGCTCGTGGATGGTGCAGCCGGTCTGGCCTACCGTGTGGGCATTCCCAAGGTGATTGTGGGGGCAACCATTGTTTCATTGGGGACCACCAGCCCTGAGACTGCCGTGTCGGTGATGGCGGCCTGGGGTGGTAATGCCGGCTTGGCGTTGGGTAACGCAGTGGGTTCAATCATTGCCGACACCGGCCTGATTTTTGGGCTCGGGTGCGTTATGGTCATACTCCCCGCTGACAAGTTCGTCCTCAAGCGTCAAGGGTGGGTGAAGATCGGTTGTGATTTTCTCTTGGCATCCCTGTGTTACTTTGCCTGGGTATTTCACGGTGATCAAGCACAGATCACCCGACCTTTCGGCGCACTGCTCCTGGCATTGCTTGTTGTCTACATGTTCATCAGCATCAAGTGGGCCAAGCAACATGTCGCGTTGAGTCCGCAGACAGATCATCCGCTGCCGACCCTTCAGATGGAAGAGTTAAAGGACAAGCCTGCTGATGGACATGAAGTACCCGCAACGCGCTCCGCATGGCTGTTGGTGTTACTGTTGGTGGTGGGACTCACCATTGTGATTTGCGCCAGTCGATTTTTAGTCGGTTCTGCGACGGTGATGGCAGAGCGTTGGGGGGTTCCCGATGTGGTCATCGCTGCAACGCTCGTTGCGCTGGGCACCTCGCTGCCGGAGTTAACGGTGGGCATTGCGTCGATCATCAAGGGACATCGCGAGTTGCTGGTGGGCAACGTGATTGGTGCTGACATTCTCAATGTGCTGTTTGTGATTGGTGCATCGGCGGTGGCCAAGTCTCTGCCGATCATTGATCCGTCTGCCAAGATTCCCGAGATTTTCCTGTACCTGCATCTGCCGACGATGCTGCTGATGACTTCGATGTTCCTGTTCTTCATTTTTAAGGCCATTCGCAAGGGCAGCTTCAGTCGCTGGATGGGGTACCCGCTGTTGATTCTGTACGTGACTTACGTTGTACTGCAATTCGTGCTGACCGCAGGTGACCCGACCCACGCCTGATACGCTGGCCAAGGAGACGCATCGGATGAGCTGGATTCAAACCTACACCGGCAAGGCGTTCTACCCGTTGCGCGAAGAGCCAGGCATCATTGACATTCGCGATATCGCGCACGCTTTGAGTCTGCAGTGTCGGTTCAATGGTCATTGTCGTGACTATTATTCGGTCGCTCAGCACAGCGTGCATGTCTCGGAAGCGGTGCCTGAGGCGTTTGCGCTTTGGGGGTTGCTTCATGATGCTGCTGAAGCGTATCTGACGGACCTGCCCCGCCCAGTGAAAAGCCACATGCCCCAGTTCAGAGAGTTGGAAGATCGCCTGTTGGCATTGATCATGGCTCAGCATCAACTCACCATGCCGATGCCCGATGAAGTGCGCTTGGCTGACGAGCAAATGCTCATGACCGAAGCCAGAGATTTGATGGAAGTCCCGCCGATGGATTGGAAAATCCCGGTCATGCCGTTTGATGATATGAAGATCAAACCGCTGTCCCCCAGGAAAGCCGAGCAGCTGTTTTTACAACGTTACGCGGAACTGACGGGATGATTATTCATCGATCAAAAGCCGTGTCGCTCCTGCGGCACGGGTTGCTTTGTTGGTCACTCTGTGTATTCACCTCTACCCCGTAGAAGCACGGCATGAAGTCTGATCAAATCTTCTCAACCGTATTCATCTGCGCTGAAACTTCCAGCGGTTTGGCGAACAACAGCTTGAACACCAGCACATCACCGGCCATCTCATCTACGGGAATCTCGCGGATGCGCAGGTACGGGTGCGTCACATCATTGGGCACAATGTCGCGTGCCCATTGCATGTAGGCACCGGTGTTAAGCAGTTGAACCCAAAGCGGTGAAGCATCAATCGGTCGCAGTTGCAGGCCCCGACAATTCAGCGGCTGCGTGGCGATGACGTAGTATTCATACTCACCATCCGCAGTCGGCTGATTGGCTTGCATCAGCGACACACCCGGTTTTGCAATCATACCCGCAACAGGTGTCGTGTCGGTGAAACAGGCTTTGATCTTCTCATACCAATCACCAATCTGTTTGAGCATGTCCACCTGCTGTGATGGGATCATGCCCTTGGTATCCGGACCGACATTCAGCAGGTAATTGTTCCCGCGAATCATATTCTCAGCGATGTTGCGCTTCAGATACGCAAGCGAATAGTAGTCCGCGTCGGTCTTGTAACCCCAACTCAATGCATCCAGTGAATCGCAGCTTTCCGTTGGCAGTTTGCTGACTTGGTCCGTCTCTCCCAATGCTGGATTGTAGTCCCGTTCGCGCGTAGCAATGATGCCTTCCTGCCAATGGTCCAGTTTGTCACGGTGATGAAACCCGCGGTCATTGATTACACAACCCGGTTGTAACTCACGGATCATCGCATGGATCGATTCGTCTTCCCATTGGGGTACGTTCATGTCCCACCAGATGTAACGCACATCGCCATAGCCGGTGCACAACTCGCGAATCTGTTCCTTGAGATAGGACAGATAAATTTTCTCATCCGGCATGTCACCGTCTTGAGGCGGCAGTTCGTGATGTCGACCTTCGTTGGGATAAGCAGGATGTTTCCAATCCACGACGGAGTAGTAAAGCCCGAGTTTGATCCCACGTGCGTGGCAGGCATCGGCCAATGTCTTAAGCGCATCAGGGCCACCGTTGCGCGTGATTTTAAAGTCGGTGAGATTGGTATCCCACATGCAAAAGCCGTCGTGATGCTTGGTGGTGATGACGATGTAGGTCATCCCAGCCTGCTGCATCAGGTCCAACCAGGGCTCAGGATCAAAGTCGACCGGATCGAACCTGGCGATCTGACGTTCGTAGTCTTCACGCTTGATGCCCATGCGCTGCTGAATCTGTTCATGCCAACCCGGCATCGCGTAGGGGCCCCAATGGACAAAGAGTCCAAAGCGGTGTTCCAAAAACCAGTCACGTGCATCACCAAATTGTTGCTTGATCATCGTCATACTCACAAAACTATTGAGTCTGACATGATGACGGATTTAGCGCAGCATTGCCATATCCGAATCCGAGAAAAACAGTCATGATCTTGTTGATTACGGGGTAATCAGGCATGCGGCGGGCGGCGATAGCTGTGTAATCCCTGCGCAAAGTCGGTTAAAAAGCGTCTGATCGCAGTCAAGCATCGACTGATTCGAGAAGGCTTATCCAAGGCACGCGATGTGTGGCAATGGATCTGTGTCATCGTTGTCTCCTTCTTGTTCATTGCCCCAATCATCGTCATCCTCGCGTTACCTAACAGATACAGTTGCCGGTTTATTGCAGCGCAACAGACAACTTTTTTGCACTGTTCCGGTCGATTGGGATAACAACTGTATCGCATGGCGTGTGTTTTGAACGTTACAATCTGTCCATGCAACGCAACGGCCAACAAATCGAACAGGGTTTACTTTACGAGCAGGTCGCAACCCATGTTTCAGAGATGATCACTTCCGGGGCGTTGCAGCCCGGTGAACGTGTGCCGTCCGTCAGGCAGTTGTGCAAACAGTTATCGGTGAGTGTGTCAACGGTGATGCAGGCATATCGGATGCTTGAGGATCAGCAGATGATCCGTGCTGTGCCACAGTCGGGTTATTACGTCCGTCAACCCAGGATGGCGATACAGCTTCCCACCGCGTCGGACAATGCACCGTACCCCAAGGAACTCGATGCGATCAGTTTGTCTGCACGGATTGCCGAGGACATGACACGGCCGGACATGCTGCAGTTGGGAGCTGCGTTACCTGACAGCCAGGTTCTGCCGATTGATAAGATCAATAAACTCTTTGGTCATGTCACACGTGAGTATGGTCCGCAGGCACATGAGTATGCCGTCCCTCCCGGTCGGTTGGAGTTGCGTCGCCAGATTGCCAAGCGTTTGATTGATTCGGGTTGCTCGGTCAATCCGGATGATATTCTCGTGACCACCGGCGCGACGGAGGCGATATCGCTGTCGCTTCGCGCGGTGACCGAGCCGGGCGATGTGGTTGCCATCGAGTCGCCGACGTTTTTCTTTTTCCTGGACATGATCCGTTGCATGAAGCTCAAGGTGCAGGAAATAGCAACGCACCCCGACACCGGCATGGACCTTGATGCACTGGAAAATGCGATGCAGCAAAAGCAGATTCGCGTGATTCTCCTGGCATCAAACTTCCCCAATCCGCTTGGGACACTCATGTCCACGGAGAACAAACAACGGTTGGTCGCGTTGGCCCGCAAGTACAACGTGACGATTATCGAAGACGAAATCTATGGCGACCTGTCATTTGACGGCACGCGACCGGCATCACTTCGTGCATTTGATGACGGGCAGACGGTGATCACACTCGGCTCCTTTTCCAAGACGATTTCGCCGGGGCTGCGCGTGGGTTGGTGTGTGCCGGGCAAGTACAAAGCGCAGGTGATGGATTTGAAACTCACCACGGATCATGCCAGCGCGACCCTGCCGCAATTACTCGTTGCCACCTATCTCGAACAGCACGGCTATGACCATCATCTGCGCAAACTCCGTAAGCAATATCAGAAACAGGTCGATCAGTTTCGTCAGGCCATTGCCCGCTATTTCCCCGCAGGCACACGCATCACCCGTCCCAAGGGGGGCTACATCATCTGGGTGCAGATGTCGGTCAAAGTCGACACCATGAAACTGCATCACGAAGCGATCAAGCATGACATCAGCATCGCGCCCGGTGAGATTTTCTCTGCCATAGGCCGATACAAAAACTGCATGCGCATTAACTGTGGCCTGGTCTGGTCCGACAAGATTGAAGCAGCGATCAAGACATTGGGTGATTTGGTCAAAGCGCAGATCGGTTAAAGCGATTCGCTAAATCATTCACTCCATTTCAAGCAGTTTCGTCATTCCCGCGCAGGCGGGAATCCAGTGGTATTCTGTACGCACTTGCAAGTTCCACTGGACTCCCGCCTACGCGGGAGTGACGGAAAGTGGAGATAAATGATTTGAAGCGATTTAAAACAAATCACCCTCATCCGCATTTTGATCCGCAGAGTTGGGGAGGGTGATCTTGATGTGTTGTGCGCCGTGCAGCGTGAGTTGTCGGCCTTTGCGTGTTCGGGCGAGAAAGCCCAGTTGCAGCAGGTAGGGTTCGACCATGTCTTCGAGCGTGCCCGAGTCTTCACCGAGTGTTGCAGCGATGGCTTCCAGACCGACAGGACCGCCGCTATAAACCTTGCCGATGATGGCCATGTACTTTCGGTCCAGTTCATCGAGTCCCAGTTCGTCGATACCTTCCAATGCCAAGGCTTCGTCGACCACCGCAGGTGAGATGAGATTGTTGGTTTTGATCTGGGCATAGTCACGCACACGACGCAGCAGACGGTTGGCGATACGCGGTGTCCCGCGACTGCGTGAACCGATGGAGAGCAGGGCCTCTTCACTGGGTGCAGACAAGCCAAGCAGGTTGGCAGAGCGTCCAATGATGCTGCACAGATCGTCGGTGGAATAGAACTCCAGATTATGTGTGATGCCAAAGCGCGATCGCATCGGCCCTGAGAGTAAGCCTGCACGCGTGGTCGCACCGATGAGCGTAAAGGGCTTGAGGGGTAACGTGATCACCTTGGCATGCATGCCCGAGTCGATGGGGACATCAATCTTAAAATCTTCCATCGCCGAGTAGAGGTACTCTTCAATCACCGGGGAGAGCCGATGGATTTCATCGATGAATAGCACATCACGCGCTTGGAGTTTGGTCAGCACACCGACAAGGTCACCGGGCTTGGTCATGGCCGGGCCGGACGTGACGGTCAAGTGCGTCCCCAACTCGTTGGCAATGATGTGAGACAGCGTGGTCTTACCCAAACCGGGCGGGCCATGCAGCAGGACATGTTCCATGGGTTCACCACGTTGGCGCACCGCAGCGAGTGTGATCTCCAGCTTCTGAGCAAGTCGCGGTTGACCGACATACTCTTTGAGTGAAGTGGGGCGCAGCGAGGAGTTGAACTTCTCTTCCGCGTCGTTGAGTGCACTGCCGGTGATAATGCGTTGCGTGGCCATGGGGATATTGTAGAGATATTTCAGGTAAATGTTAGTCTGTGTTTTATCACGAAGAGCACGAAGGACACGAAGTTTCGTTGGACTGTTTCAGAACTTCGTGATCTTCGTGCTCTTTGTGGCCTTCGTGGTTTCATTCAGGCGTTAATTGCTTTTGTGTGTTGAAATCTTGCTTGTGGATTTTAGTTTTTACACAACACCAATACTTGCCCGCAGAATTCGGGGGCGGGGTTGATGGTGAGTTGATTGCCGTGGATGGTCATGAGGTCTTGCTGGCCGAAGTCGGTTTTCACTTTCCAGTTGCCGTCGGGCAGGGTGATCGTGCCGGCAGCATTGAGTTTGTCTGCAAAGCGATGGGAGACGATGAGCAGTTCATTGCCATCGACGGACTGGCGGATGATCGTCTGATAGCCGGTGGGGTGGCGGTAGCTTAAGCCCATGTCACGATGGATGCGGCTTTTGCCATCCTTGATGATCGGGCGGGCGTCGCGGTAGGCGATGTTGGACTGCTTGACGATCTCCAGTTGCCAATCTTCAAGTTCATGGATGTCGCCTGACAGACACATGCGGCCCAGGAATGTGGCAGCCAGCGAATAGTTCAGACGCTTGGCATCATCGCATTGATGAAGCACTGCCCAAATCTGGCTCTGACGCGGGAGAATACAGCGATGCAGGTTGGCAGCAACGATGGGAATCTCCACGGTCTCATGCGCGTCGGAGAACGAGCCCTGTGCACAAATCTGCATCATGGAGGGTTCAAGACGATGGCCACCCGACGAGCAGTTTTCGATGATCAGATCGGGCAGTTCACGACGCATGCGACGGAAGAAGTCCTGCACCGCGACGACGTGTTGGCGCAGACCTTCACCCAGTGATTCAGCACCATCGACACCTAAGCCAATGGTCTCGTTGTAGTCGACCTTGAGATAACCCATGTTGGCATCTTTGAGTTGTTTGATGAGTTTTTCTGCAAGGTAATCCTGTGCTTTGGGATTGCGAAGATCCCAGAAGTGCCGTGTACCAATCGTGAGAATCATGCCATCACGGTGAAGCTGGGCATCGTTCATTTCATACGCATCGGAGCCGATGGTTGCCACTTCCCATTCAAACCAGACCCCCGGAAGAATCTCTCGGGAACGCAGGTCTTTGCTGATCCCCTCAAGGCCTTGGGGGAAGCTCTTGGTGTTGACGTTCCAGTCACCATTTTCCTGAGCATCTTCGGGGTTTTTGCGATGGGTCCAACCGGCGTCGATGACCATGATTTTTGTGTCGGTGTCCGCCAGTTTCTCGGCATTGGCGAGCATGTTTTCGTGAGTCGGTTTGCCCCAACTGGTGCACCATTCGTTAAAGACGATCGGCAATTCCTGTTCAATTGCAGGCTGCTCATCCACTGCGCGGACCATGGATTGAGTCAATGCATGTCCCAGGTCATCCACATCACCAACAACGGTGGCAATGGTTGCCTTGGGCGCTTCAAAGGATTGGCCAGGGGCGATGTGCTTAAACCAGTGACCAAATTCACGGTCGGCAATCCCGCCTGAGAGATTCACCTCATCACCGCGACGATAGGCTTCGATCTGCCAACTGGAGGCGATGGCAAGTTGCGCGCCCCAGAGCACATTGACCTGCTTGTCCTCGACACCCACCCACGGGAAAAATTGGCGGACAGGCATGGAACCAATCGTGCCAAAGCGTTCGGAGATGGGGGCGTGGCCGGTCCATGTCGGCTCGATGTGCAGTTCTTCAAAAGCTTGAGAATCCAGGCGGCCTTCATTACTCCAGATTGAACGCAGACGGTGAAGCATCAGGCGCCCCGGTGCATCGTCATCTGCAAAGGGTGTCATACCTGTGAGTGAGAAACTGCTGAGCATGTCCAGCGTGACCTGTTTTTCAGACCGATTGATAAACGTCGTCTGCACGCTGGCAAAGCGGTCACCTTCCTGCCAGGTCAACACATGTTCACACGCATAAGGCATCGGCGTGTCGGTGTTGGCAAGCACGGTGGTGATGCTCAGCTTGTCACCGTCCTGAGATGCGGTCTGCGATTCCAGACGCAGGTTCGCAACGGATGGGTTGTTGCGCATGGTCATGCCCTGGGCAAAACCGTTGGGTCCGGGCAGGTGACGCAGTTGCAACTGCACCAGGCAGTCGGGCTTCTGGGCAGGCATCTTGTTCCAGCTACCGGGGAGCATTTTGACTTCATGCGTGTCCAGAAATTCACGCTTGGCAACCACCTGATCACGTCTGGCAGCAGGGACCAGCATCAGGCTGACCATCTGTGAGCCGGGATCGACACGGTAAATCGCAATGGTTTGGCCTAAAGTAAACTCGGCGGTGGGGTGGTCAGCAGTCAATACGGTCAGGTCGGTGGTCACAGGTGAACTCCGTGGTGTGAGCTATGGGTTTGCCAATTTGCAACAGAGGGCAAAGGTTAAAGGATTGTGACGTCCGATGCCAGATCGCCCCTGTCAACGGGGGTGAAAATGACATGAATTGGTCGGATTGGGATACGGCAAAGCAAAGGACGCGTTTTTCAATTGGCCCGATTATCGGTATCCTGTCCCCCATGGACCCAGATACCAAAGCATTAGGCCACAAGCCGTCGGAATCACGTGCCCTGCCCCGTCGTTATGAAGACGAAGGGTTCTCCAAGGTATTGCGTGAATTTGTCATTGAGGCAGCACAGTTGCTCGTAGACCGTCACTGCGAGGACGTGATCATTTTCGATGTCCAGGGCATCTGCCAGGTCACCGATTACATCATCATTGCCACCGGCACCTCCGACCGCCAGATCAAGTCACTGGGCAGTGAACTCAAAGTCCTTGCCAAGCAACGCGATATCGCTCGCATGGGAGATGATGTCGATCAAGACACTTCATGGCTGGTGGTCGATCTCGTGGATGTTGTGGTGCATTTGTTTGAAGCTGCCACCCGTGAGCATTACGACATTGAGATGATGTGGGACGATGCGCCACAGGTCGAATTTGCCCGCCCGCGTCGGTGATTCTCTGATTTGAAATCCTCAACCATTCTGGCAAGCAAGCGCGTTAATCGTTTGTCGTTATCCATTATGTTCAAGGGAATGACGGAATAAAAGATAGCATGGAGATGAATGATTTGAAGCGCTCTAATCTCTATGCTTGTCGTTCCAGCCTTTGCGGGAGGGACGGGAGTCGGAAGCTGATTGTTTGAGTTGCACTATTGCGTTTGGCGTTGCCATTGGAAGATCGAGGGTATCGTTGGCGTCGGGCGCTTGGGCATGGTCTTGGGAATTTGCAGGTGCACATTGCTGTGGACTAATTCTGCTTCACCGAGTCCTACGACGAATTCACCGTTGCCGCCGTAGAGCAGGTTGTTGGTGATCTCGCTGCCGGTACAGTCGGGGCTCATGAGTTTGACCATCGCACTTTTCTGATCCTTGAGCACGAAGACATTGCCCTGGATGATGTGATCAAAGCTGTGGTCCTTGGTGAAGAATCCGACGCCTTTGTCGGTGATGATACGGTTGTGGAGGATGAGCCAGTTTTCATTCATGCCACCGACCCAGATGCCTGCCAGGGGACTGGTGACATCACAGTTGTAGACCACGTTGCGTGGGCCGTTGGGACCGTGCGCACCGTCTTCGGGGGGTGACGCCCACATCCCATAGCCGTATCCGCCGTTGCCTTTGACGGACGTGATCACGCAGTTTTCCATGAGGTTTTCATTGGTCCAACCCGAGTGCCACTGGGCATCGGAGTTGTGGAACGTGGAGTCGCGAATGACATTGCCTGCTGCCGACCATTGGAAGAGGGGGGCATGTCGCATGTTATGCGTGGTGACATTTTCCATGAGGCAGTCATACGATTTTTCCCACCCGACATAGGCTGTCCCACCACCGCCTTTAAACCAGGCTTCGGTGAACTCACAATCGCGAATCTCACACTGCGATGCGTTTTTGGCGTAGACCGGGTGCCTGCCACACTTGATGACATTCACGCGTTGTACCCAGCAGTTGGCTGCAAAATTGAACATGACACTTGTGAGCCACATATCCTGCGTCTGCTCAATGGACAGATCGCGGACACCGCAGTTTTCGATCAGGCCCAATCGCATGACGTAGGACTCATCAGCCACGGGAAAGTCGATGCGCAGCGGCCGGTCGATGGTGATGGTGTTGTTCTCGACCTTGGTGATTTTCACATGGTAATTGCGGTAAGTGCCCCAATTGCACGCATTGCGAACAAGTGCGCGACGTGCAGGTGTTTCATTGGCACGGATGAATATCCATTGACCGGCTTGAAGGTCATGGCCGGGTGTTATGGTGATGACGCTTTGCCCGCGTTTGGCGTCACTGGCAAGGCGGTATTGATCGGAGTCGAACCCCTTGCCATGGAAGTTGATTGCACCTTCGGGAATAACATTCGGTGTCGCATCGACATGTGATGAGTCATACTGCACGGTGATGGTATGTGATTTTGTCGTGCCATCGGCATAGGTGGCGATCGCGGTGAGTTGATGCATGCCTTGCGTGAACAACTCCGACGTGTTGGCAGGTATGGTGTGCATATACGAGCGATTGCCACTGTGATGACTTGGACGATAGCCGCCGCATTTCTGGCCGTCCAGTTGCAACTCACATGACTTGATAACACCGGGCGGCGCAAAGGCCACGATAATGGTTTCCGGACCGATGGTCTGGCCGTCATTGATTCCCCAGAAAACCACTTTGCCCGGCTCGATGACATAGCGAAAATCAATGCGCGTCTGATCAACACCCTTACCTGCGAGGGTGATGTTCTTGTCACGGATGATCACCGGGCGCAACATGTCATACTGTCCTGCATCCAACTGCACCAAACCACCACCTTGTTTGGCAAGCGCGCTGACTGCCAGCTCAATGGCCTTGGCATCATCTTTCCCGTCATTGGGCAATCCGCCAAAATCACTGAGTTTGACGATGTTTTTAAATGTGTTGGGAATCTCGCCTGCCATACCCGCACGCGTCCAGTTGGGATAGACGATGCCATCGGGTCCGACAACATCGGCAGCGGTGAGTCGGTCGGTCTGATCCGGTTTGATCTTGTACTGCGGTGTCCAGCGTGGGGGGAGAATCTGTGGCGCTTCATAGGTCAGTGAAACGTCGTCTGCCATGATGTCGATGATGGCTTTGGACCAGGAACCAAATCGCAGTTGGACGTAACCGATTTGTTGTGAGTCGACGTAGCCTTTGCATTGAATCTCAAACCAATCCTGCGTCTGGGCACGTGAGGACAAATACACGCCACCGATATGACGCAGGTATTTTTTGTCTTTGTCGTAAGCATGGATTTGCAGCCCAAACCCCATGCCCGAGATTTGGCGGACACGCAGCTTGCCGATGTAGATGCCTTTGTCGGCTTTGATCAGTGGTGAAAGGATGTTCGATCCGTCTTCGGGGTTTTCATCGGTGATGTGGATGTAGCCGTTGCCATTTTCGTGGACGTGCTTGATCATGGATGTGTCACGTGACAAGGTCCAATTGCCGAGGTCCGTTTCATTGAAGTTGTTGACAGCCAGATCATTGCCATGTGCCAAAACAGCAAGCGACAGGATCAGGACGATGGATAAGACAATCTGTTTCATATCACGTTTCGGTTGGGTTTGGGGACTCAGAATAAGTTGTTGGATCAAAAATGAGACGGGCGTTTCTGGGGCGTCTTTTATTTTACATCGACATGGAACAAATCACTTTTCCCTGCGATGTCCTCGTAGGGTAACGTGTTGGCATGTCCATCGAAGTAGACCAGACAGGCCGCATCGTCGTGCCGGTATGCGGTTTGGGCACTGTTAGCTGATCCTGCAGCGATGGATTCACCATAGAGGCCGTAGTACGAGTTGTACCATGATCGGTTCCGCACGACCTCGCGGTCGGTGGCATCGATGATCAGCAGTTTCTTGCTTGGCGAGATGATTTCCTGTTCCTTAAACGCGCGGATGTCTGATGTTGAATAGGGTTGATACCATTCGCTGATCCCCGTGCCGTCGAGATATTGGGGGCGGGTGATGTTCACGCCATAGGTACGGCGCATATAGACCAGGCCATCATCTTTGGTGTCCTCATGTGCCAGCGTCGCCAACGGGCAGGCATAGTGCTTGGGCCAATAGAGCAGATCATCACTGACGCGGTTGACGTTGAGGTAACTTTGGATCGCCGCGTTTTGCATCCAGAATCGGCGTGTGCTGTCATTGGGCCCCACAAAGTCCGGCCACTGCCAGCGGTCAAAATCATCAGCATACATCACATTGGCCAACCCCATCTGCTTGAGATTGGTCAGACACTGCACGCGCTGAGACGCCAATCTTGCCTTGGCTAGCGCAGGAAGCAGGATGGCAATGAGCAGCGAAATAATGCTGATGACCACCAGCAACTCGATCAACGTAAAAGCTTGGGGTTTGCGGCGCATGTGCGGACTCCGTGGGGATTGATTCACGGTCAATTCTAGGCCGGCTGTCCTGCAATGCAGATGGATAATATAATTAGACACATGGACAAATTGATCAAGTACTTTTTCCTTTACCCCCGACCGTTCGCCAGCGAGCTGCCGGTGTACTCAACGGGCTATATCATGGGGAAAAATTATCGGATCAGTAACGCCTTTCCCTGGATTGCTTACTCGTTTATTCTCCGTGGACATGGACAATGTCGACTGATGGGTGAGTCGTTTGAGGTCAAGGCACCTTGTGTGTTCATGCAGATTCCCGGGGAGGTTGCCCAGTATCAGCCGGACCCGGGAACGACCTGGGATGAATTGTTTATCACGTTTCATCGTGAACATGTGCCAACCCTGCTGCGAAAAAGTTTTTATGTTCCCGGTCGCTATCACTGGCTGATTCACGATCACCAGATGCACGAGGTCCACAAGTTGGTGCGTGAATTGGGCGAACATCTCCGCCGAGACAGCATTGCTCGATGTACCGATCGTATTGATCTGATCGCTCAGCAACTGCTCATCGAGTCCCTGCATGAACCCTCGGGCAATCCGACCAACGAAATGGAAGCCATGGTCGAAGACCTGCGACAGGCGCTGCTTCACGTCGATGATCCGGGCCAATACATCAAGCTCGTTGCCCAGCAGCATAAGGTGTCGGTCCCCAGTCTCCGTCGACATTGGCATCGGATCATGGGCATGTCACCGGGACAGTATCACGCGATGCACCAGATGCAACGTGCCCAGGAACAGTTGGCCCACACGTCCTTGTCGATCACCTACATTGCCAACGGCCTGGGCTATGCCGACCCGTTGTACTTCTCCCGCAAGTTCCGCAAGCAGGTAGGCATGAGTCCGTCGGAGTATCGTGAGAAGTTCGGGGAGTCGTAAAAGAGGATTTCATTCAGGATGACTGGTGTGATCAAAGCCGTGTCGCTCCTGCGGCACGGGTTGTCTTGAAGTTAACCGCGACATGCGACATGCGACCCGTACCCCGGGAGGGTCACGGCTTTGTTTGAGGAATCACATCAACAGTCATTTTTATTCAATGTGCAGTATCCACAAAAAAATCCCACCGACACGGGCTCGCATCGGTGGGATTCTCGTATTGCAAAATCAAATGTCGATCAGATTTCGTTGATCTCTGCGGTCTTGGCTTTGACCAGGTCTTCGACCTGTGTTTCATATTTTTTGACCAGTGTCTGCACTTCGTCCTTGGCGGCTGCGACGTCGTCTTCGGAAAGATGCAGGGTCTTGTCCTTTTCCGCAGCATCAATGTGCTTGTTACCATCGCGACGGGCATTGCGGATGGAGACCTTGGCCTTCTCACCCATTTCCTTGACCGAACCGATGAGTTGGTTACGACGATCGCCGGAGAGTGGCGGGATGTTGATGCGGGCGGCCTTGCCTTCGGTGGTGGGGTTGAGTCCGAGGCCGGCGTTCTGGATGCCCTTGATGATGGCTTGCAGCGAACTGGGATCAAACGGCTTGACCAGAATCTGGGCCGGTTCAGGCGTGGTGATCATGGCCAGCGAACGCAGGTCGGTCATGGAGCCGAAGTAGTCAATTTTGATGAACTCAACCAAACCGGTGGAGGCACGGCCGGTGCGAACACCGCGGAGTTCATTTTTCAGGTAGTCATATGCCTTTTCCATTGCTTCTTCTGTTTCGAGCAGAATTTCATCGATATCCATGGTGTTTTTCTTTCTTGGGCAAAGGCTGCGGGGGCTTTGAGTTTATTTTTAAAGTTAATGTCGGTTAGTCATTGAGTACGCGGGTGCCCAGTGGCTCGCCGCTGACGACCTGGGCGATGTGGCCCGGGGTCTTCATGTCAAAGACGATGATGGGGATCTTGCGTTCCATGCACATGGTAAATGCCGAGAGGTCCATGATCTTAAGTTGCTTGTCGATCGCTTCCTTGAACGTGATCTGGTCATACTTCACCGCGTCGTCGTACTTGACGGGGTCTTTGTCGTAAATGCCGTCGACCTTGGTGGCCTTGAGCAATGCCTCGGCGCCGATTTCGGTGGCACGCAGGGCGGCGGCGGTGTCGGTGGTGAAAAACGGGTTACCGGTGCCGGCTGCGAAAATAACGATACGGCCTTTTTCCAGGTGTCGAATCGCACGGCCACGGATGAACTTTTCAGCCACGGCCGAGAGGTCCATCGCGGAGAGCACACGTGCCGGATACCCCTTGCGATCCAGGGTTTCCTTGAGGGCCAGTGCATTGAGGACGGTCCCGAGCATGCCCATGTAGTCGGCGGTGGACTGGTCGATGTGACCTTGCTTGGCGAGGGTGGCACCACGGATGATGTTGCCCCCACCGACGACAACTGCCAACTCCGTGCCGGTGTCTTTGGCCAGGGCGATTTCGTTGGCAATGAGACTCAGCTCATCAGAATCAATCCCGAATCCGCCGGGCTTGCACATCGCTTCACCGCTGATTTTCAGCAGGACGCGTTTGTAATGCGGTTTTGGTGCATCGTCACTCACACAGATACCTTTCGTAAAAACAGGCTTAAAGTTTAGCTCAGGGACGCCAATCCGCAAGCGGATAGTGGGGTGTGAGGTTCAGGGTGCAGGGTTTAGGGTCGAGACAGAAAGATTGAAATGCCAACGTGTTTTTGTCTTGACCCTAAGCCCTACACCCCAAACCCTAAACCCCAATTCTCATGGTTTGATCGGCAGGGTGATTTGTTGGTTAAACGTCTTGCCGATCTGCAGGTCGGTGATTTGCAGGCTCACGGTGACCTGGTTGATGTTGTTGATTTTCTCACCATCCGGCAGCGGGATGTCCAGCGTGTAATGCGTGCCGGTGATGTTGCTGCGGTAGGCGTTGTCGATGTCGGCAGCGGAGAAGCTGCGTTTTGCCAAGGTCACCGGAGCTTGTCCTGCAACGATGTGATCCACCTGGGCGACCGCATTGCCGGCAATCGGCAGAAATCGCTTGCGCTGATCCAGTGTCAGGACGTACAGTCGAATCAATTCATCGCGGTCATCACCATTTTGATCCAGCGCGGTGCAATACCGGCCGAACTTGATGAAGGTGACCTGTGGGATCTGGGCATCGGGGTCAGCCGGAGGCGTGGTCGAAGACTCAAGGGCCTGGAGTTTGTCCGCCTGTGCCTTGACCGAAGCATGCAGTCGATCGACTTCACGCTGCAATTCAAGCTTGTCACGTCGGAGCGTGTCGTTTTCCTGGCTGATGCGTTGATTGGATGCACCACAACCGGCGAGTGTCATGCTGATCACACAAAGAATGAAACATCCCATGGACAGCAACAGTCGCCCGTGGTTTGAACCGGGTTGATGGGATGGGTCGTCAGGTGTGTTCATTTACGCGTCGTCGGACTTGTGGTTTTTGGCCATGTCTTCGGGGATGTGCTTAAGCAGTGAATCGACGACACCGTATTCGACAGCTTCGGTCGCGTCGAGCCACTTGTCGCGTTCGCAGTCACGTGCCATGGTTTCTTTGTCCTTGCCGGTGTGATGACACATGATGTCATACAGGCGATCACGGGTGCGCATCATTTCGGTGGCCTGGATACCCAGGTCAGTTGCCGGACCTTCGATGACGCCGCCCATAAGCGGTTGATGCAGCAGGACGCGGGAGTTGGGCAGCACATAACGCTTGCCGGCTTCACCAGCCATGAGCAGCACTGCACCCATGGAAGCACACATGCCAATGCAGTAGGTTGCGACCTTGGGGCGGATGAATTGCATGGTGTCATAAACACCAAGACCCGCACTCACCGAGCCGCCGGGAGAGTTGATGTAGAAGTGGATGTCAGCCTTGGGGTCTTCCTGCGAGAGGAAAAGCAACTGGGCGACGACCAGGTTTGCCGAGTCATCGTCCACGCCACCGCCAAGAAAGACGATGCGATCCTTGAGCAGACGCGAATAAATGTCGTAGTGACGTTCGCCACGACCAGTCTTTTCAATCACCATGGGGACGAGTGAGGGCATATCATTAATCCTTCGTATTCATTCGAATCGATGAGTATCAGTTTCGTGGTTCCGATTTTAGCACGCCAGGTCCGATGCCGCGAACAGGGCCAGGTTAAACGCCGGCAGGTCGGCGGACACTTTGTGCGGATTGCAGGAAATTTGATGGGGACAGGCCATGTTATTGGAGCCTGGAGGGTGAGAAGATCGTATGGGATGAGCACCGGATGTCAGGACATGATGCATGAATGTTGTTTGAACACACATCAGAACATGAGCACCAGATGTGAATCTGGTGCCCGTTTGAAGGTACGTCAACGTATCGGGCACCGGGTTGACGCCCGGTGCTCAAATTCGATGACTTGTGTCGAGTCAGTCTGTCAAATAAAAACCTTCGAAACTCCGGAAATCTGCGACAATTAACCATTCGTCATTTGGCATCGGATGCTCTACCATAATAAGGATGTCAACCGCCCAATCCGCCACCGGTTCAATATCAGGTTCACCCGCCCAGGTCGCCCAGGCGCGACAGGCGAGTTTACTTGTTGCTTCGATGTCCCTTTGGAAGCGTGAGATCGTTCGATTCTTCCGCCAGAAAAATCGCGTGGTTGGTTCGATTGCCACCCCGTTTGTCTTCTGGGTCCTGCTTGGATTTGGTTTAAACAGTAATTTTGAGCACATGCTCCCCGACGCCGACGGGCAGGCTGCTTCGCAGGGGTATCTGGCTTACTTTTATCCGGGGACGATCACGCTGGTGCTTTTGTTCACCGCCATTTTTTCGAATATCTCCATCATCGAAGACCGCACGGATGGCTTTATGCAGGGCATCCTCGTCGCGCCGGTCTCCCGGCTGGCGATTGTGTTAGGCAAAGTCTTCGGTGGGGCGACCATTGCCACGCTCCAAGGTTTGATTTTCCTGATCGCCTGGCCGTTGATCGCGCCCTGGCCTGGATTGGGGATGATGCTCGGATCGTTGGTGGTGATGTTCATTCTGGCGATGGCGCTCTCCGCATTGGGCTTTTGCTTTGCCTGGCCGTGTTCCTCGACCGCGGGTTTTCATGCGATCATGAACCTGATCCTCATGCCGATGTGGTTTTTATCCGGTGCGATGTTCCCGGTGACGCAGGCACCATTGGTGATGAAAATCATCATGTTCGCCAACCCCATGACCTATGGCCAGGAACTGCTCAGTAAACTCATGACCGGCCAACTCCAGGCGACCTTGTTGCCGGTGGGCCTGCTCTTTACGATCACCGTCGGCATGATGGTGTTACTCATACTCATGGCGTCTCGCATGGTCGGGAGACTGCCCCGCGGGTCGCGTTGATTCTCTGGTTTGCACGAAGCGAAGTTTTCCATGTCCAGTCCACAACCCAAGCCTCAATCTCTCAAACCGTTCTACATCGCGCTGGCATTGCTGAGCGTGGTGACAGCGATTCTCATCGGTCTTTACCAGGTCAAGCAAGCCAACTCGCGTGGTGCTGACGGGTATAGCGAAGATGCGCTTAAACCATTGATACAACTGCCCGGCTTTATTCTCACCGACAAGACTGGCAATACGTTTCACTCGGATCAACTGCGGGGCAAAGTCTGGATCGCCGACTTTGTTTTTACCCGTTGCCAAGGCCCTTGTCCCATGATCACGCTGCAGATGGCTAAACTCGAAAACAAGCTTAAACAGGAGCCTGAATGGGGCGATATCCGCCTGGTGACGTTCACCGTGGACCCGGATTACGACACCCCCAAAGTACTCAGCGATCATGCTCAGCGTGTTGATGTGCAGACCACCAACTGGTTGTGGCTCACCGGTCAACGCAAACAGATGTGGGACTTGATCAACAATGAATTCAAACTCATGGTGGGGACCAACGAAATCGCTGGCGATGATCCGGGGCATGGCTTGATCACCCATTCGACCAAGTTCGTCCTGGTGGATCGGAAAATGCGCATCCGTGGGTATTACAATGCACTGGATGGTGATGACATCAACAAGCTTTACCGCGACCTGCAAATCGTTCTTGCCCAGTAGACTGCAAGAGGATCATATCTCATGGACTTAAGTTTTCTGCCCCTGGTTAACGCGATTCTCAACGGCATGGCGACCGTCCTGCTGATCGTAGGTTGGGTGCTCATCAAGCAAGGCAAGCGTGATGCACACCGTAAAACCATGATCACCGCTTTCGGGATTTCGGCGTTGTTTTTAGTCTGTTATCTTGCCCACAAAGTCTGGAAAGCGATGGAAGGCGGCGGACTGCATACCAGCTACAACGGGGAGGGTTTGATCAAAGTCGCATACCTGCTGATGCTGTTGACACATGTGATTCTGGCGATGGCCGTGCCGGTGTTTGCGTTGGTTTTGATTTCGCTGGGGCGCAAGGAACGCTTTGAACTGCATAAAAAAATTGGCCGCGTGGCTTTGCCGATCTGGCTATACGTTTCCATCACGGGGGTGCTTGTGTATCTGATGCTCTATCCATTTAATCCGCCGTTGGCTTCGTAACATCGTCTTAACATCGTTACACTGTCAAACAGACATGAACCAACGCGCGACACCAACATTCAAACCACCCAGTCCCGATCAGGTCACCGACCATCTTCGCCGCTGTGCACCGCGCGTCTCGCGTGCGTGGGTGACGCAGTTGCCATTGATCCTGCTGTTGGTGGCAGCGGGTATGACGCTGTTTGCTCAGAATGCGCTCACCGCTATTTTGCCTTGGCTGATACTCATCGGGGTGGTGGCATATGCGATGATTCGCGTGCGACATGTGCGGACTATTCAATCGCGCGTGATGCGCATCAGTGAATGGACACAGCTTGAGCAACACGAACGGGCGACCCGCGCGATCTGGAAAATGCTCCCCGCCGTGCAGATGATGCCCGAGCTTCACGGTCGACTCGTTGCCCTGATGGCACATAATCTCGACCGCCTCACCGCCTGGCCTGCTGCTGAAGTCGCTTATGACTATCTCATCCAGCGCATGCCCGCGGATCATCCCGGCTCCATCCAGTTGCAACTGCAGCGGACGGTGTTGCAACTCTTCAATGACGAACTGACTTCAGCAGATACCAATCTGCGAAAGCTTCGTCCCATGGCATTGGAGATGGGTGCTTCGCCGATCAGTGCGACCTATCACTATGCAGCACTGCTTCAGCAGGTCAGTACGTTTCACTATGCCGACGCCGTTGCTGAGAACAAGGATGAATTAGTCGATCGCCTTCGCCCATTGGGTGTCGAAGCCGGTCACGGTTATGCCCTGATGGCATGGAGTTGTTATCAACTCTCGCTCCGCGAACCGGATTCAACTACATGGATGGATCAGGCCAAAGACTGGTGGCATAAGGCAACGTTATTGCTCTCCACGCAAAAACTCCTTGCTCGTCAGGATGAACTCAAAGCCCTCGCAGCCCAGATCGCCTATAAAGCGCAATCACAGGAGGAGCAGGCCGTTGCGGATATCGTCGAGCAAGACTCCGCAGAGGACTTGGAAGAAGTCCACCAACTGCTTGATGATCAGGTGATCGAAGAACCGCAGGAACACGAGCAACCGATTCAAACACCTGAGCAATCATCGCCGAGTCTGTTGGATTTGGTTCACCCGGTTAAGCCCCCGTCCGTGTCTTCGCAGGACGATGTTATGCAGGCCGCCGAGACGTCAACGGATCATGATGAGGTAGTTGACGACATCCCCCAGGACGGCAATGCACAAGACGACACGCAAGTTGAGGACACCCAGCAAGACAAGGAGCAGAAGCATGACTGAGAATCCCTCCGCTTCATCTTCCTCCTCACCACCCTTGCAGCGAGTCGGTGCGGTCAGTTCGGATGATCTGCAACGTCAATTGCAGCGCGATCAGATGCTGCGTTGGCTGATCTTGCTGGGGATTCCCGCAGCGAGCACGATCATCCTGGCATGGTTCAAACTCACACCTGACCCGCTGGGCTTTGGGATCATGATCATGGCAGGCACCTGGATGATGCTCAACTTCATCAGTGCCCGCGCCTGGCAGCAGGTCTCGAATATGGCTGAGCTTTTTGCCATCGACCCCGAGCAGGCCGAAGCGCGCATCGCCAACGTTCTGAAGTCCAAACCGCTGGCAAAACAGGTGCGTCTGCTCACCTGGCATCGCCTGGCAACGCTGCGACATCAGCAAAAAGACTTTGATCAGACCATTGCCGCCTGCCAGAGTGTGCTCATGCATCCGCTGCGCAATGTCCATGCGGTCCGCCAGCATCTGCTGTTGATGCTCACCGAAGCGCAGTTGGCGCGCGGTGACGCCTACGGTGCTTACATGAGTCTTTCCGAACTCTCGCATCAGCAGTTGAGTCTGACGCATTCGCTGCAGAAGCTGGCTTTGCAGACGCGGTACCTGCTGATGGTTGGCTATGACGAAGCGGCATTGGCGGACCTGCCGGGCAAGGTGAAGATGGCTGAACTCATGCCGCCCCTGCAATGTGGCGCGCTGCATGTCCTGTTTTACGTGGCTGCTTCTCGCAGCGGTCAGACACCGCAGGCCGATTGGCTCAATGAACGTTCGCGTTTGCTGCTGTCTGAAAAGCAGTATGACGAGATCGTCAAAAGCCTGGCAATGCCCACAGTCACCCCCGGCGAGTTGCTTTAACCTGTGATGTGTGTTCAGGCCATGGGCTGTGTCCTGTCAGCTTGAAAACTTTTTCCCAACACACCGATTTTTTAATCTTGATTCGGCTTAATGCCAGATAAAATATGCGACTCTCTTGCACAGTGGTGTGGGCTCCGTGGGCACGTATCTTCTGTCGCTTGAGCGATGAGGATACCCACAAAATGAAAGTCCACCTTCGCACCGCCTCTGCCAGTGATCTGGATGAGATTCTTGCCATCGAGCAGGCCTGCTTTGAGATCAACCGCCGCAGTTCCCGCCGTTCGCTGGCTAACAGTCTCAACAGTCCCATGCAGCAGATCTGGGTTGCCACCGTCAAGCCCGAGGAGTCGGAACAGACTTTGGCGGGGGTGATGATCCTGCATCACCATGTCCATACGCTGCGCATCTATTCGCTGGCAGTCAGCGACACATTCCGCGGACTGGGCATCGGTTCGAAACTGCTTAAGCATGCTCACCAATTAGCTGTCGAACGCCGCTATGACCAGCTCTCACTTGAAGCCGATCAGTCCGACGAGCGGTTGGTTGTTTGGTATGAATCGCATGGCTACCAGATCACCGATACGTTGGAGGATTACTATGCTGCGGACCAACATGCCGTGCGCATGAAGCAGAATCTCAACCCGGATAAGGCGCTGGGGCAGCGAAACAATCAGAACACCGTCAACCTCATCGTCACCGACAATCCGTCGGATATCCAGTTGAAAATCGACAAGGCTCAAATCATCAGCACGCAGGAATATCTCACCGATCCTCGGTTTCAGAATATCCCCTATGCCCGCGTGTTTAACCTTTGCCCGTCGTACAAGTATCAGTCTGCCGGTTACTATGTTTCGCTGCTGGCTGAAGCCCGATCGCATCGGTCGATTCCCAGTGTCTCGACGATTCAGGACTTTCAGTCGCGTTCGATCATGCGCTCGATGACCGACGAGATGGATGAACAGATCCAGAAAGCCTTCGCCGGTTTTGATGGCAAGGAAGCAACGATCAACATCTATTTTGGTCACAGCATCGACAAGCGTTTTAACGAACTGGCCAACCGACTCTATCGGATGTTCCCCACGCCGATGCTCACGGTGGACTTTATCAATGTGCGGGACAAATGGATGGTGGACAAGATTTCGCCGTTGTCTCTGAAGAAGATTGATCAGGGGATGATGCCTTTGATTCAGGAGTTGGCGGTGAGTTTCTTTAACCGCAAACGTTTTGATCAGGCACGCATGCGCAACTATGCCTACGACATTGCGGTCCTGTATGACCCGGATGAAGTCGAACCGCCGTCGAGTCCGGAGACGCTTAAGCGGCTGTGCAAGATCGCTGAGCAGATGAACATTTACATGGAACTGATCACGCGCAACGACATGGATCGGCTTAGTGAATTCGATGCGCTGTTCATCCGCACCACCACCAACGTCAATCACTATACCTACCAGTGTTCGCGGAAAGCCTATGCTGAAGGGTTGGTGGTGATTGATGACCCGTGGTCGATTCTGCGTTGCGCCAACAAGGTGTATCTGGCAGAACGTTTGTCTCAGGAGCAGATCCCCACGCCGCAGACCTGGATCATTGACGGTTCGTGGGTTAAGGGTGATCGGTTGGCCGAATTACCATTGCCGTTGATCATCAAGCAACCGGATAGTGCGTTTTCCAAGGGCGTGGTTAAGGTGACCACACAAGCTGAACTCAAGCGCACTGTGCAGGACCTGCTCAAGAAGTCGGACTTGTTGTTGGCACAGGTGTTCATGCCCACCGCGTTTGACTGGCGGATTGGGATTCTGGATCGCAAGCCGCTCTTTGCCTGCCAATACCATATGGCAGAAGGTCACTGGCAGATCGTCAACTGGGAGACGAAAAACCAGGATGATCTCTGGGGTGCGTACAAGACGTTTGACATTGAAGACGTCCCGCCGGTCGTGGTCCGGACGGCACTCAAAGCTGCCAACCTCATCGGCGACGGACTCTATGGCGTGGACATCAAGCAGGTGGAAGATCAAGCCTTTGTCATTGAGATCAACGACAATCCCAATATCGATCTTGGCATCGAAGACCAGGTGCTCAAAAACGAACTCTACCGTCGCCTGATCCAGTCGTTTATCACACGTATCAAAGTCGCCCGCGACATCTCGCGGTTAAGGTTGTGATCATCGTCAAAGCCGTGACGCTCCTTGTGCCAATACCAGTTGAAATGCTTGTTTGAATGAGCACAGCATGTCAATGCTGTGCAGGTCAGAAGACGCATCAAGGCACCTGCACCGGGTTAACACCCGGTGCTCAAGCAATGCGAGTTATTCATGTGATTGGTATGAGATTTAATCAATCAAAAAACCCGCGACCAATCGGCCACGGGTTTGTGTTTATTTTTGAATATCGTTGTGTCTTACTGGGTCGGACCTGCAACGCAGATGCTTTCAATGTGCAGTTCGCCTTCCTTGTCCGAAGGCATGAAGATGGGTTCGATTTTCAGCGTGTGTTTGCCCGGCGTCAGGTCTTTGGCCAGGACGGTCCATGCAAAGAGGTTGCCGCTGCCACTGGAACTAAAGCGCGAGGTGTTGCGTTCCCAGAACTCCGAGCCGTTGTTTTCGACGAGCTCTCCGTCGATGTAAACACGGAAGGGCACGCTTTGGCCGTTGTATTCACCGAAGATGCCCACATAGGTCCCTTCGAAGTCGAAGACCAGCGGTTCGGTGGTTTTGCGACGCTTGGCTGAAGCGACGAGCACATCCCCCATCCATCGGCTTGAAAGTCCGTCGAACCACAGCGAGGTGCGGTAGGTCTTGGAACGCTGCCAACCCTTGGGGTAATTTTCCATGTCCACGAGAATGTGGCGCTTGGGATTCATGTAGCCATCACCAAAGACGGGCTTGTCGGGGATGACGGTGACACGCTTGTCTTTGACCGCTTGTTCATACCCGTCACGCACGGCTTCAAAATAGAGTCGGTAACCTGCATCATCCGGATGCGTCTTGTCACGGCCGATCGACCAGACTTCGTCCAGATCAAGTTTCTTGGTTTTGTATTCGTTCTGGATGTATTGAAGCGTGTCCCCCACGCCGGTGTTATAGGCTTTGGCAATCTTGATGTGATCGTTGTAGCGGGGGACTTTTTTCAGATCGTAGTGTTTACCAAGTTGGCCGTAGCAGCTGAGCAGAACCTGCACGACGGGGATGTCACGTTGGAGCATCATCCGCAGCAGGGATTCGTAAATCTCCAGTGCGAGTTTGTCCGAACCGTTGATGCCATCGTTGATGGTGAAGTCCACAAACACGAGGTCAGGGTTCTTGGCAAAGACGTCACGTTCAAGACGGAAGATACCCAGGTTCGAGCCGGTCCCGCCGATGGCAGCATCGTGATTGGTGATATGTGCCTTGGGATATTTCTCGATGAGATACTTACCCATCAACGCGCGGTAGGACGTCTGGTTGGGGTCCGATGCGTTGGCACCCCAGGTGAGACTGCCACCGAGGAAAACCACGTTGAGTTTTTCGCCGGCCTGGGCACGTTTGTGAAAGTTGGCAATCGAGAGAGGCTTGGTCTGAGCCATGGCAGTGCTTCCAATCAAACAGAGTAGACAAAGTGAAAGTGTGGCAATTTTAGACATTCTGCATTCCTGTAACAGGTCAAGTTGGATGTCGCGGGAAGATAAAAGCAGTTGAGCGTCGTCCATTGTCAGTGAAAACGGGGGGTTGGCAAGTATCAGCGATGGGCGTACTTATCAAACACGCTTTGATAACTCGCAACGATGAGGCATGGTTTGGTATTTGAAAGTTGAGAATCAGATGTGGATGTATGTGCATGACAAAGCCACGACTCTCCTGAGTCGCGGGTTGTATTCGAACAATGACATCAAGCAACCCGTGCCTCAGGAGAGACACGACTTTGTTTATGATTGAACTTGCTGGTTAGATTCGCTGTCTGATTTACTTGGGGTAAACCGTGGGCTCGACAGCCACCTTGACCACGATCTTGCGGACTTCTTCGGGGACGGTCTGTGTGACGCTGGGCATGTGGGCGTCCTGCGGGCCGAGCACCATGAATCGCCCTGCCGACATGGGGACAAAACAACCATGCCCGGGCTGACCCTTGAAGAAGTAGATGTCCTTGTCATCTTCGTACTCGGTCAGCGGGGCGACTTCCGAGAGCGGGGTGTAGCCGATGTATTCGTTGCCACTGATGATGTACTGGATGTCCAGATACTTTTTGTGCGCTTCCCATTTGCGTTGGTCAACGGGGCGGGTCATATAAGTCTGGACGATGGCAAAGACATCCTTGCCATGCAGGTCATAGCGGTCATCTTCGAGTTCATCGAGTCGGGGTTTGTTGAGAAAGGCCAATGCGATTTCAAAATTCGGGCCCAGTGATTTGAGGTAGTTCGCACGGTTTAATGCATCGACAATCATGACGGTTCACTTCCATGTTACAGGTCACAGTCCAATATTCTTTTGATCGGCAGATCGCCCTGCGGATCATGATTCGTTATCCGATATCTGACATTGTTGTGATTTGTGATGCGTTGGCCAGCGTGGGCATGGTGTTACGTTGTCCTGTTCAAGGCTGTGAGACCAGCCTGAAAAAAAACCAGTCCTGCATCCGATCAGCCGGTGATTTCCATTTCACCTGACACTGATCAGACACGGACTGGTGAGCTGAACCCAAATGATTGGTAGGGAGACAATCATTTAATCGGTTGTCGGTGCGCTGGCATTCTCATCATGTCCAAGCGACCGTTTTGCATTGATGGGTTTTCTGTTGTTCGAACTTGCTGATGCTTTGCTTTCCATCGCGTGGTGCTTTGGGTATCGGTCGATTTTTTGTGCATTGTCGAGTTATCAATTCGACTTTTTGAAAATTCATGATGATCAGAATCTGAAAGTTCATCAGATCATGTCTTTGACTGGCGTGGCGTCTGGATTGTCGGCATCGATCTGGCGAACCGAGTTCACTGTGAATGTGGACATAGCGGGTAAAACCGCTGCTTTCGACAAATCACCGTTTTTTCGGTACCATTTGCCGGATTTAACCCCCGGTCCCCCGGAAGGTTTCCCCGATACTTTTGGTTCGGTGAGATGCTCTCGGGGGGGTGACATACGGCTCAGATGCGTGGTTTGAGTCCCAAACACTTCACATCCGACATACCAATCGGATGGTGGTGTCCGACCATGAAAATGGTTTTGCCTCCCGCTGACATTCTGAATAAGGTCCGCTGTAACAGGCGGTTACAACAGCATGCCCAAACGCACGGATATCAAGACGATCCTCATCATTGGTTCGGGCCCAATCGTCATCGGCCAGGCCTGCGAGTTCGACTACTCGGGTACCCAGGCCTGCAAGGCACTCCGCGAAGAGGGCTATAACATCGTGCTGGTCAACTCCAACCCAGCCACCATCATGACCGACCCGGAGTTCTCTGACCGCACCTACATCGAACCGATCACCCCCGAAGCCGTCGCCAAGATCATCGAAAAAGAACTCAACGGCCCGTATCACATCGATGCCCTGCTGCCGACCATCGGTGGTCAGACCGCACTGAACACCGCCTGCGCACTCTACGACAACGGCACACTGGATAAGTACAACGTCGAAATGATCGGCGCCACCCGTGATGTCATTCACCGCGCTGAAGACCGCCGCATCTTCCGTGAGATCGTCGAGTCCGTCGGCCTCTCCTGCCCCAAGTCAGGCATCGCAAACAATATGGAAGAGTGTTGGGAAACGCTCGAACAGGTGGGTCTTCCCGCGATTATCCGCCCGGCCTTTACCCTCGGTGGCACCGGTGGCGGGATTGCCTACAACCGTGAAGAATTCGAAGACATCTGCCGTCGCGGTCTGGATGCGTCGATGACCAACCAGATCCTCATCGATCAATCCCTGATCGGTTGGAAGGAATACGAGTTGGAAGTCGTCCGCGACCATGACGACAACGTGATCATCATCTGCACCATCGAAAACTTCGATGCCATGGGCGTGCACACCGGTGACTCGATCACCGTTGCACCTTCGCAGACCTTGACCGACCGTGAGTATCAACGCCTGCGTGACGCCTCCATTGCCATCATCCGTGCGGTGGGTGTAGACACGGGGGGCTCGAACATCCAGTTCGGCATCTCCCCGACGACTGGTGAAATTCAGGTCATCGAAATGAACCCGCGCGTCAGCCGTTCGTCTGCTTTGGCGTCCAAGGCTACTGGTTTCCCCATCGCCAAGATCGCTGCCAAGCTTGCGGTCGGATACTCACTGTGGGAACTGCCCAATGACATCACCGGCGAAACCGCTGCCAGCTTCGAACCGACCATCGACTACGTGGTGACCAAGATCCCGCGCTGGACGTTTGAAAAATTCCCCGAAGCCGACGAAACCCTCACCACGCAGATGAAGTCCGTCGGCGAAGCCATGTCCATCGGCAGAACCTTCAAGGAGTCGCTGCAAAAGGGCATCCGCTCCATGGAAGTCAAACGCTTCGGCTTTGGACTCGATGCCAACGATAAATGCCTGATGTCCAACCGCGGTGACCGTGCTGCCGACGGCTCGCCGATTGAGTGGCCGATTGATGATGACAAGCTTCGCCGCAAGTTGTCCGTGCCTTCGCAGGGTCGGTTGTACTACGTGCGTTATGCATTGAAGATGGGTATGCCTGTCGAAGAGATTTACGAACTCTCGCACTTTGATCCGTGGTTCCTGGATCAACTCAAGCAGTTGGTGGACTTCGAAGAAACCATCCTCAGCTACAAGCGTCTTGAAGACATGCCCCGTGAAGTACTCTTCCAGGCCAAGCAGTTGGGTTACTCCGACGCGCAGCTTGCCAATGTCTTCTATGGCAACATCAAGACCGACAATATTCTCGCTGTCCGCAAGCACCGCCAGGACCTGGGCATCAACCCGGTATACAAGTTGGTCGACACCTGTGCTGCGGAGTTTGAAGCGACCACCCCGTACTACTATTCGACGTATGAAGCACCTTACACCAAGGTCTCCGAAGATGGCTCGTCCGCCGAGTTGGTTGACGATGAAATTCGCGTGACCGACAAGAAGAAAGTCATTATCCTCGGCGGCGGTCCCAACCGTATCGGCCAGGGGATCGAATTTGACTACTGCTGCGTGCAGGCCGTCTTCGCTGCCAAGGAATTGGGTTACGAAGCGGTGATGATCAACTCCAATCCTGAAACGGTTTCGACGGACTATGACACGTCGGACCTGCTGTTCTTTGAACCGCTGACGCTTGAAGACGTGCTTAACATTTTCGAACGTCTGGATGCAGGTAAAGGTCTGGTCCATGGCGTGATCGTGCAGTTCGGCGGGCAGACACCGTTGAACCTGGCGCATGGTCTGGAGAAGGCTGGCGTGCCGATCATTGGTACGTCTGTTGAGTCCATTGACGTGGCTGAAGACCGCGAACACTTTGCCGACCTCTGCCGTCGCGTTGGTGTCAAGCAGCCCAACAACGGTATTGCTTACGACGTTGAACAAGCGGTCCAGATTGCCAACCGCGTGACGTATCCCGTACTGGTTCGCCCCAGCTTTGTGCTCGGCGGACGTGCGATGGAAACCGTCTTTGATGATGAACAGCTTCGTCACTACATGAAGATCGCCATCAGCGCATCGGACCTTGCAGGCCAACCGATTTTGATTGATAAGTTCCTCAACGATGCCATCGAATGTGACATCGACGTCGTCGCAGACTTCGGCCCCATGAGTGAAGGCAAACAGACGACTGCACTGGTGTGTGGCGTCATGGAACACATCGAAGAAGCCGGTGTTCACTCCGGTGACTCGGCGTGTACGATCCCGCCTTACTCGCTGCCTGCGGATGTCGTTGAGAAACTCAAACAGCAGTCACGTGATATGGCAGAAGCCTTGCACGTCCGCGGCCTGATGAACGTGCAGTGGGCGATTAAGCGTCCCAACGAAGAAAACAGCGAGTACGAAATTTACGTTCTCGAAGTCAACCCGCGTGCGTCGCGTACCGTCCCGTTTGTCAGTAAGGCAACCGACCGTTCCTGGGCACGCATCGCTGCCAAGGTCATGGCAGGTAAACAACTCGTCGAACTGGGCATCACCGAAGAAGTCACCCCGTCGCACACATCGGTAAAAGAATCTGTTTTCCCCTTCAGTAAATTTCCTGGGGTTGACGTGGTGCTCGGCCCGGAAATGCGTTCGACCGGTGAAGTCATGGGTGCGGACCCGTCCTACCCGATCGCTTATGCCAAGAGTCAGATGGGCGCCTATGCAGAGCTCCCCACCGAAGGCAAGATTTTCATCTCGCTTAAGGACTCGGATAAGCAGTCGATGATCGAACCGGCCAAGCAGTTGGTTGAGATGGGTTACAAGCTCGTTGCCACCAAGGGCACGCATGAGTTCCTCAAAGCCAACGGCGTTGAAAACGAGATGATCCTCAAGATCCGCGTCGGTCGCCCCAATGCCATCGACCTGATCAAGAATGACGAACTTGCCCTGATCATCAACACCCCGACGCGCAAGGGCATCGCCACCGACGAAGGTCGCCTGCGTGCCACCGCGGTGCGTTTCAAGGTGCCGATGATCACCACTGCGACGGGCGCCATTGCTGCGGTCCTGGCCATGAAAGCCATCCGCGAAGGCACCTGGACCGTACGTGCCTTGCAGGATTATCAACAAGGTAAATGAGTCTGGGGCGTTTAACGCTTCAAGACAATGTAACCACAGATGAACACAGATACACACAGATGTCCCAGGTCGGGGCGTCTGTGTTTTTTTATGGGGGTTGGATGTCGGTGATTTTTTCAAGGCAGTTTTACCGCAGAGTCGCAGAGAGCTCAGAGTTAAGAGAGAAGATATTTTTTTGATTAAAACATTAAGCCCAATGGTGAGCGAAGCGAAGCATGGGATACGTTCGATTAACGGTTGACGCAAAAATCCCATGCTTCGCTATGCTCAGCATTGGGCTTGAGAGATATTGGAGCAATCACTGACATTGCCTCTCTTAACTCTGAGTTCTCTGCGACTCTGCGGTAAAACTGCCTTGTTTAAAGTCGAAAATCACGCAGGATCATATCCACTGCCCCCAAAGGGATGACAGCGACAGATGCGTTTGATGCCTTTGTAAAAGCCTTTCCATGGCCCGTACTTCTGCACGGCATCGAGCATGTATTGGCTGCAGGTGGGTTGGAAGCGACAGTGGCCGCCCATGAAGTGTCCGAGGGTGGCACGGTACATGGCAACCATGAGATTAATCAGCCAAACAGCAATGGCATTGATGATCCGCATGCGTGCATGATACATCAACCGTGTGATCATCGCCTGTGTTTCGTGCAAAGCGATAAGACGTATGTTTGTGAAATCGTGACATTGATAAAAGGCTGCGCCGTTTCAGCATTGCGTCGCAATGCAGCTATTGTTTATCTCGTAATTGATCGTTGCTGTGAATGTGTGGCATGCGTTGTCTTCGATGTATATCGAATCAAATAGCCGCGTTGCGACGCAACGCTGGTGCCTTGAAAAAACGATGTGAACCAAGCAATGTGATCAGAACGTCACCGCTTTGCCCTGACTGTCACGCGCGGTGGTGATATGCGTTTCGATGTTTTCCGACAAGGCTTCACCGGTTCGTGATACAGCATGTCCGTCGAAGAATATCACGTTGGCAGCATCACCGTGCAGGAAGTGAACCTGCCCGTTGTTGTCCACGCCATTGCCATCAAGTCGGAAGTTCACAGCGGGTTTGGCCCAGTAAAACATGGTGGATGAGGATCGTGCGGTGAAGCTGTCTGCAAAGCAGATCGTGCGTGAAGGATTGGTGATTTCGTTGAGTTGATGCCAGTAGAGTTTGTAACTGCTGCCGCCGTAGGTGGTGACCATGGTTTTTTGGAAATGCCAACCACGGTCTTTCATTTCCGTTCCGCCGGGCATGTACATCGCGTAACCAAACCAGGTGTTGAGCGAATTGGGATCGGTGCTCTGGGCGATGGATGTGCTGAACTCATTTTGCGGGCAGAGCGTGACATTGCGCGTCAGATACCTGGGGGTGGATGAAGCGCCATCACCACCTTTTTGATATGCCAGTGGATAGACCCAATATTTCACGTTCCCACCGAGACTACGCTTGATGTACAGCGCATCGTTATAGTCAAAGCCGTAGGTGTTGGCTGCGAGAATGCACTGACGTTGATTGCTCAGACACATGCTCGTGCGTGCTGCATCGCGCGCTTTTTTCAATGCTGGCAGAAGGATGGCCATCAGGATACTGACGATGGAAATCACAACCAGCAGTTCAATGAGTGTAAACGCCTTATCGTGTTGCTTGTCATGTGCGAATCGTGATGGGCTGTCCATGGTGTGTACCTACCGGTTGTGATCGGTTTATTGTGTGTGAACCAGATCAATGACACTTTCGCGCACGACCAGAGATGGGGTCGAAAGAAGGGTGCGCGGTTTGGAGGAAGCAAAATCAAGCACTTGATCAAATGCCATCCGCATCTCTTCCTGCGGGTTGGGATCGACGGTGGTGATCGGTGGGGCGAAGTAGGCTTCATCACCATTACTTCGACCGATGGAGACAAAACTCATCGCCTGGGGCAGGGTCACATCCATGGCATGGGCTGCGCGGATCGCGCTTGAATCCCGCGCATGGATTCATAAATCCCGCCGGTGTATTGGCCTTGCTTCAGGACGGTCATCGTCATCTGGTGCGCACTTTCTCGGCTGTCTTCCCAGGGTTTGATGGACCCGCCGAGAATGCGCAGCTTTGCATCATGGTCGGTGACCGCCTGTTTGATCCCCATGAGCATAATGCGTCGTGAATAGGTGTTGGGTTCATGTCGGAAGTAGGCGATTTGCTGATGTCCCGCGTTGATCAACTGCTGGGCGAGCATGTAACCCGCTTGCTGCCAATCGAGGGTGATACTTGTCAGGTGATTGGTTTGCTCGACATCGGGGGTGGGTTCAAGCAGCACAACGGGGATGTTCATTTTGTCCAGCGATTTGATCAACGCTTTGGAGATCAGGCCGGGGACGGGAATGATGAACACGCCACAGACATCATCGCGCTGGGCGACCATTTGGCAGAGTGTCGAATAATCCGTATCAGGGTTGAGCTTGAATTCGAGCATAGCCATGCCACGTTTGACTGCCTGTTCCTCTGCAAAGTGCAACCGGGACCATGTCGCATAGGAAAAGAAGTTGGGGTACGCAAAGACGATGGTCGAAGGCTTGGAGATCATGCCGGTCTGCATGTCGGTACTAACGGTGCGTTCGCGTGACGCCAGGTAAGCGCCTTTGCGTGGGATGCGTTTGATGTAGCCTTCAATTTCCAGTTGGTTGAGCACACCGTTCATGGTGAGATAGGCCACGCCGAATTCTGCTGCCAGATCGCGGACCGAGGGCAACTTGGTGTCCAACTCATAGCCAACAAACTGCTCGATGAGTCGGGCCTTGATGGATTGGCAGAGTTTGTCGGAAGATTCGGACATATTGCGTTCTCGATTTCTGATATATATCAGTTTAGATTGGAAGTGCAGACAGTCAAGCGCATCGGACAATATTTTTACGTTTGAGATGGCAAGTGTAACATGATGCAAGCTTTGAGCTTTACAGATTGTCCTGGGGCGCTTGTGTTGCGTATCTCAAAGCCCTGATCCTCCCGGGACACGGGTATTGTGTTGGATTGCAGGTTAATCGACCCGTGCCTCAGGAGAGACACGGCTTTGATCAATACATTGCTTGAGATGGTGTAAACCAAACTATGTCGTGGAAAACAAGAAAACGCCGTACGTTGAAACACTGCGGTTTTTATTTATCAGTCTTGGGTTGGTAGCTAAGCGATCATCAATGGAAGATCAGAATCAACAACTGCCCCAGCAGCACGCGCATGACCATGGTCAACGGGTAGACCGTTGCAAATGCGATGGCAGGGGCTTCGGAACTTGTGAGCGTATGCGTGAAGGCCAGTGACGGGGAGGTCATCGAGCCACACAACAAGCCGGACACATGCAGGAAGTTGATCTTGAAAACTTTGATTGCAATCGCGCCGACGAGCAATAGCGGGACGAGTGTGACCACTGCCCCCAAGCCTAACCAGTACCAGCCGGTGGATTGGTTGAGTGCCTGAAAGAAGCCGTCGCCTGCCATGATGCCGACGCAGATGGTAAAGAGGGTGATGCCGAACTCGCGGATGAGTTGTGAGGAGTTGTGGGGCATATGCCAGATGACCGGGCCGATGTTACCCATGCGCGAGAGGATGATGGCCACGATCAGCGGGCCTGCTGCAACACCGAGTTTACACGGGCCAGGCAGTGCGCCACCCAATGTCGTCGACAGACAACCCAGCGTCACACCCAATGCAAGACCGATGAAAATCGGGATCAGACGTGAGTAGTTAAGTGCTTTAAGTGAGTTGCCCAGGATCGTGCCTGCTTCGTCGATGGCTGATGATTCGCCGACGATGCGGACACGGTCACCGAATTGCAGCTTCATGTGATCCGTTGCGGTGAACTCCACACCCGCACGAGCGATGCGCGTCACGGCAATGCCCAGTTGTTTGAGTCCCAATTCGTCGATGGTTTTGCCCAAGGCGCCATTGTGTGTGACGATCAGGTGCGCGAGTTTGAGATTGGGTGAAGACTGGCGGATGTCGGCAGGGCTTTCCACGCCGACGGCTAAACGGAACTGTTCGATTTGCTCAGGGTTGCCCACGACCAGCAGGGTGTCACCGACATAAACCAGGCTGTCGGGTTTGGCGATGCTCACCACACCCTGATGCATGATGCGCGAGATCACCATGCCCGGGTCTCTGGGTTTGAGTAACGGCAACTTGGAGAGCAACACGCCGTTGAGGTTTTCGTTGTGGACTTCAATGTTGATCGTCACCAACTCAGCAGCCTGCGCCTTTTCAGCTTTCTCAATCGCTTCGGTGGCAATTTGCGTATCGACCCGGAAGATCGCCTTGAGCATCACGATGGCAACGATCACACCCAATAAACCAAACGGGTAAGCAATCGCAAAGGCGGGCATCGTCGGATAGGCAAGTAACTGGTCGGCGATATCCGCTTCATGCACCGACTTAAGCGCTTCACCGGCGGACCCCAATGCCGGTGCATTGGTGGTCGCGCCTGCAAAGAGTCCGGTTGCTGCATTGATGTCCACGACATGGGGGATGATGTAGGTGTAGGCCACGCAGATCCCCGCGCCGGTGAGCACGATGACCGCAGCCATGATGTTCAACGGTAAACCATGTTTGCGCAGGTTGGCAAAGAAACCCGGGCCGACCTGCACACCCACCGCATAGACGAAAAGGATCAGCCCGAAGTCGCGGGCAAAGTGGAGCATGGCGGGATCAAAGCTGTCCATCCCCAACCATTTACCGATGAGGATGCCGGTGAACATCGTCCCCGGGATTCCCAGTGAGAAGGCTTTGAGTTTGATGCTGCCCAGGGCAAGACCGGTGACGCCGACGACACTGATGGCCATCACCGTCAGCGCGACGGACCCCTGTGGAAACAGCGAAAAGACAGCATGAAGAATCGATTCATTGGCGGAGGCGAGAAACATATTAGGCCGACTTTCTTGCGTAAAACCTCATCGAGCAAAAAAAAGACCAAGAGGGCATTTTAGAGATGCGCCGATTATTGTGCCAGTGTTTTTTTCGCGTTACACAGCATCCAGCAAGGCAATTCCACATGCTGGAACACGCCAAGGTTCATCGGGATGTGTCTAAGATTTGTTTTTTGATTGACTTGTGAAAGTGCGTGGCTTGTGGCAATGAGGCTGTGAATTTTTTGACATCAAAATGCATAAATGGACTGATGATTCATGCCCTTTGTGTTCACGCTACCATGTTATTCAGACTTTGAAGACGCGCATGCATTTATTGGGCTGCAGCGATCACCGCATCAAGCAAACCGGGGAAGGCTTGATCAATCTCTTCTCGACAGAGGCTGTTGCGATGCGTCACGCCATCCAATCGCGTCTGGACCAACCCCGCTTCACGCAGCACCTTGAAGTGATGGGACATGGTGGACTTGGGGCGGCCGCCATCCAATGTTGCGCAGGTGCATTCACCTTCGGCATCCAGTTTGCAGACAATCTCCAGGCGAACCGCATCGCTTAATGCATGCAGGATCGCTTCCAGACGCAGCGGGGCGGTGTGCTTCTGCCGGCTGGCGTGCGTGTCCTTGCTTTTGGCAGCGGTCCTGCTTTTCTTCTTGATGACGGATTTTTTCTTGGCCATGCCGTAACTCGGAATAAATGCTTGACGAAAAATATTAGTTCGAATAATATCGAATTAATGTTCGATATCTGTCGAACCAATATGATAGCAACTTCACTGGAGTTTTAAAATGGCTGGTCTCTTTGATTCCTACAAACTAAAAGACGTTACCCTTCGCAATCGCATTGTCGTTTCACCCATGTGTCAGTACATGGCAGAGGACGGCGTTATCAACGATTGGCATCGGGTTCACTATTCTTCACTGGCGCGTGGTGGCTCGGGATTGGTCATCGTCGAAGCAGCAGCGGTCGCACCCGAAGGACGCATCAGTTGGGCGGACCTTGGGCTTTGGAACGATACGCAGGCTGATGGGCTTCGCGGTATTGTCTACCAGATCAAGCAATATGGCGCAGTCCCCGGTATTCAGATTGGTCATGCCGGCCGCAAGGCTTCTGCCAATCGACCGTGGGAGGGTGATGATCACATGGCAACGGATGACCCGCGCGCCTGGCAGACCCTTGCCCCGTCACCGGTTGCTTTTGGTGCCAATCTTTCGCGCGTTCCACGTGAGATGACCGTAGAGGATATCGCCCGGGTTCAAGCTGACACCGTCCGCGCTGCAGAGCGTGCTTTGGCTGCGGGTTTTGAGTGGCTTCAGTTGCATTACGCTCACGGGTACCTGGCGCAAAACTTTTTCTCGCCCATCTCCAATCACCGCAGTGACAGTTACGGTGGCAATGCTGAAAATCGCGCCCGCTATCTGTTTGAGACATTTAAAGCAGTCCGCAAAGTCTGGCCCGACCACTTGCCGTTGACTGCCCGCCTTGGTGTCATCGAGTTTGCAGGTAAGGACGAAGATGAACAGATGGTTGCTGAGGCGATTGATTTACTCAAACGTCTCAAAGATGAAGGCCTGGATTTCATTGATGTGTCCATGGGCTTTAACACGCCCGACGCCCAGATTCCCTGGGGCCCGCATTTCATGGCAGACACCGCCCAGCACATCCGCGAACAAACCGGCTTGCCGAGCACCACCAGTTGGTACATCTCCCAACCTCATGAAGCAGACGAACTCATCCGCCAGGAGAAGATTGATCTGGTCACACTTGGGCGCCCCTTACTCTCTGATCCCCATTGGCCGTACCACGCTGCCAAGGAACTCAAAGTCGACAACGCCGCCTGGGCAACCCTGCCCTCACCTTATGCTCACTGGTTAGCCAGGTATCGTTAAAATTGGGTTGGAGCCGGGTCAATGGTAAGATTTCGACATTGTTAATATTCTGGGAGTCTGTTGGATTCTTGATGGATCCATGTTGTAACGATGCAAAATCAACCAATGAAAACGCCCCGGCGATCATCGTGGGGATTGAAGCTAGCCATCTATTTCATGATTGCCGCTTGCGGCTTTGTTTTAGGTGGCTTCACGTTCTGGGGCTACCAATTTCTGACCTACAATGATCACATCAATAACCAGATTGCAGTTAAGTGGGGTGATGGGAAATACGGTAAAGCGTTTTACGGTGCTGAAGTGTATGTCCAGGAAAATGGCACGGGCAAGCTTTGGGTCAAGGCACGTGTCAGTATTGGTCGCGGTAGTGGTCTTCTTCAATATATTCACAACTGTGGCCTCATTGGTTTGGTAGACACCCATGAAGAGGCAGTCGAAAAATACTCTGACATTGTTTGGAGCGATCAGGGGTTGACAATTGGTACGGGCAAGTCAGCTTATTTCCTGGCCAGAGCAGATTTGGAAAATCACCGTTGATTATGACAATCAGCATTCAAAGCCGGGACAAACACAGACTGATCTGCTAAAGTGTTCACCTGCTGATCCAAGCCGATCATCCAAGAGGCCCGATGGCGGAATTGGCAGACGCGACGGACTTAAAATCCGTCTGAAAAGTTCATATACACGGGGAATTTTGATTTTTTTCTAAAAGTGTTGCGCAAAGTGTGATGGGCTGCGCAGCGTGCCAGATTACTTACGGCGTTCGCCGGCAATGACGAGGCATGTGTGTCCGGGTGTCCCGGACATTGTGACATCGCATTCTCATGTGTTTGGACTGACTGCCAAAAACCGTGCGAGATTATTACAATTAATATTCCATGTTTTGATAATAAATAGTTGACAAAAATTATCAGCAGCCTATGATATAGACAGATGAGCCAATGAGGCTCGCAGACGCAAAACCGCTGAAGTAAGGAACAGCAAAATGTCAACGCAAATCAAGATTTATTGGGACACGCAGGATCGTAATAACGAAGGTTGGGCTTACACCTATACCGATGGCAATTTCCGGAACGATAGTGGCGAACTCACCAACCCCGTCCTGCCCGCCAATGCAACTCGCACACAACTCGAGGAGGCCATTGAGGCATTGGCTTGGGAGATTGGATTTAAAATCAATGGATGCGATGCCATGTACATGCCTGAGGATGGTGGCTGCATTGAGATCGACATTGACACTGACATGTACACCATCACCACGGACTCCGAATCCCAGGTGATTGAGGCACAGAGTTTTGATGAAGCTGCTGCCAAGTTTGACAACAAATGTGACACCGCAAATGAATTGCTCGAAAAGTACCACGAGATGGACGGCGCTTGGATTTGGATTGAAAATGATAACACAGGTAAACGTATTGGCGGCTACGATGAAAAAGAACTCGCCGAGTACCTGTCCCGCTGACTTACTTCGGCGTCCCGTCCCGCTTCGGCGGGCGGGCGTCTTTTTTATAACGGGGATGTCAAATGCACATTCAATGGAGCGAGATTGACGCGGTGTTTGCGGAGTTTGGATTTCATGTTGCCGGCCGATTTGAAACTTTCGCAGATTGCCCTGGGCGCGTTGCAAAAATTTTGAGCAAGGCAGCCGATGAACGGATTGCCGCAACCGACCCGGACGACGATGATGGACCAGTCAAGCCGGAGATGGTTCGCTGGTTTTTAAATCAACTCAAAAAGATGGGCAAGATGCCAACCGAAATCCCAATCCGAAACGCTGCGTTTGAACCGTGCATCACTGTTTACAGCCGGAGTCATCATGCCGCCGAAAATCACAATTAAGCTCGAAGCGATTGTCAAACGGATGATGGGTAAAGCCACCGTCGCCGAGATTGCCGAGCAAACCGGCATCCCGGCCAGCAGCATCTACCGCATGCATCGACAGGCCGGTATCAAACCGTATAAACCCCCACGCTTGACCGAGCAGGTCATGGTTCGTCTGACCACCCAAACCCGCAAACGCTACCAGCAGGCCGCGAAGGACATGCAGGTCGATGAATCTGAGGTCTACCGTAGGGCTATAGAATTGGCCGAGAAAAATATTGACGATCTTTTTGCAGAGTGAATAAATGAACGATGACATGGATGATGGCGTGGTTGTTGAGGTCTCCGTCTATTGGAGCGACGAGCCAGAAGGTGAAGGATACAACCCTCTGATCAAAAGCGGCTATCAATCCTGCGTCAGATTTTCAGATGGCGTAGAGATTGTTGACCCATCAATTGGCGTACCCAATGACGCCAGCAAAGAGCAGATGATCGACGGTGTCGTCAAAGCCGCATTTCTACACGGCCACAAGATTGACAGGGAATTGGTCACGGTCATTGAAGGCGATCGTATGAAAGCAACATACTTCAATGACTGTGCTTGCAATTGAATGTGCGCAAAATCATGCGCATTTATGCTGTCAGGTCTTGTTTCATAAATCACGAACGGTTATCCTTCAGGTGTGCTTGATTAAATGATGATCCGCTCCAATGCAGCCGATGCATAGGAGCGTTTATAATGCGCACTGCTCTCTCTGCCTTGCTCGTCATCGTCGTGGCCATGTTCTTTGGCTGCCAAACTCCCAACCATGTCAGCCTGGATAAAGACGCCATCAAGGCGAGTACGTCCAATGTGTCGTCCATTCGCAATGATGATGGTTCCGGCGTGACGATGGCCAACGAAAACCCTGTCCAGGTGGTTGATGATGATCTTCACATCACCACCGCTGGCAAGGTTAGTTATGTCAACATGGACACAGCCACAGGCCAGCTTAGGGGATTGCTTGCCAAGGATGCCGTGCTCAAGAACGTGAAGTACACACCTCAACCTGATGCAGGCAACCCCATGTTTGAAGCGGAAGAAATCACCATACGTGTCAGTGACGTCATTGCAGCGGCTGATGAGCAGGTGACGGGCGCCCAAGAAAACACCAAGGACATGGCATTGTCTGGTGACGAGGCACGCAAAGAAGTCGCTAAGGTGATTGGCAATACAGCTTCTGACGTCGTTAAGACTGTTAGCGATGGTATGACACCTGATGTCAATATCGGGTCTGAGTCAAACGCTGAAACCAAGACTGACACGTCCTCCGATGGTGTGCAAACCGAAACTACCAACGACACCGAAACCAAGACGGACGAGTAATCATGCACGTCTATCTTGTTCATGGTTTCAATGTGCGTGACGGTGGGCGTGCGTCCGTCGATGTGTTTGCGCCGTTACTTGAGCACGCAGGCATGACAGTCCATAGCCCTGACTATGGATGGATCGGCTTGCTAGGTGTCCGCCTGTTCAATGACAACTTGGCCAGTATCCTGGCCGGTTGTCTTGAACCGGCCAGTGGCATCATCGCTCATTCAAACGGTGCGGATCTGGTGCGTCGTATATCGTTCATGGATGTACCGAAGTTCAAAGCGGTGTTGATCAATCCTGCTTTGGATGTTGACACGAAGTTTGGCGATGCGCTCGAGTCTGCCTTGGTGTTGTACAACCGAAAAGACTGGCCTGTCTGGTTCGCTCAGTGGCTGCTGTTCTCACCATGGGGCGCAATGGGACGGTATGGTTACCTTGGCAATGATCGTCGCATCACCAATCTAGACTGTTACCCGCTAGCCCGAGGGCACAGTGGAGTGTTTAAACGGCCTGGTATCTGGGCACCACCTATCGTCACATTCATGACGGATGGCAGCAAAAACGACCAGCAAAACCCACGTAAAAATAAAGACTTACGCGCGTCTGAGCCGCCTCAAAACCGCACGTAAACCCCTATTTTTCGAGGGCCTTGGTTCCTCCTGGGGCGCACCCGCCGGTCGCAGTTTTTTTTTCGAGCCGTTTGCGCGGATTCAGTTTTCAAAATTTTGGGGTAACGAGGTAACGGGCACTCTTAAGTGTGAAACAATGTGGCACGGAAGTCAACAGGTCAAACAGCAAATACCCAAGCCGAACTTGCCCGAGCACTCAAGGTCTCAGGCAAAACGGTCAGCCTTTGGGTTCGCAAACCTTCCTGGCCATTCGGCAGGAAGGGCCCTTGGAATGTGCGCGAAGTGGATGCGTGGCGTTCTGACACGTTGGCTCCAAATCCCAATGCTCAACTTGCAGGATCCTCTCAATCTCAAACCAGTCCCCAGAAGCTGCAAATCGCAAAGACCGCGGCGCAGATCAGCGTACTCCAGGAGCGAAAGCAGAAGCTTGAGATTGAGCGTCTGGTCCTGCAGAAGGAATTGGTCCATCGCCAGGAATATGAAGCCAAGACCATTAAGAACAACACATCCATCCGCATCGGTCTGGTGCGTGCAGCAAAGTCTCTTCGGCAGCATCTGGCTGATGAGGATGATCCCCACAAAATCGAAAAGATGCTCGTCACTGCTTTCCGCAATCTGTGCGATCGCATTAACGGTCCTGATGATCGGGGAACCGGCGATGGTTGAGAATGTGCGGGAAATTGAGATCGAGTTGTTCCCCGGCTGCACCGTCAAGGTTCCGCAGACAGACTTCTCGCAACGAGAATCCGATGCGTTGCGCATCCCCGAGGACATGCTCCCGTCCGAGTGGGCAGAACGTTACCGCATCCTCCAGGAGGATGAAGCTGCTTTAGCTGGCCCGTGGAGCAATGCCAACGCGCCGTACCTGGTCGGCATCATGGACATGAGCATCAAGCAAGGGGTGCGTTACGTCTCGCTCAAGAAGGGCGTACAGGGCGGTATCTCCGACGCCATCCGCAACGTCATGGGCTATTGGGCCATGATGGATCCGTCGCCGGTGGGCCTGGTGCTGCCCAACAAAGAAAAAGGCGAGCAGATCGTTCGCAACAAGCGTTTTTCCGACTCCCGTCATCAAGCTTTTCACCAAAGGGGGAAATACGTCTCGCCAACAACTTTCTGATGTATCTCATGTGGTCGGGCAGCCCGGCGTCGCTGGCGTCCAACCCGATGAAACGCGCGGTCAGTGACGAAACAAACAAGTTCGAAGAGTGGGCAGGCAAGGAAGCGTCCCCCGTTGAGCTTACCGATCGTCGACTGACCACGTACCCCGATGCCATCCACATTTTGATTTCATCGCCAACGACCAGCGCTGGGGTGATCAGCGTCAACTTTGAAGCGTCGGACGTCAAACTGTATTTCTGCGTCAGGTGCCCCGGATGTGGTAAGTGGCAACGCCTGGTCTTTGATAATGTCATCATCCCTGATGAACTGCTCAAGATGGCGGACAACAACGAAGCCGCCAAGATCTGCAATCAAACCCAGGCTGCCCATTACCAATGCCCCGCGTGTGAACAGCACATCGACGATCGCATGCGTCGCAAGCTGATCCGCGAAGGCAAGTGGATGACGGTGGATCCGGACAACAAGGTGTTTGCCGATGGTGTCATCGAGGACGCCATGGAGATTGAAGCATTCCCCAACGAAACTCGCGTCGGGATGCATATTTCGTCTTTGTACTGGATGTGGGAACGCGTCACGATATCAAGCATTGCGGCCACCTACCTGCGTGCCATCAATGACCCGCTCGCCATGTTTGAGTTCAGGACCGGTGACCTGGGCGAGGATGCCGATATCACGCATGCCCAGATCACGCTCAACACGTTTGAGATTCTGTCCAAGACCGCGGAAACGCCGGAAGCATTGCTGCCCGACTGGACCGATCGCATCCTACTGACGGTCGACACGCAGCAGGACCACTTCTACGGCACGCTCCGCGCGTGGGGATCGCACATGGTTTCACGTCGTGTCTGGCACGGCAATGTCCAGACATTCAAGGACTTGACTGATTTGATGTGTCGAAGCTGGCCATACCAATCCGGTTGGCTGCCGGCGATCCGCCCCATGCTCATGCTCATCGACTCGGGTGGTACCAGGACTGATGTCAACGAGGAATCGAGCACCCGCACGCAGGAGGTTTATGCCTACACTCTCAACTATCCAGCCCAGGTGATCCCGCTCAAAGGTGCGTCAAAGCCACGTGACACCAGGGATCTGCACTGGTTCGGACGGGGCATTCACAACCCTCATGCACAAAACGCATCCCGCCGACAGGAGATCCGCCTTTTGATGGTGGACTCCAACCAAGCCCAGGACATGCTCGATCGGATGATCAACACGCAAATCAAGATCATCGATCCATTCACCGGTGAAGAGCGTGACGATTTCCAACAATGGGGACTCAACCAGGCCAACGACGACACCTACAATCGCCAGATGACCAACCTTCACAAAATGATGGACAAGGTTGACGGGAAGCTGGTCGAGCGTTGGTGTCCTGTGAAGGATGGCGCACGTCATGACTACCGCGACTGTGAAGGCTATCAGATCGTCGCTGCATACCTGACGGGTGTGCATCTTATTCCGTCTCTCCCGCAGTGGTACAAGCTGAAAAAAGAACAGCACCGCGCCTCTGCAACCACGCAATTCTTACAAACTCCCAAGACCCCGGATGGCAGGGAATATTTCGCCAACAACAGATAAAGGAACATCTTCATGGCCCGTACACCAAAAAAGAATCAAAACAATCAGGCAGACCAAGAACACCCCAAAGGGCCTGTCCTCGGGATCGACGCTGACATCGAGTCTACCCCCGAAGCATTTGTCCTCAACTTGCCGGCAGAGTTGCCGGCAGGTGATGTCATTGCAAACGCCAAGCATGTGGAAGCCAACCATATGACCCAGCGTCAACGTCGCGGCATGCGTCGTTTGGTGTTGGCTCTCGATGGTGGTGGTGCACCAGCCCAGCTTGAAAATGGCAAGTATGTTCAAAACGGTGCCGATGCTGTGCGTTGGTTTTTTGAGCAAATCACCATTCACGTCGAAGGGCCAGCCGATGCCACGTAAGTCGACCGCCAAAGGGCCTCGCCCCACATACATCGAGCCTTGGCTTTACCCGCTGGTGATGGACATCAAGGATCTGGTTCACGATCCGGAAAACGTCCGCGAGCATGATGCGGATAATCTCGAGGCGATCATGCAATCATTGCAAGGCTTTGGGCAGCAGAAACCGATCGTCATCAATGAGGAAGGTCGGGTCATCGCCGGCAACGGCACGCTGTCTGCTGCGCTTGAATTGGGGTGGGAATACATCGCAGTCGTTAAATCGCGATTGACCGGTAACAATGCCACTGCCTACGCAATTGCGGATAACCGTACAACCGATCTGTCCGTGTTTGATGAGAAGCGTCTGGCCAAACAACTCAAGAGACTGCAGGAAGATGTTGATATTGATCACCTGCTTACGGGATTTAGCGACGATGATATCACCGAGTTGGTTGCCCAGGCTCTGGACGTCGACGGGGTCGGCAACGATGGTTTGACGGATCCAGATGAAATACCGATCGTGCCCAAGAAGCCCATCACCAAGCCTGGTGATATCTGGGTGCTCGGTAAGCATCGGGTGATGTGTGCTGACAGCAAAGACATCACCGCGGTCCAGAAAATGATGGCAGGCAAACAGGCGGACATGCTGTTGACGGATCCGCCGTATAACGTGGCCTACACAGGGAAGACCGCTGATGCTTTGACCATCCAAAACGATGAAATGAGCGACGATGATTTCCGGCAGTTCCTCCGCGATGTGTACACGACAGCCGATGCAGTGATGAGGCAGGGCGCTGTCTTTTACATTTGGCACGCTGACTCAGAAGGCTACAACTTCCGCGGTGCTGCACACGATATTGGATGGCAGATCCGCCAGTGTTTGATCTGGAACAAGAACAGCCTGGTCATGGGGCGGCAGGACTATCACTGGAAACACGAGCCATGTCTGTATGGTTGGAAGGGTGGCGCGGGGCATCATTGGGGCAGTGACAGAAGCCAGACCACGGTTTTAGATTTCGATCGACCAACACGCAGTGAAGACCATCCGACCATGAAGCCGGTCGCTCTGTTTGAATACCAAATTCAAAATAGCTGCCCGGTCGGTGGCATTGTGCTGGACCTATTTTGCGGCAGCGGTACAACGGTAATTGCTTGCGAGCAGTCCGGCCGCATTGCCAGGACAGTGGAACTTGACCCTCGATATTGCGACGTCATTGTGCGCCGGTGGGAAGAATTTACAGGTAAAAAGGCCAAGATTTTAAAAGGATGACAGTCATGCATATTTTGAAATCAAATCAATGTCGGGCAACGGAATTCACCGGCGAAGGCGAACGCGATGTGCTTGTGGACGTTTGGAATCAGTGCAAAGAATACTTTTCCGTCGACCAACTTCTGTATGCACACGCGATCTTCATTCTTGAGGGGGGTTGGCTGTTGATACGTGCCGAGACTCCTGATGGCCTTGGGCGTGAGCATTTACTTGAAGTGAATGAAACAACCATTCCCAACAGCGTGTGGGCAACCAACCTTGAAAATCTTGAGATCCGCGAAGGATGGTTTAAGTATATTTCCAGCGGGTGGTATCCAGGTATGTATGAGAAGATAGACAATCACCTTGGCAAAATGGTGCCAACTGCGTCTTGAATCACATGCAAATACCATGCCAAAAACACGAAAATTAGCCCTCCGTCCGGGCCGTCCGGAGCGTCCGGGCCGTCCGGGATGTCCGGGATGTCCGGCGCCCAAAAATAGTCTTTGCCGCGCTACATTGCTCTTATGTCGAGCGACTTTAGCACAGCCAAGGCTGCATATCACGCCAACAATGATTATGACCTGACCGGTTCCATCACCAAGGCCCGGGCATTTGTTGTTGCCTGCCGCGACATCATCATCAGCCTGCCCACGGTAAGTGAGAGCGAAAAGTCACGCAGCGAATTCAATCTGGCGTTAATCGAAGGCGAGAAGAAAACCGCACTCGCTTGGCTTAAAGACAACGATCCGTCATTCGGTTCCAATCAATCATCCTGTGTTGTGTTTCCTGATTTTCGGGAGGCACGCGGTTGAGCAAGTCCACCGAAATCACGGCCGTGCATGACACGATGCTGGATATGCGGGACCGTTATGTCCAGGGGATGCGCAACGACTACAACGCGCCAGTTGATACGCGGTACAACCGACGTCGGACTGGCCTCGGTGGTTCAGGGGACTCGCATTATTCCAGTGAGCATCTGTTCTTCAAAAATATCGAGCAGATCCGAGATGAAGAACGCAATGGATTCATCTTGCCGCGTTTGCTTGATCTGGCATGTGAGCAGGAAATCGGCGTTGGTCCAACCCTTGATCCCGATACAGGCGACAAAGACGTCGACAAGCGGATCAAGGAAAAGCACGAGGAACGTGCTGCCGACAAAACAAAATGCGACGTTCAGGGTCGCATGAACTTCCTGGATCAAACCTACTTTGTCCGCCGATCGGTTCTGCGTGATGGCGATATCTGCGCCAACATGATCGACGACAAAGGCGGCAGCCGCGATGGTACCGTCGAGTTGCTTGAGGCTGATCGGCTACGCAGCCCGACGTGGGCATACAAGAGCAGCCGTATCGGCAAGTGTGTCCATGGCGTTGAGATCGACAAGTTCCGCAAACCCATCCGCTATTGGTTTACCGGCGACCCGGGCATGACCCGCAACATTCGCGTCAGTGACATGAACTCGATTGACGCGATCGATGATGACGGCAATCCCAATCTCCTGCATGTCTATAACATCGACCGTGTTACACAAATGCGCGGTGTGTCTCCATTCACTCGGGTGTTTAGCCTGATCGGGATGGGGGGCGACATTGAATTCGCCAACCTGGTCAAACAGCAGACGGTTTCATTTTTTGCGATGGGCATCCGCAAAAAGGGCATGGCTGGATTCCCGACCGATGGTCAGTACTCCACCACTGAAAAGAATCCGGACGGGACCACATTTGACCGCCTGATTCAACAGGTTGGCCCAGGCATGATGATCCAACTCCATGATGGGGAGGAACTACAGGGTTTCAGCCCCAATGTCCCAGGTGATTCATTCTTCCAGCACATGCGGCTGATTTTGCAGGAGATTTGCGTCACTCTTGGATTGTCATTGGTCCAAGTGTTGCTGGATGCATCCGAAACCAACTTCTCCGGTTATCGCGGAGCCACCGATTCGTCACGCAAGCAATGCAAGCACAACCGCAAGCGCGTGACTGAACAGCAGTGGCTCACGCCTGTCCATCTGTGGCACATGCGTCGCCTGGTCGACTCCGACAGCATTCTACGCAATGCATACAAACGACTTGGCGATGCGATCTTTCGCCATAAGTGGAAGTGGCCGGGTTGGGATTACATCGAGCCCTCCAAAGACGCCAACGCTGATAAGACCAAGCGTGAAAACCTGCTGTCCCCATTGAGCCAGATCTATGGCGATCGAGGTTTGGAAGTCGACGACGTCCGCGCCGCCATCATCCGCGACAACAGCGCATTCATTCGAGACGCCATCAATGAGGCAAAGCTGATCTACGAGGAAACAGGTGTTCCCGTCGATTGGAAGGATTTGCTGTTCCTGTCACCCAAGCACGATCCCAATTCATTCTACGTCCGCCAAAGCAAGCAATTGCCAGGTGGTGCCAATTCAGGAGCGCAGACCAATGGCTAAGAGAATGTCCCCAAAAATCAATACTGACTACATCCTCAACCAGGCCGACCCGAGCCGGTTGGAGATTCGCATATTGGACACCATCGATCCATGGAATGAAGACACCAGTGCTAAGAGCGTGATCACGCAGTTGCTGGACCACAAAGACGCTCAAAACATTGATGTTCACATTACCAGCAATGGCGGGAGCGTTGATGAGGGCCTGGCGATTTATGGTGCATTACTCAATCATCCGGCTCATGTCACAGCCCACATCACCGGTTATGCCTACTCCATGGCCTCAGTCATCGCTATGGCAGCCAATACGATCAAGATTTCATCCAACGCCAAATTGATGATCCACAATGCTAGCACGATTGCTTGGGGTGACAAAAACGATGTCACCAAAACAGTTGAGCAACTAAAGCAAACCGATAAGCAGCTGGCTGGCATCTACGCCCAACGCACGGGCAAGCCACTGGCAACGATCGAGCAGTGGATGAATGACACCACGTTTTTCACTGCTGCCGAAGCCATGGATAACGGCTTCGTCGACGAAATCACACCAGCGGTCAAGGTGGCCGCTGTCTATCTCACTGAACAGGCAGCCGAATCGGAACCCGATCAGCAACAGACTGCCCAATCAACCCAATCCAAGCCCGCAAGCGTTTCGGGCCAACAGGAGGATATCACCATGACGCTCAAAGAGATTTTGAATGCGTGCAAGGGCCTGGATCGTAGCAAGCCCGACGACGCTCAGTTCATCATGGACCAGCAGGAAGCCGATGCGACCCTCGAAGAAATTCAAGCTGCATGGGCTGAAACCCTGCAGGCCCGCATTGCTGCCCGCGACAAGCAGATCAAGGATGAGCAGACTGCTCACGCCGAGGCTCTGGCCAACGCCCAGAAGAACGGCGGCAAGCCGCGAACGAACCTGCCGATCGGTGAAGGCAACGGCACACTGACCGACGAAAACACCGAGGGTACTGGCGACGCCAAGGAAGACTTTCTTGCCTTGGTCGCCAAGAAGGTCGCCAGCGGTTTGAGCCGTGACCGCGCCATCTATGCAGCCAAGAAGGCCGATCCAGCGCTGTACAAGAACTACCTCATCTCCTGCAACAAGGGCAAGGGTGCTCGCCGCAAGATCGAGGAAAAACTCGACGACGAGTTGAGCGAATAACCGCAACACACCGCGTCCCATTCAACACTATCCATTAACCAATCCAACTGAAAGGCATTAGCCATGGAAGTTAAAAGCAATCTCAACGGGACCGCTTCTGGTGCGTTGGCTCCCTATCTGCGTCTGGACTATGACGAGAATGGCCAGCTTGCGGCAGCCGGGGCCGAAGCGGTCGAACTCGGTATCAATCCCAGCCGGGCCCACGCGCAGGGCGACGGTTTGACCGTCATCCCCCTCAATGGTCGCTGCATCATGCGGTTTACCGCCAGCGCCGCGATCACGAAGGGTGACAAGGTTTACGGTGCTGCAGGCGGCAAGGTCAGTTCGACGCCCAACAGCCGTTACATCGGCAAGGCAACCAACACCGTCTCCGGTGATGGCTCCTATGTCGACGTTCTGGTCCTCACCGATGGCCCGTCCATCACCACGGTCGAAGCCAAGACCGAAGATTTCACCCTCACGGCTGCCGACTCCGGTAAGACGATTACCACCGTCGGCGCTACTGGTACCGTCGTTGGCACACTCCCCGCCGCTCTCCCGGGTTTGAATTTCGGTTTCCGCGTCGGCGCTGCCCAGGAACTCCGTGTGGATCCCGCCGGCACGGAGAAACTGCCGACCCCCGCGACTGGCGTACCGGGCACCGGTGGCAAGTATCTCGTCGCCGATGCTGATGGCGAAACCCTGTACATCGAGTGCACCAAAGCCGGGGAATGGTCGCTCAAGTCCGTTGTCGGAACCTGGACATTCGAAGCGTAATCGGCCGCACACGAGCCGTGAGTGTTCTTACTTCATTCACATACCAACCAAAAAGGTAAACAACCATGCAACCCAAAAATGCAATCGTGCGGCATGACCTTTCGTTGAGCTACAACGAATTCGATGCCCGTATGAACGAGAAGAAGTACATCGGGCTGAAAGTGTTCCGCCCGACCGAAGTTGGCCTTCAAAGCGCCAGCTTCAACAAGTTCCCCGCCGAAGCGGTGATGCCGCCCGAAGAAGACCTCAGCCGTGATGCCGAAGGTGCATACGCCCGGGATGACTTCGAATGGGACAGTGACACTTACGCGACCAGCGAAAAGGGCGCGGAAGAAAAGGTCGACGATCGCCAGATCGCTCTGTACGGTGACGAACTGCGTGCCGAGCAGAAGAAGCGCAATCGTGCCGTGTCGCGTGTCGCCCGCTGCTACGAAGTCGGCGCTGCCGGCGACCTGTTCAATACCACCGTGTGGACGGGTGCGGATTTGACCACGAACATCAGCGTGCCCTGGTCGACGCGAGCGACTGCAGACCCGTTTGATGATGTCGACAAAGCCAAGGATAAGGTCAGCGACAATTGCGGCTATGCCGCCAATGCCCTGGTTCTGTCCTCTCGCGCCTTCCGCAACATGATCCGTACCGAACGGGTCGAGAGCCTTGTGAAGTTCTCGGGTCACGAAGACCCCAAGGCACTGGCCGAGGCAACCGCCGCGTTGGCGATCGCCTTGCAGCTTGATCACATCATCATTGCCGACGATGCCAAGAAGAACACCGCTGATCGTGGCCAGAAAGCTGTACTCGAGCACATCTGGGCCACCAATATGGCCATGGTGTGTCGCATCGCCACAGATGATGACATCGAAAGCGAAGAACCGTGCATCGGTCGCACGATCGTCTGGACGGGGGACGGCGCCGTCCTGCCCGGGGCGGAGGATGAAACGATCGGCATCACGGTCGAAGAGTACCGCGAAGAGCGCGTGCGTGGCGGCATTATCCGTGCCCGCACCGAGTTCGTCCGCAAAATCTTCGATGTGCGTGCCGGCCACCTGCTCACCAATATCGCTGCCTGAGTTTCTGCCTGTCATCGCCTGGGCTGGTTGGGGTTTGCCAGCCCAGGCTTTTACCTATTGGGGATCACGATGAGCCTGCACGATGAAATCATGGCCAATATGGCAATGCCTGTGTTGTACCAGACGCATGGCGACACCTTTACGCATGTCAATGGATCGACCAACACCCCGGTGACTGGCATTTTTAAAGAACACAAAACCGAAAAGCTTGTCGGTGAAGATGATACTCGCATTCAGCGTCATGCTTCCATGCTTGTTTCGGTTGATGAATTGGCATCGGTCACACGCAACCACAGTTTTATCGTCAACGGTGAATCCTGGGGCGTGGTGACGGCCATTCCCAAAGGCAACGACTGGCATATCACCCTGACCCGCAAACCCACTGAACAGGTCGGATCACCAGCCTATCGCGGTAGAAAGTAAGCCATGTCCGGCAATACCAACATTACCCAACGCACGGCAGGCATGATTGTCACTGCTGTCATCCTCACTGTTTCAGTCGTTTGGAGCTTCGCGCGTGTTAGCGTCTCCATTGATGCAATGACCGTTGCTATCACCGATTTGAAAAAACAGATCAGCAAGATTGATGATCGCCAGCGCGATGATCAACGAAACAATGACAATCGACTGACCAAACTTGAAACACAGATGGGGGTCAATACCCCATGAGCACTGCGCCTGCTGGATCATTGAGCCTGTCCAAAGCCAACTTGAAAAACTCGCTGGCCAACTCCGCGACGTTTCAGGCGTTTGTCGGTGCAGCCAACGCGACCGAAGCATCAGCACGCATCCACAACAGTGCTTGGCCGATCCCCGCTGATGGTGTGGCTCATACGTTGGCTGAATGTTTGGACATACGGCCTTGTGCGGTGATCGCCGTGAATCTGGATGAGGGACATTCGGGTTATATATCCACACAGGAAACTGATGGCGGATTTAATCGAATGGGCATCTTGACTTTGTTGATCTATTGGACCATCCCCGATGAGATCAAGACGGACATCAATGAAATCAGCACACGGATGGAAAACCTGCTCGGGCAGATCATGCGTGATATCGAATTGCAGGTTAATCAAGCGGATCGTCTGGACTTCAAGACCGACTACATCGGCAAAATCGAGCGAAGCAAAGTTGAAGATGTTTTCAATGAAGGCGATGAGCTTGTCGGCGAAATGGTCTTTGTGTGGGAAGGAATTTAGGTAAGCCACCATGTCCAATTTTATCCTGATGAAAATGGTGGAAATCGGGGCCACGCCTCGGGGCATGCGTAAAGCGCTCAATGCGGCACGCAAGGCTGTGTGGGCCATGATGGCCAAGCATTGGTTTGTTTTCATTCGTCCCAAACACTTCACCGGCGCGGGCGCACGTGAATACGACTACCGGGAACGTTCGCCAAAATACAAGCTGATGAAACGCAAAAAGTTTGGCCACAACAAACCGTTGGTCAAAACAGGTGAGTCGGAACGATCTGTCCGGTTTTCCGGTCGAATTATCGCCACAAAGGATCGTGGTCGTGTGTCCATGACCGCGCGAAAACTCAACTGGTCGGGTGGTTGGTTGCGTGACGAACTGACCCGATTTTCCAAGCGTGACGTCGCCACGTTGACCAATGTTGGTGATCGTGGCCTGGGTAAACAATTCAAACAACTACGCCGCCGTCGCACCATCCGCATGGCTGGCCCCGGAAGCCCCGCCCCCGGAAGTTAAACATAGAGGAGCATCAAGATGTCCAACAAGTATAAAAGTTCGGGCTATGCCATGGGGACCACCATCATCGGTGGCATCAAAGGTTGGTCGGACACGATGAACACCCAGGTTGAATCCGAACCGACATCCGGGCAGGTGACCCCGTCACACGTGGGCATCCTTGAGCAGAAGCCGACCCGCGATATTCCCACGGTGCAGATTGCCCGTGCCTTGGGCGCCCTTGGTTTGAATGGCTTGGGGATTGCCGGTTTGACGGGTGGCTGCAAGCTGTATCTGCACAAGATCAAGGACGGTGGATCGCGTGATACCAGTGGCCACCGCGCTTATTCGGTTCTCCATGGCCTGGTGGTACCGGCCACACTCTCCGCGACACAAAGCGAAGATGCACAACTCACCATCCGTGAATACGTCGGGTGGGATGGTGCAAACGATCCGATTACCGATGACGATGATGCAACGCTGCCCACCATCCTGGATGATGAAAAATTCACCCTTGGGCCTGTCGTCATCGAAAGTGTCGACATGTCCGGACTCACCAAATACGAAATCAATTTCGGCCACACCGTTGAGCAAGTCATGCGTGATGGCTATGTCTGGCCGACGCTTGTCTATACCGACAAGCTGATGCCCGTTTTGACCGTGACCTGTGAAAACGCCTCGGTGTTCGGCAGTGCCAAGATTCCGATGGGCGGCAAAACGATTTCCCATGCCAACACCACGTTCTATCTGCGTAAACGCAAGGTTGGTTCCACCAACTACGCAGACAATGAGACGGAACACATCAAATTCACCTGTGCTGGAATGGTTCATGTTGAAAACACCAATGACGGCAGCGGCAATGTCGAAGTTCAAGTCACTGCCCATAACGACGGCGTGAATGATCCATTGACCATTACCACCGGCACGGCGATTTCGTAATTCAGAATTTCACGGTTTCACGGATAGCGTGAAACCTTCCTCAACAACAGGAGTCAGCATCATCATGGCTGAGAAAACAACCAATACCACAGAAGCCAAAGCCGTAACCCGTCCTGCCCAGGTTTACCAGATCGGCGATGAAGTCACCGTCAATGGCAAAGCCGACGGTCTTGTCATCGGTGTGGCATGGCATACGCATCTGAATATCCCATGCTGGCGTTACCTGGTGATTCCCTTGGGCAATCCGATCCAGGTGGCCAATGGTATCTGGATGCGAGACGGGCAGATTCAAGCCAAGGCATCGACGTCCAAGCAGGCTGGCAAGTAACTCTCACACTGATCACAGGATCACGCATCATGGCAGGTTTCCTCTATTACATCCCCGGCATTGAAAACAACCAGGTCAATCGGCAGTTGTTCGCTCAACATGGCCTTGGTTATGCGTTCTCGGATTTCACGGACAAGCCCTTTGCCCGTGGCTGTATCGGCCCGGATAACGCTCGCGGGTGCATTGTGGGTGGATGTGGTGTCCCTGATCATGCTGTGGCCTACGCACCGGATAAACAGCTTTGGCGCAAGTACAACGGCATCCAAATCGGCATGTACAAAGATGATTGTCCGATGCCGGTAGAGTTGTTGCGTCAAGATCCGCTGGCCGGCACGCACCTGACATTGGCCGACAACAACATGTGGATGGTGCCGATGGCCCGCAAGACATCCGTGATCGATGGCACGCCCAGCAACATCTGCGTCTTGCCCCTCGGCAAAGCGGATCTGGATGAAAACGGTCGATGGACCTGCCAAAGCGTTGACCAAAAATACAAGGGCTTGCTTGAGATCGGACTTGCCTTCTGGGACGCCCTGGTCAACGCGGCCGATCATGCTGAGTCTGACCAGAAAACCATTGAATTCGATTTTGAAGGTGGCAACGATGCGGCTATCACGGTGTTGCAGTGCAACTACCGCATTGACCGCATGGAAGCGGCCATGCTCGGTTTACTCGATGAGATGGCTGCCAGTCGCATTCTCCAGGCATTGGTTGATCTGAAAACCTACCAAGCCTGGCTCCAAAAAAAAACAGTCGAGTTGGCTCACGATATATCCGCTACTGCCAATGGGCAGCCGGACGAGACAACCGGTACCAACCCACAATAGCTGACCTGTGTTTTTTCGCGCAGCAATTTGATTCGAGGTAAGTTCCCGTGAGTAAGATCGTGGTTGAAATGTCAGGCGATGAAGCGAAGCTTTTAGCTTCGTTGCAGCGCGTGATTAATGCACAATCACGGGTCGGGGATACTGCGAAAAAATCATTAAACAACGCTGATCGTGGGTTCAAGATGGTTATCCGGGCAGCCAAGGCATTTGGCGTTGCTCTGGTAGGTTCATCCGGCGTGGCGGCTGCCATACGCGTGATCAGTATGGAAATGGATCAGCTCATCCAGCGACAAAAGCGGATGAAGGATGCTCAACTCACGCTCAATCAGTCGCGTGCCTTGCTGCTAAAGACTGTCAAAACAGATGACCGTGAAAAAGCGTTGGCATATTCCAAGCAGATTTCTGCGGACACCGGTGTGCCGGAGGAATTTATTGCCCGAAATCTGGCCACTGCTTATTCGGCATCAGGGGGTGATCTTGAAGCCTCACGCGCTTCTGTCCAGACCGCTGCACAATACAGTGCCGAACGGCCCGAGGAAATCGACTCTGTCAGTGGTGCTTTGCTTGACTTGTCCAAGGTGACCAAGACCCTGGACATGAATGTCAACTTGGGGTATCTCAAAACCGTGGGTGCATTGTCCCGCATCGTGGACTTGAATTTGCAGGCCACCAACATCCCGCGTGCGGTCATCGGTGCTCAGGCATTTGGCGCGACCGCCGAGGAAGCCGGGGCCATGTTTTCGTCATTAAGTAATGCCATGGCTGATCAAACCGGCGAGCAATCCGGTACTGCATTGATCAGCTTTACACAGCAAATGCGTGATTTTTTCCGAGAATCTGGTTTGGCCAATGATTTTTTAATGACCAAAGGCCGTTACAGAACTTCCGGCGAACAACTGCAATACCTGCAAAGCAATCCCGAACAGGCACTCAGGTTTTTGGAGAAGGCAAGTTTTGAGCGCAAAGCGGCCGGCCCCATTGAGCAGTGGTTACTAGATCGCAACTCCGTTGCAGCTACCGGATATACAAAAGCTCGTGGCGATTTCGGCGACCAAGCTAAATTGGCACGCGAAGGTGCTGAAGCGCTAAAGGCTGTGTTGGCCGATCCACTTGAACAAGTCGCTAGGACAAACCGAGCGGTTGAGAATGCCGTGAATCAATTGCAAACCCTCAATCCGCTCCAGGCATTTGGTGCCATCGCGCGGGAAGGCAACCTGAATACGTTACGTGAATTGGGCATGGGGGCCATCGCTGAGCAAGTCGAAAAACTCAAGTATGAGTTTGAAACTGGAGTGGGTACCACCGATGCCATTGAAACTTTGCGCAATAACATCGAAGAACAAATGCAGCAGTTGCGGCATCCCACCGTTCGGCAGATTGACAAGTCAGTTTCCGACCCTTTTGCCTATGGAACCCTGGCCCCGCCCCAGTACATCAATGTGCCGAGAAATCCCAAGGTCATTGAATTGCAGAAAGCTGATGTGTTGGAAAAACTCATTGAGCAATTGACCGTTGCCGTAGGTTACAGCCGCAAAATCGAGACAGAGTTGAATCGTGACGTGCCCAAAGAAATGCTTGAAGCTGCACGTATGAACAAAGAAGCAGCTGCGGAACTCAACGAAGCTGCATCAAATATGAATAACGCAACTCGTAACGCCAAAGCAAATCAGTGGAGGAAAAACAATTAAACCATGGCCAGCATCATCGCCACATCTGGAACACTGTCATTGGATAGCCTGAACGGCAATACGCCAATCGGTGGTGATACGCTCGAAGTCATCAAGCGACTTGGTGTGGATGGTGTCATGCTCCGACGAACGGCCAAGGAACCAGGCGTGGCGTATTACCAGTCCATCACCGCATTGGCAACGCTTGCTGCCGACAAGACGATCTTTGCCACCTACATGGCCCTGCGTGGCCAACTGATCAGTTTCGTCGATGACATGGGTAATCAGTACGACAATGTCGCTGTGATGAATGTCGAGAAGCAGCGGTCGCACGCCATCATGACCGGGACCGGTTTCAGTGTTGAAGATCCCAAAGCACTGATGCACTGCCAATGGATTTTCCAGTTTACGGAGTTGACCCAAACATGATTGAGCCAAATAAGGAAAATTTATCATGACATTTCCGGCTGGATATAACTACCGCGACCGCATACCTCTCAAAGAGACGATGGTTGATACGTCAGATCAGACAATGGACGTTGTACTGCCAATCAGCAGCCTGTCAGCCTCCCTGCAAGCATTAATGAGAAGTGATGGTGCAGATCTGCGCGTCACCAAAGATGATGGCACCACACGCTTGGCCCATGATGTGATTTTGGATGCATCCGGCAACGGTGAGTCGCTCCGCATTTATGGCGTGTGGAGTTACAACGCTAAAACATATATTAAAGTCTGGGCGAACGGGATAGATACTGCTGAGGCTGCTGGATCAACGTATGGTCAACATGCCACCTATCCAAGTGTGCTGGGATACTGGCCGCTAAGTAACAATCCTGCCGACAGCGCACCGCAGATGCTTGATCGCACAGCCAATGCCAATCATGGCACTGTCAGTGGGGGCGTCACAAACACGACAGGCCCACTTGGTGATTCGGTATCACTCAACGGAAGCAACGGCAAAATTGATTGTGGCACTGACGCTTCATTGAATCCCGGTACGGCATCATTTAGTTTGGAGTGCTGGTTTAACACCACTGGAACCACGGGCAGTTTAAACTATGACATGTTGATGTATAAGATCAAAGATTCATCGCCGTATACGAACATGGGTCTGTACATCTATAACAATGTTTTGAAAGCCAATGCCACTGAGGTAGATGGTGCCGTGCCTGATTTGGCCGGTACCGCCGCAGTCAATGACGGCAATTGGCATCATGTTGCTTTTGTCCGTGACGGCGCGAATTGCTACTTGTACAAAGACGCCAGCCTGATTGATTCGCGCCTGTCGGACGGGGGACCATACGATCTGACCAATGCGAATAAAGCATTCACCATAGGCGATGATAGTTATGGGGGAGGATGGTTTGCTGGCAAAATTGGTCACGTAAAGCTGGGGCCTGCCCGGTCGGCTGCGTATTGGCAGACCCGCGTAAACATCGAATCTGCCCCCGCCGCCGCTTGGGGTACGGCAGTGTATGGATCTGATATTTTGTCACCAGAACACATTTATCCAGTCATTGGTTCATTTATTATTCGCAGAGGACTATCATGATATTTCGAGCAGGTGACGCATACGTTTGCCAATTTACAACACAGAGCACAGACACCGCCGAAGCGACTGACGCCGACAGCCTGCCAACGGCCATTGCCAATCGCAACGGAACCGATGATGCTACCTTTTCTCTCACCGTAACCAAATTGGCAACTGGCCGCTACAAGGTCACCGGCACTGTCCCCGCTGGCTACGCATCCGGTGACATAGTCGACATTGTGGCATCCGCAATGGTCTCCACAGTGTCGGCCACTGCCATTGTGGATCGATTTCGCGTTGATACTGCCTTGGCATCCGACGTGAAAACATCTGTCATATCCGGAACTTCAACCGTCGTTGATGCCATAGCCGATAGCACAACTGACGTCCAGGGATCTGTCAGCAGTGGCGTGACCAGCGTGCTCAACTCAATCACGTCCAATACCGCTGAAGTGCTGGATGCTGTGAATGATGGTGCATTGCTCGGGGCGATCACGGATACCGCCGCATCTCCGACCAGTTTCAAAATCGATCCGAATGCCTTCCCGACGAATATTGATTTGTCCAAAGCTGCCATCCGGTTCCGCTCAGGAAGCAACAAGGGCGTTGCCAAGCCCATCGCGTCGTATGTGTATGAGGCTCCATATTTGCGTGTGAATCTGTCTGTCAGCAACGCCTTATCCATTGCCCCGTCCAATGGTGATGAGATTGAAATCCTTGGTTACATTGCATGATTCGACGAAAGTACCAATTTTTTCTCAGTGCCGTGGCCGTTGTACAGGCCAACACTGTCTCATTCATGCAGCCCATGCGTGTGGGCAATGCCTGGTTGGTGCGATGGACAAGCCAGAAGGCATCCCCAATCTATCAAGTGACCATCAACGGCGTGAATCAAGGAACCACTACAGCAACATCATGGTTGGTTCAGCCTGGTGATCAGATAGATGTGTCTGACCTGGTCGGAACCGAACCACAGGTGAACTATCCCAAACGGGTGACGTTGCAATGGACTGCTGTGAATGGCACTGTGGATCACTACCGTGTTGATCGTTGGGATGGTGCTGCCTGGGAAGTGATGCGGAATATCACGCATCAATCCGATCAGGTTTATTACCAGTACATCACGGGCGATTTGGCAGATGACACAGATTACCTGTATCGAATCACACCGGTGAACGCAGGCGGATTGGACGGTACACCGCGCGAGTTTTCTTTTCTAATGGTTCGTCGGCCTGATGTGCCGGCAGTGACCTGTAACTATGACCAGACAACCGGCAATCTGACCATTGCCGCAATTTAGGAGCATAAAGCCATGTCTGATATCCAAACCAGAGCAGACGCCATTCGCATTTACCACACCGGCGCATCGGCCGACGATGCTGCACAAACCGATCCAAATGCATCACTGGGTGGTAATCGTTCAAGTACCGAAGTCCAGATGCTCGCAGCTAGCGTTGCGTCACCCATCGCCAATGTGACGGTCGACTATGTCGCTGGCGCCAACGGTCTGGGTGATGGGTCACTTAATGCCCCCACCACTGGGACATTGACATGGACGCCCCCAGGTGGCACCGTTGGTCCCGCTGTGGAGATTGCCAACGGCGAAACCAAGGTACTCGAAGGTGGTGGCGCGGATGGCCCGCAGCAGTACATCCGCGTGACCCGCACTTCGACCGCTGATCTGACAGGCACTGCCACCGTGACGCTGGTTGATGTGCTCAACAACGTGGTGGGCTTTGACAACATCAGCAGTGGCGAGGCATCTGCCGGCGATGATGAGTACCGCTGTCTTTGCTTGCGTAATGAGCACGCATTCATGCCGGCCACCGAGATTGTCGTATACGTGGCCCCCATTGGCACGCAGCAAGTCAGTGACGATACCGTCTTGCCATCATCCGGTGCGGGTACGATTGCCACGACGGGCAGTCTGGCCACTTGGCCGGCAAGCGGTGTATGCCGTCGAGAGGACAGCGGTGGCACTTTGCAGGAACTCGTGTACTACTCAAGCCGAACCGATACCACGTTGACCGTCCCAGCCACGGGACGCGGTCTGCTGGGCACCACTGCCAGTGCTGGCGCGTTGACTGACAAGATCTATGCGGTTCCCGGCATCCGCATTGGTTTGGAAGCCCCGACCGGCGATGCCCAAACGGGCGCGTTCCAGGAACCCGGCGACGAAAGCACAGCGCCAACTGGCATCACCTGGAGTACCGGCATCACCGCCGCTACAGGCTTGACGCTCGCGTCATTGGATGTCGATGAAATATATGGCTTGCACATCCATCGTCATGTTCCTGTCGGTGCTCAATCCATTCCCAATCAACTGCATCACGTGAAATTTGGTTTTGAGTCCGTTTAATGGAGTTTCTTTGTGCCCGGAACCCTGACGTACATCACGCCCAGATTAGTGACTGATACGGCTGCATTGACACCTGATGTGATCGATGTGGCCGTTAAGAGCGATGGCACCATCTGTGTGATATTCGTGGAGGATTCCAGTTACGATCTTAAATCGGCCATATCATCAGACGGTAAGAATTGGACCATCAGCACTGTTTCGACTGAGTATGTTTATTACAACAACAGTAAGCGTGATGTTCGGACTGCATCTGTCGCGGTGATCGGCGGAGAATTTGCAGTTGCATTGCCTGCTAACTGGTACAGCGCAGGGACAGTTGCTGGCATACGCTATGTGACGTACAGCGGATCTGCGTGGAATACACCAGAAACAGTGTACTCCTACAATCCGGCGAACGACGTTGATCTGTTAGTTGCCAAGCTGGTCGAGATCGACGGCAAACCCACGATCAAGTACAACGGCATCGATGAGAGCAGCGGTATCGATAACAGGTATGGTGTCTATCAGAAGGATGGTACCTGGCAGGATCTTGGCTATGGTACCTACACCACCGCGCTCAACTACAACTACCTGGGCGATGCGACCGCTCCAATCACCGGGCTTGGCACTGACATCCACGTTGCAAACTATTACAACAGTTCACCAACAAAGCTCCAGAGCTACTATTACAACGGGACAACCTGGTCATCGGCACTTGATGTGATCTATGGTGTCTATCCGTCGATGAACTCCCACGCCAGCGGCTTGGGGCTTGCCTATTACACAGGTTCGTCACTTGGCTACGCAGCATCAACCGACGGGACATCCTGGTCCACCGAGGTGGTTGATGCTGATGGTGATGTGGGTCTATATCCCAATCTGTTTTACGACGGAACAAATCCCGTCATTGTGTATTTCGACCAGGACAATGATGATTTGAAAATAGCGATCAAGGATGGTACCTGGCAGATATACAGCTTCGTGGTTGGCGTGTCAGTATCCAAGAATGTTGCAGCCACGATCAACGGCAATGTAATCCATGTCACGTGGATCACTGACGACGGATCTGGTGAAGTCTATCATTTCTCATTTTCCGTTTTGCGGTTGAGCGTTGAATCAGAGCCATTTTCAATCGACCTGATTGGCACGCATCGCGTCATCAATCAGTTTGACACATTGCTCCGTGGTACCAGCCACGTCATCAATCGGTTCGATGACAACGCGATGCGTGGCGTCTCATCTGTAAAGATGCCAACAGGACAGGACCTGCGCGGCTGGCATGGTATCACGATGCCATTCGTTCAGGATGCCCGCGGAACACACCGCGCGGCCAACCTGTTCATCGGTAATTCAATCCGTGGTACCAGCCACGTCATCAATCGGTTCGATGACAACGCGATGCGTGGGACATCGTCTGCCAAGATACGAATCATTCAGGATACCCGTGGGGTTGCATCTGTGCTCGGTGCTTATTTGGGTTCAGCACGTGGTGTGTCGAGTGTCAAAGGTCTGTTTGATGGCAATTCAATGCGCGGCTTATCCAGCTTCAAACAGCCATTTCTGACTGATCTGCGTGGTGCCAGTCGCGTGGCCAATGACGCAAGCAACCGATACGAAGTATTTGTCGGTACTGATGAAGATCCTGACTTTAGTGGTGATCCTGTCGAAACCTTCAGCAGCCTGCCACATGTCATGGCGCTACAGGCACCTGACGTCGGTCAGGTGACCTATCACATTGTGGTACGCAAACGCGACCGATGGAACCTGGAATGCCTGAATAACGTTGTGCAATACGTTACCATCAACGCTGCCGGCGAACTGCTGGCGACACCACCACGTGGACCACAGACGGTCACGTTGACCGAGGTGTCAGACTACAAGGTCCATATCGAAGCGGAGTACAACTATCCTGCTGATGGTGACAACGCCGCGGATAAGTGGCTGCTGTACATGACCACGGATGGCAGTGATCCGGATCCCACCACCGACACGCCTTTGGAGATTGCCATGGTCAAGACCGAGGCAATCACAACGCTCAATTACACAACAGGTGTATTAGAATTGGATGACATCGTCAACGTTCTGATTCGAACTCGGCGGTCTGATGATTCCGTTGATAGCACAAACACGTCCATCCGCAGCCTGGTCATCGCGGGGACGGATATGGGGCCTGTCACACACACTGATTCCATCATGGGCGCCGTGGCCCCGATCCAGCCTGAATAACGGGAGCATGCCATGTCCGCCATCACACTGCCAGAACTTCCTGCAACGCCTGCCATTTTGGACCGCCAGCATCTGATCGTTCAGGTGAAGAAAAAATGGACTGACGCATGGAAACCCGTGCCGTATATCTCGTTTGAGGGTTGCGAAGATCACGTTGCACCATCCGTCGGTAATTGCACATTGATATGGCGATGGGGCCAGATCAAGCGCGAGGATGCGGTCAGCTTTACCGTGGCATCCCCACAGGATTTGACCGATTGGTTTGTCCAGATTTCTCAGGTGGTGGCGAGCGAATCACTGAGCATGGTGCCTACGACGGTGCCTGTTTGGACGGGCGTGATACAACCCAGTACACACCAACTCCTGGGTGACGGATCGATAGCGACCGGTGCCGACCAGGTAATGACTGCCTATTCGGTGATTCACCTGCTCGACCGGGTCGCACTGGATAAGTCATGGGCCTTGCCCGTGGGCAGCAGCAAGCCCGTGGCAATTGATACCATGCCAATGGTCAATGACAAGGTTGGCGGTGGCTATGACATCAGCATCGGCAATCGATCATCCAATAAATATCCCTCCGAATATGGCGGTGAATCTTATGTGTTTTCAGAGGATGGCAACGCGTTTACCGTTTACGATTACATCGAATATCTGATTGTCCGGTTTCCTCCTGGCGGGCCGATCCATGGGGACATACCCATCAGTTTGTCCGGGCAGACAGAGGCTTTGCAGGTGATCACCATGCCCAAGGTGGCACAGCATTGGGGTACGCTCAAAGATGCGTTGGATGATCTAATCAGTGCTCGGCGTGGGCTGGGATATGTTGCACGCGTGACGGATGTGACTAATGAGGAAGGTGGTATCACGGGCACGGGTTTGAGCGTGCACGTGTTTTCGACCGCTGCCAAACCCATCAATATTGCCGGCACCATGATACCTGCCAACGGCGAGCAGCAGGTATTTGAACCTGGCACCAGGAAGGATATTCAGACAATCAATTTGACCATGGACCCGATTGCCCAATATGAGCGGTTGATTGTCCGTGGCAAACCCATTCTATCCTGCTTTACACTTGCGTTGCCACACGAAACATTGCTCAAAAGCTGGCTGGATGATGACGAAGACACATACCTTGCCGGTGATGCCACGACACGGGCCTCTGATGCCCTCCGCCATGTGTACCGTCTGTTTGCTCCCAGAAGTACCTGGGATTGGTGGGTGGGCTCAGCACAGCACCGTAACGCCAATCCGGGTTGCAATGCCAATGGTGTGGTGACTGATCTTCTGCGTGGCCCGAGTCGCCGTTGGGGCTATCGCTTCGAGCGGTTCATCCCAATCGCCAAGGCAGGATCTGTTTTGACACAGGCCGAACTGTCCGAACCATTGGCATGGATGCAGAGCCAGCAAAACGGCAAGTTTTATCAAACAGACTCACCCCCGGACGATCAGGATTTGCCGGCCTGCTCCATACGCGTGTCCAGCACCGGCCTGGCGTTTGAACTGGCCACGGATCCAGCCCATCTGATTGCCTACGGTCATACAGACGGTGCGGCCACACTGGACCAAGAGCCACAAGTCAACTATGAAACGATGTTTGCCACCTTAGCCGCACGCACAGATCAACGGTTGCAGGTCACCAGCGTGTTGTTGCAATCATTTACAACGACGCGCCCAGGTCGAACCAAGACCATTGACGTACCTGATGCCGAGGCATGGTACATCGTCCCAGGCACCGTCATTGGCATGGAGAACGGCAGTCTGAAACAGCATGATGGTGGCATGGTCCGCGACGACAGTCCGATCCTGCGTGCCACTGCTGCAATCGCGCGGGCATGGTATGGGACACCAAGATCAACGGCAGAGATTGCAATTAACGGTGTTGCCCAGGATTTTCCCTTGGGCACCATGATCACCACAGTCATTGCCGGTGATGACACCTATTCAGTCAATACCGTGGTGTCGACTAGGAGCATTCAACCATCCGAAAAATACTACAACACCCAGATTAAAACCGGTTACGAGGATTTGGACTTCCCCAATCTCGATGCCCGGATCAAGACCGCTGATGCGGTCGACACTCAGAGCATCCCGGTGCGCATCCCCAAGACCAATCCAATGCGGCCTGCTGGACGATATCGCCTTGTGACGGTCGAGACAGATCATCTGATCTGCACCACGTGGGATGGCACTGCTGCCGGCAGCGACATGATCAAGATTGCCCGCCCCGAATGCTGTCGCTCATCACATCTTGCTGGATTTTCCAAGGCCACTGAGTTCATTGAGGTTGATCCGCAAACCATCGTTGCCACAGGCGTGCCGGCAGAGGGCGAGGATCCGGTATCAGAAGTGTGGCGGATCACGCCCAGCTACATCGAGGGTGAATCTGAAATCTATGCTGAACCCGTGCGCCGTGGTACCGGCAGCACAACGCCATGCACGCTGATCGATACCAGCAAAGATCGGCAATGGGTCATGACGTTTGAGAACCCCGACGACTTGATAGGTGAATAATGTCGAATCTTGGTTTGCAAACAGGTCGCTCAACATTGGGCATCAAAATGGGCCGGTCCGCATTAGGCGTGCGAATGGCAGGGGCAAGTCGACTCATCGCCTATCCCGCCGATGACAAATCAACTGTCGTTGTCGTTCTCGAAAAAGATGGGTCTCTTTTTAAAACCATCAGCATTGACCGTGTTCGCACATTGGTTGAAAGTATCAATCCAACACATGCTGCATCACTGTTTCTTGCGGGGACCATGGTTTGGGATCAATACTTTAATTTATATGTCAGTTATCAAGTCGCCGAAGATTGGTATGGCTCTGCTGATGCCTATCTTGCCAAATACAGTTTGAGTGGCCAGTTGGTCTGGTGCCAATATGCAGGAACAAAATGGCAGGACTATAAACTGCAATCCGCCCCAATCATACTACCCAATGGTGATGCTCTTTATGCACAACGAATCTTTTCCACCAAGGATGGTACCGTGCTCGATGACAGCGGTGCAGGTCGGACTGATCCAACAGTTGTTGGAGATGATATGTTGTATTCGCATGGCGGCGGACTGTCACTTGTTCAGCGAGATATATCAATATATCCGCCAATCTATATTGGACAAGGGTTATTTGATATCGAAACGAATGGCCTGTCAAACAACACTTACAAAGCAGGACCTGTACCACTTCATTCAAACGGATGGTTTGCTTTGCCCTATGTTAACAATGGGTCCGGTTCTATGAACACGTGGTCTGCTGTGGCTGGCATGACAATTCTAAACAGTGATTTGATCCAGGAATTTGAAAACAATGCCAATTGGACATCGGGTGTTGGCAATCAAAAGTTCTACCTGCTCAATGCGCGTGCCTGGCCATTTGAGCATGGATGGATCACTGGATTTCGATATGTGACTTCAAGCGAAATGGTATTTTTCGATCTCCAAAGCAATAGTCGAAAAGAGTCTGCCGGATTGAGCATACCAATCATTCGATCTCTGGGGGATTTTGTCATTGATGATCACACCATGTATTACACGACTTATATCAACGACCAGTATGTCCTTGGCAAAACCATCCTGACCATGACGGGTGATTACTCAATAAGTTCGTCACTGGTTTGGCAAAAAGATCTGCCTCAAGACCTGCCGATTATGATGCGATCTGGCGAATCTGCGAGGCTTGCCGTCAGTCCAGCGTCCCAATAACCAGCACAAAACGCAGATTTTTTCAAGACAGTCTCAACATTCGATACTCAAAATAAAAATAGGTCTGGACAAGCTACCCTTATAAAACGCATGATAAAGCGGTGCTTGGCTAGTCTCCGGGGTCGTTATTTTTTCGAGGGAGACCGGGATGCGATTGTATGTGGCAGGCTATCGTTATACAGTGTTTGCAGTGGCCAATCTTACCAATCCGACCAGCAAGGAACCGATTCAAGCATGGACCGATTTTCTTAAGCGAGAAATCTACCTATCATTGAATCTGCCGTTGCATTGCCGAGAAGAATATTTACTGCATGAATACAAAGAGGCATGGCTTTGGTACTTTGGCAAGCCCGAAGACAAAGAGCGTGATTGTGATCGATTTGCAGCTATGTACACACAGTTTCGTGATTGCATGGATGCTGCTGGTGACCGGGTTGCATTGCTTAAGTTGCCGGAAATGTCATTGGTTGACGGCCGCATTCAGGAAATCTATCAACAGCACGAAGCTGGTTAATTATTTTTTAGACAATGTGCCATCTTTTTCCCAGAAACGACCTTCAATTTCTTTATTATTTTGTGAGATTGATTGATATTGAAGCTGGCCGTTATCCCACCATCCACATTCTTTTTTACGCACGTTTTGAGGTTTGTGCTCTCGAATAATATGTATTTTCCCATTGGAATGAAACTCATATTGATTACCAAGAGCCACACCGTTGTTATAGTGACTAAAACCATAATTCCCGCGTATCATCCATTCGGCTGTGATACCATGTTGAATCCATTTCCCGTTTTTAAAAATTTGTTCAACGTGCATGGCTGAAAAAACGTGGTCACGTGCTGATTCTGGTAAGTCTTTGTCATTGACCATCACGACTAATCTGATTTGTGAATCTGTCGAGAGCCTGTAATCCACGGCTTTCATGGGTCGAAAAAACAGCGGTTTAATTAATTGTTTGGCAACCCACTGACGGTCATCGAACTCAAGGGTCAAACCATCATCTGAGAATTTTGGATCAGGCATTGGTTTGACTGGTAAGTCACGAAGTGAAAAAAGAAGTTCAGATCGAGGTGGAGATTTTGGTTGATCTTGTTCTGCACGACAGATCGATCCGTTTGCAGAGATTAAGCAGATACCAACAATAATTAACCGAATGATATTCATCCCCGGGGCTCCAATTATGTTTTTTTAGCTGAGTGCGGATGTCCTGATTTGGCCGCTGCTGGAGATCGGCTTGAGCCTGCGCTATGAGTCGGGCGAATCTGACCAGCGGTAGTTTTATGCTCTTGATCCAGTTCCCGTTTCAAATCATCCTGCAAGCGTTTGATAAGCAATTCTAAAAAATCAGCCCTCAGTGACGGGGGAACATTCATCAGTACGCCAGACTTAAATTCATCCGGAACTTCAACAAGCCATTTCAGTACATTGTCCAAGATGAGTTTGCGATCCATGCCTGACCACGAATTTAATTGATCCAGGCATGATTTCGCGGTTGGGCTGATTGCTATGCTGATGTTGTTCTTGTTTGTTGCCATCTGAATTTATCTTCTCAAATTTTTTTGTGCTTGTAAATCTTTAGACTGTAAACGAATAGCGTCATTGCGTTGCTTTACAACGCAATAACGTATTGACAGGGCGTAAATGCGAATTATCATGTCTCGTACACAAACCAATGAGCTTTCCCAAAGCGAGCACTGGAGTACGACATGAGCACAGAAACCACCATCAACGAAGTCCGAACGCGGACGGAAATTGCGGATGAAATCGGTCTGAGACCGCACCAAGTCCGCTACATGATTGGCAAGCTCAAGATTCGCCCCGTCCGCAAGGCAGGCAGCGCCGATCTGTATTCCGCCGAGGATGCTGATCGGATCAAACAAGAATTTGAATCCCGGCGACGCGCCGGGTGACGATCCCCCGGAAGGGCGGTGAGGCTTGCTTCGGCGGCCTCCCGCCTTTTTTAACACCTCGCTACCCCTTATCAGACCAGCCCGCGGGCTGGCAGCAAGTGAGCGGGGTCTCAAACAGCCTTGACCAATTCGGTAGCAATCTGGCATCTGAGACCCCGCATTTTGATAACCCAATAGCCATTGAAAGGAAGAGACTATGGCAACCCTTGAGATCCGACCCGCAGAAACACCCAAGCCCAAATATGTGCCGATGGACATTGTCATTGATGGCAAAGTCGTTGGTGAAGTTGCTCCCACCGATGGGCATGAGCACGATGGCGCAAGGTGGAATGCGTGTATTCGACTTGGCTTGCTGCTGCCAGAATTCGCCGATCACCGAAACCCGGTTGGGCTGTGCTCTTTGGCGCAGGGCCTTGGTGATGATCAGAGATCTGCGATTGCCAATGCGTTGAATATCTACGCAGCCAATTCCGTGATCATGGTGCAAACATCGGAAAAACTGAACCGTGCATTTGGCCACTTGCCGATCGACGATGCCATGCAGCGTATCGGTCAGGCGCCTGCAGCGATCGGGCCTGTGCCGGCATCTGAGAGACTTGCCAGCGCAAAGGCAGATTTGCTCGAAATGCGGGTTTGCAAGTTGAAGCAAGAGGATGATGCATCGCAGGCCAAATCGGACCAGGAGCAAAAAGAGAAAGATCGCCTGTATTTGCAACGATACCAGACGCTCAGGCGAGCGCAATGCATTATCGATGACCTGCTCAGGGTAAAGACGCCCGAGTCCATGAACGCGGTCTTGGTCAACGCCAAGCTCGTTCGCAATATGATCAGCAAGGATCTGGAAGAAGAACGGATCGACATAGGATCGCACATTGCGGACCAGGATAGTGACAGCAGGATTCAGGTTCTCCTGGCTGTGTGCAACAAGCTCAAGGATTTTGAAGGCTTGTTCCCCGGACAGGATGGGCAGAACAACCCCAATGATCCAATGGAATTCGACGACTACAAGTTCAACGTCGAAATCATCCGCAACCAGGCGATTGCAGCCATCGAAGCCGTGACCGATGTAAACGCAACCAAGCCCATGGCTGAGTCCCTTGCAGAGCAGACCATGCACGTACAGATGTCCTCTGAACTGCTCGATGCCATCGACGCGCTGATCGCCTGCCCAGACCTCAACCTTGATGACTTGGACCATGCCACGCATGAAGCGATCGGCAAGGCTGTCGCTGCAAAGAACAAATGGCGAGAAATCGCCGGCCTGCTCCAGACACAGCAAAGCGGTTTGACGAGCGCAATCCAACAGACCGCCCGATTCCTGCCATTGCTGGACCAGGCCCAGAGCGTGATCTGGGCTTTCTTGCATCCCAACAAAGACAGCATGGTTGCTCAAGACCAAATGCACGATGCCAAGGATGTGCTGGCGAAGCTGAACGAACTTTTGAGCAAGGTTGCAAAGATCGAATCTGTGACCATCAAGGGATAAACAAAACAAAAGGGCCTGGGCGTTTGCATCACCCGCCTGGGCCCTGCCTGACTTGACCAGGGCGTCCGAGCCCACCGATGCGACTCTCTTCCCCCGCGGTGGCCTGGAAGGCTCATAACCTCCAGGCCACATGGAAGAGTGGGGCTTCCCCGGATACCCCCAAACACGGCCCACCGGAAGGGCTGCACAGGATTGAACGGTTGTGTTCAACATGACCCAAGGATAAACGCGACACACCCACGTGTGATGCCGCAAAGACTGAAAGAGGCGACAGGTTGAAACGTAAACAGACACGGTTACAGGAACGGCAATTTGAACTGCTTTTCCCCATCACGGAAGAAACCCGGGGTGTGACCAAGCTGCTGGCAGACACGGCAGATGTGGACATACGAACCGTGCAACGCTGGATCAACGGCCAACTGCACCCCGGTCTGCCGCACCTCAAGCGGATCCTCTGCTCGATCGATGTGCCGGCAGAAATCAAAGCTGCGTTCATCGACCTGATCGCCGAGGGTAGCGGTTACATCCTGGTGTCAATGACAGACAAAGATCTAGACGCCGATCACAACGGCAAGGTGGATTGCGGCGACGCGATGATGCACTGCGCCAACTCAAGCGAGTTTGCGACCATCTGCATCCGCAACATGGTCCAGGCCATGGCCGACGGAACCATCACCCGCGAAGAGTATGACAACTGCCGGCGAAACATCATCAGCAGTAATGAATCCGGCCTACGGGCCTTGAAGGCGATGGACATGGGCTATGAGTCCCTGGTCAAACGCTACAAGGCCAAGACGCCGTTGCATCTGACAGAATCCCGTGACCCCTCCGACTCAACCGATGGCTGCACAGGCGGAACATCACAAGCACAGGGGTGACATCACCGCCGGTATGTGCCGGCGGTGCTTTTGAAAATTGACCAGGTCATGTGACCTGATTGGAGAATCGATGAGTTTGGAATTGATCAACCCGGACATGGCCCAAGCCATTGAAAAGATGGCTTTACTGCTGTGCAACGCTGCACGCGGTGATGGTTGGGTGGATCCGGGCGAAGCTGGCAGCGCGGTTGCTGCTTTCAACGCCCAGGCTGAAAAGCTGGTTGGCCTGCCGCACAGCAAACAGGCATCCGGCTGCCTGCGGGACTATGGATACCTGCAGGCCCATCAGGTTGATCGGGTGGCCATGCTTCTCGATGGCTTCTTTGGCACTGAGACGCGGTTGACGGATGTGATCAACCAGAAAATCCGCAGGATCGAAGAACTTGAAAACGAAAGGTCGGGCAATCAGTAATGGCAGTTAACACCGACATGCTGGACAAAGTGGTTGGCATCCTTGATGACGAGCAGGGCGACACGAAAGCCCGCGTCGACGGTCTGCGTAAAAACTGCCTGCTGCTCTGTCTGGACAATCACGTGCGTGAGATTCATGTCTGGAAGGACATGTGGAACGAATTGGAGCCGTATCAGAAAGGTCAGTTTGATCGGCTGATGTGTGCAGCTACCGGGATCAAGAGTCCCAGGCAATTAAACATCCGCGAAGTTGATTCATCGGAGTTGTACTGATGCATCGACCTTGGTGGATCCTGATTGTCGCAATACCAGTAATAGCCGTCGGCGTGGCGGTGATGATAGGCGAAGCACTTTTTGGAGAATCGTGATGAATTCACAACCTACTGTTGGACAAGACGTCCATTACTACCCATCAACCAGTGCGGATTCACATCGTGATGCACCGTTGGCTGCCAAGATCGCACACGTGTGGTCCGCTACCTGCGTCAACCTGGCTGTGTTCAATGCCAACGGCCAGCTTTACACCGAGGAATGCACCACTTCGGTGCCGTTGGTCGACCCCACAATGGACAAACCGGATGGTTTTTATTGTGAGTATCCGCCGGTACAAAGTTTTGAATTGGTGGTCGATGAATTGAAGCCTCTTGACGCAAGGCTTGACCACTTTTCACCAGGCCAGGCACGGCTCACGGCCTGGGATTTCAGGCTGCAAGAAAAAGTCAGCCTTGCCAGCGGCGAGACGGGAATTGTCGTCGCCCGGTCTGAAAGCATCCGAACCAATCTTGTGTACCACGTGCAGTATAAGAACGCCGTGGGGTGCCAAGTCGAAGATTGGTTTTATGCGACGGATCTGACATCGGTCGAAGAAAAGCCCCAGGAAGATGTCACCGAACCGCAGGCCAGCCAGGAGGTACCGGAATCGAAATCGCCGGTGCCAGCGTGGAAACAGTAATCCCTTGATTAAACCCTAATGATAGGCCCCTATGGCGGGTGTGTCCCGTCGGTCAAGGCATGGTTGGTTTGGCGTTTTGAATGGTACCGAACCTTGGCCCGGAAACGGGCGACAACATGGCTGAGCATTCAGGATCAGGGGCCGCTGAAGACAGTGTGTATTTGGGATGGCCGAAAGGACGCGGTTGAAACCGACAGCGAGTCGGGAGCCCCCAAGACCACGTAGAGAGGATCGACATGCAAAAGCAGATGCAGGACATGACTGAGCCAGAATTAGGGCACTTGATGACTTTGCTCGCAAATGGATGCAACCGCATCTTGAATGCGATGACAAACGACAAGAGTAATAAATTTGTCATTCTGGTGTTCAACGATCCGAAGGTTGCGCAGTACATCAGTTCATGCAATCGCGAGGATGCCATCAAGTCAATGCGTGAGTGTGCCCATCGCCTGGAGAACAAAGAAGAGATCGAGCGTTCCAGCGTGTCGATTGATTCCGGTGGATAAACAAACGCGGCGTAGAGCAGCGGCCAGCTTGCCGGGCCCATAACCCGGAGGTCGGATGTTCGAGTCCTCCCGCCGTTATTGAAAAAGTGAAAATTGGCGTGTTGGAGCAGTTGGCTAGCTCGTCTGGGTTTCATCCAGAAGGTCACCGGTTCGAGCCCGGTACACGCTATTGGAGATTGACAAGTGTTCATCGTGTGGACTTACAAAGTGATTACCAAACTCGTCGACGTGTATTCGTCAGGCTTGAGTTTCTGGCAATGCTTTTTATTCACGCATATGTCATTTGAAATCCATGCTCGTCATTATCGTTTGGTTCCCACAGGGCGACAGCGTATCCCGTATCCGGAAGAACCACAGCCGATCTGACGTCGCCAGGGTGATGGCCAATTCCTTTGCGAGCATACATCAAATCAAAAACATATCGTCGGGCGTTTTGCATGGCCCGCGATTTTTCGTCCAAAGTTGCTTACTACCACCTGGTCGGCTTGACGGCTGATCGGGTGTTTAAACCAAAAAACTGCACGGAACGCAACCGCGATGGTCGCGGCGCGATCTGTGCGCACCAGCAGGATTGGAGATCAGCATGGTGGCTTGGAAATCACCGGATCAGAAACGCATAAATCCAGGCCTACCTGACACGTCGTCTTTTGCTTTCTTGGATCTACTGGTGACAAAAAACAAAACTGACACCGTTCAGATCAGCGACGAAGCGGTCAAGGCGTCTGAGCAGATGAATGCCCAATGTGTTGAACTCGCCATGCACAAAGTTGTCATAGACAGCAGTGCATCTTTGGCTGAGTTGGGCAAGAGACTGGAAGACGACAACAAACGCATGCTTGCTGACTTCATCCGAATTCACCGCGCCCACCGGCGCGCGGCATTCATCAAACGCTGGCTTCCCAATATCGCTGGCACAGTTTTGATCATCACCGGCCTTGTCATCTACATGGTCGGATCCGGATACATCCCTTGGTGACCCAACGACAGGAGAACCCCATGGTCCCCAAAACACTATGCCAATACGCCGTATCAGGCGACGCCCCGACAGTGGCGGACGCATCCACGCTCTCGGTACTGACCGAGTTCTCTTTCAAAAATCAGGACATCGGCGTGCCTCAGGAGATTGAGGTCGGCTTTGTGACCGGTATGCACATCTATGACACGCAATTCGAACACGCTAAAAACTGCTTTGGCCCCGTGCTGCTGTTTGGCTTACGAATCGACACCCACAAGGTGCCATCGAGCATCAAACAGGCTTACAAAAGCATGCACGAAAAAGCGGTTGCTGGGAAAAAAGATTTATCCATTGGTTTTCTATCCAAGGCTGAAAAACGCGAGGTCACTGAATTGACCAACCGGCAGATCCAGGAGGAACTGGCAGCCGGTAAACATCGCAAATCCAAGATGGTCGCCCTGATGTGGGATTTCAACAATCGGGTCCTCATCTGCGGTGCAGCCAGCAACGCGGTATCCGACGAACTGCACAAGATCATGCGCGATAGCTTCAATGTGGAACTGGATCAACTGACGTCCGGCTGTATGGCACGCCAGTACCCCGGCCACCTGGCCGGTATGCGGGACTTTGAAGACATCCGACCCTCCGCGTTCACCGACGCACCATCAGCTGCAATCGATACCGCCAACCTGGTCGACGGTACCGAAATCCCGATCGTCCCCTGGGCGGTCAAAAGCGTGGACATGAAGGATTTCCTTGGCAACGAATTCCTGCTCTGGATGTGGTGGGTGATCGAAGAGCATGAGGCCGAGATTGAAATCAACAAATCACTGATCAGCCGCAAGGGATGCGATAGCACCTTGAAGGAGCCCATCGACATCATGATCGACCGGACACTGAACATGGACTGTGCCTGGGAGATTGGCGGCAAACAAACCCTGCGCGGCGATGGGCCTACCAGGCTCAAGGAAGCCGCCGACGCCCTGGTGACCGGTAAGTGGCCCCGCAAGGCAGGCATGATCATCGCCAACCAGGACAGCGAGCAATGGGAACTGACTTTCCAGGCGGACATGATGATCCTCTCGGGCATCAAGCATCCAGATCCTGACGAGGCTCAGTCCCCGCGGGAAGTCACCGTACATCAAATCGCAATGGTGCAGCGGATCATCAGCATCATGCACGGTCTGTATTCCTGCTTCCTCAAGGTTCGAATGGATCCGGAAGCCTGGCCAACCCGCCGTGAAGCCATCAGCAAATGGATCAAGTCCAGAAATGGGAAGCGAGGTAGCAATGCCTGATCCCACCGTTCACCCAATCACTGGCCGTGAGCCGGAATACAAGCGGACCATGCACTTTGGCTCGCTCTGCGTGCGGGATGACAAGGGCCAATATCACACCGTCGACGTGGACGTTGAGATTGATATCACCCGCCTAGGTGTTGAGCAATTCGTCCAGGGGATGCTCAAACGTGGCCGCGATCGTCAGGGCACCATGGGGGGTGCTGCTGTCATCGCCATAACGGAGTCTACATGATCCCACGCCTTGAACAGCGTAACGGGCAGGATGCCCGACCAGCAGGCCAGACGCGACTTACACAAGGTGATAAGCGTGGATGGCGAAGTGACTGGATCGTATGGGCGACCAACACAGGGTTGATCGCATCGTTAGAGAAGTCGGAGGTTCCCGTGCTTTGGGTACTTTTGAGTCATGCAAATATCGAGGGTCACTCCTACCCCAGCGTAAAAACTATCGCGGCCAAAGCAGGTCGGCGCGAACGGGCAGTGCAGTTGGCTTTGAAATCGCTCGAGCAGCATCCTCAACAATTCCTGAAACGGATCCCCCAGGGACATGAAGGTCGGATTACCGATACCTTCATCTTCCAACCCTTCGAAGTGACCTCCTACAGCTTTGATTATCACGCCCCCGACGCGCACGAATCTGCGCCGGGGGGGCGCACAGATATGCGCCGGGGGGCGCAGATTCATGCGCCCAGGGGCGCACAAACGTGCGCCCTAATTCAGTCAGGAACAAAGTCAGTGAAATCATCGTCGAAAGGCGCGACGACGACGAGGAAATTCTTTCCAGCCAGGACAAGGCAGCCGAACCCACCGGGCTGTTCGACGGGGTGGAAGCGGTCCAGGCGATGGTCGAGGATTTTGAATTCAACCCACGCGACGCCCAGCAGCATGTCCGCCGGTATGGCGCCGACGCGGTGATCCAGACCCTGCAGAAGGCGGAGTACTACCGCAAGCACAACAAGCCGGTCAAGGGCAAGCCGGTCGCCAACTGGCGTGGATTTATTGTCACCGACCTGAAAAACGGGTTCCCGCAGGATCCGCAGGTACTGGAAGCCGCCAGGAAGGCCGAACGTGCCGAGGCTGCGAAGGTTGATCAACTGGCCAAGGAAGAGCGTGATCGGGCAGAAATGGCCAAACAGGCCCAAGACGCTGCCTTTGTGGAAATGGTGCTGGCAAACAAGAGTAAACAGGAACTTGAATCCCTGCGGGAGCAGGTCGCTATGGCTGAATCCGTACCCATGATGGCCCGCCGGCAACGCAAGCGGGCATTGGAGCACCCGGGTCTGCGAAAAGCCATGGCTGACATCGTGATGAATAACCAGGTGGCAGCGCGCACGCCATCCAGTCCGCATGGTGTGGACTTGGATAGTGAAACGCTAAACGGCCCAGGACGGGCCTAGACATAGAAGTTTATAACACCGCGCGCTGCCACCTTTTTTCGATCGGAGATCGATATGTGTGCCACCAAAGGAATGACCTTGTTCGACCTTGTCTATGAGAAACCTCAAAAGCCCCGGTCAGTGACCGAGCAGCAGAAAAAAGACCAGGTCATGGACATGTTCGAGCAGAAGCGAAAGCACTGGTTGACGATCATCCGCCTGGCCATGCGGCAGACATGGATGGAGCGACGTGCTAAGTACGGCATCGACGCCTACGTCACCGCTGATGACGCCCGCAAGGTCTTTGAGGCCATTCCCGATGTGCCCGGACCAGAGCGTTTGAGCAGGAATTTTCTCGGGGCAGTGTTTGCTCCGAAGTGCTGGGAATTCACCGGCAAATATCACAAGAGTGAGACCGAAGGCAGCCATCGCAATGACCTCAAGTGTTGGCGGTACATCGGTGGTTGAATGAAAGGATGACAGGATGGATACAAGGACAGGAAAAATCTACAGCGTTGGAGAAATGCGTGAAAAATTCACACCGGGTGAAATCGCACGGCATTTTATGCCAGTCAGTGAACAGGCCATCAAAAGCATTACTCCAAGGCGTGGCCGATTAAAAGTGGGTCGCAACGATCCGTGCCCATGCGGATCTGGCAAGAAATTTAAGCGATGCTGCCGGCAGCTTGCAAAGGCAGGTGCATGATGTCTTACGCAAAAAACACAAATGTGAGTGTTGAGAAATCGCAGTTCGAAATTAAAGAGACTCTGCGTCGTCATGGGGCAGGTCGCGTTGGAATCATTGAAGATGATGACAAAGCAACGATTGCATTTGAGTACAAGAACCTACTCATTCAAATATCAATCAGCTTCCCGCCACGCGAAAAATTCAGAATGTCTCCAAACCGCAGAAACCGACGATCAGATGATCAGATGTATAAGGAATGGGAGCAGGCGACACGTCAGAAATGGCGAGTCCTGCTTTTGACCATCAAAGCCAAACTCAATGCGATTGAGGAAGGTGTTACCACGCTTGAGCATGAATTCATGGCGTTTGTTGTGATGCCCAACGGTGTGACATTCGGTGATTTTGCAATGCCAAAATTGCTTGAAGCTGCACAGTCGGGACAGATGCCACGGCTTGGGTTGCCTGGGGGAGGTGCCTAATGCCAGTGACAAAAGCACAAATCGACTTGTACCGGATACGGACGAAGATGGAATCAGGCTGGAATACCTGGGGCAATATCTCTTTGGAGTTTGGCCGCGAATCCGTCAACGTCATGATCAATTCTGACTTTGGCCACTACGCCTACAACTGGACGCACACCGGCCCAGACCCGTATGACTTTCTTTGTCGCATAAATCGGGATTATGCGATGAATAAACTCTCTGATGGAAAACTCTACGAGCCAGACGTTGAAAAGTTCGGCGATCAAGTAAAGAAAAGCATCCTTGAATTGCGTTATGACAGGAGTATTACCAAAGAGCAGGCACGCGACGCATGGGATGACCTGATTCCAATTACAACTGAATATAACGATGCCAATGCAATATGGACCAAACTGATTGATAGCGATTGGTTCAATACTATTTTTGGCGATTATGAAAATTTGCCAAGTGCTCAACGCGTTCGACCCGAGATCGAACAGTTCTGGAAATACATCTGGCTGCCCTTTGTTGATCACCTCAAGGAACAACGCGCAAAGGGGGCAGCATGAGCAATATCGAATGGACAGAGCGAACCTGGAACCCCGTGGTTGGGTGTTCCAAGATCAGCGAAGGCTGCCGCAACTGCTATGCCGAGACGATGGCGCACCGCCTGGCGTCCATGGCAAAGAAATCCGGCAAGGTCGATCGCAAAACCAAATACCTCAATGTCCTCAACAACAGCCACAAATGGAATGGCAAGATTGAGCGAATGTATGAAGCGTTGACGGATCCGATTCACTGGCACAAGCCCCGCATGATCTTTGTCAACTCGATGAGCGACCTATTTCATCCCAATGTCCCCATCGACTACATCGCCAAAGTCTACGCGGTGATGATGCTGGCAAATTGGCACACCTACCAGGTGTTGACCAAGCGACCGGAACGTGCTGCGGAGATCACCAACTCCAAAGAGTTCTGGGCAATGGTTCGCCACGCCATCGTTGAGATATCCGGCACCAAGCTCACTGTCGATGAACTGCCGCCCAAATTCGATATGGACAATCCGCCCAAAAACGTCTGGCTTGGTACCAGCATCGAAAACCAAAACACCGCAGACTACAGAATGCCGTACCTGCTCCGATGTCGCGCTGCTTTGCTGTTTGTGTCTGGCGAACCGCTCCTGGACAAGATCATCCCGCGATACAACGAGTATGGTGGTGATGAATATACGGATGTGATCGATTGGATTCAGGGCAAGCGATATCGGTTTAAGGAAGATAGTCCATTCAATATTCCCGATGAGATTTTCGATCATCCGAAAATTGGCTGGATGATTTTGGGCGGTGAGTCAGGTCCGAACGCACGCCAGTGCGACGTTAAGAATATCCGAATCCTGGTTCAATACTGCAAAGAATTCAAAGTTCCCGTTTTCCTCAAGCAACTTGGCTATGCAGCATTCGGCGGGCTGGAGTTTGTTGGTGCGTACTTTAAATCCCAGCGGTATTTCAATGAAGGCGGCAAGGCATGGCGCAGCCGGGTGCTCAAGCATCGTAAAGGTGGCGATCCATCTGAATGGCCAGCAGACCTTCAAAACTGCCGTGAATGGCCTGCGATCGGGGGTGCAGCGTGAGAGAGCACCCTATTCTATTCAGCACGCCAATGGTGAAGGCAATTCTGTCCGGTCAGAAAACCCAAACACGCCGAGTGATCACACCGCGCAACTGCAAAGCTGGTGTACCGATTTACCAACCAGGCGATGTGCTTTGGGTGCGTGAATCGTGGCAGTTGAATGAAATGTGGGAAGACTGCGAATACGGCACATGGGAACGCGAGCCATGGACTGGTCCCATTCCCAAAACAAATCCAGGCGAAAGATACGAAGTTGCGTACCTTGCCAGCAGCAATATTGACGGACCTTGGAAGCCATCAATCCACATGCCTCGCTGGATGAGCCGAATCCAGTTGAAAATCAATTCCGTGCGAGTTGAACGGGTTCAGGACATTTCAGCAGCGGACTGCGTTGCCGAGGGCGCATCAAATCCTATTGGTACCAGCCGCCATTACGGACATGTCACAGAGCAATTTGCCATTGAGTGTTTTGTACACCTTTGGGATTCAATCAATGCGTCCCGTGGATTCGGTTGGAATGTAAACCCGTCTGTGATCGTCCTGGACTTTGAACGAATCGAGGGGGATGCGTGAATGAGTTGGCACTGTTCATGGGAGCAGGAGGCGGAGTTCTCGGTAGCCGATTACTTGGCCACCGAATTATCGCCGGTTGCGAAATCAACGATTACTGCCGACGTGTTGTCATGCAACGACAACGAGATGGAGCGCTTAACAGATTTCCGATCTGGGATGACGTTCAAACATTCGACGGTCGGCCATTCCGCTGCTACACCGACGTCATCAGTGCAGGATTCCCATGCCAGGACATTTCAATCTCAGGCAAGGGGGGGGGGATTGATGGAGAGCGTTCAGGATTGTGGGGAGATACTGCAAGAATCATCGGTGAGATATTGCCCCCATTCGTTTGGCTGGAAAACTCACCAATGCTTGTTCGACGTGGACTTGCCAGAGTCCTCGGTAACCTTGCCCAATTGGGGTTCGATGCACGATGGGGTTGTGTCGGTGCAGACGCCGCCGGATTTCCACATCACCGCTCCCGAATTTGGATTTTTGCCTACACCAAGAGCTTGCATTGCCACGCATGGCCTGTGCTGGAAACGTGCCGAGGATGGTACGCCAAGAGGGAATTTGGAGGACTACCTCGCTTTTCTATATCTCAAGAACGGTGGTTCGCGCGTTTCGGGGATGTCTCTACACCCGTCTTTGTGCTGCCTGATGATGGGGTGGCCGATCGGGTGGGACGCATTAGATCCACTGGAAATGGACAAGTACCGCTCGTGGCAGCAGTCGCATGGCGGATTCTTACAAAGGGTGTTTTGTGGTGATAACGAATAATTCTAAATCGCAAAGTCCGCAGAGAGGCGGTGGTGGCGTGAGTGATGACACTTTACACATCGTCGGATTTTCTGGCGGCATTGATAGCCAAGCTTGCGCACGTTGGGTGTTGAATCGCTTCCCGGCTGATCAGGTTGTTTTGATCAACTCTGACGCTGGCGGCAACGAGCATCCTATGACAACTGCATTCATTGAATGGTATTCGTCGAATGTCCACGAAGTCATGATGATCAAGCCAATCGTTGCAGACATGGCTGGACGGGCAAAGGGGAAAATCAAGGAACTCGGTTTGCAGCCCGACGACCCGTTGACATTCGATCTACTGGCAATCCTAAAACAGCGATGGCCATCGTCACGCGCCCAATTCTGCACCGAGCATCTGAAATTACTCCCACAAAAAAGAGTAATTGAGAATCTATGGCAAGATCGTGAAGTGATTCGGTATGCGGGTGTTCGTCGTGATGAAAGCCGCCGTCGGTCCTCCGCAAGTTTTGAAACATGGGATGACTACTTTGACTGCGAGTTACACCATCCAATTGCCGACTGGACGAAACAGATGTGCTTTGACTATGTGCAAGCCCACGGCGAAAAGATCAACGAACTTTACACGCTCGGATTCAACCGTGTGGGATGCGCTCCATGCATTAACAGTGGTAAAGAAGACATTCGAGCATGGGCAGATCGTTCGCCAGAGATGATCGACAAGATTAGAGATTGGGAAAAGCGAGTCGGTCGCACGTTCTTTGCCCCCAAAGTTCCCGGCATGGCAATTAACTGGATCGATGACGTGGTTGCATGGTCGAAGACTGTGAACGGTGGCCGACAACTTGGGCTGCATGTGCTTCAACAGCGTCCAGCTTGTGAGTCTAAATATGGACTGTGCGAGTGAGGTTTAACGTGAGTGTATTAAAAGCACCATTCCCCTGGTTCGGCGGCAAGTCAAAGGTGGCTGACCTGGTTTGGTCCCGCTTGGGTGATGTCCCCAACTTCATCGAGCCGTTTGCTGGTTCGCTGGCCGTGTTGCTGCGTCGACCTGCTGACCACGTTGGCAAGGTCGAGACGATCAGTGACGCCAACCACTTTGTCACCAACTTTTGGCGTGCTGTGCTCAATGATCCTGCAGGTGTGGCCAAACATGCCGACTGGCCGGTCAGCGAGGCTGATCTACACGCCAGGCATCGTTGGCTGATGCAATCCGAATTGTCCGCGGAGTTCCGCGAACGCATGACGCATGATCCGCTGGCTCATGACGCCCGAATTGCCGGGTGGTGGGTGTGGGGGCAGTGTTGTTGGATCGGCGGGGGGTGGTGCAGCGGGAATCCACGGGCTGCCACACCAGACTGTTTGGCCAGACCATCATTAAAGCACGATGGTATCAACAACATATTGCAAAACCGCCATCCCCAGATTGATGCGGAACAACTCGGACGCGGCGTCCATGCCCAAACCAAGCGCGTCAGGCTGGCATCGTTCAACGGCCCTGGCTGTGGCGTCCACAGCCAGGGAGAAAAGATTCAGCGATTGAGTTCGCCGGGAGCAGGTGTAAACCAATCGCGGCAGCTGCCCGATCTGGCTGGTGACTCTGGGACCGTTGGTCGCGGTGTGCTGTCGGGCGGCCGTCCTCAACTTGGCGATGTGTTCGACATCGGCCGTGGCGTCCTGGGCAACAAGCATGCCGGCACATGTGATCAACGGCAAGCATGGTTATTGGATTGGATGCAACGCCTGTCCGACCGCCTGCGTCTGGTCCGCACCTGTTACGGCGATTGGTCCCGTGTCTGCGGGTCCAGAACCACCACCACGCGCATTGGCTTGACCGGTGTGTTCTTGGACCCGCCATATGCCAAGTCCATCGACCGCATGCATGGTTGGCTTGATCATCTGCGGGGCAATGGTGAGCAACCAACCGACGACAAAGGCAGCCAGCAGCGTCACGGTGACCTTTACGCTAACGACAAATCGCAGGACGTCGACCACCTGGTCGCTCGGGTGTTGCATTGGTGCATCGAACAAGGGCAGGACAAGCAAATGCGGATTGCTCTTTGCGGATATGCCGGTGAACACGACATCCTCGAGCAACACGGTTGGACCGTTGAAGCCTGGAAGGCTCACGGCGGATACGCCAACCGCAATGCCAGTAACGTGAACAAAGACCGGGAACGCATCTGGTTTTCGCCAGCGTGCATTCAACCGGAAACCGAAATAACCCTCTTTGAAATGGCAGGTGCAGAGTGAATGAAGAAAGCAACAACAGTAAATGGCGCGTTGATCGATTTATGGATCACTCACGCCGATCAGAGGTTTTTGCGATCACCGATGACACGGGAACCGAATGTTTCCGCGGCAACGCCGAACAGGTGGCCGGACACCTTGTTTTCCAGATGCAGAAAAGGCAAAAAGAAAACACTCAGCAGCAAGAATTAAACAGTGAAATCCGAGAAGTCTTCTGGCAATGCATTCATGCGATTGAGCAGTTGATGAACTGGTCAAACCTACACAAGGATGAACAGGCAAGGCTTGATGAAATTGACGCTCATAGAGCCATGACATCAGCACGTGAGTTAATTGACGTGCCACAATCCTACGGAGGTATCGGATGAGCAACAACCAACCAGATGCACTTGTGAAGGACATGGCGGAGTGGATCATATCCACGCTGCGTTGGTCTGCGTGCCGTGGTGACCATGAGCGAGATGGCGAGCGGCTTATCAAGCGATATCGATCAATTGTCAGTAGTCAAGCAAAACATGACAACTGCAACCATTCAGAAAAACTTAATAGTTCATCAGAAAATGAAACATATCCTCAACCCGAGCATGGGTGGACGTGCTTTCACTGCGGTGAAACATTCATGACGCCGGGTGCTGCTAAAGACCATTTTGGCACTTATCCATGGGCAACACCAGGCTGCATTGAGCGTGTGCGTTGTGGCGCAGAACGCGGTCTACTGATGTCGCTTCGAGAGGCAGAGGATCGCATTTCCGAATACATGAACGAAGCATCCGGCGTTTACCGTGATGCCTGTTCAAGCCAAGCCCGTGTCTCTGAGAAGCTGCAGCGTGCCGAAGAACTTGGTTACGAGCGTGGCCTGCGTGATGCACGTAAAACCGAGGACTGGTCTGCATGCATTGCAGTATTACAGCAATGCTCCAAAGCGATGAATGCTGCATCTGCACACATTGACGGCGATCACGATGAAGAATACGAGCGATTGGAATCAGCCATTGTTGCCACAGAGGATCTGTTAGCGAAGGTTGGTTGCGTTGCCTCTGAAAATGGATTGGAAGGTGCAGAGTGAAATTAACACTGAAAAACGGGGCGGAAATAACGCCAGGGCAAACCCGTGTCACGTGGGTGGAATACTACGGTGATCGCAGAACCATCAAATGGGGGACTGCTGTCAGCCTTGAGGGATACGATCGTATCGGCATCAAGGAAGATGACGGTACAGAGCACATAGTTTCAGAGGATTTCGTCTACACCTGTGCAGACAGCTTACTGTCTGAATTGGCTATCGAAATTGAAGAATTGATGCACCCCAAACAGAAAGGCTCTGGCGATGAACCGCAAGCAACGACGTGCGCAGCAGAGTGAGACCCGGAAGTTTGTTGAGTTCAAATTCAACAACCGAATGGGGCCATTTAAAAAAGAAAAACCGCCCAAACGCGGTGAGGGTTGGTATGGCGAACTGTCCATGGCCTGGTCCAATGGCTGGTATGCAGTCCTCGGACGGGAAGTTCCAACCATCTGGGGTGTGGTGATCCACCTTTGTATGCGGAACCTACCCGGCTCATCGCTGCATTGGAATGAAAAGCAATGGATCAAAGAACAGTTGTACGGCGATGCCCGGACCGCCATCGAGGTCTATCCCGACGCCGATGAGTTAGTTGACCAGGCCAACATGTATCACCTGTGGATTCTGCCCGAAGGTTTTCAATTGCCATTCACCATTGCAGATCGCAACCCTGTCCAAGACCACAAGGTTCCAGACTTTTACAAAGCGATGCGGAACGATCCTTTGCTGGCTCGGATGGTTGAGGTTGGCTATTCATTTGAACAGATCGTTCTGGAGCTGGTGCAGGATAGAGAACGGCTTGTGGACCGCATCATGAAGCTTGAATTCATCGCACCATATAAATTCAAAGCCACCAATGGTATTGAATATATTTGGCGATGCCCTGATCACCTGGTGCCTGAAAAAGGAATGGGGGTGACTGATGAAGCGGGATGAATGCGAATCAATAAACAACGCAGACTTTTTTAAAAAAGTTAAAGACTCCATCGATAGGGCTGCTGCTGATTGTCTGATGACAACAGCCAATGCCAGTTCAAACCCATCAATCATCAACGCTCAAACGACTGCCACGTCTGACAAGCCAATGAATGAGGTTATTGCTGATATTCACGAGGCCATTGGTGAGGCCAAGGAAATTCAGCCTATTTCCATTGTTGGCTTCCACAACGAAGTTATGCACATGCTTGGCAAATTGAATATTGAGATCGACAACTCATCGTCCACCATCTTGTCCGGGGCTGTGAACATATTCACGCGTGATTCGCTTAATGGTATCTACAACCTGACCCGGTCATTGCAGGAGCGACACGGCCATCGTGTTTTCATGCTTAACGGTGATGGTCTGTATGAAGTTGATTGGAAGACGATGGAGGAAATGTTCCAGCTACCGGATCCCAAAATTTGTTGGTAGTCAGAAGATCATCATCCATGGCGACGAACGCCCGTTTTCCGGCTGTAGTGCTGGCTGGAATCTTGGACCGAGTTCGAGACGTCCTTACCAGAGCCTGGACCGCGATAGAAAGGTAAAGCCTGATACCGCTCTGATACAGCCACTGCCGTTGAAACTATTGCGATGGGATGAGCATGCCACGTCGTGAGACATTGCAAAAAACAGGATGGGTGATGTGATTTTTTTTTGATTGGAATGATCAATGAACCTTCTGACCCTCGACGGATCAAGCACGGCCATTGGTGCAGCAGTAAGCCCCGCCTTGTCCAAGCTGCTGGATGGAGTACTGATCGATGACAAAGCTGAATGCCCCTACAAGCGATTTGATGCCATGCTCAAAGACGTGGACAAGCTGGTCACCCAATGGAAGCCGCGGGTAATCCTCATCGAGTCGCCGGCACCACAGCAGCCGGCAAAGAAGGTGATCGACAAAGAGACCGGGCAGGAGAAGGTGGTGGTTCGACGTGGCCAAGGGAATTACGGGTTGGCGGTTGGTCGGCTGTATGAGCACATCAAGCTGATGCACGGGATCACGCCCCAGGTGGTGCAGGCTGATGTCTGGACCAACCAGGTGCCCAAAATGATCCGGCAGGAGTGGATTGCAGCCGCATATGCGAAGTTTGGATACGACCCAGCAAAGGATCCGGGCGCAGACCTGTCTGACGCCATCGGCATGGCTGAATGGTGGTGGACGCGAAATATGGTTGGTGCGGCAAAGGAAAACTGAGAAGGCGAACAAACGGTGATGCGTTTGGAGCATGATTGTGATTGCAAATGCAGGCCCTGCAATTGAAAAGGCGGTCTACACACGCAAGGAACTGGCCATCCTGTTGGATGTGCGACCTGACAAAATCAGTGAATTGTTGGCTAATGGTGAAATACCGGAACCCATACTTAAAACCAGTAATGGACAACCATTTAAGTGGTCAAAGCCATTAATTGATAAGTGGTTGACTTCCAATGGGCAAAGGAAACGCTAAAATGGCTGGCATGGGTAGAGTATTCAAGCCGTCACCACGGCATGTGAATCATTGGATCCAATTCCGGGACCATCAACGTGTAATGCGAAACCTCCCGGCGTTCCGAGACAAGCGGACGTCCCAGACGTTCTTGCGCAACATGGAACGTCTATCCGAGATGGTAGCTGCTGGCGGTGATATTCCAGAAGATTTGGTGAACTGGTTGAGTTCAAAACTGGACGCCAAGCGCCGTGAGAAGCTCATCAAGTTTGGTTTAATTGACCAACGCATGGCCATGACCTCAGTCCCCCTGTTCGATGAGCACACACTGGATGAGTCCTATGTCCGCGAGACTGGCAGCATCATTCCCCACATAGACATGTGGCGATCGTGGTTGATCAATCTTGGACGAACCAGCAAACACATCAATCTATCCTGCAAACGGGCTGTGGAACTGTTCGATGATTGTGGCTTTGAGTTGTATGCCGACATTAACATCGAGGAAGTCCTGGATAAGGTGGCTCAATGGGGGCACAGATCCAAAACGACCCAGAACCACTACCTTCGTGCAGCCAAGATGTTTTGCAAATGGATGAAGGACCGAAGGCGGGCTGTGGCCAACAGGCTGGATGAAATGCCAATCACCGAGCCCAAAGAACACGAGATCAAGCACGATCGGCAACCGTTGACTGTTGAGCAGATCCATATCCTGCTCGAAGCGTTAATGAAAGAGGACGCCAAATTCCATCACTTCATGCCAGGGTCGGAGCGTGCGTTGGTGTACTGGCTGGTGATCGAGACTGGCTTGCGTGCCAACGAACTGTACTCCCTCACCGTCGAAAGCTTCGAGTTGGGTGACATGCCAGGCGTGCATGTGTCGTCCGCATACACCAAGAACGGTGAGTCTGCCCGATGTCCGATTAGCCGCGACTTGGCTGATGCGCTAAAGCGTCATTTCAGCGACGGTATGAAGATGCCTGATGCCAAGCCATTCACTCTCCCAAGCCAGTGCAATGTAGCTGAAATGCTCCAGCACGATCTGGAGGCGGTTGGGATTGCTCATCACGCCGGGAACAAGGTGATCGACTTCCATGCGCTTCGAACCACCTTCATTACCAACGCGGTACGGTCAGACATTCATTTCAAGAAAACGCAGGAGTTGGCGAGACACAAGACCATGCAGACAACCATGAAACATTATGCTAAAGTAGCCCTCTCTGAGCTTGCCATGGCTCACGAAAAGTTGCCAAGTGTTACCCCGAGTGTTGCGCAAAGTGTTGCGCGCCCGCGCGTCGAAACGGGTCAAAACGGGTCAAAACGGGCAACGTAGAAAATGATGCTGATTTCCCTGAAACACCTAAATTCACGGTATTTAAGGGAATAAGTAAGACAAGGCCCGATGGCGGAATTGGCAGACGCGACGGACTTAAAATCCGTTGGCCCTCATACGGTCGTGCGGGTTCGACCCCCGCTCGGGCCATTACAACAAGAGCACAGGTAGCAACTTATCTCGCTGCCTGTGCTCTTTTGCATTTTGCAGGCCATCATGTCTTGGCATGAGTGTGACGCCCAGTGTGGCGTGTGTGCGCATCGTGTTTTGAACAATCATTTACCGCCTGCCAAGGCACCCGCGGGAATCCTTCGGCTTCCAGCGGCTTTGATTTTCACTGCCAATCTGAAGGCTTTATGCATTCAGATCAACAACCGAGTCGCGTTCGATGAGTCGTCCGGGGAGCATTTGCGTGGCGTGGTTGAGATTGTCTGCTGGGTTCTCGATGAGATTCATCAGTAGTCGCGTGGCATGTCGGCTGACATCCTGCAGTGGGATTTCATAGCTGGTGAGTTGCGGTTCGAGCATGCAGCAGACCGAAAGGACGTTGTCGAAGCCGATGACGCTGACCTCTTTGCCGACGGTGAGGCCGCGCTTTTTCAGCGCCTGGTAGAGACCGGCAGCCATCCAGTCGTTGGCGGCAACGATCGCGGTCGGCGGATCGTCCAATGCCCAGAGTTGATCCACCGCATAGGTCATGTCCGGGAAATTGACCTCCGGCTCAAAGCCCGGCGGGTCTTCATTGCGCACCACCAGTTGCGGGTCATAGGCTCTGCGGGATCGGAGCAGTTGTTCGTAGGCCTGGAACCGGCTGATGAAAATCCGATGCATGTCCTGATTGTTCACAAAGGCAATCCGCCGGTGTCCCTTGTCCCAGAGATGCTGGGTGGCAATCCATGCTGAAGCGCGGTGATCCGGGAGCACCTGGTTGCAGGCCAATGTCGGTTCAGCCATACCCACGAGGACACGGGGCAGGTAGTCGGGGAGTTGGTCGAGGAATCGGGGGACGACGTTGCTGGACTTGATGAGCAGGCCGTCGACTTTGCCGTTGGCAATGCAGCGGGGCAGGTGCCGATCGTCGGTGCAGGTCTCAAGCAGGGGGTGGAAGGAGCTGTCATTGCAGGCTTGATCCACGCCGTTGATCAGGGCAGCGGTGGTGGGGTGCCCCTGCCAATTCTCGCTCATGCCGACGAAGACCATGGCGATATTGCCGGTGTGCGTGATGGATCGGGAGCGTCGGGAGGCGAGCATCTGCGCTGCGGAAGTCCTTTTGTAGCCAAGGGATTGGATGGCTTTCTGGACGGCTTCCCGTCGCTTGGGTGAGACGGATATCTCGCCGTTGAGCACGCGGCTGACGGTGCCGACGGAGACGCCTGCGTGCTGGGCAAGTTCCTTCACGCCGATGGTGGCTTTGGCAATGGTGGGTTTATTGGTCAACATTGAATGCGTATTCATTATTCATCCAATAATTGAACGAGTCAAGCGCCGGTTTAAAAAAATGAATGCTATTCCAAATTTTTTGACGTGAAATATTGACCTCTATGCGTTTTTGACCATAGAATTGAACGTGTTCAAATATGAATGCGATTCAAAATTAAATGAAAATTTAAGTTAACGCTCGGGGGATGGTTCAACATAGGCCATGGCAAGGTGGAAAAGTTCGATCCGGATTCGGTCGATCAAGTCAATACGGGCCTGTGCAATCTACAGGAGGAACCAGCATGAAAACTCGGGTTAAAGCCTTTACGCTGATTGAATTGTTGGTGGTGATCTCGATCATCGCGATTTTGATTTCCATTTTGTTGCCTGCATTGCGTAAAGCCCGGGTTGCTGCGCGAAGCATTCAGTGTTTGGCAAACGTTCGTCAGACCGGGGTGTGTCTGACGCAGTATGTGGGTGATTTCAAGGATTGGGCGCCTGCTGGTTCGGGCGGCTGGGCGACAGGGGCGTACAAGTATTGGGGATACCTGCTGATGAAACAGGGGTATGTCAAGGATTACGTGGCCAAGGGGCCAACGATCCTGGCTTGCCCGGAACTGCCGACCTGGCAAATCAATCCGTCAGGTGATTGGCGGTATTTGCGTACGTACTCCTATCGCGGGACCAACGGTACCTCGCCGACTTATCCCACCTATTTCAAATTTGGCAGCACGATCACGCATTCGGGATACACTGACAATAGCAGTAACTGGCATGCACCGGATGATGAAGTGCCCGTTGGTCTGCACATGTCCAAAATGGTCTGGGTCTTTGATGCGATTCAAAACACCAATGCCAACACCTGGACGCAGCATGCTTTTGCCAACCGGACATCAATCTCGCTGGATGCTCACGAACAGCGACCCAGTGTCCTGTTTATGGATGGTCATGCAGTAGGGCAGTTAAGCAAATTCAACTACTTCTACAGACATCGCGATTTGAAGGGCGTCATCGATTCGTTTGGCTTTATTGATTGACACCCATCTCGACAGATCAAAACAAACGCATGAGCATCATCTGACGCTCATGCGTTTTTATTTGGCGGGAGGCTTGATCGGGTGTGATCAATACAGTTAACCGGCCTTGGCGGCACAGGCCTGTTCCATCATGTCGCCGATGTACTGGCGGAGTTGATCGTTGTCGATGGGCTTGGGGACAAAGCGGTTGACGCCTGCCCGGAGAATGTCGCTGACTTCGTGAGCCTGGACAAAGCCGCTGACCATGATGATCGGCAGGTTGTCATGCGTCGGGTCCTGGCGGATGGTTTTGGTGACCTGCAAGCCGTTGAGGTTGGGCATCTGCATATCCAGAATGATCAGTTGGACCTGTGGATTGTCCTTGAGGGCGCTGAGGCCGCGATCGCCATCGGAAGCAAAGATAACAGCATGGCCCATTTGTTGGCAGACGTGACCGAGTAGTGAACGAATCCATGGGTCGTCGTCAATAATCAGGATGCTGTTCATCAGAGGTTCCTTGCGTTTGTGTACTGGTTACTGCTGGGCAGTCGGCTATTGTGGAGATTATTCTTCCCAATTTTTCATTCTATCGACGTGATTTGTCTGATAGTTTTACCAGGCAATCGCAATTCGGCCCTGTCGTGTTCACACTATATCGTTTGGGGCGGTTGTGCTTGGGGGATTGACTGGGGCTCAGGGGTCAATTCGGCTAAATCAGCAACCTGAAATAAAGATAGATTGATCTCTATTAGCAAGTCTCGTGCCGAACGTGGGGCTTGAGGGTGTGATTTGGGTTGAAATTATTGAATAAAGATAAAAGTGTATTTTTTAACTGCTTTGTTTTGAAAGGCTTGTGGTTGCACGTAAATTGGCCCGTGCGACAATATGCCGCACGGTTTGCGACGGTATGCCACACCACAACACGGGAATTGTTTACTACCATTCACTCACTGGCTTAGACTCCAACATGGCCGGGTTCAGACGCCGTTGTCTGAATCATTGATGATGCCCCCGACGCGTTGGTTAGCCAGTAACCGGCAGGCGCTGATGCAACAGACTGACTCTGAGAAGAAAGAAAGCCGATTCATCTTCCCCGCCTGGGCAAATTATCTTTTGCCGGCTTTGGCGTTGATGGGGATCGGTGCGGCAACCTACTTACCGGCATTCGTCGGACTGGGGTTCTCCGCCAAGACGCTTAACGTGGGTTACGCTCCCAAGCAGCCCGTCCCCTTCAGTCATGCGGTTCACGCAGGTAACCTCGGTATTGATTGTCGATACTGTCATACCTCGGTCGAGGATGCAGCCTTTGCAGCCATCCCCCCGACGCAGACCTGTATGAACTGTCACGAGAAGGTGCTTCCCGACTCCGCCAAGATTCAGCCGGTGCGTGAAAGTGCTTTGACCGGCAAGCCCATCGAATGGATCAAGGTCCACAATCTTGCTGACTATGTCTACTTCAATCACTCGGCTCACGTCACACGCGGTGTCTCCTGCGTGGAATGTCACGGCCGGGTGGACCAGATGGAAACGGTGACCCAGGTCCAGCCCATGAGCATGAGCTGGTGTCTGGATTGTCACCGTAAACCTGAAAATGCCCTGCGTCCTGCTGATAAGGTCACAGACCTGACCTGGCAGCCGCCTGATGGTGATCAGCGCAAGATCGGACTTGCGTTGAAAGAGAAGTTAAACATTCACGACCCCGCTTACATGACAGCCTGCTCGACTTGCCACAGATGATAGACTCCCAACCACAACACGTTACCGGTCGGGAATACTGGCGGAGTCTGAATGAACTCGCCAACACACCCGAATTCCAGGAGAAGCTCGATCACGAGTTTGTCCAGTACGACCCGGACCAATTGCTTGGCATGTCCCGTCGTCGCTTCGTCCAACTCATGGGCGCCTCGATGGCGTTGGCAGGTGTCTCGCTCACCGGTTGTCGTCGTTACCCCGAAGAAAAGATCGCACCGTTCGCTTCCCGCCCGGACGGTCGCGTTCCCGGCGTCTCCGAGCGTTATGCCACCGGCATGAATCTCGGCGGTGTCGCTGCTGGCCTGCTTATCAGCCAGTACGACGGCCGCCCCATCAAGGTCGAAGGCAATCCGCTGCATCCCATGAGCAGTGGCGCTTCCTCAGCCTTGGCTCAGGCGTCGGTCCTTGAACTCTACGATCCAGAACGCAGCCGCTTTGCTGTCCATAACGGTAAAGAGTCGGACTGGAACGCATTCATCAATTTTGCTGCCAAGCATTTTGGTGATCTGGACGCCACACAGGGTGAAGGCTTTGCGATTCTCTCCGAAGCGACTTCCTCCAAGGCAATCGCCCGACTCAAAAAGCAATTGCTCACCCGCTTCCCCAAGGCAACCTGGACCCGCTACGAAGCGATTGATCGAAGTGCGACTGAAAAGGGCACTAAGCTCGCCTTCGGTCAAACGCTCAGACCGCAGTGGCAGTTGGATAAGGCTCAACTGATCGTCAGCTTTGACAGTGATCTGTTTGATGAACATCCGGCACACCTCAAGGCCACGCGTGATTGGGCTGCCGGTCGCCGCACAGCTGATCAAGGCAAGATGAACCGCGTGATTGCGGTTGAATCGACCTACTCGGCATTTGGTCGTGCTGCGGATTTGCGAAAAGCACTGCGTCCGTCACAGATCAAGCAGGTCATCGCCGGCGTTGGCGCCAAGCTTGGTGTTACTGGCGTTTCGGTCACTGGCAGTCTTGATGCCAAACTCACAGAACTTGTTAATTTGATTGCTACCGAAGTCAGCCACGCCAAGAGCGCGGTGATCGTCGCAGGTGACGCGTTGGACGCAACGACCAATGCCATCTGCCATCGCATCAACGCCCAGATTGGCGCGGTCGGCAAAGGCGTGGTTTACACCTCAGAACCACTTGCTGACGAAGCTGACTCGGACCTCGCGACGCTGGCCAAGAACATGCAGGCTGGCAAAGTCAATACACTGTTGATGCTCGGCGGGAATCCCGTCTTCGATGCGCCGGTGGACCTGAACTTTGCTTCCGCACTTGGCAAGGTGAAAACCTCAATTCACCTCTCGGGCTACCGCGACGAAACTTCCGTCGTCTCAACCTGGCATCTGCCCAAAGCTCATTACCTTGAGTCCTGGGAAGACGGCATGTCATGGGACGGTACGGTCACCATCACCCAACCGATGATCCTGCCGCTCTTCAACGGCAAGACTTCGGCGCAGGTGCTCACCCTTGTCCTCGGTGGTAAAGACTCCGACGGCTTGGCGCTGACCAAAGCAGCAGCAGGCTCAGGTGATGATTTGGCGTGGCGTAAAGTCCTGGCCAGCGGCATCGTCGAAGGCACCGCACTCAAGCCCGTCTCGGTTTCGCCAGCATCGGGTGCATTGAGCGTCAAAGCAGGTCAAGCCAGTGGCTACGAAGTGATCTTCACGGCATCCGGTGTCTACGACGGTCGCTTTGCCAACAACGCATGGCTGCTTGAAGCACCCGACACCTTGACCAAGGTGACATGGGATAACCCGGCATTGCTGAACGTCAATGACGCAGAAGCTGCCAACATCAAGACCGGTGACTTCATTGAAATTACATTGGGCGGCAAGCGCTTGGAAACGGTTGCCTACCTCATGCCCGGTCAACCGGCCGGGACGATTGCACTGCCTCTGGGCTACGGTCGCGAGCAATGCGGGCACGTGGGCAAGGGTGTTGGTTTTAACACCTATGTGCTCCGCTCAAGCGATGCGACTTCAGTGGCGACAGGTGCAACGCTTAAATCACTGGGTCGGTTCTATGAACTTGCCATGACCCAGGAACACCATCTCATTGATGCGGTCGGTGAATGGGGACGCGAAAGCCGCGTGGGCAAGAAGGGCGAGATGGGGCAGATCGTCCGCGAAATCAATCTCGATGAGTACAAGCAAAACAAGATGATCGTTCACAAGAACGAACACGGTGTGGCGCTGCAACTCTTCGAAGCCCCCAGCGACTTTAATGACCCGCATGCCTGGGGCATGGCCATCGACATGAACACCTGCATTGGGTGTAACGCATGTGTGATTGCCTGCCAGGCGGAAAACAACGTGCCGGTGGTGGGTAAGGCCAACGTGCTCATGGGTCGCGAAATGCACTGGCTTCGCGTGGACACCTACTTCAAGGGTGACCCGCGGACGGATGAATCGCCGGATGTGGTGACGCAGCCGATGATGTGTATGCACTGCGAAAACGCACCCTGTGAACAGGTTTGCCCGGTTGCCGCAACGGTGCATGACACCGAAGGTTTGAACACCATGGTGTACAACCGCTGCATCGGCACGCGTTACTGCTCCAACAACTGCCCGTACAAAGTGCGTCGGTTCAACTACTTTGACTACAACGCCAAGAGCCCGCGTGAATTTGATCCGCCGAACTGGAACAACATTCCAGACACGCAGCCGGGCGCCAGCATTGACCCGATCAAGCAGATGGTCTTTAACCCGGATGTCACCGTGCGTATGCGTGGCGTGATGGAGAAATGTACCTACTGCACGCAGCGTATTACCGCAGCCAAGATTCCCGCCCGCAACGAGGGCCGCACCGTCAAGGACGGCGAAATCAAGACCGCCTGTCAGCAGGCCTGCTCGACGGACGCGATCGTCTTTGGCAATCTCAACGATCCTTCAGCCCGCGTGACCATGGTGCACAAGAACAACCGTGCTTACAGCGTGCTGGGTGAACTGAACATCAAACCACGGACCAAGTACCTTGCCAAGGTGCGCAACCCCGTGACAAGTGAGGTGACTGGATGACGACGTTGACGAGTGACAACGCCCATAATCCCGTGGCAGATGGTGAAAAAGTTCTGGGGCCAAACGACAACGCCTACCAGGATCCGACCCATCGCGCGCCGCTGGTCGTGGGTAAACACAACTTCACCACCATCACCGAAACGGTCACGGACTTAAACCTCCGCAAGACCCCACGGGCATGGTATATCGCATTTGCGATCTCCAACTGCCTGCTGCTGATGTTCCTTTACTGCATCTACGAACTGATCACCAAGGGCGTGGGGGTCTGGGGTAACAACAACCCGGTTGCCTGGGGCTTTCCCATTGTGAACTTCGTGTTCTGGGTCGGTATCGGTCATGCCGGCACGTTGATCTCGGCGATTTTGTTTTTGTTCCGTCAGAACTGGCGCACGAGTATCAACCGATTTGCTGAAGCGATGACGATTTTCGCCGTCTGCTGTGCCGGTGCTTTCCCAGCATTGCACGTCGGACGCCCGTGGCTGGCTTACTGGCTGTTTCCGATTCCCAATCAGATGGGCATGTGGCCTCAGTTCCGGTCCCCGCTGCTTTGGGACGTGTTCGCGGTCAACACCTATGCGACCGTCTCACTGCTGTTCTGGTATGTGGGCATGATCCCCGACCTTGCCACGCTGCGTGATCGCTGCAAGAACAAGATCGGCCAATTCCTTTACGGCTTATTCAGCCTGGGTTGGACCGGTTCTTCGCGTCACTGGCATCGCTACGAAAAGGCTTACCTGCTGCTTGCAGCACTCGCGACCCCGCTGGTGTTGTCGGTGCACTCCGTGGTTTCGTTTGACTTTGCAACCTCGCAGCTTCCGGGTTGGCATACGACGATCTTCCCACCGTACTTTGTTGCCGGTGCCGTGTTCGGCGGGTTTGCGATGGTGGTGACCTTGGCGGTCCCCGCGCGTCAGTGGTTTGGTCTTAAAGACTTCATCACCATGCGTCACCTGGAGAACATGAACAAGATCATCCTGGCAACGGGCATGATCGTCTCCTATGCCTACATCACTGAATTTTTCACCGCCTGGTATTCGGGCCATCACTTTGAACAGTTCGTGTTCCTGAATCGTCCATTTGGACCGTATTCCTGGGCGTTTTTCACGATGGTGTTCTGCAACGTGTGTGCTCCGCAACTCTTCTGGTTTAAGAAGTGTCGCACGAGTATCCCGGTGATGATGTTCGTTGCCATGTGCGTGAACGTCGGGATGTGGTTTGAACGTTTCGTGATTGTGACGACTTCGCTGCACCGCGACTTCCTGCCTTCGAGCTGGGACATGTTCGTGCCCACGAAGATCGACATCATGATGTTCATTGGCAGCTTTGGTTTGTTCTTCACCTTGTTCCTGTTGTTCTGTCGGTTCCTGCCGATGGTCGCGATGGCCGAAGTCAAGAACGTGACCCCGCAGGCACATGCTCATCACGATCATGACGAGCATCATGAAGGAGGGCAGCACTGATGGTATTGGGAATGCCCACCAAGAAACCTGACGCCCCGTCGAAGGTGGTCGCGTTGATTGCCGAGTTTGACTCGGTGGACGCGATTCTGGCAGCAGCGGAAAAAGTCCGCGATGCCGGCTACACCAAATGGGACACCCACTCGCCGTTCCCGGTTCATGGCATTGATGATGCCATGGGGATCAAGCCGACGATTCTGCCCTGGCTGGTTCTGGGTGGCGGGATCACCGGTTTACTGGGCGGTCTGGGTTTGGCCTGGTATGCCAACGTGTTTGAGTATCCGTTTTTGACTTCCGGTAAGCCGGAGTTCTCACTGCCGGCCAACATCCCGGTGATTTTTGAAACAACGGTTTTACTTTCAGCTTTCGGTGCGGTGTTCGGCATGCTCGGACTCAACCGTTTGCCCTGGCATTACAACCCGCTGTTCAAGAAGAAGTCATTTAGCCGCGTGACCAATGACCGCTTTGTCGTTGTCATCGAAGCTGCGGACCCGATCTTTGATACGCAGCGAACGACGGACCTGCTTAACAGTCTGTCGCCGATTTGTGTCGAGGAGGTTGAGGATTAATCATGAGTGACCACTCGCATGACAAATCGCATTCACCTGAAGACTACGGCGCAGGCCCCGGTAGTGGTGGCACACTCAAAAGCCCGATCTTCTGGATCGTGTTCATCCTGGTGATGGGTGCAGTGATCAGTTGGCTACCGCTGTCGATCATTGCCAAGAGTCGGTTTACCACGTCGGAAAAACCGCGCATCCACATCTTCCAGGATATGGATCAGCAACCCAAGTATCGCCCGCAGGCCACCAGTGCGATTTTCGCTGACGGCCGCGCGATGCGTGAACCGGTGCCCGGCACGGTTGCCTTTGGTGACGTGCAGGAATCCGATCACTATTACCGCGGTTACGAACGGATCGAAACCCAGCAGCAGGGCAAGTTCGAAGTGACCTACTTCAAGGGCTTCCCCGAAGAAGTGACCATTGATGAGAACTTCATCAAACGCGGGCAAGAGCGTTACGAAATTTACTGCACGCCCTGTCACGGTTCGGATGGTTACGGTCAAGGCACCGTGCACCTGCGTGCCCTGGAGTTGCAGCAGGCCACCTGGGTCCCGCCGACATCCATGCACACCGACATGGTGCGTGATCGTGAAGAAGGACACATCTTCAACACCATCACACACGGCATTCGCAACATGCCTGCATATGGCAAACAGATTCCCGTCAAGGATCGCTGGGCGATTGTCGCCTACATCCGTGCGTTGCAGTTAAGTCAGAATGCACCGATCAGCGATGTGCCCCAAGACGTGAAACCCACGTTGCGGTGAGAAGAAAAGCGACTAGGGACTAGGGTTTAAGACAACAAGGCAGGAGTAGGGAATACAGCACAAGCGGGATCGGAAAAGAAATGCCTTTTCCCTCGTCCCAAGTTGCTCGTCCCTAGTCCCTGAAAAACAAAGAGTACTCGGATGACTGAACAAGAAACAACACAAAGCCCGGACGCCGGCAAAGCTTCAACCGCTGGCAAGCTGACAGGGGGCAAACTCTGCATCCCGGCAGTCGGTGCCATCGGTGCCCTGGTTCCAGCCATCATTCTGGCGGCAGTGGGTAACTACGGCCTGACGCGCTTCATGTTCGCCTACATCATTGCCTTTGCCTTCTTCCTGAGTATCAGCCTCGGCGCGTTGTTCTTCGTCTGTATCCAACACATCTCGCGCGCAGCATGGAGCGTGACTTCCCGTCGCGTTGCCGAAGTGTTGGCCATGACCATGCCCGTGATGGCGATCGCGTTTTTGCCGATCGCGGCCAATGTGTGGCTGGGTGGTGGCGATGTTTACCCCTGGGCTGCTTCGCATGCTCACCATGCTCCGGCTCAAGGTGAGGAACACGCGGACACCACGCATACGACCGACGATCATGCACCGGCAGCCGATCACGCTGAACCTGCAACCGGCCACGCCTCATTGACCGCCCGTGACGAATATGCTCCGGATGAAAAGAAAGCCGCCCATGCTGCCGATACCGCTTCAGTCGTTCACGCAGCACCGGCTCAAGAAGTCGTCGTTGATGAATCACACACTGAACCAGCCGTGACGCTGGATGGTCACCGCCATATCCCTGGCGTGATCGATCCGCACACCGAAGAAATCTACACCGCCAAGAAAGCGGCCTATCTGAATGTGCCGTTTTTCATTGCTCGTTGGGTGATTTACTTTGCGGTTTGGATTGGCCTGAGTTTCACGTTCTGGAAAAAGAGCGTGGAACAGGACACCACCGGTGATGTGCAATTGACCCGTTTCATGGAACGCCTTTCGCCATTGGCCATCGTGCTTTTTGCGGTGACGGTGACCTATGCGACGTTTGATTTGATCATGTCGCTGAGTCCTGCCTGGTTCTCGACGATCTTTGGCGTGTACTACTTTGCTGGCTGCATGCTTTCGATTTTCGCGGTCCTGATCCTGGTGCTTTCGTTCCTGCGTAACAAGGGCATCATCGACAAGGACACCGTGAGTAAGGAACACCTGCACGACCATGGCAAGTTCCTCTTCGGCTTTGTGGTCTTCTGGGCTTACATCGCCTTTTCGCAGTACATGCTCATCTGGTATGCATCACTGCCTGAGACCACGTTCTGGTTTGTGGCCCGTGGTGCGACGACCGTTTCTGCGGACTTTAACAGCTGGAGCATTGTCAGCATCGCGATGATTTTCTGTAACTTCTTCATCCCGTTTATCGGTTTGATGAGTCGACATATCAAGCGAACCAATGCGACGCTGCAGTTCTGGGCGGTGTGGCTGCTGGTCTTCCATTGGGTTGATTTGTGGTGGCTGATCATGCCTGAGATGAGCGTGAGTTTGAAGGTTGGCCTGGTGGAAATTCTGACCATGGTCGGCCTGGGTGGCTTGTTCGTTGCTGGCGCCGTGTGGGTGGGTTCGCTTAATGCGATCGTCCCGCAGAAAGACCCGCGCATGACCGAGTCGCTGGCATTTAAGAATATGTAATCTGGTTTTGACCAGTGAAATGAAGCAGGTGACCTATGGCAGTGAAGACTGTTGAAAAAGAATACGTGGACATCCCGACGCTGGTGGCCATTGGCTCGGTGAGTACCGTTTTGCTCATCGTGGTGGTCTTTGCCTTGCAGGCATGGTTCTACTACGAGCAGCACAACGAACAGGTACGCAAGGAAGCCAACAACCCCAACTGGGTGCTGCGTGAAGTCAAACTCAAACAGCAAGAGAAGATCAACAGTTATCGTTGGGTTGATCAACAAAAACAGATCGCTGCAATTCCGATTGACCAGGCCATCAAGTTGACAGCCCAGTCACTGAACAAAAAGTAAAAGAACATTACCACGTTCACTGTCTGCACACTTTCTGAATCTCGACAACGCCATGTCGAACCTGTAAAGCAGTGATCGCGAAAAAGAAGAACCTCATGAAACCTTCTACCGCCAATCAAGCCGGTGTTGTCACGTTTTCACGTCGCAAGCGCAAGTCGATTGCCCGTGGCTGTGTCATGCTGATCCTGCTTGCGATGCAGGTGGGTGTCGTTCATGCTGCCAGTGAGACCGCCAACGAAATCAAGGCCGAGAACCGTGGCCGCAGCGTGATCTCCAAACCGCCTGCGTTGATCGTTGATCCGGAAAATGACGTACGGACACTCGATGACACGCTATCGCGCAAGGAACGCAGTCCCGAGGAAATCGCTGGCGTGACCATTGAGCAGAAGCTCGGCGCAAAGCTGCCATTGGATGCGCAGTTCACCAATGAGCTTGGCGAAAGCGTGACGTTGGGTGACTACTTCAAATCCGGTCGCCCGGTGGTTTTGAATCTCGGTTATTTCCAGTGCCCGATGCTTTGTGGCCTGGTTCTCAACGCGACACTCGACGTTGCCAAGGAGATGGACCTGAAGGTTGGTAAGGACTACGACATCCTGTCGGTGAGTTTTGATCCGCGTGATACGGCCGTGGTCGCCAAACTCAAAAAGCAGAACTACCTCAAGGAACTGGGACAAGCCGGTGCCGACAAGGGTTGGCATTTCCTGGTGGGTAAAGACCCGAGCATCAAGGCGTTGACTGAAACGGTGGGTTTTGGTTACCGCTGGAATCCGGATCGCCAGGAATATGTCCATGCAGCAGCGTTGATCATTCTCACACCCGACGGGCAGGTTTCCCGCTATCTCTATGGTGTGAAGTATGTGCCCCGGACCACGCGTCTGAGCCTGGTCGAAGCTTCGGAAAACAAGATCGGCAACGTGGTCGATTCCGTGTTGCTTTACTGCTTTTTGTATGACGCAAACAAGGGTCGCTACACCTTGGCGGCATTGAACATCATGCGTGCCGGGGGCGTCATGACCGTGCTGATCATCAGCACCGTGGTCCTGATTGCTCTGCGACGCGAACGTAAAAAACAGGCGATGACGGAGGCAACAGATGCCAGGGACTAGCGATTAGGGACTAGAGACCAGGGAAAGACATGGAAAACAAGATTGGTTTGAAATGCCTTGCCCTGGTCTCTGGTTGCGAGTCCATAGTCCCTTAAAAAAGGGTTATGAAACAACAATGATAAACCTACTAGCACAACTTGGCTCCCGTGTCTGGATGCCCGACAACGCGTCAAACTATGGCAGTGAAGTCGATGGACTGTTCTACTTCATCTACTGGCTGTGCGTGTTGATGTTCATGATGATTCTGGGTTGGATGATTCTGTTCGTGGTCCGCTATCGCAAGCGTGAAGGCTACCAGGCCAACAAGCCCGCGCCGCATCACTCCACGGCTTTGGAACTCACATGGTCGATCATCCCAACGATTGTCGTCATGGGTATTTTCTATTTCGGCTTCAAAGGCTTTCTGGATATGGCAACGCCACCCAGCCAGGCCTATGAAATCCAGGTGATTGCCAAGAAATGGTCCTGGCAGTTCGTCTATCCCAACGGTCATGTCGATAACAATCTTCACGTTCCCGTGGATACGCCGATCCGTTTGGTGATGCAGTCTGATGACGTGATTCACAGTCTGTTCATCCCCGCTTTCCGTATCAAGAAAGACGCGGTCCCCGGTCGCTTCACCAAGACGTGGTTCACTGCCACGCAACCTGGTGATTTCAACCTGTTCTGTGCTGAGTATTGCGGTCAGCAACACTCGGTGATGAAGTCCACGGTGACCGTGCATCCTGCGGGTGAGTTTGAAGGTTGGCTGACCGATGCTGCCAACTTCCTCAAGAAGATGTCGCCTGCTGAGGCTGGTGCGAAGATTTACAACCTGCGTGGTTGTGCCCAATGTCACACCAGTGATGGTCAAGCTTCCACAGGTCCGACGTTCAAGGATTTGTTTGGACGCGAAGAAGCCATGACCGATGGCAGCAAACTCCTGGCGGATGAAGATTACATTAAAGAATCCATTCTTGAACCCGGTGCGCATATCGTTGCCGGTTATCAGAATGTCATGCCGACCTACAAGGGGCAACTCAAGGACTCGGAGATCACCGCCCTGATCCTGTATTTCAAGTCCATCAGTAAACACTTCGACGGCACGATCCCGACCGAACCGCTTGAGAAGGATGACCAGGCCGCCAGTGAACAAGAAAACCAATCGTCTGAAACGACGACGGAGGGCCAGCAATGACCTCGATTCCCACACCTCATGCCAACAAATTGCCCGAGTCCCAACATAACTCCAGCGATAATTACCTCAACCACTCCAAGGGTTTTATGTCCTGGGCATTCACGGTTGACCATAAGCGCATCGGTATCATGTACGGTATTTCCATCTGCGCCTTTCTGCTGCTTGGTGGTATCTTCGCCCTGATCCTGCGCACCATGTTGGCGCTGCCGATCGCCAACATCGATAACCATGCCAACTATGATCCGGCATACCTCAAACACTGGATGGACATCTACAACCACATGTTCACGCTTCACGGTGCGGTGATGGTGTTCCTGTTTATCATTCCCGGTATCCCCGCGGTGTTGGGTAACTTTGTCCTGCCTTTGATGCTTGGCGCCAAGGACGTGGCATTCCCCAAACTCAATTTGGCGAGCTTTCACATCTTCGTGATTGGTTCGTTGATCCTGGCATGGGTGCTGCTCAAGGGCGTGCTGGTTGCCATGTTCCCCGGCCTGTCACCGTATATTGGTTACGGCGGTCTGGAAACCGGTTGGACGTTCTACACACCATACTCCATGGACTCCAACTCCGCGGTCGTTGAAGCGACGTTCGGCGCGTTTGTCTTGGGCTTTTCCTCAATTCTCACCGGCGTCAACTTCATCGCATCAATGCACATGCTCCGTCCCAAGGGGATGAACTGGTTCCGCATGCCGCTGTTCCTCTGGGCGCTGTACGGCACGGCGATTATCCAGTTGCTTGCCACCCCGGTGCTTGCCATCACGCTGCTTCTGCTCATCGCTGAGCGTGCGTTCCGCGTGGGGATTTTCGATCCCAACCTCGATGGTGACCCGATTCTCTATCAGCACTTTTTCTGGTTCTACTCGCACCCGGCGGTGTACATCATGGTGTTACCAGCCATGGGTGTGATCAGCGAACTGGTGACCGCGCACAGCCGCAAGCATATTTTCGGTTACAGCTTCATTGCTTACAGTTCCATCGCGATTGCACTGCTTGGCTTTTTCGTCTGGGGGCATCACATGTTCACCTCCGGCCAATCCGCCATGGCCAACGCCGTGTTCAGCTTGCTGACTTTCAGTGTGTCGATCCCCTCTGCCATCAAGGTGTTTAACTGGTTGAGCACGATGTATCGCGGTGAGATTCACCTGCGGACGCCGATGCTTTATGTGCTCTCGTTTATCCTGCTCTTTGCCATCGGCGGGCTGACGGGTTTATTCCTCGGTGCCCTGGCAACGGACATTCACCTGCATGACACCTACTTCATCGTGGCCCACTTCCATTATGTGATGATGGGCAGTGTGCTCATCGCGTTCCTCGGCGGGATGTATCACTGGTGGCCGAAGATGACCGGCAAGATGTACTCCGAAAAGGTCGGCAAGATTGCCTGCGCCATGGTCTTCGTCGGATTCAACCTCACGTTTTTCATCCAGTTTATTGCTGGCTCCCAGGGCATGCCGCGTCGTTACGCGTCGTATGTCGATGACTACATGATCTACCATCACATCTCCACCGGCGGTGCATTTGTGCTGGGCACGGGTCTGTTCCTGGTGCTGTTTAACTGGATTCACTCACTGCTCAAAGGTGCCCCGGCACCGGCCAACCCGTGGGGCGCCAACACGCTCGAATGGCAGTGTTCCTCGCCGCCGCCGCATGACAACTTTGCTGACACACCGGTTGCCGGTGATCCGTACGACATGACCGAATGGCAATACGATGAATCCATCAAGGGGTATGTGAAAGCCAATGACTGATACCACTGCCAACCCAAATGATACGGCTCACAATTCGGATCACGGCCACGCTCACGATCCGCATGTCGCCCATCACTTTGAAACCAAGCATCAGCAGAACACCTCTGCCAAGCTGGGGATGTGGGCCTTCCTGTCCACCGAAATCCTCATGTTCGGCGGACTCTTCTGCGGCTATGCCATTTACCGTGCCAATCACACCGACATCTTCATGTATGCACACAAAATGCTCGACATGAAACTCGGTGCGATCAACACCGTGATCCTGCTCACCAGTTCCATGACCATGGCCTGGGCGGTTCGTGCTGCTCAACTTGGTCAACAGCAACTGCTCAAACTTCTGCTGGCGATCACGCTGCTGGGTGGTTTTGGTTTCCTGGGCGTCAAGTATGTCGAGTACACTTCCAAGTTCCACAGCGGACTTTATCCCGGTGCACGCAATGCCTACTTTGATGTCGAACAGGCCAATAAGTCGCTGGGACTCTCCGGTGAGTATGCTATCACGCCGACCATGAAGCATTGGCATATCAAGAACATTGAGAACCATTACTTCGGCAAGTACGGCGTGCATTGGCAAGTCCCCAGGCAATACCAGATTCCCGAGCTTGGCTATCACCCGCCGCATCATGCTGAACATGACACGCACGCGGTGACACCGGCCGAGCATCACGCTGACGATCAAGCTGGTGAAGTCCGCGAGTCGTTAACCGTCGAGGCACCCAAGCCCGGTGAGTTGGAACACTCAACCATCGCTGTGCCCGACAATGGTCCGGCTGGCGTGAATCCGCAGATCCTCAAAGCTCCGGCTAGCGACAAGCCCGAGGATCATGCAGGTCATCACATACTCACTTACGACCAACTTCCCGAGTTGGAAAAACCGCGCGTGCATCACTTCTTCCAGATCTATTACCTGATGACCGGTCTTCACGTGCTCCACGTACTCATCGGTATGTCACTGATCGCCTGGATTTTCGTGCGTGCCTGCAAAGGTCATTTCTCCAAAGCCTACAACGTCCCGGTTGATATCGTCGGACTCTACTGGCACCTGGTGGACTTGATCTGGATTTTCCTTTTCCCGTTGTTGTATCTGATTCACTAACTAGGAGAGTGATTAGTGATTAGTGATGAGTGATTATGAAAGAACAAGCATATGAAATGCGTATTGACTGTCTTTGCCTAATCCCGAATCCCCAATCCCTGATCCCTGAAATAAAAAATGACTGAAGCAACTGCCAATCCGAGTCACGAACACCACGATGATGAACACGAACATGTCAGTTCCATCCCGCTGCTCTTGGGCATCTACGTGTTGCTGCTGTTCTTCACGTTTCTGACCATTGCGGTGACATGGGTCGACCTGGGCCCGATGAATGTCTGGGTTGCCTTGATTGTTGCAGCAATCAAAGTCTCGCTGGTGGCTGCGTTTTACATGCATCTCAAGTATGAAAACCAGTTCTTCGGCCAGATCCTCATCGCTTCAATCTTCTTTGCTTCCGTGATGATCGGCATTATCCTCATGGACACCACACAGTATCACGAAGATGTCGAAGCCGCAGCACCGCCGCCAACGCAGCAAGTCATCGAATAACGACACACGACCGACAGCTTGATTTCATCTCACGTTGCTTGAGTCGTGTTCCAAGCCAAACCGCACCCATTGGAGTGCACCAACATGGAACTCTCAGCACAACATCCGACCGACGTTTCCACAGAATTGCAAAAACAAAACAAGACCGGACGCTTTGGCATGTGGCTGTTCCTCGCAGCACTGACCATGCTCTTTGGTGCCTGTGTGGTCGGTTACCTGATCATCCGATTTCGTCTTTCAAACAAAATCGAACTCGGTGAGATACAACTTCCGCCGGTGCTCTGGATCTCCACGATTGCAATCCTGCTCAGCTCGCTAACCATCGAACGGGCCTGCGGACTTTTGCAACGGGATCGTATTCAGAAATTCAAACAACAACTCATCTGGACCGACATGCTCGCGGGCCTGTTTGTCCTCACGCAAATCCCGGGCATGGCGCTGCTTCTTCGCAAGCATCAACATCTCGTTGACGACGGCATTGCGATGTATGGCATGGTGTTCATGGTCATCCTCCTCCACGCCATCCACGTCCTGGGCGGACTCATCCCGCTGGGCATGATCACCAAACGCGCCTTCACCACCGGCTACACCGCACAGACTTTCCTGCCCGTGCGACTGCTGACCATGTACTGGCATTTTCTGGGGATCATCTGGATCATCCTCTTTACCATGCTCTTTGCAATGGGTTGATCACGATCGCGTGATGTTATGCACGACATCGCGAAATATTGTGTACTGTCACACACGCAACACAATTCATGTATCGCATACACATCACGACCAATAGCTGCATTGCGATGCAATGCTGAAACTGCAACGCAGTTTATTCCACCGACATCGGTAATTGAGTTTCACAAACCAATCGCCTTGCGTGGATTGTTGCAGATGAGTTTTTCGATTTGTGTTTGATCCATCCCAAGATGTTGTTGCAGGTTTTGGATCACACGTGGCATGTCGATGGCAGACCCCACCAGATGGCTGCCGTCTTCGCTGCGTGCTGCAAAGTCTTCGCCGATCTGCAAAGTCCATCGACTCAGTGTATAGGTGCCCGGCCCCAATCCCGCTGGGGCGATGGCGTCCGTGGTGATGATGCAACGATCACTGCCTGCAATGTCCAGGTAATTTTTCAACGCGAACATCGGGATATGCACACCATCAGCGATGAAACACAGCCAGAGTTTATCGTGTCGTGACAACACACGCTGGATGATGTTGTCATGTCGGGGCATGTTTGCCGGACACCCATTGCCAAGATGCGTGAACATCGACAGACCTGCGTCGATCGCGGCATGCAGTTGGTTCATGCTGCTATTGCAATGACCAGCAGACACCGTGATGCCCTGTTTGGCTAGGTACGCAATCGTCAGCATCCGCGCATCATACTCCGGTGCCAGGGTGACCAACCGTGTCAGACCGCCTGCTGCATCCAGTAACAGCTTCATCTCATCAACTGTCGCTGGGCAGACTGCATCTTTGGGATGCGCGCCGCGATACCCATCGGTCGGACTGATAAACGGTCCTTCAATGTGAAAGCCGCTGATCATTTCTTTGATCAATTCGTCCTGTTGACGAAGTTCAACCAGCCGCGCTAAACGCTGCGCCATCACCGGCAGTTTTTCAGTGATGATGGTTGCCAGTATTCCTGATACACCATCATCCCGCAGCTTGACGCATGCTTGATGCAATGCCTCCGCGGACAGGTCATCGCAGTTAAAGTCCACGCCGCCGTAACCGTTGACCTGAATGTCGAAAATGCCTTGAATCATGGTGTTTTCTGTGTGTTAGCTGAGATGTGAAAAAACGCGACCCCAAAGGGTCACGGCTTAGGGGGATAAGAATAATAGGTGTCAACCGAGTTTGGATGCTGCAGGTTGATCCAGATAAATCGTGGTGTCAGGATGCTCCTGCAAAATGGATGCTGGCACCATGTTGGTCACCGGACCTTCGATGGTGTTCTTGACCGCTTCTGATTTACGTTCGTCGGGGACGGTGCAGATGATGGTCTTGGTTTTCATGATCTGTTTGACCGACATGGAAATCGCCTGCGTGGGGACATCATCAAATGTCGGGAACCAACCTTCGCCAAGCTGTTGCTTGCGACAGTCATCATCCAGATTCACAACCAGGTAAGGTTCTTCGGTTTCAAAGTCGGCTGGCGGATCGTTGAATGCCAAATGTCCGTTTTCACCGATCCCGACGAATGCGACATCAATCGGCTCAGCAGCGACAAGCTTACCCGCTTCCTTGCATTGGGCTTGCGGGTCGGTTTCACCGTTGAGATACGTAAATGATGCCAGTGGCAGGGGGAGTTGGCTGACAAAGCGCTCCCAGAGATACAAACGGAAGGACGCCTTCTGTGTGATGGGAATGCCGACATATTCATCCAGGTGAAACGCGGTGACCTTGTCCCATGCGATGTCCGGCTCCTTGATCAGGGCGCTTAACATCTCAAACTGAGAAGCACCGGTGGCAACGATGATTCGGGCGTAACCCTTCTCTGCGATGGCTTGTCGGATGGCCTCTGCCCCGTCTTTGGCAGCTTGTTCGCCGGAGAGCTTTTTGGTTTCGTGGACGATGTGTTTCATTTTCATTCCTGACATAAAATGTTTTGCGCATCATGATCTGAACAAGTCAATGATATGACGATACGCTGATTAGCCTGTTTGAGATCATCATAGGGTGGTACAATGGGTTTGAACAAGGACACTTTACGCAACTGATGTGAAAGAATGCGCAATGTCAGAAAGTCTGCGGAAAATTGCTGTACTCATGTCTCAGGCGGATATGCATACGCGTGGGATTTTCGCAGGGATCACGCGCTATGCCCGACCGCTACGCGCCTGGCAGTTTCATCTGGGGTTACCTGATGCCCGAATTGTCTCGGATTTGCGCAAGTGGAAACCGCATGGCATCATTGCGACCTTACCCCATGCAAAGCTGGAGAAACGCTTTGCCTCGCTTGGGATTCCCATGGTCAACTGCTCAAGTAATCTGCGAAATGATGCGGTGCATCGCGTGATCACCGACAACGATGCGGTGGGACAACTGGCTGCGACGTATCTACTCTCGCGTGGCTATGAGCATCTTGCTTTTTGCGGTGAGTCGGGGATGGGGGCCAGTGTTGACCGGTATGCAGCGTTCGCAAAACATGTCCCACACAAGGTGCACGACTTTGTCGATGAACATGGTCAGCAGCAGGTGGGTGAAGTTGGTTGGCGTGTCTCGGATCAGGATCAGCAACTGCGTCAATGGTTGATGGATTTACCCAAACCCACAGGGATTCTTGCCTGCCATGATCCAATGGCGATGGTGTTGCTTGAAGTCTGTCGACAACTGGAAATCAACGTGCCGGGTCAATTGGCGATTCTGGGTGTCGATGATGATGCGATGTTATGTGAGATGGCTTACCCGACACTTTCGAGTATCCGAATGGCTCACGAGCGGATTGGCTTTGAGGCTGCACGTCTGCTTGACCAGTTACTCATCGAGCCGACGATGGATAAACAGTGCATTCGCATTGGACCGTTGGGCGTTGTCACACGTCAGTCCACGGATGCGCTGGCTTCGGATGATCGCTTGGTGGGTGCAGCGGTTCGCTACATTCAAGAACATGCTGATCAACCGATTCGTGTGAGTGATGTTGTCGAGCAGACAATGGTGAGTCGGCGAAATCTGGAGATGCGTTTTGAGTCGGCGCTAGGTAAGAGCATTCTGGATGTCATTCAGCAAGCCCATGTCGATCTGGCTTGCCAACTCCTAAGCGGTACGCAGATGTCCATCGAGGAGATTGCCTTTGCCTGTGGGTTTAACAGTCGCGAGCGTTTTTCGGCAGTGTTTCGTGAACAGACGGGAAAGACGCCGGGAAGTTATCTCAGTAAGCCGGTTGAACCGTTGATGCACCAGCGATATTCGAGCAATGGCTAAGAATATATCTTTACCTTTCGTCACTCCCGGGCAGATGGGAGTCCAGTGAGAACTGCAAGCGTCAATAGAATGCCACTGGATTCCCGCCTGCGCGGGAATGACGAAACGGGATAAATGTAGGGACAGTGTTTGTGTTGTATGCTTGACGTATTGCATGTCTACAAAAATGAGCACCGGATGTGAGTCTGGTGCTCGTTGTGTGTTCGTGTTGCGTGACCTGCACCAGATTGACATCTGGTGCTCAACTCAGATTGCGTTGATGGTTTTGCTTTTGGGTGATGATCGGAGGTTTGTTATTGATCTTCCGGGGTACCGGCCCAGGTGACGGCTTGTTGGATAAGGGTTGCGATGCCACCGGGTTTTTCGGGGTGTGGGCTGAAGCAGACGACGCGTCCGTTTTGGTAATGGGTTCGCGCGATGGCGGTTGTGCCGATCATCACGCCGGTGGGTGCGCCTTTCTTGGCAATCTCGGTGGCGTAGGTTGCGAGCGTTTCATATCTGGGTGCGTTGTCATCTTTGCCGGGCGCCAGTAATGGACCCTGGCCGTAATAGACTTTGCAGCTTGATTCGTTGTATGCCAGATTTTTCTGACCCGACTCGGTGAGGTTGAGGATGACATCACCCGTGCCGCGCGCCCAGTGTTTGGTGTCCACAACCTTGGCATTGATCAAACCCAGTGACCATGAATAGTGATTGGTGCCAAGGTAGGCACCTGCACAGATACCGACGTAACCTTTGCCGTTGGCGACGAAATCTTTGACGATCTGTTTGCCATCAGCGCCGAGTGCAAAGGCCTGCTTGCTGCCTGAACCGCCGGGCATGATCAACACGTCCTGATCATCCAGTGCGCCGGAGCGGATGGATGCGGGGGTGACATGCGTGGTGATATAGCCGTTGGCTGGGATCAGAAATGCTTCAAGGTTTTTGCGTCCGCCGGAGATGCCATCGGTTGTGTGATCGTAGATGGCAACCTTGATGAGCTTCTTGGAGGTGGTGGTTTGGGCGGTGACCTGATTTGAATGGCAGAGCAGGGCCACGAGGCACACCGTCAAAAGGGTTTTGAATAAGCGGGTTTTCATGATCACTCCAATGTGTAACAAATCGTTAAGTTTGGTATCAAGCAGTTCAAAGAAATTTTCTTCATACACTCTCTGATTTCATCATTCCCGCGCTCCGGAAGGCGGGAATCCAGTGATGTTCTGATGACGCTTGCACATTTCACTGGACTCCCAACTTCCGGGGCGCGGGAGTGACGGAAGGTGGCGATTCATTTCTTGATTCGCACTATTGTTCAAAAGGTTCAACGCCGCTGGCAACATTGCTGCGGCGATCATCGGCAACACCGATACTGGTTTGCCCGTCAAAGCCGATCGCGTTGACCGGGCCGAAATACATGACGCTGGTGGTGACTTGTTGGGCCTGCCAACCCAGGTTGGTCAGTTCGGTCAGAAGTTTGGTTGGCATGCTGTGTTCAAGCTCGATGAGTTGACGGCGGGTGCTGTTTCGCACGTGAAAACGCGGCATTTCGATGGCTTGTTCCAAGGGCATGTCATAGTCGATGACATCGGTGATCACCTGCAGGACGGAGACAGGAATGCGCTGCCCGCCGGGTGAGCCGAGTGCGAGGATGGGCTTGCCGGCATGGAGCACGATGGTGGGCGATATGGTGCTACGTGGTCGACGGCCGGGTTTGGCTGAGTTGGGTGAACTGCTGTCATTGGAGAAATTATTCAGTGACGTATTCATGAGAATGCCGGTGTCGGGAATCATGATGCCACAGCCGTAGTGTTTACCCAGTGATTGGGTGGCGCTGACGACATTGCCTTGTGCGTCGGAGACGATGAAGTGGGTTGTGCTATGCGAAAGTTCTTCAGCATCAATACCCGGGAGGGTGTGACGTGCTGAAGTCTGCAGGTTCATTTGCATGGCTTGGCGATTGAGTTGGGTAATGGCCATCGGTGTTAACGCGCGACGCAGTGTTGCGCCGGCTGCAGGATGGTCAGCGAGTTGGGATCGCACGACGCCATAGACCTGCATCAACACACGGGCCATCTGGTCCATGCGCTGCACACCTTGCGGATCACTGGCGGGTTGCTGTTGGTTTAAGCAGGCAAGACTCAGCAGGACGGTTGGTCCCCCGGTTGCCGGTCCATCACTGCTGTAAACCCATGCACTTCGATAGCGCGTTTTGGGTGCTGCGTAAATGCGTGGTCGGTAACGTCGCAGATCATCCATGGTCATCCAGCCACCTGCTGCGGTGACATGGTCGACCATCTTCTGACCGAGCTCTCCGCCGTAGAGTGCGCGGTAGCCTTGTTGTTGGATGATGCGAAAGGTCTTGGCCAATTGGGTGTTGGTGAGTGTGGTTTGATTGTCGGTTATGGGTTGGTTGGCAAAGTAGGTTTGGCCGGCACCACCCTTGATGAGTTTTTCGCAGGCATGTTCCAACGCAACACGGTCAAAGCGATCGAGCGTGTAGCCATTTTGTGCAGTTTGGATCGCTGGTTCAAGCAGCGTTGCCCAGGGCTTGGAGCCCCAGCGTTCGTGAGCCTTGGCCCAGCCGATCAATTGTCCGGGGACGCCGATGGATTGGGCAGCGGTGCGATTGCCGGTGTGCTTGGTGTCCATAATCGATGAGGCTTGATCAAGTGCTTCCACGCAGTAGACCTGTTTGCGCGAGGCATCGTAGTAGAGCATCACCAACTTGCCACCCAGTCCCGACCCCCAGGGTTCGGCGACATTGAGCGTGGTGGCGACGGCGATGGCAGCATCCATGGCATTGCCGCCTTGGGTGAGAATTTGCTGTCCAGCAAGGGTTGCCTGTTGGTGACCTGAGACCACCATGCCCGAGGAACTCTGCTGACGTTGTGCAGCGTGTTGCTGGTTGGTGAGGCTGATGACGATGAGTATTGCCAGGCTCGCCAGCAGTCGCGAGATGTTGTTGGACGATCGGTGCACAGGTGACTTTCTGATTCAGATCGATCAAGTGTCTGTAAAGCCGGGGAACTGGCAAGCGAATGATGCACACACAATCGACGCATGCCAATTCCCCGGTACGTTGTCATTGACGGCAAATCTCTGGGATGAGGTGGGGATCGGTGGGGGGCCGTCAAGGATGGGGCGGGTTGGTTGGAACGTGTTGCTTGTGTTACTCGTTGGCAGGCAAACTGTCGAGGTCCAGGGTTTCAACGTGTCCATCAAAGAACGAATAGTTACGCGTCTCACCCAGATGCGGCGGGCGCACGGTGGGTGTGTCCAGGCCATAGGTGCCTGCGGAGCTACCATAGTTCAGTCCGTCAATGTCGGAGATCATCCATAATTTGCCATGACCTTTGACATCGTAGTCTGACGTGCCTTCGCGTCCCGCTGCCAGAATGTCTTCCAGCGAGCAGGGCTCAGCATCACCGGGGATGTAGCTTGAGGGAATGGAACTGGTGGAAGTCCGCCCGAAGAAATATCGCTTGGTGGTGGTGTATTGGTTATTGATCAGAAAGACCATGTTGCCCCCCGACGGATGATCGTAGGCTGCCTGGTTGTCCGGGCACCGCCAGACACCGTAGGCTTTGCCCAGGTAGTGGGTGAGCCACTGTTCGTGACTCAGATATTTTTCCCATCCGCCCAGGCCGACATGTGATTCAGGATCACGTACGCCACGGTACACCGCGCCGGGGATCGACTTGTTGTCCATTTCATAGTTGAGGATGGCAGTGGTCATCTGCTTGAAGTTGGTTGAGCATTGCAGGCGCATAGCCGTCTTACGGGCCGACGCCAGGGCGGGTAGGAGAATGGAGATCAGCATGGCAATGATGCTGATGACAACCAACAGTTCGATGAGGGTGAAGGCTTTGTTTTTCATCATGCGTCTTTCTCGACAGGGGCAACAAATCATGAGGTCGCGTCAATCACGAACTTGTGTGGGTCGGCATGAGCACGGGCAATGCCAGGTCTTGCAGTTCGTCACACACCGGGACAGTACGCAAAGTGAGTGCCAGGGAGTAAAAATGGTCGAAAAAACGCTCCAGTCGCAATAATTGTCAATTTAGGGGGTATTTCATTGCCTTTTTGGGTAAATTCATGTCAATGTATTACGCAATGCTTTTTTAGGGCGTTGACATATTGTCAACATCGTCGGATGATGGTTCATCATGGCCAAAGGCGCTTCCATTTTGATCGTGGATGACATTCCCGAGTTCCTCGAGCAGACGGCTCAGACCTTGGCAGCCAGCGGATACCACCCGGTAGTCTGTGATGATCCACGCCTGGCTGAACCGCGGCTGGCTAATGATCATTATGATCTGCTCATCACCACGTTGGTCATGCGCGAGATGGGGGGCTTTGATCTGATCCGCAAAGTCCGTGGCAATGGGCACACCTTGCCGATCGTCATGATCACCGGCTATGGCACGGATGAAGCGTCGGTGGAAGCAGTGCGCCTGGGGTGCTCGGATTATCTGGCTAAACCGGTCGAACCCGAGGAGTTGATCTCGCGTGTCCGGCGTGTCCTGCATCAGCAACATCATCATCACGGCTCGGTGCTGCAACTGGATCAGATGGTCAGCACGGATCAGTCGATGTCGCAGATTTTTCAGACCGCCCAACGCATTGCCCAGACCAGCAGCCGCGTTTTGATTCTCGGTGAAACCGGGACCGGCAAGCAGCTTCTGCCGCATGCGATCCATGCTGCAAGTCCGCGCCGTGATCATCCGTTTGTAACAGTCAATTGTGCTGCGATTCCTGACAACCTGTTGGAAAGCGAACTCTTCGGCCATGAGCGCGGCGCGTTTACCGACGCTTATGCCCGGAGAATAGGGCGTTTTGAGCATGCAGGCCAAGGCACTATCTTTCTGGATGAAGTCGGTGAGATGCCGTTGTCCCTGCAGGCCAAGCTGCTGCACGTCCTTGAAGACAACACGTTCACCCCCGTTGGCAGTACCCAGACAATGAAAAGTGAAGCACGTGTGATTGCTGCAACACATCGCGATTTACTCGGTGAGATTCAGCGTGGGCAATTCAGGGCGGACCTTTACTACCGACTTAATGTCGTGCCGATTCATCTACCCGCCCTGCGCGAGCGTCCGACGGACATCCCGACGTTGATCAATCATTTTATTGAGCGATATCAGACGACCGATCAGATCGAGCCGATCAAGATTACTGCCCAGGCCATGCACTTGTTACAGACCTATCACTGGCCGGGGAACATCCGTGAGTTGCAAAATCTTGTTGAGCGTCTGATGGTGCTTCACGCCGGTTCGACGATCCATCCCAATGAGTTGCCGTTCCGAGTTCAGCACAACGCGCCACTGTCCGAGGATCATTCACAGTTGTTTCAAGGTCCGTTCCGCACAGCCAAGTATCAGTTTGAGTCTGCCTATTGTCGCTACGTGATACAGCTGGCTGATGGGAACATGGCCAAGGCCGCCAAGATCGCGGAAATGGACCGCGGGCAGTTCTACCGAATTGCCAAACGGTATGGTGTTTTGCCTAAAAAGTGACAATTTTAGCAGCAATCGCCCACATCTTGTTGATATTTTGTCAACAGTAAAAACGCTAAAACCCAGTTTTGACCCTTTTAGACCATTTTTTAGGCATGGCACCATCTTTGCATATGTCATGTATATGAAACGTCATTTCTTCATTTTTCATGGGTGTGTGCTTCTGGTCTTTGTGAGTCTGATGGCTCCCACAGCTTGGGCCAAGGTGCGCATTGACGCGATTGATCTCAAGGCATTCAGTATCCCGTTGGAGAAGCAATTCAAAACCTCCAAGGGGAGCAGCAGTACCTGCTATGGCATCTTTGTTTTGATTCATGCCATTGATATGCAGAATGACAAACGCAAGTTCACTGCGCTGGGTAGCATTCTCCCTCGCACCCTGGTGACCAATGAATCCAAGTCCGACGCATGGTCCGGCGCCGTTGCGATGCGCCGGATACTCATCGGGCGGACATTGAATGATGGTGATCTTGCTGGTGACATGGCATTGGTTGAGGATTGGTTGGATCACCTGGATATGCTTGCCCAGTCACAGAAACTCACATGGGAAAATCCGCCGACCAAGCCGCGCCAATTGCGTGCAACACTCAGTGGTTTTGATATGGCATTACTCGACCTTGTTGGGCAGGTATATGAAAAGCCGATTGCGGATTTGTTCGAAGATGGCAAAGAGCGCAAGACCATCTTCCGTTCTGCGGCAACTTATAACGCAACGGCTACGGAGAAGAAACTCGCCAGTGCTGCTGCAAAGTTGCACGCCGACTATCCGGCTATCCGCATCAAGATCGGATTGGACTTTGAGAAGGACCTTAAGCGTCTGACTACCACTGCCGAGTCGATCGTCAAATCCAAGAAGCCTGACCGTGTGATCTGGGTGGATGTGAATCAGGCATGGAAAGACGCAGCCACCAGTTTGGATCATCTCAAGCAGATTGCTGATGCGTTAATTGCCACGGGTTATCGCCAACCGTTTTTGTGTGAACAGCCCACGATGGAAAAAGACATGCAGGCGTTAGCCGATGTCACGCGGGCGGTTCGTCAATGGCCGACACAGAAAATCATGCCCATCAAAATCATGGCAGACGAAGCGATCTGGACATTGGATGACATCAAGCAGGTTCATGCATTGGATGCTGCGGACATGGTCAATATCAAGATTCAAAAAGCCGGCGGCATTGTCCATGCCATGAAGATGGGGCGGTATCTCTACGAACATGCACCCAATGTTGAAATCTACATCGGCGGACTCGTCATGACTGACATCGGCGCCTGGGCCAACATTCAACTCTGCTTTGCGTTACCCCGACTGGATTACCAAACCAGCGGTGCACCACGTCGAAACTTTCCTGGCAACCCTGCCACGCATCCCATCAAGTATGCGACCGGTCGCCAGCTTACACGTCCAATTGTCCACGGCTTGGGAACAGGTTTGGATTTAGAACATGTCCAACCCTACATCACCAAGACCCATTAGTTCCCTTATTTTGCAGTATCGACTGCACACGGAAAAGGAAATCGTTATGCAACCCATTCGTATCGCACAATTCGGCCTCGGCCCCATCGGTCTTGAATCCGTCAAGTATCTGGCAACCAAACCCTGGGCGCAGATCATCGGCGGGATTGATATTGACCCACTCAAACAGGAACAATCACTGGGGCGTCTCACCGGCATCCCTGCATTGGATGATGTGAGTGTCTATGCTTCTTTTGAAGATCTTTGCGAACATGCCAAGCCCGATGTCGTGCTGCACACCGCCGGTTCTTCGGTGGTGCGATCTATTGAACAGATCATGCCGATGGTCAAAGCCGGCGCGCATGTCGCAAGCACCTGCGAACCATTGCTCTATCCATGGCTCACCGCGCCGCAGGCTTCGGCAGAACTTGATGCAGCATGCATGGCTGCCGGCGTCAGTGTCGTCGGTACCGGCGTGAATCCCGGTTTTGTCATGGACCTGCTGCCCGTGGTGATGACCGGCGTGAGTACCCGGATCGATCGCATCAAGGCAACGCGCGTTGTCGATGCCACCACACGCCGTGGTCCACTGCAAAAGAAAATCGGCAGTGGTCTTCAACCCGACACGTTCCAATCGCTGTTCCAGCAAGGCAAAGCCGGACATGCCGGTTTCTGTGAATCAGCAGCGCTCCTTGCTCACAGCATGGGTTGGCATGTCACCGCTGAAGACATCGTCGAAATGCTCGAACCCGTCGTCGCAGACAAACCCATCCAGACCGAGCATGTCACCGTTGAACCCGGTCAGACACGCGGCCTGCATCAGATGGTCAAGGTCATGTACAAAGGCGAATTGGTTATCGATCTTGATCTGACGATGGCACTCTGCGAAGAAACACCGCATGACACGGTGACGATTGAAGGGGCGCCCAATCTCACGTTGACTTTCCCCGACGGTGTTCCCGGTGATCAGGCAACGGTCGCCTCATTGATCAATAGCATCCCACGCTTGATCACATCCAAACCCGGTCTGCGATTAATGACGGAGTTGGCAAGCCCGATTCATGACAAAGTGAGTATTCTCGGTGGCAGTCATTTCATCATGCCCGGTGAAAAGGCTGTGAGTTAACCGTGCCAGTTGTATTGCAGTCAAGTGTCTGTCAGTGACATGCATCTGCGAGTTGGGCATGTCACCCCAGCTCGCAGATGCAATACAACATCCAGTCAGCTGAGTTGTTCGCTGACACCGCGTCAGTACTTGTAACGCATCGGGGTCTTGGAAAAACGTATGCATGCCAAACCGTCATCAGTTCTCAAATTCACCGGCTTGTTGATTGTGCTCATCGGTTTGATCGGCGGTTACCTCATCGGCAAGCATGTCCAACCGCAGTGGGAGTTGCAGTATACGAGTATGGATGTGAAGCAGGATGACAGTGGGCTTTACTACATCTTCAAAGGCAAACGCACGCCGGTGGATCAGGCACTGGAAGCGGGGGGCGTGCCGACGATGATGCCGGAGCAGGTGAACGGGAAAATTGTCATCGACAAAGACGGGCAATATTCCTACGTCACCGCGACGAAGCATTTGGGGGTGTGGTCACTGTTACCTGCGATCGTGGCGATTGGTTTGTGTCTTGCGACGCGCGAGCCATTGGTGAGTTTGCTCATCGGCATCTGCACCGGCGCGCTGATGCTCCAGAAATATGATCTGACTGAAGAAGTGCTCATGCCATCCTTGGCCAGCACGTCGTCTGCCGGTGTGTTGCTTTTGTACCTGTGGTTACTGGGCGGACTGATGGGCGTGTGGTCGCGCACCGGTGCAACACAGGCCTTTGCACAGTGGGCAACACGCACGCTCGTGCGCGGGCCGCGCACCGCCAAGCTCGTTGCTTGGGGGTTGGGCATCCTGTTTTTCCAGGGCGGGAACATGAGTGCGGTCCTTGCAGGCACGTGTGTCAAACCCATCGCCGACAAGGAAAATATCAGTCACGAAGAGTTGTCCTACATCATCGATTCCACCGCATCACCCATCGCGATTCTCATGGCGTTTAACGCTTGGCCTGCCTACGTTCAAGCGTTGATCTTCGTCCCCGGCGTTGCTGTGTTGGCAACGGAGCAGGAACGGTTGGGCTTTTTCTTCCGGAGTTTGCCGCTGAGTTTTTACGCTGTTTTTGCGATTCTCAGTACGTTTTTAGTCTGTATCGACAAGCCGATTTTCATTGGCAAACAAATGCGTGATGCGATCAAACGTTCGCGCGAAACCGGCATGCTTGACCGTGAAGATGCTCAACCACTCGCCTCGCCGGAGTTGCGTGAAAGTCACGTGCCCGAAGGATACACGCCTTCATTGATGGAGTTTGTGATCCCATTGGTGGTGATGATTGCCACGGCAATTGGCACGTTTGTTGCCACGGGTTCGCCGCAGGTTCGCTGGGCTTTTGCGTTCGCGTTGCTTGCGGCATGCGTGATGGCATTGGTTCGCGGGATGGCGTTGGATGACTTGATGGACGGCATTGCGACCGGTCTCAAGGGCGTGGTGATGGCGTCGGTGATTCTGCTTATGGCGGTGGCGCTGGGCAGTGTGACCAAGCAGATGGGTGGCGGTGCGTATTTGGTCAGCCAGTTGGGGAGCACGCTGCCTTACTGGATTTTGCCTGTCGCGTTGATGTTGCTAACGATGTGCATCGCCTTTGCCACCGGCACAAGTTGGGGCACGTTCGCGGTGACCTTCCCGTTAGCGATGCCACTCGCGTGGGCGCTGGCCAACGAACATGAACTCTCGCACCCGGTGTTGTATTTGATGGTCTGTTTTGCCAGCGTGCTTAACGGTAGCGTCTACGGCGACCAATGCTCCCCCATCTCCGACACGACAATCTTGAGCAGCATGACCTGCGGTGCAGACCTGATGGACCACGTCAAAACCCAGTTGATCCCCGCAAGTATCGCAGCCTTCGCCGCGATGGTCTGTTGGGAAATTGTGGTGATCGGGTTTTGTTGAGAGATGTTGGGTAGAGAAGCGAATGCGATTTTGATATTGAGTTGAAAGATGAATGTGATGCGAAAACGACGAGACGGTTTGACAGTGTTGATCACGATGTTGCTTGTCAGCGTGACAGTGTTCATGCCAACCCCCAAAGCGATGGCTGCGGACCTTGGTTTGCGATCCACCGTACAGGTTGCAACCTCCACTGGCGGGATGGTGGTCAGTGAGACACGCGATGCAAGCCTGATCGGAGTTGCGATTTTAGAGCAGGGCGGTAATGCCGTGGACGCGACGGTTGCGGTTGCCTTTGCGTTGGCGGTCACCTGGCCTGAAGCGGGCAACATCGCAGGCGGCGGATTCATGATGATCGCTCAACCGGATCAGGATCAAGTGCAATTTGTCGACTACCGTGAAAAAGCTCCGGCTGCGGCGACCGCGGACATGTTCATCAACAACTCCTCCCGTTTTACCTGGCAACAAGTCGGCGTGCCGGGCACCGTTGCAGGCTTGGCACTCGCGCATCAGAAATTCGGCAAACTTACATGGGAACAATGCCTCTTGCCCTCGGCAGAGTTGGCGAAGAAAGGTTTTGAAGTCGATGCCTATCTTGCTCGGTCACTGAATTTCGTGTTGTCCCGCAAGATCGTTCGCACGCAGGATAAGTTTGCTGAGTTGCGAAAAGTCTACGGCAAACCGGATGGCAGCAATTGGGAAATGGGAGATACCATCATTCTGCCCGACATCGCCAAAACCATCATCACCCTTGCCAAGGAAGGTCCCGATGTGTTTTACAAGGGGAGTGTCGGTCAAGCGATTGCAGATGCGATGAAAGTCGGCGGTGGCGTCATGACCTTGCAGGACTTGGCGGACTATCAGGCCATGTGGCGCCCGAGTGTGCATGCCACGTTCCATGGTTACGATGTCTATGGTCCGGCGTTACCCAGTGCCGGTGGCGTGACGCTCGCAATGATGCTTAACCAATTGGAAGTGTTGCCACTCAAACAATACAGCCGTTATGACGCGCCGGTCGTGCATCTGATCGCTGAAGCGCAGCGTCGAGCATACCATCAGCGTGCCATGTATCTTGGCGACTCGGACTTCGTGAAAATCCCCGAGCATCTGACTTCCAAAGCCTTCGGCAAGCAAATGGCGCACAGCATCGACCCCATGCTTGCAACACCCAGTGATTCGTTGACACCTGCTCCCAAGCTTGCCGATGAGAGTCCCGACACCACGCACTTTAGCATTGTTGATGCTCAGGGCATGGCGGTCTCCAACACCTATACGCTTGAGAAAAGCTGGGGCACGCGCTTGATCGTTCCGGGCACCGGCATGATTCTCAATAACGAGATGGGCGACTTTAATCCCATCCCCGGTCACACCGATCGCAAAGGTAAAGTCGGCACCCAAGCCAATCGCATCGAGCCGGGCAAGCGCATGCTCAGTTCACAAACGCCCATCATCATCAAACGTGATGGCAAGGTCACCCATGTCATCGGATCACCCGGCGGGCGCACCATCACCAACACCGTGCTGAATGTGCTGCTTCATCGCATCGTCTTTGGGATGTCCATGGCCCAAGCCGTGCAGCAACCGCGCCAACATCACCAGTGGTTCCCCGATCGCATTGCGTTTGAGAATGTCGACGATCCTGCTTACTTGTCGTTGGCCAACCAACTCAAACAAATGGGACACACGGTCACTGGTGCTTCGAGCCAGGGACAGGGCTCGGCACATTGCATTGAGATCGACCCGCAAACCGGTCAACGCATCGGCGTCGCGGATTGGCGTCGCGGTGGTGCAGCCGTCAGCCAGAATGCATTGCAGTGACTGACGATGATGCATATCACAAGGATAGGATCAACCAGCGCTTTGTTTGCCAATTGGCTTTGCGTTACTCATAGATCACAACCAGAAATGCCCGTGCCTCGGATTTGTCTTGATTGATGATGTTATGCTGGATATCCGCTGCATAGTTGGCTGAATCACCAGGGCCAAGTTCAACCAGCTCTTTGCCCGATTCGACGCGAACGTTCCCAGCTTGAATGGTGATGAATTCACGCGTTCCCGGGAAATGTGCATGACTGCGAAGTGAGCCTTTGGCATGGAGAATCAGTTCGTAAAACTCCACATCCTTTTCAAGGTGTAATGGCGATAGTGTTCGTATACGACACTGACGATCCGAGCGGTAAAAGTAGGTCTTGTCATCTGAGCGAATGACCTGGATATTCCCCGCAGTATGGTTGGTATCAAGCATTTGCCCAAGTGTCATACCAAACGCATGGGCAATACGACTGGCTACGGCAAGCGTCGGGTTGACCTTGGCATGTTCGATCTGGTTCAGCATCGACCGGCTCACCCCGCTGACCACCGAAAGCTCACCCAGTGACCAGCCCCGTTTTTTGCGAAGCTTTTTCACTTCTTCACATAATGCCTGCGTTGTCGGATCAAGCTCTGGGGCTTGTGACGTCGATTTGGATTGGCCTGTACGTGGCATAACGGTCCCTGTGCCCATCTTGCTTGAAGGTTGTACAAAATATCATACAAATTGTATTGAAACTTGAACAGTGAATGTCTAGGATAAAGTGGGAAATGTTTAATTTACTGTACAGACAGATCGGGCACCACGATGCAGAAAATCAAAGCACTGGTTAAATCATCCGCCGAAGAAGGTCTGTGGTTGGAGCAGGTTCCCATGCCATCAGTCGGGATCAACGATGTCCTGATTAAAATCTTGCGAACCGGTATCTGCGGTACGGATGTGCATATTTACAACTGGGATCAATGGGCTCAGAAAACCATTCCCGTTCCCATGGTCGTTGGCCATGAATTTGTCGGCGAGATTGTGGACACCGGCTCTAATGTGCACGATTTTCATGTCGGGGATATTGTCAGCGGGGAAGGGCATGTGGTCTGTGGACACTGTCGCAATTGCATGGCAGGGCGACGACATTTGTGCAATGACACCAAGGGTGTAGGCGTCAATCGCACCGGGGCTTTTGCTGAATATCTGAGCTTGCCACAGACCAATGTCTGGCTGCATGATCCGTCGATCCCGCGCGATGTACAGGCGATATTTGACCCCTTTGGCAATGCGGTCCACACCGCGCTGGAATTTGATGTCCTTGGTGAAGATGTGCTCATCACGGGTGCCGGACCCATCGGCATTATGGCGGCGTCTGTTGTGCGTCATGCCGGGGCGCGACATGTCGTGGTGACTGATGTTAATCCATGGCGGTTGGAATTGGCCAAAAGGATGGGCGTGATCCATGTTCTCAACGTCAAGGAGCGACGTATTGCAGAGATTCAGCATGAACTGGGCATGAAAGAAGGCTTTGATGTTGGGCTGGAAATGTCAGGCAATTCAGCAGCTTTCCGAGATATGCTCCGCAATATGTGTCACGGGGGCAAGATTGCGTTACTGGGTATCCCCGAGCAGCAAATGGCAATCGATTGGAATCATGTGGTCTTTAACATGATCACCATTCGCGGCATTTATGGTCGGGAAATGTATGAGACATGGTACAAGATGACCGCCATGCTCCAATCGGGATTGGACATCTCCCCGGTGATCACCCATCGTCTGGATGTTGATGATTTTCAGCAAGGTTTTGACGTGATGCGCAGTGGTCAGTCGGGCAAAGTCATTCTCAAATGGGCGGAAGGATAAGGATCATGTTCACGCAGGCAAAAGCAATCCTTGACCAACAGTTGGTCGAGATCAAACAAAGTGGTTTGCATAAGGCAGAACGCATCCTTGCAAGCAGGCAACAGGCACATGTTCATGTTGCTGGCGGTAAGCAGGTTCTGAACATGTGTGCCAACAACTATCTTGGCTTGGCCGATGATGCGCGCGTGATTGGTGCGGTCAAAGAAGCCTTGGATCAATGGGGTTTCGGCTGCGCATCGGTCCGATTTATCTGTGGCACACAGCAACCGCATTGCCAACTTGAAGCAGTCTTGTCGGCGTTTCTCGGGACACAGGACACGATTCTGTATTCATCCTGTTTTGATGCCAATGGTGGTTTATTTGAGACGCTGTTAATGGCGGAGGATGCGGTGATCTCCGACCAACTTAATCATGCGTCGATCATTGATGGTGTGCGTTTGTGTAAAGCCAAGCGGTTTCGTTATGCCAACAACGATATGTCGGATCTTCAAAAGCAGTTGATTGAAGCTGACAAACAAGGGGCACGCTTAAAACTCATTGCCACCGATGGTGTGTTTTCGATGGATGGTATTCTGGCAAACCTGCCAGCGATTTGTGATCTGGCAGAAAAATACAATGCCATGGTGATGGTGGATGATTCACATGCAACAGGATTTATTGGCAAGACAGGTCGCGGGACGCATGAACACTTTGACGTGATGGATCGCGTTGATATTCTCACCGGTACGCTGGGTAAAGCATTAGGTGGTGCCAGTGGCGGATACATCAGTGGGCATCAATCCGTGATTGATTTGTTGCGACAACGTTCAAGACCGTACCTGTTTTCCAATTCGGTTGCACCGCCCGTGGTCGCTGGATCATTGAAAGTGCTTGAGATACTCAAGGCTTCAACGCAACTGCGCGACAAGCTTGCCAGCAACACGCAATACTTCCGTAATGGCATGGTCAGGCGCGGTTTTGATATCGTGCCCGGTGAGCATCCGATCTGCCCGATCATGTTGGGGGATGCCAAGCTTGCTGCGAAGATGGCTCAGGCCATGCTGGACAAAGGCGTGTATGTGATCGGCTTTTCCTATCCGGTCGTCCCCAAGGATCAGGCGCGCATCCGCGTTCAGGTCTCAGCAGCTCATTCGACCGATGATTTGGAAATGGCAATGAATGCGTTTGCTGCGGTGAAACAAGAGTTGGGGATATAGTACGGATTGCATCATCAACGACCATGGCTTGAGATAGTCATGATGTACCACAACGTCGAGTTAAGGCTACTTTCAAGTTATGTATCGTTGTTGAAGGTGCCGTGGACATGAATCATGACCAGGTCGCATGCCTGTCGACTTCACATCCCATCTCAATCCCCCCCCCGGTCATGCATTGGGTCAGGAAACCTGCGGGTGATTCTTGAAGTTGCCGATATCATTCTCTGGATGTCATAAAAAGCTTTGGAGACATGGACGTGATAAAGTTTTATTTTCGCAACGATGCAATTTAAGATGCAATATTCCTATATTTGGTGGTTCCGCACCAGCTTTCAAACGTTATGATGTAGCATATATCCGAGGGGCTTTCCACGGGTGACTAAAAACATAGCATTGTGATGAGTTTTTTGGGGGATGCGATGAAACATTTAGTCCATTACCACGTCTATATGATTGAAACGTATGTGTTGCCGATCTCCTTTAGGTGCCGGGACTGTGTTGGTGCATGACATGCTGAGGGCTGATGTGGGGGCATATGATTAATGGAAGTGAGATACCGGGTGCGAAAAGAGTCAAGTTTCAGAAAGCTGGCGCGTGGTTTATGTGTTAGTGGTGTTATGATCCTGGGGCTGGTTGGCCAAGATGCCATGGCCGTTGAATTGGGGGACAAGGCTCAACGTTATTTTGATGTTCTGGGTAAACGCCCCTTTTCCTCTTACCTGTTTGATCGGTTTTATAATGCTGCACTTGATGAACTGAGTATCAACGAGTTGCAGGGCTATCTTCAGGAACAGGTCCAAAACACCGACACTTCGGAAAATCGCCTGTTTTTAGCCTATTATTTTGCGCGTCAAGGTGACGATGAACAGGCGTTGGCACAATACGATCAGGCTTTATCCAAGAATCCTGATCATCCTGAATTACTGCTGCTCAAAGCCCAGACACAAGCTCGGGTACTTAACTTTGAACAGGCACTGGCGAATCTCAATTCGGCATTGGAACACAAACCTTCGCCGGAGTTGGCGCAACGCATTGCCAAACTCCAGGGGCGTCTGTATCTGCGAACCAGCCAGCAGGACCAAGCGCATCAGGTCTGGGAAAATCTGCTTTCAGCCAATCCTGATGATGCAGATCTTTATCAGGAACTCATCGAACTGCAGATTACCGAAGGCTTGTACGATCAGGCCGTCCAAACCAGTCTCAAACTGATCGAAAAAACCACCGACCTATACCAGAAAGTGGTCAGGCAACTGCGGCTTGGAGATATCTATCAACGTGCTGCGTTCCGTGACAAAGCCCTGGATGTCTATAGTAATGCCCTGATGCAGGTCGGTAGTGATACCTGGATTGAAAAGGAGATCTGCTCACAGATTGAACAGGTTTTTCGTCACGAAGACGATATCACAGGTTTGAAGGATTATTTCGCAACGCTTCAACAAACACAGCCACAGCGTTTGGAATTACGCAAGCGTCACGCTTCATTGCTTGCAGAATTGGGGCAGAACGATGAGGCCATCAAGGCATTTGAAGCCATACTCAAGTTGACTCCGGGGGATCGGGACAACCGTGAACAGTATGTGGCCATGTTGCTTGCAGCGGACCGTCGCAAGGATGCGATTTCGCAATTGCAGTCCCTGGTCAAGGACAATCCATCGGATAGCACGTTGGCTTTTCATTTGGCTGAGCAACTGCTCGAAGATGATCAGGCTGATACGGCCCGAGAAATATTGGATGATTATCTGAAGCTCAGTGATCAATCTGAATATGCATTTATGCGCGTGATTCGTCTGCTTGAACGACGGAAAATGTTTGATCAAGTTGCGTCAATGTATCAGCGTCTGATGACGATCCGGCCAGAGAGTTTATCTGCTCGTGAAGCTTATGCGTCATACCTGTTTACGCAGAAGCAAAACGATCAAGCTGTGGCCATGCTCACTGGGATTGCGGATCGATCTGATCGTCAGGGGTTATTGCGTATTGCTCGTCAGTTAATTGAGCACGCCCAGGCTGACAAAGCGTTTGAGTTACTTCAATCGCGTTTTGAAACTTTTCAGACGGATCTGGTTTACCTTTCGGATCTTTGCCAGGTTGCCATGAATCTCAAGGCATATGATCAGGCGATGCCCTGGGCGCGAAGTGCCATTTTGCTTTGCTCATCGCCTACGGAGTTGGAAGCGGCCATCAAGATGACCGTGCGTCTTGCCAAGCGTGGCGACTTATTGGATGAACTGAAAAAAGACCTTGAAAATAAGGTTGATCGCGTTGTCAATGAGACATGCCTGCTTGCTTATCTGTATGAACAGACGGGGCAGGTCCATCAGTCCGACACGTTACTTGCCAAGTCGTTGCCTGCTGATTCGCTCATTGGACGGTACATGCAGGTTCGTTTTTTTGTGATGCGCAACGACTATTCATCCGCAGCCGATGCGATGGAAAAACTCGTTCTGTTGCCAGAAGGACGCAAGTCGACTTACCTGCGTCAGCTTGTTGAACTTTACCAGCGTGATATGAATCTCGAGAAGGCGCTAGGCGTGATCCCGCGTTGGAAGGAATTGTCTCCCGGCAGTAGTTTGCCTTACAGCATCCAAGCCAAATTGCTGGATATGCAGGGCCAAACCAAAGAAGCGATTCATGTCCTGCGTGGTGCTTGTCTGAAGTTTGAGCGTGAGGAATCGTTACTCACGCAACTGGCTCAAATGTATCAGTCAGCCGGTCAGTTCGCAGACGCGCGACGTGTCTATCTGAATCTCTATGAATCTGACACGTCATTGACTGGCAAGCTGCGTTGGGTCCGTATGATGGGTCAGATTGCCAACCAATACCGTCAGTTGGATGGCCTGATTCAGACCTTTATTCAGCGTCGCGATCACAACCGCCAGGCTGTCGAACCCTATCTGGCGTTGGCGGAGTTGTACCGTATTGCCAATCAATACGAGGAACGCCGTCAGGCCCTGCTTCAAGCGTCACATCTCAAAGGTAAGGATGTAGCTTTGGTGATGGCGATCGCCGAAATCGAAGAGCAGGAAGGACATTGGCAACAAGCGCTCAAAACCCTGGCCTCGGCCCGTGATATCGATCAAAAGGGTTACGTGGTTCGGCGCATGGCAACATTACATTTTCTCTATGGCGATGAGTCCGAAGGTTACCGTTTGCTCTACGAAGCAGCAGGTGGTCGCGATCTTGATGCCGATGGCGTGGTGCAGTTGGCCGATACCATGCTCAGTCGATCCGATTGGCAGGCGGCGGTCCGTTTTCTCAATGAACATCGCGCAGAATATCCCAAGGATTATCGCCTTGGCTATCAACTGTTGGTGGCGCTGGTTGAGGATATGCAATATCAGGCTGCAATCCATGTGGCGATGCAACTGCTGGATTGTGATGAGGAAATACCCGCTAAAAACAACCAGTCGCAAACAGCCATGCGCTTGATGCGCATCTCCGATTACTACGGCAAAATCATGCCCCCGGCATCCCTGGATCTGCTTCAGCAAACCTGGATGTCTTACACAATCTTTCAGTATCGCCAACGTCAGAATATGAGCGTCTCTCCAGGCAGTCACGGTGGTCGCGCAACGGCCATCTCCCTGCCCCCGGATCTTGAAGGGGTCAAGACTTTCGTGATCTCGCATATGCAGGAAGTTGCCAAGTATCTGGAGGATGAACCACGCAAGATGCTCCAGGAGCAACTTGTCGACCACGGCATTGCCAATGCACCCCTGATCCTGGCAATGGATACAAAGAGCCTGATACACGGTAATGGGGCGATGTTATTGCCACTGCTCGAACAGTATCCAGAGGATGAAGGACTTTTAGGGATGGCTGCATTGATGGGCATGCAGCAGCGTGTGCCCATTGATGATGCAATTAACATCCGTATTTACAAGCATTTTTTCGACACGTATCCGGTGCTGAGTTTTTCCTCCTCCATCGGTCTGTTGCGAAACGGTCATGCATCAGCAGGCCAGTTCTTTGATACATGTCTGGATAAACTGCAAAAGAATCCAGAGCCTAATGTATTTCTCTTGCAGGCCATGGCCCAATTGCTGCGATCGGCACCTGTGGGGATCACTGAAGACCACAAGGCAAAGATCACGCAATTGCTTTTGCAGTGGTATGACAAAGCCGCTGACAGTCCGCAACTTAGTAACAGCCCGTGGGTGTTTTACCTTGTAGCCAACGCCTTGTCGCAGGAAAAGAATCCTGCCAAGGTCATTGCGTTTTTCGATGACGAAATCGATCGCAGCAGCAATCCCAATCATATGCCCGGTGTCCGTCAGACCTATGCTGCGATGCAGAACAACTTGCCTTTGATCAACCTGCCGGTTTGGCCTCCTGTGGAAATCGACAATTTCCCGTCGCATGTGCTTCAGTTGTTTTCATCACAACGTAATCCCTATGGTAGTGTGTTCCAGATGCAATCGCTGGACATTGATGCATTGGCCAAGGTCATCGATAAAGCCCGTCACCCGATGCTCAAGATGCTGTTTCTGCACATGATCGGCGATGAAAAATCGCTGGCACAGATCGACGAGATGATTGCGGCCCAACTTAAAGCAACGCGCCCCAAGGCACTGGATTTTTATCTTGCCTCGATCCGAGCGATTGAAATGCAAAAGCCCATGCAGGCGATTGATCTGCTTTGTCAGACACGTTTTCTCGATCAGTCGCAGTTGCTCCGTCAACAGATCGATACGGCATTGGTTGCACTGGTGATGGACACACCGGACTGCGATACGAAATATCAGGATGCAGCCCGTAGTGCCTTGTTGCGTCTGCGTGCCGCCCGGATGCCAGCCAATCGTCGCGCAGAGCTGATCACGGCCATGGAATCACTGGGCATGACCAAACAGGCCAAAGCCTTGGAACGGATGACGCAGTCTCAATCGGCTTCACGAGCCGTCAATTCGTCTCACGTTTACAGCGGTCGGGCTGCAGTCACCAGCATTGACAAGCTCAAGGACGATTTGAAGCAGGGGCACCGGGATATGGTCGTTCTCCGAGCCGGTCGCCAGCTTGAATCACTGTTAGCTTCGCGGCAGAATGTTTCAGGATATTGGGGACGGAATCACGAACTGATGCAGATTGTCTCGTTTATCAAGTCTTCCGATATCAAGCAGGACATTATCGACCGGCTTTCAGGCCGAAAGGATGGTGCAGGTAACCGTGCCATCACCATGGCAGGATTGGTTTGCGCGGAATTGGGGCAAACCGATGAAGCCAAACGTCTGTTTGAGTTGGTCATCCAGCAGAATACCAACGATATCAATGCTCGTTACGCTTTGTTTGAACTCCTGGCAAAAGACGATTTACAGCAGGCCATGCAGGCGTTTGATGGCATCAATGAAAGGTCTCGTGAGCAACTGCTTCAGAACCTGCTTCAACAGATTGCCCAGAATTCATTCAACGACAATCTCGAACAGCTTTACGCCTGTTCCGATGCGTTGGCAACATTGCTCAAAAAGCAGCAGACCATCACGCCCCAGATGGCCAGTCAATTTGAGAACGTCTTTAATCGACTCAATTCACAGGTCTATCAGTCGGGCACCAATTTGCCGTTGATGTATGAATCGCCGAAAAAATCGGCATCGACATTGGCATGGCGGGGTGAACAGTCATCTCGTTCGATCGACAGTCGCATGCAGAAGCAGATCGACTGGCGGGCGCGGGTACATACGGCATTGTGTGACCAATTGCTCAAGCACAAACTCACAGCATCCACGGCCTTTACTCACAAACTGGCAGCCGACATGTCCCAGGAGAAAGTCGATGAGAAGGCTTTTACACAATTGGCAATCCAGGTTCTGACCATGAAGCCCATAAGGCGTTATGTTTCGATCCAACCGAACGTGGTGCAATACTACTCTTCACAGAATAACCAGGTGCCGATGGTATCGCCCACAGCTTATCTGGTTGGTGTGTATGCCCGTCAACAACAACTCGATCAACTCGCTGCGGACTTGATGCCCAAGCTTGATGATCCACTGCTCAAAGACACCGCTGAACATCTGCGCAAAACCATTGAACTGTATCAATGTGATCCTTCAGCATACATGCAATTGGCTGAAAAAATTCTCAACGATACCTACGGCAAAACGCGCATGATCCAGGACGTTTCGACGGTCAATCTGATCTTACAGGTCTGCAAGGATCGGCAACTCGATGTTCCCATTCATGAATTGGTGTTTAAGCCCTTTGCGCCCAAGTCGCGTCTGCGCGTTGCTGAGCCTTATGTGTATCGCTCGGTCCTTCGTCAATGGCTCGATGATACATTGGACCGGGATCAGGATGGTGCTTATCTGAAAGCCCTGCATCAATTGGCTGACGCGTTGCTCGGACCGGTTGAGAAACGTGAGGAAGCAATTCGTCGTCACTATGATCAGAACATGCGTATGGGCGGTGACAATCCCAACGCGAGGATTCATCTGTTCGTTGAGTTGCTGAATCAGGACATGAATAATGATGCAACGTTCCTGACAGCCTATTCGGTTGCACGTGTGGTTCCGTCATCGAACCTGCCGCATTACGCACAAAATTGTCAACGTACCGCCGAAGCGTTTTTCAAACTTCTCAAGAAAAAAGAGAAGTGGGACGTGTTGATCAATCAGCTGGCCAGGATGCCGTTGATGGCAGATGAGATGTCGTTTGACACGGTGGCCATGACCACGGGTAATCAGTCCAGTGCCTTGGAGATGTTTGTCAAAGAGGCCCGTGCATTGCCCGAGGAACAACAACAGGCATTTGTTTCAGAACTGGAAAAGAAATCCAACACTTTTGGTCGAGGTCTTTTGGTTTCGCTTCTTGCCCGAGAGCCCAAACAGGTCTTTGACTATCTTGTAGAGCATCAATCACAACTTGATGTCATCAATCCCGAGCATCTTGCTGGTTTGGGGCGGGTACTTGAGCAGGTTACGACCAAGCAGGATCAGGACAAGTTGTCTGCCGATGCAAAAGCATTACTGGTCAAGTTCCTGGAAAATGACAAGTCGCAACAGGCAGACGAAGCGCAGGAAATTCTGAAGTTGCGGATGAATACCAGCCTTACCCGTGATATGTGGTCTTTGGCAAAACGAATCGCCTTGGCCATCAAGCCCCTGGCGCATACTGATCGACCATTGGCCATGAAACTCGTGGACAAAGGCATGACGCTCTATCAACAGGCTCAACGCAGCGGTCAGTTTAATGTGGGGAGCAACAATATTGAAGACTGGTTCCTGGGGCGTTTACTGGATGAAGTGGATGGCAATGATGACTCACGCTTGAGCATGTTGGGGGTGATCCTGCAATACTGTCAGGAAAATGACCGTGAACTATCCATGCGTTATGGCAATGCCAGTTACTATCTGGGAAGAATTTGGGACTTGGCCTATCGTAAAAACCGTAAGGATTTGCCCAAAGCTTTTACGGTGTTTTACGAATCGCTTCAAACCAACTTTGGCGAGATTGAACAATCGCCGCTTGCTCAATCGTATCTCTCAGCAGTCATGCAAATTAAAAAGCCTGCGGATTTCCAGAAAATTGAAGCCTGGCTTGAGCGTTTGGCTCAGTCCCAGAAGGCCGATCCTGTGGCCGATGAACTCAATTGGTATTTCAATCTACAAAAAACACTGCAATCAGAGGATCAGGTAAAGATCGATGCATTTATGGAACAGTCGATGTTGCCGAGGCTTGATGACAAGTCTGTCATGGTGGACAGCCGTTTTGCCATGGCCTGCCGTATCGGCCGGGAATGCAAACAGTTCAATAGTGTTAAATTCAATCGTGCCATCCTGAATTTATTAAGCGAATTGATCACGTCTGACGGCACCTTGAAGCATCAGGATTTGTCATACACATTGCGTCAACTTGCCAGTGAAGAGCCCCGCGCCGAGGATTGGCAGCAGGCAGTCAAGACAGCAACTGCCAGTGTCAATGCCTACTGTCTGAAGCAAAACCGTCTGCGTTCCCGTGGCAATAGTCCGTTTAATTTCCGCTCCGATTTCATGTCTGAACTGATGCAACTCAATGAGGCTGTCAGTCAGCAGGATGATAACAATCAGATGGCTCGCATCTGCATGGATCAGCTATCTGCCGATGTCCGTCTTTGGGTCAGTCTGTTGAATCTCAATCAGACCGATGCAGCCGTGGCATGGCTGGTTAAAAACTGGGAAGCCATGAGGCCGAATCGTTCGCATGGCACGGTGAAGTTGGTGCTCGATGATGATTACAACAAAGCTTCCGAAGCGCTACTGGCAGGTATCGAGGCGCCGGACCTGAAGGTGCTTGCCCGTGTGATGCTGCTCATCGCGCCCAAGCATAATGAACGCAAGCAGGCTGCCCAATCCAGTGAACCATCCGCTGATCCTGTAGAGAAAACATATCAAAAGGATGACTATGAAAAGGCAGTGCTTCAAATGGCTGATCTCGTATTGGCAACGGACTTCCGCAGTTCTGACATGATGGATCTGGCCCTTGAGCATCTGATTCAAGTTCCAAAGGCTGGTAGGCATCTTGCACCGACACTTTCTGAGCGACTCAAGTCCACTGATGGGCTTGCATTGCTTACCGACAGCACGAATTCAGGGCGCGAAAGCTGTCGCATGAAACTCTGGTTGACCTACATGTGCAATGAGTTGGCCGCGTCACGTTTTGAGCCGTTGGAAAAATGCCTGGACCAATTTGAATCCTTCAGCGGTGATTCTTATCGTCTGTATCGTGCCAAGCGACAGTTAACCGACACTTGGCGCCAAGCGGTGTACAGCGACCATATGCTGGACAAAGCGGATAAGCAGCAGTTGGCGATGCATCTGGCCATGCTTCGTCAACTCGTTGGCAAGAAGGTGCAGCAAAGTTACTTGAACTATCGACAGGATTTTCATGCCATGCTCATCGGTCTGGATGTGTTGGTCAACGACACCCCGACACATGATCAATGGCTAACCGACTCGGATCCATATGTACGCAAGGAAGTTCTCCGTGGCCAGACCAATTCTCAGAGCATGATCCGGATGATCGATGTGCTTTGTCGTAATCAAATGTTGGCTGATTCGCCGACAGAGAAACTGGCATATCTCCAGAAACTTGCGTCATTGCACAGCATCGGTTCAGTGAAATTGCCCGAGCTTAGAATTGACACAAATAAGGTGGCCAAGTGGTTTGACAAACCTTTGAAAGAATTGGTGTCAACAGATCTGACACAGCAGCAGGTTGATGAGTTGGTCGCTGCCTTTAACCGCAAGCCGTTACCTGAGCCCAAGTCTGTTACCTCGTCTGTTGACAACACCGCTGACGCTGCCGAGTCAGCAGTACCGCAAACAAATTCGCCTGTACCGACAACACAACCTGCAAAGCAATCGGTTCCGACGACACAATCCGCTACGCCCTGAAATGGACACCTCATCCTCAGAAGGAATACGACGATGCAACAAAACCCCATCGAGCCTCATCCGCAGCAGGACCATCATGACGTGGCGCATTTCGTGTCGCAGGTCCGTCGGCGTCTTGATCTGCATCGCCTTGCTTATGGTGCATGTCTCATTGCTACGGTCGTTGGCATATTGCTTGTGATTGTCGGTTTGATTTATGTACTCCAGGGCTATCGTGTACCACCTGCATGGTATCCGGTGATGGGGGTGGTTGGCATGATGGCGATGGCTGTTTACGCATGGCTGGGGCGCGTGGCAACAAACCAGGCTGCACGCTATGCCGATCAATTTTTTGGACTCAAGGATGCGGTCCGTTCCACTTTGGGGTTTGCTGGACGTGAGGATGATTTTTGCAAACTCCAGGCTGCCCAGGCATCTCAAACGGTCAAGATGCTCAAGCCATCTGCCATCCCGTTTGCCTGGCCGCGTCGGACAATTCTTGCCGGCGTTTGTCTGCTGGCACTTGCATGTGTTCTTGGTTTGATGGATGAAAGTCAATCGGTGCGTGATGCGCGGGAGCAGAAGCAACTGGTCCTTGATCGCACGCTCCAGATCAACACCGCAGTTCAGGAGCTTGCTCAGCAACTGCTTGAGATTGATGACAGTGATCTTGATGCCCAGACACATGAGGCATTGAATCAACTCAAGGAACAGGCCCTGGAACTCAAGCCACAACAGGATATGAAAATTGCCATGAAGCAGTATGCCCGGTTGGAGCAGCAGGTTCAACAGATGGTCCAGCAGATGGATACCCGGCCTGCGGAAAAAATGCTCGCCAGAATCGGTGAACAACTCAAGGACAATCCACAGCACCGACAACTGGGCCAGCAATTAAGTGCCAAGCAGTTCAAGCAGGCGCAGCAGACATTGCAGCAGCACAAGCAGGACCATCGTTTGAGCAAGGAGCAACAACGCCAAGCATTAAATCGCTTAAAGTCGCTGTCGACCAGTATGGCGCGTGCTTCGGAGTCTGCCAGTCGTTCCGGTTCATCTTCATCCTCCAACAGCAACAATACCAATGCCAACGCCAGCGGTATGTCCGGCCAGATTTCTCAAAGCATTGCCGAACTGGAAAAGTTTGCTGATGCACTGGAAAAGGCTCAGCAGAAAGAGGGGCTGGATCAGAATCAATCCCCACAAAACAAGGATACCAGTGCTTCAGCATGTAAGTCCTGCAACAGTGCACTTGGTAAACTCGGTCAATGCATGAGCAAGCTTTCCGGTCAACGCAAGCTTAACCAGCAACTATCCATGATGCGCAAGAGTCTTTCGCAGTGTCAAAGTTTTCTTTGTCAATCCAAGTCCCAATGCCAGTCGCTTTCGCAATCTTTGGCTGCCTGTCAGAAACCCGGCCTCAAGGCAGGGACCGCATCATCGGGCATGTTTAATCGGATCGAACAATCGCTCATGGCATCAGGTGCCCTGGATCAACTCCTCGGTCAAAAAGGTGATGGTACATCGACCAAGACCACCGAGCAGGCCAATGATGGTCAGGGCGTCAGTTCCAAGGCACGTCGCACCATCCAGCGCGATTATGCCAATGCACTTGAATCATTTGTACAACGTGAAGATGTGCCCGTGCCTGTTCGCACCGGGGTCAAGCAGTATTTTCAACAGATCCACGAGATGGATCACGAGGTGATACGTGACAGTAACTGAAACGCAGCAGGATGTGACACAATTCGTCGAGCGCTTCGAATCGCTCAAAGCTGAGATTGGTAAATTTATTGTCGGTCAATCGGATGTTGTCGAGAACGTTTTGATTGCCGTGCTATGTCAAGGGCATGTGCTTCTGGAAGGTGTGCCTGGGCTGGGCAAGACGGCGTTGGTTAACACGCTGGCCAAGGTGTTGGATTTACAGTTCCGACGGGTCCAGTTTACGCCTGACCTGCTACCCTCGGATATTGTCGGGACGAATATTCTCATTGAGCGTCATGGGGACAAGGTGTTTGAATTTCAACCCGGCCCTGTGTTCTGCAATATCCTGCTGGCTGATGAAATCAACCGTGCCACGCCCAAGACGCAGTCGGCATTGCTGGAAACCATGGCCGAACGCAGTGTCACCGTGGCAGGCAATACGCATCCCTTGCCTTCACCATTTTTTGTTCTGGCGACACAAAACCCCATAGAAAGTGATGGCACGTATCCACTGCCTGAAGCGCAGTTGGACCGTTTCTTTTTCAAACTCAAGGTGAATCTGCCCAGTCATGATGAGTATTCTGAAATCCTCAATCGCACGGGTGGCCTTGCCTTGCCCCAGGTCGATGTGGTGGCGACCGGGCATGATGTTCTGCACATGGGGCGCACGCTCAAGCAGGTCCCCATCGAAAAGCAAGTCCAGGATCAACTGGTCCAAATTGTTCGCGCAACGCATCCGGAAGATGCAGAAGCATCGGCAGATGTGAAACAGTATGTCAGACACGGTGCTTCACCGCGTGCTGCTCAGGCAATGCTTGCTGGGGCACGTGTGCGAGCGCTGCTTGATGGTCGTTTCCATGTTGCCAACGAAGACATTCATGCAGTCGCTTTGCCAGCCATGCGACATCGCCTGATTCTGAGCTTCGAAGCCGAGGCACAGGGGATGACTACCGATGATGTGATTGAGAAAATTCTCAAGCAGCACGCTTGATCCGGAGTGGCGATGTTATTAACCGACCCTGATTTTGTCAGACGGCTTGAAGCGCTGTATCTGTTGGCACGTAAGGTGCTCGGCGGATCCCTGCAGGCGGATCGGAAATCCACGCGCAAGGGCAGCGGTATCACCTTTGCCGATCACGCTGAGTATGCGTTGGGTGATGATTATCGCAGTATCGATTGGCGTGTATATGCCCGTCTTGAAACGCTGATGATCAAGCTATTTGAAATCGAAGAAGACACCACGGTACATATCATCCTGGATTGTTCGCGCTCGATGGAGAGCAAGTTTTTACACGCGCGACAGATTGCAGCATCCCTTGCTTACATCGCCTTAAGCAGCATGGATCGCGTGGTGATTCACAGCATGGGGCAGACACTTGAAACGATCCTCCCGCACACGCATGGTCGCGGCAAATTGATGACGATGCTCCAGGCGATGCAGGATACCCCATGCAGCGGCAATGACAGTCGTTTTTCCGAACTGACCCGTGAACTGCTCGTGCGTTATCGCCGCCGTGGAATGGTCATTGTCGTTTCGGACTTTCTTTTTGCTGAAGGCTATGAAACAGGTCTCCAGCGTCTGCAATGGTTTGGGCATGAGGTCTATGGCTTGCAGGTTTTAGACGATCAGGATACTCGCTGCACCTTGCGCGGCGACATGGATCTGACCTGTGTTGAAACCGGTAACGCACGACGCGTGACCATCACGGCAACCGAAGCTGCTGCATTTGAAAAAGCCATGGCAAACTGGAACGAAAGTTTGAAATCCCAGTGCGCCAAAATGGGCATCGGCCTGACCCAGACCACAACGGATGTGCCTTTTGATCAGGTGATTCAGGCGATTCTACATCGCGGGGGGCTGGTGGCTTGAGCTTTTTAAATCCATTGGCACTCTGGGCATTGACAGCCATTATCCCGTTGACCGCGGTGTATCTGTTGAAGATCAAGCCGCGCAAGCAGCCGACGACAGCACTGTTCCTCTGGCAGCAGATTCTCAGTCAGCGTAAGAGTAGTTCGCTTTTCCAACGCCTGCGTCATCTGCTTAGTTTGTTGCTGATGCTTCTTGCTTTCATTGCCATCGTGATGATGATGGCTCGCCCGCAGTTGGGCAGTCAGAACCGTCAGGATTTGTTAATCGTCATTGATCGCAGTGCCAGCATGAATTGTCTGGATCACGGTCGTTCACGTCTGGAACAAGCCAAAGACCAAGCGCGTCAAATCGTGCTGGCTTTGCATGGCAGACAACGTGCAGCGATCGCAACCATGTCCGATGATTTCGTTTTTCACTGTCATCTTACTGACGATACCCGTCAACTTACCGATGCCATTGCTGCGATCACGCCCGGTTATACCGCCGTGACCGATGCGGCATTGTCTCAGGTTGGTCAGCAACCGGCATGGGCGCGTGAACATCGTGTGATCGTTTTGACCGATGGTTGCTTTGATTTGGAAAAATGGCCTGAAAATAAGCATGTTTCGCTTGAACGCATCGGTTCGCCACAACAGAACGTCGGTATCACGGTTTGTGATTTGACACCTTTGCCGTCGAATGTTCCGACGTTGGGGTTGTACGTGCAATTGGTTTCGACATACGACCAACCGGTCGAAATCTCATTGACATTAAGCCATGTTGAGGATGCATCGACCGACAGTAAACGTCTGGTCAAGGTTTGGCCGTTGACGCTTGAGCCTGGTGTCAATGACGGACAGGTTTTTGAGATCGCCGATGACACACCAGGTCGCTGGCTTTTGGAGTTGGATCACGAAGATGCATTGGTCCAGGACAATACCGCCTGGATGGTGGTTGCCAAGCCGACGCCGGTGAAAGTCGCTGTGGCGGCAGAGCCCCGTTATTTTTTCCAGCATGCGGTCAATGCCTTTGCCCAGAATCAAGCGGTGATGACTTTAAGTGAATTGGATCAGGCGGACGTGGTGTTATCCCAACAGACAGCATCGGACGCTGGCCACGCCGTGATTTTTGCACCACAGAATACAAGCCCATGGTGGGAATCGGTCGGCAAGCCGTTGGACGCGTTTGTGCCACGCGTCGAAATCAAGGATCATCCGGCACTGCGTTACCTGGATATGTCCGCATTGCGGTTTGCCGGTGCAAAGCAGGTGAGTTTGCCTGCGGGCACTGTGGTGTGGGTCAGGTCGGATCAAGGCGTACCATTGATGTGGTGGGGGCAACATGCCGGTCGCAGCGCGATCGTGGTGAATATGGACCCGGCAGAGGACGTGTTTTATCTGAGCCCGTATTTCCCGGTCATGATCCAATCCTTTGCATCCTACCTGGTGGGGCGGCAGGCAGTTGATCCGTCGACGTATCGCCCCGGTGAACGCGTGATGCTTGATCGTGCTGCGAAGCGTTATAGTCCCAAGCTCCAGCAGTTGGGCTTTCACAAGATCGGTGTGCAAGACAAGCTCATCGCATGCAGTCTGCTTAGCGAAGCTGACAGTCTCGTGGGTGATGTGACGATTGAAGCTACGCAGCAATCTGTTGCCCGTGGCCAGGCACCTGCCTATTGGTTTGGTGTTCTGGCGTTATGTCTGCTGTCTGCTGAGTGTCTGCTTTACCATCGCAGGAAGGTGGATTGACCATGGGATTAATGCGTACCGAACCCCTGTGGTGGTTGTTGATCCTGCTTGTACCATTGCTGGGTATTGCGGTGAGTCTGGTTAATCGCGGTGATCAGAACCGTCGGTCATGGCGCACATGGGCAGGTGGTCCCAAGGGGTGGCTTTCGACGTTACTTCGTGTTCTTGGGTTGGCCTTGCTGGTGCTTGGACTTTGTCGACCGTTTACCACAACGCCTGATGACGCTGTGCATGTGAACATTCTGGTTGATCTTTCCGAGTCGGTGGATTTACAGTCCGCCCGTGATGCCGTGGCTGCTTTACCCAGACAACTGGAGCAATTACGCGCCAAAGACAGTTGGTCACTTTTTGCTGCAGGCAATGCGGTTCACCCTTATGAAAGTCCGCAGGCATTGCTCAAGGACATTGATCAATGGATCGACGGCGTGCAGGACGATTCACTTCGCTGTGATTCAGCTTTGAGTCACGCTTTGATGACCACACGGTTGAGTTTCCCCGCTGGCAAATCACGTCGTGCCATTCTGTTGTCCGATGGTTATCCCACCGGTCAGCCGTTGGATGATGTCATGCAGGTCATGGACAAAGAACAAATCAGTCTTCGCTTTGGCAAGCTCGATCGCTTAAGTGATCCCGAAGCAGCTGTGCAGTCTTTTTCGTCCACGGTGCCTACGGCCTATGTCGGGCAGGTTGTGCGTTTGCATGTTGAACTGGGGGCCAACAAATCAATGCCGGCGCAGCTCCGGATGCTGCATCGTGGCGTGGTGGTCAAGCAATTGCCGGTGACATTGCAAGCCAATGAGCCATTTTCTGTGGCGGTGGACATCCCGATGAACACGCCGGGTGCAAACGTGTGGACTGCGGAGTTACTGCCGCAGGAAGATCGTTTCCCATTGAACAATGTGATGCGCACCACTGTACAGGTCAAGGGTCAGCCGCGGTTGTTGTTTTTGCATCGTACCCCCCATGCCATGCGCCTGATGTCCAAGGCACTGAAGCAGCAGGGTTTCACGGTTGAGGTTCGCGGTGAACATGGCTTACCTGAAACACTCGATGAATTGCTGGCCTTTGATGGGATCGTCATTGCGGATCTGCCTGCAACGGATTTGACCGAACGTCAGATGACATTGCTAAAACGGTATGTTTCAGACTTCGGTGGTGGGTTGGCCATGCTCGGATCGGACAACAGTTTCGGGTTAGGTGGTTACTACAAGACACCAGTCGAAGATGTTCTACCGCTTGTCAGTCGCTATGAAAAGGAAAAGGAAAAACCGTCCCTGGCGATGGTGCTGGTGATCGACAAGTCCGGGAGTATGGGTGGGCTCAAGATCGACATGGCCCGTCAGGCATCCAAGGCTGCGGTCGAATTGCTTTCAGGTCGCGACCAGATTGCGGTGGTGGCCTTTGACGGGCTAGCCTACACTGTCAGTGAGATGCGTTATGCCAGTGATCGCGATACGGTGTATGGCGCGATCGACAGCATCCAGGCTGGCGGTGGGACGAACATGTATCCGGCGATGGCCCAGGCGCTGAAAATGCTTCAGGAGACGCCAGCAAAGATTCGTCACGTCATTGTTCTGGGCGATGGCATGAGCCAAGGCGGAGACTTTGAAGGCATTGCCATGACAATGGCAGATGAAAATATCACACTCTCAACCGTTGCGCTTGGCGATGGTGCGGACGCGAATTTGATGGCACGGATGGCAGAACTTGGACGCGGTCGGTTTTACCAGACCAATGATCCACAGTCCATGCCACGCATCTTCACACGCGAAACCATGCAGGCTTCCAAGTCAGCCATCAAGGAGGATCTGTTCTCGCCGATCATTGCGCAATTACACCCGATGATCAGTGGTTTTGAACAGGCGGACATGCCTTTTGCATTAGGTTACGTGATGGCCAAACCCAAACCCACAGCGCGTGTCCTGCTGGCTTTGGAAACGGGTGATCCGCTGTTGGCAGTCAGTCGTTTTGGGTTGGGGCAAGGTGTCTGTTTTACCAGTGACCTGACCGAACGTTGGGGCGGTGAGTGGTTGGCATGGGATGACTGTGGCAAGTTCTGGGCCCAGGTCTTCCGGAGCATGGTGCGTTCATCCGACAGTACTGGCATCTATACGACAGTGGAAAATCATGCTGAGGGTTGGGTGGTTCATCTCCAAAGCAGCGATGAAAACGATATGCCCCTGCCTGGGATTCAGTGGGATGCCGTCGTGCTGGGCAATGGTGGTGAAAAACAGACACAGTTGGTGAAAACAGTCGGTTATGGCCGATATCAAGCCAAAATTGACGGCGCGTCTCATCAAACAGTGCGCTTCAGTGATCCTGTTAACGATCATCTGAAAGTCTTACATCTGGATCAAGGTTATCCTGCTGAATATCGCCTTGATGGTCGTATGGATAGGGTGTTGCAACAGACAACGAAACTTGATCCGTCCGATATCAGTGACAATCTGACACCTGTCGACCGACGCAAAAGTATCGTCATGCCAATCAACCTGCTGGCGATGCTCTTACTGATCCTGGGCATACTGTTGCGTCGATTATAAAGCGTCGAAATAGGATCTTGCTTTCAATCATGTTGTGATCACCCAACCCGTTGCCCCATGGAGCAACGTTGACACAACTGGCAGCGGATTGACATCTGGTGCTCATTCAAGCACGAGTTATTACAACACGCTCTATCCGAGAACGACATCAACAGCCTGCTGCCAAACTGAGCGCTACAAAAGGTTCAGTCCATCTGGGCAATGTGATTTTTTCAATCCAACCAAAGCGTGCCCATTGGTAACCAAGTGGTTATCAGACGTAACGGAGTAGGTAGCTCTCCGTATATCCCTCATTTCAGGCACTGTCGTCCGTCTTGTACTCATCCCTTTGAACTTTTGCACCGATGAACCGATATGGCATACGTTCGTCAACGCCTATTTGTATTGGATTCCCGCTGTGTAGCAAGCAGAGCGACAAGACATGACGCGATATGGAGTATTGAACGACCTTCAAGATACACATCCGCTTTGCGCTTCAAGCCTGATGTGTTGGTTACTGTTGCGTAATAGACTATCGTTGCGCAGCATAGTCCGCTTAACCTTGTTGCTTTTACCGTTTTTATTAGTCGCATGCTCTGCGGTTTCGAGACATGAAACGGCGTTACGCATCGCATCTTCTGCAAGTCTGACTGAAAAACGGATCGATGTTCCTCCCTTTATTTTGACCAGCTTTGAGCGGGTGCAGTTGACTGGACATGTCGCTCATCTCTATATCGAGGGAGATGGATTGGCGTGGCTTGGAAGAAACGTACCTTCACTTGACCCCACGCCGAAGAATCCGGTGGCATTAAAACTTGCCGCACAAGACTCTGCGTCCAACGTCATTTATCTGGCGCGTCCGGGTCAATATTCCAAACTCACCACCGACGAACCGTGTCCACAGAAATATTGGACGTCACACCGCTTTGCGTCGGAAGTGATCGCCTCCATGGACGCAGCATTAGACGATGTGAAAAGTAGAAATCACATTACAGGTTTTCACCTGATCGGCTTTTCCGGTGGTGCCAACATCGCGGTGTTACTGGCAGCGCAGCGCCATGATGTTCTGAGTCTTCGGACGGTAGCTGGCAATCTCGATCACGTCCTGCTCAACCAGATCCACGGCGTGTCACAGATGCCTGCATCGCTCAATGCCAAGGACAAGGCGCAGGCGATCCGTGATATTCCACAGTATCACTTCGTCGGCGGACAGGATGAGATCGTGACGAATGCCATCGTGCAAAGTTTCATCCACGCCTCGGGACCAACCAACTGCATCCGCTGGCAAGTCGTTCCCAGCGTATCACACGATCAAGGATGGGCTGCGTTGTGGCCTTCACTTTTGAAGCGTTCTATGGATTGCCCGGATCGGTAGTCGCCGGATCGGATTGGAGTTTTGAAATGCATACGAGATTACTCGGGAAAAATACTCTGTCAGACCACAACACGCATCAACGAAAGGTGCTTGTCATGTTATCCCTGTTTAAAACCACCATCGCTGTCATGACGTTTATCCTGTTCGCGAACTTAGCGATCCCCACATCCGCGCAGGAAATCAGCAGCACGTCAACGACCAGCCCCACCATCCTCACAGACAATACGCCTGTCACCGACACAACGCAGACGGGCACCCAGGAAAAGGGGCAAATCGACATCAATGGTGGGACGTTCAATGTGCCTTCGGTCACGGTGGGAACCGACGACGGGATCAAAAGCACCACATGGCTATTGGTCATCGACTCGGTGGCAGGCGGTGATGATGTGGTGACGTTTGAAGGGGATATCATCATCACCACTGGAGCGACGAATCCCGATGATCTAATCTTCCTGCTCGACTACCCGACTTCAAATGCAAGTGTCGGGATGGACTTCAAAGGTAATCTGCTAGCTGGTGACGGCTCGATTTCCATGGCCAACATCACCGGCGCGAACCCGACGACATTCACATTCAGCAACCAGACCATCGATCTGGGCACCGGCGGGATCATTTTCACCCATTTGGACGACACGCTCCTCTTCAACGGCACGACGGCGCAAATCTTCACCGGCTCGATTGCGGGCCTTTACTCAGACGGCCATGTGGTGATCGACAACGCGGCGGGTGTGACCTTTGTCAACGGCATCGGCACCGACTCGTCGTGGTTGGGGCATGTCACCATTGCCGGCAGCGGGACGGATTCCATGGCCACCGTGATGGATGTTGTTTACACCGACTTTGGTGTGACCATGGGCGATGGCGAGGGCAGCGATACCAACACCCTGATCTTTGACACGAGCAACGGTGATTTCTTACTCAAATCCAATATCACCGGCACGGCTGGAGATACAGACAATCTCATCGTCACCGGTGGAAACACATTGACACAAGAGCAGTATTACAACTTTGACATCGATAACCTCACCATCACCGGCAGCGGAACCACCGTGCTGCTCCAGAACACCAACGATGCCAACTACGTCTCGGGAACCGTGACCGTCGATAGCGGTACACGGCTGCGCCTTGCTGGATGGGGGCTGTCTGCCAACGGCATCATCAATGACGGTGTCATCGAAATCGTCGACGACGGTTACATACCGGATATCATGAGTTCTGTTTCCGGCAGCGGTACGCTCGAAATCAACGACAGCGTCTATGTTGGTGGAAGCATTGCACAAAGCGCGGTGAACATCGCCGACGGCGTCCAGTTTGTCATTTCAGCGAGCAACTATACCGTGCCGACGACCACCCTCAATGGCACAGCGATGATTGTCCTCAATAATTACGACAGCATCATCACCGGGGACATCGTCTCCGATGCTACAGGCAACGGCTCGGTGATCTTTGACTCGGATCTCAGAGAGACCCAGATCATCAACGGCAACATCGGCACCTCGGCCGACCACACCGTCGGCATGCTCCAAATCCTGTCAAGATCAAGCGATCCGTTATATTGGGCCAATACCGTCCAAACCACGGGCAACCTGTTCGTCGATACCATCTACATCGCTAATGCACTAGACGTGCTGCAGTTTACAGGCAGTTCCGCGCAGGCTGTCACCAGCAGTTTCTATGGCGATGGTTCAGTCATCATCGGTGACGGTTCGTCTGCCTCCAACGTCACGTTCAGCGGCGACGTCTCCGGCTTTACCGGGAACTTCAACGTCATGAGCAATGCCTCAGCAACTTTGGCTAACACCTTCACCACCACTGGTAGTCTCAGTGTCGACGGTACACTGACGATCAACCAAGGCGTCAATGCCACCTTCGCTGACATCGCCGCCGGCTCTGCTCAGGGTTCACTCGTCCTGACCATCGGGACAGATGGTGTGGGCGATGAGAACTCCGCAACGTTGATCACCACGGGCGGCGCTTTGGACTTCGCCAATCTGGATGGCACGAACGCAAACACGGCGACGCTGTCTTTGCGGGTTGGCAAAGGTGTGATCACCGACGGACAGGAGTTCCTGATCATCGATAGCGCATCGACCGTGGCAAACTTCACCAACGGCGCCACCGTGAGCAGCCCTTCAGCCCTGTATGACTTCGTACTCAGCGATGGCGCGACGGCGACGCTGGGTACCGATGATTCAGACATTGTGGTCACGGCTAACCGCGTGGACCTGCAGGCGGTCACCAAGTCCCAATCCAATGCCAGCGTGTTGGCGGCCATCCTGAACGTCACCCCGGAACAGGTTAATGCCGACCCGGTGCTTGCCAGTGTTTTATACAACGTGCAAAATGCCGACGATCCTGATGAGGCAGCTGAATCTGTTCAAGCAGCAGTTGATGGCGGACTTGTCTTGGCCAACAACGCCTTCTCCGATGCCGCCGTCAACGCCAACAACATGCGCCTTGTCGCATTGCGCACAGGCGATATGACCGGTATCGCCGCTGGTGATGCATTTGCAGGTATGAAGATTTGGACGCAAGGGTTTGGAAAAATTGCTCAACAGCATCCCCGAGATAATATCAATGGGTTTAATCTTCGTACCTATGGCGCGGCTTGGGGCGTTGACAAGGAATTGAATGATTTAACGTTGGGGCTGGCTATGAGCTACGGGGGCTCTACCGTCGGTTCCAAAGACATCAATCGTACTAATACACAGGTCGACAGCTATCAGCTTTCACTCTATGGTGACTATGATCTGGGCAACAATATGTATGTCAGTGGTTCAGTCTATTACGCCTATCATAACGTGAAGACAACTCGTCACGATGTTGGCGGTGTCTTGGGTTTGGACGCCAATGGCGATTTTGACGCCAATCAATTCGGTGCACGTCTTGAATTGGGTCGCGATTACCAATGGCGTGACATCCTGATCACGCCCCGAGTTTTAACCAACTTCTCGTATTATGATGCGGACAGCTATACGGAAACCGGTGCCGGTCCAGCGAATCTCACGGTCGATTATGATGCCGTAACCGTCTTTGAACTCGGCGTTGGCGTAGACGCCAAATGGTCTTTGCAACAAAATAACGGAGCCGTACTGGAGCCTACGCTGAGCGTGGAATATCGCCATGACTTCGTTGGGGATGAGGTGGAAACCAACTCCAGTTTCACCGGCACCGGCGCCTCTTTCCAAACCAAGGGCTTTGAGCCGGCACTGGACACGTTGAGTCTCGGCGCTTCGGTTACCTATTTTTCAGAGAATAACTGGGAGTTCACCGTAGATTACAATTATGAAATCAAAAGTGATTACGACTCCCACGCGTTCTCTTTGAAGCTGGCGTACAATTTCTGATGTGATACCAGGCTTGAGTACATGGATTCATATTTGAAGATTCCATGCATTATCGACGTGGCCAAAATCATACCCGAAGAATGCATGTTGTTTGATCCTGCTATTAATCGATCAATCATCCAGCGCCTGGACTGTACCACGCAATTCCAAACCTCGTATATTGCATTGATAAGGACGTCAATCCACCTCGTATGGTATCGTCTCTGTTTTGCCCATAATGCAAAAATCTCCTGCATCAATACGCATTATATTGTTGCATAAGTTTTGATGTTGTGAATCTTTATATGTGTTCGGCGTGTTCTCTGGGATACGACAACCCGTCTCTGTTTTATAATGATGATGTCGGTTTTGTCATCCTGAAAAAAGTTTACATAACTATCAATTACGCAGGATTAATGTCTTGAAAGAAAAGAGCCTGTAGGGTACTGACAGGCAGAATGGGGAGTGCTTGGCCCATTTTTTTTATGAGTATGGTTGATCTTGTGCACATGTCAGGTCCGTTTTGCTTTCTTACCCGCATAGATCTAATCTCTGATCCCGTGAAGGATCGAATTGTGAGGAGAGTAAGTTTTTCATCAATGAGTTTGTGGTTTTGGGATGCATTTACTCGCTGAAGCATTCACCACTACCCCATTTTAAACTGCCCAGATTTGATTTTGACGTAAGCAAAGGTTGACGCGGGCATGAACAACCGATATTTACATGAACCAGTCACGTTTTTGGTGACTTGATCGATGTGCGTTATTCTGTATTCCGGAGAAATTGATTAATGGGCAAAACCTCGAAAAAGCCGCGCCTCAAAGATATTGCATTAAGAGCTCAGACGACTGAGGCGACTGTTTCGATGGTGCTCAACTCACGCCGGTATGATCAAGTTTCGGTCAAGACACGTGAACGCATTCAGAAGATTGCTGCCGAAATGGGATACGTTCCCAATCGGATGGCACAGATGCTTGTACAAGGCCGTACCGATACCATTCTCATGCTTGTGACGGATTTGACGAGTGCTTTTGTCAACCAATACGTTGCTACCTTAAGCGAAATTTTCGAAGCAAAAGGTTACACCCTGTTCCCGTTGGCTTCACTCTCTGACACGGACAGAGAAGCAAAGCATGTACAGTTTCTCTCTCAGCAGTATTTCGATGGCGCGATTTGCCTGGAGTACGATTGGCATAACCTGGATTGTTATTCCGATCTGGATACGCGCTTGCCATTAGTGACGCGTACATGGTCTGAAAGAAATTTTAAATGTTCCTTTCCGCATGTTGAGGTGGATTATGAACCGGGATTGATTCAGCTCTTTGAGCATTTTGTAGAATCAGGCCGAAAGAACGTCGGCATGCTCATTACGGTTCCACCTTCAATGCAGAAGATTGACGCTGAGAACCCCAGAGTTCATCTTTATCGACAGGTGCTTGGAAAGTTTTCATTTACGCCGGAAATGCAGGTTTGGCAACATATCCATCTCGGACCAGATCTTTACAAAGAGACCTACGAGCAAACAAAGGTCATGCTCAAGAATCATCCCGATTTGGATGTGCTACTGCTTCACTCATCTGATTTGGTTTTACCTGTTTATCAAGCCTTGATCGATTTGGGAATCAGGATTGGAGCGGACGTAGGAGTGGCTGCGTTCGATGAATACAATCAACTTGAGTTCCTACATCCAACTGTCACTTTGGTACGTGAACCGATGCAGGAGATCAGTCAAAGTTTGGCAGATTTACTGTTGGCCCGTTTAGCTAACAAAAAGCTTGATACCAATGTGATTCGATTCGATTCACAAGTCTCGATATGTCAATCGACATGCCGGTGAACCGACCGATGGTCATAAAATTACTAGACCGAGTGCGGTCTTTCAATTCTGACTTCGATTTTTTCGCATCAATTCAATGTGGCTTGACCGGTGCTTTTTTCGTAAGCAGTTTTCTCTTTTTAGTTGCAGACAACCAGCCAGCAATGATGGGATTTGGTTGATTTATTGCTTAAATGAGCCATCCATCAGTCTTAAAACACTGAATCTCAAAGTTAAAACTTCAAGCGTATCGGATGAATTGTAATGAGCGGTCCCAATATAAGTTTCAGGAATTTTTCCTTTTTTCATTGACAATAATTAAAACACAGCATAATGTTACTTAAACGCTTAAGAAGGCGGTTTGGAATAGTTTTGTGTGATATCTGAAGATCAGTATGTTTGAATTGGATTGAATTATGAAAAAAGCAAAACATGAAAAATCTGGCGGCTTCACACTGATTGAGTTGTTGGTCGTTATTTCGATTATCTCAGTGTTAATCTCAATTATGTTGCCTGCTTTAGGTGCGGCACGTAAAACAGCGCGTCGACTTCAATGTGGAATCAACCTCAAGGGATTGGCTTTTGCAGCGACGGCTTATCGAGATGATTACAAGGGACGATATCCCTATCAGAAAAGCTTGGGTGGGAGTGATTCCAACGGGTTGGATGTGATGTACCCGTCTTATATCAATACGGCTACAACCTACCGCTGTCCAGATGAGCAGGTCAATGCTGTGCCGACAGATATTAACAATAGTGCGCAGAACTGGGACTCCAGTTCACAGATGAGTTACCTGTACCTGTATCCAGGATACGGCTTTGTTAAAGATGGATACTCCAAGATGAATGATTGGCAGACGGATGGTCCAATGATCGAGGATCTGGGCGGGGGAGAAAAGAACCTGCAGAACTATGCCAACCACGCTCCCTATGGCGGCAATGTCGTATTTCTTGACGGTCGTTCTGAATGGCATGATTCAGAGGGGTGGAACATTTACGGCTGGGGGAACATGTACAAGATTGGCGAATTGTGGCCATGATTTGACTTGTGTTGTTCTTGATCGTTTGTCATTGATAGCCATGTTTGAACTAAAGGTAGTGTGATGCAGTTGAGTCAATCAGCATGTTGGAGCTTGGGGTCTGCGCTGGAGTTGAATATTCAGTTGGCCCAACAAGGAATTGGTGCTGCCTATGACTGGACGCCAAGTGCGCCAAGTGGAGGGGGATGTTTCACGACCACGAAAGTCTCGCCTCATGATGATCAGTTGATCCTGGTCAACAATGATATGTTCGGCACGTTTCGGACCGTCGACGGGGGAGTGGCTTGGGAAGATCTTTCTGCGAATTATCATTTTCGCGTCGTCTATTGCTGGGCATACCATCACGTTAATCAAGACCGCATTTTTGCGGGTGCCACCTCAGGCATGCTGCGCAGTGACGATCGGGGTAAGACATGGAAACGTGTTGAATATCCTGATGATCTTGCATGCGTTCATGGACCTCACGTCATCGACTTTGATCGCACCCGCCCGGATTTTGGATTGGCCGTGGTATTCAACATGGCAAAGCAGGCTGGTGGTGTGATCCTGGCTACACACGATGGTGGTGATCGCTGGCAGATTGTCAGCGAATTGCCAACTCAACTCGGGCAGGTACACAATTTTATCTTTGATCAGACATGCCCTGGTACTGTCATTTTAGGTGGAACCAATGGGATTCTGCGCACGCAAGACGATGGCCTGACGTGGCAGTTACTCGCTGAGGATTTGGTTGAAGCTCACGGCAATATCCGTCATTTCGATGGTGGTAGTGACGGGCAACGTACGATGCTCTACGCGACATTGCCAACGCGATTTGAAAATCAGCAGTTCGTTGGTGGCGTGTTTCAATCCGTCGATGCGGGTGAGACCTGGTTGCCGACAAGCACAGATGGTTTGGATACCTACATCAAGAAAGAATACATCCGCGATGGTGATCTGCAGAAAGAATACCTGCCGAATTACACATGGCTTGCTGTTTGCGCAACAAAACCAAACGTGGCTTACGTCGGGATGGATCGGAATTGTCCGTATGATTTTCTGGATCCAACAGGCACAGGTCGCGATTCAGTTTTCCGAACAGAAGATGGTGGCAAGACATGGGCGCGTACGCTCTGGCAGCATCCCGATATGCAGGGCTATAACATCATCAATCGCAGTTGGGTGACTGGGCAGTGGGGCTGGCAAACAGGGCCGACCTATTTATCTGTAAGTGATACCAATCCCAATCACGTTTTGCATTCAAATTGGAATAGTCTGCTTCTGACTGAAAATGCAGGCAAAACATGGAGCTACCTGACCGGTCGAATCAAAGAAAACAAACATGCTGCAACTTCAGCAGATGGCAAACTCAATCGTCAGTATTACCTGATCGGCGATCTTGATGATTCGGGTATCTGCCCCGCAGAAACAGCGAGCATGCTGACTATCAATGGCTACCACTTCAGCCCGCATGATCCCAACTTTCATTACATGAGTGTCACCGACTTCCCCGGTTGGTTCAGTCGGGATGCAGGTAAGACATGGAACTTTTCTGTCAAGGGATTGTGTTACCCGCATGACATGTATGACGTGGTGTTTGACCCGAAGGTGTCCGGTAGACTTTGGGGCTGTAGCTCGCGTCGGCATGACATCCCGCATTGGAAGTTTGTCCTGGCTGCGGATTCAGACGATGCGATCTATCACGGAGCTGTTATTCGTTCCGACGATAACGGCATGACATGGTATCAGGTCAATGAATCGGGTCTGCCTGTGGCAACCGTGACAGATCTTTATCTTGATCCCAATTCACCTGTTGAATCCAGACATCTGTGGGCTGCAGTGATTGGCCATGGTTTGTACTTCAGCAAGGACGGAGGGCTGAAGTGGCATCCGCGTAACAAGGGGCTGAATGTTGATGTGAACAACAAACTGTTGCGGATTGATCGCGGACCTGATGGCAAGCTCTACGCGTTGTCAACTGTTGGAAGCTGGGACCAGCAGAAGAAAACATTGGTGCCTGGCGGATTGTTTGTCAGTGATGACGGAGGAGAAAATTGGCAGTTAATCAGTGACACCAAGCAGATGTTCTATCCTGTTCGCTTCGCATTTAACCCGCACGATCCCAGTGAAATTTTTGTTACCTGTAAAGATGCAGCAGTTGATTGCGTGGACGCTCCACATGAGAACCTGCGCGGCGGTCTCTGGAAGACCAACGATGGTGGCAAGTCATGGACAAAACTGATCACCCAATCCTGCTTTGATGTCGTCATACATCCGACTAATGCAAATGAAATCTACGTATCAACCAGCAGCGAAGATCCGACTGATGGCCTGTTTGCCAGTGATGATGCTGGACAAACGTGGCAGGTGATGAACTGTCCGGCCAAACGTACACAGGATATACGCTTTGATCCCACCAATCCCGACGCCTTGTATGTGACCACATGGGGCGGCGGAGCATGGCGTGGCAATCGTAAGTGATTGGCCCCAAGCCCACACTCAAATTGTGACTTTATTCAGTTATAGATGAGATTACATATGAATTGTCTGATGAAGAAATGTTGGTTTCTAATGATCATGTTGGTCTGTGTCCAATGGGCAGGGACCACTTATGGAAAGTCCAAGTTGTTTGATTGGACACCTGGAGCGCCTGGGGGAGGGGGGGCGCACACCTTTGCAGAGTCGTCACCTCACGATGACCAATTACTCTTCTCAGCCAATGATATGTGGGGCTTTTACCGCAGTACAGATGGTGGACATAACTGGCATATCGTTCATGTCCCCGGCGGTGCTGCGACCTTTCATGGCCTGGCATATGATCCGGTTAAACCTGATCGCGTTTTTCTCGGTGTTTCAACCGGATTTTTCATGTCAGATGATCGTGGAAAGACTTGGCGAAAGGTTGGCTTGGCTGATCAAATAAAAGATCGAGAAGGTCCAAACCTGATCGCATTTGATCCCAATGATTCTCAACAGGCCAGTGCTGTGGTTCGAGACGATGATCTTAACTATCGAATTGTCACAAAAGATGGTGGTTTGACTTGGACCGATGCAGGATTGTTGCCTTTTGGTAAAACCAAGGTTCATAAGTTGCTTTATGAAATCAGTAATCCCAGGATCATGATTGCCGGTTGTACCAATGGCGTTTATGTCAGTGAGGATGCAGGCGCTCATTGGGAAAAACGCATGAACGGTATTCCTGCGGATCGCGCTTCGTTGGTGAGTTTTGCTGGGGGGTACAGTGATGGGCGGACATTGCTTTATTGCACGGTCGGGACACGTACCATCGACGGCAAACTGGATACCGGCATTTTTCGCTCCAGTAACGTTGGCAAGAATTGGAATCCTGTCAAAACGCAAGGTCTGCACACCACGCCGGTCACATCTGGCAACGGCTTTGAATATGCATTGCTTGCAGTGCCGCTAAATGTTGGCAATGTCTGCTACGTCTCGACTTGGAATCCCGGTTGCGATCCCAAGAAGGAAGGCGAATGTACCACGGTCTACAAAACCACAGATGGTGGCTATTCCTGGGAGCCTGTACTTTTTCAACATCCGGATATGCAAAAGTACAACCTGGCGAACAAGAGTTGGTTGACAGGTCTATGGGGTTGGTCCGAACCGCAACTGACGATGAGCGTCAGCACAACGAATCCTGACCTGATCATGTACTGCAATTGGGTGAACCTGATCATCTCTAACAATGGCGGGAAGGACTGGTTCTACTCTGATGGCACACTCAATGAAAATGGGACAATCCAAAACGACCCCATGATGGTGTTAACCGTTAACCTGTATCACATCTCCCCGCATGATCCGAAGTATCATCACATGAGCACCGCGGACTTTTGCGGTTGGTACAGTCGCGATGGAGGACATAGCTGGTATCGTTCTGAAAAGGGTATCCCGCAACCACATAACATCTATGACATTGCATTTGATCCTGATGTGCCGAATCGCATCTGGGCTGCATCATCCCGAAAACATGACATCCCGCAATGGAATTTCATCGGTCGTGATCCTGTGTTAACGACTCAGTATTATGGTTCAATCGCCTATTCAGAAAATGGCGGAGAAACCTGGCGGCAAATCAACGAAGAAGGTTTGCCACCCTTGACCACACTGAGTTTGTATCTCGATCCTCAATCACCTGTTGAGTCACGTCATATCTGGGCTGCTGTTCTGGGCAAAGGTTTTTATCTGAGTCAAGACGGTGGGAAAACATGGGAATCGCGAACGGGTGAAATCAATGATGAAGGTCACATCAAAGCACTGCGAATCAAGCGCGGACCCGATGGCAAGATGTATGGTTTGACCAGTGTCGGTGGTGCCAATTTCAAAACCGGCTACATCTATTCAGGGGGGCTTTATGTCAGTGACAACGAAGGCAAGTCATGGAAGCTCATCAGTGATAAAAGCCAGATGCAATATCCCTGTGACTTCACGTTCAATCCGCACGATCCCAATGAGATTTTCATCTCCTGCATGACCCCACCCATTGAGGGTTACACCGGCGGCGTCTGGCGGACGCGCGATGGCGGGGAGACGTGGGAGCAGATTTTTGCCGACTCATGCTTCTCCACCACCATTGATCCGCTGGATCCGAATCGACTTTATATCTGCACTTCCGGTGAAGCACTGACCAAGGGTGTTTACACCAGTTCGGATCGTGGCAAAACATGGCAAGTGCTCGATTGTCCATCCAAACGCCCTCGCCATGTATTGTTTGATCCCAATGATCCCAACCTGATTTACGTCAGTTCATGGGGAAGTGGTCTTTGGCGAGGGAATCGTATCAAGAAATAAGCAACGATTGACAGCGTATTGTCGATCCGCAAGTCGTTTTTTTTAAAATCGTATTTCATTTGTGATTGAATCAGAAAGTTATTGATATGAGCAGACTATTCCCAATGGATCTTCAGGAAATGAAGTTCGCTCAATTTGAAGCAGCCGGATACAAGGTGCCTGTAAGTGGTGTGGTACATCATGCCAAAACAAGTCCTGCTCTCTGTGGTATGCCTTTGGGGAGTATTGATACTGGATGTCTCGATTTGGAGACTGATGGCACGTTTGGCTACAGCACCATTTTCAACAGCCATGTGCCACGTGGTGGTCCGATGAACCTGCCGTTCCTGGGGATCTCTGCCGGTAAGGAAAGTTGGCTGCTTTCGACAAAGCAGTACAAGGCAGATGTGCTTGACGCCATTCCCTCGATGTTCCATCTCAAGCGTGCTGCGCCTGTTGATGATATTCATTACTGGGGCCACTTCCCGGTTGCGGATCTGGAGTATGAATTTGAAGCGCCGATCAGTGTCGGTATGCGAAGCTGGGCACCATTCTTCCCAGGCGATTCACATGGTTCCAACACGCCAGCAATCGTATTTGAAGTACACGTCCGCAATGTTTCCGATGCTGCACAGGCAGGACGTTTGGTTTTCAGTTTACCTGGCCCAACGCCGCAGGAATCGCTTGGTCAGCCGACATTCAAACATCAACCTGTCCGTGGTGACATCAGTGGTGTCGTGGTTTCCAACGACCATCATGTCGAGTATGCCATCGGTGTCATCGGCGATGAAGAAGTTATGACCGGTGGCGCGATGGGCAGTGACAGTGGTTTTTGGTCTCGCATCGCAGGGGGGACCTGGCATGACCCGGATGCGAAATATTTCACGGTCCTGCCCAAGGCCGCAAATGGTCCGGGGGCATCTTTGGCCAAGGAGTATGCGTTGGAGCCGGGGCAAAGCACTGTCATTCGCCTGGTCTTGGCATGGTACGCGCCACAATGGGATGCCACCGGTGTCCCGATGGGCGGTGGTAATCAGTTCACGCACATGTATGCATCGAGATTCGCGTCATCACTTGATGTTGCCAATCACGTTGCTCAGAATCACGAAGAAATGCTTTCTCGCATCATTGCCTGGCAGCAAGTCATTTATTCTGATGAGGAACTACCGATCTGGCTCCGTGAAAGCTTGATCAATGTTTTATACAACCTGCCTGAAACCAGCTTCTGGGCGATGAAGAAAAAGCCCATTGGCGATTGGTGTCTGGAAGAGGATGGCATTTTTGCGCTCAACGAAAGTCCGCGAAGTTGTCCGCAGAACGAGTGTGTTCCCAATACCTATTTATCCAATATTTCATGTTCATACTTCTTCCCGGAAACGGTGCTTTCGACGCTTCGTACGTACAAGGCCTACATGAGCGAAGAAGGACAATGTGTCTGGACATTCGGTGGTTGTACTGCGTGTGAAGGCGTCGTCAATCGCTATGACTGGTATGACGAACATAATCACACCTGCGAAATGACCAAGCCCTGTTTCGGCTATCAAACAGCTTCCAATGGAGCGTCGTACGCAGGCTTGGTGGATCGTTATTTGCAAATCAATCCATCGCAACAGATCGCCGAAGAGTTCTACCCATCGCTGAAGCAGAACATGATCTTCACCATGAATCTGCGTCCAGCCTATAACGATGGTGATCGTGTACTTGCCATGCCCACGGGCAATGTGGATTCCGAATGGTTTGAGCACTGCGAATGGGCTGGCATGGTGACCCACGTTGGTGGTCTTCGCCTGGCTCAATTGCAGATGGTCAAGCGCATGGCTCAACAAGTTGGCGACACCGAGTTTGCCCAGCAGTGTGCCGACTGGATCGCGGCGGGTGAAAAATCACTCGAAGAGCACATGTGGGATGGCGAATGCTATCTGAACTTTAACGAGCCGGAGACGGGTAAAACGTCCGACCTGATTCTCAGTTTCCAATGCGATGGTCAGTGGATGGCACATGCCCATGGCTTGGATCGTGTGATTCCTCAGGATCGCGTGGCAACGGTCCTCAACACTGTTAAAACCAAGGGCCTGGATCAGCACAACATCGGTACGCCTTCGTTTATGAATCGCGATGGCAGTGCCGCGGCCAACGGTAGTGCCGAAGGGATGAACCAGTATGAATCCACGGACTTCTTTGTCTCCGGCTGTATGAATCTGGCGATGACCTACCTGTATGAAGGCATGCGCGATGCAGGGCTTGATGTACTTGAGCGTTGCATCGAAAACCTTGTCCTTCGTCAGCGGTTGTCCTGGGATTCGCCGGTCCTGATGAACTGTGAAACCGGTGAACGAACCAGCGGTTCTGACTATACACAGATCATGACGCTCTGGGCAGTCCCGGCCGCCATCAAGGGCAAGAGCTGTGCTCAGCTTTGTCAGGAAGGCGAACTGGTCGATCGTATTCTTACGGCGGCCAATTCCAAGGCTCTATCCTCGGTCGGTGTATGAGTATGAAACTGTCGACTTTGTTTATGTTGTCTGTTTTGCTATGTGCTCTGCAAGGCTGTTCTTGGGATACCACGGAATTGCCCCGCCGGATTACATCAATCCCCCATGCGCCGATTACGCTTGACGGAAATCTTGAGGATTGGGAGAACGTCACGTTTATCAAAGTGACACCGGAAAACGGTATCTTTGATACAGAGAGTTATGGCCGGGGGGATTGGTGCGACGCAGACAGTGCTGATGATTTGAGTTACCGCTTTGCGGTCTGTCATGACGTTCACGCGCTCTATGTGGCTGTGGAAGTGACAGATGATCGACTGGTGACAGATGACACAACGCCAGATCAGCGGACTGCCATGGCATGGCGGGACGATGCCGTTGAGATTTTCATTGATGGTAATCACAACCGTGCGTCCAACGCGCGTGATGCAGACGGATTGGAATACCACTCAGGTGGTGAATTTGCAATGGTCTTCACGGGTGCAACGACCAGTCAATGTAGCGGCTTCCCGCAGACTTTCGGCGATGCTGCGTATTGGCAGGGGGCGACAAATTACAAGGCTGTCAGAGAATCACGAGCAACGAAGTACGTTTACGAATTTCGCTTTAGCTGGCGTGTTATGGGTGGAGATAGACGGCCTGGTGACACGATCGGTATGACCCTTGGTGTCATGGATGATGATAACGGTAAAGAGCGCGATCATGCGCTGTTCTGGAAGGCGATATCGCCTTATTGCTGGCGTGATGAATCCGGTTGGGGAACTGTTTACATCAAGCCATTTTCGGGGAATTGAAATGAAGGAAAATTTGTGATGATTCGTAATTCCACCCCAAAAAACACTCGGCTATGTGCCATTCATCTGGATCTTAAAGGTCTGCCACCTACGCCTGCGCGTTTGATCAGTTTATTGGATCTGATTGCTGCCAGTGGATACAACGCCATTCTTGTTGAATGGGAGGATACATTTCCATGGACATGTGACCAGCGTTATCGTGGTGCCACATTTTACAGTGAGCAGGTGATTGGTCAGTTTGTCAGACGTGCAGCTGAACTTCAAATCGAATTGATTCCTTTGGTTCAATCCATTGGTCATTTGGAGATGGCACTGCGACATGATGATAATGAGCACTTACGCGAGCAGGTCGATTGCTTTGATTGTTTGAACCCACTTGCACCAGGTGCTGATCAATTGATTCAAGACATGGTGGATGATGTACTTCGTCTGATGCCAGGTCTAAAGTACTTTCATCTCGGTGGTGATGAAGCATGGTTGTTTGGTACACATGAAATGACACGCACCTATGCTCAAGAACATGGTAAGGATCGCTTGTATCTTTATCACTTGGATCCCATTCTCGATAAACTCGCTGGTTGTGGGGTTCGTCCCATGCTTTGGCATGACATGATGATCGAATGGGATGATGATGCTTTGCGACAACTCAGTCACAAAGCAGACCTCACGGTGTGGGGCTATCACGGCCATCCAGATCATACACAGGACCATCTCTATCACACGCGAAACATCGAACGGTTTAGCAAGCTCGGTGTTCCGATGTGGGCATGTGGTGCATACAAGGGTGCTGATGGGATGAGTTATGATCGTGCTACGTTTGAGAGGCGTCGTGAAAACACACTGGCTTGGCTTGATCTGGATCAACGGTTTGGTTTTCAAGGATTCATCGCAACCGGTTGGAGCCGCTATTCGACCAACCGCGTTCAAACCTCACCGCTTGATGGCAATCAGGATGTCATCATGCTTCTGGGCCAGTTGTTTTCCGGCCAATCCAACCCAACGCTGGAGCAGGTCAACCAACTCCTTTTGCAAGCCTGTGAGTTGGATAGATTTCAGCAGTGTTCCAGCATTTTAAATGAGATGCAACGTCGTCGGAAATTTGCGTGGGAACAGGTCCAGGAAATTCATGAAATGGTGTCGTTTATGCAGTATGACAAGATTCGCTATGATCCCTGGCTTGTGGAACAGTCATGTAAAAAATTAGACAAGGCTATTGAAGACATTGAGCAACTCAGTGATGAGGTCTACCGAGTCTTCGCTGGTGATGTTGAACTGTGTTGGATGGAAGAATACGTTCACGAACGCATCGCCCCCCTCAAGGAACAAAATGCTGTGTTTCGATCATTGGCTTCCAGGGAGCCTGTGTATTGATCGGGATTCTTGTCTGTATTCATCATTCTGATGATTCGCAATGTTACGTGCTGACATGCAATGACGCTGTGTTTTTGTATGGGGCTTGTCGTACATCCTGTTCCAGCTTTATTCACTTGCCTTCCTGGTGAGATTAAAAAGGTTATTCCAATGACAGTGACGCCAGACTTACAACGTGCTGTCCCAACCGAAAAGTTACACACGATCAGAAAAATGAAGTCAGCACATTTTGTGCTGTTGGCTGTCTATGCAGGTTGTGCGTGTAGTGGTATGTCGGTTGCAATCTTTGGATGTCTGGTGACATGGATCAGTCATGATCTTGTGTTGTCATCCGTTGCTTCGGGGATGTGCCAAGCCAGCTTCTTCGGCGGGCTATTGGTTGGATCGTTAGCGATGGGGCGACTTTTAGGCAGCTGTCCCAGTCGATACTGCTGGCTAATCGGGATGGGGTGTACGGTGTTAGGATGTTTGATGACCAGTGTGCCATCATTCCCAATTTTGTTGGCGGGACGCGTATTGGCCGGGTTGGGGCTTTCTGCCACCGTTTTATTCGCGATGGGGTTGATCGTGGCTGTATGTCCTGATCGAACCAGCTTGCTATTGAATCTACTCCAGGCATGTACCGCCGGTTCGGCAGCATTGATCATGGCAACCGGTCGTCCTGTCGCAGAGATGTTAGGTGATTGGCGTGCGGTGTTGTGGTTGCTTGGTGGTATGACTGTGATTCCAATGGTCATTGCCCTGGTGATTCCGGGCATGCAGGAGATCGCAGCAGATCGTGCTGTGGGATTGGGCTCGCTCTGTCGTCTTGCACTTAATCCGCTTCTTCTGCCGTTGATGGGCATTTTGGTGATTTATGTTTCACTTGAACAGTCGGTCACGGTTTTTTTACCAGTCTATCTTGAAGAGCAAGTTCAAGTTGCCAGCACCACAGCTACGGGAATGACGGCGATGTTCTGGGTTGGCTTGATCGCGGGTCGGATCTTTTCAGCAATGATTGATAAGCGGCTTGGAGATGGTGTGCAGTTGATTCTAGGTGGTCTAGGTATGTTCTTGTGCATCACACTTGTCTTTTTTGTCAGTGACATTGCCATATTGATGTGCTTGACTTTCCTTGCCGGTTGTTTGGGGGGGCCAATCATCCCACTTGCTTTTTCCTCATCAGCCAAACGGTTGCCAGAATCATGTAACACTGCGATGACTGTTTGTCAGCTTTGTTGTTCTGCTGGAGGTATGTTGGGGCCATTGGTTTGCGGCAGTTTGTATCAGCATTTTCTTGGATCGTGATTAAATCCATTGAATCGAAATGTGTTCTTTCATGTTAGGTCATTTGAAAATGAATATGCGTGTCGTAGCTGGTGAGAAAGTTGTCTTGCAGCCATCAGGTTGGATAATCTTGATCATTTCGATCCTGTAATTCTGCCAGGCCGTCGTTGCTGACACACAAAGGACATGATTCATCAAGCATTAAAGCAGGATACCTATCCGGTTTGGCTTGCCAACGTTGGCCATGAGGACAGTGCTCAAAACCACGGGTCATCAGGCGACGAAAGTAGCCATTGAGTGACTTGCCCGAAGGTCTACCTCGTGTTGGGGGAATGCTGGTGATCCGGTGGCTCACAATGTGCCAATGGCAACAACGCCGATCAGAAGCGCGATTGGCATGCTGCCGTGAATGCCCGAGGAGGAATGTATCGTTGGCGTGAAGACACACACTGGCACAGTTTATGATGCGGACGCCCAATTCAATATATTCTCGCAATCATCCTGGACTGGGTTTGAGGGGGCAGGTCACGGGTGTTTGGGTTGTGATCCGCCCCTGTTTGAATGTGGCTTTCAAACGCTGATTTTACTGATGAAGGCCGATGGTAATTCCTTTAAATCAATCATTTTCATAACCGTTGGTAGAAAATAGTGAATTTTAAAATTGACTTTTCTAAACGTAACGAATACGATTCTAAACGTTACGAAAAATATTTAGAGTCTTAAACTGGAAGATCAGTCGATGCCGACAATGACCCGACAAGGCAAGCGGACGAAGGTTTCGCTCAAGGATATTGCCCGTGAGGCGCAATGTTCGATTGCGGTGGCATCGACAGTTCTCAATGCCACCAAGGGTTGTTCGGTGGTCAGTGACAGTCTTCGGGAGCGTGTGCAAACGGTTGCCAAGCGTCTGAATTACCGCCCGCATTTTGCCAGCCAGTCTCTGATTCGAGGCAGAACCAATACGCTCGGTGTGTACAACCCGCCGGGGCACCGCAATGGTGTGGGCGATGGCTATGCCGGTCGCCTGCTTGATGGTATTGAATTGGAATGCCTTGAGCATGGTTATGACTTGTTGCTGACCAACCGGGTCAATGAAGGTTCCGGCGAGACCTGTCTCAAGAAGTTGGCTGAACAGCGTGTCGATGGCCTGATTATTTTCCGTAGTAGTTTGTGCAGTGATTGGTTGCCGATGCTCAAGAGCTACGCCAACCGTGTGGTACTGATGGATGCCGAATCGGTTCATGAGCCTTTTCATTCTGTCGTATTCGACAACGCCGGTGCCATAGGCAAAGCGGTTGAATATCTCGCGGAGTTGGGGCATACACGCATTGGCTTCCTGGGATCATGCTTGGATAAACCACAGGCTCCCTGGCTGTTGCGCCAGGAAGGCTATTTGCAGGCAATGCGTGCTTTGGGTTTGCCTTTGGAAGATTGCCTGATCCATGACAGAAACAAATCATCTGTGCGCATGTCCATTGATGATCAGTTCTGTCAGGCCGAAGGCACCTTGGGGATGCAGTATTTCCTGGGGCTCAGCCAAAGTGATCAGCCAACTGCTGTGATCGGTTACAACGATTTGGTGGCAGTCAATGCCCTGCGTGAATGCCTTAAGCAAGGCCTTGCGGTTCCGCAGCAGATGAGTGTTATCGGCATGGGTGATTCGGAACGCTGTGAATATCTGATCCCCGGTCTGACATCGTTGCGCCATCCACTTGAAGAAATGGGCCAGTGTGCAGCACGGTACTTAATCCAGGCCATTGAGTCCAAGCAGGAGTCGGGCACGCCGATATGTGTGGAACCTTTTTCCGCCAACCTGGTGTGTCGGGATTCTGTAACGCATATTTGAGTAGATCAAGATTTAAGGATAGGTTTTACCTTATCGCGTTTCAAAAATTCGAAACGTTTAGAAAGAGGCTGATATGATTTCTGTCCCAGTTAAGCCATCTTGTCGTAGAAACAAAGTGATGATGCGTGCGTTTACACTCATTGAGTTGCTTGTTGTCATCTCGATTATTTCCATACTCATCAGCATTCTCCTGCCTGCACTGGGGAAGGCGCGCAAATCGGCAAGGACCTTGACGTGTACCAATCTACTTCGCCAATATGGGATGATCAGTGAAGCCTACAGTACGCAGAATAAAGGCTATTACCCGCCACTGAGTCAGCCACTGCCCGGTGTGTCCAATTCATCATGGGCGATCAACCCTGAACTCAAAGCATTGATGAGTGTCAATGAACTGGCGGATAAATGGTGGTGGGGACGCAACAAGGTCTGCCCGGATGCCAAGGCTGCATTGGTCAATCAATGGGGCCAGAACATGGATGGCAATATTGCCCGTGCCTATGGGATGAGTCCCGGGAAGAACTGGTCCTCCGACAAAGATATGCTCTGGTGGAACAATTACCGTGGCATTCGCAATACTGATCCCATACAACCCAACCGCACGCTTTGGTTTGCAGATGCCAAAAATGCCGAGGTGACGCGTTCAGGCTCAAACTATATTTCCTACTGGGATCTCTATGGAGATGATCCGGCAACCTACTACAACGAAATGCTCGCGTATCGGCATGATGATCGGGCCAATCTCGTCTTCTATGACGGTCATGCCAAAACCATGAACAAGCAGGACGTGTATCCCAACGATGCACTGTGGTATATCAAAACCAATCCCTGATCGTTTGAAAATAAAATTGATTAATCCTTGATCCATTTGTGATCACCGGGGTAACGTTTGTCTTGATTGTCTGAAGAAGATGATCTGCTATCTGTTGTATTGATTGGAAACACCCGATGAAGTTGATGTGTTTTAAAGTTGTCGTTCCGATGCTCCTTAGCTTGCTGGTGATGGTGTCTGCAAAAGGTCAGTCATTACCCAGCAGCTTTTCCAAGGACAGTCGTGGCGCGATTCGTGTGATGGATATTCGTATGTATCCGGTGCACTACAATCCCAAGTGGTACAGTGCAGCCTATACGTTTGATTCCAACTTCAACAACATGGACAACGTCGCACTGGATGGCTGGCAGTTTACAAGTCAATTGCAGACCAAGGACGATTTTCAATTTGTCCTGAAAAACAAGGTTGTTTCCAACGACAAAGATAAAGCCATCACCTGGCACATTGATGCCTCTTCCACCAAGCCGGTGCCGACGCGGATGCTGGCGTTGTCGATTGATTTACCCGTGAGCCGTTTTGCGGGGATGCAATTGAAAGTGCAGCATCGCACCGTCACCTTACCCGCCCAGCAGCAGGAAAATCCATTGATCCTCTCCGGTGCGCGTGAAGTACGCTTAATCCAGATTCCCACACCCCAGGGACCGATTCATCTTCAAGGTTTCTGGGATGTGGAAATTCTTGATCGTCGCAAATGGAAGACCAATGCCTACACCATGCGTCTATATTTCAAAGAAAACAGAGGGATGGTGACGCAGTCGTCGTTTGATATCCGTGTTGCTGCAGGACAGTATCAATGCTTCCCGCTTGATATCGCAGATCAATGTAATATGGGCTTCAAGGATGAAGTGGCTGATGACAAGCAGGGAGGATGGACGGATCAGGGTCCGGGAAATGATCTGTCTGCGCTGAAATCTGGGATGTACGACTTTGGGGGGATCAAAATGAACGTGATTGATCCTGCTCAGAACCGAGGCAAATCCAGTATGGTTTTTGGCTTTGACAAACGTCCCTTTGATTTGAAGCAGACACGTATCCAATTACCAGCAGATCAACGCGCATCACAAGCACGCACGCTCTTTGTCATGCACTCAGCTGCATGGGCCAAATCACTCACACCGGATCAACCCATAGGCATCATCCATGTCTCATTCAAAGATGGTAGTACGCTTGATATCCCTGTGCGAAGTGGCAAAGACCTGGGGGACTGGTGGAATCCATCGGACAAGGTCAATGGGCGTGTCGTCTGGTCAGCACCCAATGGGCGTTCGCTGGTGGGTGTCTATCTGTCCCGCTACGAATTGCCTGCAGGAAAGTCACTGGAGCAGTTGGAAATCCAAACAAACAATCGATGCGTCTGGGGTGTGTTGGCGATGACGTTATGTTCCGAAGATGCCCCCTTGCCATCCGTTGAGCAAACACCGTTGACCATTGCTGCAGGTAAAGATTGGAAGCCAATCAACTGGACACAAGAAGTCGAGCCCGGCAGTATCCTTGATCTTTCCACCCAATACCCTCAGCAGGAAGCTGGCAAGTGGGGACGCGTGCTGGTTCGCGGTCGGCACTTCGAGTTTGAGAACCGTCCGGGCGTACCGGTTCGGTTTCATGGCGTGAACCTTGGCTTTGATAGTTGTTTCATGCCACATGAAGGTTCGCAGCGTCTGGCTCGACAACTGCAGTCAATGGGATACAACATCGCCAGGTTGCATCACTTTGATCGATCGATTCTCGATGCCAATGGGCCCAACAGTCACACCATTAATAAGGATCAGGCAGATCGGTTTTTCTATCTGATCGCACAGTTGAAAAAACATGGCATCTATGTCACTTGGGACTTGTATTCCTATCGCGGGTTCCGTGCAGAAGATTCTCAATTGAATCGTGATTATTTCCGCGAGATTAAATCGTTGATCCTTGTGGACGAAAAAGCACGCAAAGCGCTGACTGATTTTGCTCAGGTTTTACTGACGCAAACCAATCCATACACGGGGTTGTCGCTTGCTGATGATCCGGTGTTGGCAACGACATCAACGATGAATGAAGACTTTCTGATCCCGCATTGGAACAAGTATCCCGATGTCGCCCAGCTCATTCGAAAGGCGTATGCCGATTGGGTCAAAGTCAATGCGCCGCAGGCTGATCCTGATCGCGTGGGGACTGCCTTGTTTACCAAGTTCATGTATGAGACGGCCACAGAGACACATCGCAGTCTACAGCAGTCTCTTAAGCAGATGGACGTCAAGACGCCGTTTACAGCCAATAACTATGACCGGTTGCTTGCAGCCAATGGTTTGTATGACGCGTTTGGGTATGTTGACAATCATTTTTACCATGACCATCCGGCGTTTGTGAATCGTCAGTGGTCTTTGCCTTACTCCTTTTCCTGTGCATCATCTGTTCGACAGATGACGAGTAGTCTGCGTTTGCAGTTTCCCGTGCGTCGTTTGGATAAGCCGTTTTCGATCACTGAATACAGTTATGTGATGCCCAATCCGTATCGTGCTGAAGGCGGCGCGTTGGTGGGTTCATATGCTGCTTTTCAGGATTGGGATATGCTTTGTCGCTTTTACTGGGGTGGGGGCAAGATCAATCTGGTCACCAAGCCGGGGTACATGGAAGGCTTTAGTGTTGTCAATGATCCGATCGCGCTGATGTCAGAGCGTTTGATCAATCTGTTGTTTCGTCGCGCGGATGTGGCCAAAGCAAAGAAGACGGTTGCGTATGTGGTCGATCCAGAGCATGTATTCGTGGAAGGTAAGGACCTGGCCACACATCCAGATGCTTACTCGCAGGTGGGGTTGATCACCGGCACCGGAACCGTGACACGATCACAATTATCAACACAGTTGCCAGATGACACAGCAGCATTGTGTGGCGATCAAGCATTGGCAGACGACATCCATTCGACACTGCCATTTGTCGATCAGCAATCAGACATTCTCGACGCTTTGGCAAAACAAAACGTGGTGGCTCAGACACTGATTGATCGGGCAAAGGGACGGTATACAAGTGATACCGGTGAGATTCAGCTGGCAACAAAAGAAGGTCGATTCCACGTTCAGACTCCCAATACCGAAGCGATTGTGTTGGCAGATAAAGGATCCTATTCCGGCGAGCGATTGGTGTTGGAAAATGTCTCCGGCCCTGTCACCGTCAGTGTCTCCGCGATGGATGACAAACCATTGGAGTCATCCGGGCGAATCCTGCTGATGCATTTAACCAATGTGCTTAATAACCAGATGAAGTTCCGTGATCAACATGGTCGTGTTTTAGAAGCATGGGGAACATTGCCCTTGATGGTCAAAAAAGGAACCGCAACGATCAGCCTGTCACTTGATAATCCTGCAGACATGAAAGTCTTCGCGGTTGATCTGTCAGGCAAACGCATTGCAGAGATTTCAACATCAACCCAAGATGGCAAGCATTTGACCTTTACTGTCGATACACATGCCAATGAAGATGATGGTGTTCTTGCCTATGAAATGATTCGCCAGTGATTGATTGTGACAGTCGCAAATTTTACAGTTGCATCTGTGAATACTGGCAGGACATCTCCGAAGCACGCTTGAGGTATTGATCAAGGTCTTCGATAGCCAGCTCATCAATCATTTGTTGCGCACTCACATGTTCGTGTTCACTTGTGATGGCTACCGCACCAAGGTGGCCGGGATCGTGAATGTGTACTTTTCGTCCATAACGTGCTTTGAGTTGCTTGAGTTTGGTGTCGTTGAAATCCAGATGAACCAGAACCCGATCCAGGTTGATATTGGCTGAAATGTAGTTCTGATAGTTGGTGGTCTGTGCGACGCATTCACCTGTGGGTAAGGTGATCCCGCTACTCAGTCCACTGATACTGGATGCCAATGGGCAACGGCATTGGTAGGCCCAGAACGGTTGCATCAACCCGCCGTGATACATGGACGTGAAAATCAGTAGGTCCAAGTTGGCTTGAGTGTACAGGTTCATCAGGTCCAGGAAATTCAGATCAAAACAGGTGATCAACCCAAGGCGTCCAAACCGCGTGTCGATGATTCCTGGCATGCAGCCTGGTTCAAAACCACGATCAATTTCTCTAGGCGTTAATTTGCATTTGTCATAGCAACCGACAACCTCGCCCCTGTCAAGGATCATGGCTGAGTTATGCCAGTTGCCCGTTTGATCCTGACGTGTGTGCGGGTAGATCATTATGCATTGATACATTCGTGATAAGCTCTGAAAATGCTCGCAGATTACCTGGCCACGGTACCGGTAGAACGCATATAAGTCATCGATAGCTTGATTGTGCCAGCGATCGCAGTTTTCCGGCAGAAGTATCAAGTCAGGTTGATCTGCCCATAAAGGTGCCAACGCTTTGTCCCAATGCGTGATGGTTTGTTGGATCTGTTCGTCCAATGACATTGGTTTGGTCAACGTTGGACTAGGTGATGAGGTGATACCAATTTGAATATGATTTGCCATGCGATCAGGCCTTTGCGTCGAGAAATTGGATTTGATAGTCAAGTTGTTTTTGGTGTTTGGGCGACCATGTGATTTGGACTTGTGAGGTCTGGACGATGCTGCCATAAGCAGGTGCGTACCATTGCGGCTGTACGCGTAGTCCGGCAATGGGACTGTTGATGATCATTTCTGCCAGTGTTTGCTTGCCAATTTGAAATATGAGTCGATTGTATGCGGCTCTCTGAAGCGTGATATCCGGTGACAGCAGATAGCGTGCGCAGGCTTTGTCTCCATCAACAGGCAGCTTTGTTGAAAGACTCTGTACCTGATCCGCAATGCAGAGCATGTTGCTGCTTAATACATATGACAGTGATCGGGAAACTTGCCACTGTTGGGTATCAGTTGTTTGTGTGTACTGTCCTGCATACTGCCATACTTGATCCGACATGCAGCAGTCAATTGTTTGGGCTTGGGCTTGATCGGTGACCGTCCACAAGCCTTCAAAACTCTCGGTATCAAATTGATGCATGGGGCAGTCGTTGATCTGGATGGTGTTGTGCATCTGGATACTTCGAAACAGATTTCGCATCTGGAAATGACTGGAATAGCGGTAGGTTCCTGCATCAACAAACAGGTCTTGGTTTTGCCAATTCACCGTAAAAGACAGCGCATCACAGTGAGCATGTCCGCCTCGTTCAGCTGGATGCAGTTGTGCATTGCGCAGCAGCAAATTGAGTTGGTTGGTTTTGATGCCATAGTATCCGGCATGAGGATATTGAATCAGGCGGTTTGGATTGTGATCGGTTGTCTGAGATTCAGGAACCTTTCCCGTCCAGATGATGGCCTCTGCTGCATAGTCAGATGAACATGCTGGGATATCGGGTTGATCAAGAACACATCGACCGACTGCTACAAGTGCTCTGTGATCCCGCACATCGCTTTGCTCAAACGTGGTAAATTGGATAAGCCGACCGTTGTCGTTGTCACCAAAGAGTGGTACGTGTCCGTTGTTCTGTGTGATGTCATGCGTGAACGCGACAGCCTTGCCAAGTTTTGTTTTGATATCATCGGGCAGTGGCATATTGGCTTGTTTGGCTTGCTGGTACGCCCAGAGCATCATCTCTGTGGAAAGGCGGTGGTAGTTGGTGGCATTCTCAAAACACGCACCATCATCCAGCCATTGTTCGCCGGCTTCACGGATCAATTCCGCCATCGCGAAGTCAAGCCATTGTTCACCTTCGGGTAAGTGGCGAAACATCAACCCAAGTCCGAATAAGCCGACAAGGTTGGTCAGGTAGTGATTGTTGCGAAAGCCGTTGTCATCGACTTCCAAATTTGCAGCAATGAATCGCCCGTGTTGGAAGAGCAGTGTGATCGCGGATTGCAGTTGTTGCGTTGTCCATGCATCCAACGTCAGACTGATTCCAACCATCATGTTGATCGCGCGCATTGCCACGTTCATGGCACAGAACCAGTTCACGCCCATCGGCCAGGGATTGTGCTTCTGCCAATCAGTGATCACATCAATGAGTTCTCGCGCATCCTCACCTGAGGGGTCAAGCTGGTGCGCCAGTCCAAGCGTTGGCAACCACATGAGATTGGACAGATCCCAAGGGTATTTGATTTCCCGGTCACTGTTGGGATTGACAATTTCATCAAAGGCCTGGCGGCCTGCTTGAATGTAGTTCATATCATCAGGCCAGCGATAACCACTCCGCGCGTCGCAATGCCAGCCGATGTTCGACCCGTGCTCAATAGGTGTTGGTCCCAGCAGTGTTAACTGGTGTGACCTGGCACGATCCGCTGAGATGAGAATGCAAGAGCACGAATCGACGCAATGTGCTTTGAGCAGTGTTACGCGCTGTTCCCAAATGCTGCTATCCAGTCCCGCTTGCTTGAAAAGAGTCTGGATTGTTGACTGGCATAGCGTGTTCAACGCGCCCGGCAGAGAACGGTCACAGTCTGCCAGTCTTGCGTGTCGCCAGGTTTTTAGTCCGTCGAGCCTTGCGCCTGAGATGTGGGATATGGGGAACATAAAATTTAACCATCAAAATTAAAATGATAAGATAAATATAGCAATTAAGGTTGACAGTTACAATGGGTGGGAATATTATCTTTTAACGTTCTAAAAAAGGAGGGCGGATGTCTACCCTGCAATTGATCGCCAAAAAAGCCGGTGTCTCGGCACAAACCGTATCCAATGTGCTCAGTGGTCGGGGTGTGTCCAAACGGCGTGACGCGATTGAACGGGCCAAGCGCATTCTGCAGATCGCAGATGAGTTGGGCTACCGTCCCGATGCCGCAGCCAGAGCCATTCGCTCCGGCCGGACATTACAGATAGGCGTGGTCATTCGTAATGACAGGTATCATCCGCTTTGTCACCAATTGGCTTTTGAATCTATCCTGGGTTTAAACGAGGGGTTGCTGGAGCAGGGCTATGTGCTGTCGATCATTCGTGTGATGGATCTTGAGTCTGAACGCATGGCTCAATCGCGTGCGATGCGTGAGAACCTGCTTGATGGTGTGGTGGCATTGAGCTATCTGCCCGACTGGGTGGAGAAGCGTTTGTCGGATCACTTTGAACATGTGATCTGGGCCGACAGCAATGTCTGGTTGCCGGAAAACTGCATTCGCCGAGATGAAAAAGAAGCAGGCATACTTGCTGCCAAAGCTGCTGTGAATCTTGGGTATAAGAAAATGATCTGGACCGGCGAACGTTTGGATTCAGGTCACTATTCTGACATTCAACGTTGGGCGGGGGTGAAGGAAGTTGCGCAGCAACATGGTTGTGAGGTGACGCATTTCAATGGTGCCGAGGCAGTTGGTGATTACGCGTTGAAGTTGCTTGAATCTTTGAATCGCCAAACCGTGGTGCTGGCATATGACGTCTACCACGCGCGTCGGATCGTAGCAGCGGGGCAGACTTTGGGGATGTCGCCCGGGTATGACTATGGTTTGATTTGCTGTGATGATTCGCAAACAACCCAATCGCATTGGCCAAGTTTGAGCCGTGTGTCGTTTGATCGTTATGAGTTGGGTTATCAGGCGGCGCAGATGCTGCTTCAATCGCTTCCTGGAAGCGGTGTGCCACGGGCAGGTCGTCCTGCCCCGTCGCGCATGATTTCCGGGCAATGGTTCCTTGGAGGATGTACGGCCTGGGGGCCTGACTATCAAACGGTCAGTCAATGATCGTATCCACCATTATCAATGTGTTCACGAGTAGTACGGTAATCAATCCATGTACACGCATATCGCTCAGGAAGGATAAAACGATGGATTTTAGAATGACTACTCTGCAAATAGACAGCAAAAGTCGCAAGACGCATCCCGGAGTACACAAGGCTTTTACACTGATTGAACTTTTAGTTGTGATTAGTATTGTCTCGCTGTTGATCTCAATTCTGACACCAGCGTTGGCCAAGGCACGCAAGTCGGCGCAGACGGCAACCTGTATGTCCAGTATGCGGCAGATTGGTACGGGAATGGGTTCGTATGATGCGGACTACAAGACGTGGCCGATGAATGCCGTCTATGACAGTTCCGGGGGTCTTGTTGAAAACCAGCTCTGGTATCGCCGCCTTTTTAAGCACCTGCAGCTTCAATCCAATGAGATCACGTTGGCCAAGACCAGTATGCGAGGCTGGTACTGGTGTCCCACGGCTGAAGTGATCTATGGGGGGGGATTCCCCTATCAGCATTATGGTTACAACTCAAAGGTGACCAGTTCCAAATGGAACTATCAACCGCTGCTGTGTATCCAGCCGTCAAACTACTTTCTGATTGGTGAGCTTAATGGTAACCGCAGTACCGTTGCCGTGGGGACCAGCACGTCATCCATGCCGGTTTACGGCGCCAATGATGTTGGGAATTATCGCCTGACCCATCAAGGCGGTAAAGGGTCAGGCGGTTATCTCTATGTTGATTATCACGTCAAGAATATCTCTGGAAATATCAATGGTACATATGATCCGGGAGATATCAAGAAGTATTGGCAGTGGTGGTGAACCACACTATTTGAAAGGTTTTTTGTCATGTTGAGTTTCAAGTCATTTACGTACGCTCTGGCTTGCCTGGTTTGTTTGAGTATGTCGGCGACTTCCTACGGTAGTGAAGCTGTCAAAGACGGTTTGATTTTCTACGCTCCTATGGATGGATCAGCAGCAGCTGCTGAGGCCAAGGGTGATCCTGATCCGGTCAAAGCCAAGGATGTCAGTTTTGTCGAAGGCAAGTTTGGCAAAGCCATTCTGATCAAGGAAAAGGCGCATCTACGCTACCGTGGCGGTGAGAACTTCCAGTTTGCTCAAGGCACCGTGGCCATGTGGGTCAAGAGCAATAAGCCTTGGAATAGTGGTATGAAACTGTTCTTTAAGGGCTGGGCAGATGATTGGAATCGTAACTCAATGTATATCCAGACAACCGCCTACTCACAATTGCGCGTCTGGTTGTGGAATGGTGAGAAAGAACAGACAACGATTCGCAGTCCCAACGGCATTCGCTACAAAGCCAATCAGTGGTATCACCTTGCGGTGACGTTTACGGATGGGCAGGTGAAGGTGTATGTCGATGGCGTGGAGATCAGCTATGGCGTAGCTTCAGATGCAACATTGGAAATGCCGTTTGCAGATCTGAAGTATTTCATGATTGGCTGTGACTACACACCCGATGCTGTGCTTGATGGTGCGGTGGATGAGCTGCGTATATACAACAAGCCATTGGACGCGGATGCGATCAAGAAATTGCAGGCCTATATTCCTGAGTAATTCAAATCCATTTACGATTCGGGGACGGTATCGATTCACGGTGCCGTTGCCTGTTGGTATCTGAAAACATATGTTCACAGAACATGTGTGAATGTTTGAGTCTGATTAATCTGGTTTCCTGTAGTCAGGATAAAGTTATGTTCAGAAGTTCCGCCCGTGAGAATTGTAGCGGTGGGTTGGTATGGTTTGCAGTACTGTTCCTCATGGTTGGTCCACTGCAGGCCCAGCAAGCACTGCCATATGAGTCTTCAAAACCATTGGATCTTGTTACGCAGTATTCGACGGACTTGAATGCTGTTTACACACGGCGTACAGCGACACAGACACGTTACTGTCTCAACGGTGTCTGGCAGGTGTCACTGTTTGAAAAACCAGTTGCGCAATTGTCAACTGATTCATCCATGGGATATGTCCTGGTGCCCTCATCATGGATGCATACGGATGCGTTTCCAATTCAGGGTGGGAAATTCGATAAAGGTTCCTGGCAAGGTAAAGATACATGGGATGCAAAACCCATATCAAACTTCGTCAACGCATGGTATCGCAAACAATTCCAATGGCCTGTCGATGCATCTGTCACCAAGACGTATCTGCTCATTGAACGGGTCACCATGAATGCTCAGGTCTATTTTAATGGCCAGTTACTCGGTGATCTCAATGAATGGGATGGTCCGGGGCGATTTGAAGTGACGCATCTGATTCGTAAAGATCAGATTAACGAAGTCCTTGTATCCGTCAATGCTGTTCCCCAGGGGGATGTCAAACTGTTTCTCGGTGCCGAACAGACCATGCAGGTCAAATCAAAGGCACAGCTTCGCGGTCTGACAGGCGATGTCTTTCTAGTCTGTGATAAACAGTCACTGGTCGAGCTCAAGGATACGTTGATACAAACCTCTGTTCGAAAGAAGCAGGTTGCTGTCAAAGTCGATCTGGCATCTCAAGCTCAGATGACAGGCCGATTTCAAATTCAGCTTCGTGATCATACTGGCAAGATCGTCAAGACGTTTACTGCTCAACATGCTTTGACAAAAGGATCACAGACAGTCGTTGTATCTGAGACATGGGAAGATCCAATCTACTGGGACCAATCCAATCCGTATTTGTATTCTGCGACGGTTCGTGTTCTGCAGAATGATCAACTACTAGCCGAATCTCAGCCCATTACGTTTGGTTTCCGGGAACTATGGGTGGATGGGCGAGAGATTTTGCTTAACGGCAATCCAATCTACTTTCGTGCATTTCATCACGCACCACATGAGTCGTTGGTGTCGTCATCTGCTGCAAGAACAATTCGCAAAATCAAGCTTTATCGCCAGGCCGGTTTCAATACCATACAACTGGGATCTGAAGGCATCAGTCGGCGTGGTCATGCTGCTCAGCAATATCAACAGGTACTTGAATTGGCGGACAAGCAAGGGCTCTTTGTCCTCATGCCCGTACTACCGGTCTATTCGGTGGATTGGACGAGTCCGCAGGATCAGAAAATCTGGCAACGCAATACATCAGCATTGATCAGCCAGTATCGTAATCATCCCTCGCTTGTGGCATGGTCACTGAACTTCAACCTGTTGGGCTATCCCTGGGATATGTTCCCCGGCGGTTGGGCGGATGGTTATGTCCCTCCGGAGAATGTGTTGAACCTGGGCGCAAAACGCCAGAAGGCCAGGGCATCGGAACAGTTTGTAGCATCGTTGGATCCGACGCGGATCATTTATCATCACGCGGGTGGCAATTTTGGGCAGATGATGACATCCAACTTTTATCCCAATTGGGCGCCTGCTGATGAGTTGGCCAACTATCCCTCCAAATGGGCTAAGACCGGCAATAAACCACTGATGACCGTCGAACACGGCGTTGGCATCGTGCTGGACTATCTGCGTGGTCGCGTGGGCAATTACAACGATGTCCGTTGGACCGAACCGTTGGAAGCTGAATATGCTGCCATGTTTCTTGGCCCGCAAGCGTATGAGTTACAGTCCAATGATTACCTGCAACTCATCTCCGATAATGCGACGGGTGAAAAAACCGCCATGACGGATAAGTACAACGTCAACAGTTCGTATTTCTGGGGACATGCACTGCGCATCAATGATATGGTCGGACAGGTCAGCCAGATGTTCAGCCAACGTGTGATCAAAACTTGGCGAACTTATGGCGTAACAGGATTTGTTCCGCATGGTGTCTTCAAGGAACTGGTTGGAAAGCAATTCGAACCCTGGCACGGTCCGAGTGTGCGATACGAGTACGATGATCTGACCACACCCGGTGCCAAGCCGTTGACCGACTACTGGCCATTGGATGACAGTGATCTGACTAGTGTAGGGCAGGGCTATGCGAATGTGTTGTCTGAGCGGTTGATCTACATCGGCGGGTCAGCAGAGTTGGGCTTTGAAGACCAGACCCATACCTTCTTTGATGATCAGTTACTCCAAAAGCAGTTGGTTGTCATCAATGATTCAGCGAGGACCTATCAGCAACAGATTCAATGGGAACTCTACAATCCTCAAAGCAAGACTGTCGTGACACATGGGACCGTTGATGTGTCCGCCGAAGCTGGTAGACGTGGATTTGTCCCGCTCGCAGTTGCTTTGCCCAAGGTATCGCGTCCAACCGAACTGGTACTTCGACTTGCTGCTGCCAATGATAAGACACAACCCGTTTGCCTGCTTGATAGCACTGTGACAGTCTATCCAAGGCAACCGAAATCACCTGTATCAAAGCAATTTCTTGCAATCGATCCGGTTGGCATAACCACGGCCATGCTCAAGAAAGCAGGGTGTCGTGTTCAAGCCTATCGTCCGGCGATGGACATTGCTGCTGACTGCGTGTTGGTACTTGGGCAGGACGCGCTTGCCAAAGAGTCTACTTTACCTGCCGCATTTCTTGAAGCGATCCATCAAGGCCAGACCTTGCTGGTGTTTGCGCAGCGTGATCTGTCAGCCTTTCATCTGCGGATGTTGGATCGAGGTGTGCGACGCGCCTTTTTGCCTTCGGTGCCCAATGACATGCTGCGTGATCTGAGTGATGAGCAGCTCTCACATTGGCGTGGTGCAGCAGGTCTGCGTGATCCATACCCCGATAAGCAGGTCACCACACCCACGAAGTACCCACCCCTGCCATGGGTTTGGGGCAACCAGAACAATCTGGCCAGTGCTGCGATCCAAAAGCCTCAGACCGGCGCATTTGAATCTCTGATTGAATGCGCGTTTGACCTGGATTACAGCCTGCTTTTGTCAGCAAGGCAAGGTCGTGGGCAAGTCGTTTTCTGTCAATTACTCCTTGAGTCGCGTTACGGTCTGGATCCTGTTGCAACAGTGCTGACGGATCGTCTGTTAACTGAAACAGCCTCAAAACAGGCAACTGATCATAAGCCAGTGTATCTCACTGTCGACAAGAAGTTTCAGGAACTGATTGATCAGTGGGGGCTTGAATATACAACTGACCTGGCACAGGACACCAAAGTCTGGCTCACAACGCAATCTGCTGATTCGCAGCAGCAACAGCGAATGCGTTCATTTGCACATAAGGGGGGCACGGTGATCTTGCTTGGTGCTGATGCGTTGAATGATTTAACTTGGTTGGATCCAAAGATTCGATCAGGCAAGGCATGGCGATGCCGCGCTCACATTCTTGAAACCAACGCGTTTGGCAGTGGATTGAGTCTTTCAGATTTCAACTTCAAGGATGACCTGAACCGTTATCCTGTGCCGGCCTCAAATACGATCACTCCTTGGACCAAGCCTGCCATCGTTTCGTCTATGACGATGGGCAACGGCCAGTTCATCTTCATGTCAATCAACCCGCAGGACTGGCTCAAACGCTCGGTTACTCCGGAGCGAATGACGCGCAACGCCACCAAAACCATGCGCATCCTGTCGAATCTGATTGCCAGCAACGACGGTCAGTTCAAGGGTATTGCCGAGTATGCGATGTTCAATTCAACCAGTCAGATTCAATTGCCCCAGCAGTGGCAATTCAAGATTGACCCGCAAAACAAGGGGCGAAGACTCGGCTACGCCAAATTGGATTTTGACGCTCAGGATTGGCAGAAACTGCGTGTCTCCGCCAGTTGGGAATCTCAGGGAATCGATACGCCCAACCCCAGCACGCCGGATGCCAAGCGACCCTACGATGGTGTTGCCTGGTATCGCTGTCGTATCGTCATCCCGAGTAGCATGAAGGGTAAACCCCTGCAGTTGCATCTCGGGAAAATCGATGACATGGATGTGACTTATTTCAACGGCAAACGGATTGGGGCCACCGGCAAAGATGTTGACAGCTACTGGAGTGTGCAACGCGAATACACGCTGCCCGAAAAGCTGATTCTATGGGATCAACGCAATACCATCGCTGTCAAGGTCATTGACGAACAACTTGATGGTGGACTCATTGATGGGCAGCCGGTCATCGTGCAACTGGATGAGGATCACTTCCCGTACATCACATCTAAACCGATCTTCAATCCTTATCATTTCAAGCGATGGTGAAACGCTAACGATGCAAGTTCCATTTACATTTAACCCAGATACCGGCAGGATCAAGCTGGAGAGTACAGGCTTGGTAAATGGCTATGTACTGTTCGAATTTGATCGCTTGAAATTGCGATCCAATGAATTGCATTGGCTGCAACATGGTGATGGTTATCTCGCAGACGGTAACGGAATTGAATTGCACATCCAATGCCAAGAGACCTTCATATGTTGGGTACGTAATACCACCGATCAAGACATACGCTGGGAAGCGGTGTCTCTGCGGTTCGATCATCAGCATCTCACCGAGCCGTTTCAAAGTGAAGATTGGATGGAATTGATCCACGGGGAGGATTTCGGCAGCCCGTGTGGTGTCCGGCGTGCGGGACTCAGTCATGTTCATCTCAAAGCCGACCAACCCAGCAACATGATTTTCGGGCTCAGACATCGTAAGCAATCACGTGCGATGCTCTTTGCTGTGGGGAATACTTCGCAAGGCGATCGATCACGATTTTTCCTGACACATTCATCTGCACACTGCGAAGCACTATTCGGTGTCTGCCTGCAACTGCTTCAGAAGCGTTTTGTGATGCGGTCACAGACTTTGACCGCCAGTCAGTTATGTTGCTTTGCAGGCAAAAATCTCAACGATTTACTACAGGCTTATGGGCAGTGGCATAGTCAAAACCAGGCGCGCCCCATCAGGCAGAAACAGATGGGATGGAACTCATGGGATTATTTCACCGGCTCCATTTCACAGGATGACGTTCTTGCCAATATGGACAAGCTTCAATCGATCATGCCTCCTGGCCTTGATCGTGTGGTGGTGATTGACGAAGGTTGGGAGACACGATGGGGTGAGTGGCAGGCTAACGTGCGATTCCCATATGGTATGAAACAGCTTGCTTCACAAATCAGTGAAGCAGGCTATCGTCCCGGCATCTGGACCGCGCCGCTGATGATGTCAGTCTTCTCACCTTGCTATCGCTTGCATCCAGATTGGTTTGCTCGTGATGAGCAGGGAAAGGTCGTGACCTATCAGCTAGCCTATGGCACGATGGCTTTCCTTGATCCGACACATCCACAAGTGCAGGATTGGCTGCATGCACTGTTCACTGGATTGCGTGAAGATGGTTATACCTATTTCAAGGTGGATTTCACGCAGATGCTTCTGCCTTGCAGCCAATTCAATGATATAAGAATGGCATCCGGGGGTGCCATTCGACGTGCCTATCAGGTCATCCGCGATGCGATTGGCGATGATGCGTATCTGCTATCTTGTGGCGCACCTTATGAACAGGTCATCGGGCTTGCTGATGCAATCCGCACGAGCGGCGACATTCTCAATTTCTGGAGTCACGTCCTGGTCAATGCCAATGCACTATCGGTTCGCTGGTGGATGCACCGCAACCTTTGGCAATCGGACCCTGATTTTCTGGTCGTTCGTTGCTCCCAAACCTCCAACGATCCGCACCGTGTTAAGCTGCATGTCCCAAAACCGTTGAGTGTGACGGAACACTGGCGATCAGGCCGGGAAATGCAGTACAACCAGGTGCAGGTTTACGCACTGCTTATTTTGCTCTCAGGTGGCGAGATCATTCTCAGTGACGATCTGACAAAACTCAATGACAAAGCCTTTGGTTTGATTCAGACGGTTCTAGATCATCAGCAAGACAAAGCTGCGGTTCCACTGGACCTTTTTGATTCGCATGATCAACTGCCACGCATCTGGGTGACGCATCATGAAGATCGACCTTCGATTGTCGGGTTAATCAACTGGTCGGATGATCCTCAGATGATTGTCTTTGATCCGAAACGATGGGGGTATGATCGATTTGCCAAAGTTCAGAATATCTGGGATGGCAGCTCAATCCATTGGGATGGATCACCTTTCCAACTCCCGCCAAGAAGTTGTATGGCATTGTCTGGTGATCTTCATTGATTGTTATTCTTCTCTGATGTGAAAATGTTTATCAGTACCTATATCAAGCTGTTTTTCGTACTCACACCCTTTGTGGTACTCTCCTCGTTTCTGACTTGGACAGCCAGTTGTGATTCGCATAACCGGTTGAGGTTGATCCTGCGATTTTTGATTGCAGTGGTGTTGATCAGCCTCCTGTTACTGGTTGTGGGTAAGCACCTGTTTGCAGCTTTTGGCATCACGCTCGATTCATTCCGTGTGGGGGCGGGGTTGTTACTGCTTCTCTCTGCCATTGGGCTGGTGCAAGGCAAAGCGTTCTACGAGTTATCCGATGAAAAATCAGATTTCACAATCGTCCCGCTGGCAATACCCATCACCGTCGGTCCCGGGACGACCGGTGTTCTTATGGTGATGGGAACCGAGATGGTGACATGGCACCAGCGACTGGTTGGTATCAGTGCTCTGCTCTGTGCCATCCTCACGCTTGGTGTGCTTTTGTACATGGGGACTTTTCTCGAAAAGCATCTCGGGAAGTTGGGATTAACCGTTTTAAGCAAGATCACGGGTTTGGTCTTAGCTGCCTTTTCAGTACAAATCATGATGCAAGGCATCAGCAATCAGTTACTCAATTAAATGAATATGTCAGGAGATAGAATGCAGATCGATACACAACCAGTCGCTAAACAGGTAGAACAGGCCATCCGTCGCGGCTTGGATTTTCTCGTTCGACATCAGGTGACCAATCGTGCTTCCGCGGATCATGGCCGCTTCCCTTTTGTCTATGACTGTCAGCAGGAAAAAGTCATCAACTACTCGACAAACTGGACCACAGGCGTGGGGATAGAAGCACTCCTGGCGGGTTATCGTGCCTACTCGGATGAAAGCTACAAAGACACTGCTCAACGTGCGGTCGGATACTTGTATGGCCTTCAGAATTTGGATCAGCGTGATCAACGTCTATACGGTGTCTTTCACGAAGAAACCCCGCAGACACCCATGGCTCATCCGCGTGACGCGTTGACCGCTGCATGGTCATTGTTGGATTGGTATGAACTCGTCGGTGATCAGCAGGCATTGGATCGATCTGAGATTTACGCGAATTGGTTTGTTCGTGTGGCAATGGAGAAGGGTTATCCCTATTGGACAGTTCGCTTTGATGATCAGCCATGGGAACCGACCTGGTGTGGTTCATTTCACAGTGGGTCCGCATTCTTCATGGGACGCATGTACGAATTGACCAATGATCAGAGATATCTCAAAGCCATGCACACCATTTTAGATTTTTACAACCAACATCATTTGCTCGACGATGGCACCATTCGTGTGATTCTGGATCGTCAGTCACATGAATGTCTCGATGGACATGCTGATGGGCGATTCAGTAATCGCGGCTGGGAGATGATGCATGTTTACAATGATGATTTCGGTGCCATGGCAAATATGGCTTGCTGGAAAATATCAGGCAATCAATCTTACAAGCAGGCTGCACAGCGATTCTTTGATCACATGATTGCGTGTCAAAATCAGGATGGTGGTTTTGGCCCCAAGGGACAATCGGTCCCCAGCGGTGTGGGGGCGATTCTGATGCAAATGCTATTGGCACGCCAATTGGGTTTGAAGACAATTTCGGATGATGTCCTTGATTGTGCCGCAGGTTACCTGTTGAATATTCAGGTTCTTGAACCAGGGGCTTTGTCCGATGGTGCTTTTCACGGGTTTGATGATGACTATCAACTTAACCGACGCTTTGCCAACCTACGGGCGGGGGCCTATGCCATACTGGCATTGTTGCGATACGCAGGTTTTTCAGATCGGATCTATTGGCTTGACTAAGATGAGGGACCATCTTTGGATGGTCTTCATGTAAGCATCTGGATTGCATCAATCAGACTCAGTCCCGTGTGATAGCACGGGTCCAAGTCAGGGGTGGCAGGGATGCGAGAGACCGGTTTGCCATTGATGTCGAGTGTTTGGTATGCCAGGTAATGTTGCGATGGTTGAACATAGTAGGTCATAAACGCATCAGTGCATTTGAGCATGATGGCGTCATAGCGATCAACTTCTTCTGTAGGACAGTACCGTCGTGCAAAGGCCGCAGCGCGAATCGTTTCAGGCAATGGCCACCATGGCATGTCACTGTGCAGTGGCTTCCGCTGAATCAGATCAATCGCTTTGTAGATTCCGATACCATCTTCCGAAAAACCGAGTCGGACGTGATGCTGCAACATGTGACACAGTGTATGACGCCACTGTTGGGCTAATGCCGTTTGTGATGAGTTGAGCAGATTGCGGTGTTCACAGTGGTGTAGAAATTTCATCGCCAGTCCCGTGAATTCAATCGCATGTCCCGGATCACATCGCAGAACGTTACCTGCTTCGAGCCAGGGTTCACCATTCTCATCAGTAAACTCCCACATATCACCCAATTGTAATTGTTGTGCAAGGGATGATATGGCATAGTGATGATTCGGATGATGAACATAGTGTTTAAAAATATGTTCAATCATTGCAAAACCAATCTCACAGTAGCGCGTATCACCTGTGATTTGAAGCATAAGAGATAGACCACCCAATGCGATCATTCGCGGGCCATGACCATGTCGTCCGGGCGCCGGCTTGACAGGATTTTGAGGGTCAAGGGAGGCTTGGTCAGACACAAATTTATCTGCGAGGATGTCATCACACACACGGTCAAACATGTTTCTCGCACGTTCGAAATTTTCTCGGTCATCAAGGAGTGTCGATACAGCAGCCAATCCTTTGCTGTAAAATAAATCGGTGAAGTGACTGTTGTCAGAGACACGTTTCGCATCATGATCATTGGGTTTTGTCGCATGTTCATGCATCATGAATGACAGCACATGGCTCTGTTCTGTAATGAGTCGATCAAGCCGATCAATAAGCAGACGTATGTCAGTTTTGATTCGCTTAATTTGCGGTGTGTTTTGAAAATAATCAAAGGTGTCGAGCCATCGTGCATGACCAGCCAGAGCTTCCAGGCCACGACCTTGTATCCAGCCATAGATGATGCTTTTTCCACGAATTGGATCAGTCTCCGAGACGTTTTCCTGTAGAATCAAATCATACTTCGTATCAATAAAATGATATGTGGGATCTTTTTCAAAACGAAGAAGCATGAAATTCAACTGCGAACAAATCACGCGTTTCCAACTCGCAATAGCATGGCAAAGTGTCGGGGATAAAGAAACTGATTTCATAGTATTGTGGGAGATATGTGATGATTGCAATCCAACTTTTATCTTGCGGTAGATAATATTTGTATGAATATGATATCTTTGAAATTGATGTTACCACAAGGATAATTCACGCATTAAATGTGAAATTATGCGCAAATGTGTTTTGTGCATAAGTTGCACTGTTATTGTCAAACATTCTGTGGATGCAGATCTCGAACTTGATCTTTGTACTTTTTTAAATTCTGCTTGAGATGAAAAGTCGGATTAGGTGATCATACCTGTTACCTTTGATGAATGATTCTTATTTTGAGTGCATACAAAAGTCCCAAAATGTGGGTTGTGATTAACTCGCTGCAAGGTTGTTGAGTAAGTACTTACTCGTTTCAACTGGCCGAGGATCCCGTGTGACCAAGTGTTTGGGCAGAACCTTGCATGGGCCATTGCGATGAACAATACCGTTATACAATTGTTGAGGAACTGTTTAGTCGCAAACAACGTTGCATTTGCTTTGTTATCAGTAAGATGAGCCCATAAGAAATATTATGCTCAACTCGAGAAGTTGCCACACCACCTTGGCACACACTTGGTCGTCGCCGGTGTCCATCCCTGTGTCGCCCAAGCCACCTGTGACACAGCAGGATCCAGTTAATCACCAACTTCACTGCCGATCTTGCGTTGTTCGATACCAACGGAGCGGTCAATACGTTGCCGGATTGAGAGGGAAGCTGCCCTTGATTTTCCAGCGAAAGCTCCATCTCTGGCAATGCAATTCAACTGCATACTCGGCACCATGCTTTGCCCGGAGATTGGATCAAGTAACAGGATCTGAGCTTGGGCTTTCACAACAGGCAGTCGAACACAAAAATTGTCATCGGAAGAAAAAAACTTGACAGCAGCAGGCTTTTCATAGAAGCCGTGAGCTGACAGCTCGCGCGTCACTCGTCGACGCGACACTTGAGTGAAAAATGCAATAGAGGATTTTCCAAGTGTGTGTATGCTGCCCGGTGCCAAGGGGCGACCGGTTCCCTGGCGTGCCAACCAGATTGTGTTGCACAACGGGACGATGATTCGTGCGATCGGTTCAGGCCAATCCATTCGAGGGACCAAGCATCGTGCACATCGCCCCAGTCTGGTCATTGTCGATGACTTGGAAACCCAGAACCCAAGGATCACATCGTGCAGGCGATTGGGCAAGCCTACCATTGGCTCGAACAACTCGGTGACTTTGATGATTCACCGAGCAAGCTTGCCAAGTCGTTGGGCATCTCAAATGGTCTGATTCGCAAGCATCTGAAGCTGACACAGCTCAGCCCGCGAATTCTTCACATGGCATTGGCTGGCAAATTGCCACCGAGTATCACCTTGGCCGATCTCCGCCAAACAGCCAGTCTGTTGGATTGGCAAAAGCAAGCAGTCTATCTGCGATTGGATCAACTCCCCGCTTGAACATCATTGACGAGACATTCTCGGCACACCATCTCCAGATGCTCTGACACCGCACAAAACCCCGTTTGAGACACTTAGCCAGGTCGGGCTGATTATCGTCTCAATTCACTCAACGTCAATCGTCTCTGTTTTGCCCTAAATGCAAAAATCTCCCGCATAAACAGGCATCTTTAAATGGATGCAAGTGCTTATGCGAGAGATCTTTACGTGTAAGCGGAGAGAGCGGGATTCGAACCCGCGGTACCCGGGATTCCAGGTACGACGGTTTAGCAAACCGTTGCCTTCAGCCGCTCGGCCATCTCTCCGTAAGTTCAGTTCGGCCAAGTATTGTCGCTATCTGGTGGCCGTCTGTCAAATGACTTTTTGCTGGAAATGTCAACTTCCTCTGCATCGCGTAAATCGGGTAAAACTAGGGGACGTTTGGAATAATTTCCAACACTCAATGGATTACGCTTCTATCATGAAACATACACAACATCCCATTCGTCTTGGTCTGCTTTTTGCATTACTGGCAATTGTCGCTGTGATATTTGCCCAGACTTCCAGGCAGCCTGGTGGGATATGGGCAAAGGAGTTTACGATGCCAACGACACAACCCGCCACTGATGTGGTTGGAGTCAAACTCTTCAACACAAAGGGCGAACTCGTCGGCCCGGTTCGCTCGGACTACGTCTTTAAGACCGAAGCACAATGGCGCGAACAACTCGGGGAAGAACGCTTTCACATTCTCCGTCGTCAAGGAACCGAACGACCGGGGACCTGTGAGTTCAAACATCTGAAGAATGAAGAAGGTGTGTATGTCTGCGCCGGTTGCCGACTGCCACTGTTTTTTAACAACACCAAATTTGAGTCCGGCAGCGGTTGGCCGAGTTTCTATACCGCCATCTCACCGAACCTGGCTGAGCAACCAGATAACAGTCATGGCATGCGTCGCACGGAGATTCACTGTCTTCGCTGCAACGGTCACATGGGTCACGTCTTCAACGACGGCCCCAAACCCACTGGGCTGCGTTACTGTGTTGATGGTTTGAGTCTGGAGTTTGTCCCTGCCAAGGACTATGCAACGCTAGCTGAACCTGAAGCTCAAAACACGCCGATTGATCAACTCCAATCCGTGGTCTTTGCAGGCGGTTGCTTCTGGTGTACCGAAGCGGTGTTTGAGCCGGTCAAAGGTGTGCTCGAAGTTACCAGCGGTTATGCCGGTGGCAAGGAGTCGACCGCGGACTACAGAACCGTCAGCAGTGGTACGACCGATCATGCAGAAGTCATCAAGGTGCTTTACGATCCGACGAAGGTGAACTTCGACACATTGCTTGAACTATTCTTCACCGTCGCTCATGACCCAACACAACTCAACCGTCAAGGCAATGATGTCGGCAAGCAGTATCGCTCTGCGGTCTTCTATGCTGATGATGCACAGAAGCAGGCGGTCCAGGCATACATCGATAAGCTTCAAGCCAGCGGCAAATTTGATAAGCCCATTGTCACCACGCTTGAACCCTTGACCAAGTTCTATCCTGCAGAGGACTATCACCAGGATTACGTCAGACTCAATCCGAGCAATCCCTATGTCCGTGGTGTTGCGATCCCCAAGGTTGAAAAGCTTTTCTCTAAGCACAGTGATTTGATCAAAGACAAGAAGTGATCAGCGATTAGAGTAGTTAGCACCACTGTAAGCCATGCAAATACGCTATTCGTCGTTCCCGCGAAGTCGGGAATCCAGTGGCATTCTGATGACACTTGCATATATCACTGGACTCCCGCCTGCGCGGGAGTGACGACGCGTGATGCTCATTTTGATCGACTAGTAATTTGTGTGACTAGCGATCTTGTCGAACAGATCACAGGCTTGTTTGTGCAGGTTTTTGCCGACGGTTGCGGTCTTGCCAAAGTCCATGTGCTCGTCGGTGTCTGGTGTGTATGCAGGCCATGACGCTAGGCCGTCAGCATTGGGATTGCCAGTTGCTGCAAAGTTCACCCAGTACTGTCGCATGACATCGGCTAGCTCATGATCGGTTTGGTCATAGGTTCTGTTATTCTTGAAGGTGTTGAAAACGTAGGGGATTTCCGCGCCATGGGCTGCACCGACACCCGCGCGTTTGGCTCCGGGACTCACGCGTGAGAAGTGATAGAGATACGCTGGTGAGTTGACGTTTTGCATTGCTGCTGCCAGTCGACGGGATGGTGCCACAAACGCACTGACCGTCATCAAATCCAGCAAGGCACTGCTGACGTCGTGATTGGTTTGAGCGGGGAAGAGCGCGAGAATCTCCGGCGCATCTTGCTTAAACATGCGTTTGATGATCCATTCATACCCACGCACGCGCTTGATCGGCAGCGTGCTGGCATGCAGTATCCCGTCCTGGGCATTGGCGCCGATCATTAGTGGCACCGCATGTTGTTTGCCTTGTGCAAATAACTCACCCGGATTGCCAGTGAGCACATACCCATCAATCACCGGCCCGAACTTCGTGCCTTTGAGTCCTTGGGAAATAAGTTGCGGGTCGGACACCTTCAATAATTGTTCTGCTGAGACTTCGCGCAACGCTTTCAATGCGTTGACATCGTCACCTTGAATCCCGAACTTGCTGGCAAGCGTGATCCCGATTTTATGCAGCGATTGACCGCGTGAGTGTGATTGGTCGAGATGTTGATGCAGTGACGTGCCGGTCCCTGATTGAGCAATCGCGCGGTGAAACAAACCTTTGGATAACGGGCTGGCCATCAGGCAGGTGACTGCCACCGAGCCAGCGGATTCCCCGAAGATGGTCACGCGCTTGGGATCACCGCCGAATTGTGCAATGTTATTTTGAACCCAGTGCAACGCAGCGATTTGATCGAGTAAACCATAATTGCCACTGATATGATGATCTGATTCGGCGGTGAGTGCAGGGTGCCCAAAGAAACCAAACGGCCCAAGTCGGTAGTTGAGACTTACCAGCACGACGCCTTGCTGAGCCAACGTGAGTCCGTCGTAGAATCGCAGTGAACTGGCGCCGATGGTGAACCCACCACCATGAATCCACACCATCACCGGTAACGGCTTGTCGACTTTTTCAGGCGCCCAGATATTCAAATACAAACAGTCTTCATCCATCGGCCCGGCTTCACCCAACCAGGGGCGGTCCGACACATCCGGTTGCGGGCAGCGCGGTGCAAAGCTGGTGCAGTCTCGCGGAGTGTTCCATGCAGTGACCGGCTGCGGTTCACGCCAACGCAAATTGCCAACCGGTGGGGCGGCATAGGGAATACCCTTGAACACATTGACCGCCGGCTCACCAGCAAGCGTTTGGCCGACGATTGGCCCCGATGTGATGTTGACGGTGACTTGCGCCCGTGCATTAACTGAAAACACACTCAGCAACACAACCAACAACACATCAACGATAGGCATCCGAATTGTCGTCATGATTTCTCCGTCAAAGTTTGTTGCAAGCATGCGACGCGACGGGTTCGGCCGCTTCATCATGATTGTGTTCGATTGGCATCACAGGGTTACAGGTCCGACTGAATTCCGACGCTTTATATCGAGACATCCCAAGGGTAACGACAGGATGGCGGTGATATTGCATTCACTGATGGCATTTTTAAGTAGCGAAAACGATATTTTTTTTCAGTAATATTCAGACGAAACAGACTTTAATATTGCACCTAAGTGGCATTTGCTGCTATGTTGTATGTTCTGATTGGATTCAGACTAGTGAAATTGCAATTTTAAGCCACCTGACCCGCCGAGGTTGTCGTGCGCCGATTTTTTTGTGCATTGGAGTTTGGTTGATGTCGTCGTTCTTGTCCCGCCTGGCAGTTCCGTTTACGCCACCATTGGAGACGGTGCGTCATTACAATTTTCAGAAGTTCCGCCGCGATATGATGGCAGGGTTGACCGTTGCTGTCGTGGAAGTCCCCCAGGCGATGGCGTATGCGATCATCGCCGGTGTGCCCCCGCAATATGGTCTTTACACGTCGGTGATCCAGGGTTTCATCGGCGCGCTCTTTGCCTCCAACGAACAACTCTCCAGTGGGGCGACCAACACGCAGTCATTACTCATTGCTGCAACCGTGGCAGCGGTGATGCGCATGTCCGGCTCGACGGACCCGGTCTTTTATCTGCAACTTGCCATCAGTCTGACGATGATCAAGGGCATCATTCAGATGATCTTCGCTGCAGCGCGTCTGGGGAACCTGATCCGTTATGTGAGTCGCAGTGTGATCATCGGATTCTCAGCTGGGGCGGGGGTGCTCATTGCCGTGGGGCAGCTACCGAATCTCCTGGGGTTGGAGCGCGCGAGTTTAAGTGAATCCAGTTATCCCGGTGCGATTGGTTCATTGCATCGCCTGATTCCTCACATCCCGGAACTGCGAACCGAAGCCTTACTCATCGGCCTTGGGACGTTGGCATTGATTCTGGTGATCCGTCGGATATCACGTTTGGCGCCGGGACCGCTCATTGGCGTGATTGCTGCTGGTTCGTGTGTTGCTTTTTTGAATTGGGATGCGTCGATTTTGCCATTGGTCGGTGAGTTGCCTGAAGGTTTGCCAGATACGTTTGTCGCGCCTTGGGAAATTGAGTTTGAAGATGCACAGCATTTACTGGGCGGCGCCTTTGCCTTGGCCTTGCTGGGCATGATTGAAACCGTTGCCATCGGTAAATCCATTGCCTCAAAAACCGGCTCGGCGATTCGCCCCAACCAGGAGTTTTTTGCACAGGGCTTGGCCAACGTGCTTGGTGCGATCTGTCAGAACATCCCCGGCTCAGCGAGTTTCACGCGATCGGCCTTGAACTATCAGGCAGGGGGCAAGACGCGTTTTGCCGGTGTTTATAGTGCAATCGCAGTCGGTGTGATCTATCTGCTCTTTGCGCGATTGGCATGGTATATCCCCATGGCCGCGTTGGCGGCAGTGCTCTTTATCATTGCTTACTCACTGGTGGATTGGCGATACATGTTGCGCATCAGCAAGACCAATCGCGCGGATGGCGTGGTGTGTCTGGTGACGTTTCTCTCAGCGATCACGTTGCCGTTGCACTATGCGATTTACGTTGGTGTGTTCCTGAACATCGCGTTGTATCTCCGTCAGGCCAGTCAGCTGCGCATGGCAGAGATGGTGCGTTCACCCTCCGGCCCGTTTGTCGAACGCCCCTTGCAGGAAAAGCACGGCTCGCGCACGGTGTTGTTCCTGCAAATGGAAGGGGACTTGTTCTTTGGTGTTGCAGATGAATTGCGGGACCGTTTGACACGTATTCAGAACGAATCATCACGCGTGGTGATTTTCCGGCTCAAGCGGACGCACTCGATTGATTCGACGGTCTTGCAGGTGATCGAGGAGTTTGCAACGCGCATGAATGAAGTGGGTCGGTATGTCGTGTTATGTGGTGTACGTGAACATCTGATGGAAGTGATTCGCCAGTATGGTTTGATTGATCTGTTGGGTGAAGAGAATGTTTTTGCTACGCGGTTTGGTGTTTTTGCCTCTGCCCAGAAAGCCCTGGATCGTGCCAAGGAACTCATCGGTGGTTCGATTGATGCCAGCGAGATTGCCGACCAGGATGACCTGGAATACTGGGCGTATGAGATTTGATTGAGCCATGGCGCGTTATGCATCGTGATGTGTTATTGTGAAACGCTTATCGCAATCTATCCAAACCACCCGCAGGAATTTGCTGGGCAACTTCCTGCGGCTTTGCAGTGAATAACATAAACCGCTGTAAGCCGAAGGATCCCTGCTGGGGGGCTTGGGGTGGTATCTAGTACCTTCCCAATTCATCTGTAGCGTTTTGTCTTGCTGCATGGATTCTTGCCTTTGTCGATATGCATCGACGATGCTCGTGACCATTAAGCGTTAGCAGAAAATTTCATTGGGGACGGATGCCACGGTAGGGAGTCTGAGTGTGAAGGTGGCGCCGGTGTTGGGGCCCTGGCTGGCTGCGGTGAGTGTTCCGCCCATTTCTCTGGCGGCATTGATGCTGTGATGCAGTCCAAAACCGTGGCCGGCTTCGCGGGTGGTAAAGCCATAATCAAAGAGCAGGTTCAGATGTTCCCGGGCGATGCCACTGCCAGTGTCGATGATCTGAATCTGCGCCCAATGTGAAACAGCGTGACTTTTGATGGTGATCAGGCGCGGTCCATCATGTGTAGTTTCGGCGATGGCGTTGCGTGCGTTACTGATGAGATTAACGAGGATGTGCATGACACTGGGGCGGTCCGTCTGTGCCATCAGCGTATCATCGAGTTCTCTGACCAGTTGGATGTTCAGACGCTCCAGTGCATTGCTATAGAGTTTGGCTGCATCGTCGATCACCTCGCTGACATTGAAGGCTTCGTATTGGTGGACTTGTTTGGCCGAAGACTGCTGCATATCGATGATGTTGCGCATGTGATGGACACCATGGCTCAGTTCATTGAGTTCGGTGGCGAGAAACTGGGCTTCTTCCTGTCGGATCTGATCAAGTTGAGCAAGCGCTTCGACCAGGTTCCTGCCACGCGGATCACCGGTGATGAAGTGGGGCAGGTTTTCACCTTGCTCTTGCATCAGCTCCACGATGCAGCCTAGCGAATCCATTCTTGAATCGTGTAGGGATTGGGTAAGTTGACTGACGCTGACATTCACACCGTTGAGCACGTTACCTACGTTATGCAGGATACCCGTTGCCATTTCGGTTGCGCCTGCAAGCTTGGCTGCATGGTCGAGTTGTTCTTTGAGTTGGTCGAGTTGGTTGTGTGTTCGTTGTAGCTGTGTCTTCTTGTGAAACAGATCATTTCGAAGACGGCGGACCTGGTATTCCTTTCTCACCAGGACGGCTGCGACAACGGTGAACGGTCCCAATGCCAGCAGGGCACTGAGCCAGTTAAAGGGCGTCTGTTCATCGCGCGTGAGCAGGGGCAATAACGCAACACCCGTGCCGATGCAGATGAGCATGGACAGGATCAGAATATTGAAGATACCTGGTCGCTTCTGGTTCACGTTGCTGTTCCGCGGTTAGACGTCCGGGATTACATAAGTCTTTTATTCGGTTAGATACCCACGGCAAATAAGCAATCTGGCTATTGCAGTTCTGTGTTATCACAGGTTATTGCGTGATTCAAAATAGGTTGACCAGTTTCGCCAGTCGTTACACCGCGATCGTTTTTGCTTGAAATCTCAGGGTGATATTGGACAGCAGGGGGAAGGATATCGTTGAATTAGTTTCAAGCAGACGATGCGGAATGGATAACCGTTACAGACCGACCTGTTTTACTTTCGAAGTGATAAAGATCATCAAGTTCGTCAAATGCCTCGACGATGAATTGGGCAGAAACCTCGAACGAATACCCGCGTGAGGATTGGGCCCAACTCTGACCCGGGTAAATTTTCCGGACCCAAATCATAGGGGGGTCTGATCGTCAAGGTTTGACACTGAAAGTACAGACACCGATGTGTCTGATTTAACAAGGTTCGAAAACAACAATCATTCATTGCATGGTCAAGTTAATTAGAGGAGCAACTCAAATGAACACTCGCAAACACGCACACAACGCTGGTTTCACACTCGTTGAAATCCTGATCGTCGTGGTGATCCTGGGCATCCTGTCCGCGATCGTCATCCCCCAATTCACCTCTGCATCCGATACCGCCAAGGCCAACGCCCTGACGACTCAGTTGCAGACCATCCGCAGCCAACTGGAACTCTATCGCGTTCAGCACAACGATGCTTATCCTGACCTCACCGGTGACGATGGCTGGGAACTGCTGACCAAGAAGACCGATGCTTCAGGTACCGTTGATGCCGATGGCGGCTTTGGTCCCTACCTGCAGAAGGCTCCGACCAACTCCTTTGGTGGTGCCAGCACCATCTCCACTTTAACCGTGGGTGACGATCCTTCCACCACCGGTACCGCTGGCTGGGCATATGATCAGACCACCGGTGAAATCCGTGGTATCCTCAGCTCCGCCAATGCTGACAAAGTCGGCCTGAAAGAAGCGGATGGCGACATCGTTCTGGTCACCGAACAGCAGGGTGGCTAAGACAGAGATCCAATTTGAAATCAAAACACCTCGACTTCGCGTCGGGGTGTTTTTTTGCGCACTGTTGCATTGTTATCGGCCTGTCTCCCTCAAGAGCCGCGCACGCAGTAAGCGGTACCGACAGGCGCATACCCACAGGTGAACCACAACCAATATGAATTCAAGGCAACCGCTTACTGCGTGCGCGGCACTTGATGGGGTCCTGTCAGAACTACTTTGATAAGTCCGTCGGACCTGTTTGATGACGTGGTTGGGTGCGAATTTCTGGATATTTCAGTTCTGATTTGGCCAAATTCAAATTACCTATTTTCTCACTTTTTTTGCTTATCGGGCGCGTGTTGACCTCAGTTGGGTTGGGATTCTGCCGAATAAATCAGTGACAACGCGCTGTAAGGCGTGGGGTCCGATCCGAGAGAACGCAAACTCACTGCCATTTTCTGTCTCAATGGTTTGCCTTTGCGTGACGCACTTGGATTGATGATCGGGAATAGAGAAGCAAAGGAGACGGATGGTGCTTAAGCATCTACTCAAGACCAGCAAATATGCCATCGGCATCGACATCGGTGCCTACGCTGTCCGGCTGATGCAGTTAACCGAACGCGGCGGCCAGGCTGTGGTCACCGCCAGTAGCGTCCAGCCTTTGGACCCGGGATTGCCTGCCCAGGGTGTTATGCGTGAAAAAGCCATCGTCGAGGCGATCCAGGCTGCCATGGAGCAGGGCGATTTCAACGGCAACAACGTGGTGACATCACTGCCAGCCCATTCTGTTATTTACAAGAACATCCGCATTCCCCTCATGCCCCCCAACGAAATTCGTCAGGCGGTGCTCTGGGAAGCGTCCGACCGTCTGCATTTATCCCTTGATGATGTCGAACTGCAATATCTCAACGTCGGAGAAGTCCGCCAGGGCGATGAGCAGAAGCAGGAGATCATCATCCTCGCAGTCAAGAAACAACTCATCGAGCAACATGTCGATCTGCTGAATCAATGCAATCTGGTTCCCGTCGCGGTGGAAGCAGCCCCCAGTGCCCTGGCACGTTGGGCCAACTATCACCAGGCAGCGGACGAAGACGATCAGGCGGTGGTCATTCTCGATCTGGGTTATGACTTTTCCAAGATTCTGATTTGCCGTCACGGTCGCGTGTTGTTTTACAAGCAGATTGATGCAGCCGGCCGTCAGATCAATGAATACCTCGCAGGTAAACTCAATCTCGGTATTCAGGATATTGATGACGCACGTATCAACATTCTCAAACGCGAAGATGAAGCGCAAACATCCGACACCGTCAAGCCGGGTGAACCGACCATCGGTCGCGCCCTGGCGGATGCTCAGCGATTGATCGCCTCAGAACTCACGCGTGAGATCAGTCTGTGTATGCGTTACTTCTCAGTGACTTTCCGAGGCCATCGTCCCGAGCGTGCCTGGGTGACCGGTGGTTTGAGTCGCGATGCCAATTTCCTTCGCACCATTGAGGAAAGCTCGGGCTTGAAGCTTGATGCGCCGCCGATGCTCGAAGGTCAGAAGCATGTGGATAACCAGGTTCTGGCATGTGGTCTTGCCATGCGGATGCCCCATCACGTGATGCAGAAAGGACAGGCAGCATGAACGAGATCAATTTCCTGCCCCAGTCATTTCTGGAAGCCCAAAATCGTCGTCAGCGACTTTTCCGCGAAGTGGTCATTCTCTGCGGGATGGTGCTCATTGGCTTGGCACTCTTTGCCGGTCAATCCGGTCGGGTCATGTCGATCCGCAGCCAGGTCGAACGCAAGTCCGAGGAACTGGCTGCCGCCGAGTTACGCAGCACGGAAGTGTCCAAGCTCAAGGCACAACAACAGCAACTCAAATTGCAGTTGGCGGTTCATGATGGTTTGGCCATGCCGCTGAACATGTCCTCGATCCTGGCATCCATTTCACAGGTTCTCCCGCCGCGGATGGCTTTGACTGAAATTACCTGTTCATCCGATGCACCGAAGCTTGATCTGAGTGATCTGAAAAAATCAGCAACAAGCAAAAAGAAGTCTTCGAAGAAGCAGAAGATCGTCAAGGTTCAGGAACGTGTCATGCAGATTCAGGTCATGGGCTTAAGTCCGTCGGACGTGGATGTGGCCAACCTGGTGGGTGCGTTGTCAGCCAACCCGATTTTCCAGAACGTGAAAATGCGTTACGCCAAGAGTGCTGCCATCGACAAAGTGATGGCCCGTGAGTTCCGGTTGGAAATGGAAGTGTCACTGGACTGCATTTACCAGGCACCTGTTCCACAGACAACCGAAACTGAGATTGGCAAGGAGGTGGCTCATGTCGAGTAAGAAAGACATTTGGATGTCCATCGGTGCAGGCTTTTTGATTGTGGTGGTTTTCTGCCTCGTCGCATGGCTGCCGCATCACAAACGCATGTCCGCCGCCAAGGCTGATCTTGCCAAGGTGCAGGCCGAGTTGGAAGTGCAGATGACCAAAGCCGCGATCCTCACCGAGATCAACAACCAGGTCAACGACATGACCACGGTGATCTCGCAGATCGACAAGCAGTTGGTTGATCGTGGTGAATTGGCGATCCTGCTTCGCAAGCTCTCCAGTGAACTGCGTCGCCTGGGCATCGAAAACCAGACCACGCACACCCAGAGCCCGGAGTTCTTCCCGGACTACACCACTATTCCACTGACGATCAGCTTCATGGGTCAGTATGACCAGGCAGATGTGTTTGTGCGATACATGGAAAATCTGAACTACCCGATTTTTGTCAACCGCCTGAGTATGCAGCGAAGCCCACGGGATATGGACAAGCCCATTGCCGTGAACATTCGCATGATGGTGTTCTTCGCCCCGGAAGGAGATAAGGCATCATGAGTCCATGGCTCCAGCAACAAAAAGCCCTGCTTTTGCAGGATAAAAAGAAGCTTGGCCTGATCGTTGGGCTGGCGTGTGTGATGCTGCTGTTATGGGGACGTCTGATCCTCAAGCAGGTCCCGCGCACCGCGGTGGCAACACCTGCAGCAACCGCTGCTGCAACACCGTCCTCGACGCCGTCCACCGACGCCCTGCGCCGTAAAGTGGTCAACCCCGATAAGCCCATCGTCGAGGTGGACATTCCCCCGGTCAGCCAACGCGACCTGTTTGCAGTGAACCTCTCGGAGTATCCCATGCAGGAAGAACCCGAGGCCAAGCAGGAAGTGTCCGACACTATCAAAAACGATCAGCCTCAGCCCGATGCCGTTGAAGAACAGCTTCAGACCATGGTCGGTCGCATCAGGCTTCAATCCACTGTTATGGGTGCACGTCCTGCCGCTGTGATCAACGGCCGAATCGTGCAGGTGGGCCAGACCTTCGAAGGTTTGGTTCTCAAAGAGGTACGCAATCGCCAGGTCATTCTGGAGTTCAACGGCCGGCTGGTTTCTTTAAGAATGAACTAAGAGAGAGAAGTCGGAGTTGATTGCACTGCAATGACTCCAGGGAGATTAAAAGGTGTCTTTAAATCGCACCATCATCAGAACGGCTTGTTTCGTGGGGATGCTGAGCTTGACCGCCATCAACGTCAACGCTCAGACCACCACCAACACCGCCAAGAACCTGTTTGAACTGACCCCCGAGGCAGCACCCGTCACCACGGACAATGTCGCTGTCTCCCAGCAGGGGCTCATCGATCTTGATCTGCGCGATCAGGATATCACGCAGGTCCTCAACCTGTTGAGCCTGCAGTCCCAACGCAATATCATCCCAAGCCCCGGTGTCACCGGCACGGTCTCCGGCCGCGTCTACGGCGCGGACTTGTATGAAGTGCTCGACGGTCTGCTCAAACCCTACGGACTTGCCTATCGCGAAGATGGCAACTTCATTCATGTGTACACCAACGATGAACTCAAAGCCTCCGACGAGGCCAAGAGCAAACTCATCTCGCGCATCGTCCGTTTGAACTACATCACCGCAGAAGAAGCCAAGACCTTTGTCGAACCGCTTCTCTCGGCTGCGGGTAAGATCTCCTACAACACCAAGGCCGAAGAGGGCTTTGAAGCTGAGGAGTCCGACGGGGGTGCCAACAGCTTTGCTCACTACGAAACCATTGTCGTCCGTGACAGCAAGAAGAATGTTGACGAAGTCTGCAAGGTGATCGAGGAACTCGATCGTCGCCCCGAACAGGTGCTCATCGAATCAACCATCCTGCGTGCGACACTCAACGAAGACAATGCCTTTGGCGTGGACATCACTGCGGTGGCAGACATGACCCTGGCCGAAGCCACCAACCCCATCAGCGTGATCAATGACATGGTCACCCAGACCATCACCGGTTCAGCAACCGCGGTGCAGACGAGTTTTGGTAACTCGGGCAATATTGCCTCCTCCGGTGGTACGCAAGTCGGTTTCGTCCGTGATGGTGTTGCAGCTTTCATCCATGCCCTGGATAAAGTCGTGGACACCACGGTGGTTGCCAACCCCAAGTTGCTCGTGCTTAACCGTCAGCGTGCTGAAGTCCGTGACACACTCGCCCAGGCCGTGCTCATCACCAAGACGGTGGACACCACCACCAGCACCAGTGTCGAAACGGTGGACTCAGGTACCAAGCTGCGTATCCGCCCGTTCATCAGTTCCGACAACTTCATCCGCATGGAACTCAAACCTGAAATCTCCAGCGGTCAGCGTGTGGACCTGGGTGAAACACAAGGTATCGACAAAGACGAACAAAGCATGATCACCAACGTGATCGTCCGCAATGGCAATACGGTTGTCCTGGGTGGTCTGATCCGTGAAGAAAATTCCGTCACCCGTCAGCAGACACCTTTCCTGGGTGATGTGCCGGTACTCGGTGCGGCGTTCCGCGATCAGGCTGACAGTGTCAGTCGCACGGAGACGATTTTCCTGGTGACGCCGACGATTGTGCGTGATGATTCACTCTACGCCGAAGGCGAAAAGATGCAGGACAATGTCCGCACCGCACAGTTCGGATCACGTCAAGGTTTACTGCCGTTCTCACGCACCAAGATGGTTTCGGATCACATGCGTAATGCGATGACCTGCTACAAGGCTGGTGATCATCGCCGCGCTTTGATGAATATCGAAATGGCTTTGCGTCTGGACCCCACCTATCACCAGGCTCGTTCGCTCAAGGCCAAGATCCTCGAAAAACTCGATGCACCGGCTGAGCAGTTCTATCTCGATGATTTCTCCAAGCAGATCATTGAAAAGGAACTGGGACAGCCAGCCAAGGTGTTTGATGTCAACGCGGCCGAAGAAGCTGAAGAACAGCCTATGAAAAAGACGGTTAACCAGACCGCTTCGGTTCCCGTTGATTAAGTCGATTGACGCCAGTCAGATCAAACGTGATGGAAAAAGACGCGACATTGGAAATGAAAAGAGAAGCTTCCATGAACAGCAGGAACAATCACAGTTGGGCAACACGGTGTTTGACCACCACGCTGCTTGCGGGCGCGAGTCTGGTGGTGATCGGTTGTGCCTCCGGGCCGACGAATCACGAGAAGAATGTCGCCAGCGCCGAACAGCGTTGGAAGGATGCCCGCGGTGGCCTGCTGCTTCAGGCTGCTCAGCGTCAGTTTGATGCAGGTGATTTGCAGCAGTCAACCAAGACGCTTGATGATGCGATCAACTACGATCCATCCAACGCCAAGCTGCATCTGCTTTCTGCACGTATCAGCATGGAGAAGGGTTTACTCGAACGCTCCTTCCGCCAGTTGGAATTGGCATGGAGTTTAAGCGAAAAACTCAGCGAGATTCCCTATTACCAGGGCGTCATCCAGCAGCGTTGGCAGAACTATGACCTGGCACGAGATTACTACATCAAGGCCGGTGAACTCGAAGCGGATAACGTGGCTTACCTGATGGCCGCAGCTGAGATGGATCTGGCGTTAAAGCAGAATCAGGCTGCACTGGATCGCCTGCTTGCCCGTGTGGATTACTTTGATCAGAACGCTGGCATTCGCGTTGCCGTGGCTGACATCTATCGCATGCTTCAGGATTATGACAAAGCGATCAGCTACTACCGTCAGGCCGTGCTGCTTGATCCTGAATCGTTTACCACGATTGAGCAGCTCGCCAACACGTTAATGCTTGCTGAGCGATTCGGCGAGGCGATTGGTGTGTATGAGCAGCTATTGGTCAACGACAAGTTTGCTTCCCGAGATGATCTCAAACAAACGTTGGCAACCTGCTATGTCCGTAGCGGTCAATTGGCCAAGGCCCGTAAGCTTTACGAAGCGATGCGTCAGGCCAATGCACATGACGTGTCCGCGTGGGTGGGATTGGGTGATGTTGCCATGAAGCAGCAGGATTTGGTGACCGCGATGCGTGTTGCCAACCGGTTGCAGAATCTGGCGCCGGATCAGCATGAAGGATTTCTGCTTGCTGGTCTGTGCTATCACCAACGTCAAGATCACGCCCGTGCTGCTGCGATGTTCAATCGCGCGATGGCATTGATGCCTCAGTCCTGTGAACCGGCGATTCTGCTGGGTTTATCTTTGCAGCAAAGCGGCAAACTCGAAGCCGCTGCACAGGCCTACGCCGAAGCCATTCGTCGTCAACCCCAGGACCAACGTGCCCGTCAGTTGCTTGAACGCTTGGCACAGGTGACACCGTAAAACAAGGCTTTTTTGGAGTTTTCAAGAGAACAGAGGATTCACGATGGAACGTTTACTGACAGGAAAATGGGCCAGCTTGGGGGTGATGCTTTTCAGCGGCACCTTCGTAGGCGTTTTTCTGTTGTACGCCCAGGGGTCCGGTCTGATTCTCGCTCGTGGCAGCAGTGCCGAGCTCTTTGCCGTCGCCGCTTCGGTGGGGGTGGTCATTGGTCTGTCTCACGCCATTTGGATGAGTCGCTACCAAACCGAAGTCAAACGCCTGACGGCACACATTGATTCGATGGCATCATCCGATGCCGTGCCCGCGCTACCCGGTTTGGCCATGGGTCTTGATGAAGTCGTCCAGGCCGTCAACCGTCTGGGTATGAAGTATCACGATCGCATCGAAGTCCTCACCGCCAAGCGTCGTGAACTGGAACTGCATCTGCGGATGGCAGAAGCCGAACGTCAGCATGCTTTGGCCATTCTCGATTCGATTGAAGATGCCGTGGTCGTCACCGACTCGTTTAACGAAGTCGCTTTGGCCAACGCGACAGCTGCCCGTGTGCTTGGTTTTGAACTGGATGAAGCTTTGCATCGCCCGATTGATCGGGTGGTTCGTGAGAAGCATCTGGTCGACATGATCAAGGACACGCGCGAAGCATCCATGCAGCGACATCCCCGGCATTCGGAGTATTACTTTGACAATGGGGGTGGCAAGGCGATTTACGATGTCACGCTCACCAACATGAACAAGCACCACGAGTCCGACGAACATCATGCTAACGCAGAAGGTGTGGTGACGGTGCTGCGTGATGTGACCAAGGAAAAACAGATCGCTGAGATGAAAAGCGATTTCGTTTCCAACGTTTCCCATGAACTCAAAACGCCGCTGTCGAGCATCAAGGCCTACATGGAGATGCTCATTGACGGTGAAGCCGGTGACGAGGAAACCCGTGCCGAGTTTTACAACATCATCCAGGGTGAAACCAATCGCCTTCAGCGTTTGATTGACAACATTCTGAACATCAGTCGCATCGAGTCCGGCGTGGTGAAGGTGCAGCGTGAGTACGTTGCCATCGGCCCGTTGATCTCCGAGGTGATGGATGTGATGCAGCCCCAGGCCCGTGCCAAGGACATCAAGTTGATGTTTGAGAACATCGCGCCGGTGTACCAGATTTTTGCCGACCGCGACATGATCTGGCAGGCGACGTTGAACCTGGTGGGTAATGCGATCAAGTACACACTCAACGGCGGGACCGTCGAAGTGGGTGTCAAGGTGGATGAATCCAAGCGCAACATTAATGTCTACGTCAAGGACTCAGGCATTGGTATTCCCGAGGAAGCGCTGGCTCATGTGTTTAACAAATTCTACCGGGTTATCGGTCACAAAAAGATTGCCAAGGGGACCGGCCTGGGCCTGAATCTGGTCAAACACATCATAGAAACGGTACACAACGGACAAATACAAGTACAAAGTGAGGTCAATGTTGGAAGTACGTTTATGTACAGCCTTCCCATGGCCGACAACATACTGTAGGACGGGCGTGCGCTTTGCGCGATTCGCGTCCGATAGGCGAGGTGAGAAAGTCGATGAAGCGAGAAAAACCGCTCATTCTGGTTGTTGATGACGAGACGCACATCCTTCACGTGGTGAGTTTGAAGCTCACGCGTGCAGGCTACGACGTCATCACTGCTGAAGATGGTGAGGAAGCACTGGAGTTGGCATTGGAAGAATTGCCTGACGTGCTGATCACCGATTTTCAGATGCCGATCATGACAGGCTTGGATCTGTGCATTCAGATGAAGCAGCATGAGGACACCGCACATACACCTGCCTTGATGCTCACCGCCCGAGGATTTGGTCTGGATGATGACCAGATTCGTCAGACGAATATCGTGGACGTGCTCAGCAAGCCGTTTAGTCCACGCGAAGTTTTAAGTCGTGTAGAGAAGTTATTGGATATTGATTCCGGAGTGACTACAACGCCGTGACCCGTACCATGCGACCCATCCAGGTTCCGATCTTCAATGATCGATTGATAGAGCGCCTGACTGCGCTGCAGATTTCTGCATGCCTTGTCAGTTCCAACGGCGTTTGTTCGCCTGTTTGTGATCTGCGTCCCATCGAACGGATGATCCTTGGTGCACCGGCATTTCGCGCGACCGTCGCCCGACTCTTTGAACAGCTTGCCGAACGATCAGGACAAGCGGTCAAGGTTTGGCCGGGTGTGTATTTCGTGCCGCTACCATCGCAGCGTCGTCGCCGTTCACAGTCCGCTGCCGAAACACAAATTCCCGTTGCCATTCTCTGCGGTCAGGATCTGCTTGATTCTGAACACATGCACCTGCTTTGTGATCAACAGAAGATGGACATGACGGCCGCCTTGCAGCAAATCGATCGCACCGCCTTGCTGTCTCCGACGGAGATCAACCGGTTGGCCTTGAGTCTTGGCTGGATGAAGCAGGACTCCGTGGAGTTGGATCGCCGCGTGTCTGAACTCCAGGCCATGAGTCAGCATCTGGCAGAGAGCTACGAAGAACTGAGCCTCATGTACAAGCTCAGTTCGAACATGATGGTCAACCAGACGCCCGACAGTTTCCTGGGTAACGCCTGTTACGAATTGCAGCAGGTCGTGGGTCTGCGTTGGATGGTCTTGCAGATTGCTGATCAACAGGACAATCTCTGCCTGCTTTCAGGTCAGGTGTTTAATGCAGGTCAGATGCCCACCGGCAAGCGTGCATTAAAACAGATTGGTTTGCAGCTCATTGAAGAACTCGGCCAGATCACTGAGCCGGTGGTCCTGGATGATTTAACTCGCCTGAATATTCCCGGCCTTGAAGAGTTGGCCCATCACCTGTTGGTGGTGCCTCTGGTTCGCGAAGGTGTGCCGTTTGGCTTGATCTTCGGTGCCGACAAACTCGATGATTCGCACATCAGCAGTATTGACTCCAAGCTTTGCAGTTCGCTTGCAAGCACGATGTCGATCTTCCTGCAGAACGCGATGCTCTACGAAGACATGCAGAGCATGTTCCTGGGCACACTGCATGCATTGACAAGCAGTATCGATGCCAAGGACAGCTACACGCATGGTCACTCCGAACGTGTTGCTTTGATGTCGCGGAACCTGGCCAAGGCTGCGGGATTGGATGAATTTACATGCGAACGCATTTACGTTGCCGGCCTGGTGCATGATGTAGGCAAGATTGGTGTGCCCGAGTCGGTGCTGTGTAAACCCGGCCGTTTGACGTTTGAAGAATTTGAACTCATCAAGCAGCATCCGGAAATCGGCGCCAAGATTCTGCAGGATATCCGTCAGATGCACGATTTGATTCCCGGTGTGCTCTATCACCACGAGCGCTGGGATGGCAACGGTTACCCGCACGGCATCGCAGGCAACGACATTCCGTTGTTCGGCCGCGTGATTGGATTGGCCGACGCCTTTGATGCGATGAGTACCAACCGCACCTACCGCCGCGCTTTGAAGCATGAAGACGTCATGGCCGAGATCGAACGCTGTGCCGGGACGCAGTTTGATCCTGAACTGGCCAAGGTTTTCACCAGCTTGGATTTCGATCCGTTCTTTGCCATGGTTCAGAAACATCAGGCCGCGTTTGAGGAAGGTGTGACGACTGAGGATAAAGATTAAAGGACGGATGGATGAAGTGTTTTTTTGACGAAATTGACCAGGCATGCTTGATGATGCTCAAAGGTGAATTCACCTCGGATCACGTGGACAACTTCCGCCGTGGTGTGCTTTCGCATCTTGATGAGAACAAGGTGGCGGATTTCATCGTCGATTGCAGCGAGCTTGAGTACGTGGATTCACAGGGCCTTGAGAGTCTGCTCTGGCTTACTGAACTTGCTGCTGAACGTCTTGGCCAGGTGCGATTGGTAAGTCTGCCTGACCACATCAAGACGGTGTTGAACATGACACGACTCAATAGCCAATTGCCTGCACACGACAATGTCCGCGGCGCGATGGCCAGTTTGATGTAAACCCAAGTGGGGGGATTGACCAGGAATGTTTTCAAAAACCGACCAACCCGAAAGCAACACCGAGTCCAGGCCACAGGTCGGCAAACCTGTGCGCATCGGTGACCTGCTGCTCGACAAGGGGTTGATCACACAGGAGCAGATCGCTCAGGCGCTGGACTATCAGCGTAATCGCGGTCACAAAAAACTCCTGGGTGAGATCCTCATCGAGCTTGATCTCGTGACCGAGGAACAGGTCTGTGAGACGTTGGCAGAAGCCTACGATGTGCCCTTTGCTCGCATCAGCCCGAAGGTGACCGACCCGAAAGTCATCGAGATGCTCCCACGCGAGTTTCTCGAAAAACACCTTGTTCTGCCGCTGTTTTATGTTCAGGGCAAACTTACGGTTGCCATCAATGAACCAACCAACGTGTTCCTGATCGAAGAGATCGGGCGTATCTGTGATTGTCCGATTCAGATCGTTGCTGCAACACTTAAAGACATTCAGATGACGCTTGAAGCGCATCTACCTAATACCAATATTTTCGTCATTGATGACATCGTTGATGACAATGAAAACAATGCCATGGAGATCGTCGACACCCAGATGGTCGACATGCATTCCCTGGAAGCCGCTGCTGACGATTCACCGATTATAAAGTTGGTGAACTACATCATTTTCTCAGCGGTCGAAGAACGCGCTTCGGATATTCACATTGAACCGGATGACAAAACCTTCCGCGTGCGAATTCGAATCGATGGCAAGTTGTTCGAGAAAATGAAGCCACCTTTCAACATGCTTCCAGCCGTGGTCAGTCGTATCAAGATCATGGCAGGCATGGACATCTCTGAACGGCGTGTCCCACAGGACGGTGGTATCACCGTCATGCTCAACAAGCATCCGATTGATCTGCGTGTTTCAACCATGCCCGGCAAGTTCGGCGAGAAGGTCGTCATGCGTATCGTCGACAACCGGAACAAGGTTGCTTCGATCGAAAAATGTGGCATGAGTCATGACCTGCTTAAGAGTTGGAAGGAAACACTCCACCGGCCCAACGGCATTATTCTCGTTACCGGCCCGACAGGTAGTGGTAAATCCACCACGCTCTACGGTTCGCTTAACGAGCTTAACGATCCCACCGTCAACATCTCCACCGTGGAAGATCCAGTTGAAAACTCCATCCCCGGCGTCAATCAATTCCAGACCAATGACAAAGCAGGTTTTACCTTTGCCTCGGCATTGCGTGCGCTGCTGCGTCAGGACCCAGACGTGGTGATGGTCGGCGAAATTCGTGACCCGGAGACCGCCAAGATTGCAGTGCAGGCTGCACTCACCGGTCACGTGGTGCTCTCGACGTTGCATACCAATGACGCTCCCAGTGCGGTGACGCGATTGTTTAATATCGGTGTTGAACCGTATCTGGTTGCTGCTGCGATCCGTGGTGTTCTGGCTCAGCGACTGCTGCGGAAAATCTGCACGCGTTGTAAAGAACCGATGAGTATTGACGAGCACACCATGCGCACCATCAAGCTCATTGCGGGTGAGGACTATCAGATCGACACCATTTACCAGGGCGCGGGATGCAAGGCCTGTCGCAACACCGGCTACAGCGGTCGTGTGGGTATTTTCGAACTCTACATCCCCGACGATGATGCCATGGAAGCCATTGCCAAGGGCGCCGGTTTACAGGAACTCAAGAAGATCGCCAAGGCCAGCGGTTACCGCACATTGGCTGATGACGGTTTGGATAAAGTCAAAGCAGGCGTGACCACCGTGGAAGAACTCTTCCATGCCGCGGCCATGCATTAAATTGTTGAACTCCCGGCCAAGATGGCCGGGCTATATAGCCGAGTCATCTTGACTCGGATGGAGTAACCTCATGGCACGTTTTCTCTATCAGGCTCGTGATGCTCAAGGCCAGCTTGCCACCGGTATGGTCAATGCTGCCAACATGGATGAAGCATCGCATCAACTGCGCAGTGAAGGCAAGTTCATTGTCAAGATTTCGCCCGTTGCTGAAGACACACCGGAGATGCGCGCCAGCACGCTCAAGGCTCATGCCAAGCGATGTCAGCGTAAGCAGGTGATTTTCTTTGCCCATCAGATGGCGGTGATGATCGAAACCGGTGTCCCGTTGACGGATGCATTGCAATGCTGCACGGATCAGACGATGGACCCGCACTTCCGCGCCGTGCTTGAAGACATCACACAAACCGTGCAGTCCGGCGGTCAATTCTCCACGGCATTACGCAAGTTCCCCAAGGTCTTCCCGCCGGTGATGACGTCCTTGCTTCGCGCTTCAGAAATGTCCGGCACGATGTCGGGCATGCTCGAACGCATCAGCCAGTATCTGACCAAAGAACAGCAGACTATCAAACAAGCCAAGGGTGCGATGATGTACCCGATGTTCATGGTGGTGATGGCGGTCGGCGTGACGATTTTCCTTTTGACATTTGTTTTGCCCCGTTTTGCTGGCATTTATGCTTCGCGCAACGCCGCCTTGCCAATCCCAACGCAGATTCTGATGAACATGTCAGCGGTGATATGCAACTACTGGTACTTCTGGGTTGGCGGTTTGATCACCGTCATCGCAGGCATCTGGGGCGCCATGCTCACCAAGCAGGGGCGTCGCGGTTGGGACTGGGTCAAACTCAACATGCCCCTGATGGGCCGACTGTATCAACAGCTTTACATCACGCGATCCTGTCGCACGATGGGGACCATGATCAATGCCGGTGTTTCCATGCTCGACATGGTAGCGATCATCAAGCATGTGACGGACAACGCCTACTTTCACGATCTCTGGGAAGATGTCGACGACAAACTTCGCCAAGGTTCCCAGCTTTCCGATTCCCTGTTTAACAGTCCGCTGATCCCACGTTCCATTGGCCAGATGGTCTACTCCGGCGAACGTTCCGGTCAGTTGGGTAAGGTCATGAATCGCATTGCTGACTTCACCGAAGCCGAGTTTGATCAGACGGTCAAGACGGTCACGAGCATGATCGAACCGATCATGGTTGCCGTGATGGGCAGCATCATCGGTTTCGTTGCCATCAGCTTGCTGCTGCCGATTTTCTCGGTGGGCAAAGTTGTTGCCGGCGGATAAGCCATCGATTGACACATCGACAAGACATAAAAAACGACGTGACGAAACCTGTCACGTCGTTTTATTTTGTGTTTTGAAATAGCTGCTACACGGCATCTTGCTGATGCTTTTTTCATCAACCATCCAACACCTGTAACATCCCCTTGGCAAACTCCGGCAGGTCGTCGGGCTTGCGGCTGGTCACGTGATTGCCATCAACGACCAACGGCTTATCCACCCATGTCCCGCCTGCGTTGTTCACATCGTCCTTAATCCCCGGCGTGCAGGTATAGGTGATGCCTTTGACGATGCCCGCGGAGATATCAATCCACGGACCGTGACAGATGGAAGCAACCATCTTGCCGGCATCGTTGATTTCCTTGGTGAGTTTGAGGACCTGTGCATCGCGACGCAGCTTGTCGGGCATCCAGCCGCCGGGGACGACCAGGCCGACAAAGTCTTCGGACTTCAGATCATCGACACACGCGTCGGAGACCTGGGGGTAACCGTGCTTGCCATGGTAGACCGTGCCTGCTTTTTCGAGTCCTGCGACGATGACGTCGTAGCCAGCTTCGATGAGTCGGTACTTGGGGTACTGCAGTTCCATGTCTTCGTAGTCATTGCCAACGAAAATCAGAATCTTGCCTTTGCTGGTGGTATCGGTCATGAGGTGTGCTCCTTTGTCTTTGTTTGTTTGACTTGGACGATTTTGCGGTTGGGTGTGAAATAGTCCTGTTTTGGTCTTGTTTTGCAGTGGAATACGCAGCCAAGACCGCTAAACTGATTAGACGTTTTTGTTCACAGCCCCATCAGGAATAACCTGATGTTATTGATCCTAACAGGAGACACCCGATCATGGCAAAAGACCAAACCATGCGAAATCTGTTTAAGGCACTCGACGGATTTGCCATCGAACTGCCCAGTTGGGGCTTTGCCGACACTGGCACGCGTTTTGGTAAGTTCTTCCAGGGCGCTGCTGCTTCGACACTCGATGAGAAACTCCACGATGCCGGTTTGGTGAATCAACTCACTGGTGCCTGCCCGACGGTTGCGGTGCATGTGCTTTGGGACTTTGTTGCAGGTGAGGATCCGCGCAACACCGCCAAGCTTGCCAAGAAACATGGCGTGAAGATTGGTTCGATCAATCCCAATGTGTTTCAGGATCAGGATTACAAACTCGGCTCCTTTTGCTCACCCGATCCCAAGGCACGTCGTGCAGCCCTTAAGCACACCATGGACTCCATTGCCATCGGTAAAGCGGTCGGTTCCAAGCATCTGTCCATGTGGCTGGCGGACGGCACGAACTACCCGGGGCAGGACAGCATCTACCGTCGCAAGAAAGACCTCGAAAAAGCCTTCAAAAAAATCAATGACGAAATGGAAAAGTCCTGGCGTGGCTCGACGTTGCTCATTGAGTACAAGCCCTTCGAACCCTCCTTCTATCACACCGACATCGCAGACTGGGGCATGAGTTACCTGTTCTGTCAAAAGGCAGGCAAACGTGCCAAGGTGTTGGTGGATACCGGTCACCATCTGCCCGGCTGCAACATCGAACACATCGTTGCGCTGCTGCTCTCCGAAGGCATGCTCGGCGGATTCCACTTTAATGACCGCAAATATGCAGATGACGATCTGACACTCGGTTCGATTGATCCCTATGCAGCGTTTCGCATTTTTGATCAGATCGCTCAATACACCTTCGACACCGGCAAGGACCCCAAGCTTGCCTACATGGTCGATCAAAGTCACAACTTAAAACCCAAACTCGAAGCGATGGTGCAGACTGTAGATGAAGCACAGAAGCTATTTGCCAAAGCCCATCTCGTGGACCGCAAGGCATTAGCCATCGCGCAGAAGTCCGGCGACATTACCGGTGCAGAGCGCCTTCTCAAGGATGCTTACGAAACCGATGTCCGCCCGATGCTTGCCGATTGGCGTAAGAGTCACAAGTTGCCAGCCTGCCCTCTGACGGAGTTACGCAAAAGTGGCGTGGTTGAAGAACTGTCCAAGGCGCGCACCCAAGCCCGCAAAGACCGTGGCGAAGTTCAAAGCTCCAGCTACGCGTAAGCTTGCACGACATCACGAATCGCAATGAGTAACACCGGATGGTTTATCTGTCCGGTGTTTTTTCGTGGCCAGGGAGCTTCGCCCTCCGGACCCCCTTACGAGATCGGCGTGTTATGGCAAGTGATGTTGCTGTGTTACATTCAAATGAATGAAGACAGAAATGAGATGGGGCTCTGCCCCAAACCCCGCCAGCGTTCCGCCGCTGGATCACGTCCCCCAGGAAGGGCTGGGCCTTGGATACTGGTGTTCGTGAATTGAACTGGTTAATCGGATATCTGTCTGATCATCTGCACGCTTGGTATGTTCATCGTCCGATTAACGTGTTGTGAACTGATGTTCTGAGACTCTTGATCGACCCCAATTCCGGGGGCTTCCGGGGGCAGCGATCCAACGGCTGCCCGTTGGCGGGGTTTGGGGTGGAACCCCAATGCAAGTTGGTCTTCAATCATTCAGATGCAACACAGCAACATCACTTGCCATAACACGCCGATCTCGTAAGGGGGTCCGGAGGGCGAAGCTCCCTGGCCATGAAACAAAATCATTGGATTTCACCCCCCCAATGACGACCAAATGCTAAAGAAATATCGTGATTCATTTGTAATGCTGTAAAATACATCCAGAGACTTAACACGATGACGACAGCGTTCATAGATTTCTGCAAACCGATCACCGACCGCTTGACCGAGAATTACCGGGGCTATTACCTGCGGTATCGTTGGTGGTTGACGATCCTATTCCTCGCAGCTACCGCGGATATGATCACCACCATGCGATTCATGCATACTGAAGGCGTGGAAATGGAAGTTCATCCGGCCATCCGTATTGTTGCACATCTCACCGGTCCCTTCGTCGGGCCGAACCTTGGCAAACTCGCACAGCTTGCTGCCATCGGACTGGTGACACTCTATGCACGACGGATTGCAGCCTATGTGTTTTTTGCAACGATCATGATGTACAGTTGGGCAGCATGGTACAACGTATGGGGACGCGAGATGTATTCGCCCCTGCTCATCGAATGGTTGGGATTGTGATTGGAGAATATCAAACCATGGCAATGGTATCTCGCGGCTGCTGCGAGTATGATCTGATCCAATTTGCCGGAGGGATAACCGATGCAGGAATACGAACCACCATCCACCTTGCCCATTTCACTGAAAGTCGTCGCATTGCTGTTTATCATCTGTGGCATACTCTCAATTCTTGAGATGATCGGGCACCTGATCTCAGGTCATATCAACATCAATTTCGGCGCGTTGGGTGTCTTTGTCGGACCCGGGTTACTCAAGCTCAAACGCGGTTGGCGGACATGCGCCCTGGTGTTGATCTGGTTTGCGATGATCACCCTGCTGATCGTCTCCGTGGTGGCATTATTCTTGACGCAACCTGCAACACTGAAAATTTTTGGACAGGAAATGGGACACGCACCTGCATGGACGCTTTCAATCCTGGGTGTGATACTCTTTGCAGTCGCATTGTGGGAATACCGCGTGCTGACATCCCATCAAGTCCGCCGACTCTTTGGCATTGGTGTGAACAGATTGTGATTCAGATTGCCGAGTCTTTGAATGCGTTACGCCAACGGGAATTGGTATGATGCTTGTTGAGATTACCAATCACATGGCGGAACCCTCATGAAAGCCATCACCCATACGCGCTTCGGCAGCCCGGATGTTTTGCATCTGGAAGATATTCCCACACCTGATCCAACGCCCAACCAGGTCCGGGTGAAGATTCATGCATCGACGGTCACCTCCGGTGATGTAAAAATGCGGAGTTTTGAAAATATCCCGTGGACCATGGCCTTGCTGGCCCGTCCCATGTTCGGATTCTTCAAACCCAAACAGCCCATCCTCGGCGTGGCGTTTGCAGGTGAGATTGATGCGTTGGGCAAAGACGTGGACAGCTTCACCATCGGCCAGCGCGTCTTTGGGATCACCGGCATGAAAATGGGGACCAATGCCCAATTCATCTGCGTGCCTGCAACGAGCACGATCACCACGATGCCCGAGAATCTGTCGTTTAACGATGCAGCAGCGATCCCGTTTGGTTCCCTGACTGCCATGCATTTTCTCAAGACAGGCAAGATCACCCAAGGCGATCACGTGTTGGTTTACGGGGCGTCCGGCGCGGTGGGTGTTGCGGCGATCCAGATTGCAAAAAACCTTGGCGCAACGGTGACCGGCGTGTGCAGCACGAAGAACATGCAACTCGTCCAATCCCTGGGCGCGGACCACGTCATCGACTACACCCAGGCGGACTTCACGCAAAGCTCGCAGATGTATGACATCGTGTTCGACACGGTGGGTAAGACCACATTCAGCAAGTCCAAACGCGTCCTTGCTCACAACGGGCGCTATCTGCTCACCGCGTTTGCGATCCGACATTTATTTCAGATGGGACTCGTGAATCTGCTGACCCAACGTCGGATGGTGTGTACGGTGTCCGCGGACAGTCGTGATCATTTGCAGGAAGTCAAAGCGATGATCGAAGCGGGGACATACTGCGCGGTGATTGATCGGTGTTACCCGCTGGAAGAGACCGCAGAAGCGCATCGGTATGTGGACGGCGGGCATAAAGTCGGCAGCGTGGTGTTGACAATCGCACATGGCCCCGGGGACTAAAGTCCCGCGGGCTTTAATGTCCTTTGCGCGTTGGTTGGCGTGGATGGAACCGCGCAGGTGTTTGTGCGTTACGTGATGGGGGATATCGAATAACAACGGTGTGATGCGGTGGCACAACGCCTCGGGGACTAAAGTTCCGCGGGCTTTAATGTTCTGCGAGCTTGGTGGGCATGGATGGAACTGGGCAGGTATTTGTGTCTTGCGTTATTGCGAGATCACTTCACAGCGTGAACCGGATTGTTTATTCGTCGATCGCCTGGACTTTGATGTTGCCGCCGGTGATGGCGATGACTTTGATGGGGGTGCCTGCGTCGATCATGCCACCGACGGAGATGCAGGGTTCTTTGCGATCCCCCAAACGACACACACCCACGGGGCGCAAGTCCGTTTGAGCGATGCCGGTCATGTTCAGATACTGTGGCTTGGGCTGGGGGTCGGGTTCGAGATTTTCTTCGACCTCTTCCTGTTCACCTGCATCACCCATATCATCACTGTCTTTGGGATCTTTGATAATGAGCATGCGTCCGAATGGCGTATTGGGCCAGAACTTCATCGCGGACATGATCAAGACTGGAATGGCTGCGACACAGACAATTGAACCAACGAGTCCTAGTGTGGTGTTGATCTGAAAGAGAAAGATGATCCCGGCAATGGCCGCAATAATCGCCAGCACGCCCAGGAGTCCGCCTGAGGGGACGAAAACCTCGATGGCAAAGAGCACCAGCGCGATGAGAAAGCAAAGCAGTGACCAGGTTGCTAGTGATGACATATTGAGGCGCTCTCCGTATAGAGACTCGCGTCGAAATTATGTGATATGGAATTTGCTATCAGCCGTATCCCATCTCACCGGCCATCTGTATCTTACACCAGATGCACGCCCTCAGCACCAAAGGCGTCAAAGAGTTTGGTCGTCCCACCGATCGGCCCGATGACGATCAACTCATCACCGGCATTCAGTGCGGTATCCGGTGGTGGATTGAACGTGCGTGAACCATCGGGTTTGACCATGGCCACGACAATATGGCCCGAGACATTGGGTAGCGCCAGTTGACGCAGTGTCTTGCCACAGGCCTTGGGTAATTGCACGAGTTGGACTTTGGTGACTTCCAGGTCATCGCCACTGACTGCAAGTTCCACGAGTTCTTCGACAGCAGGATGTAAGAGCATCTGCATGGCCTTGTTGGCCGAGTGTTCCGGCGTACAGATCACACGGCTGACGCCTGCACGTTTGAGTTTGGTTTCGGTTTCCTTGTTTTCCGAGCGGGAGATGATGATCAGATCATCGTTGAGTTCACGGGCAGTCAAGGTGACGAACACGTTATCCGCATCACTGTGCAGACAGGTGGCCAAGCCGACCGCACGATGGACCTGCGCTTCGTTTAACGTCTGTTCGACCATGGCATCGCCCTGGATGATCAGGTATCCCTTGGCATCGACACGCTGCTTGGTATCACCATCGGGATCGATGACAACGAAGTGATGGCCCTGTTCGTGAAGTCGATCGCAGAGCGCTTCACCCATGCGACCAAAACCGCAGACGATGACATGATTTTTCAGATGATTGATTTGTTTTTCCAAGTGACGCCTCCCGAACATATGTCGCAATTCACCGTCAACGATAAAGGCCACGAGGTTACCGCCGACATAGAACACGGTCAGCACGCCCAGCCCCATGAGAATGGAGGCCCAGATTTGCTCGTTGGGTTCGAGTTCCAGATTGATCGAACCGACGGTGGAGAGAATGTTGACGGTGATCCAGATCGCCTCGCCGTAGGTTCGCGTATCAGAAAGCATGGTAAAACCGAAGACACCGATGACAAACATCGCGATCAGCAACATGATGCTGAAGATGATTTTATTACGCGTATTGGATGCAGCGATACCGGACACGCGGATATCATACCATGCAATGACCAATGCAGTAGGGACAATTTTGTCGTAAGATTGATAGGTCCACAGTTATTTTTTTCAGGATCAACGTCATGCACGATCACCGTTTTATTCTGTCATCCAATGACATCCCGCACGCCTGGTACAACATTGCTGCCGACTTACCGGAACTGGTACCGCCGCACTGTCATCCGGCAACGGGTAAGCCGTTAACGCCCGATGATATGAAGCCGATTTTCCCGGACACGCTCATCGCCCAGGAAGTCAGCACGGAACGTTGGGTGGAGATTCCCGACGAAGTCCGCGAGAAGTTGGCGATCTGGCGTCCCTCGCCGTTGGTCCGTGCGGTGAATCTTGAAAAACATCTCAAGACACCCGCCCGAATCTATTACAAGAACGAAGGCGTGAGTCCTGCGGGATCGCATAAGCCCAACACGGCGGTCGCCCAGGCGTACTACAACAAGCAGGCGGGGATTCGTCGCATTGCTACCGAAACCGGTGCTGGTCAATGGGGTTCGTCCCTGGCCTTTGCCTGTGACCTGTTCGGCATTGAGTGCAAGGTGTATATGGTCAAGGTCAGCTATCACCAGAAGCCTTACCGTCGCAGCCTCATGCAGCTTTGGAACGCAAGCTGTGTCGCATCACCGTCGCAAGACACCAAGGTTGGACGCGAGATTCTCGCAAAAGATCCGGAGACCACCGGCTCGTTGGGCATTGCCATCAGCGAAGCCGTGGAAGATGCTGCATCGCATGATGACACCAACTACGCGCTGGGCAGCGTGCTCAACCACGTGTGTCTGCATCAGACCATCATCGGCCTGGAACTCAAAAAGCAACTGGCTTTGGCGGAAGAAAATGTCGATGTGCTCATCGGCTGTGCAGGCGGGGGCTCGAACCTCGCAGGCCTGATTTTCCCGTATGTCAAAGATGTCCTCGACGGGCGCGGCCCCAAGCTCATCGCTTCCGAACCCACCGCATGCCCGACACTCACGCGTGGCAAATACGCATACGACTTCGGTGACAGCGTCGGCATGGCGCCCATGGCATGCATGTTCACGCTCGGCCACTCCTTCGTCCCATCAGGTATCCACGCAGGCGGACTCCGCTACCATGGCATGGCTCCGACGTTATCCCTATTGCACAAACTCGGCGCGATGGAAGCGCGTTCCTATCACCAGAATGCGGCCTTCGAAGCTGGCGTCATGTTCGCTCGCACCGAAGGCATCTGCCCTGCACCGGAAACCAATCACGCGATCCGTGCAGCCATCGATGAAGCACTCCGCTGCAAAGAGACCGGCGAAGAAAAATGTATCGTCTTCAACTTCTCAGGCCACGGTCACTTTGATCTTTACAGTTATGACAAGTACCTGGCCGGTGAGTTGGAAGATTACGATCTCCCGCAGGAGAACATCGACAAGGCGCTGGAGGAATTGCCCGTTGCGCATGTGGAGTGATCTTGTACGGTAAATGACATGTCGAACGCACAATGACAGATCGAACGCACAACGTCCCCGGGGTTAAAACCCCGGGGCTTTAATGTGCATGCGTATCGCTGTTGGCAACACATGTGAACATTCATGTGTATGTGTCACATTTTTCCAAGAACGACACCGCGTCATTGTGTGATGCGACATTCTTTTTGAAGCTCGAACTGGAACTAAAGCCCTGGGGTTTTAACCCCAGGGGTGTTGTGCATACGTATTTTCCAAGCGCGCAAAAAAACAACCCTCGCTCAATGAACGAGGGTTGTTTGATTTTGTGATATTCACATTGCGGACGGTGGGATTAATACCCCATGTCGTCCATGCCGGGGGCGCCGGCGGACTTCTTGTCGTCCTTGATTTCGCTGACCACCGCGTCGGTGGTGAGCAGGAGGCCGGAGATGCTTGCAGCGTTTTGCAGGGCAGCACGTTCGACCTTGGTGGGGACGATGACGCCCATCTTGATCAGGTCGCCGTATTCGTCGGTCAAAGCGTTGTAGCCGTAGGCAACTTCCTTGGAGGCTTCGACGTTCTGAGCGACCACCGAGCCGTCCTGGCCGGCGTTGGCAGCGATCTGCTTGATGGGAGCGGCAACGGCGCGGAAGACGATCTCGGCACCGACCTTCACGTCACCCTTGAGGTCCAGCTTGGCGATGGCCTTGCGGGCACGAAGGACTGCGGTACCACCGCCGGGCAGGATGCCTTCTTCGACAGCAGCGCGGCAGGCGTGCATGGCGTCTTCGACGCGAGCCTTCTTTTCCTTCATTTCCGATTCGGTGGCAGCACCGACGTTGATCTGAGCCACGCCACCAGCGAGCTTGGCCAGACGTTCCTGCAGTTTTTCCTTGTCGTAGTCACTGCTGGAGGAGTCGATCTGCTTCTTGATCATTTCGATACGACCCTTGATGTCGGAGGTCTTGCCGGCACCTTCGATGATGGTCGTGTTTTCCTTGTCGATGACGATCTTCTTGGCTTGACCCAGATCGGACAGTTCAAGCTTCTCAAGATCGATGCCGAGTTCTTCCATGATCGCACGACCACCGGTGAGGGTGGCGATGTCTTCGAGCATGGCCTTGCGACGGTCACCAAAGCCCGGAGCCTTGACGGCTGCGACCTTCAGGACGCCACGCAGCTTGTTGACCACGAGGGTTGCCAGGGCTTCACCGTCGATGTCTTCAGCGATGATGACGACTGAGCGACCGGCTTCGGCAATCTTGCCAAGCACGGGAACCAAATCCTTGGCGGAGCTGATTTTCTTTTCGTGGATGAGGACGTATGCGTCTTCGAGTTCCACTTCCATGGCAGAGGGATTGGTGACGAAGTGGGGGCTCAGATAACCCTTGTCGAACTGCATGCCTTCGACGAGGTCGACATAGGTTTCCAGGCTCTTGCCTTCTTCGACGGTGATGACGCCGTCTTTGCCGACCTTGTCCATGGCCTGAGCGATGATGTCACCGATCTGGCGGTCCTGGTTGGCAGCACAGGTGCCGACCTGGGCGATTTCTTCGCCGGACTTGATGGGCTTGGAGAGCTTCTTGAGTTCGTCGACGATGGCGGTGACAGCCGCATCGATGCCGCGCTTGACCTGGTTGGGGTTGGCGCCAGCGGTGATGTTCTTCAGCCCTTCGGTGAAGATGGCTTCAGCGTAGACGGTTGCCGTGGTGGTGCCGTCGCCTGCGTCCTTGGAGGACTTGGAAGCGACTTCCTTGACCATCTGGGCACCGATGTTTTCCAGAGCGTCTTCCAGTTCGATTTCCTTGGCAACGGACACGCCGTCTTTGGTGACGGTGGGTGAGCCGAAGGATTTTTCGAGGACGACGACGCGACCGGACGGGCCGAGGGTGACTTTCACAGCCTTGGCGAGTTTGGCAACACCGCGGCGAATGGCTTCGCGAGCGTCGGTGTCGAATTTAATGTTTTTAGCAGCCATTTTGGGACTCCAACATTGGGGTTTAGGGTTTGGGTTTTAGGGTTTAGGGTGCAAGGCAAAAAGCGATGCAACATCCCTTCCCTATCACTTTCAAATACGGTCATTTCACACGGGGGAAACTTCCGGGGGTTCCGGGGGTTCCGGGGTTCCGGGGGTTAGCCAACGACGGCGAGAATGTCGTCTTCGGTGAGGATGAGATATTCTTCACCGTCGATCTTCAGTTCGGTGCCACCCCATTTGCTCAGCAGGACGGTGTCGCCCTTCTTGACCTGGAAGGATGCACGCTCGCCGGAGTCGAGGACTTTGCCATCACCGAGGGCGATGATCTTGGCTTCCTGGGGCTTTTCCTTGGCAGATTCGGGCAGGTAGATACCGGATGCGGTTTTTTCCTGGGCTTCGACACGTTTGACGATGATTTTGTCGCCGAGTGGACGCACGTTCATGCTTCAATCTCCTTTGATACGTTGAACGCTTTTAAGTTCTTTACAGTTTCCAAAATTCAACTGACCGTTGTGGTCGGGTTCTTATCCAAATTTCAAAGTCGATTCACGCGAACCGACTCAGTCGTTAGCTGTGGTTGCCTGCCGATGGCGAAGGCCATGATCCGGCGTAGCAGGTGTCGACGAGTCTCTGGAAGACGGTCAACACGTCATTGAGGCTTGCCGGTCGGTTAAGCACGCTGAACGCGCCGGCTTTGAGTGCCTGATGCAAAACGCGGGACACCTGGGCGTCATCCACCATCGGGCTGGTCACCACCACAAACGGCGGCTTGTTGGGCAGGCGACGCAAGAGCTCAATGAGCCACATGCCGTCGGTCCCGTCCGTCGAAGGCACACCCGGTGTGTCGATCGGGGTGCTCAGGTCGACCACCGCCGCGTGAATCGGGTTGCGTTCGGCAAAGTCGATGGCTTGGCGTCCGCTGTGGGCGACGTGGGTGTACACGCCAAACGGCTCAAGCAGGCGGGGCAAATGGTGTGACCAATGCCCATCGCCGCGCGGCCGGTCTTCTGTCAGCAGCACGTTCAAACGAGTCGACCTGTCCAGACGCACGTTTTGCATGGCATCAGTCTTGTTGCAAGGCAGGCGCCAGAGTGCCAGTTTCAGATATTTTTCATTGCAACACGCAAGATAAGTAAAAACAGACAGTTAAAAATTATCGCCGGCAATCTCAAAATGGTCGCGACACCGCCGCACCTGCCACGTTGGGGCCTGCAAACACCAAATGGGTGTCGATCTGGCAGTCGGGGGTGTGCTCAAAGCCGTGTCGCTCCTGCGGCACGGGTCGATTAACCGTCATCTCACCCCGACACCCGTGACCCGGGAGGGTCACGGCTTTGTAAAACACAAACCGATTTTCACAACAACAAAGATTGCTTCACAAATCACAAGACCGCAAGAACTCTTGTGCCTAACATCACGTATTAACTTGACGCAAGTGTTTGAAATATCATGCCGGGACGCACATGATCAAAGTGACAAAAACGGCCTTTTCCCTTCTCCGATTCGCCGATTTACGTGCAGTTGAATTTGCGCAAGCTTATACTACTGACACACAAGTCTTTTTACGCACTACATTCAAATCTTTTCCACATCCATACGGAGGTACACGTCATCATGCCTAAGTACACCACTGAGGACATTCGCAACGTTGCGCTTGTTGGCCACGGTTCGGCTGGCAAGACCATGCTCACCGAGGCCATCCTCAAGCACACCGGGAAGATCGGCAACATGGGTTCGATCGAACGCGGCGACACGGTTTGCGACTTTGATCCGCTGGAAAAACACCACCAGCACAGCCTTTCGTCCTCAGTGGTCAGTTGTGATTACAAAGACAAGCACATCAATCTCATCGACACACCCGGCTTCCCCGACTTCATGGGGCATGCCTTGAGCGTCCTGCCCGCAGTCGAAACCATGGCGGTCGTCATCAACGCGCACAACGGCATTGAAATGATGACCCGGCGCATGATGCAGTTCGGCAAGGAACGCAATCTCTGTCGCGCCATCATCATCAACAAGATCGATCAGGACAATGTCGACCTGCCCATGCTCGTTGAACAGATACGTGAGACGTTTGGTAACGAATGTCTGCCATTCAACCTGCCCTGTGATGGCGGTAAAGGTGTTATCGACGTGCTGCTCAAAGCCGATGGCAAGGCTGATTTTTCCGATGTCCACGAAGCGCACACTGCCATCATCGATCAAATCGTTGAAGTCGACGAATCGCTGATGGAAAAATATCTCGAAGAAGGCGACGTCAAACCTGAAGAGATGCATGGCGCATTTGAAGAAGCACTCCGCGAAGGACACCTGGTCCCGATTCTCTTCACCTCCGCCACCACCGGCGCGGGCATTGATGACCTGCTGCACTTTCTGGTTTCGCTTGCCCCCAATCCCATGGAAGGCAACCCCCGCCCGTTTATCAAGGGTGAAGACGAAAACGCAGTGGAGTTTCATGCTGAGCCTGATCCATCCAAGCATGTCATCGCACATGTCTTTAAAGTCACCGTCGACCCCTTCGTCGGACGCATGGGCATCTTCCGAATTCATCAAGGCACGATCAATCACGACACGCAACTGCTTATCGGTCACAGCAAGAAGCCGATTCGTGTTGCACACTTACATAAACTTGATGGCAAGGAACATGCAGAAGTCGACTCGGGCATCCCCGGTGATATCTGCGCGTTAGCCAAGCTCGATGATCTGGACTTTGACTGTGTGCTGCATGACGATCCAGCAGACGAAGTCATTCATCTTTTACCTTTGAGCTTCCCCAAACCGATGGACGGTCTTGCCATCGAAGCCAAGAGTCGTGGTGATGAAACCAAGATGGCCAAAGCGATCTCCTCCATGACCGCTGAAGACCCGTGTCTGGTCATTGAACGCAGCAACACCACCGGTCAAACCGTCATGTATGGTCTTGGCCAACTGCATCTGCGCATCGTTCTGGAGAAGATGAAAGAACGCTTTAACGTCGAAGTGGACACCGAACCCCCGAAGATCGCTTACAAGGAAACCATCCAAGGCAAAGCCGAAGGTCATCACCGACACAAGAAACAATCCGGTGGTGCAGGTCAGTTTGGTGAAGTTTATCTGCGCATCGAACCCAAAGAACGTGGTGAAGGTTTTGAATTTGCCAACGAAACGTTCGGCGGGTCCATTCCTGCTGCATTTATCCCTGCGATTGAAAAGGGTGTGCGCATGGTGATGGAACAGGGCTGCATCGCAGGCTATCCGATGCAGGACATCAAGGTCAGTGTTTACGATGGCAAACATCATCCCGTTGACAGTAAGGAAGTGGCCTTTGTCACTGCAGGCAAGCGTGCATTCATTGATGCGGTGAGTAAGGCCGGACCTGCTGTGTTAGAGCCGTTGGTCGACTTGGAAATCACGGTGCCCGAAGTGAACATGGGCGATATTGCAGGCGATTTATCGGGTAAACGTGGGCGCATCACCGGTACGGATACGCTGCCAGGTGACATGCTTTGCATTCGCGCACAAGCACCGTTAGCTGAACTGACCAACTATCAATCCGCGGTTAAAGCGATGACCGGTGGTGTGGGGTCATACACGATGGAGTTAAGCCATTACGAACCGGTTCCCGCGCACGTTCAACAACAGATTGTTGGCCAGTACAAGCCTCAGGAAGAGGAAGATTGAAGTTCTTGTGTTGTTGTTGATCAAAGAAAAAGGCATGGCCGGATAACATCTTTGATGAACATTTAAACGAATCCTCAAGCTGAGTACCGTTCATTGCCGATAAGAATTCGCGTTAAGGTAGGTAATTTTTATTGACTTAAAAATGCATACCGCGTTTAATTGGTTAAATGTTCTGAGGGCGTTCTTGAAAGGATAAGCCCATGGCTAAGAAAAAAGCATCGAAAAAGGTCGCTAAGAAGGCCACCAAGAAGAAGGCTGTGAAGAAAGTTGCCAAGAAGGCACCAGCCAAGAAGGTCGCCAAGAAGAAGGTCGTGAAGAAGGTTGCCAAGAAGGCACCGGCCAAGAAAGTCGCTAAGAAGAAAGTAGCGAAGAAGAAGGTCGCCAAGAAGAAGGTAGCCAAGAAGGCTCCGGCCAAGAAGGCCACCAAGAAAGTTGCCAAGAAAAAAGCAACGAAAAAAGCTACCAAGAAGAAATAACAACACAACGTAAGTGTGGGGCATGGCATGAACGCTCGGCCCCAGGAATTCCAAGGGGTTTACCTACTCGCTCCGAATCTTAAAGGGTAGATAAACTCAAAGAAACCCAGAGAGCCACCTCAGAACACACCAGGCGTCCCCAACAACGGGGACGCCTTTTTTTATCCCACCATGCTCAGCCAACAATTTTTCAGCACCCATTGCAATACGCCTTATCACCGTGCGTTTGGCTTTCAGTTTCAGGAAACCGAACACACCTCCAACACAAGGAAATAAAACATGACTCGCCTGACCAAGATTTCGTTACTCACCGTCCTGTCCATGGGCATGATCGTCACCGCCAACGCCATGGCAGAGGACAAGCCGGCCAAGGGTGACCGTAAAGCACGCCTGATGGAAATGGCCGACACCAATGGTGATGGCAGGATCAGCAAGGAAGAACGCGAAGCCGCCAAAGCCAAGATGAAGGAAAAGCGCGAAAACAAACTCAAGGAAATCGACACCAATGGTGATGGCGTCATCAGCGACGAAGAAAAAGCCGCTGCCAAAGCCAAACGCGAAGAGATCATGCGCAAGCGCATGGAAAAACAGGCGGACACCAACGGTGACGGCGTGCTCAGCGATGATGAACGCAAAGCCATGGAAGCCAAGATCGCCCAGCACAAAGCCAAGCTGCTCGAAAAGTTCGACACCAATGGCGATGGCAAGATCAGTGATGAAGAACGCAAAGCCGCTCGCGATGCCCACAAAGCCAAAATGGAAGAACGCAAGAAGGCTGCAGACACCGACGGTGATGGCAAAATCAGCCCCGAAGAACGCAAGGCTGCACTTGAGGCTCGCAAAGACAAAAAGCAGACCACCGAAGAGTAACACCCAAACCATGATGCACAGCTAACTGCATCACCCCAACTTTCTCACAGCTCATCGACACAACCATCAGGATGAATCGTCTTCGCACGGTTCATCCTGATTTTTCGTTGGCACACGATCAATAACGTCGCTTGAAACCCTCATTGACATCAACAAGACACCCACAGCACACCATTGCAACAAAGCCGGTGGAAGTAACGCAGTCGATTCCTGCGGGTGACTTGAAGCTGTGAAACTCAACTGCAAATGAACACACAACGCAATCAAACGCGGTGTGTCGATGGCATCCAAGCTGTTACGAACACGGCATTAGCACCGTTAATCACCGAATCACCCGGTACGCTTTGTATCACCGAAACCAGGTATTTGCTAAAAAATACTTTTCCCAGCTACTTTGAGTGTCTATAATTATAATAGTTCTAAAACACCAATCCCTTTAGAGCGACAGACATACCGATAGTTTTCGAGCCTTGGAACCCGCCATGCATCAAAACAATCACAATTTAGACGAGGCTGCTGTACATTCACTGTTTTGTGCTCACAGCCTTCGGTTCACGCGCCAGCGTTTTGCGGTCTACACCGCGCTGGCCAGTGAAAAAGTCCACCCCACTGCCGACCAGCTTTTCCAAAAGCTCTCGCGATCCGAGTCTGGCATCAGTTTGGCAACGGTGTACAACACCCTCGAAGCCCTGGTGAAGTCCGGCTTGGCACAAAAGCTTGCTGACGGGGGCACATCCGCCCGCTACGACGCAGCAGTCGATGACCACCTGCATATCCGTGACTGTGCAACAGGCAGTCTCTCGGACGTTCCTGAAGCCCTGGGACAGAAGCTCCTGGACAACCTCCCACAGGACGTACTCAAGGAAATCGAAGACACACTGGGCTTTCGCATCAGCCGCATGCAGATCGAACTCATCGGCGAGTACACCCGTGAAGCCGTCGAAGTCAATTAACTGACCGACCTCATGCCTTGACATGTAACGAATCAACAAAACCGCGGTGTCACACTTGGGCACCGCGGTTTTTTCATTGCGCCGATTCAATGCATCACAAGACAAAAGCCGTACCTCTCCTGAGGTACGGGTCGCATCTTAAAAAAATCAATCGTCTTCTCTGCGAAAAACAGCTACGACACTTCCTCGCAATACGCTTAACACTCTCCCAAAGACTCACCGTCACTCCCGCGCCCCCGGAAGACGGGAGTCCAGTGGAACTTGCAAGCGTCAACTGAATGCCACTGGATTCCCGCCTGCGCGGGAATGACATATGACAGCGTCCCTGAAAAAGCTTGAGTCGAAAAAAACAGCGATAACACCACACATCACGAACAAACGCGTATGCCATCTCAAACCACTTTGAGATACCTGTCTTTATCTGTGAGTATCTGTGGCAAAAATGCCTTGAACACGCATACCAACGCCAATCTCACATCGCGTCGCGCAGCTTCTTGAGTTGGCCGAGTAACGCACATGCCTGCTCGATGGAAAGCATCGTTGCTGAATCACTCTTACCCTTGCTGGGGTTGGGATGCACTTCCATGAACAAACACTGCACACCCGCCACCACCGCGCACCTGGCAAGCATCGGTGCACAATCCGGGCGTCCGCCGGTGATCCGTCCACCACCACTGCCACTGCCCCCGGCACCGGGAAGTTGTGTCGAATGCGTGACATCAAAACACACCGGCCAACCGTGTTGCATCATGTCATTCACACCGATGAAGTCGTTGACCAACCGCTGGTAACCGAAAAACGTGCCACGCTCCATGAGCATGATGCCTGCCTTGTCCGCGCCACTTTCCTCAAGCTTCTCCACCACGCTGGACATCTCATCGGGCGACAGGAATTGGCCCTTCTTCACACTCACCGCCTTACCCGTTGCCGCAGCAGCCTGAAGCAAGTCCGTCTGACGACAGAGAAACGCGGGAATCTGCAGAATGTCACACACACCGCCCACCGGCTTGGTCTGCGATGCATCATGCACATCCGTCGTCACCGGCACGCCAAGTTCGCTTTTGACAATCTCAAACCACTGCATCGCCTGTTCCAACCCCGGCCCACGATAACTGTGGATACTCGAACGATTGGCTTTATCGAAACTGGCTTTGAAGATGTACCCAAAGCCAAGCTCGCGACAGCGTGCCCGCAGCGCATCACCGACTTTCATACACAGCTCAAGCGATTCAGCGACACAGGGGCCAGCAATAATCGCCAACGGCGCGTCAGGTCCAATCTTCACATCTGCAATCTGGATCGTGTTCATGGTAAGCATTGTAGCTGCAAATCCATTTCCAGTCTGAAACACTCAAGCGAATCACCCCGCATCACGGTAAACTGTCATCACAATCCTGTTTAAAGCACAGACGCTGCAATTGAGTGAGCACCGGATGTCAATCCGGCAGACCTGCACCGCATTGACATGCGGTGCTCAAGTCAATGTGATAAACGGGATGGGTATCAAACTGACTTGCGCCTGAAAGGATTCCCAATGTTCAAACGATGGTTGATGACACTCGGATGTACCCTGTTGCTTTTGCTCACCGCCTGTGGCAAGGAATCTGAGAAGTCATCTGCCACGCAGGCCGATCCCACTGCTCAGGCCGACCTGACTTTCATCTGCAATGTCGCGCCCAACACACTCGACCCGCAGAAAATGTCCTGGCTTCATGACATCCGCATTGCCAACGCGCTTTACGAACCCCTGATCCGATACCACCTGCCCGAAGTCACCCTTGAAGGCGGCGTTGCTGAGAGTTGGCAAATCAGTGATGACAAGAAAACCTACACCTTCAAACTCCGACCCGAAGCCAAATGGAGCAACGGCGATCCCGTCACTGCCAGCGACTTTGTTTATGCCTGGCGACGTGCCATGCTCCCGGACTTCACGGCCGACTATGTGCAGTTGCTCTTTTGCATCGAAGGTGCTGAAGAGTTCTTCCAATGGCGGAGTAACCAGCTTGCCAAGTTCAAGCCCGGTTCCAGTGCCGAAGTCGCCTGGGGCCTTGCCCGTGAACGTTTCAGTCACACCGTGGGCATTAACGCACCTGATGCCCATACACTGGTGGTCAAGCTTCAGCGCCCGACGCCTTACTTCCTGGAACTCTGCGCCTTTGCCACCTTCATGCCCAATCATGCCAAGAGCATCGAAAAAGTCCTCACCTTCGACGCCAACTCCGGCATGCTCCAGATGCCCGCGGGGTTCTGGTCGGACCCTGAAAATCTCATCACCAACGGTCCCTACCAGTTAGCCTCGTATCGCTTCAAGCAGGACATGGTGCTGACGCAGAATCCCAACTGGTGGAACAAATCCACCATGCGAAACACCAGCATCCGACAGAAGATCATTGAATCTGCCCAGGCTGCGATGCTTGCGTACGAAAACGGTGATGCCAATTGGGTGCCCGAGGTGCCCAGTGCGTCGAGTTTCGCTGCGGATCTCGTTGCCACCGGTCGTGACGATGTGCACACCACGCCCTGGGCCGGGACTTACTTTTACAGCTTCAACTGCAATCCCAAACTCGCCGATGGCACGCCCAATCCGTTGGCGGACCCACGTGTGCGTAAAGCGCTTGCCATGTGCATTGACCGCAAGACCATCGTCTCAAAAATCACGCGCATGAATCAGCCCATCGCCAAGACCTTCATCCCGCCCGACATGATCCCCGGTTACCTGCCTCCCGAATCTGACGGTGCCGAGTTTGATCCCGATGGTGCGCGCGAATTGCTCAAGCAAGCGGGTTACAGCGATCCGTCAACGCTGCGTGGCCTGTCCATTCTCATGAACACCGACGGCGGTCACGAACCCATCGCCCAGGCAGTGAGTCACATGTACAAAACGCATCTTGGCATCAGTGTCCCCATCGAGAGCATGGAAGTCCGATCGTTCCGCGAACGTCTCAAGAAGCAGCATTACACCATCGCCCGCGCATCGTGGATCGCTGACTACCGCGACCCGACCACGTTCTTAAACAAGTTTCAATCCGACAGTGGCAACAACGATGCCAAGTGGCTCAGCAAGCCCTTCGACCAACTGCTCAAAGACGCCAGCCATGAAACTGACAGCTACCAGCGTCTGCAACTGCTGCGTCAAGCTGAGTCACTCATGATGACCGATCAGCCCATCGCCCCGATCTTCCACTACGTCACGCTCGACGTCTTCGACCCCGCCAAGGTCAAGTATCTATATCCCAACTCATGGAACTTCTACCGTCTTGAACAGATTCAAGTGGTGAAATAATCATTTGCATGTTCGTACCGTCATCAGTCGTATGATGTGGAAAATAGCTGCGACACCATTGTCGCTGAATCGGCATAGTCCTATGAGACCACGACATTTTTCCATGGACCACTTTGAAAAGTAAAGGCCAATCAAGTGAAACGGATCGCAATCATCGGGGCAGGGGGACATAGTTGTGCGCATCATGGGCCTGCTGCCAAGGCACTCAAAGACCGGCTTGCAGCGTCGGCCATTGTGGACCTGGATCTGATAAAAGCCGAGCAATATGCGGCGGACTACGAGCTTGATTATGCCTTTGCTGACATTGATGACATGGTCCAGTATTTCAAGCCTGATGCGATGATCGCCATCACACCCACGACGGTGACCGCCAAAGTGATCCGCCAGCTTTTGCCTTATGGCTTGCCGATTCTTGCAGAGAAACCCTTTGGGGACACCATTGAACTTTCACGTGCTTTATGTGACGAAGTCAAAGCGGTCAATGCGAAAATCATGCTCTCGTTTAACCGCCGGTTTTCGCCAGCATGTTCACGTGCGATGCAGCTTCTGGCAGAACGTTTTGCAGATCGTCCCGTCCAACACATCCGTGGGACCATGCTCCGAAAGTCCCGTCACGAACCCGTCTTCCTCACCGGGACCGGCGTGCATTTGATTGATGCCGTAAACATGTTTGCAGGCTCGGTGTTCAAGCAGGTGCACACCTTGCCGATGTGTAAGACCGTCAAGGATCATGCAGCAATTCACGCACAGATTGTCTATCAGGACGATGTCACCGTGGACCTGCTGATCCATTCACATTGCGGCCGGGTGACGGAAACCTATGAACTCTTTGGTGAGGATTACCAGATCATCGTCGATGTGAACAATGGCTTGCAGGTGTACGATGCCAACGAGTTGGTGATCGATGAGCCGTATGCCGATGGTATGACGCAGGCAGAGAAGGACGGCGCGATTGCTGAGTTCGCGTATTTTTTGGATTGCCTGGAGTCGGAGCAATACGACTTCTCCCCAGGCCCATTGGACGCCTTATACGCAGCACAAATCGGCGATCAACTCGAACGCGAAAATCTCAACGCGTAACACACAAGCAACGTTGCGAACGAACGTTTTCGCTTTATGCATATCAAACATTCAAGTCGTTCGGCAGACGCGCACACAAGTCTGTGTGCGGCTATTGATATGACAGATTCAATCACAGTGAACCTGAAATTTGCACATCATTCAACACGTCAACATCAATCAAATTGATATTGGGTTTGAATCAACAAAACACAAATCGCGCACACTGCGCCAGCAATGATATTCACCATGATTCAACAACACGCAGATCACGCGCATCGCGCCAACCATGCTTGAAGCGACATTAAAGCCCGGGGACTTTAGTCCCCGGGACGTTGTGTCACCGTATGGCACATTGATCAATCACACGTTGACGCTGACACTTTTACCCATTGCCACATGACGGACGACCTTCATTGCATCAGCCTGAAGCTGGTTGACCTTCGTCATCGCTTGACTCACGCGACTGCGTGCATGATCAGGTTCATCAATCAAATCATCCAATGCAGGCTCAATGTCCGAGGTGACAGTGTGGTTGATGTCAAAGAGCCAGTCGCCCAGATCAAGGTCGTTGTAGATTTGACCCTTGCGGCCTGCCATCGGATCGCGGGGGTGAAGCGTAGGCGTGCCGACGCTTAAGGACATGATGGCCGAGTGATGATCCATGGTGAGCATGCTGTGTGCACGCTGGTAGATACTCGTTGCAAGGCACGGCATCCAGAACTTGTCGTAATACCGCGTGAGTTGCTTGTACTTGGCGGGCAACGGTTCATGCAACAGACGACCGGTCGGCTCGACATCCTTGCGCGTTTCAGGACACAAAAACACCGGCAGGCCAGTCCGATCAATCCAATGCTTGATCAGTGCGCGGAGTTGATAGCAGTGCTTGGCTTCGCGCTCTTCGGTGGTGAATCGCAAGGCACTTGAACGCAGGATCACAACCAGGAACTTGCCTTCCTCGAGTTGGTATTGCTCCATGAGTTGGTCGGCACCGGCTTCATCACGCATGTCAAAAGCAAACGTGCAGTCGGGGACGAAGTCCATGATCGCAGGCTCAATGCCACAGGACTTGGCATACTGCAATGAGTCGGTTTCACGGGTGTAGAAAAACGCAGCATCATTGAGAATCGACTTGAAGATCAACTCCGAAGGCGGTGCCATGAAGTTGATGCCAAGACCGTACCCGCCGAAGGGCACACCCATCTCGCGAGCCACGTAGTAATGCAGAATCGGGCGGATCGCCGAAGCCCAGTCATACCCACGCCAACCCTCGTGAATCACCGGCCCGTCATACATGCGGTGACCATAAGCAATGTTCGGTCCCGAGGCATGCAGGTACAGGTCCGCTTCTTCAAACGCGCGCTTGAGGTCCGGCGTGATGGGTTGGTCGAGGTGACCGACATTGCCAGCGACCAGTTCGACATCGGGGAAGCGTTCGGCGATGTAGGTCTGGATCTGTTCATGCGAGTTGGCAGGATGCAGGATGATCCGCGCGCCGGGAATGTGCTGCTCAATGAGTCGGAGCATGCCGGGGGTGATGGCGATATCGCCGATGTTGCCAAATGCCCAGGAGGCACGCAGAAGAATGGTTGGAGATTGTGACATGCTTTGTACCTACACATGTAAAAGAAACAGGAGTCAATCAGGTTGAAAATAGCGCGTAACCGCGCGATGGTCAGGTAAGCATAGTCAGGTTGACGGGGGGAGTCAATGCAAATTTGCATAATTTTTGCATTGCAAAAATATTGAGATGTCAGATGGTCGGGGGTGGGGCCGTGGTGTCGCCTTCGATGAAATCCATTTCCATAAGCACCGTCTGGGGCGGTGCCTGGGGATGGCGGATATGTCGGATCAGGTGTTCGACCGCGGTTTGCGACATTTGCTGTGCAGGCATTTGCAGGCGGGTGTAATGTTCCCGCAGTGAATCATGACGAGAAGCGCCGGTGACGGCATCGAGGAGGCTGATGTCCTTTGGGATGCATAAGCCGCGTTTTTTCAATAGTTTGTCGAACTCGAAACAGAACCCTTCGCTGGAGATGATCGCGGTGGGGGCCTTGTCCATACTCAGCCACTTCTCCAGGGCCCATCGGCAACCCGACTCGGCGTCGGGGTGATCCTTGAGCTCGGGCATGGCAATGTACCTGTCGTCCTCAAGTCCCAGTGACATCAGGGTTTGCTGATAAGACGAGATTTTGTCCAGGTTGTCAAAACGCTGATTGGCGAAGCAGAAAAAGGCGATGTGCTGGTGGCCAAGTTTATGTAAGTATTGTACACAGCGTGAGATACCGGTGTGGTAATTGCAATTCACCGAAGTGTAGGGACAAGGCATCCCCATCGGCAGCCGCAGGATCACCGCAGGCAGGTTCGCGGGCAGCAGGTTTAATGCCTTTTGCGTGACCGCCCCCTTGAGAATCAGGCCATCAATCCCGGCTTGCGGACTCAGTAACGGTGATTGATCGGGGTGTTCCAGATCAAGATAGTCGATAACCAGTTGATGTCCCAGTTGGTGGGCGGATCGCCAGGACTCGATCATAAACTTCTGGTGAAGATAGACTTGAATGGAATGTTCGGGGGTGTATTCGCCGGTGAACGTGTGGAGCAGCCCGAGTTTGAGCATCTTCTGCCGTGTCTTGGACTGCGGGCGTCCGATGTTCGATGATTTCGGTCGGTAACCCAGTTGTTGAGCGGTTTTACGGACTTTATCAATCGTCTTACTGCTGATCCCCTGGCCACCTGCCAACACACGTGAGACCGTTGAAATCGACACATCCGCTGCATCTGCAATGGCGGACATCGTGGCCTGCGAATTGGACTGGTCTTGGCTCATGGTTGAATGATATTATGTCAGAAGGTGGGGAAAGTCTCAATTCTGAATGAAAAATTAAAAATTTTTGCATAGAAAATTGCAATGCAAATTTTGCGTGGCTAAGATCAGGTGTCTAATCGTTTGAAATCGACCCTTGCTTCCACTTGCCAGGAGTCTGAAATGTCTCGACCGTATTTTTTTACCACGTTTATTTTGGGTCATCCTGTTTCCAATTCGGGAGGTGATTGGCGTCGTCAATCGCGGTTGGGTTTTACACTCATTGAGCTACTGGTGGTCATCTCCATTATCTCACTGCTGATCTCGATTCTTCTGCCTGCGTTGTCTGCAGCTCGTAAGAGTGCGCAGACTTTACAGTGTGGAACCAATCAGCGTCAGGTGTTCGTGGCCATGGTCACCTATGCCCAGAATCACAATGACTGGATCGTTCCAACCTACATGCAGAACGGCAACAACAACCGACTCTGGTCCGTCGGACTTGCCATTGAAACCTTGAATATGAGTTCCAGCGACTTCTGGCCGACTGGTCAGCGTCCGCCGGGGATCTTTGCCTGCCCTTCTTCGGATTACCTCACCACGACCAGTCACTACTCGGACTGGGGGCGCAGCACCTGGATCAGCCGCATCTATCACCAGGATTACCAGTGGCATCAGGAACTGCGTCATGCAGACATTGATGAACCGAGCAAGATTCTGGCAACAACTGATTCGCGCATGGTGACACTCACGTCCAACTCTTCGGGAGCCGATGCGATCAATTCGACGTTCAATATATGGGGACGTCATCGCGGTTCACTGGCTCCGGATGATCCGAGCAATGTCGTGAACATCTCTTACTTTGATGGTCATGTTCGTGCTCAACAAATCAAGGAATTGCAATACGTCGATAAAAATCTTGCTCCCTGGCAACCTTGATTCTCATCAATATGCTCGCAAGCAATTGATCACTTCAATAGAAAGTCAGACTGTTGATCCATCGTCAATCCATCATGTTTTTTGTTCTGCTAATGCTTGGCATCAGTGCCTGTGTTTCGCAGTCGAATGTAAAAGCCAAAGCTTCTGAAAAAGCGATTGATCTTGGCCAACTGGTCGATCAACTCAAACCCGGCTATGCCTCCGACACGCAAGTGCAGGCGATGGTCAAGACCGCGCGCGAGATACTGGATCAACCGATCATCAAGCGCATTGATTCCTATGACGAACTGGTGAAGATCGACCCAACCGTTCAACGTCAACTCGATCACAAACGCCCTGATGCGATCAAGCATCCGGTGGTGCGTGAACACTTTGCGTTGGCAACTTCCGATCAGGAATCGGCGAACATCATTGCTCATGAATTGCCTTACCTTGCAGCGTGTTACCGACTCACGGGTGATGATGCATTTCTGGATTACCTGGTCAAACAACTTACGGAAGTGGCAACATGGATTCCCTTGCAGCGTCCGGGCTGGTCCATGCCGCATAGTGGTCGGACCACCATGATTGAAGGTGGCGATGGTGTTTGGCTTGCCACCGGCATCGGTATCCGCGCGGTGGTGCATACCCGACAGTTGCTTGGCAAAGGTGCATTACCTGCTGAACTCGAAAAAGCACTGGATACACTGCTTCAAACCGAGATGATGCGCACCTATGACGACTGGATGATGGCCAAGCCCTGGTACGTCAAAGACCAGAAAGTGCAGTCCAACCAATGGGTCATTCCCAATGAAGGTTTGATGCTTGCAGCTTGTGCGCTGGGCAAAGACAAATATCCCAAGCAGTATGCATTGGCGCGTGAGAACTTATTCAAAACCATGCAAACCTTCGGCAATGAAGGCGCCATCTCTGAAGGCTTTACCTATGCGTTAGGACTCACATTACTCGGCGTCCAATCCTCTGCCATGGCGATGGCACAGACGGGGGACTTTGAAGCGCTCAACGATCCGTTTCTGACCCGCTATGGCAAGTGGTTGATTTCGCATTACCAACCCGGTCGGTATCTCGTGAATGACTTCGATGGTTACGGTGCCTGTCGCGGGATGTATGACCGCGGGATCAATGCCAAGATCGCCCAACTAGCAGTGCAGTCAGGCGACCGCACGTTGCTTTGGGCGCTGGCCAATCAACACAAGCAGTTGCCTCATGATCTCTTTGGGATGCTGGTTTCTGCGATGTTCAAGGATGCGGGCGAACTTGCCCCGCAGCCGACGCATTACCAGTGGGACATTGCCCGCGCGATGATCTGGCGAAGCAGTTGGGACGATGATGCCAGCGGCTTGTGGGTGCGTGGCAGTCACCCCAATGACTTTCATACTCACCATGATGCAGGTCATGTGAACTTCATCGTCAACGGTCAGGCAGCCCTCATTGAGTCAGGAACATCAGGCTATCGCAACCCGCGTTTGGGACCTGATTTTAAATCCGTACGCGGTCACAATGTGCTTCAGGTTGATGAGCAATTGGAAACCGTGCAGCACACTGATATTCCCATCGCCGTATCGCGAATCGATGATCATGGCGGTGAAGTGTCGATTAATCCTGCCTCCGCCTATCCCGACATTCAAAGTTGGCAGCGTCATGTGAAATGGTCGTTGGATACCTTGACGGTGCATGACACCATTCAAACGCGGGACAGCAAACCGCATCAATTGACGTTGCGATACCTGCTTGGATCACAGCAGGATGTCACGATCAGCAAAACCGTTTCGGAGCAAGGGCATGATGTTTACCGCGTCACCGTCCCCAAAGGTCGCCGGGAATTTACCGGTTGGCCGGGCAAAGGCAAGACTTATTGGGATATTCCCAAGAAGGATATTCTGCTGACACCAGCGATGGTTTTTGAAATTGCTTCACCGAATCCAATCACGGTCAAAGCCATTGATCATGTGAATCACACCATGCGTTTTCGTTTTCAGGAGATGCCCTGCAAGGCGTTGTTGATCCAGAGCAATGAGCCTGTGAGTCAGATGGATGTCCGGATGCATCTGGTGGTCACGCCCAATACGGATCAGAAATAACAGGAGAACCTTGGATGAATCCTTCAACAAGACGCCTGTGTGTGCCGCGTGCTTTTACGCTCATTGAGTTATTGGTGGTGATCTCCATCGTCAGCTTGCTCATTGCGGTTTTACTGCCTGCGTTGGCTGCTGCACGAAAGAGTGCGCAGTCGATTCAGTGTGCGGGCAATCAACGCCAGGTGTTCGTTGCCATGACTGCCTATTCGCAGAATCACAATGACTGGATCGCACCGATCGTCATGAAAGTCGATGGGAATAACCGCTTTTGGCCGGTCGGACTTGGCATTGAGGTGCTTAACATGCAGGTCAATGATTTTTCAACCAATGATATTCGCCCGCCCGGTATTTTCTCCTGTCCCGGCACATCGCACACCATGGACGGCGGCGATAAATCCGATTGGGGACGCAGCAACTGGATCAGTCGCATTTACGACAACACCGGCACAGACGTGGAGATCCGCAATGCAGACATGATCACACCGGGCAAGCTGCTGGCTTTGGCTGATTCGGACAATCGCGAATTGACCTTCACCAACGGCGCGCCCGACGGGATTCCCAGTACCTTCAATCTCTGGGGGCGACACAAGGGCAACCTTGCACCGGAGAATCCCAATAACCTGATCAACGTCGCCTGGTTTGATGGTCATGTGACCACCATAGCCATCAAGGAACTGCCCACCGATTCGTCTACCAACGATCACAGACGTCCGCCGTGGCAACCATGATCAACCTGACTCGCCAATTTTCATCTCACCGGTTCTTGTTGACTGCCCTGAGTCTGACGGGATGGTTATTCATGTCTGCATGCTCACAAAAACCCCTTGAAAACAAGGGTCAAACGTCGGCGATGGTTTCGTCTTCCATGACGGAATATCAGTTGGGTGATGCGCGATTCAACGTGCAGGTGGTCACGGAAATTGATCCGACGGATGCGTGTTTTGAAAAATGGGGTCAGCGATTTGACCGCAGCGCTGCTGTGACCGCGATTCATTTTGCTGGACATCAGATGGTTAACCAACTGGGGTTGCCTGACGAGTTTGGGCAGTTGGGGGTCGGGGTGATCGGCTTTGATGATGCCGCCGTTGGCGAGAAGTTCATCAAGCCGGGTGTTGGTGTGATGGTTAAGCCGGATACTGATGCGTATCGCTCGTTCAATCGGTATGACTTTGTGTTGCCGCTTGAAGTGACCGTTGAGAAGTCGGCGGATCAACTGGTGGTCAAGCAGGTGTCGCCCGATGTTCGTGGTTATGCGTATGATTTAACCAAGACCTATGAAGTAAATACTCAGACCAACACACTCTCGATTACGTATCAGTTAAGCAATGTCGGCAAGCGTGCATTTGAACTGGAACACTACAACCACAACTTTCTGACTTTGGATAACAAACCCTTTGGTCAGCAGTATCACATCACCCTTGGCCAACCCATCCAAAGTCTGCCACACAGTTGGATGCATATGGCAGGTAACCGGTTGGTGATTGAAGGTGATCCGGGCGCGGTGGGGTTCGTGCAGGTCAATGAACCGTTCACTGCAACACAGGCGGATCTGGCGATGATGACCGCAGATGGCAAGCTTGGTCTTGAACTCACTGGTGATATGCCTGCTTATCGCTTCGCCCATTTTTTCACTGCCAACAGTTATTCCCCCGAACGTTTCACGCGCGTCTCACTGGCCCCTGGTAAACAGGTCAGTTGGCAGGCGCGGTATCATTTTTTACTCAACCATTGATTGCCAAGACAGGATTGAAGATGTTGACTTTCCTTGCAAAAACTGCTTTAAAATCACGGTGTTCCATGATGCTCATGGGCGCATGCGTGACCGCTTTGAGTTTAACGGCTTGCGTGAATGCCCAGACGGTAACACCGGCCTGGCAGACGTTTGTCCAGCAAACCAAACAGGGTGTTGCAACGGACATCCCCGATTACTCATGGGCGGGTTATGCACGCGGTGAGCAGACGATTCCCGAGGCTGCGGGCAAGCGGTTTGATGTTACGGACTACGGTGCCAAGCCTGACGATTTGCTTGATGACCGCGATGCGATTCAAAAAGCGATTGATGCTGCTGCTGCCAATGGCGGGGGCGTGGTGTACCTGCCAGCGGGTCGTTATTTGGTGAACACCGACTTTAATGATCGCGGGATGATTCGCATTGAGTCTTCCAACATCGTGCTCAAAGGGGCGGGTTCGCGTGAAGGTGGGACGATCATTCACCAGATTCAGCCGTTTGGCAAAGGTGATCCGTACCAGCTGACGCGCATGCATCTTGGGGATAACATTCTGCTGATTCATGCACGGTCTGAGGAGCGTCGGCTTTCGAGCATGCCGGTGATCTGCAAGGTGACGGGTGATACACCTGCCCAGGCATACCATGTGACGGTTGACAACGCGTCGGACTTAAAGGTCGGTCAGCGTGTGTATCTCTACGCAATGAACAACAAGATCATTGAACGTGAGGTCAAGCCGTTTAGCATTGAGCCGGAGTGGACGACGACCACGCAGAACAAAGCCTATATCGTGGAGATTCACCAGATCGCTTCGATCTCGGGCAACAAGGTCACCTTTGCTGAGCCCATCCGTTATGACATCTTTGCAAGCGATGAGTGGGACCTGCGAGAACACACACCCATCACCAACGTCGGCGTGGAAGACATCAGCTTCATGGGCAATCACTGGCATCACTACAAGCATCATCGTAGTGGGATGGATGATAGCGGTTGGGCGATGATCAAAATCAAAGGCGTAGCTGACAGCTATGTCCGTCGATGCAGTTTCTTAAATGTCTCTCAGGCGCTCTATATTTCGCTGAGTTCCTATGTCACTGCGATGAACATCACGCAGGCGGGCAACACCTCGCATCACTCACCGCGTATCTCGTTTTACACGTACGGGATTCTTGCGGGTCTGATTGATGACCAGGCGGGTTCAACCCATGGCCCGTCACTGAATGCCGGAACTGTTGGCACGGTGTTCTGGCGGTGGAAGGGCGTTGATGGTTCGATTGACTCGCATGCCGGTCGCCCGTTCTGCAGCTTGTATGACTGTGTCGATGCAACGCATATCAATTCCTCCGGCGGACGCCGCAGTTACCCACAACACCTGCGTGGCCTGATGCTCTGGAATGTGAACATGATCGACGACAAGCCACAGCATTACGACTTCTGGCAGCCCAAGAGTAACAATGTCTTTGTCATGCCCAAGATCGTTGGCATGCATGGCAGTGACGTGACCTTCAACAAAGATCACGTGTCGCTCGTTGAATCACAAGGCAAGAAGGTCATCCCCGAGTCTCTTTACGAAGCACAGTTGGCTTTGCGTCTGGGCAAACTCCCGCAGTGGGTCAGCGATGTGCAGGCTGAGCAAAAGCAGTTGGAAGCTATGCCGCTGGTGAAGTTCTACGACCGCAATGATCCGACCTCGCCCACGTGGTTTTACCCGGAAACCTTCAACGTCAACGACATGCTCGGTTATCTCACCAAACTGTCACTGCAGATGATGAAGACCAAGCTCTACACCTATACCATCACCGATGACAAGGCGACGCTCTACACCGACCAGTCGTTCGTCCGACACACGCTCTATGCCTTGATGTGCGCGATTTATCAGCAGCATCAATCGGATAACACCATCACCGCCAAACCGGTGACCGTTGATGGCAAGGGCGGGTTTGAATTTGTGATCACCTCGGGCAAGTTGCGTAAACCGTCTAAGGATTTGAGTGGCGATGCGTTGGTCGATGCTGCCAGGAAAATGGGGGACCGGATTGGGATGACGTTTACGCATCAGCAGACGGACGATCAAATTCGGTTTGTGGTCACCGTGCCCCAGATGCAATCGCATTGAGTCTTTTATACCAATCCCATTCATAACGCGTGCAGGTTCCCAATAGCACCATTCACAGCCTGCACCGGATTAACACACCCGGTGCTCAATTTCTGATGATCTGTATCGAGCAAGTACGAATCAAAAAAAGCCACACGCAATTGGTGTGGCTTTTTTTCATGTGTTTGTGGTTGGGATGAAATCAATACTCTTCGATCCAGAAGTCAAAGGGTTTATTGCCACCGGTTCCCGAGCGGACCTGGTAATCTGAGAAAGCGCCATGTGACAGGGCTCTGTCATGATAGTTGGTGGTTGGGTCTTCAATCCCTGAGACGTAACGTTCACCACCGAGCGCTTTGGCGTGGCCGTCGAGGAAGAGGGTCGGGCGTGTGTGTGAGGATTTACGGTAATGCCAGGAAGTGTGGTGTTTGCTGCCGTTGCCTGCGTCGCCCCCATTGGCTGCATCAGAGTAATTTGAGTTCCATTTGTATTGGCTGCAGAATTGCAGCGGGAAGGCGTTGGGATGGGTGTAGTAATCGACGGGCAATTGGGAGGCGGCAGGTAGTCCATTATAAAGTTGAGATTGGGTGCCACCGGAGTAGTAATGTAGCCCCAGGGGGCTTTCGTAGCCGTTTTGAGCCACGTAGTCCGGGCCACCATGGATATACAAGCCGTAGGTTTGATTGGTACGTGGGTGGGTGATGCCTGAGGCGGGGCAGATCAGGGCATGAATGAGTTTGTTGTTGCCTGAGAAATGACCGTCTTTGTAGACCTTGCCGCGTTGTCCACCGAGGTAGGGGGCCAGGAGCCATTCATAAGTACCGCCATGTCTGCCGTTGACTTTGTTGGGGTCAATGCGGAAGGGGAAACCACCGTTATGCTCTGTGGTGTAAGCGTAAAACCCAACGCCCTGACTCTTGAGATTGTTGAGGCACTTAACCATCACGGTTGTCTCACGGGCTTTGGCCAGGGCAGGCAGGAGAATGGAAATCAGCAGTGCCACGATGCTGATGACCACCAGCAGTTCGATGAGCGTAAAACCGTCGCGTTGGGTAGGTGCAAATGTGCGTCGCATGATGCAATCTCCTTGAATGGACGACGGGGATTACGTCGACCAAGGCGTCATGAACAAAGTTAAACATATATTTCCGCACAAGCTCATGTCGATGTTTTTTGAACGAACATCGACATTCTGAAATCAGCTATGCGGGTTGGCAACAGATTCTCGGACAATCAATTGGTAATCGAGCGTCGTGTGGGTCGGTCGACGATCAGGTTGATCAATTGACTCCTGTAACAAATCGATCCCCTTCATGGCCATGTCATTGAGTGGCTCGGAAAGCACGGTCATCGGCGGGCGATAGAACTGCAAGGCCGGGTTGGCATCCATCCCGATCAACGACAGATCCTCGGGGATCGACAGATTCAAACCTTCCATACTCAGGTAAGGCACTTCATACGTCAGTTCACTGTTGGGCAGGAAAATCCCGGTGATGTCCTGTGCCAGCAGTCGCTTCAAAGGTGCCAGTGATGAACGGAAGAAGTTGTAGGCGACATGGTCTTCATGGAAGCTGCCGCCTTGCGATTCGATGTATTGTTTCATCCCCGCAGCATAGGCCAGCGTTTCGTCAGTGGGTTTGGTTGCCATCATGCCGATGCGTCGATGACCTTTGGACCAGAAGTGTTGGGCCGCGAGTTTGCCGCCTTGTTTGCAGTCCATGTTGACCGATGAGAACTCAATGATTTCCGGGCGATTGAAGATCACCACGGGGATGGTTTGCGATAACTGTTTGAGGGTCTGAATGGTCTTGGGTTCCCAGGCAATGGCCAGGACGGCATCAAGATAGCGGTCGGTGATGGAGTCGATATTGTGTGTGCCGAACGTTTCGATGGAGAAGTTTTTTTCCGTCAGTGCACGATCCACACCAATGTTGAGACTGCTCAGTTGCATACCCATAAAGTGTTCTGGCACAAAGTCCTGAACCACACCGACCGTTCGCTGGCGGACAGCCATGCGCGGCCTGAATCCTGAAGCCCGAGCCGCCTCCCAAACACGCTGACGGGTCGCTTGACCGATCCCTTCACGTCCGTTGAGCACGCGACTGATCGTTGTCGTGGAGACCCCCAACTGTTGGGCGAGTTGGTAAATCGAGATGGGCGGTGATTGTGTCATATGGCTTTATTGGCTCCGCTTACACAACATTTTAGTTCTGGCATGTATGGAGTCAATCTTTTGAAAGGCAACAATTGCTCAAAATATTTATTGTATATTGTAAGTCTTTTATTTTTATAGTCTAATGAAATAGTTATTTTTATTATTGATTGGCGCTTGATTGGGCAACAGTTGCTCGTAAGATTAAACAAGCCTTTTATGACGGCTCAAATTGCCTGTAATATTGATAGCCAGGAGTGATAAAAATGAGATTACGAAACAGTTGTGTAAATCGTCTTGCCCTGCCCATGACCAGGTTGATGCTGGCCTTGGGGGTTCTATTTTGTTTTGTGGGGCATCTCAGCGCCCAGTCGTTGATCCCGCAGCAGGCTCAGATGCACCCTGCCCTGGCGGAAAGTCAGATGCACCTGGTCAATGCCATGGATTCGACCAATGGCATGTACGGCGGATCATGGAAAATGTCCAAGGTCGGCCTGTCCACGGACGTGAAACCTCAAGCCAAACTCGGGGGCGCGGTTGTGAAAATGTCGGCTCGTGCCTGGTCGTCCGGCGCCAAGGGCGATGTCCATGTTGCTGGCGGCTTGGCCGGTGAGCCCACGCATCTGGGTGTCTGGGTCTATGTCGATCAGTCCGCCAACGTCGGCAGCGTCGGATTCCAGATCTACGACGGTGAAGGCGAAGCCCTCATGTACAAGACCGAACTCGAAGGCTTTGCCGGGGGTTGGAAATTCATCGAAGCTGAACTTAACGGCAACAACTATCGACCCGCCTGGAAACAGAAGGACAAGAACGGCAAGTTCGACTATCCCGTCAAGTCCATCAACATCTTCTGGTTTACAAAAGCCGAGGGACAAACCCAATTGATCACCGATGCGCTGATCAGTCTGGACAAACCCCAAGACGGTGGCATGCTCTCCGTCCAAGCCACCATGCCCGCCAACATCGAGCCCGATGACAACGCGACAAGCCAACTCATCGTCACCAATCCCACACCGTCCGATGGCAAAGTCGATGTCCAATGGACCATCCAACGCAACGGGGATTACCAGCAACCGGTTTTACCCGACAGCAAGCACGGCAGTGATATTGCTCAAGGCTGTGCGAGTTGGACCTTGTTCGATGGCAAACGCATCAAGGAAAACACACTCACCGACACCGCCATGAATAGTCATGCCTCGACGGAGTATGACAAAGCAGGCAAGATCACCGAAGCGTTTCAGATCATCGACCTGGGGCAAACACAAAACATCACGCACATCCGCATCACCAACTCCGACGCCAAGTGGACCTGGCATATGAGCTTTTCAGGCTCAATGGATGGTAAAACATGGACCGACTTTGCAGACATGAATCCGGTGGACATGTACCGTAAATGGGGCATACACGATGTGGCTGTCCCGACCCCGCAGAAGCTGCGTTATTTCCGAATCCGTCATCATAAAAACGGTGAAGGTGTCCAGAAAATTTCCATGCCCAACTCCGTGGCATTGTTTAACGGGACCGAGGATGAATCGTGGCAGTTCCCCAATGTCGGCAATGAAGTTGCAAGCGGTCAGTTCTCTGAATCGGTTGCTGCCCATAGCTTCTCCGCCTTGTCCTGTGATGCGAAAAAGGCCTTGAAACCAGGCTCATATCAGTTTTTCGCCCGGTTGACACTTGATGGCAAGACGTCCATGACACAGCAGCAGTTCTTTGTCATGCCGCACCGAATTGCTGATGACCAACTTGAAGACCGCCTGGGGATCAACACCGCCAACATCGCGTACTTGGAATTGAACCGACGCATGGGCGTGAAGTGGGTCCGCTTTGAAAATCTCAAATGGCGACTCATGTCCAAGGCTCCCAAGCAGGTGATCTTCGACGGACTGGACCCGTGGAATGTCAATCACGATGAATACTTCTCCACCGCCAAATCGCTGGGTCTCAATGGGCTTGGGTATCTGTTCATGTCCCCACGCTACACCAGCAGTTGTCCGCCGGAACTGAATTTCAAGCATGATGCAGCCTATCCGCCCAAGGCACCTGAGGATTACTACTTCTATGTCAACCAGGTCGTCTCGCGTTATGGCAAGCAAACGCATTCGCCCTCAGGATTGGTCAGTAAGGATAAAAAATCAGGCATGGATCTCGTTCAAGCCTACGAAATCTGGAACGAACCGAATCTCAATGCGCCGGACTGGGGACACTGGATCGGCACGCTGCCTGAGTATTACGAATTCATGCGTCCGGCGGTTGAAGCCGGTCACCAGGCCGACCCCAGTGCCCTGATGTTTAACGGCGGTTTTGCAGGCATCGAACTGGGACTCATCAACACCATGGCAACCTACACCTATGCCGATGGCAAACATCCCTGCGATGTCGTCGACGGCTTGAGTGTGCACACCTACACCGGTGCCATCGCGCCCGAACTCTCGCGCGTGGATACCAATCTGCATCGCGGTTCCAATGCAGTCTCCGGCACGCCACATTTGGAAAATCTCATGCGCTTGGTCGATTGGCGCGACACGCACATGAAAGGCAAACCCCTGTGGATGACCGAAACCGGCTATGACACCGGGGGCACGCGCGCCGTACCCATGCGCAAACATGCGGCCTACACCGTGCGAAACATTCTCATGATGCTCGGTGCAGGGATTGATAACGTGATGATCTACCGCGAAGCCGGTGACGGCAACAGTCTCTATGCCGCTTCGGGGATGCTCACCAGCCAGGTCCAACCGCGCGCTGCCTACTTCACCCTGGCAACCCTGGCGCGGCAAATCTCCGGCTCAGGTCCACTTCATAAACTCCAATTCGACAATCCCGACATCTGGGCTTACGCCTGGGTTAAGGACGGTAAGCCTGCCATGGTGATCTGGTCGGTCACCGATCAAGGCACACTCGATTGGGAATTGGGAACAGCGAAGATGACCGATGCCTTTGGCTATGACGAATCGGTCTCCAAAACCCGTGGCATGAAACTCACCGAGTTGCCGATGTATTTCAGCGATGTCGAGCATGCCGACGTGCTGCTTAAGGCGATCGACAAGAGCAAGCAGTGGTATACCGATTGGACCAGGGAACGTCATAGCAAGTCCACCATGAAGACGTACCTGTTTGACATGGGTGATGACAAGTATATTGAGAGTTATGACCTGGGGGCTCCGCGTCCCTACACGCCGGTCGGATTTGATGCGGTGTATTCGGATCAAAAGGGTTACGGGTTTACGTCGCCTGGTGTCAAGAACGGTGATGTGCATTGGATTGCCAACAAGGCCTCGCGTGATGGTGTGATGCTTGAGAGTGACCCGCCGGCGTTCAAGTTCAAAGCGCAGCCGGGCAAGTATCGGTTGGACCTGCGTTGCGTTCCCCGCGGTGGCGCCGATGCCGATGTGGTGATCAGCGGTCTTGAAGGTGGTGATCTCACGTTAAAGGTCAGCCGCAAGACCCCCGAGGCGAGTGCGGATGTGGTTGTGGGCAATCAACCCATCACGGTTCAGACCCGCAACTGGGTGATGCTTAATTACGTGAGGCTGGTGGAGATTGAGTGAGTTGGTGAGATAGCATACAGGGCGTTGCATTGTGAAATGAAAGCCACCTGTCCATTGGGCGGGTGGCTTTTTTTATTCCAGTCCCCGTCATCCATTGGCCGTTTCGGCGGATGTCGATCAAATATTTTTGATCAATCTGATTGACTGTTATTTACACCGGTATAACATTACATGGGTGTAAGTTGCATCTGCCGTTTCGTAAATACTTTTTGTATTCCTGATTCGTATATCGTTCTGTTTAAACCTGAAAGGAATAGCCATGCCAAATTACCTCATGGGCTATCGTCGTCATTTACAGGCGTTTACATTGATTGAGTTATTGGTGGTCATCTCGATTATCTCGCTGCTTATTGCCATTCTCCTGCCAGCTTTGGGGCAAGCTCGCAAGGCGGCAAACGCTTCAGCTTGTCTGAGCAATCAGCGTCAGATCGGCATCAGTTACTACACCTATGCCGCAGAAAATCAGGAACGCTTCCCGACCAACACCTATGCTTACTCCGGGGACAACCGCTACTTCTTTAGACCCTTTGCGGCATTGCTGCGGACGACCAAGATGTCCTTGAACGTGCTCAGTTGCCGTGAGGATCAAGAGGAGACCCGTCTTTATTATGCCGGTGGTGGTAGTTTCGCTTTGTATATCACATCGATTTACAACCTCGCAAACACGGATAAGGTGCGCTTCAGCTATTCGTTTTCCGAACACACCGTCCACGCCAACTCTTCCTCAACCAACGGTGTCTACCGTCAGAACCGCATGGATCTGTGGAAGTCACCGGGCAAGGCATTCTTGCTCGGTGACGGGACTTATCTGCTGTCTGCTGACAATCCCGGCAGTTCATCCATCAGCCGCGTTGCATTGGCCAAGTATCCCAGCAAGTGGGCTGAAACCAATTCAGTGAAAGTCGACCCGCTGTACGCTCGACACATGAATAAGTACAGCAATATTCTCTTCCAGGACGGTCACGCATCAGCCACCGTTCAGCAAGAGGTCTATAACATTCAATGGCGTTGGGAACAGTAACGCGCCCATGTTTGCTTACAAGTTTGCATTCGTCAGTACCTACGCCAATAACAAGCACACATCTGTGTGTCGTTGACAGGGGTAAGAGCCAGTCTTGCGGTATGCCCATTATCCCGTCATGCAATATCACTATCAGGAACCGTTGATCATGTTTGTACGTCTGTCTTTTCTGTCTATGCTCCTGGGCTGTTTCCTTTGTTTTGCCAGCATGCCGATATCCGCTCAGGACGCGGCGCCGGACTTTGAGCCGATTGCAGCAGTCCCGCGGTTTGGCAACTGCACGCACATGCGTTGGCAGGATCGTGGTTGGGAAGTCCAGAAGCTTATCCCCATACTCAAGCAGATGGGCGTGTCCACGATCCGTGATGGCTTGTCGTGGGGAAGAACCGAAAAAGTCAAAGGACAATATGCGTTGGACCCCCAGGACGAAGTCTGGATCAATGCTGCATTACAAGCTGATATCAAGATCATTCTCATGCTCGGTTATGGCAACAAGCTGTATGACAACCCGCTTGATGCCGAAGGCTACGCCAATTTTGCAGCATGGTTGGCGAATCATTTCAAAGGTAATCACAACATCCTTGCCTTTGAGTTATGGAACGAACCGAGCAACTTCCATTTTGCCAAGCAGTACGGCGGCGCCTGGAATGCCAAGGGTGATGCGCCGTGGTTAACTGAGTTTGCAAAACTCGTTGAGAAGTCTGCTGCTGCGATCAAGCAGGTTGATCCCGACCGCACGGTAATTACCGGCGCGGGAACGCCTCCAGGTTCCATGCACATGATCAAGCGATACCCGCATGCCTTTGCCCGGGTTGATGGTCTGACGCTGCATCCTTATTCGTTCCGACTTCCCCCGGAAGTGGTGCCCTACGGTGGTGATGGTATTGCAAAGCGCGATGGCATCTCCGCAGCAGGTGATGATCACTCGATGCGTTCATTGTGGCAGACACTTGAAAATCACATGCAGCAGCACCTTGGCCGCAAGCTGGGTATCTGGGTGACTGAGGTGGGCTACACCACATTTAACCACACACTCAAAGCAGGACTTTATGCAGGCTATACCCAAGAGGTACAGGCTGCCTATCTCGTCCGCAGCACGGTAGCCGGATTGGCTTGGCCGAACATGAAAACCTACTGCCTTTATGACCTGATGAATGATGGGCGCAACCCCGCTGTCAACGAAGACAACTTCGGACTCGTGCGCCATAAGTCCGAAGGTTTTGCTCCGAAGAACGCATTCTTTGCACTGCGTCGCATGGCCCAGTTGCTTGGCGGGTATTACCAGTTCATGCCTCAGCCACCTGTCGAGCTTCAGTCCAAGTCCGCTCAGCTGGATGAAAATGATGTCTGGAAAAAACGTCCAGTCGATTCCTACATCACCGATCATTCACCACAGGCTTACTGGTTTAAAACGGACAAAGGCTACGTGACGTTTATCTGGCGGCATGGTCGGATCAATGGTGAACACAATCCACCTTTAGCCTACTTGCCTGTACTTGAGGTGCCTTCGGATACCACTATTCAGATCACCAACCTGGTCACTGGCATGTCCCTGAATCACTTGGTTCAACGTGCGGGCAATGACGTTGCGATCCATCACCTGCCACTGCATGGCTATCCGATTGCCATTGCATGGGACACAAAGGGGCAGATCAAACCCATCTCCCAGCCGGTAGCGGGGCGCGATTTTCAGTTGCCCTTAACGCATGCACGTGGTCGATGGAAATTCACCAACGGCCCGGAGTTCAAGGGTGCCAATGGCTCGATGGACGTGCCTGAGAAAAATGGGCAACCGTTGGTGATTCATTACGACTTTACCGGTGGGGGCAATTATGTCTCAGCTTTCAAACTGCTCGACCCGAAATTGAACATTGAAAAAGTCAGCATTGATGCAGACATCGCATCGGCGGATTTAAGCCTGCGTGTGGTTGATCAGACCGGACAGACGTTTCAGTACAAACTCAATACGCCCAAGGCAGGCCAGCCGGTGACATTGAATTTGAGCAACGCCAAGCCGCAGTCCAGTTGGGGCGGTGCCAAGGATCGCAAGTTACATTACCCGCTGAGCAGTCTCTGGGTCATGGTCACACGCAAGAGCGCTTCGCCTGCTGGGACTGTAACAGTCAACGCCATTCAGACCACGATCCTTTCAGACGAACAATAAACATTGATTCGATGATCTTGACCTGAATGGATGTCTGCATGGCGTTATCATGCACATATGAACACCAAGCACCTTGCGGGTAAGACCATCCTCATCACCGGCGCCAGTTCCGGCATCGGTAAAGCCACCGCCATGGCCTGTGCCGCAGCAGGCATGCGCGTTGTCCTGGCGGCCCGTGGACTTGATGCACTGGAGCAAACCGCAGAGCAGATCAAGCAGCAGGGCGGGGAAGCAACAGTCATCCCATGCGATGTCTGCGATGATGACAGTGTCACCACGCTCTTTGAGCAAGCCATCGAACAAGTCGGCAAGCTCGATGTCATGTTCGCCAACGCCGGCTACGGACTCTATGCCAGCATTGAAGAGGCGACCGATCAGCAAATACGCGACATGTTCGAGACCAATTTCTATGGCACGGTACGCTGCCTCAAGCAGTCGATCCCAATCATGAAGCAGCAGGGCGGTGGACACATCATCATATGTTCCAGCGCCTGTTCAGAGATCAGCCTGCCGATGTATGGGTACTACGCAGCGACCAAAGCGGCGCAGGATTCGCTGGCGGGCGCACTCCGCGCTGAACTCATCGGCACGCACATCGCCGTGAGTTCCGTCCATCCCATCGGCACGTACACCGAGTTTTTCAACCGCGTTGCTGACAAGGCAGGTAAAGACTCCGTGGGGCTGAACACCCCCGATGCTTTCATGCAGAAGCCCGAGCATGTCGCCAAATGCATTCTCAAGAACATCGCCCGATCCAAACCCAAACCCGAAGTCTGGCCGCACTGGCCCACGCGTTTGGGGTTGGGGTTGACCACCGTGTTCCCCGGCGTCAGTGCCTGGGCACTGCGCCGGATGCACAAACGCCGCAGTGAGTGATCACCGGATGCGACATTGCCAAACGCAACCGCTTGCGGTTTAGCGCTCCATGAATTAAACGGACGCCAAAGAATATTTGCATCTCGCGTGACGCGCTAAACCGCAAGCGGTTTAAGATTCGGACGAAATCCCAAATCCCAAATCCCAAATCCCAAATCCCAAATCCGCTTCCCGGTTGTCCCGTATCCGCATGCAGAGTAAGATGTCATCGCTCTGACGACCGGTTTGTCCGGAGCTTGAACAGGAATTAATGGACAGGACTAACTCTCGCCATGCAGCAGTTACTTTCCATCACGCTTTTTGCCGGCTTCGGTATTCTTTTCGTCATCGGTGGCTTGGTTGGCGGCTGGTTTCTTCGCCCCAACATGCCCAACCGTGAAAAGAAGGCGATTTACGAATGCGGTGAACCGACGATTGGCACCTCCTGGGTCCAGTTTGACCTGCGTTTTTATATTGTTGCCCTGTTTTATCTTGTCTTTGACGTGGAAGTGGCGTTGACCTATCCCTGGGCTGCCGTCTTCCGCCAATTCCCCAAAGAAGCATTGATCGTTGGCTTGCCGTTTCTGGCGATCATCATCATCGGTTTTGCATACGAATGGTATTCCGGCAGTCTTGACTGGGTGCGATCCGCGGTTAACACCTCGATTCGTGGCACCGCTCATGTCGACATGAAGTCACTGGCTCGCCGTGATCCTGAAGTGCTTGAAGAGTCCGCCACCAATCCCGCCAGTTTGGTTGATGCGTAACACATGCACGACTCGGCCATGGAGGTCCGATGCCGTTGACATGTGAGAAATAAACTGGGACGTATCAGTGTGGGGCCGTCGCTCGATGGAGCCGGGGCGGTGCCTGGGTCTTTCTCAATTAATCAACATCAGGTCAAAACTACCATGCCAAATCGATTCAAGACTGCTTTACTGTTAGGTGCACCGGGGTCAGGTAAGGGAACACAAGGAAAAATTCTCGGTCGGATTCCCGGCTACTTCCACTGTGCCTGTGGCGACGTCTTCCGCAACCTTGATGTCCACAGTGAACTGGGCAAGATTTTTTACGAATACTCCTCCCGTGGCGAACTGGTTCCCGATGATGTGACCGTCCGCATGTGGCATCAGTCCATCCAAAGCCGCTGTGCAACGCATGAATACAAACCCAACAGCGACCTGCTGATTCTTGATGGTATCCCCCGCACACTCGAGCAAGCCCAGATGATGGACGAACTCGTTGAGATTTACGCGGTGGTGCACCTGGTCTGTGAAGACGAAGAAGCGATGATCGATCGCCTGCGTCGCCGTGCGGTCAAGGAAAACCGTACGGATGATGCTGATGAAAACGTGATCCGTAATCGCTGGAAAGTGTACGAAGCCGAAACCAAGCCGGTGCTCGATCACTATAACGATGAGATCATCTACGAAGTCAACGCGGTGCAGTCACCCGCCCGCGTGCTCCATGATGTGCTCGAAGTCGTGACCCCCATTCAGGAAAGCCACTTCGCCAAGTTCATGGGGTAACCCCCCCCGGAAGCGCGGAAGTTGACAACGCAATATTGAAGATCAACGCATGCATCTCGGTGTATGTGGATCAAGCGATACACGGCCCTGGGGTTAAAACCCCGGGGCTTTATTTGAATATGCGGTCATCACAGGCAAGATTCGCATCCTGATGATCCAACTCAAACGCCACTGCAAGAATCAAATCTCGCTCCAACGTCATCGCATGCGCATTAAAGCCCTGGGACTTCAGTCCCAGGGGAGGCCTTGAAATGAATCGTTGAACACGCTCCCGATTCGCGCGTGTGAACAATCACATCTCCAGATACTTCTGCACCAACTCATCATAGCGCCCAAGTTTTTCGAGTACGTGGTTGATTGCATCGCGCACGGCACCGTGGCCGCCGGGTTGGGTGGTGATGTATTTTGCGTGGGCTTTGACCGGTTCCTCCGCATCTGCCACGGCCATGGGATAGGCCACGCGGGTCATCGCGGGTAAGTCGATCAGGTCGTCCCCGAGGTAGGCGATATTCTCCAGCGGGATGTCATACAGCTTGGCGATGCGCTCAATGCCTTCGCCTTTGTGCGTGCATTTACTCACGACATGAGGGATGCCCAACTCGCGCATGCGCATCGTCACATTGCGATTGGCTCGGCCGGTGAGAATGCCGACTTCAATTCCCATCTTGCGGGCAGCGACAACACCAAAGCCGTCGCGGACGTTGTAGCGTTTGGTTTCTATGCCCACGTCCGAAAGGATAATGCCCCCGTCGGAGAACACGCCATCGACGTCGAAGACCAGTAGTTTGATATCAGGGAATTTGTCTTGCATTTTTTAAGGGGGTGGGGTTCAGGGTTTGGGGGTTGGGGGGCGGATTATGGTGATTTATGTCGTGTAGCTGACATGTCTTGACCCTACACCCAAAAACCCAAATCCTAAACCCCATTACTTCACGATTCAATCACTTTCAATGCCACCAGGTCCTGCACGTCAATCAGGCCCACGGGTTTGTTGTCACTGTCGACCACGGGGATTTCGTCGATGCGCGTTTCGCGGACCATTTGTACAGCATCGCGGACCAGTGCGGTGTCGGTCAGATGCTTGGGGTTTTTGATCATCACGTTTTCGACCTGCTGATTCATCGCGTTGGCAGGATCTTTCATCACCAGGCGACGCAGGTCACCGTCGGTGAAGATGCCTGCCAGCTTCCCATCCTCTGCGACGATGAGCATGGCCCCGGCACGGCGGAGACTAGGATTCGCCTCACTGCTGGACATTGCATAGGCGTCCGCCAGCGTGGTCCCCGTGGGGATCAGCAGCAGCGTCGAACCGACCTTAAACCGCATGGCTTCGGTGACGAGCATGAGTTGTTTACCCAGTGACCCGCCGGGATGGAATTTATGGAAGTCAGCAGCCTGGAAGTCCTTGGCCTGGCTGATGCACATTGCCAGCGCGTCACCAATCCCGAGCATGGCAGTCGTCGATGCCGTTGGAGCCAGATTATGCGGGCAGGCTTCGGTGATCTGGCCGATCCAGAGTGTTACGTCTGCCAATCGCGATAGATGCGAGTCGCGGTTACCCGTGATCGCGATCATGGGGACGTTGTCCTGTTTGAGCAGGGCTGCAAGTGTGATGATCTCCTCGGTGTTCCCACTGTGAGACAGCAGGACCACCACGTCACGCTGGCGAATCCGCCCCAGATCACCGTGCATGGCTTCTGCCGGGTGCAGGAATTGGGAGGGGGTGCCGGTGCTCGCCAGGGTGGCCGAGATTTTCTGGGCAATGAAGTTACATTTGCCCATCCCGGTGACGACAACTGAGCCGCCAGCCTGGGGATGGGTGTTGTCTGTTGCCAACTCGACCGCCTTGATCAGACTGTCATCAACAGGGATCTGACTCACCGCGGAGGCTTCAGCTTCAAGCACCTTACGGGCCAAATCGAGGATCGACGCTTTATCCGGATTGCTCATGGGTGTACAGTATCGCCATTGTGGCCGATTTTGCCAGTGGCGGTCACCTGTTTTTGAGTCCCGGAAGTTAGAGCAGGATACATGGACGAACAGCAAACCAATCAGATGCAATCCCTGGAAGACTACCGGGTGAACCTCGACTGTTACAGCGACCCGTTGGATTTGTTGCTGTACCTGGTCAAGCGGCATGAGATCGACATTTACGATCTACCCATGAAGGAACTCACCGAGCAGTATCTCAAGCATCTGAAACTCATTGAGCAATTTAACGTCGACAATGCTGGCGAGTTCCTGGTGATGGCTGCCACGCTGCTGGAAGTCAAAAGTCTGATGATCATGCCCGCCGGTGAAGAGGGCGAGCAAGGCGAGGAAAACGAAGACGAGGGACTCAGCGAATCCGATCCGCGATACGGGTTGGTGCAGCAGCTCTTGGCTTACAAAAAATTCAAAGACGCTGCGATGCAACTCGACGAACGCCGTGAGGAATGGGAGAAGCGCTTTGCTGCCATGCCCACGCGTTTATCCAAGGCCGACCGTAAACAGCTTGAAGCTGGCGATGAAGCCGAAGACGCCAAGCCCGTTGAGATCGATCTTGAAGACGCCAACGTGCTGGACCTCTGCGAAGCCTTTGCCCGCATTCTCGAATCCATCGGCCGAAACACCGGCACGCACGATGTCACCTACGACGACACGCCCATCGCCCTCCATGCTGAGGACATTTACGATCGTCTCCAACGTGATGGCACAATGACCTTGCAAAAAATGTTCGAAGGCCGAAAATCCAAAAGTGAACTCATCGGCCTATTCATGGCTACGCTCGAACTCGTCCGCGAACACCGCGTGCGTGTTATTCAGGACACCGTCAAATCCGAGATCAAACTTGAGCTTCGTCCCGAGGAAGATGCCAAGCAGGGCACCGACGATACCGGTCAACGTGATTGGAAAAATCCGGAGACGGGTGAAGTGGAATACGATTGGCCCAGCGAAGCGGATCGCAAACGGGCCGAGCGCCGCGCCAAACTCCGTGCGACCTTTGCCAAGAAAAAGAAAGATGCCGAGGAAGCTGAACTCGACGAAGACGACCTGCTGGACGATGAAGACGAGGATGGCATCGAAGACGCAACGTCCGAGGCGCAGGATGCCGATGATGTTTCGGACGATGATGACGAAGCAGATTACGATGACGATGATGAAGACTTCGATCCTGATGAAGACGATGAGGATGACGAAGACTTTGATGACGAGGATGATGACGGTGACTTCGACGATGAAGATGATGAAGATGACGATCTAGATGATGACGAAGATGAAAAGTAATTGTCGTTGATCGCCGTGTTCAAGGCGTTTTCAGCTATATTTCCTCGCAAGATTGGCGGTTCAAATCTGACTTGTTACATTGCAACCCAATCATGAGCAACGCCGATCAGCCAACACCTGTGATTCTTCTCACCGCGACTGCCGTGGAGATGGAGCCGTTAGCCAAGCAGATGCACCTTGCCCAAAAGTCGCCACTGAGTTGGGAAGGCGATGTGGCAGGATTACCCGTCATCGCGCAGGTCACCGGCATGGGTTCGGATCGTGCTGCACAAGCTGTCCGTGAAGCCGCTCAACTTTTCCCGCAATGTCGCATCGTCTTTGCTGGCTTCGCCGGTGGCCTCAGTCCGTCATTGGAACTTGGCGAAGTGATCTGTCCTGCAACCGTCATCAATGAATCCGGGCAGACCGTCATGGTCGATGGGCAAATGGCCTACACGCTGGTGAGTGTCGATCGGATCATCAGCACGCCGATGCAAAAAGCCCAACTCGAATCCGACACCCATGCGGCTGCTGTGGACATGGAGTCTTTTGCTGCTGCAACCACTGCATTGGAAGTCAACGTTCCTCTGACAGTGATCCGCAGCATCAGTGATCAGGCACACCAATCGCTACCCAAGTGGTCAGCAGGCTGCATTACCGAAGACGGTCGAACCACCATTGCTGGTGTGATCAAGGTGTTACTCTGCGGCCCGTGGCGATTGCCAACGTTGTTGATGATGGGCAAACGCGCCAAGATTGCCAACCAGTCGTTAGCCTATTTTGTCGAAGGGAAGATCGGTCAATGGGCGATGAACTGATCCCACAACCCGGTGATACCGTACTGCTTTTCGGTGGCAGTTTCGATCCGCCGCACGCAGCGCACATCCGTTTGCCTCAGCAAGCCAAAGACGCGATTCATGCTGATCACCTGGCTTTCATCCCTGCTGCTCAGCAGCCTCTCAAAGAATCGCAGACGCCAGCCCATCACCGTCTTGCCATGCTCAAGCTTGCATTGGAAGGTTCAGTTGACTGTCACGTTCTGGAACTGGAACTCAAACGCCAGGGCCCAAGCTACACCGTGGACACCGTCCGTGAACTTAAAGCCAGATGGGGGCAGCAGGTCACGCTGCGCTTTCTCATCGGCGCAGACCAACTCGCAGCGTTTGACCGCTGGCGCGATTGGCAGACCATCGAACAACTTGCCCAGCCGGTCATCATGCACCGTGACGGGCAAATGCCTATCACCGTCCCCAATGGCTTTGATCGCGATCAATGGCTTAAGCGTGTGATCCAGGTTGACCGCATCGATATCAGTTCCACCAATCTGCGTAACCAATTGGCAGCAGGCAAGCACGTCGATGAAACCCTGCTTGCCCCGCAAGTTCAGTCGTACATCCACCAACACCAACTCTATCGTTAAAGCACTTCATCAACCCAATCTTTATGCTTCGTCACACCCGCGCAGGCGGGAATCCAGTGGCATGCAGCTGACGCTTGCAGATTTTACTGGTCTCCCGCCTGCGCGGGAGTGACGGAAAATTCTGGGAAAAGATGCGTTGCAAGGCAACGTATCTGATCTTAAGTTTCAGGTGTCAACCCGATGCCCTGTGATCGACGTATGCACAACAGGTATCGGATTAACATCCGGTGCTCAAGATTGAAAACATAGGTGTCGTTTGAACTGCTCTGAACAGGCAGCAATGCTCCAGCTCGAAAACTTACGGGAAGATACCACGCATGTCGTACACTTTGCCGATGTTTTCCAGGGCAGCGATGTAGGAACCGGTGCGTAGATCGACGTTAAACCGTCGTGTGGCTTGAAGACTTTTGTCAGCAGCGGTGTAGATGTGCTTTTTGAGTTGGCGATCAACTTTCTCAAGGTCCCACGTCTCAGCCTGGCGGTTTTGCTTCCATTCAAAGTAACTCACGGTCACGCCACCGGAGTTACACAAAATGGCGGGCAGGATCAATACGCCACGATCAAGCAGGATGCGTTCGGCTGCGGGTGTACATGGCGCGTTGGCTGCTTCGGCCAGAACCTTGCAGTTGAGCCATGATGCGTTGTGTTCGTGAACCATCTGCTCCAAGGCCGCAGGAATAAATACATCGACATTGGTTTGATAGAAGGTCTTTTCGTCAATCGCCTCGGCATTGGGATAACCGGCGACCCCGGCATGCTGGATGACGTGCTTCGCGAGATCTTCGGCGTCGATGCCGTTGGTATTGAGAATCGCGCCGGTGTGATCCATAACAGTGATGAGTTTGCTGCCACGCTCAGCAAGCAGTCGCGCGGCCCACGATCCGACGTTGCCGTAGCCGATGAGGCTGTAGGTCATCTGATCCATGGGAATGCCCACATCAGGCAGGCAGCGTTCGAGTGTGTAGACAAGACCCTGACCGGTGGCTTTTTCACGGCCGTGTGAACCGCCGAACTCGATGGGCTTGCCGGTGACGATGGCGCGGGCCTGGTGTTTACCCATGTGATCATTGAAGTTCATATAGGTGTCAGCCATCCATGCCATGATCTGGGCGTTGGTCCCCATGTCCGGCGCGGGAATGTCGTGGTCGACACCGATGTTGCCATCCAGCGCTGCGGTGAAGCGTCGGGTCAGTCGACGCAGTTCATCACGCGACAAACTCCGTGGGTCAACCTGCACACCGCCCTTGGCACCGCCCAGTGGCAGTTGGGCCAGCGAACACTTGAGTGTCATCAACACCGCCAGTGACTTGATGTCATCCAGGGACACCGATGGGTGATAACGCATTCCCCCCTTGTAGGGTCCGAGAATGTTGTTGTGTTGGACGCGATAGCCTTTAAATAAGCGGTAATCACCGTTATCCAGACGCACGGGGAAATGGACCATCACTTCGGTTTTGGGCTGAGCGAGGATCAATCGCAGGTGATGCGGGAGGTCCAATATTTCTGCAGCTTCAAGTAGCGCATTGGCGGTCTGCTGAAAAAGATTGTTCGGATCGTAACGGAAGCCCAATTCATCAAGCACATGATTGGGATGACGCAAATCGGCGGGGGTCTCTGCACACATCTTCAATGTTCTCCTCGTAATAAGCCCTACATAAAGGATCGGCAAGATCGCGACATGGGCTGATAATTTATGACAGAAATCTGGAAATCAGAAATATGCAAAACTCAGTAATAACCCTTATCAATCAGACATCTATTTATTCCGATATTGATACAGACATCTTTTCGTTTGCTGCCGCACGTCCGTTTTTACTTGCCGAAATGGATGAACAAAAAATGATGTTCTTCCGGGAATTAACTTCGCAAACGAATACCTGGTATTCGTTAATTGAACAAGAAACGCCTTCACTGTAAGGCGTCCGACTATTGGAAGGACCGTGGCCATGAATTTGCATCTATTAAAGAATCAATCTCTGAGTCGCAAGATATGGTTGCTTGTTTCTGTTCTCATGGGGCTGGCGATCCTGGCTACAGCCATTGGTCTTTACATCACACACCAGATGCAAAACATCGGACTTGCATCCGTTGAGGAAGTGATGCTTTCCAATCACAAAACCAAGCTCAAAGCATTGGTTGAAGCTGAGAATGACCAGTTGGTCCTGATGATGTCCAAGCAACAATCGGAAGAAGACAAACTCACGGTCATACGAGAGATGCTGAATAACGGTCTGTTTCATACCACTGAAACGGAGCAGAACAAGAGTGGTTATTTCTTCGTCTACGATCTGAAAGGCAACTGCATCGTGTATCCGGGCAATGCTGCCAAACAGGACAAAAACTACTGGGATTACAAGGACGAAAACGGGGTTTACCTGTTCCGCGAATTCACCAAGGCCATGGAAAATGGTGGCGGGTATGTGCACTATGTGTTCAAGAAACCCGGAGAAGACAAGACATCCCCCAAGCTCTCATATGTCGCTCCGATCCCCGGCACATCCTGGTATCTGGGCACCGGGATATACATTGACGATATCCAGACACAAAAAGATCTCGTGCATGACCAATTGGATACGGCCATGAATCGCCTGCTGGTCTTTGGCGGTATCGTGATTGGGTTGTATCTGTTGTTGATTGTCATCCCCTTCACCTTGCTGTTGATCAACAAAATCATCGTCGGCCCGATTCGTAAAGTCTCCGCTGCCATGCTTGATATTGCTGAAGGTCAAGGCGATCTGACCGCGCGCATCGACTACGATGCAAAGGACGAAGTCGGTCAACTGGCCAGGGGCTTTAACACCTTTGCCCGCAAGATCAACAACACCATCGCCATGGTCGCCAACTCGGCCACGGAAGTCGCTTCGGCATCAACGGAGATTGCTGCGGTTTCCGACCAGATGGCCGGTGGCTTAAAACAGCAGTCATCACAAATCCACCAGATTTCCAGTGCCATTGAGCAGATGAATGCTTCGATTGTCGAAGTGGCACGTAAGAGCGATGAAGCAGCGACACAAGCCAAGACCAGCGGCGATATTGCTGAAGAAGGTGGCATCATTGTCCGTCAAACCGTTGAAGGCATGCAGAACATTGAACGGACCGTTTCCCAATCCGCACAGGCGGTCAACGACCTGGGCAAGCGTGGTGAACAGATCGGCCAGATCATCAGCGTGATCAATGACATTGCTGATCAGACCAACCTGTTGGCCCTCAATGCTGCCATTGAAGCAGCCAGGGCAGGTGAACACGGTCGCGGGTTTGCCGTCGTCGCCGATGAAGTCCGCAAACTGGCGGATCGCACGACCAAGGCAACGGATGAGGTCGCCCAGTCCATCAAGGCGATCCAGGCGGAAACCAAACAAGCTGTCGAACGCATGAGTGCCGGAACCCAGCAAGTCAGTGAAGGTGCCGAGAATGCATCACGTGCCGGCGAAAGTCTGCAACAGATTGTCGAGTCGGCTCACACGGTGGCAGAACGCATTGAGTCCATCGCTGCCGCCGTCGAAGAGCAATCCAGCGCCAGCACGCAAGTTGCCAATAACATCGAAGCGATCAGCAATGTCACGTCCCAATCCAGTCAAGGGGCCATGCAAGCAGCGGAAGCCTGCGGACAACTTTCAAATAAAGCTGAACAGCTTCAACAACTCGTCAGACAATTCAAAATCAGCAACGACGAAAACCACTGAAAATCTTCCCATAACGACATTTGACCTCATCTGATTGGTTCGTCCATTCATATGGGTTATTGCATGGCCGTGTTTTGCAGTACGTCCGTGAGATTATCCGAAAAAAGAGAAGCTATTTTTCCTGTAAATCTGTTCAGTCAACTTAACACTCCTTTGGTTTAGGTCGATATTCATCAAGTCAATACCCGCTTTAAATAATTCGACCCGATATTGGGCCGCACAATGTATGTATCAGTGATGTATCAGCATAGAACGAGGAACAGATTGCGTAACAGATTCCATGCGACATCAACCGATGCATACAGCAACATTCAGGAGTAGCATCACATGGTCTCTTTAAAAATGTTTAAAGTCCGCACCATTAGCCAGAAAATCTGGACTCTTGTGGCCATCCTTGCCGGCTTGACGGTCGTGGTGGCTGTGTCGGGATTATTCCTGGTGCAGAAACTCGAAACCATCAGCCAGGCAAAACTTGAAGATGCCATGATGTCCGCGCATAAGGCAAGACTCCAATCCGTCACCGAAGCCACCAAGGGTCAGATGCGTGAAGCATTGGCCAAAGCAACAACGCGTGAAGAAAAAATCAGTGTCATTCGTGATTCACTGAAGAATACTTTCTTCCACGCCACGCCTGATGAAACCAAGATGACAGGCTATCTGTTTGCCTATGGCTACGATGGATACTGTGTCGCCATGCCCCCGGCCCCTGAACGTCATGGCACCAATCAAATGAATCTACAGGACTCCAATAAAACCTTCATCATCAAAGACATGGTTGCCCTTGCCAAAAAGGGTGGTGGTTTCTACTCCTACTATTTCGCCAAGCCTGGTGAAACTCAAACCTCTGAAAAGCTCTCCTATGTCAGTCCTGTCGGCGATGGGTTGGATGTATTCGTCGGCGTCGGTGTCTATGTTGATGACGTTCAAAGCAAAAAAGCAGAGATTGCTCAGCAGATGGAATCCGCGCGTAACGGCTTTATGTTCGTCGCGGTGGGCATCACCTTGGCCTACTCACTGTTAATCGTCACCCCCTTCACCTTGCTGCTGATTCGTCGCAGCATCGTCGGACCAATCCGTAAACTCTCGGACATGATGACTGATATTGCTGAAGGCGAAGGCGATCTGACCCAACGCATCGAACACAAATCCGATGACGAACTGGGCAAGCTTGCCAAGGGCTTTAACACCTTTGCTCAGAAGATTCACGACACCATTGCACAGGTCGCTTCCTCGGCCAGCGAAGTGGCGTCCGCCGCAACACAGATCGCAGCCGTCTCCGACGAGATGGCAAACGGTTTGTCACAGCAGTCCACGCAGGTACACCAGATTTCCAGTGCCATCGAAGAGATGAATGTTTCGATCGTCGAAGTGGCGCGCAAGAGTGAAGACGTCGTCAAACATGCTGAGCATGACGCCCAGGCCGCTGAAGAAGGTGGACGAATCGTTTTTGAAACCGTCCATGAAATGCAGTCGATCAAACAGACGGTGACCGAAACCGCCAATTCCGTTCAGGAACTGGGCAAACGTGGCGAACAGATCGGCCAGATCATTGCGGTGATTAACGACATTGCCGATCAGACCAACCTGCTGGCACTCAACGCTGCCATCGAAGCGGCCCGCGCCGGTGAACATGGTCGTGGGTTTGCCGTTGTTGCCGATGAAGTCCGTAAGCTTGCCGATCGCACGACCAAGGCAACGGATGAGATTGCCCAGTCCATTACGGCGATCCAGTCCGAAACGCAGTCTGCTGTCGAACGCATGGGCAAAGGCACCGAACAGGTTGCAGGCGGCGCCGAGCGTGCTTCAGAGGCAGGTGAAAGTCTCAAGAACATTGTCGAAAGTTCCAAGGCTGCGGTGGACATGATTCGTTCGATCGCTGCGGCTGCCGATCAGCAATCCACCGCCAGCGGTCAAGTTGCAAACAGTATCGAAAGCATCAGTTCCTTCACCCGCCAATCCAGTGAAGGTGCTTCACAGGCGGCTGAAGCCTCCGGCCAGCTTTCCAGCAAGGCTGAACAACTTCAATTACTCGTCAGGCAGTTCAAGATTGATGCCAAGCTGATCAAAGCCTGATCGATCCTAAAAGAAAAATCATTGAACAGGACTTGCTAAACCAGTGAGTCCTGTTTTTTATTTCGACATCGTGAAATGGACAGAACCTAAAAGTGGAAAACATACCCCTGCATATCCTAAGTATGCTTAACTCACTCTCAGGTTACGTCGATACAACCATGTCGAAGCAACGCAATGATTAACGGTGTTTCCGAACAGACGAAGGTGGACATGCCGACTGGTCCTAAACGTGTTTTGTTCTTTGAAAGTATGTTCGATTATCGCCTATGTATCGATGCCGCATTCATTGGCATCGTGTCCTGTAAATTGAATGCCACGTAGCAACATCCTGCGAAAGGCCATTGAGAAATGAAAAGCAACACCAAGAACAAACACAAATCAGTTGCACGTAAAATCTGGTTTCTGGTCGTCATCCTGGCGGGTCTGAGCCTTTTGACCATCGGTACGGGACTTTACACCACCAAGCAAGCCAAAGACATCGGCCTGGATGCAGTACAAAACAATATGCTCTCAGGTCATCGTACCAAGCTCCGCGCCCTGGTCGAATCACAAAGCAATCAGTTTTCTCTGCTTGCTTCCGAGATTCAAGACGAAGCGGAGTTACTCAAAGTTATTCGCAAAACCCTGGTCAATGCCAAATTCCACATCACCGAAGTGGAGCAGAAACCCACAGGCTACTTCTTCCTCTACGGTTATGATGGTGAGTGTATTGCTCATCCCATTCGCCCTGAGCAAAATGGCGTGAACTTCTGGGACAAGCCTGATAGCAAAGGCAAACTCTATCGCCATGACTTCACCAAGGTGGCCAAGCAAGGCGGCGGTTTTGTCGAGTACTACAACAAAAAGCCCGGCACCGACGAACACACACCCAAGCTTTCCTATGTCGCGCCCATTCAGGGCAAACCCTGGTACATCGGCTGCGGTGTTTACATTGACGATGTCAAAGAACAAATGGCAAACGCACAGACGCGCATTGATCAGTCCGTTTTCAAGAGCATGTCTTTCTCTGCGATCATTGTCTGTTGCTACAGTCTCCTGATCGTCGTGCCGTTCGTGCTGTATCTCATCCGTAAATCCATCATTGGCCCGATCCGTCAGATCTCCGACATGATGACCGATATCGCTGAAGGCGAAGGCGATCTGACCCAACGCATTGAAATCAAATCCAATGACGAACTGGGCAAACTCGCACGAGGCTTTAACACTTTTGCACAAAAGATTCACGACACCATCGCGCAAGTCGCAAACTCAGCCAACGAAGTGGCCTCTGCTGCAACGGAAATTGCAGCGGTCTCCGACGAGATGGCAAACGGCTTATCACAGCAGTCTAACCAGGTGCATCAGATCTCAAGTGCGATCGAAGAAATGAATGCATCTATCGTCGAAGTGGCACGCAAGAGCACCGATGTCTCCAAGCATGCCGAGGAGGGTGCCGCGTCGGCTGAAGATGGGGGCAAGATCGTCTTTGAAACTGTCGATCAGATGCAGTCCATCAAGCAGACCGTCTCCGACACAGCAACCTCTGTTGAAGAACTCGGTAAACGCGGGGAGCAGATCGGTCAGATCATCGAAGTGATTAACGATATTGCGGACCAGACCAACCTGTTGGCACTCAATGCTGCCATCGAAGCAGCTCGTGCTGGTGAACATGGTCGCGGGTTTGCGGTTGTTGCTGATGAAGTCCGTAAGCTTGCAGACCGCACCACCAAAGCAACCGACGAAGTCGCTAAATCCATCACTGCCATTCAGGACGAAACCAAACTCGCCGTCGAACGCATGGGACGCGGGACGGACCAGGTGGCCAATGGTGTGGAACGAGCCTCAGAAGCTGGTGAAAGTCTCAAGAAGATTGTTGAGTCATCCAAGAAGGCAGCGGAGATGATTCAATCCATCGCCGCTGCGGCCGAACAGCAATCCACTGCCAGCACGCAGGTCGCCAACAACATCGAACACATCAGTTCCTTCACCCGCCAATCCAGTGAAGGTGCTTCGCAGGCCGCCCAGGCATCCGGTCAGCTTTCCGGCAAGGCTGAACAACTCCAAAATCTGGTCAAGCAATTCAAGATCGACTCATCCAAGATGACCGTCTGATCAATCCTTGCGAAACAAACTGTCCACGGGACTTGTCGTCTGATCGACAGGTCCCGTTTTTTGTTGGGGCAAACTCAATGGTGATGTAACGGCCTGCACATTGGGTGACTGACAGTCACTGCGGACTTTGCTGCTGCCGTCAGGATTGACGTACTGGTTTTGCATCTGCATTAACGCGGTGTTGACGGAAAAGTCGTTGATCATTGGGACGGCACCCATCTGCCAGGCACGCTTGACCCCATCGACATGATACGCCCTGCAGAACTCAACGCTGCCGGGCACCAACCATTGGGCATAGGCACCGATGGGCTTTTGCCCCAGGTCATCTGATGCATTAGGCCACACCATCGCATAGACGCTAAACACATCAAAACCAAACTCCGAAACCAGCAAGGCATCGGGCCCGAGTTTGTCCCGCAGATGTTTGAGATAAAACGCTGAGCCTTTGGCAGCACCGGGATACGCTCCCCAGTCCGCACCATAGGTGTCCATGTAAAACGCGGTCGCACCTTTGTCTGCCAAACGTTCATAGCGCTTGTCTGCCATGCGTACATGCTTGGGGTCATGCGGATTGAAACTCACGTCCGCGTCTTGGGTCCACGTTTCCTGATAAGCAATGGTGTTGGGACGCGCAAAGAAACCAAACCGCTTGTTACCCAGTGATTGGAAAAACGGTGCAAGTTGATCCAGACCTTGTTCAAGAATCGGTGGCATGACATCAAAGTCCGGCCGATAGTTCACACCACGTGAGCTGATCCCGGTCGCACCCCAGATGATCACTTCACCTGTGTTGTACTTGCTTAAATGTCCAACTTGTTTGCGCAGGTAAGGCAGCCAACCTGTACGATGCAACTGGTGGAAATAACCGCGTGGGTTCGTCGGCGTCACCCCTTCCAGGTAGCAGGCAAAGACTCCCACCTTCAAGCGAAAGTCCGTGTGATATTGCGCGGGCCCGTAGTATTGGCTAAACCATTGGCGGTAAGGTCCAAGCAGATTCTTCCAGTCTCCGGGTGTCTGAGCCAGCCGGATCACGATCGTGTAGCTGCTACGCGAACCAGCCGGAATCGGCGAATCCTTAAGCCAGCAATCAAACTGGTAATCGCGATATTGCGGTCGAGCATTCAATCGGAGCATCATCGGTCGCAGGTCATGCTTGATGTAACTGATTCCCATCCCCCAGTTGCGATCACTGATGGTCGACACCGGGCTGTAATTGTCCCCTGCCGGATAATAGTTACCCATCCGATGTGTGAGTTTGGCAGCACCTTGGGGCTTGACCAGATACAACAGCCAATCATCAAGCTGATATGGATCGGGTGTTTGATTGTCGATGGTAATCGTCATCGTCAGATCGTTTGCGTCAAGCACATGATCGAAGGTGACGTTGATGCCCATGGCAAAACGGTGTTCGACGGTGTAGCGATTGTTTTGAGATTGCAGAACATGCGTGGTGCGGTCTTTCCAGTGACCGATCTTGTTGATGAGCTTACCGTTCTTGACGGCGTAATGAGGCGTGGTGCGGTTGGCAGGCCAGTTCCAATCGCGCGTGGGGACATTGCGCATGAGCGTGAACTGCGAACCGGCAAAGTGCGCAGACGAACCGATCATCACAGTGTGCCCGTCGAACTTCAACTCCGTCAATCCCGCTTCCGGCGTAAATTGGGCGGACATCTTCCCCGATGTCAATTGGGTTTGACCCTGGGCGATGGTGCTGACCAACAGCAGGATTGCCAACATGCAAAAGCGTAACCGCATGGTTTATGCCTTTCTGAAAAACACCTGGTCAAAGTCCCAGAGCATCTTGAAAAAGTCCTTCGTCTGCGGGTGTTTCTTGGCCAACGCACCCAACGCCAACTGCTGATCAATGCCCTGATACATCGGCACAGTCTGCTGCGAAAGCAACACTGCTGGGACCGGGAACAGATGACCACTCTGTGATAACGCAGCCAATGCACCTTGAGGCAGGTTGTCCGTCCGCACTGTCACGCCCCGTGTCCGCAGCGGCAGTAACTCACGCCATTGATCCGATGCCCAGTCAATCTGTGTCTGTGGCGAATCGGATGCTGAAGCGATGAACGTATGCATATGCAGATTACCCCTGAAAAGTTCCACGGCTGCATATTGCTTGTCCATCGACAACGCAGCGAGTTTGGCAGCATGCGGTGTCTGCGCCAACGCACAACACTGCGGCAGGTACGGTGCCTGCATCCACCAGCGTTCCAGACACATGTCACATTCGGTTAACCAATCCAACAATTGCGGCACGGTGTACGCGCGGTCCTGCGGGTGAAGCAACAAGTCTGCCATCCCCGCATCGGAAAGCAAATCATGCGTCCGCTTGGCGAGCGGGACAATCGGGTGATCCGCTGGCGTATGTTTGAGAACCTGGCGTAACTGCTCACAATCACCTGGCTGCCATGTCACGCCCAATAGCCGACAATATTCCTGAAACATGTAAACCCCCGTGCGCCCATATTCCCCATAAACCATGGCAAAAAGTCGCCCGTCAGGTTTCAGACAATCGCGCAATGCCTTAAGTCCAACGGCGGGGTCGGGCATGTGATGCAACACGCCGGTACTGATGATCAGGTCAAAATTCTTGTCGAACTGCGTGACATGTTCCAACGACATTTGATGCAGTGACACATTCTTGCATTGGTATTTGTCCAGCAGCATCCGCGTGTGATCCAGTGATCGACTGCTCAGGTCCACCGCGGTGATCGTTGCATTGGGATTGGAGATTGCAAACTCGGTCGCCTGCGCTGTGCCACAACCTGCGATGAGAATCTCCAGCTTGTCGGTGAAGGGTTTATCAGGCCAATACAGATGGAAAAAGTCCGCAGGTGATCCAGCAGGAAACATCTTCCCAGCCACAAACTCCGACATATCCGTTGGCGGGACGGGATAGGGTTGCTGTTCGTAGAGTTGTTGGACGTCGGAGATTTGTGCCATGATTTCTCCAAATGAGAGATTAGTGATCGGGGATTTGGGATTAGGGTTGTACTTTGATAAGTCTGTGATCCTTGCTGTGTCTTTTGCCTTGATCTAATCCCTAATTCCTAATCACTAATCACTGATTTTCAGATCCTTGACCATCATGTCGACACTGGTTTTGCCTTGCCATGTGTTGGTTTTGGGTTCAAAGGCGATATCAAGTTTCATCCCCGGCGCGAGCTTGGGAGCAAGGTCTGCCATGTTAAAAGCAACAGCATTGAGATACTGTTCGCCCTGCCTCAGATTCAGGCGCATGTGTTTACCGGTTTGGCCCATGATCATGGGAGGACGCTGGAGTTGTACACCACGGACGCAGAGCACGGGCTTGGGATTGTGCGGGCCGAATGGTGCCATGCGTTCGATCTGTTGCACTTCGTGTAACGCGATGTCCGCCAGCGTGCATTCGGTGTCGATGTTAACGATACTGCACAGGTCATCTGCCGAGAGATGCTCATTGACGTAGGCAACCAGACGATCGCGGAAGGCATCAAGGTTTTCGAGTTTCACGCGGAGTCCTGCTGCCATGGCATGTCCGCCGAAACTCACCAATAAATCTTCGCAGTGTTTGAGCGCATCGTGAATACTCACACCTTCGACACTGCGTGCTGAACCGTGCGCTTCATCACCGTCGATGTTCATGACGATGGCAGGACGGGCAAACTGTTCGACGATGCGTGAGGCGACAATGCCGACGACACCCGGATGCCAATCGTGATCTGCAACCACAATCGCGCGACAGTCCGACTGATCATAGCCACGGTCGATGACCTGCTGGGCAGCCTTGTCGACGATTTTTTTCTCGGTGGCGCGACGCTTGTCATTTTCCTGCGTGAGAAATTCCGCAATGTCCATCGCTTCGTCTTCGGTGGCTTCGGTGAGCAGGTGCACCGCGTCTTTGGCGTGGCCCATACGACCACAGGCGTTAAGTCGCGGCCCGAGCACAAAGCCCACGTGATACGCATCGATTTTTTCATCCCGCAAACGCGCGGCATCAATCAACGCATTTAAGCCCATAAAGTCAGTGTGTTTGATTTGACCAAGTCCGAACGTGGTGATCACGCGATTCTCATCGACCAACGGAACGATATCCGCTACGGTCCCCAATGCCGCTAACGACATCTGTTGAATCATTAAATCGCGATAGGCTTTGGGCAAGCGATCCGAACCGTTATGTACACGAGCGAATTGCCAGGCGAGCTTGAAGGCAACACCTGCACCGCAGAGTTCACCGAAGGGATACTCACTATCCGGCAATCTCGGGTGAACCAGCGCGTAAGCATCGGGCAGCTTCCGGGGGTCGGGGTCCATTTCGTGATGATCGGTAATGATCAGGTCCACGCCTTTGGCTTTGGCGATGGCTGCCGGTTCGACTGCGGTGATGCCACAGTCGACGCTGATGATCAGCGGATCGGCTTCACACATGGCGGTGATGGCATCACAGTTAATGCCGTAGCCTTCCTCGATGCGATGCGGGACATAGGTGCGGACATGGGCGCCAGCAAGGCGGAGCGTATGCCAAAGGATGCTGCTGGCGGTGATGCCGTCGACGTCGTAGTCACCGTAGATGACGATGGGCTGGCCTTCGCGCACCGCACGCGACATCCGACTGGCGGCCTTGTCGATATCAGGCAGTAACCCCGGGTCGTGAAGTTGGGTCATCTTGGGATTGAGAAAGTCCCGCGCGGTCTGCGAATCAAGCACCCCCCGATTGCCCAGCAAATGGACCATCAGTGGTGAAAGGTTCAGGTCGGACAAATCCGTCACCTGCCCGTTTTCCCGAAATCGCCAACGCTTGAGCATCCCTGCTTCGAACATGCGAGCATGATAGCACGAATCATGGTCCACGATTCAAACCGCTTGCGGTTTAGCGCGACAATGCTTGACAAAAACCAAGACCGTCCATGTTTTCACGAAAAACACGGCCAAACCGCAAGCGGTCAAGCATCAAATCCTGTTATACTGCTTCTCTGTCCGGCAAACCTCATGGAGCGCACCAGGGATGGTCCTTCGCCCACCGATGCATTTGAAGTCCGCAGAGCAGGAATCTTCGATCAAGGTTCGCTGGACGGTTCCCTCGCGCCGATCGCGTCGGGCGGTGAACCTGTTGGTGGGTTCTTGCCTGGTACTCATTGTCACATTGCTGGTAACGTTCTGCGGTTGTCAGCAACAGCATCTGCCCAACACGATGCACGGCAGTCATGTCGCAATCCCGGCAAGACCGAAGTTACCTTTGGCCAACCTTGATGCTGAACCGATCGTACGCGTCCGAGTGGCAAGACGTGCTGACCGCGTCCTGATCAATGCGCATGGCATGATCACCATCGGTCCGGGCCCATCGCAAGCCAACCGTGCGACACCACAACAATTTGCTGCCCCGGTGACGATCTCCAAACATGGCGCAGGCTATGCGATCCGACCCGCACAGGGGCAGGCCATCGCGTGGGGACTCGATGCCCTGCAGATCACCACCGCCAGCGGTCACATTGCTGTCAACGGCACGACGTACCCCGGCACGATCATGATCCATCACAGTGTCCCCACCAAGTGGGACCCGACGCCGACATCCGTGGATGCAGTCAACCATGTTGGTTTGGAGATGTATCTGCCGGGGGTGTTGGAAAAGGAACTCTATAGCTCGTGGCATCCGGCGACGTTCACCGCCCAGGCCATTGCTGCCAGGTCGTATGCGATTGTCCAACACTATGCCAATGAGAAGCGGCATTACGACATGGAAGCAGGCACCGCCTCGCAAGCCTATGTCGGTTCGAACACACGCTACAAACCCAGGCAAGCAGTGGCTCAGACGCGGGGCATGGTGCTTGTTTATGACGGGCGCATTGTTCCGGGGTACTACTCAAGCACATGTGGCGGCGCAGCACAGGATGCATCCATCGCCTTCCCCAACGGTGAAGACATTCTCCCGCTACGTGGTGGCCTGCGTACAGCATGGTGTGCACAAAGCAAAAAGTTCCGCTGGGGTCCGTTCACGCGTGATCGAGCCATGCTCTCAGCCCGTATCGCGGCATGGGGTAAAAGCACCGAACGCAGCATCGGCGCGCTGGGGACGATCACTTCCATCCAGATCACCCAACGCAACAAGGGCTTTCGCCCCGCGGTCTTCACGATCACCGACCACCGCAACCGACGGTTTAACCTCGGCCCTGAAGAATTCCGCTTTGCCTGCAACTATGCGACCGGCGGCACGAAAACACTCGCCAAACTCCCCGCATCGCAACGCCTGTATTCAAGCTTTATTGATGTGAGTGTGTCAGGCAACAATGTGCAGTTTGCCAACGGACGTGGCTACGGACATGGCGTGGGCATGTGCCAATTCGGTGCCCAGGGCATGGCACAAGCTGGACTACAACCCGAACAGATCCTGCAGACTTACTACCCGACCGCTCGGATTCAACGGGCGTATTGACCCGCGGAAGTTTAAGATCCATCCACACCTTCCGTCACCCTCGCGGTGGGACTTTATGCATGAGTTCTTCAAAGTTGAGCGCCGAATGTTAATCCGGTGCCCGTTGTGCATCCGTTGATACAAGGGGTACCGGGTTGACATCCGGTGCTTAATTTCTCGTGATCTGTGTCGAGCCAGTTCAACCCCTAAAACAGCAACAATAGCAAGTCATACAAACACTTGTGACATGACGTGTATAAAGTCCGGTGGCGTGAATGATGGATAAATATTTTCAAAGCGCGATGCAGATTTTCTCCTGGAAATCTCCGTGGTAAAAGTGTCTTGAAAGCTTTGCGTTTTATACGACTTGAGCGAAGTGGGTGTGAAGCTTGAATCAGGTCGTCTGCAAGCTCAATTACCCATTGACTACGTTCTGCGGTTTGCCATCAAGAAAGCCTTTGAGATTCTGGTAGGCGATGTCGATGAGGCGGGTGCGGGCTTCGCGGGTGTCCCATGCGATGTGGGGTGTGATCACGCAGTTGGGCGCAGTGAGCAGGGGATCGTCTTTCGCAGGGGGCTCGGTGTCGAGTACATCCAGACCAGCGCCAGCAATCACGCCGTTGGCCAGGGCGTCCGCCAATGCCTGGGCATCGACGAGTGGCCCACGGCCGGTGTTGAGTACGAAAGCGGTGGACTTCATGGTTGCAAGACGTTGGGCGTTGACGACGTGCTTTGTGTCATCGGTCAATGGGCAATGCAGACTCAGCACGTCAGACTCAGCGAAGACTTCATCGAGCGTCACCTGTTTGACCGGCAGGTTGTCAGTGCGATCCGCGGTGAGTTGCGAACGGTTGTATGCGATGACATTCATGCCCATGGCGATACTGATGCGAGCGAAGGCCAGGCCGATCTGGCCAAAGCCGATGAGTCCGAGCGTCTTGCCATGCAGTTCAGTTAGGGGGGCAACGGTGAAACAAAAGTCATCACAGTTGACCCATTGTCCGTCGTGGACAGCCCGGTCATGCGCCCCGACCCGGCTTGCCAATTCGAGCATCAGCCCGGTTGCCAGTTGAGCGACGGAGTGTGTCGAGTAAGCAGGGACATTGGTGACGATGATGTCACGGGCTTTGGCATTGTCGATGTCCACGACGTTGTACCCGGTCGCCAGCACGCCGATGTATTTGAGCTTGGGCAGTTGGGCGAGCATGTCCGCGGAGATCACGGTTTTGTTGGTCAGCAGGGCGTCGGCATCGATACTTCGCGAAACGACATCCGGGCGCGGCGTGCGGTCATGCGTGGTAAACGTGCCGAGGCTGGCGAATTTTTCCCAACTCAGGTCGCCGGGGTTGGCGGTGAATCCGTCGAGACAGACGATGGTGCTCATGGGGTCTTCCTTGGGGCAAAGCGTGTTGGCAGGCTGTCAGTGAGTTTGATCCCTGTTATGAGGGCAGATGGGTGAACTGTCAAATGGTTGGCTGTCTGACGGCGGATCAACTGACTGCCAGGCCCGGGTTGGCAACCTAACCAACTGGTCATGGCGGTGTTTAAAAAGTGGTACTTATTGCCCAAAACAGCTATCATGAGCCACATGGCCATTTATCTGGACGAACAGGAACTGACCCTTGATGCGACATCCATCAAGGAAGTGATCACCGCAGCCAACGAAAAGGCGATCAACCAACGGCGGATTGTCGTTGAAGTTGCCATTGATGGGCAGGTGGTCCCCGCCAAGGAATTGGAAGCCCGTCAGGATGAGTCGGTGCCCGAGGGGGTCGATGTTCATTTGGTGTCTTCGCGCCCCAGTGAGTTAGCCATCGATACGCTCAATCAGTGCACGTTGGCTTTGGATGAAGCACGCAAGTTCACCTCCGAAGCGGCGGATCTGCTTCAACAGGACAACGTCAACGGTGCCACCGAACAGATCGCCAAGTCCGTGAACATCTGGCAGCAGGTCCAGGCGGTCGTCGCCCAGTCGACCAAGCTCACTGGCATCGACCTGAATGAACGCAAACTGGACGGCGAGCCAATCAACGATATCATCCAGCAACATGTCAACCATCTCACCGAGTTGCGCGACCTGCTTCAGGCACGAGACACGCTGGGGTTGGCGGACGTTTTAACCTACGAATGGCCGGGTGTACTAGATCGCTGGCAACAGCTGATCTGCGAAATGATCACCTGGATTGAACAGGAAGATAAGACCGATGACTGACACCCCCGCCCCCGGAAGCCCCGGAAGCACCACCCCCGAAGCTGCTGAACAACCCAAGACCGGGCCGAATCTGGATCACCCGACGTTGCCGCTGCTCAAGAAGCAGTTCCCCAATGTCAAGTTCCTGGCTACCGAGTTCCGTGGACAGACGACGGTGATTTTACCCAAGGAAAACCTGGTCGAAGTCGCCACGTTTCTGCGGGATGACGAACGTTGCCAGTACAAGTTCCTTTCGGATGTCGCAGGCATTGATTACCTGAAGTATCCGGCCAAGGCCGTCGAAGCGATGGGGCGCTTTGCCGTACATTACAACATCGTCAGCCGTCAGAAAGACCTGCGTCTGTTCCTCAAGGTCATGCTCAATCCGACACTGGATACCAGTGGCATTGAAGACGACCCGTCCTTGCACCTGCCCACCGTCACCGGTGTGTGGCCCGGTGCCGAGTGGCCCGAACGCGAAGTCTTCGACATGCTGGGCATTCGCTTTGACGGTCACCCTGACCTGCGTCGCATTCTGACCTGGGAAGATTTCCCGGCTCACCCGCTGCGTAAGGATTACCCGGTGACTGGCCGCGGTGAACGTGAAACCTACAAAGTCGTTGGTCGCGACGATATCTAACGTTTGAAGTTAACACGATTGCACAACTGCACGGTTTGGCAATATTTCTGCACTACATTTTGAAAAGGGGTTACAACCATGGCAGAAGGTGACGCAAGCAAGAAAATTTTAGCTGGTATTCTCGGTATTTTGCTCGGATGCTTCGGCATTCATAAGTTCGCATTGGGATACACCAAGGAAGGCGTGATCATGCTTCTGGTGTCCATCCTTTCACTTGGCCTACTGGCTTGGATCATGGGCATCATCGGTCTGATCGAAGGCATCATCTACCTCACCAAGTCCGACGAAGAATTCGTGGCAACCTACGTCAACGGCAAAAAGGGTTGGTTCTGATTTCCAATTGGTAACCACCCATCAACGACAAAACACAAAAGCCTGTGTCACTTTAGCCACAGGTTTTTTTGTCATTGCACGACAAGCGCATTTCAAATCATTTATCTCCACTTTCTGTCACTCCTGCGAAGGCGGGAGTCCAGTGGAACTAGCAAGTGTCTACAGAATGCCACTGGATTCCCGCCTGCGCGGGAATGACGAAATAAGAGATAGCATGGAGATTCAGTGTTGGAAACGCTCGAAGACATTTGTTAGTGAGATGGATACGTCTTTGTCATAGCCGCGTTGCGACGCAACGCTGGTGCCTTGTATCAGCTGACCCATTAACCAGCGTTGCGTCACAACGTAGCTCATTGATGATGTGATTGGATATGAAAGAACTTTGTTATTAAATCTCAGGATATTTAACTCGCTTGATATGAATACTTACTTTATCGGATTCTCAACAATATCTTTCAAGACAAGCGTTTAAATTGCCGTTATCATTCCTGTTAGTAGAAATAAAAGTAGGAAGAAAATTAAGGAAGGTATTCGAAGAATGGCAGGTCAAAATTCACCGATGTTCAACCGTTTCATGCTGGTTCCCCCGGGCCCGAAAGTGCCTGAAGTAATCAACGTGATCGTGGAAATCCCCAAGGGCCGTCGCAGCAAGTTTGAAGTCGATAAGGAATTGGGCCTCATCCGTTTGGACCGTTACCTGTATTCCTCGGCTCACTATCCCGGTGATTACGGTTTTATCCCGCAGACGTTGGCAGAAGACGGTGACCCGCTTGACGCATTGGTCATGGTCAACGAACCGACCTTCTCCGGCTGTCTGATTCGCGCGCGTCCACTGGGCTTGTTCAAGATGACCGACAAGGGCGAGAACGACTACAAGATTCTCTGCGTGCCCAACACCGATCCGATCTTTGCAGAGCATCACGATCTCTGGCGCGTCCCGCCACATTACCTGCGTGAAGTCGAACACTTTTTCAGCACGTACAAAGACCTCGAAGGCGAAGGCTCTGAAGTCGTCGCCCAGGGTTGGGACAACGTCGATAAGGCACACACGGAAATCCAGAAAGCCATCGACCGTTACAACGGCACACTCGACACCAAGACCAGGAAGACCGTTCGCAAGGCTTCGACCCGTCGCAAAGCCGCTGCAGCAAACACCACCAAAGTGACCCGCAAAGCCACCACCAAGAAGGCTTCCCGCAAGAAGGCGACGAAGAAAAAATAAGTCGCCATCGCACAATCCAACATGCACCCAACGGCAGGTCACTGGTATGACTTGCCGTTTTTTATTTGTGGATCAAACCAAGAGCCGCGTACGAAGTAAGCGGTCTCTTACCCGATTGACTGACCGTGTCGTTGGTGCGCGGCTCTTTTCGACGGTGACATTGCCTGGCGTTGCGCCCCTTGGTTTACTCACCAAATTCTCATTGACGGACGAATAGGTATTGGTTTATACTATCCTGACTATGTGCAACAAGGCTAACAATCTGGTTTTGAACGTCGTCACACTGCCGCTGGTCGTCAGCGCGGTGGCTGTCGTTGTTAGCTGAGCGGTCGACCCGCGCCCTTCGACACCGGGCAAAGCCAAATGCAATCCTGACACAGGTTTGCCCCATTACACCCACTATTGTTCAGCACGTAAGCATTCAACCAAGCTCAGATAACAACCACGACCCAAGCAGGCCCGCGTTATGCAATGAGGCCGACAAGCAAGGATCACAAATATGAATCCCAAGGCAACTTCACAACGTAAAAGTCTCAACGCCAAAGACTTCGAACGTCCCACCCACGGCCCCAAGACCGATGAATTTATCGGCATGACCGGCGCCCAGGCTTTCCACGAAATGATGCGCCGTCACGGTGTCGAATGCATCTTCGGTTATCCCGGCGGTGCGATTCTCCCGGTCTTTGATGCCATCTACAACTCACCGCACTTCAAGTTCGTCCTGGCCCGTCATGAACAGGGTGCAGGTCACATGGCAGAAGGTTACGCCCGCCGTACCGGCAAGCCAGGTATCGTGCTTGTGACCTCAGGCCCCGGTGCCACCAACACCGTCACGCCGCTGCAGGATGCACTGATGGACGGCACGCCCATGATCGTGTTCTCCGGTCAGGTCGCCACCGGCGCTATCGGCTCCGACGCTTTCCAGGAAGCCGACGTCACCGGCATCACTCGGTCTTGCACCAAGTGGAACGTGCTCGTCAAAGACGTGCGGGAAATTCCCCGTCGCATTAACGAAGCCTTCCACATTGCAACGACCGGTCGCCCTGGCCCAGTGCTCATCGACCTGCCCAAGGACATCACCGCGTCACTGATCAAGGAAGCCATCGACACCGAAATTGATCTGCCCGGTTACCACGTCCGCGAACTGGGGACCAGCAGCGAAATCGAACGTGCTGCGGAAATGATCAACAATGCCAAGAAGCCGTTGTTCTACGTCGGTCAAGGTTGCGTGCTCTCGGGCGGGACTGAAATCATGCGCGAGTGTGCCAAGAAGTCCGACATTCCCGTGACCACCACGTTGCTGGGCTTGGGGGCCTATGACGAAACCGAAGAAAACGCATTGCACATGGTTGGGATGCACGGCAGCGCCTACTCCAACTGGGCGATGGATCAGGCAGACGTGATCGTCTCCATCGGTGCGCGTTTTGATGACCGTGTGACCGGAGACCTCAAGAAGTTTGCAGCCTCGGCTCGTGAAGCTGAACTGCTTGGGCGTGGCGGGATCATTCACTTTGACATCGCCCCGGAAAACATCAATAAGTCCGTCAACGCCACCATCGGTGTCGAAGGCGATGCCCGGAAGAATCTTGAATTGCTCTTGCCGATGCTCAAGGAACAGAAGCATCCCAAGTGGCATGCGCAGATCCAGGAATGGAAGCAGGCTCACCCGTTCCGTTACAAGGATGACGAACGCGAGTTCCACTTAAAGCCCCAGGCTGTGATCGAAGAACTCAACAAGCAGACCCAAGGTGAAGCGATCATCTCCACGGGTGTGGGTCAGCATCAGATGTGGGCTGCTCAGTTCTATGACTACAAGCATCCCTCCCGCTGGATCACCTCCGGTGGTGCGGGCACCATGGGTTACGGTGTGCCCGCTTCCGTCGGTGCCATGCTCGGTGAAATGGTTAAAGCTGAAAAGGAAGGCCGCAAACCATTGCCGGTGATCAACATCGACGGTGACGGCAGCTTCTCCATGACTGCCATGGAAATGACCACCGCCGCTCAGTACAAAATCCCCGCCAAGACCATCATCCTCAACAACGATTTCCAGGGGATGGTCAAACAGTGGCAGGACCTCTTCTACGAAGAGCGTTACTCGCACACCGAAATGCACAACCCCGATTTCGTGCAACTCGTCGAAGCCATGCACTGCAAGGGCTTCCGCTGCACCAAGAAGGCAGACCTGCCGCGCGTGATGAAGGAATTTCTCGAACACGACGGACCTGCTGTTCTCGACTGCCTGGTTGAAAAACACGAGCACGTGTATCCGATGATGCCCGCTGGCAAGAGCGTCAAGGACATGGTCCTCGGTGATTTCGACTAAGCCTTAAACCCATCAGAAAAAGCTTGCATGCTCATAAACATGCAAAAGGATAAGAGCCGCAGTTCGCAATGAGCTGCGGCTTTTTTTGTGTCTGAAATTTTAAGTGTGATGCTCCGTCGGTATTCATAAAGCCGTGTTGCGATACAGCGCAGGTGACTTGTCGTACGAGCAATCTCGTTCTCGTCACTCCCGCGCAGGCGGGAGTCCAGTGGAACCTGCAAGCGTCAACTGTATGTCACTGGATTCCCAACTTCCGGGGGGCGGGAATGACGAAATGAAAGATCGCATGCAAACAAATGATATTGAACTTGCCAGATCACGTATTGACGCAACGCTGGTGCCTTCTCGTCTTCGCAAGATACGACACAAAAGCATGCAAAAACAGGACAATCTATGAGTAGGCATGCATGTGAGATTCATGTAAGCTGCAATGTCTCGCATGGTTTGTTATCCAGAGGAAAACAAATGTCCAAATATGGTGTTGGATTACTCGTGATGTTGTTTGCAGGCATGGTGCTTGTCGCGTGTCAGTCACAGTCCGTCGAACCTGCTGCACACGTTCAACCCATCACGACACCTTCGGTGGAAGATGACAAACCCAGTGATTTACCCGGACTTCATAACGTGGTGGCCTACACTCCTGACACGTTCTCCGGCGCGGTGCCAGAAGGTGAAGATGGCTTTGCATCACTTAAGGCGATGGGTGTTAAAACCGTGATCTCCGTCGATGGTGCCAAGCCGGATCTTGCTGCTGCGAGTAAGTTCGGTTTGCGATATGTGCATTTACCGATTGGTTACGACGGTGTGCCGACGGATCGCCAGTTGGAGTTAGCGCGGGCGGTGCGTGACTTGGACGGGCCGATTTACATTCACTGTCATCATGGCAAACATCGCTCCGCTGCAGCCACCGGCGCAGCTTGCGCAACGCTTGGACGCATGACATCTGAAGATGCCGTCAGTCGCATGAAAGTCTCGGGGACATCCCCCAAGTACAAGGGGCTCTACAGTGATGTCAGTCACGCGAAGATCGCCAACGATGCCAAACTCAACCAAGCGTCCAACGCTTTCCCGCAGACCTGGCAGACCAAGGGCATTGTCGATGCGATGGTGGCCATCGACGATGCGACCGAACATCTCAAGGACATCCAGAAAGCCGGTTGGCAGACACCCGCAGATCACCCCGACCTGATCCCTGCAACTGAAGCAGGACGGTTGGCAGACTTGTTACGTCATTTACAGGATGACGCGGATGTCAAGGCAGAGCCCCGGGAACTCACGGATTGGATGCTCGAGTCCGCTGCACATGCTTCGAAGCTTGAAGCAATGATTGTAGAAGGTAAAGCGCAACCGGCATTACTAGATGCGCAGTTCAAAATGATCCGAAATGCGTGTCATGCGTGCCACGTGAAGTACCGTAATTAATCCATTGGGATTAATCGTCAGGCAGCCTGATCCTCTTTGGTCAACTCGCGTCCGGCATACTGGGCAACGAGTTTGATCAACGCAGACTTGTTAACCGGTTTGGTCATGAAGTCATCGCAACCGGCCTTGAGACAGGCGTCGCGGTCTTTATTCATTGCATTGGCGGTCAATGCGACAATCGGGCGGTTGTAGTCTTCACGTCGCAACTGACGTGTGGCAGCGTAACCATCCATTACCGGCATCTGCATATCCATCAACACAAGATCAAATGAATACTTCGATTCGTGAATGGCCTGGACTGCCAGTTGCCCGTTGTCGACGATGGTCAATTCAACTCCCTCACGTTTTAACAGTAAACCGATGAGTTTCTGATTGTCGATTCCGTCTTCTGCCAAGAGGACACGAATACCTTGGAGTTGCCTGTTTGATGCCATCGCTTTGGGATGGGGTTGTTCTGATGGGGCTTCGGCGTTCAGGAGAATTTTCCCCATGGACCCAGAAGATGTAATCATGTCCTTGGTACTGATCTGATCGCTGGCAATGGTGAAGGTGAAGCAACTGCCATAGCCTTCTTCAGAGCTGACCGTCAGATCACCGCCGAGAATGTTGGCCAGTTTCTGTGAGATCGTCAGGCCCAGTCCCGTGCCACCAAAACGTCGCGTGGTGGTTTCATCTGCCTGTGTGAAGGGTTTGAAGATGTGATCGACCTGACGTGGGGACATGCCGATACCAGTGTCCCGGACATCGAAACTGATGAGCGATTTTTTGAGATTGGTCGGCACGGTTAATTGGGCCGTCACCGTGATGTGCCCCTTCTCGGTGAACTTGATGGCATTTGAGATCAGGTTGACCAACACCTGGCGTACGCGGATGGGATCGGTGTGAATGGTTTGCGGGAAGGGGGCCTGGATATTGAAATTGAGCTTCAGCGATTTTTCGGTCGCTTTGACCTGCATCAACGACTGGACATCATGCAGAATCTCCAGCAGGTTGGTTGGGATGTTTTCCACCTGCATCTGCTGAGCTTCGATTTTGGAGATGTCGAGAATATCATTGATGATGGCCAGCAGATGTTTACCGTTGCGTTCGATGGTCTGCAGATATTTGAATTGATCGTCACGAGACAGGTCCGGTTCCTGCAGGATATCGCTAAAGCCCAGGATGGCGGTCATGGGGGTTCGGATTTCGTGGCTCATGTTGGCCAGGAATTGACTCTTGGCCTGATTGGCAGCCATGGCTTGTTCCAAGGCTTCGTTGAGTTGTTCGGTACGTTCTTTGACACGACTGTCCAATTCGTCATGGACGTTCTGAATTTTATCGAGCATGCCGTTAAAGACATTGATGAGCATGCCCACCTCGTCTTTTTCAGCTTGTTGCGTGACACGGACAGCATAGTTGCCGGTTTTGCTGACTTTATCGGCAGCCTGTGTCAACGCATGGATGGGGCGGATCAGATCCCGGTGTTTGCGGATGGCAATGAAGACGGAGATGCCCACTGCAAGCGAACCGATGATCAGCAGAATCAGAAATTCAAACGCCAGATTGGATAAGGCAGGCCTCAGGTTATAGTGCAACTCAAGGATGCCAATGGTCTGGTTCCCATGTTTGATAGGCATTCGAACCTTGATTTCGTCGAACTTGGGTGCCTGATGCTGAGAGTGATTGCGTTTTTGATCGTTTTTCTCACTGACGTATTCGCTCAGTGCAACACCCTGTGCGTTACTTACATGAACCCATTGAATTTCGGGAATGGCTTTGAGTGATTCGAGGGTTTCGTTTAAAGCCTGCTTGTCTTCAAAGGCGACGGCAGCATAACTGTGAATCGCAGTCATCTCTGCAATGGAGTTGGCGGTTTCCAAAGCCTTGGGGCGAAGCTGCGACAACTGGAACGTGATAAAACTCACACATGCCAGAATCACGGCAATGCTACAGACCGTCATTGTCAAAATGACCAGGCGGCTGCCGAATTGTCGATATTTCCGATGAGGCATGTCTGGGTTAATCCTTGCTGCGGACTTTCACACCAAGTCGTAATAGTTTGGAACTCACGTGTATATTCGATCGCCGGATCTCTTTGAGATTGATGGTAAAAGTAATTCCGGATTGATCCTGACGCAGACCAATCATGCCACCATATTCGGCGAATTGGGGCATATCACCGACAAGTAAGTAATCGGGGGTGATGTTGCTTCTTTGAAATGTCTGCAATTCGACCAGTCCGGCATCGCGCATGTAAATCAGGTGACTGCTTGAAAGGATTTGCTGATCGGTCTGGCTGATTGTGTTGTTCTGAAGTGCCTTGCGAGGCAGATGATGAATCACCACCTTGCGATCGTTGAATTTTCCGTCCTTAAAGGCTTTTTGCATCAATTGCACAAAGTCTTGCCCCGCGATAACAGTGATTGTAAAGGGGGGTGTCTTGGCGTTGTCTTCAAACGCTTTCCATGTGGTAAGGCGCATGAAGTTGACCAGGTAGGCTACCTTGATTTTGTCGACCTTTTCCTCATTTTCAGCGTGGGCAAAAATCGGCTGACACCATGTGAATACCAATCCCAGCACGCATAACCACAACCACACCCGGCAACAGGTGTTCATGGTCAGTCGAGTTATGCCTTTACCCATTGTCATTGTGGTTTAAAATGTCATATTCACTTGGAAATAGAAACTGCGCGGGACTTGGCCGGTGTACTGGTTAATATCTCTATCGGTCATTTCATTGTGTTGTGGGTCAAGCAGATTCTGACCCCAGAGACCGATTTGCACATGGTCATTCAGACGCCATGTCAAGCCCATGTCCAGACGGATGTAGCTTTGAGCGACATAGCTTGGGACGCTGTCGACGTAGTACAACGCTGCGTTAAGTTCCATATCGCGTCCGATGTCCAGATAGGTTCGCAGGTGGAACTGGTTATCAGGATAGGCTTCATTCAGATCAAAGGTTTCAAAGACTTCACCATTGAGATTGGTGTGTGCATGACTGTAGCCTGCTTCGAGTCTGAAGGTATGGGCCGGTTGCCAGATCAGGTTGACTTCTCCTCCGATGATCTGCCCTTCGTAACCATTGATCAGATTGAAGGTATCCAGATCAATATTGAGCAGGTTGGTGTAATCGTTGACGTAAATGCAGGTGTCAAGTGTGATGTCTTTGGTCAGGTGTGATCGGTAACCCATTTCATAGGCGATGAGTTCTTCGGGTTCCAGATCACGACTGCCACTTGCAGGCAAGGGGTAGAGTACACCAGGGGGACCGCCAAAATCACCCAGATCGACGTAGACAGCAACCAGGTTCAAATCGGTCGTGCCTCGCCCCAGTGTTCTTGGAGCACGTGAGATGGCGCCCCAGAGCGTGTTGTTCTGATCAGGTGTCCAGGTCAGGCGAGCACTGGGGTGAATCTGAAATCCTGAAAGATCGTTGTGTTCGATTTTCGTGCCAAACACCAGAGCTAATGTGTCATCAAAGAGTTTGGTCGAGCTTTGGAGAAAGGCACTGAAAGTATGCAGTGTTTCTTCTTCGTGCGAGTAGTAGACGTATTGTTGGCTTTCGATATGATCACTGACCATGGTCCACTGAGCGCCCCAGACAAACAATTGTTCAGGGGTGATCGCCCAGCGGTGGCGGTAATCCAGGTTGAACTTGTTCTGGTCGAACTGGACGTTGTTAATTGATGAACGACTGGTGTGGTCATAGGATGCCAGCAGGGACCATTTATTATTTTCTGTGACTTGCTTGTCGATATTGGCCTGAAGGAAGAAGTTGTGAACACGGCCGTCGTTGATCATTTCAAGATATTTATTGGCGTGTAGTGGGTCGGGGGTGTTGGATGTACCACTGAGTTGATTACTGTGCGTCACACCACCATGCAAGGACCAGCCCAAGCCATCTGGAGCCTGGTTATCAATGCGGAACCCGCCGGAGAACATGCTCCAGTCATCGTGTGCATTCGAGCCGTCCGCCCGTTCGTAGGCATCCTTGAAGCTGCCTTTGCCCCAGATTCTGAAATAGGCATTGTCGTCGAGTTTGTCGCCATAACGCAGCGAGAGTCCTGCATGTTCATACGTCCCTGTGACAGTGTTGACCAGCCAGCCTTGTGTATCCTTGGCAGGTTTGGTTGTGATATTGATCACACCACTCACTGCATCCGCTCCCCAAAGCGTTGCGCCCGGTCCACGGATCACTTCGATATTGCCAATGTCTTCGAGGATCAGATCCACGGTGTCCCAATGCACGAAGGCTGCCAGTGGATCGTCAACCGAACGGCCGTCGATTTGCATCAGCAGACTGTCGCCATAACTACCTCGGATACCGCGTGCGCCAATCGACCATGTATTGGACGAAGACGATGCGACATTGATACCCGGGACAATGCGTAACAACTCCGCCAGTGTACGATGGCCGGTTCGCTGGATATCTTCAGGTGTGATCACGTAGATGGCAGCAGGTGCTTTGAACCACTGTTCTTCGACACCAGTAACCGACGTGACATCCAGTTGACCCAGTTCTTCAAGACTCAAGTTCAGATAGATATTTTCATGGGCTTCTGGTGTTTGTGCCGTCGCCAGATGGGGGAGTGTAATCAATAGCAGCAATGCCACGAACCATCGTGAAAGCTGTTGGATTGAGCGTGCTTTTTGTGTGATATTGATCATTTTTATCAAATACCGCAGATTCAGTATGCAAATCTATACCCGATTTATCGGGGATATTGATCAGCATGTTTATATCCATGCGGGAACATCAGATAGAAAGATCGAAGGAAAGTTGGAGCTATCGGACCTTTGATTCGGTATATCAATGGTTTGCTGAAGGTGATGTGATTTCCTTGACAGGTGTGCCCAGACGCAGAACCTTGGAACTGATAAATAAGTCTGCTTGCCGGATGGCTTTGATATTCACTGTGAACGCAATCCCGGATTGGCGTTTGTGTAAGCCAATCATCCCGCCGTGTTGAGCAAATTTGGGCATGTCACCAATGAGCAGGTAGGGTGGGGTGGGGTTGGTTTTTTTGAGAGTTTGCAGATCAAACAAACGGCCTTGACTCAGATAGATCAGATGACTTTGCTTGATGATTTTCAGTTGCTGATCGCTGATATTCTTGCCATCCATTTCAAGCGCGGTCCAGTGTGTGAGTTGAACCTTGCGGTCCTGAATTTCTCCTTTGGGAAAGGCACTTTTGACGATCTGAAAAAAGTCCGGCGAACTGATGATGGTGATGTTCATCGGCTTGTCTGGATGATCCTGATTCAAATCCGGCCAAACAGATAGTCGAATGAAATTCACCATATACGCAACTTTAATTTCATCGTATTTATGCTCCGGTTTTTCTTCTGCCCAAACTTTGGGAACGAAATGACCCATCGCCAGCAACATGCAAAATAGCATCATGCCCGGTCGGCATGATCGCATCAAGCACCAGATTGTGTACTTGTTTTTTTGCATCTTTAGAAAGTCATGTTCAATTGAAGGTACAGGCTGCGGGGCACTTCAGTAGGTTCGGGCATTTGGAACACATCGATGAGTTCTGGATGCTGGTTGTCCAGCAGGTTCTGCCCCCAGAGACTCAGTGACGTATTGGCATTCAGGCGCCAAGTCATTCCGATATCCAGACGTAGATATGGATCGGCACTGAAGGTACGGTTTTCACCGGTGTAGTACAACGCTGCGTTGCACTCCAGATCCTGGTTGATGTCCAGGTAGCTTCGCAGATGGAAATGATTCTCTGGGTAACTCGCCTGGACTTCGTCTGAGAGATCGCCATGCATGCTTGTTTTGGCGTAACTGTATCCGGCTTCGACACGCAAGGTGGGAGCAGGCGTCCAGACCAGATTGATTTCGCCACCGAAGACTTCACCAGCCAGGTTGTTATTGATGTCAAACGTATTGCTGATACTCACCAGGTCGGTGTAGTGATTAAAGTAAGTTGCCAGATCCAACGTCAGATTACCCGGTAAACGTGAGCGATAACCCAATTCATAGGAAACGAGTTTTTCAGATTCAACATCGCCATTGGCCGCAATGACCGCAGGCAGGTAGAAACCGGATGGAGGGCCGCCCAACAGTAAACTCGGGTCGACGAAAAAGGCTGTGCTTCTGGCATCAACGCTACTGCGGCTGGGGGTTCGGACAGCTCGGGAGACCGCACCCCAGATCGTGTTATTGCTATCCGGTGTCCAGGTGGCACGAATACTCGGCTGGATTTCAAAGCCACTGTAATTGTTATACTCAAACTTCGAACCCAGAATCACGGACACATGATCATCAAAAAACGTCGTGGAGCTTTGCAGAAAACTGCTGAAGTTATACGTCAATTCCTCGTCAGGAATATATTCTGCGTAGGTTGATTGATAGGTGTGATCCGTACTCATGCGTGCCGAAGCACCCCAGACAAACAACTGTGTATCGCTGGTTGCATAACGATGACGATAGTCCAGATCAAAGGTGTCTCGTAATAATTTCAGATCGGTTCGAATTTTTTCGGTACTGTGCTGGTAGGACGCTGAGGCATTCCATTTGTTCTGATCACTGACCTGCTTTTTGAGAGTGGCATGAAGGAAATAGTTTAACGATTGGTTATCCCCGATGATTGAATTGACACCGAAGTGCGTATTGGGTGCCGGTTCAGTTGACATCCCACCGAGTTGATCAGAAAAACCAAAACCGCCATGCAAAGCCCACGTTAGGTTATCCGGCGCTTCGGTGTCAATGCGGAATCCTGAACTGTAGTAGTCCCAGTCATCGTAATGATCTTGACCATTGATCTTTTTCGACGGGCCGTGATTGGCATACTTGGTCCAGATTTTGAAATAAGTATTGTCATCAATTTGGCCACCATATCGCGCAGAGATGTTGGCCCGTTGCTTGTTGCCACCGATTCCCGATAGATACCAGCCCTGCGTGTCACGTGCGGATTTGGTTGTCACATTGATTACGCCGTTGACAGCTTTGGAACCCCATAGCGTGGCACCGGGGCCGCGGATCACTTCAATATTCTTGATGTCATTGAGAACCAGATCCTGCGTGTTCCATCTGATATATCCAAGCAATGGATCATAAAGTGACCGACCATCAATAAGCATCAACAGGCTGTCACCATAATTGCCTTTGATCCCACGTGCGCCGATGGACCATTGGTTGGATGTGGCATGCGCGACATCCAATCCCGGGACCAGCCGAAGCAATTCGGGTAACGTTTGATGGCCGGTACGTTGAATGTCTTCTGGGGTGATCACATAGATGGCTGCGGGGGCTCTGAACCACTGTTCTTCAACGCCCGTTGCTGAGGTGACATCCAGTTGCCCCAGTTCTTCAATACTCAAATTCAGGAAGGCATTCTCGTGTTGCTCTTGTGCAGTTAGTAACTGCGGCAGAAGCAGACCCAGGCAGAGCATCAAGGCAATACGCAGCCAATTGACTGTGCTCGGTTTGTGTGGGCATTGGGAGGGTGATGTCATAATGCTGCCTGTTTTGATGGTTGAGAAGCTATACTCGAATCATCGGGTATTCTTTGATGTTTGTTGATCAAAACCAACTGTGTTTTTTATAGGATCCAGATGGATAACCAAGGTGGACTTGATCCGACCGGTTTCCGCAAGGACTGTTTGTCATGGATTGGATGTGACGGGAATTCCCAGTCGCAGCACTTTGGAACTGACACGAATTTTGGCGTTGCGGATGGCCTTGGCATTGACTTTGAACGTGACACGTGTTTTGAGCGTACACAATTCAATCATCCCCCCGGCTTTGGCCATCCCAGGCATGTCGGACAGGTAGAGAAAATCAGGCGATGAACTTAAGGAAAGAATGTCTCTGTGATCCCGCAGATTACTGTTTCGCAGGTAAATCACGTGACTGGCAAGCAGTTTCTTTTGCGTCTGTTCATCAATGGGGTTGTCTTCATCTCGCAGGGCAGGCAGGTCAACAAGCACAATCGGTCGATCCAGGAACTTGCCGTTGGGGAATGCAACGCTGACATCTTTAACAAAAGCCGAGTCTCCGACGATGGTGATAATCCATGGTTGTGCCTGGTTATCTTTTACGTTGGCGTCTTTGTCCCATTGCGTGAATCGGATGAAGTTGGCCATGTATGCCACCTTGATCTGATCGATTTGTTTGCTTTGATTGTCTTGTGCCTGAACTTGCTGGGCCAAGATTAACCATAACATCACAACCATCAGCATGACGCTGATCGCTCCTTTGATTACGCGTGTTGTGATGATTTGTTCATTCATGTTTTAAAACGTCATGTTGATCCTTGCATAGATTGAGCGGGGAACCTCAGAAGCTTCGGCACTGCGTTCCACGTCAAAGAATTCAGCGTGCTGATTATCCAGCAGATTCTGAGCCCACAGGCTGATACTGAGATTACTTTTGACCTGCCAGGTCAGACCGGTATCCAGTCTGAGATAGCTGTCTGCCTGTTGTGCGTTGGCATTGTCCACGTAGTACAACGCGGTGTTGATCTCAAGATCTGATCCGATATCCAGATAGGAACGCAGATGAAATTGATTGGCGGGATAGCTGGTTTCATATTCCACTTCCCGATCGCCTTGGAGGAACGAACGGCAATAGCCATAGCCTGCTTCAAGTCGCCATGAAGGTGCAGGATTATAGACGATGGAAATCTCAGTCCCGTAAATCTGACCTTGCAGGTTGTTGTTGAGTTGGCCGAAGTCTGTTTGGGAACTGGTGATCAGGTTGTCGTAGTTGTTGATATATGCGGTCCAGTCAACAAGCAGCTGTTGGCCCAGGTGGACCCGGTAACCCATTTCGTAGGCGAGGAGAACTTCGGGTTCGAGATCCTGCCCGTTGCCGATGGTTAATGGGATGAGAATGCCCGAAGGGGGACCGCCCCCGAGGATGCCGGTGTCGACATAGAATGGCGTGATTTGGGATGAGGTATTGACACGACCTGGGGTGCGCACTGCCCGAGAGACTGACGCCCAGAGATTATTATTGATATCCGGAGTCCAGCTGATTCGGGCACTGGGATGATACTCGAAGCCTGTGTAGTTGTTGTGTTCAAATTCCGAACCGATAACCAGCGCGAGTTTGTCATCAAAAAACTGCATGGAACTTTGGATAAATGCCGTAAACAGGTTGGTGCATTTGTCCTGTGGGGTGAATGTCACAGCAGGTGATTTTTCGGTGTGATCCGAGGTGTACTGCCAGGATGCGCCCCAGATCAGCAGGTGATCATCATCCAGTGCGTAACGCTGGCGGTAGTCCAGATCGATGATATCCCGCAGGGATTCAAAACCGTCATGCGTCGTGCGGGTGGTTCGATCGTAGGCTGCCATAATGGACCATTTGTTTTCGTCATCCCGCTGCTGTGTGATGGTTGCCTGAAGATATCCGCTGTTGATGCGACCGTCGGTGATCACGTTGCTTGAAGCAAAGAACGTTGAGGGATCTGGAAGGTTTGAATCACCACCGAGTTGATCGGTGTGAAAAAAGCTTCCCTGCATTGACCAATGCAATTGATCCGGCGCGTCGACATCAAAACGAAAACCAGTGCGAAACATGTCCCAGTCATCTGGAGCATCATTGCCATCAGCATGCTTGAATGCATCACGATTGGCATACTTGCTCCAGATGCGAAAGTGCATATTGTCCTCAATTTTGTCACCATAACGCAGACTGATGGTCGGTTGTTCATGATTGCCGATGACCGTATCAAACAGCCAACCTTGCGTTTGACTGGCCGGTTTGGTTGTCAGACTCACTACACCGTTGATGGCATTGGAGCCCCAGAGCGTCGTACCCGGACCACGGATGACTTCGATATTCTGAATGTCATCGAGAATCATATCCTGTGTGTCCCAGCGGATGACAAACTGCAGCGGGTCATAGACACTGCGTCCATCCACAAGCATGAGCATGCTATCGGTGAAGTTGCCTTGAAGTCCGCGTGTGCCGACGGTCCAATTGTTGGATGAGATCTGTGCGACATTCACACCGGGCACCATGCGCAGCAGATCCGCAATGCTTTGATGTCCGGTGCGCTGAATGTCGTCCTGAGTGATCACATACACCGCAGCCGGTGATTGGAACCAGGTCTCGGTGACACCCGTGACGGCAGTGACATCCAATTGGCCGAGTTCCTCAATGCTCAGGTTCATGAATGCATTGTTTGGCTGAGTTTCCTGGTGTTGGGCATGCGTCGTCACAATCAGGCTGAGAATCAATGTTACGCAAGTCCATGCAGATCCCCGGAACCCAGTGAGTTGTTTGAGATTCATGTTCGCTATCCTTGCACGTATGGACCGATCCCCTTGAGCGCATCACGCGTGGTTTTGTGGATATCGGATATGGGATTGGGACAGATAAACCTGATGTCTTGTCCTGATTGATAATGTGGGAAATATAGAGTTTCGTTATCTTTTTTTGCCCGATAACACAGCAAGCCCGTTCAATTGAACAGGCTTGCGGGGGGTTGGTTTTGTTGTAGAGAGTTGAGTTCTAGTTGCGGTATTCGCCGTCCATCTCGTCGGGCACACCGTCATCATCATCGGCTTCAAAAGCTTCATCCGGCTCGGTGGTGTCAGCAGGACGTTCGTCAATACCACCTTCGAGCAGGTCGCCTTGTTCGGCCTGAGCCTTGAGAGCTTCGTACTCTTCAAGGGTCATGTTCACTTCACGTGCCTGTGAGCCCTTGTATTCACCGATGATGCCTGCATCTGCGATTTCTTCGATGAGTCGTGATGCACGCGAGTAACCAATGGTCAGGCGACGCTGGAGCAAGGACACACTGCCACGCTGTGATTCGAGCACCACGCGGACGGCATCTTCAAAGAGTTCGTCACGATTGCCATCACTCTCAGCACCGAGTCCGGGTTGCTTGATCTGGACAAGCTGCGTTTCAAAGTTCTGCGTGGAGACGTTCTTGAGGAATTTAACAGAGTCTCGGATTTCCTTGTCGTCCACGAGTGTGCCTTGAGCGCGCGTGATCTTGCTGGTACGTGGTGAGAGATACATCATGTCACCTTGCCCCAGCAATAGTTCCGCGCCCTTCTGGTCAAGCACGATGCGCGAGTCCATACCCGAGGCAACCTTAAACGCAACACGGCAGGGCATGTTGGATTTGATCAAGCCCGTCACCACGTTGGCCTGCGGGCGCTGCGTAGCAAGGATCAGGTGCATGCCCACCGCACGCGCCTTCTGAGCAATACGCACGATGAAGGTTTCCACTTCCTTGTTGGTCATCATCATGTCCGCCAATTCGTCGATGATGAAGACCATGTAAGGCAGCTTCTTGGGAATGCGGACTTCCTCTTCCTGCGTGCTGGGTTGCATGCGTTCCTTGATCTCTTCCCAACCCAGTTCGTTGTAGCTGACGATGTCACGCACGCCTGCTTCAGCAAGCAAGGCATAACGCTCGTCCATCTTGGTCACCGCCCATTCGAGGATGGCAGCGGCCTTGTTCATGTCGGTCACCACCGGGCACATCAAGTGCGGGATGTCCTTGAACTGACTCATTTCAACCATCTTGGGGTCAACCAAAACGAGCTTGAGTTCATCCGGGCGTTTGGTGTAAAGGAACGACATAATGATCGAGTTCATACACACCGATTTACCTGAACCGGTGGTACCTGCAATCAACATATGTGGCATGGACGCAAGATCGCCTACCAACGGATTGCCCGATGCATCCTTACCCAGGAACATCGGCAGGCGCATCTTGGCGACCGCTTCACTGTCGACGGTCATCAACTCCTTGAGTCGGACCTTTTCCTTTTGTGAGTTGGGCACTTCAATGCCGATCGTGTCCTTGCCGGGGATGTTGGCAACGACGCGAATGTTCTGAGCCTTCATCGCACGAGCAATGTCGCTGGAGATGGCATTGACCGAAGCGACCTTGGTGCCGGGCGCCAGACGGATTTCGTAAAGCGTGATGGCAGGACCTGAGTCGATGCCGACGACTTCGCCATCGATCTTGTAGGTCTGCAAAGTGGATTCGAGTTCCACAGCCTGTTCGCGGACCCAGCCTTCGAGAATTTCCGAGAAGTTGGTTTCCGGTTCGACCAGCGTTTCCATGTCGGGGAACTGATAGCCGGAGTAGTCGACTTCGCGGGGTGGTTCGGCTTTCTTGCCGGCCTTGGTCTTGGCGAAGTTGATCGGCAGATTCTTGAATTTCTCACGCAAAGCATCCGCGTCAAGCGGGCCGTCTTCTTCTTCGGCTTCGGCTTCAATCTCGGCATCGTCGTCCGATTCAGCCTCTTCCTCTTCGACTTCTTCTTCGACGTACTCGTATTCGTACTCGTCGTCTTCAGATTCAACCGGTTCGTCTTCGGCGATCTCGGCATCGGGTTCCTCGAAGAGATTTTCTTCAGGATCGAAAGACTCCGTGCCACCGTAACCACCAGCATCTTCGTCGATGTGATCATCAACTTTGGCTTTGCTCTTGCGGCTGGATGTTGCTGTGGACTTGGCTTTGGGCTTGTCTTCGACCGCAGCGCTGCGCCCCCAGAGCTTGGGGAAGCGTCCGACGAGAACAGGGCGGGGGATGTTGATGCCGGTGATGGCGTTCACGAGATTGGCCACGCCGCGCGACGACGCCATGACGACGTGGTCCGCTGCAAGTAACGCACCGACGGCAAAGGCGGCCACGAGAATCACACTCGTACCGAACGTCGAAAACCGACTGGTCAATTCCGAGTTGATGAAGATGGCCAGCAAGCCGCCCGCACCCTCAGGATTTTCCATGTTCGTTGCTGGCACCTTGTGGATGAGATTGATAAAGAACGTGCCCAGGCTACCGGGGACAAAGAGTCCGAGGATCGCGCTGGTGGAGACGGCAAGGATGACCAAACCAATCAAGCGGATGATCGGCTGGGTGATCTTGCGCCCCATTGCCGTGGAGATGAGCACAGCAAGCATGCCTGCCATGAGCATCCAGATGCCCGAGCCGAACATGAGATAGATCTTGGCACTGACGACGGCACCGAACTTGCCAACCCAGTTTTCGTAATGGGCGTTGTGCGGCGAGACGTGATGTGCCGGCCAATCTCCGGGGTGGTGACTGAGCATGGAGGCTAAGAGCAACACCCAGACCAGCATGCCGATGATCCAGCACAAATGCTTGACGCGGCTTTGCGATGAGTTGTCAGTTTTGGACTTGGTTTTTTTGGTTTGTTTTTTTGCCATAACACCTGGTTGTCATTTACCCCCCGACTGCGAGTCCTGTTGCACTGGCAGCCGTTGGACCGTGAACTTCACAGAGCGCACCAATCACGCATCTGAACTGTAAATATCGGCAAAATGACGATTTTGGCGGGAAAAGTTATGGGGTTAAAAACAGTGATCAATGATCATTGATGTGTCCGAGTTGATTTTATCGGACGACGTTGATCGCTTAGAACCTGACATACGCATAGCCGAGTAATTGCAGGTCAATCACGCGCTGAAAGGCGCCGTTGACCAGTGTCACCGTGGGATGAATCTCCGACTTGGCCCAACCGTTGGAGAGGCGGCGCGTGTTGCACAGTTCGACCTGCACGCCCTTGGCCTGGAGTTCATCGAGCAACTTGGCGTTGGGGTTACCGCCGGTGGTTTTCTTGTATTTGTCGTAGGCAGCGTTGGTGAGTAGATGCTCCGCCGCCGTGCCGTGGAAGACCGCGTGGATTTGCAGGCGATCGGGACTGACACCTTCAGCCACGTATTGATCATGGAGTTTACTCAGGTACAGCAGTCCCTTGCCAACGCCGTTTTTCCATTCGTCTTTGCTGATCTGGTAGACCACGCGAATCGGACCCTGGGTCTGGGTGAGAATGACGGGGCGACCATCGGTGGCATTGTCGGTGATGGCGTTGGGGTTGGTGGTGGATAGGGACGTGCTGGCACAACCGGTGAGCAGCGCTCCGAGACAGGCAAAAAGTGCAAGATAAAGGCGAGTTGTCATGTTTCTCACTCCATATGGTGTTTGTGTGACAGTTGTCACGTCATGAGGGTACATGTGAGAAACTGGTGATGTCTGCCGTTTTATTTCCATTGCGACATCATGCCGCAGAGGTAGGTGATGGGGATGAAAAAACGACCTGCAGCGAGGGCTGGTCGTTTAACCGGTTTTGCTGTGATTTTTAGGCAAGTTTCGATTGAATGATTATGCAGATCACTGAATATCCCACAGGCAGTTGGCAGTCCATGGATTGCCCAGGACCGTGTTGTCATACAAGCCGGCTGATGTGTCATTGACGGACTTGGCTGAACTGGCATGGAAGTCGGCCCAGAGGATGTTGCAGGTCCCGCCCTGATGTCGAGCTTGTGCATAGCCGTTACCCAGGTCATGCCATGGCCTTATGACAAACCAGCCAATACCGTTGTTGTTGATGCCGCTGTCGGCAGTGATGACGGTTTGCGTTGGCTTTTTGAGATCTTCCATGCGCGTTGGATTGGGCAGACCAAATTGCGCTTGGGAGGCTGCGCTAAACCAACTCCAATGTGTGCCGAACTCGCCTGCGAGGATGTAGTTATAGCCATAGCTGATGTTCCCGCCCGGTGTGGCTCGAACCGATCCCGAAGTCAACTGATCTTCTGGACAGTACATCGGCAACGATGTGGCATCGGATTGACGTGAGATGGTTTCGTACCAGAACCATTCGTTGGTGTCATTGACATCACGATGCCAGGGGAAGACAGCGCGACTGTCGGTCATGTAGGTGGCAAAGAGAATGCCGGTCTGACGCTGATTACTCAGACACTGGGTGTTGCGCGCAGCCCGTCGGGCACTGGATAAAGCAGGAAGCAAAATGGCGATCAGCAGCGAAATGATGGAGATCACGACCAATAGCTCAATGAGAGTGAAAGCATGACGACGCATCGGATTCTCCTTGCATGAAAGCAGCGATTGAAAATATACAATAAATGTATACTTTGTTTGTGGAATTCTATCCATCTGATCAGCAAGGTCAATAACAAGTGCGTGAAAAATGTCAATTAATACCTGGATATCCAGACAGGTGACGATCTGCACCTGTTGAGGCGCAATGACAGCAAACCTGATCTTGACTCAGATACAGCGGCGACGATGATGTTTGGAAATAGGTTTTAAACTGTGGCAGGAGAAGAGGATGTGACGTGTTCGACCACGTTCTGGAACATCTTCAAACCTGCGGGGGTCTGCGACTTGAAGTCGTCGGACTTGCGTTGCCACTGGGGGTGATTGGTGATGTGCACCCAGCGTTCGGGATGTGGCATCAGACCCAGGATCAAACCTGATTCGTCACACACACCCGCGATGTCCGCGGTTGAGCCGTTGGGGTTGTCATCCGCTGCATACTTGATGGCGATTTGCCCCTTGTCATTCCAACGAGCCAACGCTTCATCGGACTCCGGGACGAAGCGACCTTCGGCATGGGCGACGGGTAACTCCAGCTCAGTCAAGCCTTTGGTCCATACACAGCAGGTGTTGCTCGGCACGGTCATCTTCGTCCACTTGCAGGTGAAGCGCCCCGAGTTGTTGTCCGCCAGGGTTGCGGTCTGTTTGCCTGCATGCGGATCGGGGAGCAAACCCAGCTTGGTCATCACCTGGAAACCATTGCAGATACCGATCATCGGGACACCCCGGTCAGCAGCAGCAAGCAACTGGTCCATGAGCTTATGACGCAGCCGGTTGGCAAAGATCCGGCCAGCAGCAATGTCATCGCCATAACTGAAACCGCCCGGGAAACCAATGAGCTGAAACTGCTCGATCACGGCCGGGTTGGCAATGAGTTCATTGATATGCAGCTTCTGCGTGCTGGCACCCGCCAACTCAAAAGCGTGGGCCAATTCCATATCGCAGTTGGTGCCTGCGGTCCGAACGATTAAACATCTGGGCTTGTCCATAGCGCGTACATGATAGCAGAAACCCGAAACAGCATCTCTGCCTTTGTGTCATCGACGGGATCGTTTTTATCTGGCTGGATCACCTTGACGGACACAAACTTCATGAGCTTGCACCGCAATCCAACAATTTTGCTTGACTCTTGGGCTAACAAGAATATCATACAGCAGTACACTGGTCCGTTTGTACAATTTTTGGGTAAAGGTTGGTGGATATGCGTCATTTTTTGGCTTACAGCTGTCTTATTCTTGTGTTCGCGCTCAGTAATTGGGCGCAGGCTCAGGAGGACTCCCAGCATGCGATCAATTTTGATGACAGCACGGTCCCCGCTGCCATCAAACTCGCGCGCCCGGATCGGTGGCTGGTGGCGAACAAGGCACTGAACAATCTTGATCACAACACCAATGACACGTTCAAATTTCAGATCGCACCAGGCGACCAACTCAAGGTTTCAGCCGACGTGACCCTGCACAGCATTCATCCCAAGGGCGGCTTCTGGGGATTGGCGATGACCCTGCAAGACGGCACGCGTGTGCAGGTCTTTAACCAGGGACAACAACTGCGGTACTACATCCGCAAGCCGGGCGACAAACTCAAACCGATGACGTTCGTCAGGTTGCCCGATGATGCCAAAGAGCGCGTCACGTTTCACGTTGTCATCGATGGCAAGCAACTCATCGCCCAAGCCAATGATGGCAAAGCTTACACGTTGGAGATTCCCACCGATGGTATCAAGGCGCTCGAGTTCCAGGCCTTCCAGGCGCATGTCTCTATTCACAGCATCACCCTTGACGGTGAAATCAAAATCAACAACACCAAGGCCCATGACGATGAACATCTCAAGAGCCAACTCGATGTCCACGATCCATCCATCAAGCGCCCAGCCGATCCCAACGCACTGGTGATTTTTTACATCGGTGACAGCATCACGCGACATGGCTTTAGTGCAGCGACCATCAAGAAACTCGGTTGGGATCACCTGGCAGGCATGGCAGCCACCGAAGCGTCCAGGGACTTTGCGCATCTCTTTGCAGCCCACGTCCAAAAGCAAAACCCGGATAAGAAAGTCTCACTACACTTTCACAGTAAAGGCGGAGCTGGTGCTGCTGCAACGCGCTATGCAACCCTCAAACCTTACGAAGCACTCCAGCCTGAGATCGTGGTGGTGCAACTCGGTGAACACGAAAAACAACACAACGGCATCGATGCTTTGCAGACCAACTATCGCGCGCTCTTGAGCACCATGCAGCAGTGGGACGCCAAGCCCACGATTCTCTGCGTGGGTGTCTGGAACCCCTATGGCAAAGGCAAACGCAGCGCCTACACCGATTGGACTTTAACCACCGATCAAACCATGGCAGGTGTCTGCAAGGAATTAAACATTCCCTACGCCAGCATGGAGAAACATGCACTCAATCCAGCCAACAGTGGTTGGGGGACAAGCAACGGCGTGAAGTGGCATCCCAATGACGCAGGCATGCAGGCGTATGCCGATGAGTTGATTCGGATGTATGAAGCGTCGAAATAGTTTGGAGCGTATTTTGTTGTGATTGAATAGGCGCTAATCGAGTTGGTCGCTCTACACATGCAAACGCAATCTTCCGTCACTCCCGCGCAGGCGGGAGTCCAGTGGAACTTGCAGGCGTCAACAGAATGCCACTGGATTCCCGACTTCCGGGGCGCGGGAATGACGAAATAGGAATCTCAGTGCGCATTGGATCGTATCGGTTCTGAAAGACAGCAAAGTATTTTGCACACGATAATGGATCAATCATCAAGGATATGGACCATGAATAAAAAGTCTCCCCAACAAGCCTTCACCCTCATTGAGTTATTGGTGGTGATCTCGATCATCTCTTTGCTGATTGCGATTCTGTTGCCAGCTTTGGGACAGGCGCGTAAGTCCGCCCAGAACCTGATGTGCATGAATCTTATTCGGCAATTTGGTGTGGCCAACGGTGTTTATGCCACGCAGAGCAAGGGGTTCATTTTGCCGGTGCGATTAAAAGCGCCCGGCGATGTGAAGACCGATTGGATGGCCAACTCCATGCTTCATGATGCGATGGGATTGGGCAATCTGACCATCGGCTATGGCAATGTACCCATGAACCGGATCTGCCCGATGGCCGATTATGCCAAAGCGCATCCCGGTTCAGGGATGTATGCCGACCGATACAAATGGCAGTACAGCTATGGGGGTGTTGTTCAATCCTTTTCCAGTGAGCAATTACTCGATACCACCACGCAGATCGTCTACCGCATCGACCGGATTCTCAAGCCCAGCTATAAGCTTGCGATGGCCGACGCAATGGACTGGTGGATTCGCTCAAGTCGCAGCAATTTTTACGTTTCGGATTCGATCATGACCACCAGCATGATGACGGCATACCGACATGGTGGGGCAGCCAACGTGCTGTTTTTCGACGGCCATGCCGATGACGTTCAGCGGGAGTATCTGGATCAGAACCTCGCCACATCTGAGTCGATCACCCGGTACTGGGAAACGTTCAAGTAGTTCGACGTGACCTTTTTGAAAATGGATATCCAATTGAAAAATAAACTCACCTTGCTGGTGATCACGCTATTTGTCTGCACGCTGTCGGCCGGTTGTTGTAAGCAGTCTGCCCAAACATCGCGGCCGCAGACCCCACCGTCGCTTGGGGTACGGATTGATCTGAAGCAGGCTTCGGGTAACATCAATCCGCTGCTCTTTGGGCATAACATCGCTGCGGCAGATGGGACGGGCATTTTTAATTCGGGACTGCAAAGGACGGTCATTGCCACCGGTGATGGGGTTTGGGATCAACAACGCAACAAGCCCGACGCCCAGGTACTCAAACTTGTCGAACCCTTGAATATCGGCAGCCTGCGCTATCCGGGCGGCTGTTTGGTTCATCATTTTGATTGGAAGCAAACCATCGGCCCGTTGGATGAGCGGCCTGCCGACTGGCGGTTTGGACTCGATGAGTTTCTTGCGTTGTGTCAAGCCTGGAACGCTCAGCCGGTCATCACGGTCAGCGATTACGCGGGGACGGCACAGGATGCAGCGGACCTGGTGGAATATCTGAACATGCCTGCTTTGCCCCGATATCCATGGGCGATGCGCCGGGCAGCCAACGGGCAAGCTCAACCTTACGCGGTCCGCTGGTTTGAATTGGGCAATGAGTCGGAGCATGGCAATCACCAGGTCAAGCCGTTTAAGCAGTTCACCGCGCAGGACTATGCTGCCTATTTTCGCGCGTATGCCTCAGCGATGCGTGCGGTGGATTCGAGCGTGCAATTGGGGTTGGTCCTCTCACCGGGGATTGATGTGCATGCACATTGGAATCGTCAGGTTTTGAAGTTGGCCGGCGACCAGGCCGATTTTGCCATCACCCATTTTTACGCACCCTCGGAAAAGCCCGCGCCGGGTAACACATTCGATCCGCAAATGCTCATGCGTAGCTGCATGGTTGCCGGACATGCCTATAACCGCTTGATCGACGAATACCATCAATTAATCCGCGAGCAGCTTGGCCGTGATCTGCCTTTGGCAATGACCGAGTACAACATCTCCGCCCACCAGGTTCAAGGCAAGGCATGGCGATACAGTTACGTGGCAGCTTTGATGAATGCAGACTTTCAGGGCCTCATGTTCCAGCCGGAGAAGAACATCGTCCTGGCCAACTACTGGCAACTGGTCAACGGCTATTGGGGCATGATCCAAACCCGCCCGGATCAGCAACTGCATGCGGCTTATCTGATGTACAAACTCTGGGGTCAACACACCGGTTCGACCCTGCTGACTACTCAGGTCTTTGGCCCGACGCAGCCTTACGAAGGCTATTACGGTTTTCGACCCATGCGTGGTCATCAACTCGTTGAACCCAGGTCGGTGCATCTGACGCAGATCACTCCCATGGTCCAGCCCAAGGCCGTTGCCAACGCCTATCGCATTACACCCACGTCCGACGGTCCATTGGAAATTCAATTACAAGACTTAAAACAAAACCTTTATCCGATCATCGCCCAAGTGAGCATGCACGACGACTATCCTGTCGATTACAAGCTGTCTTTTGAAGCCTGTTTTGAGGGTCAGCAAACCGGTGCGGTCAAACTCGGCATGGGCCTTGCGGACGATCGTGGCTGGCAGCGTTCCAAACTGGCGGTTGAAGCAAACGGCGCCCAATCGCATCAAGATTGGCAGCCCTATACCTGTATGCTCAAGAGTCTGCCGCAAACCCGCGGGGTTCAGGTCGTCCTCCGATTGGAAGCAGCAAAAGGTTCAGTCACCGGCAAGTTGCGTGTACGAAAGATCCAACTTGAACAGCTCACGCAGCAGACCCTGCCCGCAGCCCCGGTTCTCACAGCTACAGCCAGCCTGTCAGCGGATCGTCGGATGCTGCATGTGATCTTGTTTAACAAGTCCCTGGATCAAACCTTGTCTGTTCCATTGGACCTGGCCCAGCCGGTGATGCAGTCCGCCCGATATTGGCAGGTGACCGGCAAAGCGCCCGATGACACGGGTCCGGCCAGGCTCAGTGTGCAGGATCAGCCCCTGGCCATTGAACATTCGCGCCGACTCACCGTCGAGCTTCCCGTTGCGTCCATGACGGCCATCGATCTGGTTTTACATCGCTGATTGATCGTCCGGAGTTCAACTGGAAAACTTGATCCAATGACATGCCATCCATTTAATACAAATCGGTTTATCCCCTCATTTGATCTTTTCTACGCAATTTACATGCCAAAGTTGTAAGTTTAGCACTATTGGCTTTGAAATGATCATGATTCATGGTCTAATGTCACACAGTATGCGTATTGACACTGGACAACATATGCGGATGAGTCAGCAGATGAAGCTGGCCCCGCGAATGATACAATCAATGGAAATCCTCCAGATGGCAGCACTTGCGCTGGAGGAACGGATTGAACAGGAGCTTGCCTCCAACCCCACCCTCGAACTCAAGGAGCAGCCCGAGGACATGGCCGGTGCCATGGAGCAGGTCAAGGAGGAACGTCGCGAAGCCAAAGAGGGCGAACGCGAAATGGTCGTCAGTGACGACAAATCGCACGAGTCAAGCTCGGATGATTTTGAACGTCTGAACAACATCTCCGAAGAGTACGGCGACTCCTGGGAATCCAACACCTACGAAACAAGCTCCTACACCCCACCCCGTGCCAACACCGGCGAACGCGATGGGAAGATGGATGCCATGGCCAACACGGCCGCCCGTGCCCAGTCATTGGCAGACCAACTGCTCGATCAATGGCGGATGGTCGAAACCCCTCCCGGCATCCGACTGGCTGGTGAGTATCTCATCGGCTTCATTGACGATGATGGCTACATCCGCACCCCCATGGAAGACATCGCTTCCCAGGCGCCGCGCGATGTCTCCGTCGAACTCATTGATGATGCCTTGCAGCGACTTCAGGAAACACTCGAACCCGTCGGCCTGGGGGCGCGTGATGTCCGTGAGTGTTTGCTGCTTCAAATCCAATCACAGGTCATTCACCCCGGCACCGACGAAGAGCAGACGCTCATGCTCCAGTACGATCTGGTGAGTAACCACCTCAAGGACATCGAAGCCAATCGCCTGCCCAAAATTGCCAAGGCATTGGATGTTGAGATTGAAGATGTGAAGTCGGCCATCAGCAGTCTCAAGCAGTATCACATTCATCCCGGTCGCATGTTGGTTGATTCGACATCGCAGGTGATTCAGCCTGACGCGGTGATCGAGTATGACGAACAGCATGATCGGTACTACGCAATGCTCACGCATGGTCGCGTGCCGTCCCTTGCGATCAGCCGCGAATACGAAAAGATGGCGTCAGACAAATCGGCGGAAAAGAAAACCCGCGAGTTCGTTGGCAATAATCTCCGCAGCGCGCGTTGGCTCATCGAAGCCATCGAGCAGCGTAACAACACACTGATGCGCGTGATCAACGTGGTTATTGAAGCGCAGCGTGATTTCTTTGACGTCGGGCCGCAGGCACTCAAACCCTTGCCGATGACATTGGTGGCAGATCAGCTTGGCATTCACGTTGCCACCGTCAGCCGCGCCGTCAACGAAAAACACCTGCAGACCCCGCGTGGCATTTTCCCGTTGCGCATGTTCTTCTCCGGTGGAACCGAAACCGAAGACGGTGATGCGATGAGCTGGACCGCCATCCAGGCCAAGCTTCAGGAGATCATTGACGAGGAGGATAAATCCAAGCCGCTTAACGATGATGAACTGGTCGAAAAGCTCAAGGAAAAAGGCATCGAAATCGCCCGTCGAACCGTCGCCAAATACCGCAAGCAACTTAACATTCTGCCTGCAAGACAGCGCAAGGAATATTGAGCGGTGTTGAGAATAACGTGCGTTTTGATTTTTAACGCGAAGGCGCGAAAATCACAAAGGACACGAAGATAAGACGGGAATCGTTTTAATTGCTTTGCGAACCAAGAGAATAATCAGAGATTATCAAACTGACGCTTTATTCTTTTTGCCCATTGTGACCTTGGTGGTTAAAAATGTCTTTGCAAACTTCGCGACCTTCGTGATCTTCGCGCCTTCGCGTTAAAAACATAATCTGCCAATAGTGCAAAAAAGTTGATAACTCAATTACAATAACCTCATGCCCATTATTACCCTCACAACGGACTTTGGTTTATCAGATAGTTATGTCGCGCAGATGAAAGGGGTGATCCTTTCGCTGTGTCCGACCGCCACGCTGGTGGACATCACGCATAAGGTGCCCGCGCAGTCGGTGATGGCAGGCTCGCTGATTTTGCAGACCGCCATCGACGCGTTTCCCGATGGCACGATTCACGTGGCTGTCGTGGACCCGGGTGTGGGGACGGATCGTCGGGCAATCTGCGTGCGGACCGATCGCGCGTTTTACATTTTGCCCGACAACGGCCTGGTGAGTCTTGCGCTGGAGAAGCAGAGCTTTGTCAAAGCCGTCTCGCTGGATAATGTTGCGTATCATCGCACCAACGTGAGTAACACGTTCCATGGCAGGGACATTTTCTCCACCGCAGCAGGGCATCTGGCATCAGGAGTTCTCATCGACAAACTCGGATCACCGGCTGAGTCATTGGAACTTTTCAAGTTGCCCGATCCCGCGGTTGCGCCCGATCACATCACTGGCGAGATACTGCTCGTTGATCACTTTGGCAACCTCATCACCAATATCCCTCAAGCACAGTTGGATAAGACGTACATGGTGTTCTGCGATGGCATGGATCGCCCGATCCCGATCAACAACACCTATGCGGACGTCAGGGAAGGCACGCCTGTGTCGTACATCGGTTCGACTGGCATGCTTGAAATTGCGATCCGAAAAGGCTCCGCTGCCGGTGTGTTGAATCGGGCAGCTGGGGACGTGGTGCGGTTAACGCCGTTGGAGATCAACTGAGATCACGCGGCGGGGCGGTGGTGTCACCTTCAATCAGCCGTGTCAGATGCAGGATGCGCTGTGGGAAAGCGGTGGGGCGCTCAATACGTTGTTGGGCGATACGCATAGCTGTGCGTGCCTGTTCCATGATCAGGGGGTCGAAGGTGGTCAGGCGTTTTAAGCCTTGAGGTGTCGGTTGATCGTCAAAACCGGTGACGCTGACCTGTTGCGGGACATCGATGCCAAGTGGCTTGAGATTCAACTGGACATTGTGGGCGACACGATCCGATTGGCAGACCAGTGCGGTGACACCCTCGTCGATGATCCATTGTTTAAGCAGGTGGGGTTGCGTGATGCCTTTGGTGTGATCCACCATGTAAGGCAGGTCATTTCCCTTGTAAAGCAAAGTCGATGCTTTGACCAGTTGGTCGTCGACTTTGAGATTGTTTTTCAGACAGCCAGCAATAAAGCCTGCAACACGGTAGGGGCGTCTGAGCTGTTGCGGATCATACTCACCGACCCATCGGATGTTGCGATGTCCAAGGCCGACGAGTTGGTCCACGAGCAAACCGAATGACCGACTCTCATCTGCAAGCACCACATCGCATGGCGTCGGATCATAATCCCATGTCAGCGAGATGATCGGTGCAAATTCACTGAGCAATTGCGCATTGGACTGATGCAGATGGCCAACACAAATGATGGCATTGGGTTTGCCTGTACGAATGCTCTTGGGCAAATCTTTCTTTTTCAGGTGTTCCCTGGCATCGTATGGCAGTGCTTCATAAATCACCTTGGCGTGCATGGCATCGGCTTCGGCTTCAAGACCTTCCATGTACCGCAGGAAATTGCTGTCGTTTCGCAGCAGTTGCAAACTCTCGGTGGCAAAGACCGCAACGAATTTGAGCTGCTTGCTTGAAACACGTTGCTGCTTGCGACGGATGCGTCCCTGATACCCCATGTCCATGGCAGCAGCCTGAATCCGCGCTCGCGTCTGCGGGTTGATCACACGGTCATTGCGAAGTGATCGAGAGACCGTCGAGACGGAGATGTTCAATTCGTCTGCAATGTTCTGAATGGTCACTGCCATGGGGAAATTATAGCCATGTTTCAGGTCGATGATGGGTTGATACGTTCATTCGAAAACCAGGTACAACGGATCTTCGGTGTAGGGGGCATCGGTGATGGTGAGTGTGCTGTTGTCGACTTTGGTATTGAGTTTGATTTTCTGGCCGCTGACGAGTTGGCCGGCTTCGACTAATTTCCAGGGGCAGTCAGTGATGGTGATGTTTGCGACATCCGGCTGGGCGTCTGCATAGATTCTGCCCGGTTTCCAGATGAAGACAACGCGCTTGCCATCGGGACGGATAAAGCTGTGTGCCTGGGGTTGGTTGATGTATTGGATTTTGGCCTCATCCCATTGGACACCTGCATAGTAATTGCGGGTGCTGGGAGAGTTCACGTCGATGTTCATGTCAGTCGGACGGGTATCACCGTACATCAATTTGCACATTCGCGTGATGGCAAGCCATGCGGGTTTGGGTTGGCCGTTGCGGTAGATCAGGCCAAAGTTATTTTCCTGGTGGTGTTTGTTGGTCCCATCGTCGAGCATGTCATAGTAGTAGGTTCGCTCGACGCCATAGGAGACTGCCTGGATGCCCAGACGTGTGTTGTAGCAGGCTTGGGCGTAGGGGGTGAATCCGAGCCAGAGTTGCTTCTTTTTGATCTGTGCGGTGGTGTAGCCGACTTCGGTGATCCAGATCTGCATGTCCTTGCGACCGATGTTGTCCATGTTCTGGCGCAGGGTTTGGATGAGTGATTTGAAGCTTGACGTTTCGTCGGCGACCACCACGCCATCGCGTTTGTTGTTCTTGCCACCCCAGGGCGTGACTTCGGGCGGGAGACTGTAGGGATAGGGGTGAACGACAATGCCATCGATGTGCTCAAACATCATCGGGTAATGTTGGAGCATGCGAATGTTCACTGCGGGATTATCACCGGTGATCAGGAAGACGTCGGGATGTTTGTCCTTGATGCGGCTGGCTACGATGGTGATAAACTCAGCGAACTTCTTGACCCATGGTGAATCGGTGTTGTCTTTTTCCTTGCCGTTCCAGGTTCCGCCGTATTGCTTGTGAAAGAAAAAATTACCCGGCTCGTTCCAGACTTCAAAATACTTGCATGAATCTTTGAATGTCCCAATGGTGTTGATGGCATAGTTGGCAAAAGCCTCGGGGTCCAGTTCGTTTTCGTACATGCCCGGGGGAGACTGGTAAGCCAGGACGTGTAACGGCTCAAGTCCGAGTTTGGGATCGGGTTTGAAAATGCGTTGAGTGACAGAATTGTAGACGTAGTTGCCTTTGCTTTTTTCGACGTGATCCCATTCCTGGCCATCGCGAAATGAGCCGAGTCCTGCATTGCGCAGTGTCTGTAGATAGTCGATTTTCAATGTACGTTCCCAACGCGCGATATGCGTACACACACCAAAACGCTGGCTTGGAGGGATTTGTTGCTGCGCCATGCTGGGCTGGATGATCATCAGGCAGAGGGTCAAGGTGAAGATCAGGATGGAGCGATACTGCATTTCGCGTTTCCTTTATGGAGACTGTGAAAAGTTGAGTTAAGGGAATGTCTGTGCGGTTTGTCGGATTAGTTTTTATCCCAGTAAAGCCAGTTGAGATAGCGATTGTTCCAGACGGATGCTGCGCCGTAGGTGTTGCCGATGGTGTAGACGCCCGGTTCATTCTGCTGGAATTTTACATGGCCATCGGTGTGGACAACGTGCCAGCCTTCGCCGTTGATTCCTGCGGTGTTGGGTTGTGCGTGGGTGCGTCCCTGGGGGTTGTGGAACGACCATGCGTAGTTGCCCATGAAACGATCCGCTGCCATTGAAAAGTTGGGCTGCAGACTGGCATCTTCCAATCGGAACGGTGAGTAGAAGGTGGACCAGGAGGGCATGAGCATTTGCCAATTACTTGCATGCGAGCTGCTCCAAGCCGGTTCTCGGAAAATGTAGGACGTGCGAATGGAGGAGGCGCCGTTGCCGGGGTATCCCTGGCTGCCATAAAACAGATTCCAGCCAGCAGTGTACTGCCCGTAGGTGGTTGTTTTGTCACATGGGCTGTAAAGCACTTGCTCTGATGCCATGTATCCCTCTTCGATGAGCAGCAATCCGCCAAAGTTGGCGCGCCATGATTTATCCTGCGTGTACTGGCCCTGGCTCACAGAATTGGTGGGAACCAGATACTCCGCGTGATCCTGGGCATAAAGCAGATTGGCGGTTCCAATACTGCGAAGGTTGATGCTGCATTGCAGAACCCGCGCACTTTCCCGAGCTTTACCCAAAGCCGGGAGCAGGATCGCAATGAGCATGGCAATGATGGAGATTACCACCAGCAATTCAATGAGCGTAAAGGCGTACGTGCGTTGTGGTTTCATACTTTGCTCCACGTTCGATGTCTTGATGAACACGATAAGGGGCTTGGGTAACACATCTGAATCGGTCACTGACCAACTTCATCGATTCGAAAATAACTGTTTCTGCGATCACTTGCTGCAAAGGACGAGGTGATGTTGAAGTAAATGTTACTCGTATCGCCCTTGGTATTGATGTCATTGCGGCCAATGAAAATGTAGACGTCTTTGCTGTCGATGTCTTTGACGGAAAACCTTGGATACTCCAACGTCTTGTTGATCTTGCCGGTGAGTGTCAGTGGTTCGACCCGTTTGAATTGCGCGGGATTGATCGGGCCTTTGCCATGAGCACTGACCGGCTCGGTGGTCCAGCCGACGAAAAACGTGTCCTGATTGTTGACACCAGCTTGAACGAAAATCTGACGTGTCTGCCATGTGAAAGCTTTGATGGGGGTGTCACTGTGATAGTGGAGCACGATGCCAGCAACGCCTGCTTTGGTGTTGTTGAGCACCGCCAGTGTCTTGGCGTTTGCCACTCCGACGATCATGCGATTGTAGACGTTGGCCGGTTCCTTGGATTGACTTTCGTTGGCATTGATCGTCCAAACCTGTCCCTGTGTACTTTGAGCATGGGCGGATAGTTCAATGGTGCCAGCATCGTTGATCTGGGGTTTGGCGAAACTGCTTTGACAAGCAATCAGTAAGCTGGCGATGGCCAGTGCCTTAAATATGAACCGAGGATGTTTCATGTTTTTCAACCCGTTGAATGTCGATGCGCGACGGGAGATGACAATCAATCCCTTCCCGCAGAGAATGATAGGATGGCAAATATTAAATTGCAATAATATGCAACAAAATAATGCTTAATGTGTAATAAATAATTGTTTTAATTAATCTTATAGTGTTAAATTAATTGAAATTAAATGCTCTTTGGAATCAAAAGTTGATGGTCGTAACACCTTCGGATCAACTCTGGGCTTGCACATCAAAGTATCCAAGTGGTATCGCATGGTTGCCTTTGCAGAATTCTCAATCAACAGAGGCATTTAACTGTTGATTTGAAAGATAGATGCCAATTACCATGGGCAGCAGAATTTCCCCACTCATCAGATTTGGCGTAGCAGTCATTCTCGGATAATCTGACGGGTACCTCATTGAAACCCATTTGCTGACAACCCCCAGGAAGGACCAGCGACCGTGAAGATCCATGAATACCAGGCTCGTGACCTGCTCGTGAAATTCGGCATTCCCGTTCCCCCTGCCATCACCGTTGACACCCCCGAACAAGCCAAGGAAGCCTTTGAAAAATTGGCTGGCCAAGGTGCGACACTCGCTGTCGTCAAGGCGCAGGTGCATGCAGGTGGTCGTGGCAAAGCCGGTGGCGTTAAACTCGTCAAGACCGCTGACGAAGCCTTGGAAGTGGCCACCACGATCATGTCCAAACCACTGGTCACCCATCAGACCGGTCCAGCAGGTGTCCCCGTCAATAAACTCCTGGTCGCATCCGGCGTGGACATTGAAAAAGAATACTACGTGGGCATGGCAGTCGACCGCGCTTCCAACGCACCGGTGCTTATCGCATCTTCCGAAGGTGGCGTGGAAATCGAACAGGTCGCAGCAGACAATCCCAGTGCCATCCTGCGTGAACCGATTGACCCTGCCATGGGGCTTCAACCCTATCAGGCAACCAAGATTGCTTACAAACTCGGCTTCGTTGGCAAGCAGGTCCGCCAGGCTGCCACGATCATGATCAAGATCGCCAAACTCTTCATTGACATGGATGCATCACTGGCTGAGATCAACCCGCTGATCGTCACACCAGCTTCGGAAGAACATCCCGATGGCCAGGTTCTTGCGATTGATGCCAAGATCAATTTTGATGACAACGCATTGTTCCGTCATAAAGACATTGCTGTCATGCATGACGAAACCGAAGACGATCCGTCTGAACTGCGTGCACAGGAATTCGGCTTGTCCTACATCAAACTCGATGGCACGATCGGTTGTCTGGTCAACGGTGCAGGCCTTGCCATGGCAACCATGGACATCGTCAAACTTCACGGCCAGGAACCCGCCAACTTCCTGGACGTGGGTGGCAGTGCGACCGAAGAAGCCATCACCGAGGCATTTCGCATCATTCTCGATGACCCCAACGTCAAGGGCGTTTTGGTGAACATTTTCGGTGGCATTATGCAGTGTGACAAAGTCGCCCGCGCCATTGTTAATGCTGCCAAGGAAGTCGGCTTCAAGGTGCCATTGGTTGTGCGACTTGAAGGTACGAATGTCGAACCAGCCCGTGAAATTATCGATGCTGCCAAGTCCGACGTGCCCACCATGGTGGTGGGGACCGACCTGACCGACGCAGCCAAGAAGATTGCTGCTGCCGTTGCAGCGTGATAGGTGAAGGGACTAGGGACCAGCGACTAGGGACTAGGGGTTGAGATTGTTTTCAACTGCTTCTGGTTTTTTTGTCTTTCCCTAATCCCAAGTCCCTAGTCGCTAGTCCCTTTCAGGTACTGCCATGAAAATCGAACCGTTTCTTGCTGAACTCAACCGCCTTCGCCAGGACACCCTTGATGATCCGACGGACATCGAAAGTCTGACACTGCGTCACGTTTTTAACTTCGTCAGTTACAAGATGGCCGACTTCCAGAAGTATTTGGATGAAGCCGAAGCCAATGGCGAGTTTGATGAATACAAAGAAGAAATGGGCGGTTAACGCCGATTGAAAATCGAATCGATAAACGGGACACGGTCAACATCGTGTCCCGTTTTTTATTTAAACGGTTTCCATACCGCATCGATCTTTTCAATTTATCGGTATTGAATCTCACACGATTTGATCTGTACCGTGAAATCCACATTCAACATCATGTCTACCTCACTCTGCCAACTCATCAACTAACTGGAACTAAAGCCCGGGGGTTTTAACCCCCTGGACGTTGTGCGTGGTAACACACCTCCAGCATCAAGTCGTTCAAGACGCTTCGACGTTTCATGCCATGCACGTACACTCGCCCGTGTACGAGTCAACCTTCACACCCACTACCCATGCCCCGGCGCTTGGAGTATCTTGTACCCATGTCGATTGATACATCGCCCACGACTGCTTTGACGCGAACCTGGTATCGCGATTTTCGCGTGTGGTTACTCGCAGCTTTGACGTTGGGGTTGTATCTGCAGACGGTCACCTTCGACACCATCGGCCTTGATGATCCGGTGTATGTTTCGCAGAACCAGATGGTGCAGCAGGGTCTGAACACACAGACGTTCGCCTGGGCCTGGACCACGCAGCATTTTGGTTTTTATCACCCGATCACCTGGCTGAGTCACCTTGTCGATGTTTCACTGTTCGGCTATCACCCCGGTGCGTTTCACGCAATTAACAGCTTGCTGCACCTGCTCAATACGCTCCTGGTCTGGGCGGTGATCACACGCCTGACCGGGATGCGTCAACGCAGTTGGTGGATCGCATTGATCTGGGCGATTCATCCTCTGCGCGTGGAATCCGTTGCATGGGTTGCTGAACGCAAGGACGTGCTCTGTGGCCTGTTTTCGCTGCTGAGCCTGTGGTTTTATGCCTGTTATCTCCAGCGCAAACGTTGGCAGGATTATCTGGGCGTCACCGTCATGCTGATCCTGGCGTTGCTCAGTAAACCCATGGCCGTGACATTACCCTGTGTCATGATGTTGCTTGATCTCTGGCCGGGTAAGCGATTGGGCAAGACCGCAGTTTTGGAGAAACTCCCATGGTTGGTGATTGCGATTTCCTATGCGGGGTTAACGCTTTGGCTGAAGGTCGGTGTCGGTGAGACGGTGGGGATGGCAACGCTGCCTTGGACCTATCGCATTCAGAACATGCTATGGGCGTATGGCCAATACCTGTTGATGTCGGTGTGTCCCATCGGTTTGGCATTACCTTACCTGTTGGACAAGCATCCGCTGTGGCAGGTGATTGCCTCAACGGCCGTGTTACTTTCGATCACAGCATGGGCAGTCTACCGAGCAAAAAAACAGCCTTACCTGATCGTCGGGTGGCTTTGGTTTCTTGGCATGCTCCTGCCGATCTCCGGCATTTTTCAGACCGGCCAACAAAGTCATGCCGACCGCTTCACGTATTTGCCCATGATCGGCTTGCTCGTCGCGGTCGTGTGGTGGCTTGCTGAATCCGTACGTTTGCCGAAGTTGATGAAACACAACATCACGCGTACCGTGTTGGTGGTGGTGTTACTGCTATTGAGTTTCAGGCAGGTTTCATTTTGGCGTAACGACATCTCGCTCTTTTCGCACACACTGGATGCGACCGGTTACAACCCCATGGCTCATCATCAACTCGGGGTCGCGTATCTGCAGCGGGAACAATACAAGTTGGCTGCCATCCATCTGCATGCGACGATTGAGCATGTTCCCAATGATCCGGTCTTACGGCAACAACTGGTTGAAGCATTGATCAAACTCAACCTGTTGGATCAGGCGATCGAACAACTGCAATGGCTGGCTGTGCATCAATCCAATGATCCAAACACACATTTACGTCTGGCAGTTTTGCATTACCAGCAAGAAGGTGCAACGCCACGGGTCATGGCGCATCTCAAGAAAGCCATCGCGCTGGCTCCGCAATGGGATAAGCCACGCATCATGCTTGATCAGATTCAACGTGAATCAGGCACTGGTAATACTGTTAACTAAATTTTAGTTCAGGTCGATTGATGTAACGATGTGGAAAAGGACTGATTATTTCAGTCTTTTTTTGTGTTCAGGGGTTCCCGTACAAGACGACGGAGCCTATCATTGCTCCAGTCCATGGTTTTTCAGGAATCTACGTTATGCACATTCGACCGGTTTTCTGCGCCCTTGCCATCCTCCTCATGACGCTGACGCACACCGCGTTCGCACAAGACGCGCCCGAAACGATCCCGCCAACTTCAAACGTCACCACCCATGAAACAACCTCAGAAGAACCGGAAACCGAAGTCGTCGGTTCGGTGAGTTTTGCAGATCGCATTCGATCCGGTGGCAACACCATGTTCTTCCTGGGGCTCTGCTCGCTGGCAGCACTCAGTTGCTTCCTCGAACGTCTTGCACGACTCAGACGTTCGGTGGTCTGTCCCATCGGCTTGCGATCAGAAGCCATGAAACTCTGGAAAAACAAGCAGTACGCGGACCTCGACAAACTCTGTGACAAACATCAAAGCACACTCGGCAGCATTCTCAAAGCCTTTGTCCGACATCGTCACTGCCCGGCGTTGGAACTCTCTGCCCTGGCAGGCGACATCGCAGGCCGCGACATGCGTCAGCATCTCCAACGTGCTTACCCCATTGCCATCGCTGCAACACTCGCACCGCTGCTGGGGTTGCTGGGTACCGTCATCGGCATGATCGAAAGCTTTGAAGTCGTCTCCGTTGTCGGCTCGATGGGCGATGCCTCTGTCCTGGCGGGCAGTATCTCCAAAGCGCTGGTCACCACCGCTGCGGGTTTGATCATTGCCGTCCCCGCGCTGGCGTTTTATCACTACATCAAGGGACGTACCGTCGCGCTGACGTTGCTGCTTGAAGAAGATGTCAACGAAGTCTTGACCACCTGGTTCATGACATTGGAAGACGAAAAGCAAACCTCTGACGTCAAGAACAAGGAGGCCAGCGATGCAGGTTGATTTACGCGATGACGATTCACTGGAAGTGCAGATGGCGCCGCTGATCGACTGCGTGTTCCTGCTGCTGATTTTCTTTCTGGTCGCAAGCACGCTGCGCAAGATCGATAAGGAATTGCCTTTGGAATTGCCTGAAATTGCAGCTTCAATGGAAGTCCAACAACCGCCGGAGATGAGCATTGTCAGCATCGACGTCAACGGCAATTTTTATCTCGATGGTGCGCCCATCACCGTTGCCTTACTCCAGGCCGAGTTCCGCCGGATTGCTGCTGAGGATCCGCAGCGCAAGATCCGATTGGATGCCGACCGTGGCGTGGCGTTTGAGCGCGTGATGATGATTCTGGACATGACGCGTTTTGAGCGGCTTACCAATATCTCGATTAATTCCAAACGTGATAGCAAATAGAACCTTCACTGTGTTGAATGTCATTTTGTTTATCACCCATAACTGCGTCACCACGTGACACTGATGCCTTGGATGCCCATGAATAACGCACGTACATCCCGACTCTCGCGATCACCTTTCTGGGTGCTGTCGATGATTTTGCATGTCGGCCTGCTGGGTTGGTTGATCTGGTACGGACCGGTGCGTGATATTGTTCTTGAGCGTGGCAAACCCAAACGCGAAGCACTGATCCGGGGCAAAGAACTGGAAAAAGTCATCGAGCAGATGCAAAAAAGTGTCGCAGAGGAACTCGAGGATCGTGTCCAACTGCTTAAGCAGAACCAGGACCGCATGGCCACCAACTTCTATACGCTCAATGCACACTTCCAACCCTTCGAGCAAAGCCAGAAAGCCACCGCCATGATGCGCTTTGAGAAATATGCAACCGCCTTACTCTCCGATCAGCAGGCGTTGATGGATGTCCTCAAGCAGGTGAGTCAAAATCATCAATTCGAAGCGGCTGCCCAAGCAGGTCAGGAAAAAGTCCCCGGCATGATCTCCGCCTTGGATGAAGTCCGCCGTGGCGTGTTGTTGTTGACCACCGATCAAGCCATCGCCGATCGACACACGCAGGCTGAAACCGTCATGTTTGAAGTCGAAAAACCGCTGCGCGATATCGGCGGACTCCTGGGCCGGGAACGTTGGCTTAAGCAGGAAGTCGCCAAGTACACCCAGGAACTCAAGGCGCAGGAACCAATCACAAAGCAGGCGCAGCAAGCCTATGATCTAGCTAAACAGGCGTATGAGAAACTCGAAGCGCAACGCAAAGAGGCTGGTGAGAAACGTAAGGAAGCTCAGGAGGCTCGACCGCGTGATAATGACTTGATCAGGCAAACACAGGAAACCTACAAGAAACTCCACGATCAATATCAGCAGGCTCGAAAAACCGTCAGTTCTCTTTCGCGTAAAGCTCGTGATGTTAAGCGTAAATATGATTCGATCAACGGGACACTGACCTCACGTCAGAATGCCTACAACCAGTTGAACATGGATGCACGTTTGAAGGAGATGTTAAACACCGCAATGGATCGATTGCAGCAGGCGATGACCTTGCAGAAGCAGGTTGTCGATGATGTGTATGCATCCGTCGAGCAGGCCAAGCAAGACAGTGAGGTGCCTGCATCATGAAGTCATTGGCCCACATAATCCTTATGTTGAGTCTATACCTGTCATGGGGCACGCTGGTGATCGCGCAACCGCGAATCCAAACTCCTGCAGACCAGACCTCCACAGAGCAAACCCCCGATACCATCAGCCAGACCATGGCCGACGGCACGCAGGGCGGACGCATCATTGCGCTGCATCGATCAGCCGTGGCAACGATGCGCAAGACCTGTGATGATTACCGACGTATCAAGGCGCTGGAGTTGTCGGTGACGCTGAATATCCCGTTCCGCGAAGCGTATGGCAATATCAATGATGTCATGCCGATTCTTGATCCGATCGACTTTAAACTGCTGCGAAAACCCGTGCAGTTGCCCGAGCAAATCCAACCCCATAAAGACGAAATCGCCAAGGTGCAGCAGCAGGTCGAAATGATGATCGAGTTGACCGAAAAACTGCTCAAGGAGATCGAGCAGGCCAAGGTCGTCATCGAACAGCATCTGGAAAATCAGCAGGAAATCAAACTCGAAGACATCGTTCAGCAGGAACAGTTCGATCCTCAAAAGACACCCGAGCAGCAAGCTCAACAACAAAAAGCCCAGAAAAAACAGGCTCAAGATCAAGCTGAGGCTCAGCAGCAGCAATCCAGTGATCAGCAGGCATCCCAGGAACAGCAGGAAGAACAAAACGCCAAGGATCAAAGTTTCAAGGATCTGGTCGAGTTAGCCAAAGTTGATGAGCATCGTCACAAGGATGTCTCCCAAGCCATGCGACAGGTCATGGCCCATCAGCAGATCAATCCGCAAACCTCGCCACCGACACTCAACAGCCAACAACGCGAAGAACTCAAAACGCAGGCCAAGAACATCAGTGATGCGGACCGCAAGAAACTCCAGTCCGTCACGCAACACCGCAAGCATCCAGAGAACGGCACACTCGGGCGCATGGTCACTTCAACCGGTGATCCAACCGAGTGGCTGTTCGTGGACACCTGGTACAACATCGGCCCGTTCCCCAATCCATCGCGTGTGAATCTGAACCGTAAATTCCCGCCTGAATCCGTGGTCGATCTGGATGCAGTCTACGTGGGCAAAGATGGTCGAAAGATTCGTTGGCAATTTCAGCAGGCTCGCAAACTCCAGGTCACACCCATTGACGCTGAAGAGTACGGCATCTGGTACGCCTATACCGAGTTGTACTTCGATAAGGATATGGACCTTTGGATTGCGGTTGGCTCAGATGATAAAGCCAATATCTGGGTTAACGGTTTGCCGGTCTGGATCAGTGGTGATCAGCTCAAAAACTGGAGTCCTAACGAAGGCTATCGCAAAGTTGCCTTCAAAGCCGGTCGCAACCGCATTCTCTATCGCGTTGAAAACGGTTGGCATGGCATCCAATATTCACTGGCCGTCCGCGTCGCAGAGTGAACTTTTTTCTTCGCATCAGGCGAGCCGCGTTGTGTCAATGCGGGATTCAACTCAGTTCAAAGACTCGCGTCACCTAGTGGTTTATTGCAGCTGTTTTGAAGGGAATCATTCCAAGGCAACCGAGCCAAGATGGCTCAGCTATTTGTACATAGCCCGGTCATCTTGGCCGGGTCTCAAACGCAACAAATAAGTTGCAATGAACCACTTGAGCAGTTCACGAATGTATCCCCCTCTTCCGGGCGCGCGGGAGTGACGAAATCGAAGACGGTATGGAGATTAATGACTGGTACTGCTCTATTGTGATTCACTGTTTAATTGTCGTTGTGCCTATTGCAATTGCGCGCAAGGTTCGTCAATCTTTCGTATCATTCTCACCATGACACAGCACATCAAAATCGGCGTGATCGGCGGATCAGGACTGGGCGACGCACTCGGGGCAGAACAGGGCGAGACTGTCTTCCCGGATACCCCATTTGGCAAACCCTCATCGCCCATTGTTCAAACACAATGGCAAGGCGTGGACATCTGCATTCTTCAGCGTCATGGTATCGGTCATACCTACAATCCAAGTCAGGTTCCGTATCGTGCAAACATCTATGCACTCAAGGCGCTGGGGGTGACGCACATCGTTGCCAGCGGTGCGACGGGTTCGCTGCGTGAGAATATCGCGCCCGGTGACCTGGTGATTGTCGATCAGGTGATTGATAAAACATGCAAACGTCCCAACACGTTTTACGATTGTGCAGCGGTTCATGTTGAGTTGGCTCAGCCGTTCTGCCCGGTCATGCGTCAGTGGTTACTCAACACCGCCAAGACCAGGCTCGCGGACTACAACGTCCATGATAAGGGCACCTATGTCGTCATGGAAGGCCCTGCTTTTTCCACCAAGGCCGAGTCGCATATGCATCGTGCCTGGGGCGGTGACCTCATCGGCATGACCTGTATGCCCGAAGCCAAACTCGCGCGTGAAGCGGAACTGGCCTATGCCTTGATCGGCTTGCCTACGGACTACGACTGCTGGCGTGAACATGATACGAATGTCGACCAGATGGACCTGCTCACCGAGATCATCGGCAATCTCAAAAAGGCCAGCGCTGCAGGCATTGAACTGATCAAAGCAGCGCTGAGCGATGTCGAATTGCTCCTCACCACCCCAAGCCCAGCACACGAAGCGCTGAAGCTTGGCATCTGGTCCAACAAGGACAATATCGACAAGCAGGAAATCGAACGCCTGGGTGTCCTTTGGGGCAAGTATTTCCAGTAAACCAAACCACTATGCAAACGGGCTGGCCTACGCGTGATTTGATGAGCAGGTCGGCCGTCAAACAGGTACAATACGCAGCACCATGGCCTACCTTGCAACGATCGCGTCATTTGGTTTTGCAGATTTCGACCCGCCCAAACTTTTAGCTGTGTACAAAGAACTGGGCTGCGTCGCGCTGCAGTACTATCGCAACGAAGCCAACCCGCCGAACTTGTCCTACGTCAAGCAGGTCGCTGACGATCTGGGACTCAAGTACGACTCGATTCACGGCGTCTTTGGCAAGAACTACGATCCATCATCACTGGACGAATCCTTCCGCAAAGCATCCGTCGATGCCTATCGCTGCGAAGCCGAATTGGCGTTGGAACTGGGTGGCCCGAAAATCGTCGTTCATCCCGGCGCGCCGACAGCCGATGGCAAACCGGCGGATCCCAAAGAGGTAGCCAAGCGCTTAACGCCACTGCTCAAGTCCATGGCAGCGTTGGCGCAGATGGGTGAAGAACTTGGCGTCACATTTCTCATGGAAAATATCCCGCACACGTTTTATGCAGGTTCCGATCCCGCAGCGTTGGCAGCCATGCTCCGTGAGATCAACAGCCCGAATCTGAAAATGTGTTTTGATACCGGGCATGCACACATGACCTGTGATGTGGTTGAGCATTTTACGCTATGCAAAGACATGATCGACTACATGCACATCTCCGACAACAACCGTTGCTTCGATTCGCATCTGCTGCCCGGTCATGGTTCGATTGACTGGGATCATTTGGGACCCTTGATGGCGATGTTTGATGGCGCTGCCATGCTCGAACTGTTTTTCCCATTGGGTATGATGCAGATGGAATTAAACAACGGCCTGGGCAATCATCTGAAAAACACACTTCAAACCGTGTGAGTTTGCTTGCCAATGGCTTGTGCCGCATGCGGCAAACGCATGTCCGACTTCTGGGCATTGTTGGATTCATAATACCCAAGCTGCTCTGCTCGATTCTTTGCCGATCTACCGGGCGAGTTTGTGAACTTCCTGTGCCACCACTTCAAAACCTTATTCTCTGTCGGCACATTGCCTGATGAGTATAACCTTCGATTTTGCTGATTGGTTAGTGGTTAACGTCCGTGATAACGGCAGTATGGCCGCCCAGACGGATTCATATACAAAATAGAAATCGCAGTTCAATGAATTCAATCAAGACGGTACATGAAATAGTCGACCATGTGTGATATCGCACAGTGTTTTGGGGGCGGGATTTTGACAAGGTTCGGATTGGATGAAATTATTTGATCATCTATTTCGTGGTCCACTGATGCTTTTAGGACTATGTTTGATAGGACTATCAGCTGAGTTTGTTTATGCGCAAACATCTCAATCACAGGGTACACCTGTACGTTTGGGGATGTCTACCGCGTTATCCGGACCTGCTGTGGACCTGGGGAACAATATGAAGCTCGGGGTCGAGGTGGCATTAAAATCGCATGCCCCGACCAGTGCACATCAGTACACCTTGATTGTCTTTGATGACGGTTATGAACCGTTGCGGACGATCCCCAACACCCGGCAACTCATCGGACCTGAAAAAGTCCAGGCGATCATTGGCAATGTCGGAACGCCGACATCCGTGGTGTCTTTACCGATCATCACATCGGAAAATGTATGCTTTTACGGGGCCTTTACCGGTGCCGGTGTTTTGCGACGCAACCCACCCACAGCCCAGGTGTTCAACTACCGTGCCAGTTATGCTCAGGAAACGGCAGCGATGGTCGATGGATTGATTACGTTTGGCAAGCTCAAACTCAGTCAGATTGCCTTTTTCACCCAACGTGATGCATACGGTCAGGCCGGTTACGGCGGCGCGATGGATGCGATGCGGCGTCATGGTTTGAAAGATGGTATGCCCATCCTTCATACGCGGTATGAACGTAACAGCATGAATGTCGAGAATGCTGTTGCCCAAATGATCCTGGCAGATGAACCACCACGTGCGGTGATTATGGTTGGTGCTTATGCACCTTGTGCCAAGTTTATTGCACTGGCCCGTGAACATGGGATTAAAGCCCTGTTTTTAAATGTCTCCTTCGTCGGCACACAGTCACTGATCAATGCACTGGGATCTGAAAGCGAAGACGTCATTGTCACGCAGGTGGTCCCGCATCCTCAGTCCGATTTGCCACTGGTCAAAAACTATCGTCAGGCGATGGCAAGTCATGCTCCGGACGCAGAACTGAACTTCGGGTCGCTTGAAGGCTACATTGCCACCATGCTTTTTCAGCAGGCCATGGACCGTGTACCAGGGCAACTGACACGCCAGAAAATTATTGACGGGCTTGCCAACCTGGGGACGGTTGATATTGGTCTTGGGCATCCACTGACACTCAACGCGTCACGTCACCAGGCGTCCGACAAAGTCTGGCCGACGATTATCCGCGACGGCCAAGCCACGCCGTTTGATTGGAAGCAGCTTGTAGAGATGTGTTCACCTTCTGATCAAGGAGGGACACGTGAATAATCTGCTGGCACAACAATCACCGGGACTGCGTACCACAAGACTGGTCAAAAAACTTGTCTTTCTGGGGTTTGTCATCGGCTTGATCACGTTGATTGCCTTTGTCTGGTATCTCTACAAAATGAAGCAGGCTCAGAATCAACTGCAAGCCTATCAGGATCACTACAACCAGATTTTCACCAGCTTTAATCTCACCATGTCTGAAGCACAGCGTGATTTTCAGAATCTCTCGCATATGTCATTGGAGCAGGTGCCCGATACCTCAACCACGTGGGCAGGGCCATTGGTGGAGCTTGCAGTGAAGCTTGTGGATACGCAGGCAGAAGACATCAACGGTTATCAGAAATCGCTTGATACGAACATCACAGATATTCTGGATATGCGCCAATGCCTCATTGATAACCATATCAAGATCCGTGACAACCATCTTCAGAGAAACAAAAACTACGAACAACTCCAACATCTGTTGCATCAAATGCATGAGAAGGTCAGCATGCATATGGGGCAACATCGTTTACGTCATGCCTTGATGATCCGCGATTTTCTTGATGATTCGGATAAGTCCATTGACAATTCGGTGTTCATTGTTGATCACATGCGCGATGTGATTTCTCAGCCGGGTTTATATCTGGAATTTGAAGAGCTCAACACGTACCTGGATCGACTGTTTCGATCACGTGATCTGGCTGAAATTGCCGACCTCAAAGACAACCGTATCTCATCGGTCATCAGTCGCATTCACGGTGACCCTTACCTGCGTGCGATGGATAACGATGGTCATTTAGATCAGCAGATCCATGCCTTTGAGAATCTGCTGTTCGGTCAGACTTTTCACAACCGAACGGGACTGCAATCCTTTGATATCATCCCCGACAGTTTTTTTGACTTGTCACGAAAACAGGTTGATTTAACCGAGCAACGCCACCAGATTCATACGAGCATTGAGCAGTGTTTTGCAACATTGTTGCGGATTCAAACCGACATCGCTTTGCAGACGCGCGTTTCAGCCAGTGGAGTCTGGGATGATTTTCAGTCCGTTGGACAGCGCATTTTCCTGCAGACATCCATTGTGCTCAGTTCGTGTTGGATTCTATTCTTTGTCGTTGGCATGCTTATTCAACGCAGTATCCGTCAACAGCTTATCCAACAGTCTCAGACACATGATCAACTCAAGGAACTTGTCCAGCAGCATACACGTGACAAGGAGGAAAGCCAACGGCTTTACCAGACGCTGCTTCAATCGCATCGTCTCGAATCGATCGGGCAACTGGCCGCAGGTATTGCCAAGGAAATCAACACACCCAGCCAGTATGTCACGGACAACAGTCAATTTCTCAAGACCGCTTATGCGTCTTTGAGCAAATTGCAATCCTTCTATGATCAGCTACTTTCACAGGCACGCCTTCAGCGCGACATGATGCCTTATGTGCAGGCGATTGATACCGCGATTCAGGAACTTGATGCTGAGTTTCTTTGGGACGAAGTACCACACGCCATCGATCAGACGATTGAAGGGATTCACCGTGTTTCGGGTATTGTCACATCCATGCAGCAGTTTGCAACAACAGGTCATGGCGAAAAATTGGCTGTGAATCTCAACAAGTCAATTGACAATGTTCTGAACATTACGCGAAACAAATGGAAATATCAGGCACGGATCAAACTGGATCTGGATGAGAAGCTGCCATTACTGATGGTTCATTCAAGTGAGATCAATCAGGCCTTGCTGAATCTGGTCATCAATGCAGCCCAATCCATTGCTGCCAAGCAGAAACACGATACGCTTCATGAAGGATTGATCACCATCAGCACGAAGGTACATGACGGTGAGGTTGAACTGCGAATTACAGATACGGGCGTTGGCATTCCGAAAGAGAATCATCAACGCATTTTCGATCCGTTCTTCACCACCAACCTTGATGACCGTTGTGCAGGACAGGGATTGACTTTGGTCCATAACTGCATCGTCGAGATGCATCATGGGCGTATCCAGGTGGAATCACAGGTCGGTCAAGGTGCGACGTTTATCCTGTATCTGCCGTTGGTCACGGAAGAAGAAGACGCCGAATCATATGAAACTTCATCTGACTCAGGCGATGCGGGCGCGACGCTTGCGACGGATAAGCATGGCGGTTGAACCAGCGAGTAATGCCAGAGCCGATGACGGTTCGGGGACCACACCATGTTCAAAGCCACCAAGGTTGACCTGCCCAGCACCGGTGAGATTGCCAGCAATGAGGTTGCCGTCAACATGTCCATAGCTGAAGTCCACGTCGGCAAAGGCAGCCAGAATGTTAACGATGTTGCCGCCGGACAGTGACAAGTCGGTCGCCTCACCGTAGTTCAGCAGCACATCACCTGAAGTCAGACCGTTGTAGGTCCATGTGGTTGAATCCAGACTGACGTTAATCCCATCGACATTGATGTAGACCACGCTGTCTGCTGCACCGTTGATGGTCACACCCCAGGCACTGTTGAGTTCAGCAGCATCGATGGTGACGTAGTTGTCGCCTGAAGCTGCGTTGATGATCAGTTCACCGTAGTTGTTGGTGTAGCCGGTGGTGTCCGCAGTGTTGTTGATGCTGGTGGAGAACGTGGTCAGGTAGTCGTTGATGGAATTGAAATTCAGTGAAGCAGCATAGCTGGTGTTCTGCGTGATCGTGCCGGTGACGGTGACAGCATTGGTGGTGTTGTCGGTTCCACCGAGTGTGGCATTGCCGTTGACTGTGCCGCCGATACCGCTGAGGTTGCCACCTGCATAGACATCACCAAAGACGCCGGTGTTGTTGATGGCAACATTGCTACCCGCTTCGATGCCACCGTTATTGATTTGGCCGGAGATGATCGCATCACCACCAACGGTCAATGAATAACCGGGGACGACCTGGGCTTGATTCAGATCGTTGAGTGAGAAGTTGGTGAAGTAGGCGTTGCCTGCTGCACCAGCGACACCTTGAAAGTCCGAACCGTAGCCGGAGCCTGATGTGCCGATGTCACTCAGTGAGTAGACGTTGAAATTAAACGGATTGATATCAGCTGCCTGAGTTGCCTGAGCACCAAAGCCCAGCGTTAAACCCAAACCCAAGACGGCTGCAAATTTCCCAAGTGCGCGTTTCATGATCTTATCCTTGTGCATGAGGTACGACATTTCTCTTTTCGCGTTGCACAAGAGGATCATGTGTTTGCGATAAAGCGAATTTGGGGCAGAGATTTTCATCACTGTTATCAGACAGTGTGATGGTTGTAGGGGTTGGCGCGATGAGAGGGTGCTTGAAGCAGTGTGTGGGTTGAACCACAAACCAACCGAGCCAAGATGACTCGGCTATATAGCCCGGTCATATTGACCGGGATGAGAACAACACAAAAAAGGCTGCATCCAGTGGAAGATGCAGCCTTGTGAGGTGGGGCTGGATGATCGTTAATCAATCATCCAATGCAGGGGTGATCTGTTGGTTGATCTGTGGGTAGACTGCCAACGCGTGTTCACGTGCTTCGGTGACCAGTTGTTGACAGTTGTCAAAACGGATGAGCTTGATGAGCAGGTCAATGGTCTTACTTTCACCAAGTTGCTGTAAATGTTCACGCACAATGTTCGGCGAATGACGGAGGTGGGCATGCGCCACCAAGCCCACTAACTCCGTCACCGGGATCAAATCAAAACCGCTGTCACGCTGACGGGTCTTGTTCAGCGCGTCGTCAGCCTTGGGCATCCAGTTGGCAGGTTCAATCAACTCGCCAGTGAAGATGCGGTCATAAACATGCGTTGCAAGGTTGTTCAGACAGTAGCTGCTCACACGCACCGGCGAAGGAACACGCTGCTCGGTACTCTGACGTTTGACCCAGTTCAGATAGGTCTGGGTCGCATCGTCATTTTTCAACACGTAAGCTGCTTCGGAAAGTCGGTTCAGTTCCGTCACGTAGAGTTCACTATCCAGAATGTGTCGTCCCGCCACGAGCACGTTAAGCTGGGCCACCACGCCGGGAAGTGAGTCCGGATCAAGCAGATCACAGACCACGCGACTGCCGTTAACGACGAGGCGCATGTCGCATGTCGCTGAGCCGTCATAGTCACACAGATCGACCAGCAACTTATGCAGGTCTCGCGTGAGGGTGTTGCCTTGATGTTCGGTCACTGCATCCTTGACGAAATCCAGGAAGCGTGATTCGACATCATCAATATCAATATCCTGGGCGATGCCTTCACCAAAGTCGTTTTCAATGAGTCGGCCGGCAGCGACGCGGACGATGGCAAGGATCTCCGTGCCGATGCGTCGGTGGAGATTGGCCTGATCGTCGCCGGTTTCGGAAACGAGCAGTTGGTGATTGGTCTGCAAATCTTTGTGCAGGGCGTTGAGTTGGTCCTGGAGTTTGGGTCGAGAGTCGGTCATGGTTGCAGGCTGCCGTTTGGCTCGCAGATGTTGGATCGCGGTCTGCACCCGACGCGGCGAGAGGTCGGTGTGCATGGACTGGTTAATTTCCTGAGCAAGTGCAGTGTAATTGATTTGATCCAATTGCGGACCTGGGCGCAGGCAATGATCCAGAATCTCGTTGAGCTGGGTCTGCTCGGTGTCATGATTGACAACGCTGGCAACCCACGTGGCAACCGCCTGGGCGGCATCCTTGACATTGGCCCGGACATCTTTGACCGAGTCATCCACCCGGCGCATGATCCGACGGGGTTTGTTCTCAGACTTCCGGGGGCGGCGGTCAGCGATTTGCTGCATGTCCACGCCGTCGAGCATCCGCTCGAAGAAGTCCGGCTTATTTTGTTCATGTTCATGAGTCATGGCTGGTTCCACCTTGTTGGTTCATCCTTGCCAGCGAAAACGTCCGTTGGTTTGATCTGCCTTGGAATCAGAAGATCAACGGGTCGACGGTGGGTTTTCGGTGCTGGGGGTGGTGGTTCCGCCACGATGACAGCCTGATTCAGCCTTGGTGGTCGAGGTGAACACCAAGGGCATGAGCAGGTCCGCGGTCAGACTCAGAAGTGCAGCGAGTTTGGAAAGTTTCATGAGATTCTCCATGGGGCATCAAAAGTGCACAGGTCTCTACTTATTAAACGCGCGCTACGGGGTTTTGTTGCATCTTTTGATCAGCAGAGCGTGGTTTTTAAGCCTGTTTTGTGATGTAAGTTTAATTAAATAAATAGTTTGAATTTTTGAAAAAAGTTTTCAAAAAATGCTGTCATCCCCCCTCTGGAACATGCAGATCAGAGCAAAAAAGCCGTGTCCCTCCCGGGGCACGGGTTGATATCGCGATTTTGTGAAAGGCAACCCGTGACTCAGGAGAGTCACGGGTTTTGCACGCGTTGGAGAGTGTTTGAATGAATTTCTGGGGAACTTCCGGGGGGGCGTATGGGGTGTGAAAAAAAACTTAATTGCGGTTTTATCAAGTCCTTGGCGGTGATCGGCGGTTGGTGTGCGCTCCCAAACCCTGCACAAATCGGCATAGGGGTGAGACGTCAACTGTCGCGACACGACGCTTGAAAACTGAATAACACTTCACACCCAACACAAAAATGAACCTGCTGCTCGCGGGTTAGAAGGAGTTCACCATGCGTAAGAAACATTTATTCTCACTGTCAGCTGTGCTCATCGCTGGTCTTGCATTCGGTTCGGTCAACACGGCTTCTGCCGGGATCAGCCGCGGCGCCAACCCGGACCGCAATGTCGAAATTACCCAGGTCCGCCATGGCAACAATGACCGCCATGACCGGGACTCACGTCACGAGCGTCATGATCGTGGCCGAAACGACAGTCGCTTTGACCGTGGTCGGAGCCATTCCAGACATGATCGCAACGACCACCATGATCGTTATACCAATAAGCACCATGGCAATAACAAGACGGTCATCATCAAGAAGGAACGCAATCGCTGGGACGTTGGCGATGCCCTGCTTTACCACTTCGGTCGCAGCGTGATCAATGAAGTGTTCGACACCCATCCGCGTCGCACCACTGTGATCGTCAAACAGGGTTATTACAAGACGATCTGGGTTGAGCCGGTGTACGAATATCGCCGTTCAGCCTGTGGTGATCTGGTCAAAGTTGTGGTCCGCGAAGGTTTTTATAAAAAAATCTGGATTCCTGCAACCACCTCTTGCGAGACTGGGTATCACTAAGCGGAAGGCACGACAGTCTGACCAACTGCCCCCAAAACCTTCCCCAAACAAGCAACCGTTTCCATTCTCCTGACCGCCCACGTCGTGCCCCCGACGTGGGTTCTTTTTTGCGCTCGCTTGCGAGCAGGGAGTAGTGATTAGGGAATAGAAAAAGCACTATAAAAACAGGCTTTTGGGAATCGTGCGACGTCATGAATTCAACAAGTTGATTTGATTGACTTAATGTGCAAATCTGATCAGACAAGGACGAATCAAAATCGTTGTATTCAGTTCAGTGTGATGATTTTTGCCTTTTCCCTACTCCCTACTCCCTATTGCCTACTCCCTCCTGTATCATTCCCCCATGTCCGATTCACCTGCTTTGAAATATGAATGTTTGGTTAAGGATGCAACCACCCATGCAAGGCTTGGCCGCGTCACGACCGTTCATGGTTCGTTCGACACACCCGCCTTTATGCCTGTGGGGACGCAGGGTTCCGTCAAAGGGATCATGCCCGATGATCTGGGGGAACTTGGTGCGCAGATCATTCTGGGGAACACCTATCACCTGATGCTTCGCCCCGGCAGTGAGCTTGTTGCCAAAATGGGCGGGTTACAAAAATGGACCACGTGGGGCAAACCCATGCTCACCGACTCGGGTGGGTTCCAGGTCTTCAGCTTATCGGATGCCAACAAAATCACCGAGGATGGCGTGGTCTTCAAAAGTCATCTCAATGGTGCGCGGATCGAGTTGACGCCGGAACGTTCGATGCAGGTCCAGAATGAATTGGGCGCGGACATCATGATGGCCTTTGACGACTGCCCGCCAGCAGCTCAGCGGGATGCGTCGGAAGGGCAGTCGACTTCCGGGAGCGGTTTGACCCGTCATGCCATTGAGCAGGAAAAATATCACAAGCGACTGAAACTGGCCTGCGAGCGGTCCAATCGCTGGTTAGGACGCTGTGTCAAAGCCCATGCCCGCAAGTCCGAGCAGTCTCTGTTCGGCATCATTCAGGGTGGGATCGACCTGGAGCAGCGCAAGTGGTGTGTGGACGAAGTCTGCAGCCATGATTTACCCGGTTATGCCATCGGCGGGGTGGCCGTGGGTGAGGGTTTTGAGCAGCTTAAGCGGGTGGTGGAGTACACAGCACCGCTGATGCCGTCCGATAAACCCCGGTATTTGATGGGCGTAGGCTACGAACGCGACATTTTGACTGCGGTTCAGGCTGGGGTGGACATGTTCGACTGTGTCTTGCCGACGCGAAATGCGCGGAACGCCAACGCCTTTACGCCGACGGGTCAGATGCGGTTGCGAAATGCCCAGTTTGCAGACGATCCCAGGCCGATTGTCGAGGGGTGTGACTGTGCGTGTTGCAGCCGGGGATACAGTCGAAGTTACCTGCGACATATGTTCATGGCAGGGGAGATGCTCGGGCCGATCCTGGTGACGTTGCACAATCTGCGTCATTTCCAGCGGTTCCTATTGGACATTCGCACTGCGATCAGAGACAATGACTGGTCTTTCGTCACCGAGCGTTGGCCGGTGGCGTGTGTATGAACCATATAAGGATGAATGGTCGGCCGGGCACGTGGGTCTATCACCTTGGAGGTGAGAGAGCAGGTGTCGTCAAGCCGCTCGATTCTTGAGGGAGTTTCAACTGTGATGCACTTGCCTTTGACACTGGCGCAGGAAAACATGGCCCCGGCGGACACCGCCGTTTCACCGGCACCGGCCGCAACGGGTGATCAGACGGCAACGACCGGCGCAGATGGCCAGCCCATCGGACCCACCGGTCAGGCCGCACCCAATCCAATGGGTGGCAGCTTCATGCTCATCCTCATGGCATTGATGGGCGTGATGATCTTCATGACCTTCCGCAGCCAATCCAAGGAAAAGAAGAAGCGCGCTGCACTGCTTGCGGCTTTGGGTAAAGGCGACAAGGTGCAAACCATCGGCGGGATCATCGGCAATGTCGTTGAAATCCGCGATAACGAAGTCGTCATCAAGATCGACGAAAACAACAACACCAAAATGAAGTTCGCACGCTCTGCGATTCAAAACAAAATCGAAGAGTAAATGATAGGGAGTAGTGATTAGGGAATAGGGAATAGGAAAAGACACGCAAGCGTTTGGATTTGCATTATCTGTCTTTCCCTACTCCCTAATCACTACTCCCTGATATAACTGACAGAACATTTTTCCTATCTCTGGTTGACACAATCCCATGGAAGACAAATTCCCCATCTGGAAGCCGGCACTGATTGTTGCCGTGATTGCTTTTTTTGCCCTGATGCTCTACCCGCCATCGCGCAAGCTCAAGCCGGGCTTGGACCTTGCCGGCGGTACCATCCTCGTTTACCAGGTCGATATCCCCGATGATATGGATGCCGGCACCGCGGTGGATCAGGTCATCAGTTCGCTGCGTAAACGTGTCGACCCCCAGGGCGTGCGTAACCTGGTCTGGCGACGCCTGGCAGGTAACCGTTTTGAGATCCAGATGGCGCTGGCGACCGAGGAAACCAAGAAACGCCGTGCTGCTTATCAGGAACAACTCGAAGCGATCACCGAAGGCAATCTCTCGGCCCGTCAACTCGACCGTATCATCAAGCTCGACCCTGCCAAGCGTGACGCCGAGTTGGCCAAGCTTGCTGCAGGTCATGATCAAATGCTCGCCGATTTCAAACAGATGGCTCAGGCGTACGACAAGTATGTCCAGACACAAAAGCCGGTGGCCGATCTTGAGAAGATGATCGCTGGTATCGAAGCCAATCTTGAAAAACTCCCCGAAGATGCGCCGGCTGAGCAGAAGACGGAAATGACGCAGCGCAAGACCTCGCTCATCGAGCAAATGGTCGACGCTTCACGTCTGCTTCGCAACGCCAAGTCCACCTACGAAGAAGCCCGCGACATTGCATTGAAGAACAATGTCGATCCGGCTGAACTCCAGGCCGTGTTGGCTCTGCCCAACGAAGTGAAGTCCGCCAAGGCGATTGCCGAAGCCGAATCACCGGAAGATTTGAAGTCGCCCCGTGAGAAGGGCATTGAACGTCTCAAGGAAGAAGCCCCCGGTCGTGCCGATGACATTCAAGCCGTTGCCGACGCCTATGCCGCGTATGAACAAGTCAAGGGTCCGTTGGATGATCCGGCTGACCTGATCGCGCTACTGCGTGGTTCGGGTGTGCTTGAATTCCGTATCGCTCCCAGCGTCCGCACCATGACCGATGCGGATACCTACCGCAAGCAACTCGAAGAAAAGGGTCCGCGTACCGGCCGTGACAAGCCTTATGTCTGGCTGCAGGTTGACCGTGATGAAAACGGCAATCCCAAGTTCACCGAGACCAGCCGTGAACGTGAAGCATTGGCTAAAGACCCCGTTTCCTTCTTTGCCAACCAGAATCTCATCGGCCAGGAATACAACGGTGAGTATTACATCCTTCTGTCCAACACCCCCGATGACTCACTGACTCAGGCGCAGCATGGTTGGGAACTTTCCCGCGCCTTTGCTGACCGCGACCAGTCCGGTTTCCCCGCTGTGAGTTTCCGACTCAACAGCATCGGCGGTTCCATGATGGCTGATCTCACCGGCAACAACATCAATGAACCGATGGCCATCTGCCTCGATGGCAAGGTCATCTCCGCCCCGCGCATCAATGACCGCATTCACGGCTCAGGCATCATCACCGGCGGCCAGGGTGGTTTCTCCAACTCGGAACTGACCTACCTCATCCGTACACTCAATGCCGGTGCCCTGCAGTCCCGCGTCAGTGACAAACCCATCAGCATCAAGACCGTCGGTTCATCATTGGGGCATGACCACCTGATGGCAGGTCTGAAAGCCTCGATCGTCGCCTTGATCGTCGTGGCCTGTTTCATGATCGTCTATTACTTCTTCGGCGGTATCGTCACCGTGCTGGCTTTGCTTGCCAACATGGTTGTGATCCTCGGCGTCATGGCAGCGATTCAGGCGACCTTCACGCTGCCCGGTATCGCAGGCATCATTCTGACCATCGGTATGGCCGTCGACGCCAATGTGCTGATTTTCGAACGTATCCGTGAAGAACTTGAAGCCGGCGAGAAAATGCTCGTGGCTGTGCGACGTGGTTATGAAAAGGCTCTGAGTACCATTCTCGACGCCAACATCACCACGCTGATCACCTGCGTGGTGCTGTATCACACCGCGACCGCTGACATCAAGGGCTTTGCTTTGGTGCTGGGTATCGGTATTGTCGCCACGTTGTTCACCGCTTTGTTCTGCACGCGTGTTGTCTTTGAACTGTGGATTCGCATTGCCAAGCCCAAGAGTCTGCCGATGCTGCCGATGGTGGTCCCCGCCGTCCGCAAGCTGCTGAGTCCCAATGCCGACTGGATTGGCAAGAAGGGCATCTTTATGTCCATCAGTGTCGTCCTGGTTGCAGCGGGTATCTTCATGACATCCAGTCGTGGCAAGGACATGCTCGACATCGAATTCCGTTCGGGTACCGAAGTGAGTTTCGAACTTGCCAACGATCAGACCATGACCCTCGAACAGGTGCGTGAGCGTCTGAACATCGTCTCCGAAGAAGTCAACATTCCCGAACTCTCCGGCGAGCAGGCCCGCGTGGTCACCGTCGGTGATGCCGATGGACATACCTCCAACGCCTTTAGCATTCAGACACTTGAGCCGGATTCAACCGCTGTCAGTAAAGCTGTCAAACAAGCCTTCTCCGACGTGCTCGATGAAGAACGTCCGCTGACTTTCAAAGGTATGGATGCCCAGCGCATCGGTGAAGCTCCTGCGTTTATCATCAATCAGTCGAATCTCGGTGACGTCATTGACCGAACGGTCAGTGATGATGTCAGCGACTTCCTCGGTGGTGTTGCCATCGTGCTCGATGATATCCAGCCTGCTGTTACTGAAGCGGATTTGACGCAGCGTATTCAGCGCATGCGTCTGCAGCCGGCTTACGAGCAGTTGCCTTACCGTCAGTTTGAAGTCATCGGTCTGGACCTGGCATCAAGCTCTGCGGGTAATGCTGCAACCTACAGTTCCGCAGTGATTGTTATCCATGATGAAACCACCAACTACATCGACGAGCCGACCGCCTTCACCGAAGATGCCACCGGCCTGGCGACCACCGAATGGGGACTGGTCAAGGAAGCCCTCACCCGCGACACTTCGCTGGGCAGTGTTTCAAGCTTCTCAAGTCAGATCTCCACGACCATGAAGTACAAGGCGATCCAGGCCATGGCATTGTCGTTGCTTGCTGTCGTCATCTACATCTGGTTGCGATTCGGTAAGATCACTTACGGTCTGGCTGCCATCGTGGCCTTGGTCCATGACGTGTCGATCACGCTTGGTTTCCTGGCTATCAGCTACTATGTCTATGACACCGTCTTTGGTGCAGCGTTGATGCTTTCGGACTTCAAGGTGAACCTGGCCATTGTCGCTGCCTTGCTGACGATTGTCGGTTACTCGCTCAACGACACCATCGTTGTGTTTGACCGTATTCGTGAAAACCGCGGACGCCTGGCAGAAGCCACCCCGGAAATCATCAACAGCTCGATCAACCAGACGATCAGCCGTACGATCATGACGTCGTTGACCACCTTCCTGGCGGTCATCGTGCTCTACATCTGGGGCGGTGATGGTGTGCATGGCTTTGCCTTTGCCATGCTTGTGGGTGTCTTCGTCGGTACCTACTCCTCGATCGCCATTGCCTCGCCGATCCTGCTTCTGGGTCGCAAAGCCGCTGGCAAGATCGCTGCCAAGGGCGAAGTTGCTTCAACCGAGTAATATACCGATCAACCATTCAATAACCAATGCAAACGGGATGATCCAGGTGATCGTCCCGTTTTTTTTGATCCATTTTTTCACCGCAGTGTCGCAGAGATAAGGCAGGCAAGATTATTGATTCGTTTCAGGCGAGCCGCGGTGTGTCACCGCGGGATTGAGCGAAGCTCAAATCTGATTGATACATTGTGATTGATTTGAAGCGAGTTTCGATGACATCGAATCCCGCGTCGACACGACGCAACTCGCCTGAGATCATCACACATCCCACGTCACCTGATGCACCTTGCGGTAGTTCGACGCGGTGGTGCCGGTTTTGCGTTTGAAGAACCGACTGAAATAGTTCGCATCATCCATGCCCAACTGCGCTGCAATGCTGGCAACCTTCAACGGTGAGTTGGCCAGCAGATGCTTGGCACGTTCGATGCGAATGTCGTCCTTGAGTTGGGTAAACGGCTTGCCTGCCAACTGTCGGATCAGGTGGCTTGCCCATGTGGGTGAGACGCAAAGCATGTTGGCCAACGCCTCCAATGATGGGTCGTCCGAGATGTGCATCGTCAACCAGTCGATGACCTGCTCCAATCTCGGATCGTCAGGCTTGGGTCGGTTGGCTAATCGCTGCTGATAAATCGCAAGCAGGTGACTTTGCAGCGTCGTCAGCAACTGGATGGCATGCTTGATCTTCGCTTCCGACCAGCGTGGCAGAGACGACGGTTGATCATCGCTATGTCGGAACTGTCCAAAGAACACCACCAACACCAACTGATTCTGCCAATGCACCGGCAGGATGATCTCACTGGCTCCCGCATGACAGGTCCGCACCAAAGGCAAAGTCGGCTGGGCGAACTGTTCATGCAAATCCGCTGCATCATCCCGACGACACAGATCCATCTGATCCCGCCTGGGGATCACGCAGAACGGTGAGACATGCAATCCCGTCAAGCCACCAAGCTGCTCAAATACCGGCCCGGTAGGTCGGAAACAACTCGTCAGCCCCGTCGCCCGTTCGTAGGATCGAATGAGTTTGCGGATCGCCTGGTTGTCGGATGCAATGGGTTGTGTCATGGCTTATTGGGTGTAAATTAGCATCATTTTACGCCATAACGCATATATGTCCAGATAATCAACCAATCTGTCCATCGAAATGACATGCTGACGCGCTACACTGATACAACGATTTACAGTTAACTCAGGAATTCAACATGTCCCAAGCACGGAATTTTCTCAGCGATCAGCCCATTGTCAGTGTCTACGAACAGGTCTTTGATGTCGCGGTTCTCGGCGGCGGTTATGCTGGCTACGCAGCCGCGATGCAGTTGGCCAGGCAGGGCAGCAAGGTTCTGCTCGTCGAACCGATGGCCGATCTGATCTGGGAGTCAGGTCGGTGTTTCGTCCCCACGACCGGTGAGTCGAATCACCCATTGTTCAAGGAGTTGGTCGATGATGTTGCCATGCGTGGTGGCGCCGACGCCAACTTCCTGGATGGTGCGATGGCAGAAGTCTCCGCGACCTGCATCCTCGAAGCCTCCGACGTGACACCGCTGTATTACGCTCACCCGGTTGCTGTGGAACAGGATGGCCAGAACATCACCGCCATGATCGTTGCCACCAAGTCGGGCATGCGTCGCATCGTTGCCAAACAGTTTGTTGATGCATCGGAAACCGCGACCTTGTTCCATCTGGCAGGCAAGGCACCACAACTTAGCAAACCAGTCTCCGAAGAACTGTACCTGTATTTACAGAAACTCGATTGGGCGGATTCAACACTGCCAACCACCGTCTGGCCGACGCAGCGTTATGTGACTGGCAAAGTCCATGGCGATGAGACCACACGTCAGGCAACGATCCGCATCATTGAACAGATGGATGCGGACACACAGCAGGCGCGCCTGTCGCATAACAGTGTCGATCCGTACCCGACCTACGATGCATCACCGTCACCACTCCAAGCCTTTGGCAATGTCGCGGTGGCTGTCCCCGGTGGCGCATCCAAAGCCATCAACACATTGGCGGACCGATTTGAACTGGGCCTTGATGCGATCAAGCAGTTAACCAATTTGCCCAAGGCCGATGTCGATGCGTCGATGCTCAAGCAAGCCATCGACATACCAAAGCCGATCAAGACGCGCAACACGGATGTCCTGGTCATTGGTGCTGGAACCGGCGGCGCCTTCGCTGCGATTTGTGCAGGCAAGCAAGGTGCCAAGGTCATCTGTGCGGACCCCTTCACCTATGCAGGCGGCATCGGGACCGGTGGCGGGATTCACGGTTATTACTACGGCATCCCCGGCGGACTCCAGGAAACCACTGACAAGCAGATCAGCCAACTGATGAAAACCTATGGCAATGTTTTAGCCAACTTCACATTCAACCCGGTCGCCAAAATGGTGGTGCTCGAAAATCACCTGCTCGATGCTGGCGTGGACTTCATGTCCCGGGCGATGCTCTGTGATGTCACCGTCGAGAACGGCACGGTGACCGCCGCATTGCTGACGACTCCCCAAGGACCGGTTGCCGTCGAAGCCAAAGCGTTTATTGATGGCACCGGTGATGGTGATCTGTGTGTGTTGGCTGGCGCGGATTACAGCTATGGTCGGACCAGTGACGGCCTGCCTCACGCTTACTCGCAGGTCAGCTACGGCATTGCCATCCGCGAAGAGCACATGGTCGTGACCGGTCGCAACTTTGATGCAGGTTGGTGTGATGCAACCGACAGTGAAGATCTCACCCGCGCCCGTTTGGTTGGGATCGCGCAACATCAACTGGAGAAAGCCCAGAACACCGAGCGCATCACCATGGTTGCCCCGGCGATTGGTTTGCGTCAGACCCGACAGATCGACACCGATTACACATTGACATTCAACGATCAGATTTCCAATCACCAGTTTGATGATGTCATTGGTTTTGCAGGCTCCAATCACGATACGCACTTTGTGGATTACGCGATGGAGTCCGACGAAGCCGTGTTCTGGATCAACATGACGCGGAACTGGTTCACGGCATTTGCCCATCCGTTGCCTTACCGCATTCTGCTTCCCAAGACTCTCAAGAACGTGGGCATTGCATCACGCTGCATGGGACTGACGCAGGATGCACATCACGCAACGCGCATGATGCGTGACATGCAACGTATCGGTGAAGCCATCGGTGATGCGGCAGCGATGTTTGCTGCAGGTGATCTGGAGGATTTGCGTGAGGTTCCGATGGATCAATTGCAGGCCAAGCTCAAAGAGACCGGCGCGATTGTCGATGACACCACGCAGATCAAAGCCGTCTGGGCGCGATCGATTTTTGCAGGCAGTATTCACACGGATACACTTGACTTGAGTGTTAACGATAAGGTGTTGGCAGATGCTTTGGAACAATTACATCAAGGCGAATGGGGCCGTGAACTCTGGTTGCTGGCTCAGAATCGTGATGCGGTTGAGTCGGAGGTTTTGAGCATCATGCGTAATTCGGAGAACGAAAAAGCACGCTGGTTTGCAGCAGGGATTGTCGGATTCTGGGGTCTCGCCGAGGCCGAGCCGGTTTTTATTGAAGCGATTAAAGCTAAGCAATATGGCTATGAGCCGCGTGGTGATACCACCAAGACACGTGCACAGAGCGACCCGGTGGTCATGCCCCGCAAGACACCGGACTGGATGTCGGCGGTGTGCATGTTGCGTATGTGTGGTTCGGATGCCTGTCTGGATACGCTGCTTGATCTGGTGACCCAACACAAGCCGACGATGATGACGGTGGTCAGTGTGTTCACCACGTTGGATCGCATGCTTAAAGATGGTCGGATCACCGACAAGGCCAAGGCTGCCCGGATCGTCAATGCGATTGATCTGGAAAGCACGCCCAATCGCTTTGTACATCCGCAGCCGATTCTGTCGGGATTGGCGGACATGGCATTGCGCGGCGAGCAGTTGCCTGACTCCAAACCAGCCAACTGGCCCTGGTCCAACACACAGGAAGATCACACATGGCGGTTGTTATTGCTCAAGGGACGCTTGTGCATGAAGCTTGGTTTGGATGTGCCTGCCCAGTTACAGACGATGGCTAGCTCGGATCAGCGGTTGCTGGTTCGCCGCGCCTTGGCGGAGTTTGCATCGGAGCCGGTGGGGGCGTGATTAATGTAATAGCAATGTGATGACTCACTGAAGTGATCACACGAAAAACAATCTTGATGAGCACTGGTTTACTGCCGGTGCTCATTTTTTTTCGGACCATACCCGGATGGAACCAGAACGTTTCAAACAATTAATCTCCATGCTATCTCTCATCTCGTCATTCCCGCGCAGGCGGGAATCCAGTGGCATTCTGTGCCCACTTGCAAGTCTTACTGGACTCCCGCCTGCGCGGGAGTGACGGAAAGTGGAGATGGATGATATGAACTGCTCTGGCATGGTTAATATTGTTAACCGGACAAGTTGATGGCAGGTTGGTATAACTATGTCATGCAGCAGTCCGAGAGTACGATGCCCAGTCCGTTGACGATTTCGATCGTGGTGCCCAGTTACAATCAGGCAGATTATTTGCCACGTACTTTGGAGAGCATTCTTTCGCAACGTGGTGACTTTGCATTGGAAGTATTGATCATTGATGGTGGCAGCACGGATGGCACACTTGAGATTCTCAAGAATCTTGATGATGAGCGTGTGGCGTGGATCAGTGGGGAGGATAACGGCCAGAGTGATGCCATCAACAAAGGCTTGGCCAAGGCGTCGGGCGACATTGTAACCTGGCTGAACAGTGATGACATTTACTGCGACGATGCCTTGAAAAAGGTGTCAGGAACCTTTTCTCAGAACCCGCAGGCACGTTGGCTCATCGGCCAATGCGTGATCATTGATGAACAGGATCACCCCATTCGCCAAAGCATTGCGCGATACAAGAATCGGCAGCTTGCCCGGTACTCACGACGGAGATTACTGCGGGAGAATTTCATCAGTCAGATGTCGGTGTTCTGGCGGAATGATCTGGGTAAGCAAGTTGGTCTGCTCAATGAGGATTTGTATTACACCATGGACTATGACCTCTGGCTGCGAATGAGCAAGGTCAGCGATCCGGTGGTTTTGACTGAAAATCTGGGGTGTTTCAGATGGTATGCCAACAGCAAGTCTGGCAAGATCAATCGCAAGCAGTTCGACGAACAGTATCAGGTTGCCTCACCGCATCTTGTGGGTGATCCGATCAGTCGGCTGATTCATCGAGTGAATGTTGAGAAGGTGGTGTGGGCGTATCGTCTGATGCGTCTTTTGGGGCGATAGCGTCAAGCTGTTTACGGAGGATGCCCACGGTCTGGGCCAGCGTGGTGATCTGACGTTGCTGGACACTGATAATCGAAAAAAGTTTGAGTAGTAGCAGGATGGTGAACGCACCCAGGCAGAAGACCATGAGGGTGGGCTTTTCCATATTCATCTGATTGGACAACCACACGATCCCATCGGGCCAGACAGCCAGCACCAAAAACGGCAGGCCGGTGACAAAAAACAGCAGCATCCAGCGTTCCTGCATCCGCAGTTGACGCAGGCGACGCAGCGAAAGATACAGCAGCAACAAACCAAAACCAACAAGCACAAGGCTGCGAATCATGGGGTGATCTCCTTGTGTTTGCGGTGAGGCCAGGGATCACGAACCATATCCAGCAACACCGCGACAGCCACCTTGACCACGTAGAACACACCCCGGGTCAGCGGGATGCTGGTTTGCCCTGTGCTTCGCTGTTCCATGTGAACCTGTAACTCTTCGATGCGCATTTTCTGATTGGTCAGAAGCACCAGCACCTCCGGTTCAGGATAGTCATCAGGATACCAATGGGCGTAGCAGTCGATCACATGACGATTGGCAGCGCGAAAGCCACTGGTGCAGTCCGAGAAGCTTCTGCCGGTGAGCAGGCGAATCCAGAATTGCAGGCAGTGAATCCCAAGCATGCGTGATTTGGATTGGCGATAAGCAATGGTGTCCTTGAAACGCGAACCCACCACCAGGTCATAATCATTGCTCAGCAAGTGCTCGATGAGTCGGGCGACCTCGGTCGGCGGATGCTGCCCGTCACCATCGACCTGGATCGCTACGTCATAACCAAATTGATCCGCATAGCGATAGCCGGTCTGCATGGCACCGCCGATCCCCAAGTTGAACGGCAGGCGGATCACCGTTGCCGACTCTGGGACATACTGGTGCGTCCGGTCCACCGAACCATCATCAATCACCACCACATCCAACTCCGGCAGGTGCTCATTCAGACCGTTGACCACTTTGGCGATCGAGCCTGACTCATTGTAAGCCGGCACTATGGCCAGACACCGGGCTGGGCGTCCATCGTGCAGGTGAAATCGGTTCATCGAGGGGGACTGTGTCATCAACGGAGCATGATACCGCAGCTTGACTCGGATTTCAGTTTTTTGATGAACAGGATGAGTGGTTTTTTATTTGCCTGATAGATCCAAACATACGTTCAGTGAAGAAGATAGCGTTCATATCCCGCTACACATGCTGCACAATCCGACAAACATCAGGACTTGTTGATTCTTTTTTTCGATCAATTCTGGCTAATGGGTCGATAATTCACTAGAATACGCTGCGCTTATGAGATACTCCCGCGTCCAAATTGAGTCCATCGGCTACAAGCTCGGCCCGGTCGTCGTCACCAGCGACGAACTGGAAGGTCGACTTGCGCCCATGTACGAAAAATTGCACATGTCTCAGGGACAGCTCAAAGCCCTCACCGGCATCGAAGAGCGTCGCTGGTGGGACGAAGGGACCACACTCTCAGAAGGCTCATCGGCTGCAGCTCAAAAAGCACTCCAGCAGTCCAATGTGCAGGTCAAGGACATCGAAGTCCTTGTCTACACCGGTGTCTGCCGTGAACAGTTTGAGCCTGCTACGGCATGCGTGGTTGCCGACGCTTTGGGTATCACCAACGATGCCTTTATCTACGATATCTCCAACGCCTGCTTAGGTGTCCTTAACGGCATCATTGATGTCGCCAACCGTATTGAGCTTGGCCAGATCCGTGCAGGTATGGTCGTCAGTTGCGAGTCATCACGTGAGATCAACGAAATCATGATCCAGCGGATGCTCGAAAATCCGACCATGGAAATGTACTCAAGTTCGCTGGCAACCCTCACCGGTGGCTCCGGTGCCGCGGCTGTCCTTTTAACCGATGGCTCGTTCGGCACCAAAGACCGCCCGCGACTCAGTGGTGCGACTTCCAAGGCAGCACCCGAACATCACAAACTCTGTCGCTGGGGTGTAACCTTATCACCGATCCAGATGGGCAAAATGGTCTTTTCACCTGATCGTCTGAAGCTGGCGCTCGATGAGATCATGCAGCCGGACACGATTCCCGAGACGCTCAAGGAACTGATGGAACACACCAGCGAGAAACTCCCGCCGGTGCTTGCCAACCTGATGCCCAAGGAAAAACTCCCTGCTGCGTTGACGCAGTTCATGCAGACCGACTCCGTCGCTGTGCTCAAGCATGGCGTGGAACTGGGCGTGCGAACCTGGGGCAGCTTCCTCTCCCGCATGGGTTGGGCGGTCGACAATGTCGACAAGATCATCTGCCACCAGGTCGGCAGTGGTCATCGCGATACCATCCTCCGCGCTCTTGGCATCCCGCCTGAAAAGGAATATTCAACCTATCCTTACCTTGGCAACATCGGCACGGTGTCACTCCCGTTAACCGCAGCTCTGGCTGAGCAACGCAAGTTCCTCAAGCCCGGTGACCGCGTTGGATTCCTGGGCATCGGCTCAGGCCTCAACTGCCTCATGCTCGGCTGGGAGTGGTAAGCGAAGTGAACACAGCCTCAAACGCTCGACCATCCACCACGGATCACCTGAGCCTCCCCGATTATAAATTCCAATCCAATTGGTTCCCCGTCACTGGCAAAGATGGCAGCGATCTCCAATTGCATTACCTCGATCAGGGACCACGCCAACCCGATTCTGATCTTCCGGGGCCACCCGCGGTCGTCATGGTGCATGGCAATCCGACCTGGTCGTTCTATTACCGTCGACTGGCCAACGCCCTCAGCAAAACACACCGCTGCATCGTCCCCGATCACATCGGCATGGGCCTCTCCGACAAACCCACCGATGACCAATACGACTACACACTCAAAAACCGCGTTGACAATCTTGATGCCCTCATCGAATCGCTGGACATCGGTAACGACATCACGCTCGTCGTCCACGACTGGGGAGGCATGATCGGCAGCACCTGGGCGCTTCGCCACGCAGACCGCATCACCAAACTCGTCGTCCTGAACACCGCAGCCTTCGGACTGCCCAAAGATAAACCCCTGCCCTGGCAGATCGGCATCTGCCGGTCACCCCTTGGTGCATTACTCGTCCGAGGGTTCAACGGCTTTGTCAAAGGTGGCGTGAAAAACTGTGTCACCCGACATCCCATGACATCCGATGTGGCGCGCGGTTTTGTGTTGCCTTATGACAGTTGGGCCAACCGCATCGCCGTCCACCGCTTCGTGCAGGATATCCCGCTTAAGCCCGGTGATCGTGGCTATGACATCATCACCAACACCGATGAGAACCTCAGCAAGTTCGCAGATAAACCCATGCTCATCTGTTGGGGCATGAAGGACTTCGTCTTCGATCATCACTTCCTGAAAGGCTGGACCGACCGCTTCCCAAACGCAACGGTTCGCAAGTTCCAGGACGCCGGTCACTATATTCTCGAAGACGCCCATGAGGATGTCGTGCCGTTGATCAAGCAGTTTGTTTGATGGCTTGTTGTTGGGGTATTTCATTAACACGAAGGCGCGAAGGTCACGAAGGTCGCGAAGAAAAGTCAAAGATGACTTGCTTCTCTATCTATGCGCATTGGTATTGATCAAAGCGATGCTGTCTTAAAACTAGTGGTTTATTGCATCTGATTTATTGCGTTTGAGACCCGGCCAAGATGGTCGGTCTATGTATAAATAGCCGAGCCATTTTGGCTCGGTTGCCTTGGAATGGTGCCTTTCAAAACAGCTGCAACGAACCACTAAAGATGGATTGGAAACGCTCTCAAAGAACTGTCTTGAACTTCGTGTCCTTCGTGCCTTCGCGTTAAAAACAAATCGCACGAATCCCAAAGCTTTACCGAGCGCGAATCGCAAAGTCGATCATCTGATAAATCACACGCCCATCAACGATGAGGAATCCGTCTGCGACGATTGTGTGTGTCGCATCATCGACCGCCTTGATGACAGCCTGCACGGTGACCAGTGAGTCTGCGGGAATGATCTGCCCGCGGTAAACCCACTTGTGTTTTTCACCTATTGCCATGCACTCAAATTGCGTTTGCTCCGATGCCCCCCAGCGATCGACTGCATAGACCTTGAGCAGTTGCAGGAACGACTCCAACCCCAGTGAGCCGGGGCAGACGGGGTCTTGGTAGAAGTGTGCTTTAAAGAACCAGCGATCGGGATTCACATCCATCTCACCACGGATTATGCCAAGACCGTTGGGACCGCCTGCCGGATCGAAGACGACGATGCGGTCGAGCATGCGCATCATGTCATCGGGATAGGGGGCGGTCGTCGGATAGTCGAATGGCTCGGTGCGGACGAATTCACGATCGGTCGGTTCGTAGACTTGCGCTTCGCGGATGCCGACTTGGTTGGCCAGTGCATCAGCGGTGAAGAAGCCGAAGTACGTGGTGCCTTTGTAGACATCACCACGGTCAGCATAGGTGTGCATGTCAAAGTGTTGGATGATCATGCCACCGGATTGGCTGACGTTGGTGATCTTGATGCGGGTGGTGAGTGTGCCGATGTCAGGCATGACGGGGAGCAGTTGGACCGCATCACCGCCGAGGTTTCGGAATCGCAGGTCGGTCTCACTGGTGAGTGCCGAACCCAGATAGGCTGCTAGCCAACCGCAGGGTTGAAGTGCGACTTCCAACAACACGGCAAACGGCATCACCGGTTGACGATCCTGCGCGAAATACCACTCGTCTGTTGGCACATCGTATTGAGCTTCAATCACACCACCAGCAGCAAGTTTCCATTGTTCACAGTTTTCAATGTGCACAATGCGATCCAGGAACTTGTACGGCGCACGTGGCAAACGGGCGATCTTGCGTTCGTTGTCGAACACCTTATATCGATCACCAAACGCCTCCGACGGATTCCCTTCCGCAAAGGCAACAATCGAGGCATTGTCGAACAGCGTGGGCTTATCTGTCTTACCCAAGCCCGCAGATGAGCTGCTTTGAGCGATTCTGCGCGGGCCGTCATTGACTTTACCCCAACGCGCTTCCAAAGCCTGTTTGGTCAAACCTGAAAGTTGCAACGACATGTTTTTCATCTGCACGATGGGTTTGCCATCCCCATACATCAAGGCGTCTGCGATAGCGTAGGGTTTAGCAGTTTCGTCATAGCCGATCTCCTTGACGGTGATTTCGTACCAGACTTTCTTCGTGCTCGCCAGGACTTGCCCGCGACATTTGAGTTGGCCGGGGATGCCGGGTTTGGGTTCGTAAAGAAACTCGGTTTCTTCACCGACCCAACCCAGGCGAAGCAGGTAAACGCGCAGCGTGTGCAGACAACACTCGTACATCAACGTGCCGGGCATGACCTGGTCATCACAGAAGTGGCAGGTGATAAACCAGTCATCAGGATGAATGTCCGCTTCACCAACAATCTGCCCAAGTCCGAAGCGTCCGCCGTCCGGATTCATCGACAGAATACGATGTACCAGATTCATCCGACCACCGTTGGCCCCCGGAAGTCCCTTGGCCTGCTGCAACCCAAGATTGGCAAAGACATCACCAAAGCAGGCAGCCAGATTGCCATGACGCAGCGCATTGATCTGCTCGGTGGAGTAGCTTTCTTCGCCGGACAAATTGGTTAACGGTTCAAAACCACCTGCCTTGATTCCATCAGCAGGTTGTTTATCCAGCTTGGTCAAGACAATGCCTTGACCTGCATCCAGTTCAGCCTGGGTAAAGAAGCCTGCACAGCCTTTGTGCATGGTCAAAAATAACTTGCCGTCCACCGTTGCATCAAAGCGGAAGCGGAAGAGATACGTATCATCCTGTCGGAAGAATTCGTCAATGTGAATGTCGTAGACAATCGTCTTGCCCGCCCCCGGAAGAGGAGCATGGAAGGTGACTTCAGCATCGAGTAACCGGTAGACCGCTTTGCCCTTGGTGATAAAGTCGATACCCAGGTATCCAGAAAGGAAGAGGTCCGCCTGTCCCGCTTCGACTGCGATACACGTGGGGATCACACCGCCATCCAGATACCACGCCCCCGGAAGAATGTCGTGTTCGGTCACGACGCGGCCGGAAGTCATCGAGCAGGCTTCGCCTTCAATTGCCATGATGCGATCAACAAGCATCAACGGTTCATCAGGCAAACGCACGCGCGTCGGGTGTGCATCAATCTCCGCAAACTTTTCGCCGAGTGCTTTACCGATTGAACCAATGGCAAACTCCATACACTGGTTGCGATCCAGTATCGGCTCACGGTCAGTGGTGGTCTGTGTGACCTGCACCTGCATCGGTGCGACTTGTTGCAGGTCCGCAGAAAAATCACCGTTACCCATCGCCGCGTGATACATGCTGATCGCTTTGGCCATGGTGTTGTTGAGATTTTGTGACACACGCATGAAGGTTTGTTGTGTTGCAACGTGTGCCTGCTGCGCGGCAATGGCTTGCGCAACAACAGTGTTATCCATCGCAACGTTCGTATTCACACCAGCGAGCTGGGCTGTGTCAGCCCGGTCCGAGCGTGAGCTAGGCTCATCACGGACCTGTTCGATTACTTCCTCACGCATCACCGGTTCTGCCACGTGTTCTTCCTGTTTATCAATCACAAAGGGCGGTTGCGGGATTTCAAAACCGCGTCGCATCGCTGTCACGTGAATCGTCTTGAGTTGTTTTTCTTGAATTGATGGCGCGATCGGCAAGACAATCTCCTGTCCCATCGCTTCAATCGTTCGCGCGACCTTCAACAGTGTCGCAACATTGTCCTGCTTTTCACGACACAAACTCACGGCCAGATGTTCACGGTCACCAAGAATCTGATCGATCAACCGCGTGCACGAATTGCCCGGCCCCATCTCAATGAACACCCGCACGCCATCGGCATAGGCAGCTTCAATCACCTTCGAAAAATCAAACGGCTCCATTGCCTGCCCGACAATTGAATCCGCAATTGACTCACTGGTGACTTGATACGACTTGCCTGCAATCCCACTGTAAAACGCAATGTCCGCAGGTGGATCGGTTGGCATGAGATGCAAATCGCGATATGCATCACGAATCGCATGGGCGACCTTACAATGCACCGTTGTCACACCTTCCACCGGATGCCAGCTTGCCCCCAACTGCTGCACCGCTTGGCGGACTTGCAGGCGATCACCGCCGATGACACATTCATCTGCCTTGTTGATGATCAGCAGATAAGCACGGTCAAAATGTTTAAGTGTTTCGCGAATCACTTCCGGGCTGCGGGGTACCACGGTGACCACCCAGTCCACCGGTTCATCGTCATCAAGCTGCCAGGTCTTGCGTGCTGCATCACAGGGGCCTGCCAGGTCCGTGGTAAACAAGCTTGAGTTGTTCATGCGCTCAAGCATTTCATCACGCGTGGTCCAACTGCGTGATGCGAACATGCTCGTGGTCTCACCGAGACTGTAGCCGATCATCGCATCGGGTTTGATGCCCAGCGATAACGCGATATCGCTGATCATGGTGCCCAGGCAGACTTGCCCGAAGATCACATCCTTGTGACTGATCTGCGAAACCGGCGTGCCGTCCCAGAATTGGCCGGAAGCGAATTGCGATTTGAGTTTGTCGTTTTCGACATGCATCTGTTCGATGACATGCGAGAACCTGGTACACAAGTCTTTGCCCATGTTGGCAAACTGATTGCCGGCCCCCGGGAAGACGAATGCAATCTTACCTTCGGAGACTTCATCGGTGAGATCGAATGTGCTTTGGTCGTTGATGTCCAATTCAACCGTCGGGCAAACGTCCGCTTCACAGAGCGTGATGCTTGCGGTGTTGCCATCAATGCTGTCGGTTGCGATGAGGCATTGGCGGACTTCTTCGGATTGGTCCGCGAGCCAATATCCCTTGTTTTGCAGGTCAAAACGGTGATACAAACACAACGCTGCCTTGATGGTCGAAGCGATGGAAGTCGCAGGGCCAAGATCACCCAGATCGTCCATTGCATCTACAGGTACCGCAGTATCGCTATCAATCACACCAAACCGCGACGTCTGATCGATCACCGCATAGATGGTATCACCATCTTCTCGTGCATCGGATAGTCGTTTGAGAATCACCGCGCCTGCACCATCGCAGCAGGGGGTATTGCTGCTGTCGGTTGCAACATGTCGGACATCACAACCTTGCTCGACGGCACCGACAATCGCACTATTAATCTCACCACGACGCAGTGAGGTGACCGCCTGTGTGATGGCATGCAACGTGGATGTCTGTTCGCTGGAGATCGTGAAACTGGGGCCACCGACTTTAAACGCCCGAGCCACGCGCGAAGCAACGATGCCGCCCAAGGCACCCATCGTGCGGTTGGCGGTCAGCGGCGGATTCATCGCATCGCGCAAATCATCAAGCCACTGCTCAGGGTAAGGCACTCCCAACTGATCCGCCCAACGTTTAGCTTGATTGGCAAGCTCCCAACGCAGGTGGAAATTGGTGGTGTTCAAATCAAGGCCGATGCCGATGTAAACACCCATGTCCAATCGTGGTGCATCGGTCTCTTCAATCCCAGCATCCTTGAGTGCATTGGCAGCAGCAAGCAACATCAACAGTTGCTGAGGAAGCATGTCCTGCAACTCCAGCGGCGGGATCGGGAATCGCCCAAGCTCGATGGCAATGTCCTCAATCACATGGCCGGTCTTGTTGGCCAACGCAACACCCCATGTTTGGCCGATGGGTAACGCAGCTTGTTTCTCACCATCAATAAACAACCGTCGCAAATCGTCGAGGTTTTTGTAGGGTCCAAAGTGACCTGCCATGCCAACGATCGCAATGGGCTCGTCGGACTCTTTGGCCCCCGGAAGATCAGACGTGATACTCACAGCCTTGGGTTCGACGTATTCTTCAAGCAACACGTGAGCATTGATGCCACCAAAACCAAACGCACTGACCGCTGCTTTACGCGGTGTATTTTCAGGTGTGTTCCACGAACGTGCCTGGCTGAGCACTTCAAACGGACTTTCAGGAATCCCCATCTTTGGGTTCGGCGAAGTGAAATTCGCAGTCGGTGGCAGTGTCTTGTGTTTGATGGCAAGCAGTGTCTTGATCAGTCCAGCACCGCCTGCGCCAGTAAGCAGGTGTCCGACGTTACTCTTGACTGAACCGATCACACAGCGTGTGTCTCGTGACGATTCGTTGGACCATAAATTTTTGAGACTCGTGAATTCGACGTTATCACCGACCGGCGTACCCGTGCCATGACATTCGATGTGATCGACGTCGGAAGGTTTCCAGCCTGCAAGTTCGTAGGCTTTACGCATCGCACGTCCCTGGCCTTCGACATCGGGAGCCATGATGTTGCCCGTGATATCGTTGGATAAGCCAATGCCTGCGATGGTGGCATAGATGTGATCGCCATGTTCAATCGCGTCTTCAAGACGTTTGAGGATCAACATGCCCGCACCTTCACCGACGACCAGGCCATCAGCACGGTCGGAGAAGGGGGCGCACACGCCGGTTTTGGAGAGTGCATGAAGTTGGCTAAAACCCATTTGCGTATACAGGCAATCCGGCCGTGATAGTCCGCCAGCAATCATCGCGTCGGCACGTCCGGCATGCAGTTCATCACAGGCATATTTCAGTGCGTAGAGTGATGAAGCGCATGCGGCATCAAGCGTGTGTGCGCCACCACCAATCCCCAACGTTTGAGCAAGCAATCCACCAGGGAGTCCAGCGACATAGCGATTCAGGACGTGCGTGGGGGTGTGTTGCCAATCCAGTTTGTGGCCGAGGATATTGGAGAGCGCTGCTGCATAGGCCGGGCCGATGACTTGTTGGGCATGTTGCGAAACACTGTCGGTGGGTAGCGCAATGTTACCGATGATGATGCCCACGCGGTTGTGATCGATGGAGTCCATCTGCGCGTCTTGCCACGCCTGATGTCCCGCATGGATTGCCAGGTGGTTCATCACATCCAATTGCGCGATGAGGTCGGCGAGTTCATCATCAAGATCGTACTGCGATAAATCGAGTTTGAAATGTTCGACAAAGCAGGCGCGATGTGAATAGACACGATCGGGCGCGGTGTCTTCGGAGAGTGCATCATCTGCTGATAAAGTCCAGCGATTTGCAGGGGCGGGTTTGGCTGCAGAATGACCATTGAGAATGTTTTCCCAAAACGTATTCAGGTCATGTGCATCGGGAAAAATCCCACCCATACCAACGATGGCAATCCGATCCGTCACGCTTATGCCTGCACTTTCTGTCCCAACTGGTTGTCGAGGAAAGCATCACGCAATGAGCTGTCGACGATGCAGTGGTAACCGGTGATCGTGGCAACCAGCGTGCCGAAGTTGTCGAGCAATTCGACATTGACGGTGATCTCGTGGGCAGTCTGTTTGACGATGCGACAGACACATTTCACACCCGATGATGGCAGGCGGTCGACATACTGCTCATACCGTTCGATTTTCGTGGGAAGTGATGGTTGATCAAGCTTCTGCTGAGTCCAGAGAATCATCAACTGGAACACGCCATCGATGAGCAATGGATCGGTCAGCCACGTGGTGCGAGTGGGTTGGCTGATCCACTGTGACGGTGATGGTGCACTGCTTAAGCGTCCGCTGATTCCCATATCATCACAGGCATCCACGCCGACGATGGCATGGAGTTGTTCACCATGAAACAGCAGGCCGGGCGTCGTGTAAATTTTGTCACCGGTCAACGGGTAAGGCATCTGCGGTTGTGACAAGTCTGATGCTGCAGGTGCATGGGTGAGTTGACCAAGCAGGATCGTCGCGCGGGCGTGAAGGATCCTGCTGTCATCACCGCTGCGAATTTCGGTGACGGCTTTGTTGACATCACCATCCGCTTGCGCAAAGTCCGCGTGGACATGCAGCGTCAGTGCTTCATTGCGATCAACAATAATACCTTTAAACACGGTGAAATCGGCAACGCCAATCATGGACATGCCCGGGTTCTCCGCAATGGCAGCAGCACCGAGATACTCCAACATCAATGCGGCAGGCAACACCGCCTTGGCGTTCATCACATGATCTTTGAGAATCGGCAACTGTTCCACACTCACCACACGGTCAAATGCCAAGGGCGGCAACGGCATCGCGGGTTTGCCTGCTTTAACCGCTTGCGGTTTGGCAGTCGCTGTTTCCAGCTTGGGCATACTCAGCGAGAGATCGCTGCCTTGACCCAGGATTACAATTTCTACCGGACCCTCAACAGGCGTATCAATCTCACGCGCCAGATAGTTGGCACCATCGGTCAGGGGAATGACTTGGATGCCTTCGGAAGCAAAGAGTTTTTTTAGATCATCATTGACCATGCCCCCGTCCCACGGTCCCCAGTTAATACTGAGCACGCGACAGTTGGGGCGGAGCGATTTTTGCTGCTGGGCAAGCTTGTTGAGCGTGTCGTTGGCAGCAGCGTAGTCGATCTGACCTTTGCGACCGAAGCGACCGGTGGAGCTTGAGAAGTTGATGATGACTTTGAGTTCATCGCGATCTGCAGCCCGCATGAGATTGTTAAAGCCTTCGACTTTCGTGCCGAACACCATGTCGAATTGCTCGGTGGTTTTGTCTTCGATGTGACGATCTGCGAGGACACCTGCACCGTGAATGATGCCAGCAACGGGACCGCGCGTGCGGGCTGCATCGAGAATCTCTTCGATGGCCTTGGCGTTACGGACATCGGCGGTCGCGTACGTTGCCTTGCCACCGGCTTGCTCGATGCGACCGAGGGTTTCAACGATCTGTCGGTTGGCAGCGACTTTCTGATACCGCACCTGAACGTCCTTGGGCATCAAGCGCGAAGTCGCATTGGCAACGATCGCTTTTTTAATTTCGGCTTCGGTCTTCGCGTCACGCAACCATGCCGGTTCACTTTCAGGAATCGGGCTTCGACCCACCAGAAGCAAACGACACTTGTAAATGCGTGCAATCGCGGTGGCCACTTCCGCAGTCACGCCACGTGCGCCACCCGTGACGATGACGGTGTCTTCTGCTTTGAGAGGCAGTTTTTCCGAAAGCTTGTTATCAATCGACTCGGCGATCAATTGCGTCTGAACAAGTTGATCTGAACTGATACCCACTTCCGTTGGACCGGTGCTAAGCAGTTGGTTTGCGATGTTGTCTGCGGAGGTTTTGTCATCCATGTCGATGATACGACAGGTGACAGATGACCATTCGTGGGACGCGGTTTTGACCATGCCTGCAAGCGATGCGGTAATGGGCGAATGGATCGCGCCACCGCCAAGTCCCAGCTTGCCATCCAGTCGGGTGATGCAGGCAAGCAGGGCGCTGCCGTTTTGATCGACCGAGTGTTTGAGTGCAGGGCCGAGTTGTTGCATCAATGTAAAGGCGTCGATGACTTCCTGTGTGTCTGCCGTTTCCGGGAGCATGAGAATCAAGCCACACACGGTTGTGTGATCTGGCAATTCATCATGCGGGCCGACGATTGCGCTTTGCAGATCATGTTCAGCCAACTGCATGGCAATTTCTTCGGGCAGGTCCGTGCCATCGTCTGCAATGACAACGGTCTGCCCCTTGGGCAAAGTCAATGGTGATTGGGACGAAGCATCAAGCTCGGTGGTCGCAAGGATGTGACGATCGAGTTTGAAGTTAAAAGGAATGTTGGGGGTTGCAACGCTCTGATCAAGCGCCATCACAGCATCAGCATCAATGAGCTGCTGCGACGGCGCGGTCACAAAAGGGCCGTTTTTCTCCAGGAAATCGACAATCTGTTGCAAGGTTTGCAAGCTCGATAAGTCGTCGGGTTTGATCGGCGGCGCCTCGGGCATTTTCTCTTGAAGCGATGAGAGAATTTCCACACGCTTGATCGAGTCGATGCCCAGGTCTTCGTCGAGGGACATGGAAAGTTCGAGCATCTCGGTGGGATAGCCGGTCTTCTCAGCAATGACTTCAAGGAGCACTTCGCTGACACCGGAGAGTGCCGTTGGTGATGAAGTCGCTTCCGGGGCTTCCGGGGGTTGACCCGCAGGTTGGGAAACCTGCGGCTTTGTGTCGGAAACATCACTTGAGATGTTGGCGTCGAGGAAATCGACAATCTGCTGAAGCGTATGCAGCGAGCTTAAGTCATCGGGTTTGATGGCAGGCGCTTCGGGCATTTTCTCCTGGAGTGATGAGAGAATTTCCACACGCTTGATCGAGTCGATGCCCAGGTCTTCGTCGAGGGACATGGAGAGTTCGAGCATCTCGGTGGGATAGCCGGTCTTTTCTGCAACGACTTCAAGCAGTACTTCGCTGGCCTTTGAGTTGCCCCCGCCGCCGGAAGTTTGGACTGGAGAAGCTGGTGCGGTCGGTTGGACAACTGGAGCAGGTGATGGTGCAGCGGCTTGCGGTGCAGGCTGCGGTGCCGGTTGAGCAACAGGCTGTTGGGCGACGGGTTGTTGCGGCTGCTGGTACACGGGCTGCTGCGGTTGCACGGGGGGGGGGAACTGCGGCATCGGGACCTGTTGGACAGGTTGCTGCTGCATGTTCGGCATTGGTGCCACAGGAATTTGCGTACCGGGTTGAGACATCAGCTGCATTTGCTGATTGATCAGCGTTTCGATGGTGCGCTGATTGGCTTCCTGGCCCAGCAGGTACTGGTGATGCAGGGCAGCGGTCTGTTGCTGGAGTTGCTGCAGCGCGAGAATACTCTGCTGAGCAAATGCCATGGCCTGCGAATTGACAGGTGCTGCCTGGCTGTTTTGCGGTTGGGGTTGTTGTGTCACGTTGTTAGACCTCGTGGTGTTGAGGGGTTGAGATAGAGCTTGTTTTTCAGTGTTTTGGGGCGGTGTCGATGCACTTGTCGGTTGCGGTGCAGCGGTCGGCTGTGCTTTGGGCTTGGGGGCGACGGACTTGCGATTCGACGGCTTGGGTTTGGCGTTGGCACCACAGACGGGAACCGTGAAACCCTTCTTGCGTTTGGGTTGCTTGGCGACATCATCAAGCCACTGGCTGTCCCATGCGGTGAGTTGGACGTGATGCCCACTGCTTGCAATGCCAGCAAGCAACATCGCCAGATCAAGTTGACCGGACTTGCGGCCTGCAGAGTTATCGAGTGTGAAGAGCGCATGATCCTTGCCATCGAGAATACTGCTGACCATCCCCGCCAGGTGACGGTTGGGGCCGACTTCGATGAAGGTGCGAGCGCCTGCTTTGTGCAGGTTTTCAATCTGCTCCACAAAGCGAACCGGCTTGGCCAACTGATTGGCTAAGAGATCGCGACAGGTGTTCACATCGTCGGGATAGCTATCGGCTGTGGTGTTGGCAAAGACTTTTATATCCGTGTTGGTAAAGTCGACTTCCGCCAATGCCTGGGCGAACGGCTTTGCAGCATCACTGACAAAGCTACTGTGAAATGCCGATGAAACCGCCAACTTCTTGCAGCGGGTCTTCTGAGCTTTGAACAGTTTCTGGGCTTGGTCAATTTGATCCACCGGCCCCGAGAGCACAACCTGTTGCGGTGAATTGTGGTTGGCAACGATCAGACCATCAAGTTTATGTTCAGCAAGGAACGCTTCGACGGATGCCTTGTCAAGCATGACCGCCATCATCGAACCTTTACTTTCTGATTCGCTTGTTTGCGACATCAATTGCCCGCGGACCAGGGCGAGCTTCATCAAGTCGCTGGCAGAGATCCGGCCTGCTGCATGCAGGGCAACGAGTTCGCCGAAGCTGTGTCCAGCGGTGAAGTTTGCGGTGATGTCAAAGTGTTGTAACACCTGCCATGCACCGAGTGAGACTGCGCCAAGTGCCGGCTGCGTGTTGCGTGTGTCACCGAGTTTGGCGGCTTGGGCGGCTTTGTCTTCATCCGTAAAAACAGGGATGGGGTAGATCAGGTCGCTGAGTTTTTCGTTGGGCTTGGTTTGGCCGAAGGTGGCGTTCCCCAAGTCCAGGGCGTTTAACATCTGCGGGAATTGGCAGGCCAGGTCGCGGAGCATACCGGTGTACTGAGCACCTTGCCCGGGGAAGAGGACAGCGAGTTTGCCAGCTTGTTGACCACTACCAAAGAAAGCACCATCGGGCGTCTGCCACTGCTTCTTGTCGGTGGCCAACTGCGTCTTGGCGGACTTGACCAACTTGGCAAGGTCGGTTTGATCTTGCTGAATCACGAGGATCAAACGTGCGTTGGCTTGACGGTCGAATGTCTTACGTGATTCGGCTGCAACGGTTCGCAGGTTGTTCCAATCGGCGTTAGCATCCAGTGCATCAAGTTGTTTACCAATGGTGTTGGCATCATCACCGCAAAGCGCGATGATCAACACTTTGCCATCCCAGTCGATGGGCTTGGCGGTCTGCGGATACTCTTGCAAGACTGCGTGATAATTGCTGCCCCCAAAACCAAACGCGGACAACGCAGCGCGGCGGGGTTTGCCATCCATGCGGCTGACCCACGGGCGTTTTTCGGTGTTCACGTAAAACGGTGATGAATACGGCTTGAGAATGTCCGCTGGTTCATCGACCTTGATCGTTGGCGGGAGCACCTTGTGATGTAATGCCATGGCAGCCTTGATGAAACCTGCACTGCCAGCAGCAGCCTTGGTGTGACCGATCATGGATTTGACCGAACCGATTGCCGCCCACGAGTTATCGTCACTGGCTTGGGAGTAGACTTCGGTGATGGCTTTGATTTCGGTGGCATCACCAGCCTTGGTGCCCGTGCCATGCGCTTCGACGAGGTCGATATCGCGCGGGGTGATACCCGCTTGGTCATATGCATCACGCAGACACTTGGCCTGGCCGGCATCACTGGGAGCGTAGATCGCATTGCCGCGGCCATCGCTTGATGTGCCGATGGCATTGAGGACCGCGTAGATTTGATCACCATCACGCTGGGCATCATCAAGACGTTTGATGACGGTGATGCCCAGGCCTTCACCGAGAATCGTGCCATCTGCAAGTTTGGCGAACGGACGCGCATGTCCCGACGGACTCATCGCCGGTGTTTTACTGAAGCACATGAACATGAAGATGTCGTTGAAGGTGTCGAGCCCACCGGTGATGACCATGTCCGAGCGACCGGTGTAAAGTTCCATCACACCCATGTGCATCGCGGACAGTGAACTGGCGCACGCGGCATCGACCACGCAGTTGGTTCCGCCTAAATCAAAACGATTGGCGATGCGACCGGCAGCGACGTTGCCCAATAAACCGGGGAACGAATTTTCCTGCCAGGGGACATAGCCTTCACTGATGCGTGCGACGACATCTTTTGCCGTGTCTTCATCGACACCTGCATCGGCCAATGCTTTTTTCCAAAGCGGATGACTGAGGCGAGCACCCAGGGGGATGACCAGTTCAAGTGTGCCGGTGACACCCATGATGACACTTGCACGGTCGCGGTTAAATTCGCGACCATCCTTGCCGGACTTATCGGTGCAGTAACCTGCATCGAGCAGTGCCTGTTCGCAGGCCATCATACCCAGCAGTTGCGTGGTGTCGGTCGCTTCGATGTTGTTGGGCGAGATGCCGTAGTGCAATGGATCGAAGGATTGTTTGTTGATGAGGCCACCGGTCTTGGCATAGGTTTTGTCCGGGGCGGTCTTGTCATCATCAAAATAGTCTGCTGGGTTCCAGTGCGTATCCGCGGGGATTTCGGTGATCGCATCAACGCCATCGCGGATGTTCGACCAGTAGGCACCGACGTTGTCAGCTTTGGGGAACAGACAGCCCATGCCCACAATGGCTAGCGGGACTGGCGTGACATTCTGTTTGGATTGTTCCGGGGGCGGGGTACTCACTTGCAATACGCCTCCAATGCGTCAGAAGTCTGCGGCTTGATCTGTTTGATCGATTCATCCAAGCGAACGCCCTGGGCTGCCAACATGGTCAAACGCGATGCTACTGCAGCGCCGTAGATCAGGTTCAGTCCGACCGTCACGGTGTCACGGTTTTGATAGTCTGCCAGAAAGGTGTCGGTCGTCCATTGGTTAAACGCACCCATGGCAGGTCCGCACCAGATCTGGAAATCCATCTTGCGGGAGAGATCCCCCGCGTTGGCCCAGCGACTGGATAAGCCAAGATACCAACGGAACACCAACGCCATTTTGTGCTTGGGATCGCGGTCTGCTTTTGCGCTTGCGCCGGTTCACGCTTGAGGAAAAACTCGCGTGTCTGATTCCAGACATCATCAATGGGTTGCAGGAAAATCGTCTTTTCAAGGTTGCTGCGGATGGGTGCGGGAATTTCGTCAAGGCTGTTGTATGTTTTGTAAAGGTCATACAACTTGCCCGCTCGCATGGGGAACATCGTGCCGCGTTTGAGGACCTGGAGTTTCACGCCCATCTCGAACATGTCTGCTGCCGGCGCCATGGTGATGTCGGCTTGCTGGGCTTGTGCGAGTGCTTGCCGGACATAATCACAGGAACCCGATTCGACACATGCCTGATTCACCGAGCCGGTGACGAGGAAGTCCGCCCCCATCGCCAACGCTGCTGCTGCGGAAATTGGCGTACTGATGCCACCGCCTGCTCCGACGCGGAGTTTTTGCTGATAGTTGAACTTGGCCTGCATCTGGTTTTTCAGATCGATCATCGTCGGCCAAAGTGAAATCGCAGGGCGATTGTCGGTATGCCCGCCGGAGTCTGCTTCCGCGGTGAGATCCTGAGCCATCGGAATCTCGCGGCAGAGTGCAGCCTGCTCAATGGTGAGATGGCCTTGGCTGACCAGTTCGTCGACCATTTTTTGCGGCGGGGGACTAAACCAATGCGTTGCCACTTCCGTGCGTGAAGCTTTGGCGATGATGCGATTGGGCGTGACGATGTTGCCACTACTGTCGCGGTGAATGCCATGCGTGCGGTAACGGACAGCAGGCAATGCCATGCCAAGGTACGCCGAAGCTTCCACACAGGTGACGCCGCGTTTGATGTACAGTTCGACGACGTTGATTTCGTGTTGCGGTTCGTTGGGTGAGTGAATCAGGTTAAAGCAGTAAGGCAGATCACCGACCGCGCTTTGGATGGTGTCGATCGCAGCTTCGACCGCCTGGAGCGATTGACCTGCAGCACCGTAGCTACCCATCATGCCTGCCTTGGCGGCAGCAATGACCATCGCTTCGGAGGCGATGCCGTTGGCCATGGCGCCGGTCATATAGGCGAATTTCAGACCGTGGTCTTCGCAGAAGGACACGTCACCCATCTGCTGCATCGATGTCGCAGGGACAAACCCGACCAATGGCAAGCCGTCTGCATCATCACCGAGCGTGGCATGGCCTTGGGGGGTCGCAGCCAGTTGGCCATCGAGCATCACCAAATAGACCGGCACATCGAGTTGGCCAAGCAGGTCGCCAATCGCCTTGGGATCGGTCACCAGGTCGGACGCCTGGCCGGACCATGTGCCCATTGCATTGCGGGTTGTCATCGCTTGCGTTGACTGCGTCACATCACACCTTTCACTGTCCCGTGTCCACTCGGAATTTCCAAGGAAAAATTCCGGGGGAACTTCCGGGGGATCTTCCGGGGGGAACGGGATATCTTAAGTGATCAGCGGGTTTTGGGAAAGTTGGTCAATTGGCAAAAAGGGCTCAAAACACGGGAAAAACGCACTGTCTGCTAAACGTAAATTCAGAGCCGGTAAGGGTGTAGCGGTTGTAGGGTTTGGGTAGCCGAATTATCCGGACGTTGCGACTGGGTCCGCTCAAAAAAAAAGCAGGAGCCGTGCTGAACACGATTCCCGCTGGGGTATCTGAGCTTGGGTGGCTTTTACCACAGAGCCACAGAGTCACAGAGGAAAACATGAGAAACAAACTCTGTCTTGAGCTCTGTGTCTCTGTGCCTCTGTGGTGAAGCCTTTGAGACTGGCTTTACTTGCTGCGATAAAACTCCCACGGCTCGACCACCACGTCGTGAAGCACAATGCTTTCGGGCAAGGTGGCCACAAAGCCGATCACCAATGCGACATCAGACGGCTTGAGGAATTTGTCATGCGGCACGGGACGATCACCCCAGAAACCGGTCGTGCTGGTTGCCCCCGGACTCACGATCGACACGCGGATGTTGTTGGCTTTAAGTTGCAAAGCAAGTCCCGCAGAGAGCATGTTCATCGCAGCCTTGGCGGTGCAGTAAATCGGGGCGTTAGGGTTGGCAGCTTTACCTGCAACCGAACTGATGTTGATGATGTGACCACCTTCCTCAGCATTGACCTTGGGCACGAAGTGCTTGGCCGCCAGGAACACGCTGGTGACATTCACGTCAATCATCGTGCGGTAACTTTCCAGTTCGGTTTCGGTGATCTTGCCGGGAATGCTCATGCCCGGGATGTTGATCAGTGTGTTGAGCTTGCCGAACGCCGCGAGCGCTTTGTCCATCCCGTCCTTGACCGAATCTTCACAGGTCATGTCCATGGTGACGGTTTTGATTTGGGTGTCACTGGCTGCTTCGGCTGCGATCAACTTGGCAGCTTCATCGAGCTTGGCCTGATCACGCCCGGAGATCACCAGCTTGGCGCCCTGTTTGGCAAGCCATGCTGCCGTTGCGCTGCCGATCCCACCGGTCACACCGGTCACCAGAAAAACTTTATCGCTACTACTCATCGTGTTGTGTTCCTTCCTCAGTTTAAAACCGCTTGCGGTTTAGCGCTCCCGGCGCTTTGATAAATATCAATTACAGTTTCGGGTCAATTAAAATCTTGCCAGTCACTTTGCCTTCAATCATATCGTGAATCGACTGCTGCACTGTCCCCAGCGGTCGGACTTCGGCAATGAGTTTTTCTGCATCAAATCGCTTCTCAGCAAGCAATCTCCCAAGCATCGGCAAAGTCCGCTTAAAGTGCAACGGTGCATAAACACGCGAACCCACCAATGTCTGTTCACGCAGAATCACCGGCATGAGATTTACTTCAATGGGCTTACCAAAGAATCCAACCTGCACAATCCGCCCCCGCACGCGGCAGGCATTCATCGCAAACGTCAAACCCGGTGCCGTGCCGGATACTTCAAACACCACATCAAACCCATCACCGTCGGTGATTTTATTGGCTTGTGAAATGGGATCGTTTTTGGCATCAATCGTCATGAAACCAAAATCATTCTCAGCCTGACGAAGACGTTCGTCACTGACTTCGCTGATCGTGACTTCGGCACCACTCATCGCAGCGACCATCGCAACAATCAAACCGATTGGCCCTGCACCAATGACCAAGGCGCGTTGACCGTTCTTCAGTTCCGCACGCTGGCAAACATGAAAGCCCACCGCGAAGGGCTCAGTCAAGACCGCCAAACGATCCGGCACGTTGTCCGGCACGCGAATGACCTTGGCGGTCGGCACTTTCACGTACTCAGCAAACCCGCCGTGCTCGTGAATCCCCAGTAATTTCAGGCTCCGACACACATGCGTATTGCCTGCAACACAAGCCTCACATGTCCCGCAGGAGATCAACGGTTCGACGACGACGCGATCACCGACCGTCAATCCGTCAGGCAGATCGCCACCCGCTTCGACCAGTGTGCCAACGAATTCGTGTCCCTGGATGATGGGTGCTTTGGCGGTGGGGTGATGGCCTTCGTAAATATGCACATCCGACCCGCAGATGCCTGCGAGTTTGAGTTGGATCAGACATTCACCATCACTGACGGTGGGTTTGTCAACATCCTGCAACGTGGCATCATGCCACTGATTGGTAACAACTGCTTTCATGGTGTGGACTCTTGATAATGAATAATGTTTCGAGGCACAATTTATCATTTTTACGTTTTCACGTGACGCTGACATATTGCTTTGAAAAAGCTTCCGGGGGTTAAAAATAGCCACCGCGCTTGACGACTTCTTCGGGGCTCATGCCGTCGTCGATCCATTGTTTGTAGACCTGCTCTTCGCCGCGGATTTCTTCGGAGCGGAGCAGGACTTTGACCGCCAGTTTGCGGGGGACAACGATCGCACCGTCAATGTCCGCAAAGATGACATCGCCGGGATAAATCATCACGTGACCGATGGTGATGGGTTGTTGGAAGTCGGTCATGCGGAAGCGACCGAGCATGCCGTTGGAGGAACGGTAGCGGATGAAGACGGGGAAGTTCTGATCGAGGACCAGATGCGTATCGCGGACACCGCCGTCGACAATCGCGCCGCGACAGCCTGCCCGGATCGCTGCCTTGGTCATCACTTCGCCCCAGTGTGCTGATTCGTCATCGCGGTGCGTATCCCAGACGACCACGGAGTTTTCGTGAAGCGAATCGAGCATCTGGGCGCGTTGTTCCATTTCACCTTCGGTCTCGGTGCTTTTGCGACCGCGGACAGTAAAGGCGATCCCTGCAACACACATGTGATCACGCAACGGCATGATGTCATTCGGCAGTGTCTGATGCACGTAACCCATCTCGCGGAGCGTGTCGTTGACCAACCCGCCGTAGAGTTTCTGGTACCGTTCGACGAGTTCTTTTTCCGGGATGTCCGGCAGATTCTCATCAGTGTTGAGACTGGACGATTTGTCTGTGTTGAAAGTGGTCATGTGCTCAAACCTCGCATGTTGATGTTTGGTGGATATTCGTTAAATCCATTTCTTTTTCTAATGGAGACTTGATATTCAATCCATTTTGTGCCAAAAATACCATGGCAGGAATCGCGTGAATTTGTACAATTTGACTGTAATATGGCTGAGAGTTCACAAACAATGAGTAAACGCCCCGAAGACTTGGAAACACTATACGATGCTGGGGTCGGCAATGTCGGGATGGTGATCTGTCGCCAACCCATGGCAGATTGGCGGATTCGCAACCTGGCCAATCACCGCTATGACATTCTCTGTCTTTGCGTGCAGGGTAAGTCACATTACACCTGTGGCAAAAAACGCTTCACCACCGAGCCTGGGAGCATGTTGTTTTTCCCCAAGGGAACCGAACACAGCGCTTACAGTGACCCGTCTTCGCCGTGGTCGTTTTACACGGTTCAGTTTGATCTGCAACCTGTTAATGACGAAGCGCGCGATGCGTTCAATGCCATCGACCCGAATCTCAAAGTCAGTAATCTTGCACAGGTGCGCAGCCGCTTTCGGGAACTGGAACGCTGTTGGGTTGGCCGCGAGCCAGGGTTCATGATGCGCGTGCGTGGCATCATTCTCGAACTGCTTCACGAGTTGGTTTTAACCCACATCCGCCAATCCGGGCGCATCCTGCATGCCTCAAAAATCAATGACATTTTGTCCATGCTCCAGGAATGTTCCGGCACCACCTACAGCTGTGATGAACTGGCGCAAATGGCAGAACTCTCCCCGTCACGATTTCGCGTCCTGTTCCGGCAGATGACCGGCTATTCCCCCACGCATTATCAGAATCTCATCCGCATGTATCGTGCCCGAGACCTGCTACTCTCCGGCGGTTATACCGTCACCACGGCAGCAGCGGAAACCGGTTTTGAAGACGTGTACTACTTCAGCCGCCTGTTCAAACGATTGGTCGGCGTGAGTCCATCGTATTACCGGAATATTTGAGTTTACACTTGATATTTAGCCGCATCACTTGTGATGCGCTTCGTTGTTGTTGATGGTTAGAAAGCGCGCATCGCAAGCGATGTGGCTAAATATGATATTGCAGTCATTTTGTGCAAACACTTGCCTTGGCATACATGGTCTTAAACAGGTGTTTTGCCTAAACTCATCTGCACATTGTCCATTAAGACGTACGGAGTGACAGACATGTCGATCAATTTTTCTCTCGAAGGTAAACAGGCCGTGGTCACCGGTGTGAGCACAGGCCTTGGAAGTGGGATGGCGTTGGGGCTTGCCAATGCCGGGGCGGATATCGTGGGGGTTTACAACGCGCATATACCCGACGAAATCAAACAAGCCATCGAAGCCACCGGCCGCAAGTTCATTGGTATCCAGGCCAATCTCTGCGATATTGATGCGACCAAAGCATTGGGTGAGAAGCTTACGTCACTGGATCAACCCGTGGACATTCTGCTCAACAACGCAGGTATCATCCGCCGCAACGATTGGCCGGATTTCACCGAAGCGGACTGGGATGATGTGATGAACGTCAACCTTAAAAGTATCTTCATTCTCAGCCAGATCGTCAGCAAGCAGATGATGGCCAATAAGGCTGGCAAGATCATTCACATCGCTTCGATGCTCAGCTTCCAGGGCGGGATTCGTGTGCCTTCCTACACAGCATCCAAGCATGGCGTGATGGGCTTGACCCGTATCATGGCCAATGAGTTGGCACCGTATAACATCAACGTCAATGCCATCGCTCCTGGTTACATGGCAACCGACAACACGCAGGCGCTGCGCGATGATCCGGTGCGCAATGAAGCGATCCTGGCACGCATCCCCGCAGGTCGCTGGGGTGATCCGTCGGACCTCGCAGGCACTGCGGTCTTCCTTGCATCCGATGCTGCCAAGTACTTGCATGGCACAACCATTAACGTCGATGGTGGTTGGCTCTCACGCTGATCCATTAAGGCTTATATCAACACAAAAGTGACATGTTCTATTGAGCGGTCACAACAATTACACAACCGATTTACATTTCACAAACGAGCATGAACATGAATTACCTTGAAACATCCGTCAAACTTTTTGATCACTACAAGTCCGTTGACAATGTCTTTCACTACTTCGGTGTCCTGGCGATTTTTGGCTTATGTCGCACCGCGGTTGAGTCTGGCGATGAAGCGCTCAAAGCAAAATGCGTCAAGGAACTTGAACGCTTCCCCGACCTGATTGAGAAGCACTCTGCTTACAATTTCCCCAGCTATCGCATCGGCGGGATAGCCCGTGCCTACGCGCTGTATTCGGGCTTGATGACCGACGAGAAGACCAAGAAATATGTCGATCACTATGCAGACGAAATGCTCGTTGCCCAACGTGATCCGCAGGGGATTATGTCGCATCCCTATCTTGCAACATCCAATCGTATCTGGATCGACTGCGCGATGGCGATCACGCCATATTTGCTCTTTGCAGGTCTGAATCTGGGTAATCAGGAATACATCGACGAAGGCGTCAATCAGACTTTATTGATGTATGACGCGTTCCGCAATGAGAAGACCGGCCTGCTGCATCAGAGTCGTGGCTTTAACGGGCCGGACAAATTCTCCACCGACTACTGGGGCCGCGGGCAGGGTTGGGGGATTATCGCTCTTACTGAGTTGATGCAGTACTTGCCCAAGGATCATCCCAAGTATGAAACCTGCAAGCAATACTTTGTGGATCACTGCAAAGCCATGCTGCCACACCAATCCGAACGGGGTCTCTGGCGTCAGCATCTGGTCCTCGAAGAAGCGCCGGACTCCTGGGAAGAAAGTTCGGGTACCGGCCTGATTGCCTATGCCTATGGCGTGGGTGTCGAGCAGGGCATTCTCGGTGAAGAATTCAAGGCATCCTTCGACAAGGCGCTAGAAGGCATGATCAAGTACTGCATCAACGATGACGGCTCCACCGAACTGTGTTGCCCCGGTTGTTTGTGCCCCGGACTCCTGGGAAGAAAGTTCGGATGTACGCATGCCTATGTCACCGAAAAGTCACCGGTCAAGGACGATCCGCACAGCTTTGCCCCACTGATGCTCTCACTGGTACAGGCACAACGTCTGGCATCGGTGTCAGTGTGAGTTAACGCATATTGTGCCAATCGAATAGCCAATGAAAGCCGTGATCCTCCCGGGTCACGTGTCGCATGTGCATTGTGTCAAAGATAACCCGTGCCTTAGGTCTGTCATTCCCGCACAGGCGGGAATCCAGTGGTATTCAGTTGACGCTTGCAGTTCTCACTGGACTCCCGCCTGCGCGGGAGTGACGATGCAATCAATGCCTTGTGTGATCGCAGGTCAAGACAATAACGAACACGAGATTACGGCAAAGGTGAAATAGGTTGTAGGCGCGACACGGCTTTGGTGCTGTTGTCTGTAATTGGGAAGATCATTTTTCATTCAACGCAGGGACTTGCAAGACATCGTCCGGCAGAATCACCTTGCCGGTGTAACGTGTGTCGGTGTGTTTGCCCCCGACTTCAGGCAGTGGCAGGTCGTGAAACTCGATGGCATAACCCCATGGGGAATCCACGCGATTGTATCTCAGGCCTTCCCAATCAATGTCTGGTTCCAGTCGGAGACTGATGGTTTTCTGATCCGGTTTGACACGGAGTGATTTGCCATAACTATTGATCCCCCGTTTTTGTGCACGGTAGCTGATTGTTTTGTGGTAACTGCGTTCGATGGGTTTCCAGCTTCCATTGATCCAATACATGGGGATGTAGGCAACGTCGACGGGGTTGTTATGGAAATTGAAATGGATACCCACAGCATGTTTCTTGCTGCGTCCTGAGAGCCGAATGCCCACTGCTTTGGTCATTTGATCGACCAAACTCCGATCCATGTTAAAGGGGGGCGAGTAGGGCGTGTTGACCGTGATGTTCTCCCTGCGCATGGTTTTGCCCCAGTAGTCAGCAAGTGTTTTGATCTGGTCAGCAACGTCCTGGCTGGGGCGCAATTCGACGTGGACATTGGGGGAGAAGGTGTATTTTTTGCTGGAGCGAATGAGTTCCCATTGTTTGTCTTGATTGCTTTGGCGCATAAATCCGCCGAACGGGATTTCTTTATTTGCATCGATAATGAAAACATTCATTGCCAGATTAATGGGAAGACTATCGAGTTGAAGCCAGATCTTGGTTTTATTGTCTGTTGTTTGGACACGTGTTTGCTGCCAGGCGTCTTCGACAGGTTTGGCAAAGTTATCATCTGTGATGAAGTTGTCCACGATGGCGTCAGCCGGTTCCAGGCGGATTGATTGGGTGGTTTTGAGTGCAATTTCAAACGGTTGATAAATGGCCGGTTCCTCGACGTTGACCATGACCTTGATCTGATAGCTGAGTGTTCCTTTGCCATCCGGCGCAGAATTGAACGGTTCCTTGTACAACTCTAGTGAGTAGCCACTGGTCGTACCCCATGGACCACGTTTGTTGTATCGCTCTGATCGAGTCGTCACATCCTTGACCAGTTGATCGTTGAAATGGATGGCACAGTAGGTCTCTTTGAATGAGAGTTGAAGCTTGTTGCTGATGTCATGTTCGATATCACGCGAATCGCAATTGAATGATCGCTTGCGTCGGATGGCTGGTTTGCACTGGAGTTCAACACTGTGATTCTGTGTGATGAGTTTTTCGATCTGTTCCTGTGAAAACGCCTTGGCAATGATCAGTTCGTCGAGGATTCCGTTCCAATCCTGAGCGATTGTCCAAATGTGATGTTGGGCTTGAAGTTTGATGGTTTGGTTCACCAGAATTTGACACTGCGTTGTCGAGAGTGTGTCAGCTCTGAGTCGTACGAAAAGTTCCTGTGAATTTATCCAGCTAGAGCTGGTGGGGAGTGGTAAATACGGAGATGTGCTGGTGAAGGCTTTGGAAAAGTAATTAAACTCGTCAACAGCATCGGAGATGAGCCACGATGTCGGTTTGAGTTTGATCCAGCCATGGGTTTGGACAGTCTGGTACACGTGATGACCACTTAAACTCAGTGTGATCAGGATCAGCAAAATGCCGGTCAAAAGCAGGGGGATATGGGTGTATCGCTTCCCGCGTGCGATGGCCTTGGCGGTACCCAGTGATTGGCCACACTCCGGGCAATGCGTCTGCTCGGTGGCTATGCCGGTGAGTTGGTATTCACACTTGCGGCAGTGCGGTTGATCGCCTTTGCGTTTTCGGCGAAGGGCGAAGAAGCAGAGCCAACTGCCTGTTGCTAAGAGACAGAGTAATAGAATCAGAAAAGGTGACGTCAGCCCGGAAGTGATCTGTGTCATAGTGCTTTGAATTGTACGTCAATGAGCATGATTGGGGTGTGTGCTTGTTGACGTTTTATGTCGCAGTGTCAGATCGTTTTCTGCGTACTGGTTCGGCAGATGAGTTTGGGATCCAAAACAATACGCTTGTCCTGAATGTCTGCAAGTTTGTTTTCGTCTGCACTGGCGAGTTCGATGGCAAGCTTGCCGGCCTGGCGTCCCATCTCCACGAACTGTGAGTCGATACTTGTCAGAGCAGGCGAAGCGAAGGGTGCCAACGTGTTATCCCAACCGACGACGCAGACATCCTCGGGAATGCGTTTGCCGCCGCGATGCAGTGCGCGAATGATGCCCATCGCCATCGAGTCGTTGTAACCGATCGCCGCGGTGTAATCATGCGGCCCGGTGGCAAGGCGAACGAGCATGCTGTTCTCTGCAGCTTCGGTGGTGTCGGTGTGACCCGCCAGCGAGCTTTTGGCTGCACTGTCGATTTTGACCGTCTGCGTTTGCACCGTCATCCCCAGTGATTGGCCGGCCTGCTGATAGTAGTGATCACGATTGGATGTATGACTGCGGTTTAACATCAGCACATTGCGATGGCCTTGCGCATAAAGGTGTTGGAGCACCATGTGGCAGGCTTGTGCTTCATCAAAATAAATCGATGGGTGATTGGATTGAGCGGTGTTGTGGTAATCGATCTGGACAATGCGCGCGTTGTTCTGAGCGTGATCAATGGTGTGTCTGATCTGGGTGGTTACATCTTCGTACAGGCTGGTGAGTGTCGGCAAAATCAACGCGTCATACCGCTTGCTCTGAAGTCCGGCAATACCCAGTTCCTCAGCACGCTTGGTTCGCCCCGGACCAACGAGACTCAGGGCATAACCCGAGCCGTGCATGGCCGATTCGATACCCGCAATCAACCCATGAAACACCGGCTCTAACAGGGAGTCAGGGTTGGTTTCGTCAGGTTTGTGTTGACCAAACGGCAGGACCAGAGCGATCGTCTCCGCCACGGACTTCTGAATCGCGCGGCGGTGATAGCTGCTCTGATACCCAGCTTCCTTGGCGATCTCCTGAACACGCTTGCGGCAGGCTTCGGAAACCTGATCCGCATATTTCGCGTCATTGAGAACACGACTGACCGTGGTGGGGCTGACCCCGGCTTTTTTGGCAATTTGTCTGAGACTGGCCATAACGGTCCCATCATAAATTCAAAAAAAAATTGGTGCGAACATTGACTTCATAATATATCAAGTTTACACTTTGCGTAAACAGTCGCAAGTGTTATTTTTGTTATGATTCTTTTGTTCACACCTCCTGTTCTGGAGAATGACATGGTCAGATTTCGCCACACGCTCGGATTCACGCTCATTGAGTTGTTGGTGGTCATCAGTATTGTTGCGTTGTTGATTTCGATCTTGCTGCCAGCATTGGCTAAAGCGCGACGGACGACCACGTTGACCAAATGTCAGACGAATCTGCGTCAGATCGGCTTGGTGGTGACGAGTTATGCGGTGGACTACGGTGACACGTTGCCGATTTGGTGTGCGTCGAATGTCGATGCCGCCCGGGCTGGCGCATCGGGCAAGACGCGGTTGGATTACATGTGGAAGACCTTCCTGCCTTACAACTTCAACGGTGAAATCGCACAGTGCCCCCTGGGTAAGCCAAACTGGAAGGGTGTCTGGATGAAGAAATGGAACAGCCGCAGTTCTTATTTTTACATCATGACACGTGGGAGTTATTACAAACTCAGCACCTATAAACCCATGACGTTGCATGATGTGGATATCCAGCCCTCTTCCAAAGCCATTATTTGGGACACCGCCAATGATGTCGGCGTGACCAGTTCCTCGTACATCAACATGCACAAACACCCCGATGGCTCAGTGGAATCACAAAGTCGGTTGTATCTGGATGGCCATGTTGTTTTGCGACGCGATCCGAATATTGCCAAACGCTGGGGCTTGGGATTCTGACCGTTGACCCTTGTATTTTGAATCACGATCAGTATCAGTCAATCCGATGCAGTTCGATTTGATTGAGACTTACCTGCGTATCAACGATATGTTGTATGGAGTTATTATGTTTAGTTTTCGTTGTTCGTTCCTGATGCAATCCATGACACTCAAATCTATCAAACAAGGCTTACTGGGTTTGGTAGTTTTGGTGATGGGTTGTTTGGTCATACTGCCGATGCATGATGTTGATGCCGCAGATCAGGTGCTTTCGCAGGTGCCTGCTGAGACACTGCCTGATGAGGCAGATTTGATTCCCTGGCCGATGTCGCGTTACCCACGTTTTGCTGAGGACTCAGTGATCAATGTCGGGCCGTGGCTTTTTGACAAGCCTGCGGGGAAGCATGGTCATATCAAGACGAACGCCGACGGTTCCATAGCCTTTGCCGACGGGACACCGATTCGGTTCTGGGGGACGACGTTGGCCTTTGGTGCGACTTTCCCGGAAAAACCGCAGGAAATTGAGGTGTTGGCCGATGCGATTGCTGCCAAGGGATACAACCTGGTTCGCTTCCATCACAACGACATGAATGCCAAGGGGCTTGGCTTTTTGCAGGTTAACCCCAAGAGCAATTACCTGCTTGAACCCAGTGAGATGGATCGTCTGGATAAGCTAGCAGCCGAGTTGTACAAGCGTGGCATTTATGTCTATCTGGACTTGATTGACTATCGCGACCTGCTTGAGGAAGATGGTCTGGACGTGCCGGACTTTGAGAAACTTAAGAAGATCAACGGCAAAGGTTGGAAGGGGCTTTTCCCGCATCCGGCTATCGTCAATGCATGGAAACGATTCGTCACCGAGTTTCTGAATCACGTTAACCCATACACCGGCAATCGCTGGGGCGATGAGCCGGGCGTTGTCACCATTGAGATCATCAACGAGAACGGCCTGTTCTGGGATTGGAGTTTCAAACTCACCGACTCGATGACGAAATGGCATAACCAACAGTGGAACCAGTGGCTGGTTAAACGCTATGGGACAAGGGAAAAACTCGATAAAGCCTGGACGGACCTTGAGGGGACGCAAGGCCTCTTTGCAAACGAAGATCCGACGAAGAACACCGTCTTCGCCCCGCGCCTGATGGCCTTTACCAAGTGGGATCGGCCGCATCGCTCCAAGACCCGTGGTGCCTCGCGCGTCAATGATTACTTTAACTATCTCAGTGAAACGGCAGCGGACTTCTACCGCGATGCAACGCAACACATTCGTTCACTTGGTTACAAGGGGTTGGTCCTGGGGTCGCATGAACTTTACGGCCCCGCCAATCAGTATGCTGAGATTCAAGATGGACGCGTGCTTGCTGCCCACCTCTATGCCAACGGTAACACGGTCTTCAACGCACGCCCCGGCGTCACCGGCGGTGAACTCGAAGGCGTGGACCTGCGCGTCAACAACTGGTTCTCCAATATTCCACGTGTGAAAGCCGAAGGAGTTGCAGCGATCAACGGTGAATGGACCGGCGGGACGTTCACCCAACGTGCGGATGTGAACATGGCGGTGGCAACCATCTCCAGTTACCAGAACATCAGCCAATCCCTGCATTTCACCCTGGCTCACCGTTGGCGCGGTGAACGTATGCCCGACTTCGACTACACCTTCCGCTATATCGGTTACAAAAAGAAAATCTCCCGATCCTTCAGCTCATTGCATGACTTCCCGTGGATGGCAACCAACCGCATCATCGCGCCCATGTTCATCCGACAGGATATCTCACGCCCCAAAGTCAAAGTGCATATCGCCTGCTCAGCAGTTGACCGCATGGAGCAAAATCTCCATGCACCGGGTAAAGCCAACGGCACGGGGAGTATCGGTGGCTTGGCGCTTTTCATGCCCATGATCCATGATGTGACCAACTACTTTTTTGATGACGTCTACGATGGCAAAGCCGATGTCGTCTTCACCACCGGTCGCAGTGCTTCTGGTGATTACAGCAATGCAAAACATGCTGTGATTCTCGGCGATAACCCCTACAACGATCCCTATCGTAAATCGCGTGACCTGGCGTATCCGGTTCGCAAGATTCATCCTGCAGTCAAGATCGTCAAGCTCGATCAGCCCACCACGTTCACACTCACCAAGCCCTGGCAGTCGGATACAACGATCAACTTCCCGACACTTGAAGCTGCGATCGACATCAAGAGTATCCCCGCAGGCAGTTCACCTATCGGTGTCAGTGAAGATAAGAAATATACACTCGGCTGGATCAACGATCGCAACGTGGTCTTCCCCAATGCAGGCAGCTTTGACAAGAAGTCCAAGGACGCACGTTGGTTGTTGCGTTTGTATCTGCATGCTGCCAAACGCTGGGGCATTCCCATCGCGGATAATGATGTCCAAAACACATGGTACACCTCGGACACCGGCGAACTGACGTTCGACTGGGGGCGTGGCACGCTGGTTGTCGATACCCCTAAAACACAGGGCTTTTCCGGCCTCATGGGTTGGCGGGACAACAACAAGACCGACAACCTGCAATGTGAAATCGATGTGCCCTATGGCAATGTGCTCATCACCTCCGCAGATAACAAACCCATTAATCAATCACAACGCATGATCCTCACCGCTGCCGGTCGCATGAAGAACACCGGCATGGAAGTCGGCCCCAACAAGGCAGGCAAGACCGTGGTGCTCAAGGCCGGTCAATCCCCGTGTTTTGTCGAAGGGCTGCGTGGTCAGCTGACTTTGCGATCCAACATCGCTTCGAAACTGCATGTCTACGCACTGGACTCCAAAGGTTGCCGGATCGGCGAAGTTCCCGTTAATCGGAGTGGGAACAGCATCCAACTTGAACTCACCCCGCGTTGGCAGACCATCTGGTTTGAAGTTGCAACACAAGGCTTCGATGCACCGGTGAATGAAAAATTTACGGGCTTCCCAACCGAAGTTGCGTCACGTTCAACGCAACCACCGGCTGCACCGCTCATGGATGCCCGGGAGCTTTTTGTTCGATCCGCGAAAAGTAAAGTGGTCGATGACACTGAGGTCCAGCAGGGGGATATCCGCTTTACTTCCGCGGACTTTTCGCAGAGCAAATTCCCCTTTGCCTACGTCAATGCCAAGGCAAGCAAAGTGACGGACAGCAACGGCAAGTATTCAAAAATCACCTTCGGGAAAGTCAATCAGGAATGGTTCGGCGGATGCTTTGCTGATCTTACCGCACCGCAAACCAAGCCGGAGAACTGCAAGGGCATCATCCTGCATTTCAAAGGTGATGGCACGCAGCCGCGTGATGCTTTCCTGACGCTGACCTGTGAAGGTGGTCTGAAATACAAGTCCAAACAGATCAACTACATCTTTGAAAATGACCAGTGGCATGATGTCCTGCTTACGGCATCGGATTTCAAACTCCAGAAAAAATCGGCCAAGGGCAAAACCGATGTCCCCGAGTCCATTGACTGGTCCACTGTCAAGCGAATGGACTTTGGCGTGGTCGGCCCAATCATGAACAGTGCAGCCGTTGGCAACTTCAAACGCGTAGAGTTCCTGCTGGACAAGCCTGCGGACAATAGCTCGATTGCCAAAGAAAAACTTCTGAGCATGATGCCCAAGGTTCAGACCCCCAAATCCGTTGCGATTGATTTACCGCTTGTTTTAAAGGGTCAAATTGATGTAGACGGTATGCCTGATGACAAACTGTGGGCTCAATCGTATGGCCTTGCGATGGATGAAGACAATGTCCCGGATTGGCATTTCTTTGGCTCGCATGTCGTCTTTGGCAGTCAACTCAATGAGGAAGGCGCGACCTATTGGATGATCGCAACGCAGAAAGGTTTGGCGTTACTTGCTCACATCGACAAAGGGGGCTTACCTATCGCGACGGAGAAATCCGATTGGTACATGGGCGATTGTCTGGAAGTTTTTTCAGATGTCAGCAACGAAGGCAAGAAACCGACGAAGCAGCTTTTTCTGGCATACAGTCGTCCCGGGAGTCCGTTTGCTGCTGCCAGCGATTCGAATATCCAAATCGCACGCACACCAACCGACACCGGCTACCTGCTTGAAGCGATGATCCCCTGGCATACGCTGGGTTTCAAGTCGCTGCCCGAAAGCACCTTCGGCCTGGAGTTCCAGGTGGACTTTGCCCGCCCAGAGATTGGTAAGACTTTACAAATGACCTACGGCACAGGCACCAACGAAGCATGGAGCAGTGCTGCACATTATCTCAAGGCAACGTTGAAACAGCAGTGATACAAGCAATCAAGCGCGTGTTGTTGATTTACTTGGTCTGTAAACCATGCTTGCGTAGACTTGCCTGTTGACCGACTTTGGATTTGGGATGGCTTTGCATGATGCGATCATACACCGTGATCGCATCATCCTTGCGCCCCAGTTTCTCCAGGCAGTACCCATGCCAGAACAAGGCTTCTGCAGCACGTGATGTGTCACCAACATTGACAAAACGCTCAGCCAAATGCTTAAAGTCACTGACCACTTTGTCATAGTGCAGCTTGGAGACTGCCAGCAAGGCTTGTTCATACGCTTCAACCAACTCGGTAAGTGTACGCTGAGGTTTTATTTTGATTGGCTGTTGGGGCTCAATCATAAAATATGCCTGCGGTGTTGATGGATCAGATTGGCTGGCTTTGGTGTGTGCATTTTGATTGACAGTTTGAGCAGGTGGTCGGTAGCGCGGCAAATCAAGATCGTCGGCTTGTTGTTTCTTCATGTAATAAGTCGAACTGCAACCTGATAGCAGGATCGCACATAGGATCAGGTATGGTGTTTTAACTGGCATAATCTACTCCTGACAGAATCAGCCGGGCTTCCAATAGCCATGTTCGAAACGCTGATTGCTCGGTCTGTGATTGGAGTGTTTGCTCGATAATATTGTCGATGGCCTGCTGTTTGAGTGTTTGGTTTAAATGCTCAATTGCCTGGTTATTTTGGGCATCAAGCAATTCAAGACGGGTAAACGCAACTTCCAATTGATCAAGCAGATGATGTGTCTTGGGATCAGAAGTCTGTTGGCGGAAGGTACTGAGCCGTGCAAGCATTCGGTGTTCACGGGCTGCTTGTTGTCTGGCTGGCAGGTCGGCTTTGGCTAACGTGATGGCCTGTAAATACAGCGATTGCATGTCCGACAACTGCTGTTGGTAGCTAGTCTGTTGATCGGTGAGTTGTTGCTCTAGACCCAACGTGGTTTGTTTGAGCGCCTGGGCATACTGCTGTTGGTCGACCAGTTGCTTGCGGAGTTTTTCGACTTGTTGAGTCATGGTAGTTTGTGTTCGATTCGAAAGGATGAGTTGCTCAGTGAGTGTGGTGATTTGCTGGGTTAACTGTTCCTGTTTTTGTTGACTGTGCTCCTGTTTGTTGAGTACATCGTTGAGTTGCTTCTGCAGTGATTCATTGCGTTGACGTGTTTGTTCTAGCAGCAGGGAGAGTTGGGGATCGCGTGTGACAGGCTGCTGAGATTCGGCACGTCTTACGATGATGGAATCCGGTGATTGAACGAAACCATTATGTGTTGTTTCACGATTGGATGTCATCGCAGGTGATGCGGTCCATTGTTCAAACAAAATGACAAACACCCCGCCAAGGACCATAAGCAGAATCGATGCTGCCATTGCAAGGGGAACCTGAGGCCACCAGCGATGGGATGAACGCACAGGTGACGGATCGCGCATGGGGGTAAGTGACAGCGACGCGTCGTCAATCGCTTGCTGCGCTCCCCATTGGCGTAATGCCCGTTCCATGGCATCGTCGTGTTGTGATGGTTGTTGGTCCATGTGCTTTTATTTTATCCATCCATTGGTTGATTGCCTGATGTATGGATGATGTGTTATGCCGAGTATCCCTTGTTATTCATACATGCTTCAAGTTGCTTTTTGGCCATATTCAAACGTGATCGCACGGTGGACTCCGCGAGTTCCATGACATCCGCAATCAGCCGTGTGGTCATACATCGGACATAGCGAAGCTCAATGAGTTGCCCCATCTCCTCAGGTAGCAGGCTGATACAGTCTTGCAAGGCTGTGGATTGCTCACGTTGTTCCAGCGGTTGTTCAGGGCGGATATCACAGGTTAAAACCTCCTGGGCCAAATGGATGTCAAAATCGGTTTGCAACTGATGTTTCTGCCAGTGCTTTCGGGCGACGTTTCTGGCGATGGTTGCGATCCATGGCAGCAGCGGTCCTTTGTCTGAATCGTAGGTATACAGAGACCTGAAGATGCGTAGAAAAATGTCCTGTAACAGGTCATCGGCGGTGGCACGTTCGAACCCGCTTCGCAGCAAGTATGCCAGAACGCGCGGCGCATGCTGGGCGTAAAACCGCTGGCTGGCTGTTTTGTCACCAGCAAGGCATTGATGCACGCATTGCAAGTCTGAATCACGCAAAGTCAATCGGCCCATCGGAAGTTGGTATCCATTGTGTTGGCCGATGCGCAGCCGTCAAATCAAAAAATTTTATTGTCAGAATAATCGCATCACAACCTGCGCAAACGAATTGGGGTTGGATACCAGCGTGTGTACGAGATTTCCAAACAAGGGGTTTGCTATGAAAAGTATTCGCGTTAAATGGTTTGTTTGTTGCTTGACGATTGGTCTGTGTGGTTTTTTTCTAATCATACTCTCAGCCTGTCAGGTTGATCCGAGAATTCAACGGTCTATTCGACACTACGAGCAAAGCAGTGGTTCACCAACGCAGAAAGTTCAGATGCAGGGATATTTTTCGAATGCGGAAATGACCCTTCGGCCAGATTCGAACATCATCGATCAATCGATGAGCACCGAGAAATACGACTACATTTCTCATGATACTTTTCGCTCGGTATCCAGTGACCCGTTATCGACTTTCTCGGTTGATGTGGATACGGCATCGTATGCCAATCTCCGTCGGATGATTAACGATGGTGTGGTTCCGCCAGCCGGTGCGGTACGCATTGAGGAGATGGTGAATTATTTTTCGTATGACTATCCCCAGCCTCAGGGAGATCACCCGTTTTCGATCAATGCAGAGGTCGGCCCATGTCCTTGGGATGACAATCATCGGTTGCTGCGGTTGGGGATCAAGGCTAGAGAGACTGAGCATTGCAGCTGTATTCGAAGCAATTTGATTTTTCTGATCGATGTTTCAGGTTCGATGGGTTCACCAGACAAATTACCATTGGTAATTGATTCATTGAAAATGTTGGTTAAGGAGTTGGGTCACAAGAATCGTGTTGGGATCGTGGTCTATGCTGGCGCCAGTGGGGTTGTTCTTAAACCGACGGCATGTGATCAACCTCGCAAGATTTATTCTGCCTTGCGAAAACTCCATGCAGGCGGTTCGACCAATGGTGGGCAGGGGATTCAAACGGCCTATCGATTGGCAAGGCGATACTTCATTGACGGTGGTGTGAATCGTGTGATTCTCTGTACGGACGGTGATTTTAACGTTGGCCTGACCAGTCGCAGTGAATTGGTTGATCTGGTCAAGGAGCAGGCGAAAGACAATATCTATCTCTCCATTTTGAGTTTTGGGCAGGGCAACTACAACGATGCCATGCTCGAGCAGATTTCCAACATGGGTAACGGCAATCACGCTTACATTGATTCGATCATGGAAGCGAAAAAAGTTCTTGTGCAACAGGCAACGAGCACGTTGGCCACCATTGCCAAGGATGTGAAAATTCAGATCGAGTTCAATCCTCAACAGGTTCAGGCATATCGGTTGATCGGTTATGAAAATCGCGTGATGGCCAAGGAGGATTTCAATGATGACACAAAAGACGCAGGCGATGTCGGGGCGGGGCATACGGTGACTGCGTTGTATGAGTTGGTGCCTGTGGGGGAAGGTGTGGATCGACCGTCCGTTGACCCGTTGAAATACCAACGGTCTTCGGTGGTGACGCCGCGTGCAGGCAGTGATGAATTATTGACTGTGAAACTGCGATACAAGCAACCCGAAGGTGACCGCAGCCAACGCATCACGCGCGTGGTGTATGACAACGGTTCACAGTTTCTTTCCAGGGATACGCAGTTTGCTGCAGCGGTGGCAGGGTTCGGCATGATCCTGCGTGATGATGCAGAAGCAGGGAATTGCTCGCTTGGCAAAGTCCGCCAGTGGGCCAAGGCATCACTCGGCGATGATTTTCATGGCTATCGCAAGCAGTTCATCAAACTCGTCGAACGCTACCAGCGCATTGATTGACATCAGTATGCCGTTGCACAAGAGACGCATTGCTGTTGTGGATATCGTCTTCCGGGGGATGATACCCAACAGTGATGCGTTTTTTTTTACATTCCTCAGGCGCCTGAGTTGTTCATTGTCGACGCGAAACACTTTGACGAAATTATGAAACAAAGTGTTTCATAAAAGAGCTGTTAAAATCATATGGTAATGATTTGAGAGCAGGCTTGATATCGTCGTAAAGAAAATTTTTCCAAATGTAAAAATATTATAAGTGTTTATTTTTAAAATAATATAGGATAAATATGGCTGGTCGATTCTGATCTGTTGAACTCAACTTCTGGATGGAGGGTTTGACTCGCCAGATGTGTGTGTCTAAAGTTTCGCAGGTTTTCAAAGTGTTTCATATTTGAGGTGTTCAATGCCTTCCGTTCGCGATATTGCAAAACAGACTGGTGTGTCGATCACCACGGTCTCGCGTGTGCTTAACAATCACCCGTCCGTTAGCGATCATGCCCGACAGAAAGTACTCACCGTGGTCAATGCGGCCAAGAAGGCTTCCATGGCGGGGGCTGCTCCTGCTGCGGACAACATCGCGCTGGTTTATACCGGCGAGTCCTCCATGGGCTCGGCATTTGATGCAGCCTTAACGCAGGGCATCAGTTGTCAGCTGGAAGTCTCCGGCTTTGATCTGATGGTGCTCAATGCACAGCGTTGTCGTCAGGAAGGTGAGACCTTCACACAGATGTTCAAACGCAAGGGCATTCGCGGAGCAATCATTCGCACCACCACGGCAACGCGATGGCAGTGTCTGGAAATCGCGAAAGAACAATTTCCCGCAGTCGTCGTTGCAGACCGATTTGATGAACCGGAAGTCAGCTTCATTCGTTCTGATGCCAGTAATGCATCACTCCGAGCAGTTGAGATGCTATTGAACCTGGGGCATCAGAAAATCGCTGTGGTGACGAATGTGGTTGATGACCATGATCATGCAGAGCGGCTGGAAGCCTATAAGCAGGCGTTGCATGAAGCAGGGATGGAGTTTGATCCGCGTCTGGTGATTCGTGTCCCTGCCTACATTGAAGGGGGTACGTTGGCTTATCGCCAGATCCAATGTATGAATCCCAAGCCGACCGCGGTGTTTGTCATTGATCCGTATACATCGTTAGGTTTGGTTAACGAAGCGATGCGCAGTGGCATTCGCGTGCCTGATGATTTGTCCATTGTCGGGTTTAACGATGCCCCGCAGCATATGGTCACTTTCCCGCAGTTAACCACGGTCGCACAGGATGCCGAGTTATTGGGACGCGAAGCGTTTAGCATGCTTCAATCACTGCTGCGTTCATCCGATTCGATACAGGTGGCAAGGAAGACACTTGAGTGTTGGTTGGAAGTTCACGAAACCACGGCTGCGCCGGCCAATCCGGTCAGTGCGTCCTGAAGATAACCATAGAGGTCATTTCTATCTGCCGATGTTCTTATCGGGTTCGAGGAGTTGGGTCATGTCCAAATTGCATTCGCACGCACGTATCGCTGCCTTTACACTCATTGAATTGCTGGTGGTGATTTCCATCATTTCGCTGTTAATCTCTATTTTGCTCCCTGCATTGGCGGGCGCACGCAAGTCGGCGTTTAACACCCAGTGCATGACCAATCAGCGGCAGTTGATGCTCTATGTAACAATCTATTCTCAAGACAGTGACGGCATGCTCCCATACTCATGGGGGCCATCGGGGACAAGCAACTGGCGGGACACCCTGGATCACTATGCACCGCGGCTGACATCTGAAAGTGGCAATACCCGGTTGTACTGGTGCCCGTCGATGAAGATCAAGATTCAACCTGCCAATTACAAGATGGTGACCTACGCACCCAATCCTGCTGGTTTCAAACGTGCGGACTACAACCCTTCGATCCCGACCATGCGCCTGGAACAGATCCCGCGTCCCAGCCAGGTGATGGCCATGGCCGATGCGATTCAGGCTTTCCCCACAGGTGACGTCTGGTTCTATTTTGATGACTTTCATGCTGAGAGCTTCAACCCAACCAACGCGGTGAACATCAACCGTGATCTATTGATTCCGCAATGGAATCAACTCGATGGGCAGATGGGGCCGACACATGTTCGCTTCAGGCACTTTGAATCTTCGCCCGGTGATGGGCAGGCCAATGTGGTTTTCATGGATGGTCACGCCCAGACTCGTGCAACCGATACCATCACACAGCAAAACATTGCGACGACTTATTGATCCGACAGACATACCATTTGTCAACGGATGCGTTGGATCTGACAGAACGAATCAACCTGGTTTTTGATAGGGATAAACGATGAATCGATTACTCTGTACCTGTACTGCGCTTGTCTGTCTGATCACCGGATCGCTGCATGCCCAGGCGGTGAAAGTTCAAATCCAACAGACTGCTTCAGGTCAATACCAGTTACTCCGCGATGGCAAGCCGTACTTTATCAAAGGTGCAGGCGGTGATGGCGATAAACAACTCATGGCCAAGCTTGGTGGCAACGGCTTTCGCACGTGGGGTGTCGGTCGCGGTACCAAGGCGCAACTCGACGAAGCACACAAACTCGGTCTGACAGTTACACTTGGTTTGTGGCTTGGACATGAACGTCATGGTTTTGACTACACCAACGCCAACTCGCTTCGCGAACAGACAGCCATGGTGCGTGACGCCGTCATGCGGTACAAGGATCACCCCGCTGTCCTGGCCTGGGGGCTTGGCAATGAGATGGAAGGTTATGCTGTTGGTGACAATCCCAATATCTGGAATCACATTCAAAAACTCGCGGCCATGGTCAAGGAGCTGGACCCCAATCATCCGACCATGACCGTCATCGCCGAGATCGGTGGCAAGCGTGTCGAGTCGATCAACAAACGCTGCCCCGATATCGACATCATCGGTATCAATACCTACGGCGGTGTGACCTCCATCCCCGCACGCTATCGCGCTGCTGGTGGCACCAAGCCTTACGTCTTAACCGAGTATGGACCGCCCGGTATCTGGGAAATCGGACGCAATAGCTTTGACACAGTTGAGGAACTCACCAGCACGCAAAAAGCAGCCCGTTATCGCGAAGCCTATCTCAAAGCGATTACCGCAGAACAAGGCAAACTCTGTCTGGGTGGTTATGCCTTTACATGGGGATTCAAACAGGAAGCCACCGCAACCTGGTTTGGCATGCTTATGCCCGATGGTACCAAGACACAAGCCGTCGACGTTATGGCCGAAATGTGGGCCGGCAAGTTCCCCCCCAATCGTTGCCCTGAGATACAAAGTTATCAGATTGACGGAAGTGATCAGGTCCAACCCGGCGCCACCGTCATTGCCAAAATCAATAACACCGATCCTGAAAACGATCCATTAACTGTCGAATGGCAACTCCACGAAGAAGCCAAACAAATGAAAGTCGGCGGTGATTCAGAAGAGGCAACCAGGCAGTTCCCCAATGCCATCATCTCAGCGGACAACGCGCAGGTGACGTTGAAAATGCCTCAAAAACCAGGGGTTTACCGCATCTTTGCCATCGTGCGTGATGGTAACGGATCCTCGGCGGTGGCGAATTTGCCGATCCTGGTCAAGGGTGAACCGACGGGTAATTCGGTCGCCTCGGCAGGTCAGACCAGCCCACTTCCTGTCTGGCTGTATACCGATGGGTTGGATAAAGCCCCATGGTATGCATCCGGTTGGATGGGCGATACCGGCAATATCAAAATGAACGAACAGGCCACCACCAACCCATATCACGGTAGTACCTGCATCGAAGTCAATTACAACGCGCCCAACGGTTGGGGCGGTGTGGTCTGGCAGAGTCCGGCTAACGACTGGGGCGATCAACCCGGCGGCTGGAATCTCTCCGGCGCAACCAAACTCAGCTTCCATGCTCGTGGTAAGGTTGGTGGTGAAAAAATCAAAATTGGTTTTGGTGTACTCGGTAAAGACAAGCCCTTTTTTGACACCGATAAAGGTGAAGTCGAATTCACACTCACCAATGATTGGAAGCAGTACAGCATCAGTTTGGCAGGCAAGAATCTCAAACAGATCAAGACCGGCTTCATGTGGGTGGTCGCAGGCCAAGGCAAGCCGATTACCTTCTACCTTGACGATATTGTTTACGAAGGTCCAAACGGCGCGCCGCGTCAGAACAATCAACTCGTGGCTGCCAAACCCAAGAACGCGCCCAAAGGTGCCAAGTCGCAATTACCCATGCCAATCTTCACCAGTCAGATGGAAGGTTCAGCGTGGATTCCTTCTGGATACATGGGTAACGCCGGTGCCATTAAGATGGATACCCGTTCAACCCATCAACCGCACGCAGGTAACACCTGTCTACAAGTTGACTACAACGCTGTTGATAACTGGGGCGGTGTCGTCTGGCAACATCCAGCTAACGACTGGGGCGATCAACGCGGCGGTTTTGATTTGACCGGTGCAAAACGTCTGAGCTTCTGGGCACGCGGTGAAAAGGGCGGTGAGAAAATCAAGATCGCCTTCGGACTTCTAGGCCGTGATAAACCCTATTTCGACACCGCCAAGGCAGATCAGGAGATCACCCTTACCCCCAATTGGCAGCAATACACCATCGACCTGGCAGGCAAGGATATGAGTTGCATCAAAACCGGCTTCGCCTGGATCGTCGCAGGGCAGGGTTCACCGTTGACCTTCTACTTTGATGATGTGATTTATGAGTAAATGTTACGGTTTATGACGGTTGTGAGTGAACGCTAAAGGCGATGCAAGGTGAGACTGTTACAGTCATTACCTTGCATCGTTTGTTTTCGATCATCTCCCCGCCTATCCGTTAACCCGCAAAGCAGCTATCATGGGTGTTTAACGAGTCAATTTGATTTGCTGAATATTGGAAGTAAACCTCATGAAAATTCTGCTGGCTAATCCGCGTGGCTTTTGTGCGGGCGTGAACATGGCGATTCAAACCGTCGAAGAAGCGCTCAAGATCGTCGGTACGCCCCTGTACGTTTACCACGAAATTGTCCATAACCGCCACGTGGTCGATCAGTTCGTCAAGGAAGGCGTTGTCTTTGTCGATGGCATTGAAGACGTCCCCGCAAATTCCACGGTGATCTTCAGTGCTCATGGTGTTTCACCTGCGGTACGCAACGCTGCCAAGAAGCGCGGGTGCACCATGATTGATGCCACCTGCCCGCTGGTGACCAAGGTGCACATGGAAGCGATCCGCTACGCCAGGCAGGGGTACAACATCCTGCTCATCGGTCATGCCGGCCACGATGAAGTCGAAGGCACGGTTGGTGAGGCGCCCAATGCGATCACCATTGTGGAGTCGCCTCAGGATGTGGAGAATCTGCCATTCACCACCGAAGACAAGATCGCTTACATCACTCAGACCACACTCAGCCGGGACGATGCAGAGCGGATCATCGGTGCGATCAAGAAGAAATATCCCAACGCAAAAATCCCACCGTCTGAGGATATCTGTTACGCGACGACCAACCGCCAGGATGCCATTCGCAGTGGTGCTTCCGATGCTGATATGGTGTTGGTGGTGGGCTCAAAGAACAGTTCCAACTCCGTTCGCCTGATGGAAATCGCTCACCTTGATGGCACACCCGCCAAACTCATCGACGATAAATCCGAACTGGAACATGATTGGTTTCATGCAGACCAGACGGTGGTCATCACCGCGGGAGCTTCAGCACCGGAGCATCTGGTTCAGGAGATCGTCAGTGAGCTTCTGGATCAATATGGTGGCAATGTCGAAGAATTTTACTTTGTCGAAGAGGACATGCACTTTAACCTGCCGGTGACCTTACGCGTTCTGCGCGGGGATCAAACCGTGGGGGCTTAAGTCGCAGGATATATAAAATGTCTGTAACGGTTTGGGATCATACAATTTATCGGTGTAAAGCATCAGTTTGATTTTAGCCGTAAAATGCATTTGACAATTAGTCTTAAGCTTAGACAATATAGTGCTCAACACAATACTCAACCGGAGAGATGACAGAGCGGTTGAATGTGCTAGTCTCGAAAACTAGTGTGGACTCCGGTCCACCGTGGGTTCGAATCCCACTCTCTCCGCTTTAGAGGGAACTTTGACGAGTTCTCGTGAATAGGCGTCAGGTTCGCATTGTCGAACCTGACGCCTATTTGCTAGAAGTGTTGAAGTTGCAACGATTTTCCACGCTCCGCGTGGCTCAAAAACCAGAACACCGCTGAGAACTTGTCGGTTCGAGCCGGCTTTTTTCAGCCAATCCCGTTTTTCAGCTGCGTTTGTGCCAAAAGCGGCTGAAAACGAGTCTCTGCTTGCCTTTATGAACTTCTCTACTGGTTCGAGCCGTGTGGCTTCATCTCGGTCAGCTTGGGTCAAATTCTCTTTCAATTTGGCCCGTTTGGCGACCAGATTGGTTTTTGCAGAGCGGAACTCCTCAAGGGATACGACCTCGTTTAAATATGCGGTTTGAAGTCGCTGTGTTTGCCGATCAATGTCGGCAATGTTCTCTCTGATGGATGCAATTGCTTGGTCTGCGAGCTTGCGGTCTTTGACCTGCTGACGTCGCAGACGCTTGAGCATCCAGTTTGCATCGTCCTTGCAAAGTGAAATGTCTTTGAGCGTTTCGGTGACCAGTTCGGTCATCCTTTCTTCTCTGAGATACCGTTGTGAACATTTACCGCGCTTCTTAGTGCATCGTAGGCCAGTCTGATGCTACCGTTCTGTCGGAGCAGTTTGGCGGAAGTCTTGTTCCTCGTCATTTCACTGACCTGGGGAATCATCGTGCATGTGTGAAGCAACTTTCGGGTGGTGAATACGGCGAACCGTTTTTCTGTGACATGTACCCGCCAGTGGACATGGAATGTGGCAAGCGTGAGCAGATCATCAAAACGTCACGCGAGCGGTATGGGACAAAACGCGACGTTGTTGAGGAAAGGATAGAGAGATGGATGAATATGCCGGGTCATATGGTGGATTTCTGATTAGCAGAGGGTTTGCATACAAGGACATGAAGACTGATTTTAACAAGCTCTCGGCATCCGACCGATACAAACTGTATTTGAAAATCTATGTGAAGGTTCGTTGCTCAATCCGAAATGACTTAATTATCTCAGCATGCTTGCTTGTTATATACATATTTGCAACATTGGGACGATATGATCAGACAACATACCCGGATGGAGTAAATTTTTTCCTAATGGGTATCTGTATCTTTCTCGTCAAACTGTTTGTAATTGACAAACCATTTGAACAATACTTTGAAGAAAAACTAAGGACATCTGTTTTAGAATGTCCACATTGCGAGCGTGTGATACATCAAAATGAATCATGGACGTGTGCTCATTGCAAGAAAACGTACAATCCAGACAAGACGCTTGTGTAAGTTCCTGTACAAGCCCCACCGAGAAGCACCTACCTCAAGCAAGCAAAAGGCTTCTAGCAAAGCCAAGGTGGTGGTCAATCCACCCCTAGACTTTGAATTGCAGGGATTGGATCAGAATCATCCACATTTTGCTGAACTGGAACTCAAGCCAGAAACGGTCAGGCACTTTGGGCTAGATGCCGTTCTTATATCCTCTGGATGAGAGAGGATCACCACCTTGTTCTTTCTTGAAATCTTGCATATAGGCAACACATCGATCTTTGAGGAATTTCTCTGCGATCTCTTTGGTGAATTCCTGACTGAAAACGATTTGATTTGCACAACTGATCAATCCAACAATGAGAAGTATCATCCGATACATGGCATGTTCTCCATTTCATGATTTTGTTTGATTACGTGGATACATTTGACTTCAACACAAATGGGCGTCGGGTTACGCTTCAACCTTCTGATTTGTTTCGGTTTTGTCTTTGGTTTGGTACTTGTGCTGAGCCTCGGCAATCATTTCTGCCTGCTTTTTCATTAGACTCAATCGGAAGTCGTACGAGATGCAATAGAGCGTGTGAATCACACAGAAGGCATAGGTGGGCACACCAAGGAAAGCCCAGAATGTGAGAGCGGAAAAGATGTACAGAACAAGGTGGACCTTGAAAGCGGTCTTCCGGCCGGTCTTATAGAAGTAGACTGGTGAACAGAAAAAGGCACAAAGCGCTGAAGTGAACATCCCCATGATTTGATCCTTTCTTGCCATTTGGGCATAAAAAAACGGGGTCGAGTGTCCGACGGACCGCACCATCTATACGCGCCTACCACAGCCGCCACACATGGATAAAGTCCGCCGGGCGCTAGACCCCATACAGGGAGCACCCAGCAAACGCCCTTGTGTGAAGTCCCAGAAAACTGGGGTGGTAGTTCGTATAGACAGGCGTCTACATTTGCAAAATTCAAATTTTTGTAGAAGCGGTGTTACGCTTCGGTGCAAATCTCCTTGGATTTTTGATCGCTAAGCTGCGAGTATATCGCAGACACTTTCGCGGGACAACGGTTCTTTATCTGATACGTCGTTTGGCAGTCATCGGCTCGTCAAGAACATCCAGATTCACTCCATCAATAACCGCTTGACGTTCTGCCAACTGCTTGCGGGCCGATTCAACCCGATGAGCAAACGGAAGTTTTTCAAGCATTTCGTGGGTCTTTTTCTGCACGTAGGGTTCACGTGCCAAACCTTCCTCAACTAATGGTGTAATGATTGGCACAGGTTCTTTCATGCTCATGGTTCTGACAAATGCATGCCGTTGGTTTTGGCTGACAATCCTTTGGGTGGCCATGAAATACTGTTCTTCAACGGATCGGAATTGGCGAGAGGAAAGCTCCTTGCCATAGATGGTGGCAAAGGCTTCGGTGGAGGATGTGCTGGTACTCTTTGACGTGCTCGTTTGATCACGGGTGCTACTGCTCATATGGCCGCCATCACTGTCATCTGTTTCAGTTAAACCATCGCTTTCGGATGTCGTGGTGGTTTCCGATCTGTTTTCCAGTGTGACAAGCTTTTGCCCCAGGGCTTTTGTGCTGTATAAGTCATGTTTGACTTCATCAGGATTGAGACTGCTTCGGAATAGCCATTCGGTCAGAGCTTTCAATGAGTCGGGTTCTTCCAAGGAAAAGACAACTTTGGATCGGGCATTACCCATGACATTGCGGTAAATGTCTTCACCAATTTTCCCGGCAGATAACAGTTGTGTAGGAAATTGTGTCGCGAGCGTTAAATGAAGTCCAAACCCAGCTGCTTGTGCCAGATTCTTGGCAATGGTCGGGGTGATGAAATTCTGAAATTCATCTATGACAACGCGAAACGGTCGGTTGTTCTTGCTCTTTCCTCTGGCTTTGGCAGAAGTCCAAAGGTCAGTAAGCATGAGTGTAGCAAGCGTGTCGGCATCTTCTTCATCACCCCACGATCCTTCGGTTGAAAGATTGACCAAAACAATCCAGCCCTCTTCAATGGCCTGCTCAAAATCAAAAGTATGGCCATGTGTACCGAGCATCAGATTGAGCTTTTCGCAATCTTGAAAACGTTGCAGGCGATTGATGGTGGATTCAATCTGCTCTTGGAATTGTTTTTGGGGTAGAGTACAAGCCCATTGCCAATGCTCAGAGACTGGGCCCGTTAATTGGGGGATGGCATTTCTGCGAAATCTTTGGTCGTATGGTGAAAGCATCCGCGGAGCTTCAACCAGTGTGTGATTGAGTTGATACAGTGCATGCAGAAGATGGGTGAGCCAACGTTCAAAACGCGGTGTGGTATCGGTTCCATCGGCACCCCATATGTATGCCATCGCCCGAACAAAGGCACGAACCAGTGCAGAGGTTTCAGCAGACTGCTTTCGCAGGACGTTGTACGAGACGATGTATTCTTTATCGGTAAGGTCAATGGAACAATGGGCAGGTCGGTTTTCCCCTTGGCAATGACCGCTTTCATGACCTGCCGATACAGGTCGCCATGCGGGTCAATCAGGAGCATGCCGCACTTGTGCCGACGCCAACCTGCAATGTCCTGACGGATGAGTGATTCAATGAGTTTGCTTTTGCCTGTACGGGTAGCACCTGCGATATACAGGTGGCTTTCTCGGTCAGACGGGGACAGTTTGAGATCACCAGCACCATCAAGGCGGGTACCAAGTGTGAGTGAGGATTTCTGCCAAGGGCGTCGGGTCATGTGATTCCCCAGAATGGCGGACCGTGAGGTTGAGCCTACAGCTATATCTTCTGGGGGTACGGGATTGTGTCAAGAACTTAAAGCAAAAGTACTCGTTTTTCTTCATCGCCCTTACGAGCAATAATCTGAACTCCCTGTTGCTGTTGTTGCCACAGCAATTCATACAAAGCTAGTGAACGCCGGATGACTTCCGCAAGGCTATCTGCCTCGGTTTCAACACGGAGGGCTTCCAGACGGTCCCTTGCCGTTTGTGGTAATTCCAGGTTCAGGCGGGTCCGAGCCTCGTCTTTCTTCAGTCTTGGCATGCTTAGCCTGACACTTCCTAAGTGCGATGATTGCTATTACGGAGAGTAGAACCAACGCTAAAGCCATGATGCCTATTTGCCCAATGGTCGGTGAGTGAATACGAGACGTGAAGTAGCAAACACTTCCCATAACAAGTATTACACACAGCGGCACAGCTTGATTATGGCTCAGTAGTTTGCCTAAAAACTGTGGCCAACCATGATATTCATCTAAGCCAGCAAAAGCGTTAGTACTTGGATAAAGTATGTTATCTTCATGTTGTCGCGTCATATCCAGCGTCTCCCAGAGGGAGCCGCTGGTATGAACGCAACTTGAGGTCCACATAGTTATTCATTGTGGGCTCCCGTGTAGCATCCGATTCCAGCTTTCAAGATCATGCAGTGAGAAAAGCATCCTGCTTAATACACTTTTTTTGTCATCCTTGACAGTGTTGAGAGTCTTTGCAATCACTAGATGGCTAGGTTGGATAGGTTAATGATTACTATAACTACAATATCACCTAGAACAATAGTCTCACAAACAGACTCTCCCATCGGTTCTAGGCCTTTAACTTATACTTATATTACGCGCATAGATTGTGTTTACAAGCCCAATTTGTAATATTTTTACAAATTTTCACTTATGAGAGTGTGTTTGAAAACAGAAGATGGCTCATGGTGACATGAGCCATCTTGAGGGGCTATGGATACTCGTTGTAGCTGTTCTCCCCCTTTTTCCGTGCGTCTGGGCAACGGGTTGGGATGCGTTGAATCCAACGCATTCAGTGGCCGTGAGGCAACGTGGCGAGCGTGAGCGAAGCCACAACCCGTTGGTTCTTGCGAAGCTCGGCTCATCAACCTAATCCAAAGAGCCGAGCGAGCAATCAGGACCATCAGAATGCGTAAGTAGTCGGGGTGCAAATGTACACCTCAAGCAGACGTAACCTGTTGTTTTACAACACACAATCACAACACTCGGGTTCCCTATGGCGGGGAGGGGTGTGGGGAGGGCTTCAAAAAGACATTTGTCCTTGAGTATTACACCCCTAAAGCACTGATTGGCTCATCTGGATGAGCCAGAATGTGGGTAATGAGAGACTCGAGAAGTTCCTCACGGAGCGGGTTCAACGGGTTCGACTCACGTCCAGAACACACCGCTTCAAAACGTCGAACGATCCCTGTTTCATGGGACTGTTCGACGTTTTTTTTATGGACACGAATATTGTGTCTGCTGAGGGGCTGACATTCCTCATTGCTTGAGGCATAATGATCAGGCAGGGCTCAAGTTGCAGATGAGGATGGCGGTGGGTTCGATGAACCAGTGAAAATGACAGCAAGGCGAATCAAATGTCCGACGCTCGACATGCTGATAACGACGCTGACTGTCGATGACATACTGTTCGCAACGTGTCGGACCGGTCCATGGCAAATTATCCAGATCAATTACAAGATCACCATAACAACCCGCATCAAAGCGACTGATCATCACTGTTGCCTGCAGACTTGCCGAATCGACTGAGGCCAGACAACTCACAGCATCTTCGCTGGCATCAGTCCAAACGCGGTGTTGCATGTCTACCATTTTGCCCAGTGTTTCCAGGGCGAAATAGGCACCGCGTGGCGCGCCGCCGGAGAGATCAAAGAGGCCCAAGCGTCCGGCATTGCCCACGTAGTACATGGCTGCGTCGACCGGTTCGTCCTGCAATCGAATCAGGGAACTGGCGGTAAATGCAGCGGCTTCATGGCTGGCAGCGGCTTCCATGGCCATCTTCGCTTTGAACAAATCGACCTCATGATCCGCAGTTTGCTTGGTGTTGTTGGGTGTGCCGAACTTGATAAACGACCAATCCTGAAACGGCAGGTAATGCCATTCGTTGAGATGGCTTTGTGTTTGCGTGTAACCATATTCGTCCAACGCCGCACGGATATTCCGCGCCATCTCAACGAGTTCTTCCGGCCGACAGCTGTAACGATGCCATGAGAAGAAGTCCATCGGCAGCGCATGATCCCGACAATATGCCAGAAAGTTCTGAGGCCAAGGCTTATGGATACTAGGCATCGCCAAGCCCGGACCGCCCACCAGTAACTCAGGAAATTCTGCCTTGATCGCTTTGGAAACCACGGCATAGAGTTCGTAATACTGCTGAGCGGTCCCTGACCACATCTTCTCTGTCAGGTCCGGTTCGTTCCAGATTTCCCAGAAACGGATGTTGTGTTCAAAGCCATTCGCCCAACCATGGTTGTAATGCCGGATGATGTTCAGGCAGATCCGTGCCCATTTGTCGTAGTCTTTGGGTGGGAAAATGTAGGTCTTGACCGCGTAGTGTTCGATGCTTTCCCCAAGGCGATAAACAATCTCCGCGCCGGTCTCCAAGGTTGCCTGGATGTAGCGATCCGTTGCAGCAAAGCGGTAGTTGGCTGGATCATTCTCATCTGCATCCCAGTTGGGGAAAATCAGGTGAATGTCCACGGTGTCCATCATGTGCAACGGGCAGTCATGCAATCGCGCGTGGGGGAACCTGGCTTTTTTGTAGAACTCGGAATGATCTTCGGCACCCCATGATCCGATCGGGCCCCGGTTGACGCTGTGCAGTGCCTTGATCTTGCCAATGTGTTTGGAAAAATCGACTTTCACATTGGATTCGGCGATTGGTCTTGTGGTTGTCATTCAAGAACTCCAAACTGGCAAAAGGCTGACGTAAAAAGTGCAATTGCAAATGGCGTATTCTTCGTCTTTGTGACTCAGAATGCAAACGCTGCATGATTAAATCGGTTGACTGATCGACTTGCGTTGAGGTGCTTGTCTTTCTACGATGCGCGGTTGGAAATTTGACGGTATCGCGCTGTCTGTTTAATTCAAATCGATAGTTGATATCGAACCTGTTTTTTGTGCAGAGGATGATGCTGTGCCTGCGAGTCTTGAACAAAATCATGAGGTCAATGCCGCTGACTTTGGCTTCCTGCCAACGGCTTCGGGGCTGGATAACGCCCGAGCATTGCAAAAGGCAGTGGATCAGCAGGGGACGGTCATTGTCAGTCGTCCGGGTGTCTATGACCTGGCGGACACCGTGCTTTTGCCCAGTCATACGGACCTGATCTTCAATGCCAACACCTTTGTTCGTAAAGTCGATGAGCAGGGCCCGTTCACGCATGTCTTTCTCAACAAAGGCGCGCTCACCCGCACCGTTGACAAAGCGATTCGACTTGAAGGTTTGACGCTGATTGTCAATGACATGGACGTGCGGACGTTTCGCGAAGTCTTCGGACTTCATGGCCATGTTTCGTTCTTCCATGTGCAGGATCTGCACATCGAACGCTTCCGCTGTGATGATGTGGGCGCTTTGCAATACTGCATACACATCTGCTCCTTTGAAGATGTCATCGTCAACGACGTGATCATTCGCGGGAAGAAAGACGGCGTCCACTTCGGTCGTGGCAAGCGCTTTGTCGTGAGTAACGGTGTCTTTGAAACGGGTGATGATGCCATCGCGCTTAATGCTCATGATTACGACGTGGGCAATCCGGAGATGGGGTGGATCGAAGACGGCGTGGTCGAAAAGTGTGTCGATCTGGATGACGGTCGAGAGATTGGCTTTTTCTGTCGGATCATCGCAGGCGCCTGGGTGGATTGGTTTAAAGGCATGCAGGTGCAAAAGTCCGACACTGTCGTGAGTAACGGCCGACTTTACCGCGTCCGTGCCGACGCCGATGGAAGATTCTTCACTTCAACGACGCAACCGACCCATGAGCAAGGTGCACAGGAACTCGATGGCATTACGTGGTACATGGTCCAGGAAGATGTGACTTACACCGCAGGCGTGCGCAATGTTGTCTTCCGTGACATCACGCTCAAAAATCCACGCATCGGTTTTTCGGTGCATTATGACAGTGGCAAGTTCAGCCGTTCGTATTACCCCAATGCACCATTACCACTGCAGCAGGGCATCGTGCTTGATCGTATCCACGTTGCACATGACAAACCCGGCAGTCTACTGAACGTCAACACACCCATTGATTCGATCACCATCGTCAACAGTCACATCGGCAAGCAACTCGCTGTCTTCCGCAAAACCCAAGACATGGTCCACGAAGAGCCGATGACCGTTTTTCTTAACGGATGCACCTTTGCCAAACCCGGTGTGACACAGATGCTTTTCAGTGATGATCAACGCGATATTCACCTTAAGACTGCCAACAGTGTCATGCTCCATCCCGATGCAACACTGCAAATCGAAAAGGGGCCTGCGAACCTGACGGTGGATTCAGACCTAGCAGATCGTATTGAATATGTTTGAGTTGATATGACGATCAGCCTTCACGATGGCCTGCGGGGGGTTACTCATAACACTTGTCGGCCAACCAACATAATCAACCCTAAAATTGACATCGCGCAACGGAATGCGATGTTTTTATCACCTGGCGCAACTTATTTGCAATATATAACCAGGACATCGGATCAAGCCTCATGGATTTCTGATACTCACACCGGATTTTCCAGGGCTTGTCCGCCACCTATTCTGGAGAGATATGATGTCAAAACGCGTTTCATGCCAATTCAGGTAATAACTCGTGTTTGTATGAGCACCGGATGTAATCCGGTGCCCGTTGTGTCAACGTTGCTCAATGAATTGAAAAGCACGAGTTATAAATGGGATTGGTATCGCACTCTGCTTTTACGCACATTGGGATCGACTGTATTTCGACTGATATCGCATATTAGGGTTGATGGCGTTAATCAATCTGGATACGTTTATATTCATTCTTAAATCGCACATATCATGACCAACCTATCCACACAAACACACTGTCAATCGCGTGAGTCAAATCAACTGGGACGCTGCATCGTCTTTGATGCAAAGGGTGTCCGACTCGACACGTTCCCCATTGCTGCATTGCAGGCAGGTCAGCTGCTCGTACAGACCACCTGCTCCTGCATCAGCCCCGGCACGGAATTGCGCGAGCTTGGCAAAATGCTCGATGGCAGTTCCGAACACGCTGGCAAAAGCATCGTCCCCGGCTATGCACGTGTCGGGCGCGTGATTGATCCGGGAGATACGGATTTCACTCAAAGCCAGCGCGTGGTCATTATCGGCACGCATCACACCCCGCCGCATGTCGGACAATGGGGCGGGCAGGCCGACCATGCCCTCTGCACAATCGACCAACTCATTCCCATTCCCGATGACCTTGACGATGTCCAGGCTGTTCTCGCCCGTTTGGCTGCGATTTCCTGTCACGGTTTTAACAACGTCACACGCTTTGATGATGACCGGATTGCCGTCATTGGACTTGGGTCCATCGGTTTATTCAGTGCTCGTTTTTATGCAAGCCATGGTTATGACGTCATCGGTTTGGATCGCTCAGCGCCCCGTGTTGATCTTGCCAGGCAGTGGGGCATTGAAGCTCAAGTCGTCACGCACGCCATCGCCCAACACATTCGCGAACATTTTGAAAATGGTGCAGACATTATCGTCGATGCCACCGGCGTACCTGCTGTGATTGATGATGCCGTCGATGGCTTGCATGCGCCATATTGGAATATCAAACTTGATAAACACGTGCGCTATGTCTTTCAGGGTAGCTACAAGTCAGACATCACCTTCAACTATTGGCCGTTTTTTGAGCGTGAAGCCAAGATGTTTTTCCCACGCGATTGGGAACCCGGTGACCTTGATGCCATCTTCCAGATGATCCAATCAGGCAAAGTCCACTTCCCCGAATTTCTATATCGTATCCACGATCCGTCGGAAGCACCCACGGCCTATCGATCCCTCAAAGACCCACAAACCGCGCAGATCACCACCATCTTCCGTTGGCATGATTGATCATGTGAAGCTGCAAATTGACGAAGCATGCTACGATCTAGATTAACCGATGATCGTGTATTGGTAACAATAGTTGCATCACAACGTGATGCTGAAACTGTGTAGCAGTTTACAAGCACAATAGATTGCCTCGCATGTTCTTTTGTCGATATGTTGCACCTTAACCATCCAACGCCACAAGCATCTTTTGATCAATCGAATGAAGACGTGTTTCGTGGCTTTGCAGTGCCTGCAGGTCATCAACCAGCCAACCCACACAGCGGTTCAGGGATTCAACCAAACCGCCACCACGATGCGGCGTCAGATAAGTGTTGGGCAAGCTGCGCAACACATGGTCCTTGGGCAATGGTTATTCATCAAACACATCCAATGCTGCAATTAAATCACCTTGCTCAAGACGTTTGGCTAACGCCTGATAATCCACCAAGGCAGAACGCGCGACATTGATAAACACCGTCTGTTTTTCCAGACGTTGAATCTGTTGTGCACCAATGACCTTGCGCATCCCGTCGTTTTCTGCGGCACAGAGAACCAGTACTTCTGAGATTTCGCAGAGTTCATCAATCAAACCCGCTAGGCTTGGTACTTTTCAAGCACTGCATCATTGGCGTAAGGTCCGTCACATGGTTCGCCAAGGCGCGTTTGGCAAGACCTATTACGCACAAGGTGAATACATCCATTAACTGCGTGACTTTAACCCAACAGGCAGTTGGCGGCGTCATTGGCAAACCGGTATCAACGGCATCACCTACGGCACGCATAGTCTCGGGCCTATTCATCAGTGGATGCTCAGTGATCGTGTGACCGCAGTCTCCTGCATCGGGGGTGGTCAGCATCACCTTGATGATGCTGATCAATATTTTGAAAATGAAGCGACCTGCTCCATGACCTGTCGTATGCGTTGGGGTGGGATGGCGCAGGTGCGTGTCGACATGCGTGCCCATGCTATGAACAATTTCCAGTTGCAGGGGATCGATGGTTGTTATGAATCCGCTCGTGTTCCCGAACAAGCAGGTCGGATGTGGCTGCGTGATTACTGTGATCAGGAGCAATGGCTTGATCTGGATGCCCCGCAATTGGTTGAAGCTATTCTCACCGATGACTGGAAACGGTCACGGGACTTCGCTAGCAAAATGGGACATGGTGGTGGTGGCTTTTTCGAACTCATGGAATTTATCGGTTTCATTGCTGGCAAACGCCAACCCAGTATCGGGATTCATCAGGCGATGGACATGATCTTGCCTGGCTTGATGTCACAACAGTCCATTGCTGCAGATGAACAATGGGTCAATGTCCCGGACTCACGAACGTAGGTTACAGATCAATCACCCAAGCCGCAGTTGCGCATGACCTATCCAACCATCAACCGTTGGTGATCCCAGACATACCATCAGACTACACGTTACGACAGATTACCGACGAAGACCTGCCTATATGGCGTTGATGGATCAAGCTGGTTTTTGCAGTTGGACGAAATAGTTTACTTGCGATGTATTGGCATCGACACTGCCTGGTGGAGCGTTTGTCATTGAGTATCAAGTAATCGGCGAACTCTGTGCAACGGCTTGACTCAGCATGTCCATCATCCGCAACACCCAAAGGGCGGACAGTTGGGTTGGGTTGTTGCAGCGTTTGGACATCACGGCAAATCACTGGGGCATATCGTCTGTGCTGCCGTCATACAACGTCTGGTCGATGCGGGATACGACGATATTTTTCCACTCACGGATGATCACCCGTTGCCTGCCATCGCAACCTATCTCAAACTGGGCTTTGTCCCGGTAACACGTGAGGTGGATATGGCATTACGTTGGCAACAAGTACATGCTCTGATGAGGTCATGATGATTGATGTATTACGGTGACATCATTTTGTTTTCTGAAGCTGCAATTGACAGTTTACTGGATACGAAAAACCGCAGTTCATAGCCTGAACCATGCTTGCGGTTTTTCGGGATATCGATGTTAGATTTTGTCAATGATTCAGCAGCCTGCAAAGCCCCTGAGGAATGATGCCTCGGCTTTGAACATCTCATTGCCCATGCTGCGGATTTCAGCCGGTGTCAAAACAGCAGCGGTCAACGGATCAAGCATTAACGCGTGAATCGCAGCTTCGCGATCCATCTCCACGCAGGCTTTGGCAGCAAGGTCAAACATGTTCATATTCATACGACAGATCGCTGCCATCTGTGGGGGTAACGCGCCAAAACGTGTTGGGTGAATGCCATTGCGATCCACCATGCAGGCGACTTCCACGCAACCGTCATGCGGCAGGTTGGTGATCACCGGGCCTTGTCCATGGGCATCGAAGTTGGCAATGTTGCCATGCATCCGGAAGGGCTGATCTTTTTCACGTGCTTCGATGATCCATGAGGCATATTCCCAGCTGCGCTCCCAGTCGATGGACTTTTCACCTTGCGCCATGGCAATACGATCTTCATCATGATGTTTGCGCCATGTTGGCCAATTGCTGGCATAGAAGCGTGAGCCACCGTCATAGGCAAGACGCAGCAGTTTGCGACCTGCTTCGGATTTGCGGTAATACGGCAGGTACTCTGAAAGATGGCCGGAACTTTCGGTGATAAAGCCGCCGAAGTTCACGCACATGTCCTTACGGATCAGGTCGAGCATTTTGTATTGGACGTCCACTTTGTCCTTCATGCGATGCGTGGTGTCGGTGTGATCGTTCTGAACCAGGCCGCGTTCGAACTCTGCGATGCCTTGGGCGATCTCGCGTTTGAATTTTTCGTTGAGGACCGATTCGTAGAGGTCGACACCCTTGTGCTTGAGTTTGGTAAACCATGCCAGGTGATTGATGCCGGCGCATTCCCATTCCATTTCGGCGTACGGGACGCCTGCATACTCAGCTAATCGGTGACTGGTTCCCTGCACGGAATGGCAAAGTCCCACGACGGTCATCTCCGGCACAGCACGTGACGAGGCAAGACACAGGATGTTCATCGGGTTGGTGTAGTTGAGCACCCATGCCTTCGGGCAGAGTTCACGTGCATCGCGCAACACATCCAGGAACACCGGCACAGTGCGCAGTGCCTTGAACAAACCACCGGGACCGATCGTGTCACCGATGCACTGGTCCACGCCGTATTTCAGTGGAATGTCATTGTCATGTTCGACACATGACGTGCCGGAGACTTCGATGCAGCTGACGATGTAGTCGCTGCCGGGAAGCGCCTCGCGTCGGTCGGTTGTCGCTTTAACGGTCCACCCCTCCGAGCGACCGTTGCTGGCGACGACCTTGTTGACCAGTCCTTCCATGATCGACAATCGTCTGGCATCAATGTCGACCAGGTGAATCTCACCACGATCGGCGGTTGGGATTTTCAAGATGTCGTTACAAAGTCTTGGGCAGAAGTTTGAGCCTGCGCCCATGAAAGTGATCTTGATCGGACGCGTGATTTTCCCGGGTAAACCTTCGGGATTGTCTGCTGCCTGTGTGTGAGCAGCGTGGCCTTTTTCGATTTCCTGTTTGGCCGTGGCGGTTGTCATAACCGGTCTCCTGTACGAATTGCGGGCGTGAATGAATTGGATTATTCAGAGGTTAATGGGTTGAAATGTGCTGCACTTGGCGGGCATCATCAAACGCCTGCTCGATGGGGAGCAAGCGTTCAGCAAGATAGCGATCGACCCATATTTCAGGCACTTTACTCGACATCAGCGTTCGGAACTCATCTGCCAGGTCATGCAGTTCACGCAGGTGATCCGCAATGTAATACGCGTATTTGTCATCAACACGCAGGTCTTCATAGCGCGAGTCCAGCGACATCATGACGGTGTTCTCACGCAGCTTGCGGATGGTGTCCCAACTGCGTTCGCGCAGTGAACTGATTTGTGACAGGCATTGCTTGATGGCAGGTAAATCCGTGTGACCTGCATCAACCAATCGCTTTTGCCAATGCGCGATGGCGTTATCCGGTAGTTGACCTTCTATGATGAGTTCACCCGTTGCAGCCAGCACATCCAACGCACCTTCCATCGGACAGCATTGCAATCGGAACGTGCTGTACCGACTCCAGCCGGTATTGGCGATACCTTTGAGTTTGTAACGTTTGGCAACGTCCACCCAACCTCGCGTGTTGACGAGTCTCTGGTCGGTGTCAGGCAAATCGTCATAGGGGAACTTGGCGCCTTTGAAAGCAGCTGCGCCCCAGAGTTCAATATTGCATCGCGATAGTAGATCCAGATGCCGATGGTGATGGGGTTGTTTTTCGTTGGCCGTGTCGGGATGGTCCTGGTAGCCCCACGCCATGATGTCGGTGTGATCAGCAAGTTGTTTGATGGTGGCATCCGACCAGCCGCGCAGCATGTCATGCCAGATAATCGGCCGGATGTTGCGTTGGTTAAGCCAATCGAAAATGGGTTGGTAATGTGCGATGAATAAATCAGCTTTGTCGTGGTCTTTGAGATAATCAGCATGGGACGGATGCTGCGCAAAATGCCAGGCTTCATCTCCGCCGATGTGCATGTAGCGCGGCTGCGTTGGCATCGTCTCAAGCACTTCGCTGATCATGGTCAACACCAAATCGCGACCTTGATCAGAATTGGCAAGCAGTGAGTCATAGCGGTCCGGTTTTTCGCGCAGCGCTTCATACTCGGGAAGACGAAGCACCATCTCCATGTGTCCCAGGGTTTGGACCAGTGGGATGACCTGCAGGTTGCGACGGGCTGCTTCGTGATGAAAGTGCGCGATGAAGTCCAGGTCGTATGCGGTCGGACTGGCAAAACGCGGGTCGACCTGCCAGGGGAAACTGTCTTCCCATTCGACGAGTAAGCCGTTGTACCCGGCCATGGCAATGACATCCAGCCACTGGATCAGGCGCTGTGGCGTGGGGGGCATGCCTTTGAGATCCAGATGCGCCAGGCGATGGGCAATGTCATACCTGCTGTCCCAGGGCGTTGTGTTTGTGTTGTTGTCAGATGGGTTGGGGAATTGTTTCATGATGGTCTGTCGGGTCGGTTTTCTGCTGACAATGAATCGTGAATCCGTCGTAAAACTTTCAAAAACCACATCCGTCGGATGCAGCGATAAGTCTGCTGGGTGATGTGGACTTAATTTTGGAATCGGTTCCAAATACTAGTTTCTATTTTGTATCAATCAAGTATTTTCGATCATTATGGGTCTGTATGAGATATTGATATGGACTTTAAAAATATAAAAATAATAAACTTATATCTAAAAAAATTCTTTTTCTGGATTTAAGGATTGACTTATCAGTGAATGAATCTATTATTTGAGTGCGGTTCCAAAAAAGGTGAGATATGACAATAATCACGCTCAATGACATTGCAAGACAAGCCGGTGTTTCGCCGCAGACGGTGGCTAGGGTGCTCTCGGGGACCAACAAAGAAAACCGGCCATCAAGCATTGAGCGGGCGCAGAAGATTCGTGAACTGGCGCGCCAGCTCAACTACCGACCCAATGCCGCAGCTCGGGCGATGAACAATCGCCAGACGCAGAACATCGGCGTGCTGGTTGCGGCCAGTCATCATGATCCGTTCACCGCCAACTCCGTCTACTTCTTCATCCTCGGCGTTAATGATGTCCTTGAAGCTGCAGGTTACATTACCTCGGTCGTCCGCGTTGATGAAGTGGAACATCAACTGGATATCCGCTCGCGTGCTGCACAGGAAGTGGTCTTCGATGGCGTGATTGCGGTCGGTTCCATTCCCGTGAGATTGCGTGATGACATTGAGTCGATGTTCGGCAATGTCATCTGGCTGGATACCAATGTGGATCTGGCGCGGCGGTGTCTGATCCGTCATGAACTGAATGTCGGGCGAATGATCGGTCAGGCCATCATCGAACGTGGGTACAAGCGCGCTTTGTGGGTCGGGCGAATGAATCCCTCGCCGACTGCCCATCATTCGCATCAGGATCGTTATGCAGGATTGCAGCAAGCCCTGGCTTCGTCGGATGTCACCCTGGATCACTTGCCCAGCATTGGTCAGTGGCAGGATCAGATGCGGGACGAATTTGAAAAATACCTCGGTCCTGAGACAGCGGTTGTTGCCAACGAAACCAACTGTGCACAGCTTGCCATTCGGGGTGGCATGTCACTGGGGCTGCAACCGGGTAAAGACTATGGCCTGGTGGCTTGTGATCTGACACCCAACGTGCTCTCGGTTTGGCCGGATATCACCCATGTGACTTATGACCGCTATGACGCGGGGCGTCAGGCAGCCAAGATGATGCTCGAACAAATCAGTGAATCGGAACAGGCCTGTTACAGTCAACAGCTTGAATCGCAATGGTGCGAAGGCAGTACGTTGCCGACGCGCCATACCTGATTGTTTTTCGTGATTCTTTTTTTGATCACGGCATCTGGCCTTTTTGATTCATCTATATCTATGAATGCAAAGGATCATTCCATGCGACACAAAGCTTTTACCTTGATTGAACTGCTTGTCGTGATCTCGATTATCTCCATTCTCATTTCCATTCTGCTTCCTGCGTTAGGCAAGGCGCGCGTCGCAGCACGGACGATTCAATGTGCAAGCAATCAGCATGGGATCGTGGTGGCTTTGGAAGCCTACAGTGCGGATCATCAGCAATACTACCCACCCGCACGTGAAACCAATGACCCGGCGCTTATCGGTCAGCATCAACAATGGTGTCGCATCATCTGGGCGGCAGGCTACATCCAGGCTGGGACATACAACAATCCCAACAACGACCTTCAGGCAGATAACGGTGGCGGGGATAACAATCCGTTTCATTGCCCGGAAATCAAGGGCCGTCGCAGTTCCAACGCAGACATGGCGCGGGCGATGGGATATCGATCCAATGGCGTGGTTCCCTTATCTGTCTCCGGCCCGATCGCGTCCTATGCCATGAACGTTCACACCGCCCATCGCATTTTGGGCACGGGAACTTCCAGTAATGATAACGGCATTGTCGATGGTGCAGCCGAATTGGCAACGCATCACCGTGATTTCCTCAAGCCGTCCGCTGAAGCATTTGTCGTCGAAGCCAGTAATTTCAATGTCGCAGGTTTTGCCTATCGCGATTGGGTTCGCGGTTGGGTGCCTCACAATTCATCGACCAACATTCTGTTTCATGATGGCCACGTGAGTTTGATCCCCGAAGCCGAGATTGATGATCCGGGCACATGGAAAAACTATGCTGACAGTGCCTGGGACAACACCATGTGGACCCAGCATCCCTGAGTTTGATTTAGAAAGTGACAAGTGACATGACGTCTTTTCATCGACACTTATTCTACGTCTTGATATTGCTGATAACCCTGCCGTCGTTGCTCCATGCACAGATTCTGCCTGATGCGTTTACGGCCGATGACCAGGGCAACATTCGCGTGCTCGGTTTGGAGATCTTCCCGCAGCATTATGACAAGCAGTACAAGGTCGCAACTTATCACGTCGATCCCTCCTACAGAAACCTGGATAACGTGGCAGGTGAGATGTGGGAATTTGCTGGCACCCTCAAAACCAAGCGTGGCCAAAATCTACAACTCCAACATCAAATTCAATCTCAACTCAAGTCCCAGCAGATCCATTGGCAAATCAAAGCCATTGCTGCTGAGCCAGTTGCGACCAATCTCTTTTCCATGGCGATTTACTTGCCCATTGCCGACTTTGCGGGCAAAGAACTGACCATCGATGACAAACAGATCGTTCTGCCTGTCAAGCAACCGGACGAACCTCATGTGTTGCGTATTACGCGCGGTATTGGCAAAGTGCAATTGCCGACTGCCAATGGCGTGGTGACTTTTGCCGGTGATTTGAATGTTGAGATGATTGATTCACGCAAATGGGGCAGCAAGCATTACACGCTTCGATTGATGTTTGAGCCACGCAATGGTGAGTTGACTCAAACCCAGTTGGACATGACGATCAAAGCGCAACCCAATGAACAATTCTCCAAAAACGACAGCGATGGTCCTGTCGTCATTCAGGCTGGTGATGACTGGACAGCCATGAGCTGGACGCAGCAGGTCACGCCCGGCAGCATTCTCGACTTCTCCCAACTCTACGAAACCCAACCCGCAGGATCACATGGACGTCTAATCGTTAAGAACAATCAATTCGTCTTTGAAAACAAGCCTGATCAGCCCGTACGACTGCATGGTGTGAATCTGGTATTTAATGCATGTTTCCCGGAACATGACCAGGCGGATCGCATGGTGGGGCAGCTTTATCGCATGGGTTACAACCTTGTTCGACTGCATCACTTTGATCGCAGAATCATCAAGCAGGATGCAGCGAACAGCTATACCATCGACGATGCGCAGTTCGATCGTTTTGCCTATCTGGTTGCTGCGTTGAAAAAACGTGGTTTGTATATCACGTGGGATATTTACACCTATAAAAATTTCTGGCCTGAGGATTCGCAACTCAATCAGTCATATGGTCGTGAGATCAAACCCCTGATTCTCATTGATGACAAGGCACGTGAAGCGCTGATCCATTTTTCCAAGGCATTACTGACTCGCACCAATCCATACACCGGCAAGGCGTTGATCGATGATCCCGTTCTGGCAACCACGTCCACCATGAACGAGGACTTCATTCTCCGAAAGTTCAAAGACGATCCTCAAGTCGCGGACATGGTGTATGAAGCCTATGGCAAGTGGTTAAGCAAGCATCATCCCGACATGACGGTTTCACGCGAAATGTCCCCGACACTGGTACGTTTTCTCTATTCCGCTGCGGTGGAGGGGCACAGTGCGTTACGTCGAGGCCTGCAACAACTAGGACTCAAGACGCCAATCAGTGGCAACAATGCACACGGTCGCCTGGTCGACAATCTGCTTAATGATGTCTTTGATTATGTCGACAATCATTTTTACTTTGACCATCCCAAGTTTGTCGAAAAGCGTTGGCAGTTGCCTTACGGTTTTTCCTGTGAGTCGGCATTGAAGCAACTCGGTGGTCCGATGCGAAGCCGTGCGTTTACCACCCTGCGTTTGGACTTGCCCTTTGCCATCAGTGAATACGGGCACTGCATTCCCAATCCGTATCGCGGTGAACTTGGGCCAATGCTCGGCAGTTATGCTGCTTATCATGATTGGGATATGCTCTGCCGATTTAACTGGGGTGGACGCGATTTTGACATTGTCGATGAGCCCGGGCACATGGAGCGATTTGATCTGGTCAACGATCCGATGGGCTTGATGGCAGATCGCATGATTAACGTGCTCTACCGCCGCGGTGATGTCCGCCAGGCCCAGAAACAGGTGGTCTATCTCGTGGACCCCAAGACCGCTTCCACGACCATGGTTGAAGACCGCGTGCCCGATGAGTTTGGGAAGCTGGGACTGGCCAGTGGTGTCGGACTATTAACCGTTGATGGTTATGCCCAAAATCGTCCAAGCAATCTGGCGGCAGTCATCGGCAAGCCCTCCTTGGCTCAGCACGTCGAATCCGATGTCCCGTTTATGACAGACGATCAGCCTGTGCTTCAGACACTTAAGCAAGAGGGAATCATCTCTGGGAACCGGATTGATGATCAAGCGCTGCGTTATGTGACCGACACCAATGAGATTTGCTTTGATGCACGTAATGGAACCATGTCGGTTCTTACAGATCAAAGCCGTGGACTGGTCCTTGCCCATGCCAAACAATTACAAACCGGTATGCTTGATGTCACCCAAACCAATTATCCGGTGGTGGTGTTTCTGACAGCCATGGATGACAAGCCCATTGGGCAGTCTTCACGTTTGTTGCTCATTCACATGGGCGAAGTGCTCAATACCGACATGCGCTTTCGTGATGCCCAGCGAAAGATTGTCGAAGACTGGGGCAAGTTACCTTTGTTGGCTCAGCGGGTGCAATCTCAGTTGCGTATAAAGATGAATCAACCGCAGCAGTTGTCAGTCTATGCTGTCGACCTTGCAGGCAATCGCGTGGGACAGGTCAAGACGCAGCATGCTGATGGGATGTTGATGCTTGATGCAGACACACGCGCTTTTGATCAGGGCGTCATTGCTTACGAAATCTTACGCCATTGATAATTCTTATTTCTGATTGATTCGAAGTTTCATTTTTTTAATGGTAAATACCAGGGTTCATACGCAATAAACAAACCATCAATCCTACATACTTTGATGGGACACTGAATTGATAAAACAACACGTCACTTGGGGGAGTCTTTAATCACCGAATCACCGGGGGAAAGGATGACCTGATGAATCAGAAGCTGTTCTGTTGTGGTGCAAGTTGTTTCTCACGTCCCGATGTCCTGATCATGGTTGTTTGTCTGTCTGCAGTGCTGTGTTTTCCCGTACCGCTTGGGGCATTTGAGTTGGGTTTTTATCACGGTACAGATACTACACCATCAAGCTATGGTGCAGACTACATTATGCCTTATACGATGGTGTCGCCAGCATTTTTAGATTCATGTGCTGGTTTGGGTTTGAAAGTACTCATGGAGTTACCACGCAGTGAGGTTGATTCCATCGATCCGATGAATCCCAATGACACCCATCTGGCAGCAGTCGAATCATTTATTCTCAGTTGGCAAGCCAATGGGCAGGAACACAGCGCCATCAAGGGATGGTATCTCTATGATGAGCCAATGGTTTGGGGGGTGACATCCGATCAGTTACGGGTCGTGTATGACAGGATTCGCAAGCACAGCGACTTGCCAGTTTACCTGACATTCAGCAAAGCGATTGCTTACGGCGGTGCACCCAGTCAGAATCAGGCAATGGCGTTTGCGGACTGTTTTGATGTCTTGATGTACGACGACTATCCCTGTTTTAGTACGCCGACTTTTGGTATTGGTTCTGAGGAATTTGCAGGCTTTACCCATCAGTGGCGTCGCTCCTTGAACATCGCTGCGAGTATGGCCAATCAGATGGGTAAGTCCTTCGTCCCGGTTCTTCAGAGTATGGGAGCGCAGATTGACAGTGAGTCCCAATACGAAAAGTTACGTTTACCAACCTTGCCTGAAGCCCACTATCAGATGCATCTGTCCATACAGGCTGGCGCAGACGAATTGATATGGTTCATGTTTTCCAAGGCAATGGATAGCAAAGCACTCTCCGGGGCAGCTTATCCCTATGATGGACAAACCTGGATTGGGCCGGGGAGCAATGCCGTCTTTGCGCCGCTACGTGAGGAGGTCGACCTGTATGGCGATGCAATTGATCATGGTGAAATATATGGTGGTATTAAAAATGCTTCGGATGCCGATTTGCGCGTTAAGGTGTTTTACAGTCCATCGCAGAACAAGACTTATGTACTGGCTTTGAATCGTGCTGCAAGGCAGTTGGACAATGTCTCGATTGCTTTGAACCTTGACAAGACCTACTCCATGGCCAGACGTGTTGGAGCCAGTGAAAGCGGGAACGTAACAGTTATTGCAAACAGTCTCACCGATAGCTTTTCACCCTACCAGGCACATGTTTATGAACTGGACACAACTGGCGAACCTGTTGCGTTGATCGACGCAAAGGAATTGGCTTGCGCCATTGAAATGGACATGATACGTCCCGATGGTCAATGCACATTGCGTGTATCTAACCATGAAGCTTCGGTTAGCTCGATTAAACATATTGTGTTGGCCAGCGCCACGGAAACACGCACCTTTGCTACCTTCATGGACAATAGCGATTTTACGGTGGCACCTGTTTACCCCACACCGAATAATGTCGCGATTTCCCCGGGTTTTGAATCCGGTTCCAGCGGGTGGTTTTTTGACCCCAGTCAGTTTGCCGTTGTCAGTACCCAGTCTTACAGCGGTAATAACTCGCTTAAATGTACGCGTACCAATCCTGCTGATTACAAGTTGGCATCGCAGAATCTTGGGATTCAGGTCATGCCCGGATACACCTACAGCATCGGGTGTTGGATCAAGACTGACAATGTCATAGCAAATGCCAATGGTGGAGGCGCGACACTTTGTCTGCAATGGAAAGATGCGAATAACCAGTGGCATAGTGGAGTTTACACTTCGGGTTTATCAGGGACCCATGACTGGACCTACGTGACACTTCAAGGCGTCTGCCCGGAAGATGCAGTTTATGCCAATGTGTGCCTTTATCTGCGCGATGGTGCGACGGGGACGGCATGGTTTGATGACGTGGAAATTCACCAATATGCCATTGACGCGCAATTGACCAATTCAGATTTTGAAGCTGGCTTGGATGGCTGGTCGCCTAACACCGGATACACCGTACAGAATATTGAACGACATGGTGGCAACAGTGCCTTGCAATATGTCCGTACTGATCCACAGGTCTACAAGACATTACGTCAAGACATCGATACGGTTGTAACGGGCAATCGTTATGCGGTTGGCTGTTGGATCAAAACAGAGAATGTTGTTGGCGTTGCCAGCGGTGGGGCGACGCTTTGTCTGCAATGGTTGGATGCAAACGGCAGTTGGGTGGGTGGTGTGTATCCCAAGGGACTCGATGGGACCAATGGCTGGACCTTTGTGAGTCTTGAAGGAATTTGTCCTGACGATGCCGTTTCTGCCAATATCACGCTTTACATGCGACCAGGTGCCACTGGTACTGCCTGGTTTGACGACGTGACGTTTGTCCATTATCCAAACACGCAACACAATGTGTCGTTAACCTTCAACAGTACAGGATTGCCCGCTGGCAGTGACAGTACACTTTCCACTGCACAGGTACTTCCCGAAGCTGCTGGCGGTATGCTTGCCACCGTTACTTTTGCCAATGGCTATCGCCTTCAGGGAATCTTTCGTGACCGGGGCGATACGGATGACGATCATCCATCGCATTACATCGCTCAACTCACCAATGTACGCAAGGCGCGTGTGGAAATTGACCCCATGGCAGATAACATCTTTGACTGTCGAGTTGCCAACGAATCACTGGGGCTTGGCATCAAGCGTGTGCGCATTGATGCGTCCAACGATGCGTTTGATGCTTTTGCAGATGGTGACAAGTTTACGACGGTGACCAATGCGGGCAGTATTGGTGATGGGCTTTTAAGCAGCTATGCGATTTTGAATTTTGCGGAGGATAATCTGGCTGCCGGTGATGCAACATCCGACGATCAACCGGGGAGCAATCGTCTCGCTGCCGATCCGCAGAATCTCACTGCGACTATTTACTTTGCTGATGGCTCTGTTATCCGCGGACCACTTGTTGATTTGGGCGATCCCAATGTCACACTCACCAATCCCGGTTTTGAATCGGGTGGTACCGATTGGTGGCTGAGTACCAGTGGCTATGAATTACAAAGCTTTGAAAAGCATACTGGCAGTAAAGCATTGGAAAATGTCCGCACTGATCCTCAACAGTACACACTCGCACGTCACGATATCACGTCAGTCGTTGCCGGCAATCGCTATTCAGTGAGTAGTTGGATCAAGACTGAGAATGTCATTGCTGGCTCGGGCGGTGGTGCGACGCTTTGCCTGCAATGGAGGGATGCCAATGGCCAATGGGCGGGTGGTGTCTATCCCCAGGGACTTACGGGTACCAATGATTGGACGAAAGTGACGGGTAATGATCTGCTCTGCCCAGCCAATGCTGTGAGCGCCAATATCATTCTATACCTGCGCCCTAATGCCACCGGCATGGCATGGTTTGATGATGTGTCCCTTACCATCAACGCCGCGGATGCAAGAAACTTTGTCCTGCAAGAGTAATTCGAACTTGGCTTCGATGTATCATGTGCATCATCTCAATCAGGTTGATGGCCAATCGAATGCCATGGCAGATAAAGCATTACCTTTTTAAACCGTATGACGCAGGTCTGGCAGAAAGATGTCGATTTCTTTCAGGCATCAGTGTGTTTGGCATGGTGTCTGAAATCCTGGGGAGATCGCCCTTTGATACGCTTGAAGCTGCGGCTAAAAGCATAGATGTCAGCATAACCACATTCCAGTGCGCACTGACTGACAGAAATTTCGCTTCGAATTAACAACCTGGCAGCATGTTCCATTCTGATCTGCTCGTGTAGTGCTCGTACACCACAATGAAAGACCGTTGAGCAAAATCGCTGCAGACTCGTTCGACTCATTTCCATTGCTTTGGTGATCTGCTGCACTGATAAATTCTCAGCATAATTGGTTTCAAGAAATGTGATCAGTTTCTGCTTGCGTATTTCGGTTTCACCTTGCTCATTTTGAGCTAGTAGATTCAAACAGTATGCATCAAAAAGATGGATCAATTGTAACTGGGACAGATCATCAATCATCAGATTGCCGGAAGTAAAATATTCAAGCAAGGATGCAGGCAAAGCGACTGGTTCGATGCACGGATTTGCAAAAGCAGTAATAAGACGCTGAATCATACCGCGTTCATCCGGGACTGAACGAAACGTGATTGAAAAATGCTGATCGGTTTGGCCGGTGCGAAGCGCATGTTTATAGCCCGGGGGAAGTATGTGTGCATGACCGGGTGGGATGATCTGCCAGTCATCACCTGTATTGACCTGGAATGTTCCTTCAATCACATGATAAATCTGCAGGCAGTCATGTTGGTGCATAGCCATGTTCTGTCCGTTGTGCCAGCGGTTAAAGCAGTACGCCTGATATGGGCTGTTAATGGTGAACCGGTGGCTTTGGTGGGACATTATGATAAATCCAGGGATAATATGCTATTCACAAACTGAAAATTAAGACTATAGTCTCATAATGTACTCTTTGCTGTTGGGCTGTAAAGCTAAACAGGGATCGGCGGTCGATTCTCAGTGATCCAATTGATGACGAATTGAATGGGCAAATCTGCCTGCTGAATTGATACCTCTGGCAGCAAAATGAGATGCGAATGGCAAGAGATCACTTTGTCATTCATCAGGTGGCACGGATCAGAAAACGGTGGTGTTGATGTGAGTAACAGCCGACGAATCAAAGTTGGACAAATTGGAATTGGGCACAATCATGGGGCAGAGAAAATAGCGACCGTTCGCAAATTGCCGGAGATCTATGAGGTCGTTGGCGTGGTGGAGCCCGAACCGAAGTGGCGGCAGGAACGTGGAGATTTACCACAGTACAATAACCTGCCCTGGTTGACGGAGCAGCAGCTTTTTAACACGCCCGGACTTCAGGCGGTGCTGGTTGAGACCGACGTACCGGAACTGGTGCCAACAGCAAAGCGATGTCTTGAAGCAGGTTTCCATATCCACATGGATAAACCAGCAGGTTACGTATTGGATGATTTTGCAAACATACTCAACATCGCAAGACAGAAGCACCTAACGGTTCAGTTGGGGTACATGTTCCGAAACAATCCCGCAGTACAGTTGTGCATGCAGGCTGTCGGGGAAGGTTGGTTGGGCAATGTGTTTGAAATCTCGACTGTGATGAGCCGTCAGACCAGCCCTGCATATCGCCAATGGATGTCGCAATTTAAAGGTGGCAGTATGTACATCTTCGGTTGCCATCTCATTGATTTGATTGTCAGCATCCTTGGAAAACCTGGTCGCGTGACACCGTATCTGCAAAAGACACATCCCAAGATGGACAGCTTGGAAGATAACTGTTTTGCAGTTCTTGAATATCCCAAAGCAATAGCTACCGTTCGCTCAGCCGTGGTCGAAGTCGATGGATTTCGTCGACGTCAATTGGTGGTGTGTGGTGATCAAGGGACGATCGACATCAAACCCCTGGAAGGGCGAGATGTCCAGACACTCAATCCGCCATTGCCCACCGTAAAACCACATCTGACCTTATCCAAACGTTGTGGCTCCTACCTTGCTGGTTCACACGATGTAGAAATCCCAGCCATGTCCGGAAGGTATGTTGGACAACTTGAGGAGTTGGCTCAGATCATTCGTGGGGAGCTGGAAAATCCCTTTTCGCTTGATCATGAATTACTTGTTCAGGAAGTGCTGGTCGCTGCATGTGGTGATCAACCGTACACTTTCTGACATGACAGGCTGTGATACAATTTCGATTCAAATCACTACTAAGAGAAAGATTATGAAACTCAAAGATCAAGTCGCCATCGTTACGGGCGGGGCAGGTTCCATTGGCGGAGCAATTTGCAAACAGCTGGCATCGGAGGGGGCAGTGGTCGCAGTAGCTGACCTGAACGAACATCACGCCCGGGAAACCGAAAAACATTTACAACAAGCAGGTCTCAATGCGATTGCAGTTCAAGTGGATGTTCGGGACCGTCAATCCATTCATCAAATGATTAAGACTGTTCTGGGGCAATGCAGTCGAATTGATATCTTGGTCAATAATGCTGGCGGTAGTGCACGAAGTGAATGTGCGCCATTTCACCGTTCCAGGGATGAAGTGGTCCAACGCGTTCTGGAAATCAACCTGATGGGGACAATTTACTGCATCCGTGCTGTTGTTGATCACATGGTTGAAAATCAGTTCGGCAAGATTATCAACATCGGTTCTATTGTCGGGATGCAGGGGTTGCCCAACTGTGCGGATTATTCAGCTGCCAAAGGTGGGGTCATTGCCTTTACAAAGTCCATTGCCATGGAACTCGGGCAGCATGGAATCAATGTCAATTGCGTCTCACCCGGCTTGGTGCCGAGACCAGATCAAGATGCTCAGGCAATGCGAAAAACAAATTATCTCAATGCAATTTGTTCGCCGGACGATGTTGCCAATGTGGTTCGTTTTCTGGCGACTGATCAAGCAAAATTCATTACAGGACAAAACTATGTTGTTGACGGTGGGCGTAGTCTGGGATTGACAAAAAAATAACTATTTATATGGCAGTTTTTAATATGTTTGTAAGAATTTTACAATATTTAAACATATTAATTGATTGATGATGCGTGGCTGACCTTCCCCACGTTTGGTGGGCGCGGGGTAAGCTGGGATACTATCCCTCAAGGAGCACCGCATTATGGGACAGAACAAGCGACATTCACAGGCGTTTCAGGATCAGGCATGCAAGCTGGTTACCGAGCAGGGCTACACGCAGAAGCAGGCGGCAGAGCAACTGGGCATTCATCTGGGCACCCTACGCAACTGGCTTAAAAAGCGTGGCCTGGTCGAATCACCTGCTGTGGTCGAGCCCGACTATCTGGCCAGCGACGATCCCAAGCTGCTTAAGGCCCGTATCGCCGAGTTGGAAAAACAACTGCGTCGCACCGAAACCGAACGTGAGATTTTAAAAAAAGCGACGGCCTATTTTGCCAATCTCAAGCCGTAAGGTATCAGTGGATCACCGAGCATCGCCAGCAGTTTGAGGTGTCGATCATGTGCAACATCCTGCAAGTCAGCCGCAGTGGTTATTACGCTTCAACGCGTGGCACGCCCAGTGTACGTGCCGCGCGTCAGACGCAATTAACCGAGCAGATTCGTCACGCTCATCAGCAGAGCATGGGCACCTATGGCAGCCCGCGCATTCACATCGAGTTGGTCGAACAAGGCATTGACGTGTGCGTCAACACCGTTGCAAAGCTGATGAAAAAAGCGAATGTGCGTTCGGTGATGCATCGCAAGTTCGTGCCCAGGACAACCGATTCGCAACACGATCATCCCGTGCCTGAGAACGTGCTTGATCGCCAGTTTGATGCAAGTCTGCCTAACGACAAATGGGTGTGCGACATCACGTACATCCCTACAAACAAGGGGTTTTTGTACCTTGCGTCGGTGATGGACTTGTGCAGCCGCAAGATCGTGGGCTGGCAGATGGCTGATCACTTGCGTGCCGAGTTGTGCACCGATGCCCTTGAGATGGCGTTGCTCTCACGACGGCCAGGTGAACATCTGCTGCATCATTCCGACCGTGGCGTGCAGTATGCCAGCGGCGATTATCAACGCCTCTTACAGCAACATCAGATCACCGCGAGCATAAGTCGTCGCGGCGATTGTTACGACAATGCTGCGATGGAAAGCTTCTGGGGCACGCTCAAAACCGAGTGGGTTCATCAGCATGAATATGAAAATTTGGAAGACGCCAAGCAGTCGATTTTTTGGTACATCGAATGCTGGTACAATCGCCGCAGACGTCACTCGGCGATAGGCTACAAAAGCCCCGAAGCGTTCGAGGCAAGCCTAAACTGACGACACAACCCGCGCCCACCAAACGTGGGGAAGGTCAGGCAACGTTTTGAGATTGTATATGTCTTCCTATCACATCACAGGCTTGATTAGCGCGTTACTTTCTACCATCGCTTCAGCAGGTTTGGCAACACAAGTACATTTGCTTTGGAAAAGAAGTCGTCAGCATTGCAATGATGGTCAAAGACCGACTGCTGTGTTGTCTATTAATCGATTTGTCACCAGTTATATCATGTTTCTAGCAATGTATACCTATGGTGCAATGCTTAGTCCATTTAATCATTACCTGGTTTGGCCGCGTGTTCTGGGGATGGCGTTGTCATTATCAATTCTTTACCAAATCAATAATGACCGTCACAACTTGATATCACGAATCGCTTTTTATGGATCCCTGGGTTTATTGCTTGTTTTCAAATTACTGATCTGCCTGACACGGCCGTTGATTAACCCTGACCCAATACTATTTCCTGTGATTGTGACGGTTGTCTGTGCGATTTATCTGCAAGGTGGTTTGATTCAAATCAGTCTGATTCGCCGTTCACGCAGCACAGGCAGTCTCTCTTTTCAGATGCATGTTTTGTTTATTTGCAAAGATATTTCACTCATTGCTTTCGCTTTGGTTATGGGCCGCGATATAGGTTGGCCGATTCTGATGTTATGCGCAACTGGACTTGCCGTGAACTTGAGTGCTTTGTGGTTCTTTCGTTGGGCCAGAAGGCTTAAGATGCATGATGTCATCACTATAGTTTAGCCAAAATTATATCTGAAGTATTTATCTAACATATATTGTGATGGTGACACGTTTTATTCTGTTTGAGATGTGACGTGTGAAATCATGTGTTTACAAATAATGCTGCAAACCCAATAAGGCTACCCTGCTTCATAAGGGCGAACCGCCTTTAATGTTGAGGCATTTTGAAAAATATAGTCAGCTTGTTTTCCAAGACCATGTGGCGAAATTTCTTTTAGGATTCATGCTTTGAATTTTGCATTCCAGCGTCGTTTGGACTGAGGTGTCGGGAGAGTAATTGAATAAAATTGAGATATAACCTGTTTGTAACCTGTTGCAGGTTTGTTAAGTTTGATGGCTTGGCGTGTATATATAATATGATGTGAATTGACAGTTTAAAGTCGACCTGCTTTTATTGCGAACAGTCCGGATAATATGACGAACAGGTGAGTTTTTAATAAAATCAGAGATGGAAGATTTTTTTATCTTTACAACAGTCTTGAGTTCTTTTAATATTCTGTGGAATTAACTAATCGTTATAAACGGGGACTCTCAGGGATCCAGTTCTAAAATCTTTTCCGAATCACGAGCGCTTATTCTATGCGCTTTTGGTTTGGTTGGTACTTGTCATAACCATCATCCAATTGAATGGGGGACGCTATGTCTATCGGTACGCGCGCGTATAAATGGCTTTGTAAGCAGTACGGTTTCATTCTGCATCAGGAAGCTCAGCATCGCTGGGAAGATAATCCGGAATCCAAGCTGGCTCGTGGTATCAGTTGGCTGAAGCATCAGCATCGACGCATGGCCGGTCGATATGGTCAGGAAGACACGCAATACTTTGATGGTCTGGAAAAACGCATGCTGCTCAGTGGCTCGGATGCCTCCATCAGTGGTTCGGTTTGGCAGGATGTCAATGGTGATGGGCTGCGTGGTGCTGGTGAAGATATGTTACCTGGCATTTTTGTTCAGTTGCATGATGATCAGGGCCAGGTGATTGATAGCGTTTATACAGACACCAATGGTGATTATTCATTTGATGTTTCTTTAGGTGACTATCAAGTGAGTTTCACTGCTACTGATAATGATCTGTTCACCCTTGGCAATGTCGGCTCAGATGTCACCATTGATAGTGATGCGGATAGTGATGGGTACACAACCATTCTCTCAGCAGTGAGCGTTGGTCAGACCATTGCGAATATTGATGCAGGTATGTATGAACCGGTTACATATCAAATCGATTCAGACGTCCGTGACTTTCATTCATCCCATCCGGACTTTCAGAATGGTGAGTTTTTCGATAATGGTCAAGTTGATGTAGGACTGGTTTCCCAGTCGCTTGGTGTGGATGGGTTGCCTGATTTTGCTGGCACGCCGGGTCAATTCATTACCAGTTCAGCGACGTTTGATCAGTGGTATACGGATGTGCTGGATGTCAATGTGTTGGTAAACGTCCCCTTGGATTTTGTAGAAACCGGTGTTCAAACCGGTGTTTATCAGTTTGAAGATTACAGCTTTTTCCCGCTGAATAATGATGGTTTTGGCATTGAGTCGCCGAATGTAAACAATCAGCATTTTACGTTGCATACCAGCGCGAAGTTTATCTATGACCCGGGTCAGTTTGTCAGTATTTCTGCTGATGATGATGCGTGGCTTTATATTGATGGTCAGCTTGCTGTGGACTTGGGTGGTTTGCATCCTGCGCGATCAGGCTCCGTTGATTTGGATACACTTGGTCTGGTCGCAGGGCAGGAGTATGAGTTTGATCTGTTTTTTGCTGAAAGATTAACGTCCAATTCGGCATTGGATATTCAGACGAATATCACACTGTATCAAGGTGATTATGTCCCACCTGTGCAATCGGTGTCTGGTACTGTCTGGGAAGACTATGATGGCGATGGTACGCGCGATGCCTCTGAACCGGGCATGGATGGTGTATCTGTCTTTTTGGATGCCAACAGCAATGCGACATTGGATGCTGGTGAATTGTCGACCACGACTGATGCGAATGGCAACTATGAATTCACGGACGTACCCATTGGTACTTACGACATTTATCAGCAGACACCAACCGGTTGGGTGCAGACTTATCCCCAAGCAACGGACGGTGCGCTTTTGGATGCGGATCATTCAACAGAGATGGTTAATGAACTGACTTCCAATTATCACAGTTACCGTCCTGTTGCCAATGGTGATGGTACGATCATTGCTTTTTCATCTGTGGCTTCCACACTCGTTACAGGTGACACCAATGGTGTGATGGACATCTTTGTCACCAACATGACAACTGGGACGACGGTTCGAGTGAGTGTTGCCAGTGATGGGACACAAGCCAATGGGGCAAGTGATTTATCGTCGATCAGTGATGATGGTCGGTACATTGCCTTTGAATCTGAAGCAAGCAATTTGGTTGCTGGCGATACCAATGGGGCGAAGGATATCTTTGTCTACGATCTTCAAACCAGTACGATCCAGCGCGTGAGTGTTGCCAGTAATGGGACGCAAGCTGATGGTCTGAGTAAAGATGTCATGATCAGTGGTGATGGTCGCTATGTGACTTTCACCAGTTCAGCAACCAATCTTGTCGCTGGGGATACCAACAGCTCAGACGACATCTTTGTTTATGACATGCAAACCAGCACGATCGAACGTGTCAGTGTGGATTCTTCCGGTACACAGGCCAATGGTTCCAGTTCAAGATCCACGATAACTGATGATGGGCGCTATGTTGCATACGAATCCACTGCAAGTAATCTCATCGCCAGTGACGCCAATGGTGGAACGCAGGATGCTTTCCTTTATGACCGTCAGACAGGGCAGACTACCATCGTCAATATTGGTGAGAATGGTCAGCAGGGGAGTGGGGCGTATGTGCCGGTTATCAGTGGTGATGGTAGCACTATCGCTTTCGTCAGCGGTAACGCATTGTTGAATGCTGACGCGAATGCGGAATGGGATATCTATACAAAAGATCTTCAAACAGGCGAGTTGATGATTCCATCGTTAACGGTGGGGTATGGTTCTAATGGTATTGAACGTTTATCAGATGATGGACGATACCTTGTCTGGGCTGCTTATGATAGTCAGTTGGTCAGTGGTGATACCAATAGTGCTTGGGATATTTTGGTTTGGGACCGCGAAACCGGTGAGATTCAACTGATTAGTGATGGTCTTAATGGTGAACAATCGAATAATGGCAATTGGAACCCTGCGATTTCTGATGATGCATCGGTTGTGGTGTACAGTTCGCGTGCCAGCAATCTTGTTGATGGTGATAGTGGCAATAACCGCTTTGATATCTTTGCCACGTCGTTTGATGTTCAACCTGGCGGTGCCGGTTCGCATAACATTGAATTGACATCCGGTAATCAGGAAACCGGATTGTTGTTTGGCAATCAGCCGTTAGCCTATGTTTCAGGTGGTTCGATCATCAATGAAGGCGATTCCTTTACGCTGAATCTCAATCAGACCGACACTGAAAATAATGCTGTAACACAATGGGATATTGATTGGGGAGATGGTAGTGCGGTTCAGACGGTCAGTGGTGCAACGACATCTCTGAGCCATACTTTTACCGATGGCGATCAGGTGCATCAGATTCAGGTGACCGCGACTACGGCCAATGGTTCCTGGCAGGTGACGCCCCATACGTTGTACGTGACGAATGTCGCGCCTTCCATCACGGTTAATAGTGCAGCAGTCGTGATCGATGAAGGTCAGACGGCAACCAACACCGGCACGTTTAGTGACCCGGGTGATGATACAGTTACTTTGGCTGCATCGGTTGGCACGGTGATCGACAATGGTGACGGCACGTGGAGTTGGTCGTTTGATTCCACCGACGACCCGGACGAAACGCAAACAGTCACCATCACAGCAACAGACAGCGATGGGGCGGAAACCCAAACGACATTTAGCCTGACTGTCAACAATATCGCACCGTCTATTTTAGTTGATACTGCATCTGTCACAGTCAATGAAGGCGATACGGCATCCAATAGCGGAACCTATATCAATATCGGCGATGATACGGTTAGCCTTTCAGCTTCCGTCGGAACTGTCATCGACAACGGCGACGGCACATGGTCCTGGTCGTTTGACTCCACGGATGGAACCGCTCAATCGCAAACCGTGACCATCACAGCCACGGATAGTGACGGCGATGTCTCCAGCGTTGCGTTTGCTCTAACAGTCAACAACGTTGCGCCGACGATCACTGCTTCAAATACAGATGTGACGATCGATGAATCTCAAACTGCAACCAATACCGGTTCCTTTGCGGATGTGGGTACCGAAGCCCTGGTCCTCTCAGCGACCATCGGCACGGTGATTGACAACGGCAACGGCACGTGGTCCTGGTCCTTTGACTCGACCGATGGGCCAAGTGAATCGCAGGTGGTGACCATCACGGTGACAGACAGCGATGGGGCGACCGATACCGTTGACTTTAATCTGACCGTCAACAACGTTGCACCAACCATCACGGTGGATAACAGTTCCGTTGTCTTTAATGAAGGTGATACGGCGACCAACACGGGCACATTCTCTGACCCGGGCATTGAAACATTAACTTTAACTGCATCCGTCGGAACGATTATTGACAATGGTGATGGGACCTGGAGTTGGTCCTTTGAGCCATCCGATGGTCCTGATGATTCTCAGGTTGTCACCATTACCGTAACGGACAGTGATGGGGCGTTTGACACCGTTACTTTCGATTTGACGGTCAACAATGTCGCCCCGACACTGCTTGCAGATAGCAATCAGGTCACCATCAATGAGTCTGAAACAGCTGTAAATACAGGCGTTTTTGCAGATGCGGGGGATGATACAGTGACCTTGGTCGCTTCGGTTGGCACGATCATCGACAATGGTGATGGCACATGGAGTTGGTCTTTTGACTCCGCAGACGGTCCTGACGAATCTCAAACGGTCACGATCACTGCAACGGATAGCGATGGCTCGCAGACCAGCATTGATTTTGACCTGATCGTCAACAACGTTGCTCCAAGCATCGCAGCCGACAGCGCATCGATCATCATCAATGAGTCTGAAACCGCCACCAACACCGGCACGTTTGGTGATCTCGGCAATGACACGATGACCCTTGCTGCCAGTGTTGGCACGGTTATTGACAATGGCGATGGCACCTGGAGTTGGTCGTTCGACTCCAATGATGGCCCGGATCAAACACAGGTTGTAACCATTACTGCCACGGATAGTGATGGTGCGCAGAGTAGTGTCGACTTTAACCTGACCGTTAACAATGTTGCCCCGATTCTTGCTGTCACAGGTGCTGCTGTGGTGATCAATGAATCAGAGATCGCTACTAATTCTGGCACCTTCAGTGATGTGGGGGATGATACTATCGTTCTTACCGCATCCGTCGGCACGGTGATTGACAATGGTGATGGCACGTGGAGTTGGTCGTTCGACTCGACCGATGGTCCAGACGACACGCAGGTGGTGACCATCACCGCGACGGACAGTGATGGTGCTGCGACCGATGTGACGTTCGATCTCACCGTCAACAACGTTGCGCCAACGATTGCAGCGGACAACGCTTCAATCACCATCGACGAATCCGACATGGCGACCAACACCGGTACGTTTGGTGACGTGGGTGACGACACGATGACACTCACTGCGAGCATTGGTACGGTGATCGACAACGGTGATGGCACGTGGTCCTGGTCATTCGACTCGACCGATGGTCCCGACGACACACAGGTGGTGACGATTACCGCAACCGACAGCGACGGTGCTGCGACCGATGTGACGTTCGATCTCACCGTGAATAACGTTGCCCCGACGATCGCTGCAGACAACGCTTTGGTGACCATCAACGAATCGCAGACCGCAACCAACACGGGTACGTTCGGCGACGTGGGCGACGACACGATGACCCTATCAGCTTCGGTTGGCACGGTGATCGACAATGGTGATGGGACCTGGTCCTGGTCATTCGACTCAACGGACGGCCCCGCTCAAACGCAGGTTGTATCAATTACGGCTACTGACAGTGATGGCGCGCAGACCGTTGTGAACTTTAATCTGACAGTCAATAACGTCGCGCCATCCATCACGGTCGATCAAGCACAGGTCACCGTTAATGAATCAGAAACCGCTATCAACTCCGGCACGTTCTCTGATCCGGGCGCTGATATTCTCGATCTTTCAGCCTCCATCGGCTCCGTGATCGACAACGGTGACGGGACCTGGAGTTGGTCATTCGACGCCACCGACGGACCTGCTCAATCACAAGTTGTCACCGTGACCGTAACGGATAGTGACGGTGCTGCAACCAATGTGACGTTCGATCTCACCGTCAATAACATTGCCCCCACCATCACGATTGATGCCATGAGCATCACCTATGATCAACGTGAATTGGCCATCAATACCGGCACATTCGGTGACCTGGGGTCTGATGTCCTGACACTGACCACTACGCTGGGTAATGTCTATGACAACGGTGATGGGACATGGCGTTGGGAGTATGACACCACCAACTTCGCTGCAACCAATCAATCTGTCACCGTGACCGTCACCGATCATGATGGTGCCAGTGATTCGGTTGTTTTTGGCCTCAATATCGTGCCAACGTCCTTGATGGATGTGGATCAGCAAACTGTCACCGTTGATGAAGGAAGCACCGTCACCAACAGTGGTATTCTCATCGACCTTGACGTCGATGCTTCTGCTGTCCTGTCCGCATCGGTCGGTACGGTCATCGACAACGGTGACGGCACATGGTCCTGGTCATTTGATTCCACCGATGGTCCGGATGAATCACAGCAAGTCACCATCACTGCAGAAATCACCGGCAACCCCTATGCCATGGGTAACAGTCTCAATCCCGTCATCAACGAAGGCGGCGATGTGGTTGTCTTTGAAAATGGATGGCACAAGTTTGTCTACGGTGATAACAATTGGCTTTCGGATATCTTTGCCTATGACGTGGCAACCGGCAATATCCGACGTATCAGTGTCCGAACCGATGGTGGTGAAGGCGATGGTGCCAGCACGGATGCAACCGTCAGTAATGATGGACGCTATATCGTCTATCAATCGGATGCAACCAACCTGGTTGATGGCGATACCAATGCGTCGACGGATATCTTCTGGTATGACATGTTGACCCAGCAAACCAGACGCATCAGCGTAGCCAGCGACGGCACGCAAGCTGACGGCGCGAGTTTTGATGCTCAGATCAGTGGCAATGGTCGATATGTCACCTTTACCAGTGATGCAACCAATCTCGTTGCAGGTGACACCAACGGTGTCGCTGATATCTTTGTCTATGACCTGCAAACCAGTACCATCCAACGTGTCAGTGTCGATAGTGCGGGCATTCAAGCCAATGCAGCCAGTGAATATTCATCAATTAGCGATGACGGACGCTATGTTGTTTATGGTTCATATGCATCGAATCTCGATGTGTTGGATACAAACGATCTGGCAGATGCCTTTTTGCATGATACCGTGACAGGACACACCGAAGCCGTCAGCCTGACGACCATGACACGGTATAATTTGGCAACCGCGCCCGTAATCAGTGGTGATGGGTCCAAAATTGCGTTTACCGCAGGCTATTCGTTGATACCCGAAGATGTTGATATTGAGTGGGATTACTATATCTATGATGTCAACACGGGAACCTATCAAACACCGGATCCGGTTAATCCCAATATTTATGTTTATGACGTTGTCTTTTCCAACGATGGCCAGTATATGTTCTTCACTGGCATGGATTCATTCACACCTGATGATACCAATGGTTATTGGGATATCTTCCAGTATGACATTGCCAACGACCAAATCACACGATTGACCCACCAGGCCGATGGCAGTGATCTGGTTAACCACGCAATGATGCCTGATTACGATGTACTGTCCAATCTGCTGGTGTTGTCGACCCGATCCACTGGACTCGTCCCCAATGACATTAATGGTAAAATCGATGTATTCATTCAGGACCTGACCAACGACACCTTCACACAAATCAAGAAAGCAGATATCAATTACACCTCAACCGTCACGTTCAATTTGACGGTGAATAACGTTGCTCCGACGATCGCCGCTGATAGTGCGCTGGTTGTGATCAACGAATCGCAGACCGCAACCAACACCGGTACGTTCGGTGATGTGGGTGTTGATGATCTGACACTTGCCGCGAGCATCGGCACCGTCATCGACAACGGTGATGGCACATGGTCCTGGTCGTTCGACTCAACCGATGGTCCTGACGAATCTCAAACCGTGACGATTACCGCAACCGACAGCGACGGTGCTGCGACCGATGTGACGTTCAATTTGACGGTGAATAACGTTGCCCCGACGATCGCAGCTGATAGTGCGCTGGTTGTGATCAACGAATCGCAGACCGCAACCAACACGGGTACGTTCGGCGATGTGGGTGTTGATGATCTGACACTTGCCGCGAGCATCGGCACCGTCATCGACAATGGTGATGGCACCTGGTCCTGGTCGTTCGATTCGACGGACGGTCCTGACGAATCTCAAACCGTCACGATTACCGCAACAGACAGCGATGGTGCTGCGACCGATGTGACGTTCGATCTGACGGTGAATAACGTTGCCCCGACGATCGCAGCTGATAGTGCGCTGGTTGTGATCAACGAATCGCAGACCGCAACCAACACGGGTACGTTTGGCGATGTGGGTGACGACACGATGACGCTCACTGCTTCGATTGGCACCGTCATCGACAATGGTGATGGCACATGGTCCTGGTCGTTCGACTCAACGGATGGTCCGGACGAATCTCAAACCGTGACGATTACCGCAACCGACAGCGACGGCGCTGCGACCGATGTGACGTTCGATCTGACGGTGAATAACGTTGCTCCGACGATCGCAGCTGATAGTGCGCTGGTTGTGATCAACGAATCGCAGACCGCAACCAACACCGGTACGTTCGGTGATGTGGGTGTTGATGATCTGACACTTGCCGCGAGCATCGGCACCGTCATCGACAATGGTGATGGCACCTGGTCCTGGTCGTTCGATTCGACGGACGGTCCTGACGAATCTCAAACCGTCACGATTACCGCAACAGACAGCGATGGTGCTGCGACCGATGTGACGTTCAATTTGACGGTGAATAACGTTGCTCCGACGATCGCAGCTGATAGTGCGCTGGTTGTGATCAACGAATCGCAGACCGCAACCAACACCGGTACGTTCGGTGATGTGGGTGTTGATGATCTGACACTTGCCGCGAGCATCGGCACCGTCATCGACAACGGTGATGGCACATGGTCCTGGTCGTTCGACTCAACCGATGGTCCTGACGAATCTCAAACCGTGACGATTACCGCAACCGACAGCGACGGCGCTGCGACCGATGTGACGTTCGATCTGACGGTGAATAACGTTGCTCCGACGATCGCCGCTGATAGTGCGCTGGTTGTGATCAACGAATCGCAGACCGCAACCAACACGGGTACCTTCGGCGATGTGGGTGTTGATGATCTGACACTTGCCGCGAGCATTGGCACCGTCATCGACAATGGTGATGGCACCTGGTCCTGGTCGTTCGACTCAACGGATGGTCCGGACGAATCTCAAACCGTCACGATTACCGCAACAGACAGCGATGGTGCTGCGACCGATGTGACGTTCGATCTGACGGTGAATAACGTTGCCCCGACGATCGCAGCTGATAGTGCGCTGGTTGTGATCAACGAATCGCAGACCGCAACCAACACGGGTACGTTCGGCGATGTGGGTGTTGATGATCTGACACTTGCCGCGAGCATCGGCACCGTCATCGACAATGGTGATGGCACCTGGTCCTGGTCGTTCGATTCGACGGACGGTCCTGACGAATCTCAAACCGTGACGATTACCGCAACCGACAGCGACGGCGCTGCGACCGATGTGACGTTCGATCTGACGGTGAATAACGTTGCTCCGACGATCGCAGCTGATAGTGCGCTGGTTGTGATCAACGAATCTCAGACCGCAACCAACACGGGTACGTTCGGCGATGTGGGTGTTGATGATCTGACACTTGCCGCGAGCATCGGCACCGTCATCGACAATGGTGATGGCACCTGGTCCTGGTCGTTCGATTCGACGGACGGTCCTGACGAATCTCAAACCGTCACGATTACCGCAACAGACAGCGATGGTGCTGCGACCGATGTGACGTTCAATTTGACGGTGAATAACGTTGCTCCGACGATCGCAGCTGATAGTGCGCTGGTTGTGATCAACGAATCGCAGACCGCAACCAACACCGGTACGTTCGGTGATGTGGGTGTTGATGATCTGACACTTGCCGCGAGCATTGGCACCGTCATCGACAATGGTGATGGCACCTGGTCCTGGTCGTTCGACTCAACGGATGGTCCGGACGAATCTCAAACCGTCACGATTACCGCAACAGACAGCGATGGTGCTGCGACCGATGTGACGTTCGATCTGACGGTGAATAACGTTGCCCCGACGATCGCAGCTGATAGTGCGCTGGTTGTGATCAACGAATCGCAGACCGCAACCAACACCGGTACGTTCGGCGATGTGGGTGTTGATGATCTGACACTTGCCGCGAGCATCGGCACCGTCATCGACAACGGTGATGGCACATGGTCCTGGTCGTTCGACTCAACCGATGGTCCTGACGAATCTCAAACCGTGACGATTACCGCAACCGACAGCGACGGCGCTGCGACCGATGTGACGTTCGATCTGACGGTGAATAACGTTGCTCCGACGATCGCCGCTGATAGTGCGCTGGTTGTGATCAACGAATCGCAGACCGCAACCAACACGGGTACCTTCGGCGATGTGGGTGTTGATGATCTGACACTTGCCGCGAGCATTGGCACCGTCATCGACAATGGTGATGGCACCTGGTCCTGGTCGTTCGACTCAACGGATGGTCCGGACGAATCTCAAACCGTCACGATTACCGCAACAGACAGCGATGGTGCTGCGACCGATGTGACGTTCAATTTGACGGTGAATAACGTTGCCCCGACGATCGCAGCTGATAGTGCGCTGGTTGTGATCAACGAATCGCAGACCGCAACCAACACCGGTACGTTCGGTGATGTGGGTGTTGATGATCTGACACTTGCCGCGAGCATCGGCACCGTCATCGACAACGGTGATGGCACATGGTCCTGGTCATTCGACTCAACCGATGGTCCCGACGAATCTCAAACCGTGACGATTACCGCAACGGACAGCGACGGTGCTGCGACCGATGTGACGTTCGATCTGACGGTGAATAACGTTGCTCCGACGATTGTCCTTACAGGTGACAGTTCGGTGAATGTGAATGTTCAATACACACTGACTATTGAGGTTTCGGATCCTGGTGTTGAAACAATCACGCAGATGGTTGTGGATTGGGGGGATGGTACAACGCCGCAGCAAATTACTGTTGGTCAAACAACTGCGACACACGCCTTTACCGAAACGGGCAATTACCAGGTACAAGTATCCGTGACGGATGAGGATGGTGTGTGGTATTCCAATACTTTGGATGTTGAAGCATTGGGCATCACAATTGTCGAAAATTCGGACTTTGAGGTGGTGCATGAAGAGGCTGTTGTGTTAGCTGCTGGGACGCAATCACTCTCAATCAATGTCCTTGATTTTCTGTTTGATGAAAGTGATATTGCTGCACCCAATGATGCATTTGAAATTGCATTTGTTGATGAGAATGGCAATTCACTGGTTGGCACCATTGCGCAAGGTCGCGATGCGTTCTTTAACATCAGTGAAGGACAGGATGCATTGATTGGTGGGGGCGTTTTGTATGATCCTGCAACCGGCCATATCGATCTGGATGTGTCACACTTGAGTGAAGGCATCACCGGCACGGTTGTCTTCCGCTTGGTGAATAATGACCAGGACACCACAACACAAGTCACAATTGATCCTACTGTCGTGCAAAGTGCGACGTCACCCGTTGTCAACCCGACGACTGCTACCGGCAACATTGCAAGCTATACATCAGAGCAAACGATTGATTGGGATCGATTGACGGATATCACCAACGCATTTGATATTGACTACACCCAATCATCCTATAACACGGACACCGGTCGTTGGTTTGCAGGTCTGACGTTGACCAACAATACATCCTATGCCATTAATGAGACTCTTGTGCTGGGGGTGCGCGCGATATCGGATTCATCCGTATCAGCCATTGGCGATGGTCAGACGGCAGAAGGTATGGTCTGGTATGACCTGAGCAGTTATGTCGAGAACGGCGTGGTTCAATTGGGCGATGTGATTGATCAGATCGTACTCACATTTGATAATCCCGATTCTGTTCAGTTTGACTATGAATTGGTTGTGTATGGGCTCATGAATCAGGCTCCGACATTTACCAGCACGCCGGTTGACGAAGTCGTAGCAGGTCAGACGTATAGCTATCAACTGACAGCGACGGACCCGGAAGGTGATGCGCTGACTTACGAGTTGGTGAGTTATCCCGACGGCATGTCATTTGACGATCAGACCAACACGATTACATGGACAACATCATCTACGGATGTTGGGACGCAGCCTGTATTTGCCCGTGTGACCGATGCGTATGGCGCAAGTGATATTCAAATCTTTGCAATTGATGTGGTGGAAGGTGTTGCCAATAGACCACCGGTATTTACCAGCACACCTGTCGTGGATGCATATATTGGTGAAGATGCCGTGTATCTCTATCAGTCTACAGCAGTTGATCCTGATGGTAATACATTGACCTATACAGTTGTTGATGGTCCAGATGGTCTCGGCATTCTTGATAGCAGTACTGGCTTGGTGACATGGGAGAATGTCTCAGCTGATCTGGTCAATCAACTCGTCGACGTCACCTTGCAGGTCAGTGATGGCAATGGTGGCGTGGCTGAACAGGTGTATCAGATACTCGTACATGAGGATCCAGAAAATAATGGTCCTGTATTTGTTAGTGTGCCTGAAACGCACTATGGAATTGTAACTACAGGTGATTCGTCGGGTGAAGTGGTTCCATCACAAATCGATATGAATTTGGGATATCAGGATACTCATCAGCATACAGTTGAAATTACGCTTGGTACAAGTGGAACAGATATTGGTGATAATTTTATTCCGCCGACGGGTCCGTTGGATGCTATGACCGTGACTAATGAAATTGATGCTGGTGTGTTGGCAAATATTTTGACATTGGGTGGCGGTGCAGGTTTGTTGGTAACAAACTCAAATCTTTTAGTTAATACTAGTTATAATACTGGCCAGTTGGAAGCAAGCGGGGCGGGGGTATATGTAAATAATAATAATACGTATGGTATGTCAGATTATGGCGTTGTACTTACTAGTGGTAATGCGGCAGATTACGGCTCTGGTGCGAATACAGTTAGTGATTATCAGTGGGCGTATTTTGAATCTGATGGTACGCAGTTGCAGCAAGATTTGCTAATGCCTTTGGCGAATAATAATCGTGTATATGATGTGGCGCAATTAGATATTACATTCGATATGCTTCCAGGATACGACACTGTCTATTTTGATGTTGTTTTTGGTTCAGAAGAATATGAAGAATATGTTAATTCTCCATATATTGACGCTTTTGGTCTTTTTGTAAATGGCCAGAATATTGCTCTTGTTAATGATTTGCCAGTTAATATTAATCATCCCGAAATGGTGTTTGCAAATGGAACGGAACTAGATGGTGTGTTGGAACATGATGGTAGTTACGTGGTTACTTTTTCTGCTTTTGTTGGCGAAGGAACCACTGGTAATACTTTAACATTCATTGTGGGAGATGCTTCTGATACGATTTTGGATACGACAGTGTATTTATCCTCGTTAGGAGCACAAGATCCCGATCCGATCAGTGTTGATGTGGTAGCTTCTGATCCGAATGTCATTGTTGATAATTTAACAGGTCTTGTGCAAAATGTCGCGCCCGGGCAGACAGCTTCTTTTGATATTGAGTTTACAGGGACTGGCTCTGTAGAGTCGTTTGATCTTCAATTTGTCAATTCAGATACTGGCGTTCTTCTTGGGACGATCCCAGTTACTTATAACAATTCATATTTTTATCTTGCTCAGGCGGTTGATCCTGATGGTGATACCTTGACTTATTCGCTTGCAGAGGCGCCGGACGGGGCAACAATTGACGCTGACACAGGGGAGATACATTGGGCTACTGATGTAGCTGGAGAGTATTTGTTTGTTGTAGAAGTTTCGGATGGACGTGGAGGATATGATGAACAGGCTTATGTTCTGACAGTTGATCAGGATACCAGTAATATTGCACCAGAAATTGAATCCAATCCTCAGACACTGACGGCAGAAATTGGAAGGGCTTACAGTTACCAGGTTCAGGCAAGTGATGCGGATGGCAATGCTTTAAAATATTACTTGACCGAAGCACCAGAAGGCATGTCAATCGACACGCAAACAGGGCAGTTGACATGGACGCCTACGGCAAATCAGGGCGGTTCAGATTTCTCAGTCGAAATATTAGTGCAGGATGGTAAAGGTGGTGAAGCAACCCAAGATTTTGTTTTAAGTGTTCCTAGCTATTCCAGCTATATTCAGGTTAATCAGCAGCCTGAAATTACAACGACTCCGAGCGATTCTGCATACATCGGTGTGCCATACATTTACGATATTGATGCGATAGATCCTGACGGTGATCTGTTAAGGTACGAACTGCTTAATGGTCCTGCGGGTGTTTCACTGAATCCGATGACGGGCCAATTGGCATGGTTGCCTGAATCTGGTGATGTATCTGAAAATTCATACTACACGGCAATCGACCCTGACACAGGTTTTGCGTTCAATGTACCAGTGACTGGTGTTGGTACTCATTACTTATCTGTGGCAGTGATTGACGCAAGTGGTGGTGTGGATGTCCAAACATGGACAGTAGAGGTTGAAGATGATAATCAAGATCCTGCAATATTGATGGATGATACACTTCATGTAGGATCCGGATATTTACTGGAATATCAGGTTCAAGCAACTGATCCCAATGGTGATTATTTAATTTTCAAAATTGATCAGGAATCAATTGCCAAGGGCGTTACGATACAGCCAGATTCGGGTCTCATTCAATGGCTGCCATCGAGTGAGAATATCGGCAGTCATTCCGTGACGGTTTATGCGAGTGATGGTCGTGGCGGAACGGCTTCAAGGATATTTGAAATTAATGTGACTGAGAATGCACCTGCACAAATTCAGTCGACACCGATTTATTATGTGACATTAGGCGATACGTATACTTATGATGTTGTGTTGACTGATGCTGATGGTGATGTGCAGGATATTTCGTTAAGCCTTGACCGTGATTCTGCAGCCAGGGGTATGAGTTTTAATGGAACAACGCTTCAGTGGACGCCCAATCAGGTTGGTGCATACGAAGTTTCTATTACTGCTGTCGATGATGCAGGTGCAGGGCAAATTCAAACATATACCATCAATGTTATCCCCCAGACCGTTGTCAGCACACCGCCGGAGTTCACTTCAACGCCGACGGGTCCGGCTGTTGAGCAGCAGCTTTATGAGTATGTTCTGGCTGCAACGGATGCTGATGCGGGTGATACCGTGACGTTCAGCCTTGAGGATGGTCCCAGTGGTATGGCGGTGACCTATGACTCGGGGCAGGATCAATGGGTCTTGAGTTGGACACCAGGTGCTGGTTCGGAAGGTGACTACGATGTTGCTGTGACTGCGACGGACAGCAGTGGCACGAGTACCACCCAGAGCTTCACGTTGCCGGTTGTCCCGCAGCCGACCTCGGGTGATGCGCCTGTGATCTCTTCGTTGCCCAATCAGTCGATTCGATTGAACAACGTGTACAGTTACCAGGTGGATGCGACCGATCCCAATAGCCTGGGATTGACCTATACGTTGGAATCCGGCCCGGTTGGCGCGACGTTAAGCGCGACCGGTGCGTTGGCATGGACGCCTCAGGCCATTGGTACTTACAACATTGCAATCCGGGTTGAAAATACTAATGGGGATTATACGACGCAGACGTTTAGTCTGAACGTATTGCCATCGGTCAGCACGAATACACCGCCTGAAATCACTTCGACCCCAACCAGCCCGGCGACAGTGAACAACGCATATCAATACCAGGTCGTGGCAACTGATTCTGAAGGTGATGATCTGACGTATTCATTGGACGCTGCATCACTATCCCGAGGCATGGCAATCGATTCGGATACCGGTCTGATCACATGGACGCCGACCTCAGCAGGTAGTGGCTCTGTGAATGTCATCGTGTCGGTGAGTGATGGCGAAGCGGCTGTCACACAGACTTATACTTTGCCGATTCTCAGTAACACCCCGCCAAGTATTACAAGCACGCCTGTGCAGCAGGTGGCATTGGGTGATACCTACGCATACACCATTACCTATACAGATTCGAATCCTGAACAGACGATTACGCTGTCATTGGATAATCCACTCTCAGGTATGTCGATTGAGAATGTATCCGGCGACATGATTCTGACCTGGGATCCGCAAGCCAGCGGTATTGCTGCAGGTGTTTACACGGTGACATTGCAGGCTGAAGATGGCGCAGGTGGTATTGCTACGCAGGAATTCACCATTCAGGTTTACGATCCTGCGCAGAATACGGCTCCTGAAATTCTTTCATCGCCACGTGATGAAGTCGGTATCGGTCAGCAGTTTATCTATCAAATCGTTGCTGCGGATGCCGAAGGCGATGATCTGACGTATGAATTGACAGGTACCGTGCCAACGGGCATGACCATCTCCAGTGAAGGCGTGGTGCGTTGGACGCCGACCGATGCTCAGGCACAATCGGGTAGCCAAACCCATAGCTGGGGAATCCGTGTGACCGATGCACGCGAAGCGTACACGGAAGTCAACTACAGTACAACCGTGGTGTCACAACAGACAAACGCTGCGCCGCAGATTACTTCGGTTCCCACGTTGGTTGCTGCTGCCAATATCACATGGACCTACACACCAACGGCAACAGACCAGGATGGCGATGCTGTCTTCTGGCAATTAAATCCCGGTCAGTCACGACCGACCGGCATGATCTTTGATTCACAAACTGGTCGTATTACCTGGAAGGCCACGCCCAGTCAGGTCGGTGAAACGACAATTGTTCTACGTGCGACGGATAGCATGGGGGCATACAGCGATCAGACTTTCACACTGCAGGTTGTCGGTGCGAATCGCGGTCCGTTGGTTACTTCCAATCCGGTTACCAATGCGACGACGGGGCAATCCTATGGTTACCAGGTTCATGCGGTCGATCCGGATGGGGATGGTATTACCTATTCCTTGACTTCCTATCCCGATGGTATGGTCATTGACGAAACCACTGGCTTGGTGACTTGGACGGCACCTACTTCTGTGCCGGTGGATCCTGTCGAGGTTGTCGTTCGTGTGACTGACAGCAAGGGAGCTGCAACCGAGCAGTCCTGGACCATTGTCGTTGAGTCGGATACGGTCAATCAGGCACCGAAGATCACCTCGACGCCTGATTCGTACTTCCCATTGGTCGGTGTGGAATATCAGTATCAAGTTTTGGCAACTGATGCTAATGGCAATCAACTGACTTACTCACTACTCACTTCTCCTACGGGTATGTCGATTGATCCTAATACTGGCTTGATCACATGGACGCCCGGATCGACCACCAGTGAGCGTGTGCGCGTACAGGTTTCCGACGGAACCGCATCCGTGTCTCAGTCGTTCATGCTCTTCCCGGTTAGTAACAATGCACCAACGATTGATCCGATGGACGATCTGGATGTCAGTGCGGGGAGCACCTTGCGTCATCGCATCACAGCCAGTGATCCGGATAGCGATTATCTGACCTTTGAATTGGTCTCTGGTCCTGAAGGCCTGACGATTGATCAATATGGTCAGATGGTATGGGAAACTACATCCGCCTTGGCTGGTAGCACGTTTGAAGTGCAGGTAAAGGTTACTGATATTTATGGTCAATCCGATACCACCAGCTTTGATGTGAATGTCATTGCTGACGTACAGGCACCTGAAGTCTACTTGATCTCCAGCACCACCAATCCTGCCATCGGCACGGAAGTGATCTTCCTGATTCAAGCATCCGACGATGTGGCGATCAGTGAACTGTCATTGATCATTGGTAGTCAGGCTGTCGCCGTCAACGAGCAGGGTTATGCCCGTTTCACGCTGCAGAATGCAGGTGATTACACGGTCACTGCCACGGCTTATGACGAGGCAGGTAACGAATCATCCGACCAGATCACACTTACGGCTTATGACCCCAATGATGCCGCACCTGTTGTGACCATCACCGTGCCCCAAGATGACGCGATTCTCACTTCGCCAACGGATGTGTTGGTGACCGTGGACGATGATACCTTGACTTCATACACGTTGTATCTCGTGGATGATCAAGGCAACATTATCAGTGAATTGGCATCCGGCACGCAGGAAGTCACCAACGCGCCAATCGGCCGCGTGGATACCACAGCTGTGGCCAATGGTGCTTACACCTTGCGTTTGGTCGCTGAAGATGCTGGTGGAAACGTCTCGGTTGATAATCAATTTATCACGATTGAATCCAATGCCAAGATCGGTAACTTCAGTCTTGGCTTCACCGATCTGTCCACATCACTGGGCGGTCTGCCAATCAGCATCAGCCGAACCTATGACACTTTAAACAGTCAGGAAGTCGGCGATTTTGGTTATGGCTGGACACTTGATCTGTTTGATATGGATATCCGTACCGATGTGGACATGGGAACCTCCGATCTGTCGGACATTGGTTTGATCCCGTCACTGCAGCATGGTTCGCGTCTGCACGTCACGTTACCTGATGGCACCAAGCAGAGCTTCACCATGCAGGTCGTGCCGATCAACTCTTCTGCGGCTGCAGGACTTCTGGGCTTTGTGCTGAGTATGTACCGTGTCGAGTTCGTGGCTGATCCGGGCAACACGTCCACACTCACCACCACCAACCCGAATATCCAGGTCTTCATGAATGATTATGGCGAACTGGAAACCGGCGGTGGTGTGCCTTACAACCCGGCCTCACCGTATCTGGATCTCGACTACATCATGACCACACAGGATGGCACTGAGTTCCGACTCAATGGTGATACCGGCCAACTTGATGCTATCACTGATCGTCAGGGCAATCGACTGGATATCTCTGATTCGGGTATCCGTACGGTCACGCCTGATGGTCAGACGGCTGCTGAGATTGCCTTTACCCGTGATCAGCTTGGTCGTATCACGCAGATTACCGATACCGCAGGTGCAACCATCAATTACACCTACGATTCCAATGGCGATCTCATCTCCGTTACCGATCGTGTGGGCTCGACCACGACCTTCATCTACGATCCGAACGAAGCTGCAGGCTATGAACACTATCTCACGAGTATCGTCGATGCCCGTGGCGTGTCGGTCATGAATCTGAACTTCGACGAAACCACAGGTCGCATCATCAGTCTTGCTGATGCCTCCGGCGCTGCCATTCCGTTTAACTATGATTTGAATCCACCGCAATTGCCCGCAGGTTACACGCGCGAAGTCCTTGCTGATGCCGATGACGTACCCACCGAGATCATCCGTGACAGTCGTGGCAACACCGTGCGCCAGCTACAGCGTTTGTCAGACAACGGCACGACCAATGACACCACCGATGATGTCTGGTCCATCACCGTTTATGAATACGATGCCAACGACTATCGCACCCGCACCAGTGAGACCTTCCAGGCAACGGGGGATGCGGCCTACACCGCTGCACCCACCAACTGGCTCTCCACTGCTGATTACGATGCATTCGGTCAGGTGCTCTCCACCACCGATGCGCTGGGTAACACCACGTACTTCACCTATGACCGTTATGGCAACCTGCTGACCACCACCGACGCGCAAGGCAACACCACGCGCAACACCTACAACCAGAATGGTCTACTCACTGCGACCACCGATGCTCTGGGTAACGTCACCAGTTATGCCTATGACAACCACGGTAACATGACCGCTGTCACTGATTCCAACGGCAATGTGGTCTCTACCTTTGTCTATGACGGTAAGAATCAACTGCTTGCTACCACCGACATCAATGGCAACAGTCGTTACTTTACCTACGATGCTTCGGGTAACCAGACACATAGCTGGTCCTATCAGGATGGCTTTACCACCGTCAGTGTCACCGCGTACGATGCTGCCCAGCGTGTCACCGCCAGTTCCAGCTATACACTCACCGGTGAGTTCACCGGTTCGGATGCCGACCGTGCTGCCTTGCTCGTTGCCATCGCTGGTGCAACTGCCACATCAACTTCTTCGACCACCTACACCCAAACCGGTCAGGTCCTTGAAACCGAAGATATGTTCGGCAATGTCAGTCAGAGTATGTATGACGTGCGTGGTAATCTTGTCCAGTCGCGCAGCCGTGCATACCGCGAGGCCGCCCCCGGAAGTCAACCCACGCCCATCTGGTCCGTCACCCGTACGTTCTATGATGAAAATGGTCGATCCATCGCCAGCACATCGCCGTTCTTTACCGATGATTCTGGCAATCTGTTGACCGATCTCAATGACACCGATGAACTGCGCGTCAGCTACAGCATCTACGATGCACTTGGGCGCGTCACCCAAACGCAGTATCTCAAGGGGGTGACCATCGACATCGCAGCAGACCCGCAAAATGCAGGCCTGTATGTCACCACGCTTGGTTTTGATCCTGAATCGATTACAACAGATCAAATTCAGAGTACATCTACTACGGAGTACGATGCTGCTGGCCGTGTTGCTAAATCGACTTCGACCACTGGCACCGTCACCACCTATGAATACGACGAAGTCGGTCGCCAAATCCGTACTACACTAGATATCGATGGCGATCCTCTCACGACGAACGATATTCAAGAAACATCTGTCGAATATGACTCCCTCGGTCGCCAAACGCTGACACGTGATGCCCTGGGCAACGAAACACGTTACACGTATGACGATCTGGGACGTCTGATTCAGACCACCTATGCGGATGACACCACCACCAGCACGGAATATGACAACCTAGGTCGTCGTATTAGTGAAACCGACCAACTCGGCCGCACCACGCAATATGAATGCGATGATGCAGGTCGTCTGACTGCCGTCGTCCTGCCGGAAGTAATCGATCCAGATACGGACCTGGCAACCAATCCGCGGTATGAGTATGGCTATGATGCACAAGGTCGTCAGACCAGCATTACTGATCCCAATAACCACGTGACGGTCTTCACCTACGACCACCTCGGTCGTCAGACTTCACGCAAGTTGCCATTGGACACACTCACTGGCATTGAGTCTTCACACTATGATGACCGCACGTTGACAGAGTTGAGTGCTTCAGGTGACGATATCACCGCTTCGACCGCCCTCGGCCAGACCGCTTTCATGGTGGACTTCGAAGGCAACGTCACCGCCTATCTCTATGACAACTCGGCATTGGGTGGTGGTCGCACCACTTCGGTCAGCTACTACTCCGCTGCCGATCTGTCAGGTGTAACCATTACCGTCGGCATGTCGCCACAACTGCTTCGTGCAGCACTCGCTGGCATCACTGCCGCCCGAACCGTCACCTATACCTATGACGATGAAGGTCGCATGACTTCGATGGATGACAGCACATTCGCAGTGGCGACATCCTACACCTACGACGATCAGGGCAGAACCGTTCAGATCATCAACGATCAGGGCATCATCAACTATGCCTACAACGATCTGGGTCAGAAGGTCCGCACTTGGACCAGCACGGATGCCACCGGCAACGATGCCATCACCGATACGCGGTACACCTACGACACCCTCGGTCGTCTCAGCACCGTCGAAGTCTTCGAACGCTTTAATGCCTACACCCCCGGAAGTGAAACAAATTCTGCTGAGGAAGTCACCACCTATCACTACGATGCAGTGGGTAATCTCGATTACACCGTCATGGAAGACCTTGATGGCACCAACGTGATCACCGACTACACCTATGACACACTCAATCGTCTTGACGAAATGGTGCAGTTCGAGGATCGTAATAGCAACGATGTCTATGATGCTGGGACAGACGAGATGCTTGCCAGCTACGACTACACCCTTGACCTGGCAGGTAACCGCGTCGCTGCCACCGAAACCATTGATGGCTATACCTATCAATGGACATGGACCTACGACGCCTTGAATCGTCTGACTGAAGAAGTGCTCGATGCATCTGACAACAGTCTGGATTACACCGACACCTTCACCTACGACCTTGCAGGTAACCGCGTCGAATCAACCCATGATCAAGGTAGTGACAGCAGCGTGGAAACCACCACGACCTACAGCTACGATGCCAACGATCGCCTGGAATGGCAGTTCGTCGATCATGCCACCGATGACACGCAGGATCGCTACACCGAGTTTGGTTACAACAACACGACCCAGACCAGTAAGACCGTCTATCAAGGCACGGACAACACTGGTCAGATCGTCAGCAGTACCAGCTATGTGTACAACGAGATGGGTCGCATGTCACAGGTCACCGAAGAAACCTACACCGGTGGCAGTCTTACCCAGACCAAGGTCACGGACTATGAATACAACACCAAGGGCCTGCGTGTCACCGAAACCATCAGCATTGATGGCGTAGAGACCACCGCCAAGTCCTATCTCTTCGACACCATGAATCCGACGGGCTACGTCCAGGTACTCGAAGAGTACATCAACGACGTGATTGCCTACAGCTACACGCTGGGGCATGACGTGATCAGTGTGGCAAAAGCCGTTGGCATCCCTGCCAACGGGTCAGGTGACACCGCTGCAACGGTCTATCACCTGCTCACCGACGGCCATGGCAGCACCCGTCTGCTCGCCAATCTCACCGCCACCACGGTCGCCTTAGCCCAACAGTATCTCTACAACGCCTACGGCGAAATGCTCGAAGCATCCCACCTGGCCACCGCCACCACCGCGCTGACCAGCCTGCTCTACAGCGGCGAATGGACCAACCCCAACGGCACCCAATACCTGCGGGCAAGGTTCTACGATCCCGCCACTGGCAGCTTCAATCGCCTCGATCCGTTTGCGGGTAATCAGAACGATCCACAGAGTCTGCATAAGTATCTGTATACCCACGGCAATCCGATTATGGGGATTGATCCGAGTGGGAATATGACTTTGTTAGAGCTTGCATCAACTGCGTGGACTGTTACAAAAATTATTGGCATTACTGTATTAAGTGCCACGGCTGTGACAATTGGAACGTCACCCTATTTTGCCTTTTATGATTTTGCATTTGACCATTCACGTTCTGTTAATCCGGATAATGTGTCTACTAGAAACAAGGAACTCGCACTGCTATCTGCGGCTGTATACGAGTCAGACAATATGGTTGGAAATATTGCAGGCTGGAGTTCTCTTGGCATTGCTCAATTAGAAAGTTATAGTCGGACATCTACTTTTACGGGTTTTGCTGGAGAAGTGTACTACAATAGTGTACAAAACATGTTTGTCATGGCGTTTAGAGGTACCGAGAATTCAATTCAAGATATTATAACGGATATGTTGCAAGCAGTTACTGGAATGTCATTACAATACAATAATGCAGTAAAATATGGCAAGCAATTGGTAGAGTCTGTCGGAGTTGATAATGTAATGTTTACCGGGCATTCGTTAGGGGGGGGGCTGGCAAGCGCTGCCGCAGTTGCTACAGGTGCGCCTGCTGTGACATTTAATGCTGCCGGGTTGAGTCATCTTAGGGGGCGAGAATATTCTCCCAGTGTAACTGCGTATTACGTAGAAAATGAAATACTCAATGGGATTCAGAATACTACATGGCTTCCTGACGCATATGGTGACAGGTACTATATACGGCCTGCAGCATCAGATGTTTTGTTAAGTTCAATTGATAGGCATAGAATGCCAACAATGTTGCGTGCATTGGGTTTGTGATATGATTGTTTTGTTTAAATTTTTTCTTATTTTACCAATGTTATTGTTGGCTGCTTTTGGTTCGATATGTTCAATACCAATATTAATTTCTGCTGGTGTGACAGGATATGGTGGAATTCATTTCTGGGTGGTAGCATTAAGTAGTCCAATTAATTTTATTGTTTTTTCTCGTTTGTTCAAAAATTATAAAAAGAATATGAATGATTGGGAGTTCTGTCTAAAGGCTTTGCTTGTATCATCGCTATACTTATTGTGTATATGGTATACAGGAACATTGGCATCGTATTCGTTATAGAGGCAGAAAAGGTGGGCAGTAAAAGCAGTAACGAAACGGGGTCAGATCTGCTCCGTAGAAAAGCCTCGGACGGAAAAGGTGCGGACGGAAAAGGTGTCAGCGGACGGAAAAGGTGTCAGGAACCTTTTCCTTGTAGGAAGTGACCACCTATCACTACGATGCAGTGGGTAATCTCGATTGCACCGTGATGGAAGACCTTGATGGCAGCAACGTGATCACCGACTACACCTATGACACCATGAATCGTCTTGACGAAATGGTGCAGTTCGAGGATCTTGATAGCAACGATGTCTATGATGTTGGGACAGATACCTTGCTTGCCAGCTACGACTACACCCTTGACCTGGCAGGTAATCGCGTCGCTGCCACCGAAACCATTGATGGCTATACCTATCAATGGACATGGACCTACGACGCACTGAATCGTCTGACTGTAGAAGTGCTCGATGCTTCGGATGATACGCTCGATTACACCGACACCTTCACCTACGACCTGGCAGTGAACGGAAAAGGTGTCAGGAACCTTTTCTTGCTCCTCTTTAGCCACCTGCTAAAATGATGTCATGGGACGAAGTAAACGTGTCGATATCGGTGGTTGTGTTTACCATGTGCTCAACCGGGGTAATGGCCGCATGTCTCTTTTTGATGACGATGGCGATTTCCTTGCATTTGAACGTGTGTTGGAACAGGCGATCGAGTGTTACCCGCAAATGCAATTGCTTGCCTATTGCGTGATGCCCAATCATTGGCATCTGGTTGTTCGGCCCCAGATCGACGGCTTGCTTTCACGCTTTGTGGGATGGTTGACCTTGACGCATACGCAGCGTTGGCATGCCCATCGACACACCATCGGTGGGGGACATGTGTATCAAGGCCGATTCAAGTCATTTCTTGTTGATACCGAGGGCTATCTGGCCACCGTCTGTCGGTATGTCGAACGTAATCCGGTTCGTGCCAATCTTGTCAATCGAGCTGAGCAATGGCGATGGTCGAGTTTGTACCGCTGGCAAAATGGTTCGCGTGAAGACAAGCAGATTCTGTCCCCTTGGCCTGTCCCGGGTGGCAAACGGCCGCCGAACTGGGTCAATCGTGTGAATCTGCCAGAAACGGAAGATGAACTCAACGCCCTGCGACGTTCGAGCAATCGTTGTCAACCCTTTGGTCATCTGGCATGGCAGCAAGAGATGTGCCAACGCTTCGACCTTCAATCAACCTTCCGACCAAGAGGACGCCCCCGACAGGAAGCCGAACCGATAAAAGGTTCCTGACACCTTTTTCTTACCCTGACACCTTTTTCTTACCCACCTTTTTCTTACCCTGACACCTTTTTCTCACCTTTTTCCCAGCCGGCTATTGGGTTCAATGGCAGGTAATGACACAAGAAGCTCTAGTCTCCGTTTACCGAATCGACGATATGAATCTGTGGCTTGGAACCTTTGGGGGTGCAGGTGACCTTCTGATTCACAACCCAATGATCGATTTGGCTCCACTTGGCGAATCGGACTGATGCTGGATGGCCGAGTTTGCTGGCGTCTGCTGCCAGGATGACTTTGTCAGCACGGTCGATGACGGCCTGTTTGACGGCTGCTTCACTTAACTCGGTCGTACTCAGGCCACGCTTGGGGCATATGCCCGACGCGCCGACGACTGCAATATCAAAATGCAGATTCTCCAGCCAATTCAATGCAAACGTATCCACCAGACCTTCGGAGACACGACGGAGTGTGCCACCGATGCAGATCACCTGTGCCTGGCCACGCATCGCTTCGGACATGACGCGCAGCGAGTTGGTAAACAGTTTGACATCTTCACGTAACAGCAATCTTCGGGCGACTTCCAGGCAGGTTGTCCCGGCATCCAGAAACACGGTTTGATTGGACCGGACCATTTCCGAAACGGCCTGCCCGATGGCACTTTTTTCATCAGCATGCTGTTGATGCCGCCGGTCAAAGGTCGGTTCACCCGCCAGAAAATCGCTGTGAATGACCCCGCCGTGAACACGGACGAGGACGCCTTGTTCTTCCAATTCAATCAGATCGCGACGGATGGTTGCTCTTGAAACATTTAAAGCGTTTTGGAGTTCATGCACGCTGCTGCGTGGATTCTGGCTGAGATAGTCTCTGATTTGCTGCAATCGTCTTTGAATCATAATGAATCTATTTGAACAAATTGATCATTCGCGGTCAAGTGCCTATCATCATGGTGTCGGGTGGGTATTGATGGATGGAGTTTGGAGTTAGTAATGCCTGAAAAAACATTGGATATCAAATTACGCAATATTCTTTCGGACCCTTCGTGTCGGGATTTTATTCTTGCCGACGCCAAGGATGCGGACATGGCCTTTGGGTTGGCAGCGCCCGGCAAGAGTCCGGAGATGCATGCGCATGAGGGACGCTTTCGCACGCTCACGGAGTACCGGGATATCATTCGTCAGAACGTCAAGCAGGGGCTCGTGGACATCATGCTCATGAGTGCGAGCACCAACGAAATTTTGACGCTGAATGAAAATCTGTTTGCTGATAGTCACGTGACGCCGGCAATCCGGGCCAACGACACCACGGATGTCTGGCTTGCCAGCGGTTCAAGTTATGCTCAGCAACCCGCACGCCCGTTTCGGACAGCAACCATTGATCATGCCATGTGTGGCAAGGTGCAATGCGATCCGGCTTCGCGAAAACGCGGTGCTGACCTGGGACTTTATTCAGTGACATTCAACAACGATCTTGAGTTGGATTTGCATACGCTTGATACATACAAGGAGTTTCGCATTGAAGCCGAAGCCAAAGGGTTCCGACACTTTTTGGAAGTCTTTGATCCCAATGCACCGCGACAGCCCATTGCTGATATCCCGCGTTTTCTCAATGACATGATCGCGCGGTTATTGGCGGGGGTGGTTGGCAAGGGGCGGCCGATTTTCCTGAAAATTCCTTATCACGGGCCAGCAGCAATGGAAGCTTTGGCAGGCTATGACCGCAATCTCGTCGTGGGGATTCTCGGTGGAAGCAGTGGCACTACGTTCGATGCGTTTAACCAGCTCCATGAAGCCAAGAAGTACGGCGCCCGTGTTGCGCTTTACGGGCGAATGATCAACCACAGCGAGCATCAACTGACCTTCATCGAACACCTGCGCGCTATTGCTGATGACCAATTGCAACCACTTGAAGCCGTCAAGTCCTATCACGCTCAGATCGGCAAGTTGGGTATCGCACCCTACCGGGAATTGGAAGTGGACATGCAGCCGACATCGCGAGGTAGCAGCTATGACGCGGCTTCTGGACAGGCAGGTAGCCAGCCCGTCATCCCCAAGACAAATACTGGCTCTACCGATGCACAGGAAGTGGACTTTACCAAGATGAGTCAGGCTCAAAAAATTCAGTGGAATTTGGATCGTTGGAATCGTGTTCTGGGATAAATGATGACAGGTATCAATACGGACCATTCGATCATTGTGGCGGGGCACATCTGTTTGGATTTAACACCCACGTTCCCACCGTTGGCCAACACTGTTCTGAATCCCGGCACGTTGATTCGCGTGGGGGAGATGCATCGCAGTGTTGGCGGGACCGTTGCCAACACCGGGCTGGCGCTTCATCAATTGGGCGTTAATACCCGATTGATGGGGCGTATCAGTGATGATCTGTTGGGCGATGAGGTGCTGCGTTTACTGGGTAAGGTTTCGCCGACACTCACACGCGACATGATTCAAGTTGAAGATGAATCGACGAGTTATTCGGTGGTGATTGCGCCGCCGGGTGTTGATCGTCTTTTTTTGCATTGTCCCGGATGTAATGACCATTTTCGGGCATCGGATGTGACGTTGCCCAGTGATCCGAATCTTAGACTGTTGCATTTTGGATACCCGCCGGTGATGCGGAGTATTTACAGCCATGATGGCAGGGAGCTAGTGTCCCTGTTTGAGAAGGCGCATGCTGCGGGGCTTGCGACATCATTGGACATGTGTTCGGTGGACCCGATGTCTGAAGCAGGTTCGATTGATTGGTGTCGTTGGCTTAAGACGGTTCTGCCACATGTGGATCTATTTGTCCCGTCATTGGATGAGTTGTTATTCATGCTCGGAGAGGATGAGCAATCGCTTAACCTGAAACTGTTGCAACGAATCGGCAAACAGGTGATTGATTGGGGCGTGGGTGTTTTGATGCTCAAGCTTGGGGACTATGGCGTTTACCTGCAGACGGCTGATCAGCTTCATGCTTTGTTCGATCAGGACGCATGGTTAAGTCAATCGCACTATTGCCCCTGTTTTGAGGTTGAAGTGGCTAGTACCAATGGTGCAGGGGACTACACCATCGCTGGATTGCTTGCAGCGATTCTCACAGGCCAGCCACCCCAGCAGGCTTTGCGAAGCGCAGTGGGGGTTGGTGCATCACATGTCCAAACACCAGCACAGCTGCCCGGTTGGCGTGACATCCAGAAACGTATCGCCAAAGGTTGGAAGCAGCACGAAAAGACTTTGATCCAGCAGGGGAATTGAATGATGACACCGACAACACAAGAAGCGATCAAACAGGATATGTTAAGCGCGTTGAATCAGGCAGGAATCACATTGCATGTGTCCGAAGCCAATCAGATTGAGTTGGCTGGTTTTGGGTTGAATGATTTTAAGCGCGAAGGCCTGGGACTCATTGTTTATGTCAACACCGACCGTTACTGTGCCAAGGAGTTGATCATGTTACCAGGACAGACTTGCCCGGAGCATCGTCACCCGTCGGTGCGTTTGGCGGATGGCAGTGTTGAAGCAGGCAAGATGGAAACGTTCCGATGTCGCGTCGGCAAGGTTTATCTCTATGTTGAGGGTGACGGTGAACGTGATGCCATTACTGCAAACGTCCCCACTGATAGTGAAGAACACTACACCGTCTTTCATCAAATTACATTAACCCCCGGTGATCAGTACACCATTTTGCCGGACACCTTGCATTGGTTTCAGGCTGGACCTGAAGGTGCAATCGTCAGTGAGTTTTCCAGTACCAGTCGTGATGAGCTGGACGTATTCACCGACCCTCGCATTCGCAGACTCGACTGATTCTTGCTTCCTTTGAATCGCATTCCCATATGAGCTTTATCATGAAAAAAACCATTCATCTTGTCTGTAACGCGCACTTGGACCCCGTATGGCAATGGACTTGGGAAGATGGCTTGGCTGAAGCGGTATCAACGTTTCGCATCGCAGCAGATTTCTGTGAAACACACCCGGACTTTGTGTTCAATCACAATGAATCATTGCTTTACGGTTGGATCAAAGATCATGAGCCGGATCTCTTTACCCGCATTGAAAAACTGGTGAAGAAAAAGCAGTGGCATATTGCAGGCGGTGCATTTCTACAGCCTGATGTGAACACACCCCATGGTGAAACCCACATCCGCCAGTTCCTCTATGGCTTGAACTTTTTTAAATCGCATTTTGATCAGCGCCCCACAACTGCCTACAACTTTGATCCTTTCGGACACCCCGAGGGCTTTGCACAGATTCTTGCAGGTTGTGGCATGGATTCCTATATTTTTTGTCGGCCTGATTTCGGTACTCATGATTTACCGGTGGGGTGTTTTACATGGATCGATCGCAGTGGCCAATCTGTTACAGCACGTCGAAGTGATGATCACTATCTTACGGTTCCCAACTCTGAGCATGATGTGGATGTTAAGTTCCCTAAATTCCTGGAACACTTCAAAGATGAACCAACCTCCATGCTCTTGTGGGGGGTTGGCAATCATGGTGGTGGTGTGTCGCGTAAGGAATACCAGCAGATCATTGAATATTTCCGGGAGAACAAGCAATATGAATTCAAACACTCGACACCCGAAGCTTACTTTTCCCATGCACGTAAATTAAGCGATGACTTTCCTGTGGTTGATAGTGAGTTGGAAAACTCCTTTGCCGGGTGCTACACCTCGATGAGCCGCGTTAAACAGGCCTACCGCGCCACGGAGCATCTCCTGTTGCAGACTGAAACTCTGGCAGCATTGGCCTGGTGGTTTGGCAAAGTACCTTATCCCACCCAAGCACTTGATGATGCTTGGCGAGATGTCATGTTCAACACCTTCCATGACATCCTTCCCGGCTCAGGCATTCCGAATGTCGAGCGTGATGCATTGGCACAACTTCAACGTGCGACATCCAATCTCCGCGAAGTACGATTCAATGCCATGATCAAAGTGGTGCAGGGTGAGCGTAAAGCCAGGGATGGACAGGTTCCCATCTTCATCACAAACCCGCACAGCTATGCCATCAACCGGACAGTGACGTTTGAGTATGCTGCTGCAAAAATCTGTATGCTCAGTTCCGGCAAAACCATTGTGCTCAAGCATGGGCGCAAAACCGTTCCTTATCAGCGTATCAGTTCTCAGAACAATCTCAATGAGCAATGGATCGTTAAGCTGGCAGTTAACGTCAAGCTCAAACCCTTTGAAGTTCTACGCCTCGATGCGTCATTGGTCGACAAGAAACCAGTACGTCCCAATCGTCGCAAAATCAGTAAGAGCGCACTGCGTTTTGTTACGGTTCATGGCACAGTTTCCATCAACCCACGTACCGGTTTGATCGACAGCATCATTCCCAAAGGCTCACGCCGTTCTCTGGTGAAAGGTAATGCGATGCAGCCGGTCCTATTTGAGGACCTGGATCACAGCTGGACCTGTGGCGATCCCAAACAACTCAAAGGGCCCAATATCTGGTCGCAAGGTCCTGCGTGGAAAAAGCCGGACGCAAAATTTGTTTTAGCTACAGCCAAACAGGCAGCAGAATTATCTCCGCTTGCTGCTGATAAATGGTCAAAAACCAGTAAAACCAATGCCAAGGCTTTGCGTGTGATTGAGGATGGCGAATTACAGACAGTCGTTGAAGCCTTGTTTGTCTGTGGACTTTCAGCGATCAATCGGCATTATGTGATCAATCATCTTGAGGGGCGTGTCGAAATTCGAGATCGTATTTTTTATCAGCATAAAGATCACATGCTCAAGTTACACGTCCCATTGAATTTCAAGCCGATGCAGAGTCGCAGCGAATCCTGTTATAGCGTGACGGCGCGTTTGCCTGATGTTGACTACGTTGAACATCCCAATCATCGTTGGGTTACAGCCGAAGCGCCGAATGGTGATTTCCTTGGTGTGATCAATGATGCGAGTTTTGCACATAATCTCACACAAGACGCCATGGCCATTAATGTCATGCGAAGTCCAGCATACACTTCTTTTATTATCCAACCCAACGAACCCTATAACGATAACCGTTTTGTACCTCGGCAGGATCAGGGGGAACATGAACGCAGTTATGAGTTGGTATGGGGGCAACAACTTTGTGAACGAACACTGACACAATCAGCTGGCGTACTCAATAACCAGCCCTATGCCTATGTCTATTATCCCAATGGTCATCGACCATCTGATAGCACCAAACAATATGCCAAACTGCTACGCATCACACCGAAGAATATACAGATCACAGCGATCAAAAAGGCACACAATAGTGACGCTTTGGTGATCCGTTTACAGGAGTTGGATGGCAAGAAAACACAAGCCAAACTTCATCTCGGGGACGAGAAGCCTGTGACTGTATCCGTGGAGCCTTATAACCTTTCAACCATTATGATTCAGCGAATGGGTAAACGGTTGATTGCCTGTGAGTGCAATCTCGTGGAAGGGATTTGATGCTTGAACACGGCTTGCAGTTGTCTGCTGATTACCAGATCACAATTGCGCTTCAAGGTGACGGTCCGTTATCACCGCAAGCCGTGACCGTGATTGACGGTGAATCGGTGACGGCTGCGGTACGGTTGATACGGTGGTTCGGTGCCGAGACGCTACGGATATACCGCAGCATGGTTGAAACGGTGGAAGACCGTCAAACACGGTTACTCATGGATATGGCCAACCGTCAAAACGGTACGGTGACGATCCGTGATGTCATGCGAGCCGGACCGTGTTACGGTGACAAGGCAACGGTGATGCGGGAGTTTCACCGTCTTGCACGGTTGGGCTACGGTGAAGTCACGGAGCAATCAGCCGGTCCCAACGGTGGCCGACCGTCGATATGCTTCCGTGTGACGGACGGTAACAACGGTGCGCACGGTGAACCACCATGAAGACGGACCGTTAACGGCACGGTTAAGCCGTAAGCCCACGGTAAACAACCGTCATTCACGGTACGGTTTCAACGGTAACCAGAGCACCGCACATCCAATCTGCGTTCAAGCACTTTTCGACTGGCAATTACACCCTTCAGCAAATAGCCACATTTCTTCGCGAAGCTGGCATCAAGGGTTTACACAAGTGCAATATCTCACCATCTGTGGTTCAACGAATGCTCTTGAACCCCATCTATTATGGTGCATTCAGGTACAAGGGTGAGTTACATGAAGGCGTTCACGAACCCCTTGTGTCCAAGAAGCTCTTTGACCAATGCCGCAAGGTTATGTCCAACCGTTCAAAGCCCAAGAGCAGTGGACTCAAGCCGTTTCTGTATCGCGGCCTTATCCGATGTTCAGTTTGCGGCGGGCTTGTCACATCCGAGACAAGCAAGGGGCATGTGTACCTGCATTGCACCAAACGCATGGAACCATGCAAGCATGAATACCGACCTGCTGTACGCGAAGAAGTCATTACTGAACAGATCACTCAGGCTCTTGAGCGTGTTTCCATGCCCAATGAATGGATTGACGGAATGCTTTCCAAACTCGATGATGAACAAGCACGGTTTGCTGAGGCTGGAAAGAGAAAACACCAAGCCCTTGATGCTTCCAAACAGCAGATTCAAGACAAGCTGCACATAGCCGAAGAAGGCTGGCTTGATGGCGTCATCTGCAAAGACCGGTATCGCGTCATCCAATCTGATCTGGTTGCTAAACGCCAGTCCATTGACGAAGAAATGGCCTCTGTGGAGCGTTTGAGTGTGAATCGGTTAGAATCTATGCGACGGTTCATAAAGGCCAGTAAACAAGCCCAAAAACTGACTTCTGGTGGCACACCAGAACAAAAGCGCGACTTTTTCAAAAAAGTCGGTTCGAACCCACAACTGGTTTCTCGCGTGCTGGTCTTTGAAGCCCGTGACCCGTGGCAACATGTTGAAAAATCTACGGTTCTAGTTAACAAACCCGCCTCTGCTGACGCAGAGGCGGGTCGTGTTTCCGAAAACTCGTTCGGTTTTTCAAAAAGCGGTGAGAGTGGGATTCGAACCCACGGTAGACCGAGGCCTACGCCGGTTTTCAAGACCGGCAGGGCAGGCTACTCAAAGATCGAATGCAAAAGAACTTACGGATTGCCAGCAAATTGACTGGGCGCAATACTGGGCGCGACGAGCGTCAGACCTGATTACGGAATACCCCGAACTAACTGTTCTACTTGATGTATGGCCTGAAATTACAGATAGTTGTAAAAAATCAATATTATCTTTACTTTCATGTTGACAAAGATTAAAAACAGCTTAATTGATGGTTTACAGGTATTTTAATTGGATGGAAATACATGTAATATATGAGGAAATCTGATTTTAGAATAAATTGGGATTTTTTAATTGAGTTGTTATTTGATCTTATTTCCTATGGTTAGCTTCTTATCAATTAGAAACCACGCAATTCCATTCTTCATAATCAGTAATGATATAAGAAATTTTGAAATTTCTTGTTAATCAAACAATTTTAGACGCGAGCTAATTATGGAATATTCCGGTGGAACTCTTGATGATTTAATGAAAATCATTTTTGAAGAGCTCATAAGCAAAGACTTTGAAATCAAAACTTCTAGGGGTAATACATCTGAGATAATCGGAGCACATTTACATTTGAAAAATCCTAGAGCACGTCTAAGTCATACAGATCGAAAAGGGCGTGTTTTTAGTGGATTAGGTGAGTTGTTTTGGTATCTGTCTGAAGCAGATAGTCTCGATTTCATCACTTATTACCTACCCCAGTTGAAAGAAGAGTCAGTTGATGGGAGGACGTTGTACGGGGCGTATGGCCCTAGGCTGTTTAATCAACGTGGACATGATCAAATAAATAACATCAAGGCTGCACTACAGAAGAGCAAGAATACAAGAAGAGCAGTTGTTCAATTGTTTAATGCTGAGGATATTTCGAATCGTAAAAAAGAAATCCCCTGTACATGTACATTTCAATTTATTTGCAGAGAAAATAAATTGCATATGGTAGTTAGTATGAGGTCAAATGATGCATTTTTAGGTTTACCCCATGACGTTTTCTCGTTCACGATGATACAAGAGATCATTGCTAGAGCTCTTGGCTGTGATGTAGGAGAATATTTTCATTATGTAGCATGTATGCACCTCTATGAAGAGCATCGTGAGAAAGCTAGGCAGTATATTGATGAGGGCTGGCAGTGTACGGAGGGTGTAGCTATGCCAGTGATGCCAGAGGGTGATCCTCAATCAGCTATTGATTGGCTTAAGAAAGTTGAGGAGCAGGCACGAGCAGATAAGCCGGTTGATTTAGATAATACAGAAATGGATCCATATTGGTTGGATTTAGCACGTTTGTTTAATATCTACCATTTTTGGAAAGGTAAAGACTTCAAATCAATTGAAATATTAAAAAATAAAATGCATTCTAATGTGTATGATGAATACATATGTAGAAAATTAGAAATGACAAGCGATTAACAAGACTGAATTGGCTTTTAAATGTCTGTGACAAAAGATATTTTTGAAATATACAAGTTGCTTGCAATACGTTTGAGTGAGAGTCGTGTTTCAGCAAAGGGTGTGATTCCATGGAGTTCGCCTGTCCCATCATTTGGAAACCCTATGTCCTCGTCCGTAGCAACATTAGGACTTAACCCGAGTTGTAGAGAGTTTGTAGATAAAGATGGGAAAGAGTTGGATGAGGGGTTGCGTCGATTACCAACATTGAAATCCTTGGGGTTGGATAAATGGGAAAAAGTCAATAATGAGCAAATTAATATAATGATTAAATCGGCGAGTAGTTATTTTATGAACAATCCATACGATACTTGGTTTCGCTCATTGGATCAAATAATTTCCTTGCTAAATGCTACTTATTATGGTGAAAAAGCAAATGCCTGTCATTTAGATTTAATTCCATATGCCACAAGGTGTCGGTGGACTGAGATGTCTAGCTCTCAAAAAAAATTTCTTTTCGATATGTCAGAAAATGCTTTTTGTGATTTGTTGCGTGTTTCTCCTGTGAAGCTGTTGATTCTTAATGGAGCTAGTGTTGTTAGAAATTTTGAAGTAATTACCAATAAGAGTCTTAATGCAAGAAGAATGCCTCAGTGGACTTTGCCTCGGAATAATGGAGTCGGGGTAGTCGGTTTTTCGTATCAAACAATTATCAGCAGGATTGGCGATATAGAATTAGGTAAAAAAATAGTAGTTTTGGGTTATAATCACAATATTCAGAGTAGTTTTGGAGTTACAAAGCAGGTGAAAAAGTCAATACAAAAATGGATTTTTGAAAATGCAAATGGGGAATTTATATGATATTGCGGAAAAGAGAGAGAGTGTCTAGTGTTAGTAGTTTGTTGATTCGGTTTTCTAAAGAAGTAAATGAATTGCCTGGCATTGGCGAAAAGCTAGCAAGAGAGTCATTAGCTGAGCAAATTGTAGAAAGTTGTCGAAGAGTTGAATTTGTGTATTCCATCAAAGAAAGACGCATATCTCCCAGACGCAAAAATCCAGAAGACGACCTGTTCGATCCTATCAGGGCAGCAATATTGCACGATATGGAGGGAAACAAAGATGAAGCTTTCTGGCTGATTTTTCTTTCAACACATTTTGGAAAACACAGAAAAACTGAATGGTTATTAGTACGTGATGTGTACGGTTGCATGGGGCAAGGTAGGGTTTGGACATGGGATAACGTGTCCTCTAATGTGTCCGGTTTTAGAAATTGGCTATCCGAAAATGAAACAGTTATTAAAAATAAAATACCACATGGCGCCTTTGGGAATCATAGAAAATATGAAAGTTTAAAAGGTGACACAGATAACGGGACAGGTGCAGTGGTAGAAAGTTATGTGAATTGGGTTGGAGCACCTTTTTCACATGTTGGTATGATCAATAGTATTTCCGGTGATATGAACTCGTGTCCTAAAGCAACATTTGATTTTCTGTATAATTCAATGGAGGCTGTAAGACGATTTGGGAGAACAGCTAGGTTTGATTACCTGACTATGCTATCAAAAGTTGGGCTTGCAGAAATTGAACCTTCAACTCCATATCTATCGGGGGCTACTGGGCCACTTAATGGTGCAAAGCTCTTGTTGGGTTGTAATAGAACTGACAAAATTCATATGCACGAAATGGAAGAAAGGTTAGTGGAATTAGGTGAGTATATTGGTGTCGGAATGCAAGTCATTGAGGATGCATTATGCAATTGGCAAAAGTCACCCAAACAGTTTAAGCCATTTAGAGGATGATTAAAATTTGATACTGTCCCATGTGTATCTGCGTTTTAAACGGTTGTACCAGTCAATTGGAACTTGCTTGTTGTGTTGAAGTTGGCCGACGATGATTCCGGGAGATACACCAACTTTTTTTGCAAATTTTATTATGTTTTTGTGTGAGTAATTTAACTGCACAAGCATAGATTTGAATTTTACAGGTATTAGTGTATTTTCTGCGAAGCTGTTAGCTTCTTGCTCTTCCTTTTCGGTTGCTGTTGTAGTCCATGGGTTTTCTTCGATAAAAATGTTTTTGTCTTGATGTAACAGCAAGTGCGCGGCTTCATGGAAAAGTAAACCAAAAATGGTCATCGGACAAAAATCTAAAGCTTAACATAATTTGTCTTGTGCCATTTTTGAGGCGTCTAGCAGCACCGCTTGCTTTACAGTCTTTGGGGGCTCGGACTACAACAACAGAAACCCCACATTTCGCACACATATCTTGTAGTTTGGGGACAAAGCTTTCAGGATTTTTTTCACGTGTTAATGCTTTTATTTCCTGTAGACTTTCTTGGAATTGTTGAGGATTCCATTCACGTATATCTTGTTTAATCGAGGCAAGCTCGCCTTTGCGCAACCATGCTGAGATGGCGCCACAAGTCGATTGGTAGCTAGGTGAGGTTCTAAATGAAGTTTTAGAAAATACGCTAAAATATATGTTTTTCCATTGGGCTGTACTAGAAATTCCGAAAAAAGCTAAGCAGCTTAGGATTTGATCTTTATGTGAGTTTACTTCGGGCAACCAGCCATATGCAATCATGTCACGCACTGGTAGTTCTTTTAGCCAATTATCGATGAGTTCTGTGTCTAGTGACGAATATAGGCGTTCAAGGTCAGTAATGTATTGCAAGTCACGTTTAATCCAAAATTTTTCTGAAGCACCAAGTATTTTCGACAATTCACTGGCTATTTCCTTTGTAATTCGCTCTCTACCATTAATCAGGTTATTTACATCAACATGATAATAATCAAAAGTTTCTTTTAGTACAGAGAGCTTTACTCCGCGTTGTTTAGCTAGGTCAGTGATAGTGTCACCTGGTGGCGACAGCCATTCTGGTTTGAATGCTGTGTTTTCACCCATTATGCACCTCAATTGAAATTATTTTTATACGGCTTACTTTAGACCAATCTATATTGCCAATATCGTCTTGAGGATTACTATTATGGTTAGCTTTTACAATAATCTTGAGCTTTTCGGAAAAATTTAAAATCATTATGTTCTTGTAGGTTGAGTCTTGAGTTTTTTTGCAATATAAATCTGAAACAACATCCTCTGCCCGGATATCTGCTAGTCTGGCTCGTATATCTCGTGCCATTTCGACCCCGTGCATCTCTTCGGCAAACATCTGTGACTCACAAAGTTGCCGTAATTCGATTGTCTCAAATGCGAAGAACACTTGTACATATATAATGTCATTTTAATTCGTTTTCAATGTTACATTTACCCAATTATACATAAATAAAGCAAAATCTCGCCTTTGTTTTTATAAAGCTTTGCCTTTTAAATAGATACGAATCTTGATTCTGTGCCATTGTAATTGGTTCTGTTACAAACCTTATTTTCTTCTTCTCGTTGTGTTGATGGAAAACCTAGAGCGTAGAAGAAAATCATCAAATTTTTTTACGTTGCCTTTCCATGGTGGGGCGTACTGGTTTGTTAGGCTGTATTTCATGGTGAGAGAAGAAGAGACTCTGAATGACAAGAATTGAAGAAAGAAACAAGATGATTAGGAGAATCGTTACAGCGGTTTACAGTTGATGTAGAGGAATTGAAAAAAAGTGTTACCGGTTAAACCGAACAGCGTGCTAAGTTGAATGGATGAGATTGAAATGGGCAGAGAGAAACGGATGAAAATTCTTTGAGAAAACATGATTGGTTTACGTGGTGCTTCTGCTAGTTTTGATTGTAGATGAAGAAAGAGCTTGGCAGTAGAGATACCAGCATTTAGTTTGGAGTTATGGAGACATAGGGCGAGCAGGATGAACTAAGGGAGACAGGCAAGCAGGGTAGAGGTCCGGGGTAACCGGGGAAACCCAACAATCAGTGATTTTGACCAAAACGTATCGGGTTACGTGACCTGATACCGGTTGCGGTGTAGATCGACCATCAATAGCAAGGTTTGGAGGTGCTAATGGAAGCATGAGTAAGAGAAAACAACTCATCGTCAGGTAGAAACGGGTAATCGTAGTCAGGATGTAGAAAGTAGAACCAATGGATTTTAACCAAGAATCACGGAAGATTAAAAACAACCACAGCAAGCCAGAATTGCTCAATGCAATTGCAACCGCAGAAGTTCTGGGAATCAGTCGTGCACACCTTTATCGACTGCATAACGCAGGGAAAATTCCCTTGCCGATGCGTCTTGGCGGGGCGGTTCGGTGGCGTTTCAAAGAGTTGATGGCATGGATTGATGCAGGTATGCCCAACCGCAGCCGTTGGCAGAACATGACCGGGGGTGCGGCATGAGTATGACGGCTGATTCAAGCCGTGCGGGGATGGGTGCTCTGTCCATCCCCGCTTTTACCCCTTTCCCCACGGATTGCCTGCCAGAGTTAACGGCACGTTATGTTCGACGGGCAGGTGATGCGATTAACTGTGATGAATCACTCATTGCGTTGCCGTTGATAACAGCGATGGCATCCGCAATTGGCAACACGCGAGTGATAGAGCTCAAACCCGGTTGGCAGGAGCCTAGCATTGTCTGGACAGCCATTGTCGGGGAGTCAGGCACACACAAAACACCATCGCTTGATCGTGCATTGTGGTCTGTGAATCAACAACAAAAGGTTGAGACGAGTCTGTTTGCAGACGCCATGGCACAACATGAATTTGATTTGCTGGAATACGAAGATCGAATGAAACAATACAAGCGAAGCAAAAACAGTGAATGCCCAGTCAAGCCCATAGCCCCTGCTATGAAGCGATTGCTTTGCCAAGACATCACGGTAGAAGCGTTGGCCATGTTGCTGGCTGATAATCCACGGGGAATACAGGTTGCCCGTGATGAACTGTCTGGCTGGGTTTCATCCTTCGATGCCTACAAGAAGCAAGGCAGTTCGGGCGATGCCGCGCAATGGTTGCAGATGTATAACGGCAAATCACTCATGGTGGATCGAAAATCAGGTGACCACAAAACGATCTTTGTCCCGCATGCGTCTGTCTGCATTACAGGTGGTATTCAACCTGGCGAACTGGCAAAGTGTCTGGGGCAACGGCATTTTGAGAACGGTTTGGCTGCACGCATGCTCATGTGCATGCCACCACGTACCCCTTGCTTATGGACGGATTCAGATATGCCAGATCATGAGCAGGCCATCATGGACGACATATTCCATAACCTTTGGCAACTGACTTGTGATGGTGAAGATAATCCCGTGGTCTGTCGATTCAGTGACGCTGCCAAGCAGGCATATATTGAATTTCACGATCAGATCGGCCATGAATTAACTGCGCTTGAGGGACATCTTGCTGCTGCATGGTCAAAACTACGCGGATACGTTGCCCGTTTTGCTCTTGTCTTGCAGCTTGTCCGTCACGCTGAGGATGGAACGTTGAACCCGACATTGCCGGTTACGGTTGATGATGAATCAACCCATGCTGCTATCGAACTGGTTTATTGGTTTGGCAATGAAACGCGCCGGATTTACCAGAGCATGAATCAGACCGAAGATTCAAAGCAAATTCAATTGCTAATGGACTTGATTCAAACCAAAGGTGGCATGGTTACACTACGGCAAGCCATGCGCAATGGGCCATGTTACAAATCCAAGCAATCGGCGGTTACCGCATTCGAACGGTTGGAACGGGAAGGTTACGGCGAAGTGATTAGTTCTCACCCAACCGTGAACGGTGGCCGACCGTCTGTCATCTTCCGTGCTAACGGTTCATACGGTGACGGTGGCACGGTGAATCAACCGTATTCATCCATGTGTGACGGTGATGCCGCATAACGGTTCACGGTACAACGGACGGTCAATACCGTAAGCCAACGGTTCGTCATCGTGATTCACGGACGGTGCACGGTGCGGTTAACACGGTTAGTCACCGTAGACACTCGCCGTCAACGGTACGGTTCAAACGGTATGTGACGGTGAATGACCGTAATGCATGAACGGTTGACGGTACGGCGTGCACGGTGATCGACGGTAGTTGGCCGTGAGTATCACAGTGGATCACGGTTAACCGTTACGGTGAGTAACCGTGTTTAACCGTTAATCACCGTGGATTGTGGACGGTTAACGGTTCGGCGGTAACGGTGAAACACCGTGATTGATCGGGGAGTTACCGTGAATGACGGTTGAGTCCAATGGTTCACGGTATGGTGAAGACGGTTAACAACGGTGAGTCACCGTGGAGCATGGACGGTAACCGATGGTGATGAACGGTGGTGAATACGGTTGTTAACGGTGAATGTCGGTTTGCAGCCGCAACCGTTACTGACACTGACAAAACCTAGGGTAGCCGGGGTTTTGTCAGTGTCAGCGGAGATTCGGGAGAAATTTTGCACGGTGAATCTGCTGTGCATCGGGATCGAGATTGAGCGAGAAAAGTGTGATTAACCGTGGTTTTCAGCGTGAAAGCCAACGGACCGGTAGAAGTCTAACCGTGTGGGGCAAATTGCAGACGGTGAAACATGCCGGATTGAGGTTTTGTTAGCCAGTCAATGAGGTAAAATCTCATTGGAGAAATTGAAGGAAATTTTCAGATATGCGTTTATTCAAACAAACTTACCGGGACAAGAAATCGAATCAGTTAAAGCACGTCAAGAAGTGGTCAATTGAGTTCAAAGACCACTATCAGCAGGTTAAGCGATTGCCTGCCTTCTCTGATAAAGCACGGACGATGGAATTGGCTCGCAAGATTGAAAGTCTTGTGATGTGTCGGCAGACCGGGGAACAACCCGACCCGACATTGAATCAATGGCTCGAAACACTGCCGACACCGTTGCGGAACAAGTTGGCGAAGTTTGATTTGCTGGACAGTCGGCGGATTGCTGCATGCTCAAAAATCACTGTCCATCTGGATGACTTCAAACAATCAATGATTGCGCGAGAAGTGACCGAACGACAAGCAAAGCTTGTTCATGGTCGAGCATTGAAGGTGGTTGAGGGTTGCAAGTTTGCCACATGGTCAGACATCAAACCCGCAGCCGTTTTGGACTATCTGCATCAGCAACGGAACTTAAAGAAAAAACCAATCAGCGCGCAGACATCGAACTTTTATCTGCAAGCCATCAAGCAATTTTGTCGGTGGATGGTTAAAGAGCGTCGAGCCAGCGAGTCGCCAATGGCACATATTCAAGGTTTGAATGTCAAAGCCCATCCGCAACGTCAACGCCGCGTGGTGACTGTTGATGAGTTGTACCGCCTGATTGAAGTGACTTGGAATAGTGAACCGCGTCAAGGTCGCACACGTGATGGTGATATTGCTTGGCATATGACCGGGCCGGAACGGGCGATGCTCTACATGCTTGCTACTGAAACGGGATTGCGATCCAGCGAGTTACGCAGTTTGACGCTTGAGAGTTTTGTTTTGGATGGTCAGTATCCAACGGTGACCGTTGCAGCAGCCTATTCCAAGCATCGTCGCAAGGATGTTCAACCTGTCAGACCGATGACCGCCAGACAGCTTGCGGAAGTCTTCAAGGACAAGCAGCCAAACGAACTGGTTTTCAGAATGCCCAGACGTGAATCAGTTGTGGAATTGCTTTACAAGCCAGACCTGAAAGCAGCAGGCATTGATTACAAGGACAGTCAGGGGCACGTTGCAGACTTCCATGCTTTGCGTCACACCTTCATGACCAATCTGGCGCAGGCAGGGGTTCATCCCAAGACTGCCCAGAAGTTGGGGCGACATAGCACCATCGGTCTGACAATGGATTGTTACACCCATGTCATGCAGGAAGATCAGACCCGTGCTTTGGATGTCCTGCCGGACTTTAGCGTCTGTATTCCCGAAACTGTCTCACAAGCCCCCGAAACGGCGCCTAGTCGCGCCTAGTCAAAATGACTCGGCGCCAGACTGGGCGCCAAATGTACGAAATCATGACATTTTGGGAGAATCGATGAGACAACCGGCGCAAGAGAGACCGGATGAGACAGAAACAAAAAAGGCCGAAAAACCCGTTGAAAACGGCGATTTTCGGCCAGAAGAAGCGGTGAGAGTGGGATTCGAACCCACGGTAGACCGAAGCCTACGCCGGTTTTCAAGACCGGTGCGTTCAACCGCTCCGCCATCTCACCGGGGTGTGGTTGGTAATGGGGTATCCTCACGATTTTTCGGCTTATTGTCAAGTGCAAGGGCAGTTCGATTTCTGCAAACGCCTGTACACGAATGCGATGCTAAAAAAGCTTGTAACTTTTGATTGGGATCGGAGAGTTTGCACAAGGCAGTTGGTTCAAAGAAGTTCAGGCTGACAGAGACGTTTACGTCATGATTAAGCTGCATTTGGAGTCGTTGGGGCGTTAGGTATCACTTGGTTTTGCTTACGGACCTGATGTATGTTGAATCTGAAATCATCATTGGTACAGGATAGGGTGAGCAACGCAAAAAAAAACACAAACTCTTTGCCGATGGTATGTCATACAATTGCTTGTGAAATGATGTGCATTTCCAGGTTTGCCAACCTGGTGTGCGGCGTGACCAATCGTCGATTTGGCGAGTCATGATGGGTGCAACTCTCATTCCCTGTTTGCGGATATGGATATCCATCGGTTGGACTGGGAAGCTGAAGATACGGGTTTACTCCGACTGTTCGATCGTCTGTGCAGGTCAATCCGTATTGATTAGCGGATTGTTAATAAAGATCAAAACGTCACTTTTTTATTTCCAAACGTTGCTTTGAATGTGTTTTTATCCGACATTTCAATTGGCTATGCAGGGTGGGTCTGGGGATGAGGTTTGTGATGTTTGATGTAGTTCCTCAGAATGTATTGATGTCCAGTGCGAAGTCTCCGTTGGAATGTCTCCCGGTCGGGCAATGTCCCAAAGGGTTATGCCGTGGTCCGTGCAGTGATACGCTTAATGGTCACTGTGCGACTTTGCCGCAACGTGCGTGTGTCTGGCTTGAGAAGTTGCCGGACCATACTGCCATGGACATGTACGGCATGGAGGAGGACGGCAGTTGGACCGATACGGTCGGCTCGCAGCTTAGGCGGAAAATGCAGGCTGGCGAGTTTGTCGAGCTTTGTGAGATTCATGCGCCGCGGTCCGGTCGGCTGGGTGACTTTGTGGACCAGGGGCGGATGCTCAAGCCGTACTTTCATGCCATGACGGTGACGGGGCAGATCAAGGGGCGTCCGGTGATGCCGTCGGCCGAAGCGTCGGGGCATTTACGTGCGATTGGTGTTGAATCGATTGCGGTGCTGTCTGGTCGGGATTGTAATGCGACGTCGCTTCAAGCCGAGTTGGCTGTGCTTCAGTGCAACGAGGTGGGCAATGTGATTTGCTTAAGCGGTGACGGGGGCGATCCCCAAGCAGGGCCGGTGCAGATGGCCAGCGTGGACATGTTACGTCTTGCTGCGGACGTGCATGATGAACGTCGGCCATGGTTGGGGGCGGTGATCAACCCGTTTTCAATGCCTGCATCTTTGCCGATGATTCAGTTGAAACAGAAACTCCAAGCCGGTGCGAATTTTCTGCTGACACAGATGATCTTTGATGTGCCTGCGTTTGAGACATTCTTCAAGGCGTTGACGGTTGAAGGTCTGGTCGAGCGTGCCCGTGTTGTGGCCGGCGTGCCGGTGGTGGTCAGTGAGTTTGGTTTGGAATTGGTGAACCGTTTACCTGGCGTCTGGTTGCCTCCAGAGGTTGAGCAGCAATACGAAACGGCTGCGGACATTCGCGAATTCGGCATTGCGACAGCTCGACAGACGCTTGCGACGTTGCGTCAGATTCCCGGCTTGGCAGGCGTACACCTGATGCTGCTTGGCGGTCATGATCCGTCGGACCTGTTGGCAGTTGTGCAGTGAGGGTTTGACGTTGCCTTGCGTTGGGCTTGAGCATGTGTCGCGTTCGTGTTTTGTTGCAACGGGTTTGAATAGCACCGTTCCAAGGCAACCGAGTCAAGATGACTCGGCTATGTATGCGTTACGTGGCCATCTTGGTTGGGGCTTGAAGCGCAAGCTGCTTTGCCGTTTCAGCGACTCGCAGTGTCGCAGTTCATTTCATTTAACAACCGTAACCGAAGCATGTCAGGCCTCATGAAAGGCCGGATGTCATGACGTTTTGTGGCTGAGGAGGGGAAAGTTTTTCGGCGGTGGCTACAATGGGTCGCCATGAGTGAAGTTGCTGTTGATACTGTTGTGCCCCAAGACCTTGATCAACGTCCCTGGATCACGCGGATTCTGTCGCGTGCTGGTGATGTGCTTAAGCGGAATCTCGTGCCGGGGTTGATTTTGCAGGTGTTCGTCATTGCAGTGGTCAGCTCGTATTACACGATTGAACCGATCAAGGCGATGTTCGACGAGGTGGCACAGATCAAGCTGTCCTATGGCTTTACCTTTTCCGCGATTTCCACAGCACTCTTTGGTGGGTTGATTCCCTTTCTGGTTCAGAAGTCGCGCCCGAAATATCGCAAGCTCATGCCCACGAGTCACGTCTGGTTTTTCGTGATTCTCTGGGGGCTCAAGGGCATGGAAGTGGACCTGCTTTACCGATGTCAGGCGATGATGTTTGGCGAGGGGAAGGACTTTGTCACTCTCCTGAGCAAGACGGTGTTTGACCAATTGGTCTACGTGCCGCTTTGGGGGCTGACGAGTTGTGCGATTGTCATGACCTGGCGTCAATGTGGTTTTAGCTTTTCCAGGACCAAAACGGTGTTGTCCAACAAGCGTTGGTGGACGGATAACCTGATGGTGATGATGCTGCCCAACTGGTTGATCTGGGTCGTGGCAGTGGTTGCGATTTACTGTTTACCGTTGGCTTTGCAGTTGCCGGTACAGAATCTGGTGCTGTGTTTCTGGTGCATTTTGCTGATCTTTTTGGCAGATGAGTCGATGTAGTCTGCGGTTTTGTGTTGCAAGATTGAGAGATGTGCTGATGTCTTCGGTTCCTGAAATGCCTGAGTCGGTCACTGCGGTGCAGGTTGCGATGGCTCCCTCGTGGTTAGGGCGGATGCTTAGTCGGGTGCGTGATGTTTTTAAGCGGAATCTGCTGCCGGGGTTGGTGCTTCAGGGGTTCGTTTTGCTGGTGATTGGCGGGTACTACCTGCTTGAGCCGGTGTATGCGTTTTTCATGAAGGTTGCCCAGGTCAAGGAGGCGTGGGGCATGTTTTATGCCGGCGTGTCGACCGCGGTGTTTGCGGGTTTGATCCCGTTTTTGATTCAGAAGTCGCGCCCGAAGTATCGTGATCAGATTCCCAACTGGCATGTCGGTTTCTTCCTGGTGTTCTGGTTTGTCATGGGGATGGTGTTTGATGGATTCATGCGTACGCAAGCCATGTTGTATGGTCAAGAGGGCAATCTCAAGACGATGCTCTACAAGACGGCAACGGACATGCTTGTGTTCACGCCGTTGATCGGGCTGCCGACAATCAGCATCTGCCTGCTTTGGCGTCAGAACCGGTTTGGCTTTGGCAAGACATGGGGGATGGTCCGTCAGAAGAGTTGGTGGTCCGAGCGGTTCATGTCGATGCTCATTGCCAACTGGATGGTCTGGACGCTTGCCATTGCTGCGGTGTACTCGCTGCCGTTACCGCTACAGATTCCGGTGCAGAACCTGATCATGTGTTTCTGGTGTGTCCTCTTGATCTTCCTGACAGATCAGACGGATTAACCAACACCAGATGCGAATTGCCCATTTATCGTAATTGTTTTAACTCACTGTAAATGCGCGTGTCACGGGTTTTTATAGCGTTACCCGTGACACGATATCGTATTTTTTATTTTACGTCGATCTTGACTTTCAATTCTTAGAAGCCAATAGTTATAGCGTTGGAGCTATAAAAACAAATTATGCCAAGACCAGCCAAACATCAAGAGATTTCCAAGTTACTCAAGCAGCGGATTGCTTCGGGGATGTACCTCGATCAGCCGATTCCCGGCGAGCGTGCGCTGGCAGCGGAGACGGGTGTCAGTTACATGACCGCCCGCAAAGCCGTGCAGCAGTTGGTGGAACAGAACGTCCTGACCCGCGCCAAGAACGGTCGCCTTGAAGCCCCGCAACTCACCGACGCCAAGCAGGATGTTCACACCTATGTTTTGCTGACCCCCGCGTTTGAGAGCTTTGGTTACCAGAACATCCGCATGTCCATCGAGCGGGTCATGAGTCACTTTAACGGTGTTTTGAAAGTCAGCAGTTACCGACATTGGCATGACCCCGCGCTCATGTCCGCCTTTGATGGTGATTGGAACGGCATCTTTATCATTCCACCCAACGCGGGGATTCCCAAGCTGCTGCTCGACCGCATGTTGGCCAATCGGGATCGTATCGTTTCGGTCTATTCGGATCTCACGGAGTTGGGTTTTGTCTCCGTGGATAACAGTCTGGAATCCTGGGCGTCGGTGATGGTTGAGCACCTTGCCAGCCTGGGCCATGACCGCGTGGATTGCCTCAACACGCAGCCTGGTAAAGACGTGCTCAACCGCGTCGAGGGTTGGAAAGCCGGCGTCGACATGCTGGGTATCCAAGGCCGTTGCTTCAATGACCAGGTGGAGAACTTCGATTTTAACTGGGTCCGTGCCTACGAAATCGCTTTGAAGGAACTCAAGTCCGGCAAGATGGCCAATGCCGTCTTCTGTACCACGTTGGCCACCTGCAAAGGTCTGGCGCGGGCGGCTTATGAACTGGGCATGGAGCTGGGCAAGGATGTCCACTACTGCACCATGGATGTGCCCTATGAATCCATCTACGAAATTCCGTCCGTGACCACATTGAATCTGTATCCACTGCATCACTATGTCCACAAGTCGTTCGAGTGGCTTGAATACGGTGATGGGGTTCTCGTCGATGGCAAGCTGCTCATCGCCCCGGATCAGGCACCGGACTTATTGCTGGGTGAGTCCACCGGTTTTGCTTCCAAAGCCAATCGTACCAAGCTCAATGAAACGTATAAAGACAGTTAATCTGCCAGGAGACATGCCATGACGACGCGCATAACAAAATCGATCACATCACGCCGCCAGGCGTTCACACTCATCGAACTCCTGGTGGTCATCAGCATTATCTCACTGTTGATTTCGATTCTCCTGCCCGCGCTGGCCAATGCCCGTAAGAGTGCACGGAGTATTCAATGTGGCAACAACTTCCGCCAACTCGGTTACGGGCAGATGGCCTATGCCGGTGATTATGGCTGGTTTGTTTCGCCTGCCTTGACCGGCACGATGTATCCCTACAACTCAGGCTGGTGGTTCATGGTCATGCGTCCTTATGTCGGCCAGGATAACGAAATACCGACGAACTGGACGCCCTTTACCACGGTCTCGGAAAAAGGTGTCTTTGCCTGTCCTGAATGGCAGAAAAAAGGTTCGGATGACAAATCCTATGCCATGAATAATTTCCAGTATCTGGCCAACCCTGCTTACAACTTTGATCTGGAACCCTACAAAATATGGTACGGTTCGAACTACACCATTCGTCCCGACAGCCAGACCATGAGCAAGAAAATCAATGGTTCTCGCATCATGCTCATGAGTGAGTTGGGGCACACTACCGCGTCAAGCAATTTCGGTGTCCATTATGCCATCCGCAACGGCACGTACTGGACCGGTTCTGATGGTGGCACCGCGCCTGCTTTCCGACACAACGAAGCCAAGAACTCCCTGTTCATGGACGGGCATGTCGGTTCGAATCGCGATGACGATTCCATGAACTGGAACCTTTACCTGAACTGATCTCAACTTATTGAAGGCATAACCGATGCAACGTATCCACAAACACAATCGCACTTGTTCATCATCAAGCTTGGGGTTCACACTCATCGAACTGCTGGTGGTCATCAGTATTATCTCATTGCTGATCGCTATCCTGTTGCCTGCCTTGGCTAATGCTCGCAAGGCAGCACAAGGAGCACAGTGTAGTGCGAACCTGCATCAAATGATGGTCGGCCAGGCAGCTTATCTCCAAGACTACGGTTGGTATGTCACACCACGCTTTGCCTATGATTCATCGATTCACCAGTACAACAATCACCTGTGGCAGTTCACCCTCCGACCCTACATTGGATTGGATAATAAGAAGCCCGGCAGTTGGGCAGACTTTGCAACCATGTCCCTGGAGGGCATTCTCAACTGTCCGACGCTTCAGGTCATCGGCCCGGATACACGTGCCTATGCTATGAATAACTTTGATGCCATTGATGGCGATTTCTGGGCACCAAGTCCCTATAAACAGTGGGATTCAATCACCAACTCGCTGACTGTTCGTGAAGACTTCATCGCCACCCGCAAGTATCCCATCACCCCGTCGATCAACATGTTCATGAGTGAGTTGGGGCACAATCCCACTTCTTCCAATGGCTATACACACTATTCCATTCGCAATGGTGACTACTGGACGGGCAAGGCTGGTGATACCACTGCCGACTTCCGACACAATGATGCCAAGAACGTTTTGTTCCTTGATGGGCATGTCGGCTCCTTTAGAAATGACAACACCATCAACTGGCAATTGTTCAAGGGCCCGTACTTCTAAGCGCCAGCTTGGACGCACAAGACCGAAGCTTGTTGATACCGCCTAATGCGCCTGTTGCATAACAGGTCAGAACCGATTCGTCTGCATCACAACCAACGCAAGGAATTTTGACTGTGAAGCTATTTCGATATGTCTGTTTGATTGTATTTTGTCTCTGTGCGTTCACACCTGCACTGCACGCCCAATTGATCGAGAACTTTGAACAGGGCAACACGTGGGATGTCCGTGGACCAGCCAAGCTTGAGTCATCCTGCACTGTCGTCGATTCACCGCAACGTGTTGGCAAGAGTCTGCAGGTCAGTTGGGGTGTCCCACGTGAGAAGTACCTGGAAGTCTTTGTCAAAGAACATCCCGTGATCGAAGGCTTTGACACCAGCGCCAAGCCCAATCATGCCACCGTGTCCGTCGATGTCTTTTCACCCGGTAGTGAAGAACTCCATCGCATGTCGGTGCGCTTTGTCGACAAACATGGCGAAGTCTACCAGTGGCAAACTTCAATCAACGCTGTCAAAAAAGAAGGTTGGCATACCGTCAAGTTCGACATTCGTCCTGACAATTCAATTGTCCATTGGGGCGGTGCTGAAGAACACAAAGACACAATTGATGGGCCGGTGAAGTTCATTGCTGTGACGTTTGATTTTGACAGTCGCGTTGAACCTGCTCAGGATGCAAAGAATCGTCGCATCTTCCTGGATAACATTTCCGTTGAGCTTCCCCAGGGCACCAAGACCGTTCCCGCTTCCGCTGAGGTGACCACGGTCGAAGACTTTGAGCAAAGCCCGCAATGGCATGTCTACAAGCCTGAAGACTTTCATGCCAACTGTCAGATTGCGGATGCGCCCAACCGTCAGGGCAAGAGTCTGCAGGTGCATTGGGACCTGCCCCGCGCCAAGTACTTTGAGACCTATCTGGCCAAGCGCATCCCGCTGACCGGTCTGGACACCTCCATCAAACCCTATCACGCGACCATCACGCTGGATGTCTTTTCACCCGGTACTGCTGAAGTGATGAGCCTGTCCATGCGACTGCGCGATGAGGAAGATGAAACCTTCCAATGGTCCACCCGTGCCAATTTTACCAGGGAAGGTTGGCAGACGCTGAGCTTCGACATCAAGCCCGACAACTTTCGCGACAGTTGGGGAGGCAAACAGAACAATCCCAAACAGCTTGATGGCAAGTTGTCCCTTTCTGGCATTGCTGTCGGATTCAATACACAGATTGCTGCGTCGGATAATCCGCAATTGCGTCGTCTGTTTTTGGATAACATCACCATCAAACTCCCGCCACAGGCACCGGCAGCAAAGGCACCGGTCAAGCAATCCCAGCAAGCGACCGCCATCAAACTCGGCAAAGTGGACCTTGATCGCATCGACGTGAGTTTGAACACCGGCCACCCGATGCACATCGTCGATCCCACCAACCCGCAGCCTGCTTTCATGATGCTCAACAACAAGTCCAACACCGCGCAGAGGGTGGTGCTGGACATGCAGGCGTCGAGTTTTCTGGGGCGTGAATACAGCTTCAAGCGTACGCTGACACTGCCAGCCAGAAAGGTCACGCCACATTTTTTGCCACTGCCACAGGACAAACAGGATCAATGGTGGATTTACTACACCCTTGCCGATCCCGACTCTGCCGAGAAAGTCTCCGATCGTGAAATGCTGGGCATGATGACGCCCAACGGCAACAACCCCGAGTATCACCCCAGAGATCGTTTTCTCTTTGGCATGTGTTCCCACTCCGGTCGTTATGACGATCAGACCATGCAGGCCGAAGCCTATGCCACCGGACTCATCGGCATCGACATCAGCCGTACCGCCTTGACATGGGGACACCTTCAGCCGGATGCCGATACGTGGAAATGGGACAAGATGGATCGGCTGCTGGAACTCTACAAGGCCCAGAATGTTGAGTTGCAATATCTCTGTGCGTTTACCCCGCAATGGGCAACGACTGGCGATGCCTCCAGCAAGGATTGGTTGGTCTGGTCCCGTGCTGCACCCCGACTCGATGCGTGGGAAAACTATCTCCGCAATGTGGTCGGTCGCTATCACAAGGACATCCGCTTCTGGGAAATCTGGAACGAGCCGGACCTGCCGTTCTTCCGTGGCACGGCTGAAGAATACATCCAGATGTGCAAGGTGGCATACCCAACCATCAAGTCCGTCGCGCCTGAAGTGACCGTACTCTCCGGCGGGTGGTCCGCAGCCAACCGTAATCCCGGCTTCATCGAAACGGTGTTGTCACAGAATGCTGACACCTTCGACATACTTGCTGTACACGCTCATGGTTTCTTCGGCTCATTCAGGAAAATCGTTGATCTTCGCTGGGGGGAACTCCGCAAGCAATACGTGCAGGACAAGCCCATTTACTTCAACGAAACCGGTCTTTCCTCGCCGGGCGATACCATCGATGCCGACACCCAACAGGCCGTGGAACTGGTCCGCAAAGTGACCTTCACCATGGGTCGCGGTGCGATGGCATACAACTGGTATGACCTGCGTCACGACGGTGACAATCCCAACGATCACGAACACCGCTATGGCATGATCACCCGTGATTTCCAGGCCAAACCCGCCTACATCGCCTACAACACACTCATCGGTCTATTGCGAGGTTACAAGTTCCACAAGCAGTTGATGACCAATGATGACCAGTGGATGTTCCTCTTTGAAAATGACAACCAGTACGTGCTCGTGGGTTGGTCGCAGCAGCCCTACGCCGTCGGGCAGGTTGTCCTTCATGCCGACAGCAAGACCGTGCAGCACGTGGACATGATGGGCAACCGTCGCACCTTGCCACGCCTGTCTGATGGCAGTGTCGTCATCGGTCTGGAGATGCAGCCGGCTTACTGGACCTTTGACAAGTCCACTGTCGCGCCTGCACTGACCAACAATCTCATTGAACTGCCGGGCATCGCTGCATGGATTCCCAATGAGCCTAACAAGATTGCCTTTAACTTCACCAATCCCCTGGAAAACAAGGCGGATTTCCTTTTCCGCGTGCAGCTTCCCATGGCGTTGGGCGGCGCGACCATGCAGTTTAACAAGGCCATCGAGGCCGGCCAGAAAGTCTCCCTGTCCCTGCCGATCGGGCAGGTCTCCGGCGAGGTGGATTACGCGCGTCCCTTCACCTGCATCATGCAGTATCAGGATCGTGACTATCAACTCAAAGGTTCATGCCAGATTCCAATCCAGTGGGCCGGTGTGATCCACAAGGGCAGCATGCCCGACAAACCGACATTCACGCTGGATCACCGTGATCAGATTTTTGATAAGTACATTGCTGATCCTTCGACCAAGCATCGTCTCTGGACCGGTCCTGAGGACTTAAGTGCCAAGACGTGGGTTTGGCTTGAAGGTCAGAACCTGCGCTTCCGATCCGTGGTCAATGACGATAAACATGTTCAAACCAATCCAGCTAATGCACTGTGGAAGTCCGACAGTATCCAACTTGCCATGCAATTGCCCGGTCAGAACGGCATGTGGGAAATCAATCTCGGTCGCACACAGGATGGCAAGTCACTGGTCAACCCCGGTATTGTCCCCCAAGGTCTCGATGCATCTGCCGTGAACAACGCAGCACTCAAGACCAGCGGTGGGGACGGGCAGGTGATTTATGACTTGACGCTGCCACTTTCAGCACTGAGTGTCACGCCTGAAAAGTTCGCACAGGGACTCTACCTGAGTATGCTCATCAATGACGACGACGGCTTGGGACGCGATGGTTGGATCGCCCTGTCTGCCGGGATCGGCAATGGCAAAGACCCAAGCTGTTACCCACTGTTTGTCGTCAAGTAAACGCATTGAATATCACAACTGAAAAACCGCTTGCGGTTTAGCGCTCCCATGACTTGGGGAACCGGACACGTCCAAACGAACCCCGTCGCGCTAAACCGCAAGCGGCCGATCATTCGAACGAAATTCGAAATCAAATCAAAACATCCCCGGTAACACCTCATCCATCTCCGGGTAGAGCATGCGTAATTTCGCACAGTCAAAACGCTGACTCATCTCCTCAGGCGGCTGCTTGGCAAGCATGAACCGCATCACCGCATCGACCACCACGCTCGGACTCACCCGGCCGTGCGACCAGTGATCATAATCCGACCAATCCAGGCGCACGGTGAATTCGTACTGCTTTCGCCGGGTCTCGACTCGAACCGGATACTGCCAGCAGCGAATCATTTCCAATTCTTCACCAATGTGAATGGTCGCCATGATCAATCCGTCTTACAATAGGGGTCTATGTCCCAAGGATATCACATTCCCGATGACGAGGACGACCCCAAACTTGCCATCCGACGGCATACCGATCGCTGCTTTTTCAAAGTCGAAGAAGTGGTCGAAGGTGAGGGCTACATCGTCGACGGGATTTTGATACCCTTGGACGATGTTGCTGAAGTCCGGGAGGATGACAGCGATGTGTGTAACCGATAGCTGCGATACCACGTGTCGCTGATGCCTTGATACTCTCTGGTGGTGGGATGCGATGACTTTCCTGATTGAAACATTACTGCTGGGTCTGGTGAACCTGTCACTGCATAAGTCCCGTTCCCTGCTGACGGCATTGGGCATCATTTTCGGTGTCGCTGCGGTGATCACGATGGTCGCCATCGGTGAAGGCAACAAGCAAAAGGCCCTGGCGGACATTCGTGAACTGGGCGCCCGCAATGTCATCGTGCGCTCCGTCAAACCACCATCCGATGCCAGCAACTCCGGCTCGTCCTCTTCACAGGTGCTCATCCAGTACGGCATCACCCGCAAGGATATCCGCCGACTCGAAGAAACCATTGATGGCATCGAACGCATCGTCAATCTCAAACGGGTCGGCAGCAAAGTCACCACCCCCAAACACAAAGTCGCCGCGGAAGTCTTCGGCACGACCGCCGAGTTGGCCAAGGTCACACGTCTGCAGGTTGCTCGCGGACGCTATCTCACCAAAGCGGATGAGCACCACTCGGTCAACAACATCGCCGTCATCGGTGATGCCGTGGCCAAGCGATTGTTCCGGCTCGAAGACCCGTTGGGTAAGACCATCGACATTGATAATCAGGGCTTCGTCGTGGTCGGTATTCTCAGACCCGTCGGACTTGCAGCCGGTGCTGGCACCGCGCTGGTCGGACGCGATCTGAACTTCGACGTCCATATCCCCATGTCAGCAGCGATGGCACGTTTCGGTGATACCCGCGTCAACCGTGGCAACGGCAGCTTCGAAGCCACCAGCGTGGAAGTCTCCGAAGTTTACATCCAGATCAAAGACGAAAAAGCGGTCCCTGTTGTTGCTGAACAAATCCGACACCTACTTGAGATTGATCACAAAGAAGCGGGGGACGTGACCACCATCGTGCCTTTGGAGTTGTTGTTGCAAGCCGAACGCACGCAGAAAATGTTTAACGTGTTGATGATTGCCATCAGTTCAGTTTCGCTACTCGTCGGCGGTATCGGGATCATGAACATCATGCTTGCCACGGTGACCGAGCGTACGCGCGAGATTGGTATCCGTCGTGCGTTGGGGGCGACGCGTCTACATATCGCTTACCAATTCCTGGTTGAGACCACGGTGCTTTCAGGGATTGGCGGGATCATTGGGATTCTCGTTGGCCTCGGTGCGATTGCTGCGTTGGTCTATGCCAACCAGTATTTCCCGTCATTGGAAAAACCGCGCATCGTGCCGATCTCGATTCTGGTGAGTTTTGTGGTCGCTTCGTCGGTGGGCATTATCTTCGGACTTTACCCGGCAGTGCAGGCCTCACGCCAGGACCCGATCGTCGCGCTGCGTCACGATTGATTGTGTATCGATCTTTTCTGGAACTCACCACAGAGTTACTGAGACACAGAGACTTCACACCAGCCGTCACTCCCGCGCAGGCGGGACTCCAGTGAGATATGCAAGCGTCACCAGAATGTCACTGGATTCCCGCCTGCCGGGAATGACGAAGATTTTTTCGATCACTTTGTGGTTTATGCCATGTGATTAATTTGAACAATGGGCATTGAAAAACCGCTTGCGGTTTAGCGCTTCAAGACGCGACTGGATCGTATCAATCGACCTGTCTCGCCAAGGCATTGCTAAACCGCAAGCGGTTTGTTGTGGTTTTTAATTTGTCGTCAAACACTTTTCCCGAGGACGGCTTCCGGGGGCAACTTCCGGGGTGTTAACCTTCGGGGAAGTCGACGATCGGCAGGATCACGGGGGTGCCCACCGTGTCGGGCAGGGCTGCGATTTCCGCCAGTGCAGTTTGGACATCGCCTTGCTTGGCTTCGTGCGTGAGGATGACCACCGGGGCGGTTTGCTCGTCTTCGGTTTCGTGTTGCATGACCGCGTTGATGCTGATGCCTGCGTTACCCAGGGCGCTGGTGAGTTTTGCCATCACACCGGGGACATCCTGAACATCCACACGCAGGTAGAATCGGCCGATGAGTTCGCAGGGGTCGGCCAACTGCACGTCGGGGTGGGTGACGGGCCAGATATTCATCTGCTCAAACGCCTTGGGATACCAACCGCTGACGATGTTCAGAAGATCACTGACCACAGCCGATGCGGTGGGCAGTTCGCCTGCACCACGTCCGTAGTAAAACGTGTGTCCGGTGGCTGAGCCGTAGACGGACAACGCATTGAACGAACTGTCGACCTGGGCGAGTTGGGTTTCCTTGTGGATGAAGCAGGGCATGGTGCGAAGACTCAGGCCCGCATCGGTTTGCTGAGCCATGGCAAGGAGCTTGATTTCATAGCCCATCTCGCTGCCGAAGTTCACGTCGGAGAGATCCAGTGTGTCGATGCCCTTGAGGGCGATCTGGTCTTCGGTGACTTTCACATCAAAGGCCAGGCTTGAGAGCACGACCAGTTTCTGAGCAGCATCGGCGCCGGAGACATCGAGCGTCTCATCGGCTTCGGCATAACCCAGCTCCTTGGCTTCAGCGAGCGCGTCCGCGTAGGTCTTACCCTTCTGGACCATCTCGGTGAGAATGTAGTTACACGTGCCGTTGAGGATGCCGTACAGTGCGTCGATGCGGTTAGACATCAGACCGAACGACAGGGCGGTGATGATGGGGATGCCACCACCACAGGAAGCTTCAAACGCGATGGAGACCTGGTTCTGCTTGGCCAGCGTGTAGAGTTCGGGACCCTGAGCAGCGAGCAGTGCCTTGTTGGCGGTGACCACGTGACACTTCTTTTCGATGGCACGACGGACAAAGTTGCCAGCGACTTCAACGCCGCCAGCCACTTCAAGGACGACATCCATTTCCTGAGCAAAGAAGGCGTCTGGATCATTGGTGAGAATGGACTGATCCACCAGGCCGGTCATCATGGCTTTTTCCGTATCGCGCACGAGGACACCGACGAGTTGCAGCGTCGTGCCGGTGCGCAGCGCATATTGCTGGGCGTTGGCTTTGAGGAGTTTGGCGACGCCGGAGCCGACGGTACCAAGACCGATCATACCGATACGGATTGGGTTGGACACGTTGTGTTCCTTGTTGTTTTGAAAGTCAATTCCAGTCCCACAAGATAGCAATTCCCCGCGTTTTGAGCCAGTCGGCGGTCTGTTTGAGGGATTGGTTGAAGATGACCCGTTGGTGATTTAGCTGCATCACTTGTGATGCGCGTGGCGTTTGGCGGTGTCGATCATCACGCATCGCAAGCGATGCGGCTAAATGATTTACCTGATACATTTCCCGGAATTTAAAAAAAAGCGTAAAATGGTTTTATGACTCCAATCCAACCCATTTCGCAAGTCGGTGCTGAAGAGGCGATGTATATTCCCGCCTGTTCGATTTTCAGACGTTTCCTCAAGAAGCAGGGGCTCAAGTTCACGCCTGAGCGCGCCAAGATTCTCGATGCCGTTTTGGCCAAGGAAGAGGTCTTCGAAGCTGAGCAGTTGCTTTATGAGATGCGCAACGAGAATGTCCGCGTCAGCAAGGCAACGATCTATCGCACGCTCAAGCATCTGCTCGAAGCCAAGATCATCCGCGAAGTGCTCATCGACTCGAAGCAGGCTCACTACCAACTGACCTATGGCAAGGACCCGCAGGCGTATCTCGTCTGCATGGAAACCAACACCATCATTCCGTTTGACGCACCGGAACTCAAAGCCCTGCGTGAACGCATCTGCGCTGAACACAACTTCAAACCCGTCAGTCACCAGTTTGTGATTTATGGTCTGTGTTCAGACGTCAAAGACGAGCCGGACGAGGAAGCGTAAGTTTAGAGTTGATCTTCAAGATCGGGGGAATGCATCATGACATCACGAAAAGACCTGGCTCAGATCGCAGTACGGTTGTTGGCGATGTTTTTGTTTATTCAATCGCTGACGTTGCTGGTACAGTCGGTCCATGCATTTTCATTGACAATCGGGGAAGTGCTAAGCGATCCAACGGCATGGCGTGAGATGGCTTTTTTAGCCTTATCCATCATACCGATTGCGATTTGGTGGCTGTTGTGTTTGGCGTTGTGGCGTAAGTCACCCAAGATTGCAGAAAAGCTGACAGCCAACCTTGAGAAGCCAGGCGATCCTGTTCTCGTTCACATCGAAGCACGTGATCTGCCGGGGGTTGGATTAATGCTCTTTGGTGTTTGGATGCTTTTAAAGCCTTTGAACGATATCGGGAGTTTGGTTGCCTTGCTGGCTGCCATGCCCAGACCTGAAACAATGGGTGGTCAGTATCCTGAAATCATTCGCCAAGGCATGGTCAAGGTGACGTTTGTATGCATCACCTATTGGAGCTTGGGACTGTTATTGATTGGTAAATCGCGCGGTTTGGTTAACGTTTTAATCCGTCTTCGCGATCTGGGACTCAAAAAGCCGACAGATACCTCTGGCCCCATCACACCTCATCAAGATCCGCCTGCTCGATCGGACGGCTGATTTTGTAATCGCCTTTGAACCACTTGTTCAAATCAACAAGTTGGCATTGCTTGTTGCAAAAGGGGAAGGTCTTGACGTCTTCGGTGACTTGCTCGCCACACGTCGGACACTTGATGGTCTGTTTTTTCTTGTCGTTGTCTGTCACGATTCAATGAACTTTCTGATTCTGAATTGAATTTGCTGTGTCTACATTCGTTACTTGCTAAACACTTTTCGTCATTCCCGCGCAGGCGGGAATCCAGTGGTATTCAGTTGACGTTTGCAGATATCACTGGACTTCCGCCTGCGCGGGAGTGACGGGATATCGTGATTATTTTAGACACATCGTTGCTGTCGTAAAATTACTCCCGCGACTTAGTTGCTGATTCAATGTCAGTCATACGTTTTGCGACTTGTCCATAACCGGTGAACGTGATTTGTCGACTGGTGTCCGACAAATGTTTGAGCGTGATCTGCAGACGATCTTCCGGCAGAACGTCGGAAACTTTGCAAGCCCACTCAATGAGCAGAACGGATTCATCAACCACATCCTCAAAACCTAGATTCAACAAGTCAGCAGGACGTTCCAGGCGGTAAGCATCGATGTGAATCAGCAGCGGTTTGTTTTGGTCTTCAGGTTCGTATTCATGCATGAGGACGAAGGTCGGACTGGCCACGGCGTGCCCGTCTGCGCCCATGCCCTGAGCAATGCCACGGATCAGGTGGGTCTTGCCTGCTCCCAGTTCACCGTCGAGGGTGACCCAGTCGCCTGCGTTGAGGCAGTTGGCAAGTTGCTCACCCAGTGCGATGGTCTGTTCAACGCTGTTACTTGTCAGTTCGATGGTGTTGGTCACGAGGTTTGTGTTCCTGTTTTTAACCGCTTGCGGTTTAGCGATCCACGCATCGGGTGGACGCCAGTTGTGTTCTTTGACGCTGGCAGCGCTAAACCGCAAGCGGTTTGATTAATGGTGTTCCCAACCCTGATCATTTAAGTCGATCAACTGGCCGTCATCCAGCTTGATCTTCACCGTGGGTTGGTTGTCACTTTTGACCATGCGCCCGATGACGGTGATCGGGACGCCCATGACTTCCCAGGTTCCCGGTGAGCCGATGGCTGCGTGGTCGGTTGCAAAGAGTAACTCGTAATCCTCCCCATCGCCAACGGCTTGTTGCCAGGTTGCATCATCACGGCAGGGGAGTTTGCTTTGCTCGATGACCGCAGAGACGTTGCTCATTTCACACAGATGCCCCAGGTCACGTGCCAGGCCGTCGGAGAGGTCGATCATGCAATGGGGGCGTGTCGCGGGGTACTGTGCAATCGCGCGGGCGATGTCGAGTCGGGGTTCGAAGGTTAAGTGATGATCCGTCGGATTACTTTTACCGAGTTTGCCGGTGACACAGATGACATCGCCGGGTTTGCCGCCGGAACGTTTGACGGGCTCGATCCCTGCGGGTGTGGCCAGGACGGTGACGGTCAGATGCAATGGTCCATCCCAGATGGAGACATCCCCACCGATGAGCGGGCATCCGTAGTTGGCAGCGGTATCGCGCATGGCGGCAAAGAGTTCGTCACTGCGGTCGGACCCAAAGTCACGGGGCAGCGCAGCCGTCGCCAAGGCGCATAGCGGTTTACCTGCCATGGCAGCAATGTCCGACAGGTTCCGTGTCACGGCTTTGCGGCCGACTTGGGCCAGTGTGTGACAGCGCAAATCCACATGCACCTGATCAATGAGCTGATCCACCGCAGCGAGCAGCTGATCGTCTGCGATCTGAATCGCCCCCATGTCATCACCGGGCGGGATCGTCACTGATTCAGGCAGGCGATTGTTGGATTGATAGATATTGTTGAGTAGGACAAATTCGCGCATGTTAATCTGGAGTAAGTCTTTCTTCGTTACCAGTTATACGGGTTACTGATAGCAGACATTGATTGTACCAGAGAATTTATTGATTCAATGACTGGTTTGCCCGGGCAATGTTTACGATATTTCTCAGAACGATTCCCGTCGTATCCTCTCTGAATTTTCGGGCACAGGAGGTCTTATGCCAGTTGAGCATGTCATGGCAGCAAAATTGGGGATGGCTGCTGATACCGGTGATCACAAAGATCAACGTCGTCAGCACGAACGCTTTGAATGGCGGATCAAATTGCAATTGCGTATTCAGGATCCCAAGCAGGATCAAGTGGGATACCAGGAAATGGATGTGGTGACCAATGACCTATGCGCAGGGGGATTCAGTTATCTGAGTAAATCCCCATTGAATCGAAACATCGCGGTTCTTGCCTGTATGCCGCACCTGAAGAAAGACCGCTGCGTCATCGGCAAGGTCCGATACTGTCAGCAGGAAATCGGCCTGCAATACCGCATCGGCGTCAAGTTCGTCCAACGCGTTGATGTCACCTGGTGATTATTCGGACGTTGTGTTACCTGACAACAAACCCGATTTTCTTTTTGTTCCCAACACGCAATCAATTCCCTTTCCGATCAGTCCGATACTGAAACTTAGACTCTGCTTTATAGAGAAAGTATCAGTATGCCCCTGGTTTTGAGAACGGATGAATTGCAGGAAGGTATGCGTTTGGGGGACGCACTGGTATCCAATGGCATGGTCATGCTGCCTGCAGGCAAGATTCTCACCGATGGTGATATCTCCGCAGTTCGCCGTCGCTTCCCCGGTGCGTCATTGACCGTCGGTGATCCTGTGCTTGATAAGGTGATCGATTTTGAAGATGACAAACGCGAACGTACCGTTGCCAAGGAAGCACAGAAAAAAATCGTCAAGTCCATGGAGCATGTCCAGGAACGCTTCAACAAGCGAACCGACGCGGGCAAGATCAATTTCAAAGCCATGGCAGACTCCGTCAATGAAGTCATGGAGTACATCCGCGACAACCCCGTTTCCTCGGCATTGATCAGTCGCTCCCTCGAATCCGACAGTTACCTTTCCGAACACACCGGCAATGTTTTTTATCTGAGCCTGGTGCTCGGTAATGCGGTTAAAGATTACGTGGTCAAAGAACGTATTCGTCAGACGGCAGCAAAAAATCTGTCACCGGACAAAGCGATGGATCTTAAATCGCTGGGACTCGGTGCCATGTTCATGGATCTGGGCATGTACCCGATCCGCAGCATCTTCAATAAAGAAGGCAATCTGTCCAGGGACGAAAAGGAAATGCTCTTTGAGCATCCCAATGTCGGGGCGGACATGTTGCCTGACAGTATCTCAGCAACGGCACGCATGATCGTCCGAACCCATCATGAAAATTACGATGGCAATGGTTACCCGCGTGGCATTCCCGCTGAGAAGCTTCACGTCTTTTCACGTATCGTGCGCATCTGTGATTCGTTTGATGCTGCCACCGCCGAACATGTTTTTAAGAAAGCCAAGTCACCCTCAAAGGTGCTTTGGGAAATGTCACTTGGACCCTGTCGCCGCTTTTATGATCCGGCCTTGATGAAGGTGTTCCGTGGTTTGATTCAGCCGTTTCCCATCGGCTCGAAAATCATGCTCAACGATGAGAGCTTTGCAGTCGTCGTCAAATACAATCACAAGGATGCTTTTGATCCCTACGTGATGGTTGTCTTTGATAACAAGAACCAACGCATCCCCACCGAGCGATTGGGTAAACCCTTTTGCCTGTCATCCAAACCGGGCATGCGGTTCGTGCGCTTTGGTGATGAACCGTTGGGCTATCTTTACAGCATTAAAGACGAATTGTCCGGCGCTCTGGATCGTCACGATCCTGAGACTGCATTTGACGCGATCTTTCCTTGATCAGTCAACGGTGACAGCCGTTCATTTTTGTCGTCCAATCATTAATTTACACTTCAATTCACGCATGAGACTTACCCATTGACGTTGGTCTTGGTAAAGTGTTTGCATGGATAAAAACTGGCATACACATAACGTCAGCCTGGCTGGGGACGAACTGGATCATCTGCACCGCGAATGGCTGTTAACCAACGGCACGGGCGCCTATGCGATGGGGACACTTCCGGGCATCAACGCTCGCCGATACCACGGACTCTTCGTGCCCACCACCCATCCGCCGGTGGGACGCATCGTGGCGGTGAATCAGATATTCGAAAATCTCATGCTCACCAGTCAGGTCGGCACGCGATCCGTCGTCTTCTCCAGTTGCAATTTCCAACAGGAAGACGGTTCCTACACGCCCAATCCGCAAGGCCACACCATGCTCCGGCGCTTTGACCGTGGTTTGACCGTCAGCTGGGTTTACATGTTTGATCATATCCAACTCATCCGCGAACTGGAACTGCATCAGAATGTCCAGGCAGCCACGCTGCGCTACACCGTTGCAGGGCTTGCCCCCGATGAGTCGGCCAAGTTGAATCTGCATCCGATGATGACCATGCGCGACTTCCACGCGTTGTGTTCACAGGTCGATGCGTTTGATGTTCAGGGCCATGCCGATACCGCCGTGGTCTCACGTGATGGCAACAGCATCCAGTTCTCCTGCGACGGCAGCGCGTTCACCACCAAATGCGAATGGTGGTACGGCATTGGTTACCCGATGGACGCTGAACGCGGCCAAGGCTGCAAGGAAGACTATTTCCTGCCGGGACATTTCACCGTGGACATCGAGCCGGGCAAGGTCAACACGTTTGAACTGAAAATGTCACTGGGCATGTTCCCCGAACTCAACGCCGATCGGGGTAAGCATCTCAAACCAATGCGCAAGAAACTCAAGGAATCCGTGGGCAAAGACGCGGCGTTGCTTGCGATGGCAGCCGATGACTTCGTCGTCGACCGCACCGTCGGAGAGCGCTCGCTTAAGACGATTCTCGCAGGTTATCCGTGGTTTGCAGACTGGGGGCGTGACACGTTTATCGCCTTGCCTGGTCTGCTGCTTTGCACCGGACGCTACGATGCAGCAAGGGACACACTCGCTGCCTTTGCCTCGGTGATCAAGGATGGTTTGGTACCCAACCGATTTGATGATTATTCTTCCGACGAGAGTTCAGCACATTACAACAGTGTTGATGCGGCGCTCTGGTTTATCCAGGCAGCGCATGCGTATATGGATGCCACCGAAGACACGGCCAGTTGGAATGACTGGCTATGTCATGCGGTCAAGAGCATCATCGAAGGCTATATCAAAGGTGCAGGCAGTGATGTCCGCATGGCTGGGGATGGCATGATCTACGCGGGCAATGAACGCACGCAACTGACATGGATGGACGCCAAGTGCAACGATGTGATCTTCACGCCACGCCAGGGCAAGGCCGTGGAGATCAACGCGCTGTGGTACTGCGGTCTTGCTCAGACGGCTGAGCGGTTAAAGAGTACCGACAAGCAGGCTGCCAATCATTACACCAAACTCACCCAGCGGATCAAGCGTGCTTACGTCAAGACGTTCTGGGATGAAGACCGTGATGCGCTGCGTGATCATGTCTGGCTGACCGATGCTGGCAATGAAGAACATGCCGATCGTGCGGTGCGCCCAAACCAGATTTTCGCAGTGTCCTTGCCATATTCACCGTTGCCCCAGGTCCGCCAGAAGAAGGTGTTGGCCGAGGTGCGTGACAAGTTGCTCACGCGCTATGGTCTGCGGACATTGCCTGAAAACGATCCGCATTACCACCCGCAATACACCGGCGAGCAGTTCCATCGTGATAAGGCCTATCACCAGGGAACCATCTGGCCGTGGCTGATGGGACCTTACGCCGAAGCCGTGTTGCGCGTGGGTAAATTCAGTGATGAAGCCAAGGCCGAAGCGATGCAGGCAGTCTCACCACTGCTTAACTTCCTCAAAGAAAAAGGCATTGGTCAGCTGCATGAAATTCACGAAGCCCAGCCACCGCACCGTCCGGTCGGATGTATGGCCCAGGCATGGAGTGTCGCGGAGTTGGTTCGCGTGTTGAGCTTGATTGGTCAGAAATAACAGTATGATTTTAAAGACGTGATGGGTCTCTTGGGTTTTGCTATCGGGATTGGTTGATGCAGACATTGATTCTCGTACCGACGCGTGCGGAAATGGATTTGATTTTCGGAAGTCACGAACCGAGTTGTTCACCCTGGCCTAATGTCAACGTTGCGTTATGTGGCTTTGGCCAACTTCTCACTGGTATGCATACGCTGCGTCTGCTGATGACCGAAGACTACGACCAGTGTCTATTGGTCGGACATGGCGGTTGTTTTGATCCGGACAAGGTTCCCATCGGTCATGCCGTGCTCTGTCGCGGTTTTCACCAGTATGGTTTTGGTTTTTGTGAAGACGGTCAGATACGCAGTTATGCCCAGACGGTGGTTGCGTCTTTGATTGATGCTGACGATTACCAGCCTGCGACGTTGGTCCCGCAAAGTCCATCGGGAGATGCCTTGCAGGTGGTCGAATCTCTGAGTGTGTTTTCTGCATCGGGAGATAGCCATGAAGCAGCCAATCGCCACGACTGGTTCGGCATGGATATCGAAGAGATGGAAGGCTACGGCGCTGCTTTGGCCTGTCGGCAGATGAGTGTCCCGTTTGGTGCGATCCGCGGGATCACCAATCAGGCAGGCGATCGGGATCATGCCAACTGGAAAATGAACGAAGCGGCAGATGCGATCCGTGATGCGCTCCAAGTCTTGTTTGCCAATGTGAGTCAGACATGAAAATCGGTATCTCGACTTGTCCCAATGACACCTACACCTTCTGCGGTCTGCTGGAGTCTGCGATTGCTGATGCGCCTGCATTGGACTTTACGCTCGAAGATATTCAGGCACTCAACGATCATGCCATGGCCGGTGACTATGACATTGCCAAGGTGAGTTTTCATGCAGCGTTGAAGTTGGCGGATGAATACCGCGTCCTGCCGGTGGGGGCGGCATTGGGTTACGGTGTCGGTCCGTTGATGCTGGCGGGTGATCCGTCATTGGGTTCGATGCCAAAGCAAGGGGATATTGTTTTGTGTCCCGGTCAGTGGACGACGGCAACTCTGCTTTACCGGCTGCTGATTCCTGATGGACCCAAGCCGCAACACGTGGTCTTCAGCGAGATCATGCCTGCATTGGAAGAAGGTCGGGCGGACTTTGGCGTGGTGATTCATGAGGGGCGCTTCACCTACGAGCAGTATGGCCTGTCACTGGCGATGGACCTGGGACATGAATGGGAATCACAAACCCATCAACCTTTGCCGTTGGGCGGCCTGGTGATCCGTCGGAGTCTGGGGGAGGACGTGGCGATGCAGGTCACGCAGGCAGTGCGTCAGTCCATGGACTTTGCCATGGCCAACCCGGATGTGGCCACGCGCGTGATGAGTCGTTATGCCCAGGAGTTTTCCAATGACGTTCTCTGGGAACATGTGAAGCTCTACGTCAACGAGACAACGTATGATCTTGGCAAAGTCGGACGCGAAGCGCTTGAGCTATTAGCGCATCAGGCGCTCAAGGTCGGGTTGATTGACGCTGATGTCTCGCTGTTTTGATGATCCTACCCAAACGCATTCTCATGATTGCGACTCGTGTTGATTGCCATGTACATCCTGTGTTGTCATTCCCGCGAAGGCGGGAATCCAGTGGCATTCTGTGATCACTTGCATATTTCACTGGACTCCCGCCTGCGCGGGAGTGACGGAAGATGACAACTTATTGAATCTGTCTGCCAAAACAAAAGCCGTGTCCCTCCCGGGGCATGAGTCTCATGTGGAGATTGCGCATCAGGAAACTGATATCACAGCCGTGATACGTTTCCTCATGTGATGTAGATGGGGGTTACTGCTTATCCAAACCGTCAAGCTTGGGAGCCTGGGTCTGGTCGATGGCTTCGTCGACTTCGGTATCCACTGACTGCATGCCGATGGTCAGCGAGCGATGGACGATGGTGCGCATGAGTTTGTTTTCCAGCAGCGGATCGGTGCCCACGGGATACCAGTATTGGCCGGAGATGCCGCGGTCTGCCAGTTCGCCGGGTGTCTGGCTGTAGCTTGCGAGGATGTTGTGGCCGGAGGTCGAACCGGTCATCTGGATGCGCGGGTTTTGTTCCTGTTCGATGACGACCTGAATGCCCATGTGATAGGTCTGGGGGTTGTCTTCCGGTTCACCCGGAGCAGGTCGGAAGGTGACGGTGATCACACGGCGTTGTTTGTTGAGCGTGGATTGAAGCTTACTGCCTTCGACGGAGTTTTCGATACGCCAGGCTTCAATGAGCGTCGGTGAGACAGCGGGCTTGCTGACGACGGTGCCCATGCGGTAGTCCTTGACCTGGACGCCCAGGTGCTGCTCGCGGAAGACGGCGATGCTGGCATCGAACATGCGGTCGTATTCGGTGACATCAATTTCCAGTGGATTGGGCGCATCCTTGACCGCTTGCGACGAAGCGCAGCCGAGGGTCAGGAACATGGCCATTGCCAGCAGGGGCAGTCCGATAAGACGATGCACAGTCATATTCAGGTGATTCATTTCAATAGTTTAGCGTACTGTGTTCACGATGGGCAACCTCGGCGCTTAAGCAGGGTCTTGATCTGGTCGATGCTGGTTCTACGTCTTGGGGGAAATAGGAAAGTAAGACACTTGGGTATCCAACCAGATGAAGCCAAAGCGTCGACAATCCAAAAACGCCTCGCGCCGGACCCTGGCGCGCCGCCTGATGATTTGGGCTGTGGTTCTGATTGCAGTGCCGATGTTTGCCTGCGCCATTTCGCTGACCCGGTTAACGGGGCATGCCCTGAAACAATCTCATGCCAATAACGTCATGATGCTCGGCCAGACGCTTGCAGCGTCCCTGGTTGCCCGTGGCGAGATGCCGTTGGCTCAGGCGTCGAGTCAGTTACTGGACGTGCTGGATTCGGACAAGCGGTTGGCATTTGTTGCGGTGATTGATGACCAGCACCAACTGCTTCACCGCCGCACAGCAGACCCGCAGGCCTGGTCGGAGTACGAGCAGTGGACGCGGAATCTGATGAGCATGGGATCGGTGGATTTGAATCAGCCACGCTATGCCGGCGAGCATGGCGAAGTCGTCGTCTACAAGCAACCGATCTGGAATCCACCGCTACTGTCGGATGATCTGACGAATCGACATGTTGCGAATCGGAAAGTCGAAGGCTACATCCTGCTTGCGATGCGCGATCGTGGCTTGGCGCAGGTGCTCGCTAATCTCATGGCAACGCAACTGACCGTCACCAGCTTGATGATGCTCGGTGCGATTCTCATGGCCATCTGGGGTGTCAAGCGCTGGATGTCGCCGGTCAAGGCATTGCTTGCTGCGACGGAACGTTTGGGTGAGGATGATGATCCGCCGGTGTTGCCGGTCCATCGTCATGATGAATTGGGTTTGCTCACCGAGTCGTTTAATCGCATGGCAAGGCGACTTTTCTCCACGCGCCGGCGACTGCTTCATGCCAACGATGAACTTTATAAAACCAATCAACAACTCGAAGCCCAGGTCACCCAACGCACCGAAGAACTCACCGCAACCAACCGTGAACTGCAGCGCGTGGTCGATCAACTCCAGACCATGGCAGCGACCGACCCGTTAACCGGCTTGTGTAATCGTCGTGCGTTTGATCAGGCTTTGGACCGCGCCTTTGCTGAAGCGCGTCGCTTCCAGACCGATCTTGCCTGCGTCATGATTGACCTGGACGGCTTTAAGCAACTCAACGATCAGATGGGGCATCCTGCAGGCGATCAACTGCTCGTTGGCTGTGCCCAGATTCTCTCGGAGATTGGGCGGACCAGTGATGTCGTCGGTCGATTTGGCGGTGATGAATTTGTGATGCTGCTTCCCGGCACGACCCATGATCAGGCGCTGGTGGCAGCCCAACGTGTCCAACAAGCCTTTGCTGAATATGTCCAACAGACCGCATGCACCCGCGAGATGTCCGGCAGTGTCACCATGAGCATGGGCGTTGCCTGCCTCAGACATACCCAGGCGACCGAGCCACTGCATTTGCTTGCATGTGCGGATCAGGCGTTGTATCACGCCAAGAGTCAAGGCAAGAACTGTGTGAGTGTCTACCACGGTGCGATTGATCAAGACCAGTCAACCAACATGGCTGCATGATCTATTGCATGATTTGCTTTATGCTCAAATGTTTCGAGTTCACTGATGGTATGCTTGATTCAATAGCCGCAAGCTGACAGCTTGCGCGCATAAGCGAACTCGCGTTTTACATCTGGGTTTCTTCAAGCAACTCGGATAACTCGCTTAACGCTTTACCGTCATTGGTGCGCTTGGCTGCTTCGATTCCATCCTTGATGGCCTGGACCGCTATTTTGTCGTTGCCCATCTCGCCATGCATCTTGGCTTTCTGGTAATAGGCGTAGCAATAGTCCGCATCCATGGCAATGGTCTTGTCCAACCACGTGACTGCTTCCTCAAGCAGGTCATCTTTGGAAAGTTCCAACGCAATGCCATAGGTCAGAAACGGATCGTTGGGGTCCATTTCGTGGAGTTTTTTCAGTTGCTCAAGTCGGTCACTCATGAGCGCGATCATAAATCAAAGCGGTAACCGCGACAAGCGCGATACACGCACGAGCACACCCCAAGAGCCGCGCACGCAGTCAGCGGGTGTCCTGTTCACATCAATAACCCATGCGACCGCTGGCTGCGTGCGCGGCTCTTTGTCCGTGTCACATCTCAGGCGAGCCGCCGTGTGTCACGGCGGGAATAGCGCACGACAAAACCCAATCGCTATCCATCATGAATTGTCATCAAAATGATTTACTTGGCAGCAGGACGCTGACAACGCGTGTGACACAGATGGTTGATCAAGGCCATGCGACGATTGAAGTACACCAGGTAGCTGACCATGATCACCGTCAGGAACGTCGAACCTATCGCACCGCAGAGCAGCATGCTCTCACCGGTGGCAGCATAGCGACGCAACGCCCAGAACATGAAGGCGAAATCCAGTATCAGGGCGGTTGCCACAATCAGTTGGTGTAAGGCAAAGGCTGCCATGGGTACTCCCTGTTGACCCGGGGTCGGTGGGCATGGGACCGTGTGTGGTCTTTTCATCATAACCAAACGCTCACCCGTTTCCTATCCCTACGCACAACTTCGGCTCAAAGTTTCGCCAAATTTGCTCATAAGTGACCGTTTTGAATTATTTTTCGCCCTTGACCCGCGATTGATTACGATAATCCGCACGCCCGGATGCATATTCCTCGTTACTCATGTTGATATCCGGATCATTCTCTCCATCTTTGACCTGCTGATGTAACTGCTTGATGAACGGCACACACCAGCCACAACCCGTCCCTGCTGACAGGCATTCACTGATCAAACTGGCGACCGGCGGATTCTCGCGCTTGCAGTAATTGACGATCTTCCGCTTGGACACATTAAAACACAGACAGACGGGGGAATCGGGCTTCATACTTCCGAGTATAAATGAATTTCAATATTCAAGCGCTGCTTTTCAACCGCTTGCGGTTTAGCGCGTTCCCCAAACCGCGAATAAAAAACTATACTCATGGCATGGCAAAGTCCCCCAAACCTTCCACACAGTCACCTGCATTAAATCGACTCATCGATCAACTCTCCACCTTGCCTGGAGTCGGGCGACGTTCTGCTGAGCGCATTGCCTTTCACCTGCTCAAGAGTCCGCGTGATGAGACGGTGCAACTGGCTGATGCGATTCGCGACTTTGCCGTCAATCTCAAAATATGCAGCGAATGTGGTAACGCCACCGACACCGATCCATGCCCGATTTGTGCCAACGATCATCGTGATCATCAAACGATTCTCGTGGTCGAAAAGCCAAGCGACATTGTGCAACTGGAAACCACCGGTCAATACGATGGTGTGTATCACGTTCTCATGGGACGACTCAGCCCGTTGGATGACATCGGTCCCGGTGAACTGAATCTCGATGGTTTGCTTGAGCGCGTGAAAAAACAAAACGTCCGCGAAGTCATCCTCGGCATGCATCCCACTGCCGAAGGCGATGGCACGGCACTTTACCTTGCAGACCAACTCAACCAACTCGGCGTGACACTCACCCGACTTGCCCGCGGACTTCCCGTCGGTGCTGCATTGGACACCGTCAGCAAGGCTGTCCTCGGTGATGCATTACACGGTCGCCGTCATGTCGATTCTTAAAACACAAGCCGCCAGATAAACGACCAACGGGAGTGAATCTGACAGGTCGCCTGCCAATAAATTTTCGGGGTGACATCTCAAATCAGGAGATCGGGTCAATGAAAAAATGGTATCAACGCACCAGCACAGTCATCGCTGTGTCCCTGCTGTACATGGCCATCGCAACACCAGCAGCATGGATGTCAGGTAATAGTGAGTTCTTCTTTTACTGTCTGGTCATGCTCGTACTCGGCGGTCTGGTTGCAGTGGTCCACAAACGTGTCGGACTCACGCCACTAACCTTATGGGGCTTAAGTCTCTGGGGTGCGATGCACATGGCAGGGGGGCTTGTTCACGTCCCCGAATCCTGGCCAATCAATGGCGAGAGTCGCGTGCTCTATTCGCTGTGGCTGATCCCCAACTATTTCAAGTATGACCACCTGGTCCACAGCTTCGGGTTCGGCATCACCACATGGGTCTGCTGGCAATCACTGCTTAAACTCGCTGGTCCCATCAAGCTCGGCTTCGGACCACTGCTATTGTGTGCAGCAGCAGGCATGGGCTTTGGCGCACTCAACGAGATCGTCGAATTCATCGCCACCCTCACCGTCCCCGACACCAACGTGGGCGGCTACATCAACACCGGCTGGGACCTCGTTGCCAACGCGGGAGGTGCAACGATTGCCTGCATCCTGATCCGACTCACGCATCAACGGCAGTTGGCTCAGAAGTCCGACTGCTGCTGATGGTAGATCGCTTCAATCTCGTCGGACGCTAGCGCGCGTTGCAGGATTTGGAACCGGGCAATGTCGCCTTGGAAAAAGCCTTGTTTGTCAGGCTTAAACTGGGCAAGCATGTGAGGCAGCGCTGCGCCACGACCAATCACTATGCCCTCATCCGTTCGCAGACCGCGGCAGGGGACCGGCTGGCCATCCGCTTTGCCATCCACATACAACTGCATGTTTCGGCCGTCATACACACCGACCACGTAATGCCAACGCTTGGGGGCTAACGGTGTCTGACCCTTAAGCCAAACGGCTTTGCGGTTGATGTCCACACGCAGTAGTTGGATGGTTTGATCCTTGAGAATCGCAACACCCATGGCTGCGCCTTTCTGATCACAAATCACAGCTGGCTTATCCAGCTGCTCCGGTCTGACCCACATGGCCAGCGTCAACGGACCAGCTGGCATGTTCAACGGCCCGAAGCTTAGATGATCGTCCTTGCCATCAAAGCGCATGATCCAAGGTTTGCCGTTTCGCGGGCGTGCGATCACCGGCCGAGTGGCAGGTTCCTGATTCTGCATACTCTGATCACGGTTGTACATCCCGCGATCCCGCAGAAGTCCGCGGCGGGGTTGGATGATCAGGTCCATCACTGTTGCTGGATCGACATGCGGCGCATCCATCATGGCCGGCCTGGCGTAGGCAATGGTGTTGTCCTTGAAGCGAATCACCGCGGTGTAGCGATCCATGATGTCCACCACACGGCGCTTGGTTTTCACGTCGGTGAATTTCATTGGAGCATACCCAAAGCCTTCATCAAACATCTCCAGAAAACCAAAGTCATCCCGAATGGGTTTGGCATCGGTGGGTTTGTTCAAGCTGTGACCGCCACGCTCAATGATGTAACCCGCAGTCTTCTCCCAGGGCACGTTCTCAAGGAAAATTGTCCGCGGGTACAGGTTAGCTGGTGAGCCTTTGACCGCCATTTTGATCTGAACATTCTCAGCCAGGCGATGCAGGGGCATGCGCAGCCAACGACGAACGACTTCTTCACCATTTCGCACAATCGCAAAGGCACCGCCATCAGCTTTAGGCAATGCGATCGGCTTGCCATCGACGGTTATCGTCACGCTTGGGATACCAAAGCCGTCCTGAGTGATACCGTCAGCTAACTCAAAATCAAGCACCACATGACCGGGCAACTGCTCCTTGTTGATTGGTTTGAGTTCAACGGTTTTGCCCTGTGGCAGTTGGAGTTTAACGGTTGCATCAATATTCAAATTCGTCTGATTGGCAGTGAGATAAACCAGTTCAAACGTGACCGGTTCGCCGCCGACGACTGCTTTGCGATAACTCAGGAAAGCCTGGGGTTTTTCGAGACTCGGCCAGTTGCCGGTCTTCCAGCGATGTCCGAAGTAGCGGTTCAGATCGATGTATGTAAACGAGTTGTTGACCGAGCATTCCTGGCTTGTGCCTTCACCGTAATCATTGACGGTGGTCAGGTGGATGAAGTCGGGATTATTGTCGATGGCTTCGAGCCACTGCTTGCGGAAGAGGGATGTGGCCCGTGGTGAGAGCAGGTTGCCCACGCGCGTCGTGCCGATGTACCCCGGGCGGATGCTGGCGCCGGTGTACTTGGGGGGATTGAAGCTGTGACCGAACTTCATGAAGTTGGCCAGCGGTCCCTTGTCATGACCGGGTAAACCCAGCGTGCCCGAAGCAAAGTAATAAAGTCCGTCGACGGCTTGAATGCCATCATGCAGACGCTCGGTGGGGACGTTCTCGGTGACGCCGATCTCAAGGCAGCTTGTGTCGTTGATCAGAAAGAACTCGCCGCCCACGGCTTTGGCATTGGCTTTGGCGACTTCCCACTGCTTGGCGGGGCGATGGGCATAGGTGATGATCACCGGCTTGTTGTCGATGCGAAGGAAGTTGGGGTGTTCACGCGTGTATGGATCTTCCCACATGACCTTGAGAAACTGCTCGAAGTTCTTCTGCTTCATGATGCCCGCGATTAACGGGAAGACTTTCACGTCGGTCTTGCTTGCCTTGGCTGCATCGAGAAGTCGGTGCATGAGTTTGCGCAGCTGCTGCGGGTTCTCGTTATGGACATGCATGTTTATCGCATCGAGTCCCGATACCTTGGCATCGATGAATGTCTGGATCAACGCGCCGTTGTCTTCATCGTTGATCGGGAAAACCAGGGGTGCGTTTTCGTAGTAACTTTGCGTCTTGTTGGCTTGGAACGGATCACGGCTAAATCGATCCGAGCCCGGCATGGACCACTGCATCGCATGAGCCATCATGATCTTTGGCCGCTGCGTTGTCTGAGCCTTGATTGACGCAGTGGTCATCAGTGTTGCAGATAAAGCACAAAACAAGGTGCATACAAAGAGAGACTTAAACATATTCAAACCTTTAACAGGATTCATCAATTAATCGTTGGGAATTTGATCTCACGCCCGCGTCGCTCAAGACGCAAGACGCTGTGTTTTAAGATATTTTTTGATCATTTGAAGCACGGGAAAGCTTGTTTATTTTGAGTAATACAGGATTGTAATACATGATTTTGTCATTCCCGCGCAGGCGGGAATCCAGTGGCATTCTGTATACGCCTGCAAGTTTCACTGGACTCCCGCCTGCGCGGGAGTGACGGATCATGGAGATCGTTTCTTAGTTTGTTCTAATTGAAGTTATTCAGCTTTTATCCCTGTCTTGATCTGTGTATCTGTGTTCATCTGTGGTTAAAATTGCCTTGGACACGTGGCAGCATCACGGCCGACCCGTCCAGAACTCAGGGCATAAACTTGCCCAGGGCAGGAGTGATGTCTGGAACGGGGGGATCTGGTCATATCTCAAATTGTTGGCATGCATGTCAGCATAGAGAAAGTTCGTGCCACCCATGTGCGGGGTCAAACCTTCATTGCCATGAAACTCATTGCTTCGCGTGAAGTAGACTTTGCTTTCTGCGATGAGCACCATGCGCGAGAGATTGGTGATGTCACGTTCGTGCGTGGGCGCTTTCTTGGCGTTGGCAAGACTCACGCCACCGTCGCGTTGATGCAGTGTGATGTTCACGCCATAGGACTTGAATCCACTTGCACCATACGCTGCGCTGAGTGGTGTCTTGGGCGTGCTGGTCTTTTTGATGCGTGTCACCGGGCAGTTGAAAATGTTGGTGTCTTGCTCGCCTGCGGTCACATCAAAGTCATTGTCGGGGACATCGAATTTGGATTTGGCATAGCCGACATATTCCCAGAGCAGGTAACCCCACAAGCCGTACTGGTCGCCAGTCTCCAGGGAGCTGGGCGTGAAGTAGCCGTTGTTGTCACCGTTGTAGGCTGTCTGTGCGACACCCATCTGTTTGACCTGACTCAGACATTGAATGCTCCACGCCGACTCGCGTGCCTTGCCCAATGCAGGCAGCAGGATGGCAATGAGCAATGCGATAATGGAGATCACCACCAGTAACTCAATGAGGGTGAAAGCCTTGTTTTTCAGGGTTTGGGTGCTTGATTGTGTCATGGTCACTTTTCCTGTTTTTATTTGGCAGTCAGTTCATAGATTTGGACTTGTCCACCCAGCGCGGGTTTGAGGTCGATGGATACTGGGCCTTGTTTGACGTTGATGACGCCCAGGTCGCGCTTGTCTCGGAGCAGTTGTGTCACTTGCCATTTCCCGTCGGGGATGGCGTTGATCAGCAGCTTGCCGGTGCCCAGACCCCACTTGGCTTTGAGTTGTTCTTCAAACTCAATGTTGTTGCGATACCAGCCATGCCAATTGCGCATGACAGCGACATAGATTTTCTTGCCATCTTCGGTCTTGCGCAGTTGGACCTGAAATGCCGGATCACTGTCGGAGATCACCACAGCGGGACGAGTGACCTTGGCTTGCTTGAGCAGTTGGTCAATCTGTTTGTGATCATGTTCAAACGGCCAGGCCCAATCCAGTTCCGCGTGTTTGAGTTGCATGCGTTGCGGTGCAGCGATGTTGATCACGTTGGGCATGCCTGCCAGTTGCTTGCGCAGATCACTGGCTGAACCATCGGGCAGACGCTTGCCTGCATCAGCAACCAATGCCAGGACACCGCCTTGCTTTGCAAAACTCACGAGTTTTTCAACGGTTTTTTTGTCATGCACCAACCCACAAAGCATGATGAGTTTGAACTTGTTCAGATCGACCCAACTGCAATGTTCGTTGGCAAAATGGGTCGGAACCTGGTGCTGCTCGACCATCGCCTGATAGGTCAGCAATCCGTCGATGGCATGGTAATACCCACGACGCTCACCGGCGATCTGGTTACTCAAACGTGAACCAAACACCAACACCTGCGGCTCATAGCTGTCACCCTGTATGTACGCCTGCCAGGCATCCAGTGAATCGACGGCATACTGATACCCATGCGGCTTGGCGAAGTTGGCATGCACCGGATGATTGCCCGGATTTTCAAACGATTCTGTACTCCAACGCAACAACCAGAAATTCGTCTCTGATAAATAGGAACTGAAATACGACGTCGCATCGCTGATGGATCGGCTGGTCGGAACATGGCGGTGAAGTTCTTGAAGATATGGGACACCGGCCTGCACACACATGCTCTGAAGCATCGCATCACGGAACACCGGCGCTGCTTCGTTTTTCAAAGCGATGTCCATCTTGGCCAACTCGGGAATGATGCGCTCGATGGCCCACGGTTCATTTTTACGGTCCAGTTGAATCAATCCCGTCGGGTCAATTTCGCGGATCGCTTTGGCAAGTGACAGGTCACTTTGAATGATGCAGTCGGAGAAGAACAGTGCAGTGTTCTGCCAACTTTGCGAGAAGTCCGGCGGCATGTTATTGATGTGAACACCATCAACATTCATCACCGGCGCGATCGGCTCGACCGGGAGATTGCGTGCCTTAAGCCACTTGGCGTAGGCCTGCTGCATGCCCGGTGCGTAACCCATCCGTCGGACATGCGGGTCCACACCACTGGTGATCGCGGGCGTGTAAATGCGGTAACCAATCACCCACGGTAAATGACCGTATCGCTTGGCAACGGCTTGCCAGAACTTTTCACGATTGGGTGCGTAGTTCGGACTCATGCAACTGTAGCGATAGGAGAAGCGATCCTTGTAATCACCGCGGTGATCCTGCTGGGCCTGAACCTCAAGCCAGATCGGCACGCACGGACTGGATGCATAGGGCGTGTAGGCGAACATGATTTTCATGCCCGAGTCCTTGACTGCCATCACCTGTTTATCGAGGTTCTCCCAGCGATAGACACCGGGGAGCACTTCAACATCCGACCAGCCGGCTTTGACACAAATCGTCGGTGATTCAAACGTCTTGGCCTGGACAAGCCACTTCTTGTACGCCTCAATGTCATCGTGGTTATACCACGGGTAATAGCCATCGTAGAACGTGGTCGGGACGCGGTATTCAGGTTGAAGATGGACGGTGCGTTTGAGAAATTCATCACGTGTCGGACGGTTTTGTTTTTCGAGTTTACCACTGATTTTCAAGGGTTTTTCACCCGTGCGTCCGATGTGGATGATCCGTTGATCGAGAATCTGCGGGCCGCGTCGGGTTTGCGCGATGGCAAAGTAATCATTGCCAGGCATGGTCTGAAACGTGACATCGATTTGGTCCTGCTGTTTGTAGACCTTGGTGAAAAGTTCCTGCTTGTTGTAGTCATTGATGGTGATGCGAATGCGGGCGCTATCAGGAATGGACTTGCGATAGGCGTCGGAAAGGTGCAGCGTTAACGTAGTGCTGTCGGTGTCCACGGTCTTGGCAGCCTGCCCGTCTTCCCACCACATGCCCACGTCCGACGGATTGATCGCTGTGAAGTTGCTGACGTCACTGACCGCAACCCACCATTGGAGCGTGCGTTCATCGCGGACGGATTGGTTACTGTCCCACACGATGGACTTGATGAAGTATCGCCCGGTTGGCACCTTGGGTAATTCGATGCGGTTTTCAAAGAGTGTAACCGGATCGCGCAGGTCGATGGCCAGCATCTTATCGGTTTGCCAAAGCAGTTTGCCTGCATAGCCATCAAAGAGTTGAAGCTGATAACGCAGCGGTTGATCCCAGTCCCCTTTGTCACGGGCGACGATCAGGTCATCGACGAAGAGGGTTGCAGGTTGATTGCGCCCAAAGCGAAGTCGGTCGGAGATGACGGAATAGAAGTTGGCGTCTTTGCTGTCAACGGTGTCCCAATTGAGTTGGGTGAGAACAAGCTTGCCTTCGCCGCGTTCGTTCATGGCGGTACGTTCTGCTGGGGGATAAAGTCCGCCCCAACGCTTTCCGGGCTTGGCGAGGACGGGGGTGAAGCGGATGGCAGTGATTTTCAGGGGACGCGGCCAGACAAGGTTCATGACGGTTTTAGCGTCTTCTTTGTTGAATCGCTTGTTGACTTGGTCGACATCCGGCTTGCCGAAGGGGACGGTCTGGACGGTATGCCACATGGAAAATTGTTGTGCCAAACGAAAATTGCTCAGCACGACTTCGGGGTCCGCCTGACTGGTTTCGCATTTGAGTTCATGCGTTTTGCCTGCTGCATCCTGCACGATGACGACCATGTCACAGTCACCCCAGAGACGGGCCCAGTTGAAGGTGATGTGTCGAGCATCTTCACTGAGGGTGACCGGCTTGTCTGCGGTGAGGGTGATGGGTTCAAGTTTGGGGGATGCGTAGCTGAGGGTCGCAAAGCCGTTGTCCACGGAGACTGCAGCGCCGGGGCCGGTGGCCTGCCAGTGGGTTAAGTCCACTTGAGCCTGAACAGTTGGATTGAATGTCAGAGACAGCAGGGCAACGAGCGTTAAAGCCGTTGCACGCGCCAAACATGTGTGCAATGTCATCGAAAATTCCTTGATGTTGATACGGACATTCTTATTTGATCAATAAGGCGGTCTTGTAAAGTCATTCGTGCATTTATCGTCATACAGCAAGCCGTTTTGTCATTCCCGCGCAGGCGGTAATCCAGTGGTATACAGTTGACGCTTGCAGGTTTCACTGGACTCCCGCCTGCGCGGGAGTGACGAGAAGTGGCGATGATTCATCGCAGGTAATCAATAAAAAGTCTTGTTGTGATTCACATCCCATTCAATCGCGTCGCCTTCTTCGACGGTCATGCTCTTGACGTGGCCTGCCAGGAACAGGGCGTGGGCGGCAGAGTCGGAACTGTGGCGGTAGTCCATGGAACCGATCCAACCCTTGGCAGCATGCTGCATTTGGGGAGAGGCGCCGAACTTGGGTTCCCATGTGGCAACGAAGTCACTGTTGGGATTGCCGTCTGCGATGTAGGGTTCGGTGTTGCCCGGCGCGTCGATGGTGTCAAAGCGATAGTATTGGCCATAGCTGCCACCGGAGTTGGAATAGGGACCGCGGAAGAACCAGTTCATGGAGTAACTGGCTCGGCCGTTGCGGTGTTGCTCCTGGCTGTATCGGTCGACATATTTCGGACACCACATCATTTTGTAGATGCCCTTGGTCTGCATGGCGACCTTGGCGACCGAGTCGGTGGCATTGATGTCCACACCGGCTTCGGGCATGGCTTCGAGCAACTGTCGCGGCCAATGGGCGATGTGTGAGATGCCATCATTGCGCGTGATCACCGGCAGGTATTGGTTATGCGTTGCCGAGTAATTCATCACCATCATGTACACCTGCTTGAGCTGACTCTTGCATTTGACATCTTTGGCTGCGGAGCGCGCTTGACCCAATGCCGGCAGGAGAATCGAAATCAACAGCGAGATGATCGAGATCACCACCAACAATTCAATGAGCGTAAAGGCCTTGGTTTGTTGTGTCGGTTTGTCGTGCATGGTTGGTTTCCTCGTCGTGCTGGGTCATGAAGTGGGTGCAACTGTCGCGTGATCATTGGCCGTCATCAATCAAGCCCAAAGACAGGGCGATTGCTCGAACCCCCGTGGTAGAGCATGTTCTGATAGGTGATGTCGTTGTTAATCTCAAAGGCGCTTTTGACTGTGGCGACGATCTTGTCATCACGCGTGAGTGTGAAAATCGGTGTTCCGGTTTGCAGCGGGATACGCACTTCGTTGAGTCCGACGGTGACCGGGAAGGTTTGCTTGCTATCGCCGATGGTGATGGTCAACGTGGCAGGTGCCTTGGCAAAGACGAGACATTCAATTTCATCACTGGCCTCGTCGGGCGCGAGGTTCTTGAAAAGCCTGGGTTGCTTGTCTGGATCGGGTGTCGCATGAATGCTATGCGTGCGATGCGAGTAGTAGATCACATCGTCGGTGATGGTGGGGGCTTTACCTTGTTTAAACCACGTGATGTAGTAGGCGGTCAGATCGTAGAGACTGAATTGCGTGCCGGTGGAGGGGCTGATCTCGGTGGCTTCGGAGTAGTCGTTCCAGGTGATGAGTTGAATCCAGTTGGCATTGCCTTTGATGGCGGCTTCAAAGAGTTTGCGGTAAGACTGCGTGTTGCGCGCTTCCCAGTAAATCAGGCTCTTGGCACGCATGTCCTGGGCGCCGACGGGACTCATGCTGATCTTGTTGTACTGGGCGACGGAGGACGGGAAACCTTGCCACTTCTGGCTGGCGGAGGTCCAGCGTGGACCCCAGGTGCTGATGCCATCGACAATGGGGAGGAACGGTTCGAGTTCCTGCTGCCATTTGCCATCGTCATCCCACCACGGCTGGATCAACGGCACGAAGTAGACCGATTCGTCTTTGGCTTGCATGATCGCGAAGACTTCTTTCCACCATGATGCGGGTTTGTCATTGCCACGAAAAGCGGAGATCACCAAGCGCCCGTCATCAGTGCGATACGCTGAGGGGTAGGCAGCACAGGCCAGGAACATGTCTGCCATGCGCTGGGGCGTCTGGACGTTCTTTGGATTGCGGAACAAGGCGGGCATTCCTGCCATGAGCATGATCTTGAAGTCGGGGTCGACCTGTGTGGCTGCTTCCATCAGCGCAAGGTAACGCTCCCAGTTCACGCCGGTGTCACTGACGATGTCAGCGATAAAGCCATCCATCCCCAGGTTCGTACCACGCGCGACTTCCAGTTTCATATCTTCAAGTAACCAGTTTTCATCACTGCGCACCGGACGGGGTAATGGACGTTGGCGGGTCTTGCCACCCTGCTTGAAATAGCGTTTGCCAAACCCATTGGGGTTCATGATGTGCTTGATGTACTGGTCTTGGTCAGCGGGTTTGTTGTCGACACTGATGGGGAAGGGGACAAAGTAATGCGCGAAAACTTTGCGCGGCGAATTGCGTAGCGTCTTCACATCCGGCATCGCAAAGGGGACGCATTGAGCGACCGGCTTTTCGTTTTCCAGTAACAGGTTGCGGGTGTCGGTCGTTTGTGATTCGGCTTTGAGATTGCCACCTGAAATGAACAGCAACACGCAGACCGCGCTGCGCAGGATGGGACGTAACAAGGTTGGATGATGGCCAAAGGCATTCATGCCTGGGCTCCCTGTGTCATGGTATGGGTCTGGGCTGCGATCCAGCGGGGGTGAATCATCAGGCTGCACGGATACTGATCCGGTTCGGAGAGTTGCTGCAGGAGAATCTGCACCGCCAGTCGACCCATTTGAATGATGTCGATTTCCAGGCGACTCCAGTCGTAGTGATCCGTCAGATCAATGCCACGATGCGAGAGGACGATAATGCCGACGTCTTTGCCAGCTTGCAGGTCGTGCATGTGCAGGGTCTCGGCGACGCCTTCAAGCACGCGATTGTCAAAGACGAAAATGCCTTGCGGGCGTTGGTTGGCAGGGGTGTTGGCAAAGAGTTGCTTGATCGCTTTCATACCACCTGCAAAACTCGGGGGCGGGACGACGACCTGACAATCACAGCCGGTGAGTAATTCAAAACGCTTGATGGATTCGCAAAGTAAGTCCAGCGTGGGTTGAGCAATGTTGGCATGAAGCAACACGGCCAAACGATCCAACCCCTGATTGCGGAACTGTTCCAATGCGCGATGCGTGATTTGCGAGAGGTCCGGGCAGATGGCCGGTTCAAAGATATCGCTGCTGCGACCGCCACCGACATACACACGCGGGATGTCCGCGCTGAGCTTGGCGAGTTTGGCAGCTTCCTCAAACAACGCGGACCACACGCCGGTGATCAGGTAGCCGTCGCAGGGATGGCGGAGCAGTTCCTCTGCAACGGTCTGCGCGGGCATGCCGTTGTCCGGGCCGTTGATCATCGAGTGCAGACTCAGTCGGTGACCTGCTGCCTGCGTGGCTTCGACGATCCCGTGAATGGTGACCTGGTTGGTTTCGGTGGAGCAGTGCATATCACCCCAGAGTCCGAAGTGAAGCACCTGCTTGTTGGCGATGGCAGCGTTGTGTCGTTCACGCAGCGCATTGACCGAACGATGCCCATCACTGGCAAAGAGGATGTCTGCCCCGAGGTTCCGGCCGGGCAGGTTACCTCCGTGCGAAGGGGGTTTGGGCAGTTGGCGGACAAACGTGCCACTGCCGCGTTGGCGGATGAGCACGCCGTCATCGACGAGTTGGTTGATCGCTTCACGGATCTGACGGCGACCAATCCCCAGTTCGCTGGCCAGCTTCTCTTCGGACTGTAAGCGCATCCCCACCTGTGATGGCGAATGGCTGAGTGTCTGTCGCAAGGCCAGTGAAAGCTGGTCCGGCAGGTCATGGTGAACAGTGGAAGTGGTCATTTTGCCTCCGTGGTACTAATTTAAATAATTAGTACGCCAAGTGCGAAAGTCAACCATTTCCGTCAGATTTTTTTATGTGGCTGTATGCTTCGATTGATGTTAAGATGTTTGTTTGATTGTAATTACGTTTTTTTAATCTTCATCGTCTTCATAGGCGCCGTTTTCAGTTAGCACTAAGTTTGAAACATAATTAATCAAATCGTCACCTGACCTTTGAATGAGTTCATTTAAAACCCTCAAAGCCGAGTCGTCTACTTTAATAACCGGGTCGTTTACATCAATTAATTCAGGACGAAGATACCCCTCAATGGCAATTTTGCAGTGCTCTTTCGCCAGTTCAATTTGGCCCAAATTGATATAGGCTATTGCCAAGTGAAAATTGGCAGCGCCTTTTGCATCCATAAAGTTTCTTTCAAGGCTTTTTAAGTATGCTTGGATTGCTTTATCCCATAAGCCATAGCCTGCATAGATGCGACCTTTATTGAATGCGGGGTCTTCCCACCAAATATTGTCACAGAGTAAATCGATTTGTTTCTCCATTGCATCTAAAACCGCAATGGCATGGTCCAAATGGTCAACACGTGCAAATGCGTAGGGAAGATATTGGGCGGCTACGCCGTTATAGGGGTCTTCTGCGAGATACGTGAGGGCTGCACATAAACAGATCTTGCAATACGTTTCTTCATCTACTCTCAGATCGTCTGGACCATACATCGAGATATACGTAACGCTGTTATTTGATTTTTCAATGGCCTGAATACTGGATGGATCACAAAACGTTGAGCGTTTGAGGCCTTCCAGTACGATATCGCCAATTTTGATTTCGTCTGTGTCGTTTGTCATGACTGAGCTTGTTCAGGATTTACGGTTGTCATGTTGCTTGTCAGATAATCGGATTGGGTTGCCTAGATGAAAATCTTCTTGATCGCGCCCCCATCGACAACGAAATTCTGTCCGGTGATGAAGCTGGCTTTCTCACTAATGAGGTATTCGACCATGTTGGCGATGTCCTGGGCAACGCCGACACGTCCGACCGGGTGTGATGCGTGGTGTGCTTCGGTGGGCACCCATTGACGGCCATCTTTTCGACGGGTGCTTTCGTCGGTGAGGATCCAGCCGGGACTGATGCAGTTCACCCGCACGCCGGTTTTCCCCAGCGTGTTGGCCATGGCATGGGTCAGCCCGATGATGCCGCTTTTGCTGGCACTGTATGCTTCATTGTTGGGTGCGGATTGGATGCCGCGAACTGAGGCGATGTGGACAATACTACCTTTGCTTTGTCTTAGTGCAGGCGTGGCATGTTTGCTGCAAAGCATCGGCCCGGTGAGATTGGTGGCAATGATCCGGTTCCAGAACTCCGCAGTCATCTCCGCGATGTCCGGGCAATATGGATTGCCGATGCCAGCGTTGTTGATCAAAGCATCGATCCGTTCAAACCGACCCATCGTCGCTGCCACCATCTGTTCGATGTCCTGCTCCCTGGTGACATCACATTGCACCTGCAGCGTCGGACCCAGCGAGCATAACTCCTCGTTGGTCTTTTCAAGCAACTGCTCATTCATATCCGCAAGCACGACCGACATGCCTGCTTCCAGCAGATGCTTTGCGATGATCCGACCAATCCCCCGACCCGCTCCGGTGACGATGGCAACTTTGTCTTTCAAATCCTTGGACATGCGATGCCCCTTGCAATGCAAAAAAAAGTGACGCCCCATCATGTGTCGATGAGGCGTCACCTGCAAGCCGTTTAGCTGAGAAAACTCAGAATTTATTCGTGAACCGGGCCCGGCTCAGAGCAAAGCGCGATCAGGTCGTTGACATCAGCAGTGACCAACGCTTCAACCGTATCTGCTGCACCGTAGTAAATTTTCACTTCGCCCGAATCTTCGAGAATCATCCCGCCGGGGAAGATCACGTCCTGTCGGAAGCCTTCGTCGGATTCGTAGGGGGCTTCAGGATTGATCAACGGGCGTTTGTAGATGCCCTTGACCTTCATGGGGTTTTCCAGATCAAGAAGCATGATGCCACCGGTGTAGCGCTTCTTCCACTTGGGTTCCCAACCGTTCTTGCCACGTGACTCATCACGATCAACAGCATGGAACGTGGTCAGCCAACCGGCTTCGGTTTTCACCGGGGGCGCTGCAGGACCGATCTTGTCATTGGCGAACGGCACGTCTTCGACCGCTAACACCAACTTGTGATCACCCCAGTGACGCAGGTCTGGGGATTGGCTGCCCCACAGGTCAAAGCGGTCCTTGCCGCGACTGTACACCGGGAACGGCCGTTCCAGGCGGACATACATGCCGTTGATCTTCTCAGGGAACAACACCATGTTCCGGTTGTCCGGCACGGTCATCGTCTTGATATCAAACTTTTCAAAATCTTCGGTGGTTGCAATCCCACCCCGCACGCCATGCTTGGTGTCCACGGCAAAGCACATCACCACTTTGCCATCGATCACCGTCAAACGCGGGTCGTATGCACGAAGGATTTCGTCGCTGGACAAAGAGAAGCAGGGCTTTTCCTGGGCTTCCCATTTGATGCCGTCGTCGGAGTAAGCGATGCCGATCCAGGTTTTGAAGCGATGCCAATCCGAACCGTCCTCACGTTTGAGAACTTCATAGACATCATCACAGCGATAGACCATGACATACTTGCCCTGGTATTTGCAGACACCTGCATTGAACACCAAGGACGGTTCACCGGGAACATCTTTGGAAGCCAGAACAGGATTGGAAGGACAGCGCGTAACGCAAGCGGGAGTCGTAAACAGACTTTCGTCAATCTGAGACATTGGAATGTATCCGTAACGATTGAAACGATGGGCCACCCCCAGCCACTGCAGCCGGGAGCGATTTAGCCTGTCATTTTCACCCCATCTAGCGAAAATTGCAATTCGCATACATGCTGACTTTTTGCTCTGAGAGGGCGGCAGACACGCATCACCAAACCCCACTGCGCCCCGTCGGATGTACTTTCCCCCAGCAAAGCCATGACTCTCCCGAGTCACGGGTTGCCTTGACGTTCATGTCGCAAACAATCTGCCCAAAGAGCCGCGCACGCAGTAAGCGGTCTTGATATTGTTCGCTTCCAAGACAAACCGCTCACTGCGTACGCGGCTCTTGACACAACCTGCCTTCGCGAGTCGGTTCGTGCCGAGCCGGTGCCTCTTGACTTCAAGTAACCTGCCATTCACAATGCCAACATCCGTGGGAGGGCGTTCTCCCGTCTTCGCGCAACAGAATTAAGAGTTATGCCACAAGTCTCAAGCATCACAAGCAACTCAGAAAAGCCAACTCGCAACGGTTACATCTATCCACTTATCGGTGGCCTGTGGGTTTTCCTTGTCTTCATTTGTGTGCCAATTAGCTCGGACTTCTATCACGCTACATTGGCAGTAAAAATTATCATCACTTTGGGATATTTTGCTGCTATAGTGATGATGTTGTCTTCGTATAAACACAAGGCAATCGTAACTCAAGTCATTGCAACGCTTGGTTCTCTGTTTGCGGTTATGGAAGTGCTGATTTTATGGTACTGGAATTGAAAATCAGGCGTAACCACCCGCTGCTATCGTCTTGATGCACATCTTGTCACGAACTGATGTCTGACCGTATCGAGCCTTTAGCATGATGACATGTCGTATCACCCCATAGCCGCGTTGCTACGCAACGCTGGGAGAATGCTTCAAATACGCGCAAACCCACCGTCACGTAGTGACACCGTGACTTGAAACACAGGCAGATCATGACGCAAAAGTCCTGTCGTTTGCTCTGTCGCATTCATCTCGTAAAACACTTCTGGATGGAGTGGGATTGGAATGGGAAATGAACTGCTGTGATGCGTCATACGCTTCAACCATCATGATGATAAAGTCGAGCGTCCTTTTTTGATTCGCTTCTTTGAGCCCTGCTTTTTCTGCTTTCTTTTCTGATTGCTTGATTCAAAGCTGCCATCGCGTCTGATCACGATGTCTAAGAAGGCCGGCTCTATCGCAGGAGAATCTTCTGATGCCTGTGTGACCGGCGATTGCATGGTTTTCTTTTTGCTCTTGATGCGGAAGCGATCTTCCACGAAACGATATGTCAGATCCGATAGCAGGATGATGAGTGAAAAGCCGACCAAGCTGATGGGGATCGACAGCCAGGGGGAAACATCAAATTTCACCCACCCGCGATGATCCAGATAGGTTGGCAATTTAAAGACATTAAGCAGCACCTCAATCGTCAGCCACCAGACTGCACCATGGCCCAGGTAGATGGAGTAACTGATTTTACCCAGATAGCGGAACGGTTTGCGTTGCAAAACGGCATTGACAATGGAATTTTCGTTTTCCAGTGTGATGCTCAATATCAATAGGCTAAAGACACCGGGCAGCAGGAAGTGAATTCGGTTATTGCCATAGACGATTGCAACAATCGCGGTAATCAGCAGGGCGATGGTGACGATGGGGTGGGATTGTTTGTTGCGTTCTCTAAGATAAGCATAGATGTGATAACAGACTGATCCTGCAAAGAAGGAGTAGATGCATCGGAAGAAGCCCATGTCCTGAATGTATGTCAGACGCGTGCCGAAGGCGATCAGCACCAATGCTCCGAGCATGGACAACCCAGCATAGACGGGGATGCGCAGCTTGGGCGTGGACAAGATCGTTGCCAGGGCAAAGAGCAGATAGGTATAAAACTCAACACTGATCGACCAGCTGGCACGATTGAATGTGACAGTGTCATGAAGGCCCAGCGAATGCGTCAGAAACACATTGGAGATGAAGGTGGTGATGTTGTTGTCGGTGAATGATTGATACAGCGTGATGTGATTGGGGATTTGGGCAAGAAAGTAGTTGGCGACTTCAATCCCCAGAAACACCATGAGCATCAAGAGATGCAATGGATACAACCGCCAGAAACGCTTCTTTTGAAAATCAAACAGAGATTGCTTGTCGGTGATTTTGTCACAGTACGAAAAGGCGATGACAAATCCTGAGAGAACAAAAAACAAATCGACCATCAGGTTGGCATTGGCAAACCAACGATTATTGGCCCAGATCGGCATGATCTGGAAGTGGTGGAACACGACCATGGCTGCTGCCAGACCACGGACCGAATCCAGTGAAGTCATGTAGGTCTGCTGACGCATTTTTCGCCGTACATTGTGTTAGGTTTGTGTGAACACAGTGCACTCTAGCAATGCCTTGCAGATCAGAATAGTGAGCCTGACTGCGATCAAGGCATTTGTTATCGGATGTTGATGTGTCGTAGCGATTGTGTGGATTGTGATTGTTGTAAGGAAGATGAGGTTCAATGCAGCGGCCTATTGCGTGATCATTGGCTGTCTCAAGATCTCCGTCGGAAACCTTCGGCATCCAGTGCCTAGTTATTCACAGCAAAGCCACAGGAAGTGACACAGCAAATTCCCGCTGGTGGCATGGATGATGAATTGGCATTGACAACAAAGCATGCAAAATGCGCTGAAAGGTTTGAACACCCTATCGGTGATCAATATCAGGACGGATGCAATGTCGTTTTTGAGGCCATGTGGCGACGTCGTCCACTCACCGACTCAGGGCACATTCAGGTATGTCATAACTGGTGAAGATACTTTTATGGCTGATTTTTTTGCCATGCACGATGTGATTCATCAACAGGTTGGCTGCGACCTGGCCGATGTCGGGTGATTGCTTGCCGGGTTGGGGGACGTGTTTGATCTGCGGTGATTCTGCCAGCATTGCAGGGAGTTTGGGGAAATCGGTGATGAGGACCTGGGGGCGTATGTCTTGGGGGATCAGCATTAACTCGGTGAATAAATCGTCAATACGAATGGAACTGCCTTCGGAGAGGACAGCGGTGATTTTGTATTCGGTGAGTATCTTGGCGAGTTTGCCTGGCTCGTTCATGGGTGTGCAGATACACAGTTCTTCTGGAATCGGAATACCAACTTGCTTGAAGGCATCGATAATGCCGATGATCTTGGCATCTTGATAGCCGGTGCCCGTATATGCGATACGAGTATGCCCCAGGTGTTTAAGAAGTTTGGCATTCTGCAAGGCGGTGGTTTTACGGTCGAAGGTGACGGATATTTTTTCGTGGATGGGGCCGTCTTCAAAATATCTGAGTTGTGCGACGACCATGGGGAACTCCCCGTTTTTATCCAGTGCTTTGATTGTCGCCTGGGCATCCCGTGGCGGGTCAAACCAGATCAAGCCTTCGATCCCGTGTGACATGGCCAGTTCGTAGAGTTGGTCATACGACGCGCCGTGCAGAACCTGCGCACAGAAGTGGTTGGCATTGAGAATATCCAGAATCGCAGAGACATTCTGGCATTGCCCGATGAATGGCGAGGACGTACCTGAATCAAAAATCAAGCCGATCTTTCGGCAGCGCAGACGTTTGGGAATGACGTAGTAACCTTTCTTTGGAAAGCTCTGGGCAAAGTGCTCGCTGACCATGCGCGTGATGGCTTTGTGATACGTCATGGGGCTGACTCCAAAACGCTTGGACATCTTGACTGCGGATGGCAGCCAACCGCCGTTGGGATATTCTTCACGGAAAATTTCATGAAGTTGCTTGATGGTTTTGACGAGCGCTTTGCCGTTACTGGTCTGCTTCTTGGGCATGGGATTACTTTCTGTTTTACTCTAAAAAATAATAGAGTAGATTGTAGACTTGTCAATGGTAGCCGAATAACATTGATCGACACCTTGTATGGTAACTTTTAAAGGACCGTCACGATGAACAAGCCTAAAGCCTTTACTCTTATTGAGTTATTGGTGGTCATTTCAATCATATCCATTTTAATTGCCATTCTTTTACCTGCCCTGGGCTCAGCAAGAAGCAGCGCACGCATGCTCCAATGCGGGACCAATCTCCGGCAGATGTACCTGGGAATCCGCATGTATATCGATGATGACGGGCGCTACATGCCCTCAACACGCATCACCGGTGCAAACATGTACATGCCTGAATACCTCGGCACCAAGTATCTGAATGTCAATGCAGGTCCCCTCTGGAATCAGGGCCTTGCTATCCGCCCGCCGAGCATTTTTGCGTGTCCCGATGGCACCGAACTCCTCGAAGCGGGTGACAAATCCGACTACGGTTACAACTGGAACATCGGCGGCAACACCGATGCGGATCTCTACGGCCCACTGCGTGAAGACGATATCATCCGAACCAGCGCCACCATTCTCAATGTCGATGGCATCGGACGCGCCCTGAGTCCTTGGTCTGGTGATCCGAACTTCGGCCCGATTCTGCAAATGGAAGGACGTCACAAAAACGGGCTGCGCGGCTACGATCTGAACAATGTCGTTAACGCACAATATGCCGACGGCCATGTCCAGACACACACAATTGAAAGCTTTAATATCAATCTCTCTAATCCCAGCAGCACATTTTTCAACGGACCTAAAGACTCCATCCCCTGGTATAACCGCTTTGGAAGCTGATGGTGCTCGTGTGGTGGTATTGATGTGAGTACTTCATCAATCCACGATTGATATTGGCAGACAAACCATGCTCATATCCCTTGGCATCTGATACCAACCCCGTTATAACTCCTGCGTTCCAATTCATTGAGCACCGGTTGTCAACCAATCCTATTTATATCTCGTGCTTGAATGAGCACTGGATGTCAATCCGGTGCCCGTTGTGTCCACGTTGCTCCATAGGGCACCGGGTTGACGTCTGCTATACAAAACACAGGCAGGCCATCTCGATGGATTTGGCCTGCCTGCGGTGAAGGTTTTAATTGATATATTTGAGTCTATGTACAAGGGTGATTGGCTTACATACTTACTTAATCCAAATCAAGAAACATAAACGGGCGCTGTGTGATCATGTTGTATTCACTGGCTCGAATCGACATCATCGCATTGAGCGTGTCGAAGCTTAAGCAAAGCGAAATATCATCATCGTCAATTGCATCAGGAATCGGGATCTCAAACGGATCTTCCGAACATGCATTAGACCCCTGATAATCCAGGAAATTCAGTGACTGGGCGGCTGCATAAGTCAGCGTGTCTTCATCCCATGTGTATTCGACTTCATCGGCATGCAGCAGGGCGGTGGTGTTAGCAGAATAAGGTTGGACATAGAGATTGCCGGTCGACAATGAATAGTTGGCAAACTGACTGTAATCAAAGTGCATGAAAATCTCACGGTCATACTGCAACTGATTGAGATTGTGTTTGGCAGTGAGTGCAGTACTGCCACCATAGTTGGTATTTTCGTATGTTCCACCACGGACATAGGTATCGGCATCGGCGTGGATAATCAACCCATTGCGCAGAATCTGCAGATTATCAAAGTAGAGTGTTTCGGTTTCCGTGATCCAGGGTGTGCGATAGATGCCCATTTTCATGTACGGACCTTGTGCATCGTTGTACGATGTCGGGCCGGTGTATTCGATGATGTGATCGCCATCCATCCAGACATCAAGATAGCCTGCAGCCGTGTGCGTCCATTTGACGGAGACTTCGAAGGTGACCCATTGACCTTTGGGGATGTCGAAGTTGTTGCCGTTCTCGTCGCGGAAGTTGATCTTGGTGCTGGTGGTGTTGTCGTTGACCTGGGCAGCATTGACACAGAGCATGGCACCGAACTTCCCGTCTTCATGAATACGGAACGCCAGGTTGGGTATTCGCCACGACTCACCGAGCCCGAAGTCCGGCACGCCGTGCCATTGGGTGATGATGGTAAACGTCGTGCCATCGGTATTGTTCTGCGGGTACCCCACGGTCGGCAGATACATACTGTAGCGATAAAAGTATTGATCACCCATGCTGGCCTTATGCGTATGGGCGACTTCCGCGCGCTTGTAGAGTTTGTCAGGATTCGACAGTTGAATCTTCAACGCCCGACTTCCCGAGTGAACAATCTCGTCAGTGGTCTGCACGAGGGTGCAGGCAGTGGGTTCCTCCGCTTCGATATTCCATTCGTCATCATCAATGACCGTGATCTCTTCCCATTCCTGTGACGTGTAGTACCGACTCTGCGCCTGGACCTTGGCAGCCAATAGCCCCATCAGGATCAGCATTACAACGGTCGTCTTTCGAATCATGGTTCCCTCATTTCGCGTAGGACAAAGATATGGATCAAGGCCAGAGGCCCTGAGTGACAGCGGTGGTCTGGTGTCCTGGCTTGTGTTGGCAACTTGCTGATCAAGCTCGATTGCCAACCCCCGAAAAGTGGCTGGACAATATCCCCGGCGACAGATGTAAAGCACAAGTGACGCATGGTGATCAGAATCGAATGAGAAAAAAGTATGCAGTTCAACCGACATCAACAGGTGATGCCCATGTATTTTGATCATAGGTGCCAAAAACGAAATATCAATCGAAATAAATCAAAAAAACATCACAAAATCAAAATTGAGATATGTATAGACATTTAAATGTATACACAATTCCAGGCCGATGGGTTCATGAATCAAATAAGGCGACATCAATCCGCAATTTGAGTCGGATTCCAGGTCATTTCATTATCAATCATGGCAAAACATTGCCTGTTTGGTACCCATTTGATATTGGATGTCACAGGCGTCCAGCTAAGCGCAATACAGTCGGATCGTGCAAATGGGTTGGAAAGATGCGTCCATTGTGCAACAGGTGGTTCATGCACTATGTGGCTTTGTTGAAACCATATGTTTGACTCAATTTAACATGACACTTTTTCACGCCCGGCCCGCCATCTCGCAAAGGAAATCTCTCGTTGACAACTTCGCGGCTTTGCGTCTTGAGCGAAGCGGGTGCGAGGATGGTTTTGAACGAAGGGTTTTAACAGAGTCACACGATATCACACGGCAAATCGATCACATCTCAAAACCGCTGCCGTTGGCAAACTGCTTGCGATACGCGGTCGGTGTCATCCCGGTATGCGACTTGAACAACCGACTGATATGGACACTGCTGGGCAGGCCGATGTGGTAGGCGATGTCATCGATGCTCTGATTGGTACTGCGCAAGAGCTTCTGGGCAAAGGCAACACGGGCACGCTGGATCGCCTGATACGGTGTATGTCCCAACGCTTTGCGGAACCGCTTTTCGAGTTGCCGTCGTGAGACGTCGCATTGCATCAGGTCCAGCAAATGCTCCACCGTTGCCAGGTTGGATTGCGGTGTGTTGATGATCGTCAACGCCTGTCGCACCAACGGATCATCAACGCCAAAGATCAATGTGCTCTGTCGTTCAATCACTTCCCCCGGCGGGTAAAGCATCGGACTCTCGGGCACCGGTTCATCGCGCAGCCATTTATCCAGATACTCCGATGCTGCCAAACACTGGCCAAACAGGTCGCGTGCGACACTGCTCAACGGCACCTGTGACCGCACCGATTGCGTCGGATCTTCATCCAGTCCCATCACTGCAACATCTTCAGGTACCGACAAACCATGGTTCAGACACAGCTCAATGATGCGCACCGCCAACCCGTCATTGACACACACAATTCCGCATGGCTTGGGCAGGTCATTGAGAAACGGCCCGTCCGGCAAGCTCTCATGCGTGTCCAACTTCAGCATGTCGATCGATTGGGCAATGCTGTTTAAACCTGCTTTGTTGATCGCATCTTCAAAGCCAAGCCGGTGTTCTTCGGAGTAGCCCACATCCGACCAACCGAAGTAGACATACGATGCCAGATTGCGACTGATCAAATGGTGGGTTGCCCGACGGCCTGCTTCAATGCCATCGATCATGAATCGGCGGTAGGGGTGATCGGCAACGGATGCATTGACGATGAGCACGCGCGTCTTGGATGTGTTCACCACGGGGATGGGGTCTTCGACCTGCAGCGTTCCCATGATCGCATCAGGCGCTTGAGCAATCGCATCGTCCCATGTCAGCGAGTGAAACCCGCGCACGCGAATCATCTGCCAATCCGGCTTGGACTGGGCAAAACGATGAGCCGCATAATGGTACGGCCGCCACTCCTCAATGGTATCGGGACTGAACGTCAGCGCAATGCGAAACGGCCTGGACATGTTCCGAGTATACCACCGATGTTCGCAAATTGGAGAAAATGTTTGCGCATTGTGGAGGGTTTGAGCCCTTTGACGCTTTATAATGATGGGTATGATTCGAGGGACTTTTAGCGTTCGCATGGTCCTGTTGCCTTGCTGAATCTGCGAGCCAGCTCGCTCGTGTCGAGCCGATCTGTGGGGCCGAATTGGCACACCCTTGACATACAGTGACAGGCAAATGGCGATGCGTTTTGCTGCCACGTCAGATCCAATATCTTGCCGAAAGACGGTTTGAAATGAACAAGCAAAATGGATTCACGCTCATTGAGTTGCTCGTGGTTATGACCATCGTTGCACTTTTGATTTCAATCCTCTTACCCGCGCTTAGTGCTGCCAGAAAGTCCGCCCGTCAGGTCACCTGCCTGACCCAGCAACGCCAACTCATGCAGGGGCTCACCTGCTATGCCACCGACAATAACAGCCAGATCATCATGCTTGGCAAGGACAAGTGGGGCACCGTCAAAAGCTGGGCCTCCTGGATCATCGGCCAATCCATGGTCAATGAAACCGGGGGCGTGTCGTCAGGGACAGCTTATCTCAATGCCGGTCCCAGCAATGCCCTGTTAGGTTGTCCTTCCATGCCACTTCACGAACGCGAAATGCAGGCCGGATACCTCGGCACACGCTACTCGTATGGCATGTATCTGCCCGACCAAACGCACATCGACATGATGGGTTGGCATAAGTTCTATCAACTCATTTCCCTGTCCAGCGGTTCCTTTGTCAACATTGTCAATATCGACCAGGTCAAACTTCCCTCTGAGTTGGCGACCCTTGCCGATGCCGGTTGTTGGGGTGGGCAAAGCTGGGGTTGGCCCCTTAGCGTCACCGGCTCAATCTCCACCTGTTCCTGGAAGCCCTACACCAACGGCTACGACTGGAACGGCCGCATCATGACCCGCCACCTCAGCCAAACTACCAACATCTCCTACCTCGACGGCCACGCCGAAAATGCCCCGCCCAGCCACCTTGCCGACTCCACCATGAAGATCACCCACTTCCGCGACGAAAACGGTGTGGCGTATAACTTCTAAATCAGATTCAACACAGGTCATTGAATAACGGATTTGTACCTTTGTCTTGAGGGCAATCTATTTTCCATTGCGATCAATCTGCGCTTTCATTCGCCCCAAGAAAAAACTGCTGGGATGAGTCGCCCCCGGTTTGTCCTGTCATGCAACCGCTGGCCCCCCCCGGGGCCAACAGTTCTTCCCCCGAACACGGTAGCTGCATGAACATGACAATCCAACGACTCTCCCAGCAGTCAATCCCCCGACCCCCTGCCCCCCGGAACCCCCCCGGAACACCCCCGGAATCTCCGAAACGTCTCCTGGTGTTTTCGCCGCAGTACTGTGTGATCTTAGCGATACACGCATCGACACAACCCATGGACGGACGTTCTTTCGTACTCAGCAAGGCGTGAAAGGAATCACCTTTTTGAGTACAGAAGTAGAATAAAACCGGGGCATGACAGGATCGGTCACCATGCACCCAAAAATCTCAAAAAAAACACACGCGACACATCCTGTCATGGGGCCGCAAGATGATGAATCAGTATTCGTTAAACGATCACATGATGGGATGAAGTCTCAGAAGATCAATACTCAAACATGGCGAAAGCACGACATTCTCATGTATGTCTTCATGATGATTTGGTTTATCATAAGACTTGGTTAAACGCCCATCAGTTAAACGGTTCTGTTGGGGGGCAAAGCGATTGGCGTGTTCTTGCTTCGATCAATGCTTTGAATCAATGTTGAACGCACATCCTGCCAAGCACATCAAACCCGGCGGATTGGATGGGGCGAAACGATTTGGATTTTTGTCAGCGAAGGGGAGAGTATGGCTCGCGGTGATACACTTTTTCGACAGTGGAATTTGATCAAGGCATTGCAGGCAAGACGCTACGGCGCATCACTGGATGAACTGACTCAGATTCTCGAATGTGATAAGCGAACCATTCAACGTGACCTGAAAATGCTGGTTGATATTTTCGACCTGCAATCCGAAACGCGTGAAGACAAACGCAAGTATTGGTGGCTGAAGTTAAACGACACTACCAACCCGTTACAACTTACCATGACCGAAATGCTCTCGCTGTTCCTTTCGCAGCAGGTACTCCTGCCACTGGCTGGCACGCAGTTTGGTGACGGCCTGCAAACCACCATCTCCAAAATACGAAGTCAGATTTCTGCTAAAGCATTGAACTACTTTGAAGACCTCGACCAGACCTTTCTCATTAAGTCATTAGCCAAGACAGACTACACCGCCCAGTCGCAGATGATCCGATCAATCAATGATGCCATCACCGGGCAAAAGGCGGTTCGCCTGACCTATGCCTCCGCAAGCAAAGGCAAGCAAGTTACCAGCGTCTTTAACCCCTATGGCATGGTGCTGCTTCACGCCTCGCTGTACTGCATCGGTTATCTGCAATGCTATGACGATGTCCGCACCCTCAAAGTCGCACGTATCCAAAAAGTCGTCCCACTCGAACAAACCTTCGACAAACCCGAAGGCTTCTCACTGGCATCTCACATGCAATCAGCCTTCGGCGTGATCCAAACCAAAAAGAAAGTCACCATCACCGCCCGTTTCACCGGCTGGGCAAGAACCAACGTCCTGGAACTCAACTGGCATCCCTCCCAACAGATCATCGAACAAACCGACGACCACCTCATCGCAACTTTCCAGCTCGGCAGCACCATCGAATTCAAACGCTGGCTCCTGGGCTTCGGCTGCCACGCCGCCGTCCTCAAGCCCACAACACTCGTGCAGGAAGTCCAACAAGAGTTAGCAGCGATGCAGCAGTTGTATGAGGAGTGAGTGTAATTTGTAAGGGACGGCTTCGATTAACTTGAATGACTCTGTTACGCCTATTCGCCACCACAGCCAACCACCAACATCTCTTACCTCGACGGCCACGCCGAAAACGCTCCCCCAGCCACCTCGCCGATTCATCCATGAAAATCACCCACTTTCGCGACGGAAACGGTGTGGCGTACAATTTTGAGTTATATCTAAAATGTGTATATGAATAGTCATTAACACTTTAATGGCAGGGATATTATTGTTTTATATTAGATTAATCGCAAAGAATTTTTTTCTCTATAAATTGCAATAAGCAGGGACATCTGTAATATCCAAAGTGCTCGCTACCTGAATCGTAAATCGGCCGAACTGCAGTGATGTTCTGAGAATCGCCATTTCGTTTATGTGTGTAAACTGCCAGATATAAATTTTTAGAATTAATACCAGTATTCATTTTTAATAAATAGCCATCGCGAAAATGCTCATGCTTGCCATACTTGTGTGCATTGGGGGGTATGTAGGAAAACAATATTCTGATATCGTCCCGGGAATCGATTCGGCCGAGCCACGCATCTGAAAAATTCAGATAATTACTGTTGTTGAGTTTGTAAACATCAACGGATGTAATTTTATCGGGATTCAACGCCCAAAACTTTCTGGCTACCATTAATTCCCGGCCACCTACTGCCGCTATAACCATGCAAAAAAAAGCAGAACACAAGCCAATCAATAAGCATGCGCCGCGCGAGAGGTTCCTGCCAGTTCCGTCACCGATGGGCATGGGGGAGCGTTTGAAAAAAAAATGATATAAAAATAAAGTTGAAATAATTAGTAGCAGTAAGGAAACGGCTAGAAAACCTAAAACACTTTTATAGAAATATTCACCACCGGGTATATTCATGGTCTAGTTTCTTTCATGTCCCTCAACACGGCATACGCCACTCACCGCTGTCCGTTCTCGTGCGGCGGGTTTTACGGATGGTCTCCGGCGACTTGCGGAAGGCGGCGGGGCTGACGCCGTGATGCTGCTTGAACTGGCGGCTGAAAAAGTAGACGTCGGTGTAGCCAAGACGCTGGGCGACCTGGGCGATACTCAGGTTGCTGTCGAGTAAGAGAAAGTGGGCGGACTGCATTCGCATGTCGATGGCAAATTGCTGGGGGGAGCGGCCGGTGTGCTGCTTGAAGCGGCGGTACACGTGGGCACGCGAGCAATGCAGCATCTGACACAAATCGTTCATGTCCAGATGCATGGCAGGGTTGTCCAGAATCTTTTTGCATACTGCTTCGACATCTTGATCGTAGTGCGTCTGCGGGTGGTCGTCGGTTAAGTGCATCCGCTGATCTTCACGTTGTATCTCAAGTAACGCAGCCTGAAGCCAGATATCCGAAAGTCGCCGGACCTCGGCAGGCCCACGATGCATCTCCAAAGCGCGATCCAATAGCAACTCCAGCGGGGCGATATCCTGCATCTGCCGGACAATCGGCCAGTGGGGCGGTTTGTTGGGCGGAATCGCTCGCCCGTCTTCATCAAGAAAGCTGAAATGCACCCAATAATGCATAAAAGCCTGCGGCGAAGTCCGGGTGAATTCGTATGGCTGCCCCCCGCGCAGGATCAGGCAAACCCCCGGTTGGAGATCAATTTCCTCGTCAGGTGTCTTTAGTTTGCCGAACCCATCAAGCAGGTACCACAGATCCAAGTCAGGCCAGTTTATGGTGTTACGTCCGGTCAGTGACCAGTCCGTGCCGCAGCGTTGTTTACCGATGTGGTTGATCTGTACGGAAATGTTGTCAGAATGTGCCATGTAACATTAATACAAAAAAGTTGATATGTTTGTCTATCGACAAATGCATAAAAATCTGAAAAATAACACATTCGTCTCGGAACGAATTGTCACAGGAGACATTAATCATGAGTGAAACAACTAATCCAATTAAAATTGGTATCTCCGGTCTTGGCCGCAGTGGCCACGGGATCCACATCAAAGGTCTTAAAGATCTCACCGACATTTTCCAGGTTGTCGCGGTGTTCGATCCGATCGCGGAGCGTACCGTTGACGTAAAGGAAGAACTCGGTTGCCGCGTGCATGGCTCGTTTGAAGAGCTCATCGCTGACGACGAAGTCGAATTGATCATCGTGGCCAGCATGAACGCGCATCATGCCGCACAAGCCACTGCCGCGCTTAAAGCCGGTAAGCACGTGCTCTGCGAGAAGCCCTTTGGTCTGACCGTTGCCGATGTGGATGGCATGCTCAACGCAGCTAAGGAGTCAGGCGTGGTGCTTCAGCCCTTCCAGCAACGTCGCCAGGAAGTCGATTTCCAGAAGGTCAAGGAAGTCTGCGAGTCCGGTATTCTTGGTGATATCCAATTCATCCGCATCTGTTGGCACGGCTTTGGCCGTCGTTGGGATTGGCAAACCGATCACAAAACCTCCGGTGGTGCACTGAACAACAACGGTCCGCATCCCATCGATCATGCCATGATTCTCTTTGGTGATGAAAATCCCGACGTATGGTGTGAAATGCGTCGCGTGCTTTGCTCCGGTGATGCTGAAGACTACCTCAAGGTGATTCTCACCGGCAAGGGGCGTCCGACTGTCGAAGTCGAACTGCACTCTAACGTCGCTTATCCTCAGGATCGCTGGTTGATCTGTGGCGATAAGGGTGGCCTGCGTGGCACGACTGACAAGCTTGAATGGAAGCATGTCGACTTCTCCAAGATGCCCGAGCGCCCGTTGCAGCTTGAGCCGCTTGAAGGCCGCAAGTATTGCAGCGAAAAACTTGAATGGACAGAAGAAAGCTGGGAAGCCGAAGGCGGCGGTGACGGTGGCGCTGGTGCCGCTCCTGCCACGCAGTACGTGCATTCACTGTACCGCAATCTTTACGATGTAATTCGTAACGGTGCTGAACAGAAGATCACCCCGCAGAGCGTCCGCAGTCGCATTGCCGTGCTCGAAAAATGCCGCGAAGCTGCCGCCAAGCTCAATGCTTGATCGGAGTTAGCACAAGAAAGACAAAGTCATAATATTTGTACCCCGTGACTTGCAGGTTTTGAAGAGTTGGGTACAATGTTCTGCCTGATTGACGTGTGAGCTGGTCGCCTTTGTCCAAGCTAACTCACGGACAGTCAGGAGAATGAAATCGGTAATCGGGCCGTTGGCGCAGTTGGCTAGCGCGCGTCGTTGACATCGACGAGGTCACAAGTTCAAGTCTTGTACGGCCCATTTTCAAGCGGCTGAGTGTTCTCGCACTCAGCCGCTTTTTTTTGCATCTCTTCGCACGGACGTTGGTTATACGCTTTTCTCAAAATTACCCAAATTGTCGGTGCAGCGCAATGCGAGGCGTTGCGGCGGGGTGCTGCATCGCATTCTGCAGCGCGCCAGATTCGCGCGCTGCAGATGCAAAGTGCTCATCCGTCACCTGGAGGTAGTGTTTGGTGGCCACGGGTTGGCTGTTGCCGATCCAGGCGCAGACGACGTGGAGCGGGTAGGTCTCGGCCAACTCCGTCTCTCGCGTTGAGCGCAGGTTCTGGAAGAGCTTGGGCCAGGGTTTGATGCCTGCTTTGCCGATGATCCGGGACATGTGCGTTCGCAGGTTGTCCTTGGTGTCGCCATGCCGCGCGACGACGTATTTGGCATCGGGTTCCGACATCTCGTAGACCTCTTGCAGGTAGGGCACCAACTCAGGGAACATGGGAATCATGCGCCATTCACCACCGGGGTGGTGTTCGGTTTTGGGACTGCGGACTTTGATCTTGCTGTGATCCCAATCGACATCTTCCCATCGCAGGGACAAGGTTTCCGACGGGCATCGCAATCCACCGAATCGACTCAATGCAAAGATCAATTGCCAGCGTGCGTCGGGGCAGGCATTGAGAATGGCTTGAGCTTGTTGCTTGGTCACAAAATACATCTTGGCCGGATTGGATTGCACTTGTGATTTCAAGCCCGCAAAGGGATTGGTTTGCATGAGTTCTTTTCGAACTGCTGCGTTGAAGAATTGCTTGGCAATGCCGCTGCGTCTGCGGATCGTGTTCTCGGCAAGCTTTTGCTTGGTCAGGTACAACCGCCATTCGTCCGCATCGCCTGCGGTGATGTCGCGCAACACTTTGTCGGGACCGAAGAATTCAATCAGGTTGCGTTTGGTGTGCCCATAGACCAATTGTGTGCTGGGCTTGGTGTCGCTGCGTGATTGAGTGTAGCCATCGAGGAACGCTTTGAGTTTCAACTTTTCCTGCGGTGCGATCAATCCGACGGCGGCGAGTTTTTCGGCCATGACGACGTCGAGGTTGGCGACCCAACGCGCGGTTTCGTCATCCAGTGCGTGGCCGGTCATTGCTGCGCTGATCAGATTTTCCACGCGCACCTTTGTGGCTTCGGCGGCACGTTGGGTGACCTTGCCTAGCCGCAATGATTTGCGCGAGCCGGAGGGATCGGTGAATTGGATGAGTCGACGGCCGTTGGCCTGTTTGGTGATACTTGCCATGTTTGTTACTCCTATCGGGTATGGCGTTAAGTGTTCGTGTCGTGACACACTGAGCCTCACTTTTTGCCTTAAATCAAGTGGTTTTTTGCATGTCTGGCAGAATATTCTCAGATTGTTTTTGTGCGTTGATCCATGCTTTGAGATCGGCCGGATCGTAGCGCACCAGACGCCCGATGCGCAGGCATGGCAACGCACCACTGTCGGTGATCGACCAAAGCAGACGTGGTGAGATGGCCAACATCTCGGCAGCTTCATTGGGCTTGAGCAGCAAGCGTTGAACGGGAACATCTTTGATCATGCCAACACCTCGCAGTCCAAATCCCATGCGGTGAATTTACTGCGAAGGTCTGCAACGATTTGATTGACGGTGTGCCAACCACATCCCATATTCCTGGCAATGCTGGCGCGGGTGTAACCCTTGGCCAGTTCCAGGCAGACATGGCGTTCGCACGCAGACAACTGATTCCAGATACCGGCCAGTTCCGTTGAGAGGCAGTCGGTCACTTCCTCAGTGCTGAATTGACTGACCTGTGGTGCGTAGCGTTCAATGCGCCCGGCATAGCGTTTTTCTGCTCGCTTGCGCTTGGTGAGTTGATAATCGATGACGGTGGTGATGACCGTGCGTTCTTCTGCGCCCGTGTGATGATTGGGATCATACGTGTAATCCAATAGCACCATTACGAGGTCCTGCAGGATATCTTCCAATTCGTGAGATCGATATCCAGCCATGCGGGCACGGTTGATGATCAGATTCACTTTCCATTTTTCAATCACGCCTTGGTACTGCGGCGTTAATCGATGAGCCATGTGTTGCCTTTCGCAAAATCAAAACGTTTGTTCGAGTCGTTCCCGAACCTGCACCTTGAGTTTGCAGCAACCGACTACGTCATATCTATCAGCTAAAACCTTGTGCCGAGTAATCCATATGGGCGCCCACATTGGGCCAACATTGCGTACAAGGTTGTGACACCGTCATCCACATTGCGTGCAACATTGTGCAGGCCTACACAAGGTTGCACGCAATGTCATTTACAGATTTTTTGGCCAAAGTCAGCAAACTCGGCTTGTCGGCGGGTAATAACTTTATAGGGGGGCAACGTTTTTTTTCGGCGGACAAGGAGACCCATATGTCGCAGGTGTTTGAGGAAGTTGACATCGACTTGAATGATTTAATTATGGAGGCCGCAGATGTTTATCATGCCAAGGCCAAGCAGAACCTATCGAGCCATCAACTCATTGACTTCATGAATTGCCCCTGGCTGTACCGCAAAAAGCGATTGGGCTTGATGCAAACATGCGAGAGTGATGCGTATCTGGTGGGTCGTGCGACGCATTGCCGCATTCTGGAGGGACGAGATGTTTACGAGTCACAATTCGCATTGGGTGGTCCAATCAACCCCAAGACCAAGAAGCCCTTCGGCAAAGAAACCCAAGCCTTCCGGGGATGGGAGAAGACACAAGGTAAACCCGGTGTCCATTACGACGACATGGAACTGATTGAGAACATGGCAAGCGGCGTGAGTATGAACAGTCAGGCCATTGACCTGCTGCTCTATGGGCGTGCTGAAGGCGTGGTACGTGTGAATCGTTGGGATATCGATTGTCAAATTCGCATCGACTGGCTACATCCGCACCGTGGCATTGTGGATTTAAAAACGTGTAAGGACCTGTCGACGTTTGAGTGGGATGCCCGCAAGTATCGCTACATCAATCAGCTTGCCTTTTATCAATCGGTGTTGTGCGAACAGATCGGTGAACTGGTACCGGTTTACATCGTGGCAGTGGAGAAGAAGGAACCTTATCGCTGCGGTGTCTGGCGTGTCAGTGAAGATTCATTGGACGACGCTGCCAACGAGAACGAAGCAGCGATTCAACGGTTAAAAACCTGCCAGGTACTCGATCACTGGCCCACCGGCTACGAAGACATCCGTCTACTCAGTGCTGCCTAACCCGCCCACGGAAGTTGTCGCCTCTCCCCGCCCCTTGGAGTGTACAGGGGCGGGGAGTTCGGAGCAGGCGACTGTTTGTATTGGTCACACTCATCATATACAGGATTTTTATTCATGTCCCTACTGCAACAGATTCATACCGGCAAACGTCAATCCCCACCTCGCATCGTGCTCTACGGCACCGAAGGCATCGGCAAATCCAACACGGCATCGCAGGCTCCACAGCCCATTTTCATTCAAACCGAAGATGGTCTGGACCAAATCGATTGTGCGAGTTTCCCGCTGGCCACCACGTTTGACGATGTCATCAATGCCATCGACTCGTTGATCAAAGATGAACACGAATATCAAAGCGTCGTGATCGATTCTTTGGACTGGCTCGAACGCTTGATCTGGGATCGGCTGTGCAAGGACTATGGCGTCAACAGTATCGAAAAGGTCGACGGTGGTTATGCGCGGGGCTACACGCATGCGTTGACACTGTGGCGCATGCTACTCTCTGGCCTGGACACCTTGCGCAACAAGCGCAGCATGTGCATCATTCTGCTCGCCCACTCCAAAGTTGAAACCTTCTCCGATCCGGAAGTCGGTGCGTATGACCGTTTTTCCCCGCGACTGCACAAGCATGCCAATGCGGTGATCACCGAGTGGGCCGATGCGGTGCTGTTTGCCACGCGCAAGATCATCACCAAGACGGAGGATGCCGGTTTCAATCGCAACCGTACCTTGGCCTCCGGCTTGGGGAAGGATGGCGGCGAGCGCGTCATGCGTTGCGTAGGCAGCCCAGCCTGTGTGGCCAAGAACCGATACGGCTTACCGACAGAATTACCGCTGTCCTGGTACGCCTTGATGGAAGCCATGACACAGACCGACACGCCCACATCCAATCAAACAACCAACCTCAAACTCAAGCATTAACCCTTAAAAACAAGCATTTTTTGTCAATAACCATTTCCCAACTAATGGAGCAATATCTCTATGGCTAATCTCAATGGCTTTAACGCAAACGATGTCGAACCCAACAGTTCATTTGAGCCGATCCCGGCTGGTAAATACCTGGCCGCGATTACCGCATCGGAAACGAAGCAGACAAAATCTGGGAACGGCAGCTACCTTGAACTCACCTTCAGTATTCTTGAAGGCGACTACAAAGGCAGGCAACTCTGGTCACGTTTGAACCTGGAAAACCCCAACGCCACTGCCGTGAAAATCGCACAGGGTGATCTGTCAGCCATCTGTCGCGCAGTCAATGTCATGAAGCCCAATGACAGTGTCGACCTGCACAACTTACCACTGGTGATCAGCGTCAAACTCAAAAAACGTTCGGATTCCGATGAGCTTTCGAATGAAATTCGAGGTTACGCGCCCAAACAGACAGGCAATGTCAACAACAGTTCAAGCGACACAACCAATACCCAATCACAGCAGACTTCGGGCAGCACGCCGCCCTGGAAACGCTAAGGGGGGGGCGCATGGAATTAGTCTTACCTTACCCACCATCGGTCAATCACTACTGGCGACACTTTAAAGGGCGAACACTCATCAGTCGTGGCGGTCGCGCGTATCGCCAGCAAGTGATGACACAGTGCCAAGGCATGGGCGGCCAACCTCCAAGGGACGGTCGCCTTGCCCTGGCGATGGACGCCTTCCCACCGGATCATCGTCGGCGCGATCTGGACAACATCCAGAAAGCAGCTTTGGACTCGATGCAACATGCTGGAATTTACTGTGATGATTCGCAGATAGATTTACTCATTTCGCAACGCAAATTGCCCATCCCCGGTGGCCAACTCGTTGTGCGAATCCATGAGTACCCACTTCATCGTTGCCCGTTATGCGGTGGTCCGATGTCCAGCCTTGAAAGTGAATATCTCAATGACAACTGAAACCCCAACACTCAAACTCGAACAGATTCGCATTGATGGTGGCACGCAACCGCGCGTGGCCATCGATGAGCAAGTGGTGACCGACTATGCCGAACTCTACGGTTCGGGTTTTAATTTGCCGCCAGTGACGGTCTTTTTTGACGGCGTGAATTATTGGCTGGCTGACGGCTTTCATCGCTATTGGGCCAACAAAAAGATCGATTGCGAATATGTCTTTGCCGACATCCGTCAGGGCACGCAACGTGATGCGATCTTGTATTCCGTGGGTGCTAATGCCAAACATGGGTTACGTCGAACCAATGCCGACAAACTCAAGGCTGTGCTGACAATGTTGGAAGATGAAGAATGGTCTCAATATTCGGATCGAGAAATCGCAAAGCAGTGTCAAGTGTCACAACCAACAGTCACCCGGCACCGAACCTCACTGATACATTGTATCAGTGAGAAATCAACTCCTCAGTCTCGTAATTACAAGACAAAGCATGGCACAGTCGCTCGAATGAAAACGGGCAATATCAACCGCAAACCCCGTGCCCGTAGTTCCAACGCACATCATCCGATTCGTCAATCACGCCCCGCATTAGCTCAAACCAATCTCAATCTCCCGCATGATCCAACCTATGGTGCACGCGCGATCGTCTCGGCCATGGGTGCGGATTATGCCCATCAACTACTCGCATCCTTAAACCAATATCTCCAGGAACAGAAAGAAGGCGCTGCATGATCACAACTCAACAACCCCAAACAACAAAGAACGTTCCCACCGTCGAGCGCATCAACGTGACACCTGATATGGCACTGCGCTGGCTCGAAACCACCAACACCAACAATCGCAAAGTATCCGAGAAACATGTCCATCGCCTGGCACGTGACATGACCGATGGCAAGTGGCGACTGACTCATGTGGGTATTGCCTTTGATCCCAATGGCACCTTGCTTGATGGCCAGCATCGTCTGTGGGCGATCACCATGTCCGGCGTGACCGTGGAAATGTATGTCTGGCGCAATGTGGACTCGGAAGTGATGATGGCCATCGATTGTGGCAAGACCCGCTCGATGGCAGACATTCTTAATATCGCAGGTGAAAACGGCGATGTGAACAATCACCACATGGCCATTCTCCGCAGCATGCTCGGTGGTTTTGGCAATCCGCCGAGTCTGTCTCCATCTGAAACTTCTGAACTGTTGCGTATTCATCATGACGCGATTGAATTTGCCATGGAGCATTTGCCTGTCGTTGCATTTGCTCGGGGCTTGTGCACTGCCACCACACGCTCAGTCATTGCGCGGGCAACCTATTCGGTGGACCATGCCATGCTCAGAGATTTTTGTCGCAAGCTGGCCACCGGCATTGTGACATCAAACCATGAAAGCGTCATCGTTCAACTGCGGCAATACCTGATCACCAGTCGTGGCACATCGTATTGCCAACGTGCACAACGCTATGGCAAGGTCGAGCGCGTACTGGCTGCCTGGCTCAAGGGTGAAAATCCCAGCCGCATTTACCCAGCTTCCGTCGAGCAGTTCCCGTTGCCCGAGGAGGTGATCGATTGATACAGGCTTGTGAACAACAACCTGTGATTCAACTTCGCCCGTATCAGGCCGAAGCGGTCAATGCTGTGTATGAGCATCTGCGCTGTCGGGATGACAATCCTTGTGTTGTCATTCCGACAGCTGGGGGCAAGACGCCCCTGATGGCAACGATCTGCCGTGATGCGGTCACACAGTGGGATGGTCGCGTTTTGATCCTGGCTCATGTCAAGGAATTGATTGAACAGGCCGTGGACAAGCTGCATGCCATGGCCCCTGACTTATGGCATCAGATCGGATGCTACTCAGCGGGGTTGAAAAGCCGGGACACCGATCATGCCATCATCGTGGCCGGCATTCAGTCGGTGTATCGTAAGGCAGCAGAACTGGATTCGTTTGATCTGATCCTGATCGACGAAGCGCACATGCTGCCGCCCAATGGCGAGGGCATGTATCAGCAGTTCTTACAGGATGCCAAGGCGATTAATCCCAATGTGCGATTGATCGGGTTGACCGCAACGCCATACCGCATGACCAGCGGCACGATCTGTGGGCCAGATCACTTGCTCAACCATGTGTGTTATGAAGTTGGTGTTCGGGAACTGATTGCTCAAGGCTACCTCTGTCCGCTTAAGACTAAGGCTGGCCGACGCAAGGCAGATACATCCAACTTACACATTCGTGGTGGCGAATTTATCGCAGGTGAAGTCGAAGCACTGATGGATGACGATGCCCTCGTGCATTCGGCTTGCCGAGAGATTGTCGAGCAGACACGTGACCGCAATTCGGTATTGATCTTTGCAGCCAGTGTGCAGCATGCCCAGCACGTACAACGTGTTCTGGCCGACATGGGCCATGAGTGCGGGTTCGTCTGCGGCGATAGTTCCGGCATTTTCCGCGATGACATCCTGCGTCGATTCAAGGAAGGCGAACTCAAGTACTTGGTCAACGTCAATGTGCTGACGACCGGTTTCGACGCGCCCAACATCGATTGTGTCGCACTGCTGCGTCCGACCAATTCCCCGGGACTTTATTACCAAATGTTAGGTCGCGGATTCAGGTTGCACCCAAACAAATCCAACTGCCTGGTGCTGGACTTTGGTGGCAATATCCTGCGACATGGCCCCGTCGATGCGTTGCAGATCAAGGATAAGTCGGAGCGGAAAAGCAGCAGCGAAGCACCAGCTAAGGAGTGTCCCAATTGCCAGGCATTGATCCATGCGTCGTACAGCGTCTGCCCGGATTGTGGTCATGAATTCCCACCACCTGAGCGGGAAAAACATGACAGTAGCGCTTCGACTGCTGGTGTGCTATCTGGTGAAGTCACCAAAACCGATTACGACGTGTCATCCGTGTACTACAGCATCCACACCAAGCGTGGTGCGCCACCCGAACATCCCAAGACATTGCGCGTCGATTACCGATGCGGGTTCAACGATTACCACAGCGAGTGGGTCTGCGTCGCGCACCCCAAGGGCAGCTACGCCTGGCAAAAAGCCAGCACATGGTGGCAGGCCCGATCAAACGAACCGATGCCCGAGACAGTGGAGCAGGCAGTCGAGTTGGCCGAGAACGGTGCGTTGGCCCAACCCTTATCTATCACTGTGCGATCAGTCACCGGTGAAAAATTCGACCGCATTACCAATTACGAATTGGGGTCAATCCCACCCCGTATCGATGGCAGTGACGAACGTGAACCGGTAGCCAGCACGGTGTCGCCCGATCAACCGTGGACCGAATGGCCTGACGACGACGAAATCCCTTTTTGAAAGATTAGACAATGACAACAACCTCTGTTGAACTCAATCCAGCAATCATCGATGCGTCCTTGAGTGTCACCATAGACGATGAATTCCAAAGTCTGATTCCACCGTTGACGGAGGAAGAACTCACTGGCTTGGAAGAGAACCTTTTACGCGATGGTTGCATCGATCCATTGATCGTATGGGCTGAGCAATGCATTCTGCTGGATGGCCACAATCGCAAGGCCATCTGTGATCGATACAGCATTGATTACGAACTTCATGGTGTCAGTTTTACTGATCGCAATGAAGCCAAGCAATGGGTTATTGAACATCAATTTGGACGTCGGAATCTGACTCCGTTTCAGCGTGCCGAATTGGCTTTGAAACTAAAGCCAGTATGGGCTACTCAAGCCAAGAAACATCAGGGAAGGCGTACAGATTTGAATTCGAACTTTTGCCCAAATTTGGGCAAAAGTGACACCAAGCGTGACCTGGCTGCCATGGCAGGTATATCACATGGAAATATCACAAAGGCCAATTACATCGCTGATCATGCTGATTCTGTTACGAAAGATCAGCTTCGTCGTGGCGAGACAACGATTCATGCAGAGTACACCAAACTCAAGAATCCCCATGTGGCCAACAACTCCGGTGATAATGAATGGTACACACCCACACCGTACACCGGGCGTGCAGCCTCTGCGATGGGTGGGATCGATCTTGATCCTGCATCCAGTCTTGCAGCTAATCAAGTTGTCGAAGCAAAACACATTTACACAGCGGAAGACGATGGTTTGCAACAGGACTGGCGTGGCCGGGTATTCATGAACCCACCATACGCTCAACCATTGATCCAGCAGTTCTGTGAAAAACTTGTTCAAGAGTTCAAAGATCAAAACGTCACGCAGGCTGTCGTTCTGGTGAACAACGCTACGGAAACCCGTTGGTTTCAGGCATTATTATCTGTCGCCTCAGCAGTGTGTTTTCCCGCTGGGCGCGTTCGCTTCTGGCATCCGGATAAAACCTCCACGCCATTACAGGGGCAGGCGGTGCTGTATCTGGGCAACCACGTATGCAAGTTCACATCTGCTTTCAAGGATATGGGGAGCATGTGTCATGTCACTAGATAACGGCTTCAACCCCATGCTCTGGAATTGCGATCGGCAGGGATGTTTCAATCTCAAGAAACGTCCCAAGATCGAAATGTTTGCCGACTGTCTGCCCGGGCCGCCCCCCGGAAGTGCCTTCAACGACATCGACGCCGTCACGGAAATCTGTGGCAACCTGCTGTTCCTCGAATGGAAGGAACACCAAGGTATCTGCAAAGGCCAAGAGATTTTGTTTAAGCAGATGACCAGATTGGGGCCAGCCAGTGTGTTAATCATTGAAGGCAATGCGGAACTGATGACGGTTGAGAGTCTCCGCTTTGTTTGGAACGGAAAGATATCACCACCTGAACCAGCCGACCTTGATGTGTTGCGACGACAGATCATTGGCTGGAAGGATTGGGCCTTAATGAATCCAGCCCGGCTTCGTAAACAGGAATTGCCGTGCAACTGACTGATGGACAATTAAACAAGGTGGCTCAAAACTACTTGGATGCGGGCCTGTGTGTCCTGCCAGCGATCCGTGCGGAAAAACGTCCGGCCATCGGTAAATGGAAGCAGTTCCAGCAGCGTATTCCCACGTCTGCTGAGTTGTCCTCCTGGCCATGGAACGACGGGCTGTGCATCATCTGCGGCAAGGTATCGGGCAACCTGGAGATCATCGACTTTGACGGTGGTGGCGAATTATTACCGGCATGGCTGAAGGCGATCCCCAACGATCTACGCGAGCGTTTGGTGATCGAATCGACACCATCGGGTGGCAGCCATGTGATCTATCAGTGCAGCGTACCTGTCAGCGGCAATCTCAAGCTGGCCCAGCGTAAGACCGGCGACACAGTTCAAACCTTGATCGAAACCCGTGGTGAAGGTGGCCTGTTCCTGTGTGTCCCGACGTCGGGCTATGAAGTAACCCAAGGTGATATCGCCAATCTACCTATCCTTACGGAGACTGAGCGTGATACGTTGCTCGACGCCGCTTGGCAGCTCAACGAGTATGAGTTCGAATCATCGGCCACAGGTGCGAATATCAGTCGCACATCGGCGGAAAATTCAGACATGTGCGAATTGTCTTCGCACAATACGACATGGCGAATTGACCGGCCTGGTGATGATTTCAACAAACGTGGTGACGTGCGTGAGTGGTTACTGAAGCACGATTGGGTATTGGATCAACCCGGTGAAAATGAGCATTGGCGTCGGCCCGGTAAAACTGTCAATCATTCAGCAACGCTAAAAAACGGTGTGTTCTCCGTCTTCTCAACCAATGCCCATCCGTTTGAAGCACAAAAATATTATTCACCATTCCATGTCTATACACTCCTGGAACATGGTGGTGATTTCTCCGCTGCAGCTCGGGCACTTAGCGAGCTTGGTTATGGCAATGACGATTCAGCATCGAACAACGATGTCGATCTTACCGGCATCCTCAATCAGTGTGCCAACAGCAAAAATACAGAGTCAATGTCTGATGACAAGCTGCCAATCGTTCGGCTCAAAGATTTAATCACCACCTTTAACGGCCTGCATAAACCCATCGTCCACGGCATGCTCCGTGAAGGTGAGACTATGAACATCATTGCCAGCCCGAAGATGGGTAAGAGTCTGCTCGTCTCGGGCCTGGCCATCTCAATCGCAACAGGTATGGACTGGTTTGGCATGAATGTTGAGCAGGGACAGGTCCTCCACATCGACAACGAACTGCACGTCCCAACCATCACGGATCGTTACCTGAAGATCACCAAGGCGATGAACCTGTCGCATCATCTGTTCAGTGACAACATCGACATCGTCTGTCATCGCGGCAAACTCAAGGACCTTGTGGCCATGGGGTCGATGTTCGACAAGATAGAGCCCGGTCAATACAAGCTCATCATCATTGATGCGTTCTACCGTGCCCTGCCCCAGGACACAGACGAGAACGACAACGGTGCCATTGCTAGTCTGTACAACCGGATCGATCACTATGCTGCCAAGCTGCAATGCGCGTTTGCAATGATTCACCACACCAGCAAGGGCAATCAGTCGGGCAAAGCAGTTACCGATGTCGGTGCAGGTGCGGGCAGTCAGTCACGCGCAGCTGATACACACTTGGTGATCCGGCCTCATGAAGAAGATGACATCGTCGTGCTTGAAGCTGCTGTCCGCAGTTGGCCAGCCATGCCACCTAAGGCGCTGCGACTGGAGTGGCCGCTGTTCGTACCCACCGAGGAAGTGGACACGTCTGCGCTGCTCGGTTCAGCCAAGCCTAAAACGAAAGCGGTTGAAGTCACGATGGATGAGTTCATCGATGAGTGCATCGCCATCAACGATCCATGTTCCAAACGCTCCATTCAATATGAAGCAGCTCAACGTCTGCAACTCTCCGAACGTCGGTTTAGAGAGATGCTTGATCTTGCTCTTGAGCGTGAATCCGTCATCAAGATACGCAACGGCTCCAAGATTCAATACGTCAAAAACCGGCCTGGATACACCGGCGACAAGGCCCAGTTAGTCGCCGCTGTCATAGCCCACAACCCCGACGCACCCTTGCTGGAGATCGCCGAAAAAGCGGGTGTTTCCGAGCGATATCTGCGACAAATCCGCAACGAAAAATAAGGACTTATGACCGGCACTGAGAAAAGTGCTGATTTTGGCCAGTTCCGCCTCCAGTTCCGGTCTTGAAAGTTTTAAGTCATGAAAAATATCACATTTACAAACGACGTCTTGATTTTGTGCGGCGCTTTGTGCGGCGCGCCGCAAAAAGCGACCTGGTTCCGGTCGTTCTTGAATTTACAAGTGCTGAAAATAAACAACTTACAAAAATTTAAGACCGGCATTATGGGGCGGAACTCGCGCACTCTAACCCCCTTACGGGGGTACGGGGCGTTTTGAAACCGCCCCCGTAGCCCCGTAAGGCAAGGGGGTAAAGCAAAAACGTCAACAGAAAAAACACAACGGCCTATTGGCCAAACAACTATCTGAAAGGAAAACCATGTTCCAAATTATCTCCATGAAATCCGCGACCATGCCATGGCGCAACACCGTGTTCCTCGATGAGGATGGTGAAGTGTATATGCCTGCCGAAGTCTTCGGTGATGAATTCATCATGGCACTCTGCCTCATCCACGACTGTAAACGGCAGTTGGCATATGAGGGGCACATCTACGCACCGGCTTCCTGGCTTGCCAAGGAATATCCGGATCTGGCTTCAAAGATCAATGAAGCTGCCCAGCGCACTCGCCAATACAAACCAACGTCTGATGATGTGCTGTATGTCGGCACCAGCAATACGCCTGGGCCAGTGACCATCGAATCTGTGAAGTAAACAGACCTTCCAATCAAAGTATGTATCGAGATATGAACCAAAATATGTAAAGGATATGTTTAATGAGTGATTTATGTTGTCTTAATTGTATGTGCTTCGTGCCTAACAGCGATAGTCATGGTGAAGATATGAAAAGTGATCATACGAAAAATCCGATCCATGGGACTTGTCATTATCATGCACCCAAGCCCCGTCTTGGCCATGATGGCAAATCGTTCTACCGAGCAACTTGGCCACCCATGCTATCAACGGGTTGGTGTGCTCAGCATACGCGTGGTCCACGCCGCAACGCCAGCTGCACAAGTATCAATCAAACGGCGTCGTGATCTATCTGCGCCAATGGCGCAGATAGCCATGCGATGAGGTAATTACCAACTGTTCTATCTGCGTTTTTATCGCAGATAGAACAGTGCCTCGCGTCAAGTATCGCACAATGAAAATATATTTAAATCACGTTTACCACACATCGCCACACGTTGGCGTTTATGGCATTTGAGCAACGGACGTAGCGTTGATGGCATCAAGGCCGAGGTCGGCCACAGAGGCCAATCAGGGCCGATTTAAATAGGTACTTGGCGGGAATCAGCCTTTGTGATGTCGCGGGAACCAGCCACGTTATTAGACAGACTTGCCGAAAAACGCGCCGCAAAATTTTTAAGCAAAAAAACACTATTTTAAAGGACTTTTATGACCACGACTCAGGACATCGTCATTTCCAATTTCAAAGTCGAGCTTCGCAAAATCGAGGACGTCAAACCCTACGAGCGCAACCCACGCATCAACGACAAGGCGGTGGACGCCGTAGCGGGTTCGCTGGCGGAGTTTGGGTTCAGGCAACCCATCGTCGTCGACGAAGACGGTGTGATCATCGCAGGCCACACGCGCTGGAAAGCCGCGACAAAACTCGGCCTTGCCAAGGTGCCGGTGCATGTCGCTACCGATCTGACGCCGGAGCAAGTTCGTGCATACCGACTGGCTGACAATCGCACCGGGGAAATCGCCGAATGGGATATGTCGATCTTGCCCATTGAGCTCAACGAGTTACGCGAGGGTGGATTCGACATGGACATTTTGTTCTTCGACGAAGAGGAATTGGGCAAGCTCATGACCGAAGCCCAAGGTGTATCGGAAGGCTTGACTGATCCGGATTCCATCCCCGAACCACCGGATGCCGCGACCACGCAGCCTGGTGACATTTGGGTGCTGGGTAACCATCGTTTGATGTGTGGCGACAGCAGTTCGAAGGAAGATTTGGACCATTTGTTGGATGGCAAAACCATTGATTTAGTTAGTATGGATCCTCCATATAATGTCCGGGTTGAGCCACGCAGCAGCACCGCCATCGCGGCTGGCAACAGTTCATTCGGGGACAAGAAAGCCCACCTGCATCACCAAAGTTTTGACAAAGCACGCGGTGCCACCGACAGGAAAAAGGCCAAGCAAAAAATGCGAGCCAAGGATCGTCCGTTGGCAAACGACTTTGTCAGTGATGAAGATTTCGACAAGATGCTCTTGGCATGGTTCGCCAATGCGTCGCGCGTGCTCAAGCCCGGTGGCTCATTTTTTATCTGGGGAGGCTATGCCAATCTCGGTAACTATCCCGCCCCCATCAAAGCCGCAGGTTTGTATTTTTCCCAGGGAATTATCTGGGATAAACAGCATCCAGTCCTTACACGCAAAGACTTTATGGGTGCTTTCGAGATTTGTTTTTATGGATGGAAAGAGGGCGCGGGCCATCAGTTCTATGGTCCTAACAATGCTACAGACTTGTGGCATGTAAAAAAGGTAAACCCACAGGCCATGGTGCATTTGACGGAGAAACCCGTCGAATTAGCTGTTCGCTGCATTCAATATTCGTCCAAACCTGGCGACAACGTCCTCGATTTGTTCGGTGGCAGCGGTTCTACTCTCATGGGTTGTGAGCAGACCGGACGTCACGCCTTCCTGATGGAAATCGATCCGTTATACGCAGATGTCATTGTCAAACGGTGGGAGGAGTTTACCGGCAAGAAAGCCAAACGAATTGCCGCCAAACAGTCGCCCGACTCAAAAGCCTGACAACTCAATCAGCGAACAAACGTATCCATACTCCAATTGATCCAATCATTATATCGGAGCGTTGCCAACCTCCAATATTGATTCACAAAAAGTTCACGAAAAAACCCCGACGGATGTCGGGGCTAGAAAGTGGTGTTGATATGCAGTCAGTGATTTTCCGCGCATTGAGCCATATGCATGAACTCGATCATGGCATCTTCATACACAATGTCCGATGCCGGGAAAGTGCGACGGTGTCGGATTTCGACGCATCCTCGCACCTTCATGAATGCCAGCGCCACGTTGACTTGTGTGTAGGGTGCATCAATAACATGGACGATTTGCTCAAGCGTGGTGCCGCCTGCGGCATGGTCTTCAATGGCGTAAGCAACTTCTCGGAAAACGTCGCGCGTGCATCGGTGGACGTAGTTGCGGTCCGGTTGGTGCGCGAAGGTGACACGCATCTCCAGGTAATCCTCTTGCACGTGGAAGGTCACATTGCGTTGGCGTTTGCTGCGTGGCACAGTTCAAGCCCCTTTCATGTTTGCTGTGTATTGGCCGCGTTCAGGCTTGGCGAATCGGCTGTCTTTGCCCTTGGTTTTGATCTCCCGGGTGATGGCGGCATGAAGTGTGTTGGCTGGGGTCAGTCCCTTGCCTGGTTGCCAAAGCTTTTTTTCAATGACTTGTTCAACGATGTCCTTGCATCGCAAAGGCTCCTGATTGTCTTGAGCCAGAATGTGGGCCGCTGCGTCGATCAAACTCATGGGCTTAGTGTCCTGCTCCTCCCCCGTAGCGTCACTCTTTCGGGGGTTGGCGGTGTCGCGTTTCGGAGTGGCCTTGGTATCTGTTGTCGTCTTGCTTTGCTTGGCCTTGGGGTTAGCCGTGTTGCACACCTGTTTATCGTCGCTGGCCTTTTTGTGAATCCGTTGGGCAGATCGGATTGTGATCTGCTTGCCCGTCTTGATTGTCTTGCCCAACCAGCCGGTGCCCGAAGGATGGTTTTCGGTGATTTGCACCGGAACCTGTTTGCCTGCGAGGCCGACGAGGTATGTGACGCCGAGTTGAATATCTTCTTGTTTCATGGTGATTTTGTCCTTGTGAAAATGTGTAAACAAAAATGCTCAGCGACTTTCGCTGAGCAGGTCTTCGATTTCATGTTGTTCGCTGTGGGAGATAGAGGCCAGTGCGTCTATCAATTGTTTTCGAGTGAGTTGAAGGTCACCAGAAAAACTCCAGTTGTCTGGTTGGCCTTTGGCGTTGACTCGGTGTTTTTCCAGTTCGAGTTCAAGCCAGAGCATCAGTCTGGTGATGTCTTTGCGATGTTGGATGTAAGCGTCAGACGCCGTTTGTTTTTTCGTTGCCATTGTGATGGCTCCTCAAATTCCGATATCGCTGATAGACATCAGTGCGTTGTAGTAGCAGGAAGCTTCTTCCATCGTTCCTTCGTAGCCATCGAGTATTTGTTGCAGGAAAGCGGCCATCGAGAAGAGTTCGTCTTCATCATCGGCCTTCACCCAGTGGGTACCTTCCTTCTTGGGCTGCAACAGTTCAACCTCGATCTGCTTGGCTTCATGTGGGCGTTTGATGATGGCGAAGATGCCTGTTCGTCCTGCAAACTCAATTCGTGTGATTCGCATGTATGTGTTTCTCCTATGCGTGGGGTTAATGATCTGCTTTGCGTCCGGCCTCAAAGGCAGCTTCCAGTGCTTCTTTGATGCTCCATACGGCAACGTCGTGGAAATCGAGTGAATCACGCTTGCGCGTTTCCAAGGTGTCAATGCCAAGGATGCGTTGAGCGATTTCGTTAACCGTCGCATCCTTGTATGCCTGTTTACGTTTGGTGGTTTTCTTGGCCATCGCTTTGGTTCCTTTCATGCTCGCGTAACAGACACATTGAGCCATCATTCGAAACGGATTACAAGGCATCAATGCGACTTTTACCCTTATTTTTAAGGTGTTTTTTAATTCTGATGACACAACCTACAGATAGTCCAAAAACATTGAGAATGACGGTGGTCACCGTGCCGCAAGCGGCTCAGATTCTGTCCAAGGCGTTCAATCGCAGGATCGATGAAGAGCAGATTCAGCAGGTGGTTGAGGATGGCCAGTTACTACGAGCCGATGGCACCTTCAGCCTGATTGACTACGTCGCGTTCCTGGCTAGACCGGAGATGGAGGTCGACGATGAGTAAGAAGTCATTCAACCCACGCCAACTCCGGCCAGCAGATTTACTGCGTATTGTCAACGCCGTTGATCTGCCCAACGTAGACTCGTTGACGGAATTCCAATTGCGTCGTCATCGCAACCGCGCCGGTTACAGCATCAGTGATCCATCCAATCCGCAGACAGTGGATCTGTTTCGGTATGCCGCATGGTTGACGCTGGAATATGCCAAGCCCAAGACCGGGCCTTTGAGTTATGAAGAGCAAAAAGCACGCAAGGCTGAACGCGCAGCTGAGGCCGTACGATCAGCTCAGGACATCGGCGAAATTCCAACAGTCGTTAATCCAGATCGTAAAGCTCAAGCAATCGCATCTTTCCGTGGGTTCTGCGAGACGTATTTTGCTGAAGTGTTCTATTTACAGTGGTCCGACGACCACCTTCGTGTAATTGAGAAGATCGAGAAAGCCGTGCGCACCGGCGGTTTGTTTGCCATGGCCATGCCTCGCGGATCAGGTAAAGCCTTGGCCTTGGATACACCGTTGGTCACGGCCAGCGGCTGGACCACCATGGGCGATGTCAAAGTCGGTGACACCCTGTTCGATGAGCAGGGGCGAATGTGTCGGGTGACTCATGCCACCGAAGTGATGCATGATCATCCGTGTTATCGCGTCCGGATCAGCGATGGTGAGGAAATCGTCTGCGATGCAGAACATCTCTGGACAGTGAATGATCGGTACAGTCGAAAAAATCCACTGACACTTACCACCGAATACATGGCAAATCGGGTGTACATATCCAATAAACGTTATCGCGTGCCGCGCGTCAATCCGTTGCAAGGATGCGATGAGAATCTTCAGTTTGATCTGAAAGCCTTGACTGCCGAGCGATATATCGTGTCGATCACGCCAACCGAGTCGGTGCCGGTTCGGTGTATCCAGGTGGACTCGCCGTCACACCTATACCTGGCCGGGCGCAAAATGGTGCCCACGCACAACACGGTACTGTGTCAGACTGCTGTGTTGTGGGCGGCGTTAATCGGTGCGTCTCCCTTCATCTGCCTGGTGGCTGCCAGTGCCGAACGTGCCCGTGACCTGCTGGAAAACATCAAGATCTGGCTGGAGACGAATCCGCTGCTGCATGAAGATTTTCCGGAGGTCACGTATCCGATCCGCTGTCTTGAACGGATCACTAATCGTCAAAAGGGCCAAAAATACCAAGGCGTGCCTACGCGCATCGACTGGTCGTCGGATCGCGTGGTGTTGCCGGTGATCGAAGGCAGCCTGTCGTCGGGTATTGTCATTTCATCCAGTGGCATGAAGGGAAGTGACATTCGTGGTCAAAACTATGCCCGAGCCGATGGGCAGGTTGTGCGCCCGCAACTGGTGTTGGTAGATGATCCGCAAACCACCGAGTCCGCATGGTCACCCTCGCAAAGTCAACGACGCGAAGCCATCTTAGCTGGTGACGTATTGGGCATGGCTGGCCCCGGCAAAAAGATCGCTGGACTCATGGCCTGCACGGTAATCCGGCCTGGTGATATGGCTGACAACATCCTGGATCGGGACAAACATCCCGAGTGGCAAGGTGAACGCACCAAGATGGTGTATGCCTTTCCAGCCCCGGAAACTGACAAGCTCTGGGCCCAATACGCTGAGATTCGTGCTGACAGTCTGCGCAACGATGGTGATGGTTCGCTGGCGACAGAGTTTTACAGACACAATCGTGAAGCCATGGACACTGGCAGCATTGTCGCCTGGCCAGAGCGTTTCAATGAAGACGAACTATCAGCCTTGCAGCATGCGATGAACTTACGGTTGCGTGACGAAGCAGCTTTCTTTGCGGAATATCAGAACGAACCAATTGTCGAAGCCATAGGCGAGGAGATGCTAGGGGCCAACGCCATTGCTGCCAAGACCAATGGCCACCCCCGGAATGTGATTCCCCAAGTATGCAACCACCTGACGATGTTCATCGATGTGCAGCAGAAGGTTCTGTTCTGGATGCTCTGCGGCTGGGAGGATAATTTTACCGGCTACATTGTCGATTACGGCACATGGCCAGAGCAGAAACGCGCTTATTACACACTGCGTGACATTCGATCCACGATCAGCCGTGCTGCACCGGGTGCTGGACTTGAGGGACAAATCTATGCGGGACTCGACATCCTTACCGCTGAGAAATTAGCAGCTACCTATCACAGGGATGACGGCGCGGAGATGCGTATCGACCGATGCCTGATCGATGCTAACTGGGGGCAGTCCACTGATGTGGTGTATCAATTCTGTCGGCAGAGCCAGCATGCAGGATTGCTGTTACCCAGTCACGGGCGATATGTCGGCGCGTCGAGTATTCCCTTCAGCGAATACAAACGTAAGCGTGGGGATCGTGTTGGATTGCATTGGCGAATCCCCAATACCGTGGGCAAGCGTCAGGTGCGCCACGCACTGATTGACACCAATTACTGGAAGACCTTCGTGCATGCACGTCTATCAGTATCGATGGGTGATCCGGGATGCCTATCTCTGTTTGGCCACGATGACAAATCTCATCGGCTCATCGCTGATCACCTCACAGCAGAGTACCGCGTTAAATCTCAAGCCCAAGGCCGTACCGTTGATGAGTGGAAACTCCGTGCCACGCGCCCTGACAACCACTGGCTGGACTGTCTCGTCGGTTGTGCAGTAGCTGCGTCGATTCAAGGCGTCTCGCTTCCGGGAGTGGAGTCTCGAACGGTGCGGTCCAGGCAACGTGTCAAGCTGTCAGACTTGCAGCGAAACAAATAGGCCACACTTTTTTCAACAGAATTCGCAACACAGCTTCTGATGATCTTGTTCATCTGCTCTGTGCTTGGATTGGCTCCGAAAACCTTTCTCGAAACATACTTTCTGCGGAAAAAGCCACTTTTTTTAAAGGTCGCGCGCGAACTCACCTGTTCGGCGGGTAATAACTTTATAGAGGGACGATTTTTTTTCGGAGTGACCAACATGACCGACTCCATTGAAAACAACATCGAAGAAAACGCATCTGCACCGGCTGAAGTGTCGGTTGACGGTCAGCACATCAAGCAGCATTCGCTCAAAGACCAGATCGCCGTGGATCGCTACCTGGCATCGAAGAGGGCTGCCCAATCCAAAGGACTGGGTGTGAAGATTTTCAAGATCAACCCCGGGGGCACGGTTTAATGCACATTCGTAACTGGTTCAAAAAATCCAAACCGCAGGTGCAACGCCAACAGCCGGTGACCAACGTGGTACGAGCGCGTTACGACGCGGCGCAGACCACGGCTGAAAATGCCCGGCACTGGGCAATGGCTGATGCGATGTCGGCAGACTGTGCAGCATCGGCAGACATCCGCAAGAAACTGCGTGAGCGTGCCCGGTACGAAGTGGCCAATAACAGTTACGCCAAAGGCATTGTGCTAACCATGGCCAACGATTGCATCGGTACGGGGCCGCGTCTGCAGTTGCTTACCACTAACGACGCACTTAACCGTCAGATCGAAGATGCCTTTGCCCAGTGGAGCAAGGCCGTCAACCTGGCCGCCAAGCTCCGCACGATGCGTATGGCCAAGAGCACAGACGGTGAAGCGTTCGGTGTTTTGAATTTCAATCCCAACGTCGATTCACCGGTAGCTTTGGACCTGCAATTGGTCGAAGCCGACCGTGTCGCGTCGCCATCGTCGGTCATGTTGCCGACACGCAACGATGTGGACGGCGTGATTCTTGACTCATTTGGCAACCCGCAGTTTTACTCCATCCTGCGTCAGCACCCGGGCGGCTTGGGCAATTACTCCACGTGGATGTCGCAGTATGACGAAGTGCCTGCGGCTTCCGTGATCCACTGGTTCCGTGCCGATCGCCCCGAACAGCATCGTGGGATTCCGGAGATTACTCCTGCACTTCCTTTGTTTGCTCAACTTCGACGTTACACATTGGCTGTGATTGCCGCTGCCGAAACCGCTGCGGATTTTGCTGCGGTGCTGTACACCGACTCACCTGCCAATGGTGAAGCCCAACCGCTTGATCCGATGGATATCGTCAATCTGGAAAAACGCATGGCTACGGTGCTGCCTGATGGTTGGCGTTTGGGACAGATCGATTCACAGCAACCGGCAACCACCTATGCAGAGTTCAAACGCGAGATTCTCAATGAGATCGCGCGTTGCCTGAACCTTCCCTACAACATCGCCGCCTGCAACTCGTCGGGCTACAACTATGCCTCTGGCCGACTCGACCATCAGACCTACTACAAATCCATTCGCGTGGAACAGATGCATCTAGCAGAAATCGTGTTGGATCAAATCTTCAATGCCTGGATACGCGAGGCCATACTCACGCCGGAGTTCGGTGTTTTACGGTCACTCAATTCAAAACACCAACTCTTAAGCTTCCGGGGGCGGGGGTGGTTCTTTGATGGAACCGAGCATGTTGATCCGGCCAAGGAGGCCAATGCTCAAGCCAAACGTTTGACAAGTCACACCACCACATTGGCTGCTGAGTATGCCCGTCAGGGTAAGGACTGGGAAACCGAGCTTCGCCAACGTGCCAAGGAAACCCGACTCATGCAAACACTGGGGCTGACGACATCGGAGAGTCAGCCTACTCAACCTTCTTCTTCATCTTCTCAGGAGACCAACGTACATGACGATGACACTGTCGCCAACCCAACAACTGCCTGACCAATTTTCGTTCATCTGCCCACTAACCATCGAAGCCGCTGGAGAGAAAACTTCCGGGGGCGGGGTGCCGCAGTTCAAAATGGTCGCTTATACCGGCGGACTGATGCGGATCGAAGGCTTTCCTCATCCCGTCGTGGTGGATCTTGAGGGTCTGGCCATTGACCGTCAGGACATTCCGGTTCGGCTGGATCACCAATCGCGTCAGGGCGTGGGCCACACGCAGCGCGTCGCCGTGGAAAACGGTTCCCTCGTTGCCGAGGGCCTCGTCAGTCGTGACACCAGTTGGGCGCGTGACGTGATCCGCAGTGGTCAGAACGGTTTCCCCTGGCAGGCCAGCATCGGCGCTGCCGTGATTGATGCCCAGTTCATTCCCAACGGTCAGAACGTCACCGTCAATGGCCGAACTTTTGACGGGCCAATCCACGTCGTCCGCAAAGCCATCCTCAAGGAAATCTCATTCGTCGATAACGGGGCAGACTCGTCTACGTCTGCCCGCATCGCAGCCAACAGCAAGGAGCAATCGTCTATGCCGCATGGTACACAAAGCCAAGCAACCACCGCCCAGCAACAGTCCGCCACCACCACCGTTGCTGATCACGCGCCGGTCACACCTCCGACCACCGAAAACACGCCATCCAAAGCCCCGACCTCGGATTCCCCGACGCCCACGAGTCCTCCCGCCATCGCCGCGCGTGCAACGGAAGATGTCTCGGATGCACCGATGATGCAAATGCGCAAACAGATGGCTGAGGAAACCCGTCGCATCCAGGCAATCCGCAGTACCTGCGAAGGCAAGCATCCGGACATTGAGGCACAGGCCATCGAGGAAGGTTGGGATGTGACCAAGACTGAACTGCATGTCCTCCGCGCGTCGCGCCCGCAGGTTCCGATGGCCATCCAAAGTTCGGGTGCCCAGCGTCCAAACAATCCTCAAGTGTTCGAAGCCGTCGCCCTCATGGCCAGTGGTCTGCCCAGCAGTCGGGTGCAGGCGTTGTATGCCGAACCCGTCCTCGAAGCTGCCGACAAGCTGCGCGGGATCGGCGTGCAGGAATTCTGCGAAATGGCATGTGGCCAGCAGTTGCCCCGGTTCCGTCGCGATGCCACCGGCTGGTTGCAAGCCGCCTTCAGCAGTGCGTCCTTGCCCGGTGTTTTAAGCAACATTGCCAACAAGATGCTGCTGGAAGGCTACAACTACGTCGAAGATGCCTGGCGGCGCATCGCCAAGATCGCCAGTGTCAACGATTTTAAGGAACACACGCGTTATCGCATGACGGGTTCCTTCAAGTTCCAGCAGGTCGGCCCCGACGGTGAGATCAAGCATGGGCAACTGGACGAGCAGCAGTTCGGGCAGAAGGCCGACACGCACGGCATCATGTTCGCGCTGACCCGGCAGATGATCATCAACGATGACCTGGGCGCCTTCACCGACATTCCCCGCCAGATCGGCATGGGCGCTGCCGAGTCCATCGCCGAAGCGGTGTGGAGCTTGTGGTTGCGTAACCCCACGCAGGCCGATGGCAAAGCGTTCTTCCACACGGATCACAACAACTACAGCGAGGGTGCCGACACCGCGCTGTCCATCGATGGGCTCACCGCAGCCGAAATCCTCTTTGCTCAGCAGGTCAAACCCAACGGTAAGCCACTTGGCATCATGCCGTCGCTGCTGCTCGTGCCACCGGGACTCAAGGTGGCCGCCGAAATGCTGATGAAGAGCCTGCAGCTCAACGAGACCACCACGACCAACAAAGCCAAGCCCGCAACGAATCCACATGCGGGTAAGTTCGATGTGGTGTCCAGCGTCTACCTCTCCAACACCAGCTTCACCAATGCGTCGAATAAGGCCTGGTACCTGTTGGCAGATCCGAATCGACTGTCGGCTATTGAAGTCGCCTTCCTCAATGGTGTCGACCGTCCCACCGTCGAAAAAACCGACGCCGATTTTTCAACGCTCGGGGTTCAGTTTAGGGGGTATATCGATTTTGGCGTGCGTGAACAGGACCATCGCGGCGCGGTGAAATTCAAGGGCGAGGCGTAATCCTTACAGGAAGTATCCGTATTTTTCCCCTTGAAAACAAGCTGTTTTTGATTTTTTTCTTTTTGCAGGAGTATTTCTTACATGATCGCAACATTCGTTCACAAAGGTGACAGTATCGATTACACACCAGCCGTTGACGTGGCCGCAGGTGACGTCGTTGTCCAGGAAGACTTGGTGGGGATTGCCAAACTCGACATCGCTGCCAACATCCTCGGCAGTCTGTCGGTGACCGGCATCTTCGATGTCCCCAAGATCGGTGGCCCAGGTATGGCCATCACCACCGGCACCAAGCTTTACTGGGACTCGGCCAACAAGTACGTGACACCCACTGAAATCGAAGGCAAGTACATGGGCAAAGCCGTGGCTAATGCCGGTGACAACGATGCCATCGTTCGTGTGAAGTTAACCGCATAGTTCCGGGGGATGCATGGCCAGAGACTACATGAAAGAAGGCATGCAGTGGCTCGCCAGGGTGAGGGCGGGATGGTGTACGCAGGAAGTCGCCTACAAACAAGGCGACTCCTCGTACACCATCCATGCTTCGCCGGGCATCAGTAAGTACGAAAAATCCACAGTCGGTGGCGTGACCATCGAGTCGAGCATGTGGGATTTTTTGATCAATGCTGATGACTTCCCGGCAGAGTTCGAGCCTACACCCGGCGACATCCTGACGATGGATGACAAGCAATACGAGATCACCAATTTCGGTGACGACGGTTGCTACCGCTACTGCGATCCGTACCACACCACTTTACGCATTCACACCCGACTATTGGGAGACGCAAATACATGACCAATCCAGCGCATCACGCATGCGATTCCAATTGCAGTCAGTTTGATGAACTGCACAACAAACTTGATCGGCTCGATCATGCCATCCGTGGCAATGGTGAACCGGGCATCAACATTCGTCTGGATCGCCTGGAACAAAACACGATTCGTCATGCTCGTTGGATGTGGCTGATCGCCGGTGCCGGTGTGACGAGTTTGGTGAACATACTTTTTAGTTTACTTCGAGGATGAATATGCAAATGACCATTGATTTGGCTGATGCAGTCACATCGCAACTCAATCAATCGGAGATCGTCACCAATGCCAAGAGACAGGTGTTACCGATCCATGATCTCTCGCAACTGCGGGAGTTGACCGTCAGTGTCGTGCCACGCGGCGTGCAGGTTCAAAGCATCACACGCAAGCTCAGTCAATACGACTGTCAGGTCGATATCGGCATCCAGCAGAAACTCACTGTGCCGCAAGATGAAATCGACACGGCAGTACATGGGCTGAGCGGATTGGTTGAGCAGATCGCCGACTACCTGCAACGACAACCGTTGACCGACATGCCGTATGCGATCTGGATCAAGGTAGAGAATGTTCCCATCTATGATTCGGATCACCTTGCCAATCAACGGGTGTTCACATCTGTACTGACGTTGACGTATCGGATCACAAAGTAACCACCATGCTCAGAGTTTACTTTAAACCATACGACGGTCTGAACCGAAAATTGATCCGGCAAAAAATGAACCAGGCGAGTTTCCAAAGTCTGGGCCATGCCGGTGCAGCAATTCGGCTGACAGCACGGCGTAGCATTCGAAGGAGTAAACGCTATGCACCACCCGGTTCACCACCGCGTACAAGACATGGCCAACTGCGGCGTGCCATCGTGTATGCCAGAGAAGGCAGCGACCGAGTGTTGATCGGCCCCGGATTCGCCCACGTTGGCCCCTCGGCGATGGCCCATGAATTCGGTGGTCGCTTCCGTGGTGGCAACTTTAGAAAGAGGCCGTTCATGGGGCCAGCACTACAAAAAAACTTACCGCGTCTGCCCCGATTTTGGGCAGGCTCGATTCGATAAAACACCCAAATAACCCTTCATAACAGGAGATTTTTTATGTCCATCCGTTTAGGGATGCAGGCTAAGCTATACCACGGCGCGGCCGGAGCATCCGCGACATCTGAGTTGACAAACGTCAAGGACGTTACGCTCAACCTGGAAACCGGCGAATCCGATGTGACGACAAGAGCCAGTAATGGTTGGCGTGCCACCATCGCAACACTCAAGAATGGCAGTGTTGAATTCACGATGGCCTGGGACGTGCGACTGATGTATCGCGCTGCTTGAGTGCTTGGCAACAAGCAATCAACAGCACGAGATACTTTGCTTGACAATGTGTGATCGCACACCGTGGACGTTTGGCCGTCCACCGTACCTACGGGGTAAGTCGACCGGAATGTGTGAGCCGGTTCGGCAAAAGAGCTCCCCGGACAACGGGAGACACAGGCAAGGCTTCTTAGCCGTTGGAGTCTCTCAAGGTAGTGTTTTCGTATGGCTACTTAATTAGGAAACTGACTTGCACCTTCGGAAAAACATGTCCTCATTCCTGATAACACAGAAGCCGTCCGGGGTTGCTCCCGGAATAGGGAATGATCCAAACGGACAAACGATATAGTCCCAGTCGTTTGCCCTGACGAACTCGCAAGAGTTCCGTAGTCGTCAGAGTGGTCAACTATCTGGCGGTGTTTGGAGGAGCAGCGGAACGCTGTTGGGTGTCTCAAGAGTCGGAGCCTACGCGAAAGCGAATTGTGTCAGCAAAGGAACCAGTGAAGCTTGGTCGAGTAGAACGCCGGACGGTCCGGCAAACGGTGCTCACACGGATAGGTTGATCCCTATGGAATTGATTGAATCCACACCGACGAGGCGACCAAGTGGCGGAGCCTCCGTAGTAGTCCGAGGACGGGAAAGCCGTCCACATGGCGAAGGGAGGCAGGATGTTTCGTTCTGGACGACGGAAAGGTTTAACAATTGGAAGGGTTTCCGATGAACGTGAAAGAAGTCCAGAGAAGACTGTGGGAACAGTCACGTATGCACAAGCAACACAGGGAATCAGGATCACCTCTGTTTCCGGTCAATTCGTACGATGGCCGGGTTCGGAACCTGATGGACCTGCTGCATCATCCGCAATGGATCGCAGAAGCCTGTGCTCGCGTGATGACACGTTCCCGAGGCAAAGCGCCGGGTGTTGACGGTATCACCGTGTCCGTGTTTGAAAGAACACTGACCAAGGAACTGGAAGCACTTCGGTTGGAATTGAAACATGGAACCTATCGTCCTCAGCCCCTGCGGCGCAGTGTGATCATCAAGCCCAACGGGAAACCGCGTAAGCTTGGGATTCCCTGCCTGCGGGACAAGATTGTGCAAGAGACTGTCCGTATGGCACTCGAACCAATCTTTGAAGTCGAATTCCATGACGATTCCTACGGGTTTCGGCCCAACAGAAGCACGCATCATGCCATCTTTCGATGCAAACACCTGATGAACCGTCAGTTCACATGGGTGATCGAAGGCGATGTGAAGGCGTGTTTCGATGAGATCTCGCACAAGGCAATACTCCATGCCTTGCGGGAAAAGGTGATGGATAACAAATTCCTCAATCTGATTCGTCTGTTCCTTAAATCAGGCGTGGAAATTGAGGGTATCGTCCATCCCACTGAGAAAGGCGTGCCTCAAGGCGGTGTCGTCTCACCGCTACTGGCCAACGTGGTCCTGAACAAGCTGGACTGGTTCCTGCATGCAAAGGGTTCACACAATCTGGCCAGTCGGCGAGCATGGTATAACCGGGAGCCGAACCTTCGGTTTGTCCGCTATGCCGATGATTGGTGTGTGTTCATCACGCGGGCTTCAAAGCGTTATGCCGAGAATCTCCGTGAGGAAATCCGTGAGTTCCTTGCCGTCAACTGCGGCCTGCGACTCTCGGAGGAAAAGACGCACATCACGCATGTCCGCGAGGGTTTTGAATTTCTTAGTTTCCGCTTGGAAATGGGTGTTGTCAGACGTGGCCACCACGCTGCGAAGATCAAGGTTCCGCTGGAAGCAGTGGCCAATGCCAAGCGAAGCCTGGCGAAAGCGATTCGGCATCGACCCCAACAGGAGTCGATTGCCGTCCGCATGATCCGGGGCTCGGCAGTTGTACGGGGATGGGCACACTATTACAAGATTGCCCACAACTATTCAGTCGTGTCGTCCTTGTTAGACCATCACGCCTACTGGATAGCCGTCAAAGCGATATGCCGCAAGCAGGACATATCCACTGCCAAGTGCATTCGCGGGTACACATTCGGAAACTACATTGGAATGTTCTCAACATGCACACTCGCGAAATTCCGCGACATACGCATGGCATGGGACCAAGGTGGCCCCGAACCTTATGTACCGGGCAACGGCGACTACGAATCTGATTCTGAAGTGGATGGCGAACGCTATATCCACGAAAAGAACAGACCCGGCGGTATGGACCTGAAGCATCAGGCCCTGGCACGTGACGGCATGATATGCAGCCAATGCGGCAAGCCGATCACCACAGCAACCTCACAGGCCGACCATATCAAACCCGTTGAAAGCTTTGCCAGCTTTGTACAGGCAAGTTATCTGGAAAACATGCAGACCCTGTGTCTGTCTTGTCACAAGGAAAAGACCTATGCAAAATAATGTCAAGAAATATCGGGAAAGCCGGGTGCTTGGAAACTTGCACGCCCGGTTTGGGGTTGGGGTCAGGGTGCAACTCCTTGGCCTACACCACACCGAAGATTCAGGCTTCACCGCAATCAAGAACGCCTACTTTAACAACACACCCATTGCCATGGCTGTCCTTGATGGTGAAGGCGGCAGTGGTCTCGATGCTGACTTCTCTGTCACCAATTTCACCCGCAACGAACCGCTCGAAGAAGCGATCACGGTCAATGTGACCGTCAAGCCAACGTATGTCACCCGCGCCCCAACTTGGGTGGATGGAGGTGGCAGCTAATGCATACCTTCAAAGCCCCCGCCCCCGGAAGTTCTGATGGCCGCGTATGGACCGTGCAGATCACGGTGGCCACCATCAAGCGTGTCCAAGCCCTCGTTGGTGTCAATCTGCTGGATGTACTGGACAGTAAATCCCATCTGCTGGAAAAACTGTCCACCGATCCGATCATGCTCTGCGATGTGTTGTACGCCATCTGCCAGCAGCAAGCCCAATCGGCCAACATCACGGACGAACAGTTCGGCCAGGCATTGGCCGGTGACGTGATCGATCATGCCACCACGGCATTGCTCCAGGAGTTGGCAGATTTTTTCCCCGCAGCGAAGCGAACCGTGCTCAAGAAGGCACTAAGCAAGCTTCGCCAGGTCGAGGAAAAAGCGCTGGAAATCGCCAGTGCCCAACTGGACAGTCCGGAACTCCAACAGCAACTCGAACACCTTCTGCAACCTGCCAAGACATGATCTGGCAACTGGCAGGCATTCTGGGCGTCCATCCCGATCCGTTTACGTTGCGTGAACTCTACGAGATGGCCCAGTCCCGCCAGAAACAGGATTGGCAACACACGTCCAACCTGATGGCACTGCTTGCCAATCTGCTGACGTTCAATCGTTCCCACACGTTTAAGGCAGCGGACTTTGATCCGTTTACCCAAAGCCAAGCATCGTCTGTGATCCCCTTGGACACCAACGATGCTATGGCCTTGCTCAAAAGAACCTTTATCCCTTCAAGGAAACAATCATTATGAAAACCAACCACCTGATCTTTCTGTTCATCCTCATGTTTGTTGTACTGGGCCTGCTGAGTTTTGCAGGCTGTGACATGGGTGACATGATTCACGTCAAAACGCCCAACACCATCCAGCAGCAGACGGGCCTGGCCAGCAACATCACGCTCAATGAGGCCGAGAGTGAATACCAACTCTGGTATCAGCACATGCAAACGGCTGGCAGCCAGTGGAAATCCAACATCGAACATGCCAACGAGATCCGCAACATGGTGAATCAGCTCTCCCTATCCGCGCTGGACCAGGTCGGCCCGACCGTCGCTGGCGTCCCCATGCTCGGCCCGTTGCTGCCTGCTGCTTCGGGTTTACTCGGCCTGTTCCTGGGCTCTGGCAAACTCCGCAAGGAAAAGGAGGACTCCTTCAACAAGGGCCTGGACGAAGGGCGAAAGACCACAACTCCAGCGGCTGTGGCTGCCGCGTAGTCGTTCGTCCGTCTGTTGTGTCTTTTTCTGATCCTTCGTTTGCCGGAACTATTTTATGTCGCCAGGTATTGCCAATAGTCGGAACATTCGTGCCGGGGCTGCGTACATTGAGCTGACCACGCAGGACAGCAAGTTGGTGCGTGGACTCGACAAGGCCCAGAAGCGCGTCAAAGCCTTTGGCAAGTCTGTGGGCGAGATCGGCAAGCGACTCACCGCCGTGTCTGTCGTGGCGGCGGTGCCTCTGCTTTCTGGCCTGAAAATCTACGCGGATTTTCAGCAGCAGATGGCCACCGTCGCCACCATGCTCTCGGATAGTGATGCTGAAAAATACATGGACGGTTTCACCAAGGGCATCCGTGAAATGGCGGTGAGCTTTGGGGAATCGACAGAGGCGCTATCCGGTGGTTTGTACGACATCCTGTCGGCCTCCATTGCCCCGGCCAAGGCATTGGACGTGTTGGGTGTTGCAGCCAAGTCTGCCAAAGCCGGACTTACCGACACCCGCACGGCAGCCGATGCGATTACCACGGTGCTCAACAGCTATGGCTTGGCAGCTGAACAAGCGGGCGACGTGTCCGACTGGTTGTTCGGCATTGTGCAGCGCGGCAAAACGACGTTTGCGGAACTGGCACCGCAGATCGGTATGGTGGCCTCCACTGCTGCCAGCGCAGGATTACCGCTTGATGAACTGGGCGCGATGATCGCAACATTGACACGCAATGGCCTGCGCACCACCACGGCCATCGACTCGGTGAACGGCATTCTCCGCAGCTTCCTCAAGCCCAGCGCCGAAGCAACCAAGTTGGCACACGAGCTTGGTTTTGAGATGAACACCACAACACTCAAGACCGAGGGCTTGCATGGTGTCATGGAAAAACTCGCTAAGCTCCCGCCCGATGCGTTGGCGAAACTGTTCCCGGATTCGGCTGCTTTGCGTGGTATCGTGCCTGCATTGAACAATCTAAAAGGCTTTGAATCCGACTTGGACGCGATGCAAAGCCGCGCGGGCCTGGCGGACAAGGCTTATGCCAAACTCAGCAAAACACTCACCCATGCATTTAACCGCATCAAGCAAGCTGGGATCATCGTGCTGGGCATTATGGGCGAAGCATTGAGCGAACCCGTGGCCAAAGCAGCGGCCATCGTTTCCAAATATGCGGGCGTGGTGATTGATCTGCTCAGTAAGAATCAGTCGCTTGTTCGATCCGCTGCTCTGGTGATTGCCGGGATCGCTGCTGTGGGTGTAATCCTGATGACCACCGGCGTCGCAGCTCAGGCAGTCGCGTTCATATTCGGCGGCTTGTCGAGCATCATCACCGGTAGTGTGGGTGTGATTGGTACATTGCTCACGGTGCTGGGCGCACTGATCTCACCCATGGGCTTGGTGATCGTCGCTGCGGCAGGGATCGGCATTGCCATATTGAGCATGACGGATATTGCGTCCAAGACACTTAATTGGTTGAGTGATCGCTTCAATGATCTCAAGGATAGTGCATTGATTGCCTGGCAAGGCATCCGCGACGCATTGGCTGCCGGTGATTTAAGTTTGGCAGCCAAGATTCTCTGGCAGGCATTGAAAATCGAATGGCAGCGTGGCATCTACCAGGTGGAATCGCTTTGGTACAGCTTCAAGTACACCATCGTCAACGTTGCCAGCCAAGCCTTTTATAAGGTGACCAAGGTGTTGGTGGATGCCTGGCACGGCCTGCGCATCCTGTGGGTTCAAACCACATCATTCCTCTCCGATGCCTGGACCACGATGACGGCAGGCTTGCAGTCGACGTTTCGATCAGCCCAACTCAAGGTCGAGGAAGGGATGCATCATCTGACCGGCCTGTTCGACAAGGACTACAACGTCGACATGGCGATCAACATCGCTCGCACCAATGCCAACGCGGATAAGGCCAACATCAGCAGGCAACGCGACACAGCACTGGCTGAGAATAAACGGCAATATGATTCAGACCTTGCACGCATTGATCACGAACGCCAAACCCAGCAGAATCTGATTGATCAGGAACAGGCTGCGGGGAACAAGACTCGCCAAACCCAGTACGAAAAACAGATGGCTACTGCGCTCGACGATCTGGAAAAGACACGTGCTGAATATCAACAGTTACTACAACAGGCCGCTCAAGCGAAGCAGAACGCACAGTCGGGTGATCAAGCTCAACCCGCATCGCCTGACAACCTGATCGACACCCTCAAGAAAAAACTCGCCGAACTGGGTGGGCAGATCGGAACGCTGAGTCCCAACCAACAATCACGTGGCACGTTCAATTCCGCTGCCTTGCAAGGTTTGATGACGAACCAGTCCATTGCCCAACGCACAGCAGCATCCAGCGAAGAAACTGCCCGTTACGTTAAGAAACTCTACAACGAAGTGCAGAGCGGTGGCGGTGGTTCATCGTCTCTCTCCTTCAGTTGATTCACCCGGAGTAACTCATGCCTATTACCGTTGCAGAAAAATATGACAGTCGCCAGAGCACAACGGGCAACAATGCTCAGGTGACACTGACTTACATTGCCAGTGGCAGCGACGATGATCTGGCGATCAAGTCTGCTGTCGAAAACTTTGCCCCTGAAACCTATGACGGCTTGCCCAGACAATCGGTGCAGATCGAACCGATCAGTGAAGAGTACTGGGATGCCAGCGTTCGATACGCTGAAGCCACGTCAACTTCGAGTGGAGGTAGTTCGGCACCAGACCCAGGGAGCGGGGAGTACACCTACAGCTTCGACACCATGGGTGGCACACAACATATCACCCAGTCCTTGGACACTGTGGGTTCGTATGCCGATTCATCGATTCCGTCTGCGCCTGACTTCCATGGTGCAATTGGCGTGTCCAACACCAATGGCAATGCGGAAGTCCAGGGCGTCGACATCACGGTGCCCATCTACAACTTCTCGGAGACGCATTATCTCACTGTGGAGCAGGTAACGCCGGAGTACAAAGGCACGCTCTTCCAACTCACCGGCAAAGTCAACAACGCGACGTTCCGTGGGTTGGCTGCGGGTGAGTGTTTGTTCCTTGGCGCTTCCGGCACGTTGCATGGTACGGAATCTGCTGAAGGCACGTCTGGCGGTGCAGATTGGGAAATCACTTTCCGCTTCGCAGCATCCCCCAACAAAACCGGCATCACCATTGGCAGCATCAGTGGTATCGCCAAGAAAGGTTGGGAATACCTGTGGGTACGTTACGCGGATGTTGAGGACATGGATGCGATGGCCATGGTCAAACGTCCAGTAGCAGCTTATGTCGAACAGGTCTATGAAGATGCCGACTTCAGCCTGCTGGACATCGGTTCTTGACCCCCGCCCCCGGAAGTCAGCCCACCCCTCGGAACCTTAAACATGAGCACCATGAAAAAAGTCAGTACCGGCGATCCTCTTGTGATTCCGGCAAATACATACAACGCGTTCATTGATGCGGCGACGGATTTTCAGCAGCGAATCAAGCCACGCCAGAAACTTGAACAATCCATGCAGTCTTCCGGTGCTTCCGGGGGCCGGGGGCAAGGCGGGGTGATCTGGGTGAAGAACGATTCGCCCATGGATTGTTGGCGTTACTTCATCCTTGGCATCGAAGACTCGGTACACGAGCCACAAACGATCATGGATATGGAAGGCAGCTTTGTCGATCAGATTGTCTTCAGCGGTGTGTTCCCTGAGCTTGATACCCACGTGGCGATGGACAAACACGCCATCCTGCTTGAACCGATCCGTGCGGGACAGGTTGGCCGGGCGATGATTCAAGGCGTGTGTCAGGTGCGGATCATCATCACCGATGAAACCCATCAATTTGCCAAAGCACCAGTGGGATTCCCGGCGATCATGGCATCGTCGGCAACCGGCAGCACACAGATTCTCTGGAGCCAACCCGATGTGCCCATCGGCGAACCATGCTGGGCCATCGTCAAACTCGGTGTGCCCAGCTTGGTCGACACCACGGCAATGATTCCCTGCAAAGTCTGGCAGGACGGTGGTTCAACCGATGGCGACGCGACGACGCAGTGTGATCGCACCTACTTCGTCAAAACCATCGATGCTTACGACGAAGAAGAGGATGGCACAATCCTCGGTGAGGAAATGACGCCCCTCAAACAACGTCCCGCTGCAGGCAAACTCGTCACTGCACCAGTCACCGGTGATGGCATCATCGGCAGCGGCTACTACGTCACCAATCCCTATGACGGGGCACGTGAGTTCATCCTGTATGACGCCAATGAAGCCTTGGCTGTGGAGGTATGTGACGATGGGGAGTAACGGTGAGTTTGACATTGACCCGCTCAAATCCGGCTCAGGTGAATTGGGTTTGACGGAGGATGGCCTCTTTATGATCTGCGGCAAATGCTGTGGCCAGAAACCGGTATTGGCCAACGCATGCGCCTGTGGCCCGTGCTGCTTCACCAATCAATCCCGTATTCGCATCACCTGGCAATTGATTGACTACGGCAACACCCACGAACGTTGCTGCTGCACCGATCCCGCTTTTATGGGCAACACCATCGAAATCCCGTTTAGCTGCGGAGCATGGAACCCACCATATTGTCCAGGCTGCGGTCACTCCGGCATGATCGGCGGTCACCCGCAACCCAACTGCGAAAGCGACACCATCACTGGCCCGCGTTGGCAAGGTTATGGTATTGAACTTCCGGGGGCAGCTTGTGGCAGTTATGTGGATGCCATGGTACTTGCCGGTTGCGATGGCGATGGCGATGGCACCACACGTTGGTACGTTACGGTCGATGGCTATGCCAACGAAGATTCGGAAGACAGCTGCGGTCGTATCTTCGCCGCCTGCATCCCCTCCGCACCCGGCACCTGCCGCAGCGCATCGATCCTCAGCGACGAACTGCACAATCACAGCATCTGCACCAACATCTGGGATGTGTATTCCAATCCCGCTCGCGTCCAACTGCAAATCGAAGTCCTCGATGAAACATCCTGCATGGACGAAGAAGGCAACTGCATCGTCGGCGACTCCAATGGCGATGGAACCTGCCAAGACTCAACCCCTGGAATCTAGGAGAACCCATGTCCACCGACTTCATCACCACGCGCCGATCCATCTGCCGTCAATGCGAACACGCTGTCGGTTGTTTGTCCTATCCGGATCGCAAATGCAACTGCGATGTCGACGGTGTCGATCTCAAATCTCGCACAAGTTTACCTGTTGCCAAATGCCCACTGGGCAAATGGACTGACGTGCCAACGCCAAAGCCCAGTCGCATCTTGCCACCTGGCACATGGCTGTCGATGTTCATCCAAGTCATCACGTTTGGCCTGGTTCGTCCCTGCACCAGTTGCAAATCCCGCATGGCCACGATGAACCGTGCCGGTTGGGCAGGTTTGCCGCGCGTCTGGTGGAGATGGTTGCTGCATAAAATTTTAGTTGCGTGAAACGCATGGATACATCACAAAAACAGCAATAAATTGATGATTTTTTTAAATTCGACATCACAAGACACCCAGCCAATGCATAATAGAATGTCTCGCCATTATTCATTCCTGCATCACAATCTGACTGACAGTAGGAGTTAACAAATGAATGCGATCACTCCGGAATTTGAGGCTGAATGCGGCGTATTGATAGATCAGTATTTTGCGGCATGTCCTGATCCCGCCAAGCAGAAACAGGCACATAAGACCTTGCGGATGCTTCGTGCGAGTGAAAAACCACTGCAAGGTAAGGTGAATTGTTGGGCAGGGGGCATCATTTATTTCGTAGTCAATGAAGACAGTTTGGCCTGTGGTGTACCATGTATGCTCAATGCTGACTTCGAAAAATTGATGGATGTTTCGATGGAAACAGTACGCAGAAGGGCTGCATGTATTCGGGAACTGGTTTTATCCTGACATTACAATGTACAGTTCACTGCTAGTTAGTCAGCAAATTGGTTATACTAATAGTGAGTAATTAGTGCTCGAAACTTCTTTTGTTGAATCAGACAAATTATGTATTTTTAGGAGACACCTTCTTATGGCTAAAACAGCCGCAGCAACCGAACTGCTCAAGCTTGTCAAGAAACTTCAAGACGAACGTGATAGTCATGTCAAAGCTATCGAGGCGATTGATCTGACTTTTAAGCAATTGGGGATTGATGCCGTTCCTGTGGCATCTTCTGCCAAGCCACGTCGTGGTCGTCCTGCTGGAACTGGTAAGAAAACCAAGGTTGCAAAGGCCCCCAAGAAGAAGGCAGGCAAAAAGACCAGCAAGCGTACCCGCAAGACGTTTGCGGTTTCTGGCGACGAATCGGTGCTGGCTTTCGTCAAAGCTAATGCCGGCTGCACCACCGCTCAGGTCAATGAGCAATGGACAAAGGAAGGGCGAAACGGCAAGGCTGACAATGCCTTGGGCAAACTGGTCAAGGATGGCAAGATCACCCGCAAGAACATCAGGGGGCAACGCGGCAGCGCCTATACTGCCAAGTGATTAAATGACTTAGATAAATCTGCAAGCCCATTGGTAACCCAGTCGAATTGCAGGCTGGGTTATTTTTCAGAATTTGATTAATGGCTAGCATTGATGCAAAACGTGACATTCTTAATTAAGGGATTTTGATGGAGAACTTGAAGCAGATCTTGTTTTTCATTACGTTTTTTCTCATAATAAATTACGACACGTGGGGAAACGATATTCGGGGGATCTAGACATGAAAATGGTGAGTCGTTACACTGACTGGATGGAATCAAACACATCCATCCAGTCAGTCAACTTTTCGGGCCATGAGAGTTTTCCGCTACGATTTGCTTGGTTAACTAAAGCCGTTCGGCAAGTGCTCAGGGATCCCTCGATTTTTGGTCGAGATGAAGCCGTTGTTGTTCTTGGCGTTGGTAAAAATATGGTGAGGTCTATTCGCCATTGGGCAACACGAACAGGGGTCATTGAAAGTGATCGCGTAGACAGGCGTGGTGGGAGATACAAGCCCACTGAATTAGGGAAATTATTATTTGCAGAGAATGGTCTTGATCCCTATCTTGAGGATCCTGCAACGACATGGTTGATTCATTGGCAACTATGTTCACGTAATAGCGACGAGTACCTATCTGGGCAGCTAGCATCACCAACTACTTGGTATTGGGTATTTAATGAACTCAGGCAAACGTCTTTTTCGCAGGAAGACGTGGTTGATGAACTACTTCGTTGGGCAGAAGGTCGGACAAAAAAACTGCCAAGTCGATCAACAATTGAACGTGATTTTGCGTGTTTTGTACGTAGTTATATTTCAGTAGCTCCTGACAGACGTATATCCAAAGAGGAAACATATGATTCCCCTTTAACGGATCTAAAGTTGTTGCGTCGTGAGCCAGAATCCGATCGTCTTGTTTTAGAGCGAGGAAAACGATTAGGATTATCCCCGCTTATTTTTGCATACGCTCTTTGCGAATTTTGGCAAGCAACAGCATTGGGATCAGACACCCTCTCTTTTGAGCAAGTGACCTATCAGCCGGGCAGTCCTGGTCAAGTTTTTCGGTTAACGGAAAATGCATGTGTTGGGATGTTAGAATCAATTTATGAAATTACCGAGGGGTCAATTGGTTTTGATAGTACAGCTGGCGTTCGGCAGCTAATTCGTCATGCTGAATTTCCAGTGTCGCTACAATTGCTAATGAAATATTACGAGGAGGCAAGCGTTGCCGACTGTACGTAAATCACAAGACGTAAAAAAACACCAATCATCTACATTTTTGCGATCAGTACATATTGAGCGTGATGCTACTAATCAAGATGCAATTGATCGTTATGTATTGACATCAAATGCAAGTCGTGCTATTGAACGTATTGCATCAAGAATTAGCGAAGGCGGTTCAACAGTTTGGACACTTACCGGCTCTTACGGTACAGGCAAGTCGGCATTTCTTCTATTTCTATCACATCTTTTAGGGCCTAAGGGGAATGATTTAACTTCTTCCGCTGTGAAAATGCTGCATAAGTCTAACCCGGATTTGGCAGCAGAAATATTCTCTACTAGCAGGTTTCGATATGGCTTGGCTGCTATTCGAGTTTCCGCAGCTAATGAGCCAATAAGTAAGGCTTTAGTAAGGGGATTGGTAGAAGCGAAGCAATATGGCATACTTCAATTAAATGCAACGTGTGCTCGACATCTCCGTGATTTTGAACAAGATATTAGTAATGAAAAAAATATTGATAGTTCAAAATTACTGTCTTTTTTAGAGCAGGTTATTGTTCCCCGAACTCGCAGGGGAAGCAAATCGGGGCCTTTACTGCTATTGATTGATGAAATGGGCAAGCTTTTAGAGTTTGCAGCAGATCACCCACAGGCTTCTGACGTTTTTCTGCTTCAACAATTAGCGGAATTAGCTGCCCGTAGTCGAGGTGATTTGGTTGTTATCACGACATTGCACCAGGATTTTCAGGTATATGCCAATAACCTTACTGCGTCAGATAGGATTGAGTGGGAGAAAATTCGGGGGCGTTTTGAAGATGTTGCTTTTGAAGAACCAGCAACTCAACTTCTTCGATTTGTAGCATCTGCCTGGGAACGTATTTGTGAAATTCAAGAAATCGATATTTTGCAGCGGAATATTTCACAAGTACGTAATTTGGCATCAGATCTATGGGAATTTGGAATTGCCCCAGCCGGCCTACAACTTCGTGATGGTGTTGAGTTACTGAAATCATGTGCACCCATGCATCCAATAGTAGCGGTGCTTTTAGGGCCATTATTTAGACGTGTTGGTCAAAATGAACGTTCAGCATTTAGCTTTTTGTTATCGGAGGAACCGCAGTCGCTTCAGTCAGTAATTCGTCATCGCAGTTGCGACAATGGCTTATTTACCGTCGAAGATTTGTTCCGTTATTTGGTTTCATCTTTAGGAAACGCGCTTCTTAATACTCCTGATGCAAAAAGATGGGCTGAGGCGCTAGAAGCTGAGTCACGTCATCCTCAATTGAGTCGTAGTGCAATTTCTGTTTTACGAACCATTGCTGTTTTAGCGATTGCGTCTAGATGGACGAATGTGAAAGCTTCGATTGAAGTTTTAGAACACGCACTTAATGGCCAATTTACATCAAAAGAAATTACTTCTGCATTACATGAATTAGAATCTGCATCCGTAATTGTTTATCGACGCTTTAACAGTAGTTATGTGTTGTGGGAGGGAAGCGATGTCGATGTAGAGGCAAGGTTGGCGGAAGGTCGAGAAAGCCTTCGTGAAACTGGTTCTGTTGCACTTTTACTGCAGGACTATTACCAGTTATCTCCCTTATTGGCGAGAAGACATTCGTTTAACAGTGGTACGTTGCGGTTTTTTGAAGTGTCATTCTCTTCAGTTGCACAACTTGCACGTTTTCAAGAATCATCACATCAAGATGGTAGAATTGTTATTGTAGTTCCTTCTAGTCATGATGAATATCGTCGTGCTCTAGATGCAATTATGAAGATTGAAGATCGTACAATAATTAGATTGCTTGATTCTAGCGGACCATTATCAGAACTTGCATTAGAGCTTGGAGCAATACGTTGGGTCAATGATAATACGCCCGAAATTGATAACGATTCAACAGCTCGTAGAGAACTTCATGCAAGACAGCTTGCAGTTTTTGGTGCGTTGGATGAGATTGTAAATGGTTTACTTGGAGCAAGTAGTAGAATACCTGGGAAATGGTATCGACTTGGCCAAGAGGTTGACATTCGATCTAGTCGTAGTCTCAATGAAGAGCTTTCAAATATTTGTGATATTGTATTTGATGCTGCACCTCAAATAGATAATGAAATAATTAATCGCCGTGAATTATCTAGTTCTGCAGCCGCCGCAAGGCGTAATCTCATTGAGAGAATGATCACAAGTGCTGATCAAGAAGAGCTTGGTTTGGCAGATATTGGTAATCCACCAGAAAGAAGTGTGTATCGATCTTTATTAGGTAATGAAGGATTGCAGATTCATCGCAAGGTGCGGGGACAATGGGCATTCCGCAAGCCAACCAAGCATCATGAGGGGCGTCAGATCATTGAACAGATTGACGAATATTTTGATAGTGCAAGTGATTCCCGTCAGTCCATTGAAGGGTTAATTGATTTGCTAAAATCTCCCCCATATGGTCTTCGTGAGGGGCCTATACCAATTTTAATATGTTCTGCTCTATTGATTCGGGATCAAGATGTTGCATTGTACGAAGATGGATGCTTCTGCCCCAAGTTAACACCAGCTATTATGGAACGGTTGGTAAAATCTCCAGACTTGTTTTCTATACGGCGTTGGAGGGTGTCTGGTATACGAAGTCAAGTCTTTGAACAGCTTGAGAAGCTAGTACTTGGTAACACTGGTGAAGGCCCCTCTGGCAAAAAGAGAATGCTACAAATTGCACGTCCGATGATTAGATTTATCAATCAATTACCGGATTACACCATATCTACATCTGATGTATCTGGGATAACATCAGCAATTAGGGATGCATTTACACAAGCTACTGAACCTGATGTGTTAATCTTTGAACAACTTCCTCGTGCATGTGGTATTGAGACGTTTGAATCAAAACAAAATACAAAAGTCAGAAAAAAAGATGTACATTATTTTGCTGAATGCATAAAAACAGCATTTACCGAACTTCGATCTGCTTATCCGAATTTAGTAACAACTGTCAGAGTAGCAATTGCAGATGCGTTTGGTTTATCGACTTCAGATCCCGACTCTATCCAGCCGTATCTTCAAGCTATTGCTAGTGATCTTTCTGATTATACTGCTGAACGTGATCTTAAAATGCTAGTGGATCGTATCTCCGACGATGTTGATAGTGATAACTGGATAGAGGGTGTAGCATCGTTTATTGCGGAGAGACCCCTTGCAAAATGGCGAGATGTAGATCGTGCTCATTTTAATGTACGTTTGCAGCAATTTGTTAGAAGAATTAATCTCTTGTCAGCCACAGTATCAGGTCGTCCAACCGATGCATCATCAAATACACAATCGTTACGTTTTGCATTAACAAGTACAGAATTTGGACAATTCGATCATGTAGTTCATATTGATACTGAAAATGCAAAGAGATTACCTGAAATTGAAAAGGCTATTGAAAAAGAAGCATTAAAGGCGTCTGATACAACAATTGCCATTGCTGCACTCGCGCGTGTAGTACGTAGATTGCTGGCCCCCAATAATAGTGAAACGGACAAGCGAGGAGGCAAAAAATGACCGAGACCCGAGTCCGACATATTTGTTCATTGTCTGGTGGCAAGGATAGCACCGCACTTGCCATTATGATGCGTGATAAAGTTCAAGATATGGAGTACGTTTTTTCCGACACAGATAAAGAGTTGCCAGAAACGTATACTTACTTAGAAAAGCTTGAAGCGTATTTGGGGAAGGAAATTGTTCGTTTGCACTCTGAGCGGACATTTGATCATTGGCTTGAAATATATGGTGGTTACTTGCCATCATCTCAGATGAGATGGTGCACCAAAATGCTTAAGATTCGACCATTTGAAGAATACATAGGCGATGATGAAGTTCACATGTACATTGGTATTCGGGCCGATGAGGATCGGGCGGGATATCGTCCTTCGAAAACAAACATTCATCCGGTGTATCCATTTATTGATGAAGGAATGACACTTGATGATATTCATCGAGTCTTAGATGAGAGCGGTATTGGTTTTCCAGACTATTACTCATGGCGGAGTCGTTCAGGATGCTATTTTTGTTTTTATCAGCAAAAGCGTGAATGGCTTGGGTTATTGAAAAATCATCCTGAATTATTTAAGCTCGCTAAAAAATATGAAGAAGATTCTCGCCGTAAAGCCGGAGAAGGAAGGCATACATGGAATGATGGCGAATGCCTTGAGGATTTAGAAGACCCAGACCGACAGGCCGACATTTGGGCTCGTTATTTACAGCGTGTTGAATCACTGAAAAAGGCCAATTCAACAAATAATAGCAAAAAATTACTTCACATTCTTGGTCAAGACGAAGATGAAGACGAAGATATGCTGCCGTGTTCATTTTGTCATATATAAAGCGATATTGTTATGGCTAAAGCTCATTTTAAATTTGCTGCACGCGTGCTAGAGCATTTAGGAGCAGAACTAATCAGCTCGGATGATATTGCTGTTTACGAGTTAGTTAAGAACGGTTTTGATGCTGGGTCTTCAATTGTTTTGGTGAATGTAGAATATTATTTGCCCAGCATGCTTATCGATCTCCTTCGGAAAGAATTTTGCGATGAAGATGCCATAATAGATCGATGTGAAATTACTGATTTTGTAAAGAAAGTATATTTTAATAAGAGAGTACGGGAAGGTGACTGTGATGTTATTGTATCACTTTTAAGTAACAATATACCTGAAGAAATTACTAGCGATGATTTGTTTATCGTTCTCGGCGATTTTAATAAAATTGAAGTAATTGATTCGGGTCATGGCATGTCATTAGAGGAACTTGATGATAATTATTTGACTGTAGGTACTTTGCATAGATACCTTCAGCATAAAAAATATATAGAATCTGGAGTAAATTACCCTAATGGCCAGCCACCAACGGGTGAAAAGGGCATAGGTCGGTTGTCAGCCATGCGGCTAGGATCTCAATTAGAAATTGTAGCAGTGCAATCAAATAGAAAATCTGCTAATATTTTAAAAATTAATTGGGATAATTTTTCTACAAGTAACTTAATTAATGCAAATGACGTCCCAGTTGATTTGTATAGCAGGTCAATACAAAAGTATGATCGATCTCCTGGAACCATAGTTAGAATTACAGGGCTCAAGTCATGTTGGGATCATGACAAAACTTGTGACGTCGCGAACCGATTTGTGTCTAAATTAATGGACCCATTCAAAAAACAAATGACAAGGAAAATTAATGTTGTTTGGAATGGGCAGCAAGTGTATGTTCCGCGTATAGGTCAATCATATCTTGAAGCAGCTCATAATACCATGAAGTGTCAAATGAGTATTCAGCGAAATGGTAAGTTTTTGATGAATACAAATTTGACTTTTACAAGTTCTGTGGGTGTTGTGAAAACAGATTCGCGAACAGAAACTGCTTTAGACTTCACATCAATTGATGATGAAATTGCAAGATTGATAGGACCATTTGAAGTTGAATTGTATCACTATAACAGACGTCAATTGTCAGCCATTCCCGGAATTGCTACACGCAAAGAATTTAAGGGGTGGCTTGATGAGTGGTGCGGTGGATTGAAACTGTACCGTGATGGCGTACGAGTTATGCCATATGGACAAGTAGGTGTTGGAATTAGGGATGGTGCTAGAGGAGTAGCTGAGCCATATGATGATTGGTTAGAGCTTGACTCTACTGCTTTGCGAGGGAGGGGATATAGAGTAAACCGAATACAGATTGTGGGATGCGTAAGGATTTCACGTGCTCTCAATCCCAATCTACGTGATCAAGCAAATAGACAAGGATTGATCGATAATGATGTGACTCGACAGTTTGTCGGTCTTTTAAAGGAGCTTGTAAAACGATTTACGGTTGATATGGATATTATGAATCGTCCGCAAGCTGACGATTTGGAAAGTCTAAGGGAGCAAAGTCAAGTCGCGCAAGATGAACTTGCGATTGCATCAGATAATTTATTAGATGCTGCAAGAAAAGGTGATAGAGAAAAGGCGGCGGAAGCGAAAGATCGGCTTGTAAAAGCCATTAATCAAATACGGGCAATCGCTGACAATACTCAAACAGCTTTAGAGTCTAGGCAGGAACAACGTCTTGTTGTTTTCGAATTAGCTGCTACAGGCCAAGCTGCTGAAGAAGCGGCACATGATTTGGAGGCTGAATTGTCAGAAGCGATTATGGAGCTTCCAGTATTGCTGAAAGCATCAGGACGTGATACTGATTTAGGGCAATCTATTTCACATTTTATTTCTGTGTTTAAGTCACTTAGAGCACAAATAGCGTCATTTTCTCCAGCGCCTGCGAAAAGAAGAAGGCGTCGTACTAATATTTCAGTTCATCGTCTTGTGAAGCTAGCTTGCGATATGTCAAATCGCAGGTTTAAACGGCATGGAATAAAATTAAAAGTTATACCAGAAAAAAATGGCGAAGATTTTGATGTGTATGCTGTTGAAGGACATTTGCGACAAGTATTAGGAAATTTGCTGAGAAATTCAATTTTTTGGCTTCAAGAAAGTCAGCGAAAACATCCAGATGAGTTTTTCGATCCAACAATTACGGTTTGCATTGACACACGCAGTAAGACTGTGACATTTTCGGATAATGGTATTGGAATTAGTCAAAATGATGCAGAATGGATTTTTGAACGATTTGCATCAAAACGCGATGATGGTAGAGGGCTTGGTTTATACATAGCAAAAGAATTATGTGAGTTTAACAAGATATCAATTTTTCTTGATGGAAAGATAAAAAACAAATGGAAGCGACTGACAACTTTTGTCATAGATATGTCAAACGCTACCAGTTCATAATTTAAGGGGGTGATATGAAACTCAAAGATCCCGATTATTTATCAAAATTGAGAGACAGTGTTGTAAGGCAAATTCAAGATGCGGGAATTACACAAGCCGTAGTTTTTGATGATCAGTTATCTGAAGTAGTAACAGCAAAACATTGGACCCAATTTATTGGTGTTGTAGAAAGATTGGAAGATCATGATTTGAAGTTAGCTATTGAGCAAATATTATCTGACAAGACAGGAAAAATTGAAGATATTCCTGATGATGAAACACTTGCTAAATTAACTGAATTTCTAGAACAGGAAAATGCTACACACCTAACAAGCGCATTGAAAACAGATTCGGGAGTTGGCGGGGCATTGGAGAAGCTTGTTCTGTTGTTAGAGAAATTAAATATAACTGTTGAAAAATTCAGCAGTCTTGCAGAAAGCATTCCGCGTGACAGGAAACTGTATTTTCTTGATTATCGGATTTCAAGTAATCCTGATGATGCAGGGAAGGATGCTGCGCAATTATTGGAGTCAATTGTTACGGATCTTGAAAAGGATCAGGCTGTTAGTGAGCGTTTTCCTATTGCGATATTGATGTCTAGAGCGGAAGATGGTCACCCTGATGAATATGAGCGTTCAAAAATACTGGAAGAGTCAGGTTATGTAGCAGCAAATTATACGTATTTTGACAAAACTTTCTTAGAAGAGGAAACAGCAGAAATAAACCTTCTTGTTATACTTGATGGGCTGTTAAAATCTCAGTCATTTTCTTCAAATTATTTTAATTTAATTCAGCAGTTTGCATGTGAAGCGAGTGAAAATGCAAAAAATGTTGCTCGTCGATTATATGGGATTGGCCCCGCAGAGTTTAGAGCTTTTGCAAATCCGCTATCGGAATTACCCGAAGATAGACAGGTAAAGTCTGAAGAGCATTTTCGAGGTTTAATTTTTCAACTTTTTGCTTATAATCTGCAATCCAATGATACGTTGAGAAAAACAATAATTGCTTTGGTTAAGTTGCTATTGGAAGAGGATGGGACTTCAGCACCAGCAACTGTTGAAGGACATCAATTACACCAGCTTCATGCCGATTTGCTATATGACAGAAATAAGTCTGTGATAAACAGTCGTCCAGAATTTGGTGATATATATATCAAAAATAAAAAGTATTACATTTTAATCACTCCTGAATGCGATCTGGTACCTAGAAAAAACGAAGATTCCGACAAGATTGCCCCTAAGGCCGAAAGGCTGTTGTTTGTTGAAGGACGAACAGAAAAGAAAAAGCCTGATTTGGGTGAGGATACTGTAGTTTTTCCTCTCTTTAGAGGTGCTGACAAATGTGAGCTTGAATGGATTGTCTGGGATTTACGCAAGCCCTTTGTTATAGCTTGTGGAAGTATGAATAAGACAATGAAAAAAGTGGCTCGTATGAGAATGGCTGAGGCGGAATTGGTCCAACAGAGATTTGCTTCTGATATACTTAGCGTTGGAACAGATGATATTTTTGAATCAGTTAAACGGCGTTCTGCCTATATATGGGAGCATAATGCCACTTCCAAGGATAAGAATTTTTGTAAGTGTATCGGTGAATTTAGTATTTTGGAATTGCATCAAAGAAAAAAAAGGGGAGGGTTTAGTTCTTTGTGGTCCTTGCCTTTGGATCAGCATGGTGTGATATGTGGACCCAATGCGGTGTATCCATTAATAGATCCTGATTTGATACCATATTTAAGAAAGTACTGCACAAAAGAGGAATTTTCCGGGAAGATATCGAGTCAAAATAAAAAGCCCAAAGTTCAGTATTTTGAATTTGAAAATATTCCACATTTTATTATATCATCACCTGGTATATCAAAAAATAATTTTAAACTGCAAGTTGAAAAGAAGTTTGCAAAGAGGAAAAAGAATTGATGTTGCCATTCTTTTTGCTGACGTGACGAAGTTAGCAATTTGTCGGTTTGATTACTGGATGAAAATTGTGAGATAGCATTAAGTAAGTGATATTTGAGATCATTTAATGTTTTGCAAAATGATTTTGAAAAGAGCGGCCATATTTAAATCTATGCCACACATTGGTTTGATCTTGATGCGTATTGATCCCAGGCTTCTCTTTGCTCCGTCCAGTTCACCAACCTATTGATCGGTCTTAGATCGCGTTCTTTGATCGGATCTTTGCCGGACTTCACTGGCGGCAGATGCAGGATGGCTTCCTGGATGTCAGGGGCCAGGTGGAGAAGGTTCATGATCTGTGTCATACGTGGTTGGGTGACGTGAGCCAGGCGCGCGAGTTCGGACTGGTCGTGGATGATGCCTTTGTTCAGTATGTGGTCGAAGCGGATGGCCAGGGCCATGAGCTTGGACACGCGGGGGATGCGGGGTGGCAGCTTGGGTTCCTTGGGGGCTGGGCCAAGTTTGATCCTCTTGCGTTTGGATTTGATGCCATAGTGAAACTCTCGGGTGACGGTGGTCATGCTGCGTCCTCCAGTTTGCGGCTGATCAGTGAGTGAATGCTGGTGGGGTGTAAGGTGACGGAGACGGTGCCAGCTTTGCCGTCGAATTCCACCTTGGAAATCAGGAGCTTAAGTAACCTAGCCTGTTCACGCGGGATCAGGTTTTCCCACAAGGTGTCGAAGTCGCTGAAGACGGCCTTGGCCTGCTCCTTGGTGATCGTCTGGCATTCCAGTTCGCCGATCTTGATGTCCAGTTGCGTCAGTCGCTGATCGTCAGATGCCAAGAGTTCGTTTAATTCTGCGATGCGGCGGGTGACATCGGGCGTGGTCATGCCATTGATGACCAAGTCCTGCAATTCATTGTGATGGCGCGTGCGTTCTTTGCGTTGCTCGGTCCGTTCCTTCTTGACGCTGGCGAGTTCCGCTTTGACAGACGATTGGGCGTCATTTAGCACCTGTGCCAACAGGGCTTCGTCTTTGGTCAAACTGCGAATCTCGTCGATCACAAGGCGTTCGATCTCCGCGGCCGGCACGGTGCCGACAGGGCACTCGTCGTGGCCGCTCTTGATCGCGTGGGTGCAACGGTAGTACCGGTAGAAGTTGCGGCTGTTCTTGCCGTTGAAGGTGTGTTGATGATAGTACAGATTCCTTGATTGGAAAGATCATGACTATGCCTAATTTACTCCCAGTTCCTGTGCGTGTGTGCGAGTCAGAATTGCTAAATTGTCAAGTTGGTGAAATAGATAGTAGTGTACATGATTACCTTGGGGCTAGAGGAATCCGTATGCTAGAAGCCGATGATATTTGGCACAAAAGTATTTTGAACACGTTCAAAAATGTTGACCTAACACAATTTATCGTAGTATTTCCTATGGTAACGAGCGCAGCAGAAATTCGACGAATACGAAAAAGATGGGGGAAGAATGCTATGCGCATAGGTGTTACAGTAGAAACGCCTGCTGCAGCTATACGAATTGATGAGTTGTTGGAGGTTGTTGAGTATGTACAGATTGGTTTAAACGATTTAACACAATACACTATGGCTTGGAATCGGGATTTGCCGAATGAGGAGCGGTTGCCAAGTGATCGGATTGTAGGTCCTGTTGAAGACTTGATTGCGAGTGTGGTTGATGCTTGCTCCGATGCTAATATACCATATACTCTCGGGTTAGACTTGCGACCTAGCTTTACTATAGCCAAACAATTATTAGGGTTGGGTGTGCAGTCATTGTCTTGTGCGGCATTATTAACGAAGTATTGGCGGGAAGCTTTTGATGCTACTTTATGATGAACGGATCTTTCGTAGAAATTAGTAATTGACCATGTATCGAAGGTCACTTTGATCCCCTCTCGATCTTTGTACTAGTTATTGTGAAAGAATCGAATACTCCGCGTGATACGTCACGAAGTCATAACCACACACATGATCGGGACGCGTCGGTTTATGACGGATACAAATAATAATGGAAGTGTCTGGCAAAAGCTGCCTTTAACGCTCTTTTTTAGGCACCTGCATGTGTTCCTGCTTCCAGAGACAATGCACCCGTTTGAAGTTCATATGCAAGCCCGTCAACATTGTTGCATTCGGATAGTAATAAACGTTGAAATGAGTATGTGTACTATAAGTCAGGAACCAGTGATAAAACTGCATACCGTAACCATCTATGTAATCAAAACCCTCTCATAACCCGTGCCTATGTCTCTGGCCTAGGTTGGGAGACATTTCGAGCAAAAATCGCTCAGGAGTGGTCACAACCCCAAAATGCTGTTTATCAGGTTAGAGACACCAGAGACAAGGTCGAAATAGGGCGGTGTTATAACTTCTGTTGCGACAGTGTATAGAAAAGGAAAACGCCGATGCGTTGTTGCATCGGCGTTTTCCGTTAACCGTGGGGCCGCTCGGAATTCGAGCGGAAATCGCAATAGTGTGTGCGCAACCGTGTTCGACAAGGCCGGTATGCTTTTTTTGTGGTGCACGCCCGGTCAAAATTTGCAATTTATTCGCGACCTGTGGCGACATCCGGCTGGTCATCCCTCGAGCAACAGACAAACCAGTCCACAATGCGGGATTTGTCCAGGCCAAAGATCGCGGCTACAATTTCGCCTGATGTCGTCTGTCGCCACATCACGGTCATTTCTCACGGTCATGCTGCTGATCGCGGCGATGGTGTTGCCCGCCGCCGGCAACGTGCTGTGTATTGGTCCGGACGGCCATGCGGCGATTGAGCCGGCGCATCCGGTCGATGGATGCGACGACGTGGGGATTCGAACCACGGAGTCAGATGGTCAGTTCGTCGCCTCGGCGTCGGATGATTGCGTTGATCTTCCGCTCGCCATTCTGGAGTGGATGCCTCGTCCCGAGCGGGAACAAGAGCAGTTTGATGCCAGCACGCTTGATCTACTCACTCCGATCTACCTGATCGACCTGACCATCGGTCTCGGTGAATGGATCGCCCTCATGGGACCGTCCGGCTCGGGCAAGACCACGTTGCTGAACCTGCTGGACGGGCTGGATCGACCGACCGACGGCCGCGTTCACGTCGTGGGCCAAGACCTCTCGCAGCTTGATGTCGATGAAGCCGCGACCTTTCGACGGGAGAACATCGGCTTGATCTTCCAGCAGTTCCACCTAGTCAGTTATCTGACGGCCGTCGAGAATGTCATGCTCGCTCAATACTATCATTCAATGGTGGACCAAGACGAGGCGAGGCACGCTTTGGAGCGTGTTCAGATGGCCGACCGCGCCGATCACCTGCCGTCGCAACTGTCCGGCGGCGAACAGCAGCGGGTCTGCATTGCGCGAGCGTTGATCAACGATCCGAAGATCATCCTCGCCGATGAACCGACGGGGAATCTTGACGAGAGCAACGCCGATCGGGTCGTGGATATCTTCCAGCGGCTGCATCGCGAGGGGCGGACGCTCGTGGTCGCCACACACGATCCGGACCTGGGCGGTCTGGCTCAACGCATCGTTCGCCTGCGACACGGGCAGATTGTCGAAGAGTGTTGCTCGGATGGTTCGGCTTCTGCGCCGCACGCGGCACGCCTCGCCGGTTGCAGTCGATGACGACTCGGATGCTTGGGCTGATGGCGCACGAGCCATACGATGTTGTGCCGCCATGACGACCGCGTCTGGCCGTGTTTCGACCAGATGCTTTGGTCAATGTACGCGCGGCGAGTTGCGAACAACAATCGAGGTGTAATGCATGTCACAGCGAACGGACTACAAGATACACGGCCTGGACTGCTCGGAGGAGGTCGCCATCCTTCAACGAGAGGTCGGCCGGCGGGACGGCGTGGGCAACCTGTCATTCGATGTGGTCAACGGTCGGATGTCCGTTGAGTTCGACCCTGAGGTCGTCACGTCGGACGTGATCGTCTCGGCCGTTAATGCCACCGGCATGAAGGCCGTGCCTTGGGCACAACGAAACGCCGTGACACCAGAGAGCTTCTGGTCACGTCATGGCCGGCTCATCCTGACCGCTTTGAGTGGCGGCTTTCTCGCCACCGGCTTCGTCACGCACGGATTCATCCACGGCAGCATGATGGACGCTTTGACCGGCGGGCACGAGCCATCGCACGCTTACCCCTTGATATCGATCCTCTTGTACGTCGCCTCCGTCGCGACGGGGGCGTGGTTCGTCGCGCCCAAGGCGATCCAGTCGGCCCGACGATTGCAGCCGGACATGAATCTGCTGATGGTCATCGCCGTCATTGGCGCGCTCCTGATCGGCGAGTGGTTCGAGGCGGCGACGGTGGCGTTTCTCTTTGCGGTGTCGCTGCTGCTGGAGCATTGGAGCGTCGAGCGCGCCCGCAACGCCATCGGGGCACTGCTGGACCTGTCACCCACACAGGCCCGGTATGTATGCCCGCATGACGGCGACATCATGGAAAAGCCCGTCGAAGATGTCCCGGTAGGCGTGACCGTCCTAGTTCGGCCAGGCGAGAAGATTCCCTTGGACGGCCTGGTCACCAAGGGCGAATCCACCGTCAATCAGGCTGCCATCACCGGTGAATCCATGCCGGTCCCCAAGTCACCGGGCGATGAGGTGTTTGCCGGGACCATCAACGAAGACGGGGCGATGGAGTTTCGTTCGACCAAGACGGCGAACGATACGACGCTGGCACGCATTATTCACATGGTGCAGGAAGCCCAGTCGCGCCGCGCTCCGGCACAACAATGGGTCGACGGATTTGCCCGCTGGTATACGCCGGCGATGATGCTGCTGGCGGTGGCGCTGGCGGTCCTGCCGCCTGTGCTGGGGCTGGGTGCGTGGTCCCTGTGGGGCTATCGTGGCTTGGTCATCCTGGTGATTGCCTGCCCCTGCGCCTTGGTGATCTCCACGCCGGTCAGCATCGTCTCAGCGCTGACCTCGGCGGCGCGCCACGGCGTCCTGGTCAAGGGCGGAGTCTACATGGAAGCCGCCGGACGCCTGCGTGTGCTGGCGATGGACAAGACAGGCACGCTGACCCACGGCCAACCGGAGGTCCAGCAAGTCGTGCCGCTGAACGGCCATACCCCAGAAGAACTGCTGGCGCGGGCGGCGGCACTGGAAGCGCACAGCGAACACCCGCTGGCGCGGGCGGTCCTGAGGAAAGCCGAAGGCCAGTCTGTCTCAATTGAGCCCGCCCAGAGCTATCGCGCCATCCGGGGCAAGGGAGGCGAAGGCGAGATTGATGGCCGACTCTTCTGGATCGGCAGCCATCGCATGATGCACGACCGAGGCCAAGAGACGCCGCAAGTCCACGACCGGGCCGTCGCGTTGGAGGATGACGGCCATACCGTCGTGGCGATTGGCAATGACCAGCACGTCTGCGGCCTGATCAGCATCGCCGATCGCGTCCGCGATGATGCCCCCGAGGCTGTGCGTTTGCTCCGAGCCGCCGGCATACGCAGGGTGGTCATGCTCACCGGCGACAACGAAGGGACGGCTAAGGCGGTCACCGCCGCCACGGGTGTGGATGAGTATCGCGCACAACTGCTTCCCGAAGACAAGGTCAAGGCCGTCGAAGCGCTCGTCGCTGAGCACGGCCATGTGGCGATGGTGGGCGATGGCATCAACGATGCCCCCGCCCTGGCGGCGGCGAACATCGGTATCGCCATGGGTGGCATGGGCACCGACGCCGCCATCGAAACCGCCGACATCGCCCTGATGTCGGACGACCTGCTGAAGGTCTCCTGGCTCATCCGGCATTCCCGCCGCACGTTACGAAACATCAAGACCAACATCGCCTTCGCCCTGGGCTTGAAGTTCCTGTTCATCGTGCTGGCTGCTGTCGGTTTGGCGTCGCTGTGGATGGCCATCGCCGCCGACACCGGCGCGACGTTGCTGGTCGTGTTCAACGCCCTGCGGTTGCTTCGGGACTGAAGTCCATCCGTCATCAATCAGATACCGTGAGCCGATCATGGACTCAACCCGTGGACGACTGGACAAGAATGGTGCGTCAGGCATGCCGTTTGGCAATGACGGCGCAAGCCCTCGGCTGAGTTTTCGCGGAAGACTCATTGCGTTGGTCCTTGCGTTGGGTTGCCTGATGGTTCTCGTAACGGCAGCGAGCATCACCCCCGCGCGGAAGGGCGTCGAAACGCACCTCCAACTCGGCCTCTCGCCTTGTTCGTTCTACCGGACCACGGGCATCCCAGGTCCTGATTGCGGCATGACGACAAGTTTTGCATGGTTCGTGCGGGGCAACCTTGTGGCAAGCTTCTACGTTCAACCGATGGGCTTTGTTCTGGCCCTGCTCACCATGGTGACGGCGACGAGCGGCGTGTTCGTTGCTCTTACGGGACAGCCTGTGTACAGCCACTTACGCTACCGCGTCTATCCGCCCTTTGTCCTGATGATATTGGTGATTTGGGCGCTCGCGGCCTGGGCGTGGAAGGCCTACAGCCACGCTCACGGCCTCGATGGCTGGCCCTGAATGGGCAAATCTGATAAAGTCGCACCCACATGCGTAACGTTTGTTGGAGTTCATCCGTCTCAGCACATGTAGGGTGTTAAACGGAACGTGCGCGACACGCTGTATTGGGTTGATGCACAAGCTAAGCAGTGTATTGGCACTCAAAGTGGACGGTGACGCCGAGTACAACCGCAATCAGGACTCTCACGCCGGATCGACAACGACTGAACATGAAGGACCACCAGCATGACCGAAGCACCTGGAACGACACTGCTGCACGGCAAAACATACGCGAACATGATCCAGACGACGTACAACACGCCGCTCGTGAAGCTCAACCGTGTGGTGCCCGAGGGCGCGACGGTGCTGGTCAAGTGCGAGTACTTCAACCCGATGGCGAGCGTGAAGGACCGCATCGGGCGGGCGATGATCGAGGCCGCCGAGCAGACGGGCACGATCAACAAGGACACGCACATCATCGAGCCGACCAGCGGGAACACGGGCATCGCGCTGGCATTCGTGTGCGCGGCCAAAGGCTACAAGCTGACACTGACGATGCCCGATTCGATGAGCATGGAGCGTCGCGGCCTGTTGCGAGCACTCGGGGCCGATCTGGTTCTCACCCCGGCGTCGGAGGGCATGAAAGGTGCGATCGGCAAGGCGGGCGAACTCGTCACGCGTACCGACAACGCATGGATGCCCCAGCAGTTCGACAATCCGGCCAACCCCGATATTCACGAACAGACAACCGGCGCGGAAATATGGAATGACACTGCTGGCAAGGTGGACATGATCGTCGCCGGCGTAGGTACGGGCGGAACGATCACCGGTGTAACGCGCCACTTCCGTGGTCGAGGCCGGGAAGATTTCGTAGCGATCGCGGTCGAGCCAGAAGATTCACCGGTGATCCGTCAGACGCTTAACGGTGTAGCGGCGCAAAAGAATATCACTCGATAACTGTTCGGATTTTGCTCGCTGAACAAAACCTCTGGCACTTGATCATAGCACTGAAATTTACAGATAGCGCGTATTGATCGCGCAAAAACGCATTGTTCTTTGGCAAGTCAATATCGGTTGTGGGTTACATTCAAGCAGCTTGACGTGTGACTGTGATTTTGATCACAGGCAAATGTGCGTCATCTTTGAATCGGTTGCGTTGAATGCGGATATGAGGATGGGAAGGCCAATCTGCTGACTGGATTGGGATTGGTTCATCGGGTTCAAAACCGTCCCACGCTTCATCGGGCGTCAAGCCGCAAAGCGATTGATGGTACCGTTTCTGGTTATACCAAAGTTGGAAGCAATCCAGTCGCTTCTGCAAATTCGGTTGGTTGGGCAGTAACCATGTTGAGCGTTGCCAGATTCGTAGGGTTCGAAAGAAGCGTTCGATCTTCCCGTTAAAGCAAGGCGTGCGAACAGGGCCTCGAATGTGTTTAATGCTCAGTTCATTCAAGCCTTCCTTGAACTGCTTTTGAAATTCGCTGCCATGGTCAGTGATCAAACGCCGGGGCGTTCCGTATTGTGTTGAAGTCTTACCAACGAGTCGAAGTAACTGCTGCGTGTTGGGCCTTTTCCTGTAAACATGCAGGCACAACAATCGCCGCGTCTCACCATCCAGAATCGCAGCAACCGTGTAATGAATCCACAGTACTTTCAGGCTCATCATATCCATGTGCCAAACATCGTTGCGATTGCCCGGTGTCAGTAAACCGTGTGGTTCAGCACCAACCGGTGGATTCATTGGTGGCCTGCTTTTCCTGGCTTTCTTCGGTGACGGTGGTTTTTCTTCACACAATATCCGTTGCACAGATCGCCGACTGATCTGAATGCCTGCACGAATCAAATGCCGTGCGATAGTTCGCGTGCCCATTTCTGGTTCAGGGCAAAGCCGACGCAACTCATGTACTGCCCACCGCACAGCATCATCAATCCGATTCCATCGCACCTTGGGAAACAATGCGCCTGACGAATCACCTTTCTCAGCCACGCGAATCCATTTGCGTATCGATTGCGGATGAAGCACAAATCGCTTACAAACGATGGCAATACTCCAACCCCGCTGCCGCATCAATTGCAAGATGGCCAAGCGTTGTTCCACCGAATACTCAGGCCGTTTTCTGGGAAGCAAATTCGCCCGTTGCCCACGCAGAATTTCGAGTTCGCGTTTGAGCCATTCAACTTCGGTCAGCAATTCATCCCGTTCCATGATCAGTCGCAGTGTCGAAGAAGCATTGGATGACAACCGGCATCGTGCTGACTGGTAAGCTTGTGCAATGACGATGGCCACGGAATCAATAATCTTCAAAGTCGACGTACTGGTAAACCAAGGCATGAAAGTCCCCCGGGAGTAGAGGCGTGATTGGACAGTTGATGATTGCTGGCGTGTTTATGCCAATGCTTTTTCAAGCACGATGACAAGGCCGGGCAAATCGTTGGCGACAGTTGACCAGAGGATGTTGATGTCCACATCGAAGTAAACGTGAACCAAACGGTTCCGCATCGCTTTGGCAATTCGCCACGGCACACCAGGAAGGGATTGCTGGGTTTCGTCGGAAACGTGGGTTGCTGCTTCGCCAATGATCTCAATACACTTGACCAACGCGAAGGTGGTCTTCAAGTCGTTGACGAGTTCCTGCTGGCTAAGCCCATCAGCAAACGCCATCGCCTGTTTGGTAGCATCAAGCATATGTTGGATTCGGATGCGATCTTGCTCAGGCAGCATATTGGATGACTGCCTCCTGCATGACTTGCTCGCGGAAGTAGCGGCTCAGTTCCCCCGGCGTTCGCAGATCAACCTTCCGACCGATTACATCCTCAAGTGCAAGCTGCAATTCGGTGAGCCGGAAATAGCCGACTTGTTGATCTGGCTGAAATTCAACCAGCAGGTCCACGTCGCTGTCCGGTCCGAAATCACCATGAATGGCCGAACCGAATAACGATAGCTTCTGAACACCGTAATGTGTGCAGATGGTTTTGATGGCTGCTTGGTTGATTACGATGGGTAATTCCATATCGGTAGTATACCTCAAAGAACCTATGGGTTGAACATAGAAGCTGGCGGTTTGCATTGCGGGATTCTGTGTTGAACCTTCGATTCAAACCTTGTCGTGTATGGTAGATATGCTATAATTCACCACTGCTGGCAATCCAAGGCTGCAGAGAGCGTTTCCAGTTGAGAATAGCATGTTGCTTCTGGAAACGATCCTCGGTGAATTGGTTGTCAGTTTGGCACACGGCCCAATCTCCCGCGTTTGGAAAGACGGCTAAGGGATTGGTTGCCAAGCGTGCGGGAACGCGACACGGGCGAACCTGTGACGAGTGTGGCAAACGTAGAAAAAGCTGGCGACTGCATAACGTAAAACGTTTATATGTAATGATTTACGTGAAAATATAAGATATGCATCGCATTTTGCATCGCGCTTTTGAAAATTTGCAATTTTCTCGAACAATTTGACGATTGTTCGTGTCTTGTACGGCCCATTGGAACGCACTTTGACTACAGCGTATTCAGGTGTGACACTCTGTAAAAGATTGCAGAGTAACGAAATAGGAGAGTCGTCCAAATTGGGCGACTCTTTTTCTTTTATCTGAAATGCAGCGCTTTGCAGCGCGCCAGCCTCATTTTGCAGCGCTTTTTGCAACGCCTTTTCATCTTCACTACCTGTTGCGATGTGAAATTTATGCTCGCGGACTTGGGCGTAATGCTTCAATGCCACGACAGGCGAATTGCCAATCCACTGGCAGACAGCTTGCAATGAGAAATCCTTGTTCTCCATCAACTCGGTTTCACGGGTGGAACGAAGGTTCTGCCAAAGCTTTGGCCAAGGTACTAGGCCAGCTTTTTTCACAAAGCGTTTGAACTGCGTATAGGGGTTTGAGAGTAGTCGCAGGTGAGGGAGCAGATAATCCTCCGACCCAGTTCCCTCAAGCATCAGCAGTCCGTGGGATCAATGGCAACCACCGACGGCATCGGCAAAGCTCCTTCTGCTCGCATGACTGGTGAATCTGATCAATCAAACCAATGCACTGGCCTCTGAAATCCAATCGAATATCAATTCGTTTAGCCTGGGCGAACTGCTGATAAGCCCATGACAGTATTTCCATGATGGCATCGTGGCCAAGCTGCTTGCAGGTTTCACCATTCAAATCAACGCAGCATTCACGGCTTGCGTCTGTGAAATTGACTGTTGCTGTGGATGAAAACTTGTACTGCTCACGATAACCCCAGAATCCGGGCTTGCTGAAATAGCTGCCAAGGTATTTTGCCAGTCTATTTGTGATTTGATGAAGTCGAAAATAGGGGAGGGTGAAACGCAGCCAGTCGATACCGATTTCCGCTTCATGTAACTTTGCCCCCCCCCGTATTACAGAGGGGACAAACCGAATCAGGGACGGTCGACGGCTTAGACGAGCCGCCAACCGCCGGCGAGCGCTCGGCATTCCCGCCGGTTGGGTTGTCGGTGCTGGTTTGTGTGTAAAGATTCATAGCGTTATCTCCACCGCTTCCGTGTTGTTGCCAAACATTAACACGCAAGCGGTTTTTTATGGATTAATCAAATGCCTTTGATGGTGTAATTCTCAGGATCGAGAATGTCGGGGATATCGGAAATTGCAGCGCTTTTGATAGTGCTTTGCTGAAAAATGTCGTTTTCTTCAGGTGATTCGTCGGTTCTTCCTAGGGTTGCACAGCCCATTTCCAAATTCAAACGACCGAGTGTAGATGCACATGGTTGTTTGTTATTCATCCCATTTGCTCATTTAGATGGTCTGAAAAAGGTGTTGTGGATGATGACTTGGGGAACGACGCAACCGAATTCTCATGCCAATATATGATTGAACTTGGATCATTTTTAAAGTAGGATGCGTCAATCTTTTGATTTGATATCGCTTTGTTCTAGGGGGGATAACATGTCTCTTGCCAATCGCGCAACCAAGATGATCCGTAAGTGGTATCACGCGGTTCTCAAACAGTCGTCTCGTCATCCAGTTTCCGCGCATCATATCGAAGCTCTCGAGTCACGGGTGTTGTTATCTGGCGGGACACTTTCAGGTGTTGCTTACCGGGATGTCGATGGCAACGGTCAGTTCGACCACACGGATCAGAAGTTTGCTGAGGTGGTGGTCTATCTGGATGACAATGACAATGGGCAACTGGATTGGACCGATCTGAACGCCAACACCTATTGGGATCAGGGTGAAGGTGAGCGATGGGTTTTAACGGATGTCGATGGCGTTTACGTGATGAACTCCGTTGAAGCTCAAGATCACGTCGTGCGTGCACAAGGGCATTTGCTTGAAGCAACGCAACCTGGCCCGGTTCCCTGGATTGATCTGATCAGCTATGCCCATGGGGATGGCACGGATAACACCAGCAAGCCATTTGAGAGTATGAGTGCAGATGGTCGGTATGTGACTTTCTCCTCATCAGATGACAGTCTTGTCCCCTCGGATACCAATGATTCCTACGATGTATTTGTCTATGACAGATTGCTTGGAACCCTTGAGCGTATCAGCCTCAGCAGTTTGGGGGAACAAGGTGATGCTGACAGTGAGGATTCGGAAATCAGCGATGATGGTCGGTTCGTCACATTTTCCAGTCTGGCAACCAATCTGGTTGAGAATGATACGAATGGTTTTAAGGATGTGTTTGTCCATGACAGACTCACCGGTCAGACCATACGCATCAACAAGATGCCTGATGGTACAGAAGGACAGGATGATTGTTATGCGCCCACGATCAGTGCTGATGGTCAGTTTGTTGCCTTTATTGCCATGTCTGATGCGTTTGATTTCCCGGCAAATGAGGATTACCAAGTTGCTTTTCTTTACGACATGAAGGCAGGAGAGATGTCATTTGTGGATCTGACCAATGATGATCAGGTTCAGAAACAAGGTGTTGGTCATTTATCTTTGAGTGGCGATGGCAGTTTGATGGCGTTTTCGTCCTACTCACCCAATCTCGTTGATGGTGATACCAATAGCACCCATGACGTTTTTGTGCATGACTTTCAGGCGGGTTTGACCAAACGGATATCTGTTTCCAATGAAGGTGTTCAAGCTAACGATTCCAGCAGCAGCCCTGTGATCAGTGATGATGGTCGATATGTTGTGTTTCAATCTTTGGCTCAAAATTTGATTCAAGGCACCTATGACAAGCCAGGTTTTCAGATCTACAACGTTTTCCGTTACAACATGCAGAGTACGCAACTGCAACTCCTCAGTGTGAATGCCGCGGGAGAACCTGCCCGGGGTAATAACAAGAAGCCGTCGATTTCTGCTGACGGACGTTATGTGGTTTATGCCAGTAATGCCAAGAATCTGGTCGAAGGCTACCAAGGCACAAAGATGGGGGTCTTCCTTTATGACACCATTGATCAGACCGTCGAGCTTGTCAGTACATTGCCGACCGGCGTAACCAATGGCAATGCCATCAACAGTCATGTGACAGCGGATGGCAATGTTGTCGCATTCACGACAGATGACAGGGATCTTTCGGACAAGGATAACAACCTGAGTGTTGATACCTATGTCTACAGGCAGGAGTGGGGCGTTTACCGAATCAACGTCAGTGAAGACCAGATGATGACTGATCTTGATTTTACGATGCAGCAAATCCCCCCGGGGTCCATTTCGGATTATGTCTGGTTTGATGAGAATGCTGACGGCATACAGGATCCTCAAGAGTCAGGTTTTGAAAATATCACCGTTAATCTCCTGGATGAGAATCAACAGCTTTTGCGGACCACACTGACAGATCAGCAAGGCGCGTATCAATTTGATTTGTTGGTTCCCGGTGATTATTACGTGCAGGTCATTGCTCCCCAAGCATATCAGTTCAGTCCAGTCGACCAGGGGGAAGACGATACAAACGACAGCGATATGGATATACAACACGGTCTGTCATCACGGATCCATGTTGACCGCGATCAGATGATTGACCATGTGGATGCTGGATTATATCAGTCATTGTCGCTTTCAGGCGTGGTTTGGGAAGATCTCTATCTCGATGGCCAACGCGATGATGATGACCCATTGCTTCAAGGCTTCACCGTTGAGCTTTATGACGAAAATGACAACCTGCTGCAAACGACTACAAGCGATGCCAACGGTGCTTATCAATTCTCAGGATTGCGGTCCGGTAGTTATGTCGTCAGTTTCCCTTCACAGGCTGACCGTAACTACACGTTATACCGATCAGGCGATGAGCAAACCGACAGCGATGCAAGCCCGATTGATGGTCGAACCGAATTGATCGTCCTGTCTGCATCTCAACCGACAGACTCTATCGATGGCGGTTTTGCTCCTGCGGGCCGTATTGAGATTGATGTGTGGTGGGATTATTTTACCGACGGTGTGAACCACAATGAGCCACCTGCCTCAGGCACGCGTTTCACACTCAGCCGAGTCGATGGTCAGCGTACCGTGACCACCATGGTGATGGGTAACAAAACCATCGACTTCAATGATCTGGCGCCCGGTGATTATCAACTCACCATTACGCCCCCCTATGGCAAGATGCTCACCTATCAGGATCAAGGTGATGATGACAGCATTGACAGCGATTTTGATCGCACGACCAACACCATGTACCTGACGTTGACCGATGGCCAGGTCATCACCGATCTGGGTGCTGGTCTGATGTACATCCCCCCATCGCGCGTGGAGATCGTGTCTGGATCGATTCGGATCTGGATGGGATTCAGGATGACGGTGAGGACGGTCTTGCAAATGTGACGGTCAACCTGCTCAACACGCAGGGAACGCAGTTAGCGACAACCACCACTGACGCCCAGGGGTATTACAGCTTCAGCGATCTGGATGAAATGGATTACCAGATTCAGTTGGTTCTGCCCAATGGTTATAGCTTGACACAGGCAAACCAAGGGGATGATCAAACGCTGGATAGTGACATTGATCCTGATACATTACTCAGTCAAACCATCACAATCACACAAGGCATGGAGCACGCCGACCTGGATATCGGTCTGATTGAATTGGGCAGCCTGTCAGGCACGCTCTATGACGATGTCAATGCAGATGGCGTTGAGAACTTCACCGATCAAACAATCAGTGGGGTGACGGTTTACCTGGATACCAACGACAACGGCCAACTGGATTGGACCGATCTGAATGCCAATGAATACTGGGATGAGGGCGAAGGCGAACGCTGGACCGTCTCGGATTACTTTGGGCATTACCATTTCGACAACCTTCAAGCAGGTGACTACGTTGTCCGCCAGGTGACACCGGATGGCTATACACAGATCACACCCGGGCAAAGTCATCATCTGACCAATATCAGTGTGTCTGCAACAGGCGAGCAGGGCGATGATATCAGCTTTTCATCCGATGTCAGTGGTGATGGCCGTTACGTCACCTTCGCCAGCTCAGCGACGAACCTGGTTGATGGCGATACCAATGAAGCTCAAGATGTCTTTCTCTGGGATCGCATGACCGACACCATCACACGCATCAGTGTTGCCAGTGATGGTACGCAAGGCGATGCGGATAGCTACGAACCCAAGATCAGTGCGGATGGCCGCTACATCACCTATCAGAGTTCAGCAACCAATCTGGTCGACGACGATACCAACGGTTTTCAGGATATCTTTGTTTACGACACACAGACGCAGCAAACCAAACGCGTGAGTGAACTTGCTGACGGTACGCAAAGCAATGCAAACAGTTGGGACCCCGACATCAGTTCCGATGGCCGATACATCGTCTTCCGCAGTGGTGCAACGCGTTTTGACGAACGGACCTGGTACAACGTGCCCGTCATCTATCTCTACGATCAGCAGACCGGCAACTTGGAATTGATCGATGTGCATCAAACGGACGATTACCGCAATCATGGGATTTCCGATGTCAGCATCAGTGACGATGCACGGTACTTCACGTTCGTGACCAATGCCCCGGACATCGTGGACGATGACACCAACGGCTATTCAGATGTCTTTGTCTATGACAGGCAATCAGGCACAAGTACACGCGTCAGTTCAACCACCGACGGCCAGGACGCCAATGATGATTCTCGTTTTGCGCAGTTCAGTGACAATGGTCAGTATGTCGTTTTCTATTCCTATGCTGATAATTTGATTGCAGGCCAGACCAATCCTTCGGCAGCTGCATACCTTTACGATTTACAGTCCAATCAATTGCAATTGATCTCGACGCAACCGGACGGGACCATTTCAAGCGGTGGTATACCCTATGACATTTCGGATGATGGTCGCTTTATTGCTTTAAGTTCGTCGCATTCAGAATTGTTTGAGGGGGCGGGTAGTGCTTATAGCAACCTGGTCATCATCGATACCCAGACCAATGAACGCTGGCATGTCAATGTCAGTGATGACGGGCAGCAGGCCAACGATTTTTCCTACGCACCAGCCATCAGTGATGATGCAAGCATCGTCAGCTTCCAGGCACCAGCGTCCAATCTCGTCCCCAACGATACCAACGGCGTGATGGACCTGTTTGTCTACAAGCCCGACTTTGGTGTTCATCGCGTGAGTCTGGAATTAGGTGAGTATCTTGTGGGGGTTGACTTTACCTATCGCGGCGTTGGATCAGTTGAAGGTGTTATTTGGGAAGATCTCAACGGTGATGGTTGGATGGACGATGACGAACCGGTCATGGCAGGCGTGACTGTTGTCGTCGGCGATTACACCACTGTGACCGATCAGGATGGACACTATTTCTTCGAAGAGGTTTTTGCTGACACCTATAACATGCGTGTGCAATTACCCGACGGCTATACCTACACGCAGCAGCATTGGAATTCATATCCCCATGAGAATGTCGGCAGTGATGTGGATCCGGTATTCGGATGGACACCGAATTTTACCGTTGGGATTGGTGAGGCGCAGAGCAATATTGATGCTGGCCTGATTATCGAAAGTACCATCAGCGGTACGGTTTGGAATGATGCCAACAAGGACGGCGTGCAGGATGATGACGAAGCCGGATTGGCTGGGATGACGGTCAATCTCTACGACACTTACTACGGTCGTCTGATCCAGACGACAGTGACGGATGATGCGGGCCAATACACCTTCGACCGTTTATCCACGAATGAATATGCCATCGAAATTGATTTGCCCGAAAACCACCTGTTCACAATACAACATGCTACTGCGGATCCCTCTGTTGACAGTGATGTGGATCGCTTCACATTTGCAATTGATCCCTTTACCCTGGGCGCCCAAGAGAACTTGACGGACCTGGATGCAGGGATGATCATCCTCTCGGACGTTGGCACGCTTGTGGGTTTCCATGATTTGGATGAGCTTGCTGATGGCCAGTTTGATGGTGTCTTGATCGAAGATCAGACTTACAACAACCACAGAAACAGACATATCACAAACGCCGGTGATTTTAATGGTGATGGTTTTGATGACTTTTTAGTTTCCATCGCCGATTATTATCTTGGCATTAACAGCTTTGCTGGCAAGACGTATCTGGTCTATGGTTCAGACACACTCACTGCTGATGACTATTCGCTTTCCCATCTTGATGACGAGGGTTTTGAAGGTGCAACCTTCCCCGGTGTCAACGTATTGGATAACCTTAAGCAAGAGATTGCTGGAGTCGGCGACATCAATGGCGATGGTTATGATGACCTGATCATTAGTGTCCTTGAGCATGAGCCCCTGGGAACGGGTGAAGGTAGTTACTATCTACTCTACGGATCGTCTGAAGGGTTACACGGTGATATCGACCTGGCTGACATCGCTGCAGGTACATTGTCCGGCGCGGTCTTCCGTGGTGAGGAATACAATGGTTATGGTTACCATCAGGTTGCAGGCGTAGGTGATGTCAACGGTGACGGGTTGGCTGACTTTGCCATCGTCAGCGACGGTCGGTTCCTGGATGATAACGATGGGGATGTGGTTTACCTGATCTATGGTAGTGCCAGCAAGTTCGACGGCCAGATTCCACTGACCGATGTTGGCACGCAGGCAGTCCCCGGAACGCAATTCCGCAATGCCGGTTCGGGCATGGTGGCTGCTGCTGGTGATTTCAATGGTGACGGTTTGGATGACCTGTTGCTTTCACGAGAACGTTTGATTTATCTCGAAGACGTTCATGATGTTGTTTTGCTTTACGGTCAGTCAGGTGGGTTCGATTCACAGGTTCTCATCAATGATCTGGATGCATCAGATTTGCAATACGATGTCATCAATGATGGATCGCATTTCACCATGCAGGTCCGTTCTATCGGGGACTTGAATGGTGATGGCCTGGATGATCTGGCCATCCATATCAGCGCCTATGACAACTTGTCCCAGGCATCGAGTCCCGGTGTGACCTACATCATTTATGGCACCACGTCCGGACTCAATGGTGATGTGCAAGGTCCGCAACTGGATCAGGATCAACGCGTCGGCGCGGTGATCCATGGTATTGAAATTGGTGATCGTGCGGGGATAGGCATTATCTCTGCCGGAGACTTTAATGGGGACGGCATCAATGACCTGTTGATGAAATGCTACGCATCGGGAAATGCCAGTGGTTACTACATGATCTACGGAGTTCCCGGTGGTTTGCAGGGCGATGTGCAACTGACAGGTTTGTTTGACGGTTCACTGATGGGTGCAATGTTCAAATCGAATGTCACTTGCACCGATGCGGGTGATTTTAACGGTGATGGCTTTGACGACCTGTTGGCCACATGGACATCTGGACCAACTCTTCAGGGATACACCGCAGTCATTTACGGGCACGGACGCTCCATTTCATCTTATGCATGGGACGATTCGGATCTTGATGGTATCTGGGATGAGACCGAGAACGCGCTGCCTGGGATGACCGTGAATCTGCTGGATGACCAGGAGAACATCGTTGCCACAACCGTCACGGATAGCTCGGGCATGTACAGCTTTACCGGCATGGCGGCGGGGGATTACCGTCTGCAATTTGTTGCGGCCAATGGCTTGCATTTGACCTTGCAGGATGCAGGTGATGATGACACCATTGACAGCGATGTTGATCCGTTGACCGGCTTGACAGCAACCTTCACCATGGCTGACATGACCATCGTCAATCATCTGGATGCTGGATTTTATGCCAACGGTTCGATCTCCGGCACGGTCTGGGATGACAGTGGCTATGGGAACAATGGCTTACTGGGGGAAAATGACCTGTTGCTGTCGGGTATGACAGTTGAGCTTCACGATACGGATGGCAATGTGCTTGCCAGTACTGTGACCGATGCGCAAGGTCGCTATGTCTTTGGGCAGTTGAACGACGGTGATTACCAGATTTACTTCCCGCTGCCTGAGGATCGGGAATTCCTGGACACCAACATTTACAGCAATCAATATGATGAGATCGACAGTGATATTGATCAGCAGACAGGTTACAGCCATGTGATCAGCATCGTTGACGGTCAGCAGGTTGACCATGTGGATGTGGGGCTGTATCCCAACGGTTCAGCCAGAATTCTGGTCTGGCTTGATGCCAACGCCAACGGTATCTTTGATGATGGTGAGACATCCATGCCCGATACACGCGTGGAATTGAATCGCGTTGATGTCAGCTACTACAACATTGCCAAGACTTCCACCAGCCATTACCTGACCATCTACAGATTGGCACAAGGCCAATACGAATTAGTCATCACACCACCCCAAGGCTACATGATTTCGGCAATGAATCAGGGGGATGTCGAAGCCTATGACAGTGATGTCGATCCACTGACAGGGCGAAGCGAAGTCATCACGCTTGGCATCGGCCAGCAACTCACCGACCTGGGCGTCGCAATCACGCCAATTCCCTATGGCAGTATCACCGGTACAGCCTTCAGTGAGCTGGTGCAAAATGGCAGTTATGATCTGGGAACGGACACCCAACTTCAAGGCGTCACTGTCTATCTGGACACCAATGCCAACAACACACTGGATTGGACCGACGCCAATAGCAACGGGCTGTGGGATGAAGGCGAAGGCGAACGCTGGACACTTACTGACCAGGATGGTGTTTACACCTTCAACAACGTTTTGCCCGGTGATTACAACGTCAAACAGATCACACCCGCACATCACCAACTCACTTCTCCCAATGAGCAGGATCAACTGGATCTGATTCACACCTATCAGGGCTTGTTAGGCAACAAGGCCAGCGGTGTTGCACAGGTCAGTGCAGATGGTCGCTTCGTCGTCTTCCAGAGTGATGCGAATAATCTGTTGGCTGGGGATGACAACGACGCACGCGACGTCTTTGTCTTCGATAACCAAACCAACACACTCCAGGCGGTCAGTCTCACACCGACCGGTGAATTTGGCAATGGTGACAGCTACAACCCATCGGTCAGTGATGATGGCCGGTACATCACCTATCAGAGTTCAGCGGACAATCTGGTTGAGGGTGATACCAATGGTTATCAGGATATCTTCGTCTACGATCGACTCAATGACACCACGACGCGCGTCAATGTGCTGCTTGATGGTACCCAGACCAACCGTCAAAGCCATGATGGCAGGATCAGTGGAGACGGGCGATACATCGTCTTTGCTGATACGGGTAATACCCTTTCAGACATGAGCGATTACGGTAGCGACAAACTCTATGTCTATGATCAGCAAACCGCTGAGCTGACTTATCTGAATGTCGCGTTGGACGACACGCAGAAAAATTACGGTTACGGTAATCCAGCCATCAGTGGTGATGGACGCTATGTCATTTTCAATTCATTGGCCAGTAATCTGGTTGCTGATGATACCAATGAGATGGCCGATATCTTTGTCTATGATCGACAAACCGGTTTGACCCAACGTGTCAATGTTGCATCTGATGGAACACAGGCCAATTATCATGCCTACGATCCGAACATCAGTTCTGACGGTCGATACGTGACCTTCTACTCCTCAGCGGATAATCTGGTCGACGCTGATACCAATGGGCAAGCCGACATCTTCATGCACGACATGTTCACCGGAGATACAACCCGTATCAGTACCGCAACCGATGGCACGCAAGCGAACGGTTCAAGCGACTCTGCGGTCTTCTCGCCCGATGGCCAGTATGTCATCTATCGCAGTATGGCAAGGAATCTGGTTGATGGGGATACCAACGGCAAATCGGATATCTTTATTTACGATCTGGCTCAAGGCACCACGCAACGTTTGATCCTTGACCAACAAGGCAATCATCACAGTTACAACCCAGTGATCAGTCATGGCGGTCAGGTCATTGTCTTCAACTCGTTAGCAAGTAACCTGGTTGATGATGACACCAATAACCAATCCGACATCTTCATCTATCAGCTGGGACAGGATGCACAGATAGTCACGGTGGGGGAATTTGAGGATGTGATCGGCATCGATTTTGGTTATCTGCCTTACAGTTCCATTACTGGTCTGGCTTGGCATGATCGCAACGCCAACGGACTGCAGGATGAAAATGAACCGGTCATGACCGGGCAAACAGTCACGCTCCTTGATGATCAGGGATCAGTCCTCCAGACCACCACCACTGATGATCAGGGAACATACACGTTTAGTGATCTCTACGGTGATGACTACCAGATTCATGTGGCCTTGGCCCAAGGTTACCGTTATACATCACAAGACATGGGCGATGATGCATTGGATTCGGATGTGGACGCTCAAGCTGGCAACACCGCTGTGATTCAGTTGGCCAATGGTCAGCATCTAGCTGATGTCGATGCAGGCATGACGTTCGTATCCATTGCCAATGCAGGTGATGATTATCAGATTGCTGAAAGCCATTCTTTGACGCTCGATGGATCAGCCTCGGTTGTGTATGACAATAATGTGTCCTATGCATGGGATCTGGATAACGATGGCCAATTTGATGATGCAACGGGTGTCGCTCCGACACTGACCTGGGAGCAGTTAGCCTTGTTGGATTTACCAACGGATGGCCAACAGGTCACCATTTCCCTGCAAGTCACCACACCGGCAGGAACCGTTGAGGATGATGCACAACTGCAGATTCTTGACGTACTGGCTACCCCGCATACCGACGGACCCTACGAAGTGGACTACGGCTTGACGGTCACGCTTAATGGCTGGTCCGTTGATGCCATTGACGAGCCGTCCGACCACGTCTGGGATCTGGATGGTGATGGCATCTATGGTGAAACCGGTGAGCAAGCACAACGCGGAGATGAAGTGGGACTTAACCCTGTCTTCGACAGCGCCGGCCTGGAAGCAGGACAGGATTACACCATCTATTTCCGAACCATTTCACAAGCCAATGCACAATTTGGAATAGCAACGACAATCCACGTCGGAGAAGCATCGAGCATCGGTGATCTTGTTTGGCTTGATGTCAACGGCAACGGGCAACAGGATGAGTCTGAAGCCGGTGTCAATGACATCACCGTCAACCTGCTCGATGCGAATGGCAATCCGCTGGCAACCACAACGACCGACCCGCAAGGTGCCTATCGTTTTGACAATCTGGTTACCGGCCAATACATCGTTGAGTTCATTAAGCCTGAGGGTTATGAGTGGACCTTGCTTAATGCGGACATCGTTTCAGACGCTTTAGACAGTGATGCCCATCGCGATACCGGACGCACCGCCGTCATCGAACTGGGGATTGCAGATGATCACAGCAATGCCGATGCCGGTTTGTACCGACCTGTCTCAATCAACGGAACCACTTGGCATGATCTTGATGGTGATGGTGTGAAGCAGACCGGTGAAACGGCCCTGGCAGGGATCACCGTCTTCTTGGATGATGACAACGATCAGCAACTGGACTGGACCGATGCCAACAGCAATCAGCTCTGGGATGAAGGTGAAGGCGAACGCTGGACGACTTCCGGAACCGATGGCAGCTACAGCTTCACCAACCTGATCCCCGGGACCTATGCGGTGAACCAGATCACACCGGTCGGATACGAACAGGTGGCAGCGATCAATTCGGCCTACGATGGTTTTGACGTCAGTTTTGTTGCACAGACTTCTGATGGTGAATTTGCTGATACAGGTTCATATAACAGCCAGATCAGTGGTAACGGACGCTATGTCGTTTTTGAAACTTACTCTTCCAATCTGGATGAAGGCAACTTGCAAAACCTGCCAGAGGTCTATGTACGCGATTTATATACCAATCAAATCAAACGCGTATCGATTGGTCTGGACGGCCAAACCGCGACAGCGTCCAGTTCCTCGCCATCAATCAGTGATGATGGTCGATACATCGCGTTTACAAGTTATGCATCCAATTTAACAGACGATGATACCAGCGGTATTGGAAGTGTGTATGTCTATGATCAATTCACCGATCAAATGACTTTGATCAGTCGCGGTATCGATGGGCAACCCGCCAACGATGTTTCTCGTTCACCCCAAATCAGTGGTGATGGACGCTTTGTGACGTTTTCCAGTGTTGCAACCAATCTGGTGGCGAATGATCAAGGAGTCAGTTCGGATATCTTTGTCTATGACATGCAGACTGGCGTAACACAGATGGTGTCCGTTTCATCCGAAGGTGAACAGGGAAATTTTGCCAGTAGTAATCCTGGTATCAGTGATGATGGTCGCTATGTGATCTTCTCCAGCTTTGCCAACAATCTGACTGATGATGAGGACAATACCAACGATGATGTCTTTGTGCATGATCGTTTGACCGGCCAGACGCGACGGTTAAGTCGAACCAATACCCTAATGTCATCCAATGGTTGGAGTTTGGATCCGGTTATCAGTGGTAATGGACGTTATGCCATCTTTATCAGCAACCGAACCAATCTGGTTGACAACGATAACAACGAGATATCAGATGTCTTCATTTACGATTTGCAGACAGACCAAATCAAAATGCTGACTGTCAATGGGGTGCAGGGTAATTCCTATCCCTATGGCAGGATGGCAATCAGTGATAATGGACAATTCATTGCCTTTACAAGTTGGTCAAATAACTATTTTGATTGGGATGTCAATCTGGATGAAGATTTATTCGTTTATGATCAGTTTACCGATCAACTGCAATCGATGAGTTTTAATTATCAAGGTGAACATCTCGTCGGCCAGTTTACGGAATTATCCATTAGTGATGATGGGCGTTTTATCACCTATACCGGCAATATGGATGGTGTTGTACCCGGTGATGACAGTACAGCATCTGATGTTTATCTGGTCGATCGCTACAGTGCCAATCAGAGCGTAACACTCGCTTCCGGTCAAACCGCCAACGACATCAACTTCGGCAACTTCAGCCCCGTCATCAGCGATCAAGTCTGGTTTGATGAAAACGGCAACGGCATACAGGATGATGGTGAGTCTGGTGTTCAAGGCGTTGTGGTAAATCTGCTTGATGACCAGGAGACAATCGTCACAACGACGATCACCGATGCCGATGGGTACTATCTGTTCCGTGGGCTTTTTGCAGGCGATTACATTGTTGAATTTGAGCTTCCTGCTGACTATGTCTTCACGCAGTCAAACGCAGGAAGTGATGACACACGCGATAGCGATGCAGATGTCCGGACCGGTCGCAGTGACCTGATCACGCTGGGTGATGCAGAGGTTCTAGCTCATGTTGATGCAGGGATGATGCCTGCATTTGAGTTGGCGGATGAGCATCTGTTCTACAACGCGACGGTGTTTGATAACAACGGTGCAACGGTTGATGCCAATGACAATCAGGCAATAGACCACAACATTCAGAGTCTGCAGCCTGGTCAAACCGCAACCAGTGTGAACTTCACCAGTGCAAGTGACGGTATCACGGGTATCATGATCGATGGCCCGAATCTGCACATCCCCGGTATCTCTGCTGATGATTTCACATTTAAAGTTGGCAATGTTGATGACACTGGGCAGTGGACCGACGCACCTGCACCTTCACAGGTTCTGGCTTTACCAGGTGAAGGTGTCGATGGCACGGATCGCATCGTCATCACCTTCGAACCCGGTAGCATCGTTGACCAGTGGTTACAGATCACCGTCCGTTTTGATGGACAGGTCAATGTCGCCCAGGACGAAGTCTTTTACTTTGGCAGTTGTACCGGCGATGCGACAGGCGACGGCCTTGTAGATCTTGCTGATGTCTTTGCCATCTGGAACAACCGACTCAATCCCAGTCATGACGATCAGGCAGATGCGGGATTGACATATGACATCAACAAAGATGGTTGGGTGACCATTGCAGATGTCTTTGCTGCCTGGAACTTCCGTAAGGGATATTCACAGACGGCAGGTCTTCACATGATTCAGACACCCAGCAGTCAGCTCATGCAGGCCCCCAACTCGGCAAGTCAGTTGGCAATGGCACTGGCGACCATGCAGGGACGTTACAGCCTGTCCGTTGTGGATGACGAGTCCGCACCTGCGATCCAATTGTCCGAAGTGGATTTGACGGATTATCTCTAGGATATTTTCTGCCACTTGACGGAACTCTTTAACCATCAAACGGCCGTGTGTGTCATGCATACGGCTGTTTTATTTCGGGATTCGATCAAATGTGAACGGGTTTGATATTGCATTAACAACCCCGGTCCAAACTGAGTTTGCGTGATCCCTGTTTGTTTAAAACCCAGTGATTGGTAAAAGGCATGGGCATGTGGGTTGGCGATCGCTTGCAGTGTTGACCTGCCATGTTTTAAGGCTCGCTGAACTGCGCGTTGGATCAGTAACCGACCGATGCCTTGTCGCCAATAGGCTGGTTCAACAAACAGTCCGTCGAGTTCTACGTGACCGTCATCGCATTGCAGGACAACTGAAAAGTCGACGATTTGCGTATCAAGCAATGCAACGGTCACAGCTTGGTCTTCAAATAGTTTGGCTGGTATATCAATGACATCCGAATGTGCATTGAATATATCTCGATCATCCGCATTCTCAAGTGATGCTCGACATTGCATGGCAATGAGTGACATTCTTTTATCAAGATGGGCTAGGCGTAAGGTGATGGGCATGATTAGTCACTGGCTTTGACTTGATGCTGATACTGCACGGGCACCCATCTAAAACCAACACCGGTTTGACTTAAATGACCCAACCCCGGGAATGAGATGTGTGGTCCAGCAATGATGTGTCCCTTCTCCGATGCCATTTTGAATAACGCAAGGCGCGTGTCCCGGGCATGATCCGGCTTGACGTCATATTGAATCGTAATCGTCGGGTGCGTGAATTGAACTTCGGCACAGTGAATCGTGTCGCCAATAAACAGCACACTGCGATTCAGACTTTCCACCAAAAAAGCACTGTGACCGGGAGTATGACCATACGTCGGAAGGGTTTGGATACCTTCAAACAACTTCGTTGGATCATCAAAGGTCTTGAACTTCCCTGCTTGAACATAGGGATTGACATTGGCTCGGGCGCGCTTGGCATTACCTGCCCAATGGGGATTTTCATAAGCTCCAAGGTTGATATTCAGCCAGAAGTCGGCTTCCTGTTTGCTGGCATAGACAACGGCATTGGGGAATTGGCGATTACCATTCAGGCTCAACCCGCCGACATGGTCGCCGTGCATGTGTGTGATGAGAATCGCATCAACCTGTTCTGGTTTGTAGCCGGACTTGGCCAGGTTTTTCAGGAGTTGTCCGTTTAGACCGCCACGTCCGGTGTCGATCATTACCAGTTCTTTGCCGGTGTGAATCAGGTACACGTTGTAAGACGACTGGTAGGGCATGGCAAGGTGAATCTTTTCAAACTCAGAACGGACCTTGGCGGGATCACTCATGATCGCTGCGATGTCCTTGGGGTTGGTTCCGTCGGAGAAGGCTGTCAACTCAAACTGACCCACCATCATGCGGTAGAAACCGTCAGCCTGTGTTTGGGCCATGGGGACCGTTTGTGCGTGTACGGCTGTGCTGATACTCAAGACCATGAGCAAAGACAAACCCATGAGCCATGTCATCAGATGATTCATAATTGCAGATGGTTTGTCTGAAGTTTGTGTGATTGCGTGAGTTTGGGCGGAGCGGGGCATGATCATGGATTCCATGTACAGGGATCGGGTTAACCATTTCATGAAGTCGTTGAAGCTGTCAGTTTATTCCATGGACCTGAAGTTGAACACATCAACAAAGTCTAATACGTGGGATATTTTTGATGTCGCCTTCTGTACGCTGAAGGTGTCATGAGGAAATGATCCCGAAAACGCCGGGAAAAATGCTCCGCGTTGGGGTATCCCGTTCGCTCTGCGATATGTGAAACAGGCTCAAGGGTCCGACGCAACAGGATTGCAGCCTGCTCTGCTCGAACCTGTGCCAGATACGCCATGGGGGAGATACCCATCGCGGCGGAGAACAGTCGCGTGAGATAGGCTTTGGAGCAATGAACCTGATCAGCCAATGCATCCATCTGCCAGGGATGTTCTGGTTGTTCCGTCAGTCGTTGCATCGTCCGATACACCACCGGTGAGATGCACTCTTCGGACAGATCGTGCTGGCCGGCCCATTGTTCAGCCAACTCACTGATCACTGTCGCAACGCGATTGATGGCGTTGGATCGGCTCACAGGCATGTGTGCGGATTGGCTGCTTGAGATGATTGGTTTGATGCTATCAAGGCATCGTTGGGCGTGTTTTCGGGAACAGTTAATGACAGTCGAGCCCAATTGTTTGGTGTTCATCGGATGGTAAAGCATCTGGCCTACTGCCGGTTCCTCAAGCAGCCAGGCCAATTCATTTTCAATTACAGATGGCAGGAATACGCAGTTAAGAATATTGAGTTTACGACAAGTGTGGAAGCTGTGAAAGTTGCCAGGCCGAATGATAATCGCCTGTTGAGATTTGATGGGATGTGCGCCTATGTCGATTTCGTGAATTGCTTTGCCGGATATGACCATGACGATTTCCCAGAAATCGTGGTCATGGCGCGGGTTTCGCTCGTCATTATGCTGCGTTTGAAACACGCGCACCGGCTGCTGTGCTGACAATCCCACTGTTTGAGATTGCCAATGCGTAGAAGGTTCAAATCGACTTGTCATCAGCAAAGCATAATATCTTGAAGTAAAACCGTCCAGAAAAAGAGCAGGAATCGTCAAGCCAGGTCAAGCTGTCTGGAAGGTCACATGACTAAAATATCTGGCATCAGCATCAATCCATCAGAAGGTCATCTCATGCAGACTCAACACGCAAAAAAACAAACCCGTCTCCGACCGGCAGAACACTGGCAATTCGGTGGGCACCTTGGCCAACGCATTAACCAGTCGGTTGAAAATCGAATTCGTTCGGACTTTGCACGCAAGCAGATTTATCCCGAAACTCAGGAAGCCTTCCAACTGCGTATGGACGATCGATCACATACGGGACGTGGCGTCTGGCGTGGCGAGTTTTGGGGCAAATGGATCCTCTCTGCCATCGCAGCCTATCGCTATGACCCGCAGGATGACACGCTCAAGCAGACCATTGCCGATGCCGTCACCGGATTGCTCAACACCCAGGATGACAACGGCTATATCGGAACCTATCAAGATTCCTGCTGCGCTGGCAAGAACACGTGGAATATCTGGTGCCGCAAATATACGCTTTGGGCGCTTCTCGAAGCTGCAGCTTTATTGGATGATGCGACGATTCTCCAACGTGCTGAGCAATTCTGTGATCACCTCATCAGCGAGTTTGGACCCGGTCAATCATCGATCATTCAAACCGGTCAATTCTGCGGATTACCCAGCACGTCGATTCTCGGTCCGGTCGTCAAGCTTTACCGCCAAACACAGCAGCAACGCTATCTGGACTTTGCATTGCATATCGTTGATCAATGGCAGCAGCATCCAATGGGCATCCCCGACATTCTACGCAAGGGGCTTGCCAATCTCCCCATTGACCAATGGTTTGATCACCCCGAAGATTGGGCCAAGAGTTATGAATTGATCTCCTGTGTCGAAGGCATGGTTGATCTTTACGAAGTTACGGGACATGCTGATTATCTGATTGCGGCTCGGAACATACACCATCAACTCGTCACATGGGAACGCAGCCCCGTGGGATCGGTGAGTTACGATGACAAGTTCATTGGTTCGCGATTTCTCAAAAACACATTGGCGGAAATCTGTGATGCGGTCTATTGGAACCGACTGTCTTACGCGCTGTACCGACTGACTGCTGATGTTCATTATCTCGACGAAATGGAACGCACACTCTACAACACGCTCTTGTGTGGTATGCGTTGGGATGGCAAATGGGGGTTGCGCCGCTTGCGTTTGTCTCATCAACATATCCCTGCACACAAGCATTTTCTTGAACACCATCAGTGTTGCGTTGCCAATCTCCCGCGTGGATATTTACAAGCAGCTCAATCAGCGATGATGTACGAAGCAGATCAACTTTACATGGGACTCTATAACGAATCAGCAGGCAGGATCATTTGTGAAAATGGCCAAGCCATGCAATTCATCATGACGGGAGACTTTCTTGCTGGGGAACCTGTTACGTTGCAATGGAGACTGCCCGAACCCAAACAACTGACGTTGAACCTGCGCGTTCCGCATTGGTGTAAGCAAATGACCGTCAAACTTGATGGCCAGGTCATCGCAGAGACATCGCAACATGATGAGCATAGCCAATGGTTCTGCCTTCAACGGACATGGCAGAAACATCAGACACTAACCATTGCGTTTAAACTGGCAGTACGCACCGAACCGTTTGAAGCGCATCGCATTGCTCAAGACGATCCACGCATCCGTTGGCATGAGCAGGATTGGTGCAAGCGTGGTTTTATCCTGGAACAAGGTATCCAAAGTGATGTCGGATACAACACACAGCAGATTATCCGTTCAACAGATATCCAGCCGCATACCCCCGCCAACGTGCTGATGTATGGCCCGTTGGTTTTAGCACGTGATGTCCGGATGCTCTCACGCGATGCAGTATTTGGGCCCTTGGATGTGAATCAAATTGTTGGTATCAAACCTGCTGGTAATCATGAGCAGATATGGAAAACCTACGATGTGATCTTCTCTAATCAGAGTACGGTACCGTTCTGTGATTTTTCATCTGCAGGTAATACATGGGGGCCGGATTCGCTTTTCAACACATGGGTGACGGCTTGAAAATCTTTTTTTGATATCGATATCCTGCCGTGTGATGTCTGTGTTGACCGATGCGAGATGCTTGTTGTTGCACTATTTGATACCAGATGTCTCACGTTGGCTGTGAAACAGGCTTGTGTATCCGTGCGAAAATTTTATACTGCTCTGATCTCACACCAAGGAATTGGAAGCTTCTGATGAAAATGCATGCTTGATCTCTTCTGGTTGGCCGATGGGTCATGTTCTTTTTCAAACGGTTATCACCGACTGTGATACCGCGATGTATGTTGCCAGAGATTAGTCATGAATCAATTCCTTGATTTCCACGGGGTTTACTTTTCGTATGATGGCTTGAGTCTGCCACTGTTTTCAGATTTATCGGTGCGCATGAACCGAGGATGGACGGGGATTGTCGGAGCCAATGGTTCGGGCAAGACCACGTTGCTGCAGTTGGCATCTGGTGCACAAGTGCCTGATGCCGGGACGATCCACACTCCCAAACCGTTTGTCTATTGTGCTCAGCGTACGGATGCCCCACCGGTTTTGCTTGCGCCTTTCATGGACGCCATGGACGGGAAAGCATGGGAACTACGGGGTAAACTCGGTGTCTCAGAGGATTGGTTGGCGCGTTGGTCGACGTTAAGTCACGGCGAACGTAAACGTGCTCAGATTGCTGCGGCATTGTGGGCTGAACCTGCTGTTCTGGCGATTGATGAACCTTCCAATCATATTGACAACCAGGCCCGCGCCATGCTTCTTGATGCGTTGGCAAATTTTCGTAGGATTGGTTTACTCGTCAGTCATGATCGGGATTTTCTCGATACCTTGTGCCATCAATGCCTGTTTCTTCAACCGCCTGATGCAACGCTACGACCGGGTGGGTACACGCATGGCGTAGAGCAAACCAAGGCAGATCATCAACGACTGATCAAGCAACGTCAGCAGATGCGATCCGAAGTCAAACGCCTTAAACAGGAGACCGATCGCAGACGCGCCAACGCTGCTGCTGAACACAAGAACCGCTCCAAACGCGGTGTTGGCAAACACGATGCGGATACAAGAAGCAAGATCAATCTCGCACGATTAACCGACAGTCAAGCAGGCGCTTCACTGAATCAGATCAAAGGCCGTCAAGCCAAGGCTCAGCAGCAACTCGACGCGACATTCGTTCGCAAAGAAGCTTCGCTTGGCATCTGGCTTGCCGATGCACGCAGCAAGATGGATTTTCTGTTTCGCGTTCCCGCGCAGACCATTGCCTTTGGTGACACTTTGGAATCTCAGACAGGTTTAGACATCCCCGATCTTGCCATGAAACCTGATGACAGAATCGGACTGGTCGGACCCAATGGTACAGGCAAGAGTACGTTGATCACACATCTCATCAACCATCTGTCCATTCCCATTAAGCAGGTGTTATATATGCCCCAGGAGGTCACCGCAGCACAGTCGGTTGAGGTTCTCAAACAGGTACGTATGTGTTCCGGGGAGAAGCTTGGTCAACTGATGAATGTGGTGAGTTGTCTGGGGTCGGACCCACAGCGTTTACTGGAGACGGACATGCCCAGCCCCGGTGAACTCCGAAAATTACTGTTGGCGCTTGGTGTGATCAATGTTGTGTCATTGATCATCATGGATGAACCGACGAACCATCTGGACCTGCCATCCACTGAATGTCTTGAGCAAGCGTTGGCACAGTGTCCCTGTGGTTTACTGCTGGTGAGTCATGATCAACGATTTCTCAAAGCATTAACCCGAACACGCTGGGCGATTGAACGTGAACATGACGCTGGTGATTCGCAGTTGCGCGTGAGTCAAAGGTGGGATGACACCGATGGGTTTAGTCCAACGGATTGAATTTCGGTTGACTGTAGCCACGCATTTGGATGGGTTTGTTGCTTGCGCGAGCAAAGCGTACCAGGCGACTGCGTTGGTCGATGGTGATGGCAAAGTGCCTGAGAATCTCACCACCAATCAAGGAAGTGGCATCGGCGAAAAGCGGGTCCTGGTTTTCCGAGGAGATCAGCGGATACTCACCGGGGCGAATGTAGACGATGGGGCGCTGGATTTGTTGATTAGCAAGATGCACTGTCTGATTGATACGCCCAACGCGGATGTCCACCGGGCCGTGGGGTGTGTTGGTGGTGCCAGAGACGATGGGGCCTTGAGCGAAGATCAACTGCTGAGCATCGGCGTCGGTCAGGAAAAAGCCCATGGACGTGCCGGTGTCGAGGGTGAAGGTCATCACCTTGTTCTTGACGGGCAAGTCAATGAGAAGATGCTCAGCATCAGGTAAGCGTGCGCCAATGACATCGCGTGCATCAGCACCCAGGTAATCATCGGGCGTGAGGATCAGTTGACTGTTGGGATAGTCGATGGTCAAGAGCAATTGGGCAAAGACACGCAAACCCAACAAGCCATCAATGCGAATTGACGATCCCAGATAGTCCGATGGGATGTCCACAAGTTTGGCATCCAGACGTTCACAAGTGACATCACCGATCGTGAGTTGGTTGATGTGTCGAAAGCTGACGGTGTCCACGCCGCCGATAGATCGGGCGAACTCCGTGCCTCGGATGATGCCTTGAGGCAGTTTAAGTTCATCAGCGACATCAGGGCGGAGTACCACGGTGGGGCTACCGGTGTCGAGGATGAGGTTGTACGGACCTTGGCCATTGATCTTGACGGTGACAATGGGCAGATGGCTGTAAACCTTGATCGGGATGGTGGTCGGACTGGTGATCTGAATTTGCCGGGGGGCAGCCTGTGGGAGTTCGGCTTGGCAACCGATCAGGCTCATGGCTATCAGAAGAAGCACCAGGCACATCGCGGGGTGTCTCATGCGTGCATGATAACAAGTAATTTCGGATTTCGAATTTCGGATTGTGCTTTTTCTCAACCACATGCGGTTCCGCATTGTTTTTGGAAATATGAATTTAACTTTGATTCAATCTCGACGTGCTATAGCGTTTTGCGTCAAGACATACTGCTTTATTCTCACTTCCTCCAAGACCCCCGCAGGAATCTGCTGCGCAACTTCCAGCAGCTTGGCAGTGCCAATCAAAGCCGCTGGAAGCCGAAGGATTCCCGCGGGTGCCTTGTTGGGTGGCAGATGTTGATGCAAAACGCGATAAACCGCAAGCGGTTTTAGGGAGAGACAAATTGCGCAATAAAAAACACGGTGCAACGTGAGGTCGCACCGTGTTTGATTGGTGATTGTGTTGTCGCGTCGATGACGCTGGGGGTTATCCCTTGACGGCACCCATCTGAATGCCCTTGACCAGATACTTCTGCAGGAGCACGAAGATGAAGATCATGGGGATGACGGCCATGGTGACCGCTGCCATCATCAGGTGCGTCGACTGACCACGGGTCGAGTCGAAGAACAACAGACCGATGGGCAGTGTGTAGCGTTCCTGGCTCTTGAGCATAACCAACGGCCAGAAGAAGCTGTTGTAGTTACCCATGAAGGTGAAGATGGTCAGAGTGATGATACCGGGGCGACACAGCGGGAGAATGATGTCCCAGAACAGACGCCATTTGCTGGCGCCGTCGATCTCTGCTGACTCATCGATGCTCGTTGAGATGGTGAGCATGAACTGTCGGAGCAGGAACGTGCCGAACGCCGAGAAGGCGGCTGGGAGAATCAAACCCATGTAGGTGTCGACCAGCCCCAGTGTGATCATGATCTGATAGTTGGGGATCATCATGACCAGACCGGGAAGCATCATGGTGGACAGATAAAGCATGAAGACTTTATCGCGACCGGGCCACTGACAACGGGAGAAGGAGAACGCTGCCAGCGAGATGGTGGTGACCTGCAGAGCAGTGACCCACGACGCGATGAACAGCGAGTTCCAGTAGAACTTGGCGTAAGGAACGACGGTGAAGACTTCCTTGTAGTTCTCCGGCTGCCAGAGTTGGGGGATCCAGTTTTCAGACTGCACTTCCGTCAGCGGCTTGAAGCTGGTGAGCACCATCCATGTAAACGGAAGGGCCAGACCCAGACTCATGCAGGCCAGCAGGATATGCAGAAACCATGTGCCGAAGAATTTCTTGGGCACCAGACGATTACTTGTGACATCGGCGGCATTAGTCATTGACATATCGGCTACCAAACTTCCAGTTGAACATTGTGATGGAAAAGACCATGGCAAAGAGCACCCAGGCGAATGATGAGCTGTAGCCCAGTCGACCGGTGACAAAGCCCTCGGTGTAAATACTGTAGGACAACGTTGTCGTGGCACCGGCCGGACCACCGTTGGTCATCGTGCGGGCCATTTCAAAACCACCCTGAAGACCGCCGATCATTGCCATGACGACGATGAAGAAAGTCGTCGGGGCAAGCTGGGGCCAGGTGACGTTCCAGAACTTCTGGAAAGGTGAAGCACCGTCAATGTCGGCAGCTTCATAGAGTTCACCCGGCACGTTGGTCAACGCTGCAAGATAAAGCAGCATGTTGTTTGAACCAATCGCACCCCAGAAACCCATGAGCATCAGGGCAGGCTTGGCCCAGTGGTAACTGGTGAGCCATTCCGGGGCAGTGAGTCCGCCGACCGAAACACCGTTGTCAATCGTGATCTCGGCCATGCCCGGCAGGTTGTAGGCGACAATGCCCAACCCGGTGACGATGAACTGGATCACCATCATGAACAGGCAGAACATCAAGGCGTTACCAAAACCGTTGCTCGGCTTGCAGTCGAATTCCTGCTTGGAGGTGATGATCATGAACAAGGTCACCGCCAGGAGCACACCTGCGACAATCGCGATGCTGTAACGGGCAGCTTGGATCGGAAACCACTGCGATGCCATCACCGAAGGAAGCACCAGGAAAAACATCGGCAGGATGATGGCACGCGAGCCAAGGTCGCCATCGCGCCAGAGTGTGTTCAGACGTTTTAAGCCCATGAACAGAATCGCACCAATGACGATGATTGCAATCCACAGACCACTTTGGATCACCGAGGAGTTGGTCGCATTCACCGCGACTTCAACTTTCTTGAGGATCGGATTCAGCGTCTGGTTGATCGGGCCGCTGATGGGGTTGTAGAGTTTCTTCCACAACAGGTAAGTTGCAACACCCGCGGTAAAGTGCGGCAGGTAGAACAGTGTGCGATACACCGTTGAGCCACCCAGGGCACCACCGACCAGGAAGGTGCAACCCAGTCCGCAGACCAGAATCGTCATCGCCGAAGCACCCATGCCCACCAGGGTCAGCATGATGCACGAAGCAATGAGAATGGCCGTGGCGATGATCATTAATGCCGACTTCTTACTGCCACCGCGAAGGTCCTTGCTCAGCAGCAGAGCACAAATCAGTGAGCCGCCGATGGTGAACGGGATGTTCATCATGAAGAACAGGGTGTTGCCCAGGTACTTGTAAAAGTCGGAGTTGGACAACAGGCGTTGGAAGTTTTCAATCCCGACAAAGTGCGGTGACGCTTCGGGCTTGAACATGTTGTGAAGTTTCAGGTCCCAGTTGGAGAACGCCATGATCATGGAGAAAATCAACGGGATGGTCGTGAACGTCAGGAAGCCCAGGATGTTGGGGGTGAGAAACCCCAATCCTGTTGCCAGCTCGCGGACGGTTCGGTTCTTTTTGGTACTCATGAATTATTCCTCTTCCTCGAGCATACCCTGGACTTTGTAATAGCGAAGGTAGAACGGGTTCTGAATCAAGCTGGCAGGAATCTTCTTGCCTGCTGCCTTGAGTTCATCAATCTTCTTCTGATCAGCACGGGCTTTTTCGTACTCCGGTCGGATATCGGGATTTTCTTCCAGTGTACGTTGAATTTCGGCGTTCACACGGTCGGCAGCACGCTTGGCGGCTTCCTTGGCGGTGGCGCGATTGTTGATGAATTCGTCTTCGGCGTTCCTGATTTCCATGTTCACTGTTTCAGGAACACAGTAAGGCGTGATGTCGCCAGGCAGCGCGATGTTTTCCATCAGGTCGGTGAAGCGATCGTGCATGCCCCATTCGGACTTGTAAACAGGCATCGAAGCGATGTACAACGCGTCAAACTCAGCCAATGCCTTCTGATAGTCCTCGTCGGACATCTTCGCAGGCTTGGGCGGACGGGGCAGATCCTTCTGCAGGGACCAATCCGATTCACGGTCGATCTTATCGAGCTTTTCATAGAAGTCGATGCGGAAGTTACTCAGCAGATGCTTTTCGTCTTCCTCGTACGGGAAGAGAATGTCAGTCTGTGTCGGCAGCAGTGGCAACGGTTTTTCCCAAGCCAGTGTATTGACATACTTGGGGTTGGGCGGCAAAGCGTCAGCGTCGCGGACGATCTGCATGTTATAGTCTTCCGAGGCCAGATAAGACTGGAAAGTCTTGGCAAGTTCAATGTTCTTGCCACCTGCGTAAATCCCCAAAGCACGCGTGTTACAACGCGTCGTCGGGAAGCCACCATGCGGTGGTTCAATCACGTCAAGCTTCATCATCGGTTTACCCGCATCCAGACGGGCCTGCTGAATCTGACGCAGACGAATCAAGGAGTAACGTCCCATCATGAACATGGCATAGTTGCCTTGTCCAAAGAGGAAAATCTGCGGACCACCGTAACCGGCTTCGACATCAAAGCCACTTTGCTCAGCAGCTGTCGGGGTGATGTGGTCGTCGTACATCCACTGATATTTCTTTTCCAGTGACTTGATGTAACGCGGATCTTCCAGTTGGCAGAATGAGAGCGTTTCGTCAAAGCAGGCCAGACCCAGCGAACGGTAGAGCGTTTCGGTGTCCATGCTGTGGAGCATGAAGCGATCCTGGTGACTTTTGCCTTCGTTGGCTTTCTGGACAAAAGCACGACCGATGCGTTCGAAGGTGTCCCAGTCCCAACGGTGGGGCGGACGTTCGACATTCAGTTCGTCAAACTGGTTGTAGTCGACCCAGAGCATCCGCACCGCGACGTTACACGGGTACAGGTACTGCTCACCATCCTGGGCAATCAGCGGGCGAATCGGTTCCCATGTGGTGCTCACGTCGTAACCGAGTTTTTCAGCGGTTTTGGTCACCGGCGCGATCAGGCCGATGGCGTTGAAGTAACGCATGTCCGTACCGCCAGCCATGTCCATGGTGTCACCACCGACACCTGAGACGCCCTGAATGACCTTCTTTTCCTTACGGGAGTTGGCTGCATCAACCAGCACCCGCATCTCCGGGCGGCTTGGATCTTTCTTGAGCCAACGCTGGAAAATGGCGATCTGTTCAACACGTGCCGGGTTCGGGTCGGTTACCCAGTAAATGGTTGGTTCTTTGAATTGCGTGGTTGGCAACATGCTCCACGTCCAGATCGAGGCACCGATCAGCAGTGCGAAAACGCACATAAACAAATATTTCATAACAACCCTTCTCCTGAAACAGGGATTGCACGAGTGATAGTGAATCCCAACGACCAGTCGACATCAAGCCGACAATCGGCGAAGTACAGCTACAAGCTGTCAATTCACATCTGCAAGGTGAGCGGGCTGACCCGAACGGTCGCCTCAACGGACTTATGGTAAATGCGTCGCTGCAATACCCTTCACCAGCAGCTTCGGCCCCGGGGTGAATCAAGCAGATTCACCGATCCGTTCCGGTACAAAAACACAAAACAGACCATAATCGGAGAATTGTAGACGATTATCTTGCCTGATGCCACCTGATTGGGAGAGAAACATCAGACTTGCATCAAGATGCACTCTCAGGACATTCGTCTGAAGGGATGGCACCGAATTTCCGATGACGACGGGCGTACTCGACAATGGCTTGACGCAAAGTATCGATTGTGAAACTCGGCCAGCAAACGTCCGCCACATAAATCTCCGCATAGCTGATCTGCCACAACAAATAATTGCTCAGACGCATCTCACCGGCAGTGCGAATCAATAAATCAGGGTCCGGCAAGCCTGCGGTATAGAGATTATCACTGACCATCTGTTCAGTAATTGCGTCCGGCTCAAGTTCACCTGCTGCAACCTTCACAGCCAACTTACGCATCGCATCGGTGATCTCCGTCCGCGAACCGTAATTGATCGCCAACGCCAACGTCAGCCCCGTGTTCTTGGCCGTCATTTCGGTGGTGATATCCAGTTGCTCAAGCACCGCTTCAGGCAAGCCCTCACGGCGACCGACCTGGACGAACTTGACGTTGTTGTCCATCATCGTCGCCCGCTCAGCCTGCAGATACTCCACGTACAATGCCATCAGACATTCGATTTCGTCAGCAGGACGTTTCCAGTTGTCCACGGAGAAGCTGTACAGCGTCAGGGCATCCAAACCCAACCGGGCACACTCGGTGACCACCGCGCGAACCGCACGGGCGCCATTTTGATGGCCAAACAGACGCGGTTTACCTTGCTGCTGCGCCCAGCGACCGTTGCCGTCCATGATGATGGCAATGTGACGGGGCAATGCCGCTTCGGACACGCCGACCTGGGCCAACGCTTGTTGGCTTTGATCCATCGTCTCTGACGGGCCGGTCTGTGGATTGTCGAGTTGTGACTCGATCATTCATGTGTCCTGTTACACAAGCCCATGGGCTGTTGGTTGGTTGATCGGCACCGATGCCATTTTACCAGAAGTCACTTCCGGGGGTTTAGCGGAAGAGAATCTGATCGCGACGACGACCGACGCAGACCATCGGAATCTTCACGCCGATGTGCGATTCAACACAATCGACATACTGCTTGGCGGTCTGCGGCAACTCCGCATAGGTCTTGCAGTCACCGATTGGGTCCATAAAGCCGTCCATCACTTCATAAATCGGCTTAACCGCTGCCAGATCATCAGCGTCGGCAGGAAGCGTGTTGTAGGTCTTGCCATTGAGTTCATAGCCGACACAGATTTTCAGTTGTTCCAAACCCGCGAGCACAGCAAGTCCGGTGCAGGCGATGGCGGTGGCGCCACTGAGTCGTGCTGCATATCGCACGGACACGCAGTCAAGCCAACCCGTGCGACGGGGGCGACCGGTGGTCGTGCCGAACTCGTTGCCTGCCACGCGAATCTTGTCCGCTTCATCACCGAAGAGTTCGGTGGGGAAGGGGCCTTCGCCAACGCGGGAGGTGTAAAGCTTGACGATGCCGACAATGTTCTTGATCGTTCCGCCGGGAAGCGATGTACCGGGGTAGATGCCCAGTGATGAGCAGTTACTGGAGGTGACATACGGATACGTGCCATGGTCCATGTCGAGCATGACGGCATTGGCACCTTCGCAGAGAATTTTTTTGCCTTCCGCCAAACCGGTGTGCAAAAGGTCGTTGGTGTCGGTGATCATCGGGGCAAGACGCTTGCCTTGCTCGCAGATGTCAGCATAAATCTTGTCGGCATCCAGCGGTTCGAACGGCACATTGCAGTGTTCAGCCAATGCCTTGAAGATGGTGTTCTTCACTTCGCAGATATAGCCGACCTTGGCTTTGAGTTTATCGAGCTTAAGCAGTTCGCCCATGCGGATGGCGGTGGAGCGCAGGGCTTTGTCAGCATAGCAGGGACCGATGCCGCGACCGGTGGTGCCGATGGCTTTGGAGCCTTTGGCGGTGGCCATCGCGGTGTCATACAGCCCGTCCTGGACTTTGTGCCAGGGCATGACAATGTGGGCCCGGTCGGAGATGCGCAGGTGATCGGTGGTGACACCGCGTTCGTTGAGACCGTCGATTTCCTTGAGGATTTGAGCCGGGTCGATGACGACGCCGTTGCCGATGACGTTGATGGCATTGGTGCACATGATGCCCGAGGGGATCAGGTGCAGTGCAAATTTCTGGTCGCCGATGATGACGGTATGCCCAGCATTGGCTCCGCCGTTGTAGCGTGCGACGATGTCATAACGCGAGCCGAAGATGTCGACGATCTGACCTTTACCTTCGTCCCCATATTGCAGGCCGATGATCGCTGCATTGTCAGAGGTCAGGTCCATTTTAGCCAGGGCATCATTGAGTTGGGTGCTGGGCGGTGTCATTGTCATCATGTTTCCAAGTACGAACTAGGGTGTCATGGGTAAACCAGCCCGAACTTGCCGGGCGGGACACAAAAGCACCATTGTAGCATGACTCGCTGGCTGATGCGCTGGGGATTGGGATTTTCAATCGCTGGGTAAAACCATGTCTTTGGTAAGAACCATTGAGCCACAGAGTGACAGAGCCAGACACAAGAATGATTCTCTGTCTTTTATCCGGCTCTGTGTCTCTGTGACTCTGTGGAAAAGACAGAATCAGACGAATCTCAAAGCATTAAATGGCCATTAATCCCCGAAACTCGTCCCCACATCCCGGGCTGCCATTAGCAGATTGTTATCCAGTTGGACTTTACGCTGTTTACCTTCGGCTGAGAGCAGCTCAACATCGGTAACGGTGCGGCCCTGCATGACGACCAGGCGATTCTCCTTGCCGTTCATCAATGCCTGCAATGCGGCGTGGCCGAACTCGGTCGCCAGCACACGATCAGCCGGGACGGGGGTGCCACCGCGTTGGACGTGCCCCAGGACGGTGGTGCGTGTTTCGATGCCGGTGCGCATTTGGATGTCGTCTGCGACCACTTTACCAACACCACCCAGGCGGATGGGATCGGGGCTGTTGGGGTCGATGTGATCGACGACCAGTTCACCCCCCAGGGGTTTGGTGCCTTCGGAGACGCAGAGAATGGAGAAGCGTTTACCGTGTTTTGAGCGGTTTTCGACTGCCTGACAAACCTTGTCGATGTCGTAAGGTATTTCCGGCAAAAGGATAATGTCGGACCCCGATGCGACGCCGCTATGCAGGGCCAACCAACCGGCATTGCGTCCCATCACTTCGACGATCATCGCCCGGTGATGCGACGCTGCGGTGGTGTGAATGCGGTCCAGGGCATCGGTCGCGACATCGCAAGCGGTGGCAAAGCCAAATGTTACGTCGGTGCCTTCAAGGTCGTTGTCGATGGTCTTGGGCACACCGATGCAGTTAACGCCCATACGCACGAAGTTGGCTGCGCCGGACATCGTGCCATCACCGCCGATGACGATGAGCGCATCGAGTTGATGATGCTTGATGTGGTCCATGCAGCGGTCGGAAACATCTTTGAATTCGGTGTTGCCATCGCTGTCGGTAACGGGGTAGCGGGTGGGGTCACATTTGTTGTGAGTGCCGAGAATGGTGCCCCCGAGGGTGAGAATATTACTCACGTCAGTGGCTTTGAGCGGGTGGATACGATTTTGGACCAACCCCATAAAACCGTCTTCAATCCCGAAGACTTCCAGCCCGTAACGGTAGATGGCGGTTTTGGTTACTGCACGAATCACAGCATTGAGTCCCGGGCAATCGCCCCCGCCGGTGAGGATGCCGATTCGTTTGATTGATTGTTTTTTCACAGGTTAAGTGCTCCCTTGAAGGTGCAAAATGAAGATAAAACTATTAAAATCTCTCTTGGTGTTGTTTTATGGTACAAGTTAGTCATAATATCGTCACATTGTTAAACGTGACTTTTTATTGAGTGGAAGTAGCGTCAAAAGGATATCCCGCTTTTTTACGCGTACAGGATACAATCGATGATTTATTCAAATGCATGTGCTTACGCCATCCGCGCTCTGACGCGGTTGACCATGGTTCGCCCCGACGGGTACGTTCTTCTGGACGAACTCTGCGAAGGTACGGACCTGCCGCGTCACTTCGTGGCCAAGATTTTCCAGGACCTCGTCCGCAATGGTCTGCTGGTTTCAGCCAAAGGCCGTGGTGGTGGTTTTGCCTTGGCACGTCCGCCGCAGGACATTCCCTTAATCGACATCATGTCCATCATCGACTCCAAGGATGACCTGGACAGCTGTGTGGTTGGGATGGCCAAGTGTGATGACGATCAACCTTGCCCTCAGCACGAGGAATGGAAAAACCTGCGTGGCGAAATCCGCAAGTTCCTTGAAGAGACCAACCTCAAGACCATGGCTGACACCTTGAACAACAAGATGCAGATCATTGGTGAGCCAGCCCCGATCTTCAAGAGCAAGTCCAAGCCGGTCAAGTACAACGCACCGAGCAACTGATTTTTTTGATTTGATCGACAAGCGAACCTAGGGAACCCCTCATGCCCCAGTCAAGCGAAAATGATCCGGTCGTATTGGTGAGCTTACCCTCCGAGCCGCAGGCAGCGATTCTGGTTGCCGCTTTGGAAGGCGAGGGAATCTGCGCCGAGATGTGGGGCGTGTTGACCTCCGGTTTTCGGGCAGACGCGCCAGGCGATGTGAAAGTTCTGGTCATGCCCCAAGACCTCGAACGTGCTCGTGAAGTTCTCAACGAGCATGAAAACGGTGAGTGAACCGCGACCGATGCAATTCAGTTCATTTTGATCTATCAAGGCCAAAGCCCATCAGTGATGATGCTTTGGCCTTTTTCCTAAGGGGATTAGCATGGATGATTGGCTGACGTTTCGAAAAATGATTACGCCGTTTTTTGTCCAATTCATTTTCTGGATTGGCGTGTTGGCCTGTGTGCTGACGGGTGCAATCCAAGTGTTCAATGGCATTAAGCATTACGATGGTTACATGCCGATCGTATTCGGACTTTTATTTCTGCTTGCAGGGCCTGTCGTGGTGCGTTTGTATTGCGAAATGATCGTGGTGATTTTTTCGATCAACAGCACACTGACGGATATTCTCAAACAGCTCAAGAACAAGTGATAATTAACGATCTTAGGCGAGTCGGCTCGTGTCGCATTTCTCTTATCCACAACTCATCAAGACATCGGTTCAAGAAAGTTGTGTTGCATGATGGTGAAAATTGACTGCTCTATCGCCATGGACGACACACGTGCAAAGCTACGTGCAGCAGCGCCGGCCACTCACCGGTTGTTTGGACGAGACCTGTACGCCTTCAAAGTTGTGGAATATAAAGTCAACCTTCGAGGCGTGCAGGTCTGCTGCAAACAACCGGTGAGTGGCCGGCGCTGCTCAAGGCAAGTCGAGCCCGTAAGCACCTGATGGCGCATGTGAGAATTGACACGAACAAGTCTGCGATCGCCACCCATGAACCGATACTACGAAAAAACCAAAGCCGGTTGAAGCTGTGTATCAGGCAATGGCATGTCAACGCGGGATTGATCGAAGCTTCACATCCAATCATCTTTACGGTTTTATTTTTACGTCATGTTTTCATAATGCAGAACAAGAGCCGCGCACGAAGTAAGCGGTTGTCTTGGTTGAATGCGACTTGATATGACGACGTGTATGATCGTCATTCCGTCAGACTTTTGCTGCTTACTGTGTGCGCGGTGCTTTGGTGTTTACACTCGGTAAAGCGCATAAAAAAACCGGGCCATGATGACCCGGCTATGTGTCGTGTTGTGATGAAAAAAGCCTTGTTTTACGCCTTTTCTGCAGGCAGTTGCACGCTGGAGACATGCAGGATGGCATCGTTGGCTTTGAGTTTGGCGACCAGTTCATCGCTGGGCACTTCGTCAACCTTGAGCACCATCAAGGCGGTGTTATCGCGGCGGCTGATTGCCATGTCCGCAATGTTCACGCCTGCATCACCCATCGTGTTACCCACCAGGCCGATGATGCCCGGCTTGTCCTGGTTACGGATGAGCATCATGTTGCCTGCCGGGACCATGTCCATGTAGTAACCGTTGATTTCCAGGACGCGGGGACGGTTGTCTTCGAAGATGCGACCGACGATGTGACGATCGACATCAGCAGGATGCGTGTCCTTGGTGACCGAACCTTCGGGACCCTTAACGCGGATGGCAAGGCATTCACCACGTGATTTTTCGTCACTGAGTTTGCTGGTGACTTCCATGCCACGGCTTTGGGCGATGCCGCTGACATTGATGACGTTGACGGGGGTTTCGGTGCTGGACTTGAGCAGCGCCATGAGCACGATGCGTTCGATGGTGCCCGAAGCTGCCTTGAGTTCCTTGCCGTTGATTTCGATGGAGACCTTGGCAATGCCGCGGGTGCAGATCGGGGACAGCAGTGATGCCATGCGATCCGCCAGATCAACATATTGCTTCTGACGATCCGACAGATCCACACGGTAACCGCCTGCATTGACCGCGCCTTTGACGCCTTGGCCACGAAGGTAGCTCAGTGCGTTTTCGATGGCAATGATACTCACCGCCTTTTGTCCCTCGACGGTCGAAGCACCCAGGTGCGGTGTGGTCAGAATCTTGGGATGGTTACGCAGCGGGCAGTCTTCAGCAGGGGGTTCAGACGTGAACACGTCCAATGCGACGCCGCCACATTGACCGGATTCCAGTGCTTCAAGCAGGTCGGTTTCATCGACGATACCACCACGGGCCGCATTGACCACGCGGACGCCTTGCTTACAGAGCTTGAAGGTATCCTTGTTGAGCATCCCGGTGGTCTGCTCGGTCTTGGGGACGTGGAAGCTGATGATGTCGGCATGGGGCAGGATTTCCTTGAAGTCGGTGAACATCTTGACCTTGCCATCAAGCATGGTTGCAGCATTGATGAAGGGGTCATACGCAATCACGTCCATGCCAAAGGCAAAGGCACGCTTGGCGATGGTCTGGCCGATGCGACCGAAACCGACGATGGCAAGGGTCTTGCCCTCAAGCGTGATGCCGTTGAACTTGCTGCGATCCCAACCGCCGTTGGCAACGGTCAGGTGAGCGATACCGACGTTGCGACACAACGCCATCATCAGCGTAAACGCATGTTCAGCGGTGGAGATGGTGCTCGCTTCAGCAGAGTTGAGCACCAGGATGCCCTTGTCGGTGGCAGCTTTGAGGTCGATATTGTCGACACCAACCCCCGCACGGGCGATGACTTTAAGCTTCTTGGCAGAGGACATGATCTTGGGCGTGACCTTAATGCCGGAGCGCACCAGCATCGCATCACACTCGTCAGCAAGCTGCATATAGTCGTCTTCGGAAAGACCGGGCTTGTTCACAAGTTCGCAATCAGGCTGATCTTCGATGAATTTCAGACCTTCGGGAGCCAGTTTGTCAGCGACCAGAATTTTGAATTTCTCTGCCATGTTCCACCTTCAGTTTTTCAAGGATCGTACCGAGCCCCACCAGCAAAAACGGTGGGAAAGCCCAAGATTGTAATGGCAATTGAGCAGAATTTGAAACCGGGGGTGAATTGGGTCTGTGTTAGCGCACTGTTTCAAGACAATTTAACCACAGATACACACAGATAAACACAGATAAAAGACAGCAAGGCAGTTTTTACCACAGAGATCACAGAGAACTCAGAGTTAAGAGAGCAAGGCAATCGCTCACACTCGCTTCGCTCAAGCCGCAAAGTCGCCAAGCAAGACAGAGATGGTTTTTGAGTTCCTGTTTTCTTTGCGTCTTGAGCGAAGCGGGCGTGAGACATGTCTTATTTGTTCTGTTGAGCTTGTTTCTCTTTTTTGTGGGTTCGATCACAATCCCGACATCGTGTGATTTGCGTGTAGATGCTACCTTTGACGACTTCAAACCAGTGTTGCTGCTGTTCTGCGGTCCACGTGTGCTCAATGCCACAATCAACGCATCGGAATGTTTCATCGACGTAGTACGCCTTGCAGTCATACGAACCGTTGGGTTCCTGTTTATCCAGATTGGCAATGATCGCGCCGTTGGGAATCTTGCCGTTGGCAATTAACTTTTGTTGCTCTTCTCGATGATATTCAGGCACCAGATCACCAATCGGGTGATCTGGATAATGTTTCAGAACTTTGATCAATTCCTTGCGCGTGATTTCCTGACGCTTGAATTGTTCAATCGCCTTGTTTACGGCACGGGATGGATTTCGATGAAGTTTCATCGTGTTGGATTTCAAAAATCAACTGCTAGATGCCAACGGGTGTCTGCTGCCTGTGCTTTGTGCAGGATGGACTGCATTGTTTGAAGGTCAGACAGGAGAGCTTGGGGTAAATCTGTTGTTTCCGACTGCTTTGATAAATGATCCATGATACGTGAAAGCCACTTCAGGCCTTCTTCCGGCATGAACCATTGCTCTTCTGGCATTGGTAATTCCATATCGACATCCAAATCATCAAGCATGTTTTCTAAATCTTGAGGATTACTGCTGACAAAGTGTTCCAACTCGCAAAGACCGAGTTGTTTGCAGATGCGAGATAAGGAACGAGACGATTTTGCCAGTGCTTTGCCGTCGAGTGTAATGTCGATATCAAGCTTTGGTTGTTCCAATACCACGTAATAGGCGCTACCCATTGCGTCCCCCTTTTAATAAGTAATTTTACAAAGCAGTAAACGCCTTCCCCGCAGCATTGATCGTCTTATCAATCGCCGCTTCGTCATGGGCGAAACTCACGAACCAGGTCTCAAACTGACTGGGTGGAAGCAACACGCCTTCGTCGAGCATCGCGCGGAAGAACTTGGCGAATTTTTCCGTGTCACACTTGGCAACATCGTCGTAACACGTCACCGGTGTGTTCTCCTGCTCTGTGAAGAAGCAGGTGATCATCGAGCCCACACGCTGCACCGTCACCGGCACGTTCGCTTCCCAGGCGGCTTCACCCAAACCCACCTGCAACTTGGCCGACAGGGCTTCGAGACGCTCATAAACTTCGTTCTTGGGATCAAGCACTTCGGTGAGTGTGGCGATGCCTGCTGCCATGGCTAAGGGGTTACCGGAGAGTGTGCCAGCCTGATAGACGGGGCCTGCCGGTGCCATGAACTGCATCAGTTCTGCCTTACCGCCGTATGCCGCGCAAGGCATACCGCCGCCGATGACTTTACCCAGGCACGTTAAGTCGGGGGTGATGCCGTAAAGCGATTGAGCGCAACCACGATGCACACGGAAGCCGGTCATCACTTCGTCGAAAATCAGAATCGCGTTGTGCTTGTCGCAGAGTTCGCGCAAGCCTTCGAGGTATCCGGGGGCAGGGGGGATGGTGCCCATGTTGCCAGCGATGGGTTCGAGAATGATGCCCGCGATTTGATCGGCTTTGGCTTCGAAGAGTTGTTTGGCTGCATCCAGATCATTGAACGGCAAAAGCAACGTGTTATCCGTAATCGCGCTGGGCACACCCGGACTTGAAGGATGCCCCAATGTCAACGCACCGCTGCCGGCTTCGACCAGCAGACCGTCGGAGTGCCCGTGGTAGCAGCCGGTGCATTTGATGATTGCTGGTTTCTCGGTTGCAGCACGTGCAAGACGGATTGCCGACATCGTTGCTTCGGTCCCCGAGTTCACAAAGCGGACCTGCTCCATCCCGGCAAGTGCATCAATGACCATGTTGGCTAACTTGGTCTCGGCCTCGGTGGGCATGCCAAAGCTCGAACCCTTGCGTGCAGCTTTGGTCATTGCAGCAACGACCGGTTCAGGACAGTGTCCCAGGATCAGCGGTCCGTAGCTGCCGACGTAATCGATGTATTGGTTCTCATCAAGATCAGTGACCATGCACCCGCTGCCTGACTTGGCAAAGATCGGCTCACAGCCCACGCTCTTGTACGCACGGACGGGCGAACTGACCCCGCCGGGCATGACCTTGCACGCTTGAGTGAATGCTTCAGCAGAGAGTTTGGTACGCGATGAAGAAGGTGTTTTTGCCATAGACCTATCAGTGTAGCAGAGCGATCCGAGTCGACAAGGAGCTGACATATCGCCCGGTCATCTTAACCGGGTTGGTTCAACTCGATGATTCAACGAAGACAACCGAGTCAAAATGACTCGGCGATGTGATAGGACTGCTGGTGCAATACCACTTAAATCACATGCTCCGAAACCTTGCGGAGTTTGGTGATGACTTGGGGTATGACCTGGCAGGCTTGTTCGATTTGCTCTTGGGTGGTGTATCGACTCAAACTGAATCGCACGGAACCGTGTGCCACTTCCGGGGCGACGCCCATGGCCAGTAACACCGGGGAGGGTTCGAGCGAGCCACTGGAACAGGCGGCACCGGCGGACGCACAGATGCCTTTTTCTGAGAGCATCAACAGGATGGCTTCGGCTTCGAGTTTGGGGAAGCCGAGATTGGTGGTGTTCCACAGTCGCTTATGTTCACCGGCTTCTGACATGTCACAGGGATTGACGACTGTCTGCGGGCAGCTTTGGCAGATGGTTTTTTCAAGTCGGTTTCGCAGCTTGGCCAATTGCTCGATGAGTTGGGCATTGGTGACAAAGGGCAATGCCAGTTCAGCAGCCTGTCCCATGCCCAGGATGGCGGGAATGTTTTCGGTTCCGCCACGGAGTTCGCGTTCCTGCGGGCCGCCGAGGATTTGGGATTCGAGGCGGATACCGCGTTTGATGTAGAGTGCGCCGACACCTTTGGGACCGTGGAATTTGTGTGCCGCCATCGTCAACATGTCCGCGTCGATGGCATGGACGTCCACGGGCAACTTGCCAACGACCTGTGTGGCATCGACGTGAAAGGCAACGCGGTATTCGTGGTCATGCGCGATGTTGATCAACTCGGCAATCGGCTGGATCATCCCGGTTTCATTGTTGGCCCATTGCAGACTCACCAGGGCGGTGTCATCGGGTTTGACGTGCATTCCCAAAGCACTTTTTAATGTTTTGGGGGTGACCATGCCACAGTGATCCAGTTCCAATGTGACCACACGACAGCCGTGTTTGGCGAGTTTCTCAGCAGGTTGACGCACAGCAGCATGTTCGGCATCACTGGTGAAAAGCACGCTGGCATGCGATCCGTTGAGTGCGAGATTATTGGCTTCGGTCCCGCCGGAGGTAAAACAGATTTCACGGGGGCGAGCGCCGATGAGCTTGGCAACCGACGCGCGGGCCAATTCCAATTGCTGGCGGACCAACTGCCCAAAGCGATGGACGCTCGAAGGGTTGGCCCAATATTCCTCGTTGGCTGTGTTGACGGTTTTCACAACCGACTCGGCAGGCTGCGTCGTGGCATTGTTGTCCAGGTAAATCCATTGCATATCTCCATTGTAAAGACTCAGCGATCATTCGTCTTCTTACTCGACGAACTGAAGCGGATCACGTATCGTGTTGAGCAATGAAACAACTGATGGGCTTCATTTTGATCATGCTGCTCTGGACTTCGAGCACGTTGGCGCAGGACCTGCCACAACATGTCCCTGCTGCCAGTGATGATGCATTGCATTGGCTGCTGTTGCCGACCCCGCCGAAGACTGTCACGCAAAACGCAGCAGAGTCTGCATCGGAGGACGCTGAACAGACCAAGTTGCCCCCGTATCAGATTCTCCTGAACATGACCGATCGGGATCAGGCATCACAGTGGGCTCAGATCACGCAGATTCGCGGTGACCTGCAACCGTCGAGTCTGGCAGCGGTGGGGAATGACCTGTATGTGGTCTTGGGTACGTCCCAGGTTTATTGTGTCCAACGTCAGGACCCGCCGCCGGGGACGATGCTTCGTGATGTGATCAAGATGGTGGTTCAACCCAAGCTCCCTGTCGAAGGGCAGGTCATCTCCGCGATGGCCAACGATGATGGGTATCACGTCATCCTCGAACCGAAGATGACCGTTGAACGTCTGGTTGACGAAAAGCAGACACCCGAAGATTCGCGTTTACTTTTGAAGCTGCATCGCAACAAGTGGTCCCAATCACCTTTGCCGGACGTCGTGCTGGATTGGCAACAACTGCATGTCATCGCAACTGGCAGCAATGGTCAGGTCGGCTATGTCGGAGTTGCGGATGGGCAACTGGTCATGGCTGCGTTGCAGGACGAACATTGGCAGACGCAGCAGCTTGATTTCACTGTCCCCATGCATGCCAAACTTCATTGGCTCAATATCAACGGACATCACATTGCAGCGTTGGTCGATTCCCATGATCAGCAGTTGACCATTGCATTGCATCTGGTGGTGGGTGATCAGGTGTTGGAATTGGGGGGCTTTCAGATTCCAGAAGCGATGCTCAAGGTTTGGACACTCCTTGCCATGGGTGAGAAAGTCGGCTTGATCACGCAGAACGCAACCGATGACCAACTCACCTTGCAGACACTGGATTTGCAGGGCGATCAACTCCAAGAACCCATCGCCATCACGGTCGGCAATCCGGTCAACGATCTGAACCAACCCGGTCGCTGGATCGTGTTGGCAGCGATGATGATCGGCATGCTCGTGCTCTTTAGCGTCTGGCGTCGTGATCCGGCAACCGCGAAAGTCACCGTGCCTGAAGGCTATCAAATTGCTGCCATCTCCAAACGCTTTTTGGCGTTGATGATTGACCTGGCGCCGTGTGGCCTGATCAGCAGTTATCTCTTTGATATCACCATGCAGCAGCTTGTCGATCAGTGGCCCGGCGTTGCCATCACATGGGAACAACTCATGCCCGGTTTGGTGACCATTGCCATCTACATCACCCATACCACGCTCAGTGAAATCTTCACCGCCCAAACCATTGGCAAGAAAGTCATGGGCATCTCCGTCTGCACCATGGACGGCCAATCGCCCGACGTCTGGCAGGTGATTCTGCGGAACCTGCTCAAAACGCTGGACCTCATCGCCTGGTACGCACTGCCGTTCTTGGTCATCGTCAGTGCCTATCGTCAGCGACTGGGCGATATCGTTGCCAGGACCGTGGTGATCCAACCCAAGCTGCCGGATATTGAAGACTGACATTCAACCGCTTGTGGTTTAGCGCGAACTTCATCGCGAAATTTACCATCCCACCCTCCTTGCGTATCATGTCACCATGAGTGATTCTTTTTCCAATACATCGCGCAGTGCCATTGTTCTGCTCTCAGGCGGACTTGATTCTGCGACGACCCTTGCCATCGCCATGAATCAGGGCTTTGCCTGTCACGCGTTGAGTTTTGATTATGGTCAGCGTCATGATGTTGAACTCCTGGCTGCCAAACGTGTCGGTGATGCGATGGGGGTTGCGTCCCATCAAACCATCCAGATCAATCTCCGCGACTTTGGCGGTTCAGCATTGACCGATGACATTGACGTACCCAAAAACCGTGACGAAACGCAGATGGTCGAAGACGATATCCCCGTCACCTACGTGCCTGCACGCAACACCATTTTCCTCTCCTACGCATTGGCTTTGGCGGAGGTCAAAGGCTGTGGTGATATTTTCATCGGCGTTAACGCAGTGGATTACTCCGGCTATCCCGACTGTCGCCCGACGTTCATCAACGCGTTTGAGAAGATGGCCAACCTCGCAACCAAGGCTGGTGTTAACGGCAAGTTACTCACCATCCACACGCCACTGATCCAACTGCCCAAAACCGAAATCATCGAGCGTGGCACGAAGCTCGGTGTCGATTATGGTCTGACGCATAGTTGTTATGATCCCGATGAACAGGGACGTGCCTGCGGATGCTGTGACAGTTGCACGCTGCGAAAAAATGCCTTTGAACAATTGGGATTCAAAGACCCCGTGCTCAGTCATCTGGATGCGTGATACCCATGCTGTCGGATCACTTGATGATTGCATGAATCTGACGCTGAGCATCACAGCGACTACAATGCCCTCATGGAACTCACCGTCGCCCCGCAAAGTTACAGACCCTCGGATGATTCGTTGATCCTCGCGCTCAAGCAGGCGACCATCGCCATGACGCGCATGGTCTCCGAAGAAACGACACTGGATGGTGCCATCGCCTTTACCAATCCAGAAGCGCCATTGATCCGCCAGGCCAATCGCGCTGCCTCATGGGATGGCACTCCCGAAAGTCTGACCCATCTCATCGAGCATTTCCAGCAGCAGGAACTCAATGCACTGGTCATCGACTGTGAACATGCCTCGCTCGACGAATCACAATTTCAACTGGCATCCCAAAACGGCTATGCTGCCGACACCCGCCAACTGCTCGTCATGGCACAGTTCAATGCCTACGACAAAATGAACACCGACCTGCAGGTCATCCCCGCCCGTGCAGCATATCGCGAAGTCAAAACCATCTACGCTCGCATGGCTCAGACGGACTTTGGCGGTGATCCTGATCTCACCAGGCAGCTTTGTGACGTCATGGTCAATCGACTGGATGAACCGCGACTTGATCTATTTTTAGGACGCATGGATCGCAAACCCGTCGCACTTGGCGGTGTGTATACGCAGGGACAGATCGGTGTGCTCGTCCCGGTGTATGTTGACCCGGATATGCGGGGTAAGCGGCTTGGAATAACCATGCTTAACCACGTGTTGGAACATTGTGCACGGGCGCAATTGCAGCAGGTGATCGTGGATCGTTCGCCTGGATGCTATGCCATCCCGATGTACGAAAAAGCAGGCTTCGTCACCGGTCCAAAATACATGAGGTTACTCAAACATGTCGGATAACAAGCCCATCTCAAGCGGCCTGTTGTGGGGGGCGCGTCTCCTGTTACTCATTGCCCTGGCTGTCAGCAGCTACCTGCTTTACCATTCGCTCTCCGGCGGTGGTCAGCTTGCAGGATGCGGCGCGGACTCGGCCTTTGACTGTGAAACGGTCCTGACCAGCAAGTGGTCGAAAGTCTGGGAGATTCCAACTTCCGCGTTAGCCATCGCGATCTACGTCATCACGCTGGGTGCGCTGAACCTGGTCAAACGTCCCAACACAACGCTGGCTAAACTCATCGCAGGCGTTTGTGCCATGAGCATCATCGGCTCGGGTGTCTGGTTTACATATCTGCAATTGGTCATTCTCAAAACCATCTGTATCTGGTGCATGACCGCCCACGTCACTGGTTTGATCGGCAGCATTCTGATTCTCATCGCCGTCCCCAAACCCCAGCGTTTACTGTCATTGGTTGGCATCATGCCTGTCCTGGCGATGCTCAGTATTCAGATCAACACCAGGCAAATCACGCACACCGTGCAAACCATCGAACCTGCTGCACAGTCCGACGCTGTAACCCCGACGGATACACCGCAACCAGCCGATGGTCAGATACGCATTGGCAGAAACCAGGTTTTACTGATGGGTAACCGCGTTGCCATCGACCCGCATAAGCATCCGGTTTTAGGTTCACCCGATGCCAAAGAATTTTTGATGTATCTGTTTGATTACACCTGCCCGCACTGCCGCGCTCTGCATGGCAATCTCAAGCAGGCCATCAAACGCTACGGTGATCAGTTGGCGATTATTGCGTTGCCGATGCCGTTGAACAGTGACTGTAATCCGTTGGTGTCGAAAAACGAAGACCGCCACCAGGATGCATGCAGTCTGGCGATTCTCGCGTTGGCGGTGTACAAAACGAAGCACCGACAGTGGTATGAGTTCCAAGAATGGCTTGGCAAGATAACTCCTGATTTGACGACCTTGCGAGCTAAAGCGGTTGAATTGTCAGGTTCCGAAGAAGCTTTAGATAAAATTGTGTCATCATTGTACATGTCTGATGTATGCGACTGTAAGTCGAAAAATCGTAAGGCTGAGATTGTACATACCGATCAATGTACACGAAAAATATTGAAGGCGGCAGTTTACAAAATGACTTACGGGACGTTTATTGATTTTGATACATGGCTCATCGAAACCGTCCCCGATGCAGCAACGGCACGGACCAAAGCCATTGAACTCTTTGGTAGTGAAGAAGCGTTGGACAAAGCGATTGCGGACCCGTGGATTGCCAAGGAAATCCAGCGCGACGTCAAACTCTACGAACTCTCCGGCGGCGGCGTCATTCCCAAACTCATCGGCAAGAACACCCTTATCGCCGGTCGTCCCGGTGATGTGCTTGATCTCTACGATCTGCTCGAAGACGAACTGGGGTTGGTGCCGGTTGACGAACCTGCTGGCAATCAGTGATATTCACGTTGAACCACAAAAGCCGTGTCGCTCCTGCGGCACGGGTTGCCTTGACCTGTTCTGCACATACGACCCGTGACCCGGGAGGGTCACGGCTTTGATGAAGCGAAAACTAAAAATCCAAATCTCTCGCAGGTCTCACCAGCAGCTTGCGCAACACGGCTAACAACGTGGACACCGGTTCGAGATAATTGGATGGCGGGCGGTAATACACCGTGGTCTCATCAATCAGACTCACGCGACCGGGCGCCCCTTCAAAGACTTTGAATACTTCCTGCGGTGCCTTGGTTTTGAAGATCAGGTCCGGGCCTTCGAGTTTAAGCACATCAATTTGCAGCAGTGTCGCAGCCAGGCGCAACTCGGTTAAGTCCATATAGGTCTGGGCAGGGGCGGGCGGTTTGCCATAGGCATCGGTGATGTCTTTGACGACAGCATCATATTCATCCATCGACAGTGCACGACTCAGACGGCGATACGCTTCCATGCGGAATTTATCACTGCTGATATAGGCTTTGGGCAGTTGACCGATAGCAGGTAACTCCAGGTGCGTCTTGGCCGGTTCGATCACGCGTTCATGACGCAGCCGCTTGGTGGCATGTTCGAGCATCTGACAATACATGTCATAACCCACCGCAGCGATATGGCCGGATTGTTCAGCACCCAGCAGGTTGCCAGCGCCCCGGATTTCAAGGTCGCGCATCGCAATCTTGAAACCGGCGCCGAGCATCGCATATTGCTCAATGGCACGCAGTCGCTTGACGGCTTTGTCATTCACCGGCCGATCTTCAGGCAGCATCAGGTAGCAATACGCACGATGCTTGTACCGACCGACACGCCCACGCAATTGATGGAGTTCAGCCAGGCCGAAGATGTCCGCCTGGTCGATGATCATGGTGTTGGCAGTGGGGATGTCGATGCCGGATTCAATGATGGTGGTGGAGACGAGCACGTCTGCCTGTTTGCGGATGAACTTGAGCATGACACGCTCCAGTTCATGGCCTGCCATTTGCCCGTGGCCGATGATCACACGCGCGTCTGGGACAAGCCGTTTGACGTTATCCGCAACACACTGAATGTCATGCACACGATTGTGGACATAGTAAACCTGCCCGTTGCGATTCATCTCACGGATGATGGCATTTTTGATGCGGTGTTCGTTGTAGGCAATAACCTCAGTGACAATCGCGCGGCGGTCAGCAGGGGGGATCGACAGCGAACTGATATCGCGCAAGCCGAGCATGGACATATGCAACGTTCGCGGGATCGGTGTGGCTGAAAGCGTCAAGACATCTGCGGTGAGTCGGAACTGCAGGAGCTTGTTTTTGTGTTCGACACCAAAGCGTTGTTCCTCGTCGATGATGACCAGGCCCAGGTCAGCAAAGCGGATGTCTTTACTGAGCAGGCGATGCGTGCCGATGACAATGTCGACGGACTTGGTTGCCAGGCCGGTGATGATGGCTTTGGCTTGCTTGCCGGCCTTGAAGCGATTGATGCATTCGATGTTGATGGGATAGTCTGCCATGCGTTTGCGGAACGTGCGTTCGTGTTGTTCAGCAAGCACGGTGGTGGGGACGAGGACGGCGACTTGTTTGCCGGCGTCTGCAGCTTTGAATGCTGCGCGGATGGCAACTTCGGTTTTCCCAAAGCCCACATCACCGCAGATCAGTCGGTCCATGGGGCGTGGGGACATCATGTCCTGTTTACAGCTATGGATCGCGGTGAGTTGGTCTTCGGTCTCCTGATAGGGGAACTCGGCTTCGAATTCCTTTTGCCATTTGGTGTCTTCGGGGAAACGAATGCCGGGGATGGCTTGGCGGGCAGCCTGCACACGGAGCAGTTCGCTTGCCATGTCCTTGACGGCATCTTCGACTTGTTCTTTTTGTTTTTCCCAACGCTTGCCACCGAGTTTGGACAGGGGGGGGCGACCCTCAAATCCACCGATGTATTTGCTGACCATGTCGATCTGCGTGGCAGGGACGTGGAGCAGGGCTTTATCCGCGAACTCAAGCGTGAGATATTCTTCGGTTGGTGCGGACTTCTCGGTTTTCTTTTTCTTGGTTGGTTGGGGTAAGCCTTCGGGGGTTTTGCGGCTGCCGGGCACCATTTGGCGAAGTCCGCGGAACAGCGCAATGCCGTGATCGATGTGCACCACGTAATCACCGGGCGTTAAGTCGAGAAACGCATCGGTCGCGCGACTGCCTGCTGCCTGTGAGCCGGAAAGACGACGGATGGTTCGCCGGACTTCATAGCGGTGGAAGATTTCCTGATGCGGCGTGAGGATGAGGGTTTGTCCCTGATCGTTTTCCCACGTAAACCCGCGATGGAGATAACCCACTTCGATGGTCAAGCGTTCGAGAGAACCGGGGATGTGCTGTTCGATGAGTTCGATAAGCCGGTCTTTTTCCGCAGGTTTGGGGCAGACGATCACGAGCTTGGCTTTAGGATCGTCGGATCGCTCGCCCAACTCTTTGACGGCGGTGGATGCGTTTTCACTAAAGGGTGTGAGTGATGCGATCGGCAGCGTGATCGCGGTCTCCGTGCCCGAGGTCGAGGAGTATTGGTTCATCTCCACATGCGGGAACTTGATCAGCGAGGCAAAGACGGTGGAGGGAGCGTAAATGCCCACGGGGTTGGTGAGTCGTTCGTAGTAGCCACGGGCCTGCTCGGAGAGTTCCATCACTTCGTGGAGCACGACCGCTGTGTCACGGGGCATGAGTTCCCATAGTGATGTCGTGGCCTGATCGGATTGGAGTTGATCGAGTTTGGCACCGATGAATTGGACGGACTCCAGCCGCTTGCCACTACCCATGGTGTCGGGATCGACCATGCAGATGCTGTCGATTTCATCACCAAAATAATCCAGTCGCACCGGGTCCTGATTGGCACCGATCGGCGGGTAGATGTCGACAATCCCGCCACGCACAGCAAACTCACCAGGTTGCTCAATGCCTTCGACGCGACTGTAGCCGGCATCGGTGAGCCACGTTGCAAGATTGCCCGGTGACAATTCCTGCCCGACCTTCAGCGTCATCGCCATCTGTGGAATCGCACTGGGGATCGGCACGGATTGCATCAACGCCTGAACCGGCGCGACGATCACCATCGGCTTGGCATAGTTCGTTGCTGGATCGGAAAACTCATGCACCAAGGCCAAACGCTCTGCAAGCAACTCCAGCGAAACGCTGCTCTCACCGGGCAAAACTTCCAATGCACCAAAACGGCGAATCGCAAGGTCATGCCCAGCCTGTTGCCAGAGTTCAAGATCTTCGACCGCGTTGTCTGCGTCATCCAGATGACCAACGACCATGAGAATGTGACGATTGCCTTGTAGCGCGACTGCACCACTGACCAATGAAGCGGACGAGCCCTGCGAACCGTGCGCAACAAAGCGTTGCACCTTGCTTGAGGCAAGCTGCCTTGTGATGACCTTGACTTGTGAACTTTCCAGAAGGTCGTTTAACCAGGGATGTTGAGTGGACTGATTCACGATTCAGATTGTACGTCAGGATGTTCCATGTCGTCAGCGAGCACGGGGAGTTCGATGATACTGCCGATGGGCTTGCCGGGTTTGGGCGCTTCGATGGAGGGGACGTCCAGGTGATAGACCATGGCGATTTCGTCGCAGGCCTGATTCTTCGGACAGTTCAGACACTCGCTCCAGACTTTCAAAGGCAACGTCATACGGTCGACAACAGTAAAGCCCAAACGCTCGAAAAAACGCTGTTCATATGTCAGGCTCATGAGCTTGGCGATACCCAATTCACGTGCGTCTTCGATGGTCGCTTCAACAAGACGGCTGCCAAGTCCCTTGCCTTGCTGCGAGTGGTGGACCGCCAATGAATAGACTTCCGCCAGGTCCGCCCAGACGATATTCAGGCCACACACGCCCACGACATTGTCCTCGTCATCGACAGCTACGTGAAAGTCGCGGACGTTTTCGTAGAGATCTTCCAGCGACCGATGCAACATCAACCCACGTTCAGCGAACTGAGTCACGAGTTTGGCAATGCCAACAATATCTTTAACAATCGCACGGCGAATCATCTCTCATGTCCTATCGACCAAATGACGAACGGGACATTATACCGAGAATTAAAACCGCTTGCGGTTTAGCAGGAATATTCAGGTGTATTGATCAAGCAACGAAACATTGCCGTCGCGCTAAACCACAAGCGGTGTGATTGTGATAAATCCGATATCCGAAATTAAAAATTCACTCCGGCATGTGGTCTTCGCAGTAGCAGACGGGATCACCCTCACCAGGCAGGTATCGGAAATGCAGTTGCGGGTCGGACTTGTCGGTGCGTTTGCAGACCGAGCAGGTGTGAAACGGCGTGCTGGCTTCCTTGATCGCCTGGGCTTTTTGCTCCATCCGCTTTTTCCCACCCTTGACCCGGCGAGCGATGTCAGCCCCGAAAAACAGGCTGAAATTGAGCATCGCTGCGCTGATTGCCAGTTGTCCTGACAGATCAGAACCGATGAAGGAGAATGCCAGGAACCCAGCGGTGAGCATGCCCAGATACTTCACCTTCACAGGCAGGATGAAGAAAATGTAAAACTCAAAATCCGGGTATAGGTAGGCAAAAGCCAAGAACAGCGATGTCATTAAATAGAAGTTCGTCGTTTCCTGTGAGGGGACGATAAAGGCTGCGCCTATTGTCCCGAGCATGCCCACGAAAATGTACAGGTTGTAGCGGAACTCACCCCAATGGGCTTCGAGTGCATTACCAATCAGGTAGAGAATGTACATCGCAAAGGCAAACCACAGCGGTGAGAGTGTTTTGGGGATGAACATGAAAACCAGCAGCCGCCAGACTTCACCTTCAAGCACCATGTTGGGAACCAAAACCATCTGACCATACAGATCACGGTTGGCAAGAATCCCCAGGAAAAACAGGGTCTGACCGCCGATGAGAATCCAGGTCAGATGCGGGACACAAAACCGTCCGAGTTTACGTTCCAATTGCTTGAGCATGAGGTTGGTTTCTTTACAAATGCTGTGAGATCACATTCAAACTTACAGGCGATCGCGATCGTAATCCGACTCACCGCCATCACCCTCCAGGGCTTCGGTGGCTGCCATCTCTTCGTGTTCCATGATCTCCGAGGTGACCATGGTCGATTCGAGCAGTCGGTTGATCTTCTTACGGACCAGGAAAATCAAAGGCACATGCGGGATGCGCTTCAGTTCCGTCCGACCCGTTGCAGAGTACACAATCAACGTGCCTGCACCGAGGAGCAAAAATTCCAGCAGGTCGGGATAGGTACACCGCACCCGCTTGGCACCGCGCGCCAATGAGTCATCCGCCCGACCCCAGGAGTAGTGTTCAAATTCGTTATGCGTGATCCGCCAACGGTGTTGGAGTCGCGCCCAGGCGAGCATCACAAAATAGGGGACCACCAGCAGGGCACTGATCGCGTTGCCAAAGCCTTTGTCGTATTTGACATCAAGGCCTGAGAACCAGTCGTAGATGTTGCCAAAGAACGTAAAGCCCTTGGCATCTTCGAGCCAGCGTCCCAGGAAAAAGAACACTGCGAAGATCAATAGCCAAAACGCAGCATGGTTGCGCTCAATGTCCACACTCAAAGTCAGCACCACCAACACCATCAGCATCAGGTAGATCCAGCCTGCCACTTCCAGGCTCAGAACCTCCGGCGTGATGAAGTGAAACAACGGTCCGACAGCCAGCAGCGGCCAGGCGAACACCAGCTTCGGGTAGGTGCAAAACACCACAGCAGATTTATTTCTTGTTCCCATATGGCATAATGTATCGGATGCGCAGTTGGACTGCCATCAAACCCAATGGAATTAACCACAGAGTCACAGAGACACAGAGCCCGAAAAACATGAGAAGAATCAACGCTTTCTTGTCTTACTCTGTGCCTCTGTGTCTCTGTGGTTAAGACAGTTACCTTGAACAACCCAACGGAGTCTCCCCTATGGCCAAAGGCCGCGATTTATCAAGCCATCAAAGCAAGATCGTTAAACGCTATTACCAGAACATCGACACGGCCATGACGCAGAAACTCGGTGAGATGGTCAGTGAACTTTACCTGGCTGATACACCGGCCAAGCAGAAGTCGCTTTGGGATCGCGTGATCAAGGCATTGAACAACACCGATGCCGACCCCGCCCATTGGGAGAAAATCACCAAGGCACGCAGCATCGAAAAACTAGCCCTGTTTCTTGGTGATTTGAATCTGGGCAATTATCCCCGCAAGCCCAGACCAGAAGACCGACCGACCCCACCCAAGCCAACGCCTGCCCCGACGCAGGAAGAACCGACCCCGCCAGCCAAGCAGTTCGACGGACCGTATCTCCGGCATGCGATGAACCAATTCAAACGCCGCTACAAACTCACCCGCCTCGACGACGTCTCACGCCTGGGACGCAGCCCACTCTCTGGTGGTGGCAATAGCAACATCGTCGGCATCACCCCGCCCCCCGAGTTCCCCCGCGAAGTCTGGGAAGAACTGGTGCGTCAGGGCAGACTCAAAAAAGCCGGGTCCAACATGTACGCCATGCCATAAATCCATGGCGTGATATATGCCTTTGGCGCTTAAGACAGTTTTTAACCACAGATGCACACAGATAAACACAGATGAAAAGACAATGATTTTCACACCTTGGCGTCTTTGCGTCTTGAGCGAAGCGAGCGTGAGGACTGTCTTGATCCTGCCTTTCTGCCTTTATCTGTGTTCATCTGTGCTCATCTGTGGCTAAATGTCTTTCAAACCGTGGACACCCAATCCTGCAACGCACCCCGATTCTCGCTAAAATCCATACTTGGCCATTTTGTACCTGACTTGATGTAAGGAGCAGCCACATGGTTGCAGCGTACCCCGGAACCCCCGGACTCGACGCCCGCCTGATGGTGGGGATGGAAATTCACGTTGAATTGGCGACGAAGACCAAGATGTTCACGTCCGTCCCCAATGTCGCACATCCTGATTATCACGACTCGGCGCCCAACAGCATCATCGACCCCGTGGTCATCGGCATGCCCGGTGTCCTGCCGGTGATCAATAAGGCAGCGGTGGACATGTCCATCAAGGTCGGCCTGGCACTTGGCTGCAAGATCGCCAACTTCACCAAGTGGGATCGCAAGAGTTATTACTATCCGGACCTGCCCAAGAACTACCAGATCAGTCAATACGATTTACCGATCTGCGGTGAAGGTGAAATCGAAATCCCGGTCAACGCTGAGCCTGATGCACCGACCAAGAAAATTCGCATCCTGCGTGCTCACCTGGAAGAAGACGCAGGCAAACTCGCACACGAAGCGCCCGGCGGTGTTGCCATCGATCACTCGATTGTGGACCTTAACCGTGCAGGCACGCCGTTGCTTGAGATCGTGACCTATCCCGACTTTGAAACGCCGGACGAAGCCGTCATGTTCGGCCAGACGCTGCGCGATATCGTCCGTCATATCGGCGTGTCTCAAGGCATCATGCAGATGGGCCACATCCGTTTTGAACCCAACATCAACGTCATCATCACCAAGGATGGCAAGACCTACAAAACACCCATTGCTGAGATTAAAAACCTCAACAGTTTCAAGGCTGTGTATGGTTCGATTGCTTACGAGTACGAACGCCAGATTGACGAATGGATGCAGACCGGCGAAGTGATGGGTGCTCGCAGCAAGTCCACGCGTGGTTGGGATGACACCAAGATGCAGACCACCTTGCAACGCCACAAGGAAGACGAGGACGAGTATCGCTATTTCCCTGATCCCGACCTTGTGCCGGTGACGATCAGCCAGGAGCATATTGACACATTGCGCGCCCAGCTTCCCGAGTTGCCGTTGGTCAAGCGCAAGCGTTATGCCGAGGAACTGGGTTTGAACGATAAGCAGATTGATGCCTTACTCGCTGAGCCTGCAACGACGGCATTGTTTGATGCGGTATTGGCCACGGGGACCAGCGCCAAGCGTGCTGCTGCGATTCTGCTGAACTATGCTGCCAAGCGTGCCAACGAATTGGGTGTCGAAATGGATAAGTTGGGTATTACCGCTGGGCAGATTCACGACATTGCTGCGTTGACTGACAGTGACAAGATCGGATCCTCTGCTGCTGCGGACCTGTTTAATCTGTGTTGCGAAAATCCCGGTGACTCGGCTGAAGAACTGGCCAACGACAACAAACTCATTCAGGTGTCGGATACCGGTGCGCTGGACGCGATGATTGATCAGGTGGTTGCGGACCCCAAATGCGCCAAAGCCGTCGAGGACATCAAGGCTGGCAAGGACAAAGCCATCGGCATGCTCATGGGCCAGATCATGAAACTCTCCAAAGGCTCAGCCAACCCCAAGGTCGTCACCGAGATGATCAAGAAGAAACTGCAGGGGTGAGATCAGGCCTTTTTTCAAGGCAATTTCTATATTGACATCACGGATTTAGACGCATCACTTGTGATGCGCTTCATCATGGTGATGCACGTTTAAAGCGCATCGCAAGCGATTCGGCTAAATGGAACATGGTGATTCAAATGCAATGTAAATTGTCTTGCACAGTTTTGTGAAAAAGCTCAAGCGCCAAAGAGCCAGTTTTTGAAGAAGACGAAGAAGAGGATCACGCCGAAGAAGAGTTGGACCAGGCCGACGTAGCCGACGATGTCGCGGGTGCCTTTGTTCAGACGCAGCAATGGGCCGTTGATCATGGCGCAGATTTTGTTGAGGAATGGGCCGAGTTGTCTGAGCAGGTTGGCAAGCAGAACCGAGAGCGTGCCTGAGAGTTTGCCCAGTGGTTTGAGCTTGGCCATGAGACGTGCGATGAAGCTGGGCTTTTTCTCCGCAGGTTCGATGAATTCCTGTGCTTCATCCAGATCATCATCGGATGTAACAGCAGCGGTCTGTGCGACGGGTTGTGCCTGGGGAGGTTGGATTTCGTCAGCTGCTTCGTAAGCCATCTCCACAGCAGCATACTCAGGCCCAGTGTCCGATTCGGCAGCCTGTTCGGGGCTTTCAAAGTCCCCCATCAAGTCATCAGCGTCTTCGCTGCCGACTTCCATGGCTTCTTGAGCCATTTCAACAGCCGGAGCAGCTTCTTCTGCTGCGAGGGGTGCGGCCTTATCATTGAGTTCATCTGGGGCTTCGAAGTAACCTTCCAGATCATCGTCAGCCTGTTCAGCTTTGGCAGTCTGGGCTTGTGGTGCTTCTGGTACAGGTGTTTGAACTGGTGCTTGCTGAGCTTGTTCCTGTTCCTGCTTGGCCTGTGAGGTGTTCTGGCTTGCTTCCTGGAGATTCTGCAGAACCTGTTCAGGCGACTGGAAGGCCGCTTCGAGATCGTCATCACTGAGGCCGTGTTCAGCAATTTTCTCTGGTGTTTCAAACATATCTGACACCGCTTCGCTGGCATGCTCTGCCAAAAGCGAATCGATATGGTTGATCATGGCTGAGGGATCCTGCGGTTCGTCCATGGCTGGATCAAGCGCCTCGGCTGCGGCCTGGGCTTCCTGGGGTTGGGCAGCATCAACCGTCTGTGTCTGCTCAGACTTGTCTGTGTCGATCAACTCTTGAATATCCTCAACCGTTACATTTTCCGCCTGAGGTTTTTGGAGTTCGTCGGCAGACGCTTCTGAGTCGGTTGCTCCCTGCTTGGCTTGATTCATGAGGTTTTCAAGCTCATCAGCCAACTGGTCATTGTCCAGTGTTTCACTGACTGGGGTTGATTCAGCCGTACTTGCAGGTTCGCTGGGTGATTCAACGGTGTCGGCAAACAGCGCATCAAGTTCTGATGCCAGATCCACGGAGGCTTCTGGATCTTCCTGGGTCTGGGGGGCTTGCGATGCTGCGGCCTGTTGGGGTGCAGACTGCTGGGATGGGGCGGCGGTCGCTTCCTCTTGGCGCGCTTGCGCCCGGGCTTCCTGGCGTTGTTTTTTCTCTTTAGCCAGACGGCTGAGTTCGGTTTTGGCCTGCCCGAGGACATCATCCCAGGCTGATGCGAAATCGGCTTCATCCAGTGAAGATTCAGAATCGGCGGTTTGTGCTTCGGAAGCTTCGTGTTCTTCGAGCGCGTGATTGATCAGGTTGTCCAGTTCGGATGCCAGTTCATCATTGGACAGACTCTCACGAATGATCTGAATTTTCTGGGCCTGGCTTTCTTGATGACGTTTGAGTTTTTCGTCGGTGATGCGTGACAACTCGGCCTTGGCCTGATTTAGAACGTTATCCAAAGCACTGGAGAGTTGATCGTCATCAAGGGATTCAAATGTTTCTGACGAATCGGACTGTGCCTGAACTTCTGCCAGCAGGTTGTCGAGTTGATCGGTCAGGTCGTCGTTGCTGAGTTTGCCACCATTTCCTGTGTCGGTTGCAGGATCTACAGGTTTGGCGCTACCCACCATTTGGCTGAGTTGCGTACGTGCTTCACTGAGCACCTGGTCCCACTGATTGGCAAAGTCCTCGTCATCAAAGGCACTTTGCTCGGTGTCTTCCAGTAGCTTCTCAAGGTTGGGGTTTTCCTTGGCTTTGGCTCGCAGATTGTCGAGTTTACGTGCTGTGCGTTCCTTTTGCTTGGCAATTTTGTTTTCAGCGATTTTGGCCAGTTCATCCTGTGCCTGTGTCAGGACACTGTCCCAAGCGCTGCTGAAATCGTCTTCGTTGAATTGAGCTTCAGTATTTTGTGCTTCTGCGAGTTGGGCCTGTTCCCGCGCGTGTTCTGCCAGCAGGGAGTCTGGATCTGCAAAGAGGGCGTCCAGATCGTCATTGCTCATGCGATCAAAATCATCAACTTCATCAAACGACTTGGATTGGGCAGGCTGGGGTTGCGCTAGTGCCTGTTGATCTGCTTCAGGTTGCGGTTGTTCTGAGCCGGTGACTGTTTCGACGGAATCGAAAAGGGCATCCAGATCGTCATTGCTCATCTTCGCATCGTCGGCAATACCGGCCAAGGGATCGTCTTGGGCAGCTTGGGCAGGAGCAGGTGCTTTGATATCGGAGGTGTCGACGACCTGGCCGATGGCATCAAACAAGGCGTCCAGATCGTCATTACTCATTTTCGCATCATCAGCGACACCGGCCAATGGATCGCCAGCAGTCTCGGTTTGAGCGGGTGATGTTGCCTGCTGAGGTTCTGAAATCTCCGGTACTGGCGGCGATGGCGGTTGTGCTGTGGGCTGCGGTTGAACCGGGGCATTGTCGTTATGCGGGATCGGGTGAGAAAACGCCTCGTCAATAGCATCTTCGAGTTCATCGGGTTCGATGGGTACAAAGTTACTCGCCGGATCAAACGAAGCGCGCTCGGGAACCTCTGCGGACTTAGCCGGTATTGCCTGAGGAGCCGGTTGCTCAGCGTCCGGTTGGGACTGATCCGGGGCATTATCGTTATGCGGGATAGGGTTGGAGAAAGCTTCGTCAATGGCGCTTTCGAGTTGGTCCGGCTCGATGGGGACGAAATTGCTGGCCGGATCAAATTCCGCACGCTTGCGGACTTGGGCCCGTTTGGTTGGCTGTGTCTTGGCGGATTTGGCATGGGCAGCCTGTTCGACCGCCTGGTCAATATCACGATCCACCGCGCGACTCAGTTCCTCCTCACTGGCCTGGGGCATCTGGGCAGGCGTTGGCGAATCGTCTTTGGGCGCATCCGTACTCGAAGCCTGGTCGATTGCCTGGTTGATCAGGGCAGCCAACTCATCTTCCTCGATGGGTTCGTGACTTGATGATGCAGCCGGTTCCGGTTCCGGTTTGGCGGTCTCTGCTGGGGCAGCAGTAGCTTGCTTGGGCGGCGGAGCTTTGGGTTTTGGCTTAGGCTTGGGGACAAAGCGCGGCTTGCCATCATCACCGATCAACTGATCCGCTTCGAGCAAACCCGGTTCGGCTTCCTCGATCTGATCGAGGATGCCCTGGAGATGATCCTCAAGTGACAACGCTTCCTGCGGCTGGGCTTCCGAGGTATCCGGGGTTTCCGGGGCGTCCTTGGGATCGGGCGTTGGATTGTCCGATTTGTGATCCGTCACGTGCGAACTTTCAGCAATGTCACTGACAGAGGCAACTGCCATCCAAAGCAGTTGCTATCCTGTACTCTACAATTCACCCAGCACGCAGCCATGACGTCAGGGCGAGTTGAACGCTATTAGTGCTTATCGGCTTAATACCAACAAGTTATGTCAATACTAATGCTTGACATAAAGGTATTATCGGCGTTATTGTCTTATCCGTAACAAAAAAAAAGTCCCACAAGGTCTGCAAACCTTTGGGACGATGGCTGGTCGAAAATCGTCATATTTCACCCACCAGCAACGGTTAGCGTATCACGGCTGCAACTGTGATTCAAGCCCTAACTGATTTGCTCAGACACTTTCGGCCAGCCTTTTATTGAGTTTTTTCACACTCTATAGGAGGTCCGATATGTCGTATCCATCCCCACACGACGCCAGCTACATGCTGATCATTGAAGGCCCGGTCGATCCACTGACCGGGGTTTGTGACTTTTACAGCAGCGGCCCATGGAAATCCATGGCCGATGCCATAATCCGTTGGGCAGCCGTTCGAGACTGCTTCCAACGTACCAATGTGATTTGTTACCTGGGCGACGATTTGTCTGTCCGAGTCGTCGAACGCGGCGGCGACGGTCGCACCTGGTCACTCGACCCACGCACTGGCCAATTCATTCTTGATCCCATCGACCAGGCCGAAAAATCAGACCCCCAACTTAGATTGGCAGGTGTTTGATGTTCGGCTACGACAGCTACGACCGCATATGTCAACAATGCGGCGACCCGTTCCTGGGCAGACGCGATGCAAAGTATTGCTCCTCAGTTTGCCGTCAACGTGCCTACAACATCCGCAGACGCGCCAAGCGTGTTACAGATAGCCAGGCTAAATGTAACCATCGCAACCAGGCTAAACGTAACAAGTCAGGTGGTGACGCATGAGCAAAGACACCCCCAAAACTTGCGATGGTTCGGCCAATGCATGCTTCTGTATCAAGCTAACAGCACCGCTCGATATGCCCAGGCTAGAAGGTGCATGGCTGACGATTGAGGCTGGGCCGATACAAGCCTTTTACGATGTCGTTCAATTTTGGCGTGAACACTATGACAACATGTCTCCACCGGCTGGCGGTTCTCTCCAGATCGTTGAGCAAGGCGGTCGACAACGCGTATGGGAATTTGATGAAGGGGACATGGACTTTGTGCTTAGCTTAGCTGACGAGATTGACACTCGGCAGAAGGGCGGTGACGCATGAGCCGACCCCACACGTTCCGCGTCTCCGAACACGAGCGCAGCAAGTGCCCACACTGTCAACGTCAGATCGCCAATCCCATCCAACGCACGGGCGTTTATGAGATTTGGGAATGTCCGTACTGCGTCAAGCGCTGGTCAGCGAACAGACAGCCCAAGAGCGATTTTCATCTACGCCAAAAGACGGGCTACAAGCTCAAGGCCTATTGGATTCGCTTGCTGAAGGACGGTGAAGCATGAGCGAACACATACCCGACAGACGTGAGCAGATCGAGCAGCTGGAAAAGACGGCGGCGATCCTGGGCGAAGCCTGGGAAAAAACCTATCAAGCCATTGCCCACACAAAGGGCGTCGAAGGTCTCTTTAAAGACTATCAAAATGACATCATTTGCAAGTGTGCGATGGTCATGGATATGACCAACTCCGCTATTAATCTCGCACGGAGTCATGTCGACTACTTGAAACGTCAGATAGGCGAACTTTGATTAATACCTCCGGGACGGCGGCCGCAAGGGATGGCGGCCGTTGTCCATCCTTTCACTGGAATCACCATGAAAATTTTACTTGTCATTTCATTGCTCGCGGTCACCTACAAGGTACTCGCTGAGTCATTCGACTAAGCCACCAAACGCGGGGGCCGTCGCGAAGGTCGCGCGGCTCACCGCTTTTTCTTTGCCCGTCGCACGGAGGCGACCCCATGGCCATGAGATCACCCAAAAAGCGTTGGCGTTGTGACCCCGTTAATTTCGACGTGATCACCTGCACGCTGCCAACGCGCGTTCAGACCATTCAGCCATTACTCACCGTTACGGCCGACCTGGTCACACCGCGACCAGGCACAAAGGGCTATGCCCAATTTGAGGCCGACCGATTCGGGCTTGAATGGTTTTTGGTCATCGTCTCAGAACTGCGCAAGCATGACGTGCGCGTCTTTGCTCCGGCTTCGCACGAATCATCCATCGTCAAACTCTCAGAACTTCACTTGATCATTGCGGGGGGTTAATTGATCGATGAAGCAAGCACCCTACAAAGGACACGACGGTAAATTCTACGAGCTTGCCCGCGCGTTTTTCACGCAGGAATTTGCAGGCTCAACCGTCGCGCATCAAGTCGCTGATGCGTTATGTCGCTTTGATCGTTTGGCAGCCAAGAAGGGCAAACGCCCATTTTTCACCAAGACCAAAATTTCAAAGATGCGCGGTGTGCAGCATCGCAACACCACGCGCGAATGCATCAAGGCATTTGCCGCGTTGCCTGGTTCGCCGTTGCGCCTGCATGGCTTTGATCCGGTCATTCATCACGAACGCTTTAGCCTGGTCGCTGGTTCATGGATGCACAAGGTCAAACTCACATCACATCCGCCTAAAGTACCGGGGCGTACATTCCAGCAGTTCATTGCAGAGATCGAAGCGGCCAGAGTAGCCAAGGAAAAAAAAGCCAGGGACGCCAGGCAACAGGCTCACGCCATGCGCAACGCCAAAGCGATCCAAGAGCGTGAGGAGTACTTACGCGACTGGGGCGAAAAATTGGGACTCGGTCGACCGGCCACACCTGAAGAAGCGGCACGCGGTACAAGTGAATTGATTCGCCAGTTCCGAGCAGGCATGAGGGGCGGTGACGCAGAGCTGGAACGCCGTAGACGTGCGTTAGAGGCTCAGGCGACCGAATCTCCACCGGATCGGCAAGCGGCCTTAAACGGCGATGACGGGGCATTGCTGGCACTCCAACGACAATTTCAAAACAAGCTCAAAAAGAGCGGCAAAAACTGACGGCCGTTAAACCCTAGTATAACCCAAACAAAATGAGCGAGACGGCCGCGACACTCGCGGCCGTTGTCGTTTGCGCCCCTGGGCATGAAAATCGCGCCCGTGCGGAACTAGGTATGGACGGTCAGCGTCCATAATGTCTTTCTACGAAAGAACAGGTAATAGGGAGAGCCGCGACAAGCGGCGGCTCTCCAGATAAAAAGGAAACCCGACATACAGCAAAGCAAAGCTTTGCGTGTCGGGCTTGGAAGAAGGTGCCGCTAACGCGGCTCTATTTTGCGCCACCAAACGCGGGGTCATCGGCGTTCGGTCGTCGGCTCGCAATTGCCGTGCCAGGTCAGGCGGTTTCTGAATCGATTGTTTTGTCCTGGGCGTTGTCCTGGTTGTCACTCGCCGGTGAAGCGTACGGCGCTCCCTGGGCATCGTTGCTCATGTCATCACACCAGGCAGAGACGGCCAAGGGTAGTCGGCAGACCAGTTGCAGAGCGGCCAGCGTCAAAATCACCAGCATGGCCAGGGGTGACATCACAACCAGGCCAGCGGCTTTGCCGACATGCTCAAGGAAGCGGGCAGCCAGGTAACAGAGTTTTGCAGTTAGATAAATCATTGGGTTGCGCCTTATGCAAAGTGACTTAAAAAGGGTGTTAGTTAACCCTTTTCAAGCTATGCGAGGATGCACCACATGAAACCCGAAACCCCGGAAAACGTCGAAAACACTTCCGAGTTAGATAATCCGACCCCTCAAAGTACTTCTGAGGCAGTTAATCCGACTTCTGAAGTAGTTAATTCGGACCCAAAACCACTTACCGTGGACTTAAGTGTCCTGGGAGAAGACATAAACCAGAACATTGAGCATCGGACAAGTGTTTCACCTGCAGCGCAGCAGGCCGAGAACACTTCTGAGGATGATATGTCATGGTTAAAAGAGCCGAAGGCCAACTTTGAGTTGGATGATAACGGTGATGTTTTGCTTAACGATGATGGCACACCCAAGCGCGTACCGCGACGGCCACGTAAAACCATCGTTCCAGGTGAGGAACTGGCCGACGGTTCATTTGCACCGAGCAAAGATGACCAGGAATTTTTGCGCGATGATGACGACGACCAGGACATTGACGATGACGACAGTGTCGACATCGATGTCGACGATGAGCCGGTCGATTGCCAGGCTACGGCCGACACCATCACCGAGTATTGCGCAACGAAGTACGCCGAGTTCACCGGTAAACGCATGGGTACCGCAGAACTCAAAATCGTTCGTCGACGTGCCGCGCGTTTGTTTGGTTGGTTGCCTGCATCGGCTCTTGATTACGTTGTCCTGGGCGTGTTGGCTTTCGGCGTGTTCATTGCCTGGTCACATCGCAAACAGGCAAAGGCACAACCCAAGCAGCAAGGCGAACCACAACAGCAAGCATCACAACAGTCAGCAGGTGGTGACAATGGGCCGCTTGAAGGATTCGCAGCATGAGACCCATGTCCCACATCATGGTTGTCGGGCCGTCGCTCTCCGGCAAAAGCGTTGCCGTCAAGGACATCACGCGCAACGTTAAACGTGATGTCCTGGTCTTTGATCGGCAATCGGTCCGTGAGGGACGCGGCGTCAATGGTTGGCCACGGGCGTTGGTGTTCAAGTCCTGGGAAAAATTCGTCCGGGCCGTGAAGCAAAAACGCGGCTGTGTTGTCGTGATTGATGACGCGGCAAAAGTGTTCAGAGACAAAGCACAACGCACGGATGCATTGTGGATGCTCGAAGAAGGGCGACACCTGGGACACATGTGCATTGTCATTGCTCAACGTTACACCGGCATTGATAAGACGGCTCGTGAAAACTGTGACGATGTCATTGTGTTCAAGTGCAACCAGCAGGACGCCGACGAACTGGCCGCGATGTTTGCTCAACCTGGTTTAAGCCAGGCTACCAAGCTGGGGCGTTATGAGTTCTTGCACGCCACACCCTACGAAGCTCCCAAAAAAGGCATGGCAAAATATCGCGGCTAGGGTTGCGCCACGTGCATTGTGGTTTTGAATGGAGTCTGAAACAAACAGGCCACCATCAACCAACATCGAAAGGATTCAATCATGGCCACTCGTAAACGTCGTCGAACTTACAGCCGTCGCGCAAGCAACAAAACCAAGGTCAAGGAAATCGCGGTTACCATCGCGGTGACCGGCTTTGCCATTGGTGTTGCCGCTCCGATGATTCGCAAGTACTGGAACCAATACGTCCCCAAGGCGGCCGTTTAATCGGCTCTGGCGTGGATCTCCCCCGTAACACTTAACAGCGAGAAAATACACATGTCATTCCGACCCCGAAACGGACACCGCACCATCACGTCCAAAGAAATTCGCAAGATGTCGCCCTTTGAACAGAAGGGCGAAACCATCGACTTTGCAGCCGGTCAGTATCGTTCCAAAACGATGTTGCTCGGTATCGTCACGCACAAAATCCGTTGCCGTTTGTCCGGCACTTACACCGTTGCCGATGCGAACTCAACGCTCAAACCCTATGCAGCGTTGCGTCTGATCAAGAATCTGGACGTGTTCCTCAATACGTCTGACAAGCGATTCAGTCAACCCGGCTTTGATCTGCAAAACCGGCACTTCCAGTACTACCGCACAACTCCGCGAACCGTCGCCCCTGGGAACACGCAAGCGTCCCACAACTTCGTTTACTCGTTTGACATTCCCATCGACGCGGGCGATTACTTCTCTCCCATCTCTGCTTATGGCGCTCGCTCGTTTAACCTGGGCGTCCAATGGGGCACGGTCGACGACATGGCCACGGCGGGCGGTGGTGGTTCTCACAGCCTGTCAAACGTGCAACTTGAATTTACGCAGATTGGCGTAGTCGGCCAGGACGACACGGCCGTTGGTGGTCGCATGCGCAATTACATGCGTCATATCATCAGCCACCAGATTGTTCCGATCACCGCGACGAATCCCAAGCTGAAAATCGACCTGCAAAATGATGTCTGGTATTCCGGCTTGACGATTTATGCATGGTCAAATGGTCAGTTGGTGGACACCATCGTGAACAACGTGCAATTCAGTGTGTACACCAACAATTCGTTACCGCGTTCATGGGACGATCTGGCCGACATGAACCAGGCTGATTACAACCAGGTTGTCACCGGCATGCGCTTTGTCGACCTTGGCCGACCGGAACACACCGAAGACATGATCGTCTTATCTGGTCCGGATCGTCTGCAACTTGAGCTCGATGTTACGAATGTGGCAACCGATGAACTGTACATCATCGAGGACACATTCATTGAAACTCCAAACGTCGCGGGCTAAGCATTACAGTTCACCAGGTCAACCGTAACACGTTGAAAGGGGCGCATCATGCCCGACTACAGTTTGTATGACCCATTCCTGGTTGGCGGTGCAGCCAGCAGTAACGCAAGTGATTTGATTACATCGTCAGCATTGTTCACGGATGATTTTCTGACCGATGACATCATTTCAACTTACGAGTACCTGCCCACGGCTGGCAATGGTATCTATGTCTCTGAGATACCCGCGTCAACCACCAAGCCAGCCAACAACATCCTGGGCGATCTGTTCGGTAGTGTTGGCTCGGCGTTTGAGGGCTTTGTCGGTCAGTCAGCAAGAAGTCTGGCCGATGCAGCGATTGAGGGCTTGAGTTACCGACTCTCAAGTCAACAGGTATCCAACGACATCAACCGCAACGCAGCGTTGCCAGGGACGCAGACGGTCGAGCAGACCATCGGCAAAGGTGGGGGCGTTTCCAATGCCGCTATCGGTCTTGGCATTGCTGCGGCCGGTGTCGCTGGTTTGGCAGCACTGGCGTACATCGTAAAGAAGGCTTAAGCCATGTCCATCGCTCCCATCGATCAAAACCCCGGCTCTCTGTGGTCATTGTTTAAGCGTGGCATCACCAACCCAATTGAGACTTGGCTAACGCAAAAAAACAATCTCACAGATAGCTATTCAACCAACTTTGAGAACGGGGCCGATGTCATCGACGATTACACCGGCGATGCATTGACCACCGTTACAACCGCAGTCACCAACACGGCCGAGAAGGTTGCAAACTCGCCAACAACGAAGCTTGCCCTTGTCGCCGTGATTGGCGTCTCGGCGGTCATCGTCGCGGGGCCAATTGTCCGCACTGCTGCGAAGGTGGTGAAGCGATGACCGGAGCATCTAACCCTATCAACATTTCACCGACGGCCGCACAAGGGCCGTCAACACAAGGTGATTTTTTTAATACCGTCACACATAACAGCGGAGGCCTTACCGAATGGTTCAGCGACTTGAGCAAACGCAGCCCGGCACTAGCAACAGTGACAGTCCTGGGAGTGACGGCGGCAATCGTTTATGCCGTCTCGTCCAAGTCCCCGCACCGACGCGGCCGTCGAAAATCGCGGCATCGCTAGACACATTGGCTTTGCCTGATAACGACGTGGACGCCGACGGATTGTTTGAAGCACGCGACAAAGGCAAGGTCAACATCTTTGGCGTGATTGCTCCCGATGGCAGTTACGCCGGTGTTTATGTTTGTGCCATCCGCATCATGCATGAAAAGCGTTTTCTTGAAATCAATGCCGTCGTCGCTCCGGGCTTCGGTAAAGCGCTTGAGGATGTGAGCAAAGGCCTTGTCAAGCAACACAAACTTGATGGCGTCATCAGCACACACCGAGCATCACAGAAGGCCGTGCAATTACTGTTTGCCGATTACCAAGTCTTAGAAACAACCTTTATCTGGACTCCCGACGATGTCGAGTAACAAATCAGAGCAAAGACAAGAGGCCATCAATTTTGGCCAGGATGATTCGGTCATCGACGCTTATTCCGGTGGCTCACTTGCCCTGGTCGACGTTAGCCAGGTGCAGGACATCAGCGGCGGTTTGTCACTGTCTCAGCAGGGCGTTGACGCTAAGGACGTTGTTGACCTGGTTAAACAAGGTGGCTCGGCTCTATTCGGTATTGTCGATCAGCAGGGGGCCGCATTACGTAACCAATTCGCTACCGTCTCCAACTTAGTGCAAGGCATCACCGGTACGCAGACCGAGACAGGCCGCTTAGTCGGCCAACTCGCGTTGCCCATCACCGGCATTGCAGCACTGTATTTCTTTTTCAGGAAGTAGAAAAAAATGCCTGAATTACCGATTAAAAATCTTCCTCCAATCCTCACCGATACGGCTGGTAACGGCGTTGAGTTTGCACTTGACGGTCACACACTCCAGCTTGTACATATGTCCGACCCGGACATCGTCGTCTATGTATCGCCAACGCAAAACACCAACAATCGCACGCGATTGCATTCTCCTGGTGATGGTTGGGAACATTTTTCCTTTGACCGAATATGGGTTTGGTGGGATGCAAAAGCTGGCGGATCATTTGAACTGGCAGCGGGTGGTAATCCCAATGACGCCGACCCATCAAAACAAAAACGTCTCATCGGTCAATCGCTTGCATCGGCCGTCACCATCGCAGGTACGCCAACCGTTGTCACAACCGGAACCGTCAAGACGGAACCCGTTACGATTGACATGTCCGAGCAAGCCGCAGCCTTTTGGCTTGATGCATCAAAGACCACAACGTCAGTCGATGGCGAGCAAGTCATTGAGATGGCAACCGGTCGATCATTGGACATCAACTCAGCGGTCATCACGGGCGATGATGCAGTCGTTGAAGTGCGCGACAACACCGACGCGAGCCGTTGGAAAGAGGCGGGCGGTGTCAACGGCAACACCGTCAAAAATTGGACAATCCCCGCAGGTCACAAGCTTTTTTTGCGAACCACCAACGCGGCCAACACAGCCAAGATTACATACACTGGCAAGCTTACCATCGTTGGCGGGACAACGCCCTATGACACTATCACCATCGACTCAAGCAAGGTTGGGGCAGGTGGCCACACGTCACACCTGGTATGGTTTCCAAAGTCCATCATGTCAGACCAGGCACGCGCCATCATACGTCCCGACGGTGGCGATGTCCGCGTCTATTCCGCAGACGGTTTAACCGAGTATCCACGCGCGACGGTCAAGCAATGGGGCGTTGCTATCGGTTGGTTGGGATTGATCCCCAACGTCTCAGACTCAACGGATAAGACCGTGCGTCTTGAGTATGACGGCACACGTAGCGAGCCAGCAGCGGCCAGCACGTACGGACGACATGCTGCCATGGTGGACTATGATTTGTGGCTACCCATGCTGGATGATCCGGCAGGTGGCACCATGTACGATCTATCACCCAACGACCTGCATGCAACCGTATCCGGCGACTGCACCACGTCCGCCGATGGTCTGGTCTTTGGTGGCAATGGCTCAGTATCAGTCCCCAACACCGGCGGTATCCTGGACTCAGGCGCAGGCGACTTGTCGATTGGTGTTGACATCAAGACCACATTAACCGGCGACGTGTACGAGACGCTTGTCAGTAACTGCAAGGACGGTGCCGACCTGGAATGTGCCTCAGTGTTGTATGGCAATGACGAATCGCCTTGGTGGGGCGTGACGAATTCAGTGGGGGCTGGCGCCTATCAGTACCGAACCGCGTTGTTAAACGACGGTAATCTACACCGCTTGCTCAACACCTATGACAACACGACCGGGGCGGCTTGGGCATATATCGACGGGGCAGCGGGCAGCGCGTCACACGATGCAGACCTTGCTGGTGTTGATTGGTCAACGGGCAACGCAATCCGCATCGGCGGCGGGATCAACTTCACCGGACCGACACCGCTTAACGACTTCGTAGGTACGATCCGTCATGTCACATGGAGACGCTCAGTGGTCACGACTGCCCAACGTGATACCGAGCATGCCAACTGGAATGATCCCGCAACGTTCTTTAAGACAATCACCGCACATTAATACATGCGCAGATCTGCGCTAGAAAAAAAGGAGCCTTAAACATGCGTATTTTCATCACTCTCATTCTACTTTGTGTTGCATCCGTACTTTTGCCAGGCTGTGCGACAACCGACAACCAACCGGCCACGCACGCAGCTGAGGAATCCGGCAGCTGGACACACCAGGGCGTTAACCAGGTTGGTCTATCGCTCGATGGTATCGACGTGCTCAAGCCCACGGCCACGCTACCAGGTGCCGACGGTAAAACCGATCCCGTCACCCTGGGCGTCGATGTTTACGAAGGCAGCGATGACGGTAAACCCAATCCGCAAGCCATGGCCAAAGCAGCCAGGGCCAACGGTGGCGTGTTCATTTACATCGACAAGCTAAGCCAGTCCGTAGAAGGTGGAGCAGACGCCAAACGCGCAGGCACTCAATCCGCAACCAGCGGTAACAATGACCTGGACAACACCAACGCACCGAAAACCGATGTCCCCATTGATTTGAAACCCGGACTATGAACGACAAAATAATTATTACGAAACCGACCGGCAACGGTGTTGACCTGCTGGCTCTGGCTAAACAGAGTCCGCAGGTATTTCTCATTGCCTTGGTGTTCTGGGTGCAAGGTCAGATAACAAACATGCAGGAGGACATCAGGGACATAAAAGCCGATGTCCGAATGCTCTATCGTGGGGCAGATGCTACCATGGATGGCATAACCGCCGAACCCGGGAGTATCCATGCCAAGACCAAGGAAGAATCGCACGCGCAAATCAGTCACGATAGACAACCAACTTCTGTACCGCTTGCAGGAACGGGCATTAAAGAACCGGTCAACCCTCAGCGACGAGTTGAACAACCTGCTTTGGCAAGGCGTGATTAACGGACCCAATGTCCGGAATATCGTATCCTTGCACGAAAAATGGGAAGAAATTTCCGGTTTTGTTAAACAGTTGCTAGAGAACGATTTAAAGACTGGATCGAAGCGTTGAGTTGTACAGAATTTTATATGTTATCGACCATTGGCGCAGCAGACTCAAAATTCTTGCATGCCGTTGAGTCGCCAGAATCAGCAAGGTTTGGAAAAGAGGTCCGATGAGACGCTTTTATGTGGGGCAAAGTTCGACACAGCAGGTGGTTGCAGCATTCTCCGTTGGATTGACCGTCGAGCTTGATCCGCAGCAGAGTAAACATGCCTGGAAAGTCCTGCGCATGCAAACCGGTGACCGCGTGGAGTTGGTGGATGGCACAGGGCAATTGGCGGTGGGGCAGATCACCCAATGCAAGCCGGTGATGGCGGTCGAGATTCAGGAAGTCTCGCAGGTCCCGCCACTGCTGCCCCGCATCACATTGGCCTGCGCGATGCCCAAGGGGGGCAGGGCGGATGATATGGTCAATCAGCTTTGCCAATTGGGTGTCGATGAATTGATCCCGATCAACACCGAGCGCAGCGTCGTCGAAGCCAAGCCCAACAAGCTTGATCGCTTTGAGCGCATCATCGCTGAGGCCTCCAAACAATGCGGTCGAACACATGGCATGATGATCAGCCAACCCATGGATTTGAAGGGCTTGGCGCAGCGACCATTTGATGAAAAGCGCATCGGCCTGCCAACAGGCGAGCAGATCGACGTCCCAAATTCGCAAATCAAAACAATGTTAATGCTCATTGGACCCGAGGGCGGTTTTACGGATGATGAGATCCAATGGGCGTTGGAGCAAGGCTTTAGGTCATGGCAGTTTGCACCGTATGTACTGCGTATCGAGACTGCAGCGGTTGCCAGTGTCGCAATTTTGCGAACAACGATCAAAAGATATTGAAATATTTTTTGTTGAATATAGAATCTTTTCGCAATGATTTACCGATGACTCCTATTACGTGATAATTTTATCGGGAGTCAGGTGGCATTTCTTGTCCATGCCACCGACACGAGAAAGGATTCGTGAATCATGATTTTGCGTATTCCCGTCACCAAGGTTTATGAAGTCCACGTTTCAGACGATGGCCAAATCGCCACCCCCAATGTTGTTCGCGACGTCAAAGGCGAAGCGAGCAGTTGGAGTGCCGAGCAGGTCGAAGAACGTGGGACATTGGTTCAAACACAAGCAGGCCATGCCAGCATTGTTTGTGCCAACTACCCCGGCGACATGCCCTGCACTGACTGATCGTTTTCCAATATTGAGTTGAGCGTTTGGCAACGTGAATCTGTCATTGCACAGGTCGCACGCTGTCGTACGAAGCAATTCAACGGTTGATTCGTCATTTTGAATCAAGCGCCTCGTTGCATGCCGCTTTGTTTTTGCGGCTGTGGCTCTACAATGGAAGACATGAGTTCACTACAGGGACATTTCCTCATCGCCTCTCCGAGTATGGATGATCCGAACTTCCGCCAGACGGTGATGCTGATGGTTCAGCATGATGCCGATGGTGCGTTGGCTTTGGTTCTCAATCGTCCGAGCAATCTGTCCGTGCAGCAGGCATGGGAGCAGGTTGGTTCGTCACCATGCAAGTGTGAAGGTCAGTTAGGGATCGGCGGACCTTGCCAGGGGCCGATCATGGCTTTGCACACCCGCAAGGATGTCGGCGAGAAGCAGGTCCTGCCCGGCGTCTTCCTCAGTGTTGAGGAAGAGAATGTCAGTTGGCTGATGCGTCGCGGTGCCGAGCAACTCAAATGCTACATCGGCTATGCCGGTTGGGCGCCGGGCCAACTCGAAGAAGAGATCGCTGCTGGCTCCTGGAAGTCGATCCCCGCACAGTCGGACCTGGTCTTCACCGCACAAATCGAAGACCTCTGGCGACAGGTCACACAGACCGCGGACCGCAACATCGCCTATCCCAATCTCCTGCCTCACATGATCCCGCATGATCCGTCGATGAACTGATTGTGTTGCAAGGCAGATTAACCGTCGCATTTTTGATTGAACAATGGATATTCTTTCACATTGTTGATTTGTCATCATAGAATAGTGACATGAGTCCAACGGTCTTTCGTCAGGATGGATATCGTTTTTTCTTCTTTTCCAGAGAAGAACCGAGGATGCATATCCACGTCATCTCAGGCGATGGTGAAGCCAAATTTTGGATTGAGCCCGAAGTTGAGTTGGCACAAAATTACGGTTACAACAACTCTCAACTCAAAGCCATTAAATCTCTGGTCAAGGAGCATCGCGATGAAATCATCAACGCATGGCAAGAACACTTTGGCGACTGAAATCACCAATATCTCATCGCACGGTATCTGGCTTCTGCACTGCGAGAGTGAATATTTCCTGTCCTATGAACAATACCCGTGGTTTAAAGATCAACCTGTCAAAGCGATCATCCATTTGGAGGAACCACAGCCCGGTCATTTTTACTGGCCTGATTTGGATGTGGATTTGTCAGTGGACATTCTCAAGCATCCAGAGCAATATCCGCTAACCGCAAAATAAACGCTCTCTTGGCCAATTGTCCTTTGCGGTAAATTGTCTTGATGACTTTAAATTCCGGGGGCGCGCAAAAAAAGAGGCGACGATTCATACGAATCGTCGCCCGGAGGGAAAAGAGAGACGCCTAAGTAAGTGGGAACCTTTTCAGGCTCCGGATAATGTGTCACCCATCAAGCAGCGTCGAGCAGGTTCTCTGCTTCTTGCATTGCGTTGGGTAACGCCTCGCCAATTTTTTCGACCTGATCGCAGGTCAAGTTAAGGTCCGCGAGGACTTCTTGATTAAATTCGTGATCATCGACGGTGTCTGTATAGCCTATGCCGAGTTTAGCGACTAGCACGTCTGCGAGGTTCACCGCACAGGCAAGCTTGCGCTGGTCTTCTTCGAGTTCCATGGGGTTGTGATGGTTGCCCGTCACATAGATGAAACTGTTGGGGAACTTCCAGGCACGACACAGGCCGGCACCAAATTCCTGGTGGTCGGCACCGAGGATTTCCGTCTCAATCGCACGCAGCGACAGTTCCGGGTTTTCTTTCTTCTTGAGAATCACTTCAACGAACTTGCCACGCATCGCCTGAATTTCGACCATGATGCCGATGTCGTGAATCAGACCTGCGAGAAATGCTTCGTCTGCCAAACCAAGCTGGGCTTCTTTGCCAATCATCTTGGTGGCGGTGGCGACAGCTATGCTGTGATTCCACAGATCATGTGCATCAAAGTGCGGGGCGATCTGACCGCCGCGGAACAACTTGGCCAACGACGCGGCGATGGCAATGTTCTTCACCGCATTCAAACCCAATAACACGATCGCACGGTTGATCGAGGCGATCTGGCCCGGAAGACCGTAGAACGCACTGTTGACCACCTTGAGAATGCGAGCGCCAAGGGCAGGGTCATTGGTGATGACTTTGTTCAGATCCTGGGCTGTGGAGTTGGGGTCTTCAACAAGATTAATGATCTTGAGCGTGACCTCGGGCAAAGTCGCGATGTGGCTGATTTCACCAATGGCAGATGCAACAACATCGGCTTTGGTTGATTCGGCGGATTGACTCATAGCCTGGGTCATGAAAACTTTCTCCTCAAACGCCTTGCTGGCGTAGCCTCCAGATTTGCTATCGACAACTGCAAATGCTGACTTAAGCAAACTCAAGGAAACTTACATCTTTTACCAATCTCAAGGCAAGGCGTTTGTGTTTCCCTTTCAATACATTTACCTTTAAACCATGAAGTGGCGCATGCACATTCACAATTTCGGAAGCAAGGGACCGGCAAAGCATCTTTTCAAGCTTTCCGGTGCACCTGCGTGGGTTGTCTGGACCTCACTGACCGTTGCCGGCCTGGTGATTTTCCTGCCGTTGTTGGCATTGACACTGCTGGCAATCCTCGTGGGATTGATCTTCTTTGCGGTGCTCTACGTCCTGTCCACACTGATGAATCTGGGACGCAATGCGTTAAACTTCTTACGTCGGCTTGTCACTGGTCGCGATGACCAGGGCCGACGCAATGTCACGGTGATGGACCGTGATTCATCCGACTTCCAATAATCAGAGGCATCCGATCATTATGAAGCCGCACCGATTTATTGTGCTCCTGTTTTGTCTGCTGGCTTTGGGTCCAGCTTGGTTATGGGCACAGTCCTCCAGTGAAGCCAACAATTCAAATCCCCCCGAGGCAAATCTTTCTTACATGGAAGAGCAAAATTCTCCGCGGGATACCATGAAATTCTTCTTAACTGCCATCCGGCAAGCCGTTCACGAAAAACAGGCAGCCGCCTGGGATCGTGTCCGGTCCTGTCTGGATATGTCCGAATCCAACCCCGATCGCCTGCAGGAAATCGCAACCGACCTCTGGGAAGTCATCAATCGCCTGGAGTTCATCGATTGGGAAACGACCACCCTCCCCGATGCGCAGGCCGCGGCGGATATGAACACCTACACCTACTTTCCCAAACGCGATACCCCTGACAAGTTCAAGGACCTGGCCCGGTATGGCAATATCGTCTTTAAGAAAAATGACGATGGCCGTTGGCTCTTCTCCGCTGCCACCGTTAAAAATTCGCATGAATTGTATTTGGCCTTTGAAGATGTCAAGACCGTTAAAGGGCTCGAAGACGTTCAGGAAATGCTGGCCAAAAATTGGTTGCGAAAAAAAATCCCTTCATCACTCAAAGGCATTAACCACACCGTCCTCACCCTTGAATACTGGCAATGGCTCGGCATCTTTGTCGTCGCATTGTTCGGGGTGATTTTCGATCACGTCATCCGCGCCGTCCTCGGTGGCATCAGCCGTAAACTCATCGCGCGACACACCAGCACCGAACATGCCAAAAGCATCGGCACGGCGGTCCGCCCCATCGGGTTACTCGGGGCGGCCATCCTCTGGTATTGGTTCCTGCGCACACTCCAACTGCCCGATACCGCCTACACCATTCTTGCTGGCGCCATTCAGGTCTTCGGCACATTCTCCGCGGTCTGGGCGGCATGGCGCATCACCGACCTGGTCTCCGAAGTGCTCATGGATAAGGCACTGAAAACCGACAATAAGTTCGATGATGTCCTCGTCCCATTGATCCGCAAGACCGTCAAAATTTTCATTGTGGCCTTTGGTCTGATCTACGGCGCTCAATCACTGAATATCAATGTCCTGCCACTGATCACCGGCCTGGGGATCGGCGGCTTGGCCTTCGCCTTTGCCGCCAAGGACACCATCGAAAACTTCTTTGGCTCCATTGCCGTGATTCTCGATCGCCCCTTTGAAGTCGGTGACTGGGTCCTCATTGATGGCACCGAAGGCACCGTCGTCGAACTGGGCTTTCGCTCAACACGTATCCGCACGTTTTACGATTCACTGATCACCGTCCCCAACGCTGCCCTGGTCCGTGCGACCGTGGACAACTACGGCCGCCGTCGCTACCGTCGATGGAGCACGCATATCGGTGTTCAGTACGACACCCCACCGGAGAAGATGGTGGCATTTGTCGAAGGCATTCGTCAGTTAATCCTGGATCATCCGCACACGCGTAAAGATTATTTCCACGTCTATTACAATCGTTTTGGTCCGTCATCGCTGGATATTCTGCTCTACGTTTTCCACCAGGTTCCCGATTGGAGCCAGGAACTCCAGGAGCGCGAACGCTTGTTTATCGACATCGTCAAACTCGCTGCAGAACTCGGCGTGAGTTTTGCTTTCCCGACTCAGACGATTCATCTGGCTCCCAACGAACCCTCGCCGGAGATCACTGTGAATTTCAGCGACACCGCCAAGAAGCAAATCGAAAAACAGCAACGCAAAAAACAGGATGGCGACGGTCGGGCGTATACCTGATCCGGTTTCAACGTCGGCATCACCAATCTGAAGGGGGACAGTATGTTTAAATGGCTTGGACGAAGTCTCGTTATCCTGATGCTGCTGTGGATGATCACAGCAGTAGCATGCGCCCAGATCGATATCAAGCTTAATGCCAAAGATCCGGTCGGCATCGAAAAGCTCAACGCACAGATCACACTTGAGAATTGGACCTTCGATAAAGGACAACAAGTCCAATTTCGACAAGGCTGGCGTTGGGTTAATGGCGTTATTCAACAAGTCCATGGAGAACTGTACCTGGTGGTGCGATCGGGCATGGAAGATGACAAGGCGCATTGGCATTGGATGCGTGCTTTTAACATCCGTGAGAATAATCAAACGTCATTCAAGGGGATGGTTCGGTATTGTCATATACAGATGACCGTTGGGAATGACGATCTGCAGGTCTCCCTTGATAAAGCCAAAAAGCGTTTGCAATATCTGGTACAAACCTATGGCACGGATTATGCGTCGATTGCTGACACCCATCAGAACATGATCCGGATATCTCAAAGTACCAGAGGCCAACTGCGAATGCCTGTTACGCCTTTGAATCAGGCCAAAACGATAAAGGTCTCCAATGGACTTTGGACTCCCATGCTCGATCAAGGTCCAGCACTTAAACCCGTCTTCATTGAGTTTGATCAGCAGCTCGAATGGGATCATCAACGTTCTTTGCAATCGGTCGCGCAGCAGGGCATCAACTTGTTTTGGGTGACCAACCAAAGCACCTGTGTGGTGCGTGGCGGATATCTTGCGGACTTAAAGACAGGCAAAATTCGTAACACCGGGCAATTCCCACCTTCCACCACCCCGATTGCCATCAGCCCGGATGGTTCGCGTGTTGCGGGGCATGCTGCACGATGCGTTGGTTTTCAACGTTATCGCATTGACATTTGGAATTGGGAGCAGGCCACACCAGAACATGTCGTCAGTTTCGAGGTGCCACAGTTAACCAAACTTCACGAGTATGGTTGGGTCAAATGGGTACGCTTTTCTTTTGACAACACACTGATGGTTTACACGCCATGGAGTCAATTGATGGTGTTTGAACCTGACTCGGCAAACGTACGTTGGCAACTGGATACCGGGCAACCGATCGATGAACAGGTGTATCCCGCTGTCAGTTGTAATGGGAGATACGTGGCGGTGTTTTGCAAAGCCAGTCAAAGTATTCTGCTCATTGATGTGAAGTCCGGCCAAGTTGTCAACAAGATCAGTCAATTACCATTTGATCCACTGAGCATGCAGATTTCTCGAGATGGCCAGTATCTCATGGCAGCACGTGGCCGGAGTTTTAAGCTTTGGTCTTTAGGTGATGGTACCGCTTTTCCACTGATTAACATCGTCGCAAGAGTGCGTGATTCAGTCACATTACCTCAGAGAGATCGCCCCGAAAACATACAGCAATGTGTCCTTTTAAGCTATGGCCTGGTGATGCTTGATAAACTCATTTACGATGGCAGGACCGGACGAGCCATCTGGGAATACAGCAAACTCCCACAAGCACAGCTTGTCGGTGATATGCTCTATGACCTGAATTTGGAATCAATGCCGAGGTCATTGCATTGCTGGCCTTTGTTGCAACAGCAAGTTGTTGATGCTTTACCCAAAGCTGATGACGTCGATTCAACTGCAACCTTGAATACCCCTGTGAGTATTGATTTGTCAGACTGGGAAGCTGATGAATCAGCCAAACGGAAAATGCGTGAACATCTGATTCGTTGCATCCGACAGAAAAACCACATTTATTCCGCAGAACCAACACCCTTGAAAATCAAGTTCACAACACGTAACGGCGAAAAGCACGATATTCACATGGGCTACAGTAACGGCATCAACTTTACCATGACATATCGTGATCGAATTGCAACGTTATATCTTGATACGCATGAGGCATCTATCAAGCTTAAGCAAGTGGTTCGTAAGTTTAACCACCGAGAGATCGATAAAGAAAAAACACTCGCAGAAATCGCAAAGGAAATGGCTGCTGTTGAGATTGATGCCTTTGGGGATTTTATATTACCTGATCGGTTGACCGATCCGACCCAAGAACCCTTGGGACAAAGTCTTTTTAATCAAAATTAAGTTTGTTTGCGATACTGTCCTGGTGTCTTGCCGGTGTTGTTTTTGAAACAGGTGTTGAAATACCGCTCGTTGGCAAAACCGGTCATCTGCGCAATCTCAGCGCACGTTAACGTGGAGTGTTCGAGGAGTTGCTCTGCGCGTTGGATGCGGGCTTGGGTGAGGCATTGGTTTAAGCTCATGCCCTGATAGTGGGGGAATTGTTTTCGCAGGTTGTCATAGCCGACTTTCAAATGGCGAGCGACATCACGCACCGAGTCAATGCGTCGGAAGTTTTCCTGGATGTATTGTCGGGCGCGTTGGGTTTGCTGCTGAATACTGCTGTCGGTTTTTCGTTCTTCCTGCTGGGCATATTGCAGGTATCGCAACAACACGAAACTGGCCTGGTGGTCCAGCGCCTGCTTGGCCATGCCGGACTTGGGTAAGCGTGTGTGACAGAGACTGATGACATTGCTGATCAGGTCACTGTCCCGAATCGGCGGACTGACCATGCAGTCGGGGAGTTGTCTGGCTAACGCGTTTGGAAGTTGCAGATGCACACAGTGATTGGCATCGTTGCGATAGCTGTGTTGTTCATGTTCGACCTGCGCGCCGTAAAGCACCATGCTCTTGGGTTCGTAGTTGAACACACGACCGTCCGCCAAGGTGGTGCGTCCTGAACCATGCTGATGAAACACCAGTTCCCAACTCATATGTTGATGCAGCGGACAATGCGCGCCACGACGTGGTCGTACGATCCAGCCGGTGACATATTCGATGTTGGCGTTTGGTTTAAGATCAATGCCATCGGTCATGTGTCGCATTATAGAGAATGATGACAAAATAAAACACTGTAAAAAACAGTTTAAAACAAAGTATTGTCTCAAAATTTGAAAGTCAGATGCAAAAGCTGAAATAGTCCCTGCTGTTTGCGATTCCTATGCTTTGAGCAATCTTTGACACAGGAGCACAGCCATGCAATCCCAAGCCATTTTCTTCACCGGCAAACAGCAAGTCCAACTCATGCCCGTCGAATTGCCCGATCCCAAGCCCCATGAAGTGGTGGTCAAGGCGATCTGTTCGATGATTAGCAGCGGCACAGAAGGCACCTGCTTTAACCGGAATTTCAGCGAGCAAAGTTACTTCCCCAGTTGGGTTGTGTACCCGTTTAAAACGGGCTACTGCTGGGTGGGGCAGGTGATCCAAGTCGGTAGTGAGGTCACCAAAGTTAAAGTCGGTGATCGTGTTGCATCACGACAGCAACATGCCTCACATCACGTGTTGGATCAGAACCACGTGATACCGATCCCAGATAGCGTGTCCAGTGAGGATGCAGCATGGTTTGCCTTGGCCAAGATCGCAGCAGTCGGCGCCAATGCAGCCGAGTATGCGTATGGCAGCAAGGTCGCGATTATCGGTGCAGGTCCCATCGGGCAGATGAGCACCCGTTGGGCCGTGGCAAGTAGCGCGCAGCATATCGTCGTCATCGACCCCGTTGCCAAGCAGCTGGAGATGGCAACCAAGGGCGGTGCTACTTCCGTGATCGATCAACCCATTGTTGATGCGATCCCCGTTGTCGAAGAATTACTCGGCACGCTCCCCGACATCGTCATCGACTCCACCGGCAACGCGCAGGTCTTCGTCCAGGCCCAACAACTCCCCCGCAAATTCGGCAGACTCGTTCTCCTGGGTTCAGCAGGTGATCCCACGCAGCAACACTTAACCCCTGCGGTCATGCGAAACGGCCTGACCATCCGCGGCGTGCACGATATTCACAACGATGATCAATGGAATGATCACACCTACAGCCAGTTCTATTTTGAGTTACTCCAACGCGGCAAATTCAATGTCGATGGTCTGATCTGGCATCGCTTCAAACCCGACGAATGCCAAGAAGTCTACCCCTTCATGACCGAGCATCGGGCTGACACGATGGGGATGTTGTTTGATTGGCCGGACGATTGATTTTTTAGGGTCTGTCATGAGATGCCTGGAACTTTGCAGTTTCCCGTGCGTCTAATTCGGTATTCCGTGGCGGGGTATCATGGTTGATGCTCCGTGTTGATCTGAATCCGATACTGGACATCATGCAAGGAGCAATCATGAAGACCGCATTCCCCATTCTGGCTGTGTTTCTGTTGGCATCAATCGCGCAGGGGCAGATGTTGCCCATGGCGAACCGGATTAATAACGGCTCAATTTTTGTTCAGGGTCAGGCTGGGATTGATGTGACGCCTGATAAGGTGGTGATCAGCCTGGGGATTGAAACCAATGACATGGAAGTCCAGATCGCAAAGAAGGCCAATACGGCAATTCACCAGAAAGTGATGGCGATTTTCAAGGATCTGAAAATTGAACCCAAGAACATTCAGACGGATCAACTGACCATTGAGCCACGCTACGATCATTACAACAACAAGCGAAATTTTCTGGGATACTGGGTCAATAACAACGTGGCGGTGACATTAACCGATATCGAGAAAATCGAACCCCTGCTCACCAGTGTTCTGGAAGTGGGCGTTACCCATGTGTATGGCGTTGATTTTCAGGTGACCGAATTTAAAAAGTATCGTCAGCAGGCTCGGATTATGGCAGTGAAAGCTGCAAAGGAAAAGGCGCAGGAGATGATTGAGGTGCTTGGCCAGAAGGTCGGCAAGCCAACCCGAGTCAGTGAAGGCTGGTCAGGCATTTATTACAACAACTTCCGCGATTCGCGACGCGATCAATCGCACATGATGATGCAGAATACCGTCTCCAACCAAACCAACAACGGTCCAACGGATGGCACCGTGGCGATGGGCAAGGTACACATTTCAGCAACGGTGGATGTGACATTCCAAATCATTGATCCGGATGACCAGGCTCAAGACGCCAAGTGATCAAAACGCCGGATACCTCGGCTCGGCGCCTTCCAGCACGGCCATGACATCTTTGACGACCCAACTCATGTTCTGCAATGCGCTGTCGGTACGCGAGGCCAGATGCGGGAGCATTTTCACGCGATCGGTGTAAGGCCAAAGTGGATTGTCTGCTTGCGGGGGCTCGGGATCGTGGACGTCGAGAATCGCATGGGCGTTTGTGTTGGCTTTGAGCCATGCAGCTAAATCCGCATCGTTGACCAGCATGCCACGCGCTGCATTGATGAACAGGCAGTCAGGCTTGAGTAGGTCAAAGGCATCACTATTTAGCAGGTGATGGTTATCCTTGCGACCGTCGGTGTGCACGGTGAGGATGTTGGACTGGCTGTAGAGGGTTTGCTTGTCGACGAACTTAAAATCGTACTCCACCGCATCACGCAGGACGAACTCGTCGATGATATCGTTGACGAGGACTTTCATGCCAAAGGCGGTGGCAACCTGGCCGATGCGTTTGCCGATGCGTCCAAAGCCGAGGATGCCGAGGGTCAGTTCATTAATCTGCAGGCCAACCTGAGTTTTGCGGAGTCCGTGGAAGGCTTTATCGCCGACGCACTGAGGCATCGCGGTACGCGGACGGTAGTGATCGAGGATCAAGCCGAACACATACTCGACGACGGCCTGCGTGTTGGCATCTGGGGTGTAGACCACCTGGACGCCACGTTTCTGACATGCCGGTAGATCGAAGTTATCCAAGCCAACGCCCGCCCGGCCGATGACTTTGCAGTTGGGGGCCAGATCCATGAACGCATCGTTGACCTGCGTATAGGTCCGCACGACGGCACCGTCGATGCTGGCAAGAATCTCTTCGACGCCGGGTTGATCATGCATATGCCAGATGACGTTGGCACGTTCCTCCAGCCAGGCAGCACAAACCGGATCGAGCGTTTCAGTGATGATGATGGTGGGCTTGGACATGTGATTTAATTTCGGATTTTGAATTTCGAATGTCGGATTTGTTTTTCAGGACGGCTTGCCAGTATATGACAGTGCTCAATGCGCAACAAAAAACCGGGCACCACATTGGCCCAATCGACGGGTTTGATCCCAACGATTTCACCAATGCGATACCCGGTTTGAATAGTTAACAGTTTCGCGGACTGCTTAATTATTCGTAGTATTCCGCGTTCTTGGCCACGTATTCTTCCCATTCTTCGGGAAGGTCTTCTTCGGGGAAGATGGCTTTGACGGGGCATTCATCGACGCACAGACCGCAGTCGATGCAGGTGTTGGGATCGATGTAGAGCATTTCAGCGGTTTCAAAGTCGTCGTCGTCCTTGGTGGGGTGAATACAGTCCACGGGGCAGACTTCAACGCAAGCGGTGTCCTTGGTGTTCACGCAGGGCTCAGCAATGATGTGAGGCATGATGGATAACCTTTGTATCAGAGATAAAAAGAAAGTTTGTCTGTTCTTGGAACACAGTATAGGAAGAAGTCGGCTTGGGGCAAATAGAAATCCAGCCTATCAAAAATTATTTTCCATTTTGATAAGCAATGATGGGTAAGCAAGCTAGAAAACAGGTGCGACAATGAGACTCAGTCGCAGAGTAGGCTGAAAGACCCACCCCGACAACCTGACAAACAGTGAAATTCGGGCGAAGACACGTTGCTACAGAGAGTCTTGGCAGAGTGTCAATGAAAGGTATCATAGACGCTTAAGCCATGGACTTGTCATCAAAACCGCTGGACCGGGGATTCGATCTTGACCAAACCACGCTACCGCAGTCGACTTACACCGGCTCAATGGGGGATGATCATTGCCATCGTCATCTCAGTGCTGACATTCGTGGGTGTACTCAATTGGGCGCAGCAGCATGAATCGCAACCTTCCACTCAAGCGGTATCACCCACAATATCACAGCAGCATAAGGCCCCAGCCAAACCGACCCAGGCAGTGAGTCAAACCATCTCGGCTCAGACCGTCTCCTTGCGGGATGCCCAACAGAAAACCGTTCAAAACACTGCCACCCAATCGCCAGCCAAGTCTGACAACCAGCAGCCGGATTACCACCCTTTGAAGAGAGTCCTCTCACCGGACATGAAAAAGGTGGTGACGGCAGATGTTCATGGCAAACTGCGAATCTGGGATATGGACACCGAAGGCTTCACCGAAATCCTGTCATCGGACAATAAAGCCATTGAATGTCTCTGCATCAGTCCCGACGGCCAGACTTTTGCGGCGGGAAGCTGGGACAAGACCGCCCGGGTTTGGGATATGAACTCCGGTCAAGCCATCTCGCCACCGATCAAACACGATGAGCACGTTGCTGATGTCATTTTCACAGCAAGTGGCCAACGCATTCTCACGCTGTCCGACCGAAAGGTGCAATACTGGGACATCCAAACCGGCAAACGTCTTGCCCCTGTCATCGAAGTCAACAACTATTTTAATGATGAAATTCAACTTTCAGCCGATGGCAAGATCGTTTACATCTTGGACAAGATGCATGCCTGGGGCTGGGATATTCAAACGGCTCAGCCAGCCACACAGCAGATCAAAACCAAGAGCCGCCGTTCTGCATGTCGTTCGGTGATGTCGCATGACCAAACGCGCATTGGTTTTGGGTTGGACAACAACTCGGCCAGAATCTGGGATACGAAAACGGGTAAGCCCATTTCACCGGAGTTCCAAATGCCTGCGATGGTTTTGAAGATCGTCTTCAGTCCTGATGACCGCTATCTCATGCTCATTGACTATGACTACAACATGCGTATCTGGGATTTAAGGACCTTCAAACCGGTGATGGGAACGTTTGAGAAGACGCAACAGGCCTTTTTCATTCACCAATCCAAACAGGTACTGATCAACCAGAAGCATCAATGTGCCGTGTGGGACATCCAAACCGGCAAGCCTGTCGGCACAGCGAATCAGATCGATCGTAAGATTTATGGCTTGACAGCAGACGAAAAATACATGGTTGAACTTGAATACCTATTCACGAAAAAGACCATGGAAACAGGCCTCTGGGATATCAACACCATGACGCGTCCATTGACACTTCCATCGTCTATCAATGCTGCCTGTTTCACGCATGATGGCAAGCAGATTCTTACGGTGGGATACAAGACTACACGATTGTGGGATCGGCAGACCGGTAAACCTGATTGGCCTCAGCAAATCGTCCCGACATACTATAGCCGTCCACTGTTTAGTCCCGATGGCCAAAAGCTACTGCTGGAGATCCACGAGGACAAGGCGCAGATTTACGATGTGAAAACCGGTAAACAGTTAACATCCGAATTGCTGTTGCCTGCCCACAAGAGTGATCTGTTTTTCACGAACGATTCTGAGAAACTCATCGCTGCACAGCAACGCATCATTGCAAAAGTCTGGGATGCTAACACAGGCAAAGTCCTGCGTGAACATCTGCATGCTTATGACAAAGAATATGTTACCAACCGTGCTGCTGTCTCACCCGATGGCAAGTATGCCATCACGCACCGGTTTAATCCACCCCCATTTGGAGAACGACGAACCAGCCCCAAGCTTGAACGATGGGATATGACGACGGGAAGATATACGTTGATCCCAATTGAAATCCAACGCTACATCGACAGCATCCGATTCAGTCCTGATGGCATGCATTTGGCGATTGGCTATGAAACGCCCAGACCTTATCTTCCTGCCTTTTGCGTTTGGGATATGAATTCATTCAAGCCCCTTTTTGAGCCGATCATTCTTGGCAAGTTTCATGCTCATCAATTGCAGTTTTCTGAGAATGGGCAATGGGTCTGTCTTAACGGATCAGGGGCGATTCGGATTTTTGAAGTGGCAACAGGGCAGCAGATGGCGATCAAAGCTACGGAGAAGTCCTGCGAAAAATTCACCTTTAGTCCCGACAGCCAAAGCATCGCGATGTCCTATTGGAATAACACCGTTCGCGTTTGGGACGTTCAAACCGACACGCCTGTCGGCCCCCAACTCAAGCATCCCGTTGATGTCACCAGCGTGGCGATCAGTCCTGATGGCAAGTGGCTTCTCACCGGTTGTGATGACGGGCAGGCACGCTTGTGGGACATCAAGACCGGCAAGTGTCGCGACTATTACAAAGACCTTGTGTTAAAGCTAGGCCAATCCTTTTGATCAAAGCCGTGATCCTCCCGGGTCACGGGTGGTTTTAACATGTCAGTTAATTGAAAAATACACGCCCGTCCTCTAAACTCCCACCCATGCCCAGCTGTATTGTTTTTGATTTTGATGGCGTGATTGTCGACTCCGAGCCCTTGCATCACCGTGCGTTTCTGCGCGTGGGCAAGCCTTTGGGATTCGAACTCTCATGGGAAGATTACCTTGACCAGTTCGTCGGCTTTGATGACCGCGATGCCTTTCGCGTGATCCTTGGTGCCCAGCCGGGCCAGACGGCATCGCCGGAAGTGGAAGCGCGTTTGCCCCAGTTGGTGCAGGAGAAAGCCCAGGCCTTTGAGTTGGAAGTCAACGAAGGTGTCGAGGCGATCCCCGGTTCCGTTGAACTCATCGAACAACTCGCAGGGCAAATCCCCATTGCGATCTCCAGCGGTGCGACTCAGATGGACATCCGCATCATCTTAGCCAAGCTTGGACTGGACAATGTCTTTGATGTGACGGTGACAGCAGATGACGTGACGCACTCCAAGCCGGACCCTGAAAGCTATGCCAAGGCCGTGAAGCTGTTGGCAGAAAAATATCCGGATCGCAACATCAAACCTCAGACCGCCGTTGCCATCGAAGATACTGCGACAGGCATACAGTCCGCCAAGGCAGCAGGCTTGCAGGTGCTCGGTTTGACCACCACCGGTCCTGCTGATTTGCTCAGTCAGGCGACGCGCGTTGTTCCTAATCTTGAAGGTGTGACCCTCGACGATCTGCGTCAGTGGTTTGTGGATTGAGAATCTTCAATATCTTGATGCGCCCGTTGATAAACTGCTTTGCAGTTTCTGCGTTGCGTCACAACGCAGCTATTTTGAAGCGATCAATAAGACGAGATAGTAGCTGCTTTGCGACGCAATGCTGTATCGCGTAGCGATATGAGAACGATCCGCAGCTAGCGATCATTCGAGCGATACTTGCTAACACATATCTGATTTGTAATCGCAGCTTAATACAACAACGTCATCAGAATTGGGGCTTTGCCTGCGTTGACCCACGCGGTGGCGGTCATGCCCGGTTGCAGTGCGTAGCCGGGGTTGGGCAGTTCGGCTTCGACATAGAAGACGCCGTCACCGGTTGCCTGCGTGTCGACAACGGGGATCATGCGGGTGATCTTGCCGGTGAGATAACCGTGTTGCCAGGCCCAGTAGGCTGCGGTTTCGACTTTCACTTCCTGGCCGATCTTGACCCGTCCCAGATAACGTTCGGGGATACGGATTTTGACTACCCATGCGCTGGTATCGAAGATTTGCCCCAGCACGTGTTCGGGTTTGACGACTTCACCTTCCTCAAAACGATTGAAGTAAACCTGACCAGCCATGGTCGCACGGATCTGTCGGGCATCGCATTCAGCCTGATGGAGCAGGACACGTTTTTGGGCAGCCGAGATCTGTTCCTTGATCACCAGTAACTGCTGTCTGTCCAACTCATCGTAATCGAGCATCAACTCGGAGACGCGGCTGGTCATGACGCTGACTTTCAGTTGCGTGTCTTCAAGTTCGGAGCGAGAGAAACCGCCACCCGCATCTTCCATGCGCTTGAGTTTACGCTGAGCCAATTCCAATTCCTGTTGGGCCTGGAAGAGATTGGCTTTGCGGCGTGCCTGGCGGAGTTTGAGATTGGTCTGCATTTCAGCAAGCTGCGCGGTCTTGGCTTTGAGATCGCTTTGCGCTTCCTCGAAGGCTGCCATCTGCACGTCGGCTTTGAGTTGGATGAGCAGATCACCGGGTTTGACCGCTTCACCATCATGGAACATGACCTGTGCAATCGCACCTTCGACGGAAGGACGCAGTTCGACTTCCTCATCGGTGGTGATGTAGCCCACGCCCTGGATTTTCAGGTCCACATTGATCATCAGGCTCGCAACGATGGCTCCGACGAACAAAAGGAACATGAAAAGCAGAATCAGCTTCCAACGGAACTTGGGCTTGACGGTACGGGGCGGGCGACTGTTACCTTGTGATTGATTGGTGGTGGACATATTTTCTTACCTGTCTTTTGAAGTTCTTGTTCAATACTTTTTTACCGCCAAGGCGCCAAGGTCGCCAAGTTAAGAGAGAAAGACGGTTTTCCTCTTTCCGATCTTGGCGACCTTGGCGGTTCATTTTTTTGAATCAATTCATGTTCGCCAACTCATGCTGCATCGGTTCCATCCTGGGCGTGTTGGGCGCGGGCGAGTTGTTGTTCGTAGAGTTCTCTAAACGGTCCGGGTTGTTTGATCAGTTGGTCGGGCTCGCCCATCTGAACCATCTTGCCACCGTCGAGCATCAGCACCATGTCACAGGACAAGGCTACCGACACGCGATGTGAGACCAGCAGGGCAGTGCGATCCGAGAGCACGTTGCCCAGGTTGTCGATGAGCTTGGCTTCGGTGTCAGCATCCAGGGCGCTGGTACAGTCATCAAGCACGAGTACATGCGGGTCACTGACCAACGCACGGGCCAGATTCACGCGCTGCTTCTGCCCACCGGATAACGTGAGCCCACGTTCATGGGTCAGCGAGCGATACTGGGCGGGAAGCGTGCTGATAAAGTCGTGGATGAGCACGTTCTGAGCGGATTTGACCACGGTTTGCTGGTCGGCATCTTCCGAACCATAGCGGATGTTATCGCCGATGGTGCCTGAGAAAACGACCGGTTCCTGGTGGACGTAGCGAATGAGATTACGCAGGTCGGTGAGTTTGAATCGTTTAAGATTCTGCTCGTTGACGAGGATGTTGCCATCGGTTGGATCATAGAACCGGGCGACGAGTTTGGCGAGCGTACTCTTGCCTGAACCCGACGGTCCCATGATGCAGACCTTGGCGCCTGCTGGGATGGTGATATCCAGATCATCAATCGCTGGCGTGGGTGTATTGGGATACTGGAAGGTCAAATGGTCAAAGCGAATTTCACAAGCTGAGGTCGGCACTTTCAGTGGGTCATTGGGATCGTCGATGGCGATGGGTTCATCCATCACGCGGACGATCTTGGCGCAGACGGCTTCGAGACGTTGCATGACAGCGACTTCGTTGATGATCATGGTGATCGGCTGGAACATGTTCGCGGCCGTGCCATGGAACATGAGCAGTTCGCCAGCAGTCATCGTGCCATCCAGACATTTTTGGGCACTGATCCACATGACCATGGTGGTGGTGGTTCCTGCGATGATGCCACAGGTTGCCGCCAGACAGGTGTTGAGCATGCCCGAGATGACCTGGCGTTGGAGCAGCGGCTTGGTGGTGCGCGCCAGAATCAACGTCTCACGGATCTCACGGCTGAATGCCTTGGTCACATGAAACAGCGAAATACGGTTGGCAATATGGCCTGCAAGACGCCCCTGGCGTTCGCGGATGTCGCGGTTGACATTGCGCATCTGTGTCGAGAAATACTTGTATGCCACCGCATAGGCAGGTAGCGCACACATCACCAATAACGCCAGTCGCCAATCGATGGTGAAGGTGATGATCGTCCCGGCGATGATGCCTGCAAAGCCGTTGGGGATGTGGCGCATGAGCATCGTAAAACAGTGCGTCATCGCCTGCATGTCGGAAAACAGGTGCGTGAGCAGACGGCCTGGTGAATGGGCATCGTGATAGGGTTGGCTGAGTTGGTGGAGTTTCTCATGGATGTGATTGCGCATGTGAAACGTTGCTTCCTGCGTGAGTCGGGCAGTTGCAAAGAACAGGTGCGTTGCCATGAGATGGCGGGTGATCTCCCAGATGATGACGGCTGCAACGAGTAACGCCAATCGTTGGAGTTTCTGCTCGGTGGTCAATCCGGGTTTGGCATCGAGCCTGGTGGTCCAGGAATCGCGATACCGCTTGGCCTGATGCATCATGGGGATGGTCTTGTCGGAGGTGTGCACCGAAGGCGCGGGATCGGTATTGACCTGTGTCATCATGCCGATCTGGACAATGTCGTCAGCAATGTACCGGGCGACCGTCGGGTAGACATAGACGTGCATACCGAGGATGGCAGCAAAGAGACCGACCGAGAGGAGTATCCAGGGGTGACGACTCCAGATGTATCGTTTGAAAATTCGCTTGGTCGCACCGCTGCCTGAGTATTTACCATCGCGCATCAGGCGTTTGCTGACTTCCGATGAAGCCTTGAGGATGGTGCGGACGTGGGAGATGATGGGTTCTCTCATCAGGCACTCTCCCTTGCTTTGGCGGTAGTCGAAGCCATCTGCGTGGTAAACAGGTGACGGTAGCGACTCTTGGTGTTACTCATCAATTGGGCATGGGTTCCCATCTCAAGGATGTTGCCCTTGTCGAGCACAACGATGATGTCCGCGTGGACAATCGTTGAAAGTCGGTGTGCGATGATGAAGGTGGTGCGGTCCTGCATGACACGGTTAAGCGCCTTTTGGATGAGCGCTTCGGACTGCGGGTCCAGGCTGCTGGTCGCTTCGTCGAGAATCAGAATCGTCGGGTCCTTGAGAATTGCGCGGGCGATGCAAAGCCGTTGACGTTCACCGACGGAGAGCTTGGAGCCTTCCTCACCCAGCAGCGTATGCACCCCCTTGGGCAGGCGTTCGATAATGCTTGAAAGCTCAGCCATCTTGGCGGCTTTTTCAATCCGTTCGATACTGGCATTGGGATCGCCGTAGGCAATGTTGTTGGCAAGCGTGTCATCAAGCACGATCGGGTCCTGAGGCACCATTGCCAGATGATTGCGATACCAGCGGGTATCCAGTTCGTTGATGTCGTGCCCGTCAATGAGCAGGCGTCCGCCAACGGCTTCATAGTAGTGATAGATGAGGCTGATGCTCGTGGACTTACCACAGCCTGTCTCACCGACGAAGGCGACGATCTGTCCCGGTTGAACGTCAAGATTGATGTTCTTGAGCACGGGTTTGTCCGGCTCGTATTGGAAGCTCAAGTTTTCGAAGGTGACATGTCCCTTGAGTCCGGGCAATTTTTTGCCTGGCTTGACGGTGAAGTCGCGCTCCGCCTGAATCAGTTCGACGATACGATCCAGCGAGATTTTGGTCTGCTCAAGTTGGTTGGACAATTCTGCCAACTGCACCGCCGGTTGGAGTAGACGCCACGTGTAGGCAGCTACGGCGATGACCGCACCGTACTGGATATTACCCATGACCACGAGGTAGGTTCCAAAGAGCTGGACGGTGGCAAAGGTGGTCCACGTCAACGCTGAGGAAGACATACCGTAAGCATTATTGAGTTGGCGGAACCGGTGATGGACACGCTCGGTGAGGAAGTTGGCTCGCGTGAAGACGCGACGTTCATTGCGTTGCGAGTTGTACGCCTGCACGACGATGTTGCCTGCCAAGCGTTCCTGTGCACGACCTGAGAGTCGGTCCATTTTGGAGCGCATGCGTTTTTGCACCGTGCGGATGCGGCGGACGAACCATTTGTAGTTGAACACATACATACTCACGCCAAACATGACGATGAGCGTGAGTTGCCAACTCAGGTAGAACATCACCACGATGGCCACCAATGCCGTGACCAACTGTGAAGCGAGGTTGACCATCTGGCCGGAGAAGATGGTTTGGACCTGTTCGATATCGCCGCGCAGTCGTTCCATGAGCTTGCCGGTGGGCGTGTTCTGGAGATAGCGAACGGACAGATGCTGGACGGCGCGGTAAAGGGTCAATCGCATGTCAAAGACGATGCGTTGGCTGGTCATGATCACGGAGTAGTTGCCGATGGTCTGCATGACACCGCTGATCCAGGGCATGGCCAGTGAGATGAGCATCAGGGGTGGGAGCAGCGCGTAGCGTCCCTTGCCGATGACTTCGTCCACCACCCAACCGAGAATCAGCGGGGGCAGCAGGGTCAGCATCGTGACGCCAAGTACCATCACGACCGCGAGTATGGCTCGGGCGCGGTACTTGATGATCGACTGAATTAGAAAATGGACAGAGCTCATGGCGTGGCCATTTGCAATCTGCAAAACTCCATTGGCTTGTGTAACGATTGTGAACCCATCTCAGATTGCTGTCGCTGCAATCCTTTCCAGGGCTCAGACTGGACGATTCGGCAATCCTAACTTCTCAGACTGCTTTTTATCCTCGGGGGACTCCCAACACATGGTGATGCATTACGACACTACTTCTACATAATCCACACACCTGTCACGGCCATCCGCAATGCAATTTCCAATGAACGACCTGACGTCCCTGACAGGTCGGAGCATCGCGACGGACTGCTTTGAGGTTGCTATCGGTTAAACATCCTCTTGAGCAACATTTTCGTTTCTCGATTCTAAATTAGTTTGCTTGTCAGAATTTTCCAGAGGTATCAGGCAATCTTTTGAGAAAAAAGTCAAAAAAGCGATACGACACCGGACATTTGGTCGCGGGATCGATCATTTTGAGCTGGGTTACGCAAGAGCAAATTGGGGGAGATTGCCCGATCACCTACAATATGCCCATGAGCAACCTCAGTGACATGCGACGTGACTTTAACCAACCGGACCTGACCCGCAGTGATCTGCTGGCTGACCCGATCCATCAGTTTCAGGCCTGGCTGGATGAAGCCATCAAGATGGATATTCTCGACCCCACCGCCATGACGTTGGCGACCGCCGATGAGCAGGGCAAACCGGCCGCCCGGATCGTACTCCTGAAAGGACTCGATGAACAGGGGCTGTGTTTTTACACCAATTATCACAGCGCCAAAGGTCGACAGTTGGCAACCAATCCCCATGCCGCGTTGGTGTTCTATTGGCCCCAGATGGATCGTCAGATTCGCTTTGAGGGGACCGTCGAGAAAGTCAGCCGCGAGCAGTCCGAGGCTTATTTCAAGTCGCGTCCCCTGGGCTCCCAGATCAGTGCAGCAGCATCGGATCAAAGCCAGCCGGTCGCCAGTCGTGAGATGTTGGAAGAACAGGCTGCCAAGGTTGCCCAACAGGCTCAGGAAGGCGAACTGGATTTACCCGACTTCTGGGGCGGTTACCGTCTGACTCCCAACCGCGCTGAGTTCTGGGTGGGGCGCCCCAGCCGGTTGCACGACCGTTTTGCCTATACGCTCCAAGCTGATGGGAACTGGTGCATCGAGCGTCTATGCCCGTGATGTGGCTCCATGCCATAAACTACAAATGGATGTCAAAGTCAATGTCTTCGTGAGCCGGGACGTGTCGCCCTGGACCGGCTCGACACGAGCCGGCTCGCTGATGCAATGGGGTGAGAATCTTGTGTAATCAATCGCTATTTCGACTGATCCATCAACTCGACAAGGTGCCTGGCCAATTCACGGACGGGCATGGGTTGACGGAGCATCAGGGCTTGAGAGGCAAAAGCCATCGGGATGGGGGGCGTATTGCGATCCGTCATCAGCACCCAGCGCAATTTGCCTTGCCGGTTTTTGAGTTCACGACACAGGGATTCTGTGGGCAGACTTTCAGGTGCATCATCACAGACCAGCAAATCGCATTTGAACGCCTCATTGACCAGCAGCATCTTCTCAAACTGGGCCATCGTGTCCACGCCGTGGACCAACACCTTGTGTTCCTTGAGCATCGTTCCGAGCACCTGCCGAAGCATGGCATCCTTCTGAATCAGAATCAGGTGACGCTGATCATTGGGGATGGTGTGTTGGGTCTGGTTGGGATCGAGCACCGGGCATTTGGCGGGGAAGGTGATCTTGAATTGTGATCCGTTGCCCAACTCGGAGGAGACCGCGATACGGGCATTGTGGTCGGTGACAATGCCATGGACTACCGCCAACCCCAGGCCGGTTCCCTGGCTGCGGGACTTGGTGGTGTAAAACGGATCGAAGATGCATTGGCGCGTCTGGTCATCCATCCCCACGCCGGTGTCGCAGACCCAAAGGTGTAATAATGGTCGCTTGCCATGGCAGCGTTCGGTTTGCAGCCGCACGGTTAACGTCCCGCCGTCAGGCATCGCATCGCGGGCGTTGACCACCAGGTTCATCAGCAACTGCTGCATCTCCGACGGATCAGCATGAATCTCAAGCGGGCATTCGGCCTGATCTTCAATCACCATTTTGATATTGGCTGGGATCAACGGTTTGAGGGTTTTGATACTCTGCTCAACGATGGTTTTGAGATTCACTGCCTGACGGTGACCATTGGTCTGACGGGCAAAGGTCAACAGGCTCCGCGTCATCCCCGTGGATTGGCGAATGGCCTGGCGGATATTCTCCAGCGCATTGGATGGGTCGATGTTCCGCTGATACTGCGTCTGGGCCATGTCCACGTAACTCTCGATGGCAAGCAGCAGATTGTTAAAGTCATGGGCGACCCCACTGGCCAGCGTCCCGATGGCCTGGAGTTTCTGAGATTGACGCAGGCGTTCTTCGAGTTGTTGGTGTTGAGCTTCAGCTTTGAGTTGCGGGGTGAGGTCTTCAATCTGATTGATGCAGTACTGCGGATTGCCCTGCGGGTCACGGATGATGGTGACGGTGATCTGACACCAGACATCGTACCCGTCTTTGTGGACATATCGCTTGCGGGTGCTGTGTCGTGTGGCTTGTGTGTTTTTCAGGGTGTCGGCAAATTTCTGACAGGCTTTGGCATCCTCAGGACGGGCGATGTCAAAGAAGGTTTTCTGAATCAATTCCGACCAGCGATAACCGAGCATGGTGCAGAAGCGATTGTTGATCTGCAGGAATTTGCCATCGGGTGTCGCCAGCACCATGCCCATGGGCGCGTGATCAAAGGCAAGATGGAAGCGATACTCGCTTTCGCGCAATGCCGTCATCGTGTTGCGCTGCTGCGTGGTGTCGATGAAGCTGACAATAGCGCCCGAACACAGCCGTGTCTGGCGGTCGACGATGGGGGTGGCCGAAAACACCGCCCAGCGCGTCGGACATTTGCCGCACCCAAAGCCCAACACCGTTTCCTCCAGGCGTTGGAGTTGGTCCATGCACAGATACCCCGGCCAGTCCTTGTGAAAATCGCCGGGTGTGTTGTCTTCGTGAATGATCTGACAATCATAGTTGTATTGATAGCACTGCGTTTGGGAGTCGTAACGCAGGCATAAAAAGTCGATGGCCTTGGCGTTGGCCCAGATGATCCGGCGGTCCGCATCCAATCGCACCACGCCACCGGGCAGCGTCTGCATGATCGCATTGTTCAGCGCGTCGGATTCGTTTAATGCCTTGCGTGTGCTGATGTCACGCACGTGAATCATCAACGCCGGTTCACCGTGGTATTGCACTTTGGCGGTGATCAATTCCACGGGGATGCGGCGCCCTGAACGATGCAGACTATACCCCTCGAACATCTGCATGTTACCCTTGGCAAAGTTGGGGAACTCCTTTTTCACCGTTTCGCGTTGCTCAGGCGGGACCAGTTCCAGGACACTTTTGCCAATGAGTTCCTCACGGCGCATCCCATGGAGTTTGCAGGCCTGGAGATTGACATCGAGAATCATGCCATCAAGTGACTCAATGAAAATCGCATCGGGCGCATGGTAGAGAATGTCGCTGTAAAGCGATTGAGACAGTTCGACCTGCATGACATCCGGTTCTTTGAGTTGATCTTGATCCACGCCATGATGATAACGGATTGTCCGCTGATTGAGGGCATCTTTCTCGATCCCGATTGGCTTGAGAGTGAACGCTGATCATTTTGACGCGAACTTTGAACCCAATCCGACCGGCCAGCCGATAACAGACCTATGCTGCGTTACGGACATATTCTGCAATTGCTGGTCATGGCCCTGCTGGGACTGGGACTGGTCATGGTCCATTCGGCTGGCAGTCGCATCGGCATGGGGCAGGATGTCATGTCTTATGTTCATTGGCGTCAACTGTTTTACGCAGGCTTGGCGCTGACAGCAATGGCTTTGGCTTCACGACTGGATATCCGGTCCATCTGTATGACCCGACGCGGCCTGCTTAATCCATTACTCTGGATGATGCTGATCATGTTCGGCTGCATTGCTGCAACGTTCATCCCAGGCCTGGCACGTACCGTCAATGGTTCATCCCGTTGGCTGTTTATCGGTGCTGGCAGTGTCGGGATCAGCTTTCAACCCAGTGAAATGGCGAAGCTGCTGATGGTCTTGGCCATCGCATGGTGGACCACCCGCAGAGCCGGTGTCATGCACAAGTTCTGGTACGGACTGCTGCCGATTCTCGTCCTCCTGGGCGGGACCTGTGCAGCAATCGTGCTCGAAGACCTTGGGACCGGCGTACTCATCGGCATTGTCGGTGTGATCCTGCTCATCAGCGCTGGAGCCCGCATTTGGCAACTGGCCTTGCTCGCGCCGGGCATCATCTTTGGACTCGTTGCTGCCATCATGCACAGCCCATACCGCGTCGCTCGACTCATGGCCTTCATGGACCCATGGGCCGACCCGCAGGGCACTGGTTATCACCCGATCCAATCGATGCTTGCCATTGCCATGGGCGGGATCACCGGTCGAGGGTTGGGGGGCGGCATCCAGAAATTCGGCTACCTGCCCGAAGACACCACCGACTTTATCTTCGCAACCATCTGCGAGGAAATGGGCATCACCGGCGCGCTCGTTGTCGTTGGTTTATTCCTCTGTCTGATCTGGACGGCATGGACCATTGCATCCCAATGCCGTGACCCATTTGGTCGCATCCTTGGACTCGGCGTTTTGCTTACCGTGGGCTTGCAGGCTGCCATGAATCTGGCGGTCGTCACCGTATTGGTTCCCACCAAAGGCATCGCACTGCCACTGGTTTCATCCGGTGGCACGGGTTGGATTCTCACCGCCTTTGCCCTGGGTCTCGTCGTCAGTCTGGACAATGCCCATCATCTGGAAAACCAACTGCATCTGGATGACGATGTCGATACAACAACTCCACAGGCACAACCCACCGCGGTTGCAGCCTGAGTGATCCGACGCATCAGTGAAAAAGTCGCAGGCGTTTTGTGTCATGCAAACGGCCTGCGACTTTTTTATTTGTCAGTGATGCTCGATTGTTTACTGTGTTGGGCTTTGCATTTCAAAAGCCGTACCTCTCCTGAGGTACGGGTCGCACGTCAGTTAATCCGACACCAACACCCATGACTCAGGAGAGTCATGGCTTTTCTTTATGTTGAGATAGAAATCAACCCAACCGCAGATCAATCACGCACGCATCCTCAAGCTTGCTTGTCAGTTCATAGTGCTGTTCCGACACTTGGACCACGGTGACTTTATCCGTTGTTTGAAGCGGTTTTTCACTGTACACCGTCACGCTTGCTGCTTCGTGAAGTTCGATGAGCAGTTGATCTTCAGTGACCAATGATTGCGTGATCGTGGCAGGGGACAGGTATTTACTCACATCACCAATTAGCGCAATGCCATGCTTGATCGGGCAAACCAAAAACAGTTGGCATTCAAAGTCCGGCAGACTCACCGCATGATCTCCATCGAGTTTAAAAAGTTTCCTGGTTTGCCAGTCATAGCATGCCAAACCCTCAGCCGGAATCGCCCATGGTTTTTGATCTCGGATCAAGGCTGAGGCATGTGTGTAATCTTCGGGACCGATCTTGCCCGACACAGCAAGCGAAGGTTCGGTGAGATTAAAGAGTGCCAGCGCAACACTGCCATGTTCCAGCGGCGCGATCGTGCGGTACACCACGTCGTCTTTAAATGGATTGATGTAGATGCTGTCGGGCAATGCCGTCGCCGGGGCGATGGGGCGGTAAAGCTTGCCTTGTGCATCACACAGCGGGAGGACGTTGCTCGGATCAAAGTCCGTCGGATCATCCGACAGATACACCGGCCCACCACTCACTGCCTTGGAGACCGCCATGGTGTAGCCTGCGAGCTTGTCATTGGAATGGAACATGTCGTGGTCCCCCCAGACGGTTGCACCTAACCAGAGCATGTTGGCAAAGGAGTTGTGCAGGTGTGCTTTACCCCGCCATGCGTCGTTGACTTTATAGTCTTCACTGCAACGGGTGACATTGCTCACGCGCGTGTTAAACGCACAGATATTGCTGTGTGCCATGCAGTTGATCAGGCCGTCCATGTGTCGGGCGCAGGCTGCTTCGAGTGCCTGGGCATTGTCGATGCTGCTGGCAATACCCTGGGCAGTTTCTTTGTAGAACTTGGGACTTTGCGCCTGGTCATCGACTTTCACAAAATCGAATCCTGCTTGCCTTGGCTTTTGAATCATCTGATCGTAAAACGCCATCGCGTTGATGAATCCCTGCTTGGGCATCAGCGTGTTTTCGTCAATCTGCTGAAGGTGATCCGACAGGCTCTGCCAATCACCCTGCGTTGAGAGCCCCGCCCAATACCCGTTAAAGCAAAGCCACAAACCAATCCACGTCACACCGTCAGAAGTCCGGCGATCCAGGATCGGCTGCCACCCGTTGGGGAACTTGGCCTTGTCGATTTCAAAGTCCAGCAGGCGACGGTTTTCGTGATTCAAATGCCCGTCATCCACCAGCACATAGCGGATTGGCAAGCCCGACGCCTTAATGCCATCCATCGCCTTGGACAGCACGTCTTCACTGATATCAAACTTGTACTGTTCCCAGGAACACCAGCCCAGATGCGTCAGAATCTCCGGGTACTGTTTCTCGTCCCGGGCGCGGGTGGACTTGCCGACCAGCGGGTGATTTAAAGCGATATCCCAAACCTGTTGACAGGCGTCGTAAACGTTATCGTAAATCGCCCAACTCAGCACCGGGATGTCCGGTTGGTCATGATCAGGTAACACCTTGGGCTTCCCGAGATTGCAGACATTCAGAACGAGTTTTTCATTCTCTGTACTCAGCCACGTGGTGGTACTCAGGCCGCCCCCCGCATTGGGACAGACGATGGGCAGGATTGCCATGTGTCTGCCGTCTTCAAGATGGAGTAGCAGCAGGACACCACCGTCGGTGACTTTGTTTAGTGACTGTAAATGAACAGCTTGCATCCGGTTTGCCCCCGTCGGATACCTCCCGCCGCTCTGCCCCAGGGGGTCAAAATCCTGGTAGGTCGCATAGTAACTGGCATCCGAATAAGCAGGGAGTTGCAACTGGATTTGAGTCAGCGGTCCGGACTTTTTGCATTGGAGTTCACTGGGGGTGACGGTGTGTAACCCACTGGCTGTAGACTGGCTCAGATCCAGGCTCGAAAGCGGGACATTATTTTCAGAATCCGACTGATTCGTGGTGATGGACAGGTTCATTTTACAAATTCCTCAAAGATTTTCGCGGTATTGGCATGCGATGAAGCATGCGTGTAATAGTCTATATCAAAAATGTTTAAACGCCAATTGGCGCTTTTTATCGGTATCAAAAACACAACTTGGATGACATATTTTTAGCCAAGCTAGTAGACTTTGTAAACGTTTACGATAAGATTTTTCCAAAGACACCTTCAACACGCGTCCTGTTCGTCTGACATTGCCTTCGGATGGTATGGTTGATCAGGCAGGTCGCGATGGACAGTGACTCGAAAGTAAGGGAAGGCCATCATGACACAATGGATCAACACGCACCTTTCTCCGTCAAAGCACACCAAGTCACCTGCGGGTTTCACGCTCATCGAACTGCTGGTGGTCATCTCCATCATCTCACTGCTGATCTCCATTCTCCTGCCGGCATTGGGTAAGGCGCGGGCGGCAGCAAACGACATCAAGTGCCTCAACAACCTCAAGTCCATGGGCGTGCTCTCCAACATCTACATGGCGGACAACAAAAACATCCTGCCTAACTTCATTGCCTCCGGCGAGAATAACACCTACTGGATCAAACGACTCTGGGAACTGACCTACGACAAAAACTTCAGCCCGAGTTGGCCCGGACTCAACAATTCAGACATGACCTGGCAACTGGGCACCATCTTCGACTGCCCGCGCTTCAACCAGATCAATCAGCAGGACTTCATGCAACGGGGTGTCACCTGGAACGGCTACTACCGGACCTATGGCGCCAACATGTACATGAACGATTACAACTCGGCGACCAAAGACCGTGTCGATGATCTGGAAAATCCCCTGGGCAAAATCTGTCAGATTACCGACGCCTGTTCCAGTCAGGCATACAACTCCACCGTCGTCCGTCGGCATAACAGCATCACCACCAATGTGCTCTACCTCGATGCCCATGCCGCACCCAGCAAATTTGAATCCGAAATCTATACCACCGTCGGATACACCCACGTCTTCTGGGGCCGAAACTATCCCTGAGCACACACCGAGACAGACGTCAAACACGCTATACTCAGCATTGTGATCCGATTGATATCAGTAACACCGAATCGACATCAGGTAACATGACCCAGACCAAGTCCAACCAGGGAATCCGCGAACTCTCCGCCAAACTCAACTTAAGTATCGGCACGGTGTCTCGCGCGTTAAACAATCGCTACGGCGTCAACCCCAAGACGCGCGCCCGAGTTCTGGAAGAGGCCCGACGCATCGGCTATGTCCCCAATGCTGCAGCCCGTCGACTCAAGGAACACCCGGTCATGCAGGTCTGCATGTTCTTTGCGCCTTACGATAATCCCGGTCATGAAATCAATCCCTATGCCACCGACCTCATCGAACTGATCACTGAGTTTGCACACAAAAGCAATCTCAATTTTCAGGTTCAGCGCTTTGAGAACATGCAGACAACCACCGCGTTTTTGCAGGAATCCCCGCCCGATGCTGTGGTGACGCTTGGCGAATTCCCTGAAGAACTCTTCACGGTGCTTGAGCAACGCAAATTGCCCGTGGTCAACATCAACCGTCATACCGGACTTGAAAACCAGTTGTGCATCCGGGCAGATGGTTCGCAGGCCTACGCCCTGGCGGTGCAGTATCTGGCAGCCCTGGGACACACGAAAATCGCGCTGGTCAACGGTCCCCAGAAAGGCGGACACTTTCAGCAGTATGCCAAGTCCTTCGACGATGCGGTTGCTGAGTTTCGTTTAACCAGTTTGCCACAATGGAAAGTCGAACTCGCGCCGGATCAGACCAATGCCCAAGGCGCCCAGGATGCGACGCGCAAGTTACTTGCTGGTGACGATCGTCCAACAGCCATCGTCTATGGCTCGGACTGGTTGGCGATGGGTGGGATCAAAGCGATCCGCGAAATGAACCTGCAGGTGGGTGAGGATGTCAGTGTCATTGGCCATGACAATTTGCCGATGACCGAACTGCTCGATCCACCACTGACAACGTTTGATATGTATCTGGAAGGGCAGGCTCGGACGGTGATCAACTTGATTACGCGCTTAAGTGATAATCAACCGTTGATTGATCCGACGCAGCCTTCTGGTGTGATCAATATTACCCCGAATCTTGTGAAACGAAAGAGTTGTTGCTGCATCCGATGAGTGTCGGGGCTTAACTCAAAATCACAAAAAACACCTTGTTTGATGGCAAATTCATCACACCATGATGAAGCCGGAGGTTGTACGTTTTGAAATTGACCTGGATAGATTGGGCTGTTGTCGTCGGATTCATCGGCTTTCTGGCGGGATTGGCGGCATACACCAAACGCTACACCAAAAGCGTCTCGGACTTTCTTGCAGCCGATCGCTGTGCCGGCCGCTACCTGCTGACCATGTCCGAAGGTATGGCCGGCTTGGGAGCAGCTTCCGTCATCGCCAACTTCGAGAAGTTTTACAAGGCAGGCTTTGCTGCAAGTTGGTGGGGACTGATGCTCGCGCCGGTCGGCATCATTATCGCGCTCTCCGGTTGGGTGCTCTACCGCTACCGTGAAACACGCGCGATGACCATGGCACAGTTCTTTGAGATGCGCTACAGCAAAAAATTCCGCGTCTATGCTGGTGTCCTGGCATGGATATCAGGCACCATCAACTACGGCATTTTCCCTTCCATCATCGCCAACTTCCTGATTCACTTTTGTGGACTGCCCCAACACTTTGATTGCTTTGGCATGAGCATCTGGACCTTCCCGCTCGTCATGGCGGTCATGCTTAGTATTGCCCTGTTTTTCACGCTCTCCGGTGGCATGATCGCGGTCATGATCACCGACTTCATGCAAGCCCAGTTCACCAATATCGTTTTCCTGATTGTGATGATCTTGCTGTTTACCAAATTCAGTTGGTCGGAGATCACCACCACCTTGGAGAACGCGCCGGTGGGTAAGAGCATGGTCAATCCATTTGATCAAGCCAATGTCAGTGACTTTAACTTTTACTTCTTTGCGATCTTTGCCTTCAAGGCGTTTTACAACTGTCTGGGTTGGCAGGGCTCGCAAGGTTACCACTGTTCAGCCAAGAGTCCACATGAAGCGAAGATGGCCAAGGTGCTTGGCGAATGGCGAAGCGGTGTGACGTATCTGATGTTGTTACTCATGCCGATCTGTGCGTATGTGTTGATGCACGCGCCGGAGCATGCTCAGTTGGCTCAGGCCACACAGCAATCTCTGGATCAGATCACCGATGCACAGGTCCAGAAACAGATGACCGTGCCGGTGGCGTTGTCGCAGATTTTCCCCGCGGGCGTGCTCGGATTGTTCTGTGCAGCGATGATCAGTGCAGCGATCAGCACCGATGATACGTATCTGCATTCATGGGGGAGTATCTTCATTCAGGACGTGCTTCTTCCGTTCAAGAAGAAGCCGTTAACACAGAAGCAGCATTTAAAATGGCTACGCCTGTCGATCGTCGGTGTCGCGGTTTTTGCCTTCTTTTTCAGTCTTTTATTCCCTTTGCGTGATTACCTGTTCATGTTCTTCCTGCTCACCGGCACGATTTATCTGGGCGGTTCGGGCTCTGTGATCATCGGCGGACTTTACTGGCGCAGAGCCACCACGCAAGGCGCATGGGCCGCCATGACCGTCGGCTGGGTCGTTGCGGTTGCTGGTATCACGCTTCAGGTGATCTGGCCGAAGGTACCCGCGCTATTGGACATCGCAGAGAAGTTCCCGCTTAATGGAGCATGGCTTGCACTGGTTGCTTATCTCACCAGCATGACCGTCTTCATTGTCGTGTCACTGTTGACGTGTAAGGAACCGTTTAATCTTGAGAAGATGCTTCATCGTGGCGAGTATGCCATCGCAGGAGAGCATGCAGGTAAACCGGCTCGCGGTTGGCGGGCGCTGGGCATCACCAGTGAGTTCACGCTGGGCGACAAGATCATTTACTACTTTAAACTCAGTTGGACCGGCACGTGGTTTCTCCTCTTCGTCGGCATCACAATTTGGGCATTGATCTGGGGTGTGCCCGACAGTTTCTGGAACGGGTGGTGGGCATTTAAAATTGCGTTGGCAGGTCTCATCGGCGTGATCACCATCGTCTGGTTTCTCTGGGGCGGGATTCGGGATTTACTGGACTTGTTTAAAACCCTGCGCGGGCATCAAGTCAACGTATTGGATGACGGCCGCGTGATTGAATGATGCTGTTTTTTTTGAACCGCCAAGGCGCCAAGAACGCCAAGGCCTGAAAGAGAAAGATCGTTTGCCATGAAACGCGATGTGAACAGCTGGTTTAAAGAGAGGAATAAAACAGATTTGTTCTCTCTTAACTTGGCGTTCTTGGCTTCATGGCGGTAAAAATTGAATACCGAAAGAATATGAAGATGCAATATTTCAAATTACACCTGTTTTTACTGTGTTTATTCGCTTCAGTCGTGTTGGCTCAAACCGCGCCAACGACGTTGGTACTCGAAGCCGAGAGCTTTCAATGTCAGGCCAACTGGTGGTTGACCTACGATTCCAAAGCCTCCGGCAGGCAGATTCTCCAGGCACGTGGCGGAGAAGGCGATGCGCTCAGCGTCATTGACATCAAGCAGGCAGGCACCTATCAACTCTGGACACGGGCCAAGGATTACAAAACCAATCAGCCCGGCACGCGTCGATTCCTGCTGGTGATTGATGGTCAGGATGTTGCGATTGAATCCGGCAAGCATGGCCAGGAAGGTTGGCAATGGGAATGTGTCGGCAGTCGTGAACTTGCTGCAGGCAAACATGTCATCGCACTCCGCGACTCGGCCAAGTTCTACGGTCGCTGCGATGCCATCCTGTTCACCACGGACAACACGCTTGATCCCAACACGCTGAGCATGCATCAGATCAAGCAGCATGTGATTGATCCTGTTACGGTGACGTTGAAGCATGAACAAACCGCGCCCGTCCCGCAGCTTCAACCAGGCGATCAAGGCAAGGTCATCCAGACATTAAGTAACGCCAACACGCGGATCACGTTCGTGCAGATGCATGATCAGGACAACAAGCCCGTGATCATTCGCCGGACTTCGGTCAAGTGTGATGCGCAGTGGATCGACCTGCCAATCGACAGTCGATATGAAGCGGTCTTCACGTTGTTCAACACCCAATCGCGCGTCGATCTTGGCAGCTTTCATCCGGCCTGGCCCGGTCAATCGCCCGTGATTCAGATGACCGTCAACGACAAGACGTACACCACGCGTGGCAAAAATCAGGACCCGTTTGCAGCAGGTGTCCGCAGTGACTTTAACCCACGGCGTGTCGGTTCGCATGATCCCATGACCGTTGAAGTGATCCACGAAAATCACAACGGAGATCAACTGCATGCCTATTGGCATCTTGATCCGCAAAGTCATGATGCACGCGTGACATTTAAGTTCGTTGCCAAGACTGACGGGTTTTACAGCATTGGTTACAGTGCGTTTAAACCCTGGGAAACCAGTGAAATTCGCTTTAACCAACTCTCGCCGATGGTGCAGTTTGTCCGTCGACATGAAGAGCCGGTGATGACGACCAGTTCGTGTTCACCGCTCCCGATGGCGATGGTTGAGCCCCTGTCATTGGGCGATGTCTCGCTGAGTTACGCGTTGGTCGCTGACCCCGATCATCTATCAACAAGTTGGCCTGTCGCACAGGAAGCACGGCTTGGTTTGTCGATGCTCAATCACCAGGCAGCGGTTCAGCCGACGGTGTTCGGGCCGATCATGGGGTTTGATGATTCACGGTTTGAAGCAGGCGATCATGTGACGATGTCCTGTCGTGTGTTGAGCATGGCCGGTGACTGGAAGGCGGCGCAGCAGGTTGCGATGCGCGAGATTTTCGAGGTCTCGGATTATCGCCAACCGATTAACGCATCGCTGAGTCAGGCTTACCTGAACATGGTGGACCTGATGGCATCGGACCAGGGCGGTTGGGATGACAAACTCATGGGCTTTTACAACATTGAAAGTCCGTCGACGGTGACGCATGCTTCGCCATTAGGAATTGTCGAAGCGTCTTTACTGACGGATAACGATGCCTTTTTCAAAGACCGCGTCTTGCCCACGATTGGTTACACCCTCTCGCGCCCGTCTGCCCATTTTGCAGCAAGTGTCCCCAAGGACATGCATGTCTATGTCAATGAAAAGCGCATCACGTTAACCATGCCAACGCAGTTTTACGGCGCTGCGTATTGGCAGGGTTTGCATGACATGCTCGGGCGTCGCAATGCGTGGCTTGAGGAATTGATTTTTGGTGATGGTATTGTGAATTATTCCAATGACTACTCCACAATCCCCACATGGTCGGAGTTACTGGCCAACTATCGTTTGAAGCCTGATGCAAAGTTGCTTGAGCAGATCATCCGTGAAGCCAATACGTTTCTGGAGAAGGAAGTTTATGCACGACGCACGGACATTCAGCAGATTCGCCACTTCTACAACATCTCGTTTTATCCTTATTGGTGGGATTTACAGGACCTTTACGATTTGACGGGAGATAAGCGCTATCTGGATGCTGCAATCGAAGGTGCCAATTTCACCATGGCCGGTCAATGGGCGCATCCCCGCCCGGGAAAGCAGTCGAAGTTGATTCATCAAGGCAATCACTTCGGTAACAGCATGCCCAATTGGTGGCTTGGAGATAAACGCTTCCGGTTGGGCTTCCCAGTTGCAGATGGCGCGATTCGCGAACACACCGTACCTGCCTGGCAGATCAGCAGCATGGGCCTTGGCTTTGAGCAGCCGACCACGCTTTACGCAACAGGCAAGGGGCCGGGACTTGGCATGATTCTCATGTCCGCGTGGGCGCCGAACCTGCTGCGTCTGTATGGCAACACCGGCAATGATCTCTACCGAAGCTATGCCCGCAACAGCATCATCGGTCGCTTTGCCAACTATCCCGGATACTACGTGCGCGGTGAAACCGATCTCTATCAATCTGCGGATTATCCCTACACCGGCCCGGATGTCACGAGTTTGTATTACCACCATGTCCCGCCGCATGCCGCCTTCACCATGGACTACCTGGTCACACAAGCCCATGTCCGAAGCAAGGGCGCGATCCATTTCCCATGGTCACGTCAGCAGGGCTATGTCTGGTTTACCAATCGCGTTTACGGTCAGGCCCCCGGAAGTATTTTTGAAGATAACGATGTCACGCTTCGACTGACCCGTAAGCCGTTTGGCATTGCTTCACCGATGGTGGATTACCTGCTGGGTTACAGCGATCAGGCAACGTATCTGGTGTTGATGAATCAGTCGGATCTGCCATTGGATTTGCCGGTATCGGTGACGATGGATGGCTCGCGTTTGGCAGCGGGGCATAGCGTCATGGTGCGTGATGAATCGGGCAAGGTGTTGGAGCAGACGAAACTCAAAGCGCAGATGTCCGTGCCAATGCCTGCACGTGGATTGCGTGTTTTGTGCGTGGAAAATAGGGGTAAACTCACGCTTGCTGATGCGACCGATTTACCGATGCTCAAGCGCGGGCATCTGAAGCAGGACATCGACGGACCCTGGAAACAGGTGCATGCATTTCGCATTCGCTCCCCGTTTGGTCACGATGGTTTGTATGTCGTTTTGATGGGGCATCCGCAAGCCGGAGCGACTGCTCAACTCACGTTGCAAAAATCCGACAGTACAAAACAGACCTTCAACAGCAACGGTTTCCCGCATGAGTTTGTGGTTTATCCCATCGACATGAACGACGATGTCAAGCTGCAACTCCAACTCACGGATGCCCATGGCAAGACGATTGAACCTCAACCCATGACGCTACACGGAGCCGACGGCATGCCTTGAGTTGGTGTCAGCAATCCCATTAAGAATGCGTCGCAACTTTTCACAACCGCCATCATGGATTACGCTTTGTGCCGGTGAATGTACTTGTACAAGGTAGCGGTGATGGCAAGCGAGCAAAAAAGCGATACGTCTTTGGATTCGGATCAACGTCAGTGGATTGATTTGAATCACGATTGGCAATTCCACATCGGCGATGTGGGTGACACCGCATCGGCATTGGATTATGAAAATCTCAAGCCGTGGTTGCTGCCATCCGCCAATGGTCTCAAACGTGAACCATCACAGCGTCCGATTGGTGTCGCGCCCGGTGAATTGCTGGATTGTGTGCAGCCGGACTTTGATGACACCACTTGGCGGACACTTGATTTGCCACATGATTGGGGCGTTGAGCGTCCGTTTGATATTGATCTTCCCAGTGATGCAGGCAAGCTCCATTGGCCGGGGGTTGCCTGGTATCGCAAGTCTTTTGAACTGGGTGCAGATGCTGCCGATCACTGCCTGTACCTGCAGGTCGATGGCGCGATGTCCTACGCAACGGTCTGGTGTAACGGTAAGTTCGTCGGGGGTTGGCCCTACGGTTACAACGCATGGCATCTGGATTTGACCGACTATGTCATCGCTGGCAAAACCAACACGCTGGTGATCCGACTGGACAACCCGCCCGACTCCTCGCGCTGGTATCCCGGTGGGGGGATTTATCGACATGTGCGTTTACTCAAGGTTGCCAAGTCGCATATTCTGCCTTGGGGGACTTTCATCACCACACCCCAAATTGCCGATGATCAAGTGACGATTCACATCCAGACTTCCATCGCAGGCGGTGATCATCATGTGGACCAATTGATGCTAACCACGCAGGTGTTCAACACAAATGATCAGGATCAGCCCATGGGGGTTGCTTTGGCAACGCAGGTCTCCGACCAGTGGTCACCCAACGACTTTAACCAGACCACCAACACGATGTCGCTGACGCTGCCCGACCCCAGACGTTGGGATGTGACCGATCCGCATCGTTATGTCGCGGTGTCCACATTGATGCTTGATGGCAAAGCGGTCGACCAAACCATCACGCCGTTTGGTGTCCGAGAGATTGCGTTTACTGCGGATGATGGTTTTCATCTCAATGGAAAACGCGTGCAAATCAAGGGTGTGTGTCAGCATCATGACCTTGGTGCGCTGGGCGCAGCCTTCAATGTCCGGGCCTGTGAACGTCAACTGCAAATGCTCATGGACATGGGCGTCAATGCCATCCGATGCGCACACAATCCACCTGCCAGGCAGATGCTTGATCTGTGTGATCGGATGGGGCTTCTGGTCATTGATGAATTGACTGATACGTGGTTGCTGCCCAAGAAACCCAACGGTTATGGTCTGCTTTTTGATGATTGGGCCCAAGCGGACATGCGCGCGATGATCCGCCGCGATCGCAATCACCCGTGTGTCATCCTCTGGAGCACCGGCAACGAAGTCATCGAGCAGGGCAAGCCCGAGTACCATCATTTAAGTGATCAGCTCAGCAAGATTGTCTGCGATGAAGACGCAACGCGCCTGCCCACCGTTGGCTGCAATGTTCCCGAAGCCGACAGCAATGGTTTTCAGAAGACCGTCGATGTCTTTGGTTACAACTACAAACCGCACAAGTATGCACAGTTCCACGCGGACAATCCGGCCACGCCGGTGATTGGCAGTGAGACCGCATCGACCGTCAGTACACGTGGTGAGTATGCCTTTCCTGTCAGTGATGAGAAGGACAAAGGCATGATCGGGTTTCATGTCAGTTCCTATGATCTCTACGCGCCGTCATGGGCCTATCCGCCGGATCGTGAGTTTGAATCGCTGGAGAAAAACCGCCATGTTGCAGGCGAATTCGTCTGGACCGGTTTTGATTACATCGGCGAACCCACACCGTTTAACAATGACCTGTCCGTCTTGATTAACTTTCACACCGATGAAGAACGTCAAGCTGCCCAGGAACAACTCAAGAAATTGGGGCATGTGAAAGTGCCCTCGCGCAGTTCTTACTTCGGTATCATTGATCTTGCTGGTTTCAAGAAGGATCGCTTCTATCTCTACCAATCCCATTGGCGCCCGGATCATCCGATGGCACACATCCTGCCACACTGGAATTGGCCCCAGAGAGTTGGGCAGGTCACACCGGTGCATGTGTACACTTCCGGTGACGAAGCCGAATTGTTTCTCAACGGTAAGTCGCTTGGCAGACAGCAACGCTCACTCTATCAATATCGCTTTCGATGGGATGATGTGATTTACGAACCGGGGACGCTGGAAGTCTTCACCTACAAATCTGGCAAACCCTGGGCCAAGGCAACATGCCGGACCACCGGGCCTGTTACGGGGATCCGATTGCAAGCTGACCGACAAGTGATCATCGCTGATGGCGATGACCTGTCGTTTGTCACCGCAAGTCTTATCGATGAGCAGGGCGATGTCGTCCCCACCGCCAATCACACCATCACCTTTGACGTTCGCGGCGCAGGCAAACTCCGCGCAACGGATAATGGGGACCCCACTGATCTCTCGGGTTTTACCTTGCCAACGCGAAAAGCGTTTCACGGTTTGGCCTTGGCGATTGTGCAATCCTCGCGTCTTGAAAAGGGTGAGATCACGCTTCATGCCAATGTTGATGGATTGGAAGCACAATCGATTGTCATTGAATCGAAATAGACCCAGCCGGTAGAATCGTGCCATGCAAGCAGACGTTTCTGGATATCCCATTACCATCCTCGGGGCAGCATGGAACGAGCGCGGTCCGGAGTATGCGACCGAATCACATTACCGTAGTGATACGCAGTGGTATGCGGTGCAATACGGTCGCGCGGAGATGGTGATTGAAGGCAAGTCCTACACGCTCAATGCTGGTGAATCGATCATGATCAAACCCGGCTTGAAGCGGTCACCGCGAAATGCGACATCGCGCAAGAATGCCATCGGCTACTTCTGGGTCAACTTCGACAATCATCGCCTGCAACTTCAATGTGGCAAAGTCATCAAGACACCCACTGCCTTGCAGCAGGACATGGCCAGCCTCGTTGATGAATTGCAAACCCCCGGAGCGCATGATGCCAACGATTTGATTTTGTCTTTGACAGTGCGCCTGCTCGTTGGTTTAACGCGCAGTCTGACAGAGCAATCACCTGCCCAAAGTTCTTCAGCTTCCGACACTTTGCAGCGTGCGCGGATTGATCAGCTTGATGCGTTTATGAAAAGTAATCTCCATCGGTCATTAACACGCGAGGATTTTGCCAAGGTGGTCTGCCTGTCATCTGCCCATCTTGCCCGGCTTTATCGGCAGGCATCCGGGGTGACACTCGTCGAACGACTCACGGCGTTGCGTCTTGAGCGTGCCCGTCAATTGCTCGTCGGATCGTCGCTGTCCATGACCCAGATCGCACTTGAGATCGGCTTTAATTCTTCCAGTCATTTCGCACGCTTATTTCAGCGGCATGTCGGCGTCAGTCCGTTAACCTATCGTCAGGCCAAGGGTCGCGTCTGGGTCCGCAAACCTTCGTGATGACATCTTGCCAAGCAACCCGGCCAAGATGACCGGGCGATGTTGATATATAGCCGAGTCATCTTGACTCGGTGTCTTGAAATGAACATCGCCGCACCGATAACTGGTGCGGCGATGCAGTTTAGGCTGGAATTTAGGAGTAAAACGCGAGTCGACTTAGCTGGCCGTCACCAATTCACCGACACCGGCTTTGGCAATGACGTCTGCGATGTTGACCCATTTGCCTTCGTTGAATCGGGCGGAGTCATACATCGCTTCAAGGATCGCACGGCTGAGCATGCCTCCGCGTCCATCACAGGCAAGTGGTGCGCCCGTGCGAATCGCAGCAGCCATGTTGTCTGCCGAGTTCACCCATGTGTCCTCAATGGTGACGGGCGCTTTATCCGACCATGCATCGTTGAGATACCAGCGTGTACCCGATTCAAAGGGGCCACCTTCACTGGTGAGAAACGCACCGTCATCACCGCAGAGTTCGATTTGGCTATCCCATGCACTGCCTGGCCAGAATGTCGTGGAGAACACGCGGACCACCGTGCCGTTGGCATACTTCCATTCACCCATCCCCAGGTCTTCAGCTTCGATGTCATGCTTGAGCGTATGCAGCGTCGCACGGACCTGCTGGGGCATGCCCAACGCGCAGATCAGTTCGTCAATCAGATGGATACACTGGTTGGAGAAGGTGCCCCCGCCATCGAGTTCCCACGTGCCATGCCAACCGCCGTTGACATCGAAATATTCCTTGGTGCGTTTGATTCGCAAATGGGCGCTGGCATAGTGGACTTTGCCAAAAAGCCCTTGTTTAACAGCCTTTTCGAGTTGGCGTGCTTCGGGACTGTAGCGCTTTTCAAAGTCCACTGCCAGAAGCTTGCCCGTGGCGTCGGCAACGTCGATCATCTCCTGACACTTGGCCAGCGTCGCTTCCATCGGCTTGGTGGTCATGGCATGTTTACCAGCACGCAGCGCATCAATGATCGGATCACCATGCTGACCGGTGGGCGTCAAAACAAAGACCACTTCCACCGCGTCATTGCTCAGCCACGGTGTTAACTCCGTGGTGTAAGGCACACCCAATTCCTCGCCGACCTGTTTGGCCAAATCTTCCTTCAGATCACAGACACCGATGAGTTTGCAGCCCGGGGTTTTGACCAGTGACTTGGCACGGTTGCGACCCATCCCCAGGCCGACCACGACGAACCCAACGGGGTCCGATTCCCAATCACGCTTGATCTTGTTGTTCATCGGTTTGGCGGCTTCACGGATGTCACCGGGCGCAACGGACGGCCAGTTATTCTGCAGATGTTTGACACAGGCATGCGAGGCTTCTTCGGGTGTCATCGCACATTGAGCAGGCTTGTGCGTTTCCACACTCACCGGCCCCTTGAGCCCGGCAGCAGCACAGGTGGCCAACACGCGATCCCAGGGCACGTCCGCGTTGCGACAGTCATCAATGATCGACGCGGCTTTGACGTGGACCATGTTCGCCCGCTTGGCATACTTGATGATGCATTCGACTTCATTTTTGGCATACGTCTCCGGGTGCATGAAGTAGTCATCGTGCGGGTCCCAGGCAAAGCCCCATGTCGGTTCGTCCAACGCATCAAGCAACGCTAAAACTTCGTCGGAGTCCTGCCCGCAGTTTTCAAATCCCAGTACCAATCCCGCTTGCTTGGCACGTTTGGCCAACGGTGAAAAATAGTCCAGGACCTGTTCCATGTGTTTGCTGTCAACTGTCAATGAACCGCGCAGGTCTTTATCCGGTTGCCAATAGTTAAACGCGCGGATCAGGCGACAATCCAGCACGTCCGCTGCGCGGATCAAGCCTTCGAGTTTTTCACCTTCAAGCTTCCGCCGCTCGGCATCGGGCAAGTGCACCTTGGCAAGTGACGATTGCAGACACCCGGTTTTCAACCCCAGGTCATCGAGCATGCTGCGCAACGTTTTAAGTTCGTCATCGGTCAGACTGTCGATGGGCTTGCCGAAGACGCGATTGCGGAAGTCGACGGCTTTGAGGCCCCAGCCCGCGAGGGTCTTGAGCGTCAGACTGATGTCATCGATACACAGTTCGTCGGTGAAAATGGATGGGTACATGGCGTGCTCCTGATGGATTGGTTTTCAAAATCTTGAAAAGAGTCTAGAGGCGAAGTCTCGATGGAACTATCACGCAACGCGCAAAGATTTGCTCAATCCGAGCGCGAAGGTGCGTCTTCTGGTTTTTTGATCAACTTCACTGGCATCGATCTTCAAAAGTCTGAACCAAAGCGTCACAGAGACAAAGAGCCCGAAATGAGTGAGAAATAAGTACTGTATTTGTTTGCTTCTCCGTGTCTCTGAGCCATTGTGGTTCAGAAATTCAAACATGAATACCAGATGGTTTTAACCCAAAGATGCGATGTTGGAGCGTGGCTATGGGCTTGCTTGTTGCATTCGAAAGTGAGCGCGGTATGCACCGGGTATCGACTCGATGATGGATAAAAAGGGTGGTTTAAATATGAAAATTATCATGAAAATTTTCCGAAAAACTGGACTTGGCTAAATCGAAGCCTAGGATGATCTGAGAATCTGGCTTGATCTCCGTTGTGTGGATGAGCTTGGTTTTTTCGGACGCTGGGTTGGATATGCTGTGTCTGCTCGCAGCAGATTGGAGCTTGAAATGCTTGAAAATGACATGAAAATCAAATGTCGGGCTTTCACACTCATTGAAGTGCTGGTGGTGATCTCGATTATCTCGCTGCTCATTGCCATCCTGCTCCCTGCACTCGCCAAGGCTCGGCAGGCGTCCCAATCCACCATGTGCATGAGTAATCTCAAGCAACTGGGCGTGGCCAGCACGGTCTACACCAATGACTTTGACGAGTGGTTGCCCGCAGCAACACGTAGTGGGGGCACTCCCGGTCAATGGAAAATCGAGACCTCTCCGTACATGCGAGGCAAGCTCGTATCCGACTGGGGCGACATGCAGGATGATCCCAAGTTCGGTGCAGAAGGTGGCTATGCCTGCCCGGCGTTTGGTGGTGTCAGTGAAGCTTGTCAGGATAAGTTGACCTACAACCCCGGACTCTTTGGCGGACTTGGCTGGACCAACAACATCAGTTACCGCGCGGATACGCAGCGGGCCCGTCTTGGCGATTTTGTGATCTTTTCTGAGAGTGCGCTGATTGGGGATACGGTGGATGTGAATCAGTATGTTGCCACCACCAGTTCCTATGCCTACAACTACATGTATCTGTACTATCCCGGTTCCTATACATGGGATCAGCGCGTCGCCCGACGCCATGCAAAAGGCTTGAACCTGCTTTGGGCGGACATGCACGTTTCGCATCGTTCACAGGAATTCATGGCAACGGGCAAGCACGGTCAGTCGGGATGGTATTATAAAGTCCACTGACAGGGTTCAGTTGAATCGCGTTTGAATTCGTAAGTCCTTGGAGAAGGTTGTGACCAACGTCAATATCAAAAACATTGCAGAGCAGGCTGGCGTCTCGCTGGCGACGGTCTCGCGTGTGATCAACAACTCAGCCAAGGTGTCCGAGGAGAAGGCCAAACGTGTCCGTAAGGTTGCTTTGGGTCTGGGGTATCGGCTCAATCCCAAACCGCCTGCCAAGGCGTGTTTCAAGACGCGTAATGTCGCGCTGGTCTATGCCGGCTGGAGCATGATGGAAATTCACGAATGGGGCTTTGTCGATGGCCTTGAATCCGTCTTTGCTGAAAACGATTTGCGGTTGATGCTGGTGCGCATGCCCGACGATGGCAGTTTGCCCAGTGTCTTTACCCAGCGTGATTGTGATGGCATTCTCGTTTTGGCGGACCTCAAGGATGTGCCACAGGAAAACATTGAAAAACTCGAGTCTTTCCCGTGTATTCAAATGCTTCACGGCGATGTGCGTCAGGCGTTTGGGGATGAGGTTTTCTGTGACAATCTTTCGGTTGCGCGGTTGGCTTACGAACATCTGCAAAATCTGAGCGTTAAGCAATATGGTTTTATGAATCTCTTCCCGTCACATCGGGCGTGCTCTGAGCGACAGATGTTTTATGAGATGTATCTGAAACAGGCGGGTTTGCCTTGCCGGAGTTGGGTGGCGGATCAGGAGAAAGAACAGACCGTTGCCAGTCATGAATTGGCGATGCAACTCGTCAAGCAGATGGTCACAAGCAAGAAGCTGCCCGATGGTTTGTTTGTCCCAACGGACTTCCAGTTGCCGGAGATTTACACCGCCTTGCGTGAGCATGGCATCAAGCCGATGGAAGATGTGACGATTGTTTCCTGTGACAACTGTGATCGTCACCTGGTCAAAACCCAGCCGAGACCCGCATCCATTGACCTGCGGTTGCATGATCTGGGATGCTATGCCGCCCGACAGTTGATCTGGCGGATCGAGCATCCACAAAGCGCGCCGGTGAGATTGTTTATCAAGCCACAGGTGGTGTGTCCCGAGTAATCATTATGGGAATGGATATTGAAACAGGCAACAACCCGCAAAGGGTTGGCAGTGTCGTTTTGCCCTGATTTTATAAGGATTTTTTGATGATTCGTCATTTGATGCTACCGGTGTTGGCCATGCTTTTGATCTCGCTGAGTCTGACTGTTGAGGCTCAGGATAAGCAGGTGTGGGATTTGCCCGTTGCCAACAGTCATCCGCTTTTTGCTTCAGGTAACCCGCATCCATGGGAACACAAAACCGCGGGAGTCCGTGGGGGCAAGAGTCAGGTTTTGCCCGAGGATGTTTCGCTATTGATCACCAGCACGCGATCTGACAGTGGGGGTGGCGTCAATTACAACTCTGCTCAACGCTTCGATCCCAAGCCGTTCCTGGCAGACCCCTGCATGCGCGTGGAACTGATCTTTAAAGTCGTTGGCAAGGATCAACCGGGGAAAATGAAAATGGTCTGGCGGACCTGGCAGCGTCAATACATCAACTCCGACACGTTAACGCTTGATGATGCGCAGCAACTTGAAGATGGTTGGATGCTGCTGCGTTTTGCCTTTGATCGCAAGACCGAGATTGCAGCCGACGATCAGATCGCTGGCGTTATGGTGACTGCTCAGAACCCATGCCAATTCCAGATTCGTTCGATGACCATCCAGCAGTACCGCAACGTGAGTCTGCATCTTGCCAACGATCCGATGGACAATCTCAAAACACTGAAAATCAAGGGGCAAACGCAGCAGGACAATGCACGCGTCTTTATCGAAATCATCGATGCAGATGGCAAGAAACACATGAAAGTGATTGACGCGGTGGACGGTCAGTATTCACTGGATTGGCAGAGTCCGCCGTTAACCTCGCAAGCGGTCAATCGCATTTTTGCTCACGTGGGTAAAGGAAATGAAGTTATGGAACAGTCGATCACGCAGGACGTTTTTGGATATACCGCCAGCACGGATCATCTCTGGCTAACGGTCAAAGGCCGTCACATTGTTACCTCGGATCAGGCAGCGGGTGGCAGCAAACCCTTTATCGCATCGGGTGTCGGATATGCACGAAATGTCATCATCCCCGCGCAGGATGAACAAGTCGCAGCGTTTTGCAAGTCGATGGGGCTTAATACCATTCGCCTGCCGTTTTACCTGCGGTATTTCAATAACCGTGAACATGAACCCATTGATCTGGAGCATCATCTTCAGACGTTTGTCGACCCGGTGATTCTTGCTGCCAAGCGACATGGGCTTTATGTGATTCTGGATTGTCACAGCTATTTCACCGGTCAGGTCGATGAAGCCAACGCCCGTAAAAACCAGAAGAATCTCAAACGTTGGAGCGATGAAGGTCTTGCAGAATGGGCACGACGGTGGGGCATGGTTGCAGAACGTTACAAGGATGAGCCGTATGTGATGGGTTATGAGTTATGTAACGAACCACACGACATCGAGCCGGAGTTGGTGCGGGCGTATTACAGCAAGGCCCGCGAGGCGATCCGCAAGGTTGATCAGCGTCACATCCTTTTTGTCGGCACATGTGATTGGTCGCACGCTCGAGCGCTCGATAAGACTTGGGGTGGTTACACGCAGACTTTTGATGCGCCTTTCAACAACACCGTCTATGCGTTTCATGATTACCCCATGGACAATCACCCCTGGATTGTGCAGCAGCATATTGTAGATTTCATGGACAAGTACAACGTGCCGGTGATGTGTACGGAGTTTGGGGCCACATGGTGGGACAAGGACGAAACCACCTGCCGCGAGTTTCAGGCAGGGATTCTGGGCGTCTTTGCACGACAGGATGTGGGTTGGATGGTCTGGGCGTTAAAGCGTGTGGAAAACAATGCGCGACACCCGCATCCGTTACCTAAGAAGGTTGCGGAAAAACTGCCCAAGGACAAGCGACCTAACGATTTTGATTCCTGTGCGTATAGCGACATCTGGGGGCCGATCGCTCGGATCATGGCAAGCGAATTTCCCAAGGCCAAGCCATAACAACATATTTTATCATGACTGCAAGTACATATTTTCAAATGCTGCATTGCATGATTGCTTCTGTCCGTCATTCCCGCGCAGGCGGGCATCCAGTGACATACTGTTAACGCTTGGAACTCTCACTGGACTCCCGCCGCGCGAGAGTGACGATGCAATCAATGCATTGTGTCATCGCAGCATAAGCCATAAGACACGCACTTGAAAAACCGCTATCATTGCCAGTCTGGGTGACCCGTTGAATCATTGTTTTTAACGGGTTTTAGCCCATCTTCTGAACTTTTGATATTTGCGGTATTTGCTATGTCCAACTCGAACTTTGCGTCTGTCTTAAATGTGCCCCAGGACTTGTCCATCACACCGGTGGCTGGTGAATCGGGTATTGGTCTTGTTGGACTCAACCAATCGCTGGCAGCGTTTGCATCACAACATGCTCATGACAAGATCACCGGGCCACATGGCAAGGAGACCGTCCCAGGGGCATCACTTTCAGGCTTGCGTTTACCTCAACTCAAACATTTCAATGCACTCGTCCAGTACAACCCATTCTGGATTCGGCCGGAGGTTGGATTCAGTGCAGATGGTCTTGGGAAGATCGACAAGCAGATCATGAGTCTGCTTTGGCAGAATGATTCGGATCAATATCACCTGATGCTCCCGCTGATTGGTACGGGCTTCCGTGCGTTTCTGATTGGTGATAGCAAGCAGGGCCTGTGTTTGAATGTGGAACTGGATGCAGTGCCGATCGATGGTCCGTTGATGGTGATTGCAACGGGTGATGATCCCTATGCACTGTTTCATGATGCGGTCCGTGTTGCTTCCCAAACACTGGGGACATTCCGACTGCGTGAGGATAAGCCGCTCCCGTCGTTTGTGGATTTGATGGGCTGGTGCACGTGGGATGCGTTTTACCATGATGTTAATCAGGACAAACTCATTGAAGGTTTAACGACCTTTGCCAAGGCCGGTTTCAAGACACCGTTGGTGGTGCTTGATGATGGTTGGTTGTCGGTGGATGATGACAAACAGCTTGTTGCCTTTGAACCCGATGCTGAAAAATTCCCAGAGGGTTTGGGGGCGATGATCAAAAAAATCAAAGCGGACTTCGGCGTCAAGACTTTCGGCATCTGGCACACGCTTGGTGGTTACTGGCAGGGGATCAGCCCGGAAAGCAAGCTGGCCAAGACGTATGACATCAGCAAGTCGGCAGACCCATTGCGTCGACATGACGGTGAACCCATGCCCCATGCCCATGGCGTGACCACACAGGATATCGCCCGGTTTTACCACGATTTTTACACTTACCTTCGCCAGCAGGGTGTCGATATGACCAAGGTCGACAACCAGAATGCTCAGGCCTATTTCGCTTCAGACGACAAGCAGCGATCAGCCATGGTCAAAGCATCACAGCAGGCTTACCAGGGCGCTGCCTGGACGCACTTTGTCGGCAACACCATTCACTGCATGTGCAATCGCAATGACGTGGCATACAACATGTCCGCGACCACCGTCTGGCGAAACTCCGATGACTATTTCCCCAACCGTGATGGCGCCCATCAGTGTCACGTGTTTTACAACATCATGAACAATCTCTGGACCAGTCAGTTTGCTTTGCCCGACTGGGACATGTTCTGGAGTGGTGCCGAAACCGGCGCATACCATGCAGCATCACGCGCCATCAGTGGCAGTCCGATTTATGTCTCGGACAAACCCGGTGAGCAAAACTTCGATATCCTTCGCAAACTCTGCACTGCTGACGGACGCGTACTGCGATGTGCACAACCTGCGATGCCTGCAGCAGACTGCTTGTTCGTCGATTACCAGACACAGGCCCGGTTACTCAAGATCACCAATCACAACGGCAAGGTCGGCGTGTTGGGTTTGTTCCACTGTCTCTGGGCAGAAGACGAAGCTCAGCGCCAAAGCATCACCGACACCTACCGCGCTTCGGATGTTCCCGGTATTGAATCGGGAGATGTTGCGATTTACCAGCACGAAGCGGGCAGGTTGGAGATTGTTGACAGCGATGCCTCGCAGGAGACGACGCTGGACTTCCGCAGCTTTGAGTTATTGACGATCGCGCCGATGTCCGACGGTGTTGCCATGCTCGGGTTGCTGGACAAGTACAACGGCTCGGCAGCCATCGCATCCGAAATCCGGCACGATGAAAAACGCATCACCTGGCAGCTTTGCGATGGGGGCATGATCGGCATCGCATCACAGCGACCCATCACGCAGGCAACCGTCAACGGCGAGCCAGCAACGTTGACCCAGATTGCCGACAGCGCGCTGCTGCAGGTCAACGTCCCCGCAGGTCAGCCGGTGATACTGGACGTCTGTTTCGGTTGAATGGTGATTTACGCCATGTTTGAATCGAATGTCCAATGGCGTTAATAGCTGTCAATTTATCTCAGTGCACGCTATGTCCTCCGTGGTTTAAAATGCCTTGTCTGCCTCTCTTCGTAATCTTTGCGCTTTCGCGTTCATTGGATAACCGCACGAATCGCAGCTGTTTTTGCGTATACGCAATTATTCTCATCTTTCGCTGTATATCCGTTATTTTGCGTCCAATATCACAGTTTGAAGTCATAATTTATCTCAATATGCCATATTGAGATTAAAATATTGCCAATAGTGATTGATTTGTGATGCGGGCAGTCCTATGATCTGAATGTCAAACTCAGGCCAGCCAGGGGTGTGGTCTGGGGGATTGATTGCATTGGCTACAAAGGTGATCTGAACCCATCCGGGGATGGAAAGGAAGCAGCATGTCGAATCGAATGACTCGAGCGTTTACCTTGATCGAGCTGTTGGTGGTCATCAGCATTATTTCGTTGCTGATCTCGATTCTCCTGCCGGCACTTTCCAAGGCGCGGGCGGCTGCAAGGAATGTGCAGTGTCTGACCAATCTCAAGCAGATGGGGTTGGTGACCTCCATGTACCAGGGGGACTTTAAAGGTCACTTCCCGGTGGCACAGCTGCGTCAATATCTGGGCGTCCCCGGTGATCAGGCTTATTGGCCCGGTCTTCTGGTTGCCAAGAATTATCTGACGAGTGCGGAATTGATGCTTTGCCCGACCAATGAGCAGAGCAGTATTCGTGAAAATCTGATCACAAAAAGTAAGAATAATGGGCCGACCTGGAGCGATTGGCGGTATGTGGACTATGGCTACAACCGTGACAACATTGCCACCAGCAAGGACTACGGCTTTGCTCAGAATGATGTGCCCGAGTTGCTTTATGGTCCGTCTGCCAAGATCAACGAACTGGTCAAGCCCGGCAAGACCATCGTCATGGCCGACACCTGGCATGGCGTGAATGTTTCACGCGGTTGGATGCTGCTAAGTGACACACTTCCCGGCCCCGGTGCACGTCCCTCCGTCGGACCCCTGGCAGTGCGACATGGCAGTTCGGTGAATGTGTCCTGGGGAGATGGGCATGCCACCACGGTCAAGGCGCCGCAGGCCATGCTCGTGGGCGTGGATCTTGATCTTCAGCCGGAGACCAACCCGTATACCGTTGAGCCCTTCCTCAACAACACCACTGACGATTATTGGGATCGCTATTAAGTCGCGCTTGGACACCTGGTCAACAAGTAGTGCATTGACACTTGGAAAGAAAATCCGTGCAACAGGTTCTCGTCATTGATTGGATTATCATCGGCTCGTATCTGGCTTTGATCATGGCCATGGGTGCCGTGTTTTCACGGTTTAACCGCAATGACGCGGATTACTTTCGTGGCGGTTCCAAAGGGGTTTGGTGGCTGGTAGGTGCATCAGCCTTCATGTCCGGCTTCTCGGCCTACACCTTCACCGCAGCATCCGGTGTTGCCTTTGAAGCAGGCTGGTCGGTGGTGGTGATTTACTTTGCCAACGCCTTTGGGTATCTGCTTAACTTCCTGTTCCTCGCGCCCTGGTTCAGACAGATTCGCGCGACGACCGGCCCGGAAGTCACCAAGGAACGCTACGGCCTGCGCACCCAGCAATTCTACGCATGGATCGGCGTGGTCATGAGCTTACTCATGGCAGGTATCTGGCTCAACGGTCTTGCGATCTTCACCGCAACCATCTTCGGTTTAGATGTCAAACTCGTCATCATTGTCGTCGGTATTGTCGTGCTTTTCTACTCCATGTCCGGCGGGGTCTGGGCCGTCATGGGCACCGACTTTCTGCAAAGCCTCATTCTCATTCCCATCACCATTCTCATGGCCTATCTCTGCCTTAAATCGCTTGGCGGATTTAGTGGGATGTTCCAGACCATTGAATCACAGGGACTCACCAAAGACTTTAACATCATCAATGAACCGACCCGCTTTCTGGATGCACGATGCACCTGGCTGTGGGCGATTGCCATCGTCATCAAGAATGTCACCGCGCATAACACGCTCGGTTCGGCTGCCAAGTATTTCTCGGTCAAAGACGGTCGCGAAGCACGTATGGCAGCAGCGATGGCAGGCACACTCATGGTCCTTGGTGCGATCATCTGGATCATCCCGCCGATGGCATCACGTCTGCTCTTTGCTGATCAGGTTCTGGCTGTGGATGTCTCCCGTCCGACGGAGTCCGCTTATGCAGTGGCAGCGCTGAATCTCCTGCCACGTGGGATGGTGGGGTTGATGGTTGTTGCGATGCTTGCTGCGACGATGAGTTCGATGGACACCGGGCTGAACCGGAATGCTGCAATTTTTGTCCGTGACATTTTGCCCAACATTTACAAGCTCTTTGGGCGCAAACCGGTGGATACGAAGACAGCCATGAAGTTCGGCCGGATTTATACCGCGGTTTTCGGCTTCTGCATCATTGGGCTTGCGCTGTACTTTGAGGCTCAAAAGGGCAAAGGTGTCTTTGCCTGGATGTTGGGGATTGGAGCGGTCATTGGCGTGCCGATGTCGATCCCGATGTTGATGGGCTTATTTATCAAACGCGCCCCGTCGTGGTCTGCGATGGTGACGGTGTGTCTGACCATGATCCCATCCATGATCGGTGTGTTCAGCAAAGAGTTGTTTGGTGAGCCGTGGGTGTTCCAGACCAAGTTGCTGGTGAACCTGTGTTGTGGTGTGACGATTTTCCTGCTGACCATCCCCTTTGCCAAGACCAGCCCGCAGGCGTATCACGATCGTGTTGAAGCCTTCTTCAAACGCATGAAGACGCCGATTGATCTTGAGAAGGAAGTCGGCGAACTCTCCGATGGAAAGCAGTTGGTGATCATGGGCCGCTTTGCCATGACCGCCGGTATACTCATCACGCTACTTTGTCTGGCGGTGGATACCACCAAGGGTGAACACTGGGCGGTGCTCTTTGTCTCAGGTATCGTTGCAGGTGTTGGCAGTCTCCTGAATTGGGCAGGCATGCGCTACAACGCCAAAGCCAAAGCAAAAGCTGCATATCTTTCTGTAGAGAATGCTGAACTTCAGCCAAGTTGTGCGGCTGAGTCCACATCCTGAAAAATATGTCAAACCAATCCAGTAGTTAGTAGCTCGCATAATCAATCGCCTACTTCCGTCACTCCCGCGCAGGCGGGAGTCCAGTGAAATTTGCAAGTGTCTTCTGCATGCCACTGGATTCCCGCCTGCGCGGGAATGACGAATCGAATTTCTAATGTCGCGAACTGCACGAAGCGCCCGCAGCAATTTCAGTGATTGCTGCGGGCGTTATTGTTATCAAGTGATGCCGTGTTCAACGGTCCGCTATGTCGATTTTATTCGCGTATATCGGAAAACAACCTGATTTTCTGTCACTCCTTTTCAGGCATGATTGGAATGTTTAACGGTTTGATCACCGACCGAATACACAGACATTGTCGAGACTCAAATCAAATCGGGTCGATGCAGCGTCTGCATTGATAAACAATCGTGAAACACCACTGACCACTGGCGTGTAGCTGCGATCAATGGTGTACACATTGGCTTGATCATCACCGTAAGCAAGTACGGAAATCTTGAATTGTTGACCATCAATGGATGCTGGTGGGATCGTTACTTCGATGTGATACCAGACGCCTTCGTCAAGGGTTTGTAGTGTTGTGTTACTCACTCCATTCACGGTTGCCTTGAGTGTCACGCCTGTTGTGGTTTGGGTGAGACGCAAATTGCCCAGGCATTGGTTTTGAGAATCGGTGAACAATCGCATGTAAACCGAACCGCTGGGATTGCTCATATGATTGGCTTTGAGGTCAAAGGCTAAAACACCGTGTCGATCTCCATCGGGCACTGTATTTTGTGCCGTGGCTTCAAGTCGAGATCCACCGGAGGTGATGTTGTCGTAAAGCAGCATGGATTTGCTGTCCCCGCCAAAGTCCGATGGATCGTTGATGATGCAGATGTCTCGAATACCACCAACATCCGATTGGTTGCTGCATAACCAATTCTCTGGATCGGTTCCCAATGCCGTGCGCGGGGTGGTGTTGGCTGTGTCGTTTTCAAAAGTGGAGTTGGTTGAGAGGACCTGTGCTGCTGCAGGCAGACCGCTGGTGATAAACACATTGTCCAGATTCAGGTCGACCTGATTGCTGCTGGTTGCTGTGTTGATGTAGAGACGTTTGATCCCGACATCTGTTGGAGATGCTGAGCGTTGTAGTCGGAAGGTTTGCCCGACTGTTTGCCCGACTTGTTTGATGTTGATGCTATAGTCGGCATAGGCCAGACCCGGTTTAGGAATGCTGATGGTCAGGCGGTACCATTGATCAAGTTGCAGTGCTTTGAGGTCGGTCAGCGAACCGTCACGAACACCGCGGAGCCAGGCTGAGGTTGTGGTGATGTCCAATCGTAGACTCAGTAATTCGTTTTGCCCAAAGACACGAAAATAAACAGTGCCTGAACCTGTTGCCTGTGTGTTGACGCGCAGGTCCATGGTGAGTGTTCCTGCTGAATGCTTATCCAACTCGTCAAAGCTGTTGGTTAAAGCAAGACGCTGGGGTGCCGTGCTGCTGGTGTCCAGAAAGTGCAGGGATTGGCTGCCCCCAAAGTCCGACGGCTCGGCAACGACGGTGACACGCAGTATGCCGCCTTGCGTGGACTCGCCTGATGGTGTCCAGCCCCATGGCGTTGTGCCGATAGCATCACCTTCAAACGTGGCATTGGTGATACCGCGGTGATAGTTTTCGTTAATCGCCAGGTCGTAATCACCCAACTCGCGATAATCATCATAGACGTCGGCAAAGGGTAGAAGTCCCAATGGAGTTTGGTTGATAAAAGGTTCTCGTTCGTTTTTGCATTCGAATGTACTTAGCGATGCGGTGTCAAAATCAAATACAGGCGGGTTGGTCAGACTGCTAAAACCAGTCCCCAGAAAAAGCATCTCCGGTGCACTGTTGCCAAGCTGTTTGAAGATGTATCCGCCGGTGGGGGGATAGAGGATTTTGCATCGCGTGTGTGCGATGCGTCCGCCGTAGCCATCGATGCGTATCAGTTCGTCTTCGTTGGCATGCATTTTAAATCCGTGGATACTGATGCGTCCGCTGCCGGTGTCATCGCCGGTTGCCTTGAGGGTGTAGATACAGTTTTCGCTGTACCGATCACCGACGATCAAGTCCTGGTTGTCCTGGACAGTGACATTGCCGGTGTTCATGAATACGATGCCTGTGAACCCGGTCTTGGCGGTGTTGCCACTGATGTTGACTTGTCCGTCAAAGAAGGTGCAGATGTTGGTTGCCTGGGAGCAGTTTTCAAAAGTCAGAAAGCCGGCATAGCGTCGGGCGTTGACCCATGCGCCTGCGGGCAGGGAATCAAACTTGACGCCTTTGACACCTTCGTTTGTCATGACGTGACCGTATTGTGTATGTCCCCAAACGCGGTCGAATGTGATTTTCTGTGTACTGTTGCCGCCGGTCATGTAGATGTCGTAGGTGTTGTCCGAAAGGTCTGTGTTTTCAAAACTCAGGAGTTCGATGATGACATCCTGGGGGTTACTGACATTGATGATGCTACTGTTTGAGCCACCATCCCAACGCAGTCGCGATGAATAACCTGATCCACCCACGTAGTATTGTCCGCCATCCACGATCAGTGGACTGGTGATGCGATACTTGCCTGTCGGGATGTAAGCGATGGCCCAGTTTCCCGCGTTGGCTGCGGCGTCAATAGTCGCCTGGATCGCATCGGTGTCGTCGGTGGTGTTGTCACCGATAGCGCCAAAATCCCTGGCATCAAAAATCTGACCGGGAATCCGAACGGACTCATCGAGAAATCGTTGATGGGGTGAGATCAACGCACGATTGCGTTGGCCTGCGGGGATGCTGCCTGCCTGGAAGTTATTGCTGGGAGTGTACTCGGCTGTGCCTGTTGCGTACTCATTGGATGAAGTGATCAATTGCTGGGTGTAGTCATCGCGATTCCCAAGCATGATGGGCGGTGCCTGTGTCGGTGCGTCGGTAAAGACGGTGTCGTAGACCATGTTCGTGCCAAGGTGTACATAATGGATTGGCCCCGCAGGGTCAGTCCAACCACCAATCTGACAATCCTGTATATCCACCGAGGTGGTAAACCGATTGAGAATATCACCACTGACGAATCGGGCAGAGCCATAGGACGTGCTGCGTCGAATGGCGTGTGGCACGGCATTGCTGTACTTGAAATCCGTTTCAGTGCTGGCTTCAAAGTGACAATGACGAATCGTTGCATTGCCTTTATCTGCAAAGACACCGATGCCGTTGTGAATAAACTCGCAATTGAGAATGCAGAGGTTGTAGTCATTCCATGCGTAAATGCCAATACCAACTGCACAGTCACGAAAGATACAGTTGGAGATTTCTGATTCGGAGATGTAGGTCGTTCCCTGCCCGGTTCGCAGGCCGTGGCTTGAGAAACCTTTGAACTCCAGGTGTCGGTAGGTGACTTCACTTTGCCGCGTGACTTGATTCAGATCAATTCCGATGGCCGCTTTGTCATTGGCGTCGAACACAAACCCGATGAATTGGTTGCGATGCGAACCGATGTCGAGCATCATCGTGCCATCGGTTGGACCATCCCATTTGAGAATCGTTTCTTTGCCATGTCCGATGAATGCGACATTGTCGCTGTACCAATCCTGTGTGCCGACGTTGAGTGTCTGCGTGATGCGATAGGTTCCCGGTGGGAAGTAGGCGACCTTGATGCTCTGATTTTTTGTCAGATCGATCAGTGCCTGAATGGCTGCGGTGTCATCGGTGATGCCGTCACCTGCTGCAGCGGGGGTGATGTCGGTTTTGACGTTGACCCAGTCTGAGCGTTGTGTCCAATTCAGTGTCGGTATCTGCAGGGCATTGGCATGGGTTGTGATCCATGTCATGAAACAGCAAAAGATCAGGCCGGTGAGTTTGCTTTTGAGCATGCGTGTCTCCTGGGATGAAGGGTGTTCAAGGACGATGATTTGCGCATGAGATAGCAGGATCGTTGTGTGGACGAATCTGTTGGATCTCATCGCAATCGTGAGAGATCAGAATGGAGTTGTGTCGCCGTGATAGCCGGTTTTTTAACGTGTTCTTACAGTTCTGACGGTTTACTTGTCCCTTGAGACATCCCCAGCGGTTGCATAACGGAACATGCTATGGGCGGGGGTGTAACTTGCTGAGAGTTCAATGCCGTGGTGTTGATAGCGCGTGCGGCGCATCAAGGCGAGTTCGTAATCTTCGACGATTGCCTTTGCCAGTGATTGGCGGAACGTTTTAAAGTCCGGCCAATCGTCTGCATCATGCACTTCAATCACAAAGCCGGTGTGTGCGTGGAGGATTTGATGGTAGGTGAACGTCTGCGGTCCCCAGCCTTCGAAGCTTGAGATGAGGATGGCAAGTTCCTGGTCCTGCATGCAGATTTGAATGTCCGCATGACGGGATTGGCCAAGATCGGTTAATCGCAGCGGGGTAATGCCGACGTAACATGGTCCTTCATCAATGGTGATCGGCGAAAGTGTGTCGCTGATCAGATCATGCCCATTGAGATTGTGTTCGCCATGAAAAATCGACTTGGGTTTGTGATGCCAGAGTGGTCGGAAGATACCAGTGCGGATGCGTTTGACGGACTCGGTAAATGGATGTGGATTGTAGAGCACCATCGCTGCATGACGGTGTTGGACGGTGCGGTATTCCCCCATGTCATCAAAGCAATGCGTTGGCAATTCTTCGGGTAACAAGGGCGCTTCTTCGTTGTAGAAGAGTCGGGTGTAATAGTTGGCCGCAGCATCGGGGGCAGCTTTGCTTTGCTGGTGAACGGTGGCAATCATGCCATGCGCCTGCTTGCCGTCAAGCCAACTGTATTGGGCGGTCCCCAGGCTGTAGTGTTTGCCGAAGTGCGTGGTGATGCTGCCGCAGCGCGGGCCCATGACATGTTGCTGCGGTGCGCCTTGCAATGGGCATGTCCGTGGGACGACGCCGGACTCAATCCGACCGATGGTTGTTTGGCCGGACTTATCTTCGAAGATACGCTTGGCGGTCGTCTCGGGCAGGTGATAGGTCGGCGTGATGTACCAGACGAGATGACTTTGATAAAAGGGCAGTCGCGCTTTGTCTGCTGGATCAATACGCGTGGAGTCATATTGTTTGACGTACATTTCGTCGATGACATCAAAATCAAACTTGTCGGGGAACAGGGCAGCGATGAGCATGACGGTGTTACTGATCGTGCCCCGATAGTCGCTGGCATAACCTCGGGAAAAGGGACCGGTTGGCAAGCCGACGCGTCCGTCAAAATGCTCCGCCAGATCATGCCAGTGAACCTGTTCAAGCTGCATCGCCATCTCGCGTGCCTGGGAGTTGTTCGTTTGGTTCACGAGTTCAGCCAGTGGCTTGAGTGAGACCGGCAGGTAGTTGGGCGAGTTGTACTCACTGGGAAAGTCGTTGCGTTTAAAAACGGTGACCGCCTGGTCCAGACGTTTTAGGCCGACGTCGATGTAGGACGGTTGATTGAGAAATTCGCCACCGAGGATCAGGGCGTGTTCGGCTTTGTGCGGATGGTTGTCGTTGTAGCCGTGACATTGCAGATCGTCGGTGACCATGTAACTGAGATTGCGCTTGAGATAGGCAATGAGCAGGTCTTTGATGTCGGGTTTGAGCAGGGCTTCATGCTCCAGCAAAATCTCCATAATCAGGCTGGGGGCAAAGTGACAGGGGGTGTTGGTGTAGTTGGTGAGCAGGATGCGGTTAGCCAGCTCGATTGCCTGTTCGTCTTTGCTGTGGAAGTAAGCCAGGACGTGCATCATCGCGCCGCGATACCCGCCGGTGGGCATGCCGTCGTTACTGAGATATTGGCCGTTGGCATCCCAGATGTCATGACGATTTCGGGTGTGAGCCTCAAAGATGGCTTGGCGGTAGTGAGCAGGTTGGATGGTATGGGTGTGTGTAGTGGTCATTGTATAGAACTGAAATTGATTGGTTAATGATTGTTAATTTTTAAAATTGTAGCCTTGACTAAGGCTATATCAAGCCTATTATTCAATAATCACGTCAATTTGATCTGCTTTGTGAGAAAATTGAAGGGAAATTGATTTGGCAGGAAGTGACACACAATCAGTTGATTCGCAGCACGCGTTGGGGGATTCGACCGCTGTGGGGCAGTTGGTGTCGCAGATGCGGCAGGCCATCGAGGACGGGCAATTGCGTCCCGGCGACAAGGTGGCCACGCTGCGCAGTCTTGCTGAGCAATATGACATTTCCTTTGATGCAGCTCGCGGCGCGATCGCGCGGCTTGAGTCGATGGGCTATCTGACTCGCAAACGCGGCAGTGGCACGTTCGTCGCGCATTGGCAGCACAATCAGGCGTCCAATGCCATGTCAACGCCGCTGCAGAAACAACGCAACCAAACCGTTGCCATGTTGCTGGATAATAAAGTCCATCACTACGGTCGTTTTTACGATCACCTCATCGACTGTCTGCAATTGGGCGGGTACGGTTCTTCGGTCTTCACCTGGCGACATGGCTGGGGGGATCAGGAGATGATGCCGGTTCTTCAGAAGCTTGATGAGAATCCGCCGCACGCCATTGTGGTGCAGCAGATCGAAGGCGGTCGCTACTACGACGAACTCAACGCCATTGCTCAGAAGCACGGCATTCGTGTGATCTGCAGTTTTCTGGCTAATCATCCCATGCCCGAGAGTTGGCATTCAGTATTGTCCGACAGCCGCGCCGCTGCCGCCATTGCTACGCGTCACCTGCTTGATCAGGGACACGAGCGCATCGGCCTGGTGTTGCATCAACGGCATGTCGATCCGATCGAACCTGCCTCCACGCGCAAGCGTTGGACCGGTCACTCATCGTGCATTCTCGGTGCAGGTGATGAAGTCAAACGTGATGGCAAGCGTCATGTGCTGAGTATGTATTACAACCAGCGCATCGACAAAATCACCGGTGCGGACGCGTCGCATCCAATCAATCGCGCGTTAGCGCTCAAGTGGCTCAAGTCGCCCGATTGCCCGACGGCTTTTATCGGCGAAGACTTCCGATTGGCTGCGTTGTTGCAGGTGGCCAAGGAAAACAATATTCAACTGCCGGACAACTTTGAGTTGGTCGGTATTGGCAATACGCCCTGGGCAAGTCTGATGAATTTTTCCAGTGTCTGGCTTCGTGAAGACCTGGCTGCCCAACATGTCATTAACCTGATTCAGATGAATGACGCGCTGTTTGACAGTGCCAACCATCGGATCATGCTTCAGCCGCAACTGGTGAAGCGCCCGTAATTTTTGACCAGTCGTTTCCCGCAAGCACGAAAGGTCCGCATATGTCTGGCTCGTACCATACGCTATCGTGTCGCAAGGCTTTTACCTTGATTGAATTGCTTGTTGTCATCAGCATCATCGCATTGCTCATTGCGATTCTCTTGCCTGCCTTGAGTTCGGCGCGTGAAGCTGCAAGAAAGTCGATGTGTTTGAACAACCTGCGTCAGCAGTATGTCGGACTTGCAGTTTATGCAGGTGACTATGACAACCACCTGCCATGTTCACCGCGATATGCATGGCTCAATGCCAAGCTAACATCCAATAATCTGTATTCCAATAGCTACCTCAGCTATGCCAACAACTATTTAAACATCAAGACCAAAGACATTGGCGGGGCGGGTAATCATGGGCGTCTGAACATGAATGGTGATGCGCTGATCTGCCCGTCCAACAGTCTGCTGAACATGCAGCCATACACGACGGACTACCCGTCGCATACGCTTTACACCACGTTTCTCGGTGGTAACTACAGCTCTCAGGCCGCAGCCGTGCGATCGCGCGATGCCTATACGTTTGTTTCGCTTGATCGCTTTGCTCAATCCGGTCCCTACGGCATGAAAGCCATCACCCATGATCCCGTCGCTTTGGCACCGGGTTCCAATTCATCCATGGCGATGGTTTGGCAGGCACGCAACAATCACACCGCAGGCGGCAAAGTGATGGGGGGCAATGTCCTCCGCGGCGAAGGCAGTGCCGTCTGGGAAGATGCCCAGGTCTTTGATACCGCATTCTCCGGCGAAGGTACCTGCCTGCCGATGAAAAAATATTACTCCTACCGTGGTTCAACATCCTGGAACAGCAACTGGCAATTCTGGGGCCCCAAAGCCAATGGTGCCTTTGGCAGTCAGGACGTGCCGGACATGCCCTCCATGTATTATTGAACTGCTGGCTGTCTGGCTTAATCCGCTGCACCTTTTGACTTGTTCGACTGTTTTGAATCATCCTTTGCCGCAATTGCAAAGGGAAAGAGGGCCGTATGTTTTCACGTCACCTGATCTGGGCTGCGATGCTGTTGATCGCATCAATGTCTCTGCCCATTGTTCACGCAAGCACATCACTACAAGCTATCACCGGCAAGACGCCACCTGCCATTGATCAACGACTCACCGGCTACGGTCGCATCAAAGCCTGGTCCAATGATTCCCTGCTTGATGGTTGTCAACTCTGGTTGGTCGACTGTGAAGATCAGGCTCACGCCAAGTTACTCCAGGCCAAGTTCATCTCTGATACGCAGGTCAAAAACACAGATGGCAAAATCATCGCTGCTGGCAAGACCCAGTGTTTTCAAACCGCACAGGGCCATGGCATCGGCGCGCTGCGTCATGACAATGCAGTCATCCTGTTTACCTTAAAAGACAGTACCAAACTCAACGCGTTGGCAAAGACTCTCGCGGATAAACTTGGCTGTGATCCTGCTGATCTGACATGGAACAGTGATGCGAAAATTCCCATGTATCTGGATCGTTTTGATCGACATGGTTTTCGTTTTTACTATCGGCCATGGGAAGTGCCTGACGAATCTCAGGTCGATACCTACAACCCCGTCAACGAGTTTGACTATGCCAAGTCGCATGGTGATCTTGGTTTTGTATTCTGGAATCCGTTTAACGAAATCGTCACCGGCGAAGGCTTTTTCAATCAAAGCTGGTGGTCATGGGCCATGGAGGAAGCGACCAAGCGCAACCTGCCTGTGCAGGTGAACACCGGGCTTTCCTACCAGGGCTCGACCTGGATGGTCAATCAACATCCAGAAACGGTCACTGAGAAAATGCCCCAATTCGTCGGCGGGATGCATCGCATCGCAGACCCGCATCTGGGCGGCCAGGGCGTTTTGTACATGGGGGACAATATCGTTCGACGCAACGCGCTGGGACTGATCAAGAATCAGATCGATCACTTCAGTCAGTTCGACAACGTACTCAGCTATCAGGAACCCTACGGCGAAGTGCATCACGGACAACAGGACCTGTTCCTGGATTACGGACCTGCTGTCGACAAGGCCTATGCCAACTGGCTCATGGAACGCTATCACAGTCTGACCATGCTCAACCTGCGCTGGTTTGGCGACGAAACTCTCAAGGCATGGTCCGACGTGAAGTTCCCGGAAGTCGCCTATTTTATGGGCTTTGATGACAACGCGCTGGACTTGACCGGCACGTGGAAAATCAACTTTACGGATGAAGGCAAAGACTGCCCAGCCGACTGGTACAAGCAAAACTTTGATGACAGCCAATGGGGTGACCTGGTTTCCCCCGGCAATGACCAGACCATGTTCCTGCCCAAGAAGCCAGCGGTCTATCGTCGCAGGTTTGATTTACCTGCACGGTACAAAGCATCAGGCAAACGTGTCTGGCTTTACCTGTGGGATCTCACCGACCAGCAGCGTCTGACCGTCACCATTGATCTGAACGACAAACGCGTCAGCAGCACGCAATCCAAACACACCTTCCCACATTGGGTCGCTGTTGATGTCACCGACACGATCAGGACCGGCAGCAACTTCCTTGCCCTGGGTTTGCCGCGTGGTTTTATGGCCTATCGCCTCTATCTGTCGCATCAGGCGCCTTCGACTTATCCCGGTGATGATGAACATCGCAATGCCCAGTGGGCCGACTTCATGGATTTCGTCACCGCACGCCGAGCCAAGAATGTCCATATGGGCTTGCAGATGATCCGACAAGCTGACGAAAACCGCGGCATCACCATGATGGCGCCGGACTACGTGGCGGACACCCTCAAGGACTATGCTCACCAATACAACGGCAACTTCCACAACACCGGCTACATGTCCGCGTTCTGGGCGGACTACCTGCCCATGCTCATGCGCAGTATCGATCGCCCCATGACCCTCGAACCAGGTGGTCCAGCCAAAGATGCCAAGGGCATGGAGAAGATGGTCGGCTGCTGGCTTACCGAAGGCATCAACGGCATTGATTACTTCATTCACATCGGTTCGGTCCTGTGGAATAAGCCTGTTCTTGAAAAGTTTGAACATTACTTGCCTGCCATCCAAACCGTGGGCACGTATCACCAACCCAAAGCCCAGATCGCCCAACTCATCAGTTCACGCGTCAAGCGACTCACCGGTTTTCCCTGGCATGATGATCCGGATCGCAATGTCCCCACCGGCTATTGGCGTTGGAATCTGAGCAGTAAACTCAGCAGTGACTATCGCATCGACGCGGTCTGTGAAACCGACTTTGCATCCAAACTGGCTGATGACTACAAACTCATCGTTGACACCAACACCACCATTCTCTCCGAGCAGGATGTGTATCACATTGACCGCTGGGTCCGTGATGGTGGCATCTTTGTCACCTTTATCCAAACCGGTCGCCATACACCTGAAAAAGGCGATAGTTGGCCGATCAGCAAACTCTCAGGCTATGAAGTTCTGAGTTGTGATCCGGTCACCAGTTCCGGCAAAATCAATCGCGCGGTCAAAGCTGCACCAAATGTCGGTGACTATCAACTTCCGCGCACCTTGCTCTCCGCCAAGGGACATGGGCTGAGACTCAAAGCGACTTCTGCGGATTGCAAAGACCTTATGCTTTGGGATGACGGCACGGTGGCGATGGGTTACCGCCAACTCGGCAAAGGCTATGTCGTACACATCGGTGCCAACTTTGCCAGCGATCGTTTGTGGTTTGGCAACCAGACTGCCATGATCGAAACCATCCGTTCGGTCTTTGATTTCTTCAAGATGGACACCCTCCCCGGCAGTGCCCCCGGTGTCCGCTTCCGACATTATGTCAGCAACAACGGTCTCTATGACTACTGGGCCATGTGGAATGAATCCAACGGCAAGGCGATGACCAAGTTGGATATCTATGGTCACAATCCCGGCCAGATTCTGGATGTTATTGAAGGTAAGACGTTAAACCTTGCTACCAAGAAGCATGGCGCGCGTCTGGCCAATCTCATTCTCGAACCCAACGAAGCCAAGCTTTTCCGTACACCACGCCAGCAAGTCGCCAACGCGCCTGCGCATTGGCTGACGCTGCAAAGCAACTGGTGGAAGGACATGACCGGTGATCCGGGTAAAGCCTATGACATGCCGACGTATCCCAACACACTGCATCTCTCCGAAGGTTGGACGCCGGTGACCCATGACCCGGTCTGGCCAAGCCGTTTGGATATCGCACCCAACGAAGCTTCACAAGCCAAGCAGACACAGCAAACCTTCACGCGAACGTTCACCGTCCCCAACACATGGACCGATGGCAAAGTCCTGCTGTGGATGCATAGCTGGATCGGTAAGACCTTCCTCAGTCGGGCACGTGTTACGTTGGACGATTCCGTCCTGATCGAAAAGCATTTCAATGGTCTTGATGGCATTGATGTCACCAATCGTCTCAAGCCCGGCAGTACACATACCATCACCGTTGAACTTGAAAGTGATCAGCCGCTCATCGGCATGCGTGGCGAAGCCTGGCTTGCCTACCTGCCCAAACCCATCGCGGAAATGGACCTGGCTGGCGATTGGGAATTCTCAACCGACGCGGTGAACTTCGACCGAACCAGCAAACTCCCCGGACGCTGGGATGGCCAACTGGCACGCCGTCAGATCGACATCCCCGAGACCTACAAAGACAAACAAACCTTCCTGCGCATCGGCACGACCGGTCGCGTGGTCGGTGTGATCGTCAACGGCAAATGGCGCCGCGCCCATCACCATGCCATCGGCCATGAATTTGATATCAACATCACACGCCTGATCCAATTCGGTCAACCCAATGCCATCAAGCTGGTGCATTACCACGGACCAGGAAAAGCGGATGTGCAGGAAATCAAGCTTTATTTTCAGGACTAAATCGCTCAAGGAGTTCTATTCGTGAAGTTATCTCACATGCAATGTCTGGCCTGTCTGCTGGCAGGATTGATCGTCGCACCGTTGTCCGCGGACGTGGTTCTGCAAGCGGATTTTGATGCCGCTGACAAGATCGTCACCACGGGTGGCAAAGCATCTCTGGTTGCTTACTCAACCAACAAAGCGACCGTTGCAACCGACAAACCTTTGGCCAAAGCGTCCGGCGGATACCTCAGTGTCGATGCCCGTGCCGACTCCAAACCCGGACATGCCGGTGGCGTGATTATCAAGCCCGAGTCCGCCAAGAGCAGCTTTGCAGCAATGAGCCAGATCGTCGATGGCAAGGTGGTGCTCAATGGTGCGTTTGACTTCTTCTTCCGCGCCAATGCTCAACTGGATAAAGGCATGAGTGTCCTGCGCGTCTTTGATGTCAAAGGTGCGTCCGATGGTTTGCGTCTGGTCTACCTGTCTCATGATGGCAAGCCCCGCGTGGAATTGCTCGGCCCCAAAGCCAAGGCTCTGCCGTTTAAACGATCCAACGGACAAGAAGCCAGCGTCATCGCGCCGGAGATCGGCCTGGTGATGGAAGCCGACACGATTTATCACCTGGCGTTGGGCTTTGAGACCGCCGCCGACGGCATGATCAGCATGACGATGTATGCCGCCGAAGGTAACGTCGCGATTGAAAAGTCCATGGCGATGTCAACCGTCAAGTTCACCCTCAATGCCGACACTGTGAAATCTGGTTTTAGTGATGGTGAGATTTTCTTTGGCAAAAGCGGTCAGGCCGGCACACCCATCGTGCAGGACTTTGACTGTTTCCGCATCTTCAACCAACTGCCCGACACCTTTGAAGCACTGAAATAATCACTCGATCAAACAGGATTGATCCCCATGAAATATGCCTCATTCACCGTCCTGCTGACAATACTGCTCAGCGTGAACCTGACCTTCGCCCAAACCCAATGGCAGGCGTCTGACACCCGTCAGGTTCCCGGCCAAATTGAACTCCGCGGCTTTGGGAAAGTCAACGCAACCATCAGTCGGATGCATGCCGATGGGCAAAGCGATGTCAGTGTGGCAATGTTCGAAGCGCAAAGTCCAGCCAAGGCCAAAACGCTGCTGGGCAAGCTGCTGGCGGACCTGACGCTGTCTGCCAATGTCACCACGGTCACCCAATCAATCAATGGCAAACAGGTGTTGACAATCAAAGCCGGTGAAGCGATCACCTACGTTGCAGCGGTGTCCGGTCGGACGGCTGCCGTCTGGGCATCCTCATCCCTGACCAGCATTGAAGCATTGCTCCAATCGCAGTCTGAACCGTGGACGTTGATCACGGAGATGCCTGAATACCCGACCTATCTGGATCGCTTTGATCGTTACGGTTGGGGCATGTATGGCCTTGGCGGTTTAACCAATCATCACAATTGGCAGGGCGTTGCCAAGGACGGTCCCGGTTTTAAGGACCCGATGGAAGACCTGGAATTTTTAGCCAAATACAAGATTCGATTTGAACCGTGGCTTGACCCGGCAACGCTGGATAACAGTGACGGCATCGTCAAGAACACCGAAGTGTCCTGGATGATGCAGGAAGCAACGAAGCGCGACTTGCCGGTGGGTATGCGCGTGTATGGCGTGATTGGTGGCAGTGGTGCCAATTGGACGGATCGCCGCTTCCCGGACTTTGCGGATCAACCGGCAGAGTTCTTGACCAGTGGTTGGCATGGCCCGTTGATTTACTGGAAGGCACGCAAACACATGTCCTGGCATGCCGACGAGGTGCATGGCTATGGCACGTATCAGACTCAGCAGTTGATCAAGCCCTATGCCGACCATCCCGGCGTGATGAGCTTCATGTCGCCCTATGGCGAACTGCGTCACGATGGCTGGTACAACTTGCATTCGGACTACTCCAGGTGGGCCCAACAGTCCTGGCAAAGCTATCTCAAAGCCAAGGGTTATTCGCTTGAAAAAGTCACGCGGATGTACCGCCAGGACAACCTGCCGTTTCGTGAGTGGGATCAAGTCCCCGTGCCCGAGTATGCCACGTTTGCAGGACTCAACGGCCGCGTGATGTCATTAGCGGGTGACTGGTTTGCCCGTGGGGAAGACAAGCTTGATGACGGCCTGACCGCCAAATGGTGGCAAACGGACATTGATGCCAACTGGCGATCCATGCATATGCCCGGCGGTGATTCGATCTACGAAATCTTCCAGGAAAAGAACAAGGGTTCCGCCTGGTTCCGTCGGAGTTTTGATTGGTCGCCCCATGCCGTTAACGGTGACCAGAAACTGTATCTGTACTGGTTTCCCATTTCACATGAGATGTATCACAGCGGTGAAAATGCCCGCTATCACAGCATCTATCTCAACGGTGAGTTAGCTGGGCAGGTCGGTGTCTGGGGCGCGATCGAAGTCTCCAAACATCTCAAGCCCGGCAGTAACACCATCGCGCTGCATGACATCGGCGGCATCTGGAACGGTCGCATTTTCATCTCCACCGAAAAGCCCTCCGTCTATCCCTATCTTGGCAAAGACATGAACCAACTGTGGATGGATTGGAAAGACTGGCTCATCACAGACAAGTACAAACAGTGGGCAAACAATCTCGGCGGCATGCGTCAGGTCGCGCCCAATCAACCCATCAAGTTCATGGCACCCATCGGCTTTGGCACCGACAAGTGGCTTGACCTGGCGACCACCTACGGCGGTTGGCCTCACTTCACCGGCGAAGGCATCTGGTTCTTCCCGTGGTACAAGCGTTATAGCTATCTCTACGGTTTGCCGGCATCCAGTGAAACCGCTGGGCCTGCAAAGAACGTCACCGACCAGTTCAACTCCTTCCGTCGCATTTTCCTGGCAGGTCTCAACGGACATGATGCGGTGTTCCTTACGCAGACTTACACCCGTCATCCTGCATTAAGACAGTGGTGGATCGATCACATGCCGGTGATCAAGCAGTTGGGTAAGTATGACATTGATGGCCCGCAGGTCCTGCTTTACCGCAGCACACGCGCGATTGAGTACAACCCCATGCGTCCCTACCCTGCAGCAGGCAACAGCGCCCGCGCAATTCAAAACGGTTGGAACTGGGACCTTGGCCGCGGTTCGTTACAGACACTGGGACATTCCTATCTCTACCTCGATGACAAGTCACTGGCGGACGGCAAAATGTACGGCCACAAACTCATCATTGACTCAGGCAACGAAACCTTCGATGAAAAAGCATTGGATGACATTGTCCAGTGGGTCAAGTCCGGTGGCACGTTTGTCACCTTGCCTTTCACCGCACGCAGTCTGCTCAATGAACCCGATGCATGGAAGCTCCATGAGTTGACCGGAACCCAAGTTCTGGGCACGCGTCAGATCAATACCAGCAAGATCACTTTCGCCAAAGACCAGACACTTTTCCCCGGTTTTGCAGGCAAAAGCTTTGATGACAACGGTCAGTCACTCGACTGGGTCGGCAACAATCACAATCTCTATTCCGTTGAGATGCAGCCCGGTCAAAACGCGCAGACCATCGCGACGTATGACAACGGCAAGGCTGCGATCGTGCGCGTTCCCATGGGACGTGGGCAGATCGTGCTCATGGGCTCCGCCTTTTGGCGTGATGCGCAGGACCGCATGGGCATCTGGTGGCCCAAGGAACTTGAAACCCAATTCCTTGCATCACTCATGGATGGTGTCAACTTCGACAAGGCCCTTTGCACCACGTCCGACAAACAAGTCTGGGCGCAGCCTTACCGCACCAACAACGGCCTGGATCGCGTGACCACACTCATCAGTTGGCATGAAGATAAGGACGTCTCCGTGGACGTGTCCCTGCCTGTGGATCACAAGCCGCAACAGGTGATCTGTTTCTCGGTCAATGGCATCAAACCCCTTGATTTCAAGGTCGAAAACGGTGCAGTCAAGGCGACGGTTGATGTGCCTGCCCGTGAAGTCGTGCTGCTGATGCTCCGTGATAGCGATGCCGATGACGCGCTGGCACACTGGTGGGATTACCAAACCAGACTCTGGAAACCCGCACGTGTCTCCGAAGAAGATTTCTCCAAGTATGCGCAAGGTCGGTGGGAAGATCCGACGATGGACCTGATGCCCGGTTGGCAGTTCACGCAGAACCAACCCCACGACAGTTGGCTTCAAGCTTCAGGACAGGTCGGCAGTTGGCAGGATGCAGACATGGGCATTCTCAACTTCAGCGGCGCAGAGGCTGGCAAAGCGCTCTGGGCACGCAAGACGTTCACCGTCCCCGACGATTGGCAACACCGTGGCGGAACCATTACGCTTGTCAGTGGTGCGTGGTCCGGCCCGCAGTATCACAACAAGGCTTCGCTGTATCTCAACGGACAGATGCTCCACGGCCCGACCACCAATAGCTACAACACCTACGACGTCACCCGCCTGCTGAAGCCCGGCAACAATGTCATTGCATTGCAATTTGAAGACGGTGAAAAATACGTCGGCATCAGTGGTCAAATGTATCTCTACCAACGCAAACCCGCATCTCGCAGTGTCTCGCTGGCAGGCACATGGCAGTTCACCGACCACAAGGGACAGACGACCGATTTCGTTCTGCCAACACCGGTTGGTAAACGTGTTCGCGGATATGGCCCGACCACGCAGATCAAAATCCCCGCCAGCTGGCAGGGCAAATACCGTGTGAGATTGTTTATGGAAGGTGACAAGAGCAGTGTGCTTGGCATGTATGTCAACGACCGACTGGTCCGCCGACATCATCACCACTTCGGCCCGATTGTCGATGTCGACATCACCGACGAACTGGCGTTCGGCAAGATCAACACACTGGAGTTGGCAGGCGCCGGTTCCGAACGATCAGGCACACGTTACAAGTCACGCGATTGGCAGATTTTTGAGATCCGACTGGATTTGTTTGAAGAGTGATTACGTTGCTCATGTCCAGTCACGACGCTGTATGCTCAAGAACGTCCTGATCTTTCTGTCACTCCCGCGCAGGCGGGAGTCCAGTGGCACTTGCAAGCGTCAAGAGAATATCACTGGATTCCCGCCTGCGCGGGAATGACGGATTGGATTCAATCCGTTTAACAGGATCAATACACACGTTCAAGACTCTTGAGCTGCCAAAGTTTGTTCACGGCAAACGGGCGGCTCAAGGGTCTTTTCTTTTTTGGGCCAAACCAGTATCACCACCGCGGTCACCACGGTTCCTGCTGCCACATACAACGCGTTGGTTGGCATCTCACCATCAAGAATCAGGTACGCCATCACGCCGGTGAAGGTGAATTGGAACAGGTTGAAAATACTCACCACCTGCCCGCGGAACCACCACATGGCAATGTTCAACAGCGTATGTCCCATCACCGTCGGCAGGATCACCAGCGCCAATAGCAAACCGGTTTGTTTGAGATCAAGATGAGGCGGGGCACCATGCAACATCACGGCCAACGGCAAGCACATCACCCCGGCCACCGCATACACCGGCACGATGTAAAGCCAGATACTCGGCACCGCCTTGTTGCGCTTGGCAAGCACGAGGTACACCGTCAGCATGCACATGGCAGCAAACGCCAGTAAATCACCGCGCAAATACGAACGCTGCTCCGTGAACGCATCAAGTAATGACCCGGATTCAAACAGGTCATAACTCACCATCACCCCGACCCCCGTCATGGCGATGACCGTTGCCAATATCTCGCGCGACTTGGGTTTTTCACTGACCATCAGCCACAAAGCAACCGGCATCACCAAAGGCACAAGGTTGGCAATGAGGACCCCATTGGCAGCAGGGATCATGCGCGCAGCAATAATCCACAACACAAAATGCATCGCCAGAAACACCGCAGGCAGTAACACCGTTTTGAGTTGCGGTGCCTGCCCCGGATACCGCCTGCGCGCATGCAGATGCAGGGGCAGTAAAAACAGGGACGCCAAAAGCAGTCGTCCCGAGGCCAGGTAGACCGGCTTGATGGTTGAGAGTTTGATGATGATCGCAGCAGTTGAACAACTCCACACACCAAGGATTAATAACAGATATCGAAAAATCACGAGAGTCTCCCGACCTGCCCGATGTGATTTTGCATGGCTTTGACCGCTGCTTTTTCATCACGTTTTGCCAGGGCATTGATGATTTGTTTGTGGGTGGCAATTTCCTTGCCGATCTTTTCATCCCTGGTGCAAAGTACGAGTCTTGCCAACTGAATCCGGGCATCCAGACGTTCCAGCAGGGCGGTGATGGTTTTGTTACCCGCCAGTCGTGGGATCGCCAAATGAAACGCCGACTCACAGGCAAACATCTCGCCCTTGTCCCGACGTTCCCATGCATCCACGCAAGCCTGGTGAAGCTGTTTGAGTTCTTTGATGGCATTGTCATCCGCACGTTGCACAAAACTCCGTACGGATTCAGACTCCAATGCGAGACGCGCTGCCCAGACATCCTCCAGTGCAGTCTCCGCGAGTTGTGCGACTTCGATGCGTTTTCGCGGTTGTAAGTCCACCAGGCCTTGCTCAGCCAACCGACGCAGCAGCTTCGCGCACCGGTGTCCGACTGACCCCCAACGTTGCAACCAGGTCTTCTTCAACCAGTCGCGTCCCCGGCAGGTAATCCCCGGAAAGAATCCCCATCCGAATCACATCGTAAACCTGGTCCGCCAGACATCGCCGTTCAAGTGTATTTTGCATACTGTATACAGTACACAAAGAAAATGGCCCGTCAAGGTCAATTGTTACCAGGCCGAAAATGATCAATGGTCCTCATTGCACGGACTGGATTGGATAAATGAGATCCGTACCGGCGCGATTGGATCGAGACCGGTTATCGCAGGTTTGATTTGGGCATCGCATGTGGTTTATGGCCCTTGGCTTTTGCATCACTTGCATCAACCGATGTTTGACATGGTTTGGACATGAGATTTTGACAAATGTCCCATCCTCGCGTTTAATCCTGCGGTGTCCACTTTGTCCTGTTGAGTCTTCTCATGTCCACTGCTGAAAATCAATCCGGCCGGTTTACCGTTGAGCGTCCGACGGTTGTCACGTCTTGCATCAAGCCAACACGGTTTTTGCATCGTGTTGACGGTGTGCTCTTTGCGGACTTTGGCAAAGCGATGTTTGCGACGGTGCGGTTTACAGCGACCTGTGACGCTGCGTCCACCGTTGCCAGGGTTGAACTGGGCGAGAAACTTTCATCGGATGATTGCATTGATACGGACCCGCCGGGGACGGTTCGTTACCGGAGTATTGACGTGTCATTGCAGCAGGGGACGCATAGCTATCAGGTTGTGATCCCGCCTGATGAACGCAACACCAACGTTGCCGGTATCCCCATGCCAACGGATGTTGGCGAAGTACTGCCCATGCGGTACTGTCAGATTGCTGGTGTCGGTTTTACGGTGGATGATTCATCATTGGAGATGATCGCTGCGCATGTTGCCTTTGACGATGCCGCTGCCGACTTCACCTCGTCGGATGACACGCTTAACGCGGTGTGGGATTTGTGTAAGCACACCATCAAGGCGACCACGTTCTGTGGCGTGTATGTGGATGGTGATCGCGAGCGCATCCCGTATGAAGGCGATGCCTACATCAATCAGCTCAGCCATTATGCAGTCGATTTTGCCAATGCGGTGCAGATCGCGCGCTACAGCACGGAATATCTGATGCAGTATCCGACGTGGTTTGCGGATTGGAATCTGCACAGTGTTTTCATGGCATGGGCGGATTATCTGTACACCGGTCAGCAATCGTCAATCGCCTGTTTTTACCAGGACCTGCGTGCCAAGACGTTGATTGAGTTGGCGCGCGAGGACGGTTTGATCTGCACGGATAAAGCCAATCGCCCTGCGACACTTGAAGAGCGTCTGCATCTGTATCACGAACGCTATCTCGAAGAACGCGGCCTGATGGACCTTGTCGATTGGCCTCCCGGAAGTTTCACGGAAGGCGGGACCGGTGAGCGTGACAATCATGAAATGATGCCGATCAATACGGTGGTCAACGCACTGCATTATCAGGCGTGTAAATGCATGGCCAGGATCGCTGCAGCGTTGGGGCACGACGGTGAGATTATCGAGTTTGATGAGCAGGCTGAAAAAGTCCGCGTTGCCATGAACGAAAAACTCTTTGACACCAATACCGGTTTGTATGTCGATGGTGAAGGTTCAACGCATCGTTCATTGCATTCAAACATGTTCCCGCTTGCCTTTGGGATGGTGCCTGATGACCGCAAACAAACCGTACGCCAGTTCGTCGAATCCCGTGGCATGGCATGCAGTGTGTACGGCAGCCAATACCTGCTCGAAGCCTTGTACGATGCAGGTAGCGCTGAGCATGCTCTGAAACTGAGCAAGGCTCAAAGATGACCGCAGTTGGTATCACTGATCGAGCAAGGCTCAACGATGACGCTTGAAGCCTGGGCACATCGGTACAAGAACAATCTCGACTGGAATCATGCATGGGCGACATCACCGCTGAACATCATCACGCGCAAACTCATGGGGATCCAAGTCACCAAACCCGGTTGGCAGAAAGTCCGCTTTGCGCCGCAGCCTGCGACCTTGCAAAATGCATCACTGAAATTGCCCACACCCCATGGTCCGATTTTTGTTACGGCACTGTTGGCGGCTGATGGTAAACACGACTACCAGATCACCTGCCCGCATGCGATCACACTGGAGATGGATGACGCCACCGCCGAGCACACGCAAATTCAATATGTCTGATTGCGTTGATTGATCACATGCTTTGAACACCGACGGTGTGCAGCAGTGAGGCCCAAAGCGTTTGAGCATAAAGTCGATGCCCAAAGTCATTGGGGTGATTGAGCCCATTGGCGGTAAAAGACAGGTAACCTTTGCGCATCACCATCTCGTCCCAGAGACTGTAGACATCAGCCATGATGATACCCGTACCTTGAAGCAGCGAAAGCACCTCACGGTATTGCGGATAAAGCTCGGGGCTGGCATGTTCCCACTGCGCATTGGCGGTCATCGTCGCAACGAGTATGAACTCACAGGCAGGGCATTGGGATTTGATACTCGCGATCATCTGGCTGATATTACCCTGGAATTTCAAGGCGCTCGTTTGATGCGAAGCGTCATTCATGCCAAAGGCAAGGACGACGAGATCGGGGGTTTGAGCATTGATCTTCTCGGTTTGCTCCAGTCCCCAGTCGGACGTTTTGCCGCCGACTGCAAGGTTCTGCGCATCGACTTTGCAGCTAAATTGTTTGCTCATCGCATCCGTGAGTAAATCAGCATATCCCGGTGCATTGGGGGCGACATTGTACTTGCCACTGGCATCACATCCGGTGGTGATGCTGTCCCCCATGAAGACGAGATTGATCGGATCACCAGCCTTGAGTTTGGCGGTGGTGTTCGGCAGCGTGCCCGTCGGTTGCATGGTCTTTGCAAGCTTCCATTGGTCCACATCAAAGGCATAGCTCACCGCGGTCTGCATGTCGCGGTATTGACCCTTGGCACCAAAGAAAATGTCACGGTCCATGTCGCGACACTTGCCATGTTGCTGTGAATGCGCAGGGCGGTAGAGATCCGATTCATTGACCACGGCAATCCGCGAGTCAGCAGGAATGTTGATCTCGTCGCTTCCCGGTTCCCAGCAAAAATCTATGCCCGGTTCAAAGGTCTGCGTTAAATCACATTTCACCAGTCGCGGTAAATCGCTTGGGACAAACGCCAGTTTGACGGTGGTTCCCGCATCGGTCTGGGATCGGATCGGGAGAATACTCTCGCCGTGCATCTGCCCGGATTGCCAGAAAGCCGTGACGTCACGCATGATTTTTTCGGAAGTTTGCATTCGGGAATTTTAGCAGTGCAGGGTGGCAAATGACAGTTGAAGCTTACGCTGATTTGTCCATCTAAACAGGAGTTTCTACGATGGTGTTTTGCCCCTTGCTGGTAGTGATCAATTTAAAATTTTAAATGAGTTTCAGGTGCCCCCATGCCCAATATGATTCCCGGTTTATCGACACAGACGTTCCCCGTGACCGGCCCGCTGTATTGCCCGTATTACAACATCTGGGGGCGTGATGTCTATGTGCGTGATCATGCTTTTCGCGACAATCCGTTCACGATTAACGCGTCTTCCACGTCGGGTTCGCCTGCCATCGTCGATGCCAAGGGTCAGTTTTTTCACTTCATGACCGATGCGGTTGAGCAGGGTTGCCAATTTGATTTTGATGGCAAGGACACACTCACCGTCACCATCCCCGACGGCCAGACGCTTTACCATGATGACAACGGTGATGCCGACGCCGCCTGGAAACATTGCAACCGTTTGATCATGGCAGCGCATCCCTTGCTTGATCCGACGAAAGATCGTCCCGCCCATTGGGACATGATTGAATACTGCACATGGGTCGAACAAAAGCGCGTCATGGGCAACGGCACGCCGCATGAAGTGCTCTGTGATGCCTTTCTCGATGACTACATGCAACGCGTCGATGCGATGGGTTTTCCCAAGGGGAAATTCACCATTGATCACGGTTGGACGCCCGGCCATTTCACTTACGGTGATTGGGATGTCGACACGGAGCGGTTCCCCGACTTTGCCAAGACGATTGGCCGCATTGCGGATAACGGCTTTGTCCCCGGTCTCTGGATGGCGCCGGTTTGGCTGCATCATCTTTCCCGGCTTGTCCAAAACCATCCGCATCTCAAGGGGCCGATGATTTCGCCTTCCACACCGGACTCACCCAACAAGGAAGATGACTGGTATTACTGGAACGATTCGCAGGAAACCTTCGACCTCATCAAGCCGGTGTTTGCGCGGTTTATCGATATGGGCGTGCGGAAGTTCAAGTGGGATATGATCTATGCAGACAAGTCGTTCATGAAAAAACTGCACATCCTGTTTTACAAAGCTGTCAAGGAAATTGACCCGCAGGTCGAAGTGGAGATTCATCAGCCGGATATTTTCTTTGCCCAGTACGGTGATGCGATTCGCACCAACGATGTGCTCTGTAATGAGAAGATGGCTTGGCGTGATTTAACCCTGGCACACTTTAAAGTCTGTCACCAATCTTCGCCTGGCAAGGTGATTAATCTGGATCACATTGCAGGCAATGATCCGTCTATTACCGCTGAGCGTTTCTGCGAACATCTGGATCTTTATCGTGGTGCGGAAGGTTATCCCGTAGTGTCGCTGCTTCCCGATTCAGTTGGAACGTTGGCGGTGGATACCCTGCGCGATTATCTCAAAGCCTACGAAGCGAATCCCACGCCGGTGAGTACGTTCTATCAGCAGTGATTGGATGATCTGATTTGATCAAAAGCCGTGACCCTCCCGGGGCACGGGTCACTGTGTTGCGATGTTGGTGATGTAACCCGTGCCGCAGGAGCGACACGGCTTTGTCTAATCCTTCGTCCCGCTTCACACGTCAACCTGATTGGCCAACACTTCCCGCAGGTGCAGAATATTCTCAAGCATGTTTGCCTGCTCTTGTGGGAGTTTGCGGCGTTGCGAGGGTTTGTCGTTGATATGGTTTTCGATCCAGTCCATGAATGCCATGGATTCACGTCGTCCCTGATCGATATGCAGACATAGCTCATCGCGTCCGGTCTTCAGGTCATTGGTGCGAATGGATCGGACGATGCGGCGGTGTTGTCGCCAGATGCGGATGGCACGATGCCATGAATTCTCATTCTGCGCCACAATCCGACCGGGCATGAAGATGCGACTCATCAAATGCAATTGCCCGCTGACCCGCTGAATCCACCGGTTGTTGGCGGACTGGAGAATCAGTTCGTGGAAACGTGCGTCGAGTTGATGCCAGTGTGGTGTGAATACAAAACCTTCAGCAAGACGGTCGCGTGTCTGCGCTTTGTATGCCTGTTTGACCAAGTCGAACATTTGCTTACACAGTTCACTGAGTGTTTGGATCAGCTTGGCGTCTGCGGATTGGATCACCAGTTCAAGGGCATAGCATTCCAGGTGCATGCGAAAGTCAAAAAGCTCGTCGAGTTCGTCCCGTTGCATCATACGCACGAAGCTGCCGGTGTTGGGGACCTGAACGAGAAAGCCTTCACTCTCCAGTTGTGCCACCGCCTCGCGGACGGGGGTCCGACTGACGCCGATCTCTTTGGCCAATGCGACTTCCGGCAATTTGCTGCCTACCGCCAACTCGCCATTCCAGAGTTTGCAATGGATATGTTCGTAGGCTTGCAACGCCAGATTCGACCTGGTTTGAGGCATGCTGGACATGAAAGTGGACCTGCTTTCATTGGTACTTTACTCTCCAGCAGGGGACGTGATCGCCAGAACACACTGGAAAGATGATGCCTCCATTGTATTGAATTTTGCAGGTCATGCTATTGCGACATCACCGGATCACTTCGGTGCGTCAGCAATGTAGGTCCCAGCAGTCGGGGCGATGACATGCGGTTGGTAAAGCAGGTGTTCGTGCTCAATGATCCGGCCATCGGACAGTTCATAGTGATTGAGCCCCGCGTGCATGATTGCCTCGGGTTTGGGATATTGTTCCTTGAGTTGTTTATCCCGCTGTCTCCATGTTTCCTGATCATTGAGCTTGATGGACTGCTGTACAAACGCGCGAAGTTTTGCCAGTGCATCAGCATCTTCGCCCTGTGCATTGGGTGCCAGGTTGTGTTGCTCAAAGGGATCGTCTTCAACGTTAATGAGAATTTCCGGTGCTTCACCGAAGGCAACATACTTGTACTTGCCATCGCGGACCATGCGGAAATTGGTGCCTTGTCCCCAACGGTCGTTGAGTGTATCGCAGAAGACCGCGCCCCGGTCCGGTTCGTTGCCGGTGTTGATCGCCTGTGTGAGATTCATGCCATACAGATCATCGGGATACGCGACACCCGCCAAGCCGCAGAGTGTCGGGAACAGGTCCGCCAGACTCACGGGCGTGTTGATCTGGTTGGGCTTCGTTTCACCGCGACGTTGGGCAGGTGTCTGCACAATAAAGGGGACACGCGCGGAGGCTTCATGCCAGGTGTTCTTCCACCAGCCGCCGTGTTCACCGACCATTTCACCGTGGTCGGAGGTGTAGACAATAATGGTGTTCTCCAGCAGACCGTCTTTTTCCAGCGTGGTTAACAGGTCGCCGAGAATTTCATCCAGGTAATCGACGCAGGCAAAGTAGGATGCCCTTGCCAAGGCCTGTTCATCACCGTCGATGCGATCGGTATCAAAGCCTTTACGCATGCCTTGCGTCATCGGGTGATCAAACGTATCTCCCGTGCGCCCGACTTTGGGTGGGGTGACACCCTTGGGCCAGTATTTATCCAGATGTCGCTTGGGCGCATTGAGTGGGAAGTGCGGGCGGCTGTAGGACGCACACAAGAACCAGGGCTTCTCCGGTGTGGCAGCTTGATGTTCACGCAGGAACGTGATGGTCTCACGGCTGACGACCTGCTCCTGAAGTTGACTTTCGGGAATCGTGGTCAGGCCCGCGGTGAGTGTGCGAAGTTGCATGCCGGTGTAACCTTCAAGGCCGCGTTCCTTGAGGTCAATGAGTTCATGTTGATGACCGCATTGGCCGGTGAGATCACCATAGGGGCGGTGTTGGAAGCCGTGGTATTGGAGATTGCCCCCAAAGTGCATCTTGCCAACCAGACAGGTTGTGTAACCGTCCGCTGCAAAGGCCTTGGGGATGGTGGGTAAGTTCGGATCAAGCACGCTGCTGTTAAACCACGCGCCACAGTCATTGACTTCCTTGCCTGAGAGCATGCACATGCGCGATGGCGTACACAGTGGCATCTGACAGTACGTGGTGTTAAACGCGGTCCCATTCTGTTTGAGTGCATCAAGCGTCGGAGTTCGGCAAGGTTCGGCGAGTTCCGGTTGATGATGGTCTGAAAGAAATCGAAAGCTGTGTTCATCAGAGAGTAAAAACAGAACGTTGGGCTTTTGCGCGGTGGACATCAGGTAATCTCCGTTGTCGTCATTGAGACGGTGATGTTGAATATGGGATCAGTCGTAGCCATATTAAGCCTCGTAAACAGATATTCCATAGCTCAAATGGGATAAATTTGTTATATTTGGTATTCATGTCCAGCATTCCCAAACGACCGAAAAAACGAAAGTTCCCCCGCGATTCAGTGACCTGCGCCCTGGGGCAGGGCTCGGTCCGCTGCTCATGGATCAATCCACACATGCATCCGGCAGGGCATCGCTACTGTGTCATGTACGATTACATCGTCGTCTATCTCATCCGTGGCAAGGCGATCGTCAACGACATGCAACGACCCACCTTTGAGTTCACAGAAGGTGACCTGTTTTTCAGACCGCCACACATTCCGCATTACGTGACAAGACCACAACCTCAGTCCTGGTTGTCATTCGCTTTGGCAATCAGTCCGGATTTATACGAAGCACTCAAGCCCATGCAGATTCTGCCCGACTCGCTCAAGACCGTGCATGTCGGCAAGGGCGAATCGTTTGTACGCCAGTGTCATACACTCAGTGATCACGTCCGACAAGGCCAGCAACTCACCTCACAGACACTGCTGTATCACATCATGCAATGGTTTAATGCCATGCATCGACCTGAGGTGCTGACTGATGATGCGTCAACCATTCCCGCCAAACTCCGACAGGCGGCAGGCATACTCACCGCGTCATTCGAAAAGTCCGTGGACCTGCAAGCCATCGCTGCTGAGATTGGTATGGGCTACGAACATTTCCGCAAAGCTTTCACGCATCACATGGGCAAAAGTCCCATGGCCTACCGCATCACCCATCGCATCGGGCTGGCTCAAAGCCGCCTGCTTGAAACGGATATCTCCATTGGTGAACTTGCTCAGCAGTTGGGTTACGCCGATGTGTACACCTTCAGTCGCCAGTTCAAACAGGTCAACGGCCTGAGTCCGACGGCGTATCGCAATCAGGTGAGTTGAAACCCGGTTAAGATGACCGGGCAATGCATTGATATCGCCGAGTCATCATGACTCGGTTGCCTTGATGTTCTTGTTATCCGTCACTCCCGCGCAGGCGGGAGTCCAGTGGAACTTGCAAGTGTCAACAGAATGCCACTGGATTCCCGCCTGCGCGAGAATGACGTAAACATCTGTGTTTTCTTTGTGCATCTGCGGCAAAAAATGTCTTGGGCGCAGATGCGAACACAACGGTGCAGGCATCAAGGCAACCCGTCCCGCGGGAGCGACATGGCTTTTGGGGGTGAGGTTTGATCACATCATCAATGCGTGATTTTGATGGTTGAAATGTCGGCACCGACGGGGCGGTTGGCGGTGAAGCGTCCGGGGATGCGGACACCGATGCCGTTGGCCGGACTTTGTTTTTGCAGTGTAAAGTCGTGGGACTGCGGGTTGGTAAAACCGACTTCGGGAATCTGATGCAAGACCTTGCCTGAAGCACCTGCGGTGAGATTGGCGGACTGACTTTGCGAGTTTAAACAGACATTGAGATTGCCATCAAACTCCATGACACTGCCCTGCCAACTGTCATCTTTGTAAAGTTGCTGGGTGACGATGAGGTTGTTGAAGAATCGGAAGTTGACCAGTTCGCGTTTGAACGGACCTTCATTGGGATTGGGCAATGTCAGCAGATTGCTGTTGGGTGAGTAGATGGTGTTGTGGTAGACGACAAAGCCTTCACCGGGGACAACGACAAAGCGTTTTGAGATTTTGCTATGGAGGGTGTCGACGGTGGTTGAACCCATGTGTGGTTTGAACCAGTTCTTGCCGTTGGCACCGATTTTAAAGACACCGGGGGTGTGATCGACAAGTTTCCAGAGGTTGCCGAATTCAGGGTTCTGCACGATGACGTTGTCGTGAATGAAGACCGGGCCGGGCCATGGCGTGCCACCGAGGGGTTGCCAACTGATAGGTTCGAAGACATCTTCGATCCAGTTATGCGCGATGGTCACATTGGCTGCATGGTTCTCGGTTTCGATGGCATTGTCCACAAGGTACGCAAAGCGATTGTGTTTGATGGTGAGGTTTTTCGCCCAACTCACGCCCCAGGTTGCGATGCCTTCAAAGGCATGATGGATGTTGGAATTAATGAGGGTCCAGTTGCTGCCAACGTTGCCGAGGATGCCGGTTTCGTCGTTTTTGACAAGGTTATTGTCGGTGTTGTGCCCCTTGCGATGCCACCAGAAAAACTTGTGTTTTTGCGTAACGGGTTGGCCATGCAGTCGCTGGATTATTTGAACCATGTCGGTGAAGACGGGCTTGTTGGAGTAGTCACAACCATCGATGGTGATGTGATTAGAGGTTTGTGTCGGATCGGGGGAGGGTCTGCTGCCAGCGACACCGAAGCGACAGCCGATGAAGGTGCAGTCTTTGACGAGCACGTTGTCGCGCATGGTCATAATGCCGACCGCGCCCGGGGTTTCAAGGGTCAGGCCTTGAATCGCGATAAACCCATCGCCGTCACCTTCAATCACAAGGTTGGCATCAAGTCGATCGGGATTCAAGTTCTGACCGTTGTAACCATGGGCATTGACGGGTGAGACGGACATGACATGGTCATTGGGATTCACCGAGCCATACTGACCCGACGCATCAAGCCGGACGTAAAGCAATTTGGCATTGGCGTCGTAGGTGAAACCATTAAGCGGGCCGGGGTATTCGTCGTAGAGCGTGAAGGTCTTAAGCGTCTGCAAGTCCGGGTAAGGCATCAACCCCATCTGACTGTAAAGCACACGGGCGGGGAAGTGATCCAGTCCAATGCTGTAGAGGTTCAGGTCCTTGTCGACCAGGTCCCATTGTTTCTGACCTTGACGAATCGCCGGATCAGCCAATGTGAGAATGACACTGTTTTTTTTTGAGTCGGTTGCCTTGATGGTGATCGGCGCAATGCTCGAACCGGCATCACGAATGCGAACCTGTTCATGATAGACGCCCGGTGCGATGAGTACGGTGTCACCGGGGACAAGATCACGCACTGCTCGGGAGATGGTTGCAAAGGCGCTTTGCGTGGTCAGTCCATCTGCTGTGTCCGAGCCGGTCTTGGTGTTCACGTGAAACGTCACCGGTTTGCGGGTTGGTTGAGGCAATTGGGTGGCGGGCTTGGCTTGCGTGATGGGTTTACCAACGATCTCTGCCTGCTGGTTTTCATCGAGTGTTTTGTCCCAGACACCAAAGCCTGCGTAGCTGCTACCGTCAGGCAGGTAATGCGAGTTGCCCTTGGAGTGATTGCGGCGAGCGCCCAGCGTTACGACATATTGACCGGCATCGGCCTTGATCTTGGCGGGGATGTTTTTGGTCTCTTCGATGGTTTCAATCAGTGCACCCGTCTGCGATTCGATGATCGTGAGTTTGATCGATTCACTGGGGACATACTCAACAAACAGGTCATACCAGACACCTGCTTTGAGTTCGTTTTTGGCAACGAGAAAGGCAAGATCATTGCGATCACCACCGGAAACCGTCAAGCAGGGCTTGGGACCGTTGGGGTTCCAGGGGGTGTCTGCGGTAAGGCCAAGTTCCATGCCACGAAAACCATCCATGGGCCGGTGACGTGACCAGACAATGCCTTGGGGGTTACTGCCGAGTTTGATGCGCGTCCAGATGGTCATCGTGTCGGTCAGGCAAATCGGCTTGGCGTCCGAACCATCAATGCGCAGGAAATGATCACCTGCTATCGTCACGTTCGCTGGGGTTTGATCGTCGGCTTTGTGATATGTGATCGCATTGGGTGCCGGCTTGTTGTTGGCATCCATCGGCACCAAGGTCATCGGCTTGGGCGTGGCCACCAGCGATTGATCGAAAGACCAATGGGCGACCGCAGCTTCCAGTGTTTGATTCTGGGCCAAGGATGTCCGGGTAAGGCAGGCGATGGCAATGACCGCCAACCATCCTGAAAGATGACGTTTCATGGTGATAGCTTTCAAATCTTGAACTTCAATGCGTGTTGGTTTTAGGGGACGTAATTGTCTTTGGGCATCGGCAGGGGCAGACGCTGGACGTGGCCATCGACGAACGCGAAGTTCGTGCCGTCATGTCGATCCGAGACGCGCGTCGCTTCGACGGTGCCGTGGTTGATGCCGTTAAGTGGGTTGCTGGTTTCCTTGTGATCTGCAAAAAGAATAATGTCCGATGCACGGATCACATCATCAAACCGCGTCCAGCCGGAGGGGGAAAGCGCGGTGGAGCCTGCGATGTTCCAGTTCATGCCATAGCTTCGGAAGGTGCGCGATTGAGCTTGCGGGCAGTTCCAGACACCGGTTTTGGCGTCCAGATAGTGCGTGTAATCCAGGTACTCCGTCCAATCCCAGGTTCCGCCTCCCAGGTCCGGGCCCATGTTGTATTTGAGAATGACGTTGTCGTTGTCGTCAGCATACAGCTTGAGGACCAAGGCGATCTGTTTTTCCTGAGCAGCGCATTGGATGCTCCGTGCTGAAAGACGTGCCTTGGCTAATGCGGGCAGGAGAATGGCTATGAGGATTGAGATAATGCTGATGACAACCAGCAACTCAATGAGTGTAAAGGCCTGATGAGGTTGTGCGGTTTGGGGCCTGTGCATGGTGGACTCCTGAGGTCAGTTGCTCATCTCTGAAAGGTGTGCGTAGTTTGTGACGGTTGCGGGCGGACACGTTGATTCACCAATAAGCACCGGGACGTCCGGATGGTGAAGCATCTGTTTGGGCATCGGTTGTTTTTTGCCCGCCTTGCCCAATGCAAACCAGTCGAGTATTTGTTCGATCAACGGGTTCATGGGTTTGAGATCAAGCGTGGTGATGCTGGGCGTGGACAGTCGGCAGATGCGGGGCAGGTCCTGCGTGCAGATGGCAATGTCCCTGCCCACCATCATGCCCTGTTCGTAGTAGGCTCGGATGGCAGCGCGGGTCACCGTGAGATTGTTGCCAAACAGCGCGGTCACGCCCTCAAGCTTGCCTTGTTCCAAAGCCTGCTTCATCACTTCGTAGGCTTTGAGATCCGAATACTGAAAACTCTCCACCGGGTCGCAGAGAATCACCGGCGTAACGCTCCTGGCAAGACACCAGTTCTCAAACGTGTCATGCAGCCGATCGTTTTGCAGGTCCGGCTCGGTGTTGAGGTAAGCCATTCTGCGATGTCCCAGATCGTAGAGATGCTCCCAGACTTTCTGAATGTCCGACGGTGAACGATAGCCCACACTCAGTAACCCCTCGCTGGTCATGTCGCGAAAGACAATCGCCAACCGCGAAGCATGTCGCTTGAGCATGTCCAGGAAAACCTTGGGCATGGTTTGTCTTGGTGGTAACAGAAAAATACCGTCGTAGTCCGCTTCCAATACTTCGCTGATGATCGTGTCATACAGACGTGTGAAACCGACCGGGCGAAGCGAGCCGTGTCGTTGTTCGATGACTTCTTCCAAAGCCACGTGAACCTTGCGGGAGGACTCGGAATCGAATGACGGGCTGACGAGCGCGATCTTCGGTCCCTTGATTTTGGCGATGGCTTTGCGTGCCGCCGCCAGGCGACCGTTGTCCAGGCGCTCAAGCGTCCCATCGGAGAGCAGTTCCTGCGTCGCCTTGCGCGCCGTCATGTGACTCACGCCGTAGGAGTGGGCGATCTGCCTTTCGCTGGGAACCGGTCGATGGGTGAACTCCCCATCGCGGACCTGCGTGCGAACAAGCTGGGCGATTTGTTGGTACTTGGCTGCCATTGTGGACTCTTGGTTATAACAAACTTGTTATATAACAGATTTGTTATAGTCTTGGTAAGGCCGCAAGTCAACCAATGCCATGCATTTTTTTACAGATTCATGGGATTGCGGGTGATATTTTTGATATTTGCATCAATTGGCCTGCGGGACAGCCTTGTTTTCGGACGTTTGCTCCCGGGTGAACAGGCCCTTGATGTCTTCGAGCATCATGTACAGCGATGGGGCGATGATCAGAATAATGGCGGTGGCAAAGATGATCCCAAAGCCCAGCGAAATCGCCATCGGGATCAGGTGTTGGGCTTGCAGGGACCGCTCAAGCAGGATCGGCGTGAGCCCGCCAAACGTGGTCAGCGTGGTGAGCATGATCGGCCTGAAACGTCGGACACCTGCCATGTGAATCGCTTCAAAAGGCGTCAAATCCCCGCCATGATCCTTGCGATGTCGGTTGGCAAAGTCGGTCATGATCAACGAGCTGTTGAGCACCACCCCCGACAACGCCACCACCCCCATCAGCGAAATCAGCGATAGGTCAAAGCCCATGATGATGTGCCCGATCACCGCACCGATCACGCCAAACGGGATGGCAGCAAGCACCACCAGCGGTTGGAGATAATTCCCAAACGCGATGGCAAGTAGCGCATAAATCACAATCATCGCCAAACCAAAATAACCCCACAACGTTGCCGTCGCTTCGCGCATCCGCGCGTCCGAGCCCTGGAAGCTCCACGTCAACCCCGGGTAGTCCGCCCGCAGTTGGGGCAGCACTTCATTGTTCAGCGCATTGACCACCTGCACGATCTCGCGCTTGGGTTCAACATCCGTAGAGACCGAAACGATGCGACCGCCATTGCGACGATTGATCGCGCTGAACGCTTCGGTGTATTCAAACGCGGTGACTTCAAACAAAGGCACTTCACTGCCATCGGGGGTCCGAATCACGTAGTCCTGCAGGTAGGCCAGGTCTTCACGTTCCGACTCAGGCAGTTTTACGCGGATCTCGGTTTCGTTGTTGCCGCGCAGTTGACGCAAAGCCAGTGATCCGAAAAACGCGCCGCGCAATTGTTCGCCGACATCTTCAGGCGTTAGTCCCAAGGCACGTCCTTCGGGGAGCAGTCGAAAGTCGATACGCTTCTTGCCCCGATTGTAGTTGTCACTGACGTCTGCCGTATTGGAAAACCGTTTGATCTCAGCGACGAGTTTCTGGCTTGCGACTTCCAGGATGTCAATGTTCTGATGACTCAGGTCCACACTGATGTCCGGCCGCCAACCCCCGGGGCCGCGTTCGGCTTCAAAGGTGATCTGGTCCACGCCCTGAATGTCCCCAATCTCATCACGCCATAGCGCAATGACCTCTTTGGCTGTCATGTCCCGTTGATCCGGTGGGCGCATGACGATTTCAATGTCGATAAAACTCTGCCCGCGGACATTGGTTTTGATGCCCTCTGCCACTTCATGCAGATTGTGTTCTTCGTACATCCGTCGCGTGGCTTCGGTGAGTTTGAGTGCCAATTGACCGGCTTGTGCAGGCGTCGTCCCCACCGGCATGCGCACGCCCGCTTCGATCTCATCGGCAGCGACTTCAGGCATGTTGATCATGCCCATGTGAGCGCTGTTGGCATAGACGCCGATGACGGTGAGCATGGCCACCGCTGCGGTGATCGTGATGTAGCGGTTACGCAGTGTCCAGGCCAGAAAGCGGCTGTAAACCGACTGCACCATCCGATCAAAAAAAACCACGAAAACAGACTGAACCTTCTTGATCGGGCGCAGGATCGAGTTTTCTTTTTTCGTGTTCTTCACATGAGCCAGATGCGCAGGCAGGATGAATAATGCTTCAAGCAATGACAGTGTCAGCACCGTGATCACCACCACCGGCAGAGGCCACCAGAACAAGCCCGTCTCGCCGGGGATAAACAGCAGCGGTACAAAGGCGACGATGTTGGTCAAAATCGAAAACACCACCGGCCCAGACACTTCACGCGTCCCATGGATCGCAGCTGTCACCGGGTTACTGTCCTGCTTGCGGTATTCAAAAACATTCTCGCCCACCACAATCGCATCATCGACCACGATCCCCAGCGCAACCAGAAAGCCGAACATGGAAATCATGTTGATACTCACGCCCAAGGTCGGCAAAAACAACAGTGATCCGATAAACGAAACCGCCATCCCCATCATCACCCAGAATGCCAGTCGACCCGCTAAAAACAGGGCTAAAATCCCCAGCACGATCACCGTTGACATCGCGCCATTCTCAAGCAGCAAACTCAAACGCTCGCGAAAGTCCTGCGCATTGTTCGAATCAATCCGCCACTGCACACCGGGGGGCAGCATGCTCTGAAAGTCTGCCATGATGCGCGTGACGCTTTGTTCAATGTCCAGCGGCGACTCCATCCCCGTGCGGAAAATTTCAATCTCAACTGACGGCACACCATTAAACCGGGAATGAAAATTGCCTTCCTCAAAGCCATCATGAATCGTTGCGATGTCAGCAAGTTTGACATGCGCACCATCCTCGGTGGCAATGATGTCAATGTTGGCAAACTCATCCGCCCAGACTTTACGCTCCTGCATTCGCAGCAGAATCTCACCATCAAATGTCCGCACCGCACCTGCTGGAATATCACGCGAAGACTGACTGATGATCCGGGCGACCTGCGGCAACGTGAGATTGTATTCGCGCAATGTGTCGTTACTGATCTGAACATGCGTGATGTAATCCGGGACGTTACCCAACTCCACCTGCGTCATGTTCGGATCACTGAGCAGCCGATCGCGCAGACGCTCTGCAAGCTTGCGCAGCGTCCAGATGTCCACCGGGCCATACAGTCCAAGCGACATTGCTTCGCGCTGCTGATCCCTTAATCGGACTTCCGGTTCGTCAGCTTCATCAGGAAAAGTTCGGATGCGCGCAATCGCCTGATCAATATCCTGAAACGCCTTCATGCGATCGGCACCGGAGACAAGCTCAATCTCGACACTGCCCCGACCTTCACGCGCTTCAGCAGTGATCTCACGGATGCCTTCAAGACCACGCACAGCTTCTTCGACCGGTTGGAGAATCCCGCTTTCCACTTCGCTGGGCGCAGCACCGGGATAACCCACATCCACCGTGACGATGTCCAACTGGTATTGCGGGAAGACTTCCTTCTGGATGTTGATCGCTGCCCAGGCTCCGCCCAGAAACAGGATCATCATCAACAGGTTGGCGGCAATGGCATTCTGAGCCATCCAGTCAATGGGATGACCGCCGGATGCGGATCGGTTGGTTTTATTCATCTTGGTCTCCGGCATTGTTCGTGTCGGAACCTTCAAGTCGCAGCGGGACATCCTGGGCAATCGTTGCAAGCGAACTGGTCACCAGTTGATCACCATCATCAAGTCCGTCAGAAAGATAGGCATATTGGCGGTCTTGAAAAACAACGGTAGCCGATCGGATATCCAGTTTGCCATCCTTCTTGACCCAGACGGTGTTGTCTTCGCGCAGAAAATCGCGATCGATGCGAAAGACATTTTCCAGCGGTCGCCCGTGAACTTCAGCCTGGACCACCGTGCCGACGATGAGTTGCGGCGCGTCGGTGTTCAGTGCCAACGGATCGTCAATGCCGACCACCACACGCGCCAGGCGGGTTTGGTCATCCAGTGCGCCGATGAGTTTTTTAATGCGCCCTTGGCGGTAGACCCCATCGGGCCATGCCGTGCGATTGCGCACCATGACGGTGGCGCCTGTGTCCCCGTTTTTCGGGATATCAATTTGCTTGAGTTTTGCCAACGGGATCATGACGATGACCCAGTATTCATCGACACCGATGAGTTTTGCCAGGTTCATGCCTGCATCGACATGCGAACCGACATTGACGTTGCGCGAAAGAATCTGAGCATGAAACGGGGCGCGGATACTCGTTCGTCCCAGCTCGAGTTTGGCCTGGTTGAGTGCAGCCTCTGCTGAGAGTACCGAAGCGCGGGCGACGGTGAGTTGTGGCTCTCGTAAAACCAGGTCCTTGTCATCATCGTTGAGTTCCTGATTCAGCAGTTCGTACTCCTTGAGCGCGATATCGCGTTTGCCCAATTCGATATCCAGGTTGGCCTGGGCTTGTTGGAGTTCACTCTCGCGTTGCTTGACGATGTTGTTGTAATCCGATGGGTCGATTGTGACCAGCAGTTCATTGGCATCAACAAATCCGCCGGGCATGAAGTTTTCGGAGATGTCGGTGATGTTGCCTTCGATGCGCGGGCTGAGAATGATCTCCTGCGCTGCCTGGACTTTGCCCAGCGCTGCGATCCTGGGAATAAAGGTGTCGCGCTTGACGGTTTGGACCTCTACCAGCATGGCTGTCTGTTTGGTTGCCCCTTCACGTTGGGCGGTGGGTTCACTGAGCTGAATCCAGGCGATGAGGCTGGTGGCAATGCCCAGTATCAGGAAGATCGTCAAGCTGGTGAGTAACCAACCCAGCGGTCGTTTGGATTGGGGCTTGGCAGAGTTGCCGTCGGTTTTTTCGTTCACGTCTAGGCCTCCGTTGAGGGTTTGTGGTCTTGGCGTTGATGCAAAATTTCCGGCAGCGAGACAAAGTTTTGTTCAATAAACTGCATTGGGACCCGTTTGACGTCTCCTGAGGCCGATTGAATGCCAAAAAACGTAAAATAGGGGTACTTTTTGTACCAAAACGTGTTCCGGTCATACGACAAGCATGGCCTCGGTGAGGTTACGTCAACAGGATGGACTCCTGAGCATATCAAGTTATTCCAATAAAAAGTAAAAAAGTGATTTGATGACAAAAGCATCGGATGATCGGCTGTGATCCGATCACAATCGACCCCTGATCGCCGCAGGTTCTCCGGCAGCAGGGGGGAGGGTTTGTCCGGTTCCAGTTGGGCGCGTGTGAAGGCGTTGCCCAAGGGGTCCTTGATGTCGCTCATCCATTGGATCATGCGCTGGCGAAGCCGATCAAGATGCGGTTTGGAAGCAGGGTCATCAATCAGATTATTCAACTCGCCGGGGTCTTCTGAAATGTGATACAACTCATGACGATCAGTCGGGTGGAACACGAACTTCCAATCCCGATCGCGGACCATGCGAATGGAGTATAAGCCCTGTTGCGCGCCTTGATACATCGCAAAGGTATCAGGGCGCGGGGCCGGATCTTTGCCGTTGGCAACGGTGATCAAATCACGTCCTTCATAGGTCTGCGGGCAGGGCACACCGGCAGCGGTTAAGAGCGTTGCAGCGATGTCCATTTCGTGAATCACAAACGCATCACAGGTCTGTGATTCATTTTTCAATTTACCCGGATAGCGCATGATCAATGGGACGTGGACGATGTCGTCATACATGGAGAAGTGTTTGTCGATCATGCCGTGACTGCCACACATGTCCCCGTGATCGGTGGTGTAGATGATCAGCGTGTTGTCCAAAATGCCCTTGTTTTCAAGAGTTTTGAGGATGCGCCCAAGTTGTTGATCCAGCAACGTGATCTCAGCGAGATAACGGCTGACGATCGGTTGCCACTTCTCCCAGGGCCAGTTGGTAATGCCCCAGTTGTCGATGCAGCGTTTTTGGGAATAGGGTTTATTTGCCATGTCATCCGGGAAGCCGGGCCAGGGTTCGATGGTGTCGGGTGGGTAGAGGTCCGCAAGTTCCGCGGGAATGATGTTGGGCAAATGCGGCTCGGACGGATCCCAGCGCATGAACCATGCATCGTTGTCTGCATCGTCTTCGTACTGATTGATCAGTGAGAGAACGTGATCGACTTCCCATGCCATGCGCGATTGGTCAGCGGTGATGTGCTCATCGACTTGGCCGAAGAATTTTTGATCGCGCGGTTGGGGTTTGAGATTTTGCGACGCGCGCCATGGGGCATAGTCACGTTCACTGATCCAGTCGTCCACCCCGTGATCGGTTGGCAGGCCGTCGACTTCCTGGTGAAACTTGCCCACCATGCCCACGTGATAGCCTGCATCATTAAGAAGTTGCCAAAGTGTCGGGGCTTTGAGATTCGCAGAGTGGTGGGACTCGGTGCCTGAGATGTTGACACAACCGTGTTGGGTCGGCCACTGCCCGGTGACCAGCGACGCCCTTGCCGGAGAGCAAATCGGGGTGGGGGTGTAGGCCTGTGTGAAGTTGACACCCTGGGTTGCAAGTCGATCGAGATTCTGCGTTTTGAGTTGTGGGTGACCATTGATCCCAACGCAATCATAGCGATGTTGGTCGGAGTGAATCAGGAGAATATTGGGGCGTTTGGCGGTCATCACATTGGGCTCGCAGGTGTCAGAATCCGTGGTTATGTGGCTTCATCCTAGCAGCGAAAGTCAGTTGAGAATAGGACGATTTTGCGATGAAGCGATTGGTTTTGATCGTTTTAAGTGGATATTGGCATGGGTCTTGTGATATTGCAAGTAAAACGCAATCTGACTTTTTTCAGGTGATCTTTGAAAAAGTCTATAGACTTTAAAGTTAAACTCTATAGACTTATATGGATCGATTATCTTTGTCCTGAGCACCCGATGATGTCTGAATCGCAACCCAACATTTTACTCATCATGACCGATCAGCAGCGTTTTGATTCGCTGGGCTGTTATGGTGCGGACTTTGCCCACACGCCGCGTTTGGACCGCCTGGCAAGTGAGGGGGTTCACTTTGAGCATTGCTATGTGAACAACCCGATCTGCACCCCATCCCGCGCCAGTATGATGACCGGCCAGACCTTGCTTGGGCATGGCGTCCACCAACTCTATGGGCAACTGGATGACCGATTCACGTTACTACCCAAGCATCTCAAAAATCTTGGCTATCACACATCATTAGTTGGCAAGCTTCACGTCAGTGATTACAAGATCGAAGCTGAATATCGCCATCCCAACGACGGCTTTGATGATTACCTGTGGTGTCATGATCCGACGCTGGGGTTGGACTCACCGTTTAATGCCTACGCCAAGTGGCTGAGCGAAAAGAATCCTGAGTATCTTGCTCAACTCAAAGCCAAGCGATGGGGCGCGATTGCTCCGACAGATTTGCATATGACGACATGGGCAGCTCAGCAGACGGTTGAGTTGATTCGTAACCGTGATGCTGACAAACCGTTCTTCATCAAGATGAGTGTGTTTGACCCGCATAATCCCTATCACGATTGCCCGCCGGAGTACGCTGCCAAAGTCGACATGTCCAGAATGCCATCGCGCATCGGCATGGATACCGACATGAGCAAACTGCCACGCGGCATTCAACAGGAACACCACGGTTCCTACATGAAGGACTACAGCAATTACTCCCAGCAGGGCATCGATGATATGCGTCGCGGTTATCACGGCTCAGTCTCACTGATCGATGAAAAAGTCGGTGATGTACTCGATGAACTGGAAAAACAAGGCATTTTCGACAACACGCTGGTGATCTTCATCAGTGATCACGGGGACATGCTCGGCGATCATCAGTTGCTGGTTAAAGGCGCGTTCTTCTATGACGCTTGCACACGCGTGCCACTGATCATGCGTTGGCCCAAACAGATTCAAGCGGGCAAGGTGCATGAAGGTTTGGTGCAGAACCACGACCTTGCTGCCACGATTCTCACTGCTGCCGGGATGTCTGCTGACACCATTGCCGATGTCATGCCCGAGTCGATCAACATGCTGCCAAGCGAAACGGGGTCAGACCCTGTTTCGGTAAGGACACGTGAGTATGCCGTGTGTCACTATCTGAACACCGGCATCAGTAGCACCAGTACGTTGGAACCCAAATATTTCGACCCGCCGATTTATGCCTCGATGATTCGCGATGATCGGTTTAAGCTCAATGTCTACTGGAACGGGGACCAGGGGATTGAATGTCAACTTTTTGACATGAAACAAGACATTAACGAGCTTAACGATTTGTCAGATAATGCTTCGTTTGCAGGTGAAAAAGCGCGATTGCTTGAGCAGCTCGAAGCATTGGTTGAAGGCCAGACTTTTGCACCGCAGTGTCGGTGAAACCCCTGTTTTTGAAGGTTCGCAAAATGAAGTTACAAGGTATTATCCCGCCGGTGATCACGCCGCTGAAGGACCGCGATGTTTTGGATGTTGATGGTCTGGAGCGTTTGATTGAGCACATGCTCGTGGGGGGCGTGCATGGTTTATTTGCGCTCGGTTCGACAGGTGAAGCGCCGTCGCTGAGTTATGCAGTGCGCCGTGAGATGATCACGCGCGTGTGCAAACAGGCCAAGGGCAAGGTGCCTGTGGTGGTGGGGGTGACGGACACGTCGATTACCGAGTCATTGAATTTATCCAAACATGCTGCGGACTGTGGTGCGGATGCGATTGTTGCAGCGCCGCCGTTTTACTTCCCGTCGGACCCGCCGGAATTGCTTGAGTATTATCAGCATTTAAATAGCGATTCACCTTTGCCGTTGATCCTGTACAACATGCCGGGCTTGACCAAGGTGAACATGACTCTTGATACGGTTAAAGCCTTGATGGATGAGCCGAACATCGTGGGCATCAAGGATAGTTCCTGCAACATGATGTACTATCAAAAACTGCTCAAACTCGCGGTTGGTCGTGAAGATTGGTTTACACTCATCGGCCCGGAAGAACTGCTTTGTGAATCCGTGATGCAGGGCGGTAACGGCGGCGTCAACGGTGGTGCGAATCTCGCTCCCAAACTTTACGTCCAAACCTACGAAGCCGTCATGAATCAACAACTGGATAAAGCTCTGGCGATCCAGAAGAAAATTCTGCAACTCGGTGATGCACTTTACGGCGTGGGTAAACACGTTTCGTCCTGCGTGAAAGGCATTAAATGCACGCTCTCAGTGATGGGCATCTGCGATGATTACATGGCTGATCCGCTGCACCGTTTCCGTAATCCTGAACGCCAGGTCATCAAGCAGCGCATTCGTGAACTCGTCGATGCAGACGTTATTGATCTGAGCCAATTCCCGCAACACGCAATGGGATAAACCATGCAATCCAACAACGCACAGCGCGCTTACGATCACGTGTTTTCCAAGCTGATGTCCGGGCAATACAAACCGGGCACGCGCTTACTCTACGGCCCCATCGGCAAGGAGATCGGGGTCAGCGCGACACCCGTCCGCGAAGCCATCGGTCGCCTGGCATCACAGGGCTACGTGAACCTGGTCCCCAATCTCGGGGCGGTGGTGCGCGAGCCGGACCGCGATGAAGTGGTGGAGCTTTACGAGATACGCGCAGCATTGGAATGTTGCGCAGTGCAAAAGGCAGCGATGCAGCGAACCGATCAACAGTTGGAATATCTCAACGAACTGCTGGGCCAACTCAAGCACTTTGCGTTGCTACTTCGCCAGGACAAGTTGGAAGTGCTCAGTCCCGAGCAGATGAATCATTATCTGGCAGTCGACGAATCCTTCCATGCTTACATCATGCAGGTGGCAGGGAATAAGCGACTATTAAAGATGGTGCGTGATCTGCGCATCCTGGCACGCATTTTCCGAGACTACGAACGTGATCGACCACGCTTTAAGCAGATCGTCACCACCTACCGTTACCACGCTCAGATTGTCCGGGCAATCCGAGATGGTGATGCCAAACGCGCCCGGAATTGGATGCGTCAGCATATCGACCGTGGCTTAACGGAAATGATTCTTCATCACGATCAGCGTCACGCTCATGAGGTTTGGCCGGAGACCCCCTGATACATCACTTAACCTGATTAGCAAAGCTGAGCTTGCAGTTAAGGATAAGGCTTTAACCCATCCTGTAACCCAGTGGTTTGAACACCATTTAGAAAAAACAATCTATTTTCAAAAGGAATCATTGACTCACAAAGGAGCGCGCCTAGAATTAGCTATTGAGAGTTAACGTTAAACCTGCAAGATAAACTCAATTACCAAATCGCAAGCACTTGGCTTATCTGGCCAGCATGACAGACATCAAAGGCTTACCGATGACCACGAACAAGACAACCACATTCCCGACACCTGCCAGTGGTCGTGTGACGCTTAGCGACATTGCCCGGGCGTTTGATGTCTCAGCCATGACGGTGAGTAAGGCGCTGAACCGTAAGCAAGGTGTTTCACCCGAGAAGGCCGATGCGATTCGTTCCTATGCCAAGCAAATGGGGTATCGCCCGTCGCATGCAGCAAGGTCACTGCTTAAGGGGCGGACGCACACGGTGGGCATTTGCATCCGTGAAGGTCACAGTGCCAAGCCTTGGGGGTACCCGTGGCTTTATGGTTTGATGCGTGAGATTGGTTTGGCTTTAAAGCCCCATAACATGCACGCTCAGACGTGTCTGGCGCCAGGGGGGATTGATGAGTGTCGCCAAGCCATCGAGCATTTCATGGAGATCGGTGTTGAGTCACTGGTGATCGGTCCGTTGGGCGCTTTGGAAGAGTATCACCAGTTGGCTGACCTGTTAGGACATTGCCCGCATGCTTTGGCATTTGATGCGGTGGATGACTTGCCGATCGACCATGTGAAATGGAACACGTATCAGGGGGGGCAACTGCTGGCTAAACACCTGGCGGACCTGGGGCATCGACAGATTCTCGTGCTCGGCGTCAGCGAACGTGAGTTACGTAACCCGCATCTTCATGTTCAGCTCAACGGCTTGCGTGATGCAGCCAAAATACTGGGACTGCACATCGATCCTGATCACCTGATTCGCTTACATGAAGTCGAAGATATCCCGCGCGTGTTGCGTGAAGTGTATAGCAAGGCCGATGCGCCGACGGCTGTGTTTTGTCACAACGACTGGGTTGCGATGCATGCGATTCAGACGCTGACACAAATGGGGATTGATGTTCCTGGCGATGTCTCGTTAACGGGGTTTGATAATTTGCCCGTTGCCCAGATCACCACGCCGGGGTTAACGAGTGTGGGCTATGACCTCAAGGCCTATGCCCGCAAGATTGCACAAATTGTGGTGGACCGTGTCAGTGCCCGTTTTGAACCGGGTGATGATGAGACGGATCTGCCTTCGATGATTCGCTGGGAGCTTGAACCCCAGCTCTTTGTTCGTGATTCCACAGCCAAATCCGGGGCGTCCACTTCGAGGAGACACAAATGAATTTGGCAAAAGCAGTACAGCTTCGCACTTCCGGGAAGACGTTCATTGCAATGGGACAGCGCGCGTTTACGCTCATTGAATTATTGGTGGTGATCTCGATCATCTCCTTGCTGATCTCCATTCTGCTTCCTGCATTGGGTAGTGCGCGCAAAGCAGCGCGGGCGATCCAATGCGGGACGCAACAAAAACAATTGGGGACGGCCATGCTCACCTATTCCTTTGAGTTCAAGGATTATCTGCCGAGCAATACCAATGTCAGCACGTGGTCCAGTGAAGCGACGATCAACGGTTCAACCGCTTTTGCGACCGTCTGGTGGCAGGTGCTTTACTATCACAAATACATGCCGTCGCATCAGATTTATTCCGATCCTGTGACGGACCACAAAATGGCGTACAGCGATCCGGATAACGTTGAAAACACCAACGTCTCATACGGTCTCTCAGGTTATGGTGAAGGCGGTGACTCAAGCATGATCCGCACGGGCAACATGACCAGGCCAAGCATGAGTATCGGCTTGATTGAAGACACCGTTGCAACAGGTTTCCGCGATACGGTTCCGTTACGTCGTACGTATGGGTACGCCCGTCCTGATAGTGCAGGCAGCTATCTGACACTTGCCTACTACGTGCCACACTCCGGTGCGTTTAATATCCAACTCTATGATGGCCATGTCGAACGTGTCTCACCTGAAGTACTTTACGAGGAAGCGCCGCATGCCTATTGGATGAAAGATACCAAACGGTATATCTCCTCCTACAGTTCCCGAGCAGACGATGGCAGCTACTTCTTCGTCAAACCTGACGGCTACCGTTAACCATCACACACACGAAATTCCCGGGTGATTCCTGCATGAAGTTGATGCAGGCCCAGTATCGATACCGATTCTTTTTTTAAAGGCTCAAAATGAAGTTCGTCCAGTTACGTCATCAACCGGAAAAGACCGAGTTGTTCCTGGGATCACCCAGCATTGTCCGCTTGCCCGATGACACGCTTGTCGCAAGCCATGATTACTTCGGCTACAACAAAAACGACAACGTCGAAAGTTCCAAGCTCGCTGTCAGCAGCATCTATCACTCCTACGATGACGGCCAGACGTGGACTGACACCATGCCGATCATTGGCGCTTACTGGTGCACGCTGTTCCTGCATCATGGTGATCTGTACCTCATGGGTTGTGACCGCAAGCATGGCAATCTCATCATCCGCAAGAGTACCGACGGCGGTTACCAATGGACCACGCCCGATACCGCCAGGACCGGCCTGCTTTTTGAAGGTGGTCACGGTGATCAGGCGCCCAACTATCACTGTGCGCCGGTGCCACTGGTAATTCATAACGGTCGCATCTTCCGCGCGTATGAAGACAACGAAACCACGCATTGGCCCACCGGCTTCCGCGCGTTTGTTGTCTCCGCGCCTGTCGACAGTGACCTGCTTGATGCAGCCAACTGGACCATGAGCAACAAACTCACTTTCGATGGCAGCAAAGTCCCCGACGATTGGGGCGATCACGGCCCGGGTTTCCTTGAAGGCAATGTCTGCGTTGATCCGGAGGGCCAACTCTGGGATATCCTCCGCATCAGCACCGAGCCACACTCCGACTGGGCAGCCTTTGTCAAAGTCTCCGACGATGGCAAGACCGTCAGCCTCGACTACGACAATGACATCATCAAATTCCCCGGTGGCACGCATAAATTTGTTGTCCGCCGCGATCCAGTCACCGGCATGTATGTCAATCTCAGTAACAAAAATACTGTCGAAGGTTTTGCTTCGCAGCGCAACGTACTCACCATGTCCGTCTCCGAAGACCTGCGCAATTGGCGGGTCTGCAAAGTCATCGTCCAGGACGATTCAGGACACCGTGAAAAAGACTCGCTGCGTCTCGTCGGCTTCCAGTATCCCGATTGGCAGTTTGATGGTGATGATCTGATCATCCTCTCCCGCACGTCGTATCGCGGTGCGCGTAGCTTTCATGACTCCAATCGCATCACGTATCACGTCCTGAAAAACTTCCGTCATTACTTCGATCAGAATCTGGCGTTTTAAGGTATGTCTGGGCTTCAGCCAAAGGCCTGACGTCCATCGTTGCTACTTTGCAACGCCTTCGTCTGTGTCGGCACACGCATCCCTGTCATCGCCTAATCAACAAACACAAAACGAACTGGAATCGAAATATGAAACGCTTACTGTCTCTGTTTTTCTGTGTCGCACTTGTATCCGTCTCAACGGTTCTCGCGCAGGATCAAACACGCATCCAGCCTCAGGTCAACATCTTCGTTAAAGGCAACACCGGCAAGCAACATATCAAGTTGGTCGAAGGTCCGTCTGCAACCTTGAATCTCTTTCATCCCGGTTGGCTTAAGGGAGATGACCGTCAGGCATTCCTGGCGGTCACCGGCAATGATCTGGCCGATCAGTGGCAGGATTACACCTTCGCCTTTACCCCGCAGGACTCCGGTGAGGTTGAGTTGGCATTAAGCGGTCGCATCCACAAGCAACGCGATGGTGAGCGCGCTAAGATTTACACGGTCTATGACAACATTCAGATCACCGGGGCCGAACTTAAGAACCCTGATTTTGAACAAACCGACGACATCGGTGGCTTTATTGCATGGCATTCACGTTGGGGGACTCAACCGCTCAAAACTGATCTCGGTGAGTCGGCCAAGGTGTGGGTTGGCAACGAACTGACGCAAAGCATCAACGTCACCGCCAACACCACCGTCACCATCAGCTTCAAGGCCAAGGCATTTGCGCCATTTGTCGAAGAAGTCGCTGCTGACAAGGACGATGGCAAACCCACGCGCCGCGAACTTGAGGATGCCAAAGAAGGTATGTTCCCGCCACTGTGGTATCCGTTGGCGTCAGCAATAGAAGGTGAGAATCTCGACAAACGCTGGGCCAGCGTGGAAGTTGCCAAGGACGTCAAGCTTGATGGCAACTCCGATAAGGACCTGCAAGACATTACGGCTGACCTGCAAAAACGCCTTGATTCAGGCGAAAAAATGGTGCTCATCCCCAACGGTACCTTCCGTGTTACCAAGCTTGTCTTGCCTGCTGATGTCACGCTCAAGGGTTCGGAAAACACCAGGTTAATTTTCGCTTCCGACAAGCCTGAGTTTGAAACATTGGTGACGCTCACCGGTGATAACACCACGCTTTCCAATCTCAACATTGCCATCACCGATGATTTACTTGCCAAGATTCATGCCCAGAACGAACACAACCTGATGGTGGGTGAAGGTCTGAAGAACATCAAGATCGATCACGTCAAATTTGCACTCACAGACAAGCAGTACATCGCACAACGTCTCTCACGCCAACGCCCGGGCACACGTTCATTGATGGGAATTCGTTGGACGATTCTTCTGCTTTCACTCTGCGAAGACATTGAAATTTCCAACTGTCATTTCAGGAATTTCTCGTTGGGGGTCCGCACCACGCATTGTTCTCGTGTGCTCTGTCACGACAACGTGGGCATCAACGGCCAACACAATCTGCTGAGTTTTTACCATGGCAGTGAATACGTCAAGTTCTACAACAACTGGTTTAGTCACGTGAAACACCCCCTGGTTTGGGATGGTGGTGACTGCTCGCCGCAGAATAAACGTCTGGTCCCCAACCTGCCCCGTGATGTGTATCGCAACATGCTCCCCGGTGACAAGGACTATGCCATCCACATGACCGGCACGTACGAAGTCTACTGTCACAACAACTACGGCGAGTATGGCAAGACCCTGGTCTGGGGACGCAAAGGTCGTCGCATCATCGTCACCGCCAACTCCTCGAAATATCAGTATGACATGGCGATTGATGCTGAAGGCTGCGAGGAAGTCATCGTTGCCAACAACATCTGCACCAACTCCAAGGCAGCAGGGATCGGCAGCTTCTATCACAATGACAAGACCGTTATCACCGGCAACATGGTCAACATCGAAGACATCGGCGATGAGATTTACAAAGGACAGTTCATTCGCCTGCACTCCTCGCACGGTACGCAGTCGGGCAAGACCATCATCTCCGGCAATCTCTTTGTCAGTCATCTCAAAGAACCACGATTCATCAAGGTCGATCAGGTCCGCAACGTCGTGATCTCCGGCAATAAATTCGTCAACGGTGGCATCCTTACCAACCCCTATGGTGGGGGCAAAATCACCGCCACCGGCAACACCTTCATCAACCAGTTACCCAATCAACCGTCGCTTGTGATCATTAACAAGATCATCAAGGAATTGACCTTTCGCAACAACACGTTCATTAATGAAAACAAAGAGTCCGCAACCGGTGATCCGGCAGTGGTGTTGAATTTTGAAGTCACCCAAAAGCTTGCAGCAGAACGTCCTGACACCATTGCGGATGATGTCTTCCGTCAACTCGATGGCAACAGCTTCCGCGGTTGGGCGACCCCCATTGCGTTTAACAATGTCGGTTTGTCCCCGTATCCAGCACGTGTGATTCTGGTGAATAATCTGTATGAAGGCTCACTGGTCGTGCCTGAGAATATGAATAACGTCATCAATCAGAACAATATCCAGATCGGTCAATAAATGTCATCCCACCCCAATGTGATTTTCATTATGGCTGACGACAAGGCTATGGTGACTTGTCTGCGGTGAACCATTGATATTGCGTTGTTATTGCTATCCACAACAGAAACCTTCCAAGCCCAGCCTTTACGGTTGGGCTTTTTTCATGCTGTAAAAAATCCCAGCTATCGGTATTGACTTGGCGCGAGAGTGATCTATGATACTGTAAATCTGATATATATCAGACTGTGTTGATTGGCCGATAGGATTCACACCTACAGGAATTGATTGATGTCCCACACGCACTTTTTCTCGGTTGTTTTGTCTCTATCCCTTGTTTTCATGACGTCGATGTCAGCTAACGCTGAGTTGCCCATGACCTCGGGTGTCCCGCAATCCTGTGGCGTTCAGCTTAAGACGCATAACTTCAACACCGCGACCATCGATCAGGTCAACGAAGTGGGATTCAGCACGTTCCGACGTGGCGTGTACTGGGATGCAGTGGAGAAGGAAAAAGGCGTTTACAACTTTGATCAGTATCAAAAAGAATTCGACCATGCCAAGAGCAAGGGCATGCGGATTCTGGGCTGTCTATATGGTAGTAACAAGCTCTATGAAGATGACGGACGTGGTGGCATTCAGACCCAGGCAGGGCGCGAGGGCTTTGCCAACTTTGCTGCAGCGGTTGCCAAACATTTCAAGGACTACGACGTCATCTGGGAAGTCTGGAATGAGCCGAACATCCGCACGTTCTGGCGTAAGGATGGCACGCATAACTCCGAACCTTTCGCCCAGGAATATGTCGATCTGGTCAAGACCATCATGCCTGCCATGCTCAAGGCGGACCCGGATGTGTTTGTGATGGTTGGCTCGGTTTCCAACTATTGGGAGCCCAGTTACCAGTGGACGGAATTCTGCTTTGATAAAGGCATTTTGGATACCGGCATCAAGGCATGGTCGGTACATCCCTATGGTGTGAGGACGCCTGAAGAATTTTCCATTGGTCATGACATCACACGGAACCTCCTCAAGAAGTACGGTCATGCGGACATGATCATGCTCAATTCCGAACGCGGCTTTGCAGTCAAAAAACCCAAGACACAATTGGAACTTGAAGGCTGGTCCGGTGGCAGGGAAGTTGAGCTTCGAAAGTATCAGGCGTGGCATTTCGTCCGCCAATTCATGCTCGATCAATTGCATGATGTCCGACTGACCATCTGGTATGAATGGGATGGTGACACGTTTGGGATGATGACGCCCGACCAGTCGCGCCCGATTCTCAGAGCAGCCAAGGTAATGATCAAACAGCTCAATGGTTACCAGCTTACCCGTCGCATCACCACTGAGAACCATCGCGACTATCTGCTGCTTTGGGAAAATGACAAGGGGCATCGCCAACTCGTTGCATGGACCTCGCCACCGGCAGGCGGCTTCCCGGATGAAGCGCTCGTGCATGATGTCACCATCGACACCAATTCGGCAGGCTCAACGTTTGTCACCACCGACATTGATGGCAAGACCAGCACAAGCAATCAACTCAAACTTTCACTCTCCGGAAGTCCGCAGTATGTCGCGATTCCTGCTGGTGTCGAGTTGGGCAAGATCACCACCGCCAAACCTTTGCCGATGGCCAACGTCGATAACCAATCACTTGATCTGTTTACATCCGATGCCAACTGGAAGTTCATCAAGAACACCGGCGAAGGTTCGTTCTCCGTTGCAAAAGACGCAGATGGGACGCCCATTGGTGTGATGCATTTTGATTTCACCAACCCCGGCACGAAGTCCACGCCTTATGTCATCTCACTGGTTAAAGTCAACATCCCATCCGGTGATGCCATCACACTCAATGCACGCACCGCGTTGGCTCAAAAACTCACCTTCCGCGTTTCGGATTCCACCGGCCAGACCCTGCAATACAAGACGTCTTTGCAAGGCGGCGGGGATTGGGAAACCATCCGCATTCCATTGGATCGCAAGCTTGAACACTGGGGCGGTGCCAACGATGGTAAAGTTCATTTCCCCATCACCAGCATATCCATGAACATCCCGCGCTCTCAGAAAGAACAACTCGCTGGCAAAGTCGAATATGCCAATGCAATGATCGTTGGCGGTCGCGGTTCAGCGGTGTCCACCCCTCAAGCCAGTTCGCAAACTGCAGGAACCACCGAAGGTGATCTGAAACTCTTCACCCCGTCGGTCACCTGGCAGTTTCTCAAGAATACCGGGCAGGGCAGCTTCAAAGTGCAATCTCAGGACGGCGTTGACATGGGCGTTCTGGACTATGACTTCACACAATCCCAATCCAAGTCCACACCATACGTGCTGGCAGGTGCATCCATGGTTATTGGCAAAGGCGCAACGGGCATCATCTTCAAAGCCAAGTCCGATGTGTCACAGAAACTCACGTTCCGTGTGACTGATTCAACGGGCCAAACCCTGCAATACAAGACGAAAATCAACGGCATCGGTGATTGGGAAACCATCCGCATTCCGCTTGACCGCAAGCTTGAACACTGGGGCGGTGCCAATGATGGTTTTGTGAAGTTCCCGACCAAGCAATTTTACATCAGTGTCCCACGCCCCAGCCCAGAGCATTTGCAGGGGACGGTGTTCTTTTCACAAATCACCGCGGAGTGATGGGTTTCGATGCTTTCATTGCATCAGCGAGCTGGCTCGTGTCGAGCCGTCCGAACTGACACAGTCCGGCTCACGAAGACATTGATGCTGCGAGTGTTTGATGGGTCAACGTTTGATCTCAAGGGTTTGATCGGTTGTGAGGTTAACGGTTTTTGAAGTTGTTTTGCCGTCTGGCCAGGTGACGGTGATCAGGTGTTGGCCTTTGAAGATTCGTTGATTGATCTTGCCGGTGTCGTTGGTGGTGAGGGTGGTGTTGGTCCACCAGTCTTCAAAGAGCAGTTTACGCATGGCAATGTCATTGGGACGCGGTTTGAATTGCTTGTCCAGATACGCTGCTTCAGGACGCCAGTGTTGACCAGCCCAAAAGCCCCAACTCAGGAGCGCCTCGACATTGGGATGCGCAAAGACAGCAGTGAAAAAGTCGCGCGTGTAGGCTGCCTTGATCTCATCGTCATCCAGATTGATATCAAACTCCGTGACCTTGATCGGCAAGCCAAGTTGGCTGTAGTGATCGAGAATTTCCCAGAGACGCGTCGGGGCAGTGAGCGTTGCACCAAAGTGACTTTGCATGCCGATGCCATGGATGGGGGCGCCGGAATTTTTGAGATCATTGAGTGTTTCGAAGAAGTACTGCTGATGGGTGTTCCAGTGATTGCCACTGGTGAGTATGCCGTAGTCATTGAGAAACAGCTTGGCATTGGGATCACCTTGGTGAGCGAGTTTGAACCAGTCAACCATGACACCTTTGCCATGCGGCGTTCCCTGGGGATCGAGCACATCCATGATGTCATGGTTGGTATAGGTTTCGTTGACCACGTCCCAGTCATCGACTTTGCCAGCCATATCGCGTGTGATCCACGTGATGCGATGTTCGACAGCGTTGCGGAGTTTCTCTCGTGTCGTCTGATCATCCGGATTGGCTTTGAGGGTATCGATCATCTGAGCAATCGGTTTAGGGACATGACGTTTACTCGGCCAAACCAGCACGTGGCCACGCATGTACAGGTCGTTGTCTTTGACAAACTTGATCCCTCTTGCGACGGCCTGGTCGTTGGTATGGCGATCGATGGCAAACCACTTCAGACCATTTTCAAAAACCGCACTATTGAACCGATCCAGTAGCGCCTTTTCATAGGTCGGGATGTTTGGATCACCTGAGTTCATGTAACGGATGTTCATCGCGGTGCCAAAGGCAAAGGCGTGACGCTGCTGAGCGATGTGGACTTTGAGGTTTTCCACGGGTTTGTTTTCTGAATTGACGACTTGGATTTGAAGGTTGGCTTTGCGATATTGGTCGATGCGTTTGGCAGCTTCGGTTCGCCAAGGGGCATCCGCTGCCATGCCTGGATAGGTCGCTTTGGTCTTGGGTAACGTATTGATGTCGATTTGATTGCCAAAATCGATGAGCTGAATGTTGGCCAGTTCGATCACCTGTTTGGCTGCGCCCAGATGCAGTGTGAAGACCGATCCTTTGGCATCGAAGGCTAAACCCTTGCGGACAACAAAAGGCAGGTTGATGGTGGTCCACTCCGTGCCGAAGTCCACCGCGCGACTCATGGTCTTGCTGTGCGGCGGGCCATTTTTTTCGACATTGGCATGGGCGGTACCTTCCTGGTTCATCGATTCAATACATCGCGCATCATAGCGCACCAGGTACACATGGCCGAGCTGGATCGCTGATGGGATCACGGTGTTGAGTTGGACATCCCAACGGTGATTGCCGGGTTTGTTGACGGTGATGCGATAGGCATAACCGCCACCGGTTTTGGGGACGACCTGCATTTGGGCATCTTTCCCGGAGAAGTTCATCCCGTCGTTATGGCCGGGTGTGGGTTGCGGGGCAATGATGGTTTTACCCCCCTCCGGTAACGTGTCAGCGTGGACAATACCGTTTACAAGTGTCAGACAGACAAGTAACGAAAAAAGTTTGGTTTTCATCGGTGCGTGTACTCGTGCAAGGGGGAGACATGGGATGGGTCAAAGGACGATGAACAGGACATCATGGCATGTCTTGTTCCGTTTGTGAAGTGATATTTTTTGCAGATTCATTGCAAATTCAAACGCATCACCCATGTTGTAGTTTACCGACCGATTCGGTCAATAAAGTGACGCGGACTCACGCCATGAATTCGTTTGAACACTTTGGAGAAAAGTGCTGTGTCATCATATCCCACTGCAGAAGCTGCATGTGCCAAAGCCTGTTTCTCTTTGACCAGCAGTTCCGCAGCATGTTGCATTTTCAGTCGGATCAAATACTGATAAGCCCCCTCGTGTGCATAGCGTTTGATCAAGCGTGAAAGGTAGGCACGATCGACATGACAGGCATCTGCAACTTCACTGACCGTGTGTAACTGGGCATGATGTGCCTGAATGTAACGTTGACAACGCTTAAAGGTCTCAAAGGCTGAACTGGCGTCGGGCGTATCGCTTTGGGCATCGGTTTCCAATCTCAGAAACAGCAGGGACAGCAGGTGGGAACATTGCTCGATGGCAAGCTGTCGCGGTTGGGATTCACTGCTGATCATCATGTCAAAAATCATCTCAAACCAGCGCGTCCGGCCAAGACGCAGAGGATTGGATGCTGACAAGGCGCTGGATTGGATCAATTTGTTGGCACCGGGGCCGTGAAAGTCGACAAAATATTTGACCATGCCGTTACGGTCGATACACCGAATCCGATGATCAACTCCCGGGCCGTAGGCAAAGACACTGCCTGCAAAAAGGGGGTGGACCTGATCGCCAACGGTGTACTCACCACGTCCTGATAGCACGAATTCTATCGCAAAATAGCGAAAATCCTGTCGATGGACATCATAATGAGGCGAGCACTTTTCCAACCCGCCACAGGCAATACTCAGGCGGCCTGGCTTTCGCGTTTTGAGATCCAGAAAGAAATAGTTCCCATCAATCACCTGTCTGGAAATAAACGCGGGACGTAAAGGTTGATCAGGCATCGGGCGTATCCTGTTTGTTGACAGTTTCAGACCATCATTGTTTGAGTTTACTGGAAAGTCAAAAATCGACAAGTACTGGTCACAATCCGACATGGTGTCCATGATAACTGGGGCTATGATCATCCCATCAACAACCTTTGATCTGGAAAGCATGGCCAATGACAACTCACCCACAGCAAGTCGATCCCAACACGGTTCCCAAGCGTCAGCTATACACCGGCGCCAACATCCCGGCCATAGGGTTGGGGACGTTCGGTTCGGACCATGTATCCCCTGAGCAGGTCGCTGCTGCCGTCGCCGATGCCATTGCATTTGGTTACCGCCATATCGATTGTGCGTCGGTGTATGGCAATGAAAAAGAGATTGGCCGTGTGCTCAATAATGCCATGAAACAAGGGGTTAATCGCGATGAACTATGGATCACATCCAAACTCTGGAATGATAAACATACACCATCGGATGTGATCCCATCATGCATGCAGACACTGGATGACCTGCAGTTGGATTATCTGGATTTGTACCTGATTCATTGGCCGTTCCCGAATTTTCACCCGGTGGGTTGCGATGTCTCATCCCGAAGTCCCGATGCCAAACCCTATATCCATGAGAACTACATGAAGACCTGGCGTGAACTCGAAAAGCTGGTTGATCAAGGTCTGGTCCGACACATCGGCACGTCGAACATGACCATCCCCAAACTCCAATTGCTCTTGCGTGATGCACGTATTAAACCTGCTGTCAACGAAATGGAACTCCACCCGCATTTCCAGCAACCCGAGCTTTTTGAGTTTGTCATCCGCAACGGCATCGTCCCGATTGGCTACTCACCGATTGGATCACCGGCCAGACCTGAGCGTGATCGCACATCCACGGATACGGTGGATACACAGGACCCGGTGATCGTCGAAATGGCTAAGCGACATGGTGTACATCCAGCGGTGATCTGCATCAAGTGGGCCATCACACGTGGGCAAATTCCCATTCCCTTTTCGACCACACCCCGCAACTACCAAAGCAATCTCCTTGCTGCGATCAGTGAACCGCTGACCGATGCGGAGATGGCTGCCATCGCGCAGATTGATCGGAATTGTCGTCTGATCAAGGGACAGGTCTTTCTCTGGAAAGAGGATCAAAGCTGGGAAGACCTTTGGGATATGGATGACACGATTACCCCTGCATAATCCCTCTGATGTTGCTTTACGTATTCATTAATCAGCCTACAACAAACCAACTCCCTCAGGAGATATCTGATGTCCGCACTTGCTCAAACCATGCTCGGTGCCGTACTCCCCGGTAACAGTTCAACGCATCTGAAAACCTTTGATGTCCCGACACCCGGACATGGGCAGTTGCTTTTGCGCATGAAGGCTTCGACCATTTGTGGCTCGGATATTCGATGCATCTACCATGAACATCTGGGTAAAGGTCCTGAAGGTTATCAGGGCTTTATCGCAGGCCATGAACCCTGCGTCCAGGTGGTGGCAAGGGGACCGGGGTGTCGTCGTTTTGGCGAGGGGGATCGCGTGATCGTCTATCACATCTCCGGCTGTGGTGTGTGTAATGACTGTCGACGGGGTTACATGATTTCATGCACCAGCCAGACTTATCGCAAAGCCTACGGATGGCAGCGTGACGGGGGGATGGCTGAGTACCTGCTGGCGGATGAAAAAGACCTGGTGGCATTGCCTGATGAGCTGAGTTTTCTTGATGGCGCGCAGGTGGCCTGTGGTTTTGGGACGGTTTATGAAGGTTTGGAAAAGGTTGGCATCAGTGGCAATGATGCTGTCCTCATCACCGGGCTGGGACCGGTCGGACTGGCGACCGCCATGTTATGCAAAGCCATGGGCGCTCAGATGATCATCGGGATTGACGTGATTGACGAACGCCTGAGAATCGCTGCGGATTTAAAGCTCTGCGATCATGTTCTCAAAGCCTTCGAAGACAATGTCGAACAGGTGCGTGCGTTAACCGGTGGGGCAGGTGTCGAACGAGCGATTGATTGTTCGGCACATCACGAAGCGCGTGCCACCGCCATTCGCGCAACACGCAAGTGGGGTAGCATCGTCATGATCGGAGAGGGGGGCACGGTGTCGCTCAACCCATCCCCGGACATCATTCATGATCAGAAAACAATTCATGGCTCGTGGGTCACATCCATCTGGAAAATGGAAGAACTTGTTGAACGACTGGTGCGTTGGAATATTCACCCCGAACAACTGGTGACCCATCGCTTTGCCCTGGAAGATGTCGGGGAGGCCTACAAGCTAATGGCAACGGGTAAGTGCGGGAAAGTGGCGGTCTGCTTTGATGAAGCACTCACCAAGTCACATTAAAGCGAATTGTTAATGGAAAACGATTTTTAAAAAGGTTTAGTTGGTTGCTATAATGTGATCTATGGCACGAACCCAATCGACTCGACCCAACGGCCGCCCGACGATTGCTGATGTCGCCAAGGCAAGTGGTCTGGCACCATCGACAATCAGTAAAGCGCTCAACCATCCACCGGATCGATGCCCGTTAACCCAGAGCACACGCCTTAAGGCGCTCAAGGCAGCAAGGGAGATGGGCTATAAACCGGCCTGGGCGGCACAGGCGTTGCGTCGTCAATCCACACGCACCATTGGCTTGCTGCATTGGTCGCGCATCCCCGAAGCGGCGGGGGCATGGCATGATATTCTCCAGGTGCTTGTCGACCAGTTGCATCAACATGATTACGATCTGCAGTTCATCCCCAACTCCGAACGCACGCCGTTGATCCTGCAGCAGGGACGCTTTGATGGCATTGTCGTCGCACACTCCATTGAACCGGATGTGGCCCATGTTCTGGCGGAGTTGAAATTGCCGACGGTGCTGCTCAATGCTCAAAGCGATATTCTTGAGAAGGCAAAAATACCGCAGATTATGCCCGATGATCGTGATGCAGCCATGCAGTTGGGGCGTTATCTCATTGGGCAGGGGCATCAGCATATCGCCTATGTCAGCACCCATCCGCATCTGAGACACTTCAGTTATTTTCACCGACACGAAGGTTTGCAGCAGGCCGTCCGTGAAGCCAAACTCAAATCAGAAGTCTGTACATTCAAAGGTCCAGTGGGGACATGGATTGATCGCGTATTGACGGAGCATGCCCAGGTGACGGCCCTGGTGTGTTACAACGATCTGGATACCTTGCCGATCCTCTCAGCGTTGTGGCAGCGCGGGATCAAGGTTCCCGAAAAGATCAGTGTTGCCACCTTCAACGACACACCGATCACCGCCAATACCATCCCGCCTTTGACGACGATGCGCGTCCCGATTGAACAGATGGCCTACAAGGCAGCTGACGAGTTACTGAACCTGTTAGGCCAACCCCATGATCGCAATGAGCAGCAGACTTTGCCAATGCTCGCATCGGAATTGATATTGCGTTCATCCACATCGCCGCCACCGAATCATGCCTGATCTGAGGTTGTTTTGATTTCCTGGAAATGCATGTTCACGGGATTGGACATGGGAGCAGGTTGTATTTGAATTACAGATTATAATGTTAATATTTTAAAATTAACAACTTGCAGTGTTTTTAATAAGTTTGTGGTTTGAATTGATTGACTTTGATAGGCGCTCGTCCTAGAGTGATTGGAAATCGATTTCCAAGATTTTTTGATGGTTGGAGCACGCCATGAAACGAACCTGTGAAGCCTTTACGCTTATCGAGTTATTGGTGGTCATCAGCATCATCGCCTTGTTGATTGCGATCCTGCTCCCCGCATTGGGGAAGGCGCGGGAGTCGGCCAGGCTGGCGGGTTGTCTGAGCAATCAGCGTCAGCATCTGGTGGCCATCAACTGTTATGTCAATGACCAGAATAACTACCTGCCATGTTCCAAGTCGTACAACGGATCGGGTTCCCCGATCACCTTGCCGGTGGTTTGGAAGATGGAGATCGCCCGGTATATGAACGTACCGATTCACAACAACGGTTCGGCCAGTCAAATGCCTACCGCTGACACGCAGGTCAACCACAAGATTGCTGAAGGTGTCTTTGCATGTCCTGAGTCCAGGCAGACGATCGCGACAGCCAAGTTCAAATATGGCGAAGGTGGTTATGGTTGGAATCTCTACTACATGGGGGCGTTTGACTATATCAACGGCAATCCGGGCAGTGACAGTAATCGTCGCGTGAAGATGGATGAAGTGATCAGACCTTCGGACACCATCACCCATGCGGATGACATCGACTTTCCCAACCAGCCCTGGGACGGCAACGGCATGGGGGAAATGCTCTGCGCCAACAAGCCCAGCAAAATCACCATCACGGTCAAAGACGGGGGCGGGACCTTCCACACCATCACCATCCCCGGCAAGCGACATCTGGATTCCGGTCAGGCTACGAGTTTTGTCGACGGACATGCTGCCATGATGTCGTTTCAAACGCTGTCCACCGGCAAAGGTGGTGATATCGACTACTACTACCGTCGTGACAAATTCAACTGAACAATCTCAAACACAGGTAACTGACAATGACAGCTTCGATTGATGGCGCCTATGGCTGTCAAAAGGCATCTACAATAACACAGGATGATGAATCGATGAATAACCCTATATTTTACGTCAAATTTTTATGTTGCAGCCTGCTTGCATGTTGGCTCTGCAATGCCAACGTATCGGCTCAAGTCATCCCGGATGGCGGTGATCGCCTGGTGACACCGGCCACGTTTCTAGGATCCGAAGCACATGCATATGGCAAGAAGTATGGCGATGTCAAGGTGGTCACCGTCAAGGATATGCCCTTTGATCATGCCATCGAAGTGACCACAGCCATCCAACCGGAAAAATATTATCACATCGGCACCAAGTACAAAGTCAACGGCACAATCAAGCGTGGGGATACCTTGCTTTGTGTCTTCTACGCTCGCTCACTGGCTGGTGGGAATAACGAAACCGGTGGCGGTATGGTCCACATGAATCTCAATATGCTCGGGAAAGGCATCGGCAAAGCCATCGTCGCGCCCAATGCGCAGTGGATGCAATATTTCATCCCATTTGAAGCCCAGATCGACAGCCAGGATAAACGCACTGCCATGGGCTTTTCCTTTGGCGCGCAATTGCAGACAGTCCAGATTGCAGATATTCATCTGATCAATTACGGAAAATTCAAAACGGTGGATCAACTGCCGGTGACCAAGATCACCTACCGTGGTCGTGAGGCGGATGCGCCTTGGCGAAAAGAGGCTCAGCAACGCATTGAAAAGCACCGTAAGGCAGCGATGAATATCACCGTCAAAGATGCATCGGGTTCACCCATCCCCAACGCCAAAGTCGATGTGAATCTCAAGCGTCATGCCTTTTGGTTTGGGTGTACGCTCAATGTCCTGTCGCTGTATGACACGGATGATGCAGCCAATCTCCGCAAGCATCACAAGCGACTGTTTAACATGGCGCTGTGCGAAGGTTCGATTGTCTGGCGGGTCTGGGAAGAACCCAAACGTCGCAAGCAGGCAGATGCTTTGATGCAGTACTACAAGGACAACGGCTACTATGTCCGCGCCCATGTACTTGTCTGGGAGAAGTCCAACGTGATGCCCAAGGACATGCGTCAGCTACTGAAGTCCGGCGATAAGGATGCCATCCGCAAACGTGTTACCGATCACATCCGCACCATCATGACCACTTACAAAGGCATGGTTGATGAATGGGTGGTCGAAAATGAAGCCGTCGATAACAGCGAACTTCGCGATGTGCTGGGTAAGGAATCAATGGCCCAATGGTTTAAGTTGGCTCGTGAGATTGATCCCAATGCCAAACTCATGTTCAACGAAAACCGCACTGAAGGTTTGAAGCCCGACAAGTCCGACCGATTCTTGAAATTGGCGGAAATCATCGAAGAAAACGGCGGTCCATTGGACACCTTCGGCATTCAGGGGCATACCGGCGAAATCCCCATTCACATGGATGAACTCAAAGCCAATTTCGACAAACTCGCAGCCTATGGCAAACCGCTGGCGATCACCGAGTTCGACATCGACACCACCGACGAACAACTCAAAGCTGACTATATGCGGGATTACATGACCATGGTGTTCAGTCATCCGGCGTTCTATAACTTCACCATCTGGAAATGGTGGACCAGTAACCCCGCACGCACCGTGGCCTCCGTCTACAACACCGACTGGACCATCAAGCCGTGCGGCAAAGTCTACGAAGACCTCGTGCTCAAGCAATGGCAGACCAACGAGACCGGCAGCACCAGTATGTCCGGCGAATATCAGATCCGCGGGTTCCTCGGCGAATACGACATCACCGCCACAGCCAACGGTCAAACCAAAACCATCGCTGCCAAACTCACCAGAGATGGCAAGAACACCTTCGTGATCCAGTTGCCTTGATACGCTTGTATGGATCGTCCAACTCCCAATCAAACGCCTGTTTTTTGCGAGCAGATATATGAATTGTTTTCATTGTCAATGGAATACATTGGATACGTTGCATCTGAAAACCTTGCCCTGGCAGATGTCCGGTCGGTTGCTGCCGGAGTTCACCGGATCACATTCGGCTGGCCAGTTGCGCAAGCAGTCGATGCGTCTGGGGTATATGCAAGGCCAATCCAACAGTCGGCTTGGTACCCATGGCCCCTGGCAGATTCAGCGTGAGCTGTTTGTTTCCGAGGATCAAACGCTCATTGCCATGCGCGCACATTTGCTCAATCACTCGGATCAGGATCAGGTGCTTGATGATCTGACGCTATTTGAGATCTCCGATCAGACTTCGTTGTCAGGTGTTGGCCAGAATATGGGTGATTGGCGCATAGTCCGCATGTCCCGGCAGAAAAATGATATCCCGGGGAACTTTCGTCCCGGTGATGATGATATGGATATGAGCCACGCCCGAATTGACGGCGCGGAGATCAAGGCAGGACAGGGCGTCACCGCAGCCGACCTTGCCAAACTCAAGATCGACAAACACACCGTCCGTGCCGACCCTTGCTTGTGGATCATGGCTCGTGATGACGATGCGCAACCGGGCTTGTGCTTTTGCATGCTTGGGCAGACGGAGCACCTTTCTCACATCGCCATCTCGTCGGATGACACGCAAGAACAGATGACCAGCTTGTGCGTCCATTGCGAGTTTGATGGCGTGATCGTGCGCCCCGGTCAACGGCGGAGTACGCACTGGTTGATGATCTCTGCTTCAGATGATCAGGAGCAACTTCGACAAACAGGCGTGCAGATGCTGGCAGCAGAGATGCGTTTGGCCGAGCCCACTCCTGCGCCATCTTTTTTCTGTTCCTGGTATTTCTATGGCACGGACTTCACGCAGGCAGATCTGGATGAAAACCTTGCCGGTTTGAAACAGCGTCCTTTACCCTTTGATGTGCTGCTGATCGACAACGGCTGGATGACGGATTTTGGTTGTTATGAAGCCAACGAGCGATTTGAGCTGGGCATGACGCATGCTGCCAAAGCCATTGAGAAGGCAGGTTACCGGCCGGGAATCTGGACATGCCCGTTTGTGATTTCAAACGGCTCGCCGATTCTCAAGAAGTACCCGAATCTACTTGCAAGAGATGTCGATGGGAACCTGATGACCTTCTCCTGTGAGAAGCGTGAGGAACATGTACTCGACCCGACATCGCCTGATGCCGAACCTTATTTTGCTGAACTCTATGGCAAACTCACCTCATGGGGATACACCGCCCATAAGCTCGATTTTCTACGCGCGATTATCGTCTCACCACGCATTCGCTTTGCCGACCCCACCATGACGCGGGCGCAGGCCTATCGACGCGGGATGGAATTGATCCGCAAATATGCAGGTAAAGACGCCTACATTCTGGCATGCGGCGGACTCTTTGAAGGCACTGCCGGTTTGGCCGATGGGATGCGAATCGGGTCGGATACGCGTGGACATTGGTCGGACCCCAACGCGGCGACCGCGTATCAGAAACTCGACTACATGGCCCGTATCAAACAGAACATTTTCCGCAATCACACCAACCGTCTCTGGCATACCGACCCCGATGCCATGCAGCTTCGTCGACGTCATGAACCGTTCCGTGAACAGGAGCAGTTCTTTCATCTGAGCGAAGGTTCGTTTACCGATGACGAAGCGATGACATTGCTTGCCAACCAGTACATTGGTGGCGGGGCGGTGACCTTATGCGAACGGATGGCCGAGTTGGATGATGACCGTTATGCCATGCTTCGGCGTGTTCTGCCCTCGGTTGCTGAGCCTGCGCAGATTATCGACTTTGATGCGCCCAAGTGTCCGACGATGCTTTGGACGCGCATCGAGCCGGAGATTGCGGATCATCGCGTCTGGTATACGTTGACTGTGTTTAACTGGGAAGATCAGCCGGTTAACAAGTCGGTCCCATTATCGGTGATCCCGGGGTTGGCTCTTGAGCAGGTGATGGGCGTGATGGAGTTGGTGACGTCAACGCATCATGGCTTATGTGATGGATCGGATGTTTTGAAGCTCAAACTCCCAGCACATGGTGTTCGCGTCCTGCGGATTGCTCCGTGGCAGGATCGGAAGTTGCCGTTGCTGTTAGGAACCGACGGGCACCTTTCCGGTGGTGCGGGTGAGTTTGAGATGTTCCAACTTTCAGCCGACCGCTGCTATGGCCGAATATCCGAACGTTGGCATTGGCCTTTGCGTTGGTGGTTGATGCTCGATGGTGAGCATGGCGTGCAACGTGTGGCATTGTCATTGAATGACACAGGCAAAGTGTTTGACTTTGATTTGCGTCAACGGATCAAACAGAACATGCAGGTGGTGTGATGATGGTTCGATAGCAACCGGTCAAGATGATAGGGGATATCGACCGGATTTTTTGACTTGGAGTCATGTCAATTCAAATATGTTTGTCCGGCATTTCCAAATACAAATCCGATGATGGTGATCAGGCATGCAAGTGCTGCCATGAACCATGCGTGTTTAGGGTGAATGCGGCATTGACTGGTTTTTGCCAAACCGACTTTTCGGCTGACACGATGCCAAAGATACAGGCCCGCGGGAGTGCTTAACAATCCGAATGCAATCATGACAGGGATGGGCGTCCCATGGGTTTGCATCACAACGGTATCTCCGACGTGATCGATCCAGCCAATGCCGATGTACAGGCCGTTAGCCAGAAGACAAAAGCCAGCAAAGAACACTGAGAGATACGCAGTGGCGTTGTCGATCCAGCGATGGAACATAAGGATCAGAAGCGGGATGACCATGCCAACGACAGGTCCCGCCCAAACCACGAGCAGCGGTGAAGGATTGGAGTGAATGTCAGTATACGAAAAGACCGTCGGATACCAGGCAACCTCATGCACATGTCCGCCGGTGAGTTGTGCTGCCAGAGCGTGACCGGCTTCATGGACGAGCATCATTGCCAGCCAACTGAAAAGACAGAGGCTGCCGATCATGATGAGCTGTATCAAAAAGCGAGCAGTCCCCGGAATGAGATTGGGTGTGTTCATGTTTGTGAGTAGTTTGTGGTATCTCAAAGGATGCGTCAAGGGATTGAACATGATGTTACAACGTTACATTTGGCAGCATGGGTACCAAGGCCGGGTAAGTAGCGTTGTCATTGCCATGCAGTTCAGCGCCACGTGGTGTCGTAGCGATTGTTGCAGATAACACGACGAACTTATGTCAGCCCCCTCAGAGCGTTCTTATTCACCTGTTGCGTCGCGACGCGGTTACTTTGAACATGGGCAGATTTTGACGCAAACGGTTCTGTTGAAAAGACGGATCACGCGCCCTTCGAGCATGCTACCTTGAATTGGAAAAATGCGCTATTGTCAACGGGGCAATGTGATCCATTTTCAAATTTCAAATGACAGTTTAACGTGGTTGGTTTTCAAATTGCAGGACAGCGATGGTGCCTTTGCCGGGGGCGGAGTGGATGGTGAGTCTGCCGTGGAGTTGTTCGGTCATCAGGCGAGCCAGGAAGAGTCCCAGGCCCATGCCTTGTTGTGGACTCTTGGTGGTGCGGAAGGGTTCGCCAAGGTGTTGGAATTGTTGATTACTGATACCGCTGCCTTGATCCTGAATGACACATTGGCAGTTTTTATCCGCTTGTTGGATGGTTAAAGTGACCGGTGTTTGCGTGTCAGCTGAGGCATCGAGCGCATTGTGAAGCAGGATGCTCAGCGCTTGAATCAGGGTGTGTTTGCGTGTGGTGATTGGGGTTTGTCCCATACGATCATGAACCTGGAGTTGAGCCTGGTGACTTGCCATGAGTTCGGCTTTCAGATCATCGAGCATTTGCGACGCTGCAAACTGCGTTGGATCTTCGTCGGCATGGCGCACGGTGTCAGCGTTCATGCTGTCGAGAATGCGTCGGCAACGTTGCGCCTGTTGGGCAATGAGGTCGAGGTCTTCACGCAGATGCGGCAGGTCTGCTGGGGTTTTACCTTGCTGAATCTGATGCTGCATTTCTGAGGCAGCGAGCATGATTGTCCCCAGCGGTGATCCCAACTCATGAGCGGCGCCTGCAGCCAGCGCGGTCAACGCTGCCAGGCGATCCGCACGGTTGACGCGGTCTGCCATTGAACTGATCTGCCGTTCACGGTTGCGCAATGTGCTACGCAATTGACCAACAAAGTACGTAAGGACTACAGCCGTCAATGCCAGTGCGGACCATGATCCGGCACGCAGGACCCAGAAGGGTAGATCACTTGGCGCAAAGATATGATCATCCACGAAAAACATCAACGCATAGCCGATGAGCGTGGTCACCAACACCGCCCAACTCCAACCGGAACGCGCGACGACCACAGCCATGGCAACGTGAATCAGGTAGAACACGCAAAACGGATTGGCTGCGCCACCGGTACACCCGAGCATGCCCGTGAGTAGGATCACATCCAAAAGCAAGACCAACGGTACCAACACGCGCGGTGGGGAACTGGTCCCAAGCAGGTACACCGTCAAGAGCAGGTTCGAACCCAATGCCACACCGACCCAGATTCCCAGCGTGGTCATCGGCAAGGGCAACTGCAGAATCAGGTATCCCAACGCGATAGCCAACGCCTGCCCGAGGACCGCCAGCCAGCGCAGATGACATAACCAACGCAGAACAATCAACACCTTGGGTTGTGTGTGCAATCCTTCAAAGGTTCTGGCTGATGGATCGTCGGTGGGTTGTGTCAGGGTGATGCGTTGCAAAGTCGGATCAGTCGTTTTTACTTTCTACCGGGCTACAGGCGTTTAGAGCAATGCACTGAGTTAATCTTCACCTTCCGTCATTCCCGCCTGCGCGGGAATGACGAAAAATACGACGGTATGAAGATTGATTATTTGAACTGCTCTAGTCATATGTTACCTGTGATGCGGCAGAGCCTGTGTTTTCATGGGATTCAGTTGTCAGGTGTACCGGGAGCGTGAAGCTGAAAACCGCACCGCCTTGTGGGTGATTCACAGCGTAGCATCCGCCACCATGCGCCTCGATGATGGTCCGACAGATGGCAAGTCCGATGCCCATGCCTTGCGGATTGGTTGAGACGAACATATCAAAGAGATGGGCTGGATTTTTGTCTTCCAAACCGCGTCCCTGATCGATGATGTCAACTGTCAAGGTGTTTTCATCCTGGCCATGAAAATGGACTGTGATCAGGTTGTGATCTCTTTGGACGGGTGTCATGGCTTCAATGGCATTGCGGATGAGATTGATAAAGACCTGTTGGATCTGAATGGAATCGACATGGACCCGCTGCTCGGCCAGGTCATTGCGAACAGAAAGTTCGATGCCATGGTTCTGGAGCAATGGCAGGATGAATTGCTCGACCTCTTGAAAAATCTCCTCCAGCGTGTGGGTTTGCTTTTGGGTGGGACGTTTTTGCACCAGGTCACGCAGGCGCCTGAGAATCTGTCCCGCACGGTCGGATTGACGGGCTGCGGCTTCCATGGCCTGGAGGATCGCGGGTGGCAGGTCTTCGACACGTTCAAGTCGCTTGATGCAGCCTCGGGTGTAATTGGCGATGGCTGCCAGGGGTTGGTTGAGTTCATGGGCGATACTCGATGCCATTTCCCCCATGATGTTTAGCCTTGCCACGTGCGCCAATTCCGCTTCGTGTTGACGCAAGCGGGATTGCGCTTGCTGATGGCTGGCAATTTCCTCTGATAATCGTTTATGTGTCTCATCGAGTTGGCTGGTACTCTGAGCGACCCGTGAAAGCAGGTAACGTTCTGAGTAGATGGCGTCGGTGATGTCATGCAATGCCGACTGGATTTCCTGGATGCGATCCTGATTGTCGTATATCGCCCGGTTGGTCCAACGGAACCACGCTTGACGCTGCGAAGGCAGATGCATTTTCACATCCATGGTATGGACGGTGTTGTGTGGCGTGAATTGCTTGAGTAACTGCCTGAGATTCAACGGTTGGGATGGCTGGATAAACTCAAAAATCTGCTTGCCTTTGAGCTGGATCGCTGAGAGTTCGAATAAGTCCATGAAGACGCGGTTGGCAAAGGTGATCGTCCCGTCAGGCAGATAGCGAATGACCACGTCACTTAAGTCATTGACAATGGTGGCAAAGCGCATCTCCGAACGCTGTAACGCCAGCGCATCATATTGATGGACAGCACGGTGAACGGTCTTGATCAGTTGCCCGGTGTCCTCAGACTTTTCAACGATTGCAGAGACCTGCAGGTTCAGCGCCCGCTGGGCAATCTCAAAGGAACATTCGCCGGTATAGAGAATCACCTGCACATGGGGGGCTGACTTTTTGACCTGCTCCAGAAAGTCCAGTGTCTCTTGCGGTTCAGCGCATTGGGACATGATCAACAGGATCGTCTGGGTGAAACGCAAGGTTTCCAGTGCCTGCTGTGGATCACCGACCCCGGTCACAGTAAAGCCCTGTTGCTCAAGCAACTGGCTGAGCGTCTGGCGGATGGATGCATCTTCATCCAGAATCAGAACATGTTGGGAAGTTGTCTGGGGCAATGTGTCGGACATGCCATGGTTCCCTGATCATTTCGTCAAACCCACCGGCGGTACATCAGGGCCTAATGGGACAAATCAACGTTCAATGGTATCAGATATTGGGCGTTGGGGAATATCTCTGATGTCATATAGATTCTGATGGCGACAGTTTTTGTTGTTGTTTTGTTCACGATGATTGATCGGGGCAAGTGTGCTGCGTCAGTTGACCAGTGGCGTCGAATCAGACATGATATGGCGCATAATGTTGGTCGTGCCTGGTGGCGGTTCAGCAATGAGCCAGGGGTTCAAATCCCCCGACGACGCATTTTCGATCAATGTCCCAAACGTCGATGGATCAGCCGTTTGCGAGGATATACTGTGGAGCAACAGGCTGATCCGAACAATTGGATATTGATATGATCCCACGCGATCCGCCACGACGTCCTCAATTGGGTTTTCTGTATCTGCCACCGTACCGCGTCCAGGGCATCTCCATTGCCGGCGAGGAGTCGGTGGTGCAGATTCCTGAGCTTGATACCTGTTTTGATATCGGCCGCTGCCCGCGCGCTGCGCTGTCGAGTTCCTATGTCGCATTAACCCATGGGCACATGGACCATGCGGCAGGCTTGGCCTACTACTACTCACAGCGCTACTTCCAGGGCATGGGCGTCGGCACGGTGATCTGTCATCCGAAATTGGAGCAGCCGATCCACAATCTCATGCGTGCCTGGGTTGACATTGAAGCTCAGAAGACGCCTTACAACGTCAAAGCCATGGAACCCGATGAGATGTTGGAGATCAAGAACACGATCTATCTCCGTGCGTTTGAAACACATCACACCGTGCCCTCACTGGGGTACTGCGTGGTCGAAAAACGTTCCAAGCTCAAAGCCGAGTTGCAGGGGCTGCCTCAGGAGCAGTTGGTTGCACTCAAGAAAAAGGGCGAAGACATCACCCAGACGCTTGAGATTCCCTTGATGTGCTACACCGGTGATACCACATGGGGCTCATGCTTTGATCGTGAAGATGTGCTCAACGCGCAGATTCTCATTACCGAATGCACGTTCCTGGAAGACGATCACCGCAATCGTGCCAATGTGGGTAAGCATCTGCATCTGGACCACATCGTCCAACTGCTCGAACGCTCCAAAGCCAAATACATTGTACTCACGCATCTGTCCCGGCGGACGCATCTGGCCCAGGCACACCGACAGATCAATGACGCGATCAAACCTGAAGACCGCGAGCGGTTGTTCCTGCTCATGGATCACCGTTCCAATCGCGATCGCTACAACCAGCAACAGGAAGCCTTCAATATGCAAGGCGATTGATTGTGCCCAAAATCAACCCAACATTCCCAAACGTGGCTTTGCGGCCACGTTTTTTCTCATTTTTGAATGTAAAGCAAACTTGACATTGTTTTTCATATCTGCACAATCACATGCATGGTCCTTGCCGATGGCAAAGATCGCCTTCCCATCCGTACCGGGGACCCCGACCAATTGAATGAATCCCTCATGTTGCTAAACAACCATTGATCCTTTGCCGCCAGCAAATTTTCAGGAGACACTATGTCCACAGATCGCTACACCGAAGTTACCACCGTTTCATGGGGCAGTCGTATCGGCAATTCAATCAAGGGAATCTTCATTGGGCTCCTCCTGATCGTTGCAGCCTTCCCCGTGCTTTTCCTCAATGAAGGTCGTGCCGTCAAACGGTACAAGACACTCAAGGAAGGTGGCTCAAGTGTCATCTCCGTCAAGGCGGAAAAAGTCGATCCCGCGCTGCAGGATAAACTCATCCATATCTCCGGCGTGGCCAAGACCCAAGACGTTCTGCATGATGACAAGTTCGGCATCGCCACCAATGCCATGGCATTGATTCGTGAAGTGCAGATGTATCAGTGGAAAGAATCCAAAACCACCAAAGAGGAAAAACAGCTTGGCGGTTCCGTGAAGAAAGTCACCACCTATGACTACACCAAGGTCTGGTCGGATCGCGCGATTTCATCCAACGAGTTCAAAGTGCAGACCAATCACCAAAACCCCGGCCGACTCCCGTTTGAGGATCACCGTGAGTTGGCTTCCAACGTGTTTCTCGGTGAATATGAACTGGGGCAAAACATCGTCGGTGCTTTCGAAGGCGCAACAGCTTTCAGCGTTTCCGATACCAGCAAACTCCCCAAAGAATTCAAGCAGAAAGCCATGGTTCATGCAGGGGGTTACTACATCGGCCAATCCCCGCAGAGTCCGAAGATTGGTGATGTGAAAGTTCATTTCAAGATCATCAAGCCCGAAACATCTGTCAGTGTGATTGGCAAACAAGTTGATAATCACATTGAAAAATACAAGACCGATGTTGGTGGCGATATCCTGCTCGTTGAAATGGGCCTGGTCTCTGCTGATGACATGTTCAAAAAGGCACAGACGCAAAACACCATGTTCACCTGGCTGCTCCGCGGGCTTGGTTTCGTCCTCATGGTCATCGGCTTTGCCACCGTGTTAAAACCGCTCTCGGTTCTTGCTGATGTCGTTCCCTTCATCGGCAACCTTGTCGAAAGCGGTACCGCCCTGATCGCGCTACTGCTCGGTGGCATGCTTTCCCTGATCACCATTGCCATAGGCTGGATCGCCTTTAGACCTGTGCTTGGGCTGAGCATCCTTGCTATCGCAGGTGTCATTGGTTTTCTCGGATTCCTCCGCATGAAAGCCGGCAAAGCCAAACGCAAAGCCAAGATCGAGCAAATGGAACTCTCCATGCCCGCAGGCTGATTGATCGACATCACACGACATCTACACAGGCGCCCTTGATCTGAGATCGGGGCGTCTGTTTTTTATGATCGTTCTTCAATGCCGTGCCACTCCTGTGGCACGGGTTGGTTCGGTGTGTGAGAGCACTTCAAAAATTTATCTCCATGCATCTCTCAATTCGTCATTCCCGCGCAGGCGGTAATCCAGTGGTATACAGTTGACGCTTGCAGGTTCCACTGGACTCCCACCTGCGCGGGAGTGACGGGAAGTAGAAATAAATGATTTCAAAGTTCCAGCTGCAACACAGGGGGTTGCTGAAAACACAACGTGTTTTATTGCTTGTTTCGTGAGTGCGAATCACCCGCCCATGTTCGCCAATTTGTAAAACATGTCGCCGAAGATTGCATCACGGTTCATGGAGATCAGGTCACGAATCAGATGACGCGATGGATCAATGCTCCATGTGACATCACGTGTGAGGATTGGACTTGGGGTGATCATGCTTCGACACCACGTTGAATTAACGAGGATGGCAATGGTTGCCACATCCCAAATCTCCTTGCAGTAAGCGATATGCTCCACGTTCCAACGCTCGCACTTTTGCGTTGTCTCCATCGCTTCATGTTCTGCATAACGCTCAAGCAGGAAGTCGCACATCGGATTCTTGTTGCCGATGTAATGCGTTAACTCAGCAACTGTGGTTCGGAGCATCTGGGCAGTGGGGATACATGGGACACGAATCAGCGGCACACCACTGTCAAAAAGCGTCTGCGATGCCAGCAGGTCCTGCCCCAGGTTAAACTCACGCGCGGTGGGGTGACTGACAGCATGACCTCCTAACCAGACGATCACGATCCGATCCATGATCTCGGGGCATTTTACAATCGCTGAGGACACGTTCGTCGGTGCGCCAATCGCAACGACATACAGCGGAGCATCATCAGCTGATCGTGACATCGCGCGTTGGATCAAGTCATTGCATGCATCACTCTCCACCGGACCACGTGCCTGGCGCATCCACTGCTCCGACCCGCGATACACCGGCACGTCCGGCGTCGTGGGCATCCGTTTGTAGAGTTCAAAAATTTCGTCATAGCTCATTGCCATCCCCGTTGCAGGCGTCTTGGACTTGGCGTTGACGAAGGGCGCTGCATACACCGCATGCACCTTCACGCGCTCCGGTGACAGCAGGGCATAGACCAGCGCGAACTGGTCATCAATCTCGTTAAACGTGTCCGTATCGAGAACCATATCCAGCACGCAGCCCTTGGGATCAGGCAAGGTGATGCGTTCAACAAGTTGATGATTGGACAGGTGGTTGCTTTGGGGCATGGTGTTGACCTTATGTTTTGGGTGAGTGGCGAATCGACTTTATATCACGTGTTTTGAGCAGTTCAAATCATGCATCTCCACTTTCCGTCACTCCCGCGCAGGCGGGAGTCCTGTGGAACTTGCAAGTGCGCACAGAATGCCACTGGATTCGGGCCTGCGCGGGAATGACGAGGTGAGAGATAGCATGGCGATTCATTATTTTGAAGCACTCTAGCAGAGAATTTCCAGTTCTTTATCGTCGATTCACTGTATCCGTGTTTGATCCATTATGATACACAAAGGTATGATGTACAGGTCCTGCCCATGCCTATGGAGTAATAATGAATTTAGCCGTGATGAGTCCCATGAATCATGCCACCGCCAAGTCTTTGCCTGTCACGCTCGTCGTTGATGACGATCAGGCTTTCCGCACGCGATTGGTTCGTGCCTTGGAAGATCGACATTTCCCGGTTCTCCATGCCCAGAACGCACAGCAGGCCATTGAGCAGACTCGCCAACACCGTCCCCAACGCGCGATCGTCGACATGCGCATGAACGGTATATCGGGTTTACAGCTCATCCCGCAGCTTCTTGCCATTGATGACGAAATCGACATTGTCGTGCTCACCGGGTTTGGCAGCATTGCCTCTGCCAAGGATGCAATCCGCGCCGGTGCCGTGGACTATTTGACCAAGCCTGCGACGACGGATCAGATTCTCGGCGCGTTTGAAGCCAGCAGTGACGGTTCAAGCTATGCTCCCACGACCGCGCCTTCCTTGGCACAAGTCGAATGGGAACACATCCAGCGCATTCTCGCCGACTGTGATGGCAACGTCTCCCAGGCCGCCCGCGTGTTGGGCATCCACCGCCGCAGTCTCCAACGCAAACTCGCCAAGCATTCACCGTCTGAAGCGTGATGCCTGAGATGTATTTGAGATCAATGCGGTGAGTTGCATGACATCAACATGAGCTACCATCCGGGGCATCTGCATGATTGATCCAAAACGAAAGCAAGCGTTGTTGAAGCGACAACAACGAGAACACCGAGCGGTCATTAAATTTTTAGTATGGCCTTTGTGGGGAAACAGGGCAGAAAGTTATCCCGAGCTTGATCAGGCCCAATCCTTAAGTCGATCATATCGGTGTACACTGCATGGTAAACGCCTACGTTTGGCGACACAGATTTGCGCAGCGCTCAATTTTCTTTTCGTCGTGTTGGCTGTAGTCGATTTCTTTGTTTTTACCAAAGACGACGGAACCACAATATATGATGTGATGAAGCTGGTCGGACTCTTGTCAAAGTGGCTTTATGTCTTGACGACGGTCTTGATGCTCGTTGCATTTGGCTTGGCAAAACGAGCCAATGAATTTCAGCCTGCAAAATATGATGCAGAAGCAGAACATGTGATCACGCAGGTGTGGGTCCTCTTGAGCAGTCTTGTCTTCATGTTTGTCATCGTCATACAATTTGCCATGCTTTTTGACATGTGAAAGCCTGCTGATGTCCGACCCCAAACCCAACCCGCCGCGTGAACATTGGTTCAACCGGATGTATGACCATCGGTCTTACGACGTGCAGGGTGGGCGTGATGTGGACCCGCATGGGCCGACGGTGCATAGTCGGCATCGGACCTCCAAAGGCAAAATGTATCGGATTCGAACGCACGTTTTGGCAGCGGTTAACTTCCTGATGCTTGCTGGCTACATCGGTCACTTTTTTGTCTCTGCCGATGAGCAAGGCAAACTCTCGCTGGCGTTACGCAACCTGCTTGGCAATGTCGCATTTAGCCTGTTTATGATCACCACAGTGTTGATGATGCTCTGCTTTGGCATCGCGCGGGCGAATCACGAGTTTCTCAACTCCGAGGAAGATGACATCGATTCGGGGGGCGGACTCACGCAGACATGGGTTTATTTCGGTGGGGCGATCTTCCTGTTCTTCCTGCTGTTTACGGTGATTCGGCATTTTGCGTAAACCACAGGATACAGGGCAAATTGTTAACTCCTTGTGCATAAATTGGGGATTGTTGACGCTAAATCCGATATCCGGGGCTAAATCCGGTCTAAACCGCCGTTTCCAGCGGTTTTTGGGCTGTCTTGGGTTGCTCTGATGATTGCAAACCGTTATTTTTATTGAGTTATAAACGATCTAGAGGAGCAGCCATGAAAGTCATTTGCGACAGAGCCGAGTTGGTTGACCTGCTGAATCTGGCAGGCGGCGTGATTCTTTCCCGTACCCCCAAGCCCGTGCTCCAGTGCGTCAAACTCACCGTCATTGAGGATACGCTCACTGTCATGGCAACCGATATGGAACTGGCGATCCGTGCCTGTACCAACAAGATCGAAATCGTCGAACCCGGCGAAGCCCTGATCCCCAATGACAAGTTCAACCAGATCGTCCGCGAAGCTGTTGACCCGACGATCACCCTTGAAGTCGATAAACAGGAAGCCCAGATCACCGGTGCCGACTCGCACTTTAAAATCTTCGGCTATCCCGTCAGCGACTTCCCCCCGATCCCCGAAGCCAAGGGTGATCCGGATTACACGATCAACTCCGGCGAACTGCATCGCCTGATCCGTCAGACGACTTTTGCCACCGCCCGTGAAAACAGCCGCTATGCAATCAATGGTGTGCTTGTTGAACGTGACAACAACAAGCTGACTCTCGTTGCGACCGACGGGCGTCGTCTGGCGATGGCCAAGGGTTCGTGCAAGGGTAACGGCGATGCCGGTTCCAAGAGCGTGATCATCCCCACCAAGGCATTGACCACCGCGCTGCGTCTGTTTGATGATGATGCACAAACCGTCAGCGTCAAGGTCACCGACAACCAACTGCTCTTTGCAACGGATACCGCGGTGCTTTCGACGAACCTGGTGGAAGGCAACTTCCCGCCTTATCGCGATGTCATCCCCAAGGACTCAGATCGCAAGGCAACGATGCGCACCGACGTGTTGGCATCAGGTGTCCGTCGTGCAAGTTTGCTCACCAACGAAGAGTCCAAGGGCGTTCGCATGAGCTTTTCGTCTGAAGGTTTGACGCTTTCAAGCCGCGCCCCGGAAATGGGTGAAGCGGAAGTGAACGTGCCTTTGGAGAATTATGATGGTGAAGCCATGGAAATCGGCTTTAATCCCGGCTTTGTTTCTGAAGCCTTGAAGGTGGTTGAAGACGACGAAGTAACGCTTGAACTCAAAGCCCCGAACAAACCCGGCGTGCTGCGGACGGGCAACGAATTTCTGTATGTGATCATGCCGTTGAATTTGCAGTAAATCACCAATCAAGTCATAACAACTCAACCAAAACAAAGGCCGCATCCTTGAAGATGCGGCCTTTGTTTTGGTTGGGTCAAGTATCAGGTTTGAGAAGTCATAAAAAAACCACATTAAGTCACTCCCGCGCAGGCGGGCGTCGCGTGGTACTTGCAAGTGTTCACAGAATGCCACTGGATTCCCGCCTGCGCGGGAATGACGAAATCGTAGACCGATGGCGTTTGAGTATCTGCGACTCTATTTGCACAGTAGCATCACGTCCCCATCACCAGCGATACAGATACAGCATGCCGGGCATGATCTGTAAATTCGTTTGTTGATTGCTGATGCTCAGGTCTTCACCGTCGAGCAGGTTGGTGAGACTTTTAAGCTGCGGGGCCAATCCAGAGATCGTGACATCGACCTTGGGGGCAGTGATGATCTGTAGCTGCGTGGCATTGAGAGATCGGTCGGGCATCTCTGCCATGAGCAAGAGATACCGGTGTTGATCGTTGTGCATCACGGCTGCCAGTGTTTTGTTTGCTGTGATGTGTACAGGGTTAATACCTGCGAATTGTCCGACGGTGTCTTTAAGCCAATCCGTGGATTGTGAGATATCCAGCAAACCTGCGGTGATCAGCAAGCGACCTTTGCCAAGGGGCAGTTCGTAAATCAAGGGTTGGTTTTGCGTATTGGTGAGTAGGATTTTGGGAGCAGCTTGTTTGTCCCATGTCAGTAGTGCAAACTCACTGAGACTGATGCCCGTTGCGGTGATGCGTTGATCGCTGGTCTTGATTTGTTTAACACCCAATTGGCGCATCAAGGTGTCTGTCGCGGTGTCGCTGCCGGGTTGGTAACGACCGGTATAGGCTGAGGCGACGAAGGTTCCGCCTTGTTTGACGTAATCGAGAATGACAGCAATGCTCTGTTGGGTGAGTACCTTGCTGTGTGTGTCGACGATCAGCGGATAACGCGATAAGGCGGCGAGTTCACTGGTGTCATCGACCCAGGCGCAGGGTTGGTGCATGACATTGGTTGCCACGCCTTGCAGCGCCATCAGCGCATGGCTGCCTCGCATGCGAAAGCTCCTGCCGGTGAGGATGTCCTGGTGCGCCCCGTGGTATCCTGCCCAGGGTGTGGCCAGTTCCAGTTGGTTGAGTTCATCACTGACTTTTGCGATGGCAGCATTGAACCGACTTATCGCCTGATACTCAGGCACCAGTTCGTGTGCTTTCTTGGCCCAGACCAATCCCCACATCTGATTATGCCCGGTATAGCCACCAGCGAGGATGGCGTTGGCAGCTGTACGTGTGACTGATCCGAGATTGGGTTGGACGTAGTGTCCTTCGCATTGCACATCCACGCCTGCGCTTTGCATGATCGAACTCTGTACGTAAGCCATGACGGTTTCACCACCGCCGTTGGAGTATCGGAAATTGTTTTTGCGATACACGCTGGCCAGTGCGCCGGTTGGGCCGAAGCCTTCTTTGCCATACATCATCATGATGTGATTCGGATCAATCGCTCGGGCGCGGCTTTGGAGCTGATCCAGTCGCTTACTCACAAAGTCCACTTTGAAAAAATGAAAGTCCGTCCAAGGCAGGCTCGTTTCACAGGTTTGATCCCAATCGGGTTGCGGGATATGGATGGCGTTGAAGTTTTCGTATTGGGTTTGCCAGGCTTGGTTGAGTTTTTCAATCTGTTGATATTTGTCTGCAAGGTAGGTTTGGAACTTGGCGCGTGCGTCGGGGCTATAGTCGCTGACGTCCGGTGGCGTGTCGGTGAGAAAACCTTCGCTGGGACCTGCGTAGTAATGGAACCCAGCCAGTCGCCAATCGTTTTTGTATCGGTTGAGAAAGGCTTCGTTGGCACGCACCAGTGCCTTGGCATAACGGTCACCCATCGGCGTGACATAGTGGTAGCCCGCGTGGATGGTTTGCTGATCCTGACTCATGAGTTCTTCAAACCACAACCATTGGGGGATGTTGTCACCGGAATAACCAAGGCCGATCCCCACAGGCTTGCCGGACATCTGGGCGTAACCCAGGTAACGCTCGACGATGTACCATTGATAACAACCAGGCACCGGCTCAAAGTCGACCCAGGGGACACCAAGGCGGGGCGTGATCCCGGAGACATAGGTCGCTGCCACGCGCGATACCAGCGAAGCCTGTGGCAGACGGGCGTACTGCGATGGGTCAGAGTGGGTGGAGTACATATCCATGAGCATGGGTCGATGCTGCTCGCGTCGAAGTTCAATCTGCTCAACATGGGGGGGCTCAAACGGGCGTGTGTCTGCAATGCCGTAGCGAATCACTCGCTGATCCACCATGGCGCCTGAGGGCTGATCCCAACGCAGCGTCAGGTCGTACCCGCCTCCGCGGCCTGAGGGGACGGTGATTTGAGCAGCAGGTTCATCACGCGAAATCCAAACGCGACCATAGTCCCAATTCATCCCCGTGGTATCGGTCACTGACCAGCGCAGCATCAGTTTGTCGGTGTTTTTCAAACGGCGGAAGATTGGCTGAGTATGTACGGTCATCACGCATGCCTGTCCCACGTTGCCGCTGGGACCGTCTGCCACATGCCCCTCGACCCACATCGGATCATGGGCGTTTTCGATTTCGGTCATCGGCAGGTCAACAGGCAAGGCGTCATCACGCAGGACCTGGTAAACCATCCGACTGGAGCGCTGCAAGTGGCCTGAATGATTGAATTGATCAATCAACAGAAAATAACACGCCTTGGGTAGCCGTGGCAGGATCAAGCCGGACTTAAGGGTGTGTGGGGCGTGCCAGGTCGTCTGGATTGGGCGGTCATACGAATCGGTCAACGTGACGCGGAGGGTGGAACTCACTGAGCAGTGGAGTATGTCATCAAAGACGGCTGGGCGAATCACGGCATCGGTCCCAAAGCCGTACTCGTGATAAGCAATGGCGGTCCAGTTCAGACTGCTGGGTTTGGGCAGGACATAATCTTTGAGTTTCCAGACACGGGTCGCGCGGTAGGGGTCGGCACCTTTGATTGAAGCCAACAAACCACCAAGTTGTAATGAGCCCGATGGGTGAGATTGTTGGATGGTGATGCTTTTGAGCACCATGTTGTTTGAAGGTTCAAGCCAATGGGCTCGGCGGAGTGTCCAGTTTTTGTAAACCGTCGTCATGCCCGACTGTCGCTTGGCCATGGATTGCCCTTCAAGTTGCCCGTCGACCAGGGTGAAGGTTTTAGTCCCATCACTCAGCTCGAAGATAACTGTCGTGCCTTTGCCTGCGTTGATCCAAAGACCGACACCGAAGCTGCCTTGGGGCAAGGACAAATTCACCGGCAAGGTGGTCTCTGGTTTTAACGCATTAATGCTGATAGCCGAGACACTCGGTTCCAGGTTCCATGGTTGTGTTGCGGTGTGCTGTGTATTGGCAGGATCAAGTGCCGACAAGTCACACACCATGTCACCTGACTCAAATGCGTCCGTCCATTGGGCCGCAGAGACAGAACCAGCGATCACAGCAGATAGGCTTATGCTCAGAACGACAGCGAAAAAACGAAACATGAAAAACTTCCTTGATTGTCTGTTGGTAGGATAAGAAAGGTTGCATGAGCGGGGTGCCCGGATGCGTGAAGTGCGCGAAGGGATCACCTTGCCAACTGCCTGCTCTCCATTGAAGACTGATTCAAACAGTAGAACCTGTCGGTTTACTTCCCGGACCAGAGTGTGTTAACCGTGCTTGCATAGCCCGTATCCCAACGCAAGCCAGCGGCATGTCCATCCGCAAAGCTGTTGTTAAATGAATCCATATGGCGAAGACTCACGTAATTGACGTTGGCAAGGGTCGACCCGCCACGATAGTCCATCACCAGGCTGCAGGCGTTGGGTTTGAGAATTTCGATGGTCCGGTTGGGTGTCGCGCTGCTGTTATCCACCATGCGGATATTAAACGCATAGCTGCGTTGGTGGGTCACACCAATATCATCACGAAACTCCAATTCCGCACAGGAGTAAATCGTGCCGGGGAACATGTTCAGCGTATTGGGTGTGGCAGCGGTCATGGTCTTGCCCGGGTAGATATAGGTCCATGTCAGTTGGAGCCAATCAAAATTGCTGTATGGATAGTAGTCATCATAATCATTGCAATAGACCTGAAGGGTTACGCCTTGTTGCTTGAGTGCCGTGAGGCATTTGACATTACGTGATGACTCACGTGCCTTGCCCAGCGCTGGCAAGAGGATGGCGATGAGAATGCTGATGATGGAAATGACAACCAGTAATTCAATGAGCGTAAAGCCACGGCGTGTTGCATTCTCGCGTCCACTCTCAGGTTTTGGGCTGCTTGTTGGCTGCATCGGATTCTCCAGATAAGGTCACCTGATGTCGGAGTCGACTTTGGGCATCGTGTTGGAATGCTAGGCGCGGAATTATTCTGTGTCAAACAAAAAATAATCTGTATCACCCATATTATTCAATAAAATACACTAAATGATATGTTTTACAGGTTTTTGTTTGATGTTTTCTTGCTTAACGTCTATTATTGTGTGACACAGATTGGTTTAAGGTGATACACCATGGAAGGGGTGTTGATTGTCAGGTAATACGATTGAATCTCCGAAGCATCGACCGGTGCAGCATGTGACCGCGTGTCTGGGTGATCAGATTCGTGATGGTGATTTTCAGCCCGGTCAGCGTCTGCCATCCATTCGTCAACTCAGTAAAGACATGGGGGTGAGTCCCAACACCATTACTGCTGCGCTGGGAATTCTCGAATCGCAACGACTGATCAAGCGCGATCAACGCCGTGGCGTGTTTGTGCATCAACCCAGTCAGAGGCGTCGCAAAAAAGCGATTGCTTTACTCACACCTAAAGCCGAGTACTTCTCCACGTCCGACGATTGGTCGAGTCATGTCACCTTGAGCATGTTTCAGTACCTCAATTCAAAAAAGATTCAGCCGATGGTGCTCAACTGTCAGAATCAGGGACCTGACTGGGACCTTGTCAAAGCGTTGATCATTGAGCATCGCGAGCAGCTTGGCGGTGTCATCTTCTGTTGGGCCAATGTTGAGGATCAGCCGTTGCATGACTTCATTCAAGAGTATGAAATTCCAATCGTGCAGATCGGCATGCCGCATCGCCAGAGCCGATACAACTTCGTGGCAGTGGATTATTTTGGGGCAGGTCGCAAGGCGGCATCCCATGTGTTGGATCGACTGCCCGGCCCGTTTATGACAATCTCTGAGAAGTGTTCACACGACTTTCCCCGTCGTCAACTCATCGCCGGATTTCAGGATCGGCTGCTTGAAGAGCGCCCGGGATGTCTGGAGTTTGTATCGCTGGATAACGATGCTGGCAAGTTACCTCCCTTACAGATGGGGCGTGAGTTTATGACCCAATATCTTGCCCAGCACAGCACGCCGCCGCGCTGTGTGTTTGGGATTGGTGATCTCACTGCCATTGGTGCGATGCAGGTTTGCCTGGAAAAAGGGTTCAAGGTGCCCGAGGATGTCTGCTTCATCGGGTCGACCGGACTTAATGCCTCACAGGTATGTTCGCCGACTTTGGCCCATCTGCGTCAACCGATGGACGAACTTGGGCATGCGGCGGTGGACTTGATGTTAGATATTTACGACCAGGAAGAACTGTGGTTGCCCGGTCGTGTGTTACCTGTGCAGTGGGGGGATGGGCAATCCGTTTCGTGATCGGATTCCTCATTGATATTGGGATGAATCGAACAACAGGAGATATGGAACATGATCAGGTATCTGCTTTTTGCAGTCTTGGTGATTGGTATTGGCAGCAGGCAACTTGGGGCTGGGGAGATGTCGCTGATATCGCTGACGGATCGCAAGACAGTCCTGCTTGGCGGCACGGTCCAAGCCAAACCCATTGAGATCAAGCTTGGCAGCCCGGTTGCTGCGGATATGCTCATCGGCGTTGCCGTTGGTGATGTTTTACCTCAACACGATGGCAAAGAGTTGGTCGTGCTGCGATCTGATCGACACCTTGAGTTTTACCCGCTTCCCGACAGCAAGACTTCGATGCTCAAGCGTTACGGTTACTGCCCGTTAGCCAATCCTGCCCAACGAGAAGCGGTGTCGATCGCCGTTGCCGATGAGCAGTTGATTGTTCTTGCCAAGGTCGATGACACGGGCTGGCAGTATGCCGAGACGTTTGCTTTGGACGCTTTGACATTAAGCCAGTCCATCAAGCGATCCAATTACATTTCCTTGAAGTCCGCTGATAGCCCGCATCAACCGTTACAGCATCTTGATGCAACCACCAATGTCTCCTGGCTGGTGGTAGAGGATATGGTCTTGCTAACCACAGCAGCAGACACTTTTTTTGAACTCTACAAGACCAATCAAACCGTCGGCCAGAGAATGGGGCAGGGATTCAAGCAGGCCGGCAAGGTCCCGCCGATTAGAGCGCGGTGGTTGGGTCAGCGGATCGTCGCCCTGTATCAGGATGGTTCGTTAGCAGAATTTGATCAGACCATGCCCGCGCCGCGTATTGTGAAAGTCAGTCCAACCCAGCATGTGGGTGTGGTGGACTTTGTCGTTTTCGAAAAATGACAAAGCTTCAAGACTTGGGCTGACGACCTTGCGGGATTTGCATTTTTCACTCAAATGTCGCGTCTGGCGTGCTCATGTCTGCGTGCGTCTTCAATGAAAAACCAATTCAGTAGCTGCGAGCTGACAGCTCGCGCGTCACACGACGACGCGACACTTGAGTGAAAATGCAAATGGCTCTATCGATTGGTGTTCTATACCTGAAACCTCAGATGGTTTATACTACGGGTCGTGTGAGATTCAGCGCCGATGGCGTTGTTTGCTTTTGTGTTGGCCAATCCACCTGTAGCCGAGAATGGTGACGAATCAGAAGAGTAGCAGCCATGGACGATACTTTTTCCTGGACAGACGTTGAAGACATAGCCATTGCATTGGCAGAGACTTACCCGTCGGTGGACCCGTTGACTGTGCGGTTTACCAAGCTCCGTGAGATGGTCGAATCGCTTGATGACTTTAAGGCTCAGGAAGGGCACCCGGTTAACGAGCAGATTCTTGAAGCGATCCAGGCGGCGTGGCATGAGGAAGCTCAGGACCTCCGCGATGATGACGATGAAGAGGACGGTAGCGGCTACAAGCCGGTGAATCCGTACAAACCCGAAGAATAAATGCTCAACAGGGTTGATTTTTCACGTCTGACCGGATAAAAATTAATTCAATGAAATTTTCGGTTTCAGCCGCCACAACGCTGGCCGAACATTGATCACCATCGGTGAAAATTGTGGGATCGGATTGGCTAATGGGCCATGACTTTGCTACACTTTCCAGCCGGTCTGGTCTTTTTATTAAATGTGTTAAATTCAACTGGAGCTTTTCTGTGGCCGAAGTCAAAATCGAATCAGTGGGGAAAATCTACCCCGGTAATGTCCGAGATGTCAAAGATGTCAACATCACCATTCAAGATGGCGAGTTTCTCGTCCTCGTCGGTCCGTCGGGTTGTGGTAAGTCCACCACACTTCGCATGGTTGCCGGCCTGGAAGAAATCTCCGAAGGTACCATCGCCATTGGTGAACGCATCGTCAACGATGTTCCCCCCAAGGATCGCGACATTGCCATGGTGTTCCAGAACTACGCACTTTACCCGCACATGACCGTGTACAAGAACATGGCCTTCGGCTTAAAGCTTCGCGGATTCAAGAAAGCTGAAATCGATCAGCGCGTCCGTGACGCTTCTGCGATCCTCGGCCTCGACGAATTTCTCGATCGTAAACCCAAGGCATTGTCCGGCGGTCAGCGTCAGCGTGTTGCACTTGGTCGCGCCATCGTGCGTCAGCCTTCTGCGTTCCTCTTCGACGAACCGCTGTCCAACCTCGACGCCAAGTTGCGTGTGACGACCCGTGCTGAACTCAAGCACCTGCATCACCGCCTCAAGACCACCACGATCTACGTGACCCATGACCAGGAAGAAGCCATGACGCTGGGCGATCGCGTCTGCGTCATGGACATTGGTCTGGTTCAGCAGATCGACACCCCGATGAACATTTACAACTACCCGGTCAACCGTTTCGTGGCTGGTTTCATGGGGATGCCCCCGATGAACTTCATTGAAGGTAAACTCAGCCAGGACGGCGATGCGGTCTTCTTTGAAGGCGAAGGCCTTGCCATCCGTCTGACCGACGTTGTGGCCGGCCGCGTGATGGGTCACGTGGGCAAGGAAGTGATCCTTGGTCTGCGTCCCGAAGCCATGCGTCTGCGTAAGGAACCGGGCTACGGTGAAGGTGAAAACCAGACCTTCGAAGCCAAGGTCGACGTGGTTGAACCGCTTGGTAAGGAAATGGATGCTTACCTGGAAACCTCCAAGGGCAAGCGTATCATCGCTCGTATCCCCGCTGAAGAACTTGAGCACGACATTAACGTGACCATGCATGTCTCGGCCAGCCGTCTGCACATCTTTGAACCCGGTGCACACGGTTTGAACATCAGCCTGCCGCAGGAACAGATCGCCGCCGCCACAGTCGGTTGATCAAGCCTTCGAAGCTGAAGATTAAATTTGACACAGATCCAACACGGGATGCTCACAAGGCGTCCCGTGTTTTTTTGTGTGGTTAGAGTCGTTCAAATCATTCATTTCCACTTCCCGTCACTCCCGCGCAGGCGGGAGTCCAGTGGAACTTGCAGGCGTCATCAGAATGCCACTGGATTCGGGCCTGCGCGGGAGTGACGAAATGAGAGAAGGTATGGCGATTAATTATTTGAAGCGCTTGCGTGTGTATCATTCTGATCGTCAAACACCGGCCAAGATGACCGGACTACAAAGCCGAGATAGCCGAGTCATCATGACTCGTTTTTTTTCACCATCAATCGCTCGATCACCTGCAAGGCGTTGGTTAAACCATCTTCAACACGCAGTTGTTCGCCCAGACGTGCAGCGTTTTGTTTGATCGTTGGGTTGTTGGTCACTTCACCAATCGCGATGGCCAGTTGATCCACGGTGAGTTTTTTCTGGCGTAGCGGTTTGCTGCCGACACCAAGTTCCCAGACGCGTTTGGCCCAGAAGGGTTGGTCGAAGGCAAAGGCACAAATCACCGTGGGTTTACCTGCGCGCAAGCCTGCTGCCGTGGTGCCTGCTCCGCCGTGATGGATGACTGCGCTGCATCTTGGGAATAACCAGTCATGGGGCGCCTGGTCGATCTTGAACATGCAATCGGGTAACTCTGCTGCATCCAGACCACCCCAACCCGTTGCAAGAACCGCCCGGACGTTGGCTTGCTTGACTGCTTTGATGATGATGTCCGTCAGCCGTTTGGGATCGCGCCCGGACATCGAACCAAAGCCCACGTACACCGGCGGATGACCTGCATCCAGAAACGCACGCAGGTCATCCGGCGGTTGCCAATCATCTTGACGCGCCAATGTCCAATAGCCCGTCACATGCACATGGTCCGGCCAATCGTCAGGGCGCGGGCAGACATGTTGACTGTAGCCCAGCAGGTAGTCGATGGGTTGACCGGAAGCATCATGCAGAAAATCACTTCCGCGTGGCAATGGTTTAAGACCCTGTTGTTTTCGCCATGCTTTGACATATTTTCTGCTGGACTGTTTCATGATCAGGCGCGTGATCCGACTGGTCCATCGGTTATACCATCTGCCCAGCGGCAGGTTCGGGAATCCAATCTCCGGGTGATCTGAAGTGGGGACCATCATCGGCATGAGAAAGCCAATGGCCTTGGGGATGCTCAGCTTTTCTGCGATGTGCTCGCCGATGAAGGACTTGGGATGATAGAGAATCAAATCCGGCTTGGCCGACATCGCAGCTTTGGTGATGTCATCGATGGCAGCCCACTGCATCGGCTCCACCTGTTTATACATCCGAATGAACGACTTGATGGTGTCAAAAATATTGTTGTTATTCTCCATCAAGTCATGCGCCATATCCGTCTGCATCAGTTCCATGAACTGGTTATTCATGTACCCATATTCAAGTCCATATTCGAGGATCATGGGTTTGAACTTCTCGCAGGTACACAGCGTGACCCGATGCCCTGCATCCATTGCGCGTCGGCCAAGTGCGATGTAGGGTTGGACATCGCCGCGTGATCCAAGGGTGGTGATGAAGATGTGCATGGTCTTATGTGGGAGATCAAGGATATTGAGTCAATTCGTCCATGATACTGGCAAGTCTTCTGCAAGACATGGAAATATGTCATAATGTCAGATGTCCGGGACGGTAACCTCATGAAATAAAATGGAATCTCGCCTAAATGCTTTTACGGATTCTCAAGAGCCTGTTGCTGCCAGTGTTGCTGCTGGCCGTTTTGATACTGCTTCAGCTTAACGTCACCGAATTGTCCAACCGCGCAGGGCAGTGGGTGCATTGGATGCCCACGTTTATTGGGTATGCCTTGCCAACCTGCATCGGGCTATGCATCGCTTCGATCATTCAGCGGCTGGTGACGCTCATTGCCTGGGATCACTGGGCACGTCGCCGGTTTGGTGGTCCCACGCCACGCATTCTCCGCGACATCAGTTGGTTGGTGATTTATGCCACTGCGATTTTGTTGGTGGTGACACTGGTGTTTCAGAAATCGATCACGGGGATTGTCGCCGTCTCCTCGTTGTCCGGCTTGGTCCTTGGCTTTGCGTTGCAGAATGTCATCCTCGACATCTTCACCGGCATTGCGGTACATATGGACCAACCCTATCGCATCGGTGACTGGATCAAAGCCCATGTCGGACACAGCAGCGAGGAAGTGATCGGCCAAGTCAAGGAAGTGAGTTGGCGGACCACGCGCCTGCTCACCGAAGAGAACAAGTTACTCGTCGTTCCCAACAGTGCATTGGCAGCGACGGTGGTCCTCAACTATCACGCACCTGCCAAGCCTTCACGCTTCCATACCTATCTCTCGTTGGACACGGCGATTCCTGTTGAACGTGCCCGACGGATATTGCTCGCTGGCACCAAGGCGGCGATGGGCAGGGACAATATGCTCACCGAACCCGAGCCGATGGTGTTGGTTCGCAAGGGCGATGGCGTGGGGATCGAGTATGAGATTCGTTTCTGGATTCATGCGTGGGATCCGATCTCACCAGCCATTGCCACCGACCGCGTTCTCTCCAGTTGCATCATGCATCTTGAACAGGCTGGGATTGATCTGACCTATGCACGCCAGGAACTCTACTTTGAGCCATTACCTGAACGTCACATTGATCTGACCAAGGATGCCGGCAGGCGTCGGATACTTGATCGTGTGGAACTCTTTGACTGTCTGACCGAAGATGAGAAGACGATGCTTGCCAGTCGCATGAAACAGGAGTCGTTTAAAGTCGGCAGTGAGATCATCACACAGGGCGATGTCGGTCATGAAATGTATATCGTGCTCGAAGGCCTGCTTGAAGTATTGCTCACGGAAACCCAATCCACCATCCCGCACAAGGTGGCCCAGCTTCAGCCCGGAGAGTTTTTCGGTGAGATGTCACTGCTCACAGGCGAGCCACGCAGTGCAACGATCAAGGCGATGACCGATGGCGTGGTGTTCGTGATTGATCAACCCTGCATGCAGCAACTTTTTGAAAGTCGCCCACGCTTGTTTGACACACTCGGTGAAGCGGTTGCCCGACGTCGCCTGGCTTTGACGGACCCGACGGTTGCATCGTCACCTGAAGCCAACGCATCACGCATTCAGGAACTCGGCCGACAGATCACACGCAAGATGCGCAGCATGTTCCGCGTGATGTTTCGGGATGGTTGATGGGTGTAAGGGGGCGGACTTACTCGACACAGGTATTGGGAAATTGAGCACCGGGTGTTAACCCGGTGCCCCTTGGATTGACGTATACACAACGGGCACCGGATTAACATCCGGTGCTCAACTTGAAAATGACGTGCATCATGTTCCTGCGCGGGAATGACGAAATGAGCGTTATTGTGTTTAAATCGCTTTACTCATCCGGCTCAAGCTGTCTTCGTGCAGCCACTGCCAAACGGTGTCCGACCTGTTCTTCTTCGTCGATCACTTCCGTTGCGCCGGTGAGCATCAGTTCCCAGCGATACACGTGATACCGACTGCGCACGATGAGTTTGGCGTTGGGATTCAGTGACCGGCAGGCATGGATGATCTGACGCACCGTGTGCGGATCAGGGATGGTGATCACCACCACGTTGGCAAGTTCGATGTGTGCATGCTCCAGTGTTTCCGGCGATGCGCCGCTGCCGACCTGTACGGCCAAGCCCATGCGACTGGCGCTGGCAGCGTTCCGCTGGTTCTGATCGAGAATCAGAATTTTCTCACGGTGTTTGCCAATGAGCGTTTCCGCAACGCATTGACCAGCAGGACCAAAACCAATGATCAGAATCTTGTTGGCAACCGGTGCCTTGGATTCGGGCATGTCCTGGCTGTCGCTGTCACCTTCCTGTGCTTGATCCGTCGCATCACTGTCCGGTGATTTGCATTTGCGTTTCCTCTGATCCATCCATGCTTGAAGACGATTGCCCAAGGTCGGTGCATAGCGAACCAGGAAGGGCGTTGCAAAGAGCGTGACAATGGTCGAAGCAACCACCAGTCGGAAAATATCTTCACTGATGGCGGTCCCACGTGCCACTTCAGCAAGCACGAATGAGAACTCACCCACCTGGGCCAGACACAAACCGGTGGCAAGACTCTGGCCATGCGTAAAGCCAAACCGCCTGGCGATAAACCAGATGATCGCGGGTTTGAGAATCAAAATGAATGTCGCTGCACCGAGAACCAATAGCGCGTTTTGTGCAGCCCACACCGGTTCGGCGAGCATACCGATGGAGGCAAAGAACAACGTCACCAACACCGTCCGTAGTGCACCGACATCGGCTCGGACCTGCGTGGCAAAGGGAGACTCGGCGAGCAGTATGCCTGCGATAAACGCGCCCATCGCAGCGGAGATACCAAGCTTGTGTGCGATCACCGCGCTGCCGACCGCCAGGACCACGGCCATAAGAACCGGCAACTCGCGGTTCTTGGCCCACTGTCGGATGTTCAATAAACGTGGCACGACATAATTCATCAACACCCAGAAGCCCAGCACCATCAAGCCTGCATAAAGCAGACTCCGCAACAGCATCCATAACGGATTGCCCCCAGCAGCTTCGTCCCCCGCGCCCGAGAGAATCGTCACGGTCAACACCAAAGGCATGACCGCGATGTCCTGAAAGAGCAGGATGCCCACCGCGTTGCGTCCGTAGACCGCATCAATCGCCGAGTTGTCCGCCAGCAGTCGGATCACGCATGCCGTACTGGATAAGGCAAGTATCGCGCCAAGACATACTGCGGCCTTGATGTCCAACCCCATCCCCATCGATAAACCGAACACCGCTGCCATGGTGATGGTGACCTGCAACAAACCACCGAGAAGCGCAATGGGGCCCATGCGCAGCAGTCGCTTGATGGAGATTTCAAGACCGACGGTAAACAGCAGCAGGGCGACGCCGATCTCAGCAATGATTTCCACTTCACTACGCGAGTGAATCAACCCAAGAACGTTGGGGCCGATGAGCGTGCCTGCGACCAGGTAACCGAGAATGGCATTTTGTTTAAGACGTTCAGCGACGGTACCCAGGACCAACGCTGCGGTCAGGAGCAGAAGTATGCCAACGAGTCCGGACCAATCGCCGCCGGTGCCTGCTGCCAGATGCGGGAGTAACTGAAGCATATGGACCTTCCGTGTGAATCATGCACTCAGTCAACAGTATAACCGCTGTGAGATTCTTTACGGCAAGTGAACCCCCAGCCGGGCGGACAAGTCTTTAGCGCAGCTTTCACAGGCACGGATCAGTCGCTGTTCCTCGGTCTTTTTCATGTTCTCACCCACCATGCATACACTCACCGCAGCGACCGCTTTGCCGAACATGTATACGGGATACGCAGCGATGGCATGGAAGTCTTCCTTGCGATGAATTACCGCAAAGCCCTGTTTCTGAATTTTCACAAACAGGCGACTTAATGCCTTGCGGTCCACGTCCGGCGGACATTGCTCCAGGTACGCCTGCCGTTCGCCTTCCGGGCCGATGACCAAGAGCAGTTGGCCCGTCGCAGTGATGTGACAGTCGTCATAGGCAACGCGCTGCGGGACAAGGTTGAAGGTTGGATGACCATTGCGGAAGAACACCGTGTACCGACGCCCGTTTCGGATCACGCACAGGAACATGCATTGGTTGATGCGCTCCGCATACTGACTGATCAATGGTGAACCCTCAGCAAGCAGACGTTCGATCTGCGGGTTGCGGCTGAAGGTCGCCCAACCCTGCACGCTGAGCATGTATCCCTGTCGCGGGCCCAGTTGCTCAATGTAACCCAGGTCCACAAGATCACGCAGAATGCGCACGCATGTCGCCTGGTTAATGCCAACGCGATTGGCAATGGCAGACGGCAGCATCGCCGGCCCGTGTTCGGAAATACATTCAATGATTTCAAACGCTTTGTGCAGGACTTTGATCAAGATGTGTTCCTTGTTTTTTTAAGGCATTTTTTACCACAGAGACGCAGAGGACGCAGAGACAAGACAGGTTCAAAAATTTGTTATTTAGCCGCATCGCTTGCGATGCGCTTTGTATTGGCATGTTACACACTGAAGCGCATCGCAAGCGATGCGGCTAACTGAAATCAGCAGATGAAATATTTTCTCTACGAAACTCTGCGTCTCTGCGGTTAAAAATGCCTTGAAGTAAATCACCATTGACTTCCAATGGTGCTCCGTCTAAAATTTCATAATGTCAATATTGTAATTCATAATATGAAACAAGTCAACCCGCCATACTCGGGAATTTTTAATGTCTCACAGTCCGCAGCAACCTGTTGTTCTCGTCACCGGTGCCAATGTCAATACCGGTTTGGCCATCGCCCGACACTTTGCTTCACAGGGGTTTAAGGTGTTCGTCAACGGTCGTCGGCAAGAGGAAGTCGAGCAGGCGGTCGCGGGCATTGAAGGTGATGTTTTGCCTTTGGTTGCCGATTTGTCCGACACATCGCAGATTGATGCGATGTTCGCAGCGTTGGCAAAACATACGGATCGGCTGGATGTGCTGGTGAACAATGCCTGTCACTTGGGGAGTTTCAAGAACTTTACTCAGATGACACTGACGGACTTTGAAGATGTGTTGGCAGTGAATCTGCGGGCGGTGTTTTACGCCTCACAGCATGCTGCCAAGATCATGATGTCGTGTGGTGGCGGGGCGATTGTCAACGTTGGGTCCAATACCGCGCAGCGCGCGATTCGCGGTCGCTGTGACTACATCGCTGCCAAGGGTGGTGTGGAGGCGTTAACGCGTGCGATGGCGTTGGAACTTGGGCCTGAGAAAATCCGTGTGAATGTCGTGAGTCCGGGTTACATCAACACCAACCGCTGGGAGACGTTGCCTGCGGAGCATATCAGGCGCCGTCGGGATAATTTGCCATTGGCTGAGGAGGCCACCACGCAGGATATTGCCGACGCCGTGTTTTACATGGCGTCTCCACAAGCCCGCGCCATCACCGGCACGATTCTCACCGTCGATGCCGGCGCCTCCGCCCAATTGCTCCCACTTGATTGTGAAGTCTAACCCCCGGAAGTTTTTTTTTCGAGCGTTTACCCCTTGATTCATAGCTTAAAATCATTTTTACCAGATGAAAGCCCAACCGATGTCCACCGACACCCAACGCAATGAGCATTACTTTGATCCTGCAAAATTCGGCATCACCGAGATCGGCCAGATCCAGCATCGTGACACCAAAGACATGACGTCCACCAAGTTCGGCGTCGGTTTTGAGACGTTGGATCGTGGCATGTTCTATCCCGAGCCCTGCTACCCGCACCTGGCCAAACTCGGTGCAAAGTGGGCACGCATTCAATCGGGTTGGAGCAAGTGTGAAACCCAAAAAGGCGTCTACGATTTTGCATGGCTTGATGCGATTGTCGACGGATTGCTTGCTGTCGGTGTCACGCCTTGGATGAGTCTTTGTTTTGGTAACAAGCTTTACATGGATGATCCGGCATACCCGTCGGCGGTCGGCTACGTGCCGATGTATTACGGTGATGAGGTGATCGCTGCGTGGGATCGTTATGTGCAGGCCGTGGTCGAGCATTTCAAAGACCGTGTGACCTATTACGAAGTCTGGAACGAGCCGAACATCGAAAACTTCTGGATGCCCAAGGGCGTGAACCCCGAGGACTATGCCAAGTTCGTAGCCATGACATCAGCATCCGTCCGCAAGGTACTTCCGGGGGCAACGATGATCGGCGGATGTGTCGCTGCAGGTGGCTATGCGACCGCGTTTCTCGAAGCAGCTTTTGCAGCAGGGATGGCAGAGCATATCGACATTCTTACGTATCACCCCTATCGCGATACGCCCGAGCTTTCATCGGATGTCGAAGACAAAACCCTGCGTCAGATGTGTAACAAGTACAAGCCAACACTTCGCATCTGGCAGGGCGAAACCGGCACGCCTTCCATCCATGGTGGCCATCACGATTTCCTCTGTGAGAACACTGCTGACATCACCGAGACCACGCAAGCCAAGTGGGCCATCCGTCGATTGGTCATGGATCAGCGTAACGATATTGAGATGTCCAGTTACTTCCACACGGCTGACCTGGACAAGGCAACCTACTACCAATCCTTTGGCAAGCCGCTTAAGCCGGTGATGATGGGCCTGCTCAACGGCGCGGACTACTCACCCAAGGAGTCGTACCACGCGATGCGCAACGTGTGTAACCTCTTTGATGAAGACACCAAGCTCAATCACCTGTTCCATGCGATCCATTTCAATGGCCAATTCGGCAGTGAAGATAAAAGCACTGAGGCAAAGTTCAACATGGACTACGCCGCTGCCGTGACCGCAGCTTTTGAACGCAAGGGCTATCCGCTCTACACGTTCTGGGTGCCCAACATCCCGGTCAAGACGTATGACGCCTTGAAAATCGAATTGCTGATCATCCCCAAGGCAACCAAGGAATTGGACGAACCCGTGCTCGTGGATTTACTCACCGGCAAAGTCTATCGCGTCAACGAATACATCAAAAACGAAACCGGCGTCGTCTGGGGTAACTACGTCTGCCAAATCCCACTCACCGATTACCCCCTGGTCATCACCGACCGCAAAGCGCTTTGATATCTCATCAACAAACCTCAATGGACTTACAAACTGGAACGAAAGCCCTGAGGTTTTAACCCCAGGGACCAACCAATCTCAAACACCGTAAAACGTCAAACCATGCAACCACTGTCATTCAACAATCAATTTCATTTCGACCTCCCCAACGCATGGGAAATGTCTTTCACGTCCGCCAAGCATCCGGCCCAATCCAAGGGAGTGTTACAGGCATGTGATGTGTCCGATGTATTGCGTGTTGATGAGAAAGAAAACCAACGCACATACACATGGCAGGTCGCGCAGCCCGCATCATTGACCGTGGTCATCACGATCGATCAACACTCCGATCTATGGGAAGTCCGCGTTGCGATCACCAATCAAAGTGATGATCTGACGGTCCATGATTTTAAACTCGGCGGGATGCAACTGCCATGCAAAGATGCAGCATTGCTCTTCCCACAGGGTGCAGGCCGTCGCGTGACGGACTTTGCGCAGATGTCGGAGATTAAGGAATCTTACCCGTCGTATTGCTGTTCCATGCCTTGGCTGATGGTGGACCGCGATGAGGATCAGGGCGGTGTTTATGTGGGCGTGCATGACCCGCAGGATCAGTGCATGGACATAGCGATCGCTGCTGATCAGCAAGCTCAGAACCTGCGTGTTTCGCTCACGCGTTTCCCATTTGTCGCGCCGGGCAAGACGGTGACGTTGCCCCCCGTGGTGATCAAAGCCTATGAAGGCCATTGGTCCAATGCTGCTCAGTTCTATCGCAACTGGTTTGACAGTGTTGGTCAAGTTGCATCCATCCCCGCATGGATGCGCGAGAACTCCGGCTGGTTGTTGGCGATTCTCAAACAACAAAACGAGTCAGTGAATTACGACTATATCACCGGCATTGATGAACTGGCCGACATAGCTATCGCGCGTGGCCTGACCACCCTCGGACTCTTCGGCTGGACGGTGGGCGGGCATGATCATCTCTATCCGCATTACGATCCATGTCCGAAACTCGGTGGACGTGATGGACTCAAGGCAGCGATCAAGCGTGCAAAAGATCGCGGTCTGCGCGTGATCCTTTATGCCAATGGTGTGATCATGGATGTGGCAACACCGTTCTACCGAGAGCATGGCAAAGACGCATGCAACATCATTGCAGACGGTCGTGTGAATCTCAGTCAGATCAACAAGTTCACCGATGCAACGCCGGTGATCTTTGCCACTGCCTGTCCCAGTTCGCCGACATGGCGAAAGCAGATGCTCAGCCTTGCAGTCCAGGCGCAGGAACTTGGTGCCGACGGTCTGCTCTATGATCAGATTGGTGTGTATGGCAAGCATGCATGTCATCACCCCGGGCACAATCATGCCAACCCCATGGATGGTTATGCGACCGGCCGTGTGGAGATGATTCGTGAGATTGCTGCACATATGAAGACGATTGATGAAGATTTCATCATTGCCACCGAGTCCTTCATCGCACCGATGGCCCGTGAACTGCACATGATTCACGGCTTTGGTTACGGCTATGGTCTGACGCATTTTTCAACCGGGGCTGAACTCTTCCCCGACTTGCTTCGCCTGACATTCCCGGAAGTGGTCGTTACCAATCGCATCCCGCAACCGTTAATGGATCGTAATGTCGCGCATTACGCGCTGATGCATGGCCTGCGTCAGGAACTTGAAATCCGATACCTTGATGATGTTGCTTTGTCGCGTGGTCAGTCGCTGGATTGGGATGAAGCTTATTCAAATGCCGCTGGCTCACCGCCGAAAAAGCAGATGCTGCTTGAAGCAGTTCAGGCGGATGAGAAAAACGAAATGGCCAAACTCATGGCCTTTGCCCAGCGTCACCGCGATGTCTTTTACCATGGCAAATATCAGTCGGACATTGGTTTTACCTTGCAGTCCGACAGCGTGCAGGCACGTGCTTACACGACCGCTGATGGCTCTTTAGCTGTCGTGTTGATGAATCCTGACAAGCAGGTTGCCAATTTTGAATTATCCGTCGCAGAGGCTCGGTGCACCCTGGTGGACACACCCGATGGTTCACTGGCAGGTGCGGTTCAAAGTCTTGAACCGTTGAGTCTCTGTTTAATGAAGTTTACAAAAAAGCCTTGAAATAAGTGTCAAACAAAGGAGCGTTGACCATGAAGGTCACCAAAATTCAAACCGTTGTCTGTTATGCGTATCGCAATAACTGGGTGTTCGTATTCGTACATACCGATGAAGGCATTACCGGCATCGGTGAAGCCACAATCGAGTTTTCCGAGCTGGCGGTCCAGGCCCAGGTGCATGAGCTTGAACGCATGCTCATCGGTCGTGACCCGCATGACATTGAACTATTCTGGCGTGATGCCTACCGCGGATACTACTACCGCAGTGGCCCGATTTTCAGTAGCGCTTTAGCAGGCATTGAAATGGCGCTCTGGGATATCAAGGGTAAAGCGCTGGGCGTCCCCGTGTATCAATTGCTCGGAGGTAAGATGCGTGACCGCATCCCATGTTATGCCAACGGTTGGTTTGCTCCTGCGACGGAACCTGAAGAGTTTGCTGCCAAGGCCAAGGTTGCTGTCGAAGAGATGGGCTTTAAAGCACTGAAGTGGGACCCGTTCGGCAGTGCCTGGCTGACATTGACACCTGCTGAGTTTGAGAAAGCCATCGCCTGCGTTGCTGCTGTCAAGGAAGCGATCAAGGGTAAAGGTGACATCATCATTGAAGGGCACGGCCGCTTTGATCGTCCGACTGCACTTCGCATGGGTAAAGCCCTTGAACCGTATGAACCCTTGTTTTTTGAAGAACCGTTGACACCCGAAGATGATGAAGGTCTGGTTGATCTGCGTAACCGACTGAATATTCCGATCTCCGCTGGTGAGCGTGTGTACTCACGTTGGAAAGCCGTGCCTTATTTGGAGATGGGCTGCGTCGATGTCTTCCAGCCGGACACCAGCCACTTTGGCGGGATTGGTGAGATCAAGAAAATCGCCGCTGTTGCCGAGACCAAGAACATTCCCGTCTGCCCGCATAACCCGATTGGCCCCGTTGCCAACGCTGCCAACCTGCAGCTTGCTGCCTGCGTCCCCAACTTCTGGCTGCTTGAGACCATGGCAACGGACGTTCCCTGGCGTAAGGAAATCTGCACCGAACACATGCAACTGATCAACGGCGAGATGACCATCCCCGACAAGCCCGGACTTGGCATCGAACTGCACCCCGAAGCGATGAAAAAATATCCGTACAAAGCGGAAAACCTGCGTCACTACAACGGCACACTCACCGCCATCCGTCCCGAAGGTTCGACGAGTTGGTTTGAGAAACAGGATTAACCAACAGCGCCTCTGAAATCCTTTTGCACATACTCCGTCTGACTTGCAGAACCATTGATTCTGCAAGTTGGAGGAGTGTGTCATGTTCAACCCCGACGATCCATTGCGTCTTGAGGGATGTGTCTGCCCGCATTGTCAATATGAACTCAAAGGGGCAACGAGTTGCATGTGCCCTGAGTGTGGCGAGTTATTTACTGTCTCGGAAGTTCGCAGTAATCGGCTGCGGGTTCCCAAGCCCATACCATGGGGACACATGTTCGCGTGTATACCGGGTGGGCTGTTTATTTTTTGGGGAGTTCAATGTTTTGGTATGGGATTTGGCTCCGTGGTTGGCATGTTTCTAGTGGGTGTTGGCTTGAGCATGATTTCGTTGCCTTGGGTCTTCACATATATTTCAGATTGAAATACCGCGTTGATGGGCGGTGTATTTGAGTATCTGCCAGTCTGTTTTAATTGCTTGTCTAAAAACATCTTGGGTTATTCTTGCTGGATGGCGTTCCCTCAATTTTATGCTTAAGTCAACAGCATCAGTCGAAAAATAGTTGATTGGCAATGCTTGACTTTTGATGATTACCCGCGTTAACTTTACACGGGTAATCAAATCGCCGGAGACCTTCCCCATGACCACCATGAATGACATTGCCAAAGCCCTTGGGGTTTCGCGGCCGGTGGTTTCCTCGGTGTTTTCAACCCGACGTCAAGGGACGGTTCGCGTCAGTGACAAAACCCGTCAACGGATTCTGGAAAAGGCGCGGGAGATGGGGTATCGCCCCAATCATGTCGCCCGATCCGTTGCCACCGGCAAGACGCGCGTGGTCGCGTTTGTCGGCGGAGTGATGCGGTTCGACTTTGCCATGGAAACGCTCAGCGGGGTGATGACCCAGGCTGAGAAGTCCGGCTACATGGTCAAGGTCATGCAGTCCTGTGATACCGATTGGACCCCGCGGCAGATCGTTGACACCCTGCTTGGTCGCCGCGTTGATGGCGTGATCCTTTTCCACTTCGAACAGACCCAGTGGGACCAACTGATTCACGAACTCGGGGGTGCGATCCCCGTCGTTGCGCTGAGCTGTGTCGGCACCAAGGGTGGCTTACTCTCGGTTAACAGTGACAACCATCAGGGCTACGAACAGATCATCGACCATCTCACCGCCCAGGGCCATCATCGCATTGCCATGATCGGTGGCCTTGAGACCGCGATCAACGAACGGGTTTCCGAGTTTGTCCAGGTGATGCAGCAGCGCAACCTGCCGATTGATCCGTCGCTGATTCATCGTGGTGATTGGGAATTGGATAAAGCCCAGCAGGCCACGCGTTGCATGCTTGATCGCCCGGTTCACGAACGTCCGACCGCCATTTGCTGCGCCAATGACAAGATGGCCATGGGCGTGTTACGTCAGGCACGTCTGATGGGCGTCGAAGTCCCCGATCAATTGTCTGTCGTCGGCTTTGGTGAGACCACTGTTGCAGAGATGGCAGACCCGCCGTTGACTTCCATTGAACAGTCTTACAACACCATGGGCCAGGTCGCCTGTGAACAACTCATTGGTGTCTTGGAGCATGGCGATAAGTCCGACTATGCCCCGGTCCCAATGCCGCATCTGACGGTCCCGACACAACTGGTGGTTCGTGCCAGCACCGCAGCCGTTAAGCAAGATTGAAGTTCTGTAAGTTTTGAAAGTGAATTGATGATGAAATGCTTTGTCGCAATATTGACGGTTTGTTTGAGTCTGAACATGGCTAACGCTGCTCAGAAGAATCTGACCTTGCCGATCGATTCGGCGTCGGCAGGGATGGTCAGCGATACCAACAAGGATGGCAAGTACGACAGTGTTAAAGACGGTGAGAAGAATGCAATGGAGTGGCGCGTCGGTCGCTACTTTGACGGCCCGGTGGTCACTGTGATGGAGATCGCCATCCCCCAGGATTTGCAGGGTAAAACCGTCAAAGTCATCTCCGCGGAATTGCAGCTTTCAGCCAACGGTTCCAATGGGACCTATCCCGATGACAAACCGCAGATCGCACCTGACACTTTGATCTATGCCTACACCGGCAAGCAGGCCGATGGCAAAGTCACCGTCGAAGACGTGCTCGATGCCGATGGCAAACCCGTCGGTGAAGAGGTCGGATACCTCATTGAAAATCAGACACCCGTTAAAGCCGGGACGCGCATCAAGGCTGACATCACCGCTGCCTGTCAGAAAGCCTTTGATGCCCGAGCAACCACGCTGGGCCTGCGTCTGCAATCCAAGACCGTCCCCGATGAACTTGGCTGCTGGCGTTGGCGCGGGACCACCTTTGCCCAGAAGTATGGCAAGAATTACATGCCAGTATTGAAACTCAAAATTGAAGTCGAATAAACCAAACACCTTCACGCAAACTCAAACGTAGTTGAAGCAGACTTGTCGAATAACCCCAGTCCACACCACGCACCTCATGGAGGTTGACCATGCAAGCAACTGATCACCGACACACGACATCGCACGCCAACCAATCAGGATTCACACTCATCGAGTTACTGGTGGTCATCTCCATCATCTCGATTCTGATTTCAATCCTGTTACCCGCCTTGTCCAAGGCGCGCATGGCATCTCGCACGGCAGTTTGTCTTTCGCAGGAACGACAACTCGGTCAGATCCATTACATCTACACCCAGGACTATGACGGCTACATCATCAGTCACAATGGCCAGTGGGTGCGCAAACTCATGGGCTTGTATCTCTATGACAATTACAACAATGCCTACGCCAAGATCGTCAAGGAACAGAGCATCGGACGTTGCCCGATCCGTGAATATTCCAATGAAGAATATGAATCCATGACCGGCACCAAAGCCTGGACGCTGTATGGCATGAACTACGTCAAACTCAACACGGACAATCCGTATCCCGGCTATCCCGGTCACCCCGACAAGTTCGACGACATCCCCAAGCCGGCGACCACCTTGTTCCTCACCGACAGTCGCGGCACGACTGCTGATAGTTATCGTCTGGTCAATGCTGCATGGTCCACCGCCCACCCGTCCTTGCGTCACAACGATGCTGGCAATGTGCTCTTTTGTGATGGGCATGCAGCAACGGTCCCCGGCTATGAACTGTCACCCGGATACTGGACGGATATCTGGAAAGTCTACAAATAAAGGCATAAAAGCTACAGTAAGACATAATGCAAAATGTTTTGCCTGGACCGAAAATGTAATTGTTGTCGTGAGTTTATCAGTCTGATTTGTCATTCCCGCGCAGGCGGGAATCCAGTGGCATCCGCTTGACGCTTGCACATCCTACTGGACTCCCGCCTGTGCGGGAGTGACGAACAGCACGACAACGTTCACGCACCAAGAATAGAAAATAATGAAATGTGTCTGTCGTCAGGCAGACCTTGGGAGTATCGCTATGCAACGTTGGTTGGTTGTGTTTGTTTTGTCCGTCTTGATGGTTGCTTCATCAAAAGCAGAGTTGCTGCTGTATCCGACGGGGATGATCAATTCACGTTTGCCGGTGATCCCGACGCGCGATGGGGGGAGTCAAGGCAAAGCCTTCCCCGCTCAAAGTGTCCGACTACGATATGACTTTGCTGGTCAACTCGGTCAACTGACACAAGGCAAGTTGCAACTGGATTACCGTGCGGACCCTGGTCGTCGTGAAACGACATCCATCATCATTGGTGATGGCGAAAAGGGCATTGCCGTCTCGCTTTTACCTGTGTCGGAAAGGCGTTTTTTCGTCCTTGCGCAAACCGAGTACAAATATGGTGATTTAAGGTACATTTCAGGTACAAAACGACAAAAAACCGTCTCAACCACCGCACCGACACTCGATTGGCAGCGTCTGCAGTTGCAATGGGATGCCAACACTGTGACATTGCAATATGCGGGCAAGACCGTGGCAACTTTGCCGATGCTGGATGGGGTTCAATTCACCGAGTTGTATGTCGATGGTTGGACGATTGATCAGCTTCAACTTGTTGGGCAAAACACGTTGCGTCTGGATTGGGAATCCGACTATGCAGCGCGTGTGGATATCAACGTGCCGATGCGTCCAAAGCAGATGCAGGCGACGCTCCTTGGCTTTGATAATTTCGTGGTCAATAGCGATTCGGATGCACGTGATTTCCCGATGATCCAGGTTAATAACCCGACTGACCAATCGCAGACCTTGACCGCATCGTTTACTGTCAAACGTGAACTCACCGGTGCCCCATGGCAGTGGCAACAGTCCGTTACCATTCCCGCAGGTCAAAGCAAGCTCGTTGCTCTTGCGTTTCCTGAAGCGTTGGCCAGTGACGTTTATCACCTGCAAATGAAGGTGAAAAACGGCGATCACGTGTTGGCAACCGACACCCGTCATTTTATGCACGCCCCGCGTCGTGATGAGAAAGCCGGTCCCAACAAGTTTGGACTGCATGACTGTAACGTTAGCGTCTTTGGTTTCTGGCCTGAGGCTTTGCCGATTGACATGGCGCATCATTACCTGCGTTGGGGCTATGTCCAGGGGCCGGGTTGGGTTAAGGATTGGGACGGTCAATATGGTCTTGATCCGAAAGTGCCTGCAGAGCAGTGGTTTTGGAATGACCGCATTGACTGGTCCATTGACCAGGGACGCGAGATGTTCGTCTGCGTGCAGTCCACACCCTTCTCCGACTGGGCACGCGCGCATCCCTACAAACACATGCGCAAGTATCCGTGGGGCCAGGTCGGCGGACATGCGAAGATGGACCTCTATCGCAACTTCCTCAAAGAAGTCGCCAAACGCTACACCGGCAAGGTCGAGTATTGGGAAGTCGAAAACGAACCCAATGCTTCAACACACATTCCCTTTGAACGCTATGACGATTACGTTGAGATCTGTAAAGCTGTCTATGAAGAACTCAAAGCTGCTGACCCCAAGACCCAAATCTTTGGCATCTCAGGCACGAGTAAATTCCAACCCTGGATGGATAAAGTCCTCGGACATGGTGGCAGCCAATACCTCGACGGTGTGAGTTGGCATACCTACACATCACCGAGTACGCCAGATGAAATCGGCTTTCCCAAGATCATCAAAGAGTCGGTGAACATTGTGAAAAAGCACATGCCCAACGCGCCGATTTTTAACTCCGAAACTGGTGTCGTGACGGTGATGCGTTATGACGTGGACGAGGCCATTGCACCTCAAGTCGTTGCAAAGAAAGTCCGTGAGAATGACAAGGCGTTCGTAGCAAACAGTTGGATGGGCGCGACGTTTGATGAGTGGCATGGTGGTGCGTCAATGGTCACCAACGCGGTGTACAACTTTCTGGGCGGTGTCGAAAAGTACGTGTTTTTCGGCTGGAATCCGCAGTGGCCAACCAAACCCAAATGGGAATCACACCCACCGTTTTTCTCGTTGTTCTCTGCTGCATCCGATGGCACTCGCACACCAAGTCTGATGACACTCAGCGTTGCGACACTCACCACGCAGATGCAAAGTGCGCTACTTGAAAATTCTCAACACGTGAAACTTCCCGGCGTTCGTGGCGGACTGTTTGATAAAACCAATGGCGGGAAACTGGCCATCATCTGGGCACCCTCCGGCAAGGAGTCGGTGCTTTTCAAGACCGATGCATCGCAACTTGAAATTGTCGACATGCTCGGCCAATCGCGCCTGCTCAACGTCTCGCAAGGTATTGCAGTTTGCGATGTCACTGATCTGCCGATGTATGTGCATGTGAAAAGTCAGCAGCTTGAGATTCAGGCTGGTCCCGTTGAAAACGTGATTGTCAAAGCCAAGGGACCTGCAAGTGGCGAATGTGAAATCACGTTGTCCAATCCGTTGAAGCAGACACTCACCGGCACGTTTTCCGTTGGCTGGCAAGTGGGTCAGGGCAGTGTCACACCAGCAATGCAGAAGCTGTCGCTTAAACCCGGTGAGAGTCGCACGGTGCGTTTCGCTTATGTGTTGGAGACGGATGAAGGTAAGGCTGTCGATAAACCGCTGCTTGCTTTGACGGTTGAAAGTCAGTTGGGCAAGGGTGATGTGCCGTTGGTGTTTCACTCGATGGTTGCAATCCCCACGCGGCCGGTAGCAACGGTGAAGCTGGCAACGAGCCCGGTACGTTTGCATCAATCTCAGGATGCCATGCTCACTGCAATGAAGTCTGCCGACGCCAAGCTGCTTCAACTCAATCGACTCGAACAGGTCAAACTCGGGCGCCCGCCGGCGTTGGCATCGCTGCATGATCCGGCATGGTGGGGTGGTGCAGATGAACTCTCAGCGGACATTCACTTGGCAGCCGACAGCGAGGGTATCGTGTTATACATGGATGTGAAGGATGTGGCAGCACGTCTCCCACGCACTTGGCCCAGCGTTAAGGGGAGTGTCGTGGAGTTGTTCTTTGACTTCCGCAAGCCCGGTGATGGGTTAGGCGATCCGGTGTATGGCAATCAGACGTTCCAGGTCCTCATCAAGCCAGAGTTGACCGCAGCGGTGAGTGATGCTGCCGTCTGGAGTCCGCAGCGGGATCGACTCAACGTGACGTGTTTCAGTCAGTATGACGCCAAGGCCGATCGGTACTGGTTAGTCTATCGCATGCCATGGGCAGGGCGTGTGCCGGAAGTGATTGGCTTTGATGTTGCGATCAATGCGGCGCCGGAGGGCAAGGCCGGTCGTAAGACACAGATGATTCTGTTTGGTGATGCGACCAATGCGCGTAATGCTGCAGCGTTTGGGCAGTTGGTGTTCAAGCCGTAATGGATCAGCAGGAGCCGCGCGCGAAGTAAGCGGGATTGAACGAGCTACTTCGGAACTCACCGATTAATTGCCATTGGTGTCTCGCGTCTACATCCCGGTCAAGATGACCGGGCAATGTGTGGGCTTGCCGAGTCGTCTGGAAATACATGTAACGCCCACATCCGCTTACTGCGTGCACGGCTCTTGGTCTGTCCATCTCATCTGCTTATCCCTGTCACGCAAACAAAAGACCGTGCTCGCTGAAAAACGTTCATTTCTGTCACTTTGCCTTGTTTTTGACGTGCTGGCGACAAAATTGTCTTCAAATTAAGCAGAGTTTTGCCTGTATGCTAGTGTTCAGACTTGACAGTCTCAAAAATGTAGGCATATTAGGCACATCTCAGAAGACACTCTTGGCACGAGGAGCACGAACTTGTCTTTACAACCTAACTCTCTTGGCAAAGACTGGCGTCGTATCGTCAGTCGGATGTCAGGTCTGGCTTTGCTGGGCCTGTTGGCAACAAATTTGTATGCACAGGACACCGGTGAATTGGTCGGGACGGTCGCGGAAGTCGCGCCCGATCCCATCGACCATGCCACCACGGTCTGGATGCTCATCTCCACCGGCTTGGTGTTGTTGATGATCCCGGGCTTGGCCATGTTTTATGGCGGTCTGGTGCGAACCAAAAACGTCCTGGGCACCATGATGCACAGCTTTGCTGCCATGGCGGTCATCGGCGTGATCTGGGCGGTCTGTGGCTATGCCATGACCTTCGGTAGCACCCAGTTCGTCGTCAATGACATCGGTGGCCTGATCGGTTGGGACAGCAGGATGTTCATGCTCATGGGCGTGGACAAAGCGATCATGCCTGATACCAACATCCCTGAGTTGGTCTTTGCGATGTTCCAGGGCAAGTTTGCCATCATCACACCCGCGCTGATTGCCGGCGCGTTTGCTGAACGTGTTCGCTTCCGCGGTTACTGCGTGTTCATCGCACTCTGGAGCCTGCTGATCTACAACCCGTTGGCTCACTGGATTTGGGGCGGCGGTTTCCTTACCGGTAAAGCCATCGACTTTGCAGGCGGCACCGTCATTCACATCTCCGCAGGTGTGGCGGGGCTGGTCGCTGCCATCTACCTTGGCCCGCGACGTGGTTATCCCAAGTCAGCGATGCATCCGAACAACCTGGTGATGACGCTCATGGGCGCCGGTCTGCTGTGGGTCGGCTGGTTCGGCTTTAACGCCGGTTCCTCCGTCTCCTCGGGTTTGCAGACGGCTCAGGCTTTGACGGTGACGCAGATCTCCGCTGCCACCGGCGCGTTGGTCTGGATGATCATTGAAGGTTTCCATCTCAAGAAGGGCACCAGCCTTGGTTTTGTCTCCGGTATGCTGGCGGGTCTGGTTGCCATCACACCCGCTGCCGGTGATGTGCATCCTGCTGGTGCCGTGGCATTGGGGACGCTTGGTGCGATCATCTGCTACCTGGCAGTCATTCTCAAAACCAAGATCGGTTACGACGACACGCTCGACGTCTTTGGCATCCACGGCGTTGCTGGTATCGTCGGCGCATTGGCGTTGACCTTCTTCCTGCGTGATGTGCCCGAACACGGCATTGGTACACAGTTCTGGTATCAGCTCGAAGGCGTTGTCGTCTCGGCGGTGTATTCGGCTGTTGTCACCTTGATCCTGCTGGTCATCGTCGAGAAGACCGTTGGCCTCAAACTCAGCGATCAGGGCGAAATGGCTGGTATGGATCACGACCAGCACGGTGAACATGGCTACGGCCTGCTCAACCTCAACTGATCCCCCCCGGAAGTTTCCCCTGGAAATACCGGGAGTTTCAGAGCACGAGCCTACGTTTTTTCATCCCGCAAAATGACGGATAACCAAACAATCCACCTGCAAAGGATTTGATAACCATGAAACTGATCATCGCCATTATTCAACCTGAAAAGCTCGACGAAGTCCGCCAGGCATTGGTCGACCGTGACATCAGTCGCGTGACCGTTTCCCGTGTCACCGGCCACGGTCAGCAACAGGACATCGACCTCTACCGCGGCCAGGAAATCACACCGGACCTGCTGCCCAAGACCCGTATCGAAGTGGCGGTCAACGACGCATTCGTCGAACCGGCCATCGATGCAATCATCCAGGCGGCACGCGATAGTGACAGCGGCAAAATCGGTGACGGCAAAATCTTCGTCGTCCCACTGGAACAATGCATCCGTATCCGCACCGGCGAACGCGGCGGCGAAGCCATCTAAAGTTTCGCTCTAACAAACAGGGGTCCGAGAGGCCAATAGGCCTTGCGGCAGTCAGGGGTTGATTCCTGACGAAGTGGAACAGCATGTCACATCACGTGGCATGCTGTTTTTACTTGGTTAGCGTGTTTTGCGTGATTGATTGTCGCTTGTTCCAATCGTCGCGTTGTTACGCAACGCTGGCAAAACGCTTGATACACGCAGAAAACCAACGTCGCAGCTATTAACAGAATAGGCAGTAATGATGCAAATTGTTCTAAATGACCTGGAATCAGATTGGCCAAAAGTGCTTATGTATCCGTGGGCACTTCATCCCAATCTTCTGACCAGCCGACAAGCCAACTCGCTGCGTAGCGTCGCTCGTAAACGATCCATGGATCCAGTTCTCTGGGCATGGGTTTCTTGAACAGATACGCATCGCGGGTTCGCCAATGTTGATGATAAAGGTGTTCTTCAAGTTTTTCGATTTCTTGATGACTGCGTAACGATGCAGATTTGATAAAGGATTGAGGAGAGTTGTAGATCGATTTCAATGCTTGTTCGTATTGGCCAAGTTCAACCATCTGATTCAATGTTGGCATCTCATCGATGATGCCTAAAGCCCACAAGAGCGGAACCAACCCTTCAGCACGCCAACTGAATCTGATGCGTATTTTTTCATCGGGAGAAGACGTATTGAAAAAGATTCTTTCCTCATTGGAAAAGTATTGATCGATATGATTTGAAGCGACCCATTGATCGATCTGGTCATCCTGATGAGCTTTGTCGAAAATCGCCAGGATTGCCAGAACACGTTGTGCAGTTTGCTCTGCTGTAGGCGGATTGAGTTGCAGATCATCATTGGAATCGGGCAGATGGTCAGGATTCTGAGTTGGTTCTGAAGCGTTCGTTGTTAGATCACGCTTTGTAGAAAATAGTTTTTTACCAAAACCAATGATTGAAATGATACTGATGATCAGTGCAAAAAATGCAAGAAAGCGCATGATGCCCCCCGATGAAAAGTGATGTGTCTTTTCATGATTATTAGTTTGTCAATTGTAGCAACTCGTATAAACAATCGCCTACGTCCGTCACTTTCGCGCAGGCGGGAGTCCAGTGAAATTCGCAAGCGTCAACTGCATGCCACTCAATTCCCGCCTGCGCGGGAATGACGAATCGAATCTCTATTTGGTGATGAATGATGCGACCGGCTCTAATCAGAACAATAGCGTGGTTTGGGGTAGCCAGTTCAATTTGTCTGTAACCGTTTGATATCCCCAATAGGTTCATTTATTGGATGACTGCATCGTTGAGTGTGATGCATTGCATAAGCGTTACTTGCTGCCGTCCATGCGTTACTTCATCTGAACCTTGGTATCCGTTTTCTTCTCTTGCTCCTGTTTGGCATCTCTGGCGCGAATGCTTTGCATGCCATCGGGTTCGGGGAAGGCACGTGCCACATCCAGACCATAGCGTTTTAATTGCTCGGTCATCACCGGCAGCAGCTTGTCATAAGTCTGTTGCTTGAGCGGCAGGGGGGTGTTCATCCAGATACGTGCGCGGATCAACGGGTCCACCGACTCCTGCTTCATGTATGAGATGTAGGAATTGAAAAGCGTCTGGGGCCAATCCAGAATTTTCATACGGTCCTGCGGGGAGATGGTGGTGGTGATGCCCCGGCTGTTGAATTTCGTGTGCATCTGTTGAGCCAATGCCAGGCAGCGGTTGAAGGTGTCCATGCGTCCATGAGCCAAACCTTGTTCCAATCCCTGACGGATCATGGCATCGATGAACTGTGTGGAGCGATCCATCATGGTGGCATTGCCCTGGAGTTCAAAAATCACCAGGTCCTGCATCGTGCTGGTATAGCGTTGATTTCGCTGGTTATGCGGTTCATTGCCATAAAGTTCGCGAACCTTTTTGAAGTTTTCGCGTGCCTGGTCAATGTCTCCGTAGAGATAATTGTAGACAATGGCAGCCAGCAGGAAGTTTTCATGACCGGCCTTGTAGCTGTCCGAATGCTTGCCATATTTTTCGAAGTAAGCTTCGTCCGCTTCTTCGACGGCTTTTTCATAGGCAGGGATAAACCGCACGTCCGGTAGCATCTGCAGGCGACGGGTAAACGGATCAAACGACAAACGACCTGACCGTGTGAGTAACTGCATGGAGTGCACGTTCTGGCGGTAGGTGTTGACGATGTCCACATCATCGTTGTGACGCAGCAGCGCGGCCTGCTCGGTACCGAGCTTGGCCCAATACATGCCATGGGCAGCAGGATGACGCCAATCGATCGGGCCGAACGCTTCCATCATCTCCAGCATCTTCTGAGGCTGCATGTGATAGCGTTGGACGATGACATGCTTGCGCAGGTAATTAAACAGATGCGGCAGCGCCTGATTCCATTTCGGATCCTTGTTATAGAAAATCGCATTGACCAAGCGCGGGTCCACGCCGGTGGGAACCTGGCGTGCCTGGTCTTCACCTTGAATGATGATTGAATCAAACGAGTTGAAGTACATGATGTATGTACCCAATTGGCGCAACAGCCGTTCGTTGGGTTCATAGCCAAGTTCACTGATGGTATCGAGGACCGGCTGGACATTGGGATACTTCTCAACCAGTTCCTTGACCGTATCAGATGCCTCAGCGATGCTTCTGAAGCGACCGATGACCTGTTCGGTCGTGCCCCCGCGATCCAGATCACCCAGGACCTGTTGCATCTCATAAGCGAGTTCGCGCTTGTAGAACCAGTGTGCATCGTCGGAGTACTGACCGATCTTGTGGAAGAAGATCCAGCTTAATTCACGGTACAGGCGCACTGCTCGCGGGTTGTAGGGAATGCCTTGTTCACGCAGCAGTCGAATGCCTTTGTTGACCCAATCCCAACGTTCTTCAGAGGTATGCGTTGCCACGGAGATGTTGTAGGCCATGTTCCATGCGTGGAATGCCCAGACTTGTGGGAAACGCGGCTGAAGCGTGGTGATCCATTGGCTGAGGGTGGAAGCTTCCTGAAACTTGCCTTCTTCCTTGAGCTTGTTGGCGCGATGCCAGAGGATATCGACAAACAGACCGCGGAACGTCCCCAGAGCGGTGGTTGCCAGCACAATCTGTGGCGGGAGTCCTTCGCCAAGTTCCAGGCCGGTTTCGACCTGCAGGTCGGCGCGCTGGTTATTGATCATGGGCACAAGAACTCCGGCACCGACCATGCAGACGACGCTGAAAAGCACTGCCAGGAGTTGTGTCAATCGTGTACGTGTCATACGCGTATCCAAGTCATCAGCGATGCGTCTTGCACCGTAGCAATCGTTGTCGTTCCAAGCTTACACTGTCACCTTCGCCAATTCACGGCGACGGAAAATAATCCATGCCATCAACAGGCAGAATCCCGAGGAAACCAGTCCCACCCAGATCGCAGACGAACCGAGCATGCCCATCGACACCACGCGTCCGTCGGAGACCAGTGGCGTGGGATTGTAGGTGCTGAATTCCGGGACGATCGCAATGAACATTTCACCGACCAGGCGGATGACGATTTTAAATGCGTCCCAATATTTACCATCCCCGATGCTGCCGATAAACGCACCCCAAATGAGCACCAGTTTCTCCCAAAGGTTCACATTCATGTCACTGTAACCGGCATAGAAACGCAGTGACTCCTTGAGGTAGTTACTGGCGATGGCGGCAAAGTAAATCATGAAACTCAGCAGGCAGGCCACCGGGAAACCCAGGAACGTCCCGGCCATCACGCCAAGCATGGCAAGGAAACCAAGTCGCACCCAGATCATCGCCAGCGAACGAGCAAGGTTGGGGCCGAAGCTGCCGATGTTGTAGAGCATTTCAAGACCACTGCCGGGACTGAAGCTGATCGTCGCCGGGAACGTGGCTTCGGGGGCCATCAGGTTCACATTCTGGATGCGCAGTTTGATTTTGCCTTGATCATCCACGTAGGCCGGATCAATGCTCATGACATGGAAATTATCATTGGCCACTTCCGTGGGAATATGCTGTCCCTGATAGATCGGGTAGGGGCGGTCATTGATCCAAAGTCCCATACGCACCATTTCATCATCCGGTGCCTTGGACATCTTGGGTTTGAATCGCAATTGGATCGGCAGATTGCGTTCAACAGCCGGTTGCAGATTCTCAAACACATACGTCTGAGACTCATTCGGGCCGATGGCATACCACTGGGCAATGATGCGGTTTTGAATCGCTTTTCGCTGTTGAGCGGTCAGGCGTTCACCATACTCATCGGGATTCTCACGACGCAACCGTTCATGGCGGCTTTGTAACTCACCTGCAAAATCCATCCCATCCGGTGGCACGGCCTTGGCGGACTGTCGTGCGGTGAGAACCTCATAACGCACTGCACCCAGCTCAATCTGCGGCGTGGTGGGATTACTCACCGGCTGACGGGCCAGAATCTGTGTCAACGTGTAAATCCCCACGCCCGACACCGCCAGCAGCAGCATGTTCAACAACGCCACACCCAACCATTTACCCATCAGATACTGGATACGGCTGACCGGTTTGACCATGGTCATGAAAATGTTCTTGCGGGTGATCTCACCACAGATGCTCCCGCAAACCAGGAACACCGTCATCAGGCTCAGCAGCACACTCATACCACCCATCGACCAGTTCAGGAAAAACTTGACGCGATAGTCCAGGCGTTCCTGGGCATCAATGAGAATCGGTAAAACCGGGATGAGCAAGACCACACCGATAATGAAAATCAAGGCGATCTTCATGCGAATGGCTTCGTCGACGAGCGTGCGCGCGACGCCGAAAACCGGATGACCACCACTGAGTAACAGGCGAATCAACCACAGGCCGATGACGAACAATTCGGCCATGGCCCAGATGCCGATCATCACAATGGCGTAACCGCTGTAGCTGCGCGAACTCAACATGGGGATGGTGATGGCCGCCGTGCAGAGGGTCGCAATGACCATCGCGCCGACGGTCTTCATACCTGGGACGTTACGGCCGATCCAGAACCCCCAGAGCAACCACAGCACGGCAAAGGCCTGTGTGATCCACATGAGAATGTTCGAGCCGTTGGGCGATCCCTGTTTAGCCAGCAAAAATGACGCACCACCGCCTAGCAGTAGTCCGCCAATCAACACCATCAACCATTTGACCCAGGGTTTGTTCATTTGATCTCTTTAAGCATGAAAATCAACATGCAACGTTGATCCGATTGGTTTAATCCTTCTTGCCACCAAGCAGATCATCCAACACGCTCTGATCACCGGCAACAGGCTTCTTGGGTTGCGTCGGTACGGGCGTATCGACCTGCTCTGAAGACGGTTGATCAGGTTCGACAGGGGATTGAGCTTCTGGTTCTGCCTGCGGTTTGGGCTGCGGGGGCGATGTCGGCTTGGTCTGTGTCAGTGAGGCAAGCACGTCATCATCAGCCTTGGCTTTGTCCACAGATGCAGCCTGGGGTTGATCGGGTTGCACTTGGACTTTTTCGACCGGCTTGGACTTGACCAGGTCATCGAGTACCTGTTCGCGTGAAACTTCCGACTCACTTGATGCGGTAGGCAGTTCACTGGAAAGAAACTCGGCGATGCGACCACCAGCACGAGCGCCGGAGGTTTCAATGCCTTCGACCTGTGCCTGATGCACAATGTCCAGGAACAGGGATTCGAGTTTCTGACGTGGATGATCGACACGCGAGATGTCATACCCCTTGGCGGCAAGCACCTGTCGGATTTCCTCAATCGTCTGATCATCCAAACCGGGGACTTCCAGTGTTGTCGCTTCCTGCTTGGTGAGCAGTTCATCGACCGTACCTTCCTGACGGACTTTCCCGCCGTACATGATGGAAACACGATCGCAGACATCTTCGACATCCGAGAGCAGATGTGAGCAAAGCAGGATGGTCTTGCCACGGGATTTGAGTTCCAGCAGCAGGTCCTTGATCTGACGCGTGCCGATGGGGTCCAGACCGGTGGTCGGTTCGTCGAGAATCAGCAGATGCGGGTCATTGATCAACGCCTGGGCCAAACCGATACGACGCTGCATGCCCTTGGAGTATTCCCCCACCGGACGGCGTTGCACGGCTTCAAGTCCGACCATCTCCAGAAGCATGTCCACACGTCGCTTACGCTGCAAACGGTTCTGGAAAAACAGTCGTGCGTAATAGTCCAGTGTTTCACGGGCATTGAGGAACCGATAGAGATAGGACTCTTCGGGGAGATAGCCGATCATCTTTTTGATGGCCACGTCTTCAGGGCGTTTTCCCAACACCGAGATGCGACCCGATGTCGGATGCAGCAGGCCGAGGATCATCTTGATTGTGGTACTCTTACCCGAACCGTTGGGACCCAGCAGGCCAAAGAGTTCGCCGCGCTGAACATTGATGGAGATGCTATCCACCGCGCGGACGCGGTTGCGCATCCAGAAATCTTTGAAAATTTTGGTCAGACCGATACAGCGGATCACATCATGTGAGTTCTCGACGGCCTGGGCCTGGTTTTGACTGGTCATTGCGGAAGTCATAGGCAAACTCTATTTCATCACCAAAATCATCGGTTGTTCTGACGCGATTCCTGTTCCAACTGCAGACGTTTACGTTCACGTTCACGCTTGACGCTGGGGTCGCGGTTGAGTTCAAGATACTGCTGCCCGTCCTGAGTGACGTAGAACGTTTCATTCATGTCACTGGAAAGGATCTCACGACGAGCGTCCTGAATCAAACGCTGCTGAATGATGCGTGGGCTCTGTTGATACTGATCGTAAAGCTGTTCGAGCTTTTGAGCTTCGGATTGGACTTTCTCAACGATGCTGGTGCGGTAGACCTGTGCTTCGTTGATGATGCCAGCAACTTCACCGCTGATGGGTGTGTTGTCGATGATCAGTGCGTTGAGCACGGTGTCCAGTTCGTTATTGATCGCATCAAGCTCGGCACCTTCGGTGTGATTGTCGACTGCGAACTCATACTTCTCAACCAAACCAAGCAGTTGATCGTGTGCTTCACCTGCAGCGGTTGAGAGAATGTTCACACGCTGTTCCTGGGCGGATTCGATCTCGCGTGCTTTTTCGTTTTCAGCGTTGAGTACAGCCTGGAATGCCGGACGTGTGGACAGGGGGACGGTCATCTGTGTGATGGAGACGGTCTTGACTTCAAGGCCGGTCTTCATGCCATCAAGGGTTCCCTGCATGTGCGTCTTGATGGATTCGGCGTTGGTCACACCCTTGAGAAGATCATCTGCGGTGAGCTGGGCCACGTTTTTGACAACAGCCTGTTCGGCAGCCAACTCCACGAGTTTATGTGCCAAAGCCTTATCATCGCCGACATTTTCCACGTACGACTTTGGATCATAGACCAGATAAGTCAGCGACCATTGGGTGTGGACAATGTTGGCATCGCCGGTGATCAGAGAACCATCTTTGACAGGGTTGAGCGGTCCCATGCGGGACTCCGCCATTTCGTCAATGGTTTTGCCTGCATCTCGCTTTTCGTCATACTCAAACCAGAAGGCTTTTTTGACATCCAGAACACGTTCTTTCAGATCAACATGAATGACTTCATCGATCGGATAAGGCAGTGAAAAATAAGGTCCACCACTGGACAGATCGGCCCTGATGATTTTCCCGAAACGAAGTTGAACCGCGGTCTTGTTGGATTCGACATTGAAAAAACCACTACCGAAGTAAACCACAACGAGAACGACCATGATGACCTTCAATGCGGTGAAGCAGAACTGCAGCGCGTCAGCCAGTGATTGTGCAGCCGGATCAAAGCCCGGGTCCTGCGCACCGCGTGGCTGGGCGGTGTGTTCGTGGTCATGATCGTGATGATGCTTGTGAGCCATGTTGTATAACCTTGCTGGTTTAACGATCCTGTTAAATCGAACCTCAATTATTCAAATCAAACTTACTGTCCTGCAGGCAGATTCACTTCGCCGACGGACTCAAACAAACCCAAGTCTTCGGCAGGGAGCACGAAGGTGGAGTTGTTCTTAAGCATTTCCTTGAGGGCTTCGTTCTTGAACAGGAAGATGGCGAAGTCTTCCTTGTCGTTTGCAAAAGAGGCGTAATACTTGGCGGCTTCACGGTCGCCCTTGGCACGAATTTCCTGAGCGCGACGTTCGGCGATGGCCTTCATGCGCTTGGCGGCGGTTTCGGCGTCTGACTTGATGGCAGCGGCCTTGGCTTTACCTTCTTGACGGGCGTTGGCAGCCATGCGTTCGCGGGTCTTCTTCATCGTTTCAAACACACTCTCGGTGGTCTTTTCAGGAAGCTTGATTCGACGGATACCCACCTGCTTGATGGTGATGCCGTAACCTGAATCGTCAACGAGCTTCTGAAGCTGGTCGGTGGCCATCTTTTCGATTTCCGTGAGCTTAAGCTGTGACGGGTCGGTGTTGACCAACTGGCTGAAAGTGAATTTGGAGATCACACCACGCGATGTGCTCAGCAGTGAGTTAATGCGTTCATTGGCATCTTCCACAGTGCGGACACGCTTGAAAAATGACAACGGATCATCAATGGACCATGTCACGTAGGGACGGACGGCAACGGTCTTTTCGTCCGCAGTCTGCTGCTCAATGAGCTTGGGTTCGTACACCTGCAGACGCGTGGAATAGGTTTCGACTTTCTGGAACGGCCAAGGGGCTTTGAAGTGCAGGCCCGGTTCCTTGATGATGCTGTTTTCATCGGCATTGTCGAAAGTGGTTTTGACTGCGACTTCGTCATAGCGAACCTGAAAACAGACGGCATAGGTGCCGAGCATGACAACGACGATCAAGGCGATGATGAAACTGGTTTTGTTTTTCATAATTGAATTCTCGTGTCCAAAGGAGCGAGTCAAGTCATTTCAATGGTGTTGACCGGATGATTAATTGCTGGGGTTGATGATGTTGTCCAACGCCGATTCAGGATCTTTAAAGTCGAACCGGAAGACCGGGCGATTGCCTGTTTCCTGATCCTGACTGACGATGATCTTGCGTCGGTCTTTGATGCCCTCGACAAGGGTGTCCAGAGACTGGCGGGCACGGTAGTAGCGGGGAGCCAGCTTGTAGGCTTCAAACTCAGCACCAATGCGGCTGGCGCGAGCCAGTTCGGAGATCGAACGCTGCCAACGGTAAGCCTGTGCTTCGTCATTGATCATGGACAGTTCGCCGGAAGCCTGAGCCAACAGCTTGTCGACACGCTGCTGCGAAACTTCAAGCATCTTGTCGAGTTGGGCAAGTTTTTTCGGGTCGGTTTCACTGGTGTTGCTGCGTTCCTGCTGCACGGTTTCCAGTTGCTTGATGGCAACATAGATCTTCTGGCCATGCTCATAGGAACCGGCGGTCTCCGAGAGAATTCGGATGGCTTCGCCCTGGGCTTCCTGAATGGCACTTTCCTTTTGCTGCAGCGCATTGATCACTTCGTGGAACTTGTCAGCCACTTCACTCTTGGTCGGCGGATGAACGGAGGTGATGCCGACAAAGGTGACTTTCAACCCCAGTTCGCGTGCATCAGCAGCGATGGATTTCTGCAGTTCCATGCCACCCTTTTCACGACCGTGAGCCAGAAGGAAGTCGACATCGTGTGTTGAGAAATACTCATTGACGTGACGGTCAGCCAGATTCTCCAGCAGCTTGGCCGGATCATCTGCACTGGTGGCATATTTTTCGAGTTCTTCACTGAGAATGCAGTACTGCACGACGACTTCAGCGGGAAGCAGTCCGACGCCTGTGGAGTTGTCGGTGATGCCAGCGTCTTCAAGCTGAGCGCTGGGTGTCGGTGCGGTGATCATGTACTCTTCCACACCGTCGGCATGCTGATTGGTCCAGAGGATGGCAATGCCTTCATCACTCTTGTTGCGGACTGAGCCGACAAAGGTTTCGTGTACGCGATCAACATCAAACTTCTGAGCCTGCCCAAACGGCCAGGGGAGCTTGAAGTGAGGACCGGGGCCGACCTGCTTGGAGATTTGACCCATTTTCAGGATCAGTGCCTGTTGATGCGGCTGAACCACCACGAAGCAGGTACTCAGCCAGACCACAGCAACGCCCAAGAGCAGCAGCGGCAAGATCAACTTGCTCAGGTCCTTGTAGAACCAACTGCTGGTGATCTCAAAACCAAACTGGTAGTTGATGGTTTCACTGATGATCGAACCCAGGCTCTTGGGTGCGGTGAGCATACCCAGCACGCGACTGTCAAAAGCCGGACGACCGATCTCACCCTTCTTGCGGGGACGGTAGGCACCGAGCAGGAAGGTGACGAGAAATTCCAGACCGACCAAAAACGTGATGGCAGGGAAGACCACAGCCAATGTCCCCATGAAGTCGGGCTTCTTGCTGAAGAGTACGACGATGGTTCCGATGACAGTGAGGACCGCCATCAGGAAGTTACCCATCAAGTAGCTGGCACCGCCTCGAAGCAGTTTCCATTCCTTGACGGAAGTCATGCCCGAGACGTAACGACCGACGGCAAAGGCCATGAACGCGATGCCGACACTCAGGAACAGCAGCACAGTCGCATTGGTTTCAGGCCCCAGGGGTGCAACGGCGTCCGCGGCATCGGCGGCACTGCTGAGCATCGACTTATTCTGATTAAAGAGGTATCCGCCCAAAACCAAAAGGTAGATGGCAACGAGCAGACTCACGATGTTCAGGCCCCAGGTCTGGAGCTTCTGCAGGCGACGGCGTGCCAGGTCCAGATCATCGGCCTGTTCCTCGAAAATGGCAGCGGCCTGTTGATCCTGATGGATGAGCTGTTCGGCTTCCAGGGCTTCGACACGTTCGATGCGAGCCTGATTGTAAAGCAGGCAAAGGACGATCCAGATGGGGATACCGCCGACGAAATACCAGGTCGCCGCCTCGAGTGCCGGTGATTTGGCCCATAGGCCGATCAGGGCAATCGCGATGCTCAGAACAACCTGAACCACCAGGCCGACAATCGCTGCTGTCGTGGCGCGGCGGTATGTTTGTTGGTCATGTGCCATGCTCTATTGGACTCCAAAAAGTCTTGTTTCCGCTGTCTTTCCACAAGGATGTCAAGAGATAACACCTTGTTCAGATTCACTTAAGCACGATCTGAGATGGTTTGGTCCTTGTGATTGATAATTCACACAGGTCCTCACCGAAAATCGTGGCTTGCTAATTGTTCGCAGTCAAATGGTGTTTTGTTCGCCTTGAGATCAGTTTTTTTCTTTTGTATTTGCTCACGTGTACCGCTTCATTTCAAGCATGACAGGTTCAGGGGGATTCGTCAGATTCGACCGATGGTCTCATCAGGCGGCTTGTGTTGGATTGGCTGGTACTGACCAACCACATACTGATTGCATAAAATCTCACACGCCGTCCGAACCAACCATCTACATCCTGCGTATCATGGGAGTCGTCCTGCGCCTATAGCCCGGTATACGGAAGAGTGATACATGTTCCAACAGATCTGGACCATTTCCCGCAACACGTTTATTGAGAGTATTCGCCAGCCGATTTTCGTGGTGTTGATGCTCATTGCCACCGGCGGGATGCTGCTGAACCCGCAACTTTCGGCCTACACACTGGAAAATGACAACAAACTGCTGGTCGACCTGGGGTTATCCACCTTGTTTATCGTCGGACTCTTTTTGGCAGCCTTTACCGCAACCGGCGTGGTGAGTTCTGAAATCGAAAACAAAACAGCCTTGACGGTCATCAGCAAACCGGTGAGTCGGCCGGTGTTCATCATCGGGAAATACCTGGGTGTCAGTGGCGCCATCGCATTGGCTTATTGGACGCTGACCATCGTGTACCTGTTGACAGTCCGCCATCAGGTCATGCAAACGGCATCGGATCGCTTTGACATGCCGGTGATCATTTTCGGTTTTGGGTTCGGCGTATTGGCGTTGATCGTCGCAACACTGGGGAACTACTTTTACAACTGGGTCTTCACCTCCGCGCTCTCGCGGTTGATGGGACTGTTTCTGACGGTTGGTTATGCCTTGGTGCTGCTCATCGACAAGGATTGGCATTTCCAGTCACCGATGAAGGATATCAACCCGCAACTCTGGATCGGTCTGCTGTTGGTGTTCCTGGCGGTGGCGGTGATCTGCTCGGTGGCCATTGTCGCTTCGACGCGGTTAGGCCAATTGATGACACTGATGATCTGCCTGGGCGTCTTCCTCATGGGCTTGATGAGTCAGAATATTCTGGGCGCCTGGGCTCAGGACTATTGGTGGGCGGATGTCGTCTATCGCATCACCCCCAACCTCCAGTTCCTCTGGCCTGCCGATGCCATCAGTCAGGAGCATGATTTCACTGGCATGTATGTCTTGCTGGCGACCAGCTACTCGGCTTTGATGATCATGGCCATGCTCGGATTGGCGGTCGCCCTGTTCCAAAGCCGTGAAATTGGCTGAGTTTGCACCGATTCATTCAGAAACCGGGTCGTATTTTAGATATACACCACGAATCCAAAATGGCCTACCCAAACACCAGAAGTGTCGCAATGTACACAATAACTGGGTTTCGGACCCGCAGTTTTCCTCTTTTGGCCCGTCATCACAGCACGTACAAAAAGACGATACCACCAACCCGGATTAACCTGCAAAGGTTTTCTGCCGATGAAGTTGGACAGGACGCGCGTTATTACGTGTATTGATATCAACAGACAGGTCGAAAATGGGACCGATAAGTTGACTCAGACGGCAACGAATTCAAATCTTCAGAATGACCAGGAGCAATCCAAAGCCGACAAACCGGCCAAGGGATTGCGCCAGCCGATCGTTCATGAAGAACCCCAGATGCCGATCAAGATGAACATTGAGACGGCCGAGTTCCATCCGCCCAAGGGGTTGACGGAAATTGCCTATCGACGCCTGTCGATTCTCATGAGCGTCGATAAACTCCAGAAGCTGCGCGAACCCTACGCAGGTGATGAAGACGTCCCGCCAGCCATCTCCAGCGAAGTGGCGCGACAGTGTCGTGAACTCAAACGACTACCCTCTGAAGAAATTGCCACCAAGACCCTTGAGAAACTCAATAAGAAACTCCAGGATGTCATCAATCCCCCTCAGGAAGAATCTCCCGCAGAGGCCGAGGAAGAGGATGACGAATTGGATGACTTCCTCGATGACGTGGATGAAGATGAGGAAGAAGACGAGGATGAGGATGAAGACGAAGAAGGACAGGCACCCCCGCCACCTTCTGAACCCGTCGAGCGCAAGCCCATTGATCTGTCTGACATCGATAAGTTGCAGATCGATGTCCTCCAATGGGGCATCAAACAATCCTGTCTGTTCCTGGAACGCAATCAGCTGACCCAACCCCTGCTGGACATCGGCACGCGTTGCATGGCAAACGAACGCCTGTTTAAAATCCTCGACCACTACGATTGCCAGCCGCAAACACTCTACGGCTGGACCGCATACCATGGCACACTCGATAGCTTCAAAGGTGCCTGCAAAGCCAAGAGCGAACAACTCGATGAGCAACTCAAAGCGGTCATCAATCCCAAGTCCAAAAAGAAGCAGTCGCCTGAAGAACTCGCCATCCGCGAAGAGATGAGTCGGCTTTACGATTTGCAGACAGCCATCAACGGTGAGATCAAAGACATCACCCGTGACATGGTTGAAGAGTTCTGGCGGGTCTACACGGAAGCCGCTGTCATTGTTGCCGACCAGAAAGTTGCGGGTGAGGATGAAACCTACATCCGTGCATTTCTCCGGTACGGCATGATCGGTGAAGCGCCGTGGCTACTCTCTGAGGAAGTCTCAAAATTCCTGCTCGAAGAATGTGCCCATCCCCGTAGACAGTGGGACTATCACGTTGATGCCACCCACGTACTCTACACCGACGAGTACATTCACATGGTTGGCCAAGGCTTTATCACCCCCGCCATGGATGAAGATCTTGAACTCAACCAAAAGGGCTCAGACGACTGGAAAGTCGACAAGATGTGGCGACGTATCGTTTACGGCAAGATCATCGAATCGGCCTACAAACAAACCGTTGAACAACTCCAGGCAGAGATTGAACGTGTCGGCAACGAACAGCAGGACCTGGAAATCAAGGTTGAAAAACTCAATCCACAAAAGTCAACCTACAAGCAGAAAAAACGGGAAATGCAGGAAGAAATTCAATCCTGTAAAGTCGCTGTCGCTCGTCTGCAAAAGAGTATCGAACAGATTGATGGCAAGCTCATTCCCGATGAACAAGCTGCTGTCGGCGAAGCACAGTCGCGCATTGGTGGTCTGCCCCCGATGACCGCTGAGATTCTTGCCCGTCGTGAAGCCAAGGGGATTCGCAAGGGATGCAAACTTTGCGCCAAACTCAAGGAACCCTTCCTGCCGTTTGTGTTGCGTGAGAAGTACAAACCCGGTGGTGCTGTCAACGATCGCGCAACGGTCAATGCCCAGATTGGCGAGCTTGAAATGCTCGATCCGCTGATCTTCAAAGACATCATCATCCCTGCCAAGAAACCAGCCAACCGCGTGTATCTGCGCAGCTGTCCCTACATCGTACTCACACCGGCGTTGGGACAAATGGGCTTCTCGCTTAACCCGCGCGGCGGTCCGGATGTTGGGCGACTGCTTGTCCCCGTACTTAATGCACGTCCCGGTCAGTTGGATCGCATGTGCTTCGACATCTTCTCTGACTTCCGTTATGACACCTCCAAGATGTCGGCAGGTGTGGACCTGCTCACCAGTGATACCCTCGTGGCAGCCTATGCCAATGCACGTTGGGCTTACCGCAAAAAGAGCAAGGAAATCCGCGAAAAAGCAGCCATGTTCAACGAAGAGAATGACCGCACCAACTGGCGCCGTCACTACATCCTCTACATGACCTCTGCCATGGACGGTGGCAAAAAGCTCTTCTTCAAATGCAATGAAGTCTACGAAGCTGTCATCAAGTACATGAATCTGCCTGAAGGTGTCGAACGCCTGCAGTCCAACTAAGCGCGCTAGCGACAGTTCGACGTGTCTTTAAACTAGCTTTGCAGTTTCAGCATTGCGTCACAATACAGCCATCTCGACACATTGTTTCAATGACAAAGCTGCTGCAGCGCGTTTTGCATCAATATCTGCCGCTCAGCAAGGCGCCCGCGGGAATCCTTCGGCTTCCCGCGACTTTGATTGGCACTGCCAAGCCGCTGGAAGTTGCGCAGCAGATTCCTGCGGGTGTCTTGGAGGAAGTGAGAATAAAGCGGTATGTCTTGACGCAAAACGCTATAAATGAGTTGATGAATCAATATGAAGAATAATTGCTGCGTTGCGACGCAACGTTGTATCACAAAGTGATAGACTTCATTTGAAAACGATTCATTCACAGACAACAAGTCAACGCATGACTCATGCTGTGAGGATCACTTGAACACGATGGCATAGATCGCTTCGTCGTAAGTCAGGCGCTTGCCATGTCCGTCGAACATGACATAGTTGGCGGTTCCCAGATGACGTTCGGGACCACTGCTGACATAGGTGTGCGGGCTGGCAGCGGTGGGGGTTTTGATCTCCCATTCAAAGACGCTTGCTGAGATGTACTTGGGCATGATGAAGTAAGTGCTGCTGTCAGCGATCATCATTTTTTCAGTCTGGCGATCGATCTCATCAAATCGAAAAGCTTTGATCGTGCCGTCAGCGTTTTTCCAACTCGATGAGAAAATGCTGCCGGTGTTATCGGGGCGCATGGGTGTTGCGTTCATGCCGATGCCCATACGTGAATGATCCAACTCATACCACGCGCGAGGCCATGTCGGGCAACGGTAAACCTCCGGCAAGTCCGCGTAATACAGACTGTGATGCGAGCCATCAATATACTCACTGGTCAGAAACGACCAGATACTCCGGCGCGAGTAATCATCGTTGTAACCACTGCTGGTCATCTTGGCCTGAGTGAAGTAACCGTTGTGTGTGTCCGCATACATACGCTGCGCCAGAAACAACTGTCGCTGATTACTCAGGCATGCAATGGCCTGGGCATTCTTACGGGCACTGGCCAAAGCCGGCAGGAGAATTGAGACCAGCAATGCAATGATCGAAATGACCACCAGCAATTCAATGAGTGTAAACCCCAAAGAGCGATCATTGTGTTTTGCTGACTGACAGGTGTGTTGTACCATTCGAGTGTCCTTGAGTCGTGCGGGTGACAGCAAGAAAGATTGTGACTTATTGAATCATAGACACGGATCGGGGCTGACACATGGACAAAATGACTGCTATTAGCATAAGAACACGCTTTGACGGACCGTTTGGAAGCGTGATTTGTGCAAATGCTGCCTTTAGGCGACATGGTGAGTCGGTTTAACAAGCCTATACTTCCCTGACATCAAGCTGGAAAGGGCGTGTTGGCAGATGGACAAAATGATTCAAGTTGTGGCGGTGATCCTGGCTATTGGCAGTTTTTTTTGTGGTTCCGTGATGGCAGATGAGACGGCGATTTTGCCCTGGCTGGTGCGTCCTGCAGTGACGGTGGACTCGGTTGAAAACCTGCCGGACTTCCCGCGTGTGACGGGGTTGGATGAATCGACGATCAGCACGCAGATCAACTGGGATCGTGGCGATCTGTTGCCGGTGACGCTTTATTTTGATGCGCATCACTTCGCTGGGGCCAAAGTGTTGATGGACTCAGACCCTGCCTTCAAAGCCGGTTGGGAGCGACTGGTCAGGTTGACCCAAACCATGATGGCAGAAGACGGCCTGGGCGGTTTGAAAAACGTCAAGCCTGAAACCTACGTCTATAAACTCGGCGGTCGACTGCTGAATCTGGCGCTGTACTATCGGCTCACCGGCGACAAACAGGCAGGGGCATTTCTCAAAGCCATTGCGTTGGATACCGCCAAACGCTCGCCGGACTTCTGGATGCACAAGGCGCTTCGTCGGTATCCCGCGGACTATCCTTATGGTCAATTGGAGACCGCGATCCTCGCGCGTGGGTTGGCACCTGCGATGATCTGGGGGCGAGACCTGTTTACCGACAGTGAGTACCAACGCATCAGTCAGAGTCTGCGCCACAAGGGACTTTACCCCATGTTGCGTTACTTGCAGACGCACAAGCGACACAATAATTTTTTGCCCGCCATTGCTTCCGGTGCCATGTGTGCTGCCATTGCGTTGGATGATCCGGTTGCCAAGCAACACGCGTTGGCATTACTCAATGACTGGGGGGCATTGCTTGAAGACGATGGCAGTTACGGTGAACAGATTGATTACTTTAACTATGCCTTTGTGAACTTTGCCAAGGGGCAGTTGGCGTTGGGTCAGAATCACGTGTTAGAACTCGGCCAACAACTGCCGCAATTGGGAGGTACACTCCAATGGCAACTGGCGCATTATGCCTTGAATCACAGGGGCTATGCCGTCCGCGTGAATTTTGGTGATGATGATTTTCATGGCGGGGCACCCAGTCGCCTGACCACGCAACTGCTTGCCCTGATGACCGGCAACGGGTTGGGCACATGGATGCTCGATCGCATGCATGGTGATGTTCCGACAGACGATGCCTATGCGATGATCGCCAAGATCACACTCAATGGCGCGCCCATGCCCAAAGCCGTTGCGCCGGACAATCTGCCAACGGTGATGGGTTACGACACCGGCATCGGCATCATCCGAAGTGGTTGGACACTTGATGCGGACACGCTCATCGCCTTGCGCAGCGGAGCGGGTAGTCGGACGCGTTACAGTCATGACATGCCCAACCGCAACAGTCTTGCCATGATGTTTCATGGTGAATATCAACTCGTCGAACCGGGTCGCGCCAGTTATCGCTCACCGATGCGCAAGAGTTATGACCTGGTGACCGAACATCACAACACTGTCAGTATCGGCGGGAACATTCAACCGCGTGATCGTAAGGCCGAACTCTTGACGGCTGCCAATTTCGGGAACGTTGATGTGCTGGTCTCCGAAGCCGCTCAAAGTTATCGCGCGAATCCCAAACATGCTCGCCGGAGTGTGTACTATCTGCGCCCGATGGATGTCCTGGTCGTCTGGGATATCGTCGTGCTCGATGAACCTCAGCAGGTGAGTGTGAATTGGCATTTTGGCAATGACGATAGGCAGTCGACGTTAAGCAACTCTGCTGATCACTGGCAATTGACTAAGCCCCGAACCCGCCTGGATGGCTATCTGCATGCTGATGTCCCGGTGACCACCAAGCAGCGTGAGGGCATTATGCATCTGAACTATTCCTACTATCCCGGTGACAAAAACGAGGGAGAGTGGGGCAATGCATTTGAAGTCCAGATGACAAGTCAGCAGCCGGTCAGGCAGTTCTCAGCTGTGAGTCTGTTTATCCCGCAAGTGAATGACAACGTTCAAACCGTCAATGTCACACGGTTGACCCAGACCGATCAGAAGCTGGCATTCCAGATTCAGCTTGGCGAGCAACAGGTCCAGATCAGCCTTGATCCCACCAGGATCGATCAGACCGATCAAGTCGCTGCGACCCTTGGCAAGCAGACTTTCAACAGCAACGGTCAGCCACTCGCCAAGCCTTGATCTCTGAATGAGATATCCCCATATCGCATTGTGGCTGGTGATCTGAACATCATTGGTTTTGAATGCGCGTTCACTGTAATGTGTTGATTTTATTACGTTTAGTCGCGGTATTTTGGGGGATCTGGCTTGACTTGTTCATTTTGACGTCAATAATTTGAATGTTCAATTTGAACATGTAAAAGCTATGATCAAGACCGACGTGAATATCAAGGATGTGGCCAGTCGTGCCGGTGTTTCAACCGGGACCGTCAGTCGCGTGTTGCGGGGGGAAGCGGGGGTTCGCCCGGGCAATGCCAATCGCGTCCGTCAGGCCGTACAGGAACTCGGTTACACCCTCCGGGGTAAGCGTCCGCTGGGCAGTGGTCGAGCGCCCAAGTCTCGCAAGACAGGCAACATCGGCATTTACATCTCGCGCGCCTCAGCTCAGTGGGCCAATCATCCCATGTACTCTGCTTTTTTCCAGGGGCTCTCCCGCGCCTGTAATGAGACTGGCTTTCACTATCTCACTGAGTTTGGCGAAAACGAAGACAACATGCCACGCATGGTAACCGAGCGCAAAATTGATGGCCTGCTCGTCAAGGGGATGATGACGCCGTCCATTGAAAAACTCAGCACGCGTTTGCCCATTGTCGGTTTGAATCTCAACCAACCGGGCCTCTCCATCGATCAGGTCAATTGTGATGATTATCACAGCGGATACTCGGCTGCCCAATATCTTTGGGAGATGGGGCATCGTCGCATTGCCTTTGTCAGCAATATCAGTCATCACCCGATGTTGCTGATGCGGTATCAGGGGTATGAACGCTTCCTGCGCATGAACCATGCCTTCGACCCGGAGATTGGTTTCCTGCGTCCGACGGAGTTGGTCGGCCCATCGCTTCCTGAGACGGACTACCCACAGTTTGATGAAATGCTCCAGCAGTGGTGGCAGTTGCCTGCGGGTAAACGTCCGACCGCGGTACTTTGTGCCAACGACTGGAACGCTGCTGGCTGCTATCAGTCGGCTCAGCGTCTTGGCATCAGCATCCCCGATGACCTGAGTGTGTTGGCATTCGATAACACCGTTGAGTTATGCAGTCTGCTCACGCCCCAGTTATCCAGCTACACCGTTGCCCAGGAACTTTGTACGTATCAAGCTGCCATGCGATTGATCCAGCGAATTGATCAGGACATGGACAATCAACCGCCCATCGTCCAAAGCGTGGTTGGTGAGTTGGTCGAACGTGAATCGGTTCGTCAGCTTGATGTGAAGTAACAATCAGACGCATGAAACTTTTGTCCATTGGAAATTGCTATGAAACTCAGTTGTCAATTTTTCAAATCCGTATCGTTGTGTGTATTGATCCTGTTGACCACAGCGATGTCACTTCAAGCTCAGACCGTGGTCAATGTCAAGGACTTCGGGGCGGTGGGGGATGGGAAAGCTGATGATCTGCCTGCACTCAACAAGGCCTTGGAATCGTTGCGGACCATCTCGCAGCGGCCGGTGACGTTGTTGATTCCTGATGGCACGTACCGTTTGGGCCTCGATGAAAATGCTGATACCAAGGCGCATTTTATGATCATGTCGCATCGTGATGTGATTGTCAGTGGTGGTGAGAATACGTTGCTCATCATGACCAGCCCGTATCACCAGGGCGTTGGCATTTACAAATGCACCAATGTCACCGTCAAGAATCTTGCCATCGATTATGATCCGTTGCCTTACACGCAGGGCATGATCACCAAGGTCGATCCTGAATCACAATTGATCACCATGAAAGTCGATCCCGGCTATCCCTTGCCAACCGATGAACACATTGATGCTTTCTCCGGCAAAAAAGGTCATTCGGTCGGTTACCTGTATGATGCTCAAACCAACATCAAGCAGAACCAGTATTACAGCCAGTATCTCCGCAAGCAGGTCGAAGATTTGGGGGATGGTCAATATCGCTACAAGTCATCCAATGTCGTGCGTGATGACATGGTCGGTCGCCGTTTTGCAGTCGTCGGACGCCGTAAAGCCAGTGCGTATCAGGTCAATGATTCGACCGATTGCCTGATTGAAAATGCCACCGTCTACAGCGCCCCGTCCTGCGGCTACAACGTGGCAAGCAGCACCCGCATCACCATCGACAAGTCCAGAATTATTCACCGTCCTGATGTCTCCGGCGCACCGCGTGCCATGAGCAGCAATGCGGACGGCTTGCATTCCAAGTGGTGTCCCGTTGGTCCGACGCTAAGCAACAGCACCTTCACCGGCATGGGCGATGACTCGGTGAACATCGGCGGTTCCTATACGCCCGTCCTTGAAAAACTTGATGATCGCACCATCGTCGTCCAGGCGCATGGCTCGATCACCAACTATCCCACCGACCTGATCATGGCAAGCCCCGGTCACGATGAACATCTCAAACTCCCCAAGATGGTTAAATGGGGCGGCGCCAAAGTCGAAGGCTTCAAAAAGCATTGCATCAAACTCATCTTTGATTCCCCGCTGCCGGATTTGGTGACATGGAAAGAAAACGGCAACATCAAGAAATGTTCACAGGTGCTCAATCTCAATGCCTGTGGTCGCTATGCCAAGGTCATCAACAATCACTTTTACAATCACCGCGTCCGGGGCATTCTCATGCGTGGTCCCGACAGTTTGATCAAAGGCAATCGCATCGAAAATCTTTCCGGCCCGGCCATTGTTGTCAGCAATGACGGCGGATTCCTCACCGAAGGACCTTGTGGTGATAACACCATCATTGAAGACAACGTGATGGTCAACATCGAACGCTCCAATATCTACATCGCATCGTCCCTGCCCCCCAAAGTGCGTGGCCTGATTATTCGCAATAACCGTATCGAAAACTATGGCGGTGATGATCCCTACGGGCGTGGTATCAACGGTAACCCGTTTTATCTGAGCAGCGGGGCGGACCTGGTGATAGAAAACAACACCATCGCCAAGCCTAACCCCGGATATGAAAACGTGCCGGTGATCATGACCAAGAACCTTGGAAAGGTGACTTGGAAAAACAACACGCTCGATGGTCAGCAGACGCGTTTGGATAAAAACAGTCAGCCGGTTCCTGAGAAAGACTAGAGCAGTTCAAATAATTAAACGCCATGCCATCGTATTTTTCGTCATTCCCGCGCAGGCGGGAATCCAGTGGCATGCAGTAGAAAATTACAAATTCCACTGGACTCCCGCCTGCGCGGGAGTGACGGAGGGTGGAGATTAATTCTTTGCATCGCTCTAATGCTCCGTTGTTAGCAGCGTTTCTGTTTGACTTCGATGTGAAGTAACTTCATTTGAAAGGATTGACATGCTCGTGTCATTCAATGTCATGCGTTTGTTGGCTGTTTGCCTGTTCGTCTCTCTGGTCGGATGCTCGGGTGTACAAGCCCAGACGACACTGAACATCAAAGACTTTGGTGCCAAGGGTGACGGTGTGGCCGACGACGCACCAGCGTTCGTCAAAGTGTTGGAAGCTGCAGGCCAACATCAACCTCAACCCGTGACGATCAAGATTCCCCATGGCACATACCGTCTTGGTTTGTATGATCCGAACAAGGCTTCGGCCGAAGGTGGCAACCTGACCATTGCCGGCATGCAAAACATCACCATTGAAGGTGAAAACCGTCCCTTGCTATTGATGGGGAATCCCTACCGACATGGCATATTTGTCGATGGCAGTCAGAATATCACCGTCAAGAATGTGGCAGTGGATTACGATCCCTATTGCCAATCACAAGGTACGATTGTTTCGGTTGATCCTGAAAAGAATTTCATTGATATGAAATTGGCAGATGGTTATCCGTCCCCAATGCTCCCGCATATGGACTTTAATCACGCGACGAAGATCGTCAACACCAAGAACGTTGGCTACATCTTCGATGCCAGGACCGGCAAGAAACTCAATCAGTTCTACGACCAATACATGTGGAAGAACATCCCCAGGGATCTGGGTAACGGTGTCTACCGGTTCAAGACGTCCAATCCTGTCGAGCCGGAGATGGTGGGCAAGGTGTTCACCGTGGTCTCCCGCCGTAAAGCCGATGGTGTGAAAATCAATGACACCAACGGATGCCTGATGCAGCAGGTGCACATCTATCATTCACCAGCTTGTGGTTGGAATGTCTCAAGCAGCAAGGACGTGGTGATCGATCACTGCAAGATCATCCGCAAGCCGGGGACCGACCGTATGATGTCCACCAATGCCGACGGCTTGCATTCCAAGTGGTGTGCAAACGGCCCGGTGCTCAGTAACTCTGAGTTCACCGGCATGGGTGATGACAGCGTCAACATCGGTGGCACCTACACGCCCGTCATTGAGCAGCCCGATGATTACACCATGGTCGTCCAGGCGCACAGCACGGTGAACCACAAGATCGGCGAATATTACATCGTCGACCGCACCACCTTGGGCCATGTCCGCCTGGGCAACATCACCAACATCAAAGGCGTGAAGGTCGAAGGTTATTCTCGTCCCTGTCTGCAATTGACGTTCGATCAGAAACTCCCCAAGCTCATCACCTATCTCTCGGTGAAGGACTCAGAAAAGAAACCGGAATACAAGTGTTCACGCTTGATCAACTATGACTATGTCGGTCGTGGGGGCAAGGTGATTAACTGTCACTTCCATGATCACCGCCTGCGTGCCATTCTCATGCGCTGTCCCGATGGTCTCATCAAAGGTAACCGTATTGAGAACCTGGCAGGGCCCGGCATTGTGGTTGCCAACGACAGCGGTTTCCTGCAGGAAGGGCCGTCCGGCGATAACACGATTGTGGAGGACAATACCTTCATCAACATTGAACGCTCCAACATCATGCTCTACTCCGGTGCCGGTGATCAGTCTGAGAAGGCAACGCAGGGCGTGGTTAACGTCATCATCCGTAATAACCGTTTTGATCACTATGGTGGTCCGAACATTTACGGTCGTGGTGAAGTGGGCAATGTCCTTAGCATCAGAAATGCAGATAACGTGCTCATTGAAAACAACACCATTGGCAAACTGTCTTCCAGGGAGTTTGCTAACGACCCGGTGATTCTCAGCAACAACGGCAAGATCATCTGGAAGAACAACACCATTCACAACCGCCCATTGGATATCTCCAAAGACAGTAGAAAATAAACAACTCCTGCCAGATTTAACTCGGCAGACGTTTATCAATTTGTGACCCGTATCCAACGCACTGTTTGAGCATGTTTCTGACATGTGCGTTGTTGTATTGCCAATACCTTTCCGGGCATTTGCTAATCGTTTCCGTACGGTTGTCGTTCTTTGTCCATATCACGAAAGAGGTCGCAATGAATTGTTTCAATGGATTGACGGGTTGCTGGAGGATGTCGCTTTGTCTTGTGTTGGCGATGCAGTTTTCGCTGCATGCTCAGACGGTGCTCAATGTCACCAACTATGGCGCGGTCGGCAATGGGGTGACGGATGATTATTCCGCGTTTGTTGCTGCGATCAACGCAGCTGCTGCCATCTCACCCAACCCGGTGGTGCTCCAGGTTCCTGATGGCACGTACAAGCTCGCATTGCCGCAGGATTCCGACAGTTCTGCTGCACATCTGAAAATCAGCAGTATCTCCAACCTGACGATCGAAGCGCCCAATGAGGCGCTACTGCTTTGTGGTAGCCCCTATCATCATGGCATCTTCGTCAACGCATCGGATCACATTACATTGCGCAATCTCTCGGTGGATTACGATCCCTTACCGCACACGCAGGGCACCGTCATTGCCACCACACCGGCTTCACATTACGTGGACATTACCATCGATCCCGGCTTCCCGCTACCGACCGAGGATCACATTGATGGCTTTGGCGGTGATCATACCGGTAAGAATGTCGGATACCTTTACGATGCCTACACCGGCAAGAAACGCAATGAGTTCATGGATCAGTATCTCAATTCGCAGGTCATCGATCTTGGTAACGGTGTCTATCGTTATGTGACGAGTAATACCGTGCTCGATGATTTTGTCGGCAAGAAAATCGTGGTCGTCGGACGCCGTATTGCTGATGCCGTTAAGGTCAATGCAACCAGTGATAGCCTTCTAGAAAATGTTACCGTCTACAGCGCCCCGGCAACGGCGTTTAATATTTCAAGCTCCGGGCTGGTCACCTTGAATCAATGCACCATCACGCAAAAGCCCAACACCACACGCCTGTTTTCCACCAATGCGGACGGTGTGCATTCCAAGTGGTGTACGGTGGGGCCGGTGGTGAGTAACTGTTATTTCACGGGGATGGGCGATGACTCGGTGAATATCGGCGGATCGTTCGTGCCGGTGATCAAGGTGGAGGATGCCTACACGATTTACACCGAAGCGCATGGTTCGCTGTACAACTTTGCGGACGACTTTGTCTACATGGATAAGACAACGCACGAACTGATCTCACTGGGGCCGATCACCAGCATCAGCGTCAAGACGATTCCTGAGTATTCGAGCAATGTCATGAAAATCGTCTTTGCCAATCCCGTGCCGAATTTTGTAACTTGGCTGACAACACAGAATGTCCGCAGTTGTTCTCAGATTTGTAATCTCAATGCATCAGGTCGTGGCGCACAGGTCATCAACAACCATTTCTACAATCACCGTGCACGGGGTGTCCTCATGCGAGCGCCGGATGCGCTGATTCAAGGCAATCACTTTGATACCCTTGCGGGACCTGCTGTGGTCATCAGCAATGATTCGAGCTTTCTGAGTGAAGGTCCATCAGGCAGCGGCTCGCAAGTTCTCGACAACACCTTCACCAACATCGAACGCTCCAACATCTGGATTCAATCTTCAGGCGATGGTTCGGATACCACCGCAACCAAGGGTGTCACCGACCTGATCATCGACAACAACACGTTCAACGACTACGGCGGGTTGAACGCTTACGGACGTGGCACGGTGGGTAATGTGTTTTACATTCGCAATGCCGCAGACTGTCAGATTTCCAACAACACCATTGGCAATCCCGCTTTTAAACAGGAACCGATCGTGGTCTTCGAAGAAAACTTCGACGGCTATGCAGACGATGCTGCCTTACGCGCGGTTTGGCTTAACGCGGTTCCTTCAACTCCCAACAATGCTTCAGCGTATGTGTCCAACGCGTTCACATCATCACCCAGTGGTTATGCGACATCGCTATCCTCCCAGGCATCCAAGCATCGCAATGGTTTGAATTACTGTGAACTGGAGATGACCGTGACCGAGGACTTTACGCTGAGTTTCAAGATGATCCAGTCCAACTTCAGCCGCTACAACATAGTCGGCTTACTCAATGCGGACGGCACGCAGGGCTATGCGGTGGGTTGGAGTACGGCGTCGGCGACAAGTTACAACGGCAACGGTTATGTCCAGATCAAGAAGATCGATCTTTCATCTACATGGGACAGCTTCTTTACCACCGGTTCAAGCATTTCAAGCAATGTCGATCCCGGTCATCCTGCAACAGGTCATGCCGTGACGGGGACTGACCCGGTGACCTATGACAGCACGTTTGCAGGCCTTGCCCAGATCGACATGACATGGGACGCCAGCACGGGTTTGATCACCGTCTATGTCAACGGCCAGGAAAAACTCAGCGTGACGGATACCGACTTTGCCAGCTTTTCACGCATCTATGTCCGTGGCAATGAATACAGCATCGTCGATGACATCAAACTCACCACCATGTCTTACCCTGACATGCCTATCGTCACAAGCCTCACGGAGAATCTCAACTGGAACAACAACACGCGCATTGATGGCGTCATGGTGGATATGGATGATTACAGCATCGTCTCCTACAGTGCGGACCAGGACGGTTCAGGCGGTAAGCCAGGCAACGCGACGGTCAGCGAAGGTGGCCTCACCGTTGAACTAACCGGTAATGCCTGGAAGCGCATCCCGCTTGCCTACACCGTCACGCCCAAGACCGTGCTGGAATTTGAAGTGACCGCAACGGATGTCGGTGAGATCATCGGCATCGGCTTGGATGAAGACAATCTCCATGGCAATGCCGTGCGATGTTTCCAACTCGGTGGCACGCAAGCATGGACCGGCATGTACCAGGAAACCAACACCTACAGCAGCGGTGTGATGATCTGCCGAATACCGGTGGGTCAGTTCTATACGGGGACGATGAGCAACCTGTGTTTCGTGGCAGACGATGATGCAGACGGCAGCACACAGGTCCAATTCAAGACCATCATGCTCTATGAGGACGAGTAAAACGCCCAGTCGTTACAGACTGTACGCGTGAACAGATTGTTTGACATTTCTATTGGCGTGATCGTTTTTTGGAGATATTCTGGAATATAACCTTGGCGGTTCCAGTTTTGCAAGCATGCTGTTGCCGCTGAAATATTTTGGAGTACAAAGGAGAAACGCCATGTTCAAACTCGTTATCGCTATCGTTCTGTCCGCTGGTCTGCTCTTTGCCATGAGCGGTTGCAGCACCATCGATCAAACCGCTTACACCAATCAGACTGATCACCAGTTCCTCAAGGATTACGCAGATAATCCGATGGCATTCTGAAAAGACCATCGTTTGATACAACGCACTGACAACGATCCGATGCGACCATCGGATCGTTTGTTATTTGTGGGGGGCTACACGATAATTCGTTGTGTTTGAATAAGGGGCTGATACATCATGCAGATCACGCAACAAACGCGCGACACCTTGCTGGCCGTTGAGATGGATCATGGTGACACACTGGCGTTGACCTTGTCTGATGGTTCAACCCATACCATTGAGATTTTAAACAGCTGGGCTCATGTATATTCCACGACGCTTAAACAGATCAAGGTGCCCCAGTCGCAGGCCAGAACCGTGCTGCACTGCGGGTGTCAGATGCTCATTGATGGGCATGAAGTCAAACTGATTCGCTGGGTGGGGGATCAGCGGAGTTTCTATGAACCGTGGGAACTTTTTGGTATGCGCATCTGGTTTGATGCAACCGTGCATATCTTTGATCATCTCAATGAAGCACATGGTCAATGTAAGCCACGCAAAGATGTCCGACTTGCGATTCAGGAGATAGGCAAACGCATCTGCCCGGTGTTGCTTCACCCCTGGTGTCCGTTACCCAAAGAGGGTCTGAAGATCGATGACTGTTACCAGGGCATGGACTGTTGGATGGGGCCATACTTTGGTGCCGATGCACATGGTGGACTGGATATCAATCACCCGGCAGGGACGGTGTTGTGGACACCTTTTGCCATCGACGATCATGCGTATTACAACCAGGTTTGCAAGGGTGATAATAACAATCGCTGGCAAGGGGCGCACAGATGGGCAGATGGTTCGCGATGGCTCATCCGTGCCTGTCACCTGATCAAACTGCTGGTGCCCGAGCACACAGCTTTGGAAGCAGGGATGCCCTACGCTCTTTCAGCAGGCGTTCATGTTGGTGATTTTGAACACACGCATTTTGCCTTTGGTCTCTGTGAACCGGGGGCGACCGATGATGAGCAGATCCTGCTCGATCCATGGATTTTGTTCTGGCAGATGTATCAGGATCGAAAAAATATGTTGGCATGAATGGGATTGTGATTACGTTTTGGGGTGTGTCTGTGAAGTGATCATCTGCTGCAATGCTTTGTAGCCATCGAGTTGTTCTTGCGTCAGTGAGGCTTGTCCCTGTGTTTGAAGCCGGTGTTCCACCGCGCGCAGCCAACGCCGCTTTTCACGGGGCAGGTTCACCTTGGTGTTCACCACCAACCCGGTGACTTTCTGCTGTTGATGTTGGCGGCAGATTTGCGTTTTCCTGTGATTGATTTGATAACCGAATTTTTTGACACAGCGCGCGACACGTTGCACTGTGCCCCGCACATGGGTGGGATAGTCCTCGGGGAAACTGATGGTGATATCGTCAGCATAACGCGAGTATCCGCCACGAAAGTGTTTGGCAACAAGGTCCAGATGCGTGTCCATCTGGCAGTTAACCAGATTGCTCAATCGCGGACTCGTCGGGGCGCCCTGGGGTAGCGTGTGATCATGCGTCACCAGTTCAGTGAGTAATGCAGATGCCTTTTTATCCCAGCCGATGTGTCGGAAATAACGCTCGATTCGATCAGCAGTGGTGTTTGGGAAAAAGTCTTTGATATCCATCTTGATGACCACAGCCATATCCGAATGAAACAGGGCATTGTGGACAATGGTAAAGCCCGGTTCATAGCCAATCGCACAATCATGCGTCCGAAGTTTTTTGAGCAGGCGTTTATTGATGCGGCGTTGAATGGATTTGAGTTGATCATTGGGGATGAGCAGTTGACGCATCCCGCCACGCCGCTTGGGGATTTTGCATCGTCGATAGTTCGTCGGTGTTTGCAGTAGTTGTGTGACCGGGATATCCAGTCGCCGTGAAAGTTCTTCGACATTCCATTTCTTTTTGAACATTGCCCGAAAGTCATAGCGTTTGCGTTTGATGACATGACGCGCTTTGAGATTCAGGAGCCGGTTGAGAACGGTCATGCCAACGACAAATGCAATGATCAATAGCGTGATGACTGAAGCACCGTGTAGCAAGGCCGATCCTGTGAGGAGATTCGTCATCGTTGATCCCAGAAAAAAACCGACGTGTCAGCACGCCGGTTACCTTGCTTCGTCTGCGGAATTGCGAAGCAATTTGTCAGACGAACTGTGTGTATACAGATCGCAGAATTCGACCTGGATGACGAAACATCATCCCTGCTGTCATGCAGCACGCCAAGGTGGGTTTATTGTCGGTTGTTCATTGTTGATGTCAAGGGATGTTGAACGTTAGAGCAGTTCAAACCATTCATCTCCACACTCCGTCACTCCGCGCAGGCAGGAGTCCAGTGAAGTGTGCAAGCGTCAACTGCCTGACACTGGATTCCCGCCTGCGCGGGAATGACGAAATCAACGATAGCATGGAGATGAATCGTTTGAAATGTCTGGTTGCGTGGTCATGTCGCACTAAACCGCAAGCGGTTTGAGAGGGATAAAAAGAAAACGACCTTGCCGGTGATGACAAGGTCGTTTTGAGATCAATTGTGCGAAGGCGATTATGCCTTGGTTTCGGGGCGACCTTCTTCGGGCCAGTCGGTGTGGAAGAAGACGCCACGTTTTTCGTCGGTGCGTTCGTAGGTGTGAGCACCGAAGTAGTCACGCTGGCCTTGAAGCAGGTTGGCAGGCAACACGGCGGAGCGGTATCCGTCGAAGTAAGCCAGCGCGCTGCCGAAGGCCGGGGCACTGACACCGAACTTGGCACAGAGGCTGACGATGTCACGCCATTCTTCCTGGCCCTTGTGGATGGCCTTTTTAAAGTACGGGTCGAGCATCAGGTTCTGAAGCTTCTTGTCTGCGGTGTAGGCATCGGTGATCTTCTGGAGGAAGCGTGCACGGATGATGCAACCACCACGCCAGAGCTTGGCAATCTGGCCGAAGTTGAGTTTCCAGTTGTATTCGACCTGGGCTTCGGTCATCAGTTGGAAGCCCTGGGCGTAGGCACAAATCTTCGAGCAGTAAAGTGCCTGACGAATGGCTTCGATGGTCTTGGCTTTGCCACCGGTGAACTTCTTGGCTTTGGGACCCTTGAGCAGTTTGCTTGCAGAGACGCGTTCTTCTTTCAGTGCGGAAAGACAGCGTGCGTAGACGGCTTCGGCGATGGCGTTGGCGGGGATGCCAAGGTCCAGTGAACTGACCGCGGTCCACTTGCCGGTTCCTTTTTGGCCAGCGGTGTCGAGGATTTGATCGACCAGGAACTTCCGGGGGTTGCGGGGGTCTTTCTGCTGGAGGATGTCCGCGGTGATTTCGATGAGATAGCTGGAGAGTTCGCCCTTGTTCCACTCTTCGAAGACTTTGCCGATCTCGCCAGCTTTCATGCCAAGCAGGTTTTTCATGATGGCATAGGCTTCGCAGATGAGTTGCATGTCGATGTATTCGATGCCGTTGTGGACCATCTTGACGTAATGGCCAGCACCATCTGGGCCGATGTAGGCCGTGCATGCTTCGCCGCCCTTGATGGGCTTGCCGGGTTCGGCGCCACGCAGTTCGGCACCGGTCTTCTTGTCGACCTTGGCGGAGATGGCTTTCCAGATCGGCATCAGTGACTTCCATGCGGTCTTGGAACCGCCGGGCATCAGTGAGGGACCAAAGCGTGCACCGGTTTCGCCGCCGGAGACACCGGAGCCGACGAACTCGATGCCCTTGGCCGTGAGTTCTTTTTCGCGGCGAATGGTGTCGGTCCAGAGTGCGTTACCACCGTCGATGATGATGTCACCCTTGTCGACCAGCGGGACGAGTGAGTCGATCACGGCATCGGTGCCAGCGCCGGCTTTGACGAGGATGATGATCTTGCGCGGCTTGGCGATGGAGGCGACGAATTCCTTGAGGGTCTTGGCGCCCACGAGGTTGGGGAATGCCGGTTCATTGGCCTCGGCGTCCGCGAGGAATTCCTGCGTCTTGGATGTGGTGCGGTTGTAGACAGCGACCTTAAAGCCGTGGTCAGCCATGTTCAGGACAAGATTCTGTCCCATGACGGCCAAGCCGATGAGTCCGACGTCTGCGAGATTGTCTTTGGTTTTCTTTGCCATGTGTTTGGATTCCTGGTCAATTCGAACAGTTGCGTATGGTTTGTTTCAATGTTTTCGTTTCGGTACGAATAAGCACATTTTGTATCAATGCAATGGATTGAGGTCAAGGGCAATAACACATTAAATTGTTATACTCTGCTCCTATGACACACAACGGGGCCGATCAACAAAGCGATTTAAGGTGTAAAGCGGTAATGGACGACGTTGTCCCGTGCATTGATGGTGGGGATGATATTACCAGAAAAGGCGCTTTTGCCGCCTTGTGATTTTTGCGTTTTTACTGGCATTTGCGATCAAACCCATCTGGTGGGCATCCGGTGGTGACTCGCGTGTTTATCTTTCCGTTGCACAATCACTGTGGGAACATTTCACGCTTGAGTCATTGGGGGAACCGGAGATATTCAATCAGATCGGCGTGGCCATTTTCTTTGCTCCGGCCTATGCCTTTGGGGATCGACCGTTTCTGGTGTTGTCCATTTTTCAATGGTTGGCTGCAGTCGGCACGATGCTGGGTTGTTATCAATGGTTCCAACGTTACATCAATCGTGACGATTCCATTCTGCTCACCGGTCTGGTCATGTTCAACGTTTGTTACTGGATTTGCTACCTGCGATTTCTTTCTGAAATCTGGTGTTGCTTTTTGCTGGTGTGTATGGCATTGGTCCTGCGTCACATCATTGATGTACTCAAGGATCAACGATTCGGATTGGCGTGGGCTTGGCAGGCTGCCAGTATCCCGCTGTCGATCTGGATGGTGCTGACGCGTAATGTCACGTCGATGATCGCACCGGGCTTTGCCATTGCGGTTCTGTTACTGGCGTGGCAGAGCAAGCGTCGCAAGATGTGGGTACATGCGCTGCTGTTGATCGTGTTAACCAATGCCGTAGCAGGGAGCACCGCCGTGGGGTGGCAGTGGTACCAGGGGGCCACAGTTGTTGAGGACAAGACGGTTCACGGTTCTTACATGGAATTTCTGGCCAATGACATGGGGAAACAGGGGGATAACCTTCTGAGTATCGCTGCGGACAACACGCATCGTCGGATGACCAATATCGGTCGGGCGATGGTGCCTGGCATGTTCCGAACTTACCCGGAGATCGGGCAGTGGCTGCATCCGTTGAGTGTGCTGAATGCTGCGTTGTCGGTGATTCTGCTGATTGGTTTTTTCAAGTTGGCTCGTGGGAAGTTGGATGCTTACACATGGATGCCACTGTTTTTCATGGTGTTGATGTGGGCGATCCCGTATGAAGGTGGGACACGGTTTGTGTTGCCGATTTTACCGGTGATGTGGCTGTGTTTGCATCGCGTGCTTGAGGGACGCTCCTGGCGTAAGACGGTGTTCCTTGTGTTATTGGTGATGCATGTGATCGTGACGGTGGGGCGTGTCGCGACGGTGTACCCACTTGAGTTGGCACGTGATCAGGATTGGGCTTTGATGGAACGTATCGCTCAACGCACACGTGAGATTGACGTGGAGAATCACTGGTACACCGTTGGGGTGGATTCAGATTGGGTCAATATGATCTCGCTGGCGTCCAACCGCCCGATCTGGGAGTGGCATGATCGCGGTGACCGTTTGCCCGAACATATCATCGTGTTTGATGGCGCAGAGCCGCCTGAAGGTTACAGCCTGATTCAAACCATTGACAAATATCACCTGATGGAAAAACGCTGAGTTTTCATGGTGTTTGCATTACTTGGTCGTGTGGCGATCAAGTGTTCGGCGTTTTGCTTGTCAGCGACTTGGCTTGCTCTGGGGTGATCCGCTTTAAGAGTTGGAATTCCTGATCCGACCAGACAGATTGGTAGGAGGGCAAATCGCTGTTGCTGTGATGGCGCAGGACCCACTTGGGCTTTTGCTCATGGATCGCTTCGTAGCTCTGCTTTCGGCGGATGGTTGTACCCGTGATGATTCTGATTTGCAATTCAAGATTGTTGACCTGGTCGATGCTAAAGACCCTGCCTGGATCCTGATTGAGAATTTTGGCGCACTGCTCTGCGATGGTCCACTGTTCTCGCACCTTCACCAACTTTGGATATTCTCGAACGGCAAGACCGATGGCAACGGACGCATGAAGCAGCAGCAAGACCAGCATGCCAGTGTGTTGCGGGATCCGGATGCGTTTGAGCATTTGCCAGACCATTAACATCAAGACCGGTAACATGGGGGTCAGAAAACGGTTGCCATCGTGATAACGTGCATAGAAAATGTGTAACAATAGAAATGGGATGAATCCCATGACAAGCGCGTCGCGTTGCCTGGCGATCAGTTTCCACCATGCCAACATCAATCCCAGAAACAAAGGTACATATACCAGCATGGTCACATGCATCCACGAACCGTGCGTTGAGTAGGCTTTGAACATACCCGGGATGGTCAAGCGTCCCATGTCTGTGAGGCGCAGGTACAATCCTTGCCAGAGGAACTGGAGCAGGTTGTCGTCATGGGTCGGTGTCAACCCGCTCAGATAGGTGCCTTGGATCAGTCCGTTTTGGCCAGTCATTGACTGTTGCAATACAAAGGCGACAACCACCAGACAGGGCAGGCCCGTCCACAGCAGCAGGCTCCACGCATGGTGCATCAGGTGTCGACCGGCACGTCGGTTTTCCCACAACAGATATCCGACACACCCCATTGCAATCATCAAACCCGCAGAACGGATCAGCGTGCAGTAGCAAAACAGCAACACGCCCCCGATCAGATATTTCCATCGCAGCGATTTGTCTGAGGCCTCGGCCCAGCGATGAAAAAGAATAACCGACCAGATCATCGATGCCATGAAAGGTGCTTCGGTCGTTACCAGCATGCCATACTGCCAGACACAAACATGTAACGAAGCGGCACCTGCAATCAGCACCGCCGACTTGGGGGTGTAGCGACGCGCCCAGACATAGATGCCAACCATGTAGATGCAAAGCATTATTGCCTGGAAGTATGTCAACGCGACCAAAGGCAGTTCATCGAACAGGAAAAAGGGCGTGATCAGTAACGCGTAACCCGGTGTTGCCGTAAGGCGATGGGTCATGGTATGGACCATGCCATCCCATGTGACAAAGCTGCGTGCCTGATGCAGATACACAATCGTATCAGGCATGGGATGCCAAATACCTGCTGATAGCAACATCAACAGGAATCCGAAGATCCCAAGCCAGACATACTCTTTATGCTTGACCCGTTTCCCGGAAATAATGTTGGACTGATGCAGAATCTGCGGGTCAGATAAATCCATGAGATAGCTTGTACTCTTAACAACTGAAGTTCAACACAAAGAGCATGATACATGATCTGATGGATTGGCACATCACTAAGGCATCAGAACTTGTTGGCTTGAGCCAGTGGTGCTTTGCCGTCCAGAACGTTCAGCAGGTTCTGAGTGGACATCAACGCCTGGCGTTCGACGGACTCAAAGGTGCGGCTGCCGATGTGTGGGGTGATGATGATGTTGTCGATGTCCTGGAAGATGTGCGGGGCCTTGATCGGTTCGTGATCCAGCACGTCCGCTGCATAGCCCAAAAGTTTACCGCTCTTGCATGCCTCAGCGACATCGGCTTCATTGATCAGACCGCCACGGGCGCAGTTGATGATCATCGCGTTGTCTTTCATGCGGCTGATGCGGTCAGCATTGATGTACCCACGGTTTTCATCTGTCAGGAACATGTGCAGACTCAGCACGTCGGCGACATCAGCCACGGCGTCAGCTGAATCGAGCATTTCGATGCCGAACTGGTTGGCAAACTCTCTGTCGGGGTAAATGTCAAAGGCGACGACGTTCATGTCAAAGGCGATGGCACGCTTGGCGACTTCCTTGCCGATGCGACCCAAGCCGATGATACCCAGCGTTTTACCCGCCAGTTCGCTGCCGGTGATACGCTTCCAGCTGCCGTTCTTGACATGGCTGATTTCCGCATGGAAGTGCTTGGCAAGACTGATCATCAAACCAAAGCTGTGTTCAGCAACGGTGGTGTGATTGACACCGGGGGTGAAAAGCACGGGGACTTTCAAATCCGTCGCAGCCTGTACGTCGACACTGTCAAGGCCGATACCGTACTTGCTGATGGCTTTGAGTCGGGGTAAGGCAGCTTCGATGACCTTGCGGGTGATCGCATCATCGCCGTTAAGCAAACCGTCAACGCCACCATCTTCGGTGACCAAACGCAGCATTTCGTCTTCGGGTAGCGGCCCGCGGCCTGTGATGATTTCGTGGCCTGAAGCCTTGAGAAGATCGTGGTGTCTGCCGGGGGTGTCCTGGTAGGAAGTCGTGGTCAACAGGATGCGCATCGTACCGCTCCGAATTAGGGGTTAAATAAAAAAGTCAATCGAGCCTAACAGGATAGCGAGGTTTTTTTCCGTTGCAAGAGCCTGATGGATTTTTCATCCCTCTCCGCTTGCAGCCCCAGCATCTGTACCGATAATGCAGGCTGAGCAAACTTGCTTTTACCTCATGACAAGAAAGGTCTGACGATGCCCAAGCTCATCGCATTTGCCGGCAGTGCCCGTAAGGATTCACTGAACAAGAAACTCGCCAAAGCCGCTGCGGAAATGGCAGGGCGCCTGGGGGTTGAAGTCACCTTCATCGATCTGGCGGATTATCCCATGCCGCTCTACGATGGTGATCTCGAAGAAGCGCAAGGTTATCCCGATGCCATGCTCAAGCTTTACCCGCTGTTCAAGGAAGCGGATGGCATCATGGTTGCCTGCCCTGAGTACAACAGTTCCGTCACACCACTGCTCAAGAACACCATTGATTGGCTCAGTCGCCCACAGGAAGGCGAACCCCGCCTCGGTGCGTTTACCGGCAAAGTGGTCGGTGTCATGGGCACCTCACCCGGCGCGCTTGGTGCGATGCGCGTCCTGCGACATGTCCGTGAGATCTTTGGCAATATCGGCTGTCTCGTCATTCCCCAGCAAGTCGCGGTCCCCAACGGCAGCGATGTCTTTGCAGACGGTGGCTCAATCACCGACGAAGCCACCAAAATGCGCCTTGAAGACATGGTCAAAGCCATGGTCAAGGTGACGCGCAGCATTGCCTGATCTTTTGGCATCGGGAGCATACCGTGTCCTCCGAGTCGATTGAATATCTCGATCCCTGGTGGTCGACTGCTGATCAGGATGTGGTCTTTCACGAGCAGTTCCATGAGCAATTGGAACGCGAAGTCGGCCCGGGGCATGTGCTCTATCAAGTCCCTGTGCGCTTGATCGCCCGACATGATGCCTCGGATGATTGTCTGTTTGAGTTACTCGATGGTTCAGGGCGTGTTGCCATTGTGCATCTGACATGGTCACGCACGCAGGAGCGTCTTCCTTGGCCGGAGACGATTATCTGTGATGATCTGCAAACATTCGTTTCCGATCACATGCTCCCTGAACATGAAGCTTGGAAAGCCGATGAACAAGGTCAATCTGGCCTTGATGATCCCGACCCGTTTGCGGCGGATGCCATCTCGCTACAGCCCAAAGAAGTCGGCAAACTGGAATATCAAATGTGCCCCAAGTGTGGCATGAAGGTGCAATCATCCCAATGTCCACGCGATACCGAGTGGGGCGGCTTGCCTGTGTTTATCTGCCCAAACTGTGGTGCAGATACCAGACAAGTGATCACGACCAAAGGTATTGCTTTGGCTATCGGGTTATTTGTTTTGATTTTGGGATTGGCGATCTGGTGGGCGAATCACTGAGCATCATCTGCAGGCTTGGCAAGCAGGTCCGGCCGACGTTCCTGGGTACGGAGCAGCGACTGTTCGCGTCGCCATGCATCGATCCTGGCATGATTGCCCGAAAGCAGAATGTCGGGCACCTTCATCCCCATCCACTCCGGCGGGCGCGTGTAATGTGGGCAGTCCAGCAAACCCTCAGCACCCGGTGAAAAACTTTCATAGTCCGCGGATGTCTCATCGCCGAGCACACCTTTTTGCAGACGGACCACCGAGTCAATCAACGTCATCGCAGGCAGCTCACCGCCGGAGAGCACGTAATCACCGATACTGATCTCCATGGGAGCCAGTTCCTGGATCACGCGTTCGTCGATGCCTTCGTAGTGACCTGCAATAATCAGCAGTCGGGGATGTGACGCCAATTCCTGGACCAAAGCTTGATCCAGTCTGCGACCCTGGGGCGTCATGTGAATCCGGGTGGCAGGGCGGCTGTCCAACGCCTCGACGGACATGACAGCGTCATAGATCGGCTGGCATTGCATCACCATCCCCGGGCCGCCGCCGTAGGGAGGTTTGTCGAGTTTATTGTGTTTATCGTTGGCAAAATCACGGATGTCCGTGACGTGATAACTGACTGGGGGATCAGTCGGCCCATCCTCTTTGTTGGCATGCAAATTCGGGTCTGCCGCGCGCTTGAGGATGCTGGATCCCAAAACGCTGGTAAACATCTCCGGAAAGAGCGTCAGAACGTCGATGCGCATGACAATACCAGACAACAATCCGGACGCAAGATGGCTACGTCCGGATTGGAGAATGTTCAGAAATTACTTGGCTGAAGGAATGACTTCAGCTTTGCGCAGCAGGCTCTTGACGGTGTCGCTGGGCTGAGCACCAACGGAGAGCCAGTGCTGGATGCGGTCGGCCTTGAGATTCAGGGCCTTGCTGTCATCCTTTTCCATCGGGTCGTAGGTGCCGACCTCTTCGATGGCCTGACCGTCACGCGGGGCGCGCTGATCCATGACACAGAGACGATAATACGGCGCGTGCCGTCTGCCAAAACGCTTCATACGAATTCGAACCACGATTTACTTCTCCCTAAGGAAGTTTCGTCAATTTAAAAATCTGCCGGGTTCGCCCGATGCAGAATCGGAAATTCTAGCGACTGGACATGGTTTTGTAAAGTCAATCTTTTGAAGTGAGAGTGATTGTATTGCAAATCGGGACTAGCGACTAGCGACCAGGGACTAGGCAGAAGACACAAATGCAAGTATAACGACACGATATGAATGTCTTGGTCCTGGTCCCTGGTGGCTAGTCCCCAGTCCCTCAAGTTCTGGCTTTTGCCCTGGCGAGCAGCGTTCACTATTGACGGACGACCACTGCCGGGCGTTATAATGGCCGAAGTTGTCACTTTAGAGAGGGTTAGGGCGCATGCGTGTTCTTATTGCTGGTAGCAGCGGCTTGGTCGGGGCTGCCTTAAGCGAACATCTTTCCAACTTGGGGCACGATGTGGTCCCCCTGGTCCGCGGACTGGGTGGGTGGAATCCTGCGCTGGGCGAGTTGGATACGCATCGCGTCAAAGGCTATGACGCCATCGTCCATCTGGGGGGCGCGGGCATTGCTGATAAACGCTGGACTGACGACTACAAGCAAACCATCCGTAACAGTCGCGTGAACTCCACCGCATTGCTCGCTTCGCGCATGGCTCAAACCCGTGACAAGCCCAAGGTTTTTGTCGTGGCCTCGGCGGTGGGCATCTACGGATCACGCGGCAGCCGCCTGCTCACTGAAGATGACGAACCGGGTGACGGTTTTCTGGCAGAGGTCGCTGGGGATTGGGAAGCCGCAGCAGACGAAGCGCGTGATGCGGGCATCCGTGTCGCCCATGCCCGACTTGGGATGGTGCTTGATCGTCGCGGCGGCGCACTTGCCAAGATGCGTTTACCTTTCAAGCTCGGACTCGGTGGCGTCATCGGCAATGGTGAACAATACTGGTCATGGATCACGCTGCAGGACGTGGTCCGCGCCATCACGCATGTGATTCAAACCGAGGACGCAGTCGGCCCGGTGAACATGGTCGCGCCGCATGCGGTGACCTGTTATGAATTCGTCAAGACACTGGGGCGCGTGCTTAAGCGGCCAACGATCCTGCCGACACCTGCTTTTGCAGTGAAGTTGGCGATGGGGGAGATGGCCAACGAGTTACTGCTGGCCAGTACGCGCGTCGATCCCAAGGCACTGCGTCATGCGGGTTTCACGTTTGATCTGCCCCAACTCGAAGACGCGCTGCGCGCGGTGTTGTGATAAGAAATATTTTCACCGCAGAGGCGCAGAGGACGCAGAGTCGCAAGGCATAGAAAAATTCGTTTTTAATATCAATCAAGCCCAAGTCTGAACGTAGTGAAGACTGGGATTTCTATTAACACCATTGCACATCAAACCCATCCCATGCTTCACTACGTTCAGCATTGGGCTTGATCATAATTTTGTCTTTACTCTCTCTTAACTCTGCGTCCTCTGCGCCTCTGCGGTAAAAAATTGTCTTTAAATTTCAAATCAACGTCAGATGCAGCATGCCTGCGACGGGGACGTCGAAGTGTTGCAGCGTGGTGCCGGTGAGTTGGCCGTTGGCCACGGTGTTGCCCAGGCAGTCGGTGATGGTCCACGCGCCGTGCATACCACGTCTGCTTTGGAGGATCATGCCGGGGATGGGGGAACTGTTGATGTAGTAATGATCGGGGATGTGCAGTTCGCAGACTTTCATCATGCGTCCGGTGAACATCAGGCCGACAATGTTTTTGTCATCCAGCGTATAGGCATAGGTGTAGTTCTGATGCGGGTCAGAGACACGGAGTTTGCCGTGCATGAGCGTGTCGCGGAGTTTGATCCACAGTCCCAGGTAATGCTTGAGCATCGCACGTTGTGCGTCGGAGATTTTTGCAAGTTTGACCGACACCTGGGGCACGCTGAAGAACACGTTGAGCAGTTGCAGGGCAGCCGCTTCGACGGACTCCTCGGGATGCCACATGAACATGTCACTGTGCACTGCCGTGTCGCGTGAGAGCAGGCGGAGATTAAGCGTTTGCACACGGTTGGTCACCGGGTCCATCGGGCAGTCACCAGCACGGAACAAATTGCCATAAGAACGCATCAACGGGCCGATGTAGGATTGGCGGAACTCAATGAGAATTTCAGGGTTCACTGCCTTGAGTGAATAGACCACGTCTTTGAGCAGTACGTCGACGGCTTCGTAAACATCATCCATATCCCGGCCGGGTTTGGCGTCGGGATGCTCGGTTTCAGGTGCACGGAAGCTGTCGACAAAGTCGAGTTTAAAACCATCAAGTTCCCATTTGCGTTGGGCATCAAGATAAGTTTGGATCAGGAACTCACGGACCTGCGGGTAACGTGGGTCAAGGACGGATGCCTTGGCCGTGTCCAGGTCGCGGAGATACATGCCTTTGAAGCGTTGGTGGTTTTCGCTTTCGTAGCCGACGAATGGGACGGAGTACCAGAGGATGTACTTCATGCCCATGTCGTGGACGCGCTGAACATGCTCCTTGATGTCGGTGAGTCGCTGGGGTTGCCAGTCACCGGTGTAGGCATAGCCGCGTTGGTTGTCGTTGGTCTGCCAACCGTCATCCATGATGACCGCGCGGCATCCCATGTCATAAGCAAGTTTGCATTCGGCTTCGATCGATGCGCTGTCGACGGATTGATGGTAGCTGTACCACGTCGAATACATCGGCAGCAGTCCCGCATCAGGCACATCCAATGGCTGATAGCCATCCATGCACTCCCACCATTCGGCGGTATCGGATAAGGCTTGTGTCAATGTGATCTGACGGACATCCAGGCGGAGTGTGAAAGAGAATTGTTCCTGCGCGTTTCGCTGACCACGGAAGGGGTGCAGTTCGCAGGCCATGCATCCGGTCTCTTCAACGACGCCGATTTTGATGCCCACCGGATGCAGCGCGTCATCGCATGCAAAGGTCAGACGATTGGTGCCATCAAGGTGATAGGCCGACATGACCGGCGCGCTGGAAGCCGAGCGACTTTCCATCGGCGGACCACCCCAGATGGGTGAAAGGTTATGCTTTGGACCTTGCGTTGGATGCCATAGTGCCAACGTTTGTGCGCCGGGCCAATCCCATTTCAGCGAGATGTCCGGTGGGGTGTCGGCCTGCGGTGATTGCAGCGTGATGTGGTAGAAACAGAGCCCCGGTTCCAGACATTGCAGATTGTTTTGCAATTCAAAGGACTTGAGGTCGCCGTTGACGGTAATGGGGACGTTCCACTTCTCGAGCTGCATGGACCAATGATCTCCTGGAAAGTTGTGCAAGGAGGATCATTCTAGTCGCTGTGATTGTGAATGAAAATACAACAGGCGATCAGGCTGCCTCAATTTTCGGTTTGGCGAGCCATTTTTCTAGCGTTTTCTGTAGCAGGTCCAGCTTGATCGGTTTGGTCAGGAAGTCATTCATCCCCGCATCCAGACAACGCTGACGATCCTGTGGCATGGCGTTGGCGGTCAGGGCAATGATCGGGACATCACCGGGTGTGGCGTGATGCGGACATACATTGCGGAGCATCCGTGTAGCTTCAAAACCATCGATGTCAGGCATCTGGCAGTCCATGAGAACCAGATGAAATTCTGTCGAACGTGTCTTGTCGAATGCATCGTTTGCGCCGTCGGACAACGTCACATTGGCTTTGAGCATCTGAAGCATCTTGCCTGCTACCATACGGTTGATCGGGTTGTCATCGACAACCAGGATGTTGCAATTCTCAAATGAAACTTTGGGAATGGCATAGAGCGTGTGCATTTGTTCGTCAGCATCTTTGACCTGTTGTGCATCAGGCAGCGGGCAATCCACGGTGAACCAGAAGTTCGATCCGAGACCGATCTGGCTTTCAATGCCGATCTGGCCGTTCATCAGTTCAACAAGACTTTTGCAGATGGCTAAGCCCAATCCCGTGCCACCATGTTTTCGCGTGGTGGAGGAGTCGGCCTGGCTGAATTTTTCAAAGAGTTTCAATCGTGTCTGTTCGTCGATGCCCATGCCCGTATCACGGACGCAGCAGAGCAGGGTGGTGCGTCTATTTGCCATTTTTCGCACACTCAATTGCAGTTTCACAGCACCCTTGTCCGTGAACTTGGTGGCATTGTTAAGCAGGTTCATCATCACCTGTCGCAACCGCACCGGGTCACTCATGATGTATTTGGGAATGTCGTGATCCACTTCAAGATCAAGCTGAAGATTTTTCTGTTCAGCCAGCGGTCTGATCAACTCAATGACACCTTCAGCAATTTGCCTTGGCGAGCAGATGATCTCCTCGAGTTCCAATTTGCCCGCCTCGATTTTCGAGAAGTCGAGAATGTCATTGATGATGGTCAAGAGGGAGTCGGAACTGTTGATGATGGTGTTCAAATGGTTACGCTGATCACGTGAGAGTTCAGATTGCCCCAGCACACTGGCCATCCCCAGAATACCGTTGAGAGGCGTGCGGATTTCATGACTCATGGTGGCCAGGAATTCACTTTTATGTTGGTTGGCTTTCTCGGCACTGAGCATGGCGTCCTGGGCATGGAGCATGGCAACTTTTTGATTTTCCATGCTTTTGTGCAGGTCTTCGGTCATGTCATCTGCCATCTCACGGGCGCGGACGGTGGCACTGCTTTGGACATGGAGCAACATCCCCACGAGTAATGCCAGAACAAGACCACTGATCCCGGCCCACCATGCGTTGGCATTGGAAACGTAGGCAAATTTTTCACCGGGTTCAATGCGGATATGCCACTCGCGCCCGCCGATTTCGACCGTTTCCAGATCTGAAAACATATGATGGTCAGCGTGGGATATACGGTCTGGTTGGCCTTGAGCACCTGGTTTTTTCTGACCACCTGACATGTCTGAATGGATCACGTCTGTTTCTGGATTGCCCGGTTCTGTTTCCCATTTGTCTGGATCGTGGATGTGGTTATGGGAATGCTGTTTCAGACCATCGTAGAGCAATTGAGATGTCATTAAAGTTTGGTCATCGTAGACTGTAAACTGCAGTTCCCCGTCGAAGCTTTGGGTGACACCGGAAAACAGGCGTTCAGCCAGAATGGTCATGTACACCCATCCCCGAATGTGATGGCGTCGCTCGACAACGGATTGGGGAATGGTATCCGAATCATAGACCGGTAGGAGAATCAGAAAGCCCGCGCCCTCGGTCATGGCCTGGACGAGGGTGATATGACGTGTGATGCTGACTTCCCCGGAGAGCATGGCACGGGTGGCGGCTTCACGACGATTGGTTTCCGAACCGATGTCCAGACCCACTGCCGGCCGATTGACTTCAACCGGTTCGATGTACTTGATGAGCATGTAGTCTGCATGCTTGGTTACCGGATCAAGTTGTCGGACCTTGTAATCCGGGAAACCATCCTGACGCGTACGCTCAAGGAACGCATCCAATTTTGAGTTGGGGACATACTTGATGTAGCCGATGCCTGTGGCAGCAGGGAATTCAATTGCCAGTTCACGGGACATGACCAGATTGCGGAACTCGGCACGATTGACATGTTCGCTGGCAGCAAAGACGCTGCGGGTCCCCATCAAGCCATACCGATACACACCAACACGGCGAATGATCTCAGCTTGGAGTTGGGATTTGAGCAGGGCGAAATGGTTATGTTCGACTTTGCGATTATGCTTTAGCATCGTCATCACGACAACGCAGGTGAGAATCAGGATGATCACCGTAACCAGTCCGACCACAGCATACTTTTCGACCCGCTTTTGAGTTCGGTCGTACGGGACGCGGCATCTGGGTTCCAGATTGGGCAATGCATCAGCCGGTGGATTCACATCCACCTTGATCGCTGGATCAATCGTCAGATCGACCCGTTGGTTGCCACACTCATGAGCCATTGATGTCTACCTGTTGGGTGATTGGACCGATCACTGATCGGCATACTTCCTGTGCCAAACTCCGAAAACACAATTACTGGAACACAACATTCCATATTTCGGAAGATTCGGCAGGCGACTTTGGGGCATGTGTCTGCGTTTGCGTGTTTGTTCTGATCAAGTGTGGATTGTGTGCATTGGACTGATTGATGCAGATAGCAACGTCCGGCTGTGTTCCCGGGGTGGAGAAGCTGTGGAGAATTTTGTTCACTTTTTTGTCTCTGGAGCTAGCAGTCGGTTAAAAAGTCGTTATCATTTAAAGCACTTATGAAGATTGGGGTGATTTCAGATACCCATGATCGACTGCCCACTTTTCGACGGGCGGTGGCTATGTTTGAGCGTATGAAGATTGAAGCGATCTTTCATGCTGGCGATTTTATCGCGCCATTTGCCGCCAAAGTCATTGCACCGCAATCCCTCACGATTCCCCTGTACTGCTGCTATGGCAATAACGACGGTGAGAAAGCCGGTCTGAAAAACGTTTTGCCGGATATCGTCGATGGGACCGTTTGCGTGGAATTGGGCGGACGCAAAATTGCCATGAATCACTTTATTGATTGGTTGAGCCCTGAGGAAATCGAGTGGGCCGACATTGTCATCTCCGGTCACACCCATCAAATCGTCAATGAACTCAAAGGCGGGAAGCTGTTCCTGAATCCTGGCGAATGTTGCGGTTGGGTGACGGATCGATGCACGGTGGCCGTGTTGGATCTGGATACGATGACCGCCCAGATTGTCGATGTACACGATTGAGTCGAACTTCAGTTGTATTGCATGACACCATTGCCATAGTTGCTGTGCGTTTTGCCACGCATATTACTCCGGTTGCGCTTTGGCGGAGATACTGGCTTTGTTGATGGAGTTGATGAGAATGGCCATCTGCTGCAGGTGATCTGGGATCTTGATTTGATATTGCCGTGCGCTCTGCAGGTTGAACATGATCTTGCCTTCCACGGAGGAATTGACCGGATACCGTAAAGCCGATCGCCCGGTTTTGATCATGTCCATGGCAGTGATGGCAGCCAGGTAACCATGTTCTTTGCCACTGGAGCAAATTCCCATGACGGCACCATCTCGAACCGTAAACGGATACACACCCAGCACCGGTACCTTGCTGTTTTGCATCGTCCATTTCATGACTTCTTCCGGAGGCATGCTTTGATCATCCTGGCTGGTCCATTTGACGGTGTGATACAGCGTGACCAGAATCGCATCCGAAGTCAGGTTGGCACGGAAGACCATTGCCTTCCACTGAGAGAAATTGGAGATCTGATAGAATCCATCGACTTCAACCGGGAATTTTTCTTTTCGGTAATCGGTATAGGCACGTGTGCTTGTCAGGCTGTCATCACTGAGAAACGTGACACGCCGGATCGATGGTGCCAAGGCCTGGGCAAGTTTCAACGTCTTGGTGGTATGGGATCGACTGACCATGCCGGTGGCATTTTTATTCGGGTAACCATAATCGCTGGTCGCACCATTGATCCCACAGAAAACAATTCGCGGACTGTCTTGGCGGGTTGACAGTTCGCTGGCAAAGTACAACTGGGCATTGTCATCCGAAGCGATCACCACATCCGGTTTGAATTGGGCGACGACCTGCATGGCATTGCGACCGGACTGGATTTTCCAATGCTCATCGGTTCGCCGCTTGGTGTCCATATAGATGACTTTGACATCGTAGTGTTGATTGTTGATCGCGCGGTTGATCCCGGTTTGAATCGAATCGGTCCATGAATAACCTTCGTGGTAACTGTGCACCACCAGAATCCGATTCTGGGCTTGAACCGTGCTGGCTCCAAACAGGACGACCAGGCAGATTTGATGTAACAACGATTGACGCATACTTCCTCGTGCGGTCTGGGATGACAGACAAACAGTACATACCCGCTGCCTGTAACATCGGAAGAAAACGTCACTGAGACTGGTGTGATTGACAGTTAATCTGGAGTAACCACGTCCACGAAGGCATGCAATCGTCATAGACCGCAAAACCGTTGAAACGGAACGATCAAGTCATCTAGCCTGCCAAGCTATTTTTAGTTGGATTTTGCTTTGGATTTGTATGCCTGTTGCCCCGGTTGATTGATGATACCTTTGGCCATTTTCAGCAAATGTGCTGGAATTTTGATGTTGTGTTGTCTGGCGGCAGGGAGGTTAAACAGAATCATGCCTTCGATGGCATTGTTGATCTGAATCTGTGAAGGCTTGATCCCCGAACGCAGCAAATCCAAGGCAATGCGGGCAGCCATGTACCCGTGTTCCATGGGCGATGCACTGATCGCCAGAACCGCACCGTCATCCACTGCAAATGGATAGATCCCCAGGATAGGCAATCGGCTGACTTTGTTCGTCGCAGCCATCACTTCCGCTGGTGACATGCTTTGCTGATCCAAACTGGTGGACTTGATCGTGTGATACGTCAGCACCATCAGCGCATCGGAATCAAGGTTGGCTTGCTGAACGTGCAATAACCACTGCTGGAGATTTTCCGCTTTGGCGTAGCGCACGATTTCAACGGGCATGTTCAGTGTTTTGGCGTAGGCAACGATTTGTTTGGACGTCAGACTTTCATCGGTGAGGATGCTCACGCGCTGAATTTTAGGACTTAGGGATTTGGCCAACCGCAGCGTGTTGGTGATATGCGGGCGTTCGAGGATGCCGGTGACATGATCGTTGGGATAGCCGTAGTCTGAGAGTTTGCCGTTGACCCCACAAAAGACGATACGCGGACTTTCGGGCTTCTTGGACAGTTGGCTGGCAAAGTAGGCTTGGGCATTGTCATCCGACGCGATGATCAAGTCGGGTTTGAATTCCTGGCTGACAGCAAGGGCTTTTTGGCCTGCCTGGATTTTCCAGTTTTCGTCCGTGCGACGCTTGGTGTCCATGTACAGATATTTGACGTTCACCCCGGTGTCGGGCAACGCGCGTTTGATCCCCAGGTTGACATGATCGACCCAGTCATAGCCCTGATGATAACTGTGTACCACGAGAATGCGATACTCGCATTTTGCGCTGCTTGTGATCCCCAATACCATGGCTGCTGCCATGCTCAGCATCACCGGAATGTTGATTGACCTGTTGCCCATATGCCTTTGCCTGTCATCGTCAACGACTTTGAATACAAAATATATCGACTGTATTTGGGAAATAATGACATGAGAATGCTGTAAAGATGGATATGTCAGTGATGCGATTTCCTACAGGCGTTACAGAAGTCTGAAACGATCATGCAGGTTGTTTTGATGTGATTGGGAAATGGCCGGTTATTCGGACTTTGAAATGCCGGGGATGTACACATCGTAGCGGACGCCTTTGCCTCCGTGACTGACCACCGGATCCGGCAGCAGGGCGGGGTTCTTGGGCGGACGCTTGACGACGACGCGCTTGGTTGCCACCTGCAATGCCAGAGGCACCAATGCTGCTGCGTCCAAATCCTCACCCACCAGGTCATGAAGCACCAGCATGGGTTTACGCTGCGCCGTCTTGCGACCGGGCGGGAACATCGGGTCCAGATACACCACATCGATTTTGGACCACGCTGACTCTGCTGGATAACGCGCATGCCAATGACTCAGCCAATCCAGTGCACAACCCTGTTTGACGCACAATTCATCCGTGGGCAAAGTCGCATCCCCCATCGCCCGCCCCAACGCATCCTCCAGCAAGGCAGCGACCACCGGATTACGCTCCAGCGCATGGACGTAACACCCCTGGGCATGCATCAGCCAGGTGTCCTCGCCCCAGCCGGCAGTCGCATCCAGAACCCGCAACGGCAAATCACTGCGTTTCTTGATCCCCAACGCCTTGGTCAACGGCTGTTTCAGAGACCGTCCTGCAGGTGACTGCGTATCGAGCTTAAGCAGATCACAACTCACCGGCTTACCCTTGTCACCCCGCAGTCGCATCTCCAGTCGATCTGCCGTCAATGTCAACATCATCAAGCTCGGCGTGGCATAACCAAGCGATAACCGTTGAGCCAAAGCTTTCGCTCTGCAAACCAACTGCTCATCCGTCACCGGGTCAGCATGCACACTGATACGTTTGTCTGACATCTCAACAGTATAAACAACACCCATGGATCGGTCGTATCCATGACAATCAGCAAGGAAAGATGCCTGTTGGCAATGTTACTGATTATCCCGGAGCAGCAATTCAAGACATGTCTTCATGTCGGGGGGGGTCATGTCAGCGTAATGAATCGCAGCCAGATGCCAACCGCCAACGCGACCTTCTCCGCCGGGGTAAAAACGCCATCCGATGTCAAAGGGAAAATCAGTTTTGACGAGGGTAACTGGATTCGGTGAGTTAGCCGTTTGAGGTGTTATCCTGACGGCTTTGGTGGTGACCTTATTGTTTTGATGTGCCCGGATAGTTACAAATCGGATCTGTCGTGTTACAGGTTGGCTTATCAAAACAAAGATAAACGTGTAATAGCCATCAGCTTTGGGTTTGGTGGTGAATTGGTATTGGATATCACCGTCAATTACGCCGAGATTGACGATGTCGGCTTTGATGATTTCCAGCTTGCCATCCAAGCCGTACAAAGCTTGCCAGAACCGTTGGGGGTTCCAATGGTCGGTGCGATATTCAATGGGGTCACGCGGTTTGGGATTGGGCATGGTGGACAGCCAAACGCGATTGGCATCCACTTCCCATTGTGGAAATCGCTGTGACAGGGGTATGAGCAAATGGCCGGCGAGTGCTTGGGAAACGGCTGGCGGGCAGATGTTCTGTAACAATTGGATTTGCCGATAGACCTGGGCATTGCAGGCAAGCGTCTGCTGATAACACCAACCGGCATTGCGCAAACTGATCACATAGGCAGGGCGTTGTGCATCCATGTCCATCGGAAGATGCCCCAGGGGAAAACGCGTGCAAATCGCTTGCTTTAACCAACCATGCTTATTCAGACCTTGAGCAATCTGTTTCATCTGCGCATGTCCCGTTTCAAGACGATGCGAATCAGGATCTTTGACAGGGATGAATTTATTGCCGTCGACAATAAGCGAAGGCAGTCGTGGGTTACTTTCATTTTCAGATGGCAAGTAGGTGATACTCAGCGTCAGCCCCGATCCATGCTCAAGCAGGTTGGGCAACCGACGATCCAGAATGTCCGCATCAGATAACGTATTTGTCTGAGCACCAACAGGTACGGTCAGTATCACCAGCAGAATTGCCAACGCGATTGTCACCCACATGTTCATGAGAACCTCCCGGCAGGATGTGTCGTGTGTAAAGGCTTAGAACCTGAGTTTTGGATAAGCGAAGAAAAAAGCGGCCTCCAGCCGACGTGGAAGTTATCACGACACCCACTTTGGCAAGGAGGCCACGAATGGATTTTACCGCGCTTTTCGTTGACGTCGACGACTTCTGGCTCAACTTTCAAAACACTTATCACCAACACCTGCTCACCGATGGTAAACGCCACCGCCACCGTGCCGCACAACTGTCCGTCAGTGAAATGATCACCATCCTCATTGCCTTCCAAACCAGCAATTACCGCACATTCAAGCACTTCTACCTTCATCTGCTAACGCACCACCGCGGCGATTTCCCCCAACTCACCAGCTACAACCGCTTCGTCCAACGCATCGGTTGCGTCACCATCCCGCTGTTTGCCTACCTCCTGTCCCACTGCCGCGGCACCGTCACCGGCATCAGTTTCATCGACTCGACGCCGCTGAAAGTATGCTCCAACAAACGCACTGGCCGCCATCGCGTCTTCGACGGCCTCGCCACGATGGGCAAGTCCACCATGGGCTGGTTCTTCGGCTTCAAACTCCACTTGGTCATCAACGAATGCGGCGAACTGTTAGCCTTCACACTCACGCCCGGCAATGTCGACGACCGCAAGCCCGTTGATGCAATGACGACGGGTCTATGGGGCAAACTCTTTGGCGACAAAGGCTACATCAGCCAGAATCTCTTCGACAAACTTTATGCTCATGGCTTGAAATTGGTCACCAATGTACGGAAAAACATGGCAAATAAGCTCATGGACTTGCAGGAGAAGATTCTGCTGCGCAAGCGATCACTGATTGAAACGATCAACGACCAACTCAAGAATGTGTGCCAGATTGAGCACACCCAACACCGCAGTCCCGCCAACTTCCTGGTGCACTTGATGGCAGGGTTAGCAGCCTATGCAAAGCAACCCAAGAAGCCATCGCTCAGATTTGACGAGGCAACGGGTTCAAGCCAATTGAGCATCGCTTAAGCAAAACTCAGGTTTAGACGTACATGCAAGTGATAAGTTGCCCTGCAATAGAGAAATGTTTTGACATACAGTTATTCTGGGATTGGAATTTTGTTTTAAGCAGGAGCACCGTAAAGCGGGCGACCGCAGGGGATGGACTTGGCAGGGACAAGACTATTTCATGCAGGAGCAATTGTTGATAAGCCCCTGTAAAGTCCCCGCGCGATGTCCCCGCATTGTCCCTGTAAATTAACTCGCATTGTTGAACGATTATTACGAAGACTGTTAATGAAATAGCTGTTCCGTTCAGTGCCAATCGTTGGAGGCCATCACTACCTGTTGGCCAGATCGAAGCCACGGTCGTCGACCAACTGCGGGTCCCGTTACGCCACCCCGACGTGATCGCTCGAACCTATAACCACATTCGCCAAGTCAATACACCAGCATCGACGATCTGGACCGTACCAAGGTCAGCGACTGTGATAAAGATCGCTTAACGTTGAAAGATTGGCTCACAACAGGCATTGTTGTGAAAGAATCATTGTATTCAATGGATACATCACTTGTAGAACAACGTATCGGTTGATAAGGTTTTATGGGTAACATTTTGGGGGCACAATGTCTCAACCAGATTCAAAAATATCCGATAAATACACATCATCGGTTTTGTCAGAATTGCCGGGTGTTTGGGCTCATGGGCCTGATGAGCTATATAAGAATTGGGAGCTTTGGACATTACACATCAATCGTGTGGCTGCTTTGGCCACTGCATTTGCTCAGCCATTTCAAGCTGAAACATTCTTACAATCTCTTGCTTTGTGGCATGACCTGGGCAAACTTTCCGATGCCTGGCAGCAGTATCTGCACCGATCCGTTGAGACACGCGATGATTCGGATGCTGATGCGATTGGTAAAGTGGACCACAGCTCGTTTGGTGCACAATATGCAATGAATATGCTCGATGGGCCGGATGCTCCATTGGGTCGCATTGCTGCATATTGCATTGCCGGTCATCACGGTGGCCTGCTCAATAGCGGTTCAATTGCCATTGAGGATCAACCAGGCACGTTGGCACATCGATTGGCCAAGAAGGTACACCCGGTTGCAATCACATTACCTGAATTACAGGTGCGGCCGACGATCCCCAGGCCGGCATTGACGTTTAAACAGACGCCGGAGGATACTGCCTTTGCGGTGGCATTCTGGGGACGGATGATGTTTTCCTGCCTGGTGGATGCGGACTTTCTGGCCACGGAACTGCATTACAACACCGATCAACACGAACAACGCAGCACAATTAAACCCACGTGGGACTGTTGGGCCAAGCGGGTTGATGATTGCGTGGCAGGCAAACGTAACCTGACCACCACCGTCGGGCGTTGTCGTGATGCGGTGTATCAGCAGTGCCTTCGGGCAGCCAAGCTCAAGCCCGGCTTTTTCAGTCTCACCGTCCCCACCGGTGGCGGCAAGACACTGGCGAGTCTGGCGTTTGCCACCAGCCATGCTCATCAACAGCATCTCCGCCGCGTGATTTATGCCTTGCCGTTTACCAGCATCATCGAGCAGAATGTCCAGGTGATTCGCGATGTCTTACAGGATGCCGATGTCCTGGAACATCACAGCAACCTTGATCCAAACAAGCCGGAGAATCAGACGACGTGGTCGAGGCTTGCTGCGGAGAACTGGGATGCACCGGTGGTGGTGACGACCAATGTACAATTCTTTGAGTCCCTGTTTGCCAACAAAACTTCACGGTGTCGCAAGCTCCATCGCATCGCCCAGAGCGTGATCGTGTTGGACGAAGCACAGGCGATCCCGGTGGATTTGCTCAAGCCCTGTTTAGCAGCACTGAATGAACTGGTGCAAAACTACGGCTGCACAATTGTTCTCTGCACCGCTACGCAACCGGCTGTACACCAACGTGCGGACTTTGCCATCGGTCTTGAAAATGTTCACGAAATCATCCAAGAGCCCCAGCAGTTATTTGAGCAGATGAAGCGGGTGCGTGTTCAATTCATCGACAGGCAGACACAGGATCAACTTGCCCAACGCATCGCTCAACATAAGCAGGTATTGACCATCGTGGATACCCGTCAGCGTGCTGTCGATCTGTACCGGGCGATCCGACATCTTGAGGGCGTTTACCATCTCAGTGCCGCCATGTGCCCAACTCATCGCAGTGTCTGTCTGGACAAAATCAAGGAATGTTTGCAGCAGTCTCACGTAGACGACACGCCCTGTCATGTGGTCAGCACACAATTAATTGAAGCTGGCGTGGATGTGGATTTTCCTGTGGTGTATCGCAGTCTGGCAGGTTTGGATTCCATCGCCCAGGCCGCCGGCCGATGCAACCGCGAAGGCAAGCGATCGCAAGGGGAGGTGTACGTGTTCGAGCCGGAGAATGGCATTACTGGAATTCCCAAAGGCTCGATGCAACATGCTGCTCAGATGACACGGGAGATCATGCCCTTCCATGCGGAGGATTTACTGAGCCTGGCCGCCGTGCAGCGGTATTTCGAGATGCACTATTGGAAGCAAAAGAATAAATGGGATGAGCATGCTGTTATGTGCTGCTTTAAAGATATGGACAATGTGCTGTTCGATTATGCCGATGCTGCCAGGCGATTTGAGTTTATTCAACAAACGCAAAAGCCTGTCGTGGTGTCGTACGGGAAGGTGGGGCACGAATTGATCTCACAATTGCATCGTGAAAAACCCAACCGCGATCTCTACCGCTTTGCCCAACGATACACGGTGCAGATTCCATGCTGGCATTGGGAAGCGTTGCTGCAGGCTGGTGAGATTGAATTGGTTAACGATCAGTTGGCCGTGTTGAGCAACAGTGCGCGTTATGACGCGGAGTTAGGACTGTGTCTGGGGGATGTGACAGTGATGGGCGAATCGTCTGTGATTTAATAACTTTTCGAAGGAGGTGGCCTATGAGTTTTGGTATCCGTTTACACGTCTGGGGTGAGCAAGCATTGTTCACCAGGCCAGAAATGAAGGCAGAACGTGTCAGCTACGATGTGATCACGCCGTCTGCTGCACGGGGGGTGTTGGAGGCAATTTACTGGAAGCCGCAGATTCGCTGGGTGATTGATGCGATTCATGTACTCAAGCCGATCCAGTGGATCAACATCCGACGCAATGAGGTGGCCAACAAAGCTTCGGCCAGCAAAGCCAAGACGGCCATGAAAAATGGGCGCGGCAATCTGGGCTTACTCGTCGAAGAGGACCGCCAGCAACGCGCGTCTTTGCTCTTGCGAGATGTGGCCTATGTCATCGAAGCGCACTTTGAGGTGCTTGATCCCAGTGAGGGTGACGAAAAACATTTTGCGATGTTCTCACGCCGGGCAAGGCAGGGGCAATACTTCCACCATCCGTATTTTGGCACGCGCGAATGCCCGGTCGATTTCCGTTTGATTGAATCCGACGAACCTTTACCAGCCAGTGAATTGCCTGTCGAAGAACAGGACCGCGATCTGGGATTCATGCTTTACGATCTGGACTACACGCCGGACAAGAAGGGGGCGGTTATCGATGGGCATACGGGTAAACGCATCAACCCGCAACCCACCTTTTTCCGTGCCGTGATGCGCGGCGGCGTGATCGATCTGCGTGATGCCCGAAAGCAGGTGCACGCATGATTCTCAACGCACTGTATGACTACTATCAACGGCTCGTCGATGACCCATTCGCCGAGATCGCGCCCTTTGGGTTCAGTGTGCAACAGATCGGCTTTCGCGTGGTGATCGAACCCGATGGCAAACTGCATGCTGTGGAAATCATGGGCTATGACGACAAGGGCAAACCCAAACCCGTGCCAATAACGGTGCCGGGGCAGACCAAACCTTCCGGGGCAGGCTTGAATCCCTGTTTTTTGTGGGACAATGCGGCTTACCTGTTGGGCATGGTGCCGGTGCAGAAAGCCAAGGGTAAGACGGGTAAGGCGCTGGCTAAAGAACAGGATCGCGCCAAGGCAGCCTTTGAAAAACTGCGTGATGAACATTTGGCAAAAGAAAAGCAGATTGATGATCCAGCATACTCTTCAGTCTGTCGTTTCCTTGAAAAATGGGATGCAAGCCAGGCGGCAGGTCGTGATGATCTGCTTGATGCTCCCAATCACAACGGCATCTTCCAGATTCGCGGGCAGGCCGGCTATGTGCAGGACCGCCCAAAGGTGTTGGACTACTGGCGCACCACACTGGATACACCCGCAGAAGATGCCAAAGACGCGCCGATGATCGGGCAATGCCTTGTCACCGGCAAAGAACAAGTTCCCATCGCCCGATTGCACGAGCCCAAAATCAAAGGTATTGTCGGTGGCCAGAGTGTTGGCGGCTCGTTGGTGTCCTTCAACGACAAAGCCTACGAATCCTTTGGATACATTCAATCCAATAACGCGCCTGTTTCCGAAGAAGCTGCATTCCGCTACTGCACTGCCTTGAACAGTCTGTTGGCTCAACGCAGTCGACGCGTCATCATCGGTGATGCCACCACGGTCTTCTGGACCGACAAGCCGACACCGATTGAAAGCTACTGGGGGCCGATGCATGATTCTCGTGCTGAGGATGAAAAGACCTTGCAGGAAGCTCAAGACCTGCTGCGACTCATTGCAAACGGCAAAGCGCCACGCAACGCATTGGGCGAACCGGACACACGGTTTTACGTGCTTGGCTTGTCTCCCAATGCCGCCCGCATCAGTGTGCGTTACTGGTTCACCGGCCATCTGGGACAACTGCTCCAGCGTGTGCAACAGCATTTGCAGGACCTGAATATCATCGGGCTGGATCACACCTACAACAACGATGCAGCGCCACCACCGATGGTGCGTGAATTGCTGCTCGAAACTGCCCGTGATCCCAAGGACATCCCACCGCTGCTGGCCGGCAGTCTCATGTCCGCCATCCTCACCGGCAATCGTTATCCCGAATCCTTTTACCTGGCTGTCCTGCGACGCATCATGACCGATGGTCGCATCTCAGCCCGTCGCATGGCCATACTCAAAGCCTGCATCAATCGTCATCATCGCATCTCCCACACAACAATGGAGGAACTCCCTGTGGCTCTAGATACGCAACGCTCCGACGTGCCTTATGTGCTCGGTCGCCTGTTTGCCTGTTATGAAAAAATCCAGAAGGACGGCCTGGGTGAAAAACTCAACCGCACCATCAAGGATAGTTTTTTAAGCAGTGCTTCATCGACACCCTCTGCGGTATTCCCACGACTATTCAAACTCAGCCAGCATCATCTGGCCAAGATTGAATTCCCCGGTCTGCGTATCAATCGGGAAAAACTGCTTGCCGATCTGTATGGCCGATTCGAGGAATTCCCCAATCACCTTTCGCATCACGAACAAGGTGTCTTTGCCATTGGCTACTACCACCAGTTGCAGGACTTTTACACCAGCAAGGCTGATCGTGAAGCGGCCGAAGCTGCTGCCGTTTAACGTTTCGATTTAATCCATTTAACAATCACACTTCCGGAGATAAAACATGTCCGAAACCAACAACAGTCTTGAACACCGCTATGACTTCGTCTACCTCTTTGATGTGACCGACGGCAATCCCAATGGCGATCCTGATGCGGGCAATCTGCCGCGTGTCGATCCTGAAACCGGGCAGGGGCTTGTCACTGATGTATGCATCAAACGCAAGGTGCGCAATTTCGTGAGCCTCACACATGAAGACAAGCCTGGTTTTGATATCTATGTCAAAGAAAAAGCCGTGCTCAATAAACAGAATGAACGGGCCTACACTGCCCTGGAACTCAAGCCGGACAAGAAGATGCCCAAGGATGTCGCCAAGGCGCGTGAAATCACCGGCTGGATGTGTCAGAACTTTTTTGACATTCGCGCGTTTGGTGCGGTGATGACGACGGAAGTGAATTGTGGTCAGGTTCGCGGGCCGATCCAGTTTGCCTTTGGCCGCAGTCTTGATCCGATCTTCTCACAGGAACATGCGGTGACGCGTTGTGCCGTGACGACGGAGCGTGAAGCCGAAGCTCAGCAGGGGGATAACCGCACAATGGGCCGCAAGTTTACCGTGCCTTATGGCCTGTATCGTGTGCATGGGTTCATCAATCCATTCCTTGCAGGGCAAACCGGTTTTTCGCAGAGTGATCTGGAACTTTTCAAGCAGGCACTCAATCAGATGTTTGAGTTTGATCGTTCCGCAGCTCGTGGCCAGATGGTGCCCCGCAAATGCATCGCATTCAAGCATGACAGCAAACTCGGTAATGCCCGGGCGGATCAACTGTTTGATCGTGTCACCGTGCAACTTAACGAGCAGGGTAAGCCCCCGCGCCAGTTCACCGATTACACCGTGACGGTCGATGAGGACCAACTGCCCGATGGCATCACCGTGGAAGATTGGGTTGTCTGAAAACTGGATAGGGGGCTTGATGTTTACCGAAGCGCAGTGTTTGCCAATCAGCGCTTTGCAGCACATGGTGTTCTGCCCGCGGCAGTGCGCGCTGATTCACCTTGAACGTCAGTGGTCGGAAAACAAACTGACGGTACAGGGCCAGCAGCTACATCAACGTGCCCATGATTCCAAACGAACTGAAACACGGTCAGGTATTCGCATCGTTCGAAGCCTGGCCGTGTGTTCGTTACGGCTTGGCATATCGGGCGTCTGCGATGTGGTGGAGTTCCCCGAGCAAACGGGTCTGCCCATCGTCATCGAGTACAAGCGTGGTAAACCCAAAAGCAATGATTCGGATATTGTGCAGGTGGCGGCGCAGGCAATGTGTCTTGAAGAAATGCTCAAGCTGGATGTCACCAAGGGACAGGTTGCAGAAATACGCTTGTTTTACGGCAAAACACGACGAAGACTCGAAGTAACGCTGGACCATGCCGTGCGACAGCGCGTCCAGCAGGTTGCTGCTGAGTTGCACGAGATGTTCGATAGTCGCGTGACGCCGAAGATGACTTACGACAAGGCACGTTGCGAGCGTTGCTCCCTGCTGAATCTCTGTCAGCCCGAATTGCTCAAGCCACGTCGTCAGACTTCAGCACGTTTTGCCACCATCCTGCAGGCCAGCGTAACGGATGAGCAATTGACAGGGGAAGAGGCCATATGAAACAACATCTCAACAGTTTGTTTATCACCACGCAGGGCGCATCACTTCGCAAGGAAGGTCAGGCCGTCGTGGTGCGTGTCGAAAAGCAGACGAAGCTGCGCGTGCCGCTGCATCAATTGGATTCCATCGCCTGCTTTGGCCGCGTCTGGGCCAGCCCGCAGCTATTGGCAGCTTGTGCATCATCGGGCGTGAGTGTGTCGTTGCTTTCTGAGTATGGTCGTTTGCTTGCGGCGGTGGTGGGCTTCACCTCCGGCAATGTGCTGCTTCGCCGTCAGCAATATCGCGTAGCTGATGATGAGCAAGCTAGCCTGCCCATCGTGCGTCCCATTGTGGCAGCCAAGGTGGCCAACTGCCGCACGGTCCTCATGCGTGCTTTGCGTGATCGTCCCAATCATGCTGATGTGTCCGAGATTAAACAGGCTGCGCAACGTCTCACGGACCAGGCACAAATTGTGATGAACTGCAATGATATTGATACCATCCGAGGCCTGGAAGGTGAAGCGGCAGCAATCTACTTTGGCGCATTCAATGCCCTGATCACTCATCATCATCCAAGTTTTGCATTCGCCAGACGAAGTCGTCGCCCGCCGTTGGATGCAGTCAATGCACTGCTTTCTTTCGTATACACGTTGCTCGCGCATGACTATCGCTCCGCCTGTGAATCGGTGGGGCTCGATAGCCAGTGTGGTTTTCTGCATTGTGATCGCCCCGGCAGGCCATCGCTTGCCTTGGACCTCATGGAAGCCTTTCGACCTGTCCTTGCAGATCGCCTGGTCCTGTCACTGATCAATCGGCAGCAGGTCAAACCTACTGGTTTCAACATCCAGGAAAGTGGCGCTGTCCTCATGTCCGACGAAACACGCAAAGCTGTTCTTGTGGCCTATCAACAGCGTAAACTCGATCAACTCAAACATCCCTTTGTCGATGAGATGATGACATTGGGACTCGTACCCCACATTCAAGCACGTTTACTGGCCAGAACGTTACGCGGCGATCACGACCTTTATCCCGAATTTATATGGCGATGAAGTGCCATGATTGGCCTGTGACATGAAATAAGTAGATCAACCATGGGGATGCATCATGCTCGTGTTAATTACATACGATGTGGCAACCACAACACCCGCTGGCAAACGACGCCTGCGCAAAGTTGCCAAAGCCTGCTTGGACTACGGACAACGTGTACAGTTTTCCGTTTTTGAGTGTACGATTGATCCAGCACAATGGGCTACGCTCAAACATGAGTTGGAACAGACGATAGATCCATCCAAGGACAGCCTACGGTATTACTATCTTGGTGCCAACTGGAAACGCCGTGTTGAACATGTGGGTGTCAAACCAGCTGTTGATTTTGAGGGGCCATTGATCGTGTGATGCACCTTCCACGTTTTGATGTGAAGTCATGCGAATGTCCAGCGCGCATGATTTTCCTGGTAGGTTCGCGTTTGTTTTAACATGCTCTTTGAAAAGTGAATAGATTGTTCTTGAAAGCAATTTATGTCATTTGGGCCATTATGTCGGTCTGGTTCGCGATGTATTGACTTTTGCTTCTGTGCTTTTCAGTACTTAAAGTAAAGGCGTCGCTCCCTACACGGGAGCGCGGATTGAAACTTGGTATTGTCGGTGAAGACTTTCAAGACATTGCGTCGCTCCCTACACGGGAGCGCGGATTGAAACCAGTTACCAGGCCAGAAGCATCCAATCAACTTGTGCGTCGCTCCCTACACGGGAGCGCGGATTGAAACAGCCTGGCATGGTCGTTGATGTTGATGACGCAGGTCGCTCCCTACACGGGAGCGCGGATTGAAACAGGCTGGCATCGTTCAACGGCCCAGGCACTGGCGTCGCTCCCTACACGGGAGCGCGGATTGAAACCAGGAAGCAAAGTTGTTGTTGATGGATTGTGCTGTCGCTCCCTACACGGGAGCGCGGATTGAAACAATGAATCCCACTACCACGCGCCACGTTACTGACCGTCGCTCCCTACACGGGAGCGCGGATTGAAACAAGCAAACACGGTGCAGATCAGTGGGGATGCGAGTCGCTCCCTACACGGGAGCGCGGATTGAAACTTCTCCAGATGCATTTGATATTGCATTTTCTGGTGTCGCTCCCTACACGGGAGCGCGGATTGAAACACGCGGCTCGTGCGTCATCTCAACCACCTCGTTGTCGCTCCCTACACGGGAGCGCGGATTGAAACCTTCGGTCAGTGAGAGTGAAAAGAGCCGAACTGGTCGCTCCCTACACGGGAGCGCGGATTGAAACACCATCACGACAGCAGAGCAGACCGCCAAGGGCAGTCGCTCCCTACACGGGAGCGCGGATTGAAACACGTTGCCGATCAACATGACCACCGCAGAGATGGGGTCGCTCCCTACACGGGAGCGCGGATTGAAACAAATAATGGCACAAGTCAACGCAGCTGAAAACATGTCGCTCCCTACACGGGAGCGCGGATTGAAACCACCACAACCAGAACAATGCTTCATATACATGTGTCGCTCCCTACACGGGAGCGCGGATTGAAACATCAGCATAACCAGCATGACGGCCATGACCGATGTCGCTCCCTACACGGGAGCGCGGATTGAAACAAGTCCACGGCCAACGGTTTTTGCGGTCAACGCTTCGTCGCTCCCTACACGGGAGCGCGGATTGAAACATGGAGTCGATTAAGCAGTCATAGGCATGCTTGGTCGCTCCCTACACGGGAGCGCGGATTGAAACTTGCAGGTCTTGGCAACGTAGCGAACGCCAACCTGTCGCTCCCTACACGGGAGCGCGGATTGAAACACCCTGGTGTGGAAGGAGTTCCAGAAATGAAACGTCGCTCCCTACACGGGAGCGCGGATTGAAACAGCCATTAAGGTTTTTTGTGACTACCTGACCATGGTCGCTCCCTACACGGGAGCGCGGATTGAAACTACAGCACGTGTAGCAAAGGTGTGACGCAGTGCGTCGCTCCCTACACGGGAGCGCGGATTGAAACATTGGTATAAAGATGTAGTTTAATTGAGAACACTAGTCGCTCCCTACACGGGAGCGCGGATTGAAACACCATGACTGCTGAAAACACCACCGGCCTGAAAACGTCGCTCCCTACACGGGAGCGCGGATTGAAACCTGTCTTACGGTGGTGTTGTCCGTAGAACACCGTAGTCGCTCCCTACACGGGAGCGCGGATTGAAACTCTAAAATTAATGTCTAGTCCAATAACGAAAAACGTCGCTCCCTACACGGGAGCGCGGATTGAAACAGCCCGGAAAACACACAAGCCATCGACATGATCGTCGCTCCCTACACGGGAGCGCGGATTGAAACAACCGCATGATCCGCTTTGCCAAGGCGTTTGGTGTCGCTCCCTACACGGGAGCGCGGATTGAAACAATTCATTCGTCCAAAGCATTTTACCGTGACGGGGTCGCTCCCTACACGGGAGCGCGGATTGAAACATTGATTGTTGTATATATTTGACAAACATAAACGTCGCTCCCTACACGGGAGCGCGGATTGAAACTGTCGAAGAAATCCATCGTTTGACGGGTTTTCACGTCGCTCCCTACACGGGAGCGCGGATTGAAACACGCAAGAGACTGGAATACCGGCATACTGGACCAGTCGCTCCCTACACGGGAGCGCGGATTGAAACCTTTCAAATTGGGTTAATGGCTAGGTCTTGTTTCGTCGCTCCCTACACGGGAGCGCGGATTGAAACCTGTGCGTCATTGTTGCCGTTTACAGAACTGGCCGTCGCTCCCTACACGGGAGCGCGGATTGAAACCAACATTCGCAGAGCCGTTTTTGTTGTTATTGGTCGCTCCCTACACGGGAGCGCGGATTGAAACATGCACACGGCCTTGGCATTGTCGCTTCCATCGCGTCGCTCCCTACACGGGAGCGCGGATTGAAACATCACCGGCACATTGATGAAACAAGCATCCAGCTGTCGCTCCCTACACGGGAGCGCGGATTGAAACCGTTGATAGCACAAACACGTCCATTCGCAGCCTGGTCGCTCCCTACACGGGAGCGCGGATTGAAACAAGAACCCGGCGACGAAAGTACCGAACCGACTGGGTCGCTCCCTACACGGGAGCGCGGATTGAAACAAGGTATCCGTCCACCATGACGTAGCGGGGAGTAGTCGCTCCCTACACGGGAGCGCGGATTGAAACATGCAAAACGATAATCTTTGTTCGGTGGGTGGGAGTCGCTCCCTACACGGGAGCGCGGATTGAAACAATTTCTTTCGACATAACAAACGAGATATCTACGTCGCTCCCTACACGGGAGCGCGGATTGAAACCAGGATGAACGCTGCGTCTTTGCCCATGCCTTTGGTCGCTCCCTACACGGGAGCGCGGATTGAAACAATGGTGGTAACGCACTCATCATCCCAGTCGTTGGTCGCTCCCTACACGGGAGCGCGGATTGAAACGCGTCAAAGGATATTCAACGGGCAATTAAAGCCGTCGCTCCCTACACGGGAGCGCGGATTGAAACTCGGTTGCGTCAGACTTGCTGGAAGTGGCCGTGGTCGCTCCCTACACGGGAGCGCGGATTGAAACAAGGCACCAACGCCCTGGCTCAAGCTGTCCAGGGTCGCTCCCTACACGGGAGCGCGGATTGAAACCAAAGTGGACGCACAGACTGGTGACTGTGCCATCGTCGCTCCCTACACGGGAGCGCGGATTGAAACATTGACGCCCGGTTTGGCAAGCTGATATTTGGCGTCGCTCCCTACACGGGAGCGCGGATTGAAACTGTCACTGTGATGGTGGCAGTCTTGCGGCCAGAAGTCGCTCCCTACACGGGAGCGCGGATTGAAACAAGGCCAGGAATGCCGCAGCATCATGGCCCGGGTGTCGCTCCCTACACGGGAGCGCGGATTGAAACCGCTTGCGTACCAGATAATGGGCGCGTTGCTTGGTCGCTCCCTACACGGGAGCGCGGATTGAAACAGGAAGATGACTACGGATGGCTGGGCCTGCTGGGTCGCTCCCTACACGGGAGCGCGGATTGAAACTGGGTGTGGGCCTGTTTGTGTTGGGCGTTCGTCATGTCGCTCCCTACACGGGAGCGCGGATTGAAACAGACCAAGGGCATGATCACCAAGGATGCCATCAGGTCGCTCCCTACACGGGAGCGCGGATTGAAACACCAGGTGCGCCAGATCGCGCCCTTCCTGCTGGTCGCTCCCTACACGGGAGCGCGGATTGAAACAATGTCAGCAAGTCCCCGGGCTCACGCCCGATATGTCGCTCCCTACACGGGAGCGCGGATTGAAACTTTCTCGGCGGTTGTGGGTTTGGCATTCTCACGTCGCTCCCTACACGGGAGCGCGGATTGAAACATTCTCGGCGTGTCATCTGAACGCCGTGTAACTGGTCGCTCCCTACACGGGAGCGCGGATTGAAACATTCTTGACAAATCAGCGTTTCCGTCTGGACTTCGTCGCTCCCTACACGGGAGCGCGGATTGAAACCCATCTTGCCGCGTAGAACTACAGCCACCTGTCGTCGCTCCCTACACGGGAGCGCGGATTGAAACTTTGACATGTCTATGTTACACCCGCACATGATGGTCGCTCCCTACACGGGAGCGCGGATTGAAACCCCTGGACGATAGGTATTGGGATTGCCGCCATACTGTCGCTCCCTACACGGGAGCGCGGATTGAAACTTGTCCCTGCCAACCTTTCAGCTCGGCAGGCAAGTCGCTCCCTACACGGGAGCGCGGATTGAAACTGTTGTGCTTGGCGAATTTAAGATTTGGTCTTCCCCATGCATGGTGGACACTGCTGTGGATTAATTGAGACTTTTTGCGTAGGCTTCTGGGGTTTGGTAGTTCAATGAACTGTGTAGCCATAAAACACTTCGATGTATTCGAACACCGCATTGCGTGCTTCCTGACGGGTGGTGTAATGCTCACGATGGATCAACTCCGTCTTGAGCGTTGCAAAAACTCTCTGTCACCGCATTGTCCAAACAGTTACCTTTGCGACTCATGCTACAGGTGATCTGATGTTGATCGAGCAATTGCTGATAATCACCACAGGCATATTGCACGCCACGATCATCCGAAGATGTGCCATCCGCTTTGGAGATGAGGTGTGCATCGCTGGTGCCGAAATCATCGGCATTGATCCAGGCTGAAATCGTCAGTTCATCGGTACGTAAACCATCATCTGCAAGAATGTCCATCGGGGCAACGCTGACATAATCATCCCAGCCATCAAACTCAAGGGATTGATCAATGTATCCTTCTTCGTGGTCAGCATGATGGATGTATCCGTCGTGTCCATTGCCGGTATTGTCGACTGCTGTGTGATAGTGATCACTGTCAAAAGTCCGGTGGGCAACGAGTCCGTCGTTGAGGTTGGCAGGTGGGGTGACGGTGAGCATGGCGAGATCAGTTCAAGGAAATGCGGACAGATATCGCTCAAGGAACGATCGACTTGATTAACCAAGTCTATGCTTATTTTGACCGATGGCTGGAAGATGAAAAGCAGGGCGATCAAACCAGGATCACCAGTCTGGATGTTGCACCGTTTTGAGTGTGGCTCGAAAAGCAAGCTTTCGGCAATGGCTTGATGATGCAGACTACTGTCGCCAAGCGCATGGTCAAGCTCGGCAGCATGTTCGGCAAAAAGAAAGGTACACTCAAGCACAACCTGATACCGTCTAATCCGTTTGAGATGGAATGTCCGACCGTCAAGCCAGAGAAGCGCGGGCAGGCGATGAAGATCTTTAAAGCTCCGGCTGATAGTATCGAAGAAGTTCACGGTTGGCTGGATGAAGCCAGAACTCTTTCTGAACTAGAGCACCCCAATATTGTTCGGGTTTATGATGCAGATGCTGTTCCAGGGAAGCACGGTTTAACAGGCTATTTTACGATGGAATACGCCGCTGGCGGAACCCTTGATCGCCGTTGGCGTTCTTTTGATGTCCAACTGATGCCCGTTACGGAAGCAGTCGATATCATTCGCCAGGTTTGCCGTGCTTTGGCTGTTGCACATGAAATGCAACCGCCAATCGTACACCGCGACATCAAACCAGCCAATATCCTCATTCACTACCAGCCACATGGCATTCAGGCCCGTCTCAGTGACTTTGGTTTGGCCAAACGCGTTAATCCGATGACGCTTCTTGTAAGTTGCCGTGGCACTCTTGGTTTCAAAGCACCCGAGGCGTTCTCTATGAGCAACGATTCACCAGCCAGCGACATATGGGCAGTTGGGACAACCCTCTACTTACTGTTGACTGATCGCATGCCTTTTCCGGGCCTGAATGAGCGTGACTTTGAAAAACCCGAGCGTTTCATGCGGCCCCTCAGCCCACCCAGCCGCTATAACTCAAATGTGGATCCTGGACTGGAATCCATCATTCATCGCTGTCTAGCGACTCGTCCGGAAGATCGATATTCCAATGCCACCGAACTTTTGACGGATCTGGATCGTTGGGTTCCCAGCCCAGATGGCGACAGGTTCATGTTGAGCAAAAGCAGTTCCACAAACAGACCTAAGACTGTTGTTCCTGCCATATCACCGCATGATTTTAAGGCCGAAGCGAAAGTGGCTTTGACTCAGGCTTTGAAGCAGGCCCAGTCACAGGCAGGCCTCTCGACTGCTGCTGATCTTCTTGAGGAAGCTATCAGTAAGGATCCGTCATTGCGTGGGGCATTTGAGTCACAACTGCACTGGTGGCGCCGCGGAATCAGTTATGGGGGCGTCCAAATCCCGCCATCAGTTGCTGGTGGTGACCACCTAAGTTCTACTTTGTAGAATGAAAGCGGGGCTTTTGCCATGTGGAAACTGGTCGTTGCTTTGGGCTTGTTGGTGTGTATGGAAACGGCCTACATTGCATTGTCTGAAGGTCCACGCCGAGAGTTGTCGTGGTATCGTGCATCCAAGCAGAACGACCTTGATTTCATGGGTAAATACCTGTCTGCCTATCCAAGAGGTCGTCATACACAGACGATTGTGCATCGCTTGTGTGGCACTTTACCAGAAAATTATGGTTCACATGTTGATCTGAACTTGATTGAGACGGGGCTTGAGCGATATGTGCAAGTCGTATCGAAAGATGGTTTGGCCAAGACGCAGTTATTGCTGGTGCGTGGTGAACGTCAGTTGCAGTCCAAAGATGCAGCCGGTCTAGAGGAGACTTTAGCTTCACTGGGATCTAGTAGCCAATCCCTTCGGCAGCGAGGGGCAAACCTGCTTGAGGACTATCGCTATGATCAATCCCTATTGGCAATGAACACAGGGGACCATAGCAAGCTCTTTAATTACCTCAAATCCTACCCGAATGGCCGTCACATCAAGGATTGTTGTGATCTAATGTCGGCCATTCTGTTTTCGCAATCCCAGCCGAAACGCGATCATCATGTGAAAATTAAAGCGTTAAATCCACTGGCCACAATGTTGAAGTTAAACCCAGGGCAGCAGGACGGTTTGGCACTTTATCGGAAGCTGAAGCGTGAATTGCTTCCCACGGATGTGGGGCAGGTACTCATCAATAGCTTCGAGATGAAATTTACTTATATTCCTTCTGGCAATTTTAAAATGGGTAGCCCGTCAAATGAATTTGGGCATGATAATGATATGGAGTCTCAATGCCAAGTTCGGCTCAGCCATGCGTTTTTGATGCAGACGACAGAGGTAACGCAGGAGCAGTGGGAAGCTGTCATGGGAAACAATCCGAGCCATTTTAAGGGCGAAGCGAATCTTCCAGTAGAAAATGTTAGTTGGAATGATGCTATTGCATTTTGTCAGAAGTTAAGCCAACGTGATGGCTTGACATATCGTTTGCCAACAGAAGCCGAATGGGAGTACGCATGCCGCGCGGGAAGAACGGGCACGTATGGAGGAACGGGTCGCTTGGATGATATGGGATGGTACGATGCAAACAGTGATAAAAAGACGCATCCTGTGGGTCAGAAGCAGGCCAATGCCTGGGGCCTGTACGACATGCATGGGAATGTGAAGGAGTGGTGTAGTGATTGGTATGGCAGATACCGGGCAAATATGTTTCGAATCCTGAACGTGGCAGTAGACGTTGAGCCCAACGTTGTCCGCAATCGTGAGAAACAACGCGCGATTCGCATTGCGGCAGGCCAGCTCCTCAATGAGTTGGATGGTTTTCCTCTGGCATTGGCCCCAACACCTGATGTCGAGCAGCGTAAGAAGGCCTTGGATCGGCTTCTGACAAATCCTACGGAACAATTTGTCAATGAGTTGTTCTGGTTTTGGCCTACCCCGGAGCATGATGGTCGGATGCTTTGTGGACCTGAGTTAAAGCAGGCGGTTCAAACGTGGCAGGGCCAGTTAGGTGGCAAGGCTGCTCATAAACGGCAGAACTGCATAGCTGCACACAATCTAGCTATTTGGCATCATACGCGTGCCTTAGATGCAGAGTTTCATGCAGCCAATGACAGTCAACAGCTACCCAAAAGTCAAGATGAAGATTGGCATCAAGCTCTACGTTACTGGCACATCGCCCTTTCAACTGACGGGATGTTGGAGTATCTCAGACACCGGGCAAAAGAGCTGGATGATCCGACATTGACGGATCATGCTGTACGGTCCGTTATTTCTGATCTGCCCAACTGTCTGCTTCAAATCAACGTGACGCTCGCAGCCGAATCGCTGAAGCGCAATCAGACGCAGCAAGCCAAACGGTATATCGCTCAGCTTCACAAATCACCGTTCGATAAACACCAGAAAGATGCGGCAGTCGAGAAAGGTGCTGACATCGCCGGTCAGGAAATCAAGAGGATCTGTAGGACCGCTGAACAGCAGGCCAAGGCCGATCCACAGCATGCCGGTCATCTTATCCGCCGACTCCATACAGAAATATCCAAGCACCTGGCAGTCATTGATACTTTCCTACCTCAAAACAATGTAACACGCGCAGGACTACATGATCTCGCGGCGGACACATTGCTTGATTGTGTTCTTCCCTTTGCCAGGAAGACAGAAGACTGGCAGGGAGCACAGCAATTAGTCAGCCTGATTTCGTCACTTGCCACGGGGGATGTGGTCAAAGAACGTGCTACTTCAGTAGGGGAAAATTTTAAAGAGAACGCAAACAGTGGATTTGACTGGTGCAAAAAGGGCTACTGGCATCTTCCCGTTTCGATTCTCGAGGCTCTTGAGAATATTCGTGTTGATAGGGAGGCACGGAATTGGGACAAGGCAATCCCAGCTCTTGAGGATGTCATTCTTACCCATGGAGATGACCTTTCGCAGGATATGTTGGCTGTTGTTCATCACTGCATTGGGCTCTGCTTGTGCCTTAAGGGTATCGACCTATGGAAATCCATAACAGACACAGGTGAGAAAGCACTGCAGGTACTACTAGACGCAGCCTTTGACAAGCTGATGTCGCTCAGTCACGATGAGATCATCGATCGCATCAATGGCATTGAGAGGGCACGTGAGTCGTTACGGATGGGAAGGCACGCTCACCAGGAATGTTTTGGCTGTGGGCATCGGGTGGGAGCTAGTTTGGTGCGATACACCTACCGTGATATCCCAATGATGTTTTGCAGTACATGTGGCGCAAAACTGGATGCCGCACAGAACTGTGCAGAACAAGCCAGAAAACATGCATTTCGGGAAACACTTCCTTATGCAGTAGTTGCAAACGACTTTGATCCTAATGATAAGGGGATCAGCAATGACTTGGAAAAAAGCAAGCAAGGCGCAACGAAGCTTGGTGTTGCGATACCTCATCTTGAAAAGGCGACCAAGGCACTGAAGTTGCGAGTTGCTCCGCCAACGTTACAAGAAAAATGGAAACGCGCACAGGCCAAGGCACGTCAACAGCTTACCCAAGCTAAGGAGATACGTGATCAAGTCACACGTCTCTGTGAACGCATCCGAAGCCAGATTGCAGAACCACCTCAAGACCTTCACGCATATGCATGCAAAGAGTTTGAGCATTGCTTAAAGCAATTGGCCCAAACTGGACAGATGGAGACCTATGGAGCCCAAGTTCGTGTTGCAGCTGTCGAGGCACTTCTGACGCTTGATGCCGCAGTTCAATGGAGTCAGGTGAATCTGATAGAACATGTCCAATTCCTCGAGTCGGTCGTTTCAATTGCTGGAGAGACATCTGCCGCAGCATCTGCGAAAAAAGCTTTGAAACCTCTGGAAGCAAAGGCAGCGTCTATTCGACGTATCTTCAAATTGAAGGTTGGTTTGGTGGGTGTATTGTCTGCGGCTTCGGTGCTGTTAGGTTGGTTTATTTTCAGCACTATGCAGCCTTGATAGCCAGGAGAAACGTCATGTGGAAGCTGATCTTTGCATTGGGATTGATTGTGTGTGTTGAATCAACCTATATTGCGTTGTCCGAAGGGCCGCGACGGGAGTTATCGTGGTATCGTGCCTCCAAGCAGAACGATCTTGGCTTTATGGGTGAATACCTGTCTGCCTTTCCTGATGGTCGTCATGCTCAGGCGATTGTTAATCGCTTGTGCGACACTTCACCGGAAAATTATGGTTCAAATGTTGATCTGAAGGTGATCGAGGCGGGACTTGAACGTTATGTGCAAGTCGTACCGCGAGATGGTCCGGCCAAGGCACAGTTACCCTTAGTGCGTGGTGAACGTCAGTTGCAGTCTCAGGACGCTGCAGGTCTAGAGGAGACATTGGCTTCGTTGGGATCCAGTAGCGGAAAATCTCTGCGGCAACGAGGAGCAAAGCTACTGGAGAACTACAGCTTCGAGCAGGCTCTTTCGGCACTACACAATGGAGATGGCAGTAAATTGTTTAGCCATCTTACGGGCCAGCATGCCAAAGAAGCATACACTGCGTTAATTGAATGGGTTGGTAAACCGGAAGGTTTGTATGCAGCGAAGAAATATATCCATCAATATTCAAATAGCACAAATGCATCAGCTGTGCACAGTCTGATTGATGATTGCCACTTTAATCAGGCTTTGTCGGCAAAGGACCAAGGCGATGCAAGCGAACTCTACAGTTACCTTCAGTCTTACCCCGAAGGTCGCCATGTCAAAGAAGCACATAATGCGTTATTTCAGTGGATATCAAATCATGGAGATTTGGCAGAAGCCAGACAATATCTGAAACAATTTCCGTATGGGCCTTACATATGGGACGTTCAAAGTTTATTGGATCACAGAACATATGCGAAGGCTGTGTTGGCGTTAGCGTATGAACATGTAGAACCATTGCATCAATATTTGAAAGAGTACCCGAAAGGACATCATGCACAAGAGGCGCTTGCTGCATTGCAACTAAGGGCATTTAAACCTAAGAGTTCTGTATCCCACCAAAACCAGAAGCGAGAAACATTCCCAACAACTGTAGGTCAGGTACTGATCAACAGCATCGGGATGAAGCTGACGTACATTCCAGCTGGTGAGTTCATGATGGGCAGTCCGTCGAATGAAGCTAACAGAATGAGTGATGAAACGCAGCACCGTGTCCGTATCAGCCAGCCTTTTTTGATGCAGACAACTGAGGTGACTCAAAGCCAGTGGCAATCTGTTATGGGCAACAATCCGAGTGTTTTCAAGGGTGATTCGAATTTACCTGTTGAGAAGGTGAGTTGGAGCGATGCGGTTGCTTTTTGTGAGAAGTTAAGCCAGCGTGATGGCCGGACTTATCGCTTGCCTACGGAAGCTCAATGGGAGTATGCATGCCGAGCTGGTACGACAACTCCGTTTAGCTTTGGCCATACGCTCAGTACAAATCAGGCGAATTATAATGGTAATTTTGTATACGGTTCAGGAGTCAAGGGCACCTATCGAGGAAAGACAGTTGCCGTTGGCAGCTTTCCGGCGAACGCATGGGGTTTGTACGACATGCACGGGAATGTCTGGGAGTGGTGCAGCGACTGGTATGGTGATTACCCTAGCGGTAATGTGACCGATCCGACGGGTGCGTCAGATGGCAGCGCCCGGGTTTGCCGCGGGGGTTCGTGGGACATCAATCCTGGCTTCTGCCGCTCGGCCGTCCGCCTCTGGATCAATCCTCCGAGCTCGAGCTACATCATCGGGTTTCGTGTGTCGTGTTCCGTTTCTCTCGGTCCTGGACCTTCCGATTAACACTTTTCTCTTTGTCCTTTTTCCCTTTGCCCTTTGGCTTTTACCTATTGGTCTAAAAGTAGTGAATTGTCGGCGCAACCTTTTCCTTACTATCCAGTAGTAAGTGTGGAACGAACGGATAAGCATTCGAACAACAATGATATTTCATTCTGGAAAGACGTTGAGTATGCCAAAAAAGAAACCCAAAACCAAGAAGAAAAGCCAAGAGACGCGTAATCGTCAACGCATTGGTAAGAAACTGGCAAACCTTGTTCCCGACCTCATGCAAATGCTCGAGTGTTCAGAGTTTCGTATCGTGTCCCAGGAGAAGATGCCAAAGCCTCAAGAGCCGGAAGTCGATCCGAAAAAACCTCCACAATCTGACGACGCAACGGCCCTGGGTAAAGAGCTATTAGGCGTCTTGGCTGAGGTGGGAACCTGCCTTTGGGATATTGAGCAAAAAATACGCCCCGAAGCTGGCAGCCAGATCGACATGAAGCATAAGGTGGCACACCGCCGAGCCCAGCGTGGTCTTGCCAAACTCAAGCAGGCGGGTATGGAAATCATCGATCTCACCGGTCAGCGGTTTGTCGATGGCATGCATCTGAAAGTTCATCTTCAACCGACACCCGAAACAACCGTGGAAATTATAACCGAAACAGTGTACCCAACCATCCGTTTCAAGGGACAGCACATCCAGGTGGGGGAAGTCTGGGTAGCCACCCCGATGTCTGCTGACGAATCGTCAAGTTCAGATGATGTGCCAGCAGAAACTATTCCAGTTCACACAAGCAGTTCGCCATCAGGCGAAGCACCGTTAACATCCGATGAGTTTGATTCATCAACAACTCAGAAAACATCTACTCCGAAAACGATGCCTTCCAACGTTACCAACCAACCTCATTCAACTTCAAACGCAGACAATGATCAGCAGGATGCCTGCGAATGTGATCCGTGCAAAGAAAATGAAAATCAAGAAAATCAGAAGGATTAATTCAAAATGAGAACGACCATTGATTTCGGTATTGACTTGGGAACGACTAACAGCACAGCGGCAGTGATCGACGGCGTCAAAGCCAAAGTGATCCTCAACCAGTTGCGGTCATCCGTGACGCCATCAGCAGTCTGGATGGACAAACGCGACCAGATTCGCGTGGGACAGTTACCAAAAGAACGGGCATTCGAAAAGGATGAAGAAGCCAACGCGGATGTGGAATTCAAGCTGCGTATGGGGATGGGGCAGGATGGGGCCAAACAGTTCCTTCGCAGTGGCCGGGCCATGCGGCCCGAGGAATTGTCAGCGGAGGTACTCAAAGAACTTAAACGAGACATACGGACGGAGACCGGAGAGGACATCAATGAGGTGCTCATCACGGTGCCAGCTAACTTCGAACTGCCCCAATCCAAGGCCACCCAAAAGGCTGCGGAACTGGCGGGATTCAGTTACGCCCCGTTGATGCTCGAACCTGTCGCTGCTTCTTTGGCGTATGGGTTTCAGTCGCAGGCCAAGAATGAATACTGGATGGTGTATGATTTTGGAGGAGGAACTTTCGATGCCGCGATCATGCAGATTCGCCATGGGCAGATCAACGTCTACAACCATGCTGGTGACAACAACCTCGGCGGCAAGCACCTGGACTGGGATCTCGTGACGGAGGTAATCGCGCCTGAAGTGGCGCGGCAAGGTGGGCTTAGTGACTTCCAACGGGGTGTGGATTTCCAACGGGGTGTGGATTCAGTTATCTGGAAGGGTACGATGCTCAAGCTCAAATTTTATACTGAACTTGCCAAGATTGAAGTCTGCCGGACACAGAAACCAGCTGAAATCTATATCGAGAATCTCTATCAAACTTCTGATGGCAAAAAAGTGGATTTCGAATTTCAATTAACTCCGGAACACATCAAAAAAGTCTGTGAACCCTACATTCTCAAGTCAATTCGTCTTTGCCAACAAACACTCTCGGAAAAAGGATTGGCTGGCAAAGACATGACAAAGATCATTATGGTGGGTGGTAGTACGCTCAATCCTTGGGTGAGAGAACAGGTGGCTGAAGAACTTAAGGCACCATTGGAGTTCAGTATTGATCCTGTAACGGTTGTTGCCCAGGGAGCAGCAATCCAGGCCAGCACACTGAAAAAAAAAGGGGGTGTGGGGGATTCTGGGGAAAGCGAAATTTGGCGCGTCAGTTTGGATTACGAAAATACCGGCCGCGATCTTCATCCTCTGATATCCGGCACTGTTCAACCCCCCAAAAATTACAGTCACTCAACCGAAGGTAATACACTTGAGTTCATCGATTCTGTGTCCGCCTGGCGTTCCGGCAAAATCAAACTCGATCAAAGTGGTTTCTTCAGTACAGAACTCTTTGCCGAGGAAGGACGCCGCTGCGAGTACCGACTCGAACTCTGTGATCCAACCGGATCACCACTTTCCGTTGATACCCCTGTGTGTGACTATACATATGGTATGCAAATCGGTGATCGTGCCATCATTGCTCCGCACTCCATTGGTATCGAACAGAGTGATGAGACAATGTTGGGCTTCATTTGCAGAAGTGATACGCTTCCAATGGAAAATACATTCGACGTCCGTACGAATAAGTCTCTGCGTGCGGGGTCAAATGATGCCATTCGAATCCCATTACGTGAAGGTGAAAGTATACGAGCAGATCGCAATCATCTGATTGGAACCATGATTATCACTGGGGAGGAACTCACTCGGGATCTGCCAGAAGGCGCTGATGTCGAGATACGAGTTCACATGGACGAGTCGCAACAGGTCCGTATGGAAGCGGAATTTAAGCAGATTGGTCTCATGCGTGAATTAGATGTGGACATACAGATGATACATGACGACCCGGAGATTCTGATTGAGCGATTCGATACGCTTAAGAAGGAGCTTTCTTTGGCCAGATCCGAAGCGGTTGAATGTCCGGAAGCTCGCAATGTTCTTACTCGCATCGATACTGAAGCGATCGTACCTGAGTGTAGCCGTCTCGTAAGCCTGATTAAAGAAGATCCCGAGAGCCGCACCAATCTCGACCGAAAGCTGCTTCAATTGGCTACACAAATGGACGATCTTGATACAGCCTTGAGTTGGCCCCGAAAGCTCAAGGAAGCAGATAAAGCACTCTTAGAAGCTCGTGATTCAGTGAGAAATTGGGGGGCAAGCGATGATCGACGACGCCTCGATATGGTTGAAGATGAACTATCACGTGCCAAAAGTACAAACGACGCGATGCTGTTAACAGCAATCATAAATCAGTTATACCAGATTGATCATGACGCAAGGTACGGAAACATGGGATGGCTTTCTGGAGCTTTGAATGACTTGGATAAAAATTATCGTGGCCAATTCAAGGACGAAAACCGTGCAGATCAATTGATCGCTCAGGTCCATCGCGCTCAGCAAAATGGTGATAAGGAAGCTTTGAGACCGACTGTTTGGCAATTAGTTTGTTTGCTTCATGATAAAGGCGGTGATGAAGAAAAGAAGAGTGATGTACAAGCATACAGATAATATGTGTCGCTAATTGTAAAAATGGCATCAATTGACAGGAAGATTGTGATGGAATCCAGTTTGACAGATATCAATAACAGTTGCAATGACGCTCAGGATAGTTCGGATTTTTCTTCCTATTTTGCCGAATCTGTAGAGAATGCAAGGAAACGACAATTTACTGCCGCTCTTAAATGCCTGGAAGCCGCTGTTCAAACTCGGCAGTGTTCGACCGTCGAGGCTCTGGATTTACAAGCTCGCATTTTTGCTCAACAAGGTCGATATCTGGATTCAGAAGCAGCATGGACTCGCATTCTGAAACTGGATCCTGGAAATGTCGCAGCCCAACAGGGATTGCACAGGTTACGGCGTGAAAGAGCACCACTTTGGCGATTAAAAAGAATTTTTTTAGCCTGTGCTGCTTTTTGCATAGTGCTCATACTGATTGCTTATGCATTTTTGTTAAAAAACGAGCTCATCACAACACGCGAAGCAGATGCCAAACTCGCTTATGATCTTGACGCACGTATAACAGCAGCAGAATCGCGCCTTTCAGATACGTTGTTGGCTCATGAAAGGTTACTGACTCAATTTTCGAATACAACAAAAAACATCACAACATTACAGACTCAGAAGCTGGATGAAATTCACACACAGTTGGCAAAAACAGATCAGAACATCACCACAATTCAAACTGGTATGGTAAAAATTAAAAATATTCTTGATGACACGATGATTGTCAGCATACAGCAGGCTAAACAAACTCAGAATCTGGAAGATTTACTAGGTGAACTTCATGATGCAGTCAATATTCTTCAAACTGAGCAAACGTCAATTGCCATGAATGCAAAAGAAAGAGATGTGAAAAACCAGACAAACATATCTCGCAATGCAATGACAGTATCTCAATTGACCGAGTCGTTAAAATCACTCGAAAGCCATCTTGAAAAACAGATCGATAGCAGCAATTCAAACATTTCAAAAAAAATCACAGATTCGATTGTTGATATCAAAAGCCGTATTGATAAACTCCCCAGCACAACATTATTCACATCTCTTGATGTACAAGTTAAACAATTAAAAGAACAGTTGGTTTCTGTTAAAAATGATTTGGCGGACATCAAGCAGAATCATGCCAAGGTAATTCCGACTGAGACTCAATTTGTTAAACCAGCCAAACAGAATGATAACCAAATCGATCGACAGGAAAATGCCTCGGTGGTTGATCCATGAGTGATTAACCTCATGCACCCAAGTGTGTAAAATAAGTTGTGGTGATATTTTAAGTAGCATGTTGTTTTTAAATTTTGATTAAAAATCTAGATTTATATGCACTTACGAAGCATTGTTTAGAAAGGTTGAGATATGAATATATGGAATTTCTTATTTAGAAAGAAAAAAAATCAAGAAATAAATATTAATACCAATGGTCAAAATAGAAATAACATGCATTCTAATTCGGATGAACGTAAAAACGATGGTAAGGCAATAAAAGACGTTGCCGATGATTGGCTTCAATGGCAAACATTTCTCTCGTTAGGTGTGATGAATGAAGATGCTGCAGGTCGTTTGATGGCCGTTACTGATAATTGGCCGAGTGAACTTGATCCAGCTGCGTTCAAAAGTGTGAATTGGCAAGAGCTGATTTTCCGTATTCGGGAACACATTGATGGGCCATATCCAATTCCTATGTTGCAGTCAATGGATAATCCGCCGCGTCCCAATTATCAAATTGTAGATGGCCAGATTGGCCGAGGATCGAATCCTGCAATCGATATGTTTCTCATCACAGTTTGGCCTACAAGAGAGTTATCCAACGATCGGCCTGAAGTATTGGTCATGCGTTTGATTGAGAAGTATGTCAAATGGCCATTGGCTACATTTGTCTTCCTTGTTCCGTTTTTTACTGATATGTCAAAATCAATTGAAGATGAAAAAAAGACAATGCTTGTTGTCGAGGAAATGCTTATTCATGTTTACAAGGGTGTTGAGAACATATTGTTTGCTGTCTACCATGATCTTCCTGAAGGGGGAAGAATTAATGATGAAATGGTAAAAAATAAAATTCTTGATTTATTGGAAATATAATTTGAACATGTTAATAAATACGTATATTCAAAATTATTACGTTCTAAATAGCTTCGTTAATTGTTATTTGGTAGTGAAATATTAAACTATGAAAGGTAAATAATGAAATATTTGAAATTATATGTCAATATTAAGAAACAGTCAAAAGCATCTGCTTTTCATTTTTGTATTGTCTGTTTGAGTGTATTTGGGGTTGGATGCTCTTCCGCTCCGGCAAAGCTACATTCCAAAATTGATGCCCAGCCATCAGAAGTAGCAGTCGTTGTTCCTACAGGCAAATGTCAGCTCATTGCTGTAGACGGTGTGAATGTCAAGAAGCCTTATTCTCCCGTAGAGGTTTTGGCGGGCAGTCATCATTTGCGTATTACAGCTATAACTACGCCTCTGATAAAAGATACAGTGGAATATACCCTTGATCTTAAAGGAGGACGAAACTATGGGCTGGGGTTTCAATTAATTAAAAAGAAAGGGCTAGAATCGCTCAATCCATTTGCTTGTGATCGATTTGTTTGGATTCAAGATAATGAGACTCTTGAAGTATTGGCAGGATATCGCCCAGTACCAGCTAAGGGAACTGCTGGGGCTATCTTGCCATTTATCACAGGATCAGATGTTTTTGAACCTGTTGACCATTCCAAAGCATTGAATTACAAGCCTGAAAATTAACACATTTTTTGATTTGCTCATTCGTTGAATTAAATATTCAAAAATATGTTGCGAGAAGATTTTCAGTTGTTGCATAATAAGCAGAAAACAGTTTTACGATGAACTTGAGCTATTTAATCAAAGAGAGTGAAAATATGAAAAATGCGATTGTAACAAGCTTGGCTATGGTGGTGATCGTCAGTGTAATACTTTCTATATCTCTGATTGGATGCGCAATGCACAAAGGCTCGATGGCTGAGATTCACTATGCAAATGGCGTCGATGCACTTAAAGCCAGAGAACATCAAAGGGCTGTCAAGTATTTCACACTAGCAATCAATGAATCTCCTGAAGAAAAAGGACAGTATTTCAATGAGTCTGCAGCTTATGTGAATCGAGGAATGGCGTTTGCAGAAATGGCAGATTTTCAACAAGCAGAGCAGGATTTTACATCTGCTTTAGAGCAGAACCCGGGAAATCCTGTTGCATACCAGAATAGAGGTTTTATTCGAGCAAAAATGAAGCATTATACAGAGGCAAAAGAGGATCTGGATAAAGCCATCGAACTTTCACCATCTTATGCACAAGCGTACTTCTCTCGAGCGCAGCTTCATGACGTGCAAAATGATCGTAACAATGCATTGCAGGACTACAAAACCGCACTTCAGTTAATGCGACAGCAAGGCCAGGGGCATTCGGAATACGCAATCCACATTGAAAGAAAGATTGCAGAATATGAGAGGTCGGTTAGTTTTGATGCTGATAAAGAGGCACAATCATCTGCAACAAAAACTAAAAACTATTCCAACGCCGAGTTAGGGGTGTCCTTCCCTGTTCCCAAGGGATTGGTTTTATATACGCCGGACAATCCTGGGCCACTGTCATCTCTCTTTACTCCAGGACAATTTATCTATCTCGTCAATCCTGATTTTCACGATGAGAATATCGGAGCAACATTCTCATCTGGTGTCACAGAAAAAGATCTCAGCAATTTTAAGAAATTGATGGATACTAATCCTCCAACAGCATCACTGCCTGGGTATAAAAAAATATCGGTTAAGTTCATAAAGATCGGAAGACAAATTGACAAACTGGCTGTTGAACATGTCTTTACGATGAAGGGTAACATGTCAGGTACAGTCCGACAGGTTGTGTTTATCCACAAAAGGCGAGCATTTTCGTTTACATGTGCGACAGCTCAAAATCGTTATGAGCAGGCAAACAGTAGATTCTATGGCCCTATTTTTTCAAATATCGAATTTAAGTAGAAAATATAATTATCAGCGTTATCCAGGCTACGTTCGGCAGCCATTGTCCTCAGGAATATTTACTGGCAAAGTAACGCATTGGTAAGAATTTTTCGTATTGCTTTACTCTCAACCGTTTCGTATAAAGTCTAAGCACGCTTATGATATAGGTTGATCTATAATATAAATTCCAATCAGACAAGGATTCTGCAATTATGAGACGATTTTTTACTTGGAAAATAATCGTAGCTGCAACGATCGTCATGATACTGGGTTCGTGGGCCATGCAAATCGTACTGGCTCCCCGTTTGGATAGCTTCATGGCATTCGAACGCTATCGAGCACTAGCCAACGTAAACGACGCGGTGGCGTTGGGCCTTGTCGCGGTAAATGACAGCGATCCGGACGTCCGCTGCGCCGCTATAGAAAAGCTGACCAACCAAACTGCGTTGGCCAAGGTGGCAGTCGAGGCTGAGGATGATGATGTCCGCCTTGCTGCTATGGTGAAACTGACCGACCAAACTGCGTTGGCCAAGGTGGCAGTCGAGGCTGAGGATGATGATGTCCGCCTTGCTGCTATGGAGAAACTGACCGACCAAACTGCGTTGGCCAAGGTGGCAGTCGAGGCTGAGGATGATGATGTCCGCCTTGCTGCTATGGAGAAACTGACCGACCAAACTGCGTTGGCCAAGGTGGCAGTCGAGGCTGAGGATGATGATGTCCGCCTTGCTGCTGTGGAGAAGTTGACCGACCAAACTGTGTTGGCCAAGGTGGCGGTCGAAGACAAGGATAGGGATATCCGCCGCGCTGCTATGGAGAAACTGACCGACCAAACTGCGTTGGCCAAGGTGGCAGTCGAGGCTGAGGATGATGATGTCCGCCTTGCTGCTGTGGAGAAGTTGACCGACCAAACTGTGTTGGCCAAGGTGGCGGTCGAGGCCAAGGCTATGGATATCCGCCTTACTGCTGTGGAGAAACTGACCGACCAAACTGCGTTGGCCAAGGTGGCAGTCGAGGCTGAGGATGATGATATCCGCCTTGCTGCTGTGGAGAAGTTGACCGACCAAACTGTGTTGGCCAAGGTGGCGGTCGAGGACAAGGATAGGGATATCCGCCGCGCTGCCGTGGAGAAACTGACCGACCAAACTGCGTTGGCCAAGGTGGTAATCGAGGACAAGGATAAGGATGTCCGCCTTGCTGCCGTGGAGAAGTTGACTGACCAAACTGCATTGGCCAAGGTGGCAGTCGAGGACAAGGATGATGATGTCCGCCTTGCTGCCGTGGAGAAACTGACCGACCAAACTGCATTGGCCAAGGTGGCAATCGAGGACAAGGATTGGCATGTCCGCCGAGCTGCCGTGGAGAAACTGACTGACCAAACTGCGTTGGCCAAGGTGGCGGTCGAGGACAAGTTTAATGATGTCCGCCTTGCTGCCGTGGAGAAACTGACCGACCAAACTGTGTTGGCCAAGGTGGCGGTCGAGGACAAGGATGATGATGTCCGCCTTGCTGCTGTGGTGAAGCTGACCGACCAAATTGCGTTGGCAAAGGTGGCGGTCGAGGATAAAAATAGGTATATCCGTGCACTTGCAAGGGCGAAGGTCAAATTAGTAAGCATAACCGACCAAACTGCGTTGGCCAAAGTGGCGGTCGAGGCCAAGGATGATGATGTCCGCCTTGCTGCCGTGGAGAAACTGACCGACCAAACTGCGTTGGCCAAGGTGGCAATCGAGGCCAAGGATAGGCATGTCCGTGCACTTGCAAGGGCGAAGATCAAATTAGTAAACATAACCGACCAAACTGCGTTAGCCAAGGTGGCGGTCGAGGCTGAGGATGATGATGTCCGCCTTGCTGCTGTGGAGAAGCTGGCCGACCAAACTGTGTTGGCCAAGGTGGCGGTCGTGGACAAGGATTGGCATGTCCGCCTTGCTGCCGTGGAGAAACTGACCGACCCAACTGCATTGGCCAAGGTGGCAATCGAGGACAAGGGTTGGAATATCCGCAGCGCTGCCGTGAAGAAACTGACTGACCAAACTGCGTTGGCCAAGGTGGTAATCGAGGACAAGGATAAGGATGTCCGCCTTGCTGCTGTGGAGAAGCTGACCGACCAAACTGTGTTGGCCAAGGTGGCGGTCGTGGACAAGGATTGGCATGTCCGCCTTGCTGCCGTGGAGAAACTGACTGACCAAACTGTTTTGGCCAAGGTGGTGGTCGTGGACAAGGATTGGCATGTCCGCCTTGCTGCCGTGGAGAAACTGACCGACCAAATTGCGTTGGCCAAGGTGGCGGTCGAGGCCAAGGATAGGCATGTCCGTGCACTTGCAAGGGCGAAGGTCAAATTAGTAAACATAACCGACCAAACTGTGTTGGCCAAGGTGGCGGTCGAGGCTGAGGATGATGATGTCCGCCTTGCTGCCGTGGAGAAACTGACCGACCAAACTGCATTGGCCAAGGTGGCAATCGAGGACAAGGGTTGGAATATCCGCAGCGCTGCCGTGAAGAAACTGACTGACCAAACTGCGTTGGCCAAGGTGGTAATCGAGGACAAGGATAAGGATGTCCGCCTTGCTGCTGTGGAGAAGCTGACCGACCAGACTGTGTTGGCCAAGGTGGCAGTCGAGGACAAGGATGATGATGTCCGCCTTGCTGCCGTGGAGAAGCTGACCGACCAAACTGTGTTGGCGAAGGTGGCGGTCGAGGCTGAGGATGATGATGTCCGCCTTGCTGCCGTGGAGAAGTTGACCGATCGCGCAGCTTTGGTCAAAGTCAAAGTGGCTATTGAGGGTAATGACCCAACTGTTCGTGCAATCGCTTTGCTGGGCTTTTCGAACGCACATCTGATGCTTGAATTGGCACGCAATGAACCGAACTTGACGGTCCGAACCACCGCAATTCTCTTGTTAACCGATCAACAGGCGTTAAAGCAGTTGGCATTGGAAGACCCCATGGCAATCGTGCGTGAAGCAGCCGTGGTTGGACTTGATGATGATGCTCTCTTGCTGCGTCGAGCCAGGGAGGACTCTTCAGCAACAGTGCGTCTGGCCACCGTGCGTGGGTTAACACATCCTGACTCCATTCTCGCTGCATCCAGAGCTTACTACGCTGCCGTTCGGCAAGCCGCGCGTAAGCGTCTCGAAGCCCAAAACGACGAACACAGGCTCAAATTAGCAGACGCCATACAAAGTGAGATCGAGCAAAAGACACAAGTAGTCGCCAATGCAGATACCTTCAGCCTGGCGGAAACGGCGATTCATGGTGAATTTGACACGGTGAGCCATGCAGCTGTTTTAAGGTTAGCCGATCAGGACGGCCTAAAACGTGTGGTGCTTCAATCAACGGATCGTGAGATAGTCCGAATCGCTTTAGGTAAATTAACAGACACGGACATGCTGGCAAATATTGCCGATAATCAGGAGATTGATCCCGCAGTAAGTCTTGCTGCGAGACGCAGGACGGGTAAGGTGGCGTGGAACGACATTTTCCGAGTAGCAGAAGGCAATCCCAAGATGCTGGGTGATGCAGTGGCCGCCGTGTCGATGTTCGAAAACGTGCAGGAGGATGCCAAAGCAGCGGTGGAATCCGCCTGTCTTACCATGATCCGGCGTGGAGATGAATCGCGCATCCCTGAAATGGTGGACTTGCTCGAAGGCTACGGCAGCAAGCAACTCGCTGAAGACTATCTGAATTGTGGCCAACCCGATCTTGACAATGCAGGACGTGTCTGGGCACACAAACGAGGGTATAACGTAGGAAAAGGATCCGGATCACACCGTGCAAGCTGGGGATCAGGGAGATGATATGATTGGTTTGTTCTGAACAATGGGATCAAATACGAATTAATATTTTTGACATATTTTTGCTTTTCACTGGGTGTCATAATATGCCGGATGACAATGAGAATATGTGGGTTATTAGATACTATATGTCTGGTAAATATTATTATCTTGATATAAATTCTAATGGGGGATCATTTTTAAATCCCGAACGGGTGGCTTCTTTTAAAGAATGTTATGCAAAAGAAATCGCTAGGAAAATGCGAGATCACGGTGCTGATATGACAACGGAAGCGATACTTTTATCGCAAGCTATCATGGATTACAAGTCATTTGATCCAGGCGAGTTTCCTGAATCCAACGATCCATTGTGCAATCATTCCGAATCATCTCTTCAAGAAAATTGCAAGCCTTTAAGTAGATCCAGTATTGCGGATGGTGGTAGCGACGAATGCAGTGGTGATACTACGTCATCAAAAAATGAACTAAATTATCAAGAGACAGCATGGATAATGACAATTATATCAATTGTTAGCATGGTTATTTATACCCCTGTGATTGTGATGATTGAAACATGGACCAGTGATAGATGGCGGGATATGTTTAACTGGAAGGGAGATAGTGATGCGATGGCCTCGCTTAAGCTTGTTGGGACTCTTATTTGGTTTTTTGGCATCCCTTTAGCTCCAGTTTTTGTTTTTTGCGGAGGGTACGATTTGCGAAAGACATGGCTTTTATTGTTGAAAGAATATAGATATCTGTTTCTGATAATGATTGTGTCTTCTTTAGCAGCGATTTGCACAATATTTACTTTAATAATACTGATAGTTCGTGCCTTGTTGTGACAAAATTATACATACATAGATTAAAAAGGTGTGCGGAATGTTCAATTCCAGGTCAAATGCTGAAAAAGGAAAGCTGTTTATAACTTTTTCTTAGTCATTATTGGTAATTTTCTTAATCAGCATTGTCATCTGGGGCCTTGCCAAGTCTGTGGCAATGCCGTTGTGACGAAGCAGGCTCCATTGTAATAGGCATAGAGATTTGCGGGTATGAGTGTTGAATGAAAGGCGTAAAGCATGTGGGGTAAGATTATTTGCCTGCTCGGGTTTCACAAATGGAATGAGTATATTTGTTGTCGATGCAAAAAAATAAATGTTAAGAAAATTGCCCTTCCAGACAAGAAGGGTTGGCTGCCGCTGCATTATGCCGCAGTCAATGAAGAGGAGGATCATATAAGACGTTTGGTTGCCAGTGGCGCCGATGTTAATGCAACTACTATGGATGGTGCATCAGCTTTGACATTGGTTGCAATGACAGGAAAATGTGAGATGGTTACTACTTTAATTCAACTTGGTGCAAATCCGAACTGTGTTGAAAAGAATGGTATGAGTCCATTGCATTTTGCCGCCAAGAATGGACATATAAATGTTATTGAAAAATTATATTCTGAAGGGGCGAACTTAAATATTTGTGGTTTACAAAGTTCTACGCCGTTGCACTGGGCAACAAACTTTAGACGTAAGTCTGTTGTGAAATGGTTTTTAGAACATGGTGCGGATCCGGATCCTGTTGATGCTTTAGGTTGGACACCATTGTTTTTGGCATTTGACAATAATGATGATGATTTAGTTGAAGCATTTGTGCAAGAAGGTGCGGAGCAAGAGCGTATTATAAATGATCACAAACGAATACTCAATAATAAGCATGTAAAAGTCATACCAATAGCATCGCAAGAATTGATGATGATTGAAATGACCCGACGGAAAGTTGGTGGAGTTGTGCGATTTCTAGACATTACTTTTATGGATGGTCGAAAGATCCGATGTAAATGTAAAAATGAAAAGTATGTAATTATACCCAATGAATATGAAGAAAAAGATATGCAAAAAATGGGAATACCCTATGATCAAACATCGCCAGAGGATTAGATATCTGGTCAAAATATCACCACATCACGAACACGTGCAGCTCTTGTACGTATTGTACCCATCGAAACATTCATCAATTTTTCAAAGTCGGCATTAAGCATACCCGGTACGCCACAGGGAAAATCACAACTATCATTAACCACAAAATAGATGATGCCCCCTGCCCAACTTGAGCCCCTCCCGATCTTTGTACCAGTTAGTGTGAGAGAATCGGGTTGTTGGTTGCCTGCTGAGCCGGAGGGAAGGGGGCGCAGCCCCGAGCGGAGGGTCAGCAGGCAAAGCCAGCGGGAACACCCCGTCGGCAACTTGGGACAGACTGGCCGCATACGAAGCCGGCGTCTGCCAGTGAATGCCACTATGCGGGCGATGGTGGTTGTAATCCAATCGCCATTCATCCAAAACATATCTTGCTTCATCAAGCCCCAGGAACAACTCACGGTTGAGAAGCTCGTCACGCAATTTGCCGTTGAAGGATTCCACGTAACCGTTCTCCCAGGGACTGGCCTTGTTGATGTAAAGTGTACGCACCGACGCCTGATTCAACCAGGTTGAATCGCATGAGCCACGAACTCCGGACCGTTATCGCTGCGGATGTGCTCGGGAGCACCACGCACCGCAAAAAGGTATTGCAGCGTCAGGATCACGTCTCGGGCGGTGAACGATCGAGACTGCAACAGCAACTGGTGAACACGTTCGCTGCCACACCGTGGATACGACTCGACCAACCGACGCATCTGAGTCATCAACTGCCGATCCGCATCCGGCTTTTGGCAACGATAACGCTGCGTCGAACGCGGCTGCTCCAGCGTTCGACAGACACGGCGTTCACTGACTTGATCAGGCCCCAAGCGACGACGAACCGCATCGACCAGTGTGAAAATTCTTTGGCTTCTACATTTATTCCTAAAAAAGAAACATTTCACTACCCCAAGCCGTAAATCACTGGAAATCAGCCAGTCAGTCAGTATGATAAATCTAAGACTGTTTCAAAATCAAACGTGATTCAAATCAGGGGATATAGGGTTTGGGGGGTACGCTGGGGATAGGTAAAAACAATGGGCCAACCCAAAATAAAAAACGACATTTGGGTTCTCTCTGCATCAAGTGAGTAACAACGATTCTTGACTCTTCATATCATGCCCCCAGTATAGTCTTCTTTTTTACAACTGGGACAGAGAGCAGTAGAAGCCAAATTCAACAGGAGAGCAAGGCTGTGAACGACGTATTGAGACGTGTAGCCATGAAATTGGCATTACTGCTGTTGCTATTGATGGCGAATGGCTGTGATAAGGAGAACTCGCCTGAACGGATAAGTAGTATGGGGGAGACAGAATCGCCGCAACAGATGACAAATTCCGTTTCGGTGCAAACTGGAGAGATTTCTGTTACCGGCAAGCTGTCGAGTTTGTTTGGACTTGGCCCTTGCATAGAAACTGACGACGCACTGTACATTCTGATCTTGACTGAAAATACGAAATTCGTCAATGTCTCATCTTCCAAAGATGGAAGTAATGTGTTGCTTAGCTTAGGAGAAACACATTTGGCTAAAGGGAAGCCCATTCCATCCCAACCAGGACGCACAGTGGTTGGAAGGAAGCCAAACATTCAGATGAAGGTTTCATACTTCGAGCGTTTCGGGAAGGAAAAATAATTCTAACCACAGATATAACGGCTACACAGATAACGAGTCTGAAAAAATAGACATTTGCCATCAAGCTTGCATCAATGAGAATGGAAGTGCGCACGCAAAATTCTCTTGCGCACTTCCAAGAGTTAGATGCATCATTAAAATCAACAAGATGAAATGAGCATGACACAATCATTTGTAGGGTAACTCTATGGGGTGTGAATTTTTTTATTTACAATATGGAGGAGATGCTGTCGTGAATAGTGATATGATATACATTGGGCTTGAGGGTGTCAGTAGTCGATGGTCCTGTGCGGTAGCAAGTAATTCTTTAGGATAAATTATTTCAGCATGTAAACTAGAGGGAAAAAGGGGACATTCTGGCTGTTTCAAATCCGAAACCCACCCCGCATTCTGCAGCAACGCCAAAACTATAAAAGGAATACTACATATGAAAGTTTTTAAGCTCCTCATGATTATTGCGATCAGCATCTCAGTTTTTACACAATCAGGTTGCATGAACACTCCCGCAGAAAACTGGAGGGTGGCAAGGAATGAGGATTCAATAGAATCTTATGAAAGGTTTATAAAAGCCTATCCAGATGAGATTCAGGCAAAGAAGGCAAGAATTCGCATAACTGAATTGAGAGAAGATCAAGATTGGTGGAAAGCTAAAAAAGAGAATTCAATTCAGTCATTCAGATCCTTTCGCAGCCAATATCCAGATTCTAAGAGAAACGATGAGGCGATTGCTTCAGAAAAGATAATTGCCGATTTCATAGATCAAGTTCGTCACTGGAACTTAAAGGCCGTAAGTCTACTCGAGTCCTACGGAGAGGATCCAATATCTATTGAACAATTACTTTCTGACGGCTGGAGTAAGACGGAACTAGCAGGTGGCATGATTGGCATAGTGAAAATTGATAAGGGAACCGTCTATATAGGCAGGTTCTTAGATATTCCAGAGACTATTGGGCCACCACTTAAGGGAGTCGCGAAATACTCAATGTATCAATCTATGATCGAGCTAATATTAAGGAGTAAGAATTTTGATGTCAGTTCGTTTGAAGCCTCAGTTGGAGATTTTGATGCTACAACCATGAAAGTCCTTCGTATAGTCAAAGCGGAAACAAAATGAAGAGAGTACCTATGTAGCGGCGCAGCAGACTGTTGCGATGGTCCAAGCCGATCTCTACATCTTTCAGTTGCCTGATTTTCCTTGATTCAGTTCACTAAATGATTGACGCGCATGCGATAGCATTCACATCTCCATGCTTTGTTCATTTGATATGAGGATTTTGATCGGGTTCTCATGCCGCAAGACGGTGGCACCAGTCGTTCAGAATCTTGACTGAGGAGAAACAGATTCAGGATTTGTGCAAGATGCAAAATGCCCAAACTGTGGCTTTGTCTATGGGTGGAATGGGAGTGCTTTGCTCACGCTGCGGCTACTCCAACTCCACCTGTGTGCTAAAGAAACAAGGCCGCATGGAGAATTGGACGCGCTTTAATGGTTATTCTGGGCATTTATAACTGGCGTATCGTTTGGTGTTGGCAGCTTTTTTTAACGGCATGTTGGAACAGTTGAAAAACTGGATCGATGGCATACAGCCGCACGCAGAAGAATTGCACTTAGCGCTTGACACAGTTGTCGACGATCCAACCGCTGTGCCGGTCCACCTGGCCTTCCAGATTTTTGGTACATCGAATGTTGGTACCCAACAAAATGCGACTGGTCTTTCACTACGCACCAAGTTGACACGGCTAGATAATCCATGCGAAAAAGTTAGCCCTGTAAGGAAATACATCATGAAAAAATTGGGTTGCATCTGTTGCTTATTGGTTCTTCTTGGTTGCACAACACAGTCTGAAAAGAACACTCAGTTGCTCAAGAATGCGATTGCAGGCAATACGGTCCAAGTGAAGAAGCTATTGAACTCAGGCGCCTTGATTGGTTCACGCAATTATTATGGGGACACCGCCTTACACCTAGCAGTTAAAAACAATCACCTAGACACCGCAACGCTCCTTGTCCAACGCGGCGCGGATGTCAACGCTAAAGGCGGGCATGACAACACGCCTTTGCATCTCAGCACATACGAGAATGCCCAAGCAATTGGAGATATGCTTCGAGACCATGGAGCCGATGAATCAGTGCTGAATCGGTATGGACTTCGAGCGTCAGAGATGGCCGATGTCCCCAAAGTGCAGTTGACAGTGCGTGCTGCAGCGGGCTTGTTGTCCCAGAGTGGGAGTTGGTTAGATCGAGTCAAAGGACAAGAACTATACAATAAATTAAAAGCACTTGAAGGTGATGTGGTCGTTAATGCCATCGTGTTGGATATTATTGATGATTCGAACCTGCGGCTCCAGACGCTCATTCTTGCCATTAAACTTGGTATTCCAAAATCTGAGGAGAAACTCCGTTATGTCCTCATGACTTATGGAACCAAATATATGGCTGAGGATTTTCTTAACTCAGGATCCTATGAACTTTCCGCTGCGGGGAGTGCCTGGGCGAATAGTCATGGATACAATGTTACGACCGGATTAGGTAGTCACAGAGCTTCCTGGGGACATTTCTGATTGACTGATCCATCACACCAAAATCTGCAATGAACAGATCACAGACGACATTGTCCTCTACTGCGATGGTGCCGGTGCCAAGGCATTTCCCATCACTTCGGCCACGCCGCTTTTTGACATGAAAATAAGTCGCCGATCTTCATACCCCTTGAAGGAGACCTGCCACATCGCGTTTCCTGAATAGCCTTGGATAACTCCAGGCGTACCACCTTTGATTCGCTCCGAGCCGTTGAGCCAATGCCCCGTTAATATCCATCGATCAGCCTTCAGCACAACATGCTGGCCGTCAGTAAAACGAGATCTTTCTGATAGCTCTGCCGCACGCGCCTTCTCCAGAAACGCTTGATAATCGTAGTATCTACCAGCCTCAAAACTCATAATCACGGTCGGGTCCACTCTAGTTCCCCATTTGGTCGTCACAAAAATGTCATACATAGTATCATTCGATACGCCAATAGTCACAACATGTTCCCCCGGTGAGATGATCCACTTATCATGTACGCCTATGCTACTCCAGCCAATACGAACTTTATGGCCATCGATCGACCTGATGCTTTCAGACACCCTATAACCAGACCAGCCAGCAATGGCGACAACCTGGCTGGCGGGAAGATTTCTTGCAGTTGGCGAAATGTAAATTCCACTTGACGCGCAACCAGCGAAAAGCAATAAAACAGTAATCATAGCAATTAAATTATAGATTTTCATACTTAGCCCAAATCTTCCACTGTATACGCATCAATCACTATTGCGAAATCGACGGCAACTGATGAACCTCGACTGAGAAATCTGGTTAAGTCAGACAGATTCTTCGTTGAGACGCTCCAAACAACGATTTGTTCTATTGGATATTCAGGCTTTTGACTTGACGTATGCGACCCAGTCACCAACAGTATCCATCTTCACTCCAGTGCTGACTGCCCACCTTGAAAGCCCGTATTGTAGCCAAATGCTTTCTTCGATCTCGAAACCAAGATTGCTGGAAATCTCCATCAACGCCTCAACCATATCCAGCTCGTCCATTCCCAATTCATCATCAAGCGTACTTTCGTCTGAGATTTTACCCGATGAAACGCTTGCATACTGTATAAGCGTATTATATACAACCTGTTGAGCAGACACCATGTTAGTCTCCTTTGCTTTGATCTATGGTTCTTTTCGGTTCAGTGTTCATACAATCACACCTGAATTGTTACAATGCTTAGCAAAGGCTGTCAAGACTTATTCCTGGTGACCTGCCCCCTCAAACCTAGTCCAAGAATTATGAGAGAATCTCATTGATTTGGACGCACTTTAGAAAGGCAGGTCATCATGGCCCGAATTCGACATTCTTCAGAACAGATCATTGGCAAGCTCCGCGAAGCGAAGGTGCTGCTCGGTCAAGGGCAGTCGGTTGCAGATGTTTGCAAGCGGCTGGAAGTGACAGAGCAAACGTATTACCGCTGGCGTAAGGAGTACGGTGGGATGAAAACCGAACAAGCCAGGCGGCTCAAGGAATTGGAGAAAGAGAACGCTCGGCTTAAGCCGTCTTCATGTAAGTTCTCCTTGGGTGATTGGTTGCTGCGCATGGGACATAAGTGACATAAAGAAAATAAGAAGGCCGCAGACCCCGAAAATGTACCATGAATTATCACGATTAACGATTTAATTTTGAATGTCACATTTATTACTTAGCCTTGATATCGAGAAATAAGTAGAAAAATCCTTATGGCGATAAAAGTAAAAAGGGCCAAATCTATAAAAAATATAATCGCTGCATTTCGTCGTGCTTCTGACCGTCGGCCCCATTCAGCGATGGGACGCAGCGTCGCAGCACGGAGAAGGTTCCCGACTTCCTCAATCGTTAATGCTCTACGGATGTGACGACGATCACTGGCGCGATCGGCCTTCTGCACTATGGTCAGTGGATTGGTAACGATGCGCTGTTCCCGTACAAGCCAATTGCAAAAGGCGTGCATCGAGATCAGATATTCGTTGCGCGTGGCTGCGGCCATGTCTTTGTCTTCGGCTTTGCTCAGCCAACGGTTCATCGCATCGCTGGTGATGTCGGCAAGCTTCTTGATCTTCAAATCTTGAACCAGAATATTCAGTCGACTCCTGACATTCTTGCGGTAGTTCTCCGAGACTTTGCGCCCACGCACACGATTGATCTTCAGATGCTCGAGATACTTTTCGATGTGATCGGCGATGGCTGCCTTGCTGTGTTCGGCGACTTCGATTTCCTGCGGTGTGATGAAGCCGGCACGTATCTTTTCCTGTTCGGCAAGGACATCAGAGAGGACGCGTTGGGCAGCCTGCTCATCGCGGCAGCCGGTGGAGATGCGTTTGTCGTTGCCGGCATGATCGGTGTATCTGGCATACGGGTGATAGATTCACAGGGCTTGCAGCAACCATCGCCACCAGACGCGTGGCAGGCCACGCCAACCGGCGCGGTTCATCGTGGCCATGCGAGATTTGCACGAGGTGCAGGGACGCACGATTCCCAAGGTGGTGACTTGGATGAACATGGATAGCCATGTGCCGGGCGGCAAGATGCGGCTGGGCTTGGGTGCGGGAACATCAGTCCACTTATCTAACGGACATTGGGATGCAGGCAACTGTGTACGGGATTTAAGATCGACACCGTCGATGGCGCAGTTGCATTTACGATCTGGATGGGACAGGCAGGCAACGGCGTGTTCGCATTGACGGCAGATGGATCGGCGTGTGGTGATGAAGTCGATGGGCATGATTTTCTCCTAGATTCCAGGTGTTGGGTCTACGCATGATCCGTCGCCATTGGCATCGCCGACGATGCAGTTGCCTTGTTCGTCTATACAACTCGTTTCATCTAGGACTTCGATTTGCAGTTGGACACGGGCGGGATTGGAATACACATCCCAGATGTTGGTGCAGATGCTGTGATTGTGCAGTTCGTCGCTGAGGATCGATGCGCTGCGGCAGGTTCCGGGTACGGATGGGATGCAGGCGGCGAAGATACGACCGCAGCTGTCTTCCGAATCCTCGTTGGCATAACCGTCGACGGTGACATACCAACGCGTTGTCCCGTCGCCATCGCAACCGGCAATTACCATGGCATCGACGTAACTGCCACACGCTGCACCTTCTGGGACGATGCCGTAACCTTGCCAGCGCGGGCCGCTGATCGTGTCGCTTTCGCAGTTGGGTTGTGGGTGGCCACCGATCATGCCGGAGTGACCACAGCCAGGACAATACGGCGGATTCCATGCACCACAGCTAAATGGAATCTCAATGGTGTTGCCCATGAAGGCTGGATCGGTACAGCAGCAACGTTCGTGGGTGTTGCCGTAGTCGATCAGTTGCCAGGTGATGCGGATGCGCGATTGATTGGTGAAGCAGCATGGACCACAGGCGCACGCATTAGCCAACACGGGTTCCTGGCCACAGCATTTGCCACAGATCATGAACAAACCCCCGTCCGTAAGGCCAAACTCTCCTGTCTCAACCTTCCGGGGGGCAATGTCGAATTCGCCATTACTCCCCATCGTCGCATACCTCCACGGCTAGTGTTTCATTGGCGTCATACAGAATGAATTCACGTGACCCGCCATAGGGATTGGTGACGTAGTAACCGGTGCCGATGATGCCATCACCGGTGGCTGGTGCGGTGACGAGCTTGCCTGCTGCGGGACGTTGCTTGAGCGGTGTCATCTCTTCACCGAGAATCGTGCCATCCTCTTCTTCGTCGTAGGCATCGATGGTTTTGACGAAGTAGGTGCGGTCACATTGCGTCGTGGCATCGCCATCGGTACTGCCACCATCCTGCCAGACTTTGCAGGGAATCAGTGTCGTTGTATCGACCAGGCTAGGGACACCGAGTTTGACGATTGCCCAGCACGGTTCACCGATGGGGACATCAGGTTGGCTCCAAAGAATCTGCGTGCTGCCCGTGGCAGAGGATGCCATAATTGCGGGGAATCCCACGGGTGCTTTGGCAAATTGATGGGTTTCATCGGTGATGATGATGCGAACCTGACACACGCCCTGAATCATCGCACGACCAACTTGCCCCGCACGAATGGGTTCGAGCAGGATGGCATGTTTGTCCATCGCAACATGAGTGTCGAGTTCAGGGAACACACCACTGAAGACGATTTGATCGACAAAGCTGCCTTCCATATCCATGATGGTTTGCGGCTCATGCACCGAGTCTTCGATGCCGAGGATGAAGTACCGCCAACAGTCAATGGGCGAATCGTTCTTCACCCAGATCACCCCACCTTGCCCCCGGCCCCCGGAAGCACCGGAAGATTGCATGGATTGTTCAAGCTTTTGGCGTGGCTTGATGCGCTGCTGAAAATCCGTCGCCGCATCGATGAACGCGTTGTATGTATTGGCTGGGATCACAAGTGGATCGCCGGTACTGACTTTTTTCAATGTCATGATTAAGGTTCCGGGGGGTTAGGTTCCGATGTCCAACAAACTGAAGTCGGCATCTTCATAGACTTGTTCGACGTAGGCAGCCACCGGACGTTTGACCATGGCCATCGCATCCATATCTTCAACATCCGCATATCGCACCCACAGGTACTCCCAACCTTTCTTGGCAATACCACTGATGCTGCCGATGGTGATGCCGGTTTTGTTGGGCGATGCAGCGAACCTGTAAGTAATCTCCCAGTCGCCAGTCGTTTCCGTGTCAGTCTCAGTACCGTGCAACGTGCCGGATGCGCCGAGGAACAAACACTCACCCGCTGCCAGCCCCCGGAATGTTGCGTTGTTGACTTTGCCAGTGAGTTGAAAAAGCGTGCCCTTGTATTCGGGTGTTACCTGTTCGGTGGTGAGGTAATGGGTTTCGCTGAAGTTGTAGATGGGCACCGTGATGTCGACGCCCTGAACTTCGGCATTGCCATTGGTGTTGGACACACCGATCGCACCATTGAAGTTGGGCGCGGACGGAATCGATGAATCCGCATAGGAACCGATGGTCTCCAACGACTGAGTGATGTGTTGCGTACCACCCATGGTGTCGAAGCTGTAGGTGTACTCGCCACTGCCGGGCTCAGGTCCCCCGGAAGTCCCGCCCCCGGAAGTTGTGGTTTCAGCATAACGCACACTGGCGTCCCAGTACTCTTCGCTGATCGGTTCGATCTGCACGGATTGTCTGGGCAGACCGTCATAGGTTTCAGGAGCAAAGTTTTCGACAGCAGACTTGATCGCAAGATCATCATCACTGCCACTGGCAATGTAAGTCAACGTCACCTGGGCATTGCTACCCGTTGTGCTTTGCCGACTGTCATATTTTTCTGCAACGGTGATGGGCATAAGGTTTTCAACTTCCGGGGGGATTAAGCAAATGAGAGCGACGATGATCCACCGCCACCGTTCTGTACTTCGTTGTATAGCTTTTTGACGTAACGGGCAGTGTCTTCGCTGGCGGTTGCGGTACGTTGGGCAATCGACTGATTCGTCATGAGCCCCTGCAAGGCTGCGGAATTGAACGTGCCGCGTGATTGTTGGTTGGGACTCAGTGAACCAATTTGTCCACCGAGTTCGGCGAGTTTTTTCTTGAGGGTGTCGATCAAGTTGTCGGGCGATGGTGGTTGATCACTAGATTGATTCTCCGCAGCGGGTTTGTTCTTGGCAGCCTGTTGAAGTAACTGCTGGTATTCAGCACGCGTCTTTTCCAAATCGTCGATCGCCGTGGCCATCTGTTTTTCGTACTGAGTTTGGCGACTCTTATTACCGGCTGTTTGTTCCTGATCGATGAGGTTCTGTTGGGTTTGACGTTCGTGATCGATGCGTGCCAAGTCCGAATCATATTGTTGTTTGTTCTCAGCCAACGCAGCATCGCGTTGCCTGCTGATGTTGGCTTTGTCCGCGTTGGCATTGGTGCGAGCGATGTTGATGGCCATGTCGACGTTGTAGTCCTTGTCGAACAGGCCGATGAGGTGATGCATCCCTTCCTCAACCTTGAGCTGGACGGATCGGAACGTCGATTGTAAGCCTGCGGTCATCGTCGTCCAGGCATCCGATAGGAACGTTGTGGTTTGCACCCACAGGATGCGCAGGCCATGCCAAGCATCGACAAGTACCGTGGTCACCTTATAGAAGGCTTGACTGGCCACATTGACAATGGTGTACTTGAAGCTGTACCAGAGCGACTCGACCTGATAGATGCCGCGTTGCCATTCAACTTTCAAGGCTTGCCAGAGGATTTTGGCGGCAAGGCTTAAATCCCCGGCAGCCAGCGCGTCGCGGATGCCTTGCCATGCGACCAGGGCACGATCCTTCAGTTCACCGAACTGATCGCTTAACCAGCGCAGTGTCTTGGATGCAATGTCCGTCATGCTCAGGATGGCAATGCCAATCCCAGCAGCAGCCACAATGACCAGGCCCATGGGCGAGATCAATGCGCCCAACACCGTGAGTAATGTGCCGATGACACCAACGCTGCCGGTGATGATGCCCGACAGTCCACTGAAGATGAACGCCATGGCCTGTGCAGCGACGCCGGTGGTCATCAGGATCACACCGACTGCGGCGATGCCTGCAATCACCAGAGCAACCGAGCGCACAAGCGATTGATTCTTGGACAACAGATCAATGACAATTCCCGCATACTGGGACACGATGGCTGCGGCCTTGGCGACAGGTTCACTGAGCGCTTCGCCCATAATGCCCAGCACGATGATCCCGGCCTGCTTGATGCGGTTGAATGCATGCGTCAGCGTCTTGCTGAGTTTGGCATAAGCCTTGTCGGCCAGGCCCGCGCGACTCTGCATGGCCTGCATGTCCGATTCAAAACCCTTGAGGTTGTTTAGCGCGGGCACGATACCACGCAAAGCAGCCGAATCGGGGAACAACTTTGCCAGGACATCAGGCGGGAGCTTGGCGAGTTTTTCCATGACGCCGTGCAGCCCCTCGGTCTTGAGCGTCGTGGTGTTCATTTCAAAGCCAAGCTCGTGAGCCAACTTGGTGGCTTCAGCGCTGGGCTTAAGGAAGCTGCGGAGAATGCCATTGACCGAATCGATGGCCGTGGTGGTGCGCAGGCCGTTGCGGGTCAGCGTAGCGATCATCGCCCCCAGTTCATCCAACGGCAGGCCCGCACTGGCAGCAGTCGAGGCCACCATGCCAATCTGCGGTGCCAGTTCGGCAAACGTCGTTTTACCACGCTGCACGATGCCAAACAACCAGTCGGAAACATCGCCAGCCTGTTCGGCAGCCAGGCCATAACTGTTAAGCACCGTGGTGATGGCGTCGGCTGCGGTGCGGGTATCGGTGAGCCCGGCCTTGGCTGACTTGGCTGCAACCCCCAACACATCCAGCGCCTTGGCCGGGGCAATGGATGCTGAGAGGATGTCATACAAACCACCAGACAATGCCTCGGTGGATTCACCAAAACTCACCGCCATCTTGTGGATGCCCTTGGTGAAGCTGTCCATGTATTTCGTGCTATCTGCGTCCGAGAGCATGGTGGCGACGGTGGCCATCTGCTGCTGAAAATCCGCGTAGATTTTCAGACCAGAGAGCAGAGGCACCGCCGCCACAGCAGATACTGCAGTCAGTCGCTTACCGATCTCGCCCACAGATTTACCGAAGGCTTTGACACGCTTTTGAGCATTGTCGAGTCCACGCACCAACTTGCTATCCTGCGTGGTCAACTCAATATACGCAGCCCCGGCACGAATGTTTCGACTGTTGGCGATACCTGCCATGGCGACTCCCGTTCAAAGGCAATTAACCACAGATAAACACAGATGAACACAGATAGGGATCGAACCCGCTGCACAGCAACACATCAAAAAACATCTGTGTTTATCTGTGTTCATCTGTGGCAAAAAATGTCTTTATGCAGGAACTGCTGTCGAAGCCGGAGTCGTCTTGCGGCCTTCGTCCAAGCCCTTGTTGAAGGAATCTTCTTTTTCCTTACGGAGTTTGCTACTACCGAGGAATAACCCGAGTAAACCGGAAGCAGCAGGTAACATGGGACCGAGGACGGGGACACCCGCAACGGTGGGGCCGATCTCATCCAAGGCCGACAGCGAGAGTTGATTCACCATGTTGCGGATTTCGTTGGCGTGTTCGATGTTGGACTTCCATTGACTACCCGCCGTTTGCATATGTTGATACCAGAGTTGATATTCGCTTTCGGCCTCGTTGAGGGAGATGGTGCTGGCCAGCCCAGTCTGCTGCTGAATCGTGTTGGGCGTTTTGACGTGAATCATGTCGCCCATGTCGCAGCCCGCAAAACTCAGCAAGCCGAGGATGAGAAAAGTTAGGATGAACAGAAAGATCAGGTGATTGGTTTTCATAATGATGGTTTCCTTGAGGGGATAAAGCTTCTTTTGAGTAAGGCCATCGCATCGTCAGTGTCCAACGGGATCACCTGTGATGTCTGGCTTTGGGCGAACGGATTAAAGTCCGCTGCTTTGAACGTGTGGGAACGATTGAACGTGAGTAGGTTGGCAAGCAAGGCCATCAGGTTCGATGTGTGTTGCCAATCCTGTTTTTGGCGGGACTGGGCCATCTCATATAGTTCACGCATGGTGAACGGATCGGGATGGACGCCGAGGACACCCGCCAGTTGCCAGATCATGTCTTGGCAGGTTGCAGAAGGTGTTCGAGCTGTTGTTGGAGTTCCGGGCTGTCCAGCTGGGCACTGGCGATTTCCAGTGCTTTTTCCTCGACCTGGCGAAGCTTTGCCAGTGCTTTCTTGAGCACGGTTCGCTTCGCTGCGGGGAAAAAATCTGCCAACTCCTGGAGCAGTGCTGTGGTGGCATGATCGATCACGTCACCTGCCAGTGCCTGGCCGAACTGTTCATCGCTGACGTTGGCACTCTCGGCCTGCTGCTGGCAGATCGCAAAGAGCACATCGCAGAGCAGGATCGGATCAGTGGAGAGTTTTTCCAGCAAATGGGACTTACTGTCCAACACATCCAGCAGATTGACACCGACGAGTGCTTGCACACGCTTGATGGTGGCGACAGTGATCTGCACGGTCCATACATTATTGGATTGGTCTGTGAAAGTCTGCATTAGCTGCCACCTCCATCCACCCAAGTCGGTGCGCGGGTGACATACGTCGGCTTAACAGTCACGTTGACGGTGATTGCTTCTTCGAGCGGTTCGTTGCGCGTGAAGTTGGTCACCGAGAAGTCAGCATCCAGGCCGCTGCCACCTTCACCGTCGAGTACTGCCATAGCGATGGGTGTGTTGTTAAAGTAGGCATCCTTGATCGCACCGAAGCCTTCGTCGGCAGAATCCCAGTTCATTGTGAACTCTACACTGCCATTCTTGAGTGTGGCGATGGTGGCACGCCAACCTTGGCTAGCGCGCGTCGTTACGTCTGCCTCGTTGGTCTCGAGGTTGAGCGTGACATCCTTGGTGTTTGTCAGCTCGCTTGTTGCAGTTGTGCCTGCCGCGCCGTAGTATAGCTTGGCCTGCATCCCTAAACGGATGGACATAAAAAATCTCCTGTTTTGAAGGGTTATTCGTGTGGTTTATCGAATCGAGCCTGCCCAGAACCGGGGCAGACGCGGTAAGTTTTTATTCAGTGCTGGCCCCATCAACGCACGTTTTGGGTAACGATGTCCACGGTAGCGGCCACCGAATTCGTGAGCCATGGCCGACGGGCCAACGTGGGCGAATCCTGGGCCAATCAACACACGGTCGTTGGCTTCTCTGGCATAGACGATGGCACGCCGCAGTTGGCCCTGTCGCGTACGCGGTGGCGAACCGGGTGGTGCATAGCGTTTACTCCTTCGAATGCTACGTCGTGCTGTTAGCCGAATCGCTGCCCCGGCATGGCCCAGACTTTGGAAACTCGCCTGGGCCATTTTCTGTCGGAGCAGTTTTCGGTTCAGTCCCCCGGAAGGTTTGAATTGCACACGCAGCATTTGAAGCTCACTTCGTGATGCGATACGTCAACGTCAATACAGATGTGAACACCCGTTGATTGGCCAGGTGATCCGGATCGTAGATGGGAACATTCTCTACCTTAATCCAGATCGCATACGGCATGTCCGTCAGAGACTGGCGTTGCAGGTAGTCGGCGATTTGCTCAACCAATCCACTCAACTCCTTAACGGCAGTCTCGATTTCATCCTGTGGGACAGTAAGTTTTTTCTGAATGCCGATATCCACCTGACAGTCATACTGACTGAGTTTGCGAGTGATGCTTTGAACCTGCACGCCACGTGGTACAACGCTGATGGTCAGTTCCCGCAGTTGCGAGAGGTCGTGAATAGGCAATACCATGCGTTTGGCATTGGTGACGATGCCGGATTGGTTCATCTGACTGGTTACAGCATCAGCCAAGTCAATGGTCATTTGCATCATTACCCCCGGATCAAAGTAAAAAGAATATTCACCAGACTCGTCACACCGGCACCGGCAATCAGCCACATCCAACGTGCATGGCGGATCGCATTTTGTTCCAGGCGATCCAGACGAATGTTGATGCCCGGTTCACCATTGCCACGGATGGCATGATCGAGCCGGTCAAGCTTGTTGTGCAGTTCATCAAACTGACTGCAACTACCATTTTCATTTTGAGCACATTGACTCATGTACTTGTGTCTCCCAATAATCGGGTGTGGATACGAAGCGTGGTGTGGTACGGGTCGCAGTAGCGGTAACAACCGTCATCACCGAAGTTGGTGATTTCGTATTGCTTGCCATCCATCGTCAGAACATCGCCGGGCGTGGGTTCAAATTCTGCCGGGAAGTCATCCGCATTGATGAGAAAATCCCACATGCTCGATTCGATGGTCACACCACCGACTGTAGATTTTTCGTACTTACTGATGCCCGGCGAGGCATGGACGGTGTACGAGGTGTCACCTTGTTGATAGGCGACTTCCTGCGTACACCATCCTGCCCTCACCCTGGCGAGCCACTGCATGCCTTCTTTCATGTAGTCTCTGGCCATTCTGTCTTTCTTTCCGGGGGCCGGGAGTTTAGGCAGTGAGTTTGATACGAACGGTGGCATCGTTGTCACCGGCATCAGCCACAGCCTTGCCCATGTACTTGCCTTCGATTTCAGTGGGCGTCACGTATTTGTTGGCCGAGTCCCAGTAGAGCTTGGTGCCCGTGGTAATGGCCATGCCTGGGCCACCGATCTTGGGCACATCGAAAATGCCTGTGACACTTAAGCTGCCCAACGTGTTTGCAGCAATGTCGAGTTTGGCAATGCCCACCAGATCTTCCTGGACAACGACGTCACCTGCCGAGACATCAGCGGCTGGGGTGTAATCGATACTCTCACCTTTGTGAACGAATGTTGCGATCATGTAAAAAATGCTCCTGCGAGAAGAAAAAGATTAAAAATAGCTTGTTTTCAAGGGAAAAAATACGGATACTTCCAATGACTTCATCAGAAGAAAACTTCCGGGGGTTAGGCCTCGCCCTTGAGTTTCACAGCACCGCGGTGGTCCTGTTCACGCACACCGAAGTCGATATACCCCCTAAACTGCACCCCGAGTGTTGAAAAATCAGCGTCGGTTTTTTCGACGGTCGGACGGTCCACGCCGTTGAGGAAAGCCACCTCGATTGCAGACAGTCGATTCGGATCAGCCAGCAGATACCACGCCTTGTTGGATGCGTTGGTGAAGCTGGTGTTGGAGAGATACACGCTGGACACCACGTCGAATTTTCCTGCATGCGGATTCGTTGCAGGCTTGGCCTTGTTGGTCGTGGTGGTCTCGTTGAGCTGGAGGCTCTTCATGAGCATCTCAGCGGCCACCTTCAAGCCCGGCGGCACCAGTAGCAACGAAGGCATGATGCCAAGGGGCTTGCCATTGGGTTTGACCTGCTGTGCAAAGAGGATTTCCGCTGCAGTGAGACCGTCGATGGACAAAGCGGTATCGGCACCCTCGCCGTAGTTGTTGTGATCGGCATGGAAGAAGGCTTTGCCATCCGCCTGTGTGGGATTGCGCAACCACAGACTCCACACTGCTTCGGCGATTGACTCAGCAGCACCCATGCCGATCTGACGTGGGATGTCGGTGAAGGCACCCAGGTCATCGTTGATGATCATCTGCCGGGTGAGTGCGAACATGATGCCGTGGGTGTCAGCCTTTTGCCCGAACTGCTGCTCATCGAGTTGCCCATGCTTGATTTCACCGTCGGGGCCCACCTGCTGGAACTTGAAGGAACCCGTCATGCGGTAACGGGTGTGCTCCTTGAAATCGTTGACGCTGGCAATCTTGGCGATGCGACGCCAGGCATCCTCCACGTAGTTGTAGCCCTCGAGCAGCATCTTGTTGGCGATGTTGGAAAGAACACCGGGCAAAGATGCACTGCTGAAGGCTGCCTGCAACCAGCCGGTGGCATCACGACGGAAGCGGGGAAGCTGTTGCCCACAGGCCATTTCGCAGAACTCCTGCACGCCGATGCCACGCAACTTGTCGGCGGCTTCCAGCACCGGTTCGGCATACAGTGCCTGCACCCGACTGCTGGGCAGGCCGCTTGCCATCAATGCGACGGCCTCGAACACCTGCGGGTTACTGGGACGGGACGACTGGCCGGCTCCTTGAATGGCCACCGGCACCTGCGGACGCGATGCGCGAAGCACGTGCAGTTCGGTCTTCGTGACGTCCCAACCATCTTCGATGGCCTGAGCCTCAATGTCCGGATGTTTGCCATCACAGGTACTGCGGATAGCTTGGATTCGCCGGGTTTCCTCTGCCATCTGCTTGCGCATCTGCATCATCGGGTTCTGATCATCCGGGCGAGGGGCATCCGAGACATCCTGCGTTGCACGCGCGGCGATGGTGGTAGGACGTGTGGGCGACGAAGGTTCCGGGGTCGGCTTCGGGTCTTCGGTGGTCGGAGGTGTGGCCGGTTTGGGATTGGTGACAGTTGTGGCAGGCTGCTGCTCATGGGTGATGGATTGGCTTCCGGGGGTCATAGACGATTGCTCCTTGCTGTTGGCTGCGATGCGGGCAGACGTAGACGAGTCTGCCCCGTTATCAACGAATGAAATTTCTTTGAGGGTTGCTTTGCGAACGACGTGAATCGGGCCGTCAAAGGTTCGACCATTGACGGTGACGTTCTGACCGTTGGGGATGAACTGGGCATCGATCACGGCTGCGCCGATACTCGCCTGCCAGGGAAAACCATTCTGGCCACTGCGGATCACATCCCGCGCCCAGCTGGTGTCGCGGCTGACCAGGCCTTCGGCCACCAACGATCCGTTTTCGACGGCGACACGCTGCGTATGGCCCACGCCCTGACGCGATTGGTGATCCAGGCGAACCGGAATATCCTGGCGGTCAATGGCCAGACCTTCCAGGTCCACCACGACGGGATGTGGAAAGCCTTCAATCCACATCAGGCCACCGGTGTAAGCAATCATCTTGAACTGCGGCGCACTTCCGGGGGTTCCCCCGGAAGCAGATTTATCCCCTGCAGCCTCGATGGTCAGCGGGCAGATGAACGAGAGTTGATCAGGCAGTTGTTGGGTTGGCGACAGTGTCATCGTCATTGGCAGAAGGCTCCTGTGAAGGTGAAGATGAAGAAGAAGATTGATTGGGTTGACTCTCCGAAACGGTCAGCCCGAGTTGGACCATGAGTTTGGTTTCCTTGGCACGCTGGTGGAGTTCGGTTTCCCAGTCCTTGCCTTGCCGGGCATATTCAGCGGCCAACGTGGTGGTGTGACTGGTCAATCGTTTGGCCTGAGCATTGGCTTCTTTGGCTGGATCAACATGCTCTGTCCCATCAAAAAACCACCCCCGGAAGTTAAGCAGGCCAGCAGGACGAACTGTGCGGAGCATTGAAAACTCCGGTGTCAACATGGCCTCACGAATCCATGCATTGAAGATTTGATCCAGCACGATTTCTGCTAGATGCATCTGCTCCACGCGAATAGATTTGTAGTAGGTCTGATGGTCAAGCCGACCAGAGGCGTAGTTGTAGCCTGACGAGTTGCAGGCGGCGATGTTGTATGGAAGATTCAAACAGCGTGCGATCTCGTTGAGAATCTCGCGTTTGAATTCGGCGTACGTGGTGGCGGGTTGCTGCGAATCGATCTGCCCCAAGCGCCAACCATCGGGGAGCACCGTAGCCATGCGTTTCTCAAGATTGACGATGTCCATCGGGTCAAGCGGTTGGGCTTCGCCATTGGCAGGCGAATCGGTGTACAGCACCGCAGCAAAATCTGCGGCGGTTTCTGCTGCTGCGATCACGGCCAAGGTGTAGCGACGCAGTTGGGCAAACAGCGGTAGTGCCGGGGTGATCTCTGGGATACCGCGATGTTGTTCTGGCCGATCCGCACGATACCAGTGGATCACCGAACTGGCAGGCACTTCGTCAAACTGCGACATCCACGTGCTGTAGTTGCCCAGTCCACCCGGGTGCTGACGCAAAATCGAGTAAAACTGTGGGTTGCCAAAGCTGTCGAGGATCACACCGTCGACATCGTTGCGTGTGGGTAACATCACCGACGAAGGTGACGTGATGCGATCCGCTTCAATGAGTTGCAGATCTAGGGCCACTGGCGAATCGACATTGGGATTGAAGCTGAGCACGCCGAACGCTTCACCATCCGTGCTCTTGGCCATCCGCATGGTACGGAGCTTGGAGGCCAGGCTGACAGCTTTACTCCACTGGGCAAACGCATCTTCAATCTGGCGATTGAGTGTGTCGTTGTTGGAGAGCAGTTGCAGACGCGGGCCGGTGCCGATGCAGTCGTTGGCCATGGTCAGCACGATGCCCTTGGCATAGCTGTTGTTGGCCACCTCGTACCGAGCACGTTCACGCAGCTTTTTACGGATGTCCGCTGAAGCTGCACAGTCTGCGGACATTGCATCGGCCATCGCCCAATGCCGGGCGTTTTCCGCTGTGGTCTGCGCCGCGTCGTAACGCGCCCGCAGCATGTTGGCCGTTGGATGCACACTGCGCGTCTGCTGTTGGCGATGCGTCTGCGGTTTGGATTTGTTGAACCAATTACGTAAACGCATTAAACCGAACCTCCGGGATTGATCTTGAAAATCTTCACGCCCAGTCCCTTAGACTGAGCAGCCTTCTTCGATGCCAGGTAACGATCCACTGCAATCTGGTCTTTGAGTGAATGCTGCTTGACGTGCTGACCGTCAACCGACACTTCGGCCGGTGCAGATGCGTTTTCTTCGATGTTGTTTTCAAGTGAGTCTGTCATTGTTCTGCGACTTCGATGCTGTCATTCGCATCGCCTCCATAACAGTTATTTGCCGCAGAGCGTTGTTTTTGGACAGTCCTTACAGGAGAAAATGAAGTTCGTTCCAATACTGGAACAATTTAGTTTTCGATACGTTCACGCGTCAGAATTTCGTGGTTGCAATGCCTGCAAATCCTTTTACGCAAGATGTAATTGATCTTGGCGCGGGTGTAATAAGCCCGTAAATCACGACAGCCACACTTGGGGCAGGATAGGCCGGTTTGGCGTTCGGTAGTTTTAACGACAGTGTTTATCATCGTCCCCTTTGTATTTCTGAAAGTTTCATGCGTGGGCGGGATTGAGTGGTACGCGATTCAAGACCTGGAAGCGAGACGCCTTGAATCGATGCTGCTACTGCACAACCGACGAGACAGTCCAGCCAGTGGTTGTCAGGGCGCGTGGCACGGAGTTTCCACTCATCAACGGTACGGCCTTGGGCTTGAGATTTAACGCGGTATTCTGCTGTCAGATGATCAGCGATGAGTCGATGCGATTTTTCATCATGCCCGTATAGGGACAAGCAACCTGGATCACCCATCGATACTGATAGACGTGCATGCACGAAGGTCTTCCAGTAATTAGTATCAATCAAGGCATGACGCACCTGACGCTTGCCTACGGTGTTAGGGATGCGCCAATGTAGACCGACGCGATCTCCACGCTTGCGTTTGTATTCGCTAAACGGAATGCTGGATGCGCCGACATAGCGACCGTGACTAGGCAAGAGAAATCCTGCATGTTGGCTTTGTCGGCAGAACTGATACACCACGTCGGTGGACTGGCCCCAGTTGGCATCGATCAAGCATCGGTCGATGCGCATCTCGGCACCGTCGTCCCTGTGATACGTTGCGGCAAGTTTTTCAGCGGTAAGGATGTCGAGTCCCGCATAGATCTGGCCTTCAAGCCCAGCGCCTGGTGCAGCACGACTGATCGTTGATCGGATATCACGTAGCGTGTAGTAGGCTCGTTTCTGCTCTGGCCATGTGCCGTAATCCACGATGTAGCCGGTAAAATTCTCCTCCCAGCCGCAGAGCATCCAGAACAGAACTTTTTGCTGTACGTCGATGAACATCGTTAGGTGGTTGCACGCTTGGGGGATCACATTCCGAAGGTGGCCATTGGTTTTGGCGGCAATGGCATCGGCAGTCAGCATCTCTTCACCGACGGATTCGATGATCGGTTCATTCTGATATTCAGCAAAGAACGCTGCTTCATCACGCAGACGCAGATTCATCGCGTGCTGCAAGGCTGATAGTTCATCTTCGTTGTAACGCTCAGGCCATGCGACGATACTGCCAGTGTTCATGGCGTCTCTGTTATCGCGATAAAACTCGGTGGCCTGTGAACCGTCCCCATCGTTCCTCAAACTGTCAGCACGAATCTCAGCATACTTGGCCCAGAGCTTCTCCGCATTGGCATCGGGAAAAGAGTAGACCATCTTCGTGCGTTCACCTTGCCACTCGGGATGTTTGTCACGATCCAGAATGTTGTCAGCCATATCCCCAGGCCGGATTACCGTGCAGGCCATCAGCCCTGCGATCTTCTTCCCCGGCCCGGCCATGCCCAACACATCGCCTGCCAGGATGGCTTCACGTCGTTGTGATTGTGAGGGTGACCATGCGGACTCGGTCGTCTGCGGATCGTCGACCAACACCAATTGTGGACGCACCACCTGCCCATCGGCCCGGGCATAGTTCTGCCCACGGATATCACTACCCTTCATGCCACTGGATGAAATAACAATGCCCGACGACAGACTGCCTTCGATCACCGGTAGCACCACACGATCCGACGACCAATCAATACGCGTGGGAACTCCCTGATACTTCTGCCCCTTCTGACGATTGGTAATCCGCTCAAGGCAACGAATGGGATACGTGACCTCTGGAAAATCTTCATGCAATAGCGGATTGGTCTCCAACCATATTTTGATATTTTCCAGTAGGTCCCGAGCGCGTTCTGCACTCGCAGCCACCAAGCAGATAAATGGTGATGCACCGATCAGAGCCGCCCATAACACCGCTGTTTGGCAACAAACTGTCTTGCCACTTCCGCGAGGCATTGCCATCGCAAACAAACCGCCGGTGCGCACGGCTTTCTCGATCTTCTCAATTACACGAAGGTGGTCGTCGGACCACTGTAAATAGAACACTTCAGCAAAATAGGTTTCACAGAACCCACGGAAAGATGCGATTGCTTGAGCTTTTCGATCAGGATTAACGACTGCTGGAATTTCACCGATGTCTTGGGCTGATCGTACGGCTTCTGCTGCACGTTCAGCCTTGCGAGCCTTCTGCTCTTCATAACTCAACGGGCCGGACTTGGGCTTGGCATATTCCAACGTCAACCATGCTGCATACCGGAACAGATCCACCGTCTGTGGATTGGATGGATCGCTGATGCTGTAACCGGCGCGGTTGCGATGACGACGCAATTGAAATTCTGTCAATGAGTCTACGTTAGACATATCAACCGCGTTAACAATCCGCAACAGATCGGCCGGCCGGAGTTGGCGTGGGTTGAATGACTTCTTACTCATCGTCGGCCTCCACCTCAGGTCTAGCCAGGAACGCGACGTAGTCGATCAGGCTGAAGGTGCCATCGGCACGAAGCAGCTGGCCGTCATCAACCACTTGCTGAATCTGCTCTTCATCGAGCCTGCGATTGAATGCTTTGGACAGAATCTGCGCAGCCTGTGGCACCGTCATTGCCGTCATTCTCAATGTTTTTGGACGATCTGTAGCTTGTGTCATCAGAATTAAAAAAAGCCTTAAAAATAAGGGTAAATGTCGCATTGTTGCCTTGTAATCCGTCTCGAATGATGGCTCAATGTGTCTGTCACGCGAGCATGAAAGGAACCAACGCAATGGCCAAGAAAACCACCAAATGTAAACAGGCATACAAGGACGCAACGGTTAACGAAATCGCCCAACGCATTTTGCGTATCGACACCTTGCAGACACGCAAAAGCGATTCTTTGGACTTCCACGACATCGCGGTCTGGAGCATCAAAGAAGCGTTGGAAGCAGCCTTTGAGGCTGGGCGTAAGGCAAACCAGTAACCCCTCGCATAGGAGATACAAACACATGCAAATCACAAGAATTGAATTTGCCGGACAAACAGGCATCTTCGTTATCATCAAACGCCCCCATGAAGCCAAGCAAATCGAAGTTGAAATTCTGCAACCCGACAAAGAAGGCACCCATTGGGTGAAAGCAGACGACGAAGACGAACTCTTCTCGATGGCTGCCTTCCTGCAACAAATACTCGACGGCTACGAAGGAACCATGGAAGAAGCATCCTGTTATTACAACGCGCTGCTCTGTATAAGCGACATCGGAATTTGAGGAAACAACATGACCACCAAGCACAAAAAACAAACTGCCCATGCCATCTACGCCCAACACCGCAAAGACATCACAAGCCTCATGCTCTGGCTGGAACTCGAACTGGAAAAGCACCGCATCAACGCCAAAGGCCAACCAGGAAACTTCGGGATGGCAGGCGATCTTGAGTGCCTCAAAAGACAACTGATAGAGGCACTCGCCTCGCTCTCGCACAGCAAACAACATGAAATCGAAGACCTGCTCAACGAAAGTCGCTGAGCATTTTTGTTTACCCATTACCACAAGGACAAAATCATGAAACAAGAAGACATCCAACTCGGCGTCACATACCTCGTCGGCCTTGCAGGCAAACTGGTCCCGGTGCAGATCACCGAAAATCACCCATCGGGCAAGGGCTGGTTTGGCAAGACGATCAAAACAGGCAAGCAGATCACAATCCGCTCTGCCCAACGGATTCACCGAAAAGCTGCTGACGACAAACAAGTCGCCAATACGGCCAACCCCAAGGCCAAACAAACCAAGGCGACAACAGATACCAAGGTCATTCCCAAACACGACACAGGTAAACCTATGGCTACAGGTGGCAACCAGGACGGTGACAAGCCCATGAGTCTGATCGACGCAGCGGCTCATATTCTGGCCCAAGACAATCAGGAACCATTGCGATGCAAAGACATCGTTGAACAGGCCATCAAGATGAAGCTTTGGCAACCAGGCAAGGGACTGACCCCAGCCAACACACTTCATGCAGCCATCACCCGGGAGATCAAAACCAAGGGCAAGGACAGCCGATTCGCCAAAGCCGAACGTGGCCAATACACCGCAAATAAGAAGGAGTCTTGAACCGTGCCACGCAGCAAACGCCAGCGTGATGTGACCTTCTGCGTGCAAGACGATCACTTGGAGATGCGTGTCACCTTCGCGCATCAACCGGATCGCAACTACGTCCACCGATGCACGCGCGACGTTTTCCGAGAAGTCGCCTACGCCATCGAAGACCATGCCGCAGGCGGGACCACACTTGAGCAAATCGTCCATGCCGTCGATGCACCTTACACACAGGTCAACGTGGCGATGGCATTCATAAAGGAGCGAGGATGCGTCGAAACCCGACGCCGCCGCACCTTCCCGGTATCGGACATTGTGTATGAAGATGCCATGATCGAATTCATGCATTTGGCTCAATGCGCAGAAAATCACTGACTGCATATCAACACCACTTTCTACCCCCGGCATCCCTCGGGGTTTTTTCGTGAACTTTTTGTGAATCGATATTGGAGGTTGGAAACCTGCCGATATAATGAGTAGATCATCAATGGAGTATTGATGCGTTTGTTCGCTGATTGTGTTGTCAGGCTTTTGAGTCGGGCGACTGTTTGGCGGCAATTCGTTTGGCTTTCTTGCCGCTAAACTCCTCCCACCGTTTGACAATGACATCTGCGTATAGCGGATCGATTTCCATCAGGAAGGCGTGACGTCCGGTCTGCTCACAACCCATGAGAGTAGAACCGCTGCCACCGAACAGATCCAGGACGTTGTCGCCAGGTTTGGACGAGTATTGGATGCAGCGAACAGCTAATTCGACGGGTTTCTCCGTCAAATGCACCATGGCCTGTGGGTTCACCTTTTTTACATGCCACAAGTCTGTAGCATTGTTAGGACCATAGAACTGATGGCCCGCGCCTTCCTTCCAAGCGTAAAAGCAAATCTCGAATGCTCCCATAAAGTCTTTGCGCGTAAGGACTGGATGCTGTTTGTCCCAGATGACGCACTGGCTGAAGTAGAGTCCTGCAGCCTTGATCGGCGCTGGATAGTTGGCCAGGTTGGCATAGCCTCCCCAGATGTACGCCGAAGACCCAGGCTTCATCACGCGCGACGCGTTGGCAAACCAGGCAAGGAGCATTCTGTCAAAGTCTTCGTCACTCACAAAATCGTTTGCCAAGGGGCGATCCTTGGCTCGCATTTTTTGCTTGGCCTTTTTCCCGTCGGTGGCACCGCGTGCTTTGTCGAAACCTTGGTGATGGAGTTGGGTTTTCTTGTCACCAAAGGAGCTGAGTCCGGCAGCGATGGCCGTGCTACTGCGCGGTTCAACTCTCACATTATAGGGGGGATCACACGCTAGAAGATCAATGGTTGCGCCATCCAACAGACGGTCCAAATCTTCCTCCGAACTGCTGTCGCCACACATCAAACGATGGTTACCAAGTATCCAAATATCACCCTTTTGTGTAGTTGCTTCATCCGGTGGTTCAGGGATGGAATCAGGATCAGTCAAGCCTTCCGACACGCCTTGGGCTTCGGTCATGAGCTTACCCAATTCCTCTTCGTCGAAGGACAAAATGTCCATGTCGAATCCACCCTCGCGCAGTTCGTTGAGTTCAATAGGCAGGATCGACAAATCCCACTCGGCGATTTCACCTGTGCGGTTGTCAGCCAGGCGATACGCACGAACCTGATCGGGCGATAGATCGGTGGCGACATGCACGGGCACCTTGGCCAGGCCCAGCTTCTTGGCAGCCTTCCATCGCGTGTGGCCAGCGATGATCACACCGTCTTCGTCAATGACGATGGGCTGCCGGAACCCAAACTCCGACAACGATGCAGCCACGGCATCCACTGCCTTGTCATTCAGACGTGGGTTGCGTTCGTAGGGCTTGACATCCTCGATGTTGCGAAGCTCAACTTTGAAATTGGAAGTGACGATGTCCTGAGTTGCCGTCATAATATCCCTTTAAAAATAGTGTTTTTTGCTTAAAAATTTTGCGCGCGTTTTTCGGCAAGTCTGTCTAATAACGTGGCTGGTTCCCGCGACATCACAAAGGTGGTTGCCGGGAAGGAACCATGCCTGGTCGGCCCACGTTGGCCCCTGTGGCTGACCTCGGCTTTAGTGGTATCGGGCGGCGCCTTAGCCCGAACGCCACAAGGGCCAACGTGTGGCGATGTGTGGCGAGCATGCTTGATGGCGTATTGGCTTTGCAACAGCGGTCCAATTCCCCACCGTTCTATCTGCGTCTAAGACGCAGATGGGAATTCCCTCACTGATACAATTTATCAGTGAGACATACAGTTCCTTATCTGCGTCATTGGCGCAGATGCGTGGATTACACGGTTTAGTAGAGAGGCCCATTCATAGGTTGTCTATGTGAGCCGGATCTGTGGTAACTACACCAATCAGAAGAAACCACGATGGGCCACGTTGCATCCCGAAATAATTTATCATCCCTGCCCATGGGACAGGGCGCAGGTGGATAGTAACGACAGATACCAGGAATCGGATTCACCTGTTCCTGGTCCATATTCTCGTCATGCTCCTGTCGAACAGGTACAAAACAGACACAATTAAAACAGCACGGTTCACTCATAAAAAATCCTTTACATAGATTGATTCATATCCCAACGAGGGACGACAAGGGGTGTTAATGGATCATGACATTTTTGCCAAGTGGTTTGAAAGAAGGTCAAAGAAGTGAAAAAAGGTATGTATATAAATAATAAAAATATATATACTTACATTCTTCCTGACCCTTTTTTCTTTTTTCCAACCCTATTGCGATCTGCACTTTTCCTTTCTGGGTCTCTAACAGGGATTGAAAAAAGAAAAAAGGGTCGGCACGTTTGTAAACTATCTTTTTGCATCATGTTAAATAGAAAACCTTTTTTCATACGTTGACCTTCTTTCAAAGCACTTGACACTAAATGGCTTCATACTCAGTACGGGGTCGACCACGCGTTTCAACGGGCTTGCAACGGATCAAGCCGGTTAACCGCAGGTTCTCTAAAATTTCGTTGCGATCCTTGGGTGTTAAGTACTGCGTCCGATGACATAAATCACCCTGTGAGATCGTGCCAGCCTCACGGATCGCGCGTAACACCTTCTTCTGCTTGGCATCAAAAAGGCCTTCAGCGATCCATTGGCTGGCAATGAAAACGGTGCGTTGTGTGGTGTACTCGGAGACGCGGCATGCCCATTGCGCGGCGTCTGCATCAATGACAGGATTTTCCTTGCAGCAACTACATGCATAGATCAATGCCAGGCGACATGCTTTTTCCTCAGCACGTCCCCAGATTGGTGCATAGCTTTCATCATGGGCCATCTGCACATCGGACCGCTGAGCCAAGTCGTCAAAAATTGCATCGGCATCATCGGTGCTTTCGATGATCCGTGGCTTGGGGTAGACGGATTCAATATTGCCACCAGTCGGTGAAAAATGTTTCCACCAACGTGCGGTTTCAATCAGGCGTTCCGGAGGATCAGTGGCTTTACGACGTTCACGCGATGGCCGCGTCAGGGTTTCAAAAAAGAGCAGGCGTCCGACAAAGCCATCTTCGATACCTTCCTTCGTCAGGCTTTCATACATGGCACGTGGTGTACTGGTGCCATAGATACAGCGCAGGGTTGGACAATACTTTTATTGCGTTTGGCATCGGCATAACCTTTGCCACGGTAGGTGCGATTCGCATTGGTGAACAATCGCATGAAGGTGGTGATGGCACTATAGATATTGGGCGATGTGCGTGGATCACCCATGGTCCGCAGGTAACGTCCAAACTCGTCGAACTGAAACAGAATCGCCGGACGTGTTTCCAGCGCGGTGAGTATTGCAGCATCGCTGGTCACTTCTTCGTTACCCAACAGGTCTACGTCAGCCTGTTCGAGAATGGTGTCGTTGACTTCACGTGGTTTATCCTTACCAGCACTGGAGAGCGCAATGCCGATGATGTAAAGATTGGTGCGATTGCCACGTTCATCGCGCACTTTGCGTGCAGCCAAGACTGCCTGAAGCATAATGGCGCCAGCCAGTGCTAGAACGGGTTGATAGCGATGAGCGTTCTGCAAGGTGTAATCCACCACATCACCGACGAATCCAGGCACGGTGAGCAGATCTTCAGGAAACGGGCCAGGGTCAATGATCTTTTGACGCAAAGAAGTATCCTCATCATCGTCGCGATCATGTTTGCCTTGGCAGACAATGCCTGAGATATCGACATCGGCATTGCTCTGTCCGTCACTACCAAAGCCAAGTTCGCTTAGTGCCCGTGCCGCAGCGGAGAAATCACCGCTATGTTCCAGGAGCGTGTAGACATGGAATGGTGAATAATATTTCTGAGCTTCAAACGGATGCGCGTTGGTTGAGAAGACGGAAAACACGCCGTTTTTAAGTGTCGCCGAATGGTTGACGGATTTACCGGGCCGACGCCAACGCTCGTTTTCACCGGGTTGATCCAACACCCAATCGTGCTTCAGCAACCATTCACGCACATCACCACGCTTGTTGAAATCATCACCCGGTCTATCGGTTCTCCATGTCGTATTGTGCGAATGGTCCGACGCACATTGGCCATTGTGCGAAGACAATTCGTACATGTCTGAATTGTTCGCCGATGTGCGACTGACATTCGCACCTGTGGTAGCTGCTTCGGACACATACTCGTTGAGTTGCCAAGCTGCTTCCAGTAGTACGTCACGCTCAGTCTCCGTGAGAATAGGCAGATTGGCGATATCACCTTGCGTAAGTTCATAGGCATGCGTCGGGGCACACAGGAACAGCCCACCTTCACCGCGCGTTTCGATCAAGGTATGAACCGTGTCGTCGGTTTTACGCTGGGCCAATTTGAGATTACCACTGATCGGTACATCACATTGATAGATCACATGGCTGCCCCCGGAAGGTGTCGATTCGATCACCAAGCGATTGCGGAGATCGGCGGGAATCGCCTTCAACCATGCAGGCAACAACTCGCCGCCGCCATCGAAATCGATGATCTCCAGGTTGCCGGATACCTTGCCGCAGATAATGCACAGCCCATCGTTCCACGACCAGGAGGACAACTCAGCAGATGTGGGGATGCGTTGCTGAAACTGCTTCCACTTACCGATGGCCGGACGTTTTTCCATGCGGATCGCAGGCAAAACACACAAACCGGCATCCAGATAGTCTTGAGCCAGCTTGTTTAAATGTCCATCAGTCAGTTGCATGGTAATTCCTGTTTACGAAGCCGGGCTGGATTCTTTAAGGCCCAATCCTTCCAGCCAGTGATCTGTCGTCGCAATACATCAAGGTCGGCTGGTTCGGGTGGTGATATCTTTCCGTTCCAAACGAAGCGGAGACTCTCAACCGTCATCAATTCCGCATTGCCTTCAATGATCAACACACTGGCTGGGCCCAATCTGGTCATCTGCTTAAACAAAATCTCTTGACCTTTGCAGATGCCTTGGTGTTCCTTCCATTCCAGGAATAACAGGTTGCCACAGATTTCCGTGACGGCATCGATATCGCTAAATGCGATCCGGCCCGGCAGACAGTCGGCAAACATTTCGATCTTGGGACGTTTCTTAAGATTAAAACAGCCCTGCCGATCACAGTTCCAGAGCATGGGATTGAAACCGTTACCTGGTGACATGGCACATACTCCCCATATCCTTGAAAGCAGATGTGAAATTGCTCACGTGGTTGCCCAGATATAAGACCGCCTGTCCCTGCAATGGCATCGAGGTTTTATCCGGATGCCAGAAGCGAACGCGACCAGCGGGAAAACACACTGCCGAGGCGACAGACAATAATGCTTGAAACCAACGGGTTTCCGTAGCGTTGTTGACCAGAACGATGGCCTGCGTGACATTACCTGCCTTGTACTCTTGGACAAGTTTTTCGCAGAACTGCTGGATCAACGGCTGAGCGTATGGTGGGTTCATGAATACCCGGCCACGCCAGTTTTTTTGTAAGCCATCATCTTCAGCTGTGAAAATATGCGTTGCACCGACGACCTTGTTGGCTGCTACGCTGGATGCCGGATCAAGATCGATCCCCTCCATGACATCCGTTGCACGTTCGATGTACTGCGCTGGGGTGTACCATTCGTTATCGCCGGTGTTGTTGGCGACGTGAGGTTTGGTGACCGAGTCGCGTGCTTGCTGGATTTGCGATGGCGTTGGATGCTCAGGCAGGGAACGTGCTGCCTTCACGACCTCTTGTTTGGCCGGTTTGATTTTGCCACCTGTGATTTCACGCTGGAGATCAAGTCGATCCACTGCATCTGCGAATTGGCCATCACGTTTGATCGTGGCTCGTGAAACACCGTGTTCTTCTGCTAGTTTTTGGGCAGATTTCAAAGGCTCATTTTGAGCCTTTGAAATTTCGCTACGTCGGTCACCACCACGCGATAATTTCACACGGTTGTATCGCCGCCCACGAAGAAGACTCATCTGCTCAGGTGAGAGATTGCGTCGGCCAAGTTGATGCTTGTCGATCCAATCGGATGCTGCAGCACGATCTGGAAGACTGACCGTATGCAATTCATAATCGATGCCATACCGATCACAGATGGACTTACGATTGTGGCCATCCAGCAAAATGCATTGCTCAGCCCATACGATCAACGGATCGATGCAACCGTCGCGCAACAGATTCTCTTCCAAGCCAGTGAGTTCTTCCTCTGTTAATGGTGGAATCAGACTTTGGAATTCATCGTCGATGGTAACACTCAATGAGGCATCAATCATTGCTGGATTGAGTTCAACAGAAGTTGTTGTCATTGTCTAAACTTTCAAAAAGGGATGTCATCGTCGTCAGGCCATTGAGTCCACGGTTGATCGGGTGACACTTGGTTGGCCGCAGGTTCACGTTCATCGCTGCCATCGATGCGTGGTGGGATTGACCCCAATTCGTAATTGGTAATGCGGTCGAATTTTTCACCGGTGACGGATCGCACGGTGATGGACAACGGTTGGGCCAACGCACCGTTTTCAGCTAACTCGACAGCCTGTTCCACCGTGTCGGGCATGGGTTCATTGGATCGGGCCTGCCACCATGTGCTGGCTTTTTGCCATGCGTAGCTGCCCTTGGGGTGCGCTACGCATATCCATTCACTGTGGTATTCGTTAAACCCGCAGCAGTAATCGACACGTAGGGTTTTCGGATGATCGGGCGATGCGCCACGTTTGGTGTGGATGCTGTAGTACACGGACGACACGTCGTAATCGGTCTCCGTGACCTGGCCCGTCAACACACCCGCCGTTGACGCACTGCCGTCATGTTTTTCGCGCTCAGGTGGCGGGAATTCATGGCCACAATCCGGACACACGCTGTAAGACGCATGGATCAATGCTTGGCAGCTGGGACATTCCTTGACTGGTGCTTCACCACTGCGACCATCAGTTTTATCCTTGATCTGCAATGCATCGACTGGGCCATGGCGCAGGATGTTGCCGCCAAAGTCCAGCACAAGACAATTGGTTTTATCAGGATGCAAGCGGAAGCCGCGTCCCACTGACTGATAGAACAAACCGGGTGAATTGGTCGGACGCAAGAGAACAACACAATCAATGTTGGGTGCATCAAAACCTGTCGTCAGCACATTGACATTGACCAGATATTTCAGATCGCCATTCTTAAAATCGCTGAGCGTCTTGTCACGCTCAAAGGGCAAGGTTTCACCACAGACGAATCCACATTGGTGTCCCAGTTCCTCCAGAATGCGTTGTACATGTAAGGCATGCTTGACGCTGGCTGCGAAGATCAACACCGAATGACGATCACATGTTTGCTCAAGGATTTCGTGGCAGGCCGAGTGGACAAGGCCATCGTCGTCCATCAAGGCTTCGACTTCACCAGCGATGAATTCACCACCGCGGATATGCAAGTTGGACGTGTCTGCTTTACGACGCCCAGCCTTGGTGACAAGCGGACAGAGATATCCCTGAGCAATCAACTCACGAACACCTACTTCGTAACACACGTGATTCAACAGGTGATCGGGAGCTGGGCCACAAATCGTTCCACTGGTCATGCGATACGGCGTGGCCGTCAAGCCAATGAGTCGAACGTTGGGATTAACCACCTTGGCATCAGCTAAGAATTGTCGATACATTCCTTCGCCACCGGAACCGCCCGTTGGAATCATGTGTGCTTCGTCAACCAGAATGATGTCAAAAGCATCCAACTCCGCCGCGCGTCGATAGACACTTTGAATCCCAGCCACGATGATGGCGTGATCCGTGTCTCGACTCTTGAGCCCCGCCGAGTAGCACCCGATCTGGTGCCACAGATCGGGTGCCATGATGTGCAGCTTGTCCACGGCCTGTTCAATCAACTCCTTGACATGCGCAAGGATCAGAACACGGCCATCCCATTTCTGGACAGCATCTCGGCAGATCGCCCCCAGGCAAGCGGTCTTCCCCGCAGCGGTTGGCAGCACCACACATGGATTGTCATCCCGACAACGCAGATGCTCATACACAGCATTAACCGCTTCAGCCTGATACGGGCGCAGTTGAATCACAGGTTGTTGTTCACAAGCCTGTATCAATCGTTCACCTCCTCGGGCAATGGGTACTGCTCGACGGAGGCTGGATAAATGCGACTGGGATTTTCACCCTTGAGCCAGGCAGCCAATACGCGTTCGACCTTGCCATAGCGTTGTGCACGTTGGCAATATGATGTGCCGCGACTGGTGATCAGGTATTGCCGCAGTTGAACGATGACGCTTTCATGGTTTGATGTCACAATGCCGGTGGCCAGCTTGCGACAAAAATCCCTGAGCATGGCATGGTCCACCGAATAGGTTGCCCGCGCAATAACTGACCGTGTGGTGGCAGTGCACAAGCCCCGAGCAAATGCAACGACAGGCAAATGCTCCATGGCAAATTCAATCGCGTCATGATGAATACGCAACAGTTCAGAAGTTTCAGATGGAGACAGACTCGGCGGATTACCAAAACCACCGAGCATGCTGCGAAGAATGGCCAGGTGGTGATTGTTCACATCGCCGTTTTCACCTGCGATATTAAGAATGTCTGCCATCGAGCGGGTCTTGCCACAATCGATGGCCATCATCACTTCCGGGGGGACATTGCGCCAGACATACATTTCCACAGTTATGCCGGACATGGTGATCGCCCACAGACGATGCTGACCATCAAGCAAGGTGCCATTGGGATCAAAGGCAATACCTACATGAGTCAGTCGCCACTTGCCATCGGTCATGTCACGTGCCAGGCGATGGACATGTTTTTCGGAGACTTTGCGATTATTGGTGTTGGTGGTTTCGAGCCAGCGCAGTGCCATATCAGGTGTCACGTTGATGCGCTCGACGACGGGAACATTCTTCGTTGTTTGGAGTTTTTGAGTTGTGATCATGCAGCGCTTTCTTTCTGTTCCTGGAGATATTGGTTTAAGGATGCGAGTAGTTGATGGGCATAATCCGCACCCATGGCCGAGACGATCGCGCGGGCACCATAGGTTGGATCATGCGGGAGATTGAGATTGGTTTGAGCTAATGCGGGGCGTGATTGACGAATCGGATGAAGTGTGTTGGAACTACGGGCACGGGGTTTGCGGTTGATATTGCCCGTTTTCATTCGAGCGACTGTGCCATGCTTTGTCTTGTAGTTACGAGACTGAGAAGTTGATTCCTCACTGATACAATGTATCAGTGAGGTTCGGTGCCGGGTGACTGTTGGTTGTGACACTTGACACTGCTTTGCGATTTCTCGATCCGAATATTGAGACCATTCTTCATCTTCCAACATTGTCAGCACAGCCTTGAGTTTGTCGGCATTGGTTCGACGTAACCCATGGGTGGCATTGGCACCAACTGAGTACAGAATGGCATCACGTTGCGTGCCCTGGCGAATGTCGGCAAAGACATATTCGCAATCGATCTTCTTGTTGGCCCAATAGCGATGAAAGCCATCAGCCAGCCAATAATTCACGCCGTCAAAAAAAACGGTCACCGGTGGCAGATTGAATCCCGAACCGTAGAGTTCGGCATAGTCGGCCACCACTTGCTCATCGATGGCAACACGCGGTTGCGTGCCACCATCAATGCGAATCTGTTCGAGTTTGAGTGTTGGGGTTTCAGTTGTCATAAAGATGATTACTTTCAAGGCTGGGCATTGAGCTGCCACATAACGGGCAACGATGAAATGGGTACTCATGGATTCGCACGATGAGTTGGCCACCGGGGATGGGTAATTTGCGTTGTGAAATGAGTAAATCTATCTGCGAATCATCGCAGTAAATTCCGGCATGTTGCATCGAATCCAGAGCAGCTTTCTGGATGTTGTCCAGATCGCGTCGCCGACGATCCGGTGGGAAGGCGTCCATTGCCAAGGCAAGGCGACCGTCCCGCGGGGGTTGGCCGCCCATGCCCTGGCACTGTGTCATCACTTGCTGGCGATATGCGCGACCACCACGACTGATGAGTGTTCGCCCTTTGAAGTGTCGCCAGTAGTGATTGACGGATGGGGGGTAAGGTAAGACTAATTCCATGTGCCACCCCCTTAGCGTTTCCAGGGCGGCGTGTTGCCCGAAGTCTGTTGGGGTTGTGCAGTGGATGTGTCGCTTGGACTGCTTACAGTCTGATTGGTCTTCGGTTCGTAACCTTTGACCTCGTTGCTCAAATCACCTGTTTCAGGCCGTTTTTTGAGTTTGACGTTGATCACCAACGGCAAGTTGTGCAGGTCGACACTGTCATTGGGTTTCATGACATTGACCGCGCGGCAGATGGCTGACAGATCACCCTGTGCGATTTTCACGGCAGTGGCATTGGGGTTTTCCAGGTTCAAGCGTGACCAGAGTTGCCTGCCTTTGTAGTCACCATCCAGAATGCTGAAGGTAAGTTCAAGGTAGCTACCGTTCCCGGATTTTGTTTGCTTGGTTTCCGAAGCAGTGATCGCTGCCAGGTACTTGCCAGCCGGGATCGGTTCGAATGAACTGTTGGGTTCGACGTCGTTTGCGTTAAAGCCATTAAGATTAGCCATAGGGATATTGCTCCATTAGTTGGGAAATGGTTATTGACAAAAATGCTTGTTTTTAAGGGTTAATGCTTGAGTTTGAGATTGGTTGTTTGATTGGATGTAGGGGTATCGGTCTGTGTCATGGCATCCATCAAGGCGTACCAGGACAGCGGTAATTCCGTCGGCAAGCCGTAACGATTCTTTGCGATGCAGGCTGGACTACCCACACATCGCATCACGCGTTCGCCACCATCTTTGCCTAAGCCAGATGCCAAGGTGCGATTGCGATTGAAGCCGGCGTCCTCGGTTTTGGTGATGATCTTGCGTGTGGCAAACAACACTGCATCGGCCCACTCGGTGATCACGGCATTGGCATGTTTATGCAAGCGCGGGGAAAAACGGTCATACGCACCGACTTCAGGATCAGAGAACGTTTCGACCTTGGAATGGGCCAACAGGATGATGCACATACCGCGTCTTGTACGCAGCGCGTCAAGGCCGGAGAGCAGCATACGCCACAGTGTCAGAGCATGCGTGTAACCCCGCGCATAACCGCCGTCGACTTTCTCGATGCTGTTGACGCCGTAATCCTTGCAGAGTCGATCCCAGATCAAGCGTTCGAGCCAGTCGAGTGAATCGACGACAACGCTTTGATATTCGTGTTCGTCTTTGATCAATGAGTCGATGGCGTTGATGACATCGTCAAATGTCGTGGCCAGCGGAAAACTCGCACAATCGATCTGGTCCAGGCCGTCTTCGGTTTGGATGAAAATGGGATTTGGTGCTTGCGATGCCGTCGTGGATTTACCGATACCTTCGGTGCCATACAGCACGATGCGCGGTGGGGATTGACGTTTACCAGTATGGATCTGTTGCAGTAGGGACATAAATCAATTTCCTGTATATGATGAGTAAAACAAGTCGCCTGCTCCGAACCCCCGGAAGTCATGAAGGGCAACTTTCTGGACTTCCGGGGGTAGGCGATGAAATGTAAGAGGACAATTCCGGAAAAACTTCCGGGGGGGTTAGGCGGCGGTGAGGGTGCGGATGGATTCGTAGCCGGTGGGCCAATGATCAGTCTTCTGACATGTTTTCAACCGCTCAATCGCTGCTTCGTTCTCGTTGGCAGCGTCGTCCAAAGAATCTTCACTGACACGCCAGACGCCGCAACGGTAAGGTTCCTTCTTCTCCACAGCCACGATGTACACCGGCACCAGTTCACCGATCTGTTCGCACAACACCGATTGGTAAAAGGCAAGCTGGTTGATGTAGCGATACTTGCGAGCATCCCACTGGAACGCCGACAAATCCTTGCACGTTTTTAAGTCCACAATGCCGCGGTGCGGATGTAGCCAGTCGATGCGAATCTGACAATCGACATCCCAACGATTCACACGAACCACCCCTTCAGCACGCCCATAGAGCAGTAAGTCCACAGCTTCACTGTTCATGCTCACGCCACTGGCCAGGTTCTCAATCTTGTCGATGTCGTCGAAGTGGATGCCGGGTTTGCCTTGTGCCTGAACCCAATTCTGGAAGGCTTGGGATTCTTTGCCGAAGGGCTTTTTCGTTTTGGGATTGATCGGGCCGCCTATTGCGAATTGGGATTCATATGCATCACGGCCTTCCAGAATTCGGCAGTGTGCAGCACGCCCGAGCAGATAGGCTTCGGTTTCCTTGGCTTGTATCAATGCCAATTGTTTCTTGCGGTAAAGCCATGGGCAGGTCATGAAGTCGATCAGTTGATGACTCGACAAATATTGCTTTGCTTTGGCGTGGTATTCGTCAGCCGGTTCCGTACCCAGCATGCTCAGGTCAATGTTCAACTCATCGAATATTTTCGTCATATCAGTCTCCTCGTGTTGCAGTCGTGCGGCACACCACGTCCGCCCATAACTGTTATTTGCCGCAGAGGGGCGATTTTGGGATGCAGGGACATGAAATCACCTTCCTGACAGGTTTAGTGACATGTCCCTGCAAGCCCTGACAGGCTTAGTGACAGGTTGTCTGACATATGTCTGTTCGCTGACAGGTCCATCTCTACAGACATGTCCCCGGTGGTGCCACGATCATGAAAAACAGATGGCCCAGAGCGTCTGGGCAAATGCGAAAAGCCTGTTTTTCAAGAGGAAAAGGCATGACAGAGGAAAAGTTGTTGGCGTTGTACGAAGGGGTTTTTGAACCATGGAAGATGCGATTGGCCTTGAGCCGGATCAAGGCGATGCGGTTCCCAAAACGTGATTGGGGGGACATGATGCAGGAAGCTGCCATGGTGATTTGGTCCTTTGAATTTGTCCCTGCAAAGGCCAATGGAGCGACGGAATTGACGGTTCTGTATGCCGTCATCAATCAACATTTGCTGGACTTGATGCGGAAACGCTGCCGTTACCGCAAGCGATATGAGAAGGTGCTTCGCCAACTGGGGGTTCACGAGGATGGCACGTTCCATGGCGAAGAGCCGTCCAGCGAAATGCTCATGCCTGTGACGATGGATGTGCAGACGGCCACGGAGAAGTTGCCGGACTTTGAGAAGGACATCGCGTTCCTGTTGTCCCAAGGCTACAACTGCAACGAAATTGCTGGCATGTATGAATGCGAATGGAAAACCATCAATAGGGCAATGCAGCGAATCAAGGCATGTTTTGATGCAGTGGATGTGAATGGGGAGTTGTTGAAATGAATCAGGTTGTACAGCGTTCCCAAACGCCGGTTCAAAGATTTACCCCACATTCGCCAGAACTGACTGGACATTCTTTGAACCTTGAGGCTCAATGTGACACCCCCGGAAGCCCCGCCCCCGGAAGTTTACGTTCCGAAAAGTCCAAAGATCTTTCAGACATTCCGGGGCTTCCGGGGGCGGGGGCATTGGAAACTCGGTGGATGACGGAGGATTTGATTGCTCGAACGCAGGAAGCGTGGGGCGATTACCTTGGCAGAGAAGTAGATCGAGAGGAAGCCATGGAGATTTTGTTCAACGTGCAACAGATTGCGTTGGCGTTTTACCTGGCCGGCACGGAAGGAGATTCTGACGAATGAATATTGTGGTATGGGCACGCGTGTCCTCACGCGAGCAAAGCGAAGGTTATTCTTTGGATGCACAAATTCGCATCAATCGCGACAAGGCTGATCGTGAAGGTTGGAACATCCTGCGTGAGTTTGTCGTAGCCGAATCCGCTCGACGCGGGGCAGAACGTGCGACATTCAACGAGATGTATCAATGGGTCAAGAAGAACGCAAAACGCCTTAATATTGGGGCTATTCTGGCACACAAGCTGGATCGCATCTGTCGCAACATGCGCGATGCGGTCCGCATGCAGGAACTCGAAGACACGACGGGTGTGAAGATGGCTTTTGTCGATAACGAGTTCGGCCCCGGTGCAGCAGGTGCGTTGAGCTTCAACGTCATGGCTGCCATCAGCCAGTACTACAGCGACAACCTGCGACAGGAAGTGCGCAAAGGCCAGGAAGAAAAAATACGCCAAGGCTGGATGCCATGCGGTGTGCCGTATGGCTACAAGAATTCTGACGACCGCAACGAACCGATCAAGCCGCATCCCGAACGTGCCAAGTTGGTGATGCGCATTTTTCAGTTGTATTCGCAAAGTGGCATGACCTTCGACATGATCGGCGAACAGCTTCACAAGGAAGGTTACATCTTCCGTCCCAGTTGCCCACGCATGACGCCAGGCAGCATCTCCTACATCTTGGCCAATCGATTCTACGTCGGCGACATCGTTTGGAAAGGTGAAATCTATCCAGGCAAGCATCAACCCTTGGTAGATCGTCGCACCTTCCAACTCTGTCGCGACATACTCAAAGGCAAGAACCGCCGACTTAAACGCATGTCACACACCTACGCCAATGGCCTGTTTGTCTGCGAACACTGTGGCAGCATGATCACCGGCGAACGCATCCGCCGAAAACTCAACGATGGCACAGTGCGAATTCACAACTACTACCGCTGTGCCAACAACCGTCGAGCCGACGACCATCCACGCGTTCGTTGGAAAGAAGCGGACTTGGAGAACGCCATCGTCGAGCAACTCGAATCCATGCGTCTGCCTACGCCGGAACTGCGTGAGTGGTTCAGCGAAGTGATGGATGCGGAGTTTGGCCGATTGCGAAACGATCAGAACCATCAGAAGCGTGTATTGGGTCGCAAGAAAGTGGAATTAGAAAAACAGAACGCCCGATTGTTGTCCCTGTATCTGGAAGGGCACCTCGATGCAGGGACATATCAAGACAAATCTGTGTCCCTGCAAGGCCAGATTGCAGAGGTCGAAAAGGGCATCGCTGCTTGCAGGGACATGGAATCGACAAGCAGGGACTCAGCCAAAAAGGTATTCGACTTCACGCAACAGGCTGCCGAGATCTGGCACGGTTCAAAGAAGGCCGGAAAACAGCGCATCCTGCGAGCGATATCTTTGAACCGGACTTTGAGTGATATAAGTCTTTGTATAGAAAAAAGAAAGCCGTTCAGTTTTTTGACTGAACGGCTTCCTGTTCTAACAAGTCGGGGCGACAGGATTTGAACCTGCGACCTCCACACCCCCAGTATGGCGCGCTACCAAGCTGCGCTACGCCCCGTTGATTTGAGCCCAAAATCTTACCATCAGATTAAACGTCTGGCAACTGGGTTTCAGAGAATGCTTGAAGTTTTAGCGATTTGAACTAACATTTGTGTCTGTCCCGCGACCGATAAGTCGGCTTCGTGTCACCTCGATCGCAGGCACATGCTATCAACCGCCTGATAGTGTGAGACTTAAGACGTAAAGAGAGTTAGCCCATGGGCGTACCCGTATCCCAGATGTGGACCGTTGCCACCTACGTGCTCAAGCAGAAGCTCGCACGCCGCAAACGCTACCCGCTGGTATTGATGCTCGAACCGCTGTTCCGTTGTAACCTGGCCTGTGCCGGGTGTGGCAAGGTCCAGTACCCAGCACACATTCTCAAAAAACACCTCACTCCGCAGCAGTGTTTTGATGCAGTCGAAGAATGTGGCACGCCCATGGTCTCCATCCCCGGCGGTGAGCCACTGCTCCATCCCGACATTCACGAAATCGTCGACGGTCTGGTTGCGCGCAAGAAGTATGTCTACCTCTGCACCAATGCCATCCTGCTCAAGCAACACCTCGACCGCTTCAAGCCCAGCAAGTACCTGACCTTCTCCATCCACATGGACGGCGAACAGGAACACCACGACTTTGCAGTCTGCAAGGAAGGTGTCTACGACGTCGCAGCAGAGGCCATCCGTCAAGCGGTGACCAAAGGCTTCCGTGTCACCACCAACACCACCTTGTTCGAAGGTGCAGACCCCAACTCCGTCCGCAAGTTCTTTGATGACATGATGGACCTTGGCGTCGAAGGCATGATGGTCAGTCCCGGCTATGCGTACCCCAAAGCGCCGGACCAGAAAAGCTTCATGACCGAACGCAAGAAGACCACGGACATGTTCAAGCTCATCTTCTCCAATCGCAAGAAGCGTTGGCTGTTTAACCAATCCCCGCTCTTCCTCGAATACCTCATGGGCAAGCGTGACTTTAACTGTCTGCCCTGGGGCAATCCGACATACAACCTGTTCGGTTGGCAGAAGCCCTGTTACCTGCTTCAGGAAGGCTATGTCGATTCGTTCCGTGAACTCATGGACGAAACCGACTGGGAAAGCTACGGCCGCGCTTCGGGTAATCCTGCCTGCCAGCAGTGCATGGTTCACTGTGGTCACGAACCCACCGCCGTCGATCTTACCTTCAGCACCTTCGGCGGGATGTGGGGCACGGTCAAAGCCATGATCTTCAACAGCTACGCCAACCCTGCCGCCCAACAGCAACTCGACGAGATCAAGCAGGACACCGAAAAGAAAGTCTCGCTCCCCGTCGTTGAAGCCGGTGCCGCGTAAAAACAAATTCGGTTTCATTTAGCCGCATCGCTTGCGATGCGTTTGTATGTTGGGTGTTTGTTTCTGTTGTTCAAGCCATTTGATCAACACCTGCAACACATCTCAAAAAACCATCACGCACCCCAAACCTGCTACCATACGCCTGTAACTTTGTGTCCTGCATAAAGGCGTATTTCACATGGCAGACACCCCCGCGACCACCGTCGCTTTTTTCGATATCGGCACCAACTCCATGCGCATGCTCCTCTGCCGCATTGAGTCCGACGGTTCCTATGTCACCCTCACCGACCAGAAAGAATCCATCCGACTTGGCGAAGGTGAGTTCCAGGCAGGCCGCATCACCGAAGAGGCCATCCAACGCGCATTGACCGTTGGACACCAGTTCGTGGAGATGGCAAAGACACTGGGCGCGACCGAGTTCCGTGCCGTTGCCACCTCCGCAACACGTGAAGCAACCAACCGTGATGAACTCGTCCAGCGTTTTCAGGAAACCCTCGGTATCGACATCCATGTCATCTCCGGCATGGAGGAAGCCCGACTCATTTACATGGGCGTGATCAGCGAAGCCAAACTCGATAACTCCGACAACGCACTGCTCGTGGACATCGGCGGTGGCTCGACCGAAATGATCATTGGCAATCAGCAGCAGCATCTGTTCATGCGCTCGGTCAAAGTTGGTGCCATCCGTATGACCAACCAGTTCTGCGATCCCAAAGACACCGGCCCGGTTTCCGAAAAACAGTTCGAAAAAATCAAGGCAGGGGTCCGCAACGAAGCCATCCGCACACTCTCCAAACTCAAGCAATTCCCATTCACACGTGTCATCGGTTCGTCGGGTACCATTCAGGTATTGGTGGAATTGGCTCACCGACTCAACGCTGACCAACCGGTAGGCAAAGACGATCGCGTCACTGCTGCACAAGTCCGCCTGGCCATCCGTCAAATCCTTGCACTCAGTCAGCAGGAGCGCATCAATCTGCCTGCACTCAACGCCCGACGGGCTGACATCATCGTCGGCGGTGCTGCGATTTTTGAGTGCATTCTCGATGAGATCGGCGATGTCCCCATCAGCATCTCCGACCGTGGTCTGCGTGATGGTTTGCTCGTGGATTACCTGCATTCACTGGATGATGAGCAAAGTGAAAAGGATCACAATTACCGACGTGAATCGGTGATGCGCTTAGGCCGCGTCTGTCGGTTCAATGAAGAACACGCTCAGCACATCACTGATTTGTCACTCAAACTCTATGACTCAGCCGTCAAATCAAAACTGATCAAGGCAGACGATTGGATGCGTGAATTGCTCGAACACGCTGCGATGCTCCATGACATTGGCAAGTTCATCTCCTACAGCGGTCACGGAGCGCATGCGTATTACCTGATCCGTAATGCAGAGTTGCTCGGCTTTGATGACTTGGAAGTGGAACTCATTGCCAACATCGCTCAGTTTCACAAAAAGCCTTACCCCAAGAAGAAAAAGCATCCAAACTATGCAGCGTTGAGTAAACAGCATCGCATGATCGTCAAACAGCTTTGCATGTTACTGCGTTTAGCTGAGAGTCTGGACCGCACGCACAAAGCCATCGTCACCGGCGTGGTGTTTGTGACCAAGGGAAAAAGCAAAGTCAAACTCACCGTCAGCACATCCGAGTCCTGCCCGTTGGAAGAGATGGCGGTCAACACCCAGATCAAAGCCTTTGCCAAGACGTTTAAGCGTGAACTGTCGATTGTGTTCGTGTGCTAAGCAATCTTCCGTAAGTTTGCGGCGTTTATCAACTGCTACGCGGTATCGTGCAGTGATAATAAAAACGATTCCTTCAAAAAGATCATTCGTCCTGTATTCGAGCAGTTCAATTTTTTGATTTGTTCCAGATGATGCGCATGACATGTGATGAAGTATTACCAATCCCTTGCGGGGTGTCGGTCAAAGCCTGCGATGCGTGTGTCTTTGTAGTAGCGTCCGGGAGTGATGCCATGGACTTTGGCGCCTTCATCAATGATACGATTGCGTGACCAGACTTCAGCGTGCCCGTCTTCGTAGACAGCATTGCCGGAGTTGTCTTTCATGTGTTCGAGCACGACATTGGTGCCATCAACACCACTGGTGCCGTCATACCAGCAAAGGTTGCGATCAGTGTAAAGCGTCAGTCCTGAGGGGGTTTTGTGGATCAGGTCAATGTAGCTTCGGTCATCCGTTTGGCGAATCACATACGCATCAGCCCATCCTCCTGTCTCGCCACCACGGCGTGTTGCGTAGTGTGAACGGAGGGTGCTCGTGGGATTTTTCCAGCCGTCGGAGTCGATGTAGTTGCTCAGTGTGATCTGGCTTGACGGGCAGTATCCCATTCTCCCGGTGATCAACTGGAGTTTGAAAAGTTGTCCCATGGCATACCAGGTACCGCCGGTGTAGATGACAGTATTGCCAGAGGACTTGGCAAGGATCAGGCGTGCATCATGGTCGATGGTGCGATAGGCATTAAAGCCGATACTGACTTGCCGGAGATTGTTGAGGCATTGCACATTGCGTCCTGATTCGCGTGCCATTTGCAAAGCAGGTAGAAGGACTGCAATCAACAGGCTGACAATCGCGATCACCACCAACAACTCGATAAGCGTGAAGCCTGTCCTCGTAGCTTGTCGGCTGAACTTGAACATGTCGGACTCCTGTCGTTGGTCGGATCAATGGCTTACGGGAGTTGATGTGGAACGGCGGACATTCAGACTCACGGGGATGATTTGCGAGCACTGTACGGAGTGCTGTGATGAAGCTTGTGTTGGAAGCTGCAGGCGATGAGCGAGAATCTGGCAAGCGGCCTTGGCAAGTTTTGATAGCTGCTGATCAATCGTTGTCAATGGCGGGTTGCAATAGACATTGGCCCCCAGATCATCGTAACCCATCAGGCTCACGTCGTCGGGCACACTGATGCCCAGTTCCTGAAAGGCACGCAAAGCCGCCAGGGCTGTGGTGCGTGTTGTGGTGAACAGGGCAGTTGCCTGCTTGCAGTCTGCCCAGTGTTTGCGAACGAAGGGATAAATTTCGTCACTGTTGAGCGGGTGGTCAGCCTTGAGATATTGAATCGTGACGTCGGGGGCAGTGTTGTGAATTTCCTGGGTAAAGCCATTGATTCGGTCGTGGGGGTTGATGGAGTCCGGCCGGTGGTTGAGGACCGCGATGTGTTTGTGTCCCATTCCCAGTAAATGTCTTGCTGCGAGAATCCCGCCCTGGTAATTGTCAGAGCACACCGAGTCAATCCCCACGCCGCGCAGGTCGCGATCCAGTACCACCATGGGTTTGTTGTTGGCCCAGTCGGCAAGCATCATCGGGCTTAAGTCCGTGGAACCGGGGATGACCAGCGTGGCGTCAGCCGTCTCATTGGATGGGAGATGGGCATCCAGCGGTTCAACCATGAATCGCAGGTTTAAGGACTGTGCCTGGGCGAAGACTTCTTCGAGTAACTGTTGGTGAAATGTGCTTGAGCGATGCGCCAGGCGGAGAAGAATTCTGGCAGGACCGGCGTGATCCAGAGACGACTGAACGGCAACCCGCATGCCAACCCCCGGTTCGTGGTCCACGGCTCCCTGACGCTTGAGTAACTCCAAAGCGGCATAGATCGTGGCCTGACTGGCATCAAACTCCTGCATGAGCTGGCGAATGGATGGCAGGAGGTCGCCATTGGACATTTTCCCGATTTTCAAGCCCAGGCGACGGGCGAGTTGAGCATATTTGGGGTTGCTCAGCCGATCTCGGGTGAAAGCACTTGTCATGATGTATTAATACGCATTGCTGGGTGCGATGTCAAGAGGTGAAAAAAATTGATGGTTGCTTGTAAAAATTATTTAGTATCATAAGTTTAAATTTTATAATTATTTATTTAATAAAAAAGAGATGGTGAATTAAATGGTCGGTTTGACCTTCCTTGTTGTCAGAGTACAGTTGATCATATGTGTATTGAAAAATACGATACGGTAACTGATGGAAAAACGAGTGATGATGCAAAACAAAACGGTCTTGAACGTCCTGTGTGGAGGGCTGATCCTCTGGACTTGTAATTTGATGGCAAACGCCCAGAATCGTCCAGCGATAACATGGCAAGGCACCGTCGGGACACATTACCGACTTGATTCGGAGTGTCGTCTGGGGATCTCACGCGGCTGGCCAAGGCATCCCAATGTGGCATTCAAGCCCGATGTCTCCGCGCTTAAGCCCACGGACGTCAAGCCAACCATCGGTCACTTCAGCGGGGAGCCACGCTATTATGTCTTCGAAGCCAGGACGGTGACGGTCGGAGATGTGAATTTCGATGCATACGAGGAGACATTGGAAGAAAATCTCAAATCGTATGATGCGGATGCACTTGATGCCCGGGTTCGTAAAAAAGCAGCCAAGGTTCAAAAGCGGATCAACCAGATTCCCAAGCCGGGTAAGAAGTGGCCGATCAAAACCGACTTTATTGAAGCGATCAAGCAGGCTGATGCCGCTGGGATTGATCTGGCGTTTGTGGCAGGACAGGTCAATGTGCTTCAACATCGATGGGACAATCCCGTTCAGTACATGATGGCAAAGAAGGGGGCCTACCTCAAGGACACTTTCTATGCGTCTTATGTTCGGTTTAATACCGGTGACTTGGCCAACCGCAAGAACACCATCTACTGGGAGATTGGCAACGAGATCAATTCGTCTCATCGTTTTGCCATGCGGGACCTGACTGAAGGGGAACATGTCCGTGGACATCCGGGCCACGCCCATGATTATGTGGAGTACTACCTGGCGCCAGCCGTCGAAGCTTTGCGCAAAGCAGCCAAGGATGTTTACGGCGATCCACAGCGCGTCAAGATTATCATGGGCTCGGTTTCAGGGATTCTCAAACCCGAGAATCAGCAGTATCTGGATTTGGTTTTAGGCAGTACCATCTCTGGGGAACATGCCCCTTCCCTTGCAGGTATGAAAGTCACTGATGTGATCGATGCGGTGGTGATTCATTATGGTATTGGTAAACGCGATCTGCTCCAGGGTATTTATGACAAGTGGATTGCCAGTGGCAAAGTCAACGACTTCTGGAGCACCGAAGAGTTGGGCTGGCGTGGTCGTGGCGATTACTGTGTTGCTTTGGTCAGTTTCAAATGGCTTGAATTTGTGCTTTCAAACAACTGGCCTCAAACCGCAAAACCGCGGGTGTTTTTTTGGGGTGATGGCCTTAAGCATTACGGCGAAGTCACCGATGGCCGAGGCGCTTTGAAAATTCTCGGCCCGTTTCTGGCAGACCATCCGCTGCAAAACGCCCGGGATCAGATCATTCCCGAGACACGTGCTGATGCGCAGTGGGTCGCATTGCGAGCGGATGTGAGTCCCAACGAAGTACGTTATGCCATCCATACCCACCCCTATTTCACATCACAGGCAGCGATCAGCGGTGTCCGTATCAAGCCCGGTTTGAAGATCGATCAAAACACACAGATACAATTGCAATGTCATGTCTTGACCATGGGCAAGGAAAACCGCACGGTTGAGCCGATCATCGAGAAACACGATGGTGAACTGATGATTCGTTTGGACCCGTTATGGGAAATGGATATCCGCGACTCTGCGATCTTTCTGCTCACGATCAAGCAACCCGGTGCATGAAACAATCTGCTGGTACGTTAAACCGTTAAAGATGAAAAAGGATGGTCCAACTTGTTGCGATATCTGATGATGATGTTGTTCGTTGGTTGGTTGTCTCTTCCCGGATTGGCTCAGAGCAGGCAATCAGTCGAAGACTTGTTGGCTGATGCCAATGCATGGGACGTGACCGCCAAACGTTTTGCCAGCAAGATCAAGAAGGTTGATGGTCAGCCAACATGGTTTTTACGATCCTCAGCCAAGCATCCGATCTCCGCGCGGTACAAAACACCTGTCACCGCATGGGGGACACTGCGTTGGTCAATGTTGCAACCTGATGCCAATGAAAAGGCTGGCATGTTCATTGTCCAGCTTCATGGCATGACCGACAGTGATGATCAGCCGATGGTCGTTCGCATCACACCTGCCAAACTCACTGCCCAACTGGGTAAAACCGTCAAACAATGGGAGTCGGTCTTTGAAGACCTCGGTGCCGAATTACAATGGTCTTTGGGTTTCAACGATCAATCCAAACACATTGAACTTAAACTCGGTGATGAAACACTCATCCAAACGCAGGCAAAATGGGATGACCCCAATCTAACCTTGCAGATTGATGTGACGCGTGGCCCCTTGACGGTTTCGCAGATGCAGTGGGTCACACCCAATGAGGTTCAGTTGGCTGCCCAACGCTTCACGGATATCACCCTGGATACTTCCAATGCCAAGTGGCTTGATCTGCCATCGTCCTGGAAGCAGTACATGGGCATTCATTACACCACACGAACACCGGGGCAAGGTTGGTCAACCGTACGCGGTTATGGTTCACCGCATCTGGGACCACCGGGAGATGGGAAGTATCGCAAGGATGCAACGCAGCGTACCGGGCCTTTTGATGAACAAACAATCCGCTTGGATTTACAGGACATCGGCCGGCAAAGTCGTCTGGAGACGTCCAATTTCAAGTTACTTCTACCCCGCCTTAAAGCCGATGGGTTGGATGCGATTTATCAGGGACCGATTCGGTTGATCGACAAACAAAGTCTCAAACTCGATAAGAACCTTGCTTACTGGACGATTCGCCTGACCTGTGAATGGGATCGACAATATGCTGCAGATCACGTGTTCTGGCAGTGGGGCAACGAGATCAACGGTCTGCATCTGGACTTGTTTGATGACAAGGCCAAGGTCAAAGCAGGCAGGAGTCGCTGGGCGTTTTCCAATCAACCTGAAAAAGCCGACGCCTATGCAGAATATGTGCTTGCACCAGCAATCGAAGTGATGCGTCGCGTGGGGCAGGATGTCTATGGTGATCCCAAGCGCCTGCCGATTGTCTGTGGATCACTGGGCAATAGTTACAACTCCAAAGCGCGCGCCTGGTTGGATCGTGTCCTGAAACATAAGATCACTGGCACGCATGCGCCAAGTCTTGCAGGTAAACGTATTCTCGATTTCGTGGACATCATCTGCGTGCATTACCCGGTGGCAAGTGATCCATATGACAAAACACTCGGCCAGTACCATGCGGACTATTTCCAACCAGGTCATGTCAAAGGCATTTGGGTGACCGAGTCACATGGACGTCGCGGTCGCGGTACTGCAACGATTCTCATGCGCGGGATGCGCTTTTTGCAATGGGCTGCCAACTATCAACTCAATCGCCAGCAAACCCGAATTTGCTGGTGGGGGACAAGCAAGCCCAAACCCGGCGGGAAAGCCGACATTGCCATTGATCAACTCGGTGACATTCTGGGTGACATACCATTGAAAATGTCGGTCCTTGACTTGCCTGATGAGCAAGGCAAGGTTTACCTGCTTCTTCCCAGTCAATCGCAACAGACGATGCAGTGTTTCATGGTCATTGCTCCACAGAAACAGCATGCCTTGAGTATTGGTTCTTTACACTTGCCAAATCTGTCTGTGAATTGGGATTCATCCACCACGGCCCGTTTGATTGAATACAGCACGGAGCATCAACCAACGCAACGTGACTTGACTGCTGAGCATCATGAAGCTGGCGGGATCACGTTCAAGCTTGACGCGCCGATCACAGGTTTTGCCATCCTCACCTTGATGCAACAACAATGACATCGACTGTATCCAAACAAAAAACCGCAACCCATCCAGGCTGCGGTTTTTTGTTTGATTGATCTGATATTGTCGTGTTTAACGGAAGCGTTTGCTGCGTGTCGCATTTGAATCCGAATTGGATTCGACTTCGACTTCAAATGTTCTGTTGGTTGAATCGGGCTTGGGTTGTGTGTTGCCTTCTGTGCCCATGCGTTCAAGATGGCGTTGATAGAGTTTGCCTTCCATGGCCTCCTTGACGATTTCCTGGCTTGCTTCCTCGGACTTGGAGATCGCCTGGAGAAGGCCCGGTTGATCAGCCACATGCGGGGTGATGAAGATCAGCAACTCGGTTTTGGACTTGCTGTCCTGGGTCCGTTTGAAAAGTTCGCCAACCAGGGGGATATCGCCAAGTATTGGAACCTTGTTGACCGTGCTGGTTTTGCGGTCCTGCACCAGGCCACCGATGACGATGGTCTGACCGTTCTGGATGGCAACACGGCTGGAAGCTGAACGCTTGGCAAACGTCGGGGCGTCCACCGTTTCAGAGATCGGTACGGTGTTACCTGTCAGCGTGGAAATCTCTGGCGCGACATCCATGATCACCAGGCCATCGGGATTGATGTGCGGGGTGACGTTGAGAATGATGCCGATGTCTTCGTATTCGATGGTGTTGATCGTGCTGCCCTGATCCGTCGTGCGTGAGTCGCGGATGAAAGGCACTTCTTCACCAACGGTGATGGTCGCTTTTTTATTGTCCGATGTCAGGATGTAAGGTCGCGAGAGGACATCAAGTTTACCCACGGTTTCCAGAGCATGAATCGCAGCATTGAGATTGGTTTCAATCAGCGAGAACTTGAAGCCGTCGGTCGCTGAGGCCACCCCAAAGTCGGTGCCGATCTCAAAACCATTGCCACTGTCGCGAATATTCAGGCCTGAGAACTCAACACCCAGATCGACTTCGCCGTCATGTGTGACTTCAGCGACAAGGACTTTGATGAGTACTTGCGGGATCGGGCGATCCAGATCGTCGATGATCTTTTTCACGCGATCATAGTTTTTCGCAGAGGTCATGACCATCAATGAATTGGTGTCATTATCCGCCACGACGGTGACTTCTCCCTTGAGGTCTGTGGCTGAGGATTCGGTTTGGCTGTTGGCTTGGTTACGGTTGTTTCGATTGTTGTTCCGATTGTTGGATGTGGTTGAGTCCTTGAAGAGGTTGGTCAGTCGTGTGGCCAACGTGTTGGCGGTGCCGTTTTTCAAGGGATAAATGAAGACTTCCTGTTGCTGTGTCGGGTTGGAATCCAGTTGCGTGATCACCTGGGCCACCACATCAAGCGTATCCGCCGGACCGCTGACAGCGACGGTGTTGGTTTCCGTATCTGCTGATGCCCGCACAGTCGTGGTGATATTGGATTGACCTTCGTTTTGCTGCTGTTGTTGCCCGCCACGCGGTCCGCGGAAGAAACGTTGCCAACGGTTGTTGTTCTGGTTGTTGCGGCTGCTTGAACTGTCAGTTTCAAAGACTTCCTTGACGATGCGCGCGACATTGCTGGCGTCGGCATATTGCAATGGGAAGACGCGGACACTGGTCGTACCTGAGACGTATTGGTCCAGTTCCTTGACGATCTGCACGATACGTTTGACGTTGGACGAAGTGTCCGTGAGGATCAGTGAGTTACTTGCCTGATTGGCGGACATCACAGCATACTCGGGTAACAGTGGCGTCAGGTCATCCTTGAGTTTGGTTGCGTCGGTGTATCGCAGTGGAATCACCTGCGTGATCACTTCATCGGTTCTAGAGATGTTGTCCGGGTTGGCGCCGGCTTTGACGGGGATGTATCGCTTCTTGGCATCGGTCAGTGAGACGATGGTGAGAATACGCTCGTTACGCAACGCGGTCACACCGTGCTGCTTGAGCATGGTGTTGAGTAGCATCACCGCTTCGTCGACGGTCAGGGGTTGGTGAGCAATGACGGAGATGGTGCCTTCGACATCCACTTCCTTGATGACGACAAACCCGGCGGTGCGTGAGAGGTGTTGGAGCACGGCATTGAGTGGCGCATTTTCAAAGTTCATCCGGATGGATTCGACTTTTTCAGGCGTGATCCCGTTGCCATTGGTCGTCGGGCTGATGGTCTGGGGGACATCCAGCGTTTTGACTTTCTTGATGGTCGACTGCGGGAGATTGCTCGGCGTTGCAGGTTGCTGGGAAGCTGCTTCAGCATTTACTGGTGCTTGGCCAGGTTGGCCATCGTGACCATCATCCGGCGGTGGTGCCATTTCCTCTGGCGGTGGTGGTGCGTCGTCGGGCATGTCCTGTGCGATGAGCGATGGCGTAAAGGTCATCGTCATGCAGCAAAGCGCAAGCAGACCATAACGCGACAAGAGCCGGAAAACAGATGGTGTTGAAGAGGAATTGCCGTGCATGAAGGTTGATCCTTACTTGTTGAGTTGACTCTCGCGTCGGCGACGCAGTTTTTCGAGGATGGAAAGTTCTTTTTCGTTGGTGGGTTGGGCCGTGTCTTTCTCAGAGTCAGACGATTGCCCTGAGTCGGTTGATGGTGCAGCAGACTTGGCGGTGGGGATCCAGCCGGACTGCAGCAGGTTGCCGTTGGCATCAATGGATTGGCCGATGAACAGTTCCGCGCTACGCCCATCAGGCAGACTCAGGACCACGCTGGAGATGGTCATCGAGGTGATCTCAAAGACATTGACCTTGTCACCGATATGTAGACTCTGAAGCGTATGCGTCAGGGCGTCTTCGATCATGGCTGTGAAACGGTCATCGTTTTCAATGATGATGCCACAGAGCAGATACTTGTTGACGGGGGCAACTGGCGGGGGCGCTGCTGTCGTGGGTGTCTGGGCTTCATTTTGCGTTGTACGCTTAGGGACCGGTTTGCGACGGATGAAAATGTTGGTGTCCACCACAACCTGGTAATCAGCGAATGACGGCTTGGTCGATTTGTCTTTGGATTTGTTGTCACTGGTTTGCCCGAAGACATTGGTAGAGCTAAACAGCATGACAAACATCAAGCATCCGGTGAGGACTTGTTTCATCGCGACACCTCCTTGCTGTCGGACTTGCGATACAAGGCACTGACGCCCATCTGCATGGAAAGCTCATCCTTGTTTTTCTTGTCGCGGGCATTGATCTGCAAGGTGTCCACGCAAACGGGAATGTCGGCGGTCTCCACTTTCCAGATGAACTTGGCGATGGCTTTCATTGAACCATTGGCGGTGACACGAAACACCACGGGCACCAGTAATTCATCGCTGCGGCGATACTCCGGCTTGACCGACAGCAGGTCCACCTTCGTATCCGAAGCCCATTGATTGATCGCATCAAGCGTGCGCGATTCGGCTTCGGAGGCGCTATTGGGAAGACCGATGGTCATCATGTTCTTCCAACGCTTTTGCTGCTGCTTGCCTTGTTTGATCAGGTGAATATCACGCGATAGATCATCCGAAAGACTCTGCACATCACTGACCAGACTGTCGCGGTAATCAAGCACGCGCGAGATCACCAACCGGTCGAGCAGGAAGATGCCCAGCACGGTTAACGTGGTGACGAGAATCCATTTTTCACGTGGGTTGAGATTCATTGTTCACCTCCAGCATTCTCCGTTGCCTGAGTCTCACCGGGCGTGGCCATTGCTTTGGCTGGCTCGTAGACAAACGAGATGGCGTAGGCGATTTCCGTATCGTTTCTGGCATTGGAATCACGCATGTAAAGCAGTTTGATCTGCGAGAGGTCCGGCTGGTTTTTCATGCGATCAATCAACTGGACGATGTGATCTTTGGAATGAGCATAGCCGTTCATCAAACCCATCATGTCCGGCCTTAATGACAGGTTCGATGCCCAGATGTGTTCGGTTGAACCAAACGCACGGCTGATGCTGCGCTGGCAGTTCAGATACACCGGTTCGGTGGAGAACCAATTCTCTGCACGCTGCACAAGCTTGATGATCGAGCCTGCACGGTCCGTGCCGTCTTCGAGTTCACTGATCTGCGTGTTGAGTTCGGAGACCTGTTTATTCAGGGAATACAGGTCATAGCCCAGCAGACCCACGAGCACGACGATTAACGAGCCGATAAGGATCAATCGATTTCGCCATGGATGCGTGGTCTGTGTTTGCTTCTGATGTAAGCGGGAGTCTGCAAAGTCGAGCGTCGGTGTATCTTCGCTGAGAACCAACTGCCCAAGGGCAATCAGATCATTACCCACGCGCGTTGCACCGCGGCCTGCATTGGGTTTGTCATGAATCTGCCAACGCCGTGCGTCGGTGGGTTTGCTAAACCACTGGGCATCACAATCATGTTCGTGATCCCAGAAGAGTTGGACGTTCTGGTTTTGTGCATCGACTGCGTGGATGAGTTCGTCCTGCATGATCTGCTGACGCACGGTGTCATACAGATGCTGATGCAGATCACCATTGAGATGATCCGAACTGACGGAGAGCAGGTTCATGCCAGCGAATTTTTTCTGGTTCCAGCAGAAGAGTTCCACCTGGTCGTTTCGCAGCCATGCCGTGTATTGCCAGCGTTTGGACGCATCGGTCTGGTAAAGATCATGCAGTAACACCGACGTGGGGATGATGGCATGGACTTTCAGATGCACCTGTTCCAACGCGAATTGCAGTGCTGCGACATGGGACGCTGCCATCGCGCCCAACGTCACCGACCACATGTCTTCATCCGCAACAGGGGGCATGTAGTCACAGGTAAACGCGCGGTCCGATCGGTTGTACCGCTGCTCTGCCTGAAGTCCGACAGCACTTTTGAGTGACGCCTGATCAAGCTTGGGTAAACGCAATTCATCAAACAGACACCACTGGGCAGGCACGCCGATGATGACTTTGTTCCTGGTGATCCCATTGGCTTTGAGCAATTGCGATAACGCATTGTCCACGGTCAATGGTGCTGACCAGAAGGAAGCAAAGTCAAAAGGCAGAACCTTCTGGTCGGAAACCTGTACGTTCTGACCCGCACGATGCACCCTGGCATAGCGGATACTTTGTCCTGTTAAGCTCAGGACGATTCGACTGGTACGTTTAAGCTGCATTATTTGAGACTTTCGTCACTGAGTATTTCTTCCGGATCATCATCTTCGGTCTTTAACGTCGTCAACACCTTGTGATTCAAAGGCCAACCCAAGTGCGTGATGTCCTGGCTTGATCGAACCAGGGCACCTTCACGGGTGTCGATGACAATGTAACGTCGTGCGTAGCTGCGTCCCTTGGCACGGATTACCAGCGCGTCAAACGCATATTGATTGGATTGCGTGGTAATCACGCCACCGATGGCGATGGCTTTCTCCCGGCCGTCTTCACCGAACGCTTCGGTGACCCAGCCGATGGATGTCAGTTCCTCCTGGCTCTTGGAACTGCGGTAACTAATCAGCGTATCGACATCCGCTTCTTCAAGTTGTGGTAAGCACATGAGCACTTTCTTGGATGCTGAGTTGATATTGATTTTCCCTCTGACGTTTTCGCCGTTGGATTGCGAGAGTTTGTCGGACACCTTGTCGAACTCTTCGAGTGTCATCTGCGATTTGTAGTAAAAGTCGATGAGATTGGTAAACGGGCGGTTGTTTCGGATGTTGTTCATGACAATGGCGTGACGGCCGGCATCAAGCTCTTCCTGCAACACCGTGGAGACGGCATTGAGATTGGTGTTGTTGATGTTGGGCTTGTTCTGACCGTTGTCATTCTGATTGGACTGGATGGAATGGACGGTGACATATGGGAAGATGCCCGGATCAAGCGTGCCGTCTGCGTTGTCCGGCGGTTCGGATTCATCACCGTCATTTTCGTTGGCATCGAGTACGCCGTTGCGATTGGTGTCTTCACCGTAAATGATCTGTCGCGTGAAACCCTTGACCAATTGCAGTTCGTCGATTGACTCCAGGGCACCATTCTTGGCGGTATAAGGTTCATCAAGCAGCAGGTAGTATTCGTCTTCAGCGCCATTGGTGGTGACGTCTGAGTTACCGTCGCGCCAGTCAATCAATGCTGCTGCCAACTCTTCGGTCATGCCCGGGAGTTTTTCGAGCATCTCTTGTGTTGCGGTATTGATGTTGACTTTGCCCGCTTCGTCAATCATGCCATAGCTTGCCCGGTCATCCTGTTCTTCATCGGGTGTGATGAGGACGATCCAGTCATCTCCGACAGCCTGTGGATCTTGGGCCAATTCGGTGTCGATGGCCTGTGTTGCAGCTGCCTGGGCATAGGCGATGGCGCCGTTTGCCAACTCGCGAGATTGGGTTTGATAGATGCGATTGCCGTTGGCTCTTTCCTCGATGCGCATCGTGTGTGCAAACACCAATGCCATGCCTGCCAGCAGGGTGATGATCCAGATGGTGACAATGAGAATCGTGCCCCGGTTACGGGGGCTGCGGATGCAATGGTTGGTGGATGTGTGTGTTGGTTTCAACGTCCACCTCCTGATCCTGTGTTGCCAAGACCTCTGCCGTTGGATTGCGCGGTGGTGGAGATGATGCGATACAGGCGCGTCATCCTGGGTGCGTCCTCCTGGACCTGGTCATCATCCGGATGATCCGATTGCAACTTGATGGTGATCTCAATAAGCAGTGGCAGGGGGTCTTCTGCTGTCGAACCATCCCATGTGTCGTACCAGTCACTGCCATCGTAAAACTGCATCGTCAGCGATTGGACATCACGACAAAGAACCTGCTCGGTGGGTTCGACGACCTGTGTGGCAAGCAGGTTTGTGGTCGTGCGTTTGACCAGTACGGGATGCTTGTAGCCGTCACGTGTGGTCAATGCCAACGCCACTTTACGGATATCGCCTTTGACAACGGTGTCTGCGGGCAACTCGATTGGATGATTGCTGTACCACTCCAGGTAAGGTGTGTTACTCACCGGCGCATCGTCATCGGTGTCACAGATCATCACACCTGCAAAGACTTCGCCGGGGGGAGCGCTGATTCGAGTTCCATTTGAATCTCATCAAGCGTGTTCTGCAGTTGGACCAAACTGCCCAGCGCATCATCCACCCGGGCGCGGGCTTTGTAGGCAACGGTCAATGATGCAGTCAGTGAACCGATCAAAGCGCCCATCAACGCCAAGGCAAGCATAAGTTCCAGTAGCGAAAAACCACTGTTTTTACAGTGTCTGATGCGTTTGGTCATGATGCACTCTCCTGGTCATCCTGGCTGTAGACCAGGGTGTCTAATTGGAGGGTGCGTTCATCGCCACGATAGTCCCATTTGATCTGAACGTGCAGGATTTTGACGACACTGCCTTGCCAATCTTCAGTCCATGATTCCCATGTGAAGCGTGGCTGGTCTTCAAACTCGCCGGATTCATCACCGTCTGCCCATGACTCGGTTGCCAGAATTTCGCGCATCTTGTTTTGCGCCAGTTCCGATGCAACGAGTTTGTCGCGCGTGACACTACCAAGCTGAACCGATGTGCTAATCGCCTGCAATGCCACCGGCAAGACCACCGCGCAAAGCACCAGCGTGGCAAGCAGCTCAATGAGCGTGAAGCCATGTCGGTGATTGCAATGTGCATCACGGTGTTGCATGGTTAGTCCAGGTTCCTGTCGTCGTCTTCTTTGATGGTGCTCAGGGTGTAAGGTTCGCTGCTTGTCAGTGATCGCAGGACATAGCCTTTCTCGTCGTCATCTCCGTGAATCGTGATCTTGCCCGGCGTGACCGTGCCTTGGGGCCTGAAATACAGGTAAATCGGGCTGTTTTGCTCGGTGTCCGCTTCGAAGGTCAGCTCCATGGTCTGAGGCCAATCGAAGGTCTGTCCCAGTGAGTTGTCCAGCTTGACATACTTGCCATCAACACGTTGTTCGAGCAGGTACTCACGGTCATCGATGTTGATCACCAGGCGATGCGTGATGCCTTGCGTGACGGCCTGACTGCGAGCGTGGCGCATGAGTGCCAATAGATGCAGGGCTTTTTCGTGTGTCTGGTGAGCAAAGAAAAATCTGCGCAGGTTTGGTGCCAGCATGCCCAATGCCGTTGACAGAATCACCAACACGACCAGCAACTCGAAAAACGTGAACGCACGTTGCGATCGTTTTTTTGAACCAAAGAGACACAAAGGCACAGAGAACAGAGCATGGGAGATCAACCCACACGCATGGTTTGAATGTGTGTTTGGTGTCTTTCTCTGTGTCTTTGTGACTCTTTGGTTCATCACTGATCTGACTTGTGAAAATGCCGGGGGACTTCCGGGGGACTTTCGGGAAACTTCCGGGGGGGGTTACTCGTCTTCAGTCCAGTTGGTCACGTCGTCATCACCGCCTTGCTTGCCATCGGGGCCATAGGAAGACAGGTCATAGCTGGACGTGTTGTTTTTGCCGGGATATTCGTAGATGTACGCATTGCCCCACGGGTCCTTGGGCAGTGCGTTTTTCTTGAGATATGGGCCTTGCCAATTGGTGACGTTGCTCGGTTCTTCAAGCAGGGCATCCAGGCCTTCGTCGGAAGTTGGCAGGCGACCGGTGTCGATTTCAAACGAGTCAAGCAGTAACTCAAGACGCGAGATATCCGTCTTGGCAGCGGTGACACGTGCCTGCTTGGAACGTGATGTAAAACGCGGGGCGATGATGGCAGTGAGTGTCGCCAGAATCACCAGCACGAGCAGCAGTTCAATGAGAGAAAAGCCGCGTCGTGCATTGCGTGCGTAAAGTTTGGTACGTGAGTTCATGTCTGGTAAACCTTTCGGGGTGAAGCAAGGGACTAGGGACTAGGGTTCAGAATTCCGATGCTTCACTTGTGATTCATGCCTTGAACTAGTCCCTGGTGGCTAGTCCCTAATCCCTTATCTGGTTATTGAACGAGGTCCTGCAGTTCGAAGACCGGCAGGAGCATGCCGATGACCACGGTGCCCACGATCGCGCCCATGATCAGAAGCATTAACGGCTCCATCAGGGACACGAGCATACGCAGGTAGCGGTCGAGTAATTTCTGATACGTCTCGGACAAACGCACCAACTCTTTATCAAGGCGACCGGACTCCTCTGCCACGCTGATCATTTCAATGACCGATTGCGGGAAAAGGGTCGGGCATGTTTTTAAACTCATCGCCAAAGCGGTCCCCATCTGCACCTGTTCAACGCTTTGGTCCACGGCATCGGAGAGTGTCTGATTGCCAATGGCTTTACGGGCGACCTTCAGCGAATTAACCAACGGCACACCGGCACCAAGCAACGTCCCGAGCATTTGGCAGAAGCGCACCATCGCAAGCTGAGCGATGACCTTGCCGACACCGGGCAATTTGAGGATCAGGTTTTCAATGATCCGTCGACCGCTGTCTGTTTTCCATGCACGTTGCACACCGACGATCCCAAGCATGATACCGATGAGTAAAAACAAACCGTATTGGAGTAAGCCGTTACTCAATGCCACAATCTGTCGCGTCAGCCATGGCAGTTGCCCGCCGAAGTCCGCGAAAATGCTGGTAAATCGCGGGATGAAAAACGTCAGCAGGAAAATCATCACACCACTGGCAACGGTCGCAAGCACCACCGGGTAAATCAGTGCGCCTTTGACGCGTCCGACAAGTTCCTGTTCGCGGTTGCGCAACTCTGCAATCTGGATGAGCACTTCATCAAGAAAACCACCCGTCTCACCGGCATGCACCATGGCAACATACACATCCGAAAATGACCGCGGCCAACGTGCCATTGCATCAGCTAACGACATCCCGCCGACCACGTCATCGTGAATCGCGCGGAACTGTTGGTTGGAGTTCATGCGCGAACTTTCACGCACGATGATCTGCAAAGCTTTACTCAACGGCACACCGGCGGTGAGCAAGTTGGCCAACTCACGCGTGAACCGTTCGAGGTCCGCGCTACTGATGCGACTGCCTGCTTTGGGTTTGAAGTCCGCAGCCTTTTTGCCTTGCACGTCCGACGGATCAACCAGCGCGATGGGGGTTAAACCCAATGCGCCGAGTTGCTGCATCGCTGCACTGCGGTTGGTTGCCTGAATCGAGCCTTCGGTCATGGAGCCCTTGGCATCGGTTGCTTTGTATGCGTACGTCTGCATGTTGGCTTAGGACTCCGAAGGATTGGATGGGGGGACTTGGGCTTTTGCAAAGTCGTTGCGTTCATCTTTGGTGACGCGGAGCACTTCCTCGATGGTGGTCGTGCCGGTGTTGACATGACGCCAACCATCTTCGCGGAGATTGCGTGCGCCTTGCAGCGTGGTCTCGCGTCGGATGACGTCAGCACTGGTGCGTTCGAGAATCAGGCTGCGGATGTTGCCGGTGATGGTCATCATTTCACAGATGACGGTTCGACCGCTGTAGCCGGTGTTTTGACATTGGCTGCAACCCGTGCCACGGTAAAGCTGTTCGGGCAGCTTGATGCCCAGGTCCAACTCCATCGCTAGCCGATCGTCGGGTTCGTAGGCCGTTTTACAGTGTTTACAGATGCGGCGAACCAGGCGCTGTGCCATGACGGCTTCAAGGGATGACGCGACCAGATAAGGTTCGACACCCATGTCGATGAGTCGCGTGATGGCGGATGGTGAGTCATTGGTGTGCAATGTGGAGAACACCATGTGGCCGGTGAGTGAGGCCTGGACTGCAATCTGGGCGGTTTCACCGTCACGAATTTCGCCGATGAGAACAACGTCAGGGTCATGACGCAGGATCGCGCGGAGACCTTTGGCAAAGGTGAGTCCAGCACGCGTTGCGACTTGAATCTGGTTGATGCCACGCAGTTGGTATTCGATGGGGTCTTCGATGGTGATGATCTTGCGATCCACATCGTTGATCCGAGACAGTGCTGCATAAAGCGTGGTGGTTTTCCCCGAACCGGTGGGGCCGGTGACGAGGACAATACCGTGAGGCAGGGCAAGGATGCGGTCGAGTTTGTCCTGATCGTCTCGGGCAATCCCCAGTTGTTCCAGACCCAGCAATGCGGATGAACGGTCAAGTAAACGCAGCACGACAGCTTCGCCATAGAGCATCGGGATCACCGACACGCGCACGTCGATTTCGCGCTCATTGATTTTGAGTTTGATACGGCCGTCCTGGGGCACGCGCTTTTCAGCAATGTCCATGTGACTGAGAATCTTGAGTCGTGAGACGATCGCTGCCTGAAAGCGTTTGACTTCCGCGGGGAGTGAGGCTTCCTGAAGCACGCCGTCAATGCGGTATCGCACGCGGAGTTCTTCTTCGAAGGGTTCGATGTGTACGTCGGTGGCACGCCGTTCGATGGCTTCGGAGAGCAGTTGGTTAACCAGTCGGATAATCGACGCGTCGCCCGCTTCGTCAGCCAGATCGACATCATCATCGCTGTCCTGATCGTCAATGACCTGAATACCGTCTTTGTCAGCAACCAATGATTGGACGGTGTCGGCACCGACCCCCAGGTGTGCTTTAAGACAACGTTGGATGGCTGAGAGTGGGGCGATGACCGGGGTGACTGTCATGCCCGTTGCCATACGCAGTTCGTCCATGCCTGCCCGGTTGGAGATGAAGGCGGTGGCAACGCGGAGTTGGCCGTTGACAATTTCCAAGGGTAGCAGTTGGTGTTGCAGCAGGACACGTGCCGGACATTTTTTGAGCAGTTGTTTATCCGGGAGATAGTTGGCCAGTTCCGTGGTCGGCAGGTCAAACCATGCACCGAAATTTTCAACGCATTGGGATTCGGAGAGCACCGCTGATTGGAGCAGGGCACGGTCCAAAGGAATCCCCTGGCCCAGCAGGTCGTTGACCTGCCGGGCCGCGGACTCATCCAGTTGACACTGGTTTACCAGCTCGAGAAGTTTCTGATGCATGAAAAGCTCAGGGACTAGCGACTAGGGACCAGGGACCAGGGGGGAAATTGCGACTTGGGCTTTTTGCCTTGTTAACTAGTCCCTAGTCGCTAGTCCCTAATCCCTCATTTTCAATCAAACGCCCGGGTCTCGTTTCCGAGGCCGAGGCGGGGGATATCAGGCAGGTTGGGGTATGGTCTGCCTGAGGTATGGGTCTGTTATTCGAGGATGCCCATCATCACGAGTTGCGCTTCCTGGTTGATGGTCAGCAGTTCACGCAGACCGGCACGGGCTTTGTTCAACTCGGCTTCCGAAGCGGTCTTGGCTGCACGGTATGCATCAAGCTTGGCTTTGATCTGGTCGGAAGTTGCACCTTCGGTTTCCAGGACAGTCTGCAAATCCTTGGCTGCCTGTTGAAGGGGATTGAGTTGACGTTCAGACTCGTTGTCACGATCCGGACCACGGCGGCCCCAGCCACGCATCATGCCCGCACGGCTTTCGCGTTGCAGATCAGTGACTTTCTTGATGCGGGGTTGGAGGACGGACCATTCTTCATCGGTGACTTTCAAGGCTTCCTTCATGCGGTCTTCCATGCGCTGTTGCCAACGGGCACGCATCTGTTCGCGATCACCGCCACCGGGGCCGGCATTGCGTTCCTGTGCTGTGGCAGTGGGAAGTTGCAGGCCGATGCCAGCAGTCAATACACACAAAAGGGCACAAAGGGACATGGCTGTGATTTTGGATTTGCTCATTGTTTTTCTCCATTGGAACCTGAGCGGTTGGTTACGGGGTAAGGTCAGTTTTCATGGCATCGGTCCGGTCATTCCGACTCGGGGGTATCCGAGTCATCCGGTGCATCCGGGGGCGAGGGTGGTTGCTTGGCATCAGCTTCCCCCGGGGCGCCTTTGGGGGAATGTGATCCGTGGCCACCATGACCGCCGGGGCCGCGATCCGGTCCATGATCAAAGTGCGGCTTACGCCAGCCGTCTTTGTTGGGTCGCATTTTGTCGTAAATTTCAAGCTGTTTTGGGGTGAGCATCTTGCGTGTCTGTTCAACGGCTTTGTCGATGGCATCACGCCTTGATTGACGGAGTTTGTTGAACTGTTCGCGATAGGTGTCCATGATCGCCTGGTACTCGGTCATCTGGCTGGGGCCAAGTAACGTGTTGATCGCAGCATCACGTTGGTCACGCAATTGCTTGTATTGATCTCGGCCGGAAGTGTCGCGCTTCATGGCGTTGGACCAGATGGCTTTCATCTGGGCCTGCTGCTCAGCAGTCAAATCCAGCTTCTCAGCGAGAAAGGCGCCGAAGTCCTTGGGCGGTTTGTTGCGTTGCTGTGACACGGTGCCGACTGCAAAACCCGCGACAAAGACCAGCACAAATGCCAGTGAAAGAATGATGGCCGTCTTCTTCATTGTGATGCCTCCGTGCCCTGTGAGATGAGCAATGAGGCCAATTGCAGATCGCGATGGTTGTCCGTCAACTCCACGCCGTATTGGCTGCTGGCTTGACCGATGGCCATGCGATCCAGTTGCCAGGCATCCGAGTCGATGGTGGTGTTGGCTTGATACTGGAAGATGGCCAACGCGCTAAAGAGCAGGAGAATGGAAGCTGCCAACGACCAGCCACCGGCCAATCGCGTGATCGCATGTTCCTGTGCAGCATGGGGAATGTCGCGCAGACGATCCGCTAATTTTTCACTGATACGTGGCATTGTGTAGGCAGATTGCAGCGACTGACTGAGTTGGCTTAGCTGGTTGAGATATTCCTGACCATCGGGGTTACCAGCGAGCAAAGACTGCACCTGCTGATTCTCAGCATCGGTGGTTTGACCATCGTGGTAGCGTGCCAGGAGTTGTTGTTGGTTCATATCAAGTTTCATGAAGTCACTCCTTTGTCGGAGTCTGTTTCAGTTTCGTGGTCCAAGGCAGGTTCAGGCTTGTCACTTTCATCAGGCGGCCTGGCGACTTTTCGCGGTGGGGGTGCTTCCGGGGGCCGGGGGTGACTTCCGGGGGGGAAGTAGTCAGCCAAGGTGTCCTTGAGTAACGCTCTACCGCGATGCAGCCGGGACTCGACCGTGCCACGTGGCAGGTCCAGGACGTCGGCAATCTGGGCATAGCTCAAGCCCTGAATCTCCCGCAGCATGACCACGCTGGCAAACTCCGGCGGGAGTTTGGCAATGGCCTGCAAGGTGTCGATCTGGATCTCGGTATGCTCGGTGCGATTGCTCGCAGGCATCGCATCCATCACCGGCTGGCGTGAGACAAACAGGAGCCTGCCCCATTTGTTCTTGCGCCGGATGCGGGCGATGCGTTTGATGAGTATGCGTGTGATCCATGTCTTGACCGTTGCATTGCCTTGGAACTTTGATGCACTTTCAAACACAGCCAGGAACGTTTCCTGAACCGCATCCTCAGCGTCGGCCCGATTCTTGAGCATGACGTAAGCCAATGCGTAGAGTCGATCCGCATGAAGATGGACCAGTTGCTCAAACGCCACAGCATTGCCTGCTGCGACTTTTGCCAGCAACTGCTCCTGTGGGTCGTCTGGATCACCAGCACCCAGACTGTCCAACTGATCCGTCCTCATCTGTGACTACTGTTCCTGCAAAGGGGCAAAAACTTCCCGAGACATGAAATTTTTTTACGGGAAATTGATCCAAGGCACGTAGGTCGTTTAACAGAGACATTATATGGCAATCATGATTTTTCCGATTGGTGATGAGAAAAATGATTTTTGTGAGAGATGGATTCGCTGACAAACCCGTGACTCTCCTGAGTCACGGGTTGCCTTGCCTTCCCGTTGTTCGCGCCCGCGCTCAAGACATTTTTCACCACAGATGAACACAGATGCACACAGATGTTCAAGACAGGTAACAACAGATCAAAGTCTTCAGGGCAGCTTAAACACGAATCGACAGGTCGTTTTTCATTTCGTCATTCCCGCGCAGGCGGGAATCCAGTGGCATTCTGTAGACGCTTGCACATACCACTGGACTCCCGCCTGCGCGGGAGTGACGGAGTATTAGGTTTGCTTTCTTGAGCTACTTGAACGGTATTGATCTGAAATTCACTGACCCTGTATCTGCGGTCTTGGGTCGGGGACGACCATCAATTGGATCTGCATCGATTCGTCAGGTTTGAGCAGGGGGAGAGTCGGCGCCAATGGCATTTCCTGCTGAAGTCGCTGATAGGCGTCGTTGGCGGTGTTGGCCTGGGGCAATGGCGCGATCCAGTTGTTGGATTGGCTGGTCTGACCATTGAGCCACTGCACGAGCACCGGGACCTGATTGGCTGGGATGTTGAGCGTGATCACCTGACGCAACGGGTCAGCATCCTCTTTGGGTTCGGCAACTGGTTTGGTCACCGGTTGAGGTGTTGCCTTGTCGCGATCCACGGGTTGACGTTCCTTGGAACGCTCAGATTCGTTTGTCACCGGCGTGATGATTTCGACCTTGTTTCGCAGTGCCCATTGCGTGATCTGAATCACGGTCTGCTGCGGTTGATGCGATTGGATAATGCACACCGGCGGGGTTTGTGTGATTGAGTTGGACGTCGTCACATTAGCATTGTCTTGAGGCATGATCGTCATCGAACGCACCCCCGCGACATCACGCAGCCGACGTGGCAGTGGTTTGGCGGACGGCATGATAGGGGCTGTTGTGCCACCGGAGAGTCTGGTGCGTGACGGGGTGACCAACTGATTGCTGGTTGGGTCGGTATCCGCAACCAATGGGGGAAGCGGTGACGACTCGGGAATGACCACCGCGACATCCGTTGTTGTCTTGGTTTTTTCAGGCGATGCCGGACTGGTGGCGGCGAGGGGCTGAGAATCAACCGGTTGGCTGCTGTTATTCATTTCAGCGAAATCGCCCGTGATCATATTGGTGATGCTGGGGGCTGTGTCGTCCAAGTAGGACTTGTCTTTTTTGTCATACAACTCATCGTCACCCATTGCCAATCGGGACATGGTGGGTGAGTTTTTCTTGAGTTCCTCAACAGCAGGTGACGGTGCTGAAGCTGGAGGGGCAGCAACAAAGCCGGACATCACTCCGTCGGACTCTGGTGCGGTGGACATCGCGGGCGTGGAACTGCGTACGGCGGCTGCAGGTTCACTGCCTCTGCTACGCGCAACGGCCTTGGGCACACTCATGGCAACGACCGGTTGATCAGCCACCACGGAGGACTCGGTTGTGACACCTCGGCCTGATGTGGCGTTGGCATGATCCGCACCCGACTCATCCCAATCCAATTTGGCGATGCCACCGACGGCAGAGGTTTCGCGCGTGTCGGTTGGCATGTTGCGTGCGAGTGTCTCAGGCATGGGTGCTGTCGAAATTTCCGGGGCTTCCGGGGCTTCCAGGACTTCCGGGGGGAGCGTTCTCAACTCGGTCTTGGCTTGTGGCAGGACGATGGGTTCAGCCAGCAGTCGGTCGATGGCATCGGGTTGCCGATCCGCCTGATTCATGTCCATGGCCACGGCCGGTTGCTGTTTACTGATTTGTGATTCGAAGGCCATTTGTTCGGTGCGATGGATCAGGGACTGCGTGCCGGTGTGGTTGACCATCAAGCCGATGATGACCATGAACATGGCAGCCAGTGACCCGTAGGCAAAGATGCGCATGGTGCGTGCGTGGCTTCTTGCCTGGGGTGTGGATCGCACTGCGGGGTTGGGCTTTCGCCGTTGGGGCAGGGGTCCCAGGAGCATTTGCCGTTCGAGTTGAGCTGAGACGTAGTCACCCAGCTCCATCGGCGCGGTGACCTGATCCAGATCGCTGAGCATGTCCCGATCCTGTTTCATGCTTTTGACCAGGCTTGCTAACCGTGGGTCCGCTGCGAGAGTCTGCTCGAATGCCGCCTTTTGGTCTGCGGTGAGTTCATCCTCGATGTAGCCGAGGATCAGGTTGTCGTCGTAGTTGTCAGTTGTCATGACAGGACCTGTCCTTTGCTGCTTGAGGTTGATGTGTCAGATTCGAGTTCGAGCATTTTTTCGCGCAAGGCCAGTCGTGCTCGAAACAGACGACTTTTGACCGTGCCACCGGGTAGCTCCAGAATTTCGCCGATCTGCTGATAGTCCAGACCCTGCGTGTCGCGGAGCACCAGCACGCTACGGTGATCGGGGTCCAGTTCCTTCATGGCCTGCCTCAGCAGTCGCATGGTCTCTTTCTTTTGGACGTGCTGATCGGGGGAAAGTTCCCGAGTATCCGTGAGATTGGCCCCAAGTGTTGTCGGTCGCTGGCTTTGTGAATTGTTAGAAATGGGCTGATCCAGCGAGGCTGCCTTACGGACTTTGCTTTTACGCAAGTGTGAAAGCGACTCGTTGACGGCAATGCGGTAGATCCACGTTCCAATGGCAGCGTTGGCCTGGAACTTGGTGATGTTCTGGATGATCTTGAGCATCGTCGACTGGGCGCAGTCCAGCGCATCGTCGGGATGATGCGTCATGCGATAGCACACGCTGTAAACGCGGTCCTCAAAACGCTCCAGAAGCTCCGTCAGGGCCGTATGGTTTCCCCGGCAGGCAAGTTGGGCCAACTTGTCATCTTCGTGTGACATGGGCAGGGACCAGGGATTAGGGACTAGGGACTAGAGAAAGAAATGAGCCTTTCCCGGTGTTCCTGTTCCTGCTCGCTAATCCGTACGATTCCTCAATTTCAATTAAAACTTTCAGGTTCCAACCCTAGTCCCTGGTCGCTAGTGGCTAGTCCCTGATTCCCTTTCATGTTACCATGACCGACTCGGTAAAACCGGCCTTAACAGGATAACACCATATGACCAATCACAATACCTACGAATCCCCATTGGCTACGCGTAACGCCTCGGCTGCGATGCAGGCAATCTGGTCCCCGCAGCGAAAATTCAGCACATGGCGTCGACTTTGGCATGCTTTGGCGCTCTCTGAGCACGAATTGGGCCTGCCGATTTCCAAAGAACAGGTCGACCAATTGGCTGAACATCTGGACGATATCGACTTTGAAAATGCTGCGGGTTACGAAAAGAAACTCCGCCATGACGTGATGGCCCATGTGCATGCTTTGGGTGATGTGGCTCCTGATGCCCGCCCGATCATCCACCTTGGTGCCACCAGCCAGTTCGTCAACTGCAACACCGAACTGCTACTCATTCGTGATGCGCTCCAGCTTGTTGCTGGCAAACTCGCCACCACCATTGTCGCACTGGGTCGCTTTGCTCAGCAGTACCGCGAGTTGCCGACGCTTGGTTTTACGCACTTCCAACCGGCTCAGCCGACCACGGTCGGTAAACGTGCCACGCTTTGGGCGCAGGATTTGGCCATTGCATTGGAAGAAGTCGAACACCGCATCGACATGCTGCGCTTCCGTGGCGTCAAAGGCACCACCGGCACACAGGCTTCGTTCCTGGCACTCTTCGACGGTGATCATGCCAAGGTCGAAAAGCTCGACAAACTCGTCACCGAAAAAATGGGTTGGGATGTGAATAAGCGCTTTGCCGTCACCGGCCAAACCTACCCGCGTCTGCTTGACGGACTGGTTGCTTCGACACTGGCGTCGGTTGCTGCCGGCTGTATGAAGTTTGCCACCGACATCCGCCTGCTGGCCAACCGTAAGGAAATGGAAGAACCGTTTGAGAAGAACCAGATCGGTTCCTCAGCCATGGCATACAAGCGCAACCCGATGCGCTGCGAACGTATCTGCGGTCTCTCACGTTTCGTCATCGGCCAAACCCAGATTCCCTTCACCATGGCAAGTGAACAGTGGATGGAACGCACGCTTGATGACTCCTCCACACGCCGCCTGACTCTGCCCGAACCGTTCCTGGCGCTTGACGGTGTGCTGGACCTGATGATCAACGTCACCAACGGCATGGTGGTCTACGAGAAGACTGTCGAAAACAACCTGGCAAGCGAATTGCCCTTCATGGCAACGGAAAACATTCTCATGGCAGCGGTCCAGCAAAATGGTGCAGACCGTCAGGAAGTCCACGAGATCATCCGCAAGCATTCCCAGGACGCTGCCCAACAGGTTAAGGCAGAGGGTAAACCCAACGATTTGCTTCAACGCATCCGTGATGAAGAAGCGTTCAAGGGTATCGATCTGGATGCCGTGCTCGATCCATCGCAGTTCGTCGGACGTGCACCGCAGCAAGTCGATGAATTCGTCGCTGCCGTCGTTGATCCGATTGCCAGTAAGTACGCGGATCAATTGACTTACACACCCCAATTGAAGGTTTAAAACCCAATACACATCACACAAACCAGAACACGGCAGCGGACCTCGATTCGCTGCCGTGTTTTTTTTATGTGGCTTGATGACGTCTGGATAACCTGGGTAATCCGCATGATCGGCATAGCTTAATGTGGATATCGCACGGAATACTATTTTTCTGCGAAAGGAACTTGGATTCTCGCGCTAATGTTTCGATAGTTTTACTTAGGTTCCGGGCAAGCTTTTTGATTGACTCAAAGGAGCGCCGATGCCCTACTTGTACGAAATGATGGTGACGATCGTCTCAGACCTGTTTATCCTCGCCATCGGTGTCGGCGTGTTTTTCATCTGGCGTGCCAGTCGTTGGGCGCGTCCAAGGCGACTGACCAAAATGGCCAAGCAGTTGGATATGGAGTATTCCCCCGAGTCCGTCCGCCTGCCCCGCAAACTCAATAACAACTATCCGCTGATGATGACCGGCACGGATCGGAAGCTCTCCAACATCGTGGCAGGGCATTATCGCGATGTCGAAATGCACATCTTCGATTACGAGTTCATGGCTGAAGGCCGGCAGTTCTGCCAGACGGTTTTCGCGTTTGAACTCAGACGCACCGGTATCTGTCGCTTTGCCACCAATCCCCGTGACAAGTCGCGATCCAATCCCCTGAAATACTGGGACGGCGTCAAACCCATCACCGTGGGTAAGAATGAAAAAGTACAGAAAGCCTTCTCTGCAAGACATCGCCTGATGGGACTCAACGAGTTTGGCACCGGACTTCAGTTCAATCCCAAAGCGGTGAGTTACTTCACACGCAACGACATCGTCTGGACCGAAGGCGGGAGTAACTGGTTGCTGGTGTATGAACTCAACCGCATCACACCGGTCACGCAGTACCCCCGACAAATCTGGCGTGCCTATCAGGTCTGCCGCATGCTTCAGCTCAACAACAAACGCCTGAGTTCTGATGAGATGGATGAGAATGAACCCGGCGATGGGCAGGACACCGGCGATAGTCCCAAGCTGTCCCTGGCCAGTTAACAAACAAGGTTGGCACAAAGAAAAACCGTCGAATGAGGATGACTCGTTCGACGGTTTTTTTGTTATTTGTGTAAAGGTATCAATCAGGCGTGACAGTCAAACAATCAATCGCCATGCGATCTCTCGTTTTCGTCATTCCCACGCCCCGGAAGTCGTGAATCCAGTGGCATTCTGTTGAAGCTTGCAAGTTCCACTGGACTCCCGCCTGCGCGGGAGTGACGGAAGGTGCAGATTGATTCTTTGAACTTCTCTAATCCGAATCGTTGTCTTCAAACTTCACATGCTTCAATGCCGAGGGCACGATGCCGCGTTGGGATTGATCGACGAAGTCCGCCATTTCCATGGCCAGCGGATCATCACCGCATTGTTCGCGGATGAGCTTGACAGCAACGGGGTTGGTATGACGTTCGCGGAAGAGAATCCGGAACGCACGTTTGATGGCATGGATGTGTTGGCTGTACCCATTACGGCGCAGACCGATGAGATTCAGCGACACCTGGCCGATGGGCTGGTGGACCATGATAAACGGGGGCAGGTCACGGGTGATGCCCATGGTGCCTGAGATCATGGACATGCGGCCGACGCGACAGAACTGATGGACCGCACCGGTCCCGCCGATGTTGACCTTGTCGTCAATGATGACGTGGCCGGCAATCAGGGCAGCGTTGGCAATCGTACATTGATTACCCACAATCACATCATGCCCCAGATGCGAAAATGCCATCAGGTAGTTATCGTTACCCACAGTGGTGGGAATCTCTGCCGAGGCGCGGTGAATGGTCACGCCTTCGCGGAAGAGATTGTCGTTGCCAATCTTGATACCTGCTTTAACCGATGCAGGATCTTCCCGTCGGGACTGGGGGCTAAACCCCATGCAGACCTGCGGGTAGAAGAGATTGTTCTCGCCGACCACCATGGGGCCTTTGAGATGAACATGGCTGACAAGCCGGCAACCTGCGCCCAGGGTAACATTGCCCTGAATCACGCAGAATGGGCCGACTTCGACGTCTGGAGCCAACTTGGCTTGTTCGTCGACGATGCTGGTGGGATGAATATGTGCCAAAGCGTAACGGTCCTCATCAATCGCTAACCAGCAGATATGATAGGAAATACGCCAAAGCTTGCCACTTGAAGGGACACTGCTGTTGGAAAATCAATCAATTCAAGTGACCGATCTGGGACTATTGCCCTATGACCAAGCCTGGCAGGTCCAATGTCAGACACACGAGAATCTCCTGAATTCACAAGGAGTTGGCGAACTTTTACTCGTTGAGCATACGCCCGTCATCACGCTCAGCCACCGCAAATCCGTGCCTGGACACCTGCTGGCGGATCATGAAAAATTGACGGAGTTAGGCATTGATGTGCAGCCAACCAATCGTGGTGGCGACATCACCTACCACGGCCCGGGACAACTTGTCGCCTACCCCATCGTTCGTTTCAAACCTTTTGGTCTCACCGTCAGTTCCTACATGCGACTGCTCGAAGAAGTGGTTATCCGGACGCTGGCAACCTTCAACATCACTGGCAAGCGTGAGTCAGGTAAGACCGGCGTCTGGGTCCATCGCGTTGACGGGGCACTTCCGGGGGAACCGATGGAGAAAATCTGCGCGATGGGCGTCCGCGTCAAACGGGGGATCAGCCTCCACGGTCTGGCGTTGAACATCGACCCGGACATGAGTCATTTTGACTGCATTGTCCCCTGTGGCATCGCGGATCGGTCGGTCACCAGCTTAAAGCAATGCCTCGGCGAAAATTGCCCGAGTATGCAGCAGGTCAAAGATGAGTTGGTCAGGCAGTTTCAGAACACACTGCATGAACACCAACAATCCCAAGCCGCCAGATGAGACGAAGTTGAATCTGACGGGTCGCATGAAACTTATTCAAGTCAATCGTTTGATTCTGTCGCGTAGTCTGCATCAACTCTCTCTGTCACTTTCGCGCAGGCGGGAGTCAGGTGGTACCTGCATGCGTCGACTGCATGCCACTGGATTCCCGCCTGCGCGGGAATGACGAAACATCATTTCTCGCGGCGAATCCAGACGCATTTTGCTCTACAATCTGTCACATGATCTTTCGCATGCTCCTATTTCAGCGTCGTCAGCCGGTCGCCTTTACGGTGATGTTGGCTGCGGTGTGCTGCACGTTGTTTGTGATTCTCCTGCCGATGCTGTTGATCACGCGCCCGGATTCAGCGGGGAATCTCGCGTCGTTGTTGCGGTTTTACTTTCCCGGGTATCTGGTTGTATGGGGGAGTCTGACGCTGCTGGTGGTGACGCTGTCCAAGCGGATGGTGATGCCCACGGTCAAGCAGAATGTGATCCTGATCTTTGCTGTCGCGATCATTCTCCGGCTGTTTGCCGTCTTTGCTGCATCGCCTCAACTCTCCGACGATATCTGGCGGTACATCCATGATGGGCAGACATTAGCCAGTGGGGACAATCCCTACCGTGTCGCCCCCGCTGAGTTGGCGGTGCAAGACCAGGTCACCCGACAGATCAATCACCCGGACCTGGTGACGATCTACCAACCTACCAGCCAGTGGGTCTTTGCGGCGTTGGCAATGAGTCAGTTCGACCAACTCGGTGACGTCACCTTCCGACTTGGCTTTGTGCTTTTTGATCTGGCGGTCATCGCACTGATCATCATGGAACTGGTTCGACTACAACGTAGTGTCTGGTGGTCCCTTTGCTATGCCTGGCATCCGTTGGTGATCAGCGAGGTGGCAGCGACGGGGCATCAGGATGTCATCGGCATTGCCATGCTCCTGGCCTGCATCTGTTTTGTGATGCGACGAAGCAGGCGACTGGACATGTTCTTTGCAGGCGTCTGTTTTGCGATGTCCGTCGCGGTCAAGCCGATCGTCTTCCCGTTGATTCTGCCTTTGGTTTGGGAGTTGTTTAAGACACCTGTTGCCTGCAGCCCGGACCGCAAGGTGATGTGTTCCAAGGCAGCGTTGGTTCACGCGACTTTCGGTGCGGTGCTGGCAGGGTTGGCGTTGTACTTACCCTTTGTGAACATGCCCGGCGGGATCGCGCGCTTGCTGGAGACCGGCTCGACCTTCGTCGAGGGTTGGCAGTTTAACAGTCTGATCCACGGCTTGACCATGCAGATCACCCCCGACGCACAGCAGGCCCGCTGGATCGCAGGCGGATTCCTGATGTACATCCTCATCACCGCCATGCGCAAACGCTGCACGCTCATCGAGACATCCTGCATTTACCTCTTTGCATCACTACTGTGTTCCAGCACGGTCTACCCCTGGTACCTGCTCTGGGCGTTGGCCTTCTTCCCGCTGTGTTCTTCGATGGGGTTGTGGGTGCTGTCACTGACGATTGTCGTGAGTTACGAAGTGCTCGGACATCAACAAAACTGGGAAGTCCCGATCTGGGTATGGGCGGTCACCTGGGTGCCAGTGCTCATCGCGGTGGCATGGGACCTGCAACTGATCAAGCGACCGGTTGATTGAGTTTGTCGCTTTGTTTTTCAGTGTTTTAGCTCTTTTCGCATGACGGTGAGTCAGCTATTTAACGCGAAGGCGCGAAGAGCACGAAGGACACGAAGACAAGACAATAAGCATTTGTTTCTTGATTCAAAACGAAACGAAATGGCCATCTCTTGGATGAGAGTCAATGGATTGGATGCCTTATCCTTCGCGCCTTCGTGCCTTCGCGTTAAATAATCAGCGTCCGTAGATGCAGGTAAGGTGAAGTCATCCCTGCAGTCCGCTTCGTCATCTCCCGACAACCGACGCGTTTGCATCGCATGCCCCTGAGCCTGTAAAGTAGTTCCTCTACCCGTAATTTCGCACATAACTGAGAAGGAAGCCTGTCATGGGTATCAAAGTCTGTAAGTTTGGTGGTTCCTCGTTGGCTGATGCCAGCCAGATCGCTAAGGCCGTTGCCATTGTCAAGGCCGACAGTGACCGCAAATTCGTCGTCCCGTCTGCTCCTGGTAAACGCAACAAGGAAGACCAGAAGATCACCGATCTGCTGTATCTCTGTCACGCCCACGCTCAGCAGGGCATCGCCTTTAATGATGTTTTTGAACTGATCTGCAATCGGTACAAAGGCATTGTCGCTGAACTGGGTCTTGATCTGGACATGACCGAGCATCTGGAGAAGGTCAAAGCGGATATCGCAGCGGGTGCATCTGCAGACTATGCTGCCAGCCGCGGTGAGTTTCTCAACGGGCCGATTGTCGCTGCAGCGTTGGGCTTTGCGTTTGTTGATCCGGCTGAGGTGATTTTCTTTGACAGCAAGGGCAAGTTCGATTCGGAGAAGACCCAGGACGTGCTGAGCAAGAAGCTTGCTGAAGTCGGCAACGCTGTGGTCCCCGGTTTCTTCGGCGCGATGCCTGATGGCACGATCAAGACTTTCTCACGCGGTGGTTCAGATATCACCGGCGCGATTGTCGCCCGTGCCGCCGGTGCCGATGTCTACGAAAACTGGACCGACGTGTCCGGCCTGCTCAAGACCGACCCGCGCATCGTGGATAACCCCATGACCATTGCCACCATCACCTACAAGGAACTGCGTGAATTGGCATACATGGGCGCTTCGGTCATGCACGAGGAAGCCATTTTCCCCGTCCGCAAGGCCGGTATCCCGATTAACATCCGTAACACCAACGCGCCGGATGATGCTGGCACGATGATCATCTCCGACGCCGACACCAGCGGTAAACTCGAAAGCATCACCGGCATTGCAGGTCGCAAAGACTTCACCGTCATCTATGTCGAAAAAGCTTTGATGAACTCCGAAGTCGGTTTCGGTCGCCGCTTGCTGGAAGTGCTCGAAGATCACCAGATCAGTTACGAACACATGCCCTCAGGCATTGACACGACCAGCGTCGTCGTTGCCAACAGCCAACTCGAAGGCAAGCTCGATGACGTGATCAAGGACATCAACCATGCCTGCAAGCCCGACAGCATTTCGATCTACGAAAACATGGCGTTGATCGCCACCGTCGGTCGTGGGATGAATCACATCGTCGGCATCAGCGGTCGCCTCTTTGGTGCACTGGGTAAAGCCAAGGTCAACGTGCGCATGATCGATCAGGGCTCCAGCGAAATGAATATCATCGTCGGTGTCGAAGGCGATGACTTTGAAAATGCCATCAAGGCGATTTACGCTGAGTTTGTCGGTTAAAACGGCGTCATTGAGAAAAAAAACTTCAGACGAACCGCCGCATGTCGCGGCGGTTGTCTTTTGGTTCCAGCGATGTGTGATGAAATGGCGAGCTAGAGCCGTTCAAATCATTATTCTCCATTGCGTCTCTGATTTCGTCATTCCCGCGCCCCCGGAATGCGGGAATCCAGTGGCATTCTGGTGACGCTTGCAGTTCTCACTGGACTCCCGCCTGCGCGGGAGTGACGGAGGGGGGAGATTAATTGTTTGCAACGCTTTAAGATTTTGAGCTTCGCTCAATCCCGCGTTGACACAACGCGGCTCGCCTGATGGGCGCGTTTTTTTTCATCGTTTGTCCAATGTCGTACAATACCAATATGTCAACACAAGATCTTGACCAACTCATGGATCAGGCCAGTCTGCTGCTGGTCAAAATGCAATATCTCGAAGCCGAGAAGCTTTGTGAGCAGGCACTGAAGCAGGCCCGCGAACGAAAACTCTGGGGATACCTTGCACGGATCACGTTGCCTTTGCAGGAATGCCGGCGCCAACGTCGGATGATCGCTGCGGAGGGGCATGTCGTTCTGGGGACGGATCACCTGGGGACTGAATCGCTTACAGAGTTACTTGAACTTGATAGTGGCTGTGTGGTTTTCACTGGCAAGGATGCGGCTGCCAACGCTTTGCGATTGATGCAGAATATCCGCAAAAACCCACGTCACCTGCTGGTGCTTGCTGCCAGCGTCACCAAATCTCAATGGACGGTACACAGTGCCATCCAGCCGATTCTCACCATCACCTATCCCGCACCGCCCGAGGATTGGCAGCACAAGACCCTTGAGCCCGGTCAGTGGTCCGATATTGCTGAGAGCCCGTGGCCGACTCCGGGTGACTGGTTTTTGGATGTGTTGGAAAAACTGGGAGATCAGGCACTGAAGACCATTGAGCCAAAGGACGATACTGTAAAACGAGTCGATGCGCTGTTGGCATCGCTTCATGCAGTCTCTGATCACGAAATTCTGCATCAGCAGTTGGCCAAAGCCGCCAATGCCATGGTGCGATAATTGGGGCGGGTGGGGTAATGGACACCAAAAAGAATCGTCAGAAGCGCGTCCGACGCTTTGTTGCTTATGGCCTTGTGATACTCACTGCCGTGGTGACCGCCGGGCTGGGGTTGGCCTATTACCAGTTCCAGAAGCCGCCGAAGTATTGGGCTGAGAATCAAAAGTATCTGGATCAAACCGACCCGCAGGATGTCGACCAATTGGCATGGGAGACGGAAAACGTTGTCCTGAATTTTATGGCCCTGATGCCCGGTTATTCGAATCTCTCGGAGAGTTCTTCTCAAACCACGACGGCACAGGAAGGTATCAGTCGCGTGATCCAGGATAAGGATGGTGTGCTGGTTCAGCAGATCAATCTCACCACGCATCAGATCAACGCCTGGCTGGATCGCCGTCTTGAAAGTTGGGCAGCCAACCAGAATATCAAGCTCCCCTCGGAGATCAGCGATGTGATGATGCACACTGAAGGCGGTCGCATCGTCACCGCGTTCCGGTTCAAAAAAGGCCAGCTCGATGCGATTGTCTCCTGCGTGTTTAACATCACCATCACCGAGCCGGGTAAGGCATTGGTGCATCTGGTTGAATTACGTACTGGCTCACTTCCTGCAACGTGGACAACCAAATTGGTCAACGACAAAGATTTCAAACGCTTTGTCACCCGCCTTAAACAGGGTGAAAAAGTGGACCTGAAATTTCCCCACAGCGTCAACGACAAGCTGACCGTCTCGGTCAACAAACTCACCATCCACGGCAACGGTGTGATGGCTGAAGTCATGACGAAGTGATGTGAAATTGCAGAACCATCAACTCACATTCTGACGTAACTCTGTCCAAACTGGCAACCCATTCATTATCTGATTCAAGTGTATCTTTTCGGTTGCTCAATGATGTCGTTGCTTATGTCCATCATTCCCGCGCAGGCGGGAATCCAGTGGCATACAGTTGACGCTTGCAGTTCTCACTGGACTCCCGCCTGCGCGGGAGTGACGATGAAACACACTTTTTCTGCAATATCAATCTCTTGTTATCTCTGGCTTCATTGAGTACAGCATGTCAATACGGCGCAGGTTTTGAATTGACATCACTTGCACCGGATTAACATCCGGTGCTCAACTAGACGTGATTCTGAATCAATGATGCTATGACGTGATGTGTTGACATCACCGGACCTGCACGAGAAATGACGGTTGTTCGCGGACTTTCTGGCCGGAGACTTTTTCGATGACGGTGCGACCGTTAAACAGGTTAAACGGATATTTTTCCTGCAGCTTGAGCACCTGTGGCGAATAGGTGTCGCCGACATTCATGCGTTTAAGCCATGCTTGATCGTAGGTGAAGAGTCCGACGGTGATCATGGATCGGAACTTGCCGTGATAGAAAAATGCTTGATCACCATCCTGCCGGAGATTGGCAGCAGCCTGTTCCGCCAGTTGCTGATAGTTAGGGCCTGCCGTGTCATCGTAGACCGCGACCTGCAGCGAGTAGAGTCCCTGATCGCGATAGCGTTTGAGATCCATGTCCGAGGAGCTGACTTCCATTGCCGGTCTTGCTGCAACGAGTCTGGCTGCGGTGAAGGGTCGGTCGTTACCGACTTTGAGCATACGTGATTGTCGCAGTGCGCTTTGGACTTGAGGTTTGGTCGGATCGTTGAACTTGCCCCGGTTCACGTGTGTGTAACCGTCTTCGTCTGCCATCCAGACATCATCGACGTTCATGCGATTGAGTTCATCGATGAGTTGCTGAGCTTGATTCTGTTGATCGAGTCCTGCAAAGGATGCCAGCCGGATCGCCCAGAATTCCTGTGACGCTGGGCGAAGGGGATCGCCGGGGTTATCGTTTTCGACGGTGCCGCGTTGCGTGAAGCGACCGGCCATGCGTTTGGATTGTTCGGTCTCACGCTCAGAGTATTGCGTGCGTTCGCCTTTGACGGATCGCTCAAAATCCCCCCATGTATCACGGATCACATGCTGCTCGGTTTCACAGCCGGTGAGTATCGTGATGAGGATCAGTGTGAAGGTTAGAACAAATCGGTGGGGCATATGTGCATTGAATCAGGATTGGTGGGAAAGTCAAGGTGGATGATCCGTCAGATTCGACTTCGTCTCATCTGGCGTTTTGTGTTGATTGGGAATGAATCGATATCAATCATCCAGCCTTGTGCATTGAACACAAATTTTTTTCCGTCACTCCTACGCAGGCGGGAGTCTAGTGATATCTGCAAGCGTCTACTGTTTGCCACTGGATTCGGGCCTGCGTGGGAATGACGATGCGTGATGGTTAATCAACGGTACAGATTCATTGTCACCCAAAACAAAACCGCCTGTGATTTTGAGGTCACAGGCGGTTATTGATTTTTGATATTGTCAGCGGCTAAACCGCAGTGGTGATCACGGGGTGATGGCAGCACCCTTGGGACCGGCAAAGTGGAAGTAGTTGGCCATGTTGAATGTGCCGGGCTTCTGCGTCCAGTCGAAGCAACCCAGTTCGCTGAGGAGCTTGCCTTCGTTGGCTGAGCGACGGAAGGCGTCTTCGATGCCGGGGATGCACTTGACGGTCTTCTCGCCGGGAAGGTTCACGGTGCGGATGATCTCAGCAGGCACGTTGGCAACTTCGGAGGCTTCGGAACATGCATTGACGATGGCAACCGGCACACGCGAGGTTTCCAGGGTTGCCAGACCAATCTGGTCGTCATCCTGACCGCGGACGAGTTTGCCGAAGCGTTCAGCCATGTGTTCCCAGACAGGGTGATCACCACTGTTGCGGTCGGTGCGAATGATGCCCTTGTCGGTTTCGGTCTGGTAGTAATGGACCGTGCGGATGAGCTTACCCTTGGTGCCGTTGAAAACGGTGTAGGGGTTGAAGGCTTCTTCGCAGGCATGGGTCATGTTGATCAGACAGGTGACGCCGGACTCAAGGGTGACGCGACAGCTGATGGTGTCGAAGTTTTCAATGTCGTTTGCACGATAGAGTTCGGCTTCGACTTTCACAGGGGTTGCTGAGGTGTTCAGGTCCGGACCCAGCAGGAACATCATGATGTTGATGAAGTGAGACAAGGCGTTGTTGGCAGGTGAGTCCATGACCCAGATGCCGTTGCGCTGATAGGCACCGGCCCAGGAGGCGCGGCCGTAGTATTGGTTGTCACGCGGCCAGCAGGCGTAAAGCGTCACGTTTTCAATGTCACCAAATTCACCATCGAGAATCCGACGCTTCAAAGGCAATGTCGATGCACAGTACACGTCCTGGTAACCAATGGCGACCGGCAGGTTGTATTTGTCACGGGCGGCGATCATTGCATCAATGTCATCAATGCAGCCGGCCACGGGCTTTTCGCACATGACCGCTTTGCCTGCTGCCAAAGCCTTTTCGGTGTACTCACGATGCAGGTCAATCGGAACCGGCAGCCAGACGGCTTCAAGGTCGTCCTGCTTAAGCAGTTCATCGTAGGATTCGAAAAGCTTCACGCCCTTGGCCGAGAGTTCATCGCAGACCTTCTGGTGACGCGAGAGGTCCGAACTCATCGCGTAAGCCAGCTTGGCGGCATTGATGCCGGTTTCGACATCTTTGTTAAAAAAGTTGAGATAGGTTTGGCCATAACCGCCTAAACCCACGGTAGCACTGACGACTGGTTTAAAATCTGCCATGATTTGCTCGATTTTCTTTAGAATTCAAAACATCTGTCTGCGTAGGGAACACAGAAAAAACCAATCTATCGTGATTAGACCAAAGAGGCAACTTTGTCGGATGAGCAGGTAGGGACAATTGATGATTGACAATTGGTGAACTTGGAAATATCATTTAATCCGGATTTACGGATAATTGTATGGCCAAGACCACCACACAATCTCTGCCTTTGCTCGGCTGGATGGACAGCCTCGCCGATGCCACGCGCATCCGGCTGTTGCGTTTGCTTGAGCAGCAGGAACTTAACGTGATGGATCTCTGCGAAATCATGCAGTTGCCCCAATCCACCGTCAGCCGACACCTCAAAATTCTCAGTTCGCAAAACTGGTGTCACGCCCAACGGCAGGGGACCAACAACCTCTATCGCATGCTCCTGGATGAACTCGATCCGACCATGCGCAAGCTCTGGTTACTCGCCCGCGAACAGACCGACGAATGGCCGGCGCTACATCAGGACGAACTGCGACTCAAAGCCCGACTTCAAGCGCGGCATGCGGACACGCAGGCCTTTTTCGCCAACTCTGCCAACGACTGGGATCAACTCCGCCACGAACTCTACGGCAACACGTTCGAGTCCATGGCACAAATCGCGCTGCTCCCATCACACTGGACTGTCGCGGACCTTGGTTGTGGCACCGGTCATATCTGTTCGACCCTTGCCCAGACGGTTGCGCAGGTTATCGGCATCGACGAATCACAGGCCATGCTCAAGGCCGCCAAGCAGCGACTTGCCGGGTATGACAATGTGCAACTGAAGCGCGGCGACCTGCTTGCCATCCCCATTGAGGATCAATCCTGTGATGCAGCATTACTCACGCTGGTCCTGACTTATCTCACGCAACCCGCAGACGTCATCGCTCAGACCAAACGCATTCTCAAGCCCGGTGGCAAGGCGGTCATCGTCGACATTCTCCTGCATGACCAGGAAGACTTCCGACGCAAGATGGGCCAGCAGAACATGGGTTACCAGACTGTCCAGATTCAAAAGATGATGCAGGCCGCAGGATTTGCCGACATACGACTTTTTGAACTGCCCCCCGAACCCGACGCAAAGGGGCCAGCCTTGTTTCTGGCTACCGGCATCGTCCCGGATTGATATGTGATTCGACTTACAAACACAGTTACTTAAAACGGAAAATAAAACCGCTAAACATTAGGAGTCAACATGACTGCAACCACCACACTTGAATTCAAAGTCGCCCAGATGGACAACCCTGCCGAGTTTGCCAAGCTCGCCAAATGGGGTCGCAAGGAACTGCAACTTGCTGAACAGGAAATGCCCGGCCTGATGGCTTGCCGTGAAGAGTTCGGCCCGTCTCAGCCTTTGGCAGGTCTGCGCATCATGGGTTCACTGCATATGACCATCCAGACCGGCGTGCTCATCGAAACCCTTACTGCACTCGGTGCTGACGTCCGTTGGTGTTCGTGTAACATTTTCTCGACGCAGGATCATGCCGCCGCCGCCATTGCAGTCGGTCCCAACGGTACCCCGGAAAATCCTGCGGGTATCCCCGTGTTTGCCTGGAAGGGTGAAACGCTCGAAGAATACTGGTGGTGCACTGAAAAAGCACTGAACTTCGGTGATGGCAAAGGCCCCCAGCAGATCGTCGACGACGGCGGTGATGCCAGCATGCTCATCCACAAGGGTGTCGAATTCGAAGCCGCGGGTTCCGTCCCCGGTCCTGAAACCACCGACAACACCGAGTTCAAGGAAGTCCTCAAGCTTCTTGCCAAGACCATTGCTGAAGATTCTCAGCGTTGGACCAAGGTTGCCAAGGAATGTGTCGGCGTCTCCGAAGAAACCACCACTGGCGTCCACCGTCTCTACGAAATGCAGAAGAACGGCACGCTGCTCTTCCCTGCCATCAACGTCAATGATTCGGTCACCAAGAGCAAGTTCGACAACCTCTATGGCTGTCGTCACTCCCTCATCGACGGTCTGAACCGTGCGACCGACGTGATGATGTCCGGCAAAGTTGCAGTGGTCTGCGGCTATGGTGATGTGGGTAAAGGCTGCTGCCAATCCCTTAAGGGTCAGGGCGCTCGCGTGATCGTCACCGAAGTCGATCCGATCTGTGCGCTGCAGGCTGCCATGGAAGGTTACGAAGTGCTGCCCCTCGAAGACACCCTGTCTTATGCAGACATCTACGTCACCACCACCGGCAACTTCAACATCATCACCGCCGACCACATGTCCAAGATGAAAGACAAAGCCATCGTCGGCAACATCGGTCACTTCGACAATGAAATCGACATGGCCGGTCTTGAAAAGATCAAAGGTATCGAAAAGATCAACATCAAGCCGCAGTACGATGCATGGAAGTTCCCCGATGGTCATGAAGTGCTCATCCTTGCTGAAGGTCGCCTGCTCAACCTCGGTTGTGCCACCGGTCACCCCAGCTTCGTGATGTCCGCCAGCTTCACCAACCAGACCATCGCCCAGATCGACCTGGCCCTCAACGGCACGGACAAGTCCCTCTCCGGCGTGACCTACGAAACCGGCAAGGTCTATACGCTTCCCAAGATTCTCGACGAAAAGGTCGCCCGTCTGCACCTGGACAAACTCGGCGTCAAACTCACCAAGTTGACCCAGCAGCAAGCCGACTACATCGGCGTCCCCGTCGAAGGCCCCTACAAGCCCGAACACTACCGCTATTGATCCCTCCGGAAGTTTCCAATAACGGACCCCACATCAACTAAAGCCGTGGGGCTTCAGACCCGCGGCATGCCTTGAAAAACCAAATATCAAAAACAAAACCGATGCATCATCAAACCATGGTGCATCGGTTTTTTTGTTTGTGTAGATGCATGGAAAACAACGTGTACAACTTCGCATCAAACCCGTGACCCTCCCGGGTCGCGGGTTGCCTTGAAGACGGTGCGATATCAACCCGTGCCCCGGGAGGGACACGGCTTTTGCGTGAGTTTGATTAAACAGATTTCAGGCGGATCAACTCACACACTGCGGATCACATCCACGATGCCCAGCACGCCCAGCAGGACGCTGATGCAGCCGTTGACGGTGAAGAAGGCCATGTTGATTTTGCCGGTGTTTGGATCGCGGACGAGCAGGTGTTCGGCCATGAGCAGCAGTGCGACGATACCGATGCCAAAGGAGAAGACCAGGCCAAGGTGATCGGTGCTTTTCCAGAACAGGTACAGACACGAGAGGCAGATGACGTGGAGCGTGCGGCTGATCCACAGGGACTTTTTCGTGCCGAAGGTCGAGGGGATGGAGTGGATGCCGTGTTCGACATCCGGTTCTTCATCCTGCAACGCGTAGATCACATCAAAGCCTGCGACCCAGCAGAGCACCATGCCTGCAAGCAGCCACAGCGTGGGGTGACCAATGGACTCAGGGTTGATGGCAATGCCTGCTGCCAGTGGACTGATCGCCAGTGCCGAGCCCAGGAAAATGTGGCACAACGCAGTGAATCTTTTCATGAAGCTATACGCTGAGAGCCAGATCAACACGATGGGGCTGAGCAGCACCGGCCAAAAATTCTCTCGCAAAAACCAGAACCCGCTTGCACTGAGGACAAAGCAGACGCTGCACAGAATCGTCACCAGCATCACATAACTGAAACTCAGCCGACCACTGGGAATCGCCCGACCTTTGGTCCGTGGGTTGAGGATGTCGATCTTGTGATCGGCTAACCGATTGATCGTCATCGCAACGGTGCGCGCGAAAAACATGCACAGCAGAATCAACAGCAGACTCACCCAATCCTCATGCAGCAATTGTCCTTTGTCCGCTGCTGCAAGATAAGCACCCAACACCGCAAACGGCAGGGCGAAGATCGAGTGACTGAGTTTGATGTCACTTGCCAGGGTCAAAAGTTTGGATGGCGGGGCGGGTTGGTCGGAGGCAGTATTCAAGACGGGGATTCTTCCTTCCAGCGTTGACCGAGCGTATGTTCGACTTGAAGTAAATCCAGAAGTCGCGCAACCACAAAGTCAACGATGTCATCAAGGGACTGTGGCATGAGGTAAAAACCCGGATTGGCGGGCGCGATGATCGCACCGCCTTCGGTGGCTGCTTGCATGTTCCGAATGTCCACCAACGACAACGGCATCTCGCGATGAAGCAGAATCAACCGACGCCGTTCCTTGAGAACCACCTGTGCAGCACGATGCATGAGATTGTTCGACGCACCGGTGGCAACGGCAGACAGCGAGTTACTCGAACACGGGCAGATCACCATCCCCCTGGTCTGAAAAGACCCGCTGGCAATGGACGCCCCGACATCGCGATATTGATGCAGCGTAATGCCGTTGACATCTTCGTCGCCTGCAAGCTGCTCAAGGTCCAGTGACTCGTAACCCAACTCATCATGAAGCAGACGTTGGCCCAAAGGTGAGACCACAAGATGGACCTGCGTTCCCGCTGCCAGCAGACAGCGAACCAGCCGTTGAGAATAAAGCGCGCCACTGGCACCGCTGATTCCGACAATGATGCGATTGGGTTCAGACATCTGCGTATTGTAGTATTTAGCCGCGTCGCTTGCGATGCGCTTTCCCGCCGTGTTCTGATAACGCGAGTCGCAAGCCATGCAGCTGAATATCAAAAACAGAACCACAACAAAATTCAAAAATACTTCGTCATCGGACGTTTGGGGTTTATAATCAAAACATCACACTTGACAAGTTCACAGTATCTCGTAATACTTATCCCCGCTATGAAGAACAGCACCTACGGCTTTTTTGGTTATTTCTGGTTTACCAGCGGACATACCGCGAGGGGCTCGTTCTAAATCAATAAAGCATTGAACCAAGAATCTGACCCCGACGCGGACACCGTCGGGGTTTTTTTGTTTTATACGGCATTCACCCGCCACCGTTTGAAAACACCGACTTAGGAGACAAGTCATGATCGTAGTCATGAAAGCCAGCGCGACCGAGGATCAGATCAACCACGTGAAGGAGTTGATCCGAGAAATGGGACTCACAGACCATCCAATTCAAGGTAGCGAACTGACCGTCGTCGCCGTCATTGGCGATGACCGCAAGAAAGACAGCACGGTTCTGGAGAACCTGCCCGGCGTGGACCGCGTCGTACCGATTCTTGCGCCGTATAAACTCTCAGCTGTCGAAACCAAGTCCGAGCGTTCGGTGATCCGTATCAGTGACGAATGTGTCATTGGCGGTCAGCACGTACCCGTGATCGCGGGGCCCTGCTCGGTTGAAAGTGAAGAACAAATCATCACCAGCGCCAAGGCCGTGCGTGCTGCTGGCGGACATGCCCTGCGTGGTGGTGCGTTCAAGCCGCGTACCAATCCCTACAGTTTCCAGGGTTATGGCGTTGACGGCTTGAAGATGCTTGCTGCTGCTCGCGATGAAACGGGTTTGGCCATCGTCACCGAAGTGCTCTCCGTCGATGACGTGGATGTGGTCAGCGAATATGCCGACTGCCTGCAGATCGGGACGCGCAACGCTGCCAACTACAAACTCCTCGAAGCCGTTGGCAAACAGCCCAAGCCGGTGTTGCTTAAGCGTGGTATGGCAATGACCATCGACGAACTGCTTCAGGCTGCTGAGTACATTCTCTCAGCCGGCAATCCCAATGTGATTCTCTGCGAACGCGGTATCCGTACATTCGAAGATCACACGCGTAACACGCTCAGCTTGTCTGCGATTCCAGAATTGCATCAGCGATCACATCTGCCGATCGTCAGTGATCCGTCACATGGCACGGGACACGCACGTCTGGTTGCGGACATGGCTCGCGCTTCGGTGGCTGCCGGTTGTGACGCGTTGGCCATTGAGATGCACCCGGACCCCGAACATGCCTGGACCGACGGCGCCCAGTCGATCACACCAGAGGCACTTAACGACATCATCAAGAGTTGCACCCGCGTTGCTGCAGCGATTGATCGTTCGATGTGAGCGATTAGGTTATAATCTGGCATAACATTTAAAACCGCTTGTCGCGCTAAACCGCAAGCGGTTTTTTATTCCGAAATTCGAAATCAAGAAGGGCTCGCACATGTCACAACTCGTCATCACCGCAGTAGGTTCCGACCGCCCGGGTCTGGTCGATGCATTCACCGGCTATTTGCATGATGCGGGTGCCAACATCGCCGACTCGCGCATGATCAACCTGCGGGGCCAATTTGCAATTCTGATTCTCGTGGAAGCTGACGATGAAGATGTGATCCGCAAGATTGCCAACGACGCGGTCGATGCGGGCAATGAAGTCGGCCTGGAAGTCCGTGTTGCAGGAGACCGCAAGATCGAAGCCCGCATGCAGGGGCAGCCTTACCGCGTGAAGGTCTTTGCCATGGACCAGCCGGGTATTGTGCATCGCGTGACGCATCTGCTGCATCAGAACAAGGTGAACATCGAAGAGTTGCAGACCACGCTTTCCGCCGGTTCCTATTCGGGGACCCCGCTGTTTACCATGAACATGCTCATCACGATTCCCCGTGATGTGGCTGTGAAGCAGGTACGTGAGGAGTTGGAAAAACTCTGTGATGAACTCAACTGCGATGTGGATGTCGACGCTGCGGTGTAATCGTTGGTCGTCAAGATTCAAATATTAAATACGCGTTGAACCGCTTGCGGTTGAGCGCGTTTTTTTTGTTCGTGAAATGGAAGTTCAAAAGCGCAAGTCACGCAAAATTACAACACAATCAAATCATGCGATGTCGTGTCTGGCCTCCGTCACTCCCGCGCAGGCGGGAGTCCAGTGACATCTGCAAGCGTCAACAGAATGCCACTGGATTCCCGCCTGCGCGGGAATGACGAAATCCAAGCAGTTTGGAAGTCAATTGTGTGAATGGTTGTCAAAGCGTAAGTCGCGCTAAACCGCAAGCGGTTTTATGATTCGGACGAAATCCGAAATCCGAAATCCGAAATCCGAAATCCGAAATCCGAAATCCGAAATCTGACGCCGCAGGCGGCTCGAAGTGCAATCCGAAATCAAAACAACCGTTGGCGGTATTGCAGGGGGCTTTGGCCGGTGATGCGTTTGAATTGGACGCCCAGGTCGCCGGTGTTGTCGTAACCGAGTTTGTGGGCGATGTCTTCGAGACTGATGCTGTAGTCACCGAGCATGCTGATCGCGCGGTCGATGCGCAACCGCTGCTGGTACTCGACGAGTTCCATGCCGGTGCGTTTGGAGAAGGTGATGCGCAGCTGGCTTGAGGGGATGTTACTGAGTTTCGCCAGTTCTTCGATCTTGATGGGTTGATCCAGATGATCCATCAGGTAATTGCGACAGATCGGCAGTAAATCATCTTCCCGCGCCGGTTGATGTGTCAGTTCCATGATCAACTGCTGGGCGGATAACGCAGCCCATGGCAGCGCGTCATCGGGACTGTTGCGCAGTGCATGCGTGATTTGATCGAAGGTTTCAACCAGTGGCAGTTGCACGCCCACATGCATGACAAAACGGTCATGATTGATGATGCGCATCTTGACCAGTTGGTTGGCAAAGTCCGCATCGAGTCCCAGTCGGACACAAGCCCAGCCGGAGTTCTCGTCGGGCATGAGGCGGTAGCGTGTCCCAGCAGGGATTTGCAGAACATCACCTGCCTGAATGGTGATGCGTTGGCCGTTGGGATGCAGTTGGTAGACGGCCTGGCCTTCAAGGACGTAGAGCAGTTGCCATTGAATGAGTTCGACGTAACCGTCCTGCGGTTTTTCCATGTGATCGGCAGTCTGGAAGCCACAGAAGATCACCACGGACTGGCCGGTGAGACTCACACTGCGATAAGCAATGTCATCGCGAAGGAATCGTGCGGGAATCAGGACCAGTTCATCGCTCATGTGCGAACTTTCTCTGCAGGTTTACACTGGCTGAGCAGCAGATTGCTTTGATAAAAACTTGTGCGTCATTCGCAAAAGCATGTCACGGTCGACAGGCTTGGTCAGCAGCGCACTGCAACCCGCGGCAAGACATTTTTCCCGGTCATTGGAGGCATTGGCAGAGAGCAGCAGGATCGGTTGGGCAAAGCCTTGCTCGCGCAACTTGGTGACTGCGGTGATGCCATCCATCACGGGCATGCAACGGTCAACGATGAGCATATCATACGGGCGGCCGGTCTTCCATGCTGCCAAGGCGATTTCCATCCCGACTTTGCCGTTGTCCGCCAGGTCGACTTTTGCGCCGACCTTGTGCATGATTTTCTGCATGAGCTTTTGCATCTCATATTGATCTTCAACATAGAGAATTCGCTTACCTGACAGATCAATACTCGACAGCTCGTATTCACCCGAGTCGTCCTTGTTCCATTCAGGAAGTGGCACGACGGGTCGGTCGGCACGGGTGGCGATGGTCAGGCAGAACACCGAACCCTGATCCGGGACCGAACCAACCGTGAGGTTACCCTTCATGGCCCAGGCAAGTCGACGACAAATGGTCAGTCCCATGCCCGTGCCCGCCGGTTCGGAAAGTAACTCGGCTTCATGGTCCACGGAGAGTTTGCAGAACGGATTGAAAATCTGTTCCTGCAGTTCAGGCTTGATACCGATGCCGGAGTCTTCAACCGTCAGCCGGAGAATCATGTTGTATTCACCCTGCGGGATCGCCTTGGCCATGATGTGCACGTAGCCCTGTTTGGTGTAGCGAACAGCATTGTGGACCAGGTGATCGAGAATCTGACGCAGGCGGTCTTCATCTGCAAAGATCATCATGGGGACATTGGGACCAATCTGCGTTTGCATTTCAATATGCTTGGCAGCGGCTTGTGAAGCATACTTTTTGGACACCTCTTCAAGGAGATCGCGGATGGGAACCTTGGTTTCATGAAGCTTAAAGTCATCGGAGTTTAACGCGGTCAGATGCATGATGTCATCAAGCAGGTGCAGCAGGTGTTTGCTGTCTTCTTCGATCTGGTCGATGTACTGCATGCACGTGGAGTCAGACGAGTGATTCTCACGCATCTGGTCATTGTGCTGCTGAATGACTTCCATGGGCTTGCGGATTTCTTTTTCAAGATGCGCCAGGAACTGGGTTTTGATTTGGGATTGTTTCTGGTCTTTGCTTCTTGCTGCAACCAGTTCCTGATTCATCTTTGCAATCTCGCGTGATGCGGTTTGCATGACGCGTTGATCCTGATTGATGCGTTGGATCACGGCGTTGTACTGCATGCCGATGCGACCGATTTCGGAGTTGGGATCGATGTCGACGGACTGGTTGAGATTGCCGGTGACGCGATGGTGATTCATCTGCGACATGAGGTCAAAGAGTTCAGAGCTCGCGCCGTGTTCAGCGACATTCAGGCCCTTGATTTCGTCTTCCGCCTTGACACGCAGGGGCGTGATGCGGTCGACGGTGTAAAGCACCACCATGCCGACACCGAAAGACCAGACGAAAGCAGAGGTCACACCGGTGACTTGCACCAGCAGTTGCTGCGTCCAGGACAGACCCGTCCCGATGAGTTCGGGGTTGCCGAACAAGGCGACCGCCAGCGTACCCCAGACACCGGCACCGGCATGAGCGGGGACGGCACCAATGACATCGTCAATGCGGCAGCGAATGAGTAGTTGTGTGACAAACGAGCAGACCATGCCACCCACTGCGCCAATGATCACCGCGGAGATCGGCGAAACGACGTGACAACCGGCGGTGATGGCAACCAAACCGGCGACCACGCCATTGATCAGGCGGTCGACCGTGGGTTGGGCGCGTGAGATAAACGCAATCGCAAGCATCGCACAGCTACCGGCAGCGGCAGCCAGCGAGGTGTTGACCATGATGCGCGGGATCTGATTGGAAACACCCATGGTGCTCCCACCATTAAAGCCAAACCAACCGAACCAGAGAATCATGACGCCGAGCACCGCCATGGGGACGTTGGAGGCCTGTATGGGTTTGGCGCCAGCACCGAATCGTCCCTTGCGCGGACCGATGATGATCAAAGCTGCCAGTGACACCCAACCGCCGACGGAGTGCACGACGGTGGAACCTGCAAAATCGACGAAGCCCATTTTTTGTAGCCAGCCGACATTGGTGCCTGTGAAAGCGCCGCCCCAGCACCAGTGTCCGATGATCGGATACACCAGCGCGCCGATGACGAGCGTGGTAAAGGCATAGGCCGAGAAGCGAACACGTTCAGCAACCGCGCCGGAGATGATCGTTGCAGAGGTGCCTGCGAAGGTGACCTGAAACAGGAAGAACGTCAGCAGGGCAGGGCTGGCGTCTTCACCAATCGGTGCACGAATCAGGCCGACTAGGCCATGTTCCGAACTGCCGAACATCAACCAGAAGCCGACCGCCCAGAAGACCATGCCGGTGATGCAGTAGTCCATCAGGTTTTTCAGCGCAACGTTGATGTTGTTCTTGGTACGACAGAGGCCAGACTCCAGGCAGCAGAAACCCGCCTGCATGAGCATGACCAATGCACTGCACAGCAGAACCCAAATCATATCCAGTGATGATGCTTCTAACACGGTTAAATCAACCTTTGCAAGCATATTGACACAACACTCCGGCGGGAGCTCCTGTTACTACTTTTTGGACCCACCTTGTGGACAGTTAGTCTCGTTATCGGTTGATTCTGTGTGTCGGTTTATTAGCAAAAGGGATTATTAAAAACGATTTATTCGAGTCAGGAAATCTACTTGCGTTTAACAGACCGTCTCGTCTCTTGAACTGTTTTTTGCTGTTTAGAGCCGTTCAAAAAAATTGTCTCCATAGCATGATGTTTTTCGTCATTCCCGCGAAGGCGGGAATCCAGTGGCATGCAGTTGAAAATGACAAATTTCACTGAACTCCCGTCTTCCGGGGGCGCGGGAGTGACGGGAGATGGAGATGAATTGTTTTAACTGCTCAAGGTTTCAAAATGACAGCCGATAATCGCAGACCAATGAAAAAACAACCACGCCTGCATATCGCAAGCGTGGCTGATCGGTTTGTTGGATTGTCAGTGGGTTGGTTATTCGGGCTTGTTGTCGATGAGGTCTGCAACGACGGACGGGTCAGCCAGCGTGGAGATGTCGCCAACCTTGTCGCTTTCACCTTCTGCAATCTTGCGCAGGATGCGACGCATGATTTTACCCGAGCGTGTCTTGGGCAGTGACGGTGCCCATTGGATGACATCGGGGGTGGCAATCGGGCCGATAATGTCGCGGACGGTTTTGATCAGTTCGTCTTTGAGTTCGTCATTGCCTTCCACGCCGGACTTGAGGGTGACGTAGGCATGAATGCCCTGGCCTTTGATCTCATGCGGGCAACCCACGACAGCAGCTTCGGCGACGGCAGGGTGTGCAACCAACGCTGATTCGACTTCCGCAGTCCCCAGGCGATGACCGGAGATGTTGATCACATCATCGACACGACCGAGTAACCAGTAATCACCGTCTTCATCTTTGCGTGCACCATCACCGGTGAAGTACATGCCCGGGTAGGTGGAGAAGTACGTGTTGACGAAGCGGCTGTGATCACCCCATGTGGTGCGCATGATGCCCGGCCAGGGTTTTTTGATGCAGAGCTTGCCCGATTCACCGTCAGGCACTTCGTTGCCTTTGTCATCCACGACGACCGGCTCGACACCAAAAAATGGACGCGATGCAGAACCGGGTTTGAGTGTAATCGCGCCCGGCAGAGCGGTGATCATGTGTCCGCCGGTCTCGGTTTGCCACCATGTGTCGACGATGGGGCAGCGCCCGCCACCGACCACGTTGTAATACCACATCCACACGTCGGGGTTGATCGGTTCACCGACGGTGCCCAGCGTTTTGAGACTGGACAGATCGTGCTTGGTGACAAATTCATCACCGGCTTTGATCAACGCGCGGATGGCGGTGGGGGCGGTGTAGAACTGATTGACCTTGTACTTTTCACAGACCGCCCAGAAGCGACCGGCATCAGGATAAGTCGGCACGCCTTCGAACATCACCTGCGTCGCGCCATTGAGCATCGGGCCGTAGACGATGTAGCTGTGGCCAGTGATCCAGCCGACGTCGGCAGTGCACCACCAGATGTCTCCGTCGTGATAGTCGAAGGTGTATTTGAAGGTGGTTGCTGTCCAGACCATGTACCCGCCGGTGGTGTGCAGGACACCCTTGGGCTTACCGGTGGAACCGGAGGTGTAGAGGATGAACAGCGGGTCTTCAGCATCAAGCCATTCGACGGGGCAGTCGGCGGAAGCGGATTCCATCGCTTCGTGATACCAGACGTCGCGGCCGGTGGTCATGTTGACTTCATTGCCGGTGCGCTTGACGGTGATGATGTGCTCGATGCTTGGGCATTGTCCTGCTGCGCTGTCGGCATTGGCTTTCATCGGGATGTCGTTCTTGGCGCCGCGCAAAGCGGTGTCCTGGGTGATGATCACTTTGCACAGTGAGTCGTTGACACGATCACGCAGTGAGTCCGCGCTGAACGCACCAAACACCACCGAGTGAATCGCACCGATGCGTGCACAGGCGAGCATCGCCACGGCGGCCTGCGGGATCATCTGCATGTACAGACACACGCGATCGCCCTTGGTCACGCCCAGCGTCTTGAGCACGTTGGCGAACTTACACACTTCCTCGTGCAACTGTTTGTAGGTGATCTTGGCATCATCGCCCGGTTCGTTGCCTTCCCAGAGAACAGCAACCTGATCGCCACGCGATTCGAGATGTCGGTCCAGGCAGTTGTAACAGATGTTGGTCTGTCCTTCGGTGAACCATTGCGTGGTGATCTTGTCCGTCCAGTCAAAGTCGCGAACGCGGGACCACTTTTTATCCCAATGGAATTGCGAAGCCACTTCCCCCCAGAACTTATCCGGGTCAGCGATGGATTGATCGTACATCTGCTGATATTGAGCCAGGCTGCCCACGTACGCATTGGCTGCAAAGTCGGCGGGTGGAGCGATTGCGGAACTACCCGTGTTGGATTGGGTCATTAAAACGTCTCCTTGATTGTCATGCGTGCCAATTGGAAAAAAGAAAGGGTGTCTGATGATTGCTTCTATTGGCGGGTGAGAAAGCAATCCCCATGCGGTTAATTTAGACACTGTTTTGAGAATGTAAAGGCTTGTTATGCGGTCTTTGTCATGGTTATTGGTCTGCATTGACAAATACAGGGATTTTTACGCGAGTTTTTCACCCTTCAGGACAATTCATTCGCTTATGCACAGCCCCGATCAGGTCGATGAGAACACAGTGGGTTCCGTACGGATTGGATGATTAGGCATTGAAAGTCTTAAGAAAACTATCCAATACCAGCTTGACATGGCAGGTGCGCCTGGCCATGTTTGTGGTGCTTGTCATGTGTCTGACACTTGGGATTGTCTGCTACATCTCACTGACACATATTCAACAAGCTATCAACCATCAAATTGTTCAACACGAAAAACTCACCCGTCCAACGGCACATATCTCCGTACAGACACTGCAATGCCGACGGTATGAAAAAGATATGTTTCTCAATGTGGCTGATCGCCAACGGTTTGAAGACTATTTTGTACGTTGGTCAACGACGGTGGATGCCTTGACCCACAGTATCGCTGAGTACCGTCAGAGCAGTGATGATCCACAGCAGGTATTCATTGCTGAAAAATGGTTAGCCAGTGTCAGCGTCTATCAGTTTGAAATGCTTGAAATTGTCACCGATATCCGTGAGGGTCGGATCACAACGCCGCATCAGGCCAACATGGCGATCACACCCAGTAAAAACACCATCCGCAGCATTATCATCAACAGCTTCTCCGTTTTTGATCACGAGTTTGCCATATCAAGAATCAACCAGCAGAACCTGCTGACCCAGGCGGACAATGTTCAAAAAGTCATCAGCATGATCATGGCTTGCATCATGGTTCTGTCTTTGTTTGCGCTGTTGATCATCCCCAGGCGTATTGTTGATCCGATCAAGTCACTTAAACATGCGACCGGGCAGTTACGCGATGGCAATCTGGCCTGCCGGCTCAGCGAGGATTTTCCCGACAATGAACTGGGACAGTTGGCAATCACCTTCAACCAGATGGCCCAACGTTTGGAAAGTAACGAGAAAAAACTCATCGAGGCCAAAGCCACTGCCGATCAACTCAATCATGCCAAGACGCGATTTCTCATGAACATGAGCCATGAGTTGCGAACGCCGCTGACTGCCATTCTCGGGTTTGCAGAACTGCTCGATGAGGATTCCGTCAGGGAACAATCCGTCGAAGCGATCACCCGCAGTGGTCAGCATCTGTTGAAAATCGTCAATGACCTGCTGCAACTCACAGAGATTGAATGCAATCAGATCAAGCTCGATTTGGCCCCGGTCTCCTTGACTGAAATGATGGATGAACTCGTCGAGCAGTTCACCCCCATGGCAAATGACAAGCAACTGCAAATCATCGTGTCCCTGGAACCCGGTCGAGATTATCAGGTCATTGCGGATTGGCAGCGACTGCAATCGGTCTTCTATCACCTGATCGAAAATGCCATCAAGTTCACCAACGAGGGGCATGTCCAACTTCGTTGCGATAAAACAGAGGATGATGCATACTTCATTTTTGAAATCAAAGACACCGGCATCGGCATGTCATCCCAACTGATCCGGCAAGCCGGCCAACTTTTCAAGATGGGTGATGATTCCATCACACGTGTCCATGGCGGGACAGGAACCGGGTTGGCTTTATGCAAACGACTGATTGAATACATGGGCGGCAAACTCAGCATTACCAGCCAACCATCAATCGGCACAACGGTGTTGGTACATCTGCCATGTGATATGCATGATTCGAAACGGCAGAACACGGGTGCGTCAACAAACCAAGCCCAACATGTCCCGCAGTTTCCTGAAAAGCGAAAACGCATCCGCGTCTTGGTGGCAGAAGACACCCCGGAAATCCAGAAGCTGATTCGAACACTCCTTGAACATATCAGTATTCAAGTGGATGTGGCTGACAATGGGCAGATTGCCCTGGATATGGCCATGCGGTCGCATCTCAATGATCAACCCTATGACCTGGTGATCATGGATATGCAGATGCCGGTGATGGATGGCTATTCCGCGACACGCCAGTTGCGCCTGCAAGGCTATCAGTATCCGATTGTCGCCCTGACGGCTCATGCATTACAGGGAGATCGGCAGAAATGTCTGGATGCCGGTTGTGATGATTACATGTGCAAACCCATCGATCCGGCCATGTTCACGCGCTACGTCCGTCACTGGCTTGAACATCCTCTCATCCGTGTGATTTAATGCCTGTAACCCAGGTCTTTTGATCTACCCAACCCACAATCCCATTTACGCATGAATTGCATAGCCGATTCACAGTTCTGTGTTTGACTGGCTGTTACAATGTCGCTGTGAATACTGCCGTCAATGCTTGAAATGGGAGGCGACATGAACGACAGCAACAATGATGATTTCTCCATTGAGAAACCCTTCGAATCTCAGGAACCCAAAATCCAGTGGAAGACACCACCCCCAGGGCGCAAAAAGCCCTGGAAGCTGTACACCGGTCTGGGTTCCTTTTTTTTCCTGATTCTGTTTGCCGCACTTTTTGCCTGGTTTGCCTATACCAGTTGTCGCATTGAAGTACCCGCCAAACACATCGCCGTGCTGATCAAGAAGACGGGGCTTGATATCGAAAACCATCAGGAACTGGCACCCGATGCCGATCACAAGGGCATTCAAAAGCAGGTGCTCTCTGAAGGCCGTTACTTCTACAATCCTTATCACTGGGATTGGGAAGTAGTGCCCATGATTGAGGTGCCTGACAACAAGCTGGGTGTGCGCATTCGTCTGCAAGGTGACGATCTTGGATATGCTCAGATCATTGCTCGCAATGAGAACGAAAAGGGGATTGTCCCTGAGGTCTTGCGCCCCGGTCGATATCCGATCAATCCGTATCTGGAAAAGATCGAGCTTCACGATCCGGTGATCGTTCCTGCCGGCTACAAGGGGGTTAAGACATTGCTCTCTGCGCCGATGCCCAGGAATCCCAACGTGCCTGTTTCCATAGAACCTGATACGCGTGGTGTTCAAGCGACGACGTACAATCCGGGGACAGTGTATGTCAATCCGTATGTGACGCATGTTTCACTGGTGGATTGTCGCAGCCAACGCTTTAACCTGGCGGACCTGGAAGACATGGGCTTTCCCTCGAAGGATGGCTTTTGGGTCAGTCTTGACGGGATTATCGAATTTCGCGTCAAGCCCGAACATGCTGCGGAAGTCTTCGTGATCTACAACGATGCAAGTAATGATGACAAAAACGGTGAACGCATCGATGAGGAGATCCGCAACAAAATCATCATGCCCAACGCGCGAAGCTTCTGTCGCCTACTGGGTTCCAACAACTCCGGCCGGGATTTTATTGGCGGTGAAACACGCATCAAATTCCAGAACGAATTCCAGAAAGCCATGCGCCAGGCCTGCGATCCATTGGGCATCGAAATCATTCAGGCTTTGATCACCGAGATCAATCCGCCGCAGCGAATTGCCGAACCTGTGCGTAAACGTGAAGTCGCCCGCCAGCAACTCAATCAGTTCAAGCAACAGATTCTACAGCAACAATCGGAAATGAAACTGGCAGTCGAAAAGGAACTGGTCAATCGCAGCAAGTTACTCGTTCAGGCGGATCAGGAAGTGGTCACCATGACGGTACAGGCCAAACGTGAACAGGAAGTCGCAGTGACCAAGGCCAACGAAACACTGGGCGTTGCTCAGTTCAAACTCGAAGCCGCCAAAGACGAAGCGGCCGCCATTGTTGCGCGTGGTAAAGCCGATGCGGATGTGATTGTGTTCCAGAACGAGGCCGAAGCCGCCGGTTGGCGCGAGTCCGTTGCCGCCTTTGGTGGTGATGGCAACGCCTTTGCCCGGTACATCCTCTATCGCGCGATGGCGCCCGGTTATGACAACATCATGGTCAACACCGCCGATTCGCCGATGATGGATGTCTTCAAATCGCTTCAGGATCAGTCCGTTTCCAAGCCTGCACAATAAATCAATCACAAAGCCGTCGGACTTCTGATCGACGGATGGAGAGATACATGTTCAAAGCAATCAAAATCATCGTGGTACTGGCACTGATCGGTACGATTGGATTCCTGGCATTCGCCTGGACGGTCAATCGTGTTTACGTGCCGGTGAATTACTCGTTACTGCTGCGTTACAAGGGACCGCTTATTTTCGGTGATCGTAATACAGCTCAGCCCGGACACTTCGCCAAGGAAGGGGAGATCGGTATTCTGGCCAATCTTCGTGGACCCGGGCGTCACTTTTATTGTCCCATCTGGTGGGAACGGACCGTGGTGCCTGATCAGATCATCAAACCCGGCGAGGTGGCGGTTGTCCGATCCATGCTCGGTAACGATCTGCCTGAAGGCCAATACCTTGTTGACGGTGATCTGGGCAAGACCCAGTTCAAAGGCATTCTCCGAAAAGTCTTCGGTCCCGGTCGTTATCGCGTCAATCCCTACGCATACGAATTTAATGTCATCCAAACCGTCAAGGAACGTGTGGGGGGCCAGATCAAACATTCGGGTTGGGTCCACATTCCAACAGGCTATGTCGGCGTGGTGACCAACCTGGCATCCAATCCGTTGACCGGTGCCCAGGCCGGTATTCAGGATCAGGTCCTGCCCCCGGGCATCTATCCGATCAACACCAAGGAGCAGCAGGTCGACATCATCGAAATCGGTTATCGCGTCGCTTCGGTTGCAGTTGAAAAAGATATTGACCGACAAGGCCATGTCCGATTGGACGAAGCTGGTGAACCGATGATCAAGAACGTGAAGTCCGGGATTAACTTCCCTTCCAATGACGGCTTTGATATTCACATGGACTACACCGCGATCTGGGGTGTGATGCCCGTTGCCGCGCCGGACATCATCCGCACGTTTGGTAATGTTTCAGCGGTGCAGGACAAGGTCGTTTTACCTCAGATTGAAAGTATCTGCCGTAATAACGGTTCGTCACATGCTGCGGTGGATTTGCTGGTCGGCGAGGATCGGCAGAAGTTCCAGAACGAAGTGGCCAAGGCGTTCGAAACAGTGTTAGAGGAAAAACATATTTCATTGCTTTATGGTTTGGTTCGTCACATCTACATCCCACGCGAAGTCCGCGAACCGATTCAAAATGCCTTTGTTGCCGATGAATTAAAGCTCACGCGTGATCAGGAACAACTCACCGCCAGGGAGGAAGCGCTTCTCAAGGAAGCCGAACAGAAAGTCCAGCTTGAGCGTGAGAAGATTCGTGCAGAGACTGAGAAGATGGTTGCCGCCGCCATTGCCGATGGGCATAAGACCGTTGGTGAAACACATGCCCAGACGGGCAAGCTGGTTGCCGAGATTGACCGCAAGGTTGCCGAGCTTCAGGCCCAGGCGACGGTGGTGATCGGTCAGGCCAACGCCGAATCCGAGAAGCTTTCCGCCGAAGCACGTGCTCAGAAGTTCAAACTCGCCGTTGCTGCATTCGGAACACCTGAAGCCTATAACCGCTGGATTTTTGCATCGAATTTACCTGAACATGTGAAGCTCAAACTCATCTACGCCGGCGAAGGGACCTTCTGGACGGACCTCAAGGAGTTTGCCCCGGCGGTCATGGGCAAGATGATCAAGGATAAAAAATGATCCACAGCTGGGCTTGATGAAATACACGATGACGCAGGAATGAAGTTCGCTTTGTTCCTGCGTTTTTTTTCGTGTATAGGTGATAATCGGTCTCATTTATGTCCTGGGAATAAATGCCCGATAAAATGCATGGTGTCGTGCGCGTCTAACGGGGAATGCACTGATGGATCAGAACTGCTTACAGCCGGGCAAAGACAATGCATCCTTGCGACGGTTGCTCGCAGCTTGGATCGTGTTGTTGTCTGTTGTATATCTCATTCAGGCATTATCACCGCTGCGTATCAACACGGATTCTTACCGACTGTTATCCATGGCCGTCTCTGCTCATCAAGGTCAGGGCTTTCTTGTTGATGGCAAAGCCGATCAATTCCCGCCGGCTTATCCGTGGATCATCAAGAGCATGCTGCAATTGGGTATTGCCAATTCCCATTCACTTGTCCTTTTGAATCTGCTGAGTTTGGCCATCGGACTTGGGGTGCTTTATCACTGGTGTTTACAGGCTCTGAGCAGATCATGGTCTATGCTGGTGATGATCTTTGTGCTCAGTTCCTGGGTCCTGGTCAAGCATATCACCATCCCACTGACGGATACGGTATACATGGGGCTGTCCATGTTGACGGTCCACCTGATGTGCCTGTTCTGTCGGGCAAAGGGAATCTGCAAATGGGGTTGGTATGCAGCCTCTGTGCTTCTGACGGGGATGGCGTTGATGTGTCGGACAACGGGCGTGGCATTATTGCCTGTGCTGGGCATGTGTCTGCTGATTCACCCCGAACATGCCAGATTAACTGGCAGGTTGGTCAAGCATCAAGGCAAGTTAATCATTGGTCTGGCCGTGTTGGTATTGCTTGGGATTTACCCGATGAATCTTCTGATTCAGTCGGCGTGGTTTAAATCACAATTCATGGATTCGAGCAGTTATTTCCAGAATCTGATCGTTGCAATCGAACGTGATGGTTTACTGATGCACATGGTGCATACGCTTAAATTCCGACTCATCGAGATGGGGGAGATTTTCTGTAATGTCCCCTGGACCAGATTGCCGCATTTATCACCTGTGTTTTACGCTGCTGGTGTATTGACATGGTTACTTTTGATTCGTGGCTCTTTCGTGTTGTTGCGACATCCGATGTTACGCCCGGTTTCCTGGTATATGCTGAGCTATACGTGCATGATGCTTTGTTGGCCCTATTTCGATGCGCGGTTCTGGATCCCCATGTTGCCGGTGATCGGGCTTATGATGTGGGTTGCGTTGAGCCAGATACAGGTTCGTTTGCCCAGGCTTCGTTTTGCCATTGGAGCGTACATGCTGGGCGTTGTCGGGCTGGGTGTTGTCGCGCTGATCTTCAGCACCCGGATCTCGCTGGCAGGAAGGCAATTCAGCGAAGTCTATGGCAACGGGTCTGCGAAAATGACCTATCGCTACGCCCTGGATAATGGTCTGCCGGTGGAAATGGATCAGGTGATGATGCGCGAAGTGCGCTTGCTGCAGATTTTTGAACCGTTGGCCAAGCCTGAGAATATGCTTGATATTCGGGATAGACCGATGATCCAAGAGTAAAACACGTCGCAGGCAACGCGGCTAAATACGGGTCAATGCTTGCTGAGATTGGGGTCGATTTCATAGATCACGTTAAACCACAGATGCGCACAGTGGTCGGCATTGAACTCAGCGTGATAGCCGTTGCAGGCGTTCTTGCCGCGTTGTTCCCAGCGTTCGGTGTCCTGTCCTAAACTCTGGATTGTTTGTTTCAGCTTGGTGACATCATTGGTTTTGATGATGTCGCCTGCATCGTACTGACTGATGGTCTGGGCGGTTTCGCAGTTTTGCGGGCCGATGAAGATGCAGGGTTTGGAGGCTGCCATAATGCCATAGAGTTTGCATGGCACGGCAACACCTTCCATGCCATCTCGGAGTGTGATCAGATGGGCGTCGGCCAAGCGCAGGGATTGGGCCAACTGCTCGCGTGGGAAGTAGCCCCGCACGATGATGTTGGTTAATTGATGTTCTTGAGCGAATGCTTTGATCTGGTCAATGCGTTTGCCACCGCCGACAAACAGGAAGACGTATTGGTCGTTGTCGCGCAACTGCAAGGCTGCTTCACAGAGTGCGTCGAAGGTGTGGATCAAGCCTGCATTGCCTGAGTACATCAGCACGGTTTTACCCGTCAAACCCAGTTCTTCGCGCAGGGGGGCGGGGTCTGCTTCTTCAAGTTGATGTCCCCATACCGGGATTTGAATCAGGCGACAGTCTTTGACTTTTTTGTTTCGCAAACGATCCGCCATGCAGGAACCGAGCACGACGCAGCGGTCAGCATGCCGGAAATGCATGCCGTTGAGGAAGTCGAAAAAGCGGGGCAGGATCGCATCACGTTTAAAGACGCCTAACTCAAATTCACAGTCCGGGTGCAGGTCCATCACCCAGCAGACATGTTTGGTGCCCATGATCCATTTGACGAACGTGGCATAGAGTCCGATGAGGGGTGGCGTGGTGAGTGTGATGATCGCACCATATTTCCAACCACTGAGCAGCGTATGCAGTCCGACGATCAGGTGAAAACTCAAATAGTCGATCACGCGGCCGAACATGCTTTTTTTACCGAAGCCGGTGGCCTTGACGCGATGGATATGCACGCCATCGACGACTTCGTATTTGGGGGCGGGGCTTCCGGGGGTGCCGGTGCCGTCGTCGTATTGACCCAATGAGCAGAGCACATGCACTTCATGTCCAGCACGCACCAGTCTTGGGCACAGATCGGTCATCATCTGTGAAGTCGCAGCCATATCCGGCCAGTAGTACTGGTTGATGAACAACAATTTCATGCGTGCAGGAATGCCTCCAAAGTACTGACCAGTGCGTCCTGATACCAGGTCATGTCAAACGTCATTGCCCGGTCACGTGCGGCATTGCCCATGGCCAATCGCGTGTTGGGTTCTGCAATGAGTTTGCTGATGGCTTCATGATAACCATCCATGTCGCCACAGGAAACAATCAAGCCCTCTTTGCCATCGCGTACCTGTGAGCCGGCATTGAGTGTGGTGACGATGGGTAAGCCCATGGCCATGGCTTCAAGAACACTGCCAGCCGAGCCTTCGCATGTGGTTGGGAAGAAGAAAATGTCGAATTCCCCGAGTTTTTCGCGGACTTTTGTCAACGGTAACTTGCCGGTGAAGGTGACGTGGTCTTGATAGGCTGCGAGTTTGTCGGGGTTGAGATGATTGGCACCGACCATGACAAACTCGGCGACACGCTTGTCGAATCGCTTGGCCGTTTCAAGAAACTCCGGCGCACCTTTACGGAGATTGATCGCGCCGACAAAGCCCACGCGGATCGGACGGTCCTTGGGACGTGTCGAGCGGTCCGGCGGATTGTAGGCTGACATGTCCATGGGGTAAGGCAGCAGCGTGATGCGACTTTCATCGACACCGTGTTTAATCAGTGACTGCTTGACGTACTCGGACATACTCAGGATGTGGTCCAGATTCGCCCAGGACTGTTCTTCAAAGTCCACGAACGCGCGGACATTTTTCTCAATGACATCCGGTTGCCAATCCGGCCAGCGTTGGGATTGTCGCTTGGCTTGTTCGATTTCCTCTGCTGCCGGTGCAATGATTTGATCACCGACGGTGATGATACCTTTGGCATGAGCGTCTGCAATCAAATCCGGATGTAAATTTCGGATACAGCCCAGGAGCATGTTGGCGTTGTGGAAGTTGTGTTTGTTGATCAGCGCGCGGTCGCGTTTGGCGACTTCCAGAAAGAACTGAGCTTCGGAGTCATAGACTTTACTGAGACGTCGATTGCGCAGTGTGGTGATCGGCCAGGAGCAGATCGGTGCACCTGTCAGGTCGTCTGACTTGCGCGTTCGGAGTTTACTCACCGCGCGACTCATGAAAGGTGAGATCAGTGTAGCAAGCAGATTGTCCAGTGAACCGGATCGGTCATACCAGTCGGTGTACATGACCTGCAGCGCGCCCGCCTTGTGTAATGCGATGGGCAATGCGTAGGCACGTCGCGAGCCATCCTGCATCATGGCGACCTTGAGGCGGGATCGGTCTGTGTGCGGGGAGTGGGTCATTTGCCGAAGTTCACGTTGAGGTTGGTGGTGCGTGTTGCTTGACGCGTGACGATCGGTTGGGCGGTGTTACTGGGTTCGCAGTTGCGGCTGGGCGGTTGCGGGTGGTGCGGTTGCCAGGTTGATAAAGCTGATGACGAAGTAGAGCATCACGCCCCCGATGAGGATCGGGTAAAAGTCATTGAAGTTCACACCACGGAAACAGCGGAAAAGCCATGTTGCCAAAGCGAGGCTGAACATCAGGTGCATGGGGGAGCCGGCACTACGTTGGAGTGCTTTTTCCGAGACGAGCATGAGCCAGCCCAGCAGCAGTCCGCCCTGGATGATACCGCTGAGTCCGTACCGGAAGTACCAGTAGCCGACGAGTCCCTGGGCGACGGTCGTGCCTCGGACGGTGGCATCGGTGCCGGTGTATTGATAGTTGTACCAACTCCACACCGGATCGATGGGTTTACCGTTCCACAAAGCGCGCGGGATCGGGCCGACGGCAAACCAGTAGATGGTTTGGGGGATGGGACGGACCATCATTTCACCGGGTCGGTTGTTGTAGTAGAAGTCCATCTGTTCAGGGACGAGCATGTAACCGAGCAGACCTTCGGAGAACATGGTGTTGCCCTTGAGTTGGAAGACTTTCACATCGCCGACCTTCTCGGTTTGGAAACCGGTGTTACGAAAGTAACCCTGGAACTGCACGAGGAAAAGGGTGATCAACATGAACAAGGCTGCGTAGATGTAAGCACGAGCGCTGAATCGCTGCATCCAACTGGCTGCGATGGACTGATATTTCAGATACAGCAAGCCGATGGCAGGCAGTCCCATGAAGAGCACTTCACCGCGGGTACCACTACCAAATGCCATGGCCATCCAGAAAGCCCAGATCGCCCAGGCCAGGATTTTGCTTAACGGATTACGCGCGATCAGCAGGGCGTAGAACACCGCCAACTGGCCACCGATCTGTCCCATCTGCACCAGCAGTGAGACGTAGGCACCGAAGTTGAAGTTAATGTTACCGGTTCGCCCGACGGTCCACTTGGTACCCCCTGAACGCATGGCCACCATGTCACGCCAGATCGAGACCAGGAATGATTCACGGGTGAACAGCAGGTAGGGCAGTAGACCCATGACAAACAACCCGCCGAGCATCCAGACGTAGAACACACGGGTGTTGGGTTCGGGCACGATATGGACGATTTTCACCGCCGTCTTGTAAAACGGCAGATACAGCCCCCAGCACATGGCCATGATAAAGAGGCTGTGACAGAAGGTGGCCTTGGCGATGACGATCGGTTCAAAGGCATCAACGGAGATGTCCACACCATGGCCGATCCAGTGACTGAAATAGTCGTGGGAAAACCAGATGATCACGCCTGCATAGAGAATCACACCCGCAATGCCGAAGCGTTTGGGGAAGTTGTAGAGTTCCAGAATCAGGTAGACCACGCAGATGGCGGTGAGAAAACAAAAGGCAATGTCGGTTAACCAGGCCTGCCCACCCGCCAGCCAACTCAGGCCTGAGAGCAGCGTTGGCATCAGAAAAGCAAAAGGCGCGTAGTGTGATCGCTTGAGATAGCCCCAGTCGTCAACACGTGACGATTGGTTGGCTGAGCCTGCTTGGATGGCGATGTCGGACATGATTCGTCCTGTCTCTAGCGTCTTGGGTGTGTCTTGGCCTGCGATTTGATGCAGGTTCACATACGTTATGGGATCGGTTGATCATGGTCCCATCTTTATCAGAACCTGCCTCAATGGCCGTTTAAGGTGTCAAAACGGACGTTTGTAACGTCTGGATAACCCCCAAATGAGCGTATGGAGCACGATTTGCACTAATTCAGACACCGGTTGCGGTGGAATGCAACGTCCGTGGCGGTTACCATCTATTATTATTGGGGAGGATATCGATTGAGATGACTGTCGTGTTTGGACGATCTCAATTGTTCCCCGACCCGCATGTTTTGTGAATCCTTAAGCCAATCAGGTGGGAATGCATGTTCAAAACGAAATGCAAATCGTTGTGGATGATTCAACAAGTAACCTTTGGGCTGAGTCTGTTTCTGATCAGTTCAGTCATATGGGCGCAACCTGTTGATCCTGCACAGTTAGCAGCAACACCAGAAGAAGCAGGCGTCGAATTTGCCATCGACACCTACAAGGTCCTGACCAGTGATCAACTCTTCGTGGACAAAGTCGAAGGACCGGTCTGGACCACCTCAGCCAATGCTTCGTTTGGCAAGACTCTGCTGCAGATTCCGATTCTGCTTGAGCCGGGCGACAAACCTGTTGAAATCTCCAATTCGTATCTCAAAGTATCCCGGGGTCGGTTTATCTGTTACCGCCTGGATGACTTTGGTGCTGCTTCAGAACTCCTCGAACAGGCCAAGGCTGATCAACGTCAATTCGATGCAGGCAATCAGCGTGATGCACGTGGACCGGACCTGACTACCGCCCCCCCGGTGATCACCAAGAAGTTTGTCCTGTTGCCCAACGGCAAAGTGCAGTACGCCGCCGCCACCGTCGTCAACAACCAGTACTGTGAAGTGGCGGACTACAGTGAAGGGGACAGCCTTTACAAACTCAAAATCGGTATCCGTCAGTACCAGGAAATGCGGCCAGAAGCTCCGGAGCGTCCGTCGGATCGCAGCCGTGAAGCCCAGTTGGCCTTCCAGGCGACTTATAACCAGTACCGTCAGGAATCAGCTGCTTATCGTGAATTGGGCAAGAGTGCCCGCGCGTTGTCCAAGGACATTGAGATCGATAAACCCACGCGCATCTGGGCGATCTTTGAAGTCGATCAAACCCTCGACGAGTTGAGTCTGTCAGGCCCCAAACCTTTACCTTGGGAAATCAAGACCGAAATCCTGTCGCAACTGCGTGATATTTCCGGCAAGCAGGCCACGGGGCAGGAAGATGTCAATGGTGTGAAGCGATTGGGTTTCGAACATGCCGATGCGATCATCATGCTCGCCAAGCTCATCGAAAAACGTCATCCCTATGACCTGCAGTTGGCTTCACTGGTCGTGAGCATGACCAACATGGTCGGTTACGCCAATCTCGGTGACACCCAGTTTTTCCTGCTCAAGGCGATTCTGGAAAGTAAAGACAAGATGGCGCGGGATTACATCATGGCCGAGTTACGGCAGACTTTCCCGCCTACAAGTGTCACCCTGGAGCTGGCCAAATTGGTGGTGATCAACGTTGCCGGGGACGCCAAGGCCAAGGAAGATGCTCTTAAATCCATGCTCAAGGGATTAAAGAACAATCCCGAGCAGGCGTCTTCGACTGCTCAAACCGTCAATGCGATGTTGGCCAATGAAGATGGTGCCGCCCCTGCGGTTTTACTGGGTCCCTTGTTTGAACCGACACGTGATAATATTGATTTACGGCGTTCCTTTATTCAGTCGATTCGCTTTCAGTCGCTGCCCGAATCGCGTTTGAACGATGCATTGGTCTTCATTGTCGAGAACGCCGGTGCCGAACCGTTGGCGACCGGTTGGTTGAATGAGCATTTTCTGGGTGCGGCCAATCCGACATTGTTAATCAAAACATTGACGGTGATCGCTGAAGCCGACACTGGTGCCCGCGATCTTGGCCCGATGTTCAACTGGGCGGTCAACAAGCTTTTTGGTCAGCCGACCCGCTCAGAGCAAAGTACGCTGCGTAAGGCACGCATGCGTCTGCCGATCCCGATTCTCACGCCCTATGACGGGATTTACCGTGCCCTGCAACATGGCAACAGTGATATTCGCAATCTGGCCTGGCGGTCCTTGCCGCGCTTTACCATCCCGCCATTGGAAGAAGGTGTCACGCCGCCGGATAAGGATTCGGATCGTTACCAGATTCTCACCAACACCGCTTTGGACATGCTCACCACACCCCCGGGCATTGTGACTTTCCTGGAACGTCAGCCCAACAAGATGCGCGTCGCAGAATGTCTGTTACAGATCGTGCTTCGCGGTTCGACCCAGGTGCAGGTGGCTTCGGTGCGTGCGTTGATTGGCTGTAAGGCGCCTTTGGGTAATGTCATGCTCGATATGTCCCCCGGTGACCGCCAGGGTTTTGCGATGTTCGTTTATGACCTGGGTGCCAACGTGTCTCCGCCATTGGTGGTTAACGTGTTGCGTCGCCGTGAAGCCAACAACCCCGTCGCCCGTTGGTTTGGTGATGAGGTGGCCAAGGGTGAGATTCCCTCGACCTCCGCGTGGATCAACCAGTTTGAAAGTGAAGGTCAACTGCTTGAACTCGTGGCTTCCAATGACGAAGCGCTGGCCAAGGGTGCTGCTGCCGTCATGATCTCGGCCATTGGGGGTCGTGACCGTGATGCGTTGGCTTTCCGCGAGAAAGTCCGTCTGCTGCCTGACCAGACCGAAGCGTCCGTCGCCCAGGCATGGAGTGAGACCAAGAAGGGACTCTTTGCCAGCCAGCTCAAGCGTTTTGAAGGTCACTACCGCATGGCCTTGTTTGTCGCTGAAGGCGATGACTACGGCGGTCAGCTCAACATTCCCATGCGTGAGATTCCCGTAGGTGTCGTGCAGTTCCGCATCGACGAAACCACCAAGTCCCTGAGCCTGACCCATGATCAACTCGAACCGGCCATCGGTGAGGATTACCATTCGATCACCATCGGCAAGCCTGCGGAGTTGGCCAACTTCCCCAGCGAAGACCTGGCACAGATCCCGCTTAAAAGTGTGACCATGCCCGTCAAACTCACGCTCCAGGAAAACGGCAACTGGAAGGGCGCCTTTACCATCGGTGATGGGGCTCAGGTGATTCAGGCCCAGCTTAAACTCATCCCCGTCAAGGTGGGCGCCACAGCACAGTAAACCCTCCTGAACTTGCGTTTGGGTCAAGCAAAAGCACAGACCGCCAGAGGCATCATCATCGTGTCATCTCACGGTGAAATCATCTGGCGGATCAAAATAAAGACGCACGGCATCGGCGCAGTGACCCTTTCTTCAACTGACGCCATGTCAACACAAACGATACCTGTCATCACCGCCAACAGACAGGTCCCAACTTTGCCCTGCACGGTTCCACGGTCGCTTACCGACTGCATACGTTTGGTTCAGGTTATCGCTTATGCCCCAATCGCAATCTTCGCTTCGCATTCTGCATCTCACAGCCGGGTCGGACCTGGGCGGGATCAGCCGTTACTTGCTGGATATCTGTCGCGCAACGCAGCAGCACGGCCACGAAGTCGCCATCGCCGGACAGCAGGGCGCCTGGCATGAAGCGTTCCTCCAGGCCAATATCAAATGGATCGACGCACCCATGGCAGGGGACCTGCTCACGCTCCGACGCACCGGGCGAAACCTCGGCAGACTTCTGGAAAATGAACACTTCGATTTAATCTGCGCCCACTATCGCAAATCTGCCATGGTCGGTCGCCAACTCGCTCGGCAGTGGGATATCCCCATGCTCTTTACCCTGCATTTAACCGACATCCCCATGAACCTGCCCTGGCGTTGGCTCAGTGATTTTGGTGATCACACCCATGCCCCCTCCAAGTTGGCAAAAGAATGGCTGATGTCCGTCGCACGCCTGCCTAATGAGCAAATCACCGTGGTCCCCCATGGCGTGGATACCCAGCGGTTCCTGCCTGCTACGCCGACCAAACGATCCGAAGCCAGAACCAATCTCGTCCTCCCACCGGATCGCACGATCGGCGGATACATCGGCCGCTTTGATGTCCCCAAAAATCACATGTGGCTTATCGACCTTGCCATCGCATGTCGCAAGCAAATGCCCGAGGTGATGATTCTCATGGCAGGTGACGGCCCGGACACCGGCAAGCTTCGCGATGCACTCTACCAAAACCATCTCTTCGATCACCTGCGCATTCTCAGTTACCGTGATCCATTGATGCTTTATCACGCGATTGATGCACTGCTCTTACCCTCCGCTGCTGAGGGGTTCAGCCTGTCTTGCTGTGAAGCGATGAGTTGCGGCTTACCTGTCCTGCGAACCCAGACTGCCGGCTATCATGAGCAGATCGTCGAAGGTGTTACCGGCGTGAGCGTCCCCGTGGATCATGACACCTTTATCGAAGAATCTTTGAGTTTTCTGGCAGATCGGCAGCGTTTGGTCAAGATGGGCGAGCAGGCTGCCGACCATGTACGAGAGAGCCTGCGTTTTGATCAGCAGGTTGCCGCCACCCTCGAACTCTATCAACGATTGGCAGGACGGTCTTGAAGTTGCCCCCGGAAGTATTTAATCTCCAAACCTTGCCCATGCAATTAACCACAACCAACGATGTTACACCCAAAGCACGGGGGCTTCAGACCCCGTGCATTGACGCGCTGTTTGCACTGTTACTCTCGATTCTCACGCTAACATCCACCACCAACGCCCAACCCAACCCCGATGCCCCAAGCACCATCATCGGTATTCATGCGTTAAAGCAACGCCTCGGCCCGATCGACATGCCCACCGGCTTTGGCGTTGTCGTCGGACATGTCGAAGGTGGTAAACCCAAAGCCTACGCACCCCACGTCCGTGATCCATTGTTTGATGGCGTTAAATTCGCCTACCGCAGCGGCATCTCCGAAATCGGTGGCCACGCCCATGCCACCGCCAAAGTCATCTACGGCCCAAAAGGTCTGGCGCCCGGTATCCGACAAGTCAACTGCTACTTCGCAGGAACTTGGCTCAAAGAAGGCTGCCTTTTCACCGGCACCAATCAACCCCCCAAAGCCGACGGCTCGGACATCCTCAACCATAGCTGGATCGCAGGCGACGATTCACCCTTCACCAGCAAAGCCCTCCGCCGACTCGACTATCTCATTGACACCACCGACACCCTTGCCATCATCGGCGTGAACAACGGCAAGGAAAACCCTGTCCCGCCCCTCATGGCAAGCAGCTACAACGGCATCGCTGTCGGACGTGATAACGGGCAATCCTCAGGCGGGCGCACACAGGTCGAAGGCAAGGGACGCGGTAAACCCGATCTCGTTGCACCCGGCGCCCTCACCAGCTTCTGTACACCTGCGGTCACCGCTGCTGCAGCGTACATGGTCCAGATTGCCAAGTCCCATCCCCAAACCCAATGGGCTCGCAAGCCACAGGTTATCAAGGCAGCACTCATGGCGGGGGCCCGCAAATCCGAACACTGGAAGCATTACCCTGACCATCCGTTGGATGTGCATCTGGGGGCTGGTGTTGTCAATGTCGATCACAGCTATGACATTCTCATCCAACCTGCCACCGCGCCCGGCATGATTCAGAAGGACACCGGTTGGAGTTACTTTGAAATCACACCCCGCCAGTTGCACAGTTGGTATTGGGATGTTAAAAAGCCTCTCACCGATGCCACCCTCGTACTTGTTTGGCATCGCCGCATCGACGGCCGGCAACTCTCCGATGGCATCACTCGCAAGACCATCTGGATCGACACGCCATACCTTGCCGACCTCGACATCAAGCTCGTGAGTCTGGAGAAAGGCCAGGTCGCTTCCAGTCACAGCAAAGTCGATAACGTCGAACTCATCCACGTCCCCCAACTCGAAGCCGGCCAATACGAAATCCAGGTCGGCCGTAAAGATGGACTCAACACCACATGGGACGCCGCCCTGGCCTGGTGGGGCAAGCCCGAGTAATTCATCGTTCATCACCAACGACATCGTACAAAGAGCCGCGCACGCGGTAAGCGGTTGTCCCACCCCCAAAGCCGTGTCCCTCCCGGGGCACGGGTTGCCTTATTCCCGCGAAGGCCCGAATCCAGTGGCATTCTGTTGACGCTTGCACATATCACTGGACTCCCGCCTGCGCGGGAGTGACGGCGTGTGAAGATTAATTCTTGGATACTCCTCGCTGCGACACGTCCGCGAAGGCGTGTCGCTGAAGCTGCGTCAGCAGTTCACGGGGTACCTTGTTGATCATGTCAGCCAATCACCCATGCCACAGCAGCGATACGGCTTTTTTGTTGCTAAGACTTTCGGTTCTTCCCCATTCTCGAATGACGAATTCGACATTTCATCGTACAATTTCACTGTCCGGCCAAGTTTTTTTCCAAGAGGTCTCATCATGATCAAACAACTGGCACACATCTGCGTACACACCAGAAATCTGGAAAAGACTTTGAACTTCTATTGCCAAACCCTCGGCCTGGAAAAAGCATTCACCTTCGACCGCAAGGGTGAGATGATCGGCTGTTACATCAAATTTGGTAACACCACCTTCATCGAAGTCTTCACCAACAAAAACCCCACCGATATGGCAGGCAACATCAAGCACTTCGCCCTGGAAGTCACCGACATGGATGCTGTGATCAAAGCCCTGCGCGATGGCGGCTACGATGTGGCTGAAAAGAAAGTCGGCACCGACGGCTGCTGGCAATCCTGGGTCACCGACCCCAACGGCGTCCTCATCGAACTCCACCAATACACCGAAAAAAGCTGCCAGGTCACCGGCGAGCCCTGTGTCGTGGATTGGTGATCCAATACAAATTTTCCCGGGGACCATGCAATGGATCAGAAAGACACGCCCAAGGTCTATTGGTTTAAAGCTAAGAAGTATGGTTATGGTTGGTCAATGCCTTGCAGTTGGCAGGGTTGGGTTTTTATGATCGCTTGGCTGTTGGCTTTGCTCCTAATGTGGACTTGCCTGCCTTTGACGAATCTTCAACAAGTTCACACATTGTTATGCTTCCTGGGTATCACATGGGGGATGTGCATGTTGTTGCTGATTGTCTGTTATTTCAAAGGCGAACCCGCAGGTTGGCGGTGGGGTGAAAAATAATCGTGTTTAAGCATTCTGTGTTGAAATATTCAGAAGACGCGCACGCAAGTATGCGTACGGCGATTGAAGAACTCAATCAACACAACACTTTCATTGATGATTCATGATTCTTCGTCACTCCCGCGCAGGCGGGAGTCCAGTGGTACATGCAAGTGCGCACAGAATGCCACTGGATTCCCGCCTGCGCGGGAATGACGAAAGTAAAGCTGATTGTTTGAAGTTCGAAAGCTGCGAAAAGATCGTTCGTGTGTCTATGATGTTCACCGCGTGAGCTTGTCACCGACTTTTAATCACTTCGCGCCATCAATCAATTTCTTCGCAGCGGCTTTGGCGGTCTTGGCTGCGTCGCCGGGTTTGGCGCCTTCGTGACCCGTTGAGCCGTGGATGTGGGCGATGACGATGGCACCTTCGATGAGCAGCATTAATTGGCTTGCAAGTTCTTTGGGGCGTTTGAGGTTGGCCAACTCGCAGCGTTCGGTGATGTAGCGCAGGATGGCGCTTTTGTGTTCAGCAGCAACTTTACGCACCGGATCGTTGGGTTCGAAAAACTCGGAAGATGCGTTGATGAACATGCAGCCGTTGAAATCCTTGCCGGTGAACCATTTCTCATGCCAATCGAAAATCGCAAGCAATCGCTTGATCGGGTCCGCCGGCTGTTTGGACACGTAGTCCATCAGGCTCGAACGAAACATCTCATCACGACGCAGTAACGCTGCAACGATCAACTCGTCCTTGGACTTGAAATGGTTGTAAAGCGTCATGCGACTGATGTTGCTCTCAGCAAGCACCATGTCCAGGCCGGTGTTGTGAAACCCGTGTGCATAAAACACCTTCATGGCAGAGTCGATGAGTTCTTCGCGACGGCTGGGGGGCATGTTGGTCTCCGTGTGTTCTGCGTTACGTCTTTGACGATCGATCTCACCCTGTCTTGGCGAGCCGGACTGTGTCAGTCCGGTTGTCTTGATGTCAGCGAGGTTGTTACCTGTTGCGATGAAAACGCGTTTCGTCACAACGGCATGACCCGGACAACGTCCAAATAGATCAGTCAGTCTAAAATTCTAGCCTGTTCCTTGGATCAGGTCAAAGTCTTATTAACAACAATATTACGCATTTAGTCTAGTTTTTATTCGAGATCATGAAATAAAAAGCCGAACAAAAAGACTTGACATATATACTGACTGGTAAGTATAAACAAAAGCGTCGCAAAATAAACCAAGACAACAAAGGGGTCTTTTATGTATCGCTTCTCGAAATTGACATTGATTGACTTGCTGATGGTGACATTCATTTTCGCTGCGTCGTGGATGGCAGTGGACCTGCTGTTTTTCGACAAGTCCCAGCCACAGCAATACAGCCAGGTGAGCCCGCTTTTGCCGATGCAATATCACGGGCCGATACCAGGGCGCATGGGGGTATCGTTACCTGCCGCGTTGCCGATGGCTGATGAGTCAATCACCTGTGAGACCGACCACGCATCGCCGTTACCCTTGGCCGATTTCATCGAACACATGACCGAGCAGCACAGGCAAAGCAAGGCGGCATTGGAGCAGATGTCTGAGAACGCCAGGCATGCCTGGTCAACCTACCAGACCCAGCAGCAACAGACTTCACGCCGGTTGCTGATCGATATTTGAACCTACGTTAAAAGACTGTGTTGAAGCTCGTATGGCCAAACCAATCTCACACCCGCTTCGCTCAAGATGCAAAGACGCCAAGTGATGACATGTTGATAGCCTTTGCGACTTTGCGAGCTTGGCGTGAGATTCTGCTTCACTGTATTGGGCAAAAACGCAGCGGTTTTCAATAAAGCTACACCAACACCCAACAAGGAGACTTCACATGAACCCCAGCGACATCAAACCACCTTTCACCCGCGAGTCCGCTTTGGCCAAGGTCAAGGCAGCGGAAAATGCATGGAACTCACGTGACCCTAAGCGGGTGAGTCTGGCATATTCACCCAACTCACAATGGCGTAACCGTGATCAGTTTTTCACCGGTCGTGAAGCCATCGTCAAGTTTCTCACTGACAAGTGGAACAGGGAACTGGACTATCGCCTGTACAAGGAACTCTGGGCATTCACGGACAACCACATCGGCGTCCGCTTTGAGTACGAGTGGCATGATGCCGACGGCCAATGGTTCCGAACGCATGGCAATGAACTCTGGGAGTTCGACGAAGACGGCCTGATGGCCAAGCGCGACATGAGTGCCAACGACATCCCGATTGACGCATCTGAACGCCGGTATGTTGATCACGTCGAAATGGCATAATCAGGTTGGGGCTTGGTCTGCTTCAATTCAATCCAGACTGCCTGTATCTGCACCAACAAGTGGTTCTGCAATACGACGTTGCTCAATAGGTAATCGTAGCAAAGCGCGGTCATCGTTATCATTGAGGTAGATCATCGCCGCTTCCAGTATTTGCAGCGGAATTTTCATGGAGTCATACGATCCAGCCAATTCTTTCCAGACATCCACCCACGCTTTCCGATCCGCATTGGTTAAGCTGTCGATTTTCATGGTACGAATGGACTGGACAAGGCCTTGGCCTAATTGTGCAATTTGTAAGTTTACTTCAAAGGCATCAATAAATATTTTTATCATAGTTTTCCACTCAGCTTGATCTCGTGTTCTGAGTAGTAATGTTCGAATAATCGCTATATTGGAACTGTATTCATCGTCATCTTTTGTTGCCAGTAGGTGAATTGATTTGTTGAGCTGCTGGGCACCAAGTTTCTTTTTTCCACTAGCAATATATGTTGCAGCGATGTGAGATTCGATTCCAAATTTAGGTCTCTTGGAAATTTTCTGTGCATGTTGCAGTGACGCTAACGCTTGGGAATATTGTCTCATGCAATAGTGTAGTTCACCTTTGTTGGCATGAGCCAGAGCGGCATTGGGATCGCAAGCGATTGATTGGTTGACTGCATCAAGGGCTTTGTCCATATAGCCCGTTTCAAGATAAATAGCACACATTCCGTTCCATGCTTGTGCTTTTTGGATTAAGGAGACTGCTGTCATTTTAATCACGGTTTTGTAATCATCCAGACTGCCTTCGGGATGACCAAGAAGCAGTCGGCAAAAACTGCGGTTGATCAATGCATCTGCGATATATTTGTTGCTGACGCCGGAAAGGTTAATCACGTAAGAATAATCATTCTCCGCATCTTGATAGTTGTCTAAATGTCCCTTAAGGACGGCGCGATTGTATATGGATAGTGCTTTTATGTCAGGTAATGAGTCGGAAATGTTATTTGCTTGCGTGAAATCTTCTATCGCGCCCTGTATGTTGCCAAGGTCCCATAGAGCAATAGCCCGATTGTAGTGTGCCGTTGCTTTGTCAGTTGAATTTATGCAGTCTGATTCAATGACTTGTGAAAAGTCATCAATAGAACATTCTGGTTTATTTGATTCGAGATAAGACTGGCCACGAGCAATATAAGCTCTTGCTCTTACTTCTTGGGATATTTCTTTGTTGTTAATTGCTGTTGTAAAGTCATTGGTAGCGTCATTTGTTCTTCCCTCTTCCTCTAAGAGATATCCTCGGTTTACAAGTGCTTGGGCAATTTGGTTGTTATCAATGTTCTGCATGTTGATAATTCTTGTGTAGTCTTCTATTGCGCTTTCGATAGCCCCCTCGTTAGTTCTTGCAATTGCTCGGTGGTATAAAACTGAAGAAATTATCTTTGACGGAGATTTGCAGTTGCTTATTGCGTCGGAATAATCGCTAATTTCTCCTTTAGTATCACCCGTTTTCCCTTTTGCATAGCCTCTCGCGTATAAGTAATGCGTTTTTTGTTGCTCTGAAAGTCGATTGTTTTCGATAATATCCGTTAATACATCACGTGCTTCGGTAAACCGTTCCGTATCTCCCAGTAGATAGGCTAGGTTAACTTTGTCACCTAGATTATTTCTGGTGACAATCAAGTCTTGGTATGCTTTAATTGCTTCAGATTTTTTGTTTTCATTCAAGTAAGTTTTGATGTCTGTTTCACATATTTTTTCAATGCTGAATTTGTCTGTAAGGTCGATATTGTTAATCGCATGATTAATATAGAAACGATCTGTTTCTGCGTCTTTGGGTAAATTCGACAGTTTTTGTTTCAGTTCATCAATCGAATACCACAACCGTAAGAATTCGATGATCAGGCTGATGGGGCCGCCGCGTTGTTTTTTGACTTCCAGGGTTAGACGCAGCCAGGGTTCGCGCAGTTCGTGGAGGGATTCTCTACCGCGTTGGATGGAGCGGGTGAATCCCAGTTCAGCAAGTTTGCCCAGTTGGCTTGAGGTGGTTTGGTGAGTGATGAAGTTTGCTGAGGCAATTTGTTTGACTGCAATTGCGCCGCCTTGATCGCAAAGGTATTCAACGATCTTTCGCTGTTGTGGCGACAGTTCGTTCATGCGGGATTGGTAATAGGGGGTTAATTCGTCTAGGGATTTGAGTAGTGGTTCGACCAGTTCATCGAGTTTTTTGCAGGTTAAAAACTGTGAGAAGACGACATAGATGCGTGGACTTCCGCCTGCTAAATGGTGAACGACGCGCATGCGGGCGCGGCCCTTGGTGGTTTGAAGTGCGTTGAAAAGTTCTTCATCGCCTTCCTGCTTGGCAATGTTGGTGACAAGTGAGGTCGCTTCGTCGAGGCTTAACGCGGGAAGATGCTGTGTATCAAAAAAGCCGTAGAACGTATTGTTGCGTTCGGTGACATCGGCAAAGAGGCTTTGCGAGGTAGCCAGTATGGTGAAGATGGGGTTGTTCTGTATGAATGCGCGAAGTTGTTCCTGTCCATCCGAGCCGAGGCCTTCAAAGATTTGATCCAGGTTCTCGGTGAGTATCAGCAGTGTTTTCTTGCCTATGGTTTTGAGTAGAAGCTCTTCGCATTGGTCTTTAGCCAGTTTGGCATCGCCGGTGGCAATGATGTTTGCTAGTTGTTCTTGGAGTTGCTTGTCATTGGTTTCGTTGGCCATGGCACGAAGGATGACTAGCAGGAAATCCAGATAGGAGGCGACGCCCCACTCCTCTTCACGTAGCCATGCAATGAGTAGCTTGTCGGCCAGTTGCTCGTTGGTGGCGATACGGTGATAGATCAACGAGACCAGATGGGTTTTGCCGATACCGCGTGGCCCGACGACCAAGTAGTAATGCTTGTTGCCGGTGTTGGCGCTTTCGACAATGCCTTCGACAATACTTCTTGCCAGCGGTTCGCGTTGTACGAACATGGCTTCAAGGCTTTGTTGTGTAAGCAGACTTGGGGTGAAGCGTGAAAGGAATGTTTCTTTCATTGGAGTAGATCCCTGTGAATGCACCACCAGCGTTTGATGATGCTGAATTTAAATTGATATCCCAAGGGTTGGCTGGTTTTGACCAGGTAGTGATCTTTGAGCAGCAGGTTCAGCAGGTCGCGCAGTGCTTCTTCGTCGCCATGAATCACTTTTGAGGTGAAGTCAGAAGCATCAGGATTCATGGTGCTTTTAATTTGTTTGAGAATGGATTGGTAGTGGACTGGTGACTCTTGTGTGGCGATGTTATCAAGTATATTTAGGACAATGGGCAGGCGGTCATTGTTGTAGTAGCTTGGAAGTCGTTCGCGGTAATGTTGAAGATGCCATGGATCTTGTGCCTGCTCCAAAGCATTTTGGACAGTGTTTGATACAAGTTGGTTGGTAAGTGTTTGTCCGTTAAGTTTGATGGACCGGATCACATGATGGATATAGAAAGGTATCTGGTCGGTTTCTTTGGCAATACATGCTGCGATCGCTTGCGGTTCCAGGCAGTTGATATTTTCGCCTGCGATGAGTTCGCATGCCAGGTGTTTGGCGTCGCTGTTTGTCAGCGGTGTGAGTTCAAATGTCAGCATATCATTGCATGCATCATTGATATGCCCTGCCTGTTTGAGTTTGGTTTGTACATGGTGAAGACCGATTGAGCCGCAGTAGAGCATGCGTAATCTTGGGTGTGTTTGTCGCAAGTGCCTGAGTAAGTCCAGCAGATCAGCCGCATCAGTCGTTCCACATTTTCGACTGATTTTATCGATCATCATGGGCAGTTCATCCCATGCGAAAATGTATCTTGTTTCACCTTGTTGATCGATGAGGTCTTCAGTGACTTTTTCAAGAATTGATTTCCATTCTCGTGCAACGCCAGGTGGGAACTTGAGAAGGCCTGCCACTTCAGTCCCACTTAAGTGTGCTAGTAGCTGTCGGGACTTGGTGAGATATTTTTTGGTCTTGGACAGATGTGCTTCGATGTCTTGTGCAACACGTTCGACAAATTCAAGAGGCGTTGAGATACCTTCGACATCCCGGACAATCAGTACTCTTTGATTGGGTTGCGAGTCAAGCATGCACTTGACGGTTGTGGATTTACCGATTCTGCGTTCGGAGACCATGTTGATGCTTTGTTGTTCGAGATGTTGCCAAAGCAGTTTGACGGTTTCACCTCGACCAACAGCGTCTTGAGGGTCGATTTCACCGCCCGGATTGGTTTTCATAGCTGTCTCCATTAAGTACGTCAATATTATTGTACGTCAAGTTTAAAGTAAGTCAATATTGTCGTATAAATATTTCACATGTTTGTACCTTTCAATTTGGTTTTGAAATTAATCCGATTCCGGTCATTAAAAATGGATGCCTGAAGTGTAAAAAGGGGTGATTTTGGTACCAAATGTGTGCCAATTCTCACTTTTCGCTAATCTATGGGTCTTATGACAAAAATCGCTGCTGCCATTATGGTTTCGAATCTGGATCAGGCGCTCTCTCTTGCTGCCAAAGCGGCGGAGTTGGGGGCGGACCTGGTGGAATATCGTGTGGACAATCTGGCTGAGGCGCCCGATGGTGCCAAGTTGGTGAACACGCTCATTGAGAAGTCGCCGCTACCTTGCATCATCACCTGTCGCGCTGCCTGGGAGGGTGGCGAGTGTGATTGTGATGATCAGCAGCGCGTGAGTTTCCTGGAGAACGCCTGTCTGAATGGTGAGACGCGTCCTGCATATCTGGATTTTGAACTGGCGTCGCATCAGAAGTCTTTTAACATCCGCCAGAAGGTGGAGTTGATGGTGGATCACCCCGGTCAGGTTCGCGAGGTTGAGACGGGGTTGATTCTTTCCAGTCACGACTTTGATAAAAGGCCGGTGGACTTGTATCAACGTGTTGAAGCGATGGCCCATGCTGCAGCGTGTCGCGTGATCAAGGTGGCATGGCAAGCGCGGTCATTGCGGGACAACATCGAGGCATTTGAAGTGCTCGAAAGTCAGTACAAGCCGACGATTGCGCTGTGTATGGGGGAGGACGGTCTGCCTTCGCGCGTGCTTGCAAAGAAGTTTGGAGCACTGCTGACTTTTGCTGCCATTGATGGTCAACCGGGGACTGCGCCGGGTCAGCCGACCATCAGTGATCTGAAAAAGTTTTACCGTTGGGACAAGATCAATGCCCAGACCAAAGTGTATGGCGTGATCGGTCACCCGGTGGGGCATTCAATGAGTCCTGCCATTTTCAATGCCGCGTTTGAGGCACAGGATTACGACGGTGTTTACCTGCCGATGCGGATTGAACCGAGTTATGAATCATTCAAAGCCACGGTCCATTCATGGTTGGATTTACCAAGTCTGCATTTTAAGGGGGCGTCGGTGACGATCCCGCATAAGGAAAATCTCATCCGCTTCGTCACCGAGCAGGGCGGCGAAGTCGAGCAGTTGGCTCGGAAGATCGGTGCTGCCAACACGCTGACGGTTCGCGATGATGGCAGCTTGTATGCGTCGAACTCCGACTATGCTGGGGCGTTGGATGCCGTGGTTCAGAACATGGGTATCCCCCGCGAGGAGGTTAAGGACTTACGCGTAGCAGTCATCGGTGCAGGGGGGGCAGCCCGGGCGATCGTCGCAGGCTTCTCGCATTATGGCGCAACCGTGGTCGTCTACAACCGGACCCTGGAAAAGGCCCAGAAACTCGCCGAGGAGTTCACCAACCCGTATGGTAAAGTCGTTGCTGCACCGATGGATAAGCTCTGTGACAGCTGTTGCCAGGTCTTTATCAACTGCACCCCGCTGGGCATGCACCCCAATGTCGAATCGTCCCCGTTGGCTGCGGACTTTGCAGGTTATGGGCCGGGTATCGTGGTATTTGATACGGTATACAATCCCAGAAATACCCTGCTACTCCGCCAGGCGCGTGCAGCAGGTTGCCTCACCATTCAGGGTACGGAAATGTTTGTACGTCAAGCTGCTGCGCAATACAGCCTATGGACGAATGAGCAGGCTCCGGTGGATACATTCACGAAAGTGCTGCTTGATAAACTAGGGTAAATGGTTAAAACTGGTAATCTGGGCGCGTGCAAGATTCAATACAAACATTTGTCTATAAAGATTTTCCATAATCAAACAAATATTTGAATTAGGGTGTTACACCTATTGATTCATCGGCTTAAGCATGTGATGTTAATAGACCAAGGTCCTGATTGATTTGACTGGGGCAATGTCAATTCTGTCTTGATCAAATGTCAACTGATGCGGTTGGGCCATTGCTGGGGGTATCAGCATTTGCTCATTATTCTCCTTCAACGACGAGGGGGGCATTGGCGTGACAGCCCTGTGCGTCAGCGTTGCCGACTGATCGTACAGGCGATCAATACTGGTGTTTTACATTGCCGGTGAAGGTTTTTTGTCAAAATTACCCTTCACTCCCCCTTTCAGGTCACATAACAGGTCCCGCGCCGGTACGCTAGCGAATAGCATGCCTGCCAACTGGTGGTTATCCTTGTGTAAGGGCCATCAGCGGTCATTGAATGAAGAAGTAGTAACCAAGCAATGAGGTGTACTGGCCTGATGCCTGAAGTGTCCCATTCATCCCCAACGTCAGATCGTTTCAAGAATCAAGCCACCATCTTTGTTGTTGATGATGAGCCTGCGGTTCGCCATTCTCTGCAATCTCTGATCAGTTCCGATGGTTGGCATGTCCAGATTTATGCTGACGGCCAATCATTTTTAAAAGCCATTACCACCGAGACCCTGGGGTGTGTGGTCTTGGACATGAAATTACCGGACATGGATGGCTTTGCCGTTCACGAGGAGATGCAGAAGCGACAGTTAACCTTGCCGGTGTTGTTTTACAGCGGGTTGGGAACGGTTCGCTCTGCCACTACCGCCATGAAACGCGGCGCGGTCGATTTCCTTGAGAAGTCCGATGGCCCGCAGAGTCTGCTTGATGCCATCACCCAGGCCGTGGATCGACACGACAAGCTTCGCGTCCGCGAGGATCAGTCTCGTCAGGTTCACCAGATGCTCGACACACTGACGCCCCGTGAAAACGAAGTCCTTGCCCTGGTCATGGAAGGCAAGACCAGCCGCGAAATTGCCCAACAGCTTCACCGCAGTGAAAAGACCATCCAGCTGCACCGTGCCAACATCATGAAAAAATTCAACGTCCGCCGTGTCGTGGATTTGATCAACCTGGTGACGGCAGCGCAGGAAGACTGATTACAGTCTGTTTTCCAAGGCAACCGAGTCAAGATGACTCGGCTATATGCACATTGTCCGGTCAGCTTGGCCGGGATTCATTTGGTCAAACAGTCGCTTTAAGCTTTCATGCCTCCTGCCCATCAGGCGTGAGTGCGGTGACATGTTATGCAATGGTTCTCTTGCTACGATTGCTAGACGACATAGAGAAAGACTGTGAGTGTTGAGGTCGCCGTGTAATAACTCAGAGGCCATACCATGCCAGTGGGCAATGGTTGTTGATCGTTAAAAAGGTATCGGCCTGCGATGATCCAGTAGCAAAGCGTGGTCACCCAGTGCAAAACCACGTTGGCTACGAATAAGGTAAAGAATGCACTATAGGCTGACCAGCCCTCACCCAATTCCATCGACAGGATTAAAGTGCCCGGCCAGGAGATAATCCCCAGTATGAGCAACACCCAATGTGGGTTGAGCTTGGTATCGTCTTTTTTGCGCTCTTTGATACGAACCCCGGCCATTGAATCAAATCTCCTGCCCGTTGTTCGTGTTGGCAGCTTCGTCCATCTCCTTGAGAAGGCGTTGGGCGATGGCATTTTCCGGATCGACTTCTAATACGCTTTGATAGGCTTTGCGGGCATCATCGTATTGTTCAAGCTGGCGATACACATGGCCCAGCGTCATTCGGATACGGACATTAAGCCACTGGTTCTCCGGCTTGACGGTCTTTTTGGCAAGCTGAAGTGAATCGAGAATAAAACCCCAGTACTCAGGCTTGTGATGTCGGGCCAACCCCCACACCGTCATCGCTGCATCAAAGTGATACGCTGCATTGTCCGGGCAGGCTTTGCGACCACGCAAGAGCAGGGCGACAGCAGTTTTGTCATCATTCTCACCAATGGGCATTTTCTCCGGGTCCTGTTTCCAGGTCACCCAGCGCGACCACAGCAGCCAGGCGGTGTCAGCATAAATCGAGGCGGTCTGCGGTTCGAGTTCCAGCACGCGGTAGGAAATCCGGATGATGCTGTCGAAGGAGCCGGGCGGGTTGTCCAGATGACCGTGATGCCAATAGAACTCGTTGAGTTGGCACATCAGTTCGACATCAATGCAGTTTTTCAGATCCGATTTGACCCATGCACCGATGTGACCTTCGGGGTCATGACGGATCGCCTCAGCGAGGGCTTTGGCGTAGGCGTCGATAATGGCGTCGGTTTTGGTGACGTATTCTTTCTGTGTTTCAACCCGAAATGGAAACTTGAAGCCATCACCAGTACCTGCCAAAGTGGAGATGTACTGATCGGTTTTGAGCGATTCGATGTCAGCTTGAAGTTGCATGCGTAGTTTGTCGTAGGATGGGTCCCGCCTGTTGTCAGAATCGAGCATGCTGATTATCTGAACTTTCTGATCGAATGCAGTAAGCACCTTAATCAGGTCGGCATTGCGTTTAACCCGAGCGGCTTTGACCATCTCGATAAGCTGCTCGGCGGTATACGTCACCTTGGGCTTATCCGACTCGGCTGCGTGGTCATGATCATGGTCGTGATCCTGTGTATCAACAGTGTCGTTTTTGTCAGTTCCCGGCTGCGGGGGCTGCACAGTTTCGCGTGGTGTCAGCGCTTCGGCAGGTTCGCCGGAGACCACGATGGGGGCAGGCGACGACTTGGACGCATGGCTGACCGGGCAGTTGCAGGCACAGATGGTCAGGCAAAGCAGTGAGAGCAACGGGGTGCATTTCATATCTGTCTCCGAAGGGGGGTAAGGCTACTTTACCATATCTGGTTTCAATTCCATCCGCATACATGGTTTGCGTTGATGATTTTCAGACCGATAACCTCTGCCCGGCAGGGTGGATTTGTCGGAAACTCTGAGAATTGTTTCTATTCGGTGTTGACGATCCGGCTTGAAGCTGGCTAACATAAGTGCAATATGATGGCCTCGCGACCCGATTTGCATAAAATTTGGGCAGCTTGAGGACGCGTTTACAGCCGGTTCATGCCTTGATCTTTGATCCACTGACGGTTGACTGAAGCTTGTTTTTATTTGCTTATCTTCAGTCCATCTGACAGTCGGACCTGAAAGGTCTGGAGGTTTGGCCGAATTACCTTAAGGGATCGTGTATCCCCAGAAGGCTGGGTTTAAGTGAACTCAGATAGATTGAAGAAGATTTCCAACTTTTTTGCATCGACAATGTAAGTTTTTTGTGAATATCACCTTAAACATCATCGCCCAAAGTCCCGAATCATTGCGCCAACACTGTTTGGCGCCAGTGGGAATCGCTTTGCGCCTGATCTGATTGTCTGTGTTGAATCTTCCTGTTTCAGTCTAGTTCTTCATGTAGGTATCGGGCTTACCTGGCCAGATTTTGTGCATTGGCGGGCTGTGAATATGTCTCAAGGTGCTGTCGTTGGCCTTGAGGATTCAATGCAGTGTCCACAGGGAAAGGCCTGAAAACATGATGATGTATCTTGCAGAAGTCGGCGCAGCCCAACTCGGGTTTGCGGCAGGGGGGCTGGTCGTCGGTGCGGTCGCCGCGATTTTCGTTTCCAAATTCATGGGTGCCCAGACACTTGGTAATGCCAAGAAACAGGCTGAGGAAATTCTTTCTCGCGCCAAGTCCGATGCCCAGACAACCCAGAAACAGATCGAACTCGACGCCCGTAACGAGCTTGCCAAACGCCGCGAAAACTTTGAACGTGAACTGGAAGGTTCCCGCAACGAAGTCAAGGAAACCGAACGCCGCTTACAAAAACGTGAGGATAACCTCGATCGCAAACTTGACGTACTCACCACCAAGGAGAAATACCTTGATGATTTGGACGCCAAGATCAAAAGCCGTGAGAAGTCGGTTGCTGCCAAGGAAGCGGAACTGGACAATGTGCTGACTGAGAAGAAGGAACTGCTCGATAAGGCCCGACAGGAGCAGAAGCAGATCGCGCTCCGCATGGCCAACATGTCCGAGGAAGACGCCCGCCGCGAAAGCCTGCGTTTGATCGAACAGGAAGTTCAGCACGAGGCCGCCCAACTTATCCAGCAATCCACCCAGCGTGCTGAGGAAGAAGCCAAGGACAACGCCCTGAAGATCACCCTCCAGGCGATTCAGCGTTACGCTTCGGAACACACCGCGGACACCACCGTCAATGCCATCCCCATCCCGTCTGACGACATGAAGGGCCGCGTCATTGGTCGTGAAGGCCGTAACATTCGCGCATTTGAAAAGGCAACCGGCGTGGATGTTATCGTCGATGACACCCCCGGTGTTGTGGTCGTCTCCTGCTTTGATCCGGTTCGTCGTGCGATCGCTGCTGAAGCACTTGCCAAGCTGCTGGATGATGGTCGAATTCACCCATCGCGCATCGAGGAAATCGTCGAGCAGATGGAAAAGGAAATGGGACAGCGCATCATCAAGTTCGGCAAAGATGCTGCCATCGAAGCCAACATCCAAGGCCTGCATCCCAAAATCTCCGAAGCCATGGGCCGACTGCATTATCGCACCAGCTATGGCCAGAACATTCTCCGGCACTCCATCGAAGTGGCCTTCCTCTGTCAGGTCATTGCTGATGAGCTTGGCCTTGACGGTGAACTGGCACGTCGCTGCGGTTACCTGCACGATATCGGTAAAGCCATGGACCACGAAGTCGAAGGCGGTCACCCGCAGATCGGTATGGACTTCTGCAAGAAGTTCGGCGAACGTGACGAAGTGCTCAACGCCATCGGCGGTCACCATAATGACATCCCGGCAACGAGTCCTTACACGCCGATCGTCATGGCAGCCGACGCCATCAGCGGTGCCCGTCCTGGCGCCCGTCGTGAAACGTTGGAAAAATATGTCCGACGTCTGCAGCAGCTTGAAGAAATCGCAACCGGTCACAACGGTGTGAAGATGGCTTACGCGATCCAGGCAGGCCGTGAAGTCCGCGTGATTGTCGATCCGCAGGTGGTGGATGATGCCAACTGCGTGTACATCGCCCGCGATATTGCCAAGCGTGTCAGCGATGAGATGACCTTCCCTGGCGAAATCCGCGTGACCGTGTTGCGTGAGATGCGAACCGTGGAATATGCCAAGTAAATTCGTTCAGGGATTAGGGATTTGTGATTAGGGATTAGGGCTGGATATTCGCCAGTTGTCCCCAATTAAAAATGCCTTTCCCTAATCCCCAATCCCCAATCCCCAATCCCTAATCACTAATCACTAATCCCTTACCCAAGGAATCCCATGTTTAAAAAACTGTCCACCATTGCTCTGGTCTTTTGCCTCTTTACTGCTGTTGCCTGCGGAGAGGAAGGTCAGAAGGCTAAAGACGATCACGCAGGTCATGATCATGCTGAACATACCGGGCTCGATCACGTCGAACCTGCCAAGGAAGCCAAGGCCAATCCTATAGATCTCGCTGAAAAGGCGATGGCCGACGTGGAAATGAGCAGTACGCAAAAGGCCTCCTACGGCATCGGTTACAGCATGGGGCAGCAACTCGCTGGCCTCGGTGACGTGCTTGATTTCCAGACCCTGCTCAAGGGCATCATCGACTCAGCCAAGGGCAATGCTCCCAAGGTGACTCAGGAACAGTTCCAGACCGCCTTCGCTGCCATGCAGTCGAAGATGGGTGCCAAGGATGCCGAATCGAGCAAAGGCAACATTGAAGCTGGCAAGAGGTTCCTGGCTGAAAATGCTGTGAAGGAAGGTGTCAAAACCACCGCATCCGGCCTCCAGTACAAGATCATCAAGGAAGGCGAAGGCAAGTCACCCACCGCGACCTCAACCGTCCTCGCTCACTACAAGGGCACCCTCATCGACGGCACCAAGTTCGATAGTTCCTATGACCGCGGCGAACCCATTGAAATCGGCTTAAACCAGGTCGTCCCCGGTTGGACAGAAGGCTTCCAGCTTCTCAAGGAAGGCTCCAAGGCCATCCTCTGGATTCCCAGTGATCTTGGTTATGGCAACCGCACCTCCGGCCCGATCCCCGGCGGTTCAACCCTGATCTTCGAAGTCGAACTCCTCGAAGTCAAGTAACTGCAATTCATCCAATATCATCAATAACACACCGTGTGATACCCATCGCGCGGTGTGTTTTTCTTTATACCGCTTGCGGTTTAGCGCTCCCGTGCATTTTCGTTTACCCCCGATATCCGTTACCCTGTACGCCTAAGCACGGATTAGACAGCTAACTTTTAACCGACAGAAAAAACACTTACATGGAAATGACCCCCCTCCAGCAGGCTGCATACAGCATTGGTATCAGCATGGGCCAAAATCTCAACAGCCAGGGCCTGAGCCTCGATTTTGATGCACTCGTCGAAGGCCTGTCCGACTCACTGAACAAACGCGTGCCCAAACTCACCCCGGAGCAAATGCAGGCCTCCTTCCAGGCACTCGAAGCCCAGATGGCAGAACAGGCTGCAGAACAAGGCAAAGTTCACGAAAAGATCGGCAAGGACTTCCTCGAAGCCAACGCCCAAAAGGATGGCGTCCAGACCACCGCATCCGGTCTCCAGTACAAAATCACCAAGCAGGGCGATGGCGAAAAGCCCGGCCCCGAAGACACCGTCGTCGTCCACTACAAGGGCACCTTCGTCGATGGTCAGCAGTTCGACAGCTCTTACGACCGCGGTCGTCCCGCTGAGTTCCCGCTTAACGGCGTGATCCCCGGCTGGACCGAAGGCCTCCAACTGCTCAACGAAGGTGGCAAAGCCGAACTCTACATCCCCGGTGACCTGGCTTACGGTCCCAAGGGACGTGGCGAAATTCCGCCCAGCGCAACACTGCTCTTCGAAGTCGAACTCCTCGAAGTCCGCTAATATCACTGTGAACATTTAGCCGCATCACTTGTGATGTGATTCTTCGCTGATAACACTGTGATTCAAAACAATAGCTGCGACACAGCATCTCACTGATGCTTCTCACACTGTTAAAACACCAACCAATCCAAAACAAAACCGCTTCGTCTCACAAACGAAGCGGTTTTTGTTTATCATGGCTTCTCGCTCATCAATCTGTAACACAACGGGAGACAATCCATGGCAACAGGCAAAACACCCAAAGTCACCTACGAACCGGCAAGCGATCGCTATGATCGTGTCGAAAAAGATTGGTTCCGGCGCTGTGGCAAAACCGGTCTGTTGCTGCCTGCCATCAGTCTCGGACTTTGGCATAACTTCGGGGATGCCGCCAAAGCCGACAACGCCCGCCGACTTTGTTTTACCGCATTTGATCGTGGCATCACCCACTTTGATCTTGCCAACAACTACGGCCCGCCTCCCGGAAGTGCTGAAAGCCGGTTCGGTAAGATTCTCAAGCATCTGCCCCGTGAAGAACTCGTCATCTCCACCAAGGCCGGATACACCATGTGGCCCGGACCCTATGGCGATTGGGGATCACGCAAGTACCTGCTCTCATCGCTCGACGCATCACTTAAACGCATGAAACTCGATTACGTGGACATCTTCTACCATCACCGTTGGGACCCCAAAACGCCATTGGATGAAACCATGGGCGCCTTGGATCAGGCCGTCAAGTCCGGCAAGGCACTCTACGCAGGTGTGAGCAATTACGGTGGCAACCAACTGCTCCGCAGTGTCAAGAAAATGAAGTCCATCAAAGCCAACCCGCTGCTGATCAATCAGGTCTGCTACAACATGCTTCAACAAGGTCCGCGCGAAGACATGTTCGAAACCGCCAAGACCAACGGTGTGGGCGTCATCTGTTTCTGCCCATTAGCCCAGGGGATGCTCACCGATCGATATCTCGGCGGCGAAATTCCCAAGGACTCCCGCGCTGCAGATGCCACCAGCTTCCTCAAGGCTGACCGCATCACCACCGAAATGCGTGGCAAGCTTCACAAGCTCAATGACCACGCTCGCAGTCGCGGCCAAACCCTTGCCGAGATGGCGCTGTCATGGGTCCTCAGTGACAATCGCGTGACCAGTTGTCTGATCGGTGCCTCCAAGCCCGAACAGATCGAGCAGAATGTCAAAGCGCTAAGCAACACCAAGTTCACCGGCGATGAACTGAAGTTACTCAACGACATCTGTAACGCATAACATCACCAGCAAACCGCTTGCGGTTTAGCGCGATAACCCACATGTGATCGATCACGTATTATCCGATCCACCGCGCGCTCGGAGCATCAATGATCTGATGACAACCGCAATCACCAACTTACCAACTCACTGGAACTAAAGCCCTGGGGTTTTAACCCCAGGGACCCTGTGCGTTATCATGTCCATCACAGCATGACCACGCCCATCATCCATCTTGCCAATGCCACCGTGATCGATCCTGCTCAACCCGATCCGCCGCGCGATCTCTACATCCATGATGGTAAGATCATCGCTCAACCTGCTGATCAACACACCAAGCAAACCATCGATCTCACCGGGCACACCATCCTCCCCGGCGGCATCGACATGCACACGCATCTGGTCACACCAGCCATGTCTGCGCTGCGAACGTTGCAGCAACATGTCATCCGCGACGTAATCTCCGACCAACTCATCGGCAGCCCAACATGGTTGCGTGATGAATATCTCAAATTGGGCATTACCACCGCCATTGACGCTGCCATCACCCCCGGAGATGCACCTGCTGCCAAACTTGGCTTACGTGAACTTGAGCCTTTAAACACAGGCTTTTTGCTGCTGCTCTCGCATCACGCGGACTTGTTGTCCTTGATCAATGCCGGAGATGTGGAGGCTGCAACCGAGTTGGCAATCAAGTTGTTTCGCAATGCCACGGCGATGGGGATCAAGCTCGTCAACCCCGGCTCGATGCAAACCATGGATGGTCCGGCGCTGGATGTGTTGGACATTGATCAAGCTGTCGAAGGCATGCAGGCAACACCGCGCCAAGTCCTCACGTTTTTTCTTGATCTCTCGGACAAACTCAATATCGCACACCCGGTGCATATTCATTTACCCCAACTCGGCACGCCCGACAGTTCGCCGACCACTTGCCAATGGCTCGATGCGATGGTCGGTCGACGCGCTCACATCGCGCATCTGCAATATCACTGTTATGCCTACGACGAGGATTGGTACCTGCGCAGTGATGTCGAGTGTGTGCTCAAACATTTAAATGACAACCCGCAGATCACCGCTGATGTCGGACTCACGGCGTTTGGTCCTGCGTATGGGATGACCGCGGACCTGGCGCTACATGATCGACTTGTTGCACTGTTTGGTGATGAGGTTGGCCCGACCTTGCGATTCCAATGGGAAGGGCGCACCAGCTTCGGACTTCAACCGCTTGATCGTGATCCGCAGAACCTGGGCTATGCCATGCAGTGGGCAACGGGATTGGAACTGATCCTGCTTGCGGACAATCTCAATCAACTGTCGCTGAGCATCGACTATCCCAACGGCGGTGCGATTGCCAGTTACCCACAACTCATTCGATGCTTGATGGACAAGTCCTACCGCGATGCGCTACTTGCCAAAGCTCATCCGGCAGCAACACAGGCAACGAATCTCAAACAGATCACGCGCCAACTGTCATTTGATGAAATTCTCCAACTCACCCGCATCTCACCCGCACATGCGTTGGGCCTGGAAAACAAGGGGAATTTGAATCTCAGCAGTGATGCGGATTTGGTGATCTACCCCGATAGCATCTCAAAGACGGGCGACTTTTCACAGACACCAACACACGTCATGATCGACGGCCGATTTCTCTGATGCACCTTCGATGCGTATACTCGTTAGCTTGTTTAACCAAGTAGTGAAAGACAGAACATGCGCATTTACATTCTCCGACATGGCGATCCCAATTATGCAGACGATGCCTTAACCGCTCGGGGCATTCCCGAAGCCAAGGCACTTGCCAACTTCATGAAGCACGAACAGGTCGATGAACTTTACGCTTCGCCACGCGGTCGAGCCCAGGAGACCGCCAGCTACACAGCCAATCTCATGGGTAAGTCGTTTACCACCGAAGACTGGACGACGGAGTTACATCCGTTATGTAAGCACGGGTATTGCGAATGGGATGCGCATGGCCACGACATTCGCAACGACGACTACCTGGCGGACCTGCATGCGTATGACAAAGTCCCGACCATCGACCCGGATTGGCTTGAGTCGATTCAGACCACGATCCGCAAAGACTCCGACGCATTTTTAGCCAAGCTTGGGTATGTCCGTGAAAATGGTGTTTATCGTGTGACTGAGCCCAACGGTAAACGTATTGCCATGTTCTGTCACGGCGGGTTTGGTAGTGCGTGGGTCGCATCGCTGTTGGAGATTCCCTTGCCTTTGATGTGGTCGGGGTTTTTCATGCATACCACATCGGTGACATGCATTTTGTTTGACGAACGCAAGCCGGGCATCGCGGTTCCGCGGTGTCTGTATTATGGCGCTTTGCCACATCTGTATCACGAAGGCATTGAACCGTCACAGTCGGGGATTAAAGCGAATTATGATTGACCTTTGATTGATGTGTTTCATCACATGTCAGTGAAACTGAGCAGTTAAAAAATACAACGATCCGTCACTCCCGCGCAGGCGGGAGTCCAGTGATATGTACAAGCGTCAACTGCATGCCAATGGATTCCCGCCTGCGCGGGAATGACGATGTCTGATGGCGAATGGAGATTAAAGTTCGGGCTGATGTGGTAATCAATCAGCATTCGTCATTTGTTCCCTGATTTTCCTTTGGACTTTCAGCAACCAATCGTACAATAAAGTTGGCCTCTAACTCTCTTCACCTGGCCAGTATGTTGTCTTACGGACGACACGGCTGTCATTTATTAATTCATTTCAATGGTGAAGGAGATTTCAAATGTCTGATCAGGTTTTTCCGGAGCGGGTTTCGGGTGATGTCGACGGGCTATCGGAGCAGGAATGTGTTGCCTCGACAAGTTCTGAAGCGGCGAACGTTGTCGCAACAAGTCCGGGAATGGGACGATCAACGCCATTGCACGGCTTGAAACTCACGGGGAGTTTGTTTTATTTATTCAGTGCTGCGTGCATTCTCATTGGGTTAACCAAAATTCTCGTGCCGATTTTCGATGCGGATGGCAAGCTGACCGAGAAGCTGTGGTCGGTCGGTGCGATCAATGTCTATGAGTTGGGATTGCTTGTGGTGTTGCTGTTGGTGATGTGGCGGAAGGTGTATGACGATGCGGTGTCGCTGGCAACATTGGTCGCTGCATTTCTTGTTGCCTCGGCGGTGACACTCAACGTGGTGGCTGCACAACTGCCATGGGTGGTCATTGGACTTGGGGCGGGGGGGATGTTGCTGTGTGCTGTGAAGCTGGCGATGATCCGGCGATTCGTGGTCGGGCGATTCAAGCTCATGCCGTTATTGATCATCGGTATCCTCATGGCTGCCAATCTCACGCTGCCGGGCATCATGGGGTACGCCCAATCCAACGACGGGACCAATGGCCAACTCCACGAGCTTTGGTACATGGGTTGGTGTTGGACGGTGGTGGGTTTACTGGTGTTGTGCATTGCAGCGATGACCAACGAATTGGAACTGTTTTTCCCGACATTCACCACGCCGGTGATCCGCAGCAGCAATTTCCGGATGGTGTTTCTGGGGGTCATTGTCATTGCGAGTATCGGTCAGCAATGGGCGATGCAGTGGGCATTTTTTCTCAAGGGTGGCTTGCCGGACTTGATCATTGCCTGGCCGTTACTGGTGATTGTGGTGGTTGCCTGGTCGGGTGTCACACAACGGGTGGCGGATTGGTTTTATGTGTTGGCCTTGTTGTTGCCGGGGATCACGGTTGTGTTGATTGATTTCCTGTTGGATTTGACTGTGCCGATCACGTCGGTCTGGTCGATGATTGCCCAGCCTGTGGTCGCGATTGCGATCTCGGGGATATTGGTTTTGATTTTGGCAAGGCGGTATCCGTGGTGGTTACTGACATCGCTTGCTGGATGTTATTTTCTTGCAGCAGTATATGTCTGGCCGAATCGGATCAGTGAGTTTGGTTTGACACCCAAGCAATGGATATGGGCAAGCTTTGTGATCTCAGCGATTCTTGCGATCGGCTTGCGTCATTATCTTATGCGTCTGCTGGTGTCGGTGACGGGTGGTTTGACGATCCTGACATTGCCGGTGATTGGGATGTGGTTTGAACAGTCATCGGATAGCGCGTGGGTGTTTTGGTTTTTGATGCCGACGGTGTTGTGTTCATTGACGCTGTGTTGTTACAGGCGGACCGTGCCGATGCGCTTGACGGTGGCACTTCTGTTGCTTGGTCAGATGTGTGTGATGATTCTGATTGAAGGTGTCGAGACGGACATGCTTGCGACGAACTGGAGTCTGGTTGCGTTGGCATGGTCGGTGGTTTTGGCGTGGTCGCATCGCCGGTGGCTGTTGGTTTTGCCGGGCTTGGTTCCCTTGTTTTCAGTGATGTATTGGATCACGCGCGGTGAGCCGGGCTGGCAGATGGTAGCAGCGAGTTTCCTGCTTTTACTCGTGGGCATGTTGGTGAGTTGGCATCGCTCCAGAGAGATTGCCAATCACTGATCAGGTTGAATTGGAATTGGAGATCAACGGCTTATGACTGTTGCGTCGTGTCATCAGTCATCGGTTGTTCCTCTTCGCGCTGTTCAAACATGATTTCCCAGTTGGCTTTGAGATCGACAAAAGTCTCCGGCGGGATGATCACATTTTGAAGAAGGTTGCTGTTGTTGGCGTGTACCTTGCCCTCTTTGTCGACCGTGACGTCAATGTGGTTGACAGTCAGATAGCAGACTTGCTGACATGCCGGGCAAGTGGTCAACTCGGCGGACATGTATTGGCTTGCATCATGTTTCTCCGGATGGGGTGACAACAGTGAATGGTATTGGCCGGATAGGAGTTGATGGTTCAATTCGCTGGGTTGCTCCATGCGCGTCAACGCAGGTGATGAGCAGTCTGTTTTGAGCCACTGTTGGCAGCTTTCACAGTAAATTTTGCCTTCAATCGCGGCTTTGGCAAAGACGAAGGACATGCCCATGATGATCAGGAATTCCAAAGCCCAGATCCCGGCAAGCCAGACGCCCGTAGGAGTCCAGTCGAAGACATTCCATATGCCTTCCTGCATCACGCCGAGCATGACAGCAGCCTGAGCCAGTGGTGAGAAAGTGATGATCTGGCCTTCGGATGCCGCAGCGGTCCATCCAACCCAAGCGCCGTACCAGGCTGCAAAACCAGCAACGAGTCCCATGATGATCATCGCAGCGTTGTTTCGGCAGTGAAACTTTTTGCCAATGTGTCCCATCATGTAACCGGCCAGAAATCCGATACCGAATGTCAACGCCACCGAGATATAAACAAACGGCAGATACCAGATGATCGCGCCGTATGCCGCGCCGCAGATCACCGCAGCCAAAGTCCCGCCGATTAACATCATCATCATGGCGGGCATCGGCAATTTGCCGCTGTGTTCGTAGGATTGAAGATGGCTGATTACCGGTGGAGCGAGTGCAGTCATTTGAGTCTCCCGAAAGTAAGGCGATATGGATAAGGGATCTTCATTTAACCATGATGTCAACGGATAAACAATGGCTTTTTTGTTCCCTATACGGTCTATTTGCCTGTTTGGGCAGGATCGGACAAAATATTCCTTTTCTCACCCAGTATTTGAGGAGTTTGCCGATGTCCAAGCTTGTGTTCCCAGAAAATTTTGTTTGGGGGACCGCGACCGCCAGTTACCAGATTGAAGGTGGTGTTCGCGAAGGGGGACGTGCTCCGAGTATTTGGGATGCGGTTTGTTACACGCCCGGCCGCGTGCTCCATGGGCACAACGCGGATATGGCATGCGATCACTTTCATCGTTTCAAAGAAGACATCGCGTTGATGAAAGAGCTTGGGCTCAAAGCCTATCGCTTCAGTCTCGCCTGGCCGCGTATCATTCCCGCAGGCTTTGGAGATGTGAATGAGCAGGGCGTGGCGTTTTACTCGGAGTTGATTGACTGCCTGCTTGATGCGGGGATCACGCCGTGGGTGACGCTGTATCACTGGGATTTACCGTTGGTGTTGCAGACGGAGTTTGATGGCCTGATCAATCCCGAGTTCCCGGATTGGTTTGCAGCCTATGCCGACGTGTGTTTTGATCGCTTTGGTGATCGCGTGAAAAACTGGATCACACTCAATGAGCCCTGGTGTTCAGCGGTATTGGGTTACGGCATCGGTGTACATGCACCATGTCGCAAGTTAGATACGGCTGAAGCGTACATGGCGGCACATCAACTGCTGCGCGGGCATGGCAAAGCGGTACAGCTTTATCGCAACAAGTATCAATCACAGGCAGGCAGCATTGGTATCACCAACAACTGCGATTGGCGCGAACCGCTGACGGACAGTGATGCAGACAAAGCAGCATCGCAACGCTCGCTGGAGTTTTTCCTGGGCTGGTTCTGTGATCCAGTTTACAAGGGTGATTACCCGCAGGTGATGCGTGATATGGTCGGTGATCGCTTGCCCAGGTTCACCGATGCGGACAAGGCCATGATCAAAGGCTCAAGTGACTTCTTCGGTTTGAACCATTACACCACGATGCTTGCCAGCGAACCAACGGATCAAGTTGTTGAGCGTAATATTGCAGGAAACGGTGGGATTTCTGAAGATCAGAATGTCACACTCACTGAAGATCCGAGTTGGCAGAAAACCGACATGGATTGGAACGTCGTGCCCTGGGGCAGTGCCAAGTTACTGAAATGGATTGATGAGCGTTACGATCACCCGCCGATTTATGTCACCGAGAATGGTTGTGCCTATGACGTTCCGGTGGTTGATGGGGTTTGCGATGACCTGCAGCGGTTGGACTTTTTCAAGAGCTACCTCACTGCGATGCACGGCGCGATCGAAGATGGCGTGGATCTGCGTGGCTATTTCGCATGGTCCTTCATGGACAACTTCGAATGGGCCTGGGGTTATACCAAACGCTTTGGCCTGGTGCATACCGACTACACAACCCAGCAGCGTATCGTCAAGAACTCCATGAAGTGGTATTCACAGGTGGTGCAGTCCAACGCGATTGCAGAATAGATCAGATTCGTCACCCCGGTATATGATGGCTCATCAATTCAGTCTTGTCGGGTTGTCATCTGGAAGGATCATATCCGGATGGTTCATGGACATCATATGTTTGATCGCCTGCGTGACCGGATGGTCATTGAATTGGCTGGGTAGAATCCATTGTGGATCAAGTGGGCCAATCTCGATGTCATTTTTGATTCGAGCTGCTTTGTGATACATGGTGCCGGTGGAGGTGCCTATTGCCTTGGCCAGTGCGGCTGATTTCATGTAAGGTTCGGTAGCCGGATCACTCAGGAAATTGGCCTGTCCGATGAGATAGAGAATGCCTGCTGCCCAGCTTTGGGGTTTACCTTGACGCCAAGGGAATTGGGGAATCATGGTCAAATGAGCCAGCAGGTTGTAACCGAGCATTTTGTATTCGTCGGTCAAGTGTTCATCCGTGCATTCGTCGATCAGGGATGCGATATCCAGAAAATGTTCTTTGTCGACACCGACGTACATGGCCAGCAGTTTTTCAAGATGCAATTCCGAGTTGTACGGCCGGACTTCACCGTAGGGCAACGGCTCGATGCCGTCCCATTCCTGATCATCATCCTCGTCGTTGGTGTCCAGATCGGTATCGGGGTCAAAGTACTGCGGGGGGCTGGCTCCGATTCGCTCGGTGATGCGCGGGTAGGGGCCCTTATCCGGTGGGCAACTGATGTTCAGCACCTCAATCTGATGCCACCAGTCATCACCAAAATCAAACCAATAACCGAATATATCGTTTTGTTTAAGCCCCAATGATCCGATTGTGGCATCGACCGTACCGGGTTTGGGAGATTTGCGTTTGGAGGGCAGCGTTGCCATGTCCGCTTCATATTCCAATGCCATCGGCAAAGCGTATCGTTTGGCGTCAGGATCATGCGGGCCTTTGCCACCGATCTGAAACTCGTACATGTGTTCATCAAAGCGATCGAAGGCAGCAAAAATCGCTTCATGCAGGTCTTCGAGTGTCTGATCGGAGCGAATCTCAATGGTGCGTTCCACGCTTGGGTTTTGTCTCAGAAAGGATTCGGATACGAGACCGTCGAGTAAGAACACATTCAATGTGAACACGCTGACTTGATCGCCATCGGTTTGGTTGTCAGATTTTTCGGTTGGTGCCATGATGACTTTTCATCCTGTCAACGATCAGTTTGTGTACCTTGATCATAACAAGAGTCTGGCAGATATAAACACACTGAATGGGATGGGCGAGGATTATTCGTCGCCGGTTTCGAGGATGGCCATGAAGGCTTCCTGTGGGATGTCCACCGAGCCGATGCGCTTCATGCGCTTCTTGCCTTCCTTCTGCTTTTCGAGCAGCTTGCGTTTACGGGAGACGTCACCACCATAACACTTGGCGGTCACGTTCTTGCGCATCGCCGAGATCGATTCGCGAGCAATGATCTTGCCACCGATGGCGCACTGCAGCGGGATTTCGAACATGTGTCGATCAATCTCACCCTTAAGACGTTTGAGCAACGCACGCCCACGGAACTCGGCTTTGCTGCGGTGAACGATCAAGCTCAAGGCATCGACCTTATCACCGTTAATCAGAATGTCGATCTTGCAGAGATTATCTTTGTTAAAGCCGGTGAGTTGATAGTCCATGGTCGCATAGCCACGCGACAAGCTCTTAATCTTGTCGAAGAAGTCATAAATGATTTCGGCAAGCGGCAAATCATAATGCAGAATCTGACGTGTCTCAGAGAGGAACTGCTGCTGCTTGTAGACACCACGACGGTTTTCGCAGAGCTTCATCAGGTCACCAATAAACTCATTGGGAATGATGAACTCACAGCGCACGATCGGTTCGCGAATCTCAACCACCTGTGACATGTCCGGCAAATCTGCGGGGTTGGTGATCTGGATCACCTCTTTACCTGAGAGCAGAATTTCATAGGTGACCGTCGGGGCGGTCTGGACGATGTTGACTTTGCCTTCACGTTCCAAACGTTCCTGGATGATCTCCATGTGGAGCATACCCAGGAAACCACAACGGAAACCAAAGCCAAGGGCATCGGAGTGATTGGGTTGGAAGGTGAATGAAGCGTCGTTCAAACGGAGACGCTCGATGGCATCACGGAGGACTTCGAACTGTGTATCACCTGCTGGGTAAAAGTCACAGAACACCATCTGCTGCGGTTCCTGGTAACCGGGCAGCGGTTTATCAGCTGGATACAGATCAAGCGTGATGGTGTCACCAATGTTCACTTCGTCCAGTGATTTAATCGAAGCCACGGCATAGCCCACCTCACCTGCGGTGAACTCGTACTTGGTCATCGGCGTCATCTTGGGCGTGAACTTACCGATCTCGCCGATGGTGTGCGTGCGGCCGGTGGACATCATGCGAATGCGGTCGGTGGACTTGAGCTTGCCGTTCATCAGACGGAAGTAGAGCACCACGCCGCGATAGTCGTCATAGATACAGTCGAAGATCAGGGCCTGTGTTTTTTTGTTTTCATCACCCTTGGGACCGGGGAATTTTTCGCAGATGGCATCAAGCAGTTCCTGAATCCCTTGCCCGGACTTGGCGGAGCAGAAGATACAGTCCTCAGCGGGGATACCCAGAATCTGTTCCAGTTCCAACGCGACTTCTTCAGGTTGGGCGGACGGCAGATCGATCTTGTTGATGACGGGGATGATTTCCAGACCGGCTTCAACCGCTAAGTAGGTGTTGGCCACGGTCTGGGCTTCGACACCCTGCGTTGCATCGACGACGAGGACCGCACCTTCACAGGCGGTCAGGGCGCGGGAGACTTCGTAGTGAAAGTCCACATGGCCGGGGGTGTCGATGAAGTTAAGCATGTACGTTTCATCGTTGAACTTGTGTGCCACGGTGACGGCGGAGGCCTTGATGGTGATACCGCGTTCACGTTCCAGATCCATGCCATCGAGGAATTGCTCGCGCATTTCACGGTCGGTGATGGTGCCTGTGGCCTGGAGCATGCGGTCAGCCAGCGTACTCTTGCCATGGTCGATGTGTGCGATGATACAGAAGTTACGGATCTTCACAGCGGGTCTTTCCAGTCGGTTATAAACATCGTTCAATCCATTGCCTGCATTTAGGTAGCGGATCGAGTCGGGTATTGTAACAGGAACTTTGAATTGATGGGATAGGAAGTTGATGTGGTGACTGGCCATGTGTGGATCAGTGAGTCTCCTCATCAAAATCTATTTTTACAGAATACACGACTTTCTGACCGATGTGTCCTATAATGACATGACCTTTCAAGGGCGATTCATGCCTTTTGTGTTCAGGACGGGCTTGTCGGATCTTTGTCCAGGCTCGGTATTTGTGACTTGTCGTGCATTTTGGTTTTCTCGAAGTCTTAAACAGTTTCACTTTCGTCTACTGTTCGGATATTGGGAAATATTTGAAGCGATCGGTGCGTTGTTCGTAACGAGAGAAGCGAAGCGTGCCCATCTCATTTCAAGGCGTTGGCTGCATGTTCGACGCACACCTGTCTGGAGACAGGATTGCAGCAAGCGTGAGATACGTTCGGGAAAAGAGGGTTGTCACCATGACACAGCAATATGACGAACTCAAGCCCGGGTCAAAGCAGGAGGCTGGCCAGACGTTGTTTGATGGGCGTGAGTCTGTGGATTTGATTGAGCTTGGATTACGCGATGACATCGACTGGGAAGCCGAAGGTCAGCGTGTCCTGAAAATGCTCAATGAACCCATGGGCCAGCAACTGACCAAGCCGACACGTGCCGCGTGATCCGGTTGCATCTCTGTATTTAAGTCAGGCTTTAGGACAAAGTAACACCACTAATCCAACCCGCCAGATTAACGACCAACATGCGTGAATCTGACGGGGCTGGTTTGCTTTGATCATTGCATGCTTTCGAACTTGCAACAATGAAATCGCATTCAAGTCCCAGTCATTTTGCACATTCGGGATCAGTTGCTATTTTTAGTTTCCATGTCGCAACAACCTTTCCGTAACGTGCTGTTCATCATCGCTGACGATTGGTCGCCCATCGCTGGCTGCTATGGCAATGATGTCATCAAGACCCCCAACATCGACAAGCTTGCAAACAAAGGCGTGGTCTTCGATCAAGCTTTCTGCACGTCACCCTCCTGTGCGGTGAGTCGTGCCTGCATCATGACCGGCCAGCATGCCCATACGCATGGTCAGTTTGGTCACTGCCACAGCATTCACGGATTTCAGACGTTACCCGACATGCTCACCACGCCCAAGCTTCTGGGTGACAACGGCTATGCCACCGCGCTCATCGGCAAGTGTCACACCAAGCCCGACGACGTTTATCCCTTTGAGTACAAGCGATGCGACATGCCCTTGCATCTCGGGCAAGTCATCACCGACCACTTCGAACTGTTCCTGAAAGTCAACGCCAAGGACCGACCGTTTTACGCCCACGTTGCCAGCGGCGACCCGCATCGCGCAGGCGGTGAAGGTGAGCTCGGCGCCAGGTTTGGCAATGGTCCACAAGAAAATCACACACCGGTGAAATACGATCCGGCGGATGTGGTCGTCCCCGACTTTTTGCCAGACAACGAAGCGACGCGCACCGATTTGGCCAATTACTACCAGGCAATTTCACGTTATGACGAGACGGTGGGCAAGGTGCTCGACGTGCTTGAGAAGTCCGGCCGTGCTGATGAGACACTCGTCATCGTCACCACCGATCATGCCATGCCCTACCCCGGCGCCAAGGCATCGAGTTACGACACCGGCCATCGCTGCCCGTTCATCCTGTATCACCCCGACATGAAGCAGGGCGGTACGCGCTGCGGCGCCTTGATGAACTGGGTGGACATCTATCCCACGTTACTGGATTGGACCGGCATTGAATATCCGGCTGACGCCATGCCCCTTGCTGGTCGCAGTGTGTTACCCGTTGCAGAAGATGACTCGGAGAAGCCAGGCAACGGTGAATGGGAACAGACGTTTACTTCGCATGTTTTCCATGAAGTCACCAACTACTTCCCGTACCGCGTGATCCGTCGCCGCCAATACAAGCTGGTGCACAATCTCGCGTGGCAGTTGCCCATCCCATTACCGTCGGACTTGTTCCGCAGTCTGACCTGGAAAAATGTCCGCGAGCAGGGCATCACGCAACTGGGCAAACGCGATATCAAAGATTACCAGAACCCGCCGCGTGAAGCACTGTACGACATTGAAGCTGATCCGATGGAAACCGAAAATCTCATCGACAAGCCCGAGTTAAAGGACATAGTTAAAGAGATGCGTCAGGAACTGCTGGACTTCCGCATCCGCACGCTTGATCCGTGGCTGGAGTACACGCATCAAGCCGGTGATCACGAAGACCTCAAAGCCAAGCGGTAACAACTGGTATTCGACGCGCACGCAAGTCTGCGTGCGGCTGTTGAACGAGATTTCTGTTCACAGAATATATGACTTGTCGCTGTTTCAATAGCCGCAAGCTGACAGCTTGCGCGTCACTTGTGCGAGATTCACTTCGCCTTCTTGCGCTCCGGCTGGGCGATGGTCATGACGACTTGCTGTGTGATGCTGCATTGGTTGATGACGTCCGCTAAAAGTTGGGCGACATGGGAAGCTTCTTCCTGTGAGACTTTCCCATCGCGGCAGGCGGTTCGGATTTGCTGCAACGAGTCGCTTGCAACCGAGACGCATTGGATCGCTGCATCAAGGGCATCCTCTGTGCCGACGCGTCCATCATGATTCACATCCAGGTCACCGGCATTTTGTGTCACCGTCCAGGGCGTGCCTGCGATGAACGCGGTGAGGATCGCAAGCTGGGCATTGGGATCAGGCAGATGATGGAGAATCAGGCGAATACTGTCAAAATCCGGCTCGCTTTCACCATTGATCCAACGGTAGATTGTCGAGGAGGAAACGCCTGCCATCTCACCAAGATCCTTGGCAGTGGTGGCGTTTGAGTCAATGAGTTTTTGCAGGGTCGGTGCGAGCAGTCTGGCCATCAAAACATCTCCATCTTCCAGTTACAGATAGTATAGTCCTTTGGCGTTAGGCTGTGTATCAGATTGCATGCTGCCTGACTGTAAATATGCGTAAAAATTCACAACTCAGGCGAGCCGACGCGTGTCGCGGCGGGTATGACCGAAGGTCATCATGTGCATGCAATGACGAGATTTTTTCATTAGAGCATCGCTCAATCCCACGTTGTCCCCGGAGCACATCGCAGCATGCCTGATCCGTTCAGTGAGACGGAGTATCACATTCTCAATAAGTTGATGACATAATCCTTCACCTAAAATTGCTACAATACGCAAATGTCTGTTAAGCGACCCCATATCATTTTGTTTAATCCCGATCAGTGGCGTGGTGATGTGCTCGGGCACATGGGTAACCCTGCTGCGGTGACGCCGAATCTCGATGCCTTTGTCAAGACGGACGCTGTCTCCTTTCGGCATGCCTACTGTCAGAATCCGGTCTGCACGCCAAGTCGATGCTCCTTCATGTCCGGCTGGTATCCGCATGTTCAAGGCCATCGCACGATGTACTATTCCATGCACAAGGATGATCCCGTCCTGCTGCGGACCCTGAAAAACAGCGGGTATCACGTGTGGTGGGGTGGCAAGAACGATTTGATCGCAGGTCAGGATGGTCACGAGGACGTCTGCGATGTTTATTACAAACCATCGGAGAAAGTCGAACGGTTATGGACAATTGACAAGCAGGATCAATGGCGGGGCGACAAGCAAAGCGACAGCTTTTACTCGTTCTATGTTGGTAAGCTGCCACACTCTGATGGCCATGATCATTATCACGATTCAGATTGGGCCAATGTCATGGGTGCGATTGAAACGATCCGCAACTATGACAAGGACTCGGGCAAACCGCTGTGTCTTTTCCTGCCGTTGACGTACCCGCATCCACCGTATGCTGCGGAGTCCGAATATTACGACATGATCGACCCCCGGAAGTTGCCCCCGAGAATTCCTGCACCGGCGGATTGGTCAGGCTATGCGTCGATGCTCAAAGGCATTTACCAGATGCAACGTCTGGGTGATTGGGATGAAGCACGTTGGACGGAACTTCGTCGGATGTACTATGCAATGTGCGCCCGCGTGGACCACCAGTTTGCGTTGGTGATGCAGGCCCTTAAAGACGCGGGGATGTACGACGACTCCGCGGTGTTCATGTTTTCGGATCACGGCGATTACACCGGCGATTACAGCGTGGTCGAAAAATCGCAGAATGGTTTTGAGGACTGTCTCACCCGTGTGCCGTTCCTGTTTAAGCCACCCGCGGAGTTTGGTGTGAAACCTGGCATCAGTGATGCGATGGTTGAACTCATCGACATGCCTGCCACTGTTGAGGAACTTGCAGGGATCACGCCGGAGCATACGCACTTTGGCAAATCACTCTTACCGGTTGCAACGGGGCTAAGCAATGTGCATCGTGATGCGGTCTTCTGCGAAGGCGGACGTTTACCCGGCGAAGATCAGGCCATGGAGTTTGGTCCCGGCGGGGAGTTGCGTGATACATCCAACCTGTATTACCCACGCATGCATTTCCAGCAGGGCAGTGGTGTCGAACATCACAAGGCCACCATGTGCCGGACCGAGCATTACAAGTACATCGCTCGCATGAGTGAGTCCGACGGATTTTATGATCTGGACAACGACCCGTTTGAACAGAATAATCTCATTGACCATCCCGATTGGCAACAGCAGATTAACGCTCACCGCCTGAGAATGTTACAGTGGTATCAAGAGACCTGCGATGTCGTCCCCGTCAAACAGGACGACCGTCAATTTACCCGCTAATCACAGAGATAAAAGCATGATCCTGCTCATCGATAATTACGACAGTTTTACTTACAACCTGGTGCAGCGCATCGGCGAACTTTTCGTTGGCAAAGATGATGCTCCCGAACTCAAAGTCGTCCGCAACGACAAGATCACCGTCGAAGAAGCACTGGAACTCAACCCGACGCATGTGATTGTTTCCCCTGGCCCGTGTACACCCTGCGAAGCAGGTGTCAGCGTCCAGATCATCAAAGCGTTTGCTGGCAAGGTCCCGCTGCTGGGCGTCTGCCTTGGTCATCAATCCATCGGTCACGCATTCGGCATGACCGTCGACCGCAACACGCACGTGATGCATGGCAAGACATCCGAAATCCATCACGATGGCAAAGGCTTGTTCGCAGGGCTTTCCAACCCGACCACCTGTACGCGGTATCACAGCCTGGTGATCCTGCCGGACACGTTGGATGACGAGCGTTTCGAAAAAACCGCATGGACCGACGAAGGCGAAATCATGGGCGTCCGTGCCAAAGCCGGTGTCTTTGGCGATGCCCCCGTCGAAGGCGTGCAGTTTCATCCTGAAAGCTTCCTCACCAAGGAAGGCCCGCAAATGCTCGCCAACTTTCTGGGCGTCCAGGTCCCCGTCAAGCAAACCGCTTGATTGACTGCACAACACAAAAACAAACAGAGCCAGCAAAGTGTCACCACAATGCTGGCTTTCTTTCTTGGTGAATTTGGAAGCTGATTTACAACGCGAAGGCACGAAGGCCGCGAAGGTCACGAAGGCCAAGACAAAATAGAAACAATGTCTTTTCTTCGTGTCCTTCGTGCTCTTTGCGCCTTCGTGTTTAAAACATAACAGCACGAATACGGAGCAAGCTTGAAATCAACTCAACACGATCAAGGGATCATCAGTCGACACGTCGCGCTTTGCGGGTCCCAGATGCCCATCTCTGTAAAGAGCAATTCAGCAAAGGCGCGGTGGCCGTATTCATTAGGATGAAACTGATTGCTCATCCAGAAATACAGCTTGTCGCTGTTGTCTTTCCAGTAGGCGGTGTGGTCCACTAAAGGCAATTCACGCTCGGCTGCAACATCACAAATCGCCTGCATGAATGCGGGGAATTGCGGTTCACGATCCGGCGCGCTACCGGGCAGGATCGGACAGGTGGTCTGCAAGACGGGAACCGCACCCAACGCTTCGAACTTATCACAAAGTGTGTTGAGGTTGGCGGTGAATTGATCCAACGCAATCGCCTGAGCAGGATTGGTCGTGCAGTCATTCATGCCGATCATCAGGAAGATGACGTCAGGACTAAAGCGTGCGACACGATGGTCGAAAGTATCGAGAAGCTGTTTGGTGTTATTGCCACTGATCGCGGTGTTGATGACCACGTCCATCGAGCGACCCATTTCGCAGCGGACACGTTCGGTGAAAAGTTCGGGGTAGATGCGATGCCCGAAGGTGTGCACGACACCGTGGGTGATGCTGTCACCGTAGAACAGCCAGGTCAGCGGTTTGCCGTCGGAGAGTAAATCTTTGATGCGTTGCATGTGTTTGATCCTTAATGCAGCGGGAAGTGGATCAGCATAAACATCACAACACATCCGTCAAACTGGCGTTTATTTGCAACAACAACCTTTGGGCTTGATGGCAGCAACACCGACACTCGTCAGATAGTCCGCTGGCGTTTGGCCTTCAGGTAAGACATCGTTGATCTTGCGATACAGTTCATTACCCGAATCCATCAGCGCTTTGACGTATTCGGGCTTGGGCTTGAGGATCACGCTGACGAGGCCTGCATCCTGGACCATCTGTTTGTACGCATCCATGAGAATCGCACCGGCAACACAACCGACATAGGATTGGGCGATGTCGTGTGCTTCATCGGGTAAGGGTTTGAACAACGCCATGTCCGATGCAGCAACGATCCCGCCGGGCTTGAGGACGCGAGCGATCTCGCGCCAGACCTGCGGTTTATCCGGGGAAAGGTTGATCACACAATTGCTCATCACCACGTCGATGGTGTTGTCGCCGACGGGCAGGTGTTCGATTTCACCCAGACGAAATTCCACGTTGGATAAGCCGGTGGTCTTGGTGTAGTGATCCGTATTTTCTCTTGCCTTGGAGAGCATCGCAGGCGTCATGTCCACGCCGATGACATGGCCGGTTGCTCCGACTTTGGGGCCGGCAAGGAAGACATCAAAACCACCGCCACTGCCAAGGTCCAGCACGACCTGACCTTCCTTGAGTGCAGCGATCGCAGCAGGATTGCCACACGATAAACCCATGTTCGCGCCGTCTGGTAAGGACGCGAGTTGCTGGGCGTCATAGCCGATGGACTCCGCAAGTTTCTGGGCAGACAGATGATCCTGATCCGGGCCACCGGAGAATGAACTGGGACCACAGCAGCAACTGGAAGTCTGAGCAACAGCCGTGTAGCCAGCCTGGACTTTTTCACGAGTTTTGTGGGCATTGTTGGACATGGTTTTAATCCTTTGTTCTTCAAGCGAGCCGCGGTGTGACACAGCGGGATTCGACGAAGTCGAAATTCATTTCACATTAACCGCATCGAATTAACAATATTTGAGCTTCGCTCAATCCCGCGTCGACACGACGCGGCTCGCCTCAAAGGCCTTGCCTTTGCGTCTGATGGTTCAAGGCAAAACAAAAGCGGTCATTTCGCAATTATACGAAATGACCGCTTGAGGTGTTCAATTCATTTTGTGTTTTTAATCGATGCCCTGATCAGCCAACCAGCGTTCGGCATCGATGGCGGCTTTGCATCCCATACCCGCTGCGGTGATCGCCTGCTTGTAGGTTGCGTCTGCACAGTCACCTGCAGCAAACACGCCTTCGACGGAAGTAAGGCTGCGCTGGCCTTCGGTGAGTTTGAGGAATTTCTTTTCCGTTAACTCGATTTGTTCCGGGTTCAGGAAGCCGGTGGCAGGGGTGTGACCGATGGCCATGAACAAGCCCTTGACTGGCAATTCGGACTCTTCGCCGGTTTGCGTGTTCTTGAGTTTCACGCCGGTGATCTTGTCTTCACCGAGCACGTCGACGACGGTGCTGTTCCAGACCGGTTCGCACTTGGGATTGTTGAGCACGCGATCGGCCATGATCTTCGATGCGCGGAACTCATCGCGACGATGGATGATGTAAACCTTCGATGCAAACTTGGTGAGATAGCTGGCTTCTTCCATGGCACTGTCACCGCCACCGACCACCGCAAGGGGCTGGTCACGGAAGATGGGCAGCGCACCATCACAGACTGCACAGGCGGACACACCACCGCCGGTGGTAGCCAGACGCATTTCGTTTTCCAGGCCCAACCAGTTAGCGGTCGCGCCGGTGGCAACGATGACGCTATGCGCCTTGATGGTGGACTTATCCGAGAGTTCCAGCGTAAAAGGACGTTGGGAAAGATCACATTTAAGGACATCCAGTGACTTGACGCGGGTCTCAAAACGCAGGGCCTGCTTCTTGATGTCTTCCATCATCTGCGGGCCCTGAACACCTTCGGGATAGCCGGGGAAGTTTTCGACTTCAGTGGTGAGCATGAGCTGACCGCCGGGGAGGATGATGCTCGGGCTGGTCTTGGGGACGCCTTCGAGCACCAGCGGATCGAGGTTCGCACGTGCCGTGTAAATCGCAGCGGTCCAACCTGCGGGCCCTGAACCGATGATGACAACCTTTTCGACGTTCTCGTTTTGCTCGCTCATGAAAATACCTTGTTTTGCCTTGTCATTGCTGAAATACGATTGTTTGTGTTACACGACTTACCCACACCAACATCTGATTATTCCCAAATGAAGGCGTGATGCAATTTAGAATTATTATAAATTACGAGTCGCTTTGCAAACGGAAGACAACGTCATGAGAAAAGATTGATTCCACTGGATGACCGTTTTTCAATGCAGGTCGATATGGAATTTGGCGACAGGTTTTAATTGCAGCTTTATCCATCAACTTGTGACCGCTGCTTTTGAGGACGGTAATCTGATTCGCTTTACCGTTTGAATCAATGTTGACTTCAACCCGAACCGTTCCCTCAACGCCACGTCTGCGATAGATCAAGGGATAAAAAGTTCTAACCAGATCATCGATGGAGTCAGGTATGCGAGCTTCGGTGGTAATGCCTTGAGGTCGGGGAGATGTGTTTGCTTCATTTGACGACGAGACAGATCGAGCCTCGGTTTGTTGCGATTTCTCAATGTCCGTTTGCTTTTTAATTGTTTCGCATACCGGTTGATTTTTGTTGACCTGAACTTCCGATACATCAATCTTCGCAACGTTGTGCTTGATTATCATCTCATGCGATGTTTCAGGTAAGGATGTCGTCGACCGTTGTGTTTGCATCTCACGTATCACCGGTTCGGTCATGGCAGGTAAATCCGCGTCTGCAGGGTTTATCACCGGCGCGGCAAGTGCAACATCCTGGGCAAGAATCGATTCAACCATCTCAGTGGGAATCGTCTGCTGCGGTGGTGTCGGCTCGGTTTGCGATGGACGTGGCATGGCCTGACTGTCGACCGATGCAACGAGATTAATCATCACCGCGGCATGTCCCTGTTGCAGGGGCACCTCAGCGGTGTGCGTTGGGTCACCAAAGAACAGCAACGAGGCGTGAAGCGTCACACTGATCCCAAAGGCAAGGATGTACCACAATGTTTTCATTCCGGTCTTTCCTGCTCCAACTCAAACGACACACGCTTGTATCCAGCACCACGCAGTCGATCCAACACCTTCAATGAAATTCCAAGGTCCGATGCCTGATCACCGGCAATGAAAATCGGGGTTTCCTGATCATCGCCTGCCAACATCGACATCGCGCTTTTAACTTGTGATACCGTTTGATCCAATGTCACGACCACACCATCGACACTGATTTGATTCTGTGCGTTGATGGTGATGTTCACGTAATCCTTGCGACTGACTTGTGCACTACCACCGGTGGGGAGCGACACTTCAATGCCACGATGCACCACCATGCTCAACATCGCATAGACGAAGAACACCAGCAGCAAGAACACCACATCAATGAGTGGCAGGAATTCCACGCGCGCTTTACGGTCTTCAAAACCGGTCTTAACTTCCACCATTAACCTCCGAATCATCCGAAGGTTTGGCGAGGGCAAGTTCCAACTGCGTGGCAAAGTCGGCAATCAACTCCGCCTGTTTCTGCAGCTTGGACAGAAAATAATTCATCGGCAGCAGACTGATCACCGCGACCGTCAGACCTGCGGCCGTGGTGATCAGCGCCTGGGCGATACCACCTAGCACCGCCTGCGGGTTTTGGATTCCCGCATCGCTTAGCAGGTTAAACGAGTCAATGATTCCCATCACCGTGCCAAGAATCCCCAGTAAAGGGGCGACCGTCACAATGGTGTCGAGAATGTTGATCCCGCGTTTGTCGAGTTTGAGTTGACGCGATGCTGCCAATTGCATCGCTTCGGTCTCCCGGCCCGAAGCTGCGTGCTTCAAGCCTTCATGAAGCACGCAGCACAGCGGACACTTGGGATGAGATTCGGCGATACCTAAAGCCTCGTCACGCTTCTGGGCAGAGACGAGACGAATGATCTGGCTTGCGGCTTGAGGACGACGTGCTACCGTCCGGCGGACCCCAAAGGCAAGCCTTTCAAGAATCACGGTCAACGCCAGAAGCGAACAGGCGAGTAGTGGCCACATCAGTGGTCCGCCTTTTTCAAACAGTTCGCTCATGGTGTTGACTTTCTATTCAGACGCCTCACTTGTAAGGCGCTGATATCACTTAAAAATTGATCTTCACGCCGGCGTACGCGCTGGCGTCGGCAGCGTTGTATCCGTAGAGATCCTGGTACTGTTGGTTAAAAAGGTTGATCACGCGGCCGAACACTTCGACGTTGTCGGTGACCTGATAACTGCCTGCAAGATTAACGATGACATACGAATCAGCTTTGCCACCATTGTCATCACGGGTTGATGCACCGAGCAGAGACAACGTGACCTGTGCTTTGTCTTCGATGAGTTCTTTGGTCAGATCAAAGCTGTAGCTGTGCAGGGGACGACGCCAGAGACGATTACCTTCCTGCGGGCCGAAGCTGCCATTGGGGTCGAGGACTTCACTGTCGGTGTAAGTGTAGTTGAACGTCGCAGCGAGGTCTTTGGCAGGTTTGAATTGGATGAAGGTTTCGACGCCTTGCGTGCGTGCTTTACCCATGTTTTCAACGACGAACGCAGTGCTGTCATAGAAGATCAGATCGTCGATGGTGTTCTGGAAGAAGGTCGCGCCAACGCTCAGCTTCTCATCAAGCAGGGGTTGTTCGATGCCGATGTCCCACCCCATGGATTTTTCCGGTTCGAGGTTGAGATTGTTGACGAAGCTGCCCGAGTCATAGACTTCTGAGATAGACGGGGTCTTAAAGCCGGTGCCTGCTGAGGCACGGAAGATGGTTTGGGTTGAAGGCAGGATATACGCCCCCGCCAGTTGGTAGGTCACTTCACTGCCATACTGTTCATGATCGATAAAACGTAAGCCTGCGTTCACAGTTAAGTCATTGGTGATTCGCCATTGGTCTTGGATGTAGAGACTGTAGCTGTGGGAGGTATAGGTTTCGTCGGAGTTACCGAAGGGTGAGGTGTAAGCAAATTGACCACGGTCTTCGTTGTAGGCAATGCCGAAAACGAGGGTGTTGTTGTCGTTGATAAACAACTGGTTTTGCCAATCGATTTCATAGTTGCGGCCTGTGAAGTCGCTGGGCAGGTACGTACTTGCACCATCATTGGTATCACGACGGACTTGATTTAGTGAGAAAGCAATCTTGCTTTCAAGTTGACCATCAAGGAAGTAGAACCTGGGCTCAACCTTGAAGGCAAACTGTTCGAAGATGGTCTGGTATGCATCGGTGTCATAGAACGTGCTGTCGATTTCGGTGTCGGCTTTGGTGAAGTGGAAGACCAGTTCAAGCTCGAACATGTCAGCCGGTGTCAGCCCGATCAAACCATGGAAGGTTGAGTTGCGATAGGGGTCATCTTCACCATCAGTTGTTGCTGATGAGAAATTCCCCGAGTCGATACGTGTGCCTGACAGGGAGTAGTTGAAGCTGTCATCTCCGCCACCGATGTAAAGTTGCTGGCTGGTGGTTTGGTAGGATCCGGTTTCGAAGGTGTAGGAACCATTGATGGGGCCATCGCCACGTTTGGTGGAGACGTTGACCAGGCCGCCCATGGCTTCGGAGCCGTAAAGAGAAGACTGTGGACCACGCAGCACTTCGACGCGTTCGATGGACGTAGTGGTCAGGTAGTCGAAGGTTGCGGTATTGCCAATGGAGGAGGCGTCGTGGAGTTTGATGCCGTCAATGCGGAGCAACGTGTGGTCGGATTCGGCACCACGGATAAATACCGTTGCCTGCGAACCCAGACCACCGGAACGACGCACGTGAACACCCGGGACATGGGAGAGTACATCTGCGATGTCCTGATCCTGTCGCTGTTGAATTTGCTGTGAGTCGATGACAGTGACGGACGAACCGACATTTTCCTGGGCGGTGTCGATGCGGGTTGCGGTGACGATGACCTGTGGCCGATTGGGTTTTGCCTGCTCGGATTCCGATTCGGCATTGGTTTGGGCTAACAGTGGACTTGCGATGAGAGTTGATGCCAAAAGGCACCGGGACAAAGTGGAAAAACGAACCATGCGATATAGCTCCCTGGTTCTGATTCGCGCAGAACCTGGCCCGAGTGATCAAAGTGAAAATCGGTAATCTCGCAGGGCAAAAATGACGGGTGTGCAAACGCTGCCGGGCCGATGTCAGACTAGCCCACCCGAGTCGTCCCAAAAGCGCGAGGACTACCACTCGGTCATCACAGGCAGGTCTTCCGGCTTAGCCCGTCGTCTGGCACCTTCCCGACATGGCACGTTGCATGCTTGTCAGTGGTCACTGCCAGACGCTGTTTTCACCTGTTTTGTCAGTGAAAACCGGGTCATCACGGCGGCGCGTCCGCGGAGGATTCATCGAAAATTCGACTAACCTCGCTTCCCTTTTCAGCCCCTGACTTTCAAAAAAGACAGAGGCAACCTGAATTGACTGGCCTTAATTTAGCGATGGCTGGTCAACATGGCAAGCATGAATTGCCAAGTTAGTGGTTAAAGTACAGCGGTGCATTGGGCAGTCACCTTGAATGTGTTAAGCAAGGTGTTGCTATCACTCGGGTTGGTGGGAGATGCAATTGTACAGACGATATATTGGTAAATCTTAAAATGTGATCTTGTCCGTGGGGATGGCAAACCCGGTCAAACTGCTCCCGTGCTTCTTGGCCAAGGCAATCATGTCGTCGACCAGTTTTGACAATGCCTCTTGATTGACAGCGATCGGTGTTGTTTTGGCAGTGACAATGGGTTGAGTCATTTTTGTGTCAGAATAGAGAACTTCCGCCTCGTACCCCAATTGATTGAGCGATTCAGCGAGTGCATTGGCTTTATCTACAGACTTGTCTGCAATATCAAAATCAAGCTCAACGACTTTGGTGTCTTGTGCTTTGAATCCCTGCTTACGCAACATGTCAACAAACATCGGCACGTTATTGCGAATCGTCTCTTCGGCTGATTGATTGGATGATTGCGATGTTGATGTGGTTGGGGTCGAATCATCCGATTTTGAACACCCCAGCTGCATCAGAACAAGCATGGTCAGTGTGACAGTGAAAATGAGTTTTGACAATGATGGCTCCCCCGTCATTTGAAAAAGATGGTTTGGTTTTGATATGTATGCAGTGTAAAGGTCGTGGAATAGCAGATCAAATGGGTGATCGAGGTATTGTTGTAAAAAGACACACCGACGAAGTTTGTCTTCGCCGGTGTGTCGGTGGTGGGAACGGAGAATGTATCGTGCGATTCCCCCGTCAAACCGCTGCGGTTTAGCGCGTTTTAACGGTATGAAATGACCAATGAATCGTAGTTGGTGTGTCACCAAAGATCGTAAAACTCAACCGTTGTGGGTCCGAACCAACCGAGATTAAACTTCATGGTTTCTTCGCCGGTGCCGGTGCTCAGATATAAGTGTGCCGCGGAGTGTTCGATTTCCCATGCATCGACATGCCCGTCCACCCAGGCAACGTTGGCTGTCTGGCCGTTGTGTCGGAAGTGCGTCGTGGGTGTGGGCTGGAAGCTGCCCCAGGGATCGACGATGCCACTGTCGACATAGTGCGGGGACCAGGCAAAGGAGTTTTCGATCAGAGACAATGAACCATCGACGGTGTTGTAATTACCTGCATCGGTGAACATGACGGTTTGGGTGGGGGAGTAGACATCATCAATGCGTGCGGTGAGTTTGGACGCTGCACCGTAGCCTGCAAGATCGTAGCGTCCGCCGATGTATTGATGGTTATAGCCGTAGCCACCACTGCCTGCTTCGTAGGTTGTTCCCCATGCACCGGGGTCCGAGTCCTGGTAGTGACGCAGTGTCGGGCATTTCTTGGTTTCGCCTTGTTTATCCAGGTAACTGGCTAAGCGGCCGATCTTGGGATCGAAGGCATCGGATGTGGTTTTGCGGTTGCCATGCCAGCGCTGAAGGTTGGCCATCTCGTCGAATGCTGCGGGGACGAAATACTGTTTGTTGTCCGTGGCATAGGCAATGTTCACCGTTGCCAGTGATCGGATATTGCTCTTGCATTGAGCGGACTCGGCGCTGCGTTTGGCCATGGCAAGTGATGGCAAGAGTATGCCGATGAGCAGGGCGATGATGCTGATGACCACCAGTAACTCAATGAGCGTAAATGCACGCGGCGTCCGACGCTGAACAAACGGTGCTTGATACCTCACAGGCACGTATGCCCGTTTGGGTTTGAGCATCCGCCAACGCCATTGGCTTAACGCCAGTTGACGCTGACCTTGCCACCAACTGTTAAATGCGTTGGCGATCCATGTCGGTGATTGACGACGTGTCGAGGAACGAGAAGACGAAACGGCCATGAAAACTCCCTGTCCTGATTCGCGCAGGACCTGCCCCGTGATGGTTTGAAAACCGGCCCATCACGTAACAGCTTGCAGGATGAAATCGGGCAATTCCCATCGAGAGTACTCAGCGATCATTTTGCTGGCACACTACTTCAGGGGGTGGCAAGTTCAAGGGTAGTCCGGGGCATGAATACCTGGCTTGGCCCGAGTTCGTCCCAATACGCGAGGACACAACACTCGTCCAAACGGGCAGGTCTTCCGGCTCAGGTTCGGCAGTCACCAGCCTTCCCAGTCAATCGCATTGCACGATTCACCAGTGGCATCTTTGTAACCGTGAAAGGTAAAAAATCACCTTTCCAAACCCCTACGGCGGCGCGTCCGCGAAGGCCTTGTCGGACATTTTCAGTCCAACGCACCTTGCTTCCCTTTTCAGTCAAGCACAATATCTTGTACTTTGAGCACCTGTCTGGTTGCCCAAGACACTAACGAGAAGTGTGGTTGGATGCAAATCGAGTAGCTTGAAGGAAATTGTCAGAATTTTTTGGTCTCATGAACTTGCAAGGCCAAGATGAATTGCTAATATATGCGTCTCGTTTGAACGAACGAGAACAACTCAATGCGGGTGTAGCTCAGTTGGTAGAGCGTCACGTTGCCAACGTGATTGTCGACGGTTCGAGTCCGTTCACCCGCTCTTTGACAACGGCTGACAGCAAATGTCAGCCGTTGTTTATTTTGCGCACGGGGCGAGGGTTAGGGCGATTGGGGGTGGTTTCCGGGATGCAGTTCTTTTGTCAGCAATTGACAGCAATCGCCTATCCCAGACTTAGATTTGGCACCATTTCTGGCACCGTCACGGTTTTCTTGGCACCGTATTTGGCACCGATGACGATGGGGATTTCATGGTTGAGTCATCGAGAGATGAAATCTGTGATTGAGTTCTGATTTGTATGAAATCATACAGAGTGATCGCTTTATTTTCTGTACGTTGTTGCCTGATTCATGAATAGGATCCACATGAAAGGTGGCGACAATGGTGAACATACCTCAGGATGTACTCGATTTTATCCCCGGCAAAATGGGTTGGATTGCCACAGTGTCGGCAGCCGGTCAACCCAATGTGACGCCCAAGGGCACGATGCGCGTGCTCGATGATTCACATCTTGCCTTTGCGGATTTATTCTCCCGAAAGACCCGCCAGAATCTTAAGGAGAATCCTGTCGTGGCAGTGACGATGGTCGATCCGGCGACTGCCAAAGGTTATCAACTCAAGGGCACTGCGGAATTGCTGACTGCCGGTGATTTGTTTGAGCAGATGTCCGAGCAGATACGTCAGATGCCCAGGCAGATGCCGCCGGTCGAGTATGTCGTGCGGATCACCGTCGATGAAGTTTATGACCAGTCTGTCGGCCTTGATGCCGGCAAACGTATCGCTTAAGGATTGAATCATGACCATGCGTGTTTTGGGAATCAGCGGCAGTCCGATCCGTCACAGCAACACCGATCGCGCCGTGCAGATGGTGCTGGAGGAAACGGGGCTGGAATACGAATTCATCAAGCTCAGCCAGTATAAGCTTGAACCTTGCCGCGGCTGTCTGGGATGCAAGGATAGCAATCAATGCGTGCTCAAGGATGACGGGGCGATGCTTGCGGAAAAATTCGACCAGGCGGATGCGGTGGTCGTCGGTGGGTTCACACCGTATGGCAGTCTGGACGCGCGCACCAAGACTTTCATGGAACGGATGTATTGCCTGCGTCATCAGCAAGGCAAATCCCGCAACAAAGTGGGGGCTGCCGTCATCACCACCGCCTGCCCACCGGAGATGACACAATTGCCACCGGCATCGCAGATCGCCACGCAGCAGTTTGCCATCTGGATGCTGGAGGAAGGCATGATCAACGTCGGCAGCATTGTCCTGGTTGGCAATCTGCCCTGTATTCGCTGTGGGTATGGTGACCAGTGTTCCATGAGTGGCGTGCAAATGCTCCACGGCCCGGACGCGACGGTGGCGTCGATGGGTGTCCACCAATTTCCGACTCACGAACAGAATCAGCAGCAGGCGCGTGAATTGGGACAGAAAATCCGTCAGACGTTGACACAGCGGTTCGCATGATTCAGCATGGTGCCGATTGTGTGTGCCACGGGTATCATGATGATCACTTGGATGAAATGTGGAGTTACCCGATGACACGACTGGCTTGCATGCTGGATATGTGGCTTTTTGAGCATCTGACCGTTGCAGAGCGACAGCGGCTTGAGTCGTTGACCGCGCGGCGATCCTATCTGCCGGGCCAGATGCTTTTTCACCAGGGGGACCCGGTGGCAGGAGTATTTTTGCTGACTTCCGGGCGGGCGCGCCTGTTTAAAATTTCACCCGAGGGTAAGGAAGTTACGCTGGGATTTCTTGAGCCGCATGATCTGTTTGGTGAAGAGACATTGTTCCGCGAAGGCAGACGTGCGTTCAACGCGCAGGCACTGATGGCCAGCACGGTCTGTGCGTGTGAGAAGTCGGACTTCGAAGCATTGGCTCAGCACGACCCGGGTATCGCTGCCAAGGTGATGCAGGCATTGGGTGAAAAGCTCAGCCGTATGTCCGAGCAGTTGACTGACCTGGCGTTGTATGACGTGCCGGGGCGCGTGGCAAGAGTTCTGGATCGTCTTGCTCAGCAGTATGGCCAACCGACCGCCAGAGGCCTGCGCATTGAGCCGCGTATCACACATGAGGAACTGGCCGCCCTGGTGGGCGCGTCGCGCGTGATGGTGACGCACGCTTTGCAGACCCTGCGCCAGTCCGGCAGTCTGAGCCTGGATCACAGCCGTCATTTTGTCATCCGCAGCAGGCAGGCGCTGGCAGAGCAGATGCCGACAGACGAACAGCCGATGCATCGTGGTTGTGCTTGTTTTCAGGATAGTGATGGTGCTGCAACAGAGGATTGAATGTTGCACCCCATCAAGAATGCCTTGGAACCAGGAGACTATCTGTTGCATTGTCGCGTTCGCGTCGAGCAACTTGATCAAGGCCATGCAATGATCGGCATTGAACAATGGCAGAAAGGCAAATGACGCACGGCCGACTTTGCACCCGGTATCAGCGGCGCGCAAAATTGGCAGACACTTGAGCAACCTGTCACGGTGCTGCCCGGTGTCGATACACTCAAAGTCTGTTTGAATCTCAAGCATGCGATAGGCAAGATATGGTTCTGGATCACGGAATTCAATGTCCTGTCCAATGAATATTTTGCAAGTCACGGCTTGTCTTTCCAGCAGCAGGCTTTGTATGTGTCGGAGTATCTTGGGCTTTTTGCCGACAAGCAGATAGATGCCGCCCAATATTTTTGTGTCGGTTGGTGGGAGTCGGATTACACGCCTTGGGACATGCAGACCGGTCAACCCCGGCCGGTGTTTAAAGCCTATCAGTGGTGGAAGGACTATGCAGGAGAATCGTTGCCGGTGACGGTGGAGGGGATTGCAGATTGTTGGGCGGTTGCGTGTCGAAATGACAAGCAACGCATTTTGTATTTGCCCATTCACAACCAGGGCCAATGGCAGATCCGCTGGGAAACCGCATCCACGGATCAGACAGTCAGTGTGACCGCATACTTCGGTGATGAAGTACATTCCGTGAAATTCGCATCCGAGCAGGATGGTGCTGATCTGCTGATCAAATTCAAATGGCCTCAAGGCAGCCAGGCCATGTTGAAAATCATGCTGCAATCGCAGTGAATGTCACGACCTGGCAAGAATGATCGAGTATTGACCGGTAAGTGTTGATGGTTTTACATGAAGTGCCATTGAAATGGCTTACTTCATCTGATTGTCGACGGTTCGAGTCCGTTCACCCGCTTTTGCCAACGGCTGACAGCAACTGTCAGCCGTTGTTTATTTTGCGCACCGGGCGAGAGTTAGGGCGATTGGGCTTGGTTTACGGAGCGTGGTTCTATTGTCAGTGATTGACAACAACAGCCTATCTGAGACTGAGATTTGGCACCATTTCTGGCCCCGTGGGGGTTTTCCTGGCACCGAATTCGGCACCGGTGAATGGGTTTGAAATATTCGTTGAGAGCTTGCAGGGCAACGGAATCAACATGTTTGATGCACCGTTCGACCACGTGTCCATCATTGTTATGGCAGCTTCCAAAATTTATCGCGCAGTTGTCTGGGGGAGAGATGGTGCATTTGTTTAACCAGCCGGGAAAAATGGAACGGCGTGGCAAAGCCGACGCGCTGGGCAATCTGCGTAACGTTCAGGCCGGTGTGCCGTAGCAGGTCGACGCCGCGCTGCGTGCGGTATTGCCACAGGTAGCGGATGGGCGTGGTGTGCAGATGTTCGTTGAACAGGCGCGTCAGGTGCGTGACGCTCACATGGGCGGCCTCGGCAATGTCATCGATGAGAATCGGCCGGGGGTGATTCCGGGAGATATACGCTTTGGCCAACGCCACCGCGGAGGGATCCGGATGGTCCGGTGCGGTTGGCTGGATCGCATTGAGCCAGGCATACAGCAGGCCTTGTCCCAGGTGGATGGATAACGGGTCAGATACCGGCAGTGGGTTGGTTTGGTTCTGTAATCCCCATTCCATCAACGATTCGATCAGCGGAGTCATTTGCACGGCAAAAGGCAGGTCTGCCAAGGATGCCGTAAACCGCTTGGGGAGCCGGGGAAAATTCATCGTGCACCAGTTATGCCGGGTATTCCGCTTGGCTGCAAACCGGAAGAATTCCTGGCAGCCCGGACGCAGCAGGCACATCCATCCCTCGGGCAATTCGTGCTCTTTGCCATCGATGCTGATGCGCATGCGTCCTTCTTCCAACCCCATCAGTTGCAGATCATTTTGTAGGCGCGGCCCCAGAGTCGAACCCGGCGAATAGATCACGCGCCCGAAGTAAGCTCGTGCCGGGGGAAGTGGGATGGTAATTCCAGATATATATTGGGCAGTCGTGTGCATGGTGCAACCGGGCTAAAGCTGTATCTTAGTTCCCATGCTCACTGGAGCCAAGTCCGATGACGCTGGCTGCCATTTTAACCTCATGATTCATCAGCCAAGGAGTATTCCCCATGACCGCCAAGCAGACTTTATTGCCGCTATTGACCGACCGGCAGATTCAGGCTTATCACGACAATGGTTTTATGATTTTGCTCGATGTTTTTTCCAGACAGGAAATCGACGCGTTGCGCCGGGATGCCGTGGCAATCTGCCGGGGAGAACATGGTGCGTTAAGCGGTTCCATGGGGGATCATCGCGGACAAACCGACGACCAGGTGATGCAGCAGTACCTGTGCATTCATTTCCCGCACAAGATTTCCAAGGTGATGCTCGAGGCCTTGAAGCATCCGGCGATTGCCAACACCTTGGCGCGGATCATCAGCCCCGACGTCAAGTGCATGCAATCGATGCTCTTTATCAAGGCTGCGGGTAAGCCCGGCCAGGCGTGGCATCAGGATGAATACTATATCCCGACGCGCGATCGTTCACTGACAGGCGCGTGGATTGCCATGGATGACGCGACCATTCAAAACGGCTGCCTGTGGGTGATTCCCGGTTCTCATAAACATGGCGTACTTTGGCCGCAGCATGAACAGCATGAGCCCGAACGCTTTGCCTGTAGTGGCGAAGCCGGTGGTTATCCCTATACCGACGATGATGCCATTGCAGTCGAAGTCCCGGCAGGGAGTGTCGTGTTATTTAATGGTTACCTGTTGCACCGTTCGCTTCCCAACGCATCCCAATCCGGTTACCGGCGTGCACTGGTCAATCACTACATGTCCGCCCAGTCGCTGTTGCCCTGGTATCCGCCCAAGGAAGGCCAGGGCATGGGCACGCTGGATTTTCGCGACATCGTAATGGTTGCCGGCAACGATCCCTACGCTTTCAAAGGTATCGACGATATCGTCCGACCGCATGTACGCCCCGACGGCAAGAGCGGCTGCCGGGATTGGGGCAAAGACAAACAGGGTCTTAAGACAAACCAGACATCCGAGTAATCATAGGAATACATCATGTCCACAACCACACTCACGTCGCGGCAACGCGTCAACCGCGCCATCCATCACCAAGATCATGACCGTGTACCGCGCCACGATTCCTATTGGGCGGAAACAATCGAACGATGGCAGCGAGAGGGACTGACGGGAAATGACCGAACGGTTTATGACTGGCTTGGTTCTGATATCGACATGTTGTCAGGTGGTGACATCCGCACGTTCCCGGTTCAGCCAACACAAATCATTGAGGAGAACGAGCAGGTTATCGTCCAACGGAATGAGTGGGGTGCAACGTTGCAACAGTGGAAAAATCGAGCCGGCACCCCCGAACATCTGACATTCGACTGTGATCGTCGGAGCAAGTGGGAAACGATTTATCGACCCGCACTTCTCGCCGCTCCGCCTAGAGTGGATCCGACGCAACTTCGCCAATCATTTCAGCACGCTCATCAAGTTGGTCGCTGGACCTGTCTCTTCGGGAACGAAACTTTTGAGATGCTGCGCAAACTGATGGGCGACGAGATCATGCTCATGACCATGGCCGAAGATCCCGACTGGGTGCGTGAAATCTCCGTCACGTACACCGATTTGACCATCCGTAACATCGATGCTGCCCTGGCTTGCGGCATTCAACCCGACGGCATGTGGATTTATGGCGACATGGCCTACAGCCGGGGCACGTTCTGCTCACCGGCCATGTATCGGGAACTGATTTGGCCTGATCACTGCCGTCTGGCCCAAGCGGCGCACACACGTGGGATGAAATTGATTTATCACACCGACGGCGACGTTAACGGCGTGCTGGATCTGTATCGTGAGGCCGGATTTGATATGCTCCAACCGCTAGAAGCCAAGGCCAACATGGACATCCGCCGCATCGGTCCCACACATGGCAAGGACTTTACCTTCTTTGGCAACATCGATGCGACAGTGCTGTGCACCAATGACCGCGACAAGGTCGAAGCAGAAGTGCGCAGCAAACTCGCCGCCGGTATGGCTAACCGTGGCTACATCTATCACTCCGACCACTCAGTTCCGCCGGGTGTCAGCCTGGCTACCTATCGCTTTGTCATCGAATTGCTGGACCAATACGGCAATTATGCGTAATTTGTTGCAGGATGGTTGGCGATGCCTGTTTCAAGTCAACATTAGCGTAGACGACTTGGGGGAGTTTGCGAATTTCTTTTTCTGACGTGTTTTCAAAAACAAATCATGCATCATCGATTTAATGGGGTGACAGATAGGTACTCGTCTGTCAGTTTTTTCCAGTCATCAGAATATGGTTGATATAGGGCGGCAAGTCCTGCTTTTCGCCGCCGGGGAAGGTGATTTGTTGATCGATGCCGGCTTGGCTGGTGCAGTGGTTGTTGGTGATATGAACCGCTCTCGGTGCATAGCCTTCCTGCCAGGGGACTTCCATCATCAGGATGATGCTGTGCATGTTGTTGTGGTCGAAATGATTGGCGTCGATGATGCCGTTGCTGGCCTTGAGCTTGATACCATTGGCGGAGTTGCTTGCCAGATGACAGTCGCGGACAACGAAACCGTCGGACTTGGTTTGCATGTTGATGATCATGTGTTCGATGGGGATCAGTGGATCGTCAATGAAGAATTCCTGGTTGGATGCGACGGGGCTGCGCTTACCCAGTGTTTCGCGCGTGCGCAGTGGGGAGAGCGATCGATCCAATCGGACATGCACGCGATGCGTCCCGCGCCAGGGTTGTTCGTTTTTATCTGTGATTAAAGCGCAGGCATCGATCTGGCCGGACATCGAGTTGAGGATTGCCAGTTGATCGCCGATTGCAAATGCCCGACCGTCGGGTTGCCATTCGGCAGCGCGCTGCGAAGGGTCAAACGGAGCATCGAGCAGCAAGCTGTCGGGCGTGGGTTGATCCACCACGCTGACCATTCGTTGGTACAGGTTCATGCAATCGTCCGGGCAGCAGTGAACTTCACATTGATGAAAATACGGCCCGATGCGATTGGATCGGCAGTGAAATCCATCGGCATTACTCGACCCGCGGCGACCGCTTTGAGGCATGGGGTGTGTCGCGCATCCGAGTACTTTCAGGGAGGTGTTATCGGTGAGTAAAAACGCATGATCCCATGATGAATAGACTGCCACGTTTTGCAATTCGCAATATTGATTGCCGCTAACCCACATGGCTGGTTGATGGCCGGGGATGCCACGCGAGTAAATGACCACGGGGGCACCGGGCTCAAACCCCTTGGGTAGAGGACCATGGTTGGACTTCGTGCGATTGTTCCAGCCGTGCAAGCGGTAGGTGTGCTTGTCCAGTTTGTCTATTTTTGTGACATGGAATCCACCGTGATGCATCGCGGCATTGGTTTGCGGATCACGAGCGCTGGTGTTGATGTGACGAGCAAAGACGGTCGGATCACTGACAAGATTAAAGGGAAAGCCGATTGGCGTGGGCCAACCCGATTCGCTTTGCCAGATGACGGTGTAGCTTTGTTCGTCACATTCAAGCAGGTGTCCCTGGGTAAAGGGCAATGGGGCGTGATCAATGCCGATACCGATGAGTTGGCAGCGTTGACAGTCTTCCATGCGCAGGACCGTGCCGATTTGTTTGCCGACGATTTGTGTCTGCATCGGTCCCCGGCCTTGAATGATGACGTCGGTCAGTCCCTGAATCAGCCAATGGGTTCGCATGCTTCCGGGGGGAAAGTCTGCAATGAGGAATCGGCCAGCAGGTAAAGATAGTTTGGTTCCTGGCCCTTTGGATGCGAGGGTTTGAATCGCGAGCCGCAATGCCGGTCCGTCGTCGTGTTGACTATCACCGACAAGGCCGAATGCACGACCGTCGATGGTTTGCCAGCCGGCCTTGTCGAGCTTGTGTTGATGTTCAAGAACGGTCAGTTCGGTTTGGAGGTTGGCCAGCAGTGCCTTGTATTCAGCAGGTCGGAATTGTGCTTCCAGATACGCGATGTCGGGATGATCGTTGGGCGCATCGGCAATGGCTTGTTCGAGCCGATTGAGGATGGCCAGTTGATCCTGAAGATAACAGGCCCAGCGATGCGGTTGACTGGACCAATTGCTAACTGTTTTTCGAAGTTGATCGGTTAAGAGATTCTGGTGCATGGTGTGATGATTGTCTGAAAGATCGTGTGATTTAAAATGCAGGTTTGCCTTGCTGGTTGCGGGACTCAAAGCGATCGCGGATGTCCAGATAGCCGTCGACAGGCATCGGTAAAGTCATACCAAGTTGAGCAAATGGATCGTCGGTTACCGCCATCTGTTCATCCAGTCGCTTGCGCATCGTGTCGAGCGCATCGGCATATTCAGGCTCGTTCGCGACATTGCACAACTCTGCTGCATCCTTTTGCAGGTCGTATAGGGCTTCACGACTACGTTTACAATCGTAAAAGCGCATCATCTGCGGATGCCGGGAAAAACTCGTTTGGGATAGACGCAGTTCGGGGATCAGGAAGTCGAAAAAACTCTCATTGAGTTGTTTACAGATGTACTTGTATCGCTGGTTGCGGACCATGCGCTGTGGGTGGTAGTAGTCGGTGAAATTGTTCTCCGCGTAAACATATTGACGTGTTGGGATATCGGGCTGGCATGAGAGGATTGGCAACGCACGTCCCTGGATATGCTTGCCGACCGGCAATCCCAATGCTTGGAGCAATGAAGGCACCACATCGACATGGCTGGTCAAATCTTCAACGACCTGGTTGGCTGCGATACGCTTGGGCCAGCGCGCGATCATCGCCACTTTCGTGCCCCCGTCAAAGAGTGTGCCTTTGGCGTGCATCAGTGATGCGCCGTGGTCGGTGGTGAAAATGACCAGCGTGTTTTCGGTTAAGCCTGCCTGCTCCAGTGCCTCAAGAATCTGCCCGGTGCAATGATCGGTATGCTGCACCGCGCCGTAGAGCCACGACAACTCCTCGCGCACGATCGGCAGGTCCGGCAGATCGTCGCGCACCAACACCTTGGCCGGATCAGCCTGTTGATACACATCGCGGACAAAGTCCATGTTGCGTGTCCGGTGCGTGTCGATGAATCCCACGCTGGCAAAAAACGGTTGATTGTCATCGCAATGTTGGCCGAGCCAATCGACCACCAGCGGTGCGACGTCTTCACACCAATACGTCGGTCCTTCGTCAGCACGGTCATAGCCCAGTTGCAACGGATTGTGATGCTCGTGCTGAAAGCCGAATAGATGTGTGTGGTATCCCGCATCGCGCAGCATCATTGCCAGTGTCGGACATTGGTCGGTATTCAGCGACCAGCCCATTTGCACCAATCCCATCAAGCCGTGCGTATGTGGGTAGCAGCCGGTCATTAATGAGCCGCGGCTGGGTGAGCAGACCGTGCCGCAGCAGAAGTGTTGGTTGAAACGGACGCCGTCTTGAGCCAGCCGGTCAAGATTTGGTGATTGGATCGGATGGCCATAGCAGCCCAGGTAATCGCCTTGGTCGTGCGTGTGGATCAGTAGAATATTGGGGTGTCGGGACATGTGGGAACTCCGAAATTTTATTGGTATTACTGGTATTATATCTAAGGTGTAGAATGATAGGCGTGTCGGTGATGAATGACAAGTGTACCAGTGGATTGTGATCAAAATACGCTTTAAAAGCTACATTATGTCATAAATTATTGGTGTACGTTTTTTTGAGAGAATTGGATTTGACTTTCATAATACCGGTCATACCATAACTGGTATTATGCAAGAGCCCGGCAACGAACATCGATCATTAACGCAGACGGTCGCCGATCAACTCCGTGACCAGATTCGCCAAGGCACGTATACCAGCCAAAAATATCTGCCGCCCGAGCGATCGCTTCAGGAATTGTTTAACGTCAGTCGCGTGACCGTTCGGCGGGCGCTGGATGATTTGGAACAGAGCGGTTGGATCGAACGTCAACCCGGCCGCGGATCGCTGGTGCTTAAACAGCAGCCCCAATCGTCTGAGTCTCCATCAGATCGCAAGACCATTCTGTTTGTGGCCTGGTCGATGCAGTATCCAGACAACGTGGAGTATGCCAATGCGATCATGGACATCTGTCATCAGCATGGTTATGCGTGCGTGATTTTCGATAGTCAGGCAGGGCAGGTGGACATGCCGCAACTGCTTGAGCGCGTCAATCGTCAATGGGTAGAGGCAGTGATCTGGTTGGGTTATCCGATTGCGTCCCAGCAGGCGGGCATTGAGAAATTGCTCAGCCAGCGGATTCCGGTGGTGTGCCTGGACCGCAAGCCGGTGAAGTCGGGGGTGGATATGGTGGTACCGGATCACTTTTCCGGCGCCTATGCCGCGACGACGCATTTGCTTGAACAGTGGGGTGGGCCGGTGTACTACCTGGGAATGCACGACAAACCCACCAGTGCGCGGTCGCGTTACATGGGGTATTGCAATGCGATGCGCAGTGCCGGTTATGCGTCGGTGGACAACTACGTGATTCATGCCGGCGTGGATGAATGGGAGGCGGCACGGAAGTTTGTCGATGTGCCCTGGGAAGCATCGTTGCCGATCAGTCGTGAGTTGTTGGCTTCGGCGGATCGACCGTTGGCTGTGGTATGCGATGGGGATTACGTGGCATACGCCCTGTACATTGCAGCTTGTGAAGCAGGCTTGAAAATCGGTGAGGACCTGGGACTCACCGGGTTTAGCTGTCGGCAACTGGGCGCCTTGGTCAAACCGCAACTGACCACCGTTGGGCCGTATGTTCAGCGCGTTGCCGCCCGCGCCACGGAGCTTGCGATTCATCGCGCACAGGGGATGGACAGTGCGGTATCCACGGAGTTGATTCCCATTTTGCTAAACGTCCGTGGTTCATCGATCAAGGATACCGCTCAGGCGATGTTGCCCCAGATGCCCGCTGGAGCCAATATTCAAATTCAGACCTCCGAAGTGTAATCCGCTGCGCTGATGCATCGGAACATTCGAAGGCAAGATTGGAGACAAATCATGAATGGTTACACAAACAAATCTGCCGTTGAACATGACAGGCGTTGGATCGCTTTTACGTTGATTGAATTGCTGGTAGTGATTTCGATCATCTCATTGCTTATCGCGATTTTGTTGCCTGCCTTGGGCAAAGCCCGCAAGGCCGCCCGGTCGGTAACCTGTAAATCCAGCTTGCGGGGCAATGCGACGATCCTGTGCATGTATGCCAATGACAGCAAGGGTTGGATGGTGCCTGCCGACATCAAGCAGTCGCGTGGTGAAGATGTGTATTGGCCGGGCTTATTGCCGTCTTCTGGTTCACAGGCGCAGTGGCCGCAGTTACTGTTGGCAGCTGGTTATCTGCAATCGTATGGTAACACGTTGACCTGTCCATCGTGCAATGCCGGTTCAGCTTCCAATCCGAGTCCGGCATTTTCCGATCCGTCGCGCGTTTATGGTTTGCCCTGGGATACGACTTTAAACAACGGGCCGTTGCGGATTGAGCAGTTGACGCAACTGTCGCGTGGCTTGTTGTTGGCTGACAGCATGCGATCCACCTGGGGGCGCCAATCCTTTACGATCTATGCCTCCGGCGGTGATCGTCGCGTTCATCCACGTCATGCCGAAACTGCGAATATCGCTTTTATGGATACCCACGTCGAAGCTCGCAAGCAGGATAACATGCAATTGTTGCGATACACTTGGATCACCTTTCCGCCTGAAGACCTTTACTGATTCGTGCCATTTGGCTGTTTGCTTTTCAATCATCATTAACTTGTAATAAGTGAGTTTAATCATGTTTTCAAGACCACTTCTTGGCCAGGCGATCTCTGCGCTGATGACCGGTTTACTTCTTTTTGCCAATCCAACAGTGCATGCTGATGGACTTGAAGATGCCGCCGGTGCCACCTTGACCATCCGAAAAGGCACATTTTATCGCGGTGATAAACCTGTTTTATTGATCGGTCCGTTACGCATGCCTGCTAATGAACAGGAATACCAACGCATCAAGAACATGGGCTTTAACCTCATTGGCATGACGTTGTGGAAGTACACCCAAGCGGATTTGGAGAGGGCTTCTCGTTACGGATTTAAAGTCAGTGTGCTGGCCAGCGGGCATACTGCACTACGCGACAAGGAGGCGCTTGCTGTGCTCAAGCAACATCCACGAAAATTGCCTGCCGAACTTTGGCATGGATTTATGATGTGGGAGAATCCCAACGTCATCGTCGATCACCCGCAGGTGATGGCTGCCTTGGACACATGGATGGGCAAGCAGGCACATAAGCTCAAAAACGATCTGGCCATGATCAGCAGTATGGTGCTTTGGAACGAGCCGGGGTACGTGGATTACGGGCCGATGAGCCGATCGCGATTTATCCGTTCATTGATGCAACGTTACGGTTCAATCGACCGACTTAACCAGCATTGGACGACGGACTATTCAAGCTTCGATGCCATTGAGATTCCGATCCCCAAACGCGTCAAATCCGAAGCCGGCGATAGGCTGCATTATGGCGATGAGCCTTTGCCGTTGATCGTCTCGTGGGAGCGGTTTGGCATTCAACGTCAAGCGGACTTTCTGGGTTGGTGGCGCGATGTCATCATGCAGCAGACCGGTAGCCATGTGCCGATGTCCGTCAAGAAACTGGCGTTGATGATCATGCCGACCATGGGCAAGTATGCCAGTGGCAATATCCCAATCATGCTTGCTTGTGAAGACATTGCTGGCCATGACAACGAGTTTGCCAAGTTCGATGAGCAGGGCAGTCTCATCGACATCGCCCGTTACAGTTTTCAGTTGGACTACCTGCGCGCCAATGCCATGGGGCGTCCGCTGTCCAACAGTGAATACCATCGTCCCGATCACAGCAAACTCAAGGGGCAGGACCGTGAGAATCTGCTGCAATTGTCAATGCTGATGCCGTTCTTGCATGGGTTGGCCGAGTGCCAGTTATGGAAGTGGGATTCTGGTGAAACCAAACGGCGTGTCGGGTTGGATGATCCCTTTCTTTTTCCGCCGGATGAACGGATTGTCGGACAGACGGTCAGTACTTTACCCTTGCTCGCACCATATCTGGCACCGCTTGATTTTCATGCACCTACCGCAATCCTGATGTCCGAGTCGTCGGTACTTGTCGAAGCCAAAGACAGTGTTGCAGGCAAAGATCTGTTGGGTGGCAAGCATCTGGGGCGGGCGTGGCAGTATTATCAGGCCATGATTTTCAACGGGCAGCGTGTCGATGTGCTTTCCGAAGAGGCATTGGCAAGATTCCCAGAATTGATCGAACGCTACCAAACGGTGATCTGCCCGGCAACACATGCCGTCATGCCCAAGGTCACCGATCGAATCAGGCAATGGGTTGAATCGGGCGGCTTGCTGGTGACAGATCAGCAGAGCTTTCATGCAGACGATCTTGGGATTAGAACTGGTCAGCTTGCATGGCTGGAATCCGGTCAACAAGGTCGCGGCTGGATTGACATCCAAAGCCAAACCGATGATCTGAATCAACTGCGAAATGCATTGGTCCAGGTACAGAAAAAAACCAATCGTCAAATACCGCTTACCGTCTCACACATCGATGGCACATTGGCTGTCGGTGTGGAGTCGGGCTTGATTGATCACGGTGATCGTGGGGTGTTGTACCTGATTAACTATCAGGCCAAACCTGTTCCCGTTCGTCTTGCCTATCACGGTAAATCCTGGCAACGTATCGAACAATTGGCCAGCGCGAATCGCCTGGATCTTGAGCAGTCCACTCAAATCACATTGCAACCCTACCAGTGTCAAGTCTATCTACTGGATCGGTAATGTAGATCATTTTTGATGACAGGTCATTTATATGTTACGCCATTCACAATCCAACTTGGTTTTTCGTTATCCCACGGTGCGCACGCCTTGTCATGGTCTGCTGAAAATAGATTTGTCCTGTGACCAGATGGACGGCCAGATTGCAGCCTGTGCCTTGCAAGGCTTGGTTAATCGCGGGCAGACACGCAAGGTTTACGTTCATGGCACTTATTGTCAGGACAACTACGGCGGAGGGGGCAATCAGGCTCATGTCTCTGAGCGCCTGGCCGATGAGCTTTATGCGGATATTCCGATGCAAGTCATGGCACGTGGCAAGCATCCGCGTTGGCCTGGTTTTGAAGCAATGTTCAGGCAGTTTGAGCACGTCTGTACCGGTATGGTGATTTGGGACCCGCTCCTGGATCAGGCGACCATCGAAGCAGCCACCACCATCGCCGCTCAAACCGACAGCTTGGTGGTTTCGCCGGAGTTGGCTCAATGGATTGGCCATCGTCTGCCGGTTGTTGAAGATTTGCGTCGATTGCAGTTTGCTGACAACCTGGCCTGCTTGAGCTGGTTGTTGGAGAACTGGTTTGACAGTGCCTCTCATGATGTTGCATTTGTCTGGTCGCACATGACGTTAGACAAGCAAAGTTGGGGAGCGGCAAACAAGGACTACGTGACGGCACTGAAGCTTTTTACATTTCATCTGGATGTTAAAAATGTTCGGGAACAGCAGCACTTTGCGGATGTATTGCAATGCTATCCTGCCGGTACACCCGTGATGGGATGGATCGATGAGCATCCAGGCGCATCGATTCTTTCGGAGATGGGATACTTTTTGGTTCCCTGTATCGGCGTAGAAAATCTGAGTGTTCACTCAGCCTCTCGCCCCAGTTCGGATATTGCCATGCCCGAATATCAGCCTGTTACTCACGAGGTGACATCGCAGGATGTGATGCTGGCTTACCAGGTGGCGGATGGGGACAATTTATTGCATAGCATGGTGTACATGCCGGACCTGATCATGCGTAGCGATTTGTCGGATTGTCCGCCATGTACTTGGATCATCAATCCCGGCTTGATTGATCTGGCTCCACGATTGTTCGACTGGTATGTGAAAAAACTCGAAGCACATGAACTGGGCGCCATGATCGGAGATGGGCATCCTAGAACGGATCGGTCCAAAGGGTTTATTGCGTATTGTCAGATGACCCGCCAATATCTTCAGGCTACGGGGATCAGCGTCCTGAAGGTCATGGCTGAGTCTGAAGCGGTGGCATGGCGTGTCCAACCCGATGTGTTGACCAGCGGATACTGGGGGCGTCCTGATCCCCGTGGTGTGGATGTGGATGATCCACACATGGATGGCCGGACTTTTCATATCGGTGCCATTGATTTGCGTGGTGATCGTCAGATTATCCGTCGACTGGCAACACGCAGGCAACCGGTTGGCCCGTTATTCCTGAACGCTTTTGCAGGCACAGCCCATTCAGGAGCATTGGATCTGATCAAGCAAACAGATGCACAATTGCAATTGGCGCAGGTTCATGACGGTAGACGTTATTGTTGCGTGCGAAATCTTGATCTGGCTGCAACATTTCGTAATCACCACAAGGCACATGTCAATGAGAGCATGATTTGATATGGATTTGATCCGTCAAATTTATAGATTCAAATTGGAGATATTTCATATGTAAAACCGTTTGCCACGTAGCGTTTACTTGTCCTTACGTTGGCCGTCGACATTCAGAATGCTCTTCAATCCTTCGTGGGCCGGGATTCGAGTGTGCTCAACAGGTTCATCGATTCAAAGGCAATTGTCGATGTGTCAAGGCCCACGTAGTTGTTACCGATAGGTGGAGATGAAGGCATGCAAACTGCCTTCTTTATTCCACAAGGTTCATATCGGTTTAAGTAGAAAAGCTCAGGCTGGGGGAATAGCCTGACGAATTCGTTTTAGCTCATGGTGGTTCCGTCTCATTTCCGGGACGATAATATGATCACCCTTCCAATACGTGAGCGGAAAGGGCACACGACGAATGAGGTTTCTCGTCGTTGAAGATGATAAGCAGATTAAAACGCAAACAATTGATGATTGCCTTGCATCACTGGGATGTGCCAGCGACTGGGCGACGAACCAGCAGGAAGCCAATGAGTTTCTGGACTCCTGCGAATACGACCTGATCCTTTTGGACCTGGAAATCCCTTCACGTCCTGGTGGCAGTGATTCACCAGATTACGGGGTCAACTTACTCAAACAGATTCGCGCAAAGGCGCGAGTGCCTGTTGTATTGATGACCGCTCAGCATCAACAATGTGTTGAGTTGATAGGTGAGTTGCACGAGTTGGGGATCGACGGCAGCATTGCCAAGCCGTTCTCAACGACAGGGCGCACGTTGCTGTATGTCATCCGACAAGCATTGCGCAAATCTCGACGCAGGCCATTGCTCCCCGTACCACTACCCATCGTTCAACCGATGCGGCCTTTTGCTGGTGGCGTTCTGGCTGTTTATGCCACGCGCTTTGAACTGTGTGATGAGACCATTGCAGAGCTTGGTGAGCGCAGTCATTCCTGGTGCATTCTGAATCTGCTAAAAGACAAGAATTCACAAGGTCATTTCGTGTGCTTAAGCAGTGGGCAACTGGCCAGCAGACTCCATCCGAATATGTCTCAAGGCACAGCGGTACAGGCTGTGCGAACCATACGCAATCGGATTGCCACAGTGATGCGTAACCGGCTTTCCTATATCTGTGAGAAGGAGGATGTGATTGCCAACGGTGGCGTGGGTTATCACCTGCGCGACTGGATCACGATTGAATGCCGTGATGACTTCCCCGAAGAACTTTTTTTCGATTTACAAAACACTTAACTGTCCAAACTTGCCTGTCATGTTGCGTCAATGTCGTTGCAACATGCACAGGATTTAACCTTTTCTTTCGGAGTTTTTTTACGATGTCTCAAACTACTACCTCAACTGAATTGCTTAATCTCGTTGGTAAGCTTCAGGCTGAACGTGCAGATCATGTCCAAGCCATTGAGGCGATTGATTCGACGTTCCAGCAACTGGGAATGAATATTGAATCGATGCCAGCTAAGCCTCGTCGTGGTCGACCTGCCAAGGTCAATCAACCATCTATTAAGTCCACAAGGCGTGGACGTGGTGGCTACGCACTGACCGGTGATGAATCAGTTCTGGCCTTCGTGCAAGCCAATCCCGAATGCACTACAGCTCAAGTCAACGAACACTGGATCAAGGAAGGGCGAAGTGGCATGGCCAGTAACACACTCGCCAAACTGGCCAAGGCCGGTAAGCTCACCCGCATGAATCTCAAGGGACAACGCGGTAGCACATTTACTGCAAGGTAAATGCACGTTGTCACAATGAGTGATTGCACGAACCCGGTTTAATCGCCGGGTTTTTTTATGCGCCTTGCTCGAAGCCTTTATCGAATCCTTTGTCGGATAAAACCTGTTTGATGCACTGCACGTGGAATTGAATCGTGCTCCAGGCACGCCCGGTTTCCTGGGCGATGACCTGTATGCTGTCACCATGCATCAAGGCCTTACACACTTCCTGCTGCAACTCTGGCAAACCGGCAATCGTCTCATGCAATTCACCGTATGCAGCCAGATCATCGGGAATTGGTGGCTCGGGCTGGGCCATCTTCAACATCTCCTCCAATCGTTCCAGCATCGTCTGATGTCGCGCATAGCAACGACGGAGCATGCGAATGTGATTGTCCATCATGCGTGTGAGGATCGTTTCGACCTTGGTTTCGCCTGCTTTGTCCGGATCGAACTCAAATGACCAGAGGATGATCGCCAAGTCCTGCATCACATCATCCCACGTGTGCGGTGGTAGTTTGAATCGCTTGATGCGCCCGAAGGCTAACCTGATCTGCCAGGGCTGTAATGCTCCTGAATATTGGCGAAAAATCTCTTTGGCGTGTTTGTTCGACATGTGTGGTCCTCCATGACTGTTTTCTGCACCGCATCCATGCGGCAAGTCACGATCATGACGGAGGACTGTCGGGTTGTATGTACGAATGGACCTGTGGGCCGTCGAACACATGTGCCCGGACATTAGCCTGGACCGGGCACATGTGAGGATAGACATGTGAACATGGCCCCGGTTCATCCTCATGTGTGAACATGTGATTTGGACTTTTTTCATTTTTTTCGGAAAAAGCGCTCGTGATATTTGGGCCTATCGGCAACTAGTAACTATGAGGGCGGAAGTTTTTTCCGTCCCATAACCAAGGAGGCCGCATTGACGGAGATTGAAGAACCGGAACTGACCATCGACCTGGACGTGCTGGAAACGGAACCCGCCGATGAGTACCACGCACAGGCGACACGTTACCTGTCAAGCCACCAACTCATTGATTTCATGAACTGCCCGTGGCTGTACCGCAAGAAACAACTGGGCCTGATGCAGCGTGAGGAAACCGCTGCCATGCTCATTGGCCGCGCGACGCACTGCCGCATTCTCGAAGGCCGTGATGCGTATGAATCGCAGTTTGCTCTCGGTGGTCCGATCAATCCCAAGACAAACAAGCCCTTCGGCAGGGATACTCAAGCTTTCCGGGGGTGGGCTGAGGCTCAAGGCAAACCGGGCGTTCACTACAGCGACATGGACTTGATCGAGAACCTGGCCAGTGGCGTGAGTATGAACAGCATGGCAATCGACTTGCTGCTGTACGGTCGCTCCGAAGGTGTGATTCGCACGGAATACTGCGGTTTAGCCAGTCAAGCACGCTTGGATTGGGTACATCCTCATATGGGCATTGCGGATGTCAAGACCACCAGCGATCTGGATCGCTTCGAGTTTGAAGCCAAGCGTTGGCGCTATCCCAACCAGATGGCTTTCTATCAGGACATGCTCGCAAAAGTGACTGGTGAACTCGTGCCGGTCTATCTCATCGCTGTCGAAAAATCCGAGCCCTTCCGCTGCGGTGTTTGGCAGGTCAGTGAACAAACACTTAAGCAGGCACGCCGTGAAAACCATGCAGCCATTGATCGGCTCAAGAAAGCGCACAAAAAGGATCACTGGCCCACCGGCTACGAAACCATGCGTCTACTAAACGCCTCGTAACCTTCCCTACATATCTCATCGCCTCCCCCCGGAAGTTCAAAAAGCTTGCTCTTCATAACTTCCGGGGGGTTCGGAGCAGGCGACTTTGTTTTGTGCTTTACTCATCATATCCAGGAGTTTGATTCATGTCCTTATTGCAACAAGTCCACACTGGTAAACGTCAATCCCCGCCGCGCATCATTCTCTACGGCACTGAGGGTATCGGTAAATCCACCACGGCATCGCAGGCTCCCAATCCCATTTTTATCCAAACTGAAGACGGTCTGGATCAGATCGATTGTGCGAGTTTCCCGCTGGCTACCACATACGACGATGTCATCAATGCCATTGATTCCTTGATCAAGGAAGATCACGAATACCAGACGTTGGTCATCGACTCCCTCGACTGGCTCGAACGCTTGATCTGGGATCGGCTTTGCAAGGATTACGGCGTTAACAGTATCGAAAAAGTGGACGGTGGTTATGCCCGTGGTTACACCCATGCGTTGACACACTGGCGCATGCTATTGTCTGGTCTCGATACGTTGCGCACCAAACAAAACATGTGCATCATTCTGTTGGCGCACGCCAAAGTCGAAACATTCTCTGATCCGGAAGTCGGGGCATATGACCGGTTTTCCCCACGTCTGCACAAACATGCCAATGCAGTGATCACCGAATGGGCCGACGCGGTGTTGTTTGCCACACGCAAGATCATCACCAAAACCGAAGATGCCGGTTTCAACCGCAACCGCACTTTGGCTTCCGGCTTGGGCAAAGATGGTGGCGAGCGCGTGATGCGATGCGTTGGCAGTCCGGCCTGCATTGCCAAGAATCGTTACGGCCTGCCGACAGAACTGCCGTTGTCCTGGTACGCCCTGATGGAAGCGATGATGCAGGCCGACACGCCCACGTCCAATCAAACTGCCAAGCATAAACATTAACCCATAAAACACAGTCTTTTTGTCAACAACCATTTTTTAATTGATGGAGGAATATCTTTATGGCCAATCTCAATGGCTTTAACGCAAACGATGTCGAACCCAACAGTTCGTTCGAACCGATCCCCGCCGGTAAATACCTGGCAGCGATCACCGCATCAGAAACCAAGCCCACAAAATCCGGGGGCGGTAGTTATCTGGAATTGACCCTCAGCATTCTGGAAGGCGACTTCAAAGGGCGCATGCTCTGGGCTCGTTTGAACCTGGACAATCCCAACGCTACTGCCGTCAAGATTGCCCGTGGCGATCTGTCGGCCATCTGTCGTGCGGTCAATGTCATGCAGCCTAAGGACAGTACCGATCTTCATAACTTGCCGTTAGTCGTCAATGTCAAGCTGAAAAAGCGGGTCGACAACGATGAGTTGACCAACGAAATCAAGGGATTCGAGCCCAAGCAATCTCCCGAAACTTCCAACGCTTCGTGTCAGAAACCGGTCTCCGATGGTCCTGCACCGTGGAAGCGCTAAGGGGGTGTCACATGGAATTAGTCTTGCCTTATCCACCGTCGGTCAATCATTATTGGCGACACTTCCGGGGACGAACACTTATCAGCCGCCAAGGTCGTGCCTATCGCCAACAGGTCAAAACGCAGTGTCAGGGGATGGGCGGTCAACCGCCACGCGATGGTCGTTTGGCCGTAGCGATGGATGCCTTCCCACCGGATCGGCGACGTCGTGACCTGGACAACATCCAGAAGGCGTCGCTGGATTCGATGCAGCATGCCGGGATTTACGAAGACGATTCGCAGGTTGATTTACTTGTCACGCGTCGCAGACTGCCCATCCCCGGTGGCCAACTCGTGGTGCGAATCGCATCGTTCCCGCTTCATCGTTGCCCACTGTGTGGTGGTCCGATGTCCAGCCTTGAAAGTGAATATCTCAATGACAACTGAAACCCCAACGCTCCAACTTGACCAAATCCGCATTGACGGTGGCACCCAACCGCGTGTGGCCATTGATGAAGATGTCGTGCTCGAATATGCCGACCTGTACACCGACGGTGTCGATCTGCCACCGGTGACCGTCTTTCATGATGGTTCAACCTATTGGTTAGCTGATGGCTTCCATCGCTACTGGGCCAGTAAACGAGCCGAACGTGAAGCGATTGCGGTTGATGTCCAGCAAGGGACACGCCGCGATGCGATCCTTTATTCAGTCGGTGCCAATGCCGCACATGGCTTGCGCCGGACCAATGAGGATAAACGCAAGGCCGTGACGATCATGCTCGAAGATAAGGAATGGTCACAGTGGTCAAACCGTGAAATCGCCAAACAATGTGGGGTTGCAGAGTCCAGCGTTCGCCGGACAAGAGAAAGTCATACTGCGCCATTGGCGCAGTATGAAAAAAATTTAAAAAATAATCGAACCTTTATTCACCCGCGTACCGGTGAGCCCAGCCAGATGAACACGGGCAACATCGGTCGCCCTGAATCATCTCAACCACCCAAAAAAGTCTATCGTCCCAAAGCCTGTCACAGTGAACACAGCCCCGTTCCCATGCGGTCCGTGTCACTGCCATTGAACAATCCCCAACTTGCTGCCAAGTGCATGATCGGTTTGTACGGCAAACCTTATATGCAGCAACTGGCAGCCGAAGCCATCCGAATCATCTCTCGCAAGGAAGGAACCAAGCATGATTGCAACGCTCACCAGTAAACCCATTCCCCAGGTCAAGACCACGTACATGAACATTAACCCGGATCTCGCAACCCAGTGGCTTGAAGGTAATGTGCGCAACCGGCGCATTGATCCCAAGCACGTCGACATCCTCGCTCAGGATATGGAGGCCGGTAAATGGCGCATGACTCATCAGGGCATTGCGTTCAGTGATCAAGGCATTTTAGTCGATGGCCAGCACCGTCTCTGGGCCATCCTTCAATCCGGCTGCACCATCCGCATGGCGGTGTCGTTCGGCATCTCCGTGGACAGTGTCGATGCCATCGATGGCATGAAAGCCCGTACAGTTGTGGATCGGATGCGACTCAATGGCCTCTTCGACCTGGATGGCGTGTCTCCCAACCACACGGCAACACTGCGTGAAATGATTCGTGGCCTGGGCGATGGCAAAAAGCTGGCGTATTACAAAGAAGTCCAACTTATGGATCGGCACATCAATGCCGTGCAGTTTGCGACGGCACACATAGCCACAAAGACCAAGGGCATTGCAGTCGGCTATGTGCGTGCCGTGATCGCGCGAGCCTGGTACTCGGTGGATCACGATGAACTGGCTCAATTCTGTCGTGTCCTGTCCACCGGTGTGTCCGAAACTGAGTGGGATTCCACCATCATCAAACTGCGTAATCAACTCATGGTCATGGGCAGCACGCGCAACCGAATCCTGCAAAAAGAGATTTACGGCAAAGTCGAACGCGTCTTGACTGCCTGGCTCAATGGTGAAAATCCCCGCCGCATCTACCCGATCACCGTTGAACAATTCATGTTGCCCGAGGAGGTGATCGATTGACACAGGTTTGCACCAAACAACCTGTGATCACCCTGCGCCCGTATCAGGCCCATGCGGTGGATGCTGTGTATGAGCATCTGCGCTGTCGGGATGACAACCCCTGTGTTGTCATTCCGACAGCTGGGGGCAAGACACCCATCATGGCAACGATCTGCCGTGACGCTGTTACGCAGTGGGACGGTCGTGTTCTGATCCTGGCTCACGTTAAGGAATTGATTGAGCAGGCCGTCGATAAGCTGCACGCGATGGCACCTGACCTGTGGTATCGGATCGGTTGTTACTCAGCGGGGCTCAAGAGCAGAGACACCCAACATGACATCATCGTGGCAGGCATTCAAAGTGCCTACCGCAAAGCAGCCGATCTGGACCGATTTGATCTGATCCTGATTGATGAAGCACACATGATCCCGCCCAATGGCGAAGGCATGTATCAGCAATTCATCAAAGAAGCCAAGATCGTCAATCCAAATGTCCGGTTGATTGGCTTGACGGCCACGCCATATCGCATGACCAGTGGCACAATCTGCGGTCCAGCTCCGGAACATCTGCTCAACCACGTTTGCTTTGAAGTAGGTGTCAAGGAACTGATTGCCCAAGGCTATCTCTGTCCGCTCAAAACCAAGGCTGGTCGACGCAAGGCAGATACATCGGGTTTGCATATCCGTGCCGGTGAGTTTATTGCTGGTGAAGTTGAAGCATTGATGGACGATGACGGTCTTGTTCATTCGGCTTGCCGTGAGATTGTCGAGCAGACAAAAGATCGTCGTTCGGTATTGATCTTTGCTGCCAGCGTGCAACATGCCCAACACGTGCAGCGCGTCCTGAGTGAGATGGGCCATGAGTGCGGGTTCGTCTGCGGTGACAGTTCGGGCATCTTTCGTGATGACATTCTTCGTCGGTTCAAAGAAGGTGATCTCAAGTTCCTGGTCAATGTCAATGTGCTGACGACAGGGTTCGATGCGCCCAACATCGATTGCGTTGCTCTGCTTCGTCCGACCAATTCACCGGGCCTCTACTATCAAATGTTGGGTCGCGGATTCAGGTTGCACCCGGACAAAACCAACTGCCTGGTGCTGGATTTTGGTGGCAATATTTTACGACATGGCCCGGTGGATGCGCTTCAGATCAAGGATAAGTCGGATCGGAAAAGTAGTTCAGAAGCACCGGCCAAGGAATGTCCCAACTGCCAGGCATTGATCCATGCGTCTTACAGCATCTGCCCGGACTGTGGTCATGAGTTCCCGCCGCCGGAGCGGGATAAACATGATGGCAGTGCTTCGACAGCTGGTGTTTTGTCAGGTGAAGTCACTGAAACCGATTACGACGTGGGTGAGGTGTATTACAGCATTCACACTAAACGTGGCGCGCCACCCGATCATCCCAAGACACTGCGTGTCGATTACCGCTGCGGGTTCAACGAGTATCACAGCGAATGGGTTTGTGTCGCCCATCCCAAAGGCAGCTATGCCTGGCAAAAAGCCCAGACATGGTGGCAGGCCCGGTCCAGCGAACCGATGCCCGATACCGTGGAACAGGCTGTCGAGTTAGCTGAGAACGGCGCGTTGGCTCAACCCTTATCCATCACTGTGCGTTCAGTGACTGGTGAAAAATTCGACCGCATTATCAATTACGAATTGGGGTCCATTCCACCACGAAATGACGGTAGCGATGAACGTGAACCCGTGGTCAGCACGGTATCGCCCGATCAACCGTGGACTCAATGGCCCGACGACGATGACATTCCCTTTTGAAAGATTCGCTTATGAATACAACATGTCTTGAAAACGATCCAGTCATCATTGATGACGAATTCCAGAGCCTGATCCCACCGTTAACGGATGAGGAACTCATGGGTTTGGAAGAGAATCTCTTACGCGACGGCTGTATCGATCCGTTGATCGTGTGGGCAGAGCAATGCATTCTGCTTGATGGCCACAACCGCAAGGCTATCTGTGACAGGTATGGCATCGATTATGAATTGCATACAGTCAGCCTGCCTGATCGTGCTGCGGCTGCCGACTGGATCGACAACCATCAATTGGGCAGACGTAATTTGTCACCTGAACAAATGAGTCTGTTACGCGGGCGACGGTATAACCGGCTGAAAATGCCGCGTGGCGGTGACAGACGCAGTGACTTTTCAAAGGGCCAAAGTGGTCCTTTGAAATCTTCCGATGTATTGGCTGAAGAACATGGCGTTTCACCGACAACACTTAAACGCGACGGACGATTTGCTGATGCAGTTGACAAACTCGACATGCAACGTGAAATCGCCAGTGGACAGATCAAACCTGCTCGCAACGAGGTTGTACAGGCTGCCCGTTCTCTATCAGAAAATCCAACACCATCGGAAATCCAGCAGGCTCGTGAGTCTGTCACCAAACCCCACGTGGCCAACAACACTGGCGACAACGAATGGTATACCCCGGCACAATACATCGAGCGGGCAACGGATGTGATGGGTGGGATCGACCTTGATCCAGCGTCCTGCGTAGCGGCAAACAAGGTTGTCGGTGCAGCACGCATCTACACCGCAGAAGACGATGGACTGCAACATGACTGGTGTGGTCAGGTGTTTATGAATCCGCCGTACGCTCAACCACTGATCCAGCAATTCTGTGAAAAACTCGTTCACGAATTCCAGGCTGGCAACACCTCGCAAGCCATAGTTCTGGTGAACAACGCAACAGAGACCAAGTGGTTCCATGCCTTGTTGTCCGTGTCATCGGCGGTGTGCTTCCCTGTTGGCCGTGTTCGCTTCTGGCATCCAGACAAAACCTCTGCACCGTTACAGGGGCAGGCGGTGTTGTACATCGGCAACAACATCGATGGATTCACCAAGGCGTTCGAAGACTTGGGGGATGTGTTCTATGCCGCCAAGTAACGGGTACAACCCCATGCTCTGGAACTGTGATCTGCAGGGCTGTTTTAATCTTAAGAAACGTCCCAAGATCGAAATGTTTGCCGACTGTCTGCCGGGACGAATCGCCTTCAGCGACATCGACGCTGTCACGGAAATCAATGGCAATCTACTGTTCCTTGAATGGAAAGATCATCAAAACATCAGCGTTGGCCAGAAGATTCTGTTTGAGCGATTGACATTGCTATGCCCAGCGACCGTGCTGATCGTCGAAGGTGATGCGGAACGGATGACCGTCGACAGCATTCGAACCGTCTGGAATAAAACCATCTCACCTCCCGAGCCAGCAGATATCAATGGATTGCGGCGAGAGATTGCTGCGTGGAAAGACTGGGCCTTGGCCAACTCGGCCATGAATCGAACAAAGGAAATTATGTGCAACTGATGAATGAACCATTAATGAATATCGCTCAAAATTACTTAGATACAGGCTTATCCGTCCTGCCTGCTATTCGTGCGGAAAAACGTCCAGCCATTGGCAAGTGGAAACAATATCAACAGCGATTGCCTCAATGCGGTGAAATAAGCATGTGGCCATGGAACGACGCCCTATGCATCATCTGCGGCACCGTCTCCGGCAACCTGGAGGTCATCGACTTTGATGGTGGTGGTGAACTTTTCCCCGCGTGGATGGATCGTATCGATCCTGATTTGCGTGATCACCTGGTGATCGAATCGACACCTTCCGGGGGGATGCATGTGATCTACCGCTGTGATGTTCCCGTCTGTGGCAACATCAAACTGGCCCAGCGCAAGGTCGATGATAAGGTGCAGACTCTCATCGAAACCCGTGGTGAAGGTGGGCTGTTCCTGTGTTCACCGACGCCGGGTTATGAATTGATGCAAGGCGACTTGTGCGACCTGCCCGTTTTGACCGAATCCCAACGCGACACGTTGCTGAAAACCGCATGGGAACTCAACGAGTATTTACCGCCAGTGATTGATGGTGCGAATGTCAGCCAGACAGCGTCGAATAAATCGGATAATGGCCGATGTGCGACGGATAACTCGCACAACCTTAACAGGCCGGGCGATGCTTACAACAAGCATGGCGATGTGCGTGATCTGTTGCGTACTCACGGTTGGGAGTTGGCAGAACCGGGTGACAATGAATATTGGCGTCGCCCTGGTAAAGACACCTGCTGGTCAGCGTCACTCAAGAATCGCGTGTTTTATGTCTTCTCTTCCAACGCAGCCCCGTTTGAACCTGAGCAAGGTTATGCGCCATTTGCCGTCTATGCATTGCTGGAACACGGTGGCGATTTTTCCGCTGCGAGCAGGACATTGGCGCTGTATGGATTCGGTGACGATCTCGACGCCGTTGATCATTCCGATGTTGACCTGTCCGGAATTCTTGATGGTGATGATCAGGATGATGTTACTTCCACTGTGCCCGATCCCGGCCCTCTGCCTGAAAACCTGCTCTACATTCCCGGGTTCATCGGCGAGGTGATCGACTTCTGTATGGCCAACGCGCCGTATCCGTCACTGGGCATGGCGTTCTGCGGTGCCTTGGCCATGCAATCCTATCTATGTGGCCGTAAGGTACGGGAAGCAGGTGACCTTCGTACCAACATCTACCTGCTTGCGTTGGGTTCATCCTCTGCGGGTAAAAACTACCCACGCCAGATCAATGCCCACCTGGCCATCGCAGCCAATATGACCGATTCGCTGTGCCGTAAGTTCGCATCCGGTGAAGGGATCGAAGATCAACTGGCTACTCAGCCCTGCACGATGTACCAAACGGATGAGATCGACGGCATTCTTCAATCCGTCAACAAGTCCAAGGATGCGCGCAATGAATCCATCATGACGGTGCTGCTGGAATTGTTCTCGTCTGCCAGCATGATGTATTCGATGCGATCCAAGGCGGGTAAGCCGCGCATTCCCGGTGTGATTCATCAACCGCATCTCACTGTCTTCGGCACGGCAACACCATCCCATTATTACGAGGCCATGTCCGAACGCATGCTCACCAATGGCTTCTTTGCTCGTATGGTTATTGTCGATACGGGTAAACGTTCACCTGGTCAGGAACCGGGACTTGTCGATAGCATGCCCGACCGCCTCGTCGAAACCGCGCGCTGGTGGGGCAACTATCAGCCTGGTGAACACCGTGGCAACCTCATCGGCTTTTATCCCGTGCCCGTCATTGTGCCCTACAGCGATCAGGCCAAGGATCATATCACCGAATTCCGTCAGCATGCAGATGATGAATATGCTCAAGCCGAAGATCGCAAAGACGAGGTGGCGATGACGGTGTGGGGCCGTGCCAACGAAAACGCACGCAAGCTGGCATTGCTTTATGCGTGCAGTGAAAACCACACCAAACCGGAGATCAGTGTCGATGCCGTGCGCTGGGCCAGCGCATTCGTTGAACATCAGGTGCAACGCATGCTCTATATGGCCTATCAATATGTCAGTACCAACGAATTCGATGCCGTCTGCAAAAAAGCATTGCGTTATCTCCGTCGCTGCCAGGAAAGTGGCAAGCAGCGTCTGTATCCCACACCCGACTGGCGTTTGCGTCGGCAACTGGCCACCAGTCCCAATATGTATGACAGCGTGCTTGAGGCGTTGAGAAAGCAGAAGCGGATTCTGTTTCAAACCGTTGAAGGCAGCACCAAGCCACGGACAGGCTGGATACTTCTGTGACCAACTGGGGAGAAAGCATCGGAGGTTTTCTCCGAAAAATCCCCATTTCAAAGCCCAAAACGTGTCGTAAGGCAGATTGCCGGAGAAAACCGCAGAAAACCGCGCAGCAAAAAAGCGGTTTTCTCAAAATCGCAAAAGGCAAAAGGACAAGAGGTTATGAAGAATATATATAGAAAAACACCCTCTCTCTCTATATATACCTCACGACGTGTATGTGCGCGTACGCGCGAGGGAATATCGGTTTTCTATTTTGGGCCTGAGCCTATCTTTTCCCCATCACCTGAACTGAATATCAAACAATCTACTTAAGGAATTTTTGAATGGTTAAATCGCGTTGTCGTGATTGTCAATACTTTGAACCTGATGATATGAAAGATCAATTGGGCACTTGCCATCGCCATGCACCGGTTCCGAGCATAGACGATGAATGTCGCCTTGTTCCCAATCGTATCGCCTGGCCTGCCGTCTGGCCAAAAGATTGGTGCGGTCATTTCGAAGCGCATTCGAGTTATCAAACCAGTCACGTTTGTCATCACAAAGCCGCTTCATGATCCATGCTCAAAGCCACGGCCACACATCGCCACACGTTGGCGTCTGTGGTGTCCAGGCTTTGGGCGTGGCAAGGATGCCGCCGTGGCCAAGGTCGGCCACACGGGGCGACCAGTGCCGACCATGCAATGGTTCCTTCCCGGGCATGCCTTTGTGATGTCGCGGGAACCAGCCACTGGGTTAGAGACAGTTTTTTAAAAACGTGTCGCAAACTGTTTTTAGCAAAAAACACTATTTTTCAAGGACTTTTATGACCACTACTCAGGACATCGTCACTTCCAATTTCAAGGTCGAACTTCGCAATATCGAAGACGTCAAACCCTACGAACGCAACCCACGTTTGAATGACAAAGCTGTGAATGCTGTTGCCGCATCCCTGTCGGAGTTTGGTTTTCGGCAGCCCATCGTCATTGATGAAGACGGCGTGATCATCGCTGGCCATACGCGATGGAAGGCAGCAACAAAACTCGGCCTTTCCAAAGTGCCTGTGCATGTCGCCACCGATCTGACGCCCGATCAGGTGCGTGCGTATCGCCTGGCTGACAACCGCACCGGTGAAATCGCACAATGGGACTTGTCGATTCTGCCCATCGAACTTAATGAACTGCGTATGAACGAATTCGACATGGATGTTCTCGCATTCGATGAAGACGAACTCGGTCAGTTGTTGAATGCTGCTCAAGGTGTGAGTGAAGGTTTGACTGATCCCGATGATATTCCCGAACCACCGGATGAAGCGATCAGCAAGCGTGGTGACATATGGATACTTGGCAATCACAGACTCATGTGTGGTGACAGTTCTTCACCGGAAGATGTGGACCGTTTGTTGGATGGCGCGATCATCGATTTGGTGAATACGGACCCTCCCTACAATGTTGGCCTGGAGCCTCGCAGCAGTACGGCCATTGCTGCTGGGCTCAGTTCATTCGGGGATAAGAAAGCCCAACTCCATCACCAAAGTTTCGACAAAGCGCGTGGCGCAACGGATGGTAAGAAAATCAAACGTAAGCTGCGGCCCAAGGATCGTCCACTTGCCAATGATTTTGTGAGTGATGAAGAATTCGACAAGTTGCTACGTGCATGGTTTTCCAATTTGTCACGCGTGATGCGTCCCGGAGCTTCAGCATATATATGGGGCGGTTACGCCAACCTTGCAAACTATCCCGGACCTATTAAAGAAGCAGGTTTATATTTTAGCCAGGGTATCGTTTGGCATAAGTTGCATCCGGTATTAACACGCAAAACGTATATGGGAGCATATGAGATGGGATACTATTGTTGGAAGGAAGGCGCAGCCCATCTATACGCCGGTCCTACCAACGCACAGGATCTCTGGCCCATTCGCAAATTGAATCCGAGCCGCATGACCCATCTCACAGAGAAGCCGGTTGAGTTGGCGGTTCGTGCTATTCAATATTCATCGATGCCTGGTGACAACGTGCTGGACTTATTCGGCGGTAGTGGGTCAACATTGATTGGCTGCGAACAGACGGATCGTCGCGCGTTTCTGATGGAGATGGATGAATTATATTGTGATCTCATCGTTAATCGCTGGGAAGCATTTACCGGCAAGAAGGCTCAACGTATCACAACCAATGCTTCCGAAAAACCGGAGGTGTCCGAGTGAACGGCATTGTGCTGAGCCTCTGTGATTACACCGGCAACATCGTTGAGCCCTGGCTCAAGGCCGGGTACGAATGCTGGATCGTGGACGTTCGTCATGACTCGGGTATTCATCGTGACCCCCGGAACAGTCGACTGGTGCGCGTCGGTGCGGATGTGCGGGACTGGCTGCCACCGCATAGACGGTTTGCAATCGCGTTTGCGTTTCCACCATGCACACACATTGCCGTATCGGGGGCGCGATGGTTCCGGCATAAAGGCCTACGCGCTCTGTCCGAGTCGATTGATATTTTCGGTGCCTGTGTGCGCCTCTGCGAATGGGCTGATGCTCCATGGATGGTTGAGAATCCGGTGTCGGTGATATCCAGTCATTATCGCAAACCGGATTACACCTTTGATCCGTGTGACTACGGTGACCCGTGGACCAAGAAAACCTGTCTGTGGACGGGCAATGGTTTTGTGATGCCGCCCAAGGATCGCGTCGAGCCGGTACTGGGCAGTCTCATCATCAAAATGCCGCCGTCGGAGGATCGGCAGAGCCTTCGTAGTGAAACGCCCAAGGGATTTGCTGAAGCGGTTTTTGCTGCCAATGCCACTGATAAAACCCCGACGGATGCCGGGGTGAAGGGGGAGGTGATGGCGTGAGTGATGTTTTAATCTTTGTTTGCTATTGTGAACATGCCTCGTTCGACTTTGACGAACCGGCTGTTTTCGCCCTTGGTTTTGATCTCTCGCGCGATGGCAGCATAAAGCGTGCTTTCTGGTGTCAGCCCTTTGCCGTATTCCCAGAGATTCTGTGTGATGGCTTCATTGACGATATCTCTGCACCGCATGGGTTTACGGTCACCTTGGCTCAGAACCTCAACTGCTGCGTTGAGCAGGCTCATGGGCTTGTCACCGTCCTGGACGCCACTCGTCGCGGTAGGTTTTGGCGTGTTGCGTTCGGGCGCGTCGACGGTATCCGTCGCCGCATTGGGTTTGCGTTTACCCTTCGTGGCGTCAGGTTTGGCCGTGTTGCCGACCTGTTTATCGTCACCGGCTTTTCGGTGAATCCGTTGGACAGAGCGGATCGTAATCTGCTTGCCTGTTTTGATCGTCTTGCCCAACCAGCCAGTACCGGAGGGATGGTTTTCGGTGATCTGCACCGGGACCAGTTTGCCTGCGAGGCCGACGAGGTACGTGACGCCGATTTGAATGTCTTCTTGTTTCATGATTTTGTCCTTGTGGTAATGGGTAAACAAAAATGCTCAGCGACTTTCGCTGAGCAGGTCTTCGATTTCATGTTGTTCGCTGTGGGAGAGCGATGTCAGTGCCTCTATCAATTGTTTTCGAGTGAGTTCAAGGTCTTCGGCCATCGCCCAGTTGTCGGTCTTGCCTTTGGCGTTGATGCGGTGTTTTTCCAGTTCGAGTTCCAGCCAGAGCATCAGGCTGGTGATGTCTTTTCGGTGTTGGAAGTAGACGTCTTGGGCCGTTTGTTTTTTATGTTTGGTGGTCATTGTGGTTCCTCAAATTCCGATGTCGCTGATGCACAGCAGTGCGTTGTAGTAACAGGATGCTTCTTCCATGGTGCCTTCGTAGCCGTCGAGTACTTGTTGCAGGAAGGTGGCCATCGAGAAGAGTTCATCCTCGTCATCGGCTTTCACCCAATGGGTGCCTTTCTTGTTGGGTTGCAGAATCTCGACCTCGATCTGTTTGGCTTCATGTGGTCGTTTGATGATGGCGAAGATGCCTGTTCGTCCGGCAAATTCAATACGTGTGATCCGCATGTGTTTCTCCTGTTGCGAATGGTTAATGATCTGCTTTGCGTCCAGCCTCAAAGGCGGCTTCCAACGCTTCCTTAATGTTCCAGACCGCACAGTCGTGGAAATCCAAAGAATCGCTTTTACGTGTCTGCAAGGTGTCGATGTTGAGGATGCGTTGGGCGATCTCGTTGACCGCTGCGTCCTTGTATGCCTGCGTGCGTTTGGTGGTTTTGGCTTTCATGTTGTTGGCCTTTCTATAGACACATGAAGCCATGCATTCGAAACGGAGTTATCAAGTCGGATAATGCGACTATTTACCCTTATTTTTAAGGCTTTTTTGTAATTCGATGACACAACCTACAGATAGTCCAAAGACATTGAGAATGACGGCAGTCAACGTGCTGCAGGCAACTCAGATTCTGTCCAAGGCGTTCAATCGCCGGATCGATGAAGAGCAGATTCAGCAGGTGGTTGACGATGGTCAGTTGCTGCGAGCCGATGGCACGTTCAGCCTGATTGACTACGTGGCGTATCTGGCCCGACCGGAAGTGGAGGAAATGAACGATGAGTAAAAAATCCTTCAACCCACGTCAACTTCGACCTGCCGATCTGCTGCGGATCGTCAATGCCATCGATATTCCCAATGCTGATCCATTGACGGAGTCGCAACTGCGTAGGCACCGCAACCGCGCTGGTTACAGCATCAGTGATCCGTCCAATCCGCAGTCGGTGGATTTGTTTCGGTACGCAGCCTGGCTGACATTGGAATATGCCAAGCCGAAATCCGGGCCGTTGAGTTATGACGAACAGAAGGCAAGGCAGGCCGAGCGCAACGCCGAGGCCGTACGCTCAGCACAGGATATTGGCGAGATACCGACTAGTCGTTGATCCGGATCGCAAAGCCCGATGCATCGCATCATTCCGAGCGTTTTGCGAAACCTATTTTGCTGAGGTTTTTTACTTGCCTTGGTCAGCAGATCACAGGACGGTCATTTCAAAAATCGAGAAAGCTGTCCGTACCGGCGGGTTGTTTGCAATGGCCATGCCGCGCGGATCAGGGAAAACAGTTTTGTGTCAGACCGCTGTGTTGTGGGCAGCATTGATCGGTGCAGCACCTTTTGTTTGCCTGATCGCTGCCAGTGCCGAACGCGCCCGCGACCTGCTGGAAAATATCAAAATATGGCTGGAGACCAACCCGCTATTGCATGATGATTTTCCGGAGGTCACGTATCCGATCCGTTGCCTGGAACGGATCACCAATCGTCAGAAGGGACAAAAGTATCAAAGGTGAACCAACGCGCATTGATTGGTCGTCGGATCGCGTCGTGCTGCCTGTGATCGAAGGCAGCCTGTCATCGGGCATCGTTATCTCAAGCAGCGGCATGAAGGGAAGCGATATTCGTGGGCAGAACTATGCCCGGGCCGATGGACAGGTCGTGCGTCCGCAGTTGGTGTTGGTCGATGACCCACAAACCACCGAGTCGGCATGGTCACCATCGCAAAGTCAGCGGCGTGAAGCGATCCTGGCCGGTGACGTGTTGGGCATGGCTGGTCCGGGCAAGAAGATTGCCGGACTCATGGCCTGTACGGTGATCCGGCCGGGTGATATGGCCGACAACATCCTCGACCGGGACAAACACCCGGAATGGCAGGGTGAACGGACGAAGATGATTTATTCATTTCCGGATGCCAATGCGGAGAAGCTCTGGGCCAAATATGCTGAGATTCGTGCCGACAGTCTTCGCAATGATGGTGATGGTTCACAGGCCACCGAGTTTTACCGAAGCAACCGTGATGTTATGGACGCAGGCAGTCAATGTTGCATGGCCGCAACGGTACAACGAGGATGAACTGTCTGCTCTCCAACACGCTATGAATCTTCGCCTGCGTGACGAAGCAGCATTCTTTGCGGAATATCAAAACGAACCGATCATCGAATCCGTTGGCGAAGAAATGCTCACAAGTGACGCCATTGCCGCCAAAACCAATGGCCACCCACGTAAGCATCATCCCGCTGGGATGCAACCACCTGACCATGTTCATCGATGTCCAGCAGAAGGTTTTGTTTTGGATGCTGTGCGGGTGGGAGGAAAACTTTACCGGCTACGTCGTGGATTATGGCACGTGGCCCGAGCAAAAACGAGCCTATTACACACTACGTGACATCCGATCCACGATCAGCCGCGCAGCACCGGGCGCAGGATTAGAAGGGCAGATCTATGCGGGGCTCGACATTCTTACTGCCGAAAAACTTGCTGCAACGTATCGGCGGGACGATGGCGCGGAGATGCGCATCGACCGTTGTCTGATCGACGCCAACTGGGGCCAGTCCACCGATGTGGTGTACCAATTCTGTCGGCAAAGCCAATATGCTGGATTGCTATTGCCCAGCCACGGTCGATATGTCGGAGCGTCGAGCATTCCATTCAGTGAATACCGACGCAAGCGTGGGGATCGCGTGGGGCTGCACTGGCGCATTCCCAACACAGTGGGCAAGCGCCAGGTTCGCCATGCCTTGATCGACACCAACTACTGGAAGACCTTCGTGCATGCACGGCTCAGTGTTGCCATGGGTGATCCAGGCTGTCTGTCTCTGTTTGGCCGTGATGACAAAACCCATCGCCTACTCGCTGATCACCTGACAGCCGAGTATCGCGTCAAATCCCAAGCCCAAGGTCGTACCGTTGATGAGTGGAAGTTGCGTGCCACGCGCCCGGACAATCATTGGCTGGATTGCCTGGTTGGTTGCGCAGTTGCTGCGTCGATTCAAGGTGTCTCACTCCCGGGTGTCGAGTCGCGCAGTGTGCAATCACGTCCTCGAATGAAGCTTTCTGACATGCAACAGCGTCGTTTTTGAGCCGATCACAACAACGCATCCCAACAATCTGCACTTTTTTCATTTTTTTGGCAAAAACCACTCGTGAAAAATCGGGGTATCGGCAACTAGTAATGTAGGGACGACACATAAGTCCGAGGGAAACTCATGACAGACTCCGTTGAAAACAACATCGAAGAAAACGCTGCTGCACCGGCTGAAGTATCGGTTGACGGCCAGCACGTTAAGCAGCATCCGCTGCAGGATCAGATCGCGGTAGATCGTTACCTGGCATCGAAGAAGGCTGCTCAATCCAAGGGCTTAGGTATCAAAGTTTTCAAGATCAATCCCGGAGGCACCGTTTGATGCACGTTCGTAACTGGTTCAAAAAATCCAAACCTCAGGTGCAACGCCAACTGCCGGTGGCCAACGTGGTGCGGGCGCGTTACGACGCGGCGCAGACAACGGCAGAGAATGCCCGGCACTGGGCGATGGCCGATGCGATGTCAGCGGACTGTGCGGCGTCTGCGGACATTCGCAAGAAGTTGCGTGAGCGTGCTCGATACGAAGTAGCCAACAACAGTTATGCCAAGGGTATTGTGTTGACGCTGGCCAATGACTGCATCGGTACGGGGCCGCGCCTGCAACTACTCACCAAGCATGATGAACTCAATCGTCAGATCGAAGACGCCTTTGCCCAGTGGAGCAAAGCGGTCAGCCTGGCATCCAAGCTCCGTACCATGCGCATGGCCAAGAGTACTGATGGTGAGGCGTTCGGTGTTTTGAATTTCAATCCCAATATCGATTCGCCTGTTGCACTTGATCTACAACTCATTGAAGCGGATCGCATCGCGTCGCCGTCGTCAGTGATGTTGCCCACACGCAACGATGTGGATGGGGTGATTCTCGACAGTTTCGGAAGTCCGCAGTTCTATTCCATCCTGCGGCAGCATCCGGGCGGCCTGGGGAATTATTCCTCGTGGACATCTCAGTATGACGAAGTGCCTGCGGCATCTGTGATTCACTGGTTTCGTGCGGATCGTCCCGAGCAACATCGTGGAATTCCGGAGATTACTCCTGCACTTCCATTGTTTGCGCAGTTGCGTCGATACATTCTCGCCGTGCTGGCCGCTGCTGAAACTGCTGCTGATTTTGCTGCGGTGTTGTACACCGATTCCCCGGCCAACGGTGAAGCCCAGCCGCTTGATCCGATGGACATCGTCAATCTGGAAAAGCGCATGGCCACCGTATTACCGGATGGTTGGCGACTGGGGCAGATTGAAGCCCAACAGCCTGTGACGGGTTTGGCCGAGTTCAAACGCGAGATTCTTAATGAGATCGCGCGGTGCTTGAATCTTCCTTACAACATCGCCGCCTGCAACTCGTCAGGCTACAACTATGCATCAGGGCGGCTTGATCATCAGACTTACTACAAGTCCATTCGTGTCGAACAGATGCATCTTGCTGAAGTGGTTTTGGATCAGATTTTCAACGCCTGGATACGTGAGGCCATGCTGACACCGGAGTTCTCCATACTGCGCACAGTGCGCAGTATGCCCACCTTGTCCGGGCGTCCGTTACCCCTGCAAAAAGGCTGGTTTTTCGATGGAACCGAACATGTGGACCCGGCCAAGGAAGCCAACGCTCAGGCCACGCGCTTGACCAGTCACACCACCACACTGGCAGCTGAATATGCCCGTCAGGGCAAGGATTGGGAAACCGAACTCCGTCAGCGTGCCAAAGAAACAAAACTCATGAATCAACTCGGGCTGACGGTTACGGATTCTCAGCCCAATCAATCTTCACCTTCAGAGGAGACCAACGTTAATGACGATGACACTGTCGCCAACTCAACAACTGCCTGACCAACTGTCGTTCATCTGCCCGCTGACCATTGAGGCCGCTGGAAACAAAGAAACCCCCGGAAGTGCCCCTCAGTTCAAAATGGTTGCCTATACCGGTGGCCTGATGCGGATCGAGGGATTCCCGCATCCCGTCGTGGTGGACCTTGAAGGTCTGGCCATTGACCGCCAGGACATTCCGGTTCGTCTGGATCACCAATCGCGTCAGGGCGTCGGCCACACGCAGCGCGTTGCTGTTGAAAAAACTTCCGGAGGCGGGAGGCTCGTGGCCGAAGGCCTTGTCAGCCGTGACACCAGTTGGGCACGTGATGTGATTCGCAGTGGCCAGAACGGTTTTCCCTGGCAGGCCAGCATCGGTGCTGCCGTCATTGATGCCCAGTTCATCCCCAATGGCCAGAACGTCACCGTCAATGGCCGGACGTTTGATGGCCCGATTCACGTCGTCCGCAAAGCAACCCTCAAAGAAATTTCATTCGTCGACAACGGGGCAGATTCGTCTACGTCTGCCCGTATCGCAGCCAACAGCAAGGAGCAATCGCACATGCCGCATGGTACACAAAGCCAAGCAACCACCACCATCGTCACCGATCCCAAACCGGCCAAACCTTCGACCACGCCGACCGCGAGTCCTGCCGCCATCGCCGCGCGTGCAACGCAGGATGTCTCGGATGCACCGACCTCTGCCCCGGATGATCAGAACCCCATGATGCAGATGCGTCAGCAGATGGCTGAAGAAACCCGCCGCATCCAGGCCATCCGCAGCACCTGCGAAGGCAAACATCCGGACATCGAAGCGCAGGCCATTGAGGAAGGTTGGGATGTGACCAAGACCGAACTGCACGTCCTTCGCGCATCGCGCCCGCAACTTCCCGTTGCCATGCACACCAAAGTCAATCAGCATGCGGGTAATCCGCAGGTGTTTGAAGCGGCAGCATTGATGGCCAGTGGTTTGCCCAACACCCGCATCGAAGCGATGTATGCCGAACCCGTTCTCGAAGCTGCCGACAAACTTCGTGGTATCGGTGTCCAGGAGTTCTGCGAGATGGCATCGGGCCAACAGCTTCCCCGTTTCCGTCGCGATGCCAGCGGCTGGTTGCAAGCCGCATTCAGCTCGGCCACACTTCCGGGGGTTTTGAGCAACATTGCCAACAAGATGTTGCTCGAAGGCTACAACTACGTCGAAGATGCCTGGCGTCGCATTGCCAAGGTCGCCAGCGTCAACGACTTTAAGGAACACAGTCGCTACCGTATGACCGGTTCCTTCAAGTTTGAACAGGTCGGCCCGGACGGTGAACTGAAGCATGGCAAACTTGATGAGCAGAAGTTCGGCCAGCGTGCCGACACCCACGGCATCATGTTTGCCCTGACTCGCCAGATGATCATCAACGATGACATGGGGGCCTTCACCGACATCCCGCGTCAGATTGGTATGGGTGCGGCTGAAGCCATTGCCGATGCCGTCTGGGGCCTGTGGCTTCGCAATCCCACCCAATCCGATGGCAACGCTTTCTTTCATGCTGATCACGGCAATTACCTCGAAGGTGCAGACACTGCTTTATCCGTCGATGGCCTGACCAATGCCGAAGTGAAATTCAGCGAACAGATCAAGCCCAACGGTAAACCGCTCGGTATGCCTGCTAACATCCTGCTCGTGCCCACCGCGCTGAAGGTCGCAGCCGAGATGCTGATGAAGAGCATCCAGCTCAACGAAACCACCACCACGAACAAACCCAAGCCGACGACGAATCCGCACGTGGGCAAGTTCGACGTCGTCTCCAGTGTCTACCTGGCCAATGCCAGCTTCACCGGTGCCAGCAGCAAGGCGTGGTATCTCCTGGCAGATCCCAATCGTCTGCCCTCGATTGAGGTGGCTTTCCTCAACGGCGTGGATCGTCCCACCGTTGAAAAAACGGATGCAGATTTCAATTCGCTGGGCATTCTTTTCCGCGGCTTTATCGATTTCGGTGTCCGTGAACAGGATCACCGTGGTGCGCTGAAACTTAAGGGTGAAGCCTAACCCCCGGAAGTTAAAACATACCTTCGGTAGTATCCGTAGTTTTTCCCTTGAAAACAAGCTGTTTTTGATCTTTTTCTTCTCGCAGGAGCATTTCTTACATGATCGCAACATTCGTTCACAAAGGTGACAGTATTGACTACACCCCAGCCGTTGATGTGGCCGCTGGCGACGTGGTTGTCCAGGAAGATCTCGTTGGCATTGCCAAACTCGACATCGCTGCAAACACGTTGGGCAGTTTGTCGGTGACCGGCATTTTCGATGTGCCCAAGATCGGTGGCCCCGGCATGGCCATCACCACGGGCACAAAGCTTTACTGGGATTCGGCCAACAAATACGTGACGCCCACCGAAATCGAAGGCAAGTACATGGGCAAGGCTGTGGCCGATGCCGGTGACAACGATGCAACTGTTCGTATGAAACTACTGGCTTAAACTTCTGGGGGCAGAATGGCCAGAGACTACATGAAAGAGGGCATGCAGTGGCTCGCCAGGGTGAGGGCGGGATGGTGTACGCAGGAAGTCGTCTATCAACAAGGTGAATCCGCGTACACCGTCCATGCCTCGCCGGGCATCAGTAAGTACGAAAAATCCACGGTCGGTGGCGTGACCATCGAATCGAGCATGTGGGATTTTCTCGTCAACGCAGATGACTTCCCGGCGGAGTTTGAACCTCAACCCGGTGACGTCCTGACGATGGATGGCAAGCAATATGAAATCACCAACTTCGGTGATGACGGTTGCTACCGCTACTGCGATCCTTATCACACCACTTTACGCATTCACACTCGACTATTGGGAGATGCAAATACATGACCAACCCAACGCATCACGCATGCGATTCCAGTTGCAGTCAGTTCGATGAACTGCACAACAAACTCGACCGGCTCGATCATGCCATCCGTGGCAACGGTGAACCGGGCATCAACATTCGTTTGGATCGCCTGGAACAAAACGCGATTCGCCACGCACGCTGGATGTGGCTCATTGCCGGTGCTGGTGTGACGAGTCTGGTGAATATTCTTTTTAGTATTTTTCGGGGTTAATCCGGGGCCGAGGGTAAATATGCAAATGACAATAGACCTTGCTGATGCAGTGACTTCACAACTCAATCAATCGGAGATCGTCACCAATGCCAAACGCACTGTGTTACCGATCCACGATCTATCGCAACTAATGGCACTGACCGTCAGTGTCGTGCCACGTGGCGTGCAGGTTCAAAGCATCACACGCAAACTCAGCCAATACGACTGTCAGGTTGATATTGGCATCCAGCAAAAACTCACGGTACCGCAGGATGAAATCGATACAGCTGTTAAAGATTTGAGCGGATTGGTTGAGCAGATCGCCGACTACCTGCAACGCCAACCACTATTGGACATGCCGTATGCGATCTGGATCAAAGTGGAGAATCAGCCCATCTACGATCCGGATCACCTGGCCAATCAGCGGGTGTTCACGTCGGTGCTGACGTTGACGTATCGCATCACAAAGTAAACCACCATGCTCAGAGTTCACTTTAAACCCCATAACGGGTTCAACAAAAAACTCGTTCGGCAAAAAATGAACCAGGCGAGTTTCCAAAGTTTGGGACATGCCGGTGCGGCGATTCGGTTAACAGCGAGGCGGAGTATTCGACGGAGTAAACGCTATGCACCACCCGGTTCGCCACCGCATACGCGACATGGGCAACTGCGGCGTGCCATCGTCTATGACCGCGAAGGCAACGACCGTATCCTGATTGGCCCCGGTTTCGCCCACGTTGGCCCGTCGGCCATGGCCCACGAATTCGGCGGCATGTTCCGTGGACATCGTTACCCCCGAAGGCAACTGATGGGGCCAGCACTGAATAAAAACTTACCGCGTCTGCCTCGATTTTGGGCAGGCTCGATTCGATAAACCAATCACAAAACACCTTGTTTTAAGGAGATTTTTATGTCCATCCGTTTAGGGATGCAGGCCAAGCTGTACTACGGCGCGGCCGGCACAACTGCAACAAGCGAGCTGACAAACACAAAGGATGTCACGCTCAACCTCGAGACCAACGAGGCCGATGTGACGACCCGCGCTAGCCAAGGCTGGCGTGCAACCATCGCCACACTTAAGAATGGCAGTGTTGAGTTCACGATGAATTGGGATTCAAGCGACGAAGGCTTTGGTGCGATCAAGGATGCGTACTTCAACAACACACCCATTGCCATGGCCGTACTTGATGGTGAAGGTGGCAGTGGCCTTGATGCTGACTTCTCGGTGACCAACTTCACACGCAACGAACCGCTCGAAGAAGCCATCACCGTCAACGTGACTGTTAAGCCAACCTATGTCACCCGCGCTCCGACTTGGGTGGATGGAGGTGGCAGCTAATGCATACTTTTACTGCCCCCGGAAGTAACGGCAACAATGTATGGACGGTTCAGATCACCGTTGCCACCATCAAACGTGTCCAAGCACTCGTCGGCGTCAACCTGCTGGACGTGCTGGACAGTAAGTCACATTTGCTGGAAAAACTGTCCACCGATCCGATCCTACTCTGTGATGTGCTTTATGTCATCTGTAAAGACCAAGCTGAAAGCCGCCAACATCACCGACGAACAGTTCGGACAGGCATTGGCCGGTGACGTCATCGATCATGCGACCACAGCGTTGCTCCAGGAGTTGGCAGATTTTTTCCCCGCAGCGAAGCCGCACCGTGCTCAAGAAGGCACTGGCCAAGCTTCGCCAGGTCGAGGAAAAAGCCCTTCAAATCGCCAGTGCCCAACTGGACAGTCCGGAACTCCAGCAGCAACTCGAACACCTGCTGCAACCTGCCAGGACATGATCTGGCAATTGGCAGGTGTCCTCGGCGTCCACCCCGATCCGTTCACTCTGCGTGAATTGTATGAGATGGCCCAGTCTCGCCAGAAGCAGGATTGGCAGCACACGTCCAACCTGATGGCACTGCTTGCCAATCTGCTGACCTTCAATCGTTCCCATACGTTCAAAGCAGCGGACTTTGATCCGTTTGCTCAAAGCCAATCGTCGTCGGTGATCCCGTTGGATACAGACGATGCCATGGCACTACTCAAACGCACTTTTGTTCCCAACCCCGGAAGCCCCGGAATTCAAAGGAAACCATCTTTATGAAAACCAATCATCTGATCTTTCTGTTTATCCTCACGTTTGTTGTCTTGGGCCTGCTGAGTTTTGCGGGCTGCGATATGGGCGACATGATCCACGTCAAAACGCCCAACACCATCCAGCAGCAGACGGGCCTGGTCAGCACCATCTCGCTCAACGAAGCCGAGAGCGAATATCAACTCTGGTATCAGCACATGCAAACGGCTGGCAGTCAGTGGAAGTCCAACATCGAACACGCCAACGAAATCCGCAACATGGTCAACCAGTTGTCGTTGTCTGCTCTCGATGAGATCGGCCCCACCGTTGCAGGTGTCCCCGTTCTCGGCCCCATGTTACCTGCTGCATCCGGACTACTCGGGTTATTCCTCGGCTCTGGCAAACTCCGCAAGGAAAAAGAAGACTCCTTCAACAAGGGCCTGGACGAAGGCAGAAAGACCACGGTCACGTCAACATCCACTGGTATCACTGCTGCTACTGCGTAAATGGGCTATGGGATTTAACGCGAAGGCGCGAAGGGCGCAAAGGACACGAAGAAAAACATTCTTTTTGTCTTGCCCTTCGTGTCTTCGTGTCCTTCGTGTTAAAAAACTAACCTTCGGAATTTTCACATGTCACCAGGTATCGCCAACAGTCGGAACATTCGTGCTGGGGCTGCGTACATTGAGCTGACCACGCAGGACAGCAAGTTGGTCCGTGGTCTCGATAAAGCCCAGAAGCGTGTCAAAGCCTTCGGCAAGTCTGTGGGCGAGATCGGCAAGCGATTGACCGCAGTGTCTGCTGTGGCGGCGGTGCCTCTGCTCTCCGGCCTGAAAATCTACGCGGATTTTCAGCAGCAGATGGCCACCGTCTCCACCATGCTCTCGGATAGTGATGCCGAAAAATACATGGACAGCTTCACCAAGGGCATCCGCAAGATGGCGGTGAGTTTTGGTGAATCCACCGAAGCATTGTCCGGTGGTTTGTATGACATCCTGTCGGCGTCTATTGCTCCTGCCAAGGCGCTGGATGTGCTGGGTGTTGCGGCCAAATCTGCAAAAGCAGGTTTGACCGACACACGTACGGCAGCCGATGCCATCACCACCGTACTCAATAGTTATGGGCTGGCTGCGGAAAACGCTGGCGATGTCTCCGACTGGTTGTTTGGTATTGTCCAACGCGGCAAAACGACGTTTGCCGAACTGGCACCGCAGATCGGCATGGTCGCATCGACAGCTGCCAGTGCGGGTCTGCCGTTGGACGAACTGGGCGCGATGATCGCCACGCTAACGCGCAACGGCCTGCGGACCACCACGGCCATCGATTCGGTCAACGGCATCCTGCGCAGCTTCCTCAAGCCCAGCCGCCGAAGCAACCAAGTTAGCACACGAGCTCGGTTTTGAAATGAACACCACGACGCTCAAGACCGAGGGCTTGCACGGTGTCATGGAAAAACTCGCCAAACTCCCGCCCGATGTTCTGGCCAAACTGTTCCCCGATTCCGCTGCCCTGCGCGGCATTGTCCCGGCACTGAACAATCTCAAGGGTTTTGAATCCGACCTTGATGCGATGCAGAGCCGCGCGGGCCTGGCCGACAAGGCTTATGCAAAACTCAGTAAAACCATCACTCATGCTTTTAACCGCATCAAGCAGGCGGGCATCATCGTGCTGGGCATTATGGGTGAAGCGTTAAGTGAACCCGTGGCTAAGGCAGCGGCCATCGTTTCGCAATATGCCAGCGTGGTGATTGATCTGCTCAGTAAGAACCAGTCGCTGGTGCGTTCGGCCGCGCTGGTGATTGCAGGCATCACTGCTGTCGGTGTGATCCTGATGACGACTGGTGTTGCGGCCCAGGCGGTGGCGTTCATCTTCGGTGGACTGTCTGGCATCATCACCGGTAGTGTCGGTGTGATCGGGACATTACTCACGGTGCTGGGCGCACTGATCTCACCCATGGGATTGGTGATCGTCGCGGCGGCCGGGATTGGCATTGCCATTCTGAGCATGACGGACATTGCCAGTAAGACCCTCAATTGGTTAAGTGATCGCTTCAGCGAACTGAAGGATCGCGCTCTGGTGGCTTGGCAAGGCATCCGCGATGCGCTGGCTTCCGGTGATCTGAGTCTGGCTGCGAAGATTCTCTGGCAAGCCTTGAAAGTCGAATGGCAACGTGGCATCTACCAGATCGAATCTCTCTGGTACAGCTTCAAGTACACCATCGTCAATGTCGCCAGCCAAGCCTTCTATAAGGTGACCAAGGTCCTCGTCGATGCCTGGCATGGCCTTCGCATCCTGTGGGTTCAAACCACAACGTTCCTCTCCGATGCATGGACGACGATGACGGCGGGATTGCAGTCAACGTTCCGTTCGGCCCAACTCAAAGTTGAGGAAGGGATGCACCATCTGATCGGCCTGTTCGACAAAGACTACAACGTCGACATGGCGATCAACATCGCCCGCACCAATGCCAACGCGGATAAAGCCAACATCACAAGGCAACGTGATGCAGCATTGTCTGAGAACAAACAGCAATATGATTCAGACCTTGCACGCATCGAGCACGAACGCCAAACACAACAGAATCTGATTGATCAGGAACAGGCTGTTGGCAATAAGAATCGTCAGACCCAGTACGAAAAACAGATGGCCACAGCGTTGGACGATCTGGAAAAGACCCGTGCTGAATATCAGCAGCTTTTGCAGCAGGCTGCTCAAAATAAACCGGCAGAGGGTAATCAGTCTGGTGATCAACCTTCGTCACCCAACAACCTGATCGACACCCTCAAGAAAAAACTTGCCGAACTGGGTGGGCAGATTGGCTCGCTGAGTCCTAATCAACAATCGCGTGGCACGTTCAATTCCGCTGCCTTGCAGGGACTCATGACGAATCAGTCCATCGCCCAGCCGCACCGCAGCCGCCAGTGAAGACACCGCCCGTTACGTCAAGAAGCTCTACAACGAAGTGCAGAACGGTGGCGGTGGTTCATCGTCCCTGTCATTCAGTTAATCATCCTCTATGCCGGAGTAAGTATGCCTATCACCGTTGCTGAAAAATATGACAGTCGCCAAAGCACCACAGGCAGCAATGCTCAAGTGACGTTGACTTACATTGCCAGTGGCAGTGATGACGATCTGGCGATCAAATCCGCTGTCGAAAACTTTGCTCCTGAAACATATGACGGTCTGCCTATGCAGTCCGTGCAGATTGAACCGATCAGCGAAGAGTATTGGGATGCATCGGTTCGCTACGCTGAATCCGCGTCAACTTCGAGTGGAGGTAGTTCAAATCCGGACCCCGGAAGTGGCGAGTACACGTACAGCTTCGACACGATGGGTGGGACGCAGCACATCACCCAGTCGTTGAACACCGTGGGTTCGTATGCGGATTCATCGATTCCATCTGCGCCTGACTTTCATGGTGCGATCGGCGTGTCCAACACCAATGGCAATGCCGAAGTCCAGGGCGTTGATATCACCGTGCCCATCTACAACTTCAGCGAAACCCATTACCTGACCGTTGAGCAAGTCACGCCCGAATACAAAGGCACGCTCTTTCAACTCACCGGCAAAGTGAACAACGTAACGTTCCGTGGGTTGGCTGCAGGTGAATGCTTATTCCTCGGTGCATCAGGAACCTTGCACGGTACTGAGACTGACACAGAGACGACTGGCGACTGGGAGATCACATATCGCTTCGCCGCATCGCCCAACAAAACCGGCATCACCATCGGCAGCATCAGTGGCATTGCCAAAAAAGGTTGGGAATACCTGTGGGTGCGATACGCCGACGTCGAGGACATGGATGCCATGGCCATGGTCAAACGCCCGGTCGCAGCTTATGTCGAACAGGTCTATGAAGATGCCGACTTTGGTTTGCTGGACATCGGTTCTTGATGGAGGTTGAACATGACATTGAAAAAAGTCAGTACCGGCGATCCCTTGGTGATCCCGGCCAACACATACAACGCATTCATCGATGCGGCTCAGGATTTTCAGCAGCGCATCAAGCCACGCCAAAAACTCGAACAATCCATGCAATCTGCCAGTGCTTCCGGGGTCGGGGGCAAGGCGGGGTGATCTGGGTGAAGAATGATTCGCCCATGGACTGCTGGCGGTACTTCATCCTTGGCATCGAAGACTCGGTGCATGAACCGCAGACGATCATGGATCTGGAAGGCAGCTTTGTTGACCAGATCGTTTTCAGTGGTGTGTTCCCTGAGCTTGATACGCATGTCGCCATGGACAAACACGCCATCCTGCTTGAACCGATCCGTGCGGGGCAAGTTGGCCGTGCGATGATTCAAGGCGTGTGCCAGGTTCGCATCATCATCACCGATGAAACCCATCAATTTGCCAAAGCACCGGTGGGATTCCCGGCGATCATGGCATCGTCTGCTACCGGCAGCACGCAGATTCTATGGAGTCAACCCGATGTTCCCATTGGTGAACCGTGTTGGGCTATCGTCAAACTCGGTGTGCCCAGCTTGGTTGACACCACCACACTCATTCCCTGCAAAGTCTGGCAGGATGGTGGATACACAGACGGTGATGCAACGACACAATGTGATCGCACCTACTTCGTCAAAACCATTGACGCCTACGACGAAGAAGAGGACGGCACAATTCTCGGTGAAGAAATGACACCCCTTAAACAACGTCCCGCAGCAGGCAAACTCGTCACCGCACCAGCCACCGGTGATGGCATCATCGGCACGGGTTACTACATCACCAATCCCTATGACGGGTCACGCGAGTTCATCTTGTATGACGCCAACGAGACTTTGGCCGTGGAGGTATGTGACGATGGGGAGTAACGGTGAATTCGACATCGACCCGCGCCCCCGGAATGAAGGAGAAGGTGGGTTTGGTTTAACTTCCGGGGGTGAGTTTATGATCTGTGGCAAATGCTGCGGTCAGGAACCGGTCTTGGCCAACGCGTGTGCCTGTGGGCCATGTTGCTTCAGCAATCAATCGCGCATACGCATCACATGGCAATTGATCGACTACGGCAACGAACAGGATCGTTGCTGCTGCACTGATCCGGCCTTCATGGGCAACACCATCGAGATCCCATTTAACTGTGGCGCGTGGAACCCACCATATTGCCCAGGCTGCGGTCACTCCGGCATGATCGGTGGCCACCCCCAACCCAACTGCGAAAGCAACACGATCACCGGCCCGCGTTGGCAAGGCTATGGTATTGAACTTTCGGGGGCGACCTGTGGCAGTTACGTCAATGCGATGGTACTCGCCGGTTGCGATGGCGATGGCACCACACGTTGGTATGTCACTGTCGATGGTTATGCCAACGAGGATTCGGATGACACATGCGGGCGCATCTTCGCTGCCTGCATTCCTTCAACCCCCGGAAGTTGCCGCAGTGCATCAATCCTCAGCGACGAACTACACAACCACAGCATCTGCACCAACGTCTGGAACGTCTACGACAACCCCGCCCGTGTCCAACTGCAAATCGAAGTCCTCGACGAAACGAGTTGTATGGACGAACAAGGCAACTGCATCGTCGGCGATTCCAATGGCGATGGCAGTTGTTCCGATCCAACCCCCGGCATATAGGAGCTCTTATTCATGCCCACCGACTTCATCACCACACGTCGATCAATATGCCGTCAATGCGAACACGCAGTTGCGTGCCTGTCCCATCCAGATCGTAAATGTAACTGCGATATCGACGGTGCCGATCTCAAATCCCGCACAAGCACGCCTGCATCCAAGTGTCCATTGGGCAAATGGGCTGACGTTCCCGCGCCGAGGCCCAGTCGGATCCTGCCGCCAGGCACATGGCTATCCATGTTCATCCAGGTCACCACTTTTGGCTTGCTGCGTCCCTGCACCAGTTGCAAGTCCCGTATGGCCACAATGAACCGCGCCGGTTGGTGTGGCCTGCCACGCGTCTGGTGGCGATGGTTGTTGCAAGCCCTGTGAATCTTCTTGTCACCGTATCTATATAGAAGGAGTTGTTCTTGATCACCCAAACCACTGTTATCGATTCATCTGCTGATGCCATGCCGTCCTCCGTGCTGCTCACCGTGGATCAAGTTGCCGCGATGCTCAATTGTAGTTCGCGTCATGTCTATCGCCTTTGCGACACCAAACGTATGCCACCGCCCGTGCGTCTGGGTATGTTGGTTCGTTGGAATCGCACTGTTATCGAAAAGTGGATCAACGCCGGTTGCCCGCCAGTCCGCCCCCGTAAGCGTTGAGCCCCGGAAACCCCTCAAAAATAAGTCAAATCATCGCGGATGATGCCTTGATGTTTAAGCGGATTTGAGGATGAATGGTGTCACAACAACGCGACACTTTTAGTGAAAGGCTTGCGTAAAAAACCATGGCCAACCTGTATAAGAAAACCTACCCGATCCCTATGCCTGCTGGTGCTGAAATCGTTACCCGACGCAACAAACCCGTCGTCCAATGGCGCACGAAACACGGCAAGCTCAAGACGGCACCCTTAGCTGAAGACGGCAAGCGTATGATGTACGTCTCGGAAGTCTGGTATGCTCGCTATACCGATCATGCAGGCAACGATAAACGCATCTCCACCGGCTGTCGCGATGAGCAGGCTGCCCAGCGCGTGCTCTCCGATGTCCTTGCCGAACAGGAGAAGATTCGTGCCGGGTTCATCACGCCTCAGGAAATCGAAGTCGCTGAACACAGCAAGGCTGCGATCACCGATCACATCGAAAAATATCTGGAGCACCTGAAGATCAAACGTGTGCGTGGCCGTAAAGTCTCAGAGAACTATCGCAAGAATGTGAAGTGTCGACTCAACCGTTTGGTTGAAGACTTGAAGATCAAGAAACTGTCTGACATCACCAGCGATGCGATGAACCGTTGGCTCAGCAAAGCTGAAGACAAAGACATGGCCGCTGCCACGCGCAACGAATACGTGATCTCGATGCATGCGTTCTGCAACTGGCTCGTCAGAGAACAACGCATCGTCACCAATCCACTCACCATGGTGCAGAAAGCCGATCGCGCCAGTGATCGTCGCCACATCCGTAGAGCCCTGACGATTGAAGAAGTCGGCAACCTGCTCCGAGCCACAACACTACGCCCCATTGCCGAGTGGGGCAGAGGCAAAGTGGAGATTCCCAAGTCCAAACGCAGAGGCCGTCAAACCTGGAAATACGAAACCATCACGCAGCAGAATCTCGACGCCTGTTACGAACGCGGCCTGTCCAAACTCAAGCCAACCCATCTCAAGAAGCTCGAACGCCTTGGCCGGGAACGCGCCCTGTTCTACCTGATGGCCGTCTCCACTGGCCTGCGTCACAAGGAACTGCGCAGCTTAACACATGGCCAGTTGTTCCTGGATGTTCAACCCATGCCGTACTTTGAACTCTATGCCAACCAATCCAAGAGCGGTAAGGAGAGTCGGTTGCCATTGAGAGCTGATGTGGTTGAAAAGATAAGGCAACACCTCGAACATCGTAGCAAGCAAGGCTACAAGACGTTATTGTTCGACAACCCGCCTGGCATTCGTGTCTTTGATGCAGATTGCCATGCAGCAGGAATCTCAAAAAACGACGCTCGTGGCCGAGTCGTCGACATCCACGCTCTACGCACCACCTTCGGCACTCACCTGGCCGTCGCTGGTGTCCATCCCCGCGTCGCCCAGGCTGCCATGCGGCACAGTCGGATCGAGTTGACCACCAATTTCTACACCGATCCGGCCTTGCTGGACGTCAATGGGGCGGTCAATGCGCTGCCGGATTTTGCTCTCAAGGGATGAGGGTATTGGGGGCTTTACATGGGCAGGTAGGACAGATACATTGAATGACATAACACAGCCCCCGGAATGGCTCGGTACTTTTCTTCGGAAATGCTGGGCCTTTTTTATGCGCGGTTAGGGTTCCAATCCGGCGAGATTTTGCGGGTGAGTAGGGTATATCCTAGGCAGAATGATTGTTAAGAATTTTTGGATGCAAATAAGCCTATATGTCTTTCGTGAACGAGCTTGTTTTTACCTGGCAGATTAAGACATTGACAAGGAATACCTCAGTTGGAAAATGATATTGGCAACTGGGGGGCGTTCTCCCGTTTTTGTGCGACGTAACCAGAGTGAGTCAGGGGGCATCATGATACTGCTTAAAGCCCCAAGTTTATCGGATGTTCTGCCCGATGGACTATGCTTTTATGACGCGGACTCAGACGAAATTCGGGCGATGTACCGCTTTCGTTACATTGCTCTCCCGGCCTCAGCGTTCTCGGTTATGACCCCTGCTGATATCCAACGGTTCACTGTGGTAGATGCCGGCCGGTTGAATACCAATGATCAAATGATTTTCGATGAAATGCAGACTGCATTTGAGGAAGAAATTCGCTCTGCGGATGCTGATCTACTCCACGAGTCTGCACATCATACAAGCCTTTTACGGTCTATTTTCTGGTTGTATGTCAACTGGGCATTGACCGCAAGTCGCGTGTCTTGTACGCGGGCAGTCTCTATGTGTGATTATAGTAGTAAAACGCTTAGTGCAATTGTTTCTATCAAAGCCGATACGATTGTCATACGTCAGCAAATGACTGTACTAGAAGAATATCGTCTGGCACGCGAGGCTCCCCCGTCAGTCAATCTGGGTAATACAGCCGACCGCTTACCAGCGGCTTTTTGTCTACGATGTGATCATTTGACCCTTGCAGATATCCAAAAGCTATATACCAGTCCAGTTGCGCTTTGGCGGCTGCTGACGCGCGGCATGGGGATCATTGATGGTCCTGTCAAGTCTTACGTGAATACACATGGTCGGTTTTGTAAGGAGATGGCGCTTGTTGCGTTTCTCAGACGACATGCTTTACCATCTCTTCATACTGCTCCATTTTTGATTGCACGTCTTGTCTCCCCGTCCCAACTGTGCCATTTTACCATTCCACTTGCTTGGAACGGATTGTTTGGTTTTTGGCGACATGCCGCCAAACCGGGAATCAAGACCTTTGCTCCTGATGGGCGCGTGGTTTCTTTTGATCCCGGAGCAGGCTTTGCAGGGAAGAATATTACCTGTAACTCCCTCGAATCACAGCTTTGGCCCGGCAAAATAAGTGACCAAAACTATAAAGATATTGTCTGGCTTAATTATGCGCTAGACCGATATGCATCACAACAGAAAGATGAGTATAGTGAACGTAGATATGAAACTTATGATTTTTTGTCACGATGGTTATATGGAACAAAAAGTTACGCTCTTGCCATTCGAAATATCGATCGAACAGTGAGTGACTATATCGACGGGCGAATCGAAATTCTAAACAAGGGGCCATCATATGTACGTGATCTTGTTATGACGAAGAGACGGAATCGAATGAGTGATCTGTCTGATTATCAGATTGATAGCTATATAACTTCTTGTAATTATCATGGGGTATAGTGACATGTGGGAATGGATGCAGCAGGCTGAGCGGGAGATGGCAATCAGCGTCAAAAGTCAATTTTTAGAAAATGTAATTGCTGATCAATACAATGTGAAATCTGAGTTGGTGGATGATGCTTTCCATGATCACATACAAGACATGACAATATTGCTGGCCAGTGGAAAGGGTGGCGCACGGGTAGTGAGACGTATAAAAGGTATTGACTTGGCACGATTTGCAACCAGTGGCACTTGGGCGATTACTGCTGGAGGGCTAGCTAATAGGCCTGCGATTATTGCGGGTGTTTTCTGGGCTCTTGTTGAACTTCGTGCGATTGCGGGGGATGTTAAGTCCTTTGATAAAAATCATGCTGCTGTTCTTGATCAAATCTATAGGTCTTCAGATGACCAGAATGGTGTAACTGTAAATTCTATTGCCAAAGTCTTGTCTCTTGAGGAGAAGGACACATCACGTATTTGCGAATCATTGTACGATTTAGGTGTCATTAATGAGCGTGATGGGCGTTACTCACCTCGTGAGATGAGAATTGATATCAGTGGGATCATTGGTGCGAAAAATAATTCAGATGGTTGATAAAACAGTTTTTGTTGCAAGTTATTTGATGGGAATCGAATATATTAAAGTTGCGTAGATTGACATTTAAAGAAAATATAAGAATTATGGTGAAACAATATAGATCTCGCTAAAGGTACCAATAGTCAAACAGATTACGCTATTCGTGCCTGTATCGTATTTGCTCAAGGCTGCGTCAAGTACTCGTAATCTCTGCCCCGGTTGTACGTCGAGATCGCCAGCGGTTCTTAAAAGGCCTTGTACCTCATCAGTATCTGAAACAATCGAAATATCCCAACTCTTCGGGCCGTGTTGTTTTGTGACTGACACCTCTGCATCGACAAAGGTTTTGCTATGGTCGTCATGTTCATTTGCTAACTGCTGTTGAATATCTGGCTGCCAGTACACATCACATAAGTGACGAACTCCACAAAATCGACATTGCTCAGCACTGGGCTTCGCTTCAGGCGGATGCTCGGTGATTATCTTACGAGCAGTTGCTCCCCGCGCCGTAAGTTCATCCTCAAACTGCGCGATATCTTCTTTTGTTGGAGCCTGGACCATTGTATCGCCTTGCACGTATGCCAATGCGAGTTGCGTAGCTAACGACGAGGTTGGATTGAGCGTCTTATCGAGATACCAGAGAACGGCATAAATCCGTAGTTGAAACGCGTGGTCTTCAGATGGTGCTCCTGTCTTAAAATCTGTAATTTCGCATGTATCGGGAGTTAACGACAGAAGATCGGCTCGTCCCTTCCATTGTAGATGAGGGACGCGAAGTTCTAACTCGCAATACACGCCGTGGCTCAGCGGGCCGCGTTCGTGCCGCAAGGGCATTGTACTGCTGGAATTGGGTTTTGCGAAAAGAGTTCGCTTGGCCAGCATCGTCTGGACACTACTACGCAGTTCTGGTATTTGCGATTTCAGTGATCGGGTGAAATAATCCGATAGCCGAAATGCTCGTGGGTTCGCTGCAAGATGCGAACAAACCTGATCAATTGCTTTTTCAATAACACGTGAGAGCCCCTCAAGTCGTTGCAGAACCGTGATGGCGGACGGGTCACATACGGACTCGCATCCTGCGTCGACCAATTCTTTGGTGAGTGTTTCCAGCACGGTATGAACGACCGTTCCGGCCATTGCCTTGATGTTAGCTTTGGACGGATATCCACGCCCATCCCATAGCGATGGATAACTTGCTGTGGAAAGAGCCCACCGACGGGGGCAGGCTTCTATCTCCTTCAGCGTGCTAAAAGTAAGATAAGTAGGCGCGTCAGGCCACGAAGTCGGAGGAGTTGCAGTCCAAGGCATTGAGTGTTGTGTTGGTGTGTTCACCATAGCCCTTTCTATGCAAGTTTTGACAGCAATTTAGTCGTCGCGCTGGGAAGGTTTCTACGAACCACCAGTTCATCCACTGGCTCGATAGGAATCGATAATGAAAACTCTTTCAATTGGATCAATGTTGCGTCATCAAATGTGTCCGGAGTCAACGGTCCATGTAAACCGATGACCACTTGGCGTCCCGTCGATGTCACAGCAAGAATCGGTGCTGTCGCGTTCGGCAGTCCCGGTACTGATACCATTGCATTCCGAGTTAATGTCAAGCCCTCAACTCCTTGACGCTCCAGGTCGTGGAAAAGTAAGTCCGTGGAGCGTTCTAAACGCTCTGGTGTGACGGCAGGTATTTCACCGTGGAGGATGAAGCGAAGAAGACTCGCGCCGACATGGCGGTCCAGAAGATCATGCTCAAACTTGTTTTTGTAACTTCTTAAGCAGCGATAGCACGAGCGGTCACAGTTTGCTGGACAATTTTGGAGTATCTGAAGCGCATCCTCAAATACCGCGAGTCCAAGCTTGCCGACTCGTTGAGCGAAGCCTGCACCGCCTGGAAGAGTGTCATACAGATAGATTTCCGCTTCGCGGCCATCGCGACCAGCTGGTGTAAGGGCAGGTCGGTATTCCGCCTGCAATTCGTTCGGTTCCAGTTCAAGGCAGCGGCAGGCTGCTTTTGTTAGAGCTTCGCTAATCGTTCGCAGTGCCACATCCGTCGCCAACAGCCCAGGCATCAACATAAGTGGCGCTTCAACGGATAGTGAAATCAAAAGAACGTCACTAATGAAATCAGTGCCAAGCACCATGCCACGCGTAGCACCACCACCACTGCACATGGGCTCATTCTGGTCTGGAAATGGTTTTCGGTGTGCTGCACCAACAACACCATTCGGAAGTGCCGTCGGTTCGATTAGCCCACATTTTGTGCAATATGTATAGCCTTCTTCGCGTGGCCCGCGATTTGTAACTAGAAGATGTTGCCGCGTACTGTGAACATGAAGATGATCATTAAGAGTAATCCACTTGTTTTGGTCAAGCGGTGTGGGCATAGTGAGTTTTGCGCGAGTGGCATAGCTACGAGTTGGCTGGTCATCGGGGGTGGTACCTTCTTCCTTGAACACCGGGTGGGCAAAACCTGGGGGGCGTAGCCAGTATGTGGCAGGGCCGAATGTTCCAACACGACCACAAGCTTCACAGTCTTTCACTTCACGCCGTGTGCCTTCTGCGATGGGCACAGTGCGCGCGTAATGGCAATGACTGCATTCGTAGTAGTAACGGCGATTTTCCCATGCACGGAAACGATCGCTTGAAATAGGTGAATAAATAGCTCCTGAAGTCCATAGCTTGTTGCCGATCCATACTTCCTTACCGGGAGCGTACTGGGAGAGAGCCGCCGGTAATCCTTGAGACGGACTAAATCGGAATGCTGGGCGATACTTTGTCGAGTGTTCTGGATCAAAAACATGAAACGCCGATACGTCGGTCGGAAAAGCGTATCTGGGAAGCACGCCTTTGTAGAGTAGTCGGTCGAGTAAATTTTCGCTAGTTTCATTATGAACCGGGCGTTCTTCGCCTTCCTCGTCAGGCACTTCCGGGACATCAGTATCTGCTACTACATTCGGAGTGGGTGCGGCCGTTCCACTCTCAGGAGTCGGCGACGAATTTCCTGCGTATTCGATAGCAGCATCAATGGGTTGGAGTGTCTCTGCCACAATCGCATTTACCATCTTGTGTCGGTCTGTTTGCGGTATTTCATCGGGAAGCCACCCAAGAACCTCGTTTTTGAGAACCGCTTCATTTGTTGTTAACCATGATTCAAAACTTGCGCGATTGAGTACAGAATTGGGGTCTTTGAAATCAGACACTGTTCCGAGAACGGCGAAGAGATGGGGTTGGTCCTCAGGCTGGATGTTTGGGAGTTTATCCTGATGATAGCGTTGCAACAGATACGCTGTAACATGACGGCGAGCGATTTCACGGTTTGCAAGCGTTAGTGTAGGGTCGTCCACATCACCGCGAATCATTTGGTCAGGATGAGAGAAATAATGTTCATCGTGGCTATCGGCACTGCCAAATGCAGTCACCGTGGCTACAGCATTCCCCCTGCGTCCTGCGCGTCCTGCACGCTGCTGATAATTGGCGCGTGCTGGCGGCATATTGCGCAGAGACACACCGGAAAGCGTCCCGATGTCAATGCCCACCTCCATTGTGGTGGTACATGACAGTACATCGACCGCTGGTCGATCGCGCCCCGTACTGTCCTCTCCAAGATCGACATCCTGAAACAAGAGTTCGTTTTCTTCAGCCTTTGAAAACACATCCTGTGACTGTGCAGTGTTTAGTTGCGCGGTGTGCTCTGCTGCGATGAGTGCCATCGGCGGAGTTGGAGGTTCTCGCAACGCATTGATTGTGCTCGCACGGTAGTAGCCCTTGCGGGCAACAAAAACAGAATCATTGTCTGGGTCGATTGGCTGTGCTTTGTCTTGGCCGCAGTTGATGCAGGTAGAGCGTCCAGGGAACGGTCGTTGTGCAGTTCGGCAGGCCTGACAATAAGACCAATCTCCACCAACCCAAAGAGATAATTCTCGTCCTTTCATCCGATATTTACCTGCTCCAAATGGCTCGGTAAAAATGTTAAGCAACTTAGGAAGCCATTCTTTGACGAATACTCGCTTGGCAGATTTCTCTCGGATTAGTCGGTCTTCTATATCTTTGAATTTACCTGAATGTGGCTGTATCTCCATTTGCCACCAATACTGCGGCATATGAGTAAACCAAATGCCAGGACCTGTCCAGCAGCGCAACCATGCACGTGCTAGAGCTAGCTTTTCAGGAGCCGAAATCGCGTAACCAGGAATATCTGGCAGCGCTTCGATTGTTTTTGTATGAGCTGATTGCTCAACTAATGATGCAAGAGCAAGGGACTCTAGGCCGTAGTACCGATCAGTGATGGACTTTGAAATTGCTCGCTGTAAAGATTCTGGCGGGCGGGAATTTCTCAATTTCATGAAGAACTGAATCAATGCTTTTTCATCGGAGGTGATGCCGTTACGAACAGCTGCTTCAACAGTAACTTCATCATGAAACGACTCGCCAGTTTTTAATTCGGGCCGAAGGCGAACACCAAGTTCCTTTGCTGCAATCATGACGCCGAGATAAATATCTTCAAGTGAAAGTGAACAAGCAATAAGCAGATTTTTAGCTAATTTGGTATAGCCGGCGACAATAAGTGGACGCATGGCATCTTGTGTTGAGTAAGTCTGGAGATTTGGAGCGAGACGCGCGGCCATCTGACGGGAATCTGAAAAAATCAACACCTTTCTGCCACGCAGCGGCGCAAGATTCGTTGCGGGTACTGCGTTCGGAGGTTGCACTTGGATTTGCTTTGCAATCAATGCTTGGAAAGGTTGATCGCCCTTAGTCATATGATCTTGTACGGACGATCGTCCGAAACTGGCGCTTCCGCCGCATACAGCGCAAGGGCGAAACTCACCGACCGAATCCGTGTGGGAATCATTGTCTGAGGAAGATGCAACAGTGTGTGCCGATCGGATGAATACCTGGCGATTTCGAGGGCCAAGTGACTTTGGATTTAAACGGCCGGTAATGAGGTCATATTCAGCAGGCACAATTCCGTCGTGGTAGTTTGGTTCTTCCAGCAACAAATCAATAGGGGATAATGCGTCGAAATCACCAGCAAAGGTGCGAAATGCGCCACCTGCCTCCGACCATAAATAATCCGGCGCATTGATATCGTTAGTGTAGGCTCGGGCATAGGCGGTCCCACAACTACGGCATGTGTACAACTCCAGTACTCGTGCACCGCACTCGCACCTATCAACCGGTTGTCCAAAAAGCTTTCCGCATATGCCGCTACGTTGCTCCTTGGGCAAGGCGGAGCAATCTGGGTCCATGCAAACCCACAATCCCGGAAGTCCTCTGTAAAATGAGTGAATTCGACACGGCAACAGGCCTGGTTCAAATGCGGACTTTCGGGCGGTGCTTCCAAGTGCGACGAGGTTGGTCATCGCTTTGGCAGCTTCAGTATTGGTAGCGTCAGGAAACAACATGGAACTTAAGCTTTCCAATGGTTGCGCCTTGGTCATCGTGACATTGATAAGGTGGGCCATGGGTGGAAACGTGATGAGTGCATTGTGCAAAGCATTCTGCAAATCGCCATCTGATGTAATGTTTCGATAGGACAAGAATTTTTGCACTAAAGGCAATCGTGCTTCGTCTGAGTCTGCATTATAGAACTCTTGAAGATTGATTTCCGCGAGGATGTGTGCATCGTCGCTGGAACCAGGGGTAGCATTCGGACGCTTGTTGAGGTTGCCCTCTACTTTGCGGAAGTCACTGACCTGTTTGCCGGTTAATTGAGCACCAAACTGAATGGCATAATCACGGTTTTTGAAACTGGCGCTGGTACAAATTACCTGAAGTCGATCAGCCGGGATGCCAAGACGCATGCGCAGGCGTCTGATTAGCAACGCCACCTCAGCACCACCAGCACCTCGGTACAAGTGGGCTTCATCAATTACCAGAAGGAATTTTTCATCCGGATTTGATTTAAGCCACTCTCGAGTGGCATCGAAGATTGGTCGTTCAAGCGGTCGCATGAGCATGTATTCGAGCATCGAATAGTTGGTGACGAGTACGTCAGGCGGAGCCGCTTGCACTTCATGCCGTGTGACAAGTTCTGGATCGTAGGGAAGTGTAATGCACCGTTTGAATTCACCGCTCTGCGTATCTTGCCAATGGGCACCTTTTTTTCCGTACCATGCGGTCAAATCTGGCTTCATGGGCCATTTTCCGCGCTTCTTGAGTTCACTAACAAGTTTGGCGGCTTCTGCTTGTTCTGGACTGGCGGGACCTGCTGCTAGTTCTAGATTGTCCACATAGTATTTGCCAATCGGTGCGAGGCGTTCTTTGTCCTTGTCTACATTTCGCACACCAGGATATAAGGTTCTGCTGGTGTAACGTGCAAATCGTGCAGGGCGGCCAGACCATTTCATAAATCGCGAAACGATGCGAGGATCGCCAAACAACAGACGCAATCGTCCCAACTGGTCGTTGACGAGGGCATTCATCGGATAGAGGACCATTGCACGGACAGCAGGACTATGGCCGAATTCTGCTCCATTGCGTTGTGCTTCCTGGGCAAGTTTGCCGAGAATGGGAAGAAGGAAACACTCGGTCTTTCCAGAACCCGTACCCGTCATGACCATAAGGCTGCGCCCTTCAACAAGAGCCAGTTTCGTTGCATCTGCTTGATGCTGATACGGTGGATCATGGATGAGCACACCGAGATCGCCCTGTGGTTTCGCCACGTCCGCAAATACTTCTGTTATCGATGGATCAAGCCCAAGTGTGTTAAACGGAGTTGAAGTTTTATAGCGTGGTGTGCTTTCAAGATAAGGTTTCTGGTGTATCACACCTAGTTGTTCAAGCAACTGTCTGCGTTGAGCAACAAGGGCCGGATTGCTGATGTGATACGTCGCTTCGATGTAGTCACGAAGTGCACCGTGTAGTTCTTCAATGGTTTCGCCAATTGTGATTGCCATAAATTGCTCCCGATTCTAGCTACATCCCATCTCTTGCTTGTTCTAGCCACATTGCTGTTCGAGCAAACCGAGACTCTTCATCAATCTCGGAATCAGGAAAGCGAAAAGCAGTTAGCCCGTCCTTTGGTTTGATCCATTCGCCGATAGCGTCCCATCGCCGTTGTGCCCACATGGGAATCGGTGAATACACAATAAGGTCATGTGTTCCTGGTTCCACTGCTCGCAGACTAAATTCCTGTGGATGCCCTTGTCTTGCATCAATAGCCATCTGAAGATGCCATGCTTCGTCACAGCCTCTCCAACGACTGTGCAGCAACGGAAAGTCGAGAAGATGTTGCGGCTGTCCGTTTTCTAAATGCACATAGCACCAAAGCGCTGCACCATATGCTTGATCGCGGCGCGCAATAAAATTTCCAGTCTGATCCTTCGGTTCTATCCACCGCTTTCGATAGAAACGTGTGTGTGAAGTTGAGTCGAGGATTTGCAGACCAGGAATTTCACCAGTAGAAGGTTTTGATGTAAGACGTTGATCGTAGTCACTAATATGCTGGTCAAAGTTTTGAAAACGAGGCATCTTTACCCACTGCTTATACGGAATTTCTATAAGACCGATTTCATAGAGGTCATCACGAAGGCTTTCGCCGGGGAGTGGTCGCAGCACGCGCACGCACCCAACCGCTTCGATGCGTTCCTCCAAATCCGTTGGCAGAACAGATGTTTGATCGGCGCTGATACCGACAAGTACCACCGAACCATTCTTTCGAGTGACAAATGAACACTGCGCAGCATACAAGACAACAGCAGAAGAATCAGTAAAATCACGATATTCGTGAAAATCACCAAGTGCGATCATTTGCTCGAGTGTATCCTTCGCAAGTGCCTTCACGGTTTGAATGTCTGGCACAAGGCCTCGCATGGGTCGTATTACACTGCGAATAAGTGTTGATTCCACACATGGGCACAAGAACCCTGCTGCTCGTCGCAAGGAAGCGGCGATTGCTTCAATGGACGTGAGAGAATGTTTAGCGGGATTGAGTCCGAGTGATACGATAGTCTGTTTGTGGACTTGGTCAGAATTGAGGCGTTTCATTTCCACCTCCAACCCGCGCAAGGTTCGTAGGATTCGGCATCAGCCTTGAGTTTTTTGTCGATGACGACAGCCAAGAAACGTGCCGCACGTAAGAAAGTAGGAAATCTTATTAGATAATCGATACCAACTTGCAGCATGCCATCTGACCAACTCTTGACTTCGGCGGGATCGCTCGCGACTCGTAACGCGAACTCAGCAAACCACTCAACAAGTGGATCATGCGAACTGGAATTGAGATTCTCCAAGAACCGAACCGTCCATTCCATTTCTCGAATGCAAGACGAAATGTCCGCTAAGTTCATGTCCGCAAGTTGCTGCTTTAGCCTTTGAGCAATCTCGGATTCGTGATTTTTCTCCCATACGGCGCGTTGAAGGAAAGAAATTTCCGCTGTGCCCTCATAGTATGCATCTTCCTCTCTGATCCATTCATGACCACACAGACTTTTTAGAATGAATCGCTGAATAGTTGCCAAAACTTCACGTTGACGTGTGAGACTAAATACACCTCCAGATACCTTCGCTGCATTCCACAGTTCTGCATCTTGCCATGCTTGAGTTAACGATTGAGAGATTTCCTCATGATAGCGAACGACCGGATTGCAACCGAGATTCCGGAGTTCCGTGACTATCGGTGGGGCAATAATATTGGCTATTTGATTGGATTGGCGAGCAATGAACATGCCGCCGTTTTTTGGTACTTGGAAGATTGTGTTATTCGCAAGGATTTCTTCCCTATCTGGATGTTCAAAGCAACGAGAAGAGATTTGTACGGGTGCTGATAAACCGCTGTCATTCAAAAATTGAACTTCGTAAGTTGTGTCTTGATGACGCAATATCCAGCGAAGCGGCGTCGAGTCTCGTTCGCATCGGAGTGTAAATGCTCCCAACTCATCGGCTGTAAAACACAATTCGCATGTGCGTGCCGCATCGTATGCTGCCGCTATTTTTTGATTCTTTCGAAGATGCTCGTTAAGGTAATGAGCCCAGGCAGATACATTGACTGGTAGCGTGAGGGACGGCAAGGTCTTGGTCTTCTTTTGCCCAGTTCCTGATTCAATCAGTGTAGCGGTACAACTTAGTTTTCGACCTGGGGGGCCCTGTACACTGATTTCCGCTCGGCCTTCCCAAAGCTGTTCTAATGTTGGACGAGGTGGCTCGATTCGTGCAAGTAATGGACCTTGTGTGCCATCGCTTTGCGACCATGGCCGGCTCTCCCGGATGCGCATTAACACTTTAAGATCACCGAGTGAATCGACGGCATTGCTGCCCATCCGTCGAGACGCAAAACGGATCGTATGAAGACCAACGGGGAGTTGGGGTAACTCCACGAACGCAACGTCACCTGCAACCAAATTGTCAAGTATGAGATCAGAGGTTAACCCCGAATCGATCGATACAACGATTGTCGAAACCGAATGATCCGCACGGATGCCCAAGCAAGGCCGCTCGGATGCGAGCCATTCACCATAGCCGTCGTCGTTCCACTGCGATGGCGCAAGGCCTACTGGCCAAACCTCGATTGTTTTTGATTGCTCGAGTCCTAACTGCTGTATATTTGTTTCCGTGAAGGAGTCAATTGCCTCGGGCAATGCAAGAGATACGGCGCTTACTCCCTCGCACGTAAGTGGAACTGACTGTTGTACATCTGTATGGTCGATATTGCTAGGACGTACCAAGATATAACGGTTGCCTGGTCGGACACGCAGATTGCGTACTTCGTAGGCCAAGCCGTCAGATGCGATGCGAAAGAGCCACATAGAACCAGGCTGGATTAGGCATTCAGTTCGTAATAAGGCTTCAAGCTGAGCATTACGCTTGTCGAAACGAAGCAGAACTTCGTCATATCGTGGCCATTGCACAAGATTGATACGCTGAGAACCGTATAGGAACCGTCCGCGTGCAAGAGGTCTACCGTTGCTGCCCGCGATGACGCAACGTGATTGTGTCAGAATGTCCCGGAACTGCGGAAACCGCATCAGTAATTGTGAGAGGTCGGGAATATCGAGGAATACATCCCATGACGAACTTGAACTGTTGCTTGGGCGCAATAAGAGTCTTGGCTCGATGCCAAGCGATGCGATCTCTGCGCGAGCCTCATGTGGTTTGGATGTCGAAGACAGTGAACTGGCGTTTCGGACAAATGTCAGGCCTCGAACAGTAGTGCGTTGTTGAGCAATATGGCGAGCGGATTGTAACCACTTACGTGCCATACGTTCACGATTAAGGTCCGCACTGATTCGATTCAACGTCTCTGGGCAAATAAATCCATTGGTCCCAAAATCATCATGTAGAAGCAACGCGGCAGCAATTTGTCCAACGAGTTCGGTTTCTTCAGTTATATTTTGAAACCGCGAAGATGCATTCCAACTTCGCGTTGCAATAAACTCCCCTAGCATATGGGGTGATTCAAATAAATCCGCAGAGAATGAATGCCGCAGTTCATAGAGAATTTGGGCTAACTGATGCTGTAAATCTCGCGGAAGGATCGCGTGTGTGATTGGCCAGCAGATAATAGAAAAATGATTTGCCCAAGAACCTGTTGGTGCAATTCCACCCAATTTGTCATGAAACCATTCATAGCATTCACGTAGCCAGTGACGATTACCTCTTAAGGCCCAACCGGGCGTCATGTTTTCGAAGGTTTGCCAGTATTCATTTCCGGAATATCCGTAGCCGATTTCAGCGGAATACACAACCCATACAAGGTTATGCATTGGGGAGGGAGATTTGAAAGCAATATGCTTTCGAACAGATGTTTGCAGGCGTTCAATTTCTGATTGAGAAAGGCCATGTTCCAAAGCAAATAATGGACGGCCTTCATTTTCAGCGCGGAGTTGAGTATAGTGCCGACGAAGGCGCTTTTGCCATTCATCTAAGCTACAACTCATAAGTCAGCCTCCACGGAAATGACAGGTATCTACTTCAATATCACAGCATAACAACAGTACGAACGAAAATTACTTTTACTACTGATTCTTTGATGTTTGCTACCTTAAGCGATAAAGTCTTTAGTATGTTAGGCAACTCCGAATTTGTAGGTGCCGTCTGCATCGTCAATGGTTCGATAGACATAATTGGCGCGGAGCATTGCCTCAATCTGTTTAACTGTGTGTGCTTGGTAGTCGGGACATCGCTCGGCACGGGGAATCATCCATCGTTTTTTAGCAAGTTCTGAAATTTCAGCTACTGTTAACAGATCGTCATACTTGGGGCGTTTTCGCGTTCCTTTTAGGATAGCGCGTGCGTTGGTAGCCAATTCAGAGATAAAGACTTCACGCTTAACTCCGTGTCTGAGTAATTCTGGCCGTAGGCCGATGAGGCTCATTGCATGCCTTAATGCACGCAGCCGCCAGTTTGGTCCGTCTCCAAATTTAAAACCTTTTTCATAAGCGTGTCGTCTAAGACGCAAATAGGTGCGTATGTCTGCAAAGATTGCCTCCGGAACATGAAAATGCCCCCATCCTTCCGTGTAGCCTAACTGCTGCAAGTATTTCACATCACCAAGTCTTACGCGGTTGTAAACTGAAGATCGACCAAGTGCAGACGTAGTTGTCACGGCAACCAATGATGCGTGTTTGCGCTCCTGAGATATGATCCCCTCGGTTCCATGATACTTGGAACGAAAGGCGTCTCGAACTTCGACAGAGCGAATCAGGGCAGCTACGAGTTTACCTCCTAGAAGGCGATTATAAGGTGGTAGTGATCCTAGAACGAAGGCATCGAGCATGCCGACTAACCTCTGCTTACGGTCGTTAGCAGACCAGCCGATATACTTGTCCCGCACCGATAGGTTGAATACTGGATCGCCAAGTGCGATCAATCCAATGAGTTTGTCATTTGAACGATCCCATACCAGAAACCGCATACGTCTTCCGTATCCCTGAGAGACGGGCACACTCCAAGTCAGTGCCGCGAGCCTGAAAAGATTGGATTGCCATGTGCCAGAGTCGATAAGTTCCAACTCAGGTGTGATAGCGGAAGCGATAACATCTGTTCCTGACGCGAAATACTGCCGCAGTAACGGCCATTGTTTGGCAATAAATTGTGATTCAGATTTAAGACGATCAACTCGCTGAGCGCGGTGCATCCTACGCAGTGTGTCCTTGCTGTTTGAAGGCGGTACCAGACTGCCGTCACCAGCTTTCTTAAAACCAAGGTTCTTGAGATGCCGACGCAATGCCCGTCGGATACGAGATTCAAGCGTTAAGAGCGGTATTGAAGACGGCATCAGTTGGGTATCCTCGGAAGACAGAATTCGGTTCACAATGCTAACCGGTTTTACGATCATGAACAAGATTTATGGGAGAAGTAGTTACTGTGTTTTGTTTCGCAATTAATTCGCATTACTATTGAAGATAAGACAATCAAGAGTTAAATAATGGAGCAATCATCGTGACCAATCATCCCAGAATTTCGGACGGTGGCGAAGGATGTCAGCCGATGAACAACGATCAGTTCCTGCGTAGATTGGCAAGGCATTGTGTTGCAGTGGTTTGGGAAGACCGTGCGGCGAACGAGAGGCGACAGAGCGATGGTATTGCATTCTCCGCGTTCATAATGTCAGTTCAAGGCTTATGGTTTCTTGTCTCTGCAGGCCATATCATCGAGGCAATTCGAAAACGTCAAGCCCAGAACGGCCGGATTTATATGAGGGGACAAATTGTCGATTCGTGGAGTGAGGGGGCGGTTACAAAAGGCGGAATTGCCTTTCCTGAGTTGGCTACGTGCCCGCAGTGGCATGTTGATGACGATGAGCTTGGGTTTGACTATTGCTGGTTTTACTTGAGACCGTATTACCGAAAGTCGCTGTCGGCAAACGGCATTATTGCCCTGTCGGAGGCTACTTGGGCAGAGCCACCTGAGCAGTTTGATGGTTTTAATTGCTTTGGTTTCCCAGGTGAGAATATTCATCCGAGACATGATCGCGAGGGGAATTACTGTGGACTGCGCGTGAAACCCCGGGTGGTTCCTTATTGTCAGGTATCTGATCCACCTTCCGAACTTCAAACCCAATATCCCCGTATATTTTTCAGACCACTACAATCTGAGGCTGGTGACGTCGTGAGTCTCAAAGGTATGAGTGGCGGACCGATTTTTGGTTATACACGACAAGGCAATGGTTTGCGTTTGTGGCTGGTTGCAATACAGAGCGCACAGGCTACTAAATCGGGACTTGCCATTGGCTGTCCAACTGGTCCATTCGCACGATCAATCGACGCCGCTATCAGGCAGGCGATCAACGATGGCCGGCTTGCCAATGCCACGTAATCATTGATCAATATGGCCCACACCGTGTTGCGGTACAGTGTATTGTTACGGGATTGGGCCATACGAGGGTGTCTAGTGGCAATTGGTACCCACATGCCATCTACCGCACCCAAACGCCACACGGTCCAACGTCGTGGCCCTGGGGCCAAACCAGGCTCAGTGGCCCCAGACGCCTAATTTCACAACCTGTTTTACCACTGTGCTTTACGCAATTCGTCCCCATGTCACCGAATCCGGCCCCGTTTCTTGCGTGCCATATAACTATTGAATATATCGCCACTTGCAACCCACAACACCCCGTTGCCAACGTGATTGTCGACGGTTCGAGTCCGTTCACCCGCTCTTTGACAACGGCTGACAGGAAATGTCAGCCGTTGTTTATTTTGCGCACGGGGCGAGAGTTAGGGCGATTGGGGTTGGTTTTCGGGGCCATGTCTGTTTGTCAGTGCTTGACAGCAATCGCCTATACCGGACTGACGTTTGGCACCATTTCTGGCACTTGGGTGGTTTTTCTGGCACCGTATTTGGCACTGGTGGCTACGCCATATTCATCATGCAAGATTTCAATCCAATCATATTTTTTCATGAAGATGGGGTTGTGTAGCGGCAAGTAAGTTAGTAATATGTTCGGTATTCTGTTCAGGCAGGATACCGTTACCGCTAGGGCCACCGATTGGCCCGGGGACAATCAAATTTAACTTCATTCCCGCCCCAGAGGAAAGGAGTCCATAGTGGCCCAAACGTTGCGACTTAAGCGTTTTTCAAATGTCGCTCTGCTCAAACGCATTGACAATCAACTTCTCCTAGAATTTCTTGCTCCGTATCGAGCATTCCTGTCCGATCAGCGCGGGATGCCATGGCCTGATGATCCAAAACAACTGGATCATGCTGCATTGGCTGATATCCTGATGAAGCCGGGCGTGGACACGCCTGATCGGTTGCTTGATGCCCTGTATTTCGTTGATGGATTGGCGGATGCCAATTGCTATGACCGCATTCTGCAGGAAGCTGATGATGCAGGGATTGAATTGGGACATGACGAACTGTCACCTGAAGACTTGACCTTGCGTATCTGGCTTTATGATCCAGATATTCTTGAACGTGTTCATGCGGAACAATACCGTGTCAAACCTAAAACCTTTCAATCGTTTTATGCAGTGACCAGTCAGCGTCCTGACCTGCAATTCCCAACAGCAGATGTTCTGTCCGGCCTGGAAAATGAACTCAACGAGTGGTTTGATTTCAAGAAAAAAGGTCGTGGCTCGCGTGTATTCCCATTCTCTCAGGCTGATGGATTTTGGTTCCTGGTTCGGCATGGTCAGCAGATCAAACGCGAAGGCACTGTGGAAAGCAACGGCGAATCAGGTAGCGTTTTCTATCGGCCTGAAAAATTCGACGTTCTGATTTATTACCCACACACAGGTGAGCTGGCGATCTTCACGGAGACCAAAGGTGAACGCAAGACCTATTGCAAACTGTTCGGCAAGCACTTATTTGGTGATGAGTTTTTCTTTGCGTTCGACCCTTACACGTCGAAGTACTCCCTTACTCCGTTGATTACCGATGGGCGTTCGTCGCTGGTGTGTTCCGATGTCGGTGGCATTAGTAAGATCACGCTGTATGAACTGCACATTCAGCACCAAAGCGCTCAGAAGGATATTGAAATCCGACGTGCAGATGATGTCTTTCAATCTCTTATTGATCATCATCGTGTATTGCAGGATGAACAGGAATCCACCAGCCTGATCAAAGCCAAGTTTCGTGTTGCGTTTGATGGTGGTCGAGAGCGTTCAATTACGATCACGCCACCAAACATCGCCTCGTTTGATCGGGAAAACGACAACTGGATGATCAACGAATGGTTGACCAAACGCGGGTTCGTGATTCGCAGTGCCGAGGAGTCAGATGCCACAGTTAGCCCTGTTCTGGAAGTTGCTTGAGACGCGCCCTGATCGCACGGCAGTCATCAGCGAATGGCAGCGCGTCTCAGACGATAGGATGGACTCGGTGCGTCGGTTGCTGTTACTCCATGAGCGAAGTGCCAGCACCTATCCCAATCCACATCCTGCTGGTCAGCCACTGAAAATCGTCCGACATGCAAACGGTGCGATTGTTGCTGTGGACGACACGGATTACGAAAACCGTTTGGAACTAACCGATGAAGATATTGGGTTGTATCAACTCAATCTTGCTTCATTGCGATCCATGTTGTGTGTCACCTTGGATAGCGTGAATATCGCCAAGACACCAATCGATCAAAATGGGCGTATGCTTCAAATCGGGAATTGGGAACCCCGGAAATCTGCGAGTTTTCCGGTCTACCTGTTGCTCTGCATGCAGTCAAAAATGCTGCGTGAGCAATTGCTGAAACTACAATCGAGTTTTACACGAGGTGGAGCTTTGCTTCTTACGCCCAGTCGTTTGCATTGGACTGATGCTATTTGCGATTTGGCACGCAAGCAGAAAATGCTGATGGTGTCACTTGATGAAGTGATTGAACCTAGGTCAGATGGTTTTATGGAAACGCCTGCATGGGAAGAATACATGCAGGCGTTTGCACAGATGATCAAGATGACGCTTCCTGGCAATTACAGACAGAAAAAACCCTTGGCCAAGCGTGCGGAATTGATGGCCAAGGCCGAAAAGGTCAAGAACGCTCTCGTTGAGCATATCCCTTCGGCCCGGGATGGTGTCATGGCCAACCTTGATGCTGGCAAGGGTGCAACACTGGTGAAATTCTTGACCAAAACAGAGTTGGCAAATCTTGCTGGTCTTGAGCCGCACAACATCACCCGGTGCTTTAGAGCTGATCCGCAACTCAAGATACTCTACGAAATCGCCAACGATCCTGAGGAGATTTTACGCTTCGGCAAGTAGCCATCGCGTGCCCAATTCAACGAGCTTTTGCAGTTACGCCCAGAATGCGCAAGTGCAAAAGCTTTTTTATGCGCGCAAATGACATCTGAATAAACATTTGCATTTTTTGCAGATTTTTTTGCGCCGTTATCTGCAAAACGCCCGGAGGTCAGTGCGGCCCGTCGTGGGTCGCGATGACTGACCCTTGTACGGGAGTTTTGCAGATGGCATTACCCACCAACCTTACCCCTTCTTCCAACCCCACAACCCAACCAATCGACGACTATGCGATGGCACGAATTGACTTTCGTGTTCACCAGTTGCGGTTCCAGTTCGACCTGTCCGACGAGGACCAGGAAGACGTGCGCAACGACATGGTGATTGAACTGCTCACAGCGTTCAGACGGTTCAACCCGTCCCTGGCCAAACGTGAGACGTTCATCAATCGCGTGCTGGATCGCTATGTCCTCTACGTCATGCGGCAACGTTGTACGCAGTTGCGCCATGCGTCCGACACCCCATTGAGTTTTGACCAAGTGGCATCTGAGTTTCAACCCGCAGGCAATGATCCAAGGCAAGGCCAATTCAGCGAGCAGGACCTGAGCACACTGCGTCTTGATATGCAGTCAGCGATTACGCGTCTGTCCAAGCGCGACCAGCGCATTGCGCGGTTGTTGATGGTCTACACCCCCAGTGAAGTGGCTAAGCACATTGGGGTTCATCGTTGTTCCATGAGTCGCATCATCGGTCGCATCCGAGAGCAGTTCGTCAAGGCTGGCATGGAAAATTGGAATGTTGAGCGCAACACTTTTGCCTCAACTGCAGATGTAGAGAGTGAACCCGGAAACAAAGAGGTGACCCAATGAATGACAATGCTCTCCACATCGACCTGAATGTTCTTGAAACCGAACCTGCCGCTGAATATCACGGCAAGGCCAGAGAGTTTCTCAGCAGCCATCAGCTTTTGGATTTTATGAAGTGTCCGTGGTTGTATCACAAGAAACGCACAGGCCTGATGGCAGATCAAGATTCGAGTGCCTATCTAGTTGGCCGTGCAGCCCACTGCCGGATTCTTGAAGGTCGCGATGTGTATGAATCAGAGTTTGCCTTAGGTGGCCCGATCAATCCATCCACAGGTCGACCCTTTGGCTCGAACACCAAGGCGTTTCGTGAGTGGGCAGACGCAAAAGGTAAACCGGTTCTGTCGCTCGATCAGGCTGATCTCATTGAAAAGATGGCCAGCGGGATTTCGATGAATGACGAGGCTGTGGACCTGCTGCTCTATGGTCGTGCCGAAGGTGTTGTGCGAACCGACTACTGTGGTTTGCCATGCCAAATTCGTATTGACTGGCTGCATCCGCATCGCGGGATTGTTGACCTGAAAACCTGTGACGATCTGACTTGGTTTGAAGCCGATGCCAAGCGGTATCGCTATGTGAATCAACTGGCTTTTTACCAGGGCGTTCTTGCCAAAGTCATTGGTATTCAGGTTCCGGTTCACATCGTGGCCATTGAAAAAAGAGAGCCATTTCGTTGTGGTGTCTGGCGTTTAGCGCCCGTCTCTCTGGCAATAGGCCAGGTTAGCAATCAAGTCGCCATCGAACGGCTTATGGCTTGCCAACAAACCGATCACTGGCCCACCGGCTATGAAGACATTCGCATGCTCGAGGGCTCCTGATGTTGTACATGAATCCGGGCAGATTGACGTAGCGGGCTTTGTTCTTCACCGCTCAGACTTCCGAACCCCGGAATCTGCCCGGCGCGTAAGCCGTGAGAGCGCGATATGGCAGCTATACCTTTCACCCCGTCTGGTCAAACGGGTGCCGATCCACGGATGACCTTATGCCCGGTGTGATGCCGGGCACATGCGACGGTAACTCTCAACGGGAGAGTGTGAATCACGATTTTAGTTCCGTGTTCATGTTGGATTGCTGTGTTTTCAAATCCAACCCGGGTTCGATCCCCGGCCGTCGCATTGGTAACCAACACAACCCCACATCAACCCACGAGGACACTCCCGATGCAAAACCATCGAACGGACGATCCGCTGACATCCGCACTGGCCGGCAGCCAGATCGAATCCAGCGGTGTCGCGCAAATGCAACGCAAACGTTGCCTAGAAGCAGTGACCGAAATGCCGGGCCTGACGGCGCGGGAGATCGAAGACCTGATCGACATCAAAGCACACAAGCGACTGCCCGAGCTTCGCCAATCCGGCCAGGTTATCAATGGCCAATCTCGACACTGCCAAATCACCGGTCGCCGTGCCATGACCTGGCTTCCCAGCAACCAAACCACTTCAAATACAGGAGAATATGAATGTCATTAATTGATCAGATTCATCAAGGTCCCAAGCAACAGCCACCTCGCATGGTGATCTACGGCATCGAAGGGATCGGCAAGTCCACCACCGCATCACAAGCACCCGGTGCAATCTTCATTCCCACGGAAGAAGGTCTGGACCAGATCGATTGTGCCAGCTTCCCCTTGGCTACCAAGCTCGATGATGTGATCAAAGCCATTGATGCCTTGATCAACGATGAGCATGATTACCAGTCTGTGGTCATTGATTCACTGGATTGGCTGGAACGTCTGATATGGGATCAACTCTGCAAAGACTATGGCGTCAGTAGTATTGAAAAAGTCGATGGTGGTTACGCTCGTGGCTACACACATGCTCTGACGCATTGGCGGACCATTCTTTCCGGTCTGGATGTCCTGCGGAGAGATCGCAAGATGTGTGTGATCTGCTTGGCACATGCCAAGGTGGAAACCTTCTCTGATCCGGAAGTCGGTGCGTATGACAGGTTTTCCCCACGCCTGCATAAGCATGCCAATGCGGTGATCACCGAGTGGGCCGATGCGGTGTTGTTTGCCACACGCAAGGTCATCACCCGCACGGAAGACACTGGTTTTAACCGCACACGCACACTTGCTTCAGGGCTTGGCAAAGACGGTGGTGAACGCATTCTCCGCTGTGTCGGTAGTCCTGCATGCGTGGCAAAGAATCGATTTGGTCTGCCAGCGGAATTGCCGTTGTCCTGGCATGCTCTCATGGAAGCCATGATGCACACTGACACACCCGCGTCCAATCAAACGGCAAACCTCAAACTCAAGCATTAACCCCTGAAATTCAGCATTTTGTCAACAACCATTTCTTAATTGATGAAGGAATATCCCTATGGCCAATCTCAATGGCTTTAACGCAAACGATGTCGAACCCAATAGTTCATTTGAGCCGATCCCGGCCGGTAAGTATCTGGCAGCCATCACCGCATCGGGAACCAAACCCACTAAATCCGGCGGTGGCAGCTATCTGGAATTGACTTTCAGTATTCTGGATGGCGACTACAAGGGGCGGCAGCTCTGGGCGCGTTTGAATCTTGACAATCCCAACGCCACCGCAGTCAAAATTGCTCGTGGCGATCTGTCGGCCATTTGTCGCGCTGTCAATGTCATGCAGCCCAAGGACAGCGTCGACCTGCACAATTTGCCGCTGATCATCAACGTCAAGCTCAAAAAGCGTGCAGACAACGATGAACTGACCAACGAGATCAAGGGTTTTGCACCCAAACCGGCTGGCAATACCAGCGACACCACATCAACTCAATCACAACAGGCATCGGGCAGTACACCGCCCTGGAAACGATGCGGGGGTGTTGGATGATGATGCTTCCTTATCCACCGTCAGTTAATCACTACTGGCGAAACGTGCGTGGTCGCACCTTGATCAGTCGAGAGGGCCGGGCGTATCGACACAACGTCTGCGCCCTCCTGACATCGGGTAACGGCCAGGAACCACCCAACGATGGTCGGATTGCTTTGGCTATGGATGCCTTCCCACCTGATCGACGCCGACGTGATCTTGACAACATTCAGAAGCCGGTGCTCGATGCCATGCAGCATGCTGGTGTGTATCTGGATGACAGTCAGATCGATTTGCTGATCACGCGACGACGCCAGCCTGACAAACCGTATGGCCATCTTGCAATTGAAATCAGTGACATGCCATTGCATGTGTGCCCACTTTGTAAACGTCCATTACCCAAGGAATCTCAAGCAAATGACATTGGTGACTGAACAATCAAACACCATCACGCTGCGCCCGTATCAGGCCGAGGCGGTGGACGCTGTGTATGAGCATCTGCGAACGCGCGATGATAATCCTTGTCTCGTGCTGCCAACAGCTTCGGGGAAGACCCCTGTGATGGCAACCATCTGTCGTGATGCTGTTACACAGTGGGATGGCCGTGTTCTGATCCTCGCACATGTCAAAGAGTTGTTGGAGCAAGCCATCGATAAATTGCACATCATGGCACCCGATCTGTGGCACCAGATCGGGTGCTACTCGGCGGGTTTGAACAGTCGTGATACCGATCATGCGATCATCGTGGCTGGAATTCAAAGTGTCTATCGACGCGCGGCAGAATTGGATTCGTTTGATCTGATCCTGGTTGATGAAGCTCATATGCTCCCGCCCAATGGTGAGGGCATGTATCAGCAGTTCTTACAGGATGTCAAGGCGATCAATCCCAATGTCCGGTTGATCGGGTTGACTGCCACTCCCTACCGCATGACCAGCGGCACGATCTGTGGGCCAGACCACCTGCTCAATCACGTCTGCTACGAAGTGGGTGTGCGTGAGCTCATTGCCCAAGGTTACCTGTGCCCACTCAAGACCAAGGCTGGCCGACGCAAAGCCGATACATCGGGTCTGCACATCCGTGCTGGTGAATTCATCGCTGGTGAAGTCGAAGCCTTGATGGATGACGATGCCTTGGTTCACTCGGCCTGTCGGGAGATCGTTGAGCAGACACGCGACCGCAATTCAGTTTTGATCTTTGCAGCCAGTGTGCAGCATGCCCAACACGTGCAGCGCGTTCTGGCTGACATGGGCCACGAGTGTGGGTTTGTCTGCGGTGAGAGTTCCGGCATCTTCCGTGATGACATTCTCCGCAGGTTCAAGGATGGTGAACTCAAATACCTGGTCAACGTCAATGTGCTGACCACGGGCTTTGATGCACCCAACATCGATTGTGTCGCTCTGCTGCGTCCGACCAATTCCCCGGGACTTTATTACCAAATGTTAGGTCGCGGATTCAGGTTGCACCCAAACAAATCCAACTGCCTGGTGTTGGACTTTGGTGGCAACATCCTGCGTCATGGTCCGGTCGATGCTTTACAGATCAAGGACAAAGCGGATGGTCATGACGGCGAAGCTCCGGCCAAGGAATGTCCCAATTGCCAGGCATTGATCCATGCGTCCTACAGCGTATGTCCAGATTGCGGTCATGAGTTCCCGCCACCTGAGCGGGATAAACATGACGGTAGTGCTTCGACTGCTGGTGTGTTATCCGGTGAAGTGACTGAAACCGATTACGACGTCAGTTCAGTTTATTACAGCATCCACACCAAACGCGGCGCACCACCTGAACATCCCAAAACCTTGCGTGTCGATTACCGCTGCGGGTTCAACGAATTCCACAGTGAATGGGTTTGTGTTGCGCATCCTCAAGGCAGCTATGCCTGGCAAAAAGCCCAAACATGGTGGCAGGCTCGATCCAGTGAACCGATGCCCGACACGGTGGAGCAAGCCGTTGAACTGGCTGAAAACGGTGCTTTAGCTCATCCCCTATCCATCACCGTGCGATCCGTCACCGGTGAAAAATTCGACCGCATTACCAATTACGAATTGGGGTCAATCCCACCACGAATCGATGGCAGTGACGAACGTGAACCTGTGGCCAACCAAGTATCACCGGATCAACCGTGGACTCAATGGCCCGATGACGATGACATTCCTTTTTGAAAGTTTAGACAATGACAACAACCTCTGTTGAAGACAATCCAGCAATCATCGATGCGTCCTTGAGTGTCGTCATCGACGATGAATTCCAAAGTCTGATTCCTCCATTAACAGAGGAAGAACTCACTGGTTTGGAAGAGAACCTGTTGCGCGACGGCTGCATCGATCCACTGATCGTATGGGCTGAGCAATGCATTCTGCTGGATGGCCACAATCGCAAAGCCATCTGTGATCGATATGGCATTGATTATGAATTGCATACTGTCAGCTTACCTGATCGTGCGGCTGCAGCCGATTGGATCGATACCCATCAGTTGGGACGACGGAATCTATCGCTTGAACAGATGAGTCTGTTGCGGGGACGGCGATATAACCGTATGAAACGGGCTCCAAACGATGGCGGGGTTGGCACGCCTAAAGCAACCGGTCCTCACAGTGAGGACCGGTTGAAAACTGCATTTCGTATTGGAAAAGAACATGGTGTAAGCCACAGCACGATTGAACGTGATGGTCAATTTGCTGATGCAGTCGACAAACTCGACATGCAACGTGAAATCGCCAGTGGCCAAATCAAACCCATCCGGCACGAAGTGGTGCAGGCTGCACGTTCCCTGCCTGAGAATCCGACGCCCACGCAAATCCAGCAGGCACGCGAGTCCGTAACCAAGCCCCATGTCATCAACAACTCTGGTGATAACGAATGGTACACCCCTGCGCAGTACATCGAACGCGCGACGGACGTCATGGGTGGCATTGATCTTGACCCGGCGTCCAGCCAGGCGGCGAACAAGGTCGTCGGTGCAACGCACATCTACACGGCAGAAGACGATGGCCTACAACAAGACTGGCGTGGCCGGGTGTTCATGAACCCGCCGTATGCTCAACCGTTGATCCAGCAGTTCTGTGAAAAACTTGTTCAAGAGTTCAAGGATCAAAACGTCACACAGGCCGTTGTTCTGGTGAACAACGCGACTGAAACCCGTTGGTTTCAGGCACTATTGTCAGTCGCCTCGGCAGTGTGTTTTCCCGCTGGACGCGTGCGATTCTGGCATCCGGATAAAACCTCCATGCCATTGCAGGGACAGGCGGTGATGTATCTGGGTAACCACGTGAGCAAGTTCACGTATGCATTCAAGGATATGGGGAGCATGTGTCATGTCGCCAGGTAACGGGTTCAATCCGATGCTCTGGAATTGTGATCGGCAAGGATGTTTCAATCACAAAAAGCGTCCCAAGATCGAAATGTTTGCCGACTGTCTGCCGGGGAAGATTGCTTTCAGTGATATCGACGCCGTCACGGAAATCTGCGGCAACCTGCTGTTCCTTGAATGGAAGGAACACCAAGGCATCTGCAAAGGTCAGGAGATTTTGTTTGAGCAGATGACCAGATTGGGGCCAGCCAGTGTGTTGATCATTGAAGGCAATGCGGAGTTGATGACGGTTGAAAGTCTACGCTTCGTCTGGAACGGAAAGATATCACCACCTGAACCAGCCGACCTTGAGATTTTGCGAAAACAGATCATTGGCTGGAAAGATTGGGCCTTAATGAATCCAGCCCGGCTTCGTAAACAGGAATTACCGTGCAACTGACTGATGGACAATTAAACAAGGTGGCTCAAGAATACCTGGAAGCAGGACTGTGTGTTTTGCCTGCAATCCGTGCGGAAAAACGTCCAGCCATCGGCAAGTGGAAGCAGTTCCAGCAACGCATCCCTTCGCTCGCTGAATTGTCTTCCTGGTCGTGGAACGATGGACTGTGCATCATCTGCGGCAAGGTATCGGGCAACCTGGAGATCATCGATTTCGATGGCGGCGGCGAGTTGTTGCCTGCATGGTTGAAAGCGATCCCAGACGATCTACGAGAACGCTTGGTGATCGAATCGACACCTTCCGGGGGCAGCCATGTGATCTATCAATGTGATGTACTGATCAGTGGTAATCTCAAACTGGCCCAGCGTAAGACCGACGATACGGTTCAAACCTTGATCGAAACGCGCGGTGAAGGTGGCCTGTTCCTGTGTGCCCCAACGCATGCCTATGAACTTACGCAAGGTGATATCGCCGACCTGCCTATTCTCACGGAGTCTGAGCGTGACGTACTGCTGGAAGCAGCTTGGCAGCTCAACGAGTATGTGTCCGAAGCAGCTACCACAGGTGCAAATATCAGTTGCACATCAGCCCACAATTCAGACATGTGCGAATTGTCTTCGCACAGTGGCCAATGTGCGTCGAACCATTCGCACAATACGACATGGAGAACCGATAGACCGGGTGATGATTTCAACAAGCGTGGTGATGTGCGTGAATGGTTGCTGAAGCACGATTGGGTGTTGGATCAACCCGGTGAAAACGAGCGTTGGCGTCGGCCAGGTAAATCTGTCAACCATTCGGCGACACTTAAAAACGGCGTGTTTTCCGTCTTTTCTACCAATGCGCATCCGTTTGAAGCTCAGAAATATTATTCACCATTCCATGTCTACACGCTTCTTGAGCATGGTGGTGATTTTGCCGCTGCGGCCAGGGCGCTGGGTGAGATGGGCTATGGCAGTGACGATTTAGCATCGAACAACGATGTCGACCTTACCGGCATCCTCAATCAATGCGTAAATTGCAAATCAACCGAATCGTCATCTGATGACAAGCTACCCATCGTCCGGCTCAAAGATTTAATCACAACCTTCGATGGCTTACATAAACCCATCGTCCACGGCATGCTCCGTGAGGGTGAAACCATGAACATCATCGCCAGTCCGAAGATGGGCAAGAGCCTACTCGTCTCCGGTCTGGCTATCTCAATCGCAACAGGCATGGACTGGTTTGGCATGAACGTCGAGCAGGTCCAGGTCCTGCACATCGACAACGAACTGCATGTCCCAACCATCACGGATCGTTACCTGAAAATCACCAAGGCCATGAACCTGCCACACCACCTGTTCAGCGACAACATCGACATCGTCTGCCATCGAGGAAAACTCAAAGACCTGGTGGCGATGGGCTCCATGTTCGACAGGATTGATCCTGGCCAATACAAACTCATCATCATTGATGCGTTCTATCGCGCCTTGCCCCAAGACACAGATGAAAACGATAACGGAGCAATCGCTAGTCTGTACAACCGCATTGATCATTATGCAGCCAAGCTCCAATGCGCCTTTGCGATGATCCATCACACAAGCAAGGGCAATCAATCCGGCAAAGCCGTCACTGACGTCGGTGCCGGTGCGGGTAGCCAATCGCGCGCAGCCGATACGCACCTGGTGATTCGTCCGCATGAAGAAGATGACATTGTCGTGCTGGAGGCCGCGGTACGCAGTTGGCCAGCCATGCCGCCCAAAGCGCTGCGTCTCGAATGGCCACTGTTCGTACCCACCGAGGAAGTGGATACGTCCGCTCTGCTTGGCTCTGCCAAACCCAAGTCACAAACACAACCTAAGCTCAGCGAGATCACTCTTGAGCAATTTGTTGATCAATGCATTGGCATCAACGATCCATGCACCAAGCAGTCCATCCATTATGAAGCAGCCCAGCAATTGAAGCTGTCCGAACGCAAGGCCGACGAGATGCTCGATCTGGCACTGGACCGCAAGCTGGCAGCCAGAATCCGTGTCGGTGCGCCGTACAAATACATCAAGTGTCGAGGCGATCACAGCGGTGATAAGGCCCTGTTAGTTGCTGCGGTCATGGCCCACAACCCCGACGCACCTTTGCTGGAAATCGCCGAAAAGGCGGGTGTTTCAGAGCGATATCTGCGTCAAATCCGCAACGAAAAATAAGGACTTACGACCGGCACTGCGAAAAGTGCCGATTTTGGCCAGTTCCGGTTCCAGTTCCGGTTTTGAAAGTTTTAAGTCATGAAAAATATCACATTTACAAACGACACCTTCATTTTTTCCGGCGCTTTTTCCGGCGCGCGGACAAAAGTGACCTGGTTCCGGTCATTCTTGAATTTACAAGTATTGATAATAAACAACTTACAAAAATTTGGGACCGGCATTATGGGGCGGAACTCTCACACTTCTACCCCCTTACGGGGGTATGGGGCGTTTTGAAACCGCCCCCATACCCCGTAAGGCAAGGGGGCAAGCAAAAAACGTCAACAGAAAAAACACAACGGCCCATTGACCAATCGACCATCTGAAAGGAAAAACCATGCTCCAAATTGTCTCCAAGAAATTAGCGACCAAGCCATGGCGCAACACCGTGTTTGTTGATGACGACGGTGAGGTGTATCTGCCCGCCGGAGACTTCGGTGATGAAGTGGCCATGGTGTGGTGCTTGCTCCGTGTCGGTAAACGTTTTTTGATAAACGAAGGCCACCTCTACACACCGGCTTTCTGGCTTGTTCAGGAATATCCGCACATGGCTTCAAAGATCAATGACGTCACCCAATGTTTTCGTCAATACAAGCTGACATCTGATGGCTCGCAGTACGTCGACGTTAACAGCAGGCCCGGCCCGACGGTCTTTGAGTCGGCAAGGTAGTCAGGTGCCTGATCAGAGTCTGAATCGAATCGTTAACCAATGTCTCTATGTAAAGGATCAATTGATGAGTCAACCGTGTTGTTTTGATTGTGTGTATTTCGTGCCGGAAGACATGCTCTACAACGAACTGCAATCTGAGGATCGAGGTGAGTCGTTTCCCGGTGAATGCCGTCGCCATGCACCAGTGGCTGGGGAACCGATGAAGAATGGCATTCGTTTTAACGACACCTATTGGCCCACTGTTTTATCTGACGATTGGTGCGGCGATTTCAAACAGTGTCCGGATCGCAAAGTCTGTAACACATGTCTCCGTAAAGCAGCTTCGTAATCACCACCCAACGCCTTGCCACACATCGCCACACGTTGGCGTCAGTGGCATCCGGGCCAAGGACGCAGCCGCATGGTGCCGCCAAGGCTAGGTTGGCCACAGGGGCCGATCAAGGCCGATCTGATTAGGTACTTGGCGGGAATCAGCCTTTTCGATGGCGGTGGAACGAGCCGTCCAGTTAGACAGACTTGCCGAAAAACGCGCCGCAAAACATTTAGTAATCAACTCATCATTTTCAAAGGAAAAGTATGACCGCAACCCAAGACATCGTTACTTCAAATTTCAAAGTCGAGCTTCGCAAGATTGAAGACGTCAAGCCATACGAACGTAACCCGCGTTTGAATGACAAGGCCGTGGATGCCGTGGCCGCGTCACTGTCGGAGTTCGGCTTTCGACAGCCTATTGTCGTGGACGAAGACGGTGTGATCATCGCAGGCCACACGCGCTGGAAAGCTGCAACAAAACTTGGCTTGGCCAAAGTGCCCGTGCATGTGGCCACTGACCTGACACCGGATCAGGTGCGTGCCTATCGTCTTGCCGACAACCGCACTGGGGAAATCGCCGAATGGGACATGTCGATCCTGCCTATTGAACTCAACGATCTGCGTGAAGGTGGATTCGACATGGACATTTTGGCCTTCGATGAGGAGGAGTTGGGACAGTTGATGAGCCAGGCTCAGGGTGTGACGGAAGGTTTAACTGATCCTGATTCGATTCCCGAACCACCCGATGCCGCAACCACTCAGCCTGGTGATATCTGGATTCTTGGTAACCATCGACTGATGTGCGGTGACAGCAGTTCTCCTGACGACTTGGATCGCCTGTTGGATGGTGCAACTATTGATCTATTTTCAAGCGATCCGCCGTACAATGTGAAAGTTGAGCCTCGCAGTAACACCGCTATAGCAGCGGGTTTAAGCTCATTTGGAGATAAGAAAGCCCAACTTCATCACCAGAGTTTTGACAAAGCACGTGGTGCGACCGACGGCAAAAAAGCCAAGCAAAAAATGCGGGCCAAGGATCGCCCCTTGGCCAACGACTTTGTCAGTGACGAGGATTTTGACAACATGCTGCTGGCCTGGTTTGCCAATGCGTCACGTGTCATGAAGCCCGGGGCGTCGTTCTACATATGGGGCGGTTATGCCAATCTCGGCAACTATCCTGCACCGATCAAAGCTGCGGGACTCTACTTTTCACAAGGTGTGATCTGGGATAAGCAGCATCCTGTTCTTACCCGCAAGGATTTTATGGGAGCATTTGAAATTTGCTTCTATGGCTGGAAGGAAGGGGCAGGTCACCATTTCTATGGGCCAAACAATGCCACTGATCTTTGGCATGTGAAGAAGGTCAATCCACAAGCCATGGTGCATCTGACGGAGAAACCTGTCGAGTTGGCTGTTCGCTGCATTCAGTATTCATCCAAGCCCGGTGAGAACGTTCTTGACCTCTTCGGTGGTAGCGGTTCAACACTCATGGGCTGCGAGCAGACCGATCGACATGCCTACCTGATGGAACTTGACACGCTCTATTGCGACGTGATCGTCAAACGATGGGAGGAATTTACTGGCAAGGAAGCTCAACGCATCGCAGGCACTGATAAAACCCCGACGAACGCCGGGGTGAAGGGGAAGGTGATGGCATGAGTGATGTTTTAATCCTTGGTGGCTACAGTGAACATGCCACGCTCTGCTTTGACGAACCGGCTGTTTTCGCCCTTGGTTTTGATCTCGCGTCCGATTGCTGCGTAAAGGGTGGAAGCAGGTGTCAGTCCTTTACCGGGTTGCCAGAGTTTCTGCTCGATAGCCTGTTCGACGATGTCTTTGCATCGCATGGGAGTTTGTTTGTCTTGAGCCAGGATATGGGCTGCCGCGTTGATCAGGCTCATGGGTTTGTCAGTGTCCTGGTTGCCAGTCGTCGTGGTCATGGGTTTGCGATTGTCCTGCTTGGCGACGTCGTTGATTTGCTTATCGTCGCTGGCCTTTCGATGAATCCGTTGGGCAGATTTGATTGTGATCTGCTTGCCAGTTTTCACCGTCTGTCCAATCCAGCCTTTGCCCGATGGGTGATTCTCGGTGATCAGTACCGGGACGAGGTTGCCTGCGAGTCCGACCAGATAAGTAACGCCGAGTTGAATGTCTTCTTGTTTCATGATGATTTTGTCCTTGTGGTAATGGGTAAACAAAAATGCTCAGCGACTTTCGCTGAGCAGGTCTTCGATTTCGTGTTGTTTGCTGTGGGAGAGCGAGGCCAGTGCCTCTATCAGTTGTCTTTTGAGGCACTCAAGATCGCCTGCCATCCCGAAGTTTCCTGGCTGGTCTTTGGCGTTGACTCGGTGTTTTTCCAGTTCGAGTTCAAGCCAGAGCATGAGGCTAGTGATGTCTTTTCGGTGTTGGGCGTAGGCGTCTTGGGCAGTTTGTTTTTTCGTGGTCATTGTGGTGTCTCCTCAGATTCCGATGTCGCTCATACACAGCAGTGGGTTGTAATAGCAGGCAGCCTCCTGCATCGTGCCTTGGTAGCCATCGAGCAGTTCCTGCAGGAAGACGGCCATGGCAAAGAGTTCGTCTTCGTCATCGGCTTTCACCCAATGGGTGCCTTCTTTGTTGGGTTGCAGGATTTCAACCTCGATCTGCTTGGCTTCGTGGGGTCGTTTGATGATGGCGAAGATGCCTGTTCGCCCGGCAAATTCGATCCGTGTGATTCGCATGTATGTATTTCTCCTATGCGAGGGTTAATGATTGATCTTGCGTCCCGCCTCAAAGGCGGCTTCCAGCGCCTCTTTGATGTTCCAGACAGACATGTCGTGAAAATCTAAGGAATCGTTCTTGCGCGTTTCCAACGTGTAGATACGCAGAATGCGTTGAGCGATTTTGTTGACCATCGCGTCTTTGTATTCCTGGTTACGTTTGGTGGTTTGGGATTTCATGTTGATGTCCTTTCTATAGACACATGAAGCCATCATTCGAGACGGATTACAAGCGAATAATGCGACTTTTACCCTTGTTTTTAAGGTGTTTTTGAAAATTGATGACACAAGCTATAGATAGTCCAAAATCATTGAGAATGACGGCAATGACCGTGCCGCTGACGGCTCAGATTCTGTCCAAAGCGTTCAACCGCCGGATCGATGAAGAGCAGATTCAACAGGTCGTTGATGATGGCCAACTGCTCCGCGCCGATGGCACATTCAGCCTGATTGATTACGTGGCATTCCTGGCCCGACCGGAGATGGAGGCCGACGATGAGTAAAAAATCCTTCAACCCACGCCAGCTTCGACCTGCGGATTTGTTGCGGATCGTCAATGCCATCGACATTCCAAATGCTGAGCCATTGACGGAATTCCAACTGCGTCGGCACCGCAATCGCGCGGGCTACAGCATCAGTGATCCATCAAACCCGCAGACGGTTGATCTGTTCCGCTACGCCGCATGGCTGACGTTGGAATATGTCAAGCCCAAGTCGGGTCCATTGAGTTATGAAGAGCAGAAAGCCCGCAAAGCTGAACGTGCAGCAGAAGCCGTACGATCAGCCCAAGACATCGGTGAAATTCCAGCAGTCGTAAATCCAGATCGAAAAGCTCAAGCAATCGCATCCTTCCGGGGGTTTTGCGAGACATATTTTGCTGAAGTGTTCTATTTACAGTGGTCAGACGATCACCTTCGCGTGATTGAGAAGATCGAGAAGGCTGTCCGTACCGGTGGCCTGTTTGCCATGGCGATGCCGCGCGGAAGTGGAAAGACAGTTTGTTGCCAGACAGCGGTGTTGTGGGCAGCGTTAATCGGAGCGTCACCATTTATCTGTCTGGTTGCTGCCAGTGCTGAACGCGCCCGTGACCTGCTGGAAAATATCAAGATCTGGTTGGAGACGAATCCACTGTTGCATGAAGATTTTCCCGAGGTCACGTATCCCATTCGGTGCTTGGAGCGGATTACCAATCGTCAGAAGGGGCAGAAGTATAAAGGTGAACCCACGCGTATTGATTGGTCATCGGATCGTGTGGTATTGCCGGTGATCGAAGGCAGTCTATCGTCGGGCATCGTCATATCCAGCAGTGGTATGAAGGGCAGCGATATTCGCGGCCAGAACTATGCCCGCGCCGATGGGCAGGTCGTGCGCCCGCAACTCGTTCTGGTCGATGACCCGCAAACCACCGAGTCGGCATGGTCACCGTCGCAGAGTCAACGACGTGAAGCGATCCTGGCTGGTGATGTATTGGGCATGGCTGGCCCGGGTAAAAAGATCGCTGGGCTCATGGCCTGTACGGTGATCCGGCCTGGTGATATGGCCGACAACATTCTTGATCGGGACAAACATCCTGAGTGGCAAGGCGAGCGGACGAAGATGGTGTACTCATTCCCAAACTCCAATGCGGAGAAGTTATGGGCGAAGTATGCGGAAATACGCGCCGACAGTTTACGTAATGATGGTGATGGTTCACAAGCGACCGAATTTTACCGTGATCACAGGCAGGCTATGGACACCGGCAGTATTGTCGCATGGCCACAGCGTTACAACGAAGACGAACTGTCGGCTTTGCAGCATGCGATGAATCTGCGACTGCGTGATGAATCTGCATTCTTTGCGGAATATCAGAACGAACCGATTGTCGAAGCCATCGGTGAAGAGATGCTGACTGCCGATGAGATTGCTGCCAAGACCAACGGCTATGCACGCGCAGCCATCCCCATTGGTTGTAATCACCTGACGATGTTCATTGACGTTCAGCAGAAAGCTCTCTACTGGATGCTTTGCGGGTTCGAGGAGGATTTTACTGGCTATGTGCTGGACTATGGCACGTGGCCCGATCAGAAACGATCCTACTTCACACTCAACGACATTCGATCCACACTTAAACGCATCAAACCCGGTGCAGGCTTGGAAGGTCAGATTTATCACGGCCTGGAGCAATTGACATCCGAGCGATTATCCATGGTGTACCGTCGTGAAGATGGTGCTGATATGCGAATTGATCGCTGCATGATTGACGCCAACTGGGGACAGTCCACCGATGTGGTTTACCAGTTCTGTCGGCAGAGCGATTATGCGTCAGTCTTATTGCCCAGCCATGGTCGTTATGTGGGTGCTTCGGGTATTCCCTTCAGTGAATACAAACGCAAACGTGGTGACCGGGTTGGGCATCACTGGCGGATTCCCAATACCACTGGACGTCGGCAGGTTCGACATGTTCTGGTGGACACCAATTACTGGAAAAGTTTTATTCACGCACGGTTGGGTGTAGTGATGGGTGATCCCGGTTGCTTGAGCCTTTTTGGCCGCGACTCAGTTCAGCACCGCCTGCTTGCTGACCATCTTACTGCGGAGTTCCGTGTGAAGACTACGGCCCGCGATCGGATCGTCGATGAGTGGAAACTCCGCGCTACCCGTCCCGACAATCATTGGCTGGATTGCCTGGTGGGCTGTGCTGTGGCAGCGAGTATTCAAGGGGCGAGTCTCACTGGGATTGCCGGTTCAAACAGAACGCCTGTCAAACGGTTGAAGCTGTCTGAGCTGCAACAAGGCCGTCGGTAAAAAAACTTCAGTTTCAGCGCAACATTTTGAGCCCAACTGCAGATATAGAGGGTGACGGAGAAAGAAACACCAATGACTGAAACCAATAACAACATCGAAGAAAACGCTGCTGCACCGGCTGAAGTGTCGGTCGACGGCCAGCACGTTAAGCAGCATTCACTGAAGGACCAGATCGCTGTGGATCGTTACCTGGCATCAAAGAAGGCTGCCCAGTCCAAGGGCTTAGGTATCAAGATTTTCAAGATCAATCCCGGAGGCACGGTTTAATGCAATTCCTCAACCCCCGGAAGCTCCGGAAGTCCCGGAAGTTTTCCCGGAAACAATCCAAACCCAAGCAGCAGGTGCAACGCAGTATGCCGGTGGCCAACGTGGTGCGGGCGCGTTACGACGCGGCGCAGACCACGGCAGAGAATGCCCGGCACTGGGCGATGGCCGATGCGATGTCGGCAGACTGTGCTGCGTCGGCTGACATCCGCAAGAAGCTGCGGGAGCGTGCCCGGTACGAGGTAGCCAACAACAGTTATGCCAAGGGCATCGTCCTGACGCTGGCTAATGATTGCATCGGCACCGGCCCTCGCTTACAGTTACTCACCAAACACGACAATCTCAACCGCCAGATTGAAGATGCGTTTGCCCAGTGGAGCAAAGCGGTCAGCCTGGCATCCAAGTTGCGTACCATGCGCATGGCCAAGAGCACAGACGGCGAAGCGTTCGGTGTTTTGAACTTCAATCCCAACGTCGATTCGCCGGTTGCTCTTGATCTTCAACTTATCGAAGCAGATCGTATCGCGTCGCCATCGTCGGTGATGTTGCCGACACGCAATGATGTCGACGGTGTAATCCTCGACTCGTTTGGCAACCCACAGTTCTATTCGATCCTGCGTCAGCATCCTGGCAGGTTGGGCAACTACAGCACGTGGATGTCGCAATATGACGAAGTGCCTGCCAGTTCGGTGATCCACTGGTATCGTGCGGATCGCCCCGAACAACATCGTGGCATACCTGAGATTACTCCGGCGTTGCCGCTGTTTGCCCAACTTCGTCGCTACACTTTGGCCGTGATCGCCGCAGCGGAAACCGCAGCCGACTTTGCTGCGGTGCTGTACACCGATTCGCCTGCCAATGGTGAAGCCCAGCCGCTTGATCCGATGGACATCGTCAATCTTGAGAAGCGCATGGCCACGGTGCTGCCTGATGGTTGGCGACTCGGGCAGATTGATTCACAGCAACCGGCGACCACATACGCTGAATTCAAACGCGAGATTCTCAACGAGATCGCACGCTGTTTGAACCTCCCATACAACATCGCAGCCTGCAACTCTTCGGGCTACAACTACGCCTCTGGGCGGCTTGACCATCAGACGTATTACAAGTCCATCCGTGTGGAGCAGGCGAATCTGGCTGAAATCGTGCTGGATCAAATCTTCAATGCCTGGATACGCGAGGCCATGCTGACACCGGAGTTCTCAATGCTCCGCACTGTTCGTCCTGCTGGCCTGCTTAACTTCCGGGGGTGGTTTTTTGATGGCACTGAGCATGTGGATCCAGCCAAGGAAGCCAATGCCCAAGCCAAACGCTTAGGTAGTCACACCACCACATTGGCTGCTGAATATGCCCGCCAAGGTAAAGATTGGGAAACCGAGCTTCACCAGCGTGCCAAGGAAACCAAACTCATGCAAACACTGGGGCTGACCGTTTCGGAGAGTCAGCCTGTTCAACCTTCTTCTTCATCTTCAAATTCTCAGGAGACCAACGTACATGACGATGACACTGCCGCCAACCCAACAACTGCCTGACCAACTGTCGTTCACCTGCCCATTGATCATCGAAGCCACCGGTGACAAAGAGAAAACTGTCCCACAGTTCCGCATGGTCGCCTATACCGGCGGCCTGATGCGAATCGAAGGATTCCCGCACCCCGTCGTGGTGGACCTTGAAGGTTTAGGCATCGACCGCCAGGACATTCCGGTTCGTCTGGATCACAGTTCTCGTCAAGGCGTCGGCCACACGCAGCGCGTCGTGGTGGAAAACGGCAGCCTCATTGCCGAGGGCTTGGTCAGTCGCGATACCAGTTGGGCGCGTGACGTGATCCGCAGTGGCCAGAACGGCTTTCCCTGGCAGGCCAGCATCGGTGCAGCCGTCATTGATGCCCAGTTCATTCCCAACGGCCAGAACATCACCGTCAATGGCCGAACGTTCGACGGACCGATCCACGTCGTCCGCAAAGCAACCCTCAAGGAAATTTCATTCGTCGATAACGGGGCAGACTCGTCTACGTCTGCCCGCATCGCAGCCAACAGTAAGGAGCAACCCCATATGCATGAAACCGCAACCCCCGGAAATCAAACCACCACCGTCGATCCCAAACCGGCCACACCTTCGACCACCGAAAACCCGAAGCCGACCCCGGAAAGCAATCCGTCGCCCGCGAGTCCTGCCACCCTCGCCGCACGTGCAACGCAGCCCCCGGAAGTTTCGGATGCCCCGGCCCCGGAAGCCCCGATGATGCAGATGCGTCGTCAGATGGCAGAAGAAACCCGTCGCATCCAGGCCATCCGCTCGATTTGTGATGGCAAACTTCCGGCCGTCGAAGCACAGGCCATCGAGGAAGGTTGGGATGTGACCAAGACTGAGCTGCACGTCCTCCGTGCATCGCGTCCGCAACTTCCTGTCGCCATGCATACTCAGGCCAATCAGCATGCGGGTAATCCGCAGGTGTTCGAGGCGGCAGCATTGATGGCAAGTGGTTTGCCCAACACACGCATGGAAGCGATGTATGCCGAACCGGTTTTGGAAGCCGCCGACAAACTCCGTGGTATCGGTGTGCAGGAATTCTGCGAGATGGCATCGGGTCAGCAACTGCCGCGTTTCCGTCGCGATGCCAGCGGCTGGCTTCAAGCCGCATTCAGCTCGGCCACACTTCCGGGGGTTTTAAGCAACATCGCCAACAAGATGTTGCTCGAAGGTTACAACTACGTCGAAGATGCCTGGCGTCGTATTGCCAAGGTCGCCAGCGTCAATGACTTCAAGGAACACAGTCGTTACCGGATGACCGGCTCCTTCAAGTTCGAACAGGTGGGTGCGGACGGTGAACTCAAGCACGGCAAGCTCGACGAACAGAAGTTCGGCCAGCGTGCGGATACCCACGGCATCATGTTTGCCCTGACTCGCCAAATGATCATCAACGATGACATGGGTGCCTTCACCGACATTCCACGCCAGATCGGCATGGGCGCAGCCGAAGCCATTGCCGATGCTGTCTGGGGCTTGTGGCTTCGCAACCCCACGCAATCCGATGGCAACGCCTTTTTCCATGCTGATCACGGCAATTACCTCGAAGGTGCTGACACCGCTTTGTCCGTCGATGGCCTGACCAATGCTGAAGTGAAATTCAGTGAGCAGACCAAGCCCAACGGTAAACCTCTTGGCATGCCTGCCAACATCCTGCTCGTACCCACGGCATTGAAGGTTGCTGCCGAGATGCTCATGAAGAGCATCCAGCTCAACGAAACCACCACGACCAACAAACCCAAGCCGACGACCAATCCGCATGTGGGCAAGTTCGATGTGGTCTCTAGTGTCTATCTGGCCAACTCAAGTTTCACCGGTGCCAGCAGCAAGGCATGGTATTTGTTGGCCGATCCCAATCGTCTGCCCTCGATTGAAGTGGCTTTCCTCAACGGCGTGGATCGTCCTACGGTTGAAAAAACCGACGCAGATTTCAACTCGCTGGGCATTCTTTTCCGCGGTTTTATCGACTTCGGTGTCCGTGAACAGGACCACCGTGGCGCACTGAAACTCAAGGGGGAAGCCTAACCCATCCCGAAACCTCCGGAACCCCCGGAAGTTCTTCTTAAAAAGTATTCATTGTTTTTCCCTTGAAAACAACTCGTTTTTAATCTTTTTCTTCTCACAGGAGCATTTTTTACATGATCGCAACATTCGTTCACAAAGGTGACAGTATCGACTACACCCCAGCCGCCGATGTCTCGGCAGGCGACGTGGTTGTCCAGGAAGACCTGGTGGGTATCGCCAAGCTCGACATCGCTGCCAACACGTTGGGCAGCTTGAGTGTCACTGGCATTTACGATGTACCCAAGATCGGTGGCCCAGGCATGGCCATCACCACGGGCACCAAGCTCTACTGGGACTCAGCCAACAAATACGCAACGCCCACAGAAATCGAAGGCAAGTACATGGGTAAAGCCGTGGCTGATGCCGGTGACAACGATGCCACTGTCCGCGTCAAACTCTCCTCTTAACCTTCCGGGGGATGCATGGCTAGAGACTACATGAAAGAGGGCATGCAGTGGCTCGCCAGGGTGAGGGCAGGATGGTGTACGCAGGAAGTCGCCTATCAACAAGGTGGCTCCTCGTACACCGTCCATGCTTCGCCGGGTATCAGCAAGTATGAAAAATCCACAGTCGGTGGTGTGACCATTGAGTCGAGTATGTGGGATTTTTTAGTCAACGCGGATGACTTCCCGGCAGAATTTGAGCCCACGCCCGGTGATGTCCTGACGCTAAATGGCAAGCAATACGAGATCACCAACTTCGGTGACGATGGTTGCTACCGCTTCTGCGATCCGTACCACACAACATTACGCATTCACACACGTTTGCTGGGAGACATAAGTACATGAATCAGTGTAATTCGCAGGACATTGGCAATTGCACGCAGTTTGACGAACTGCATAACAAACTCGACCGGCTCGATCACGTCATTCGTGGCAATGGTGAACCGGGCATCAACATCCGTTTGGACCGGCTTGAGCAAAATGCGATTCGCCACGCTCGTTGGATGTGGCTGATCGCGGGTGCTGGGGTGACGAGTCTGGTGAATATTCTTTTTAGTATTTTCCGGGGTTGATTCGGGGGTAAATATGCAAATGACCATTGATCTGGCGGATGCAGTAACCAGTCAGGTGAACCAATCCGGTATCGTCACCAATGCCAAACGACAGGTGTTACCGATTCACGATCTGTCGCAACTAAGGGAACTGACGATTAGCATTGTTCCACGTGGCGTACAGGTTCAAAGTATCACCCGAAAACTCAGTCAGTACGACTGTCAGGTGGACATCGGCGTGCAGCAAAAACTCACCGTGCCGCAGGATCAAATCGACACTGCTGTACATGGCCTGAGTGCGTTGGTGCAGCAGATCGCCGACTATCTGCAACGCCAGCCTTTGACTGATATGCCGTATGCGATCTGGATTAAGGTGGAGAATGTGCCCATCTATGATCCAGATCATCTGGCCAATCAACGGGTGTTCATATCTGTACTGACGTTGACGTATCGCATCACGAAGTGAGGTCAAAATGCTGCGTGTGCATTTCAAACCTCCGGGTCCTTCCGGGGGGCTCAACAAAAAGTTGGTTCGGCAAAAAATGAACCAGGCGAGTTTTCAGAGTCTGGGCCATGCCGGTGCAGCGATTCGGTTGACCGCACGACGAAGTATTCGACGGAGCAAACGCTACGCACCACCTGGTTCGCCACCGCGTACACGACATGGCCAACTGCGGCGTTCCATTGTGTATGCCCGCGAAGGCAGCGACCGTGTATTGATCGGCCCCGGTTTCGCCCACGTTGGCCCGTCGGCCATGGCCCATGAATTCGGCGGTCGCTTTCGAGGTGGCAACTATAGAAAAAGACCATTCATGGGGCCATCGTTACAAAAAAACTTACCGCGTCTGCCCCGATTTTGGGCAGGCTCGATTCGATAAACCACACAAATAACCCTTCAAAATAGGAGAAAACTATGTCCATCCGTTTAGGGATGCAGGCCAAGCTGTACTACGGCGCGGCTGGAGCAACTGCAACAACCGAACTGACAAACACAAAGGATGTCACACTTAACCTGGAAACCGGGGAATCCGATGTTACGACGCGCGGGAACCAGGGTTGGCGTGCAACCATCGCCACATTGAAAAATGGCAGCGTTGAATTTGAAACCGTATGGGACACCGAAGACGCAGGCTTTACGGCCATCAAGGATGCGTATTTCAACAACACGCCCATTGCACTGGCCATCCTCGATGGCGAAGGCGGCAGTGGTCTTGACGCGGATTTTGCTGTGACGAATTTCACGCGTAACGAACCTTTGGAAGAAGCCATCACAGTGAATGTCACCGTCAAACCCACTTACAGCACCCGCGCGCCGACCTGGGTGGATGGAGGTGGCAGCTAATGCAGTCATTTTCAACCCCCGGAAGTAATGGCAACAATGTCTGGACGGTGCAGATCACCGTTGCCACCATCAAACGTGTGCAGGCACTCGTCGGCGTTAACCTGTTGGATGTGTTGGACAGCAAGTCCCACCTGCTGGAAAAACTCTCCACCGATCCGATCCTGCTATGCGATGTGTTGTATGCCATCTGCAAGGATCAGGCTGAGAGTGCCAACGTCACCGATGAACAGTTTGGCCAGGCACTTGCTGGTGACGTCATCGATCATGCCACCACGGCATTGCTCCAGGAGTTGGCGGATTTTTTCCCCGCAGCGAAGCGGCAAGTGCTCAAGAAGGCACTAAGCAAGCTTCGCCAGGTCGAGGAAAAAGCCCTGGAAATCGCCAGTGCACAGTTGGACAGTCCGGAACTCCAGCAGCAACTCGAACACCTGCTGCAACCTGCCAAGACATGATCTGGCAACTGGCTGGCATTCTGGGCATTCATCCCGATCCGTTCACACTGCGTGAACTCTACGAGATGGCCCAGTCTCGTCAGAAACAGAATTGGCAACACACATCCAACCTGATGGCCTTGCTTGCCAACTTACTCACGTTCAATCGTTCCCACACGTTCAAGGCAGCGGACTTTGATCCGTTTGTCCAAAGCCAGACATCGTCGGTGATCCCATTGGATACCGACGATGCCATGGCCTTACTCAAAAAAACTTTCATTCCATCAAGGAAAACCACGTTATGAAAACCAATCACCTGATCTTCCTGTTCATCCTCACGTTTGTCGTTCTCGGCCTGCTGAGTTTTGCGGGCTGCGACATGGGCGACATGATTCACGTCAAGACACCTAACACGATTCAGCAGCAGACGGGTTTGGCCAGCACCATCACGCTCAATGAAGCGGAAAGTGAATACCAACTCTGGTATCAGCATATGCAGACCGCGGGCAGTCAGTGGAAGTCCAACATCGAACACGCTAATGAAATCCGCAACATGGTCAACCAACTCTCGCTGTCGGCACTCGATGAAATCGGCCCCACCGTTGCAGGTGTCCCCATGCTCGGCCCGCTGCTGCCTGCCGCATCCGGACTTCTCGGCCTGTTCCTCGGCTCTGGCAAACTCCGTAAGGAAAAAGAAGCCTCCTTCAACAAGGGCCTGGACGAAGGCCGCAAGACCACAACCACACTTCCGGGGGCTGCTACCTGAGACATTTTTTAACCACAGAGGCACCGAGTCACAGAGCCGGAGAAAGGCATGAGCAAATTTTTGTGATGCATTTCTCTGTGCCTCTGTGACTCTGTGGTTCATCGTTTTAAGCCTGTTTTTCAAGGGGTTTTTTGATGTCGCCAGGTATTGCCAACAGTCGGAACATACGTGCCGGGGCTGCGTACATCGAGCTGACCACGCAGGACAGCAAGTTGGTGCGTGGACTCGACAAGGCTCAGAAGCGCGTCAAAGCCTTTGGTAAGTCTGTGGGCGAGATCGGCAAGCGACTGACCGCTGTGTCTGCCGTGGCGGCGGTGCCTCTGCTTTCTGGCCTGAAAATCTATGCGGATTTTCAGCAGCAGATGGCCACCGTCGCCACCATGCTCTCGGATTCTGATGCTGAAAAATACATGGACGGTTTCACCAAGGGCATCCGCAAGATGGCGGTGAGTTTTGGTGAATCGACTGAGGCATTGTCCGGCGGTTTGTATGACATTCTGTCAGCTTCGATTGCCCCGGCCAAGGCATTGGATGTGTTGGGTGTTGCCGCCAAGTCTGCCAAGGCCGGACTCACCGATACCCGCACGGCTGCCGATGCCATCACCACGGTGCTTAACAGTTATGGCCTGGCTGCGGAGCAAGCCGGGGATGTCTCCGATTGGTTGTTTGGCATTGTCCAACGCGGCAAAACGACGTTTGCGGCACTGGCCCCGCAGATCGGTATGGTTGCATCCACCGCTGCCAGTGCAGGCTTGCCGTTGGACGAATTGGGTGCGATGATCGCTACGTTAACCCGCAACGGCCTGCGCACCACCACGGCCATTGACTCGGTCAACGGTATTTTGCGGAGTTTCCTCAAGCCCAGTGCCGAAGCCACCAAGTTGGCACACGAGCTTGGCTTTGAGATGAACACCACGACGCTCAAGACCGAAGGCTTACATGGTGTCATGGAAAAACTCGCCAAGCTGCCGCCTGATGTGTTGGCCAAGCTGTTCCCTGATTCCGCTGCTCTGCGTGGTATCGTTCCTGCGCTGAACAATCTCAAGGGTTTTGAATCTGACTTGGATGCGATGCAGAGTCGCGCGGGCCTGGCCGACAAGGCTTTTGCCAAACTCAGCAAGACGCTCACCCATGCCTTTAATCGCATCAAGCAGGCGGGCATCATCGTCTTGGGCATCATGGGCGAAGCCTTGAGCGAACCCGTCGCCAAGGCGGCGGCCATTGTGTCCAAGTATGCGGGTATCGTGATTGACCTGTTATCCAAGAACCAGTCCTTGGTGCGATCCGCTGCTCTGGTGATTGCTGGTATTGCTGCCGTGGGCATGATCCTGATGACCACCGGTGTCGCCGCACAAGCGGTGGCGTTCATCTTCGGCGGTTTGTCGGGCATTATCACCGGCAGCGTCGGTGTCATCGGCACATTACTCACGGTGCTTGGTGCATTGATCTCACCCATGGGCTTGGTGATCGTCGCGGCGGCGGGTATCGGTATTGCCATTTTGAGCATGACGGACATTGCATCCAAGACGCTTAACTGGCTCAGTGATCGGTTCGGCGAACTCAAAGATCGTGCCCTTGTAGCTTGGCAGGGAATCCGCGATGCGTTGGCATCTGGCGATTTAAGCATGGCTGCGAAAATCCTCTGGCAAGCGATGAAGGTTGAATGGCAACGCGGCATCTATCAAGTCGAATCGTTGTGGTACAGCTTCAAGTACACCATCGTCAATGTCGCCAGCCAAGCCTTCTATAAGGTTACAAAAGTCCTCATCGATGCCTGGCATGGTCTGCGCATCTTGTGGGTGCAAACCACATCGTTCCTCTCCGATGCTTGGACAACCATGACAGCCGGATTGCAGTCCACCTTTCGATCAGCCCAACTTAAAGTTGAAGAAGGGATGCATCATCTCATTGGCTTGTTCGACAAGGACTACAACGTCGATATGGCGATCAACATCGCCCGCACCAATGCCAACGCGGATAAAGCCAATATCACCAGGAAACGTGATGCGGCATTGGCTGAGAACAAGCAACAATATGATTCAGACCTGGCACGCATCGATCAAGAACGCCAAACCCAGCAGAATCTCATCGATCAGGAACAAACTGTTGGCAACAAGAGTCGCCAAACCCAGTACGAAAAACAGATGGCCACAGCGTTGGACGATCTGGAAAAGACGCGTGCTGAATACCAGCAGTTACTCCAACAAGCTACCAAGAACAAACCCCCGGAAGGGAATCAATCCGGTGATCAACCCGCAACACCTGAGAACCTGATCGACACCCTCAAGAAAAAACTCGCTGAACTCGGTGGGCAGATCGGCACGCTGAGTCCCAATCAACAATCGCGTGGCACGTTCAATTCTGCTGCCTTGCAGGGACTCATGACGAATCAGTCCATTGCCCAACGCACCGCAGCTGCCAGTGAAGACACTGCCCGTTACGTTAAAAAATTGTTCAACGAAGTGCAGAACAGTGGCGGTGGTTCATCGTCACTCTCCTTCAGCTAACCCCGCCCCCGGAACCCCCGGATATTGGAACCACATCATGCCTATCACCGTTGAGGAAAAATATGACAGTCGTCAGAGCACCACAGGTGACAATGCCCAGGTGACGCTGACGTACATTGCCAGTGGCAGCGACGATGATCTGGCGATCAAATCTGCTGTCGAGAGTTTTGCTCCTGAAACCTATGACGGCTTGCCTATGCAGTCCGTGCAGATCGAACCGATCAGTGAAGAGTATTGGGATGCCAGTGTCCGTTATGCTGAAACCACTTCGTCCGGGGGCGGAACTTCCGGGGGGCCTGAGCCGGGTAGCAATGAGTACACCTACAGCTTTGACACAATGGGTGGCACGCAACACATCACCCAATCGTTGGACACCGTGGGTTCGTATGCCGATTCATCGATTCCCTCTGCGCCTGACTTCCATGGTGCGATCGGCGTGTCCAACACCAATGGCAATGCCGAAGTCCAGGGCGTGGACATCACGGTGCCGATTTACAACTTCAGCGAGACGCACTACCTCACAGTTGAGCAGGTAACGCCCGAATACAAAGGCACGTTGTTTCAACTCACCGGCAAGGTGAATAACGCAACCTTCCGGGGGTTGGCTGCGGGTGAATGTCTGTTCCTTGGTGCATCCGGCACCTTGCACGGCACTGAATTTACGGACGGAACTTCCGGGGGCGGTGACTGGGAAATTACTTATAGGTTCGCTGCGTCGCCCAATAAGACTGGCATCACCATCGGCAGTATCAGCGGCATTGCCAAAAAGGGTTGGGAATACCTGTGGGTTCGTTATGCCGACGTCGAAGACATGAATGCGATGGCCATGGTCAAACGCCCGGTCGCTGCCTACGTCGAACAAGTTTATGAATCTGCCGACTTCAGTTCACTGGACATCGGAACCTAACCCCCCCCCGGAAGTAGCCCCCGGAAGTCAGCCCCTCGGAACCTTAAACATGAGCACCATGAAAAAAGTCAGCACCGGCGATCCCTTGGTGATCCCGGCCAACACCTACAACGCGTTCATCGATGCGGCGACGGATTTTCAGCAGCGCATCAAGCCACGCCAAAAACTCGCTCAACAATCCCAGCGATCATCCTCTCAACTTCCGGGGGGTGTGATTTGGGTTAAGAACGATTCGCCTATGGATTGTTGGCGGTACTTCATCCTTGGCATTGAAGACTCCGTGCATGAGCCGCAGACGATCATGGATCTGGAAGGCAGTTTTGTTGACCAGATCGTTTTCAGTGGTGTGTTCCCTGAGCTTGATACGCATGTGGCGATGGACAAACATGCCATTCTGCTCGAACCCATTCGTGCGGGGCAGGTGGGCCGTGCGATGATCCAGGGCGTTTGTCAGGTTCGCATCATCATCACCGATGAAACCCACCAATTTGCCAAAGCACCGGTGGGCTTCCCGGCGATCATGGCATCGTCTGCAACCGGCAGCACGCAGATTCTTTGGAGTCAACCCGATGTTCCCATCGGTGAACCGTGTTGGGCCATCGTCAAACTCGGTGTGCCCAGCCTGGTCGACACAACGACATTGATTCCTTGCAAAGTCTGGCAGGACGGTGGTAGTACCGATGGCGATGCAACTACACAATGCGACCGCACCTACTTCGTCAAAACCATCGATGCCTACGACGAAGAAGAAGATGGCACGGTTCTCGGCCAGGAAATGACGCCACTCAAACAACGGCCCGCAGCAGGCAAACTCGTCACCGCACCAGCAACGGGTGACGGCATCATCGGCACCGGTTACTACATCACCAATCCCTATGACGGGACACGTGAATTCATCTTGTATGACGCCAACGAAACCTTGGCTGTGGAGGTATGTGACGATGGGGAGTAACGGTGAATTCGACATCGACCCGCGCCCCCGGAATGAAGGAGAAGGTGGGTTTGGTTTAACTTCCGGGGGTGAGTTTATGATCTGTGGCAAATGCTGCGGTCAGGAACCGGTCTTGGCCAACGCGTGTGCCTGTGGGCCATGTTGCTTCACCAATCAATCCCGCATCCGCATCACCTGGCAGTTAATCGACTACGGCAACGAACAGGATCGTTGCTGCTGTACCGATCCTGCCTTCATGGGCAACACCATCGAGATTCCATTTAACTGTGGTGCATGGAATCCACCATATTGTCCTGGCTGCGGGCACTCGGGGATGATCGGTGGTCACCCGCAACCCAACTGCGAAAGCAACACCATCAGTGGCCCACGTTGGCAGGGATACGGCATCGAACTTCCGGGGGCAACATGTAGCAGTTACGTGGATGCCATGGTAATTGCCGGTTGCGATGGCGATGGCACGATGCGCTGGTATGTCACGGTTGATGGTTATGCAAACGAAGATTCCGATGACATTTGCGGACGCATCTTCGCCGCTTGTATTCCTTCAGCCACCGGCACCTGCCGCAGCGCATCCATCCTCAGCGACGAATTACACAATCACAGCATCTGCACCAACGTCTGGAACGTCTACGACAATCCTGCTCGCGTCCAACTGCAAATCGAAGTCCTCGACGAAACGAGTTGTATGGACGAACAAGGCAACTGCATCGTCGGTGACTCCAATGACGACGGCAGTTGCACCCCGGAACCCCCGGAATTTAAGCCTACCTTTTACTCATCATTCAAGGAGTTATCATGCCCACCGACTTCATCACCACACGCCGATCCATCTGCCGACAATGCGAACACGCCGTCGCCTGCCTGTCCCACCCGGATCGCAAATGCAACTGCGATATCGATGGCAGCGATCTCAAATCCCGTACAAGTTTGCCTGCTGCCAAGTGCCCGGTTGGCAAATGGACTGAGGTTCCCGCACCAAAGCCCAGTCGCATCCTGCCGCCCGGCACATGGTTATCCATGTTCATCCAGGTTGCCACGTTTGGCTTTGTGCGTCCCTGCACCAGTTGCAAATCCCGAATGGCCTCAATGAACCGCGCCGGTTGGACAGGCCTGCCGCGAGTTTGGTGGCGATGGTTGCTTCAATCCCTGTGAATCTGTCACCCGTATCTATATAGAAGGAACTCTATGATCACCCAAACCACCGTTATTGATTCATCCGCTGATACCAAGCCGTCCTCCGTGCTGCTCACCGTTAATCAAGTTGCCAGTTTGCTCAATTGCAGTTCGCGTCATGTGTATCGCTTGTGTGATACCAAGCGTATGCCCGCGCCCGTGCGTCTGGGTATGCTGGTTCGTTGGAATCGCACCGTCATCGAAAAGTGGATCAATGCCGGTTGCCCGCCTGTACGCACCCGGAAGTAAAACCCCCGGAATACCCTGAAAAATAAGTCAAATCATCGCGGATGATGCCTTGATGTTTAAGCGGATTTGAGGATGAATGGTGTCACAACAACGCGACACCAACATGAAAGGCTTGCGTAAAAAACCATGGCCAACCTGTACAAGAAAACCTACCCGATCCCGATGCCCGACGGAGCGGAAATCGTGACCCGACGCGGCAAGCCCGTCGTCCAATGGCGCACGAAACACGATAGACTCAAAACCGCACCGCTGGCTGAAGACGGCAAACGCATGATGTACGTCTCGGAAGTCTGGTATGCTCGCTACACCGATCATGCCGGTAACGATAAACGTATCTCCACCGGCTGCCGCGATGAGCAGGCCGCCCAGCGCGTGCTCTCCGACGTTCTGGCCGAACAGGAAAAGATTCGTGCCGGTTTCATTACGCCGCAGGAAATCGAAGTCGCAGAACACAGCAAGGCTGCCATTACCGATCACATTGAAAAATATCTGGAATACCTCAAGATCAAGCGCGTACGTGGGCGCAAAGTCTCTGAGAACTATCGCAAGAACGTGAAGTGTCGACTCAACCGTTTGGTTGAAGATTTGAAGATCAAAAAACTCGCCGACATCACCAGTGATGCCATGAACCGTTGGTTAAGCAAGGCCGAAGACAATGACATGGCCGCTGCCACTCGCAACGAATACGTGATCTCCATGCACGCGTTCTGCAACTGGCTCGTCAGAGAACAACGCATCGTCGCCAACCCGCTGACGATGGTGCAGAAAGCCGATCGCGCCAGTGACCGACGTCACATCCGTAGAGCCCTGACGATTGAGGAAGTGGGCAACCTGCTCCGCGCAACGACGCTGCGTCCCATTGCGGAGTGGGGGAGGGGCAAAGTGGAGATTCCCAAGTCCAAGCGCAAAGGCAGACAAACCTGGCATTACGAAACCATCACGCAGCAGAATCTGGACGCCTGTTACGAACGTGGCTTAACCAAGCTCAAGAAACCGCACCTCAAGAAGCTCGAACGCTTGGGCCAGGAACGAGCCTTGTTCTACCTGATGGCCGTCTCCACAGGTCTGCGCCACAAAGAACTCCGCAGCCTGACGCTTGGCCAACTGTTCCTGGATGCCAAACCCGCACCGTACTTTGAACTCTTTGCTAGCCAGTCCAAGAGCGGTAAAGAGAGTCGCCTACCGCTCCGGGCCGACGTGGTTGAGAAAATCAGGCAACACTTGGAACATCGCAGCAAACAAAGCTACAAGGCAATACTATTCGATAACCCGCCCGGCATTCGTGTCTTCGACGCCGACTGTCAGGCAGCGGGGATTGCAAAGAATGACGCGCGTGGTCGTGTCGTCGACATCCATGCCCTCCGCACCACCTTCGGCACCCACCTGGCCGTCGCCGGTGTCCATCCGCGCGTCGCCCAAGCCGCCATGCGGCACAGCCGGATCGAACTCACCACAAACTTCTACACCGATCCTGCCTTGCTGGACGTCAACGGGGCGGTCAATGCGCTGCCGGATTGGGCTCTCAAGGGATGAGGGATTGGGGGCTTTACATGGTCAGGTAGGACGGATACATTGGATGTCATAACACAGCCCCCGGAATGGCTCGGCACTTTTCTTCGGAAAGGCCGGGCCTTTTTTTTATGCGCGATAGTGGAAGCATGGAATTTACCAAAATCGATTATTGGGATTACAAAATTACCGGGAATTGGTTATCATATTTTATCATTTTGTGCCAATTAAAACCAAATCATCTGCAAGAGGTTTAGAGAATGAGTGCAAACGATAAATGGCTGACAATTGATGAATTGGCGGAATACCTCAAAATGGGGCGAACCAAACTATATACGATGGCACAGCAAGGAAAGGTGCCGGGCAATAAGATTGGGAACCAGTGGCGCTTCGACCGCAAAGAAATTGACCGATGGATAAAATCGGGTGATGCCGCAAGCACCCCAAGGGAAGACGCATGAGCCACTCTGATTTAACATTTTTCACAAATGAGCCTGGCTCGACGTTGCTTGATCGTTTCAAAGCTACTCTCAAGGACACCCGTCTCTTCGATGTTTTGGTGGGTTACTTTCGGGCCAGTGGATTTTATCAGCTTCATGAGTCGATTGCGCCCATCGAAAAAACACGTATTTTGATAGGCCTTGGAATTGACAATGAGTCTTACCAAATCATTGATTCGTTTCAGAATCAGACGGTATTCGACTTTGAATCACATAGTCATGCCAAGAGAACATTCCAAGAGCATCTGGTTCAAGAGGTGGAGGAGTCTTCAGAGACAGACAGCAAGCTTGAGCTCGGTCTGAAGGCTTTTATTGAATTCCTCCAAACCGAGTGTAATCATGCAGAAACAGACCGACAAAGCGGGGGCAACGGTAGAAAACTGGAGATCCGAGCGTTTCCAACCAAAAATATTCACGCCAAGGTTTATATAGGACGATTTGCACCCGATGACCGCGATTATGGTTTTGTTGTTACTGGCTCTAGTAATTTTTCTCACTCCGGCTTGGTTGCCAATCGAGAATTCAATGTAGAGCTACGCCAACGTCACAATGTTGAGTTTGCTCAAAATCAGTTTGAAGAACTTTGGGCACAATCGGTCGATGTGTCGCAGGATTTTGTAGATGCTGTTCAGAACAATACCTGGCTCAATGATCAAATTACACCCTATGAACTCTATCTGAAACTCGTTTATGAATACATGCAGGAGGATATTAACCTTCAGGACTCTATCATCAGTTTTTTGCCTGATGGATTTATGGATCTTCAATATCAGAAGCAGGCTGTTATTCAGGCTCTTAAGAAACTGGAAGAGTACAACGGCGTATTTCTGGCCGATGTCGTAGGGCTCGGGAAAACATTTATTGCAGCCCAGCTTCTCCAGCAGGTTCATGGGCGCATTCTCGTCATTTGCCCGCCCGTCCTGAAGCATTATTGGGAATCCAGCCTTCACAACTTCAAGGTTGCCGCCAAGGTGGAATCGCTCGGCAAACTCAATCACATAGTTAAGTTTGGAATCGATCGCTTCGATTATGTTGTTGTCGATGAGGCCCACCGTTTTCGTAACGAGAACACCCAGGCTTATGCCGACCTGCTTGATATATGCCGAGGTAAGAAAGTGATTCTGTTAACGGCAACACCGATCAACAACACGATCGATGATGTATTTTCCCAGTTGAAGCTGTTTCAGGCGTCTCGCAACTCAACCATTCCGGGCATTCCAAACCTCGAAGAATTCTTCAAAGGGCTGCGAGGCCGCTACAAAGACCTGGATAAGTCCGATCCCGAATACCGGATGGCTCTCAAAGAAGTTTCCAAAGAAATCAGAGAACGTGTCCTCAAGCATGTCATGGTTCGCCGTACTCGAACCGATGTTTTGACTTACTTCAAGAAGGATACAGAAAGCCAGGGGCTTGTCTTCCCGGAAATTCAGGATCCCGAGCGTATCACTTACTGTTTTGATGGAGCTATTGAACAGGTATTTAATCAGAGCATCGAACTTTTGCTGGATTTCCGTTATGCGCGCTACACACCACTGCTCTATTACGTGGGCGAAAAGCAATTGACCGAGTTTGAACGTCAGCAGCAGCGCAACATCGGAGCCTTTATGAAAGGCGTCCTGATCAAACGTCTGGAAAGCAGCTTCTTTGCATTCCGCCAGACATTGGACCGTTTCATTCAGTCATCCGAGCGCTTTATTGAAATGTTGGACAAAGGAATAGTCTATATCAGCAATAGTGTCGATGTATATGACCTGCTTGATAACGATGACTTTGAAAAGCTAGAACAACTGGTCGAAGAGGAAAAAGCGCATAAGTACAAACAGGATGATTTTAACAATAAGTTCCGTGATGATCTGGCACATGATCTGGAATTGCTGAGAGAACTCAAACAGTTGTGGGATCCCGTCACCGAAGACCCAAAACTGGATCGTTTTGTTTCACTTCTGCACAAGGATTCCATCCTAAGCAAAAACAAACTGGTTGTATTTACCGAATCCAAGGAGACCGGCGATTATCTTTTTATACGGCTGAATAAAGAATGGGCAGGCAAGGTGCTCTTCTTCAGTAGCCAGGGCGGACGCTTTGGAGTAACCCCACAACTTCACAATAGTTCTATTGCCCGAGAAATGATTCGCGCCAATTACGATCCGAACGAAAAAGAACAAGAAGATGAAATCCGCATTCTGATCACCACCGACATTCTGGCGGAGGGGATAAATCTACATCGCAGTAACACATTGGTTAACTATGACCTCCCATGGAACCCAACCCGTGTCTTGCAGCGTGCCGGACGTGTTAACCGACTGGGATCAGCGTTTAGTGATATTCACATATTCAACTTTTTCCCGACCACCCAGGCCGATGAACACCTTGGCTTGGAGCTCAACATTCTCAATAAAATCCAGATGTTCCATCATATCCTTGGTGAAGATGCCAAATATCTCTCCGACGGTGAAGAGATCGGCAGCCAGGAGCTGTTCGATACCCTCAACCGCAAAAGTACCTACACTGGTGAAGACGGCGAAGGCGACTCCGAGCTTAAATATCTGGACATGATGCGCAAGTTGCGTGATGAAGATCCCGATCTCTTCGAAAAGATCAAACGCCTTCCGAAAAAAACCCGTAGCGGTTCCACTCCCGATGGCCTTGAACAGGAGCAACTGCTAACTTTTTTCCGAATTGGCAAACTGAAAAAGTTCTACCTGAACCAGAATGGGAAGGCATCTGAAGTTACTTTCTTCGAGGCTGCATCGCTAGCCGAATGCGAACCGGATACAAAACGCACAGCTATTCCGGAAAACTATTACCATCTGCTCGAAATCAACAAACAGCGATTCGAACAGGATACGATGCAGAGCGACGTCCCAATCCTGCAGGCGAAAGGCGGACGCTCCAATATAAAGTATGTGGAAACACGCCTCAAAGATCCAGCCTTCAAAAATTGCAAAAAGTTTACCGACCTTGATGAAGAATTCCTTACCGGTGTTCGCTACATGATCAAGCAGGGTTCCATAGCCAAAAAGGTGGCTCAGTCGCTGAAAAAGGAATTTGAGAAAACTGTCGATCCATTAGAAATGCTTGCCATCTTGCATAAACACATTCGGGTGATTGAGAAACAGGAACCAGGGCGAAATAAACGGATCAATAAGCGGGAAATCATTCTTTCGGTATATCACCGAGAGAACCACAGATGAACACGGATTAGTGAATGCCTATGCAAATACAAGAACATCCGTGTCCATCGGCGTCTAACTGTGGTTACAAAAATGGAATTTGAGTTATGAATAAAAAACAGGCTGCTGAACAGATCAGCACACTTTTCCAGAGCATATTCGACCGCGAAAACTATACTCATTTTTTGCGCAATCTACTAAATGATGTGGAATCGCGGGATAATCATTACAGTGGCAATACGGTACCGGACGCTTTCAAGCAACACATCAACCAATACTGGCGCGTCGGAGAATACATCGATTCTGAAGAAATCGAGATGGATCTCTATGTGGTCGAAGTTAAATCGCTCTCCAAGCTTGATCGCGCCCGCACCGCACTACGCAGCTTTGCCGTAAGCCGCATGCTAAAATTCGGCAACAAGGACCATGCTTTGATTGCCTTCTACGCCAAAGAAGATAACGGCGCAGACTGGCGATTCTCTTATGTAAAGATTGAGCACACTGCCAAGCTGGATGAAAAGCGTGGCAAGGTGAAACTCGGAAAAGAACTCACTCCTGCCAAACGCTATTCCTTTCTGGTCGGTGAACACGAAAACAGCCACACAGCCCAGGCACAGCTGGTTGACCTGCTCGCGATGGATTATGCCAATCCGACAGTGGAGGATATTGAAAAAGCTTTTTCCGTCGAAAAAGTTACCAAAGAATTTTTTGAGCAATACAAAAATCTTTTCGTCCGCCTCTCCGAAGTACTGCAGAAACAGGCTTATTTTCAGCAGCAAACTGACGTAGATAAGCGAGAACAAATTGTCGCCAAGTTTGCCAAAAAACTGCTTGGACAAATTGTCTTTCTATACTTCCTCCAGAAAAAAGGATGGTTAGGTGTCAAGGACGGTGATGATTGGGGGAAAGGTGAGCGCCGTTTTCTACAGAAGCTTTTTGCGGATGCGGATCAAGCCGATCAAAATTACTATGTTGAAAAGCTGCAATACCTTTTCTATGAAGCCTTGGCTAATGACCGTAAGGATCAGTTTGACCCGAGTTACTATAAAAAATTTGACTGCAAAATACCGTTCCTGAATGGTGGTCTGTTTGAAGCAGACTATGACTGGCAGAAAATCCGGGTGGAAATCCCTAACACCATCTTTTCCAACGAGGAAAAGACTAAGGCGGGTGACAAAGGTACCGGTATTCTGGATGTCTTCGACCGCTATAATTTCACCATCAAGGAAGACGAACCACTCGAAAAAGAGGTGGCGGTCGATCCCGAAATGCTGGGTAAGGTCTTCGAGAACATGCTCGACATTACTGAACGTAAATCCAAAGGGGCCTTCTACACTCCGCGTGAAATTGTTCACTACATGTGTCAAGAATCGCTGATTCATTATCTCAACGGTGAAGTCGGTGATAATACAGTGACAGCGATTCCGAAAACGTATATCGAAACACTGGTGCGAAAAGGCATCTTTGCCATCGAAAACGACCAACGCATTCTGGAAAATGGCAAAGAGACCGACGACAACGCCTTAAAGCTGCCGAAAAGAATTCGCACCCATGCGGAGCTGATTGATGATAAGCTTGCCAATATTAAAATATGCGACCCAGCCATCGGTTCCGGAGCCTTCCCAGTCGGTATGCTGCATGAGATTCTGCATGCCCGCCAGGCGCTCGCCCCGTACCTGCCTGAAGCTAAACGATTGCGTCCCTATGATCTGAAAAAACACACCATTGGTCACAGTATCTATGGAGTGGACATTGACCCCTCCGCCATCGATATCGCCCGCTTGCGCCTCTGGCTGTCGCTGGTGGTAGATGAGGACGACTACAGTTCTATTGATGCGCTACCCAACCTCGACTACAAAATCATGCAGGGCAACTCTTTGATTGAGGAATATGAGGGTGTGAAGTTGTTTGATGATGCGTTTATTGAGGATGAAGATGATTCGCTGGCACGCGAAAAAGCTGACTTGAAACAGAAACAGGCTGTTGCCTGGACCAACTTCCGTACTGCACGCAACGCTGGAAACAAAGAGCTGGACGCACAGTATGATGCTGAGTTGAACGAAATTGACAAGGCGCTCAAAAAGATTGTGCGGCAGGAGAAAAAACTGTCGACCGAAAAGGCTGCCCAAGCTGACGGTCTCTTTGACCTGAGAAATGAAGCTTGCAGGAAAGCCAAACAGCTTGAAGAGCTACATCAGCGATATTTTAATGTCTCATCACCGAAAGAAAAACGGGACCTACGCGGTGAAATCACCCGAATTGAATGGGAGTTAATTGAAGCGACACTGGTCGAACAGAAAAAGATCGATGCTCTTGCCAAACTTGCCAATTACAAAACTACTGGAGAAAAGCCTTGGTTTCTTTGGAAGCTCAACTTTCCTGAGGTGTTCAAGCAGAAAAGTGGATTTGATATCGTTATCGGTAATCCGCCATATATAGATTCTGAAAGTATGGCACGGATGAATATGAATAAAATGCGAGAAGAGCTCAAGAATAAATTTCAATTAACGCGTGGGAATTGGGATATATACATTGCGTTTTTCGAGCAGTCTTTATCTCTGGTTCGTCCCGAAGCTTGCATGATATTCATAACACCTGATAAGTGGCTCTCAAAGCCCTTTGGAGCAGCATTAAGACAGCACGTACATGATAAACTCATACTCCTTGTCGAGGCAGGTCGTGAAGTATTTGAGACGGCCAAGGTTGATGCTGTAATTACTGCAATTAAAAATGGTTATACGAATTCATTCTCAACCGGGCGAATTCATAATGGCCAAGTTGATAAAATTGGTGAAGTAAGTCCAGCAGCCTTGTCTGATCCATATGCATTTGACTATCTTTTTAGTGAACATATAAGTTTTATTTCTAGGCTTGATAAAATAGAAAGAAAGCTCATGGATATTGCAGAATGTGAAAATGCATGTGCAACATCTAATGCTTATGAATTGAAGAAAATCCTCAAAGATGGCGGTGCAGATTTCCATTTAACAAGTTCACAATTAAAAGTTGTGAACACTGGAATAACTGGGAAGTATTCGAACCGTTGGGGAAGTTCTCCGATGACGTACCTCAAGGATAAATATATATCTCCCTATGTGGAACGTGATGAATTCCTGATCATGTTTTCTGGAGCATATAGCAAAAGATCTCTTGTTCCTAAACTAATAGTCAAGGGCCTCACTCTGTTAGATGCTAGCATTGATGAAAGTGGTCAAATAATACCCGGGAAATCAACGTTGGTTGTAACCTCTCCCAAACTTCAAAGGTTGTATTTTTTACATTTGGTTGTTAATGCCGAACTTCCATTCTTTTATATAAAAGAAAAGTATCGAGGTTCGAGCTATAATCAGGGAATTAACTTTACAAAGCATATGTTGAACTATTTGCCGTTGCCGAATGAAGATTCTTGGGAGGAATCTAACGATTGTAAAAAGCTGTCCGATTATTTGATTTTTCTGCATAAGAATGACAGTTGCTCCAAGCTTGTTTGTATGTACTTTAGAGAGTTGGTTAATGGTGTGGTTTACGAACTCTACTTTCCTAAAGAGATCAAGGCGGCGGGCAAGGAGATTCTACCTCATCTGGGAGAACTGACGCCGTTAACGAATGCTATGAGCGAGGAGGAAAAGCTGGCAGTGATCCAGCGGGAATTCGAGCGGCTCTACGATCCGAATCATCCCGTTCGCAACCACCTTGAAACCCTCGACAGTGTCGAAGAGGTTCGCATTATCCGCGATGCCCTGAAAAAGTAAGAACAACGAGAGTACACGAATAAAAACGAATTGGAATGCGACCTGCTCGTTTATGATGGTTGTATCTCCACGCGAAGCAGCCAAAACTAAGGTACATGTGGAATATAAAAATACGGCAACAGCCAATGAGCGGATTGAAGCGGAAAAGTCATCTTGCCAAGGTAGAGCATGAACTGAAGCAGATTGAATTATTCAAGAGACAAGGAAAGAATGAAAAATGAAGATTCAGTCCGTCGAAATCACCAATTACAAAGCATTCTTCGGCACGCATAAGCTAAAGTTCGGAGGCAAAAATGTATTCATTTACGGTGAAAATGGTAGCGGCAAGAGCTCGCTCTATTATGCGTTAAAGGATTTCTTCCAATCGTCGGCAGAGGAGATCAATTTTACGGCGCTGGAAAATATTTTCATTGAAGAATCCGACCAGGGATCTGGAAAAATAAAGGTTACGTTGAAGCCCAATAGTGAAAAAACTGGTATTCAGAAAGAATATCATGCTGCCGCATCCGGCCATTATCACGGTGAAGATTCCGACACACTGATCCGGGATGCAAACTTAAAAGCTTTCTAACCTACAGGCACATGCTGAATATTCACCATCTAAAAAGAGGCGACAGCATCAATCTTATTGATATGTTGGTGAACGGAGTTCTTCGCCATTTCAAATATTCCTTGACTGGAGGGAAGGAACTGGGCGAACTTTGGACGGAACTGAATGAGGAAATTTCCAAAACTACCGGACGCGCCTATCCCATCAACCGGAAACGTTCGGCAGTCAATGCCGCCTTGAAAACCTTCAACAAAGCCTTCGGTGAAATATTTAAGCCTACAAGCCTCGAATATATACTTAGGCACGCCAAGCCGATTCTAGATACCTTTGAGCATAACCTTGATATCCGGCTGACCTTCCCTCAGATTCGTCCAACAGAGGATTATCTCGGTCTTGAGAATGCCCGGGTGGATATTTCTGTAGATTACGCAGGTAAAAAAATCCAGGACCCACATCTATTTCTGAACGAAGCACGCCTTTCTGCAATAGCCATTTCCATCTATCTCGGTATGATCAAACGGCACCCACAGGGCATCGATCACAAGATTCTCTTTTTGGACGACATCTTCATTGGCCTCGATATTGCAAACCGTCTCCCACTGTTGAAAATCCTCGACGAGCATTTCGGCGATTACCAGATATTCATTACCACCTACGACAAGCCGTGGTTTGAATACGCAAAAACTTACTTGGATCATAAGTCCGGATGGAAGACGATGGAGTTTTATGCCCAGCTAACCAATAAGGGCTACGAAATACCCTATATCATCGATGATCATGATTTGCTGGATAAAGCCGAATCGCATCTACAATCATCCGACTATAAAGCCGCAGCTGTCTATACCCGATCCGCCTTTGAAAAGATCATCCGGAACTACTGCGACAAGCAATGCAAATTAGTCAGATTTCATGCAAAGCAAAAGAAATACACTTCAGAGGATTTCTGGAACGCAATAAAGCCTGATCTAGAAAATTCTAATGGTCAACTGATTTCCGAAGTCGAGCAATACCGTGACCTTGTTCTCAACACTTTTAGTCACTACAACACCGAAAAACATGAGATACGAACAGAATTGGCTTCTGCCATTCAGGCAATAAAAAAATTGAAAGAGACCCTTTCAAAACCAAAACAGCCTTAAGTTCACAAAGGAAAATGCAACGAAACATAAATGCATTGCCAGATGGACGTGAAGGACAAATGTTATTGATTGCCAGAATGGGGTATATCATGCACAACGACAAGTTGCAACAAAGATACGAAATTATATATGAGTATGGACTACTGGTTAAGCCTATAGAAGAATTGCTTCAAAAGAAAGGTGAAATCAGTGCGTCTGAATTACGATGTGCAATTGTCTTGGTAGAGCCAGGGATTCGCGCATGGCAAGACAATGTAGTTAAATATGCCAAATTCTCTCAGGATTTATTTTACAGGAGAGAAGCGCAAGAAATAAATAAAATTCCAATATTTGTTGTAGGGGAAATGATAAAACTAGTAAATCACACTGAAAAAATAAACACGAAAATGGGCCGGGACATTCATGTGGAATTGTTTGATAAACGAAAAAAACAATTATTTGAACTTTTGGAGACTATTCCGATAGAATGGGGAGCAGAAATACTGGAAACCAATACACCATTTACAACATACATGAAATTGCGCAATGTAATTGCAACAACACGTAAAAGGCTTCATTATTTTGATAGATATTTGAACGAGGACTTTTTTGATCTGTTTTTACGACACGTAAATAAAGATTCAGAAATTATATTAATAACAACCAAAAACAGTGTTGGTAAGCTGATATCTATTGCACAATATGCAAAAACAGAATATCCCGAATTGCAAATGGTACAGGTCAGTCCTTCGGATATGCATGATCGAAACATACGGGTAGATGACAATATTTTCGTACTGGGAAACGGCATAGATAGTATTGGTAAAAGACCGATGAATTTTGGCATATCTGGAAATTCTGCTGCAGATCACTTTGAATTAGACACAATAATTAAATCAGGCACTGTGAAGGTTTGAAAATTAACCACATGGCCGTTGCATTTTCGATACTGCTACAGGTTGATTGCTCTGAGACCATCTACTGCAATTGTTTTGGTTAGATTTGGTTTTGCAGCATTACAAATGAACATAATGGCCATTCTTGGACTTTCTGCTCAGTGGTTGAAAGATGAAAAAATAGGGGGCGATCCAATTGTTTTAGGAAGATTGGATTATGTCTGCGGTTGTGGAACAGGCTGTTTTTCCTGGGCAAAGCTCATTACCTTGACATTGGCCCTCTGCGCTAACTCTACTGGCGTCTTAACATGCAGATGCTTCATCATGGCCAACAAAGCCTGTCCCGCTGCTTCTGCATCTGATTGAGCATGATGGTGGTCGAAGTCATGACCGATATGGGTGGCAACAGTCGAGAGTTGGTGATTTTTCAAAGTCGGCCAGACTCTTCGTGCGAGGCGGTAAGTGCAAAGGTATGTGAATGGTGGGCACTGGATGCCAAAATGCTTCGACGTACTACGCAATTTCCGTATGTCAAACTGTGCGTTGTGAGCAATTACCAATTCGGCAGTTTCGAGACAGTTGAAGAAGTCGGAGGCGATTATGGAGAAATCCGGTGAACTGCGAATGTCCAGATGGGTCAGGCCATGAACATTGGTGAAGTCCGGCCGAAAAAAGCCATGGCCCTTGGGTGGGCGAACAAGCCAGTACAACGACTCTTGGAGTTGATCATTTTCAAAGGTTACTACAGCGGCGGCGCAAATGCTTTCGTCGTGAGTATTGGCGGTCTCGAAATCAATCGCAGCGAATTTCATGCGATGGCTATCCTGTTTATACGGCTGTTATCACCATTGTAGTGTAGCGGCGGATCGTTGCGAGGTTGGTTCATTGTCTTTTGTTGATATAAATGGTTCCGGATCGTGTTCATAGGTATTCCTTTTACGTTTGATTGTTGATATGAGCATAAAAGGAACCCATGACTGGACTGGTCGCACCAAATTGTAAAATTTGAGACAATGCCCCAAGGTGCGACCTCATCTGTCACGGGTCCTGTCTATGCTAATTACGATAAGTTGTTACCCGGGGCGATTGCTGAAAAGAGGACTCAACATGGCAAGAGGCGACAATCTGTTGCGCCAGTGGGAACTGATCAAAGCACTTCAAGCTCATCGTTTCGGTGTAAGCACGGAAGAACTTTGCACGCGTCTGGAATGCAACAAAAGGACCGTACAGCGAGACTTGGGCTTCCTTCAGGACATCTTCCCAATCAGCTATGAGCAACGTGATCGCGGCAAACGATACTGGAAATTGGCGCAAAACGTCATTGAATCGGAACAACTTCAACTGTCGATGACCGAAATGCTGAGCCTGTTTCTATCGCAGCAGATTCTATTGCCGTTGGCAGGCACGCAATTTGGCGATGGCTTGCATACGGCAATCCAGAAGATTCGAGCCATCCTGCCAGTCCAGGCACTGACATACTTCGAGGGCCTGGACTGCTCATTTTTCATCAAGAATTTTGGCAATCACGACTATTCCGGTCAGGACAAGGAAATCCGCGTTCTCAATGAAGCGATCATGAATCAGAAGTGCGTGAAGGTGAGCTATCGGTCTGGGAGTAAGGGCTGCGAAGTCATCAGTGAACTTCACCCCTATGGTATGGTACTACTGCACGCATCACTGTACTGCATCGGCTATTTGGCATGCCATGAGGAAGTACGTACGCTCAAGGTCTCCAGGATCAAGAGCCTGGCGCGATTGGAGAAAAGCTTTGAAAAACCTGCTGATTTTTCACTCACCGGTCATCTTCAGGGCGCATTCGGCATCATCAAGACTCAGAAACCCTGTAAAATACGCGTTGAGTTTACAGATTGGGCCGCGACCAATGTCCGCGAAATACAGTGGCACTCGAGTCAAAAAATTACCACTGACACTGGCAAAAAAGTTGCTGCAACATTTGAGTTGGAAGACACCATTGAGTTTAAACGCTGGCTTCTGGGGTTCGGCCCACACGCTCTTGTGATTAGCCCTCAAGCACTGGCGAATGAGGTGTGCGTAGATCTTAAGCAGGCACTGAGCCATTATTCAAAAAAGTAATAGAATCCAACTGGTGACAACATTTTCTGGCCGTTGACGCCATATTGAACGACATCATGAGGAAATATGAAAGTAGAATTTAATGATGGATTTGATGAATAACAGGCATATGTTTCATGGTGAAAAAAATGGTTTGGTACAATATCCGTCAAAGGAACTCCGTAATATTTTTGACGCCCAATCATATCCTGATACGAGTAGCCGTATCGCTGATTATTCGATAGGTGGCAATCATTTTGCCATATGTCTCTTAAATCATAGATCCATACAGATGTCGACAACTCACATGTCACGATTTACGGTTGTAAAGTGGCCTAACTGGCATTACAGTTTTTGGGTGATTATACTGGCGGTATCCTTGGCAGGTATTGCTTCGGAGCTGCATTCTATTTCCCCGAATAAACCGTAATCAGTGCTATACATTCTGAAAGAATTTTCTTGCGCAGCGTCGCACAAAGATTGCTTATTATTTAGTATGTGTCAATGCAATAAATCGTCAACGAAAGGACAAAGTAAATATGACCGAGTTATCTGGAGAACAAAATCTGTCTAGTTCTGTTGAACAAGATGAGCCTTCAACTTTTGAATCGATCTTTTTCTGTGGTTGCGATGCGGTTCCACTTAAAGTACCAGATTACCAGCGTGCTTATTCTTGGGAGAAAAAACAGATCGACATGTTCATTCAAGACCTCGACGAATACCAAGACTCTAACAAGGGGTATTATTTTGGCCACTTTATTGTGGAACATAACGGAGTTGCATGGGAAATTGTGGATGGCCAGCAGCGGATCACAACGTATGTTTTGTTTTTGATGGTGTGCCGATATTTATTACCCACAGGCGACCATGACTACGCCTACAAAATGATCGATAATTTTTCAACGGTGAGCTACGACAGTAAGTTATTGAATGCTGTAATCAGCCACCTAGACTCATTCTTTCATGCATATGAGCATTTAAAGGATCGAAAGCCACCGTCAGATGAACAAATCATCAATAGTCTTAAAACCCTTCCGTTAACTGAAAAATCTACTCGCTCACTGAAGAGAATGGCGTTTGCCTTGTTGCGTTTTTATCAAGCATTCCAAAATGAAAAACTGGATCGGGACAAGATAGGGAATTACATCACAGCAGTTATGAAAGCACACTGTTCCCATCACCTGACCCGGAACAAATCGGTGGCAGTCAATATCTTTGAAATGCACAACACACGTGGTGTGCCGTTGACTACACTGGATATCCTTAAAGCGATGTTGATGAAATTTGTTTACGATCATGGCGGCGTGGAATCTGAAAATTATGTCAAGAAAATTCAGGATGAATTTGGACAAATCTATGGAATGGAAGAGCTGTTGGCTGCGAGTAGTTTTCGTGGTGAGATGACGATGGACCAACTTCTTCGCCTGCATCTGAGGGTCGTGGATGACGGCACCAAAAATACTGAAAAAGACTTTCATTACCCCGCAGCGAACGCAAGTGCTGAATCATTGATTGAGTATGTAGATATGATGCTGAGCTTCGAGGACGGCTACGAAAAAAATCCTAAGAAAGCCAAAGCGAAAGCGGATGGTGTGAAGTATGCACTGAATCTGGCAAAAGAGTTCAAAAAGTCCGTTCGGATTGTTGACCAAGATTTGCCTATATGGGACAAGGCGGACAGATTGGTGGGAGATGTTTTGATTTTGGAAAGGGATTTGAGCTGTCAGTTTTTCCTGATTATTTGTCGTCGTTTGGAAACAGCAATGGGTGAGTGCAATGGCCTCATTGGAAACGAAACACTTAGGTTGTGGGAAAAACTATTGTTTACCCGAGACTTTCATGTCGAATACTATAATCTTAAAGGTGGCAGGGATAATTTCCCTAAATTATTTGCTTCCATAGGAATTGATGAGGCGAGTGTTTTATGCGAGATTCAAAAGTATCTGACAGATGGTTTCCGGACCGATCATACAAAAGGCCTTCAATCCATAGTGAAAAAATGGTTGGTGGAAAATGAAGACATTATTTTGAATAACGCATTCAACTGGTGGAAACATAAAATGATCTACGCCATTTATAAATATGAAATACACGAAGGTGCGAATATCCGCGATGTGATGAAGGGTACTATTTCGGTTGAACATATCTTGCCTCAGGATTGGTATTGGATAAAGGAAGACGCAGAACATTGGAAGGAAATGTCCGGTGTTAATTGGGATTCCTTTCGTAAGGAAATCGAAGGTTGCATTAATGGAATTGGCAATCTTCTTTTAATTACACCAGGTGAAAATTCATCCTTAGGTAAAAAACACCCGGCAGATAAGAAGTATGAAAGATACTGTAGTGGTGGCTCTTACAAGGAGCATGATACGAATCCGGAACAGTGGCGTGACCCGGGGAAATGGGAAGGTTTGATTCATGATCGGGGGAAGAAGATATTTGATTACATGCTGAGGACACTTGTTGATACTTCTGAAAACCTACAGGCGTAAACAAAATTGTTGGAATCCGTACTGGAGAGAATGTGAAAGCGATGTTCCTTCAAAAGCCAGCTTTGGTCATCAGAATTTTCTTCAGGTCGAATCCCGCAAGTGTCGCCTATGAAAATCATGCATTGACAAGGCTTTTGATACACCATTGGGGTTCGATAAGCAGGTGTTTGTTTGGTGGGTATGAACATGCTGATCTTACGTCGTTCTTCGATGGGCGCGTTTGGGCGATGGCATACTTTGGCGGCGTGCCGTAACGGCTGGCGTATGACATCTCCGCAGCGTGAAAGTACGCACGCATTGAGTGGCGACACAATTATGCTGGATGACTGATCCACTAGCCATGACTACGACATTTTGTTCGTAGTGACTAGAATGGCAGCCTCAATCGTTTCTTTTTCAAGCCACTTAATCCAAAGTACGTATGTAGGTCGAGGGGTCTGGATATCTCAACGGGTCGTAGGAGCGTTGGTAGGTGATGGCATAGATGCCCGGAGGGAGGATGACATCGCCGTGTTCGGGATGGATGATGGTGCGTTGCTCGGTGAGGTGAATAATCGGGCCGGTAATGGCGTTGCCACTGTTTTTTTTATAAAGCGTCACACCAGAAAGCGAGTCGAGTATGTGACGGCTTCCTTTGCTGCTGTCGGGAACAAGTTGTGGAGTTTGCGGGGCGATGATCCGTGCCAATTCAGGGATTTTGTCTGTCAGTTGAACGTAGATATCACCTTGTCGAAAAACATCACCGATGCTGGCTGCTTCGGGAAATGTTTGAGGTTTGTCACATTTGATGGATTCGGCATGGGCCTGAATGCGTCTGACCGATTCGGTGGATGTGATAGTCATCATGATGCTCCTATGATGCGTGGACTTAATCCGTTACTCAGAAAGTGCTGGGCTTGTTTGACTGTGGTGCAGCGTTCAGGGACCTGCATTGCATAAACACGGGCGGTTGAAGGACAGGCGCAGACAAGTACGCGCATGTCCGTGAGTTGTATCAGAGATTCATGGGTTTGAGTAATGGCATTGGAACTATGTTCGACGACATTGGCGTGGCTTTGACTCATATAGTTCATCCACCCATAACGTTCAATGCGCAGACGACGGACTTCCTCGTTGGTTTCGTGCCTGATTTGCTCGATGGATTGGGTCTGCGGATGTAGGATGATCTGTTCGTTGACCACGATGCCGTCCAGGGCCCAGAAGGTTGTGCCGTCTCGGAATTCGATCGCAGGACCGGTGTCGCAGTGCAGTTGTTTCTGAATCAGTGGGGCGTCGGACAGATGTATGCTGGAAGGACGTTCACACAGCAGGCAGGTTGTCGTGAAGGGAAGCCAGCAGAAGCAGTTCTGTGCAATGCTGAGCCAAGCTGCGGCATTGTCAATGACATGGCTGCTGTCTGTCATCCTTTGATACAGAAAATATTCATACCATGCCTCGTTCATCGAACAGAAGTTCATCCATGCGGGCATGCCATCAAATATGTTTTGAAATTTCATTGTTGGTAGGATGTGATTGAAATACAGCTGGCTTTGGTTCAACAGTTCCTCATCACTGTGACACTCCTTCCGTCCGAAGCGACGATACAGCAGTTGATACATATGTTTAATCAGGAAGAAATCTTCAATGTACCTATTGAGCAACAGTCTATTTTTCTGATATGTATCCCAAAAAGTTGAGTAGAGCATCTGGTCTACGGTTGATTCCAGTTTCAGCCATTCGGGTAGTTTGAGCCACGAGTACGGGATGTTGTCAACATGAAAACGTCGGACATCCTCATTGTGTATTTGCATGGCGACGGTGTATTCCGTGTCCCATTCCCATGGCATCATCGTGTTGAACTGGTTGTCACTTGGCAATTCCACCAGCATCATGATGGTTGCGTACACAGCCATGGTCAGAGGATTGTCAAACCAGATGAACTGTGGCGTCCTGAGACTGTTGTCTCGATATAGAGCAGTGATGGCCTTTACAGCCTGGAATCGATCAGCTGGCACGGTGCTGATGATGTTCTGAAGCCATGACTGATCACGCTCCAGCTTCTCTTGCTCCATGGATTTGAACAGGTCAGATTGAGATTCCATGATCGTACTCCATGGCGATTGGGCTGAAGTTAAACGCGAATGCTCTGGCTCGAAGGATAAACCTAACCCACGACAGGTTGGGTCGTGTGATGGAGAGGGATTTAGAAAAATTGATGGTTAGCGAGTTGGGCGTAGTTTGGGCGGTGAAGTGAGTTGTAACGGGGGTGTGGCCATACGGGCGTCCGGTTGAAAAAATGGTAACCATGGCCACCCAACTCGCCCCAACGCCACAAGGCCCAACGTCGTGGCCAAGGGGCCAAATCTGGCAAGATTGGTACTGCGAGACAATATCCACAACACCTTTTAGGACTGTGATTTACGCAGTTTGTCCCCCATGTCACCGAATCCGGCACCGTTTTCTGTTCGCCGTATAACCGTTTAATAATTCGCTACTTGCAACCATAAACACCCCGTTGCCAACGTGATTGTCGACGGTTCGAGTCCGTTCACCCGCTCTTTGACAACGGCTGACAGCAAATGTCAGCCGTTGTTTATTTTGCGCACAGGTCAAGAGTTAGGGCGATTTGTATTGGTTTCCGAGGTGCAGTTCTTTTGTCAGCAATTGCCAGCAATCGCCTATCCCGGACTGACGTTTGGCACCATTTATGGGCCCCGGGGCGGTTTTCCTGGCACCGAATTCGGCACTGGTCAACACCTTTATTCGCCCGTTCTGCTGGGATTGTGAAGCATGAGTTAAGTCAAATCTCATTTGACTACAAAGTGATTTTCAGGCAGTGGAAAGCTGTTTTTGATATGCACCTGGGCGAATGCCAGTGTGTTTAAGAAATAACCTGGAAAATGAATATTCACTGGAATATCCCACCGCTTGGGCGACAGATGCGATGGTTGCGTCAGTTTCCGATAGGAGTGATTGGGCTTTTTCCATTCGGAGTCCTGCCAGGTATTGCCCGGGGCTGGTGTGCATCAGGCGTTTGCAGATATCCTGAAAATGAGCTTGGGAAACGCCGACATATCTCGCCATTCTGGCAATCGTCCACTTGCCATCGATTTCGTCATTAACCTGTTGCCAAAGTGCGTCGAGCCGCCGTGTCAGGACGTGATCGGTTGGCGAAAGGATGCATTGACGTTCGCGTAACAGATAGACACGTAACAATTGAGCATAGAGTTGAATTAATTCGGCTGCATCGGGCTGTGTGCTAAGTCTCGCTGCTAGAAGTTCGCGCAGATGGCGTGCAATGTTCTGGGTGTCTTGTCTTTGGAGGACTGCAAATCCACTCTCAAATGTCGCCTGCCAGGTGCGCGTGGGACGGGGATGAACAAACACGTGCGTTCCTTTCTGGCTGATCAGGCGGATTTGTCGGATTTGATGCATGGGGACCAATAACAGCGTGTTGGGATCAGCCTGAACATGTTTGTTTTGACACCAGATTTCATACTGCCCTTCAACGATATAGAACAGCAGATGATAGCCCGGTTCATGGCAGCGTCTGGTCTGGTAAGGCCTCGTGGTATCGACAATCCCCATTCTGACCAGTTCCACAGCTTTTAAAGCATGGCCGACAAGCCCATCCATCGACAGGAACCAAATGCGATGTTCAGGGGAGTGAATCCGATTTTTGGATATGACATTCATTGTTTTTGCCATTTATTTTGATAATTTGGCGCCTAATATCTTGTTAATGAATATCAAATTGAGATGTTTTTTTCAAGGATAGAACATGGCTCAACGCCAGATTGCTGATTTTGATTATCAAGATATCCTCGGTGGATCCACTGAGGGAATCACGCGACGAGACCCCAGCCCCGTGATTTATGTTGGCGGTCTGTACTACGTATGGTACTCGCGGACGACAGTGCATTTTCACGGCTATTCCGCAACCATCTGGTATGCGACATCAACTGATGGCTATCACTGGACCGAGATATCGCAGGCGCTGGCTCGGGGAGGACAGGGCGCGTTTGATGAGCATGCTGTGTTAACGCCATCAATTTTTATGTGGGACGGCCGGTATTATCTGAGCTATACCGGTGTGGCTGAACCTTTTTATGATGGTTCGCCAGGACATCCAGGCGTTTCACCCACAGCGATTGGTTTGGCGGTAGCTGATACGCCTGATGGACCTTGGAAACGTGTTCGTACCAAGCCTGTTTTCAAGCCGTCTACCAATCCAGCATTATTTGACAGCCTTCGTGTGGATGACACTTGCTTTATTATTCGTAATGAGCAGATATGGATGTATTACAAGGGACGACAAGTTGGCCGAACACCTGCTCAAACCAAAATGGGACTGGCGATTGCTCAGAGTCCCAAGGGGCCATATGTTCGTGTGCAGGATCAAGCGATTGTGGATGGTGGTCACGAAGTCTGTGTTTGGCCGGTGATTGATGGTGTTGCCTCCCTGCAATGCGATGTCGGTTTGTCTGGCAATACCATTCAACACAGTTCAGATGGCATACATTTTCAGGTTGTTGGAAAGATTAAACCACCTAAAGCACCAGGCCCCTATCGAACGGATCACTATTTCAACGATGCCACGATGCGACTCGGGTGGGGGATCGCAACACAGGATGATCCGAACTGGCCTTGGTTGGTTCGGTTTGAGGCAAAATATAAGACGGAGGAAAGACTTGAAATTCAAGACTGTGACGAAGCCAATACGCGAAGTGTTGAGGTTTAATGCAAGTTCATTAAATGGAGGTTGGTATGCATAACGACAAATATAAAACAAGTCGAGGGTTTACATTGATTGAATTGCTGGTGGTTATTTCAATCATTTCATTGTTAATTGCGATATTACTGCCCGCGCTTGGAAAGGCACGTGCATCTGCTCGCAAAGTACTTTGTATGAACAATCTTAAGCAAGCACATCTTGGATTTTCGTTTTATAACGATATATATGATGAGGCTTATCCATGGTTTCGTGTCGAGGACCCGTTGTACAATCCCAATAATGTCAGTGCATCGGCCAATTACGGTTCGTACTGGGTGCAGGCCTACTTGATGTCGGTCAAACCCATGCCAGCCAGTCAAGCCGCCAGCGAGATGTGGTACAACGCTCAAGTTGGGCAAGAACAGAAATATCCGACGGTATGGTGTCCTTCGGATCCACGCGCATTGACCACGGATTACAGTCTGCAAAGTAGTTATTTCTGGTCCTATTTTCCTGCGCCTAATTCAGCAACGCCCAATGCGGATGGTTATTGGGGGCGGCTTTGGGGATTCCGTAAAAGTAATGGCAAGGAAAAGGTCTGGCACCTCAACGAAGTGGAAAAACCACATCTGACTGCTCTGTTACGCGAATACTATCAACAGGTGTCATTTCCCACGGATGTCTATCATTTGAGTAACAGACACCTGTTGTTAGCTGACGGGAGTATGGTGGATTTACCGACAAACGATTAGCGTGCTTTTGGTTACAGGACAGGTCTTTTATATTCTTAATAACGAATCGATGTTCGGTAAGTTTGAAAGGTTTTATGATGCGGATTAACCGTATATCTATCGTAGTGCTGCTGTGTATGTTAAGCTTGTCGACTCAATCGACTTTGGCAGGAGCGGTGAATTTTCAGAAGTTCGCAAAGGGTGGCATGCAAATCCGTACCGCCAATCTACGTGTTCGATTTAATTCGCAAGGCATTCCGACACAAATCGGAAGACTTGACGCACAGGGTAAATTGGTTTGGAATGCCAATATGCCCGAAGATGAATCGTGGCGTGTGCTAATCGAAAAAGAAAACGGCAAGCAGGTTTGGTTCAACACCGCAATGGCCAAGCATATCAGTGTCGAGTCAAGTCAGGACAATCAAGGTGTAACAATTCAAACTACCTTTATCCATGCACAAATGCCGATAAGCATCACGCTCAAATACCAGGTTCTCAATCAGCAGGATGACCGGCTGCGCATGAACTGGTCGTATCAAAACCAAACACCTTTTTTGCAGTTTATCCGTTTGTTTTTTGCCAATGTCAACCAATTACCTGTTGGGCCTGACAAATGGGTGGCAAGGCCCTATCACAGTGGTTTGCTCGAACGTACCGACACCATTGTTTCGCACGAACGACCGGCTCCAGGGTTGATGTGGATGCAGTGGATAGGTTACTTAGATGGCGATAATGGCTTGTTGAGCTATTGCGAAGACTTGGAGGGAAGCCTTAAATTTGTCAATGCAAATCGACAAAAAAAAGGTGGGCTGATCATGTCATGGTGTGATCGGTTCGGGATTCGAAAATTCAGTACGCGGCATTGCTCATACGACTATGTGCTTGTCCCGATGGCTACGCCGAATGGAATCAATGACCTGTGTGCAATGTATGCAAAATGGGGGCGGCAGCAGCATTGGTTTGTCAAGGCGTCTGAAAAAATTAAGGCCCGACCGCAACTTAAACAGGTCATCGAACAAGGTATTGTTAAAACGACAGGTTTTGGTGCGCTGTCACAATCGTTGACCAAATGGGTTCCAGTCAAAGGCTATATACCACTTGAAGAAAAAATAAAAATGGTACGTCAACCGCGTAGCTACCAAAGGAATCTGGACGATATCCGAAAGGTAGATCGCATGTACGGCATTCATCCGGCGATACGACATGATGGTTGGTATGATCGGTTTGATGCTCGGTATCCGTATGTTTTGCCGGTGAATAAAAAATTGGGGAATGATGCCGATTTTGTGCGATATATTTCAGAAAATAACAGTGATCAACGCGCCATTATTCTTCACCTGAATCCAGTCCAGTTCGATACGGATTGTCCGCAATTTAATCCCAAGCAAATGGTCTTAGACTATAAAGGAAAAATGCCAGTGACAACTTGGTCTGGCAATCGATTGGCTTTGGCAAGTCCCAAGCTGGTGATCGGGGAGAACCTGTCACCTCTATTGCAGCTCAATCGCTGGAATGTCCAGGGCGTGTTCTGGGATGTGATCGGTGGGACATCACCCACGATTGATATGAACCCCGAAGCACACTATGCTAATCTCGATGGGTCAGCTTTTACCAGTGCATTACATACGTTATATGCAAGTCTTCGTCAGGCCGCACCCCAAATGATCTTTGGTACGGAATGTGGGCAGGAGATGATGCTTCCATTTTTTGATTATGCACCAGCCTATCCATCGAAAAAAGATTTAGGCGATGATGTAAATATAACATGGGCGCCGCTAAACGAGCTGGTCTATGGCGATGCATTCATCAACGCCGTCGGCATTGATGGGAATCTATGGACATATGATGACCGGTTTCGAATTTCCAGAAGATTGTACGGATCGGTCCAAGGACAGGATTTACGCGGGAAATGGGTCCAAAATTACAATCCAGTCGTTCAGCAGGAATTTGAAATCAATCCCGTATTAAGTGTGGTTCAGGATTTGAGAATGTTAAGGCATGAAATTAATCCTGCTGGATGGCGCGCAAGCTATTGGGATCGTGCGGTTGTCATTGGCAATACGACCAGTGAGCAAGACCTGGAAGTGACAGTCCAAGATACTCCGCTGGGAAAAATTCAAGTAAGTGGTCTTCGTAAATATGGCTTTGTAATCATCAATGATCAGGGAGAATTTGTTTGCTGGGGTGCCAAGCAACTTGTTCACAACGGCGAATTGTTGGTGAGTGTGAGTAATCCTGACAGCATCGTGATCAACAACCGCCGGGCTCTGACGATGGCGTCCTATGGCTTTTTTAATCCTGATAAACAACCTGATCAAAACATCGATCTGACAGAATGGAAAATGAGTTGCCCGTCGATGTATCGGCAAATGGTTGATCAAATCATTACATGGCCTGATCGTAAATCAGTTCCGATTAGGGATGGCGATGGCAAGCAGTTGGTAATTCCTGCACCTGGCAATCAGACCTTGCGTGTTATTAAAGATGATTCAATTTTAGAATACTAAACCTGATTTAACTATGAAATTACTGCTAAACCGATATTTTCAGTTTGCATTGCTATTGTTGTGCGCCTTGTGTTGTATCGCTCAGACATCTGATGAGATTGATTTGGCACCGAAAGGGGTGATGAAAAACAAACTCCTGCAAGTAAGCGTGAATTCCCGAACCGGCAGAATAGTTTATTTTGGCAAAGTCTCACCGGGGCATCATAATCTGCTCTGGCTTAATCCTGCCCCAACAGCAGACAAATATGATTGGGTTAATTGGGGAGGGGATCGTCTTTGGGCTACACAGCAGGCAGGTTTTCGATATGTTTATCAAAATGATCTGCGTCCGGATCGGGCGCTTGATCAACGCCCATGGCAAGTGACGATTGACCCTGAACAACAATATACTCAGATGCAATCGTCATTAAGTCTCCCCTTAGGGATTTCAGCGAAACGAATTTTGTCATGGGGTGATATTTCAGGAGAGTTGGTGATAGACAATCAACTCAAGCGGGAAGTTGCTTCACCATTCCCGGTGCATGTTTGGTCGATTACGCAGTTGTGTCCTGCTCCGCTTGTTTTTGTGGATTGTCCCCGCAAACGCCCGGTGCCTAATCGAGATTGGCTGAATCTTGGCAAAGATGCTGCCCTACAGAAACAGACGGTTGAAAAAATCGGGGATGAGATACTGGCTATACATACCAGGCAAATCAACTCCCCTGCCAAAATAGGCTTTTTCGGCCATTGGATGGCAGCTGTGTATCCAAAGTATGTTTTGATTCAAGCCAGTCAATTTGCAATGAGCGGCGCATATCCAGATGGCTCAAATTTACAGCTATACATTGAGCCGAAATATATCGAGCTTGAAACACTCAGCGAAAACAGAATGCTTCAGCTTGGGGAAACATTATCGCATCGAGTCCGTTGGTATTTAATCGACAAAACAGAAGATGAAAAAACACATGATTTAATTAAAAGAATTAGATCGATTTTATATGAAGTACGTTGATCTGTATTGACACCAATAGTCAGTTTGGAAATGAAGGTTATTGTGACGAAACCTAATATTATATTGATTAATTGTGATGATGTTGGCTACGGTGATATCGGTTGTTATGGTTCGACTTGTAACCACACGCCGCGTTTGGATCGAATGGCTGAGGAAGGAATGAGGTTTACCGATTTTTATATGGCAGCACCAGTCTGTTCTCCAAGCCGTGCCGCCATGTTGACGGGGTGCTATCCTGCGAGAATTGGTTTTGATCAGCCCGACGAGCATGGGAATTGGGTGTTATTTCCCGGCGATTCACGCGGTCTTCATCCGGATGAAATTACCATCGGCAAAATGCTACAGCAAGCTGGCTATCGGACGGCTTTGATTGGAAAGTGGCATTGCGGTGATCAAATGGCGTTCTTGCCATTTAACCATGGTTTTGATGAGTATGTCGGTTTGCCTTACTCCAACGATATGGGGCCGGAGCATAAGAATATTGAATTTCCTCCTTTGCCACTTGTGGGCAATTCAAAAATTATCGAACTCGATCCCGATCAAGCGCATTTGACTGCAAGGTATACGGAATTGTCGATTGATTTTATCCAGAAAAATCGCGATCAGTCCTTTTTTTTATATTTGGCCCATTTTTATACCCATATGCCGTTGCATCCCGACCCAAGATTTGTGGATGATTCAGAAAACGGGGATTATGGTGCTGAAATAGCTTGTTTGGATTGGTCAACCGGTCAAATACTTGACGCCTTGGATCAATTCGGACTGGCTGAAAATACTTTGGTAATTTTCACTTCCGACAATGGATCAAATCATAAGTTAAATCATGGCTCGTCCAATGCACCTCTTGCAGCAGGAAAGGGAAGTACGTATGAAGGAGGGATGCGTGTTCCAATGATTGCGCGATGGCCTGGGCGTATACCTGCAGGTCAGGTTTGTTCGCAACTTTGTACTGCGATGGATTTTTTGCCGACATTTTCTGATTTGGCGTCAGTCAATAGACCTCATGATCGTAAAATTGATGGGCATAATATTACTGAGCTATTGTCAGGTCAGCGTGAAGCCAATGTGCAGAGCCAACCTTTCTATTACTATTATGAAGATCGTCTTGAGGCGGTTCGATTGGGCCGGTGGAAATACCATTTTGCCCGTGACTATTTGTTTGACCTTAAAAATGATATTGAAGAAAAGTTTGATTTATCTGATCAATATCCGGAGATCGTAAATAATCTACAAGAGCTAGCTGTCGGAATACGTCATGAAATTGGTGATGCACTATGTTCAATCAAAGGTTATCAACGACGCCCGATAGGTTGGATTAACGAGCCAAAGATGCTATCAGATATGTCACTTGATCAAGCTTTATTTGTTTGCGAGTATGATTAATTGATATTAAGTTTTTTATACTGGAGAATAATGTGTTGTTTAAAATTATTATCTGATCGGATTACTGCTACACCTTGTTTGGCTGATCTAGAAACCTATGTTCTGAAGTCCGATCCAAGCTATGCTTATGGGGTTGTTGAAAATCAAAAGATGGGGTGACTGATATCAGCATTGTTCGATTGACCAGTCAAACATGAGAAAACAAGACTTGCCTATGCCGTTGGCCATGAATGCAGGCTAAATTAACGTCAAGCCAGATAATCTGTCAGAGGTTTTTTGCACACTACATCAAAGCAATATCTGCGTCAATCAATCAATTGCCCTATTCATTGAATACACAAATGATGGTTTAGGGGCATCAATATTGCGTTATTGTACGCTAGAGTTATTCGTTCGAGTTTGTGCTGATTGACGATATGTAAAACGCACTCGAATCCATGTGGGCCGGGATTCGGATGTACTCAAAAGACTCGTCGATTCACAGGCAATTACTGATGAGTCAAAGGCCCACATTGTTGTCACCGATAGGTGGAGATGAAAGTTTGCAAACCGCTTTCTTCATCCCACCAGGTTCCTATCGGTTTAAGCAGTAAAGTTCAGGCTGGGGGTAATAGCCTGACGAATTAGTTTTTGCTCATGGTGGTTCCGTCTCATTTCCGGGACGATAGTATGATCACCCTTCCAATATGTGAGCGGAAAGGGCGCACGACGAATGAGGTTTCTCGTCGTTGAAGATGATGAACAGATTAAAACTCAAACAATTGATGACTGCCTTGCATCACTGGGATGTGCCAGCGACTGGGCGACGAACCAGCAGGAAGCCAACGAGTTTCTTGCCACGCATGAATATGACCTGATTCTTCTAGACTTGAAGATACCATCGCGTCCAGGTGGTGAGGGTTCACCAGACTACGGGGCCAATCTACTCAAGCAGATCCGTGCGCGAACGCAGCGGCGCGTTCCTGTCATTTTGATGACAGGCCAGCATCAGCAATGTGTTGATCTGATGGTGGAACTCAGTGAGTTGGGGATCGATGGCAGTATCTCCAAACCGTTCCCGACGACGGGCCGGACTTTGTTGTATGTCATACGCGATGTTCTCCGGAAGTTTCGACGCCAATGTTCCCTTTCCGAACCCATTATCACCGGGCAGATGAAGCCATTCACTGGTGGCGTTCTGGCTGTCTATCCCACGCGCTTCGAGCTTTGCGATGAGACCATCGCTCTGGCTGGTGAGAAGGGCTATGCCTGGAGCATCTTGAATATCCTCAAAGACAAGAATGCTCAGGACCGCTTCGTATGTATCAGCAGCGATGTATTGGCTAACCGACTCGGTCCACAGGTTTCTCAACCTTCGGCAGTTCAGTCCGTGCGATCACTTCGTCGGCGAATTCAGAGGATTATGCTTGATCGTCTTTCCTGTGATTGTGGCATGCACGACGTGATTGTCAATGATCGCATTGGTTATCACTTGCTCGATTGGATCACCATTGAATGTCGAGATGATTTTGCTGAGGAACTTTTTTTCGATTTACAAAACACCTAATTGTCCAAACTTTCCTGTTGTGCTGCGTCAATGTCGTTGCAGCATGTACCGGGCTTTAACTTTTTTCTTTCGGAGTTTTTTACGATGTCTCAAACCGCAACCTCAACTGAATTACTCAATCTCGTTGGCAAACTTCAAGCTGAACGTGCAGATCATGTCCAGGCTATCGAAGCCATTGATTCGACGTTCCAGCAATTGGGAATGAATATTGAATCCATGCCGGTTCAACCTCGTCGTGGTCGTCCGGTAAAGATCAATGAACCATCTGTGAAACCCGACAAGCGTGGTCGAGGTAAATATGGACTCACCGGTGACGAATCGGTTCTGGCTTTTGTTCAAGCCAATCCCGAATGCACCACAGCTCAAGTCAATGAACATTGGATCAAGGAAGGGCGCAGCGGCATGGCCAGTAACACGCTCGCCAAGCTGGCCAAGGCCGGTAAGCTCACACGCAAGAATCTCAAGGGACAGCGCGGTAGCACATTTACTGCAAGGTAAATGCACGTTGTCACAATGAGTGATTGCACGAACCCGGTTTGATCGCCGGGTTTTTTTATGCGCCTTGCTCAAAGCCCATATCAAATCCCTTGTCGGTCAGCACCTGCCCGATACACTGCATGTGGAATTGAATGGTCCCCCGAGCCCGACCCGTGTCGTCGGCAATGGATTGGATGCTGTCCCCATGCATCAGAGCCTTACAGATTTCCTGCTGGAATTTTGGCAGACTGGCAATCGTCTCATGCAACTCAGTGTAAGCAGCCAGATCATCGGGGATCGGTGGCTCGAGCTGCGACATTTTTAGCATCTCCTCCAACCGTTCCAGCATTGTCTGATGTCTGGCATAGCAACGACGTAGCATGCGGATGTGATTGTCCATCATCCGGGTGAGAATCGTTTCGGCCTTTGTTTCGCCTGCTTTGTCCGGATCGAACTCAAATGACCAGAGGATGATCGCTAAGTCCTGCATCACGTCATCCCACGTGTGTGGTGGCAATTTGAATCGCTTGATGCGACCGAAGGCTAACCTGATCTGCCAGGATTCCAAGGCTCCTGAATATTGACGAAAAATCTCTTTTGCGTATTTGTTCGACATGCGTGTCCTCCATGACTGTTCTTTGCACCGCATCCATGCGGCGAGTCACGATCATGACGAACCCATATCGAACCGTATATATCGATTGACCTGTCACGCGTTTGCCACATGGCTGCCATGTGTCTGCCATGTGGCTGACAGGTAAAAGCCAGGTGACTTTGACTTTTTTCACTTTTTTCGGAAAAAGCGCTCGTCGTTTTTGGGCCTATCGGCAACTAGTAACTATGAGGGCGGAAGTTTTTTCCGTCCCATAACCAAGGAGGCCGCATTGACGCAGATTGAAGAACCGGAACTGACCATCGACCTGGACGTACTGGAGACCGAACCCGCCGATGAGTACCACGCTCAGGCAGCACGATATCTGTCGAGTCATCAACTCATCGATTTCATGAACTGTCCGTGGTTGTACCGCAAGAAACAACTGGGCCTGATGGAGCGTGAAGAAACCGCTGCCATGCTCATTGGCCGTGCAACGCACTGCCGCATTCTCGAAGGTCGCGATGCGTATGAATCACAGTTCGCTCTCGGTGGTCCGATCAATCCAAAAACAAACAAGCCCTTCGGCAAGGACACCCAAGCATTCCGGGGGTGGGCTGAGGCCCAAGGTAAACCGGGTGTTCACTACGACGACATGGGCTTGATCGAGAATTTAGCCAGTGGCGTGAGCATGAACAGTATGGCCATTGACCTGTTGCTTTACGGTCGATCCGAAGGCGTGATTCGCACGGAATACTGCGGTTTGGCCAGTCAAGCACGCTTGGACTGGGTTCATCCTCACCTGGGCATTGCAGATGTCAAGACGACCAGTGATCTGGATCGCTTCGAGTTTGAAGCCAAGCGTTGGCGCTACCCCAACCAGATGGCGTTTTACCAGGACATGCTTGCAAAAGTGACTGGTGAACTCGTGCCTGTGTATCTGATTGCTGTCGAAAAATCCGAGCCCTTCCGTTGCGGTGTTTGGCAGGTTAGCGAACAGACACTTAAGCAGGCACGCCGTGAAAACCATGCAGCCATTGAACGGCTCAAGCAGGCGCACAAGCAAGATCACTGGCCCACCGGCTACGAAACCATGCGTCTACTAAACGCCGCGTAACCCCCAGAAGTTGCCCCGTCCCCCGGAAGTTTTTCCGAACCTCATCGGAATGTCGCCTCTCCCCGCCCTTGGAGTATTCGGGGCGGGGAGTTCGGAGCAGGCGACTGTTTGTATTGGTCACGATCATCATATCTAGGAATTCGATTCATGTCCTTATTGCAACAAGTCCACACTGGCAAACGTCAATCACCACCACGCATCATTCTCTACGGTACTGAGGGCATTGGTAAATCCACCACGGCATCGCAGGCGCCCGTGCCCATCTTCATCCAAACCGAAGATGGCCTTGATCAGATCGATTGCGCCAGTTTTCCGCTGGCCACCACGTATGACGATGTCATTAACGCCATCGACTCTTTGATCAAGGAACAGCATGAATACCAGACATTGGTGATCGATTCCCTCGACTGGCTCGAACGCCTGATCTGGGATCGTCTCTGCAAGGACTATGGCGTCAACAGTATTGAAAAAGTCGATGGCGGTTATGCTCGTGGTTACACCCATGCCTTGACACACTGGCGCATGCTGCTTACTGGCTTGGATACGTTACGCACCAAGCAAAACATGTGCATCATCTTGCTGGCGCACGCCAAGGTCGAAACCTTCTCCGATCCGGAGGTCGGGGCATATGACCGTTTTTCCCCGCGTCTGCATAAGCATGCCAATGCGGTTCTCACTGAGTGGGCCGATGCCGTATTGTTTGCCACACGTAAGATCATCACCAAGACCGAGGACGCTGGCTTCAATCGCAACCGCACACTGGCTTCCGGCTTGGGCAAGGATGGCGGTGAGCGCGTCATGCGATGCGTCGGCAGTCCAGCATGCATTGCCAAGAACCGTTATGGCTTGCCGACGGAGTTGCCACTGTCATGGTTTGCCTTGATGGAAGCGATGATGCAGGCCGACAAACCTATGTCCAATCAAACTACCAAACACAAACATTAACCCCACTTTTATCTCAACCAACGATCAAACCATTTTTCCCTTAATGGAGCAATATCTCTATGGCTAATCTCAATGGCTTCAACGCAAACGATGTCGAACCCAACACAGCATTCGAACCGATCCCGGCAGGCAAATACCTGGCAGCGATTACTGCTTCAGAGACAAAACGAAACAAGGCTAACAATGGCAGCTACCTGGAACTCACTCTCAGCATTCTGGAAGGTGACTTCAAAGGGCGCGTGCTGTGGACTCGTTTGAATCTGGACAATCCCAATGCCACGGCAGTCAAAATTGCACGTGGCGATCTGTCTGCCATCTGCCGCGCGGTAAATGTCATGCAGCCCAAGGACAGCACTGATCTTCACAACTTGCCACTTGTGGTCAACGTGAAGCTGAAAAAACGGACTGACAACGACGAACTGACTAATGAGATCAAGGGCTTTGAGCCCAAGCAATCCCCCGGTACCAGCAACACGTCGTCTTCCCAATCCCAACAGAAACCGGTGTCTGATGGCCCCGCACCGTGGAAGCGATAAGGGGGTGTCACATGGAATTAGTTTTACCTTACCCACCGTCGGTGAATCACTACTGGCGTCACTTCAAAGGCAGAACACTCATCAGTCGCCAAGGTCGTGCCTATCGCAAGCAGGTGATGACACAGTGTCAGGGCATGGGCGGCCAACCACCACGAGATGGTCGTTTGGCCGTGGCGATGGATGCGTTTCCACCGGATCGACGCCGCCGTGATCTGGACAACATCCAGAAGGCGTCGCTGGATTCGATGCAGCATGCGGGCATCTATCTTGATGATTCGCAGGTGGACATGCTGATTGTGCAACGTCGCCTCCCGATTCCCGGTGGCCAACTTGTCGTGCGAATCCAAGAGTACCCGCTTCATCGTTGCCCGTTATGTGGCAGCCCAATGTCCAGCCTTGAAAGTAATCATCTTTATGACAACTGAAACCCAAACGCTCCAACTCAATCAAATCCGCATCGACGGTGGTACGCAACCGCGTGTTGCCATTGATGAAGACGTCGTGGCTGAATATGCCGACCTGTACAACGAAGGTGTCGATCTGCCACCGGTGACCGTGTTTCATGATGGTTCAACCTACTGGTTGGCTGATGGCTTTCATCGCTACTGGGCCAGTAAACGAGCCGAACGTGAAGCCATTGCGGTTGATGTCCAGCAAGGTACACGCCGAGATGCCATTCTGTATTCCGTCGGTGCCAATGCATCCCATGGCCTGCGTCGAACCAACGAGGACAAGCGTAAAGCCATTTTACTTGTCTTGGAAGACGAAGAATGGTCGCAGTGGTCTGATCGTGAGATTGCCAAACGATGCAGTGTAAGCCATGTAACAGTCAACCGGCTTCGATCCTCACTGTTACAAAGTAACAGTGAGAAATTTTTTCAAAAAAATGAAACGGCTTCTTCGGCGGCACAACCCCGCACCTATAAGACCAAACACGGCACTGTAGCTCAGATGCAAATTGGCAACATCGGTCGCCTTGAATCATCTCAACCACCTAAAAAAGTCTATCGTCCCAAAGCCTGTCACAGTGAACACAGCCCCGTTCCCATGCGGGCCGTGTCACTGCCCTTGAACAATCCCCAGCTCGCTGCCAAATGCATGATCGGCCTCTATGGCAAACCTTATATGCAGCAATTGGCAGCCGAAGCCATTCGCATCATCTCTCGCAAGGAAGGAACCAAGCATGATCGCAACACTCACCAGTAAACCCATTCCCCAGGTCAAAACCACGTACATGAACGTTAACCCGGACATTGCGACCCAGTGGCTCGAAGGCAATGTGCGCAACCGGCGCATCGATCCCAAGCATGTCGACATCCTGGCTCAGGACATGGAGGCAGGTAAATGGCGTATGACCCATCAGGGGATTGCGTTCAGTGATCAAGGTATTCTGGTTGATGGCCAGCACCGACTCTGGGCCATTCTCCAGTCTGGATGCACCATCCGCATGGCCGTGTCCTTCGGCATCTCCGTTGAAAGTGTTGACGCCATTGACGGCATGAAAGCTCGCACAGTTGTGGATCGGATGCGACTCAATGGCCTCTTCGGCCTGGATGGCGTGTCTCCCAACCATACAGCAACTCTGCGCGAAATGATTCGTGGCCTGAGCGACAGCAAAAGGTTGGCGTATTACAAAGAAGTCCAACTGATGGACCGGCACGTCAATGCCGTGCAGTTTGCAACAGCCCATGTAGCCACCAAGACCAAGGGCATTGCTGTGGGCTATGTGCGTGCCGTGATCGCGCGAGCATGGTACTCCGTCGATCATGATGAGCTTGCCCAATTCTGCCGTGTCCTGTCCACCGGCGTGTCTGAAACCCCGTGGGATCCCACCATCATCAAGCTGCGTAATCAGCTCATGGTCATGGGCAGCACACGCAACCGAACCCTCCAGAAAGAAGTTTACGGCAAGGTTGAGCGCGTCTTGACTGCTTGGCTCAATGGTGAAAATCCCCGTCGCATTTACCCGATCACTGTTGAACAATTCATGCTGCCCGAGGAGGTGATCGATTGATACAGGCTTGTGCCAAACAACCTGTGATCGAACTCCGACCGTATCAAGCTGAGGCGGTGGATGCCGTGTATGAGCATCTGCGCAGTCGGGATGACAACCCCTGTGTTGTCATCCCGACTGCTGGGGGCAAAACACCCATCATGGCAACAATCTGTCGTGACGCAGTGTCCAAGTGGAATGGTCGCGTACTTATCCTGGCTCACGTCAAGGAATTGATTGAGCAGGCCGTGGACAAGCTGCACACGATGGCACCGGACCTGTGGTATCGGATTGGCTGTTATTCGGCGGGACTCAAGAGTCGGGATACGGAGCATGACATCATCGTGGCAGGCATTCAATCAGTCTATCGCAAAGCTGCGGAATTGGATCGTTTTGATCTTATTCTTGTGGATGAATGCCACATGCTTCCACCCAATGGTGAGGGCATGTATCAGCAGTTCCTCAACGAGGCGAAGATCGTCAATCCCAACGTCCGACTCATTGGCTTAACGGCCACGCCATATCGCATGACAAGCGGAACGATCTGCGGAACAGACAATCTACTTAACCACGTCTGTTATGAGGTTGGTGTTCGTGAACTGATTGCCCAAGGCTATCTCTGTCCGCTCAAAACAAAGGCTGGGAGACGCAAAGCTGACACATCGGGTTTGCATATACGGGGTGGTGAATTCATCGCTGGTGAAGTTGAAGCGTTGATGGACGACGATGGCCTCGTTCATTCAGCCTGTCGTGAGATTGTCGAGCAGACGAAAGATCGTTGTTCGGTGCTGATCTTCGCCGCCAGCGTACAACATGCCCAGCATGTGCAGCGCGTGCTGGGTGAAATGGGCCATGAGTGTGGGTTCGTCTGTGGAGACAGTTCGGGCATTTTCCGCGATGACATCCTGCGCCGATTCAAGGAAGGTGATCTCAAGTTCCTGGTCAATGTGAATGTGCTGACCACCGGCTTCGACGCTCCCAACATTGATTGCGTTGCATTGTTGCGTCCGACCAATTCGCCGGGGTTGTATTACCAGATGCTGGGGAGGGGCTTTCGGTTACATCCGGACAAAACCAACTGTCTGGTCTTGGACTTCGGCGGCAACATCCTGCGTCATGGCCCGGTTGATGCCTTGCAGATCAAGGATAAGTCTGATCGCAAAGGTAATACCGAAGCACCGGCCAAGGAATGTCCCAACTGCCAGGCATTGATCCATGCGTCCTACAGCGTCTGCCCAGACTGCGGCCATGAATTCCCACCACCTGAGCGGGACAAACACGATGGCAGTGCGTCGACGGCGGGTGTGCTGTCGGGCGAAGTCACCGAGACAGACTATGACGTGGGTGAGGTGTATTACAGCATCCACACCAAACGTGGTGCGCCACCCGAACATCCCAAGACGCTGCGGGTTGATTACCGCTGCGGGTTCAACGAATACCACAGCGAATGGATCTGCGTGGCTCATCCCAAAGGCAGTTACGCCTGGCAAAAAGCTCAAAGCTGGTGGCAGGCCAGATCCAATGAACCCATGCCCGACACCGTGGAGCAAGCCGTTGAACTGGCTGAAACCGGGGCGTTGGCCCAACCCTTATCCATCACTGTGCGTTCGGTGACCGGTGAAAAATTTGACCGCATTATCAATTACGAATTGGGCTCAATCCCCACGGCAGTACCAGCCAACAGCATCTCAGATGAACCGGATTACATCTGGCCCGATGACGATGACATTCCTTTTTGAAAGATTAGCTTATGAACACAACATGTCTTGAAAACGATCCAGTCATCATTGATGACGAATTCCAGAGCCTCATTCCTCCATTGACGGATGAGGAACTGTTCGGCCTGGAAGAGAATCTGCTGCGCGACGGATGCATCGATCCGCTGATCGTATGGGCTGAGCAATGCATTCTGCTTGATGGCCATAACCGTAAAGCCATCTGTGATCGGTACGGCATCGATTATGAATTGCATACGGTCAGTCTGCCGGACCGTGCAGCAGCTGCCGACTGGATCGACACCCATCAATTGGGGCGACGTAATCTATCATCTGAACAAATGAGTCTACTGCGTGGGCGACGATACAACCGAACCAAACGTCAAGGAGCCAGAACCGACCTAACTTATACTCAAAATGAGTATAAGTTGAAAACTTCAGACCATCTGGCCAAAGAGCACGGTGTAAGTCGTGTCACGATTGAGCGCGACGGCCAATTCGCCGACGCTGTGGACCAGCTCGACTTGCAGCGTGAAATCGCCAGTGGCCAGACCAAACCTGCTCGCAACGAAGTAGTGCAGGCCGCGCGTTCCCTGCCTGAAAATCCAACACCATCGCAAATCCAGCATGCTCGCGAGTTGGTGACCAAACCCCACGTCGCCAACAACACGGGCGACAACGAATGGTACACTCCGGCGCAGTACATCGAGCGTGCGACCGACGTTATGGGTGGGATCGATCTTGATCCGGCTTCCAGCCAAGCAGCAAATCGGATTGTCGGCGCGACACGAATCTTCACTGCTGACGATGACGGTTTGCGACAAACCTGGCATGGCCGTGTGTTCATGAACCCGCCGTATGCTCAGCCGTTGATTCAGCAATTCTGCGAAAAACTCGTTCACGAATTCCAGGCTGGCAACACCTCGCAAGCCATAGTTCTGGTGAACAACGCAACAGAGACCAAGTGGTTCCATGCCTTGTTGTCCGTGTCATCGGCGGTGTGCTTCCCTGTTGGCCGTGTTCGCTTCTGGCATCCAGACAAAACCTCTGCACCGTTACAGGGGCAGGCGGTGTTGTACATCGGCAACAACATCGATGGATTCACCAAGGCGTTCGAAGACTTGGGGGATGTGTTCTATGCCGCCAAGTAACGGGTACAACCCCATGCTCTGGAACTGTGATCGGCAGGGCTGTTTTAATCTTAAGAAACGTCCCAAGATCGAAATGTTTGCCGACTGTCTGCCGGGCCGAATCGCCTTCAGCGACATCGACGCTGTCACGGAAATCAATGGCAATCTACTGTTCCTTGAATGGAAAGATCATCAAAACATCAGCGTTGGCCAGAAGATTCTGTTTGAGCGATTGACACTGCTATGCCCAGCGACCGTGCTGATCGTCGAAGGTGATGCGGAACGGATGACCGTCGACAGCATTCGAACCGTCTGGAATAAAACCATCTCACCTCCCGAGCCAGCAGATATCAATGGATTGCGGCGAGAGATTGCTGCGTGGAAAGATTGGGCTTTGGCTAACTCGGCCATGAATCGAACAAAGGAACTGATGTGCAACTGATGAATGAACCATTAATGAATACCGCTGAAAACTACTTGAATACAGGCTTATCCGTCCTGCCAGCAATCCGCGTGGAAAAACGTCCTGCCATCGGCAAGTGGAAACAATATCAACAGCGATTGCCTCAACTCGATGAAATAGCCATGTGGCCATGGAACGATGCACTGTGCATTATCTGCGGCACCGTCTCCGGCAATCTGGAGATCATTGATTTTGACGGTGGCGGCGAATTGTTCCCAGCATGGATGGATCGCATCGATCCTGATCTGCGTGATCACCTGGTCATCGAATCGACACCTTCCGGGGGCATGCATGTGATTTACCGCTGTGATGTTCCTGTCTGTGGCAACATCAAACTGGCTCAGCGCAAGGTGAACGATAAGGTTCAAACCTTGATCGAAACCCGTGGTGAAGGTGGGTTGTTCCTCTGTTCACCGACACCGGGTTATGAAATGATGCAGGGTGACTTGTGCGACTTGCCTGTCCTTACGGAGTCCCAACGCGATACGTTGCTGAAAACCGCATGGGAACTCAATGAGTATTTGCCGCCAGTGATTGATGGTACGAATGTCAGCCAGGCCATGTCGCATAAATCGCACATGTGCGGTACATCGGCCCACAATTCGCACAATCTCAACAGGCCGGGCGATGCTTATAACAAGCATGGTGATGTGCGTGATCTCTTACGCACACACGGTTGGGAACTGGCAGAACCCGGTGACAATGAATATTGGCGTCGCCCCGGCAAAGACACCTGCTGGTCAGCGTCACTCAAGGATCGCGTGTTCTATGTCTTCTCTTCCAATGCAGCCCCGTTTGAACCCGAACAAGGTTATTCGCCGTTTGCTGTGTATGCATTGCTGGAACACGGTGGCGATTTCTCCGCTGCGAGCAGGACATTGGCGCTGTACGGCTTCGGTGACGATCTCGATGCCGTGGATCATTCCGATGTTGACCTGTCCGGAATTCTCGATGGTGATGAACAGGACGATGTCACTTCCACCGTGCCCGATCCCGGCCCTCTGCCTGAAAACCTGCTCTACATTCCCGGCTTTATCGGCGAGGTAATCGACTTCTGCATGGCCAACGCGCCGTATCCGTCACTGGGTATGGCGTTCTGTGGCGCACTGGCCATGCAATCCTATTTATGTGGGCGCAAAGTACGGGAAGCCGGGGATCTGCGCACCAATATTTACCTGCTTGCTCTCGGTTCATCCTCTGCCGGAAAAAACTACCCACGCCAGATCAATGCCCACCTGGCCATTGCTGCCAACATGACCGATTCGCTGTGCCGCAAGTTCGCATCCGGTGAAGGCATCGAGGATCAACTGGCTACTCAGCCCTGCACGATGTATCAGACCGATGAGATCGACGGCATTCTTCAATCCGTTAACAAGTCAAAGGATGCTCGCAACGAATCGATCATGACCGTGTTGCTCGAACTGTTCTCATCAGCCAGCATGATGTATTCCATGCGTTCCAAAGCGGGTAAGCCGCGCATCCCTGGCGTGATTCATCAGCCCCATCTCACTGTATTCGGCACGGCAACACCATCCCACTATTACGAGGCCATGTCCGAACGCATGCTTACTAACGGCTTCTTTGCCCGCATGGTCATCGTCGATACGGGTAAACGTTCACCAGGCCAGGAACCGGGACTTGTCGACAGTATGCCCGACCGCCTTGTCGAAACCGCGCGCTGGTGGGGCAACTATCAACCAGGCGAACACCGTGGCAACCTCATCGGCTTTTATCCCGTGCCCGTCATTGTGCCCTACAGCGATGAAGCCAAGCAGCACATCACTGAGTTCCGTCAGCATGCAGATGATGAATATGCTCAAGCCGAAGATCGCAAAGACGAAGTGGCGATGACGGTGTGGGGCCGTGCCAACGAAAACGCACGCAAGCTGGCGCTGCTTTATGCATGCAGCGAAAACCACACTCAACCGGAAATCAGTGTCGATGCCGTGCGCTGGGCCAGCGCGTTCGTTGAACATCAGGTGCAACGTATGTTGTACATGGCCTATCAATATGTCAGTACCAACGAGTTCGATGCCGTCTGCAAAAAAGCATTGCGTTATCTCCGACGCTGCCAGGAAAGTGGGAAGCAGCGTCTGTATCCCACACCGGACTGGCGTTTGCGCCGACAGCTGGCCACCAGTCCCAATATGTATGACAGCGTGCTCGAGGCTCTGAGAAAGCAGAAGCGGATTCTGTTTCAAACCGTTGAGGGCAGCACCAAGCCCCGAACGGGATGGATACTTCTATGAATTACCGGGGAGAAAGCCTCGGAGGTTTTCTCTGAATAATCCCCATTTCAAGGCCCAAAACAGTGTGGCAAGCCAGATTGCCAGAGAAAACCGCAGAAAACCGCGCAGTGAAAAAGCGGTTTTCTCAAAATCGCAAAAAGCCAAAGGATAAAAGGTTATGAAGAATATATATAGAAAAACACCCTCTCTCTCTATATATACCTCACGACGTGTGTGTGCGCGTACGCGCGAGGGAATATCGGTTTTCTATTTTGGGCCTGTTCCTATTTACGTCACCTGAATTGAATACCCAACATCGCCACACGTTGGCGTCTGTGGCGTCTGGGCAAAAAGGCTGGCCATGTGATGCCATTGTCCGGGTCGGCCACAGGGGCCAAACAGTGCCGATTGTGCATGGTTCCTTCCCGTTAACAACCTTTTGGATGGCGGCGGAACGAGCCACCGGGTTAGAGACAGTTTGTTGTCGCCGACGCGAAACAAAATTTAGCAAACGATTAATCCAACATTTTCAAAGGAAATATATGACCGCAACTCAGGACATCGTCACTTCCAATTTCAAGGTCGAGCTTCGCAACATCGAGGACGTCAAACCCTATGAACGCAATCCTCGTTTGAATGACAAGGCGGTGGATGCTGTCGCCGCATCGTTGTCGGAGTTTGGCTTTCGCCAACCCATCGTCGTGGATGAAGATGGTGTGATAATTGCAGGCCACACGCGCTGGAAGGCAGCCAAGCAACTCGGCCTTGCCATGGTGCCGGTGCATGTGGCCACCGATCTGACACCGGAGCAGGTGCGCGCGTATCGCCTGGCTGACAACCGCACCGGTGAAATTGCCGAATGGGACTTGTCGATCCTGCCCATCGAAATCAACGATCTGCGTGAGGGTGGATTCGACATGGATGTTCTGGCCTTTGACGAAGATGAACTCGGGCAGTTATTGAATGCAGCTCAAGGTGTGAGTGAAGGTTTGACTGATCCCGATGATATTCCCGAGCCGCCCGATGAAGCGATCAGCAAACGCGGTGACATATGGATACTTGGCAATCACAGACTCATGTGTGGTGACAGTTCTTCACCGGAAGATGTGGATCGTTTGCTGGATGGCGCGATCATCGATTTGGTGAATACGGACCCGCCGTACAATGTTGGCCTGGAGCCTCGCAGTAGTACGGCCATCGCAGCTGGGCTCAGTTCATTCGGGGATAAGAAGGCCCAACTGCATCACCAGAGTTTCGACAAAGCGCGAGGCGCAACGGATGGTAAGAAAATCAAACGTAAGCTGCGGCCTAAGGATCGTCCACTTGCCAATGATTTTGTGAGTGATGAAGAATTCGACAAGTTACTACGTGCATGGTTTTCCAATTTGTCACGCGTGATGCGTCCCGGAGCTTCAGCATATATATGGGGCGGTTACGCCAACCTGGCTAACTATCCTGGACCTATTAAAGAAGCTGGTTTATATTTTAGCCAGGGCATCGTTTGGCATAAGTTGCATCCCGTATTAACACGCAAAACGTATATGGGAGCATATGAGATGGGGTACTATTGTTGGAAGGAGGGCGCAGCCCATCTATACGCCGGTCCTACCAATGCACAGGACCTCTGGCCCATTCGAAAATTGAATCCGAGTCGCATGACCCATCTCACAGAGAAGCCGGTTGAGTTGGCGGTTCGTGCTATTCAATATTCATCAATGCCTGGTGACAACGTGCTGGACTTATTCGGTGGTAGTGGGTCAACATTGATTGGCTGTGAACAGACGGATCGTCATGCATTCCTGATGGAGATGGATGAACTCTATTGTGATCTCATCGTTAATCGTTGGGAAGCATTTACCGGCAAGAAAGCACAACGTATTTCTGCCGAACAGACGTCTGACGCCAAGGCTTGATATCATTTCTGTTCATACCTCCTTTTCTACTATCTCGTCATTATATCGTCGAGTTCCCAACTTCCTATATAGATTCGCAAAGTATTCACGAAAAAACCCCGACATATGTCGGGGATGGAAAGCGGTTTTAATATGCAGCCAGATATTTTCAAATCATCGGGGCTCAGCTACGGTGAACATACCTCGTTCGGCCTTGCGGAATCGACTGGCGTTTCCCTTGGTTTTGATCTCTCTGCCGATCGCTGCGTAAAGGGTAGAGGCAGGCGTCAGTCCCTTGCCGGGTTGCCAGAGGTTCTGGCTGATAGCCTGATCGACGATGTCTTTGCATCGCATGGGTTCTTGTTTGCCTTGAGCCAGGATATGGGCAGCCGCGTTAATCAGGCTCATAGGCTTGTCGCCGTCCTGGTTGCCTCCCGTCGCGGCGGGTTTACCCGTGTCGCGTTTCTTGGAGTCAGTGGTATCCGTCGTCGCCTTGGGTTGGCGTTTACCGGGGTTGGCCGTGTTGCCGACCTGTTTATCGTCGCTGGCCTTGCGGTGAATACGTTGGGCCGAGCGAATTGTGATCTGCTTGCCCGTCTTGATTGTCTTACCCAGCCAGCCGGTGCCCGAGGGATGGTTTTCGGTGATCTGCACTGATCGCTTGCACCATTGTTTGCCAGCGAGGCCGAGGGATGGTTTTCGGTGATCTGCACCGTCACCAGTTTGCCAGCGAGGCCGACGAGGTACGTGACGCCGATTTGGATGTCTTCTTGTTTCATGATTTTGTCCTTGTGGTAATGGTTAAACAAAAATGCTCAGCGACTTTCGCTGAGCAGGTCTTCGATTTCATGTTGTTCGCTGTGGGAGAGCGAGGTCAGTGCCTCTATCAATTGTTTTCGAGTGAGTTGAAGGTCTTCGGCCATCGCCCAGTTGTCGGTCTTGCCTTTGGCGTTGATGCGGTGTTTTTCCAGTTCGAGTTCCAGCCAGAGCATCAGGCTGGTGATGTCTTTTCGGTGTTGGAAGTAGACGTCTTGGGCCGTTTGTTTTTTGTGTTTGGTGGTCATGGTGGTTCCTCAAATTCCGATGTCGCTGATGCACAGCAGTGCGTTGTAGTAGCAGGATGCTTCTTCCATGGTGCCTTCGTAGCCGTCGAGTACTTGTTGCAGGAAGGTGGCCATCGAGAAGAGTTCATCCTCGTCATCGGCTTTCACCCAATGGGTGCCTTTCTTGTTGGGTTGCAGAATCTCAACCTCGATCTGTTTGGCTTCATGTGGTCGTTTGATGATGGCGAAGATGCCTGTTCGTCCGGCAAATTCAATACGTGTGATCCGCATGTGTTTCTCCTGTTGCGAATGGTTAATGATCTGCTTTGCGTCCAGCCTCAAAGGCGGCTTCCAGCGCCTCCTTAATGTTCCAGACCGCGCAGTCGTGGAAATCCAAAGAATCGCTTTTACGTGTCTGCAAGGTGTCGATGTTGAGGATGCGTTGGGCGATCTCGTTGACCGCTGCGTCCTTGTATGCCTGCGTGCGTTTGGTGGTTTTGGCTTTCATGTTGTTGGCCTTTCTATAGACACATGAAGCCAGCATTCGAAACGGATTACAAGCGGATAATGCGACTTTTACCCTTATTTTTAAGGCTTTTTTGAATTCTGATGACACAACCTACAGATAGTCCAAAACCATTGAGAATGACGGCGGTCACCGTGCCGCAAGCGGCGCAGATTCTGTCCAAGGCGTTCAATCGCCGGATCGATGAAGAGCAGATTCAGCAAGTGGTTGATGATGGTCAGTTACTTCGCGCCGATGGCACATTCAGCCTGATCGACTACGTCGCGTATCTGGCCCGACCGGAAGTGGAGGAAATGAACGATGAGTAAAAAATCCTTCAACCCACGCCAGCTTCGACCCGCCGATCTGCTGCGTATCGTCAATGCCATCGACATTCCAAATGCCGATCCATTGACCGAGTCGCAACTGCGTCGGCACCGCAACCGTGCTGGTTACAGCATCAGCGATCCGTCCAATCCGCAGTCGGTGGATTTATTCCGCTACGCAGCATGGCTGACATTGGAATATGCCAAGCCGAAATCCGGGCCGTTGAGTTATGACGAACAAAAGGCAAGGCAGGCCGAGCGTAATGCCGAGGCGGTGCGCTCGGCTCAGGATATTGGCGAGATACCGCTAGTGGTTGATCCAGATCGCAAGGCCCGGTGCATCGCGTCCTTCCGGGCGTTCTGCGAGACGTATTTTGCTGAAGTGTTTTACCTGCCTTGGTCAGCTGATCACAGGACGGTCATTTCAAAAATCGAGAAAGCTGTCCGTACCGGCGGGTTGTTTGCCATGGCCATGCCGCGCGGATCAGGGAAAACAGTTTTGTGTCAGGCTGCTGTGTTGTGGGCAGCGTTGATCGGTGCAGCACCTTTTGTTTGCCTGATCGCAGCCAGTGCCGAACGCGCTCGCGACCTGCTGGAAAATATCAAAATCTGGTTGGAGACCAATCCGCTTCTGCATGAGGATTTTCCGGAGGTCACGTATCCGATCAGGTGTCTGGAGCGGATCACCAACCGGCAGAAGGGACAGAAGTACAAAGGCGAACCCACGCGCATCGATTGGTCGTCGGATCGCGTGGTGCTGCCTGTGATCGAAGGCAGTCTGTCATCGGGCATCGTTATCTCAAGCAGCGGCATGAAGGGAAGCGATATTCGTGGGCAGAACTATGCCCGCGCTGATGGACAGGTTGTGCGCCCGCAGTTGGTGTTGGTCGATGACCCACAAACCACCGAGTCGGCATGGTCACCATCGCAAAGTCAGCGGCGTGAAGCGATCCTGGCCGGTGACGTGTTGGGTATGGCTGGCCCTGGCAAGAAGATTGCTGGACTCATGGCCTGCACCGTGATCCGGCCAGGTGACATGGCCGACAACATCCTCGACCGGGACAAACATCCGGAATGGCAAGGCGAGCGGACGAAGATGGTGTATGCATTTCCGGACGCCAATGCAGAGAGGCTCTGGGCAAAATATGCTGAGATTCGTGCGGACAGTCTTCGCAATGATGGTGATGGTTCGCAGGCGACCGAGTTTTATCGTAGCAACCGTGAAGTCATGGACGTTGGCAGTCATGTTGCCTGGCCGCAACGGTACAACGAAGACGAACTGTCTGCTCTCCAACACGCGATGAACCTGCGCCTGCGTGACGAAGCAGCGTTCTTTGCTGAATATCAAAACGAACCGATCATCGAATCCGTGGGCGAGGAGATGCTCACAAGTGACGCCATTGCCGCCAAAACCAATGGCCACCCTCAAAGCATCATCCCGTTGGCCTGCAACCACCTGACGATGTTCATCGATGTCCAGCAGAAGGTTTTGTTCTGGATGCTCTGCGCCTGGGAGGAAAACTTTACAGGCTACATCATCGATTATGGCACATGGCCCGAACAAAAACGAGCCTATTACACACTACGGGACATCCGTTCCACGATCAGTCGTGCTGCACCGGGTGCTGGACTCGAAGGGCAAATCTATGCGGGACTGGACATTCTTACCGATGAAAAACTGTCACCCCCCTACCGGCGGGACGACGGTGCCGAGATGCGCATCGACCGCTGCTTGATTGACGCCAACTGGGGGCAGTCCACCGATGTGGTGTATCAGTTCTGTCGGCAAAGCCAACATGCAGGCCTGCTATTACCCAGCCATGGACGCTATGTCGGTGCGTCGAGCATCCCATTCAGCGAATACCGGCGCAAACGCGGGGATCGCGTGGGGCTGCACTGGCGCATTCCCAACACAGTGGGTAAGCGCCAGGTTCGCCATGCCTTGATCGATACCAACTACTGGAAGACCTTCGTGCATGCACGGCTCAGTGTTGCCATGGGTGATCCAGGCTGTCTGTCTCTGTTTGGCCGTGATGACAAAACCCATCGCCTACTCGCTGATCACCTGACAGCCGAGTATCGCGTCAAATCCCAAGCCCAAGGTCGCACCGTCGATGAGTGGAAGTTGCGTGCCACGCGTCCAGACAATCACTGGCTGGATTGTCTGGTTGGATGCGCAGTTGGTGCATCGATTCAAGGTGTCTCACTCCCGGGAGTAGAGTCGCGCAGCGTGCAATCGCGTCCGCGAATGAAGCTTTCTGACATGCAACAGCGTCGTTTTTAAGCCGATCACAACAACGCCTCCCAACAATCTGCACTTTTTTCATTTTTTTGGCAAAAACCTCTCGTGAAAAATCGGGGTATCGGCAACTAGTAATGTAGGGACGACACATAAGTCCGAGGGAAACTCATGACAGACTCCGTTGAAAACAACATCGAAGAAAACGCTGCTGCACCGGCTGAAGTATCGGTTGACGGCCAGCACGTTAAGCAGCATCCGCTGCAGGATCAGATCGCGGTAGATCGTTACCTGGCATCGAAGAAGGCTGCTCAATCCAAGGGCTTAGGTATCAAAGTTTTCAAGATCAATCCCGGAGGCACCGTTTGATGCACGTTCGTAACTGGTTCAAAAAATCCAAACCTCAGGTGCAACGCCAACTGCCGGTGGCCAACGTGGTGCGGGCGCGTTACGACGCGGCGCAGACAACGGCAGAGAATGCCCGGCACTGGGCGATGGCCGATGCGATGTCAGCGGACTGTGCGGCGTCTGCGGACATTCGCAAGAAGTTGCGTGAGCGTGCTCGATACGAAGTAGCCAACAACAGTTATGCCAAGGGTATTGTGTTGACGCTGGCCAATGACTGCATCGGTACGGGGCCGCGCCTGCAACTACTCACCAAGCATGATGAACTCAATCGTCAGATCGAAGATGCCTTTGCCCAGTGGAGCAAAGCGGTCAGCCTGGCATCCAAGCTCCGTACGATGCGGATGGCCAAGAGCACCGATGGTGAAGCGTTTGGTGTTTTGAATTTCAATCCCAATATCGATTCGCCTGTTGCACTTGATCTACAACTCATTGAAGCGGATCGCATCGCGTCGCCGTCGTCAGTGATGTTGCCCACACGCAACGATGTGGATGGGGTGATTCTCGACAGTTTCGGAAGTCCGCAGTTCTATTCCATCCTGCGGCAGCATCCGGGCGGCCTGGGGAATTATTCCTCGTGGACATCTCAGTATGACGAAGTGCCTGCGGCATCTGTGATTCACTGGTTTCGTGCGGATCGTCCCGAGCAACATCGTGGAATTCCGGAGATTACTCCTGCACTTCCATTGTTTGCGCAGTTGCGTCGATACATTCTCGCCGTGCTGGCCGCTGCTGAAACTGCCGCTGATTTTGCTGCGGTGTTGTACACCGATTCCCCGGCCAACGGTGAAGCCCAGCCGCTTGATCCGATGGATATCGTCAATCTGGAAAAGCGCATGGCCACCGTGTTACCGGATGGTTGGCGACTGGGGCAGATTGAAGCCCAACAGCCTGTGACGGGTTTGGCTGAGTTCAAACGCGAGATTCTTAACGAGATCGCGCGGTGCTTGAATCTTCCTTACAACATCGCCGCCTGCAACTCGTCAGGCTACAACTATGCGTCTGGGCGGCTTGACCATCAGACTTATTACAAGTCCATTCGTGTCGAGCAGATGCATCTTGCCGAAGTGGTTTTGGATCAGATTTTCAACGCATGGATACGTGAGGCCATGCTGACGCCGGAGTTCTCCATACTGCGCACAGTGCGCAGTATGCCCACCTTGTCCGGGCGTCCATTACCCCTGCAAAAAGGCTGGTTTTTCGATGGCACCGAGCATGTGGACCCGGCCAAGGAAGCCAATGCTCAGGCCACGCGCTTGACCAGCCACACCACCACATTGGCCGCTGAATATGCCCGTCAGGGCAAAGATTGGGAAACCGAGCTTCGTCAGCGTGCCAAGGAAACCAAACTCATGAATCAACTCGGGCTGACGGTTATGGATTCGCAGCCCAACCAATCTTCACCTTCACAGGAGACCAACGTTAATGACGATGACACTGTCGCCAACCCAACAACTGCCTGATCAACTGTCGTTCATCTGCCCGCTGACCATTGAGGCCGCTGGAAACAAAGAAACCCCCGGAAGTGCCGGGGTTCCGCAGTTCAAGATGGTCGCTTACACCGGTGGTCTGATGCGGATCGAGGGATTCCCGCATCCCGTCGTGGTGGACCTTGAAGGTCTGGCCATTGACCGCCAGGACATTCCGGTTCGTCTGGATCACCAATCGCGTCAGGGCGTCGGCCACACGCAGCGCGTTGCTGTTGAAAAAACTTCCGGAGGCGGGAGGCTCGTGGCCGAAGGCCTTGTCAGCCGTGACACCAGTTGGGCACGTGATGTGATTCGCAGTGGCCAGAACGGTTTTCCCTGGCAGGCCAGCATCGGTGCTGCCGTCATTGATGCCCAGTTCATCCCCAATGGCCAGAACGTCACCGTCAATGGCCGGACGTTTGATGGCCCGATTCACGTCGTCCGCAAAGCAACCCTCAAAGAAATTTCATTCGTCGACAACGGGGCAGATTCGTCTACGTCTGCCCGTATCGCAGCCAACAGCAAGGAGCAATCGCACATGCCGCATGGTACACAAAGCCAAGCAACCACCACCATCGTCACCGATCCCAAACCGGCCAAACCTTCGACCACGCCGACCGCGAGTCCTGCCGCCATCGCCGCGCGTGCAACGCAGGATGTCTCGGATGCACCGACCTCTGCCCCGGATGATCAGAACCCCATGATGCAGATGCGTCAGCAGATGGCTGAAGAAACCCGCCGCATCCAGGCCATCCGCAGCACCTGCGAAGGCAAACATCCGGACATCGAAGCGCAGGCCATTGAGGAAGGTTGGGATGTGACCAAGACCGAACTGCACGTCCTTCGCGCATCGCGCCCGCAACTTCCCGTTGCCATGCACACCAAAGTCAATCAGCATGCGGGTAATCCGCAGGTGTTTGAAGCGGCAGCATTGATGGCCAGTGGTTTGCCCAACACCCGCATCGAAGCGATGTATGCCGAACCCGTTCTCGAAGCTGCCGACAAACTTCGTGGTATCGGTGTCCAGGAGTTCTGCGAGATGGCATCGGGCCAACAGCTTCCCCGTTTCCGTCGCGATGCCAGCGGCTGGTTGCAAGCCGCATTCAGCTCGGCCACACTTCCGGGGGTTTTGAGCAACATTGCCAACAAGATGTTGCTCGAAGGCTACAACTACGTCGAAGATGCCTGGCGTCGCATTGCCAAGGTCGCCAGCGTCAACGACTTTAAGGAACACAGTCGCTACCGTATGACCGGTTCCTTCAAGTTTGAACAGGTCGGCCCGGACGGTGAACTGAAGCATGGCAAACTTGATGAGCAGAAGTTCGGCCAGCGTGCCGACACCCACGGCATCATGTTTGCCCTGACTCGCCAGATGATCATCAACGATGACATGGGGGCCTTCACCGACATCCCGCGTCAGATTGGTATGGGTGCGGCTGAAGCCATTGCCGATGCCGTCTGGGGCCTGTGGCTTCGCAATCCCACCCAATCCGATGGCAACGCTTTCTTTCATGCTGATCACGGCAATTACCTCGAAGGTGCAGACACTGCTTTATCCGTCGATGGCCTGACCAATGCCGAAGTGAAATTCAGCGAACAGATCAAGCCCAACGGTAAACCGCTCGGTATGCCTGCTAACATCCTGCTCGTGCCCACCGCGCTGAAGGTCGCAGCCGAGATGCTGATGAAGAGCATCCAGCTCAACGAAACCACCACCACGAACAAACCCAAGCCGACGACGAATCCGCACGTGGGCAAGTTCGACGTCGTCTCCAGTGTCTACCTGGCCAATGCCAGCTTCACCGGTGCCAGCAGCAAGGCGTGGTATCTCCTGGCAGATCCCAATCGTCTGCCCTCGATTGAGGTGGCTTTCCTCAACGGCGTGGATCGTCCCACCGTTGAAAAAACGGATGCAGATTTCAATTCGCTGGGCATTCTTTTCCGCGGCTTTATCGATTTCGGTGTCCGCGAACAGGATCATCGCGGTGCGCTGAAACTCAAGGGCGAAGCCTAACCCCCGTCCCCGGAAGTTAAAACATGCCTTCGGAAGTATCCGTAGTTTTTCCCTTGAAAACAAGCTGTTTTTGATCTTTTTCTTCTCGCAGGAGCATTTCTTACATGATCGCAACATTCGTTCACAAAGGTGACAGTATTGACTACACCCCAGCCGTTGATGTGGCCGCTGGCGACGTGGTTGTCCAGGAAGATCTCGTTGGCATTGCCAAACTCGACATCGCTGCAAACACGTTGGGCAGTTTGTCGGTGACCGGCATTTTCGATGTGCCCAAGATCGGTGGCCCCGGCATGGCCATCACCACGGGCACAAAGCTTTACTGGGATTCGGCCAACAAATACGTGACGCCCACCGAAATCGAAGGCAAGTACATGGGCAAGGCTGTGGCCGATGCCGGTGACAACGATGCAACTGTTCGTATGAAACTACTGGCTTAAACTTCTGGGGGCAGAATGGCCAGAGACTACATGAAAGAGGGCATGCAGTGGCTCGCCAGGGTGAGGGCGGGATGGTGTACGCAGGAAGTCGTCTATCAACAAGGTGAATCCGCGTACACCGTCCATGCCTCGCCGGGCATCAGTAAGTACGAAAAATCCACGGTCGGTGGCGTGACCATCGAATCGAGCATGTGGGATTTTCTCGTCAACGCAGATGACTTCCCGGCGGAGTTTGAACCTCAACCCGGTGACGTCCTGACGATGGATGGCAAGCAATATGAAATCACCAACTTCGGTGATGACGGTTGCTACCGCTACTGCGATCCTTATCACACCACTTTACGCATTCACACTCGACTATTGGGAGATGCAAATACATGACCAACCCAACGCATCACGCATGCGATTCCAGTTGCAGTCAGTTCGATGAACTGCACAACAAACTCGACCGGCTCGATCATGCCATCCGTGGCAACGGTGAACCGGGCATCAACATTCGTTTGGATCGCCTGGAACAAAACGCGATTCGCCACGCACGCTGGATGTGGCTCATTGCCGGTGCTGGTGTGACGAGTCTGGTGAATATTCTTTTTAGTATTTTTCGGGGTTAATCCGGGGCCGAGGGTAAATATGCAAATGACAATAGACCTTGCTGATGCAGTGACTTCACAACTCAATCAATCGGAGATCGTCACCAATGCCAAACGCACTGTGTTACCGATCCACGATCTATCGCAACTAATGGCACTGACCGTCAGTGTCGTGCCACGTGGCGTGCAGGTTCAAAGCATCACACGCAAACTCAGCCAATACGACTGTCAGGTTGATATTGGCATCCAGCAAAAACTCACGGTACCGCAGGATGAAATCGATACAGCTGTTAAAGATTTGAGCGGATTGGTTGAGCAGATCGCCGACTACCTGCAACGCCAACCACTATTGGACATGCCGTATGCGATCTGGATCAAAGTGGAGAATCAGCCCATCTACGATCCGGATCACCTGGCCAATCAGCGGGTGTTCACGTCGGTGCTGACGTTGACGTATCGCATCACAAAGTAAACCACCATGCTCAGAGTTCACTTTAAACCCCATAACGGGTTCAACAAAAAACTCGTTCGGCAAAAAATGAACCAGGCGAGTTTCCAAAGTTTGGGACATGCCGGTGCGGCGATTCGGTTAACAGCGAGGCGGAGTATTCGACGGAGTAAACGCTATGCACCACCCGGTTCGCCACCGCATACGCGACATGGGCAACTGCGGCGTGCCATCGTCTATGACCGCGAAGGCAACGACCGTATCCTGATTGGCCCCGGTTTCGCCCACGTTGGCCCGTCGGCCATGGCCCACGAATTCGGCGGCATGTTCCGTGGACATCGTTACCCCCGAAGGCAACTGATGGGGCCAGCACTGAATAAAAACTTACCGCGTCTGCCTCGATTTTGGGCAGGCTCGATTCGATAAACCAATCACAAAACACCTTGTTTTAAGGAGATTTTTATGTCCATCCGTTTAGGGATGCAGGCCAAGCTGTACTACGGCGCGGCCGGCACAACTGCAACAAGCGAGCTGACAAACACAAAGGATGTCACGCTCAACCTCGAGACCAACGAGGCCGATGTGACGACCCGCGCTAGCCAAGGCTGGCGTGCAACCATCGCCACACTTAAGAATGGCAGTGTTGAGTTCACGATGAATTGGGATTCAAGCGACGAAGGCTTTGGTGCGATCAAGGATGCGTACTTCAACAACACACCCATTGCCATGGCCGTACTTGATGGTGAAGGTGGCAGTGGCCTTGATGCTGACTTCTCGGTGACCAACTTCACACGCAACGAACCGCTCGAAGAAGCCATCACCGTCAACGTGACTGTTAAGCCAACCTATGTCACCCGCGGCTCCGACTTGGGTGGATGGAGGTGGCAGCTAATGCATACTTTTACTGCCCCCGGAAGTAACGGCAACAATGTATGGACGGTTCAGATCACCGTTGCCACCATCAAACGTGTCCAAGCACTCGTCGGCGTCAACCTGCTGGACGTGCTGGACAGTAAGTCACATTTGCTGGAAAAACTGTCCACCGATCCGATCCTACTCTGTGATGTGCTTTATGTCATCTGTAAAGACCAAGCTGAAAGCGCCAACATCACCGACGAACAGTTCGGACAGGCATTGGCCGGTGACGTCATCGATCATGCGACCACAGCGTTGCTCCAGGAGTTGGCAGATTTTTTCCCCGCAGCGAAGCGCACCGTGCTCAAGAAGGCACTGGCCAAGCTTCGCCAGGTCGAGGAAAAAGCCCTTCAAATCGCCAGTGCCCAACTGGACAGTCCGGAACTCCAGCAGCAACTCGAACACCTGCTGCAACCTGCCAGGACATGATCTGGCAATTGGCAGGTGTCCTCGGCGTCCACCCCGATCCGTTCACTCTGCGTGAATTGTATGAGATGGCCCAGTCTCGCCAGAAGCAGGATTGGCAGCACACGTCCAACCTGATGGCACTGCTTGCCAATCTGCTGACCTTCAATCGTTCCCATACGTTCAAAGCAGCGGACTTTGATCCGTTTGCTCAAAGCCAATCGTCGTCGGTGATCCCGTTGGATACAGACGATGCCATGGCACTACTCAAACGCACTTTTGTTCCCAACCCCGGAAGCCCCGGAATTCAAAGGAAACCATCTTTATGAAAACCAATCATCTGATCTTTCTGTTTATCCTCACGTTTGTTGTCTTGGGCCTGCTGAGTTTTGCGGGCTGCGATATGGGCGACATGATCCACGTCAAAACGCCCAACACCATCCAGCAGCAGACGGGCCTGGCCAGCACCATCTCGCTCAACGAAGCCGAGAGCGAATATCAACTCTGGTATCAGCACATGCAAACGGCTGGCAGTCAGTGGAAGTCCAACATCGAACACGCCAACGAAATCCGCAACATGGTCAACCAGTTGTCGTTGTCTGCTCTCGATGAGATCGGCCCCACCGTTGCAGGTGTCCCCGTTCTCGGCCCCATGTTACCTGCTGCATCCGGACTACTCGGGTTATTCCTCGGCTCTGGCAAACTCCGCAAGGAAAAAGAAGACTCCTTCAACAAGGGCCTGGACGAAGGCAGAAAGACCACGGTCACGTCAACATCCACTGGTATCACTGCTGCTACTGCGTAAATGGGCTATGGGATTTAACGCGAAGGCGCGAAGGGCGCAAAGGACACGAAGAAAAACATTCTTTTTGTCTTGCCCTTCGTGTCTTCGTGTCCTTCGTGTTAAAAAACTAACCTTCGGAATTTTCACATGTCACCAGGTATCGCCAACAGTCGGAACATTCGTGCTGGGGCTGCGTACATTGAGCTGACCACGCAGGACAGCAAGTTGGTCCGTGGTCTCGATAAAGCCCAGAAGCGTGTCAAAGCCTTCGGCAAGTCTGTGGGCGAGATCGGCAAGCGATTGACCGCAGTGTCTGCTGTGGCGGCGGTGCCTCTGCTCTCCGGCCTGAAAATCTACGCGGATTTTCAGCAGCAGATGGCCACCGTCTCCACCATGCTCTCGGATAGTGATGCCGAAAAATACATGGACAGCTTCACCAAGGGCATCCGCAAGATGGCGGTGAGTTTTGGTGAATCCACCGAAGCATTGTCCGGTGGTTTGTATGACATCCTGTCGGCGTCTATTGCTCCTGCCAAGGCGCTGGATGTGCTGGGTGTTGCGGCCAAATCTGCAAAAGCAGGTTTGACCGACACACGTACGGCAGCCGATGCCATCACCACCGTACTCAATAGTTATGGGCTGGCTGCGGAAAACGCTGGCGATGTCTCCGACTGGTTGTTTGGTATTGTCCAACGCGGCAAAACGACGTTTGCCGAACTGGCACCGCAGATCGGCATGGTCGCATCGACAGCTGCCAGTGCGGGTCTGCCGTTGGACGAACTGGGCGCGATGATCGCCACGCTAACGCGCAACGGCCTGCGGACCACCACGGCCATCGATTCGGTCAACGGCATCCTGCGCAGCTTCCTCAAGCCCAGCGCCGAAGCAACCAAGTTAGCACACGAGCTCGGTTTTGAAATGAACACCACGACGCTCAAGACCGAGGGCTTGCACGGTGTCATGGAAAAACTCGCCAAACTCCCGCCCGATGTTCTGGCCAAACTGTTCCCCGATTCCGCTGCCCTGCGCGGCATTGTCCCGGCACTGAACAATCTCAAGGGTTTTGAATCCGACCTTGATGCGATGCAGAGCCGCGCGGGCCTGGCCGACAAGGCTTATGCAAAACTCAGTAAAACCATCACTCATGCTTTTAACCGCATCAAGCAGGCGGGCATCATCGTGCTGGGCATTATGGGTGAAGCGTTAAGTGAACCCGTGGCTAAGGCAGCGGCCATCGTTTCGCAATATGCCAGCGTGGTGATTGATCTGCTCAGTAAGAACCAGTCGCTGGTGCGTTCGGCCGCGCTGGTGATTGCAGGCATCACTGCTGTCGGTGTGATCCTGATGACGACTGGTGTTGCGGCCCAGGCGGTGGCGTTCATCTTCGGTGGACTGTCTGGCATCATCACCGGTAGTGTCGGTGTGATCGGGACATTACTCACGGTGCTGGGCGCACTGATCTCACCCATGGGATTGGTGATCGTCGCGGCGGCCGGGATTGGCATTGCCATTCTGAGCATGACGGACATTGCCAGTAAGACCCTCAATTGGTTAAGTGATCGCTTCAGCGAACTGAAGGATCGCGGCTCTGGTGGCTTGGCAAGGCATCCGCGATGCGCTGGCTTCCGGTGATCTGAGTCTGGCTGCGAAGATTCTCTGGCAAGCCTTGAAAGTCGAATGGCAACGTGGCATCTACCAGATCGAATCTCTCTGGTACAGCTTCAAGTACACCATCGTCAATGTCGCCAGCCAAGCCTTCTATAAGGTGACCAAGGTCCTCGTCGATGCCTGGCATGGCCTTCGCATCCTGTGGGTTCAAACCACAACGTTCCTCTCCGATGCATGGACGACGATGACGGCGGGATTGCAGTCAACGTTCCGTTCGGCCCAACTCAAAGTTGAGGAAGGGATGCACCATCTGATCGGCCTGTTCGACAAAGACTACAACGTCGACATGGCGATCAACATCGCCCGCACCAATGCCAACGCGGATAAAGCCAACATCACAAGGCAACGTGATGCAGCATTGTCTGAGAACAAACAGCAATATGATTCAGACCTTGCACGCATCGAGCACGAACGCCAAACACAACAGAATCTGATTGATCAGGAACAGGCTGTTGGCAATAAGAATCGTCAGACCCAGTACGAAAAACAGATGGCCACAGCGTTGGACGATCTGGAAAAGACCCGTGCTGAATATCAGCAGCTTTTGCAGCAGGCTGCTCAAAATAAACCGGCAGAGGGTAATCAGTCTGGTGATCAACCTTCGTCACCCAACAACCTGATCGACACCCTCAAGAAAAAACTTGCCGAACTGGGTGGGCAGATTGGCTCGCTGAGTCCTAATCAACAATCGCGTGGCACGTTCAATTCCGCTGCCTTGCAGGGACTCATGACGAATCAGTCCATCGCCCAGCGCACCGCAGCCGCCAGTGAAGACACCGCCCGTTACGTCAAGAAGCTCTACAACGAAGTGCAGAACGGTGGCGGTGGTTCATCGTCCCTGTCATTCAGTTAATCATCCTCTATGCCGGAGTAAGTATGCCTATCACCGTTGCTGAAAAATATGACAGTCGCCAAAGCACCACAGGCAGCAATGCTCAAGTGACGTTGACTTACATTGCCAGTGGCAGTGATGACGATCTGGCGATCAAATCCGCTGTCGAAAACTTTGCTCCTGAAACATATGACGGTCTGCCTATGCAGTCCGTGCAGATTGAACCGATCAGCGAAGAGTATTGGGATGCATCGGTTCGCTACGCTGAATCCGCGTCAACTTCGAGTGGAGGTAGTTCAAATCCGGACCCCGGAAGTGGCGAGTACACGTACAGCTTCGACACGATGGGTGGGACGCAGCACATCACCCAGTCGTTGAACACCGTGGGTTCGTATGCGGATTCATCGATTCCATCTGCGCTGACTTTCATGGTGCGATCGGCGTGTCCAACACCAATGGCAATGCCGAAGTCCAGGGCGTTGATATCACCGTGCCCATCTACAACTTCAGCGAAACCCATTACCTGACCGTTGAGCAAGTCACGCCCGAATACAAAGGCACGCTCTTTCAACTCACCGGCAAAGTGAACAACGCAACGTTCCGTGGGTTGGCTGCAGGTGAATGCTTATTCCTCGGTGCATCAGGAACCTTGCACGGTACTGAGACTGACACAGAGACGACTGGCGACTGGGAGATCACATATCGCTTCGCCGCATCGCCCAACAAAACCGGCATCACCATCGGCAGCATCAGTGGCATTGCCAAAAAAGGTTGGGAATACCTGTGGGTGCGATACGCCGACGTCGAGGACATGGATGCCATGGCCATGGTCAAACGCCCGGTCGCAGCTTATGTCGAACAGGTCTATGAAGATGCCGACTTTGGTTTGCTGGACATCGGTTCTTGATGGAGGTTGAACATGACATTGAAAAAGTCAGTACCGGCGATCCCTTGGTGATCCCGGCCAACACATACAACGCATTCATCGATGCGGCTCAGGATTTTCAGCAGCGCATCAAGCCACGCCAAAAACTCGAACAATCCATGCAATCTGCCAGTGCTTCCGGGAACCGGGGGCAAGGCGGGGTGATCTGGGTGAAGAATGATTCGCCCATGGACTGCTGGCGGTACTTCATCCTTGGCATCGAAGACTCGGTGCATGAACCGCAGACGATCATGGATCTGGAAGGCAGCTTTGTTGACCAGATCGTTTTCAGTGGTGTGTTCCCTGAGCTTGATACGCATGTCGCCATGGACAAACACGCCATCCTGCTTGAACCGATCCGTGCGGGGCAAGTTGGCCGTGCGATGATTCAAGGCGTGTGCCAGGTTCGCATCATCATCACCGATGAAACCCATCAATTTGCCAAAGCACCGGTGGGATTCCCGGCGATCATGGCATCGTCTGCTACCGGCAGCACGCAGATTCTATGGAGTCAACCCGATGTTCCCATTGGTGAACCGTGTTGGGCTATCGTCAAACTCGGTGTGCCCAGCTTGGTGGATACCACGACGCTCATTCCCTGCAAAGTCTGGCAGGATGGTGGCACTACCGATGGCGATGCGACGACGCAATGTGATCGAACGTACTTTGTCAAAACCATCGATGCTTACGACGAAGAAGAGGATGGCACGATTCTCGGTGAGGAAATGACACCACTCAAGCAACGTCCAGCAGCAGGCAAACTCGTCACCGCACCAGCCACCGGCGATGGCGTCATCGGCACGGGTTACTACGTTACCAATCCCTATGACGGAACACGCGAATTCATCCTGTATGACGCCAACGAGACTCTAGCTGTGGAGATATGCGACGATGGGGAGTAACGGCGAGTTCGACATCGACCCCCGGAAGGTTGAGACAGGAGAGTTTGGCCTTACGGACGAGGGTTTGTTCATGATCTGCGGCAAATGCTGTGGCCAGGAACCGATTCCAGCTAATGCGTGCGCGTGTGGCCCGTGCTGCTTCACCAATCAATCGCGTATTCGCATCACCTGGCAGTTGATCGACTACGGCAACACCCACGAACGTTGCTGCTGTACCGATCCCGCCTTCATGGGCAACACCATCGAAATCCCATTTAGTTGCGGTGCATGGAACCCACCCTATTGCCCAGGCTGCGGGCACTCCGGCATGATCGGCGGTCACCCCCAACCCAACTGCGAAAGCAACACCATCACCGGCCCACGTTGGCAGGGTTACGGCATCGTCCCCGAAGGTGCAGCATGTGGCAGTTACGTCGATGCCATGGTGCTCGCAGGCTGTGATGGTGATGGCACCACGCGCTGGTATGTCACTGTCGACGGCTATGCCAACGAAGATTCAGAAGACAGTTGCGGGCGCATCTTCGCCGCCTGCATCCCATCCGCACCCGGCACCTGTCGCAGTGCATCGATTCTCAGCGACGAACTGCACAATCACAGCATCTGCACCAACATCTGGGATGTTTATGCCAATCCCGCTCGTGTCCAACTGCAAATCGAAGTCCTCGATGAAACATCCTGCATGGACGAACAAGGTAACTGCATCGTCGGTGACTCCAATGGCGACGGTAGTTGTAGCGATCCCACCCCTGGAATCTAGCCCCCGGAAGTTAAAACAAGGAACCACTCATGCCCACCGACTTCATCACCACGCGCCGATCCATCTGCCGTCAATGTGAACACGCAGTTAGCTGCCTGTCCCACCCGGATCGCAAATGCAACTGCAATGTCGACGGTGCCGATCTCAAATCTCGCACAAGTTTGCCTGCATCCAAGTGTCCATTGGGCAAGTGGGCCGACGTTCCCGCACCCAAGCCCAATCGCATCCTCCCACCAGGTACATGGCTATCCATGTTCATCCAGGTCGCCACCTTTGGCCTGGTGCGTCCCTGCACCAGTTGCAAATCCCGCATGGCCACCATGAACCGTGCCGGTTGGACTGGCCTGCCGCGTGTCTGGTGGCGATGGTTGCTGCAAGCCCTGTGAATCTGTCACCGTATCTATATAGAAGGAGTTGTTCTTGATCACCCAAACCACCGTTATTGATTCATCCGCTGATGCCAAGCCGACGTCCGTCATGCTGACCGTCGATCAAGTCGCCAGCATGCTCAATTGCAGCTCGCGCCATATCTATCGTTTATGTGACACCAAGCGTATGCCACCGCCCGTGCGTCTGGGCATGCTGGTTCGCTGGAATCGCAATGTCATTGAGAAGTGGATCAATGCAGGTTGTCCACCTGTACGCACCCGGAAGTAAAACTCGGAAAACCCCTGAAAAATAAGTCAAATGATGCCAATCATGGCCTTGTAAATTGAGCAGAGTTGAGGCTCAATGTGTCACCACAACGCGACACCAACGTGAAAGGCAAACGAAGTACCCATGGCCAACCTGTACAAGAAAACCTACCCAATCCCCATGCCCGACGGTGCGGAAATCGTCACGCGACGCAATAAGCCCGTCGTCCAATGGCGCACCAAACACGGTAAACTCAAAACAGCACCTTTGGCTGAAGACGGTAAACGTATGATGTATGTCTCGGAAGTCTGGTATGCCAGGTATACCGATCATGCAGGAAACGATAAACGCATCTCCACAGGCTGCCGCGATGAGCAGGCTGCCCAGCGCGTGCTCTCCGATGTCCTGGCCGAGCAGGAGAAGATTCGTGCCGGCTTCATCACGCCGCAAGAAATCGAAGTCGCCGAACACAGTAAGGCAGCCATCACCGATCACATTGAAAAATACCTGGAACATCTGAAGATCAAACGCGTGCGTGGACGCAAAGTCTCGGACAACTACCGCAAGAACGTTAAGAGCCGCCTCAATATTCTGGTTCAGGATTTGAAGATCAAAAAGCTGGCCGACATTACCAGCGACGCGATGAACCGTTGGCTCAGCAAAGCTGAAGACAAAGACATGGCTGCTGCGACGCGCAACGAATACGTCATCTCGATGCACGCCTTCTGCAACTGGTTAGTCAGAGAACAACGCATCGTTGCCAACCCGCTGACGATGGTGCAGAAAGCCGATCGCGCCAGTGACCGTCGGCACATCCGCAGAGCCCTGACGATTGAAGAAGTCGGCAACCTGCTCCGTGCTGCAACGCTGCGCCCAATCGCCGAGTGGGGCAGAGGCAAGATTGAAATTCCCAAGTCCAAACGCAAAGGCCGTCAAACCTGGCATTACGAATCCATCACGCAGCAGAATCTGGACGCCTGTTACGAACGCGGCCTGGCCAAACTCAAGCCAACCCATCTCAAGAAACTCGAACGCTTGGGACAGGAACGCGCGTTGTTCTACCTGATGGCCGTCTCGACTGGCTTGCGGCACAAGGAACTGCGAAGCCTGACACTTGGCCAGTTGTTCCTGGATGCCAAGCCCGCGCCGTACTTTGAACTCTTTGCTAGCCAGTCCAAAAGCGGAAAAGAGAGTCGGTTGCCACTACGCGCTGATGTCGTCGAAAAGATCAGGCAGCACCTTGAACATCGCTGCAAGCAAGGCTACAAGTCGCTGCTGTTCGACAACCCGCCCGGCATTCGCATCTTCGACGCAGATTGTCAAGCCGCAGGAATCTCCAAGAATGATCCGCGTGGCCGAGTCGTCGACATCCACGCCCTACGCACCACTTTTGGCACTCACCTGGCCGTCGCCGGTGTCCATCCCCGCGTCGCCCAAGCTGCCATGCGGCACAGTCGGATCGAACTCACCACCAACTTCTACACCGATCCGGCCCTGCTGGATGTCAATAGGGCGGTCAATGCGTTGCCGGATTTTTGTGGGGATGAAGTAAAGAGTATTTGCAGGTGTGATTATGGGCTGCTGAACAACAGATTGAAGGTATAATCAAATTATCATTTCGTGATTCCAGTTTAGAAAATTGAATCATGGCCAACACTAAAAACAATTGTTCTACTGTCGAAACCCGGCGTAAACTCATTGAAGCTGCCGGTGAAATTTTTGCCAAGCAAGGCCTCGAAGGTGCCACCATTGAGGCTATCACCAAACGGGCAGGCACATCTCTTGCTGCGATCAATTATCACTTTAATGGCAAAACCAATCTTTATTCTCAGGTCATTGCTGAAGCCAATCATTTTACCACCGACCTTTTGCGTCGCATGCCGTTCGAGCGGGGAGGTACGCCGCAACAACAACTGCACACTTATGTGGCATCCATGCTTAAACTTATGATCGATGGTGGTCAAACCTATTGGCATTGCACACTTCTAAACCGTGAAGTTCAGCAACCCAATCAGATCACTCGCAAGCAACTCAAGGAACTGGTACAGGTGGCGCACGGTAGCCTGGGAGAGCTCATCGTTCGTATCGTAGGGCGGCCCATTAATGACAAGGAACTGATTTTGTGCACCAACTGCATCATTGGATTATGCAAGTACTTTGTGGATCACCAGGATTTTCATGCCAACATGTTCCCCCTAATGCCAACCCCGCGTAAGAACTGCAAAGCATTGACCAATTACATCACTCGCTTTTGCTATTCGGCCATTCAACAGATGTATGGTGTTTCGACAGGCTGATCTTGAATCAGAGAAGATTTATTGGCTGCACATGTCGTGCAATCCCGCGATGGAAAACCGGGCAATGTGTTCCGCCATATCCTGCCAGGTACATTTGTCGAAAACCTGTGGATGCAAGCGACGGATCAGTTCCCGGTTGTAGAAATAATGTACACATTGAGAAACGACACTCAGGGCTGCTTGGAGAACCTGTTTTTCATCGGCAGTGGATCCGAGGATCTGTCGAATAATATTGTCCATGCGTTGGACATGGGGTCTGATTAATTCTTCGACTACTGCATCCAGCGCTGCCGTGGGTTGGGCGAATTCATGAGCCAGGATCGTCGTGCGCCATGATGGACCTCTGGTGTCTTCAAACATATCAAAGATGAGTTCCTTGAGCTGTTGCTCAGGGGTGCCGACCAATTCCTTGAATATTCTTTTGTGATCACACATGTCATCCAAGGCGTGACGAACGACGGCCGCATAGAGTTCAAACTTGTCTCTGAAATGGTAATTGATCGCGGCAGAATTGACGCCGGCCTTCGCAGTGATTTTTTTAATCGTTGCCGCATGAAGACCTTGCGCAGCAAAAACTTCTCCTGCGGCCTCAATGAGCTTCCGACGTGTTTCCTGTGTGGCAGCGTTGTTTTTGATATTGGTCATAACGTCGACTCGATAGTCTACAACAAAATATAGCATGCTGTATTTTAAAAATCAAAATTAAATTTGAAATTCATATTGACATTTTAGTTTTATAAATTAAATTTAAATCACAATAATGATGTCGTGAATCAGTATTTTCAAATGGTCCATCGGACATCAAATTGCTGTGTTCAACAAGGCAGGGGTGAAACCTGCTTGACTTGAGCGACTACTAAAAAGAGACCAGTTAAGGTCAGAGGCTATTGATTCGGAGTGTCTTGATGAACTTACGGACAAAACCATACGTGTTGGCCGCCATTCTGTCTGCCAGTTTGTTGTTGGTTATGGGGTGTGAGGGGAAGGAGCAGAGCACTGCTGCCGTTAGTCCTCCTCCACCGTCGCCTGTCACGGTGTTGCGGATTGAACCTCGTGATGTGGAGCTTCAAACGGAATTGCCCGGTCGAACGAGCAGTTACCGTGTTGCCCAGATCAAGCCGCAGGTTAGTGGGCTGATCAAGAAGCGTTTGTTCGTTGAAGGTTCGAATGTCAAAGCCGGCGATGTGTTGTATGAAATCGATCCAGCACCGTTTAAGGCGGTTTACGACAGTGCATTGGCGACATTGGATGCTGCGAAGAAAGATGCCGACCGCGCCCGTGCGGCATTGGCAGCAAGCGTTGCCGGTGTTGCCAGGCAGGAAGCCACATTGTCATTGGCCAAGATCAATGCCAAGCGTTACGAAGACCTGCTCAAAGATCGTGCGGTTTCAGCCAGCGAACGTGATCAGACCGCTACCGACGTGGATGTCGCCCAGGCCACCTTGCGTGCCGCCGAAGCTCAGGTGGAAAATGATCGTGCCGCCATCGCATCCGCCGAAGCCGCCATCAAACAGGCCGAAGCTGCTGCACAGCAAAGCCTGATCAGTCTCAACTACACCCAAATCACCGCGCCCATTACCGGTCGCATCGGCCGATCACTGATTACTGATGGTGCCATCGTCACAGCCTACCAGGATGTCCTGGCGACGATTCAGACGCTCGATCCTATTTACGTGGATGTGCCCCAATCCACATCGGAATTGTTCCGTTTGCGCCGGAGCATGGAAGTGGGTAAGTTACGTGATCAAGACGAACAACGGGATGTGAAACTCATATTGGAAGATGGCAGTGAATATCCATATCCCGCCACGCTTAAATTTCAGGATATCACCGTGGACCCGACAACGGGGTCAGTGATCCTGCGTATTGTTGCTGCCAACCCCCAAGGCGACCTGTTGCCGGGCATGTACCTCCGCACCTTGCTCAAGGAAGGCACCCGGCAGCAGGCGCTGCTTGTTCCCCAGCAGGCTGTCGCCCGTGATCACAAGGGTGATCCGTTGGTCTTGACAGTGGATACGCAAAACAAAGTCCAGCAGCAGAAGATCGTCACGGAGCGTGCCATCGGTGATCAATGGCTGGTGACTTCCGGTGTGTCTGCCGGTGATCGCGTGATCATTGACGGTCGTCAGAAAGTGCGTTCAGGTAGTACCGTTGATGTGACGGTTCTGGACAACGCAAATCAATCCATTGATCCCAACAAGAATCTGACCCCTTCTGCTTCAGCCAAGAAGTGATTGTTTGAGGTAAACCATGTTATCGAGATTTTTTCTGGATCGACCCGTTTTTGCGTGGGTCATCGCCATCGTACTGATGGTGGCTGGCGTACTGGCAATTTATTCTCTGCCCGTGTCCCAGTACCCACCGATTGCCCCGCCTTCGATTTCAATTGTGGCGGCCTATCCCGGTGCATCGGCTGAAACGGTGGAAAACACGGTCACGCAGATCATCGAACAAAAGATGACCGGCTTTGACAAGTTGCTGTACATGTCGGCTACCAGCGATTCGTCAGGGACTGCACGATTGGAACTGACCTTTGCGCCGGGCACTGATCCGGATATGGCCTGGGCGCAGGTGCAAAACAAACTCCAGCTTGCCGAAGCCAGTTTGCCTGATGTGGTGCAACGCCAGGGGGTGAAGGTCAGTAAATCAACCCGCAACTATCTGTTGATCGTTGGCCTGATTTCCGAAGACGGCTCGATGGACGGCATCGACCTGCGCGACTATGCCCAGTCCACCTTGGAAAAAGTCGTCGCCCGTATTCCCGGCGTCGGTGAAGTGGAAGTCTTTGGTTCGCAGTATTCCATGCGTATCTGGATGAATCCCGAGAAACTCGTCGGCTATGAAATCACGGTTGATGACGTGGTCGCTGCGTTAAACGCTTACAACGTGGAAATCTCCGCTGGGCAATTTGGCGGTTTGCCCCAGGTCAAAGGTCAACGTCTCAATGCCAGTATTGTGGTGCAGAACCTTCTGAAGACACCGGAGGAATTCGGTGCCATTCCCGTTCGCACCAATCCTGATGGTTCGATTGTTCATATCAGCGACGTTGCTCGAGTGGAAATGGGCAGTGAATCCTATACAACCGAACCGAAGTACAACGGCAAACCTGCAGCGGTCCTTGCGATTCGTCAGTCTGCCGGGGCGAATGCCTTGGATACTGCCAATGCGATTCGCGCCAAGATGAAAGAGATGCAGGAATTCTTTCCCTCAGGCTTGAAAGTGGTCTATCCCTATGACACGACGCCATTCGTCAGTGCAGCCATTCACGAAGTGATCAAGACGCTTATCGAGGCTGTGGTTCTGGTGTTCCTGGTCATGTACCTGTTTATGGGGAACATGCGAGCGACATTGATTCCGACGATTGCAGTGCCTGTTGTGATTCTGGGGACGTTTGCAATTTTGGGGTTGTTTGGTTTTTCGATCAATATGCTTACGATGTTTGCCATGGTGCTCGCCATTGGTCTGCTGGTGGATGATGCGATCGTGGTGGTGGAAAACGTCGAACGTATTATGAGCGAGGAAGGCTTGTCTCCTCGTGAAGCCACACGCAAATCCATGGGGGAAATCACCAGCGCGCTGATTGGTATCGGTTTGGTGCTTTCTGCCGTGTTCGGCCCGATGGCCTTTTTTCAAGGTTCAACCGGTGTGATTTACCGGCAGTTCTCCGTAACCATCATCGCTGCCATGATGTTGTCGGTGGTCGTTGCGTTGGTTCTCACGCCGGTACTTTGCGCCACGCTGTTAAAACCCGTTGAAAAAGGTCACGAACCGGCTGAAACCGGCATCTGGTTCATGCGACCTTTCTTCAAGGTTTTCGATCACGTATTCGATAAATCACGCGGTGTGTATCTGGGGGTTGTCTCCCATTCGCTGGCACACAAATTCCGTTTTGTCATTCTGTTTCTGGCGATCTGTGTCGGAATGGGGTACCTGTTCCAGAAAATGCCTACCGCCTATTTACCTGATGAAGACCAGGGCATCATGTTTGTCCAGGTGCTTTTGCCACCCAATGCAACACTTGAGCAGACCCAGATTGTGCTCGACCGTATCCAGAAGTATCTGCTCAACGAAGAAAAGCAAGCAATCCGTTCATGTATGCTCATTGCTGGTCAGAACTTTTCGGGTGCATCACAAAACGCAGGCTTGGGTTTTATTCAGCTTCGTGACTGGGAAGAACGCAATGATGTCGGCCTACGCGTTAACGCAGTGGTGCAGCGTTGCATGGCCGAGTTCTCTACTTACAAGGATGCCATCGCATTTGCTTTCGCTCCGCCAGCGGTTATTGAACTGGGAACTGCTCAAGGCTTTGACTTCCAGTTGGTGGATCGTGGCGGCGGTGGGCATGCCAAGCTCATGGATGCCCGCAACCAGTTGCTAGGCATGGCCGGGCAGAATTCATCGCTGACCAAGGTGCGTCCCAACGGTTTTGAAGACGTTCCTGAATACCGCGTGAATGTAGACTGGGAAAAAGCCGGTGCCATGGGAGTTAACATCAACGCGATTCACAATACCATTGCATCGTCCTTCGGTAGTGCCTATGTCAACGACTTTATTCAAGGTGGTCGGGTCAAACGTGTGTTCATTCAGAATGACGCGCCGTTCCGCATGCTGCCAACGGACCTGAAGAAACTCTACGTCCGCAACAATGCAGGCAACATGGCACCGTTTTCATCGTTTGCCGATGGACATTGGAGCTACGGCTCACCCAAACTCGAACGCTTTAACGGCTTTCCTTCACTGAATATTCAAGGTGAACCGGCACAAGGAGTCAGTTCAGGAACGGCGATGCAGTTGATGGAAGATTTTACCAAGAAGCTCCCGCAGGGCTTTGGTTACGACTGGACGGGATTGAGCTATCAGGAACGTCAGGCCGGCGCGCAGACGGGTCCGTTGTATGCCTTTTCCGTGTTGGTGATTTTCCTGTGTCTGGCGGCTTTATATGAAAGCTGGCCGATCCCGATAGCGATTCTGCTGGTTCTGCCGTTGGGTTTGATTGGTGGGGTGGTTGCTTCAGGTTGGCGTGGCTTACCCAATGACGTGTATTTCCAGATTGGTTTGCTTACGACATTGGGACTGACGACCAAGAACGCCATCCTCATTGTCCAGTTTGCCAAGGCAGGTGTTACCGAAGGCATGGACTTGACGAAGGCGACCCTGGAAGCAGCTAAACTTCGCTTGCGTCCGATCGTCATGACCTCCATGGCTTTTGGTTTTGGTGTCGTCCCTCTGGCGATGGCCAGTGGGCCAGGTGCGGGTGCTCAAACCGCCATCGGCACAGCGACCCTCGGCGGCGTGGTCACCTCCACGTTCCTGGTCACCATTTTTGCCCCACTGTTTTATGTTCTGATTCAAAAAACCATCGGCCGTGGTGAACTCAAAGCGCTTGAGGCCAAACGCCAACCGGAGCCTGTGTCCCATGAAAATGACTAAACCTACAATCCTGATCGCTTGCCTTGGGTGGAGCTTGCTTCTAGCAACCGGCTGCACCATGGAACCCAAGTACGAAAAGCCCGTCGCGCCCGTCGATGCAACATGGCCCGAAGGTCCGGCATACAAACTCCAAAAGGAAAACCAACAACCGGCAACCGATATCAGCCAGTTGGGTTGGCAGTCATTCTTCGCAGACGAACACCTGCGGGGCATTATCAAGCTGGCTTTGGAGAACAACCGGGATATGCGCATCGCAGCCTTGAATGTCGAACGCGCCCGCATTGTGTATGGCATCCAGCATTCGGACCTGCTGCCACGCATCAATGCCGGTGCCGGGGCTGGCAAACAAAGTCTCCCCGCAGATCTCTCGGGTATCGGTGATCGCAATGAAGCAAGCACCTACCAGGTCAACTTGGGCATTGCCGAATGGGAACTGGATTTCTTCGGCCGAATCCGAAGCCTGGAAAAAGTGGCTTTGCATCAATTCCTTGCCAGCAGTGAAGCACGCCGCAGTGTCCAAATCCTGCTGGTCTCCTCCGTGGCAGACGCGTATTTGTCCCTTGCTGCGGATCGTGAAAACCTGGGTTTGGCGAGAACGACTTTACAGGCTCAGCAAGACACGTTGGATCTTGTCAAGCATCGCTACGACCGCGGTCTGGCTCCAGAGTTAGACGTTCACCGAGCCCAGACGCAGGTCGATACCGCGCGTGTGTCCATGATCCAATATACGCAACGCGTTGCCCAGACGCAGAACGCTTTGAATCTGCTGGTGGGCATGACGGTTCCATCTGAGTTGCTGCCCAACGCGTTGGATGAAGTGGCCTTGATGCAGGATATTCCAGTTGGTTTGCCCTCTGATGTCTTGCTGCATCGCCCCGATATCATACAAGCCGAACATCAACTCATCGCCAGCTATGCCAACATCGGTGCGGCACGTGCTGCGTTTTTCCCACGCATCTCCCTGACGGCTGCTTTGGGGACCGCCAGTGCTGATCTTTCCGATCTTTTCCAAGCTGGTCAAGGGACCTGGAATTTCGACGTGCAGGCAACATTGCCCGTATTCGATCCGCGTACCTGGAAGACAGCCAAGATCAGTGAAGTGGAGCAGCAAATCGCACTTGCCAAATATGAACAAACCATCCAAACGAGTTTCCGCGACGTGGCTAACGTCCTGGCGGTTCGTGGCACAGTCGATGATCAGGTCAACGCACAACAATCACTGGTGGAGTCGGTTTCGCAAACGCACAAACTTTCCCAGGCCCGTTACCTCAAAGGCGTGGACAATTACCTGAGTGTCCTCGATGCCCAACGATCGCTCTATACCGCCCAACAGCAGTTGGTAACATTACGATTGGCCAAACTCATCAACCAAGCTCAACTCTATGCAGCATTAGGCGGGGGCTGGCAAGACGCCAACCCGCAGGCAAGTGATGACGTAGAAACAAAACTACATACGCAATCACAGCAGCCCTGATGACTGCTGTGCCTTAATGTTTTATTCCAATCACTCCCACCCCTCGCGCAGGATGTGCAACCCGATACATCCTGTGTTTTATTGATGGGCTAATGAGAATCCGGTGATCAAAACAAACGTTGTCGGCAGTTGCAGTGGACTCTGGCAGGTGATGCGTTTGAACTGGACACCCAACTCAGGTCGCCGGAGTTTTCGTAGCTGAGTTTGTGTAGCGCACAGAAGAATATCACTTGATAATTGTTCGGGTTTTGCTCGCTGAACAAAACCTTTGACTCCTGATCATAGCACTGAAATTTTCAGATAGCGCGTACTGATCGCGCAAAACCTAATGTTCTTTGGCAAGTCAATATCGGTTGTGGGTTACATTCAAGCAGCTTTGCATGTCACTGTAATCTTGATCACAGGCAAATGTACGTCGTCTTTGAATCGGTTGCGTTGAATGCGGATATGAGGATGGGAAGGCCAATCTGCTGACCGGATTGGGATTGGCTCTTCGGGTTCAAAACCGTCCCATGCTTCATCTGGCGTTAAGCCATCCAGGGATTGGTGGTAGCGATTTTGGTTGTACCAAAGTTGGAAGAAATCCAATCGTTTCTGCAAGTTTTGATGATTGGGCAGTAACCATGTTGCTCGTTGCCAAATTCGTAGTGTTCGAAAAAATCGCTCAATCTTCCCGTTAAAATTTGGCATCCTGACTGGGCCTCGAATATGTTTGATGCCCAACTCGTTCAAGCCATCTTTGAACTGCTTTTGAAACTCACCACCATGGTCCGTGATCAAGCGTCGCGGTGTACCGTAATGTGTTGCAGCTTTGCGAACCTGTCGAAGAAGCTGCTGGGAACCAGGCCTTTTGCTGTAGACACGAAGACACAACAACCGTCGTGTTGCACCATCCGTGATGGCAGCAACGGTGTAAGAGAACCACTGTATCTTCAAGCTCATCATATCCATATGCCAGACATCGTTGCGATTGGTTGGCGTTAACAGGCCATGTGGTTCAGCACTCACAGGCGGATTTATTGGTGGCCTGTTTTTCTTGGCCTTCTTGGGTGCAGATGGTTTTTCTTCACGCAATATTCGTTGCACAGATCGCCGACTGATCTGAATCCCAGCACGAATCAAATGCCGTGCGATAGTTCGCGTGCCCATCTCCGGTTCAGGACAAAGCCGTCGCAGTTCATGCACCGCCCACCGCACGGTATCATCGATCCGATTCCATCGCACCTTGGGGAACAATGAGTCCGACGGATCGCCATTTTCCATTGTCCTGATCCATTTACGAATCGATTGGGGATGGATCACAAATCGTTTGGCAACGATGGCTATGTTCCAACCACGCTGCCGCATCAATTACAGGATGGCCAAGCGATTTTCGGGGGAGTAATTCAGACGTTTCTTGGGAGCCATGTGCGCACGTTGGCTGCGCATGATTTCAAGTTCACGTTTAAGCCATTCAACCTCAGCCAGCAACTCATCCCGGTTCATGATCAGTTGCAATACCGGCGAAGCAGTCGAAGCCAATCGACATCACGCCAATTGATAAGCTTGAGCAATGACGATGGCTACGGAATCAATGTTTTTCAAAGTCGACGTACTGGTAAACCAAGGCATGAAGGCTCCCCGGGAAAAAGGGGTATTGTATCAGGGAGTTGTCTGTGGTTGGATGGCACCTAATTGATGGCGTGACACCGATGCAACGCATTGCTGAGGTTCGAGGCGATACGGTTGGATGAAAAATGCTCTATTCTTAGTGCCAGTTTTTCTGCTTGGGGTTTCGGGAGCCTTTTGCTGTTGATTCGTTTTTTTGACTTTTTGTATAGACACATCGTCCCGGTGGTTCAAGCAGGTCGATGTGAAATTGCTAACATGCTTGCGGAGGTTATCGAATGAGCGAAGACACAGGCCCCAACCGCCCCGCAGGCGAAATCATCCTGTACCAACCCCAACTGGATGATCAGCAAATCCGTGTGCTGCTTGAAGGTGAGACGGTATGGCTGCCTCAAGCGATGATCGCTGATTTGTACCAGACGTCTGTTCCGAACATAAATATTCACATTAAAAACATTTACGAAGAAGGCGAGTTGGATGAGACGGCAACTATTAAGGAATACTTAATAGTTCGCCAGGAGGGTTCTCGCAAGGTCAACCGCAAGGTTTTGCATTACAATCTCGACATGATCCTCGCTGTTGGTTACCGCGTAAAATCACCGGTTGCCACGCGCTTCCGCCAGTGGGCCACCGCTCGTTTGCGCGAGTATCTTGTCAAGGGTTTCACCCTCAACGACGACCGTCTCAAGGGCACCGACAGCGTTACCGACTACTTTGATGAACTGTTGGCTCGCATCCGTGAGATTCGCGCCAGCGAAGCCCGGGTCTACCAGCGCATCCGCGAGATCTTTGCCTTGGCTGTCGACTACCGTGAAGGTGAGCAGGAAACCCATCGCTTCTTCGCCACCATGCAGAACAAGATACACTTTGCTGCCACCGGTCACACCGCCGCCGAGATCGTTCGCCGCCGTGCGGATAGCGCTCTGCCCAACATGGGCCTTACCGCATGGAAAGGTGACCGTGTCATCAAGCGCGACGTGGGTACCGCCAAGAACTACCTCGATGCCCAGGAGGTCGACACCCTCAATCGTATCACCGTCATGTTTCTTGATCAGGCTCAGTTTCGTGCCCAGCGTCGCCAGGATATTCACATGCACGACTGGCAGGGATTCCTGGACACGTTTCTGCACAACACTGAATTACCTGTGCTGGCCGACTCAGGTTCAGTCAGCCATGAAGACGCCCTCGATTGGGCGCATCATCAGTATGATGCCTTTTCCGAGCGTCGCCGACTCGAAGCTGAAAAACAGGCTGAAGCCCACTACGTCGAAGATCTGCAAAACTCCGCCCAAGCTCTTGAGCACGAACGGAAAAAGAAACCGCCGAAGCCAAAGAAGACAAAGAGCAAAAAGAAAGGTCGCAAGCGTAGGCCGGATAAAGGGGATAAGCCATGACTTACCCACCCAGTTCACCAGCACGTGGCATGAGCGAATGTGGTAGCGACGTAGTAATGATTGGTTTGGCCACACGGGCGTTCGGTTGCTAAAATGGTATCCATGGCCACCCATCCCGCCCGAACGCAACACGGGCGAACGTCGTGGCCAAGGGGCAAAACCAGGCCCAGTGGCCCCTGATGCCAAATTTCACAACCTGTTTTACCACTGTGCTTTACGCAAAATGTCCCCATGTCACCGAATCCGGCACCGTTTGTTGCGCGTCTTATAAATATCTAATAAATCGCTACTTGCAACCCACGACACCCCGTTGCCAACGTGATTGTCGACGGTTCGAGTCCGTTCACCCGCTCTTTGACAACGGCTGACAGCAAATGTCAGCCGTTGTTTATTTTGCGCATGGGACGAGAGTTAGGGGAATTGGGGTTAGTTGGCGGGGTGTTCTTCATTTGTCAGTTCTAGACAGCAAACGCCTATCACGGACTGACGTTTGGCACCGTTTTCGGCCCCGTGGCGGTTTTCCTGGCACCGAATTTGGCACTGGAAAATTAGGCATGGGGGTTCATTTTGACTGTGAAACAGACCGTTGATCGTAGAGATGTGAGTGGTAACTAAATTCACGTTTTTCGATTTTCTAAAGACTTAATAAATGCTCATTAAATAACGATTGGTAGTCATTGGTTTGGATTAAATATCTTCTTATCAATGTCTTATAACTTGAATTATCTATAGTCGTTAAGCGGTTTTGTCATCGCCAAATGGTATCTTCAGGTATTGTTTGAATTTATGGGGCAGTTTGAATTGAAAACTTTGACTTTGAAAATCAAGTGAATATACTAAATAAAGGTTGTTATGCTATTAATAACCCTTATTTAAATCTACTTGAGGCGAATCAATGAAAACGAGTAAATCTCACCGCCGTGCGTTTACACTAATTGAGCTGTTGGTTGTCATTTCAATTGTGTCGCTATTGATCAGTATTCTGCTGCCAGCATTGGGTAAGGCCAGGGCGTCGGCACGATCAATTCAATGTGCGAGCAATCTAAGGCAAATGGGTATTTCAACAGCAACCTATACAAGCGATTACAAGCAATATATTCCGTTTGCTTTAGACTTGTCATCTGGCGCAACGTTTGGGGGGTACTGCACATCCCGCAGTCCTGGTTGGTACGTACGCATTGCTGACTATTTAAAAATTGATGTGGTGGACTATTGGCGATTGGGACCAACATCGGCTGGCCTGCAGGCACCATGTTTGATGACTTGTCCGGAAAAAACAGATATCACCTATCCCAATGTTCGGCCTGTGACCTATGCTCCCAATGCACATTCTGCCAAGTATGCGCCATCTGTTTCAAGTGACTTTAGGCAAGGAAGAACCGATCAAATTCTCAAGCCAACAGAAAAAATATGGCTTTTAGATATGAATTCAGGCATTGATCCCAGCCGGTTTGACGCAGGTAACTTTGATGATGCGGCTTTGAATTATGGTGGGCTTTCTGCAAATCACCTTGGATCGGCTAATGTTCTATATTTCGATGGGCATGCGAATACTATGAGCTTTGATCGGGTGATTAGTCTTATTCCTGGTCCGGGACAATGGGATGGTCCTTTCTGGAAGCCGTTTGGTGAGTGATTGTCAGGCTCGTTGCTATTTTAGTTTGTTTTGAGTATCTCTTAACGCAATAAAATTTAAATTGGATCACATTTATGTCGCTTGATAGCTACTTGAAATCCGTACGTCTATACATGATTTGGGTTCTAGCTTTGGGCATGCGAATCTAGCAGGCAATATGGCCTTGGCTAATGAAACGATTCTTGAGAAAAATAACGCAAGTGTTTTTAGACGCTTTAACTCAAAAGGGCAGACCGAGGTAAAGTGGGAAGGTGACCGCATGCAGGTCGCCAAAAGCGACACGCAGATTAATTGGAATGGGGCGCTACACCGTGTTGATGTGCGTCAATATCAAAACATGCCAATTACTGTTAGCTTTGAAGCCAATGTCAAGGATGTCAAAATCTATGGTAATAAAAGTTTTCACGGATTTAGTTTTCTGCTCGAATTTATCGATGAACAATCGGCAGATGTAATTGGCAGAGAAAATGTCACCTTCCGTAAGCAAACCGATGGATGGGAAACCACAAACCTGAATATAACCATTCCTGCCAAGGCGCGATGGATGGATGTCAAATTTGTCTTTGGCTTTGCAAGCGGACTTGCCGAAATTCGCCAGTTACAAATCAAGCAAAACATTTTCAAAGTCGTTAATCAATCGTCCTCTGACTTTAAAACAGCATTAATTGTTCAGAAAAAAAACGCTGCTGCTGCTGAACAAAGTCAGTTGGCTTTAAGGAATGAAGGCAAACTCATCGCAACAAACAATGTTCTTTTTGATCATGATGGTTTGTACTTTCATATTCAGGTCAATGATGACAGTTTCTTTCAGGTATACAAAGGGATGAATACCTGGAAGGGCGATAGTCTGCAAATGGCCTTTGACCCATTGTGTGACAGGACGGCTGAACCTGGCGACGAAGATTACGAATTCTGTTTTGCCTTTGCAGATAATCAGACAGAAATACTGCCTATTTTGATCAAAAAAGAAACGGTTTTTACGCAGCAGGATGTAAAGTTTGATTTTTCACATACAACTGGCAAACAAAGTTACGATATCCATCTGCCATGGCAGGTGCTGGATATACACGACACGGATAAAGTTGAAAAGATGGGATACGCCTATGCCATCAACGATAATGATGGTAAAGGACGTACGGGTTACGAATGGGCCTCAGGCATTATTGATGGGAAAAGCCCGCAAAAATACGGTATTCTGATTTTTGACAAACAAGACCTTGGCATTGGGGCTGCTGCAATTCTGGACCATGAAGGCCAGCAATTCTATGAAGACGATCAAGTTAATTTGATCCTACTGGTCCCTGCTGTCACAAAAGCGATCACCGAAGCACAATATACGATCCGCATCAACCAAAAAGAGGTTTATGCAAATGTCATTAATCTGATTCAAGGTGAAAATCGTCTGCGCTTTTCCTTTCCTGCAAGTCTGCTTGAATATGGTTTGAACGATTTGAATGTTGGAATTTCCGCAACAGATCATCCGTTGCTCAATCAGACATTTCAAATTACAAGAACATCACTTGAGCAAGTCAAGAGTGATATAAACCGACTCCAACAAAGCAATCTCAAGCAAATTGAAAGTCTGCAAAAAGTACTTGGCAGCTTACCTTCGGATCAGCTTAATACAAAACGCGCCCAATCCAGTTTGGGAGTCGGGCAAATATTTCATGACTTGATCGCATCAGACATGTCACAGGGACGCTACAATTTAGCCTTGCGTCAAGCACTTGAGTCAAACGAAATACTTAACAAGGCGTTAAACAGTGTCAAGACCGAACAAGATCAACAGGTGGTTCGTCCAGTACACATGCCAATCAAGCCTGCGGACGGATGGTTCCGTGACGCCCAGGGCAAGCCCGTCTTTTTGTTTGGCTCTTACGGGATTGAAGATATCAAATCAGTCAAAAGTTTGAACTTTAATACCAAAAGAATTGCATGGCCTTCAATCCATCATTTTTTTAAATCAGACGCATTAATTCCATCATCAAGTGTCGATAATGTTTTGGGAATCTATGTTAACTCTATCCGTAAAGCATCCCAAAACCAGCTTGTTACTTGGAGTGATCCACTGAATGTGGTTGAAAATAGAGTGCCTGAATATTTTAAGAAACAATACCCAGAAGCGTTTGTGTCAGGGAATCACTTTTTAGATCTGGACCCAGACCATCCTAAATTTATTGAAGCTTGGGATGCCTATGTGGGGTTGGTCGCCAAGGCAATTCATCAGTCTGGTCTAAGTGATAATCTTATTGCTATTGACCTGCAACGCGAACCAGGGTTTTCCAGTGTGACGCCCTATACACAGACAAAATATCAAGCCTATCTCAAAGATAAATATCTTCAGATCGATCAACTCAATCAATCATGGGGAACTGATTTTAAGTCTTTTGAAAAGGTTGATAATCCCAACAGCTATTTTTTAATCCCCAATGCTTATTACGATTGGTGCCTGTTTAACAACCAAAGATTGATGCTGCACTTTAAGCGTATGAAGTCACAGTTTATCGATGCATATAAAGGGGATGCCATTCCGCCGATCTCCATGACACTCATGAACGGGATCCATTGGCGAGATAAAAGTTATTACAGCACCGGTTATGATCGTGAGCTGCTAATGAAAATCACAGAGGTCAATGGTTGTGACACGCGAATCTATCCCGAAGCGGACGAACACTTTTCGCTTGACTGGCAGAACCAGTCGATGTCATTTGATTTTCAAAAGGCATTGGATCCCAAACAGCCGATCTTTGATTCTGAGTGGCATTCGGTGCAATCTGTCGGCCATGTGCATCCTGTTGTTGAAGCAAAATATCTTAAATGTGCGTTAAGGCTTGCAACATGGCATGGTCTTGCGGGCTGTCATCTATGGTCTTATACCGGGCCCCGCGATCAAAAAGACCCGATCTATTTAATCGGCAATGCAATGACTTTCCCGCTGGTTCTTGAAGCCTACACGCATGAGTCATTAAAAATTAATCAAAACTTTGACAGAGTCACTTCCTTTGCTAAGTCCCACAAACCCATTGCTATTTACTATTCCTTGCCCTCTGCTGTCTATGATGGGATTGAGTATCTGGAAGTACTCAAAAAAGTTTATCGAGCTTTGTACTTCCAGGATGTGCCCGTGACATTTGTAACGGATCAGATGTTGGAAAATGATGTGATCGATCAACGTCAAATCGAATTGCTGGTCGTACCCAATGCCCGATATGCTGATTCAAAATCCATTGCGAAAATCAAGCAAATTCAGCAGAAAATCTCCGTTGTTTTTGTTGGCAAAGACTGTCTTTCACAATCTCCTGCTGGGAGCGGGGCCAACAGAACACCTCTTGCCCCATTGATCCAATGGCCGATTCATTCAAATTGGCTTGACTATATAGAGCCTGCGACGAAGGTGCTTGAGCAAGCAAAGATCACCAGACCGTTTGGCCTTTCCATTCAAGATCCGGAAACTAAAGTCAAAACCATCGAAGCGCGATTTACTCGGTTTGAAAACAAAAACATTGGTTATGCAGTCAATTTGGGCAAGTCCAGTGTGACATTTTCAATCATCAGTCAATCGACTCAGCAAACAGTTAGCGTGTTGGATGTTGACACAAAGCAAGAAATGCGTGAAATTACCTTGCAACCTTACGAATTTATTTCCTTTGACATCGTAGATAAATAGTCCCAAGCAATGATTGAAAAAACTAATCCAACCAAACGCTTGTTCTCTGATCTGGCGGATCAGATACGAAGTGAGATCGTTTCCAACCGGTTTGAATCTGAAACCATTTCAGAAAAGTTGATCATGGAAAAATATGGTGTGGCTAGAAACACTGCCATGAAGAGTTTGATTGTTCTTGAAGGAATGGGGTGGGTGGTACGTTGCCCCGGGAAAGGGACTGTTATTGTTAAAAATAAAAAAGCCCTGAAAAATACAATCAATGTGATGATGAAAATTAGCTCTATTGGAGACGATCTTTTTCATCAGCGATCTTGGACTGCATCCAAAATTATCAATGCGATGGGGAATGAAGCAAGAAACTTGCATGTCAATTTGCGAATTCTTTTTCTGCATCAGGATGACACATTGGAAGAGAAAGTCGATTCCATTCTAGCAATGGGGGCTAACCATGCCTTTGTTGCATTGTATGAAAATCATATGGATGAAATCATTCCGTCCTTGGTCAGCCAAAAGGTACCTTATATCGTTCGAACCTACCCTCATGGGGAGTTCAATCAAATTGGTGTCGAAACGTGTCAGATTACTCAAAAAGCTGTTAATTATCTTATCAATACATATAACACGAAAAAAGTGCTTTTTTTATATCCCAATGGAGGATTAGATAATCATATTAAAGGAAGGTTTGATGGGTATTGCCAAGCGTTGAAGAAAAACAATATAGAATTTGACCAGGATTGGGTTATGCCAATTCACCCTCATCACCCTAAGTTACTGCGTCTTGATCGCGAGCAGCTTGAAAATGCCATATTGAATACATCCGTTGTCTTTGCTGCTAATGGATCTTGTGGTCTTGTGGCTTACGAAACACTAAAGGCAATGAATCTTAAAATGCCCGATGATAAGCCGTTGCTGGTTTATGACGATTTTGATGATTTCGATAAAATAGATCCGACAATTTCAGCCATACGAAGTAATTATGAAGAAATAGGTAAGCTCTTGATTCAAAAATCTAACGAAATGATCAATAAAGGTTTCCGGAATGATTTGCGAATCCAAGTTAACGGCCAACTGATGTTACGTGATACGGCGTGATACGTTTGGTTCGAGAAATAACAATATATTTTACATTATATAAATGAGAAATTGCATATACCTTATCTATATGTCAAGTAGTACTGGTTTTGTGGAAAAAATAGTTTGACGTTTTTACATAATTCAGAATCAATAATTAGGCCAGAGACTGTATCAGTGTTAAAAAAATTGCAAGATTTTGTGCAGGGCATCGGCAAGCCGGAATGGTGTTCGATGCTTACCTATGTTGCTAGACTTCATGAAAAATCAATCCATCAAGCTGAATTTCCCTTTACATATCCCTGGGAAGAAATTGGCCCCGGATATTGTTATGGGCCGGCATTTGGTCACTGGGATATCGTGCATGCAGTATTAGATGTGATGCAAGCGGAACCAGAACATGCGTATCAACAATTAGTGAATAATTTTACAGTACAACAGGAAGATGGTTTGTTGCCTGGTTCAATATGGTTTGGTGAAGGAAAACCACAATGGAATCAAGTTGCTGGGCATCCGCCTGTATGGCCTTATGCTGTCGAGAAATTATTCAAGTTGCATCCACATTATGATACGGTTGCATTCAGAGAACGAAGTTTTTTAGTTTTGGTACGCCAGATTGAATGGTTTGAGAAAAACCGATCTGCTGATCATCAAGGCTTTTACTATACAGACATCCTCAATCATACGTGGGAGAGCGGTGTTGACGATGGGGTCCGTTTTCTTAATACACAATCAGGACCATATGCTTGCGTTGATGCAACATCACATCTATTTGCTTTGTACGAGATGGTAACAATTTGGGGAAAGTGCCTGAAAAATGATGTTTCTGATTACATAAAAAAATCACAACAATTACGTGAATTTATCCAGGACAAACTCTATTCACACCAAACCCGGTTTTTTCATGATATTTGGAATGTAGATGTTCCAGATAGCCGCGTCATGACAATTGAAGGTACATGGCCCATGATTGTCGGCGCTGCAACAGAATCGCAAGCCAATGGTGTGATTGAGAATCTGATGGATCCGCAACTATTTCTTTCCGATCATCCATTAACCACTGTTTCAATGGACGATCCGCGATTTGAATTGCGAATGTGGCGTGGCCCTGCATGGAATTCCATGACATATTGGGTCGCACTTGGTTGTTTGCGATACCAACGTTCAGATGCTGCCGAAACTTTGTTGGAAAAAGCATTGGATCAGTCCGCGAAACAATTTGAACAAACTGGAACCATATGGGAGTTCTATCACCCATTCGGTGGTGATCCAAGAAAAGTTGCGAGAAAACCCGGTACTAAGCAAAACTGTCCCTGTCCTGACTATCTTGGGCACAATCCATTGATTGCTATGACTAGTTTATGGAAAAATACTAAAGAATTAAATGCAGAAACGAGACATATAAACAAATAAAGGTGTATCAAATTATAATTACTGTATGATACGTGGTATTTTTATGTGGTCGACAGAATTGCATCAGTTGATAGGGACTTGATAGCTATGTGGATTTGGTTTTGAGTGAGTAACATAAATAGTTCATTGAGTTTGTGTCAATTGATTGTAAATAAATGATTTATAATGTTGTTGCTGATAGTGGAGGAGATAACATAGTTTGCAAAACTATCTTTTTACCCCACAAGGTTCATATCGGTTAAAATAGTAAAGTTCAGGCTGGGGGAATAGCCTGACGAATTAGTTTAGCTCATGGTGGTTCCGTCTCCTTTCCGGGACGATAGTATGATCACCCTTCCAATATGTGAGTGGGAAGGGCATGCGGAATATATAAATAAAAACCCAGCTTAAAGCTGGGTTATATATGATCTGGTTTGTGAAAATATTAACTACCTTATGGTGTACATACTTCCTCGTCTCCCCTTAATATTCTTGCGTGCAATTTGGCCAGACTTCACAAGCTTGAACAGCGTCTGATCGGCCTTGCCATTGCGGCCTGCTGTTATCCAATGCTCATTGACTTGCGCCGTTGTACAGCCGGGGTTGGCCTGAATGAATGACAATACGAATGTGTCAGCAGTGGCTGTAGATATCTTGCGTTTAACATTTTCCCCATTGTTTACAGTGTTTTTGCTGCCAGCGGGCCGTCCACGTTGCGGTTTGACGATTGGTTTGTGCGAGTCAAGTCCCAATTCATGGAACGTCTGATCAATGGCCTCGATGGCCTTGACGTGTTCTGCACGTTCGTCATGAAGCTGTTGCACGAGTTTGCGCAGTTCGATTGCGATGTTGGATGTTGTCATGGGGAACTCCTGTAAAAAATGGGGAACAAATAGACAGGTGGGGGATAGAAAATATCAATATTAATATATGTTTTCAAGGGCCATTGGTATTATAAGAATATATTCATCATATATACCCTTTGGGGTAAACCTGATCAGGTAAAACAGGGTGTCAATGGTGGCGATATGCATGGTTTGATGGCGATGATTCAAGATATATAAAGCTGTCCGCCAGCATGATAGATCGGCATGTCGTATTGTCATTTGTGGCAGCCGTCACAGCATGCCCATTTCAATATATCACTTCATTCAACATATTCTCAAAATCCGTTCCTCGGCGCGCCATTTGCTGCAAGTTCACTTGCCACATGCTGGCGGGGTGGTCTTATTGACTGGCCTACTCATGGCCGGGGAAAGGAATCCAAAGTGGTCCAGAACATGCGATATGTGTCAGCCATGATGCTGACACGTCGTGTCGTTGCCGTCATGCATTCGGAGGGTGTTGGTGCCGGGATTGGTGAGGTTTTGGGAGTGGCTTGAGTCACGTCCCGATCGCACCGCTGCCTTTGACGAATGGCAGCAAGTTTTGGGGGGCGGGGAATCGAGATCGGTAGCACAGCGATTCCTTGAGCCCCTTAAAACACCTTCAACCGCATACCCTATTTCCCGCCGCCGTGGTTTTCCGTTGAATAATGCGTGTCAACGGGACGGTGATATTCTTGTCAGAGACGAAACGGATAACCAGGCGGGCTCAAGCCTGCTTGCCGGGGATGTCGTTCGATATCGACTTTGCCTCCATGCACTCAGATCGTCACTTGCTAACGCGTTGAATAGGGTATGCGTCTCCAGGACACCAGTGGATCAAGATGCACGCTCAATTCAAATCGGTAACTGGGAACCGAAGAAGTCGGCTTTGTTTCCTGTTCACCTGCTGATCCACACATCGCCACATGATCTTCAGTTTGAAGTGTACCGACAGATCGTTTTCAGCAAACGTCCAGGTGCCATTCTACTCACGCCCACGCGCATGCATTGGCTTGACGAAACCCTCGATGCAGCACGTTTGCACAACACATTGCTGGTCCCGCTGTGTGAAGTGGTCGAAGCAGATGGCGACACCTTGCGGCAAACACAGGACTGGGAAGAGTATCTCCAGGGCTTTGTGTCGATGGGCATCCCCGGTATTCCGCAAGAGCCCATTGATCATTTACCAGAGAACATTTTCCGCCGAAGCGGTGGGGCATGGCAGGTGCGATTCCGTGGCCGGGAACCATTTACGGTCTTGCCCTGGCTCGGTGCCAGCTATATTCATGCACTGCTCTGTTCTCCCGGCGAGTCCATACCTGCCATCGACATTGTTGGCAGGGCCGCGATTGATTGTTGCGATCATGCCATCAATACGCACGATGCCATCGAGGCTGGCCTTGAATCCGCGACGAACCCACTGCTCGAACCCCTTGGTCACATTTCAGATTGGGAAGCGATCAAAGCCTACCGTGCTCAAGCTGCTGAACTGCTTGTCGATTTGGAGCGCGCCCGCCAGGATCGCGACAACGTGTGGGAACTGCAAATCGAAAATGATCTGGCCATGCTCACCGGGATCATCAATGAAGCGATGGGGATCGGAGGTCGGCTTAAGCGGTCAAGTGTACGATTTTTTTGGAAAAATCGGGCTTAAATTGAGAATTTTTGAATTTCGCGATCCGAAATGGCATAGGTAACCAATAGAGGGGCTCGTGTTTTGCCTCTCGAAGATGGAGCAGCCATCGAGGGCAGGGCAAGTCGTGGTTGCTCGAATTGGTACATGGAGCGAGCTGGCATGCCAGTCGCCATGGCTGATGTATACCGCATCGACGTGTATCGATGCCCTGGGAACTGCAACATCCCGCGCATCCGGGAGCGCCTTATCGAGGATTATTTAAAAAAAATTGAAAAACAGCGCAACATTTTTGCTCCAGATGCAGATATAGAGGGTGTGCCCAGCAATAAGGAGATGGTATGAAAGGAGGAATGTTGTCCATCAACCTGCATGCACCTGGAATAGATATGGGAGGTTAATATCGAACCAAGTACAGGGTATTTATCAGTGGTCACCAACTATTTTCATACTTTCCTTCAAAATTGTGGACAGTTTTGCTCTGCGCCGTGTATGTAATAAATGGGGGGGAATCATTTTTGTCGATTTCTGGATTGGATATGTTGGACTGTACCATCGATGGAAACGCAGCTACACGGGGCGATGGTTTGGTTTTTGTAACTATTTTCATTTTTTTCGTCAAAATCACGGACAGTTTTGGTCTGCGCCGGTTATGTAATAAGTGGGAGGGTTTCATATTTTTCGGGGTTGGGGAATTGATATACCTGGGTACAACATCCAAGAGGACGCTGTCGGATTGACCAAGGTGTTGATGCACCATGCCATGTGCCCGTGCCTGCGACGTTCTGTCAGGCAGCAATGGCATTTTAGAGCCATTCACCACACCGTATCCCAACAATCTGCACTTTTTTCATTTTTTTGGCAAAAACCACTCGTCAAAAATCGAGGTATCGGCAACTAGTAATGTAGGGACGCCACAAAAGGTCAAGGGGAAATCATGACAGACGAAAACGCCGTTGGGGAAAACGCTGTTGCACCTGCGGAGGTGCCTGGTGACGGTCAGCACTTGGATGTCGCAGGGCAACGTGGTGCCGGCGGGTTAGGTGAAATTCACTATTTTTAACCGCAGCGCGCAAAATCACCGGTTCGGCGGGTAATAACTATATAGAGGGCATGCGTATTTTCATGAGCGATTACCAACGACGGGTGTGTGATGATCTGGTTGGACAAGTATTTTCAGATTTTTTTGAAAAACTCTGGGACAAACAAATTCGCTCCAGCTGCAGATATAGACAGTGTAGGGGATATGTAAAAGGGGTGCAGTCGTACTCACGCATAAATACGAAGCGTTGGGCAAGACGCGAACTCCTTCAAACAGGAATTTCAACAAAAAACATTTTTTCGGCAGATTTCGCGCGGATTTTTCGGCTTAAGTGCGGGTGTAGTAGGTAGCCAGATTAACCCAACGACAGCATCCAATAATGACCATGACTCAAAGCATCAGCACCATCGACGAACACGCTACTCAAGGCAGCGCCCGGCGCGCTGGACAATTTCAACGATTTGCCAAAATTGCCGTCATTTTTCCGATAGATCGTCGCTGCGCCGTGTATGTAATAAATAGGGGGATTCATTTTTCGTGGGACACATTTGCACCAGCTGCAGATATAGACAGTGACGGAAGTGGGGAATCGATGTTTGCAAGGGATGACATCAGACACAACGTCCATGCCACGACGACATGACAGCAATCGTTGTCGGCATGAATTTCAACAAAAATCATTTTTTCAGCGAAAACCGCGCGGATTTTCCGGGCCAGGTGCGGATGTAGTAGGCATACCGCACATCAGATTTCAAACCCAACGAGTGGAGGATTGCTATGGCCACTGAGCCCCAAACACTTCTATTTGATCAGATTCGAATTGATGGGGGGACACAATCACGTGTGTCCATCGATGAACAGGTGGTGGCTGAGTATGCCGACCTGTATCACCAAGGCATTCAGTTGCCGCCGATCACCGTGTTTTACGATGGCAGCGATCACTGGCTTGCCGATGGGTTTCATCGCTACTGGGCTCAGGAGAAGACCGGTTGCGATGTCGTCTTGGCTGACATTCACCAAGGGACACAGCGTGATGCGATTCTGCATGCGGTGGGTGCCAATGCCGCTCATGGTTTGCGTCGGAGCAATGCCGACAAGCGCAAGGCCGTGTTGATCATGCTTGAAGACACGGAGTGGTCGCAGTGGTCAAATCGTGAAATTGCCAGGCAGTGCGGTGTCGATGAAAAACTGATCCGCCGCCTCCGTGACAGTTTATCTGCGGCTAAGCCGCAGACAGATTCCCAACCTCAGGTGGTCAAGTACAAGCGCGGCGGCAAAACGCACAAGCAGAAGTCCCGCGGCAAACCGCGTGCTCGTCGTTCCCATTCACTGAATCCCATCCGTCAGCCACGCCCGGCGCTGGCACAAACCAACTTCAATTTGCCGCACGATCCAGCCTACGGTGCCCGGGCCATCGTGTCGGCCATGGGCATGCGTTATGCCCATCAATTACTCGAATCGTTGAGTCACTATCTCCATGCACAGGAACAGAAAGAAGGTGCTGCATGATCGCTACTTCCCCATCCACATCCACCCCCAACGTCCCGACGGTTGCGCGTATCCGGATCACGCCGGAGATGGCCAAACACTGGCTTGAAACCGCCAACACCACCAACCGCGCGGTATCCCAGAAGCATGTCCAACGTCTGGCTTGCGACATGACCAAGGGGCAATGGCAGCTGACGCACGTGGGCATTGCCTTTGATTCCAACGGCATTCTGCTCGACGGCCAACACCGGCTGTGGGCCGTCTGCATGGCCGATGTGCCCGTGGACATGTTCGTCTGGCACAACGTCTGCCCGCAATCCAAGATGGCCATCGATTGTGGCAAGCCCCGCTCGATGGCAGACATTCTCAATCTTGCCGGGCAGAACGGGGCGGTGCGCCCGCAACACTTGGCCATTCTGCGCAACATGCTCGGCGGCTTGTCATTGTCTGCCTCAGCAACCTCTGACCTGCTGCTGTTGCACCACGATGCCATCGCGTTTGCCATGGAGCATCTGCCGACGGTTGCTTATGCGCGGGGCTTGAGCACGGCGGATGTCCGGGCAGTCATGGCGCGGGCCACGTACTCGGTGGATCACACGATGCTCAGGGATTTTTGCCGCAAGCTCGGCAGCGGTCTGGTGTCCTCGGCCAATGAAAGTGCCATCATCCAGCTGCGCCAATACCTGATGGCCAATCGTGGCAGTTCGCGCAGCCTGCGTGCTCAACGTTGCGGCAAGGTCGAATACCTGTTGTCCGCCTGGCTCAAGGGTGAGAACCCCAACCGCCTCGTAACGGCAACGTCTGAACTGTTCCCCCTGCCTGCGGCAATTGCAGATTGACGCAGGTGTCCTCTTACCCCGCCCCGATTGCTCTGTTGTTCCATTTCATTTTTTTGAAAGGTTGTTCTATGACAACATCTTGCCTTGAAAACCGTTCGGATGTCCTTGATGCATCGTTGGGTGTCATCATTGACGAGGAATTCCAGAGCCTGATTCCACCGCTCACGGAGGAGGAACTATCCGGCCTGGAAGAGAATTTGTTACGCGACGGCTGTATCGATCCGCTGATCATGTGGTCTGAGCAACGGGTTCTGTTGGATGGGCACAATCGCAAGGCCATCTGTGATCGGTATGGCATCGATTACGAATTGCGCAGCATCAGTTTTGCTGATCGTAATCAAGCCAAGCAGTGGATTATTGAACACCAATTTGGTCGCCGGAATCTCAAGCCGTTTCAGCGGATTGAGTTGGCTCTGAAGCTCAAGCCTGTTTGGGCTGCTCAGGCCAAAGAACATCAGGGAACGCGCAACGATCTTCTTCCCGACATCCAGCAGAATTCTGCCGGAAGTCAGACGCGAGATCGCCTGGCAAGCAGGGCGGATGTTTCGAGGGATACCATTTCAAAGGCTGATTACATTTTGCAACATGCCGATGCTGCGACCAAGGAACAGCTTCGTCGTGGTGAAACAACGATTCATGCCGAGTACACCAAGCTCAAACAACCTCATGTGGCCAGCAATTCTGGTGACAATGAATGGTATACCCCGGCGCAATACATCGAGCGGGCAACGGACACCATGGGCGGGATCGACCTTGATCCAGCGTCCAGTCCGGCTGCAAATCGGATTGTCGGTGCGACGCGCATCTTTACTGCTGACGATGACGGTTTGCAACATGGCTGGCATGGTCGCGTCTTCATGAACCCGCCATACGCTCAACCACTGATCCAGCAGTTCTGCGAAAAGCTGGTTGAGCAATATCAGTCCGGCAACGTCACGCAGGCGGTCGTCCTGGTGAACAACGCAACGGAGACGCGCTGGTTCCATGCATTAATGTCTGTTGCATCGGCTGTGTGTTTTCCAACGGGGCGCGTGCGTTTCTGGCATCCGGACAAAACTTCCGCACCGTTGCAAGGACAAGCAGTGTTGTACGTCGGCAACAACATCGATGGCTTTGCTCACGCGTTTAAAGACTTGGGAGATGTGTGCTATGTCGCCAAGCAACAGGCGTAATTCCATTTTCAAGTATTCGACTCATTCAGCGATTCAACAACAACAACAGGAGAACACGTGCAACTGATTGAAGAACCCTTAACGGAAGTCGCTCAAGACTATTGGAATGCAGGTTTGTGTGCTTTGCCTGCAATACGTGATGAAAAACGGCCCGCTGTCGGCAAGTGGAAACAGTATCAGCAGCGATTACCCATGCCGACAGAGTTTGCTATTGGGGATTGGCATGACGGAATCTGCATCATCTGCGGCAAAGTATCCGGCAACCTGGAAGTCATTGATTTTGATGACGACGGTGAATTACAGGCAGCATGGTTGTCATCCATCCCCGATGAACTGCGCGAAAAACTGGTGATCGAATCCACACCTTCCGGCGGCAGTCATGTGCTTTACCAGTGTGAGGATGAAGTGTGTGGCAATCTCAAACTCGCTCAAAGCAAAATGGATGGCAAAGTCCAAACCCTGATCGAAACCCGCGGCGAAGGCGGCCTGGTGTTATGCGCCCCGACGGACGGTTATGTCTTGCAGCAAGGCGATATCATCAACCTGCCCATTCTGACGGAGGCCGAGCGGGAGACTTTGCTGCGCGCGGCCTGGCAACTCAATGAACATTGGCCCGAGCCGGTTGATGAAGTGGAGCAGATCGTCAATGAACCCGTCTACGAAAAATCCCCAAGTAGTAAGCATGTCCCACTGCGCACCGACAGGCCCGGCGACGATTTTAATCGGCGTGGCGATCCCCGGGAGATCCTGCGCAAACACGGTTGGGTATTGGACAAACCCGGAGAGAACGAACGTTGGCGTCGACCCGGCAAGGACAAGGATTATTCTGCGACGCTCAAGCACGGCGTGTTCTATGTCTTCTCCACCAACGCCCATCCCTTCGAACCGCTCAAACCCTATTCGCCGTTTGGTGTCTACACGATGTTAGAACAAGGCGGTGATTTTTCCGCAGCGGCGCGGGCGCTGAGTGCGCAGGGCTATGGAAGCGACATTGCAATCAATCCATTGGAGGATCACATGGGGGATGTTGATATCTCAGGTATTTTGGGGCAGGGTCGCCATGAAGCGGATGACGATATGGACGATCTCTCCACTCGCCAGAAGATCATTGATCCGGGGCCATTTCCTGAGGATTTACTCATTGTGCCTGGGTTTGTCGGCGATGTGGTGGATTACACCCTGAAGGTTGCTCATCGCTATCAACCTGTCCTGGCATTGGCTGGGGCGATCATGCTTCAGGCCGTGCTGGCCGCACGCAAGGTGCGCGATGAACGTGGCAATCGCACCAACCTCTACGTTGTCGGTGTGGGGCTCTCCAGTGCCGGCAAGGAGAAGCCGCGTGAAGTCAACGACAGTATTCTTGATCGGGCTGATGCTGATCTACTGGGCAATGAGGAAGTCACCAGCGATGCAGCGGTGTTGACGGCGTTGGACGAACGTCCAGCCATCTTGTTCCAGTTCGACGAGTTTGGACGCTTCCTGCGAACGATGGGTGATCCACGTCATGCGCCCAATCTCTACGGTGCCATCACCACGTTCATGCGGCTTTACAGCAATGCCAATCGCACGTATCGGGGCAAGGGTTATGCCGATGCCAAACGCAACAAGAGCATCGTGCAGCCATGTGCGTGTATCTATGGCACCAGCACGCCAGGGGCGATGTATGACAGCCTGACCAAGGAGGGCATTGAAGATGGTTTTGTTGGCCGCCTGCTTTTCTTTGATGCCTTGACCCGCCCGCCGCGCAGACGTCGGAAAATGTTCGATCCGCCGGAGCACCTGATTGAAACCGCGCGCTGGTGGAAGCAGTATTCACCCACCGGCGGCAACATCGAATCCGTCTATCCCAACCCGCGTGTCATTGAAAACACCGATAAGGCCAATGCCATTTTTGACGACTTGGCCGAACGCTCCGATGCACAGATGTCCCAAGATGAAAACTACGCACCGATCTGGGGCCGCACCGAGGAGAAAGCCTGTCGCCTGGCATTGATCTATGCATGCAGCCGGTGCAAGGAGGAACCCGTCATCGATGCCGATGCAGCGCGATGGGCCTGTGGTGTTTCCGAGTACACCACGCGTCGCACCATCTTCATGGCCAGTCAGTGGATTGCTGAGGGGGTGTTCGATGCCAAGCAGAAAAAGGTACTGCGTGTGATCTGTGATACAGGATCGATCTCCAAGGGTGAGTTGTGTCGTCGCACGCAGTTCTTAACGCCCAAGGATCGCACGGAAATTCTGGACAACCTGACTCTGGCCGGCTTGATCCGAACCAAACAGGTGGATACGCGTGGCCGTTCCCGCACGGAGTATGAAGCCATTTAATGCCAGGTGCCTTGAAGAAAGGTCTGTGTATGAAAAAAGGTTTTCTATTTAACACTATATAAAAGGTGAGTTTAAAAATATGTCGACCCTTAATTCTTTTTTCAACCCCTGTTATTGACCCAAGGAGAAATATTGAGGAGAAAAACAGTCCATGAAAAAAGAAAGAAGGGGTAGTAGTAATGTATGTATATATATATTAGTTATTTATATACATATCTTTTTCACTTCCTTCAACTTCTTTCAAGCCACTTGGCAATGGACTTATTTGCCTGATCACACACCCCTGATGGCGGCCTGAGGTAGGCCGTCGCCCAACCTATGTAAAGGAGATTTTGAATGACTGTACCGTGTTGTTTTGATTGTCAGTACTTCGTGCCCATTCGTCGGGATCGCCATGGCAATCCGAAACGTAATCAGGTGACCGACCCGATCCAAGGTAGCTGTCGCTGCAACGCGCCGACACCGGGTTCCGTGGGCGATGATGACAAGTTGCTCCGGGAAGCATGCTGGCCCATGGTGATCGCCACCGACTGGTGCGGCAAGCACATGCACGGCCCGTTGCGAAGGCCGATGCGTGGCACCATTAACTAACTGAATCGCAGCAAATTGGTGTATCATGTCCGCCCCGTTGACTGAACTCATCGCCACGTAGCATTTTGAACTGAGCCAAGGCCGTTCCTGCCAACGCACTCTCATCCCTGGCAGGGCGGTCTTGGCTTTTTCGTTGCTTGAGTCAGTCAGGCCGAAGGGCAAGGCCTTGTTTGTCATGGTTTGTTCGCGTCGTCACACGTTGTCCTGTGTGGTGTTCTGCACACTCGGACGTCCAAACGCCGCTCTGAAATCGGTGCGGCCTCACAGGCGATCCGGTGGCGATTGTGGGCCAGAGAAATGCTGGAATAGGCCATGACGGAAAAAGATACAAAAATGAAAATTTGTTAAAATTTTAAGTCATTATTATTTAGGTACTTCCGGGCGTAAAACTTTCCGATGGCACGGGAACAACACGCATAGTTAGACAGAGTTTCCGAAAAACGCGCCGCAAAATACAGGATTGTTATTTGACAAGGGTTTATAACGATATGGGAGTGTCGTAAGCATGCCCGCATTTTGTCAGCGAGTGACAGGAGATGACAGCGGCGATATGCCCAGCGGATTGCTCTGAACGTCACAGAAGCCAACACAAGGCCGTATGAAAACGTCAAGGCACAAGCCCGTGGCCACCCATACTGCGCATAGTGCGCAGTATGCCCACACGCGAGCACCAAATGGCCTCAACCAATCCCCGGCATACGTCGCCACGGTTGCTTTGCGACAGTGAGGCATGTGACTGGGTTTATCTGCGTCTAAAACGCAGATGGCCAATTGAGCGTGAAGGTTTGGCCGCTTTTTCATACTGCGTCTTAGACGCAGTATGGCATGTCGCGGAGGTCGTAAGGCCGATCACCTGAACCTTGACGCAATCTCAGGGGGCACGATTGCCAAGCTTATCTGTGCCACTGGCGCAGATGCACTGTCGGCAGGCTATGGCCACGTCATCGTCACAATTGCATTTTAATAATGAGGGCCATCGAATCCGTACACCAGAGTTGCTGGTGTGAACGTTGAGGCTGAGGTTTGATCCACATGGCCCGCCCATGTGTGTCCATACTTCGGAATTTCCTCAGTATGGCCATCACCACTTCCGGCAGAATCCTGCCGAATGTTCCTGGGCCACGCCATCACTGCGCCAACGAGTTGGCGTGCCGCGTGCCACTGAGCCATCGTCACTAAAACACACATTTTATTAGTGAGCCCGCCCATTTTGCCTGAGCCGATTCGGCCAAGCAGACAGTTTTCCCTTGTCCTTGAAGGGGTTGATTACGCAGTTTTCAGATCGTCCTTGAATTGCCCCAGACGAATCGTGCCGCGCGGCATCTTGGCCACCAGTTCCAGTTCACCGCCTAGCGCTTGAATAATCCGGCGCAATGTGCTGATCTGCATATCGTCCTGAGATTCAAGCTTGGACAGCGTCGGCTGCTTGATGCCCAGCACGTCGGCCAGATCGTTTTGCGTCAAGCCGGCTTCCTGGCGGATTTCGGCCAACAGCATCTCCACCATCATCTCGCGCGTCATGTTGTTAACCCGAGCGCGACGTTCAGGTGACATCTTGTTGCGAAGTTCGTTAAAGTTGCGTGCCATCATATCTGTCCTTCCTCAGCCAGTTGCTGAAGATGCTCGTCATACAGACGATCAGCTACGGGAATCATCTCATCGTAAAAACGATCATTGCCCGTCTTGTCACCGCCGATCAACAAAATAGCTGATCGCCTGGGATCGAATGCATAAAACGTTCGGAGTGGTCGTCCCTGACATTGGGTTCGCAGTTCCTTCATGTTGACATGCTTCGAACCTTTCACCGTGTCAGAATGCGGTCGCGTCAAGCCCGGTTCCAGCTGTTCAAGCACCTGCACACTGGCCGCCAAGGTATCCTGCTCAACTTCGGTGAGTTCATTCCACCAATGCTCAAACTCGTCCGTGAATTCAATCTGCCACATATTGGTATTATAGCCAATCGTCTATATTCATCAAGGGCTATAGTGGCCGAATCGCTAGGGGCATAAAAACCAAGACTCTGTTCTCACTTAAAATGTATAAGTGACGGGGAAGGGCAGATTTTTCATACTGGAGAATTTCCCCAGTATGCCAATGGCTGCGCATCTTGTAGGCGCTTACAAGATGCAGACGAATCATCTGCGGAATTTCCGCAGAAGGCCAAAGCGGTGATGGCATGAGAGAGGGGGACGACGAGTCAACCAACGAGAGTGGCTGACTGATAAAACCCCGACGAATGCCGGGGTGAAGGAAAAGTTGGTTGCATGCGATCTGCGATCAGTGATCTGCCAGATGCATGAATTCGATCATGGCATCTTCATACACAATGTCAGATGCCGGGAAGGTGCGACGGTGTCGAATCTCGACGCATCCGCGCTCCTTCATGAAAGCCAGTGCGACGTTGACCTGTGTGTACGGGGCGTCGATGGCATCGACGATTTGCTCAAGCGTGGTCCCGCCAGCGGCGTGGTCTTCGATGGCGTAGGCCACCTCGCGGAACACGTCGCGCGTGCAGCGATGCGTGTAGTTGCGCTCGGGTTGTTGCTTGAAGGTGACAAGCATCTCCAGGTAATCGTCCTGTACGCGAAAAGTGACAACGCGTTGCTGAGCAGGTCTTGGATTTCTTGTGGTTCGCTATGGGAGAGCGAGGCGAGCGTGTCGATCATTTGTTTTCGAGTGAGTTCAAGGTCTCCTGTTGCGCCCCAGTTCTCAGGTTTGCCTTTGGCATTGATGCGATGCTTTTCCAGTTCGAGTTCAAGCCAGAGCATCAGACTGGTGATGTCTTTGCAGTGCTGGGCGTAGGCGTCGGACGCGGTTGGTTTTTTGTGTTTGGTGGTCATGGTGGTTCCTCAGATTCCGATGTCGCTCATACAAAGCAGTGGGTTGTAATAACAGGCAGCCTCCTGCATCGTGCCTTGGTAACCATCGAGCAGTTCCTGCAGGAATACCGCCATGGCAAAGAGTTCGTCTTCGTCGCCCGCATCCACCCAGTGGCTGGCCTGCATGGTGGGTTGAAGAATCTCCACCTCAATCTGCTTGGCATCGCGCTGGCGTTTTGCGATGGCAAAGATGCCTTCGCGTCCTTCAAAATCAATCCGTGTGATTCGCATGTATGTGTTTCTCCTATGCGAGGTGTTACTGGTTGGCCTTGCGCCCGGCCTCAAAGGCAGCTTCCAACGCCTCCTTGAGGTTCCAGACGGCAAGGTCGTGAAAATCCAATGAATCACTTTTGCGTGTCTGCAAGGTGTCGATGCCAAGGATGCTTTTGGCGATCTCGTTGATTGTTGCGTCCTTGTATGCCTGCGTGCGTTTGGTGGTTTTGGCGTTCATGTGTGGTGTCCTTCATCGTTCGCGTGACAGACACACATGTGCCATGAATTCAGACACGAATCAAGGCATCATTCGAGCATTTGAGACTTATTTTTCAGGTGTTTTTGAATGTTGACGGCATGTGAGAATATTTTGCCGACGATGCCAGATTGGGCCTTGCAATCCGAGCGAACATGAGCCTGAATGGTGTCACACAACACGACACCAACATGAAAGGCTTGCGTAAAAACCCATGGCCAACCTGTACAAGAAAACCTACCCGATCCCCATGCCCGACGGCGCGGAGATCGTTACTCGACGTAACAAACCCGTCGTCCAATGGCGCACGAAACACGGCAAGCTCAAAACAGCACCTTTGGCCGAAGACGGCAAACGCATGATGTATGTTTCAGAAGTCTGGTATGCCAGGTATACCGATCATGCTGGCAACGACAGACGCATCTCCACCGGTTGCCGCGATGAGCAGGCTGCCCAGCGTGTACTCTCTGACGTCCTGGCCGAACAGGAAAAGATTCGTGCTGGCTTCATCACTCCCAAAGAGATCGAAGTCGCCGAACATAGCAAGGCTACCATCACCGATCACATCGAGAAGTATCTGGAGCATCTGAAGATCAAGCGGGTGCGTGGTCGCAAAGTCTCGGAGAACTACCGCAAGAATGTGAAGTGCCGACTCAACCGTTTGGTGCAAGATTTGAAGATCAAGAAACTCGCTGACATCACCAGCGATGCCATGAATCGTTGGCTCAGCAAAGCTGAAGACAAAGACATGGCCGCTGCCACGCGCAACGAATACGTGATCTCAATGCATGCGTTCTGTAACTGGCTCGTGCGCGAACAACGCATCGTCGCCAATCCACTGACCATGGTGCAGAAAGCAGATCGCGCCAGTGACCGCCGCCACATCCGCAGAGCACTGACGATTGAGGAAGTCGGTAACCTGCTCCACGCTGCATCGCTGCGTCCCATTGCTGAGTGGGGCAGAGGCAAAGTGGAGATTCCCAAATCCAAACGCAAAGGCCGTCAAACCTGGCATTACGAAACCATCACGCAGTTGAGTCTGGACATTTGTTACGAACGTGGCATTGCTAAACTCAAGCAACCCCATCTCAAGAAGCTCGAACGCTTGGGCCGGGAACGCGCGTTGTTCTACCTGATGGCCGTCTCGACTGGCCTACGCCACAAGGAACTGCGCAGCCTGACGCTTGGGCAGTTGTTCCTGGATGCTCAACCCGCACCGTATTTTGAACTCTTTGCTAGCCAGTCCAAGAGCGGTAAGGAAAGTCGGTTGCCATTGCGAGCGGATGTCGTTGAGAAGATCAGGCAGCACCTCGAACATCGCAGCAAACAAGGCTACAAGGCACTGCTCTTCGACAACCCACCTGGCATTCGTGTATTCGACGCTGACTGCCAGGCCGCGGGAATCTCCAAAACCGACGCGCGTGGCCGAGTCGTCGACATCCATGCCCTGCGCACCACTTTCGGCACCCACTTGGCTGTTGCAGGTGTCCATCCCCGAGTCGCCCAGGCCGCCATGCGGCACAGTCGGATCGAGTTAACCACCAACTTCTACACCGATCCTGCCTTGCTCGATGTCAATGGGGCGGTCAATGCGTTGCCGGATTTTGCTTTCAAAGGATGAGGGTGTTGGGCTTTACATGGCCGGGTGGGACGGATACATTGAAAGCCATAACACAGCCCCCGGAATGGCTCGGCACTTTTCTTCGGAAAGGCCGGGCCTTTTTTATGTGCTGCTGTTCAACAGGTTGTGCTGAACAACAGTAGCGGGCGTTCCATAAAAACATAAGTGGGCTGGAGTTGACATGAATATTAAGGTAACTTGCAGATTCAACTTGACTTGAGCGGGTTGCGTGGGTTGAGATGTGTTTCTCAGTAGGGTATTTATTCAAATGGCCATGTTTGGCCCATATTTCATCTTCCATTTCGTCGGCACGCTGTTATCATGAATTATTGAAGTCTGCTTAGGTGAAACCGCAATGGTTGCTTCCGTCCCTAAGCCGATTGGCTGTAATTAGATAGATGTGAAAAACCGCTGAGATGTTTATTACGGTGCTGTTGAAATTATTACGGATACGGCAATTTCATATCTTTGTTGATGATATGCAATTGCATTCCTAAGTGCTTGTTTATTGGTGATGATGTTATCACATAGACTGGGGTATATGGTGGCTAAGGGGGCGTTCCAACGTTCTGGTGAATTGATGTTGAGATCAATATATTGCTTGGTGCTTTGTGTTTTGCCAGCAATTGTTCTTCTATCAGTTTCAACTCTAGTTTTCGCAGCCCCAGCTACAGAAAACACACTTGGTGATGTTGGTGTGGCTTCAAAACTCCTACGGAACGAGTCCACCATCAAAGATGGGGTAGCGACACTCAATTATTTGATCAGATCTGACAACAAGGCAGTGTCTTATGCTGCGAGTTCGACACTGGCAGCATACTGTCGTCAGCACGGTGCATTGGATAAAGCTGAATCGCTAACCAAGGACTTTCAGCAAACAGCAGGTTATTCCGATATGCATCCAGCTGTTGCAGTTCAATATCTGCGATGTTTGCTTGAATCTGCACATGTCTTGGTAATCCAGAAAAAAATAACTGAAGCGTTGCCCCTGCTGAATTGGGCGGAAACCCTACCACGTGATTACGACAGAGCGCTATCTTGTACCAAATACGCTGAAATTTTGGTCGGGATGCAAGAAGCTGATCGTGCTGAGGCCTATTGCCGAAAGGTCAAGGAAGCGAGCAACAAGCATCTTTCCGAACAAAGAAAATCTGGAGCTTCTATTGGGCAAGGATCATCAAATTTAGACGTATCATCAGTTTGGGCAGAACTGCGATACCGTGTGGGGCTTGTAGAAGCGGAAGTCCAATCGCAACGGGCAACATTGCAATTTGGCAAGGAATATGGTTTGTATGTCATGATGCGTTTGTACGCGGATATGAAGCATTATTCCAAAGCATCTGAGATTGCAAAGCAGATAATACAAGAGTTTCCGCAAAGTGTTTTTTCGGCAGCGGCTGGTTATTCCTATGGAGTATACCTGCTACAAGATCAATCTGAGCCCAATGAGGTAAAACGCATTCAGAACATGATTCAGTGGATGCAACGATTTGTTGCAGAAGACCCGGATGGTTTATATCGGGGTGAAGCTTTGCTTTTGGTTGGTAAGGTTGCAATGGAAAAACTTTGGGATGCAAAGCATGCTATGGAATATTATCAGCGTGCTTTGGCATACTTTGTCAAAGCTAGAGAAAACGCCAATGCACTGAGTCTGTATGCGCCTATTAGCGGCGATTTGCAATCATATGCTCAGCCCAAGGGAAAGCTGACAACCTACAATCAATGGTATCGTGTTGTAAGGCATGATCAGGCTCCTCTGAAATTGTACAATACATCATCTTCACCCCCGTGGTACCGAAACGAGCAGGAGAAGGCTTGTCATCTTGCCATAGGCTTCCTTCTATTTAATGATGAAAAATATGACGAAGCCAAAGAGCATTGGTCAAAAATACTTTCTTTGGATGAAGGTATGCAGGCTATGCCTTCGCACCTACCCAATGTACGAACGCGTCTTTTAGGTGCATGCGATCAAAAATTTATAACCTTTTCTCAAGATGAGAAGAAGAAAATACAAAATCCAAGAATGCGGCTCAAAATTTTGTATGCCGAGTATCTGTACTTTTTAGAACGCTTTGAAGAAGCTATTGAAATTTATCAGGACATCCTGGCTAATTCAGATTCACCAGCAGAAAAAGCTGTAGCAACAACTGCAATAGGTTTAGCAATTGACACCGGCGTACTGACAGGGGGTGGTATTGAAAGTAAAAAAAGTGCGGAAAAACGTTACAAATGGGTCTTGGATCAGGATGAAAATGCGTGTGGCGTAGCAATGTATGCAAACAATATGCTCAATTATGCTGGTTCATTACTTGGCACACAATATGGGAAAGCAGAATCAATCCAGATGTACAGAAAGCTTTTGTATGTCAATAAATACGAGAAAACATTAAGACCTGAGCAAAAGGCAAATGCAATTTTTGGTTTGATACAAAGCTTGTTTTACTTAAAAAAGTACGAAGAAGCCAAAAGTGAGTTTGATAAGTATTACAAGAGCAATGAAAAAGATGAAGTTTTCTACAAAATTTTAGTTGGTGACTTTAGGCGGTTAACTGAAACGGGTTCTCCTTGGAAATCCTCAAGAAATAAGGAAAAGGTGGTAAGCGATGACTAAATTCGGGGAAATGAAAGTGTTGAGACTACTGTTATGTTTGATGTGCATGATGTTGGTTACACAGCTCTGTTATGCTGGTGATTCGTACAAGAAAAAAACACAGAAGAATGTAGGTGGTGCAAGTGCTGATTATTCGAAAGAAGATAGCACTAATTCTGTATCTGCTACGCCTATGTCAGGATGGCATTTTGTAAAGGAAACTACCTCGGCTAGTGGAAGTGGAAATTCGCAAGTGACATCAGAACCCGATGATGAGGGGTATGCAGAGGGAAGATGGACAGGATTGGGACTTACGTTTACTTGTATATTAAGTGGTAGTACCTTGCCTGACAATGGTTCAGGTTCCGGTGGGGGTGGTGCAGTTGCATGGGAGGTATCTGTAATACCAGACTTGAGTTACTCGGTTGAGCCAACGCCACTGGTACTCGCAACTGCTCAGCAAGAGACAGTTAGTGGTATGGTGGATGGTGAAGTTCAAGGTAGTGATTGGAGATATAAAGAAGATAGTGAAGGGGTAAGTTATCCAGAAAATTGGGATACAGGGCATGCATCTGGGTACCCATTCAAAATGGATAATCCTGGTAAATATTTGCTTCAGGGGAGATTGAAATTTGATAAAGATAAAACAGCGTCGTCTAGTATCACTGTAGTGGGTGTTAAAACAGTTTCGGCAGCAAGTGGTACTAGAGAAACAATTGTTAGTGATTCAACATCTGCTGATGATACAAATATCGGGATGCAGTTTGTTTTGAAAAATGGCACTGCTGTTGTATCAGCTCAAAAAGAGCCTGAAGATGCTTCGTGGCCGGATAATCAGCCAGTTTGGAGTATACCATCCGGTGTTACACTTGTTCCAGCCGAAAATCCAGTAACGCCAGGTGAATCAAAAACAATAAAAATACAACAGCCTAATGAATATGTACTTAGTGTAAGTTGTGGAGATAAATCTAATAAATTTATCAAAGTTGTTTGCTTGGATTATAATATTCAATTGTATGGATTAAATAAAAACGGAATTGACGAAGTTGGACAAGATCGGTTTTTGTTTTTGTCTGCAGCAAAAGTTAAGTTTTTTTCGGAAATTCAACCAAACACAGCAAAAATAATAACAACACTGAATAAAAGCTTTGTATGGTCACTTGAACAAGTTGATGGGGTGACGGGAAGCAACTGGATACCATATTATCCACTAGATGCTGTAAGAGCATATGGCGTCGGACTGCCAAGTAGTACTAAATATATACAATTGCAAGTTCTTCCTGCGTCTAATAAAGGTTTAGGTGTGAAAAAATTAGAATTGGCTTTGTCTGGATTTGGAGTAGAGCCAATTTCAAGAAATGTACGATTGTTTTATGATATGAGCAGGAAAACACATCCAGATCCAGGTAACGGATCAACACCAAATTGGTATTATTATTGGTCTAAAGAGGGTAATCCTGCTGTATGCAGTTTTAGTCGAGATTTATCCGATTCTCAGTATGCAGCTTACTGGAATACTACAACAGCATACGGTAAATATGCTTCGGGAAAAATTTACATTTCCGACAAGGCTGCTAATAGTACAGGATTTAGTTATTCTTTTCCTGAAGGTAGTGGAGCGTCATCTGATTGGGTGAGGTTTTCAATCAATACTACGAATGGTCCCGAAACAGTAAATTTGACACATGCACATGAGTCTACGCATAAAATGGCAGATTCATGGGGCTCTCAAACAGATTCTGATGGTGATGGGATTCCAGATACATATGAAGCGGCAGTGCCCGGTATGAACATACTCAACAAAGATAGTTTTGGAAACAATTTTAAATTAAGTGGAACAAGCGGAGCAGAAAGAGATGAGGAGTTTTATTGTGTTTTGGGAGGAGCATATACCTTTGGAAGTATAACTGATAGTGAGGGTGAGAATGCTACGGTAACGTATTATGGTGTAAAGCCAGAAGCACCAACTATTGCAAATGATTGGTCTAAAGGTAGCATAAACTGGAATAATTAGTGGAGGGATTCTAAATGCTTTTAAATAGAGTTGTGTTGTATTTTTGTTTTGTGTTAACCTCAATATTTTCGAGTGTTTACGGCCAAGATTCTATTATTGTTGAAGGGAAAAAAACAACCGATTTATTGAATGATATGAGTACGATTTCGCAATTGTCTAAACATCCTGAGTCGATATATCATATACAATTAAAATTCTTATCAAGGTTATCTGAGTCGCCGCAAGAACAGATTGTCTTTTATCAAAAATGCCTTAATGAGTTGATAAAATATAAAAGTGATGAATCATTGGGAGCCATTGAAGAATTGCTTGATGTGAGTGTGTACAATAATTTCCCTTTAAGTCAAGACGCAAAGGTTATTTCATCGATACGAGATGATGCATCCAGAGTTTGGTATGCAATTAAGTGGCAGGATGCTAGTAAAGATAAAAAAATTGAAACTGCATTGTTTGGTGTTATGCCTGACCCGCCGGTGAGATTAAGCACTCGTGTTGGTGTTGAAAAAATTTCCGAACTTGGTGAAATGGTTCGTCCTGATTTATATAAATTATTAAACAATTCGTCAATTACATATGGCTTTGCTAACTCTAGAGGTTTTCCATATGGAGGGATGGCTGATCTTGCGATGCTTATGGCTACGAATAAGTTGTTTGCGCCTACTGATAAGGAGTTTGAGGAAATACAACATGGCGGAGGAGATTTTGGGAAAACAGTATTAATCCAATATGGTATTAAAAAAAAAGATTTAAGGTTTATTCCACTAGTACTTCAATGGATGGAGGAAAAAAGAAACGATAGGATGCGGTTGTATTATGCGATTGCAACGTTGTATGAACTCGGAAAAAATGTACAAGAAAATGGAGATACAGAGTTGGTGGGTGGTGTGATATCTTTGTGCCGTTTTGTAGCTTCTGATATTACAGAAAATAAAGGTACTGCGACTGATCCCACATTGCTCGGAATGATGCATTTGGCATTGTATAAGTTCGGAAAAAATATTAAAACCCTAGATTACTTCAGCCATTACCTTGCTTCTTTTAGAAAAAACAAATTTCTTGAAAATATGAACAAAAATCAAGGAAAAAGCGACGATCCTTTCGCCATGGCAGATAATATTGCAGGTCAGGCCATACGTGAATGGAGCAAATGAATCCTACTTATGATCGTGAGTTTTTGAATGTTGTGTCAAATAGGAATGTAGTAAATGGGGCTGAAAGGATTTTTCTTGAATAGCTTTGATATTTTTGCCAATTTTTATTGAGTAAATGTTTGATATTGTGTGTTTGGATTGAAAATTTAGATGCAGCCTAACAATAAACACCCAGCTTGTTTCTTAATGTTGCCAGCATTGGTTTTGTATACAACAGCGGTTTTTATGATGTTGCTGTTTACAAGACGAGATGAATCACAGGCGTATTTAGGTACTGTTGTTGTTAGTGTTGTAGATTTTAAAAATCTGCAGTACAAAAAAGTCGCACCAGAGCTTTATGAAGAAATCAAAAACATTGAAAATTTTCCAGACAAATTGCAAGAAGAAGCATTTGAAAAAACAAAGCTAGTAGACAAATTGACCTCACTAAAAGATTTGGCATCATTTCAAATTGCCGCATCACAAATTAATTTTAATCAAGAGTTGGTAGCAGACAATGATTTAGATGAATCAAAAACTGATCAGCAATCATTTCTAAAGTCCTTAATATCGCAAGATGGATTTCGGAACAGAACTGAGAAATCCAGCAATAGTGAGGGTGTGAGTCTTGGCCCACCGGGTTTTTTACGAGGTGGCTCATTGTAGTGGCGCAGCGGATTGTCGCGCTGGTTCGGCGGGTTTTGCGAGTCCCAGGCATTCCCGATTCAGCTTAAACCTGTTCACAAAACACGTAATGCGCATGTGACAGTATTTGCATTTGATTGCTTTGTTCATTGGATATGCGGATTCTGATCGGGTTTTACGCAGCAAGACGGTGTACGGTGATTTTGATCACCGGCAGGTTGGCATCGCTGCCGAAGCGGCTGCGTTGAACGCGGATATTAGGAGTGCGGGAAGGACAATCAACAGCCCTGATCGGGATTGGTTCAGCGAGCTGGACTGAATGCCAGGCTTCTTCGGGCGTCAGACCCTTGAGTGCTTGGTGCGGACGCTCGGTGTTGTACCAAGCTTGGTACTGGTTAAGGCGTTGTTGAATGCTACGCAATGTTGTTGGCCACAATGCTGGGCGTTGCCACAGGCGAAGTGTTTTGAAGAAACGTTCGACTTTGCCATTGAAGGATGGCGTGCGGACTTGGCCTCGCACATGCTTTATGCCTAACGTCTTTAAACCCACCTTGAATCTGTTGCGAAACTGGACGCCATGATCCGTAATCAGATTGGCCGGTACGCCATGTTTCTTGGTTGTGACTTTGACCAATTGAATCATCTGTTGAGAGTCGAGTGCCTTGCTGCGGTATGCGCGAAGACGCAATAGTTTTCTGGTTGCACCGTCAAGAATGGCGACTGCCGAGTAAGTGGTCCAAAGCACTCGGAATGTCATGATGTCCATGTGCCAGGTTTGATTGAGGTTTGAAGGTGTCAGCAGATGATAAGGCTCAACGCCTTTTGCTTGGTTCAATTTTGGCCAACGCTTTTTGGTTTTTCTGGACTTTTTCGGCTTGGTCTCTCGCAGGATGCGTTGGACTGATCTTCGACTGATTTGAATGCCAGAACGAACCATTTGCATGGCGATGGTTCGCGTGCCCATTTCAGGCTCAGGACACAATTGCCGCAATTCATGTACCGCCCAACGAACTGCATCATCCATGCGGTTCCATGAAATTTGTGGTAGAAGCGACTTGGAATCCCCCCGTCCATCAATCGCCCTGATCCATTTGCGGATTGTGTTGGGATGCACAACAAAGCGTTTGGCAGTAACAGCAGCGCTCCAATTACGTTGCCGCATCAGTTGAAGAATGGCCAGTCGTTGTTCGGGCGAAAACTCTGGTCGCTTGTTGGCTGGGCAGTCCGCACGTTGCTGACGGAGAATCTCCAGTTCGCGTTTGAGCCATTGAATTTGGGAGAACAACTGGTCCCGCTGCATCATTGCGCGCATGACAGGCGAACTGGCAGATGCCAGTCGGCTGCGTGCCAACTGGTAGGACTGAGCGATGATGATCGCCATGGAATCGATCATCATCAGATAGGCAGTATTGTTGAACCAAGGCATGGGTACCCTCCACATTTAAGGGGGGTGATTATAGTTGACGGTGAGCTGGGAAGTTCAAAGTCTGGAAGGACATGGTTTGTTTGTAAATGGTGCTTGTGATTTGTTGCGAGGGGTGGTCACGCGGATGTCTATTGATGTATGTTGAAATGTTACCTGGCCACCCCATTGACTGGTTTGGGCCAAACAGCACCTTCGCTACACGAAACTTGCTGATGATCTGTTCTGAGGCGTGTCGAATTCGGGCCATGGTGACCTGCCTTTCAAATAGCGTCCAGATTCACGAGAATCTCGAGATTCTCGCATAAATCTTGGACTAGATTTGAGGGGCAGGCCAATACGGCAGGCTTTTTTAACTTGCAGACAAAAATATCGACAAGCAATGCAGTGAGTGGGAAATTATAGCGATATATTGCGGAAATATCAGGTATATGAAATTTTTTGAGGTTACAGATCGCAGACTTAAGGTTATATTTTGTGTATGGGAAACATCGTTAGGTCGATTGAGGTTGCTTGGTTGGATAAGATCCTGTGGAAACAGAATTTTGAGTACTGTAATGCAATGCGGAAAGGTCTCAAAAGATATGTATGATGTGACGATTAATTTGATCGAGAATTTATAACATGCAGCAATCAAGAGACAGCTACGAAGGCATGACACCTGTCATCGTTGGAGTTACCGGTCATCGTTATCTTGATGAGTATGAAGTACCCAAGATTAGGATGACGGTTGCATCGATACTGAAGCAATTTAAGAATTCTGTGCCGGATTCCCCCTTGATATTGGTTTCGGGATTGGCAGAGGGGGCTGACCAGTTGGTTGCAGAAGAAGCTTTGAACTTGGGTTATAAACTCTATGTTGTACTTCCATTTGAACCGTCAGACTATGCCAAGACTTTCACAGATTCTGAGTCAGGAACGGTTGCTCTTCAAGGTTTGCATGAATTGATTGACAGGGCGGATTGGGTGGAAACACTTCAAGGCGGCCAGGATAATCAGGCACTGGCATTTCGTGATCTTGGTTTGACACTCGCTTCACGCTGTCATTGGATGATCGCATTGTGGGATGGCAGGAAAGGCAGTGTGGGTGGAACAGGTGAAGTCGTACATTCGACACTTTGTGGGGAATTGTATGACGGGTGTCATCCGCCACGGGCAGTCATTGAACATAAGCTGTATCGTTCATATGTGTGCTGGATTCGTTGTTCCAATGCCAAGCAGGGGATCCGTCCCATCCCCCAACATTTGGCGGCGAAGGCGAGTATGCTAAAACCATGCGCTTATGATGATGTGGAGAGAAACGTTGCCAGTCATATGACTCAATCATTTGAATTTGAAGCCGAGTTACCACGTCTGCTTGCACCTGTACTTAAAGATGCCCAGAGTACCGTTTGTCTCAATCAAACCGCAATGGCTTTCTTAAACAAGCATCGCGAGCAACTCATCAAAGAAGCTCGATCTTCAGGATTTGACAGCGATGACTTTATCGCCTGCAACAGTATGGGCCTGCGTCTGGAAGGTGTTGGAAATCTCAAAGCTGCCAGATGGGGAGCCCGATATGTATTGGTTGATCTTGCGGCGCGACACATTCATGATCAAAGAATCAGATTTGCAAAATTGTTTTTTTTACTCGTCGTCCTGGCTGTTGTTCTATTTGAATACACCACTGGGCCACCTCAAAATCCCAATGCATATTTTTTAATGGCGTATGCCGCATTGGCGGGAATAAGCATTGTTGGCTTTAAATTGATCTGTAATCCCAGTGATGAAAAATATCTGCTTTTGCGCACGCTTGCCGAGTATGCACGGATTCGGATGTACATCGTCCAGATCAGCAATCAGTTTGTAGATTTGGTTGATGCAGCGTTGGTTCAGCATGACGCCAGAAACTGGGTCATGTCGGTGGTTCGGTCTTGGGAGGTGCTGGACGAATTAAGCCTGCCTGATCATGAGATTAAGCCTGATCGGCAAACAATTGATCATGTCTGCGAATATTGGCTCAATGGTCAGATCCATTACTACAACAATCGGACCTCTCGAGACGCCAAACGTGAAAAAGATACCGATACCACTTCCAAAGTTTGTCTTGCAGGATCGTTGATGATAACCCTCTGGGCGATTGGGCTGATTTTACAAGATACCGGAAGCAACCTCGCGACGTACCTTCTCTTTGTATCTGTCATGCTATTGCTTGCGGCAGGTCTGGTAAGTCAGTGGTCACACTATCAAGCCTACCATGAGCATCGAAACCGTTACCAGGTCGCTTATCAACGGTTCAAACGCGTCAAACGGGTGATTGATTTTGCTTTGGCAAACAACGACATGGACAGGGTGAAGACCGAGTTGTTAAACCTTGGATACTTAGCCAGCGATGAGAATTCCGAGTGGTATATGTTGCATATGGATCGTCCCGCAGAATATGATCTATCCTGAATTCACAGCATTTATACAGATACAATGCTTGATGGCGGTGGATTTTGCGTTTGTTCTGCATTCCAAAGGAGATGCCTGACATGATGATTCCGGTGTATTGCACATCATGTGGCCAAATCACAAAGATTGCTTCTGAATCTCCAGGCCAACACCAATGTTCGGAGTGCTTTGCTGAAATCCAGTGTTCTCCAGGTGAAGATGTCTTTATCAGCTATAGCACTGCGCAGGAAGATGAAGCATTCAAACTTGGGCGTAAGTTACACGAAAATGGAATCCGATTCTGGCTTGCGCCGAAATTCATCCAACATGGTGGAGATTTTTTAGAGCAGATTGAACTCGCACTCAGGCAAGCTACGATCGTTCTTGTTCTGGTGTCAGATGAATCGTTGAAATCACCTTGGGTGATCAATGAAATCACTTACGCGGTCAGTAATGAAATTAAAATTATTCCTGTTTTTCTCGGAAAGATCTCAATGCCCCCTGGGAAAGGAATATTGTTCCCTTCGACGCAACGAATTGATGCAGATCAAGTATTGACAGATGAAACATTGCAGCATGTTATTGATGCCACCAACCGGTTACTGGGGCCCGCTAAAGTTGAATCGTTTCAGGCAGTCCACTTGAACGACAAAGTGGTTCATTCACCAATGGGTGTAAACCAGGATGCTGAAGTTTATGTTGGCCCCCGGCCTTATCCAGATGGCATGGAAGACTATTTTTATGGCAGAAGCAATGAAATCAACAACATCATCAATAAACTCAAAGAACATTCAATCGTCCTTCTGACATCGCCGTCTGGCGCAGGCAAAAGTTCACTGCTTTCTGCGGGGCTGGTTCCGATTTTTCGTCAGCATGGCGATCAGGTTTTTCCCGGTATTCGAGTGGGACGCTCTTTGCCTGACAAGTACCGGGATCGTCTCAGTGAGATACATAATGTATTTACATTTTCATCGATATTTGGCCTCGGCGGTTTGGAAGAAGTGCCACGCCTGGAGATGTCGATTCACGAATATTTACAGGCCATCCCACAGCGCAATCCAGGGCGTCTTCGTATATTGCTTTTTGATCAGTTTGAAGAGATTTTTACGCAACACCGTGACTGTTATAAGCAGCGATCCGAATGGGTCCGGCAAATTGTAGAGGCCGTGCAGAAAGACCCCGATTTGCGTATCGTGCTGGCCATGCGTCAAGAATACTACGTGGATTCTACGATTCTGTTTGAAAATGTTCCGATCGAATTCAAACCTGCTCAAATTCAAATCAATCGGTTAAAGGGAAAAGCATTAACTGAGGTCATTGAGCAACCTGCTGCTCGATATGTGCAGTATGCGCCGGAGGTCGTCGAAGAAATATTGCGGCAATTAAGGATCATTCGTATTGTGCAGCCCGATGGCAGTACCGTCGAGACACCAGGCGAGTACGTGGAGTTATGCCACCTGCAGATTGTTTGCAGGAAGCTATGGAAGTCCTTGCCGCATGGAACAAAGCGTATCGAATTAAAGCACCTTAACGAAATTTCACAATCGGTCGCTGGCACTCAATTCAGTACATTCGTCAAGAGTGCATTGGAGATTTTTTATAATGATTGTGTGGTGGAGGTTGCTAATAGCCGTATTACGGAGTCGAATGGGGGCTTTAGTCCTGAATTGATTAAATTCGGTTGCATGAAATTTGTTACACGCGATGGAACACGCGTTCCCGTGCAGGAATACAACTCTCGAACCGGCCGATTGCCCAGTTGGATCGTAAAGCAATTGGTGGATCGATACCTGTTACGCATTGAAAGCGCGGGCAATGAGCGATGGTATGAGTTGTCGCATGACTTGCTGGCGGAGACAATCAGCCGGGAGATTGATTACCGTGTTGACAACCTGCTTTATGCTGCGGAAATGTTGGAAAATCAACTCAAGAAGCATAAAGACACAGATCATCAGGGGATTGACAACCTGTTTCCCAGTCTTCCTGATACACTCACGGCTTGCCAGCCTTTTCAGAAACAACCTGGTTTGTTTGAAGATGAAGCCGAGTTTGTGTTACGTATCAGTTTGGCAACGGGAATTGACTTGGTTGCATGGTCACAACGAGTTCAGGCAGACCATCCCGGTGTGATGCAACACGTGCTGGACTGTGCAATGAACTGCGACGATGCATCGGTGCGATCACATGTCGCCGAAGTTTCAGCAAGCATTTCAGATGACCAGACCAATGAAAGGCTTTTGGAACTGATTTGCAAGGATCTGTCACCCAAAGTGCGGCGAAGTACGGCAATCAGTATTTTGAAACTCGGACGCCAGGAAATTTTTGGCGACCTCATCGATAGTGTGCAGAAGGCACAGGGGGCCGAGCAGTTGCCATTCATTCGCGCGATATCGCTTTTACGCGCGATTGCTGATGTGAAACTTGATCCGGAATATGAAAAGTGCTACCGGCAATTGCCGATGTCCATTCGGACGCTTGTGCGCACGCGTGCTTGGGGACAACGATTTTATGATTGTATGCCTGTTTTGTCCGGGGTTTTTCTGCCCGCGGCCTTGTTCTCCGCCGTAGTCGCCGGACTGTTTAAAACGTTGCCCGCCGGCTTTGGTTATGCTTTAGCACAAGACACACCCGGTGTTGGCAAAGGACTGTTTCACGGCATTGTGGCTGGCGTTTTGTGGGGAGGTCTGATACCGACGGGGTTGATGCTTTATCGCATGGTATTCTGGCGATGCGGTCAACGCGCCTCAACATTGCGTCCTTTGGGCACACTCGTTGCCGGTTTGATCTCAGGATTCATATCAAGTTGCATCGTGACGGCATCCATCCTTGGTGTGTATTCATCTGAGACTTTAAGGACTATGGGATGGGTCGATACCTATGATGAGAACCGGCATGGCACGTTGATTTTTTTCAAAGAACTATTCTGGACAACTCGAATGGGATGGTCGGAAATGATTCTGGGTACTGCCTTGGGATTAGGGTTTGCGTTGGTTGCCAATCGTATCAAAGCCAAACGTGAGTTTGATGATCTTGTCAAGGAAAAGCAAGCCATGTCCAAACTACAAGAGGTCTGCGATAGGATTCAGGAATTAACAGGAATTGTGTTGCCAAATGCGTGGCCTCTGATTTTGACACAAATACCGGCTATCTTCATGGTCTGGTTAATCGTAATCCCCGGTGAGCATGCTCTGGTTAGCAGTCAATGGGTTTTCTTGAGTGCCTTGGGAGATGCTGCAACGCAGGCTGTTGGTGCCATTGCCGCGACAATTGGCAGTTGTTTTGGCTTACTGATCATTTATCGAGGTATATATTTGGAACCACGACAGGAGCCACTTTGAAAAACAATTCGGATAATGGCATTCTCGTTGGTCATCAGAGTGATCATGTATTACAGCTAATGCGTGAAAGATTGGCTCGTTATCAGCGGGGTGGAGCGTTTATTGATGGGTGTAAGCTCGGACTTGTTGTCGAAGGTGGTGCAATGCGCGGTGTATTACCTGCCGGCGGCGGCGTCGCTTTAAGCAGATTAGGTATGGCGAGCATTTTTGATGAGGTGTATGCTTCTTCAGCTGGCGTGATGACTGCTGCATATATGCTCACCGGACAACCGGATTTGGGCATTAGAGTGTATTACGATCACTGTGTGGGAAAAGAATTCATTAATTTATCCCGTTTTTGGAAAATGTTGGATGTTGATTGGCTCTTTGAACAGGTTATCTGCAAACACAAGTGTCTTAATGTTGAGAATTTGCTTCGCTCAAACACACGTTTTTTTGTGATGGCAACTGATCATGATACTGGAGCTCCTGAAATCTTGGATGTACAGCATGGGCTAGGTAATCCATTGGATAAGCTAAAGGCATCAATGGCATTGCCTGTGTTTTACAACAAGGCAGTAATGGTTGGAGAGCGTCGTTTTATTGATGGTGGATTTCATCATCCATTGCCTTTGGTTCCTGCAATTCAAAGTGGATGTACTCATTTATTTGTGATGCAATCTCGCCCAGTAGACTACGTTAGACAAGCAAGCACCATCTTGCAGAGACTGATCTTTAATGTGATCTACGGTAGGTTGAATCATCGAAGATGGGGGCTACTTCGACAGTATCATATTAACGATAAAAAAATCCGTGAAGTTGCCGTTGGGCAAATGGTAAATGAAAATACTCCTTGCATTGCGACAGTTGCGGTTTCACGCGATACTAAGTTATCCCGGCTCTGTAATGACCCACACATGCTCTGGCAGGCAGCTAATGAATATGGCTGTAACGTTTTAAGTCTATTTGATGCTAACTTTGATCTCCTCAAGCTTCCTCGACCGTTAGGGGGGTAGCGGTGCAGCGGGCTGTTGTGCTGGTTTGACGCGTTCACCTCGTCTTTGAAACACCTGATTCCCCTTAATTCTCATTAATAAACAGGTAACGCGCATGCGGCAGCATTCGCATCTTCACGTTTTGTTCAGTGGATATGCGGATTTTGATCGGGTTCTTAAGCCGCAAGATGGTGCACAGTTATTTTGATCACTTGCAGATTGGCATCGCTGCCGAATCGGCTGCGTTGAACACGGACGTGGGGGAATGTGGGTGACTTGTTGCGAGATTTTGCCCACGGGTGTCTGGTTGCTAAAATGGTGCCCATGACCACCCCAGCCGTCCAAACGCCACACGGGCGAACGTCGTGGCCAAGGGACCGAACCTGGCAGAATCGGCACCGTGGGACAATTTTTGCAACGCCTTTTGGCACTGTGTTTTACGCGAATTGGCCCTCATGTCACCGAATCCGGCACCGCTTGACGCGCGTCACTTAAATATTTGATATATCGCTACTTGCAACCCACAACACCCCGTTGCCAACGTGATTGTCGACGGTTCGAGTCCGTTCACCCGCTTTTGCCAACGGCTGACAGCAATTGTCAGCCGTTGTTTATTTTGCGCATGGGGCGAGAGTTAGGGCGATTGGGGTTCGATCTCGGGGCGCGGTTCTTTTGTCAATTCTTGACAGCAAACACCTATCCCAGACTGACGTTTGGCACCATTTCTGGCACTTGGGTGGTTTTTCTGGCACCGGATTTGGCACTGGAATTGGATGAAGGTAAGAATTGGAAGTGCGCAAGAGAATGGGTCCCAGTATGCGCAAGTAAATGAGGACCACCGATGATCAAAGAATAACACCTTGGTAGGTGTTGTCCACATGCCCCACCCCATGGGGTGGGGGTCCGATAACATTATTTGTCTTGTTCCTGGGTGGGTGGGCCTCCTTTCTTGTCCTGTTGGCTGGTCTTGAGACGGAAGCTCTGGCCTTCAATGCCAATGATGTGCACGTGGTGGGTCAGACGGTCGAGCAACGCGCCGGTCATGCGTTGGTCGTCAGCGAAGATCTGCGGCCAATCGGCGAACGGTAGATTCGTCGTCAGGATCAGGCTCACTTGCTCGTAGCATTGACTGAAGAAGCCGAACAGATGCTCCGCACCATGACGGTCCAGGGGAATATAGCCCAATTCGTCGACGATGATCAGGTCCTGCTTCTGGATTTGTTTTTCCAGCTTGAGCACCTGTCGTTCTTCACGCGCTTCACGATAGAGGTTGGCCAGGCCCGAGGCGGTGAAGAAGCGGACCTGATAGCCGCGGCGACAGGCTTCACGACCCAACGCCACCGCTAAATGCGTCTTACCTGTTCCGGGGGGACCGTTGAAGATGATGTTGCTGCGCAGGGGGACGAAGTCGCACTGAGCCAAATCGATCAATCGCTTCTTGTTGAGCTTGGGGACCGCGGCAAAGTCGAAGTCGCTGATCTCCTTGGTCACCGGGAATTTGGCTTGCTTCAAACGACGGGCAATGGCACCGGCCTTGCGTTGAGCGACTTCCAGTTCAGCCAACTGCTGAAGGTAGAGTTCATAGCTGCCATGTTGTTGGCCGATCTGTCGGGCAACCGTTGAAGACTCACGATGCATCGTGGGCATACGCAGCGTTTTGAGGTAACTCTTGAGCAAGTGCTCGGTGTGTTGCTTCGTACTGTCGGTGTTGGTTGATGATGTTTTACTTCCGGGGGCGGGGGTCATGCGATCACCTCCACTGGCTCTTGGCTGTTGAACAGATCATCATAGATGGATGCGGGGCGAATGCCGTCGCTGACGTTGCATAACTCCGGGCGATGCGACAGATCCAGCCGATGATGCGTGGTGTCCAATGGCTCATTGCTCAACACACCGGCCACCGCTTCATCACTGAAGGCTCGACGCTTCACGCAGATCGATACCGCGTCGCGTACCTGTTGTTCATCGTGCTCAGCCAACAGCAACAACACGTTGATGAACTTCTTCGTGCCTTGATCTTCGTAACGATATTCCAGCTCGCTGCGCAACTGATCAAAGTCACGTCCCCAACCCCCGGAACCCCCGCCCCCGGAACCTCCGGAAGCTGCCCCGGAAGCCTTTTTACCGAGCATTCCTTTGAACGGACGCGCGTTGTCCAGGCTGCCGGGCTTGATCTTCAACAGGTTCAGATAATGCGTCGGCTCGAGAATATATTGACCTTTGCCGTGATTGCGAACATGCTGAGCAACCAACTGATGTTCGCACCACAGTTCCACGCGATTCACGAATAACTTGATGCGCACCGGATGGTGTGCCCAACGCACCGGGGCGGAATAACAGTTGGTCTTGACCGTCACCAGCGAACGTTTATCGATCTGCGTGTCGATCAACTCACAGGCTTCAAACGCAGTCTCCGGTAACGCCAACATCGCAGTGCGTTCTTCTTCGAGCAGTACGCTGCGTAACTGTTCGTGTTGCGGCTTAGCCCCCGGAAGTTGTAAATCGCGTTGACAACACTTGGCTAGGTGCGCGTTGAGTTCATCCAACGATGTGACCTCGGGCATGGGCGTCAGATACGTCCGCTCACTGCGCTTAGCTAAGTTCTCAACGTTACCCTTCTCGTTGCCACGCGCCACATTGCAGAACCGCGACTCAAACAGGTAGTGATTACGCAGCTTCTTGAACTGCTCGTTGAGCACGCGCTCCTTACCTTTACCGACGCGAAGCACGGCGCTCCTGAGATTGTCATACGCCAATCGTCGTGGCACGCCACCGAAGTAGGCCATCGCCCGCACATGCCCATCGAGGAACGACGTGAGGTCGGCATGCTCATACGCCCACACGAATGACGCTTTGGAATAACACAGCCGCATGCAGAAGAACTGCACTTCCGGGGGTTGCGTTGCTCGCCGTTTTCGACGATCCAACCGCTGTGCCAGTCCACTTGGCCTTCCTGCCCCGGGTCGAACGCCACCCCCGGAAAGGCATGAACACCTCCTGCTGGCGCGTCCGCATCTTGGCCACTTACCGACGCACCGTGCTGGCCGCGCCGGTAAACCCATGCTCATCTCGAAGCCGTTCATAAATCCGTTGTGCCGTATGCCGCTGCTTGACCGGACGCTTGGCATCCTGCTCCAGCCACGCTTCCACGATGTGCCCGTACTTGGCCATCACCGGCAAACTCACCGGCTGCTGCCGCCGATAACCCGGCGGATTAACTAACTTCAGGGCTTTGCGAATCGTCTGGCGAGAATGATGAAGCTCCCGGCTGATCGCCCGGATACTCATCCCTTCAATCAAATATTTACGTCGAATCAGTTCGTAATGGTCCACTGTCAGCATTCCTTATCGGCCTCTCGATCAGATGGACACAATTGCCCATACTCTCGAGTCGGCCTGCTGGGTGGGCCTCTTTTGCGTGCGCGTCAACTATTCAAACTGGGACCATTTTGCGTGCGCACTTCCATCTTATGCCACGAAAACGCAGAACAACATCGAAGCAGCCAACATGGAGCGATCTGAAAAGCCAGCTTCGGGAGATGGATCAGAACGCTTTGCTGGGATTGGTTAAGGATTTGTATGACGCTAGCAAGGACAATCAGGCGTTTTTGCGTGCGAGATTTGCGTTGGGCAAGGATGTGCTTGAGCCGTATAAAGCAACGATCTCACGTTGGGTTTGCCCGGATATTTTCAGGAATCAGGATTACGCCGTGAGCAAAGCCAAGAAAGCCATTGCTGATTATCGCAAGGCGCTGGGGCGTGCGGAAGACACGGCTGAATTGACAGTGTTTTACTGCGAGCAGTGCGATTGCTTTTTAAGCGGTTGTGGTTTGGATGATGAGCATTACTACGACGCATGGGTACGGATGTTTGCCCAGGCACTCAAGGCCATTGCTCAATTGGATGCTACGAACCAGCGTGCTTTTATCAAGCGATTGGAAGTCATCCGTTCACAAGGGCACCGATATGGTTATGGTGTTGGCGATGACATGGATCAGTTGCTGACCGAATTCAAGTTCAACGTCGATTGATCAACGTGTTTGGGGTGGCAGGGTACGGCGTGTCCTTCATCTTGTGTGTGGTCCATCAATAAAATCACGCCAACAAACTTCATTCGTCCCAAGCTTCGTTATTCCCAAGTTCTGGGTGTGCTGCGAGGAATTGGCCGACCAGTCCCTGCATCACTTGCATGGTGGGGTGGCCATTCATCAGCCAACGCGGTTCGAGCGGTGATATCTCCACGACCTTGCGGATGATGGCGGCCTTGGCATGCACGGTGGCGATGGAGACGCCCATCTGTTTGGCCAAGTCCTCGGACTTTATGTACGGCTCAAAACTTGGATCGCCCAGGAAATTAGCCTGCCCGATGACATAGACAACGCCAGCTGTCCAGCTCTGGGGTTTGCCCTTGTGTAGCGGCACGTCTTGCAGGCACAGTTCAGCCAGCATCTCGCGACTGTGCATCTGATAGCCTGCATTCAGATGTTTGTCACAGAACGTATCTGTCAACTGCACCAACTCGACAAAACGTTCAACGCAGTGATCGGGGACTAGGGCTTTGAGTTTTTTCAGATGCGCAGATGGATCGTAGTCCTCCGCGTCCATTTCGTCGTCATCAAGTTCCAGATCATCTTCCTCATCCCAATCCACATACTGGGGCGGGCTGGCACCGATGCGGTTGGTGATTCGGGGATACTTGCCTTTGCCAGCTTTGTCTTCAATGGCCACGACGTTGATCTGATGCCACCAGTCATCGCCGAAGTCGAACCAGTAGCCGACGATGTCTTCCACCTGCAAGCCCAGCGAGCCGATGGTGGCATCAATCGTTGCCGGTGCGGGACTGTCCGGCCCATCGTGTCCAAGCTCCGGCCCCATTGTTTTCTCGTGACGCAAGGCTGCGGGCAGCATATAGCGCTTAGCCTTGGGATCCTGCGGCGCATCGCCACCGACCTGAAATTCATACCAGTGTTCGTTCTCACGGTCGAAGGCATCGAAGATCGCGTGATGCAAATCCTCAAGCGTCTGATCCGCACGAATCTGAATCGTCCGACACATGATCGGATTGGCTTGAACGAACGCTTCTGTCAACGGCCCGTCGAGAATGAACACGTCCAGTGTGAATAATCGATTGTCAGTTCGTACCCATTGGTATCCAGTATGTTTGAGTTTGGCCATGGCATGATCCTGATGGTGGATGGTTTGGCTCATCTTACGGGCAGACGCATGGGCGATTCAACAGGATGTGGGATTCGTAAGCACAAAGGCATCCGCTTCCCTATGTCACAACCTTTCACGCTCAGACACATCTTGAATCCGCGATGAACCCGCTGCTCGAACCCATGGGGCATATCTCCGATTGGGAAGCGATGGCCCCAGTACCGTTCCGCAGGCGATTGGGGCTCACACGTGCTCCAAGTGAACGACTTTTTTGGCAAGAATTTGTGAATTGATGGGAAAAACGGGCTTAAATTGAGAATTTTTAAATTTCGCAATCCGAAATGGCATAGGTAACAAATAGAGGGGCATGTGTTTTTGCCCTTGAAGGTGGTGCAGTCCCCGCAGGCAGGGCACACTGTGGTTGATTGAATTCGGTATCGGGAGCGCCTTGTCGAGGCGGTTTAAAAATTTTTGGATATGCAGCGCAACATTTTTGCTTCAGTTGCAGATATAGAGAGTGTGCCCGGCAATAGCGAGGGGATCCAATGAATGACAGCATGGTGTCCATCAATCCGAATGACTGGAAACCGATCCGAAAGGTGAAGGCCAGGGTATTTATCAGTGGTAACCAACTATTTTCGTACTTTCCTTCAAAATTGCGGACAGTTTTGATCTACGCCGTGTATGTAATAAATGGGGAGAGAATTATTTTTGTCGATTTCTGGATTGGATATGTTGGACAGTACCATCGATGGAAACGCTGCAACGCGGGCGATGTTTATGGTTTTTTAACTATTTTCATTTTTTCGATCAAAATCACGGACAGTTTTGGTCTGCGCCGGTTATGTAATAAGTGGGTGGGTTTCATATTTGCGGGGTTGGGGAATTGATATGTCTGATGCCAGCATCCAAGGGGTGCTGAAGCACTGGATGAAGCGTGGAAGCACCATGCCGTGTGCCCATGTCTGCGACGTTCTGTCAGGCAGCAATGGCATTTTTGAGCCTGCACGACAGCGCATGCCAACAATCTGCACTTTTTTCATTTTTTTGGCCAAAATCACTCGTGAAAAATCGGGGTATCGGCAACTAGTAATATAGGGACGCCACAATAGGCTCAGGAGAAATCATGACAGACGACACAATGGAAACGCTATTGAGTGAGACGTTGCCGCACCGACTGATGTGTTGGGTGACGATCAGCACGTGGATGTGGCAGGACGACACGGTGCGGCAGGTTAGGTGAAAGTCACTATTTTTGATCGTGGCGCGCAAATTCACCTGTTCGGCGGGTAATAACTATATAGAGGGCATGCGTATTTTCATGAGCGATTACCAACGACGGGGTGCGTGGTCACCTGGTTTGATAAGTATTTTCAGATTTTTTTGAAAAACCCTGGGACAAATTCGTTCCAGTTGCAGATATAGACAGTGTGGGGGATATGTAGATGGGAACAATTGAAGCTATGTATGGAACGCTTCGACATGCAGCGGCGGCCAGGATACGGACTCTGAGAAACAGGAATTTCCACCAAAAACATTTTTCCGGCAGATTTTGCGCGGATTTTTCGGCTCAAGTGCGGGTGTAGTAGGTAGACAGACCAACATAACGACCGCATCCAATAATGACCATGACACAAACCACCATCACCAACAACAGCGAGCACGCTGCTCAGGCCAAAGCCCTGCGTGCTGGACAATTTCAACGATTTGCCAAAATTGCCGCCATTTTTCCGATAGATCGTCGCTGCGCCGTGTATGTAATTAATAGGGGAATTCATTTTTTGTGGGACACATTTGCTCCAGCTGCAGATATAGACAGTGCCGGAAGTGGGAAATCGATGTTTGCAAGGAATGACATCAGACTCAACGTCCATGCCACGACGACATGACAGCAACCGTTGTCGGCATGAATTTCAACAAAATTCATTTTTTCAGCGAAAACCGCGCGGATTTTCCGGGGCTAGGTGCGGAAGTAGTAGGCGTACCGTTTGTCAGATTTTAAACCCAAGCATTGGAGGCTTGCCATGACAACTGTAGTTCAAACTCAAACCCTCAAGTTGAATCAGATTCGCATCGATGGTGGTACGCAATCACGTGTCGACATTGATGAGCAGGTGGTGGCTGAGTATGCCGACCTGTATCACCAAGGCATTCAGTTGCCGCCGGTCACCGTGTTTTACGATGGCACAGACTATTGGCTTGCCGATGGCTTCCATCGCTACTGGGCTCAGAAGAAGGCTGGCTGCGATGTCGTCATGGCTGACATTCACCAGGGGACACAGCGTGATGCGATTCTGCATGCGGTGGGTGCCAACGCCGCTCATGGTTTGCGTCGGAGCAATGCCGACAAACGTAAGGCCGTGCTGATCATGCTTGAGGACGAGGAATGGGCGCAGTGGTCGACACGTGAAATCGCCAGGCAATGTGGTGTGAGTGAAAAAATGGCTCGCAGTCTCCGCGCCAGCCATACTGCGTCTAAGACGCAGTATGAAAACAGCGAGCGAACTTTTATTCATCCACGCACCGGCAAGCCCAGCAAGATGAAAACCGAGAAGATCGGTCGCGCTGCGAAGTCCAAGGCAACGACACAACAATCGCCACGTTTTGGCAAGAATGCTTATCGTCCCAAGCGATTCCATGGTGAAACCGGGTCTGTTCCAATGCGGGCGATTTCGCTGCCGTTGAACAATCCAGTCAAAGCTGCCCGGTGTATGTTCGGTCTCTATGACGCTCAATACATCCGCCGGATGACAGGGGAACTGGTTCGAATCATTCGGGAACATGACGTCAAGGATCAGGCAATGCACGATCAGGTGATCTCGAATTGACGTTAAGACAAGTCACATCGGCATTGTTTTTCCAACCCATTTCGCACTTCACTCCATTTCATTTTTTGAAAGGATGTTCTATGACAACATCTTGCCTTGAAAACCGTTCGGATGTCCTTGATGCATCGTTGGGTGTCATCATTGACGAGGAGTTCCAGAGCCTGATTCCACCGCTCACGGAGGAGGAACTGTCCGGCCTGGAAGAGAACCTTTTACGTGATGGCTGCATCGATCCATTGATTGTGTGGTCTGAGCAGCGGGTTCTGTTGGATGGTCACAATCGGAAGGCCATCTGTGATCGGTATGGCATTGATTACGAATTACGCAGTGTCAGTTTTGCTGATCGTAATGAAGCCAAGCAGTGGATTATTGAACATCAATTTGGACGCCGGAATCTCAAGCCGTTTCAGTGGATTGAGTTGGCTCTGAAGCTCAAGCCTGTTTGGGCAGCTCAGGCTAAAGCTCATCAGGGAACGCGCAATGATCTTGGTTCCGACATCCAGCAGAATTCTGCCGGAAGTCAGACGCGAGATCGCCTGGCAAGAAGAGCGGATGTTTCGAGGGATACCATTTCAAAGGCAGATTACATTTTGCAACATGCCGATGCTGCGACCAAGGAACAACTGCGTCGTGGCGAAACAACAATCCATGCCGAGTACACCAAGCTCAAGAATCCCCACGTGGCCAACAACACCGGCGATAATGAATGGTATACCCCGGCGCAGTACATCGAGCGTGCGATGGATGTCATGGGTGGGATCGATCTTGATCCGGCATCCAGCGTAGCGGCCAACAAGGTTGTCGGTGCAACGCGAATCTTTACTGCCGATGATGATGGGCTGCAACAATCGTGGCACGGCCGCGTGTTCATGAACCCGCCGTATGCGCAACCGCTGATCCAACAGTTCTGTGAAAAACTCGTCCACGAATTCCAGTCCGGCAACGTTACGCAAGCTGTTGTTTTAGTGAACAACGCCACGGAAACGCGCTGGTTTCATGCATTATTGTCCGTGGCATCGGCAGTGTGCTTTCCAACGGGGCGGGTTCGTTTCTGGCATCCGGACAAAACCTCCGCACCGTTGCAAGGGCAGGCAGTGCTGTGTCTCGGTGACAACATCGATGGTTTTACCCACGCGTTTAAGGACTTGGGAGATGTGTGCTATGTCGCCAGGCAGCAGGCGTAATTCCATTTTCAAGTATTCGACCAATTCAGTGATTCAACAACAACAGGAGACCACGTGCAACTGATTGAAGAACTCTTAACGGAAGTCGCTCAGGACTATTGGAATGCAGGTTTGTGTGCGTTGCCTGCAATACGTGACGAAAAACGGCCCGCTGTCGGCAAGTGGAAACAGTATCAGCATCGATTGCCCCTGCCGACGGAGTTTGCCATCGGGGATTGGCATGACGGAATCTGCATCATCTGCGGCAAAGTATCCGGCAACATGGAGGTCATCGATTTTGACGACGATGGTGAATTGCAGGAAGCATGGCTCGCATCCATCCCCGATGATCTGCGCGAGAGACTGGTGATCGAATCCACACCTTCCGGTGGTAACCATGTGCTTTACCGATGCGAGGCAGCCGTCTGTGGCAATCTCAAACTCGCTCAACGTAAAACAGATGGCAAGGTGCAGACGCTGATCGAAACACGTGGCGAAGGTGGCCTGGTGTTATGCGCCTCGACGGACGGCTATGTCTTGCAGCAAGGCGATATCACCAACTTGCCCATTCTGACGGAGAGCGAGCGAGACACCTTGCTGAGTGCTGCCTGGCAACTCAACGAGCATTGGCCCGAGCCGGTGGATGAAGTGGAGCAGAGCGTCAACGAACCCGTTTACGAAAAATCCCCAGGTAGTAAGCATGTTCCACTGCGTACCGACAGACCGGGTGATGATTTTAATCGGCGTGGCGATTCGCGTGAGATCCTGCGCAAGCACGGTTGGGTATTGGACAAACCCGGTGAAAACGAACGTTGGCGACGCCCCGGCAAGGACAAGGATTATTCGGCGACGCTCAAACACGGTGTGTTCTACGTCTTCTCCACCAACGCCCATCCCTTTGAACCGCTCAAACCCTATTCGCCTTTTGGTGTCTACACGATGTTAGAACAAGGCGGTGATTTCTCCGCGGCTGCGCGGGCGCTGAGTGTGCAAGGTTATGGCAGCGACGACGTATCCGATCCTTCAAATGACAATGGTGTCGATCTCAGTGGCATCCTTGCCAATAGCAAATCCATCGAATCGTCATCTGATACCAAAGTTCCCATCGTCAAGCTCAAGGATTTGATCCACACCTTTAACGCTCTGAATAAACCCATCGTCCACGGGCTGCTGCGTGAAGGTGAAACCATGAACATCATTGCCAGCCCGAAGATGGGTAAGAGTCTGCTGGTTTCCGGGTTGGCTATCTCCATTGCAACCGGCATGGACTGGTTCGGCATGAACGTTGAACAAGGCAAGGTTCTGCACATCGACAATGAACTGCATGTACCCACCATCACGGATCGTTACCTGAAAATCACCCGGGCGATGAACTTGCCACACCACCTGTTCAGCGACAACATCGACATTGTCTGTCATCGTGGCAAACTCAAGGATCTGGTGGCCATGGGTTCGATGTTCGACAAGATCGAACCCGGCCAATACAAGCTCATCATCATTGATGCGTTTTACCGTGCCTTACCCAAGGACACCGATGAAAACGATAACGGTGCCATTGCCAGTTTGTACAACCGGATCGATCACTATGCCGCCAAGCTGCAATGCGCCTTTGCGATGATCCACCACACCAGCAAGGGCAATCAGTCAGGCAAAGCTGTCACCGATGTCGGTGCAGGTGCAGGTAGCCAATCGCGCGCTGCTGATACGCACTTGGTGATTCGTCCCCATGCAGAAGATGACATCGTCGTGCTGGAAGCCGCGGTCCGTAGTTGGCCTGCTATGCAACCCAAAGCCCTGTATTTGGAGTGGCCATTGTTTGTACCCACCGAGGAAGTGGACACGTCCGCGCTGTTGGGCTCTGCCAAACCCAAAGCCAAACCAAGTGACATCACCCTTGAGCAATTCGTTGATCAGTGTGTTGCCATCAACGATCCGTGTACAAAGCAGGCCATTGTTTATGAAGCAACCGAGCATCTGAAGCTGTCCAAGCGTAAAGCCAGCGAGATGCTTGGGCTGGCCATCGAACGCAAGTTGGTCGCCAAAATCCGTGCCGGTTCACCCGGCAAATTCGTCAAGTGTCGCGATGGGCACAGTAGTGACAGTGCCCTCTGGGCAGCTGCTCTTCTGGCTCATGATCCCGATCTGGACATCCCGAAAACGGCTGCTGAGTTGGGAATTACCGAGCGATATCTGCGTCAAATTCGCAGCAAAAAATAAGGACTTACGGCGGAACAATTCCCTGTTTGTTCCAGGTGGATTTGTTCCGCGACCTGCAAAATGACAAGAGCCTTAAAAATAACACGTTACAAAATTTTATCGCGGAACTATCTGCGGAACAGCGCACATTTCACCCCCTACGGGGGTATGGGGCGTGTTAAACCGCCCCCATAACCCCGAAGGGAAAGGGGGATCAAATCTCAGACGACAACAGATTTTTTTTACAACGGCCCATTGGCCATTGAACTTCCAGAAAGGAAAAAACCATGCTCCAGATTTCAGCAACCGATCCCAAAGCCAAGCCCTGGCAAACCACCGTCTTCCTTGATGATGACGGGGAGGTGTATATGCCCGCAGGCGTCTTTGGCGATGAGTTGCAGTTGGCCTTGTGTCTGAGTTACGACTGCCAGCGGCAGTTGCCACACGAAGGCCATGTTTACGCCCCGGCTTCCTGGCTTGCCAAGGAATATCCGCGCTTGGCTCCAAAGATCAATGAAGCTGTTAAACACATTCGTCAATACAAGCCCACTTCGGATGGCACGCCGCAAGCTGACGATGGCCACGCGTTGGCCACAATGGCAACCGAGATGGTGGGCACCATCCACTGAATCGCGGCCATTGGTGTATCATGTCCGCCCTGTTGACTGAACCCATCACCACGGCGCATCTTGAACTGAGCCAAGGCCGTCCCTGCCAACGCACTCTCATCCCTGGCAGGGCGGTCTTGGCTTTTTTTGCATGAGCCAGAGTGACGGGCAATGTGTCGTTTGTCTTGGTTTTGTTCGTATCGCCTCGTGTTGGCCTGTGTGGCGTTCTGTATGCTCAGACGCCTGACGACTGCCTGGAATTTACAACGCCCTCAGAGCCGATTCTGTGGCGATTACAAGCAAGCGGTTTTTGCGATATCTCCCAGGCATGTTCCCCGCCGACTTTGGTTAGCGAACACAAGCGCTGCCCGCGCCAACGGGCACCACCAACTGGATGGCTTTTGTGCTCATGGGCGATGCGATCCATCCGCGATAAAATCGCAGATAAGTCGGGTTATCTGCCCCACTGTCACCACGCGTCTGGAGTGTCACAGACGATAAGTGTCTTGGTTTTGTTAGCATCGCACCGTGTTGGCCTGTGCGGCGTTTGTGAGTTCGGACGTCCAAACGTCGCCGTGCAATCAGAGTGGCCTCACAGGCGATCCTGCAGCGATTGTGGACAGGATAAGTCGTGACGGAAAAAGATACAAAAGTGAAAATTGTTAAAGTTTTAAATCATTATTATTTAGGTACTTCCGGGCGTAAAACTTTTTGATGGCACGGGAACAACACGCATAGTTAGACAGAGTTGCCGAAAAACGCGCCGCAAAATACGGGATTGTTATTTGACAAGGGTTTATAACTATTTTGGGTGCCATGGGTATTCATGCACATTGTCAGCATGTGACAGGGATTGACAACAACGATAGGCACCTCGAAGGCATGTCTGCCTTCTGACGATCACGGCTTGTTCGGTGAAAATCAACAAAACATCCGCCCGGAGTTGTAGTCGGGTTGGTTGCTTTTGCGATCCGATCGATTTTCCGAACAATCGTCCATGGCGTACACTGGCGAGCCCTGTTTTGATAGTGGAATGGATTGATGACTGAAATTTCAAAATTGATCGAAAAATTAAAACGGATTGAAGCGCTCCATGCTGGTGCCGCGACGCCTGGTGAACGCTCCGCAGCTGACTGTGCCCGGCAAAGAATCAGAGACAAAATCGAACAATACAGACAAGCCGATCCGCCGGTCGAGTATAAATTCACTTTGCAAAATATGTGGTCCAGAAAGTTGTTTGTGGCTTTACTACGCCGTTACGACTTGGAACCCTACCGCTATACGCGTCAACGGCACACCACCGTGATGGTAAAAGTTTCCAGGACGTTTGTGGACAACACATTGTGGCCGGAGTTCCTGGAACTTGACAGGGAACTGACGGGGCATATCAATGACACCGCCCAGAGAATCATCAACGAAGCAGTCTTTGGTGACAGCTCTGAGGCTGTTGAAATTAAGGCGATTGTCTGACAGGAATGAGTCGACCAATCTGTGTGTTGGCGCTGTCGGATGCTCGAAATGCCGCAGAGGCCATCGTAAGGCCGTACGAAAAAACTAAAGCACAACCCCATGGCCACCCATACTGCGCACATTACGCAGTATGCCCGCATGCGAGTGCCCAATGGCCTCAACAATCCCGGCATACGTCGCCCTGTTGCTTTGCAACAGTGGGCCGTGCGAATGGGTTTATCTGCGTCTAAGACGCAGATGGCCGATTGAGCGTGAAGGCTTGGCCGCTTTTTCATACTGCGTCTTAGACGCAGCATGGCATGTCGCGGATGTCGTAATGCCGATCACCTGAACCTTGACGCAATCTCAGGGGGCACGATTGCCAAGCTTATCTGCGCTAATGGCGCAGATGCACTGTCGGCATGCTATGGCCACGTCATCGTCACAATTGCATATTAATCATGAGGGCCATCGAATCCGTACGTTAGAGTTGCCGGTGCGAACGTTGAGGCTGAGGTTTGATCCACATGGCTCGCCCACACGTGCCCATACTGTGATTTAATCGCAGTATGCCCCTCGCCACTTCCGGCAGAATTCTGCCGAATGTTCATTGGCCACGCCGCTGGCACGTCCTCATTAATATATTTTATTAGTGAGCCCGTTCATTTTGCCCGAACCAATTAAGCCGAGCAGCCATCTTCCCCTTGCCCTCCGGATTGGGGCAGTGTTAAAAGGGTTGGTTACGCCGTTTTCAGATCGTCCTTGAATTGCCCCAGGCGAATCGTGCCGCGCGGCATCTTGGCCACGAGTTCCAGTTCGCCGCCCAGCGCGTGGATGATCCGGCGCAACGTGCTGATCTGCATGTCGTCCTGAGATTCGAGCTTGGACAGCGTCGGCTGCTTGATGCCCAGCACGTCGGCAAGATCATTCTGCGTCAAGCCTGCTTCCTGGCGAATCTCAGCTAGCAGCATCTCCACCATCATCTCGCGTGTCATGCCATCAATGCGAGCGCGACGTTCGGGTGACATCTTGTTGCGAAGTTCGTTAAAGTTGCGTGCCATCATATCAGTCCTTCCTCGGACAGTTGCTGAAGATGTTCGTCGTACAGACAGTCAGCTACGGGAAGCATCTCATCGTAAAAACGGTCATTGCCCGTCTTGTCACCGCCGATCAACAAAATGGCTGATCGCCTGGGATCGAATGCATAAAACGTGCGAAGCGGCCTGCCCTGGCATTGGGTTCGCAGTTCCTTCATGTTGGCATGCTTCGAACCTTTCACCGCGTCAGAATGCGGGCGCGTCAAGCCCGGTCCCAACTGCTCAAGCACCTGTACGCTGGCCGCCAGGGCATCCTGCTCGGTTTCGCTTAGGCCATTCCACCAAAGTTCAAACTCATCTGTGAATTCAATCTGCCACATGTTGATATTATAGCCAATCATCTATATTCATCAAGAGCTATAATGACCTGATCGCTACGCGCATATAAAAAGCCAAGGCCCCGTTCTCATTGGTCAATTTTTCCAATGATGCCGAGTGCAGATTGTTTTTTTAAACGGGGGAATTCCCCAGTGAAACGATGGCCGCGCATCTTGTAGGCGGCTACAAGATACTGGCGTGATCTGCGGTTAAGCCGCTGATGGGCAAAGGAAGGGACGCGTTGGCAAAACGAAGATGCATCTTGTGATCGATCACAAAATAGAGCAAGTTCATCTGCGGAAATTCCGCACATCAATTGATTGAGACATGGTTGGGGTTGCCAGCGGACTCGGCTGACTGAGACAACCCCGACGATGCCGGGGCTGCGGAAGGAATGGAATGAAGGTGAATGCTCAAGCTTTGGTGGACACGGTGAATTTACCGCGCTCGGCCTTGCGGAATCGGCTATCGTCACCCTTGGCTTTGATCTCCCTCATGATCGCGGCTGAAAGGGTGGCCGAAGGAGTGAGGCCCTCGCCGGGTTGCCAGAGGTTCTGGCTGATGGCCTGCTCAACGATCTCTTTACAACGCATGGACTCTCGGTTGCCATGAGCCAGGATATGGGCTGCTGCATTGATCAAGCTCATAGGCTTAGCGTCAGTCGCCACACGTTTGGATGTGTCGCGTTTGGGCATATCGGTGGTGCCTGTTGTCGCCTTGGTTTGCTTGGTCATGGGGTTTGTCGTGTCGCCATCGTCGTGGTTCAATTTTTGCTGCAAGCGTTGGGCACTGGCAATGCGAATGGTTTTGCCAGTCGTGGTGGTGCCGTTCCAACCTTTGCCGGATGGGTGATCTTCGGTGATCTGCACGGGCACCCAATTACCGACCACTTTGACAAGGTAGGTTTCGCCGAGTTGTACGTCTGTTTGTTCCATGATGATTTTGCCTTTCGTGAAATGAAAATGGTGTTGGCTCAAATTCCGATGTCGCTTATGCAGAGCAGTGGGTTGTAATACCGGGCGGTCTCTTCCATGGTTCCCTCGTAGCCATCGAGTACTTGTTGCAGAAAAGCTGCCATCGAGAAGAGTTCATCTTCATCATCGGCCTTCACCCAATGGGTGCCTTCTTTGTTGGATTGCAGAATATCAACTTCGATCTGCTTGGCTTCATGGGGTCGTTTAATGATGGCGAAGATGCCCGTTTGTCCGGCAAATTCAATACGTGTGATTCGCATATGTTTCTCCTGTTGCGAATGGTTAATGATCTGCTTTGCGTCCGGCTTCAAAGGCTGCTTCCAAGGCTTCTTTGATGCTCCAGACCGCGACGTCGTGAAAGTCCAAAGAGTCGCTCTTACGCGTTTGCAAGGTGTCGATGCGCAGAATGCGTTGGGCGATTTCATTGACCGTCGCGTCTTTGTAGGCCTGTTGACGTTTGGTGGTTTTTGTTTTCACGTTGATGTCCTTTCTACGGACACATCAAGCCATGAAAACAGACATGAATCAAGGCATCATTCGATCATTTGAGTCTTATTTTTCAGGTGTTTTTGAATATTGACGGCATGTGAGAATATTTTGCCGACGATGCCAGATTGGGTCTTGCAATCCGAGCGGACATGAGCCTGAATGGTGTCACACAACACGACACCAACATGAAAGGCATGCGTAAAAAATCATGGCCAACCTGTATAAGAAAACCTATCCGATCCCCATGCCCGACGGTGCGGAAATCGTTACCCGACGCAATAAACCCGTCGTCCAATGGCGAACCAAACACGGCAAGCTCAGAACCGCACCGCTGGCTGAAGACGGCAAGCGCATGATGTATGTCTCGGAAGTCTGGTACGCCCGCTACACCGATCATGCTGGTAACGATAAACGCATCTCCACCGGCTGCCGCGACGAGCAGGCTGCCCAACGTGTCCTCTCCGATGTCCTGGCTGAGCAGGAAAAGATTCGTGCTGGGTTCATCACACCCAAAGAGATTGAAGTCGCTGAACACAGCAAGGCAGCGATCACAATCCACATTGAAAAATACCTGGATCACCTGAAAATCAAGCGCGTCCGTGGCCGCAAAGTCTCAGAGAACTATCGCAAGAACGTGAAGTGTCGACTCAACCGTTTGGTGCAAGATTTGAAGATCAAGAAACTGTCTGACATCACCAGCGACGCCATGAACCGTTGGTTAAGTAAGGCTGAAGACAAAGACATGGCCGCTGCCACGCGCAACGAATACGTGATCTCAATGCACGCGTTCTGCAATTGGCTCGTGCGTGAACAGCGCATCGTCGCCAATCCAGTGACGATGGTGCAGAAAGCAGATCGCGCCAGTGACCGTCGCCACATCCGCAGAGCACTGACCATTGAGGAAGTGGGCAAACTGCTTCGGGCTGCGGCGCTACGTCCCATCGCCGAATGGGGCCGAGGCAAGATTGAAATCCCCAAGCCCAAACGCAAAGGCCGTCAAACCTGGAAATACGAAACCATCACGCAGGATAATCTGGCTGCCTGTTACGAACGCGGCTTGGCCAAGCTCAAGCAACCCCACATCAAAAAACTCGAACGCCTTGGCCGGGAACGCGCGTTGTTCTACCTGATGGCCGTTTCCACAGGTCTTCGCCACAAAGAACTGCGCAGCTTAACGCTTGGCCAGTTGTTCCTGGATGCCAAGCCCGCGCCGTACTTTGAACTCTATGCTAGCCAGTCCAAGAGCGGTAAGGAAAGTCGGTTACCATTGCGGGCCGATGTGGTTGAAAAAATCAAACAACACCTCGAACATCGCAGCAAACAGGGCTACAAGGCAATACTATTCGATAACCCGCCTGGCATTCGTGTCTTTGACGCTGACTGCAAGGCCGCTGGGATTGCAAAGAACGATGCCCGTGGCCGAGTCGTCGACATTCACGCTCTCCGCACCACCTTCGGCACCCACCTGGCCGTTGCCGGTGTCCATCCCCGCGTTGCCCAAGCTGCCATGCGGCATAGCCGGATCGAGTTGACCACCAACTTCTACACCGATCCTGCCTTGCTGGACGTCAATGGGGCGGTTAATGCGCTGCCGGATTGGGCGGGTAAAACGCTTTAGATGATCAATTGGGAAACGGATTGCTCATGTCTGATTGAAGTCGTAGAATTCGTTGGTTGAGCAGAGCATGCGCTGGATCGTGGGTTGGGGTGGATTGCTTGACCTTCTGGAGAGTATGTAGCATGGCTGTCGTTGAAATGTTGCAGGCTGCCAGGATGCGGCATCCCAATGCATCTGATTGAATTTCAGGATTTACATCATGCTTTTGCCCAAGCAACATGGTTGTGGCATCTGAATGATTGTGATGGGCAATGAGATGTCCAATTTCATGTGCAACCACGGATGCCAATTCGTCCGGGCTGGCTGCGTCGATCATACCCCGTGTGACATACAGTTCCCCGTTGGGCCAGGAATAAGCAGCCAAATTGTTGCTATCCAGAACATGGGGATCAATGACAATGTCGTGACATGCAGGGGCCAGACGATGACAGGTTTGATTCAATCGTTGGTGTCTTTGATCAACCAGAATACCGCCATGCTGGAGAGCCCACTTCTTATGGTGTGATATCACGTCAGGTGTTTGCCCGATGGTGCTGCATCCAGTTAACAACATGATTGAAAAGAGAATTGAAAATTGCCAAAACCTCATGATGAGATCAAACGCAAGACATGTGCCAGGCTTATAAGTGGGGAATTTGTGTCAACCGTAGCACAATATTCAGGCAATCCGTCAGTTTACCTGATTGAGCTGTCTATTTTTTAGTCAAAAAATTTAAGAAAAAACTGACCCTTTTGGAACCTTCACCTCATTGCCGTTCGTTTAGATGGATGAGATGACGAACGGCTTGGCATCACACGTCAGCTCATGGACATCCGATGCCTTTAGGAGACTCGATATGAAACGCATTCTTTCCCTCACCGCCTTTGTGGCTTTGTTCAGCCTTTCGACAGTGGCCTATGCCGGCCCGGGGATCGGCAGTACCCACTACCGCTCCTCAAGCTTTGCCCGGACGCATACTAAGGTCGACCAGAAACCCTTTGCGTTCAAAGGCAATCAGGCTCAACTTGATGCTGGCAACTACCGCTATGAAACGGAGCTTCGCTGGATCGCCCCACACAGGTCGTCGCGTGTGATTCATGTTCGTGTGCCATCTGCTCAGTGATTGCCCGGTACACCCCGGCATAAACGCACCAGTCCATCAATAAATTTTCACTCATGCCCCCGGAATCCCCGGATGCGCCCGGCAATGACTTTGGTCTTGCCGGGTCTTTTTGTTTGATCATAAAAGCAATGTGTCTATGCAACAGGGAATCGTGACAGATTAAATCGACTCAGCCACAGACGTTACTATGGCATGACGCACGAAGTTGCGAATGCTGTCTGCTAACGATGGGATTACCATGCATAATGGTTCAAACCATATATCAGGGCACCGCCAAGGAATCCATTCATGGCTACTGCAATTGCAGTGATAAAAAGCATGACGCGAAACCACCATCGCCACTGTAATTGACGTGTGCCACCTTCGTGAGATGCGATGCACAACATCAGGATTAAGACAGCAGACAAACCGACGGCTGTACCTAACCAACGATGGGCGGTCATGATCCAATCCGGGTCATTGAGCCGAAAACCGGCCAGGAACCATCCCAACGTGACAGCACTGAACGTGCCGATACTACCGACCCAAACGCAGAACTGGGCAGCAGCATCAAACAAGGTACGTTTTGTGATGATCAGCAATAACTCGGCCAGAGCAGCACTGATGAGCAAGGCGATCGGGAAATGTACTGATGGTGGATGGAACTTGCCTAACCATGCGATGAGTTTTGCAATGCCAGTCTGATTATCAGCATGTTGATGAGCACTGTGATCATGCTCTACTGCTTCGTTGCTGGGTTCTTGTGAATCGTGGCCGTTGGCAACTGCAGCCTCATGGTCGTGGTCATCATGTGCGTTCGCCTCGGGACTTGTGGCGGGAGTCACCGTGGCCAGCTTCGGCAGGTTATCCATGTATGCTTGGGGATTGCGTTCAAATTTGCGTTTGCAGGTTCCACAACAGAAATAGATTCGCTGGCCCTGGTAATCAACCCATTGTTGGGGATCAACAGCTTCTCCTGTTGTCACCGGGCAAGTCTTGTTGGTCAGTTGCATGTTGTCAGATGCCATGTCTGGCGATTGCTGTGCATGGAGTGGTTGATCCAACATCGTGCCGGCAACAACTGATAGACTCATCAGGAAGATAATGCGCTTTCTCATGCAAATTGTATGACTGTGCATTGTGAAATCTCCTTCGATATGGCGTAAATGGAGAATGTATTGGCCAATTGATTTCTGCGGTGAAAATAAAAAACCGAGCGGTGCGACGGGAACACCACTCGGCGTGAGGTAGAAAACGGTGTCATGCATCAATCATGATGCTTGATGGCAGGCAGATGGTCTTGTCAAGACATGGGTGATTCATTTGTCATTACTTCTTCTGTGGCGGTTTGGCACAGCAGGATGGTTCAGAAGCCGCATGGCCGGAACAGGCTTGTTCTGAAGAGGCAGCATCCAACACCTGTGATTGATCGGTAGGTGTTATTTCCGTCGAAGTGTTACGTGTCTGGGCGTCCGCAAGGACCGCAATCAGGATCACACTCCCAAGCACGATCAGAAAAACAATCATCGGCCACCGCTTTTTATGTTTTGAACACAACTCATGTAAATGATCCTGTGTTAATGGTTGTGGTTTGAATGTGAATCTTGCGGTTGAGTGGTTTGACTGAGTTTGCCCAGATATTGGGCGGGATTCTTTTCAAACTTTTTGATGCAGCCCTTGCAGCAGAATTCAACGAGTTGTGTGCCGGCCACATAATTGATTGGTGCGCCCATCTCGTCACCGAGTTTCTCGCCGGAGACAAGGCACGTTGTCAGAGGATAATCTTTCATTTGAGTTTCGATGACCGCTGCATCGATTTTGGCAAGGTATTTTGCGGGTTCTTTTTGAGCTTTGCCAATACAACCCGAGCAGCAGAATGTCACAAGCCTGTTACCGATCACGCGCTGTATGGGTTTGCCCATTTCTCCGAGTTTTTCGCCGGAAACGACGCAGGTGGTCAGCGGATAGGTCGGTGCCTGTTGCTTGATGATCATCGCATCCACATCGGCCAGATACTTGTCGGGATGCTGTTTGAAAGTGTGTGCATTTTCATTGCTGGCAAAGAGCAGTTGGCGTCCGTCATGGATCACGGCAACAGGTTTGTTGACGTTGGTCAGTGAATCACCCAAAGGGTCGACGGACAATGTGTAAGGATCATGGTTCGGTGATGCTGCATGGCTCATATCCATGTGTTTGCCCTGGTTGTGAGAATCATGGCTGTCATCTGCCGCGAATGTGACGGAGTAGGAAACCATGGTCATTGTCAGTACGGTTAGGATGCAAGTGATTGTTCGAAGCATGAAAAACCCTTTCATTTGTGCAATATCTGGAACGCACTTGAAGGTGCAATGTGTTTGGGTGGGAATTGACAGTATCCCGTTCCAGTAGTCGTTCAACTATCAAAACGTGTGGCAACCGTGAAAGGTTCCACGTAAGCATGAAAATTGAGAAATTTCTGGACAATTCCCCAATGTGACCGTGACATGGAACTTTATGGAGGCATGGACTCGTTCTTTCTTGTTATGGGAGTTCATCGTTGTCAGGCTATCGTTGATATCAGCCGTACTTATTTTCTTTGTCCCCTATCAAAGGTCCGCAAGTTGAAAGGATGAGTCAGCCATGTTTCATTCACGCGCACGTTTGTATGGTGTTGCTACGCTTGTTTTATTGCTGGGGTTCGTCAGTATGACCCATGCCCAGATTCCCCAGGAACCTGGACAAGTCCTTGATGTCAAGATCGTCGATACGTCCGGTTTGTACATCAGTCGTGCTCAGGCTCAATTACAGGACAAGCAGTTGCATGTTACAGGTACTGTCCGGCGCACATGGTTGTTCCCTGCGGATATCCATGGCTATGTCCAGATCACCGTGCTTGATGCCCGTAGGCAGGTCCTGGCACGGCAACTGGTGTCGTACCCGCAAACGCTTTTGATCGTCAAGGGATTGCGACGCGCACCATTTTCTCTGGACCTGCCGATTGACTCGGCCGCGCCTGCTCAGGTCAATGTAAAGGTTTTTCGCGGAATCATGCCGGCTAAACATACAGGTACCCTCAATGAAAGCTGAAGACGGTTTTGTACAGGTATGATCTTGAACACGATTCGTCCGGATCTGTTACACCGTATGAAGGTTTTGAGCAATATTGAAGAACTTTTTCCACAATGGTTAATGTCACATTGATTTCATTCGATACAAACACAACACCTTACGTTTAGCTTTATGGAAAGAGTGTTTTGTGGAACGTCAGGTGATTAAGGATCGTTGATAACTGGTATGTGGGGGCGAACATTTCTGCCATAAGGAGCTTCTTGTGAAATCAGTCAAAACCCTTTTGTTGTCCATCACGTTATTGGGCATGGCCTTCCTGTTTGCAGGATGTGCATCGACCCAAGCCACGGGCAATGCGCAAGCCGTCAAGTGTGATTCCTGCAAGACCGTCTGGGTGAAAACCGTTAACAAGGACGGTAAGACCAACGTCATGCGGATTCAGGAAGAAAAGCAAATCGTTTGCGCCAAATGTGATAAGGCCGCACGTGGTGAAGTCGAATACAACCCCATGGGTGAAGCCTGCGAATCCTGTGGCGGTCGTCTGAAGATATGCCATATTGAAAAAAGCATGATGGATACATACACCCCCTGATTGCTCCAGTGGCGTGTGATTTTCGCAGGCATGACAGATAGCATGCGTAGCGTTCATATCCAATCAAACTCCGTTGTGTATAGACCGTGTTCCGCAGCAACAGGCTCAATGATCAGTAGCCGGTTGCTGCGGTCAACACGGTCTTTTTCTTTTAGCTGGCTTGGGTATGCTGATTGATGATCTTTTGCCGTCATGCCACATCGACTACAATCTCTTTGCGTTTATGGAACTTTTGGGCCGGTGAAACTCGTTTAGAAGGATGGAGCCGATGCGTGACGGGCCGATCAGCCAAGCTCAGGCTCAGAGATTCAAGCAACTGGTTTGGCCGTTGATGCCGATGGTGTTGCGGACTGCCCAGTACCTGACCCGGCACAGCCAGCAGGCTGAGGATTTGGCCCAGGAGACCATGGTTAAAGCGATGCGTGGGATTGATTCCTACCAGGATGATACGAATCTCAAGGCATGGCTGATGACCATACTCCGACGGACGTACATCGACCAGATGCGCGTTGGCCGCAACAGGCCTGACGAAGTGTCGGTGGCTTCCGATGTGCTTGAAGTGACCGTGCCTGATTCGTCGAAGGCGGCTGGCGAGTTTGATGAACAGTGGGAGGAACCTGAAGCCTTGATGGGCCGGTTTGAAGATGACGCAATCATCAAAGCCTTGGGTGAGTTGCCCGAGGACATCCGCTGGACATTGCTGCTCGTGGATGTGGAGAAAATGGAACAAGTTGAGGTGGCAGCGATCCTCAATGTCGCTCTGGGCACGATCAAGAGTCGAACCCATCGCGGGCGCAGCATGCTGCGGGATCGTCTTTACCAATTGGCTTTGCAACGCGGTTGGGTTGCGGCCAGGGAGTCAACGCCATGAACGACAACACCCATGACAAATTGGATCAGGCAACATCCGCACGGCTTGGTAAATTAGCCTCCAAGCCGGTGGATACATCGCATTTGGCAGAGCATCTTCAAACGCTGATGCGTGACGTGGTGCAGCAGGATGAACCGCAAACGCTGCGGATACCAACCTGGCTGAGATGGCGACCCATGTCGGCCGCAGCCATGATTCTGATTACTGTAATGCTGGGCCTGCTTGTGATGCAAAACACAACGCAACCCGTGATTGCTGCGCCTGCGGGATTGGCGCAGATTTACCACGAAGTTTCAGGCGACATGGCTGAACAGATGAAAGTAACCAGCGTCGAGCAAGCCAACGCCATGCTGGCAGCCCAGGCCAAGGGTGCCATGCCGGTGCCTGATCTGCCGGGGCAGATGCAATCCTATTGTCTGCATGAACACAAGGGTGTCACCTTGACTTGCGTTAGTCTCCAACGCAATGGCCACCTGATCACCGTTGCCTTGGCTGATGGCAAAAAACTGCATTGTCCCGAAGGGGAAACGGTCATTCGTGATGGTCGTGAATTTTGCACGCATACCGTCGATAAGGTCAATATGGTTATGGCTCATAAAGGTGACCGTTGGCTGTGCGTGATGGGCAGTGCTGATATGGAAGAATTACTCGCGGTTGCTCAGGGCATTGCCATGTAACACGTCAGACAAACGATACTCCCCGTCATCATAAAGCATCGGTAAATTATGCCGATGCTTTTTTGTTGGGCGGATGATGATGCTCATGCTTTTGGATAGACAACTTTCTGATTCATTATCCTGGGATGACTTCCAACATCTTATTGCCAATTACTGATTGCTTCGCCAATGAAGACGGACGGTCAATCCAACAAAAACCCGCGAGAAGACGCAACGGATGTCTTCTCGCGGGCAGTGAGTTTACAGGTTATGGGATTGATCAATCGTGCTTGACGCTGTGTAGTTTGACCAGGTAGAAGATTACCGGGTAAAGCAGTAGTTCCATGATGAAGCTGGTGCCCAGGCCACCGATCATGGGGGCCGCCAGACGACGCATGGTGTCGGCACCGGCACCCGAGGCCCAAAGCAGTGGAACCAGGCCGATGAAGGTGGTGACCACGGTCATTGTCTTGGGACGGATACGCTGTACCGCACCATCATGAATCGCATGCCAAAGGTCCACGCGATCTTTCATGCGACCTTCGGACTTGAATTGGTCATAACTGTTTTCCAGGTACAGCAACATCACCAGGCCGGTTTCGGCATCGAGCCCAGCCAGTGCGATTACGCCGACCCAGACAGCCAATGACAAATTGTAATCCAGGAAGTAAAGCAGCCAGATCGCACCCACCAGGCTAAACGGTACAGCCAGCAGTACGATGCCCACGCGCAGCCAACTGTTCGTTGCCAGGTAGAGTAACAACAGAATCAGTACTGCTGCGATTGGCACGACCATCATCAGACGCTTGCGTGCTGCCTGCATGTATTCGTACTGCCCTGACCAGACGATGTTGTAGCCTTGGGGTAACGGAACCTGCGAAGCAACGACCTGTTGAGCCTGCTTGACATACGTGCCGACATCCAGACCAGCAATGTCCACGTACACCCATGCCGTGAGTCGAGCGTTTTCACTCTTGATCATCGGTGGCCCCTTGTGCAGATCAATCTCGGCGAGTTGACCCAACGGGACCTGTGCGCCAGAAGGTGTACTGACAAGTGTCTGACGTAATTTGTCGATGTCGTCACGCAGTTCTTGTGGGTATCGCAGATTCACCGGGTAACGTTCCAGACCTTCGACGGTGGAAGTGATACTCATCCCGCCGATCGCGCTCATGATCACGTCCTGTACATCACTGACGGACAAAGCGTAGCGCGCGATCAGTTCCCGATTGATGCGGATGTCAAAGTAATTGCCACCGACACTTTTTTCTGCAAAGGCGCTGGTGGTGTACTTGCTTAACTTGGGATCGGACTTGACTGCCGTGGCAGTCTTTTCCGCCAGGTTTGCCAGTGTTTGCAAATCCGGCCCCATTACTTTGATCCCCACCGGCGTCTTGATGCCCGTCGAAAGCATGTCGATGCGCGTCTTGATCGGCATCGTCCAGGCATTGGTCAGACCCGGGAATTGGATCGTGTCATTGAGTCCGGGAACGTGCGTTCCATCGGGCAGGTTGTAACCATACACCAATTCGTCAATGGTGATTTTTTCGGTGTTGGGCCAGATTTTCCGAGGGATGGCAGCCAGCCAGTTCGGCCAGTGATCGTAAAACCGAGACACCGGTTTGTTTCGCCATTTGGATTTGTCACGATGCAGAATGATCGTGGTTTCGAGCATACTCGGTGGTGCCGGGTCGGTTGCAGTATCCGCGCGACCGGCTTTGCCAAAGACACTTTTGACTTCCGGGTACTGTTTGATGAGTCGATCCGTCTGCTGAAGGATTTGGCCTATTTTGCTGACGCTGATCCCAGGGTCGGTCGTCGGCATGTACAGCAGGTCACCTTCTTCAAGAGGAGGCATGAACTCGCTGCCCAGTTGCCTAAGTGGAATGATCGTCACGCCGATGAGCAACGCTGCACCAATGAGCATCCCCCAGCGATACTGCATCGCAAAGACAAAAAACGGGTTGTAGGCTTTCTGGAGAATCAGGCTGATCGGGTTTTTCGCTTCGGGATATATTTTCTGGGGTAGCAGGATCATGCTCGATGCCGCCGCCCAACCAATGCACAGCCACAGACGGTAGGCAGCCAGATGCGGTAACGGGACCACTGCCAGCAACACAACCGGCAGGCCGATTGTCAACGCATACACCGTGTAACGCTTGGTCTTGCTCCAGGTTTGAGGCAGCATGCGGTCGGAGATCAAATAGACCATCAAGACCGGGATGATAGTAATTGCCAACAACGCTGCGGATGTCATGGCAAAGGTCTTGGTGTAGGCCAATGGTTTGAACATGCGCCCGGACTGTTCGCCGAGTACAAAAATCGGCAGGAAGCTGACCGTAATGATCAGCAGGCTGAAAAACAAGGTCGGCCCGACTTCCGCTGCCGCTTCACCGATGGCCTCAATCCGACTTGGAGCGTCGAGGCCCTTGGCTATTTTTTCATCGCGGTGTTCCAGGTGTTTGTGCGCGTTCTCCACCATGACAATGCTGCTGTCCACCATCACACCGATGGAAATCGCAATGCCACCCAGACTCATGATGTTGGCGTTGATGCCCATGGTGTACATCACCAGAAGCGTCAGCAAGACACCTGTGGGAAGCACAAATGCGGCCACCAACGCACTGCGTGCATGCAGCAAAAACAGGATGATGATCAGACCAACAACGCTGACTTCTTCAAGCAGCGTGTGATAGACGGTACTCACGGCACGTTCAATCAGGTCGCTGCGGTCGTAGGCCACATCAAGCGATACACCTGCCGGTAAACCCTGAGCCAGTGTCTGTAGTTTTTCTTTGGCCATCTCAATGGTTCGTTTGGCATTTTCGCCGAAACGCATCACCACCACGCCACCGACAGTTTCACCTTCACCATTCCAGTCTGCTACACCACGCCGGATTTCCGAGCCGGTGCGTATGTCCGCCACGTCCTGCAGGTAAATCGGTTTGCCGTCTTCGTTGGCTCCCAGGGCAATCTGCTGAAGATCAGACAAAGTCTGGGAAGTCCGCAGAGCAGCATTGGGCGCTTGCTTGCTGTCCAGTGATCCGAGATAGCCGATGCCGCGCACCATGTACTCGGTTTCACTCATTTCAATCAGGCGTCCGCCCACATCGACGTTGGCATTGCGGATCGCCATTTTGACCTTGTTTAAAGGTAGATTCAGAGCCAACAGCTTGACCGGGTCGACAACAACCTGGTACTGCTTGACGAACCCGCCGATGGGAACGACTTCACTTACACCATCGACACTGGTCAATTCATAACGCAAATACCAGTCCTGTAAGCTGCGCAGTTGGGCCATGTCGATCTGGGGTTCAACCAATGGCTTATGCCCCAACGGGCAGTCGGTACGATCCGCGAATGTGCGCTTAAGGATCAGGCGGCGCTGGATTGCTTCGTCCTCGGGCGCTTCGTGTTTATTGGCATACCACGTGTCAGCGACCGGGTCGTACCAGAGTCCCTGCGGGTGATCCGGGCAGTAGTTGCCGGTCTTGAGCACGTATTGGTAAACCCAGCCTACAGCGGTGGCATCGGGGCCCAGTTGCGGGCTGACATTGGATGGCAACTGCCCGGAGACAAAGTTGAGTTGTTCGAGGACGCGACTGCGTGCCCAGTAAAGATCGGTGCCATCTTCAAAGATGATATAGACGAAGCTGGTGCCGAACATGCTGTAGCCGCGCACAACCTTGGCTTGCGGGACCGCGAGCATGGCCGTGGTCAGCGGGTAGGTCACCTGGTCCTCGACGATGCGCGGGGCTTGGCCGGGATACTCGGTCTTGATGATGACCTGTACGTCCGACAGATCGGGGATGGCATCGACGGTGATGTGACGGGCTGCCCAAACACCACCGATCAGCAGAAAGCCGGTCAGTAACATCACCATCATGCGATTATTGACACACCAACGAATGAGTTTGGCAATCATTTTTCACCCCCATCCGTTTGAGTCAGTTGTGTCTTGATGCTGCCACAGTCAAGCATCTGTGGGGCGTAGGGATTGCGGATTGTTTCGTCCGCCTGCAACCAGTTCTTTTTGACCATCGGGCAATAAGCCTGGTACAGGTTCCGCTGTAACGGCAGTTCCGATTTACTGGCTTGAACCAAAGTGATCATCGCATCCGAGAGATCGGCAAAGCCACGACGCAAGGACTTGATATCACGCGTGTCCAGGTCTGATGTCTGAAGGATCGCTGTTGCGTTTGGGGCTTGTTTTGCAGGCAGTTTTGATGCCAGTTGTCCGGTGAGCTGTTTGAATGAAGCAAGCTGTTCGACAATCCCGTCCATCTGATTCAGTGTCAATTGGTGTTGTATGGCAAGGTAACGGTCAATGAGTTGGCCAAGCAACTGAGCCGGATCGTCGGGTAAGTTGCTCGACATGGCATCAGTCATTTGCTGCGATGCTTGACCGGCAATGGGCAATGATTCCTGTTTGTCCGAGCAGTCGAGCATGGATTGGCCGAAGTATGGATTCTTGACATCGCCATGCGTCTGCAACCAATGGCTACCGCCTTGGGTGTTACGGAACATCGGGCAGTGCAGGGCATCAATGGTCTGCCCGAGACTGGCTGGCACGCCGGTGTCCTTGAGCAGTTGTTGCAGGTTGATACTGACGAGTGCAAACTGCTCACGTGCCTGCTTGATGTCTTTAACATTGGTCAAGACTTCGGAAGCCTGTAAGGCATCCTTGATCTGCATGTGCTGATGCCAGAAGTGTTCATTACCCGGCATGGATTGTGCGGTCAACGTGTTGATGGCTTGTGTGAGTGTTGTCGCATGATGGGCGACATGTTCGATGCTGTCATTGGACAATTGCTTGCCGATGGCCAGGTACGCATCGATCACCTGGTTCAAGGCGTTAGCAAATGCATCGGGTAAAGCGGGCATGGTGCCAGCCGCCTGGGTATCGGAGACGACTTGAACGTCATTGCCATTATCTCCCTGGATCATGCGGGCCAATGCTGCACGGATTTTGGCTTCGCTGTCCAGCAGGAATTGGCCGGAGGTCACGACGGTTTCACCGGGTTTGAGTCCCTGGAGAACTTCGATGCGATCATTTTCGGTCCGTACGCCGGTGATGACATCACGCGGTTCAAAACGTCCTTTCCCCAGGGCGACAAAAGCAACCTGTCTTGCGCCGGTGTCGATGATGGCTTCACGTGGTGCGAGTGTGCGTTCATCTGCCAGTCGATTTTCCAGCGAGACATTGGCGAACATGCCCGGCTTGAGCAGACCATCGGGGTTATCGAATTCAAGACGGACCTGCACTTCACGTGTTTTCTTATCCAGGAACGGGTAGATGTAGACCACCGTGCCTTCAAAGGTATGACCGGGAATGTAAGGCAAACTCATCGTCGCCTTATTGTCCAGCTGGATATAGGGCAGTTGATATTCGTATAGGGTGACAATGACCCAGATTTTGGAAAGGTCGGCGATGCGCAGCACCTGCATGCCCGGATCGACTTTCATGCCTTCGTTGGCATGCTTGGCAATGACCACGCCGGTGTACGGGCTTTGCAGCGTCATCGTCTTACTGGGTTTGTCATCATTTTGCAGTTGGGCGATCTGGGCATCGGTGATGTCGTAGTAACGCAAGCGCGTTTGGGCTGATTCAAGCAGCGTGGAATTGGCTTGAGCCTGCTGTTGTTGGGCGCGGTAGGCGATGAGATATTCTTCCTGGGCGGCATACAGGTCTGGCGAATAAATCTCCATCAAAGGATCGCCTTGCTTGACCTTGGCACCGAGGTAATCAATGTGTAATTTTTCAATCCACCCGGAAATCTTGATGTTGATGTCACGGACGAGTGTTTCGTTGTAATCGACTGTGCCCACGGTGCGAATATTTTTGACCAACGGGCCGGCAGCAACTTTTTCGGTGCGCACGCCCATGTTCTGTACCACGACCGGGTCGATGGCAATCTCGCCGGTGAACTTGGCCGGGTCCAGGGGGACCAGGTCCATCCCGCAAATCGGGCACGCACCGGGATTGGGCAGGATGATCCACGGGTGCATACCGCAGGTGGAATATTGCGTCACACCAGCATGATCGTGGCCATCGTCTGAGGTCTGCGATTGCGGTTTGAGTTTGGCGACGGTCTTACCGATCGGCTTGGCAAAGTACACACCGATGGCAAGCGAGACCAGGCTTGCGACCAGCAGTAGTGACATGGTTTTAAAGGGTATGGAACGTGGGATTTTATGTGTTGATGGTTCCGTAGACATGGGTTTGTCCTCACTTGTTCTTTTGGGTTGTGTCAATGGATCGACTCGACGGATGCCAGGAACTGCAATTGGGCCAGATCCTGTTTCCAGAGTGAATGATTGCGATGGGTCATGAGTTCGATTTCCAGCAGCTTGCGCCAGTTGTCGATGAGATTCAGAAAGTTGCCACGCCCCGCACGGTATTGGCTTAATGCGCTGTCCACAGCTTGTTGAGCCTGGGGCAGAATCGTGCTGTGATACAGTGCGTCCTGCTTGCGTTGTGATTCAACACGTTCGTAAGCATCGGCCACGCTGTATTGCAACTGGTTATTCACTTGAACCAACTGCGAGATTAATTCGCGGATGCGGGCGATGGCCTGTTTTTCTGCGGCATCAAGTTTGTCCTGCCAGATGGGGAGATTGATCCCAAAGCCAGCATAAAGTTGATCGGTGCCATCGGCTGCCATGGATGTACCGGTGTCAGAGACCGCTGCATAGTTAAGCATGACAGTCAGATCAGGAATACGCTGAAGGTGAGCCAGTTTCAGTTGTTTGCGTGCCTGCTCAATGGCAAGGTGAACCATGCGCAGTTGCGGATCGTTGTCGAAGGCCAGCTTCTGCCAATCATCAAGGCTCGAAGGGTCTTGCGAGTCTTCGGTTGGTTTGTCAATGGTTAACGGGGCCGATGCCGGACGATTGAGCAGACTGTTCAGGCGTGCCAAGGCACTTTGACGTTGCTGGGTTGCCGTGGTGATGCGATTATCCAGCGAACTAATTTCCACGGCAATACGCAGTAAATCCTGCTGATCTGTTTTCCCCGCACGATAGGCTGCGTTGGCTGACTCATTAAACTGCTGCATCAATTGGCGCTGTTCGTTCAGCACGTCAAGCGTGTTGATCGCCAACTGGTGTCGCCAGTACGCTTGCTTGACATCGCGTGTGACGGTCAGTTGAGTCTGCCGTAACTGCTCGGTGGCAATTTTGACCTGTTGCTTGGCGACATCCCCCCGAACCTGGAGCTTGTCCGAGAGTGGCAGCTTCTGGCTCAGTGAACTCATCAATGTGACTTCACCGTCAGCGGTTTGTGCCATCTGCCCGACTGGGGCCAGTGTGAACATGGGGTCATCCAGGCTGGTCACCTGGGCAATACTTTGCTGGGCTTGCTCGATGCGATGCCGGGCAACCTCAAGCGACGGATTGTGAGCTTGAGCATAAGCAATCAAATCTGCCAGGGATTGCGGTTTGGAAAATGAATCAGCCGGGAGAGTATCGGACGCAGCATTTGGCGCTTGTACACTCGGGGCAGCATGTGATTGATCCCGTTGCCATTGCTGGTATAACGAATCGTCAAATGGTGATTGGCAGCCAAGCAGGAACAAGGCACTGCCAAGACACCCGATGGTCAGTAAATGTCTCATGGGTTGGTCCGTGTTTGAGAAAGCGATTGGCATAGAAACATGCAAATGTCATCGGATAAATAGGTGGGATCATCAAGTCGATAACCTGCCAAAGACGCAGAAATCTGGTTATTGCGCCTCTTTAATTTCGGAATTGGCAGTTCAGGGCAACGAGTGTTGCTGTCGCAGGGACGCTGATGGACAAAGCGTTTGAATAATATACCTGATTCGACCATTCCAGTTGGTGTGTCATGAACATGGTGCTTGCAAAGCATGCAACAGGCTCTGTTGGGGGTTCAGGAGCGATGCGGCTGCCATCATGGCTGTGGTGATGCTGCGGTCGTGGTCCCATATTGCATGTATCGCAATGCATTGGTGATGCAGTTGCTTGCATGTCCGGGGTAAAAGACGGGGCAGCAGTCTTTTGCTGATGCGAATCACAACACGCATGTGCAGCATGATTCTGGTCCGGTACTGGGGACATTGATAGGCAACAGGCAGCTTGCAACGGGGCTGCAAACACTGCAAGGATGGCCATGCAGGACAGGATGGTTGGTTTAATCGACATACGCACTCACTCAGATCAACGAGTCACAAGGGTGCTAAGGTTCCATCCTGCCTCATTTTTTTTGATGTTTGATATGATCCAGTCGATTAATGCGATGCAATCTGCAAATAAGGCTTGATTGAACTGCCACGTCTAATTAGCGATGTCGGCAACTCAAGTGTCCAATGGCCAAGGATGCTCGGCATGAAAATCGTGTCGAAATCACATTGCGAAAAATATTATGATTCCAAGAACAGAGTTTATTATCAACTCGGGAAACTGCCATACCCCCTCCGTTCGGCACACACCTGGCCGTAGCCGGTGTCCATCCCCGCGTCGCACAAGCTGCCATGCGGCACAGCCGGATCGAGTTGACCACCAACTTCTATACCGATCCGGCCTTGCTCGATGTCAATGGGGCGGTCAATGCGCTTCCGGATTTTGTTGGACGGTAAGGGATATCTCAGATCCAGAGCTCTTTTCAAGAGCAATGGATCAAAACAAGACGATCAGTCAGCATTGTGAACGCAAAGCCCGATGATCACATTTTTCATGGGGCATCTTGACATCCTGAAAATAAAGCATAGTATAATGCGAACGTAATAATATTGATTATCACGTTCTAATTTTGAGGATTTCATGACCGTTACGCTCAAGAATGTTGCAGAGCAAGCTGGATTGTCCTGGCAGACTGTCAGTAAGGTTTTAAATGGCCAGGGTCATCTGTTTCGACCTGAAACACGCCAGCGTGTGATCAGTACCGCGCATGAGATGGGGTATGTCCCCAATGCTGCTGCGCGCACTATGAGGAGTCAAAAGACCCGTCAGATCGGGCTTTTGCTGCGAAATGAAGATGGGCATCGCTTTCATAATCTCGCTGCATTCACACTTTTGCTGGGTATCAATTCACGGTTGGAACCCGAGGACTACTTGCTGAATGTGGTGCGCATTGGCGATTTGGGCAATCGTCGCCGTTCACGTGTCTTTCGTGAGCATGTCCTTGACGGTCTGATTGCCTTTAGTCACTTCCCCGATACGGTGGTGGATTGGGTCACCGAGCAGATGCCGCGTTGCCTTTGGGTGGATTCGAATCGTGATGATGAACACAACTGTCTGAGGCGTGATGAGTCGCAGGTCGGCCGATGTGTCGCTGAACATATCGTGAGCCTGGGGTATCGTCGCGTGCTTTGGGCGGGGATGTCTGTATCACCCTCCGGGCATTTCAGTTTGCACGATCGTTCAGATGCCATCGTTGAGACATGTGCGGCTCGTGGTATTGCGTTTGATACACTGACCCCATGGTCCAAACCGGAGCAGAAACGTTGGATCTACACACAACTGCCGCAACTGCTTAAGCCTGATACGGTGGTGGTGGCATACAACACGCATGCTGCTCAAGCTGTGTTGGTCGGGGCTTCATCTTTGGGTTTGACGATTGGTCGGGATTATGGGTTGGTTTGCTGTGATGAGACGCCGGAAGTTTACGAAGCTTGGCCGGGTTTGTGCAGAGTGACCAACGACCGTTTTGAAATGGGGCGTCAGGCCGCGGACATGATGCTTTCGGTTTTAAATAACAAAACACATCAGGTCGCATCCCGCCGGATACCTGGGCAATGGATCATCGGCAACACGGCATGGGGACCGAAACGAACATAACGCAAGGGGTAGAATTGTGGTTGATATTAATCAGTTCTCATGCAATACAAGAATGAAAAGAGTATTGGAGGAAATATCGTGAAACGCAAAGGTTTTACACTCATTGAACTGTTGGTGGTGATTTCCATCATTTCTATTCTGATATCCATTTTGCTGCCGGCATTGGGTAAAGCGCGCAAAGCTGCCATGACAGCCAAATGCATGAGTGGAATGCGGCAATGCATGATAGGCGTGCAGATGTATGCCAATGATTTTAATGATTTTGGCATGCCCAGCAATGGTTGGAGTCCATTTACATCAACTGCCAGTTCCAGCGACCCGCCGGCATGCGCAGCACGGTATTGGTCTGATCTGCTTCGTGTCTGCGGATATCTGCCCAAAACATTCATACGTAAAAATACATGGACCAAGGGCGGTCGGGATTGTGTCGGCGTTACGGAAGTTTCACACAAGACTGTCAGTTTTTGTCCGGATTTTACTTGGGGTGGTGCGACAGTCAGTGGAATGACTTTTGATCCAGGTGAGGTTTGTGGTGCCTGGTCATATGGCGTGCGCGTCCATGATCGTTATAAAGCAGAGACTTGGATGATCGGGCATGATACCAGTGACTCAGCTTGGTTCCCTCGTTTTTCAACATTAATTAACGATAGGCCCTATATGGCAGATACGATAACGGGAAATTATGTACTTGGGAACTCGACGATACCATTGCAGGCTCCTACATTTAAATCTGGTACACCCTCTCCACATCATGGCGTCGTACAACGCCGACACAGCGATAGCGCTAATGCTGCTTTTCCCGATGGGCATGTCAAATTGATGGGTGAACAGGCGCTCATAGATTCAGTTTCATATAGCAGTAATCAGGTTTATTCCGTACCGTGATTAATACAGCCTGTCAAAGACACTGTAAAACCACTTATTTTAAGGCCGCACTAATGTATTATCGATTTTCAGTAATTCTATTACTTATCCTATGTCCATATAGCTTTGGAGCATCCTCCAGCGGGGTGCATGAAGTGGATGTTAACGGCACATTTCAAACTGGCCAAGACCAAAGCAATGACATTGTGGGCTGGTCGACGTATACGAAGAATTGTATTTCGATTATTCGGCAGGATACAGGTTCCAATATCGTTCGGCTAACCAATGACCAGCCCAAACAACAAGTCAAGCTCAGTCGTACAGTCCCGCTTGATCCTCACTGGGTCAAACTTCACATGAGTATACGTTTGAAAACCACTGACCTTAAAGTCGGCAAACTCGGATGGCAGACAGCGCAGGTTGGAGTGTATTTTAAAAATGCTGACAACAAGCAGATTGGGGGATGGCCCAAACGCCCGGACATAAAAACTGATACGGATTGGTTCACCTTCACAATGGATTATTCGATCCCCAAAGGTGCCAAAACCCTGACGATCGTGCCGGGGCTTTTACATGCCACTGGATCATTGGAGTGTTCAGATCTCAAGATGATTGCCTTTGAACGTGGTGCATTGATTGATGCGGTGCTGCCTGATGACGAAAAAATGTATTGGGGGCAGGAGCCGGTTCAAACCGTTTCAGCTACGCGATCTCGACAAGTACTAAACGGTTTGTGGGGCTTTATGCCTGCAAGGCTCAAGTCCGACAGCCAGCCACTGGCTTACGGATGGGGCTATATCCGTGTTCCCGGCTCATGGTATTCGCCAGATACGCGACTGTCACTGGATGGTGTGATTGCTCAGGGTAATGGGTCGCCTTGGCAAGATATGCAATTGAAAACATTAAATCGAGCTTGGTACAGACGTCGGATCAAAGTGCCGACTGATTGGCATGGGCGACGGATCATCCTGCATTTCGAATCAATTTCCACGGATGCCAAAATATTTATTGACGGACGGGAGGTTGGTGAAGTTCATTGGCCCGGTGGAGGCGATGTCGACTTGACCGGGGTTGTCCAACCCGGGAAGGAAGCGACGCTCGATCTATTAGTCATAGCGACTGGTGATGAAAAGTTCATTGATCAGTACATGGACGCTGACGTGGTGGTCAAGATCAAATCCAGCATGCAGACACGCGGTCTGACAGATGATGTTTGGCTTGAATCACGCCCTGAAAATATGCATGTCCAAAGCGTTGTAATCCAGACCAGTGTACGACAGAAACGTTTGGATGTTGCGGTTGATATTGCGAAAATTAGCCGGGCACAAACAGTCGAACTGACTGCCATTGTGAAGGATTCTGATAATAAGGAGGTATTGCGCTTTTCGAAGAACTGCCTGTTGCAACCTTCAGAATCGCAGACCGTTGATCTGACCCAAAATTGGTCGGATCCCATTTTATGGGAAGTTGGCAAGCCTTATCTTTATACTCTCCATGTGCAAATGACCTCCGACGATTTGCTGGATGAATATACTCAGCGTTTTGGTTACAGGGAATTTCGTATTGATGGACGAGAGTTTCTGCTCAATGAAAAGCTGATTCATTTGAAACCCAACCGTGTATATAGCCATCAGTTTTACGCATCAAATAGACATCTGATTACCAATGCAATTCGTGGCTATCTGCACTCAAATTTTAATGTACTGGAACTCTACACCGATCATCAACGCCCCGAGCAACGCGGAGCATATCGTTTTGCCAGACACTGGGCAGATATCGCTGACGAACAGGGCATGCTGTTGATTTATCCCTTGCCCAAAATTAACTCGTACCTGTCTCATTGGGATGATCCACAAGTACAGAGGCAGTGGCAAACACAGGTTGACGAAACTTATCGAAGAGTCAGCAATCATCCTTCGATTGTTTCATGGGTTTTTACAGCCAACCGATTCGGCTTCAGAGATGATCAAAATCCCAAACGCATCGGACAATCAGAATTTCTCTCCGGCAGTCCTGTCTACCAACATCGCGTCAAGCCAGCTTATCAGGCCGTCGACATGATTCATGCTATGGATCCGACCCGCCCTGTCACCTCGCACTCTGGTGGAAATGTCGGTGATTACCAGACTACCAATTGTTATCTGAACATGATCCCGTTACAGGAACGTGAGAACTGGTTAAGTGACTGGTCGGTGCATGGTGATAAACCATATATGGTTGTTGAGTTTGGGTTGCCATTGTACACCACATTGTTACGTGGTCGCAGCAATTATGTTAAGGCAAGTGCAACCGAACCTTTTTTGACAGAATACGCTGCGATTTACCTTGGCCCCAAAGCTTATGGTATGGAAACGTCTGGCTACCGTCAGGAACTGACTGACCGCTATCTGCATGATTTTGTTTTCAAGAGATGGCATGCCAACGAAGTGATTGAGCATGAGCCTGCATTTCAGGAGATACTCTCACTTTTTACAAAACACACTTGGCGGAGTTGGCGTACTTGGGGCATCTCCGGCGGAATGATTCCCTGGAGCGATGGCAGCAGTTGGAAGAGTCGCACCCCATCTGATCCGGTGGACATGCCACCATTTGCCCCAGGTCAACTTGGATGTTATCAGAAGCAGGTTCCGCAATGGCTTTATTATAACCTGCTTCCTGGTGGTCGTCCCAAGCTCCCTTTGGGCGAAGCACTGACATCTGGTAACAGCCCAACACTCGCTTGGATTGCCGGTGGGGGAGACTCGTTTACAAACAAGCATCATCATTTTTTTGCAGGACAAAAAGTCGAAAAACGCATCGTTCTGATCAATGATACCCGTAAACCCCAAACCTACACATACACATGGAAGTCACAGTTGGGGGATAAGTTGATTGCCTCCGGGAAACATGCCGGAGAATTATCCGTCGGGCAGATCAGCTTCGAGCCTTTTGATTTTCACTTACCTCAAGTCGCCACTAAAACATCGGGCACAATTGAATTGACCGCAAACATCGGGAATGTGACACACACGGACCATTTTATTTATCGAACTTATCCCGTTGTCAATACAAAGAATCATGAAATCAAATATGTCCAATTGCTTGATTCGACAGGTAAAACACGTCAGGCATTACACGAACTTGGCGTTCAGGCCATTGACTGGGATGGCCAACCGCATGGTAGTGAGATTCTAATTCTTGGTCAGCATGCACTGGATGTCAAGGTGCAAAGAATTCCCAACTTATCTGAAAAAATTCAGAATTATCTACAGGCCGGTGGGGCAATTATTGCGATGGGACAGGATCGGAGTTGGTTGGAAAACAATGCAGGTTTCCGAATCGCTCATCATGTCTCACGACGATTATTTCCTGTGAATCCACAACATCCCATCGTGAAGGGATTGGATACTGAAGATTTACGTGATTGGACTGGTAAAGGGCAACTTATATCGCAAACTGAAAATACCAGTACACAGCAATGGGCCAAGGATACGAGCCATGGCTGGCGATGGGGCAATGATGGTAGTGTCTGTAGTGCGATGATTGAAATACCTCACTATGGCGGTTGGACACCGATTCTTCAAGGTGAATTTGACCTGGCCTACACCCCGTTAATGATGCGGCGATTCAATCAGGGGCTCTTTATCTGGTGTACCTTGGATGTAATCGACAGAACTGAAGTTGATCCCGTCGCACAAGGATTGCTTAATCGATTGCTTGCTTTTGCAGCACAACCTCGCCAGAAGCAGAACAATTTGCCAACCTATTACATAGGCACGGATTGGAGCGAAGAATTTCTGAAACGTTGCCATGTGGATTACCAAAAGATCGATCACCTGCCTGTGGAACCTGCGATGGTGATCATCGAACTGGGGACATTTGATAATCAAGATGCCATACTCAGTTTTCTACGTAGCGGAGGACAGATTCTTTTTATTCCAGGTGAACATGTCCCCGAGCATTTACCCTTAGGCTTTAACGCCAAAAATATAACATATGGTAAGACAGCCACTTTACCCCATTGGCCGGTTTGTGAAGGGTTATCAGTTGCTGATTTGCATTTGCGAGGGAATTTGCAGTTGCCATTACTCGCTTCTTCTGCGGCTAATGATCCGAAAGGAGCAATTGCTGCCAATGGACTGCTCGGACGCTATATAGTTGGCCAGGGGCGTGCAGTATTTCTGATGCTCATGGGCAGACAAATGGATGTCAAAAAGTACAGTTATATGCGTCGTACCCTATGGCACAACCAGCGGACTGTTAACCAACTGATCACCAATATGAACGGCCGGTTACTGCCAGCAGATCAACTTTTTGAATGGTACGTCGACCCCGCAGCTCCAATTAACCTTGATGGTTCTTGGTCTTACCGTGTTGAGTGCAGGGTTCCAGAAGCGGCATCAGCCAAACGGGTTGCGAAAGATCCGGGAAATACCGGTTATCAAAATGGGTGGGCCATGCCATTATTGAATGAGGCACAATCCTGGAAACAAACAAAACTGCCAGGTTACCTGGAAAATATCAATAAAAAGATGAGTAATTTTGACGGTGTGATTTGGTATCGCAAGCAGTTGACCTTACCGGAGAATTGGCATGGCCATGATCTAATCCTGGATCTTGGCATCATTGATGATTACGATACGACCTACTTCAATGGTCAGCAAGTTGGACATACTAACAGTAAAACACCACGTGCATGGTCATTACAGCGTCGTTATCGTATCCCTGCCTCGTTGGTACGCACGGATCAGCCCCAAGTCTTAGCTGTACGAGTATTTGACAATTTTGGTAAAGGCGGCTTCAGCCCCGTGAATAATAATATGAATATTCGACTGGATGGTCTACCTGAGGCACATGGTCATTACGATCCCGACTACCGTACGGATTTTGTATTGGGTGATGACCCTTACCGCTATTATAGATGGTAACACATCTTGTTATATTGACAGTGAGGAAAGTGTTGGCAGGATGAAGTCAGATTGATGAACAAATAGATGTTACTCGAAAAAAAATATCAGTATTGCTGATGAGTGACTGTTCTACAAGTCCATACAGTGAAGGGCAATTAAATGCGACAGATGCACTTTATAATTTCTTTAACATTGTTATGTTGGACTTTTCTATGTTGCTCGCTATCAGCACGTGAGATTGGTTTTGAAACGACCGAGGGCTACAATTCTGGTTCTTTAGACGGGCAACCTTCTTCTGGGACACAATGGATTCAATTGCAGGGGACTGATGCTGCATTGAAGGTTAATTCCTCTGCTGGTGATGTTACCAGCGATTATGGGATTCAAAATTCAACTCGTACAAACAATACACCTTGTGTTTATCAATATCTGACAAGTTATTCCAACGATGATCTTGGCGGAAGATTTTTATCTGACAGTTCAGAGTTGAGTTATCACCTTAGATTCTGTTTAAACAGTACAAGTGAACTTGACTCCAATGAACTGTTTACAATGATTTTAGGACAGAACAGCACTGATAAAATTGCGTTAAGGTTGGTAGTAAGACGAAATGGTACGTTCGAGTTTTACCATTCCAACACATCAACAGCGGTAAATGTGAAAGATAAGCTAGGTAACAATTTTTCTTTTGCCGAAGACAATTCTGGAAGATATATCAATATTAAGGGAACAATCAATTATGCGACCAATGAGTTTACGTTGGTGGCTGATAATGTCGTCCAGATTTCTTCAGATGGATCAAGTTGCTTTCCCTTTGTTAGTTCACTGGTGGATCAAACCTATCCTCAAATTATCTTGCAAGACAATAATGCAATTTCTTCGCCACTTGTTTACAAGCTGGATGATCTGTATTTAAACCACATAAGTACACGGTTTGTAGTGTCAACCAGTGGCTTGTCGACAAATCCAGGTACCTATGCACTGCCGACGACAATTGCTCATGCACTGACTTTGGTGCAGCCTGGCGATACTATCATGTACAAGGAAGGGGATTATATCGGTATCGATATTCGTTATCTGTGTGGAACAGCTGATGCACCAATTACAGTAATGGCTGAGCCAGGCAAAAATGTCCGCTTTACCAGCGTGCCTGTCGGTAGTCAAAATGGCATCCGACTTCTGGGATGTGAGTGGGTCATAGTTGATGGTTTTGAAGTCGTGGGTTCCACGTCAGTGATTAACTACGGGGCAGCGATCAAAAGTTGTAAAAATTGTGTTTTGCAGAACTGCATGTTGCATCATGTTGGTATTGTTGGTTTGAAAATTGGAAAAGCTGCCCAAGGTGTCGATCAAAACGAGTTGGACCCCCAGGGGGCTGTGTACACCATACCTAGTGAGAATATTTATATTCTGAATAACGAGATTTATGACACATACTGTAATGGTTCAGGTTATTCATATGGCGAAGGTATTTATATTGGACAAGGTGGCTATACTGAATCGTACAGGTCAACATTTCCCGATAATTCAAGAAATATCTTTGTAATAGGAAATGAAATTTACGAGACTAAGGCTGAAGGTATTAATATAAAAAGCGAGACTTTTAATTCTATCTGCGAGTATAACCATGTTCATGACGGAATCTGCGATGTTGGTGGCAATGGCGGGATCCATGTAGAGGGAATTCGAAATGGTCCTACTCATACCTTAAGTCAGGGGGATCAGCCGGCTTACCTTCCCTATAGTCATCGTGGCCATGTTATTCGATATAATCTTATTCATGATTTTTCAAAAGTCGACACGACATATACTTCAGGCGTCGGAATCAGTTTGCAAGGCGCCGGTGCAACGTGTTATGGAAATGTCTGTTACTTGAATCAGGACAGAGGGATCGTTGTGGGAGGGTATCCGGGAGTTGATTTATATCAGCAACAAATCGATGCGTTTCATAATACCATGTTTAATAATTATGATGTATCATTGAGTAAGCCGGATCTGTATATATCTTCCATCTGTAACTCAGCCAATGTTTATTCCAATAACCTGGGACAATATATCAACTATCATACTTCATATTTTCCGTATTCCAATAATCTTTCTGCTGTAGTGGCAGATTTTCGTGATCCCAATAATGTGGACAAAGAAAAAGCTAGTTTTCAATTGCAGCAAAGTTCAACGGCAATTGATCATTCGTCATGTGTTTCTCAAGAGAATCTGATGCTAAATGGCGTCCTCAAGAACGATGTTCCATGGGATATGCAAGGTGTTATACGTCCATCTGGGAGTTTTCCGGATATGGGGGCATATGAATACGTCGATCTTAATTCTGATCTTTGTGGGTGGTGGCCACTAAATCAACGCGTTGGTAAGCTGGTTTTGGATCATACAAAATACAATAACAAAGGGACAATTGTAGGTTCGCCAAAGCAAAAAAAAGGAAGAATTGGCTCTGCAATGGCTTTTAATGGTATTAATGATGGTGTTCAAGTGCCATATAATGTAAACCTCAATGGGGCAAGTTTTGCAATTACAGCATGGGTTTGTCCGGAAAAACCCCTGACTAAAAGGGCTATAATATCATCCTCATCAGGTATGTCTGGTGGGTACAGGCTAATGATTATTAATAATACAAGTGTATTTCGTTGGTATTTAGTGCTAGCTAAAGGTAGTGGTTGGGAATACATTGGCTCGCCAGTTGATATGCCTGTTGTGCCAAATAGATGGACGCATTTAGCAGCAACATATGATGCTACTACAGGCAATGTATGCCTTTTTGTTAATGGTGTAAGGGTTACTGGACCATGGTCTAAATCGTATGTTCCTAACGCAGCAAGTATTTTTTGTATCGGAAAACGAAGTGATACTTCCGAATTTAAGTTTAAGGGGATGATTGATGATGTACGTGTTTATTCCAGGGCGCTTACGGAATCGGAAATTCTTGATATTATGGTTCCTGATCACTATGACTGTGATGAAGATTTTACGAATTATGAGTTCAATAGTAGTTCACTGCCGAATAGCTGGTCTGCGGGTAAATCGTATAATACTACAGAAGCTGAAATAATTCAAAGCGGCAGTTGTTTAACGGTTGTATCTTCCAATACACCGACAAAAAGCTCAGGTATAAATTTGTCGCAGGATTTAACAAGTATTTCACCCGCTTCTGCATCAACAAAGCGAATTACACAGGCTCTAACTTTTGGAGGACCATTTACATCCAATCGACCTTATACTGAAACGACATCAAAACCATATATCAAGATGGTTCTCTGTGATTCGACAAATACAGAAAAAGAATGGTCTTACAATAGCCACCGCTTTCTCTGCGTACATGTGCATAGATATAGCAATGGTGGTGTGTATTTCATGCTTTCAAGTAAAAATGCAACATCAGTTTTATATTCAAAAGTAATAATGAAAAATGAACGAGATGGATATGCTCCAGAGGCTGGCGATCAATTGATTGCGGTTTACAACAGGAATGCCGTGGAAAAAGTGTACCTTCACAAATCTGCCAGCGGGCAGGATTTGTTATTGTTTGAAAACTGGGATCACCACGTTGACTGGTCGGCATGGACATTGGCATACACCCATTTAATTGTCGGCAATAACGTTTTAAATGAATTGCAGAGTTCAATATCTTTTGATCGTATTGTGACCCGAGTAGATTAAGTCCATATTGGTTAATCGATATGAATAACAATTGATAGTTATGCCAATATTTTTTTATGTTGTAATACAATTTATACTATGATAAGAAGTATTAAAGTGGTTCACAGTATAAAAGTGATTTTTCTAGCGTTTGTTTGTGCCGTTTGTAGCGGTACTGCGAATTGTTGTTGCCGATAAAACACAAATATAAATATTATACCCATCGTCAATGAGAATGTCCTACCTGCGCAGGGCACAGGTGGAAGTTTTCAGTGAGTAGCGTTTTGAGTTTTTTGCGGTGTGATTTGATATTCTTGAAAAAAGATTTGGCTGCCTGAGTATATTCGCTGAACTTTTCATAGTATTGATTGTGTAAAACCGTCTTGCGAAAGTATTTCCACAGACGTTCGATCAGATTCAGATTCGGTGAATAGGCAGGTAGAAAAATGCCTCCTCAGCAGAATCTGTGGATGACTATCGGTTCAGGTAGTTTTCCAAGTTCGTGATACAGCGTCACTTGCAGGGCATCATACGTTCGCATGCCATAAGCTTTTCTCGTACGCAGTTTCACGCGGTTGTTCAGGCCTTCGACGATGCCTGAGTTGTACTGCTTTTTGGCGATAAACCAGTTGATGATCAGCGGCTCATGCTCGCGCAGACTTCGAGCCACGCGCTTGATTGGTTCGATCCGACTGCGCATCGCCCCACTGCACCACGTCCGCAAAAACTTCCGCGCAGCGCTGGGACGCTTGTACTCCCACAGCCCATCAAACGACTGCACCAGAATGTAGGCACGCACCGTTTTGAGATTCCACTTGAGAATCTCGTGAAGCTTCCAACGCTGCTTGCCATCGAGCCGTTTGCGGCGACGCAAGAGCAACCAACGCGAACCTTTGAGCACGTCCCAATCTTGGGCCTGCAACTTTTTGGCCTCGGCGGCACGCACCTGATCCAAGGCTTTGTTGAGATTTGCCACGATGTGGTAGCGATCCAATATATGCACAGCCTCCGGGAGTTTTTTGGCGATCACTTTCAAGTAGGCCCGCCACATATCCGAACAAACATAGCGGATCGAACCGACGAAGTTTGTGCCCGCGCGTCGGCCTTCACGCCGCAGCATCACAAAAAACGAGAGCAGACTTTTGGCACTGCGACCTTCACACACATGCAGCAGGCGGCGGCAACCTTCATCTAATTGGTACACCAGTGTCACGTAGCGATGCCCTTTTTTGTACGCCACTTCGTCGACGCCGATGACAGAAATACCTGTTAAATCCCGGTGATTTAAGCCGAATTGCACCACCGACTTCACCGCGCGATACACACTGTCCCACGAGACGCCAAAGCAACGAGACGTCTCCTGCCAGCTCAAGCGCTTGGCCCACGTCGCCAGGAACACCGTCAACGCCCGCGTCATCGGACTCTTGCTGCCCGCCCCCGGAACCCCCTCCACGCACCAGGGCAACATCTCCACCTTCGGCGTGCCACAACGCGAGCAGTCAATTCGGCGCGGGGCATAGAGCAGCATCACCGCCATCCCCCACAAAGGGATGAAGTCAAACCGCCGCGTCGGCAACGTGTCATACGTCCGTCCGCGTTGTCCACAGCCCGAGCAATAACCGCGACAGCCACGCCGCGCCCGCAGCGTTGTCTCAATCCGCACCCCGTTGAGACGATCCGGGTCGTCAACCATTTGATCCTGAACATACACAAACCCCTTGACAGGATGGACCCGATTGAGCAAAGTCTTCAGTAGCATCGCTGGTTCTCCATGGCATTTGAATCTAATCAACAAACACCATGCGCCAGCGATGCGTTTGATTCAACCCCACCTGCTGCATGCCAGTTGCTCAGCGTCTAACGCCAAGCAGTTGCCAACCAGCGCCGGATCCTCAACCAGCCGCCATCCAACCCTTCCCGGGGCCGCCGGAGGCCGGGGCAAGAGGCAGAGCCCCTGCTATATCCCATCCACAAATTCTGCGGAAGAACCTTAAAAATTAACGACATCGCTATCGACGTAGAGAAGTTGAACACGGATACAGGTGTATGTGGATATGGAGATGTTATCAAAACTGACAAAACCCCCAATAGCGAGCCATCAGGTGGGGTTGGGGAATTGTTGAGAAGGGTTTTGTCAGAGGCGATTGGGCTTCAGACGTCACGTCGCCACACGGGCGTACCGGACGCTTGGTTGTATCCGTGGCCACCCCTCTCCTCCCGAACGCCACACGGCCCAACGTCGTGGCCATGGGGTCAAACCAGGGAGGATCGGCACTGTGGGTCAATATTCGCAACACCTTTTGGCACAGTTCTTTACGTAAAACGTCCCTATGTCACCGAATCCGGCCCCGTTTTGTGTGCGCCATATAACTATCGAACAAATCGCCACTTGCAACCCACAACACCCCGTTGCCAACGTGATTGTCGACGGTTCGAGTCCGTTCACCCGCTCTTTGCCAACGGCTGACAGCAACTGTCAGCCGTTGTTTATTTTGCGCATGGGGCGAGAGTTAGGGGGAATTGTATTGGTTTCCGGGGTGCAGTTCTTTTGTCAGCAATTGACAGAAAACGCCTATCCCAGACTGCCGTTTGGCACCATTTCTGGCACCGGGGTGGTTTTCTTGGCACCGTTTTTGGCACTGGGATCTAGGCGTTGTGCTGGCCGAGATTCCAGTATTCATCGGTGGTTTGGTGATATCAGTTGCTGTCGCAATTTGTTTGGTTTGGATCACTGATTTTTACTGGGGTGGTTACGTGGTTGGCTGGGAGGCTAATTCGATTTGCACGTCTTGGATGATTTTTCGCTGTGCATCATCGACTGATAGAAGATGACGATTGCCTTGCGGGTCGTGGGAAAAATGGGTGATGCCTTGATCATCGACATGTACTTTACCTGGTTGGGAGACATGAAAATACTCACGATCCGGTCTCACGGCATAGAGTACGGCAGTCAGGTCATAGGTTGGTCGATCGTATGGCATTGTCTTATAAAGTTTGTAAGCTTCCACAACCGGGTGACAATCAGTCCATTTATAATCGTTGAGAATGCTATGAGCTGGATAGGTGATTGACGCACCAACTTCCCACCCGCTGAAAAAGATTGGCACGGGACATTCGTGAATAAAATGAGTCGATGCAGGCAGGTCTTCGATGATGTTGTATTCTCGATGGGTGTTTGGTGTATTGCAGGTGATGTCAGTGAAGTTGCCAGCCATCATGACCACGTGACTTAATTTTTGTTCAAGGAGTTCCTTGCCATTCAGTGATGAAATGTTGTCAGGTGGTGTCCTAAGCAATTGATACAGATTGGTGCAAAATCCGATGAGGACCAGTGTCACACTGTGATCGTGGGCATGGGCGAGTAAACGGCGTAGCAGGATAACTGCTGGCATGTAACCTCCCAAAGGATGCGTAGTCGGGAACTGTGCGTGTCCATCAGGTGTTTTCCGTTCGACGATCACGCGATTGAATTGGCCGACTACTGGTGTCGCTCCATTTTGCACCATGCCGATCGGGACTTCTCCGTTGCCATAAAACGTGTTGATGGCATCGACCATGGCAGGGGCGTACAGATTGTCTTTACTCACCGTTACTCCCAGTAGCTGGCATTCACCGCGTGCCTGCAGGTTGTGGATCATGACCAATGCCAGTGCGTCATCAATATCATTACCCATATCGGTATCGAGAATCAGTTGAGCGGGTTTGTGTGATGAACTGGTAAATGTGACGTCTTGTTTCATGCGATCTTATCCCTGTTTGATTTTGTTCGGTATGACAGTTGTTGTTCTTATTCTGAATGGTTGTGACAGTTCAAGCTGGCATGATCGTTGTCAATGAATCGTATGATGGATGTTTGTGGTATTGATCATGATTTTGCATGGCGGATGCTTGACTTGCTTCATTTTGCGACATAAACTTAACCGGTTAAGTTATTGTAACGAGATATTAAATGACGTCTATATATAAAATAGGAAAAGATTTAGGAGTTTCTTCGGTTACGGTGAGTAATGCATTGAATAACCGAAAAGGCGTGGGGGAGAAGACCGCGCAACGCATCCGGGAGTATGCCGAAAAAATTGGGTATCGTCCGTCACATATGGCGGGTGCTTTCAAAAGGACGCACTCAGACCATTGGGATATGTCTACGATCTAGCCCGCGTAACTCACGCATTGCCAGCATTCTTGATGGCTTGAGTCTGGCAGTCAGGCCGCATGGCTATACGCTCAATATCATGATCACGGATGGCAAGTTGGAGAATGTGCGTCATGCCTTAACGCAATTGGCAGAACAACGGGTAGAGGCAACGGTTATTGGGTTTCTGGGTTACACCAACCAATACCTGCAAATTGCCGACCAGCTTGCACAGTTACCCAACGTAGTGTCTTTTGGTGCGGTGGATAACTTGCCGATTGATCACTGTACGGACGATGTGTACCAAGGCGCGATCGAGGCGATGCAGTACTTTCATGAATTGGGACATCGGGATATCGGCTACATCGGTTCGATGCAGATGGAGACGCAGATTCCCGGTGTGCGTAACCGCTACACGGCCTATCGCGATGCGCTGGCGTATCAAAAACGTAATTTTGTCTCGGACTGGCTGATTGTCGATGAACAATGCCAGCTTCGATTTAACGAAGCGCGGGTCGATGAGCTGGTCAAACTCTTATCCGCATTGAAGCAGAAGAATCACATGCCCACAGCCTGGCTGTGTCACAACGACTGGGTCGCAGCCCAGATGATCCGCGCTTTGCATGATATCGGCTTGTCAGTTCCTGGTGATGTCTCACTGATCGGCATGGACAATCAATCGATCAGCAGTATCGCGATCCCGACGATCACAACTTTCAACTTCGACTTGGAACAATACGTAGAAGGTATTGCGCAAATGGTCTTTGACCGATTGGGCCTGGGTGAGAAACAATCAGACCAATCCCTTTCGGAGCATGCAGTGCAGCGTCGTGTGATTGAGCCCAAGCTCATTGTCCGGCAAAGTACCGCAGTGGTGGGTGGTGGGAATTAGATGCAAAATCACAACGAAAGGATTAAGCCATGCAATCACGCAAGGCCTTTACATTGATCGAACTGTTGGTGGTTATTTCGATCGTATCATTACTCATTGCCATTCTCCTGCCTGCGTTGTCATCTGCTAGGCAGGCGGCCCAGGCAGTCAATTGCGGGGTGAATCTCAAACAGCTGGGCTTGATTTTTCAAATGTACACCGATGATCACAAAGGACATTTTCCCTTGAACTGGAACGGCAACGGCGGCCAGGGAAGTCCCACAGGAGATTGGCAATATCTGCATATCGCTCGATACCTCAACTTTGAATATGACAGTTCCACCAAGCGATTGCCTGAGATTTTAAATTGTCCTTCCGACACGCTGTTTAATCTCAGAAATGGCGCGTATCACCAGCAGGAACCTTCCTATGGCTACAACTATTACCATTTGGGCGAGGGCAACGGCGATATCACCAAAGCCAACTTCTACAAACGCATGGATGTCAAAGATCCATCACGAACCGTCATGCTTGGCGATAGTGGCCATGCTGAAGAAGACGGTAAGGCATCCATGACCATCGCCCAGGGACTAAGCGATCGCTATGTCTACCCGCGCCACGATTCACAGACTGCCAATATTCTATGGGTCGATGGACACGTGGACCGTCGCGCTGTGGACACGATTAGCTTGCATCCGGATTTGTGGGATCGTGATTGATCTCATTGAACGCAACTGAATACCTGTTTTTGTGAAATGAATTGATAAAGGATTTATCCATGCCTTTACGCTGTCGTTTGCCTATTTTTTTCGGGGTTTTGTGTTTGTTGTATGCCATGACGCTACCAAGAGCGCAAGCAGACCATTATGCACCATTGCGGGTTGATGCTTATGCCAGTGTGGTGACTGATGAGCAGCGTGCGGAACTGATCCTGCCTGCTTTGTCGAAGGTGCAGTCATTACAGGTTTCAAAATGGGGCGGGGATCAGGTGTTGGTTGAAGCGATACCTGCGGGGAGAACGCAGTGGATCTTGCCGAAACTGGATGCGGGGTATTACACGATTACCTTTGGCGAGCATCAATGTCCGCTTGCGGTGATTGCCGGTGCTTCATCGCGGCTGGGGCCAAGCTCGGTCGTGGCGGCTGGATAGCAATATTACCTGGCAGGTCGTCCCCGAGGAGATGGATGATGTGGCGGCACTCATCAAAGCCTGTGGCATGCAATGGGTTCGTGAACGTGTGCATTGGGGATGGATTGAAGAAAAGCGCGACCAGTACAATTGGAAATCGCCGGATCGCGCAGTGGGTGCATTGCATCGTGCGGGACTGAAAGTCATGCAGGCGTATCACAACGTCCCACGCTGGTCACGTGCCGACGGCAGCGGTAAAGCCCCGTCAGACAATCTGCTCGAAGCATATGAATTCGCCCGCGACTTTGCTGATCGTTTCAAAGGCAAAGTCTATGCGTTCGAAGGTTGGAACGAACCGAACCTGCACTTTTTCCATGGGTTGCCCGACAAGCTCGCATCGGTTCAAAAAGTCTGGTACATGGGGATGAAGGATGGCAACAAAGACATCCGCGTCCTCGCGCCAGCTTTCACGCGGATGCATCCAACCTACACATGGGATCAAGACTACCTGCGCTGTATCTGGCAAACCATGCAGGACGCTTTTTCGATGTGATGAACATCCATCATTACGGTGCGGTAAAAAATTACAAACTGTTGTATGAAACTGTCCGTCAACAACTCGATGACGTGGGACTCACGGATATCCCTTGCTGGTCCAGTGAATCGGGCACGATGGCGTTTGATGTCGATGAGAAAAGTTACATTGATCAAACGATGCAACGTCAGCAGGCGACGTTCCTTTCTCAGATGTATCCTAGCGGACTTGCTGCAGGTGAAGAGCGTATGTTCTGGTACGTGGCAACGACATGGATCACGCCGTCGGGCAAATGGCATAGCCTGTTGTCCTATCTCCCGGATGCCAAGAATGTGAGAAAGCCCAACAAGCAGGGGCTTGCTTTGCCGGCGTTGTGTGCCTTGTCCAATACCGCGCACATGCTTGCTGATGGACGATACCTGGGACAGATCCAAGGCCTGCACTCGGATGTCAGGGCCGAGCTTTTTGATCGCGGTAACCAGACCGTGTGTCTGGCGATTTGGAATCAAAGTGAAACGGCCTCACCCGTCGAAGTGACCTTGCCTGTCGCTGGCAGTGCCGTCAAGGATTGGCGGGATTATCTGGGATCACCTGTCACGGTCCCTGCGAAGTCGTCACTGGTTTTTCCGGTCGCTGAGCAGACGCAGTACATCGTCCTGCCACGCCAGTTGGCTTTGGATGCGTTGGCATTGACCCCGGCCAAACCCACCACTAAGCCCAGTCAGGCGACGCATGCTCAAAGCCGTCAGGTCGCGCGTCTGGTTTTCCCCGCCAAGTTGATTGACGAAAAAGCCTTGGCCTATCGCATGGACCCGTCGCAAGCCAATGTGGCTGCGCTTGAAGTTTACAATTTGGATGACACACCGTTTACAGGCAAGATCCAATTTAAGTCCAATTCCAATTGGCTCATCGAACCACATCAAGCCGATGTCCAAATCCCAGCCATGTCACGTGCGAGCATTGACGTGACGATACAGGCAAAAAACACCACAAACCGGTTGTCCAATCCCGTTGTATTTGATTTGCTGGATACCCATGGGCAGGTTGCGGATCACGTTGTCTTGAACCTGTGCATCGACATGAGCAAGAAGGAAGCTGAGCAAACGCAAACGATTCCGATCGATGACTTGTCTCGCTGGCAACCCAACACTGCTTCCATCGGTCAGACACAAATCAAACGCACCGAAGCGGGGACCATTGGCTTTGAGATCAAGGCCAACGCCAACAGTGTGAAACATGTGTGGGCTTTCCCAACAATATCGTTTGATAGGCCGATGGATATGAGTGCGTTTAATGCCATTCAGTTTGAAATGAAATCCGATACTCCCAACATTGGGCCGATCCGAGTCCATCTGGTTGAAGAAGACCAAACGATCTACTCAAACACCAAGGGAACATTGGCTCAAACTGATTGGCAGAAGGTGACCGTATTCTTTGACAAGATGGTTGTTGTCGAACGAAAGACGGATATGGATAACGGTTTTATGGATGTGGATAAGATCGTAGCCATCCGCTTTGGCAGTAGATTCAAACACAAGCAAGTACAGCTTCAAATTCGCAATGTGCAGTTGGTTAACTTGCCAGAGTAAATAGATAAAAAAGTCCTAGGCTGAGTGAAGCGAAGTTTGGGATATCGTATATCAATCGACACACGATTTCAGATTTCACGTTGCTCAGCCTAGAACTTGTTTTGTTTTTGCTCTCGATCAATCCCCGAAACTCGTATGGGATAAGCCTGTGGTCTATATGGTTTCTGAATCATATTTGTATTTTGGCCTCGCCCCGCCAACGTGATTGTCGACGGTTCGAGTCCGTTCACCCGCTCTTTGACAACGGCTGACAGCAAATGTCAGCCGTTGTTTATTTGTGTTGCGTTGATGCAGAATAATCACGTTGTGCCTCTGCTGTGCCACCATCGGCATGGACCAGAAGATTACTATATTCAATTTGATCTGAAATTTCCCAAGCACCTTGATGCTCGATGATCGTTTTGCCATCACGTATCAAACGGAAAGCAGGTGTCCCCAGAGTTAAAGGAATGGTAAAGCTTTGGATACCCGCTGGGACTTGTTTGCGGTGAGTTATGCCATCAATGCTGATTTCCAGGATCCCCGGCTTGGTGAGAAATCCGAGCAGTTCGATTTCGTTGAAGGCTTTGCCAATGACTTTAAAGGGCTTGGCCTGATTGGGGGAGGACGCACTGGCAGTGGTTGGCTGGACGCGATGGAAATAGTAAATCGCATCACGCACGATTTGAGGTTGTTTGCCGGTTTTAAACCAACTGGTGTAATACGCTGTCAAGTCATAGAACGCATGACGGGTTGCGGTGGACGGAGCAATTTCTGAGCCTTCGGAGTAGTCGTTCCATGTCACCAGTTGGACCCACTGAGCGTGATCCATCGCGGTATGCCACATTTCTCGGAGTAAGGCCGAGTTTCTTGACTCTGACCCATGAAAATTCTTGGGGCGAAAATCCTGTGGCCGCACTGGAGCCATGAAAGGCAGACCCTTGCGGTCATGTTCAGCCAAAGCCTTACGTCGCCAACTATGTTGTTCGTTGAAGGTACTCGCGCCCCAATCTGCAAAGCCATCCATGACTGACTCGTAATCATCCATAAACTTCCACCAACCCTGGAACGTCAACCACAGCGATATCTCAATACCTTGTGCTTTGAGTTGCTTACGGACGTTGACCCAATACTCGGGCTTTTGTGCATAGCCATTGTAAGGAGCAATGACGAGTATGCCTTCGTCATTGCGATACACTGACGGATGATTGGCCAGTTGGGTAATCGCAGGCACCAACGCTTCAGGATTACTTTTGTAACCAGCAGTCATATCCGGCATGAGCAAGATTTTAAATCCATTGTCCAAATCCTTGACCACGTCCAACAGCTTTAACAGCTTTGCCCAATGTTTACTGGAGCCAGGAATCGAAAGCATGTCATAACTGAATCCGTCCAGTCCCAACTCAGATGCCATACGGACTTCCTGGCGAAGATCCGATTCAACCCAATTCTGTTCATCACGCGGTAAACGTGTCAAAGGACGCTGACGAATGAAACCGCCATATTTCAAATGCTTATTCTTCTCTCCATTGTCAGTCAGGAAACCGCGTTGATAGTAATCATTCCCAGGTGGTTTGTTGTCGATGGAGATAGGGAACGGTGAAAAGTAATGAGCGAAAACTTTCTTTTCTGTCTTTTGCAGTTCCGATAGGGCAGCTCTGTCAAAAGGCCACTGCGGTGTGCTTTGAGCTATTGACAAAGTATTCATACAAGTCAATAAGACTGAAACGGATAATAGCATTATTTTTTTGATGGTCATATTTTGATTCTTTGATACCAATAAATAGGTTGTCTGGTATGTTAAACCGAAAATTTTGTATCAGCATCATGAGGGAAGCTGCGAAGTGTCAAGGAATGTTCCTGATCTGTATCGCCTTGAACTCGATCAGGGATTTTGCTGAAGCATTCTGAGCTGTCATATAAATTTCAATCTCATCAAGACCTGTAGAATCCGTCGCATCGGCCGTGTATATGACAGTATTGTTGTAAAGAAAGGCCAGTGTGTTGCCCTGCTTGCGAATACGAAAAACAGCTGGGTATTTTACTGCGATATTATTGGTTTCTACCGCAAAGTTGGGTAAGAATGACGAGATATAGGCATTGGTCGGATCACGCAAAACAATGTTGATCTTGTTGCCGTTGCTACCTTTAATACTCAAGAAATTTGCGACCCAACCACCTGCATCATTCATTTCATGTCTGTTAACGTGAAAAAGAACCTCCTGCCCATTGTCCAATTGGATTTGATTACCAAAGTTCATTTTTCCGTTTGATGTCGATGTTGCTGGTCCAATAGTCATGGTCCAGGAACCCAACTGATTATCTGTTAGGTTGGCATAATACGGGGGTTGTGACTGCGGTAGTGCCATCAACGACGGATCGCCCAGGATCACATTGCAATTGGTCGTTTCATATTCATCGATGGCGACAATCAGTTTGCCCATTTCTAGATAAACACGTGGACGTTCATCTGTTCCTCCGTCTGCATGGACCAACAAATTTGAATATTGAATCTGATCCGATATCTCCCAATTGCCAACACGTGACATGACGGTCTGTCCACTACGTTTGAGTTTGAACTGTGGCGTTCCGTTATCTAGTGGAATTGAGAATGATTGTATACCCGCACCTACGCTGCTGCTGTAGGTTTGCCCATTAATGGTGATTTCCAGTATGCCAGGTGCGGTGAGAAATCCCAGTAATTCAATTTGATTTTGAGGCCCGCCCTGAATTGAAAATGGTGCGGTCTGATAGGGTGAGGAAGGAATCGCATTCGTGGGTTGCGTGCGATAAAAATAGTATATGGCATCGCGTACGATGAGTGGTTGTTGCTGAGTCTTAAACCAACTGATGTAATATGATGCCAAGTCGTAAAAGGCATGACGTGTGCAGGTTGATGGTGAAATTTCCGTCGCTTCGGAATAATCATTCCAGGAAATGATCTGCGCCCACAGGGCATCAGCTTCATTCATGGCAGTGTCCCACTGTGTACGAAACAGTGCACTGTTGCCACCCTCAAAGCCAAGCTGATGTTGGGGCCTGAAATCTTGTGGCCTGGCAGGAGCCATGAAGTCCATTCCCCAATGCCACTCATTGGCTAACTTGTCAGCCCGGCCGGCTTGCCATGCTACTGCTGAGACACCCCAATCAGAAAACCCGAAGGAGACCGGGGCATACGTTCCAATGTATTGCCACCATCCTTGGTAAGTTGGCCAGAGAACAAACTCAATATTTCGCGTATCCATTTCATCCTCAAAGTCCTGCCAGAATGATAATGGCCGCGATTGACAGTTATATGGTGCAACAACCAATCTTCCATCATTCAAACGATACACTGCTGGATTGGAAGCAAAAGTTGCAATTTTATCAGCCATGGATGAAGCAGTGATAGTCTTGTAGCCTGCGGTCATGTCGGGCATCAAGAGGATTTTGAACCCAATATTCAACTCGTTGGCAGCCTGGAGGAGATACAACAGTCTTTGCCAGTGAATGCTCGTCGAATCAGTTGACAGCATGTCGTAGCTAAAGCCATCAGCCCCCAATGCAGCAGCGCGTTGGATTTCGGTTTTCATATCTTGTATATGCCAATCCGAATCCGTCAGTTTGATGCGTGGCAACGGTCGCTGGCGTAGATAGCCGCCATAAGAAATATGTTTGTTATTTTCACCTGTTGGATCTAGATAACCGTTTACGTAATAGTCATCCCAACCATCTTTATTATCAATTGATATTGGAAATGGACTGAAATAATGAATAAATACTTTCCGTGACATCTGGCGAAGTGATGATGGTGAAGTCTGATCAAATGGCCATTGTGGTGTCGATTGAGCCAATACCGTGACAGTTAGAAACCCGGTGAGTAACAAGGCCTGTTGTAACAACTTGAACATGTTAAATACTCCTCATATCACGAGAAAAGTAATCTTTACCAAGTTGGATTTGCCGCAACACCAGGTGAAAAGAGACTGCCTGTATCGCCATCGTAGAGTTTATAGGGTTCGGTATTAACTCGAGCAATATCGGCAAAGGTATTAACATGTCCATCGATATAAGCAATGTTATTGTATTTGCGTTGATGGATGCCTGGTTTATAGACACCGCCGTATCCATAGGCACCACCGACATAACTGGATTTGTAAGTCTCCCATGGTGCTGCGTTGAAAAGTAATGACGTGTTATTAAAACCAGCTTCGGTATACATGAGAGTTTTACCATGCATGGGTAATTCGTCGATACGTGTCCAGTTGGTTTGAAATGGGTAGGGCCCAGGCCCGAGTCGGAAATTCATGCCGTAGTTAGGCCAGCTTGTCGAGCCAATGATCGCCATGCCTGGATGTGAAGGGCAGACCAATTGCATGTGTCCAGCAAGATCCCCCCATGTTTGCCCTTCCCCATCGTTGGACAGGTACGGGATGATTTTTGCAACCCAAGTAGCATTGGCTCCGGAGAGTTGGACAACACTGAAATAATCCTTATTGTCCTGCACATACATCATTTGCGTCAAGCCGATCTGCCGGAGTTGCGATTGGCATTGTGTGGCTCTGGCTTGTTCTTTTGCTGAGGACAATGCCGGGAGCAGAATTCCGATGAGGATTGAAATGATGGAAATGACAACCAGCAGTTCAATGAGCGTGAAACCTCCAGCATAACGTCTTGCCTGAAATGTAAAATGCATCATAATTCTCCTGATGATGTTAATGATGAGATTGATCTCTTTTCAAAGAAGATGCGTATCACCTTCAATATATGTAGCCTGGATCGCCATACTTGATACAGGCATGTCTGGGTGTTCTATTTGTTGACTGATCAGACGAATGGTTGTGGAAGCATAACTTTCGGGGTCAAACATCATTTTTGACCAGTTATATCCACGAGGTAATGGATAACCTCGGTTTGCTAATGTGATGATGGCGATGTCTTTGCCAGGGATCAGTTTTTCGAGCTTTAATGCTTCAACAACCCCGACGAGAACCATGTCGTTGGTCACGTATATAGCATCAAGCTTTCGATCTGCTTTGGCGAGTAATTCGCGTGTAGCCTGCATACTTGATGCCACCCCCATATCATGTGCATAAGCATGAAAGTCCTGACATAAGTTGGCTCGAAGCATCATCCCACGATGAACATGATGTTCGATATCACATTGTTTGGTTGTATGCAGTGCAATTGTGCCGATTCGTTGGTAATCCAGTTCGATCAAATGCTGTAAGGCACGTTGACAGGCACGTTCGGTGTCGACATAAATAGACGGATGCAGGTCAAAATCACTACTGCCCATGCTGTGAAACAGATAAGGGCAAACAGAGCCAGCCATTTTTCTTGCTTTAAGAAAAGTATCGGCATATTGAGTGCCTACGAGAAAACCATCATCGCTGGCATGTTCGAGTTGTTTGGCCATCTCTTGGACAGGCAATGCTTTTTGTGACGATGTGACCTGTGAGTGGATGGTCATTGTGTGACCTGCAAGCTGGGCATGGCGCATGAACATGGAGAGCACAACGTGTGTTGTGGTATGGGGTGGTGAAAGCTGCCAGTCGGACCATAACCCGATACGAAGACTCTGGACCGCCTTGCCAATAAGTTCATGGTTTAGGTGTTGCGTCTTGGTGTCAGTGGTTTGCAAATCCAGGAATAGATGTTCATGCGTCAATCCAAAGACAGACGATTCAGCAGCATCTGCCGGATGTGAGTGGACGCGACGGACGTAGGTGCCACTGCCTTGTCGTCGGACGAGAACACCTTTGTCTGTGAAGGCTTTGATCGCTTGGCGAACCATGCGACGAGTAATCCCCAATTCATTGGCCAAGTCTTCTTCAGGTCGGATTCGAGCGCCGATGCAAGTTGGTGGCTGTGATAGGATCCAGCTCATCTCATTCACCAGATCCGCAATGACCTGGGATTTAAGCTGGGCTTTAGATCGTCTTTGTCGCGTTTGTAAGTCAATGATTTGTGGCACGTGTCATCTCTATGATTGAAACGTAGGGAGGGGCAAAGCAAATGTCTGTTAACATTACGCATTAATAGTGAACAAATCAACATAAATGTACAAAATTAATTCAATAGCATCTGATATAGTGATCATACAGTAGTGTGTTGGGGAACATCCACGCATTTGTTCATTTGGCAGGAACATCAAGGTACAGATAGGTTTGCCTGCGTTTGTCAGCAACCTTTCGAAGGCAATTTTGACCGAATTAACCAGTTTTAATGCATAAAAATCATTCAAGGTGTTAAGTCATGAATACACGTCTATCAATTCAGGGTGAGCGATTTTTAATCAACGGCATGCCGACCTACTCGGAAATTCCGGATTGTGCTCCTGAATATCACGGTCTACTGATGAACGCTCGATTTGTTCAGGGGATTTTTGATGATCAGGCAAACCCGGAGCGATTTGTTCGATTTGGAGCCAATCGTTGGGATCCGGAAGCAAACACACAAGGATTAATTGAGTCATTACCACTATGGCATCGGTACGGTTTACGGGCGTTTACTGTCGGACTTCAGGGGGGTATGCCGGTATTTACGATTGAGAATGCATCTATCGACAACAACCCCTATGCCGATGATGGCAAAGCAATCGATCTTGCTTATCTTTTACGACTTTCCAACTTGATACGGGGAGCAGATGAAGCTGGCATGGTGGTCATCGTAAGTCTTCTTTACGAGGGGCAGGTGATGCGAATGAAAGACGGCGCCGCCATTCGTAATGCCGTATGCACCGCTGCGACCTGGCTTGGCGAGCAGAACTTCACCAATGTTATCATTGAGATTGCCAATGAATATGACATTGGCAATTTCCGCAAGCGACCGCAGGTGTCCAGCCCGGAATGTATGACTGCCCTGATTGAGATTGCACGACAAGCTGCTGATGGCATCCCGGTTGCCGCCAGCGGTAGCGGTAGTCACGTCGATCGTGAAGTTGCCGAATCGTGCGACCTAATTTTGATTCATGGTAATGGAACATATAAACAACGGTACTACGAACTGATCAAACTCGTCAGATCATGGAACCTGAACAAGCCGATTGTCTGTAATGAAGACTCGCCGTTGATCTCTCAATTGGATGTGGCGTTTGATACTTATACATCATGGGGATATTACAACAATCTCACGAAACAGGAACCGCCGGTTGATTGGGGGTTTGCAGGTGCGGAAGATATGTTCTTTGCCCGCCGTATGGCACGTGGTCTGGGGATTGATATTCCTTGCATTTCATCAGATCAAGCTTATGTACTTGAGGGAGTGCAGGGGCGCTTTATGGATTCTGGCAAACGATGGATTCGCTTGGCCTCTGAAAATCCTGAGACGATTCGTAGAGTTGTCTTTTTGGTTAATGACAGGATGATCGATTTGGCGTACCAGGAACCTTTTTTTGTGGACTATAAAGAAACATGGATTCAAGGAGGGACATTCCTGATGCCCGGTGATGTTGTGAAAGCTGTGGTTCACCTAATGAACGGAAAGATATTGGAACGTGTGGCGATTGCTGACTGATGTAGAACGGCGTAGCAGGTTGTTATGACATTTTGATCGCTTTCGTATGTGTTAAATTCACTGGCTTTAGCATAATGCCATTTAAAAAAACATAACACACATGTAACAGTATTCGTGTTGGTTCGCTTTGAGCGCGGATATGTCGGTTTAGATCGGGTTCTCGATCTGAAAAGGTTCAATGTGATGTTAATTGCCAGCAGATTGACACCACTGGCGAATCGGTTGAGTTGAACACGAATATAGATCTAAAAATCCCAAAAGGGGTGTTATGATCAACTCGTGAAGTTGGCGAACCACCTTCGGCACCCACATGGCCGTCACCGGCGGCATCCCCGCGTCGCACAAGCTGCTATGCGGCACATGCGCTGCCGGATTTTGCTGCACATGTCTAAAACAATTTTTGGAGTGGCAAGAGTGCAATGATCTTGTTTACAAAATGACAGACTTTTTTGTTTTGAGGTATTTGATTGCTTCTTTGGGTATTTTTCTATCACTGACAATGGTATTGATTTGGTTCAAATCGCAGATGTGAAAAACCGCTTGTCGATTGAATTTGGACGCATCGGCCAACAGGATATTGTTGCTGGATCGACTCAAAAGATGCTTAAGGAAATCAGCATGTGGTTCATGAAATGTATACAGACCATTTTCTGAAACACCCACTGCAGAGACGAATGCTTTGGTGATGGGTAATTGATCCAATGTTTGTTGTGTGATACTGCCAAGGAAGGAGTGTAGTTGTGCGTTGTAGGCACCACCGATACTGATCAGGGTCATGTGTTGGGGGAAGGTGTGGAATTCGTTGGCGACGCTGCATGAGTTGGTGATCACGGTGACGCGCCCAATTTTTGAATTGGCCAGTTCACGTGCCAGATGCAGCACGGTGGTGGAGGAGTCCATGAAAATCACATCGTCTTCTTCGATAAGGCTCAGGGCTTTGTGTGCGATCTCGCGTTTGGCCTGTTTCTGCCGATTGACGCGAACCTGAAAGCTGGCATTGCCTGAGCTTCCATTGTCATGTACGGGCAGATACTGGACCCCACCATGGATTTTCTCCGCTTTACCATTTGAAACCAGTTCATCAATATCGCGATGCACTGTGGGGATGGAAACAGAGAAGCGATCGCATAACTGTGTGATCGTGCAGTGATGTGAATCCTCTAGCAGGTCGAGGATTTCTTTCTGTCGGACTTGGCTGGGTTTGGTCATCGGTGTGATTCCTGAGTTAAATCGGCGATTGATAAATATTACATAAAATAACAAAAATTATCAATAAATAACATTGACAAATTGTCTTGACGGTCTATTATTGCACCAATAAGCCGGAAGGAAAAGGCTTGATTCGGATTTTTCAGGTAAGAGATTGTTTTTTAAGTTCTGAAAAAGAGTCTTGCTTTTACAGGGTGAGTCAGGAGACTTGAACTTAGTCATGTCAATGCAGAAGCACATCATGGGAATTGGCTATTGCAGCATGGACACGCTGTGCGTAGTGCCGCCGATGGCGATGGATCAGAAGGTCCAAGCCGATCAGATGCTCATGCAGGGCGGTGGTCCGGCAGCGACGGCGATTGTGGCTGCTGCACGTCTTGGTTGCCAGGCTTCTTTCATGGGTGTGGTTGGTGATGATGCCATTGGCCGGATGATTCGCGATGCGTTTGAGAAGGAGCAGGTGCAAACCGATTGCCTGGTTCAACGTGAATACGCACAGTCTGCTGCTGCGATCTGCCTGGTTGATCAACAGACTGGCAAACGCAGCATCCCCTGGCATGCGGGTACGGCAAAACCGATTCAACCTGATGAGGTCAATCCCGAATGGGTGCAGCGTGCATCGGCCATTCATTGCGATGGTCACCAAATCGATGCCGCACTAACGGCTGCGAAAATCGCTCGACAACACAACATCCCTGTTTTCCTGGATGCGGGAACTTTGGTGAATCGCATTGACGAGTTGATCGCGATAAGCGATGTCGTCTTTGTCTCTGAAGATTTTGCCCAATGTTACACCGGCAAGAAGAATCCGCAACAAGCCATTGAATACCTGCATCAACAGGGCTCCCAATGGACGGGTGTCACGCTCGGTTCCGGTGGCAGTATGGGGTTTGATGGTCAACAAACACATTACGTGCCATCGGTTCGTGTGAGTGTCGTGGATACCACCGGTGCCGGTGATGTGTATCACGGTGCACTTGCAGCACGCTATTTACAGACCCAGAACGAGCCGCCATTCATGCTCGATTGCATGCGATATGCCAGTGTAGTGGCTGCCATCAAATGCACGGAGTTAGGTGGTCGAACTGCGATCCCAACCCATCAACAAACACTCGAAAAATTGCAGTCCATTGATTGGGTCGACCTGCAACGAAAGGCAAAGGGCAATAGCCATGAATGATCACTTGATTCAATGTCCAGCTAATAACGGATACAACACGATTCTTGAAATCGGCGACAAGGATATGGACCTGACCGGTTTTGGTTTACTCAATCTGACGGCAGATCAAACCTGGGAAACACAAACCCAAAACACCGAAGCAGTCCTCGTAATCCTCGGCGGCAAGTGTGAGATACAGGCAGGTTCACAAAACCTGGGGCAACTCGGCCAACGCGAAGATGTCTTCTCCGGCAAGCCTTACACCGTGTACCTGCCCCCGGATTGTGATTGCAAGATCACGGGGGTTACGGATGTGGAAATTGCCATTGCACTTTCGCCTTGCGATCAAGCGGGTAAACCTGCTGTGGTGACGCCTGATCAATGCAAAGTAATGTCACTGGGGACTGACAACCATCTGCGTGATGCAGTCGTGATGATCGGCGATGACTTCCCTTCGCGACACTTTTTCGTGGGTGAAGCCTGGGTGCCTTCGGGCAATTGGGCAAGCTATCCGCCGCATCGTCACGACTTTGACAATCCACCTGACGAGTTGAACATGCAGGAGATCTACTTCTTCCGATTCAACCCGCAGCACGGTTATGGATTACAGCAGGTATACACCGATGACCGCAGCACTGATGCGCGTTATGTCGTGCAGAACAACGACACCGTTGCCATTCCCGAAGGCTATCATCCCGTGGTCAATGCGCCAGGTTACACAATGTATTACCTGTGGGTGATGACGGGCGATTCCCGCGGTTTTGTACGTTTTCTGGATCCGGTTCATGCAGGCTCTGTGGGATAATTTGTGATGGCTCTACTTGGCATTGACATTGGAACCAGCGGTTGCAAGATCACCGCGATTGATGAGGCAGGCAAGGTCCTCGACGAAGGCTTTGCTGAGTATGTAACCTTGCATCCCCAACCCGGTTTTGCAGAGCAGAATCCAGAAGATTGGTGTGACGTGGTTCGATTGATCCTGTCTCAGATGCGCGATCGAGCTGCGTTTGATTTTCAGGATATCGCAGCTTTAGCTGTTGATGGTTCGACCCACAACGCGGTCTTGCTTGACCAGCATTTCAATGTCATCCGTCCGACGATCATGTGGACGGATCAACGAAGTGTTGAGCAATCAAAATATCTCAATGACCAGTATGGCGACTTGATTTTTAAAACCGCTTATCAAGCGGCTGCACCGACATGGACATTGCCACAGTTTTTGTGGTTAAAGCAGCATGAACCACAAACCTTAATACAAATCCGTTACATCATGTTCGTCAAAGACTATGTCAGGTGGCGGATGACCAGCCAATGGGCAACAGATCGGATCGACGCGCAAGGGACCTTGTTTTTCGATATGGCAAATCAGAGTTGGTCCGATCCGTTGCTTGATCTGGTGGGTTTGAAAACGGATGTCCTGCCACCGTTGCTTGAACCGACGGACATCGCGGGGCGGATTTCTGAGAAGGGCAGTAAAGAGTTTGGCTTGCCTCAAGGCTTGCCAGTAATTTGCGGCAGCAGTGATGCGGCGATTGAAGATTTTGCAGCTGGTGCGATCACGCCCGGCAGTTGTATTCTCAAGTTAGCTACTGCTGGTAACGTTAATGTGATGACTGACAAACCGGTGCCGAATCGTCGGACATTGACGTACTCGCACATCATCCCGGGGATGTGGTTCACAGTTGTGGCAACCAACTCCGCAGCACGCTGTCAACGCTGGTTTCGTGATGTGTTTTTTCAGGATAAGCGACTCCCAGATGCATGTGAAAACATCTATCAATGGATGGATCAGCAAGCAGTCACGAGTTGTCCCGGTGCTCATGGTTTGATGTTTCATCCTTATCTGCAAGGTGAACGCGCCCCGTATTGGGATGCCGATCTGCGAGCCAGCTTTGTCGGGGCAACGATGCAGCATACGCAGGCCGACTTCATCCGCGCGCTGCTTGAAGGTGTTGTCTTCTCATTGCGGGATTGCTTTCGAACCATTGAACAGATGCAGTTGCCGGTCACCGAATTTCGACTCATCGGCGGTGGCGCCAAAAGCGATCTATGGTCGCAGATGATCGCGGACGTCTTTGGCAAACCGGTGCTTCGCCCCCAAGCTTGCGATGCTTCGTTTGGTTCAGCTTTGCTTGCTGGCGTGGGGATCGGCATTTTTAAAGATCAACGTACTGCTGTGAATCAGTGTTTATCACATCGTGATCCTGTTTTGCCCAACGCGCAGAATCAGGCAGTGTATGAAAAAGCGATCCAACATTACTACCGCATTCACGACGTCCTGGCGGATGTCTATCACGATTATGCTCAAGATTAAATGGATGCTGCGTGGATAAACATCGCAGCGTGAACCATGACCACTTGAAAGGTTTTACCAACATGCTTTTGCAGACTGACAACTATCACTTTGAAATGATTCACAGCGAATTGAAATGGGCTGTGGGTGCGGACAATGTGCGAACCGACGATGCGGACAAGCTCGGCCATTCGATCGACTATTACTGGGTTCCCGAGCTTTGGCATGATCGCAATTGCCCACCCCAGCCCCCGCAGATCATCGTCACGCCCGAGACTGCGCAGGATGTGGCCAAGGTGATGAAGATTGCAAACAACTACAAAATCCCGGTCACGCCCTGGGGCGGCGGTTCGGGGTCGCAAGGTGGTGCGTTACCGATTTATGGTGGGATCAGCCTTGATACCAAGAAGCTCAATAAAGTGCTTGAGATTGATGAGAAGTCGCTGACCATCACCGCTGAGACCGGTTGCAACATGCAACAACTCGAATGGGCGACGGAAAAAGCAGGCTACTCAACGATGCACTTTCCTGCCTCCATTGCCTGTGCGACTCTCGGCGGATTCCTGGCTCATCGCGGGACTGGTGTGCTTTCAACCAAGTATGGCAAGATTGAAGACATGGTGATGTCCATTGAAATGGTGACACCTGAGGGCGAAGTGATCAACACGCTTCCCGTTCCACGTCACGCATCAGGGCCGGACCTCACGCAGATGTTTCTGGGTAGTGAAGGCACGTTGGGTGTGATGACCAAGGTGACACTCAAGATTCACCCGATCCCCGAATGCCGCAAGTTCCATGCGTTTTTATTCAAGAATATGACCTCTGCCATGGCAGCCGGTTCGGAATTGATGACCAGTCGCCTGCGTCCGGCGGTGATTCGTTTGTACGATACACCCGAGACTGCCAAGCTCATCAAGAAAGTTCTGGGTATTGACCGTGAAGGTTCGTATCTGGTCTTCGGTTTTGATGGCCCTGAAGAGATGGTGGATTTAGAGATGGCCAGGGCCTGCGAAATCTGTCGTAAGCAGAATCCCGAAGACCTCGGCACGGAGATGGGGCAGACCTGGTGGGACAACCGTTACAAGTTTTTCTACCCACCATACATGTTCCACATGCCTCAAGCCTTTGGCACGTTGGACACCGTTGCTACTTTTGCCAACATTGAAAATGTCTATTGGGCGATGAAAAAAGTGGTCACTGAAAACTTCCCGCAAGCCACATTCATTGGCCACTTTTCACACTGGTACGAATGGGGCTGCATGCTCTATGCTCGTTTTATTATCGATGATCCGCCAAGTGATCCAGCCGAAGCGACTGCGTTGTACAACAAGATTTGGGACATGGCCATCCGCGCTGCCATGGACAACGGTGGCGTGATCAACGAACACCACGGCGTAGGACTCAAACTCGGACGCATGATGCCCGAACTCTATGGCAATGCTTTCGACATCCTCAAACGCATCAAAAAAATCATGGACCCCAACAACATCATGAACCCCGGCAAAATGGGCTTTGGCAACTAATCCCTGGAAGTTTCCCGGACGCCCCGGTCGTTTCTCGAATCAATAACAAGCTCAATCAGAGCGAGGTTTTTACCATGCATATTCAAACACACACAGACGTCATCAGTGCTTGCCGATTCTGTTTTATGTGTCGGCATTTGGACACCACCGGCAATGTGACTTTTCGCGAAGCGGATACTCCACGTGGCCGGGCTTTGGTTCTCGATCGCATCCGTATGAATCCCGAGCAGTTGGCCAATCCCGACTTTATCAATGTCATGTATCAAAGCACACTCAGTGCTGCGTGCCGCAAGCATTGTGTCAGTCATTATGACGAAGCGGGTTTGGTTCTTCAGGCAAGACGAGACATTGTCGAGCAGAATCTGGTGCCCGAAGCAGTGTCTCAGTTAGCCCAATCGATCCAGGAGCAATTTGACCCCAAACTCACCGGCGAGGGGCAGGATGTCTTGATTTTGAGCACGCAGAAAGATACTTTCGAGCATCAGCTTGTGCATCTCACAGACAAGACCGTTCAGGTATTGCAAGTCAATGACACTGGTAAAATACCTTCCGTCCTTGGATTGACTGATCAGGCCAAAGAAATGGCAAAACAGATTGCTGCCATGATCAAAAAGTCCGGCTGCTCAACTGTCGTGACTAATTCGCCTGCTGCATTTGATGCTTTGAAAAACGACTATCCCTCATGGGAGATCGATTGGGATGGTATCACCATTGAGCACAGCTCAACCTATCTCACAAAACTGGTCGACGCGAAGAAGGTGACACTTCAGTGCAATGACGAGGTGGTCTATTACATCGACAGTGACTATCTGCGAAACTACAACGACATCACGGTTGAGCCCCGGCAATTACTTGAGCAGGCTGGCTATCAACTCAACCCCTTCGGCACGAATCCCGAAGAGTCCTACGCGTTAGGAGAAGCGGCAATGGTCCTGGATCAATTGCATCCCAAGCTGGTTCAGATGATGGTTGAGCGATTCAAAAGCATGATGGATCAACCGCTTGATCGGATCGTGACCGCCAGCCCATACACGTTGCGGATACTTCGCGGAGCAGGGATAGATGTGATGAGTCTGGAAGAAGCCCTGTTGGCTTGCTCCGCAAAAGCTTAAGTCATAAGAAAGTGAACAAGTTCAATGCCATTGGTTGATTTTAATGGAATCCTGCCACAAGCTCGTGCTGAAGGCCGAGCGGTGTGTGCGTTTAATGTCGTGAATTGTGAAACAGTCACGGCTGTGTTGCAGGCTGCTGAACGCGAAAAGCAACCTGTGATTTGCCAGGTGTTTCGTCGGTTGTTTGATACCGGTAAGGCGCACTATGTCGCAGCACTGGTTCGACATCTGGCAGAGCAGACGGACTTGAACGTCGCTTTACACTTGGATCACGGGCAGACACTCAAGCAGATCAAGCAGGCCATCGACTATGGTTTTACGTCGGTGATGTTTGATGGTTCAACGTTGCCTTACGAGGAAAATATTAAGCAGACATCTGTAGCTGTGAAGTTAGCTCATGATGCAGGTCTGACCATTGAAGGTGAAGTGGGGCATATCCCATATACTGAAAATGACAAGACACCTTTGCCCACAGCCCAAGAGGTCTTGGAGTTTGCCAATGAGACGGGGGTGGATGCTTTGGCAGCAGCGGTGGGGACATCCCATGGTTTTTACAAAACGGCGCCGGTGATTCAGACGGACTTGGCTAAAGAGATCGGTGAACTGGTGAAAATTCCACTGGTCTTACATGGCGGTTCAGATACGCCGGATGATAAAGTCCAGCAGGTCATTACATCCGGTTTTGCAAAGCTCAACATTGCTACCGAATTCATGGCAGAGTTTCTTCATGCGGTTCGTGATGAGATTCAAACGCATGGCGAAAACTTTGTCCCGGTTGATTTATTCATGGACCCCATCGTCAATCGCATTTCGGAGTTAGCTGGGCGTAAAATACGTTTGGCAAGTATGACCCAGCCCGTCCATTGATTTGAAAGTTGAATTCGAGCATGTCACAAAGCACGTTTACCATTGGATACGTCCCATGCGCCAAAAGCAGTTGGGCCGATGCGCGATTAGATGATATCCGTATACATGGATTGGCAATCCTCAAAGAAGCAATGCCCGATACGACCGTTGCAGGGGGTGAAAAACTGATCACCACCGATCAGGAAGCTGCCGATCTTGCCGAGACCTTGGCCCAATCGCAGGTCGATGTATTGGTGGTTCATTTTACGACGTTTGCCCTGGGGACCATTGTCCCGATGCTGGCCAAGCGATTGAAGGTGCCGGTGATATTCTGGTCGATGCCTGAACCGCCGATGCAAGGGGGGCGGCTAAGTGCCAACTCATTCTGTGCGGTGAATATGAATGCGCATACACTTTGGAAGCTTGGGCACGATTACCTGCATGTGCATGCTGACATTGACGAGGTATTGCTCATGTTGCAAGGCCAATTAAAGGTCTGTGCGTGTGTCAAACGACTCTCGCAATTGAAGCTCGGTTTGGTGGGCAATCGCGTGCCGGGTTTCTATACCTCGGATGCTAATGAATTGTTGTTGCGTCGGGAATTGGGTGTGGAGATTGAGCTGATTACGCTGTACGAACTCGTAGAACTATCTCGAAAAATCGACCCAACTCTACAACAGCAAGGCCTGGTGCAACTCACGCAATCGGCATCCAATAACGATGCATCGCAGGATGAGTTGGATAAAAGTGCTGCGCTGTATCAGGCGTTTATGCAGCTCAAAGACAAGTACCAACTCGACAGCTTTGCCATCCGATGTTGGCCGGAGTTTGGTGATCTGTTTGGCGTTGGCGTGTGCGCGGTCTCCAGCATGCTCAACGACATCGGTATCCTCTCCGGCTGCGAGGGTGATGTCTATGGCACGGTCACCATGGCGATCCAACACGCACTGTCAGGCAATTTACCGTTCTTCTGTGACCTGATTTCAATCGATGGTGAAAACAACACCGGCATCACCTGGCATTGCGGGGCAGCCCCACAATCACTTTGCAGCGCCGACACGAAACCACAGCTGCATAAGCACTCCATCATCGACGGCGGAGAAAAGAAGGGTGTCACCGTGGAGTTCCCACTCAAACCCGGCCGCGTAACCATCGCAAGACTCAGTGAAAACCAAACAGGCGACGGATACCGCATGCTCATCACCACGGGTACTGCCATCCAAACTCCACAACTGCTCCGTGGCAATCCATTACAAATTAAATTCGATGTCGATTTACCGACCTTGGCACAGACGCTGGTCTATCAAGGATTCGAACATCATTTCTCCGTGGTGCATGGGGAGATTGGTGATCAACTTGTCGATCTTTGCAGAGTCATGAACATCGAACCGATTGTGCTCAATTAAATGAATTTCAAAGATATTTTTGATAGGAATAAGCCGTCATGGCAAATATTGCAATCATTGGTGCGGGTGGGGTGATTTTTACTCAGAATTTTATCAAGGACATTCTGCGTAACCCCAAACTCAGGGACAGTCGAATCGCTCTGATGGATATTGATCAAAAGCGATTGGATGCTGCGGTTGTCTTTACCCAAAAGATCGGTCAGCAACTGGATGTCAAACCGAACTTCATTGCAACAACCGATCTGAACAAAGCCTTGCAGGATGCCCATTACGTCATTACGATTTTCCGATCCGGCACATTGGCACATCAACGCATCGAACAGGAAATTCCCCGGAGATACGGTGTTGATCAGGTCGTTGCTGACAGCATGGGGCCAGGTGGCATGTTCCGTGGTTTGCGGACGCTTAAGCATTTATTTGAAGTAATCGATGCCATGGAGCAGATTTGCCCGGGTGCTTATTTGCTTAACTATGTCAATCCCATGTCACTGAATACGATTGCTGCGAGCCATCGCGCCAAGACAGTGAAGGTTTATGGGCTATGTCACAGTGTGCAACATACTGTCGCGCAGTTGGCAAAGTATATTGATGTGGATCCCAATCAGGTTAATCATTTTGTTGCAGGGGTAAACCATCAAGCTTTTTTCCTGAAGTTTGAAGTCAATCGTCAGGATGCCTATCCTCAATTGCACAAAGCGATGGGACAACCGAATATATATAAACAGGACCGTGTGCGGTTTGAATTGATGCGACACTTCGGCTATTTTTCCACCGAGTCCAGCGGGCATGGAAGTGAATATATCCCATACTTCCGCAAACGCGCTGATCTCATTGAAAAGTATTGCAGTCTTCCTGAAGGTTTTGATTTAACTTACAGCATGGAGCATGGCACATCCGGCGCTTCATTGCATGTGTGTGATCAAATGCAAATCGACAATGAAAAGAAGATTGCAGATATCGTCGTAGGTAAACAGGAAATCGACTTGTCACCAAGTGATGAATATGGCGTGCAGTTGATTGACGCGATCGAAAATGACCAGATGATGTGCGCTAATCTGAATGTGATGAATTACGGTTTGATCCCGAACTTGCCCAGCGAATGCTCTGTAGAAGTGCCCTGTATGGTGAACGCCAACGGAATCACTCCTTGCCAGGTGACCGATTATCCCGAGCAGTTGGCAGGCTTGAATCGTAACATGATCAACTTCCAGATGATGGGCGCGCAAGCTGCTTTGGAAGGATCACGGAGGAAAGTTTTCCAGGCAATCGCTCTGGATCCGTTGACCGCAGCAGTTTGTTCCTTGGATGAGATTCAGGCGATGACGGATGAGATGTTTGAAGCACTGGCATCGGAAATCAATCATGAATTCAGCAATTGATAAAGAAACAGCATGTACAAAATTCACGTAGGTGGACCAATTAGAAAATAGATTAATGCTGGTTTGATACGTTTTCGTTTTTTGAAATGCCTGATTTTATTTAATTCCGTTCAAAAACACTTTAATGCAGGTGTGGCAGTATTTTGATCTTCATTTATCAATCAGTAAATATGTAGATATGGGTTAGGTTTTACGCTGCAAGACGGTGCATGGTGATTTTGAACGTCCGTAGATTTGTACCGCCGCCGAAACGGTCTTACTTAATATGGATATGGAGATTTGAAATAGTTAAATATATATATTAAAAACCCAGCGTCAAGCTGGGTTATATATGACCTAATTTGTGGCAATAATAACTATTTTATGGTATACATACTTCCTCGCCGTCCCTTAATATTCTTGCGAGAAATCTGACCATTCCTGGTGAGTTTGAACAGAGCCTGATCGGCCTTGCCGTTACGGCCTTCCGTTATCCAGTGTTCGTTGACTTGAGCCGTTGTGCAATCAGGATTGGCTTGAATGAACGACAAGACAAATGCGTCAGCAGTGACTGTAGGTATCTTGCATTTGCCAATTGCCCCATTATTTACAGTGCTTTTGCTGCCGAAAGGACGTCCGCGTCGTGGTTTGACGGTTGTCTTGTGCGCATCAAGTCCCAATTCTTGGAACGTCTGATCAATGGCCTCGATAGCATTAACGTGTTCTGCACGCTCGTTATGAAGCTGTTGCACAAGCCTGCGCAGTTCGATTGCTACATTGGATGTTGTCATGGGGAACTCCTGTTAAAAAATGGGGAACAAATAGACAGGCGGGGTAACAAAATATCAATATAAATATATGTTTTCAAGGGCCATTGGTATTATATAAATATATTCGTTATATATACCCTTTGGGGTAAGCCTGATCAGGCGAAAAAGGGTGTCAATGATGGCGATATGTATGTTTTGATGGTGATGATTCAAGATATATAAAGCGGTCTGCCAGCATGACAGATCGGCATGTCGTATTGTCATTTGTGGCAGTCATTGCAGCATGCCCATTTCAATATATCACTTCATTCAACATATTCTCAAAATCCGTTCCTCGGCGCGCCATTTGCTGTAAGTTTGCCTGCCACAAGATGGCGGGGTGGTCTTATTGACTGGTCTTCTCATGGCCGGGGAAAGGAATCCAACGTGGTCCAGAACGTGCGATACCCATCAGCTTCATGGCTGATGTGTTGCTGTAATGTTGTCACTCATTCGGAGGTTGTTGGTGCCGAGGATGGTGAGGTTTTGGGAGTGGCTTGAGTCACGTCCCGATCGCACCGCTGCCCTGAGCCAGTGGCAGCAAGTTTTGGGGGGCGGGGAATCGAGATCGGTAGCACAGCGATTCCTTGAGCCCCTTGAAACACCTTCAACCGCATACCCTACTTCCCGCCGCCGTGGTTTTCCGTTGAATAATGCGTGTCAACGGGACGGTGATATTCTTGTCAGAGACGAAACGGATAACCAGGCGGGCTCAAGCCTGCTTGCCGGGGATGTCGTTCGATATCGACTTTGCCTCCATGCACTCAGATCGTCACTTGCTAACGCGTTGAATATCTCGACGATTCGCAAGTTGATTTGCTTGTCACTCGTCGCAGACTCCCGATCCCCGGTGGCCAACTTGTCGTGCGAATCCATGAGTACCCACTTCATCGTTGCCCGTTATGTGGTAGCCCGATGTCCAGCCTTGAAAGTAATCAACTTTATGACAACTGAAATCCAAACACTCCAACTCAATCAGATTCGTATTGATGGTGGCACGCAGCCGCGTGTGGCCACTGATGAAGATGTCGTGGCCGAGTATGCCGAGCTGTACAACGAAGGTGTCGATCTGCCACCGGTGACTGTGTTCCATGACGGTTCAACATACTGGCTTGCTGATGGCTTCCATCGGTACTGGGCCAGCAAACGGATCGAATGCAAAGCGATTGCGGTCGATGTCAAGCCGGGCACGCGTCGTGACGCGATTTTGTATTCCGTCGGTGCCAATGCCACGCATGGCCTGCGCCGGACCAATGAGGATAAGCGTAAAGCCATTCAAACCCTGCTGGATGATGAAGAGTGGGGCCAATGGTCGAATAGAGAAATTGCCCGGCAATGTGGTGTGTGCAATACAACGATTCGACGGTACCGTGCATCACTTGCCCAATGTGCAAGTAAAAATTCTGAATTGGAGCAACAAAAGCGAACTTACAAAACCAAGCACGGCACAATTGCTCAAATGAAAACGGGCAACATCGGTCGTGCATCGAAATCCAAGACACCGCATTTTGGCAAAAACGCTTATCGTCCCAAAGCCTGTCACAGCGAAAACGCCCCCGTTCCCATGCGGGCCATCTCGCTACCCCTGAAAAATCCCACCCAAGCGGCCCGGAGCATGATCAGCATCTACGGCGAAGACTACATGCGCCAGGTCGCATCTGAACTGAATCGAATTTTCCGGTCCCAGAAAGGACTCTCAAATGATTGCACAGCCCTTCGTTCGGTGACAAGCGAGCAACTCATGTTGCCCGAGGAGGTGATCGATTGACACAGGTTTGCACTAAACAACCTGTGATCACCTTGCGTCCGTACCAGGCAGAAGCAGTTGATGCTGTGTATGAGCATCTGCGCTGTCGGGATGACAATCCCTGTGTTGTCATCCCGACAGCTGGGGGAAGACCGCGTGCCTAGGTGCGATTTGCCGGGACGTTGTGCAGAAGTGGGACGGTCGTGTTCTGGTTCTCGCGCACGTCAAGGAATTGATTGAGCAGGCCGTCGATAAGCTCCACGTCATGGCACCCGATCTGTGGCACCAGATCGGGTGCTACTCGGCGGGGTTGAAAAGCCGGGACACCGACCATGCGATCATCGTGGCCGGGATTCAATCGGTTTATCGACGTGCAGCTCAACTGGATGCTTTTGACATCATTCTGGTCGATGAAGCACACATGATTCCGACGGGTGGTTCCGGTGGCGAAGGGATGTACCGGCAGTTTTTGGCTGACGCCAAGGTAGTGAATCCCAATGTTCGGCTCATCGGATTGACAGCCACGCCGTATCGCATGACCAGTGGGACGATCTGTGGTCCGGCTCCGGATCATCTGTTGAATCATGTGTGTTATGAAGTTGGTGTCCGGGAATTGATAGCCCAGGGTTATCTCTGCCCGCTTGTCACCAAGGCTGGGCGTCGTAAGGCTGATACATCCAACCTGCATAGCCGAGCCGGCGAATTTATTGCCGGTGAAGTTGAAGCACTGATGGATGACGATGGTCTCGTCCACTCGGCCTGCCGGGAAATCCTCGAGCAGACGGGTGACCGTCATTCGGTGCTGATCTTTGCCGCAGGTGTCAAACACGCTTTGCATGTGCAACGCATTTTGGAGGAATTGGGTCACCAGTGTGGATTTGTCTGCGGTGAAACCTTGCCCTTTGAACGGGACAAGACACTCACCGATTTTAAGAATGGTGATCTGAAATATCTGGTCAATGTCAATGTGCTGACAACCGGGTTCGATGCGCCCATCATCGATTGCGTTGTGCTCCTGCGTCCGACCAATTCACCGGGCTTGTTTTATCAATCCGTTGGCCGTGGCTTCCGACTGCATCCCGACAAAACCAACTGCCTCGTGTTGGACTTCGGTGGCAACATCCTGCGGCATGGTCCGGTCGATGCTTTACAGATCAAGGATAAATCGGAGCGCAAAGGCAGCAATGAAGCTGCCGGCCAAAGAATGTCCCAATTGCCAGGCATTGATCCATGCATCCTACAGCATCTGCCCGGACTGCGGTCATGAGTTTCCACCGCCGGAGCGGGAAAAACATGACGGCAGTGCCTCGACGGCGGGTGTGTTATCCGGTGAAGTAACTGAAACCGATTACGACGTCAGTTCAGTCTATTACAGCATCCACACCAAACGTGGCGCGCCACCGGAACATCCCAAGACACTGCGTGTCGATTACCGCTGTGGATTTAACGAATACCACAGCGAATGGATATGTGTCGCGCATCCCAAGGGCAGTTATGCCTGGCAAAAAGCCAGCACCTGGTGGCAGGCCCGGTCTAGCGAACCCATGCCCGATACCGTGGAACAGGCCGTCGAGTTAGCCGAAAACGGTGTGTTGGCTCAACCGTTAACCATCACTGTGCGCTCGGTGACCGGTGAAAAATTTGATCGCATTACCCGTTACGAACTTGGAGCAATCCCTACGGCAGTCGCTGCCGGCAACGCTCCTGACGAGCCGGATTACAACTGGCCCGATGACGATGACATTCCCTTTTGAAAGGTTACCAATGCATACTGCAAGTTGTAAAAACAACTCAAGCTACTCCGTTTCATCGAAACACATCATCGTGCATGCTGCACGTTTGTTGCCGAAAAATGCGACAACTCGACAAATTCGTCAAGCATGCCAATCGGTCACTCAACATGCTCTTGCGGATGCGCCAACTGCAAGTGAATGGTACACCCCACCCGTTTATGCCCAGCGTGCTGCTGATGTGATGGGCCGGATTGATCTTGATCCGGCATCATGTCATGCAGCCAACCAAGCCGTTGACGCTGCCCAATATTACACCGTTGAAGATGATGGACTGGATCAGCCGTGGTTCGGTCGCGTGTTTATGAATCCGCCGTATACCCGGACACTCATTCAGCAGTTTTGCGAAAAGCTGGTGGAGCAATATCTGGCGGGCCATGTCACACAGGCGGTTGTTCTGGTCAACAACGCGACGGAGACAAGATGGTTCCAGGCGTTGCTGTCTGTCGCGTCGGCAGTGTGTTTGCCGATTGGACGTGTGCAATTCTGGCATCCCGACAAACCCGTCACACCGAGGCAGGGCCAGGCAGTGCTGTATCTCGGTGAAAACACTGTTGGCTTTACCACAGCGTTTAATGATCTGGGCAATGTCTGCTACATCGCTCGATGACATCACCAGCATTCAATACCGATTCACTCAATCTCATGGAGATACATTGTTTTATGTCCGAAACCTTACCCATTGCTCAAACCTATTTAAATGCTGGCCTGTCTGTCTTACCTGCCATTCGTACTGAAAAACGTCCAGCCATTGGCAAATGGAAACAATATCAACAGCGGTTACCTCAATGCGATGAAATTGCCATGTGGCCATGGAACGATGCTTTGTGCATTATCTGTGGTACCGTCTCCGGCAATCTGGAGATCATTGATTTTGACGGTGGCGGTGAATTGATCCCTGCGTGGATGGATCGCATTGATCCTGATCTCCGCGATCGCCTGGTGATCGAATCGACACCTTCCGGGGGCATGCACGTGATTTACCGCTGCGATGTTCCCGTCTGCGGCAATATCAAACTGGCCCAACGCAAGGTCGATGACAAAGTTAATACCTTGATCGAAACCCGTGGTGAAGGTGGATTGTTCCTCTGTTCACCGACACCGGGATATGAAATGATGCAGGGTGACTTATGCGACTTACCCGTTTTGACTGAGGCCCAGCGTGATGCGTTGTTGAAAACCGCATGGGAACTTAACGAGTATTTACCACCGGTAGTCGATGGTGCGAATGTCAACCAGACAGTGGCAGAGAATTCGAATATTTGCGGCACATCGGACCACAATTCGCATATGTGCCAGATGTCTTCGAACAAGAGCAATTGTGCGACGGACAATTCGCACAATGCCCACAGGCCAGGTGATGATTTCAACCAGCGTGGTGATGTGCGTGACCTGCTACGCACGCACGGTTGGACGTTGGCAGAACCCGGTGAAAACGAATACTGGCGTCGCCCCGGCAAAGACACCGGCTGGTCAGCTACACTCAAGGATCGTGTGTTTTATGTATTCTCGTCTAATGCCGATCCGTTTGAACCCGACCGTGGTTATTCACCCTTTGCTGTGTATTCACTGCTGGAACATGGCGGTGATTTTGCTGCTGCCACCCGTACGTTAGCCAAGTACGGGTTTGGTGATGATCTCAATGATCACTCGGATGTAGACCTGTCCGGGCTGCTTGGTCGACCCGGACAAATGGATGATGTTGATAAGCCAATCTATGTTCCCGATCCCGGCCCGATGCCGGATGATATGCTTCATGTGCCGGGGTTTATCAGTGAGGTTATGAACCATTGCCTGGAAACCGCTCCGTACCCCAATCCAGTCATGGCATTTTGCGGCGCGCTCACATTGCTGGCATTTCTGGCTGGGCGCAAGGTGCGTGACGATGGTGATAACCGTACCAACATTTACCTGCTGGGCTTGGCCCATTCCGCTTCGGGCAAGGACTGGCCCCGCAAGCTCAATACCCGCATCATCCACGAAGTCGGCTTATCTGATGCACTGGGTGAACGGTTTGCCAGCGGTGAAGGTATTCAGGATGCGTTGTACCAATCACCATGCATGATGTTCCAAACCGATGAAATCGATGGCATGCTCCAGTCGATCAACAAGGCCAAGGATGCCAGGCATGAATCGATCATGAGTACGTTGCTGACGATGTATTCAGCGTCCAACAGCGTCTTTCCCATGCGGCGCAAGGCTGGCAATCCCACCAAACCAGCTGGTGTCATTGATCAACCCAACCTGGTGGTCTTCGGCACGGCCATTCCCAATCACTATTACGATGCTTTGAGTGAACGCATGCTGACCAATGGCTTTTTCGCTCGCATGATCATTCTCGAAGCCGGGCAACGTGGCACAGGACAGGAACCGTCGATCCGTGAACTCCCACCACGTGTTCTGGAAGCTGCTCAATGGTGGTCACAATTCCGACCCGGTCCCGGCAATCTGATGGACTGGCATCCTGATCCGGTGGTGGTGGAACGCAGCGATGATGCACGGCGCTTCATGGTGCAGACACGTGAAGAAGCTGAAGCAGAATATGCGAAGGCCGAAGCCAACAATGATTCGGTGGGCACAACGGTCTGGGGACGTGTCAGTGAACAGACACGCAAGCTGGCTTTGCTTTACGCCATCAGTGAAAACCACAAAGAGCCGATGATCAGCCTTGCTGCCGTCCAGTGGGCATCACGTTTTGTGACGTACCAGACACGCCGCATGTTGTTCATGGCTGCCGGTCACGTAGCCGAGAATCCGTTTCACGCTGAATGCTTGAAGATCATTCAGAAGCTGCGTGAATCGCCGGATCATGAACTGTCACACAGTACCTTGCTCAAACGCATGAAGACCGATGCCAAGAGCTTTGCCATGCTCATGGACACGTTAAGTCAACAAGGTGAAATTGAAATCGTAACCACCAACAAACCCGGTTGGCCGGTTCGGATGTACCGACTGCCTCGCAATATGAACCCGCAGGACGAGTCGTTGCAAGCCACCACGAGTGAAAACGACTGAATCAGAGGCTGAAGATTCACCAAGATTCACCCCCTTAGGGTGAAACTTCAGAAAGGCAGAAAAGACTATATATAAAGGAAAAAATATATATTTCTCTATGTATATATTCATGTTTCACCCTACCCCTCCCTCTCTCTATGTGTTTATGCGCGAGAGGGGGGTGAATCTTCGAATCTTCAGATTTGGTTTGGCAATCCATACTCCGCGTTAAGTATCAAAGCAATGTGTCGCCTGCACATCGCCACAGGTTGGCGCCTGTGGCGTCCGGGCTGGGCAGGTAGATCTGTGCCGCCTGTGACGGCAGGCGGCCTCAGGGGCCGATCAGGGGCGATCAGGCAATGGTTCCTTCTCCCATGGGCCTTTTCGATGGCGGTGGAACGAGCCGTCCAGTTAGACAGACTTGCCGAAAAACGCGCCGCAAAACATTTAGTAATCAACTCATCATTTTCAAAGGAAAAGTATGACCGCAACCCAAGACATCGTTACTTCAAATTTCAAAGTCGAGCTTCGCAAGATTGAAGACGTCAAGCCATACGAACGTAACCCGCGTTTGAATGACAAGGCCGTGGATGCCGTGGCCGCGTCACTGTCGGAGTTCGGCTTTCGACAGCCTATTGTCGTGGACGAAGACGGTGTGATCATCGCAGGCCACACGCGCTGGAAAGCTGCAACAAAACTTGGCTTGGCCAAAGTGCCCGTGCATGTGGTCACTGACCTGACACCGGATCAGGTGCGTGCCTATCGTCTTGCCGACAACCGCACTGGGGAAATCGCCGAATGGGACATGTCGATCCTGCCTATTGAACTCAACGATCTGCGTGAAGGTGGATTCGACATGGACATTTTGGCCTTCGATGAGGAGGAGTTGGGACAGTTGATGAGCCAGGCTCAGGGTGTGACGGAAGGTTTAACTGATCCTGATTCGATTCCCGAACCACCCGATGCCGCAACCACTCAGCCTGGTGATATCTGGATTCTTGGTAACCATCGACTGATGTGCGGTGACAGCAGTTCTCCTGACGACTTGGATCGCCTGTTGGATGGTGCAACTATTGATCTATTTTCAAGCGATCCGCCGTACAATGTGAAAGTTGAGCCTCGCAGTAACACCGCTATAGCAGCGGGTTTAAGCTCATTTGGAGATAAGAAAGCCCAACTTCATCACCAGAGTTTTGACAAAGCACGTGGTGCGACCGACGGCAAAAAAGCCAAGCAAAAAATGCGGGCCAAGGATCGCCCCTTGGCCAACGACTTTGTCAGTGACGAGGATTTTGACAACATGCTGCTGGCCTGGTTTGCCAATGCGTCACGTGTCATGAAGCCCGGGGCGTCGTTCTACATATGGGGCGGTTATGCCAATCTCGGCAACTATCCTGCACCGATCAAAGCTGCGGGACTCTACTTTTCACAAGGTGTGATCTGGGATAAGCAGCATCCTGTTCTTACCCGCAAGGATTTTATGGGAGCATTTGAAATTTGCTTCTATGGCTGGAAGGAAGGGGCAGGTCACCATTTCTATGGGCCAAACAATGCCACTGATCTTTGGCATGTGAAGAAGGTCAATCCACAAGCCATGGTGCATCTGACGGAGAAACCTGTCGAGTTGGCTGTTCGCTGCATTCAGTATTCATCCAAGCCCGGTGAGAACGTTCTTGACCTCTTCGGTGGTAGCGGTTCAACACTCATGGGCTGCGAGCAGACCGATCGACATGCCTACCTGATGGAACTTGACACGCTCTATTGCGACGTGATCGTCAAACGATGGGAGGAATTTACTGGCAAGGAAGCTCAACGCATCGCAGGCACTGATAAAACCCCGACGAACGCCGGGGTGAAGGGGAAGGTGATGGCATGAGTGATGTTTTAATCCTTGGTGGCTACAGTGAACATGCCACGCTCTGCTTTGACGAACCGGCTATCTCTGCCCTTGGTTTTGATTTCTCTACCAATGGCTGCATAAAGTGTGCTGGCAGGTGTCAGTCCCTTGCCCGATTGCCAGAGTTTCTGCTCGATAGCCTGTTCGACGATGTCTTTGCATCGCATGGGAGTTTGTTTGTCTTGAGCCAGGATATGGGCTGCCGCGTTGATCAGGCTCATGGGTTTGTCAGTGTCCTGGTTGCCAGTCGTCGTGGTCATGGGTTTGCGATTGTCCTGCTTGGCGACGTCGTTGATTTGCTTATCGTCGCTGGCCTTTCGATGAATCCGTTGGGCAGATTTGATTGTGATCTGCTTGCCAGTTTTCACCGTCTGTCCAATCCAGCCTTTGCCCGATGGGTGATTCTCGGTGATCAGTACCGGGACGAGGTTGCCTGCGAGTCCGACCAGATAAGTAACGCCGAGTTGAATGTCTTCTTGTTTCATGATGATTTTGTCCTTGTGGTAATGGGTAAACAAAAATGCTCAGCGACTTTCGCTGAGCAGGTCTTCGATTTCGTGTTGTTTGCTGTGGGAGAGCGAGGCCAGTGCCTCTATCAGTTGTCTTTTGAGGCACTCAAGATCGCCTGCCATCCCGAAGTTTCCTGGCTGGCCTTTGGCGTTGACTCGGTGTTTTTCCAGTTCGAGTTCAAGCCAGAGCATGAGGCTAGTGATGTCTTTTCGGTGTTGGGCGTAGGCGTCTTGGGCAGTTTGTTTTTTCGTGGTCATTGTGGTGTCTCCTCAGATTCCGATGTCGCTCATACACAGCAGTGGGTTGTAATAGCAGGCAGCCTCCTGCATCGTGCCTTGGTAGCCATCGAGCAGTTCCTGCAGGAAGACGGCCATGGCAAAGAGTTCGTCTTCGTCATCGGCTTTCACCCAATGGGTGCCTTCTTTGTTGGGTTGCAGGATTTCAACCTCGATCTGCTTGGCTTCGTGGGGTCGTTTGATGATGGCGAAGATGCCTGTTCGCCCGGCAAATTCGATCCGTGTGATTCGCATGTATGTATTTCTCCTATGCGAGGGTTAATGATTGATCTTGCGTCCCGCCTCAAAGGCGGCTTCCAGCGCCTCTTTGATGTTCCAGACAGACATGTCGTGAAAATCTAAGGAATCGTTCTTGCGCGTTTCCAACGTGTAGATACGCAGAATGCGTTGAGCGATTTTGTTGACCATCGCGTCTTTGTATTCCTGGTTACGTTTGGTGGTTTGGGATTTCATGTTGATGTCCTTTCTATAGACACATGAAGCCATCATTCGAGACGGATTACAAGCGAATAATGCGACTTTTACCCTTGTTTTTAAGGTGTTTTTGAAAATTGATGACACAAGCTATAGATAGTCCAAAATCATTGAGAATGACGGCAATGACCGTGCCGCTGACGGCTCAGATTCTGTCCAAAGCGTTCAACCGCCGGATCGATGAAGAGCAGATTCAACAGGTCGTTGATGATGGCCAACTGCTCCGCGCCGATGGCACATTCAGCCTGATTGATTACGTGGCATTCCTGGCCCGACCGGAGATGGAGGCCGACGATGAGTAAAAAATCCTTCAACCCACGCCAGCTTCGACCTGCGGATTTGTTGCGGATCGTCAATGCCATCGACATTCCAAATGCTGAGCCATTGACGGAATTCCAACTGCGTCGGCACCGCAATCGCGCGGGCTACAGCATCAGTGATCCATCAAACCCGCAGACGGTTGATCTGTTCCGCTACGCCGCATGGCTGACGTTGGAATATGTCAAGCCCAAGTCGGGTCCATTGAGTTATGAAGAGCAGAAAGCCCGCAAAGCTGAACGTGCAGCAGAAGCCGTACGATCAGCCCAAGACATCGGTGAAATTCCAGCAGTCGTAAATCCAGATCGAAAAGCTCAAGCAATCGCATCTTTTCGAGGGTTCTGTGAAACGTATTTTGCTGAGGTGTTCTATTTACAGTGGTCCGACGATCACCTTCGCGTGATTGAGAAGATCGAGAAGGCTGTCCGTACCGGTGGCCTGTTTGCCATGGCGATGCCGCGCGGAAGTGGAAAGACGGTTTGTTGCCAGACTGCGGTGTTGTGGGCAGCATTGATCGGCGCGTCACCCTTTATCTGTCTGGTTGCTGCCAGTGCTGAACGCGCCCGGGACCTGCTGGAAAACATCAAGATCTGGTTGGAGACCAACCCGCTGTTGCATGAAGATTTTCCCGAGGTGACATATCCCATCAGGTGTCTGGAGCGGATCACCAATCGTCAGAAGGGGCAGAAGTATAAAGGTGAACCCACGCGTATTGATTGGTCATCGGATCGTGTGGTATTGCCGGTGATCGAAGGCAGTCTATCGTCGGGCATCGTCATATCCAGCAGTGGTATGAAGGGCAGCGATATTCGCGGCCAGAACTATGCCCGCGCCGATGGGCAGGTCGTGCGCCCGCAACTCGTTCTGGTCGATGACCCGCAAACCACCGAGTCGGCATGGTCACCGTCGCAGAGTCAACGACGTGAAGCGATCCTGGCTGGTGATGTATTGGGCATGGCTGGCCCGGGTAAAAAGATCGCTGGGCTCATGGCCTGTACGGTGATCCGGCCTGGTGATATGGCCGACAACATTCTTGATCGGGACAAACATCCTGAGTGGCAAGGCGAGCGGACGAAGATGGTGTACTCATTCCCAAACTCCAATGCGGAGAAGTTATGGGCGAAGTATGCGGAAATACGCGCCGACAGTTTACGTAATGATGGTGATGGTTCACAAGCGACCGAATTTTACCGTGATCACAGGCAGGCTATGGACACCGGCAGTATTGTCGCATGGCCACAGCGTTACAACGAAGACGAACTGTCGGCTTTGCAGCATGCGATGAATCTGCGACTGCGTGATGAATCTGCATTCTTTGCGGAATATCAGAACGAACCGATTGTCGAAGCCATCGGTGAAGAGATGCTGACTGCCGATGAGATTGCTGCCAAGACCAACGGCTATGCACGCGCAGCCATCCCCATTGGTTGTAATCACCTGACGATGTTCATTGACGTTCAGCAGAAAGCTCTCTACTGGATGCTTTGCGGGTTCGAGGAGGATTTTACTGGCTATGTGCTGGACTATGGCACGTGGCCCGATCAGAAACGATCCTACTTCACACTCAACGACATTCGATCCACACTTAAACGCATCAAACCCGGTGCAGGCTTGGAAGGTCAGATTTATCACGGCCTGGAGCAATTGACATCCGAGCGATTATCCATGGTGTACCGTCGTGAAGATGGTGCTGATATGCGAATTGATCGCTGCATGATTGACGCCAACTGGGGACAGTCCACCGATGTGGTTTACCAGTTCTGTCGGCAGAGCGATTATGCGTCAGTCTTATTGCCCAGCCATGGTCGTTATGTGGGTGCTTCGGGTATTCCCTTCAGTGAATACAAACGCAAACGTGGTGACCGGGTTGGGCATCACTGGCGGATTCCCAATACCACTGGACGTCGGCAGGTTCGACATGTTCTGGTGGACACCAATTACTGGAAAAGTTTTATTCACGCACGGTTGGGTGTAGTGATGGGTGATCCCGGTTGCTTGAGCCTTTTTGGCCGCGACTCAGTTCAGCACCGCCTGCTTGCTGACCATCTTACTGCGGAGTTCCGTGTGAAGACTACGGCCCGCGATCGGATCGTCGATGAGTGGAAACTCCGCGCTACCCGTCCCGACAATCATTGGCTGGATTGCCTGGTGGGCTGTGCTGTGGCAGCGAGTATTCAAGGGGCGAGTCTCACTGGGATTGCCGGTTCAAACAGAACGCCTGTCAAACGGTTGAAGCTGTCTGAGCTGCAACAAGGCCGTCGGTAAAAAAACTTCAGTTTCAGCGCAACATTTTGAGCCCAACTGCAGATATAGAGGGTGACGGAGAAAGAAACACCAATGACTGAAACCAATAACAACATCGAAGAAAACGCAGTTGCACCGGCTGAAGTGTCGGTCGACGGCCAGCACGTCAAGCAGCATTCACTGAAAGATCAGATCGCGGTAGACCGTTACCTGGCATCGAAGAAGGCTGCTCAATCCAAGGGACTGGGCGTGAAGATTTTCAAGATCAATCCCGGAGGCACGGTTTAATGCAATTCCTCAACCCCCGGAACCCCCGGAAGCCCTGGAAGTTTTTCCGGAAACAATCCCAACCCAAGCAGCCGACGCGCAGTTTGCCAGTGGCCAACGTGGTGCGGGCGCGTTACGACGCGGCGCAGACTACAGCGGAGAACGCCCGGCACTGGGCGATGGCAGATGCGCTGTCAGCGGACTGCGCAGCATCGGCAGACATCCGCAAGAAGCTGCGGGAGCGTGCTCGGTACGAAGTGGCCAACAACAGTTATGCCAAGGGCATCGTCCTGACGCTGGCTAATGATTGCATCGGCACCGGCCCTCGCTTGCAGTTACTCACCAAACACGACAATCTCAACCGCCAGATTGAAGATGCGTTTGCTCAGTGGAGCAAAGCGGTCAGCCTGGCATCCAAGTTACGCACCATGCGCATGGCCAAGAGTACTGACGGTGAAGCATTCGGTGTTTTGAATTTCAATCCCAATGTCGATTCGCCGGTTGCTCTTGATCTTCAACTCATTGAGGCTGACCGCATCGCGTCGCCATCGTCGGTTATGTTGCCGACACGCAACGATGTGGATGGTGTGATCCTCGATTCGTTTGGCAACCCACAGTTCTATTCGATCCTGCGTCAGCATCCTGGCGGGTTGGGCAACTACAGCACATGGATGTCGCAATATGACGAAGTGCCTGCCAGATCGGTGATTCACTGGTATCGTGCGGATCGACCCGAGCAGCATCGTGGCATACCGGAGATTACTCCGGCTTTGCCACTGTTTGCCCAACTTCGTCGCTACACTTTGGCCGTGATCGCCGCTGCGGAAACCGCTGCCGACTTTGCAGCGGTGTTGTACACCGACTCGCCTGCCAATGGTGAAGCCCAACCGCTCGATCCGATGGACATCGTCAACCTTGAGAAACGCATGGCCACGGTGCTGCCTGATGGTTGGCGACTCGGGCAGATCGATTCGCAGCAACCGGCGACTACATACGCGGAGTTCAAACGCGAGATTCTCAACGAGATCGCACGCTGTTTGAACCTTCCCTACAACATCGCCGCCTGCAACTCTTCGGGCTACAACTACGCCTCTGGGCGGCTTGACCATCAGACGTATTACAAGTCCATCCGTGTGGAGCAGGCGAATCTGGCTGAAATCGTGCTGGATCAAATCTTCAATGCCTGGATACGCGAGGCCATGCTGACACCGGAGTTCTCAATGCTCCGCACTGTTCGTCCTGCTGGCCTGCTTAACTTCCGGGGGTGGTTTTTTGATGGCACTGAGCATGTGGATCCAGCCAAGGAAGCCAATGCCCAAGCCAAACGCTTAGGTAGTCACACCACCACATTGGCTGCTGAATATGCCCGCCAGGGCAAGGATTGGGAAACCGAACTTCGTCAGCGTGCCAAGGAAACCCGACTCATGCAAACACTGGGGCTGACGACATCGGAGAGTCAGCCTGTTCAACCTACTTCATCTTCTTCACCTTCACAGGAGCCTTCTGCCAATGCCGATGACACTGTCGCCAACCCAACAACTGCCTGATCAACTGTCGTTCATCTGCCCACTGTCCATTGAAGCTGCTGGGGATAAATCTGCTTCCGGGGTGCCTCAGTTCAAAATGGTCGCCTATACCGGCGGCCTGATGCGAATTGAAGGCTTTCCGCATCCAGTCGTCGTAGACCTTCAAGGTTTAGGCATCGACCGCCAGGACATCCCGGTTCGCTTGGATCACAGTTCTCGTCAAGGCGTCGGCCACACGCAACGCGTTGCTGTCGAAAACGGATCGTTGGTGGCTGAAGGTTTAGTCAGCCGCGATACCAGTTGGGCGCGTGATGTGATCCGCAGTGGCCAAAACGGATTCCCCTGGCAAGCCAGCATCGGTGCAGCCGTCATCGATGCCCAGTTTATTCCCAACGGCCAGAACATCACTGTTAATGGCCGGACGTTCGACGGCCCGATTCACGTCGTCCGCAAAGCAACCCTCAAAGAAATTTCATTCGTCGATAACGGGGCAGACTCGTCTACGTCTGCCCGCATCGCAGCCAACAGCAAGGAGCAACCCTATATGCATGAAACCGCAACCCCCGGAAATCAAACCACTACCATCGACCCCAAACCGGCCACACCTCCGTCCGCCGAAAACTCGAAGCCGACCCCGGCCCCGGAAAGCAATCCGTCGCCCGCACGTCCTGCCACCATCGCTGCGAGTGCAACGCAACCCCCGGAAGTTTCGGATGCCCCGGCCCCGGAACATCAAAACCCGATGATGCAGATGCGCAAGCAGATGGCAGAAGAAACCCGTCGCATCCAGGCCATCCGCTCGATTTGTGATGGCAAACTTCCGGCCGTCGAAGCACAGGCCATCGAGGAAGGTTGGGATGTGACCAAGACTGAGCTGCACGTCCTCCGTGCATCGCGTCCGCAACTTCCTGTCGCCATGCATACTCAGGTCAATCAGCATGCGGGTAATCCGCAGGTGTTCGAGGCGGCAGCATTGATGGCAAGTGGTTTGCCCAACACCCGCATGGAAGCGATGTATGCCGAACCGGTTTTGGAAGCCGCCGACAAGCTCCGTGGTATCGGTGTGCAGGAATTCTGCGAGATGGCATCGGGTCAGCAACTGCCGCGTTTCCGTCGCGATGCCAGCGGCTGGCTTCAAGCCGCATTCAGCTCGGCCACACTTCCGGGGGTTTTAAGCAACATCGCCAACAAGATGTTGCTCGAAGGTTACAACTACGTCGAAGATGCCTGGCGTCGTATTGCCAAGGTCGCCAGCGTCAATGACTTCAAGGAACACAGTCGTTATCGCATGACCGGTTCGTTCAAATTCGAGCAGGTGGGTCCGGACGGTGAACTCAAGCACGGCAAGCTCGACGAACAGAAGTTTGGCCAGCGCGCCGACACCCACGGCATCATGTTTGCCCTGACTCGCCAGATGATCATCAACGATGACATGGGCGCGTTCACCGATATCCCGCGTCAGATTGGCATGGGTGCTGCCGAGGCCATTGCCGATGCAGTCTGGGGACTGTGGCTTCGCAATCCCACCCAATCCGATGGCAACGCCTTCTTTCATGCTGATCATGGCAATTACCTCGAAGGTGCGGACACCGCTTTATCCGTTGATGGCTTGACCAATGCCGAAGTGAAATTCAGTGAGCAGATCAAGCCCAACGGTAAACCCCTTGGTATGCCTGCCAACATTCTGCTCGTGCCCACAGCACTGAAGGTTGCAGCGGAGATGCTCATGAAGAGTATTCAGCTCAACGAAACCACCACCACGAACAAACCCAAGCCGACGACTAATCCGCATGTGGGTAAGTTCGACGTCGTCTCCAGTGTTTACCTGGCCAATGCCAGTTTCACCGGGGCCAGCAGCAAGGCATGGTATCTCCTGGCTGATCCCAATCGTCTGCCCTCAATTGAAGTGGCATTCCTCAACGGCGTGGATCGTCCCACGGTTGAAAAAACGGATGCAGATTTCAATTCGTTGGGCATTCTTTTTCGTGGCTTTATCGACTTCGGTGTCCGTGAACAGGACCACCGTGGCGCACTGAAACTCAAGGGGGAAGCCTAACCCATCCCGAAACCTCCGGAACCCCCGGAAGTTCTTCTTAAAAAGTATTCATTGTTTTTCCCTTGAAAACAAGCTGTTTTTGATCTTTTTCTTCTCGCAGGAGCATTTCTTACATGATCGCAACATTCGTTCACAAAGGTGACAGTATCGATTACACCCCAGCCGCTGATGTCTCGGCAGGCGACGTGGTTGTCCAGGAAGACCTGGTGGGTATCGCCAAGCTCGACATCACTGCAAACACGTTGGGCAGTCTGTCGGTGACCGGCATCTTCGATGTCCCCAAGATCGGTGGCCCTGGCATGGCCATCACCACCGGCACGAAGCTTTACTGGGACTCGGCCAACAAGTACGTGACGCCCACTGAAATCGAAGGCAAGTACATGGGCAAGGCTGTGGCCGATGCGGGTGACAACGATGCCAGCGTTCGTGTGAAGTTAACCGCATAGTTCCGGGGGATGCATGGCCAGAGACTACATGAAACAAGGCATGCAGTGGCTCGCCAGGGTGAGGGCAGGATGGTGTACGCAGGAGGTCGCCTATAAACAAGGCGAATCCTCGTACACCGTCCATGCCTCGCCGGGCATCAGTAAGTACGAAAAATCCACCGTCGGTGGCGTGACCATCGAGTCGAGCATGTGGGATTTTTTGATTAATGCTGATGACTTCCCGGCAGAGTTTGAGCCGACGCCCGGTGATGTCCTGACGATGGACGACAAGCAATACGAAATCACCAACTTCGGTGATGACGGTTGTTACCGCTACTGCGATCCGTACCACACCACCCTCCGTATCCACACCCGTTTACTGGGAGACACAATTACATGAGTCAATGTGCTCAAAATGAAAATGGCAGTTGCTTGCAGTTTGATGAACTGCACAACAAACTCGACCGGCTCGATCATGCCATCCGTGGCAATGGTGAACCGGGCATCAACATTCGTCTGGATCGTCTGGAACAGAATGCGATTCGTCACGCACGTTGGATGTGGCTGATTGCCGGTGCAGGCGTGACGAGTTTGGTGAACATTCTTTTCAGCATTTTCCGGGGTTAATCCGGGGGGGAGGGTAAATATGCAAATGACCATTGACCTTGCTGATGCAGTGACTTCACAACTCAATCAATCGGAAATCGTCACCAATGCCAAGCGGATGGTGTTGCCGATTCACGATCTGTCACAGTTGCGAGAGTTGACCATCAGCGTAGTCCCGCGCGGTGTGCAGATTCAAAGTATCACACGCAAGCTCAGCCAATACGACTGTCAGGTGGATATCGGTATCCAGCAAAAACTCACCGTACCGCAGGACGAAATCGACACAGCAGTACATGGGCTGAGTGGGTTGGTGCAGCAGATCGCCGACTACCTGCAACGCCAACCATTAACTGACATGCCGTATGCGATCTGGATTAAGGTAGAGAATGTTCCCATCTACGATCCGGATCATCTGGCCAATCAGCGAGTGTTCACGTCGGTACTGACGTTGACGTATCGGATCACAAAGTGAGTAGACATGCTCAGAGTTCACTTTAAACCACATAACGGGCTCAACAAAAAACTCGTTCGGCAGAAGATGGACCAGGCGAGTTTCCAAAGTCTGGGCCATGCAGGTGCAGCGATTCGGTTAACCGCACGACGTAGCATTCGACGGAGCAAACGTTATGCGCCACCCGGTTCGCCACCGCGTACACGACATGGCCAATTGCGGCGCGCCATCGTCTATGCCCGCGAAGGCAACGACCGTGTCCTGATCGGCCCCGGTTTCGCTCACGTTGGCTCGTCAGCGATGGCTCACGAATTCGGCGGCGTATTTAGAGGACATCGTTACCCAAAACGTGCGTTGATGGGGCCAGCACTGAATAAAAACTTACCGCGTCTGCCGCGATTCTGGGCAGGCTCGATTCGATAAACCACACAAATAACCCTTCAAAATAGGAGATTTTTTATGTCCATCCGTTTAGGGATGCAGGCCAAGTTGTACTACGGCGCGGCCGGCACAACCGCAACAAGTGAGCTGACAAACACAAAGGATGTCACGCTTAACCTCGAGACCAACGAGGCCGATGTCACGACGAGAGCGAGTAATGGTTGGCGTGCTACCATCGCTACGCTCAAGAATGGCAGTGTCGAGTTCACGCTCATGTGGGATGTGCGACTGATGTATCGCGCTGCTTGAGTGCTTGGCAACAAGCAATCAACAGCACGAGATACTTTGCTTGACAATGTGTGATCGCACACCGTGGACGTTTGGCCGTCCACCGTACCTACGGGGTAAGTCGACCGGAATGTGTGAGCCGGTTCGGCAAAAGAGCTCCCCGGACAACGGGAGACACAGGCAATGCTTCTTAGCCGTGGCAGTCTCTCAAGGTAGTGCTTTCGTATGGTTACTTAATTAGGAAACTGACTTGCACCTTCGGAAAATGAGAGCCTCATTCCTGATAACACAGAAGCCGTCTGGGGTAATGTCCAGAATAGGGAATGATCCAAACGGACAAACGATATTGTTCCAGTCGAATGTCCTGACGAACTCGCAGGAGTTCCGTAGTCGTCAGAGTGGTCAACTATCTGACGGTGTTTGGAGGAGCAGCGGAACGCTGTTGGGTGCCCCGAGAGTCGGAACCTACGCGAAAGCGAATTGTGTCAGCAAAGGAACCAGTGAAGCTTGGTCGAGTAGAACGCCGGACGGTCCGGCAAACGGTGCTCACACGGATAGGTCGATCCATATGGAATTGATTGAATCCACACCGATGAGGCGACCAAGTGGCGGAGCCTCCGTAGTAGTCCGAGGACGGGAAAGCCGTCCACATGGCGAAGGGAGGCAGGATGTTTCGTTCTGGACGACGGAAAGGTTTAACAATTGGAAGGGTTTCCGATGAACGTGAAAGAAGTCCAGAGAAGACTGTGGGAACAGTCACGTATGCACAAGCAACACAGGGAATCAGGATCACCTCTGTTTCCGGTCAATTCGTACGATGGCCGAGTGCGGAACCTGATGGACCTGCTGCATCATCCGCAATGGATCGCAGAAGCCTGTGCTCGCGTGATGACACGTTCCCGAGGCAAAGCACCGGGTGTTGACGGTATCACCGTGTCCGTGTTTGAAAGAACACTGACCAAGGAACTGGAAGCACTTCGGTTGGAATTGAAACATGGAACCTATCGTCCTCAGCCCCTGCGGCGCAGTGTGATCATCAAGCCCAACGGGAAACCGCGTAAGCTTGGTATTCCATGCCTGCGGGACAAGATTGTGCAAGAGACTGTCCGTATGGCAATCGAACCAATCTTTGAAGTCGAATTCCATGACGATTCCTACGGGTTTCGGCCCAACAGAAGCACGCATCATGCCATCTTTCGATGCAAACACCTGATGAACCGTCAGTTCACATGGGTGATCGAAGGCGATGTGAAGGCGTGTTTCGATGAGATCTCGCACAAGGCAATACTCCAAGCCTTGCGGGAAAAGGTGATGGATAACAAATTCCTCAATCTGATTCGTCTGTTCCTTAAATCAGGCGTGGAAATTGAGGGTATCGTCCATCCCACTGAGAAAGGCGTGCCTCAAGGCGGTGTCGTCTCACCGCTACTGGCCAACGTGGTCCTGAACAAGCTGGACTGGTTCCTGCATGCAAAGGGTTCACACAATCTGGCCAGTCGGCGAGCATGGTATAACCGGGAGCCGAACCTTCGGTTTGTCCGCTATGCCGATGATTGGTGTGTGTTCATCACGCGGGCTTCAAAGCGTTATGCCGAGAATCTCCGTGAGGAAATCCGTGAGTTCCTTGTCGTCAACTGCGGCCTGCGACTCTCGGAGGAAAAGACGCACATCACGCATGTCCGCGAGGGTTTTGAATTTCTTAGTTTCCGCTTGGAAATGGGTGTTGTCAGACGTGGTCACCACGCTGCGAAGATCAAGGTTCCGCTGGAAGCAGTGGCCAACGCCAAGCGAAGCCTGGCGAAAGCGATTCGGCATCGACCCCAACAGGAGTCGATTGCCGTCCGCATGATCCGGGGCTCGGCAGTTGTACGGGGATGGGCTCATTATTACAAGATCGCCCACAACTATTCAGTCGTGTCGTCCTTGCTGGACCATCATGCCTACTGGATAGCCGTCAAAACGATATGTCGCAAACAGGACATATCCACTGCCAAGTGCCTTCGCGGGTACACATTCGGAAGCTACATTGGAATGTTCTCAACATGCACGCTCGCGAAATTCCGCGACATACGCATGGCATGGGACCAAGGTGGCCCCGAACCTTATGTACCGGGCAACGGCGACTACGAATCTGATTCTGAAGTGGACGGCGATCGTTACATCCACGAAAAGAACAGACCCGGCGGCATGGACCTGAAGCATCAGGCCCTGGCACGTGACGGCATGATATGCAGCCAATGCGGCAAGCCGATCACAGCAGCAACCTCACAGGCCGATCATATCAAACCCGTTGAAAGCTTTGCCAGCTTTGTGCAGGCAAGTTATCTGGAAAACATGCAGACCCTGTGTCTGTCTTGTCACAAGGAAAAGACCTATGCAAAATAATGTCAAGAAATATCGGGAAAGCCGGGTGCTTGGAAACTTGCACGCCCGGTTTGGGGTTGGGGTCAGGGTGCAACTCCTTGGCCTACACCACACCGAGGACGAAGGCTTTGGTGCCATCAAGAATGCCTACTTCAACAACGAGGCGATTGCCATGGCAGTCCTCGATGGCGAAGGCGGTAGCGGCCTCGACGCCGACTTCTCGGTGACCAACTTCACCCGTAACGAACCACTCGAAGAAGCCATCACCGTCAACGTGACCGTCAAGCCCACGTATGTCACCCGCGCGCCGACCTGGGTGGATGGAGGTGGCAGCTAATGCAGTCATTTACCGATAACGGAAGTCATGTCTGGACGGTGCAGATCACCGTTGCCACCATCAAACGTGTGCAGGCACTCGTCGGCGTTAACCTGTTGGATGTGTTGGACAGCAAGTCCCACCTGCTGGAAAAACTCTCCACCGATCCGATCCTGCTATGCGATGTGTTGTATGCCATCTGCAAGGATCAGGCTGAGAGTGCCAACGTCACCGATGAACAGTTTGGCCAGGCACTTGCTGGTGACGTCATCGATCATGCCACCACGGCATTGCTCCAGGAGTTGGCAGATTTTTTCCCCGCAGCGAAGCGGCAGGTGTTACGCAAGGCCCTGACCAAGCTTCGCGAGGTGGAAGAAAAATCGCTTCAAATCGCCAGTGCCCAACTGGACAGTCCGGAACTCCAACAGCAACTCGAACACCTGCTGCAACCTGCCAAGACATGATCTGGCAACTGGCAGGGATTCTCGGTGTCCACCCCGGAAGTTTCACCTTACGGGAGTTGTACGAGATGGCCCAGTCCCGCCAGAAACAGGATTGGCAACATACATCCAACCTGATGGCACTGCTTGCCAATTTACTCACGTTCAATCGTTCCCACACGTTCAAGGCAGCGGACTTTGATCCGTTTGCCCAAGGCCAGTCATCGTCCGTGATCCCTTTGGACACCGAAGATGCCATGGCCTTGCTCAAGAAAACTTTCATTCCATCAAGGAAAAATTCACAATGAAAACCAATCACCTGATCTTCCTGTTCATCCTCACCTTCGTTGTCCTGGGTCTGCTGAGTTTTGCAGGTTGTGACATGGGCGACATGATCCATGTGAAGACGCCCAACACCATCCAACAGCAAACCGGCTTGGCCAGCACCATCTCGCTCAACGAGGCCGAGAGTGAATATCAACTCTGGTATCAGCACATGCAAACCGCTGGCAGTCAGTGGAAATCCAACATCGAGCACGCCAATGAAATCCGCAACATGGTCAACCAGTTGTCGCTGTCGGCTCTCGATGAGATCGGCCCCACCGTTGCAGGTGTCCCCGTCCTCGGCCCCATGTTACCTGCTGCATCCGGTTTACTCGGTTTGTTCCTAGGCTCTGGCAAACTCCGCAAGGAAAAAGAAGCCTCCTTCAACAAGGGCCTGGACGAAGGACGCAAAACCACGACGGTGTCGAGTGGAACGGTTGCCACTGCGTAGTAGCCCACTCGTTTGTTGTGTGAATCGTTCTGATCCTTCGTTTGCCGGAACTACTTTATGTCGCCAGGTATCGCCAACAGTCGGAACATTCGTGCCGGGGCTGCGTATATCGAGTTGACCACACAGGACAGCAAGCTGGTGCGTGGACTCGACAAAGCTCAGAAGCGTGTCAAAGCCTTCGGCAAGTCTGTCGGCGAGATCGGCAAGCGTCTCACCGCTGTGTCTGCTGTGGCGGCGGTGCCTCTGCTTTCTGGCCTGAAAATCTATGCTGATTTTCAGCAGCAGATGGCCACCGTCGCCACCATGCTCTCGGACAGTGATGCCGAGAAGTATATGGATGACTTCACCAAGGGCATCCGCAAGATGGCGGTGAGTTTTGGCGAATCCACCGAGGCGCTGTCGGGCGGTTTGTATGACATCCTGTCAGCTTCCATCGCGCCAGCCAAGGCGCTGGACGTATTGGGTGTCGCGGCCAAGGCTGCCAAGGCGGGTTTGACTGATACCCGTACCGCAGCCGATGCCATCACTACTGTGCTTAACAGTTATGGCCTTGCCGCCGAACAAGCCGGTGATGTGTCCGACTGGTTGTTCGGCATTGTCCAACGTGGCAAAACCACCTTTGCTGAACTTGCACCACAGATTGGTATGGTGGCATCGACTGCTGCCAGTGCTGGATTACCGCTGGATGAACTGGGCGCGATGATCGCCACGCTCACTCGCAATGGCCTACGCACCACCACAGCCATCGACTCGGTTAACGGCATTCTGCGCAGCTTCCTCAAGCCCAGCGCCGAAGCGACCAAGTTAGCTCATGAGCTTGGCTTTGAAATGAACACCACGACGCTCAAGACCGAGGGCTTGCACGGTGTCATGGAAAAACTGGCCAAGCTGCCGCCCGATGTGTTGGCTAAGCTGTTCCCTGACTCGGCTGCCTTGCGTGGTATCGTCCCGGCACTGAACAACCTCAAGGGGTTTGAGTCTGACCTGGATGCGATGCAGAGCCGCGCGGGTCTGGCCGACAAAGCCTATGCCAAACTCAGTAAAACCCTCACACATGCGTTTAACCGCATCAAGCAAGCGGGCATCATCACGCTGGGCATCATGGGTGAAGCCTTAAGTGAACCTGTGGCCAAGGCGGCGGCCATTGTCTCGCAATATGCGGGTGTGGTGATTGATCTGCTCAGTAAGAATCAATCGCTGGTACGATCCGCTGCTCTGGTGATTGCCGGGATCGCTGCTGTCGGTGTGATCCTGATGTCTACCGGCGTCGCCGCACAGGCGGTGGCGTTCATCTTCGGTGGCTTATCCGGCATCATCACCGGCAGTGTTGGTGTCATCGGCACATTACTCACGGTGCTGGGCGCATTGATCTCTCCCATGGGCCTGGTGATTGTTGCTGCCACCGGTATTGGTATTGCCATCTTGAGCATGACGGACATTGCATCGAAGACACTCCGCTGGTTAAGTGACCGATTCGATGAACTCAAGGATCGCGCCTTGATTGCTTGGCAGGGAATCCGTGACGCATTGGCTTCTGGGGATTTAAGTTTGGCAGCCAAGATTCTCTGGCAAGCACTCAAAGTCGAATGGCAGCGAGGCATCTACCAGATCGAATCACTCTGGTACAGCTTCAAGTACACCATCGTCAATATCGCCAGCCAGACGCTCTACAAAGTCACCAAGGTATTGGTGGACGCATGGCATGGCCTGCGCATCTTGTGGGTTCAAACCACAACGTTCCTGTCTGATGCCTGGACGACGATGACAGCGGGATTGCAGTCGACGTTCCGCTCCGCCCAACTCAAGGTCGAGGAAGGCATGCATCATCTGATCGGTTTGTTCGACAAGGATTACAACGTCGACATGGCGATCAACATTGCCCGCACCAATGCCAATGCGGATAAGGCCAACATCAGCAGGCAACGTGATGCAACTCTGGCTGAGAACAAGCAACAATATGATTCAGACCTTGCACGTATCGATCACGAACGTCAGACTCAGCAGAATCTGATTGATCAGGAACAAGCTGTTGGCAATAAGACTCGCCAAACGCAGTACGAAAAACAGATGGCTACGGCCTTGGACGATTTGGAAAAGACTCGGGCTGAGTATCAGCAGTTATTACAGCAGGCTGCTCAAAACAAACCTCCGGAAGCAAATCAATCCGGTGATCAGCCTTCATCTCCCGACAATCTTATCGACACGCTCAAGAAGAAACTAGCCGAACTCGGTGGCCAGATCGGTTCGCTGAGTCCCAACCAACAAGCACGCGGCACGTTCAATTCCGCTGCGTTGCAGGGCCTGATGACGAATCAGTCCATTGCCCAACGTACAGCCGCTGCCAGCGAAGACACTGCCCGTTACGTCAAGAAGCTCTACAACGAAGTGCAGAACGGTGGCGGCAGTTCATCGTCACTATCCTTCACCTAACCCCCGGAACCCCGGAATTTGGAACCACAATATGCCCATCACCGTTGCAGAAAAATATGACAGTCGCCAAAGCACCACGGGCAACAATTCCCAAGTGACGTTGACATACATTGCCAGTGGCAGTGACGATGATCTTGCGATCAAGTCTGCCGTTGAGAGTTTTGCTCCTGAAACCTATGACGGTCTGCCCAGGCAGTCCGTACAGATCGAACCGATCAGCGAAGAGTACTGGGATGCATCGGTTCGCTACGCTGAAACCACCACATCCAGCGGCGGGACTTCCGGGACACCCGATCCCGGCAGTGGCGAGTACACCTACAGCTTCGACACGATGGGTGGCACGCAACACATCACCCAATCGTTGGAGACCATCGGTTCGTATGCGGATTCGTCCATTCCGTCCGCGCCCGACTTCCATGGTGCGATCGGCGTGTCCAACACCAATGGCAATGCCGAAGTCCAGGGCGTGGACATTACGGTGCCGATCTACAACTTCAGCGAAACCCATTACCTCACCGTGGAGCAGGTAACGCCCGAATACAAGGGCACGCTCTTTCAACTCACCGGCAAGGTCAATTCCGGGGGGTTCCGTGGCCTTGCTGCAGGCGAGTGTTTATTCCTCGGTGCATCCGGAACACTTCACGGAACCGAGACTGACACAGAAACTACTGGTGATTGGGAAATTACATACAGGTTCGCAGCGTCACCCAACAAAACCGGCATCACCATCGGCAGCATCAGTGGCATTGCCAAGAAGGGTTGGGAGTACCTGTGGGTGCGATATGCCGACGTCGAGGACATGGACGCGATGGCCATGGTCAAACGCCCAGTGGCAGCTTACGTCGAACAAGTCTATGAGTCAGCCGACTTCAGTTTGCTGGACATCGGCTCTTAACCCCCGCCCCCGGAAGTCAGCCCACCCCTCGGAACATTCATCATGACATTGAAAAAAGTCAGCACCGGTGATCCACTTGTGATCCCGGCCAACACATACAACGCGTTCATCGATGCGGCAACGGATTTTCGTGAGCGTATCAAGCCGCGCCAGAAACTCGCTCAACAGTCACAACGATCATCTTCTCAACTTCAAGGTGGAGTCATTTGGGTGAAGAACGATTCACCCATGGATTGTTGGCGATACTTCATACTCGGCATCGAAGACTCGGTTCACGAGCCGCAAACCATCATGGATCTGGAAGGCAGCTTTGTCGATCAAATCGTCTTCAGTGGTGTGTTCCCTGAACCGGACACGCATGTTGCGATGGATAAACACGCGATCCTGCTTGAACCCATTCGTGCCGGGCAGGTTGGCCGGGCGATGATCCAAGGCGTGTGTCAGGTGCGAATCATCATTACTGATGAAACCCATCAATTTGCCAAAGCACCCGTGGGCGTTCCGGCGATCATGACATCGTCACCCACCGGCAGCACACAGATTCTTTGGAGTCAACCTGAAGTTCCCATCGGCGAACCATGTTGGGCCATCGTCAAACTCGGTGTGCCCAGCCTGGTGGATACCACCACGCTCATTCCCTGCAAAGTCTGGCAGGACGGTGGCAGCACCGATGGCAATGCAACGACGCAATGTGATCGTACCTACTTCGTCAAAACCATCGACGCCTTCGATGAAGAAGAAGACGGCACGATTCTCGGTGAAGAAATGACACCACTTAAACAACGTCCCGCAGCAGGCAAACTCGTCACCGCACCAGCAACCGGCGATGGCGTCATCGGCACCGGTTATTACATCACCAACCCCTATGACGGATTACGCGAATTCATCCTGTATGACGCCAATGAGACTTTAGCTGTGGAGGTATGCGACGATGGGGACTGATGGTGAGTTTGATCTCGACCCACTCAAATCCGGCTCAGGTGAGTTGGGCTTAACCGAAGATGGCTTCTTCATGGTCTGTGGTAAATGCTGCGGTCAGGAACCAGTGCCAGCCAATGCGTGTGCATGTGGGCCATGTTGCTTTACCAACCAGTCCCGCATCCGCATCACCTGGCAATTAATCGATTACGGTAACACACATGAGCGTTGCTGCTGTACCGATCCCGCGTTTATGAGTAACACCATCGAGATTCCATTTAGTTGCGGTGCATGGAACCCGCCATATTGCCCAGGCTGTGGCCACTCCGGCATGATCGGCGGTCACCCCCAACCCAACTGCGAAAGCAACACCATCACTGGCCCACGCTGGCAGGGATACGGCATCGTCCCCGAAGGTGCAGCCTGTGGCAGTTATGTCGATGCGATGGTACTCGCTGGTTGCGATGGCGATGGCACGACCCGTTGGTACGTTACGGTCGACGGCTATGCCAATGAAGAATCGGAAGACAGCTGCGGACGCATCTTCGCGGCATGCATCCCCTCAGCACCAGGTACATGTCGCAGTGCATCGATTCTCAGTGATGAACTGCACAATCACAGCATCTGCACCAACATTTGGAACATCTACGACAATCCCGCTCGCGTTCAACTGCAAATCGAAGTCCTCGACGAAACAAGTTGTATGGACGAGGAAGGCAACTGCATTGTCGGTGACTCCAATAGCGATGGAACCTGTGTAGACCCAACCCCTGGAATCTAGGAGAACCCATGCCCACCGACTTCATCACCACGCGCCGATCTATCTGTCGTCAATGCGAACATGCAGTCGCCTGCCTGTCCCATCCGGATCGCAAATGTAACTGCGATATTGACGGTGCCGATCTCAAATCTCGAACCCAGACGCCTGCATCCATGTGTCCATTGGGCAAATGGGCTGACGTTCCCGCACCCAAGCCCAGTCGCATTCTGCCACCGGGCACATGGCTGTCCATGTTCATTCAAGTCACCACCTTCGGCTTGATGCGTCCCTGCACCAGTTGCAAATCCCGCATGGCTTCTATGAACCGTGCCGGTTGGAGTGGCCTGCCGCGTGTCTGGTGGCGATGGTTGCTTCAATCCCTGTGAATCTGTCATCCGTATCTATATAGAAGGAACTTCATGATCACCCAAACCACCGTTATTGATTCGCCCGCTGATGCCAAACCGTCCTCTGTTATGCTCACTGTGGATCAGGTTGCCGCCGTGCTCAATTGTAGTTCGCGTCATGTCTACCGCCTCTGCGACACAAAGCGTATGCCACCGCCCGTCCGGCTTGGTATGCTGGTTCGCTGGAATCGCAACGTCATTGAAAAGTGGATCAATGCCGGTTGCCCACCAGTTAAAGCCAATACTCGGCGTCGTTGACGCATTCGGAAACCCCTGAAAATAAAGCTTCAAATGCTTGCCGACATGCCTTGATGTTTAAGCGGGTTTGAGGATGAATGTGTCACCACAACACGACACCTACGTGAAAGGCAACCATGGCCAACCTGTATAAGAAAACCTACCCGATCCCCATGCCCGACGGAGCGGAAATCGTCACCCGTCGCGGCAAGCCTACCGTTCAATGGCGCACGAAACACGGCAGGATCAAAACCGCGCCACTGGCCGAAGATGGCAAACGCATGATGTACGTTTCGGAAGTTTGGTATGCCCGGTACACCGATCATGCTGGAAACGACAAACGCATCTCCACTGGCTGCCGTGATGAGCAGGCTGCCCAGCGTGTGCTCTCTGATGTCCTGGCCGAACAGGAAAAGATTCGTGCAGGCTTCATCACGCCGCAGGAAATCGAAGTTGCTGAACACAGCAAGGCAGCCATCACAGATCACATCGAAAAATATCTTGAGCATTTGAAAATCAAACGCGTCCGTGGACGCAAAGTCTCGGACAACTACCGCAAGAACGTTAAGAGCCGCCTCAATATTCTGGTTCAGGATTTGAAGATCAAAAAGCTGGCCGACATCACTAGCGATGCCATGAATCGTTGGTTCAGCAAAGCAGAAGACAGAGACATGGCCGCAGCCACACGCAACGAATACGTGATCTCCATGCACGCCTTCTGCAACTGGTTAGTCAGAGAACAACGCATCGTTGCCAATCCGCTGACCATGGTGCAGAAGGCCGATCGCGCCAGTGACCGTCGCCATATCCGCAGAGCCCTGACGATTGAGGAAGTCGGCAACCTGCTCCACGCGACAACGCTGCGTCCCATCGCCGAATGGGGCCGAGGCAAAATTGAAATCCCCAAGTCCAAACGCAAGGGCCGACAAACCTGGAAATACGAGTCTGTCACGGAGCAGAATCTGGACGCCTGTTACGAACGCGGCCTTGCAAAGCTCAAGCAACCGCACATCAAGAAACTCGAACGCCTTGGCAGGGAACGTTCGCTGTTTTACCTGATGGCCGTTTCGACTGGCCTGCGTCACAAGGAACTGCGCAGCCTGACGCTTGGCCAATTGTTCCTGGATGCACAACCAGCTCCGTACTTTGAACTCTATGCCAACCAGTCCAAGAGCGGTAAGGAAAGTCGCTTGCCATTGCGGTCCGATGTGGTTGAGAAGATCAAACAACACTTGGGACATCACAGCAAGCAAGGATACAAGTCGCTACTCTTCGACAACCCGCCCGGTATTCGCGTCTTCGATGCTGACTGTCAGGCAGCGGGAATCTCAAAAAATGATGCGCGTGGCCGAGTTGTCGACATTCACGCTCTCCGCACCACCTTCGGCACCCACCTGGCTGTCGCAGGTGTCCATCCCCGCGTCGCTCAAGCCGCCATGCGGCATAGTCGGATCGAACTCACCACCAACTTCTACACCGATCCCGCCTTGCTGGATGTCAATGGGGCGGTCAATGCGCTGCCGGATTGGGCTCTCAAAAGATGAGGGGTATTGTGGGGCTTTACATGATCGGGTAGGACGGATACATTGGATGCCATAACACAGCCCCCGGAATGGCTCGGCACTTTTCTTCGGAAAGGCCGGGCCTTTTTTATGTGAGAATCCTAATCGTTGCTTGCTCATTGGCTTACATGAATATGTGGGTTGGATCAGGCTTATTTCAGGGTATCCAAAAGGTTATTTGATATAAAATCAGTGGGCAATATGGAATTTTGACTTCCATGTTGGCAATCGCTCCCTTAAAATCATCTATCAGTGGTGGTATGTATCTGTTGTCAGTTTTCTGGCACGGGTAGCAGTTCGAACACATATATGCACATCAGTACACCTTGTAAATCAGCCTGTTGCACGGGCTGGCGTATTGCTTTTATTAGCGAGTAATTTAAGCAAAAGTACGGGATAAAGAGCAACTAACTTTGAACGGGGACCGGGCGGCCATGGGGGCTTTATCTGAAATGATCAATTGTGATCAGCATGCTAATGTGCGTGTACGCTATCAGTTGGGAACCCAGATTCGTTCAGGTTCTGGCAACTCTCCCCAATGCAAGTACATTTCCCTGAATTCAAAGCAGCCGATATCAAAAGGAAAATTTATGTTTGGATACCCAATGCCTGCAATGGGCGTTCGGTTCGTTGTAATCTGTGTATTTCTAATTGGTTCAATTTTAACATGCAGTGTTGTGACTGCTGATGAGCTTTCAATTACTGATGTATCAAATGCAGCCAAACTTCTGAAGGATCAAGATACGAGCAAGCAAGGGCTTGCAGCTTTACACAAAATTCTTCGTTCAAAAAATCAAGCTGTGGCTTATTCCGCATGTGCACGTTTGGCAGCGTATTACAGAGAACATGGCGAGCTTGATAAAGCCGCAGAACTTACAAAGAAATACAGGCAGACCGCAGGCTACTCCGATTTGCATCCAGCCGTAGCGATTCAGTATTTACGCTGTCTCCTTGAAGCTGCGCATGGTCTTGTTTTGCAGGACAAAATTACTGAAGCATTACCACTACTTAATTGGGCTGAAACCCGCCCTCGTGAATATGATATGGCTTTGTCATGCACAAAGTATGCTGAAATCCTTATTGAAATAAAGGAAGCTGACAGGTCTGAAGCTTATTGCCGTAAAGTCAGAGCAGTATCAAGAAAACATTCAAGCAACAATAAGGATTCTGGTACAGCTATTGGGCAAGGTTCAGCGAATTTAAGCACATCTGCTATTTGGAACGACTTGAATAGTCGAGTAGATATTGTTGAAGCAGCTATCCAATCGCAACGAATGAATGAACGGTTTGGCGAGGAGTATGGCCAATACGTCATGATGCGTATGTACATGGACGTTGGTCATTATGGTTTAGCAGCTGAAGTGGCACAAGGAATAATCAAAAAATTCCCAGACAGCATCTTCGCCGCGGCTGCGGGTTATTGCTACGGTGTATGTTTGCTTCATGATCGCTCAGAGCAGAGCGAAAAAGTGCGATGCAAGAATACTATTGGGTGGTTACAAGAATTTGTAGATCAGGATCCCGAGGGATTGTATCGCGGTGAAGCATTGATGTTACTTGGAAAAATTGCACTGGAAAAGGCATGGGATTCTCAAAATTCTATGAGTTTTTATTCAAAGGCTTTGAATTATTTCGTTTCAGCTAGAGAAAAAAGAAACTACCTTAGTCTTTATGCTCCAGTTTCAGAGGATTTATATAAGTATATAAATCCAGATCAAAGGCTGACGACTTACAATACGTGGCTCAGAACTGAACGCCATAAACAAGACCCAGTAAAATTATATAACACATCTACCGCTCCGCCATGGTATCGAAATGAGCAAGAAAAAGAATGCCATTTGGCGATTGGTTTTTTGTTTTTTGCAAATGATAAGTTTGATGATGCAAGAAAACACTGGTCCAAAATTATAAACTTAGATGAGGGGTTGCAAGCGATGGATCCTCGTATGCCTAATTTGCAAAAGAGGCTTTTGGGCGCGTTGGATAATAAGTATATTGTATTACCAAAACATGAAAAATTAAATATTAAAAATAGCGTTCTTGAAATTGAGATTTTATATGCAGAATTTTTGTTTTGTATGGAAAAATTTAACGAAGCGATACTTGTTTTTGATCGAATAAGTAAGAATTCAGATAGAGTTCTTGAGAAAGCAATAGTTATGACATTAAAGGGTATGGCTATTGATATCGGTGCAATCAGCGGGTCGTCTGGTGATAGTAAAAAAAGAGCAAGTAAATGTTATGAGTGGGTTTTGGAACAAGATGAGAAATTGTGTGGCCTCAGTCTGTATACAACGGCAATGTACAATTATGCATTTTCATTAATAGGTACAAGTTATGGAAAAGTTGATGCTATTAAAATATACAAAAAGCTTCTTTATGATAAAAAGTACTCATCTTGCTTGAGAGATGATTATGTTGAACCAGCCGTGTATGGCCTTGTTGTTAGTTTGTTGTATACGGATAAGCAGGAGCAAGCCAAAGATGTGTACAGAGATTATTACGATGGGAAAAAAAGCGATAGTCCATATTTTTACTCATTGACAAGAAAAATTGACAGTTTAGACGATTAAAATAGATGTAAATGGGAATAAAATGAAGAATCTAAATAGTACTAAGTTGAATTATATAAAATTATGTTTCTGCATCATGACCTTCTCATGCATTTTTGAGGTAGAAACATCCTTTGGTGAAGATTTGGGTTCACACGCTGATGGTGCAGCGTCTTATTCAGAAGCTGACATTGAAAATGGTGTGGTAACATTAAAGGCAATACCTAAGGATGGTTGGGAGTTTGTTGAGGGTAGAACACGTGCTGTGGGGGGATTGGAATTATCCAAGGATACTGGTGAGTGGATTGTTGGTGTATCAGGATTTTCATGTTTTCTCTATGGTAAAGCAAGACATCAGGGGGTAGGTAGCGGGGGTGAGTTGGCTGACTGGTCAGCATTGACTGCTTCTGATATGAGCTATTACGTTTTACCAAAAGAATGGAAAATGAAAGCCGGTGAAGAGAAAAAGATTGTTGGTTGGTCCAATGAATCTGTTTGTGAAAGTGATTGGTGTTATAAATTAGAAAGTGAACAGGATTATGGTAGTTGGGTAACAAATCAAGAAAATGGGTATGTTTTTGATCTGACAGATCCTGGCAGGTACATTGTTCAAGGAAGGTCAAAGTCAGATCATGGTAAAACTGATACCGCCACAATTACAGTATTAGGTGTTAAATCTATTCGTGCTGAGGGTTATAATGGTAATTTTGCAGAGAGCAGTACATCTGATCCTAATGATCCTAATATTGCCACTATTACTGTGGCAGTTGGTACTGTAGTGAATTTTCTAGCTGCTATTGATCCATCAGGCGAGGTTTCATGGCCTGATAACGACCCGCAATGGGAAATTGTAAAGATTAGTGGAAGCCGTATCGTGAATTTAACAACAGTTGGGGTTTTTACGTCAGGTGAATTTAATGATACGGGTGTGTATAGAGTTAGTGCGAGTTGTGGTTCTTCATATAAATACATACTGGTAACTGTGGTGCATTTTGATTTAACTGTTGATCTCAATAATTCTAACACGAAAGATTTTGATGACGAGGTGGATGAGGATGATCCTGGAGCAGCATCAATGGCAGTGAGATCTACTCCAGATAATGGTGAGCCAGATTTGAATTCGTGTTTAAGGCTGTGGATTGATGAGAGTTTGTACGATCCTAATGCAGAATTTATTTTAAATGTAAGCACAAGCTCAGTAATACGATTGTGGATCAGAGAAAATAATGCATGGGTTTCACATGCATTTCCTTATAGATGGCCAAGTAATGAAAGTTTATCTGAAGGAAATGCATATATTGAGGGGATGCAAGAGGGAAATACCAACCTGACGTTAACATACGAAAAGAATGGGAATTCTGTTCCTCTTAGCGATACAGTTGCTTGTGCGGTCGGGACTGGAGAGCTGACAGCTTATAGGCCACGGCATGGTTCTGGCTACACTATGTTCCAGCGAAGAGCAGTTTCGGATTTAGATGAAGAAAGTACAACATTAGGGCCTGGTATCCGTACAACCCACCATGAAGATAGCGATTATGATGGTGGAGATTCACTGATTGAGTTGACTGTTGAGCGTAGCAATAGCAATATGCAGCTTGTTCTGAGGAGAAGTTCTCCGGTAGTAAAGGTATGGTATAGCAGTAATCGCGGTACTGAGTTGGAATTTGAAGGGTCTACTGTTAATGGCCCGAGTAAAGCAATTAATTTTGGTGGAAGCAATTCTGTAACACTGTGGGTGGAGTATTGGTGGGTCCCAGATGGGCCAGTCAGTTTGACTTTGACGCCAAAAAATTCCGACGTAGTTTTTGACAAAGTTAAGTTCCATGTCTTCAATAGTGTTGTTGTGGCATTCGGTGGAGGTGGGACAGGCCAGGAGCCTTCAGATCCTGCTGATCCTAATCATGGAACATTTGATATTGCTATACGACTTTATAACAGCGGATACAACGTGTATATGTACAACGAAAAACATCTTGATCCATCTGGCGATGGTTTTCCATATGACAATGTTGTAAATTCAATTCAGAAGAAAGCGATAAAAGACATCGTAATATTTGGTTACAGTCAAGGTGGTGGTTCCACTTATAATTTAGCGCAAAAGCTTAATAACAACAGAGGAGTGTTGCCGCAATTTGCAATTAAACAAACAGCTTACATTGATGGCATAAAAGATGAAGCGGGCACTCTTGCTGAAGATAGGTTGCCACCAGGTAGTTTAAATCATATTAATCATTATCAAAGGAATTTTTTTGAGTTGCTATTGAAGGGCGTGCCTACTACGGGTATTCCTGCTGCCAATAATATAAATGTTACTCAAACCACATGGGGTGCTAATGCAAAACATGGTGAAATTGATGATTTGATTGAAGTGAAAGATAAAATTGTAGCTGAAATAAATACTAATGTGCAACGGTAGAATGGTTAGGTGAATCATGAATAAATTTTTTACAATTGTTTCTTTTTTTATATTTTCTTTAATTTTCAATAACATAGCACATGCGCAAATTAAACCAGATCATGAATTGCAGAAAATGCTTAAAAGTTTAGCGGATGATGAAATTGCTCCCAAAGATTTCACGGAGTTACTAAATAAAATACTTAAATTTCAAAAAAGTAACGAAAAACATTTTTTTGAGCAATTGATATACAGTTTTGCATATGCGAAAACTTTTAGAGAGGGTTTAGTTCCCGGTGTTGTATTGGAACGCTCTGATGTGTCAAAAGAACAAGTGCAAGAAAATATAGTCGACCTTTTAGACTCTAAAGACAAAGCGATTGTACAAAAAACTGAAGAATGGATTCTTTCATTTGAAACTCAGGATAATTGTGATCGCCTAAATTTTACCGCATATATTCCAAGAATTAGAAAGTCGATTAAAAAGGGCCTTGATAATGGACGCCCTGAACATATGGCCTTGGTAAGGCATATGTTCAAACATGATCCCCAAGAAGCAATTTTGGTCTTCAATAACAGTTCTGGGCTGCCTGTCGAAGTAATTCGTTCAGTTTTATGGATGCAGCATCTGGTTGGTGTAGCTGTTTGGCGACATGAGAATAAGTTTGATTTCAAAGATACGCTAGATGCAGCAAAGAATGAAATTGGAAAAGCTGTTCATTCACAACATTGGTGGGTGAGGTTGTATGTGGCGGCAATTTTGAAAAAATATGAAATTTTTAATGACGAACAATATCGGAAGATGCTAAAGGATGATGATTGTCAACTGGTGAAAGAATTCTTAGGAGGAGATGGCTGAAAAGCTGAGATATTTAAGTATGCCTTTGTCTGAATTGTATTGCATTTTGAATATTGCTTTTTGAACAAGTGGCTTGTCTGCGAACTTCTATCGCAGTGTATTTGCGACGGTAATAATACTGATTAATGATATTGTGGTGTCGAATATTGAGCAAGGATCATAAAATTGCAGTACAGCATATTTTGTTGCTGGTCTTTGCTTTGTATGCTTTTGGTTCAGTTTTTATATTGCTTTTTGTGATAAAGGAAGATTCTAGAAATAAATCACATTTTGTAAAGGTGAATATTTCTAGTTATAGAACTACACGAGAAAATATTGAATCGCAAAATTTATCAAGAGATATTCAAAATATTGAAAATTTAGTGTCAGGAGAAAAGAAAGATTTTCATGAGCAAGAACGTAATCGTCTCATACAAGATAATACAATGCAAGGATTGTCTTTTGGAAAAGAATTAAATTATTCAGTATTGTCAGAGAAACAAACAACTTTACATAATGAAGATCAATCAATTCTCTCGTCTTTGGCATCTATTGAGGGATTGAATACGGGCGATACAAGCGGTGGTAAAGGAGCAGAGGCAGGTGTTGGTCCTCATGGCTATCAAAGAGGCAATTCATACACTTCAAGAATTAACGCAGTTTCCCGTCAAAAAGCAGTCAAATCCAATGGTGGCAGCGATAAAACAGAAGAATCTGTTTTAAAGGCATTGCGTTATTTGTTGCAGTGCCAAGGAAATGACGGTTCTTGGGGCGGCACAGAATCGCGTAATACAGGTGATGTGGTGGCATTGTCCAGTCTGTCGCTTTTGGCTTTTCTGGGGCATGGTGAGCATTACAAGTCTGAAGACTTCGGACCAACGGTCGTTAAGGGTGTTGATTACCTGTTGTATGCTGCCCAGATTCCCAGCGTGGAATATGTGGGACATGGGTTTGGTCATGCGATATTGACTTATGCGTTGGCTGAAGCATACGCGGTGACTGGTGATCTGAAAATCAAGCCAGTGTTGGAAGCACGGGTTCGAGCTATCATTCAACATCAAAATTCATTGGGCAGCTTTAGCGTCGATTATAGCCACGATCTTATTGATGAAGCTCCGTCAGCAGAGTCGTTGGAACACATGACAGACGAACAGAAGCTCGCTGCGGTTCAGGTTATTGCAGGTGAACCGACGTGTGATTTGTCTTTGCTGGGTTGGCATATTCAGGCATTGACTGCTGCCAAGGTTGCTGGCATTCAAGTTGATGGTCTTGATGAGTGTGTTGAAAAAGCCAATGCTGCCCTGATCCAAGTGCATCAGGCAAAAGGCGGTGGCTTCTCTCAAGGCGTCAATGCCAAAAGATTTCCTGCAAACTCAATACTTACGCCTGTTGGTACGTTGTGTATGCAGCTACTGGGACAAGGTGACAGCCGTGTGACAAAACGTGCTGGAGCGATCATAGCAAGCGATCATGGTAATGTCCCCATGCCCAACTGGAATGGTGGTATTAAACTGGTTGATGGAGATTCCTTCAAGACAGTAAAAAGTGCAGAGCCGTTTCCGCTATATCGTTGGTATTACTTAACCCAAACCATCTTTCAAGCGACAGAAGCTGAAGGAAAGGCTTGGAAGCGATGGAACGAAAATCTCAAGTATGAGTTACTCAAGAATCAGGAATCTGATGGCAGTTGGGTAATGAAGCAGCAGTTGGGGGATTTCCGTTTAAAAGATAAAGATGACTTGGCTATTTATACCACTAGTATGGCAGCGCTAATGCTTGAGGTGTATTACCGTTATCTGCCAAGTTATTCGGTAAAGGAAGCACCCAAGAATCAATTGGATGTTGCTGCCAGATTGGATGCTGCCAAACTTGGTCTTCTCAGCCGATTAAGTGAGGGGATTGATCCAGATGCCGCACTGCTTTTAGGGGCTGGTCTTCATCAGATTGATCCGGTCCAGTTTGGTGAGTTTAATGGCAAGCCCATTCAACCATCTGAGCCACAGTTAACAGATGAATTCAAAGTTTATTCGACACTCTCTTCTACGATTGGTGTGCGAAAGGTTGATGATTTTCCACAGGTGTTGCAGCCCAATCAAAGGGTTGCTTTCTTTCTGGATGAATTACTGCCCGCAGGATTCCAATGGCACTTGGTTATGCAGATGACAGTAAGCGTGGACAAGAACCATTCAGGCCAACATTTCCCATTTCTTGAAGTGGTGATAAATGGCCAGACGATCCACAACGAGTGTCTGGAAGATTCTCCCAACCTCATCAGCGTACTGATCCCAGCGGATCAGTTCTTGGGTTTTAACAACGTCTTGGAAATTCGTAACAATGACCCTGTGCCGTGGTGCTTTGATGCCCTTCGACTTGAAACACCTGTGTTGCCAGGGAAGTCATTGTATCTTGCAGCAGAAGACTGGAACGATTTGCCGAAGGATAGTCAATATCTCTTTAACGTCGGAGTTGTCTCTATTCATCTTGACGGGAATGTCGAATATCCAACAGAAAGCCAAATGAACGGTTTGGAACTTCTCAAACCTGACGATGATAGTTTGTGGTCACGGCGTAGCGCCACATGGATGCTTCGTAAGAACATTGACAGCATTGCTGAAGTGGTTCCGAATCAGAAGTCGTTTCTTCGAGAGCAATCAAGGCTTGTCAGCCAGATGCTGATTCAAAAAACTGAGCCGATGATCCGATTGCATACCCAATCACCACCCGATGCAATCCGAGTGATCGCTGCTGCATTTGGAGCGTTTGTGACGCATTGGCAGGTAGAAGGTGGCGATTGTGAACAGACAGTTGCAATCATTAAACAATTTTCCCCTCAAGCCCAAATCATCACTTCTGAGTCACAACCAGGAAGTGGTCAGTTTTTCTCATGTAACTACTACCGGAACAATCTTATTCCTGCCAAACATCTGATGAAATCTGAGTCTTATGCACCAGGTTTGACATATTGGGGAGGGTGGGATGAAAAAGGCGATGAGGCCGATGGTGAACGGAAACAATTGCGATATCTCAGGCGCGGTGGTCGTAGTATCGTTGAGTGGTTATCCGGTGGAGGCAGTGGTGTTGTATTAGGTAAAGTCAAAACGGGTGGCGTGTTCTATGACAGTCTATATGGCACATCGCTTCCTGCTCTCACGGCTTTGCGTCAGGTTGGCTATCTGTTCGAGGGATCACCGCAATGGTTACCTAGCGGATTTTATCCTGCGAGCAGTGATAGCCCCGCATTGTTCTCTTCTTCCATTGCAGCCTTAAATGCACCGGGGATGGCGACAGTTGTCGTTGCAAGGCGGTTCCCACGTTCAAGAGAGTTCGAGGTGATTGCTCAGGTGCCATGGAGTGGTTCCACCCAAATGGTTTTTCATACGGGATACATTCCCAAAGGTTCACCCTATTCGCATTTGTCTACGCCATTGGAAACCAAGACTGAGACAATCACGATCAAAGATAATTTGTTTCGCTGGCGTGGCATTTTATCCACCGAAATGGCAGTTTTTCGTTTGATTCAGGATGACACGCGTCGAATCAATCAGGTGAAGCCGCCACAGATTGCATGGTCCAAACCCGTTAATTCCTTGCAGTATGATACGACTATTGCCCAGCGATCCTTGAACAATCCGGTTTCAACTCAGATCAGAACCAAAGCGTGTTACTTTAAAGATAACTCCCATACCGTTGGGCGTTATTGCAAAACCGAGATGGTGACTGCAACCAAGCCTGTGGATCGCAAGCCACAGTCGTTGATGCCAAGTGAACCTGACAGTGGTTTGGTGTTATTTCGTGCGGGTGCCAGTTCGATGTCGGATAGTGCATTCATTCGGATACGAAGTCGTCTTCCCAAAGCTGAGAGATTAAGTTTTTTGGTCTATCCACGCAGGAATTTAAACGCAAAAGAATCGAGTGATAATCTGTTGATGCGTTTTGCTTTAACATCAGATGATCGGATATTTCAGGTGCCATTAACTCTGGAACAATGGAATCGGGTTGATATTCCATTGGCACAAATAAAACTTGCATACAGCACGTCACTGCGAATTTTAGCACCATCCTTTGATAAGGATTGGGCATCCGTCAGTTATGAAATTAATGACATTGCCATGTATGGATCGGAACATACGAAATTTGGTTCTTCAGGTTTGGAGCATGCAATTGTTCAACCTTTGAGTGATCATGGTCAGGCGCAGGTTATTTTGTTTGGCAAGCCTAATAGTTATGGCGAATACCGATACTATCCCAAGCCCGGTTGGAAAATAGCCAAGGTGCAAATAAATGATGGTTCCGTGCCAGATCAGTTCAAGGGTGTGATTCCGGTTGCGACCATCACGACAGTTGATCAGAAGGAACAGCCCAAAGAACTGGATGATGCAGAGCACACGAAGATACAATTAAATCCTGTTTCCGGTGATCTGGAAGCTTTTTGTCATTTTGGTGATCCATTGTCGTATCAAAACCGGCAGGTGATCTTGCGGCAGCTGGTTGGTGAGCCATTGAAGGTGATGAAGGAAAATCCTGATCTTGTACCAATGATCATTCGTTTGGAGCAGGAGTATCACGTTGAGCAGTAAGTTGCTGACAACTTGTTTGCTGCTGTTGTTGACAATGATTGTCAGGGCTGAGGATGCTCCGCCTACACCATTAGCCAATCTATCATCCGAAGCATCGCAACAGATATTGGATTGGGTTCGCAGCGAAGAGTTGCCGGACGATTTTGATAAGCTTCGTAAGCAGGCCGAAAAGTTGTCGGAGTTGCTGGGTAAGACGGAGCAAACGCAGTCGGTGATGAGATTGATGTTAACCCGTGCCCGTTATCGCCAGGAACATCATCTGGTGGGTAGTCAGGTGTTGGCACGCGACGTGTTGAAATGTCTGCAACAAGAAATCCAAACGGATACACCAGCCAAGGCGATTACCTATGCCATCATGGTGGCTGAGGCGCAGGACTTGAGCGGTTTGTCGGGTAAGGCTTCTCAAACATTGGAGGACTGCCTGCAAGCGTATTTTCCTGAAATACTAAAACATTCGGCATTGGTGCGGCGCGAGTTGCCACCTGCCGCACGAGCCATGTTGATGCAGTTAAGTGATCTTTACTTGAGACAGGCTGAAACGTCACTGGATATCGAAGACAAAAGAAAGTGGTACGGCTTGGCTGCGGGATGTTTGATTCGAATCGCATCGTCAGAAAGTGGTAGACAAAATTCCGGGGACGGGACGGTTGACAAAACACTGCTGCTGAAAATATCAACTTGTCAGGATGCTTTGGCATTGATGGGGAATAAACTGAATGTGCCCACATTTCTGCGTGATCAATTGGGCGAGAGTAATGTGGGGTTGGTTCAGCAATTGATACGGAACCGAAAATACCATGCTGCACTTGAACTGATTGGGCGTAGTGAACCTTCCCAATCATTGGTGCTTTTTCGGTTGACGTGCGAGTTGGAATTGGGACGTGTTGAAGATAGTTTGAAATGTGCTAAGGCGTTGGCAAAAGAATATGGCAATGCGCTTGAAGTTCAGGAAGCCATTTTATCTGCTGCAGATCATTGGGAATCAATGAAACACGAGGAACATGCAACCCAGTTGTATTTGCTGTTTGCAGATACGGCCCAAGACCATGCCAAAGCGCCTGATGCGTTACTCAAGCGGGCGACCTATTGCAGAACACAGAAAAAGTTGCCTGAAGCCGCCAAGCTTTTTGAGCGTGTTGCTGATCAGTATCCACAACGAACTGAACTCACAGCTAAATGTTATTTCAGTGCAGCCCAGTGCTATCAACAGGTTCAACAGTTCATGCAAGCCAAAGATTGTGCCGTGAAGGCTGAAGCCAAGGCAGATGCGGAGCTTCGAAACTTGGCAGGATTTCTGGCTGCGTATAGTGCGTTGCAGTATGCACTTCAGGACAATACAGAAAGCGATGCGAAGCAACAAGAAGCGATGTGGGCTAAAGTGCATTTTGCCGTTGTATTAGCAGACAAAACAATTCCACTTCTCATGCGCAGGCAAGCAAATCAAGGAGCTCAGGTTGCCGCTGAAATCGCTGGCAATGTCACTGATGCAGTGCATTACCTCGATGCCTACCTTAAATGCAAAGGCGTTCAGCTGAGTCCGTCTGACACACAAACTGCCCGACGTCTGATGGGGATGGCTGCCCAACAGAAGAATGTGAAATGCCTGCTGCAACTTTCAGATGTGATTATCAAGCAGTCAGTCCCAGAGAATATTCCATTGGCTATTGGTGCTATGGATGCTTTGATCAAACTCAATGCTCAACCCGATGCATTTAACATCTGCAAGCAATTACAGCTACTCGAATCAATCCCCGATATTCATCTGTTACGTGTCGTCAAAATGCTCGACAGCCAGGATTTTGGCAACCATCGCAAGCAGGCGGATCAAATGCAATTGTCATTGGCGACGCCACGATTGGATAGGGTGTCCGAAGCGACGCGTGAAATTCTGCTCTATCAGCTTTCCGCCACGGCATCACGATTAACTGACTATGATCAGGCCTTGGCATTGTTGAATCGACATCTGGGCAAGGATTATGCCTACAAATATCATGAATCCAAAATGCTCCGTGCATCCGTTTTGGTTCATTTAAATCGGCGTGAAGATGCTCGAAAGGATTACAAAGAAGTGTTGCTGGCCAGTCGGGAACAGGCATTAACCATACAGACTTCGGCATTGCTGGCACAAACCTATGTCCAAGACCAACAGTGGCAGCAAGCGTTGTCTTCAGCCTGCTTCTGTTTGCCGTTGTTGCAGAATCCGAACTTGCCATCAGATCAACTTGAATCATTACGCCAATGCCTTGAAATCGTCTGCGATGCATACTTGCAGTTGGGGCAAAAAGAACAGTTTGGTAAATATGTTGAGCAGTACACAAAAGTGTTTCCTGAGGGTTCCAAAGTGGAGCAATACCAGAAAGCACTGGAAAAATTAAGCATGAATACCCAAGGTGAAAAACCATGAGACGAATCGGGATACATCAGGTTATCTATTTATTGGCAGTATTCTCAAGCGTGGGAGTTTGCTTCGGGCAGGATCAGGCAAACGCCACTGTGGAAAAAGGCCAAACATTACTTGACGTCATCATTGCAGGTGGGCTGATCAGTATTCTGATCTGGTCCATGCTGTTTGTTGTATCAGCAGCCGCTTTGCTCTTGGCCGTCTACTGTGTTCATTTGATGAGTCGACGGTATTTCAATCCCAGCGATCTGGTCGAAACCATCAGCGAATTGGTCAAGACAAAAAAATGGCGTGAAGCTGCTGAAACCTGTCAGGAATTTGAGTCGATTTTTTCAGAAGCCATGGAAGCGATTTTACTGAATGCTGCCAAAGGCGAAGAGGTTGCCTCGGAAGCTGCGTCCAAAGCAATCACACAACGAACCAGAAGCATATCCCGGCAGATCGGCACCTTGCAGATGTGTGCAAACATCGCACCGATGCTTGGCCTGCTGGGAACAGTCACCGGCATGGTCAGTGCTTTCATGGGACTGGGCACAGCAGTCGGTGCGGAGAAAGCATCCGTGCTGGCCATCTCAATCGCCCAGGCACTTTACACCACGACAGCAGGTTTGCTCATTGCCGTACCCGCCATTGCCGTTGCCCACTTCTGCCGGAATAAACTGGAACATCGCACGACGGAACTGGTGCAGGAGGTCGAAGAAACATCCGAACCGATTTGGAAAACAATCCGGAAAAAGAAACATGCCGATCAGGATTGAAGCACATACTGAAGATGAAAATCTGTCGGTGGCATCGCTCTCGTCGATGATCGATATCATTTTCCTGCTGATCATTTTCTTCGTGGTTACCGCTTCATTTGATAACGCTCAGTTGGATCAAGCCGTGCTCTTACCGCATCTCGATGGTCAGACGCCAATCAAGTCATTGCCACCCGAGCGATTGATCATCAATGTGAGGCAGGATGGTGAAGTGCGTGTCGGCTTCGTCAGCATTCCCCCGGATCAGATCACTCAGCAGTTGCCATCTATCCTGAAGCAAAGCATTCACAGCAGTGATACCCAGGTCATCCTCAACGGCGATGAACGTGCCAAACACAAATACATCGCCCAAGTGATGGAGGCCGTTGCCAAGATCGGGTACAGCAATCTGGAAATCAATGCCGCAGTCGGTGAACAGGATCAGGACGGCTCATGAAGTTAAACGTCAACAGTTTGCCGGAGGAAGACACCTCACAATCCATGTCCGCGATGACGGATGTGGTATTCCTGTTACTGATCTTCTTCGTGGTCACGACGGGGGCATGGGTCAAAACCACCTTGATCGACACCGCACTTCCACAGGACAGCGGCGGTGCTGGGCCAAACATGCTCAAGAGCATCCAGCTCGAAATATCAGCCTACGACGAGCAGCAACCCACCTTGCTCTATCGTGTCAATGGCATTCCCCACACCAAAGACCAACTCGCCCAAACCCTACAACAATTCGGCAGCTACTCCCGCGAAAGCGACATCATGATCCAATGCGACAATGAATCCCGCCACGGTGAATTGGTGTACCTGTTATCCCTGTTGCATGCTAACCATCTGGATAAGATTCAGATCTTAAAGCCAGTGGAGTGACGTGATGGAAGGAAAGGTGTTTGCAGATTTGGCCCCACGTGGCCACATTGGCGTACCGGACGCTTGGTTGTATCCATGGCCACTCCATTCCGCCCGAACGCCACACGGCCCAACGTCGTGGCTTTGGGGCCAAACCAAGCAGAATCGGCACCGTGGGACAATAATCGCAACGCCTTTTTGCACTGTGTCTTACGTGAATTTGACCCCATGTCACCGAATCCGGCACCGTTTGTTACGCTGCGTATAACCATCTAATAAATCTCTACTTGCAACCCACAACACCCCGTTGCCAACGTGATTGTCGACGGTTCGAGTCCGTTCACCCGCTCTTTGCCAACGGCTGACAGCAACTGTCAGCCGTTGTTTATTTTGCGCATGGGGCGAGAGTTAGGGGGAATTGTATTGGTTTCCGGGGTGCAGTTCTTTTGTCAGCAATTGACAGAAAACGCCTATCCCAGACTGCCGTTTGGCACCATTTCTGGCACCGGGGTGGTTTTCTTGGCACCGTTTTTGGCACTGGGATCTAGGCGTTGTGCTGGCCGAGATTCCAGTATTCATCGGTGGTTTGGTGATATCAGTTGCTGTCGCAATTTGTTTGGTTTGGATCACTGATTTTTACTGGGGTGGTTACGTGGTTGGCTGGGAGGCTAATTCGATTTGCACGTCTTGGATGATTTTTCGCTGTGCATCATCGACTGATAGAAGATGACGATTGCCTTGCGGGTCGTGGGAAAAATGGGTGATGCCTTGATCATCGACATGTACTTTACCTGGTTGGGAGACATGAAAATACTCACGATCCGGTCTCACGGCATAGAGTACGGCAGTCAGGTCATAGGTTGGTCGATCGTATGGCATTGTCTTATAAAGTTTGTAAGCTTCCACAACCGGGTGACAATCAGTCCATTTATAATCGTTGAGAATGCTATGAGCTGGATAGGTGATTGACGCACCAACTTCCCACCCGCTGAAAAAGATTGGCACGGGACATTCGTGAATAAAATGAGTCGATGCAGGCAGGTCTTCGATGATGTTGTATTCTCGATGGGTGTTTGGTGTATTGCAGGTGATGTCAGTGAAGTTGCCAGCCATCATGACCACGTGACTTAATTTTTGTTCAAGGAGTTCCTTGCCATTCAGTGATGAAATGTTGTCAGGTGGTGTCCTAAGCAATTGATACAGATTGGTGCAAAATCCGATGAGGACCAGTGTCACACTGTGATCGTGGGCATGGGCGAGTAAACGGCGTAGCAGGATAACTGCTGGCATGTAACCTCCCAAAGGATGCGTAGTCGGGAACTGTGCGTGTCCATCAGGTGTTTTCCGTTCGACGATCACGCGATTGAATTGGCCGACTACTGGTGTCGCTCCATTTTGCACCATGCCGATCGGGACTTCTCCGTTGCCATAAAACGTGTTGATGGCATCGACCATGGCAGGGGCGTACAGATTGTCTTTACTCACCGTTACTCCCAGTAGCTGGCATTCACCGCGTGCCTGCAGGTTGTGGATCATGACCAATGCCAGTGCGTCATCAATATCATTACCCATATCGGTATCGAGAATCAGTTGAGCGGGTTTGTGTGATGAACTGGTAAATGTGACGTCTTGTTTCATGCGATCTTATCCCTGTTTGATTTTGTTCGGTATGACAGTTGTTGTTCTTATTCTGAATGGTTGTGACAGTTCAAGCTGGCATGATCGTTGTCAATGAATCGTATGATGGATGTTTGTGGTATTGATCATGATTTTGCATGGCGGATGCTTGACTTGCTTCATTTTGCGACATAAACTTAACCGGTTAAGTTATTGTAACGAGATATTAAATGACGTCTATATATAAAATAGGAAAAGATTTAGGAGTTTCTTCGGTTACGGTGAGTAATGCATTGAATAACCGAAAAGGCGTGGGGGAGAAGACCGCGCAACGCATCCGGGAGTATGCCGAAAAAATTGGGTATCGTCCGTCACATATGGCGCGGGTGCTTTCAAAAGGACGCACTCAGACCATTGGGATATGTCTACGATCTAGCCCGCGTAACTCACGCATTGCCAGCATTCTTGATGGCTTGAGTCTGGCAGTCGAGCCGCATGGCTATACGCTCAATATCATGATCACGGATGGCAAGTTGGAGAATGTGCGTCATGCCTTAACGCAATTGGCAGAACAACGGGTAGAGGCAACGGTTATTGGGTTTCTGGGTTACACCAACCAATACCTGCAAATTGCCGACCAGCTTGCACAGTTACCCAACGTAGTGTCTTTTGGTGCGGTGGATAACTTGCCGATTGATCACTGTACGGACGATGTGTACCAAGGCGCGATCGAGGCGATGCAGTACTTTCATGAATTGGGACATCGGGATATCGGCTACATCGGTTCGATGCAGATGGAGACGCAGATTCCCGGTGTGCGTAACCGCTACACGGCCTATCGCGATGCGCTGGCGTATCAAAAACGTAATTTTGTCTCGGACTGGCTGATTGTCGATGAACAATGCCAGCTTCGATTTAACGAAGCGCGGGTCGATGAGCTGGTCAAACTCTTATCCGCATTGAAGCAGAAGAATCACATGCCCACAGCCTGGCTGTGTCACAACGACTGGGTCGCAGCCCAGATGATCCGCGCTTTGCATGATATCGGCTTGTCAGTTCCTGGTGATGTCTCACTGATCGGCATGGACAATCAATCGATCAGCAGTATCGCGATCCCGACGATCACAACTTTCAACTTCGACTTGGAACAATACGTAGAAGGTATTGCGCAAATGGTCTTTGACCGATTGGGCCTGGGTGAGAAACAATCAGACCAATCCCTTTCGGAGCATGCAGTGCAGCGTCGTGTGATTGAGCCCAAGCTCATTGTCCGGCAAAGTACCGCAGTGGTGGGTGGTGGGAATTAGATGCAAAATCACAACGAAAGGATTAAGCCATGCAATCACGCAAGGCCTTTACATTGATCGAACTGTTGGTGGTTATTTCGATCGTATCATTACTCATTGCCATTCTCCTGCCTGCGTTGTCATCTGCTAGGCAGGCGGCCCAGGCAGTCAATTGCGGGGTGAATCTCAAACAGCTGGGCTTGATTTTTCAAATGTACACCGATGATCACAAAGGACATTTTCCCTTGAACTGGAACGGCAACGGCGGCCAGGGAAGTCCCACAGGAGATTGGCAATATCTGCATATCGCTCGATACCTCAACTTTGAATATGACAGTTCCACCAAGCGATTGCCTGAGATTTTAAATTGTCCTTCCGACACGCTGTTTAATCTCAGAAATGGCGCGTATCACCAGCAGGAACCTTCCTATGGCTACAACTATTACCATTTGGGCGAGGGCAACGGCGATATCACCAAAGCCAACTTCTACAAACGCATGGATGTCAAAGATCCATCACGAACCGTCATGCTTGGCGATAGTGGCCATGCTGAAGAAGACGGTAAGGCATCCATGACCATCGCCCAGGGACTAAGCGATCGCTATGTCTACCCGCGCCACGATTCACAGACTGCCAATATTCTATGGGTCGATGGACACGTGGACCGTCGCGCTGTGGACACGATTAGCTTGCATCCGGATTTGTGGGATCGTGATTGATCTCATTGAACGCAACTGAATACCTGTTTTTGTGAAATGAATTGATAAAGGATTTATCCATGCCTTTACGCTGTCGTTTGCCTATTTTTTTCGGGGTTTTGTGTTTGTTGTATGCCATGACGCTACCAAGAGCGCAAGCAGACCATTATGCACCATTGCGGGTTGATGCTTATGCCAGTGTGGTGACTGATGAGCAGCGTGCGGAACTGATCCTGCCTGCTTTGTCGAAGGTGCAGTCATTACAGGTTTCAAAATGGGGCGGGGATCAGGTGTTGGTTGAAGCGATACCTGCGGGGAGAACGCAGTGGATCTTGCCGAAACTGGATGCGGGGTATTACACGATTACCTTTGGCGAGCATCAATGTCCGCTTGCGGTGATTGCCGGTGCTTCATCGCGCTTGGGGCCAAGCTCGGTCGTGGCGCTGGATAGCAATATTACCTGGCAGGTCGTCCCCGAGGAGATGGATGATGTGGCGGCACTCATCAAAGCCTGTGGCATGCAATGGGTTCGTGAACGTGTGCATTGGGGATGGATTGAAGAAAAGCGCGACCAGTACAATTGGAAATCGCCGGATCGCGCAGTGGGTGCATTGCATCGTGCGGGACTGAAAGTCATGCAGGCGTATCACAACGTCCCACGCTGGTCACGTGCCGACGGCAGCGGTAAAGCCCCGTCAGACAATCTGCTCGAAGCATATGAATTCGCCCGCGACTTTGCTGATCGTTTCAAAGGCAAAGTCTATGCGTTCGAAGGTTGGAACGAACCGAACCTGCACTTTTTCCATGGGTTGCCCGACAAGCTCGCATCGGTTCAAAAAGTCTGGTACATGGGGATGAAGGATGGCAACAAAGACATCCGCGTCCTCGCGCCAGCTTTCACGCGGATGCATCCAACCTACACATGGGATCAAGACTACCTGCGCCTGTATCTGGCAAACCATGCAGGACGCTTTTTCGATGTGATGAACATCCATCATTACGGTGCGGTAAAAAATTACAAACTGTTGTATGAAACTGTCCGTCAACAACTCGATGACGTGGGACTCACGGATATCCCTTGCTGGTCCAGTGAATCGGGCACGATGGCGTTTGATGTCGATGAGAAAAGTTACATTGATCAAACGATGCAACGTCAGCAGGCGACGTTCCTTTCTCAGATGTATCCTAGCGGACTTGCTGCAGGTGAAGAGCGTATGTTCTGGTACGTGGCAACGACATGGATCACGCCGTCGGGCAAATGGCATAGCCTGTTGTCCTATCTCCCGGATGCCAAGAATGTGAGAAAGCCCAACAAGCAGGGGCTTGCTTTGCCGGCGTTGTGTGCCTTGTCCAATACCGCGCACATGCTTGCTGATGGACGATACCTGGGACAGATCCAAGGCCTGCACTCGGATGTCAGGGCCGAGCTTTTTGATCGCGGTAACCAGACCGTGTGTCTGGCGATTTGGAATCAAAGTGAAACGGCCTCACCCGTCGAAGTGACCTTGCCTGTCGCTGGCAGTGCCGTCAAGGATTGGCGGGATTATCTGGGATCACCTGTCACGGTCCCTGCGAAGTCGTCACTGGTTTTTCCGGTCGCTGAGCAGACGCAGTACATCGTCCTGCCACGCCAGTTGGCTTTGGATGCGTTGGCATTGACCCCGACAAACCCACCACTAAGCCCAGTCAGGCGACGCATGCTCAAAGCCGTCAGGTCGCGCGTCTGGTTTTCCCCGCCAAGTTGATTGACGAAAAAGCCTTGGCCTATCGCATGGACCCGTCGCAAGCCAATGTGGCTGCGGCTTGAAGTTTACAATTTGGATGACACACCGTTTACAGGCAAGATCCAATTTAAGTCCAATTCCAATTGGCTCATCGAACCACATCAAGCCGATGTCCAAATCCCAGCCATGTCACGTGCGAGCATTGACGTGACGATACAGGCAAAAAACACCACAAACCGGTTGTCCAATCCCGTTGTATTTGATTTGCTGGATACCCATGGGCAGGTTGCGGATCACGTTGTCTTGAACCTGTGCATCGACATGAGCAAGAAGGAAGCTGAGCAAACGCAAACGATTCCGATCGATGACTTGTCTCGCTGGCAACCCAACACTGCTTCCATCGGTCAGACACAAATCAAACGCACCGAAGCGGGGACCATTGGCTTTGAGATCAAGGCCAACGCCAACAGTGTGAAACATGTGTGGGCTTTCCCAACAATATCGTTTGATAGGCCGATGGATATGAGTGCGTTTAATGCCATTCAGTTTGAAATGAAATCCGATACTCCCAACATTGGGCCGATCCGAGTCCATCTGGTTGAAGAAGACCAAACGATCTACTCAAACACCAAGGGAACATTGGCTCAAACTGATTGGCAGAAGGTGACCGTATTCTTTGACAAGATGGTTGTTGTCGAACGAAAGACGGATATGGATAACGGTTTTATGGATGTGGATAAGATCGTAGCCATCCGCTTTGGCAGTAGATTCAAACACAAGCAAGTACAGCTTCAAATTCGCAATGTGCAGTTGGTTAACTTGCCAGAGTAAATAGATAAAAAAGTCCTAGGCTGAGTGAAGCGAAGTTTGGGATATCGTATATCAATCGACACACGATTTCAGATTTCACGTTGCTCAGCCTAGAACTTGTTTTGTTTTTGCTCTCGATCAATCCCCGAAACTCGTATGGGATAAGCCTGTGGTCTATATGGTTTCTGAATCATATTTGTATTTTGGCCTCGCCCCGCCAACGTGATTGTCGACGGTTCGAGTCCGTTCACCCGCTCTTTGACAACGGCTGACAGCAAATGTCAGCCGTTGTTTATTTTGAACATTGGGCAAGATTTCTATCAACTCCAGTTAAACCCGAGCGCATTAGGCGATTGTCCGGTTACGTCTTGGCTTGGTTAACGAGATACTGGCTTTTTTTGAAAGGAGTCTGTGATTGATATTTGTCTTCGTAGCGTTGTGGATGGGGTGATTGTTTACCCACTACGATTCAAAGATATATTCGTGAGTTTGGCGCCGGATCGCGATAGTAAAGTCGCATCTGGATCCCAAAAACGAAGCAGACTATTACCAACCCGCTAAACCGGTGCAGCAGGTGTATAGCAAAAACAGCCGGGAAGATGCTGGCAAGTGACTGTGAAATTGTACGTCACCATGAGGAGTATAGTTGCAGATGGATACATTAATGATTCAACGTTGTAGTATCCGCATGCAAGATAGACGATGTCATACCCCAGTGGTTATATTTCCTTGAGCCATGCATACAGTGTTTTACGTGTAATGCCTAGATGTCGTGCGGCTGCGGCTTTGTTTCCGTCGAAGGCATTCAAAGTATCGACAGCTCGACGTTGCCGATTGACCTTGTGTGGCACCAGCCGTATATGTGATGGAGGTTGAGACGGATTGAAATTTAATAGGTCATCGAACCATGCCATCTGAGGAATATCGCCCTGGCCCAAAACGAAGATGCGTTCGATGACTGTGCGTAGTTCTCGAATATTGCCGGGCCAATTATATTGTGTCAAAGCGTCGATCATTTCATCGGGCATCGCAGGAGCGGAGCAGGCATATCGCTCGGAAAATTCCAACATCAATTCATGGATGAGCAGTGATATGTCATCGCGGCGTTGTCGCAGGGGGGGCACATTTAAAACAAGTGTGTTTAGTCTGTAATACAGATCAAAACGGAATCGCCCCTCGGGAATAAGCTGGCGAAAATCCTGGTTGGTGGCGGAAATGAGTCGAACATCCACCGGGATGGTTTGGGTGCCACCGACGCGTACAATCTGGCGTTCCTGGAGTGTGCGCAACAAACCAGCTTGAACACTCAGGGGCAGGTCGGCCACTTCATCCATGAACAGCGTGGCACCGTTGGCGATTTCAAATCGGCCGATGTGTTGTTCATGTGCACCGGTAAATGCACCTTTTTCATGACCAAACAGTTCGGACATGGCCAGATTTTCCGTGGTGGCACCACAGTTCCATGCGACGAAGGGTTGATGACGACGTGGGCTCATACGATGGATTTCGCGTGCAGCCAGTTCCTTGCCTGTGCCGCTTTCTCCCATAAGCAATACGCTGGCATCGGATTGAGCGGCTTTGCGAATCCAATCGAAAAGTCGTTGCATCGGCTCAGGCAGCCCGAGCATGGATCCAAAACGTGTTTGGCCTGAGTCGCGTGCGTCGAGCATTTTGAAGGACTGAACTGTCTGGCTGATGGTGCGTTCGGCCGGTTGTCGTTCGATGGTGCTGCCACCAATGTAGCCGTGGATATTGGTGTGTTCATACACACAAGCCAGGTCCTGGGGTAGCAGAATAGGGCCACCGAAAACCACCACGCGAGTATTCCCATGATGAGCATGGACGTGGTCTGTGACCTGGCCGATATTTTCGATGCACTGGTCCAGAGCAGCCTGGTGCTCCCGCCGCGAGGTTTTACGCCATTGGGCGAATCCCAGGTTCAGACAAAGCAGGTCGACCTGTGCGTCGGCCATGGTAAGAGCTTCTTGCGCATTGAAGCAAAAACCGATGGTATGCAAACCCGCGGTACGAGCTTGGATGAGCATGGCCATTTCCCGATCCAGACCTAATCCTACTTGTTGCAGGGAATTGCGATAGTTGCCATCAATGAACCCGACGGAGGGAAAATTGGTGACACCGCAGATACCGTGCTGTTTGAATTCCAGAAAATTTTTGGGGAAATCAAAGAGTGGATCTTGGGCACACAGACCGACAAATAAAGGCGTTTGGTGGAGGCGTGGCATGATCTGGTTGTACGTCAGATCCAGGACCTGTTGGTTGGCAGAGGCATAGGGCATCAATGCTGCCAGAGAACTGCAGCCTTGCGTCCGGTAGATACCAGCCGTCAGAGCCATGATCAGGTCGACTTCACCGGTTTCGGTGGCCATGGCTGCCACACCGGAGCCGACCGCCGCTCCCAAGATTTTTCGGTCACTATTTAGCAGGCGTGTGAATGTGTACATGGTTGTTTATTTGTGTTTATTAGTAGTCGTATACTATACATCATAGTCGGTGCAGTATACAGGGGGGCCTATGCTTTTCATGTCTCGAATGCAATTCATAACTTTTTTTCATTAACAGAGATAACATTGTTTGTTTTGGACACCAGCCTTGTCTTGCGGGTTTTGGCATCAACCTTGCTTAGATCAGAGAACTAAATTGAACACAGGGAAGGTTACGGCATGGCAGACAAAGTGATTGCTCTGGTGGGCAGCATGGATACCAAAGGCATCGAGTATGCCTTTGTCAAAACATGTATCGAGCAGGCGGGGTTGTCCACACTGGTCATCGATACCGGCAGTGGTGCGCCTGATCGTATCAAGCCGGACATATCGTCGGATCAGGTTCGGATGGCTGCTCAGGCTGAACCGACAGCTCCCGATGATCGCGGTAAAGCTATGGCCATCGCTGCGCAAGGTTTGGCCAGACTCCTTCCCGAACTCCACCAGCAGGGGAGATTTTCTGGCGTCATTGCTTTGGGCGGAACCGGTGGAACCGCGGTTGCCTGCCAAGGCATGCGTACCTTGCCCTTGGGCGTTCCTAAGGTCATGGTATCGACTGTTGCAGGTGGCGATGTCTCAGCTTATGTGGGGCTCAAGGATATCGTTATGATTCCCAGCATCGTTGATGTGGCAGGGATCAACAAGATCAGCCGGGAAGTTTTCGCTCGTGCCGCAGGAACGATTTGCGGTATGGTCCAGGCTGTCGTCCCCATCGGTCAGGATAAACCGATCATCGCGGCCAGCATGTTCGGCAACACCACGCCTGCGGTCAACACTGCTAAAGCAATTCTTGAAGAAGCCGGCTATGAAGTGCTGGTTTTTCATTGCACAGGCCAGGGAGGCCGGATGATGGAGAGCCTGATCGAAGCTGGCATGGTGGCTGGCGTGTTGGACATCACCACCACGGAATGGGCTGATGAGTTGGTCGGCGGCGTCTTTCACGCTGGGCCTGCACGCCTGGAAGCCGCTGCCCGTAATGGTGTGCCGGCGGTGGTAGCACCGGGTTGCCTGGACATGGTCAACTTCGGGGCGCCGGACACGGTTCCTGCCAGGTTTTCGGGCCGGACGTTCTACCAGCACAATTCCAATGTCACCCTGATGCGCACCGATGAACAGGAGTGTTGCCGACTGGGCGATATACTTGCCCAAAAGGTGAATCTGAGTATCGGGCCCGTCGCCGTTGTGTTGCCTTTGCGTGGCTTGAGCATGATTGATCTGGAAGGTAAGCCGTTTTATCAACCGGCGGCCAATGCAGCATTGTTCGATGCGATCCGCAGCAACCTTCGCAAGGATATTCCACTTGATGAAATGGATTGTGATGTGAACAATCCTGAATTTGCGCGGCACTGTGCCAAGACGCTTATCGCCAGCATGAACAGTCAGGCTCAGCAACGATGAGCCCGTTGCACACCTGTATTTTTTTCAATCCCGTAGGATACAATATCACAGTGAGAACACAGCATCATGAATGAGTCACGTAGTCAGATTCTTGAACGTTTTACCGACAAAATCAAGCAAGGCCTGCCCATCATCGGAGGTGGTGCCGGAACAGGCATCAGCGCCAAATTCGAGGAGGCTGGTGGGATCGACCTGATCGTCATCTATAACTCCGGCCGATTTCGCATGGCTGGCCACGGCTCTTTGGCCGGTTTGATGCCTTTTGGAGATGCCAATGCCATCGTGCTGGATATGGCCAATGAAGTGTTGCCGGTGGTCAAGAAGACACCCGTTCTGGCCGGTGTTTGCGGGACTGATCCCATGCGCCTGATGCCGTGTTTTCTGGAACAGGTTCAGGCTGCCGGATTTGCTGGGGTGCAGAATTTCCCTACGGTGGGGCTGATCGATGGCACATTCCGTCAGAACCTCGAAGAAACGAACATGGGTTATAACCGGGAAGTGGAAATGATTCGGTTGGCTCATCAGATGAACTTGTTAACCACACCATACGTGTTCAATCCGGAAGATGCACGGCAAATGACACAGGCGGGTGCCGATATTCTCGTAGCCCACATGGGCCTGACCACCAGCGGCTCCATTGGGGCGCAGACGGCTTTGACACTCGAGGATTGCGTACCCTTGATCAACAGCATTGTCCAGGCTGCCCGTACCGTTCGCAAGGATGTCATTGTCCTCTGTCATGGTGGCCCCATCGCACAACCTGAAGATGCGCAATACATTCTCGACCAGTGTTCCAGCATCGATGGGTTTTACGGTGCAAGCTCAATGGAACGCTTGCCCACCGAACGTGCCATCACAGAGCAGACTGCCAGATTTGCTGCGCTACGACGCAACATCGTGTAGAACGTTTTACGTCGCGACCCGTCGCGTTGCCTTGCGATGCAGGTTTTGTAGCATCAAGCGCACGGAATGCCAGAATTGCGTGCGGTGTGGATGCTTCAAACAGAGTCGATTCATTTCGCAGACGAGTTTATTTTTTTGCCCGTTTTTTTACTGCCGGTGTTTCGGCAAAGACGGCCAGAAAGCGCACGACATCCGTGACCGGTTCGAGTTCGTGTTCTTGTTGAGCGTCGAAGTAGACACTGTCGCCGGGTTTGAGTAGGTATTGGGTCGGGCCTACGCGGTAGCGTATTTTGCCACTGAGGACGTAGACAAATTCCTCCCCGCTGTGAGACATGGGCTGTGGTGTGATTTTGCCTTTACGGGCCTCAAAGAGCAGGGGTTGCATGAGCTTGTTGCTTCGCCGCGAGGCAAAAGCAAAAAAGCCGTAGCCTTTGTCCGTGGGAGTGAGTTGTTTGGATTCATGCTCGCTGGCTGACTGCATCACCGTATCCTGCTGCACCTCGTCATCCAGTAGCATAGAGACACTTACACCGAGTGTACCGGCTATGCGGGTGAGTGTGGCAACGGGAGGTACGGTCTTGCCGGTCTCAATTTTAGAAAGCAGACTGCGTGTGAAATCGCAGCGGTCCGCGACGTCCTGCAAGGTCCATCCCATGCGTTTGCGCAGGGTCCGAATGCGACCGCCGATGAGATTTTTGTCCATTTTTTTTCCATTTAGTTGACTTTAATTCAACAAGATTGAATAATGTACTGTTAACTATTTTAGCACGTTCGTGATCGATAATTCAAGACATTGGGATGAACCATGCCAAAGAACTACACCATGATCCAATCTGACCAGGCGTTCGTCGAGTCATTCGACTGGGGGCAATTGCACTGGTATGCCCATGGCCAACTTTCAGGCGCGACAGGTTTGACCGTAGGACGCTGTATTCTCAAGCCTCAATCGGCCAACCCGATTCATTATCATCCCAACTGCGAAGAGGTATTGCATGTCCTCTCCGGGCAGATCGAGCATTACATCGACGGCAAAGGTTGGTTTGCGATGGACATGGGCGACAGCATCACTATTGCAGCCAACGTCAAGCACGGTGCCCGTAATGTCGGCAAGGACGACGCGCATCTATTGATCTGCTTTTCTTCGGCAGAGCGTCAGACCGTTGGTGAATCAGATTAAACACAGTGAAATGTTTTATAGTGAGGTTTACAATGCCTATCACCACCCATCAACTTGTCTCTTCTCCGGCCTGTCTATGGAAATGGACATTAGCCGATGTCATGGCGGTTTACAGCAGGCTTGGATTTTCCAAGTTCGAAGCGTTTACCACGCACACATCATCAGCATTGGATATCAACGAGCCTGCTGAAAACTATTTACAACTGGCTATGCAGCACAACATGGCATTTGCTTCCATGCACCTGCCACCGATTACCGATGATTTTGAGTCGTCAATGATGCATGCTGTAGCAACGGCTCGGTATGCACAGTCACTTGGTGTCAAGGTTGTGTTGTTCAAGGCCAATTCGCGAGAAAATTTCATCCGCGGAGCAACGCCTTTTCTCGATCAACTTGATGCAGAGAATATTGAGGTGACACCGGTATTGCAAAACCACAAGGGAACTCCCATCACCACCCTGGAAGATTTCAAAGCCATCATCACAGGCATTAATGATTCGCGTATGAAAACGCTTCTGGAAGTCGGACACTTCATGCGCGTGGGAGTGAGTTGGCAGCAAGGTTACGATCTGCTGGGGCAAAGCATCGCGCTGGTGCATATCAATGACATCGACGCAGATGGCCAGTCGGTGCCTTACGGTACGGGTAAGGTAGACTTTGCTGGGCTTTTCGATCATTTGACACAAATCAATTACAAAGGCGATATCGTCGTTGAATTGGAGACTGATTTAAAAGGTGAACAGTCACAGCGACTCATTGACGAGTTGGCTGAGGCATTGGCATATCTGCAAAGTGTCGGGGTTCAGGAGGTCATATCATGAGTGATCCACGCATCTGCATCATTGGCGCTGGCAATTTATCATCACGGCGCATTTACCCGTATATCGCACCGGCTGGGGGGCAATTGGCAGGCGTTTGTGATCTGGATGAGCAAAAGGCACGACAGAATTCCAATCGCTTTGGGGGCAAAGCCTATACCGATATCACGGTCATGCTCAATGAATGCAAACCCGATGGTGTCATGATCTGCACCGGTCCCAAGGGGCATTATGAATTGGGGCAAAAAGTGTTGAAGATGGGATATCCGGTCTATACGGAAAAACCCCCGGCACTCACCGCGCAAGAGACGTTGGAAGTGGCTAAAGTTGCTCAGGAGACCGGCTTGTTGTGTATGACTGCATTTAAAAAGCGATACAACGTGGCCTACAGTCGAGCACGACAGTGGCTTGAACAGTTCCATGCTGATGAGATCTATGCCATGTCGATTGATTATTGCTCAGCACAGTATGGCAACGATACACCGCATCGGATGTTTCTTTTTGATTTTTGCATTCACACGATCGACCTAGCCTTATACCTGCTTGGTGATGTGGTTGAGGTGTTTGCCTTTGCCAAGGGACCGGATGCCTATGCTGTGAGTTTGAAATTTGCCAGCGGAGCGGTGGGGAATATGACCTTTGCAGACGGTCGATCGTTTAACATTCCAACCGAAGAAGTCGAACTGACGGTGCGCGGTGGTAATTTTATGACCATTCACAATTCCAGTTCATGGCGGATTACCGAAAACAATCAACCTTCGGAATGGCGCGAACCGCCCACCTTCACCAGTGCTGGCGATAGTGGTAATGAGACGGGACACATGGCGGAAATCGTTGCATTCTTTAAAGCATTAAATGAGCAGACCAACCAGACGCGTTCAAGTATTTATGAGAGTTACAAGAGTATGGTCCTTTACGAAGCGATTCTCAAATCAGCCAAGTTTCATCAACCAGTCAAGATTGAATATCAAAACGTATAAGGCATGATCATGCATATCAACCATCACGGTCGACTTTCAGATGACCCTGTATTACACATTGGATTTATCGGTTGTGGCAGTCACAGCTTTCGCAACCTTTATGCGACCTTGCAGTTTTTGCCGATTTCATTGCAAGCTGTCTGCGATCTGGATATCGAAAAAGCCCAGGCATTTGCCCGACAATTCGGGGCGTCGGCTTTTTATGACGATTATCACAAAATGCTCGCCCAAGGCGGGTTGGATGCGGTGATGATCGTGACCAATTACGATGCATCGGGAAGACCGTGCTATCCGAAGATCGCAGCAGACTGTTTGAAAGCAGGCGTCCATGTCTGGATGGAAAAACCACCTGCTGCATCGGTGTCCGAATTACAAGTGCTACAAGATCTTGCTCGGAAACATGATCGCCTGGTGGTCACCGGGTTGAAAAAAATGTTCTTCCCCGTGAATGTCAAAGCCAGGGCATTGATGACAGAACCTGACTTTGGCAAAGCGCAATTGGTGTCGATGACCTACCCGTTGCGGATTCCCGAACTTGCGGATTTTCAAACTTATATCCATCATCGGCAAAAAGTCAGTTCGGTCATCGCATTTTTAGATCATCTCTGTCACCCGACTGCACTGCTTGTTTACTTGCTGGGAATGCCCCGGACATTGCATTATCAACGCAGCGAAGATGGCGCAGGCGCTGCGACATTCACCTTTGACAGCGGCGCAGTGGCGGTGTTGGCCATGACTCACGGTGCGGCTGCCAACTGCGGGATGGAAAGCACCATCATCGTTGGGCAAAAGGGGCGTCGAATCGTCATCGAAAACAATATCCGTCTACGATATGACCGCAATCCGCCTTACGAACCGGGAACGCAGTATGGGTCGGCTCCCACTTATTTCACCGGAACCATCGACGAGACGTCAGCCATCTGGGAGCCGGAGTTCTCACTGGGACAGCTTTACAACAAAGGCACATTCATTCAAGGGTTCTATAACGAGATTAACGCGCTTGTTCTAGCTGTTTTGCATGATAAACCATTGACCGATGGTACATTGGAACAGGCCAAGATGGTGACACGAATTTTCGAGGCTTTTGTTGAAGGGCCGGAAAAGACAATTATTCTCTAAATCCATGATTGATTGAGTTGCGGCATGTCTGACAATTGGTATCGGACGCGTCACTCGATTGAAATAGTCTTGCTTATGGATTATTGTTTTCTCAATGATTTCATCACTTGAGTTAGCTCGACTTTGTCATGTGTCACAAGGGACAGTCGATCGTGCGTTGCATAATCGAGCAGGTATTTCCGCCAGGACACGCGAGCGGATTTTGCGCGTGGCCACAGAGCATGGTTATCAGGCCAACCCGATGGCCACGGAAATGATGCAAGGTAAGAGCATCATCGTCGGCGGCTTGGTTCATAATCTCAACAGCGTATTTTTTATGGATTTATTCCATACGATATCCCAGCAACTCATCGCGATGGGTTTACGGTTACATGTCTGTTCCTACGATACGCCTCAAACCTGCGAACAGTTAGTTGGTGATTTTGCAGCCCGAAAGTCCGCGGGGTTGATCTTGGTTCCTCCCATCGATCAGCCCATCAGTATCTCAGCACCGATTCTCAAAAGTTTGCCTGTAATCAGCCTGATTCATTCACCCGGTATTGAGGGTTTGCATTGCGTGCATCCTGATGAAGTACAAACTGGATTTGATGCCACTGTGGGCTTGATTGAACGTGGACATCGGCAGATTTTGATGCTCGACTATCCCTCTTATTCACCAGCCATTCTCCAGCGTGCCCAGGGTTACGAACAAGCGATGCGCAAGCATTGCCTTCATACGGTTCATATGGTTAAGTCCGACACGCAGACGCTGCTAGATACGATTAAATCCAACAATATAACTGCTGTTTTTTGTCACAATGACTGGCTGGCATTGGAGGCTATTCGCCAGCTCAATTCTCAGGGGATAAAGGTTCCCGATGATATGTCAGTGCTGGGCGTCGATGACAGCCCTACGTTCACATCACTGTGTGATCAGGTTACCACGATGCATTACCCGGCAGATGACATTGCCAAGCACGTGTGTGCCATCTTCAAAGATAAGCCACCAAAGCGTGGAATCAAGCCCTGCACTTGGGTGAACCGACAAAGTGTACGTTCCATATAATGATCTTGAAGTATCAATCTCTCGCTTTTCGGACAATTTCCAAACTACGCCTGGCACATTCGGAGATGGCGATGGGGTGGTAGTCAATGATGGAGGAGTTGAGGGTGTCGTTGAGTTTACTCGTCCATTTGGTTGGTAGTTTTTGACTGCCAAGCATGGCGCCACAAATCGAACCGGCCGTGGCGCCGTTGCAGTCGGTATCCCAGCCACCCATGACGGCCAGGCAGATGACTTTTTCAAAGTCATGTTGGCCCAGCAGCAAAGCCGCAACGACGACGGCCGCGTTGTTGTTGGTATGGACTTCATGATAGTGTCCGAGCAGCTTTTCGATCCGGTCAAAGACCTGTTCAAAAGCAGTATGTTGACAGTCATATTTCCTACAGATGTCAATGACCTTTTGCAGTTGATCGTAGAGTCGGCAAGTCGTGGGAATTTGCGCCAAGCCGGATTGGATGATGGTCATCGGATTTTGACTGACAAAGGCGGTCGCGATCATGGCTGCCATGAACATGGCCCCGTAGATGCCGTTTCTTTCGTGACTGATTCGCGCATCGCGCCACGCCAACTCTGCCGCCATGGCCGGGTCACCGGGGCAGGCATAGCCCCAACTGTCCACGCGGATGTCTGCCCCGATCCATTGACGGTAGGGGTTGTGATGTGTGACGACCCATTGCCAATCGACTGCATCATCGGGCATGGGGAAATGGATGCCACTGTGCAATGGGTATCGCATCACCAGGTTGCGATAGGCCTGAGTTTCAGCGGTGCAGACAAAGCGGTAGGGTAGATGGTTCCACCAGGCTTCGACGACATGCCAGGATGTGAAGTCCATGCCATGCTTTTGGAGAATGACCTGCCCCAGGACGGTGTAGCGAATGTCATCGTCGGTCTCCATGAATGTGATATGTTCGCGGGTGGAAGGTTTGCAGATGGTATGGCCGGTCTTTTCAATTGCTGGCGAAGTTTGCGGGATGTAGTCATGCAACGGGAATTCATTGGGACTGATGGCCGTGAGGTATTGTTTGATACGCTGTCGGCTGGACAAATCACCTTTGCGGGACATGAAATTTTCCACGGGCTTACCCAGTGCACAGCCGCAACACCTTCCCAACCATGCGCCGTAGAGTCGGTCATAAAGTTGGTCGTCATCTTCGGTATATGCTTTGAGCGAAACCTTCGCAGGACGAAGTGACTGGATGGTTTTAAGGTCAGAGGGTTCGTTGTACGGATCGTCTTTTCGCTGGGGTAAAGCCAGGAGTTGATCGAGCAGCGTTTGGAGTGCCTTTGGGTCGTCACCGGCATCATTGAGCCTGGCTTGCCAGGCTTTGACATCGGGAATATCCCTGCCGTCTTCGGTGGCGAGCGTGATTTCGTGTTCGACGATTTTGTGTAAAGGATCCCAACCCGACATGACAAACTCCTTGAGTAAATGGTTAAGGAATCGTATCGTGTTGCGATGAGCGATTCTGCCTTGATTCGATCACAATCTGACGAAAATCGATCAAAGCCTGCGATGCCCGTGCGGTTTCTGCATATGGTGTTGGATGACGCGCTGCCGATTCGGATGCACTATCCGCATGAGCATGATGATTCACCGATTCGTCTCTTGCATGTACATGGTTGCTGGGAGTTGGGCTATTGCTTTGAGGGCAGTGGCATGTTTATCGTGGGTTCAAAGGTGATGAGTTTTGAGCAGGGGAGTGTGAGTCTGATCGGCCCGGATGAGCCGCACCTGGCTCAGAGTCTTGCCGGGACATACAGCCGCTGGGCGTGGGTGTATTTCGATCCGTTGGCACTGGTGAATCGGTTGGATGCAAACTTGCGTGAACTGGATCCATCCCCGCTGCATGGTTTGGGGTTTGCCAATCTCACCAACACTTTACCTGATGATCCATTGCGCGTGGCTACCACAGCATTGATCCGGGAGTTGCAGGCCAACACGCTCGGACGCAGCACCATGATCCGCGCCCTGGTCTGTCAGATATTGCTGCTGTATCGGCGAGCGTACTCCCAAGTCAAACTTGATTCGACTGCGTCGGACAGTCCGTCACCCCGTCACCTGCTTGAGCGATTGGCACCTGCGATGGAGTACATGGCGACGCATTATCACGAACACCTGGATGTCGCCACGCTGGCCAAGCGGTGTAACATGTCCGAGTCACACTTCCGCAAACGCTTTGCCAAGACATTGGGCCAAAGTCCGCAAGCCTACTGGCAGCACCTGCGTATCCGCATGGCAGCATCCATGTTACGCAGCACCGACCAATCCATCCTGCACATCAGCCAAGCCGTCGGCTTTGAAACCCTCTCAAGTTTTAACCGACTCTTTAAACAGATCATGTCCACCACGCCCAGTCACTGGCGGCGGGAAATCAACTAATCACAGCGTTGGCTCCCGGGGTTGATCATTTTGATTTTTTGAATTTTTTTAATGCAAGAGGACTTGACCTGTTGTTATGATTGCGTATCGTGTAATTACACGAATAGGAGTTTTTGCACATGGCACATGCCTACAACCAAAGTTACACCAACGAACACTTAACGCGTAGCGGCTTTCCCCTGGGCGGGATGGGGGCCGGGATGATTTGTCTGGAGGGCTCGGGCAAGTTGGCGCAGGTGTCGATTCGACACAATCCACGTGTCTTTTTTGAGCCGTTGTTATTCTCGACAATTCACATTCGCGGGATGGAACACGGCACGCGCGTGCTTGAGGGGCCGCCGCCGGATTGGAAACTCGGTTCGCGTTGGGATGCGGGTAACAATAAATATCATCAAAGCTCGGGCAACGGATTTTACAATAAGACCTACGGCCTGCCGTTGTTTGAATCCTCTACGTTTACCGCGCGCTTTCCCTTTGCTACGGTGGACTTTACTCATCATGACATGCCCCTGGCCTGTCAACTCACCGCGTTTAGCCCGTTTGTGCCTGGGGATTCGGAAAGTGCATCTTTGCCGGTGGCATCGCTTAAGTACACGTTCACCAACACGTCGGACAAACCGGTTGAAGCGGTGTATTCGTTTCATGCCCACCAAAATGTCATGGTTACACCGAACCTTCGTGCCAAGGAGGATCCATTACCTCACGTTGTGGGTGAAGGTCAGGGCTTTGTGATGACCCAAGGCGCGCCGGTGAATGACCCGGCGGGTTACGGCGAATTTGCCGCCTGGTGCGATTCGGATCAGACGCAGGTGGATTGCAACTGGTTCCGTGGGGGTTGGTTTGACGGTTTGACGATGCTGATGAAAAAGATCGTATCCGGCGACACCACACCGCAAGGCGGTTATACCGATGGCAATCCAAGTCCCGGCGGAAGTTTGTTTGTGCCCTTGACTTTGAATCCGGGGGAAAGTCAATCGGTGCAGGTACTGCTGAGTTGGTTTGTACCGGTCAGTGATGTGAAGGCTGGCAATAAGCCGGAGGCCGAGTCGGATTGCGGTTGTGATGATGGCAAGTGTTGCAGCGATGAGCCGGCGACCTATCGCCCGTGGTATGCCTCGCGCTTTGGCAGTGGGGCGATGCTCCGACACTACTGGCAGGTCAAGCATGACGAACTGCGCGAGAAAAGTGCCTTGTTTTCTGAGACTTTTTACAAAAGCACGTTGCCTGACGAAGTGCTCGAAGCGGTTTCAGCCAACCTGAGTATTCTCAAATCCCCCACGGTGTTAAGGCAGCATGACGGCCGACTCTGGGCCTGGGAGGGTTGTCACGATGACTCGGGTTGCTGCCATGGCAGTTGCACGCACGTCTGGAATTATGCCCAGGCGATCTGTCATTTGTTTCCCGACCTGGAACGCACGCTGCGTGAAACGGAGTACGGGCCATCACAGAACGAGCAGGGCAAACAGGCTTTTCGCAGTAACCTGCCGATCACTGAAACGACGTTTGGATACCATGCTGCCGCCGATGGTCAGCTTGGTGGGATCATCAAGCTTTACCGGGACTGGCGAATCAGCGGTGACACACAGTGGCTCAAAAAACTCTGGCCGGCCGCCAAGGCTTCAATGGATTACTGCATCAAGGTGTGGGACCCGGATGAAACGGGTCTGCTCGTCGAGCCGCATCACAACACCTATGACATTGAGTTCTGGGGCCCCGATGGCATGTGTACCTCGTTTTATCTCGGCGCTCTCAAAGCCGCATCCCTCATGGCAGGGGCGCTGGATGAGAAGTCGGATCGCTATGACATGCTCTATGAACGCGGTCGCAAGGCCATGGAAAGCCAACTGTACGACGGTGAGTATTTCATTCAGAAAATCCGTTGGGAAGATCTGCACACCAAGCCACCGCACCTTTCAAATGACAGCCTGATTCCCATTAACTATTCCGATGAGGCGTTGGCGTTACTCCATGCCGAAGGGCCCAAGTATCAATACGGGACAGGGTGTCTGTCCGATGGGGTGCTGGGCGATTGGATGTGTCGGGTCAGTGGTATGGATAGTGTGATTGACGAAACGAAACTCGACTCGCATCTGCAAAGCATCTTCCGTTACAACTTCAGAGACACCCTGGTCGATCACATCAATCCACAGCGTAGTGGGTATGCCTGTGGCCAGGAAGGCGGTCTGCTGCTCTGTTCCTGGCCCAAGGGCGGGGCGATCTCGCTGCCGTTTCCTTACAGCAATGAAGTCTGGACCGGCATCGAGTATCACGTTGCATCACACCTGATGATGATGGGACATGTCGAGCATGGCCTGACGATTGTCCGTGCCGCACGCGATCGATACAACGGCGTGATCCGGAATCCATTTAACGAAATCGAATGCGGACACTGGTATGCCCGGGCACTGTCGAGTTACGGCTTGCTCCAGGGACTCACCGGCATTGTCTATGACGCCATCGATAAGAAGCTCACCGTCAAGCCTCAGATTCCCGGTGACTTTCAATGCTTCCTGAGTACCGCGACGGGCTTTGGTCTGGTCTGCGTAAAGGACGAAGAGGTGTCGGTGGATGTGAAGCATGGGCAGATCGATGTCGGGCAGATCGACTACGTGCCTTGTCAGGAAGCGGTACTTGCCTGAGTCTGCGATAGGCAGCGGAGAACATGTTCCGTGATTGAATTGATGGTTGTGCCGATCAACCTGGCTTTTTCATACTGACTTGAGCCTTGTTGTGATGTGAAATCGCATCGTGACCAGACAAAGCCGGGGATTGAAAAGTTGTGTTAATTGGTGTGTTAGTTTTGATCGCCAAACGTGTTTTGAGTTAATCAAACGGTCTGGCGCGTTTATAAATCAGACGCTTAATGAAGTGTTCGACCCTGTTGGATGTGACCGGCTGTGTCGTTCTATTTTTTTGTTATTTCTAAAATTATGTTATTTTAACTTTCTTTATAACCCTGTGTTGACTGATGGGGAACAGTGCATAGAATCACCCGTCTAAAACATGATAAAATAACATTATGATAGCCACGCTTCAGGACATTGCGAAACAAGCCGGGGTCAGTCCCATGACTGCCTCACGCGTCTTACGTGGTCTTGGGCGGGTCAATCCCAAGACGCGCCAGCGCGTGGTCACAGTAGCCAGACGGCTGGGTTATTGCAGGGAGAGTGTCAGCCAGGGACTGTGTTCGGTTCGTGCGGGTAACGATCTACACTTGCGTGTGTTGTTGGGTATTCAAGTCAGTCCAAAGTTTGGGGCAAGCGACCAGCCATTGCATTGTCAGATGGACAGTCAAATCATCGATCCACTGTCTGAGCAACTCGAACTCACCGGGGGGAAGCTGGTGGTCATCAAGCTTGAGAACCTTGACCAGATCGTTGCCGAAGTGCAGAAGCATCGCCCGCATGGTTTGGTTTTAAGACAACCGATTCCAACGGACTGGCTGGAGACACTTCGACCGATGTTACCTGCGGTCTATGCCGTGTCGTATGACCATCAAAGCAAGGTCGACAGTATTTATACCAATGAGCATCGCTCGGCCGCCTTGCTCTACAAGAAACTCACCGAACTGGGTCATCAGGCCATCGGCTGGTTCGGCATCGTCGATCGTCATGCAACGGCTCACGAATGGTCGGATATGTATGACAGCACCTGCCTGGTGGATCGTCTTTGTTCCTCGATTCACACGGTGCGCTATGCCGCCTGGGCCAACCTGGCGTATTGCCAGATTCACAACAATCGTCAGCCGCTGATTCTCATCGAACGCGATTGGCGTCACCAGAAACTTGTGGAAGTGGTCAGTGATGTCATCGGACAGTTTCTGCAACTTCGCCCGCAACCCACGGCTTTGGTCACGCCAGCCAATGACATTGCACTTTGTGTCATTGAGGTGCTTAAGCAGCGTGGCTTGCGTGTACCTGAGGATATGAGCGTGGTCAGTTATGGTGGGATCAAGGGTCAGTCGGTCAAGAAGCAACTGCCACGCATCGCCAGCGTGTGTTTACCCATGGATGCGATTGGCAAGGTGATCCCGGAATTGATTCGTCGACGGCTGGCCGGATTCGACGCCTTGCCGATGAGTCTGCAACTTGAAACTGAATTTCTTGAGGGCCAATCGTTAGGCCCGGTATGTCACTAAAACGCTGATCATCAACGTGCTTCGATGGTCAGTCTTCATTCAAACCACGCCTTGATTCATGGAAAGGATATATCATGAACAAACGTTCCACAGCATCCTGCGGATTTACACTCATCGAATTACTGGTGGTCATCAGCATTGTTTCACTGTTGATCAGTATTCTCCTGCCAGCTCTTGCCGGTGCCCGCAAGCAGGCCAAAATCATGCAGTGCATGAGTAATCTCCGTGGGATGGGATTGGCTTGGGCGATGTACACCAATGACCATGACCAATGGTTTCCCCCGTCGTATGTCAGTCTCGATGGCCATGCCGGCAGTTACGGGATTCAGATTCTACGACCGTACTATTTTCCCAATGGATATGAAAACGGGATGTGGTGGAACGGCGGGACGAAATATCCCAACCTGCCGGTTGAAATCTGTCCTGACAGCACGGTGATCACCGACTGCTTTGGATATACCGCCATCAGTCGTGCCAATCGTCATTCACAAAACCGTTTGGACACCACACGTCCATTTGAGTTCACCAAACCCAGCAAAACGTCATTCATGTATGACTCTGATCTCTATGGCAATCCTTCAGTCTGGTGGACCTATGGAATCTCTGATGTCTGGGGACCGAATTTTATCTACTCACGGCACGGCGAACGAGAAAATGTTTGGTTCCTTGATGGCCATGTCACCACCGAAAATAACCAGAGTCCGTATCTGGACAAGAACAAGATTTTCCAGATGCATGCTTTTAACAACATCTACTGGTAAACGAAACGTCACTTGGTACAGACCCCTTGACCAATTCGATCGTTCTGAATTGATGTGACATAACCCTCGTCCAATACCGGCAATGATTCAATGCCTCAGACACAAGGTATGGTGACCACTTTGGATTCGTATATGAAAACTCTGACACTTGCCAGCTTGACTTTCCTGATTGCCATGTCGATGACAAGAATGGTTGTCAAGGCTCAACAACTCCCCGACGCCCAGTTACACAACGCCCAGGATGCCGGCCCGGCTGTGACGGCTTCGTCACCTTCAGTTATTAAGATCGCCGTCATCAACGATCAACAACGCAAGGCATTCCCCATCATGCAACGGACATTCAACCATGTCCTGGGTGGGGGTGTCCGTGGCTTTGGCATGTTGGCGATGTATCCCGATGGCGGGCCGGGCAAAGTGTTGATTCGCCGGGTGACGCAGAAAAATCGTGATGAACCCTACACACCGATCTGCCTGGCACGTGTGTTTGATCCCAAGGGCAATCTCCTTGCAGTCCATGAACTGACAGAGCAATCTGCCAGTGATCAAAGCTATATCATTGACGTCCCCGAATCCGAGGCCGGTATCTATCGTGTATCCATGAGTGGAGGCCGGGGGGGCGATCAATTTTTCATCGGTCTGCCACAAACTGACACGTGGGGCGTGCGCGGGGAGATGGCTTTGGGGATCACCGAGTCCACGCCGCAGAAGCCTTATGTCTATGCGCCCCGCACTGTGCGGAAAATTATTATCGAACAATTCGGTCGCAGCCAATCGCCGGTGACCTTGATTGATGAGAAGGGCAACACACTTGCGCAGACCCGTAATGTCAAAGGTCGAAAGTTAATCCTGCTGGATAACGCACCAGCCGATGCGCTGGTTCAACTTGATTTGTCCGGGAGTCGCAATTGCGCCATCGCGCTGGACGGCATCCCCGGTTTACTTTGCCCGACACCGCAGGCCGCTCGCAAGCTTGCTGGTGGCATCGTGACCGCAGCAGGCTTTGTCCACGCCGGTCCCAATCAGGCACGCATGCGACAGTGGATGACATCGAAAAAAGCTTCGGACTTTGATCCAAAGATCCAGTTCCCCAAGACGGTTCCCGCCCATCTCAAAGAATCTTTGCGTGAGTGTCTGCTCTTTGGCAAATATGGTGCCATCTCCACGTTGGGCAATGAACTGCAAAATCAGATCACCGATCCTGCTGACCCGTACATGGGGGTCACATCTGACAATGCCAAGCCCACACCTGCCGATGAATTGTGTTGGCAGAACTTCCTGGCTGGCGGCGTACGGTCATTCAGCGATGCTTCTGGACTCGGTGCGTTGGCCACCACGCAAACCCAGCTTAATGTCTATTACAACAATCCGGCGATCATCAATCGAGCGGTGCTCAGCGCGTTCTATCACATGAGTACCCGGCAGGGCGATGACCTGGTGCGCGAGGGCACGTTCGAAAGCAAAAGCTATCCCATGACCCATGTCTTTTTTTCCTATGACGGAGCCATGGCCAATCCGCTTGTATTGCTGAAAGATCGACTTGATCCGGATACGTATGAATTGTGGAAACAGGGGCTCATGGCGGTGGGTGACAAAATCGCCGACTACCAGGCGTATGAGTCCAACCAGTGGATGCACATGGTGCTCGGTCACCTGCATACTTATCTGGCGACCGGTGAGAAACGCTTCCTTGGATACTACGAACGACAGATGTACGCGTTTATGACCGGCGCCTTCGGCACCGATGCCAAGTACGGCCAACACCCCACTGGCTTTTATCTCGAAGAATACGGCCCGGACGGAAACTACGACAGTCTCAACCAGTTTTCCATCGTGGCCGGTTACCTGGCGTATCGAAAACTCAAAGAAGCCGACTTGCAACTGGTGCAGTTGATTCATGATGGGATTCAAAAGAATCTCGAATTCAAGAAGTTCTACTGGCTGGTTAATGACGATGGTGGCATGCCATGTCCCAATGTCTTTAACTGTCGCAAGACGGCTTCCATCGCCCACCCGAGTTGGCCCGGAGACTTCATGGCAGGTGGCGTTTTTCCACTGGGATACACGCGATGGAAACTCAATGAAGATCCGAAGAAAGGTCCGGGTTGGGCGGCTGTCTTCCCGCATCTGGCCAACAATGACGATTGGGCCATGCGCCTGATTCAACATATGGTCCCACGCGGCATCACCGCATTTAAAGGCAATGGCGGGATCGCAGGTGCCTGGACACCACACATCATTGAAGCCTACTGTGAGCAACCTGAAAAGCCACAGACCGTCACACTACCTTGGCAGGGGCCTGATAACACATGGGAACTTCCCGGGCACCTGGCATACAAACGTGGCTCGCTCTATGGCACTGTGTTCTACGACATCACCGGACGCAATCCCAATCGTAAACTCATGGGTAAATACGGTGGTGGCCCGACTGTCCTATGGTCCAAAGAACTTGGTGCCATCATCATGTCCGTGATGAACAACAACTGGAATCACGCCAAGACTTCTGATGACCTGACACGCAGTTGCATCTTCGGCACGTTCCAGAAATCACACACTTTCATCACTGGCACTGAATCACCCACACTCACCTGGATCAAGCCCAACCAACACTGCCAAATCACCAGCAAACTCAATAAACCACGTGGGAAACTGACCTGGCAATATGAGTTTCTCGATGACGCCGTCATCATCTCCGCATCACTCAAATCAAGCATGGTTACCGAAGCCTGGATCAATCTCCCGTTGGCGACTGGGGAATCCAAATTACAAGCCCGTTTAATTTCCCCTCAAAAACTTCAAATCACCAAAGGCAAGGCCACCCTCAATATGACCAGCCTTGATGGCCAACCACTCAAACTTACGCCACCACGCAAGACCACGGGCAAATCCGTCACGTGTCTGCAAATCCCACTCTCAGGAAACGGTCAATGGGCTGGGGTGCGCGTGGAGTATGTGAACTGACGTGAAACGTAAAACCATGACCGATCATGCCGGACGCTGATCACCATGATCATTCAAGTGATTCCACAGTCGGACAATTTCAGATGGCTTTAACAGGGAAAGAACACAATGAAAAGAAATCTTGCACAAGGGATTGTAATGATGTGTTGTGTACTGGCAGCAATGACGAATCCATCACGCGCACAGGTGTTTGATGATTCGCTGATCAACGGGTTTGATTCAGGTTGGTCCTGGGTTCGTGAAGTCTCCTCGGAATGGCAGAACACGGCCAATGGTCTGGAAGTGCGTTCACACCTGGGATCGATCTATCTGACAAATCCAAACGATACACACAATATTCTGATTCGTCCCATTGACGTCTCCAATGATGTGGACATCTCCGTGCGTGTGCATGCCACGACGCAATATTGGGGAGAGCAGGCAGGGATTATCTTTTACTATGACGATGACAACTACGTGAAGCTGGTCATCGAAAACCTATCCAATAACCAGGCATTTCTCATCACGCTTCGTGAAGAAAACGGCTACGTGGATCACCCACATAACCCATCTTTGCCAGACTATCCGGGCGATGATGAAATCCGCATTGATTTTGGGGCGCCGCTTTATTCCTACACGTGGGATATCGATTTACGTCTGGTGTTGGTCAATGGGCAGGTGACGACGTACTGGAAGTTTCCTGCTCAATCGACATGGACCATGCACCCCGAGACATTGCCTTTACCTGTGAAGGCCGGGCAGTGGTATGCGGGATTGCTGACCATGTGGGGCGATAACACATCACCCTACGATTGGCACTGGCAACGATACAGCAACTTCCATATGGACACCACAACTGACCCCGACGGCGGGTTGCTGGCTCATTACACGCTTGACGAAACCGCAGGTTCCACTGCCGAAGATAGCTCCACCTATCAAAGTGATGCGACCGTTTACAATGGTTCCTGGCAGACAGGGCAGATCGATGGCTCACTGTCACTTAACGGCACAAGCACCTATGCCGAAACGACAAGTCTTTCGCAGATGCCCACGGGCTCATCACCGGTGAGTGTATGCGGCTGGGCAAAGAGTGGCAGCACGTCCAGTGGTTATCACATCATCGCCAGTCTCGGTTCGCCAGCCGCAAATCAAGGCATCTGGATCGGTCGTATCGGTGACGATCTGGGCGCGGGCGCCTACGCCAGTACCAGCATCACCAAGAACGATGTCTTTACCGATAGCCAATGGCATCACATTACGTTGACCTATGACGGGCAGACCTTCAAGCTTTACGAAGACGCAGTCCTTGCCGGGCAGGTCAACAATTCGTCGATGAATCTCAATCCGTCCGTGTTGCGTGTCGGTAGACAGACCAACGCCAATCCCGAATTCTGGAGTGGGGGAATTGACGATGTGCGGGTGTATGACCACGCGCTTTCGGTGGCTGAGATTCAGACGATCATGCAAGGTCCGCCCCAGCAGAATCAGGCACCGGTGGTTAATGCCGGCAGTGACCAGATGATCACCCTGCCCACCGACTCGGTGCAACTCTCCGGCTCGGTCAGTGATGACGGCCTGCCCTTTGCCAGTGTTACCAGTGAATGGACCAAACAGTCTGGCCCCGGCTCGGTGATCTTTGTTGACGACAGTTCGCCCAGCACCAGCGCGACATTCGGCTCAGCGGGAACCTATGTCCTGCAACTCAGCGCAGACGACGGTGACTTGACCAGCAGCGACACCATGACGGTCGTTGTCAATCAGGCGACCGGTAATGGCTTGGAAGTCGATCTGACATTGGATGATGGCACCGGTTCGATCGCTGCCGACGCGTCAGGTAACGGACGCAGTGGCATGTTACAAGGTGACACAGATTGGATTGCCGGTCTTGCCAGCGGCGGCGTGATTTTCGATGGTTCGGGTGACAAGGTCGTGGTGTCGCATGATTCAGGTATCGCCTTCGGTGTCGACGGCAGTTACACGCTGGCAGCCTGGGTCCATCTTTCAACACTACCCGGGCAATGGACCGGGATCGTCACCAAGAGTCGCGACAGTGCACCCTGGTTTGGACTCTGGCTCGACAGTGCCAACCACTGGATAGCCGGTGCCTATGGCAGCAATCTCGTCGGTCCGGTTGCGACACTGGGTTGGCATCACATTGCAGTTGTCCAGGACGGCTCGGCAGGCACACGCACACTCTATGTCGATGGCACGTCCGTACAGACTGGAATCGCCAAGGCAGCCACCGGCACAGGTGATCTTGTCATCGGTGGCGCAACTGGTGTCAGCGAAGACTTCACTGGTATCATCGATCAAGTCAAACTCTACAGCATTGCACTCAACAGCACGGAAATCGACGCCTTGGCGGCAAGTGACCTGCAATTGCACCTGGCATTAACTGATGGCAGTGGTAGTACCGCATTGGACAGTTCGGGTAATACCCATAACGGCTCACTCCAAGGTGACGCAACATGGATGACCGGCTTGAACGGTGCGGTGACGCTTGATGGCAACGGTGATTCAATCGTCATCGCCCATGATGCAGCTTTGACATTCACCGCCAGTGAAAGTTACACCCTCAGTGTCTGGGTGAATCTACCAACACTCCCCAACAAGTGGACCGGTGTTGTAACCAAGAGTCGCGATGTCTCGCCTTGGTACGGCATCTGGCTGGATAACACCAACCGTTGGATTGCCGGTGCCTATGGCAATAATGTTGTTGGCCCGGTTGCCACGACGGGTTGGCATCATGTGGCGGTGGTGCAAGATGGTTCGGCTGGGACGCGGATACTCTATGTGGATGGCTCGCCCGTTCAGACCGGCACGTCAGCTAACGCCAGTGGAATCGGTGCATTGATGATCGGTGCGGCCGGGAGTGTTAATGAAAATCTCGCTGGCACGATCGATGATGTCCGACTCTATCGCGCTGCGTTGAGTAGTCAGGCCATCGTGGGTTTAGCCATCATGCCGTAGCACGAAACACGCTTTGACATCACTTCGTCGGCGGGACATGTTGATAGCTGTCACCCGCCGACGAAGTGATTTTGCATTGAAGTATCCGTTTTAAGAAGAGGATTATGGCTGGGGATTTTGGAAGGAAATTACGGGATTGGGGGCGATTTCTTGTTGCTGTGCAACACGTCTATTTTCGCTTATCTCGCCGACTCTATTTAGGAGACACCATATGCCCGGTCGTATGAGCCTTGTTTTACTGGTCTTTGTCCATTTCTTACTTGCCAGTTTCGCCATTGCTTCTGAACCTGTCATTATTCGCCAAACCCATCTCTGGACCGATGGCACCGGCTGGAACATTTCAGGGCAAAGTGTGTCGCCCTCGGAAATCGAATCCTCGCCCACCGGCCAGGTTCTGGTTTGGGAAGCACACAACTCGGCCAAGAAGTGGGTCAACATTGATGCCGATGGCATCGCCGGTTCCGATTGGTCGGACTTTGATACCATCGAGCTGGTGATCGATTCACAGACGGCCACCAACGCGCAGATCAATCTCCAGATCAGCTGCACCGGCCCCAACGACGGAGCGGACTACTACCTGTATTCCTTCATTGTCGATTGGACCGGGCAGAAAATTTTCCGGCTCAATTTGTTCAGTGACTTCACCAAGTACCGTTCGCCTGACGGTCTTGGCTCAGTGACCGGCGCGATGCTTTGCAGCAGTGGCTGGGGGGCGACACCTGTGGCCGACACCGTGCTGCGGGTTCATCAACTGGTTCTGAAAAACACGCTTTCAGGCCGGGAACTGCGCGACTTTGGCACACATTGGAAATTCAGCCAACGCGAACTGACTGCAAGTGATTATCTCATCATTGACGGCCAGGCCGCTTTGGATTGGGATGCCGGTTCGACGTATGACAAGTGGCTTAGCATCCAACCCAACGAGCCGGGTTGGGATGATTGGTCGGCGTTTGACACCGTGGATCTGCTGTTGATTTCGGATGCAGCGACCGGTGCGCAGATCAATCTCCAACTCACCAGCCCCGGGCCAAATGGTGATATGGATTACTACCTCGCGTCGTTTAACGTCGACTGGACTGGGCCACGCCTGTTGCGTTTCGCCTTGACCGGTGGTTTTGGCGTCACCCGTTCGCCCACGGGCAAAAGCCTGATCACCAAGGCCATGCTCTGCAACAGCGGTTGGGGCGCCACACCCACTGCCGGAACCGGCCTGATCATCCGCAAGCTCGCATTGCGAGACAGTACGCAAATCACCGGCGATACCGTCCTCATGAGCAAGGTCACGCCCCTGGATAGCTCGATCACCGATCCCTATGAAACCTTGCTGGACAACAGTGGTAAAGCCGTCTGGGATGCACCCAATTTCAACCGCACCAATTACAGCGGCACAACGTTCTATCTCAACCACACCGCCAACCAGACCTCACGCGTTCACTTCCGATACCAGACCGGACCGGTGCAGGCAGACGCTTTACCCGCATGGTTGGATGTGCGACTTTACGATACGCAGGATCATTGCATCGGCGCGTTCGACTTACAGCAGACACAATCCGGCTGGTACGAAGGCTTTCTCGACATGCTCGGTTTGCCAAGCGGTTGTTATCGCCTGGTCACCAGTGGCATGCACAATGGTTTTGCCGTAGCCATGGATCAGCCAACGGATATTGGCGTCAGTGGCGGGTATTGCCTGGGTGTTCATGGTGATCAACAGTCCGAACACTATGTATATATTCCCGATGATGTCACGCAATGGACACTGCGTGTCAGTTCACCTTACGCCAATCAGGTGATATCGGTCTACGATCACAACAACACACTCATCGACCAGGTGACTGCGGTCAAATCAACATTGAGTTTAACGGCCATGGACTTTACCAATGTCACCGGCGGGCATGTCTGGCGGATTGTGCAATCCGGTGGGCAGACACTGCGCATGGCTTGTTATGGTATCCCCGGTGTGCTTTGGTCCAATGAAGCAGACGCACTGGCAAACGCGGGTGATGATATCGACACCGGCAATCGTCGCGTGGCACATGCCTGGCAGGCGGTTATGGTCGATTGGCTTGAGGACCGCGTGGCTGCCGATTTTTCGCTGCAAACGCCAACCTCACCGACCATGCCCAATCTATCTGCGATCGCCGGTTCGGTGATGGTGCAGAACGTGTCGGCCTTTGGCTTATACGGTTTTATCAACCAGGCGGTCGAGGACTTGCCGGGGCAAAATCTCGACACCACGTCGCCGTGGCTTGGAATGATGACACCTGACGATCTGTCAGGTGTGGTGCCCAATCCCGATGGTTATGCCAATTTCGACCAGGCACGCCGCGCTCATGGGTTGGCCTGGCTGTATGCCTATGATGCCGGCGGGTTGAATCCTTACGCCGGTGATCCTGGCTTGAAATACCGCGTCATCGCCGCAGCCATTCAGAGTTGGTTGATGATCGGCCAGGCGCAGATCATTCACTGTGAATCTGCCTCGGCCAACGTTCCTGACAGCAATGCCTTTGCTTATTTCCCAGCCATGATTGAGTTGTTCGGCTTGCTCGAAGACGAGATGCCTTCCGATTTGAGACAGGCGTTTCTGGATGGCCTGATTGCACTGACGCATCGCTATCAGCACTATGACAGCTACATGAACAATCAGTGGATGCACATTCTTGTCGGACTGGAAGCAACCGCGGACTACGCACAGGACAGCCTGTTTTTACAGGCATTTCACCGACATTTAAATGCGTGTTTTAATCACAACAGTGGCAACGATCACAACATGGGCCAAAGCCAGGCCGGTTACTATCACGAGCAGGGCGGGATCGACGGCAATTACAATGCCATCAACGAATACATGCTCGGTCAACTCTATCGCAAGACCGGCAATCTTGACATATGGGACAGTCTCCAGAAAAGTTTTGAGCTCCGCCGTCACCTGATCTTTATCAATCAGGAAGGTCTGCTCAATGTGCCTTTGAACTGGAACCATCGCAAAGCCGCATCACTCATCGGCGGGTATCCGAGCAATCGACTGATGGCGGATATGCCCGATGCCGCAGGCATATTGTCACGTTACGCGCCCGAATCCCCACACTATTATGTGACATGGAACTGCATCGATCCGACTCTGGCACGCAATACCGTCACCCATTGGTGGAACAAGGCGCCCAATGATGGTGTCGGACAAGGGCGTGGCGGTGATCTTCTGGGTGGGAACCTGTCCTATTTCGCACCGGCTGTTTCCACGACCATCCCGCAGATGGGGTGTCAGTTGACACCGCCGTATTACCGGGATTTTGCAGGTGAATTTCAGGTTGGACGATTCAATCAATGGTATGCCATCACCTACAACGGCAATCTCAATCCCGCCCAAGGCCCCCCGGGTAATGGCCTGGCTTTGCTCTGGCATGAAGACATCGGCCCGCTGATTCTCGGTGACACCCAACGTGAACATCTGCTTGATGGTAATCCCGACCCGGAATATCTCATGCTTGTCAGCAGTGATGCGATCAACGTCGGCAGTACCCGCTATCTTGCCAAGACGCTTCCTGTCACACTGGGCGGTTCGCAAGTGACGCAGACCATGACCAGCACAGTCGAATTGACCGGCTCATTGACACTCTCGCGCACCATGAGCTTTACATCAGGACAGATGCAATCCCAGGCCACCCTCACCGGCGGGAGTTGGAATCAACATGACCTGTATCTGCCACTTGCCTATAGCAGCCAGGTGACATTGGGGGCGTTTGATGCATCGGACAATCCTGTCACCATCACGAAGGGCAGTACAGCAACCGTCAGTTATTTCAAATGGACCGCGCCAAATGGCAGTGTGAAGATGACATTTGATGTGCCGGTTCCTTGTCAATTTAAACATGTCGGCGAACCAGTCGGCTCAAATCTGATCACGACTGTAAAGCTGAGCTTCGGAACAAACGCGGGGAATTGGACGGTGACGGAGTTACCGTAGAGTAGTAATCATATACTTTCTTTCAAAGGTAAAAAAATGACTGAACGAGTGAAGTGGGGACTATTGGCAACAGGTGCCATTGCAAGGACTTTTGCATCGGGTGTAACCAAATCACAGACAGGTGAATTGCTTGCTGCCGGTTCACGGACACAAGAAAAGGCTGATGGATTTTGCAAGGAATTTAAGATTCCTCGGGCGTATGGTTCGTATGACGATTTGCTTGCAGATCCGGATGTGCAGGCCGTTTACATTTCGACTCCACATCCGATGCATCACAAGTGGTGCATTCAGGCTATTCAGGCAGGGAAGCATGTTCTGGTGGAGAAGCCCATTGGGATGAACCATCAAGAAGCAAAAGAAATGATTGATGCTGCGCGAGTGCATCAGGTTTTTCTGATGGAAGCATACATGACTCGTTGCCACCCACAAATACCAAAATTGATCCAATTGATACGAGATGGTGAAATTGGCGAAGTACGAGTGATCAACGCTGTGGTATCTTTTGATGCGGGATTCAACGCCAAATCGCGTTTATGGGACAAGCAGTTGGGAGGAGGAGCGATTCTTGATGTTGGCGGTTATGCAACAACCATGGCACGCCTGATTGCCGGTGCAGCCGTGGGCCAGCCTTTTGCCGATCCCATTGCGGTTACAGGAGCCGGGTACCTGCATCCACAGACTGGTGCCGACGCATGGGCTGTGGGGACACTGGCGTTTGAAAACGGCATCGTGGCAACTATTAGTTGTGGTGTCGGTGTGAATCAGAACTCCGGTGTACATGTCTACGGTAGCAAAGGTCGAATCCACATACCCAATGCAGGTGCACAATCAGTCCAATTCACAGTCAAACGCTATGGCCAAAAATTGCCACAGGAATTTGAGATTGCTACGGATGTCACAAACTATACACTTGAAGCAGATGTCTGCGGCCAAGCCATTCAAGCTGATCTCACCCAGGCTCCCGCACCGGCAATGACATGGGCCGATTCCCTGGGAAACATGCGAACACAGGATCAATGGCGCAAAGCGATTGGATTGTCTTATGGTGTTGAAAATCTATAAGGTCATTCACAAATGTATGCCTGTAATGGCTCGGTGGATTATTACGCTGGTTTGATGTGTTTTTTTTCATCTTTGAAACACCAGATTACGCTTAATTCAGTTCAATAAATACGTAACACGCATGCGACAGTAATCGCACTGGATTGCTCTGCTCATTGGATATGCGATCATGGTTGGGAGTTATACTGCGAGATGGCGCTGAATGATTTTGATCACCGGTAGCTTGGCATCGCCAACCGAATCGGCTTGTTGATGACGTATATGGAGATCATAATCGATTAATAATGAATAATATAAAACCCAGCATTAAGCTGGGTTTTATATTATCTAATTTGTGAGAATAATAATTACTTAACAGTATACATGCTCCCTCTCCGTCCTTTGATATTCTTGCGAGTAATCTGTCCAGTCTTCACAAGCTTGAACAGCGTTTGATCGGCCTTCCCATTGCGGCCATCTGCTATCCAATGCTCATTGACCTGTGCCGTGCTGCATTCTGGGTTGGCTTGTATGAATGACAAGACAAACGCATCGGCTGTAACAGCAAATGTCTTGCGGGTACGTTTTATGTCATGAATTGCAGTGTTTTTAGGGTTAACGGGCTGCGTATTGGCGACAGGCTTGATCTGAGATGCATTTAATCCCAAGTCTTTGAATGTCTGGTCAATGGCTTCGATGGCCTTGACGTGCTCAGCACGCTCGTCATGAAGCTGTTGCACGAGCCTGCGCAATTCAATTGCCACATTGGATGTTGTCATGGGGAACTCCTTGTAAAAAATGGGGAACAAATAGACAGGCGGGGTGTAGAAAATATCATATGAACATATGTTTTCAAGGGCCATTGGTATTATATTCAGATATTGTGGATATATACCCTCATTCATAACCCCAATCGCATACGTACGTAGAATGAACGACGGTGTTGCGTGAGTTGTTTGATGGGTACGAATCAAAAATATGTAACGTGTTCTGCCAGCATGACAGATTGGTGTGTTGTGTTGTCATTAATGGCAGTCGACGATGTGTGTCCATTTCATAATACCTCTACATTCAACATATTCTCAAAACACATTTCCCGGCGCGCTATTTGCTGCCATTATTCCATGCCACAAGATGGCGGGGTGGTCTTATTGACTGGTCTTCTCATGACCGGGGAAAGGAATCCAACGTGGTCCAGAACATGCGATATGTGTCAGATATGATGCTGACGCGTCATATCGTTGCCGTCATTCATTCGGAGGGTGTTGGTGCCGGGAATGGTGAGGTTTTGGGAGTGGCTTGAGTCACGTCCCGACCGCACCGCTGCCTTAAACGAGTGGCAGCAAGTTTTGGGGGGCGGGGAATCGATATCGGTAGCACAGCGATTCCTCAAACCCCTCGAAACACCCTCAACCGCATACCCTATTTCCCGCCGCCGTGGTTTTCCGTTGAATAATGCGTGTCAACGGGACGGTATCATTCTTGCCAGAGACGAAGTGGATGGCCAGGACAGCTTTGAGCTGTTGGCCGGGGATGTCGTTCGATATAGACTCTGCCTCCATCAACTCAGATCTGAACTCAGCAATGCATTGAGTAGGGTATGTGTCTCCAAGACGCAGATCGAACCCGATGCACGCTCAATTCAGATTGGCAATTGGAAACCGAAAAAATCCGCAATGTTTCCCGTCCATATGCTGATCTGCCCGTCACCATATGATCTTGAGCATGAAGTATTCCGGGAGATTGTTCGAAGCGAATGGCCCGGCGCAATTCTGCTCACGCCCACACGCATCCACTGGCGTGACGAAATCATCAATGATGCACGATCCCACCACAGGTTGCTGGTGCCGCTGTGCGAAGTCGTTGAAGCAGATGGCGACGCCCTGCACCAAACCCCTGATTGGGAAGAGTATCTCCAAGGCTTTGCACAGATGGGCATCCCCGGCATTCCGCAGAAGCCCTTTGATCATTTGCCTGAGAACATTTTTCGACGAAGTGGTGGGGCATGGCAGGTGCGATTCCGTGGCCGGGAACCATTCACGGTCTTGCCCTGGCTTGGTGCCAGTTATATCCATGCGCTACTCAGTTCGCCCGGCGAATCCATGCCTGCCATCGACATCGTCAGCAGGTCCGCGATTGATTGTTGCGATCATGCTGTCAATACGCGCGACGCCATCAAGGCCGGTCTTGAATCTACGACGAACCCACTGCTCGAATCCCTTGGTCACATTTCCGATTGGGAAGCGATCAAGGCGTACCGTGCCCAAGCCGCCGAACTGCTTGCCGATCTGGATCGCGCCCGCCAGGACCACGACAACGTATCGGAACTGCAAATCGAAAACGATCTGGCCATGTTCACCGGCATGATCAATGAAGCGATGGGCATCGGTGGTCGGCTGAAACAGGCAGGTGATAAACGCAAGAACATCAGCGACGGATTGAGGAACAGTGTCAAGCGGGTCATCGACAAACAAATCAGAGACACCGATCCCGCGCTGGCCCGACACTTGGATCGCTCCATCGATTTTGGCAATTACCCGCGGTACTCACCGGAACATGATATGGCGTGGGAAAGCACTCCAGTCAGCAACGAATGATGTTCATTTCTTATCAAAAGTCGAGAAAAAATTTGAATGCTACGCCAGACGTAGCATTGCTACGCGAGATGTAGCCCCTTCAGCCATGAAAGCGCATCCGGCAGTTTTGCTGGTCTCAGTGTGAGTCCATGCCGGGTGCCAATCCGTTACCCGTTGTAAAGGACCGCTTTATGGCTGATACAGCAACTCCCATTCCCGCAACACCTCCGCGTCATTCAGACGCGCAGGCGGCAAAACCCCCTTCGAACCACGCAACATTACCAGGATCGCAGGCTACGCCGGTTTTGACAAAATTTGTCTTCAAACTGGTCAAACGAAAGGCCCGGCAGCTTGTCGGCAAGACAGGCTACACCTTGGACGATGTGGATGACATTCAGCAGGAACTGGTGATGGATCTGCTGGAGCAACTGCCACAATACGATCCCGACCTGGCCTCCTACAACACCTTTGTCGTGCGGGTGGTGGACCGGAAGGTCTGCAAGATGCTGCGGCATCGTCAAATGGAAAAGCGCGATTACCGACGAGAGACCGGTTCCGTCTATGACCAGATGTACACCGGTGGTGATCAGGCGATGCAGCAGATTGAAGCGATCACTGAAAAGGAGCATGATCGACGCCTGGGGATATCACGTATGTCCCAAGAGGAACGATCCCATCTGGAGATCGACGTGCGCACGCTGCTCGAAGACCTGCCACCGGATCTGCGTCGGGTAGCTGAATTGCTGCAAACCATGTCGCCCAATCAAGCAGCCGAACATTTGAACCTATCCCACACCACGTTCTATCGGAATTACCTTGTTCCCTTGCGTGAAATTCTTCAGTACAAAGACATGGATGGCTACCTGTCGTAAAAAAACTGTCACAACCTTCCAATTTTGTGGACAGTTTTCGTCTGCGCCGGTTATGTAATAAGTGGGAGGGTTTCATATTTTGCTTCATATTTTCTCAGAGAGGATGGAAATGGATTTAAGTATTGACTTAAATATTCTCGAAACCGAACCGGCAGAGCAGTATCATGCGCAAGCCAAGGATCATCTGAGCAGCCATCAGTTGATCGACTTTATCAAATGTCCCTGGCTGCATTTCAAGAAGCACAGTGGCTTGATCGTAAATAAGGAGACGGCTGCTTACCTGATCGGCAGAGCCACACACTGTCGCATTCTCGAGGGCCGCGATGCGTATGAATCGCAGTTTGCACTGGGTGGCCCAATCAATCCCAAAACGGACAAACCCTTTGGCAAAGATACCCAAGCCTTTCGCAACTGGGCTGAAGGGCAGGGCAAACCTGGCGTTCATTATGATGACCTGGATCAGATCGAAAACATGGCCAGTGGTCTGAGTATGAATGACAAGGCCGTCGACCTGCTGCTCTACGGCAAGGCGGAAGGGGTGTTGCGTGCGGATTACTGCGGTATGTCATGTCAATGCAGATATGACTGGCTTCATCCGTACGAAGGCGTGGTGGATTTAAAGACCTGCGACGATCTGACCTGGTTCGAATCGGATGCACGAAAATATCGTTACATCAATCAACTGGCTTTCTACCAAGCGGTGCTGGCCGAGGTCATCGGTGAGCTGGTGCCGGTTCATATCGTGGCGGTTGAGAAAAAAGAACCTTATCGCTGCGGTGTCTGGGTGATCAGTGACGAAGCGCTGCATATGGCCCGTCAGGAAAATCAGGCAGCCATCAAGCGATTACTGCTCTGCCGCGAACACAATCACTGGCCCACCGGTTACGAAGACATCCGTCTACTAAGCGCTGCCTAGCCCTATCAAAAGTGCTTCATTGAATTGTCGCCTCTCCCCACCCCAATTTGTTCATGGGGCGGGGAGTTCGGAGCAGGCGACTGTTTGAATTGGTCACGATCATCATATCTAGGAATTTGATTCATGTCCCTATTGCAACAAATCCACACAGGTAAACGTCAGTCACCCCCACGCATCATTCTCTACGGCACCGAGGGCATCGGTAAATCCACCACCGCATCGCAGGCACCCAGTCCCATTTTCATCCAAACCGAAGATGGTCTGGACCAGATCAATTGTGCCAGTTTTCCGCTGGCTACGATGTATGACGATGTGATCAATGCCATCGACTCGTTGATCAAAGATGAACACGACTACCAGACCGTCATCATCGATTCACTGGACTGGCTCGAACGTCTGATCTGGGACCGGCTCTGCAAGGACTACGGCGTCAACAGCATTGAGAAAGTCGACGGCGGTTATGCTCGTGGTTACACCCATGCCTTAACGCACTGGCGCATGCTGCTTACTGGCTTGGATACGTTACGCACTAAACAAAACATGTGCATCATTCTGTTGGCGCATGCCAAGGTTGAAACCTTCTCTGATCCCGAAGTCGGTGCGTATGATCGTTTTTCCCCGCGTCTGCACAAGCATGCCAATGCCGTGATCACTGAGTGGGCCGATGCCGTGTTGTTTGCAACACGCAAGATCATCACCAAAACCGAAGATGCTGGTTTCAATCGCAATCGCACTCTGGCATCCGGCTTGGGTAAGGATGGTGGTGAGCGTGTGATGCGTTGTGTTGGCAGCCCGGCATGCATCGCCAAGAATCGTTATGACCTGCCAACGGAATTGCCACTGTCATGGTACGCCTTGATGGAGGCAATGCTGCAAGCCGACACGCCCACGTCCAACCAAACCACCAAACACAAACATTAACCCATAAAACACAGTCTTTTTGTTAACAACCATTTTTTAATTGATGGAGGAATATCCCTATGGCCAATCTCAATGGCTTTAACGCAAACGATGTCGAACCCAATACGGCATTCGAACCGATCCCGGCAGGCAAGTACTTGGCAGCGATCACTGCCTCGGAAACCAAACCTACAAAATCCGGGGGCGGTAGCTACCTGGAACTCACTCTAAGCATTCTGGAAGGCGCCTATCAGGGCAGGCAACTGTGGGCTCGTTTGAACCTGGACAATCCCAACGCGACGGCAGTGAAAATTGCTCGTGGCGATCTGTCAGCCATTTGCCGCGCGGTCAATGTTATGCAGCCCAAGGACAGCACCGATCTTCACAACTTGCCACTTGTGGTCAACGTGAAGCTGAAAAAACGGGCGGACAATGACGAACTGACCAACGAGATCAAGGGTTTTGAGTCCAGGCAATCTCCCGGCACATCCAACGCGTCGTCTACCCAATCCCAACAGAAACCGGTGTCCGATGGTCCTGCACCGTGGAAGCGATAAGGGGGTGTCACATGGAACTCGTTTTACCTTATCCACCTTCGGTGAATCATTACTGGCGACACTTCCGGGGCAGAACGCTCATCAGTCGTCAAGGTCGTGCGTATCGCCAACAAGTTCAAACACAGTGTCAGGGCATGGGCGGCCAGCCACCTCGTGACGGTCGCTTAGCCGTGGCGATGGATGCGTTTCCACCGGATCGGCGAAGACGTGACCTGGACAACATTCAGAAAGCCTCACTCGATTCGATGCAGCACGCTGGCATCTATCTTGATGATTCGCAAGTGGATTTACTTGTCACGCGTCGCAGACTCCCGATCCCCGACGGGCAACTTGTTGTGCGAATCCATGATTACCCACTTCATCGTTGCCCGTTATGCGGCAATCCAATGCCCAGCCTTGAAAGTGAATACATCAATGACAACTAAAACCCAAACACTCAAGCTCGATCAGATCCGCATCGATGGTGGTACGCAACCGCGCGTTGCCATTGATGAAGCTGTGGTGGTCGAATATGCCGATCTGTACGTCGAAGGTGTCGATCTGCCACCTGTAGCGGTATTTCATGACGGTTCAACCTACTGGCTGGCTGATGGCTTTCATCGGTATTGGGCCAGCAAGCGTATCGAACGTGAAACAATCTGCGTTGACATTCACCACGGCACACGCCGTGATGCGATTCTGTATTCCGTGGGTGCCAATGCCACGCATGGCCTGCGCCGGACCAATGAGGATAAGCGTAAAGCCATTCAAACCCTGCTGGATGATGAAGAGTGGGGCCAATGGTCGAATAGAGAAATTGCCCGGCAATGTGGTGTGTGCAATACAACGATTCGACGGTACCGTGCATCACTTGCCCAATGTGCAAGTAAAAATTCTGAATTGGAGCAACAAAAGCGAACTTACAAAACCAAGCACGGCACAATTGCTCAAATGAAAACGGGCAACATCGGTCGTGCATCGAAATCCAAGACACCGCATTTTGGCAAAAACGCTTATCGTCCCAAAGCCTGTCACAGCGAAAACGCCCCCGTTCCCATGCGGGCCATCTCGCTACCCCTGAAAAATCCCACCCAAGCGGCCCGGAGCATGATCAGCATCTACGGCGAAGACTACATGCGCCAGGTCGCATCTGAACTGAATCGAATTTTCCGGTCCCAGAAAGGACTCTCAAATGATTGCACAGCCCTTCGTTCGGTGACAAGCGAGCAACTCATGTTGCCCGAGGAGGTGATCGATTGACACAGGTTTGCACTAAACAACCTGTGATCACCTTGCGTCCGTACCAGGCAGAAGCAGTTGATGCTGTGTATGAGCATCTGCGCTGTCGGGATGACAATCCCTGTGTTGTCATCCCGACAGCTGGGGGGAAGACCGCGTGCCTAGGTGCGATTTGCCGGGACGTTGTGCAGAAGTGGGACGGTCGTGTTCTGGTTCTCGCGCACGTCAAGGAATTGATTGAGCAGGCCGTCGATAAGCTCCACGTCATGGCACCCGATCTGTGGCACCAGATCGGGTGCTACTCGGCGGGGTTGAAAAGCCGGGACACCGACCATGCGATCATCGTGGCCGGGATTCAATCGGTTTATCGACGTGCAGCTCAACTGGATGCTTTTGACATCATTCTGGTCGATGAAGCACACATGATTCCGACGGGTGGTTCCGGTGGCGAAGGGATGTACCGGCAGTTTTTGGCTGACGCCAAGGTAGTGAATCCCAATGTTCGGCTCATCGGATTGACAGCCACGCCGTATCGCATGACCAGTGGGACGATCTGTGGTCCGGCTCCGGATCATCTGTTGAATCATGTGTGTTATGAAGTTGGTGTCCGGGAATTGATAGCCCAGGGTTATCTCTGCCCGCTTGTCACCAAGGCTGGGCGTCGTAAGGCTGATACATCCAACCTGCATATCCGAGCCGGCGAATTTATTGCCGGTGAAGTTGAAGCACTGATGGATGACGATGGTCTCGTCCACTCGGCCTGCCGGGAAATCCTCGAGCAGACGGGTGACCGTCATTCGGTGCTGATCTTTGCCGCAGGTGTCAAACACGCTTTGCATGTGCAACGCATTTTGGAGGAATTGGGTCACCAGTGTGGATTTGTCTGCGGTGAAACCTTGCCCTTTGAACGGGACAAGACACTCACCGATTTTAAGAATGGTGATCTGAAATATCTGGTCAATGTCAATGTGCTGACAACCGGGTTCGATGCGCCCATCATCGATTGCGTTGTGCTCCTGCGTCCGACCAATTCACCGGGCTTGTTTTATCAATCCGTTGGCCGTGGCTTCCGACTGCATCCCGACAAAACCAACTGCCTCGTGTTGGACTTCGGTGGCAACATCCTGCGGCATGGTCCGGTCGATGCTTTACAGATCAAGGATAAATCGGAGCGCAAAGGCAGCAATGAAGCGCCGGCCAAAGAATGTCCCAATTGCCAGGCATTGATCCATGCATCCTACAGCATCTGCCCGGACTGCGGTCATGAGTTTCCACCGCCGGAGCGGGAAAAACATGACGGCAGTGCCTCGACGGCGGGTGTGTTATCCGGTGAAGTAACTGAAACCGATTACGACGTCAGTTCAGTCTATTACAGCATCCACACCAAACGTGGCGCGCCACCGGAACATCCCAAGACACTGCGTGTCGATTACCGCTGTGGATTTAACGAATACCACAGCGAATGGATATGTGTCGCGCATCCCAAGGGCAGTTATGCCTGGCAAAAAGCCAGCACCTGGTGGCAGGCCCGGTCTAGCGAACCCATGCCCGATACCGTGGAACAGGCCGTCGAGTTAGCCGAAAACGGTGTGTTGGCTCAACCGTTAACCATCACTGTGCGCTCGGTGACCGGTGAAAAATTTGATCGCATTACCCGTTACGAACTTGGAGCAATCCCTACGGCAGTCGCTGCCGGCAACGCTCCTGACGAGCCGGATTACAACTGGCCCGATGACGATGACATTCCCTTTTGAAAGGTTACCAATGCATACTGCAAGTTGTAAAAACAACTCAAGCTACTCCGTTTCATCGAAACACATCATCGTGCATGCTGCACGTTTGTTGCCGAAAAATGCGACAACTCGACAAATTCGTCAAGCATGTCAATCGGTCACTCAACATGCTCTTGCGGATGCGCCAATTGCAAGTGAATGGTACACCCCACCTGTCTATTCCCAGCGTGCTGCTGAGGTGATGGGCCGGATTGATCTTGATCCGGCATCGTGCCATGCAGCCAACCAAGCCGTTGACGCTGCTCAATATTACACCGTTGAAGATGATGGACTGGATCAGCCGTGGTTCGGTCGCGTGTTTATGAATCCGCCGTATACCCGGACACTCATTCAGCAGTTCTGCGAAAAGCTGGTGGAGCAATATCTGGCGGGCCATGTCACACAGGCGGTTGTTCTGGTCAACAACGCGACGGAGACAAAATGGTTCCAGGCATTGCTGTCTGTCGCATCGGCAGTGTGTTTGCCGATTGGACGTGTGCAATTCTGGCATCCCGTCAAACCCGTCACGCCGAGGCAGGGTCAGGCCGTGTTGTATCTCGGTGACAACACAGCAGGCTTTACCACTGCATTCAAAGACTTGGGCAATGTCTGCTACGTCGCGCATTGACTATTCAATATTGCATATCAATTCACTCATCCTCATGGAGACAAGCTTTATATGCCCGAAATTTTACCTATTGCTCAAAACTACTTGGATGCAGGCATGTCCGTCCTGCCTGCCATACGTACTGAAAAACGTCCCGCCATCGGCAAGTGGAAACAATACCAACAACGATTACCAGTGACGGCCGAACTCAACGCGTGGCCATGGAACGATGCCATGTGCATCATCTGCGGCCAAGTCTCCGGCAACCTGGAGATCATCGACTTTGACGGGGGTGGTGAATTGTTCCCTGCTTGGATGGATCGTATTGATCCTGATCTGCGTGATCACCTGGTGATTGAATCGACACCTTCCGGGGGTATGCATGTGATCTACCGTTGCGACACGCCCGTCTGCGGCAACATCAAGCTGGCCCAGCGCAAGGTTGATGACAAGGTTCAAACCCTCATCGAAACCCGTGGAGAAGGTGGATTGTTCCTGTGTGCGCCCACACCCGGTTATGAAATGATGCAGGGGGACTTTTGCGACTTGCCTGTTTTGACTGAGTCCCAACGTGATACCTTGCTGCGAACTGCATGGGAACTCAACGAATACTGGCCACCTGTGTTCAATGGTCCAAACTCATATGACATTGTCGACCTAACCATGCCGAATATCCCGCGCGTTTCGGGCATTTCGGCAAACCGTTCAGAGAATTCTCTTAGGCCCGGGGATGATTACAACCACCGTGGTGATCCAAGGGAAGTACTCAAGCAGCACGGTTGGGTGTTGGCTATTCCCGGTGAAAATGAATACTGGCGTCGACCCGGCAAGGACATCGGTTGGTCGGGTTCACTCAAGCATGGGGTGTTCCATGTTTTTTCGACCAATGCATCACCGTTTGTGCCCGGGCGTCCCTATTCTCCGTTTGCCGTGTTTGCATTGCTTAATCACACCGGTGATTTCGAAGCGGCTGCGCGATCTTTGCGGGAACTTGGTTACGGTAGCGATTCTCTGGAAGACATGGACAACGGAGCCGATATCACTGGCATCATCGCCCAAATGAGTGATTGTCGATTAGTGAATGTCGATAAGCCGACGAATGTTCCCGACCCCGGTCCGATTCCCGAAGACCTGTTTCACGTGCCTGGGTTCGTCAACCAGTTGATGGATTTTACGCTGACCAATGCGCCATATCCCAACGTCGGCCTGGCATTCTGCGGTGCGATGGCTTTGCAATCTTTCCTTTGTGGTCGCAAGGTCTGTGATCCCGGTGACCTGCGTCCGAACATTTACCTGCTTGCACTGGCCAGCAGCGGGACGGGAAAGGATTTTCCCCGCAAGGTCAATTCACGCATCCTGTTTGAAATCAATCAAGTGGCGTCGTTGGGTGACAAGTTTGCCAGCGGCGAAGGCATTCAGGATGCCCTTGCCCGTACGCCTGCCATGCTGTTTCAGAACGATGAGATGGACGGTGTACTGCGGCAAATCAACTTTGACCGGGAAAACAAACGTGAATCGATCCCCAACATTCTGCTGACGCTCTACACCTCCGCCAACGATGTGTACCCGCTACGTGTCAAAGCCGGTCAGAAGGAAGCGGCACACATCGATCAGCCGCACCTGACGCTCTTCGGCACCGCCACGCCACAGTACTTCTACGAGTCGTTATCTCAACGCATGCTCACCAATGGCTTCTTTGCCAGACTGATCATCGTCGATATCGGTAAGCGTGGTGAAGGCCAAACCCCCGGAAGTGCGCGCAACCTGCCCGAGCCGACCATCCAGATTGCACGCTGGTGGTCGGAGTTTCAGCCCTGTACACGCAAAGGCAATCTTCTTGAGATTCATCCCGATCCGCGCGTCGTGCCATGCAGTCCCGATGCCATGGAGGCGATAACAGAATTTCAGCGGGATGTTGAAGATTCATATCGTCAAGCAGATCAACGCAATGATGAGGTTGCTCGAGTCGCCTGGTCACGTACCCATGAGAATGCCAAGAAGCTGGCCTTGATCTATGCATGCAGCGAAAACCATGAAGACCCTGTGATCGGCCTGCAAGCCGTGCTGTGGGCTCAGGCATTTGCCATGCACCAGACCAGGCGTCAGCTCTTTCTGGCCGACAGCTACGTTGCCGAGAATCCGTTTCATGCAGAATGCCTCAAGCTCATTCGCAAGCTCAGCGAGTCCCCTAATAACGAACTGCCGCACAGTGTTCTGCTAAAGCGGATGAAAATCAAAGCCAAGGACTTCAAGGACCTGATCGAAACACTCATTCAGCGTGGTGATGTGTCTTCCAAACCGGTTGCCACATCAGGACGTACCGGTTTCGTGTACCGCCTTAACGGACGTGAACAAGGGTGAAGTAAGGGAAAATTAGCTATGAAATTGTTACAGAAATTCAATATTCATTCTCCATCTTGTCCCCATCTTTCACAGGGGATGGGAGAAAGAAGTTTGAGCAAAAAACGCTTGTATTTATATATATTCTCATCTTCTCTCTCTCTTTCCCGTATACATACGCGCGATTACGTATTTCATACCTGTGTGCGCGTATGGGCGGGGTGTGAAGTATGTTTGGGGAATAATCACATTTCAATCACTCGTCGCCACCGGCTACACACATCGCCACAGGATGGCGTGTGTGGCGTCCGGGCTCGGCAGGTAGACCTGCGCCGCCTGTGTCGGCAGGCGGCCCCAGGGGCCAAGCAGGGCCGAGCAGGCATGGTTCCTTCCCGGCAACCACCTTTGTGATGTCGCGGGAACCAGACACTCTATTACACAGACTTGCCGAAAAACGCGCCGCAAACCATTTTTAAACAAAAAACACTATTTTTAAGGACTTTTATGACCGCAACTCAGGACATCGTCACTTCCAATTTCAAAGTCGAGTTTCGCAACATTGAGGACGTCAAACCCTACGAGCGCAACCCACGTTTGAATGACAAAGCAGTTGATGCTGTTGCCGCATCGCTGTCGGAGTTTGGGTTCCGGCAGCCCATCGTCGTAGACGAGGACGGTGTGATCATCGCTGGCCACACGCGCTGGAAGGCAGCGACAAAACTTGGCCTTGCCAAAGTACCCGTGCATGTGGCCACGGACTTATCGCCCGATCAGGTTCGTGCGTACCGCCTGGCAGACAATCGCACCGGTGAAATTGCTGAGTGGGATTTGTCCATCTTGCCCATTGAACTCAACGAACTGCGCGAGGATGGGTTCGACATGGACATTTTGGCCTTCGACGAAGAAGAGTTGGGCAAGCTCATGACCGAAGCCCAAGGCGTAACGGAAGGCTTGACTGATCCCGATTCCATCCCCGAACCACCGGATGCCGCGACCACGCAGCCTGGTGACATTTGGGTGTTGGGCAACCATCGTTTGATGTGCGGTGACAGCAGTTCTCCTGACGACTTGGATCGACTGTTGGATGGTGCGACCATTGATCTATTTTCAAGCGATCCGCCGTACAACGTGAAAGTTGAGCCTCGCAGTAACACCGCTATTGCAGCGGGTTTAAGCTCATTTGGTGATAAGAAAGCTCACCTTCATCACCAGAGTTTTGACAAAGCACGTGGTGCGACCGACGGTAAAAAGGCCAAGCAAAAAATGCGAGCCAAGGATCGTCCCTTGGCAAACGACTTCGTAAGTGACGAGGATTTTGACAAGATGCTCCTTGCTTGGTTCTCCAACGCGTCGCGCGTGATGAAGCCCGGGGCCTCAGCGTACATCTGGGGCGGCTATGCCAACCTAGCCAACTATCCAGCACCGATCAAGGCTGCAGGACTCTACTTCAGCCAGTGCGTCATCTGGGACAAACAGCATCCAGTCCTTACCCGCAAAGACTTTATGGGAGCATTCGAGATTTGCTTTTATGCTTGGAAAGAGGGCGCGGGCCATCATTTCTATGGTCCTAACAATGCTACAGACTTGTGGCATGTAAAAAAGGTGAACCCACAGGCCATGGTGCATTTGACGGAGAAACCCGTCGAATTAGCTGTTCGCTGCATCCAATATTCGTCCAAACCTGGCGACAACGTCCTCGATCTGTTCGGTGGCAGCGGTTCTACTCTCATGGGTTGTGAGCAGACCGGACGTCACGCCTTCCTGATGGAAATCGATCCGTTGTATTGCGACGTGATTGTCAAACGGTGGGAGGAGTTTAGCGGCAAGAAAGCCAAACGAATTGCTGCCAAACAGTCGCCCGACTCCAAAGCCTGACAACCCAATCAGCGAACAAACGCATCAATACTCCATTGATGATCTACTCATTATATCGGCCTGTTGCCAACCTCCAATATCGATTTACAAAAAGTTCACAAAAAACCCCGACATATGTCGGGGGTAGAAAGCGGTGTTGATATGCAGTCAATGATTTTCTGCGCATTGAGCCAAATGCATGAATTCGATCATGGCATCTTCATACACAATGTCCGACGAAGGGAAGGTGCGGCGATGCCGAATTTCGACGCATCCACGCTCCTTCATGAAAGCGAGCGCGACGTTGACCTGCGTGTAAGGCGCGTTGGTGGCATGGACGATTTGCTCAAGGGCCGTGCCGCCTGCGGCGTGATCTTCGATGGCATAGGCGACCTCGCGGAAGATGTCACGGGAACATCGGTGCATGTAGTTGCGGTCCGGTTGATGCGCGAAGGAAACGTGCATCTCCAGGTGATCATCCTGCACGCGGAAGGTGACGTCGCGCTGTCGGTTGGGGCGTGGCATGCTTTACGCTCCCGTCTTGTTAATGGTGAACATACCTCGCTCGGCCTTGACGAACCGACTGGCGTCGCCTTTGGTTTTGATCTCTCTTCCGATGGCGGCGTAAAGGGTGGAGGCCGGAGTGAGCCCTTTACCGGGTTGCCAGAGCTTTTGCTCAACGGCCTGCTCAACAATGTCCTTGCATCGCATGGGTTCCTGTTTGCCTTGAGCCAGAATGTGGGCAGCCGCGTTGATCAGGCTCATGGGCTTGCCAGTGTCCTGGTTGCCACCTGTCGCCATAGATTTATCTGTGTCGCGTTTGGGGGTGGCTTTGGTATCCGTCGTCGTCTTGGGTTCGCGATTGTCCTGCTTGGCGACGTCGTTGATTTGCTTATCGTCGCTGGCCTTTCGGTGAATCCGTTGGGCAGATTTGATTGTGATCTGTTTACCGGTCTTGATTGTCTTGCCCAGCCAACCGGTTCCCGAAGGATGGTTGTCAGTGATCAGTACCGGCACCAAGTTGCCTGCCAGGCCGACGAGGTATGTGACGCCGATTTGAATGTCTTCTTGTTTCATGGTGATTTTGTCCTTGTGGTAATGGTTAAACAAAAATGCTCAGCGACTTTCGCTGAGCAGGTCTTCGATTTCATGTTGTTCGCTGTGGGAGAGCGAGGTCAGTGCCTCTATCAATTGTTTTCGGGTGAGTTGAAGGTCTCCTGCCATCGCCCAGTTGTCGATCTTGCCTTTGGCATTGATGCGGTGTTTTTCAAGTTCGAGTTCCAGCCAGAGCATGAGACTGGTGATGTCTTTTCGATGTTGGGCGTAGACGTTTTGGGCAGTTTGTTTTTTGTGCTTGGTTGTCATGGTTGTTCCTCAGATTCCGATGTCGCTGATGCACAGCAGTGCGTTGTAGTAGCAGGCTGCTTCTTCCATGGTTCCCTCGTAGCCGTCGAGTATTTGTTGCAGGAAGGCAGCCATCGAGAACAGTTCGTCTTCGTCGTCAGCTTTCACCCAATGGGTGCCTTCTTTATTGGGTTGCAGGATTTCCACTTCGATCTGTTTGGCTTCGTGTGGTCGCTTGATGATGGCGAAGATGCCTGTTTGTCCGGCAAATTCAATCCGTGTGATTCGCATATGTTTCTCCTGTTGCGAATGGTTAATGATCTGCCTTGCGTCCGGCTTCAAAGGCGGCTTCCAACGCTTCTTTGATGCTCCAGACCGCGCAGTCGTGGAAGTCCAAAGAATCACTTTTGCGTGTTTGTAAGGTGTCGATGTTGAGGATGCGTTGGGCGATCTCATTGACCGTCGCGTCCTTGTATGCCTGTTTACGTTTGCTGGTTTTGGCTTTCATGTTGTTGGCCTTTCTATAGACACATGAAGCCATCATTCGAAACGGATTACAAGGCAACAATGCGACTTTTACCCTTATTTTTAAGGCTTTTTTGAATTCTGATGACACAAGCTACAGATAGTCCAAAAACATTGAGAATGACGGCAATGACCGTGCCGCAGGCATCGCAGATTCTGTCCATGGCGTTCAATCGTCGGATCGATGAAGAGCATATTCAGCAGGTTGTTGATGATGGCCAACTGCTCCGTGCCGATGGCACATTCAGCCTGATCGAGTATGTCGCGTTCCTGGCCCGACCGGAGATGGAGGAAATGAACGATGAGTAAAAAGTCATTCAATCCACGCCAACTCCGACCAGCCGACTTGTTGCGAATCGTTAATGCGGTTGATTTGCCAAACGCTGATTCACTGACTGAGTTCCAACTACGTCGTCATCGCAACCGCGCCGGTTACAGCATCAGCGATCCGGCCAATCCGCAGACAGTGGATCTGTTTCGGTATGCCGCCTGGTTGACGTTGGAATATGCCAAGCCTAAGTCAGGTCCATTGAGTTATGAAGAGCAGAAAGCTCGCAAGGCTGAACGTGCAGCAGAACAGGTTCGATCAGCTCAAGACATCGGTGAAATTCCAGCAGTCGTTGATCCAGATCGCAAGGCCCGGTGCATCGCATCGTTCCGAGCATTCTGTGAGACGTATTTTGCCGAAGTGTTCTATTTACCCTGGTCAGCAGACCACAGGACGGTCATTTCAAAAATTGAAAAGGCCGTACGTACCGGTGGCTTGTTTGCAATGGCCATGCCTCGCGGAAGTGGCAAAGCCCTGGCACTAGATACACCGTTGGCTACACCTAGTGGTTGGACCACCATGGGTGATGTCAAAGTCGGTGACACCCTGTTCGATGAGCAGGGACGAATGTGTCGGGTGACCCATGCCACCGAGGTGATGCATGACCATCCGTGTTACCGTGTTAAGTTCAGTGATGGTGAGGAAATTGACTGTGATGCAGAACATCTCTGGACGGTGAATGATCGGTACAGTCGAAAAAATCCACTGACACTTACCACCGAGTACATGGCAGATCGGGTGGACCTACCCAACAAGCGGGGCCGATCTGAAAAGCGTTACCGCATTCCGCTTGCCAAACCGCTGCAGGTATTCAATGAGAATCTCATCATTGATCCGTATGCCTTGGGTGTGTGGTTGGGCGATGGCACATGCCGCAGGGCTTCTGTAACGCTGGCCCAGTGGGATGCCAAGGAAATCTGTGATCAGATCCGCTGGTCAGGCGAAATGCTGCGAGACCTGGTAGTGGACGAAGAGAGCCATACCTGCACCGGCTGGATGACTCGCACCTATCGCAACAAAACATCATTTCAGGGCAGGCTTCGCCAGTTGAATCTTTTGCAGAACAAGCATATTCCGGCCATGTACCTTCGCGCCGGACATGAGCAGCGTCTGGATTTATTGCAGGGCATGATGGATACGGATGGCCATGTCAGTAAAAAAGGGGCTTGTGAGATCATTATCAAATATTCGAAGCTGGCTGATGGCTTTGGTGAACTGCTCAGTACCTTAGGCATCAAATACGGGCGCGGCGTAAAATATGTCCAGCTCAATGGCAAACGCTTGGGACCGTATCACCGATTTCATTTTACGGTTCATAAAAATATCGAGGTGTTTCGGCTCAAGCGTAAGCAGGAGAGGTTACGTCCGGTTCCCAAGACATGCCCCTTGTCTGCATCGCGTCGCATTGTTTCGATCACACCAACCGAGTCGGTGCCGGTCAGGTGCATCCAGGTGGATTCTCCATCGCATCTTTACCTGGCCGGGCGCAAAATGGTCCCCACGCACAACACCGTTTTGTGCCAAACCGCTGTGTTATGGGCGGCATTGATCGGTGCATCACCGTTTGTCTGCTTGATCGCAGCCAGTGCTGAACGCGCTCGTGACCTGCTGGAGAACATCAAAATCTGGTTGGAGACCAATCCGCTATTGCATGAGGATTTTCCGGAGGTGACATATCCCATTCGCTGCCTTGAGCGAATTACCAACCGGCAAAAAGGCCAAAAATACAAAGGTGAACCCACGCGCATCGACTGGTCATCGGACCGTGTTGTATTGCCGGTAATTGAAGGCAGCCTGTCGTCGGGCATCGTCATCTCATCGAGCGGCATGAAGGGAAGTGATATTCGCGGCCAGAACTATGCCCGCGCCGATGGTCAGGTGGTGCGTCCGCAACTGGTGTTGGTCGACGACCCACAAACCACCGAGTCGGCATGGTCACCGTCGCAGAGTCAACGACGTGAAGCGATCCTGGCTGGTGATGTATTGGGCATGGCTGGGCCGGGTAAGAAGATCGCAGGGCTGATGGCTTGCACGGTGATCCGTCCTGCTGACATGGCTGACAATATCCTCGACCGCGATAAACATCCGGAATGGCAAGGTGAACGGACGAAGATGATCTACTCCTTCCCCGATGCCAATGCGGAGAAGCTCTGGGCTAAGTATGCCGAGATTCGTGCCGACAGTTTGCGGAACGACGGTGATGGATCGCAGGCCACCGAGTTTTATCGCGATAACAGAGAAGCGATGGACGCTGGCAGCATTGTCGCCTGGCCGGAGCGTTTCAATGAAGACGAACTATCAGCCTTGCAACATGCGATGAACCTGCGGCTACGTGACGAAGCGGCTTTCTTTGCGGAATACCAGAACGAACCGATTATTGAATCTGTGGGTGAGGAGATGTTGGCCGCCGATGCCATTGCCTCTAAAACCAATGGCCACCCCCGCAATGTGATCCCCCAAGCATGCAACCACCTGACCATGTTCATCGACGTGCAGCAGAAAGTTCTGTTCTGGATGCTATGCGCCTGGGAGGAAAATTTTACGGGCTACATTGTGGACTACGGCACCTGGCCAGAACAGAAACGAGCCTATTACACCTTACGTGACATCCGATCCACAATCAGTCGTGCTGCGCCTGGCGCAGGCCTCGAAGGGCAGATCTATGCGGGGCTGGACATACTCACCGCTGAAAAACTAACTGCAACGTATCACAGGGACGATGGCGCGGAAATGCGTATCGACCGATGCCTGATCGATGCCAACTGGGGGCAGTCCACTGATGTGGTGTATCAATTCTGTCGGCAGAGCCAGCATGCAGCATTGCTGTTACCCAGTCACGGGCGATATGTCGGCGCGTCGAGTATTCCCTTCAGCGAATACAAACGTAAGCGTGGTGATCGTGTTGGATTGCACTGGCGCATTCCCAACACGGTGGGTAAACGCCAGGTACGCCATGCTTTGATCGATACCAATTACTGGAAGACCTTCGTGCATGCCCGGCTCAGCGTGGCCATGGGTGATCCGAGTTGTCTGTCACTCTTTGGACGCGATGACAAAGCCCATCGCATGCTGGCTGATCACCTGACATCCGAGTACCGCATCAAGTCGATGGCACAAGGTCGCACGGTCGATGAGTGGAAACTCCGTGCCACGCGACCGGACAATCATTGGCTGGATTGCCTGGTGGGATGCGCGGTCGGCGCGTCGATTCAAGGTGTCTCACTTCCAGGGGTCGAGTCGCGCAGTGTGCAATCGCGTCCTCGCATGAAGCTTTCCGATTTGCAGCAGAGACGATGACAGGTGGCAATATACTCGTTGGATTTGAGCGAGTTTATGCCATTTTACATATGTGTATGAAAATAAAGATGTATGTCAAAACAAGACAGATGATTTTAGCTATGAAGAAAGTAAAGGCCGGTCTATCAATCCATTTCGGTTTGTTGTATTCGCCATCAATGCTTTGCGTTTCCTTCCACTGTTTACCTTCTTCATGGTAAATCCAGAATCTAAGACAAAACGCAGATACAAGGTATTGCATGACATCCAAGATAAAAAAGCCAATTAGGTACAGAAGTGAAATCCATATTGGGTTAGGGAATTGACTTTGTCCGGTCCTGAACACCCAATCAATTGCTGCGGCACAAAATGCAAGCTTTCGACAGTTTTCTGACACCAGTGTCGTATAGGCGTCATATTGTTTCCACAGTTCTTCGTTTTTCACTATTTGCCCTTTGGCTTGTTCCCGTTCCCCATTCCCTTGGTTCCCGTGTTCCCTGTTGGTGGCTTGGATGTTGTTTGGGGCTTATTTGATGTGCTGCTGTTTCCCATTTATCTCTCCATCAGATGTTCGAATTAACCGGGTGCTGATTGAAAAGGCTTGTATATTTTATCACGTTTGATTCTTGCGGGAATAGGTCATTTTTTACGACCTTTGATCTTGAACCCGGCTGATTTAGCAAACAATTTCAACAAAATTCATTTTTTCGTCAAATTCCGCGCGGATTTTTCTGCCTAAGTGCGGGTGTAGTAAGCATAGGACGCAACAAAACTCTCACACCCAAAATCATCCCATGACTGAAACCAACAACAACCTTGAAGAAAACGCTGCCGCACCGGCTGAGGTGTCGGTCGACGGTCAACACGTCAAGCAGCATTCGCTGAAGGATCAGATCGCCGTGGATCGTTACCTGGCATCGAAGAAGGCTGCTCAATCCAAGGGCTTAGGTGTGAAGATTTTCAAGATCAATCCTGGGGGCACGGTTTAATGCAACTTCTGAATTGGTTCAAAAAATCCAAACCGCAGACGCAACGCCAACAGCAGATGCGTAGCGTGCCGGTGGCCAACGTGGTGCGGGCGCGTTACGACGCAGCGCAGACCACGGCTGAGAATGCCCGGCACTGGGTCATGGCCGATGCGATGTCAGCGGATTGTGCAGCGTCTGCTGACATCCGCAAAAAACTGCGTGAGCGTGCCCGGTATGAAGTGGCCAACAACAGTTATGCCAAGGGCATTGTGCTGACCATGGCCAACGACTGCATCGGGACTGGCCCGCGTCTGCAATTGCTTACCAGCAACGACACGCTCAACCGCCAGATTGAAGATGCGTTTGCCCAGTGGAGCAAGGCCGTCAACCTGGCTGCCAAGCTCCGAACCATGCGCATGGCCAAGAGCACAGACGGTGAAGCGTTTGGTGTTTTGAATTTCAATCCCAATGTCGATTCACCGGTTGCTCTTGATCTTCAACTCATCGAAGCCGACCGCATCACATCTCCATCAACAGTCATGTTGCCGTCACGTAATGATGTTGACGGTGTGATCTTGGACTCATTCGGCAGCCCACAGTTTTACTCGATTCTACGTCAGCACCCTGGCAGCATGGGCAATTACTCAACGTGGATGTCGCAGTACGACGAAGTGCCTGCCAACTCAGTAATCCACTGGTTCCGCTCTGATCGGCCCGAACAGCATCGCGGTATTCCGGAGATCACACCCGCGTTGCCTTTGTTTGCTCAGCTTCGCCGTTACACCCTGGCCGTTATCGCCGCCGCCGAAACCGCTGCCGATTTTGCTGCCGTGTTGTACACCGATTCACCAGCCAATGGTGAAGCACAACCGCTTGATCCGATGGACATCGTCAATCTGGAAAAACGCATGGCCACGGTGCTGCCTGATGGTTGGCGACTGGGGCAGATCGATTCGCAGCAACCGGCCACCACGTATGCCGAATTCAAGCGCGAGATTCTCAATGAGATCGCGCGTTGCCTGAACCTCCCGTACAACATCGCGGCCTGCAACTCGTCAGGCTACAACTATGCGTCTGGGCGGCTTGACCATCAGACTTATTACAAGTCCATTCGTGTGGAGCAGGCGAATCTGGCTGAGATTGTGCTGGATCAAATCTTCAATGCCTGGATACGTGAGGCCATGCTGACACCGGAGTTTTCCATTCTGCGTGGCTTGCGGCCTGTTCGACTCAACAAGGGGTGGTTCTTTGATGGAACCGAGCATGTGGACCCGGCCAAGGAGGCCAACGCTCAGGCCAAACGTTTAGGTAGTCACACCACCACATTGGCCGCTGAATATGCACGTCAGGGTAAGGACTGGGAAACCGAACTTCGCCAGCGCGCCAAGGAAACCCGACTCATGCAAACACTTGGGCTGACCGTTTCGGAGAGTCAGCCTGTTCAACCTTCTTCTTCATCTTCAAATTCTCAGGAGACCAACGTACATGACGATGACACAGTCGCCAACCCAACAACTGCCTGACCAACTGTCGTTCACCTGCCCATTGATCATCGAAGCCACCGGTGACAAAGAGAAAACTGTCCCACAGTTCCGCATGGTTGCTTATACCGGTGGCCTGATGCGTATTGAAGGGTTTCCGCATCCCGTCGTGGTGGACCTCGAAGGTCTAGCCATCGACCGCCAGGATATCCCGGTTCGGCTGGATCACAGTTCGCGTCAAGGCGTCGGCCACACGCAGCGCGTCGTGGTGGAAAATGGTTCCCTCATTGCCGAGGGCTTGGTTAGCCGCGATACCAGTTGGGCGCGTGATGTGATTCGCAGTGGCCAGAACGGTTTCCCCTGGCAGGCCAGCATCGGTGCCGCCGTCATCGATGCCCAGTTCATCCCCAACGGTCAGAACGTCACTGTCAATGGTCGAACCTTCGACGGACCGATCCACGTCGTCCGCAAAGCAACACTCAAAGAAATCTCATTTGTCGATAACGGGGCAGACTCGTCTACGTCTGCCCGCATCGCAGCCAACAGCAAGGAGCAACCCCATATGCATGAAACCGCAACCCCCGGCCCCGGAAATCAAACCACCATCGCTGATCCCAAACCGGCCACACCTTCGACCACGCCGACCGCGAGTCCTGCCGCCATCGCCGCGCGTGCAACGCAGGATGTCTCGGATGCACCGACCCCTGACACCCCGGAACAGCAGAACCCGATGATGCAGATGCGCAAGCAGATGGCTGAGGAAACCCGTCGCATCCAAGCCATCCGAAGCACCTGCGAAGGCAAACATCCGGCCATCGAAGCCCAGGCGATCGAGGAAGGTTGGGATGTGACCAAGACCGAACTGCACGTCCTCCGCGCGTCACGCCCGCAGGTGCCGATGGCGATGCAAAGTTCAGGGGCTCTACGTCCCAACAATCCCCAAGTGTTTGAAGCCGTCGCGCTCATGGCCAGTGGCTTGCCCAGCAGTCGGGTGCAGGCGCTGTATGCCGAACCGGTGCTCGAAGCTGCCGATAAGCTGCGCGGGATCGGTGTGCAGGAGTTCTGTGAAATGGCCTGTGGCCAGCAGCTTCCCCGGTTCCGTCGTGATGCCACCGGCTGGTTGCAGGCTGCCTTCAGCAGTGCGTCGCTGCCGGGTGTTTTGAGCAATATCGCCAACAAGATGCTGCTGGAGGGCTACAACTACGTCGAAGATGCCTGGCGGCGCATCGCCAAGATTGCCAGTGTCAACGATTTCAAGGAACACACGCGTTACCGCATGACCGGTTCGTTCAAGTTCCAGCAGGTCGGTCCTGATGGCGAAATCAAGCACGGCCAACTCGATGAACAGCAGTTCGGGCAGAAAGCCGATACCCATGGCATCATGTTCGCGCTCACCCGCCAGATGATCATCAACGATGACCTCGGTGCGTTCACTGATATCCCGCGTCAGATCGGCATGGGCGCTGCTGAAGCCATTGCCGAAGCCGTGTGGGCCTTGTGGTTGCGCAATCCCACTCAGGCTGATGGTAAAGCCTTCTTCCACGTGGATCACAACAACTACAGTGAAGGTGCCGATACCGCGCTGTCCATCGACGGGCTCACTGCTGCCGAAGTCCTCTTTGCTCAGCAGGTCAAGCCCAATGGCAAACCCCTTGGCATCATGCCGTCGCTGCTGTTGGTGCCGCCGGGCCTGAAGGTGGCTGCTGAAATGCTTATGAAGAGCCTTCAGCTCAACGAGACCACCACGACCAACAAACCCAAGCCGTCGACCAATCCGCATGCCGGAAAATTCGATGTCGTGTCCAGCGTCTACCTTTCCAACACCAGTTTTGCCAATGCGTCGAACAAGGCGTGGTATCTGCTGTCTGATCCCAATCGCTTGTCGGCTATCGAGGTCGCGTTCCTCAACGGCGTGGATCGTCCCACCGTCGAAAAAACCGACGCAGATTTTTCAACACTCGGCGTACAATTCCGCGGCTTTATCGACTTCGGTGTTCGTGAACAGGACCATCGCGGTGCGGTGAAATTCAAAGGCGAAGCCTAACCCCCGCCCCGGAAGCCCCGGAACCCCCGGAAGTTTTTTTGGGGGAGGTTCTCCGAAAAGTATTCATTGTTTTCCCCCTTAAAACAAGTCGTTTTTAATCTTTTTCTTCTCACAGGAGTATTTCTTACATGATCGCAACATTCGTTCACAAAGGTGACAGTATCGATTACACCCCAGCCGCTGATGTGGCCGCTGGCGATGTCGTTGTTCAGGAAGATCTGGTGGGTATCGCCAAGCTCGACATCGCTGCAAATACGTTGGGCAGTCTGTCGGTGACCGGCATCTTTGATGTCCCCAAGATCGGTGGCCCAGGCATGGCCATCACCACGGGCACCAAGCTCTACTGGGACTCGGCCAACAAATACTTGACGCCCACTGAAATCGAAGGCAAATACATGGGCAAGGCCGTCAAGGATGCCGGTGACAATGATGCCACCGTTCGCGTCAAACTCACTGCCTAAACTCCCGGTCTAAACTTCCGGGGGGAAGGAAAACATGGCCAGAGACTACATGAAAGAGGGCATGCAGTGGCTCGCCAGGGTGAGGGCAGGATGGTGTACGCAGGAGGTTGCCTACCAACAAGGTGACTCCTCGTACACCGTCCATGCCTCGCCGGGCATCAGCCGTTACGAAAAATCCTCCGTCGGTGGCGTGACCATCGAATCGAGTATGTGGGATTTTCTCGTCAATGCTGATGACTTCCCGGCAGAGTTTGAACCCACACCCGGTGACGTCCTGACGATGGATGACAAGCAATACGAAATCACCAACTTTGGTGACGACGGATGTTTTAGGTATTGCGATCCATATCACACAACGCGTCGCATTCACACCCGTTTATTGGGAGACACGAGTACATGAATCAATGTGTACAGAATGAAAATGATAGTTGCTCGCAGTTCGATGAACTGCACAACAAGCTTGACCGGCTCGATCACGCCATCCGTGGCAATGGTGAACCGGGCATCAACATTCGTCTGGATCGCCTGGAACAAAACGCAATTCGTCACGCTCGTTGGATGTGGCTGATTGCCGGTGCAGGTGTGACGAGTTTGGTGAATATTCTTTTTAGTATTTTCCGGGGTTAATCCGGGGGGAGGGTAAATATGCAAATGACCATTGACCTTGCTGATGCAGTGACTTCGCAACTCAATCAATCGGAGATCATCACCAATGCCAAACGCATGGTGTTGCCAATTCACGATCTCTCGCAACTAAGGGCACTAACCGTCAGTGTTGTACCACGGGGCGTGCAGGTTCAAAGTATCACACGCAAGCTCAGCCAATACGACTGTCAGGTGGATATCGGTATCCAGCAAAAACTCACGGTGCCACAGGATCAAATCGATACCGCTGTAAAGGATTTGAGTGGCTTTGTGCAGCAGATCGCCGACTACCTGCAACGCCAACCATTGACTGACATGCCGTATGCCATCTGGATTAAGGTGGAAAATGTTCCCATCTACGATCCGGATCACCTGGCCAATCAACGCGTATTCACATCAGTGCTGACGTTGACGTATCGCATCACGAAGTAAATCACCATGCTCAGAGTTCACTTTAAACCCCATAACGGAATCAATCGGAAGTTGATCCGGCAAAAAATGAACCAGGCGAGTTTTCAGAGTCTGGGCCATGCCGGTGCAGCGATTCGGTTGACCGCACGACGAAGTATTCGACGGAGCAAACGCTACGCACCACCTGGTTCGCCACCGCGTACACGACATGGCCAACTGCGGCGTTCCATTGTGTATGCCCGCGAAGGCAGCGACCGTGTATTGATCGGCCCCGGTTTCGCCCACGTTGGCCCGTCGGCCATGGCCCATGAATTCGGCGGTCGCTTTCGAGGTGGCAACTATAGAAAAAGACCATTCATGGGGCCATCGTTACAAAAAAACTTACCGCGTCTGCCCCGATTTTGGGCAGGCTCGATTCGATAAACCACACAAATAACCCTTCAAAATAGGAGAAAACTATGTCCATCCGTTTAGGGATGCAGGCCAAGCTGTACTACGGCGCGGCTGGAGCAACTGCAACAACCGAACTGACAAACACAAAGGATGTCACACTTAACCTGGAAACCGGGGAATCCGATGTTACGACGCGCGGGAACCAGGGCTGGCGTGCAACCATCGCTACATTGAAAAATGGCAGCGTTGAATTTGAAACCGTATGGGACACCGAAGACGCAGGCTTTACGGCCATCAAGGATGCGTATTTCAACAACACGCCCATTGCACTGGCCATCCTCGATGGCGAAGGCGGCAGTGGTCTTGACGCGGATTTTGCTGTGACGAATTTCACGCGTAACGAACCTTTGGAAGAAGCCATCACAGTGAATGTCACCGTCAAACCCACTTACAGCACCCGCGCGCCGACCTGGGTGGATGGAGGTGGCAGCTAATGCAGTCATTTTCAACCCCCGGAAGTAATGGCAACAATGTCTGGACGGTGCAGATCACCGTTGCCACCATCAAACGTGTGCAGGCACTCGTCGGCGTTAACCTGTTGGATGTGTTGGACAGCAAGTCCCACCTGCTGGAAAAACTCTCCACCGATCCGATCCTGCTATGCGATGTGTTGTATGCCATCTGCAAGGATCAGGCTGAGAGTGCCAACGTCACCGATGAACAGTTTGGCCAGGCACTTGCTGGTGACGTCATCGATCATGCCACCACGGCATTGCTCCAGGAGTTGGCGGATTTTTTCCCCGCAGCGAAGCGGCAAGTGCTCAAGAAGGCACTAAGCAAGCTTCGCCAGGTCGAGGAAAAAGCCCTGGAAATCGCCAGTGCACAGTTGGACAGTCCGGAACTCCAGCAGCAACTCGAACACCTGCTGCAACCTGCCAAGACATGATCTGGCAACTGGCTGGCATTCTGGGCATTCATCCCGATCCGTTCACACTGCGTGAACTCTACGAGATGGCCCAGTCTCGTCAGAAACAGAATTGGCAACACACATCCAACCTGATGGCCTTGCTTGCCAACTTACTCACGTTCAATCGTTCCCACACGTTCAAGGCAGCGGACTTTGATCCGTTTGTCCAAAGCCAGACATCGTCGGTGATCCCATTGGATACCGACGATGCCATGGCCTTACTCAAAAAAACTTTCATTCCATCAAGGAAAACCACGTTATGAAAACCAATCACCTGATCTTCCTGTTCATCCTCACGTTTGTTGTCCTGGGCCTGCTGAGTTTTGCAGGTTGTGATATGGGCGACATGATTCACGTCAAGACACCCAACACCATCCAGCAGCAAACCGGCCTGGCCAGCAATATCTCGCTCAATGAAGCCGAAAGCGAATACCAGTTCTGGTATCAGCACATGCAAACGGCTGGCAGCCAGTGGAAATCCAACATCGAACACGCCAATGAAATCCGCAACATGGTCAACCAGTTGTCGTTGTCGGCACTTGATGAAATCGGTCCCACCGTTGCAGGTGTCCCCGTCCTCGGTCCCATGCTACCTGCGGCATCTGGATTGCTCGGCCTGTTCCTTGGCTCTGGCAAACTCCGCAAAGAAAAAGAAGCCTCCTTCAACAAGGGCCTGGACGAAGGCCGAAAAACAACTTCCATGCCTGTGGCTGCTACCTGAGACATTTTTTAACCACAGAGGCACCGAGTCACAGAGCCGGAGAAAGGCATGAGCAAATTTTTGTGATGCATTTCTCTGTGCCTCTGTGACTCTGTGGTTCATCGTTTTAAGCCTGTTTTTCAAGGGGTTTTTTGATGTCGCCAGGTATTGCCAACAGTCGGAACATACGTGCCGGGGCTGCGTACATCGAGCTGACCACGCAGGACAGCAAGTTGGTGCGTGGACTCGACAAGGCTCAGAAGCGCGTCAAAGCCTTTGGTAAGTCTGTGGGCGAGATCGGCAAGCGACTGACCGCTGTGTCTGCCGTGGCGGCGGTGCCTCTGCTTTCTGGCCTGAAAATCTATGCGGATTTTCAGCAGCAGATGGCCACCGTCGCCACCATGCTCTCGGATTCTGATGCTGAAAAATACATGGACGGTTTCACCAAGGGCATCCGCAAGATGGCGGTGAGTTTTGGTGAATCGACTGAGGCATTGTCCGGCGGTTTGTATGACATTCTGTCAGCTTCGATTGCCCCGGCCAAGGCATTGGATGTGTTGGGTGTTGCCGCCAAGTCTGCCAAGGCCGGACTCACCGATACCCGCACGGCTGCCGATGCCATCACCACGGTGCTTAACAGTTATGGCCTGGCTGCGGAGCAAGCCGGGGATGTCTCCGATTGGTTGTTTGGCATTGTCCAACGCGGCAAAACGACGTTTGCGGCACTGGCCCCGCAGATCGGCATGGTGGCTTCGACTGCATCCAGTGCGGGATTACCATTGGACGAACTGGGGGCGATGATCGCCACGCTGACACGCAACGGCCTGCGCACCACCACGGCCATCGACTCGGTTAACGGCATTCTGCGGAGTTTCCTCAAGCCCAGCGCCGAAGCCACCAAGTTAGCACATGAGCTTGGTTTTGAAATGAACACCACGACGCTCAAGACCGAAGGCTTGCACGGTGTGATGGAAAAACTCGCCAAACTTCCACCCGATGTGTTGGCCAAACTGTTCCCTGATTCGGCTGCTTTGCGTGGTATTGTTCCCGCCCTGAACAATCTCAAAGGCTTTGAGTCTGACTTGGATGCGATGCAGAGCCGCGCGGGTCTGGCGGATAAGGCTTATGCCAAACTCAGCAAGACGTTGACGCACGCATTCAACCGCATCAAGCAGGCAGGCATCATCGTGCTGGGGATCATGGGTGAAGCCTTGAGTGAACCCGTCGCCAAGGCGGCGGCTATCGTCTCGCAGTATGCGGGGATCGTGATTGACCTGTTATCCAAGAATCAATCGCTGGTGCGCTCCGCTGCCTTGGTCATTGCAGGCATCGCTGCTGTGGGTGTGATCCTGATGAGCACCGGTGTCGCAGCCCAGGCAATGGCGTTTATCTTCGGTGGCTTATCCGGCATCATCACCGGCAGCGTCGGTGTCATCGGCACATTACTCACGGTGTTGGGCGCATTGCTCTCGCCCATGAGCTTGGTGATCGTCGCGGCAGCAGGCATCGGTATTGCCATCCTCAGTATGACGGATATTGCATCCAAGACCCTCAACTGGTTAAGTGATCGGTTCGGCGAACTGAAGGATCGTGCCCTTGTAGCTTGGCAGGGAATCCGCGACGCCTTGGCTTCCGGTGATTTGAGCATGGCTGCCAAGGTTCTGTGGCAAGCGATGAAGGTTGAATGGCAACGCGGCATCTATCAAGTCGAATCGTTGTGGTACAGCTTCAAGTACACCATCGTCAATGTTGCCAGCCAAGCCTTCTATAAGGTTACGAAAGTCCTCGTCGATGCCTGGCATGGTCTGCGCATCCTGTGGGTTCAAACCACATCGTTCCTGTCAGACGCCTGGACGACAATGACAGCGGGTTTGCAGTCGACGTTCCGCTCCGCCCAACTCAAGGTTGAGGAAGGCATGCATCATCTGATCGGTTTGTTCGACAAGGACTACAACGTCGACATGGCGATCAACATCGCTCGCACCAATGCCAATGCGGACAAGCAGCAGATCAAGAATCAAAAGAATGCAGCGTTGGCCCAGAGCAAACAACAGTATGATTCCGACTTGGCACGCATCGATCATGAACGCCAAACCCAACAGAAGCTCATCGATCAGGAACAGGCTGTTGGCAATAAGACTCGTCAGACTCAGTACGAAAAACAGATGGCCAATGCGCTCGATGATCTGGAAAAGACACGGGCTGAATACCAACAGCTTTTGCAGCAAGCCGCTCAAAACAAACCCCCGGAAGCCAATCAATCCGGTGATCAACCTGCATCGCCTGACAACTTGATCGACACCCTCAAGAAGAAACTGGCTGAACTCGGTGGGCAGATCGGTTCGCTGAGTCCCAACCAACAATCGCGTGGCACATTCAATTCTGCTGCGTTGCAGGGACTGATGACGAACCAATCTATTGCCCAACGTACCGCAGCTGCCAGTGAAGACACCGCCCGTTACGTTAAAAAATTGTTCAACGAAGTGCAGAACAATCCTGGCGGCAGTTCATATTTGTCTTTCAGTTAACCATCCTTTATGTCGGAGTAACCATGTCTATCACCGTTGAGGAAAAATATGACAGTCGCCAAAGCACCACGGGTGACAATGCCCAAGTGACGATGACGTATATTGCCAGTGGCAGCGACGATGATCTTGCGATCAAGTCTGCTGTCGAAAGTTTTGCTCCTGAAACCTATGACGGTTTGCCTATGCAGTCCGTGCAGATCGAGCCGATCAGTGAAGAGTATTGGGATGCTTCTGTGCGTTACGCCGATGCTTCTTCTCCGACATCCAGTGGTAGCTCAACACCCGATCCTGGCAGTAATGAGTACACCTACAACTTTGACACAATGGGTGGCACGCAACACATCACCCAGTCGTTGGGCACGGTAAGTTCGTATGCCGATTCGTCGATTCCGTCTGCGCCTGATTTTCACGGTGCGATCGGCGTGTCCAACACCAATGGCAATGCCGAAGTCCAGGGCGTCGATATTACGGTGCCCATCTACAACTTCAGCGAGACGCATTACCTCACGGTTGAACAGGTGACGCCTGAATACAAAGGCACGTTATTCCAACTCACTGGCAAGGTGAACAACGCAACATTCCGTGGGTTGGCAGCGGGTGAGTGTTTGTTCCTCGGTGCATCAGGAACCTTGCATGGCACGGAATCAACTTCTGGGGGTGGCACTTCCGAGGGTGGCGATTGGGAGATCACGTATCGCTTCGCTGCGTCACCCAACAAAACCGGCATCACCATCGGCAGCATCAGTGGTATTACCAAGAAGGGTTGGGAATACCTGTGGGTTCGTTACGCCGACGTCGAAGACATGAATGCGATGGCCATGGTCAAACGTCCGGTTGCTGCCTATGTCGAACAGGTTTATGAGTCCGCCGATTTCAGTTTGCTGGACATTGGCACTTGATGGAGTTTGAGTATGACATTGAAAAAAGTCAGCACCGGCGATCCCTTGGTGATCCCGGCCAACACATACAACGCGTTCATCGATGCGGCAACGGATTTTCGTGAGCGTATCAAGCCGCGCCAGAAACTCGCTCAACAGTCACAACGATCATCTTCTCAACTTCAAGGTGGAGTCATTTGGGTGAAGAACGATTCACCCATGGATTGTTGGCGATACTTCATACTCGGCATCGAAGACTCGGTTCACGAGCCGCAAACCATCATGGATCTGGAAGGCAGCTTTGTCGATCAAATCGTCTTCAGTGGTGTGTTCCCTGAACCGGACACGCATGTTGCGATGGATAAACACGCGATCCTGCTTGAACCCATTCGTGCCGGGCAGGTTGGCCGGGCGATGATCCAAGGCGTGTGTCAGGTGCGAATCATCATTACTGATGAAACCCATCAATTTGCCAAAGCACCCGTGGGCGTTCCGGCGATCATGACATCGTCACCCACCGGCAGCACACAGATTCTTTGGAGTCAACCTGAAGTTCCCATCGGCGAACCATGTTGGGCCATCGTCAAACTCGGTGTGCCCAGCCTGGTGGATACCACCACGCTCATTCCCTGCAAAGTCTGGCAGGACGGTGGCAGCACCGATGGCAATGCAACGACGCAATGTGATCGTACCTACTTCGTCAAAACCATCGACGCCTTCGATGAAGAAGAAGACGGCACGATTCTCGGTGAAGAAATGACACCACTTAAACAACGTCCCGCAGCAGGCAAACTCGTCACCGCACCAGCAACCGGCGATGGCGTCATCGGCACCGGTTATTACATCACCAACCCCTATGACGGATTACGCGAATTCATCCTGTATGACGCCAACGAAACCTTAGCTGTGGAGGTATGTGACGATGGGGATTGATGGCGAATTTGATCTTGACCCGTTGAAATCAGGCTCAGGTGAATTGGGTTTAACGGAAGATGGCCTCTTCATGATCTGTGGCAAATGCTGCGGTCAGGAACCAGTGCCAGCTAACGCATGTGCCTGTGGTCCATGTTGCTTCACCAATCAATCCCGCATCCGCATCACCTGGCAGTTAATCGACTACGGCAATGAACAGGATCGTTGTTGCTGCACTGATCCCGCCTTCATGGGCAACACCATCGAGATTCCATTTAACTGCGGTGCGTGGAATCCACCGTATTGCCCAGGCTGCGGTCACTCCGGCATGATCGGCGGTCACCCACAACCCAACTGTGAAAGCAACACCATCACCGGTCCACGCTGGCAGGGATACGGCATCGAACTTCCGGGGGCGACTTGTGGCAGTTATGTCAACGCCATGGTACTCGCAGGTTGTGATGGCGATGGCACCACGCGCTGGTACGTCACGGTTGATGGTTATGCCAACGAAGATTCGGACGACAACTGCGGCCGCATCTTCGCCACCTGCATTCCATTCACCCCCGGAAGTTGTCGCAGCGCATCGATCCTCAGTGATGAACTACACAATCACAGCATCTGCACCAACGTCTGGAACGTCTACGACAACCCCGCTCGTGTCCAACTGCAAATCGAAGTTCTCGATGAAACGAGTTGCATGGACGAACAAGGCAATTGCATCGTCGGCGATTCCAATGACGACGGCAGTTGTTCCGATTCAACCCCCGGCATATAGGAGCTCTTATTCATGCCCACTGACTTCATCACCACGCGCCGATCCATCTGTCGTCAATGCGAACACGCAGTTAGTTGTCTGTCCCATACGCATCGCAAATGCAACTGTGCTATTGACGGTGTCGATCTCAAATCCCGCACAAGCACGCCTGCATCCAAGTGTCCATTGGGCAAATGGGCTGACGTTCCCGCGCCGAGGCCCAGTCGCATCCTGCCGCCCGGCACATGGCTATCCATGTTCATCCAGGTCACCACTTTTGGCTTGCTGCGTCCCTGCACCAGTTGCAAATCCCGCATGGCAACCATGAACCACGCTGGTTGGTGTGGCCTGCCACGTGTCTGGTGGCGATGGTTGCTGCAAGCCCTGTGAATCTTTTCTGTCACCGCATCTATATAGAAGGACTCCCATGATCACCCAAACCACCGTTATTGACTCATCCGCTGATGCCAAGCCGTCCTCCGTAATGCTCACCGTGGATCAAGTCGCCGCAATGCTCAATTGCAGTTCACGCCATGTGTATCGCCTCTGTGACACCAAGCGTATGCCACCGCCCGTACGTCTTGGCATGCTCGTGCGCTGGAATCGTACCGTCATCGAAAAGTGGATCAATGCCGGTTGCCCGCCAGTCCGCCACCGGAAGTAATACCACCGGAATCCCCTGGAAAATAAGCATAAAATCTCGCAAATGTGCCTTGTAAACTGGGCGAACATGAGGCTCAATGGTGTCACCACAACGACACTTTTAGTGAAAGGCTTGCGTAAAAAATCATGGCCAACCTGTATAAGAAAACCTACCCGATCCCCATGCCCGACGGCGCGGAAATCGTTACACGACGCAATAAACCCGTCGTACAATGGCGCACGAAACACGGCAAGCTCAAAACTGCACCACTGGCTGAAGACGGCAAACGCATGATGTACGTCTCGGAAGTCTGGTATGCCAGGTATACCGATCATGCTGGCAACGACAAACGCATCTCCACCGGCTGTCGCGATGAACAGGCTGCCCAACGCGTTCTCTCCGATGTCTTGGCCGAACAGGAGAAGATTCGTGCTGGTTTCATCACGCCGCAAGAGATCGAAGTGGCTGAACACAGCAAAGCAGCCATTACCGATCACATTGAAAAATATCTTGAGCATCTGAAGATCAAACGCGTCCGTGGGCGCAAAGTCTCGAAGAACTACCGCAAGAACGTGAAATGTCGACTCAACCGTTTGGTTGAAGATTTGAAGATCAAGAAATTAGCTGACATCACCAGCGATGCGATGAACCGTTGGTTAAGCAAAGCTGAAGACAGAGACATGGCCGCAGCAACGCGGAACGAATACGTTATCTCGATGCACGCGTTCTGCAACTGGTTAGTCAGAGAACAACGCATCGTCGCCAACCCGCTGACGATGGTGCAGAAGGCAGATCGTGCCAGTGACCGTCGCCACATCCGCAGAGCCTTGACGATTGAGGAAGTCGGCAACCTGCTCCGGGCTGCAACGATGCGTCCCATTGCCGAATGGGGCAGAGGCAAAATGGAAATCCCCAAGTCCAAACGCAAAGGCAGACAAACCTGGAAATACGAATCCATCACGCAGCAGAATCTGGACGTCTGTTACGAACGTGGTTTAACCAAGCTCAAGCAACCCCATCTCAAGAAACTCGAACGCCTTGGCCGGGAACGCGCGCTGTTCTATCTGATGGCCGTCTCCACTGGCCTACGCCACAAGGAACTGCGCAGCCTGACGCTTGGCCAGTTGTTCCTGGATGCTCAACCCGCGCCGTACTTTGAACTCTACGCCAACCAGTCCAAGAGCGGTAAGGAAAGTCGGTTGCCATTGAGAGCCGATGTCGTCGAAAAGATCAGGCAGCACCTGGAACATCGCAGCAAACAGGGATACAAGGCACTTATGTTCGACAATCCACCCGGCATCCGGGTTTTCGATGCTGACTGCCAGGTAGCAGGGATTGCAAAGAATGACGCGCGCGACCGAGTCGTCGATATTCATGCCCTCCGTACCACCTTTGGTACCCACCTGGCCGTCGCTGGTGTCCATCCCCGAGTTGCCCAAGCTGCCATGCGGCATAGCCGGATTGAGTTGACGACGAATTTCTACACCGATCCGGCCTTGTTGGACGTCAATGGGGCGGTCAATGCGTTGCCGGATTTTAGTAAGAGGTTTGATTCAGTTGTTATTGAATGATACCCCATACATCATGACGCTTGAGGCGACTATCAATGTGAATTTTTCTAAATTCAGGAATAGTGATAGCCAATATTCAACCATGAATGTGTCATAAATGACGTTGTATGTTGGCTTGGGTATTTTCATATGAATTGGTATTAAGATGTGTTTATTGTCTCCTCTAGATTGACGTTGGGTAAGCAGTTTTATATTGTTAAGTTGTGCATCGGAAGCGAACACCAATATGTCACGTGACTGTTGTCATGTTATTGCTACTGGCAGTACTGCATGCAAGTGCAGGTCAGGTACTGTGTCTTTGTCATCATGATCAGCCAGCACTGAAACCGCTTCATACATCCCCCCAATGTTCAGTTGATGCATGTGGCCAAAAGCCATTAAGTGAATCGTGCGTTGATTTGGTTGTGCCTATTTTGACTTTTCGTTCAGAGCGTGCCGCTAATCCATTGCATGATGTGTTGACAAGTGCATTTGAGACGATAACCATTGCTTCGCAGCCATGGGCTCCCATGGGGGTGAACATCGTTGACTATCATGGTGATCATCATCCACCTGACTTGCAGCGATACTGTTCGCTGCGTTCGACCATTCTCAATATTTAAACCCAGTGTCAGATTTTGATGTCATGCTGATTGGTTCAGCAGTTTTCATCGATCTACCTGTATCTGGGAATTCCTATTTTGAAATCGATCAAACTATCCGCATTGACAGCGGGTTTGCTTGTCATGATCTGTGGGTGCCAAAGACATCCGCTTTTTGATGGCTCTTCGTCCAGTCAGTTGCAGAGTCATAACTCTGTCACTCACGGCGATCCACCAGGTTCCGTCCCGTATGAGTCAATCCCTACACCTGCACCAACTGGTCAGCTTTCTCTGGCAGATGTGTTGTCGTTCGCCGAGTTGCATAGCCCGCGTCTTGCAGCACGCGCAACGGATATTCAGATTGCTCAAGCCAGGAGCAGGCAGGCCAAACGCTGGCCGAATCCTGATCTGGAATTGGAGATGGAGAATATCGCTGGCTCGGGACAGTTTTCGGGTATCGATTCGGCGGAGACGACGTTAAGCCTGGCACAGGTTGTTCCGTTGGGTGGTGATATCGCCATGCAATACGAACTGGCTGATGTTCGTCGAGGGCAGGCTCAATGGGCGTTTAAGGTTGCTCGTCTTGAAGTGTTGCATCAGGCATCCACAGGTAGCCCAATGGGCTGCACATGTCACCGAGTATCAGGTACAAGCACAATTGATCAAGGCTCAGGCGATGCCGGACATGACCGGACGTTTGGGGATCAAGCATCACAACGAAGATGATCAAATGGCATTGGTGGTTGGCATTTCTTTACCGCTGCCGATTTTTGATCGACGCGAAGATGATGTCTTGACTGCTCGTTTGAGGATGACCGGAGCACGCCAGAGACAACGCGACACGCAGTTACGACTGGAGAACATGCTCAGTCAAGCCTATGCCCAACTGGCGGATTCACACGATTTGGCAACGGTCCTGCAACATCGTGCGATTCCCGCAGCGACCGAGGCATACCAGGCGACACAGCAGAGTTTTAATGAAGGCAAACTACCGTTTCTGGATGTTCTGGACACCCAGCGAACCTTATTTGAGTTGGAGCACCGTTACATCACGGTTTTACAAGACTATCACCTTGCCGCTGCACAAATCGAATCATTGATCGGCAGTCGGCTTACTGATTTACCAATCTCTGAAAAACAAAAGGAGAATCCTCATGAAAGTTCTAAAGAATGAAAAAACGTTGAATCTGTTTTCGATGTTGAGTTTGTGCGTGTTGGTTTTATCCCTTGCTGGCTGTGGTGACGGGGAAGATGAACACGACCACGCACAAGGTGGCGCACATGCTGACGAACCGAATGCTGCTGCAATCATGGCTGCTCACAAGCATGAGAATGCCGATGCAACCTGCTTTATGTGTGATCCAGCCAAACGCGAAAAAAGCCGATTCTGGTGTCGGGAACATGTGCGTTATGAAGACCGCTGTTGGTTGTGTCATCCTGACTTGGAAGACAAGAATCGTCTGTACTGCAAGGAACATTACCTTTACGAAGACGAATGTTTTCTCTGTCATCCCGAACTCAAGAACAAGGATGCTTCCACATCTGACGCCACGACAAAAGATGTAGAAGATCATGTCACACATGATCACGGTCATCAAGATACTGATACAACACAGACCGCAAAAGCTGGTGCCCTGTTCTGCAACGAACACAACGTTGCAGAAATCGAATGCGCGATCTGCCAGCCGGATTTGACGACCTCACTTAAACCTGGCGGTAATATGAAAATTCGTTTTGCATCCATTCACTCTGCCGAAAAAGCAGGCATCCGGACGGGTTTGCCGCGTGCGACTCAGTCCACCCCAAGTATCGAATCACTCTGCCAGGTGCAGTACAACCACAACACCATGGCCAAGGTTTCGCCGCTGGCAGATGGCGTGATTCGCGCGGTGAAACATGATGTCGGCGATACAGTCAGTGCAGGTGATGTCTTGGTGGAATTGCACTCGGCACAGGCGGCTACCATCAAGAGTCAATACCTCAGCGCTTTGGTTGAACGTGATATTCGTCACCAAACCTTTACGCGTGAAAAACGTCTCTATGAGCAGAAAATTTCCGCGGAAAAAAACTACATCGAAGCACAGGCATCGCATCGTGCAGCTGAATTGACGGTCAAGAATCTGCACCAACAACTGATCAACCTTGGTTACACCCCGCAGGAAATCAGTGTTGTTGAAAAGGATCAGGACACAAGTGCAAGCCTGGTGATCCGTGCACCGTTTGATGGCACCATCGTTTCGCGCGATGCCGTTGCCGGTGAAGCTAAAGCCATCGGGCAACCGGTCTTTACCATTGCGGATTTGTCCACGCGTTGGCTGATCCTTTCAGTGCCTTCACGTCACATTGCTCATGTCCAGAAGGGTAAAACTGTCGCGGCTGAGTTTGAGGAACTGCCCGGATTGACCGTCGAGGGCCAGATCACGTGGGTGGATACGGCGGTCGATCCTCGCAGCAAAATGCTCCAGGCCCGCGCGGTGGTTCATGACAATGCCCAGCAGATCAAGACCGGACTCTTCGGCAAGGCCAGCATCATCACTGGCTCTGATCAACCCGTCACGTTGGTGCCTCGCGATTCAGTGCAGCGACACGAAGGGGCCAGCTTTGTCTTTGTGCGAAACGAGCCGGATTTGTACTCGATCCGTCGCGTGGCATTGGGCCAGACACGTGGGCAGACCATCGAAATTCTCGAAGGTATCAATGCCAATGACCCCGTCGTCACGGATGGCAGTTTTGTCGTGATGTCTGAATTTCTCAAATCCCGTCTCGGCGCGGGTTGTGCGGATCATTGATCAATTGCAGTTAGTCAGGATGATTTGAAATGCTTACAAAACTTGTTGCTTTTTCGCTTCAAAACCGTCTGTTAGTCCTGATACTCACGGTGCTGTTATGTGCATTGGGTGTCTGGCGGTTGACCATGTTGCCGGTGGATGCCTTCCCGGATACCACGCCGGTGCAGGTGCAGATCAACACGGTTGCGCCTGCACTGAACCCCGAGGAAATTGAACAGCAGATCACGCTGCCGATTGAATTGTCTGTTGGTGGTTTGCCTGGGTTGATCAATGTGCGTTCGGTTTCCAAGTTCGGTTTTTCACAGGTGGTTGCCACCTTTGACGACACGACACAGATCACCGATGCCCGTCAGTATGTCTTTGAACGCATCAATGCAGTGGCGCTTCCCGATGGCATCCAGCGCCCGCAACTGGGCCCCATAGCCACCGGTCTTGGTGAGATTTTTCATTATGTCGTGCGCTCGACTGATCCCACACGGACGCTTGAAGAGCTGCGGACGATTCACGATTGGGTGATCAAACCCGAACTTCGCAAAGTCTCCGGCGTGGCGGAAGTCAACGCATGGGGCGGGCAGGTCAAACAGTATCACATCATTCTTGACCCGCAGGCATTGCTCAAATTCGACCTGACGATGGACGAAGTCTTTGATGCCATCGAGCGCAATAATACAAACGTCGGCGGTGGCTTGATCACGCGCAGTGGTGTCTCGCAGATGGTACACGGCATCGGTCGCGTCACCGATATCCAGCAAATTGAAAACATTGTCATCGATGCCTTTGATGGCAATCCCATTCACGTTCGCGATATCGCCCAAGAGGTTCGCATCGATCATGAAATCCGCCGTGGTGCAGTGACCGCTAACGGGCAGGGGGAAGTCGTACTCGGCCTTGCGTTCATGCTCATGGGTGAGAATGGCAAGATCGTCACCGAAAATCTCAAAAGCCAACTGGAACAGGTCAAAGATGCATTACCCGAGGACGTAATCGTCGAAGTGGTTTACGACCGAACCGAATTGACGTCCGCTGTGATTCAGACAGTGGAACATAATTTGCTGCTGGGGGCTGTGTTGGTGATCGTGGTACTCTTTGTGCTGCTGGGCAATATCCGTGCGGGATTGCTGGTCGCGATGGTGATCCCGCTGACCATGCTCATGGCCGTGCTTGGCATGTACGAGTTTGCCATTGTTGCCAGTCTGCTGAGTCTGGGGGCCATTGACTTTGGCATCATCATCGATGGTTCGGTGGTGATGACCGAAGCGAACCTGCGCAACCTCGCCATGCGGTCTCGTGAGTTGGGGCGTAAACTCACAGCCGCAGAACGCATGCAAATCATCATCCAATCCGGACAACAGGTGGCAAGGCCCATCGGTTTTGGGATTGGCATCATTCTCATTGTCTTTCTGCCCGTCCTCACCTTGCAAGGCATCGAAGGCAAAATGTTCAAACCCATGGCATGGACATTCATCTTCGCATTACTCGGTGCGTTGCTCATCGCTCTGACGCTTTCGCCGGTTCTTGGATACTATTTTCTGCCACGCAAACACAAGGCCAAAGAAGGCATCCTGGATCGCATGGTGACCGGGTTTTACAGCATGCTTTTGAACATGGTGATCAAAGTCCGCTGGTTAGTATTGCTGGTTGTCTGCGGTCTGTTGGTCTTAACCGGTATGCAGGCAAGTAAACTCGGCGGTGAGTTTTTACCACGCCTAAGCGAAGGTGCGCTGGTAGCCAACACCATCCGTCTGGCGGGTGTCTCCATTGATCAATCAGTGGCATGGAACAGTCGCATTGAAACCTTGCTCAAAGACGCATTTCCCGATGAAATCCGTCACGTCTGGAGTCGCATCGGTACCGCCGAAGTCGCCACCGATCCCATGGGCACGGAACTGACCGACATCTTCATGTCACTCAAACCGCGCCAGCAGTGGACCAAAGCAAAAAGCCAGACTGAGCTGGTTGGCAAAATGCAGGCCCTGCTCGCAGACATGCCCGGGTTGAACATGGTCTTTACACAACCCATTGAAATGCGACTCAATGAAATGGTCTCAGGCATTCGCACCGATATCGGCATCAAGATTTATGGCGATGATTTTGACCAACTGGTCCGCATCAGCGATGACATTCAACGTGTGCTCTTACAAGTCAACGGTGCTTCGGATATCGCAGTCGATCAGGTCACCGGCCAACCCATGCTCCAGATCCGTGTGGACCAGCAGGCTATCGCAAGGCATGGTGTTCCCGCAAGGCATGTTCTCGAATTTGTCGAAGCTGTCGGCGGTCATCACGTCGGTGAAGTCTTTGAAGGACAACGCCACTTTGAATTGGTGGTACGCCTGCCCGATACCCATCGCAGTGATCCGGAGGTCTTGGCGGATACGCTTGTCCCCACGCAGACCGGTCAACGTTTACCGTTGCGGTCATTGGCAGATATTCAACACACCGAGGGCTTGGCAACGATCAATCGTGAATGGGGCCGACGCCTGATCCGTGTGCAATGCAACGTGGCAGGCCGCGATGTCACTTCGTTTATCCATGAAGCGCAGCAGAAAATTCGCGAGCAGGTTTCGCTGCCCGAAGGTTATGTCCTGGAATGGGGCGGGCAGTTTGAGAATCTGCAACGAGCCCAGACACGTTTGTTGTTAGTTGTTCCTGCGACACTGCTATTGGTGTTTTTGCTGTTGTATTTCAGCATGAAGAATTTGCGTGATGTCTTGCTGATCTACACGGGGATTCCCTTTGCCTTGATCGGTGGCGTGTATGCCCTGTGGTGGCGTGGTTATCCGTTTAGTGTCAGTGCTGCGGTTGGGTTTATCGCGCTATCAGGTATTGCGGTCCTTAACGGTCAGATCATGGTGACAGCCATTCGTGACTATCTTCAGGAAAAGCAATCGGTGCGTGATGCCGTTGCCAATGCTGCCAGGCAGCGATTGCGCCCGGTGCTTGCAACTGCCGTGACCGATGCGGTGGGCTTTTTGCCGATGGCTATTTCAACCGGTGTCGGAGCTGAAGTTCAGCAGCCTTTGGCGACGGTGGTCATCGGCGGTGTCATCACATCAACAGTGCTGACCTTGTTTGTTTTGCCAATGCTGTTTTTGATGTGCGGGAAAGAAAAACGTATGAATATTGTCCAAAATGACGAGTAAGGTCAATACGGTAAAGTTGTCTGTCAGATCGCTATTAATGCACCTTTGCCGTAGCCGGTGTCCATCCCCGTGTCGCCCAAGCTGCCATGCGGCACAGCCGGATTGAGTTGACCACCAACTTCTATACCGATCCTGCCTTGCTGGATGTGAATGGCGCGGTCAATGCGCTGACGGATATTGCTGGGGAAAACGCTACCAATAATCAATTGGAAAATGGATTACTAATGTCTGATTGAAGTCGTAGAATTCGTTGGTTGAGCAGAGCATGCGCTGGATCGTGGGTTGGTGTGGATTGCTTGACCTTCTGGAGAGTATGTAGCATGGCTGTCGTTGAAATGTTACAGGCTGCCAGGATGCGGCATCCCAATGCATCTGCTTGAATTTCAGGATTCAGATCATGCTTTTGCCCGAGCAACATGGTCGTGGCATCTGAATGATTGTGATGGGCAATGAGATGTCCAATTTCATGTGCAACCACGGATGCTAATTCATCCGGGCTGGCTGCGTCGATCATACCCCGTGTGACATACAGTTCCCCGTTGGGCCAGGAATAAGCAGCCAAATTGTTGCTATCCAGAACATGGGGATCAATGACAATGTCGTGACATGCAGGGGCCAGACGTTGACAGGTTTGATTTAATCGTTGGTGTCTTTGATCAACCAAAATACCGCCATGCTGGAGAGCCCACTTCTTATGATGTGATATCACGTCAGGTGTTTGCCCGATGGTGCTGCATCCAGTTAACAACATGATTGAAAAGAGAATTGAAAATTGCCAAAACCTCATGATGAGATCAAACGCAAGACATGTGCCAGGCTTATAAGTGGGGAATTTGTGTCAACCGTAGCACAATATTCAGGCAATCTGCCGGATAACTGAAGAAGAATGACTATTTATTGGTCATTGATAAAATTAAGATTAATTTGCCCCTTAAGGAACCTCATATTGTTGCCGAACGTTTAGTTAAGTGAGATGACGAACGGCATGGCATCACGCGTCACCTCAATGACACTCGATGCCTTTAGGAGACTCGATATGAAACGCTTTCTTTCCCTCACTGCCTTTGTGGCTTTGTTCAGCCTTTCGACAGCAGCATATGCCGGCCCGGGGATCGGTAGTACCCAGTACCGCTCCTCGAGCTTTGCCCGGACGCATACCAAGGTCGACCAGAAGCCCTTTGCGTTCAAAGGCAATCAGGCTCAACTTGATGCTGGCAACTACCGCTATGAAACGGAGCTTCGCTGGATCGCCCCACACAGGTCGTCGCGTGTGGTTCATGTTCGTGTGCCATCTGCTCAGTGATTGCCCGGTACACCCCGGCATAATCGCACCAGTCCATCAATGAGTTTTTCTCATGCCCCCGGAACCCCTGATGCGCCCGGCAATGACTTTGGTCTTGCCGGGTCTTTTTGTTTGATCATAAAAGCAATGTGTCTATGCAACAGGGAATCGTGACAGATTAAATCGACTCAGCCACAGACGTTACTACGGCATGACGCACGAAGTTGCGAATGCTGTCTGCTAACGATGGGATTACCATGCATAATGGTTCAAACCATATATCAGGGCACCGCCAAGGAATCCATTCATGGCTACTGCAATTGCAGTGATAAAAAGCATGACGCGAAACCACCATCGCCACTGTAATTGACGTGTGCCACCTTCGTGAGATGCGATGCACAACATCAGGATTAAGACAGCCGACAAACCGACGGCTGTACCTAACCAACGATGGGTGGTCATGATCCAATCCGGGTCATTGAGCCGAAAACCGGCCAGGAACCATCCCAACGTGACAGCACTGAACGTGCCGATACTACCGCCCCAAACGCAGAACTGGGCAGCAGCATCAAACAAGGTACGTTTTGTGATGATCAGCAATAACTCGGCCAGAGCAGCACTGATGAGCAAGGCGATCGGGAAATGTACTGATGGTGGATGGAACTTGCCTAACCATGCGATGAGTTTTGCAATGCCAGTCTGATTATCAGCATGTTGATGAGCACTGTGATCATGCTCTACTGCTTCGTTGCTGGGTTCTTGTGAATCGTGGCCGTTGGCAACTGCAGCCTCATGGTCGTGGTCATCATGTGCGTTCGCCTCGGGACTTGTGGCGGGAGTCACCGTGGCCAGCTTCGGCAGGTTATCCATGTATGCTTGGGGATTGCGTTCAAATTTGCGTTTGCAGGTTCCACAACAGAAATAGATTCGTTGGCCCTGGTAATCAACCCATTGGTCGGGATCAACAGCTTCCCCTGTTGTCACCGGGCAAGTCTTGTTGGTCAGTTGCATGTTGACTGATGCCATGTCTGGCGATTGCTGTGCATGGAGTGGTTGTGCCAACATCGTGCCGGCAACAACTGATAGACTCATCAAGAAGATAATGCGCTTTCTCATGCAAATTGTATGACTGTGCATTGTGAAATCTCCTTCGATATGGCGTAAATGGAGAATGTATTGGCCAATTGATTTCTGCGGTGAAAATAAAAAACCGAGCGGTGTGACGGGAACACCACTCGGCGTGAGGTAGAAAACGGTGTCATGCATCAATCATGATGCTTGATGGCAGGCAGATGGTCTTGTCAAGACATGGGTGATTCATTTGTCATTACTTCTTCTGTGGCGGTTTGGCACAGCAGGATTGTTCTGAAGCAGTATGACCGGAACAGGCTTGTTCTGAAGAGGCAGCATCCAACACCTGTGATTGATCGGTAGGTGTTATTTCCGTCGAAATGTTACGTGTCTTGGCGTCCGCAAGAACCGCAATCAGGATCACACTCCCAAGCACGATCAGAAACACAATCATCGGCCACCGCTTTTTATGTTTTGAACAACAACTCATGTAAATGATCCTGTGTTAATGGTTGTGGTTTGAATGTGAATCTTGCGGTTGAGTGGTTTGACTGAGTTTGCCCAGATATTGGGCGGGATTCTTTTCAAACTTTTTGATGCAGCCCTTGCAGCAGAATTCAACGAGTTGTGTGCCGGCCACATAATTGATTGGTGCGCCCATCTCGTCACCGAGTTTCTCGCCGGAGACAAGGCAGGTTGTCATGGGATAGTCTTTCTTCTGAGCATGGATGACGGCTGCATCGATCTTGGCAATGTACATGGCGGGATCCTTCTGAGCTTTGCTGATACAACCCGGGCAGCAGAATTCCACGAGCCGGTTACCGATCACGCGCTGAATCGGTTTGCCCATTGCACCGAGCTTTTCACCAGAGACAACACAGGTGGTCAGCGGATATGTTGGAGCCTGTTGTTTGATGATCATCGCATCGACATCCGCCAGATACTTCTTGGGATGCTGCTTGAAGGTATTTGCGTTCTTCTCGCTGGCAAACAGAAGCTGGCGACCATCGTGCATGACGGCAACAGGCTGGGCAACATTGACCAGGGAATCACCCAGAGGATCGACGGACAAGGTGTAGGGGTCATGGTTTAGTGATTCCGCATGACTCATGTTCATGTGCTTTCCCTGTTCGTGATGATCATGACCATCATCTGCCGCACGGACGGGACTCATTGATAGTAAAGCCAGTGACAGCACGGCCAGGATGCAGGTGAGAGTGCGAGACATATTCGATCCTTTCATGAAAATGCAACTCTCCCAAACACAAGTATGGGAGTCACACACAGCCGGATGCATCGAACTTGATTTCATTCGTCAGGTGTCTATCACATTAAACGACGCTGCTTGCTTGAAAGTTCCAAGGTCGTGAAAAAGTTTTCGACCATTTCAATTCGAATTTGTTTGATCGATATGCCATCTGTACAGGAAATCTCACTCTGATTGGAACTTATTGCGGGATTTGATCGTTATGAACAATAGAGTGGGTACAAGTTAAGTTGATCGCGGAGTTCAACCTCTCCAATATCAGGGGATACCATGCAGATACACAATCAATCGACAACGGGTATCGATCCGGTTTGCGGCATGACAGTCGATCCGGACAAGGCTGCTGAACATCTGGAACATGATGGGCATATGTACCACTTTTGCAGTAACGGTTGTGCCCGGAAGTTTCAGGCCAATCCGCAGGCGTACATTGCTGATACACATGATCAGGAGCAGGTAGGCAATCACCATGCTCCCGTTCAAACACCACAGAAGGCATCCGATAAAGCGATCTACACTTGCCCGATGCACCCTGAAGTCGAACAGGTCGGACCGGGCCAATGTCCCAAGTGTGGCATGGCGTTGGAACCAAAATCCGCATCGTCACACGATGATTCGCAAGAGGGTGGCGAACTGGCTGACATGACCCGTCGATTTTGGGGCAGCTTGGTGTTTACCGTGCCAGTGTTACTGCTGGCCATGGGGCCGATGGTTGGATTGTCGTTTGACAAGTGGTTGGAGCATACCGTCGCGCGGTGGTCGGAGTTGGTGCTTTCATTACCCGTGGTGTTGTGGGCGGGATGGCCATTTTTTGTGCGTGGTTGGCGATCCATTGTGACGTGGAACCTGAACATGTTTACGCTCATTTCACTGGGCGTGATTGCGGCCTTCGGTTACAGCCTAGTGGCCACATTGGCCCCACAGATTTTCCCGCCATCGTTTCATCACAAATCCGGGCAGGTAGGTGTCTACTTTGAAGCTGCCACGGTCATCATTACGTTGATTCTGTTGGGACAGATGCTCGAACTGCGGGCTCGACGCCAAACCAGTGGCGCGATTCGCGCTTTGTTCGATCTTGCCGCCAAGACAGCTCGACGGATCAAAAACGATGGTCAGGAAGAGGAAATTCCACTGGAAAACGTGCAGATTGGTGACAAGCTGCGTGTAAAGCCCGGCGAAAAAATCCCTGTCGATGGTGCCGTGATCGAAGGTAAAAGTACCGTTGATGAATCGATGATCACCGGCGAACCCGTCCCGGCCAGCAAAGAAACCGGCGATACAGTCACCGGTGCGACGGTCAATCTGACGGGTAGTTTCGTCATGGAGGCCAAGCGTGTCGGTGATGAAACGTTACTTGCCCAGATCGTACAGATGGTTAGCCAGGCACAACGCAGCCGCGCTCCGATACAGCGCGTGGCCGATATTGCTGCCGGATACTTTGTGCCGGCCGTGCTACTGGCGTCGGCCATCACGTTTGGTGTCTGGGCACTTTGGGGACCGCAACCCGCCATGGCCTATGCCATCGTTAACGCGGTGGCGGTGTTGATCATTGCCTGCCCGTGTGCATTGGGATTGGCTACACCCATGTCGATCATGGTGGGTGTCGGCCGCGGTGCCCAGGCTGGTGTGTTGATCAAAAACGCCGAAGCACTGGAAGTGATGGAGAAAATCGACACACTCGTCGTCGACAAGACCGGAACGTTAACTGAAGGCAAACCCAAACTGGTGTCCATCGAACTTGCTGAGGATATGATCGGTTCAGAAAGCCATTTGCTACGCATGGCCGCTACGCTGGAATGGGGAAGCGAGCATCCTTTGGCCACCGCGATTGTGAATGGTGCTCAGGAACGTAAACTCGCTTTGGGCGTGGCCGAAGAATTTCAGTCCATTACCGGCAAGGGTGTGCAGGGTCGTGTTGATGGCCGAAATGTGGCACTGGGTAATCGGGCCTTGATGGAGCAACTGGCTGCTGATATAAGGTCGTTGGCTGATCGTGCTGAAGCCTTGCGTGGTGAAGGCCAGACAGTGATGTTCGTTGCCATCGACGGTAAACCGGCAGGATTGCTCGGTGTGGCTGACCCGATCAAGTCATCGACACCGGAAGCAGTCAAACTGCTGCATGAATCAGGGGTGAATATTGTCATGCTCACCGGCGATAATCACACGACTGCCCAGGCAGTGGCCGGGAAATTGGGCATCGACCGTGTGGAAGCTGAAGTATTACCGGATCAGAAAGCCGCTGTGATCAAAAAGCTCCAAGCTGAAGGACGACGCGTAGCCATGGCGGGTGACGGCATCAACGATGCCCCCGCGTTGGCCCAGGCTGATGTTGGCATTGCCATGGGGACCGGCACAGATGTCGCTATCGAGTCAGCTGGTGTGACACTGGTCAAGGGCGACTTACGCGGCATTGCGACTTGCCGCTTACTCAGTCGTAAAACCATGAGAAATATTCGGCAAAACCTGTTTTTTGCCTTCATCTACAACGCCGCCGGTGTTCCTATTGCTGCCGGTGTGCTCTATCCGCTCTTTGGGATTTTACTGAGCCCCATGTTTGCTGCCGCCGCCATGACCTTCAGCAGTGTGTCGGTCGTCAGTAATGCTCTGCGGTTGCGTCATCAGGACATTTGAAAAGGAGTCCTCCATGTTTGCTTTACCCGCACGTTTGTCTGTCAGTTGTTTCCTTGTCCTGTTACTGGGTTGCGTTGAAATCATCTCTGCACAGGTTCCCGAGGAACTGGCTCAAACCATTCCTGTCAACATCACCAGAACCTCAGGCTTGTACATCAGTCATGCCCAGGCTCAAGTTCAAGACGATCACCTTCTGATTCGTGGCACAGTTCGACGCACATGGCTGTTTCCCGCGGATATCCACGGTTATGTCCAGATCACTGCGCTTGATGCCCAAGGCAATGTCTTGGCACGCAAAGAGGTGACATATCTGCAAACACTTTTAATCGTCAAGGGATTACGCCGTGCGCCATTTACCCTGGACATGCCCACTGGCTCTATCCTGCCTGCTCAGGTCAACGTGCAAGTGCATCGGGGGAGCATGCCGGATAAATCAACGGATCAGCATGATCAAGGTTGATGGGTTTCATTTCGGAGCTCCATCTGACTGCGATTGGTCCGGACGTATTACAACAGTAGGTAGATAGATTCATTCTTGAAGAACTTTTTCCACAATGGTTAATATCACATTGATTTCATTCGATACAAACACAACGCCTAGCGTTCTTCTTCATGAAAAGCATGTTTTGTGGAACGTCTGGTATTTGAAAATCATTGATAACTGATAAGTGGGGGCAAACCTTTTCTGATATGAGGAACTTGATATGAAAGTATCCAAAACCATTTTATTGTCCGTCGCTTTATTGGGCATGACTTTTCTGTTTACCGGGTGTGCATCGACCCAGTCTACAGGTAAGACGCAAGCCGTTAAGTGCGATTCTTGCAAGACAGTTTGGGTGAAAACCGTCAACAAGGACGGTAAGGCCAATGTCATGCGGATTCAGGAAGAAAAGAAGATTGTCTGCGACAAATGTGACAAGGCTGCACGTGGCGAAGTTGAATACAACCCCATGGGTGAACCTTGCGAGTCCTGTGGTGGGCGGCTCAAGATATGCCATATTGAAGAAAGCATGATGGATATGTACACACCTTGAGTAATCTTATTACGCGATGTTTGTTTTTAACATAAGGGATGATTCGAATCCCCCACAATCAGGATCAAAATTGTACAGAACACCGACAAGGTAAGACCGTGTTTACGAAGCAACAAGCCAGTATTCGAACCGCACTGTTGCTCGCCGTTAACACGGTCTTGCTTGTGGGGTTATCCATTGGGCTTATTTTTGACTATCAACGTGGGCTCGATCAACGATTGACAGAAAAACAGATTTCGCTTCAGGAAGAGGCGGCATTGCTGCATTCGGCTGTCACAGAATTACAGGTTCATGGACATTCAGATGTTCAACGATTTATTGACCATGCTTGTGCTCGCATGCAAGATGCTGTCTCTCCGGGCCATCACATTGTGGTGCGTTTGGATCAGGTTATTTTGCAAGCCAGAACACATCATCGAGCATCACCTGCCTTTGCGAGGGTGATTCAGCAGGCTAGCAAAACGCCGGCAAAAACTGGGCTGGCCTATGGCAAGCCCATTATCGTTGGGACAGAGTCCAGTGCGGATGACAAGCTTCAAATCTATGTTTCTGAATTTACACAGAACGTACAACAAGCATCTCGTACTCAATTATTGAAACGCGCTCTTGAAATGGCTGTGCTTGGTGTGGTTCTGACTTTGGTTGTCAATTTGATATTAATGCGATTGGTCACGCGCCCGATTGCTATCCTGGTTCATGCCGTTCGCCGGATTGCTGACAGAGAGCTTGGAGTATCGCCACCAGGTTTCAAGTCATTTGAGTTGGATTTTCTTTCTGCCGAAATCCGACAGATGAGCAGTAAATTGGAATTAGCTGAAAAAAGCCAACGGGTGCAAATGTCCAAAGCTCGTCGCATTCAATGCAATCTGTTACCGTCACCGGCCGAACTTCATTCTGCAGGTATTTACAACGTGCATATGCCTGCAGAGGATGTAGGGGGTGATTTCTTCGACATGAAAGTTCTTGATGATGACCGTGTGGTGATTTGCATGGGGGATGTGACGGGCCATGGCGTACCTGCCGCAATGGGAGCTGCAATGCTCAAAATTCTCTTCGAGCATAGTTCTGGTGAAATGACTGATCCGGCGAAGGTTCTTGCACATATCAACCGACGGTTTTATGAAGTGACCCTTGAAGGCGATTTTGCCACCATGTTTATGGGCGTGTTGGATCGTCGATCAGGTCGGTTTGTTTATGCCAGTGCCGGGCATGAAATAGGTTACGTTATTCGACAGAATGGACTCATTGATAAACTTGATGGTACCGGCTTACTGCTGGGTGTTGATCCTGAAGCAGTCTGTGAGGCTATTGAATTACAGGTTCACGTTAGTGATCGAATTGTGCTGTTGACTGATGGTCTTGTGGAAGCCTTGTCTCCCGAAGGGAACATATTGGGTCGAACAGCGATCAAGCAGTTGCTTAAGCAGAACTCATTGATTTCTTCAGACGAGCAAGCTCGAAAACTGGTGCAATTGGTAGAGGCACACCAAGACAGTCAGGCCCAGTTGGATGATATCACCATCGCTATCCTGTGCGTTTAAATCAATGCACTTGAGTCAATTACTCAAATACTTTGCGAATCGCCTTTTACCGATTCTCAACCTTCGACTACAATTGCTTCATGCTCATGGAACCTTTGGGCCATTGAAAATCGTTTAGAAGGATAGAGAACATGCGTAATGGGCCGATCAGCCAAGCCCAGGCACAACGATTCAAGCAACTGGTCTGGCCGCTGATGCCGATGGTGCTGAGAACTGCTCAGTACCTGACGCGCCATAGCCAGCAGGCTGAGGATCTGGCTCAGGAGACCATGGTCAAGGCGATGCGTGGGATTGATTCTTATCAGGATGACACCAATCTCAAGGCATGGCTGATGACGATCCTCAGGCGCACGCATATCGATCAGTTACGTGTCGGTCGCAATCGCCCCGATGAAGTGTCGGTGGCTTCGGATGTGCTTGAAGTGACCGTGCCTGATTCGTCGAAGGCGGCTGGCGAGTTTGATGAACAGTGGGAGGAACCTGAAGCCTTGATGGGCCGGTTTGAGGATAGCGCGATCATCCAGGCCCTGGGTGCGTTGCCCGAGGACATCCGCTGGACCTTGCTTCTGGTGGATGTGGAGCGATTGGAACAAGCTGAGGTGGCAATGATCCTTAATGTCGCGGTGGGGACGATCAAGAGTCGAACCCATCGTGGGCGCAGCATGCTGCGTGATCGCCTATACCAATTGGCCTTGCAACGCGGTTGGGTTGCGGCCAGGGAGTCAACGCCATGAATGACAACACTCAGGACAAACTGGACAAAGCGACATCCGCACGGCTTGGCAAGCTTGCTACTCGGCTGGTAGACACCTCGCATCTGGCCCAACAGCTTCAAAGGGTTCTGCATGACCAGACCCAATCGGATGAGCCGAAGGTGTTACATATGCCACGCCGCATGTGGTGGCGTCCAATGTCGGCCGCAGCCATGATTCTGATTACTGTAATGCTGGGCCTGCTTGTGATGCAAAACACAACGCAACCCGTGATTGCTGCGCCTGCGGGATTGGCGCAGATTTACCACGAAGTTTCAGGCGACATGGCTGAACAGATGAAAGTAACCAGCGTCGAGCAAGCCAACGCCATGCTGGCAGCCCAGGCCAAGGGTGCCATGCCGGTGCCTGATCTGCCGGGGCAGATGCAATCCTGTTGTCTGCATGAACACAAGGGTGTCACCTTGACTTGCGTTAGTCTCCAACGCAATGGCCACCTGATCACCGTTGCCTTGGCCGATGGCAAAAAACTGCATTGTCCCGAAGGGGAAACGGTCATTCGTGTCGGTCGTGAATTTTGCACGCATACCGTCGATAAGGTCAATATGGTTATGGCTCATCAAGGTGACCGTTGGCTGTGCGTGATGGGCAGTGCTGATATGGAAGAATTACTCGCGGTTGCCCAGGGCATTGCCATGTAACACGTCAGACAAACGATACACCCCGTCATCATAAAGCATCGGTAAATTATGCCGATGCTTTTTTGTTGGGTGGATGATGATGCTCATGCTTTTGGATAGACAACTTTCTGATTCATTATCCTGGGATGACTTCCAACATCTTATTGTTAGATCGTTTTCAAATTCGGTCTATCGCTTTGCGATACAGCATTGCGTGTATTACAGCTACTGGATTGCACGTTGACAGTGATAAAATAGCTGCATTGCGACGCAACGCTGAAACTGCAAAGCAGTTTGCTGCTACTGACAATTTGAAAACGATCTAATCATGTATAGCGTCATTCTGATCTTCCAATCGGACAAACTTATCTGTGTCAACCTACTGATTGCTTCGCCAATGAAGACGGACCTGAAGGGCATGGTCAATCCAACAAAAACCCGCGAGAAGACGCAACGGATGTCTTCTCGCGGGCAGTGAGGTTACAGGTTATGGAATTGATCAATCGTGCTTGACGCTGTGTAGTTTGACCAGGTAGAAGATTACCGGGTAAAGCAGTAGTTCCATGATGAAGCTGGTGCCCAGGCCACCGATCATGGGGGCCGCCAGACGACGCATGGTGTCGGCACCGGCACCCGATGCCCAAAGCAGTGGAACCAGGCCGATGAAGGTGGTGACCACGGTCATTGTCTTGGGACGGATACGCTGTACCGCACCATCATGAATCGCATGCCAAAGATCCACACGATCCTTCATGCGACCTTCGGATTTGAATTGGTCATAACTGTTTTCCAGGTACAGCAACATCACCAGGCCGGTTTCAGCATCGAGCCCGGCCAGTGCGATCACGCCGACCCAGACAGCCAATGACAAATTGTAATCCAGGAAGTAAAGCAGCCAGATCGCACCCACCAGGCTAAACGGTACAGCCAGCAGTACGATGCCCACGCGCAGCCAACTGTTCGTTGCCAGGTAGAGTAACAGCAGAATCAGCACTGCAGCGATTGGCACGACCATCATCAGACGCTTGCGTGCTGCCTGCATGTATTCGTACTGCCCTGACCAGACGATGTTGTAGCCTTGGGGTAACGGAACCTGCGAAGCAACGACCTGTTGAGCCTGTTTGACATACGTACCCACATCCAAGCCGGCAATGTCCACGTAAACCCATGCCGTGAGGCGAGCGTTTTCACTCTTGATCATCGGTGGCCCCTTGTGCAGATCAATCTCGGCGAGTTGACCCAACGGGACCTGTGCGCCAGAAGGTGTACTGACAAGTGTCTGACGTAATTTGTCGATGTCGTCACGCAGTTCCTGTGGGTATCGCAGATTCACCGGGTAACGTTCCAGACCTTCGACGGTGGAAGTGATACTCATCCCGCCGATCGCGCTCATGATCACGTCCTGTACATCACTGACGGACAAAGCGTAGCGCGCGATCAGTTCCCGATTGATGCGGATGTCAAAGTAATTGCCACCGACACTTTTTTCTGCAAAGGCGCTGGTGGTGTACTTGCTTAACTTGGGATCGGACTTGACTGCCGTGGCAGTCTTTTCCGCCAGGTTTGCCAGTGTTTGCAAATCCGGCCCCATTACTTTGATCCCCACCGGCGTCTTGATGCCCGTCGAAAGCATGTCGATGCGCGTCTTGATCGGCATCGTCCAGGCATTGGTCAGACCCGGGAATTGGATCGTGTCATTGAGTCCGGGAACGTGCGTTCCATCGGGCAGGTTGTAACCATACACCAATTCGTCAATGGTGATTTTTTCGGTGTTGGGCCAGATTTTCCGAGGGATGGCAGCCAGCCAGTTCGGCCAGTGATCGTAAAACCGAGACACCGGTTTGTTTCGCCATTTGGATTTGTCACGATGCAGAATGATCGTGGTTTCGAGCATACTCGGTGGTGCCGGGTCGGTTGCAGTATCCGCGCGACCGGCTTTGCCAAAGACACTTTTGACTTCCGGGTACTGTTTGATGAGTCGATCCGTCTGCTGAAGGATTTGGCCTATTTTGCTGACGCTGATCCCAGGGTCGGTCGTCGGCATGTACAGCAGGTCACCTTCTTCAAGAGGAGGCATGAACTCGCTGCCCAGTTGCCTAAGTGGAATGATCGTCACGCCGATGAGCAACGCTGCACCAATGAGCATCCCCCAGCGATACTGCATCGCAAAGACAAAAAACGGGTTGTAGGCTTTCTGGAGAATCAGGCTGATCGGGTTTTTCGCTTCGGGATATATTTTCTGGGGTAGCAGGATCATGCTCGATGCCGCCGCCCAACCAATGCACAGCCACAGACGGTAGGCAGCCAGATGCGGTAACGGGACCACTGCCAGCAACACAACCGGCAGGCCGATTGTCAACGCATACACCGTGTAACGCTTGGTCTTGCTCCAGGTTTGAGGCAGCATGCGGTCGGAGATCAAATAGACCATCAAGACCGGGATGATAGTAATTGCCAACAACGCTGCGGATGTCATGGCAAAGGTCTTGGTGTAGGCCAATGGTTTGAACATGCGCCCGGACTGTTCGCCGAGTACAAAAATCGGCAGGAAGCTGACCGTAATGATCAGCAGGCTGAAAAACAAGGTCGGCCCGACTTCCGCTGCCGCTTCACCGATGGCCTCAATCCGACTTGGAGCGTCGAGGCCCTTGGCTATTTTTTCATCGCGGTGTTCCAGGTGTTTGTGCGCGTTCTCCACCATGACAATGCTGCTGTCCACCATCACACCGATGGAAATCGCAATGCCACCCAGACTCATGATGTTGGCGTTGATGCCCATGGTGTACATCACCAGAAGCGTCAGCAAGACACCTGTGGGAAGCACAAATGCGGCCACCAACGCACTGCGTGCATGCAGCAAAAACAGGATGATGATCAGACCAACAACGCTGACTTCTTCAAGCAGCGTGTGATAGACGGTACTCACGGCACGTTCAATCAGGTCGCTGCGGTCGTAGGCCACATCAAGCGATACACCTGCCGGTAAACCCTGAGCCAGTGTCTGTAGTTTTTCTTTGGCCATCTCAATGGTTCGTTTGGCATTTTCGCCGAAACGCATCACCACCACGCCACCGACAGTTTCACCTTCACCATTCCAGTCTGCTACACCACGCCGGATTTCCGAGCCGGTGCGTATGTCCGCCACGTCCTGCAGGTAAATCGGTTTGCCGTCTTCGTTGGCTCCCAGGGCAATCTGCTGAAGATCAGACAAAGTCTGGGAAGTCCGCAGAGCAGCATTGGGCGCTTGCTTGCTGTCCAGTGATCCGAGATAGCCGATGCCGCGCACCATGTACTCGGTTTCACTCATTTCAATCAGGCGTCCGCCCACATCGACGTTGGCATTGCGGATCGCCATTTTGACCTTGTTTAAAGGTAGATTCAGAGCCAACAGCTTGACCGGGTCGACAACAACCTGGTACTGCTTGACGAACCCGCCGATGGGAACGACTTCACTTACACCATCGACACTGGTCAATTCATAACGCAAATACCAGTCCTGTAAGCTGCGCAGTTGGGCCATGTCGATCTGGGGTTCAACCAATGGCTTATGCCCCAACGGGCAGTCGGTACGATCCGCGAATGTGCGCTTAAGGATCAGGCGGCGCTGGATTGCTTCGTCCTCGGGCGCTTCGTGTTTATTGGCATACCACGTGTCAGCGACCGGGTCGTACCAGAGTCCCTGCGGGTGATCCGGGCAGTAGTTGCCGGTCTTGAGCACGTATTGGTAAACCCAGCCTACAGCGGTGGCATCGGGGCCCAGTTGCGGGCTGACATTGGATGGCAACTGCCCGGAGACAAAGTTGAGTTGTTCGAGGACGCGACTGCGTGCCCAGTAAAGATCGGTGCCATCTTCAAAGATGATATAGACGAAGCTGGTGCCGAACATGCTGTAGCCGCGCACAACCTTGGCTTGCGGGACCGCGAGCATGGCCGTGGTCAGCGGGTAGGTCACCTGGTCCTCGACGATGCGCGGGGCTTGGCCGGGATACTCGGTCTTGATGATGACCTGTACGTCCGACAGATCGGGGATGGCATCGACGGTGATGTGACGGGCTGCCCAAACACCACCGATCAGCAGAAAGCCGGTCAGTAACATCACCATCATGCGATTATTGACACACCAACGAATGAGTTTGGCAATCATTTTTCACCCCCATCCGTTTGAGTCAGTTGTGTCTTGATGCTGCCACAGTCAAGCATCTGTGGGGCGTAGGGATTGCGGATTGTTTCGTCCGCCTGCAACCAGTTCTTTTTGACCATCGGGCAATAAGCCTGGTACAGGTTCCGCTGTAACGGCAGTTCCGATTTACTGGCTTGAACCAAAGTGATCATCGCATCCGAGAGATCGGCAAAGCCACGACGCAAGGACTTGATATCACGCGTGTCCAGGTCTGATGTCTGAAGGATCGCTGTTGCGTTTGGGGCTTGTTTTGCAGGCAGTTTTGATGCCAGTTGTCCGGTGAGCTGTTTGAATGAAGCAAGCTGTTCGACAATCCCGTCCATCTGATTCAGTGTCAATTGGTGTTGTATGGCAAGGTAACGGTCAATGAGTTGGCCAAGCAACTGAGCCGGATCGTCGGGTAAGTTGCTCGACATGGCATCAGTCATTTGCTGCGATGCTTGACCGGCAATGGGCAATGATTCCTGTTTGTCCGAGCAGTCGAGCATGGATTGGCCGAAGTATGGATTCTTGACATCGCCATGCGTCTGCAACCAATGGCTACCGCCTTGGGTGTTACGGAACATCGGGCAGTGCAGGGCATCAATGGTCTGCCCGAGACTGGCTGGCACGCCGGTGTCCTTGAGCAGTTGTTGCAGGTTGATACTGACGAGTGCAAACTGCTCACGTGCCTGCTTGATGTCTTTAACATTGGTCAAGACTTCGGAAGCCTGTAAGGCATCCTTGATCTGCATGTGCTGATGCCAGAAGTGTTCATTACCCGGCATGGATTGTGCGGTCAACGTGTTGATGGCTTGTGTGAGTGTTGTCGCATGATGGGCGACATGTTCGATGCTGTCATTGGACAATTGCTTGCCGATGGCCAGGTACGCATCGATCACCTGGTTCAAGGCGTTAGCAAATGCATCGGGTAAAGCGGGCATGGTGCCAGCCGCCTGGGTATCGGAGACGACTTGAACGTCATTGCCATTATCTCCCTGGATCATGCGGGCCAATGCTGCACGGATTTTGGCTTCGCTGTCCAGCAGGAATTGGCCGGAGGTCACGACGGTTTCACCGGGTTTGAGTCCCTGGAGAACTTCGATGCGATCATTTTCGGTCCGTACGCCGGTGATGACATCACGCGGTTCAAAACGTCCTTTCCCCAGGGCGACAAAAGCAACCTGTCTTGCGCCGGTGTCGATGATGGCTTCACGTGGTGCGAGTGTGCGTTCATCTGCCAGTCGATTTTCCAGCGAGACATTGGCGAACATGCCCGGCTTGAGCAGACCATCGGGGTTATCGAATTCAAGACGGACCTGCACTTCACGTGTTTTCTTATCCAGGAACGGGTAGATGTAGACCACCGTGCCTTCAAAGGTATGACCGGGAATGTAAGGCAAACTCATCGTCGCCTTATTGTCCAGCTGGATATAGGGCAGTTGATATTCGTATAGGGTGACAATGACCCAGATTTTGGAAAGGTCGGCGATGCGCAGCACCTGCATGCCCGGATCGACTTTCATGCCTTCGTTGGCATGCTTGGCAATGACCACGCCGGTGTACGGGCTTTGCAGCGTCATCGTCTTACTGGGTTTGTCATCATTTTGCAGTTGGGCGATCTGGGCATCGGTGATGTCGTAGTAACGCAAGCGCGTTTGGGCTGATTCAAGCAGCGTGGAATTGGCTTGAGCCTGCTGTTGTTGGGCGCGGTAGGCGATGAGATATTCTTCCTGGGCGGCATACAGGTCTGGCGAATAAATCTCCATCAAAGGATCGCCTTGCTTGACCTTGGCACCGAGGTAATCAATGTGTAATTTTTCAATCCACCCGGAAATCTTGATGTTGATGTCACGGACGAGTGTTTCGTTGTAATCGACTGTGCCCACGGTGCGAATATTTTTGACCAACGGGCCGGCAGCAACTTTTTCGGTGCGCACGCCCATGTTCTGTACCACGACCGGGTCGATGGCAATCTCGCCGGTGAACTTGGCCGGGTCCAGGGGGACCAGGTCCATCCCGCAAATCGGGCACGCACCGGGATTGGGCAGGATGATCCACGGGTGCATACCGCAGGTGGAATATTGCGTCACACCAGCATGATCGTGGCCATCGTCTGAGGTCTGCGATTGCGGTTTGAGTTTGGCGACGGTCTTACCGATCGGCTTGGCAAAGTACACACCGATGGCAAGCGAGACCAGGCTTGCGACCAGCAGTAGTGACATGGTTTTAAAGGGTATGGAACGTGGGATTTTATGTGTTGATGGTTCCGTAGACATGGGTTTGTCCTCACTTGTTCTTTTGGGTTGTGTCAATGGATCGACTCGACGGATGCCAGGAACTGCAATTGGGCCAGATCCTGTTTCCAGAGTGAATGATTGCGATGGGTCATGAGTTCGATTTCCAGCAGCTTGCGCCAGTTGTCGATGAGATTCAGAAAGTTGCCACGCCCCGCACGGTATTGGCTTAATGCGCTGTCCACAGCTTGTTGAGCCTGGGGCAGAATCGTGCTGTGATACAGTGCGTCCTGCTTGCGTTGTGATTCAACACGTTCGTAAGCATCGGCCACGCTGTATTGCAACTGGTTATTCACTTGAACCAACTGCGAGATTAATTCGCGGATGCGGGCGATGGCCTGTTTTTCTGCGGCATCAAGTTTGTCCTGCCAGATGGGGAGATTGATCCCAAAGCCAGCATAAAGTTGATCGGTGCCATCGGCTGCCATGGATGTACCGGTGTCAGAGACCGCTGCATAGTTAAGCATGACAGTCAGATCAGGAATACGCTGAAGGTGAGCCAGTTTCAGTTGTTTGCGTGCCTGCTCAATGGCAAGGTGAACCATGCGCAGTTGCGGATCGTTGTCGAAGGCCAGCTTCTGCCAATCATCAAGGCTCGAAGGGTCTTGCGAGTCTTCGGTTGGTTTGTCAATGGTTAACGGGGCCGATGCCGGACGATTGAGCAGACTGTTCAGGCGTGCCAAGGCACTTTGACGTTGCTGGGTTGCCGTGGTGATGCGATTATCCAGCGAACTAATTTCCACGGCAATACGCAGTAAATCCTGCTGATCTGTTTTCCCCGCACGATAGGCTGCGTTGGCTGACTCATTAAACTGCTGCATCAATTGGCGCTGTTCGTTCAGCACGTCAAGCGTGTTGATCGCCAACTGGTGTCGCCAGTACGCTTGCTTGACATCGCGTGTGACGGCCAGTTGAGTCTGCCGTAACTGCTCGGTGGCAATTTTGACCTGTTGCTTGGCGACATCCCCCCGAACCTGGAGCTTGTCCGAGAGTGGCAGCTTCTGGCTCAGTGAACTCATCAATGTGACTTCACCGTCAGCGGTTTGTGCCATCTGCCCGACTGGGGCCAGTGTGAACATGGGGTCATCCAGGCTGGTCACCTGGGCAATACTTTGCTGGGCTTGCTCGATGCGATGCCGGGCAACCTCAAGCGACGGATTGTGAGCTTGAGCATAAGCAATCAAATCTGCCAGGGATTGCGGTTTGGAAAATGAATCAGCCGGGAGAGTATCGGACGCAGCATTTGGCGCTTGTACACTCGGGGCAGCATGTGATTGATCCCGTTGCCATTGCTGGTATAACGAATCGTCAAATGGTGATTGGCAGCCAAGCAGGAACAAGGCACTGCCAAGACACCCGATGGTCAGTAAATGTCTCATGGGTTGGTCCGTGTTTGAGAAAGCGATTGGCATAGAAACATGCAAATGTCATCGGATAAATAGGTGGGATCATCAAGTCGATAACCTGCCAAAGACGCAGAAATCTGGTTATTGCGCCTCTTTAATTTCGGAATTGGCAGTTCAGGGCAACGAGTGTTGCTGTCGCAGGGACGCTGATGGACAAAGCGTTTGAATAATATACCTGATTCGACCATTCCAGTTGGTGTGTCATGAACATGGTGCTTGCAAAGCATGCAACAGGCTCTGTTGGGGGTTCAGGAGCGATGCGGCTGCCATCATGGCTGTGGTGATGCTGCGGTCGTGGTCCCATATTGCATGTATCGCAATGCATTGGTGATGCAGTTGCTTGCATGTCCGGGGTAAAAGACGGGGCAGCAGTCTTTTGCTGATGCGAATCACAACACGCATGTGCAGCATGATTCTGGTCCGGTACTGGGGACATTGATAGGCAACAGGCAGCTTGCAACGGGGCTGCAAACACTGCAAGGATGGCCATGCAGGACAGGATGGTTGGTTTAATCGACATACGCACTCACTCAGATCAACGAGTCACAAGGGTGCTAAGGTTCCATCCTGCCTCATTTTTTTTGATGTTTGATATGATCCAGTCGATTAATGCGATGCAATCTGCAAATAAGGCTTGATTGAACTGCCACGTCTAATTAGCGATGTCGGCAACTCAAGTGTCCAATGGCCAAGGATGCTCGGCATGAAAATCGTGTCGAAATCACATTGCGAAAAATATTATGATTCCAAGAACAGAGTTTATTATCAACTCGGGAAACTGCCATACCCCCTCCGTTCGGCACCCACCTGGCCGTGGCCGGTGTCCATCCCCGTGTTGCCCAAGCCGCCATGCGGCACAGCCGGATCGAGTTGACCACCAACTTCTATACCGATCCGGCCTTGCTCGATGTCAATGGGGCGGTCAATGCGCTTCCGGATTTTGTGGGGTAGATAGGAGTTGGTGTTCACAATTGCTGAATCGGAATCACTCGTGCAACCGATGACAAAGCACCTTTCCCAGCAGCCGTGCACTGCTGCTGGGAAGGCGTCGAATGGAGCGGGTAGGGTGTTGGCGATTATGCGGGTTTAACCGCTAAAACCTTGACGGATGCTGCATATTCATTGACATCAAATCGGCTGAGAATTTCAGCTAAATCGGTATGCAAAGACTGATTCTTAGCATCGCTTCCGCAACAACCACTCGTGGTACTTGGATCAACTGGTGAACAACATCCGCTTTGGCCTTCAACTTTACTGTAGGCGTTGAGATCCGAGCCTGCGTCAAGCACTGCCACATCACCAAATCCTGCATCACGCAAGCCGGATTGGTAAGCGTGAATGTGAATAGCACCTGCAAAGCAGCCAATCATAGCTGCCATACTATGTTCCAACTCATCGGGAAGGTCTTGTTTTAGTGCGATATCGGAAACAGCCACACGCCCACCGGGTTTGAGGACACGGAAGATTTCGCGGAAGACGGCAGGTTTGTCTTCAGCCAGATTGATCACGCAATTGGAGATGATCACGTCAACGGAGTTGTCCTCAAGTGGCATCTTGTCAATGGTGCCCAGTTTGAATTCAACGTTGGTGTATGGTTTGCCCTCGGGGCCTTTTTGCGCGTTGCGCTGGGCTAGAGCGATCATGTCCGGCGTCATGTCGATGCCGATGGCTTTACCGCTGGGGCCGACTTTTTGTGCAGCAAGAAAGACATCTAATCCCCCGCCACTGCCCAGATCGACTACGACTTCGCCTTCGTTGAGATGGGCCAATGCGATGGGATTGCCACAGGATAAGCCCATGTTCGCTTCAGCAGGAATCGCGGACAGTTCCTCAGTTGAATAACCGAAAGCTTCAGCAACAGCTTGAACACCTGCGTTGTTTGTCGATAAGCCACTGCGTGCAGTCTGGCCGTATTTTTCTTGAATGATAGAAGTAAGATTGCTCATGGCGGGAACCTTTCATGGAGCTGGTTTTTGTCAAATGGTATTGGGACAACCGGCATCAGGCTTGGCCATCGGCGTGGTATCCGGTGATGCAAACCATTTGCGTTGGAGTTTGAGCGAGACACCCACCAAAGCAATCAGTACCGGCACTTCCACCAACGGGCCGATGACGGCGGCAAATGCTGCACCGGATTCAATGCCAAACACGGCGACGGCAACGGCGATGGCCAACTCGAAATTATTGCTTGCCGCAGTGAAACTCAGCGTGGCGGTCTTGGAGTAATCCGCGCCGACCTTGCGACCCATGATGAAGCTGACCACGAACATCACCACAAAGTAAATCAGCAACGGCACGGCAATGAGCAGCACATCCCACGGGCGGGCAATGATACGCTGACCTTGCAGGGCGAACATCACCACAATGGTAAAGAGAAGTGCAATGAGCGTGATCGGTGAAATCTTGGGGATCAAGACTTTTTCATACCAGTCGCGTCCCTTGGCTTTGACCAGTACCAGACGTGTGATCATCCCGGCGGCAAAAGGAATGCCCAGATAAACCAGCACGCTGATGGCAATTTCACTCATGGTGATATCCACCGTGCTGCCTTTAAGTCCGAGGATTGGTGGCAGCCACGTGACAAAAACCCACGCATAGATACTGTAAAACACGATCTGGAAAATGCTGTTAAAAGCAACCAGTCCAGCACAGTATTCATTGTCACCCTTGGCCAGCTCATTCCAGACGATGACCATCGCAATGCAGCGAGCCAGACCAATCATGATCAGCCCGACCATGTATTGCGTCCAGATCGGATTTTCTCCGAGCATGGATGGAGCCAGGAATCCGAAAAAGCCGATGGCCAATGCGGTCATCAGAATCGGGCCGATGATCCAGTTTTGAATCAAGGATAGTCCCAATACCTTCACGTTGCGAAAGACATCAGGCAATTCTTCATAACGCACCTTGGCCAACGGCGGGTACATCATCAGAATCAGGCCAAGGGCAATGGGAATGCTGGTGGTGCTTTCGGGTGAGAATTTCATATCACTTAAGCTGCTGGCTGCCTGGGGCACGAAATAACCAAGCCCGACACCGATAGCCATTGCGGTGAAAATCCAGACCGTCAGATAACGATCTAAAAAGCCAAGACTCTTGGAAAGACTGTTTTTCATGGGGTTTTACTTCCTTTTGGTTTACGCCAGTGTTCAGGGATTTCCTCCCGCACCCACTGATCAATCTGTTTGATGATCTGATCCCGAACTTGCCGAAAACCTTCCAGCAACGTTTTTTCATCACCATCGTTTCGTACCGGGTCAGGGAATGACCACGCGTGTTTCACCGCTGATGGTGCGAAACTTTTGGGACATTCACTTTCTGCTGCATCGCAGACTGTAATCACATAGGTAAAGCGATGGTTCGGGTCAATGTCTAAAAGTGCTTTACTGTGTTGCCCTTTGATATCCAGTCCGATTTCCTCCATGACTTGAATGGTCAACGGGTGAATGGGTTTGGGACGCATGCCAGCGCTTTGAACATTCACCAATCTGGCAAGCCTGGATTTAAGGTATCCTTCCGCCATTTGACTGCGTGCGGAGTTGGCTGTGCAGAGGAACAGGATGGATGGAATATTGGGCAATGCGGCAGCGTCCTTATCGGGTCATGGTTTGTTGCACTTCAATGAGCCAGTTTTCTATTTTGGCTTTGATCTCATCGCGTACACGTCTGAAGACTTCCAGTTTTTCTTCGTCGCTGCCTTGGGCAGAGGAAGGATCATCAAACGGCCAGAACATGCGTTCGCGCAGGCCAGGCCATACACGCGGACAGGTCTGGGAGGCTTTGTCGCAGACGATGACAAGATAGTCCACGATGATTTTGCCAAGATAGGTATCCACACCTTCTGCCTTGTGATCAGCGATGTTCACGCCGACTTCATTCATGGCACGCACGGCCAGTGGATTGAGCGTACCGGGATTGACACCTGCACTGTAGACATCAAGATCGTCGCCAGCCAAGTGACGTAACCAGCCCTCAGCCATCTGGCTTCGAGCGGAATTGTGTGAACAGACAAAGAGGACGGACAGTTTACGGGGCATCGTGCATCTCCTTGGTTTTCAGTGTTTTTGACTTGCTAGTGCATCAGGTAACGTTTGGATAAAGTCTCGGATTTCATCGCGGACGCGCCGGTAATGCCCCAAGGCTTTTTCAGGATCGGTTTCGTTGGCTGCCAGTTTGGGTGGATCGTCAAAGCCCACGTGGATCACTTTGGCCTTGCCGGGGAACATGGGACAGGTTTCATTGGCATGACCACAGACCGTGACCACATAGTCGAAAATAACGTCGGTCAGTTCATTGTGGGTTTTGCTGTAATGCTTGCTGATGTCCACACCCGCTTCGGCCATGACTTTCACCGCATTGGGGTTGAGGCCATGTTTTTCGATTCCAGCGGAGTAGGCGTCGATCACATCACCTTTGAGATAACGTGCCCAACCTTCAGCCATCTGACTGCGACATGAGTTGCCGGTACACAGGAACAAGACTTTTAGTTTTTGCTGTAACATGCGGATACTTCCTCCCGGTCTTTATCCCGGACACAACATGATGTTTTGGCGTCAGCCACAATGATTTTTTCGTTTTCCAATGCTTTGAGTGACCACTTCAAAGCCTGCTTGACGACGGGCGATGCATCTATGCCTGCAATGCGGTAGTAATGCCACTTGCCATCCTTGCGGCGTTCGATGAGTCCGGCCTGATACAGGATCGACATATGCTTGGAAACGGTTGCCGGTGCCAGGCCCAACACTTCGATGATCTGGCAGAGACACAGTTCCCCATCTCCCAATGCCATCAATGCCCGCACGCGGTTCTCATCTGATAGTGCTTTGGTGATTGCGATAAATTCCTTCATTCGTCGATCCTCACAAACGATTGGCCAGTGCGTTTTGCAAGGCCAGCTTGGCCATGCTCAGGTCGTAGCAGTTACGGTACTGTTCACATTGTGTGCATTGCTCCCACCCGTCAGGCAACACCTTGATCTGGCGTGCTGATACCCCGATACCGTGGCTTTGCACCGTCACTTCAAAGGCTTGACCGCACAATGGCTTGTTGAGTTCAATCCGATCAAGATCGGGAAACATGGTTCCGTAGCAGGGCTTGGTCATTAGTCGCACCTTAAATTCGTCATTTCGTTATATATCGAATTGTAATAAGCAAAAATGCCATGTCAATCACAAAGACGACTCACAAAGTTTGAATTGTGTGAGTTTCGGACAAAGATGGGGCATTACCCGGCGGGTGCCGAGTAGATCAGCCACAGTCCGCCGCCGAGTACCAGCATGCCGCATGTTCGGCGCAGCCAGATCAGGGCTTTGCTTTTCTCGTTCCAGTTCAGATAGCGTTGCACCCAGGAACTGGCTGAACCTGCCAAAACGATCAGCAGGCAATGCCCGATGCCATAGGATAGAAGCAGCATCGCTGCAAAGATCGGCTGCTGGCCTGCGACCTTGAAGGTGACACCCAGCACCGGGGCCATGTAGGCAAAGGTGCATGGGCCAAGTGCAATGCCGAAGATCAGACCAAGCAGCAAAGCCGCCAGCATCCCTTTGCGTTTGATACCGATGTTTGACGGGCCTGAAAACGGCATGGGGATCACGTCCAGCAGATGCAGTCCCACCACGAAGAAAATCATGGCAACCACATAGTAAGCCCATGCCCCGATATCCCCGGCAATGCGACCGGCAGATGCGGTGATGATGCCAAGCAAGGCAATCGTGATCAGGATTCCCAGAGCAAAAAGCGTGGCCAGAGCAAAGGCGCGGCGGCCACTGACCTGTCCCTGCCCATTGACGAAGGCCACCACCAACGGGACACTCGACAGGTGACAGGGACTCAGCAGAATGCTGGCAATCCCCCAGGCAAATGAAGCGATCAGAGCAACACCGACCGAGCCGGACAACGCGTGATTCAGAGATTCAAACAATGCCTGCATGCGTCATTGCACTCCATGTTCTGCCAGCTTGGCTTCGATTTGATCCTGAGGCAGGAACCCCGTGTGTCGAAACACTTCATTGCCATTGGCATCAAAGAACACCTGTGTGGGAATCCCTTCAATGCCATACCGTGAAGCAAGCAATTGCTGTTCGCGCACGGGCACAAAGATGATCTGTGCCTTATCTGCGTACTTCTTACTCAGTGTTTCAAGGATCGGCGTCATCATGTCACAAGCCTTGCAACCATGTGCGCCAAAATCAATCATCGATGGCTTGCCACTGCTGCGGGCCTGATCCACCGGATTGTCCAAGGCACGTTTGGCATGGATGGCAAACCATTGCTTATCCATGCTGATCTCCGCCTGCTGCATGACTTGGGCAAGATGTTGCTCAACACGTTTCTGCTTGGCTTGTTCGAGCAGAAAGGTTTGAAGCTGGCCACGCACCTGATCCAGCGTGGCATCTCCCATCATACTGCGATTGGATTCATAGAACTGCTTCATCTCCGAATCGCTGACCTTGGTGTCAGCGGTGATCTGATCAAAGTAACGCTTAATGATCTGCTGATCGCTAAGCGTTTTTACATCGGCATCATTGGGCAAAGCATTTTTCGCATGATTGATGATGATCTTTTCCGTTGCGGCTTGTTCCAGAAACATGATCTGGTTTTTCTGCATCTGGGTTTGAATCGCCTCAGGCACGCGCAAGAGCATGGCTTGCAGGTCATCAGTCTTGATCGTGATCGCACCAGCACGCAAAATCACCCCCTCGGGTAAATCCACAAGTTGGGCAGAAGACAGATTGCCCGATGCCAATAGAGGCTGCACCTTGGCCACGGTCAACTGATCCGTTGCGTTCATCGCGGCAGGTTGTGATGCTGCTGGTGTCGTTGCCTGCGGCTTGAGTGTCACCCCCAGCTCTTTCCACTTGGCAAGAATATCTTCCTTGGAATAGAAGCCCTCATGCCGAAACAATTCTTTGCCCTGTGCGTCATAGAAAATCTGCGTGGGAATGATGCGAATACCGTATTTTTCACCAGCATCGGGATTCTCCCAGACATCAATGAACGTCACACGCATGTGACCTTGGTATTCCCTGGTCAATTCTTCCAGAATCGGCTTCATCATCCGACAAGGCACACATTTACCCGCCCCTAAATCCAGCAAATGCGGGATGGCAACTTCAGCGGATTGCGGCTGAATGCTCTCAGATGATTGTGCAGCAGCCTGCTGCGGGGACGCATCGTTGGCAGCGTTTTTCTTCATGGCAATCACGCTGCCAACTGCCACCAACAGCAAGGCGACGATGATGATTTTGGTGGTTGTATTCACGCGGTTATCCTTGAATCAAGGGCTTGATCGCTTCTACTTCTAACAACTTGCCAGCACTTTTGACTGTTCCGTCGACTGCCAGGGCAGGCGTCATCATCACGCCGAACTTGGTGATCTCGGTGATGCTGGTGATCTTTTGGATTTCGTAGTCCAGTCCCAGTGCCTCAGCTGCTTCTTTGGTGTTCTGAGCCAGTTGCTGACATTTGGGGCAACCTGTGCCGAGAATTTGTAGTTTTGTCATCACATATCCTTTCAAATCAATCATGACCGGCTCACGGTGTGTGAGTCAGTCTGGTTGTTAATCATTGATTAGCCCCATGCCAATCAGATTGCTGCAATCGCCTGCCGGGCGTTGTTGACGATGGCACTGACTTCTTCATCCGTCGAACGCGTGCCCTTGGGCTTTTTTTCCAAGCCAAGATCAGTGGCCCGTATAAAATGCACATTGGTTAGTTCCAGCTTGTCAAAAATCTTTTTGGCACAGTCCATTGGGCAGCCATCGATTACGACATTGAGGTCTGCATTGCTTGCCTGCTGAATCATGCCTTCGATGCCCGCACCCAATCCTGCCAGACAGAACATCGATCCCATCCCTTCACTCATCAATTGACGGCAGGCCTTGTCCGATGCCTCAGCGACATTGGCACCACCCGAACAGGCATAAAGCAGCACGTTCTTCTGACTTTCATTGCCGGACTTTCCGGCACAACTGCATGAACTCGAATTGGACATGACGATCTCCTTGAAAATGTTTAAAACCACATCCCGTAACACCATCCGGCCAGCGTACTCATCACGACGACCAGAGAGACAAACACGATTGTTTTTTGCGTACCCATCACCGAGCGAATCACCAGCATGTTGGGCAGACTCAATGCAGGCCCAGCCAGCAACATGGCCAACGCTGGGCCTTTACCCATGCCAGAACCAATCAAGCCTTGGAGAATCGGCACTTCCGTCAGCGTGGCAAAGTACATGAAGGCACCAACGATTGATGAAAAGAAATTGGCTTGCAGAGAATTGCCGCCGACCAGTGATGCGACCCATGAACCGGGGATCATGCCTTCTTCACCAGGACGCCCCAGTAAAAAGCCCGCGATCAATACGCCATAGAGCAGTAACGGCGTGATCTGCTTGGCAAAGCCCCAGCTTTGATCAAACCACGCATTGGCCTGCTCGCTGCGTTGTCCAACGGATAGCACGATGGACAAACCCACCGTGGCAACCGTAAATGGGATCATGGCAGTGTAGGGAAGGCCATGTTCATAACCCGGTAGATAATGGCCCAAGTTGGGGATTAACCAGAATGTGCTGAGCAACCATGTGAGTAGCGTTGCCAATCCGATGGCAACAACTTTCCACCAACGCACTTCAAACCATGCGACCAGTATGATGCCCAGCATCACGGCAAAGCTGCTGGTGACGATCCACTTGCTCTGCCAGATCAGTTGCCAGATGCCTTGCGGTTCCTGTGGTTTGCCCCAGTTGGCAAAGACCAGAATGCCAACCAGTGAGGCAAAGTACAATCCCGTCTGCCAGAGGGGGCGTGCATCTTCATCATCTGGTGTCTCCATCATGTCTGCCGCACGAGCCGCTTCTTCTTTGCGATAGATCAGATGCATCACAGTACCGATGATTACGCTGAAACTCACCGCACCAATCGCGCGGGCAATCCCAAGTGATGGGCCAAGCACCGCAGCCGTCAACACGATGGCCAGCACATTGATCGCAGGCCCCGAGTACAGGAATGCAACCGCTGCCCCCAATCCCGCACCCATGCGCCAAATGCCTGCAAACAAGGGCAAAACCGTGCAGGAGCAGACCGCCAGAATCGTGCCGCTGACCGATGCCACCCCCAACGCCAAGGGCTTGGAAGCCTTGGGGCCAAGGTATTTCATCACCGCGTTCTGACTGATAAAGACCCCAATCGCCCCAGCAATAAAAAAAGCTGGCACCAGGCATAGCAACACGTGTTCCTGGGCATACCATTTGGTTAACGCCAGCGTTTCAAAAATGGATTGATCAAACCGCTGCCAGCCCAAAGGCAAAGCAAAGAACGCGACCAGGACAATCATGCCACCCAGCAGCTTTTTCCATTCCTGCCGCCAGACAGCAGGTTGCGAGCACGTCGTTGAACAGGTTGTCGCGGGTGTATCTGCCATAGTTGAGTCCGTGATGATTTAATCACATATCTGTCAAAATAAAAATCAACGTGAAGCCAGGGCCTTGGATTGTCGCTTGAGGTTTTGTTCCAGTGTTTTGGTAGCACACCCCAGGAAATTCAGAACACAAGGTGTTTGCAACGAGTAGAACACCTGCAAACCATCCTTGCGCGTCTTGACCACACCTGCCTTGTACATCAGGGCTAGATGACGGGATGTATTGGATCGCTCCACGCCAATCCGATCTGCAATCTCGCAGACACAGACTTCGCCATCTTTGAGCAGATCGACGATAGCCAGTCGAATCGGATGCGCCAGCGCGGTAATCACCTGCGCCTGCATCTCATAGCGTTGCCATTTGGGGTCGTCAGACATAACACATCTCCAATATCTATGTGATTGTTTAATCACATAGTCGATTTGTCAAGACTGGGATGTAAATGTGCCCTTTTATTCAGCATGGTTGTGGCACAATCAGTGTGATGGATTGTATTGGGTGTGTCTCAGTAAGCAATGTCAAATAGCCATCAAATAGGATTGGCAAGGTAAAAGGCCACATCTAGTGGAATAGTGCCATTTTTTACTCAATATCCTGTGGCGTGCAAATTTTGAGTCAAATAAGCGTCAAATAGCGATCAAATAAGAATCAGCAGGAATAATTGTTTCTTAAGCCCAGTACGGAACGTAACTTGCGTGCCGTCTGGAGTCGCTTTCGGGGTTTGACGGGCGAATTCTGCCTGCATCAACTGTGTCATTGATCAACCGGGAGACTTGGGCTCGGTTCTTTTCATTGATGTCCAAGCGTATCCGCAAGGTGCTGTTGGTTCAGTTTGCCTGGCAGGCTTCCAAAATGGGCCAGATACGATCCTTCAGGTAGGCAAGAATGTCAGCCAATGGCAGATCAAAATCAGCTTGAACGCTTCGATTTAGAAAGGTCTGCCATTGCTTTTGCTTGTTTCCGTCTTCGAGAAAATCTGACGTAAACGCGATTGGCAATTTGTCAGGCAAGGGAACTTTGCGCCGGTTGAAAGTGGCCTGGATGGCTGTCTTGAGCATTTCATCGTCCATGGGCATGTGCTGCAAGATCACGTACATGTCGTAGAAATCTTTCATCCGGCTGTTGAACACACCCAGCACAACCATTGCATTGAATTTTTCAGCAATGACGGAGGCGGGATGATAGGCACGAAGTTGTGGTGCTGGGAAATCCAGAATGGTGGGATAGATGATGTGCTGGGGTTCGGGAATCAACGCGTCGCCAAACCCGACATCAATTTGAATGGGCAATCGAGCTGGGCCGAGGAAGCCCAAAAGCCGGATACGTACACCATGATATTCTTGTTCGTCCCGGATATCGTCTGTTTGGATCGAATCAGCATCGAAACGCAGCCCATCGTCGATCACTGCCGTGTTACATGCGTCAGTGAAGATTGATCGCAGCCGTTCATGTGTCAGATCACCGAGGCCCAGCAGATCAATGTCGCGCGTGGGACGCTTGGGCACGTCTTGCCAGAGGGAGAGTAGCATGGCACCTTTGAGCACGAAGGTATTGCCATGCCCTGAAATCTGGAGTCGATAAAGCAGGCGTTCCAACCCATACCGCATGAGCAGATGATTGAAAGGTTCGCCGGTTTGATCGCGGATGTTCAGCAGCCGTTGGTGAATCGACTGGGCAATGTTCTTGGGTGTCACTTCACCATCTCCAGATAGGGGCGCATGATTCGTGTCATGCGACAGATTTGGGCATAGTGCCAGATCTCGTCACGCGTCGCTTTCTTGCTGGCCAGTGTGTCGATGAGGGCTTCCCGAGCAACATCCAGGCCGATCCGGTTACGGAACTTGAAACAATCAGCCACAGTTTTGGCAGGCGAGTACACCCGGATGGTCACGCCATCTTGATGGTGTTCCTCGATTCCTTGGGCAAAGGCATCGCCGCTGAGTTTGATGATGCGCAGCGGAATTTGGCCAGCAGCAGGAATGCGTTTACCTCGCTCAATTGCCAGCCAGGTCTCCCATGGCATCTGCGTGGTGATTTCATGGAACTGGAGCGCAGAGAGCAGGCAGATCACTCCATGCGGAACCGCCGTAGCCACTTCGACAAAGGATTCGTGTTCGGGCACATAGTCAGCAAGGGCATAGGCCCCGCGAGCAATGCGACGTAGAATCCCCTTGTTGGCAAGGTAGGGCAGCATCGTGCGGTTAGCCCCGATTTGCTCCACGTCCCGTGCCCGGACTACCTTGCGTTGCTTGATCAGATTGATGATTTGGGCAGTATCCACGCCTGGGCTTTCAATTGACAAAACGTAACCACATAATATCGGTGTGTTGCGATATGTCAATCGCCTTTCTTGCCGTTGGCCGTTCTCGCCACACGGGCGCTTGGTTGCCAAAGTTGTACCCATGGCCATCCTACCCACCCGAACGCCACACGGGCCAACGTCGTGGCCAAGGGCCAAACCAGGCACAATCGGCACTGTGGGGCAATATTCGCAACACCTTCTGGCACTGTATTTTACGCGAATCTGACCCCATGTCACCGAATTCGGCACCGCTTTGCGCACGTCGCTTAAATATTGTATAAATAAACACTTGCAACCCACAACACCCCGTTGCCAACGTGATTGTCGACGGTTCGAGTCCGTTCACCCGCTCTTTGACAACGGCTGACAGCAAATGTCAGCCGTTGTTTATTTTGCGCAAGGAGCTAGAGTTAGGGTGGATTGAGTTTGTTTCCGGGGCCACGTTTTCTTGTCAGTAATTGACAGCAAACGCCTATCCCAGACTGACGTTTGGCACCATTTCTGGCACCGGGGCGGTTTTCTTGGCACCGTATTCGGCACCGAAAATTCATAAGTGGTGAAATATCCTGTGCCAGATAAATAGGACATCGAATTAATCCGAAGCTTCTTGGCTGACCATATGGTGTAGATTGCGAAATTGGCTGGGTGTGCAGTTGTTGTGTTTTTGGAAGTACTGGTAAAAATAATGTCTGTCAGTGAAACCCAGTTCATCTGCGATTTGTGCAATGGTTCTCTGAGTTGTGGCCAATAGTCTTTGGGCCTCCATCATGGTCTTTTGGTGTAAATAGTCTTTAAGATTGATACCAAGGCAACGTTGGAATTTTCGGGCCAATGCCCCCGGGCTCATACCTACCGCTTGAGCAATTGATGCGATACGTACGTTGGCTGGTGGTTGTGTCTCGAGTAAATCAAACAAACTGCCAAACTGTTGAATCAGTGTTTGGCGAAAGGCGAGTTGGTGGCATATTTCTGGTGAGATCATTTGCAGGATGACGCAACTGACAAGTGATTGCAACGCAGCATGCCAGGAGGATTGAGACAAATGATCGAAGGCACTCACAAGGTCTGGTGAGTCCAACTCAATGATATCGTTGACGTTTCCAAAGAAACGGTAAAGCGATCGATCACTGATTGTAAAGTGAATAAAGAAGAATTCTCCGCCAGCAAAGTAAGTACTTTTAAACGGGTAGTTCTCCGGTAGTAAATAAAACACCCCCGGTTTCATCTTTCGTTTTTTACCAGCATGTTCAATCATCCCACCCCTCTTTTTAAACATGAACAAACGATTTAACGGTGGCTGGGGATGGTGGAATGATTTACTGCGTGACTGAACACAATGGCCAAACGTCCAGAACGACATATTGAGTTGAATGCCATTCTGACCAACCGGCGCATCAATAGACATGCTCCCTTGCAGGTGTCGAAAGGTGAGTCGTTCGGCGGAAGCGTCGAAAACGGAAACATTCTCTTTTGTCAAAAAATTATACCTTTATGATGGTTTATTGAAGTTTACTGTATCCCGCTTATAAACCATAATTTCAAACAGTCAAATGTATTTGTTTTATGGGTTATTTCAACCCCTGTTGGAGATTGATAATGAGCATTCCAAGTCCATCCCGCTATACCCCAAAATATCATTTTTACACTCCCAGTCACGAGCACTGTCGACCGTTTGATCCCAATGGTGCCATTTATTACAACGGGCGATATCACCTGTTTTACATTTTTCAGAACCCTCAACTACCACATCGGGGTAACTGTTGGGGGCACGCTTCCAGTGTGGATATGCTTGAATGGGTCATTCATCCTCCAGCATTGGTTCCTGATGATCAGAGTCCTGAAGTTGGTATCTTCAGCGGTTGTGCATTGATTGATAAACACGGTCGGCCGACATTGGTGTATCACGGTGTTGGTAGTGGTTGTTGTATTGCCACCGCACAAGACGACGATTTGATTCGCTGGAAAAAATCGGCACACAATCCGGTTGTTCCGGAAACGATCGGCAAGCCACAGGATCAGGTTTATCATGTGTTTGATCCTCATGTCTGGCGCGAAGCTGATCATTATGTCGCAATATTCGGTTCCCGCGCCAAACCTTTTTTACAGCGTGATACGGCATACATGTTTCGCTCGGATGACCTTGTGCATTGGGAGTACCTACGGCCATTTTATATGCCCAATGATAAGTGGACCGAACCCTGTGAAGATATGGCTTGTCCCGATTTTTTTAAGTTGGAAGATCGTTATGTCCTGATGGGAATCAGTCATCTGTATGGTGCCCGGTACTATCTTGGTGATTATATTGCGGGGACGTTTGTGCCACAGTCTCATCATCGTTTGAACCATCCCGGAGGATCGCTTTTCGCACCGGAAAGTTGTCTGGATGATCAGGGGCGTCGAATTGTTTGGTTTTGGATGACAGATCAACAATTGGATGCTGCACCGCAGTCTGGAAACCAGATCATGGCTCTGCCGCGCGTCATGTCCCTGGATGCAGAAAGTGGGAAGGTTCACTGGGAGATTCCTGAGCAATACAAACAACTGCGTGGCCATGAAACCTGCTTTGATGCAATCGAACTGGCTGGTGATTCAAAACCGATGAGATTACCTGACATCACAAGCAATGCATTTGAATTGGAAATGGTTATCTCTGAAATGAGCGACAAGATTGTGCTGCGTGTTCTTGAATCATCAGATTCCAGGGAGTACGCACAGATCATCATCGATCCCCAAGCCGGTATCTGGGGCATTGACAGCAGTCGCATGGGATCGCGTAAGGATGTCTATAATTCGAATACCATTTGCCAATTGCCCGGGATCTCGCTTCAACAAGAGAACACGCCTTTCCAGAAAGCTCCATTCACCTTACATGAAGGCGAAAAATTACACTTGCGTGTGTTTGTGGATTGCTCGGTCATCGAAATCTTTGCCAACGGCAGAAACGCCATGTCACAACGTGTCTACCCCACAAGCTTGGATTGTTTACATGTCTCATTACTCAGCGCGACGAAGTTCACCATTGATTCATTGCGTTGTTGGGATATGGGCGAATTGACCTATTCCATAGAATCAACACGTTAGGAACGTGTAGCGATCATCTGTAGCAAATATTACATGATATTCTCAAGCACTTTGATCTTGCAGAATAGCTAGTTCATTGTGTAGCAGGGGGCGATTAAACAGGTGCAGGTGGTTGATATGGGGGCTGAGTTCTACAGGTTGCTGGCTGTTGATATCAGTTAACTCGGAATCGAATCGCCCCCAACCAAACTGGCGATCTGTGCCGCCGTCATTGAATTGACCATTGACCACAAAGCTGATGATCTTTGGACCTGCATCAACGATGACACCTAGCATAAGAGGGCAAGTATCAGGCAGCGGATCAGACTCCCATTGGCATGTGTGTTTACCATCGGACATGATGAAACGTGCTGTATCTTGCTCTGTGATATGAAGTGCGATGCCTTTGCCTGAGTCGTCACGATTATCAAGGAGTGTGTGGGGTACGCAGTTTTGAATCTGCAATTGCAGTGTCAATCCCGGTAATGAATCGGCTGTCGTTTGATTAAATAAAGGCAATGAAGGTAAAGCAATTTGCACTTCATCCCCAACAGATGCGATAGATAACACTCCCTCATTGAGCAGAGTTGCCCGTGAAATCGGTTGACTCAATCCTGCCCAGATTTTACCGATCTCCTGCAATGCTTTTGGGATTGGGTGGATACGACCGATGGATTTTTGTGTTTCGGAGATAAACCATGTGTCGTCCTCAACAATCAAGTCGGGATAGGAAAATCGGTGCTGCTGATAATGTTCGTCATAGAGCAGGACTTCCGGCTCCGACCAATGGAGTACGTTGCCATCTTTGGTCTTGACTTCCCTGCCGAAGCGAATCCATACCGGATTGCGATTGCAGTATGCATCCCAGTACTGTCCGTGAAATGATTTGCCGTGGTTGTGATACCAGTAAAGATAGAGACCTGGTTGAACCTGCCAGACAAAGTTTGCTGCGCGAGGATGCTTGATTTTTCGACCACCGGGCCGATCCGTCATATATGCTGAGTCGGTCCATGTGTGTCCGCCATCGCGGCTGTAGGCATGGCAGGCATACCCATCAATCGTGCGATAGGTGCAGAATAAACTCCCATCGGATAGCACTGTCAAGCATTGTTCCTCAGCAATCGGGCCATCGGGTGACCGCAAGCCTGTGTCACAATCTGGCAAGGTTTGCCACGTGGCTTGTGCCGGGTCGTCCAGTTGTAACAGGTCATCGCTACGTACGAACCAGCCTTCTGAACGTGTAAAAAATCCGCTGCCAAACCCACCGACTTTATGCAATGGGACGATGAGGCTTTGCTGCTGATAGATCAATTGCGGCGAACTGACATTCCAGAAAAAACGCACTTTACCTTGCATGGTATTGGTGCGATCAATGGCTGATTCGCGTACGGGGATGGTGATACGTTGGTCAGACCAGCTTCGCCCATGATCGTCAGACCAGCGATAGACATAATAGCCCAGTGAATCAACGCGCGTGGTAAAGCCCTCGGGATAAGCATCTTTGTCTGCTACAATGGTTCGCAGATTGTCCGCGTTGTAGACATAGAAAACAAAGATGCGCCCGCTCGGTGTTTTGCATGCGACCGCCCAGGATGCTTCGGGTCCGGTTGGGGGTTCGATTTGAACAGGTGTTGACCACGTTTGACCTTGATCCATACTGCGAGTGGAAATGATATGTTGTCCCGCTTCGCCTTCTTCACCTGCACCTACTGTCATCACACATAACCACGCACCGTCATCCGTTTGAACGAGATTGGGTTGATCAGCATAGCCATGTTGTCCAATGGGCAGGCCTTGGCTGGCATGACGTGGATCGTCTGTTTTGCATTGTGTGCTGGGCATCTGGTTCCCTGTTGGTCTAGTCATTGAATCAATGATGGGATACCAATATATGTCAGGACGCAGACAATGCTGCAACCTTCGGATACTCATGACAGAGTACATATCGCGGCTCTTCATCTTCAACAATTTGCGGGAACCGACACATGTCGTCCAGAAAGAAATTGTCGTTGTGATCATCGCAGACGCTACTCACTTCACCGCTGACCGTGTAACCAATGCCGTCCACTTGATAACCGGTCCCATGTTCGCCCCAGAACTGATGGATGGTTCTTGGGCAAATGCAAAGACTTTGTCCGGGAGCCAGTCGAATCAACTCACCAGGTTTAACGGTTTGAGTTTGTCCATCGATCTGGACATTGAACTTTTCATTGGAGCGTTGGCCGTCATCATCCGCCTTGTACATTTCGACCAACAGGTTCCCCCCGAAACGATTGATCAGGTCTTCCTGCTTGGATTGATGAAAGTGGGCAGGTGCTCGCTGGCCTTCAGGATCAAGGATGATTTTTTCAGCATAAGCTTTCCCATAGGCCTCATGCCCGTTGACGCCATTTCGTAAGGTGAAAAGTGTCCGGCCAATGTGCTCAAAGTCATTGCTCCCAAAGTCCGTCACATCCCAACCAAGCATGCAGGCTCGGATTTCATCACACTCTTCGCCTGCCTGTTGCCATTGATCAGGTGTCCAGTAGGCATAGGGTGGAAGCTTGATGCCAAAGTTATCCAGTACGCGTAAGGCGCGGTCAATGCTGTGATTAATGACAGATCGAGTCAGTTTCATGGTGATCTCCTTGTCCAAAATGATATATTATTTAACAATACAGGCAAGTGTGTTGGGTTTGTTTTCTAAAAAAATACCGTAAATGGCTGGTATTACGCCCGGAGTTTAGTTGTTTTCTAAGATTTGTGCCTATTTTAGAAAATTTTGGGGGATGAGTGGACGTCTGGCGGGTGGTTGCATAATATATCACACATGAAAGCATACTCAGAGAAGAAAAACGCAGTTCGCTCCAGTCAATCGGCTCCAGAAGCGACGATAGCCAACGAAACCCTCATGCAGCAGGCTTACGCTTCGCTCCGAGATCAAATCGCCTGTGGCCAATTGCAGCCTGGAGCCAAGTTGGTCAGGCGGCAACTCAGCGGGCAGCTTGGGGTCAGCACGATCACCATCATGGAAGCATTGCGCCGTCTGGAAAACGACGGCCTTGTCGAACACCGAACATACAGTGGCACATGTGTTCGCAGGATCAATGAACAGGGACTGCGTGACGACATCCAGCTGCGCGAGGCCCTCGAGTCACAGGTAGCCCGTCTTTGTACGGCACGAGTCAATCAAATTGATCTCAATGAGCTGTACTACCAGGCAGGGCAAGTCGACGGGGCGATGTTGGCACAAGAAACGACATCACAGGAAGGGATGCAGATGCATATGGCTTTTCATATGAACTTGGCCAAGGCTGCAAACTGTAAACCGCTTCATCAACAACTGGAAAAACTTTGGTTTCGTGAAATGATGCTTATGTGCTGGGCAAGCAGTGGAATCAAGAAAGTCCCAGCCAATTGGCATCTTGATATGGTCAAAGTGATCGCCTCAGGTGATATTCAAAAGGCAGATGAAAAAGCACGCGAACATGTGAATTTCGGGCGTGAAGAATATATACAGTACATTAATAATATGCAATGAATTAATCAGAGACGCGTAGGATAAAACAGTACTTTGTGTCTCTATATTGTTTGTGGCGGAAATCCTTGTCTTTTGAACTATCAGGTTATTTTGTTAATTGATCTTGTCAGGGTTCTTTATATAAGTGATGTTGTTATATAGCCATTGTCAATTATGTACGTTAACAATATAAATGTGAGGTAATGATGTCGACACAGACAATCAGTCGTGGAAAGTACAGTGGTTTTACACTTATAGAACTTTTGGTTGTGATTTCGATTGTTTCGATATTGATAGCAATTCTTTTACCAGCTTTGGGTAAATCACGTGAATCTGCACGGCAGATGAAGTGCGTAAACAATATCCGGCAGCTTTGGATATCCATGGAAATATATGCCAGTGATCTTGGTCATTTGCCCAGCCAAAAATATGGTGTTTGGCCAATGCAGGAGTATCAGCGATTTCTGGTTATTAATGGTTATGTTTCTGCCAGGAGGGATGGATCAACAGGGCGTGTTAATTCGCTTTTGAATTGCCCCTCCGAAGACGCAAGGCCTTCCAGTAGCCTTTCATCATATCAATATCCTCATTATGGTTTTAACTTTAGACTTTCAGGTGTAAGACTTGAATCCCTATATCAACCATCTGCAACACGATGGACAGCGGATCATCTGGTCAATCCGACTACATTCTGGCCTAATGTTACAAGTCCGTTTATTGATTATTGGGGATATCGTGCAGAAAATGGAGGAAGATTAGATGCCCGTCATAACAATTCGCTGAGCGTGGGATTCGCTGACGGACATGTGACAGCGGTCGGCGGAGATAATATTGGAAGCAGTGATTGGAATCTGCCTTAACTTTAAGGTTAGATCATTTTTTGGGGGGTAATACATATTGTATCAAAGGCGTTAAGTGACTGTCAGTCATTTGCGCGATCATAATGTCAAGTCAATGATTGATTCAGTGAAATGGAAGATAGAATCGAAATGGTAAAAAGTGCGCGTTCTCAATTTTTTCGTATGATATGTTTTGGCATGTTTATTTGCATCAGTTTGTGTATTAATGAAATATCAAGCTGTATGGCACAATCTGCAAAGAACCCAGACAAGGTAGTTGATAAAAGCAATAATTCGATGGATATGGCTGCCGACCCATCGCAAGCTGCGAAAAAAACGGAAGAGTCTACTGTTCGACAAAATCAGTTTTGGCAGCATCCAGCAACAAATCTACGTTCGTATGTTTCCATTGATGTTGGTCAAGAATTGGGGCCAGTGAATCGGAATGTCTTAGGTGCGTGTGTGATGTGGCCTGCTAAAGAAATGATTCATGGCAAACGAGAAATTGTTCCATATTCAACTCAGGCCATCGACGCTGTAAAGCCATTTTTAACAGGTGGGAGTGTTAGATTGTGGAATCGCACTACTCCTGGTTGGACGAACTGGTGGCTTGATTTTATCAATCATGTCAAGCCTGAAAGGTGCTACATTTTCTTTGATGGCGTTGCACATCCAAAAGAACAGATTTATTACAAATCAATAGACGATCATAATCTGTTCGGTCATCAGACACCTGATGCGTTTGCGCAGCGAGTCAAGCAAATTAACAGATCATCGTACAAAAATCATCCCGATGGCATCGGAATTCAATACTGGGAACTATGGAATGAACCAAGGTTTTCGCAAAATGGTGGTTGGCCCGCAATCGACCATGCAAGATTCTGTCTTGATGCTGCCAGGAAAATGAAGGAAGTAGATCCCACCATCAAAGTCGGGCCTCATATCTACGGTGATGTCAATGACCAATGGAATCAAGATTTTTTACGTTACCTTTCAGAGAACGGAAGGGATTTGATTGATTTTGTGGTCAACCATTACTACGACACGAAATGGTTTCAGCAATGGGACATCTACGGCAGTTATTTAGGGCGTGTAGCATATGCGACCGAGGTCAGGAAAATGGTTAAGAATGATCGGGCTGCTGTAGACCATTATGGGCAGGGAAAGTGGGAACTAGTCTGTACAGAATGGAATACGCACCCACAACGATACGATTGGCCTGGGGAACCAACTCGCGATCTGGCTGTTGCATTATTTCAAGCGTCTACGCTACAAGCGTTCATCGAAGAAGGAATGGATGCTGCTCAGGTATTTGCACTCAATAGTGGATCGTTCGGACTATTTCAAGGCCGAGAAGCAGAAGAGAAATGGCCAACATATTACGTATTTAAAATGTTTGGCGATCACATGCGTGGAAATAGAATCCGTTCCAACGTAATCAGCCCCGGATTTGTATGGAATTGGGAGATAAAAGATAAACAAGGGCAGCCACGTGTTGTGCCTTATGTAACTGTGACTGCATGTGTGAATGGTGACCAGATCAATTTGATGGTCGTAAACAAGCATCCGGACAACAAAATTGATTTAATACCACAATTTCATAATTTATCAAAAACCGTTATGGGTATAAATGTGTCAGTTTTGTCAGGCGATAATTCAGAAGCAATAGTTCCGAAAATACATGCACAACAACTGCAGCCCGATACAGACCTGATTATTACACTTCCTGCACACAGCCTTTCTGCAATTCAAATAAAATTATCACAATAAAGAATGTTCTCACTAGTGAAATATTGAACTCTCTGTCGTTTCTAAATGTACGGATTGACAAAATATGTCATGGGTGCAAAATCATGAAAAGTTATTGCGTAAATATTCAGAGGCAAGAAGCTAGTATTTTATTTGCTATATTGATAGTTCCGGTTCTATCCTTTGTGTTTTCAATGAATTTGAATGCAAAGAATAACTGGTCTCTAAATGCAGATTTCCCAGAAGAAGTATCTTTGCCGTCACAGATATCAGATGGCAATGACGTGATATGGGAGTTTTACAGCAGTTCACCGTATTTTAATTCTTCAGGCTGGGAAGATCGGCAGCCACATTTGTTTTCGTTATTAAATGGAGCATTTACTGATACGCAAAATCAGATTTCAGGATTCAATTCGCCATCCATTGACATTAGCCCTTATTACTTTCGTATTGGGAAAGATCATGTTTCTGGAAATATAATTATTGATGGGCGTGAAAAGCGTATTATTGGATATCGTTGGATTGCTCCTTCAACAGGCGTATATCAGTTTACTGGTACAATGAGTCCAGTAGGATATTTTTCATGTAAATGGGCAGTCGATATTATTCACAATGGTATGCTGACACGTAATATTAGATTTGGAGAATTGACTTCTGATAAAGGTGATAATTTTCACATCTCTGGGGTTGCACTAACTGCTGGCGATATGTGCTGTATTTCATTTGGAGGTGAAGTCGATTGGGAATATGGTAAATTTACTTCGTCCTTACAAGTAGCCTTGACCTACAAAGCTAATATCAAAACAGATTTCCCGAGTGTCGCGACATTGCCTGCGATAGGTTGCGATAACATTGAGTATCCGTCATGGGAATACTTTGGTGGAACTCTAGTAATGTCTGAAACGTCATGGCAAAATCGTACGCCAGAAACGATTCCTTTGCTTAATAAATCCATTAATGAAGGTAGTGTCCATGGGTTTGGGCATACAGCATTGGATGTTACTCCCTGGAATTTGCGAATATCCGTTGATGAATTTGAAGAAGAATTGCTGTTTGATGGGAGAGAATACAGGATTCTTGGGGCGCGCTGGACTGCACCTGAGGACATGGAGATTGATCTTACTATAGCAATGGGAACTCCGAGTTTTGGATCTTATAGGTGGGCGATAGATGCAATCTTGTCAGGGACTAGATACTATAATCTTCTTAGTGGCATTGTGTCAGAAAATGATTCTGGTGTTGTGAAGAACTTGACATCTTTTCAAGTTCGAAAAGGTGATGTAGTTTGTTTAAGTACCATGTCAGCAGGTATTTCGAATGATTATGGAAAACATACTGTAGATATTTTTATTGCTTCTCATAGTTCGCCATGGTTACCTGATCCTGATTTGTGTGGCATTAATGTGGATTGTTCGAATCTTCTGACAGAGGTTAATCGACGTGTCTTAGGTGTTGGAATGATTCCCGCTTCAACAAGTGGTTTGGAGCCTATTGCATTTCCGGATCAGTATTTGGCCAGTGTGTTCCCAGACTTGGATGGGACAAGCTTTAGATTGTGGCCAGCATATTCTGCATCATTTCCAAGTATTACACTATGGAATACTTATTTACCAACAATAAATCAAGCTTTAAATGTATCAGGATATGTCAATACATTTATGCATAAAAGTTGGTTGGGTAAAGATGCGGAATACCATGATGAGACTGACAGCAATTTATTCTCGTATCAACTTCCCTCTTCAATAGCTAGAAATGTTGTGATGCAATTGTTTCCGTTGGGGCTAAACAAATGGGAGGTTTGGAATGAGCCATACTTTTTCCAGAACGGAAAATGGGACCCAATACAAATGGGGAAATATGCGATTGATTGTGCTGATCGAATCCATAGTGTGAACTCGAATGTGTCGGTAGGTGTTCCATTGCATGACTATGACGATGGATGGAATGCCAGTATGCTCCACGAATTATTTGATAATAAACCAGAAGCAATATCATTTTTAGTAATCCATCCATATTGTACAAGTAATTATTGGAAGAATGGCCAGGTTGGAGATTATTGGGGCAAGGTTGCTGGATCACAAGTTATGTCAAAGCTCCGAATTAACCCCTGCATGTCAACAATCAGAAAATTTGATCTGGAGAACCGTTTTGATGTTATTGCGTCAGAATGGAATTTACACCCAGAAAATTATTCAGATACAACTCTGTCAACCGATATGACTGCAGCATTGCATATCCCTGGCATGATCGATACGTTTTGGAAAGCGGGTGTTGATGAGGCTCAGTTTTTTAATTTTTTTGCTCATGTTTCCAGTTTGGCTGTAAATCCGGGATTTTCACTAAGTAAAGGTGGCCTGGATTCTGGATTCAAAGTCAATCCAACTGGAGAAGTGATGGCTTTGTATCAAAAGTATGCGCGTGGCAGAATGGCAAGTTCGGAGGAATTGTTTCCTGAATTCGCGGTCAAAGTTCAGGATACTGATGTATACGTACCTATGCTTCTAGGGCATGTATTTTACAATAGTTTTGATCAGTCGAATCCTGAGCTTGTTCTGTTAATTACTAATCGCCATCGTACTTCTAAGGCAGAATGTGTTATAAATGTTAGTAATTTTCAAGCAAATACAGAAATTTATACTGTAAAATCAATTTTTACTGATATTACAGATGAAATGAATGCAATTGTGGATTTATCTAGCTTTAATATGAATAAAGTAAATAACCCTACTCTTTCTGTTAGTTTGCCAGCAAGATCTGTGTCTGCAGTAATTTTATCAGGTGTAGCGAATTAGAATACTAGTATTTTGTGAACGATATGAGATATGTTATGTCTTTTTATTGTGCTAATATTGTTTTTTTAAATAGAGATTCATTGGTGTTGTTGTGGTCAAATGTGTGGATGTTTTAGAAGCAAATCGTCGATATAAAGTTGATTGTCGATGAGCCATAGCCTACATTGTTGTCGCCGATAGTGGAGATGAAAGTTTGCACACAGTCTCCTTCATCCCACTTGGTTCATATCGGTTTAAGTAGTAAAGCTCAGGCTGGGGGGCTAGCCTGACGAATTAGTTTTTTGCTCATGGTGGTTCCGTCTCATTTCCGGGACGATAGTACGATCACCCTTCCAATATGTGAGCGGAAAGGGCATGCGACGAATGAGGTTTCTCGTCGTTGAAGATGATAAGCAGATTAAAACTAAAACAATTGATGATTGCCTTGCATCGCTGGGATGTGCCAGCGACTGGGCAACGAACCAGCAGGAAGCCAACGAACTACTGGCTTCCCACGAATACGACCTGATTCTATTGGACTTGAAGATTCCTTCACGCCCAGGCGGTGAGGGTTCACCAGATTACGGGGCCAACCTACTCAAGCAGATTCGTGCGCGGACGCAACGGCGCGTTCCTGTCATTTTGATGACAGGCCAGCATCAGCAATGCGTTGACTTGATGGTGGAACTCAGCGAGCTTGGGGTTGACGGCAGTATCTCCAAGCCGTTCCCGACGACAGGCCGAACACTGCTCTATGTCATACGTGATGTCCTCCGGAAGTTTCGACGTCAGCTTTCTCTTTCCGAACCCATTATCACAGGGCAGATGAAGCCATTCACTGGTGGCGTCTTGGCTGTTTATCCCACGCGCTTTGAGCTTTGCGATGAGACCATCGCTTTGGCTGGTGAGAAGGGCTATGCCTGGAGCATTCTGAACATTCTCAAAGACAAAAACGCTCAGGACCGCTTCGTATGTATCAGCAGCGATGTATTGGCTAACCGACTCGGTCCACAGGTTTCTCAACCCTCGGCGGTTCAGTCCGTTCGCACACTTCGTCGGCGAATTCAGAGGATTATGCTTGATCGTCTTTCCCTTAATTGCGGCATGCACGATGTCATTGTGAATGATCGTATTGGTTATCACTTACTCGACTGGATCACGGTTGAATGCCATGACGATTTTTCTGAAGAACTTTTTTTCGACTTACAAAACACTTAATTGTCCAAACTTTCCTGTTGTGCTGCGTCAATGTCGTTGCAGCATGTACCGGGCTTTAACTTTTTTCTTTCGGAGTTTTTTTACGATGTCACAAACCGCAACCTCTACTGAATTACTCAATCTGGTTGGCAAGCTTCAAGCCGAACGTGCAGATCATGTCCAGGCTATTGAAGCGATTGATTCGACGTTCCAGCAACTGGGAATGAATATTGAATCGATGCCAGTTCAGCCACGTCGTGGGCGTCCGGCCAAAAGCATGGTCGCTCAAGTTCAAGCACCGATTAAACCCACCAAGCGTGGCCGTGGCGCATATGCACTGACTGGCGATGAATCGGTGCTGGCTTTTGTGCAAGCCAACCCCGAGTGCACCACGGCTCAAGTCAACGAACACTGGATCAAGGAAGGGCGAAGCGGCATGGCCAGTAACACACTCGCCAAATTAGCCAAGGCCGGTAAGCTCACACGCATGAATCTCAAGGGACAGCGCGGTAGCACATTTACTGCAAGGTAAATGCACGTTGTCACGATGAGTGATTGCACGAACCCGGTTAATCGCCGGGTTTTATTATGCGCCTTGCTCGAAGCCCATATCAAATCCCTTGTCGGTCAACACCTGCCCGATACACTGCATGTGGAATTGAATGGTCCCCCGTGCCCGACCCGTGTTGTCGGCAATGGCCTGGATGCTGTCACCATGCATCAGGGCTTTGCAAACTTCCTGTTGAAACACTGGCAGACTGGCAATCGTCTCATGCAATTCGGTGTAAGCAGCCAGATCATCGGGAATCGGTGGCTCGGGCTGTGACATTTTCAACATCTCCTCCAACCGTTCCAGCATTGTCTGATGTCTGGCATAGCAACGACGTAGCATGCGGATGTGATTGTCCATCATCCGGGTGAGAATCGTTTCGACCTTGGTTTCACCTGCTTTTTCCGGATCAAACTCAAATGACCAGAGCAGAATCGCCAAATCCTGCATCACGTCATCCCACGTGTGCGGTGGCAACTTGAATCGCTTGATGCGCCCGAAGGCTAACCTGATCTGCCAGGATTCCAGGGCTCCTGAATACTGACGAAAAATTTCTTTGACGTGCTTGTTCGACATGCGTGTCCTCCATGACTGTTTACTGCACCGCATCCATGCGACGATTCACGATCATGACGAACCCGTATCGAACCGTATATATCGATTGACCTGTCACGCGTTTGCCACATGGCTGACATGTGTTTGCCATGTGGCTGACAGGTAAAAGCCAGGTGACTTTGACTTTTTTCACTTTTTTCGGAAAAAGCGCTCGTCGTTTTTGGGCCTATCGGCAACTAGTAACTATGAGGGCGGGAGTTTTTTTCCGTCCCATAACCAAGGAGGCCGCATTGACGCAGATTGAAGAACCGGAACTGACCATCGACCTGGACGTGCTGGGGACGGAACCCGCAGATGAGTACCACGCTCAGGCAGCTCGCTACCTGTCGAGCCATCAACTCATCGATTTCATGAACTGCCCGTGGTTGTACCGTAAGAAGCAACTGGGCTTGCTCGAACGCGAAGAAACCGCTGCCATGCTGATCGGCCGCGCGACGCACTGCCGCATTCTCGAAGGCCGCGATGCGTATGAATCACAGTTCGCTCTCGGTGGCCCAATCAATCCCAAGACGAGTAAACCTTTCGGTAAAGACACCCAAGCCTTCAGCGAGTGGGCTGAGGACCAAGGTAAACCGGGTGTTCACTACAGCGACATGGACCTGATCGAGAATTTAGCCAGTGGCGTGAGTATGAACAGTACGGCCATCGACCTGTTGCTCTATGGCCGATCCGAAGGTGTGATTCGCACGGAATACTGTGGTATGGCCAGTCAAGCACGCTTGGACTGGGTTCATCCTCACCTGGGCATTGCAGATGTCAAGACCACCAATGATCTTGATCGCTTCGAGTTTGAAGCCCGTCGTTGGCGCTATCCTAACCAGATGGCATTTTACCAGGACATGCTTGCGAAAGTGACTGGTGAACTCGTGCCTGTGTATCTCATCGCTGTCGAAAAATCCGAGCCATTCCGCTGTGGTGTCTGGCAGGTCAGCGAACAAACACTTGAACAGGCACGCCGCGAAAACCATGCAGCGATTGAACGGCTCAAGCAAGCACACAAACAAGACCATTGGCCCACAGGTTACGAAACCATGCGTCTACTAAACGCCGCTTAACCCCCCCCCGGAAGTTGTCCCGGAAGTTTTCATCAACATGTCACCTCTCCCCGCCCCAATTTGTTTTTGGGGCGGGGAGTTCGGAGCAGGTGACGTTTTGTATTGGTCACGATCATCATATCTAGGAATTTGATTCATGTCGCTATTGCAACAGATCCACACTGGCAAACGTCAATCACCCCCGCGTATCATCCTCTACGGCACCGAGGGTATCGGTAAATCCACCACGGCATCGCAGGCACCCAGTCCCATTTTCATCCAAACCGAAGACGGTTTGGATCAGATTGATTGTGCCAGTTTTCCACTGGCAACGAAGTTCGATGATGTCATCAATGCCATTGATTCGTTGATCAAAGAAGATCACGAATACCAGACGTTGGTTATCGATTCCCTCGACTGGCTCGAGCGTCTTATATGGGATCGACTCTGTAAAGACTACGGCGTTAACAGCATTGAAAAAGTCGATGGTGGTTATGCCCGTGGCTACACGCATGCCTTGACACACTGGCGCATGCTGCTTACTGGCTTGGATACGTTACGCACCAAGCAAAACATGTGCATCATCTTGCTGGCTCACGCCAAGGTGGAGACTTTCTCCGATCCCGAGGTCGGCGCGTATGACCGTTTTTCCCCGCGTCTGCATAAACATGCCAATGCGGTTCTCACTGAGTGGGCCGATGCTGTGTTGTTTGCCACACGCAAGATCATCACCAAAACAGAGGACGCTGGCTTCAATCGCAACCGCACACTCGCATCCGGCCTGGGTAAAGATGGTGGCGAGCGCGTGATGCGTTGCGTGGGTAGTCCGGCCTGTATTGCCAAGAACCGTTACGGCCTGCCAACGGAATTGCCGCTGTCCTGGTACGCCCTGATGGAGGCGATGGTGCAAGCCGACACCCCCACGTCCAATCAAACCGCCAAGCGCAAACATTAACCCTATTTTCAACCCATCCAACGATCAAACCATTTTCCCCTTAATGGAGCAATATCTCTATGGCTAATCTCAACGGCTTTAACGCAAATGATGTCGAACCCAACACGGCATTCGAACCGATCCCGGCAGGCAAATATCTGGCTGCGATCACAGCGTCGGAAACCAAGCAAACTCGAAATGGCGACGGCAGCTACCTCGAACTCACTCTCAGTATTCTGGAAGGCGACTTCAAAGGGCGCGTGCTATGGGCTCGTTTGAACCTGGACAATCCAAACGCGACGGCAGTGAAAATTGCCCGTGGCGATCTGTCGGCCATCTGCCGGGCTGTCAATGTAATGCAGCCCAAGGACAGCACCGATCTTCACAACTTGCCGTTGGTCGTCAATGTCAAGCTGAAAAAACGGGCTGACAACGACGAACTGACTAATGAAATCAAGGGGTTCGAGCCCAAGCAATCCCCCGAAACTTCCAACACTACGTCTCAGAAGCCGGTGTCCGATGGTCCTGCACCGTGGAAGCGCTAAGGGGGTGTTGCATGGAATTAGTCTTGCCGTATCCACCGTCGGTGAATCACTACTGGCGACACTTCAGGGGGCGAACACTTATCAGTCGTCAAGGTCGTGCCTATCGCCAGCAGGTCAAAACACAGTGCCAGGGGATGGGCGGCCAACCGCCACGGGACGGACGCCTTGCCGTAGCAATGGATGCGTTTCCACCGGATCGGCGCAGACGTGATCTGGACAACATCCAGAAAGCATCGCTGGATTCAATGCAGCACGCAGGCATCTATCTCGACGATTCACAAGTTGATTTACTTGTCACGCGTCGCAGACTCCCCATCCCCAGTGGCCAACTGGTTGTGCGAATCCATGAGTACCCACTTCATCGTTGCCCACTGTGCGGCAGCCCGATGCCCAGCCTTGAAAGTAATCACCTTTATGACAACTGAAATTCAAACACTCAAACTCAATCAGATTCGCATCGATGGCGGCACACAACCGCGTGTTGCCATTGATGAAGATGTCGTGGCTGAATATGCCGACCTGTACACCGACGGTGTCGATCTGCCACCAGTGACCGTGTTTCACGACGGTTCAACCTTTTGGTTGGCCGATGGTTTCCATCGCTACTGGGCAAGTAAACGAGCCGAACGTGAAGCGATTGCGGTTGATGTCCAGCAAGGCACATGTCGCGATGCGATCCTTTATTCAGTCGGTGCCAATGCCACCCATGGTCTGCGTCGAACCAACGAGGACAAGCGTAAAGCCATTCAAACACTATTGGAAGATGCGGAGTGGGGGCAATGGTCCGACAGAGAAATCGCCAAGCAGTGTGGGGTTGATCATAAAACTGTTGGCAACACAAGAAAATTTCATACTGGGGAAATTCCCCAGTATGAAAAAATTCAAAAAAATAATCGAACCTTTATTCACCATCGCACTGGCAAACCCAGCCAAATGAACACCGGGAACATCGGTCGCCCTGAATCATCTCAGCCACCTAAAAAAGTCTATCGTCCCAAAGCCTGTCACAGTGAACACAGCCCCGTTCCCATGCGGGCGGTGTCATTGCCTTTGAACAATCCCCAACTCGCTGCCAAATGCATGATCGGCCTCTATGGCAAACCTTATATGCAGCAATTGGCAGCCGAAGCCATTCGCATCATCTCTCGCAAGGAAGGAACCAAGCATGATCGCAACACTCACCAGTAAACCTATTCCCCAGGTCAAAACCACATACATGAACATCAACCCGGATCTCGCAACCCAATGGCTCGAAGGCAATGTCCGCAACCGGCGCATTGATCCCAAGCACGTCGACATCCTGGCCCAAGACATGGAGGCAGGTAAGTGGCGCATGACTCATCAAGGGATTGCCTTCAGTGATCAAGGCATTCTGGTTGACGGTCAGCACCGACTCTGGGCCATCCTTCAATCCGGTTGCACCATCCGCATGGCCGTGTCCTTCGGGATATCCGTGGACAGCGTCGATGCCATCGATGGTATGAAAGCCCGCACGGTCGTGGATCGCATGCGACTCAATGGGCTCTTCGGCCTGGATGGTGTGTCTCCCAACCATACCGCCACCTTGCGCGAAATGATTCGTGGTCTGGGTGATGGCAAGAGGTTGGCCTATTACAAAGAAGTCGTATTGATGGATCAGCACATCAATGCCGTGCAGTTTGCGACGGCACATGTAGCCACCAAGACCAAGGGCATTGCTGTGGGCTATGTGCGTGCCGTGATCGCACGAGCCTGGTACTCAGTCGATCACGATGAGCTGGCCCAGTTCTGCCGTGTCCTGTCCACCGGTGTGTCTGAAACCCCATGGGATTCCACCATCATCAAGCTGCGCAATCAACTGATGGTCATGGGCAGTACGCGCAATCGAACCTTGCAAAAAGAAGTGTACGGCAAGGTCGAACGCGTATTGACTGCTTGGCTCAATGGTGAAAATCCTCGCCGCATCTATCCGATCACCGTTGAACAATTCATGTTGCCCGAGGAGGTGATCGATTGATACAGGCTTGTGCTCAACAACCTGTGATCACCCTGCGCCCATATCAGGTTGAGGCGGTGGATGCGGTGTATGAGCATCTGCGGACAAGAGATGACAATCCTTGTCTCGTGCTGCCAACTGGCTGTCATGCCAAGGGACATCCCATCCTGATGTTCGACGGTATGGTCAAACCCGTTGAAGACGTAGTGGTCGGCGACAGGCTTATGGGGCCGGATAGCCAGCCACGGCGTGTTGAAGCATTGTGTCGTGGTGAAGATGAGATGTACCGAATCACACCACACAAAGGTGAACCTTTCATCGTCAACAGCGATCACGTCCTTTCATTGGTTTGTACCAACGAAGGCAAGCGTGACTTTGCATGCTACCGGCGTGGTGGTGAAATCGACAATGTCACGGTGCGCCAGTACCTGGAGCAATCCAGGTACTGGCGGCATCTCCGCAAACTTCGTCATGTGCCGGTGGAGTTTTCACATCGTCCGTTGTTGCCCATTCCACCATACATCCTGGGCCTACTGCTTGGCGATGGTTCGTTTGTGGATGAGACCATCAATCTGACCACGGCAGACAGCGAAATCGCAGATGCATGGATCGATTATGCCCATAGCATCAATTGCGGCGTCACCGTCAAGCAGTCGGGGGATAAATGCCCGACCTATCGAATCGTCAAAGACACTGGGCGTGCCAACATCTTTGCCGAAGCAATCAGTGCGTTGGGGTTAATGGGTAAACATTCAGGTGAAAAATTTATCCCACATGCCTATCTGACTGCTACACGACATGAACGCCTGCAGTTACTGGCGGGCCTGATGGATAGTGATGGGAGCAGCACCAAGAGCGGTTGCGATTATGTGACTCAATCCAGGGAATTGGCAACCGACCTGATGTTCCTTGTCCGAAGCTTGGGGTTTGCAGCACATTGCACGCAGAAATACTGTTCATGTCAGACCGGAGTAGGTGGTTGGTTCTTCCGTTTATCAATCTGGGGTGATTTTCAGGATGTGCCTTGTCGTTTGGCACGTCGACAACCACAACGCCGAATGCAGAAGAAAGACGTTCTGCGGACGGGATTCAAGGTCGAATCGATCGGACGTGATCAGTTCTATGGTTTCACACTGGATGGTGATCATCTCTATGTCGATGGCCATTTCATGGTTCATCACAATAGTGGTAAGACGCCGGTGATTTCAAAGATATGTTCCGATGCTGTCAAAAATTGGAATGGCCGCGTGTTGATTCTGGCCCACGTCAAGGAATTGATCGAGCAGGCCGTTGACAAGTTGCACGCGATGGCGCCCGATCTGTGGTATCGGATCGGCTGTTATTCAGCAGGGCTCAAGAGTCGGGATACGGAGCATGACATCATCGTGGCTGGCATTCAATCAGTCTATCGCAAAGCAGCGGAATTGGATCGTTTTGATCTCATCCTTGTGGATGAATGCCACATGCTCCCACCCAACGGTGAGGGGATGTACCAGCAGTTTCTCAACGAGGCGAAGCTCGTTAATCCCAACGTCAGACTCATCGGTTTGACGGCGACTCCATATCGCATGACCAGTGGCACCATCTGTGGCCCAGCTCCGGAACATCTACTCAACCACGTTTGCTATGAAGTGGGTGTCAAGGAACTCATTGCTCAAGGCTACCTGTGCCCACTCAAAACCAAAGCAGGACGACGCAAGGCAGATACCTCTAATCTACATATTAGAGGCGGTGAGTTTATTGCTGGTGAAGTTGAAGCCTTGATGGATGACGATGGTCTCGTTCATTCAGCCTGTCGGGAGATTGTCGAGCAGACAAAAGATCGTCATTCCGTGTTGGTCTTTGCTGCAAGCGTGCAACATGCCCAACATGTGCAGCGCGTTTTGGGTGACATGGGCCACGAATGTGGGTTCGTCTGCGGCGATAGTTCGGGCATCTTCCGTGATGACGTTCTGCGCCGGTTCAAGGATGGTGATCTCAAATACCTGGTCAACGTCAATGTGCTGACGACGGGTTTCGATGCACCAAACATTGATTGTGTCGCGCTGCTGCGTCCAACCAATTCACCGGGACTTTACTATCAAATGCTGGGTCGGGGATTCCGACTGCATCCGGCCAAAACCAACTGCCTGGTGCTGGATTTTGGTGGCAATATTTTACGACATGGCCCGGTGGATGCGCTTCAGATCAAGGATAAGTCGGATCGGAAAAGTAGTTCAGAAGCACCGGCCAAGGAATGTCCCAACTGCCAGGCATTGATTCATGCGTCGTACAGCGTGTGCCCGGACTGCGGCCATGAATTCCCGCCACCTGAGCGGGATAAACATGATGGCAGTGCTTCGACGGCAGGTGTGTTGTCCGGTGAAGTAACTGAGACGGATTACGACGTGGGTGAGGTGTATTACAGCATCCACACCAAACGCGGCGCACCACCCGAACATCCCAAGACACTGCGTGTCGATTACCGATGTGGATTCAATGAATACCACAGCGAATGGATATGCGTGGCACATCCTAAGGGCAGCTACGCCTGGCAGAAAGCATACACATGGTGGCAGGCTCGAACCAATGAACCCATGCCTGACACCGTAGAACAGGCGGTTGAGTTAGCTGAAGCCGGGGCGTTGGCCCAACCACTGTCCATCACCGTCCGCTCAGTCACCGGTGAAAAATTCGACCGCATTATCAATTACGAATTGGGATCAATTCCCACGGCAGTAGCCACTAACAGTACCCCCGACGAGCCCGATTATGTCTGGCCCGATGACGATGACATTCCTTTTTAAACCTCATGGAGACTTTTTGATTGATGTCCGAAACCTTACCCATTGCTCAAAACTACTTAAATACGGGTTTATCTGTCCTGCCTGCTATTCGTGCGGAAAAACGTCCGGCCATTGGCAAGTGGAAACAATATCAACAGCGGTTACCTCAATGCAATGAAATGGCCATGTGGCCATGGAACGATGCACTGTGCATCATCTGCGGCACCGTCTCCGGCAACCTGGAGATCATCGATTTTGACGGCGGCGGTGAATTGTTCTCCGCGTGGATGGATCGTATCGATCCTGATCTGCGTGACCACCTGGTGATCGAATCGACACCTTCCGGGGGCATGCACGTAATCTACCGTTGCGATACGCCTGTCTGTGGCAACATCAAACTGGCCCAGCGCAAGGTTGATGACAAGGTTCAAACCCTCATCGAAACCCGTGGTGAAGGTGGACTGTTCCTGTGTTCACCGACGCCGGGTTATGAAATGATGCAGGGTGATATGTGCGACCTGCCCGTTTTGACTGAATCCCAACGCGACACGTTGCTGAAAACCGCATGGGAACTCAATGAGTATTTGCCGCCAGTGATTGATGGTGCGAATGTCAGCCAGACAGCGTCGCATAAATCGAACATGTGCGGCACACCGGCCCACAATTCGCACAACCTTAACAGGCCGGGCGATGCTTACAACAAGCATGGTGATGTGCGTGATCTGTTACGCACACACGGTTGGGAGTTGGCAGAACCGGGTGACAATGAATACTGGCGTCGCCCCGGCAAAGACACCTGCTGGTCAGCGTCACTCAAGGATCGCGTGTTTTATGTCTTCTCTTCCAACGCTGCTCCGTTTGAACCTGAGCAAGGTTATGCGCCATTTGCGGTCTATGCATTGCTGGAACACGGTGGTGATTTTTCCGCTGCGAGCAGGACATTGGCGCTGTACGGGTTCGGTGACGATCTCGATGCCGTGGACAATTCCGATGTTGACCTGTCCGGGATTCTCGATGCTGATGAACAGGATGATGTCACTTCAACGGTGCCCGATCCCGGTCCTTTGCCCGAAAATCTGCTCTACATTCCAGGGTTCATCGGTGAGGTGGTCGACTTCTGTATGGCCAATGCGCCGTACCCGTCGTTGGGGATGGCCTTCTGTGGCGCTCTGGCCATGCAATCCTATTTATGCGGGCGCAAGGTACGGGAAGCGGGTGATCTGCGCACCAACATTTATCTGCTTGCCCTTGGTTCATCTTCTGCGGGTAAAAACTACCCACGACAGATCAATGCCCACCTGGCTATTGCAGCCAACATGACCGATTCGCTCTGTCGTAAGTTCGCATCCGGTGAAGGTATCGAGGATCAACTGGCTACTCAGCCCTGCACGATGTACCAGACTGACGAGATCGACGGCATCCTTCAGTCGGTTAACAAGTCCAAGGATGCACGCAACGAGTCGATCATGACTGTGCTGCTGGAATTATTTTCCTCTGCCAGCATGATGTATTCCATGCGATCCAAGGCGGGCAAGCCGCGTATTCCAGGTGTGATTCATCAACCCCATCTCACCGTCTTCGGCACGGCAACACCATCCCACTATTACGAGGCCATGTCCGAACGCATGCTCACCAACGGCTTCTTTGCCCGCATGGTCATCGTCGATACGGGTAAGCGTTCACCAGGTCAGGAACCGGGACTCGTTGACAGCATGCCCGACCGTCTCGTCGAAACCGCGCGCTGGTGGGGCAACTATCAGCCTGGTGAACATCGTGGCAACCTCATTGGCTTTTATCCCGTGCCCGTCATTGTGCCCTACAGCGATGAAGCAAAGCAGCACATTACTGATTTTCGTCAGCATGCCGACGACGAATATGCTCAAGCTGAAGATCGCAAAGATGAAGTGGCGATGACGGTGTGGGGCCGTGCCAACGAAAACGCACGCAAGCTCGCGCTGCTCTACGCATGCAGTGAAAACCACACCCAACCGGAAATCAGTGTCGATGCTGTGCGCTGGGCCAGTGCGTTCGTTGAACATCAGGTGCAACGCATGTTGTACATGGCCTATCAATATGTCAGTACTAACGAGTTTGATGCGGTCTGTAAAAAAGCATTGCGTTATCTCCGACGCTGCCAGGAAAGTGGCAAGCAGCGTCTGTATCCCACACCCGACTGGCGTTTGCGCCGACAACTGGCCACCAGTCCCAATATGTATGACAGTGTGCTTGAAGCTCTGAGAAAGCAGAAGCGGATTCTGTTTCAAACCGTGGAAGGCAGCACCAAGCCCCGAACGGGATGGATACTTCTATGAATCACCGGGGAGAAAGCATCGGAGGTTTTCTCCGAAAAACACCCATTTCAAAGCCCCAAAAGGTGTGGCAAGCCAGATTGCCGGAGAAAACCGCAGAAAACCGCGCAGTGAAAAAGCGGTTTTCTCAAAATCGCAAAAAGCAGAAAGACAAGAGCTTATGAAGAATATATATAGAAAAACACCCTCTCTCTCTATTTATACCTCACGACGTGTATGTGCGCGTACGCGCGTGGGAATATCGGTTTTCTATTTTGGCTCTGATCCTATTTACGTCGCCTGAATTGAATACCCAACATCGCCACACGTTGGCGTTTGTGGCGTCCGGGCAAAAAGGCTGGCCATGTGATGCCATTGTCTAGGTCGGCCACAGGGGCCAAACGGGGCCGATTGTGCATGGTTCCTTCCCGGCAACAACCTTTTCGATGGCGGCGGAACGAGCCACGTTATTAGGCACAGTTTGTTGTGAACGCGCCGAAACATTTTTCAGCAATTCAACCAATAGTCATATGGAGATTATATGACCGCAACTCAGAACATCGTCACTTCCAATTTCAAAGTTGAACTTCGCAATATCGAGGACGTCAAACCCTACGAGCGCAATCCACGCATCAATGACAAGGCAGTGGATGCCGTGGCTGCATCGCTGTCGGAGTTCGGCTTTCGCCAACCCATCGTCGTGGATGAAGACGGTGTGATCATTGCCGGGCACACGCGCTGGAAGGCAGCCATGCAACTCGGCCTTGCCAAGGTGCCGGTGCATTTGGCCACCGATCTGACGCCTGATCAGGTTCGTGCCTATCGCCTGGCCGACAACCGTACCGGTGAAATTGCCGAATGGGACTTGTCGATCCTTCCCATCGAACTCAACGAACTGCGTGAAGGTGGATTCGATATGGATATCCTCGCGTTTGACGAAGAGGAACTTGGCCAACTCATGACCGAAGCACAAGGTGTGAAGGAAGGTTTAACTGATCCCGACTCGATTCCCGAACCGCCCGATGCTGCGACCACACAACCTGGTGACATTTGGGTGATGGGCAATCACAGACTGATGTGTGGTGACAGCAGTTCTCCCAAAGATCTGAACCGTCTGCTGGATGGTGTGACGATTGATCTATTTTCCAGCGATCCGCCGTACAACGTGAAAGTTGAACCTCGCAGTAACACCGCTATTGCAGCGGGTTTAAGTTCATTTGGAGAGAAGAAAGCCCAGCTTCATCACCAGAGTTTTGACAAAGCACGGGGTGCTACCGATGCCAAGAAGGCCAAGCAGAAGATGCGGGCCAAGGATCGACCGCTGGCTAATGATTTCGTCAGTGATGAGGATTTCGACAAGATGCTGTTGGCTTGGTTCTCCAATGCATCGCGTGTCATGAAACCCGGCGGTTCATTTTACATCTGGGGCGGCTATGCCAACCTCGGCAACTATCCCGCACCGATCAAAGCAGCAGGGTTGTATTTTTCGCAAGGCGTAATTTGGGACAAGCAGCACCCAGTACTAACCCGCAAGGACTTCATGGGAGCATTTGAGATTTGCTTCTATGGTTGGAAGGAAGGCGCAGGCCACCATTTTTACGGGCCAAACAATGCCACCGACCTTTGGCACGTCAAGAAGGTCAATCCACAGGCCATGGTGCATCTGACGGAAAAACCCGTTGAATTGGCCGTCCGCTGCATTCAGTATTCATCCAAACCCGGTGAAAACGTACTCGATCTATTCGGTGGCAGTGGCTCGACACTCATGGGCTGCGAACAGACTGATCGTCATGCGTACCTGATGGAAATCGATCCGCTGTATTGCGATGTGATCGTCAAGCGCTGGGAAGAGTTCACTGGTAAGAAAGCTCAACGTATCGTTGCCGGCACTTCCGAAGTTGTGGAGGTGTCCGAGTGAATGGCATTGTGTTGAGCCTCTGCGACTACACCGGCAACATCGTTGAGCCCTGGCTCAAGGCTGGTTATGAATGCTGGATCGTGGACGTGCGCCATGAGTCGGGTATTCATCGTGACTCCCGGAACAGTCGACTGGTGCGCGTCGGTGCGGATGTGCGGGACTGGCTGCCACCGCACCGGCGTTATGCCATCGCGTTTGCGTTTCCACCATGCACGCACATTGCGGTTTCGGGTGCGCGATGGTTCCGTCACAAGGGGCTGCGCGCTCTGTCCGAGTCGATTGATATTTTCGGTGCCTGCGTTCGACTATGCGAATGGACCGATGCGCCATGGATGGTTGAGAATCCGGTGTCGGTGATTTCCAGTCATTATCGCAAACCGGACTACACCTTTGATCCATGCGACTACGGTGATCCATGGACCAAGAAGACATGCCTGTGGACGGGACATGATTTTGTGATGCCGCCCAAGCATCGTGTCGAACCGGTGCTGGGCAGTCTTATCATCAAAATGCCACCGTCAGAGGATCGGCAGAATCTTCGAAGTGAAACACCCAAAGGATTTGCGAAGGCAGTGTTTGCAGCGAATGCCACTGATAAAACCCCGACGGATGCCGGGGTAAAGGGGGAGGTGTTGTCGTGAGTGATGTTTTAATCCTTAGTAGTTACTGTGAACTTACCGCGTTCGGCTTTGACGAATCGGCTGGCGTTTCCCTTGGTTTTGATCTCTCTGCCGATTGCTGCGTAAAGGGTGGAGGCAGGCGTCAGTCCCTTGCCGGGTTGCCAGATTTTTTGCTCAATGGCCTGCTCGACGATGTCTTTGCACCGCATGGGCTCCTGGTTGTCTTGAGCCAGGATATGGGCAGCCGCGTTGATCAGACTCATGGGCTTGTCACCGTCCTGCTTGCCACATGTCGCGGTGGGTTTATCCGTGTCACGTTTCTGAGAGTCAGTGGTATCTGTCGTCGCTTTGGTTTGTTTTGCCTTGGGGTTGACCGCGTTGCCGACCTGTTTATCGTCACCGGCTTTTCGGTGAATCCGTTGGACAGAGCGGATCGTGATCTGCTTGCCGGTCTTGATTGTCTTACCCAACCAGCCGGTGCCAGAGGGGTGGGGTTCGGTGATCTGGACCGGAACCTGTTTGCCTGCGAGGCCGACAAGATATGTGACGCCGATTTGAATGTCTTCTGGTTTCATGGTGATTTTGTCCTTCTTGTAGTGTGTAAACAAAAATGCTCAGCGACTTTCGCTGAGCAGGTCTTCGATTTCGTGTTGTTCGCTATGGGAAAGCGAGGCCAGTGCCTCTATCAATTGTTTTCGAGTGAGTTGAAGGTCTTCGGTTATCGCCCAGTTGTCGGTCTTACCTTTGGCGTTGATGCGATGCTTTTCCAGCTCGAGTTCCAGCCAGAGCATCAGGCTGGTGATGTCTTTTCGGTGTTGGGCGTAGACGTCTTGGGCAGTTTGTTTTTTCGTTGCCATGTTGGTTCCTCAAATTCCGATGTCGCTGATACAGAGCAGCGCGTTGTAGTAGCAGGATGCTTCTTCCATGGTGCCTTCGTAGCCGTCGAGTATTTGTTGCAGGAAGGCTGCCATCGAAAACAGTTCGTCTTCGTCGTTTGCTTTCACCCAATGGGTGCCTTCCTTGTTGGGGTGCAGAATCTCAACCTCGATCTGTTTGGCTTCATGTGGTCGCTTGATGATGGCAAAGATGCCTGTTTGTCCGGCAAATTCAATACGTGTGATTCGCATGTGTTTCTCCTATGCGAAGGGTTAATGGTCGGCCTTGCGCCCGGCTTCAAAGGCGGCTTCCAACGCTTCTTTGATGCTCCAGACCGCGACGTCGTGGAAGTCCAAAGAATCACTTTTGCGTGTTTGTAAGGTGTCGATGTTGAGGATGCGCTGAGCGATCTCGTTGACCGTTGCGTCCTTGTATGCCTGTGTGCGTTTGGTGGTTTTTGCTTTCATGTTGTTGGCCTTTCTATAGACACATGAAGCCATGAATCACCTCAGTAATCCAGTTAATAATGCGATGTTTACCCTTATTTTTAAGGCTTTTTTGAATTCTGATGACACAAGCTACAGATAGTCCAAAGACATTGAGAATGACGGCAGTGACAGTGCCGCAGGCGACGCAGATTCTGTCCAAGGCGTTCAATCGCCGGATCGATGAAGAGCAGATTCAACAGGTCGTCGATGATGGCCAACTGCTGCGTGCCGACGGCACATTCAGCCTGATCGAGTATGTGGCGTTCCTGGCACGACCGGAAGTGGAGGAAATGAACGATGAGTAAGAAGTCATTTAACCCACGCCAACTCCGACCGGCCGACCTGTTGCGGATCGTCAACGCCATCGATATCCCCAATGCTGAACCATTGACGGAATTCCAACTGCGTCGCCACCGCAACCGAGCTGGCTACAGCATCAGTGATCCGTCCAATCCGCAAACGGTGGATCTGTTCCGATATGCCGCATGGTTGACATTGGAATATGCCAAACCCAAGTCTGGTCCTTTGAGTTATGAAGAGCAGAAAGCACGTCAGGCCGAGCGCAATGCGGAGGCCGTACGTTCGGCTCAGGACATCGGGGAGATACCGGCAGTCGTTGACCCGGATCGCAAGGCTCGATGCATTGCATCATTCAGAGAGTTTTGCGAAACCTACTTTGCCGAGGTTTTTTACTTGCCCTGGTCAGCAGACCACAGGACGGTCATTTCAAAAATTGAGAAGGCCGTGCGCACCGGTGGACTGTTTGCCATGGCCATGCCGCGCGGATCAGGTAAAGCCCTGGCACTGGACACACCGTTGGCCACGGCCAGCGGGTGGACCACCATGGGTGATGTCAAAGTTGGTGACACCTTATTCGATGAACAGGGGCGAATGTGTCGTGTGACCCATGTCACCGAGGTGATGCATAATCATCCGTGCTACCGCGTCCGGTTCAGCGATGGTGAAGAAATCGTTTGTGATGCCGAACATCTCTGGACGGTGAATGATCGGTACAGTCGAAAAAATCCACTGACACTTACCACCAAGTACATGGCAGATCGGGTGGACCTACCCAACAAACGTGGGCGATCCGAAAAGCGTTACCGCATTCCACTTGCCAAGCCGTTGCAGGTGTTCAATGAGAATCTGCTCATTGATCCATATGCCTTGGGTGTGTGGTTAGGTGATGGCACTTGCCGCAGGGCTTCAGTGACGCTGGCCCAGTGGGATGCGCCGGAAATCTGTGACCAGATCCGTTGGTCAGGTGAAATGCTGCGTGACTTGGTGGTGGATGAAAAGAGTCATACCTGCACCGGATGGATGACTCGCACTTATCGCAACAAAACGTCATTCCAGGGCAGGCTTCGTAAACTCAATCTTTTGCAGAATAAACATATTCCTACCAAGTACCTTCGCGCCGGGCATGAACAGCGTCTGGATTTATTACAGGGCATGATGGATACGGATGGCCATGTCAGTAAAAAGGGGGCTTGTGAGATCATTATCAAATATCCGAAGCTTGCTGATGGCTTTGGTGAACTGCTCAGTACCTTGGGTATCAAATACGGTCGCAGTGAAAAATATGTCCAGCTCAACGGCAAACGCTTGGGGCCATATCACCGGTTTCATTTTACGGTTCATAAAAATATCGAGGTGTTTCGGCTCAAGCGTAAGCAGGAGCGGTTACGTCCGGTTCCCAAGACACGCCCGTTGTCGGCGTCGCGTCGTATTGTGTCGATCACGCCAACCGAGTCGGTGCCGGTCAGGTGCATCCAGGTGGATTCTCCATCGCATCTTTACCTAGCCGGGCGCAAAATGGTCCCCACGCACAACACAGTTTTATGCCAGACGGCTGTGTTATGGGCGGCTCTGATCGGTGCGTCCCCCTTTATCTGTCTGGTTGCCGCCAGTGCCGAACGCGCCCGTGACCTGCTGGAGAACATCAAGATCTGGTTGGAAACCAATCCGTTATTGCAGGAGGATTTCCCGGAGGTCACGTATCCCATTCGCTGTCTTGAGCGAATTACCAATCGGCAGAAAGGCCAAAAATACAAAGGTGAGCCCACGCGCATCGACTGGTCATCAGATCGTGTGGTGTTGCCGGTGATTGAAGGCAGCCTGTCGTCGGGCATTGTTATTTCATCAAGCGGAATGAAGGGCAGCGATATTCGAGGCCAGAACTATGCTCGTGCCGATGGGCAGGTTGTGCGTCCACAGTTGGTGTTGGTCGACGATCCGCAAACCACCGAGTCCGCATGGTCACCCTCGCAAAGTCAGCGACGCGAAGCAATCCTGGCCGGTGACGTGCTGGGCATGGCTGGCCCCGGCAAGAAAATTGCGGGACTCATGGCCTGCACCGTGATCCGGCCCGGGGATATGGCTGACAACATCCTCGACCGGGACAAACACCCGGAATGGCAGGGGGAGCGGACGAAGATGATCTACTCTTTTCCCGATGCCAATGCGGAGAAGCTCTGGGCAAAATATGCTGAGATTCGTGCTGACAGTTTGAGGAACGATGGGGATGGTTCGCAGGCTACCGAGTTTTACCGAAGCAATCGTGAAGCAATGGATGCAGGCAGTAATGTTGCCTGGCCGCAACGGTACAACGAAGACGAACTATCAGCCTTGCAGCATGCGATGAATCTTCGCTTGCGTGATGAAGCAGCGTTTTTTGCCGAATACCAGAACGAACCGATCATCGAATCCGTGGGCGAAGAGATGCTGACCGCCGACGCCATCGCTGCCAAAACCAATGGTCACCCTCAGACCATCATCCCGCTGGCATGCAACCACCTGACGATGTTCATCGATGTGCAGCAGAAGGTTTTGTTCTGGATGCTCTGCGGCTGGGAGGAGAATTTTACCGGCTACATCATCGACTATGGCACATGGCCCGAGCAGAAACGCGCCTATTACACACTGCGTGATATCCGATCCACGATCAGCCGTGCCGCACCGGGCGCAGGGGTTGAAGGCCAGATCTATGCGGGACTGGACATACTCACCGCCGAAAAACTTGCGGCAACGTATCACAGGGACGATGGAGCGGAAATGCGCATCGACCGTTGTTTGATTGATGCCAATTGGGGCCAGAGTACCGATGTGGTGTACCAATTCTGTCGGCAAAGCCAACACGCAGGATTGCTATTGCCCAGTCATGGACGTTATGTCGGAGCATCAAGTATTCCCTTCAGTGAATACCGCCGTAAGCGGGGAGACCGCGTTGGTCTGCACTGGCGCATTCCCAACACGGTGGGCAAGCGTCAGGTTCGCCATGCCTTGATCGACACCAATTACTGGAAGACGTTTGTTCATGCACGTCTGTCAGTATCCATGGGTGATCCAGGCTGCCTGTCCCTGTTTGGTCGTGATGTCAAAACACATCGTTTGCTTGCCGATCACCTGACGGCTGAATACCGCGTCAAATCTCAGGCTCAAGGTCGTACTGTGGATGAGTGGAAACTTCGTGCCACGCGTCCGGACAATCACTGGCTGGATTGTCTCGTCGGTTGTGCGGTAGCTGCGTCGATTCAAGGTGTCTCACTTCCCGGGGTTGAGTCACGCAGTGTGCAATCGCGTCCGCGTATGAAGCTTTCCGACATGCAACAGCGCCGTTTTTAAGCAGATCGGCACGACGCACCCCAACAATCTGCACTTTTTTCATTTTTTTGGCAAAAATCACTCGTGAAAAATCGGGGTATCGGCAACTAGTAATGTAGGGACACCACATAAGTCCGAGGGAAATCATGAGCGACTCCATTGAAAACAACATCGAAGAAAACGCGGCCGCACCGGCTGAAGTGTCGGTCGACGGCCAACACGTCAAGCAGCATTCACTCAAAGACCAGATCGCGGTGGATCGCTACCTGGCGTCGAAGAAGGCTGCTCAGTCCAAAGGTTTAGGTATCAAGATTTACAAGGTCAATCCCGGAGGCACGGTTTGATGCGAATTCCGAATTGGTTCAAAAAATCCAAATCCAAGCAGCAGACACACAGTGTGCCAGTGGCCAACGTGGTGCGGGCGCGTTATGACGCGGCGCAGACCACGGCAGAGAATGCCCGCCACTGGGCGATGGCCGATGCCATGTCGGCTGATTGTGCAGCGTCTGCGGACATCCGCAAGAAACTGCGTGAACGTGCCCGGTACGAGGTGGCCAACAACAGTTATGCCAAGGGCATTGTGCTGACACTGGCCAACGACTGCATCGGTACCGGACCGCGTTTGCAACTTCTCACCAAACACGACACGCTTAACCGCCAGATCGAAGATGCCTTTGCCCAGTGGAGCAAGGCGGTCAACCTGGCATCCAAGCTCCGCACCATGCGGATGGCCAAGAGTACCGATGGTGAAGCGTTCGGTGTCCTGTCCTTCAATCCCAACATCGATTCGCCGGTGGCCATGGATCTGCAACTCATCGAAGCGGATCGCATCACGTCCCCATCGTCGGTGATGTTGCCCACACGCAACGATGTGGACGGTGTCATTCTCGACAGCTTTGGCAACCCACAGTTCTACTCGATCCTGCGTCAGCATCCCGGCAGCCTGGGTAATTACAGCACATGGATGTCGCAGTGTGACGAGGTACCTGCCGGCTCGGTAATCCACTGGTTCCGTGCGGATAGGCCTGAGCAGCATCGTGGCATTCCGGAGATCACACCCGCGCTGCCACTGTTCGCCCAACTGCGCCGTTACACCTTGGCGGTGATTGCCGCTGCGGAAACCGCTGCCGACTTTGCCGCCGTGCTGTACACCGATTCGCCTGCCAACGGTGAAGCCCAGGCACTTGATCCCATGGACATCGTGTCGCTTGAGAAGCGCATGGCCACAGTGTTGCCCGACGGCTGGCGGCTTGGGCAGATCGATTCGCAACAACCGGCAACCACCTACGCTGAGTTTAAGCACGAGATTCTCAACGAGATCGCGCGGTGTTTGAACCTTCCATATAACATCGCCGCGGCTAACTCCGCCGGATACAACTATGCCTCAGGGCGGCTTGACCATCAGACCTATTACAAGTCTATCCGCGTTGAACAGATGCACCTGGCCGAAATCGTGCTGGACCAAATCTTCAACGCGTGGATACGCGAGGCGATGCTCACGCCCGAGTTCTCCATACTGCGCACTGTGCGCAGTATGCCCACCTTGTCCGGGCGTCCGTTACCTCTGCAAAAGGGCTGGTTTTTCGATGGCACGGAACATGTGGACCCGGCCAAGGAGGCCAACGCCCAGGCCAAACGTCTGAGCAGCCATACCACCACGCTGGCCGCTGAATATGCCCGCCAGGGCAAGGACTGGGAAACCGAGCTTCGCCAGCGTGCCAAGGAAACCAAACTTATGGTGCAACTGGGGCTGACCGTATCGGAGAGTCAGCCAACACAATCTTCTTCTTCATCTTCTCAGGAGACCAACGTTAATGACGATGACACTGTCGCCAACCCAACAACTGCCTGACCAACTGTCGTTCATCTGCCCACTGACCATCGAGGCGGCTGGGGAAAAACAATCGGGCATTCCCCAGTTTCGGATGGTTGCCTACACCGGTGGCCTGATGCGGATCGAAGGCTTTCCTCATCCCGTTGTGGTGGACCTGGAAGGTCTGGCCATTGATCGTCAGGACATTCCCGTCCGACTGGATCACCAATCACGCCAGGGCGTCGGCCATACGCAGCGCGTTGCGGTGGAAAACGGTTCCCTCGTCGCCGAAGGCCTGGTCAGCCGCGACACCAGTTGGGCGCGCGACGTGATTCGTAGCGGCCAGAACGGATTCCCGTGGCAGGCCAGCATCGGTGCCGCCGTCGTCGATGCACAGTTCATTCCCAATGGTCAGAACGTCACCGTCAACGGCCGGACCTTTGACGGCCCGATTCACGTCGTTCGTAAGGCCGTCCTCAAAGAGATTTCATTCGTCGACAACGGGGCAGACTCGTCTACGTCTGCCCGCATCGCAGCCAACAGCAAGGAGCAATCGTCTATGCCGCATGGTACACAGAGCCAAGCAACCACCGCCCAGCAGCAGTCCACCACCACCGTCGCCGCCCCTGCGCCGGCCACACCTCCGACCACCGACCCCGCACCGCCCAAAGCGCCGACCATGCCACCCGCGAGTCCTGCCGCCATTGCCGCGCGTGCAACGCAGGATGTCTCGGATGCCCCGGCACCCGAAGCACCGATGATGCAGATGCGCAAGCAGATGGCTGAGGAAACCCGTCGCATCCAGGCCATCCGCAGCACCTGTGATGGCAAACATCCGGACATCGAAGCCCAGGCTATCGAGGAAGGTTGGGATGTGACCAAGACCGAGTTGCATGTGCTTCGCGCGTCGCGTCCGCAAGTGCCGGTGGCCATCCAGGGGACCGGCCAATCGTCGCGCCCCAGTAACCCGCAAGTGTTCGAAGCCGTCGCGCTGATGGCAAGCGGCCTGCCCAGCAGTCGGGTCCAGGCTCTGTATGCCGAACCCGTCCTCGAAGCTGCTGACAAACTCCGTGGTATCGGCGTGCAGGAGTTCTGCGAAATGGCTTGTGGCCAGCAGCTTCCCCGCTTCCGACGTGATGCCACCGGTTGGTTACAGGCTGCCTTCAGCAGTGCATCATTGCCGGGTGTGCTTTCCAACATCGCCAACAAGATGTTGCTTGAAGGCTACAACTATGTCGAAGACGCTTGGCGTCGTATCGCCAAGGTCGCCAGCGTCAATGACTTCAAGGAACACACCCGTTACCGCATGACCGGGTCGTTCAAGTTCCAGCAAGTCGGCCCCGATGGTGAGATCAAGCATGGGCAACTCGACGAACAGCAGTTCGGCCAGAAGGCCGACACCCACGGCATCATGTTCGCCCTCACCCGCCAGATGATCATCAACGATGACCTTGGTGCTTTCACCGACATCCCTCGCCAGATCGGCATGGGCGCGGCTGAAGCCATCGCCGAAGCTGTGTGGGCTCTGTGGTTAAGTAACCCCACACAGGCCGACGGCAAAGCATTCTTTCACGCCGATCACAACAACTACAGCGAAGGGGCCGACACCGCGCTGTCCATCGACGGTCTCACCGCTGCGGAAATCCTGTTCGCCCAGCAGGTCAAGCCCAATGGCAAACCCCTTGGCATCATGCCATCACTGCTGCTCGTTCCACCCGGCCTCAAGGTGGCTGCCGAAATGCTGATGAAGAGTTTACAACTCAACGAAACCACCACGACCAACAAGCCCAAGCCGTCGACGAATCCGCATGCGGGCAAGTTCGACGTGGTGTCCAGCGTATATCTCTCCAATACCAGCTTCACCAACGCATCCAACAAGGCGTGGTATCTGCTGGCTGATCCGAATCGACTGTCTGCAATCGAGGTGGCGTTCCTAAACGGTGTCGACCGTCCGACCGTCGAAAAAACCGACGCAGATTTTTCAACGCTCGGTGTGCAGTTTAGGGGCTTTATCGACTTCGGGGTTCGTGAACAGGATCATCGCGGTGCTGTGAAACTCAAGGGCGAAGCGTAACCTCCGGAAGTTTTCTTCTGAAGAAGTTATTGGAAGTGTCTGTAGTTTTCCACCTTGAAAAAAAGCTATTTTTGATCTTTTCTTCTCATAGGAGCATTTTTTACATGATTGCAACATTCGTTCACAAAGGTGACAGAATCGATTACACCCCAGCCGCTGACGTGGTCGCTGGCGACGTCGTTGTCCAGGAAGACTTGGTGGCAATCGCCAAGCTCGACATCGCTGCAAACACGTTGGGCAGCTTGAGTGTTACTGGCATTTTCGATGTGCCCAAGATCGGTGGCCCTGGCATGGCCATCACCACGGGCACCAAGCTTTACTGGGATTCGGCCAACAAATACGTGACGCCCACCGAAATCGAAGGCAAGTACATGGGTAAAGCTGTAGCTGATGCCGGTGACAACGATGCCACCGTCCGCGTCAAACTCACTGCCTAACTCCCGGTCTAAACTTCCGGGGGGGAAGGAAAAAATGGCCAGAGACTACATGAAAGAAGGCATGCAGTGGCTCGCCGGGGTGAGGGCAGGATGGTGTACGCAGGAAGTCGCTTACCAACAAGGCGACTCCTCGTACACCATCCATGCTTCGCCGGGCATCAGCAAGTATGAAAAGTCCACGGTCGGTGGCGTGTCCATCGAATCAAGCATGTGGGATTTTTTGATCAATGCTGATGACTTTCCGGCAGAGTTTGAACCTGAACCCGGCGATGTCCTGACAATGGCTAATAAGCAATACGAGGTCACCAACTTTGGTGACAATGGCTGCTATCGCTACTGCGACCCGTACCACACGACCCTCCGTATTCACACCCGTTTACTGGGAGACACAAGTACATGAACCAATGTAATTCACAGGACGTTGGCGGTTGTTCTCAGTTCGATGAACTGCACAACAAGCTCGACCGGCTTGATCACGCCATTCGTGGTAACGGTGAACCGGGCATCAACATTCGTCTGGATCGCCTGGAACAAAATGCGATTCGCCATGCCCGTTGGATGTGGCTGATCGCCGGTGCCGGTGTGACGAGTCTGGTGAACATTCTTTTTAGTATTTTCCGGGGTTAATCTGGGGGCGAGGGTAAATATGCAAATGACCATTGACCTGGCTGATGCAGTAACTTCACAACTCAATCAATCGGAGATCGTCACCAATGCCAAACGGCAAGTGTTACCCATTCACGATCTGTCACAGTTGCGGGAGTTAACTGTCAGCGTTGTTCCGCGTGGTGTGCAGGTTCAAAGCATCACACGCAAGCTTAGCCAATATGACTGTCAGGTTGATATCGGTATTCAGCAAAAACTCAGCGTGCCACAGGATCAAATCGATACTGCTGTTAAGGCTTTAAGTGGATTGGTTGAGCAGGTCGCCGACTACCTGCAACGCCAACCATTGACTGACATGCCGTATGCGATCTGGATCAAGGTAGAGAATGTTCCCATCTACGATCCGGAGCATCTGGCCAATCAAAGAGTGTTCACGTCGGTGCTGACGTTGACGTATCGGATCACAAAGTGAGGAATACATGCTGCGTGTGCATTACAAACCTCCGGGGGCTTTCGGGGGGCTGAACCGAAAACTGATCCGGCAAAAAATGAACCAGGCGAGTTTTGAGAGCCTGGGCCATGCCGGTGCAGCGATTCGGTTAACAGCTAGGCGGAGCATTCGACGAAGTAAACGCTATGCGCCACCCGGTTCGCCACCACGTACACGACACGGCCAACTGCGGCGTGCCATCGTCTATGCCCGCGAAGGTAACGACCACGTGTTGATCGGCCCAGGATTCGCCCACGTTGGCCCGTCGGCCATGGCCCATGAATTCGGGGGGCGTTTCCGTGGTGGCAACTTTAGAAAGAGGCCATTCATGGGACCAGCCTTAAGTAAAAACTTACCGCGTCTGCCGCGATTCTGGGCAGGCTCGATTCGATAAACCACACAAATAACCCTTCAAAATAGGAGATTTTTTATGTCCATCCGTTTAGGGATGCAGGCCAAGTTGTACTACGGCGCGGCCGGCACAACCGCAACAAGTGAGCTGACAAACACAAAGGATGTCACGCTTAACCTCGAGACCAACGAGGCCGATGTCACGACGAGAGCGAGTAATGGTTGGCGTGCTACCATCGCTACGCTCAAGAATGGCAGTGTCGAGTTCACGCTCATGTGGGATGTGCGACTGATGTATCGCGCTGCTTGAGTGCTTGGCAACAAGCAATCAACAGCACGAGATACTTTGCTTGACAATGTGTGATCGCACACCGTGGACGTTTGGCCGTCCACCGTACCTACGGGGTAAGTCGACCGGAATGTGTGAGCCGGTTCGGCAAAAGAGCTCCCCGGACAACGGGAGACACAGGCAATGCTTCTTAGCCGTGGCAGTCTCTCAAGGTAGTGCTTTCGTATGGTTACTTAATTAGGAAACTGACTTGCACCTTCGGAAAATGAGAGCCTCATTCCTGATAACACAGAAGCCGTCTGGGGTAATGTCCAGAATAGGGAATGATCCAAACGGACAAACGATATTGTTCCAGTCGAATGTCCTGACGAACTCGCAGGAGTTCCGTAGTCGTCAGAGTGGTCAACTATCTGACGGTGTTTGGAGGAGCAGCGGAACGCTGTTGGGTGCCCCGAGAGTCGGAACCTACGCGAAAGCGAATTGTGTCAGCAAAGGAACCAGTGAAGCTTGGTCGAGTAGAACGCCGGACGGTCCGGCAAACGGTGCTCACACGGATAGGTCGATCCATATGGAATTGATTGAATCCACACCGATGAGGCGACCAAGTGGCGGAGCCTCCGTAGTAGTCCGAGGACGGGAAAGCCGTCCACATGGCGAAGGGAGGCAGGATGTTTCGTTCTGGACGACGGAAAGGTTTAACAATTGGAAGGGTTTCCGATGAACGTGAAAGAAGTCCAGAGAAGACTGTGGGAACAGTCACGTATGCACAAGCAACACAGGGAATCAGGATCACCTCTGTTTCCGGTCAATTCGTACGATGGCCGAGTGCGGAACCTGATGGACCTGCTGCATCATCCGCAATGGATCGCAGAAGCCTGTGCTCGCGTGATGACACGTTCCCGAGGCAAAGCACCGGGTGTTGACGGTATCACCGTGTCCGTGTTTGAAAGAACACTGACCAAGGAACTGGAAGCACTTCGGTTGGAATTGAAACATGGAACCTATCGTCCTCAGCCCCTGCGGCGCAGTGTGATCATCAAGCCCAACGGGAAACCGCGTAAGCTTGGTATTCCATGCCTGCGGGACAAGATTGTGCAAGAGACTGTCCGTATGGCAATCGAACCAATCTTTGAAGTCGAATTCCATGACGATTCCTACGGGTTTCGGCCCAACAGAAGCACGCATCATGCCATCTTTCGATGCAAACACCTGATGAACCGTCAGTTCACATGGGTGATCGAAGGCGATGTGAAGGCGTGTTTCGATGAGATCTCGCACAAGGCAATACTCCAAGCCTTGCGGGAAAAGGTGATGGATAACAAATTCCTCAATCTGATTCGTCTGTTCCTTAAATCAGGCGTGGAAATTGAGGGTATCGTCCATCCCACTGAGAAAGGCGTGCCTCAAGGCGGTGTCGTCTCACCGCTACTGGCCAACGTGGTCCTGAACAAGCTGGACTGGTTCCTGCATGCAAAGGGTTCACACAATCTGGCCAGTCGGCGAGCATGGTATAACCGGGAGCCGAACCTTCGGTTTGTCCGCTATGCCGATGATTGGTGTGTGTTCATCACGCGGGCTTCAAAGCGTTATGCCGAGAATCTCCGTGAGGAAATCCGTGAGTTCCTTGTCGTCAACTGCGGCCTGCGACTCTCGGAGGAAAAGACGCACATCACGCATGTCCGCGAGGGTTTTGAATTTCTTAGTTTCCGCTTGGAAATGGGTGTTGTCAGACGTGGCCACCACGCTGCGAAGATCAAGGTTCCGCTGGAAGCAGTGGCCAACGCCAAGCGAAGCCTGGCGAAAGCGATTCGGCATCGACCCCAACAGGAGTCGATTGCCGTCCGCATGATCCGGGGCTCGGCAGTTGTACGGGGATGGGCTCATTATTACAAGATCGCCCACAACTATTCAGTCGTGTCGTCCTTGCTGGACCATCATGCCTACTGGATAGCCGTCAAAACGATATGTCGCAAACAGGACATATCCACTGCCAAGTGCCTTCGCGGGTACACATTCGGAAGCTACATTGGAATGTTCTCAACATGCACGCTCGCGAAATTCCGCGACATACGCATGGCATGGGACCAAGGTGGCCCCGAACCTTATGTACCGGGCAACGGCGACTACGAATCTGATTCTGAAGTGGACGGCGATCGTTACATCCACGAAAAGAACAGACCCGGCGGCATGGACCTGAAGCATCAGGCCCTGGCACGTGACGGCATGATATGCAGCCAATGCGGCAAGCCGATCACAGCAGCAACCTCACAGGCCGATCATATCAAACCCGTTGAAAGCTTTGCCAGCTTTGTGCAGGCAAGTTATCTGGAAAACATGCAGACCCTGTGTCTGTCTTGTCACAAGGAAAAGACCTATGCAAAATAATGTCAAGAAATATCGGGAAAGCCGGGTGCTTGGAAACTTGCACGCCCGGTTTGGGGTTGGGGTCAGGGTGCAACTCCTTGGCCTACACCACACTGATGACGAAGGCTTTTCTGCCATCAAGAGTGCCTACTTCAACAACACACCCATCGCCATGGCCGTTCTTGATGGTGAAGGTGGCAGTGGCCTGGACGCTGACTTCTCGGTCACCAATTTCACGCGCAACGAACCGCTCGAAGAAGCCATCACCGTCAACGTCACCGTCAAGCCAACCTATGTCACCCGCGCACCGACTTGGGTGGATGGAGGTGGCAGCTAATGCAAACCTTCACTGCCCCCGGAAGTCCTGATGGCCGCGTATGGACCGTTCAGATCACCGTCGCCACCATCAAACGGGTTCAGGCACTTGTCGGCGTCAACCTGCTGGACGTGCTGGATAGTAAGTCCCATCTGCTGGAAAAACTGTCCACTGATCCGATCCTGCTCTGCGATGTTTTGTTTGTCATCTGCCAGCAGCAAGCCCAATCGGCCAACGTCAGCGACGAACAATTCGGCCAGGCTCTGGCAGGCGATGTGATCGATCATGCGACCACAGCGTTGCTTCAGGAGTTGGCAGATTTTTTCCCCGCAGCGAAGCGGCAGGTGCTCAAGAAAGCACTAGCCAAGCTTCGCCAGGTCGAGGAAAAAGCCTTGGAAATAGCCAGTGCCCAACTGGACAGTCCAGAGTTGCAGCAGCAACTCGAACACCTGCTGCAACCTGCCAAGACATGATCTGGCAACTGGCAGGCGTTTTGGGTGTCCATCCCGATCCGTTCACGCTACGTGAACTCTACGAGATGGCCCAGTCTCGCCAGAAACAGGATTGGCAACATACATCCAACCTGATGGCATTGCTTGCCAATCTGCTGACGTTCAATCGTTCCCACACGTTCAAAGCAGCGGACTTTGATCCGTTTGCCCAAAGCCAATCATCGCAGGTGATCCCTCTGGACACCAGCGATGCCATGGCACTACTCAAGAAAACTTTCATTCCTTCTCCCGGAAGCCAAAGGAAAAAACCACAATGAAAACCAACCACCTGATCTTCCTGTTCATCCTCACATTTGTCGTCCTTGGCCTGCTGAGTTTTGCGGGCTGCGACATGGGTGACATGATTCACGTCAAAACGCCCAACACGATTCAGCAACAGACGGGCCTGGCCAGCACCATCTCCCTCAACGAAGCCGAAAGCGAGTACCAACTCTGGTATCAGCACATGCAAACCGCGGGCAGCCAGTGGAAATCCAACATCGAACATGCCAACGAAATCCGCAACATGGTGAATCAACTCTCACTGTCGGCACTCGATGAAATCGGTCCCACCGTTGCAGGCGTTCCCGTCCTCGGTCCCATGCTGCCTGCAGCATCTGGACTGTTGGGTTTATTCCTCGGCTCTGGCAAACTCCGTAAAGAAAAAGAAGCCTCCTTCAACAAAGGTTTGGACGAAGGCCGCAAGACGACGGTGTCTAGTGGAACGGTCGCTACCGCGTAGTTGTTCGTCCGTCTGTTGAGTCCTTTTCTGATCCCTCGTATGTCGGAACCTTCTTATGTCGCCAGGTATCGCCAACAGTCGGAATATTCGCGCCGGGGCTGCGTACATTGAGCTGACCACGCAAGACAGCAAGCTCGTCCGTGGTCTCGACAAGGCGCAGAAACGCGTCAAGGCATTTGGTAAGTCTGTTGGCGAGATCGGCAAGCGACTGACCGCCGTGTCTGCGGTGGCGGCGGTGCCTCTGCTCTCCGGTCTGAAAATCTACGCGGATTTTCAGCAGCAGATGGCTACCGTCGCCACCATGCTCTCAGACAGTGATGCTGAAAAATACATGGACGGCTTCACCAAAGGCATCCGCAAAATGGCGGTCAGTTTTGGGGAATCCACCGAGGCGTTGTCCGGTGGCTTGTATGACATCCTGTCAGCTTCCATTGCTCTAGCCAAAGCACTGGATGTGCTGGGTGTTGCCGCCAAGTCTGCCAAGGCGGGGTTGACCGACACCCGCACGGCAGCCGATGCCATCACCACGGTGCTCAACAGTTATGGCCTTGCCGCCGAACAAGCTGGTGATGTGTCCGACTGGTTGTTCGGTATTGTGCAACGTGGCAAAACCACGTTTGCCGAACTGGCCCCGCAGATCGGTATGGTCGCTTCGACTGCCGCCAGCGCGGGCCTGCCTTTGGACGAACTGGGCGCGATGATCGCCACACTCACGCGCAACGGCCTGCGCACCACCACGGCCATCGACTCAGTCAACGGCATTTTGCGCAGCTTCCTCAAGCCCAGCGCAGATGCCACCAAGTTGGCGCATGAGCTTGGTTTTGAAATGAACACCACGACGCTCAGGACCGAAGGGTTGCATGGTGTCATGGAAAAACTCGCCAAGCTCCCGCCTGATGTGTTGGCCAAGTTGTTCCCCGATTCGGCGGCACTGCGTGGCATCGTCCCAGCCCTGAACAATCTCAAGGGTTTTGAATCCGACCTGGATGCGATGCAGAATCGCGCGGGCCTGGCCGACAAGGCTTATGCCAAACTCAGCAAAACATTGACGCATGCTTTTAACCGTATCAGGCAGGCTGGCATTATTGTCTTGGGCATTATGGGTGAAGCCTTGAGCGAACCTGTGGCCAAAGCGGCTGCCATCGTCTCGCAGTATGCCGGAATCGTGATCGATCTGTTATCCAAGAACCAATCCCTTGTTCGATCTGCTGCCTTGGTGATTGCAGGGATCGCCGCTGTCGGTGTGATCCTGATGACCACTGGTGTGGCGGCCCAGGCGGTGGCGTTCATCTTTGGTGGATTGTCGGGCATCATCACCGGATCGGTGGGTGTGATCGGCACGTTACTCACGGTACTGGGCGCACTGATCTCACCAATGGGTCTGGTCATCGTTGCAGCCGCAGGGATCGGCATTGCCATCCTGAGCATGACGGACATTGCGTCAAAGACGCTCAATTGGCTCAGTGAAAGATTCAATGATCTGAAGGATCGCGCCCTTGTTGCCTGGCAGGGAATCCGCGATGCGTTGGCATCGGGTGATCTGAGTCTGGCAGCCAAGATTCTCTGGCAGGCACTCAAAGTCGAGTGGCAACGCGGCATCTACCAAGTTGAATCGCTGTGGTATAGCTTCAAGTACACCATCGTCAATGTGGCCAGCCAAGCCTTCTATAAAGTTACGAAAGTCCTCGTCGATGCCTGGCATGGCCTTCGCATCCTGTGGGTTCAAACCACAACGTTCCTCTCCGATGCATGGACGACGATGACGGCGGGATTGCAGTCAACGTTCCGCTCTGCCCAGCTCAAAGTTGAGGAAGGGATGCACCATCTGATCGGCCTGTTCGACAAAGACTACAACGTCGACATGGCGATCAACATCGCCCGCACCAATGCCAACGCGGATAAGGCCAACATCACTCGACAACGCGATGCAGCACTGGCTGAGAACAAGCAACAATATGATTCGGACTTGGCACGCATCGACCACGAACGCCAAACCCAGCAGAACCTCATCGATCAGGAACAGGCTGTTGGCAACAAGAATCGTCAAACCCAGTACGAAAAACAGATGGCCACGGCCTTGGACGATCTGGAAAAGACACGTGCTGAATACCAGCAACTTCTCCAGCAGGCCGCTCAAAACAAACCCCCGGAAGGTGCCCAAGCAGGCGATCAACCTGCATCGCCCGACAACCTGATCGACACCCTCAAGAAGAAACTCGCTGAACTGGGCGGTCAGATCGGTTCGCTGAGTCCCAACCAGCAGTCGCGCGGCACATTCAATTCCGTAGCGTTGCAGGGGCTCATGACAAATCAATCAATTGCCCAACGCACCGCAGCCGCCAGTGAAGACACCGCTCGTTACGTCAAAAAACTTTATAACGAAGTGCAGAATGGTGGCGGTGGCAGTTCGTCTTTGTCTTTCAGTTGATTCCCTGGAGTAATTCATGCCTATTACCGTTGCCGAAAAATATGACAGTCGACAGAGCACCACAGGCAACAATGCTCAGGTGACATTGACCTACATTGCCAGTGGCAGCGATGACGATCTGGCGATCAAGTCTGCTGTCGAAAACTTTGCGCCCGAAACCTATGACGGTTTACCTATGCAGTCCGTGCAGATCGAACCGATCAGCGAAGAGTATTGGGATGCCAGTGTGCGTTACGCTGAAGCCACGTCAACATCGAGTGGAGGTAGTTCAAATCCGGACCCCGGCAGTGGCGAGTATACCTATAGCTTTGACACGATGGGTGGCACACAGCACATCACCCAGTCGTTGGACACCGTGGGTTCGTATGCCGACTCGTCGATTCCCTCTGCGCCAAACTTCAATGGTGCGATCGGCGTGTCCAACACCAATGGCAATGCGGAAGTTCAGGGCGTTGATATCACGGTGCCGATCTACAACTTCAGCGAAACACATTACCTCACCGTCGAGCAGGTGACGCCGGAATACAAGGGCACGCTTTTTCAACTCACTGGCAAAGTCAACAACGCAACGTTCCGTGGGTTGGCTGCGGGTGAGTGTTTGTTCCTCGGTGCTTCGGGCACGTTGCATGGTACGGAATTTACAGACGGAACTTCCGGGGGCGGGGATTGGGAGATCACGTATCGCTTCGCTGCATCGCCCAACAAAACCGGCATCACCATTGGCAGCATCACTGGTATTGCCAAGAAGGGTTGGGAGTACCTGTGGGTGCGATATGCCGATGTCGAGGACATGGACGCGATGGCCATGGTCAGCCGCCCAGTCGCTGCCTACGTCGAACAAGTTTATGAATCAGCCGACTTCAGCCTATTGGACATCGGAACCTAAACCCCGGCCACGGAGCATCCAATCATGACATTGAAAAAAGTCAGCAGTGGCGATCCTTTGGTGATCCCGGCTAATACATACAACGCGTTTATTGATGCGGCACAGGATTTTCGTGAGCGCATCAAGCCGCGCCAGAAACTCGCCCAGCAATACCAACGATCATCCTCCCAACTTTCTAGCGGGGTGATCTGGGTTAAAAACGATTCGCCCATGGATTGTTGGCGGTACTTCATCCTCGGCATCGAAGACTCGGTACACGAACCGCAAACCATCATGGATATGGAGGGCAGCTTTGTTGATCAGATCGTCTTCAGCGGTGTGTTCCCTGAACTGGACACCCATGTGGCGATGGACAAACACGCCATTCTGCTTGAACCGATCCGTGCAGGACAAGTTGGCCGTGCCATGATTCAAGGTGTGTGCCAGGTACGGATCATCATCACCGATGAAACCCATCAATTTGCCAAAGCACCTGTGGGCTTCCCGGCGATCATGGCATCATCGGCCACAGGCAGCACTCAGATTTTATGGAGTCAACCCGAAGTCCCCATCGGTGAACCGTGTTGGGCCATCGTCAAGCTCGGTGTGCCCAGCCTGGTCGACACCACGACGCTCATTCCCTGCAAAGTCTGGCAGGACGGTGGTTCAACCGATGGCGACGCAACCACGCAATGTGATCGCACCTACTTCGTCAAAACCATCGACGCCTACGACGAAGAAGAGGACGGCACGATTCTCGGTGAAGAAATGACGCCCCTCAAGCAACGTCCCGCTGCAGGCAAACTCGTCACCGCACCAGCAACCGGCGATGGCGTCATCGGCACAGGTTACTACGTCACCAATCCCTACGATGGCTCACGTGAATTCATCCTGTATGACGCCAACGAAACTTTGGCCGTGGAGGTTTGTGACGATGGGGAGTAACGGCGAGTTTGATCTTGACCCACTTAAATCCGGCTCAGGTGAGTTGGGCTTAACCGAAGATGGCCTCTTCATGATCTGCGGCAAATGCTGTGGCCAGGAACCAGTGCCAGCCAATGCCTGTGCATGTGGCCCGTGCTGCTTCACCAACCAATCCCGCATCCGCATCACCTGGCAATTGATCGATTACGGCAACACGCACGAGCGTTGCTGCTGCACCGATCCCGCATTCATGGGTAACACCATCGAGATTCCATTCAGTTGCGGTGCATGGAACCCGCCATACTGTCCAGGCTGCGGACACTCGGGCATGATTGGTGGTCACCCCCAACCCAACTGCGAGAGCGACACCATCACCGGCCCGCGTTGGCAGGGATACGGCATCGTCCCCGAAGGTGCAGCCTGTGGCAGTTATGTTGATGCCATGGTACTCGCAGGCTGTGATGGTGATGGCACCACGCGTTGGTATGTCACCGTCGATGGCTATGCCAACGAAGATTCAGAAGACAGTTGCGGACGCATCTTTGCCGCCTGCATCCCATCCGCACCCGGAAGTTGCCGCAGCGCATCGATCCTCAGTGATGAACTGCACAATCACAGCATCTGCACCAACATCTGGAATATCTACGACAATCCTGCTCGCGTCCAACTGCAAATCGAAGTCCTCGACGAAACGAGTTGTATGGACGAAGAAGACAACTGCATCGTCGGCGAATCCAATGGCGACGGATCATGCAGTGATCCCACACCAGGCATTTAACCAAGGAACTATTATGTCCACCGACTTCATCAACACGCGCCGATCCATCTGCCGTCAATGCGAACATGCTGTCGCATGCGTGTCCCATCCGGATCGCAAATGCAACTGTGCCATCGACGGAGCCGATCTCAAATCCCGAACCAGTTTGCCAGCATCAAAGTGTCCATTGGGTAAGTGGGTTGATGTTCCCGCACCAAAGCCCCGTCGCATCCTGCCACCCGGCACATGGCTGTCCATGTTCATCCAAGTTACCACCTTGGGCCTCGTGCGTCCCTGCACCAGTTGCAAATCCCGCATGGCCACGATGAACCGTGCCGGTTGGTCAGGTCTGCCGCGCGTCTGGTGGCGATGGTTGCTTCGATCCCTGTGAATCTGTCACCGTATCTATATAGAAGGAGTTGTTCTTGATCACCCAAACCACCGTTATTGATTCGTACGCTGATGCTAAGCCGTCCTCTGTCATGCTGACGGTGGATCAGGTTGCCGCGATGCTTAATTGCAGTTCACGTCATGTGTATCGCCTCTGCGACACCAAACGCATGCCCGCGCCCGTGCGATTGGGCATGCTGGTTCGCTGGAATCGCAACGTGATCGATAAGTGGATCAATGCCGGTTGTCCGTCAGTTCGCACTCGGAAGTAAAACCCGCTAAACCCCTGAAAAATAAGCATAAAATCCCGCAGATGTGCCTTGTAAACTGAGCCGAGTTGAGGCTCAATGTGTCACCACCACACGACACTTGCATGAAAGGCAAACGAAGTACCCATGGCCAACCTGTACAAGAAAACCTACCCGCTCCCCATGCCCGACGGTGCGGAAATCGTTACCCGTCGTGGCAAGCCCACCGTCCAATGGCGAACAAAGCACGGCAGACTCAAAACCGCACCATTAGCCGAAGACGGTAAACGCATGATGTACGTTTCGGAAGTCTGGTATGCCAGGTATACCGATCATGCCGGTAACGACAAACGCATCTCCACCGGCTGCCGCGATGAGCAGGCTGCCCAGCGCGTGCTCTCCGATGTCCTGGCCGAACAGGAAAAAATCCGTGCCGGTTTCATCACGCCGCAGGAAATTGAAGTGGCTGAACACAGCAAGGCAGCCATCACTGATCACATCGAAAAATACCTTGAGCATCTTAAGATCAAGCGCGTGCGTGGGCGCAAAGTCTCGGACAACTATCGCAAGAACGTCAAGAGCCGACTCAATATTCTGGTTCGAGACTTGAAGATCAAGAAGCTGGCCGATATCACCAGCGACGCCATGAACCGTTGGCTCAGCAAAGCTGAAGACAAAGACATGGCCGCTGCCACGCGCAACGAGTATGTCATCTCGATGCATGCCTTCTGCAACTGGCTTGTGCGTGAACAACGCATCGTCGCCAACCCGCTGAGCATGGTGCAGAAAGCGGATCGTGCCAGTGACCGTCGCCACATCCGCAGAGCATTGACGATTGAGGAAGTCGGCAGCCTGCTCCGCGCTGCGGCACTGCGTCCGATTGCCGAATGGGGCCGTGGCAAGATTGAAATCCCCAAGTCCAAACGCAAAGGCCGCCAAACCTGGAAATACGAAACCATTACACCGCAGAATCTGGACCCCTGCTACGAGCGCGGCTTATCCAAACTCAAGAAACCCCACATCAACAAACTCGAACGTCTAGGCCGGGAACGCGCACTGTTTTATCTGATGGCGGTGTCGACTGGCTTGCGCCACAAGGAACTGCGAAGCCTGACACTTGGCCAATTGTTCCTTGATGCCAAGCCCGCGCCGTACTTTGAACTCTACGCAAACCAATCCAAGAGCGGTAAGGAGAGCCGGTTGCCATTGCGTGCCGACGTGGTTGAAAAGATCAGGCAACATCTGGAACATCGCAGCAAACAGGGATACAAGGCGCTGCTCTTCGACAACCCGCCGGGCATTCGTGTCTTCGACGCCGACTGCCAAGCCGCTGGAATCTCTAAAACCGACGCGCGTGGCCGCGTCATCGACATCCATGCTTTGCGCACAACCTTTGGCACCCACCTGGCCGTGGCCGGTGTTCATCCCCGCGTCGCGCAAGCTGCCATGCGGCATAGTCGGATCGAACTGACCACCAACTTCTACACCGATCCCGCCTTGCTCGATGTCAATGGTGCGGTCAATGCGTTGCCGGATTTTGCTCTTTAGGGATGAGGGATATTGGGGCTTTACATGGGCAGGTAGGACGGATACATTGGATGCCATAACACAGCCCCCGGAATGGCTCGGCACTTTTCTTCTGAAAGGCCGGGCCTTTTTTATGCGCGGATGGGGTTTCATCATCACTGGGATTAGCAGGGAAGCAGGGTATATCGCAGTCAATGTGGGTTATGGGTAGGCTTATTCTTAGCTTGGCATATTAAAAACATTGACAAGCAGTAGCTTGGGTGGAAAATGATAGTGATATCTGGGGGGATGTTTTCCCGTCTTTGCGCAACTTAGCCAGAAGCTGGCTACCTGGAGACATACATGACATACGACGAAGTTATGGATATGGTACGCAGTAACGAAGCAGGCCAATGGATTTACAACGACTCCAAAAGATCGCACCTTCTCCGTTCCGATGTCAAGCTTCGTATCATTAAACGCAATTCGGCCGATGAACCGATGCGTGAATTCCGTGAACAATGGGCCAACAGTCATCCTGATCCAAGTGCTTATCGCGTTCACTACGACATCTATTACGGTTCTTCATTCATCGATGAATTTATGCTGGTCTCTGTTGATGGTGATCGTGCAGAACTCCCTCTACCTGAGCATCAGACAACTGAAATTCCACGAGGCAGCTATCTTCTCGCACGAGCGGTTGATGACCAAGGTACTTTGGACGATTATATTCGGCGTTCTGGATTGACGGTCGGTGGCTAACTGTCCGTTGCAGTTGCCAGACGTGTCTGAGTCTGCAGCTGCACATTCGACTTTATAAATCGTTCCGGGGTCTTGTCCTTAACCGCTCGCCAAGATCCCGCGACTGGGCAACTGAGCGGAAACTTTAGGGGGAAAAGATGAAAGGCAGGAGATCATTCTCGGGTAATGAGGCATCCCAAATTCGTACGTTACTCCGTGAAAAAGTAAGAGTACCTCGCGAGAAACAGAAAGTTATCCGAGCCAAGCTTCGGACAATTGGTTTTTATATCACTGATTTTCCAACATCGGCCCAAACATTTAGTCTTGAAATTTTTGATGCGTTGGTACGATCTGGAGAAATTATCGTTGACAGTTCCTCTTTGACAACAGAGCAGAAGCATTAGGCAGTAAAGGTCCACGAATGATGACTCGGAAAAAGCTGACCAAGAGGAAGGTAACCCCCAAGAAAGCATCGGCGAAAGCTAATCTTGACAAACCCACAAGGTTTTACGTTGGTGGCGCGGGTGAGCATTATGTCATGGCTGAATTGCTCGCTCGTGGATTTAATGTCTCGCGTGCAGTTGTAGACGAAGGTATAGATGTCATCGCTTTTAAGCCTAACAATCCCCAAAAACTTTACCGCATTCAAGTGAAAACTGCATTTCCAGGTTCGGGAGGTTCGTCAACCACAGAGAAGTACACATTTTCACTTGGTGAGAATGCGTACCTAAACGCTGCGGGGCAAGACTACTATTTGGTACTCGTTATGCGTGATACCAATGACGAGAGATTCGTTACCGCAGTGATTCCTAAGGCTATATTTGATGACTATCGCGATAATGAAGATGTGATCAACTGGGCTGAAAAAGGTACCACAATGCAAATAACGATTCATCTACATCAAAATGGGAGCTTAACCCTCAAGAATGTCAGTGGTACAGATGTTACGAATCAAACCAAAGACCGTTGGGACCGGATTGACTGATTCACATCCGACCATCTTATTCTCTGCGGTTGCCCGATACGGCGAATGCTAGCAACGACAAATTAAGCTTGTAATACTTCCGGCTATAATATGAAATTCACCTTTCGTCATAATCCCACGACTAGTCAACTGAGTGGAAAGGGTAGATAGATATGGCAGATTCTCTGTCGCATGACGAACTGATTCGCGCGTTTCACGCGCTTAATGGAACGGCGACTTGGGAACAATTACGACAGCATATCGCAGTTGCTCGGAATGACTCGTATGAACCATATAAGGATGATCACAATTACGACACTACTCTTCGGCAAACTCTCTATCGTTATTGCCCTGGCTTCGAAAAATTCACTGGCAATGCAATTTTCGACGAAATCGAGCAGTCTCGTTTTCGTCTGATCGGACATGATGCTGGCTACGATGCTGGAACAATCGACGATCACGAATCGTCTGTTCGACGTTCTCGAGAAATATCCGAATATAAGCGTGATCCAAAGCTGGTCCGGCTGATTAAAGCGATGTACAACGGTCGATGCCAAGTATGTGGCGAGCAAATTATACTTCCATCTGGTCAGCCTTACGCCGAAGCTCATCACATTCAAGGATTGGGCAATAATGGTCCTGATTCGATCAAGAATATGCTTTGTGTATGCTCCAATTGCCATGCTTTGCTTGACCTCAAGGCTATCCAGTTGACGTTGGCCGGTCTTAAACATCTCCATTTAAAGCATCGGATCGATCAGAAGTATCTTGATTATCACAATCGACTCTTTGCAAAACGGTGGAACAGCAAACACAAATAATCCGTCAAAATAGTGATATTCGACAACAGCTGACCAGAGGCGATCAGGCCACAGTGAGCAGTGCACCTTTTTAATGTTGAACTTTCTGGAGTTTAGTTATTCGGGGTTCTGTAGGATTTGGCACTTCCACTAAATTGTGAAAACGTGTATTACCGCTCAACCCACTCGTTCAGACCGAAGGCGCCCACACAAGTTTTGTGATACGTCAGTTATGAAAGTTGATCAAGAAACAATAGACAAATCCGTTTGCCCACAAAATTTTGTCTTGTGATATTGTGATATTGTGATATTGTTCATTGTGCTGACTGTGTCAAAAATGAACACTATTTTATTTGTCTTCACCAAGCGAATCGAATAGACTTTCAATTTCATTGTCTCTTCCAGTCATATGGTCTGTATCATCAGGATAAAACCAATCTCTTTCGCCATCATAATCAGGTTCTTCTTCGTTAGACTTTTTTTCTTCGAGCCAGTCGTCAAAATCATTGTGTAGATCGTTAATAGGGTAACGCCAAATACCAGCTAATTCGTTTAGTTGATCAAACCAGTCTTCAGCATGGCTTGAGTTATGCGCATTCTCCATGATGACATTAAGTTCGTCAGAACAAAATATTGTAAAATGTTCTTTCCAATCATCTAGAAACTCTCTGGTGAAATAATTGGAGTTGTCATTTAAAAATCTGGACCACTCAATCCATTCTTTGCATTCATATGAGTTTTTCATGAAGGATGAAAGCGTATATATGATTGAGTTTAGGATGCTTGGAATCAAGGGATTTTCGCTTGCCTTGCCAATTAGGATAGTTAAGAAGTCGGTAACCTCCACGGAGGATATTTTCTCTATTTCTCCACAATCAATTATGCTGCGTGCCAAATTACAAGCTAATTGAAGAAGATCGTTTGAGTTATAAAAAACAGACCATGTGCCAATGTCGCTCAGTCTGTTTCCAAGATTAAATACCGTCGAAATCCATTTCGGGTTATTGCTTCCATAGTAATTTATGGAAATATAAGTTGGAGGATGCTTCTGGAATGTTCTTGGAATGGCATTGTATAAGTCTTGATTGCAGGGAATGATGTTGGTTATTTTCTTTTCCATCTGCCCATTGCAGGGTGATAAATGAATTAAGCAAGATATTTGCTCAAAATAACAAGCCGTCTGGATCAGCTCGAATATAATGCTTGGATCTGATACAATTTTGCGTCGTACATAATCCTTGATTGATGGGTCATAGAATGAAAAAGATATCTTTTTTTCTATGTCCTTTTTTGAACGAATAAAAGACCCGTCAAGCATTCTGAGCGAGTCTTTAAATTGCTTTTTTTGCTCGTTGAGAGTGGGTTTATTATTCGATGAGAATTTGTAGTTACTCCACATCTCAAAAATTTCGTCATCACCAATCCATTCGTTTACAGTTCCAAGGCAATATAAAACAATTCTTGCGTCACTGCTAATTTGGTTCTCAAATGCATGCTCCCAAACCTGTGTTGGGTTGTTGAGAACCTCTATAAATTCCGAGGCATATTTGCTAGGCGTTATGCCACTGGCACCATTGCCTAGTGTCATCCATTCAATTATTCTTGGGTTATAGCAGGCGTGATCAATAATTTTTTTGTAGTTTTGATCTTGAATTATTGCGCGAATGTATGCGGAGTCAAGTTTTGAGAAAAATAGATGGTTGTAAAATATTCTGGCCTTAATTCCGCGAGTGTAATCCTGAACAGATATGATGCACTTTGCTATATCTAAATCATTATTGTTTAGCGGTTCATATATACGCTTGGCATCTTCGAGTATGTATTCACGAGTAGTTAATATTAATTTTAAATTTGTGCTGTTCTTTGCCTCGGTGATTAGACGGATTATACCCTTGTCTTCATTCTTTCCTAAGCGTTCATGGATACTTGATTGCCCTAGAAAGTCGTCGTAATAAATAACGTTCTTTTTTGTCAAGTCTAGTAGGTCTAGAGCCTCGTAAATGTTGTCGCGCACTGTTATCAGGTTGTAGCCACTATCAAATAATTTAGTTACTAAAACTTGGGCCAGAGTGGTTTTTCCTATGCCGGGAATGCCTGATAATACACAGTAGTTGTGATTATTGATAATTGCAAGTGCTTTTTGAAATGCAGGTGTTTGAACGAAAAGTGACATTTTATGTTCGATGTCATTTTTGTTCATTGAATTCCAAACAGCCATGCCTTTGTGAAGTATTTTTGTTAATACGCCGGTACTTGTAAGCCATAATTTGTAATGTGCAGATTCAATGTCTGAGTGCTTTCTTAATAAATTGTTTATGTCGTCAGCGCCATAAATATCATTAATGCCCAAGCAATATGGATGTAGTATGTGAAACAATTCTTCTTTGTTTAAAGGTGTTAATGGTAGTGATGTTACCAGTATGTAGCGACTTGGGCTTATTTTTTGTATTTTAGATAGTTCTTCATGTGTTATTTTTGATTTTAAATTAGAAAATTTCGAGTTGCAATAGTGTTTGCATTGAATGATTGTAGAGTCATGTATATGACTTCCGTGTAGATGATCTATTCCGCTGTCTCGGCCTTTTGTGAAGCTTTGCAGCCTTATACTAAGTTCACTTTGCATAAGATCGCAAGTGAGGTTTTCAAAATCTGCATCAGAAAGAGACTTGAATGTGTAATTTTCCATTATTGGTCTAGGTAGTTATATAAAGCAAATTGGTGTTCGAAAATGAAATTTGCGATAATTATTTTAATTGAGTGATTTTGTGCATTTACGTATATAAATATTGTTTGATATGAAAGTTAATCTATGGCTTCAGTAAGCCTATTCTTGAACTCGTTAAAGCTTGGCATGTCAAGCTTGTTGATATTAATAGCAGTTCTGACTTTTTCATTTAGAAATTGAGAAGTCACATTTTCTTCGAATAAAGACTGAAGTTCTTTTTTTAGAGAATTTGGCGATTTGTCATTGCCTGAGCGGGACTCAAGTGCAATGCAGTTATGGTATGGCGTAGACTTTAATCCACAAATAAGCCAAGCTTCAGATTTAGGCTTGGGGATCATTGGTACGCCTTTACAGAAGTTTTCTTTGGTAAAACCACGGTAAACTGACTGGAGTTTGTCGTTCCAAAGACCTCTGCCTGATGATGCTGTACCATCAGAATCACGAAAGAGAATGGCTACTACAGTTTTATTTTTTTGACTTTGTAATTCTTTCGCGATAATTGCAAGTGTTCTTGCATTACGTTCGTAATAAAGTGTTTCTTTAGCTTGTTTTTTCCCTGGAAATCTAAATCCCTTCGGTGTTCTTTCAATGAGATGTTTTTTGGTGACAAAGCTGCATGCAGATTCATCGATTATTGAATGCCCTTGCATGCTTGCAACTATCCTGTCAATAATTAGAGTCATTGGGCCAATATTGAATTCGCTGATGTTACAAATTTTAATATTATCAGGTCCATGGCCAATGTCTGTAGGACCTTCGCCGCTGATTAAAAAATGCATTCTTACTGCTCCTGAGCATTTAACTGTTTAATTTCATCTGCGAGATTAGTAAGATTAGTATCTGCAAAGGCTTCGCCGGGCCCCATAAAATGGAGTTTTTCTGCAAGTGAGGGGATTGTAAAGAAGGGAATAGATTTTGTGTGACCTATGGTTGTCTTGTAGAGATAATTTACGCCAGATTCCGCGATGTTATCTTCGAGATAGTTTAGTATCATGGGACTGTGTGTTGTTACAATTATCTGTTGGGATGAGGATGTTAAAGTATCAATTAAAAACTCGATTAATTCCGGGTTGAATCCATTTTCGATTTCATCAAAAAGAACAAAACTGTCAGATGTTGTTAATTCTGATAAAATAGCTATCAAGCGAAGCATACCGTCGTTAATATGCCGAGCTTCAGTTGTGATTGTGTGTTCATTATTCGTCGCATAATCAGGGTAAACTTCAGATATTTCAATTTTCTTCCATCCAAATCTCAGAGCTTTAGCGACGATTTCTTTTAATCTTGGATATGCTTTCTTTAGTTTATCAATTAGTTTCTGCCTGTTATACGGAGACATACTGTGTAAAAAAGAGGATAAATTTTGGCCGCCAAGCATCAGGCTTTTTGTTGCATCTCGAGTACGCATTCTAAGGTACTCCGGAGAGAGCAATTCTAGAGACTTAATGCAGAGAATATATTTTTTGAATTTAAGAATAGGGTCAGGAAGGAGTTCTTCTTTCAATGAGCTTAAAATGGATCCTTCATAGACCGTATTAATCTGATATGATTCTTTGCTGCCTGTTTTTGTATCTGTTATAGATACGAGGCTTTTGTCAGTTTTTAAGGAATAATTAGATACGTGAATTTCTTCTGACGTGCAATATTTTTTGGAGAGATTGTATGTTCCTGTCCAATATTCTGATTTATCAGTTTCGTTTGTTTTAAAGGAAATTTTAAACGTAAATACTTGCTTTGATGCGAGATTCGAAGGAATTTTCGTTTTTAAATCGGTAGGCTTCCAATTTCGTTGCTTGAGCCAATTGCCAATATCTCCAATGACAAGTTGGGAAAGAAAGTCAATGCATTGAAGTACTGTTGATTTGCCTGAACCATTCAACCCGATCAAGCAATTAAACTTTGACAGTTTGAGATTGAAATCGACTAGCGATTTGAAATTGCTGATTTCAATTTCTGTGATTTTCATGTCAGAGCACTTTCGTTATTCAATATTGAACAGTATTTTATAGAAGAGTCTGCTTTTTTTCCACTTGTAAATTACTGTTGGATCTGGCTGGCGCGGTTATCTGTTTTTCAGTGTTGTAACAGTACGGGGGAGTGAGATGCCATTTTTACTGGATACGTTGGGCGTACCACGTTCCCCGTCCAGCACCGTGCTTTGTCAGTTGGCCATCCTCAACCAGGCGACGCAAATGATCCTTGATCGTGTTCCGGTTGCCGCCCGTAGCCTTGGACAACTCACTGACCGAGGCACTGCCATGATCCTTGATCCATGCCAGAATCTGCACCAAAAGTTCAGGCAGCTTGGCCATGACATCCGTTCCTGCTCAACCTTCTTCTCCAGGCGTTGTTTCTGGTTCAGCAGCGATTGCAGGAAGAACATCACCCATGGCTGCCAATCGGGTTCAAGTATTCCAGTTCCGGGTCATCAGATTTGACATATCGAGCCAATTTCCCAGGTTTGATTCGGCGTGGTTCTTTGCCTTTGATCTTATCGACGAAGGGTAAAATTGACATTTCAAAAATCGGCTTGGTTCGAATCAGAATGTAATCCGTCGGGATTCCGTGCCAGTAAGCCTGTCCATCGCTACTGAGGATTGTGACATTGGGAAAGCTTTTATTCGTGTCACGATTTTGACTGTGATATAGCAGGATTGCCCGGGTGACACCTCTTGCCACGATGTCGTCCAAGACCAGCCAGCAATCCGGCGCCGTTCCTGCTGCAAGTCGTTTCATGGCCGCATGAAATCCGTCTCGTTCATTTTGCGATTGACCGCCACGATCTCCGGTGATGATTTTCTCAGGATGATCCAAAGTCATAAATTGGTGATGCTGGCGCATGATCACGGTACTGCGTTTGCCTTGTTGATTCCATTGATCAATCAAATTTTTAGAGATCTCCATCACAGGCGCGATAACCGGATTATCATTGCCATGAAACAAGTCCAGAAATTGGATATCGTATTTTTCCAGCACTTTGCGAACGGGGTGCTTGATATGACAGGCGTGGAGAATGATACCGTTATATCTTGTCAAGACTTCACCACGTGCTATTTTGGGTCGCTTTAAGGGGTTTTCACCCAGTCCAATCCAGATCGAATCGATTTCGATGTTGTTTTCATTGAGGATATTGGTACCGATATCAAAACTATTCAGGAAGTAAGGGCTGATATCCCCGCCGTTTAGTGCCAGTCCGTTGATCCATAAGACACTGTATTCCAAAGCGGATTCGGCGACATACGTTCCGGCACCAAAACGGGTGGTCAGCAATCCTTTACTCACCAAAGCATCTATTGCACGACAGACGGTTGAATAACTCACGCCCAGTTGCTTGGAAAGTTTGGGGGCGCTTTCGATTGGTTGTCCGGGTTGCCATGTCCCGTTATGAATATTGCTGAGAATAAAGTCCTGAATCTGCTGATAAACCGGCTTGCCTTTGGCGCGGTTGATCTTTTTCTGACGCGAAACTGCATTTGAAGCTTGACTGGTTGGCTTGGGAGTCATAGTATTATCTGTAACCTATCTATACAGGTTGATTGTGTCGCACGGTTCGTTTTACTACATGTCATGGAGGCATGTTTATGATTGCCAGCATTGATGATACTGTTCTCACGCTTCAAAATCTCCCCGAATTCCCAAGACATGCCCAGCGGACGCGATTGTCTGACGGTTTTACGTTGATTGAATTGCTTGTGGTGATTTCGATTATCTCCTTGTTGATTGCCATTTTGCTTCCAGCTCTTTCAAGTGCGCGGGCCTCTGCGCGTAAAATCAAATGCGCAACCATGCTGCATAACCATGGCATATCACTGTCGCAATTCATCATGGATGTTAACGACCAACTACCCGGTAATCGCTACAACAATCGACTTGATCCACGCTTTTCGACCACTCGTCATTCATGGTGGCATGTGATCTCTGCTTATTCAGGGCCTAACACCTTCGATCCTGGTTATACCACCATGTTTGTCTGTCCTGAAGATAAGCGACCGCTGGACAGTGAATATGCAGCCTATGCCCAATTCCCCACATCCAATGCAGTAAACGGCTATGTTTTTAATACGACAGAATCTGATCCGGTCAAGTCAGGCCATCGGTATTCGGACTATCCGCGTCCTTCGTTGCTTGGTTCTGTTGCAGATGATTCAATCGAAGTCAGAAGACGTTACTTCAGCACGACTTACTTGATGGGACTGCGTCATCTGGGCTCAGCCAATGTCATGTACCTGGATTGGCATGTCGGATCGGTGAGTAACAATTCAGGCGCTGATCTGGGCGGACCTGATCCGTCAGAATGGTGGCATAACAACCGCGGCTTCTATCACTGATCCAAGTCTATTTTTCCAAACTATCATTGCCAGTACGCACACTTGTTTTGGAGTGTTTAAACCATCATGTGCTTGCCCAAACCCATCATGCTCACATTAACAATACTTGTCTTAAGTGGCATGTTCGCAGTCAATCTTCATGCTCAGCCAACGTTGCAGGCAAACTGGCAGGGGGTCGAGCAACCCAATCACATCATCCAACCCCAATCGGCTCACCCAGAAGCATCGCAGCTGCTTGATGTCGAAAAACCGGCGGGTGCGTACAAAGTTGCTGCTGAGTTTGATCGCGATCAACTCAAAGCCATCAACGCTGATGTCGTATCGTTTGATGTGACTCTTCTCGGCAGTGAATCCTCCCTCGTCCTGGAAGTTTTTGGCTATCCCGCTTCCACGGATCACCGGCGCTATTACCTGGAAAAACTCGGTATCCGCCATGCCGATGGCAAACAACATCGCGTGCAGTTGAACATGGCAATGGATGACGATATTTACCGCTTTGAGCGAACCTACGAGAAAGTCCGCGTCCAGTTGACTGCCAAGCTCAGTCCCAAAGGTGTCACCGAAGCATCCCCCCATTTAAAGATGGCATTGGGACCGGTCCAGTTCTCAACTTCGGGTCTGAAATTGACCGATGCCAAGCCACGTTATCAATCAGAAATCTCGGCCAATGGTTTGAAGATTACACATCGCCTGTTGCTGCATAACAAGCTTTCAAAACCGCAATCGCTTGACATGCAATTGGATTCCCAACAGCTCCAACACTTTCAAGCTGTTGTTCATCCGCAGCATATTGAACTGGCTGCAAACGGTGAACAGTTGGTGACGGTGACCATACAGTGTCCCAGGCAGCAACTTGATGGCCTGTCTCCTTTGTATGCCGAATCGGTGGGGGTATGGGTAGTGGATGCTTCCACAGGCAAGAGACTGTTACAGCCGACGGTGGGTTACGTGCCCGAGTACCTGTTTGGTGTCGTTCCGCCCAAAGCCAAGCCTCATCCGTGGTTTTTACCCGAGGCTGATCCCAAGCGCGTTGAAGCATACCTTCAATCCCGACGTGGGAAAAAGTTGATGGAGCAAGCTCAAATTTTATTGACCATCGACACCACACCCCCGGACATTCTGCATGGCAATCCCAATTCATTTTATGATCGGAAAACCAACAAGCCGCTGCGTTATCACGGGATTGGCAAAGTCTGGTCCGAAGGGCGGAAAGCCTATGTGGCCATCAATGAATTTCCCGAAAAGGTCATCAAAGCCGAAGCTTATATGCATCATCGCTATTTGTCAGAAGGTGCTTTGAAGTTAGCCAAAGTCGGTTACTTAACCGGCGAGTCTGAGTATTACAAACAGGCAGGCAAGATACTCCTTGAGTATGCCAGTCGCTACCCCGACTATCCCTGCTTTAACCCTAGAAGTACAGCATTTCAGGCCAAAATTGGTTGGGCGATGCTCCAGGAGTCCTGGTGGTTTGAGCCGTTGGTGGATGCGGCAGATATGGTGTTGGGTTCGGGCGTATTGACGGCTGAGCAGGAAACTTTGATTCGAGAGAATCTCATGGCAGAGGCTGCCAAGGTGATCCGCATTCACCGCGTGGCTTCCAACCAGCAAGCCGAAGTCAACGCCAGCTACGGTGGGGCGGCTTTGCTTGCCAAGCGTTATGACCTTGCTGCCGAAGCATGGGACGGCCCCGCGGGAATCAAGCAGCAATGGGCAGATGATTTTGATGCAGATGGCTATTCCGTCGAACGCGATCAGGCATATCACTTTGCGTCGCTTAAACCCATGACGCATTTTGCTGACCGCCTGGATCAGTTGGGGGTCCCCGCATACACACCGACTTTTAAGCGTTTGTTTGAAGCTCCGATTGCCCGGGCATTGGACGGTCGTGTGCGCAAGTCACCAGCCGTTTATCTGAGTGCTGCACATCATTGGCCTGAGCCGCAGTTTATTGAAATTGCCCAGGACTTCACAGACACGTGGGAGGGGCTGAAACATCCATTGGAGCAAACAGTCGCAGGGCAAGTTTTACCCCGCATCTCCACACTTGAACATGCCGGCTATACGGTTTTCCGACAAACTGACACAGAACAGAATTTGAAAATGGCAGCCACAATCAATTGGGGGAGTCCGGTCTATCGTGGCGGAATTGTGCTGCTTTCACCCGCGTTTTACCGAGGGCAACGTCCCATCAATTACCAGTCGATGCGCATTGGTTACGGGTATCAAAACAGCAAGTTTTCCTATACCTCCGCGTCGGGCAACGGTTTGCTGGTTGATGGTCATGTCGGTTCATCTTTGAGTGCACAGATGCTCATCAGTAAGACCGACGACGCTGGCAATACCATTGGGCTTTGGCGGCGATCTTCGACTCGTCCAGGTTGGCCAGGCGTCGTCTGGTCGCGGGCAATGTTACTCATCGATGACATTGGGTTGGTCATTGATCAGGCCCAGGCGGACAAACCTCACGACTTTGATTTTCTCTGGATGCTCCCGCCCGATGCATTGGGTAAGCAAAAGGGATTGGCTGACGCAACGGCATTCCCGGCATTAAGCGAGCAGGGCGATGGGTATCAATACCTTCAATCGCCACAATTGTTTCATGATGTCATTTCAGAGGTCAACATCGAGTATCCCATGGGACGCGGCAATCAGGGCAACTTCCGTGCAATAGGCGATGGCATGACATGGTTGCACGCAACCTCTCAAACCAATTGGCATCCCAGGAAACTACCGCTGCACATACTCCGTTTTAAGGACCGTCAAGATGCCTGGTTGGCAACGGTGTTTACTGGACGAGCGCCCAGAGAAACCAACAACTTCACATCCATCACGCGCGTGGAGGTGACCGATCAAGTCGGCCATGTTCAGCCGGCAACCCAAGCCATTGGTTTGATGCTTTCGACCCAAACCCACGATCATTTTGTTTTACTGACCTATCAACAGCAACCGGAAATTTACCTTGTGGGCGGGCAACGTCTCAAAGGACCGTTATCCGTCTTGAGCATGGGTAAATAATAACCAAGGATCTTTGCACGATGAAAAAGTTACCTAAACCATTTCGACTTCTACCATGTGGAATCTGCCTGCTACTTGGCAGTCTTCTGTTGTTGGGAACATCATTAAATAGCGTCTATGCAGAAGACCAGATTCCTTTTGACGTTGAGCATTTTCTGGAACATGTCCAACCGATGACTGTGGATATGACCGACAGGCAGATGATCATGCTTTGGCGTCAACCGGATCTGCCGTTTGATCCGGCGACGGCGTCGATGGATGAGATGGTTGACGTGATCAATGCGCTGGCATCACGGGGTGTGTTACTCAACGTTCAGATCATTCACAAGCATGCTGATCAACGTGCCGGCTTACCTGAGGCAAAACATTTACGCTTGGCTGAGGCGATCGTCAATGCCGGACTGCCATTGCATTTGCTCATCCCGCATATCCCGTTTGCGGTTGAAGGTCTGTGGCCCGATCAGAATAATTGGGTCACTTGGCAAGATAAGTCCTTCCCGGTGGTCGATCGATTTGATACCAGCCTGGCTGTTGGTAATCTCCGTGAAAATATCCAAGCGTTTACTCAACTTGGATTGCCCATCGCCGGTCTCTGGTCTGACCATGAAACCCAGCCTTTACCCTGGAACGGCACCTTTTATGCTTTTAACAAAGTCCCGGAAAACAGGGCAAAATTGTTGAATCCCGATGCTGCAAACAGTTTTGAGATATTCAAACAATACACCTCAGACTTAAGAGCTGAGATATTTAATCAAATCTACCTGCAAACGCTCGCCACGCTAGCGCCAAATGCTCTCTGGGGCAATTACTGCTTTGTCGACTCAGGTTATCAAACCCCTGCTTTTGATGTGTTGGGCAATACACATGCTGTCCGCCAACTGGCTGATGGGGTGGTGAGCATGCCCAATGTCTATGCCTATGGCAGACACCTTTCGCGTTATATCGAACCCCAGGAAGCGACGCAGCAACGCGTCGATGAAATTTTTTATCATATGACGCTGCGCACTTTCAGCTCCACCGCCCGTAACACACCCATCAACTGTCCCATCATTTCCTACATCGGTCCATTCGTCGATACGAGTGATGACTTTCCCCTTGGCATGTCACGCCCATCCTATCGTGAGATGATGCGTCACATGTGGCTGCGCGGTAATGATGGCATGTACGTCTTTCATACCAGTACGGATCCGGACCCCAGTAGCAATAAAAGTGCGCTGAAAAATTTCCAATGTATCGAAGACACGCGTGCGATTATGGAAGAAACGCTGACCTATCGTGACTTTCTGGAAAATGGCCAGCCGATGAATTTCGAGTGGCCTGAACCGGAATACGACGGCGTGATCTGGTCCGGTTTGGAACTTCAAGATCGCGCACTCATTCGATTGATCACACGCGGTCAGGCGTCTGTTCCCATTACCATCACACTTTCAAATGGTCAGCAAAATCAGTTGACTGCTACGCCCAATGGTCAATATGTTGTCATCACCAAATGCCAATGATTCCACGCAATAAAGCCATGCGTTCCTGGGATTGCATCGCCTGGTTGCAATACGATAAACGACCTCGCATCCGTTGTGAAAAGTTTGCTTTGTTGTTCGATGGGTTCTCAACCTGGGTTCTATGTTTCTGCTACGTCAATAGGCTTAGAGGCGTTTGTGTTATTACTTGCCGCAACAAGGCACCCGCCCGAATCCTTCGGCTTCCAGCGGCTTTTTATATTCACGATAAAGCCGCGGGAAGTGGCGTTAGCCGATTCCTGCGGGGCAATTGAGCGGGTATTGCAAAGCGGCAAGTAATGATGCAATCTGCTATAGCTGTGTAGTTGTCTGTAAGGCAATTTGTTTGCTGATTTTGAATGATGCTTTGACAGGTATACTTTGATATGAAACGTCCGAATGTTTTAGTGATGATGGCAGATGACCATCGTTTTGATGCGATTGCTGCACATGGCGACATGACAGTTAAGACACCCAACATGGACCGACTGATCCGCGAGGGGGTGACGTTTACACAGAATTGGCATACGGGTGGTTACAGTGCAGCCGTTTGCATTCCCACCCGTGCTGCTCTGCATACCGGCACGTGTGTCTATGAAGCTTCCCTTCACAAAGACTATCGAGATCACAAACCGCCGGATGTTCGCACCATTGATCCTGACCGTGTGACCTTAGGACAGGCGTTGGGCAAGGCTGGCTATCACACATACATGATCGGCAAATGGCACAACGATCACGCCTCGTGCAATCGTTCGTTTGCTGACGGGGCTGAAATTTTCTTCGGCGGTATGAGCGATCACTATGCTGTGCCTACCTATGACTATGACCCTCATTGCCAGTACGACAAAAGCCAGGAGCACATCAAAGACAAGCATTCCACCGAGCGGTTCACGGATGCTGCATTGGATTTTTTGAATCACTATGATGGCATCAAACCGTTCTACTTGAACGTGGCTTTTACTTCACCTCATGATCCACGCCAAGCCCCCAAGGCTTATCAAGACATGTATCCTGCTGACAAGATACCGCTGCCTGAGAATTATCAACAACAGCATCCTTTTGACCAGGGCCATCTCACGATCCGTGATGAAGCGCTTGCCGACTTTCCACGGGATGAAGCACAAATCAAGCAGCACATCTCAGATTACTACGCGATCATCAGTCATCAGGACCATCACATGGGGCTGATACTTGATGCACTGGAAAAACGCGGTGAACTGGAGAACACCATTGTCGTCTACACCGCTGACCACGGACTGGCTGTCGGTCAGCATGGCTTAATGGGCAAGCAGAATATGTATGAACACTCGGTGCGGGTGCCGCTGATACTCCGGGGGCCGGGTGTGCCAAGGGGTGTGTCCTTGCAACAGATCACGCAGACGCCGGACTTGTATCCAACCTTGATCAATCTTTTGGGGATCGACATACCCGACACGGTGACCGCCCGTGATCTGGTGCCTGTGATGGCTGGCCATGACTCGCCACATTCACACGTGTTTAGCCTGTACCTCGATTTGCAGCGAAGTGTTCGAGACATTCGTTACAAACTCATTCGCTATTACAAACAGGAACAGCAGTCAGGCACGCAATATCCGGGCACGGACAAGGTACAACTATTTGATCTTCAAAACGATCCATGGGAAACCCAAGATCTCTATGGCAAAGCAGGCGATGAACAGATCATTGAGTCATTGGTCGATGCATTGCAGAAGCGTATGAACAAATATGATGACGCACTCAAAAATGTGCCAATTGTATTTTGATATTCCCAGGGCCAATACTTTGCGTCAAATTGATTGCAGTGTAGCGGTACTGCGAATTGTTACGAGGTTTGGCAACACGGCGTTTGATTGTCATAGTGGTAACCGTGGCCACCCAACACGCCCAAACGCCACACGGCCCAACGTCGTGGTCAAGGGATAGAACCAGGCAGAATCGGCACCGAGTGATAATATTCGCAACACCTTATGAAGACGCAATTTATGTTAAATTGTCCCCATGTCACCGAATCCGGCACTGTTTAACGCACGTCACTTAAATATTTGATAAATCGATACTTGCAACCCACAACACCCCGTTGCCAACGTGATTGTCGACGGTTCGAGTCCGTTCACCCGCTCTTTGACAACGGCTGACAGCAAATGTCAGCCGTTGTTTATTTTGCGCACAGGGCGAGAGTTAGGGCGATTCTGGGGTTGATCATAATCGCAGTTCTTTTGTCAGCAATTGACAGCAAACGCCTATCCCAGACTGACGTTTGGCACCATTTCTGGCACCGGGGCGGTTTTCCTGGCACCGAATTTGGCACTGGAAACTGGGCGAATCGATGCGTGATCTGCTACATTTCATGAGTTGATTAATGCTAATGCCTATGTGACATGACTGCCTGTAACTATTGAGTTAAGTATGGGTTTTACCGTAGCTTTAAAATCAATCTTCAGCTTTTTTACGTCATGAATACCTACTCGATTGATTTGAGTGTTGGCACTTTGATTTGATAATAAATCAAAATTTTGTATCTCAATTGGTTGACTTGAGATATTAGACCGGTAAAATTTTACCGGTAAACATAAACTTATAGATACTGAACAATGACAACTATTTATAAAATAGGTAAAGACTTAGGTGTTTCTCCGATGACGGTGAGTAATGCGCTTAATTACCGAAAAAATGTTGCCGAGAAGACGGCCAACCGCATTCGTGAGTACGCTCAGAAGATCGGATATCAGCCATCGCATATGGCCCGGTCACTTTCCAAGGGGAAGACCAAAACCATTGGCATCTGCCTGCGTGCCAGCCCGAGGAATCCGCATTATTCGACTGTTTTGGACATGCTCAGCCAGCATGTTCGCGAAATGGGATACACCCTCAACATCATGCTGACCAATGGCCAATTGGATCAGGTCAAGCAGGCATTGACGCAATTGGCAGAGCACCGTGTAGAGGCGACAGTGGTTGGTCCGCTTGGTTATATGTATCAATACAAGGAGTTGGAAAAGGAGCTTACTCGACTGCCTAATGTGCAGGTGTTTGGTGCGGTGGAGAATCTTCCCATCGACTATTGCATGCAGGATGTCTATCGGGGTTCATTGGAAGCGATGGGGCATCTGCACGATCTTGGGCATCATCAAATCGGTTACGCCGGTGCGATCACTTTGGAGACGCAATTGCCGGGTGTACGTAATCGCTATACCGCTTATCGCGATGCGTTGAATCTTTATCGTTTGCCTTATGACGAAAACTGGCTGATTCTCGAAGAGCAATGTTGTCTGGGTTTTAACTTTCATATGGTCGATGAACTGGCTCAAATACTTATGCAGCGTTACGCGCAGTGCAATGACAATATGCCGACTGCCTGGTTGTGTCACAACGACTGGGTCGCAGCACAGATGATCAAGGCGCTGAAAAAGCTGAATCTGTCAGTACCTGAGGATGTGTCGATTGTCGGCATGGGTAATGATTCGATCTGCATCATCACCGAACCAACCATTACGACCTTCGCCTATGACATCAAACAATACGTCGACTACATGATGAACGTGATTGTCAAACGATTGAAACTCGAACCCGAGTCTGAAGACGAATCGCAGGATCATGCCGTGAAGGTCAAAGTCATCGAACCGCAATTGATTCTGCGAGAAAGCACAGGACCCGTCTCATCACCATCCCAAAACGAAAAGGTGCCACGTGATGCATAAGCACAAAGCTTTTACCTTGATTGAATTATTGGTGGTCATCTCCATCATCTCGCTGTTGATTTCTATTTTATTGCCAGCGTTAGGCAAGGCCCGTGAGGCAGCCCATGCCATGAAATGTCTGACGCAAATGCGACAATTGGGCGTGGGATTACAACTCTACACGGTGGATAACAAGCAGTATTTCACCTGTTCGGAACGCAATAAGGATTTGTCAGGTGCTAACAGGTATTACGATGCACCGATGAAGGCGGAGTTTGGCATTCCCAATGGGGATGAATCTAAAAAATGGCCTTGCGGTAGCTTCACAGGTGTGAATTACAATACGGGTGTAATCAGCTGGCAAGATCGTATCTTCAGGTACATGAATAAGAATCTTTCCGTCTACTTTTGCCCGGGTGTCAAAGCGACCGGCTCACGTTTGCCATTGAACTACGGGTATAACGCGATGATCAGTGGCGAACGTTTGGGATTTCTTTCGCCTCAACAGCCGCAGGTTCCATTTCGAACTGATGATGTGCTCCAGGCATCCACGATGGTGTTAATGATGGATCACAAGAACGCGTTAACCAATCGTGATGTCCATTACGATTATGTTCGTGATCGCAATCAATATCACGATATGGACAATCGTTGGTTGGATCAACATAACGTCGCACACATGCTGTTTGTTGATGGTCATGCAGGGGCGGTTGGAGGAGATCGAATCACAGCCATGACGCGCAAGAACTTTGATCCTACTGCGGATTAATTTTTTAAAACATATCATTCCAACCTATTTGACGGCGATTGTTAATCAGTCTGTTGCTCGCTTATCTATTGTTTTTCTACTACGAATCAGGTTTTATTTCATGAATCGATTACGTGATATCTTAGTGTCAGTTCTCATGCTCTTACCACTAGGGCTGACTCATTTCTCATACGCCGCTCCCCAACCACCGGTCTGTCATATTCCGTTGGCTCAAAGTCAGGTGACTTTGGATGGCCATGTTACTGCAGGCGAATGGGACGATGCTGCCATCATCACCAATTTTCAATCACAGCGTCGTGATGGTTTTGACCAACCTTCCACAGCGTATCTGAAATATGATAAGCAATATCTTTACCTGGCAGTGATCTGTGAGGAGCCCGATGGAAAGTATCCCGAAGCTTACAAGCGACAATGGGATGACCTGCTTTTTGATAACGATGATGCAGTGATGCTCGTTTTGGGCATGCGTGATCCATTGGTTGCGGTGCAGGATAAAATTGATGTTGGTGGTTACGACGGGGCGATGGGGGGAGCTAAAGCCAAAGCCGATTGGTATTACACCTACAGCGTTAACGCAGTTGGCTCGACACAGCGTACCTACAATGAAAATCCGCTGGAAGAAGCTCTTTTTGAAGCGACCGTTTCACAGTCCAAGTCCAAGCATTGGTCTATTGAAATGCGTGTGCCATTTGCCAGTTGTGGTCTTGAGAAGATGCAGGGCAAGGTTGCGTACGCCAATGTGTTTCGCTTTCGCCCCCCGGGAATGACGGCATGGTACATGCCTGGCTTTGGCGGGTATCGCGCGATGCCGTTGGGACAGGTGGTGTTTCTCGATGCCCAGCAGTCAAAGACCGATCAGGTGACACGGCAAGTGATGCAGCCCCGTTCAACTGCAAGCCAATCGACAGTCAAGCCTTCCTGTGATGTACACATTCAATACAGTCCATTAAATGGCGCGATCATTGGGCGAGTGGATTATGCAGGATACGATGCGGGATTAACCGGAGTGCTTGAAGTGACTGGCCTGCCGACTGTGCGTAAGACATTGGATCATTCCCAAGAGTTGGATCACGATGCACAGAAAATCCAATCGGATCATCACAGAGCTTACGTTTATTGTGATATCGAGCCCGGCAGTCAGCCCAAACGCATGGCAACATTCAGCGTGATTGACGCGAAGGGAAAAGTCATTGCCAAGACCACCCAGGAATGTGATGCGGTCACTGCACCGGAGTGGTTTGGAACACAAGCGGGTAAGGACTATGTCAGCGAAAAATTCCCCAAGCCCTGGACTACGCCTCAAATCAAAGGCAATGATGTTAAGCTCCTGGATAAGACAGTACGTTTCGGCAATCTGGCCTTACCGCAATCCATCAGCTTTGAGGACGGCCGCGGTGAGTTGATTGCTGGACAGCCGACGTTAAACCTTTCTATTGCAGGCAAGACGCAATCTTTTTCAGGCGATACCGTCTCAGTTGAAATGGATCAGGTTACTGCTTCCGTTAAAGCAACTCGCGTTGCCAGCGATGCCAAGGTGCAGTTCCACACGCGCATGGAGCCCGATGGCTTTATGGAAGTCAAATTCCGACTCCGTGATGTGGATGCCAGTCAGGTTGATCAAGTGCAATTACGCATTCCGCTCAAACGCGAGCAGGCGACTTTCCTTAAACACGGGCCATTGGTTCAGCGCATCGGTCAATTGCATGGCACGGGTTATCGCAATCAAGGCAAATTGCTTTGGGTTGGAACCTACGATAAGGGACTTACGTTTAACTGTGACATGCCCGTGTTCTTTTCCAGCAATACCAGGCATCAGGTTGAGGTGATTGAGGAATCCAATATCAATTGGCTCATTCTCAACTTCGTGGATGGCCCAAATCAAATCAAGCAAGACACGGTCTTTCGTTTCTTCCTTCAACCGACGCCAACCAAGCCGATGCCGGAGCGTCGCCCAAGAACCCATGTGAGATGGAAATGGGAACGCTGGTCGCAGTGGCATGGTTATCCTGATGTTGAGCAAATCCCCGAACTCAAAAAATGGACAACAGAACTGGCAGCTGAAAGCAAAATGGGATTACTCTACAACTGTCAGGGCTTGCGCGAGGATGCGCCTTATTTCAAGGCATTTCGCAGCGATCTGGAACTCCAACCCCGTTGGCGATACTACAAAGACCGCGGCATCAATGCCTATGCCACCAATAAACGCGGGCCGGAAGGTGATCTGCAATTATGGGGTTGGGAAAAACTCATCAACGAAGCTGGCGTCCGTGGGTTTGTCAGTGATGGCCTGCTACCTGCATGGGGCGATTCCAACCCGGCGTTACGCTATGGTGGTGGACGTGAGTTGCCCATTGACTGGGAACAAAGCACCCCATCTCGTGTGGTAGCTCAACGAAATTTCATCAAGCGCCTTTGCGGTTTACTCACCGACACCGGTGATCCTTACTGTGTCGTTGCACACACCGGCGGGGGGATTAATATCAACACACTCTCTTTTATCGATGGCTACATGGAAGGTGAACAACTCTCTCGATATAACCGGGGGTTCTATCCAACACTGCCCATGTATGCCATCGGTTTTACGGGAGAAGCCTGGGGCTGGCGTTCCTATTTTTGGCCTAAGATTTGGCGCAATTACCGTTCACTAGAAAAGCTCGCAGCCTACGGTCTTCTCTTTAATACGGAGATCGCTGCACATCGTAATATGGAATCCGAGTCCTTCCCGCTGGATTTTTTCTACGGTGATTTCCCTGCACCGAAAACGAAATTTATCCCATTTTACAAGGACAATCCGTATGTCTCCTGCTCGGCAAAATATGCTTTGTCTTCGACCCATCTATGCGACGATAAAGCTATGGTTGTGGTGAGTAACCTCAGAGAGCAGGACGACACATACTCTTTGGACTTATCAAAACTCTTCCCTGGCAAACAGATTGTCGCCCGTGAAATGCTCTCTAATAATCTGGCTCAATCACCTCGCTTGATTCAACGCAAAGTCGAAGCGCATGGTTGTCATGTCTGGCGCGTACAAGTTGTCGATCAACCCATCAAGACAGCAACCACGCAGGCACCGAAAAACGTCGTCAAGGTGATGGATGCGACACAGTGGAATGTCCCATCCAGTAAGCTCAATGGTGTCACCGTGGATTACCCTGTCTCCACATTTGGACAAGACGGCTGGATGAAACTCGGCGCAACGCCGTTTAAATCACGCGCAATGGCAACTTTCAAACCCTGGCAGATCAAAGACAATGGGACCTTGATCTTTGATGTGATCCCGCAAAAACGCATGAGTATCTATATCGGTGATCTGGTTCTCCGTCATGATCATGGTTGGATGCTTCATCAGGGAGATCAGGAGGTCAACAATTTGCCCAATCGATTCATGGATATCGGTTATGACAGTGTGCATCGTATTGCCGTGACACTCAACGATGGCTTGTTGTCCGTGCAGTACGATGACACCATGCTGATCAACAACCATCGTGTCACGCTCAATGAACAAGGTAATCCCATCAAGATTGATACCTGGCATGACAATACGCTGTATTTCAAAGTTCAATACCTTTCGGATCAATATGATCTGATGGATATGCCAGAAATTTCCCAGTTCCATGTGGACAGATATGTTCCCGAGCATTGGCAGGTCAATACGGATACCCACGGTGTGACCCGGGAACCTGATATTGAGATTGCCCCCGGCCGAATGGGATTGATTTTTGGATCAGAACCCAATAAGAAACCTGCCAATGCGGCTTTCAACCAGACGTTTGGTGATGATTTCTATGCGGATCTGGATATCAAAATTTCCAAACGTTTCCGCATCCAGATTGGCCCGGTGACCATCGCCTACGGTGGGGGTTGGGTGGGTTATGGTTGGTATGTCAACGGCCCGGCTCAACTCAGTGGTAACGGCTGGGTGTTCCGCCAAATCCCCATCAAGCCTGATACATTGACCAACCTGAAAATCAGCGTCAAAGACAAAGTACTCAACGTGGTTTACGATGGTAAAGCCGTCGTGGATCACCTTCCCATGCAATTGCCGGCGTATGGTAATCGCTTCTCTCTGGAAACATGGTGGGATTCGAAGATCGCATTCACGGTCAATGAAATATCCACCGATCCGAAAACAATTATTCGTCAGTCTAAAGACGAACATCCTGTTCTGAGTTTACCGGCACACTGAGTTTGATGATGAGAAAATCAGCAATGTCCAACAGACCAACCAGACAATTGGCATTATGCGTTTTGATACTCGTTGCGATGGGGTTAACGGGTTGTGCAACGAACAGGCAAAACTCTGATCCGGTCTTTGAAGCCCATCGTACTGATGCGATGACATTGGATGGCAAGCTCGATGAACCGGCCTGGCAGAAAGCTTTGTTCGTGCCACTGACTGGTTACGTGCCGGACAAACCCAAACAGAACCAGATCCAAAACCTGGTGCATGGCGCATTTCTTTGGGATGACAAAGGTTTGTACGTTGGTATGGAAATTGAAGACGAAGATATCCAGGCCAACAAGACACGGAAGAACGATTGGATTTGGCTTGAAGATGCATTTGAACTATTTCTTGCCAACCATCGAAGCAACGATTGCCCGCACTTGGAATTGCAGGTCAATCCTGCGGGTGTCTGTTATGAAGAACTGATGCAGGGGGCTACCATCAAGTCCGTCAGTAGTATCAAGACGCCAGACAACATGCCTCTTTACCATGTAGCGACGCATGTACAGGGCACACTCAACGATTCAAAAAATAAAGACGAGTGTTGGTCCGTTGAATGGTTTATTCCGTGGAATCAATTACGACAGAAGCACCTGCTCGTTCCTGATGTACCCATTGAGCCTGGCAATGTGGTGAGTTATGCTCGCTTGGCCAATTGGAATATCAGCATTTATTCCTATTTTCGAGTGATGCGCTTTCTCAAACCGGGCACGCATAATCCTCACGATGTCACAACCTATCGTCCTGTGATGCTTATGGAACAGTAAACATCTGTGACTGTCCAGTAGTATGTCTGAATGGTTTGGTGTGCCATGTTTCGTTTGCTCTTGCTTGACGAATATTTGAGTCTGCTTGTCGGCGTGAGGCCGTTGCCATTCTCTGTGCCAATTGCTGACAGTCAATATCAGCCACTCATTGCTTTGCGGCGATAGCTTCCCGGGGTGACTCCTGCGATCTGTTTGAAGCGACGCATGAAGTAGTATTCATTGCCATAGCCCAGCTCTTCGGCAATTTGTTTGAGTGGGACATCGGAGTTCCTTAAGCGTTGGCAGGCCAGTTCGATGAGGTATCTCGTTCTGAAGGCTGAAGGTGTCATGCTGCAGAGACGTTTGAATTTTTTGCGGTAGGTTTGCTCGGTGATATTAAACTTGCGTGCAAGCGCTTCGAGGTCCAATGGTTGATTCAAAGGCCATTGGTGCAGATGCTGTTGGGCTTGTTCAAGCCACTGGATGTCGTGATCCTGCCAGGGCGTTTGCCATGCTTTGCACATTCGGCTGATGAGGTCTGTGAGCTTACCGGTATCGGTGATGGATGGGGGGCGTCCAGGTTTGGCCAGGGGCAGGACGAGATTGTGAAACTGTTTAAGCCAATAGTCCACCGGTTCAAGACGTCTTACGGGCTGCATGGGATCCATCAGATTGGGGCCAACCCAGCCGTTGAAGACCTCGCCTGAAAAATTGATATTGATTTCGTCCCAACGTGTTCCCGGATCCGGTGCATAGATGTGGGGATGTCCTGGAAATTTGCAGACAAGACTGCCGGGAGACATTGCAAAGCCTTTGGGGTGGTTGAGGTCGACGTATCTGCCTTTACCTTTGATGAAGTAGCTCATGGAATAGTAAGGCAAGGTGCGCATTTGAATGGGGCGTTGTTGCATGCCTGGGGTCATTGCCCAGCTGTAATGAATTTGTGAACTGCGTGTGAGTGTTCCACCGGGAAGGTGGTTCAGTGATTCGAATATCAGCCAATATCCTCGAGGGGGCTGATCGGGTATACCGTTATGGATATAAAAATTACCGCCGTGGATATGGCTAAGTTCCTTGAGGGGTGCAAGAATAACTTCAGTATCAATGTTATTGTTTGGCATGTGTGTCATTGTAATTCAATCAGGCATCATTCCAAAAAGACTTTTTCATGTACCAGAAAGCGACAATTCATGAAGCTTGATCATTTCACAATACGACCGCATTTGAGCACGGGTTTCACCTTGATCGAATTACTTGTGGTGATCAGCATTGTGACGTTGCTCATTGCGATCCTCTTGCCAGCCTTGGCTTCTGCCCGTAAGGCGGCCCAGGGGGTGAGTTGCTTAAACAATCTCAAGCAGATCGGCATCGCTGAGGCGGTCTATGAAAATGCCACAGGTCATTACACCGCGCCACGCATGGGAGCCTCTGGGTTGACCTACTGGGAAGATCGTTGGGAGATGCAGCTACAGCGTGTCGCGTTGGGTAAAGGACTGCCGGATAATTGGGAGGATGCACGCACGTTAACCCGTGGCATTGCCCCATTCAAATGTCCTTCATTTGAATATCAACACGTCGATTGGAAGTCCTACGGCCACAACAATTTTGAAAAACTTGTCGAAACCGCTGAGGGTGGTTATCTCGGCCCGGCAAAAGACGTTTCTGGATTCAATGGACGTTATGCCGTCAGTTCAGAATCCGTCAGTTCCACATTCAGCACCGCCAAGATCATCTTTATCAGTGATGCCTATAACTATATTGCAGCATTCGAAGGCCCGTACTGGGACATGGATTCGGCTTCCACGCATTGGTATGAAATACCACCTTCAGGAACCACCCTTGATGCAACCGGCTTTCGACATACAGGCGAAACGAAAAACACTTTGTTCCTTGACCTGCATGCTCAACCCATCGGCAAAGACCGCCAGATCGCTGAGTGTATGGCGTTGCTGGATTGATTTTCCTCGGGATTCAATCAGCAGATTGATCTTGCAATCTTTTTTTTGATACACACCGGAGTTCAACGTTCCATGCGCACTGTATTCGTTATTTTGTTTTTATGCTTGTTGTGTCCGCAGATGTTGTCTGCGGCAGGTCACGATCAACTTGGCGTGCAAACCCACTATGGTCACAAGACCTGGGAGCCGATCAGCACACTTGATGCCATCCAGGCATTGGGGGTCGGTTGGATTCGTGATGATCTGCTTTGGAAATCCGTTGAAAAGGAAAAAGGCAAACTTGAAATTCCCGATTTCGCATGGGAATGGATCAAGGCTGCCAAGGCGCGCGATTTGAAAATCGTCTTGACGCTTCATGGTGCCAATGAGGATGTGTATGAAGATCCGCATGACATGCAGGCTTATGCCAATTTCGCCCGGTTTGCTGCGATGCAGCTCAAGGGATACGTTGATGTGCTGGAGTTGATCAACGAGCCGTTTAATCATTTTCGTCGCAAGATGCCCGGTGCAACTGAAGACAACAGTCACTGGAATGGATGGAACCCGCAAACCGGTGCGGTGGACCCATGGGTGATCAAATACAGCCAAACCATGAACGCGATGGCCCAGGCGATCCATGAAGCAGCGCCCAACCAATACAAGATCATTGCTTTGGGATGCTCCCCGCCGGTCAACGCGCGATTACTGAAGGTTGGCGTTTCGCCCTTGGTTGATGGGCTTGTCTTGCATCCCTATTCCCATCGCATGGTCCCGGAGTTGCTGGCGTGGGGCAGTCAACCAAGCTTTCTTGAACGTGACGGCATCACGGTGGGCGACGGTCAGGGAACGTTTGCTTCGGTCATGAAAGACATGATGAAACTGTCTGCTCAGTCCAATGGTCCCAAGGAACTATGGCTTACTGAACAGGGCTATACAACCTACATTCCTGCTGACAAACCCAAAGCAAAATATGCTGGTTTTACCGAGTCGGCCCAGGCTAAATACGCACAGCGCCGGTTCATGGAATGCCTGGGGATGGGCATTCGTTTTGCCAGTTGGTACAACTTTTACAACAAGGGTGATCACCCCCATCAGGTTCAGGATCACTTTGGTCTGATGCGTCGCGATGGTTCGCTTAAGCCGTCTTACTTTGCGATTCAGAATATTGCCAGGACGATGCTGAACTGGACCGATGAGCCATGGGGCGATGTTAAAATCTATTTCAACGTCGGCCGTCCGGATACCTGGCCGGTGGTTTGGGACGGAGCAACGTTGGCATCCAGTGGCGAAGCGCGTGCATACACCTTCGCAAACGAAAAACAAAGAGCCGTGGCCATCTGGTCCACCGAGCGCGCTGACGGCGATCTGCAATCGCGCGCTGCGGATGTGCTCATCACTTCCGATCGACTTGTCACCGACATCAACGCAATGGATATGCTCACAGGCGAGCAGTCCAAGGTCTCATTTGAACAAGTTGGCCAACTGGTCAAGATCGAAAAGCTGATGTTGCTGGATCATCCGACTTTTTTGATCCTTCAAATCGGTGAACCCGCAGTCGCCAAGCCACAGAATCATACAGACCATTTTGCAACGGCGCAAGCATGGCAGTTTCATACGCCCAAAGACATTGATGCGAAATGGCGTATGGAAAAAATCAATGAGCAATCCGTGGGTATTCTCGATTTTAACTTACCCAGTGATTCGTCAAGAGGGTATGTCGGTGCCAATCTCAAACAAGTGATCACAGAGCAAACACCTGTGATCCGACTGCAATACAAAGTGACAACTGATTGTACGATCCTTCTCCGGTTTTCTGACAGTACCGGTCAAACTCATCAATACAAGACAGGCTTGACGACTTCTTCACGTTGGCAAAACCATCAAGTCAAGCTAACTGATTCAGCCAGGTCCAGTTGGGGCGGTGCCAGGGATGGCAAGATGCATTTCCCGATATCCGACCTGTTTATCGGTGTCGAAAGATCAAAAGGCGAACCTTTGGAAGGGCAATTACAACTCCGTGATTTACAGATCGCTGCTGAGTGAATTGCTGTTTGGTTTGATTACATGTTCATTGATTTGTGAGGTTTTTATGTTAGCTGATGAACAGATTATCTTTGAATCGCCCGATCCCAGAGGGGTGTATTGCTATAGCCCGGCACTATTGCAAACCGCAACTGGGCGATTGATCGCAACATGTGATCTGGGAGGCCCCGGCGTCAAACATCTGCCGGGTGCCAAATCCATGAGACAGGGGGACCCGGCAGGCAGCCAGGGTAAAATTTTTATCTCCGATGATGATGGTCATTCTTGGCAACATGTGGCCGACTTCCCCTTGCGACACGCGCGCCCTTTCCAGGCAGGTAATCGTATCTACATCCTTGGCCATGCCGGTTCCATGGGCATCATGTTTTCAGAAGACGATGGTTTGACATGGTCCAAAGTCCATACGTTGGACGATCAGCATACATGGCATCAAGCACCCTGCGCTTACGATATTCAGGACAATCAAATCTATCTCACCATGGAACAGCAGGTCCAAGGGCAAACATGGCCCGGGGTCGCGCCGGTTGTGATGCGTGCTAATCTGGATGATGATCTGACACAGCGTGAGAACTGGACTTTTTCCAACCCGCTGATTTACCACGAAAATGTTCACACTGTCCAGAATATCGGCATCCCATTTTATCCAACGGGCAATGTCGGTGACGAACGGTTCAACGGTGATCCATGTTGGCTCGAATCCCACGTGGTGCGCATACGTGATCCAAGACACAATCTCTATGATCCCACCGGCAACACAGTTCATCTGTGGATGCGCATGCACACGGGGATGGCCAACATCGCTGCTATTGCTCAATGTCGAACGCTTGATGATGGCAGCTTGAAACTGGAACTGGTCTCAACACGCGTGGGTAGCAAGATGGTTTTTGTTCCATTACCCGGCGGACAAATGAAGTTCCATTTGCATCACGATCCGATCTCGCAAACGTGGTGGCTGCTCTCCAGTCAAACAACCGACAGCATGGTCAAACCTGAGTTGCTTGCTCAGGATCGTTACAACCTTCCTGACAATGAGCGACACCGCCTGCAACTGCATTACTCGACGAACCTCTTTGACTGGCAATACGCAGGCTTGGTTGCAGCCGGTCAGACCCAACGCCATTCGCGTCATTACGCACACATGATTGGTGTGGGTGATGATCTGATAATTCTCGCGCGATCAGGCGACCATCGTGCCGCCTCAGCACACAACGGTAATCTGCTGACCTTGCATCGCGTCAAGGATTTTAGGACGTTGATTGATCCAGCCATCGTGCCATGTTCTGAAGCACTGGCTTGAAATGCAGAACTCACGGAACGATTACTGATTGATCCATTGAGGATATCTGTGAGGAAACGTGATTGTCGACGGTCCGTGTACGTTCACCGCTCTTTGACAACGGCTGACAGAAAATGCCAGCCGTTGTTTATTTTCACTGGCGCGTGAGTGAGGGTGATTTGAGTTGTTTTTTTTGCACCGAATTTGGCGTTTGTGATTGGGCCATATTGTGACTCCCTTCAATTCAATGCCATTCCAATTTCGAGATTTTGGGTGATCCTTTTTACATGACACCTTCGTTAAAGGTTGCGGTATTGGAAGCGATTACGGTATTCCCTTGGAGTCAGTTGAAATTTCTTTTTAAACAAAGCAGCAAAAGAAGAAATGCTTTGATAGCCGGTATTTTGTGCAATTTCCGAAATGGGGAGTCTGGATTCTGCCAAAAGTCGACATGCATACGTCAATCGTAGATGCTGCAGAAAACTTGCAGGCGTGCAGTGGTAGATTTCTTTGATGTGACGAATGAAGGTTGGAACCGAAACATTTGCTGCCGACGCCATATCCTCAAGTGTCCAAGGTTGATTCAGGCTTGATCTCACTTGTTTCCAGAGCTGCTCAAAGGTGCCGTGATAACGGTTTGCATTCCCATCACATTCAAGCAGTGTTCGTAGTTCACGTTCCAGGTAATTCAATATCAAACGGCCATAACAGTCTGACAACTCCATCGAAAGCTGGCCGGTGGATTGCTCGGGTATGTCAAAGGCGGACATGGACTGGTGCAGGTCAGGTGAGTCGACATAACGTTGACGTTCATTTTGATCGGCATCAAGTTGTGGGAGGATTGTGAAAATCTCTGATACAAAACCGCGAATCGCATTGGTGATAAACACGATATCCATCTGCTTGCCAAGACAAGCTCTCTGGATATCAATGAAACGCCAGTGTTCCGTAGGGGCAATGTGAAACCATGTGAACTCCCATGGCTGGGAACTGGTAATCGCATAGCGATGCGATTGATCGGCTGGTGTCAACAGCAATGAATCTGGCAACAATTCAAATCTTTCCCCTTGACACGTCATTTGTGCAGCGCCTGCCGTGGTGAATAAAGCAAGATGAAAATCAGGTTTGGGGCGGTGAATGCTAAAGCCTTGTGTTGCTTTGCTGATCCCACTGAAAGCAATGCCATGATCCACAAGATACCGAACCGCGGGATGATGCAGGTACAACGGCAAAAAGAGCTGTGTGGTGCTTTGAGGGATCTTGATTTGAAGTTTCATGCGATTGCTTCTTGGAAAAGACCCAATGGGTTTGGCTTGTTGGTCTGACAATTATAGAGCATTAATATGATTTAACGCCGAATATTTACCGATTTTGATCATTTTGAAACAATTATTGACAAGACATGAGATAGATTGTCAAGTTGGCTGCCCTATACTGAATGTACTGATCGGCTGATTGATTTTTAGTACGAGACAGAACGGAATCAGGCGGCACTCCAACATGAGGATTAACGGCATGAGATCTACCGAACGAGCATTTACGTTGATTGAAGTGTTGGTGGTGATTTCAATCATCGCACTTCTGATCAGTATTTTGCTCCCAGCATTAAAGCAAGCAAGAGCACGAGCCAATGACATCAAGTGCCTCAATAATCTCAAGCAGCTTGGGCTGTTTTCCAATATGTATTCCATTGACTACAAAGGCTGGATTCCGCCCGTATGCTATTACGATTCCGGGACCAAGCATCCCTATTGGTCTGAAAGTTTTATCAATGGTGGATACTTCAAAGAGCCACTGGCTGATCAGAATACGTTCCTGGTTTGCCCAACGTCGGGTCTTGGGGGCAGATGGCTCAATGAGGTCGCGATCTATGGGATGGCATACTGGGATAACAACACCCTGGAAGGTTGGAGTAAACGCAATTCAGGGACACCGGGATGGAACCTTGCTGCATTACAAAATCCAGTGAACCGCGTGATCTATGTCGACAGTATCAACAGCAATTCCGTAGACGGTAAACCCGTCTTTCGTGCGCATGGTGTTTGGAGTGGTGCCACGGAGAATGCGTATCTGCAACACAGTAATCTGTCCACTGCTTCAGCTGCTTTCGCAGATGGCCATGGTGCAATGGTGACCCGTGAAAATCTGGTTGATAAGCACGGATTTAATGCTTCGGGCATCCGACCAATTCTGCCATAAATCAATTGATAGGAAATATGATGCAATTCATTCGTCATTTATTTGTCTTTCTGACGATCATGTTGTTTTACGCTTGTGCCACCGGGCATGCCCAACTCATACCCTTTGAGGAATATGTCGGCCAGGAATTGCCAGCATGGCGGAGCATTCACAGCAAAAATCTCACCGTGGAGCTTAAGCCGATTAAGCCTTCTGGCATGCAGATGCAGACCAAGCGTTTGTCTGCTGGTGGAGGTTGGATCTATCCCGAATTGAGCTTTTACCAAAAGCCGTTGAACCTTGCCGGAGTCAAAGTCTTTACGGTTTTAGTTCAGGTGCAAGCCCCCTTCACGCCGGTGGTGATCAAGTTACATCTTAAAGATACCAACAACATTTCGTACTACACGAAAAAAGGTGTACGTCTGACGAAGCCTGATCAATCGCTGGTTTTTAAACGCGATGATTTTGAATCCAAATCCAGAAAGCAAAAGAAAACGCTTGATTGGGAGCATATCGCTGCGATGACGTTGGGCTATTCCATCGGCCCGGATGATCAGCCTGTTGAACATCTGGTTATTAAGAGCATTGAGGTTGAAGCTGAAAAAAAGCCCGCCGTCAAATTGGATTATGACGCATTTATTTTCCCAGGAAATATCAATGTGTTCACCGTCTCTCAACCTGTCCAATTCGACTGTCTTGCAACCGGTGAATTGACCATCATCAATGGGCTGGGGCACACCGTCAAAAAACTTTCACTCCCCACTCCACAGACCGTCAAACTGGCAACTTTGCCTTCCGGCTTTTATCGCATCAAGGCCAACGACTATCTGAATTACTTTACCGTCGTGGCAGACGCTAAAGATTATCCCGATCAATCCGGTAACGTCTTTGGCGTGGACTATGGCATGGCAACCGCACCAAGCTGGGAGCAGTCCGAAGCCCAACGTGCTGCGACCATGGCTCAAATGGCGGGGCTCGATTATGTCCGCGAACGCTTGAATCTGGTGGGTATTTTCAAATCACATGACTTGAACGAACTACGGCAAAGCCCTTGGTTCGAAAAAACATTCAATGCCTATCAAGCCAACACCCAAGCCGATTTGAAAGTCGTGGCAAAGTTTCTGGAAACCCCCGCCCGCTTGCGAGCCGATGGCAATATTCGCAAGGTCGCTGACGATTTGTTTGCGTTCGAACGGATGTTGACTTTGCTCGATGAGAAATTGCATCCGTTGATTGATTGCTGGGAAATCTTCAACGAGATCAACCTGCGGAATTTTTACGAGGGAACCGCCTGGGAATACGCAGCGATGCAGAAGGTTGCGTATCTCATGTTGAAAAAACGTTCACCGCAGAAGCTGATTGTCGGGCCGTCCTATTCACAGCCATCACCGCAGTTACGCGATGTATTGCATCGCAATGGGATGGATGATTATTACGATGTCGCCAACTTTCATACCTATGCGGGGGTTGATACTGCGATGGGTTATTCCGCCAATTTTATTGACAGTATGGATCAAATTACCCAAACAACCATGCCGGTCTGGTGTACCGAAACAGGTATTGAAACACACGGTCTCTATGCCCGTGACAGTAGCGAAGAGGCCGTTCAAAAGCTGCATCATTACGCTAGCTTGGTTGCCCCATTGATGACCAACATCAATGCTGCAGGCACGGAGAAAGTGTTTTACTTTTACTGGAAGTCCGTGTTTACCTTTTTGTGCGTGCTTGATCGTAAATTCATGGCAACCGAATGCTATGCCGCGATTGCAACATTGAATCGAATGCTCGGCGGTCAATATGCAGGCACGCATCACTATTCAGACGACGTCTGGGCTCATCGCTATGACACGTCCAAAGGTCCGCGTTTGATTGTGTGCAGTAAAACCTATCCAGCCAGGGTGTCACTGAAGCTCCATGGCAATTACCAGATCGTTGCCATGACTGGCGAAATCATCTCTTCGGGGCATACCGTTGATGGTACGTTGGATCTGTCACTTGACGATGAGGCTGTCTATGTGTCAGCAGATCAATTTAACGATACCTTCGAATCTGTGGCTGTCGCACGTGATGTCATAGAGCGCCCCTCGCAGCGATCCGACTTGGTCATCGATGTTCGACTTGATCCCAATGCAAAATACAACACTCCGTTGGCCATGTTGGAACTCGATCCCGGGCAGCGTTACGACGGTCTTGTGCATGTTTATAATTTTTCCGACAAGCCTTTTTCCGGGAGACTCAATATCTCCGATACAGGCCAATGGCATGTGAAGGTTTTTGAGCCCACGTTTACCGTCAAGCCGCGAGAAAAATACACCACAAGCATTGAACTGATTGCTCCCAGTTCAACCGGCAGCGGCGTGCAAATGACCGATGTGCAACTGAGCATTCCCAGCAGTAACAGTGTCGCGTCCTTGCGATTAAGCCTTGATCGTAGGCATTTGCCGCCACAGGAAGTACGCCCATTGTTTGAATCCCTTAAGGATTTGAAATGGACGGTAGCACAAGATTCAGCACATCAAACAGAGACGTATCGATCACTGGGAGATCAAGGTAACTTCTTCAAGGTCGATTTTATTGAGAACGGACATCGCATGTTCTGGCCGGTTCTCAAGTCTTTTCCCAATGGCAATCAGTTGGTTGATATGAGCCAATTCGATGCGATATGTTTTGAAGTTGATATCAAAGAGATTCGCCCGGGAACCTGGTACATGTGTACCTTTACCGAAGCCAATGGGGCGCGATATGGTTCGAGTACACGCATCCACTGTGACCAGCCGGGTCGATACAAAATGGTCTTCCCATTTTCGAGTTTTGTTTATCTGTCAAACTTCTCTGCATTCGATGGTCCGCAATTTACCTTGGATTTGGACAAGATCAAAGCCATCGGGTTGGGATTGAACACAAATAAAAAACACAAGGGCAATCAAAGCATGCAATACAGCATTGAATATGTTATCGATGGTATCACCCTCATTAAATACTGAGTATCAATGTCTTGGGTATCCAAATGATCCTGCCATAGAAAAATTGATAGGAAATACAATGCCAATCATTCGTCACTCACTTGTCACTATGATGATCGTGTTGTTTGGTGTCTGTAGTTTAGGGTACGCACAATTGATAGTCCCTTTGAGTGAGTATTCCGGTCAGCAACTACCTGCTTGGCGGAGTGTTCACAGCACGAATGTTTCTGTACAACTGGATCCCGTCCAACCGCCTGCCATGCAGATGCAGGCCCAGCGTTTGGATGTCGGTGGAGGCTGGATATATCCTGAATTGAGCTTTGCTCAACCGATTGATCTTTCCATGGTCAAGTCATTTGTGGTTGGTGTTTCGACAAGCGATCAAGGCTTTGCCCCGGTGATAAAGATTCATCTCAAAGATGTCAACGGCAATTCTTGCTATACAAAAAACGGCGTGCAATTCACACAACAAAATCAAACACTGGTTTTCTCACACGAAGATCTTGAACTCAAAACTGATCAGCAAGTGGACTTAAAACACATCGCTTCGATGACTTTGGGCTATTCCATCAGCCCTGATGACCAACCACTTGCGTATCTTGCAGTGGATGGTATCCAAGTTGACATCGTGCCACCGGTCACGTTGGATTATGACGCATTTGTGTTCCCGGGGAACATCAACGTCTTCACCGCTTCCCAGACGGTTTCCTTTGACTTTCTGGCCAACGGAGATTTGAGCATACTCAATGGACAGGGGCAGGCGATCAGGCAGCTTAATCTCTCTTACCCAAAGAATGTTGATCTGGGTGTCATGCCAACTGGGTATTATCGCATCAAAGCTGCAGACTATCTGAATTACTTTATCGTTGTGGCTGAAGCTGATGACTACCCACAGCAAACTGGTAACGTGTTCGGCGTGGACTACGGCATGGCAACCTCGCCAAGCTGGGAGAAATCCGAAGCCCAACGTGCTGCGACCATGGCTCAAATGGCGGGGCTTGATTATGTCCGTGAACGGCTGAACCTGGTGGGCATTTTCGAATCCCACGATTTGGATCATCTGACCGCTAGTCCATGGTTCATCAAGACACGAGACACCTATCAGGCCAATACTGAAGCTGGCTTGAAAGTCGTTGCCAAGTTCCTGCAAACGCCCGAACGTTTACGCGCTGATGGGAATATCCTCAAGGTTGCTGACGACTTGTTTGAGTTTGAGCGCATGTTGACTTTGCTCGACGAGCAATTAGACCCGTGGATTGATACATGGGAAATATTTAACGAAATCAACCTGCAGAACTTTTACGCAGGGACAGCATGGGAATACGCAGCCATGCAGAAGGTTGCCTATCTCACCTTGAAAAAACGTTCGCCGCAGAAGTTGGTTGTTGGCCCATCCTATTCACAGCCAGCACCATATCTGCGAGATGTGCTGCACCGAAACGGCATGGATGAATATTACGATGTCGCCAACTTTCATACCTATGCTGATGTTCAAGCCGCCCTGGGTTATACGGAAAGTTTTATCAACAGTACGGACGCGATTACTCAATCTGTCATGCCTGTCTGGTGTACCGAAACAGGTATTATTACTGACGGTCTGTATGCTCATGACACGAGTCAGCAAGCCGTGGACCAGCTTCATCACCATGCTACTTTGGTCGGGCCCTTGATGACCAATATCAATGCAGCGGGTGCCGAGAAAGTAATGTACTTCTATTGGAAGTCCGTGTTCACATTTTTATCCGTACTCGATCATAAATTCATGGCAACGGAATGCTATGCGGCAATCGCGACTTTGAACAGAATGCTCGGCGGTCAATATGTCGGTACGCATCACTATTCCAACGACATCTGGGCTCATCGCTATGACACGTCCCATGGACCGCGTTTGATCGTATGTAGCAAGAATTATCCAGTTACAGTAACGCTCCAACTCCAGGGCAATTACCAGGTCGTCTCCATGACCGGCGAAACCATCGCTTCAGGTAATGCTACAAATGGTATCTTGAATCTGTCACTTCCCAGTGAAGCGGTCTACGTGGCTGCAGAGCAATTGACCGATACCTTTACCACGGATGTCCAGAATTACACACCACAACAGACAATACAATCCGAGTTGGTGATCGATGTCAGACTTGATCCTGAGGCAAAATATAATACTCCCTTTGCGACGTTGGATTTGGAACCCGGCCATCAATACAACGGCCTTGTTCATATTTACAATTTTTCTGACGTACCTTTCTCCGGTCAACTTGCGATTTCCGACACGGGGGCGTGGCAGATTCAGGTTGCTCAACCGGCGTTTACGGTGATGCCGCATGAAAAGTACACAACAAGCATACAAATCACTGCGCCTGGTTCAATTGAAAGCGGTATCCAAACGACAGATGTGCAATTGAGTATTCCCGGTAGTACGAGTATTGCTTCGCTTCGACTAAGTTTGGATCGGATGTATTTACCGCCACAGGAAGTCCATCCATTGTTTGATTCACTTGCTGAATTAAACTGGACCGTTGCAGCAGATTCAGCACATCAAACAGAGACTTTCCAATCACTTGGCGAGCAAGGCAGTCTATTTCGAGTGGACTTCCTGGAAGATGGTCATCGCATGTTCTGGCCGGTTCTAAAATCCTTTCCCAATGGTGTGCAACTGCTTGATTTGAGTCAATACGATGCGATCAGTTTTGATGTCGACATCCTGCAGGCCAGGCCAGGGACGTGGTATATGTGTACTCTTGTTGAAGAAAATGGTGCGCGGTACGGTTCGAGTACACGAATCTATTGTGACGAACCGGGGCGATACAAAATGATATTTCCGTTTGAAGGATTTGTGTACCTTTCAAACTTCTCTACTTTTGATGGCCCGCTTTTCCATCTGGATTTGGACAAGATCAAGTCGATTGGGTTGGGATTGAACACCTTGCTGAATGTAAATGATAACCAGCATCAGCAGTACAGCGTTGAATATATCATCGATGGGATCACTCTTATTAAGTATTAATTTTTATGTCGGAAAGATTTGATTGATGAAACCATTGGCGGATCATTTTGTAACGGTATTTGAGAGTCCCGATAGCAAGGCATTGTTTTGCTACAGTCCGGGGCTATGCCAAACACCATCCGGGCGCATGGTTGGGACGTTCGATATTGGAGGCCCCGGTGTCAAAGACCTACCAGGCCTCAAAAGCACGGTCGGCGACTTTCATGGCGGGAACATCGGTAAGTGCGTTGTCAGTGATGATGGCGGTAGGACATGGGAACATCGATTGGACTTCCCATTTTATCACGCTCGTCCTTTCATGGCAGGTAACCGTCTGTACATTCTTGGTCATTCCGGTGACCTGATGATTGTCGCGTCAGACGACCACGGCCAAACATGGAGCCAGCCCACCAAACTCACCCACAATCACCACTGGCATCAAGCGCCTTGCAACGTTCACTATGCCAACGGCTGTGTGTACCTGGTTATGGAACGCCAGGTTTATGATGATTGCAAAGCCTGGAAGCCCAGCGTCCACGCGCCGGTTCTGATGCGGGCTAAGATCAATGCTGATTTGACGAAGCGTGAAAGCTGGAGCTTTGCCACTGAGCGCGTTTTCCGCGATGAATTTGATAATGATCATCTCATCGGTCAGGGAAGATTTTTCTATCCCATTGACCCACTGGATTTTTATCTGCCTGATCCATCACAGCCCGGCCGTAACAGTGCGCCCCCCGGTTGGTTGGAAAGCAATGTCGTTCAGATTGTCGATCCGCAACACTATTGGTTTGACCCCACAGGTAAAACCTTGCATCTGGTCATGCGGTTGCATCTGGCCAACACGGGCTATGCAGCCTTGCTCAAAGTCACCGAGCAGGGCGATGCGCCCGGAACCGGAGAGATGATCACATCGTTTGAACACTACCCCTCCGGCGGGGAGTGTCGGATCATCGCATTGCCCGGCGGTCAGATGAAGTTTCATATTCTCTATGACCCGACCACCAGGCTGTATTGGCTGCTCAGTTCACAGGCCACCGATTCAATGACCAAAGCTGAGCATATGCCTGCGGATCGCATCAATCTGCCCAATAACGAACGCCATCGACTGGTTCTGCATTTTTCAAAAAACCTCATCGACTGGTGTTTTGCAGGTGTCGTGGCGATTGGGAAAACAGCTTTGGATGTCAGGCATTATGCGAGCATGGTTATTGATGATCAGGACCTGTGCATATTAAGCCGATCGGCAAACCGACATGCCAAAAATGCCCACGACGGTAATCTCATTACATTTCACCGTGTCCAGAATTTCCGGCAGTTGGTTTATTAAACCAACTGCCAACCAGAATGTTTAACACCCTACCAGGCGATGAAGATGATCCCAAGAAGTGAATATCCAAGACCGCAATTTGTACGCAAGCATTGGCTTTGTCTCAATGGGCAATGGCAATTTGAAATCGACCATGATGACAGTGGCCGTGAATGCGGTTGGCTGGATCGAGATTTAGCACAACAAATCACGGTCCCATTTTGTCCCGAATCCAAACTCTCAGGTGTCGACTATCAGGGCTTCATGCAGGCCGTCTGGTATCGCCGTCAGATAGAGATTCCCGCAGATTGGACCCGTAAAATCCTGTTGCATTTTCAGGCTTGTGATTACGACACGACCGTCTGGGTCAACGGACATGAGCTCGGAAACCATCGCGGCGGGTTTACGCCATTTTCATTTGAGATTAGCCAACACGTTGAGCCTGGATCGGGCGCAGTGGTTGTGGTACGAGCACGGGACTACGCACGCCAGTACAAAGCAGGTGGCAAACAGCAACTGGATACCTACCAGCATCATGGATGCTATTACCAGCGAACCACTGGTATCTGGCAGACCGTGTGGATGGAGCCTGTTGCTGACACCTATTTAAAGCGCCCGCGGATCACACCTGACTTGGCCAACAATTGTTTTCACATTCGTCAGCCTCTTGCAGGGAATCGGACTGATGGCTTGCGCGTGCATGTCCAGGTTCTGGCACGTGGACATGTCGTTGCAGAATCAAGCGTCCTGGCTGATTGGGATTTGACGCCTGAATTAATTTTGCAAATTCAAGATCATGATCGCATGCTCTGGCATCCCGATGATCCATTTTTATACGACATTCAAATTCGACTCTTGGATACAGCAGGACAACTTGTTGACAAGGTAAAAAGTTATGCAGGTTTGCGTTCGATCTGTCTGCAAGGCAAAAAGTTTCTGATTAATGGTAAGCCTTGCTTCCAAAGACAGGTACTCGACCAGGGATACTATCCTGATGGACTGATGACCGCGCCGTCAGATGAGGCTTTGATCAACGACATTGAACTATCCATGTCTGTAGGTTTTAACAGCGCTCGGTTACATCAGAAAATTTTCGAAGAACGATTCTTGTACCATGCAGATCGGCTGGGGTATCTGGTCTGGAGCGAGTTTGGTGATTGGGGGTTACACCATCAAACCGGACACTTTATGTCGATTGATCCATGGAAGCATCACCCACACAATGCCATGTTCCGGCAGTGGGATGAAGCGTTAGAAAGAGACTACAACCATCCCTGTATTATTGGCTGGTGTCCGCTCAATGAAACACATCGTTTTGAATCTGACGATATCGACGCGCTTGATGATCTGACGCATGGACTTTACCTGATGACCAAGAGCATTGATGCGACGCGCCCGGTACTTGATGCTTCAGGCTACAGTCATCGCGTTCTCAATGCGGATGTGTATGACAGTCATAGTTATGAGCAGGACCCGCAGCGTTTTTCTAAACAGATGGCAGGTTTGGAACACGATGAACCTTATATCAATCCTCAAATCGGAAGCTCTGGCAAACTTATGAACGTACCTTATACCGGCCAACCTTATTTTTGTAGTGAGTTTGGCGGTATTAAATGGGCTCCAGAATTTGCAGAGGATGCGGAGAAAAAACAATCATGGGGATATGGCAACACACCCCGGTCGTTGGAAGAATTCTATGAGCGTTTTGCGGGGTTGGTTACCTGTCTGTTGCAGAATCCAAATATGTTCGGATATTGCTACACGCAGTTAACTGATGTCTTTCAAGAGCAGAACGGTCTGTTCACATTTGATCGAGTCGCCAAGTTTGATACCGCAAAACTACGATCCATCCAACTTGAACTTAATGATGTGCATTTAGAAGAGGAGAGCAGGACTCAAGCCGTTATATGTGACTAAGCAAAAAGACACCATAGCAAACGACGTGTTCCGACAACTTGATGGCAACAGCTTCCGCGGTTGGGCAACGCCGATCAGCTTTACCAACGTTGGCACATCACCGTATCCCGGACGCGTGATCCTGGTAAATAATCTCTACGAAGGCACACTCGAAGTTCCCGGTAACATGAACAACGTCATCAACCAGAACAACCTCAAGGTCGGCAAGTAATGAGCACGCGTCCCAATGTCATTTTCATCATGGCTGACGATATGGGCTATGGTGATCTGTCCGTCATCAATCAAGGCATCAACCATACGCCTGCGCTTAATGATCTGTATCGCCAGTCACTACGGTTGTCTCAGGGCTATGCAGCGAGCTGCGTGTGTGCACCATCTCGGGCAGGCTTTCTCACGGGGCGTTACCCGCACCGAACCGGTTGCACCTGCCTCAATGAGATTCATGGATTAAATCACATCGCTGCACGCGAGACCACTATTGCGGATCTCTTTGGTTCAAGCGGCTATCACACCGGACTCATCGGCAAGTGGCACTGCGGACATGATGGTGAATTTCGTCCTGAAAACAGGGGGTTTAGCCACGTTGAAACCTATCACCCCCAAGGCATGGATTACTGGAAGTACACCATCGACCACAACGGCACCCCCGAGAAAGCCGATGGCAAAACGTATCTGACCGACAATCTTACCGAGCGCGCTTTACGCTATATCTCCAATCACCAATCCGAGCCATTCTTCCTGCATCTGGCTTACTATGCACCGCATCGCCCCTTGCAGGCAAGCGATGAGAAGTTGGCAAAGTACAAAGACCGTGATGATCTGACAGAAGGACAGAAACGGGTCCATGCGATGATTGAGTCGATGGATGATGGTATCGGTCGGATCATGAATTTGTTGCATGAAACCGGACTGGAAAATAATACCATCGTTATTTTTACCAGTGACAACGGCCCAGATAATCTTGAGATTGATGGTATCTCACCGGCTCGTGAAAACCTCGGTTTACGCGGGTGTAAATACTCGGTACATGATGGAGGTATACGTGTTCCTGCCATGGTGCGTTGGCCTGATGGAATGCTATGCGATAGGGATAATCATGACCTGTTTCACTTTATCGACTTTTTGCCAACGCTTGCTACGGCATGTGGCGTTTCGATTCCCCAAGCGATTCGACTCGATGGTGAGAACCGTTTAGCGGTTTGGCAGGATGATGCTCTTAATGTTAATCCCATTCGCTTCTGGCAATGGAATCGTCATTACCCCTATCCCAACTGCAATGCTGCGATGCGAGACGGAGACTGGAAACTAGTCTATCCCAAACTCATAGGTTACAACCAAATGTCCCAAGCCAACATAGACATGATTCTTGGTAAACGCCCATTTGAAACCACGCGACCGCAGATGCTTGAACTGGGGCAACCGGGTAAACCCATGCTCTTTAATATCAAGGACGATCCTTTTGAGAAGAATGATCTGTCGCTTGCCAACCTTCAGCGTGTGGGGCAGATGACTTCATCGCTCAATGATTGGTGTCACGATGTCATGGGGGATTTTAAGAAATCGCTTAATGTGCAGTTTGGCTAGCACGCAGTTGAATTGATATAGCCGTGTTGCCCAATACAGGTAAGTATTTGAAATGAAATGCCACAGAGAATGATGTGCTGTTTTGACGGGGTTTTCAAGTTTTAGGTAGACTAGATTTTTGTTTGACGATAGATAGGCAATACTGGCGATTTAGCCTCGTTGAGAGTCAGTGTTGATAGTGAAAAACGATTAATAATACATATAATAAAACCCAGCATTAAGCTGGGTTATATGTGACTGATTTATGATAATAGTAACTACTTAACAGTATACATACTTCCTCGCCGTCCTTTAATGTTTTTGCGTGCAATTTGACCAGTCTTCACAAGCTTGAATAGTGTTTGATCGGCTTTGCCGTTCCTGCCCTCTGTTGTCCAGTGTGCATTGACCTGTGCCGTGGTGCAGCCAGGATTGGCTTGAATGAACGACAACACAAACGTGTCGGATGTAGCTGAAAACGCCTTGGGGGTGCTTTTTTTGCCTGTTATTTCAGTGTTTTCAGGGCTAACAGGTTGTGCATTGACTACTGGCTTGTGCTGGGATGCATTCAATCCCAAGTCCTGAAATGTCTGATCAATGGCTTCAATGGCCTTGACGTGCTCTGCACGCTCGTTATGAAGCTGCTGTACGAGCCTGCGCAGTTCGATTGCCACATTGGATGTTGTCATTGGGGGGACTCCTTGTAAAAAAATGGGGTGCAAATAGACAGGCGGGGTGTAGAAAATATCAGTATGAATATATCTTTTCAAGGGCCATTGGTATTATATTCAGATAATACGTATATATACCCCGTTTGATAACCCCATTTACAAGATACCTAGTGTGAATGACTGGGTGTCGCAGGGTGTTATGGATGATATCAATCAAAATATGTAAACCGACCTGCCGTCATGACAGGATGGTATGCTGTATTGTCATTTGTGGCAGTTGCCACAATGTATCCATTTCACAATACCACTTCATTTAACATATTCTCAAAAACCAATTCCCGGCGCGCCATTTGCTGCGTGTTTCCATGCCACAAGATGGCAGGGTGGTCTGTTTGACTGGCCTTCTCACGGCCAGGGAAAGGAATCCAACGTGGTCCAGAACATGCGATACGTGTCAGCCATAGTACTGACGCGTCGTGTCGTTGCCGTCATACATTCGGAGGGTGTTGGTGCCGAAGATGGTGAGGTTTTGGGAGTGGCTTGAGTCACGTCCCGACCGCACCGCTGCCATGGACGAGTGGCAGCAAGTTTTGGGGGGCGGGGAATCGAGATCGGTAGCACAGCGATTCCTCAAACCCCTCGAAACACCTTCAGCCGCATACCCTAATTCCCGCCGCCGTGGTTTTCCGTTGAATAATGCGTGTCAACGGGACGGTATCATTCTTGCCAGAGACGAAGTGGATGGCCAGGACAGCAAAAAGCTGTTGGCTGGGGGTGTCGTTCAATATCGTTTATGTCTCCATCGACTCAGATCTGCACTTGCTAATGCATTGAACAGGGTATGTGTCTCGCGGACGCAGATCGAACCCAATGCACGCTCGATTCAGATTGGTAACTGGGAACCCAGAAAGTCCATTCTGTTTCCTGTTCACTTACTGATCCACACATCGCCTGACGATCTGAAAAATGAGGTGTACGAACAGATCATTTTCGGCAAGCGTCGTGGTGCCATTCTGCTCACACCGACACGCATGCACTGGTGTGAAAAAATCATTGATGCGGTTCAATTGCACAACACACTGCTGGTCCCGCTGTGCGAAGTGCTCGAAGCAGATGGCGACACCTTGCGTCAAACTCCGGACTGGGATCAGTATCTGAAGGGCTTTGCCGAGGCGATCAATTTCAAGCTACCCGGCAATTACCAGCACAAAGAGCCACTGCACAAGCGCGCGACATTGATGGCCAAGGCTGAGAAGGTCAAGATCGCGCTAGTCGATCACATCCGTTCAGCTCGGTCGGGTGTCGTGGCCAACCTGGATGCAGGCAACGGCGCAACGCTGGTGAAATTCCTGACCAAAACGCAGTTGGGCAAACTGGCCGGACTTGAACCCTATCACATCACGCGATGCCTGAACGCTGATCCGCAACTCAAACGTCTCTACGAGATTGCTAACGATCCGGAACAGCTATTGCGTTACGGCAGATAGCGATTTCACGCACAATCCCAACGTCTTTTGCAGTTACACCCAGGATGCGCAACTGCAAAAGATTTTTTTATGCGCATAAAGAACAGTTAAATCGTCATTTGCACTTTTTGCAGTTTGGATCACGCCATTAACTGCAAAAGCCCCGGTGGTTGGTGCGGCCTGATGTGGGCCGCGAACGTAACCCTCCATTTGGGAGATTTCGTATGACGCAAACGTCCCCATTACTCACTTCCACAGCCCCTCAACATGACATTATCGACGAATATGCATTGGACCGAATCCGGTTTCGCATTCGGCAACTCGACAGCCAGTTCGAGTTGTCGGATGAGGATCGGGAAGACCTCCACAACGACATGGTGCGGGAGTTGCTCAATGCATTCAGGCGATTCAATCCGTTGCTCGCCCAGCGGCAGACGTTCATCAGTCGAGTGTTGGATCGGTTTGTCCTGTACGCCATGCGTCAGTATTGCATGAAGCAGGAACGCGATTTTGAAAATCCTGTCGGCTTTGAACAGATCCATCAGGGCTATGAGCCAAGAATCAACAATACCAGTCAAGGCGAACTGGATGAACGTGATCGCAGTGATCTACGCATGGATGTGATCCAGATCGTTTCGGAACTGCCGGAGGATCTGCAGCGTGTCTGTCGCGTCTTGATGGAACAGTCCGGTCGTTCTGCTGCCAGGGAATTGGGTATGAGTAAATCCACGCTGTATCGGGCCATTGCTCAGATACGAGAGCACTTTGTCGAGCGGGGCTATGCCGACTTTTTTCAAATTTCTTGGGACACTTTTGGCTCGACTGCAGATATAGACAGTGCGGGAAATGAAAGCGAGGAATCCCAATGAATGACGACATGCTCAACATCGACTTAAGTATTTTGGAAATTGAACCAGCAGATGAATATCACAACAAGGCAGGAAAGTATCTAAGCAGTCATCAACTGATCGATTTCATGCAGTGCCCGTGGCTGCATTTCAAAAAACGCAGCGGCTTGATCCAGAACAAGGAATCCGCATCGTATCTGCTGGGGCGTGCAGCACACTGTCGTGTGTTGGAAGGTCGCGATGTGTATGAATCGCAATTCGCGTTGGGTGGGCCGATCAATCCGCAAACGAGTCGGCCATTCGGTGCCAATACGCAAGCCTACAAAAAATGGGCGGCCACTATCGGCAAACCGATTCTTTCATTCGATCAGGTTGATAAAATCGAGAACATGGCCAGTGGTATCTCAATGAATGACGAAGCGGTTGATTTGCTTTTGGATGGTCAGGCTGAAGGCGTGGTACGTGCTGAATATCAGGGTGTTCCTTGTCAGATCAGGATCGATTGGACCCATCCAAACCGCGGACTGGTGGACCTGAAGACTTGTGATGATCTGACCTGGTTCGAATCGGATGCACGAAAATATCATTACTTCAATCAGCTTGCCTTTTACCAGGCTGTGCTTGCTCAAGTCATCGGTCAAAACGTTCCGGTTCACATCGTGGCCGTCGAGAAAAAAGAGCCTTTCCGCTGCGGTGTCTGGCAACTGACTCCGGCATCCCTCTCAATGGCCCAGCAGGAAAATCAAGCTGCCATCAAGCGTTTGAAGGCGTGTCAGCAAAACGATGACTGGCCTACCGGTTACGAATCCATTCGCATGCTCAATGCTTCATAACCTCCCGGAAGTTACCCCCCGGAAGTTTTCATCGAAATGTCGCCTCTCCCCGCCTCAATTAGTTCTTGGGGCGGGGAGTTCGGAGCCCCCGGAAGGTGACTGTTTGTATTGATCACGATCATCATATCTAGGAAATTGATTCATGTCCCTATTGCAACAAGTCCACACCGGTAAACGTCAATCACCCCCGCGTATCATTCTCTATGGCACCGAAGGCATCGGTAAATCCACCACGGCATCGCAGGCACCCAATCCCATTTTCATTCAAACCGAAGACGGCCTTGATCAGATCGATTGTGCGAGTTTTCCACTGGCTACGAAGTTCGATGATGTTATCAACAGTATCGACTCATTGATCAAAGAGGAACACGACTATCAAACCGTTGTCATCGATTCACTTGATTGGCTCGAACGTCTGATCTGGGACCGGCTCTGCAAGGACTACGGTGTCAACAGCATTGAGAAAGTGGACGGTGGGTACGCCCGTGGTTACACCCATGCCTTGACACATTGGCGTATGCTGCTCTCCGGCCTGGACGCCTTGCGCACACGGCGCAGCATGTGCATCATTTTGTTGGCTCACGCCAAGGTCGAAACCTTCTCCGATCCGGAAGTCGGTGCGTATGACCGGTTTTCCCCGCGCCTGCACAAACATGCCAATGCAGTGATCACAGAGTGGGCTGATGCCGTGTTGTTTGCGACACGCAAGATCATCACCAAGACCGAAGACGCTGGCTTTAATCGCAACCGCACACTGGCTTCCGGTCTGGGTAAAGATGGTGGCGAGCGCGTGATGCGTTGTGTCGGTAGCCCGGCATGTATTGCCAAGAATCGTTATGGCTTGCCAACTGAACTGCCGTTGTCATGGTATGCCCTGATGGAAGCCATGATGCAGGCGGATGCACCTACGTCCAATCAAACTGCCAAACACAAACATTAACCCGTAAAACACAGTCTTTTTGTCAACAACCATTTTTTAATTGATGGAGGAATATCCCTATGGCTAATCTCAATGGCTTTGACGCAAACGATGTCGAACCCAACAGTTCATTCGAACCAATTCCAGCTGGCAAGTACCTGGCAGCGATTATCGCTTCGGAATCCAAGCCCACAAAATCCGGAGGCGGCAGCTTTTTAGAGTTGACCTTTTCGATTCTGGAAGGCGCGTGTCAAGGGCGCTTGCTATGGGCTCGTTTGAATCTGGACAATCCCAATGCTACCGCCGTCAAGATTGCCCGTGGCGATCTGTCGGCGATCTGCCGCGCGGTCAATGTCATGCAACCACGCGACAGTGTCGATCTGCACAACTTGCCAATGGTGATCAACGTCAAACTCAAAAAGCGGGCCGACAACGATGAACTGACCAATGAGATCAAGGGCTTTGAGCCCAAGCAATCCCCCGGAAGCAGCAGCACGTCTTCGTCTCAGTCCTCGCAAAAACCGGCATCCGATGGTACTGCACCGTGGAAACGCTAAGGGGGTGTCACATGGAACTCGTTTTACCTTACCCACCGTCGGTCAATCATTACTGGCGACACTTCCGGGGCAGAACGCTCATCAGTCGTCAAGGTCGTGCCTATCGCCAGCAGGTCAAAACACAGTGTCAGGGCATGGGCGGCCAACCGCCACGCGATGGTCGTTTGGCCGTGGCGATGGATGCCTTCCCGCCGGATCGGCGCAGACGTGACCTGGACAACATCCAGAAAGCGTCGCTCGATTCGATGCAGCACGCGGGCATCTATCTTGATGATTCGCAGGTGGACACGCTGATTGTGCAACGTCGCCTCCCGATTCCCGGTGGCCAACTTGTCGTGCGAATCCAAGAGTACCCACTTCATCGTTGTCCGTTATGTGGCAGCCCAATGCCCAGCCTTGAAAGTGAATATCTCAATGACAACTGAAATTCAAATCCAGACACTCAAGCTCGATCAGATCCGCATTGATGGTGGCACCCAACCGCGCGTGGCCATTGATGAAGATGTGGTTGCGGAATATGCCGAGCTGTATACCAATGGCATCAATCTGCCTGCAGTGACTGTGTTTTACGATGGTTCAACCTACTGGCTGGCTGATGGATTCCATCGGTATTGGGCCAGCAAACGGAGCGAACGTAAAGCGATTGCAGTTGATGTCCACAAGGGCACACGCCGCGATGCGATTCTGTATTCCGTCGGTGCCAATGCGACGCATGGTCTGCGTCGGAGCAATGCAGATAAGCGTAAGGCCGTGTTGACCATGCTCCAAGATAAGGAATGGTCCCAATATTCGGACAATGAGATTGCCAGACAATGCAATGTGACCCAACCGACAGTCAGTCGGCACCGATCCTCACTTATAAATTGTATAAGTGAGAACTCGTCGGTACCGGATCAATCTGTCGCCGAATCCCAATCCTCACTTATAAATTGTATAAGTGAGAACCCGTCGGTACCGGATCAATCTGTCGCCGAATCCCAATCCTCACTTATAAATTGTATAAGTGAGAACCCGTCAGTATCGGATCAATCCGTCACCGAATCTCAATCTTCACAAACGCAGGACACCAGCCAAACGCCAGTGTCCCAGCCGCGCACCTACAAGACCAAGCATGGCACCGTTTCCAGCATGAAAACGGGCAACATCGGCCGTACATCCAAATCCAAGTCGAAAGCATCCCAAACACCACGCTTTGGCAAAAACGCTTATCGTCCCAAAGCCTGCCACAGCGAAAACGGTCCCGTTCCCATGCGGGCCATCTCGTTACCCCTGAAAAATCCCATCCAAGCAGCCCGGAGCATGATCAGCATCTACGGCGATGACTACATGCGCCAGGTCGCCAATGAACTGAATCGAATTTTCCAATCCCAGAAAGGACTCTCAAATGATTGCACAGCCCACGAACAGCACGGAACCGCAGATTCAGACCACCTTCATGAACGTCACACCGGACATTGCCAGCCAGTGGCTCGAGGGTAATGTCCGCAACCGGCGCATTGACCCCAAGCATGTCGAATGCCTGGCCCAGGAAATGCTGGCCGGCCGCTGGAACACCACGCATCAAGGCATCGCCTTCGACACCAACGGTACGTTAGTCGATGGCCAGCACCGACTCTGGGCCATCTTGCAGGCCGGTTGCACCATTCGCATGGCCGTGTCGTTCGGCGTCCCGGCAGGCAACATCGATGCCATCGATGGCATGAAAGCCCGCAGGGTTGTGGATCGGATGACACTTACCGGCACGTTCGGCACCGAGGGTGTGACGTCCTACCACGCATCAACCTTGCGTGAAATGTACCAGTGCCTCAATTCCAGACACAAGCTGCCATATCACGAAGAGATGGAGTTGATGAGCATGCACATCAACGCGATTCGTTTTGCGACGGCCCACGTGGCCACCAAGGCCAGGGGTATTGCGGTGGCCCATGTCCGTGCGGTCATCGCGCGGGCATGGTACTCGGTTGACCATGATCAACTGGCCCAGTTCTGCCGGGTCTTGTCCACTGGCATGCTGGAAACCACCTGCGATGCGACCATCATCAAGCTGCGTGACCAACTCATGGCAACAGGCAGTACGCGCAATCGCACGATCCAGAAGGAACTCTACGGCAAGGTGGAGCGCGTCCTCACCCACTGGCTCAACGGTGAAACCCGGTCGGTCCTGCGCCCGGTAACCAGTGAACAATTCATGCTGCCTGAGGAGGTGATGGATTGATACAGGCTTGTGCACAACAACCTGTGATCACCCTGCGCCCGTATCAGGCCCAAGCGGTCGATGCTGTGTATGAGCATCTGCGGACAAGAGATGACAATCCTTGTCTGGTGCTGCCAACCGCATCGGGAAAGACGCCTGTGATGGCGACGATTTGTCGAGATGCAGTGCAGAAATGGGATGGCCGTGTTTTGATCCTTGCCCATGTCAAGGAATTGATTGAACAGGCCGTGGACAAACTGCACGTCATGGCACCCGATCTGTGGCACCAGATCGGGTGCTACTCGGCGGGGCTCAAGAGCCGGGACACTGACCATGCGATCATTGTGGCTGGTATTCAGTCGGTGTATCGCAAGGCTGCGGAACTGGATCGTTTTGATCTGGTGTTGATTGATGAAGCTCACATGCTCCCGCCCAATGGCGAAGGTATGTATCAGCAATTCATCAAAGAAGCCAAGCTCGTCAATCCCAACGTCAGGCTTATTGGTTTAACGGCCACTCCCTACCGCATGACCAGCGGGACGATCTGTGGAACAGACAATCTACTTAACCATGTCTGTTACGAGGTGGGCGTTCGTGAACTGATTGCTCAAGGCTACCTGTGCCCGCTCAAGACCAAGGCCGGACGGCGTAAGGCAGATACATCGGGTTTGCATGTCCGTGCCGGTGAATTCATCGCAGGTGAAGTTGAAGCGTTAATGGACGATGACGGTCTCGTGCATTCAGCTTGCCGGGAGATTGTCGAGCAGACACGTGATCGCCATTCTGTACTGATTTTTGCTGCAAGCGTACAGCACGCTCAACATGTGCAGCGCGTCTTGGGTGAGATGGGCCATGAGTGCGGGTTCGTCTGTGGCGACAGTTCGGGCATCTTTCGCGATGACATTCTCCGTCGATTCAAAGAAGGTGATCTGAAGTATCTGGTAAACGTCAACGTGCTCACGACGGGGTTCGACGCGCCAAATATTGATTGTGTCGCACTGCTGCGTCCGACTAACTCACCGGGACTTTATTACCAGATGCTGGGGAGAGGTTTCCGATTACACCCGGACAAAACCAACTGCCTGGTACTGGACTTCGGAGGCAATATTCTGCGGCATGGCCCTGTCGATGCGTTGCAGATTAAGGATAAGTCTGAACGAAAAGGTAATAGTGAAGCGCCTGCTAAGGAATGCCCCAACTGCCAGGCATTGATTCATGCGTCGTACAGCGTGTGCCCGGACTGCGGTCACGAGTTCCCGCCGCCTGAGCGGGATAAACATGACGGCAGTGCGTCGACGGCGGGTGTGCTGTCGGGCGAAGTCACCGAGACAGACTATGACGTGGGTGAGGTGTATTACAGCATCCACACCAAACGCGGCGCATCACCCGATCATCCCAAGACACTACGTGTCGATTACCGCTGCGGGTTCAATGAATACCACAGTGAATGGATCTGCGTGGCGCATCCCAAGGGTAGTTACGCCTGGCAAAAGGCCCAGACATGGTGGCAGGCACGATCCCGCGAACCGATGCCCGACACGGTGGAGCAAGCCGTTGAGTTGGCTGAAGCCGGGGCGTTGGCCCAACCACTGTCCATCACCGTCCGTTCAGTCACCGGTGAAAAATTCGACCGCATTACCAATTACGAACTCGGAACAATCCCAACGGCAGTAGCCACTAACAGTATCTCAGACGAGCCGGATTACATCTGGCCCGACGACGATGACATTCCCTTTTGAAAGTTTCGCTTATGAATACAACATATCTTGAAAACGATCCAGTCATCATTGATGACGAATTCCAGAGTCTGATTCCACCGTTAACGGATGAGGAACTGTCCGGCTTGGAAGAAAATCTGTTGCGTGATGGCTGTATCGATCCGTTGATCGTGTGGGCAGAGCAATGCATTCTGCTTGATGGCCACAACCGCAAGGCTATCTGTGACAGGTATGGCATCGATTATGAATTGCACACGGTTAGCTTGCCTGATCGCGCGGCAGCTGCCGACTGGATCGACACCCATCAATTGGGGCGACGTAATCTATCACCTGAACAAATGAGTCTACTGCGTGGGCGACGATACAACCGAACCAAACGTCAAGGAGCCAGAACCGACCTAACTTATACTCAAAATGAGTATAAGTTGAAAACTTCAGACCATCTGGCCAAAGAGCACGGTGTAAGTCGTGTCACGATTGAGCGCGACGGGCAATTCGCCGACGCTGTGGACCAACTCGACATGCAACGTGAAATCGCCAGTGGACAGATCAAGCCTGCTCGCAACGAAGTGGTGCAGGCCGCGCGTTCCCTGCCTGAGAATCCAACGCCATCGCAAATCCAGCAGGCACGCGAGTCGGTGACCAAACCTCATGTGGCCAACAACACCGGCGACAACGAATGGTATACCCCGGCACAATACATCGAGCGTGCAACGGATGTGATGGGTGGGATCGATCTTGATCCAGCGTCCTGCGTAGCGGCAAACAAGGTTGTCGGTGCAGCACGCATCTACACCGCAGAAGACGATGGCTTGCAACAGACGTGGCATGGTCGGGTGTTCATGAACCCGCCGTATGCCCAACCGTTGATTCAGCAATTCTGTGAAAAACTTGTCCATGAGTACAAGTCCGACAACGTCAAACAGGCCATAGTTCTGGTGAACAACGCAACAGAGACCAAGTGGTTCCATGCCTTGTTGTCCGTGTCATCGGCAGTGTGCTTCCCCTTAGGGCGGGTCCGCTTCTGGCATCCCGACAAAACCTCTGCACCGTTACAGGGGCAGGCGGTGTTGTACATCGGCAACAACATCAATGGATTCACCAAGGCGTTCGAAGACTTGGGGGATGTGTTCTATGCCGCCAAGTAACGGGTACAACCCCATGCTCTGGAGTTGTGATCGGCAGGGCTGTTTTAATCTTAAGAAACGTCCCAAGATCGAAATGTTTGCCGACTGTCTGCCGGGCCGTATCGCTTTCAGCGACATCGACGCCGTCACGGAAATCAATGGCAACCTGCTATTTCTGGAGTGGAAAGAGCATCAAAACATCTGCGTGGGACAGAAGATTCTGTTTGAGCGATTGACATTGCTATGCCCAGCGACCGTGCTGATCGTCGAAGGTGATGCGGAACGGATGACCGTCGACAGTATTCGTACCGTCTGGAATAAAACCATTTCTCCGCCTGAGCCGGCAGATATCAATGGATTGCGGCGAGAGATTGCTGCGTGGAAAGATTGGGCTTTGGCCAACTCGGCCATGAATCGAACAAAGGAAATCATGTGCAACTGATGAATGAACCATTAATGAATACCGCTCAAAACTACATAAATACAGGCTTATCTGTCCTGCCTGCTATTCGTGCGGAAAAACGTCCGGTCATTGGCAAGTGGAAACAATACCAGCAACGATTACCACTGGATACCGAACTCAACGCATGGCCATGGAACGATGCACTGTGCATCATCTGCGGCACCGTCTCCGGTAATCTTGAGATCATTGACTTTGACGGTGGTGGTGAATTGTTTCCCGCGTGGATGGATCGTATCGATCCTGATCTTCGTGATCATCTGGTGATTGAATCCACGCCATCCGGGGGCATGCATGTGATCTACCGTTGTGATGTCCCCGTCTGTGGCAACATCAAACTGGCCCAACGCAAGGTCGACGACAAGGTTCATACCTTGATTGAAACACGTGGCGAAGGTGGGCTGTTTCTGTGTTCACCGACACCGGGTTATGAAATGATGCAGGGCGGCTTGTGCGACCTGCCCGTTTTGACTGAGGCCCAGCGCGACTCCTTGTTGCGAACCGCATGGGAACTCAATGAGTATTTACCGCCGGTGATCGATGGTGCGAATACTGGCCAGACTATTGCAGAGGATTCGAACATGTGCGGCACACCGGCCCACAATTCGCACAATCTCAACAGGCCGGGCGATGCTTATAACAAACATGGCGATGTGCGTGATCTCTTGCGATCACACGGCTGGGAACTGGCAGAACCCGGTGACAATGAATATTGGCGTCGCCCTGGCAAGGACACCTGTTGGTCAGCGTCCCTCAAGAATCGCGTGTTCTATGTTTTCTCTTCCAATGCAGCCCCGTTTGAACCTGAGCAAGGTTATGCGCCATTTGCGGTCTATGCATTGCTGGAACACGGTGGTGATTTTTCCGCTGCGAGCAGGACATTGGCGCTGTATGGATTCGGTGATGATCTCGACTATCAGGACAATTCCGATGTCGACCTGTCCGGGATTCTCGATGGTGATGATCAGGACGATGTCACATCCACCGTGCCCGATCCCGGGCCTCTGCCTGAAAACCTGCTCTATATTCCCGGGTTTATCGGTGAGGTGATCGACTTCTGTATGGCCAACGCGCCGTACCCGTCGTTGGGTATGGCCTTTTGTGGCGCACTGGCCATGCAATCCTATTTATGCGGGCGCAAGGTGCGCGAAGCCGGGGATCTGCGCACTAACATTTACCTGCTCGCCCTCGGTTCATCTTCTGCCGGTAAAAACTACCCGCGACAGATCAATGCTCACCTGGCCATTGCCGCCAACATGACCGATTCGCTTTGCCGCAAGTTTGCTTCGGGTGAGGGGATCGAAGATCAACTGGCCGTCCAGCCCTGCACGATGTACCAGACCGATGAGATCGACGGCATCCTTCAATCGGTTAACAAGTCCAAGGATGCACGCAATGAATCGATCATGACTGTGCTGCTGGAATTATTCTCATCGGCCAGCATGATGTATTCGATGCGTTCCAAAGCCGGTAAGCCGCGTATCCCCGGCGTGATCCATCAACCGCATCTCACTGTCTTCGGCACGGCAACACCATCCCACTATTACGAAGCCATGTCCGAGCGCATGCTTACCAACGGCTTCTTTGCCCGCATGATCATCGTCGATACAGGTAAACGTTCATCGGGCCAGGAACCGGGGCTTGTCGACAGTATGCCCGACCGCCTTGTGGAAACCGCGCGCTGGTGGGGCAACTATCAACCGGGTGAACATCGTGGCAATCTGATCGGCTTTTATCCCGTCCCCGTCATCGTTCCTTACAGTGATCAGGCCAAGCAGCACATCACTGAGTTCCGTCAGCATGCAGATGATGAATATGCTCAAGCCGAAGATCGCAAAGACGAAGTGGCGATGACGGTATGGGGTCGAGCCAACGAAAACGCACGCAAACTCGCGTTGCTCTACGCATGCAGTGAAAACCATACCCAACCGGAGATCAGTGTCGATGCGGTGCGCTGGGCCAGTGCGTTCGTCGAGCATCAGGTGCAACGCATGTTGTACATGGCCTATCAATATGTCAGTACCAACGAGTTTGATGCGGTCTGTAAAAAGGCGTTGCGTTATCTCCGACGCTGCCAGGAAAGTGGGAAGCAACGTCTGTATCCCACACCGGACTGGCGTTTGCGCCGACAACTGGCCACCAGTCCCAATATGTATGACAGCGTGCTCGAGGCATTGAGAAAGCAGAAGCGGATTCTGTTTCAAACCGTGGAAGGCAGTACCAAGCCCCGAACGGGCTGGATACTTCTGTGAATCACCGGGGAGAAAGCCTCGGAGGTTTTCTCCGAAAACACCCCATTTCAAGGCCCCAAAACGTGTCGTAAGCCAGATTGCCGGAGAAAACCGCAGAAAACCGCGCAGTGAAAAAGCGGTTTTCTCAAAATCGCAAAAAGCCAAAAGACAAGAGCTTATGAAGAATATATATAGAAAAACACCCTCTCTCTCTATATATACCTCACGACGTGTATGTGCGCGTACGCGCGAGGGAATATCGGTTTTCTATTTTGGGCCTGTTCATATTTACGTCGCCTGAATTGAATATCAAACAACCTATGTAAAGGAATGATTGAATGGTTAAATCTCGTTGCCGCGATTGTCAATATTTTGAACCTGATGATATGAAAGATCAATTGGGCAGTTGCCATCGCCAAGCACCTGTTCCGGGCATACACGAGGGAGAGAGCCTTTTACCCAAACGTTTCTACTGGCCCGCCGTCTGGCCAAACGATTGGTGCGGGAATTTCGAAGCACGCTCGGGACATGAAACCAGTCATGCATGTCTTCGCAAAGCAGCTTCATGATCCGTGCTCTAAATCCTTGCCACACATCGCCACAGGTTGGCGCCTGTGGCGTCCGGGCTCTGGACGTATCAGGATGCCGCCAAGGCCACGGTCGGCCACAGAGGGCGACTAGGCAATGGTTCCTTCCCCCATGGGGCCTTTTGATGGCGGCGGAACGAGTCGATCTGTTAGACAGACTTTCCGCTGGCAGCGCCGCAAACCATTTTTAAGCAAAAAACCACTGTTTTTAAGGACTTTTATGACCACTACTCAGGACATCGTCACTTCCAATTTCAAAGTCGAACTTCACAATATCGAAGACGTCAAACCCTACGAGCGCAACCCACGTTTGAATGACAAAGCAGTTGATGCTGTTGCCGCATCGCTGTCGGAGTTTGGGTTCAGACAACCCATCGTCATTGACGAAGACGGTGTGATCATTGCAGGCCACACGCGCTGGAAAGCAGCGACCAAACTCGGCCTTGCCAAGGTGCCTGTGCATGTGGCCACCGATCTGTCCCCCGATCAGGTGCGTGCGTATCGCCTGGCCGACAACCGCACAGGTGAAATCGCCGAATGGGATTTATCGATTCTGCCCATCGAACTCAACGAACTGCGTGAGGGTGGCTTTGATATGAACATCCTCGCCTTTGACGAAGAGGAACTGGGTAAATTAATCAGTGAAGCCCAAGGTATACAGGAAGGTTTGACCGACCCGGATTCCATTCCCGAACCGCCGGATGCCGCGATCAGTGAGCGCGGCGATATATGGATACTTGGTAACCATCGACTGATGTGTGGTGATAGTAGTTCGGAGGAAGATTTGGATAAATTGTTGAATGGAGCGACCATAGATTTACTGAATATGGACCCGCCCTACAACGTCCGCCTGGAGCCTCGGTCAAATAATGCCATCGCTGCGGGTAAGTCATCCTTCAAGCCGACGCATCATCAGCAGATGGATGCCGCACGTCGCAAAGGTGACATCAAACCGACCCAGAAAAAGCTCCGCCCCAAGGATCGACCCCTGGCCAACGACTTCGTCACCGAGGAAGAATTCAACAGGTTGCTGTTGGCTTGGTTTTCGAATGCGTCTCGTGTCATGCGGCCCGGGGCGTCTGGATACGTGTGGGGCGGTTACGCCAATCTGGCCAATTATCCCGCGCCGCTCAAGGCTGCCGGCCTGTACTTCAGCCAGTGCATCGTATGGAACAAACTCCACCCGGTACTAACCCGTAAGGACTACTTAAACTCTTATGAAATATGCTTTTACGCTTGGAAGGAAGGGGCGGGGCATAGATATTTTGGACCCACAAATGCATGTGACATTTGGGATATCAAGAAGGTCCCAGCGTCTTCTACCGTCCATCTTACCGAGAAGCCTGTCGAACTAGCCGTACGTGCGATTCAATATTCGTCCAAGCCCGGCCAGAACGTTTTGGACCTTTTCGGTGGCAGCGGATCGACACTGATTGGTTGTGAGCAAACAGGACGTCATGCGTTTCTGATGGAGCTTGATGAGCTCTATGTGGATGTGATCGTCAAGCGTTGGGAGGAATTTACCGGAGAAAAAGCACAGCGTATTCCTGCCCAACAGACGCCCGACTCAAAAGCCTGACATCCTTCCTGTTCATACCTCCTTTTCTACTATCTGATCATTGTATCGTCGATTTTCCTACCTCCTATACATATTTACAAAATCTTCACGAAAAACCCCCGACATATGTCGGGGGTAGAAAGTGGTTTTAATATGCAGTCAATGATTTTCTGCGCATTGGGCCAGATGCATGAATTCGATCATAGCATCTTCATACACAATGTCCGAGGCCGGGAAGGTGCGGCGGTGCCGAATTTCGACGCATCCACGTTCCTTCATGAATCCGAGTGCCACGTTGACCTGCGTGTAGGGCGCGTCGATAGTCTGGACGATTTCCTCAAGCGTAGTCCCGCCTGCGGCATGGTCCTCAATGGCGTAGGCGACCTCGCGGAATATGTCGCGGGAACATCGGTGGACATAGTTGCGGTCCGGTTGATGTCGGAAGGTGATGTGCATTTCCAGGTGATCGTCCTGCACGCGGAAGGTCACGTCGCGCTGTCGGTGGGGGCGTGGCATGGATCACGCCTCCTTCTTGGCCACGGTGAACTTGCCGCGTTCAGCTTTGACGAATCGGCTATCGTCGCCCTTGGTTTTTATCTCTCTTCCGATGGCTGCATAAAGCGTGGAGCCAGGGGTAAGTCCTTTGCCGGGTTGCCAGAGTTTTTGCTCGATGGCCTGTTCGACGATTTCCTTGCATCGCATGGGTTCGCGGTCACCTTGGGCAAGGATATGGGCCGCTGCGTTGATCAGGCTCATGGGCTTGGTGCCGTCCTGCTCGCCACTCGTCGCGGCACGTTTCGATGTGTTGCGTTTGGGGGCGCCGGTGGTATCCGTCGTCGCCTTGGGCTTGCGTTTGCCCTGGTTGGCGGGACTGGCGTCCTTGTCGCTCTCCACGGCGCGGTGAATGCGCTGGGCCGAGCGGATCACAATTTGCTTGCCGGTCTTTACCGTTTTGCCATGCCAGCCTGTACCCGAGGGATGGTCTTCGGTGATCAGCACCGGGACGAGGTTGCCAGCGAGGCCGACGAGGTACGTTCCGCCGATTTGGATGTCTTCTTGTTTCATGGTGATTTTGTCCTTGTGGTAATGGTTAAACAAAAATGCTCAGCGACATTCGCTGAGCAGGTCTTCGATTTCATTCGGTTCGCTGTGGGAGAGCGAGGCCAGTGCCTCTATCAATTGCTTTCGAGTGAGTTCAAGGTCTCCTGGAAAACTCCAGTTTCCTGGCTGGCCTTTGGCATTGATGCGGTGCTTTTCCAGCTCGAGTTCCAACCAGAGCATCAGGCTGGTGATGTCTTTTCGGTGTTGGGCGTAGGCGTCTTGGGCAGTTTGTTTTTTCGTTGCCATTGTGATGTTTCCTTAGATTCCGATGTCGCTGATACAGAGCAGTGCGTTGTAGTAGCAGGATGCTTCTTCCATCGTTCCCTCATAGCCGTCGAGTATTTGTTGCAGGAAGGCAGCCATCGAGAAGAGTTCGTCTTCGTCGTCAGCCTTCACCCAATGGGTGCCTTCTTTATTGGGTTGCAGGATTTCGACCTCGATCTGTTTGGCTTCATGGGGTCGCTTGATGATGGCGAAGATGCCTGTTCGTCCTGCAAATTCAATTCTTGTGATTCGCATGTGTTTCTCCTGTTGCGAATGATTAATGATCTGCTTTGCGTCCTGCTTCAAAGGCCGCTTCCAACGCTTCTTTGATGCTCCAAACCGCACAGTCGTGGAAGTCCAAAGAATCGCTTTTGCGTGTCTGCAAGGTGTCGATACGCAGGATGCATTGGGCGATTTCGTTGACCGTTGCGTCTTTGTATGCCTGTTTACGTTTGGTGGTTTTGGCTTTCATGTTGTTGGCCTTTCTATAGACACATGAAGCCAGCATTCGAAACGGATTACAAGGCAACAATGCGACTTTTACCCTTATTTTTAAGGCTTTTTTGAATTCTGATGACACAAGCTACAGATCGTCCAAAGACATTGAGAATGACGGCAATGACAGTGCCGCAGGCGGCGCAGATTCTGTCCAAGGCGTTCAATCGCCGGATCGATGAAGAGCAGATTCAGCAGGTCGTGGATGACGGCCAACTGCTCCGCGCCGATGGCACGTTCAGCTTGATCGAGTATGTCGCGTTCCTGGCCCGGCCGGAGATGGAGGAGGCAGACGATGAGTAAAAAGTCATTCAACCCACGCCAACTCCGGCCCGCCGACTTGCTGCGGATTGTTAACGCAGTTGATCTGCCCAACGCAGACTCGTTGACCGAGTTCCAACTGCGTCGGCATCGCAACCGCGCCGGCTACAGCATCAGTGATCCATCCAATCCGCAGACGGTGGATCTGTTCCGGTATGCAGCATGGCTGACGCTGGAATATGCCAAGCCCAAGTCCGGTCCGTTGAGTTATGAAGAACAGAAAATCCGCAAGGCCGAGCGTGCCGCAGAACTGGTGCGCTCGGCTCAGGACATCGGAGAGATACCGACAGTCGTTGACCCGGATCGCAAGGCTCGATGCATTGCATCATTCCGAGCGTTCTGTGAGACCTATTTTGCTGAGGTTTTTTACTTGCGCTGGTCAGCAGACCACAGGACGGTCATTTCAAAAATTGAGAAGGCCGTGCGTACAGGTGGCTTGTTTGCCATGGCGATGCCTCGGGGGACGGGTAAAACTGTGATTGCACAGACAGCTGTTTTGTGGGCAGCATTGATCGGTGCGTCACCCTTTGTTTGTCTGATCGCAGCCAGTGCCGAACGTGCCCGGGACTTGCTGGAAAACATCAAAATATGGTTGGAGACCAACCCGCTATTGCATGAAGATTTTCCCGAGGTGACGTATCCAATCCGTTGTCTTGAGCGGATTACCAACCGGCAGAAGGGACAAAAATACAAAGGCGAACCCACGCGCATCGATTGGTCATCGGATCGCGTGGTGTTGCCAGTGATCGAAGGCAGTCTGTCATCGGGCATTGTTATTTCATCAAGCGGCATGAAGGGTAGTGATATCCGTGGCCAGAACTATGCCCGCGCCGATGGGCAGGTTGTGCGTCCGCAGTTGGTGTTGGTCGATGACCCACAAACCACCGAGTCGGCATGGTCACCCTCCCAATCGCAACGGCGTGAAGCGATCCTGGCCGGTGACGTATTGGGTATGGCTGGGCCGGGTAAGAAGATCGCTGGACTCATGGCCTGCACCGTGATCCGTCCCGGTGACATGGCCGACAACATTCTGGATCGCGACAAACACCCCGAGTGGCAAGGCGAACGCACCAAGATGATCTACTCCTTCCCCGATGCCAATGCGGAGTTTTACCTGGCCAAGTATGCTGAGATTCGTGCTGGTGCGGAACGACGGTGATGGATCGCAGGCCACCGAGTTTTACCGTAGCAATCGCGATGTTATGGACGCAGGCAGTAATGTTGCCTGGCCGCAACGGTATAACGAAGACGAATTGTCGGCCTTGCAGCATGCAATGAATCTGCGGTTGCGTGATGAAGCAGCGTTTTTCGCTGAATATCAGAACGAACCGATCATCGAATCCGTGGGCGAGGAGATGCTCACAAGTGACGCCATTGCCGCCAAAACCAATGGTCACCTTCGGAATGTGATTCCCCAAGTATGCAACCATCTGACGATGTTCATCGATGTCCAGCAGAAGGTTTTGTTCTGGATGCTCTGCGGCTGGGAGGAGAATTTTACGGGCTACATCGTGGATTATGGCACGTGGCCCGAGCAGAAACGCGACTATTACACGTTGCGTGATATTCGATCCACGATCAGCCGTGCCGCACCGGGTGCTGGACTCGAAGGGCAAATCTATGCAGGGCTCGACATCCTCACCGCTGAAAAACTTGCAGCAACATATCACCGGGATGATGGCGCCGAGATGCGCATTGACCGCTGTCTGATCGATGCCAACTGGGGCCAGTCCACCGACGTGGTGTATCAGTTTTGTCGGCAAAGCCAACATGCTGGATTGCTATTGCCCAGCCACGGTCGATATGTCGGTGCGTCGAGCATTCCATTCAGCGAATACCGACGTAAGCGGGGTGATCGTGTTGGCTTGCACTGGCGCATCCCCAACACCGTAGGCAAACGTCAGGTGCGCCATGCCTTGATCGATACCAACTACTGGAAGACATTTGTCCATGCTCGGCTCAGTGTTGCCATGGGCGATCCAGGATGCCTGTCACTCTTTGGCCGTGATGATAAAACGCATCGTTTGTTGGCTGATCACCTGACTGCTGAATACAGAGTCAAGTCTCAAGCCCAAGGTCGCACCGTCGATGAGTGGAAGCTACGTGCCACACGCCCGGACAATCATTGGCTGGATTGCCTGGTTGGATGTGCAGTCGGCGCGTCGATTCAAGGTGTATCACTTCCGGGTGTGGAATCCAGAACATCGCAGTCACGACCACGTCTTAAGCTTTCCAGTGTTCAGCGTACCACGCGAAATTAAAAAATTTTCATTTTTCGTGGGACACTTTTGCTCCAGCTGCAGATATAGACAGTGCAGGAAAAGAGGAATCAGTGACAGACTCCATTGAAAACAACATCGAAGAAAACGCTGCGGCACCGGCTGAGGTGTCAGTCGATGGCCAGCACGTCAAGCAGCATTCGCTCAAAGACCAGATCGCGGCGGATCGTTACCTGGCATCGAAGAAGGCTGCTCAGTCCAAGGGCTTAGGTATCAAGGTATTCAAGATCAATCCCGGGGGTTCGGTTTAATGCGTTTACGTAATTGGTTCAAAAAATCCAAACCGCAGGTGCAGCGCAGTTTGCCAGTGGCCAATGTGGTTCGAGCACGTTACGACGCAGCGCAGACCACGGCGGAGAATGCCCATCACTGGGCAATGGCCGATGCCATGTCCGCCGACTGTGCCGCTTCCGCTGACATCCGCAAGAAACTGCGGGAACGTGCACGGTACGAAGTAGCCAACAACAGCTATGCCAAAGGCATGGTACTGACGCTGGCCAACGACTGCATCGGCACCGGGCCGCGTCTTCAACTGCTCACCAAGGATGATGTGCTTAATCGCCAGATCGAAGATGCGTTTGCTCAGTGGAGCAAGACCGTCAACCTGGCATCCAAACTCCGCACGATGCGTATGGCCAAGAGTACGGATGGTGAAGCGTTTGGCGTTTTGAATTTCAATCCCAACGTCGATTCCCCGGTTGCTCTTGATCTGCAACTCGTTGAAGCCGACCGCATCGCATCTCCATCGTCTGTCATGTTGCCCACACGCAATGATGTCGATGGTGTGATCCTCGATTCATTCGGCAACCCGCAGTTTTACTCGATTCTGCGTCAGCATCCTGGTGGCCTGGGTAATTACAGCACGTGGATGTCGCAGTACGACGAAGTGCCTGCCAGTTCCGTGATTCACTGGTTCCGTGCCGATCGACCGGAGCAGCATCGTGGGATTCCGGAGATTACTCCGGCGCTGCCACTGTTTGCCCAACTGCGTCGCTACACCCTGGCGGTGATCGCCGCAGCCGAAACCGCCGCTGATTTTGCAGCAGTGCTGTATACCGATTCGCCTGCCAACGGTGAGGCTCAACCGCTTGATCCGATGGACATCGTCAATCTGGAAAAGCGCATGGCTACGGTGTTACCCGATGGTTGGCGGCTCGGTCAGATCGATTCACAGCAACCGGCGACCACCTATGCCGAGTTCAAACATGAAATTCTCAATGAAATTGCGCGAGCTTTAAATCTTCCGTACAACGTGGCCGTCGGAAACTCCGCCGGATACAACTATGCGTCAGGGCGGCTTGACCATCAGACCTATTACAAGTCTATCCGCGTTGAACAAGCACACCTTGCTGAAATCGTGCTGGATCAAATCTTCAACGCCTGGATTCGCGAGGCCATGCTTACGCCAGAATTCTCAATGCTCCGCTCGGTGCGTCCTGCACGTCTGCTTAACTTCCGGGGGTGGTTCTTTGATGGAACTGAGCATGTTGATCCGGCCAAGGAAGCCAACGCTCAAGCCAAACGTCTGACCAGTCATACCACCACATTGGCTGCTGAGTATGCCCGTCAGGGTAAGGACTGGGAAACCGAGCTTCGTCAACGTGCCAAGGAAACCCGACTTATGCAAACACTGGGACTCACGACATCAGAGAGTCAGCCTGTTCAACCAAATTCATCTTCTTCACCTTCACAGGAGCCTTTTGCTAATGACGATGACACTGTCGCCAACCCAACAACTGCCTGATCAACTGTCGTTCATTTGTCCACTGACCATCGAAGCTGCCGGGGATACGGAAAAAAGCATTCCCCAGTTCCGCATGGTCGCTTACACAGGTGGCCTGATGCGGATCGAAGGCTTTCCTCATCCCGTCGTGGTGGATCTGGAAGGTCTGGCCATTGATCGTCAGGACATTCCGGTTCGTTTGGATCACCAGTCACGCCAAGGCGTGGGCCACACACAACGCGTTGCTGTTGAAAACGGATCGTTGGTGGCCGAAGGTCTTGTCAGCCGCGACACCAGTTGGGCACGCGATGTGATCCGCAGTGGTCAGAACGGTTTTCCGTGGCAGGCCAGCATCGGTGCCGCCGTGATTGATGCCCAGTTCATTCCCAACGGCCAGAACATCACCGTCAATGGCCGAACGTTCGACGGACCGATTCACGTCGTCCGCAAAGCCACTCTCAAAGAAATCTCATTCGTCGACAACGGAGCAGATTCGTCTACGTCTGCCCGCATCGCAGCCAACAGCAAGGAGCAATCGTCTATGCCGCATGGTACACAAAGCCAAGCAACCACCGCCGTCGTCACCGATCCCAAACCTGCCACACCTCCGACCGAAACCGCGCCACCCAAAGCGCCGACTCCAGAGTCCCCGTCGCCCGCGAGTCCTGCCGCCATCGCCGCGCGTGCAACGGAAGATGTGTCGGATGCCCCGCGCCCGGATGATCAGAATGCACCGATGATGCAGATGCGTAAGCAGATGGCTGAGGAAACCCGGCGCATCCAGGCCATTCGCAGTATCTGTGATGGCAAACTTCCGGCTGTCGAAGCTCAGGCCATCGAGGAAGGTTGGGATGTGACCAAGACCGAACTGCACGTCCTCCGTGCGTCGCGCCCGCAGGTGCCGGTGGCGATTCAGGGGACCGGACAATCGTCGCGTACCATCAATCCGCAGGTATTTGAAGCTGTCGCACTGATGGCAAGTGGTCTGCCCAGCAGTCGGGTGCAGGCTCTGTATGCCGAACCCGTCCTCGAAGCTGCTGACAAACTCCGGGGGATCGGTGTGCAGGAGTTCTGCGAGATGGCCTGCGGTCAGCAGCTTCCTCGCTTCCGACGTGATGCCACCGGTTGGTTGCAGGCTGCCTTTAGCAGCGCATCCCTGCCGGGTGTCCTCTCCAACATCGCCAACAAGATGTTGCTTGAGGGCTACAACTACGTCGAGGACGCTTGGCGGCGCATCGCCAAGATTGCCAGTGTCAACGATTTCAAGGAACACACCCGTTACCGCATGACCGGCTCCTTCAAGTTCCAGCAAGTCGGCCCCGATGGTGAAATCAAGCATGGCCAGCTTGACGAACAGCAGTTCGGGCAGAAGGCCGACACGCATGGCATCATGTTCGCACTCACCCGGCAGATGATTATCAATGATGACCTGGGTGCCTTCACCGACATCCCTCGCCAGATCGGCATGGGCGCCGCCGAGTCAATTGCTGAAGCGGTGTGGTCTCTGTGGTTACGCAATCCCACGCAGGCTGATGGCAAGGCATTCTTCCACGCCGATCACAACAACTACAGTGAGGGTGCTGACACCGCGTTGTCAATCGACGGTCTCACCGCTGCGGAAATTCTCTTTGCCCAACAGGTCAAACCCAACGGCAAACCCCTTGGCATCATGCCATCACTGTTGCTGGTGCCGCCGGGCTTGAAGGTGGCTGCTGAAATGCTCATGAAGAGCTTGCAACTCAACGAGACCACCACGACCAACAAGCCCAAGCCCGCAACCAATCCGCATGCCGGTAAGTTCGATGTGGTGTCCAGCGTGTATCTGTCCAACACCAGCTTCACCAATGCGTCCAACAAGGCTTGGTATCTGCTGGCCGACCCCAATCGCCTGTCTGCCATCGAGGTGGCCTTCCTCAACGGCGTGGATCGTCCAACAGTCGAAAAAACGGATGCAGATTTTTCAACACTCGGTGTGCAGTTCCGTGGTTATATCGACTTCGGTGTCCGCGAACAGGATCACCGCGGTGCAGCGATGATGAAGGGGGAAGCCTAACCCCCGCCCCGGAAGTTAAAACATACCTTCGAAAGTATCCGTAGTTTTTCCCTTGAAAACAAGCTGTTTTTAATCTTTTCTTCTCGCAGGAGCATTTTTTACATGATCGCAACATTCGTTCACAAAGGTGACAGTATCGATTACATCCCGGCGGCTGATGTGGCCGCAGGCGACGTCGTTGTCCAGGAAGATCTGGTGGGTATTGCCAAGCTCGACATCACTGCCAACACGCTGGGCAGTTTGTCGGTGACTGGCATTTTTGATGTCCCCAAGATCGGTGGCCCCGGCATGGCCATCACCACCGGCACGAAGCTCTACTGGGACTCGGCCAACAAGTACGTGACACCCACCGAAATCGAAGGCAAGTACATGGGCAAGGCTGTGGCGGATGCCGGTGACAACGATGCCACCGTTCGTATGAAACTACTGGCTTAAACTTCCGGGGGCAGCATGGCCAGAGACTACATGAAAGAGGGCATGCAGTGGCTCGCCAGGGTGAGGGCAGGATGGTGTACGCAGGAGGTCGCCTATCAACAAGGTGAATCCTCGTACACCGTCCATGCCTCGCCGGGCATCAGCAAATACGAAAAATCCACAGTCGGTGGCGTGACCATCGAATCGAGCATGTGGGATTTTTTAATCAATGCTGATGACTTCCCGGCAGAGTTTGAGCCTGAGCCCGGTGACATCCTGTCGATGGATGGCAAGCAGTATGAGATCACCAACTTCGGTGATGACGGTAGTTACCGCTACTGCGATCCGTACCACACCACACTCCGCATTCACACCCGACTAATGGGAGACGTTCAAGAATGAATCAGTGCAATCAAACTGAGTCAGGTGCATGCCAGCAGTTCAAGGAACTGCATGACAAGCTAGACCGATTGGATCATGCCATCCGTGGCAATGGTGAACCGGGCATCAACATCCGTCTGGATCGCCTGGAACAAAACGCGATTCGCCATGCCCGTTGGATGTGGCTCATTGCCGGTGCTGGTGTGACGAGTTTGGTGAACATTCTTTTTAGTATTTTCCGGGGTTGATCCGGGGGTAAATATGCAAATGACCATTGACCTGGCTGATGCAGTCACTTCACAACTCAATCAATCGGAAATCGTCACCAATGCCAAACGACAAGTGGTACCGATTCATGACCTGTCGCAACTTCGGGAGCTAACTATCAGCGTCGTCCCGCGCGGTGTGCAGGTCCAAAGCATCACACGCAAACTCAGCCAGTATGACTGTCAGGTGGACATCGGTATCCAGCAAAAAATCACCGTGCCACAGGATGAAATCGACACTGCCGTAAAGGATTTGAGTGGATTAGTGCAGCAGATCACCGACTACCTGCAACGCCAACCATTAACTGATATGCCGTATGCCATCTGGATTAAGGTGGAAAATGTTCCCATCTATGATCCGGATCACCTGGCCAATCAGCGGGTGTTCACGTCGGTATTGACGTTGACGTATCGGATCACGAAGTAACCACCATGCTCAGAGTTCACTTTAAACCACATGACGGTCTGAACCGAAAACTGATTCGGCAAAAAATGAACCAGGCGAGTTTCCAGAGACTGGGCCATGCTGGTGCAGCGATTCGGTTAACAGCCCGGCGTAGTATCCGAAGGAGCAAACGCTATGCACCACCCGGTTCGCCACCGCGTACCCGACATGGCCAACTGCGGCGTGCCATCGTTTATGCCCGCGAAGGTAACGACCGTGTGTTGATCGGCCCTGGTTTCGCCCACGTTGGCCCGTCGGCCATGGCCCACGAATTCGGTGGGCGGTTCCGTGGGCATCGCTACCCCAAACGCCCCGTGATGGGGCCAGCACTGAATAAAAACTTACCGCGTCTGCCGCGATTTTGGGCAGGCTCAATTCGATAAACCACTCACAAAACCCCTTAATTCAAGGAGAATTTTATGTCCATCCGTTTAGGGATGCAGGCCAAGCTGTACTACGGCGCGGCAGGAGCAACCGCAACAACCGAACTGACAAACACAAAGGATGTCACGCTTAACCTGGAAACCGGGGAATCCGATGTTACGACGCGCGGGAACCAGGGCTGGCGTGCAACCATCGCCACATTGAAAAATGGCAGTGTTGAATTTGAAACCGTATGGGATACCGAAGACGCAGGCTTCACGGCCATCAAGGATGCGTATTTCAACAACACGCCCATTGCGTTGGCCATTCTCGACGGTGAAGGCGGTAGTGGCTTGGATGCGGATTTTGCCGTGACGAATTTCACACGCAACGAGCCTTTGGAAGAAGCCATCACAGTGAATGTCACTGTTAAACCTACTTATAGCACCCGTGCCCCGACATGGGTGGATGGAGGTGGCAGCTAATGCATACTTTTAATGACCAATCAACTTCCGGGGGTCGTGTTTGGACGGTGCATATCACCGTGGCCACGATCAAGCGTGTCCAGGCATTGTGCAATGTCAACCTGCTGGATGTGTTGGACAGCAAATCCCACCTGTTGGAAAAACTGTCCACCGATCCGATCCTGCTCTGTGATGTGCTTTATGCGATCTGCAAGGATCAAGCTGAAAGTGCCAACGTCACCGACGAACAGTTCGGGCAGGCATTGGCCGGTGACGTGATCGATCATGCCACCACTGCATTGCTCCAGGAGTTGGCAGATTTTTTCCCCGCAGCGAAGCGGCAGGTGCTGCGAAAGGCACTGGCCAAGCTTCGCCAGGTCGAGGAAAAAGCCCTGGAAATCGCCAGTGCCCAACTGGACAGTCCGGAACTCCAACAGCAACTCGAACACCTGCTGCAACCTGCCAAGACATGATCTGGCAACTGGCGGGCGTTCTGGGTGTTCATCCCGGTCCATTCACACTGCGTGAACTCTACGAGATGGCCCAGTCCCGGCAAAAACAGGATTGGCAACACACATCCAACCTGATGGCACTGCTTGCCAACCTGCTCACGTTCAACCGTTCCCACACGTTCAAGGCAGCGGACTTTGATCCGTTTGCCCAAAGCCAGTCATCGTCGGTGATCCCATTGGATACAGACGATGCCATGGCACTACTTAAGAAAACCTTTGTTCCCTCAAGGAAACCATCATTATGAAAACCAACCACATGATCTTTCTGTTCATCCTCACCTTCCTCGTCCTAGGCCTGCTGAGTTTTGCGGGTTGCGATATGGGCGACATGATTCATGTCAAAACGCCCAACACCATCCAGCAGCAGACGGGCCTGGCCAGCAACATCACGCTCAATGAAGCCCAGAGCGAATACCAGATGTGGTACGACCACATGCAAACGGCAGGCAGCCAGTGGAAATCCAACATCGAACATGCCAACGAAATCCGCAACATGGTCAACCAGTTGTCGTTGTCAGCACTCGATGAAATCGGTCCCACCGTTGCAGGTGTTCCGGTCCTCGGCCCCATGCTGCCTGCTGCATCCGGACTACTCGGATTATTCCTCGGTAGTGGCAAACTCCGCAAGGAAAAGGAAGCTTCCTTCAACAAGGGCCTGGACGAAGGCAGAAAGACTACAACTGCCACGCCTGCACTTACCTAATTGTTTGAACCGCAAGACGCCAAGCCCCCGGGGGCGTCAAGGCCAGACAAGTTTTCATACGTTTTTCAATCATGTTTCATCTCATCCGATCTTGGCGTCCTTGGCGTCATGGCGGTGAATAAAAAGGTTTAGCATGTCGCCAGGTATCGCCAACAGTCGGAACATTCGCGCCGGGGCTGCGTACATTGAGTTGACCACGCAGGACAGCAAGTTGGTGCGTGGACTCGACAAAGCCCAGAAGCGCGTTAAAGCCTTTGGCAAGTCTGTGAGCGAGATCGGTAAGCGACTCACCGCTGTGTCGGCCGTGGCGGCGGTGCCTCTGCTCTCGGGCCTGAAAATCTACGCGGATTTTCAGCAGCAGATGGCTACCGTCGCCACGATGCTTTCGGATTCCGATGCCGAGAAATACATGGACGGTTTCACAAAGGGCATTCGCAAGATGGCGGTCAGATTTGGGGAATCGACCGAGGCGTTGTCGGGTGGTTTGTATGACATCCTGTCGGCGTCGATTGCTCCAGCCAAGGCATTAGATGTGTTGGGTGTTGCCGCCAAGTCTGCCAAGGCGGGTTTGACGGATACGCGCACGGCAGCGGATGCCATCACCACGGTGCTCAACAGTTATGGCCTGGCAGCGGAGCAGGCTGGTGATGTCTCCGACTGGTTGTTCGGTATTGTACAACGTGGCAAAACGACGTTTGCGGAATTGGCACCCCAGATCGGCATGGTGGCATCCACTGCCGCTAGTGCTGGATTACCGTTGGACGAACTGGGCGCGATGATCGCCACGCTCACGCGCAACGGCCTTCGCACCACCACGGCCATCGACTCGGTCAACGGTATTTTGCGGAGTTTCCTCAAACCCAGCGCCGAAGCCACCAAGTTGGCACACGAACTTGGCATTGAGATGAACACCACAACGCTCAAAACCGAGGGCTTGCATGGCGTCATGGGAAAATTGGCCATGCTGCCGCCTGATGTTCTGGCTAAACTCTTCCCCGATTCGGCTGCCTTGCGTGGTATCGTACCTGCATTGAACAACCTTAAAGGTTTTGAATCTGATCTGGATGCCATGCAGAGCCGCGCGGGGTTGGCCGATAAGGCTTATGCCAAACTCAGCAAAACCCTTACGCATGCCTTTAACCGCATCAAGCAGGCGGGCATCATCGTGCTGGGCATCATGGGCGAAGCACTGAGTGAACCCGTCGCCAAGGCGGCGGCCATCGCGTCCCAGTATGCGGGAATTGTCATTGATCTTCTGTCCAAGAATCAGTCGCTGGTTCGATCTGCTGCCTTAGTCATTGCTGGCATCGCTGCCGTGGGCGTGATCCTGATGACCACTGGTGTCGCAGCCCAGGCTGTGGCTTTCATCTTCGGTGGCTTGTCCGGCATCATCACCGGCAGTGTCGGTGTCATCGGCACATTGCTCACGGTACTGGGCGCACTGATCTCTCCCATGGGCCTGGTGATTGTGGCCGCTGCTGGGATTGGTATTGCCATCCTGAGCATGACGGACATTGCATCCAAGACACTCAATTGGCTCAGTGATCGCTTTGGCGAACTCAAGGATCGCGCCTTGGTGGCATGGCAGGGAATCCGCGATGCCCTGGCTTCGGGTGATTTAAGCATGGCTGCGAAAATCCTCTGGCAAGCGTTAAAAGTGGAGTGGCAACGCGGCATCTACCAAATCGAGTCGTTGTGGTACAGCTTCAAGTACACCATCGTCAATGTCGCCAGCCAAGCTTTCTACAAGGTGACCAAAGTCCTCGTCGATGCATGGCACGGCCTGCGCATCCTTTGGGTTCAAACCACAACGTTCCTGTCGGATGCCTGGACGACGATGACAGCGGGATTGCAGTCCACTTTCCGTTCGGCCCAACTCAAGGTCGAGGAAGGCATGCATCACCTGATCGGTCTGTTCGACAAGGACTACAACGTCGACATGGCGATCAACATCGCTCGCACCAATGCCAATGCGGACAAGGCCAACATCAGCAGGCAACGCGATGCAACATTGGCTGAGAACAAACAGCAATATGATACGGATTTGGCACGCATTGATCACGAACGCCAAACCCAGCAGAATCTCATCGATCAGGAACAGGTTGCGGGGAACAAGAGTCGTCAAACCCAGTACGAAAAACAGATGGCTACGGCGCTCGACGATCTGGAAAAGACCCGTGCTGAATACCAACAGTTGTTGCAGCAAGCCGCACAAAACAAACCTCAAGCAGGCAGCCAATCTGGCGATCAACCTCCATCCCCTGACAACCTGATCAACACTCTCAAGAAGAAACTCGCTGAACTGGGCGGGCAGATTGGCTCACTGAGTCCCAATCAACAATCACGCGGCACGTTCAATTCCGCTGCATTGCAGGGCCTGATGACGAATCAGTCGATTGCCCAACGCACCGCAGCCGCCAGTGAAGACACCGCCCGTTACGTCAAGAAGCTCTACAACGAAGTGCAGAATGGTGGCGGTGGTTCATCGTCGCTCTCATTCAGTTAATCATCCTCTATGCCGGAGTAAGTATGCCTATCACCGTTGCAGAAAAATATGACAGTCGCCAAAGCACCACCGGCAGCAATGCCCAGGTGACGCTGACCTATATTGCCAATGGCAGCGACGATGATCTGGCGGTTAAAGCTGCTGTCGAAAACTTTGCTCCCGAAATCTATGACGGTTTGCCCAGACAGTCCGTGCAGATCGAACCGATCAGTGAAGAGTATTGGGATGCTTCGGTTCGCTATGCCGATTCATCTACATCGTCTTCAACTTCCGGGGGGACGCCCGATCCCGGCAGTGGCGAGTATACGTACAGCTTCGACACGATGGGTGGCACGCAGCATATCACCCAGTCGTTGGACACGGTGGGTTCGTATGCGGATTCGTCGATTCCATCTGCGCCGGACTTCCACGGCGCGATCGGCGTGTCCAACACCAATGGCAACGCTGAGGTCCAGGGCGTCGACATCACCGTTCCCATCTACAACTTCAGCGAAACCCATTACCTCACTGTCGAGCAGGTGACACCGGAATACAAGGGCACGCTTTTCCAACTCACCGGCAAGGTCAATTCCGGGGGGTTCCGTGGGTTGGCTGCGGGTGAGTGTTTGTTCCTCGGTGCATCCGGCACTTTGCACGGTACTGAGACTGACACTGAAACCATAGGCGACTGGGAGATCACGTATCGCTTCGCTGCATCGCCCAACAAAACCGGTATCACTATCGGCAGCATCAGCGGCATTGCCAAGAAGGGTTGGGAATACCTGTGGGTGCGTTACGCCGACGTGGAGGATATGGATGCGATGGCCATGGTCAAACGCCCGGTCGCTGCCTACGTCGAACAGGTTTATGAGGATGCAGATTTTGGTTTGCTGGACATCGGTTCTTAACCCCACCCAAGGAGCATCCAATCATGACATTGAAAAAAGTCAGTACCGGCGATCCCTTGGTGATCCCGGCCAACACATACAACGCGTTCATCGATGCAGCACAAGATTTTCAGCAGCGCATCAAACCCCGCCAAAAACTCGCTCAACAATCCCAACGATCAGCTTCTCAACTTCAAGGTGGAGTCATTTGGGTGAAGAACGATTCGCCTATGGATTGTTGGCGATACTTCATCCTCGGCATTGAAGACTCGGTTCACGAACCGCAAACCATCATGGACCTGGAAGGTAGTTTTGTCGATCAGATCGTCTTCAGTGGTGTGTTCCCCGAACTGGATACCCATGTGGCAATGGACAAACACGCCATCCTGCTTGAACCAATCCGTGCGGGACAAGTTGGCCGTGCGATGATTCAGGGCGTGTGTCAGGTTCGCATCATCATCACCGATGAAACCCATCAATTTGCCAAAGCCCCCGTGGGCTTCCCAGCGATCATGGCATCGTCGGCCACTGGTAGTACGCAGATTCTTTGGAGCCAACCCGACGTCCCCATCGGTGAACCATGCTGGGCTATCGTCAAACTCGGTGTGCCCAGCCTGGTCGATACCACGACACTGATTCCCTGCAAAGTCTGGCAGGATGGTGGCTCAACCAATGGTGATGCAACCACCCAATGTGATCGCACCTACTTCGTCAAAACAATCGATGCCTACGATGAGGAAGAAGATGGCACGATTCTCGGTGAGGAGATGACACCACTCAAGCAACGTCCCGCAGCAGGCAAACTTGCCACCGCACCAGCAACCGGCGATGGCGTCATCGGCACCGGTTACTACGTCACCAATCCCTATGACGGATCACGTGAGTTCATTCTGTATGACGCCAATGAAACCTTGGCCGTGGAGGTATGTGACGATGGGGAGTAACGGCGAATTCGACATCGACCCCCTCAAATCTGGCTCAGGTGAATTGGGGTTGACGGAAGATGGCCTCTTCATGATATGCGGCAAATGCTGCGGCCAGGAGCCGGTATTGGCCAACGCATGTGCCTGTGGGCCATGCTGCTTCACCAACCAATCCCGCATCCGCATCACCTGGCAACTGATCGACTATGGCAACACCCACGAACGTTGCTGTTGTACCGATCCCGCCTTTATGGGTAACACCATCGAGATTCCGTTCAACTGTGGTGCGTGGAACCCGCCATATTGTCCGGGCTGTGGTCACTCCGGCATGATTGGTGGTCACCCGCAACCCAACTGTGAAAGCGACACGATCAGTGGTCCACGTTGGCAAGGCTATGGCATCGTTCCCGAAGGTGCAGCATGCGGCAGTTATGTCGATGCCATGGTACTCGCCGGTTGCGATGGTGATGGCACCACGCGCTGGTATGTCACCGTTGATGGTTATGCCAACGAGGATTCGGAAGACAGTTGCGGTCGCATCTTCGCTGCCTGCATTCCTTCCGCACCCGGCACCTGCCGCAGTGCATCGATCCTCAGCGACGAACTGCACAATCACAGCATCTGCACCAATATCTGGGATGTGTATTCCAATCCAGCACGTGTTCAGTTGCAAATCGAAGTCCTCGACGAAACGAGTTGCATGGACGACGAAGGCAACTGCATCGTAGGCGATTCCAATGGCGATGGCAGTTGCACCCCCGGAAGCCCCGGAAGCCCCGGAATTTAGCCCCTCTCTTTCATTCATCATTCAAGGAGTTACCATGCCCACCGAATTCATCACCACACGTCGATCCATCTGCCGTCAATGCGAACACGCTGTCAGTTGTTTGTCCCACCCGGATCGCAAATGCAACTGTACCATCGACGGTGCCGATTTGAAATCCCGCACCAGCACGCCTTCATCCAAGTGCCCGTTGGGCAAATGGGCTGATGTACCAACACCAAAACCTAGTCGCATCCTGCTGCCCGGCACATGGCTGTCGATGTTCATTCAAGTCACAACGTTGGGCCTGGTGCGTCCCTGCACCAGTTGCAAATCCCGCATGGCCACGATGAACCGCGCCGGTTGGACTGGCCTGCCACGCGTCTGGTGGCGATGGTTGTTGCAAGCCCTGTGAATCTAACACCCGTATCTATATAGAAGGGACTCCATGATCACCCAAACCACTGTTATTGATTCGTCCACTGATTCCAAACCGTCCTCTGTCATGCTGACTGTCGATCAGGTCGCCGCGATGCTCAATTGCAGTTCGCGTCATGTCTATCGTCTCTGCGACACCAAGCGTATGCCACCACCCGTTCGTTTAGGCATGCTCGTTCGCTGGAATCGCAACGTCATTGAAAAGTGGATCAATGCCGGTTGCCAACCAGTCAAAGCCAATACTCGGCGTCGTTGACGTATTCGGAAACCCCTGAAAATAAAGCTTTAAATGCTTGCCGACATGCCTTGATGTTTGAGCAGGATTGAGGCTCAATGTGTCACCAACGACACTTACGTGAAAGGCAAACGAAGTACCCATGGCAAACCTGTACAAGAAAACCTACCCGATCCCCATGCCCGACGGTGCGGAAATTGTCACCCGCCGCAATAAACCCACCGTCCAATGGCGCACGAAACACGGCAGGATCAAAACCGCTCCGCTGGCCGAAGACGGCAAACGCATGATGTACGTCTCGGAAGTCTGGTATGCTCGCTACACTGATCATGCTGGCAACGACAAACGCATCTCCACCGGATGCCGCGATGAGCAGGCAGCCCAGCGCGTGCTCTCCGACGTCCTGGCCGAACAGGAAAAGATTCGTGCCGGTTTCATCACGCCACAGGAAATCGAAGTAGCTGAACACAGCAAAGCAGCCATCACCGATCACATCGAAAAATACCTTGAGCATCTCAAGATCAAACGCGTACGTGGACGGAAGGTGTCGGAGAACTATCGCAAGAACGTTAAGAGCCGACTCAATATTCTGGTACAGGATTTGAAGATCAAGAAGCTGGCCGACATCACCAGCGACGCCATGAACCGTTGGCTCAGCAAGGCTGAAGACAAGGACATGGCCGCTGCCACGCGGAACGAATACGTCATTTCGATGCACGCCTTCTGCAACTGGTTAGTCAGAGAACAACGCATCGTCGCCAATCCGCTGACGATGGTGCAGAAAGCAGACCGCGCCAGTGATCGCCGCCACATCCGTAGAGCATTAACCATTGAGGAAGTCGGCAACCTGCTCCATGCGACGACGCTTCGTCCGATCGCCGAGTGGGGTAGAGGCAAGGTTGAAATTCCCAAGTCCAAGCGCAAGGGCCGACGCACATGGAAACTGGAAACCGTGACGCAACAGAACCTGGACGTCTGTTACAAACGCGGCCTTGCTAAACTCAAGGCAACTCATCTCAAGAAACTCGAACGCCTTGGCCGGGAGCGCGCGTTGTTCTACCTGATGGCCGTGTCCACAGGTCTTCGCCACAAGGAACTCCGCAGCCTGACGCTGGGGCAGTTGTTCCTGGATGCCCAACCCGCGCCGTACTTTGAACTCTACGCCAACCAGTCCAAGAGCGGTAAGGAAAGCCGGTTGCCATTGCGAGCCGATGTGGTTGAGAAAATCAGGCAACATCTGGAACATCGCAGCAAGCAAGGATACAAGACGCTGCTGTTCGACAACCCGCCCGGCATCCGCGTCTTTGATGCTGACTGCCAGGCAGCGGGGATTGCAAAGAATGACGCGCGGGGCCGAGTCGTCGATATCCACGCCCTCCGCACGACCTTTGGTACCCACTTGGCCGTCGCAGGTGTCCATCCCCGCGTCGCCCAAGCTGCCATGCGGCATAGTCGGATCGAGTTGACCACCAACTTCTACACCGATCCGGCCTTGCTCGACGTCAATGGGGCGGTCAATGCGCTGCCGGATTTTGCTGGGTATTCTTGAACTGGGGAATCATTTTCTTCATCATCAAGTCACAATAAAAACCGACGTATTGTCACATCGGCATTTTCATTAAGACTCAGAATTGGATCGTAGGGTATTCAACTTTAGATCATCAAGCCACCACCTGCTACGGGCGTGTAGGAGCCGGTGACGTAACCTGCGTAATCGCTGACCATCATCAGGACCGCGCCGGCAATGTCGTCGGGCGTCGCAATACGGCGCATCGGTAAGGCATTACCCATGGCTGTTTTCACATCTTCGGGTATGAATGATGTGGCATCAGTGTCCGTCAAACCGGGGGCGATGGTGTTGACGCGAACACCTTCAGGACCCAGTTCGGTGGCCAGGGAACGCACAAAAGCATCCAGGCCGGACTTGGTGGTGCAGTGGGGGATAAATCCCATGTCCGAGTGCCGGGAAAGCGTGCTGGAGATCACGACGATGCTGCCCTTGTGGTTTTGAATCATCGACGGGACGAGTGCTTGGCACAGGTGAAAGGCACTTTTGACCTCGCCGACGAGTTTGCGTTCAAAATCCGCCCATTGGCTTTCGACAAAGGGTTTGACCGGGAAATTCATACCGGCATTGAGGACGGCAGTGTCGATCTCCCCGAATTCGCTGCGCACCGTGTCGATCATCTGCTGCACCTGTTCGGGAACCGTGACATCCGCCTGTACAAGAACAGCACGGCCGCCGGCCTCGGTGATCTGGTCCACGACCGATTGGCCGGCCTCACGATTGTTGGCGTAATTGACGCCCACGGCAGCACCCTGGGCAGCAAGCAAACGAGCGGTGGCGGCACCAATCCCACGACTGGCACCCGTCACCAACGCAACGCGATCTTGAAGAAGCATGAGAAACCTCACTTTGAATTGAAACGAACTTGTCCGGCCTGGAGCGGCTTCGACTCTGAAGGCAGGGAGACCGGGCGGGTGTTTAAAGTAATACAGATGTATTATATAATGGAGTGTAAGATTGCCAATTGAAAAAGTCAAACATTTGTATTATTTAATGATGTGAGAAAGATGCCCAGTCGCCAACCCAAACGCAAAGATGCCATCCAAACCCGCACGGCTTTACTTGCAGCCGCCACGGAGAGCTTCGCCCGGTCCGGATATGAAGCGACCAATGTCCGCCAGGTCTGTGCCAGGGCCGGTGCGAGCCTGGGTGCGGTGCGTCATTATTTTGGGAGTAAGGAGGCGTTGTACCGGGAAGTTCTGGTCCTGGCGCACCAGGAGTTGGTTGATCGCCAACCTGTCCCGCAGATATTGCCCGAGGATGATCCGTGTGACGCATTACAGCAATGGGTGTGTTACCTGCTGCGGATTTTTCTGATTCGGCGAGCTTCGCATCCCTATGCCGGGCGTTTGATTGCATGGGAGTTGCGTGATCCGACGCCGGCATTGGATCAACTGATTGCCAAGGTGCTCGGTCCCGTTCGCAGGGCTTTGGATCAGATCGTCGCTGAATTGCTGGGAGAGGCTGACGAGCCTAAACTTCGGGCTCAGTGTGCCAATTTTGTACATGGCATCTGTGTTTTTCACGACCAGAACCGGGAACTCTTGCAGCGATTTGGCCATCCTGTTCCGTCCAGTGAAAAAGATATTGTGGCCTTGGCGGATACCATCACCGAGTTTGCGCTGGCAGGCATCGAGCGATTCCGTATTTCGCACAACACGAAGCGGTCAGGCAAGCTCAACAACGGTTGATGCCCTTGAGTTGAATACCAATCTCTACGCCGATCCGTTAATTCTGAATTGAGTATGAAGACGAATTGAATGACCAGCAAGAGATCAATCAGCGCGGACATACGGTCGGTTGGCTGTATAATCAAAATTCCACATTGTGATTCCTGTCATGGAACATCGAATCATGGCCAATATCAAAAACAACTGTTCTTCCATGGAAACGCAGCGTCGTCTGATTGACGCGGCAGGAGAAATCTTTGCGGAGCGTGGCTTAGATGGCAGCACCATTCAGGACATTACCGAACGGGCGGGCACATCTCTGGCGTCTGTCAATTATCACTTTCATGGGAAAACGGGTCTCTATCAACATGTCATTGCCGAAGCCTATCGTGTGACGACCGATCTTTTTCGACAGATGCAAACTCGTCAGGACCAGACACCGCAACAGCAGATGAGCCATTACATTGATGCCATACTCAAGCTCATGATGGATGCGGATCATTCCAACTGGCAGTGTGTTTTGCTTAACCGTGAAGTGCAGCATCCCAATCAAATCGACCAGGAACAGATCAAGGGTCTGGTGCAAGTGGCACACGGTAGTCTCGGCCAAATCATCACCAAGCTGATCGGCCGACCCGTCGATGACAGGGAATTGATGTTATGTACGCATTGTGTGATCGGGTTGTGCAAGTACTTTGTGGATCACCGGGAATTTAATGTCAGCAACTTTCCGGGGATGCCATCGTTGTACCAAAACCGCATGCAGCTTGTGGAACACATCACGTCGTTTTGCATTACCGCCATCAAGGGCATGTATGACTGATTGAGTAGTTTGTGAGAGGCAAGGTATGTGCCGTTTATTGTTTCTTACTTACGCATGTCACGTAGTCCCGCGATGGAAAAGCGGGCGATATGTTTGGCCATATCCTGCCAGGTGCATTGATCGAAGGCCTGGGGTTGAAGACGGCGGATCAACTGATGGTTGTAGCTGTAATGAACGTGTTGCGAGACGACACTCAAGGCTGCCTGCAGGATCTGTTTTTCGGTTGCATCATTGCCGAGTATCTGGCGGATGATATGGTTCATGCGGTTGACTTGAGGCCGAATCAATTCCTCGACCACCGCATCCAGGGCCGCCGTGGGTTGGGAAAATTCGTGTGCCAGGATGGTTGTACACCAAGAGGGGCGTGTCGGGTCACTGGTATTTTCCAGCATCTCGAAAATCACTTGTTCAAGTTGTTGTTCGGGGGTACCGGTCAATTCTTTGGCGTGATATTCCTTTTGCCCGCACATGTCGTCCAAGGCCCGTCGAACGACGGCGGCATAAAGTTCAAATTTATCACTGAAATGGTAATTGATGGCGGCGGTGTTGACGCCTGCCTTTGATGTGATTTCCTTAATTGTAGCTGCATGCAGTCCTTGCGCTGCAAACACTTCGCCGGCGGCCTCGATGAGCTTGCGGCGTGTTTCTTGTGTTGCGGCATTGTTTTTAATGTTAGTCATAAGTTTAGAGCCTTAGTCTACCTAGAAATATAATCTGTCGCCTGCTAAAAATCAAAATTAAATTTGAAAATCATATTGACATTTGAAATTTAAAAATTAAATTTAAATAAGAATAATGACAGGCGATCAATTCGTATTGGCTTGATCGATGTCGAAGTGTGTTCGCCAGGCGGGTTGGAACCTGTATTTACTGGACAAGCACTTGAACGACCTGTAATAGCTGAGGCTATTGATTTGGAGTGTTATCGATGATCTCACGAAAAACCTCATACCTGTTGGTTAGCGTTTTGTCGGTTAGTGTTCTTTTGCTGCTTGGTTGCCGGAAGGAAGATCAGGCCACTGCATCGCCGACCGCTGCTGCGCCGCCCCCCATGCCGGTGACGGCGATGGTCATTGAGCCACGCAATGTGGTGCTGGAGACTGAATTGCCTGGGCGTACGAGCAGTTACCGAATGGCACAGATCAAACCGCAGGTCAGTGGTCTGATCCAGAAACGATTGTTTGTCGAAGGCTCGGATGTCAAGGCTGGCGATGTGTTGTATGAGATTGATTCTGCCCCGTTCAAGGCGGTGCATGACAGCGCGTTGGCGACGTTGGATGCTGCGAAGAAAGATGCCGACCGCGCTCGCGCCGCCATGGCAGCCAGCATCGCCGGGGTCGCCAGGCAGGAGGCGACTTTGTCCCTGGCAAAGATCAACGCCAAGCGTTACGAGGACCTGCTCAAGGACCGTGCGGTTTCCACCAGTGAACGCGATCAGGCCGCCACTGACGTGGACGTGGCCCAGGCGACTTTGCGGGCAGCCGAGGCCCAGGTGGAGAATGATCGTGCGGCAGTCGCTGCCGCCGAGGCTGCCATCAAACAGGCCGAAGCTGCTGCTCAGAACAGCCTGATCAATCTCAACTACACCAAGATCACCGCGCCAATCACCGGTCGCATCGGCCGGTCGTTGATTACTGTGGGTGCCATTGTCACTGCGTACCAGGACGTGCTGGCCACGATTCAGACACTCGATCCGATTTTTGTGGACGTTCCTCAGTCCACGTCGGAACTGATGCGTTTACGTCGGAGCATGGAAACTGGCCAACTGAGCAATGAAAATACCCAACATCGCGATGTCAAACTGATTCTTGAAGATGGCAGCGAGTATCCATATGCCGCCACTCTTAAATTTCAGGATATCACAGTTGACCCGACAACCGGGTCGGTGATCCTGCGTATCGTTGCTGCCAACCCCCGCGGTGACCTGTTGCCGGGCATGTACCTCCGCACCTTGCTCAAGGAAGGCACTCGGCAACAGGCACTGCTTATCCCGCAACAGGCGGTGGCACGCGATCACAAGGGGGAGCCTTTGGTACTCACAGTCGATGCTCAAAACAAGGTCCAACAGCAGAAGATTGTCACCGAACGCGCTATTGGTAATCAGTGGTTGGTGACATCGGGTCTTTCTGCCGGTGACCGTGTCATCATCGACGGTCGTCAGAAAGTGCGTCCGGGTAGTGCCGTACAAGTCACGCTGCTGGATGCCAAGCAGCAATCCGATTTGCCTGTCAAAAGTCTTTCTCCCGCTGCTTCTGCCATGAAGTGATTGATTGAGGTAAACCATGTTATCGAGATTTTTTTTAGACCGCCCCGTGTTTGCATGGGTGATCGCCATCGTTCTGATGGTGGCTGGCGCGCTTGCGATTTACACCTTGCCTGTGTCGCAGTACCCGCCGATTGCTCCGCCTTCGATCTCCATCGTTGCGGCGTATCCCGGTGCCTCTGCCGAAACGGTGGAAAATACCGTGACACAGATCATCGAGCAGAAGATGACGGGCTTTGACAAGATGTTGTACATGTCGGCCACCAGTGATTCCTCAGGGACTGCACGTGTTGAGTTGACCTTCGCGCCGGGCACTGATCCGGACATGGCATGGGCACAGGTGCAAAATAAACTCCAGCTTGCCGAAGCCAGTCTGCCTGACGTGGTACAACGTCAAGGGGTCAAGGTCAGCAAATCCACTCGCAACTACCTGATGCTTGTCGGCATGATTTCAGAAGACGGCTCGATGGACGGCGTGGATCTGCGCGACTATGCCCAGTCCACACTGGAAAAAGTCGTCGCCCGTATTCCTGGTGTCGGTGAAGTGGAAGTCTTCGGTTCGCAGTATTCCATGCGGATATGGATGAACCCGGACAAGCTGGTGGAATATGAATTGACCGTTGACGATCTGATCGCGGCACTGAACGCCTATAACGTGGAAGTCTCGGCGGGTCAGTTTGGCGGACTGCCCCATGTCAAGGGCCAACGACTCAATGCCAGCATCGTCGTGCAAAACCTGCTTAAGACACCCGAAGAGTTCGGCGCGATTCCCGTGCGCACCAATCCCGACGGCTCGATGGTACGCATTCGTGATGTGGCACGCGTGGCCATGGGCAGTGAATCCTACGTCACTGAACCCCGGTTCAACGGCAAACCCTCCGCCGTGCTTGCAATCCGCCAGGCTGCTGGAGCCAATGCATTGGATACCGCCAACGCCATTCGTGACAAAATGAAGGAAATGGAGGCGTTTTTCCCTGCGGGTTTGAAAATTGTGTATCCCTATGACACCACGCCCTTCGTCAGTGCCGCCATTCATGAGGTGATTAAGACATTGCTCGAAGCGGTGGTGCTCGTGTTCCTGGTGATGTACCTGTTCATGGGCAATGTGCGTGCGACGCTGATCCCGACGATCGCGGTGCCGGTGGTGATTTTAGGCACGTTTGCCATCCTGGGGTTGTTTGGTTTTTCGATCAACATGCTCACGATGTTTGCCATGGTGTTGGCTATCGGCCTATTGGTGGACGACGCGATTGTGGTGGTGGAAAACGTCGAACGCGTCATGAGTGAGGAAGGTTTATCACCCCGTGAAGCGACGCGCAAATCTATGGGCGAAATCACCAGCGCGCTGATCGGTATCGGCCTGGTGCTCTCGGCGGTGTTCGGGCCCATGGCATTCTTCCAGGGATCGACGGGTGTGATTTACCGGCAATTCTCGGTGACGATCATTGCAGCGATGCTCTTGTCTGTGGTCGTGGCCTTGATCCTCACGCCAGTGCTCTGCGCGACATTGCTCAAGCCTGTGGAAAAAGGTCATGAACCAGCTGAAAACGGCATCTGGTTCCTGCGCCCGTTCTTCAAGGCCTTCGATCACATGTTCGATAAATCGCGCAGTGTTTACCTGGGCGTCGTCGGCCATTCGCTAGCACACAAGTTTCGTTTCGTCATTCTGTTCATGGTTATTTGCGTCGGATTGGGATACCTGTTCCAGAAAATGCCCACCGCATACCTGCCCGATGAAGATCAGGGCATGATGTTCGTTCAGGTTCTTTTGCCGCCCAATTCGACTAAGGAACAGACTCTGATTGTGCTCGAACGCATTCAGAAATACCTGCTTGAAGAAGAAAAGGATGCGGTCAACTCTTGCATGCTTATCAGTGGGCAGAACTTTTCCGGCGCTTCGCAAAACGCAGGCATGGGGTTTATTCAGTTCAAGGATTGGTCGCTACGTGATGACGAGCGATTGCGCGTCGGTGCGGTGTTGCAACGGTGCATGGCGGAATTTTCGACTTACCAGGATGCCATTGTCTTTGCCTTCGCGCCACCAGCCGTCATTGAACTGGGAACTGCACAGGGCTTTGACTTCCAGTTGGTCGACCGCGGTGGCGCGGGCCATGCCAAGCTTATGGATGCTCGCAATCAATTGCTGAGCATGGCAGCACAGAACAGCCAACTGACCAAAGTGCGTCCAAACGGTTTTGAGGATATGCCCGAATACCGCGTGAATGTTGATTGGGAAAAAGCCGGTGCCATGGGTGTGAATATCAACGCCATTCACAGCACCATCGCTTCATCCTTCGGTAGTGCCTACGTCAATGACTTTATCCAGGGTGGCCGCGTCAAGCGTGTGTTCATCCAGAACGATGCCCCTTACCGCATGCTTCCTGAAGATTTGAAAAAGCTCTACGTCCGAAATAACGCGGGCAACATGACGCCGTTTATCTCCTTTGCCGATGGGGCATGGAGTTATGGATCGCCCAAGCTTGAACGTTTCAATGGTTTCCCATCAGTCAACATTCAAGGTGAATCGGCACAAGGAGTCAGTTCCGGTACCGCGATGCAGTTGATGGAAGATTTCACTATGAAACTGCCTCAGGGCTTTGGCTATGACTGGACGGGTTTAAGTTACCAAGAACGTCAGGCTGGTTCTCAGGCCGCACCGCTGTATGCCTTTTCCGTGTTGGTGATTTTTCTGTGTCTTGCAGCTTTGTATGAAAGTTGGCCAATTCCCATCGCGATCCTGCTGGTCTTGCCATTGGGTTTGATCGGTGGCGTGATTGCATCTGACTGGCGTGGATTGCCAAATGACGTGTATTTCCAGATCGGTTTGTTGACCACATTGGGGCTGACGACCAAGAATGCCATCCTCATCGTGCAGTTCGCCAAGGCCGGAGTGAATGAAGGGATGGAACTGGGCCAAGCGACGCTTCAGGCCGCCAAGCTGCGATTGCGACCGATCGTGATGACGTCGATGGCATTTGGCTTTGGCGTTGTCCCGCTGGCGCTGGCGACCGGACCCGGTGCCGGTGCCCAGAAAGCCATCGGTACGGCGACACTCGGTGGCGTGTTCACTTCCACGTTCCTGGTCACCATCTTTGCTCCACTGTTTTACGTCCTGATCCAGAAAACCATCGGCCGTCGTGAACTCAAGGCCATTCAAGCCCAACGGCAATTGGAGATTCAGTCTCATGAAAACGCTTAAATTCCCCCTGTTTTTTTGCTTCTTGAGTGCGGGCCTGCTGCTGGGAACCGGCTGCACCATGGAGCCCAAGTACGAGCAACCGGCATCGCCGATTGACGCGCAATGGCCTCAGGGGCCTGCCTATCAATCCAAGGTTCAGGCTGATCAGGATGCCATCGATGTGAGTCAGTTGGATTGGCAGACTTTTTTCGCTGACGAACACCTTCGCAAGATCATCGCGATGACGTTGGAAAACAATCGTGATCTACACATTGCGGCGTTGAACGTTCAGCGCGCCCGCATCCTCTATGGCATCCAACATTCTGACTTGCTGCCACGCGTCTTTGCCGGCGCAGGTGCCAGCAAGCAAAGTCTCCCGGCAGACTTGTCGGGGATCGGTGATCGCAACGAAGCGAGCACATATCAAGTCAATCTGGGCATCGCCGAATGGGAACTGGATTTCTTTGGGCGAATCCGCAGTCTCGAAAAGTCGGCATTGCATCAATTCCTCGCCAGTGCTCAAACACGGCGAAGCGTGCAGATTTTACTGGTCTCCGCCGTGGCCGACAGCTATCTCACATTGGCGGCAGATCGTGAAAACCTGGGTTTGGCGCAAACCACGTTACAGGCACAGCAAGACACTCTCGACTTGGTCCAGCGTCGATATGAACGTGGACTTGCTCCGGAACTGGATGTGCATCGCGCCCAAACCCAGGTGAATACCGCTCGCGTATCGATGGTGCAATACACCCAGCGCGTGGCTCTGGATATCAATGCCATGAACCTGCTCACTGGTGCAGCAGTTCCCACGGAGTTACTTCCCGGCCAACTCAATGAAGTGCCTTTGACGCAGGACATTCCAATCGGTCTTTCCTCGGATGTGCTGCTTCGCCGGCCTGATGTCATTGCAGCCGAACACCAACTCCGGGCCGCCTACGCCAATATCGGTGCGGCACGAGCTGCATTCTTTCCCCGCATCTCACTGACCGCTGCATTGGGTACCGCCAGCGCCGACTTGTCGGACTTGTTTACTTCGGGGCAAGGCGCGTGGAATTTCAATGCTCAGGCATCCCTGCCTGTGTTTGATCCCCGTACTTGGAAAACCGCCAAGCTCAGCGAAGTGGACCAGAAAATTGTTCTGGCTCAATATGAACAAACCATACAGACCAGCTTTCGCGATGTGGCCAACGTACTGGCTGTTCGCGGCACGGTCGACGATCAGGTCAACGCTCAGCAATCGTTGGTGGATTCAGTTGCACAAACCCACAAACTTTCTCAGGCTCGTTATCTCAAGGGCGTTGACAACTACTTGAGCGTACTCGACGCTCAACGATCGCTCTACACCGCCCAGCAGCAATTGGTCACATTGAGACTGGCCAAATCCATCAATCAGGTCCAACTCTATGCCGCACTAGGCGGTGGTTGGCAAGAGCTTCAGAAGCCGGAAGATGATCAAGCCCCAACCCCGTGATCCTTATAAAGAAGATGGATGGTTATGTGAATGGGCGTCTGCTCTTGTACTGCACGAATGCATTGTGATGAAGGTATGGCATTGCACATAAAAGATTTTTTGTGCTGATACCGTAACAGACATTGCTTGTCTTTTTCAGCCAATCTGACATCTTCAGATCATGCCGGTTTGCAGGACATGGGTGAGGGCAATCCTGTCATCGTGATTAAAGCATGGCGATCAAAGTCGTGATGCAACTATAACAGGCTGAGATTGTAAAAGGCATTAAGTGGTATTATATTCCTGCATGCTTTATTGGCGGTGTCTATTCTGCTTACTGGCCTGCATGATGGGATTGGATATGGGAATGTCTGCTGTTATCGCTTCATCAAGTACCAAGCCTAATTTATTGATATTAACGGACATCGGTGGCGATCCGGATGATCAGCAGGCCATGGTTCGGCTGATGGTGCATAGCAATGAATTCGAGTTGACCGGACTGATTGCCACCAGTCGAATGGGACATGGGCGAGATACGAAGCCAGAATTAATCCAGGAAATTGTTGACGCCTACGGCCATGCCCATGCCAATCTTTCGGTGCATGCCAAGGGGTTCATGCCGGTGGAGCAGATGCTCAACCTCATCAAGTCCAGCAATGCCAATGCAGGTGTCGACCAACTTGACGATTTGTCGGAGGGGGCCAAGCATCTTGTCTCGGTGGTTGATGCGACGAGCGATCAGCAGCCAATCCACATCACCATCTGGGGTGGGGCGACCGACCTGGCTCAGGCCTTGCATCACGTGCAATTGACACGCGCGTCCGATGCCGTCGATGCGTTTGTTTCGCGCATCCGCGTCTATGCCATCGACGATCAGGATGGCACGGGGGCTTGGATCAATCAGCATTTTCCCAATCTGTGGTACATCCTTAACAAGGACCTGTCCGGCGTGAAGCAGAGTGCATCGTTCCGCGGCATGTATCAGAACGACAGCCGCCAGCAACATCATCCCAACCAAGGGCAACGCATCGCGGTAACGAATTCGCCCGAGGCGTGGGAAGCGTTGGTGAAGTTGCCTTGGGTGGAATCTCACGTGCACAGTCATGGCAAACTCGGCGATCTGTATCCATCCAAAGTCTGGCAGGGGCCTACGGGTGCAGCTTTCCCACATAACGGCGATGGTGGTGTGAAGGAAGGGGACACACCATCTTGGTTTTATTTTCTGGCCAATGGGTTGAGTGTGCCCGAGGAACCGGGGTACGGGGCGGCCGCTTTGCACCATCGCAACCGGACAGCAAGCTTTTTTTGCCGATACCGGATCATCATCCGATTGCGCCGGACGATGCTGCGTTGGGGCAGGTCTGGTCGGTGGCACGTTGGCGCGAGGCTTATCAACGCGAGTTTGCTGCACGCATGCAATGGGTCACAACGGGGCGTTACGCCGATGCGAATCATCCGCCGGTATGCGATGGGCCGAGTTGTGTGCGCGTGCAGGGCCAATCCGACAAGGACATCCAACTTGATGGTGGGCGTTGGTCAGACCCGGATGGGGACGCGCTTGATTGCCGATGGTGGTTTTATGCCGAGCCATCGACGCCGGGGATGTTGCCTAAGTTGGGTGACGTGACGGATATGGATTTATCCGTGTAACTGCCGGAAGTTCAACAGCGGTCCGAATTGCATTTTATCCAGGAAATAAAGGATAAAACGCCTGTCGGCCGGATTGCCATGACACGTTATCGGCGGGTGGTTGTCACGGTGGAACCTTGATCGGCAGGGCTTTGTTATAATACTCACATGCCGGCACTGACACAGACTTCCCGGGTCAAACAACATGTTCTGGACCTGATCCGTAACAACGTTTTCGACAGCACTGAACCCTTGCTCTCGGAGCGCAAGCTCAGCGAGGCGACGGGCACCAGTCGGACGACGGTTCGTCGCGCGATGAAGGAGTTGATCGACGCGGGCATCCTCGTTCCCAAACGTGGCAGTGGTACGTATGTCAATCGCGATGCGCTGGAACCGGCTGACAAAAAACACATCCAGCGCGGCCGGGTCGGCATCCTGTTTTTCGGTCAGTACATCACCGCTCCGGGTACTGGATATGGTTGGGAAGTCTTGCAAGCCATCAGCAAAACGCTTAGCGATGCCGATTGGTCTTTGAATCATCTGACACCTGATCCGACACCGGGCACATTGGCAGCAGAGAAGCTTGCCAGTCAACCGGTAGATGGTTTGATCTGGGTGTCACCGAGTCCGGACATGCAGCCGACGATCGAAGCGTTGCATGAAAAGGGTATGCCCCTGGTGTTGGTCAATCAACGGGCCGAACTGCGCACGGTGCCGACGGTGATGGTTGATCGGAAGATGGAAGGTCAATTGGCCGCGTCACATCTCTTGGCGTTGGGGCATCGGGATATCCTGTACATCGGGCTCGATGACGAACGCCCGCACCTGGCTGAAAGATATCAGGGTTTTGCCGAGGCCTTTTTGAGTTATCGCAGTAAGCATGCGACGGACTTGTCGATGGACAGTTTTCCTGCCCAGCAGGTGGGGCCGCGCTTGGATGCTTTTCTGCAATCAGGTCGATCCTGTTCAGCCATTTTCGTTGCTGACACACTTTACTTACCTGCCGTGTTGGCGACGGTGCATCGGATGGGCCGACGGGTTCCCGAGGACCTGTCACTGGTGAGTCATTCGGTACTCGATGCCACCTTACTCGAGTTTCTCCAGCCGTCACAGGTTCAGGTTCCGTTACGAGAATTAGGCCATCGTGCGGCCCAGCGGATGATGGCGATGTTGGCCGGGGCTCACGACGGGCCGACGCATGAGTTGCTTGTTCCCACTTTTGAACCCGGTACCACCTGCCTGCCGCTTGCCCGTTAAAGGCAATTCGCCCCATTTCAATGACCTTGCCAGTGGCTTCCGACAGAAAATTGACCGCTTGACGGTATCTGTTTGTCAAGATTTTTAAAATCCTAACTGATGTAATAAATGATATTTGTATTGATTTTCAGCCGACCTAAGCACTGTCGTCACGTGTAAGGTTAGATGCTATACTGTTGTCATCGAATCAAGGAGGATTCACATGGCACCAGCGTACCATCGTCATGATATCTCGGATAATGCTTGGGAATTACTCGAACCCCATCTGCCTGGCCGGCGCGGTGTTTGGGGTGGTATTGCGGAAAATAACCGCCGATTTATCAATGCGGTGTTCTGGATATTGCGGACTGGTGCACCGTGGCGCGACCTGCCGCCGGACTATGGGGATTGGAAAAACACGCATCGCCGCTTCTGTCGTTGGCGTGACAAAGGGATCTGGGAAAGTCTGCTCGAACAGTTGGTTGATGAGCCGGATTTTGAGTGGTTGATGATCGATGCCAGCCATGTGAAAGTGCATCACGACGCGACGGGCGCAGTGGGTGGCAATCAGGCGGTCGGTCGCACAAAAGGGGGCTCAACACGAAATTACATTTGGCCGTGGATGCGCATGGTATGCCGGTCCGAATCGCTGTTACGTCAGGTACCACAGCGGATTGCCAACTTGCATCGGAGTTGATCGAGGGGTTTGAAGCGGTGCATTTGATTGCGGACCGTGGCTACGATACGGACGCGATTTTGGAGAAAGCGTCCGAGCAAAGTATCAATGCAGTGATTCCTCCCAGGAAGCATCGCCAGGTGCAGCGAGCGTATGACACATCGTTGTATCGCTTGCGTCACTTGGTTGAAAATGCGTTTGAAAAGCTCAAGCGTTGGCGTGGCGTAGCGACGCGTTATGCTAAGCGCGAGCCATCATTTTTAGCTGCTGCACAGATCAGGTGCTTAGTGCTGTGGTTGAATATCTCGTGACGACAGTGTCTAGAAAGAATTTTAATCCCTAAAAGTAGAAAGTGGTACATAGTGGTATTATACTAATTGGTATACATGAGTGGCCACGCCCCTACGATGACTGAAACCACCCGAGTCCGCCAGCATGTCATGGACATGATCCGCGACACCCGAGAGCCGCATGCTCAACCGGTGCTTTCGGAGCGCAAGCTCAGCCAGGCGACGGGCACCAGTCGGACGACGGTGCGCCGGGCGCTGCGTGAGTTGATTGATGCCGGCATTTTGATGCCGCAACGCGGTCGCGGGACGTTCGTCAATCGCAAGGCCCTGAACGGTCACGAACGCAAACGCATTCAAACCGGCACCATCGGCGTGTTGTTCTATGGCAAGTATGTCTGCCAACCCAGCGGCGCGTATGGCTGGAGCGTGCTCAAAGGCATCAACGAAGCTTTGGGTGAGCAGGGTTGGCATCTGACACATCTGACACCGGCTGCTCCGGGGTTATTGGCTGCCGAGCAGATCGTGGCCCGCAAGCTCGATGGCTTGATCTGGGTTTCGCCAAGTGTGGATCATCGCACGACCATCGAACAACTCACTGCCTTGGGGCTGCCAGTCGTCGTCATCAATCGCAATGCGGATGCAGGTACGCCGCATCATGTCACTGTGGACCACCATGCCGAGGGACAGCTTGCGGCTGAGCATTTGATCAGTAGCGGACATCACCGGATTCTTTTCGTGGGGACTGATAGTGAACGTCCGCATCTTGCTTATCGTTACGAGGGGTTTGCTGCCGGACACATGAAGCATCGGCTGGCGCATGATTCGTCACTGGTACTTGATGTCTTTCCCGCGACGCAAACCGTCAAGCACATGGCGAACTTATTGGACCGGACGCGTGATTTTTCAGCAATCTTTGTGGCTGATACCTTGTATCTGCCTGCTGTTCTCACGTGCTTACGCCAGTGTACGTTACGCGTGCCTGAGGATCTTTCCATCGTGGCCCACGCGCCGGAACTGTCTTACATCAGTGACGGCATTCAACTGGACAGCATTCATTCTCCCCTGGAAAAATTAGGCCAAACCGCTGCAAATCGTATAATTAAATTACTTCAGTGCGGTGGCTCGGCCGTGATTCGTGAACAACTTCAACCGCGACTTGTTCGCGGCAATTCCACTCGTCCATGGGCAAGTTTCCCACTGCTCCCCAAGCGTCATGCCGACGCATCGCACCTGAAAGGAATAGGATCATGAAAGAACGTCGATCCATTCAACCCGTACCTGTCACCGCTGGCTTTACGCTCATTGAATTGCTGGTGGTCATCTCCATCATCTCGCTGTTGATCTCGATTCTGCTGCCGGCGCTCAAAAGTGCTCGCCAGGCTGCTGAGTCGGTGACTTGCTTAACGCAACTACGGCAGTATTCGGTGGCGTACAACGTTTATGCAGATGACTTTTCGGATCACTTTCCCCCAGTGAAATATGACCATTCCTCCGGCCCGACCTATGTCTGTAAGCCTGGTTATCTCAAGCGTTGGCCTGGCCAAGGACTGTGGGATTACATGGGCAACGGTGGTGGCAATCCGGCGACCGGTTCATCTTCAGATGGACGTTGGGAATCGCGTGGCATGGCTTGCCCGTCACGCAAGATTAACTATGGCGGTGGAGGTTCACACAATCCTGGTTATGGCCAGAACTCGTACCTGCCCGTACGCGATGACAACTACAACGAGATTGCCTATCCCGTTAAACGGGCAGAGTTCATCAAACCGTCTTTGGCCGTACTAGCTGCTGATGGCGAAAATGGTGACAACAGTCTGGGCAATAAGTGGAATCTCCGCGATCTGCAATGGAACAAAGGCATCGATGGTACTCGTCACCGCGCCGGCAGTAGTGGTAACCTGCTCTTTGGTGATGCACATGCAGCAGCAGTGATGTCTGATGAACTCTCAGGTAACTATGGCAAATGGATTCGTAGTGCCGACAAATATTGAGCGTCCCACCGGATTTTACGTATTATTCAATTTGCACAACAAAGGATCATTTCATGCAGATGCCAAACGCGATCAGTTGCGCTTGTGCAGCAATCTTGCTTAGCCTCTTTGCGGCGACGACTAGTTCCGCACAAACCAACCTGCTCACCAATCCCGAATTTGAAGCCGGCAAGGAAGGTTGGACGTTCAAGTCCGGCGCGCAGCTTGCAGGTGATGCCAACAACCATTGGCTCGTGGCTTCCAGTGCCTACGCCCGTGCCGAGCAGGAAGTCAAACTCAAGGCCGAGTGGAAAAAGCTCAAGGTCACCACCCGCATGCGACTTAACAGTGTGCAACGTGGTAACAAGCGATACGAAACCGCCCGTGTCGCCATCACATGGCTCAACGCGCAAGGCAAGCCCTACAAATATCCTTCATCCGTTATCAGTGGCACCGGTTCCACCGACGGTTGGCAACGTTACGAACAGGTCTATGAAATCCCTCAGGATGCCGATGCGGTGCGAGTCGGCCCGGCCATGCTCGGTAAACGCGGCCAGGCCGAGTTCGATGAATTAACACTCACCGTCGTCGGCGATGATGCCCAGGCGTCCGGCCCGACCATCACGGAAAAAGCCGAGAAAAAAACACCGCTCGCTCCGGCCAAACTCCAACTCGGCCCCGATTACCAACTCGTCTGGCATGACGAATTTAACGGACCGGCTGGTATCGACACTTTCGATCACACCCAATGGCACCACAAATATTTTGATTGGCGACACAACGGTTACCAAAACAAAGACTCCGTCAAACTTAATGGCAAAGGCAATCTTGTTATCACCAATTATGTCAAGGAAATGGAAACCGAACACAAGAAACAGGACGGCAAGTTCCGTTTCTTCACCGGCATGATCTGTACCGCCGATACGTTCAGCTCCGCCTACGGTTATTGGGAAGCCCGCGTGAAAATGCAGGAAGTTTCCGGCAGTTGGTCAGCGTTCTGGAACATCGGCCCACACCAGGTCAAGAACCAGTACATCGGCAATCCCGGTAAAACCGGCACTGAAATCGACATCATGGAATATATCGAGGATATCGATGGCCCGCGTCACAACCAGATCATGCACGCTGTCCATTGGGACGGGTACGGCAAAAACCACAAGACCGACAAGTATCGCGGTAAGCTCGAAGGCCTAAGCGAAGGCTATCACATCTTTGGCATGCAGTGGACCCCATCAGGCTACACGTTTTATCTCGATGGCCAGCGCACTTGGGAGTTCGATGGTGCAGTCAGCCACGTGCCACACTATGCGATCCTGAGCACCGAGATCATGTTCGACAGTTGGGCCGGCGACATCCGTAAACATCGTGATAAGTTGCCCGACGATTTCACCGTCGACTATGTCCGCGTTTGGCAGACACCCAAGCAGTGGCTGACGCGCCCTTTGCCCATCGTGGATACGTTTGATGTTGGCGACCAACCCACGTTTGCCAATGACGAACAGGACAAGGCCGACATTGGTTGGCTACCGCGCGGCTCGCAATTGGAAGTCGTCTCTTCCGATCACCACCTTGGTTCGGGAAAGGCCTTGCAGGTGGCCTTCGACAAATGGGGCCAGGTGGTCAGCGAACCTTTTGCTCAACCCTATCAACTTAAACACAAAGGCGATCAACTCCGCTTTGGATTTGATGTGAAATTGGCCGAGCCGCTTCCCAACGCTAATGGCAAAAAAGCCTTGAAATTAGGCATTTTTGACGCCAAGAGCACACCCATCACCGGCAAGGGATCGCTCTGGGACAAGGACATGCTTGACGATCACGGCATTGCGGTGCAGGTCGGCATCACCCAACCGCAGTTAATGCTCTGGGAAGATAAAACTTCTCCCTGTGCCTTCAAGCCCGACCACGATGGCAAGCACATCATCGGCAAAACCGACATGCAATTACTCGACGGTTCAACCCACCGCCTGGAATTACAACTCACCTGCGGTGATGCGGATCAGTTACAGGCACAGGTTATCATCGACGGTAAAGCAGTCAAGGACACGTTGATCATCGGTAATGCGGACACGCTGACATTCAGCAATGTACGTATTGGTGCTGACGATCTTCAGCCTGTCGTGTTGTTGGACAACATGGCCATCCGTTACATCCCCGCGAGTATTCCCGGCGATTTTAATGCTGATGGCCAGATGACACGCATCGACCGTGAAGCCATGCAGCAGGCATTGGATGACGTGGACGCTTACCACAAGGCCTATCCCGATGTGAATCTGCAAGTCGCTGGTGATCTGAACAACGACGGTAAGTTCGATAGCCAAGACGTCACGGTGTTCGAAAAGCTGTTGGCACAACAATGATGTCGATTGGATGTATGTGTGAGTGAACATCAATAGCTGCGACACCACGTGTCGCTGTTGCATCGCAGATGCAAAACGAACTCGCTCAGTTAACAATCAACCTTGTTTTGTACACGTTCCGCGACAATCGCATCCAAAGGATCGGATACGTGTGAAGGCTTTACATGTTGTTCGTCGAGCCATGTTGCAAGGTAGGTTTCACACTGGGCAACAACATCCGGATGCTCATTGGCAATGTTGGTTGACTGATATGGATCAGCTTCCATGTCATACAACGCGGTCGGCTCAAACTGCTGATAGTCCAGTTGATCGTAGGTTTTGATCATCAGGTGCTGCTTTGTTCGCACGGCACGCTGGACGGTGTAAAGCCCATGGTCCCAGACAAGGTAATCTCGATCCGGTCCACCAGCTTGGTTGCGGATGGCCGGGGCAATGGGATGTTTTTTTAAAAAAACAAGCTTCGAACTAGCGAACAGGATTGAGAGGACATCGTCCATCGCCGATAGAATTTCGTATCGCTTGCCAACATGAGGATTTTGGCCAGGTTCTCAAGCTGTAAGACGGTATAATAGTGATTTTGATCACCAGCAGATTGGCATCACTGACGAAACGGCTGTGTGACACGGATATGGGACGTGGAGAGTCCAAGAAGAGCAATTATGATCAACTCGTGGAACTATAGCATTTTGCATATTTATTTACCGCTTTGAAGGCACCCGGAGGAATCCTTCGGCTTCCAGCGGCTTTGAATATTCACAGTAAAGCCGCAGGAAGTTGCGAAGCAGATTCCTGCGGGTGCCTTGGATGGACTGATCTGGGCGGTAAGAAATGATGCAAAATGCGATAAGGAGCTTTCATTCACTCATCTGTGTTTTGTGCAAATTTTCGACTCGTTCTGTTTTCCTCATATGGCAAGCCTTGCTTTGAGGGTCTGTAATCCGATATCTAGCCGTTCAATCAGATATTCAGCATCGTTTAATGGCCAGTTTTGTTCACGGATCAGCCATTGTTTTAGACCATCACGGTGGATTTTGGCTTTCCATCGATGGGCTAAGCATACAAAAGTATTGAAACGTTCAATGTCAGATGGATGAGTAAACCAATGAGGTCTGGGATACAAAGTAACAAACATGCCTTGAAAATATTTACGGGTTCGTTTGCCAGGGATTATTTGTTCAAGTGATGTTGGTATGGGTTTGATTTTTGGGATCACTAATGAGCATTTTAAACGTATTGAATGCTTTTTGTTATACTGTCTGAAATTCTTGGTAAATAAGCCGAAAATCTGGTTGATTTCTTCTGCTGAAAGTCTACCAGTAACTGGTAGGATGTTGAAAGATCTCATTGTTATTGACTTGGATGGTGTTACTGGCTTGGCTAAGTAAATACAAACACCCGGAAATTCATCGATGTTCATTATCACCACAGCAATGTCTTTGACATCATTAGAATATGTTTGGGTTAGTTTTTCCTCGAATTGCCAACGTGGGGATGAATCAGTAAATGTTTTGAGGCTTTCCTTGATAAATGAAAGATCATGATTTTTGTCTAGAATATGGATGTGGCCTTTAGCAATAGTGGATGCATGGTTCTGGCTCATCTGTCCTCCTTGACAATTAAATGAACATTGCTGGTATAAGAATCCAGAGTACTCAAATTGAACAATTCACTACATATATCTGACTTCATGGCCTGTTTAGTTGTCAAGTAACATTGCTGGCATTCATCTGAACAGATGTCAAGCTATGCCAAGGATGCTATTGCTTGGTGAAAAGCGTGCCAATCAGGCTCATTTGTCATGTGGCACCACGAAATGCGAATAGCGGAATGAATGCGGTCATCGGGCAATCCCATCGCTTTTAGGACGTAACTGGACTCGTAGCTTTGCGATGTACAGGCTGAACCATTTGAAATGGCAACAATTCCTTTTAGTGCAAGCATGAGGGCTTCGGAATTAATACCCGGAAAAGACAGACTCACGGCATTGGGAACAGATAAGGATTCGTCACCGTTTAATTTATAGTCCAAGCCTTCTAAAGCTTTGTAGAGCATTTGTCGGAAAGCCAGATTGGTCTTGGCCCGTGAGGATTGGTTTTGCTGGCAGAGTTCGGCTGCTTTGCCGAGGCCGCAGATTAGCGGTACCGGCAGCGTTCCAGGGCGTAGTCCGCGTTCCTGGCCACCACCAAAAAGGATGGGGGCCAACGGTGCCCGTTTGAATTTTCGCCGGCGTATGATGAGAGCACCTATTCCCTTAGGGGCATAGATTTTGTGCCCGCTAATGCTAATCAGGTCAATGCGGGAGTGTGCGAGCTTCTCAATTTCCTTGCCATATCCTTGGGCAGCATCCACATGAAAGTAGCAGCCAGCTTGAGGCAATGCCTCGGCAATCTCGTCAATGGGTTGGATAATTCCGGTTTCGTTGTTCACATGCATGACTGAGATCAAGAATGTGTCATCACGTATAGCCTCAGATACAGCAGAAGCATCAATCGCACCAGATCCAGATGGCGAGATACGAGTTACTTCAAACCCCCGTGATTCTGCAAAAGCAATGGGCTCTAGCACAGCCTTGTGTTCGACAGCCGTGGTAATGATGTGACTTCTGCCGTTCTTTTGAGCCCAGTTCAACAAACCCAAAATGGCAATGTTGTTGGATTCGGTGGCTCCAGATGTAAAAACAACATCAGAGGAATCAATGTCGGGTATGAGCTCTGCTACCTTCTGGCGAGCTTCCAAGACTGCTTGTTTGGCTCTAGCCCCAAATTCGTGTGTTCGACTTCCAGCGTTGCCGAACTCTTGTTCGGTGTAAAACCTTACAATTTCAGCCACTTCCGGTTCAACCGGTGTTGTTGCATTACAGTCAAGATATTCAGTCACATCAAAAGCCTGTTTGGATGTTTTCACAAACTGTTTGGTTGCCGAGAAACAAACAATGCTGTATTCTACATGACGCTCAGTGATAAGGAAAGTCGGATGGCAGATGATTACTCATTTGAATACGTATTCCCCGCCATAAAAGGTGTTCAAGCAAAGCAGGAGTACTACATTTCTATGTGTCCAATTCGACTCTTGCCACGCATGTTCCTTTTCGATGAGGCAGATATCCCAGCGGAAATGCGAGCCCAAAGAAGGCTGAACGCAAACCGCATTCCAGAGATGAAGCGTTATATCCTGGATAATTTGGATACCTATGTTTTTTCGGCAATTACAGCATCTATTGATGGAGAGGTGCAATTTAAGCCGTACAGCGAAGCAGAGAATCGTATGGGAACGCTACGAATCTCCATGGATGCTACGTTTGTGATTAACGATGGCCAGCACCGCCGAGCTGCTATTGAAGAAGCGCTCAAAGAAAATCCGGATTTTGCCAATGAGACGATTGCGGTTGTCTTTTTTATCGATGCCGATTTGAAGCGGTGTCAGCAAATGTTTTCTGATTTAAACCGTTACGCAATTCGCCCCTCTAAATCCTTGGGCATTCTTTATGATTACCGGGATGATTTCTCACTACTCACTAAAGAAATCATTGCACGTTCTGATTTTTTCAAAAATGTTGTTGAAATGGAAAAAAGCTCTCTTTCACCACGTTCAAGGAAGTTATTTACACTGAGTGCTCTGTATTCGGCTACAAAAGCTCTTTTAAAAAATAATGATGGCGATGGGGAATCACTTGTTGAGCTTGGTGTTAAGTTTTGGGAGTCAACTGCCAATCAGCTTAAAGAATGGAAACTCGTTAATGAAAACAGGCTTACCGCTGGTGAGGTGAGAGGAGATTATATTCATTCTCATAGCATTGCACTTCATGCACTGGGAATTGCAGGGAATACCTTAATCAAGAACCACCCTAAAAGATGGCAAACTAAGCTTAAGAAGCTCAGTTCAATTGATTGGGCGCGATCCAATAGCACTGTTTGGGAAGGGCGAACATTAGTCGGGGGGATGATCCACAAAGCTGCTAACAATGTGGTACTCACATCAAATTACATAAAGACGAATCTTGGGCTTGATCTTACGCCTGAAGAGCTAAAAGCTGAAAAAGCATTTCTGAAGGGTCACAATGGCAACTAAGAAAACAGCTTCTGATTCTGCGTTTGCAGTATCTGGAATTAAAAAACATATAACGACTTTGCTTTCTGAAATATCCAACCTCTACTTGGCGGATGATGTGCCATGGGTCATTGGGTATAGTGGCGGGAAAGATTCAACAGCCGTGCTTCAATTAGTTTGGATGGCAATTGCTTCTTTGCCCAAATCACAGCAACACAAAACTGTTCATGTTATAACCACCGATACATTGGTCGAAAACCCTATCGTAGCACAGTGGGTGGCAGGTTCACTTGCATGTATGAAGAAACAGGCGAAAGAAGATCAGCTTCCATTCCAACCCCATCAGCTCAAACCTAAACCAGAAAATAGTTTTTGGACGAACCTTATTGGTAAAGGTTATCCGGCTCCTCGCCCCAAATTCCGATGGTGTACTGAACGATTAAAAATCTGGCCATCAAATGAATTTATTTTGAATACGACACAGAAACACGGAAATGTTCTACTTTGTCTTGGCACGCGTAAAAAAGAAAGCGCAAAACGTGCCGCTACCATGCAGCATTACGAAGAAGAACGATCAAAAGAACATCGGTATGGGGATCTTGAAGCTGGTCACAAGGTTAGTCCAAACAGTCAGCTTCCCAACACATGGGTTTATACTCCTATTCAAGACTGGGCTAATGATGATGTATGGCTTTTTTTGAATCAATACTCCAATCCATGGGGGTACAGCAATCAGGAATTGCTAGGTTTGTACTCGGGAGCAACTGAGGGAGGGGAATGTCCTCTGGTTGTTGATACAAGTACACCTAGCTGTGGCGATAGTCGTTTTGGTTGTTGGACATGTACATTGGTGGACGAAGACAAATCAATGACAGCCATGATACAAAACGATGCGGACAAGGAGTGGATGCTTCCCTTACTTGAGATACGAAAAGCGATTGACTACCGTCAATTCGATATGGAAGAGAGTGATCGAAGCCTCCGTGATTTTCGCCGCATGAACGGACGTGTTCAATTGTTTGGCGACAAAATGAAATATATTCCAGGTCCATACAAGAAGGAAGTGCGTGAGCGATTTCTTCGAATGTTGCTTGCTGCACAACGATTTATTCATGATGAAGGGCCGGATCACGTTAGGCAAATCAATTTAATCACATTGGATGAGCTGGAAGAAATCCGACGAATTTGGGTTATGGATAAGCATGAAATAGAAGATTCTTTGCCGGGAATCTACGAAGAAGAAATTGGCGAGTCATATCCTGGAAAAGAAATTCGAGGCAACCAGCCATTTGATCGTGATGACCTGAAGATTTTAGAAGAAGTTTGTGGAAATCACTATCAACTGGTCAGAGACTTGATCAATGTGGAGTTGAAAGAATCCACGCAGGTTCGTCGAAGCAATCTGATGAAGAATCTGGAAAACTCAATTAAACGCAACTTCTATGAGGATGAAGAGGATGCACTTAACTATGCACGGTCACAACAGCAGTTCAAGCAGGACAAAGTTGATGAATGGGATCGTACTGCCGACGAATATATTCAACTGAAAATAGAAATTGACTAAGTTCCATGATTTTTCATCAATTAACACTGCAAAATTTCGGGCAGTATAAAGGTACTCACGATATTGATTTGAGTACCAATAAAACAAAGCCTATTTTATTAATCGGTGGTCATAACGGTGGAGGAAAAACCACGATTCTCGATGCCATGCAGATTTGCTTGTATGGTAAACGTTCGAATAGCTATCGTCGAGCAGATCAACGTTGGGATGAATATCTCAGGGCATGGATAAATCGCGACTCATCTTCTAAAGAAGAGGCACGTATTAAGCTTAGTTTTCAGCATCCCTATAACGGAAATGATGCAAATTTCCGAGTAGAGTTTTGCTGGCGTTCAACTGGAAAAGGTATCCAAGAGCGGAAAGATGTATTCGTCAATGACATCTTGGATCAAACAATTACTGCGACTTGGGACAAATTTATCGATTCAATACTGCCAGCTCGCCTTTCCACATTGTTCTTTTTTGATGGAGAGCAGATAGAGAATCTTGTTCGTCCAGAAACTGCACAAGAATTTCTGGAATCCGCCATTACTGGATTACTAGGAATTGGAATCATTGATCAATTGCAGAGAGATCTAGTTACTCTGAACAGAAATAAATCTCTTCAAAACAAAACGCAGACAGAAACTCAAAAATTAAAAGAATGCGAAGACGAATACTCAACTGTTCAAAAACAGGTTTGCCATACAGAAGAGCATTTAATTATGCTTCGCAAGCAGATAAAGGAAGAACAAAAACGGCTGGAAATAGTTAGTTCTGAATATGAGTCAAAGGGTGGCAACTTACTCGATGAACAAGCTACTAATGAAGTTCTAAAAAGAGAATTAGAAAAGCAGCTTGATGAAATTAAGAAGCAAATCATTAAGGAAGAATCTGGCATACTTCCTCTGCATTTGGTTAAAGATCAACTCCGACAGATCAGAAAACAGGCTCGTAAAGAAAAAGACGCTTTGGCCTGTATCCAGCAAAAGCAGCAAATGGAGCGCCTCCACGGGAAGTACGTCAAGGCTGCTGAAAAAACAGGTGCTTCTGATCAGGTATTAGAGGCTTTGTCTCAACTTGCGGTTTTAGAAAACAAGCGAATCGACAAAAAACTTCACGGGGTCTCAATTTATTTAGATATGCCATCTAGTGTAATCACCCTGTTAGAAGCAACACTGAAATCGCTTCCTAAGACAGAATCCCATTATAAAGAACTGAAAAAGCAGCAGGCAGAGTTAGATAAACGCCTGATATCGTTAAATGCACAGCTGGACGCAACGCCAGAAAAGGGTGATCTGAAATCATTGTTTGTGCAGAGACGCGATTCACTTTCAATTTTATCTAAACTTGAACTGGAGGTTCAGACTAAACAAGAATTGCTTGATCAATTGCGAACAAAATCTGATCAGCTTAAGGAGCGCGTCGTTCGGCTACTTGGAGAATCGGCTCAGGAAACTGCTCAGTATGAAGACGAGCAACGAACGGTAATCTACAGCCTAAAAGCGCAGGAGTATCTTAAGGAATTTCGCGTTCAGCTTCTATCAAAACACCTTGGAAAGCTCGAATTGTACATTCTTGAAAGTTTTCAACACCTCATCAAAAAGAAGTCGCTAATCCATCGTTTAAATATTGAAGCATCATCTTTTGCCATTATTCTTACGAACAGAGAAGGCAAAGTGATTCCTGCCGAAAAACTTTCTGCAGGAGAGCGTCAACTTTTAGCTATTGCTATTTTCTGGGGATTACAGAAAGCATCAAGCCGTCCTATTCCAGTTATCATTGACACGCCAATGGGGAGGCTTGATTCGAGTCATCGAGATCATTTGGTTCGACGCTATTTCCCATATGCAGCTCACCAGGTTATTCTTCTTTCTACTGATGAAGAAATCGTAGATGAGTATTATTCACAGGTCAGTAAATATACGCGTAGTGAATACACAATTTCCTATGATGAAGAACGCAGGAGCACGCAGGTCGTAGAGGGGTATTTTCAATGAGTATTGAAACAGTACGTATTTCAGAAAAAGCTAAGCGGCAGTTAATTGCTGTAAAACAGAAAACTGGAATTGAACATTGGAATGTTTTATGCCGTTGGGCGCTATGTTTGTCGCTGGCTGATGATACACCTCCTCCGTCAGCAGCGATACCACTTGATAGTAACGTTGAAATGACTTGGCGAACTTTTGGTGGAGAGCATCATGAAATATATATGGCATTAATAATAAATCGATATCAGATTGAATGTAAAAACAGGTCCCAAGCTGATCTGATGCAAATGTTTAAATTGCATTTACACAGGGGGATTGGGATGCTTGCTTCGCATTTTATTCAGTAGTTAGACGCGGTTGCTAGTCCGATGTGTTTGGTAGCAATTCTAAATCACTGTCCCATCTGGATCCAGATCGCTTTCTGTTTTGTATTATCTGGCTAATGTCGTCTTTAATCATGTCGCGTATGTTTGCATTATCTTGAACTTTGACTTGCCATTCGGTTAGCCAAAAATCTTCAGGAATTTGTGACACAGTTGATTTTACCTGTTCATAAACTTGGTTGGTTGTAAAGATATCGATAAAGCCCATTTCGTATATCATTTTAATTCTGTCAACAAGCCACTGGTTAAAAGCGTTGATTGAAACTTTTTTCATTAAGTAAGATTCAGGATTTCCCCAAGAAGACTCATAGGTCTCTTTCACTGCTCGCCAAATTGCACAGTATAGCTCAAAAGCTGAGTCATCATCATCTTTTAATTGGCTGAACGAGTCTCTCAAATATTTTATTGATTGTTCAATTGCTGTGACTGAAACAACCTTGTTGCCATCACGATTGAATACCCAATCAAGTAGATGCATGAAAGGACTACTGCTGAGATCGTTAATTTCTTTGAGCATAGGAGAGTGCTTGCCGTAATTTACTCCTGCTCCCATCAATCGATCAATTAATGCCTCTTCGTCTAAGTTTTCGGCGACAATAGATTTGACGTCAGTCGTAGGGACTTTAACTGCCTTGTTATTAACAACCACGAATTGAAAGGCTTGTTCAAGTTTGTCGACTTCTAATAGTGCCACTACTAATACCGGTAGTGATTCGTCGTCATACCTAGCCATGCCAAACAATCGGTGTTGACCATCAACTAGTGAAATTGATGCATCATCATCGTCAAATTCGATATGGCCAGATGAAACTTTCTTTGACTGAATGGATGCCTTCTTTTTTTTGCTTGATTTTACGCAACCAGCATCAAATGCGATAAGTACATTGTTGGGAATAATGTTAATGGGGCAAGACGAAAAGAAACGGCTTATTGCCTTGATACGTGATTCACGCAAGATTCTCTGAATACCATCTGGATCCTCTGAGATGCGTTTGATAGAAGTCCATTCAAGTACCTCCTTTGCATCAGCATAAAATGCGAAGCATACAGGCGAATGTTTGTCATCTCGCTGTTTGACAAAAATGCCTTCGTATTTGCGTATCATGTTATTGTCTCCTGTGTTGGTTGCAAGCAGTGGTTGAATTAAAATAGTGAAGTATGTCCCCTGGATCAGAACGGCTTATGAAAAGAGTTCCTGCAATGTCTGCAGAAGTGTCACAGATAGAGCACTTGTTTTGGTTTTTTGATAATAAAGTTAATCTTCGACGATGGTTTAGTTCGCAAATAAAGTGAGGATCGGTTTCATCAGTTATTAAACATATGTTTTCATAATGCATGTCAGGAGCATCAAGATAAGTTTCTTTTTTTTGCGAGCATTTATCGCATGATATTTTCAGGTTTGATTCAATGCTTGCTCCTCCTAAGGCATGGGGCCAAATGTGCTCAATAATAGCTGAGTTTTCTCTGTCAGAGTTTACATAATCCAACTCCCGTCCACACAAGTAGCAGTTGAGATTTGTATCCTTGGCTTTGTTGAATAATCTGCGTTTTAATGACTGTGGGACATCTTTTCTTTTGGCTGCAGGTGTTTTTAAGAGCAATTCAAGTAATAATCCGTGGTGTGCACTGTCAATATTCGTCTTTGTGCATAAAAATGACAAGACATTTTTTCGTAGAAAGCTGGGGTCTTGTATTTTGTTTTTTCTGATATAGCGATCTTTGCTGATGGTAAATAAAATTAATCGTCTGGTTAAATATAAAAGTATGCTCTCTTGAAACGTTTCAATGACATCTCCTTCGGCTTTGAGGATGTTGTCAACAATGCTTAAAATAGAATTCTCAGATTCATTCGTATGGTTTAAGTATATGCTTCTTAAAAGTTCATAAACCCCCTTCCCCGGATTGTCTGGTATGCATTCAATCGCACCGTAGATATGTGAAGATGGCTTGTAAAACAGTTTAGAGAGTTTGTTTCTTTTGTTGTCAGACAAATAAGATCGTTCGTTTAGTGCTTGGTCAAGCTCGTCTTCAGGCATTGTAGTTGTGAATTTTGCTAGAGAAGATTCATTGATTTCTTGGACCATGCCCTTGATGTGCATAGGCAGTCTAGTCTTAATCAAAATTTTATTAGCTGCTTCGTACAATTCCATGTTAGGATGGCCCTGCTTGATTCCCTGCATTGTTAGATTCTTTTTAAGCCGTTGCGTTGCGACGACTGATTACGGGTTGATTTTTGTTTACCAAGTTTGGTGAAAATTGGCAGAAATTGGATGCTTGGTAACCATTTTCAAATTATGTAATTTTTTTGAACACCTATAAACACCAATATGTGTGGATGGTTATATCTTGCTAAGGTTAGATACCCGTCAACACGTCAAGTAAAGTTCGAAAACACTTGTTGAGCATTATGTTACAAAGCTTGCATTTTACACAAGAAATTGATTTCATGGGTTTTTAATTCAATTTTTAAATTGATTACCCTTACTATTACCCTCTTTTGAGGGTGTTATCTTGCTACATGCATGGCAGACAATTGATTTATTCAGATGACGGAAAATGTATCCGTATTGTCTTTAAAATTACCCATGGTTTTCATGACAAGCTTCTAAAATGGGCCAGATCCGATCCTTCAGATAGGCAAGAACTTCGGCCAATGGCAGATCAAAATTAGCTTGAACGCTTCGATTCAGAAAGGTTTGCCATTGCTTTTGCTTGTCTGCGTCTTTGAGAAAATCAGCCGTAAACGCGACTGGCGTTTTGTCGGGCAAGGGAACCTTGCGCCGGTTGAAAGTGGCCTGGATGGCTGTCTTGAGCATTTCATCGTCCATGGGCATATGCTGCAAGATCACGTACATGTCGTAGAAATCTTTCATCCGGCTGTTGAAAACGCCCAGGACAACCATCGCATTGACTTTTTCAGCAATGACGGAAGCAGGATGATAGGCACGCAACTGTGGTGCAGGGAAATCCAGGATGGTAGGATAGGTGATGTGCTGCGGTTTGGGAATCAACGCATCGCCAAACCCGACATCAATTTGAATGGGGAGTCGAGCCGGGCCGAGGAAGCCCAGAAGCCGGATGCGTACACCATGATATTCCTGTTCGTCCCGGATATCGTCCGTTTGGATCGAATCAGCATCGAAACGCAGCCCATCGTCGATCACTTCTGTGTTGCATGCGTCGGTGAAGATTGATCGCAACCGCTCATGTGTCAGATCACCAAGCCCCAGCAGGTCAATGTCGCGCGTGGGACGTTTAGGTACGTCTTGCCAGAGGGAGAGCAGCATGGCACCTTTGAGCACGAAGGTATTGCCATGCCCTGAAATCTGGAGTCGATATAGCAGGCGTTCCAAACCGTACCGCATGAGCAGATGATTGAAAGGTTCGCCGGTTTGATCGCGGATGTTCAGCAGCCGTTGGTGAATCGACTGGGCTATGTTCTTGGGCGTCACTTCACCATCTCCAGATAGGGGCGCATGATTCGTGCCATGCGGCAGATTTGGGCATACTGCCAGATCTCATCACGTGTCGCTTTCTTGCTGGCCAGTGTGTCGATGAGGGCTTCCCGAGCAACATCCAGGCCGATCCGGTTGCGGAACTTGAAACAATCAGCCACGGTTTTGGCAGGCGAGTACACCCGGATGGTCACGCCATCTTGGCGGTGTTCCTCGATTCCTTCAGTGAAGGCATCGCCGCTGAGCTTAATGATCCGCAGCGAAATTTGGCCGGTAGCAGGAATGCGTTTGCCCCGCTCAATCGCCAGCCAGGTCTCCCATGGCATCTGCGTGGTGATTTCGTGGAACTGGAGTGCAGAGAGCAGGCAGATCACCCCGTGCGGAACCGCCGTAGCCACTTCAACAAAGGATTCATGCTCAGGCACATAGTCTGCAAGGGCATAAGCCCCGCGAGCAATGCGACGTAGAATCCCCTTGTTGGCAAGGTAGGGCAGCATCGTGCGGTTGGCCCCGATTTCCTCCACGTCCTGGGCCCGGACAACCTTGCGTTGCTTGATCAGATTGATGATTTGGGCAGTATCCACGCTTGGGCTTTCAATTGACAAAACGTAACCACATAGTATCGGTGTGTTGCGATATGTCAATCACATTCATGCCTTTGGCCGTTCTCGCCACACGTGCGATTGGTTGCCAAAGTGGCATCCATGGCCACCCAACTCTCCCGAACGCCACACGGCCCAACGTCGTGGCCAGGGATCGAACCAGGTAGAATCGGCACCATGGGACAATATCCGCAACGCCTTTTATTGCTGTGTTTTACGTGAATTTGGCCCCATGTCACCGAATTCGGCACCGTTTAACGCACGCCATATAACTATCGTGTAAATCGACACTTGCAACCCACAACACCCCGTTGCCAACGTGATTGTCGACGGTTCGAGTCCGTTCACCCGCTCTTTGACAACGGCTGACAGCAAATGTCAGCCGTTGTTTATTTTGCGCATGGGGCTAGAGTTAGGGCAATTGGGATTCGATTCTGGGGCCACGTCTTTTTGTCAGCAATTGACAACAAACGCCTATCCCAGACTGACTTTTGGCACCATATCCGGCCCCGGGGCGGTTTTCTTGGCACCGAATTCGGCACTGGTGATATATAGTTGAACGTACAGCATTGGCATATTGTCATGCAGGATTACTGCACCGTTAGTACTTTGATCTACTACATTTTGGAAAGAGTCAATAAGTGTCATGATGGTCAATTTATTTAGCTTTGCGATAAGCTCTAGGTGTCAATTGGGTCATATTTTTGAACACTTGGCCGAAATGGGTTTGTGAGGTGAAACCACAGCTTTCGGCAATTTTACTCATACTCAGTTGCGTCATATTCAAAAGCGCTTTGGCGGCTTGTATCTGAACGCGCTGGATTTCAGCTTTAGGTGTACGCCCCAGATATTGATTGAAGCGTAGTTCGAGTGTGCGTCGTGATAATGGAATTTCACGAAGTATGTCTTTGACATTGATGCCTTCGGTGGCATGGTTGCGAATGTAGGCTGCGGCGCGAGCGATATCAGGATCAGCTATTTTCAGAATATTGGATGATTGTCTGTTGATCAGTTCGCCTGGTGGTACTGCGATGGATAAGTCGGTGACTTTGAGTGGTTTGCCTTGGAGTAGTTTTGTTGCCAGATCTGCAGCGTGATAGCCGATTCGATCCGTTGATTGTTCGACACTGGTCAATGGGGGATGTGACAACTCACATAACGCGGGGTCGTTATCGACGCCGATGACGGCAATGGATTCGGGAATGAGTATCCCCTGACTTGTTGCCAGATCAATCACACGTGAACCAATCAAATCATTGACCGCCATCAGGCCGATTGGTTTGGGCAAATCAGCCAGCCATTGCTGGAGATCTTTATCGGTGGTTTTGATCATCCCGGGATTGGACCAGGAAAGCTCGAACACGGATGGCTTAAAGCCTTTTTTCTGCATAATTTGCTCGAAGCCTGCATAGCGTTCCTCGCTGTAACCTGCACCGGGTTGTGTCACTGCAGCAAAATTTGAAAAACCGCGACTTAGCAGGTCATTGGCAATCAACATCCCCACTTCGCGTTCAAAAGTTCGCACTGTGTGGCAGAAATCCAGCTTCAACAGATTGGACGAAATGTTAATGACGGGCAAGCCAGTTGCTTTGAGTTGTTCAGCAAGTTCAAGGGTGTCAATTTCCGCAATAATCACCTGGGATTGAGGGTCGATTTTGAAAGGCATATTCGCTTGCCAGGGGTTGTATCGAGCGATAAATGTGCCATGTTCTCGTGTGTAACGTGCGATACCTTCGAGGACACCCCGCCCGTAGCTGATGTTGGGATGGATCATGATCATGACATGAGGCAGCATGGCAAACTCCAGATGAACTTGTGCTAGTTTGCGCAAAACGGAGAAATTTGTGCGCATTTACGTATAGATTACTCGATTCAAGACAAAAATAATACACCAGCATGTTCAACTACGGGCATGAGCCAAGGGTTTGGTTGTGTAACGCGTTTTGCCAGACGATAAACAGGAATAAGGTTGTTATAGCCATGGAAACTCATCATCGAAACATGCGGCATTGCCAATGCAAAGGCTCAGCGTTCACCTTGATTGAACTGCTGGTCGTGATTTCAATCGTTGTGTTATTGATTGCCATCTTGCTTCCCGCTTTAGCGAGTGCCCGAAAGGCAGCTCAGGCCGTCAAGTGCAGTGCCAATCTCAAGCAATTGGGAATTGCGATTCACGGTTACGCGGGTGAGCATCACAATTACATTCCCCCGGGCAACATATCTGGAGCCGATCAATCATGGGCAGATTTGCTCTTTAGCTACATGAAAGGTTCTCACACCACATGGAGTGACAATCCGGGCTTGATCAAGCCTGCGACTCGGTGCCCATCGGCTATACAGGATTGGACGGGGTATGGTTCCAATCCCAAGTTGATGATTGCCAACATCAATTTTGCACTGGGACATGGTTCCAAGCTCAGGCGAGTCGATGACATGAAACGCCAGACACAAATCATGCTGTTGTCCGACACCGTTCAGGCTGGGGGCAATCCACCCTCGACGATGTACAAGATTGCTCAGACAAGTACTGCTGTTAACGAATGGCAATGGCCATATGCCACCTACGATCCATCGGCGGCAAAAATGGATGAGCTATTACAAGTCTATAACGAAAATACAGACACGGTTCGTGGCAAAATTCTCTGGCGTCATCATGGGATGTCAACCGCAAACATGGTCTTTGTAGACGGGCATGTGGAAGCACAAAATTACAATCAAACCAAGTGGCTCAATATCTTGCCCGACTGATTAATGGATCGGTTTAAATCGCATCATCTCCAACCCGTTGGTATGAATCATTTGAACTTTGTGGATGTCTCAACGCAGCTTTCGTGAAGCGGGTGTATGTTTGTCTGCCTTGATGAATCGGAGTTATTTTTATGAATCGTAACGCGCTTTTCATGGTTTTCTTTCTGGCCATGATTCAACCCTTTGGACATCATGACGCGATGGCTGATGCATCGTTAACAGCCACAGGTCACAATTGGTTTACTTTCGACATGCCCTGGGATGATGCGACACCTGGCAGCATCGTGGATATGTCAAGACTCAACGCTAAGCCATCAGGCAGTCAGGGGTGGGTTGTCGTTCTTGATGGGCATTTTGCTCTTTCGAACACGGGGCAACGCATCCGGTTTCTGGGGACCAATACGGTTGCATGGCATTGTTTCCCGGAAAAAAGTGATGCTGAAAAAGTGGCCAGACGCATGTCCAAATTCGGTATCAATGTCGTGCGGCTTCATCACATGGATAACGTATGGGATATTCAGACAGGTTCCTCAATCTGGAAACGCAACGAACAACATGCACTTGTTATCGATCCAATACAACTCGATAAACTCGACTACTTCATTGCCCAACTTAAAAAGCAGGGCATTTATCTGAATCTGAACTTGAAAGTCAGCAAGAAGGTATCACAGAGCGATGGTTTCCCTGCCAGCGTCAGTCAAATTAAAACGGCATATCAAAAAGGCGTGGATAAATTTGACCAGGCCATGATTGATCACCAGAAAGCCTTTGCGCGTGAGTTGATCACGCATGAAAATCCCTACACAGGATTGACCTATGCCAATGATCCTGCCATCGCGTTTGTGGAAATCAACAATGAAAATGGCCTGCTTGGGGGTATGGGCGGAGGCACGGGCAATGCACTTAAGCAGTTGCCGCAACCTTATCACGAACAACTTCGATCACGCTGGAACATATGGCTGAAAAGCAAATACAAAGAGGATCAATCATTGCGTGATGCATGGGGTGGGACTGGGCCCGTGCAAACGCAACCCGTCATTGGTGAATCGTCCAGTTGGTCCTTGAATCGACATGGTGTCAGTGAAGCTCAAATAGCCTATCCCGATACTCAGGATCAGGTATCAAAGATACATGTACAAATACAAAAGACTGACAAGGTTCGTTCGCATCTTGAATTGAATTTACCCGGCCTGCATTTACAGGACGGTTTGGATTACACGTTGGTCTTTCGCGCCAAGGCAACCAGCCCACGACGCGCAAGTGTCACGGTGATGCGACATGGCACGGATTACAAACCCGCCGGCTTGTATCAGGATTTCAAACTGACTGATCAGTGGCAGGAATATCGTTATGTGTTTGAAGCCAGCAATGTTGATCCGCAAAAAACGCGGTTGACATTCAAGCTTGGAAGCTCATCTGAAGATATCTGGCTTGATGATTTGCAGTTGCTGCCTGGTGTACAGGGTGTCGGGTTGATGCCCGGTGAGTCATTGCAGCAAATGAATATTCCCATACCCGAAAACTGGACGGACAACCAGAAGATGGATTGGGTGCAATTCCTGGTCGATGTTGAAGTGGCATATGCCCGAACAATGCGCAGCTATTTGAAAGATGTGCTAGGCGTCAAAGCCTTGATCATCGACAGCCAGATTGATTGGGGGGATTTTGCCGACGTTCAGCTTATTGCAGCGTGAAGCCATCATGGATCTTGCCGACGTTCATGCTTATTGGCAGCATCCAAGTTTCCCAGGAAAATCTTGGGATCGCAGTCAATGGCAGATCGCCAATACCTCGCTGGTCAATGCATGGGCCAAGGGGAAAAACGGCACACTGGATCGAATGACCATGCTTCGCCCCGCAGATAAGCCGTTCACTGTTTCTGAATACGATCACGGTGCGCCCTCGGAATACGCAGCCGAATGTGTGCCTTTGCTTGCTGCGACAGCCGCATTGCAGGATTGGGATGCGATCTACAATTTCCAATATGGGCCATGGACCACACCGCAAGAACGTTCGCGCATTTCTGACTTTTTTGACTGTGGCTCGCACCCAGCCAAAATTGCTTTTTATCCAGCTGCTGTGATGCTTTTTCGACAGGACCTCTTACCCGCAATACAACAAACCAGTACGCTCCAATTAGCTCCCAAGCCTTTCAAACAATATGACTTGCCACGACAGGCATGGTTGAATGCGGGACAAGATATGTTTCCGATGGCACTACTGGGTACACGAAAAAAGATGGCGTTCGACAGTCTTGAAACCTCGCAACAACCTCTGATCAAATGCAATTCGCAATCAGCATCAGAGCAACAGACGCTTGATTTACAGAAGGTCAGTGGTGGTGGTTATCTGACCATTCAGTCGGATATGGCATCGATGATGGTCGGCCAGATCGGTGGCAAGTTCGTACAAGCCGGTGAGATGTCCATCGACTGCCAGCTATTTGAAAAAAACTTCGGTGCACTGGTTCTAACTGCAATGGATCAAAAGCCCATTATTCATAGCACTTCAATGTTGTTGACGGTTATTGGCCAGGCACGCAACCAGAACATGGGCTGGAACGATGCTCGGAATTCCATTGGTCAGCAATGGGGTGATGGTCCAACTGAGGTGTTGGGTATTCCTGCTGTCGTGATGATTCATACGGATCAATCATTGAATGTCTATGCTCTTGATGCAGTGGGTCAACGCAGGCATAAAATCGAGACTGTGCACAAGAATAGCGCATTAACTTTCAACATTTCTTCACAACATCAAAGCGTTTGGTATGAGTTGGCAAGTGAATAACGGTAGACATCGGTTCGGTTCGAGTCCGTTCACCCGCTCTTTGACAACGGCTGACAGCAACTGTCAGCCGTTGTTTATTTTGCGCATGGGGCGAGAGTTAGGGCATTGGGGGCGTTGGGTAGGTGGTCTTTTTTTTGTCAGTACTTGACAGCAAACGCCTACACCAGACTGACGTTTGGCACCATTTCTGGCACCGGGACGGTTTTTCTGGCACCGAATTCGGCACTGGCTGTATTCGTGAAACAGTTTGCTTACTTTCAATTCGATTCTGGTAATTACAATTTCACGTAATACCTCTTGACTTGAAAATCCAACACACCTAAAGTATCAAGGGAAACATGTATCCCTAGTGCTGTTGCAGAAACACCCAATTCTCAGGTGAACCACAGTTTTTGATGTTCTTGATCTGATTTTATCGCCTGCTGAATGCAATTCTAAAGGAGACAACATGAATGTCATGATTGGAACACAAGGTGTAAACAAAGCTTTTACGCTCATAGAACTGTTGGTTGTGATTGGAATCATTGCCATACTTTTGGCAATTTTGTTGCCATCGCTGCAAAGCGCTAGGGAAGCGGCCAGAACATCGGCTTGCCTGGTGAATTACAAACAAATAGGTGCGGGTAATTCTGTTTACGCCGCAGATTACGATGGCAGATATCCAATCACCATTTCAAGTACCAGTAACGATTACGGCAGTGGTTTAAAGACATGGCAATCAATTCTCTTCCCGTATCTCAAAGGTACAGTCAATGGCCTTGTCGATGGCAGGAATGCCCATGTCCTACGATTTCCGATCTATGTTTGCCCGTCTTTGAGAGTCAGGGGCTACTCAACTGCTGCGTTCAGCAGTTCAGCCAACATGTATATCGGTGGCGCGAATCTACCTTCATATGCCGGCTCCGGCTATGTTCGGGAAGGGAGATCTGCATGGAATATCAAACGGGTCGATCTCATCACCAATGCCGAGACTGCCATATCCCCCAGTCGCCCACTTGGGGTGATTCTTCGCAATCCATACAACGGGGCATATCGCGATGCCGGGGCATTTGATTCATGCGTGACGATGACGCGGCTGAATCACCGGGACTTTACCAATATGCTGTGGATGGATGGGCACGCGTCCAGTGAGGCTGATGAGAAGTATTTTAACGAAAAATATGTCAAGCCGTAAGACTCTGGATTTGTCGTATGAAAGGAAATATATGAATTTATCTTCCGTCTATAGAGTCTTTGTAGTCGTACTTTTGCTGCTGTCATCTTCAGCGTTTGCGGAAGTATTAATGGATGAAAGTTTTTCTGATCCATCTGCCTTACGGCATTTTCGTGTCATGCGTGCAGGCAATTACGGGAAGGGGCCTTTGTTTGCCAAACAATCAGTGACGTTCCCCATGCAGGCTGTGGAAATAGATGGTGTGACCAAGTGGCCTGCGATGCTGTATAACGGCTGTGACACCGGCTGGAATTATATTGCTGTCGACTTTAATGCCAATGAATTGCCGGTATCGGGAACACTTCGTTTCACAGCGTGGCTTAAGACCAATAGCCCCAGGCAAGTAAAATTAATCGCAACGGAAGGTGCCCGCGTTGGTAATGGCTTGATCAAGAAGGCAATTAAACATCCCGGCGAAACATTGACCCGGCAAGTCGTCAGTGTGGAACTGGGTCGATTTAATGCCGGCGACGGTTTTTCATTCGGGTGTGGGATTGATTACCATGGGGGCGGGACATGGGTCATTATCGATCGAATACGTATTGAACATATCCCGACGATTGCGGCTGTGGGAATTGAACGGAATGTTTCTACAAAAGAGACAGGGGAAGATTACGACATCCCCGAGATCACCGGCCCTTATTCGTTCTTAAATGAGGTCATTGCCAATCAGTCGCCCAAAAATCCAACGGTCACACCGGTACCCACATTGTCATCCTCGGACGGCATCCTGTACTCAAACAATTTTTCATCTCCTTTGGACTATACTCAATTGCGTCAGGTCAGTGCTAGTCGTTATCCCAATGGGATGTATTATCCCGACTGGGGGAATAATCTTTATATCAACACCGATCAGGTCAAAATTGATGATAAGGAATTATCGCCGCTGCTGCTTTATTGTGGTGGTAGTGCCAATTATACCGTCGCTGATTTTGCTCCATCTGCATTTCCAATGCAGGGTAAAATTCGAGTACGGGTATCACTCAAAACCAACAATCCAGAACAAATCGAACTCATCTATTCCGAGAAAACACCTTTCTCCGGTCTTCCGGAGCAAAAATCCCCGGTAAGGGATACACAGAAAAGACAGTATGCCGTCGCATACTTTGACCGTTCGGATTCATCAATGCCATTTAGTGTAGGTGTCGGGATCAAGAGCGGGGCGCGTGGCACATGGCTACAAGTGGACAGTATTATTGTCGACGGGGCAGAACGATTTACAAGGCAAGTCAGATCAACTTTTATTGAGGATGTTCAAGCTCCAACGCTGGGTTTGGATTATCAGTTTCTAAAATCGCGTTTGGATATGTCTGTACTGACGCCGTGGCCGTTGGAGTACGAACGACTCAAGGCTGCCGGCTTGGTCGATGTGCCGGCCGTGAAACAGAAGATACAGCGTATGAATGCACTTGCCGACATCGCTGAAAATGGTCTTGATCTTGGTGGTGACGGTGAGGTTAATCTCGTCAATCTGACCAAAGTGTGTGATGCGATCAAAGATGACCAGTTTGGTATCAAAATCCGCGGTGGGGACTATCCCTTTGGCATGCAGAGCACGATCGTACCAGGTTCGGACGATGCATTGACCGTCAGTTCACTAGCGGGAGCAGTACCACTCAAAACATTACTACTTAACAACAATTCAGGCGAGCAATTTAACTTGACGGTGACCGCCCAGGGTGACATCGCCTCAATGTTGAATATCTATCGTCTTCATTGGGTCTATGGCGCACCGGATTATCCGGAATTGCTCGATCGATTCCAGGTAGTTGAAATTCCTTCAGGAAAACTTGCCGGTGTTTTATTGAAGTTCGACACAACGGGCGTTAAACCGGGAACATACTCAGGTGAAGTTTGGGTTTCACCACTCAATGATCATCGCCCGATACAAAAAATCCAATGTACGCTAAAGGTAATCGAAGCAGAACATGATGATCGTGATTATCCCCATGTGATGGGTTATGAGGCGAATCACAATACCAAACCGGGGTTGTTGAAGCTTATGGTTGAGCAGAAGGTGGATACTTTTCATATATTCTGCACAAAGCAGGATACACTGCCATTGCAGAATTTCATGAAGCAGGTCGATATGCTCGGTGTTCGTGAAAAGATTAAGCGACTGCGAATCGAAGCACATTTTGTACCCATGCGAAGTGGTAATGCAAAACGGAATAACCCCGGTTGGGTGCCCGAATGCAATACATGGCTTGACAATATAGTGGGGGAGTTGGAGAGCCATGGATTTGGTTACGATGATTGGGTGTTGTATACCTATGATGAGTGCCAGGTTCCTGAGTTTTTACGCGATCTAAAAAGAATTCGAGCACACAACAAGAATGTGCGGACTTTCTCTGATTTTGCAACTGAAGATATCTCAGTCTATGAAAAGTATGAACCGTATATGAATGTCTGGCAACCGGGGACGGATGTCTTTCTGGATCAGGCTGCCCGTCCGAATGCGTCAAAGTGGTATATTGAAAATGGCAATAATCCAGGCCGCGAACTCTGGACATACTATTGCGATGCCACACCGCAGGACTCCATTCTGAAGTACCAGATTCACGGTTGGGTCAATTGGCGTATTAGTGCTGTTGGCATGGCCTTCTATTCGGTCAAACCCTGTAATCTTCGACCTGCTAAGGGTCGATATAATTTTGGTATGTGCTATGAAACTTCGCCCGGCGTCTATACGCCGAGTCGACGTTGGATGGTGTGGCGTGAATCCATTGAGGATTATCGATTGTTGAAGGTGGCTGCCAGGTTGGATCCCAAACGGACACAAGAACTGGCTGATCAAGTCATCGATGCTCATTCCAGGACAACCGAACCGGCAGCACTTTCCCATGCGGTGACACAGGCCCGTGCGGCGTTGTTGGAAATGATTGCAAAAACGAAAAAATAAGTACATCACGATGACACTTGCGTTATTGCTGATCCTACCCGGAATCTTTTCATTATTACTTAAACATGTAACCTTTATTCAGGTTTGATTCGTATGATTAATCAGATTCACGACTATTCGGATAAAGTGGCCGCTTGCTGGATCGGCAAGGCCATTGCCGGTGGGATTGGTGCGCCTTATGAAGGCGTTCCCGGTTCATTGCGTCTCCAGAAGCAAGATATATACATACAGCCGGGTCCCAATGACGATCTGGAGATGCAGGTGATTTGGCTGCTCTATGCCGAGATGTACGGGTTGGATCTCACTGCGGAGAACCTCTGCGATGCGTGGCTGAAACATATCAAATATGGGATGGACGAATACGGCGTGGCGATTCGTAATCTCCGTCGTGGTTTGCTACCACCGTTTACCGGTGCAGTCAACAATTGGTTTGCACATGGGATGGGGGCTGCCATTCGCTCTGAGATTTGGGCGTGTCTTTTCCCTGGTAACCCGACCGTCGCTGGCCACTATGCCCAACAGGATGCGATTGTTGACCATCATGGTGAAGGAGTTTGGGCGGAGGTGTTTCTGGCTTCAGCAGAGAGTGATGCATTTAAACACGGTGATGTACGCAAGGCCCTGGAACACGGTCTTGTGCATGTGCCTGAGAACTCGCGCATTTATTCTGTGGTGGAATATGTCATGGATTTATATGACAGTGAATTACCTGAAGAGGATTTGCGTGATGTGATACTCAAACAATTTGGCAGTCACAACTTCACGGATTGCATCATGAACCTGGGGTTCATCGTGGCTGCCTTGCTTTATGGCGAACAGGATTTTATTCGCACGGTCATGATCGCTGTGAACTTCGGGAAGGATACGGATTGCACGGCCGCCACATGCGGTGCATTCATGGGTATTGCGAATGGCATGGCTATCATACCGCCAGACTTGTTGGCTGAACTTGACCCTGAGGTGGCGATCAGCCCGCATGTCACCATTCGTCAACAATTGCCGCAAACTTTTGATGATATGACTGAGCGAACGACACAACTGGCACGGAGGCTTGAGCGGGAGTTGGTAAGCACAACCAGGATGTTTAATGCTTATGTTCCAGCAGACGTGTCGTCACTGTCTGACTTGCCATGCAATTCGTGGTTGGTATTTGACGGATTGCATCAAATGCATGTCCCCCTCGTCAGGGAGTATCTCAATGCTGGAAAGAGTATGCCCGAATATCTCGGTGCAAGACAGATTGATGTGACTGGGACCGATCTTGACCTGTCGGATTTTGTAGAGGATTTCAACGCGATTGACTTGTTTAGTTATCTCACATTGGGCCAGGCATGTGACAACCCTTTACTGATGGCCTGCGCCAACACCGGCCTGACCGTATGGGTGGATAAACGGAAGGTTTTGAACTATCACGGGCGCTATCAGGAAATCCCAGCATTTCATCGAACAGAGGGCGGGGGCACTTTCTATTACCCCTTTGAGGCCAATCGGAAGTATCTTATACATGTGAGGCTGTACAATTGTACCAGGCCGCTCCGATTCTCCTTGGCTGTAGGAGATGCAGACTATTGCATGTTAAGTGATTTTGATTTGAAGGTTCACAATGGCTTCGAAGGATATCAACATACGGGAAATCGCCAGGCTGGCAGGAGTCTCTCCAGCGTCGGTGTCCAGAGCCTTGCAGGACGCTCCGTCGCAGAAGCTCTCCGAAGCGACGCGCCGGCGAATTCTGGACATCTGTGAAAAGTTCCAGTACTACCCCAATACGCATACCGTGCGTATGATCTCCAAGCGATCCAACACCATCGCGTTTATGTTCAGCAGTTCCTGTGAAACGAGCGATTGCAATGATTTTGAGCATTCCACGTTGAACCCCGGCAGAGGTGCCTGTTTGAAAGGTGCGTTGGATGTTGTTTCTGCCCAGGGTATGTATCTGCTGTTGATCTCTGTTACGCCGGAGTTTCTTGAGAAGAAACAGTATCTGAAGATGATCCGCAGCAAGATGATCGACGGCATGTTGATCTGGGGTTGGACTGAGGACGATACGTATATTCATGACCTGATGGGAGAACGTATCCCTTTAGCGATGCTTCAGACCGAGGCTGCCCACGTCGATATCGATAAGGTCATTGCCGATGATTATGCGGGGATGAAGTCCATCGTAGAAATGGTTGTCGCCAAAGGGCATCGGAAAATTTCAGTGATCCTTCCCTTTTTTGAAGGATCGGCTGCTGTCGTGCGATACAAAGGTATCATGGATACCCTTGCAGAGCACAACATCAAGCCTCACTACATCACCAAGACCAAAGCCAGTGAACCGGAGTCGGGCTACAACGCCGGGTTGGAAGTTTTTGAAAAAGCACCGGATACCACCTGTATCATTGCTGCCAACGATCTGGCCGCATATGGCGTGATAGATGCAGCTAAGCAAAAGGGGGTTCGAATCCCCCAGGACGTTTCCTTGACCGGAGCTGACGGTTTGCGTCAATATGGCCAGTTGCAATTGACCAGCTACATTTCGCCTTCCTATGAGATTGGCACCAAAGGCGCACAGTTGCTCATCGACCGGATTGAAGGCAAGCGGAAATCATCAGAGAGACTCTGCTTGCCGACGACCCTCATTGTCGGCGATACGGTCAGGGAACTGTAATTGCTGTGGCAGGGAATCCTTGCGTTCCTTAGCCTTTGTCATGGGGTTCCCGGACATTTTTCGCTGTAATTCAAAGGAAAATGAATGATGTCCTTGACATGGGGTTTGACTGCGATATGATTTGGGAAACATGTTACCTTGCTGGGTGAGTTTTCGCGATTCAGCTTGATCGCCATGAAGGACAAATGAAATTTTCGGGGTAGGGATGGCCAGGCTAAGTTTCGTATGACAGGCTTCGATTGGAGAATGGCAGTGAATCAAATACAGGCACCACAGACGATTTTTCAAGTCAACGACACCTACCGCTGGCTGCGGGAGCCGCTGTTGATGCGACTGCCTGATGGCTCGCTGTTTTGCGAAATTTTCACCGGCGACCCGCAGGGGGATGGCGGTAAAGACAATATCATTGCGGCGATTCACAGTCATGATGACGGCCAGACATGGTCTGAACTGGAACTGATCAAGCGATCCGACGAATACGGCTGCTGGGCAAGTTCGGTGCATGCGACCGACGATGCAGGATACATCTTCTGGTGGACACTGGAGAGGGATCGATCCGAAGCCACCAATCATCTGCTCTGCGTCAGTGCCGACGGCAAGACATGGACCGATCGCCTTATCATGCAGAACTGGAACGGCAAAAATGCCATGGATATCCGACGCGGCGTGCAGCTAAGAGACGGGCGAACACTTCTGCCCGTGGCGTGGCATGAGCCGATCAACAAGCACATTGCTGATGACGAGATCGCACTCAGTCCTGAAAAGGCAATGCGTCTGGCCAATCTCGGCGGCGCGCGAATCGTCAACAAAATCGCCTATTGCGGTGTCTTGGAGCCCAATGAAGATTTCACCGAATTCAAACGCCATGGCAGAATTTGTCGATTGACCCCGGACAGTATCATTCCATGCACACCCTTTTTCGAAAACCAGATCGCCGAACTGTCCGACGGTTCCCTGGCCATGCTCATTCGCGGTGATCTGACCAATCGTCTCTGGCGGAGTGATTCGTCGGATGGTGGGTATACATGGTCTGAGCCCGTCATCACGGAGATCAAAAATCCTGGTTCAAAAGCCTTGGTTATCAATCTGCCGGATGGCCGAATCGTCCTTGTACACAATCCCAGTGAGAAGGACTACACGGATTCTACATCGCATCATCACCGATATCGCACGCCGCTTGAATTGTGGGTCAGTGATGACGATATGAAGACGTGGTCTGTGAAAATGACCTTGGGTGCTGCGCCGGATGTGGCTCAATATCCCGATGGCTTTTACGATCCAACAACCGGCATGATCTATCTGGTGTGGGAAGATGATTATCGCGTCTTTTTCCAACGGCTTGAATTGGCCAGTGTCATTTGAATCCCCTACATGTCAATTAGCGTAGCACCAACCACTGATACACATAAGGCAACAACACGCAATGAAGAAGTTCATGAACAAGGCGGAAGATTTCGTGGATGACATGCTCCATGGCATACTCATGGCACATCCGCGCCAACTCCGCTGCGTCGGTGATGACAAACATTGTCTGGTCACCACGACACGACACACCGGCAAAGTGGCCATCGTCACAGGTGGCGGGTCAGGTCATTTACCCCTGTTTTTAGGCTATGTCGGGCAAGGCCTGCTCGATGGGTGTGCTGTGGGTGGTGTGTTTCAATCGCCCAGTGCTCAGCAGATTTTGCAGGTCACCCAGGCCGTCAATCAGGGCGCAGGTGTGCTTTATCTCTACGGTAACTACAGCGGCGACATCATGAATTTCGACATGGCTGCTGAGATGGCTGAGATCGAAGACATCAACGTCCAAACGGTATTGGGCAACGATGATGTGGCTTCGTCTCCCAAAGGCCAGGAAGACAAACGGCGTGGTGTTGCCGGCATTTTCTTCCTCTACAAAATCGCAGGCGCAGCAGCGGCAGCAGGAATGAGTCTGCAACAAGTCAAACAAATCACCACGATCACCCAGCAGAACACCCGAACCATGGGCGTGGCCTTAAGTCCGTGTATCGTACCCGAAGTTGGCCGCCCGTCATTTTCACTGGACGATGACGAAATGGAAATCGGCATGGGGATTCACGGGGAACCAGGCATTCGGCGTGGCCCCATGCAATCGGCTAAAGACATTGTTGAAGAGATGCTCCCTTCAATTCTCGCCGATATTGCCTTGGAGAAACAGGACGAAGTTGCCATCCTTATCAATGGCTTGGGTGCGACACCCAGGGAGGAACTCTACATCCTTTACCAGACGGTCGGCCGGATTCTTGAGGACAATCAATTGCAGGTGTTCCATGTTTACGTGGGGGAATTTGCCACGTCAATGGAAATGGCCGGTGCTTCGATTTCCGTGTGTCGTCTCAACACGCAGATGAAGGAACTGTTGGCAGCTCCGGCAGAGACACCTTTTTTCACACAAGCCCAACTTTGAGTTTCAACACCATGGACAGAATCAACAAAGAAGATCTTCCCGCGTTGTTCGAACGCTTTAAAACAGTCATGGCCGAGAATCGCGACTTCCTGATCAAGCTCGATGGTCAGGTGGGTGACAGCGATCTGGGTCTGACCATGAATAAGGCATTCGATGCTGCCTGGCAGACTGTGTGCGACGCAACGGACAGTTCGCTTGGCCAGACATTCGTTCAAGCGGGCATGCAGATCGCCAAAGTCGCACCATCAACCATGGGGACATTGATAGCAACCGGTTTCATGCATGGGGGCAAAGCTTTGGACGATGCCGCGTCCATGGGCACCGATCAAATGCTGCTATTTTGGCGAGCGTTTATGTCGGGCATCATGAAACGGGGCAAGGCACAGCCTGGTGATAAGACACCCATAGACATCCTCGCCCCGGCCGTTGAAGCGCTGGAAATCGCCAGCCAAAGTGACGCAGCATTGCCTGTTGCGATGCGCGATGCGTTAGCCGCTGCCCAGATGGGATTGGCGTCAACCAAAAAGATGGTGGCCCGGCATGGTAAAGCCGCCTGCTTTGTTGATTGAATCTGCCATGCAGGACTACATGGTACGGTGAAATCCACGCCATGGCTACAGACCATTGGCTCAAAATAGCCGTTGGTTCAACATAAAAAACAAGTCGATGACAGAGAGGGTTTGCGTGAGACCGCTGTTTGGACTCATCGCTCTGTCATGAATATTTCGGGTTATATGAGCAGGAATAATACGGAGAAATACCATGAAAATGAAAACCACTGGCAAGCTTCAGGGCATCATCACACCGATTCTGACACCTTTGCAGGACGATGGTTCGCTGGACACCCGAAGTTTGGAAGCACTGATCGAACGCTTGATAGCCGCAGGTATCGCAGGGGTGTTTGTGTTGGGGACGACGGGTGAAGGTCCTGCACTCTCACGTGATTTACAGCAGCAGTTGATTCAGAAAAGTGTTGAGATCATTTCGGGGCGGTGTCCTTTACTGGTGGGTATTTCTGCCGCTTCACTCAGTGACTCGATTGAGTTGGGACTCTTTGCACAGTCTGCCGGTGCCGATGCCGTGGTCGCTGCGCCACCTTGTTATATTCCTGCCGATGAAGCTGAGTTGGAAGATTTTTACAAGGCATTGGTGCAAAGTCTGTCGATTCCTTTGTATCTCTACAACATGCCTGCCATGACTAAGATTACGATGTCGCCTAAGCTCATTGCCAGGTTATCGCAATTGCCGGGGATCGTCGGTTACAAGGATAGTGCCGGTGACATGGAGGCGTTTAAGCAGGTGTTGGAACTTATTGGTGACCGTGATGATTTCTCGATTCTGATGGGGCCGGACACAATGATGATTGAGGCCGTGACACTGGGCGCCGATGGCGGTGTTAACAGTGGCTCAAATGTTCTGCCCGAGTTGTTTGTTCAAGCATGGCAAGCAGCAAGAGACCGCGAATCTGAATCCCAAGAGTGCTTGCGGGCACAGATTCAGCGTCTATATGACATCTACAATCTCAGAGAAAACTTCTGTTGTGGTGTGATTGCCGGCATCAAGGCCGCGCTCAATAGCAAGGGGTTGTGCGGCTTGACGATGGTAGCACCTTCGCGTCCTGCTACGCAACAAACCATCGACACGGTGACTGCGATTTTAGATGAGATTGAGCAGATGAAACAAGAGAGTCTGGCAGCAGAATGATCCGTGAAGCGTATTGGCCTTCTTCCGAGAATATGAACCAATCTTATCGAGAGAATTCTTCGCACTGGAAATGGTGTATGACAGGATTGCGATGAAGAAGAGTTATTCATCGGAGTAGATCCCGTGTGATGTCGCGTGTTACTGATCGACACTTCGAGCAACAGTTGTATCAGTCACTAGTCCTTTCCCGAAAGTATCTCATCCATGTTTCTGGTGACGTGAATGCTTAGCTCTCGAAGTTGCTTGTTCGTTTAAATCTGGGTTTGGATAAGGTTCATAAAACGGCCTCGATTCGACGTGGTAAGTTCTGAATTTGCTACATCATATTCTGCAGTCGTCAGAATATCATGTTGCGTATATATGGGAACAAGTCTCAATAATATTAGCTAATAAGGTATTACATCTCAGGAATTTGAAGAGTTTAATATTAATCTGCATGTCGCGGCAGTTAGGAAATTACATTTCTACGAAGGAGAATTGCAATGCAAGAAAAAATGAAAAGATGCTTTTCGGTAGCAGCTGTAGTAGGAGTGGTATGTATTATTGTGGTATTTAAGACAGTAGCGAACGGTGAAACTAGTTCTAGTACTGTCACGTACGATCCTGCTGGCACTGGTGCTGTCCAGACTACTGTTCAAGCTAAACTGCGTGAAAGTGTGTCAGTTATGGACTTTGGCGCAGTGGGTGATGGCATTACTGATGATACAACGGCGATACAGGCTGCTATGGATTTGGGCGGAAAGATAATATTTCCCCCAGGTGCTTATGTAATTACATCCTCATTAGAATTGCGTGCGACTTGTCATTTGGTAGGACATACCGATTCTACTAATACCATTCGTAATATGGTTAGGATTTTACCTTCTGGAAACTTTCCAGCATTCACAAATGACGAAGGAGGTATGTCTGGTAAGCAATATACTGTAGAAGGCTTTCAGATATTCTGGGGGTATAACACCCCAACAACTCCTTCTGGCAATGATCAGAAAATGGGATTCTATTTTACATCAAAAGATACATATCCTTGGACAGCCCCATATTCTTCGTTCAAGAATATTGAAGTCAATGGTGCATGGTATGTGTTCTATGATGACACCGACAATTACTATAATAAACTGGAAGCTGTAACGGGACGTTACAACTGGTATGGTATTTATAAGCGCCTTGGTACAATGTTCACTTTTGAGCGTTGTTCAAACGCTATTGGCCGTCAAGGTTTTCATATCGAAAACCATATATCACCAAATTTTGTACGTTGTTCCGCTGATAGTTGTTCTCCTGATGCTTCAACCCCAGGGAATGCTGCGGTTTATTTGTACAATTCTGATGGGTTTACAATTATGGGCTGGGATGCAGAAGCCGCAAATATTGATGGCGATGGTTATAGTTATATGCGTATACGTAATTCAACGGGCACTGTGGCTGACTTCACAGGCGTCTCAAATTCAATGGACAACAATGGCGGTACTGTTTCATTCTTTAATGTTACAGATTCATCAAATGTTACTTTCGTTGGTTATAAACAAACATGGCTTGGAGGAGATTCTCTGACCTTTGCTGGCTCATCGGGTAATTGTGCCACTCTCTGTGTAACTTCATCGGCAAAAGCCACTTGTATAGGAAGTGATTTTTCTGCTCCGACAGGAGGATATCCGGCAACGCGTTACTCCGTTTATGGTAATAACGGTTTTGTAAAATTGTTTTCCTGTACTACTGACAATGCTGAAGAAAATGTAGTTTTCAAAGAGGATAATGGTAATTTGGATTTGTCCGCAGATTTAACTTGTAACGATATTTCTGGGGCCGGTGATCTCGAGATTACAGGAGCTTCACACTTTAAAAATACCATATGGGCGGGGGTGGGCGCATCTGCAGAAGCAGTAAATACATATACATTGAAACATAATTCTATTTACTCGCCTTCAATGATATTTAATACTGGTAATGGTGGCAGACAGTACCATGCTTACTTTAGATATTATGGTACTAATGTTGGTAATATCTCGTCCAATACTACATCAACAAACTATGCGACAGCATCCGACTATCGATTAAAAAAAGATTGGCAACCTATCGCATGCCCAAGCAAAATAATAAAACTGTTAAAGCCTGTAAACTTCGCATGGAAAATAAATGATGAGCGTTCCGATGGTTTCTTGGCTCATGAGGTTCAAGAAGTAATTCCTGCTGCCGTTGTTGGTAATAAAGATGCAATAGATGAAGAAGGTAATCCAGTTTACCAGGGTGTAGATTACAGTAAATTAGTGCCTGTTCTCACGGCTACTATTCAAGAACTTATTCAGCGTATTGAAATACTTGAAGCTAAATAAGTTTTTATTTTAATGCATGTAGCGGTCCGGGGAATTATTGGATAGATGTGGCACAGGCACATTTTGTGTGATTGCGCTGGCAAATAACATTAAGAATCCTTCTAGACCAGGATTCGAATGTTTCCAAACTGACTCGTCGATTTAAAGGCAATTGTTGTAGCGGCGCAGCAGACTGTTGCGCTGTCTTTATGTGTTTTCCTCATCTATGAAACGCCAGATTCACCTTAATTCCGTTCAGAAAACACTTAATGCGCATACGACAACAAAAGCAATTGCTTGCTTTGTTCAGTAGGCGTGCGGATTTTGATCGGGTTCTCATGCTGCAAGACGGTGCAAAGTGATTTTGATCACTGACAGATTGGCATCACTGCCGAAACGGCTGCGTTGAACTCGGATGTGGGGAGTGCAGGAAGGACAATCAACAGACCTGATCGGAATCGGTTCAGCAGGTAGAACTGCGTGCCAGGCTTCTTCGGGCGTCAGGCCATTGAGTGCTTGGTGTGGACGCGCGGTGTTGTACCAAGCTTGGTACTGATCAAGACGTTGTTGGATGCTGCGCGATGTCGTTGGCCACAATGCAGGTCGTTGCCACAGCCGCAGTGTTTTGAAGAACCGTTCGACTTTGCCATTGAAGGATGGCGTGCGGACTTGTCCTCGCACATGCTTGATGCCTAACGACTTTAAACCTTGTTTGAATTTGTTACGGAACTGGACACCATGATCAGTAATCAGATGGGCAGGTGTGTCATATTTCTTGGTGGTAGTTTTGACCAATTGAATCATCTGTTGCGTGTCGAGTGCCTTGCTGCGGTATGCGCGAAGACACAGCAGCTTTCTGGTTGCTCCATCAAGAATGGCGACTGCCGAGTAAGTGGTCCAGAGCACTCGAAATATCATAATGTCCATGTGCCACGTTTGGTTGGGGGTTGAAGGTGTCAGCAGATGGTAAGGCTCAACGCTTTTGTCTGGATTCAATTTGGGCCAACGCTTCTTGGTTTTTCTGGGCTTTTTCGGTTTGGTTTCCCGTAGGATGCGTTGGACAGATCTTCGACTGATTTGAATGCCAGAGCGAACCATTTGCATGGCGATGGTTAGCGTGCCCATCTCAGGCTCAGGGCACAACTGGCGCAATTCATGAACTGCCCAACGAACGGCATCATCCATGTGATTCCAGGAAATCTGAGGTAGAAGCGACTTGGATTTTTCTCGTCCATCGATGGCTCTGATCCATTTGCGGATCGTGTTTGGATGAATCACGAAACGTTTGGCTGCCACAGCGGCACTCCAATTCCGTTGCCTCATCAGTTGAAGAATTGCCAATCGCTGCTCGGGTGAAAACTCTGGTCGCTTGTTGGCCGGGCAGTCCGCGCGTTGCTGGCGCAGAATTTCGAGTTCGCGTTTGAGCCATTGAATTTGTGAGAACAGTTGGTCACGCTGCATCATCGCGCGCATGACGGGTGAACTTGCAGATGCCAGTCGGCTCCGTGCCAACTGATAGGCTTGAGCAATGATGATCACCATTGAATCAATCATCTTCAGATAAGCCGTATTGTTGAACCAAGGCATGGGTCTCCTCCGCATTTTTTAAACGGGTTTGTAGCCGAATATGAATCCTCAAACTAAATCTGTGACCATGTTGGTAATGTAATGGGGGGCATTGTGTTGCTTAAGTACGTTACAGATGTTCTTGCAGTTGCGTAGAAGTTCTCGATTTTGAAGTCCGTCTTGGATTGCTGATTCCAAGTGACAGTCATGTTTGATTGTGAGAGCCAGTTTGTGAGTTTGGAGTCTTGCTGCATTGTCAAATTGATCATAATCCAACGGATATACCACAGAAGGAATTCCGTGAATCAAGCAGTGGTACAGGGTGCCAGCACCGGCATGGTGCACAACCAAATCGTATTTAGGCAGGTTGTCGGCATATGAAATGAAACTTAGTTCATGGATATTTTCAACCAAGTTATTGGTACTCCCCTCAACATCACCGTGTGAAAAATGAAACATGATTTCTGGATGTCGCGTTGCGATGTCGCGGAACTTTGCAAGGAGTGATTTTTTTGCATGTTTCAAATGTGTGCCGATTGTGATGAGGATATGAAGGTAGAAGACGTGGTGCATACCAAGGTTGATTCTTCAGGTTTGAGAATCTTTCAAGAAGGTTCTTGTTATGTAAAAGGTAAGTCCAAAGTTTGGGATAATCACCGGAAATTTGATGTTCGTCAATTATTGATCCGTTGGAATCAATAGGATGGATAGCTACATTCACTGCTTTTGGATACGAAGAACCACGGATGTTTCTCCCGTGAACAATCGGTCTGAGGACCGCAGATTCGATTTGATAAACCTGTTTGGTTTTACGGTTTTTGACACTTATCAGGTTATTTAGTTGTGTTGAGTTCTGTTTTTTCAAAACGAAAACATCATCGAATCCTGAACTCCATCCATTGCGGATTAATCGGCAGAATTTGGATAACGGATGACCGCTATTCTTTAGAGTGTTGAGCCAGACAGAGCGATCTTTGGGATATAATTGCCAGTTGCAGGTTTCGAATACAGACGAACTAAGTTGAGTTCGTATTACATTGTGATTGCTCTGTCTTGATTGAAAGGCGAAATCAAGTTTGGATCGCAACCCGCCCTTGCCTTTGATTAGAAGATGTATTGGTTCTGTTTGTGTCTTTTCTTTGTCTGCGAATAAAAGCAGAATCTGTGTGACAGCGTCTGGATAAATTTTTGAATCTTCAAACTCAACCAATTGTGTAATCGTTGCATTTGCTCCGAGAAATTCACGTAATCCTTTTCCACTACTCGATCGCAAAAAGCTGTTAGTGATACTTAAGCCTAAACGGCCATTAGGATTTAGGCGTTTGAGCGATTCTTCCACGAACAGCATGTACAAATCAAATTGACCATGTCGGGCGGAATGATAGTGATGCCGATATTCAGCAATGCGATCAGCATGGTTTATATAGAGTTCCTGAAGACGGATGAAGGTGGTCCGCCAACGATATAGTCTACATCCCGATGCTTGTTTTGAACCGAACACGTTTTGTCCTGTTGTAAGAAGTCAGTGTTTATGATGTTGTCAATTAAGCATTGCTTTAATACTTCTGGTTTGTGATCAATCTTCCCGAGTTCATCGTAAAATCCTTCACAAGCCTCGAGCACTAAAGATCTACGTGCCCATGCGATGGCATTTTGATCAATGTCACTCCCCATTATGCTAGAGTACAGCAAATCTAGACGTTCATTAATAATCTGTGCATGCGATAGATTTGATGGCGTGTGAGTAGACAATCCATATCGATTGCATAGGCATTTGAATGCCGCGATCAAAATATTACCCGTGCCACACGATGGGTCCAGTACTGATGGGAAATAGTTCTCTGGCTGATCAGGAATAGATTGCAGTGTTTGGCTAATAAGAAAATCAACCAAGGGGGCTGGGGTGTAGTGGATACCACGTGAATAGCGTAATTTAGAATTGCGTTTTCCTGTTTGTAATAATGATTCGGGAAATGGCTGAGCGATGCACAGTTGATGGAAATCTCCAAAGAACCATATGGGGAGATTTCTCTTTGGGAATAATTGATCTAGAACATGGCCGAGTTGAACAGCCCAGTCTTTATGCATGACTGATGTTGGGATTGTTTGCTTATGTGTCGGCAGGGCGAGTGTTGTTTGCAGCAACCTGGGGAGTTGTCTTTGTAACGCATCAGACAGTGAGCCAAGGGTTGTTTCGCTCTCCCGATGTTCAATATCTCTGAAGTGTTCAGGAAGATGCGGGATTCTTTGTTTCAGGAAATAATGAATGATGCCCAAAGAAACGAGTTCATCAACCAAGTAAGCCATTTCCTTGTCATCAATTAATCGGTTTTTTGTAAAAGTCCAAGTTTGAAATAGCCATCGCCTGATGCGAGATATCTGCTCAAGTCCTTTTGAAATGTTGGTGTGTGAAAGACGTTCTTCATAGCCTGCGGTTTTCAATAGCGTTGGCAAAGAATGTTCATGAGACAGCACGGTCATGTTCAAGCTCCCCGGGTGTGTTGATGTTCAGGTTGTCAAAGCAGGCAGTTGCATTGGCCGATGGCTTGCTTCATGCCTAAATCTTCGAATACCGATGTGTGTTCGAGGCAAAGACCAATTTGCAGTTTCGGTTGTACCCGTTTGATGGTTTGTACCATAAAGCGGTAGATTTCGACGCGTTGATGATGTGAATACCGAGAGCGTCCATCGTCATTCACTTTGTCTGCGGGTTGCAGATCATTGGAAATGGCATTGTCTTTGCCGAGTTTGAGCTGAACCAGTTGTAAAGCAGGTTTGTAGATGCAGGTTCCGCCGAGTGTGATTCGATTTAACGGGACAGCTGTGAGTAGTTGTTCCAGAAACGTGCCATAGACATGTTGCCAGTCATTGATTGGGATGATAGGCATGACGACTGCGCGTACTGGATACCCCGCAGCCGCACAAGCTCGCATCGCTTCGATGCGTTTTTCGACGCTTGGTGTATTAGGCTCAAACTGTCGGTCAATGGCTGATGGGTTGGTGGTCCATGAAAGAATCGTATGGCCACGATGATCCAAATCCAACAGGTTTTCGACATCCACACTTTTGGTTAACACGGTCATGAGAGCATAAGGATGTTTGGCAAAAAACGGGATCATGCGTCGGGAGTAGCCCGTCAATCGATCCAGGGCTAGGCCGTCCTGTAGTTTGCCTAAATAGAACGGCATCGGCCGACCGTGTTGGTTTGCAACTCGATTGATGCGATCGAGCATCTCATCAAGGTTCATGTAGATTTTGACAGTGGGTGAAAAACGCACGCCACGCGATCCTGCCAGGTAGCAGTAATCACAGCCATAGGGGCAGAAACCATACGGCGAAAAGTGCCAGTAATTGGGGCAGGTGTTTCCATCTTCATCGCTGTGGCGGACACTGCTGAGTAATTCGCCCAGCACCAATGTTCGTTTGCCTTCGTAATGCAGTTTGAGTTTTTCACTTTGTCCCAGATCGATTTTGTTGTGATGGGTATCGAGCTGTTCTTCAACCGTTGCCTTGGGATAAGCTTGGCAGATCGCGTGCGCCAATTCCTTGCGATCCGGTGTTGATAGGCTGCCTTTTGCCAGAATAATTCGATGTGGTGCAAAGCATCGAGCGGGTTGGGGAACGTATGACGGTGCGGCAGTCAAGCCGTCGAACAGACCATTGGCGGGGATGGTTTCTGTCATCGTTTGGCTCCAGAATGAGGGTAATTGCTCCCTAACAATATACAAACTTATAAAGACAGGCTGTGTCAACCCGTGAGACTGTCATGCTCAAGAAATAACTTGTGTGTTAAGTTTTTATCACATCGGCTTGGTCCCAATGCCACACAGGCGAAGGCGTCGCCAAGAGACCAAATTGGGTAGAAGCGGCATCGTGCAAACAGATTTTCAACGCCTTTTTGGCACTGTGCTTTACGCGAATTTGACCCCATGTCACCGAATCCGGCACCGTTTGTTGTTCGTCATATAAATGTCGTTTATATCGCTACTTGCAGCCCGCAACACCCCGTTGCCAACGTGATTGTCGAGGTTCGAGTCCGTTCACCCGCTCTTTGACAACGGCTGACAGCAGATGTCAGCCGTTGTTTATTTTGCGCACAGGGCGAGAGTTAGGGCGATTCCGGCCTTGATCTTAGGTGTGTTCTTTTTGTCAGTTCTTGACAGCGAACGCCTATCCCAGACTGACGTTTGGCACCATTTCTGGCACCGGGACGGTTTTTCTGGCACCGAATTCGGCACTGGTGGAGTAGGTAGCGCCGATTGTGCTAACTGTGTTGTTCATTGCACAGAACAGAATCTGAATCCATCACATCATCATCGATAAGCCTTGTTGGTCGCGGTTACATTTCAAATTCTTTTGCTTTTTTGGTTGAATTAATAAGTGATAGCGGGTACAATGAATTGAAACGATTCACTGAAAGTTTCATTTATGACTGTTGCAGCAGAACGGAAATGCACGATTAAGGATGTGGCCAAACACACTGGCTTGAGTGTGGGCACTGTCAGTGGTGTTCTCAATGAAACTGGCAAATTTTCTGATTCAACCCGTAAACGCGTGTGGGATGCAGCCCATTCATTGAAATATTCGCCTAATCGGCAGGCTCGTACGCTTCGGACTGGAATTACACCAGATGGGGCGATGAAGACTGGCATCATCATGCATATCAGCCATTTGGGGGATGATACGCCGTTGGGCAGTCCGTTTGAATCGGAACGATCAATGATGCTTTCCTGGTATGCACAACAACGGGGAATGTATCCATTGTCCTATTGGTACCATCGACGTAAAGGTTTCCAATGCCCACCGGTTCTTAATGGTTTGGTGGAGGGTGTGATAGTTGGGACACCCCATCTGGAAGTCGTGGATATCTTGCACAAGAAGCTGCCTTTGGTTTTGATGGATGTGCCGTTTTCGCTTGAGGCTGCCGATGTTCCCATGGTCAATGTGGATTGGCAGTACGGCATCGGTGAGATGATGAAAAAACTCGCCGAATTGGGGCATCGCAACATTGGGATGGTTTATTCAACGTATATGGACAATGGTATCAGTCTTGAAAGTTCCATACATCAGGCAATTCTTGAAACGTCACGATTGGCTGGGTTGTCTATCCCTGATGACTGTTGTCTATGTGACGAGATCACACCATCGACCCATGATCAGATGATGGAACGGATTGCCCAGTCGTATCTCCCAATGCTTCATGAACGGCGAATATCTGCGATTGTGTGTTCGGGAAGGGCATATGCGATCAGTCTGTATGAGAACCTACTCAAACATGGTGTTAATGTTCCAGAGGATGTTTCGATTGTGATGCCATACACGGGTATTGCAGAGCCACCACATCACATTTCATGTGCTGCGATTGATTGGTCGGCCATGATTCGAACCTCTCTTGATGTATTGGGCAAGCTGATTGATGGCACATCGCTGGGTTGTCGGGAATATCGAGTGGCTCCAATTATAAAAATGGGGCAAACAATCGGAACTTGTCGTGATTGTTGAATCAATATATATCTGACATTAGGAAAGAACATGAAAAGTCACTATGTATCACGCAGCGTGGCGTTAAATCAACGTTCAAAATCAGGTATTGTCTCTCGACATTTCTTTGAGGGCAACATCCGTAACGGCTTTACTCTCATTGAACTGTTGGTTGTGATTTCGATCATCGCTATTTTGATTAGTATTCTTTTACCAGCTCTAAAATTTGCGAGAGGTCGGGCACAGGCGATCAAGTGTGCCAGCAATCTTAAGCAGGTAGCTGTGTCATTTAATGCTTATGCTGGTGATTTTGATGGCCAGATTCTTACCTATTACGGGAGCGTGTTGTCGCCCACAGGTGCATATAATTGGGGTGTGTCTGGTTACTGTGAAGCAGGTTACCTTCAACGCGATAAGGCAAAACCAGGTGCAGTCAATACATGTCCAACCAATTATGATTTGGCGAATTCAGCCGGGGATTTATTTCCTGGTTGGAGTTATGCTGATCAGGCTCGTTCCAGTGGAAACTATGCTCCAACGGCCATGTTGGGCTACTACTATTATCCTGGAACGCCTTACTTTGGTGCGAATCGGGCGACTACATTGCCTGCACGCTATATGAATATCGATCAATTGGTTTCATTAAGCAGTCATTTTTATATTTCTGAAAAAATTGTCACTAATTCGAGTCATCCAGATTTGATGTATATCAAGAATAATCAACATGAGCGATATCCCTTGCCTGGGTATACCAGGAATGGTGGGTTTAGCTTTGCTCATCAGGGCGGTGCTAATCTTCTGTTTTTTGATAGTCATGTAAAGATTTTTAATGCTAAAGATATTCCAGATGCGCCGGGCTTTGATACGGTAACTGATCCAATATACCCATGGTGATTAGTCTGTGCTCTTTAGTAAATAATCCTCGTTAGGACTTTGATTAAATAACAGAATACTGTGATTATTTGGAGAAAACGATGTCACATTTTCGTGTCCCTATTCTAATATTGTTATTTTTGAGCATTATGTCTGCTATGACAGTGCATGCAGCTTCACTCGACTTAAAAGTCGACCGTGTTGTTGTTGCTCCAGAGCAACAGCAGAATATTCGTGTGATTTGCGACAATATGCAAGGCAAGGATTCATGTATTGGGACATTGCATGTTTATGTTGAACATAATCTGTCGTCACGGATTGAGGTCGGTAAGCAGAAGGTAAATTTGGAGGCGGGTGCAAAGAAGACATTTCAATTTGCATGGCAACCTGAAGAAGATTATTGGGGCTGTTCTGTTAAGGCTGAGTTGGTGGTTTCGCAAGCTTCGGCCGTAAAGAGTAATCGCTATGATTTTGTTGTAACAAGGAATCTTGTTAAGGCTTCGCCTGCAATGGGGGTGTCTCATTCGGGCGGCTCGCTGAATACAGATCAACTTGACGAACGCGCTAGTGAGTTTGCAGATGGTGGTATTCCACTGCTTGAGATTTTCTCATGGACACCTGATCTGTGGGAACATATTAATCCCCGTGAGAGTTCATGGAAGGCCGGACAGGGAGGATTCCCTGAAAGTGTTAAGTCGATCAGTACATTGATCGAGCGTGCACATACACGTGGTATGAAGGTCTATTCCTATGCGCAAAATAGTTTTCGTGGGAAAATAGGTGAAGATTGGAGCCAATCCAATACTGAGGATTTGCTCTTCCCTGATCCAGAGGCCAAGGTAATCGGACGTCGATCGGGTGATGCTTTTGTGGCTTACTCCAATCCATTTAATATCAAGACGCTCAATCGCGGCTTAGATGAATACGCGGAAGCATTAAAACGGTTTGAATTTGATGGGATTCGCTGGGATGGTCACCCAGGTATTTTTTATACACCAATTAGCGATTGGATTAGCCGGTGTAATGGGAGTACATCAAGTTACCCATACAACGATAAAGGCCAGCCTCTGGTTCCTGATGATCCCGATGGGACAAATGCGCAGCTAGTACGTTATACATATGATCGTATCGGCAAGAAGTTGCCGAAATTAAAATGGGGTTTTAATATCACCATGGGGCCTCGGGAGATAGGGGGGCACAATACTCGCTTCCCACAGATGTTTCGGATGTTGGCAACTGGTAATATGATTCTACATGAATCACATGTTCATTGTGGTCCTGATGGACGCCCTTATATTGCTTCTAATCAACGATGGAATACGATTCAAGACGATCTGGCATATTCTTCCGAACTGTTACATATACTGGGTGGTTATATCTATCGTGGCGATGTTGGAATCGGGCGAAATGAGCCATTTCTCAAGCATTTGTTCTCGATGTATTTTGCCTCACGTACGCGTGTTTTCGGAGTCAATCCCTGGTATGGCAGTATTCCTGATGCGGGTAAGTTTCCGCTTGATTACACTCGTTTTGCATTGCGGTATAACAAATTCCTTTTCCATCCATCATTGAATCGGATTAATCCACAAGTGCCGTTACAGCGCATCAGTGTTTCTTCAAATGCGCCTTTTCCCGTGCGTTTTGAGTCGACATGCTACGATCTATTTCAGGACCAGAAATTATATACGGTTATTAATCTTTTGAATTCTCCGTTGACCGAGCAGGTTAACGTATTTAATACCCCTGAACCCAAATTGGCGGAAAAGACCGTGGTTAATATTCGGACCCCATTGGGACTAGATGCCAAGACTGCCCGGTATTATGTGCTCAGTCCCGAATGGGAGCAACGAGCAATTCTAGTGAAGCCAGAGTCTCCGACACACCCGGTGGTCAGTATCAATGTGCCATCGTTTAAATACTGGGCGATGGTGATTTGTGAGTATCCTGTGATTTCGGAGAATAAAGACAAAGCCAGTCAAAATCAATCATTTCTGCCGGTTTATGATTAATGTAACTTGTATAGAGCGATTTGCGTCATGATTCGCCAGATGAATACCTTATTCATCAATAATGTGCTGGCGGAAACCTAGTGACATGCTGTTGACGTGTGTAATTTTCACCGTACTCCTTCTGTGCGTGAGTGATGGAAGTTGCTGATTGTTTTACAGATCACTCTTTGGAACCGATTGGTCGGGCGACAGGAGTTTGTAGTGCGAACGATCTATGTTAATCAAGATGATGCACATTTTTACAGTTGTCATCCTACATCAGACATGACCGTTGAAGGTTTGAAACGCCTTGTGGATTATTATGTTCAGGATACACAGGTTGCTGGTATTCTCTTTTGTACAAATTTACAAAAAGCATTGTACGACAGTAAGGTTTGGGAGCCGCTATATGCGGATTATGCTCCTGATGGAGGACCCGATCAGCCATGTCTGCAATGTCTCAATCCAAAATATCGCAAGATTATCGCTGGTGATCATGGCCGTAATTGGGTGCATAATCTATGGACACTTAATCGCGGTCGCGGTATTGATCACCTAAGTGTATGGCTAGAGCGTTGTCGACATCATGGCATCGAAGGCTGGTTGACGATGCGCATGAATGATTGCCATGGTCTTGAGGAATTTGCTCAGACACAGGCAGGTATCCAAAACTATGACATGTGGGCGATGTTATGCCCTTCCAAACATTGGCAAGACAACCCACAATTGCGACGTGCTTCGTGGCGATGGGAACGAAGCTGGGAGGGGGCCTACGACTATTCGCATCAAGCAGTCCGCGATCATCATATGGCGTTTATTAGAGAAATCTGCCAGCGTTTTGATATGCATGGCCTGGAGCTGGATTGGATGCGATGGGGGATGGTTTTTGGCCCAGGCAAAGAAGCTGCGGGAAGACCATTACTCAATGATTTTGTAATGCAGGTACGCGAATATTTAGATGCCTGTGCACATCGTGTTGGCCATCCCGTCAAGCTGGCTGTCCGTGTTCCGGGTGAACCGCAGGAAGCATTGGCTCATGGATTTGACGTGCCCGCTTGGGTACGTAATGGTTGTGTGGATCAGGTGACGCTGTCGAATTTTTCAGGAACAGCAAACTTTGACTTTCCCATTGAACTATGGCGAATGATTCTAGGAAATGAGGTCCGGATTCTGACGCATGGTTCAGGCGTTGCCAAGCCGTATCCAGATTTTTTCGGTCTATGTTGCAGATATTGACATGCATCATGGCTGTGCAGCGTCCGCCTTACAGCGTGGTTCACAGGGAATCTACTTGTTTAATGAGTGCTACACCGAAAGCAGCCGTCCGGTGGAACTCAAAACCATGTTGCAGACCATTGGTGATCTCCAAACACTTCGTACTGTTTCCCGAAGGCATCCAATTACCTATCCGGCACATCGTGCTCCTGGGGACTCGGCACGAACAATTCTGCCGATCCCCTTAATACCGCGATCAATCGGTTCTGACATTGGACGCATGGAACACAATATCACGTTGCGAATTCATATTGGCCCCAAGCCTCTTGATGGCCGCGCGATATTGCTATTGGTCTTTTCGACGGATACGCCACGATTAGACCCCGAGAAAATTCAGTCACGTCTCAATGGCACGGTTATTTGTCCCTGTGCAACTCCCCCTAAATCTGCTGTTTATCTCTGTTGTTTAACTTCAGACATACCATACTCTGAATATTTTGGATTGACGTTGGGGTATGAGTTGCCATTGGATAGTCTGTGTGATGATACCAACGTTGTGGAATTTATACCGCCGGAAGTTACAGGCTATTTGTGTTGGGCGGAAATTTTTATACAGCCCTCGACACTATTGCAGTGAGACTGGTGATTGTCGACGGTTCGAGTCCGTTCACCCGCTCTTTATTTTGCACACGGGGTGAGAGTTAGGGCACATAGGGTTTGATTTTGGGGCCACGTTACTTTGTCAATTCTTGACAACAAGCGCCTATCCAAGACTGACGTTTGGCACCATTTCCGGCCCTGGGGCGGTTTTCTTGGCACCGAATTCGGCACTAGGAATTTCACAGGCTGGGCGCTGAGATCACGAGATTCTCGCGTTTGATCCATTGAATTTGGGCGAACAGTTGGTCACGTTGCATCATCGCGCGCATGACGGGTGAACTTACAGATGCCAGTCGGCTACGTGCCAACTGATAGGCCTGTCGACGTGACACGTTCATTGATCAGCGAAATATCGAACATTGTTGATCAGAATGTCCTGAATATTTTTATCACGACAGTCAGTCGTTCGCCAAGAATCCTTGCAAACACAAGTGGCATAGCGATTCAATCGCCAGTGTCGGCATATAGTAGTGTTGACCAAGCTGCAGTAGCTAGGCTGAGCCAGCAGGCAAGGATTTCAGTTATTTTCCAATCCGGGTTACCGCAATCAGTTCAGCAGCCATGCTTAAGTGGTTTGCTGGTAGATAATGAAAAAGACAGTTTCAGATGGAGACTGAAGGAGCAGGCTGTTGAGGAAAATATGTAGCGGTGTAAAAAATTGATGCACAAGTTTTAACGTGTGCGTTTGGGGTATAAAGTCTTGCCTATGGCCACTACCACCACCCGAACGTCACATAGGCCAACGTCGTAGCCTCAGGGCCCAACCAGGCAGGCCCGGCACTGCGGGACAATATTCGCAACGCTTTTTGAAACTGTTTTTTACGCGAAGCTTGGCCGATTCAAGTAGGCTCGCATCAGCCCGATCACGCCATTGGCAAACTGTCCAACGCGCCACTAGCTGACGTTGGTGCCCAATTCGCCAAACTTCTTGGGCTCTTTTTACGAGCATTGGCAATGCGGCTCAAGCAATAGCTCGCTCACCAATAATTCAACCGATATGGCGTCGCGGAATGAGCTGCTTGATCGGTAATGAATGACTTTTTCAGGGGCGATTATTTAATGCGGATGTTATCGATAATAAAGCTGTGGCTGCCTGGACTGAATTCCAAGCCATAAACATAAAACGTCAACTGTGTGATCAAATCACGAGGGACATCAGCCAGCGGAATCGACACCTGATGAAAGTCCGTGTCCGCAGGGAGAATATAGCTGCCGACCCCCGAAGGGCTGTAACTCACACCGTTATTTTTGACATTCAGAAATATATGTTTGCCTGCCAATTGTGTGGAACTTGCAGCGATGCGAAAATCCAGAGATGTACCCGAAGTCCAGTCACATGGGGAAGTGGGGTGAAAGCTGATTTCATTACCCCATGCATCCAAGCTATTGGCATTAAATGTCCATCTTAAACTGCATTTACCACCTGTCGGGTCGACTGCCACGGTTTCCAGCCTCATCGTTGAATGCGATTGCGCGCTCCAGTCTGACAGGTCGCTGTCTTCAAAGTCCGCAATATTGATCGGGTTAAACAACGCGACATGATCCACATTGAAATGATAGTCGATCCCACCGGAAGAATTGCCAGCAAATTCAGCACCATCGAGATAGAAAAACAGGCTTGTAATCTGGTCACGGACGTAGGGTGTCAAGTCGATGGTAATATCCTGGAACTCGGCATTTGGAGCCAGGTGGAAGTTTGCTATACCCGCTGAAGTTGGAGCGATGCCATTGTTTTTGATGTTGACATAGATGGTTTTGCCCGACACAGAAGCGGGTGAGGCAAAGCGAAATTTGAGTTTGGTAGCCCATTGCCAATCCTGGGGCGTGGGGAAAACACAACGCATTTCGTTGCCCCAACGGTCGATATCATTGTCGTTGTATGTCCATCGCAGTGAGCGTGTGCCGCCTGCCGGATCGGACTTGGTTGTATCGATGGAGACCGATGATCGGGGTTGGTTCTCAGCATTCCAGCCGCTTGGAACGGTGGTCGATTCAAACGTACCGATTTTCTCATCATCGTAGAGTGTGACCTGGGCCTGCCAACGATTACCAACACCGTAATTGGCCCCATTTTGTATCTTCAGGATCACCGATTTGTCGGATTCAATCATGGCATCGTTGACTTGATCGATCGGTACGTAAATCGTATCGACACCAGATGGGAAGTTGGCAATCCAGCTTGTTGAAGTGAAATCCGAGTTATACGAAGCACTGCCTTCAAGGATGTATGTCACGGGCAGAGAAGAATAGATATAGCCGGTTCGTTTGATTTCAAAAGCTGCATTGTCCGCGGGGCTCGTGTTTTCGTGGGCAATTGAGTCGACAGGTTTGACGGTGATTTGCTGATGTGAAAGGTAGGAATTTTCAATGACAGCGGTATTGCGTTGTGCATGATTAAAGGACGTGACAGCAAAGCCAACAAGAATTTCCCAATTCATTGGGATGGTCTGTGTACCTGCCAGCGTCCAGTTCGTGCCATCGGATGAATGGTACCCGTGAAATTGATCACCGATACGGGAAAGTTTGAGCCAGCACGGTTTAGCGAGAGGGTGCGTGCTGATTGCCACAGCGTTGGTGTTGACTGCATGACGGTAGAGGTATTGACGTTCACCTTCGGGCAGCATGAACATCGATGCGTGTACACTCTGTGCATCAGTGGACTGCCTCATCATTACGCCTGCAAGTGCTGAACCGCTGGTATTGTCAATGGACTGTACTTTCGCAATGATCGAACCATCGCCATGAAACTTCTGATAAACATAGTGGAATTGATCGGTGGTGCTGTACATATCCTGCCCACTGGCATTGAGTGTGAAGGTGTCTCCGGATTGCCAACTGCTGCCAGCAAGACCGACGTTACCAATGTCCTGTTGATACCAGGGGAATGAAATACTCCGTGGGATCAGCCGTACGATCATGATTTCGTCGGGTACATTCAGTGTCACCGAACGGGCATTGTCATAGGTGGCCTTGGCTGTGCTCGAATCCAGCAGGAACGTTTCCACGCGTTTAATGGGTGTATTGATATTGAGCGTCACGGCGACGCAGGGGTTGGCGATATCATTGTGATTGATGTGATCGTAGACATTGACTTCCTGCCAGAGCAGCAGGTAGAACTGTCCATTACTTTTTTGCAAAAGCAGTTGGCGGACATTTTGGGTATTACCCGTGAGGGTGTAATCCAGTGCGCCGGGCGTGAAGTCGGGGTATTGCCAACTACTGCCGTTCCATGATGTGATGTCCGAGAGAAGCGAAATCATATTCTTGATTCGCCAGTACGGTTGACGTTTATTGCCAAAAGAATCGACCAGGCCGAAGTGGTACTCCATGGGATTGACGGGATTTTGAGGCACATAAGTATCATCGCGCAATTGGTAGAGATAGGTTCGTTTGATGCCATGCTTGAAGTACTCAGCGAAAATACGTGGCACATACTTGCCAAAGGCTTGCTCGCTGATCCCCGGGTGGCCCGGTTGATTGAGGTAGGTGTGGTAGCCGACTTCCGTGACCATCAGCGGCATATCACGATCAGATGGATTTTTAAGCCACATCGCGTCATTCAACACCGATTCAAGCACTGGTCCACCCGGCCCACCGATGGGCTGGCGGCCACCGGGGTAGTAATGGATCGATCCGATATCAAAGGCAAGATTGGCGATGTCACGACAGCGATTCACGTAGGCCATCGGGCAGGGTAACACCGGCATCGATGCCGTCTGTGGATCGGCTTTGAAGGCAGCATAAAGATCATTTTGAAACGCAACCGTCGCATCAAAATCCGTTGGCCCTGAATCCTGGTCCGTCAGGCCATTATAGGTCACCGCAGGATTGGCCCCATCCGGCTCATTGATCCCTTCGACCCATTCCACAAAGGGATTTCGAGCAAAAGCGACCTGTTGGGCAATGGTCCATTGTGTTCTTGCTGGGAATCCGGTTTTGATCCCAAAGCTGTTGTACAATTCGGTCAAGGCCGATTCATCGTCACTACCAGGGTAGGCATTGGAATTGTCGCGAATATGCCGAAAGCCCAGTTCGATTACCCAGTCCCGTTCGTCATTGTCTATGTGATGGAGGTTGATTCCCATCGAATCGATAAAGGCATCGACACGAACGGCTTCGACATCATTGGAAAAAACGGGTTTCGACCCAAGCCCGATGCAGGCAATGCTTAAAAGGGCGGCCAATATCTTGCGTGTGCGTCTGATCATTATGGACATGAAAGATCCTCCGTGGGGTGCAGACATTTTGATAGCCTGCACAGTGAACAGGAATGCCAATCACTGATGCTTTTGATAATCACACACCGAAAGATCACCGTAAAAGCAATCTCACTTTACAGGCACTTGAATCAGTTTGGACTGTGCGGGCGCTAGCTTGATCTGCTCCAGCGTCACAGCTTCAGAGACAAGCAGGTCTACAGCTTTTTCGCTGTCTACGCCAGGCAGATTCAAACGCACCAACATGTCAGAATTGTTAAAGTTGGTCAGAGTGATCAGCACGCGGTCTGCCTGCGGCACGACGCGATATTCTACGCCCCAGACGGGTTGTTTGGTTTTGACATTGATCAGCACCGGGGCTTGTAAATCACATTGATTGAGAATGGCATCCAATTGGTCAGCAATTTTTTCCGATGCGTGCTCAGGCATGATCTTCAGCCATTGCGATTGACTGGAGCGCAATTGACCGTAGTCGTCGTAAGCCCCGCAATCTTGCCCCACCGCAAGCACTTTGCCTCCGTTGGCCACGAACTGTTTAAGCCCTGCATAGGCCTTGTCGGTCATATGCGTGCTATGGGGAAGAATAAGTAGTTGCACCTGATTGTTGGCCAAAGAGCGTTGTCCGGTTGCCAGTTGGGTTTCACTGATAAACGTGACCGGTTGGCCGCGCAGTGTCAGTGCGGTGTAGAGGTTGGTGACCATGCTGGGATGATCGGGTTGCCAGTAGATTGAAGGGTAGCTGTAAAGCAATGCGACCTTGGCTTTGTTTTGATTGATGGCAACCAGCTCATCGGCAAATTGGTTGGCCCGAATCATGGCCAGGCCAGCCCCCATGGTGTTGCCCGGGCGATAGTAGATGCTGCCTTGAAGGTCATCAACACCTTTGGCTTCTTCCCAGACCCACAGGGTACTTGCCGCCACATGGTGTTGCATTCCTTGCCACATCACGGCATGGGTCAGATTTGGGTCGATGCTTTGTGCTGGTGAGTTATCGACAATGAAATGGTTTTCGGAATTGAAGACTGCCTGGCCAGCAAAGGAGTGAAGCAGGTCGTACCAGATCTGTTCCGTTTGCCAATTGTAGCACCATGTCCCACCGGGGCTCGGGTAAGCCCAGCAGTCATTGCCAGCCAGATCAGTAATCAAGCTGATCATTTCAGGATCGGTACCACGGTGGAAGGTACTGCGATTATAGATGTCGGCCATCTGCTTGATATGCGTCAAAGGTCTGCTGGCATGGCTCTTGACCTTGTCATGCATCCATTGCATCCAGTCAGCAAAGTGATGCTGATTGAAACGAACCCAATCGTAATATGCCAGACGCTTTTGTGTCGGCGCGTCGTCACCGCAGGCCTCGGGGACCGGCACTTGATCGAAGGTCGCCGCATTGGTGCCGTATAAGGTATTGAGTTTGGCAATTGTTTGATAACGGGCATTGAGAAATGCGGTGAAGGCCGGGCGGCTGTATTTGTCCTTGCCTGAATAGGCATAGACCGGCTCATTGGCCAGGCACAGGGACATCAGGTTCGGGTGGTCGGCTACCACAGGCACAAAGCGATCAAGAAACTGGCCGATCGCTTTGCGGGCAACAGGATGATCAATGTTGTACTTGATAAACTTATCAGGCGTGGGTTTGATCATCACGTCCGGCGCTTGTTCAGCCGGCCATCCCGGGAAATAATGCGGCGATAAAAGCAGTTCAAGCTTCACTCGATTCTGCTGGGCGGTGTCCAGAGTCTTGATGATGCTCATGGCATTGGCGTTGAGATTGCCCTGCGCATCGGCGTCACGCGGGCCGCGTTCACGCTGAATGATCGTTGCCCCGAGCGTGTTCATGTGAGGCAGATCTTTAACGACCTGTGAAAAATGCCCATAACCATAGAGGAAAACCGGTTGCTGCCTGTCTTGGACTTCCGACCAGAGCAGCCCGTCACGATGCGTGATCGTTCCGGTGGGGACGTTGATTGTAAAAAGCTTGTCCGAATGTTGCTGCAAAAACGCTAATCGCTCAAGTGTCTGGTCAAGTACGGTTATAGACTCATCAAGCTGCAATAGACTCCATGAGATCGATTGCTTGTTTTGTGCAACACGTTGGGAAAACCGCTCGGCGATATGACGTCCAAGATTCAATTGCGCATCCTTGGCCAATTCGGGATGTGCTGCAATCGTATCATTGAGTTGTTTGATTTTTCGGGTCAATGTCTCAAATTGACTCTTGAGATGATTGTCAAAATCATTGACCGTCAGTGGCAAGGTTTGGGCTAGATTCTGATGGGGCTGTATGTCATTGAGATTGAGCTGACCGGATCCCAGGCCGGGCATTTGACTGGCAGGCAGGGCAAAGGCTATTGCTGTGCATTGACCTGCTTCAAGAGACGGCAGATGCACCGGCGCTATTATTTTCCGGACATTGCTTTGGGACATCCATGCGGTCAATTGAGCTTTGACAGGCGAACTTTTGCGGGCGGTGTATTTGATAATATGCCCTGAAACAAGGTCTTTTTTGACATCCAGTGACAGGTTAGAGCCATCGTTAAACACCAGGGCGTGTGCATGGGTCTGATGTTGATCCATCAATCGAACAATGGCAAAACGCGCGGGGTTCTTGGTTTTGGTGATGCCCTCTGTCCAGGCGATACAGCGGCGTGAACCGTTGTTGCCATCGTTGACCACCACGTTCAAGCCCAAGATATCCGGCTGCTTGCCATGGGGCAGATTCATCAATGACCAGGGGATCGTCACCGTGATGTCATAGCCTTGATCATGCATGCGCCCCTTGCCCGGTAGGACAGAGCCTGCAAGAGCTGAGGTGGGATGCCAGGCATATTGATGCAGTTGATTGTGGGCGTCCACTGTGATGCCTAATTCCATACTGGTTGTCCCGTAGGATGCCTGAGCTTGATCCAGTTGGGTTTCCAATCCCAGTTGGATGCTGTCCGATGCCCACATGCCGATCCCATCTTTAATGGCATCACGGGTGGGATCGAGAACGCCAAGGGTCAGATTCAATCCCTTTTCATCCCAGGTTGCTTGAATGTCTGCACCGAACCTAGGATCAGTGGCATCACGTAAATGAACCGTGGGTGAATTGGTCGTTTGAGCCTTAAATGCAGGGTAAAAGGCCAGGTTTGAAGGAATGTCATGACTGATCTGAGGCTTGGTGAGACTGAACTTACCCAAGCCGACTGCCTTGATATCCAGTGTGTCAATCCAAAGACTGTCAGTCATGCCATCGACATTGAAACGAAGGGTGAAATCCCTTTGATTAATTCCGGTTGCAAAATCAAATGTAAGCTGTTTCCAGTCATAGGTTCCTTCGGGTAGCTGCTTGCGGATTTCCCATTTTTCCCCGCCACCGACCCAGGCATGTTTCACATCGTTGGCTTTACACCAGAAAGTCAATTGATAGGCGGTCATGGGTTTGAGGTTGTGAATCGTCTGGTAAAACGTCCCAAAGACATTTGGCGTTTTCGGTGTCTGGTTTGTCAGGCGGATGCTCATTTTCCCATCGTGGGCAACGCGTTTATCGACCGTGGCAGTGGCCTTTGCCTTGTTGGTAGCAGAAAAATACCAATGGGAATGGCCTTGTTCAAAATCGCCGTTGCGCACCGTGAAGGTCGAGGGTTGTTGAGCGAGCAAGTGGGGTGTGAAGAGCGTTGCCTGGATGACAAGCAATCCCAGCATAGTCGCGACAAAGTGACGTAAAGATAGACCAGTCGTGTTCATGACTTCAAAGACCTGATGAAGAAAAAAATAAGATGTGTTTTGCAATATCTGTTGTAAGCCGATGGTTTAGTGGGTGCCAAACCAAAGTGGACGATAGGTGTTGTTATTGAGCACACCACCACCAGCCACATGCCAGAGATTTTTCATCGGCTTTTTGACGGCTTTGACATGGCCATCGAAGTAGAGCACATTGCCAGAATCAAGGTGTCGGTCTGCAAGGTAAGTGGTCGTGCCGTATGGCTCGCGGAATGCGAGCATGGTGTTCCATTGTGATGCGCCGTCGACTTCTTCTTGATCAGCGCGCTCGGTGATCATCAGCGTTTGGGACGCCTGCACGGGGGCGGTAATTTTTCCCGGCTGACGGACCCAGCTTGATGAACCATTTTTCCAGCCAAACAACTCGTGATTCACTGCATAGTGTCCCCAACGCGGATTCTGGGAGTCCATATGTCCAATTTGCGGGCAGATGAGAATCTGGGGTTTGTCACTGGTTTGATAAATCGGACGTCCCAACCCGCCATTCACGCAAAGGTACTCATCCCATGACATCGGGAAGGTCCACATGCCACCGGGGCGTGCGGGATCCTGGTCATAACCAATGGGCAGGTAATCTTTGTAGGTTTGTGAATAGACGATGGTTGCCAAACCGATCTGTTTAAGATTGCTTAAGCAGGCCGAAGCACGGGAGGCTTCTCTTGCTTTGGAAAGTGCTGGCAGAAGAATGGAGATTAGTAGCGAGATAATACTGATAACCACAAGCAATTCGATGAGCGTAAATGCGCGAGGGATAATCCTGTGTTTCATGATGACACCTTTCCTGAGAAATTCTATTATTGGTTAACACATATGGGGCGGATTTGGGGAAGAATCCATCAACCCGATTCGCCCAGAGCCAATTCAATCGGCATATGATGCACACATGCCTGTATTTCTGGATTTTTGATTCGTTGTAACAAACATTGGCCTGCCACTTCGCCCATGCGATCACGCTGAGAATGAATCGTTGTGAGTCGGGGCAAGTCCGGTTCCTGGTCGTACCCAAAGCAGCTGAAGCATGAAAGCACAGCGACTTGCTCAGGCACCCTGATATGGGCTTGACGCAATGCACGCAAAGCCGAAATCGCTGGGTAATCATGGCTGGCAATCAGAACACGTGGCCGAATACCTTGGGCTAAAGCATGGCTGACCGCCTGTTGCATATCAATCACCGGATCAGGCTTCTCCGCATAACCATGATTGCCATGAGCGCGAATAATCTGGGTAGATGGCATCGCTAGGCCGGCTTGAGCTAGGGTGTCACAGACCGAATGTTCCCAAGCAGCCTGGTCGGAGTTAAACGGCGATTGGGAAAGGATCCCAAAGTCACGGTAGCCTTTTTCCAAGGCATACTGCACCATCCGGCGTGCCGTCATGTCCATCGGCATGAGGACGCGATCGACCCGTACCGATTCGCAACCTGAACCGATAAATGCCATCGGCACATCAGATTGGGCTAACTCTTGCGTGTTGAGCTTGACCACTTCTTCAGGTACCACATTGATCACCATCCCCGCCGGACGCATCCGCAGGACACGACTGATCATTTCCGGGTAAGCAGTCGCATGAGCATTGCAACCATAAATTCCCGGCAGCATGTCTGTCTGAAAGCCGACCGCATTGCACAAGCCTTGGTAGTACGGAATCAAATCACGATCCAAGGCCAGGGAAACAAGCACAATCTGTGAGACGCGATTATCAACCAACTGATCCGATTCGCTGTTGCTGACAAAATAACCTCGGCAAGGATGGTGTTCCACCAAGCCACTTTCCGAGAGCAACTTCAACGCACGCACGACGGTGCCTTTGCTGACCTCATCCTGATTCATCAAAGCGCGGATCGAAGGTAGTGGATCGCCAGGACGTAACTTGCGATTGAGAATGTCCTGCTTGAGTCGATCCGTGAGGCGTTGGGGTTTTGTGTTGGTTGTTGTCGTCATATGAAGTCGATTATTTTAAGAACCAGCGATCGGCACCGGATAATTGTGGGACTGGCAATTGCCTGCCCAAGATTCATGCGGTACCCGCTGTGTTTATGCTGACGCAATGATCGAAGGATACTCATCCGGCGATCAATCCACACAATTCTGATTCTTGTAATCAAGAAATAGACCATTGTGCTCTTTTATCCTATGCAAACTTTAATAAAGGTCAATTAAGACACAAAAAAACCCAATGGTTCAAAATATAAAATGAATATTATAAATTAGTTAATAGCTAAAATAAAATGTTAGATTAGTTTTGACACATTGGTTTAAAAGTGTTGTGGCGTACCAGATTGTTGTGATGGCTTTGTGGCGTCCCTAAGGGTTGTTTCGCTGGTTTGACACACTTGAAGCGCCTGATTTCGCTTAATTCTGTTCAGTGAACACTTAACCCGCAGCAACATTCGCATCTCCATGCATCAATCAGTCAATACACGGATTTTGATCGGGGGTTGCGCAACAAGACGGTGCATGGTGATATTGACCGCCGACAAATTGACTTCGTCGCAGAATCAATTGTGCTGAACACGGATATGGGGAGTGTGGGATGGACAAGCTGTAGCCCTGATTGTGTTTGGTTCAGCAGGATATAAACGTGATTGTCAACGGTTCGAGTCCGTTTACCCGCTCTTTGACAACGGCTGACAGGAAATGTCAGCCGTTGTTTATTTTACGCACGGGGCGAGAGTTAGGGTGATTCTGGCTTTGCTCTTAGGCGTGTTTATTTTGTCAGTTCTTGACAACAAACGCCTACCCCGGACTGACGTTTGGCGTCATTTATGGCACTTGTGTGGGGTTTCTGGTACCGATTTTGACACTGAAAAGAGATTTTTTCAGGAAGCTGAGAAGGCTTTATTATTGTGCATTTAATGGTGTAATTCTCCTGCTGGTGGAGTGATATGCAAATGCTTTACAGTTTTGCAGCAGGTTTGTGTCCATATTATCTAATTCTAATTGTTGCAATGAATATTCTTGACTTTAATTTAGCTAAGTATAGGATGTGTGTATCGCATATGCGATACGGTTCGTTTGTGTGCTAATTTATAACTAATATGGTGATTGTATTGTGAATCGATACAGTTTCCTGGTGTGAGGATTTAGTCATATGACCAAGGGGACTTTGGAGCAACGGGGGAGCAATTTCAGGTATCAGGAGATCTGCAATGATCTCAATGATCAGATTCGTAAAGCCAGTCCAGGTGAGAAATTATCATCTGTTCGTGTATTGATGGATAAGTATGAGGTCAGTCAGAGCACCATCGATCGGGCGATTGGTGAATTGCGTCAACAAGGCAAGCTCCAAAGTGTCAAAGGTAAAGGGATTTACATTCTGCCTCAAAACCACATCGACAAAGTACAATTGTCCTGTATCGATGTGTTTGTTTTCGGCACGATGGCCAAGGTGTCAGATTCGGTCTTTTACCGCGAGTTAATGGACTATCTCATCGAAGCGACCGGCAAAGACCGTGTCACCACACGTGTTCAAGTCCTGCCACCTGACATGGATGCGGCCACATTCTCTGAATTTCTTGAACACACCAATCCACAGGCGGTGGTGGTATGCAACCTGTTTGATGTGGCATTGGCCAAGTGCCTGATTGATCGAAAAATACCCTACACGCTGATGTCACCCAACTGGCCTACCTGTCTTGAAAATAGTGTGGATATTGATAACCAGGCGGTAGTCAATGCTTGGATTGATCATCTGGTCGAGTTGGGGCACAAGCGCATTGCGCATTTGCATGGTTATAGCAAAGAATACTATCTCAAGTGTTTCGATGAACGTTATACCTTCTTTTACAAGCGTATGGCAGAGTTGGGACTGGCCGTGGACCCGGATCTGGTTCGGTGGGGTGGATTCACCATTGAAGATGGCTACAAGGCGACATGTGATTTAATTGCAAGTGGTAAAGATTTTTCAGCGATTGTGATTAATGACAGTGTGGCTGGTGGGGTCTACAGCGCTTTGTCTGAGCATGGCATGAAGGTAGGCAAAGACGTCTCAGTGATTGGGACCGATGATTTGCAGTGGTGTGTACATATGCAACCCCCACTGACCAGTGTTGCCATTTCTAGAACCGATTTGGCTGAAAATATATACGGGAAAATCAAGGCGGCCTATTCAGGTGAATGCTATTCATGGCCGGCAGAATCCATTTCAGTCGAACTGCATGTCAGAGAAAGCACGCAAAAGATCAGTTGATCTGTGAAAATATTTGTAAGGAATAAAACAATGAGTAAGAACAAGGAAAATGGCTTTACATTGATTGAGCTTCTGGTAGTGATATCCATTATATCTTTGCTTATTTCAATACTGCTTCCTGCATTGAAAAATGCCCGGATGGCTGCCAATCAAATCAAGTGTTCGGCATCACTTCGACAGGTTGGACAAACAGGCGCGTCCTATATCAACGATTATAATGGGTGGGTTCCACCAGCCTATGATGCCGGGACCTATTGGTATGAAATGTTGTCCGATTATGTCGATGACTTACGTAACCGTCTTAAATGCACAGTAGCCGTGACCGGTGCTGGAAACAATACAGCCAATTACGGGTGGAACCAAGAGTTTGGCCGTAAATTTACGTCCGGATGGAATCCAGGACCGCGGATTAAAATAGATGCTCTGGTTCATTCTCATAGCATGGTAGTCAATGCTGGTGAAGCGACCTCGTATTCAAGTACCTCGACATGGCATAATTATTATATAGCTAAAAATCAATTTTATATCAATTTCCCACACAACGGTAGAACCAACGTTCTCTTTCTGGATACACACGTCCAAACAGCACCACGTATTGAGGCAAGTGGACTGCCCGAAGAGGGTGGAAGTAATTGGGTGTGGGCTTTGCCCTGAGTGTTGTTCTGTTATTTCTGTAGTGCTTTGAATATGAAGGAGAATGGATGTGGGCCAGTTGTTAAAGGTTGTGGCTGTCGTATTGGCTTTTTATTCTGCGACGGCGCATGTTGCAGCAGCAGAAGTGACCTATGGTGAAAGTGTCGTTGTTAACGGCAGCTTTGACATTTCCGAAAATAAAAGTGTTCCCGAGGGGTGGACCAGAAGTGTGCAGATGCCCGGCGCCAAAGCCGAGGTTTTGATCAAAAACGAGAAAGGCAACGATTACCTGAGCATCAAATTTCTCAAGCCTGACTTTCTGCTTCAGGCTAGGCTGATCCAGGAAGTTGATCTGGTCCCGGGAAAAGTCTATGAGCTGAGTTTCAGGTATCGCACTGAACCAAGCTCGGATTTTTCGGGTGATATATTATTGACAGGATCAGGCCCATTGTATCGCTCGATCTATCACCCGCCTGTTATGCAATGGAGCAAGAAAAAAAAGTATTTCCAGGTTCCCAAATCGGCTGATACGAGTAAAGCTGCAATTTATGTCCAAAATAGATCAACAAAGAGAATTGATTATGATGACGTGTTGTTAAAGCCGACAGACATTGATCCGGAAAAATTAGCAAACTATCAGCCTTCAATTAAAATACAGCCAGTTACGACTGACGATCAATTGTTGGTCGGAAAGCCTGCAAGTCCGACGATTAATTTTATTTATCAGATTGATTGTTCAGAAAGCCTGAGGAGCAGGCTCGACATTGTGGCTCGTTTATATACTCCGGAGGGAAAAGTCGTCGAAGGAGAATGTCACGATGGAAAAATGATGTTCCCATCAAATTTACTTCCTGCAGGCGACAGTAAAGTGTATGCGATTTTGGTTGACAAAGCCGACCAGGCAGTCGTTGCCCATGCCGATTTGAATATTCAGAGATATACAGAGGAAATGTTTGGAGCATCAGACGCTGACTTTTCTGCGCCTGCAATTTTTCGAGATAAAGATGGTGTACCAATCTTTCCGATTGGTATGTATGGTCTGACTGTCAAGACATCTGATGAGATTGTAAACGAACTAAAGAACAATGGCTTTAACACGGTTCACTCTTATTCATTTGAAGGCTTTCGAAGTCGCACTGGTGAATTTGAGAAACTACTTGAAATGCTCAAGCGATTTGATGATTTGGGTGTCAAGGCGATGGTGGGCTTGCCAAGACGCTTTACAGAGAAGAGAAACCAGGCTGCCGAATTGACGGATTGGATTGAACATGTGAGCGGCTATTCATCAGTTCTTTTTTATACAGCTGATGAAATGTATTCCATGCGACATACACCTTTCTCGTTATTTGAATCGACTCGGCAGATTATCAAGCAGAAGGATCCAGATCGTCAATGGATCGTCTTTGACGTACCGCATCAGAAAATAGCCCCGCACGTCGAGGGGTTGATGACAGGTTTGAAAACACCCGTTTCCGCCAAGTTAATACGTGCACGGATGGGGCAGAAAATTCTTTTTCATGTATTTGGCCAGAAATACTACAAGTCTGAAACGGTACCGTCGGTGGAGGAGTTGCGATACGAGATATTTATGCCTGTCATTTACGGTGCCAGGGGAATGTTCTACTGGTGGCTGCCGACGCTTTTGTGGCATTCTGGTGATACGCAATTGATCAAGCAAAACCTTTACCAGAATACACGTATTCTAGCTGAAGTTGGGCCTGCACTTGTATCCGGGCAAGACAAGCCACAATGGCTCAGACAGTTGACGGTGAGTGGCGATGTGATGTTCTGTCATGGAACTTTGGAGGGTAAGACATATATCCTGGCAGGAGTGCCCGAACAGAAACACGATGGATTTATACAGTTGCATGGGCTCTCAGATCATCAAGTCAAGGTTGTTGCAGGAACGCCAGGTATCTGGGCAGGATCAGCTTATAAGAGCCCGGTGAAGGCTGGTGAGGTTGTTATTCTTTGTGTATCTGATCATTAATCAAAAACGATAGATAACATCAATTAGAACTCTTTTGACAACGGCTGACAGCAAATGTCAGCCGTTGTTTATTTGGCGCACGGAGCGAGAGTTAGGGCGATTTGCTCTCGTTTTGGATGCGTGTTCCTTTTGTCAATTCTTGACAGCAAACGCCTGTCCCAGACTGACGTTTGGCACCACTTCTGGCACCGGGACGGTTTTTCTGGCACCGGATTCGGCACTTCAATAAACGTTGAATTGACTGTTGATGCAGTATTCATATCGTCTTTGGACAATTTTCGATTGACATCTTGAAACTGGCTTCTATTATGATTACGAAGTTAAATTGATTACGAGATTAAAATGGGTTCGGATCGATGGCAACCATTAAAGACATTGCAGCAAAAGCAGGGGTTTCTGAGGCAACGGTTCGGCGGATTCTCCGTAACGATGGCAAGGAAACCTGGCCTAGTGCACGGGAGCGAGCTGATCGTATCCGTCTTATTGCAAATGAGTTGGGATATCGCCCCAACTGGCGCGCAAGGGCATTGCGTTCAGGCAGCACCTGTACGATTGGGCTGCTTCACGAAAACTCGATGCCTTTTGGGTCTGCACACTGGCAGGACATCATTCATCGTCTCGCGGATCGATTGCACGGGCGGGGTTACGAAATGCAATATGTCCCAGCCGGGTCACCACGGAGCATTCAAGCCTTATTGGATCGCCGCTTTGATGGTTGCCTGGTGATGCATAAACTCCTGCCTCAGGTGCGGGAGGCATTGGAGCAGGCGAACTTGCCAGCTGTCCTGATCAACACCAATCCGGTGTCTGGCTTTGCATCGACTCGACCAGATGATCAGCAAGGGGCTCGGTTGCTCGGTGAATATCTGCTCGACCAGGGACATCGCCGCATCGCATTCATGCAGCCGCATGGCAAACGTAATCACTACAGTTATCAGATGCGCGAATCGATGCTCAAACAAACCTGCCTTGCAGCAGGTGTCCGGAAAGAAGATTTCAAAGTCATCCGAGGCTCGGTTGAAGAAGGGTTCGATGATTTTTTCAATCTGCCGGTTCGCCCCACAGCAGTGGTGGTGTTCAACGATGCTTTGGCTACAGCATTTTTACATGCCTGTTGGCAGCGGCAGGTTCGCGTGCCTGAGGATGTGAGCGTGGCCACTTTCAACAATCCACCTGCGACCGCCTACACCATCCCGCCCTTGACGGTCGTGGACATTCCCAGCCAGTCATTGGTCGATCATGCGGTTAAGCAGTTATTGGAGATGGTTGAGCAGGATCAGCCGGACATGTATGAGCCAGTCGTCTTGCCCGTGACATTGAAGATACGTCAATCCACCGGTCCAGCCGATACCGGAACGCGCTGAGTTGACAGCAATATAGACTCGATTGTGACAGATAGGATCAAGATATGAAACATCGACAGATGCTTGCTATACGTGTGTCCATGCCAAGTGTTTCAAAGGCATTTACTCTGATTGAAGTGTTGGTTGTGATTTCGATCATTTCGCTGCTTATTTCCATTTTGATTCCGGCATTACAAAAAGCACGTGCCGCCTCACGGACAGTGGCCTGTCTTTCCAATCAGCGTCAGTTGGGTGTGGCCAGTTCTGCTTATGCCTCAGACTTTAACGACTGGTTGCCACGCTCTCATCAATCGGGAACCAGTTGGGATCAACCCGTGCAGTGGCGCGATGAGATTTCATCGTACATGAATTATGACAATCGCAATTACCAATACACGTTAACACTGACCGTGGGTGTGTATCGTTGCCCGTCATTTGATTTGATATTCGAGCGTGAGCGCTACACCGAAGGCGGTTATGGTTGGAACTATTCCTATGCTGGCGACCAGGAGACGGGTTCGACCTGGGGGGATGGTTCGCTTGTCGGGCCGGAACGATTGCGTCAACGACGTGACACATTTCTGAAACCGACTTTAACTGCACTGCTAGGTGATGGTGATGACCGTGATTCACTGGGCGTTAAGCAATCAGGCAACACGGCCTATGCAGCACATTATTCACAACTGGTCTTGCCGGATAAATATCCCAATAACGTCAGCGATCGCCATAGTGATGGTTTGAATATTCTCTGGGTGGATATGCATTGCTCCACCATGGATCACGACACCATGTTCCAGGGCCGAGACGGGGATGTCCGCTATTACTATCGCAAAGAAAAATAATAGCTTATTGCTTCATTGAATATGTACCAATTGACAGGAAAAGACGTGAATACCAAACGATTCTATTTTGCCTTATTACTTAGTTTACTTCTCAGCCTTTCAGCTTTGGGTGCAACGTCCCAGGGCAACTTGCCTGCCAGCCATAATATCTTGGAAGCAGATTGGCTTACTGGTTTAAAAATGAGTAACGGGCCGGCTCGCGGTGATGGGCAAATGACGATTGTCGATGTGCAAGGTCAGCCCTTTGGCAAAGCGGTGCGCGTGAGGACGATCAAGCGTCCAAGCAGTGACTGGCGTGTGCAGATTCTTTTGCCAACCCGGCAGACGGTTGAGCACGGCCAGGTCATGCTTGCCACCTTCTATGCTCGCGCAATTGAGCCACAAGCTGACAGCGGTGAAGCACAGGTTAAGTTTCAATTTCGCCAGGCTCATCCTCCTCGCCAGCTGTCCGTCAAGTTTGTAGCCAGTGTCGGGTCGGATTGGACTGCATTTTATATCCCGTTTCGCGTGGATTTGTCCAAGGTCCCAAAGACACAATCCGCCGGCGATATGAACGTGGCATTGAACTTTGGCTTTGCACCACAGGTTGTTGAAATTGCCGATTTGCAGGTGTTGCGATTCGACAACGCCGTAAAGCTCGAAGAATTACCCAGCACACAAATTACCTATCTGGGACGCGAGCCTGATGCGCCATGGCGTGACGAAGCACAAAAGCGCATCGAACAACATCGCAAAGCCGACCTGCAAATCAAAGTGGTCGACACGCATGGTAAAGTCATCCCCGATGTCCAGGTCCATGTGCAGATGCTCCGACATGCCTTTGGTTTTGGCAGTGTCCTCAACAGTGCCAGGCTGTGGGAAATCACCGATGAACCGGATCACAGCAGATATAAACAGACATTTCTCAAGCTCTTTAATATGGCATCACTCGAAGGAGCGATGAAACCCAAATACTGGCATACACCCCGCTATCGCGACCTGGCAGATCGCAGTGTCCAGTGGCTGGCCGACCATGACATCATGATTCGTGGACATACCCTTGTCTGGCCGGAATGGCACCGGTATGACGATTCGATAAAACAACGCTTTGATAACAACCCTCAGACTTTACAGGAATATCTTCTGGCACATATTCAAAACCAGGTTGGAGCTTATGCCGGCAAGGTGTCCTGTTACGATGTGGTCAATGAATTGTACCTTGGTGACCAGATGCAAACACTCATCGGTGATACAGCCGTTGCCCAATGGCTCAAGGCAACCAAGCAGGCTGATCCCCAGGCTCAGACTTATCTCAATGACAATCGCCTTATCGCTGCAGGGGGCAATGATCAGCCACGGATCGACTATTACGAGCAATTGTTTTCAAAACTCAAACTCCAGAACGCTCCGCTTGATGGTATGGGTATGCAGGGACATTTCGGCTCGCAACTCACGCCACCAACTCGTTTGCTCAAAGTGCTCGATCAGTTGGCAGCCCATCAACTTAAAATCCAGGTCACTGAATTCACCGTCAATGTGATGGATCAAACTCTCCAGGCTGATTACACACGCGATGCCCTGACCGTTTTTTTCAGTCATCCCGCGATCAATGCAGTCACGTTTTGGGGATTCTGGGAAGGACAGATGTATTACAAACAGGCGTCCCTGTTCGACAAACACTGGCGCATCAAACCCAACGGACGCGTCTATGAAGAACTGGTATTAAGGCAATGGTGGACGGACAAAGAACTGATGACTGGTACCGATGGGCAAATCAAGACACGTGGGTTCAAAGGTGACTACCAGGTTACAGCGACACACAACGGGCAACGCATTAAGCAAATTTTTAAACTCGGTGATGCCGGTGCAGTGCTTGAACTGCGTCTTAAGGATAATCAGTGATGCCAGTTTCAGAAAAGACGTATTTACTACAGGCACTCTGCGATGAAACTTTGACACTTGGCAAGCCGAGTTGGCGGCCGATGCTTGAATATGTCGCTAAACTCCATGAACGCTGCATTCATCCGCCTTGTCAATGGCTTGAATACCCATGGGAAGAGATTGGGCCAGGTTATTGCTATGGGCCAGCATTCGGGCATTGGGATTTGATTCATGCCGTCTTGGATGTCATGCCATCTGAACCCGAGCATGCATGCCATCAGCTTTTAAATTACTTTGCCAATCAACAGGACAATGGCATGATTCCCGGTTCGCTGTGGCTTAACGGTACGTCGCGCGTCTGGGATCCTCATGCCGGTCATCCGCCAGTGTGGGTCTATGCGGTGGATCAGGTGCTTGGACAAGCAGGCCCGGAATTTTTACAGCAGAGTTATGCTGTTCTCCAACGTCAGATTCAATGGTTTGAAAAATATCGCCAAGCGATTGATGGTGGGTTTTACTATCAGGATATTGTCAACAAGACATGGGAAAGTGGCATTGATGACGGTGTGCGATTTATCCATTTGCCTGCTGAGCCGATGGCATGTATTGATGCGACATCACACCTGTATCTGCTCTACGAAACCGCATCCAGATGGGCGACCCAACTGGGACATGAGGCAATATCACATCAGCAGCAGGCCGAGCGATTGCGCGACCTGATTCAAAATCAACTATTCAGCCATCAAACCGGATTCTTCCATGACAGTTGGTCGGTCAACGATCCGAAAATACGATGTCTTTCACATGAAGGGATCTGGCCTCTGGTCGTCGGCGCTGCCACGCATGATCAAGCCATGTCAGTGATCCACGAGCACTTGTTAAATCCTGAGCACTTTTTTGCTCAGCATCCCATTACATCTTTGGCAATCTGTGATCAACATTACACCATGCGAATGTGGCGAGGTCCGGCATGGAACAGTATCACTTACTGGGCGGCCTTGGCTTGCCAACGTTATCAGCAGGATCATGCTGCCGTACAACTACTGGAGGCCGCATTGGATCAGACCGCCCGGCAGTTCGATTTGACCGGCACCATTTGGGAGTTTTATCACCCGCATGGCCAATCTCCTCTGTCTCTTGCACGTAAGCCAACCTCCCCATTTAACAGCCCTTGCTCAGATTATCTTGGGCACAATCCAATGCTAGCCATGGCTAGACGGTTTGATGAATTGACGTAGTCGAGGAGAAATTGTTGAGCTGGCGGCAAAGTTAAGCGCGGTTGTAGGAAGTGCTTGAGGGGCAACGGTAAACTTGCTTGAAATTGGCTCAGAAGGATATTAGCCAGATTGTCGACGGTTCAGTCCGTTCACCCGCTCTTTGACATCGGCTGACAGCAAATGTCAGCCGATGTTTATTTTGCGCACGGGGCGAGAGTTAGGGGGATTCGTTTTGGTTTCTGGGGTGTAGTTCTTTTGTCAGCAATTGTAGCGGCGCAGCGGATTGTTGCGATGGTTCTCGTGCCCATTTCAGGATCGGGACATAACTGACGTAGTTCATGTACTGCCCAACGAACCGCATCATCCATGCGGTTCCAGGAAATCTGAGGCAGAAGCGACTTGGAACCTTCTTGTCCGTCGATGGCTCTGATCCATTTGCGGATCGTGTTGGGATGCACAACGAAACGTCTGGCAGCAACTGGGGCACTCCAATTCCTCTGTCTCATCAATTGCAGAATGACCACCTTTGTCCGGGTGAAAACTCTGGTCGCTTGTTGGCCGGGCAGTCCGCGCGTTGCTGGCGCAGAATTTCGAGTTCGCGTTTGAGCCATTGAATTTGGGAGAAAAGCTGGTCACGCTGTATCACCGCGCGCATGACAGGCGAACTTGCAGATGCCAGTCGACTGCGTGCAAGCTGATAGGACTGAGCGATGATGATTGCCATGGAATCGACCATCTTCAGATAAGCTGTATTGTTGAACCAAGGCATGATCATCCTCCACGGTTAAAGGAGGAAATTGTAGCTGGTCCCAGATAGTTGGTTGTGAAAGAAGGGACGAAAATTCTGAGACTAATTCATCGCAGGTTGACTGCAAGGTATTTGTACGGTGTTATGAATTAGGAGCAGAAAATGCCTGCAAGTACCATATCAATGCAAGTGTGTCAGAGTTCATTGCAAAAAGAAAATCAAGCAGCTATCTCTGAAGTACTGCAAAGTGAAAAATTACTACGAACAATCGATATACTTCCCAATAAGCGATTGAGTTTTCAGGTATGTTCGTGGGAACAATACTGGAAGCCTGAGATTTATGCGTTTGCACCTGATCAGATCAAATTGCTTCACCAGTTAGAACGATACCAAAGCAAATATATAAAATCATGCTTTGATTTGCCACTGGCACAGGACTATTGCTATTCATATTTCCTTTTATTAAAAAAAGTGCATTCGTTACTACCGCAGAATAAAGTATTTCAAACGGTATTAGGAAAAATGTTGAGCATGGAGTCCACAGTTCTGCACGAGGGGGCTACTTTTGAGAGTTGTGCTGCTGTTACATCAAACGTAAGAAATCCCATTTACTTGCTGTCGAAAATTCGTTGTCCACAAGTTTATGATGATCCTAAATTTTTACCTTTGTTGACGGCTTGTCGGAGCGTAGATTTTAGTTTGGATTTTATTGATGTATTTTATCATTATCGTCAGTATTCAATTGACGTGAAAAGAAAAATATCTTTATTTGTTTATCCAGCGGCTGCTTTGGACCACAGGGCGGGATCATTTCGGTGTATTCAGAAATTCTCTTCTGCATTAACCAGAAAGTTTGATCCTAGATCGAAAAGTCGAGCAAAGTGTATTTCCGATTATGCAATTGAACCATTGATTAATAATGGTTTTGAGCCTTGCTTGAGAACTGTATTTTCATTTGTCGATCTGGGTGGAGGTAGCGGATCATTGTCGCAAAGGATTTTTGAAAGGTTAACTGAAAATAATCCAGATATTTTTGTCAGAATAAAATCGATTGGACTTTGGTTGATCTTCAGCCACACAATACACGTCGGTTTTTGAAGAACAAACAATTACTGCGTCTTGTTTCTGGAATTCACTGCCAACGTAGTGATTGGAGGCAATGGCTTCGGTCAATGCAGAAGATGGGGCGTTCTGGTTATGTTGACATTATTCTGTGCTGTCGATTGTTCGACAATTTGAGTGAGTTTTCGATTGGGAGTGTTGATGATTGGTATCAGATTAATCGACTTTCTCAAGGCACCTTAAGTCAATCTGATTGGCTTGGCCAAGCCTATTTGCCCGATGTATGTCTTGCGCCCGAAGGTACAGGATCGACACATTTGATTGTATCTAACTCAAAGATAAAACTCCATAGAGGATCGACGTTTCAGTTGTTGTCACTTTCAGATTATTTTCGAGCTGTCGATGTGATCTGGCGTCAGGATTGGAACGGACTTTCTGATAATAAGACGATCTATTTCCCAGTACGCCGGTTGAATTCAAAGGCATTATTGCTGACTGATAGCCAAGACTCTCCGGGTGCGTTGTCTGTTATGTGCGAGTTGAGTCGGTTGGTTGTCATTGAAGATATTGATTTGACACCCGGTGTTCTGCACAGGCATTTAAAAGAGTTGAAGCTTTCAAATGTAGCTGCCTCGGATGCAACTAACAGAAAGCATATGCCTGGGACCAATTTGCTTTGTTTGTCAGGAAAAGAAAGTCAAAATCTCCTTCCCGGGAAGCGATTTGGGTAGTAGCATATTGAAAGCTAATTCCGGCATATCAGCAGGGGGACATCGTGAAAGTTGAGTTGGTTGATCGGAAATCAAAAGCATTGACGCCGTCGAGTTTGCGTTGCTTGTCCTATTTGCCGACGGTCAATCTGACGACGGGCTGCGTTCACGATTGCATCTATTGCTACATTCGGGGCTATTCACAGTATCCAGGACAAAGCACGGTTCGGGTCTATCAAAACACTGCACAATTGATCGCACGTGAGTTGGATCGCAAACGCAATAAGCCGCTGGCTGTTTATTTCAGTCCGTCATCGGATGCGTTTATGCCGGTCAAGGAAGTATTGGATCAGGCTTATCAGGTGATGGAGTTATTGCTGGAACGGGGGATTGGAATCCAGTTTGTCACCAAGGGTTCGGTTCCAGAAATGTTTCTTGAACTATTTGCCAAGCAACCAGAATTAGTTGCAGGCCAGGTGGGGCTGTGTACATTGGACGATGCACTTAATGATGTCATCGAACCCAATACCGCATCGGCAAATGATCGCTTGAAAACACTTGGGCAACTAGTTCGTATTGGCGTGACAACATCGTTGAGAGCTGACCCACTGATTCATGGTGTGACGGATCATGATGATGATCTGGATCGCTTGTTTGCACGTATAGCAGCTTGTGGTGTTCGCCATGTTTCTGCCAGTTATCTATTTCTGCGTCCTGCCATTGCCGGTTCATTCAAACGCAATATCGCCGATCCGGATTTACTCAATCGGATTTTTGAGCCTTTCGAACAAGCTAAGCGATCTGCAATCTGTGGAAGTAGCAGTTCCGCGTTGTCGTTACCTGCCAAGATACGCGAGACGCAACTGGAGCGTATTCGGCACATCGCCCAACAACATGATCTGACACTCAATATCTGTGGTTGCAAGAATGAAGACCTGACCAGTAGTAAATGTCACTTGACCAACCTAACGGTAACTGCCAAAGCAGCAAAGCGGCCTGCTAATCAAGCTACTTTGTGGTGATACTAGCATGAAGATTCGACGTGTACGAGTTTGGCTTTTAGGAACAGAGCAATCATCTTAGCCACTTCATTTGCTCGAACGCAACGCGGCCAAACGTCGTGGCCTTTGGGCCAAACCAGGTTAAAACGACATCGTGCGATATTGCTTGCAAAGCTTTTGTGCACTATGTTTTACGTAAATTTGTTACCATGTCACCAAATTCGGTACTCATAACCCCGAAATTACATAACTATCGTTTTATTCGATTGATACGAACTGTCGCGCCCCGTTGCCAACGTGATTGTCGACGGTTCGAGTCCGTTCACCCGCTCTTTGACAACGGCTGACAGCAAATGTCAGCCGTTGTTTATTTGGCGCGTAGGGCGAGAGTTAGGGCAAATTGGGTTTGTTTTCTGGGCGTGTTCTTTTTGTCAATTCTTGACAGCAACCCGGACTGACATTTTGCACCATTTCTGGCCCGGGGCGGTTTTCTTGGCACCGAATTCGGCACTGGTATTGACTTGGGCTCATTGGCGTGATTTTGGGATCAGGTGTTTATTAAAGATTGTTTCCAATTTCATACTGTTGTGACAAGTCATCAGCACGTCAAATTCTGTTTAATCAAAAAGTCCGGGTATTGCTGTGTAGGTTTGATAGTTTGGCGCTGCGTTGTTGCCATCTGATCCGATCATCCAGGGCCAATTGGCTGGATGGTTGGACATTGAATCGGACCATGGGAATGGTTTGGTGGTTTGGGGTATGTCTTTGCCCATAAATGGGAGTTGGTCGATCTGCAACTGGTCAATAGACATCAGCGGCGTATCGATCGGTTGACCATTGACACAAGCGTTGCGCAAGCCAAGGTTATGTGCGGTGATGGCAAGCTCAAAATCGATATCGTGATGTTGGATACGAATGTTGCGGATACCAACTGAATAGTAATCCAGAACATTGATATCCGACATATGTTCGTGAAACTTCTCAAGCGTTTTAAATTGATTTTTCTCAACAATATTCACATACATACCCGTACAGAGCAGGCTTAATTGTTCGCGGGTAAAGGTACGTTTGGGGCCTTCGTATGTGACCAGTTCGAGGACTTGATAACGCTTGTTATGATCAGTCATGCGGATGCGTGCTTCGCAGGAAAGCTGTGCGAGGATTAAAGGCTGGACGTGCAGGTAAATACTGCCTGTGTGAATGGAGATAGGTTCGATGATTGGTGTCGACGAAAGCTCATTGCTGTTTCGGATTTGCTTGCCAAGGATGTAGCGGTTGATCCCTTGATAGTGACAGGGGAATATCAATCCAAGTTTCAGGCTGGAGATGGGTTTTCTTGAAATGCCTGGATCGGGAATCGCTGTGAGTAGCGCGTGATTTTGGTGTTGATACGCATGATACCACGCATGATCAGGCAAAAACTTTTCACCGGTAGCTGACTTGTCTGGTGACGTTTCGAGTATGCCGAGGGTTTCATTATTCCGCATATATTGCGGGAAAATCGTACCGGATTGGGTGAAGTTGGTTGGTTCGTCTGCATGCTTGTAAGTTGTATAAAGATTAAGTGTCTGCATGTTATCAGTGATTGCAGTGTTGACCGTGCCAAGCGTGTAGTCGGGCTGCATGTAGGTGTAGGTATGGTATTCCGCCCCTTGTTCCATAGGGTTTTTGAAACATTCAGCACGTCCTTGAACGGTGAAAGGATATTGGCGATTGACCATCCACTCCTTGATTTGATCAGGAAGATGAAAGTCTGCATCGAACAAGTCGCAAAATTCGGCGGCGTTTTTCATAGCATTGCCTGCAAAGTGTGTGACCTCTTTGCCGTCCCAGTCAAAGTAGGTTTTGATTGGATCACGTCCAGAGAGGTTTTCACCGAGTACTAACCAGTAGAGCATTTGAAGACTGTGTGTCCCACCGCAACGATCCACAATGTACGCACGTGATTGGGGACCAGCCTGAAGGAATGTTGTGGGGTGAAAATGGGCGAATAACTCCACCCAGATGCGGTGTTCGATTTTTTGGGCCAGTTCCCTTGCGTAGGGTGTCTGTGAGAATGAAGCGATTTTGGCTGCACCGCTGAGCGTGATGGCGGTGTAGGTTGAACTGTTGAATTCACCAAGCCATGCGCTGCGTCTGAGTTGGCGTGCCAGTTGTTCCAGGTTCCATATGCCGTGGTCGATGGTTGATTGGCTTTGGCAATACTCGCCTGCAAAGATCATCCCGTAGGTCGCCATCATGGGCATGTTGTCATTGGCGCCTTGAAATTTGAAGTCCGCACGTTGTGAGGCGAGCGGATCATTGCAGATCAGATCAGCATGCCAGTGCATGACCTGGCGCGCCTCGTCGGAGAGCAATTTGTCAAAGCGATGCAGACAGTGTGCAAAGAGATTGGTTTGAAAGATATTGAAGCATTGGCAACGCCCCCGGTCATCGTTGTGATAGCGTGCTGCCAGGGCGTTGGCCAGCTTGATGTCCGTATCACTGCCGGTGTACAGCGCTGGCAGAATCCAAACTGGTGAGCGGTAGGGGGCTGCAAACAGGACACTTTGTGCGCGTCCATCAGGTTCAACCACTTGGTGCATATTCTGGCGGACATGGGTATACCACGCTTGGCGCCGTGCGTTGATCTCAGGATGGGGGCTATACAATGCATTTCTCCGTATGATGATATTTTATAGATGTTTATTGTTAATTGTGTGTGCGTGTTCTGACGGAATCAATCGGTTGAAGGAGGAAATTGTCTGCATTATAACGTGTTCCAAAAATATACCAATTGGAATATTTTTGGTTTTTTTTGTTCTTGACTTCTGTCATTGTGGGCCTAATATTTAATGCTAGTTTGAACAAGAAGGTGATCAGCAACATGCAAGCAGATCTGAGCGACAGCACCAAACTGGGCCCCATGGCAGACCGTGTGTACCAGGCCATTCTCTCCGACATTCAGACCGGTTCGCTGGCTGCACACTCCCGATTGCCTTCTGAGCGTGATCTGTGTGAGCGATTTAAAGTCAACCGTGGGACATTGCGTAAAGCCATGATGCGCCTGGTCGAAGATGGCCGGGTTTCAACGCGTCGTGGGTCGGGAAGTCATGTCTGTCCGGTTGATCAAGCTCAAGGTACTGCCAATATTATTTCAGTCATGTGTGGTGCGACGGTTCCCGATTTGGCGCGTCTGACATCACTGGCATTAACGCATGGTTACACGCTTGGCATTTACGCTCAGGATGCCACGAAATATGACAGCGAGATCGAGCGTCTGTTTCTTGAGCGTGTCAAACAACAGCGTCACCAGGCGTTACTCGCTGCATGCACGCCGACATTACCTCATCACGATGAATTGCTGATGGAGTTGGTTGACAACGGCACGCGCGTTCTGCACACCGAACCTTATCGCCTTGAAGAGCCGGATCAGGATTTTCTCATGCCTGACTATACAAGAGCAGGCCGTGCTGCAACGACATCACTTCTGCTTGATGGGTTTCGTCGAATCATTTATGTGGGCATGCCTGAAGATGGTCCGGGTTATCAACTGACTCGACTTGGTGTTGAAGAAACGTTGGTTGATCAAGGCCTTGCGAAGCGTCCGTTGATTGGTATTAAACAGGACTCGGCTGCGGGCAATTTTTTTCGTATTGTCCCTGGCAATCAATCGGACTATGGGCAGCGTCTGGATGATTTGGCGCAAAGCATCACCGGGCCGGTTGGATTTGTTGTCCCAGGATTAAAGCGTGCTCAACGGATTCGTGAAGCCGTGACGCAACGAAACGTCAAACATCGCACACGCGTCATTGGTGTGGAAGTCACCGTATCGGAATCTCAATTTTATATTGCCGGTGACACATGCACCTTTGACCGTCGAGCGATTTTTCAGCAAGCCATTGAGCATGTCTCCAGGCCCAGGCAGTCATCGATCCGCCAATGGGTTTCACCGAGTCTTGAGCCGACTGCTTCTCGCTAACCAGGAGCCAATATGATGACTTATCACGCCTTGAAAAGGGGGTTCACGTTAATCGAGTTGTTGGTTGTCATCTCGATTGTGTCACTCTTAATCTCTGTGCTTTTACCCGCTCTTGCCGGTGCACGAAACGCTTCGCGGAACATCGTATGCATGTCCAATCTCAAGCAGATCGGCTTGGCCATGCAGGTCTATCAGGATGAAAACGAAGACATGTTCCCGCAAACCATGAAGGCACCCAATGTCAACATGTCATGGGCGCGAATGATGGTGCTTCAGGGCGTACTGCCTCAACCCAAGCTTGGTAGTCCAACGGTGTTTACCTGTCCCAGTCACACGCCGGATTTTTACACCAAGTTCAATCCAAGCTGGACGGATGGTTCAGATGGGACGCGAGACTATTGCGGGATTTGGGGCATGTTTGAAATTGGTCAATTAAATCGGGTCAAGACCTCTTTGGATATTAAGAATCCGCCGGAGAAAGTCATCCTCATCGGCGAAGGACGTCGGCATCGTTACGAGCACATCGATTTTTCAACTTTTCGCTGGGAAAACGATGTGACATCGACCCGGCCGTTTTACCCGCGTTATCCGCGCCATGGTGATCATACCAATGCATTGATGGCTGATGGCGTTGTCAAAGTCGTTCCCGAATACAGCAATATCGGCAATTCCAGTACGGACACTTTTCAGTATGCATATTAACCCGTATTCCCGCGTGATCATTTGTTTGTGCACGGTCTTTCTCGCATTAACATGCAAGGCGGAGCAAACAATCCCATCTGTCTTATTCACATTCCCGACACACAACGCTGATGTCACACGGCCATTAACAGCCCAGGGAATCGGCGTGCATCGTGGCAATCCCCAGGATGTTCCCCAACTGCTCAAGTCCGGTGACTACAACGTCGTCGTCTTGAATAAAGGCTATGAAACGCCTGCAATCCGCGATGCGCTGCATGACTTTCTTGCACGGGGCGGTGGGGTGATGGTCCTGCAGGCAAGTCGTTATCATGGCAAATCCATTTCAGGAACTCAGGAAGAAGATTGGCTTGCCCGCCAGGATTTTCTCGCTCAATACGGTGCAAGGCTTCCTGTAGCTCGTGTGGTTGAAACCGATGAAAGTCAACGTATCAAATCGATGCGATGCTATCTGATGCCGACCGCTGCAATCGCCTCACCATTTAACAACAACGCTAAGCAGGTGTATCTGCTTGGGCCACAAAACTACCTGGCAACCGTGCCGATGACTTGTGTCCAGACCGATGACACATGGACAGCGATTGTCAAGGGATCGCCGACCACGCAGGCCGAACCTTATAAAGAAGAGAAACTGCCACACGCCTTACCATTTGTCCCCAAAGAAACCGTCAAGTCGCCCACGATTTTAGCGGTTCGGGAAGTTGGAGCAGGGCGTTTGGCAGCCTTTGGTTTTCCGCCTGCATGGTTCTTTGCACCGCCGGTCAACTGTCCACCCGTGCGTGCCATTCTTGGCCCCGACAGTGATTGGATTGCGGTGATCTCCAACACTTTCAGACATCTTGCCCAGCCGTCCTTGGCCAAGGGACTTGGAGGTAAATCCACGCCAGAGCAGGTGCTCAATCCTCCCAAAAAGACTTGGCCCAAGCGTGAGTTGTTGGATTGGTCAGACTACAAAACACCGGATCCGACTGAGCCAGTCAAGCAGACCAATCTGATCATCGGCGCGCGCTCCAATCATGCAGGGGGCGCCAACACCGTCAAGCAATGGGTTGAAGCTGCCAAGGCTGCCGGACTTGATGGGATCGTGTTTCTTGATCCATTGGAGTCGACCAACCAAGCTGCCTTTGATGCACTCAAAGCCGATTGTGCTGCTGCGACGAATGACGAATTCTGGGCATGCCCCGGATTGCGTGGCAAGGATGCGTATGGTCAAAACCAAATCTACCTCTATGGCGATCAGACCGTCTTCCCCGAACCAAGAGTCCTTACGGAAAACGGCGATGCGTTTAACAATCTCGGTGATCCGAAAAAAGTTCGGCGGTCACAGTTTCTGTTTCAGTACATCTACACCCAGAACAAACACAAAGGCATTATGGGCTACTTCAATCGAAGTCAGGAACGCATGCCGTTTTGGGAGGACAAATTCCATTGCGCCTTTGCACTCTATGCCACCGAACATGGCAAGGTGATTGACAACTATCACGATGATTTGATTCGCATGAACAGCACGCGTAATGGTGTTTTGCCGGTGACACTTAACCTGATGGACTCGGTGGATGAGTTGTCAACGGCGCTTGCAAGCAAGTGGCGAACTGTCGGTGCGATGCCGCCCAAGACGTTTGCCAATCTCGTCAGCAAACATATCTGGTGGCCCGGTCATTACCAGTATGTCACCCAGGGCCCGAGTATTCTCAAATGGGAAGGCAAGAACTTTGTCGTCGAGCCGCGCGGTGAATGGTATCGTCCTGATCTCTGGCGGACACCCGCTTATTTGGATGTGGCCAGTGATGTCGGCCTTAAAGAAATTCGTGTGCTCTCGATGGGTAAGACGATCTATCGATTCCTCCCCAATGGTGCCAAACGCTTCAACCAATCCATCGAGTTCAAAGCCAATCAGCAGTTCGATCCGATGCTCATCGTCACCGATGTTAATGGCAAAGAAGCGATCAGCATGGCGCTTCGGCATGCCAATGCGCTATGGATGGAATTTATTTGTTCGGATCGCAACAACTACCTTGCCTACGGCCGGCAACGCACTGCAGATGATATGAAGCATCAGGTCAGACCCAGCGGGACTTCGGTGACCCACAGCAACGGTTGGTGGACGGGCAATGTTGAACCTGCCACATCACTGACGCGTAATTACCCCACGCTTCCGGCTGATGGTGCACCTATCGGCAAAGCGACACCCACCTTTGCGTTTTATCCGCAAATTGACACGCCCGGATATCCCGATATTCGAAGTGTGAATACCAAACCCATGCCAGTGCTAGGCAGCCCGGATGTTCTGATTGGGGGCGGTACACTCAACTACATTGCCACAGACCCATCTGCCAGAGGTAACACATGGGGCTGGTGGAGTCCGGTTGCGCCCAACCCATTTCTTGAAGGTGGGGGTATGCATACGATGTTTAATTCATGGCCAGACGGACTGCGTGCCGGCTGGTATGAAATGGATTTAAAGACACGTCAGCGCATAACGGTTGATACCGATGCCAAATTAGCCATCCGTTTCCTGACCACAGCATTTACCACGTTTATCAACGCAGAAGGTCAACACTTTGAAGCAGGTGATTCACAATTACCACGCACAGGCCACTTCTCGAAAGGTGCGTATATCACCATCAAAGGTGAAGGCGGTTGGGTGTCGCTGATCAGCCTTGATGACGATCTTGAATATGTGATTACGGGCAAAGGTAGGACCATTGAATTTGGACACCAGACGATAAACAGCACCATTGCCATGGATGCGGCGATTCATACCAAGTTCGGTTATCTCGGTGCGCCGTCTGGCACGTCACCTGAAGTCTTTGATCGCTATTTCCAATTCATGGCTTCTGATCTTGCATCGCTAAGGATCCAGCGGGGGCAAATTCATTCCGATGGTCATTCGCTGCAAATCAATCCAAGCCAGACAAGTGTCGAACTCTCGGTTTCTGAGCTTGATCTGGAGAGCTATCTGCCTACGCGTATTGCCAACCTTCAACCGCAATGGGAGACCTGGCTCATCGATCGGAGTCTGCCCACGCCCAATTGGCGTCCGCTGCCGATGCTTGAAGATACCGCATATGCTACGCTGCCATGTGACGCAACTCGTACCTACTTTATTGGGCATCCTGTTGTCTGCGATCAACCTGACATCAAGATATCAATCAGTAATCCCACGCCTGACTCATGGCAGGTGACACTGCATAACCCAACTGATCAGCCGATCACAACAGTGCCCAAAGTATCTCAGGGATGGGACCTGTTTGAAGTTTCATCAACACCAGTGAACCTGCAACCGGGTACGAGTGTCGATCTGTTTAAATGACATGACTGTATGGATGACGTGCCGATGTGATGTCAGGGTTGGGAACACTGGAAATGAAATCTTCTCAGATTGATTCGCAAGTCAATGCCATGAGTCTCTGGTATCGTCAACCTGCATCAAATTGGAATCAGGCGTTGCCCATTGGTAATGGGCGTCTTGGGGCAATGGTCTTCGGTGGCGTGGACTGTGAACTTTTGGAGTTAAACGAAGAAAGCATATGGGCTCGATCCGATATGCATCAACCCAATCCTGCTGCTAGAGATGCATTGGGCAGGATCAGGCAGCTACTTGCTGAGGGGAAACCTGACGAAGCGGAATATCTCGCGCAGTCAACACAGATGGGTAACCCACGCGTTGTTCAACCCTATCAACCGTTGGGCGCTATCAAGATTCATACCTACCCCGATGCTTGCAAAACGCTATCAAGTTACATCCGTAAGTTGGACTTAAACACAGCGATCATACATTCAGAATATCAGTCCGGTCACACACGCTACACACGCAAAGCTTTTACAAGTTTCCATGAAAACATACTGGTATACAGATGGGAGACACAGGGGCCGGGAACTCTCGGCTTTGTATTGGAGATGAGTCGGGTTACCGATGCTCAAACGCATCTCATTGATAACAATCGGCTGTTACTTTCTGGGCGTGCGGGACAATCTGGAACGCAATTCGCCGCGGTAGCAATGCTGGCGGTTGAGTCCGGTCATGTCTCTGGCCAGGGTTCTTCGCTTGTTGTCCGTGATGCCAATGCTGCAACGCTTATTCTGACATGCAGCACGGACTATCAACGTGATGATTTTCAATTACATGCCTTGGCCGAATCGGATCGGATCAGCAAGCAGTCATATCAACAGATCGTCGAAGATCACATTCAAGCATACCGTACCAAGTTTGATCGCGTCCATTTGGAACTTCCAACATCGCCAGCGTTGGAAAGTCTGCCTACCAATGAACAATTGGAACGTGTCCAGCAAGGCAATTCTGATCCCGGCTTGGAAAAGATCTATTTTGACTTTGGGCGATACCTGTTATTGAGTTGTTCGTCACCGCATCCCGATGGGAAAAGTCTTCCCGCTAATTTACAGGGAATTTGGAATCCACTTCTGCAACCGCCATGGAACAGCGACTACCATCTGAACATCAATCTACAGATGAACTATTGGCCTGCTGGTGTCTGTCATCTTCATGAATGTCAGGAACCCTTGCTCAATTGGATGCAGCGTCTGGCAGAGCGGGGACGCAAGACAGCAGAAGTCCAATACGGATGTCGTGGCTGGGTCGCGCATCACATGTCCGATCCCTGGGGTCATGCCATGCCCTCCGGACTTGTCGGCGTTGGACTTTGGCCAGTGGGGGGCGCTTGGCTTTGTGATCACCTGTGGGAACATTTTCTGTTTACAGGTGATACAGATTATTTGAAATCACATGCCTATCCATTGATGCTTGAAGCATCGCTCTTTTTTGTCGACTATCTGATACCCAATGACGACGGTGTATTACTCAGTGGTCCGAGTGTTTCGCCGGAAAATGTTTATCGTCTACCCAATGGTCGCACAGGCAAGTTGTGTATGGCACCGGCCATGGACTGCCAGATTATTCGCGAGCTTTTCACGCATACGCTTGAAGCCGCCACCCAACTTGGATTGGATGATAGCGCGTTACATGAAATTGCCGAGGCTTTGAAACGTTTACCTTCGGATCAAATTGCAACAGATGGTCGCTTGATGGAGTGGCAGGAAGATTGCAATGAAATGCATCAGGGGCATCGACATATCTCCCACGTCTGGGCGCTCTATCCCGGTTCGCAGATTGATCCGCTAAAGACGCCTCAATTGGCTCAGGCCGCTTACCGGTCTATCGAAACCAGGCTTGAACATGGCGGTGGGCATACCGGTTGGTCCGCTGCATGGTTGATCAACCTGTTCGCGCGACTTCACATGCCCGACAAAGCATATGCGATGTTACAGAAATTGCTGCGTGATTCGACACTCACCAACCTGCTTGACGATCACCCGCCATTTCAAATTGATGGTAATTTCGGGGCCACCGCAGCCATGGCAGAGATGTTGCTCCAAAGTCGCCCCGGTTTCCTGCATCTGCTCCCAGCATTACCCAAAGCATGGGAACAAGGCGGAGTCACAGGCCTGCAGGCAAGATGGGGCATTACAGTTGATATGAAGTGGCAGGACAATAAGTTGGTCCATGCTGCGTTTACGGCGAACCATGATTGTGAAATTCAAATCATGGTAGCCAGGTCCGAACCTGTTTTATTACAACTCATCGCTGGGCAAACGAGCCAATGGAGCGATTGTTGTATCGATGGCTTGAATAAGTAGAAATCGTGATGGAATATCCTAATGTTCTCATTCTGATGGCAGATGATCATCGCTTTGACGCAATTGCAGCTCATGGCGATCCGACTGTCAAAACTCCCAATATCGATCGATTGGTTCGTGAGGGGATGTCGTTTACGCAAAATTGGCATACCGGTAGTTACAGTCCAGCGGTTTGCATGCCCACTCGCGCTGCTTTGCATACCGGTACATGTGTTTATGAAGCGACCCGATTCGATGATCAACAAGGTCGAAAGTCAACGGATTCTCGTACCATTGATCCTGATCGTGTGACATTGGGACAGGCTTTGCGTAAGGCAGGCTATCACACGTATATGATCGGTAAGTGGCACAATGATCATGCTTCGTGCAATCGTTCCTTTTGTGATGGGGATGAGCTTTTCTTCGGCGGTATGTCCGATCACTATGCCGTGCCAGCATATGACTATCATCCTGAATGTCAGTATGACATCAATAACGTACATATCAAAGAAAAGCACTCCACCGAGTTGTTTACAGATGCTGCGCTGGATTTTTTAAACAGCTATAACGAAGCAAAACCCTTTTATTTGAATATTGCCTTCACCTCGCCCCATGATCCACGTCAGGCACCCCAGGTTTATCATGACATGTATCCTGCTGACGAGATGCCGCTTCCTGTGAATTTTCAACAACATCCCTTTGACCAGGGCCACAGTCAAATTCGTGACGAAGCACTGGCTTCATTCCCACGCAATGAAGCCCAGATCAAGCAACACATTTCAGACTACTATGCGATGATCAGTCATCACGATCATCATATTGGGTTGATACTTGATGCGTTGGAAAAACGGGGTGAGTTGGAAAATACCATTGTCGTCTATACTGCTGATCATGGACTTGCGGTGGGGCAGCATGGTCTTATGGGTAAGCAGAATATGTATGAACACTCCGTGCGTGTCCCGCTGATTATTCGAGGGCCAGGTGTACCCGCTGGGATTTGCACAAATCAGCTTACGCAGACACCAGATTTGTATCCGACACTGATGTCACTTCTGGGAATCGAATTATCGGATACGGTTACCGCTTGCGACATGACGCCGGTGATGGCAGGTCATCAATTAATGCGATCGCACCTGTTTTGCCTGTATCTTCATATGCAGCGAAGTGTTCGTGACAACCGGTATAAGCTCATACGTTATTACAAACAAGAGCAAGCCGATTCGCAGTTTGAAGGAACGAATATGGTGCAGCTTTTTGATTTGCAGAACGATCCATGGGAAATCAACAATCTATACGGTAAGGCAGGTTACGAGCAGATTACACAATCGTTGGTCAAGGCATTGCAGATGCATTTGAATCGCTATGATGACATGCTCAAGAATCTGCCGATTCTAATGTGAAACTTTCCAACGATATCTTGTTTTAGTATTCAATGACTTATACGTCAGAAGTACTAGCGGTGCAATGGTCAATCACGATGCATGGACCGTGTTGTTTCTCTTTGTTTTGAGTCTGTACTTTTTTTGATCGGTTTCTACGCTGAAGGGGGGCATATTGATTTTGATCGCTGAGAAGATTGGTATCGTTATGAAACGACAATGATGAACACAGGCGTGATGCTTGTTATAAGGATCAATTGCATGCCATACCTTCTATTGTGTTTGGTGATTGAGTACTTGGTATTGATTGACGTTGTTGAATGTCACGTGAAGTCGTTGGTTGAATCTCGGTCGTTCCCTCAGCCAGTGTCGCTTCCATAATGTCTCGCAGCATTTTGATTGTCGACGGTTTGAGTCCGTTCACCCGCTCTTTGACAACGGCTGGCAGTAAATGTCAGCCGTTGTTTATTTTTGTGCGGCGTGGTTCTATAGTCAACAATTGACAGCAAACGCCTATCCCAGACTGACGTTTGGTACCATTTCTGGCACCGGGGCGGTTTTCTTGGCACCTAATTCGGCACTGGCCAATCACCGTAGACTTTACTCGTGATAACCGTGAAATTGGCAATGTATCCTCTTTGGCATCGACTTGAGGACCAACCATGCATCGAATCATAGAATTGCTGGAATGACTACTGATGTGCAGGTAGCAATAATCGCTTGTCATTCCATTTGACATAATGGACAACTGTCTGTGCTTGTTGTTGGTTGATGTGTTTGCCGGTGAGTTTGCCAACGAATGGCAGGATTGCACTTTCAACAATCTTTGCATTGTCAAATAATATGTAATCCACTGGAAAACCATGCCAGATGGTTGTGTTTTGACTGCATACGACGACGACTTTGGGCAAGGTATCTGCTTTGTTTCTGTTTTGAACCGCATGGGTCAGGATGGCACGTGTTGCGCCACGAGCAACGATGTCATCGGTAAAAAGCCAATGACTGGGGGCATGATCTTTGCTCAGAATCTTCCACGTGGTGTCGAAGCCGAACATTTCAAAGGCCCTTGCACTGTCCAATTCAGGTAACACAATATCCAAACAGCCTGCACGCTTGGTGAGCGCAGAATCGTGATACCTAAATACAATTGCGTGACAGGACTTTTTCTCCCAATCCAAAAGTAGCTTGTTGCATTGCTTGTTGATCTGCTGCTTGGCGACACAGTGCGGGTCGAGTATCAAGTCGAGTTTGGGAATATCGTATTTTTCAAGCATGTGACGAACCGGGTGTTCAGGATCACAAGCTGAAAGCACGACACCGCTGTAGGACTTGAGGATTTCCCCGCTGGATAAATGTTGAAAATCCGTCGGGTGTTCCTTGCGGCCAATCCAGAGTGAATCCGTGTCCATGTTGTATTGGTGGAGAATTTTGCTGCCGATGTCGTAGCTCTGAATAAAGTACGGGCTGATGTCACCTTCTGAAATGCTCGAACCGGTAATCCAAAGAATTTTCTTGCGCAGTGCACTGGTTGAGACAAAGGTGCCTGAACCAAATTGGGTGACGAGAATCCCACGGGCAACCAGCCCTTCAATCGCCCGGGAGACCGTTGCGATACTCACGCCCAGCGTCCGCGAGAGCTTGGGGACACTGTCAATGGCCTGACCTGGCTCCCAGGTGCCTTCATGGATGCGTTGGAGTATCCAATCCTGAATTTGGTGAAACTTTGGTTTTTTGCTGTCAGTTTGAATCATTTTTACTTGACTTTATGTCTGAATGTCATAACCTTACTAGTAAGGTGGCGTGTAAACCTTACTGATAAGGTTGTATGATAAACGAAAGCTGCACAATTTGCCTCATTTTTTTCAGAGGTTTGTTGCAATCAGCTTTGTTAGAATGAGTAGGAAATTGCGATGAATAAACCTTTTTCACAGTTTGAGCCGACATCATGTTCAAAGTCTGCCGGTTTTACTTTGATTGAATTGCTGGTGGTCATCTCGATTATCAGTCTATTGATTTCCATTCTATTACCTGCATTAGGTAAAGCCCGTGCCAGTGCCCGTGCGACGGCATGCAGTACTGCGATCCGCCAGATCGGTCAGGTCACTTACATGTACGCGGGTGATTTTAAGAATTACATGCCCACCGTCGGGTCCGGCAGTTCAGTGAGTTATTGGGTCAATCTTTATCAGCAGTATTATCTACCCGGTGAGGAAGTATATCGTCCGACCATTTCAGGTCTTTTTCTCTGCCCGGATACCAGGACGTTCAGTACTGCCGGAATAACATATAAAACTTCCTATCATGTTGCAGGTGTGACGTCCAATCCTGCTTTGTATAACGTCAGCCAACCCTACGGTGGAATGGTTCCCACGCCCCGTGACAACGATCAAGGCGACCTTAAAACCAAAGCCAAGCGATTGGATGATACGCGTACTGATTCTGTCTTAATGTTCGATGGCTATCTGGTTGATTATGTTGCGCTTTATGGTTGGTCGTTTAGTAGTGTCGGTGCGATTTCATATCCCAATTCGACCAACACACAATCCGGTAATGACCAGGCTGCCTATCGGCATAACAATGCTGCTAATTTCTTAATTGCAGACGGGCATGTTTCAACCTATCCCGCGGGATCTCAGTTTGGTTACTTTACATGGGTTCCAGGAAATTAATGATCAACTGAAAGCCGCAATGATTTTCAGATATCCCCGGATTGGCTTATTGCCAGGCTTTATGGATACAGTACAGCAAAATTTTGTATTGATGTCCAACACACTTTCTCCTTCGTCAACAAACAATCATCGTGTTTACCATACTTATAGGCTGGTTTAATATGGATTTAATTGTCGTGAGCAATCCAAACGTAAAAGTGATTAACAGTACGTTTTTAAAGAATCGTCCAATCGGAACAATGCTGTCTCTGTTCGTATTTTTGTTCTTTGTGCTGAACGTTGCCCCAGCAATGGGTCAAACACCCCAAGTGGTCAATGGTGATTTTGCATCAGGTATTGAGCATTGGAAATATCAAAACACAGGGCCTGACGGCGATGGCGACGTTACTACCGAAAGTGGTGCTTTAAAAATCAGCCGCAAGTCTTCAAAGTATTTTATGCGCGCCAGTCAGGATGTGGTGATTGCTGATCCTGTCCCCATGGAAATCAACTACCGCATGAAAGTACAGGGCAAAGGACGTGGGCTGTGCTGGATATCGTTCCAAACCACAGACAATAAATGGCTCGATGGTTCGGATAGTCAAGCAGAAATCGTTACAGCCGCGCCCTCCGGTTGGCAGGAGCGTACGGTTCGTATACCAACAATTCCCAACCTTGCCCGAATTCGTATCAGTTTCGCTGTTCATGGTGATGACTCAACGGCGTGGGTTGATGATGTGAAACTCAAGACGGTTGAGCCGACTTCATCGCAGAGTATTGTCGTGCCTGATCTGGATATCATTGCGCCTCAATTAGATGGCAAGGTTGATGAGTATTTCTGGAAATATGCCTACGAGTCGGAACTTTTTAAAGTCTTCGGAAAACCAGAGCAAATCGCCCAGCCCAACACCAAAGTCCTGCTAGCCACACATGGTGATGACTTGTGGGTTGCCTATCTCCTGGATGAACCGAATATGAAGGGGATACGTGACGAGGTGCAAAATTCCGGCACCCTTGCTGTCAGTCGCGATGATTGCGTCGAAACATTTATTTCGGTCAACCGTGAAAGTATGGTTCAGTTCATCGTCAATGCTGCGGCCCAGCGCGTGGTCAATTGCAATCTTGCCTTTGGTCCCCGCCCCAAAGCCTGGCATGATCATCCGCAGTCCAAAGCAGCGGGTGATATGCTTAAATGGAAATGGGCCGTTGACCGCCGGGAGGATGGCTGGTCGGTTGAAGTGCGTATTCCCATCGGCACGCTCACGCAGAATTCCCAGGCATCCAAAGATGAAAATGGAAATTTACTCATCTATGCCAACTTCGCCCGTCATCGTCCACAGGATACCCAAACACCTTATTCTTCCTGGACACCTTTGGCTGGTAAAACACTTCACGTTCCCGAACAATTCAATGTCCTGCCATTGCAATGGCAACCGCCTGCCGGACATCTTGCAGAGGCTGTTCCGACGGTGCCTCGTTTTACTGAACAATACATTGATCCGGCGCAACTTATCTCCGGCAAACCCGTCATTGCCATCTGGTCCAAGGACAATCTGACATTGCCCGGGAAACTAAGTTGGAAAACAACGGGCGTCGAAGTCGCAGACCTGGCGAGACAAATCATCGAGCCGGGACTCATGGGAATCGATCCGGCTATCAACTGGACTCTGGATTGCACGCTTGGTGATCCAACGGCACCAGTCAAAAACCAACTCTCCGATTCACAACAGAAATTATTAGCCAGTGACGAAGCATTCTCACTGAAGCTCACAAAGGATGGGGCGAGTATCGTCGGCCGGACACATGCTGCGGTGATGCGAGCGTTGGCGACGTTGACCCTGCTCTGTGATGGTGCCAAAGCCAATGGTCGTGATCATATTCAAGCAGGACACATCATCGATGCACCTGCAATGAAACTCCGCGGCTGGATGATGGGGCCAACAGCACGAAATTCACCGGACGATTTACTGGAGCAGGCACGCATCCTGTTTTTATTGCGATACAACGTGGTGATGTTCGAGTTGATGGGACTTGGCAATGACACCATGTTCCCCTTTGAATCCCATCCGAATATTGGTGGGAGCACGACGACCAAAGAACAGTGGGTTCGTGCAGCCGACACGATCCGGGCCTTGGGGATGATGCCGTTGCCTGCTTGCGGGATGTGGTCTCGTGTTGGATACATTGCAAACAAACCTGAGTATCGACACTTGGGTGTGCGTCCGGATTTGGACCGCGGTGCCAACCTTGCATGGCGACCGAATAAGAACCTGAGTTCTGCCAATGAAGAAGCATATGAATTGGTCTTTGATCTGCTTGATGAAGTGATTGATACTTTGAAAGTGGATAACGTTCACTTGGCATTGGACGAGATTTTCTTTGATGACCTCGTTGCTGATGAAGCTTCCAAGAAACTGGGATTAAAAGATGTCGACTGGATGGCACGGGTGGTCACGCGGACGAATGAGCATTTGAAAAAGCGTGGCGTCCGCATGTGGATGTGGGCGGACTGCCTGGATGGCGATCATCATGGTCAGCACTTTCATGGTGATGTTGATAAACTCCGAGCACGTTTACCCAAAGACGTTGTGATGCATGACTGGAAGTATGAACCCATCGGCGGATACTCATCCATCGGCATGTTTCAGCGCGAAGGCTTCCCAACCGTTGCTGCACCATGGTGGTCGATTGAGAATGTCGCAGGTCTTGCAGATGTCGCGGGTGCGTACAATTCGCTGGGCTACGTGGGGACTTCCTGGACCGATGTTGCTGTGGAAAAAATTCCAGCAGAGTTGGCTATGGTGATCCCGCTTGGTGCTTACCTGTCCTGGTCACCGCAGTGTGCCAATGAATTGGATCAGTTGCCGGTGTTGCCGACGCGTCTTTACCAGGTGGCTGCGTATGAGCATGGTAAGCCATTGTCATCCGTACAGTTCGTTCCATTGCAATCACCCCAAAACGTTGTCTATGGTAAAGCGCTGGCCAAGGCATTGTCATTACCCGGTGATATTTTGCCCGAAGAATTATCATCGGGTACGCAGGGACCATTAGGTGCGACCCTTCAACCTTTCACTGTTGAAGGTCAACCGGCAGCGGTGTTTTTGGAAGGTGGCAACACTGGTAATGACGTGCGGATTGACGTAAGAGGAAAAGCAAAAAGCCTGGTCTTCCTCCATGCCACAACCGAGCAGCCATTACGCGATACCATGCCACAGATCGATAAGCAGTATGCGTCGGCTATTCCTGCAACCTATGTTCTGGAATATGAAGATGGGACCACCGCTAAGCTTCCGCTGGCGTTTCGTAAGCATATTACATCCTGGGATGATCGCTATCCTGCAACGTTCTCCAAGCCGGTTCTCTACGGGACGATCGGCAAGACATACCTATTTAATATCTCTGCCTATCAATGGGAGAATCCGCATCCAGATAAAAATATCAAGGCTTTGATACTTAAATCGGGAAATCGCAAGACAATCAATGTCGCGGTTTTTGGTGTGACACAAATTCAATAATCATCATCAGGATCACAACAAGCCATGAGTCTCTGGCAAAAAATAAAACATCCTTGCGTTTGGATGACCGCAGACGATTTTCCCCGTTTGCAGGAAAATGCCCAACAGCCATTCTGGAAGCAAAAACTCGACCGCTATCGAACGGAGTTGGCAGCCTATGACGAATTGACCCTGCTTGATTCCTACGAATCGATCAACCTGACTGGATTCTCCAACTTCATCTTTGATTTCCATAAAGGTGACAACATGCTCGCGCTCAAGGCAGCCATGTGTCACACCGTGGATCAAGACGATCACACCGGCCGACTTATCGCAAGCTTTCTCAAGGAGATCATTCGCTACTATCATTCTCGATCCAGTCTCTGGCGCGAGAAAATGTGTGGGATGCATGCAGACCATGTGGTCATCGGTGAGAATTGGGGCGGACTCTCAGAAAACCATATCAAAGATCCGATGCTCTGGTTTAGCTGTGCGCATCTCTATGATGTGATCTATGGCAAAGGCTATTTGGATGAGGATGTCGCGGTTGAATTTGAAACCATGATGGCTCAGTTCCACCAGCTTTGTGTGCTGCATCAGGAAATGCGAAAGATGGATAATAACCGTGCAGCATGGTTATGCGGCGGTTCGTATCTTTCGTCCTTGTTTGATGAAGATGACTTACGCGGTCAGGCAACACGCAGGCGATCGGTTGGCTTTATGCCACGTCTGATTTCAACCATCCTTGATGACGGCTGTCACTATGAAATCGGTCCCTACTCCGAAGCTGCGATTACGGCGATGCACTATGCTGCAAGGATTATTCGCAATGTCGAAGGCAAAGATTTCTTTGAACATATCGAAGATGGCGTGAGTTTCAAAACGGCTTTTGAAGGTTGGCCGCATCGCTTGATCCCCGGCAGTAAACTCCGGCTTTGGACCATGAAAGATCGTGTGAATCACTGGGATACCACCTGCTTTGGTTATCTGCAATACAACGTGCCCGAATTGGGGTGGGCCATCAATCGTATGCACGAAGGCCCTTGGGTTCCCATGTTCCGTCATTGGCCTCAAGGTGCGGAGTTCTACAGCTATCGCAAGCCGGATAATGCTCGGGAGCCACAATACAAGGATTCACATTTAGAGCATGCAGGCGTCTCCATCATGCGCAGTTCATGGCAAGCCGATGCCAACAGCATGTATTTCCGCTACGGATTTCAGGGATCATCGCACGGCGGGGGACTTGATAAGCTCAATTTTGAATTGACATGCAATGATGAACCGATCATCTGCGACCCATTGATCAGTGAACGCTCGCACGATAAAAACGTGGTGCTGGTCGACAATCAGGACCAGGAACAATGCACCGGCAAGTGTCTCTATGCAAACATGAATCACGATGACCGCTTGCAGGTGATCTCCGCAGTCAGTGGTCTTGGAGATTTACCAAGCCGTGAAATCTTCCATGACCCCGCGACCGAAATTGGTTACTGGTGTACGCGACACCCCGAATGTTTTCCTGGCATCGCGCGTATGCGACGAACCATTCTCTTTGTCGATCGACGGTACTGGATTATCCGAGATACCATGTGGTCTCTGGACGAAAACGAACATCAATACCAATGGCTTTATCACAGTTTCGGTAAGCCTGTGGGTATGGGTCCGAGATTGGCCGTACAGGAACAGACACTGAGAACCAAGCGTCTTTTTCATACGCATCGCCCGTTGCCAACGGTCCGTCGATTGGAACAACACGATTTGTTAAACACCGGTCGATTGACTTTCGAATCGCCAAATGCTCATGCACATCTGTTTTTCATGGGTGTCGATACGCCATCTCCCAATCAGGTCAACCTTTGGCATGGACAAGGTAAGCATCACTTTTCAGGGGGACCGGAGATTGGTGACGGGATGGCAATGCAGCATCTCCATGGTGTGTGTTTTACAGCAACTGGCAAAGACCTTGCCATGGTCACCGTGATCGATGCGCACCCATCAAGTCAAAACGCCTATGTCCAGCATGTTCAAACCGTCAATCAAGATGGGATTGACAAGCACGTGCTTCAAATCAACACAACCAATGGCATAGATGTATTAACGATCAATGAGTCGGATCACAAGGCCATATCGCAAGGACAATCCTGCACGCCGACTTATTCAATCGAATCTTCTTCTACTTGTGATAATCAATGAGTATGAATATGTCCAAGATTAGTTACCAACAACGTATCCAATGGTTCCACCAAGCACGCTTTGGTTTATTTATCCACTGGGGGCTTTATTCATTATTGGAGCGTGGTGAATGGGTGATGTTTCATGAACGCATCCCCGTGGATGAATACCGTCTGCTTGCGGATCAATTCACAGGTGAAGCCTTTGATGCGGATGCGGTTGCTCGATTGGCTGTTGAAGCTGGCATGAAGTACGCGGTTTTAACAACACGGCATCATGACGGGTTCTGTCTGTGGGATACCAATGTAACTGACTTTAATTCAATACAAACTGCAGCAGGCAGAGACTTTGTCCGGGAATATGTACAGGCATGTCGTGCACATGGATTGCGTGTGGGTTTATACCTGTCAAACAAGGATTGGCGCGAGCCCGGTTACTGGGAACCTGAACTATACCCGGAGTCAGCAGCAAAAGTAGTGAATGATTTGCATGCCATGGTCGAAGAACTGTTGACGGAGTATGGCAAAATCGATTTACTCTGGTTTGATGGTTCATGGATTGACGTCGGCCGCAAAAAGTATGATATGGCAGAATTCTGGCAATCAAAAAAATTACTCAAACGAATCTATCAACTCCAACCGCATATTCTGGTCAACAATCGGCTGGAGATTCCTGCTGACCTAGATACACCAGAGCAACAGATCATAGCCAGCGAATCGGGGCGGGGCTGGGAGTCATGCATGACCATTGGTGATGAAGCAGCGTGGGGCTATTCCAGGCATAATCCCATGCGTAAAACGGCATCGCAGCTTATTCGAAATTTAAGTATGGCTGCTTCCTCTGAAGGTAATTATCTATTAAACATTGGGCCCGATGGTCAAGGTCGGATTGTTGATGAAGATGCAGCATTACTCCGGAGAATGGGAGATTGGCTTAAGATACATGGACAAGCTATTTATGGGTCAGAACGTTTTGAACTCTCAAAAACTTTCTATAACCAGTGTTCCTGTACAAAAAAAGGGAACACACTATATCTTCATGTCAATCGCTGGACAGCGCCTGAAATGGTTTTGCCCCTGTTTGAGACACGCCCCATCAAAGCAACACTTTTAACCACTGGCCAATCATTAGACATCAACGAAAAATCCAATGGTCGGATTGTTCTCGGTCGTCTACCAATGGTTCCAGCTGATCCAGATATGTGCGTTATTCAGCTTGATTTTGAACGAGAACCCGCACTCATCAATGAAATTGACCACGCTTCGTGGTTGTATGGCCAGGCAGCAGTTGTCGAAGCTGCTCTACCAACGTGATTGTGTCGACGGTTCGAGTCCGTTCATCCGCTCATCCGCTCTTTAACGACGACTGACAGCAAATGTCAGCCGTTGTTTATTTTTCGCACGGGGCGAGAGTTAGGGAGATTTGTGTTGGTTTTCGAGGCCGTCTTCTTTTGTCAATTCTTGACAGCAAACGCCTATCCCAGACTGACGTTTGGCACCATTTCTGGCACCGGGCGGTTTTTATGGCACAGAATTTGGCTCTGGTAATCCTATGAGCTGTCTTTAGCTATCGCTGGTTTTCAACGTACATGTGTCGATGGTTATGGCAGTGTGTTGCACATGGTGATGCTCTGCCCATGCTGATCAAAGTGTTGAATGTGTTTGACGAGTGCGTTGAGATCTACTTTGGCGGTACTTATGACTTGGTCTGCTGCGCCGTAGCTCATGAGTAACTGCTGGTTTTTGGTGATCACACCACCACAGGTGAAGATGCAGGGGATGGTAAAGCGATCGGAGTGTTGCCACTCTTGTGTGGCATAGAGCAAGCGATCCGGGCAACGATGTTTGAGTTTTGGCCAACCGTCTTGATCCTGCTCAAGAATCATGAACGACTGCGTATAGCCGATTTCATCATTCTGTTTGCCGTGATAGGGCAGAAGCCATTGGTCGTCAGCAATACGAATCGGCGGGAAGCTGCCACCCACACGGTTGCCTTCCCATAAGAGGAGTCCTTGAGCAAGTGGGATATGCAAAGCTTGATCACTGGACAGATCCTCAAATATTTGAGCCGCTGCTAGGTAAATCGCTGGTGATTGGCCAGGTTTGCCACCGGGGTAATGCCAGGGGTTGCGCGGGCGATGGACACAAACATACATGGATTGCCCGTTGATCATCAGTTTCTCGGGAAAGAGAAACGCATCGCGGTTGTCTCCACGATTGGGATCTGTCAGCGGCCCAACATAGCTAAAACAATGATCGTAATCTTGTTGGGCCAATTTTTGTGTATCGACCTCAAAGAGAACATTGACCGTGAGGTTTTGTGTCGCTGCATCACCAAAGGTTTCGTGAGCGGTCAATGCCCATGACGGTGTGCATTGTAATGGCTGATCATTCTCCCAGTACGGGCCGGGTGGGAACATGCGGCAGGCAGCCGTCAGATACAACTTGTCATCAATCAAAGTAAGTCTGGGATCTTCAATACAGCCGTTGGCATAATTGATGACTCGCTCGCCATTGGCATTGGTGATCCACAAGTCTTCTGGCTCACTTGCAAGTTGGGGAGCCAATGCTGGACGCGAGAAATCTGCTTGCCAGGTTTGGCCTTCATCATCACTGAATGCATAGCCTAGGAAGATGGGATACGGATCAACCTTTCCAACGCTGTATAAATCCGTGCCTGCCCCGGTCGCTCTAAATAGCATGTGAATCCGATCTGAACCAGGCAATCGCACTATCGCAGGATTCAGGACCATGGTGTTGACCCATGGGGAGGTGGCTACAGGTTTAAGGGCAGCGTGGGGAGTGTCTTGGATAAGATGTGTCATAATTAAGTGTCCATGGAAGGATGCGGTATTCTGGTATTACTTATTATAATAAGTATCGCTGTTTTGAAATATTTTGGGTAAAATCCTGTGTATTTGTTGACAATTATTATACGGAGTATATTATTTTCGTAAAGGTGCTATATGGCTGAAACAACTCACAAACCACGATATTTACAAATTGCCGAAGGGATTGCGGGGCAGATCCAAAGCGGCCAGCTGCAAATCGATGATAAATTGCCTTCTGAAAAAGAGCTTTGTGAGACCTGGCAAGTCAGTACGATTACAGTTCGTAGATCATTGCTGGAGTTGGCAAAACAAAAGCTGATTGTGACCAAGCAGGGGGTGGGCTCGTTTGTTGCTCAACAGCAAAAGTCACGTCGTGCGGATGCGCAGTCAAATCAACTGCTTGGTGTGGTTATTCCTGCCACGGCTGATTATCACAACGGTCGTGTTCTTGGTGCCATTGAACGGCTAGCCAGGGAAATGGGATATTCACTTGTTGTCAAGCAATCAGCTAACCAGCCCAAGAAAGAAACAGAATCCATTGAGATGTTGTTGGATCGCGATGTTGCAGGCATCTTGCTGTCTCCCGTTTCAGGTGATTCTTCACAGACGCTTGTGAGTTGTGCCAAGCTTATGGCAGAGAAAATGCCTTTTGTGCTGATCGATCGTTACTTGCCAATGTTGCAAACGCCTTATGTCATTGCTGATAACCAAAAAGGTGGCTACGAGGTCACATCGCATTTGATCAAAGCCGGTCATCAAAATATTGCATACTTGCGTGGCGTTGCATCCAGTGCATCTGATGATCGGCAAGCAGGCTATGAAAAGGCACTGGCTCAATCGAATCTGGAAAGCCGCATCGTCGCGGTGGGTAATGCTGATTATGACATGCAGTATGCCATTGACAAGATTGATGCATTTCTAAATCAGTCCGGTGGTCAGTATACAGCTCTATTTGCTGAAAACGATCATTTTGCAAGGGCTGCATATGATGCTTGCAGGCAGAAAGGCATTGATATACCCGCTGATATTGCTATTGCAGGTTTTGACGATGCGCCCTATGCAAGTCTACTGATGCCAAGCCTGACGACGGTATTTCAGCCAGATGTCAGCATTGCCGAGGCTGCGATCCGTATGGTTGTTCAGTTGATCAAGGGTATTGATGTGCAGGAAAGAATGGCCGTCATCGCGCCAGAGTTGATTGTGCGTGAGTCAACAGTGATGCAAAAGAATGGAAAAAAGATTGTTGGTGCTCTCTGATTTCTTTTGAAATAGGATGAGATTCAACGGTAGAACATAAGTAATTGTGTTGTTAAGTGTGGCAAATATGAAGCAATGTGTTAGACATGTTGTTGTAAGGTTGTCTATTGGCTTGAACTATTGGGATAGTTTGGGTTATAGGAGGTAAGGATATGAATAAGAAGAAAGCATTTACGCTAATTGAACTGCTGGTTGTAATATCAATTGTGTCTCTTTTGATTGCAATTTTACTGCCAGCATTGGCATCTGCCAGAGAATCTGCGACTAGAGTGAAATGTATGGTTAAACTCAAGCAGATTGGTGTTAAGGTTGAAATTTACTGCAACGAAAATAAAGAATTTTACCCAGCCCCTCTATTGCATCATAGTGGCATTACGACTAATGAGGATTATCGTGCACGTCAATGGGGTTCGTGGCCAAGTCGTATATCTAGAGATGATGACAATCCTGATATTTTCTATTGTCCTAAAGACACAAACACCAACAAGGTTGTCAGAGGTAACTACGCCAATAAAAACTATCAGTTTGTTAGTTACAGGTTCAGATATTACTTGGCACGCGAGTCCAATTTGCGTCAGTCGAGTTTGCGAAATCCGATAATCACGCCAATCATCCATGAGAATTTTGATTGGCATCATCGCAATTTGCCACTTGGCTCAGCTACATATGCAACGTTCCCGTTTATATCACTGAATGCTTTGTATGGTGATAGCCATGTACAGGTTTGGCAAATGACCAATCACTATGGGGCAGGTATTTATGATGCCAACTGGGCATTCATTGCGGGCGAAGGTCTTGACTGAATATAGACAATATTCTTGTTTTACGGAAGATAATAATGAAAAAGTATTTGTTTTTATTGGTTGTTCTGTGGCTCTGTCCATATGTTTCAGCTGGCAGTATTGTGCAGATCAAAAACAGTAATGTCAATATGGGGTTTGATGCAGAGCATGGTAAAGTTTTGAATATCTATGTCAAAAACCAAGCTGGCAAATTCATTGAAATGTGTAATGGTGCTAGGTTGGAGATACAAACCGATATGCCTGGTGAGGAGGTGACAGAATTGCGGCTTGGCAAACTAGTTCATAGTGAATTCAAGAAGCAGTTGGATCAGCATCACTTTACCTATGAAGTTTTAGGAAAGAAGGATTGGAAAGTTAATTTGATTTTCTCAATCAAGAAAGAAATGGTGACGTGGGCTGCAAGTATCAAAAATCCGACTGAGATCTTGACAGGGTTGGATGTCAGGTTTGTTTTTGAAAATCTGTATGTGAATTACCGCCGTGCATTTAATACGAACAAGCTCAATCCAGATGGTTATCCCAAGCTTAGGTATCGGGCTGACTATATTGGCGAGTTTCCAATGACATCGATTTTAGATGAACAGAAGGACGTTGGTCTGACTCTCAATGCTTCGTTTGGTGTTATGCGTCCTCTGTTATCGATCGACTATGATAAGAATAAGCCATCACGAAGTGTTGTATTTCGTAACCAGTTTATTGGAGCCGGGGATGGAATTGATGCAAATGTCAGTGTTGATTTGTTTGGGCATGTCGGCGATTGGCGACCGGGGATGGGTTTGATTTACAAACATTATCGACCTTATTTCACAACAGCGAATAAAGCCATTCGTTCTCATGAAGGTAATTTTTTGTGTGCGTGGTATTTTCTGGGATTCTCAGAAAAGCAGCTAAACAGTATGGTGGATAACATGATGATCACAAATTGTGAGATTATGTTCTATAACCCATACTATGGTCTATATGCGCCAGATGTTGATGATGATACACCATGGACCATTCTGATGCTTGAGAAGGAGAGGCTTGAACAGTTTAAGAATGATCCAATTCGTCAAACAACATATAACCAGATCAACGACACAGTTAGTCGTATGCGAGATCATGGTGTAGGAAGTTTTATTTATTTTAACTATATCGATGGTAGCCGGAATATGCCGGGGATTAAGGATCGGTTTGGAGATCAGATTTTCATCAATAGCGAAAATCGCATGGGGCGCGGTAAAGTTGGTGGAGAAAGCCTTGGTAACGACAATATGTACATCATGCATATGGAACCAGGCAAACCGTGGGCAAATTACATGACCGATCAGGCGGAGAAATTGCTCGAACGTGTTCCGGATTGTGACGGCTACTTTATTGATATGGCCAATGGTTATGGTGTTTACGACCGGAATCATTCCGATGGTGTGACGGTAATCAATGGCAAAAAAGCATATTATGATGCGATTGGTATTGAGCGGATACAACGTCATCTTGCAACATCAGTCTGGGAGCCTGCTGGTAAAGGGACATGGGCGAATGGTCCAAAATTCCCGGAAATTTCACGCTACTGTGATGCCTTGATCGCCGAGATACCCGGCTGGACAATCCCTGAAAAAGACCCCGGTGTGCCTCAGGTATCATTTATGTGTCTTGATAAGCCATTTGTATACATGTTAGCCCAATGGCGTAAAGATAATGATCCTCCCAATCCCAGGGACATTGAAAGGCATTATAAATACGCACTCCAGTATGGCGGTTTTATCGATTCGATGATACCGATGAAGGGGCCAGGTAAGGAGCGCGAAAAATCCTTTGCGTCATATCGGCCACTGTTTGAAGCAATGGCTGGAAAGAGATGGGTGTTTACACCTCGACCTTTAAAGATCGAAGAGCCACTATACGGCAATATCTTTGAATATGATGATGGGCACTACACCGTCTATTTGTTTGACCGTGATGACAGTGTATTGAATCCCCCGGTTGAAATACATACCAATGTGAAAGTGACTGTGTCCGTTCCTGAAGCTTCGAATCTTATTCGTGCAACATATACATGCGTTTTGAATCCTGAAGTTGTCATTGACCTGCCAGTTAAACACCGTAAGAATGATGTTACAGTTGATCTTCCTGAGTTTGGATCTGCAGGAATGGTTCAGTTTTGGACCAGGTAATACAATAAAATAGATTGACTTAACAGCGTTTGATGAGTGAGAAATTGTCATGTCGATTGGGAAAACCTCTGCGGATACAATAGCTTTTGCAAATAAGTCAGTGCTTGGGGCTTATCCGATTGCGAGTCAAGACTCTGCTCGACCAGTCTGCCATTTCACAGCACCGGCTCAGTGGATGAATGACATCTGTGCTGCGATCTACCATGACGGTTATTATCATATATTTTATCAGTTCAATCCTTTTGATGATCAATGCTTAAATTGGTCAAAGGTTTATGCGTGCTGGGGGCATGCCAGAAGCAGGGATATGATTCATTGGGAGCATTTGCCCATCGCGATTGCTCCCAGTGAAGATACTGACTGTCTGCAATGTGTCAGTGGTTCTGCAGTGTGTCGGGGGGATGGTCTGCCTGTCTTGTTTTACGGCCATACGCCGATTCCCAAAGACGGTGTTAAGCCTCCTCGTCAACAGCGTTGTGCCTTACCGTTAGACTCTGAATTACGAACATGGAAAACCCAGGATGTTGGCTTAATCCCAGGGCAAAGCGGTATACCCGAGGATATTGCTGGTGGTTGGACCGACATGTTTGTATTTCATGATGCCGGTAAGACATTTGCTATTTTTAAAGAATCAAACGGTATGGTTATGCAGGCTACGGACTCGATGCTTAAGCAATGGCGAGTTGTTGGCCGCATTGACGGTGTCTACGGTGAGTGCCCAAACTTTGTCAAATTGCATGACAAATGGGTCATGATTCGTTCAACATATCCCATGACTTATCAGGTTGGTGATTTTGATTCGGATCAGATCCGTTTTGATATGAACGGGTTGTCAGGTGTTCTCGATTATGCATATGGATTGGATTTGCAGCGTGATCCTTTTGGGGATTACAGTAGCTATCACATAAGCGATGGAGTCCTGGTCTGTAAATATGGTGCTCCAGAGGCTTATAGTCAAAGCCGGGGGTTTTACGCAACCAACCTTTTGACGACGCCAGATGACCGAGTCATCATGTTTGGTTGGGTTGGTGCATTTGAGTCCAAAGGATGGAACGGCTGCATGTCACTGCCTAGAGAGTTATCGCTTGACCAGACTGGTCGGCTCAGACAAAGACCTGCTAAGGAAGTTCAGAAGTTGCAAGGTGAGCAGTATCAGTTAGAACCTTGCTTGTTGGAAAACGAAAAACGATTGGTACCCAATTTCGCTGGCGATACCTTAGAGTTACTTCTGGATATGAAGTTGACAGATAGCAGTTGTTTTTCATTGTCGATATGTCATCCACAAAAGAATATGTCAGCAGTATTGATTCTGTACGATGGCACATGTCTTAATATAAACGGAACTTTAATACCACGCGTTTATGCTCCGGACCCTACACGTTTGAAACTACATCTTTTCTATGACAAATCCGTTCTGGAGTTATTTGTTAACGATGGAAGACAGGTCGTGACCCGTGTAGCGTATCCTGTTTCAGAAGAGATGGTTGTTGAGCTAGGATCTCAAGGACGTGCCATGGTTGATTTGTGTTTAGTCTATTCCTTAAAAAGGGCTTCGGCAGACGGAATGATTTAAAAATCATTTTCCATGTTTGAATGTGGTTGAATATAACACATCGATTTAAAGGCAATTATCGATGAGTCGAAGGCCCACATTGTTGTTACCGATAGGTGGAGATGAAAGTTTGCAAAAGCTATCTTCACTTCACAAGGTTCCTATCGGTTTAAGTAACAAAGTTCAGGCTGGGGGAATAGCCTGACGAATTAGTTTTAGCTCATGGTGGTTCCGTCTCATTTCCGGGACGAAAATATGATCACCCTTCCAATACGTGAGCGGAAAGGGCACACGACGAATGCGTATTCTTGTCGTTGAAGATGATAAGCAGATTAAAACTAAAACAATTGATGATTGCCTTGCATCGCTGGGATGTGCCAGCGACTGGGCGACGAACCAGCAGGAAGCCAATGAGCTACTGGTTATTCACGAATACGACCTGATCCTACTTGACCTGGAAATCCCGTCCCGACCTGGTGGTAGTGATTCACCAGATTACGGGGTCAACTTACTCAAGCAGACTCGCGCAAAGACGCGCGTGCCTGTGGTATTGATGACTGCTCAACATCAACAGTGTGTTAAGTTGATGGGTGAGTTGCACGAACTGGGAATCGACGGCAGTATCTCCAAGCCGTTCTCGACGACAGGCCGCACGTTGCTGTATGTCATACGGCAAGCGTTGAAGAAGTCACGAAGCAGATCACTTCTTACTGTATCAACACCCATCGTTAAACCATTACGCCCTTTTACTGGTGGTATTCTGGCTGTCTATGCCACGCGCTTTGAACTGTGTGATGATCGCCAAGCCCTGCATCACGTCGTCCCATGTGTGCGGTGGCAGTTTGAATCTTCTGATCCGCCCAAAGGCTAACTTGATCTGCCAAGGTTCCAATGCTCCTGAATACTGACGAAAAATTTCATTGGCGTGTTTGTTCGACATGCGTGTCCTCCATGACTGTTTTCTGCACCGCATCCATGCGGCAAGTCACGATCATGACGGAGGACTGTCGGGTTGTATGTACGAATGGACCTGTGCGATGCCGAACACATGTGCCCGGACATTAGCCTGGACCGGGCACATGTGAGGATAGACAGGTGAACATGGCCCCGGTCCATCCTCATGTGCGAAACATGTGATTTTGCCTTTTTTCATTTTTTTGGAAAAAGCGCTCGTGATATTTGGGCCTATCGGCAACTAGTAACTATGAGGGCGGGAGTTTTTCCCGCTCCATATTCAAGGAGGCCGAATTGACGCAGATTGAAGAACCGGAACTGACCATCGACCTGGACGTGCTGGGGACGGAACCCGCAGACGAGTATCACGCTCAGGCATCACGTTACCTGTCAAGCCATCAACTCATCGATTTCATGAACTGCCCGTGGTTGTACCGCAAGAAGCAATTGGGGCTGATGGAGCGTGAAGAAACCACAGCCATGCTCATTGGTCGCGCGACGCACTGCCGAATTCTCGAAGGCCGCGATGCGTATGAATCGCAGTTCGCTTTGGGTGGCCCGATCAATCCCAGTACCGGCGATCCCTTGGTGATCCCGGCCAACACCTACAACGCATTCATTGATGCAGCACAGGATTTTCAGCAAGCTCATCAAGCCACGCCAAAAACTCGAACAATCCATGCAATCTGCCAGTGCTTCCGGGGGCCGGGGGCAAGGTGGGGTGATCTGGGTGAAGAACGATTCGCCCATGGATTGTTGGCGTTACTTCATCCTCGGCATCGAAGACTCGGTTCACTAACCGCAAACCATCATGGACCTGGAAGGCAGCTTCGTCGATCAGATCGTCTTCAGTGGAGTGTTCCCCGAACTGGACACGCATGTGGCAATGGATAAACATGCCATCCTGCTTGAACCGATTCGCGCTGGGCAAGTTGGCCGTGCGATGATCCAGGGTGTCTGCCAGGTTCGCATCATCATCACCGATGAAACACACCAATTTGCCAAAGCGCCGGTCGGCTTCCCAGCAATTATGGCATCGTCTGCCACCGGCAGTACGCAGATTCTATGGAGCCAACCCGATGCCCCCATCGGTGAACCGTGTTGGGCCATCGTCAAGCTCGGTGTCCCCAGCCTGGTCGATACCACCACGCTCATTCCCTGCAAAGTCTGGCAGGATGGTGGTAGCACCGATGGCGATGCAACGACACAATGTGATCGCACCTACTTCGTCAAAACCATCGACGCCTATGACGAAGAGGAAGATGGCACAATTCTCGGTGAAGAAATGACGCCGCTTAAACAACGTCCCGCAGCAGGCAAACTCATCACCGCACCCACCACCGGTGATGGCGTCATCGGCACCGGTTATTACGTCACCAATCCCTATGACGGGTCACGTGAATTCATCCTGTATGACGCAAACGAAACCTTAGCTGTGGAGGTATGTGACGATGGGGAGTAACGGCGAATTCGATCTTGACCCCCGAAAGGTTGAGACAGGAGAGTTTGGCCTTACGGACGAGGGTTTGTTCATGATCTGCGGTAAATGCTGCGGTCAGGAACCGGTGCCGGCCAATGCGTGTGCATGTGGCCCTTGCTGCTTCACCAACCAGTCTCGCATCCGAATCACATGGCAACTGATCGACTACGGCAACACCCACGAACGTTGTTGCTGCACCGATCCTGCCTTCATGGGCAACACCATCGAGATTCCATTCAGTTGCGGTGCATGGAATCCGCCATACTGTCCAGGCTGCGGTCACTCCGGCATGATCGGTGGCCACCCACAACCCAACTGCGAAAGCGACACCATCACCGGCCCGCGTTGGCAAGGCTATGGCATCGTCCCTGACGGTGCAACTTGTGGCAGTTACGTCAACGCGATGGTACTCGCAGGCTGCGATGGCGATGGCACGACGCGCTGGTACGTCACGGTTGATGGCTATGCCAACGAGGATTCGGAAGACACCTGCGGTTGCATCTTCGCGGCATGTATTCCATCTGCCCCCAGAAGTTGCCGCAGCGCATCTATCCTCAGTGATGAACTACACAATCACAGCATCTGTACCAACATCTGGAACATCTACGACAATCCTGCTCGCGTCCAACTGCAAATCGAAGTCCTCGATGAAACCAGTTGCATGGACGAAGAAGGCAACTGCATCGTCGGCGACTCAAATGGCGACGGATCATGCGTAGACCCAACACCCGGAATCTAGGAGAAGATCATGCCCACCGACTTCATTACCACGCGCCGATCGATCTGTCGTCAATGCGAACACGCAGTCGCCTGCCTGTCTCATCCGGATCGCAAATGTACCTGTGCCGTCGACGGCACCGATCTCAAGTCCCACACCAGCACGCCTTCATCCAAGTGCCCTTTGGGTAAGTGGGCCGATGTGTCCGCGCCAAAGCCCAGTCGCATTCTGCCGCCCGGTACATGGCTGTCCATGTTCATCCAGGTCACCACTTTCGGCTTGGTGCGCCCATGCACCAGTTGCAAGTCTCGTATGGCCACCATGAATCGTGCCGGATGGGCAGGCCTGCCGCGCGTCTGGTGGCGATGGTTGCTGCAAGCCCTGTGAATCTGTCAACCGTATCTATATAGAAGGAGCCGTTCTTGATCACCCAAACCACCGTTATTGACTCGTCCGCTGATGCCAAACCGTCCTCTGTCATGCTGACCGTCGATCAAGTCGCCAGCATGCTCAATTGCAGTTCGCGTCATGTCTATCGTCTCTGCGACACCAAGCGCATGCCACCCCCCGTACGTTTGGGCATGCTGGTTCGCTGGAATCGCAACATCATTGAAAAGTGGATCAATGCCGGTTGCCCACCAGTCCGCACCCGGAAGTAAAACTGGGAAAACCCCTGAAAAATAAGCATAAAATCTCGCCCCTTGGCCTTGTAAATAGAGCGAACATGAGGCTCAATGTGTCACCACAACGACACCTACGTGAAAGGCAACTGAAGTAAACCATGGCCAACCTGTATAAGAAAACCTACCCGATCCCCATGCCCGACGGTGCGGAAATCGTGACCCGGCGTGGCAAACCCACTGTCCAATGGCGAACTAAACACGGAAGGATCAAAACCGCACCCTTGGCCGAAGACGGCAAACGCATGATGTACGTTTCGGAAGTCTGGTACGCCAGATATACCGATCATGTTGGCAACGACAAACGCATCTCTACTGGTTGCCGCGATGAGCAGGCAGCCCAGCGCGTGCTCTCCGATGTCCTGTCTGAACAGGAAAAGATTCGTGCCGGCTTCATTACGCCGCAGGAGATCGAAGTCGCTGAACACAGCAAGGCAGCCATCACCGATCACATCGAAAAGTATCTGGAACATCTCAAAATCAAGCGTGTCCGTGGACGGAAGGTGTCGGACAACTACCGCAAGAACGTTAAGAGTCGGCTCAATATCCTGATTCATGATTTGAAGATCAAGAAACTGGCCGATATCACCAGCGATGCCATGAATCGTTGGCTGAGCAAAGCTGAAGACAAAGACATGGCTGCTGCCACGCGCAACGAATACGTCATCTCAATGCATGCCTTTTGCAACTGGCTTGTCAGAGAATAACGCATCGTCGCCAACCCGCTGTCGATGGTGCAGAAAGCAGATCGTGCCAGTGACCGCCGCCACATCCGCAGAGCCCTGACGATTGAGGAAGTCGGCAACCTTCTCCACGCGACCACGCTGCGTCCCATCGCCGAGTGGGGTCGAGGCAAAATTGAAATCCCCAAGTCCAAACGCAAAGGCCGTCAAACCTGGAAATACGAATCCATCACACAGCAGAATCTGGACATTTGTTACGAACGCGGCCTATCCAAACTCAAGCAACCCAACATCAAGAAACTCGAACGCTTAGGCCTGGAACGCGCGTTGTTTTACCTGATGGCCGTCTCCACAGGCCTGCGCCACAAGGAACTGCGCAGCCTGACGCTTGGCCAGTTGTTCCTGGATGCCAAGCCCGCGCCGTACTTTGAACTCTACGCTAACCAGTCCAAGAGCGGTAAGGAAAGCCGATTGCCACTGCGTGCCGATGTGGTTGAGAAGATCAAGCAGCACTTGGAACATCGTCACAAACAGGGCTACAAAACACTCTTGTTCGATAACCCACCCGGCATCCGCGTCTTCGACGCCGACTGTCAGTCCGCGGGAATCTCCAAAAATGACGCGCGTGGCCGGGTCGTCGACATCCACGCCCTCCGCACCACCTTTGGCACCCACCTGGCCGTAGCCGGTGTCCATCCCCGCGTCGCTCAAGCCGCCATGCGGCATAGCCGGATCGAACTCACCACTAACTTCTATACCGATCCTGCTTTGCTGGACGTCAATGGGGCGGTTAATGCGCTGCCGCCTTATGATTCGAGTGTTGCATTTTGACCTTCCGCCAGAAAATCATGACCGCTGGTGGTTTGGGCTCGCAGGACGGTCGGGGCGACGGGTTGGCCATGTTGTGGACCGTACAGGTAGAGACCTTGATGAACCAGTGGCCCCCGATCTGCTATGAGTTGTTGAGGATGCACATCAGGATACAGGCCACGCCATTCGTGTAGGATCGGGAACAGGTGGCGATCAAAATCCTCGCTGTCATCCGTGTCGGCCCATGGCAAAGTCGGATGGGCATTCCATGAAAAACCGGCACCTGCAAACAGGCTGACAAACCGACTTTCCAGGTCGTTTGTTCCCCAGAGTGTCATGTTGATGCCTTGGACGTTGGGGCTGTCAATCGCAGTTTGACACCAGTGACGCGTGGCAAGATAGGACCCGCGATGTTGGGCCAGGCTCGTTCCCGCGCCAGCCATCCATCGGCAACGCGGCGTATGACTATAACCGTGAACCTTCTCCTCGATGTCCGTCTTGCGGTTGGCCCAGTATTGCCAGGGTTCGACAATCACCTGATCCAGCAGGTGATCAGGAACATGATGTCCTGCATGATCCGCCCAGAGGCGCATCGTGAATTGTTTGTCTTGCGTCTGCCCGATTTCCTTAAGCATCTGATGGTATTTCTCGATCATGTCCGATGGGCCGAATGTGTCTGGCAGGTTCGGATCGGGATACCAGCGTGCTTCGTCGAGGCCCATGTGAATGACGGCTTGGCGTGGGAGGATGGCAGCGACCTGTTGCACCAGTTGATGCATCAACGCAAACATTTTCGAACCGATCAGAAACGACGAACCGTTGTACATGCCCGATCCGCCGTCCAGATCCGGACGGTGATACGTCAGTGAACCGACATGGCCCCAGCCTTCGAGTTCGGGCGCAATCTGGACATGATGGGCCTGTGCATACTGGATCAATTGGGACAGCTCGTGGAGAGACAGGGCAAAAGGATTTTCACTGCCGAAGGGAAGGTTTTCGAATCGCAGGCCACAGAGTTCATCGTCGTACAGGTGCAGATGCAGTTGGTTGAGTTTGAGGCGATGTAACAAACGCACGACCCGTTTGAGGGTGGGCATGTTAAACGTGCTGCGTCCAAGATCGAGCATGACGCTGCGCTGGGTGTAGTTGGGATGGTCGGCGATTTCGACATGAGCCCAGTGTCCCCACTTTTGAAAGTGTGCCAGGAGCTGATGTAAGGTTTGCATCGCGTAGGATAGGCCGATTGAATCATTGGCTGTGATGCGGATGGCCTGAGGGTGAATGCTTAATTCGTATCCCTGAGGTTTCGTACTGCCCGGGACAATGTGCCATGATGCGGTCATGGGTGAGACTGTGTTTTTTTTGTGTATGTCAAAAAGCATGTCATCGTCATGGCAGGACGGTATGTTGGGGAGTTGTTCCCATTGAATGACATCCGGCGTTTGAAAACGGTTGCCGAGGGTGACATGTTGGGGCGGTGGCCACAGGTTTTCGAGAGGGTTTGTCATGGGTTTTAGCCTTTGCCTCCGATGCGGATTCTTGGATCGACCGCGATGAGTAGCAGGTCACTGACGAGGACACCAGCCACAGCCAGCAGGCTCAGGACCATGAGCATGGAGCCGGCCAACTGGGTGTCTTCGATCATCACAGCCTGGATCATCATCGGGCCGACGGTGGGCAGGCTCAAGACCATGGCCACGATTGCTCCGCCGGAGATCAGGTGCGGGAAGATGCTGCCGATGCCTGAAATAAAGGGATTCATCGCGATTCGGACGGGATATTTTACCAGAAGTTTGATGGGCCCCAGGCCTTTGGCGCGCGCGGTGGTGACGTAGGGCTTTTTCAATTCATCAAGCAGGTTGGCACGCATGATGCGGATCATGCCCGCGGTACCGCCGACGCCCAGGACGAGGATGGGCACCCAGATGTGTTTGAGCAGGTCGACGACTTTGCCCCATGTCCAGTGAGGAGCCAGGGCATACTCGACGGAGAACAGGCCGCTGACATGGATGTTAAGGTAGCGTCCAGCCAGGTAGATGGTGACCAGTGCCAGAAGGAATTGCGGGACGCACATGCCGATGAAACCCAGGAGGGTCAGCAGGTAGTCGCCGATGGAATATTGCTTGACGGCAGAATAGATGCCGATGGGTAAAGCCAAGGCCCATGTGAGAAAAATGGTGCCGATCGAGATGAGGATGGTCAGGAGAATGCGGTCGCCTACGATGTCGTTGACGGGTTTGTTCTCCGACATGGAAAGACCCAGGTTGCCTTGGAGCAGTCCTTTGTCCGCGTCGCTGAACGTACTGAAATAAGTCAGTCCCATCCATTTGAAGTAGCGAATGATTGGGGGATCGTCCAGGTGAAAGCGTTGGCGAAGTTGGGCGATTTCCTGGTGAGAGACACTCTGGCCGCTGTCTTGAAGTTGGCTGATTCGCGTTTCCAGGTAGTCACCCGGCGGTAATTGAATCATGATAAAAACAATGACGGAGATGATCGCCAAAGTGGGAATCATGATCAGCAGTCGGCGAATGACAAAGGGGTGGCGAATCCCCACAAGCACGAGCAGGCCAAGTCCGATCAACAGGGCGCAACCCTTAATGAGTCGGTGCAGCCAATGGCCGGCGGGTGTCACGGAAGCAACACTTTGCGCAAGGTCGATTTTGTCGAGCGTGACATGATCGATCTCGTCGATGATGGCAGCACGGTCCGCTTCGTTCTGATTGGTTTGTTGCAGGTACCACATTTCCGGCACGGCATTGTTGGGCGTGCGATAGTCAATGAAACTGGCGATGGCCATCGGTGGTGCATTTTTCAGATCAGTCTTGCGCACATAAACCGCAGGCGGCGGCGTGGCGATGGAAATCGCATAGACATTTTGGGCAAAGAGATCCAGGGCTGGCTTGAAAACATTACTTCGCTCGACAGGGTTGGCAATGGTGCTAGCCTTGTCAAACAACTGCATGATTCGACGCAGCGGATGGTCAGGTGGCGGTGCCAGTTTGTCATCGGCCTGGCCCAGCATCCCGCCATCGTGATACCAGGCACCGAACGCACTGGCATAGGAACAGTGGCGATTGTCCGGGAAAAAGATGCCTCCCGTCAATGGGTTGTGTGAGGAATTGTCACTGCCCACAAGCAGGTCCGCGGTCCGACCGAATTTTTCGATCTGGTACAAACGTCCCGGTTTTTCTGAGAGTAACGCACGAACGCCCACCTTCTGCCAGTCTTCGAGAATGAATTGACAGGCACGGGTGGTGGACTGGCTTGAGCCGGTGATCATGATGAAAGTCATCCGATCCCCGTTGGCAAAAGTGCGGTAGCCTTCGTGATCCCGTTGAGTCAAGCCCATGTCGTCGAGCAGTCGATCGGCTTGCGTCGGGTCATATGCAATGAAGCTCTCGGCCAGCTCGGGGTTGTGATACACCGATGCGGGGCCCGGCTCGATTTGCGATGGATGCCCTACGCCTGCCCACTCGGCATCAATGATTCGTTGCCGTCGGATGGCCAGTGAAAGGGCTTTGCGAAAACGAACGTCATTGAGAATCTCGTGCTTCCATTGCGTGTGTGGATCGCCGGGATCGATCTTGCGATTGATGTTGGGGTAAACAGTCAGATCGCTGCGACGCGAAGGATACCAGTGCAGTACATCGTATTGACCTTTGTCACGCTGAGACATCAGCAGCGTGTAATCCGCAAATTTGGCTTTTTGAAAAGTCACTTCGCCATTGCTCAATGCCAAGTTCTCCACACCGGCATTTTTGATCTGGAAAACAACCCGATCCAGGTATGGCAGTTGATTGCCTTGTTCGTCGACAGCCCAGTAATAGGGATTGCGCACCAGGGTGTAGGGGCCGTTGCTGCGTTGGGTTCGCATGATCCACGGTGCCAGCGAGGGACGCAGGGGATTGTTGAGATTCGCAGCCCAGTCGAACACCGCTTTGTCCGTTGCCAGTTGATGTTGGGCTTTAATCTGCTCAAGGAACAGTCGGTCGGCAAAAGCGGGATGATACTGCTTCAGGTAATGGGCAGGCAGCGCGGTGTAGAGCACACCTCTTGCCGAGGCCATGTATTCCAGAAAGATGGCATTGGTTTTTGGGAAGCTGTATTGAATCGTGTAATCATCGATTTTTCGCACATCACCGACGAGGCCTTTGACTTTCATGGTTTCGGGGATGTAACCGATTTTGTCGTGGGTTTGTGAATCTTCCCATTGAGCCCAGTATTGCCACCAGAAAAGGATATCGTCAGCCGTGAACGGTTGGCCGTCGGACCAGCGGACGCCTTTTCGCAGGTGAAAGGTGAAGACCGTGTTGTCATCGTTGACGTCATAGGATTTTGCCAACCCCGGGACGATGGGGTAACCATTGGGCGAATAGCGTACCAGTGCCGAACCGCGAATGGTGTAGTTCAGGAATCCGTCAATCTGGCTTGTCGACGTTGCGACGCGCAGCCACGATCCGCCGTATTGTCCTGTGTCGTCAATGGATTTGAAGACCGCCGGTTCCGGGCCGACGCGATGCTCGACCGGTGGAAGTTTACTTTGCTCGACCAGCTTCTTGAGTAGGGAAGATTCGCCTTTTGGGAACCATGTTGCGAGCTTGCCTTGCGCGTAATCCACCTGTTTATACAGCACCAACGGGTGATCCAGATCAATCTGTGGATCACGCATGGCGTCGGCAGTCTGGCGTTGATTGATATCGATTTTTTGCGGCGTCCGGGATAGGGAAGGCGCCAGGAATTGGGCTGCACCGATCAAAATCAACAGGCATCCGGCTGCGACGACGAGGCTGCGAATCAGAATGTGAATGGACTTTTTCATGGTTGATTGATCACTTGAATTCCGTTTGCAGTTTCGTTTTCATGTTCCCTGTGCGATTGCTCGTCAAGGGTTGGTTTGAGATGACAGGCAATGAGTCGTTGGTTGTCGGTATGCCGTTGCGCCGGGATAGTCTGTTTGCAGATCGCTTCACAGTGTTCGCAACGTGGGTGAAATGCACAGCCATTGGGAAGGTTGCCCACGTCCGCCACTTCGCCAGTGACGCCCAAATTCATCGGCACATCCGGATCAGGATTGGGGACGGCGCTGAGAAGGGTCTGTGTGTAGGGATGATGCGGTGCCGCAAAGAGTTGTTGCGTTGGTGCTTTTTCCACGATACGACCGGCATACATGACCGCCACTTCATCGCAGATGTGCTTGACAACGCTTAAATCGTGAGCGATGAAAATCATTGTCAGGTTCAGCTCTTCCTTGAGTTCGGCCAACAGGTTGATCACCTGTGCCTGTACCGAGACATCCAGCGCGGAAACGGCTTCATCAGCAATGATCAACGCCGGTTGGAGAATCAAGGCCCGGGCGATAACGATGCGCTGCCGTTGTCCACCGGAAAAAGCATGCGGGTAACGCGTGCTGTATTCCGGACGAATGCCGACACGGGCGAGTATTTGTTTGACCTTTTCGGTGCGCTGTTTCATCGTGCCGATGTGGTAGATGTCCAGGGGTTCGCGAACCAGGGCGCCGACGGTCATGCGCGGGTTAAGCGACGCAAAGGGATCCTGAAAAATCATCTGCATCTGTCGACGCAGGGGTTTGAGTTGCTTGTTGGACAATCCGGCCAGGTCGACCATTTGGCCGTCGTGTCGGAAGTGGACCTGCCCGCTGGTTGGGTTGATGGCTCGCAGGATCGCGCGTCCCGTGGTGGTTTTGCCACAGCCTGACTCGCCGACGATGCCCAGCGTTTTGCCCTGCGTCAAATCAAAGCTCACGTGGTCGACCGCCTTGACATTGCCGGTCTGACGCTTGAGCAATCCCTGCGAATAGATCGGAAAATGCTTGCATAGATCGTGCACGGACAAAATGGGTTGTGCGGTTTGGTCACTCATGTTCAATCTCGTTTACTCGGACGCATGCTGCACATTGGCCGTTGAGCAACGTCACCAATTCAGGGGGCTTGCCGACATCGCAGGCACCTTCTTTGGCATGAGGACATCGCGGGTGAAACGGGCAGCCCCGCGGGATGTCGGTCAGGTTCGGGACACTGCCGGCAATCGATGGCAATTGCGCGTGTTCCATGGCAAGGCTCGGTAGTGATGCCAACAAACCCTGCGTATACGGATGGCGCGGGTGATGAATGATCTGGCGCACCGGACCTGATTCGACGACACGGCCAAGATACATGACCACCACGTGATCGCACATCTGCCCGACGACGCCCAGGTCATGTGTGATCAGAATGGTACTGGTGCCCATCTCGGCTTGAAGGTCTTTGATCAGCCGCATGATTTGGGCCTGAATGGTGACGTCCAACGCCGTCGTCGGTTCGTCTGCAATGAGCAGTTGCGGTCGGCAGACCAGTGCCATGGCAATCATCACCCGTTGACGCATCCCCCCGGAAAGTTCAAACGTGTATTGATCAATGCGTCGTTGGGGGCCGGGAATGCCGACTTTACTCAACATGTCGATGGCCATTTGTCGAGCTTGTTGATACGTGACATCTTTATGGAGCATGATCGCTTCGGTGATCTGATTGCCCACCGTGTGAACCGGCGACAAAGCAGTCATCGGTTCCTGAAAAATCATGCTTGCCAGTCCGCCACGCATTTCAAAAAGTTGACGTGATTTTTCGCTGAGTTGGCAGATGTCAAACGATGATTGCTCCTGCGGGTGAAACAGAATTTTCCCGCCAGCAATGAAACCTGGCTTTTGAATCAGACGCAGAATCGAATAGGCCGTCACACTTTTACCGCAACCCGATTCGCCAACCAGTCCGACGATGCTACCGCGTGGCACGTCGAAACTCACACCATTGACCGCGCGGATCAAACCTTCATGCGTCTTGAAGTGGACTTGCAGGTCGCGTACCGATAGCACCGGGCTGGTTTCCTGATTCGTGGCATTGTCTTGGGGCAGTTGTGTCATCGTTTCATTCAAGTCACACCTCGTCATCGTGAACTGTAGGGATCAGCCGCATCACGCAAACCATCGCCCGCAAAGTTGAAGCTCAACACCACCAGCACGATGAACACAGCAGGTAACATCAACCAGGGGTAGTTGGCCACCACTTCCATGCTCAGGCAATCCTGAAGCATCACGCCCCAACTCACCAACGGCGGCCTGAGCCCCAGTCCCAGAAAACTTAATGTGGTCTCGCCCAGAATCATCGCGGGAATACTCATCGTCAGCGCGATGATGATGTGACTGGTAAAGCCCGGCAACAGGTGACGGAAAATAATTCGGCAATGACCTGCCCCCATCAACCTTGCCGCTACCGCGTAGTCTTCTTCACGCAGGCTCAAGAATTTACCACGCACCACGCGCGCCAACCCCGTCCAGCCCAACAAACTCAATGCGACCGTGATCGCAAAATACACATTCAGCGGCGGCCAATCCTGGGGCAATGCCGCTCCCGCAGCCAGCCACAGAGGCAGCTTGGGGAACGCGTTGATCATCTCGATCAATCGCTGAATCGCCGTGTCCATCCAACCGCCCATGTACCCGGAAATACCCCCGATGGTGACACCCAGAATAAACGTCATCACAATCGACACCAAGCCCACAGACAGCGACACACGCGCACCATAGAGAATCCGAGTGAGAATGTCCTGCCCGTATTTGTCCGATCCCAGCAGGAAAAAAGTGGGCACCAGCGTTGCATCGGGATCGTGTTTGGCAAAGGCTTGTTGATCGACACCAAAGAAGTGTCGCTGCATCGGAATGAGTCCGCAGAGCTTGTAGGGCTGGCCGGTTACAAAAAAGCCAAGTGGCACCGTTGCATCCGGCTCGATGCTGTATGTACGGGCCAACGTCATCGGATCCAGTTGCCGGTGCAGCAGATGCGTATGCAAACCCTCCCGCCAGTTCCAAAGGATCGGCTGCGGCGGGGCATAGGCATCGGTCAGAATCTTGTGATTGGGCGTGTACGGTGCAAAGAACTCAGCAAAGATTGCTAGCAGATACATCAGTCCCAGCACATACAGACAAATCACCGCCAGCCTGTGCTTGGAAAAGTTCATGCAGATGAGTTGACGCTGGCTGAGGGTGCCCGCGTTCGCTTTTTTTGCGTCGTTTGTGATTGGCAAAGATGTTGAAGCGGGGTTGGGCATGAAGGTAATCCGTGTTCGAAACGAGTCTGTGGTGGATTGTATAAAGTAAATTTTAAAAATCAAATATTTTGTAAGATACAAATTTTAAAGTAATTGTAAAATAATTTTAGTAATTTAAAATTTAAAAAATATTGACTTGCGATTCGAGTCTTCTATGATTGGGCAATGAACCGGGGCTTCGACGAAAGAGGAATGGTGTTTTGGCAAAAGAAGTTTCCATCAAACATGTCGCTGAAAAGGCCGGGGTGTCCTTGGCCACGGTATCTTTGGTGGTCAATGAAAAGCCCAGTGTCTCGGTGAAGACGGCTCAACGCGTTCGAAGTGTAATGCTGGAGTTGGGGTATCCTTTCAAAAAGCAGAGTCCCGAGTCATTGCCACAGGGCCGCGTACGCCGAACCAACCGCATCGCACTGTGCATGCTCAAGCGGCATCGCTCATTGCTCAGTAACTCGGTCTATACGGATGTGATGGCAGGCATTGAAGAATCGTTACAGAAAAAAGGCTTGACGCTGATCCTGATCGGCGTCGCCAAGGCCGATCGCTTTTTGAATACGGTTTCCAAATACAGTTTTGATGGCATGATCCTGCTAGGGTTGGATTCGCATTCGGATAGTGTCGTCAAAGCGGCGTGGGAATATCCCTGCGTCAAAGTGATGGGAACCAACGACACGCCCAGCCAATGGTTTGATCAAATTCTCGTCAACCATGTCACCGTGGCGCGTCTTGCCGGCCAATACCTTCTCCAGAAACAACATCGGCACTGCGTCTATATCGGCAGAAATAATGGGGCGATGCTTGAGCGTGGTAAAGCCTTTGGCCAATTCCTTGAGGAGCATGACTGCAAAGCAACATTGTTGATGGATGACCAGATCATGGAAATGACCGATCAAGTTCACCAGGTCAATCACGACAAACTCGCCCAGGTCATCGACCAGATGCTTGATATGAAAGTCCGGCCGACAGGATTGATGGTCGATTCGGACACCATTGTCACTGCCGTTTATCAGCATCTGCTCAAGCGTGGGATTCGACCGGGTGTCGATCTGGAAGTGGTGTCCTGCAACAACGAACAACGTGTTGTGTCCAATCTTTATCCACGGCCTGCGGAAATCGATGTGATGGCGCACGACATAGGAATCAAAGCGGCTGAACAAATCCTGTGGCGGATCAACCACCGTAGTGCACCCCGGACCACTTTGATGGTCGAGCCCAGTTTAATCGCAGGCGGTTAAAGACCAGTGTGGAAGTTGTTGGTGTGCATCGGACTTTTCGATTTCAATGAACGCTTGGTTTTTTGTATCAATAGGCAGAGTGTCTGGTGAATATCATGCATTATTACTTTGTATGTTAGTAACATGGACTTTATACAGAATAAAGGATTTGTACTTTGTCTGATAGCTGTTTGGATGATAGAAGTGAAAAATATACAGGCCGTATGTGTGCTGTATTTTTTCTACTGTTCGTTACAGGATTTCTATGTCCATCAATCAGTCGCGCAGGTGAGTCTATTTATGTCTCCATTTCCGGTCATGATTTTAATGATGGCAAAAAAGAAACGCCATTACGAACGCTTGAAGGAGCCAGGGACGCAATACGACAGCTCAGGAGAAAGACCGGCTTGCCTGATGGTGGCGTGACCGTGCTGATCGAAAAGGGCGTTTACCGTCGAACGCAAACATTTGTATTGCAAAAGGAGGATTCGGGAGAGCCGGGCAAACCGATTGTTTACCGTAGCGCCAGTGGAAATGTCACTGATGTATCGTTGAATGGTGGCATTGTGCTCGGGAATTGGAAGTCCGTTATAGACAAGTCCGTTTTGAAAGTAATGCCTGAGTTGGCCAGGGAAAAAGTGCTTGTTGAAGATCTTGTTGAAGCGGGAATCAGCGATGTGCCGGACTTTAATCCCTATTGCAATTGGACGGATGATCATCGTCGTCAGCAAATAAATCCCAATGGCCTGTGGTTGTCGTTTAAGGGGCAGGCCATGAGATTGGCCAGTTGGCCCAATCAGGGCTGGGGGGATTATATTCGTAATATTCCATATATTGAAGGGAAAATGATTACGTTTCGCGGCCAGCCCGCTAATACGTTGGGGCAATTCTATGTCAATCAAGAGCGTGCGCAAAAGTGGGCGCAGGAAAAGGAGCTCTGGTGCCGTGGATACTTTGCAGTTACGTACGCGGATGATAATCAGCAAGTCAAAAGCATTGATCCGAAAACAGGTTTGATCGAGTTATTTCCTCCATATCATCATTATGGGTATAAAAAAGATAATCCCAATCATGACGGTGCCCGCAGTACTTATACCATTGCCAATGCCCTGAGCGAGCTTGATGAACCCGGTGAGTTCAGAGTAGACCGTGAAAACGGGAAAATCTATTTTTGGCCGCCAGAAGAAATACGTGATGGTGATGCTCAGGTTCCGCTGATGAGCGAACCGTTGATTGAGGTTCATAAGGCTTCATACATTACTTTTCATGGGATAACTATTGAAAATGCCAGAAGTGCGGGAATTATAATCGACAAGGGGAGTGATGTTGGAATTGAAAAATGTATTTTACGCAATCTGGGTAACATCGGCGTGAAGATCACTGGCGGGGAAAATCATTTCATAAGGGGTTGCGATATACACGATTTGTCGGCTGGCGGCGTCAGCATCGTGGGAGGAAATCGCCAAACGCTGACGCCATGCAATCACACGGTTGATAATACACATATCTATCGAATCGGGTTGTGGGAGAGAACCTATCGGCCAGGGATTGGAGTCAATGGGGTGGGGGCAAAAATCACGCATTGCCTGCTGAATGATTTGCCACATACGGCCTATTTATTTCGTGGGAATGATCACCGATTTGAATATAACGAGATTCACAGTGTCGCGCGCCAAACCACTGAAGTGGGAGCGATATATACAGGTCGAGACTGGGCTTCATACGGCAATGAGATTCACTTCAACTATATTCACGATATCTATGGGCCGATCGCTTCGTATGGCCTGGGGGTCCATCTTGACGATGCCGCAAGCGGTATTTCTATCTATGGCAATATTTTCAGCCGAATGAGAAATGCGATTGCCCTTTATGGTGGACGGTCAATCAAAATAAAAAATAATCTTTTCGCTGGTTGTACTCAATGTGCTCTGATTCTTGGTTACCGTTATACCCCCCAGCACCAATTGGCTGAAAAGTTAAGGCGTTTTCCCTACAAAACAAAGCCATGGAGTACGAAATATCCCGAACTTGTCAATGTGCTTGAAGAAACCCCCGAATATCCCGAGCATGGCGTGGTAACAAACAATATATCTCTGGGAGGTATGTTTATTAATTGGCGACAGGGTGATGGCGGGGAAATAAATCGATTGAAGAAGTGCTTTGAGATCTCTAGTAACGACTGGTCTGCCATTAAAACGTTGGAAGTCGGCAGAACGAATAGCTTAATAAGCTTTAATCTGCCCGAAGATTCAGTGCAATACAGTTCGTTTAAAAAACTTCCTACGGGCAAAATCGGCCTTTACAAAAGCGCCTTGAGAGCGACATGGCCCGTGGTAAATCAAGTGAGTCCCAAACCGGATGATTGGCAAAAAAGAGATGCTGAGAGTCATCCGGTGGTTAACGCAGTGTTCGCAAATGGGACAATAAAGATTGACGGGGAAATTTCTGAAAACGAGTGGCATGATGATCGATTCAAGGAGACTTGGGGTGAAAATCCCAATGATCATTTTGTTGTCAATAAGATGGGGGTCGGCAAAACAACTCCTTTGTCCAGTACCGTTCGAATCAGGCATGATGACAGCAGTTTATATGTTGCGGTCAAAAGCATGATTGATCCGAAAAAGACGTTTGATACCAGCGCTCAGTGGGGGCGGTCTGATGCGGTAGAACTTGCATTTGGTGTGAATGTGAAAAAAACATTTTGTATTTTAATACTAAGGGGTTACCCAAAGGGTGAGTTTGAAAGTAGTGACGAAGCAGGGACGCCAACTGATTTGGTGGAAAAAGCGGCCGAAGGGGTCGTATACCGTGCTTCTGTAAACGGGATGGAATCGTGGAGCTGTGAATGGAAGATCCCTTTTGATTCGCTGGGCATTAAGCCTGCGCAAGATATGGTGATCCCGTTTAATGTAACTGTACGCCAGTCAGGTCGTAAGCAGTGGGTGATGTGGTGCCCTACAAGAACGCACAGCTGGCGGGTAGATCTTGCTGGTCAATTAATGCTTGTAAAATAATTAGAGTTTGGAGCATGTTGAATGTCGTTCAATAATAAAAATATGGTGATGTTGTCTGTGATTGTGTTTTGCCTGTTCATAGTTTCGCAGGTTTGTTTTGGCGAAAGTGTTGAGGGGTGGAATGCTTTCAAAGAAAAAATATTATCCGATAAGGACCTTGTGGTTTACTATGATTTTGAGGGCGGTGAATCAGACAGTGTTGAAAATATTGCCAAGTCAGATAGTTCCGCAGGTAAGGGCGCAGTCAACAAAGGCGGGATAGAGGAGAAGGGGCGATGGGCGTCCACAAAGTCGATGATGTTTGATGACAGCTATATTCAAGCGAACAGCTTTGAGCCCCAAGACGGCATGTTTTCTGTCGAGGCATACCTTAAATGGAAGGGTTATGGGAGTATAAAAGGAAGCAAAGGTGTTGTTAATGGAACGATTATTGGTAATCGTGGTTATAGAGAAGGCTGGCGAATTCTTATTGACAAAAGAGGATGTGTTTACTTTGTTTTAGGGACAGGTGTTCAGGTTCCGCAAATGATTGCGCACGGCAACCAGGTTCCCCTTGAAAAGGACGTCTGGATGCATCTCGTTTGTACGTGGGACGGCAAGATTATGAAAGTCTATGTTGATGGGAAGCTGGCTGGCGAGGCAGCATATTCAGGAAAATATTTTGAATATAAAAAGCCCCGGTCGCTTATTGTTGGGTATGGGAAAATGGGTGTTGGGTCGTTCCGGTTGCTCTTTGATGAAATCGCTATCTACAAAAGAGCTTTGGGGCAAGATGAAGTGAAGAAGCATGCCGAATACTTGCCTTTACGGAAGTTGAATAATTAGCCATGAAGTAACGGTTGATCTTGATGCCGTGTGATTTGAAGCACAAGGACGTAATTTATGAATTGGAGTAAGCCATGTTGTCGACTGACGGGCGCCTAAAGCATTCAAAGACGAGGTTGGATATTCGTTCTGGATTTACACTTATCGAGTTGTTGGTGGTGATCTCGATCGTCGTGTTGTTAATAGCTATTTTGTTACCGGCATTGGCCAATGCAAGACAGGCTGCTCAAAGGATCAAGTGCGCGACCACATTACGCCAGTTGGGGACCGCGGTGGGGACCTATATTAATGATTTTCACTATTGGCCCTGGCCGGCTTATGATCCAATCGATAGTTACCATTGGTATGTGATGATGACAGAGAAGGACTATATCAAGGGAGGCTATAAAGGCTCGCAGCACACTTTTTCTCAATTACGCTGTCAAGCTCATGATGCTTATACTTCCAGTCCGGGGTCCACAGCTCCGATCAATTCCTACAACATGATCTCGACGGTTCGTTCGACAGCGGGTAATGGTAAACCATGGAATGGTATGTGGGGCGTTGCAGGAAGTAAAACGCGTGCGAATCAGAATGAAGTCGTTGGTCCACTATTGCCAGAGCAGTTTTTAAGTCCTTCATCCAAGGTTGGCTTGATTGAGCGGGAATTGACAAATGACTTTGGTACGGGCGTGTGTCCGGATTACAGGTCGCTTTATAACGGTGCGAATCAGGTCGTTGGGCCTGTGCATGGTCAAACCCTTAATGCTTGTTTTGCAGATTTTCACGTAAGGACACTTGCCATTGAAGAAGTGGATATCACGCTCGATGGCAGTGCGGGAATCGATACATGGAAGCGTTTGTTTGCTGTTAACTATCCGTAAGAAGCTGTAGTCACGCAGCATTGTGCGGACTTGGCCTCGCACATGCTTGATGCCTAGCGACTTTAAGCCCACCTTGAACTTGTAGCGAAATTGAACGTCGTGGTCTGTAATCAGATTGGCGTGTACGCCATGTTTCTTGGTCGTGTCCGTCACCAATTGAACCATCTGTTGCGAGTTAAGTGCCTGACGGCGATAAGCACACAGACATAGTAGCCGTCGTGTTGCGCATCCAGCACGGCAACGGCGAAGTGGGTGGTCCAGAGACTCGGAATGTCATGATGTCCATGTGCCAGGTTTTGATTGGATGCTGAAGGCGTCAGCGGATAGTAAGGCGCAACACCTTTTGCTGGATTCAATTTGGGCCCACGCTTCCTGGTTTTTCTGGGTCTTTTGTGGATTGGTTTCGCGTAGGATGTGTTGGACATATCTATCGACTGATTTGAATGCCTGAGCGAACCATTTGCATGGCGATGGTTTTCATGCCCATTTCAGGTTCAGGGCACAACTGGTGCAGTTCATGCACAGTCCAACGAACCATATCGTCCATGCGATTCCAGGACACCTGCGGTAGAAGCGACTAGGATTTTTTCTTGCCCATCGATTGCTCTGGTCCATTTACGAATCGTGTTGGAGTGCACCACGAAACGCTTGGCTGCCACCGCAGCATTCCAATTTCGTTGCCGCATCAGTTGCGCAAAGGCCAGTCTCTGCTCTGGCGAGTATTCAGAGCGTTGCACGCTGACACGTTTGGGCTTCCCACGTAGGAATGGCTTTGCGGAACTCCGCCGGCTGGACGCTTTTACCTTCCACATCGAGCCACAGGCCCGTCACAGTCACATGGGCTTCCATGGTTGCCGCATCCGTCCATGCTTTGCACTTGAACCGGCATTGTGCCAATCTAGTGGCTGTTGCCATCAGCAACAATGCCGAGGGCAACCGCTCCGCGTCTTCGATGCTGACTGCCAAGCGGCGGGAATCTCCCAAACCGACGCGTAGCCGAGTCGTCGACATCCACGCCCTTCGCCCACCTTCGGCACCCACTTGGCCGTTGCCTGTGTACATCCCCGCGTGGTCCAAGCTGCCATGCAGCACAGACGGATCGAACTGACCACCAACTTCTACACCGATCCCGCCTTGCTCGACGTCAATGGGGCGGTCAATGCGTTGCCGGATTCTGCCTTCAAGGGATGAGGGTACTGGTTGCTTACATGGGCAGGTAGGACGGATACATTGGATGCAATAACACTGCCCCCGGAATGGCTCGGCACTTTTCTTTGGAAAGGCCGGGCCTTTTTTATATGGGGTTACAGTGCAAGACCGGTTGAATTCGAAGGTGATCTGCCTTTCAAAATGTGTCTACGATCAGGACTTTTACACATAAATCCTGGATTGGTTTGAGAGGGGGCTTCAATCTGTTCTGAGATTTTGGGTTGTTGCGTTAAGCGTATTGTTTTGTTTGTGAATTGCATTAAAATGTTTGTTAAATGTTTTGTAATAGAATAGCAATAATTCTCAGATCAGGACTTTCTTGGTGATTGTAATTGAAAGGATCCTTTAAAATGCCTACGCTTCGTGATGTTGCAAAGCATGCTAATGTGTCTCCAAGCACTGTCTCATCAATGCTTAATAACCGTGCAAGTCTCCGGCTTGAAACACGAAAACGGATAGAACGAGCAATTAGCGAACTGGGATATACGCATCGGACGGTAGGGCGTCCCAAGGCTGCATCACGATCTCGGTGTGCAGCATTAGTGGTCCCTCATTCTCAGAACGATGATGTTTTAAAATATCCGATTCAACGCCGTCGGATCAACAGCATTCGACGGGCTATTGCAGCGAGTGGGGATCAAATCAGTTTCTTTGCTGGTATTCCAAAGGTCGAAAACAACATGCTGCTCCAGGAGTCAATTGATGATGGTCATGTTGACGGGGTGTTGCTTTCATCACCGACCCAGTCTGACGGATACATTGATTGGCTGGCAAAGCGAAATATCCCGATGGTGGTACTCGGGCGAATTCCCGAGCATTACCAGTATAGCTTTGTCTGTCGGGATGATTACCTGGGGGGGAGTCAAGTGGCTGAATACTTGATCAACTTGGGACATCAACAGTTGGGGTTCCTTGAACCAGAGCGAACCTATTTCTGGAACAAGCTGCGCGAGCAAGGTTTTCGAGATCGGGCTCGATTACTAGACGCCAGTGTGTTCCCGACGGAACTTTATGATCGTACTGCGACAAAGGCCAGTAAAATAAAATCTATCAAGTCATTGCTTAAACAGGGGGTTACGGCAGTATTTACTACCAATGACGGCATCGCCATTGAGGTGTTGAATCTGCTGGAGTCGATGGGGGTGTCTGTTCCCGAGGATTTATCCGTGGTTGGATTTGACGATATGGGGTATACCGACAAGAAGGGGCGTAAGCCTTGCTCGGTTTATTTTGATATCGAAAGTAGTGGGGTGCTGGCAGTTGAATACCTTTGGCGTTTAGTTGATCCAAACAATCGTTTTTCGCACTTTGGCGCTTGTATTAAAACTGAAATGCGCGCTTACGATACGAGTGGTTATGTAAACCGTTAATGCGATCGAATCCTCTGACTGCAAGATTTGCGAATTAACCCTGAATGTCTGGTGAGTTAGTGAATGTTAATGCGGTGTTAGGATACAATTTTGCTCTTTAAATGTTTAGTAATTGTTTTGTTAAATATTTAGTTGATTTGTTTGTCTCCTGAGGATATTAATTATCTATTGCAGGAATGAGCAGTAAAGCGTTTCCTGCATGTTTAGTTGTTCAGACGCACAAGACTAGGGCTTGCGTGGCAAGAGTGTTAAAATTGGAGATATCAATGGTCATATCTAAAAATATAAACGGATTCACTTTGATTGAGTTGCTGGTCGTAATCAGTATTATTTCAATATTGATTGCAATCCTATTGCCTGGTTTATCCGCCGCTCGTAAATCCGCGCGTGCGCTACAATGTTCGAATCATTTAAGGCAGTTCGGACTCGGTGGATCGCAATACTACATGACTTATAAGGATATACTTCCATTTATCTGGGGTTCTGCTAGTTATAAGACTAATTCATATGCTGCTGATCATTGGTGGCGGAATAAGGATTTTAGAGATTTGCTTAATGTGCCAGAGTATACCTCTACAGCATTACTCACTGGCAGGACGAGTAAAACCTCTTGGCAGATTTTATTTTGCCCATCTGATAATGACTGGGCTTCAGTGGATAGGGGAAGTGATCGCTATACCAGTTATGCGGGTAATACCGGCACAGGCGGTCGATATTTTACCGGCTATAATTTCAGGAAATTTGCTGAATATACACAACCCTCTAAAGCCTTGTGGTTTTCTGAGTGGGGAGTCGGTATTAATGCATATATACGACCAGATCAGCCAGAAAATACTCTGGAATATCGTCATAACGATCGTTTAAATGTCTTATTCTTAGATGGCCATGTTATACGGCATGGTGACAATCCTATTAAAGACAAAGATGAAGATACTTTGCTCTGGCTCCCATAATTTTTAGTTTTATTACTGTTTACAAATCAGTCATTTCGTCAAAAATGACCAACGCTATTCTATATGGAAATTATGTAATGTTATTTTATATAAAATTGTCCGTTCTAAACCTATTATTGTTAATCGTACCTGCCAGCCTGTTGGTTTATCAAAACAATTGCGTTGGTAAACCAATGATAGATGAGGCGGTTTCTGAATTTCTCAAAGACCCATCGATTTACGCTCCAAACCCAGAAGCAGTTTCGCAGACTAATAAGGGTAATCGTAATATTGCCAGCGCAGCTTGGTGGGGTTTTAATCCCAAAAATTCAACAAGTATTCTCCAGAAAGCCATCGATTCTGGGGTGGCAGTTCTTGTTGTCCCTAAAATGAAATCAGATTGGATTGTTGATCCGATATTTTTACGCAGTGATCTGAAAATTGTCTTTGCTGATGGCGTGGTCATCATGGCACGTAAAGAATCATTTCGTGGCGTGGCGGACTGTTTGTTTACAATGCGTGGATGCAAAAACGTTCATTTAAGTGGATACGGAGCAACGTTTCAGATGCATCGAACGGATTATACTTCTGAAGTTTACCAGATAAAACGCTCTGAATGGCGACATACATTGGCGATTTTTGGTTGTGATAATGTGACTGTACAAGGGCTGACCTTCCAGGAGAGCGGTGGAGATGGTATTTATATAGGATCGGGTAAGTGGCGGCGTGCCGGTTATCCAAAAATCAAAAAAGGCGCATCATTATATAGTTCAAACATTCAGATACGCGACGTAGTTTGTAATAAAAGTTATCGCCAAGGTATTAGTATTATAAGTGTTGATAATCTGTTAATTGAAAATACGGTTCTTCGTAATTCTGACGGTGTAAATCCACAGGCTGGTATCGATTTTGAACCCAATAATCCCACTGCACGTCTAGCAAATATTTTGATTAAAAACAGCTTGATTGAAAATAATAGCGGGGCTGGGATACTTTTTGATACACGTCACTTGAAGAAAAATTACTCGGCTCCTGTTTCGATCGTCTTTGACGGCGTAACAGTAAAAAACAATAAACGTGCAGAAGTCTATTTATCGAGCAAATTGACTCTAGACACTGCGCCTGAAGGTTATATTTACTTTTCTGATACGTGCAATTTTGATATGAAAGATGTGAGTATTGGCATGCCGCCTAGTGCTAAAACAGTTTTAGTGTTAGATAAGCCAGAAAATCTGAAAACGATGCAGGAGATGACCAGTGTTGATGTGCAATTTAATAGAAGTAACCCAACATTGTCTGACTCGCACAAATAAATAAGAGTATATAATTGATTAGTGGTTTATGTTATTAAAATGTTTTTGATGTGTCACACAATGTCTGGGTGATGATGGTGAATAATTATAAATTTTTATGTTAATCACGGATGATTCTTGATCGCGAATTTACATGAGGAAATAGATTAGACCAGGCCAGTAAAAACAATTTTTTGGCTGATTAAAAGTAAAAAATAACGTTCATTTTTGATGCTCTTAACTTGTGAATGCCGTGAGAAAATTATTTTATCTACAAAATGTTAATAGCAATATTTTAAAATTTAAATGAATAGTGTTTGCGGTTCATTTAATGCTTACGGTGTCTGTTGTTTTCTGTTGTTGGTTGGAATGCTATAAAATATACCATACGGTGATTAGACTCCGATGTGTTAGATTATATTTTCTTTGCCTAATGAGTATATTGCTTATGTATGTGTTATACGGAAAATACTGTGGTTTACTGTGTGATTTATACTTTTAAAATATGTACTTAAACGTTTATTGTTTATAAAATAGGAGTTTAGTGTGAAGGCGGTCCCATTGAGTATTCTGATGGTTGTTATTGCCATCATGCAAATTATTGTAGTAAATGACTGTATGGGGCAGATTGTTGTAAATCAATCTGTTCATGATTTCCTTGAAGACTCAACGATTAGTCAAGTCAATGCATTAGCAGTATCAGAGGTATCTAATGGGCAAAGGAATATCGCTAGTGCCGCATGGTGGGGATTTGATGCTGATAACGCAACGTCGATACTTCAAGATGCCATAGATTCTGGCGTTGCTGTTTTGGTTGTCCCCAAGATGGCTACTGATTGGATTGTAGAACCACTGTATTTGCGCAGTGATCTTCAATTGGTTTTTGCTAAAGATGTCGTTATCAAAGCTCGTAAAGGTTCGTTTCAAGGCGTTGCTGATGCTTTGTTTACCATTCGTAATTGCGAGAATGTACATTTAAGTGGATACGGTGCAACTTTTCAGATGCATCGGGTTGACTATGCTTCTGTTGAGTATCAAGCCAATCATTCTGAATGGCGTCACAACATAACAATTCTAGGTAGCGATAATGTGACCGTTGAAGGTTTGCTACTTAATGAAAGTGGTGGAGATGGTATATATATTGGTTCAGGTAGATGGAAACGGCCTGATGATTCAAACGACTATAGTTCCTTTCCAGAACTTAGCACAAACATCCACATTCGAGATGTTGTCTGTGAAAGTCATTGCCGACAAGGTATTAGTGTTGTCAGTGTTGACAAATTAATTGTCGAAAATACGATCATACGTAATACGCAAGGTGCAGATCCCCGATCAGGAATTGACTTTGAACCCAACACTTCAACATCGCCACTATCAAATATTCTCGTTAGAAACTGCTTGATAGAAAGCAATGGTAGAGTGGGGTTGATGTTTGATTTTAATTTTATGTTACAAGGTCAGTCACCTCCCGTTTCAATATTAATTGACAATGTAACCTCTATTAATAATGGCAGTGTTGACGTTTACTTTTCAAGTAATTTAACACGGACAACAGCTCCTGATGGTTATATATACTTTTCAAACAGCTGTAAAATTGACATGACTAAGGCAAAAATTGGCCTGCCCCCTGATGGCTCAACTGCAATTGTTTTAGAAACTGTTAGCAGCCTTCAACAAATGCAAAGCCTTACAGCAAACCTTGATATACAATTTTACAAAAGTAACCCAATGTCTATTCGGGCATCTACTTTTGTGCGGCATTAATTCAAAATATTATGACTTTGAATAAGTGATATTTAGTACAGACTTTTGATAAACGAATATATATCGCCTCAATTGTCATGTTGTTTTCCGCCGTATATTTACAGCTACTGTAATGGATCTAATTGTGAAATTAAATATAATGTTATTAATCGTATATTTTATACTTTTATTTTCTCATAACAACTGCATGGGACAAGCTGTTGCGGACATGTCGGTTCATGATTTTCTTAGAGACCCTACGATTACCCAAGCAAATCTTACAGCTGTCACGGAAGTTAATAATGGACAGCGGGGTATCGCAAGCGCTGCATGGTGGGGTTTTGATTCAGCCAACGCAACGACGTATCTTCAAGATGCCATTGACTCAGGCGTTGCTGTTCTTGTTGTCCCCAAAATGAGTTCGGATTGGCATGTCGACCCAATATTTTTACGTAGTGATCTTCAAATCGTATTTGAAAATGGCGTCGTCATCATTTCACGCCAAGGTTCATTTACAGGCGTTGCTGACGCTTTGTTTACCATGCGTGATTGTAGAAATGTTCATTTAAAAGGTTATGGCGCGACCTTTCAGATGCGCCGATCAGAGTATGCAACTGGTTCTTACCAAACACCATATGCTAAATGGCGACATACCTTGACAATCCTTGGAAGCGATAATGTGACCGTTGAAGGTCTAACACTCAAAGAAAGTGGTGGCGATGGTATTTATATCGGGTCAGGTTCCTGGCGTCGTTCTGGCTACCCACACTACATTGGTTTTCCTGGCTTTAGCTCAAATGTTTTAATACGTGATGTTGTTTGTGAAAGTCATTATCGCCAAGGCATTGGCATTGTTAGTGTTGACAATCTAACGATTGAAAATTGCACATTCAGTAACACTGTTGGGGCATCACCCAAGTCAGGTATCGACTTTACGCCGAATGATGTATCATGCCTCTTGTCCAACATTATCATTCGAAATAGTCTAGTTGAAGGCAATGACGGATCTGGAATTAATTTTAACTTCAGCTATTTAACTCAAACCGGATCAGATCCTGTTTCAATCTTATTTGATAATGTAACTGTCAAAAATAATATCAGTAAGGAAGTTTATTTTTCAAGTAATTTGACACAAACAACTGCACCTGATGGCTATATTTATTTTTCTAACACTTGTAATATAGACATGTCTGATGCAAAAATTGGACTTCCCCCAAGTGGCTCTTCTACACTTACTTTAAACACCGCAGCTAATCTACAACAATTACAAACCATAACACCAAACCTTGATATTCAATTTTATAAGCAAAGGCCCATGGTGAACTATAATATTACATTTCCTCAGCAATGATTTGAGGTTGTTGAGTCAGTGCCTATTTCTCTTGCATTGCATTGCATTGCATAGCATTATTTAGATTTTTTGTGACTGAATATCCTGTTTGTGTGAGAGTGTTTTTGAGTCAAGCTTTTATGAGAATTTTATTGTCGATTAATCACGCGTTTATGTATGATCACTATTACGTGACAGAAATGGTCCGCCAGCTTGATCATTTGGATTATAATGGATTGGAGCTGTGTCACGAATCCACAGAAAAACGTCATGGAATGCCCTCCAATGGAGGCATTGACGATTGGGTGCAATACTCGGTACTCAGTAAACTCAATAATTATAAAGAGCATCGTTCCGATGTTGTTGAATCGATGCGTCAGCTATTTGGAAAAATCAAATCGCGTAATGGTGAGACGTCCGTATGGTCTCACGAATTGTGGGTTCCTTCCAATATATTGGAAGTCTATCCTGAATTAGCAACATCGCGTGGCGATATAAACTTGGCGCATCCCATACTCACTGATTTTGTAAAAGACAAGTACGCACAATTCTTTAAAGCTGTTCCTGAAGTTGACACGATTGTCTTAACATTGACAGAAGTTTCGTATTCTGTTTTCACTCGTTTCGACAATGATTGGTTGGCCGAACAGTGCCTTGATTGGTTGATTCGTACAGTTTACGGCGTATGTACTGAATATGGTAAAACACTGGTCATTCGCCCTTTTTCTCCAAACGCTGAAGATTATGCGATCACGCGTCGTATCATTAAGCAGATGCCTACCGACGTTCAGGTCATGCTCAAGACTGATCCTTTCGACTGGAACCCCTTCCTGCCGGTAAATCCCGAATTGGAACAATTTCCTGCAAGACAGACCAGAGCAGAATTCAGTATCAGTGGTGAATTTTATGGCGGTAGCTTAGAGTTCCCCGTTGTCACACCTGAATACTTTCGTGAACGTCTTGATAAGGTGCGATCACTGGGGATCAAGACCGTCGTAGCGAGAATTGATCGAAATGGACGGAGTGCGATGATTGGTCCGAATCGCCATAATGTAGAACTGTTTATCGCTCTCTGTCATGATTCACGTCTTGATGCTGCCAGCTTTCTGGAAAACAGGCTCTCTGATATCAGCGAGCAACCGCGCTTACTCGCTGAATTATTACTGAAGCTTCTAGATTTATCTCTCCATATAAATTACGTCAACGGCAATCTGACTTTTCAAGTACCATTTGGTGGACTTGAATATGCGCAACGGTTTATGCTGTTCTATCTGTTTCGTCCAAACCACAGCCTGCATCACTGTGACCTGGAATGGGCAATTTTGGATCAGGATATCACACCGACACGAAAGGACATAATCGAAGAACGTAGCACAGCGCTTATGAAATTACGCCAAATCAAGGAGCAAGTTCAAGTTTTAGCTCCTAATGATCTGTTACTGAACTCGGGGCTGGAAAAATTATGCGATTTTGCACAAGTTTATTTGTTACTTGCAACTACCATATTGGAATATATTAAGACTATAGAAAAAAAACTTCCTGAATCACCCTTTTATTCTACTTGCGATACTTTATGTGAATGTGGCCAGGCTTTAGCTGTGAAATATGGATCAGACTGGCTATGCGACACCCCGCTGCGCATAGAAAGGTTCACCAAGGAATTGCGTTGGGCTTTTCACCTTGAACGCACTGTCCGGCGATTGCTGCCTGGGCTTGAGCGAGAACAGTTAGACAAACTGGAGGATTACATTTTTACGGGCTATCCCGGTGAATCACACAATCTCCGAAAGCACACGCATGGTAGCTTTGCACGAATGACTGACCAGCGATGTTATCGAGAAGCTGAAACATTTTTTGAATATTCACTGACTCCCTCTCAGATTGGTAACAAGATCATCCGGATCTCTTGTTATGGGGAAGGCCAAATACTTGTTCAGGAGAACGATGATACCTTGGCATCATTAATTATCGAGACTGACTCTTGGGAAACACGGGATATCACACTTACTAGCGACGGCTCACCGCTTACTCTACGTGTCGTGCGTCGAGGGCATCGTCGACCAGCACTTGAGTGGGTATACCTACTAAGTCGGATTCCGTAATAGGTATTTAGAAGTAGTTTGTAGCGGCACAGCAGATTGTTGCGCTGGTTTGACACGTTTTCGTCACCTTTGAAGCGCCTGATTACGCTTAATTCCGTTCAATAAACACGTAATGCGCATGCAGCAGTATTCACATTGGATTGCTTTGTTCAGTGGATATGTGGATTTTGATCGGGTTCTTACGCAGCAAGACGGTGCACAGTGATTTTGATCACCGGTAGATTAGCATCGCTACCGAATCGGCTGCGTTGAACTCGGACGTGGGGAGTGCAGGAAGGACAATCAACAGACCTGATCGGAATCGGTTCCGCAGGTAGAACTGCGTACTAGGCTTCTTCGGGCGTCAGGCCATTGAGTGCCTGGTGTGGACGCGCGGTGTTGTACCAAGCCTGGTATTGGTTAATGCGTTGTTGCGGTATGCACGAAGACACAGTAGCTTTCTGCTTGCTCCGTCAAGAATGGCGACTGCCGAATAAGTGGTCCAAAGCACGCGGAATGTCATAATGTCCGTGTACCAAGTTTGATTGGGGACCGAAGGTGTAAGCAGATGATAAGGCTCAACGCCTTTTGCTGGATTCAATTTGGGCCAACACATACTGGTTTTTCTGAGCTTTTTCGGTTTAGATTCGCGCAGGATGCGCTGGACAGATCTCCGACTGATTTGAATGCCCGAGCGAACCATTTGCAGAGCAATGGTTCGAGTGCCCATTTCAGGCTCGGGACACAACTGTCGTAATTCATGCACAGTCCAACGAACTGCATCATCCATGCGGTTCCAGGATATCTGAGGCAGAAGTGATTGGGCATTTTCTCGTCCATCGATAGCCCTGATCCATTTGCGGATCGTGTTGGGATGCACCACAAAACGCTTGGCAGCCACAGCAGCACTCCAATTCCGTTGCCGCATGAGTTACACAATGGCCAATCGCTGATGACGCTTTCCATCGAGCTGTGGCGTACATAGGCATACCCAGTTTCATCAGCAGTAAGGTGGTCAGGATGCGGGAAAGACGCCCATTACCATCCTGGGACGGATGGATTTCAAGGAACGCCGCCACGACGGACACTGCGATGATCAGCAACGTGACGGCTCAGCTGATTGCTGTGTTAATGGCTTGCTCAATCCGCTCGTGACGTAAACACAACCATCGAATCGAGTAGCAATCAGCAACCTTCACCTAAACTAAAGAAGAAATCCATTCCCTTGTGCACTTCCAGTTTAAAGCCATTTTCAGCTAAAAGGTGGTTTTCTGACACTGAATTCAACATCGCTATCGCTGTGAGGCTGGTCGTTTCATCTGAACCATCGAGGTCCGTGGCCATAGACTTGACGCAGAAGTTTGTTGAGTCTTTGCAGGTCCGGAAGGCCAATTTGTGATGCAATGACCTTCGCTGGCTGGGTGGTGTGTTCGAGTAGGTGGCGAGCTCGTTGGGCGCGACGCGTCTGTACGTAGGAGATGATCGAACACGCATGATACTTGCGAAACAATCGCCCCAAATAGGCCTGCGAGATGTTTATTGCCTTTGCCAACTCGGTCATGTGAAACTGTCGGTCCAAGTGTAATTCGATCCATTGCATGGCACGTTCAAGGAGTGGATCAGTTAAAGGGTTATCCCGAGCACCACGGTCATGTAATTCCCATAACAATGTCCAAAGAATTGCAGATGCTTTCGTCGTCTGTCCGGCGGCTACGATCGTCTCCATCTGGTCACGCCATCGGCCAAGATCATCACGTACCGAGATGACGATGGGCATGGGGTAGTCGTCGCTACAGTCGCGTTGCGGGAATTGAAAATGAGCACATAACAAACGGCAGGTATCAGGCCAGTCATAGGTCGAACGCTGTCCTTGGGGCGTTAGACTCACGTCGCCTGGCTGTAAGCTGTAGCTTTGTCCCATCACCGTGAATTGTGCTGGTGCAAGATAAAGATGAATGGCCCAGAGATTCGGCAGAGCATAGCTGTCTCGTCTGCTGGATTGACCATGGGTTGCAACGGCGGCAAAGGCGATCTCTGGTGGGGTGTCAAGTTGCATCTTGCACATTGCATTGGCAGGTAAGGTTTCAATATTGACCACTTATTTACCATTCTATCCAATTGTTATTTCTTTTTATCAGTGAATAATTGTCTATACCTCATGTAAGAAGTCAATTTTAACCACTAGCCAGAGGGCATGAAACATGCAGAAGTCACCCGCTCGTTTGACCATTTCGTCCGATCAGAAGCAGGCCTTTTTAGATGAAGGCTACCTGGTGCTTGAGAATCTTTTTGACCCGACTGACTTGAATCCAGTCATCGCGGAGATTCAGGAGCAAGTGGATCAACAGGCTCGTGAGCTTTACGCTCAGGGCAAACTGCCGGAGTTGTATGAGACGCAGGATTTTGCTCATCGCCTTGCTTGCATCAGTCGTCACAGCGACAAGGTTGCCCGTGCCATTTGGAATGGCTCATTGAGTGGTCCTGCGTTTTTCAATCTGATTTGTAATACGAATCTGCTGGATACGGTTGAAGCATTCACCGGGCCGGAGATTATTGCTTCGAGTGTATACCGTCTGCGTCCCAAGATTCCACATTACAACTACGGTGCGGTGCCTTGGCATCAGGACTCGGGTTACTTTGAGCCGTTCTGTGATAACGGGCTGGTGTTGACGATCTGGATCCCGTTGGTGGATACGGATGCGGACAACGGTTGTCTTTGGGTAATTCCGCGTGCACATCAAGGCAAGGTGTTACCACACCACAAAGATGCCGACGCCGGTTACCTTGTGATTGATGAAGAGAACTTGCCAACCGAACACAAGCCTGTGTGTTGCCCGGTGCCCAAGGGTGGGGCGTTGCTGTTGCACAATCGCACGCCGCATGTGAGTTTTGAGAACAAGACCGATGGCGTGCGCTGGTCGATGGATTTACGGTATCAAAGTGCAGCTTTACCGACCAACGCGCCGATCTCGCGATTAGCCGATGAGTTGTTGCCGCATGGCAGTGACGCGTCTGATCCGGACTATATTCCGCCTGCCTGTTATCCGCCGGAAGCTGATTTTCTGGTTCGCAGCCGTCAACGACCGGAGCAGGTTCTCACCAGCGCATCGGCTTTTTCACAATTACGTCGTGAACATATACATCGTCCCGTCACCGCGCGATGGGGCGAATAAACGCTGTTTTTAAGGGAAATTCATGACCAGTTCCACATCATCTGTTACCCAACTCACCAGCCGACAGCGCATGACGCGTATGCTTGAACGCAAGGATCACGATCGCATACCGCGTCACGATGGCTATTGGCCTGAAACCCTTGCCCGTTGGAACATGGAGGGTTTCGTCGGTGATGCCGATGCTGCGTTACAGGCGTTGGGCAGTGATGTGGCGCAAGTTGTCTTTGTCTGGCCCCGACCGTTTCCCGGCCAGGAGCAAGTGCTTGAAGAAGACGAAAAGACACGTGTGATCAAGGACAGTATGGGGCAGGTTCAGCGCGTGTGGAAAGATAAATGGGGTACGCCCGAACACATCGCCTTTGATTGTGATGGTGCCCAGCGTTGGCGAGACGTGTACAAGCCTGCTCTGCTTAAGGCTCAACCGAGTATCGCAGGGAATCTGGACAAGACGCTTGAAACATGGCGTGAGCAGGATCGCCAGGAAAAGTTCTGCGCTATATGCGGGATTGAATCCTTCGAAGCCATGCGACAACTCGTTGGCGACGAGGTGCTCTTGATGGCCATGGCCGAAGATGCCGATTGGGTTATCGACATGTCCGCAACGTATACCGACCTAATTATCAACGAGTGGCAGATCCTTCTGGACAAAGGTTCGCGTGCCGATGCCATGTGGCTGTTTGGGGATGTCGGTTACAACAGTGGGCCGTTTTTTTCTCCAGCGATGTATCGCCAGTTGATCCAGGCCGACCATCAACGATTAGTACGTTTTGCCCATGAAAAAGGGCTTAAACTGATCTATCACACCGATGGTGATGTCAGGCCGCTACTGGATAGCTTTGTCGAAAATGGCTATGACTGTCTGCAACCCATGGAAGCCAAGGCCTACATGGACGTACGCGATCTGGCACCACGCTATGGTGATCGTCTGTCCTTTTTTGGCAACATCGACATGACCGTCGCCAGTCGCAATGACAGAGACGAAGTGGAAGAAGAAGTCCGCAGCAAACTTGCAGCTGGTATGGCCACCCATGGTTACGCTTATCATTCCGACCACTCCGTCCCGCCGGATGTCAGTTGGCAGACCTATCAATGGATCATTGAATTGCTGGATAAGTATGGCAGGTATGAATGACCGCCTGGACTTGACTTTTTTTCAGTGATTCCATTTTAGGACGATCAAGGATCAAACTGAAAACCCTCTGCTGTGAAGATGGACGTTTGATCCAATCCATGTCCTCTGGCATGTTTGCATCATTGAGCCTTGATGATTGCCAGATCGTATGCAGGGATGCTCAATGAGATTTGGTTGTTTTCAATCTTCAGTGATTGATTGTCCATTAGACTTATTGCGGTACTCAGATCACGGTTGACAGTCACGCAACCTTGCCAGGGTGTCGGGTCGTGATTGACCACCAGGACATGCATCGCATCATCAACGACCGCGGTGACCCACTGCACCGGCAAACCTTCCACATGCACGGGTTGGACCTGACTGATCACGTGATCCCACAACCGCACGCATAAATCAAGATGGTCGGTATGAACACCCTGGAACCATGGGACGGTCGTCGTCCAAGCCTGACCTTGGCCGATGGAATGACAGGCCACAAGGGGTTGACCACAATTGGTCTTTGCAATACACAGTGTTTGCGGATGCAACTTTGCTGGAAGATACCGGAAAGGCTCATGCACATGCGGTTGCCCGTCCCACGACCAGGCTCGACCCATTCGCAATTCCGGCTCAAGGTCCATACCGATGAGTTGGCTGTGTTGTGGCGTGGCAACACCAGCTGACAAAACCAACTTGCCACCCGCATGAACATAGCGAAGAAATTTTGTGTTCAGTTCATCTGTCAATTCGATGGCACCCAATAGCACAAGTACGGGATACTCGTTTATCAGATCCAACGTGACATCGGTTGTCAGCACATCGAAGATGTCTCCCCATCGCGACGTGGCCATCGGACGATAGGGGGCGGGATCAATGTTCTGTTCTGTGAATGTTGTTTTTGCTTGTGCTCGATCATGAAATCGGCCAAAAGGAATGTAGGGGGCCGCATCAAAAATATCAGCAGGTGTCGGGACAAAGTCCGGGCCAATGCATGAAAGACCAAACGGCGTTGCGGGTGGATCATTGCTTTGGTAACTGCCAAATGGGAATGGGTCCATGGCACAGGGACTTCCAGGAAAGGCGGTGCCAAAGAAGCCGTCGATCCCACGATCACCTGGTCGGCAGGGGACATGGGCATAGGAACACATCGTGCGTGTTCCCTGCCAATAAGGGCGTGTCATCCAGCCATGATCTTCGGGGAGCATCACAGCGACAGGCGTTTGAACCTTGCCCGGATCAAAGTGACCAAAGAACGTACCGACTTGCTCAACGGCTTTTGCGATAGCTGGTGGATTGTCCGGGTTCACGCAGTCTTTACCGCGTGCCATCCCTTCCATGATTAATGCCTGGGCGCCGGAGAATGCAGCAATAAAGAGGTTGCGCCGATGATATGAAGCTGGCAACTTCTGAACGAGATAGCCGGGCCCGACAATCGCACCCCACCACAATGAAAAATCAATCCCCCATGTTGGCACCTGATATTGCTTGGCTGCACCACGACAAAACGCAATCCCGGTCTGTAAATCATCGACATCATCATTGGTTCGTTCCAGCGTCAAATGTGATACGCCCGTGGCGGCATGCGCATGCAGATTCATGGCAAAGCCTACTGTTGCACTTAGCTGTATTTCAGGCAATTCAGATGCGGGTTCCAATCCTTCATGCAAACGTTGCTTGAGCATGGCATAGGCCTGGGCGTGCGTCGTGGGTTTTTCACGTAACAGTGCCTGAGGGAAAGCCACGCCACTGGAGTCTTCTTCGACGAGTCCCAACCAGTGCATGCGATCGCCCAGTGTTTCGTATGCTCGATGTAATAACGTTTTGATGTCCGGCAAAGGTTTTTTCAGATATTCATATTGAAAGGCCAATGTCTGTGGATGGCCGGGCATCTGACAGATGATTTCCCAAGGTCGGTTGATCAGCGATTCAAGACCTTCAGCCGACGTATCAAGTGGGACAATCACCCCCCGACACCAGTCATGCCGATCAAGCCATTTCAATGCATCTTCACAGTCAGGATCTGTAATGAGAATGATTCTGGGCTTTTGTTTGGTCATTGCAGATGTTTCCTCAAATGCTCATTGAGGTCCTTACGCGCTTGTTCGAGTGATTGCATTCGCACTTGCAGATATTCATCAATCCAGCAGGCTTCGATCACGCCATCAAAGACATGATGCATGTTCTGGCCGTCGCGTTGGACATCCTGGATGTAGTTATCCAGATAGCCGGCGATGGTTGGCAGGATGCGCGATCCCTGCTTTTCAGGACAAACTGACTCCATCACCAACTGCTGATGAATTTGGACCACCATATGCCAGGCTGCTCTGCGGCTGTCTGTGAGTTTGGCCATGACTTGCTGGCAGTTGGTAAACAGCTTTCGCTCACCGATGGTATCCAGCGCTTCGATACATTTTGACAATGGCGGAACCTGGCCATCACGTAAAGTCCAACCTACCGCCAGCATCACATCCAACGCTGCATTCATTGGTTCGTTTTGCATGCCCGGTGTGGCATGGCGACTCCAACCTGTTGCCATGCCGCCAACGAAGGGAATTTGTTGAGCAAGCTTCATCCATGACTTGGTATTCGCCATGCGTTTTTCAGGATTGGGTAAATCCGCATCTGCCCCGTCCGCCCCTTTGTATGCAGTTGCTAACCAGAGTTTGATTCCTGCGTCATCAAAATGCTTTAGGATGTCGAGTGTACATAAGCCTGCCACAGCCGGATCGCCGTGGTAATGCCAAGCGCACAAATCAGCCATGGATGCCAGTTCTTTTAAGCATTCATCTGACCAATGACACATCATGTCATGCCAAAGAATCGGCCGAATGCCCCGTTCGGAGAGTGTATGGCATAACGGCTTGATATGCTGCAGATAAACTTGCTCTTTGCTTGACTGTTTGATGGCTGCAGCGGTGTCCGGATGCGCGCCAAAGCTTCGTGCTTCATCTCCGCCAAGATGGAAATAACGCACATCAGGTAACACATCCAGCACGTCGGTCATCATGTTCTGGACAAGTTGCTGGGCGCCGTTGGCAGTGACATTTAGGACTTCTGGTCGATCCGGTATTTCACGCAGGTGTTTGTGATACCGCAGCGGCGTTTCCATATGTCCCAGACATTGCACCAATGGGATGATCTTGATGCCCTGATCCGAAGCAGCCTGTGCAAAGTCACGAACCGTCTGACGACTGTAAGCAGTCGGTGATTGAAAACGTGAATCACAAGTCCATGGGAAAGCATCTTCCCATTCGACCAATATCGCGTTGTAGCCACCAAGTGCTGCAATGCGTGGCAAGGCCATCAGCCGATCCGCAGTGGGCGGCAGCCCCTTTAAATCCAGATGTAAAGCACGAATCCCCAGTTTAGATCCATTGGGATCACTCATTGGATTTTTCCTTGGTAAGGCGCGACAGGTAAGTCTTCTTTGCTCATCAGATTGGCCTGCGGATTGTCGGCCCATGCGTAGCGAATTTGGGTCGCGTCGGACATTTGAGCCGTGTCGATGATGACGGTCTTGCCATCAATTTTGGCATCGGCCCAAATCCATTTGCCCTGATCATTGCCGATGGCAAAGCCGTGGACCTGGCTTGCGCTTGCCTTGAGACCAGAACGTAAATGGTTGAATGTCACCTTCAGGTTCGATCCATCACGAATCACCTTTTTAATACTTGGACTGACACCTACGACATTCTTGTAGTAGTAATCCTGGAGGACCAGTTTGGCCAAACGATCGGCTACGAACTTTTTCTCTTTGGGGTGCAGGTCAACATCCTTGCCATCGTACGTCACCGCATAACCGGTATGGGGCAGGTCCAATGCCTGGGCATCACGAACATCGGCCCAGGCACTTGGTGCACCTGGATCATCCGCTGGTTTGCCATAGGCAGGTAATTGCACACAGTAAAACGGCATGTCCGGGTTGTCCCATATTTTTCGCCACGTGCTGATCAGTTGTGGAAACAGTCGGTGATACCGCTTGCCCCAATCACGCGCCGCTTCTGCTTCACCCTGGTACCACAACACACCACGAATCCCATAGCCATAGACGGGTTGCATGAATTGTTGATCCATCCCGCCTGGTCTGAGAAATGGACGATACATCTGATCTTTGGGCGAATGCTCCGATGCATGTTTCCAATGCTCCACGATGTCTGCATTGGCGGGATCAGCATTGAATTTTTCCAGATTAAACCATGTCTGCAATGCACGACCGCCGGCAGTGATGGTGATGATCCCAACTGGCACCTTCAACTCGTCATGTAAATTCTGAGCTGTGAGGTAAGCGATCGCTGAATGATTCGTTACCGTTTGGGGCGTGATGGCTTCCCATGGTTTATGGTTAAAACTCATACGGATTTGTGGCTGGTTGGCGCTTGCGATGATTTGTTTGGCATCATTGACCTGTCCTTCACGCATGCGCACATACAGGTTGGATTGTCCTGTGCAGAGCCACACTTCGCCGACCAATATGTCGTTGATTTTTAAATCGTCACCATTTGGTCCAAGAGCGGTGATGAGCATTGTCTGGGGCGTATCGTTGGCTGGCATCGGATCCAAGACCGCACGCCACTGGCCTTTTCCATCGGCCTGTGTAGACTTTCGATATTCACCGAAAATGACAGCCACTTCTTCATTGGGACGAGCTCGACCCCAGATCGGGACAGGTTGATCACTTTGGAGCACCATGTGATCAGTGAAGAGTCTGTCGACACTTGGGGGCCGACCAGCCGAAGCAGGAACGCTCAACGCCAGCACGAGAGCCAGTTGTAATACTGCGATTGATTTCATGAAGTTGCCTTCCTTTGACAGTTATTTAATTTGAAATGTCGTTTGCGCTTTGGATTGCGATGTGCCTTCTGTCACCGTGACGGTCCAGGTTCCCTGCTGCTCGTTAATCGGCAGGGGTAAGGTTCGCGTGAGTTTACCCGCTTCTGTGACCAGTCGACCGCCGTACTCAAAGTGGTCATTGCCGCTGGGATCGGTGACCGTGATGTTGCAGACCATTGGCATGTTCACGCGCTTTGCACTCTTGTCCAGCACCTCGACGGCATATGTGAGTTGCTTCGATGTTGCTGTCGCGTTGACCTTTACGGTTGCGGGAGGAGTGGCAGAAAGCAGGATCACGCGCCCCCATGCACCGTCAAGTGTCAGTGGGACCTCCAGGACATTGCCGCTTTGCTTGATGGCAAGCGACTTGCCGGTGATCATGTCAATGGCCTGGTACTTGATGTCGGTCAAGACCATCTTCAGTGTGGTGGATTGCTTAGCACGATCCAGATTGACTGCTGTTAAAACACGGTCGGGCAATTGCGGGTCAGCCATATGCAGATTGCAGACAATCTTGGGGTTCTGACTTTGGGCAATGAGTTTGACGTGACCTTTGGCTAGCGCTTTAACCTTCTGATCGGCATTGGGCAGACTCAGGTCCAGACGAGTCATGATGGCTGAGTCTACAAGGATGTTGGATATCTGACGTTTTTCATTGCGTGTTGCGACGTTGGGGGCACCAATGAGCAGGCCACCGTTTTGGGACCACTGGGCAAGTTGCTGCTGTGTCTGCGAATGAACCGAGATTGAAGCACGTGGGATTACGAGCATGTCAATGTCAGGCAATGCGGTTTGGAGTTGCTCGGCAAAGACCACGTCGACCTGCCCGAATGTTTCACGAAGTGTGACATAATCTTCGGTCCAGTGCATGCGGTGATTGGTTGAATCCAATGCCATGCTTGTCTTCCACGGGCAGAGCATTGCAATGCGGGATCGCTGTTTGTTTACGTGTAGGAACATTGGGGCGATTTGTTTGATCTCGTTGAGGGTGTTGCTCAGAACCTGGACACGTTCTTCGCTATCAATGAGGTAACCGTGCGTCGAAACCCACGTGTAGCCTTCGAGGAATTGCGTGCCATGGGAGATGCCCAGCCAGAAACCCAGGGCGCTTTTCCATTCCTGTCCGGCTTGTGGGATGATGCCCAGGATCAGGCCCAGGCGGTTGTCTGAATAATCCGTTGCAGCCCAGGTCCATGCCAGTGTATGGTCGATATGTGATGGTTCTGATGCTGCCCAGCGTTCAGCCAGGACATACCGCGGCGCGCCGGGGCCTTCGTGGAACGCTTCCCATGTCGGATGGGGCAGATGGTGATGAACGCTCGGAAAGCAGATTGCCCGGTCACGTGTCATGCCTTGGATTGGTGCGTATTTATCAATGAGTCGACGGCCTTTGCGCATGGCATTGGCCATCCCCTGAGCACGAAAGTTTGCAGCAAAATACCAGTTGGGATCTTCAGGGTCGGTTGGCATGTCATAGCCATATTTTTCACGAAACAGGGCTTTGTCGATCTTGCCCAAACCATCTTTGGGAAACAGCGCGGTTTCATCATCGGTTTGGAGCAGGCCCAAACGCGGACGGCGGTGATACACTGAATAGTTGTCAAGCAGCATGGCTTTGAATCTGTTTTCATTGATTGGGTCCCAGAAGTCGGTTTGATGGTTCCATGCCAGATTTTTCACGTCAGTGACGGTGGAGATGTTTAAACCCGTTTTGAGGATTTCGTCAGCGAAGTAACCGTAGCCGATGGTGTTAAAGCCCATGTCTTTGAGGATATTCACTTCTTGGACACCACGATCGATCGTGGTCGCATCACGCCCGCCGTAGCCCAGGTAGGAAAAGTTAATGGGGTAATAGTCGCGCCAATCCGACTCCGGTTCGCAGTAGAGGGTTTCGGTGAACTGGTCGAGTTGTTGTGAGTCGTTGTACAGTGTGCCGGTGACTTGGTAGGCGCGCGCGCCAGGGCTGGGGCTTGCCAGTGGTCATCGAGCTTGTGTTGATCATCGACTTTAAATTGGCGGGATTTGAAGGTGTGAATCGTTTTGCCTTGGGGCCCGGTGATCGTCATTTCATATCGCACGCTCATCGGCTTTTGTGCGACGATGGTGACCGGCAGGGGAACGTTGGAACCCCATGTAAACACATCGCCGCGTCCCATGGCCCATTCGTTTAACGCCTGTCCCTTGGCTCTGGCATCGGTGCGGAAATTAAAGTTGTGTTCGAGAATGTCGGGCTTGAGATAAGCAACCGGTAACGGTTTTTCCTTGATGGGTTGGGGGAAGGGGGAAAGGGATTGTCCCGCGTTCTCTTCCATGAGTCGCGCGATCAATGTCGGGTAACCTTGCCAGGTGGTCAATGGGTCGATCAGATCACGGCGATCCGGACGGATGGCAAAGCTGTACACATGTCCCTTGCCCATTTTTCGGGAGACGAGGATGGGTTGGCTTTGCTTTGCTTTGGGTTCATCGGTTTTGCGCACGCTCAGTAACAATTCAGAACCGGACTTGAGATTGGCGGGATAGACCGTGCTTTGAGGCAGTTTGGCATCGAGCCCCCTAAACAATGGACTGTTCTTTGATTCAAGCACAACCGGATAGGTTGGTATGGGCGTTGCTGAAAAAATAGATTTCGAAAAGCTGAGCTTTGAATCCGTATCATCATGCGTGACAGGCAGAAGTTTTTCCAGATCACTGCCATGATAGGAATTGCCCGAAACCGAGCCGGTAAACACCACCAGCAGGCCACCTGCGTTGACATAGTCTGTGAGATTCATCAGGTCCAGTTTGGAGAACGTATGAGCTGGGACATCGACCAGATAGATGGCATCGAGATTCAAGAATTCTGCTGGATCCAGCGGGAAACCCTTGGCCATGCAGTTATGTCCGGCTCGAAGGAAGGTGACGATTTTCACATTCGTGTTGGGGCGTTGGTTCAACGCTTGGGCAACATGGTATGAGGTGTTTTCTGACCATCGTCGAACCACCAGTGCGTTGTCGGTCTTGCGCGATTGGCGGAATTGTTCGTAGCGTTTGGCGGTGATGGCCTGGACTTTTTTCGTCTCGCTTTGTGATTCTTCAAGCGGTTGGACCACAAAGGGGTTGTCGGATTTACGTGTGTTGTGTGGCACAACAAACGTTCCGATGACTTTGCTTGCCGCATCGGTGACCGTACAGCGAAGACCATAGGCGCCGGGTTTGACATCCAATTTACCGAATGTCAGCGACGCCGATTTGTTGGCATCAATGTCCAGTCGTTGCTTGCCAAGCTCTTTGACCATGCGACCGTCTTGCATGATGCAATCTATACGCACCGAGATGTTGTCGCTTTGAATCAGTCCCCAGGCATTAATTCTGATTTGATCTTCATGTTCCAGATCAAGGAGCAGTTGTTTTGAGACAAAATCGATGTGCTCAAGCTGCTGGGTTGGGATAATCGAAAACTCGGTTGTGTAGGATTCATTGGGTTTGATACCCGTTTCGTGATAGGTCACTTCGACACTGGGATAGAACTGGATATTGCGTAAGAGCATCGTCTGTGATGGATCATTGAGGAAAATGATGCCTTGCTTGTTTTGATTGATCGTTGCGATCCAGGGGGCAGTAAAGTCCTTGACCGCTGCGATGTCTCGGGTGCCGGGGTAGGGATGTTCCTTGCCATCGTAGCGCACCACACCATTGGGACGCGGGTAGAGTGTGTATTGGTTTTGCGCGTGGTCACTGACCTGCAGGCCGTTGTATGTGCGGTATTGCAGGCGTTGCATCGGACCGTTATTGACGGCCGTAATGCTGATGTTGATGACTGGCGTGTCTGTTCGTAATTCAAAGCGTTTTTCCAGCGTCAGATGCTGCGTGGTTGGCGAATCGCCTTGAGCTGAAAAGCAGACCACGAGCCTGCCGGGTTCGTCGATTTCGATTTTCTGTTGGGCGGGGAGTTTGGGAAACTCACTGATCCCGGATTCGACAACAGAGTCCCAGACCAGCACGGGCATGTTGCTTCCAAGGACATTGCGTTCCCATCCCTTGTAGTGCAGATTCACCACGTAGCCGGTCTCTTTCTCAATGGCGATCTTGTAAAAAGGCGTATTGGCAAGAAAGCAGTCTTCATAGTCATTGCTGGCTCCCTGGCGATGACTGATCGATTCAGCTGCGCAGACCTGGCTTGCCAATGTCAAAGCTGATAATGCAACCATGATCAATGCGTAAAGACGTGAAGGCATTGCGTTGTTCCTTGGTTATTCAATGAGGAGAAAAAATGCATCCATTGCCACTGATTCCCTGGCATGACGGTGCTTGGAAAATCAGTGCGCACCCAAACCAGTCCCAGGTTTTAATGCCTGGGTTAGCGTGACAAAGTAAAGTTGTCGGGATCATCAGTGGTATGAATATCAAACTTGCAGCGAACCCCGGCTGCAAGCACAGTCGTTGTTTAGTCGATCCGCCGCGTCGTGTCACCGGTGACCAGTGAAACCTGGACAACCTCGGACATGGACTCGCTTTGCCCGTTAATCAAATCTTCAAGCATGGACACAGCCCTTTGAGCCACCACGCGACTGTCGTGAGCTATGGTTGTCAGTTTCAGTCCGCCTGGGGTTTGGACATCAGCATGGTCAAAGCCGGCGACGGAAATATCGTCAGGCACGGAGAGCCCCATCGCTTCCCATTGTTCGATGAACTGAATCGCCTGGAGGTCCGTTGAGAGAAAGACAGCAGTTGCCTCACTTTTCCGGACCTTTGCTGCCAATGCTTTGATGGTTTTGTCATGTTCTTTAGGAGCCAGTTCAAGCATGAAGCTTGGCTTGAGATCATGTGTTTTAAGCTCGAATTCAAAGCCAGCCTGGCGAGCCTGGATGTAATGTGAAATTTTGGATTGACTTGAAGGGGCAATCATACCGATATGCTGATGTCCCAGTTCAATCAGGTGCTTTGCGATGAGGCGTCCGCCCCCGAAATTGTCTTGGCCGACGGTACTGAATTCGCCGTGCAGAGAACGTCGATTAAGAATCACCAACGGCACGCGGCTACGCAGCGCCGCATTCATGTAACCATCTTCGTCTTCGACGCCCATGAGAATGATGCCTTTAAACAGACCATCGTTAAGGCCATGTTCAAAGATTGGATTGTTCTTTGCTTGCAGGTCACCTGTCACGAAGCTGAAGTTGCCACCCTTTTTGAGGATTTGTAGCTGCAGCGCTTGTGACCAGTAGCGATAGACACCCGCCGGGGCGTCATCATCATCCGATGTGATTTGCGGACAGATCACGCAGATCGTCCCCAATTGGGCGGCTGTGGACTGAGTCGGTGTCTTGGATTTGACTGCTCTGGACGATCGGGGTTGAAATTGATAGCGATCCAAGAGGTTTTGCACACGCTTGCGCGTGGCTTGGGAAATTTTCCCCTTGTTATTGGCAACCAGTGAGACTGTTGCAGTTGAGACGCCGGCTTCTTTGGCAATGGTTGAAATAAATGACACTGCTAATCCTCAAGGGTCCAAATTCAAGTCGTGCAATCCACATGTGAACTGTCATGTTACCGTAGACGATTCGTAAAATAAATTCAAGTAAAAGGGTTAAATATTTTATTTAATTTTACTTTTTGTGCGGAGAGTAGGTATTCGTATAACCAAAAATAATCCATATATATTCGAGAAAACATTGACATTTGAATCTTTGGTGTCAATACTTAGGTTAAATAAACTTTTAACGCTGCACGATTTTACCTTTTAAATTTACCTAATTGGTTTGAATGTCATGAATGTAACTCACCGCAAAAAAGGTTTTACCTTAATTGAATTGCTGGTTGTCATCTCAATCGTGTCGTTGTTAATTTCGATTCTTTTGCCAGCATTGGGGGCAGCGAGAAAGGCAGCGTTTCGGACCGGATGCCTATCCAACCATCATCAGATTTTTGTCATGCAAAGTTCTTTTGCGACAGATCACAAAGACCAGGTGCCCCTGGGGGTGGCGGATAGCATTGGGGCCAATTATCGGCTTAAGGTGTATGACACCTATACCGGTGTGGCTTATCCAGTCAATGAAGGATATGTCAAAGGGTCTGGTGTTTTTTATTGTCCCGCCGAGTCCGAATGGATGCCCACCGATCCGAACCCCGGTTCGAATTACTGGACGAGTACCTGGGGGCGTGGCACCTATGGGTCGCGTGAACTCATCGACGGCGAGGCTTTGTTTCAGGTATGGGATACAGACGCTGATGCGACGCCTTTACGTCCTTGGCCTAAATGGATGGATTGGCCAACTGACACCGTTTTGTACGCAGATACGTTTGGGACCGAAGCACGGATCCAGGCAGTGCACGATACCGGTGTGAATGTCTCTCATGCCGACGGCTCATCCAAATGGTTCGCTAAGCGGGAGTTTGAACACTTCTACCAATTGGCACTTCCCTCTTCGACCCGAATTCATAACATCTTTGATTTCATGGATAGTCATTGATGCACATGTTTTGCTGCCTGACAGACTATTGTGCAGGTTTGGAAGTTGTTGCCATGTAGCGGAGCAGTACATTCTGATCAGGTTTTACGCAGCAAGACGGTGCACCGTGATTTTGATCACTGGCAGATTGGCATCGCTACCGAATCGGCTGCGTTGAACTTGGATATGTGGAGTCTGGGGTGGCTTGTTGCGGAGTTTGGCCACACGGACGTTTGGCACCATTTTCGGCCCTGGGACGGTTTTCTTGGCACCGAATTTGGCACTGGAAATGGATTGGATTGTGGTTGTATTTTTATTGATATCGTGATGCTCTCAAGCCCAAAGCTACTGAGTTGGGTCCCCATTCGTCTATTGTAGGATGACAGGCTGGTTACTTTTGAGCGAATGCTTTGAAGAACGTGTAGCAGAACACGCCATCGGGTTCTGTGGTCCGCTGTAATCCTCGAATCCCTTTATCGAAAGTTGTAACATTGATCAGGCCAGCATGGATGGCATGATTGCGGATGCCTTGAACCATGGCATCGAAAGTGTTTTTCATAAAGCCTTCAACAAGTTGTGGGCAGCTGGCATCAACATAGGCGATGGGAGGAGAAACATGGATTTGTGTGAAGCCTGCTTCGTCAAGCGGAGATAAATATTTATGTCGCTTGGTATAACCTTTGGATTGTAGATATTTCACAAGATGTCAGAGGGTTTATGTCCAAAATTCTTTTTGAAAAAACGGCTGAAGTAACTTGGAGAATTGAAGCCAAGTAATTTTGCAACCTCTGTAGCATTGTGCCGGCCAGAAGTAAGCAAATGATGAGCTATTTGAGTCTTGCGTTTTGTAATGTATTGTAATGGTGAAAGCTCCAGTTCCTGCTGGAATAGTTGAAAAACTTTCGTGGGAGATGAATGTGCAGCTTTTGCAATATCTTTTATTTTAATATTGCGGTCTAAATTGCTTTCAATATATGCAAGGCAATTTGAAATCAGTGGACAGGTATGATACTTGTCCCAATTAGTTCGAATGTTCTTTACTGCTTGAACCATAACCTGTAAGCAAGCTAGTGAAAGATCCAAGTCTTTGATTAATGAATTATTCGAGTCGCCAAGCTGTTGAGATAAATCATCAATATAATTTTCCTTAATTTTTGTTAATTTTAGGTGTCGATTAATTTCGCCAAATAACGATGACAATATGCCATGGTTTCTAAGCTCATAGCCTTTGTGATGAATGTGGAGAATTGTTGTGTCTTCATTAATGGCCCATCTGTACGTGCATTGATTAGGAATTGAAAGGGTGCTGCCTCGTGTACACCACAAGGGGGCTTTCTGCTGTTCCTGAAAGCAGATTTTCCCAGAAAGAATAATGCAGGCTATAAAATCACGTTGCAGGCTATGAAACATGCTTTGTAATCCTGCGGGATAGGTGCATCTGGTGATTCTGTACATGGGATAAAGTGGTGCTTGGCTTAATATTTCTAATGCCACATTCTTAATGGCCAAAGGATACGGTTGTTGTTGCATGATTGATTCCAGTACAAGTGATTGTTGAAATAAATGGTTTGGAGGAATTGAAAACACAAAACGATTTTGACGCCTCGGACTTGATCTTTGTAAAAATTGATAAAATGTAGAATTGTTAAAGTATTTTTATCTTTGTTCTATTGCTGTGAAGATTTTATGACTTACAATAATTAAGTAATATAAATTTTTTTCAGTTTTGTATTTGGGGTTTAAAATGAACAAGTATCCTGTGCCGAATCACAATGACAGTTTCGTACCTTCTGAAAAGCAGTGGCAGTTGGTGTGGCACGACGAATTTGATGGTAATTCCCTAGATGAAACTAAATGGAATTATCGCTTAAACTATTGGGGAGTCCCTTCGCCTACATTTACATCTGATGGAGTTGAAGTTAGTGATGGTTCACTGAAACTTCATCTTCTTGAAAAGAATGGCGAGTATTTGTCGCCACACCTTCAAACTGGATCCAATACATTTGATATACCTAAAGATAGTGATGGGTTTTGGCCGTTTGGAGCATATGAACCAGTTAAATTTATGCATCGATACGGATTTTACGAAATACGTTGTAGACTGCCGAAGAATGATGGGTGGCATGCAGCGTTCTGGTTGCAGGCTCCAGGTATCGGCTCTCATCCTGATCCGAGATTTGGTGGTGTTGAATGTGATATTATGGAGAACTATAAGCAACATACGCATGGTTTGATCGGATGTGGAAATGGATGGGGAGGGTATGGTAAGGACTGTAAGTGGAATGGTCATTTTTGGTTTCCTTATCAAGAAACAGAAGATGGGTGGCATCATTATGCAGTGGATTGGCCGCCATCTGGGTATGCATTTTATGCAGATGGCAGGAAAATTGGTGTTCAGAAAACGCCTGTCTCTGAGATCGAACAATTTATTCTGGTCTCTACAGAATGTCATGGTTATCATAAAAACTTGGGTAATCGAGGCGGATTGGAGAAAAAAATTGGCTCTGGTAATTCTTGTGGGCCAGTAGAGGTATTAAAATCGGCGGTATTGCCAGATTGTTTTGAGGTTGATTTTGTTCGGGTTTTTGACTGTGATGAATATTAAATATATGCATGCTATATATTTATGGAGGTATTCGTGACTGGCAATATTGTGCTTATTAGCAAATCCTGCGAATGTTTACTTGGCTTTTTATAAATTTAGATATATTTTATGTGGGTTTAGTGTAGTTGCCTCCTTAAATTTGGATGACGACCATCATTTGCTCAATACCAACATCGTATTTTTCCAGTTCGGGTTCCGAATAATTCGTTTCAACATGGCATGATGATTTTGTTTGATTTGATGTTGCTTCGGTTGTCACATCGTAATGTTTGATACGAACTTGATTGGGGTTGAATACACTTTTTCCCGTGGTCAGGTCGAATTCCCAGTTGTGCCAGGGGCAGCGAATGATTTGGCCATCTTTTCCCCATTGATATTTTCCTGGTTTTGTGGATGTACTGGTACCGGTGACTTTTCCCATGCAGAGTGGGGCGCGTTGGTGTGGGCAGGCGTTTCGGATGGCATGGTATTGGCCATCAATGTTGAAAATGCCAATTGACCGTCCGTTGATGGTGACGATTTTTCGATGTCCGGGAGGAATCTCACTGACAGGACAGACAATATGTTTTGTGCGAGATTGCGGATTCATATGCAGCTCCACAGGATTGTGATGGGCTGGGGATAAGTTTGTCTGACTGTTTTAACTTTTACAGGTTGTACAATGCCTGTGCGTTACCAAACATGATTGCCTGCTTCATCGCTTCAGGTAACCGCGGCAAGCCATGTACAGGGCAGTCACCATCCCAATGCGGGTAATCGCTGGAGAACATGACGGTTTTCTCCGCATGGACCATTTCCAGAATTTGCAGCAGGTGTTGCCGATTTTCAGGTTCTTCGATGGGCTGGGTGGTCAGGCGGACATGTTCAAGTATGCATTGGCTGGGCTGACGATCAAGCCAGGGGACAGTGAAGCGTAGCGCTTTCCAGTTTTTGTCCATTCGCCACATCAGGTGAGGTAGCCAACCGATGCCACCTTCGATGCAGACCAGTTTCAGATTGGGGAATTGATTGAAGACGCCTTGGCAGATCATACTGTTGAGTTGGCACATGTAATTTTGGCTGAGATTGTTGTGCCATTCGAAGTAACTGGTCGGGAAGCCGGCGGTGAAGGGATTCGCGACGCCGGAGCATTCAGCTCCCGGGTGTACAGCAACTGGTAGATTCATCTCACAAGCAGCATCATAGATGGGCCAATACTGCCGTTCACCCAACGGACTTCGGCTGGCACTACTCATGATGACCTGCACGATTTTTCGATGGCCGCCAATCCGCTTGATTTCCTTGGCGGCTTCCGTCGGATTGTTATGTGCGATCAAGACACAGCCCAGGATCCGGGGATCTTTCTCAAGCCAGTTCTCAGCGAAGTAGTCGTTATACGCTCGCGCCAGTACGGCGGCGTAATTGGCATCGGCATGTACCGAGATGCCCAGCATCGATGAGTCATTGAGGATGGCATAATCCATTTGGTACGCATCAAGCAACTGTTTTTGCATCATGCTCACGGAAGAGCCAGGTATGCCACCTTCTTCTGGAATCGCATCCTGACGCTGAACGCCAATGGGACTCAAAAAACCTGCACGTCCCGGAAGGTCCAAGGTTAGATTGCGGTAATAGGCTGGCAGATACGGTTTGAGTTCGTCCATATGATTGAGTGCGGTATGAACATCGGTATCTATGAGGGATAGCGATGTTTGTGCTAGGGTTGGCAATTCATTGATAGGTTGTTCACTTGGCGGCATGATGAGTCCAATTGTCTACATAGCAAAGCTATATTGTTATGTTGAGATAACCATTTCTCGATGAGTTAATCGATCTTGTAACAGTGTGCGATAGGTGTCGATTGTTGTTTGCGGAATATCGTCTGCGATCTCTGTGGGTGTTTGGCCCATGGCTTTGCGTTTGTCTTCCCCAAGAGGATGGTATGCCAGAAGATCGATTTTTTTAAGGTGTCGCAGAGTTAAGGCGATCTCTGAGAGTTTATTGATATGTTCGATGTTCGCATTAATTGCCGGGATGATTGGGCACCGTAACCAGATTGCTTTACCCGCTTTGTCAATACGTTTGAGATTGTCCAGGATCGGGGCAAGGTTTACGCCTGTGTATTGTTTGTGTTGCTTGGGATCAGTTATTTTCAGGTCGAATAAAAACAGGTCAACGTCATCGAGCAACACTTTGATAGATTGCCATGGTGCATAGCCACTGGTATCCAGGCAGGTATGAATGCCGGATTCATGTGCCTTTTTCAGGATTGCCTGAGTGAATGCGGGTTGAAGCAGTGGTTCACCGCCAGAGAGAGTGATGCCGCCGTTGGATCGGATGTAAAAGCTACGGTCTTTGTTCACTTCATACATGACTTGTTCGACGGTTACTTCACGACCCGCCAGATCAATCGCACCGGAGTAGCAGTGCTGTGTGCATTGTCCGCAGGCAGTACAGTTTGCACGGTTGAGTTGATGACCTGTGTCTCCTTTGACATGCACGTCGTGCGTACAGGTCTGAATGCATTGCTCACAACCAATGCATTTTTCCAGGTAGAACAGTAATTCGCTTTGTCCTTTTTGAGATTCCGGATTGTGGCACCATGTACAGCGCAACGGACAGCCCTTAAGGAAGACCGTGGTGCGGATGCCCGGCCCGTCCTCTATGGAGCAGCGTTTGATATCGAAGATCATGCCACGCATATAATTTCAACATGCCTCCTTGATAACGCGCTTAACCACCAGTTCCCGGAAGTCCTTTGATAGAGACGTAAAGTAGGCACTGAAGCCGGTGACTCTGACGATCAGGTCGGGATGATTTTCCGGATGTTCATGGGCATCGAGTAACGTTTGGGAATCGACAATGTTGATATTGATGAGTGTGCCCCCTTGGTCAAAGTGGGCCTGCATCAATGCCATGACGTTTTGGACTGCTGCAGGATGATCCGCCATGCCCAGATCCAGTTCCAATTGCCACGGCGCGGTGTTGCCATAGCCGGGTTGGATTGCAGCCACCGCTTGAGCCATGCACGATGCTGCGGAATCATGACGGAATCCGGGATTGGGATTCGCTCCATGGGCGATGGCCGAATGTGCTTTACGGCCGTCAGGTGTCGCACCGACACTTCGGCCAAAACGCACGGTGTCCGCCCATGAGAACCAGCCGGGAATCATGCGTCTGCCGCCGGGGGTTTGTTTGCCTGCCACGTGGTCTTGCAGAATTTGTGTCAGACGCAATGCCCATTTGTCGCCCAGTCCATCACCTCGTCCGAACTTCTCGGAATGTTTAAGCATCAGCTTAATACGCTGGCCATCTTCATTTTCAAAATCAGCTTCAATGGATTGAGCCAATTGTTTCCAGGCCAGACATTGCTCGCGAACAACGCGTTGCTCGATGGCTGCAAACGAATCAGCCACAGTTGCCAGACCCGCACCATCCAATGCCATGTTGTAGTACGTTGCGCCGCCATGCGAGACGTCGAGTCCCTTTTCGATGGGGCCATGTGACAGAAGGTTGAGCAGCAATTCCGGTTCGTTGAGGTATTGGTATTCCAGGTGAAAGTCCAACCCCTCTGCCACAGTTTTCACAGCCTTGGCAAAGTGCTTGATATAGAGCTCTTCCAGTTGTTCCAGTGACGGCTGATGTGACATGTTTTCACTAAAGGCGACTTCAAACACCTTGGCGATGTTGATTTTGACCACATCGTTAAGCGTGTATTCCATGCCGGGAAGGCTCATCCAGTTGCAACCGGTAGCAATGCGCTGCCGGGCGAGTTCGGCGGAAAAGCCGTTTTTCATGAAGCCTTCGACCAACGCATTGTCGCCGGAGAAGCGTGGATAGGCTAGACGATCTTGTAGCAAAATCTCCACGCCACGTTCAAACAGTTTGCGGTCCATTCCATCATGGACGCGAATGGTCAGATTGCAGGATATTTTCAGATCTGAGGCTGCTTCCAGAATGATGAATGACAGAGCAGAAGTCTGGTCTTTGCCATTCTGATCGGGGCCGCCGAGTTGATAGTAGTGTGGATCGTTGAGTAGCAAACAGGCGATATAGAATTGTGCATCTTCGTCATCGATGATGCCGGTGTCCTTGTCCCGTTCATAGTATGGACGCAGCAGTTCATCGAGTTGTCCGCCCGCGCCGTCACGGTTGTAGGTTCTAGATGCCATGTTAAACCAGGCGATCCATTGACAGACTTCACGTAGCGTCAGCGGCGCATGGTCGACAAGTTTCAGATTCATCTCTGCGATCTGGGTCAGGTTGGCACGTTGCCATGCATCGGTTTGCTGTTGAGCCAGAACGTTGGCTTGGTGTGCAGTGCGTTCGATCCAATTCTGAATGCCAAGTATGGTATCTTCCTCTGCATCGAGTAGTTCACGTGCCACCGGATCGCTGCTGTATCTTACCTTTGCATCACGGACTTTTTTAAGCAGGCCATTCCAACCCAGTTCAAGGCCGATGCGATAGTCGGGGGCAAAGTGAGCGTCCTTGCCGATGCCACAGGTGATGTCGTATTTCAGTTGATCAGGTTTGAGATGCGAATAGTCGAAGGCAAAGTTGGATAGCTCGATGCGATACCCCTGTCGCATACGCGAGAGCATGAACATCCATCGCCCAGCCAGTGCGTCATTGGGATCGACATAGACCGGGTGATGCTCCATCAGTGAGCGGAAGTTTTTACCCCATGTCCTTGCACCGGAGAATGAGCCATTGTCATCGGTAATCGGCGGTGTCCATTTAAAATCGTCAGGCGGGAGAATGCAGCCATAATCGTCCTCATCGCGAACACCGAGTTGATCCAGTTTTTCGCGGGTCTGGCGCGATTTGGTCAATCTTAAATGCTCAAGTTGTTGTGCGTATTTTTTCATGGTCATTGTACTTTGGCTTTGATTTCTTCCAGTAGCTTCACGCAGTTGTGCATCATGCGTGCGTGGTGGAACATACCTGCCCAACGGGTTCCCTTGGCAGTGGAGGAAAGGCTGCCGTCACGACGAAGATATTTAAACCAGTCACCATGTTTGGGGTCTGGGAAGTGGCTGTAGGCATAGTCGTGGATTTTGGTAAACCAGTTCCAATATTTTTCTTCGCCAGTCATGTGATATGCAAGCAGGGTGGCATAGATCGCTTCGTTCTGAGGCCACCAAAGTTTGAGTTCGTGTTCGTATTGGTCGCAGGGATGACCATCGACATTAACGAAGTAAAGGATGCCGCCATGTTCGTGATCCCAACCCCAATCCAATGCCCAGTCCAATGCCTGAAGGCCTTTTTGCAGCAGGTTTTTGTCATTGCGGTGACGCGCTTCTTCCATCGTGAACCAGGCGGATTCGATGGAATGCCCGGGATTGATGGTGCGACCTTCGGGGGTTTCGAGGAAGCTGCCATCGGCATTGACCACTTCCAGCAAGGCTTTTTTCTCCGGGTTCAGGAAGTTGTTGTAGACTTCATTCAGACAGAAGTCGATGGTGTTTTTATAGAGCGGATCATCACCTGACAGACGTAATTGCTGAGTTGAGCAGACAATGATCATGGGGATGTTGTGAGCCTTGGTTTTGCGCACCGGATAAGATTTGGGGGGCAACAGTTCCGGGTTGTAGTAGTACATCAACACGCATTTATAGAGTTTGCGGGCCTTGGCTTTCCATTCCGGATTGCCAGTTGCCAGGTAAAGCAGGGTGTACGCCATGATGGTGTAATGCTCGGTGATCACATAGCGGCGTTTGCGCACGGGGCGACCGTCGCGGGTGACTTCATAGAACATTCGCCCGTCGCGGTCGAAACCGAATTTTTCGATGAAGTCGATTCCTTGCAGAGCAAGATCGAGCCATTCCTGTCGCTTTTCGATTTCGTTGTAAAACAAGGTATAAAGCCAGACGAAGCGCCCAAGATGCCGGACGACTTTGTCGGTATGCAGTACCTGGCCGTCTTCACCAAGATAGTTGAAGAAGCCGCCGTATTCACGGTCGACGCCGTGTTGCATCCAGAACGGAATGACACTGTCGAGTAAACTACTTCGGTTGATATCAATGTACTTTTGAATCGATGCGAGATCCATGGTTCAAATCCTTATCGTTTATTTAATGAAGAATGTAGATTGATTTATCTTTTGATATGTTGTCAAGAAGGTGATCAGAAGTATTTAGTTCACCTGAATTGCTTGATGAATTCGGTTGAGTTGCCGGAGTGATCTTGTGGGCTACAGTAGCCTTGTTTAAGTCGTTGCAGTGAGCGTCTTGTTCTGGCCTGGCATATTGTCCATGTCGCTTGTGTTGGGGATGACAAGGAAGTTTTTCGCTGGCACGGTTTGGCCATCCGGTGTGACACATTCATGATCTGCATAGTTGACATAGATACTGGCACCGTTTGAATACACTGTTTCGGATAGCGTTTGGCTATGTTCAATGAAGTCTTCGATGAAGCAGGTTTGCAGCCATGCATAGCGTTGAACATCATCCGTGACCTGTTTAATCAGGGCGACGTCATCTCTGAGTTTCTCGGGACCTTCGAAAGTCAGATCGCGATCCCATCCATCCTCAGCAGACCATGCGGGATTGAAAATGTGATGGTAGTAGAGAATCGGCATGCCACCATAGGCAATGTTCCGCAGGTAAATTTCTTCACCGGGTAATGCATTGACGCCGCCGCGGAAGCTGTTGTAAATCAGGTAACCGTGATAAACCATCTGGAACAATGGCACCTTTTTATCAATGAACGAGAATGCCGTCTCCGTGGTCAGGCTGACCAGGTAGGCACGATCCAATTCGGGTAAGGCCCAATCGCGTGCGCCTTCGGAATAGCTGACGCCGAAATGGGTGTGGATTTCAGCAAGTATTTTCTTCCACCATTTTGCATTGCCACGTCGTGAGAGTGGATGATTGGAATCATAGCATTTACAAAGTTGCGCAACGGAGAGCACGTCAGTGTAGTAAGCACCCTTGATCCCCAATGCTGCAACTTTCGGCAAGAGGGTTCGTGCATATTTTTCGTAGGCACATTTCGGGCAAACCTGGTAAGCCTGGCCACCTCCATATTGTCCGCCCAACGTCTGCGAACCATCGTGATTGCAATTGATGGTTTGTGGATCAAAGTTCTCGGCCAGTGAATAGGCATCAAAGTAGTTGTCATGCAGTGATAGGGGATAGCCATGCGCGTGAGACTGTTCAATCAAACGGGTTAATGCGGCTTGTCCACCTAAGGCTGGTTCCACAGGAAAGAGTTGGGGGAATGCACCGTCGTGTCCGCCGAAATTCCAGCCGACCAGGTTGAATTCAGTTGGGCCGATTTCCTGCCGGGCGCATTCATCAACCAAACTGCTGACATCATCGAAGTTCATAAAGACGTTAACAGGCGGCTGGTTTTCCGGAGTCTGTTCCAGAATGGTCACCGGCATCGGCTTGACCCCGAGCCTGCATCGCAAGGAGGTTGCCTTTGCTGAATAGGACAGAGCCTCATTGGTTTGGATCTTTTCAGCCAGGGTTGTCAATTGACGGACTTGGCGATTGAACTGCCGGTAAAACGCAGCGATGCCAGCAACGTTGGCGGATTGACCATTCAGGACTTTGTAGTAGATGCTGATGTTTTCCGCCAGTGGTTCATCGTCTGCATAGTCCCGAATGCTGAAGACCGGATCAATGCCATAGGACTTGTTTGATCCCCAGCACGTCCGGATGGCCAGCGAGCAGTCGAATCTTCCACCATCAACAATTGCAGCAAGTGCATCACCGTCACCAAACGTGATGCCGAACAACGCCATATTGCCATAGCAGGGGAGCGGGTAGAACAGGGGCAATACATGTTCGTCGGGGGTTTTATCCTGGCAGTCGCATAATGCACCCTCCTCGTAAGGTAGAACCAATGTGCTGCCATCTCCCTCGCATGTTTCTCCCAGGCCAGGCAATAGGCGAATGCTCTTAAACCGCGCGAATGCGGATTCCTTCAACTGTTCGTATGGGACAGTGAGTAATTTGCCGATGGCAGTTTGTGTGATCGTTGCGCTCATCGCAAGGCCGAGTTGGGGATGTGTTGCCAACCAACTGCCTTTGTTCACCGAACCGGTGAATTCGACCTGCCATCCGGAATCGGCGTGCGTTTCGGTGAATTGGATCTGCCCACTAGCATCCCAATACTCAATTTGGGCCAAACAGCGGGAATCGGCGTGATCGAAACTGCCTTGGCTAAGTGCCAAGCCCGAATCACTTGCTTCAATGTGCATTACGTGTATCTCCCTAGCGGATGATCGCCAACTGATTCAAAGTGTTTCCAAAACTGTATTCAGCACATGGCAAGTCGTCAAGTTGTATTTAATGAGAAATTTCAACAAATTTGGCATTAAGAAACTTTTTTGTGGCGTTGTACTTGACAAGTGATTCTAAGTGAGGAATCATTAAGCATGCAGCGGGCGGAGGGGTAAAAAGGATTACGAATGCAATTGTTGACAAATACGTCCAAAACCAGCCAGGTCGCGTCACGGCTAAGACAGATGATCAAAAAAGACAATCTCAGGCCCGGAAGCCGATTGGCCGGTACCCGTCAACTGGCTCAAGAGTTCAATGTCAGTGCCAAGACGGTTAAATGTGCCATGGATCTGCTTCAGGAAGAGGGCTTGGTGCGATGCGAACATGGGCGTGGCATATTCGTCCAGCCGCGTGCCCAGGCTGGTGAGATTGAAGTCTACATCATGCTTTGGGGCATGCGCCGCGAATCATGTAACTACTTTCAAGAGATTATCAAATTAGCATACCCCCCGGCATTGCAGCCTGGCTATGCTTTTACTTTGCGATCCGTCTTTAAGGATACTGACGACTTTAAGCACTTCGATCAGGAGTTGGCACGGATCGAAAACTCGCCGCACATCCGTTGCGTGTTGACAAGTGCTGCCCAGTACAACGTGGAGCACTTTGAAAAGCTCGAACAGTTGCACTGTCCAGTTGTCTATTTTGGCGATTCCAAATATGAAGAAGCGGTCGATTATCCCCGTCATCGTATTATCGATACCGCAGACAAGGCTCAAGCATGTTTGGCGGTTTTAAAACACTTACAGGAAAAAGAAGTGACCCTGTTTGTGCCGGATGGCTCGATTGTCTTCTATAAAGAGTTTACGCGGACTGTCGTCATGGGAGCAAGCCAGGCAGGGATTAAACTCAACTTGTTTGAAGTTCCCACTTCACTCTTTGCTGAGATGGATCAAAACAAAGTTGCCAAAGTCTATGCACGCCAGATCGATAAAGCCCATACCGGTGGCCAACTGGATTGCCCGGTGATGCTTTATGGCATGATCAATCCGATCTTCCTTGCCAATTCACATATTCAGCAGCGTCTAACATCTACTGTTCCATTTATTGAACCGCAATTAGCTTCAAGCAGTATGGAGCCTTTCTACCGTGCGACATTTGATTTGATCAGCTCAGTGGTCGACGCTCCAGGTGAAATTCAAACCCGCTCAATTTGCAATGACATCCTCGTGCAGGATTTAGGTACTGAACATCAATACTGGTTTAAGTCAGGTGTGTTGGAATCAGCAGATTCCGAATAAGGAAATACACAATGAGAAAGCTGAATCGCAAGAGTGGTGCATTTACACTAATTGAATTACTGGTGGTTATATCAATCATTTCAATTTTGATCAGTATCCTGCTTCCTGCTTTGGGTAAGGCGAAAAAAACGGCTAAATCAATTAAATGTTCAAACAATTTGAGAACAATTGGTTTGGCAGGAGTGATGTATGCGGATGCGAACGATGATATGATTGTTCCGTCATATTACAAAGATAGTAATGGTTATCAAATTTCTTGGGACGACTCATTAGGGGATTATGATGGAAGAAATCTTTCATATGATCAAAAAATAGGTTATCCGCAGAAGGCAGATTTGTATCGTTGTCCACTGTATCCATATTGGTATGCATTGAAAACTGATGGTAGCCAAAGCACGTCTGTAGTTCGGACATACGCCATGAACGCATATGCAGCTGATGGTGGCTTTTTGGGGCTTGGCGGTATCGCAGCATATGACGTTTCGGGAAAATTGTATTCAATGAGATTGAGCAGTATCCAAAAGGCATCTGAAGTAATTCAAATGTTTGATTTTGCACGCCGTTCAAACTATCTGGGAGATGGTAGCAATGCTGCTCGTGAGGATGGATACGTTAAGCAAATTGATGCGCCTGTTACAATGATGATACATGGCGATAAATCTAACTATCTATTCTGTGACGGGCATGTTAAAACATTTCCAATTTTGGAAACATATGAATACTGGTCAAGAAAGTGAAGTTTATTTAATAATAAAATTTTATATGAATCTATTATAAAGTTTTCTGAAAATTGTTTCAGAAGTATAGCTATGAAATTGATGGTGGTATTATCAATATCTCAACTGGCTTGAATTTGATAACGTCCTCGGCGGCTCTCGTGATGATATTCAAACCCAATATGTTTGCAATGATATCCTCGTACAGGAATTAGGTACTGAATATCAAAACTGGTTTAAATCAGGTGTGTTGGAATTAGTAGATTCCGAATAAGGAAATGCGAATGAGAAAGCTGAATAACAATAGTGGCGCAAGTGCCGCATTCACTTTGATTGAATTGCTGGTGGTTATATCAATCATTGCTCTTCTGGTTAGTATACTCTTGCCTGCTTTGAAAAATGCTCGCGGAGCAGCGAGGAAAATTACCTGTGCTAATAAACAGCGCCAGATTTATACCGGGATTGCTTTGTATGCTTCCGACAATAAAGGTTGGATGCCTCCGTCAAGTTTTCATAACGGATATACATACTATCTTAAATATTACCTGAATGCTCATTCTGCGACCAAGTACACACAATTGACGGATGATGGTGCGAACTATCATGGGCTTGGCTTTGAAAGTACAAAGGGGGCTTTTTTTTGTCCTGATACTTTGCCGCCTAATTCGTCACCATGTTGGGTTGTGACTTATCCGGTTAGAAATATGTACCTGTCCAATTACTCATCAACAATGAATGATAGTGCAGGTGTTAATGAAAGGTCCGGGGCCTGGTTGATTTATAAAAGAAGTAGTGGAACCCTAAAATCATATCGAAAACTTGATTATATCAAATCCGGGAGTGTGATTGTAGGTGAACAGAACTATTTTGCATCTGATTCTACTCGAAATACGTGTGCTATGTGGTTAACGGGCCCTTATTCAGACGGGGACGTTACTGTTGGGAGCAGCGCTGCATGGAATCACCATCAAAAGTCTGCTAATTTCCTGTTTATAGATGGTCATGTAATGTCATATAGATATACCGGAGGATCTGTTTTTGACAGTGATTTTGTGCCATTAAATTAAACATTCTGATGTACGATTAGTGTATTTCTAGCTTTGAGTGCTGCTGTTTTTAGCTTTTTGCATATGGTACGCGCTAAAGTTGATAAATAATACCCTTCCAGCTAATTGTTTTATGTAAGCATGTTGTTTTTGTGTGATCAGCTTTTGATGAAAGTATATTAAAGATGTTAAAAGTCTATATTGGTATGTCTGTGGTTTTGTGTCTGATTGTGAATTGTGGGTTGCTTGCAGATGAAAACGTGGTGGACATTGACTTTGCTTCTGAATGCCACCAACGGCGTGTGAATGTAAAAGGAGAGTTTAGTGGGCCATTGCCTGATGAGATTAAAACCGACTTTCCAGTCTGGAACACATCAAAAGTTACGAGTGAAAAATTATCTGAAAACGGTCGTGAGTTTCTCCGTTTTAACGTTCAGGAACTGGATTCGCTTGTTTTGTTCAGACTTTCTGGAAATAAGATTGAAGTGCCAGGATATTACGAGCTTAAAGTGGTTTGTCGTTGTCCTGATAAACCCTTGAATCTGCATGTTCGACAACTTCCTTCTCCCTACAAAACATTTTGGGAAGTTGATACTCCAAGTAAGATTGGCTGGCAAGAGTTGCGGTTTTTGGTGTGTTTGAAAGATGCTAAAAGTTTTATTAGTGTGCTGGATTCATCAAATATGGCATTGTATATATCTCTTAAGGAAGGGATAACAGATATTGCTTCTGTACAGCTTATTAAAAGTAGTAAAGAAGCATATATTTCAGAAAAATCGGAAGAAATTAAGAGGCCTCAAAAAGGTTTGGTAAACTTGTTCCGTAATACTCGATTCCCATTGGGCATGCAATCTGGTTGGAGTGTGAATCGACAAAGTCGTAGCGGAAGTGTTGTTCCTGATGCCGGAAATCCTGGCCCTAGTGGCGTATCCTCATTGAAAATACAGTCAGGTGAAGACCCATTTATTAGGGTTTACACTGAACCTATTCAGTCGGACAATCCGGATCAAGAACTTCAGGTTTCGTTTAAATATAAGAGTCAAGGTGGATGGTTGGCTAGGATAGGAAGTACGTCTCAAAAACTTGCTGAATCGAGTACATGGCAAACTGCAAAATTGTCATTTATTCCTGACCCATTAACCAAAGGGTTTCAATTGGATATCGGCGGTAAGGGAACACTCTTTCTTGACTCACTTATGGCCTATTCTGGTGTTCATGATCAAGCGTACGTATCAGCAGGAAGCTGTGAAGTTGCCTTGAAGTTGGCTGATAGTGAATTGGAACAAACCCATATTCAATTTATTGACGAATCTGCTAGTGTTCGTTACGTGGTGTCTGGTGATTTTAACGGGGGAATACTCAAGGGAAAAGTTGTTAATGTTTATGATCGTGAGGTACTGCTACCCGACGTGAATTTGAATCAAACTAGTACGTCAGAAAATCTAGATCTTAAAATGGCGTCTGGTCTGCTTGATGCGGGGGCTTTTGCTTCGGCTCCGTTGGGGCCATTTCGAGTGGAAGTATGGGTTGAGCGCAATGGTAAGCGTATTTCACCCTATAACGAAATTATTCTTAATCGGATTCGAAGGCCATTATATTGGGGTAAAGACGCGCCTGACTCTCCTTTTGGTGGACATTTCTATGCCAATCCCAGAGTTTTGTTAACAATGAAGGCTGCTGGTATGAATTGGGTACGATTCAACGATGTTTGTATGGAGGGAACTGCATGGGGATGGCTCGAAAAAGAGAAGGGGAAATGGACTTTTTCAGATGATAAAATTAATGCTTACCGCGATGCCAAAATTAAAATTTTAGGGTATTTAGGTAGCGCGCCAGAATGGGCTTCATATTACAGTGGGAAAAAACATTCATATGATTATTTTAACCGAATGTACCAGCCTAGAGATATTGCATCCTTTAAAAATTACGTAAGAACGGTTACAGCACATTATAAAGGTCGTATAGACGAGTACCAATTCCAGAACGAACCATGGGGAGAGGCTTTCTGGCATAAAGATTACGACCAGAAGACACATAAATTTGACCAAGGTGCGACCCCTTCCCAAGATTATGCAAAACTTTCAAAAATAGCATATCAAGAATTAAAAAAAGCGGATCCTAATATCTCTATGTATGGATTTAACACGACAGGTGGTAGAGATGATTGGACTAAACAGGTTTTTGATTATGGTGCATATCCATTTTGCGATATGATTGATTATCATTTATACAATAAATCAGGCGAATTGTGTCTGATTCCGGACGACAAAATACAAAATGCTTATTCTGGTGTTACCGGATATATCAAAGATAATATTTCAGAACCGATCAAGCCGGTAATTAATAGCGAGGGGAACCCAACACGTGGCGGTGCTGTCCCATTGGACTTTAAGGGATTAGATGATTGTGCTGGACTGTATCGGAACACGATTCCCTGGGTATCCCATGATAATAATCTCAAGTTATGTGACACGACAAGTCGTTATATTGCAAGTCACCTTGCTTTAGGTGTTAATCGCATATTTCTGTACTCGGATCATTGTTATCACTATATGATGAGGCCCCCGTCTTTCCCTGTTTTGCTTGGTGCCGATGGTTACCCACATCCAATGTTGTCAGCCTTTTCAAATTTAGCATGGTTATTAGAGGATAGGGTATTTGTGAAACGTATACGCGTAGGAGATAAAGTTTGGGCCTATATATTTTCTGGTCGAGGTGCTAGAGTTGCAATTATCTCAGGAACACCTGATGGTGTTTACGTTGTTCCAAAAAATCTGCAAGAAGATGTGTTGGATTTATTTGGCAATCCCATTGCAGGGAAAGCGTTGTATAAAGGTCGTCTTATTTATGTTGTTTCCAATTTGCCTATAGACTTTTTAGAAAAATCGCTAACCCATCAAAATGGTAATATTGACAATTGAATAAGATTAATCTTGTAGGCTAGCAATACTCAATAGGTACTATTATGGCAATTAATCTGGACCATCTCATCCGTACTAGCCCTGAGTGTGTAGGGTTAGGGAGATTATGTCCTGCGACCCCGTTGGATCATTTCCCTGATATTGAAACTGCTCGTGATCAAAATGAGAGCCCATGGAAAATATCGCTTGATGGTGTCTGGAAGTTTGGTTACTTTACTCGACCTGAATTGGTGCCATCTGATTTTGAAAGTACCAGTTTTGATGATACTCACTGGGATGAAGTTGAGGTGCCTGGCTGTTGGGATATGCAGGGATATGACCGTCCTCACTATACGAATATCACCATGCCATTTTCTGAATACCCGCCCAATATTCCAGAGGATAATCCGACTGGTGTATACCGCTGCAAATTTTCACTCAGATCTGGTTGGAATCAGGGGCGAGTAGTACTTCACTTTGATGGAATCGAATCATGCTTTGTTGCATTATTAAATGGTATGACGATCGGTATGAGCAAGGATTCGCGCGGTGCCACTGAATTTGATATCACTGATAAGATATGCAATGGTTCTAATTGTTTAGTGGTGATTGTCTTTAAATGGTCTGATGGAACATATCTTGAGGATCAGGATCAGTGGTGGCATGCGGGTATTGTAAGAAAGGTTTATCTACATACTACACCTAAAAATCATATCACTGATACAAAGACATTAACTTCGTTGACTGATGGTTTGGAGACTGGAATACTTGATCTCGAGCTGACTGCTGGATTTGAAGCGCAATCTACCAGTGATATCAAACATGTCAGAAATGATGGTATGACAGAGACTGTTGGAACCGCTAGATCATGGGATGGCTGGTGTTTTGAATATGTTTTGGATGATCCAAGTGGTGTGTCTGTTTTGGATGGCTCAGTGAATGTTGCAGCGAAAGATGGGTATGGCCCCTACTTTAATCTCAAAGATACTCGTCGTCTTTATACGCATCGTAAACATGAAATCGTTAATATTGATCCGTGGAGCGCAGAATCACCAAACCTTTACAAGCTTATTGTAAGTCTTGTTTCGCCAGAAGGAGAAGTGGTTGATGCTGTCGTCCAGAAAATTGGTTTTCGTAGAATAGAAGTACGACATCGCGAACTGCTGGTCAATGGCAAGGCTATTCCAATTAATGGCGTCAATCGCCATGAACATGATGATCAAAGAGGACGTACGCTTTCGCTTGAAAAGATGCGTCTTGATGTGATTACTATGAAGCAATTTAATATCAATGCTGTGAGAACCAGCCACTATCCTGCTGCGCCAGAATTCTATGACCTTTGTGATGAGTATGGTTTGTATGTATTCGATGAAGCCAATATTGAGAATCATGGTTTTTTTTATGATCTATGTTCTAATCCCTCATGGGCAGAGAGCTACATGGACCGTGCTACCAGAATGGTAGTTCGTGACAAGAATCATCCGTCTATCATTGTTTGGTCGCTAGGTAACGAATCAGGTGTTGGACCGAATCATGCAGGGATTGCCAATTGGATACGACACTATGATTCGACTCGGCCGATTATGCATGAGCGTTGCATATATTCGCAAGAAGGTGGATGGTTGCCCAATCTTAATCGCGATCTTTCTGACATAATTGCTCCAATGTATTCCAGTGTGGAAACCATTATTAATTGGGCTCGTCATCAGACCGAAGATCAACGTCCACTTATTTTATGTGAGTATTCTCATGCAATGGGCAATAGTAATGGATGCCTCAAAGAGTATTTTGATGCTTTCAAGAATTATCATGGGTTACAAGGCGGTTTTATTTGGGAGTGGATTGATCATGGGATACGTAAGGTTAACCCAGATGGTACATGGTTTTGGGCCTATGGTGGAGATTTTGGAGATGTGCCTAATGACGCCAACTTTGTTGCCGACGGATTGGTTTTTCCTGACCGCATACCACATCCAGCACTTTATGAGTTCAAGAAGCTTGCACAGCCATTTAAGATTGAAATGATTGATTTTCGTATCGGCCGGATCAAAATCACTAATTTACGTAATTTTACCTCTCTAAATGATTGTGAAATTGTTTGGAGCATGACCGTTGATGGGAGAGAAGTACAAACTGGAACATGTGATCTGCCTTCTCTGAAACCTGACTTGGGAGTAATTGACTATAGTAGAAACGAGTTGCACGATGTGTTCGATGATCCATGTATCAACTCAGGTGATATCGTGTTAGGCCTTGAGGCGCCATCTTCACTAGCACAGGATGCGGAATGTCGTCTATTAGCAACGCTTCGACTTAAAAAACAGGTTTCATGGGCAGATGTGGGGCATGAGCTTGGTTTTGAGGAATTCTCACTGCCGTTTGGTAACTGGAATAAACAACCACAAAAGCAAGATTCTTTTCCTATGGATTTGGATTTTACTAATCATGGTTTTCAGATAGGCATTAATGGAGTACAAGTTGTAACAGCAGGTCCTCGCCTTAATATTTTACGTGCTACTCTTGATAATGATGGACTCAAATTGGTGCCTCCTGACCCGAACGAATGCAGATATCCTCGCAACCGTTGGCATAAAATGCAACTTGAGAAATTTAAGTTATCTCAAATAGAAGGCAAGTATAAGGTTGATTCTCGAAAGAATAAACTTTGTTATACATATCATGCTGGAGGTTCTGCTGTCGTGCATAAAATGGATTGTGAAATAGGAGATGAAAACCGACTTTATATCGCCAATATATTTGCTGTTCCTCCAGAATTAGTTGATTTGCCAAGACTCGGAGTTGAATTTGAAGTCAATCGTTTATTTGATCAGGTAGAATGGTTTGGTCGCGGGCCACATGAAAATTATCCAGATCGTTGCATTGGTTCAAAGGTAGGCAGGTTTGTTTGTAATGTTGACGAGCTCCAGACTCCTTATATTATGCCGCAAGAAAATGGCGGTCGTTGTGATGTTCGTGAATTAATTTTACGCGATAATTTGGGACGAGGTATTAAGATTGCCACGCCAGATAGAATGACTTTTTCTATACGTCGTTGGTCAACATCTGAATTGCAACATTGCCTTCATGATTATGAACTCCGAGATTCAGGTAAGTTGCATTTGCTGTTAGATTACATGCATCGGGGAGTTGGTACTTGTAGTTGTGGACCAGATACGCTGCCTGAATATCGTCTGGTTAGTGGGCGGTTTGTTTTTCGATTCTCAATAGAGATTCTATCTTCTGTATAGCGTTTATGATTATTGTATTAAGAAGTTCAAAATATCGTGGTGTAATTTTATAGAAAGGTCTGTTATGAAAGTTTTTACTGCTTTTTTAATGTTGTTTGTGTGCCTATCTGTTGCGTTTGGGGCAGAAAAAGAAGGCGTCAACAATCTTTTGGGAGAAGAGGTGAGTCAGAAGTCTGGGTGGAAGATTCAGATTTTTTCAGATTATAGAAAAGAAGGCGCTTCAATTAAATTTGATAAGAATATGATTTTTGTCAATACAGCCAGTGAAAACGAAAACATGAAAGAAAAATATTATGGACAGCAAGTGATTAAAAGAGTTGAGTTGGAGAAGAATAAAACATATATTTTAAAGTTTACAACGGAAAGTAGTGTAGATGGAAAGCTTGTTGTTGGTTATGTACTTGATGTGAAACCATATTGTGCATTTTTCAGTCAGGAAGTTCTGCTTAAATCTAGGGGGATAGAAGAACATTCAATTAAAATGACACCAAGAGCGTTTAAGGGCACCTATGATTTCCCACGATCACTGAGATTGATGTGTGGGCTCATGCATGGTGGTGAGTTAGTTGTTAATAAAATAACTCTTTCAGAGATGGCAGAGTAATTTGGCAAAAAACTTGTGGCATGTGCTATAGTTGTTGCATATGTATATCGTTTGTGCATTGCTTTGTGTGATTTAAACAGATCGCAATCTATATAGATCGGGATCCGAATGTACTCAAAAGTATTCATTGATTGGCGGCAATTGTCAATGAGTCAAAAGTTCAAAATGTTGTTGCCGATAGTGAAGATGAGAATGGTCATTAACAGAACGATCTTCTTCACTCCGCCAGGTTCATATCGGTTTAGTAGTAAAGTTCAGGCTGGGGGAATAGCCTGACGAATTAGTTTTAGCTCATGGTGGTTCCGTCTCATTTCCGGGACGATTGCAATCTGCTTCTCGACGGTTCGAGTCCGTTCACCCGCTCTTTGACAACGGCTGACAGCAAACGCCTATCTCGGACTGAGATTTTGGCACCGGTTTTTTGCTAGTCAAGAAAGAAGGTTTTACACATATCAACACCGCGTTGACTATCGAATACCATTGTATTCTGCAAGGTCTCGCAGGAGTTTGGCTAGGTTGGCGCGTTGTTCTGCTGAAGCATGATGGGCCAGCTCCGTGGCATATTTGTCCTTTGTCTGCCAATATCTTTTGGGGTTATTGAACACTGGTTCCCACTGCTTTTTGTCTCTGAGAACATGTTCGAGTTTCTTGCCTGAAGGCAGCGCTTTCATCATGAATGTGACTTGGGCGAGGAATTGTTTCTTTTCAGAGTCGGTGATGGTTGCGTATTGGCCGGAGAGTTGATTGATGGTTGAGACGCGAACCTGCGCGGTGAGGCGGGACTTGATGTCCTTGGGCATGGTGGTGTCATGCCAACTGTTTTCAAACAACGTGCGGTCGTTGTGATCCAACTTCAAATACCAATCAGCTAACTGTCGCATGAATTGTTGTTGCCTGGCAGGGGGGACGTTGGCATAGTCATCACACAGAAACGCAATGACTTCATTGGCTGATGCGTCATTCATATCCGGGGCATGGATCGGGCGAAGCGATTCATACAGTAGCACCACGCCAAGCAAGAGGATTGAAATCGCAAACACCGACACAATGATTTGATGGCGACGACTTGAACGTATTTTGTTTCTGAGATGATTGAACATATCTATTTGCCTTGCATATCGATTCAAGGTGTCAAGCTGGAAGCAAAAAGCCAACCCACATGCGTGTCGTGGTAGACCGTTTGTCTGGGATCGACATCGTTGGGTGCAGGATGAAACACGGCAGCATCGGTCATGATTGGCAACATGGCTGGATCTCGACGCGATAGTTCAACGAGACTGGGAATATGTTCAGGATTAAATGTGATGGCCAACCCCGGCAGGTATTCATAGCTTGTTCTGCGATCCTGGTAATAGCCCAATATATCTTCGGGACATTGATAGATCGCTGTGGACTGCGTATTCATGTAAGGTCTTAACGCATCCATAAGACTGATCTCGCCCAGCGGGACACTGTCAATCGGTGATGGCAGACTCACGGCATTGGGTAGCGTGTTGGGATTCTGATCACAGTAGATGGCCCAGATCGTGCCGATGTTTTTGAGGTTCGATGCGCATTGCGTGGTGTGGGCAGCTTTACGCGCCATTTTCAATGCGGGCAATGCCAGGCCCAGGAGCAAGGTGATGATACTGATGACGACGAGTAATTCGATGAGCGTAAAAGCCCTTAAATCACAGTGTTTTTTCATGGCTGATCCGCCTGACGCTGGAGCTTGCCGTTGAGGGTTTGGGTTTTGCCGTTGGGTTCAATGATTTGCAATAAGGTTGCATCGTCCCCCAGTTTGACTTTATTGCCGTGATAGATGATTTTCGCACCATGTTGTTGAGCACGCATGATGTAGATACTCCCGGCGATGGTGTTGGCCAAGCCGTCGATTTCCTGTCTGCTGAGATTGGCGTTTTTCAACGCATTGGGTTGTTGGAGCAGTTGCATGGCCGAAGCGATGACGGTTTGCCAGGGCAATGTATGTTTGCTTGGGAATTGGCCATGCAGTCGGTCAGCAAAAAGACGGAGACTCTCTGCCACAGCATCCATACTGGGGGTCGGGATTGTAACGGCTTTGGCCAGTTTATAGTTTGGCGGTGCGATGGTTGTTTGTGACATCTGCTTTGCATCGGGTTCCCATGCAAAGTCCGTCGCACGCCAACGTAACTTCGTGCCATCATTCACGGGGATATCACAGACAATTTGTGTCGGGCGGTTGGAGATACGATCAACCCACACCTGTACATTGGCATGGGTTGGCAAATGCATCTGTGAACTACTCAGTTGATAGCAGAGAGTATTGGGACCGTCTGAATCGATGCGTTCGGGTTCGCCGGTGATTTGGCTGATGCGCTGGATTAATTCCGCAGGATTGAACTGCAAAAGTTCACGCGGGTCAATGTCTGGCGAGACTTCAATGGGCGTGGTGATCTGCTGAATATGATTGATAAACAGCGTGTCCCCATCCCAAGGATGCCACAGGCGCATGGCCGGTTTGCCCAGAATCTCAATGTCCGAACAGAGCCCATGATCTCGGCTGATCCAGGAGTGTGTCGTACTCAGCGGCAGGTTTTGATCCACCAAGGCAACATATAAAGCAATGTCAATTTTAACACTCATATAATCGGATTGACGGAGTACATGTTGCATGGCTGCAAAGCTGTCAGTGTTCGTTGGCAGAAGCAGCAAAAGTGTCAAAGCGATGCATGCTGCCAACGTCGCACAGCGGGTGCCCCATCGCGCCAATGGACTGCGTCGCTGCTGTTGGAGTTTGGCTGCTTCTATTTGCAATTGGGTTTGGAATTGCAATGCGACGCGCTCATCAGGTGAGTCTTGCGGCAGGTTTTTGAGCAATTGGTGAAGGTCGGGTTGCATGGCTTGTCATCCCTTGTGGGTGATTGGATTGATAGAGTTCTTTAAAGTGTTGCCTGGCTCGATAGAGTAGGTTTTCCACTGCTTTTTCCGAGCGATTGAGTCGATTGGCAATGTCGCGGACACTGGCCTGTTCCTGGTACATCCAAATGAGCACTTCACGTTCCATGGTCGCAAGCTGTGCCATGGTTTGGCTGACATGGTCATCGGTTTGCCGGGCGTTTTGTACCGTTTCGTATTGAGCGGGTTCGCCGGTGAATGTCAGGTGCTTCCGTTCGCGGTAGTGTTTACGAAGGTATCCAGCCAGTACGCGCCGAACGATGCCAAAGAACCAGCGATCCAGCGACAGGTAGGTGATGTCAAACCGATCAATCGACCGCAACGCCTGCATGAACGCCTCAGCCGTGATGTCATCCGCCGTTTGGCGGCAGGTAATCCGACCACGCACAAACCGCCAGACCGTCACATGGCGAGACTGATAGAACGCGGTCCACGCCTTGGGCTGCCGAGCTAGAAGTGCATGTATCAATGTCGCGTCATCTACCATGGGCTAGGAATCTTTTCCTCGTTCAAGTGTGCTGGTTTACGATTGTATTTGCGCAAGCAATGGTAAATCACTCGGGAGATCAAAGAATATTTTCGGTTTTACTTTAGATTGTATCCAACTGGATGTGGCAATCGTGACTTATGGGGCTGAAAGTGAGGTTGCCGAGATAAAGTTTTTATTTTTGTGTTTAACTTGCCAAGAGCAATTGCATGGGTAGGGTGAATTCTCAGACGCCGGGTATATTGGTCATCGCTGTTGATGAGATGGATGACCACTGCTATCGATTGTGTTGAGATCGACATTGACTTTGCCGTCGATTGTTTTTGGGTAGAAACCGGAGTTAATCTATGAAGCATGTGAAATAACAACGCCCCCGCAGGTGTCTTGCAGGAGCGTTTTGTAGATGGATTAAGCCATGTTGATAATTTATTGTTTGTCCATATTTAAGTACGCGCTGGTATAGGCGGTATAGCCTCCACCCCAAATTGAGCTGGCAATAGGAAGATCACCCCTGCTGTCACGATAGGTCGCACCACTGCCGTCACCGCGCAGGAAATTCAGTTCAAGGGTTGAATTTCCATCGCTATGATTGCGGGCTCTGTAATTGAAGTTATCCGAAAAGATGGATTTGAAAGTGTAGTTATCAAGTTTTAAGTAAGGTTTTGCAGATTCTTGCCACTGGATGTAATCCGTCCAGCGTCCGGTGTAGGAGACGCGTTTAAAGCCGTTCTGACTTTGATTAAACTGTCGGTGATTATCATCTGCCGGACATAGCAGCAGATCTTGGAGTTGTCCCTTGTTAATGTAAGTCGGGTAGAACATTTGCACCAGTGATGAGATGGCTGAACCTTCATCGGGCCCGCCAGTATCGACAGTGGTTTTGAACCAGCCTTTGTTGTCGTTGACATATATGTTGACAAAAGTACCGATTTGTCGCACCTGCGACAGGCAACTAATTTTCTTGGCAGCTTCGCGTGCTTTGCTCAAGGCTGGCAGCAGGATTGCAATCAGAAGCACAACGATGGAAATGACCACCAACAGTTCAATGAGTGTGAAGGCATGTTTGCGATGTTTCATGGTTTGCTCCATGGAATAAGTTGATTGTCCGATTAGGCGGACGGTGATTCGGTATTACTGTTTGGGATACATGACCAAGCCGTCGTCTTTGGCAGGAAGTGCACGCAGGACAAATCCTGCCATGAAGCCGCGATACGGATGTTGCAGATTGCTGCCTTCGCGGATCAGTCCACCGATCATGCCCAGCGAGTTAAACCCGTGACTTTGGTAGGGATTGAGGCTTTGGGCGACTTCTTTGCCATTGACCCACAGCCGGACGAATTGGCCATCGTAGCTGCCGTCCAGGTGCGTCCATTCTTCTGTTGAAATGAGTTGGGATGCGATGGCGATTTTCTGGTGACACTCTACGAAGGGGAGGCCTTGTTCATTTAGCCCCAGATGCATTGCGTTGTTTTGATCCGAGAAGATTGACATCGGCATACCTGCTGTCATGCTGGGTTTGATCCAGACTTCAACGGTTGCCATGTCATGGGGCATGGATCGAGCTTTGAGCGCAATGCGATCATTTTCCCCGTCAAAGGATAGGACTTTACGCGTGCTGCCGTTTGGTCCGGATTGCTCGACCCACTGTGGCATATCTTTGTCATTCTGCCTGCCAAAGCGATGGGAGCCACCGATGAGTGCAGGCCAATGCCAGCCACCGATGTCTATCAACTGCCCAAGTGGATCGCGGTGATCCATTGGCAGATGAACCGTGAAGATTTCAGCCAGGGGTAATTTATGTTTGACGATCTGATACGGCGGATGCTTGAGTTTGTAGCCGGTGACCTGTCCCAACCAGGCATGGTCAAAGGTCATGTGTCGCTTGAGCACGGGGTAGTCCACGGTCTGTTTGAGATCGACATCCGGTGCATCAACGAGCAGCGGATTGCTCCAAAGCAGCGTACCATCATCGCGTGAGAATCGCACGGTGTAGAGGTCGCGCGGGTATTGTTGTGGGACATCGGTAAGGTCGAAGCTGACACGGGTATCCATGCCACCGAACTTGGCAATGTTCTGGCTGGCGATGAACTGGGTGTTTTGATAGAGATCTGCCTTGCCAACCCATGTCCAGCTTTTAAGCGTGGCAGTGAGTTTTTTATCATTGAGTTGCGTGGAGGCATAGGTGTCATACATGCGAGCAAGATTAAATCGGATGGTTCGCATCGAGAGCATCTGGCCGGGACGAATGGTCAGCGGATAAAGTCGGATCCAGTTTTCATTGGGTTTTTGTTCTTGTGAGTCATCCTGAATCTTGACCATGATTTTCAGACGATTGGGGGTATCGATGCCAAGGTCGGTGAACGTGAATCGGTGAATGAATTCTTGATCTTTGGGCAGCACGATAGGCTTGGATTCTTCAACCGTTTTGCCCTCAAAATCCACAAGCCGCAGAATGGCCGATGCCTGGTTTGTGGTGTAAGGCAGGCTGACAAGTTCCAGTTCCCAGTGATCCCCCATGCGGACTTCCTGTGGATAGCTGACAAAAACCTGGGGTGTTCGGGCGTAGAGCGGCTGGTTTCGCCATGTACGCAACTTTTCCTGGTTTAAGCTCAGTAACACATCATTGCCCCAGACCGAAGGCTCGAAGTGCGTGGTTTCCCAGTAGTCGTTCCAGGTACACAGGCAGACCCATTGGGCATTGGCTTTGAGCGCGGCATTCCAGTTCATCTGAAATGATCCGGTGCCAAAGAACGGCCTGTAAAACCCGTTGTGCGGGCCAATGTACCCTTGGGTAATACCGGCACAGAGCAGACCGTCTGGTTTACCTGCCTGTGCCAATGCTTTGCGACCGTTAAGCAATCGTCGGTTGTTGTCTTCCTGACTGTAACCATTAATGCCAAAGTCGTACAAACCATCGAAAACCTGCATGTACCGGCTGATCAATTCCGTGTTTTGCCACAAGGTCGTTTCCCGTTGAGGCTGAAGCAGCCAATAGGCTTTGAGTCCCTTTGCTGCCAAGGCATCGAGAATCTGTTTGCACTGTTCGGGTGTTTTCTGAACCTTATACATGAAGATCACCGGCTTGCCATCAATGTAGGCATTGTTGGGATGGTCGCCCCAGCGCTCAAGAAACTCGGTCATCCCCGCAATCACCTGGTCCATCGGCTCGTGCCATCCGTCAACACACAGGGCAATGCGAAAGTCCAAGCCTTCTGCTGCCCGGTAAAACCGACCCATTGCGCTGGCAAAGACTTTAGTCGACAGAAGGTCCACGCAAAAGCCATCAAGCCCATATCGTTTGGCAGAGAGAATCTGATTCCGCGTATTGGAATAAGCCCCGGTATCCGAGCCAACCCATTTTCCCAGCGTGGTGCGGTCATAGGTACTGGTAAAACGATTGGGGATATCGTAGATCTTGTCGAAGTTAAAACCCCAGCCGCAGTAATGCGCCCACGCCATCTTCGGGATGTTTTGCGAAGACATGTGATTGGTCAGTTGCTTCTCCTGCCCATGCACGGGTAAAGCCAGTGACAGCATTACAAGTAACAGCCCAAATACTTTTTCCTTGGCCCATTTTTGCATCAGTTCCAATTCCTCTTTCATGTCATATTGATATTCAGCCATCAAATCATTGCGATGTGGATGGGTTAAAAGGCACGGTTGTTTTTCGAACATGCAGCGTTGGTGTAATCTGCTGGTGACGCTGTGTGGGTGTCTCATTTTTAAGCTGTGTCAGAAGTAAATCACAAATGCGTTCACCCAGGTCCGCGGTATCCGCCTGGATGGTCGACATGGGTGGGTTGGTATATTCACCAATGTGATTGCCACCGGTAAAAGCGATCACGCTCAGGTCTTTGCCCATGGTCATATCGTGTTCGTAACATGCTCGGATCACCGCTTGGGAGCCACTGTCCGTGGTGCAGAAAACAGCAGAGAATTCAGGCTTTTTCGGATCATCCAGCAGTCGACTGAATGCCTGGTAGGCTTTTTCACGTGCATCGTCGAATGGCTTGATCCCTGCATCGAGAATCAGTTTCTCAACCTCAGCTTGATCCAGTTGGGTTGCCATCTGCTCACGCCAGCCATCACGCCGACCTTGAATCGTGGTATCGAGCATTTCATCAAGCAGAATCAGACACCGGGTGTGCCCAAGTTCCTGCAAATGTTTTACAGCCAACCGTCCGACTTGACGGTCATTGACAGTGACGCTGCAAATCTGTGGCAAATCCGTGTGATGTGTCAGCAGGACAATCGGCTTGCTGGGTTTGGTCAACGCTTTGTGAATCTGTGGCGGGATGGCTTCGGTCGTGGGCATCAGAATAATCGCGTCGTCTTCCTCCGATGCATGATTCAAATCCAGTACGGCCATGCTCTCGTAATGTTTGAAATCGAAGGCCAGATGCATCTTTTGACCGGCTTCAACGATCTGTCTGACATTGGCATCCATGCCCGGTGACGGATATTGCGGTCGGACAATGGCAATCCGAGCCAACGGCTTGGCGGTGAACTCGGCTACCTGGTATCGCTTCTGACCAGCGGGGCGGTAGATCACCCCGTTACGCCTGAGATTGGACAACGCCCGGATGATCGTGGCATGTGATGTGTCATACCGCGAAACCAATTCCGCAGCGGTCGGCACGAATTCGTGTGCCTTTAAGCGCTTGATGTCGCGACGCAGTTGCCTGGTGATCTGAAAATGTTTGGTCTGCTGCAAAACTTTAGGCATGTTCAATCATCCAATATAGATACCGAGCACTTTACTCAACCCTCTGCAACCAAGCTTCATCCGCACATTGTGGGTGTCACCAAACACAGGCAGTGGCTTAAATTGCTTCTGGATATTTGTTCATAAACTCTTAATTCAATTGAGATAAAACTTCTTATTTTAGTTTGACTAAAATTAGTCTGACTTAAAATTCTAGGGCGATAGCCTGCAAAGGTCAACAGCTGTTTTCAGTTATTGTGTCAAGGAAGCATTCTCTGCCCGCAGGATGTCATGTCTGTCAGGGCGTGGTTCGTAGTTCTGGTCTGAAGGGGGGAAGAAGACCTGGCGTGTATCACATGGGTAGGGGCAGGTGGCTGAGTGAAGTATTCACCTGCCATGCTTACGATTGCACTTTTCAATCAAGGGTATGTGCGGCTGCGTTACGGTAGTGACGTGGTGTGAGTTGGTAGCGGCGTTTGAAATGCTGCCCGAAGCGACTCAAGTCTTGATAACCGACGCGATTGGCGATTTCCTTTATGCTCAGACTGCTGCATTGGAGTAACTCAGCAGCCTTTTCCAATCGAATATTCTGAACATATTTTTGAAAACTCTCACCATATTCTGCTTTAAGCAATCGCGATAAATGTCCTGAACTGACACATGCTGCCTTTGAAGCGACCTCATCGAGGGTGAGAGGTAAAGCCATTCGAAACGCGATGTATGCCGTTGCGCGTTGTAAGGGGTCACCATCTTTATGATTTCGGCTCATTTCGTCATATCGATACCAGACGGCTTCGACATGTGCGCGCGCGGTGACTTCGGCTGCCCCGGCATCACCGCGCAATATATCACTCACCAAATGGACATGCTCCTGCGTCAACACCCCCATATCAGGCCAACATTCACTGAAACTCTCGCGGTGGAGTTTGAGTAATCCTTTCCAAACCGGCAACCAGGACTCGTGTAATAACGGGACGTTTGCCATTGAAATGATGGTGGCATGCAGTTGGTAGTCAGCCTGTTCAAAGGCTGGATAATCGCGCGACTTGACAGATTGGGCTAGCCGGTTGAGGGCCTGCTTCAAAGCCATGACTTGGGCAGGTTTTTGCGATGATTGCATCGCTGCATGACGCGCTGCATAGCTTTCCAGATGAGCGCGCAAACCGGAAATCGCTCGGATTCGGGGCGGTGTCCAATCACTGTTTTTCATCTTCTGTTTTCCCATTTTTATGCGATATCGCACATGCGTTTAAGCCCGGTCGTGCAATGTTATTTTAGATTAATGCATTGCTATTGACGCATCATCATTCAAATTTAAGGTAGTGGGACAGTTTGTGAATTATGCCAAACAAAACAAGATAAGCAAGATCAATATCATTGTGTTTTTTATCTATGCAAGTTTATTTGCGAACTTGAAACCTCAAACCGAATGAACAAACGACAAGCGTATTCTCAATGCGAAAAAATACAGAAAAAGGAAGTTACACATGCAGAAATTAGGCGACAAACTCGGGCATATTATTATCCCTTTAGCCACACCATTTCACAATGATTCACTGAAGGTGAACTACGATGCTGCTGCGAGGTTGGCGGATCATGTGATTGCCGAAGGTAAATGCGATTCATTAATTGTCTCAGGCACATCCGGAGAATTCAATGCGATGAGTATGCAAGAGCGGTTAGAGCTTTATCGTGTCACCAAAGACGCGGTTGGCGGGCGTGTGCCAGTGGTTGCTGGTGCGTGTGCGAATTCAACCTGTAATGTCGTTCGCCTGGCGCAGGAAGCCGAAAAACTTGGCTACGATGCCGTGATGGCTTTGGGACCCTGTTACTGCAAACCGACACAACAGGGGGGTTATCTGCATTTTGCTCATGTGGCGCAATCCACTTCCCTGCCAATCATGCTTTACAACATTCCGATTTTCATGGGTTTTAACCTGGAGAAGGAAACGTTGGGGCGTTTGGTCGAAAACTTTGAAAATATCGTGGCCATCAAGGATGAGGCTGGTATCAACCCAACACAAATGAGCGATTACAGGCAAGTCGTTCCGGATGATTTCACGATCTACAACGGCGATGACATCATGGTTCTTTGCGGCCTTGCGCAAGGTGCAGCAGGGGTGGTCAGTGGCGGGTCGATCGTCATTGGCAAGTTGATGCGAAAAATGATCAACGCGTTTGTGAATGGCGATGTGATCGGCGCAAGAAAAATACACATGGATTTGGACCCATTGTTCAAAGCTTTTGGCAGTAATGGTCGTCTTAATCCGATTCCACTTTGGAAAGCAGCGATCAATCTATGTGGCCTTGATGTGGGTTTACCACGCCTCCCGTTGGAACCGGCTACCCAAGCCGAGATCAATATCATGCGCAGTCATTTGGAACGTTTGGAAATACTCTGATACAAGGTTATTGAGCGTGAATAATCATTTGGATACGGACATTTTAAATACATCCCATGGTTGTACGAATGAGCGGGATCGGCTTCGTGGCTTGATACCTCCGATTGTCGTGCCTTTTGATAAAGATGGCGTCATAGACGAGTGCGCATTACGTTCTGAAGTGCGTTTTTTGCTGGACACTGAGATTCATGGAATCAGTTCGGGAGGAAGTACCGGAGAAGGTGCGTTACTCGGTGATCAAGAGCTTTGCCGCTGCCTGGAAGTGATTCGTGAAGAGAATCACAATAGGATTCCTGTTTATGCAGGAATCATACGCAATGCGACACGTGATGTGATCCACGCGGGACTCCAAGCCAAATCGATCGGTGCAGACGCACTTTTGGTGACTCCCGTTTTTTATCATGGGGCAACTCAAGACGATAACTATGAATTCTTCAAAGAGATCAGCGAGACAGTCAGAATGCCGATTGTCATCTACAATGTTGTTCCGACCAACATTATTTCCCCAGCCTTGTTTTACAGACTTTCAGAACTGGAATGGGTGCTTGGGATCAAACAGGTCGATCCGGTCAAAATGGCAGAAATGGCTTGTGCGGGAAAATACCATGTCTATTGTGCCTGCGATCAGATGCTTTACGGTACATATGTGTCCGGTGCATGCGGCGCGATATCCGCGATGATTACAGTGGCTCCTGAGTTGTGCATCAGGCAGTGGAATGCATATCAGGAGGGGCGACAGGATGAAGCAATTGCGATACAGAAAATGCTGACACCCATTGTTGCAACCTATCTTGCTGCTCCCTATCCGCCCAAGGTTAAAGCCCTGATCAACCTTCAAGGACGCCAGGCTGGTGTTGCTCGCAGGCCCGCATTAATGCCCAATGAAGAACTGTTGGATCAGATGCGCATGGTCTTGAAAAACGCCGGCCTGAAGGTCGTGTGCTAATTGGAAGTGGATGCAACATTTTTTAATATATCATTACTTTTCTTGCGAAATATGAAGTCGATGCAAGATGCCAGGAAATCACGATCATGACTTACACACCCCCAACAACACTTCCAATCCCGGACCTATGTAAAGAAAAAAAGTTATGGCACGGTGAAGTATTACCCATTAGTGAATCGATCCCACAGCTAAAAGACGTGACATTTTACGTCATCAAGAAGTGGGAGAAAGACATAGATGGCTATGATTTTTTACATGGGGTCGCTTTGGCTTTTCACAAAGGCAAACTCTTTGCGACATTTGGGCACAATCAAGGAATCGAGAATTCTGCAGGCGAGTGTGTCAATGGCTTGATCAGTTACGATAATGGCTTTACATGGGGCGAGAAATTCACTGTTGATGCGGGACAAGGCAATCTGGGGGTCAGCCACGGTGTCCTGCTCTCTTATTCAGATCGGCTTTGGTCTTTCAATGGCGCTTTCTATGATGATTTCAAACGCACACACATGCGTGCATATTTCCTTGATGAATCCGCCAATCATTGGCAATCATTGGGTGTCGTGATTGATGACGGGTTTTGGCCCATGCAGCAACCGTTGAAAATGTCTGATGGTAACTGGATCATGAGTGGTATTCGCGTTGCCAAGGGGTATGCGTTTAAGAACAACGATCCTGCCATAGCCATTAGCCACGGTGATGATCTGACGCAATGGGATATGATTACCATTAAGCCCGAGCAGGGAGTGGAAAACATCTGGGGTGAATCGACTGTCTATATTCAAGGAACCCATGTGATCAATATCTCCCGATGGGGAGGGCAGGCCAAAGCCCTTGTCGCACAAAGCATCAACTGTGGTCGTTCTTGGACTCCATCGGCTCCGAGCAATTTGCACATGACCACATCCAAACCATGCACAGGCACATTGAGCACTGGACAGCATTACCTAATTTGCACCACGACAGCTGACAGCGACCAATCACGTCATCCATTAACCATTGCGGTTACCCGGCCCGGTGAAATGATATTCTCGATGGTTTTTGCCATTCGTCGGGCGTATTTTCCTGAAGGACCTGGAGAATCTGACCTCAATGCGGCTCTCTCGTATCCATATGCAGTTGAACATGAAGGTCATTTGTATGTCGGTTATTCCAACAACGGCGGGCGTAAAGGAATGAACATAAACAGCGCGGAATTAGCAGTCATTCCGATTACGTCATTACAAATAACGAATTGATTGAAATACAGGCGTTATTATTTTGGCGTATATGCTTGTGTTTTCATTGGCAGGTTGTAATTCGAAAGTCATCTATTGATATCTTCTGGTAGTATCAGTCAGCACGAGTATCATTCCGAGCAGGCACCAGGTTACTCAACATCAATTTGAAACGCTCAGATCAAAGACGTGATGGCTTATTCAGGCCGGTTGTTTTGCTTGCGATATTCTGAACATAACAGCCATTTGGCCACAACGTCTTCGTGGATTTCAGGAAAACGTTCGCCTGCTTGATCGAGAAAAAAGTTGTCATGCCAATCGTCACATGTACTGGAAACCTCAATGGAAAGCGTATTCTTCTTGTCTTCGCATCCCCAGAATTGGTGATAGGTCTTTGGTGGAACATAAATGGATTGGCCTGGTAATAGTTTCATCACTTCGCCAGCTTTCACGATACGCTTGATACCATCGATGGCAAGAGTCAGAGATTCGTTGGATAGCCCGTCGTCATGAGCAACCTGCCACAATCGAATCATTACCCCGCTACCGGCTTGGCAGATGATGTCTTCCTGTTTTTGTTTGTGGCAGTGGATAATCGATCGCTGTCCCTGTAGAAGAAACATGACTTTTTCAGCATAGCGTTTGTCAAAGCCAGGGTATTCGAATTTGCCATTGCGCAACGTGAAAATGGTTCGGCCGATCTGATTTAATTGCCCGGAGCCAAAGTCGGTGACATCCCAACTCAAGCCGACGTTTATGATCGGTTCGTAATCTGGGTTCGGAAGTACATCTTGCCATTGTTCAGCGGTCTATTGCGCCCAATCCGGCAAGAGGAAGTTCATTTGGTCAAAGAACGTGAGGGCTTGATCGATACATTGATTGATTTGGGATCGACGGATCATTCTTTTTCTCGACTTGTTTGACAATGATAGGCATGATGAAAGTACGCATGGGAATTGCCTTGCATCATTCCGGTACACGCAAGGGCTCGATCAACTGAGCAGGGATGATTACCACCGTGCTTAACAGTTATGGTCTGGCTGCTTAACAAGCTGGGGATGTCTCCGACTGGTTGTTCGACATCCACACGCTTCGAACCACCTTCGGCACTCACCTGACCGTTGCTGGTGTCCATCCCCGCGTAGCCCAAGCCGCCATGCGGCATAGTCGGATCGAACTCATCACCAACTTCTACACCGATCCCGCCTTGCTCGACGTCAATGAAGCGGTCAATGCGCTGCCGGATTGGGCGGGGAAACAGCCTGCGTGAGTTTTCAAAAATCTTTTGATGCAGATAAAAACATTGACAAGCAATGCCTTGAGGGGGGAGGATGGTACCCAATCTCAGGTCATTGAACAAATGATAGATATGTATTTTGATAGAACGCTACATGCGTTTGTCCTGTATTCTGTATGGTCAGATTGACCTCCTCCCTGAAATTTGAACCAGTCTTGTTGAGAGAATCCTTGGCACCGAGAATGGTGCATGAAAGGATTTTCGATGAAGAAGAGACATTCAGCTGAACAGATTGTTGCGATGCTCCGCGATGCGGATGTGTTGCTTGGCCAGGGCATGAAGGTGCCTGAAGCGAGCAAGCAGTTGGGCATTTCAGAGCAGACGTATTACCGCTGGCGACAGAAATACGGTGGGATGGATCCGCAGATCGCCAAGCAGTTGCGTGAGCTTGAGAAGGAAAATACCCGGCTCAAGAAGTTGGTGGCTGAGCAGGCTCTGGATATGGCGATCTTAAAGGAGGCTGCTCGCCCACGCTTCAGCGCCACGCAGTACAACTTGTGAACCCCGAGTGTCGGCGACGTGTCGTCGATGCGGTTCGTCGTCGCTTGGGGCCTGATCAAGTCAGTGAACGCCGCCCCCGGAAGCTGCGTCGAACGTTGGATCAACCGCGTTCGACGCAACGGTATCGTTGCAAAAAGCCGGATGCGGATCGGCAGTTGATTGCTCAAATGCGTCAGCTTGTCGAATCGTATCCACGGTATGGTTCGGAGCGTGTCCATCAGTTGCTGTTGCAGAGAGGCTTGCATGTGAACTTCAAACGAGTCCATCGCCTCTGGAAGCTTGAGCACATGCAGGTGCCTAAAAAACAGCGTAAAAAGCGGCGTTTGCCAGGCATATCCAGTAACAGTTGTATCCGTCACAAGCCCACGCATCCGAATCATGCTTCCGGGGGTGGGGCTATGACTTCGTCACAGATCGTACGGAAGATGGCCGGCAGTTGAAACTGTTGGTGGTAATTGATGAGTTCACACGCGAATGCCTGGCAGTGGAAGCTGCTCGTTCATTTAAGGCTCGGGACGTGATGCTGCCGCTGCAATATCTGTTTGCAGTGCGCGGCGCACCAGAGCATATTCGTAGCGACAACGGGCCGGAGTTCGTGACCCGCGAGATTCAACGCTGGTTGAATCTCGCATCGGTGCGTTCACTTTATATTCAGAAGGCCAGTGCTACTTCCGGGTGTGGGAGAATGGTTACGTGGAAAGCTTCAACGGCAAATTACGAGACGAGCTATTAAACCGTGAGCTGTTCCTGGGGCTCGACGAAGCAAGATATGTATTGGACGAGTGGCGGTTGAATTACAATCACCGCCGTCCACACAGTGGAATCGATTGGCAGACGCCTGCATCGTATGCGGCCAGTCTGTCACAACCAGCCGATGGGGTGTTCCCGCCGGCTTTGTCTGCTGACCCTCCGGTCGGGGCTACGCCCCTCCCTCCGGCTCAGCAGACAAACAACAACCCGATTCTCTCACATTGACTGGTACAAGATCGGGAGGGGGTCATTTGAGATGTCTCACGGATGCTTTTCTCTTGATGTTTGTTCTTGAGAAATGGTATTCAGGCCATTGTTTCTCTTGTCGTTTTGGCAGGCAAATAGCGCATTTATCGACAGGTTTGAATCCGTATGCTTGCTCTTTGGCGAAGTCTACCCCAATGACGAATCGCTATCATCAAGACAGCTTCGACATCTATAGCATTTGACAGCATGCGTTGTGCTTTTGAATTGATAGTTTATAACTATATTGCAATAAAGGCTTTTGAAAAAGTGGTTTAATTTTTAAAAAGCAATCTATTGACTTTTGCAAGTTGCTTATCTATTGTTCAATCATGAAGCATGGGTTACTGATTCAAGACGAAGCGAATGTGCCGTTATATAGCCGAATTGCCGAACACTTGCGGGGTCGGATTGAAGGCGGTGAATTTGCAAAGAATGATCGTTTGCCAACTAACATTGAGTTAGCAAAGAATTATGACACCACGCCACAGACGATTCGGCAGTCATTGGGGGCGTTGATGTCTGAGGGTCTCGTAAGCAGTACACGGGGACGCGGTACGTTTGTCCTGCCTCGCGATTCACGCTCAGCCTCTTCGCCTATCATGGTGATTCAACCTGACCATGGCCATAACAACTCCATGCAACAGATTGTCAATGGTGTGATTCGCAGTGCCCAGGATGATGGTGGGCGTAAGGTTCACATGCAGGTTGCGGATTACAATCTGGAACGTGAATGCGAACAGATCGCCGGGCTGGTGGGTTCGGATTATGCCGGTGCTGTGATCGCGCCTGTGTTGACGCCTGACATTATCAATCAATTGACTGAGCTTAAACGGAGTGGTTTCCCGTTTGTGTTGATTGTGAATTGGATTCCTGGGTTGGATGTGGATTTTGTCGGTAACGACGATGAACACACGGGGCAGATAGTTGGCGAGCACTTGTTGGAAATGGGCTACGAGGATATTGCTTTTCTTGGAGAATCCATGCACGTTGCCCCAGCCACATTCCCACGTATTAAAGGCTTGAAAAAAGCGATGCAATCGCGGCTTATTGATTTGTCATCCAATCGTATTTTGATGGTGAATCATGAATTGGGATATGGTGATAATGCCGATCCGTTTGAAGCGGGTTATCAGCGTGTCCGGGAACTCATCGCGTCTGGTGCAGAATTGCCACGCGCTATTTATGCTTCGCATGATTATCTGGCATCCGGGGCACTGAGGGCTTGTCTTGAGGCTGGTATCGATGTGCCAGGGCAAGTTGCCATCATTGGTAGCGGGGATGATATTTTTACCCGCACTTCCACACCCCAGCTTTCGACTGTCGGTTTTGATCATGCATGGGTTGGCGCCAAAGCTTTTGAAGTGCTTCAAAGCCTCATCCTGAATAAGTCACGAAAACCCAAACATCATTTCGGTTATGGCAGGGTTGTCGTGCGCGGCTCAACTGATCCGCAATGCAAATAATAAATGACGCTTGTCAAAGCGCGCTTAGAAGACGGAGATGTGGTGAAGCATTTTAGTAGCGTCATATTGTTTTGGGTGTTTCTCTGTCCTTGTGTTGCTCGTGGTGAACTCATTGGGCAATGGACGTTTGAAGAAACAGCAGATGATCTGACAGGACATTTTGGGCCAACAAAGATGTTTGATGGTGCGCGACTCGATGGCGGTCAGTTATTGCTTCACGGCGGAGATACTTCCTCAGGTGGGACTTGGGCCATGACAGGTTCGTACACCGGGGAGCCCATTGTCGAAAAAACCCTTGTTTCATGGGTGTATATCGATGATCTGTTGATGCCCGGTGGCGGGAGTATTGGTTCATTGGTTGCGGATCGCTCCTCTGGTTCACCACGTTTTGATGGCATGGTATTTGGTGAGAGAGTGTCCCGGATATGGCTTGCCGGCAGTGAGGGATTTAACCGGACGATCATGCCTTCGAATGTGATCAAAGAAAACGCAGACTACAAGACATTGATTCAGATTGCGTTTGTTTATACGTCTGACAACACGATCACGGTATATCGTGATAAACAATTCTATATGCAGTCAGCCAAGGGGCAATTGCAGAAATTTGATGGCAACCAGGTTCACATGGTATGGGGCCTGCGACACACATTACCCAATCTGGCGTTGACTGCCGCAATGCCCAAGTTTGCAGGACGTATTGAGGAAACACGTTTATACGATCAGGCCCTGACGCTTCAACAGATTAAGGAACTTGAGCCTGTTCAATAAATGATTCATGAACCAATGACTTTGGGCTGTGTTCGCTTTAGGTGGTAGGTGTGTTTTTAATTTCGATAAGGTGGCATGTCGCTGCTGAACATCATGGTCATGTGATGTCGACTCTGCTAAACCGTTTATAGATGAAGGTGGCACGAGATGAAACAATTCACTGATAACAATCAAGGCGTTCGCGCATTTACTCTGATTGAATTGCTTGTGGTGATTTCCATTATTTCACTATTGATATCCATATTATTGCCCGCACTTGGCAAAGCGCGAAAAGCGGCAGCGTCGACACAGTGCTTAAGCAATCTTCGCACCATTGGATCGGCACTGGTGATGTATGCTGGGGACTTTCATGACATCGTCCCGCGAAATTACTGGTACACCAACGGCTGTGCCCCTTGGGCGTTGACTGCATGGGATGCCAATGGTGGTGCCGGTGAACCCAGTGGGGTCGGTTGCCTGCTTAAAAATGATTATCTGGGTGTAACCAACAACAAAGTATGTTCACCGGATTTGAAAAAGAGTCCAGCTTTGCGATGTCCAAGCAAGCCCAATTCAGATTTTTATGACAATGCGCCCTATGAATCAAGTTATTTCTACTTTGGCCCATTTTCCAATGGTGATCCGGTGACGGAAAACTGGCCGCTGGGGCAAGCCAATCGCTTGACGGATGCCAAGGGCAATTGGGTTTCCACGATGGATACGATTCAATACCTTGCGGCAAACTATCAGACAGCAGCTCACAATGAAAGTACCGCGGTACTGTTTTGGGGCGGCCATGCCAAACTCAAACCGTGGTACAACCCCGGCCCGACATGGCCCTGGGGGGTTAATGTGATGCAGTTTGACGAAGCAGGCGGACGCTAATCAATTTCAGCAATTTGTAAATTAAATATTCTCACCGTATTCCAATGAATGCCTTTGTTGAAGGAACTCAAAGTGCGTTATGTATTATTTGTATCTTTGTTGATTGGCTGCATCTTGCCTCAATCTCTCTGGGCTGGTGGCATCCGAATGGAGTGGTTGGATTCGGATCAACCGGGCAATTTATTTATTCGTGAGAAAAAACCAATCATGCGGTTGAAGGTAACGAATCTCACGGATCAACAGATTGATTCCATTCCCATTGCCATCAAACAATTTGATCAGTATCAGCAGCAGGAGTTGCCTCTGATCAAGATGAAGGTACAAGGGCCATTGGCTGTTAATCAATCTCAAACCGTGACGGTTGATCTGGCAATTAATCAAGCGGGTGTCTATGACGTGACTGCATGGTATGCAGAGAATCAGGCTAAGATGCAGGTATCCTGGATTCGCGGCCCCCAGCCACCGGAAGTCAAAACCAACGTACCGTTTTTTGCTACGGTCAGTCATGCCAAGCCTACGGAATGGGACTACAAAATGCGCCGAGAGTTCGGCTCGCGTTTTGAACGTGAACGGATTGTTTGGCAGGATGCCGTGGATCACGAAACCGGTGAAATCACGCGCGGCCCAGTTGAGCAGGACGAAATCGTCCAAATCGTCAGGGCCAACGGCGGCATGGTTTCCGGGAGCTTTGCATCCACACCGCCTTATGCCAGCATGGAACGTGCCAAAGGAAACGAAACCAAGCTCAACAATTATCCCGTCATGGACAAGTATGTTGATTGGGTTCAGCGTATCGTGGCACACTACAAAGATGTGATCCAATATTGGGAAGTTCACAACGAACCTAACATAGATGGCGGATTCATTCAGGGCAGTGCTGAACAAGTGGCCGACTTACACAAAGCTTCTGCTTTGGCAGCCAAACGTGTCTGGCCTCAAGTCAATATCATCGGTGCGACGACTGTCGGCGTTGATACTGAATATATGGATCGACTCAAGGATGCTGGTGCGGTGGATTACATGGACATCATCGCGTTTCATCCTTACCGTTGGGATTACCCGCAGGACCCGGGCACGGTCAACGACCTGAACAACATCATCCAGTGGCGTGACCGTCACGCACCAGGACGTGCCTTGTGGGATGACGAGTGGGGGCCTTGGGTCAACCAGGAAGAAGTCCCGCATCGTTACGCAGACATGGTGGCACGTCATCTGGTGATCGCCAAAGGCATGGGGATTGAGCAGGTATCGGTATACACTTGGGATGGGCATTACCTGCGGATGTGGTTTGACGATAAGCCGACGCCGTCAGCGATTGCCTATCGCACCGCCGCGCAACGACTGACCAATGCCAAACCCGTTGCGGTTCTGTCTGAGGGTAAAGAGGGTTTATATGGTTATGTATTTGACCGCGATGGTCAGATGACATTGGTAACTTGGATCACGGATGAGCAGGGCAGTCAAAAAGTCGCCAACATCCCAGTGACAGAGCAAGCCCAGTTGTATGATGCAATGGGTAATCCCCATGAACTGTCATCTCATGATGGCACTGTCATACTACAAGCCACACGTCGTCCGGTCTATCTGGTGGGGGTGCATCCATCGTTTGTCGAGTCATTGAAACCAGTACGACAACCGACTCACCAGGCCCCACCGATCATGCATTCTGGTTTGTGGTACGGTTTCAAATATCCCGATGGTTCGGAAGTGTTTTCTCTGCCATTGGGAACAGAGCGGAAGATCACATTGACGGTTCGCAATGATGGTGATCAACCTGTTAACGGGACCATTTATGCCAACAGTCAGAACCTTCAAGTGCTGGATCGCAAGATTCGTATCCAGATGCAACCCGGTGAATCGCGCCCGGTGACGATTCGCGTGAAAGCAGATGCGGATATGAGCCCCGGTTCTTACCGCGTCAATATCAGCAGCAAGGCTGATCACTTGTCCTTTGGCAGGATGCGCATCCGATGTGAAGTGGCCAAAGGTGACGTCAAATACTTCCATATGAGTACATGGGAAATGGCCCAGAATATTGTGGATCGAAAGGAATTCGGCGGTTCGATTCATATTCACTGGGTCAATCCCGGTGGTTTTATGGTGTTCAAATTTGATCTGACAGATAAGACCAACGCTAAGCTCGAAAGCTTGATCGATTCGGTCTCACCGGCACCGGGTGATGGCGGACAATTCCGTATCTGTGCATCATCCAATCAAAAAGACTGGAAAGTTTTGCTGGAAGGACGTGGCCCAATGAAATGGCGTGACGTTGATCTATCGGATTATGCCGACAAGGTCGTTTTTGTTCGCTTTGAAAATTCGTCGGACAAAGGTCAAGCTCGTATCAAGGCCATGCGTCTAACCACTTCTCCAGCCAACTAATCCAATGAGGGATTGATTGATGTTGTACCATCCCCCCGTGCCATCACAGCTTTGGGATACCTGGGTCTTTGTTGAGAACCAACAGGCACACCTGTTCTATCTTCGTGTTTCCGACACCACGAAAACCGGAGAGTGGGATTCCATCGGCCATGTACTCAGTGATGATCTGGTGCATTGGCAGGAGCTTGATCCCATTGTCCTTCGCACCGATCCACCTGCCTGGGATAGTGGTCCGTCATTAACCGGTAGCACGTTTAAGCATGACGGTCGTTATTGGATGTTCTATGGCAGTCTCACTGACAAGCTCAACAAGATTGGTTTGTTGGTCAGTGATGATTTGATGCATTGGGAGAAGTGCTCGGATAATCCGGTGCTGCTGCCTATGCCACCGTATCAACACAAGTCAGATTGTGGGCCGATCAGCCTGGTCGATTGGCGTGATCCAGCAAGCTATTGGCGGGAGGAATTCAATTGCTGGGAAATCCTGTTGTGTGCAAGGCAACAGAATCCTGATCCACAGACCACGGGTGCATGCATTGCCAAACTGCACACCACAGACTTCAAGCAATATCAAGCTTTGGATCCGATTGCGGTTCCCCAAGGTTTTTTCAATGCGGAAGTACCGGACTATTTCCAATTGGGCGATTGGCATTACCTGTTGTTCAGCAGCTTTGCTGATGGGGGTGGACCTTGTCGGTTTGATACACCCACGCGTTACCGACCCATTGGGACATGGTACATGCGATCGGAACATCGCGACGGCCCATACGAACTGGCAGATGACCCATTTCTGGTTGGCTCATGTAACAAGCGGCTGGAAGCCTATGTCGGCCGAACGATGATGTGGGAAGGCAAGCGGTTGTTATACCACCACATGGGGATGCCCGATCCCGCATGGGCGATGCCTAAAATCATTGACCAAAATCAACAAGGCGATCTGCACTTGAACTATTGGCCGGGATTGAAAAAGTTGCGTCAGGAAACAAGATGCATTGATTCAATACCAATGAATACCTGCCAGAAATATGTTTCGACCGGTGATTGGCAAGTGGATGCGGACGGATGGATTGTTGGACATTCCAATTCAATCACCTCGTCCATATTGTTTGCAGATACATATCACGATTTTGAATTGACATGTACCATTGATGCATGCTCTGCAAAGAATGCAGCTATCTTGTTTCACATGGATCGTGATCCCATTGAAGGTAAGGCTGCCTCCATTCAAGCCAATAAACGTCTTGTTGAAAATAACCACGTCGTCTGGACCATTGCTCACAGCTTAGGTTTAAACTTGCATGACAATTGTTTGTTGCATGATGGAATCGTTGACAAACCGTTTGAATTACGAATGATCGTGCGTGGCAAGTATCTGGACTGCTACATCAACGATCGGTGGTATCTGTCCAACGTTTTTCAAGAGCAACCGGTCTCTGGACGTATTGGTTTATCCGTTCAGCAAGGCGTTGCAAGATTCCGCGATCTAACGATTCATGTTTTGCCTGAGTTGATGTCATGACTGTGTTGGCCCAAAGCATTTCCACAATCAAACCGTTGGATTACCGACCCATCAATCGTGTGATGTGGGATACTTGGTATCTCGTGCATGACGGGATAGCCCATGCGTTTTATCTGCAAAAACCATTGCCCGGTGCAACATCACCCCATCCCAATGCGTGTGCGCTGGGGCACGCTACTTCAACCGACATGATCCATTGGCAGGAACAGGAGTCGATTCTTTCCCCCAATCCACCAGGAACGCCAATGGACGATCTGTTACCGTTTACCGGTTGCACAGTCGAGCATGCGGGACGTTTTTATTTGTATTACACCATGCGTAGTTCCGCTGACGATGGTCGCATTCAACGCACCGGTTTGGCGATCAGTGATGATCTTTACTATTGGCGCCGTTTTGACGGGAACCCCGTCATCGAACCGGTTGCACCTTATTGCAGTCATGACAAGCCATTTGTCTCCGGCGGGCTTCCTATTGTGGACTGTCGGGATATCGTTGTGATTCCTGATCCTGATCGAAAAGGCAGTTGGCTTGGGTACTATGCTGCTCGCGTTCACACGCCGGAGATGATCGATGGGGCGGTGGTGGCTTTGGTAAGGTCAAATGACTTGATTCACTGGGAACACTTGCCCCCTGCAATGTCTGAGCCCCGATTTTCAGTGCTGGAAGTTCCCGAAGTGTTTCAGATGCACAACGGCAAATGGTACATGACCTGCCTGACCGGGCATGGTTATGGCAACCGATGTCCCTATGCCAATGCCGTCACTGAAGGCACGATCTGGGCAGTCTCCGATCATCCCCACGGACCATTTCAAGTCATTGATGCCCAGCATGAATTGATCTCCGGTTTAGCCGACTGCGGTTATTCTTGTCGCACGGTTGTCTTTGATAACCAACGTTTGATGCTTTACACGCAGAATGTATTTGATGGTATGGAGACATTATCACCGCCAATGCGTGTTGATCTTGATGGAGACCGTCTGTTCCTGGGATACAGTCCGTTGCAGGACAAACGTCCAGGTCGGCAGTTGTGGGATTCAAGCGATCTCCCATCAATTACCGTGCATGTACCAACGCAATGGCATTGGTGTTTTACACCTGGCAGTTGGGAAATGAAACAGGGACAGTATCATGGGCAATGCCAATCTGCATATCAGGTGGGCTTGACCAATCAGTTTTTGAATCACTTTCAGATCACCGCCAATGTTCAGATGTCCTGCAAGGCCGCTGGAATTGCATTGAGGCCGCAAGCTCAATCCGATATCAATAATTACCCATTGGTTTGGGGTATTGATTCTGACAGAAGATGCTTTGCCAGCAAACTTCCCAAGTTTCATCCTGCAGTCATTCGACAATATTTAGGTGAGACATGTGATCTATTTTCGATTCGACTTGTTGTCCGCCAGCCCCGCTATGAATTTTATGTCAATGATGAACTGATGCTTCAGGGTTCAATGGACATGATACAGAAGCAACAGTTGGGTTTTTGGGTCGAGTCGGGCAATGTGACTTTTAGTAATGTGATATGTAGTGAAATTTTAAGTGTCTAGCAATGTTATATTAATCAAAAATTGTGTATTGGCTTATACGTAACGCAATAGGTGCTAATTTTTATAAGGGCGTTATCTAAACAATCAATAGAATTATCGATTCAACACGATTGTCAGTGAGTTCTCCAGTACCTGACCTGCCCCCGGATGTTGTACCACCGTATATGTTAGTCTTGCGGTGGTGTGATAGGGTTATTGAGCCGAACGGATCGCAGCGGAGTTCGGCTCAACAACGAGCCAAGCTTCCGGGGGTTTCGGGGCGGGCGGTCGATAGCCCAACGCACTATGCGGCCGGGTCGTATTGTACTGGATTCGCCACCGTTCAATAAGCACCTTCACCTCATGCAAAGTATCAAACACTTCACACTCCAATAGTTCGTCTGCCAACTTCCCGTTGAACGACTCAATGTAGCCATTCTCCCATGGACTGCCAGGCTCAATGTACAGCGTCTTGACGCCAACACGGTCTGATCCGTCAACACATCGACCGCTTCACGCTTCTTGCGCGGGCTTAAAACTTTCCCTCTACAATCTCCTGAAGCATCCGTTTATCCAAGCTCAATTCAGCCACCAGCTTTTGAGTTGAGCATTCTCTTTCTCCAATTCTTTGAGCCGCCTGGCTTGTTCGGTTTTCATTCTGCCGTACTCTTTCCGCCAGCGATAATACGTCTGCTCAGTCACTTCCAGCCGTTTGCAAACATCAGCAACCGACTGGCCTTGGCCAAGCAAAACCTCCGCTTCGCGGAGCTTGCCAATGATCTGTTTTGAAGAATGTCGAATTCGGGCCATGTTGACCTGCTTTCAAAATGCGTCCAGATTCACGAGATTTTCGCATAAATCTTGGACTAGGTTTGAGGGGGCAGGTCACTTTTGGTAATTAAACAATGATTATCCATCGGATCAGTCATGATCTACTGTATACTGGGTAAATCGACTCATCAATAGTCGACACCTCAGTCCTGGAGCCTTCATGGAATTGCCTTCCCGCCCACGTGGCGATGAGTTACTCAAGCCCGGGGAAATGCTTGATCTTCGCCATCGACTTCGTAACGTGACGCCACCGCATGATCTTTGTGCAGTTGTCGCCTGTGCCTTTGACCATCGTACGCGCATGCTGCCGTTTATTTTTTCCGATACGCGCATGGTACCGGCCGGTGTGCGTGCCGTTGGTTCAGCCTTGGTTGACTCCGGCATTGAAAAAGTTCGCATTGTTCTGCAACAGTGGAACAAGCGCTTTGATGCATCGCGGATGAAAATTGATGGTCGCGTGCCTGATTTGTTTTGTGTGTCATCGATGTCCATGCACGGGCAACAGGCCATGCGGATGATCCGTGATGCCTGTCGAATCGATCCGTCCCGGCGCCCGTTGATCATTGCCGGCGGATCGCAGGCAGTGTACGAACCACACCGTTTTTTCAGCAATGATCCGACTCAGCCAGCCAGTGCCGACGTCGTGGTGACCGGGGAAGAGTATGTCATGCTCAGTCTGCTTGAAGCGGTGCTGAGCGTGAAAGTGGCAAGTGAATCAATGCGCTCGGCATTCTATCGGGCTCGTGACCAAGGCGCGCTGGATGACATTCCCGGGCTGGTTTATCCGATGCTGGATCGTAACGCACTTCCCGAGAAGTTGATCGATACCGGCATCCAGCGTCTGCTGGGAGATCTGGATGAACTGCCTGATCCGGTCGCGGGATATGCGTTACTGGAAACACCGGGCCGCAGTCCACTGCTCGCTAATCAAGCGCTACCGGCCAATCGCATCCGCAGGTACAGTCCCATCAGTTCCATCGTGCTGACGTATGGCTGTAAGTTCGCCTGCCAATACTGTCCTATTCCCGCTTACAACCAGCGCAAGCATCGTCTTAAGAGCGGTGAACGGATTGCCCAGGAAATGCATCGGCTCAATGCGACGTATGGTTTGAAATACTACTTCGGCGCCGATGACAATTTTTTCAACGACCATCAGCGAACACTCGACATCGTCACCCAACTGGCAGACAGTGATCTGACCCACAATGGCAAGCCACTGCATCAGCGTATTCGCTGGCATACCGAAGTGACCGTGCATGACACACTGAAGATGCGCGATCATCTGCCATTGATTCGCAAGTCCGGGTGTCGGGGGTTGTGGTTGGGTGTGGAAGACATGACCGCCACACTCGTCAAGAAAGGCCAGAGCGAAGACAAAACCATTGAGGCATTCAAGCTGCTGGTTGAAGCAGGCATCTGCCCCAATCCCATGATGATGCACCATGACTCTCAACCGCTGTACTCCCGTGGCAGCAACTACGGCATCCTTAACCAAGTCAGTCAACTGCGCAAAGCGGGGGCGATGTCACTTCAAGTGCTCATGCTCGTTCCGGCACTGGGTTCGGGACTCTACAACGAAACCTACGACTCCGGGCAGGCATTTGATGCCGTTGCAGGCAGACCGGTCGAGCGCTGGATGCATGATGGCAACTATGTCATCGCCTCCCATGCCAAACGCCCATGGGTCAAACAGGTCAACATCTGGCTGGCTTACATGATGTTCTACAATCCAATCAACCTGGCCCGTGCCCTCTGGAACCACAGAGGCCCGCTGGGAGATCGCCCCGCAGCGATGCAACTGGTGGGCATGATCGGTTTAACGCAGAATATCCGCCGCACATTCGGCTGGATGCTCCGTCTGGCGACCGGTCGCTTCAAGCGTGCAACGGCTCCGCCGACTTCCGCCATCTGCTTACGCAGTCCTGATGGCACGTCTGCCTCCCATGCACCGCGCGATGCGCCAACCAAGCCAACGGTTGTTCCCATCACACTCAACCAGACGCCATTACAAATTGCCACGGCTGACCAATGAACAAATTGTGAAAGCAAGACGATCAATCAAACCGCAAATCATATTCACGCCTACTGATGTAATGAAGCTGGATCAACCTGTATCCCCCGCCCAATCATGTAGCGCATGGCAGCTTGGGCGACACGGGGATGGGCACTGGCCACGGCAAGGTGTATTAATAATTGATAGATTTTACTTTCCCGTACATCAAAAACAGCATCGGTAAAACAAACAAGGTCAGGACTGTCGATGTGACAACACCGCCAATGACCACGGTGGCCAAAGGCTGCTGAACCTCGGCACCGACACCGGTTGAAATAGCCATCGGCAAAAAGCCCACCGCATCGGTCACGGCGGTTGCAAGCACCGGGCGCAAACGCTGTCTGGCTGCATTGGCAACAGCATCACGCACCGATTGCATGTCCTGAAGGTAATCACGGATTGCTGTCACCATGATCTGACCGTTGAGTACCGCAATTCCCGATAGTGCAATAAACCCAACTGCCGCACTGACACTAAACGGATAGCCACGCCACCACAGGGCGTACACACCGCCGATCAAGGCGAAGGGAATCCCCGTGTAAATCAGCAAGACATCACGCAGATTCTTCATGCTGAAATACAACAGTAAAAACACCAATAGCAACGTCGCAGGAACCACCAGGAGCAAGCGGGTTTGCGCTCGCTGTAAATTCTCAAACTGCCCTCCCCATTCCAGCACATAGCCTTCAGGCAGCGATACCTGCTCGCGGATTTTTTTCTGTGCTTCATGGATAAACGAAGTGACATCCCGGCCTGCCACATTGCATTGCACGCGGATCAAGCGCCTGCCCCATTCACGATTAATCGTGGCCAAACCTTCGGTGTGCTGAATCTCTGCCAATGACCGCAAAGGCAGACGTTGACCGGTTTGCGTGGGGACAAGCGTATCGGCCAAGACCTCCGGATCACCGCGATGAGTATCGGGCAAACGCACCACCAATTCAAAATGCCGCTGTCCTTCAAAGACTTCGCCGACGTGATGACCGCCGACTGCTTCGACAAATTCCAGGACGTGCCGCGCCGGAACACCGTGTCTTGCAATCGCCTGCTGGTCGACTCGAACCTGAAGCAAGGGTTGACCGGTCACTTGATCGACAGCAATATCTGAGGCACCTTCGATCTGCAAAAGCACGCGCTGAATGTCATCACTAATACGGACCAGTTCGTCAAAATCGTCCCCATAAATCTTGATGCCGATATCAGTCCGAATGCCTGAGACCATTTCATTCAGACGCATCTCAATGGGCTGCGTAAAAACCATGTTCAGTCCGGGCATGTCGGCAAGTACAGCCTGCATCCTGGCCACCAACTCCGTCTGGTTTTTGGCCTTGGTCCACTGGTCACGCGGTTTAAGCGACATGAAGATATCCGTTAGCTCGGTCCCCATGGGGTCGGTGGCAACTTCCGCGGTTCCGATGCGACTCCAGATGTGGCGGATTTCATCGGGGAATTCATCTTTGAGTAACGCTTCAATGCGCGTGTTCCAAGACACCGATTGATCGATGGAGATACCAGCCAGTCGGATGGTGTTGGCAGCCAGGGCGCCTTCGCTTAAGCGTGGTAAAAACTCACCACCGAGTTTGGTTGCCTGCATACCGGTTAAGATCAATAACCCAACAACGCCCAGCAACACCAGCCAGCGGATTTTAATCACCAAGTTTAATAGCATGATGTAAAACCCGGTCACCATGCGATCCAAGAGACCTTCTTTGGCCTTGTGTTTACGTGGCAGGAAATAGTATCCAAGGACCGGCGAAAGCGTCAGTGCAATGAGTAGCGCCCCGAGTAATGCGAAGATAAACGTCCATGCCATGGGCTTGAACATCTTGCCTTCAATGCCCTGCAACGTAAGGACCGGCAGGAATACGATGAGAATAATGCCGATCCCAAAGCCGATGGGTCTTGCCACCTGTCTGCCTGATTGGATGATGATCTCCATGCGTTCTTTGGCAGTGAGTTTGCGACCCAGTTCGCGCGAACGTTGGGCCAGGTTGCGCAGGTTCGCTTCGGTCATCACCACCGAGCCGTCAATGATGATGCCAAAGTCGATGGCCCCCAGACTCAGCAGGCTTGCAGCAATGGCAAACTCATACATACCAAGCACGGCCATGAGCATCGTTAATGGGATCACCAACGCAACCAGCAAACCCGCACGGATATTGCCCAGCAGAACAAAGAGCACCACGATCACCAGCACTGCCCCAAGCAGCAGATTGTGTTCCACTGTCTGAATCACAGCAGACGTCAACTCGGTCCGGTCGTAGACCACTTCGACGATAACATCATCAGGTAATGCAGCTTTAACCTGCTCAAGCTGGCTTTTGAGATTTTCGGTGACGATCTTGCCATTCTCACCCATGAGCATGAATGCCAGTCCGAGCACGACTTCCCCCTGCCCGTTGGCGGTGACTGCACCACGTCGGATTTCATGGTCGATACGGACTTTCTGGGCGATATCGTGAACGTGAATGGGATTGCCATCGTATGCATCAATGACGATGTTTTCGATTTGCTCGATGTTGGTCACGCGCCCGATACCGTGCACCATTTGCGAGACACCGCTGCGTGTGATCAAGCCGCCGCCGACATTGGTGTTGTTACGTCCGATGGCATCAAAGACATCATCCATAGTCAGATCGAATTTGAGCAAGGCCTGCGGATCGAGAATGATGTGATACTGCTTGACGTGCCCGCCCCATGCGTTGACTTCTGCCACGCCGGAGACTTTTCGCAGTTCGGGTTTGATCACCCAATCGTGGAGGGTCCGCAGTTCTTCAAGTGTCCGCGTGGGATCGTCCGAGCGCACGACATAGTGAAATATTTCGCCAAGACCGGTGGCTATCGGGCCAAGCTGGGGGTGATCAATCCCCTCTGGAAGTTCCACCGCATTGATTCGTTCAAAGACATACTGACGCGCATCGGTGATTTGCGTTGCGTCATCGAAGGTGGCGACCACCTGTGAAAAACCGAACTTGGAGACCGAACGCACATTGATCAATCCGGGTAAACCGCCGATGGACAATTCAATCGGCAGCGTGATCTGTTGTTCAATCTCTTGAGGATTCAGTGATGGTGCAACCGTGTTGATCTGCACCTGCACCGGCGTGGTGTCCGGGAAGGCATCCACCGGTAACATGGTTAACCGCCAGACACCCAACGCGCATAACAGCACGGTGAGTATCAGAACCAACAAGCGATTATTCAGCGAAAATGTAACGAGTTTTGCAAGCATATGAGACTATCCATGGCAACGCCAAAGGATTAATGATCCGTACAACCCGCACCAAGGCGAGACTTGAGAAATTCAGACATCACAATAAAACTGCCATCCGTCACGACAGGATCAGTGGCACTTACCCCATCGAGAATTTCAACGGATTGTCCACGTGTCTGCCCCAGAGCCACACGGCGAATGGAGTACAAATCCGGCTCATTGCGCACGAAGACAAAGCTTGCACCTTCATGTCGCTGCACCGAATTGCGAGGCACCAGCGTGACGGGTTGATCCGAACCGGTGATGATGTTGGCTTTGCCGAAAAGTCCGGTTTTTATCTGTTGTAGATCATCTTCAACCAACGCGCGAGCTTGAAGCATTTTACTTCGCGAGTCGATCGCTGTATCCACCCATGTGATTTCTCCTTTGACGGTCAAACCGGGTAATTCCTCAAAAGTGGCGATGATGGACTTGCCCTTCTGGACATGGGCGATGTGACGTGAAGGCACCGACAGAACCAACCATCGCGTGGACAGATCGGCAATGGTAAAGACCGACTGGCCGATGGCTTTGGCTTCACCGATCACAGCGTTGCGCTGAACAATCGTGCCCTCAAACGGCGCACGAATGACCAGATTCGCAGAAGTATCCTGATTCTTCTGGATATGCTGAATTTCCTCTGTGGTGTAGCCGAGATTGATCAGTTGTTGCCTGAGATTATTGACCGCTAATTCTGCAGCTCGATGTGAAGCCTGTGCTTCGATGTAATTTTTTTCTGCTGCGATTTTCTGATCAAAGAGACGTTTTTCCCGTGTAAAAGTTTGCTCGCGGATGTCACGTTCAACCAGGGCACTGAGATATTGACTCTTGGTGGTTGCCGCCTGTGCAGAATGTAATTCCACCAGCACATCACCGGCATGAACCTGATCTCCGACATCATGCTTCACCGCGCGAATTACGCCATCTGCCAGGGGCGAAACCTTGGCCATGGTGTTGTGGTTGTACTGGACCTGGCAAAGTGCTTCGATGCTCGGGGTCGCTTGGGTCGCACGAGGCAAACCCGTTCGAACACCTGCTTTGTCAGCTGAATTGATTGAAGCGAAACGAATTTTCATACTGCCACCGGGTTTGAGCGATGTCGTTAAGTCCGGCTGGCAGATCGCACATTCAATCTCGTAGACCTGGTGTTCATTGCAGAATATGCCACCAGCCTGTGCGTTTTGTGTTGTATTGGATTGTTGGCCACCACGTTCGCTCACGGCAAGCTCTAGGGCATTGGTTGTCGTGGTGTCAGAAGCTGAACCATCCTTCTTTTTGAGTTCGGGATGACAGAGAAAACACTCGTCTTCGTAAAGGTAGTGTTCCTTGCAATACAGGCGATCCTTGTCTTCCAGTTCAGGATGACACAGCCAGCAGCGGTCTTCATAGCGAACATGCTCCCGGCACCAGAGTCGGCCTTTATCGCGCTTGGCTGGATCACACATAAAGCAGGTTTCATCGGCATTTTCATGCTTGTGAGACGCCATGATTGCTGCTGCATTGGGTTCGTCAGCGTGTGAGTCACCATGTGCGTGGTCGTGCTCATCTTCATCACCACCACAGCCAGTCAGTGACAAAACCAGCACGCACAAACTCAAGATCGAAAACAGATTCAACGGTTTTTCATTGTTCAGAAATTTCATGAGGGTTCTCCTGTTGTTTTTCAGAGATAGGTAAATCAGCAAGCCGACTGCCGATCAATGATTCGATTCGAACAGCGGCAAGGTGATAATCTTTTAGAACTGTAATGTAACGATGCTCCAATTCGAATAAGGTCCGCTGGGTATCCAGTACATCCAGAAACGGTCGTTTACCTATGCAGCAAGACGCGGGCTATGCAACTCGGCTAACGACAGAACGTCCGCCAGTGTAAGTTGGCCAGTTGGTGTGGGGGTAGGGATTGACTGATACGGGGCTGATTCTGCTGGGGCACTATGAATAACAGTACCATGACTCTGTAACTGACTTGACGAGGACACATCAAAAAGCAGATGAGTTTGCCACCCACAAATCATGACAAGTAAACCCACTATCCGTGCGGATGGATTGATCAATTTCAAAATTGAATTCCCAGATACAAGCAGACAGATGAAAACAGCTGAACCAATCAGCATAACATCAAAAATCTGGTTCTGGGCTTAAAGATTGAGAATGGTCGAGCGTAATGAACAGAATCGCTGTAAGTCGGGAGGATGATGATCACCAAAAAAATTAACAATGCACGCACCAGCAGGAAACAATGGCCGCAGTGCAATGGTGACCATCTCAAATACACGTGTCAACACACCATGCAATGGATTAACGACACGCTCTGAACGATAAGTCAAAAACGGCACAATCAAATCAACGCACGATTCACTTAAATTCTGATGGGGTACAGATTCACGTAATGGCTTCTGGCCACATGCATCTACTGAACATTGGGAGGATGTATGAAGCGGCTTAAGTGCAGGCTGCTCGTGATTACAAAGGCACAGCACCTGGCCTACACTTGCATGCAGTACTGCCAGTAGCGATAACATGACAACCGTCACGTGGCATATTGGTGTTCGTTTCCGATGCATAACTTAACAATATAAAACTGCATACCCAACGTCAATCAAGAGTTGACAACAATACATCTTAATACTAATTCATGTGAAAATGTTCGCGCCAACATTCAACGTCATCTATGAAACATTCATGGTTGAATAATGGTTCACTGTTCCTGAAGTTAAAAAATGCACATCGACAGTTGTCCCATGCATCATGATGTATAGGCCCTCATTCAATAACAACTGAATCATACCTTCTGCTAGTTATTGTCGGACAAGTCAGGTCATGTTGTTGAATGAACCGAAAGTAGTTGCATGGACCTGTTTTGATGAAAGGGCTCATCATGCTTCGCCATCAACTGACAGACGCTCAATGGCAACGGATTGCCGACTTGTTTGCTCCGCCCAAACGCATGGGCCGACCGCCGCGGAATCGTCGTACGATCATCAACGGCATTCTCTGGATTCTGCGCACCGGTTCGCCTTGCGCGACCTGCCCGAAGCTTTCGGTCCTTGGGCAACCGTCTGGGACTTGTTTGACCGATTCAACGCTGAGGGCATGTTGGTTGCGATTCTTGATCGTCTGCGCAACGATGGGGTGATCAACGAGGAACTCTGGTGCATTGACGGCACCATCATCCGTGCAGCACACTGTGCCTCGGGCGGCGGAAAAAAGATCCGCACGAGCCCGATGACCACGCGCTTGGCCGAAGCCGCAGCGGTTTAATCTGTAAAATCCACCTGTTGTGCGATGCCGATGGACATCCGTTGCACTTTCACCTGACGTCGGGCCAAGCGCATGAAGCTTGGGTTTTTGACACGGTGTTAATTGGTTGGCTCAAGGAATGCCGCCGTATCTTCACCCGCTACGAGAAAACAGCCAAGAACTTCGGCGGCATGATCAAAATGGCATTCATCCAACGCTATCTCAAAATCACTGATGAATGACTTGTACGACAAGACCTAGAGCATTTTTCATTCAGGTCTAGCGCCACGGGTATGTTTGCGATACCCTATCCTTGAGCAAGGAGGCTGCTGGATGAAGGCTTATTCAATTGCTCTGCGTCAACGCGTTTTAGCGATGTGCGACCAGGGCCACGGCACCACCCAGGTGGCACGGGTGTTTGCGGTGAGCCCGGCATGGATCAGGCGGCTCAAACAACGCCGACGGGAAGACGGGCAGATCGCTGCTCAACCCGGTGGTGGATCGCGTTACTGTCGATTGACCGACCAGGGACGCAAGCAGTTGCGTCGCCTCATTGAGCAACGCCCCGACAGCACACTGGCTCAACTTCAGGAACAACTCATCAAGCAAGGCCACGTGCGTTGTGGCCTGACGACGATTTATCGCGCGTTGAGCAACATGGGATGGTCTTTTAAAAAAAGACGCTTCGAGCCAGCGAACAGGATCGACCGGACATCGTTGAGCGTCGAATGAATTTTCGCATCGCTCGACAATTCGTCGATGCTAAACAATTCGTTTTTCTCGATGAATCCGGTGCACAAACCAACATGACGCGCCGTTATGGCTGGGCACTTTCTGCGCAACGATGTCACGATGCGGCACCGCATGGCCACTGGAAAACCAGCACGCTCATCAGTGCCATCGGCTATCAAGGCGTGTTGCCGTCTGCCACCTTGCTGTTGGACGGGACGATAAACGCTGCGACGTTTGACGGCTATGTTCGGCGTTGTTTGTGTCCAGCATTGCGTCCCGGTCAAATCGTTGTGATGGACAACCTGGCAGCTCACAAGGTCACAGGCATTCGACAGGCCATTGAATCTGCAGGTTGTGATCTATGGTACTTGCCGGCCTATTCGCCGGACCTCAATCCCATTGAAAAGATGTGGTCAAAGATCAAAGCATGGCTGCGTCGAGCGGCCGCCCGATCCATTGAGCAACTCCACCAAGCGGTCGCAGAAGCATTTGGCCGTGTCACAGTGGATGAATGCCAAGCCTATTTCAGAAGCTGTGGATACGCTAGACCTGACTGTTAGATGCACTAGTACTACAGTTGCGCATCTACAATTGCCGATATCATCAGTCGTTTGATATGACTGGAGGGATGGGCATGGATGCTGCAACGGTGAGTCATTGGGCCAATGACTTTTCAGAGATGTGGGAGCAGATCGGCGATTGTTTTGCTCGCAAGGATTTGCGATTTCGGGCGGCGACTTATGTGCAGGGCCTGCTCGGTGATGTTCATCGCAAGAACAGTTGGCAACTGGCTGAACAAGTCGGACTTCAAACGCCCCACGCTTTTCAACGGTTGTTGGGTCGGGCATCGTGGGATGCTCATCAACTGCGCGACCAGGTGCGAAGCTATGCAGTGGATCATTTACTTGGGGATGCGGCCGGCGGGGTGTTGATCGTCGATGAGACGGGCTTTCTGAAAAAGGGCGACAAGTCGGTTGGCGTGCAACGTCAGTACTCGGGCACGGCGGGTCGAATTGAGAATTGCCAGGTGGGTGTGTTTCTGGCGATGGCTTCGTCGCGTGGTCGGGCGTTGATTGATCGGGCGTTGTACCTGCCCAAGGATTGGTGCGAGGATCAGGCACGTCGATCCGAAGCAGGCGTTCCCCCGGAAGTGAAGTTCGCCACCAAGCCTCAACTGGCGGTGACGATGTTGCGTCGAGCGCTGGATGCGGGCCTTGAACCGCGTTGGGTATTGGCGGATGAAGTGTACGGTTCAGACAGTAAAACAAGGCGTTTTTTGGAAGATCATGGTCAAGCGTATGTCATGGCGGTGACCTCGCAACAGCGCTTGTGGGTGAACTTCCAACGGCAACGTGTCGATGCGATCATTGATGATGTGCCTGACGAGCAATGGCAGACGCACAGCATCGGCGAAGGTGCCAAGGGGTCGCGTGTGTATCAATGGGCCGGCGGCAAGTTCGGCGATCCGATCGAACACGAGCGCGGTGATCTGCAAAACTGGTTACTTGTTCGACGCAATGTGGAGCAACCGACTCAACGAGCTTACTATTTTTGTGCTGCTCCGTTGGACGCGACGTTGCAGGACTTGGCGATGGCCGCCGGCCAGCGTTGGGCGATTGAAACATGCTTCCAGACGGCCAAACAGGAAGTCGGACTCGATGCCTATGAAGTGCGCTCGTGGACGGGTTGGCATCGCCATGTCACGTTGTCGATGTTGGCGTTGGCGTTCTTGAGCGTCGTGCGATCCCAAGTGCACCAGCCCACGGAAAAAGGGGCGTTGATCTGGTCCCGGTAACCGAGCCGGAGATTCGGCGGTTGATGCTGGCAATCGTCTGGCCCCGGTTCAACGACGTAGAACGCGCGTTAGCCTGGTCGGCTTGGCGAAGACACCACCAAGCCGTCGCAAAGTATTACCACTACAGGGCGAGAGAACCAGATCATAATGCGCAACTGTAGTACTAGTTATCTGATGCCACAGAGCATTACCATCAATCGATCAAATTACATTTGATCGACGGAATGAACTGGGGGATATACCAGTCAGCCGGTGGAACTGTTTGTTGAAATGATGTGGATCAGGCATGCCAACATGGGCAGCAATTTGTTTGACCGGCAGGTCCGTAGTGCCTAGTAGTAGTTTGGCTCGCTTAATCCTTGCTTGGAGAATATAACGTGGGATGGTCATACCCATGCGTTTACGGAAGCAGGACGCAAGGTAGTTCTGACTTATTTGAACTTCTTCAGCCAACTCACTCACACGTAGTGGTTGATCCAAGTTGCGATGGATCACTTGCAGTAGTTGATCCACGGCCTGTTCGGATGGCAAATGGTTGTGTGTCGGCATGGTATGTTGCTGTTTGTAAGCTAACAGCAACAGTAGTTCCTGGAAGGCCAATGATGCGGCGGTGCGGGCTATGTCGCTTTGAGAGGATACCGCGTGTAGTTGGGCGATATGGGCTATGCGGTCAGCGAAACCGCTTTGTGCTTCTCCCATATTCACATACAACGGCAGACTCACCAGTGGTTGACGTAGTGGTTGAGCATGAAAGTGAATACACCAGTGTCGCCCGGGAAGAGGCAGATCGTACCGTGTGATCCCATTCGCTGGTGAAATTGTGACGGTACCGGGTTGCAATGATCGTTTTCTGCCGTCCATGTCAATAATCCCGTCATACTCGTGTAGATGCAGGGCATGGGTCGGACTTTGGTGTGCAAAGCGAAACGCATGTGCAGACAAGGGAAAATGTCCGGCACTACAGATTGTGGGGAAGGTTTTGATCGGCCATTTGAATTGTGTATTGCTTGCTTTCATAACTGTTGAATTTTTACCAATAATCTTTAATTCATTCCAATTGTATTTGTCCATCAACAGGTGAAAATATTCCTAATGTGTGAGTTTGCTTGTTCTGGGGATGAAAGCTGATGCGTGAATTTTAACACATTCGTAATGTTCCATGTTCGCAGTGAGGCAAACAGATGGGCAAAAAAAATTCACAGGAGAATGGTGATGTAAGTCATAAACAACGATGACGGAAAGCCAATTGGCTTGCTTGTCAACATCCTGACCAAAATCATTTCCCCATTTTTTACTTGCTTGTTCCCGTTCGTGTTTTACACGGTAAGCATTTTGCGTTCTTGATTGATCCTGAATTTTTTATTGGTAATAGTTCATTATGGCATGGTTTACTTCCCCGGATAACTGCATTAATCGTCCAGCATTGCCCGAAACATGGCAAAAACAAATTCTAAACGGTTCTGATGGAATACATCAATGCATAGTAAAAACACTGCTGGCAGATGTTGACCGCCTGGCGCGCCCGGTCTTTTTTGCATTGGATGGATACAAAGGGGCACGGATCAATTCTATTCTTGACGGAATACGCAGTTCACTTGAGTCTTCAGACATCAATGTGATGCTATTTAATGTCAATAATGTATTTTATCCCAAAGCAAAGCTTGATGAAATCGCTAAACCATATGAAAAGCCGGAGGATCCAGATTTTGGCTATGTCTTTTCGGGCAATATCGAGGAACTGACAGATAGCCAGAAAGTTCAAGACACGATTGAGCAGTGGCAAAGTATCCGTGTTGGTACTCGTTGGCGAACAGTCGTGATTTGTTATGGCGTCGGGGCAGCGTTGGAGACATGGCGGCATCTGTTCGATCGTGTTGCATGGTGTGATGTGACACGAGAGCAGACGATTATCCAAGCTGAACGCGGTGAGTTGCTGCCGGTTGGTGAGGATACGCCCAACGGTTATCCCTTCAAACGCGTTTATTATTTTGAATATCCAATGCTCAATCGGCATCGAAAACAACTTCTAAAGCGAATGGATTGGTATTTGGATACTTCTGAAGAACAGGATCCCAAGCTTGTGCCTGCAGATGTGTATCACGCATTGATTGCAGAACTATCTGGACGGCCAATTTCTTTTAAAGTTTTCTACATGCCCGGGATGTTCGGTGGGACAGAGTTTGGGAAACGGTTCAATGTCCCAGGATTACCCAATAACAGTTGGGACTATGAGATCAGTGTGGGCGATAACCATATGCTTGTGGATGTGGGTGATGGGCGTATTTTGGAGATGCCGTTTTACAATGTGCTCTATGGCCAGCCACTTCGCTTGTTGGGAGCCTATTCCAATGCGACTTATCCGGATCATTTCCCCATTGCCATTTACATGCAGGACGGTTGGTTTGATGATCCGAAGAAGCCTGACTTTCATCGAACCCATATGCCCAATCACATTCATCCGGATACGGCTTATTGTCGGGAGAACTTCAATGAACCAATCGGACGTTACGAGACGTATTACATCGTTCGGGCGGATGAAGGTGCTTGTACCATGCATGGTTTTAAGGATGATGCAGACATTGACGAATATATTCGTGAAGTTCGCAAGTCTGAAAAAACGCATCAGGAATTCGACTGGCGGAAGTTTATCTATGAACATCCCAGCAAAACGGGCGAGTTGCATCAGCTTCCTCCTGGCACGGTTCATGGAACGGGTGGGCGTCAGGTGATCCTGGAAATAGATACCAATCCCAGTCGGGAATCCACGGAATATTCATTCTTTTTGTATGACTATTGTCGACCGTGTTGGAACTATGAAAAGCATGATTTGACTGGCAAGCCGTTACGTTTGAGTGTTGACCATAGTCTGGCAGTCATGCGTCGAAACCGGAAACAGAAGTATATGACCGAAAAAGTTCGTCCTGAGCCGGTTTGTATTCGGAAGGGGGAAGGCTGGAAGGAAATGTCTTTCCCGATGCATTACAACATGCCTTATCAGGTCAATCGATTTGAATTCGATCATCAGATTGAGGACGATACGGATGATATGTTTCATTGCCTCTCGCTTACACTAGGAACTCAAGCGAGGGTTTACTCAAAGCGTGATCCTTCCAACGAATTTATCATGGAAGATTGTGACAGCATTATTTTACCAGCTTGTTTTGGACCGTATGCCATTGAAAATCTTGGTGATAGCCGATGTGAAATTGTCAAGACGTTCTTGATCACCGAACCAAGGGATCATATTGATAAAGCACAGGAAGAACGTGACTGGGGGATCGAATAACCAGCGTGTGCTCTGTATTCATTTTGTTTTCAGTATTATTTTGTAGTTGGTTATCAGAGATCTTTAGATGAAAATCCAACAGCTTTTAATTGTTCCACAGACGCATCATGACGTGGGCTATACACATGTGCCGGAGGCTGCACTAAATATGCAGATTCAAGCGGTCGCTCGAAGTATTGAACTCTGTGAGAAGTCATTGGCAGATGAGACCAGTGGATTTTGCTGGACCTGTGAGACCAGTTATCCGGTGATTCGTTTTCTTGAATCAGCATCACGAGATGAAGTTTGCCGCTTTCAGGAGTTGGTGCATGCACAGCGAATTGCGGTGACGGGCGGATTTATGCATATGACCCAACTCATCGGGGCGGAGGAATACGTCCGCTTCTTTGAGCCTGTTGGAATTTTGCGTGACCGATATGGTTTGCCAGTTTCCGTCGTTCAGCACGGTGATGTGAACGGGTTGAGTTGGGGCAGTGTTCAACTGATGAGCCAAGCAGGAATTGATACGCTTGTCATGACGCTTAATCCCGATCATGGACGTTCGCCTTTTGAGCAGCCTACCGCGTTTTATTGGGAAGGTCCAGATGGCTCACGCGTCTTGGTTTGGTTGAATATCACCTACTCGTTTGGGCATCTTTCGTGCAAACTCCATACCGGGACAAGCAAGGACGCTGGCAAACCGATCAGCGAATTGTTGCAACGTCTTGAGCAACGCGATGATTACCCATTTGATTTTGCAGTCATTCATAGTGGGATGGATAATAGACTGGCAGATGACGCTTGCTGCGAAGCAGTCAGAGAATGGAACGCGCAGGGTAATTTTCCTCCAATGCGAATCGTCACCATTGACACAGCCATGGCGTTGGCGCATCAACAGGCTAAAGACGCGAATTTACCAACTTACCGTGGTGAATGGGCGGATTACTGGGCGCATGGCCATGGTTCGAGTGCTTTTGAAGTTACTGCTGCTCGCTCCGCGCGAGGTCAGTTACGAACTGCCGAAACCGCTCGTTCGTTGTGTGTTGTGCAAAGCAAAATTGAGACTGCACGAAAACCCCCGCTTGCATCCCTGAGTCATTGGTATGGTGATGAAGGATTTCCAAGCGGTACCCATTGGCAGGAGCACATTGACAAAGCTTATGAACAACTGCTTCTTTTTGAAGAACATACATGGGGCAGCAACGAAAGTGTGGATCGACCGCATACGTTATTTGCACAGGCACACTGGAACCAGAAGGCAGCTTTTGCCTATAACGCAGCCTATCTTGCGCACGAGCTTGAACGTGAAGCCATCGCGGATCTTGTCTACTCACTGCCAGCTTCGGAGGATCTTTCACTTGTCGTGGTCAATCCCCTGGGGACGAAACGTGATGCCTGGGTAACTGTCAATAAACCACCACAACTCGGGCAGCAGGAAGAGCGGACTTTGTTTGAAGAGGAAGAAACCATCAAGCGGCTAGTGCGTGATATTCCGCCGTTTGGTGTCAAAGCCATTCCGATTGAAGCATCGCCAGTGCCCCAAGAACAGATGGTGGAGAGGCAGGCAACTATTCAAACGCCTTACTATACAGCGATCATCGATGCCGCGAGTGGATCGATTACCCATCTTTACGACAAGAAACTCAAGCGTCAGTGGGTGGATGAGTCGGCTCTGACTGGTATCGGTGGCGTGGTGTACGAGGAGGCTGATCCTGATGATCCACACCCGACGCGTACAAAAAACCGCTTCCACTTCAGGCCAGAATCTCCGGGGCCACGCTTTTTACATACGCCTGCAACTGGGACACAACCATTGTCAATCAAAAGTATGGACGGCATGACCACAGTCACAGCCGTGACGAATATGCCTTACCTGCCGCGCATTGAGACGACGTTTACTTTTCGTGATGACAAACCAGATGTTGATGTGGCTGTGGTTCTGGACAAGGTCGATAATTTTGAGATGGAAAGCGTGCATGTTCTCTTTCCATTCCTTATCAACAAGCCTGAATTTTTGCTTGATACTGCCAATGCGACTTATCACGCGGATATTGAACAGTTGCCAGACACCTGTCGTGATTGGTACAGCATTCAGTCAGGCATGGTAGTTACGGATCAAAGAGCAAGCATGCTTTGGGCAACGCGTGAAGCTCCACTGGTTCAGTTGGGTGGTTTCCAAACGGGTAAATGGCAGCGTCAATTGAATCCGCAACAAGGGCACATTCATGCATGGCTCATGAATAATCTCTATTTCACAAACTTCAAGGGATCGCAAGGTGGGCGAATGTCGTTTCATTTCAGTTTTGCACCCTCTTTGGGGAGGGCTTCAGCCAGCCAGCTTTTACCTTGGGCTCAAACATTTTGTGTTCCAGTTTCAGGGCGTGTTGCACCGGTGAAGCATGGCGATTATCAATGGTTGAATATCAATTCAGACAACGTCGTTGTGCAATACCTTAAACCAGCAAAAAATGAGCCGGATACCTTGGTGTTGCGACTTAAGGAAACTGCGGGTTTGTCATGCGATGCTATAATCAGTTGGCAAACCAAGCTTCCTGCGAAATTCTATTTATATGATTTTCTCGAAAGCATCAATATCCAGGAACTGTCAGGAAAAGATAGTTGTATTTTCGTACCTATCGAAGCACATGGACTGACAACAGTTAAAATTGTTATTGAGCATGAGCGTATCATTGGTGATTGAAAAGCAGTCAGAAAGTAATGAATAGACTATGGCAGAATCCAAATATCTTTCGGCGAGGCTTGTGAAGATTGCAGATCAACCTTCATGGCGATTGACTTCAAGCACTGTACAAGCTCATGTGACACAAAATGCCGGTCAACTGGCGCCTGTTACTTTCGATCGTTGCGGTAGATGTATTGAGCCGATGGCCATTGCACCTTGGCATGATGAATCACTGTCTCAAGATACACCACCCTTGCTAAGGGGATTACGTGGCGATTTTTTCTGCATGCCTTTTGGTGGCAACGACACGGTTTATCGCAACGAAAAATATCCCCCACATGGCGAGACTGCCAATGCCGGTTGGAAGCTGCAGAGTCTCACACAACATGATCATCGTGTCTGTCTGCATCTGCGCTTGCAGACAAAGATTCGTCAAGGACATGTAGACAAACGGATCATGCTCGTTGACGGTCATGATGCGGTATACAGTCAACATGTGGTTTCAGAAATGCGTGGGAAGATGAGTTTTGGACACCATGCCACGCTTAAATTCCCTGACGAGGAAGGCAGTGGCCTGCTCTCCACCAGCCCGTTTGAATTTGGCATGACCATGCCGGTGATTACGGAAGACCCCGCGCAAGGAGGCTATTGTGCCTTGGCACCCGGATATCGTTTTCGCAGTTTGAAGAAAGTTAAATTAGCAACAGGCGACTACACCGATCTGTCACGTTATCCGGCAAGGCGGGGTTACGAGGACATTGCCATTCTGGTGACCAAGCCGTGTCAACCGTTTGCCTGGACCGCGGTCAGTTTCCCCAGACAACGCTACGTGTGGTTTGCGCTCAAAGATCCGCAGGTCTTGCACCAGACACTGATGTGGATGTCCAACGGCGGTCGGCATTATGCGCCTTGGAGTGGCAGACATGTTAACGTCATGGGCCTGGAAGAAGTGACGTCCTATTTCCATTACGGCTTGGCCGAGTCGGTCAAACCCAACGTTATCAGCAATGCAGGCAGTCCGACCTGTGTCACAATGTCTTCTAAACGCCCGTTGGTGGTGAATTACATTATGGCAGCCGTACCGACTCCTGCGGGTTTTGATAAGGTGCGTCGAATTTTGCCAATAGACGATGGTCGAGTTGTTCGTCTGATTTCTGAAAGCGGAAAAAGTATTCAAACACCAGTGGATACAAGTTTTCTGCAATCCAAGCCGTTGAACCGTTAACTGGTCACGGATTGTTGAGTTAAAAAGTTGCAGTGAGTTAAATTTGAGATTTGAAACCCGTGGTACTTGACATTTGCTGGACAATAGCCAATCATATCAAAAATTCTTTGTTATGAATATTTAGGCTATGACCCGACAAGACGACATACTCAATGATTTGATTCAAGCATTTCACAATGGCCGGTACAAGCCAGGAGAGCGCCTGCTGCCCATTCGTGATCTGGCTGTGGAGTTGCAATGCAGTCCGGCAACATTGGCCGCTGTCTTTCGGGAGTTGACCCAGCGGGGGTATATCCGATCGCGTGGCCGTCTTGGAACCCATGTCACCGACAAGTCTGCTTGGGGGCACACACCCGAACAGCACAGCAACCAGTTGATCGGCGTGATGATCAGCGAAACATTGTCCATGCTCCCGACAATTGAACAAACATTACTCAATGCCGGTTACAGCATGGTTTTGTCTCAGTGCCATCAAACCCGTGAGCAGGCCATTGCCTGTATCGAACATTGGCGGAAGATGGGGTTACATGGTGTGATCTGGTCACCTATTTCATCCAAGGAACATGTGGATGACAACCAGGCGATTGCCAGTGTGATTGCAGCCAGTGGGATGAAAGCCGTCGCGGTGGACCGCTATCCGCAGACGATGGAAGTCAACAGCGTTGTTTCGGATAACGCACATGCTGCGATGATGTTGACCCATCATCTTTTGGAATTGGGACACAAACGGATTGGATTAATCCGTCATCGTCATGGTAGTACACCTGAGGATCGTGCACGTGGTTACGAACAGGCCCTGCGTGCTGCCGACATCAGCCCTAAAGCATCACTTGTTTTGACGGTTGATCATGGCATGGAGCATGAGTTACTCATCAAGCGTATTGCCAGTTGGATCAAGAAAAACAAACCCACTGCCGTCTGGAGCATTGCAGGAGATCCGCTAGGCCAGGCCTTGTTGGCTGCAACACAGCGGTTAGGGTTAAGCGTGCCTGACGATTTATCCATTGCGACGTTTGATTCGATCATTGCGTCGACACCTATGACATGCATCATTCAGCCATTGGAAGCCATCGCCAAACGGGCAGTCGAATTACTGCTTAGCCATATCGACCATGCCTCAGACGAGATCACACGCATTGTCTTGCCAAGTGAATTACGTATTGGCCAGTCCACCAGTCAGCCGATTGCTGATGCTACACGAGCCGTTTGATGAGTGCATTAAACAAGCAATATCTGGGATGGGACATTGGCGGAACCAAATGCGCGGTGGTTTTGGGGCACGTTGAAGATCAACAGATGATGATTGACGATAAGCTTGCTTTTGACACAGCAGACACGCAAACACCAGATAAAACGATTGAGCAGTTACTGGCAATGTCCAAGGATTTGATGGCTACTCATCGTCTTGCAAAACAGGACGTCAGTGCGATCGGTATCAGTTGTGGTGGACCGTTGAACAGTCGTCGTGGCATGATTCTGGGGCCACCGAACTTGCCGGGTTGGGATGAAGTTGAAATTGTCAAAGAGACTGTGAATTCCCTTGGTATTCAGACCTATTTGCAGAACGATGCCAACGCCTGTGCGTTGGCTGAATGGTCGTGGGGGGCTGGTGAGTGTTGTGACAACATGGTGTTCCTCACGTTTGGGACAGGCATGGGAGCGGGGTTGATTCTCAACGGACGCTTGTACGCAGGCACCAATGATTTGGCTGGCGAAGTTGGGCATATCCGTTTGGAAGACACAGGTTTGGTAGGCTACAACAAGCCTGGTTCCTTCGAAGGCTTTTGTTCTGGCGGTGGGTTGGCCAATGCTGCTGCGATGCACGGGATGCAATTTTCAGCCCGTGAGGTTTTCGAAAATGCAGTTGATGGCGATATGCGTTGCCAAAAGCTTGTTGAGCAGGTTGGTATGCAACTTGGACGTGGGTTGGCAATTCTGATTGATCTACTCAATCCACAAAAGATCGTATTAGGCAGTATTTTCACCCGTCAGGAATCGATCCTGCGGCCGCTTCTTGAAAAAGAACTCAAAGCCCAAGCACTCAAACTCAGCCTGGATGTATGTGAGATTTTACCTGCTCGTCTGGGGGAGCAAATTGGTGATTATGCTGCTTTGGCCACCGCTTGTTATGGAGGACGTTCTTGATGTCATCAGCACTTTCAGTCCAAAGTGAACAGTTACTTGAATGCTTTGGGAAGGACAATCCTGAATGGGAAAACCATCTTGACCAAATCTTGGCAGCTTGTGACCTGCTTTGTGATGCCTATCACAATCAGCACCTGATTCTAACTTGCGGGAATGGTGGTAGTGCATCCGATGCACTGCATATCACTGGGGAATTGGTCAAGAGTTTTGTATTACCTCGCAGATTATCACAGCAGGATCAACAGGCCTTTGTTGATGCCTTCGATCAAGATGGACAAAAACTCTCCAATCATCTGGTCTACGGTTTACGCGCGGTGAGTCTGCCCGCAGAGTCCGCTTTGACCAGTGCGATGGGCAATGATGTCGGTTACGAGTTTGCCTACGCACAGCAGGTGTATGCGCTGGGGCAGCAGGGGGACATCCTCATTGCGATGAGTACCTCCGGCAATTCAGCCAACGTGGTTGCTGCGTTGCAGGCTGCCAAAGTCAAGGGCATGCACACGATTGGTTTGACCGGCCAAACAAACTGTCGCATGGACAACTTATGTGATGTTATTTTTCATGCACCAGCCTTAGAGACCTATCGCGTGCAGGAATATCACTTGGCGCTGTATCACATTCTGTGTTTGCTGGTTGAGAGTCAGCTTTTTGCACAACACTCGGAATTAACTGCATCATGAAAACAGTCCACTTGATATTCAACGCGCATCTTGATCCGATCTGGCTATGGCCCTGGCATGCGGGTTTGGCTGAAGCGATCTCCACTGCACGAAGTGTCTGTGATCAACTCGATGAATGTGATGACCTGATCTTCACACGTGGCGAAAGTTGGTTTTATCAGCAGATTCAAACGCACGATCCCAAACTCTTTGAACGTATCAGCCAACATATTGCCAATGGCCGTTGGGAGATTGTCGGAGGATGGTATGTTCAGCCTGACTGCAATTTGCCAAGTGATTGGGGGCTGGAAAAACAAGTCCAATTGGGACGCGAGTATTTTCAAAAGCAGTTCGGCCAATTCCCCGATACTGCTTACAACGTGGATTCATTTGGTCATGCTGCAACCTTGCCACGCCTGATGCATGAAGCAGGGCAACGCAATTACATCATGATGCGACCGCAGGAACACGAAAAGCAGTTGCCTGCGCGCCTGTTTCGTTGGCAAGGTGAACCCGATGGCCCGATGGTGACGACGTTCCGGATTGCCAGTGCCTATTGCACCTCATTTGCGGAGATTGCCCCTGAGCATATCCGTTCATCCCTGGAACATTTACCCGAAGGCATTGATCACACCATGTGTTTCATCGGCCTTGGTGATCATGGCGGTGGTCCATCCCGGGCACAGACGCAATGGTGTCGGGAGAATGCGCATGTATTTGATGGGGCTCAGTTGGAGTTCTCATCACCGTCGCGATTCTTTGCTGCCATTGCTGATGATTTGGATAAGCTGCCCGTGGTGCAAGGTGATTTGCAGCATCACGCGATTGGCTGTTACTGTGTGGATCGCCCGACAAAGGTGCTGCTGCGCAAGGCCGAATACGAGTTACGCGCTGCCGAGTCGGTGACATCGTTACGTGATGAGACGGCCATGCAGCAGGCATGGGAACACGTCTGTTTTCACCAGTTCCACGACACGCTCGGGGGCACGTGTATCCCATCAGCTTATCCAATTATCCATGCCCAGTTGGGAGCCGCTCGTTCAACAGCAGACCGCTTGCTTCGCCATCAGGTGATCGCACACGCGCAAGCACTGACTCCTGATTCGCGGCAACGCATCTTGCTCTACAACCCATCTGAGTCTGTTTTTGAAGGTTATGTCGAAGTTGAACCATGGATGGAATTCAATCGCTGGCGAGAACATTGGCAGTTGGAAACACCCGCCGGAGAACCCATTGATTATCAACTGATTGATGCGGAGGCTCCGACCCAGGGCATGGTGCGTTTGACGTTTGCCTGTCAGATAGAGCCTCACGGTATTTGTGTTGCGTGCATTAATACCAATCCTGCCAAATCGTTGGAGGAGTCACCTCAAAAGCAGAACGTGACCGTGGAACACCTGTTGTCAATTAGCAATGCGCTTGGTGATCGCGTTGCGTTGGGTCAGTCTGCTGAGTTTATTCTTGATGGCCGGACGTTTTCTTTCCCGCGTCTTGTGTTACAGCATGACACATCGGATACATGGTCGCACAATATTGCCTGTTATGACGAGCCGGTGATTGACGCGGTTCGCATCGAGCAAACCCGTTTGGTAGCTCAAGGTCCGCTGCTGGCATCCATCATGCAGACGGGTCGCATTGAGCATAGCCCATTCACTGCCACGTGGCGTCTCTATGCCAATCATCCGGGTGTGATGCTGGACTTGCATGTGGATTGGGTCGAGAGACATCGCGTGTTGAAACTTGTCTGGGATTTACCTGAGGTGTGCCAGTATCGCATCGATGGCATTCCCGGCGGATCATTGCAACGCCAACCCGAAGGCAAGGAATGTCCCTTGCAGGATTGGTTGCAACTGGTGTTGGCGGATTCTTCACGGTTGGCGATTGCCTGCCCGGATGTCTTTGCTTTGGATGGTGATGCGAAGTGTGTCCGATTGACGCTTTTACGTGGTGCGATCATGGCCCATCACGAGCCGCACGATGGCAAAATCCCTTCGGCACGTTATGCCGACCAGGGCTCGCATGATTTTCATTTTTGGTTTACGACAGGTTCCGATGATATGTCTGGCCGCTTGGATCAATACGCAACTCAACATTGGCAAAAACCGTTGATGACGGATTGGACCCTGGGTATGCCATCTCGATTAACGCGGACACAGTGATGTCAGATCACGCCGATTGATTTGCTGGTTCGTGATAAAAAGCATGCCCCGCTGATTGAACGACGAATCAGCGGGGCATGATCACTCAGTTGTTTTGATGTGTGCGAATCCCTGTGAATATCAGAATTGATTGTAAATCTCGTGGCCGGGACGAAGTGTTCCGTCCATGTTGATAAAGGCCATGTAGCCGACGTTTTTCAACGGATGAGCTGTCATTGCCATTTCAGGACGATGCCCGTCAGCGACGTAGGTTTCATGCAACAGGTGCGGCAGGAAGCCCATGTTCCGCTGTGTGAATTGCGTCAACTCAATCTTGATGTTGTTGCAACGGTCTGCATCGTCATAGCTGCCCCAGCAACACTCACTGACGAACAATGGCTTATTGACCGACTGGGCAAACGCGATCATTTCGTCCAGATGCTCAGTGAAATAGGCCTCGTCTTTGATCCACGCATTATGTGCGTAATACGGATGTGTTGACAGCACATCACTGATCGGCTCGAAGATTTCCAGCTCCAACATCCCGGGAATGGTGCCTACGGTGATGGGGGACTGGGCTTTGTGTCCCTTGCAACTGTCATAGACCTTTTTGAGACAGTCAAAAACAATCTGATGGTCCTCGGGGCGCTTGGCTGTGCATAGTGGCTCGTTGCACAGATCCCAGAACAGCACGCGTGAGTCATCCGCATGTTTGCCGACGATATCTCGGATGTAGGGTTCGCAGAGATATTCGAATGACCGTGTGGCATATTCAAAGGTGTCGATGGACAGGCCACCAAAGTCCGGGATCGAATGCCAGCCGGAGAAGAGCATCATGATCATCTTCACATCGTGTTTATCGCACAGGTCGATCACCTGGTCCACATGTTTGCAGAACTGTTTAGGGTTTTGCAGGTATGCTTCGTGGGACAGCCAGATGCGGATGGTGTTGATGTGTGGGAAATACTTTTTGCCAAGGCCGATTTCATGATCGAATTTGTTTATGTCGAATTGATCACCCCAGATAATCACGCCATGCGCTGCGTAGCTGGGCTGATAGTTAAATCCGCGGATATAGCTGTATTTGGCTAATTCGCCTTCGAGTTTCAACATGTTGTCTTCCTTCGTTTGTGTTATGCAAAAGCTTTGCGTTGTAGTCGCGTGCCTTCATTGGCCATTTGAGCTTGAAGCATGCGATGCAATAGTGTGGTTTTGAGTTCGGTGAAAGCCGGATCGGCCCAGAGATTGATGTATTGATCAGGGTCGTTGTGCAGGTCATACAACTCACCGTCATTCATGGCTTCGTAGACGATGAGTTTGTATTGATCTGTGATGAATGTTTGCTGATAGATTTTGTCCGTTGCGCGACATTCAATGAGGGTGTGATCCTGAATGGTTTTAGCATCACCTTTAAGAATCGGAGACAGGTCGGTTCCCTGCATGCCGTTGGGGATTGCGACGCCAGCATATTCAAGAATTGTACGTGGTAAATCAATCAGACTGGCCAATGCATCGGTCGTGCCGACAGCCTTGACCAGTGATGGTTCCCAGATCAGCATCGGGATGCGTTGACAATCCTCATAGGCGGTCAAGCCTTTACCCCAGAAACCGTGATGCCCGTGCAATTCGCCATGATCGGAAGTGAAGATCACCAGTGTGTTGTCAGCTTGTCCCGTTTCTTCCAATGCTTGAATCATGGCACCGACGCGGTCGTCGATCAGGCCGACCATACCCAGCGTGGCTTGTAATGCATTGATGGCACGCTCGTCTTTTTTCGGCGTGTAATAGGAACTTGGAACGCCATGTCCATCATCCAATTCTGACCAATCACCTTTCGCCGCTTTGCCGTAGAATTCCGGCTTATCGTCGAACTCGCCATCACGGGGGCCTTCAAATGGTACGCATTGGCTGCGGTCAACCTTGTCATACCAGGGACGCGGGCAGACCAGCGGTTCGTGCGGATCTTCAAACGCGGCCATGCAGAACCAGGGTTCGTTGTTCTGAGTGTCGGCATGATCATGAATCCATTTGATGGCATTGTTACTTACCCAGGTCGTGTCGTGATATTCGACCGGAATGTCCCATGGTCCGCACGAATCGTGATCATATTCCGGACCAAACAGTGGGAACCAGGCTTTGTAATCGACACCTGCATCTTCCAGGAAAACGTGATAGTGCATGTCGGGATATTTGTTGATCGTGTGCCCCGTGCCAACCTGAACATAATCAAAGCCAAGGTAGGGTCCCGTGAAGTTGCGGTAGAAATCAATGTCCGGCTTAGGCTGATCGCAACCGCCAGCAAGGTGACTGCCTTCGTCCTGACGGCAGACGAAATGCGTCTTGCCAAAAAGCGATGTGTGATAGCCAGCATCCTTGAGTTGTTGTGCGATTGTTGGACAGGCAAGTTGGTCAACACTGATGCCCAGCGACCATGCACCATGACGGGATGGATATTGCCCGGTGATCAGGGAGACACGTGCCGGCGTGCAGGTGGGCGAGGGCGTATAGGCTCGATCAAAGTGCACACCCTCGCGTGCCATGCGATCCAGATGAGGCGTGGGAATCGCGTTCAGACCTTTGACACCTAATTGATCAAAGCGTTGTTGGTCAGTGATGATCAGGAGAATGTTTGGCCGACTGGTCATGGTTGGATTCCATCGTGCTGTGGATCAAGATTACCCTCGAATTCCACATGGATTGACAAATTACAGGGCGGGGGGATAAAAATATTCATAACAAAAAATATTTGTAATATATAATAGGCATGGCCAATACACAGTCAAGTCAGATTGTTAGTTCGAAACTCATAAATGATTGTGTGTGTTATTATTTGTTTTGTTTTATTACCTTAGGGACTTTACGGGTCGGTTGTGTGTTGGGGTTCGCATTAACATCCAGGCAACATTGATCTCCCAATGATGCCAGTACGATTGTGATAAAAGACAGTTTTTGAAAATCAGATTGCTTGACTACTTGATCCTGATGGGTATTGTTATTGTAGAACCTATACCAATCTGGTACACCTATGGCAAAGTATACTGATATAGCGGATACACTCAAAGAGCGTATTGACCGGGGCGACTACAATCTCAAAGCCATTCCGACGGAACGTGAACTGGCAGAGCAGGTCGGGGTCGCCCGACGTACTGCCCGACAGGCATTATTGCATCTTCTGGATCAAGGTTTTATCGACCGCAAACCCAACGGCAGACTGGTTGTCTCCAAGTTATCTTCCAAAGGTCACGAACGATTGCAGTTTGCTTTCCTGGCGCCGGCTTACCCGTCAGACGATGTCGCACGTTGGCAACTGGCGGCACAGCGCACCGCTCAAAAGTACAACGCTGTCTTGCGACCCGTCTATTACGTCCACTGGAATGACCCGGTGATTCTCGATGCACTGGAAGGATTTGATGGCATCTTTCTCGTTCCAATTCCAGAGCCATTGCCAGAAGGTTTTATCCAACGCCTTCGGGATACGGGTTGCCCGTTGGTTCTGACATGTGGCGATTGGTCCAAGTATGGCGTTCCTTCCGTGACATTGTGCCCGCCGGAGTGGATGCATCGTATTTTGGATTACCTTGAAAGGCTTGGCCACACAAATATATCTCTTGTTAATGCGCAACCGCACGATGACACCACACTCAGCCGCATTGAGCAATGGAATCTTTGGCGCACGGTACATGGTTTCGAAGGCGAATTGTATGACTTTCATGTCCAACCCTATGAATGGGCTACGCAAAAGGCCTATGAAGAAATGAATCGCATTCTGGATGAAGGAAAATTCAACTCAACTGCGATTGTGACGACGACAGATGAATCTTCCATCAGTGTCTCCAGTGCTTTGATCGATCATGGATACAAGGTAGGCGAAGATGTTTCTGTTGCAACAATGAATGATGGGGGAATGTGCAAACTGGTCAGACCATCCATTACTTGTTTGGAAATGCCCGATGCGATGCCTTATTTGTCGGTGTGCATGGACTGGATGATACGCGGGGGAAAGAAATGGATTGGTTCACTGTTAGTTAAACCCCCAAGTGTTCCTTTATTTGAAGGACAATCGACAGGGCCGAGCAAGACGGCATAATCGTATGACAATTTGCAGATCGCGCGATGAGTGTAAATGCCGTATATTTCAACGTAAACGTTCGATCAATGGAATGGTGGCAAACAATGAAAAACAAATCTCAACAATACCCCGGTTTTACTTTGATTGAATTATTGGTCGTTATTTCGATTATTTCAATTCTGATTTCCATCCTTTTGCCGGCTTTGAGCAAAGCACGCGAATCATCCAAGACGATTCAGTGTGCAAGTAATCAGAAAAGTATCGGCATTGCCATGAGTCTTTATGTGAACGACTCGGATGATTATTTGCCTGCATATTGTGAGAGTTGGCCTTCTCCCGGTTGGGGGGCAACGTATAAGCGTTACTGGACAAATAAGCTGGCATTTTACTTGCCGGTCAAAAAATGGCGCGATGAAAACTTGGGGATGATGTATCCCTATGGTGATGTTTGGACCTGCCCCGAAGTGAGTGAGGGAACGAATTACTGGAATGGCGGGGGGTATGGTGTCTTTAAGCAGGGAGATATCAACACAACGCCGCAGAATGAATTGGTGTTTCAATATGCCTCATGGCGAAGGGATGGGACGTTTACCTATCCAGGGAAAACCATGTTGATGACGGACGCAGGTGATGTCAGTATTTTGGGACAAACTGCTATTCTGGTCTCGCGGGGTACGAAAAACGGAACGTTTTTATATAGCTATCGTCCTGCACCGCGACATGGTGGTGGCCCATCGCTTGCTTTACCTGTCCAAACGCAAGGCGGATGCAATGTGTTGTTCAGCGATCGCCATGTGGCTTTTCGTGACATCATGAGCCTATCAAATAACGAAGATCATATCTTTGATCCAGAACCTTAATCTGTAAATTAGTTAAACTTTTTTGGGAATATCATTCAAATGAAGATACTGAACGCGATTATCTGTATCGTAGCTATAAGTGCATGTACTTTGGTTGGCACAAAGGCCTTTGCTGAGCCTCAACACAAAGTTTCGAAACTGTCCATTGAAAAGTTGATTGATGTGCAGGGCGGGATGGTTAGCACTGACTCACTTAATGACGTCTTTCCAACGATCAATGTCAAGAACCTGCCAGAAGGACGTCTGCCTTCCTGTCTGGTGGATGGCAAGTTTCTCCCAGGTAATGTCACTGGAAATAGTCTCGTGCTGCCTCATACTCAGGGACCGATTAATATTACCTTTGATATTGCTCCGGATGGTCATACGCAAGACACGCAGCTCAATGAACTGAAAATTTGGATTCAAGGGCTCAATGACAATTGGCAAGGCCACCTTCCTAATTTTGTCGGACATCTTGGAACGTCCCTTGATGGTAAGAGTTTTACAAAAATTCCTGAATCTGATGTTGAATTGATCGCTCCGAAAGTTCGCAATTACAACTGTATCACATGGCGCTTTCCTCAAGGAATGGTCAAAGGTTTTCGCTACTTGAGAGTTGTCTCCTTGGGACATCAGAATAAAACTGTCCGCCTTGCCGAAATTGATGGGGATATCTCAGGCGTGGTCATTCCCAAATCAACCCGGATTATGACCAGGATTCAGCCTATTGAAGCTTCAGCAATCAAACAGCAACCGCCCAAAGAATCGCAAACAATTCCTTCGCCCATGAAGGTTCACTTCGTGAAGTTTGTCGGTCCCAAATTAGCTTTGGCGCACAACAACAAAACCATACTTGATCTGACTTCACTTATTTATCCAGATGATCCCCAGTGGAAGCAGACACAGCAATCGCTGAGTCAAGACAAACTTTCAAGTCTACTCACACGCCAGGACGGATTGACCAAACAAGTTACAGTGACGATTGATGGCGAATCACGCGTGACCGTCGAGTGTGAAATCAAAGCGCCTGATCATCCCGTTGAATACGAGCAAACATCCCTTAATTTTAATTATGCGGCAGTAAAATATGATGGCGTAGTAGATGGTTCATCTGCCGTCTATTACGATGGTAATGCGTCTCACGTTTTGGAAATTGGCGATTATTCTCCTTATGTCATCTTTAAATCCAAGACTGATGATGTTGAATTGCAATTCTACATGCCCGCATGGTACAACGTGATGGGGCGAATTAGTGTGATGGGTAAGGACGCACTGAGCAGTTGGCAGTTTTTTGTTAAAACGCGTAACACGTGGGATGAGTTGGAAGATAAGAAACTGGGCTTTAGCTCACGCGTGTGGAACCCAGTGAATGAGCAATTGCAAGCAGGGCAAGCATTCAAATATAAGATCAATATCGCTGCGTTTGCCATTAATCCAAAGAGAACTTTAGGGCAGATTGATATTGAGGATTACCCACACCTGCCACCTTTGAAGCATGTGGATACCGGTGAAGAAGGACAAAGACTCAGTGGTCAATCAACGGTGTTGCACCGGGATAAAATGCTGTTCATGGGCTACGACCTGCCCGAACCTGCAAAGGAAAAACTTGGCCATAGTGTGTTAACGCATGTGGTCGTGGGCAGTCAACCCGGAATGATTGACCGATATAAACGTGGTGGTGTCGGAGTCGTTGTGATTACCGGTTCGGATTATGACGATGTATCGCATGGCATCTCATGGCGTGGTGATTACGATCAAAGTCCACCCAATACAAAAGCTTTTGTTGACGAGCTTCACCAGAACGGGATGAAAGTAGTACATTGGGTTTCTCCGCGTGGCTTTCTGAATAAAAAATGGAATGGTCGTCCGAAGGATCCGATGATTGATCTACATCCGGATTGGTTTCTGCCCCACGCACACTGGGGAGGGAACTATCAAACCGTTGACTCATATAAAACCGAACCTAATGAATGGGTGATTAATAAAATCACGGGCGATATGAAGCAATACGGCCTCAATGGTGTTGCCTATGATAGCTTTCCGCAGTCAGGAACCATAGTTGGGCCCAACGGCCAAACACTCGTCAGCCGCGAATTGTCATGGGGGAAATATTTCTACCAGAAAATCCACCAGACCAGTGATGGTGCATTGGTGATTGGTAACCGAGCGATCCCTAGATATGACGAATATCATGACATTGACTCGGCTGTTGTTGAAAATTCACTATGGATGTTTTTAAATGAAGTAACTAAAGGTCACGCCGCTTACGGCAGGGCATACACCGCCTATTTGCAGTGGGGGCAGCTTTACAACTGGTGGTTGCCGCTTTCCTTTATGCATCACAATTTCTGTGATTACGACATGGCATTGGGATGGACACCAGATATCTGGCTTCACTGGCGTAATTCGCAAATCGCTGGTGAAAGAAAATACAAGGACATGGATAAGTATGTCGTTCCGCTTTGGCATCTCATGGGAAAAGGCACACGTATTTATGCTGCAAGTATCGGCCATCGTGTCCGACAAATTGAAGCTCGTATGCCTGATGGTTCGGTTGTGATCCTCGTGACAAGTGTCAATCCATTACCAATGAACGTACAGGTTGTGCCACAGAATATTGAGCCTGGTGAGTACGATATGAAAGTGACTGTAGATACTTGCAAGTCGCATAAAAATTATGGATTGATTCGAACTGATACGCGTAAAACGCCCGGTATTGAAATGGATATGTTGCCTCCATATTCCATAACAGTTTTGCGATTTAATAAGTTGTCAAATTAATTGATAGGTTGTTGAAAAAACAAAACAGATTGAACTTTTGTATAGAGAATGTAAATGAAGTCTTTGAGAATCATAGCTCTATTATCCCTTCAGTGTTTGCTGATTGGCTGTGCGACACCGATAGTGAAGCAGCCAGATGATTTAAGTGGGGATATTCAATTAACCAATGGGCATGTCATTGTTGATGTCTCGCCAATTCGTGCCAGGATTATGGGGTATCAACTCGTTGGCAAGAGTAATATTTTGTGGCAGGGGATCGTCTGGTATCCGCATGATGTCAAAATAGCTGATTTACGATGGAACAACTACGGTGGATCACGTGTCTGGGTGTTGCCGCAGGGAATCACACAGCGGATGGTTTTGAATCGTCATGATCCACCGGACATTTTTGCTGATGGTTTACCATGGAATCTATTGCACCAAGATGATTATAGTGTGGTAATGCAGAGCGATGTCAGTCCCCAAACTGGCTTGCAGTTAAAACGCAAGATTGTACTTTCACAGGATGATTCAACCGTTACGATTCACGATAAGATGACACGCGTACTGGACATTGATTGTCCAGTACATTTGTGGCGAATCACACAGACTATCCCAGCTAAATACATGTTGATGGATTTGAAAGATAATCCAAGCTGGAAATATCAGGTTATGCTTGGACACGATGCGTTTAGCAAGCGCGATACTTTGCGGGAAATGGACCATGGTCATGCACTGAAAGTTGATTGGATCGATTCGATTTGCACAAAAGTCGGAAGCTATGGCGATTGGCTTGCTTCCGTCTACGATGATCAGGTGTTCATACAGTATGGCAAGTATGATTCGGATTCATTTTATATTGATGGTGCAAACTCAGAAATTTACGTCGACCCACAGGCACATATGCTCGAGGTTGAATCACTGAGTCCTACAAAAATGCTGAATAAGGGCCAGTCATTAGAAAGTAAAACTTATTGGAAGCTATTGCCAGTTCGCACTGATGAGATAAAAAATATTTTAAATACCATCCGTGTTCAATGTGATCAAATAGAAAAATAAGATATAGTTGATTAGGGAGTTGTGATGGCGTATTGGTTATTATTGCTTTGATTTTTACTAGATTTCTTAATGAGCCCCAATTGGGATGTATTGCTGAATAGGTTTGTTGATTAAAAATAATTATCAATGAATTATTAATCCATATTGCTGTTGCTGGTAGCGTGTATCTAACTCAAAATTTGCAAGACGCTATTTAATCATCACGCATCGTTTTAATCGGTTCAAGTAGAAATGTTCATGTTGGGGAATAGCCTGGAAAATTGTGTGTGTTTGCACTAACTTGCAGTGTTTTACATGCCTGTGTGCCGTCCGAGTTGTGGTCTGATGCTTGTCTTGTGCGCATCAAGCCCAATATCCTGAAATGTCAGATCGATGGATTCAATGGCCTTGGGGTGCTCGGTGCGCTCGTTGTGAAGCTGTTGCACGATTGGATGTTATCACAGGAAACTTCTGTAAAAATGGGGCAAATAGACAGGCGGGTGTAGATAATATCAATATGAATATATGTTTTAATAGCTATTAATATGATATATTGATAAAGTGTGTATATATCCTGATGCGATATGCCGTTTGTGTGAGGTCATAGTGTGTGTAACAGGATGTTTCTAGTCTCCTGGACGATTGCGATAAATATTTGTAACATGCTCTGCCAGCATGATAGATCGGCATGTTGAATTGCTAATTGTGACAGACATCGCATTTTGAACGTATCGCAATACTATTTCATTTAATATATTCCCAAAGTCTGTTTGCAGGTGTACCATTTGTTGCATGCTCCCTTGCAACGAGGTGGCGGGGTGGTCTCGTTGGCTGGTCTTCTCATGGCAGGGGAAAGGAATCAAACGTGGTCCAGAACATACGATACGCGTCAGTTATGAAACTGACACGCCGTGTCGTAGCCGTCATTCATTCGGAGGGAGTTGGTGCCATTGTGTGAGATGGTCGAAGCAGATCTCGATGTGTTGTGCCAAGCATCGGCCTGGGATGAGTCCATCCCAGAGTGGCCCAAGCCGCCATGCTGCATAACCGGATCGAACTGACGACGAATTTTACACCGATCCAGCGTTGCTCGATATCAATGGCGCGGTCAATGCGCTGCCGGATTGGTGGGGTAGCAAGGCATATCGCAACCTGCATGAGTTTTCTGAATTCTTTGGATGCAATGAATGCCTGCTCGTGTGTTACAGGACAAGATATCGCTGACATCAATATGGTGGGTAGTGAATGTTGAATGTGAAGCGGATTCTGAATAATCCATGATATTTGACATAATGAAAGTATTAAACACGCAGGGGTAAACTGTTCAGACATGCGTGGTCGAATCGTCGACATCCATGCCCTACGAACCACATTGGGCACCCACCTGGCAGTCGGCGGTGTCCATACCTTGTGGCACAGCCGGATAAGTTAATCACCAATTTCTACATCGATCCTGCATGGCTAGACGTCAATGGTGCGGTTAATGCGATGCCGGATGTTGTCCATGATTGTAAGTTCGGGATACTTTCCAGTAATGTGCGTGATCAAGACAATAGACTTGTACCTATTCAACGACTAACGGCTTTCACGATACGTATGAATGGGATGTATTCATGCATTGTCTGTATGGTGGGTTGTGTGGTGTTGCTGGCTGCGCCGGTACTGGGCAGGTGTCTTACCGAATTTACGACGGAACAGGGGGATCATATTTTCGACATATGCAAAGCCTGTCTTCTGGGCGATTTCTTCAATTGTTAAATCCGAATCCAAGAGTAGTGAACGGATTTTTTCCAGCTTGATTCGCTTGATAAGGGTGGCAGGTGAGTGGTTCATGGCGGCGGCAAAGTGCATTTCAAGTTTACGCTTGGATATCCCCAAGGCAAGGGCAAGGTCGTTTACGAGGATAGGTCGATCCATATGCTTGCGGATTTGCCGAAGGGCTTGATTGACGATGGGATCGTCAGTGGCCAACATGTCCGTGGATTCTCTTGGGATGATACCAATAGGATCAAGTAACCGGATGCCTGGGCGCACACTGTTGGGGTTGGTCATCTGGTTGTGTAGCAGTTGAGCCGCCGTGTAGCCAAGTCTGTGCACCCCGGTTTCGATGCTGGACATGGTGGGGATGGTTAGGTGACAGATTAATTCATCGTTATCGACACCCAGGATTGCAACTTCATCGGGCAGACTTACTCCCGACAGATGGGCTGCATCGATTGCCAATTTACCCAGATTGTCGTTCCATGCCAGGATACCCAGCGGTTTGGGTTGCTTGAGAATCCATTGGCAAAGTGCAGTTCTTTGCGCAGCTGCCTGGGATGTGGATACCCCCAATGTGAAATCAAAGGTTGAGAAGTTGAGTTTGGCTTTTCGAGCCAGTTCAGCGACTTGCCGTTTTCGCAATCGCGATGAATTGGCATGCGCGACGCCAATGTATGCGATGTGTGGTAGCCCCAATTCCTGAAAGTGTGTGACAGCCATCTCAGCGATGCGTTGCGAATCCAGGAGTACCGTGACGAGTTTTTCCTTGTGTTCATACACTGATGAAACATTGACCAGTGGGATGTTGTGGGCTTCGAGTTTTTGCCGATGCGCCTGACTGGTGACGCGAGCGATGATGCCATCGCCTTGCCAGTTGGCAGGTAGTTCGTGGGGATTACTTTCACCGCCGAGGTTCAGGTACAGTTCCCACCATTGATTTTCCCGGCAATAATCACCGACGCCTTCAACAATACTTCGTCCCCAGCCCGAGGCAATATCGACCAGGATCGCCACGCGACGTGTTGCTGGCGATTGGCTTGGGCGTATGGTGATGTTGGGTAAGAGTGTCATCAATTTGAGTTTATCCATTTGCCACGGCAGTGTCTGCGCGTAATCATAATTATTTTGCGCAAATTGCACATCTGTTCGCCTGCGACGCGCTATCATGCTCTAGTTATAAGACAGAATGGTTGTCACGAAGTTCCAATTGAAAGGCAAGATATGGCGATTACTTATCGACATGAGCAACAAACGGGTTTTACCCTGATTGAACTATTGGTCGTTATTTCCATCATCGCTTTGCTAATTGCCATCCTCCTGCCAGCACTCTCGGCAGCGCGGGAATCGTCTCGGAATATCCAGTGCAAGAACAACCTCAAGCAACAAGGCTTGGCGGCAAGGATGTATGCCGATGACAATCATGGTTATTCCGTTGTGGGCAAAGGGCCGGTGTCTCAAGGGGATGGCACCAACGGTTATGGTTCGCGTCGCTACTTGGCAAGTGTGATCCTGCAGATACCCGTAGTCGATTCACCGACCAATGTTTCGGCACTGAATGATCGAATGGAAGTCGGGCGGTCATACGATATTTTCTGGTGTCCGACCCAGGTTGTGAAGTTCGGTCGTCAGGCTGTGTACTGGACTGGGCGAGGTAACTACGCTTTGAACGCCTATTTTGAGGGGCCTTCGGCATCACCGGCCAAGCCGTGGCGTAAGCTCGATGACCTGAACAATCCCGGCAAGATTGAACCCTACATTGCTGGTGTTTACAACAATCCTAGCTGGGGAGCAAATCCGACCTTTAACCGTTCAAGTATCACTTCCACAGCCACCGGTCGAATAGCGTATTACCATCCGAATGACAGTACTAATGCACTCTATGTGGATGGGCATGTTCGAGCTTTGAATGCCCAAGAGGGTGATGATATTGAACCTCAAATTAAAAATGAAAGTGATTTTCAATGATGCGCATTGCTTTTTCCATTCTCTGTGTGTTGTTTTTTGGATCATGTTGTATGGCTGGCCCGCCTTCGGGTGACTATTCGCTACTTTTTGAAGATACGTTCGATGGCAATCAATTAGATGTGTCACATTGGAAGTACCGCACCGGAGAACGGTTTGGCGGTGTGAACCTGCCGGAAAATGTTCGTGTTGATGACGGAATGCTGCATATCGACCTAATGAAAAAACAAATCAACGGGCAGGATCGGTACACCTGTGGCGGTGTGATCAGTGTGCCTTGCTTTGGGTATGGATACTACGAAGTCAAATCCAGGCTTTGGGGGGCAGGGCCGGGCCTGCACTCATCCTTCTGGTTGATGGGCAGCGGCAACGGTGATAACGTCACCCAACCACGATACAACCAGGTCATTGAAATCGACGGCTATGAAATGGACTCGCATAATCCTCATAGTCTCCGGGCGAATGTGCATTATTACATCGGCAGGAAATTTGAATTTGGTGGGACCGAAGGTCTGCCGCGACCACAGATCGATGGCTCCGAAGACTTCTTCGTTTTGGGATTTGAATGGTTACCCAACCAGATCAACTGGTATCTCAACGGCGAGCGGATTTACCATAATAAGAACCCACACTATTACGCACCCCAGCCCGTTTGGCTCACTGCTTTGGCAACGCCCGATGGTTATGCAGGTGGTGGGGAGATTCAGGATTGGACCCTCCCTGGCAAAAGCAGTTGGCAGTACTTCCGTTTTTATTCACGGGATCTGGTAGGTGTTAACTTGCTGGCTAACGCTGATTTTGAATTGAACAAAATCAACAACCTGGAAAATATTGGGCAACTCGATCCCCATTATCCCGTCGCGTGGATCGTCGAGGCAGATCACGAAGCATGCGAGGTCGTTGATATCTGCCAAGGGGCGAATGATGGCCACAGTTATCTACGGCATGCATCTGACAAATCATATCACGTCATCACTCGTCAGAATCTGCAATATATTGCCAATGGCCAATACACTTTAACCGCCAAAGTTCGAAGTTCTGGCGGGCAACGTCAAGCCCAGCTAAGCATCGAGGATAACATTGCATTAGCACGCCACACAGATCTGACGTTACCTGTCAGTGCGTGGCAACAAGTTGTCATCAATGACATCGATATTCAGAACCATCAATGTACCGTGTCGATACGTTCGGATGCCGATGCCGGTCAATGGCTTGAGATTGATGATGTGCAACTGTTCATGAGCCACGGAAATGACAACATCGATCTGGCACGGTTTCCGGAAGATCCCCTGTACAATCAAAATTATGTCGGTGAAATCATCATCGATAGCAAAGCAGTTCAGAAGCAGGGCAATTGGTTTGATTCATCCATCTCGGGTTTTATGGGGAAGAGTTTCTATAGCATGGATGAGCATGCCACTGCCCAATGGGACGCACCGATTACCGAGGCAGGTCAATACCGTGTCCTGTTTCACAACATTCTGCATTCCAACAACCTTGCGTATATACAATTGCAGGTGATGCACGCACAAGGTGTCAGCACACGTGAGGTAGATCATTTTGGCTTGGATCGAATGTGGGTTGACCTGGGTACTTACACATTTACGACTGACAGTGTTGCCAGTGTGCGTATAACTGCACTGCCCAATCCCTTGGATCAGACGCAGTATGGTTCATGCATGCGTGGAGATGTGGTGCGATTGATCCCGGTAAACGCTGCTTTGGCCCAACCACCGACTTGTGGCGTGGATGAATAACCTGCGGTTATTGAATAAATGGTTTTCAACCTGTATTGGTAATGATTCAAAATGCAGGTTGTCAGCGTGCAACACGACGCACGGGCATGCTTGAGTCAGGATACAGCTTGTCAGTACTTGTATTACTTTTGAAAGGCAGCGAATGATGATCACCTTCCGACATGGCCGTGCCAATCGATACGCAGGCTTTACATTGATCGAGTTATTGGTGGTGATATCCATCATCGCATTACTGATCTCGATTTTGTTGCCGGCCTTGAAAAAAGCGCGTCAAGCAGCCATGACAGTTATATGTGCGGTGAATCTCAAGAGTTTGTACTTGGGGCAATCGCTCTATGCCAATGATTTTCAGATGTATTGTCCTGCATTGTTTGACGGCAGTTCAACGTATCAGGCCAACCGTTGGGTGGCGATTCTAGCGCCTTACATCGGACTCAGAGGGACACCGCAAAATTTTAATGGCGACGAATGGCAGGACTACATGACGCGCGGTGCCTTGTGGTGCCCGACACGAGATCAGATCACACCATGGACCTCGTACGCCAAGTATCAGTGGGTTATGGTGTCAACACGTTTGCCGGCATTGTCCCGGATACTGATTTGATTCAGACATACGCGTCCAGCACGGGTTGGAAGTGTTATGCCGTCAGGCCTGGCCAACAATTAAGCGTCGATATGACCAAGGTGCTGCCCCGGCGATGATCATCGATAATGGGGAAAGTGTGATCCGCAAGTGGTTTCGCATCCCGCTGCATCGCCTGCGGAACATACCTCAAGCCAACATCACTGTGGATGCCAATCTCGGTCGGTTTTACCCACGCAAAATCAATTTGACTTCCTTGCCTTGGGATGATGTATCCTGCGCCATCATCGAACGGGCCGGCAATCCACTGCATACCGCACTGGACAAGCAAACACTCATCAATGACTACATGGAAAACTTTGACGGCCAGAGCATGGGGTGGACGCCGATGAAGTTTCACAACATGTGGGCCAAGCGATTCATTGCAAATCAAGTGGATCGTTACTCGGCTGTCGTGCGATTTACGGACAGTACCTTTGCTTATCTGCCACCGGTGACGGTTGAGGCTCCGACATTGGATGATCCGCAAACAGTCGAGGATTACGTGTTTTCGCCACAGCAGACTCAGCAGAAGGTGATCTATGATCAGGGACCCTTGCGGCGTGACATTCAACTGGATGCTGCGGCGATGCAGGTGTTCCCTGCAATCAAGCAGGATCAAAGCCACAACCCCTGGTACGCTCATTTCACCGGCAAAGAATCAATCAATCTCGGTTCCGTCACGTGCCCGCCATGTCCCATGACCGTTGATCTTTGGTGTCGCATTGAAGGCCTTGGCAAGGTCATGCCGATTTACGGTTCCTGGCCGCCGGTGTTGAATGTGCATGTGGATGAATCAGGGCACGTTGCGGTTCAGCGTTTGGATCGTGGTCACTACATTCAAACGTTGCTCAGTGAAACCCCTTTGCAACCCGGCCAATGGTGCAATCTTGTGGCAACATGGGATGGGCGTGACATGCGTTTGTACATCAATGGTCAAGCTGCCGCCGAACCGGTCGAGGCATTGGGCGTTCGGACGGCTGAACGTGCCTGTTTAGGCAAAGCAGACTGGTATCCGGACATCGTTAATGCCCGACCAATCCGCAATATGCTCGAAGGTGACATTGCCCGTTTTCGCACATTGCAGATCGCATTGAATTCAGAGCAGGTTATGAATTTGTATCAACGCTACAAGGATTGTTTTGAATCAAATCGGGGTACGAACCATTTGATATCCATCCACCATCAACCCGTCCAGCAATGAGAGATCGTGTATGAATCCGCTGACTTGTGTGTCCGGTAGGGCAATGTACATGTGACGCAAATCTATAGACAGATTACGCAAACGTGCCTTGAGTTGCCATATGTCAGCGCAATAATGAATGATCAACACAGAAGGTTACATGATCATTCATGTGTGGGATGATACCTTTTGTTCATTGTGTCGTGTAAGAAAGGAATGGCTGGATGGTAATCAAACAACATTGTTCCAGTGCGTTTACCCTTATTGAGCTACTTGTGGTCATTTCAATTGTTTCGCTTCTCATTGCCATTCTTTTGCCAGCGTTAGGTTCGGCTCGTGAAGCTGCCCGGCGGTCACAATGTATGGTTAATCTGAGACAGATCGGACTGGGTATCAATATGTATGCCAACGACAATAAGGATGCCATGATTCTGCATAGCGAAGGATCCACTGGCTATGCATGGCGCAGGCTCATTGGCGAGATCTTGATTGGTCGGAGCTTCCATGCGACCAACACCAGTGTGGCCACTCAACAGATGAATAATGGCATGTACCGCAATTTATTCTGGTGTCCGACTGCCATGGGCAAAACCGAGCCACAGCAGCATCAGGCCGGGCGTGGGACTTATGCCTTGAACTGGTACTTTAACTACTATGCCCCGGGTAGCAGCAGCAGCATCATGCCGCATCAGCGCTCGTATCTCAAAGGTGCCATTGAACCCCTGGTCAACGAAGGCACATTGAATCATCCCGGTGGTACGGGCATTGGCAGTAATCGTGAATTCACCACCACTGATCCCACATCCATCAATGGGCATTCCTTCTTCCATAACAAAGCTGGCAATGACCTGTATCTGGATGGCCATGTCAGCACGTTGATGGAATCCAATCGCTTGGACATTCAGACGCAGGTGGGTGATCGAGCCACCTTTGATTGAAATGTTTATTGCCCCATCCATTGATCAGAACTATCAACAATATCCCGCAGGAGTGTCGAAAGTGAAACGGACGTTTTTTTCATTAAGGCTCACGATATGCCTATGCCTGTCTTGTGTGACGACGAGTTGGGCGCAAAGTACCAAGCAACTGTTCCCAACGTTCCTGTCTTGGGAAGTGCGCTCGACCAACACACAGCAGACGCTGCGTGACAGATATCTGCGTGCCGGGCGGGTACGGGATGCAACAGTGGATCAGTGTCGCAGTATGCTGCAATTCGACCTGTCTTCATTGGAACGGTCAGCACAACTTGAAGACGCAACGCTCCAACTCACCGCCACGCAGACACGTCATCTAAAAAGTGATTTGACCGTAGAAATCTGGCTGGTTACCGAACCGGTCGCCAAGTTATCCTTCTGGGGACGTATCGATGAAATGATGCACAAAGCAGTGCTGGCAGGCACGGTTGATATTCCAGCAAAAATCACAACGCCTTTACCGATCAATATACCGATTTCTGATGAGGCAATTAAGCAACTTCAAATATCTGATCAGACCATCACATTCATATTGACCATCAATGGCACATTTGCCAAAGATCATTTCGGCATGGTCTGGTTTGAATCGGAGCGCAGCGAGGCTCAAGCCTCCAGACCGCAACTCCAGTTGAACATCACCGGCAAACCTATCGCCGTTTCGACACCCAAACCTGCCACCAAGGTCGATGCCTACATGATCCATGCCAGGGATTTTCAGTTCTATGGCGGTTGGGATGCGACCCATCATCGTCAGGGAAAACCGCTGGGTGTCAAGGCTGTCGAGCCCGGTGTGGTGGTGGACGACGCGCTGACCGTAATCCAAATTCCCCGGGCTGACCGCTATCACATCTGGACACGCAGTCCCGACTACGATACGCAACCAAGTTCCCGCCTTTACATGCTCAACATTGACGGTCAGCCGATGGATCAACACTCCGGCAAACACGGCCACGTCGGCATGAAATGGGAAAAAGTCGGTACGCGTGAACTATCCGCAGGCCAACATGTTTTATCACTGAAAGACACAGCACATTTTTACGCACGCTGTGATGCCATTCTGCTGACCAGTACATCGATGGACCCCAATAGCCAGACGATGGAATCGCTCAAGTCTTACACGATTGAGCCCATTAAAGTTCAGGCAACCATGCCCAAGCAAACATCGCTGCAAATGCCCGGTATCAAGTTGCAACCCGACGACCCACAGATTGCTCAGCTACGTGGCAAGGATGTCACGTTGGTTTTCTACCAATCGCAGGATGCGCAGGGCAAACCGGTGATTCGCAGACAGACGTTGTTGAATATCGATGGCAAGACGGTTGTACTGCCATTGTTACCAGAGGGTGAAAAGCTTTTTGTGCAATTTGATCCACATGCCAATATCAACCTTTCGACGTTTTACCCAAGCTGGGACAGCGAGAATTCAAAGGTGACGATTCAGGTTGAGGGTAAAAAATATGATGTCGCAGGTGAACCACGCAATCCCTATTTGGCTGGGAAAACCAGGCTCTTGATTCCGCGCAAAGTGATTTCCGTTTCGGATGGTCAAGTGGTACTGGGGTATGAAACAGCCGACGGCCAACAGGTTCAAGGGACCTGGCATATGACGGCGGATCGTCGTGACGCGAGTTTCTCTGTGGTGATGCAGGTCAAACAGGCAGGCTCATATTCCATGGGATTTGCAGCGTTTGATGGTTTTAATCGCAACGCTATCAGCGCGGTACAGTTGCCCCCGGTGTTTCAGATGCAGCGTGTCCCCAACCAGGCGCAGATGGTGCTCAGTTGCGTGACCCCGCATCCGCTGGCCATGGTGACTGTGCCGATCAATCATGTCGACACACCTGTGAGTTATGCAGTGGTGGCAGATCCGCAACGCCTGCCCTTTGAGTGGGCACGCAGTGACAACGCACGATACGGCTTTACGCTTCTCAATGATCAGAATCAAGTCCAGCCGGTGGCGTTCGGTCCGGTGTTGGGCATGCAGGACAGCAAGTTTAAAGCCGGTGATGAATTGAAAATGAGTTGGCGGCTGCTGGCGTATCCGGGTAACTGGGGGGATGCGCTGGCATACAGTTCCGATCACATCATGCAGGTTACCGACTACCGCAAACCTTATCGTGCATCACTCACAGATGCGGCTTTGCGCATGATCAAGCTGATGCGTGATCCATTGCACAGCGGTTGGGATGATCAACTCAAGGGCTTCTATAACATCGAAATGCCCGGAGGTGTGACACAAGCTTCACCGCTGATGGTCATGGCTACCGCAAAGCTCACGCGCGATGAAAATTTTTACTGGGAACGTGCCTTACCCACACTCGAGTATTTGCTTTCGCGAGACAGTTTTCATTTTACTGTGCAGATTCCCAAACGTGATAGATCGCCATTGGCCGAATCCGAAACACAAATGCACGTACCTTGCAGACGCTTTGGCAGTAACGTCTGGTTAGGCATGCACAACTTGTTGGGCAAGCACAATCCATGGATCAAAACACTAGCGTTTGAAGATGGTAAACCACGCTATATCTCCAATGCTTATCCAAAATTCCAACAGGATTGGGCGGTATGGCAACTGGATACAGAACGTTACACACGAGACGAATCTCTAGCATCTACTGATCAATTTATTGAAGCCAAAGTCTATGGCAGAGATACCACTGTTCGCGGTATCCAGCCGCATTACAACGTCACCATGCACCCGCATTGGTGGACACTGTTGGATATGTACGATCGCACTAATGATCCCAAATATCTCAAAGCTTCAGAAGATGCTGCCTGGCATACCATTGCCGGTATCTGGTCACAACCACCCATTCCTGATCGAGAGATCATGATCCATCCTGATGGGCAATTCAAAGGTGCCATCTCCACGTCATTGATCTGGAAAGGTTGGGACAAGTATGCCACCGGGTACCCACGTAAACCTGGGGATACGCCAGCTCATCTTGTTCCAGCATGGTTGGTTTCGCAGGTCGGGCTGGGACTTGAACAACCTGGAACCCTGTATGCTTCGGACGGCAACATGCACCAGGTGTTCATGGTGTCCTGGGCCGGACATCTGTTACGAATGGCGGACCGCACCGGCAAGGAAATCTTCCGAACCTATGCCCGCAACAGCATCATGGGACGCTGGTCCAATTGGCCTGGTTACTATCTCAACGGATATACCGATCTGTTTCATGACCCCGAGTATCCGTCCAAAGGACCGGATGTCACACGGATGTATTACCATCAACTTCCGGTTCACCTGGCTTTAACGCTGGATTTTCTCGTTGCTGAAATGGAAAACCGCTCTGGGCATCGCATCGCTTTCCCCTGGGAAACTCAGGAAGGATATGCCCAGTTCACCAACCGCATTTACGGCGCAGCTCCAGGAACCATTTTCGGTGACGACACTGCCAATCTGTGGTTCAATCCCGACCTTGTTGACCTCAAGGACATCAATGTCAATTACCTTACAGCGCGTGGGCAGGACAAACTCTGGGTCGTCCTGATGAACGAGATCGATAAACCCATCACCATTGAAATGGGGATCAATCATCAACTGGCACAAAGCGATCCCAATACATCATGGATGCTGTTTAACGCGGATGGTTCATCAGACAAACACCCGACACCCATCAATCAAACACAGATCACCATCCCCGGAAGAGGACTCATCGCGGTAGCTCTCCCGGCACACAAGCAGATGCCAGAAACCATCCCGACACTGCCTGACAATTCACACGTGGTGCAGAAATTGCCCGACCCCTGGGGTGATCTGCATGCCTTTCGTATTCGCAGTCCATTTGGGAAGGATTCGTTATACGTCGTGACCACTGGCCGACCACCTGCCGGATCACGTGCACAGATTCACCTGGAAAACCATGCTTATCTGCGCCGTGAAGTACGTGAGTATCCCTATGAAATGTCAGTGTATCCCTGGTCGATGGATCAACCCATGGCCTTTACCTTTGTGGGCATCGGCCCTGACGATCAAGTGGTCGAAAGCTCGCGTGTCGTGCTGCCAGGTTCGACTGAGTAACAGGAAGTGATATGAACCTTACAGGTATTGATTGGTTGATCGTTGTGGGTTTCGTGCTGGGCTTGGCTGCAGTTGCGCGTTACACCCGGCGTTACACGCGGAATGTCAGTGATTTTCTGGCAGCCAACCGTTGTGCAGGACGTTATCTGCTGACCATGTCAGAAGGCATGGCAGCATTGGGTGCTGCGGCCGTGGTGGCCAACTTCGAGAAATTTTACAACGCGGGTTTTGCTGCCAGTTGGTGGGGCTTCATGCTCTTGCCTGTCGGGTTGATTGCCGCAGTCTCCGGGTGGGTACTCTACCGCTACCGCGAGACACGTGCGATGACCATGGCCGAGTTTTTCGAAATGCGTTACAGCCGGAATTTTCGAATCTACACCGGCATACTCGGTTGGTTGTCGGGCATCATCAATTATGGCATATTCCCATCTGTTTTAGCCTATTTTCTAATTTACTTCTGTGGTCTGCCACAACACTTTTCGGTGTTTGGAATTGCCATCTGGACGTTTCCTGTGGTGATGGCAGTGATGATGATCATTGCAGTCTGGTTCACGCTCTGCGGCGGGATGATCGCGGTGATGGTGACCGACTTCCTGCAAGCCCAGTTCACCAATATCGCATTCATGCTGATTCTGGCGATTCTGCTGCTGCATTTTTCATGGGGCGACATCATCGACACACTCAAGCAGGCTCCGCAAGGTAAATCCATGCTTGATCCGTTTGATCAGGCAGGTGTCAAAGACTTCAATGTTGTCTTCTTTATGATCTTTGCGTTCAAGGCGTTTTACAATCGCCTGGGTTGGCAGGGCATCCAGGGATATAACTGTTCGGCACGCACACCGCATGAAGCCAAGATGGCCAGTGTGTTGGCGGAGTGGCGTAATGGTGTCACGTATCTGCTGCTGTTACTCATGCCGATTTGTGCGTATGTGCTCATGCATGGGCAAGGTCATGAGCAAGAGGCTGCAATCATCAATGAGCAGTTGGCCAACATGTCCGATGAGCAGGCGCGTCATCAGATGGTGGTGCCTTTGGCATTGGGGCAGGTGTTGCCCGTTGGTGTGGTGGGTTTGTTCGTTGCTGCAATGATTGCGGCCGCCATTTCCACGGATGACTCAAACCTTCATTCGTGGGGTAGTATTTTCATTCAGGATGTCGTGCTACCGTTTCGCAAAAAACCGCTCAGTGAAAAGCAGCATCTACGATTATTGCAATGCTCCATTGTTGGGGTAGCTGTTTTTGCCTTATTTTTCAGTCTTTTCTTCCCGTTGCACGATTACCTGTTCATGTTTTTTCTGGTGACCGGGACGATCTATCTTGGCGGTTCAGGTGCTGTGATCATCGGCGGATTGTATTGGAAACGTGCCACCGTGCAGGGAGCATGGGCGGCAATGACCAACGGGTGGATCATTGCCATCACCGGTATCAGTATCCAGGTCTTCTGGCCTCAGTCATTCACATGGCTCCAGGCACGCGTCCCGGCATGGGTGCCTGTTAACGGCGTGGGGGTTGCACTACTCTCCTACTTGACTTCCATTGCATGGTATGTCGGTGTGTCACTACTCACCTGCAAGGAACCTTACAATCTCGATCAAATGCTTCACCGTGGAGAGTATGCTCTCAAGGGCGAGCATCCGGGTGACGTTACCATCCCGGCCACGGGTTGGCGGGCCCTGGGGACCACCGCAGAATTCACGCGTGGTGACAAAATCATTTATTACGCCAAACTCACATGGACGGCATTCTGGTTCCTGGCCTTTACATGTGGAACCCTCTACGCACTGATCTTCGGCATCGATGTGGATACATGGGCACAGTGGTGGTGGTTTACCGTGATGCTCGGACTGACCGTCGGTTCGATTACCGTGGTCTGGTTCTTAATCGGCGGCATCCGTGATCTGTTGCGACTATTCAGTGATCTCAACACCGCCCATGCCATGCAAGACAATGATGATAGAGACGTGATCGTAAGTGACAGTCCACCTGTTATTCCTGATGCACAGACTTCACTGAAGCCCGATGTCACACCAATGCCTTGAAAGATCAGTAACTGAAAATAAAGGTTGATCCATGTGTTCACAGATAATCACTCCGACACCAAAGCCCAAACCTGACAAGGGCGTGTCATTGGCATTTAAGCCGTTACCGTTGACTGCACGATTTGCAGATGATCGCTATTACATCTGGTGTGGTTCGATGGTTCGTGATGATGCGGGAAAATGTCACTTGTTCTATTCACGCTGGCCACGCGAGTTGGGACATGAAGCCTGGGTCAGTGATTCGCAAGTTGCTTACGCGGTGTCAGACGATGTGTTTGGGCCGTACCGTCATGTCAATGTTGCGCTGCCGCGTCGCAGTCATGAATTCTGGGATGGCATGTGTACGCACAATCCAATTGTCTGCCGATTTGAAGAGCGATACTACATGTACTACATGGGGACCACCGGAACCAGTCAACCCAGGCCCGGTCATCTGAGTTGGGAACACCGCAACAACCAACGCATCGGCGTGGCATGGGCAGACGATCCGACAGGTCCCTGGCATCGAACGGATACACCACTGATCAAGGGAAAAGCCGGTGAACCCGATGCAATCTGCTGTAGCAATCCCACCGTGATCAAGCGACCTGATGGGCGTTACATGATGATTTACAAAGCGGTGGGCGATCAGAAGCCCGGACCGTTTTATGGACCGGTCGTCCATATGGTCGCGCTGGCGGATCATCCGACAGGTCCATTTATCAAACAGCCTCAGACAGTCTTCAGTAAAGAAGGCGTGAATTTTCCCGCTGAAGATCCATGTATCTGGTGGCAGGATGATCGCTATTGGGCAGTTGTCAAAGACATGGCAGGGTACTTCACAAATGCCGGCAAATCACTGGCGCTGTTTGAGTCGATCGATGGCCTGCAATGGAACCTGGCGGAAAATGTGCTGGTCTCTAAACCGCAAGTGCAATGGATGGATGGTACACAACAAAAACTGCACTCGCTCGAACGCCCGCAGGTATATCTGGAAAATGGACGCCCAGTGATGCTCTTGTGTGCAGCGGATATTACACAGGAACGTCAGCACAGCTTCAATCTCCAGATTCCCTTGAACTGATGGCGGGATATATTGAGTCAGATGGTTTTCAGTACCGATTCTGTTTGACTGTCTACGCCAACTGGATGACGAGATGGTATGCTGTCACGATCAATTATCGTGATTCTTCTCAGGCGCCACACATGTCCCATGATTTACCTCAGGTCGCGTTGCTTTTTGACACTGCCAGCAGTTGGGGACGGAGCATTATCAGCGGGGTGGGGGAGTACTGTCAGGAACACGGCACATGGCGCTTGTGCTTTGAACAGTGGGGAACCGCTGAAGCCCACGCGATTCCACAAAATTGGCAAGGTAACGGCATCATCGCGCGGGTTGCCAACCGTCAACAATTAAAGCAATACCAGTCTTTCAATGTGCCGATTGTCAGTATCTCTTCCGCATACATGGATGCATCAGTCCTTGCGACGGTACTGATCGATTCAAGCAAAATCGCAAGACTGGCAGCCGATCATTTTTTACAACGCGGTTTCAAACACTTCGGATTTCTCGGGCTGCGCAACCAGGCTTACTGTCGCGAACGTCTGGCATTTTTTACCCGGTATGTTGAGCAGGGTGGCGGTGGCGACTGTTTATCGCTGGAAATCGACAACCGCGTTCAATCCACCAGTCAGGCTGGGCATAGCCAGCAGGCCATTGTGCAATGGGTTGCTCAGGCACCTCGTCCTTTTGCACTGTTGGCCTGGAGTGATGATTTGGGGCGACTTGCCATTGAAGCTTGTCAGATGGCCGGGCTGCGTATCCCTGAGGATGTGGCTGTTCTGGGCGTGGATAACGATGATTTAATCTGCAATCTGATGGTGCCACCCATGTCCAGTATTGAGTTGGGGGGGCATCGGATTGGTTACAAGGCAGCTTGTTTACTGGATCAGGCGATGCAATCGGGACAACCTGTCAAACCTGATATTTACATGCTCAATCCTGTTGGCATTGTCAGCCGTCAGTCGACCGATCTGTTGGCGGTGGAAGATGAAGTGATCTCCAAAGCACTTCAGTTTATCTGGCATAACACCCATCGCCCCATACAGGTCGAAGATGTGTTGGAACAATTAGATATTTCACGCCGAACCTTTGAACGTCGGTTCAGGCGCGTTGTTGGACGGACACCGGCTCAGGAGATTCGTCGCATGCGCCTGGAAACTGCCAGAAGTCTGCTATTGGATACACAACTGACGGTCAATGCGATTGCGATACGATGCGGCTATGAATATGCCGAACATTTCATCACACACTTTGGCAAAGCCTTTGGCTGTTCACCAATCCAGTACCGACAAATGACACGCAAACGGTATGGACGCCTGTCTGTTTGACTTGGTATCTATGCAACGACTGTTGCTCCATGAAGCGATTGAGATTTTACGACTCAAAATATGCTGAATCATGTGGATGCTTACGCTGGAATTGTCCGGGGGTCATCCCGGTTTTGCGTTTGAATGATCTCAGGTAAATACTCGGATCACGATAACCCAACAATTCGGTTGCTTGTGTGATACTGATGTGAAAACGTCGAACCAAATTCAATCCCGCATTCAAACGAGTTTCAAGGAGACAACTACGAAAGCTGATGCCGGTGGTTTGAGAAAACAGACGGCTTAAGTGGGAACTGCTGATGTGTAGTGTCTGCGCAGCATCCTCAAGGGTGATTCCCTTGTAATAACACTGTTTGATTAACAGCAGACAGCGATGGACCGGACTTTGAATTTCGCAGTTTGAAGATTGGATCAGGCGGTCAACCAACGGGGTGGGTATCTTGCCTTGCTCAATAGCCTGGCGAGGCGTGAGTGACTTTGTGCGATCCGGTCGCCATTTAGTCAGTTCCAATTCAAGTTGGCGGATGCGTTCCTGCTGGACGACGAATTGTGTGATCATTGCCAATAACGCGCGATGCGAGCCAATGTCCTTACGGGTGCGTTGGGACATTTTGCGTTTGGCTTGATCGAGTTGACGTTGGGTGAAGCCAAATTGTTGTGCGAGTTTTTTGAGTTTGGTTTCAAGTTGGGCTTGGGGGATGGTGACCGTTTGCCCAAGGAATAAGACGCCCGGTGTCTGGCCGGCAATGGTGATCGGTGTGATTAAGTCGGTGACGCCAGCATGACAGGTGTCGATGATCGGTTTGCCTTTGTCCCATGCACGACGGGCCCGCATGCGATCATGGGCAACACAGCGATCCAGTGCATCCTCTCTGGTTTTCATCAGACTGCACAGACTGCACCGGTGATGGCGAAGCGCATTGGATGCCAGAACCTGCGTGCGGTCTGCTGCAAAGACACTCATGTCATACAGGCAGACGCGTAAACCGGTGATGCGTGCCAGTTCATCCAGGAAACGTTCTAACGTCCTGCGGTTATCAGCGGATTGATCTGCCATGTGTATTCCTCTCGGTGGATGGGTATATCATAAAACATCAATGATGTCGATGAAATAGATCATTGTTGATTTTGGGTGTCTGGTTAAGATTTCTGTTCATGAATGAGTTAATAAAGGAATCTGTTCACATGACGCAGAAGCAATCCATTTCACGTCACAGACAATCTGAGTGTTTTGATGTTGTCATCGTTGGTGGTGGGTTGGCAGGTTTATGTGCCGCACTGGCAGCTGCCCGAGAAGGGGCACTGGTGGCATTGGTACATAACCGTCCCGTGTTGGGTGGCAACAGTTCCAGTGAAATCCGTGTGCCACCCGCCGGTGCGTCTTTGCATAATCCCTTTGCACGTGAGACGGGGATTATTCATGAACTAATCACTGAAGATCGGGCTCGCAATCATCTGTGCCATGACACGGGCAATGCCAATGCCGTTTGGGATATGGTGCAGTATGACGCTGTTGTTCGGGAAAAGAATCTGGTCCCGTTTTTCAATACCCACGTGACAGATGTCAAGATGAACGATGGGCGAATCGTCAGTGTCTTTGGCGATCAGCTTGGTAGTGAAATCCGATGGGAAATCGTGGGCAAAATGTTCATCGATGCTTCGGGTGATGGTGTGGTGGCAATGGCGGCCGGTGTGCCGTTTCGCATTGGCCAGGAAGCTTCAAGTGAATATGGTGAATCAATGGCACCGCCCAAAGAATGGCAACATTCACTGGGTAGTTCATTGCATTTTCGTGCCATCGATACCGGCAAGCCCGCGCCCTTCACACCCCCGGACTGGGCAGTGCGTTACCCCACCGAAGCGTCGCTAAACCGTCGGCATCACGGCCACATCGGTTCGGGGTACTGGTGGATTGAAGTGGGCTTTCCCTACAATACCATTGATGAAAATGAAACTTTACGCGACGTGATTCTATCTCATGTACTTGGTGTTTGGGATCATATTAAAAATCACTGTGATCAAAAGGAGAAAGCCGCCAATTACGCTTTGGATTGGGTCGGCATGGTCACCGGCAAACGTGAGAGCCGTCGCTTTATCGGGGATACTGTGCTCACACAAAACGATGTACAGGCTCGACGTCTGTTTAAAGATCGCGTAGGCTACGGCGGTTGGGAAATTGATGATCACACCAAAGAAGGTATTACCGATACCAGTAAAAAACCCTCATTTGATGGGGTCAATCACCGTCTGTACTTTTTGTCACCATACAGTGTGCCGCTATCATGCATGACCACAGCCAAGGTGGAAAACCTGATGCTGGCTGGTCGTATACTCAGTGCTTCTCGTCTGGCGTTTAATACGTTGCGTGTGATGAAAACATTGGCAGTCCTCGGCCAGGCAGCAGGTACCGCAGCAGCAAGTATCTGTCATACCAACAAACCTTCGACTCAAACACTAACCAAACATATTACTCAGATTCAGCAGACACTCTTACGCCATGATGTTTATATCCCGCACATCACGAATCAGGATCCTGATGACTTGGCGCGGCAGGCAACGGTCACCGCGTCGAGTTGTGCACCTTTAAAGGTACAGGTGGATGCCAATGGTTTGGCGTTGGATAAACCACTCGCTCAGTTGATCCCCGTGGGTGACAAAGGGGTAAAGCATGTGCGTGCATGGTTAACCAATGAGCATAACAAGCCAGTGGATGTTCAGGCTGCATTGGTAGACGCTAAGGAAATCTGGGATCTAGCGGCTTTACCGCAAGATTTTTCCAAAGCTCACTTCGTCTTCTCAACACAGGTTCCCGCAGGACACCAGGGATGGGTGACGTGGGAAATGCCAGAAAATAAACCAGTTTCCCGGGGGTTGTACTGGCTGATGGTTCGACCTGTCAATGCCGGGATCACATGGTGTTTTTCGCAGCAAATGACCGTGGGGTTACCGGCAGCGATCTTGACGGATGATCGCTGGTGGTTTGCGCCGCAGCCTTTTGAACCTTGGCGCAGCATGGCGATCGCCGTCAGCCCGGATCCAGATTTCTATGCGGCTGAAAACGTTGTCAGCGGTGTGACGCGCCCTGAATGCTGGTCGAATCTCTGGCAAAGTGATCCGGCTCAGAGCATGCCACAATGGATTGAATTGCGCTGGCCCAAACCTGTCGCGATAAGCAGAGTCGAATTTACTTTTGATACCAATCTGGGGACGTCTGCACGTTATGTTGGGACGTTTTATCAAGCACCGACCTGTGTATGCAATCTACGAATTGTCGACGGACAGGATAAGCAACTGGCAACGATGAGCAGCAACTATCATCGACAACGGCAACTGGATTTCCCGACCACACTGACTGATCGATTGCGCATTGAGATACAGAATACCAATGGAAGTCCCAGTGCAAGCATCTACGAAGTCCGCGTGTATTGAAGTGGGGTGTAGCGGCGCAGCGAACTGTTGCGCTAGTTTGACGTGTTTTCCTGATCTTTAAAACGTCTGATTCCGCTTAATTCTCTTCAATAAACAGGTAACGCGCATGCGGCAGCATGCACATCTCCATACGTGCCTTAGTAAATATGTGGATTTTAGTCGGGTTTTACGCTGCAAGCCGGTGCACAGTGATTTTGATCACTGGCAGGTTGGCATCGCTGCCGAAGCGGCTGCGTTAAACACGGATATTGGTAGTACTGCAAGGACAATCTGCAGCTCTGATCGGGATTGGTTCAGATGGCTTATTGGCATACCAGGCTTCCTCAGGTGTCATGCCATTGAGTGCTTGGTTGGGACGTTGGGTGTTGCACCAAGCTTGGTACTGATTTAAGCGTTGTTGAATGCCGCACGATGTCGTTGGCCACAATGCTGATTGTTGCCACAGAAGCAGTGTTTTGAAGAGGCGTTAAACCTTTACATTGAAACAGGGTGTGCGAACTTGGCCTCACACATGTTTGATGCTTAACGATTTCAAACCCAATTTGGATCTGTTGCGGAATTGGACGCCATGGTCAGTAATCAGATGAGCAGGTACACCATACTTCTTGGTTGTGGCAGTAATCAATTGATCAAATGTCTCGATGCCAAGCGCGGTCGCGCCGCTAACGATTTTGACAAGGGATACAAGCTCTTTGCGATTGACGAAGGTGCATCGGTGGATCGTTGGCAAATCGGGCCAATGAACCAGGGCGAAGCGACGGTGGCCAAACAATTACTCACCAATGTCAAGGCAATGTGTGGCGAAGGTTACCTGCTGGGTGATAGTCTTTGCGACAGCAACGCGCTCTATGGCATTGCATTTGAGGAGGGGTTGCAACTGATTTTTCGTCGCCAAAAACCGGGCCGCGGTTTGCGTCATCATCCACATCACCCCGCGCGTTTGCGATCGATTGATCAGCTTGAAGGTGGCAGCATCTTTGGCCGTCCACTGTATGCTTGTCGCATCAGTATTGAGCAGAGTTTTGCTCAGATTGGCAATTTGGGATGTGGCATGTGTCCCTTACTCAACTGGGTGCGTCGCCCCCGCCGTGTCTAGATGTGAGGCGTTGCAAAAATCACGATCCTCACCTGCTGGAACATCAGAAAACAAAGACTTACAACATAGATTGAATATGCTTGCTCCCTCGGCACCCTCGGATTGAACTCACCAACAACTTCTACACCGATCCCGCCTTGCTGGACCTCAATGGCGAGGTCAATGCGTTGCCGGATTGGGTGGGGCGTGTTCTATGATTGTGGTGCAGCAATACAAAGTCAATTTCGCATCGGTTTATAAAATTGCTGCTTTTACCTTCTTGAGTAGTTTGGCTGCGTCTTTGGGTATTTTCCGATCACTGATCATGGTGTTGATTTGCTCCAGGTCGCAGATTTGAAAGACAGCCTGTCGATTGAATTTTGATGCATCTGCAAGCAGGACATTGTGCTTGGATCGTCCAAGCAGATGCTTGAGAAACTCTGCGTGGGGTTCATGAAACGTATGGAGTCCATTTTCTGAAACACCAACGGCGGAGACAAAGGCTTTGGTGATGGGGAACTGATCAAGCGTCTGGCGTGTGATGCTGCCCAGAAATGAATGGAGTTGGGCGTTGTAGGCTCCGCCGATACTGATGAGGGTCATGTGTTGGGGGAAGGTATGAAACTCGTTGGCGATGCTGCATGAGTTGGTGATCACGGTGACGCGTCCGATCTTGGAGTTAGCCAACTCCCGTGCCAAATATAAGACTGTGGTAGAGGAGTCGAGAAATATCACATCGTCTTCTTCGATCAGGCTCAGGGCTTTGTGGGCGATTTCTCGCTTGGCTTGTTTATGTCGATTGACACGTACCTGGAAGCTGGCATTGCCTGAATTTTCATTCTCGTGAACGGGGAGATACTGGACACCGCCGTGGATTTTTTCGGCCTTGCCGTTTGAGACCAGTTCATCGATATCACGATGCACGGTGGGAATGGAAACCGAAAAGTGATCGCAAAGTTGCGTGATCGTGCAATGATGCGTGTCCTGGAGCAGGTCGAGGATTTCTTTTTGTCGGACTTGGCTGGGTTTGGCCATCGGCGTGATTCCTGGGCAAAATGAACTTGTGATAAATATTACATAAAATAACAAAAAATATCAATAGATAACATTGACAAGTTGCTGCAATGGTCTATTATTGCATCAACAAGCCGGAATTGAAAGGGATGATTCAGATTTTTCAGTTGAGTCATTTTTTTTAATATTCTGAAAAAATAGTTTTTGTTTATGATGGATATGGAGCTTATAGATCGTCATGTCAACGCAGGGGCACATTCTGGGAATCGGTTATTGCAGCATGGATACGCTGTGCGTGATGCCGCCGATGGCCATGGATCAGAAAGTCCGTGCCGATCACATGCTGATGCAGGGCGGCGGGCCAGCTGCCACGGCGATTGTGACGGCGGTGCGTCTGGGATGCAAAGCTTCTTTCATGGGAACGGTCGGAGACGATGCCATCGGGCGATTGATTCTTGACGCGTTTGAAGACGAACAGGTGAATATCGATTGTCTGTTTCAACGTACGAACACCCAATCTGCTGCAGCGATCTGCCTGGTCGATGAACAGACGGGACAACGCTCCATTCCCTGGTATGCAGGTACGGCAGAGCCGATTCACCCCGAAGAAGTCAATCCGGATTGGGTAAAGTGTGCCTCGGCCATTCATTGTGATGGTCATCAAATGGATGCCGCTTTGACTGTTGCGAACATTGCAAAGCAACATGGCATCCCGGTTTTTCTTGACGCAGGAACCTTGATTGATCGCATTGACCAGTTGATCGCCTTAAGTGATGTTGTCTTTGCGTCACAGGATTTTGCTCAGCGATATACCGGTCAGAAAAATCCACAACAGGCCATTGAGCATTTACACAAGCAGGGTCCAGACTGGACGGGGGTTACCCTCGGTTCCGGGGGCAGCCTGGGTTTTGATGGGCAACAGACCTATCACGTGCCCTGTGTTCCTGTGGCTGTTGTGGATACCACCGGCGCGGGAGATGTTTATCACGGGGCGCTGGCTGCGCGTTATCTGCAAGCCCGGGACCAACCACCATCAATGCTTGATTGCATGCGGTACGCCAGCGTGGTTGCTGCTATCAAGTGCACGCAACTTGGCGGACGGACCGCCATTCCGACCCATCAGCAAACACTCGACAAAATTAAATCCATTGATTGGACAGTTCTTCAATGAAAGGCAAAGGTATTGCCATGCTGAATCACTTGATTCAATGTCCGGCCGAAAACGGATACAACTCGATTTTGGAAATCGGCCAAAAAAATATGGACCTCACCGGTTTTGGTTTGCTCAAGCTCACTACGGGGCAAAGCTGGGAGACGCATACGAAAGATACCGAAGCGGTTCTCGTGATCCTCGGCGGTCAATGTGAGATGCAGGCAGGTTCACAAAACCTTGGGCAACTCGGCCAGCGCGAGGATGTCTTTTCCGGCAAGCCATACACGGTGTACCTTCCCCCGGATTGTCCCTGCAAGATCACTGCCGTTACCGATGTCGAAATTGCCATCGCACTTTCACCTTGTGATCAGGCGGGGAAACCATCTGTTGTGACACCTGACCAGGTCAAACAAATGTCGCTTGGAACCGACAATCATCGGCGTGACGCGGTGGTGATGATCGGTGACGATTTTCCTTCCCGACATTTTTTCGTGGGCGAAGCCTGGGTGCCTTCCGGCAATTGGGCAAGCTATCCGCCGCACCGTCATGATTTTGACAACCCGCCTGAAGAGTTGAATATGCAGGAGATTTACTTCTTCCGATTCAACCCGCAACACGGCTACGGCATGCAGCAGGTCTACACCGATGATCGCAGTACCGATGCGCGTTACGTGGTGCAAAACAATGACACCATTGCTATCCCCGAAGGCTATCATCCCGTCGTCAACGCGCCGGGTTACACGATGTATTACCTGTGGGTGATGACCGGTGATTCGCGTGGTTTTGTTCGTTTCCTGGATCCGGTTCATGCCGACGCTGTGGGGTAATGGGTGATGGTATTACTTGGCATTGACATTGGAACCAGCGGCTGCAAGATCACTGCGATTGATGAGGCAGGTAAGGTGCTCGACGAAGGCTTTGCCGAGTATGCCACTTCGCATCCCAGTCCTGGTTTTGCTGAACAGAATCCGGATGATTGGTGTGATGCGGTACGCGAGATTCTCTCTGAGATGCGTTCCCGCAACGCCTTTGATTTTCAGAATGTCGCAGCATTGGCAGTCGACGGTTCGACACACAATGCAGTGCTGCTTGATGAACACATGCATGTCATCCGACCGACGATCATGTGGACGGATCAAAGAAGCGTTCAGCAATCCATGTTGCTCAATGACAGGTATGGTGATTTGGTTTTTGATACCGCATATCAGGCTGCCGCACCGACATGGACCTTGCCGCAGTTGATGTGGTTAAAGCAGAATGAACCGCAAACCTTACAACAAACCCGTCACATCATGTTTGTCAAAGACTATGTCCGGTGGCGCATGACCGATCAATGGGTGACGGATCGGATCGACGCACAGGGAACCTTGTTTTTCGACATGGCAAAACAGTCATGGTCCGAGTCGTTGCTGGACCTTGTGGGTTTGAAAACAGATGTTCTGCCTGCATTGCTCGAACCCACTGACATCGCCGGGCGGATATCGGAGAAGGGGGCCAGTGAGTTTGGTTTGCCCCAGGGCCTGCCGGTGATTTGCGGGAGCAGTGACGCGGCGATTGAAGACTACGCTGCCGGTGCCATTACGCCAGGCAGTTGCATTCTCAAGTTAGCCACGGCAGGTAACGTCAATGTCATGACCGACAAGCCGGTCCCCAACACGCGGACGCTGACCTATTCGCACATCATCCCGGGCATGTGGTTTACGGTGGTGGCCACCAATTCTGCTGCTCGTTGTCAGAGATGGTTCCGCGATGTGTTTTATCGTGACACACAATTGCCAACGGGCGTTAAAAACATATACCAATGGATGGATCAGTTGGCTGTGGAGAGTTGCCCCGGTGCCGGTAGATTGATGTTTCATCCTTATTTGCAAGGCGAACGCGCACCGTACTGGGATGCGGACCTGCGGGCCAGCTTTGTCGGTGCGACGATGCAGCATACGCAGGCTGACTTCATTCGCGCGTTACTTGAAGGCGTTGTGTTTTCACTGCGGGATTGCTTTAGGACCATTGAACAGATGCAATTGCCGGTGACCGAATTCCGACTCATTGGCGGTGGTGCCAAAAGCGAACTTTGGTCGCAGATCATTGCTGATGTCTTTGGCAAACCGGTGCTTCGACCACAAGCCTGTGACGCTTCGTTTGGTTCGGCTTTGCTGGCGGGTGTGGGGATCGGCGTGTTTGCTGATCAACGCGCTGCGGTCAATACGTGTTTAACCCATCGCGACCCGGTGCATCCTGATCCACAAAACCAGGCTGTCTATGAAAAGTCGATCAAACTTTACTACCGCATTCATGATGTCCTGGCGGATGTCTATCACGAATATGCTCAAGATTAAATGGGTCTTCTGTCGTCGTGACCCATGACCACTTGAAAGGTTTACCAACATGATTCTGCAGACCGACAATTATCACTTTGAAATGATCCACAGCGAATTGAAATGGGCTGTGGGCGAAGAGAATGTGCGGACGGATGATGCTGACAAACTCGGCCATTCGATCGACTATTACTGGGTTCCCGAACTTTGGCATGATCGCAATTGCCCACCGCAACCCCCGCAGATCATTGTTACGCCGGAGTCGGCTCAGGATGTGGCCAAGGTCATGAAAATTGCCAACAACTACAAAATTCCCGTCACGCCATGGGGGGGCGGGTCCGGTTCGCAAGGTGGCGCATTGCCGATTTATGGCGGCATCAGTCTGGACACCAAAAAGCTCAACAAGATTATCGAGATTGACGAGAAATCACTGACCATCACCGCTGAGACGGGCTGTAATATGCAGCAACTCGAATGGGCCACGGAAAAAGCAGGCTATTCCACGATGCACTTTCCCGCTTCCATTGCCTGCGCGACACTCGGCGGATTCCTGGCTCATCGCGGGACCGGCGTACTTTCGACCAAGTATGGCAAGATTGAAGACATGGTCATGTCGCTGGAAATGGTGACGCCCGAAGGTGAAGTGATCAACACGTTACCCGTGCCGCGTCATGCGTCGGGTCCTGATTTGACGCAGATGTTTTTAGGCAGCGAAGGGACGCTCGGTGTGATGACCAAGGTGACACTCAAGATTCACCCGATCCCTGAATGCCGCAAGTTTCATGCGTTTTTGTTTAAGGACATGACAACTGCCATGGCTGCCGGGGCGGAAATTATGACCAGCCGTTTGCGTCCAGCGGTCATCCGTTTGTATGACACGCCTGAGACTGCCAAGCTCATCAAGAAAGTGCTGGGTATCGACCGTGAAGGTTCGTATCTCGTCTTTGGCTTTGATGGTCCGGAAGCGATGGTGGATCTGGAGATGGCCAAGGCCTGTGAGATCTGCCAAAAACAAGAACCCGAGGACCTCGGCACGGAGATGGGCCAGATCTGGTGGGACAATCGCTACAAGTTTTTCTACCCGCCGTACATGTTCCATATGCCTCAAGCCTTCGGCACACTCGACACCGTAGCCACCTTTGCCAATATTGAAAATGTCTATTGGGCCATGAAAAAAGTGGTCGCCGAAAATTTCCCGCAGGCTACGTTCATCGGGCACTTTTCTCACTGGTATGAATGGGGCTGCATGCTCTATGCCCGCTTCATCATCGATGATCCGCCAAATGATCCGCACGAAGCAACCGCGCTGTACAACAAGATTTGGGACATGGCCATCCGTGCTGCAATGGCAAATGGTGGCGTGATCAACGAACACCACGGCGTGGGGCTGAAGCTCGGACGCATGATGCCCGAACTCTATGGCAACGCGTTCGACATTCTCAAACGCATCAAGAAAGTCATGGACCCCAACAACATCATGAACCCCGGCAAAATGGGCTTTGGTGCCTGAGCCTGAGTCTTTAACGAATCAATCATAAGCTCAATCCGAGCGAGGTTATTACCATGCATATTCAAACACACTCTGACGTCATTGATGCCTGCCGGTTCTGTTTTATGTGTCGCCATCTGGACACCACAGGTAACGTGTCGTTTCGCGAAGCAGACACACCGCGCGGCAGGGCTCTGGTCCTCGATCGCATTCGTATGAATCCCCAGCAGTTGGCCAATCCTGATTTCATCAATGCGATGTACCAAAGCACACTCAGTGCAGCTTGTCGCAAACACTGTGTCAGCCATTACGATGAAGCGGGTCTGGTTCTACAGGCGCGACACGATATCGTGGAACAAAATCTGGCTCCTGATGCCGTATCGCAATTGGTCCAATCCATTGAACAGCAATTTGCCCCCAAACTCATTGGCGAGGGGCAGGACGTCCTGATCCTAAGTACACATGAAGATGCTTTCGAGCATCAATTCCTGCATCTGACAGGCAAGACGGTGCAAATGCTTCATGTTAATGACACCGGGAAAACGCCCTTCGTCCTGGGCTTTTGGGATCAAGCCAAACAGATGGCTCAGCAGATCACTTCACTGATTAAAAAGTCCGGGTGTATGACGGTAGTGACCAATTCCCCCGCGGCATTTGATGCTCTGAAAAATGACTATCCCAAGTGGGGGATTGATTGGGATGGGATCACGATCGAGCATAGCTCAACATATCTTGCCCGTCTCGTCGACGCAGGTAAAGTAACGCTCAGTACCAATGATCAAAGCGTCTACTATATCGACAGTGACTATCTTCGAAACTACAACGATATCGTGACAGAGCCCAGGCAATTGCTTGAGCAGTCGGGCTATCAACTCAAACCCTTTGGTACGAATCCAGAAGAGTCCTATGCGCTGGGAGAAGCGGCCATGGTCATGGATCAACTGTATCCAAGGCTGGTCGAGTTGATGCTTGATCGATTCAAAAACATGATGGATCAAGCAATGGATCGGATCGTAACCGCCAGCCCATACACGCTGCGTATTCTACGCGGTGCGGGGATTGATGTGATGAGTCTGGAAGAAGCCTTGCTGGCCAGTCCTGCAAATGTCTGAGATGTAAGAAAGTGATCGTATTCAATGCCATTGGTTGATTTAAATCAAATCCTGCCACAAGCTCGTGCAGAAGGTCGTGCGGTGTGTGCGTTTAATGTCGTAAACTGCGAAACGGTTACAGCGGTATTGCAGGCTGCAGCAAGAGAGCAGCGGCCGGTCATCTGCCAGGTTTTTCACAGGTTGTTTGACACCGGCAAAGCGCACTATGTCGCAGCACTGGTCCGACACCTGGCAGAGCAAACGAACTTGAAAATCGCTTTGCATCTGGACCATGGGCAGTCGTTGGACCACGTCGAAAAGGCCATTGCCTATGGGTTTACTTCTGTGATGTTTGACGGTTCGACCTTGCCTTACGATGAGAACATCAAGCAGACATCTTTGGCTGTGAAGCTGGCCCATGATGCGGGATTGACCATCGAAGGTGAAGTGGGACACATTCCGTATACCGAGAATGACAAAACACCTTTGCCGTCTGCAAAAGAAGTCCTGCATTTTGCTCAGCAAACGAGCGTGGACGCCTTGGCCGCAGCCGTCGGAACGTCGCATGGTTTTTACAAGACGATCCCGGTGATCCGGACGGAATTGGCTAAAGAGATTGGTGAAATGGTGAGCATTCCATTGGTCCTGCACGGCGGGTCGGATACACCGGATGATAAAGTACAGCAGGTCATTGTATCGGGTTTTGCCAAGCTCAACATTGCCACTGAATTCATGGCCGAATATCAGTATGCCCTTCGGGATCAGATCAAAGCCAATGGTGAGCGTTTTGTCCCCGTTGATTTGTTGATGGATCCGGTCGTCGACCGTATCTCCGAATTAGCCAGTCGTAAAATACGATTGGCAAGTATGTCGCAAGCCGTCCATTGAATGGAAAGTTGAATACGCACATGTCACAACACAAGTTCACCATTGGATACGTCCCCTGTGCCAAAAGCAGTTGGGCTGATGCACGATTGGATCAGATTCGTGAGCAGGGATTGGCAGTACTCAAAGAAGCAATGCCCGATGCAACCGTTGCTGGTGGGGACGCATTGATCACCACCGACCAGGAAGCAGATCAACTGGCTGACACTTTCGCCCAATCGCAGGTTGATGTGCTGGTGATCCATTTTACCACCTTTGCATTAGGGACCATTGTTCCAATGTTGGCCAAACGCTTGAAGGTGCCAGTGGTGTTCTGGTCCATGCCTGAACCACCGATGCAGGGAGGACGATTAAGTGCCAATTCGTTTTGTGCGGTGAATATGAATGCCCACACACTTTGGAAACTCGGGCATGACTATCTGCACGTGCATGCTGACATGAATGAGGCATTACCCAAACTCCAGGGGCAATTAAAAGTCTGTGCCTGCCGCAAACAACTCTCACAATTCAAACTCGGACTACTGGGCAATCGTGTTCCAGGCTTTTATACATCCGATGCCAATGAGTTGCTTCTTCGCCGGGAACTTGGGGTTGAGATCGAGTTGATCACGTTGTGGGAGCTCGTGGAACTGTCTCGAAAAATTGATCCGTCGTTACAGCAGCAGGGACTGGTGCAATTAACGCAATCAGCCTCCAATCACGGTGTTGAATCTGAGGAGTTAAATAAAAGCGCTGCGTTGTATCAGGCATTGATGCAACTCAAAGACAAGTATCAGCTCGACAGTTTTGCGGTGCGATGCTGGCCGGAGTTTGGCGACCTGTTTGGTGTCAGCGTTTGTGCGGTTTCCAGCATGCTCAACGACATTGCAATTCCTGTCGGATGTGAAGGCGATGTCTATGGTACACTCACCATGGCAATCCAACATACGCTTACCGGCAACCTGCCATTTTTCTGTGATCTGATTTCAATCGACGGCGACAACAACACCGGTGTGACTTGGCATTGCGGAGCGGCACCTAAGTCCCTTTGCAGTACTGATGCCGAGCCCCAATTGCATAAACACTCCATTATCGACGGCGGTGAAGTGAAGGGCATTACCGTGGAGTTTCCGATCAAACCCGGTCGCGTGACCATGGCAAGACTCAGTGAAAATCAAACTGGTGATGGTTACCGAATGCTCATAACGTCAGGGACAGCCGAAAAAACGTCTCAGTTGTTGCGTGGTAACCCCATGCAAATCAAATTTGATGTTGACTTGCCGACCCTTGCTCAAACACTCGTCTATCAGGGCTTCGAACATCATTTCTCCGTGGTGCACGGGGAAATTGTTCCCCAACTGATCGACCTGTGCAGGCTTCTGAAAATTGAACCGGTCGTGATGAGTTGACCGAACTGATATTTTATTTTTGACAGGGAAATGCCATCATGGCAAATATAGCAATCATTGGTGCTGGTGGGGTTATTTTTACTCAAAATTTCATCAAGGATATTCTGCGCAACCCGACATTAAAAGACAGCCGGATCGCATTGATGGATATCGATCAGAAACGATTGGATGCAGCAGTTGTCTTTACCGAAAAAATCGGTGAGAAAATCAATATCAAACCAAACTATATCGCAACCACTGATCTGAACACGGCATTGCAGGATGCCCAATATGTCATCACGATTTTCCGCTCCGGAACACTGGAACATCAACGCGTCGAACAGGACATTCCACGCAAGTATGGTGTTGACCAGGTTGTCGCAGACAGCATGGGACCGGGTGGGATGTTTCGTGGTCTACGGACTCTCAAACATTTATTCGAAGTGCTTGATGCCATGGAGCAAGTGTGTCCGGGAGCCTACTTGCTGAACTACGTCAATCCCATGTCTCTTAATACGATTGCTCTGTGCCGACGTGCCCAGACGGTGAAGGTTTTTGGATTATGTCATAGCGTGCAACATACTGTCGCGCAATTGGCAAAGTATATTGATGTTGACCCAAACCAGGTTAATCACTTCGTGGCTGGTGTGAATCATCAGGCCTTTTTCCTGAAATTCGAAGTCAATCGCAAGGATGCCTACCCCCGATTGCGCCAAGCGATGAAACAAGCTGCTATCTATGAAAAGGATCGCGTTCGCTTTGAACTGATGCGACACTTCGGCTATTTCCCCACCGAATCCAGCGGGCATGGCAGCGAGTACATTCCATACTTTCGCAAGCGGCCTGATCTGATTGAACGCTACTGCTCTCTGCCCGAAGGATTCGACAAGTCCTACAGTATGGAACATGGTACTTCAGGTGCGTCCTTGCATGTTTGTGCTCAGATGCAGGTCGACAATGAAAAGAAAATCGCCGATATCGTCTCGGGCAATCAGGATATTGATCTGTCACCCAGCGATGAATATGGCGTGCAGTTGATCAATGCGATAGAGAATGATCAGATCATGTGTGCCAATCTCAACGTGATGAATCACGGATTGATCCCCAATCTCCCCCAGGCATGTTGCGTGGAAGTCCCCTGTATGGTCGATGCCAATGGGATCACGCCATGTCAGGTGCCAGACTATCCGGAGCAGTTGGCCGGTTTGAATCGAAATATGATCAATTTCCAGATGCTCGGAGCAGCGGGTGCTTTGGAAGGTTCGCGTCGAAAGGTTTTCCAGGCCATCGCACTGGATCCTTTAACAGCTGCGGTTTGTTCCCTGGAAGAAATTCAGTGTATGACCGATGAAATGTTCGGTGCCTTTGCTGATCAAATCAGTGATGAATTTTCAAAGTAAATTGCTACTGATTGCTGGTTAATTGACCATGTACCATGGCTATGAATCGATCAATTCATGGACCGAAGGTAGCATTACGGTATTTCTCTAATCTGGATCGCCTGGAACGCCACAAGGGATTTTGCGGCCGCATTCTGGGCTGTCATGTAAATTTCAATCTCATCAAGTCCCACAGAGTCCGTCGCATCAGCGGTGTACATAACAGTGTTGTTGTAAACAAAAGCCAACGTGTTGCCGAGCTTGCGGATGCGATAAACCGCCGGATAAGTCACATTGACATTGCTGGTTTCTACAGCAAAGTTGGGTAAAAATGACGAAATGTAGGCATTGGCCGGATCACGTAAAACAATATTGATTTTGTTGCCATTACTGCCTTTGATACTCAGAAAATTAGCAATCCAGCCACCCGCATCATCCATTTCGTGGCGGTTGATAAAAAAAACAACCTCTTGGCCATCGAGCAATTGGATTTGATTACCAAAGTTGATTTTGCCATTTGATGTAAAAGTCGACGGGCCAATCGTCATGGTAAAGGAGCCCAACTGGTCTTCGGTGAGGTTGGCATAATAGGGAGGCGAAGTCTGAGGCAGTGTCACCAATGCCGGGTCACCCATGATCACATTACAATTGGTCGATTCATACTCCGTTACATTTTCAACCAATTCTCCCATTTGTAAATAGATACGTGTACTTTCATTTGTCCCGCCATCAGCATGGACCAACAGGTTGGAATATTCTATTTGATCTGATATTTCCCAATTGCCAAGACGAGACATAACTGTCTGACCATTACGTTTGAGTTTGAACTGGGGAATCCCATTGTCCAATGGCACTGAGAGTGATTGAATGCCTGCCCCCACATTGCTGCTGTATGTCTGTCCGTTAATGGTAATTTCCAAGGTTCCGGGTGCGGTGAGAAACCCCAGTAATTCGATCATGTTTTCTGCACCGCCTTGAACCGAAAAGGGTGCGGTTTGGTAAGGTGATGAAGGGATGGCATCGGTTGGTTGCGTGCGATAAAAATAATATATTGCATCGCGAACAATCTGAGGTTGCTGCTGAGTTTTAAACCAACTGATATAGTAGGCTGCCAAGTCATAGAATGCATGACGGGTGCAGGTGGAAGGCGCAATTTCGGTTGCTTCAGAATAATCATTCCAGGAAATGATCTGCGCCCATAGCGCATCTGCTTCATTCATGGCAGTGTCCCATTGCGCCCGAAAGAGCGCACTGTTGCCACCTTCAAACCCAAACTGATGCTGTGGTCTGAAGTCCTGTGGTCGCACGGGTGCCATAAAATCCAATCCCCAATGCCACAAGGTTGCTAATTTCGTAGCTCGATCCGGTTGCCAGGCCACCGCCGACACACCCCAATCAGAAAAGCCTGATGAGACCGGTGCATAGGTACCAATATATTGCCACCATCCCTGGTAAGTCGGCCAGAGAATGAAGTCGATATTCCGAGTATTCATTTCATTTTCAAAATCCTGCCAAAATAACAATGGACGTGATTGAGCGTTGTATGGAGCGATGACCAAACTGCCATCGTTCAAATGGTACACCGCCGGATCAGAAGCGACTAAAGCCAATCTGTCTGCCATGTCTGATGCACTGATTGTTTTGTAGCCTGCAGTCATATCAGGCATCAACAGGATCTTAAAACCATTGTTCATATCATTGGCTGCTTGGAGCAGATATAGCAGGCGTTGCCAATGGATACTCGTCGTATCAGTTGAAAGCATGTCATAGCTGAAACCGTCAGCACCCAATGCCGCTGCACGTAGGATTTCAGTTTTCATGTCCTGTACGTACCAGTCCGAATCAGTCAGCTTGATACGTGGCAATGGGCGTTGGCGTATAAAGCCGCCATAGGAAATATGTTTGTTGTTTTCACCACTGGGGTTCAGATAACCCTTTTCATAGTAATCATTCCAGCCGTCGTTATTATCAATTGATATCGGGAATGGACTGAAATAATGAATAAAAACTTTACGTGACATCTGACGGAGTGTTGAGGGAGAGGTCTGATTAAACGGCCATTGCGGGGTTGTCTGAGCCCATACGGATACCGTCAGGAATCCAGAAAGAAACAGAACGTATTGGAACCACTTGATCATGCCAAAGACTCCTCATATCAGTTGAAAAGTAATATTTACCAAGTTGGATTAGCAGCGACTCCAGGTGAAAAGAGACTACCTGTATTGCCATCATATAGTTTGTAAGGTTCGGTATTGACCCGGGCGATATCCGCAAATGTATTAACGTGCCCATCAATATAAACAATGTTGTTATACTTTCGCTGATGGATACCAGGTTTATAGACACCGCCATAACCATATGCGCCGCCCACATAGCTGGATTTATGCGTTTCCCACGGTGCTGCGTTAAATAGTGTGGACGTATTGTTAAAACCGGCTTCGGTATACATAAGGGTTTTGCCATGCATCGGCAATTCGTCAATTCGCGTCCAATTGGTCTGGAAGGGGTAGGGGCCAGGTCCGAGTCGGAAATTCATGCCGTAGTTAGGCCAGCTTGTCGAGCCAATGACGTCCATTGCTGGATGGGAGGGGCAGACCAATTGCATGTGTCCAGCCAGGTCTCCCCATGTTTGACCTTCACCATCGTTGGATAGATATGGGAGGATTTTGGCTACCCAGGTTGCATTGGCCCCCGAGAGTTGGACAACACTGAAATAATCTTTATTGTCCTGGACATACATCATTTGTGTCAGGCCGATTTGCCTGAGTTGTGATTGACATTGTGTGGCCTTGGCCTGCTCTTTAGCTGATGACAATGCCGGTAAAAGGATGCTAATCAGTATGGAAATGATGGATATGACAACCAGCAGTTCAATGAGTGTGAAAGCTTGACGAATTGGACTTAATTCATGCGTTAAGGGCGGCATTTTGGTGTCTCCTGATAAATATACAATGCGCAGAACCGATCATGACAATTGGTGGGTATCACCTACACAGAAAGTTGCCTGGATCGCCAGGTTGGATGTGGCTATATCTGGGTATTCAATATGGTGACTGATCTGTCGGATGGTGGTCGAAGCAAAGCTTTCAGGATTGAATACCATTGATGACCAGTTATATCCGCGTGGCAAAGGATAGCCGCGGTTAGCCAGGGTGATGATTGCAATGTCTTTTCCAGGTGTGAGATTTTCACGCTTCAATGCTTCGATGACTCCGACGAGAACCATATCGTTAGCCACGTAAATCGCATCCAGTTTACCATTGGCTTTTGCCAGTAACTCACGCGTCGCCTGCATACTTGATGCCACGCCCATATCGTGTGCATAGACATGAAAGTCCATGCATAAATCGGCTCTGAGCATCACGCCGCGATGGACATGGTGTTCAATATTGCATTGTTCGGTGGTGTGCAGAGCGATCGTGCCAATGCGTTGATAATCACATTCCACCAGATGTTGTAAAGCGCGCTGGGAAGCCCGTTCAGTGTCAACATAGATTAATGAATCCCAATCAACAATGCTGCTGCCCATACTGTAAAACAGGTACGGACATTCGGATTGCGCCTTCTCTCTTGCAGCGAGAAAAGTATGAGCATATTGAGCACCGACGAGAAACCCGTCATCACTGGCATGTTCAAGTTGCCTGGCCATTTCCTGGACCGGTAATGCCTGTTGTGAACTGGCCACTTGTGAGTGTATGGTCATGGTGTGACCTGCAAGTTGTGCATGTCGCATGAACATCGACAGGACGATATGTGTGGTGGTGTGCGGTGGCGAAAGTTGCCAATCCGACCATAAGCCGATACGCAGACTTTGCATGGTTTTGCCGACGAGTCCCTGATTAAGCGGTTGTGTCCTGATGTCAGTGGTCGTCAGATCTGTGAACATATCTTCATGGGTTAAGCCAAAAGCCTTGCTTTCTGGCGTATCTGTGGGATGGGAGTGCACGCGCCGGACATAGGTACCGCTTCCCTGTCGTCGGACGAGGACTCCTTTCTCGGTATACAGCTTGATCGCTTCGCGTACTATCCGCCGGGTGATTCCCAATTCATTCGCCAACTCTTCCTCGGGTCGGATTCTAGCTCCAACACAGGTGGGGGGCTGCGAGAGTATCCAACTCATTTCATTTGCCAGATTCCTGATGGCTTGGGATTTAAGGTGGGCCTTGGATCGTTTTTGCCGAGATTGTGTTTCGATTGTTTGCGGCACGTGTGTTCTCGATTGAATGAAGCACGACTGGCTTGAGTAATGTCATTTTCAATTATCGTATGTACTAATTTTGTACAAATCAATTGATTTGTACAAAATTTATTTTGAAATTGTTTTGTTATAGCGGTGCAGCGGATTGTTGCGATGCATTGGCCGGTTATATAAGTCCCAGGTGTACTTGATTTTGCTTACTTCTTTTCACGAAAGGTTTAATGCACATGCGGCAACATTCACATCTCTATGCTTTACTCAGTGGATATCCGGATTTAGCGCGTATTGCATCCATATCTGCCGCCCGGCAAGGAACCCGCGGGAGTCCTTCGGCTTCCAGCGGCTTTGATTTTCACTGCCATGCCGCTGGAAGTTGCACAGCAGATTCCTGCGGGTGTCTTGATGGAAGTGAGAATAAAGCGGTATGTCTTGACGCAAAACGCTATAGATCGGGTTCTTACGCTGCAAGACGGTTCATCGTGATCTTGTCACCAGCAGTTTGGCATCGCTGCCGAAGCGACTGCGTTGAACACGGATATGAGGAGTGTGGCAAGGAAAGTCAACAGCTCTGATTGGCATCGGTTCAGTGAGCTTATTTTCATGCCAAGCTTTCTCGGGTGTCAGGCTATTAAGTTCCTGGTGCGGACGTTCAGTGTTGTAGCAAGCCTGGTACTGGTAAAGACGTTGTTGGAGGCCACATGATGTCCTTGGCACACTTCCAGGGCATGAAGAAGAGGGAATCACATCAACCATGTCTCAAATTTCTGGTTAAGTGAACTTACTTGAAAGTCCGTCTTATCATTTAAGTTTATGTTGATGCATCTTTTTCGATTTCTTCTACTTGAGCCTTATCTGCTAGTGATACATGTCCCACTACACTGCCATTGTCCAGATCGTTGATTTGCCGGTTATTAAGATCTCGAAACAGTCGAAATAAGTCTATGACGCCACCAATGCCAAACCAGATTGTTGTGATAAAGGCAATGACAAGTGGAACGAGTAAGAACACAACAAAGAAGTAATGTCCCCACCATTCTAAAGGCCATGGGGAGAATGAATTCCAAATCACAATTGCCAGAAACATACCACAGAAAGCATATCCAAAGGAGTAGAAAAACACACCCCAGGCGATGATTTTATCGCCCTTTGTGTAATCGGGTGTGATTCCGATGATCTTGGTTAAGGCAGTTTTAGCCGACCAACGGATTTGCTCTTTGTTTTCGTGATCCAGATTGTATTTACCACGATGGAGCATTCGGTCGAGATTAAACGGTTCTTTCATGGTTAGTTTTGAAACAACGATGTAGATCGTTAGCGTGAACATCATTGTTGCAAGATATATTTCATATGAATTAATGGGAAATTTCACAGGATTCATTGTCCATACGATGTATGGATTAAATGGGCCGGAGACGGCTTGCAGAAATTTGTCGATTGATTCAATCCAGCCCATATTATTGAGCCAGGGATAGACGATCCCTGCCCAGTTACGTTGAATGAGAATACTGAAGACAGAGATGAACATTCCGGATAATAGCGAAGCCCATGCCCCCGCAGTGGTTCCGAATCGACTATACAGTCCTAAAATCATCAACGGCCCGCAGCCTCCCATCCACAATGAGCAGATGATCGTCACGAATAGCTGGATATAATCCAACTGTGACATGAAAAATGAACCGATGATAAAGAAGATTCCCACTCCAATTGAAACAAAACGAATGACCCATATGTGTTGTTTAGGGGAGAGAGGTTTTTTCTTCAGTGGCAAAATCACGTCTTGCGTGATGGTCAATGACGCACTGAAGATGCGCGTGTCATCAGTGGAAATCATGGCCATGATCATCAGCAAGCCGAACAATCCCAGGAGACCTGTCGGCAACATCTCTCGCATGGAAAATGCCATTGATAGTTGATGAAAGAGGGTTCTAAATTCCTGAAATTTTTCATGGGCCTTGCTTTCTTGTGCTTCACCTTCGAGTAAGGTTTGATGTGCAATGTCCAGGTAAGGTGTATCCAGATTCTGTTCCTGTGATAGTGGTGGGTCAACATTGACAGTGTGTTGATGCGCAGGAATTGCAGCCAAACGTTCTGTTAATTTTGAACGCAGTTCTGAATCCTCTACGACTTGTTCTGCCGTTCGTGCTGCCAGTGCGGTTCGAACTTCCTTGGCGTCACTGCTGAAATTTTTATGATTGAGCAGTGTTAGTATCGCCACAGCGATGAGTACGTACAGCGTCATCACCATCGCATTGCGCCATGTGCCAAGCAATCCAGCCATCTTCTGTTCATGTGGTGATTTTGCGGCGGTTGAATAGCCAGCACCAATCCAACTTGCTCGATGCATGATTGTTGCGGTGATCACCACAACGAGTGAGAAAACATTGAAGTCTCGTAGTTGATAAATGTCATATGGATTGATGAAACTCTCCCCGGCCACACGATCCATCATCACCGGCATAATTTCTTCACTCCACGAAAATTTGCATAAAATAAAAATGATGAATGCGACCATCAGTGGATAACAGATCATGCCTTGAACCGCGTCGGTAACCAGTAGGGTTAATGTTCCACCCATGCAGATCATCGTGATTCCCAGGGATGTAATGAAAACCAAGACCACAATGAATGTAGGAATCGTGTATCCAAAGAGGCTTGTATAATACGGTAATCCCAGAAAAGCGATAAAAAAACGAGCGGCAATTGCTGGCATGATCATGTTAGCCAGCATTTCCGTGATTGAACGCAATGCGGAAGCGAAAATACGAAATCGCCGGCTGTACCGTAATTCCAGAAACTGTCCCAGAGACATCGCTTTTGTTTCACGGAACCGATACGTGCAATATCCCGTCAAGGATAAAACCAGGCCGATCGGTAAAATCAGGTTGTTCCAGAATGCCAAAGCAAAGCCTGTTTTGTAATGAATTTCTACATACGCTACAAGGCCAATGATGGAGATCGCGTTTGCGACATCACCAACACTGATGACATAACGACCACAAACGCGCCCTGCTGAAAGAAAGTCCGCTACGCTGCGAATGTAGCGACGAGTATAAATACCCAGACCCATCACTCCGATCCCAGGCACGATAATGATTAACCAGTCGATCCAGCTCATATGGGACTACCAATCTTGTAATGATCCAATGGATTGTTTCGTGGGGTGGGCAAAAGTGCTCTTTCTTGTTTGTGTGACCGAGCACTTCTGGGATGAAGAATCAGATCAAGCAGCGTACACCTTCTTCAACGCCAAGAAGACTCTGAATTGTATGAAAGTTCAAAAAAAACAAAGTCAAACACAAGTAAACATTGAGATTGTACGCGACTCAAGAGGATTTTCAAATCGATTGTCGTGAAAGAATAGATATCCTTGATAAAAAGGCTATTATTAACCAATTTTGCGTGCTGTACTGCCCTGGTAGCGGTGTTGAGACTGAAATGCTGTGTTTGTTTTAAGGGCGTGGCATTGCATTTTTGAAATGTTGGTATATGTTAACTTTGAACATTAGTTTATTTAAGAGATTGGTTGCACGGCATGATGGATGCTGCATCGCTGATATTTGACTTGGGGACAACGTATTTCAAGGCGGCCTTGTTGGCAGGTGATGATGAATTTCTAGCTGTAGCTGATGTTAGCACCCCAATTAAGCATCCGTGCAGTGGCTGGTCAGAAATGTTGTTAGTTGATTTTGTGTCAGCGTTTACGCAATTGCTTGATAATTTGAGGCATATTGCGCCGGATGCATATCGACTTGTTAGAAATATTAGTTTTACAACGCAAGCTAATACCTTTGTGTTGTTGGATGAAGCGTTTGAGCCTGTTACACCCTTTCTTGTCTGGGATGATCGAAGGGCCGAATCGGTTCGATTACCAGTAGACAATGTTTATGGTCTTTCGGGGATACCCCAAATCGGTGCGTTCAGTGCTCCTTTGAAGTTGCAATGGATAAAGCAGAACCAACCTGAAATATGGGAGAGATCATGCTTTTTTTGTTTCTTGCCGGACTATTTAACTTACTGCTTTACCGGCAAAATGATTACCGAGGCAGGTGTCGCGGGATTAAGCGGCATGGTGGATATACATCGATTGTGTTGGCTTGGGGATATGATGAATGCTATCGGGGCAAATGCTTTGCATTTTCCTGCTATTCAACGTGCAGGCACATCACTTGGTGTGATAACTCCTGAAGCCTCCGTGCGTTATCAATTGAGCCCTGATTGCCGTTTTACGCTTGGTTGCCTGGATCAATATGCTGGTGTACTGGCAGCTGATATTTTGGGGAAAGATGGTGTTTGTGAAACGACCGGGACTGTTTTAGCGACTGCTCGATCTGCAACAGGCTTTGATGTGTCATTGCAGCAACACGGAATTTATCAAGGCCCTTCCCCGTATTCCGGTTTGTACTTCAGGATGCTGTTTGGTGATGTATCCGCACGGTTGCTGGCTGTTTATCGCAAAAAATACACGCCGCATCTAAGTTATGAAGCATTGGATGCGATGGCAAGTCAGTTGCCCGTTATGGACAGATCTGTTGAGTTGTTGGACTTTGATTTTGATGAATTGGGCTTTGAGTTTTCAGGTGGCGCAATGAGCTCGCAGATACCTTATCAAGTTCAGGCAATTTATTACAAAGTCGCTATGTCGCTGAAAAATCAGATCAAAGTCCACTTTCCTGATGTATTGCCTTCGCAGGTTTGGTCGCTCGGGGGTGGGGCAAATAGTGCGCATTGGTTGGCCATCAAGGCTCATGTGCTCGGTGTTGATGTTTGCCCAATACTAAGTGAAAAGCCGACATGCCTTGGCGCATACCGATTGATTACGAATCAGATTGTCTCTTGACTTTAAAGGAAATGTTTAATATAAACATAAACGAACATGAAAAAACAAATACAGACATCTCATAGTTTTCAGACACGTCGGACTCGGATGCTGGAGTTGATTCAGCAGCATGGCGAATGCAGCATTGACGAGTTGACTGATGAGTTTGGTGTTAGCAGCATGACCATTCGTCGTGATTTGCAGGATATGGCTGATGAAGGGTTGGTGATTCGCACGCATGGTGGCGCGACACCAGCTCCAAAGATCAGCTTTGAATTCAGGTTTCTGGAACGAATGCACGAGCAAACCAAAGAAAAGGAAGAGATCGCCAATATTGCTGTTTCGCTGATTCGTCCTGGGCAGACGGTGATGCTTGATTCAAGTACCACAACCTTGGCGATAGCACGGAAGCTGGTTGATATTCGAGGCATTACAGTGGTGACCACATCATTGCCGATTGCTTCGGAGTTGTTTGGCTGTTCCAACGTCACCGTAATATTGCTAGGCGGCGTCTTGCGAAATGATTCGCCGGATATCACCGGGGCGTTAACCGAATATAGTCTGGAACTGATACGGGCTGATGTTGCCTTTATTGGTGCAGATGCAATTGACTTGATGGGGCACGTTTACAACACCAATCCGGAAATAGGACAGTTGCTTAAACGCATGGCTGGTGCTTCAGCTCGTGTTTATGCTGTGGCTGACCACACCAAGATTGGCAAGTGTGCCTTGATGCGATTTGGAAGTGTCACTGATTGGTTTGGTTTGATAACCGATTCAGGCTTACTTCGGAAACATGCCAACGCCCTGAAGCGTACGGGTGTTAATTTGATTCAAAAAGAGGTTGATACCGGGGGAACTCATGGGTGATTTACTGATCATCAATGTTCAGATTCCTGGATCAACGGAAGATGGAGAATGCCAATCTGTATTGATTCAAGAGGGGAAAATCGTTTCATTCTCACCAGCTCAGGCTCATATGTCTTCGGACATGCCGCGGGTTGATGGCGGGGGGCGTCCACTCAGAGCAGGACTGATTGATCTACACATTCATGGCATTGAGAAATGGTTGTTTGAATCCGGTCCCGAGGCGTTGGTGCAAGGCGTCAATGCGTTGGCGAAATATGGTGTGACGACTGTCTTGCCGACCCTTTATCGTGTGATGGATGAAGATCAGATTCAATTGTTGTCCTTGCTTGCTGATGCAGTATCTGATTGCAGCAAAGTGAATGTTCCGGGGTTTCATCTTGAGGGGCCGTTTTTAAAGCTCTCCGGCGCAGGTGCACGGACACGTGAAGGTGATGTTGCATACTTGGATCGCTTGATTGAAGCGGCAAGGGGCAAAGTGTCGGCTATGTCGATCAGCCCGGACACGCCTGGAATATTGCCGGTGATTCGCCATTTGGTCAAGCATGATATCGAAGTCTTCATGACGCATACTCAGGCTTCTGTCGATCAGACCTTGGCTGCCATTGATGCCGGAGCACGACATGCAACACATTTTTATGACGTATTCCCTGTGCCTGAACGAACCGAACCCGGCGTGCGTCCGGTAGGTTGTGTCGAGACCATATTGGCTGATCCCAAAGTGAGTGTTGATTTTATTGCTGATGGTATCCATGTGCATCCCATGGCAATCAAAATGGCGTTGGCGGCCAAGGGAGGCCAAGGCGTCATCCTGATTACAGATGCCAACATTGGGGCGGGGTTAGGAGATGGTGTTTATCAGACGCCTTGGGGCTATCCAATACGTGTTAAGGAAAATAATGCAGCTCGAATTGAGTTGCCCTCAGAACCACGCCATGGTTGCCTTGCTGGTAGCGCGCTAACCATGCCTCGCGGCATTGCCAATTTGCGGCGTTGGTTAGATGTACCTGAGGATCAAGTCTGGGCAATGGGGACAGGCAATCCAGCTCGCCGAATGGGCTGGGAAAACAAGGGGGGTTTATCTGTTGGTGCCGACGCTGATCTTGTGATTTGGGATGACGATGATCAGGGGTTGCGTCCATACAAAACGATTGTTGGCGGAAAACTTAGATATGAAGCGGGCTGAAAATGAATCAATCCAGTGTATTTGAATTTGAACCATCGCAGTTTGTTCCGTTTCGCGATCGGGAAGTAATTGCTCGTTGTCGCGCGATCAAGCGTAGTGAAATTGAACAGCATGCTAATCCTGATTTTCGAATCAAGGTTGTTGCTGATAGTGATCTGCGAATGATGTGGATCACTGATATGTACAGTCGTATCAAGTTGGCCGGTGAGAAGGGGCAGAAGGTCGTGATGCTGATGCCCAATCCATGCCCGATCTATCGGCAGTTAGCGCGATTGATTAACCAGACGCAACTGAATTGCCAGCATGTGACATGGTTCGCACTGGATGAGTATGCAGACCAGGATGGCAGGATCGCTCCCAGAACATGGGAACGCGGTTTTGGTTATGCCATGCAGCGTTTTTTATGGTCTGCGATTGATGAAGATTTGCGCCCTCCGCTTGAGCAGGTTCATTCACCGAGTAATGACAACATTGACCATTATGGTGATTTGATGATTGATGCAGGTGGCGTGGACATTTCATATACCGGGCCAGGTTGGACGGGGCATGCAGCCTTTATTGAACCCGACGCTCCGGAATTTGCAGGTACTTTGGAAGAGTGGAAACAAATGGGCGCACGGGTTTGCACACTCAGTCCATTTACGCTTGCGCAGAATTCACTGCACGGATCCATGGGCTTAAGCGGTGACCTTTCTGCTGTTCCACCCAAGGCTGCAACCGTTGGTCCCAAAGAAATCATTGCTGCAAAACATCGCTGGGAAATGGCGGGGATCAGCATTCAAGGCACAGCCTCCAGTTGGCAACGCCTTTCCGCGCGTCTTTGTTATCACGGGCCGGTCACACCTCAATTACCGACATCGATTTTGCAGACGCTCCGAACGGACGTCTATATCACTGAAACAATCGCTTCGAATATTAGCAACACATGGGAGAAAGGTTATTAACACCATGACTACAGCCACTTCATTAAGCACATTGGATTGGGGCAAAACTGATCTTGATAGTATCCCCAACATCAAAACAGCATTGCCTGGCCCCAAGAGCAGCAAATACCACGAGCGCTGCACCAAGTATTTCAAGGGACTTTCCGGTCAGGTCAAACTCTTTCCCGTGACCTTTGAGTCCGGTGAAGGTTGCGTGCTTCGTGATGTCGATGGCAATGAGTACATCGACTTTTCCTCGGGCATTTATGTCACCACTCTCGGCCACTGTCATCCCAAAATCAGTGAAGCAGTTGGCAAGATGGCTAGCACATTGATGAATGCACACGACTTCACTACGCCGATCAAAACCGAACTCTGTGAAAAACTCGCAGAGGTTCTGCCTGGTGATCTTAACGGTTTTCAGTTCTATGATTCAGGCACCACTGCGGTTGAAGCTGGATTGCGTGTGATGCGAGCAGCATCGGGTAAAAACGAGATGGTCTCCTGCTTCTATGACTATCACGGCAAAACGTACGGCGGTGTCTCCCTTGGACACATTCGTTCGCAGGTCTATGGTCGCGTTCGCGCACCAGGCAGTCACATGGTGCCACGCCCCGATGTCTATCGTCCCATGTGGACCAAAGCCGATGGCACGATCGACACCGATCAATACATCACGTTCTACGATCAGTATCTCGACAAGGGCACCGTCGGTGACGTGGCAGGTTTCTGTCTGGAGCCGATTCAGGGGTGGGGCGGGACTGTTATGCCGCCCGATGACTTCTTCCCCAAGCTTCGTCAGTACTGTGATGAAAAAGGACTGCTGATGATGATCGACGAAGTCCTTGCTTCATGGGGGCGTACAGGTAAGTGGCTCTGCATGGAACACTGGGATGTTGTGCCGGACATCGTGACCATCGGCAAAGGATTTGGCAACGGTTTTCCTGTTACCTGCGTGGCAGTCCGTGAACAGTATAAGGAAAGCTTTGAGGCGATCAGTGCCAGCTCAAGCTATGGCGGCAACCCGATGGCTTGCGCTGCAGCATTGGCTTCGACACAGGTGATCGAAGAAGAGAATCTCAACGAATGGGCGGTACATCTTGGTGAAGTCGCCATGAAACGGATGGGACGCATGCTCACCGAACACAAGATTGTCGGGGACGTCCGGGCCAAGGGATGTCTGATGGGCATCGAATTGGTTAAGGACCAGAACACCAAGGAGCCCTTCGACGAAGCAGGCAAGCTGGTCTACCAGAAGGCGTTTGCCAAGGGGTTGGCCTGGATTCCCGCGGGGCACATCCTGCGCATGAGTCCGCCGATCGTGATGGATGAAGCCACGTTGCTCAAGGGATTGGACATCATTGACGAGGCCATTGGTGAAACTGCCAAAGAATTGGGATATGGATGTTAATCACCATTTAGTATAGATGTGTAATATGCAAGCATTACCTATTAATAGTCTCAATTCATCTGCGACCGTTTCTTCCATCTGCGATACCGTAACGAAGATCGCGCGGCAACACGGTATGGATGAAAATGAGATCAAGCGTTTCATCGAACCCAAGGAAGTCATTCGTCTACGCTTGAGTCCGCGATTAAGTGACGGGCAAGTGCATCACCTTTCGGCATGGATTGTCCGCCATAGTGATACACTTGGACCAGCCAAGGGCGGTATTCGCATGGCAGCGAATGTCGATGAATCGATCATCTCGGCGTTGGCCATGGAGATGACGCTTAAAACTGCGTTGATTGATGTTCCATTTGGCGGTGGCAAAGCTGGTATCCGCGTAGATCCGCATCAGCTTTCACCTGACGATAAGCAGGTCATCATTCGTAGTTTTACCAATCTTGCCCGGCGACATATCGGCCCTGAGGTATACATTCCTGCGCCGGACATGGGAACCGGTGAAAAAGAAATGGGCTACATCAAAGACTCCATTGCCTATGGGGAAGGGCATGCCACAACGCGCGGATGTTTCGTCACAGGTAAGCCAGTTGTTTTGGGCGGCATCCCCGGCCGTCATGATGCCACGGGTGCTGGTGTTGTCACGACGCTGCAGTGTATTGCCGAACGCATGGGATTACACTTGGATCGTCAGCGAGTAGTGATTCAAGGATTCGGTAACGTTGGCGCGGTTGTTGCCAATGAATTGATCAAGCATGGCGCAACCGTTGTTGGAATCAGTGATGTTTCTGGCGCAATTGCTAATCCTAACGGGTTGGACATGCAAGTGGTCAACACATACTTCAAGGAGCATCAACAATTATCAGGATGTCCAGCAGGTTGTGGTATTGATCCTGAGCAACTTCTCGTTATGGACTGTGACGTGCTGATACCCGCAGCCATTGGTGGCGTCATTGATGCATCAGTTGCAACCAACATCAAGGCCAGCATCATCGCCGAGGCGGCCAACGGGCCAACATTGTCAGAAGCGGATGCGATTTTGCAACAGCGTGGTATCGTGGTTATCCCGGATATTCTCTGCAATGCCGGCGGCGTTTTTGTCTCCTACCTGGAATACACACAGGAAACCCAGCGCGATCAATGGACCTTAAGCGATGTCCAACAGCGATTAGCCCAACGGATGTGCCAACGCTTCGACACTGTTTGGCAAACGGCAACTGCACCGCAACGTCTGCGTGAAGCTGCTATGGGTCTGGCTATCGAACATTTACATCAAGGACTCATCAGTCGAGGTTTACTCACATGACTCAAGGAAATTCAAGCATCAAAACCCTTCGCTTTGGCATCATCGGTTGTGGCCTGATGGGACGCGAGTTCGCATCAGCTGCAGCCCGATGGTGTCACCTGACGGATTCGCCTGCTCAGCCGGTGATCACTGCCGTCTGCAATCGTAGCGCCAAACCGTTTGATTGGTTTACGAAAAACTTCCCGACCATTGATTTGGTGACGCATGATTACCATGATGTCCTTTCAAGCGATCAGGTGGATGCGGTATACATCGCTTTGCCACATCATCTGCACCGGGAAGTCTATATCGCTGCGATCAAAGCTGGTAAACATGTCATGGGCGAGAAACCCTTTGGGATTGACCGTGATGCCAATGAAGCGATCAATGTTGTGATTGCGCAGCATCCTGATGTCTTTGTGCGATGCGTGTCACAGTTCCCGTTCTTTCCTGCTGTTCAACGGATTGGCAAGATGATCGACGAAAAACAGTTTGGTCAGATTATCTCTGTTCAAACCGGTTTCCTCCATTCATCAGATATGGACGTGAACAAGCCGATTAATTGGAAACGAATGATTCAATACAACGGCGAATATGGTGTGATGGGTGACCTGGGCATGCATGCCTGTCACGTACCTTTGCGCGCGGGCTGGCAGCCCAACCATGTTCGTGCGATCTTATCCAACATCGTGACTGAGCGTTTGGAAGCCAAAGGTTCAGAGACCAAAGTTCCCTGCGAAACATGGGATAATGCCACGCTCCTCATCGACACAACCGATCCAGTAACTGGTGAAAAGTTCCCGTGGACCTTGCGGACATTTCGCATTGCGCCGGGTGAAAAAAATTCATGGTACGTTCAGATTCAAGGCACCAAAGCGTGTGTCCGATTCGACACGCGAAATCCCAAACAACTTGAACTCCTCCAATATGATGGGGGACAACAGGTATGGCAAACCATTCAAACCGGTTACGACACAGCATATCCCACCATCACCGGGCCGATTTTTGAGTTTGGGTTCACGGATGCTATTTTGCAAATGTGGGCAGCTTATGTATTCGAACTGAGTACAAATAAAATCCCCAGCAAGTTTGCCGGATGTGTTACACCTCAAGAAGTTGCTGTTAGTCATCGCATTTTTGATGCAGCGTTAAAGTCACATCAGAGCACATCAGTAGAGTCGATTTGAGAGAGGATTCAGTTTTGAATCAACATACGTTTTTAGCTGGAGCTGCGCAGGTTGATATAACACCTCAAGGTAGTGTGCCGTTGTATGGATACCCAATGGTTCCTCGTAATAGCAGTGGGGTGAATGATCCGTTGTTAGCCTCGGCGCTGTATCTTCATGATGGTAAGCAATCGTTACTGATGATCGGTACCGATTTGATTTACATGACGCGTCAGATGGCTGTTCCAATTCGCAAACAGTTAGCTCAACGACTGGATATGCCTGTTGATGCCATTCTCATTACAGCTTCGCATACACATTCGGGGCCACCGACCAGATTAGTGTCTTGGATGAACAGCGGTAAGTCGTCGATGTGTCACGTTGCCGATGCGGATTATTGCAAGATGGTTATTGAGCGTTCGGTGCAAGCCGGGTGTATGGCTGCCAAGAATGCGGTGCCTGCGCAAGTTGCGTTGACGCAGGCCGATGGCAGTGAATTGGGAACCAATCGCCGTCATCCCAAGGGGCCATCCATCCCGCAGATGCCAGTCCTGGCAGCTCGTGATCTGGCCGGCGAACTGATCGGTGTCATGGTGGTATGCAGTATGCATCCGACTGTGCTTCATGAAGACTCCACGCTTATTAGCGGTGACTTTCCCGGTCTTGCTCGACAATATCTCCAAGCCAATCTACTGAAGGATGGCAAGCCGCTGGTCTATCACATGGGAGCCAGTGGCAATCAAAGTCCACGCCATGTTGTCAAGGCTAATACCATGCAAGAGTGTCATCGCCTTGGCAATCTGTTAGGCAAGGAAATCCAGAAAGCAGTAACACATGTGGAATGGCAAGATCATTTGCCGTTGTCATGCAAGTGTGCCGAGTTCACACTTCCGGTGCGTCAGATCATTGATATGGATACTGCCAAGGGGAAATTGATTGAAGTCGAAAATAGACTTAAGACATTACGCGATTCCAATGCACCTGTAACGACCATTCGAACGGCTGAGTGTGATTGGTTTGGTGCCATCGAACGGGTCCAGATGGTACGGGCAAAAATGGATGGTTTGATCGACAAGTTGGCAGAGGAGAACATGCCTGGCATCGTTCAAATTCTTGGTGTCGGAGAAATGCAATTGGTCTGTTGGCCGGGGGAAGTCTTTGTGGAGTTTGCAATCCAGGTGATGGAGCAATTCCCACAAGTCCATGTCATCACGTGTGCCAACGGAGAGCTTCAAGGTTATCTTGTCACGGAGCAAGCTATTACCGAAGATGCCTATGAAGCCAATAACGCAATTTTTGCGAGTCCTCAAGGTGGTCAAGTCATTGTACAAACCACTCTGGAACTACTCAAAGTTGATGATGCTTAAAGCAAGTTAACCAATTCTTCTGCATCTTTGCTGATGCCTATAAAAGCGGAGCTGTGTGAAATCACAGGTATCAGCTGCATCTCGCTTGGCTCCCTTTTTCGTAGGTATGATCAATCATCACCCATAGAGATTTTCTGATATGGCTTGACCGATCTTTGACTGATTGGCAGTGTGCTATATTATTTTGCCGATGTTATGCGGCTGTGGTCTTTTGGGGACTGCTGGCAGGTTGTCATACGTTTCACACAAAAAAAGCAGACAGGCCAACAAGAATCGGAGTCTGTCTGCAAGATAAGATTTTAAATTCATGCGTCGTTTGATATTCAGTATGAACGCATATGAGTACTAATTCCAAGCGTTGGTGTGTTAGTGATAGTACGGATCTCCTGCTCGCAGTTCATCGGTGGTGACGGGTTCACGAGACGATTGTGGATTGCAATGTCCGTCCGCGTAAAGAACGTTGGTCCTGTTAATGTGTCGGTGATAGCCAATTTCAGTTCCCCAGGAGATTCCCAGATTTTCTTCATCGATCATTTTTTGAAGTGTGAATTCGCCTAATAGGATGATATCTGATTCGACGCCTTTTAAATCAGTGAAGCGGTGGAATTCTTTTCGTTCACTATCCCCTCGCTGGTTGTTACCCATGATATATTCATTGGAGCCGTAGTCCGTGTATTTGGTACGTTTGTAGTTTTCCGATGGGCAAGATAGTCCAGGTAAACCATCCTCGCCACTGATACCATAGTCATTAGGGCTGTAGTCACCGAGGCGGACAATTTTGTGATACCAGGGCCGGTTATTGCTAGCACTCCCGTTCCAATATAAAACGCCTGGTGATGAAGTAGGGAGAACCCAGTCGTCGTAGTCTTGAGCATAGATTCGGATCACTTGACCAACCGAGCGTAGATTGTTGGAGCACTGTAGAGCCTGTGCTGTTTTTCGTGCTGCGCCCAAGGCTGGCAATAGAATTGAGATTAACAATGATATGATTGATATCACTACCAGCAGCTCGATGAGAGTAAAGGCATTTTGTGAAATCAGAAATCGGTTTGAATTTACTTGGCTAGTCATGATGATTCTTTCTGGCAACGATGGTTATATTCGAGGGGGAGGTGCGGTTGTGTCACGTTGTATGAGTTCTACCGCTACGGTGCAGGCAAGAAAAGGCTTATCCTCACGTGCAGAGATCAGGTCGAAGATCATCTTTGCCGCATATCTCCCGGTTTTTTGGGCGTCACATCCAATGGTCGTGATCTGTCGTTCTTGTGATGAGTTCAGATCGTTTAGATAATCAAATCCAATTATTGAGCAGTCATTGGGTACGTTAATGCCTTGTTTTGCCATTTCCTGCTCGATAACTCGTGCAAGCGAGTTGTTGAAGCAGAAAATACCGGTGATACCGGTGTCTTGAATTTGCTTTACAACCGCTTTGGCAGAGTCTCCGGAGTCTCCGGGTTGGAATGGGTCGAATTGCAGAAAGGCATCAAGATTGCGTCCGTGTTCATGTAGTCCCTGTATAAACCCTGCCTGTCGGTTTTTTTGATGGTTTTGCTGTGAGAGGAAGTCTACGTAAGCGAATTTTTTGTGCCCCAGTTGACAAAGATGCTGAGCAGCAAGCCGACCGCCACCGAAGTTATCCATGCCGACATAGCTGAATTGTTCATGTTCAGGCCGTCGGTTGACGACCACCAAGGGGAGCCGGGTCTGAATTGCCCAGGGAAGGTAGCCGTCACTTGAGCGGCTACCCATTAAGATCAATCCATCTATCTCACCTTGTTCGACAAGATTTTTCAAAAGCGAATCTTCGTCGACAGTTTGGCAGCCGACAAACGCGCTGAAGTGATTGCCATCATTGGTGATTTTTTCGCGTGCGCTCATCATCCACTGGGCAAACACACCACTTAAGTCCTTGCTCGCATTAGGGTGCTTCGGGTAGACCACGCCAATATGCGAGACCGCTTTGGATTTGGACAAGGAAGGTCGGCCTGGCCGACGTGGTTGGTAGCCCAGCTTCCGGGCGGCTGCTTCCACGCGCTTGCGGGTGTCAGATCCAATTCGACCTTTACCGTTGAGTACGCGTGAGACAGTACTCGGTGAAACCGTGGTGGCTTGGGAGATGTCACGTATTGTTGCGGTCATAATCAAAACCATATTGCGAAACAAAAAAATATAATGTTGCTCATATTTTTGCTTGATTCTGCTACTCGTATTGTATGATCTGTTTCCTGATTTTCAACTTAATATATTGATATTTTTTTGATTTAACGAGCATGTTTTCTTGCTAATCGTATTGTCGGTTCTATAGTATTGCAATAAAAGTTGCGTTTAATGTTGCTCAAATTGGCAGTCAGATGCGGATGAATAACCCAATGGAAAGGAAATGGAATGGCGGTTTCAAGGTTTGCATGGTGTAGTGTGATTGGTGGGATATGTTTTATGGTTTCAGTTTCAACTGCATTTTCCGATGAACGCGGAATCAGCCAATGGGCATGGTTGGGGCAGGATGGGCGTTTGGCGTATCAGAGTACAGTTCAAGGGGATCGGATTCCGGATTTTTCGCATGCAGGCTATCGAGGAGGGGGTGTGGCGCTGCCGAATGTGCCGGTGGTTTATACGCTTCAACCTGCTGACGGGGATGATACGCAACGGTTACAGGCAGCGATCGATGAGGTGTCGCTTCGTCCGCTTGATCAAGCAGGATTTCGTGGCGCTATCCTTCTTAAAGCAGGTGAATTTGAAATTACCGAGCAAGTTAACATCCGAAAAAGCGGAATCGTTTTGCGTGGTGAGGGGCAAGGTGTTGATGGTACAACGCTGCAGGTAACTGGTAGATCCAGTTCGTTCTGGAGCCGTGTAATTCAAGTATCCGGTCAGGGCAACATTACGCAAGCTGAAAGCACCCGCACTTCCGTTATTGATACATATGTACCTGCTGGTGCCCATATCCTTACTGTTGCCGATGCATCTTCATTTGTGCCCGGTGATCAGGTTATTGTAGAGGTTCGGAAGAATCAGCAATGGGTTAACGATCTGGGGATGGATCGGTTGCCTCAATCGGCAAGTGGCAACACGGTGACGCAATGGGATGCAAGCAATTTCGTGTACAAATATGAGCGAACGGTACTCCAGGTGCAAGGTAACACACTAAAACTCAACGCTCCGCTGGCTGACGCAATTGATTCGCTGCATGGTACGGTCACGGTTGCCCGTTTTGATGCTGTTGGCCGTATCGAGAACATCGGCATAGAAAATCTTCGTGCCGTTGCTACGATCGATGGCGACCGCGAAGAGGATGGAGAGCATTATCGGGTCATGATCTGGATGGGGTACGTCAAGAATGCATGGGTCCGCGATGTCACCAGTTATCATTTTGGATTTGGTCAGGTCATGCTCGGAAAAGAATCGACATCGATTACCGTTCAGGACTGCCGTTCTCTGGATCCTGCTGCACGTATTGCAGGAAGTCGACGTTATGCCTTTTATCTATCAGGTCAACTTGCACTTGTACAACGATGTTTCGCTAATGAGAGCCGCCATCCATTTGGCTACAATGCCTATGCGGCTGGCCCCAACGTTTTCCTCGATTGCCAGGGGCAGGATACGATTAGTGATTCTGGGCCGCATCACCGTTGGGCAACCGCTGGCTTGCTCGACAATGTGCGCACGCCTAGTGGCACCATCAGAGTTCAGAACAGAATGATCATGGGTGGCGGGCATGGTTGGGCTGGTGCATATTTTGTTTTCTGGAACTCGCAGGCAGCGTCTTTGACGTTGCACAGTCCTATTTTCGCACAGAACTGGGCAATAGGCTGCATTGGCACCAAACGCGATCCGGTCTATGCCAATCCTGATACTTTCCGTCTTTATACGGTGTCTGATCTGGTTGATGAGAATGGGCAGGTTCACTATCACCCAGAATGGGGTTTCGATACTCAAGACAATCGGAATTGGGACTCGCCTGGCCAACCGGTTTGGCCGGTCAGTCTCTATCTACAGCAGTTGCAGGATCGCCTTGGATCGCAGGCAATTCAGAATATCTCTGATCATGCCTATTCCTTCGAGTCCGAACTGCAGTAAAGTAGCTCTTGATCCTGTAGTCGTGCTCTGTTTGGTTGCTTGTCTTAATACGAGGATAACCCAATGAGCCTTCCCCAATGAGTGTTTCGGTGGACGACATACCCAATCTTATGATTGGAATTTTCGAGAGGTTTTGTTGTGTTTGCATTTGCCAGAAGACATCAGAAATACCGATCACTCTGAAATCTTTTGCGAAAAGCGATTGGGGCGCAGCCGAGGTATTGCTTGATATGTTTGCTGAGGTGTGTGGTATACAGGTAGCCGGTTTCTTCGGCAATTTCAGATAACGACATTTGTGTTTCAATGAGTAGTCGTTTGGCTTTCTCAAGACGCACGCGACGAATTTCTTCGCTGGGCGATCTTCCCAGAATTTCACTGAACCGACGCTGTAATGATCTGGGTGACATGGCAACGTGAGATGCGACTTTTTCCAGTGTGATCGGTTGATCGATGTGATTTTGAATAAACTGCATCGCGTCATGAACCCGGCGGTCTGCCACTGCCATGTGCTGGGTGGATTGACGCGTGACAAGTCCCATTGGATTGATCAGGACAGGGGATTGATCGATGGGGTCACCTTTGAGCATCCGATCTAACAGGGCCGCGGCTTCATATCCAACACGATGCACTGCCAAGGCAACACTGCTGAGTCTTGGTGAGACAAACTCGCAAACCAGTTTGTCGTCATTGACACCCATGACGGCGATGTCGTCGGGAACATTTTTTTTCAATGCAAAGGCTGCTTCTAGAACTTCAGCCCCGAGGTTGTCCGTATAAGCCAAGATGGCGGTAGGGGTATGCATTTCCCAAAGCCAATGGCGAAGCATCTGGTGTCGCTTTTCCCATGGCTTGTCGGCATATTGCTCCCAGGCGATAGGGGGGATGATATTGGCGTGACGGTGTTGGCTGACTTGCTTGAACCGCTTCCATCGTGTCGCATGCAAAGGGCCGAGATAGCTGACTTGTTGCCAACCGTTATCTGCGAAATGTTCATTGGCCAGTTCAGCGACTTGACGGTCGTTCACATACACACGGGGCAGATTATCAATCTGTCTGTCCATGATGTTGACCGTCGGTTTGATCTTGTCGAGTAATTCGGGGATCGGGCCGATCACGCCATCATGTTCACGCTTCAGCGCATTGAGATTTCGCGATTTGGAGAAGGGGCCCACATGCAATAATTCCCACGGACCATGGTCACGTGCGTAGTCGCAGATACCTTCCATGATTCCTCGGCCGTAATAGCTCTGAATCTCGGAAGAAACCAGAATAAGGGGGTTATTGGGCATGATCTCTTCTTTTGTCGTGATTTTATATCAAATAAGTCGTTCTTATACAAATATGCAATCGGATTCGAGGCTATTATCCTACATGTGAACATGACATATTGGATGTTTGTTCTCCAGGAGTTCTTCTTATGGCACAATCTCACTTCAGGACAGTCCCCTCGACACAGGACGTGCGTGGATTCACACTCATTGAATTATTGGTTGTTATTTCGATCATTGCCTTGTTGATCGGCATCCTGTTGCCGGCACTGGCTTCGGCCCGAAAAGCCGCTCAATCGGCCAAGTGCCTGAGCAACATGCGTCAGCAGGTTATCGGTACTACCGCCTATGCCAATGATGATGCCGATTTTGTCGGACCGCCTGCGCTGGATCACGATCGTGAATTAAACTACAAAAACCAAGGCACGTATTGGTGGACGCGGTTATCCTTCTACCGATACCTCAAGGGTGAAAACAGTTTCAAGTCGCCGTGGATGTGCCCCAGTGGCATTGATCAGGTCGCCAAGAAGTCAGAAGACCCCTCGTCTGATAATTGGTGGAGCGACCCGGTTTCACATGAAGACAAACACGGCGCCCGATATGTCAAGGGCAAGGTATGGGACAGTTATTCGACTGAGTTCAACAACTATGCAGCCAATGCCAACCAGCAGCAAGGCTCAGCCAATATTCTCGGTGGCAAGAAATATTCACAAGTCCATCCCATGTCCAACATGAATGGTGAGTTGAAAAATAGCCCGGTAAAAACGGTGATGGCCAGTTTGGATTCTTTTCAACGCCCCAGCGAATTACTCTACTTTTTCGATGGTCTGATGTGGAGCACAATGAGTACCAATCGATTTAATTTGAGACATGGCAACTTCGCTTTCATGAACTGCTCCTTTGTCGATGGGCATGCTCAATCCATCCCTAAAGATCAAATTCCTCAGTGGGGATATGGCGGTAACCAGTGGAAGGACTGGACCGACATGCGCAACGATAACGACAAATACGGATTTCGCGTTGTAGACTTCTGATTCGCAGATTGTCTTCGGGGTCGTTGTCTCGATTTATTTTTAAAATAATCCCATTTTTTTGGATATGAGTTATATATGTCCGCCTATTCCTTGAAACAATCTCAGTCTGTTCGTACGTTGATTTTATTACTTCTGTTGGCAGTGTCGCACAGCACGATGGCAGCCGATGTCTCGGTCAGTACCATTTCAAAACATTCGGATGCTGCGGTTTTCAAGATGGTCGAATGGCAGATCGACTTTGATGGCGATTATGACAATCCGTTTGACTCGGATCTTGTCAAGGTCGACGCACATTTTCAGACGCCATCCGGTAAGCGCGTGGTCATGCCTGCGTTTTACCTTCAGCCTTATGACTTGAAGCTCGTTGGTGAAAATGAAAAGTTAAAACTCCAGGACAAAGGCCAATGGCGTTTGCGCTTTTCGCCCCGTGAAACCGGTAGCTACACGTTTCATATCACCGTCAAGGATCAGCAAGGTCAACGCCAATCTCAGACGCAAACCTTTCATGTCAAGTCATCAGATCACCCGGGCGTGATTCGTGTCAGCAAGCAGAATCCAAAGACCTTTGTCTATGACAACAACGAGCCTTACATCCCCATTGGGCTGAATCTCTGTACGCCTCCGGGCAGTCGCAAAGATGGTCCGCCCCAGCGCGTCTTTGTCTATGACCAGTGGTTTAAGAGCATGAACCAGAACGGCATGAACTTCGGCCGACTCTGGTTAGCGCCGGTTTTTAACTGGTTGTCTCTGTGGGATAAGCCCGGCAGAATCGATCAGGAAGGCGCTGCACGCGTTGACTATGTGATGCAACTGGCCCAGGAAAATAACGTTGCCATGATGATGTGCATTGATGTGCATCTCCATCTGCAAACCAAGCGATACTTCTGGAAAACCAATCCCATGAAGCGATCCAATGGTGGCCCGATCACCTGGCCGACACAGATGTGGGAGAATGAAGAAGCGATTCGACTTTTCAAAAACCGCTTGCGCTACCTCGTCGCGCGATGGGGCTACAGCCCGTCGGTCTTTGCATGGGAACTCTGGAACGAAGTGAATCTTTCAGACCAATCCCAGAAATTCGAAAAGCAGATCACCGACTGGCATGCCCTGATGGCTGACTACATCCGTGAAATTGATCCATACCAGCACATGATCACCACCAGCACCGCCCATGCCAAGGGACCGATGCATATGCTCGATTCGCTGGACAAACTCGACTTCGTCCAGACGCATTTCTATGGCAATACCAACAGTGTCAACTTCGTCCGAAATCTTTCAGCATGGCATCCCACCGCGTATGGCAACAGGCCTCACATCTTCGGCGAGTTCGGCCCGTCTCCCAAAATCGAGAAAATGGATTTGGACACCAAAGGTGTGAACGTTAAAAACGCCATCTGGGCAGGTATGTTCGTCGAATCACCTGCAACACCCATGCTCTGGTGGTGGAGCGGGTACATCGACAAAAACAACCTTTGGGAACTCTACGGTCCCTTAAGCGCCTTTATGAAAATTGTCCCCGTGGCAGCCGCACCACACACAAACCCCAATGTTCGAAGCCACCAATGGACCAAGCCTGTTACAAATCCCAAAGCCATCCCCTTGAATATCGACGGCAGTCGAACGCTTTGGGAAAATGCACGCCCCAATCAACCCACGACCTTGACGGTCAATGCCGACGGTAGTGTGGAGGGTGCCGAAATCCTCTCTGAAATGCTCCACGGCCAAAAGGCGCATCCCAAGTGGCATAACCCGCTGACCATCGATGTGGAATACCAACAGGCAGGGACCTTCTCCGTTATCGTGACCCAGGTTTCCAAGGCTGATCCCATCGTGCTTAACATCATTGTCGATGGCAAGAATGAGCTTGAAGAATCAATCACCCGCGACCAATTGACCGCCCCCCAAACCTACCAGGTCAATATCCCCAAAGGTAAGCACCAGATTCAGGTCATCAACACCGGACGCGACTGGGCACAAGTCAGCTATCAACTCACTGGCCCCGTCCTCACGGATCAACCGTTTGTGGATGTGATGGCCAATACCTATCCCCACGCCAAGTCCGGCCAGGCTGCCATGATCGGTTGGCTGCACAATCGACAATGGATTTGGACTGACGTGGTGGATGGTAAAACCATCGACGGAATTGCGCCTTCCATTTTGCATCTTGATCAACTTGTCGATGGCAACTTTGATTTGCAGTGGTGGGATACGACAACCGGCAAGATACAAGCCACCCATTCGGTGACGGTACAAAACGGCCAACTCAAGTTAGATGTCCCCGCGTTTAAAACGGACATTGCATTTAAATTGGTCACACGGTAAGACATATTGTGTTTTCATCTGCTCGTTTCCGATTTTTTTTTGCTGAACGATTGAGTCTAACCGATGCGTGATTTGAAGCCTGTTTTGTTTTTGCTCTGTTTTACGGTAATGCTCAGCATGACAGCTATCACTCAGGCACAAGGGCGCAATGCTCAGCAAGTCGATGCAGTCAAGCAGATGGCCGTGGAGTTGGACAAAGCGCTATGGGCACAGGTTGAGCCTGCCTATCTTGCGATCGATCGTGACAAGGGCGGATACCATCAACATAATACATCAGCCGATACGCGTGACAATATCCATCAGGCAAGGATGATATGGGTGGCTGCGGAAATCGCACGCTGCTATCCACAACATGCCAAAACATACAAAGCCTACGCGGAACATGGTGTTGTATTTTTGGCTGAGAAAATGTGGGACAAGCAGCATGGCGGATTCTTTTTCAAGACCGACCCCAATGGCAAGTTGCCTGCCAATTGGTTGCAGGAAAAACATGTCTACAGCAATGCCTTTAGTGTCTACGCCGCCGCCAATGCCGCGCGTGTTCTGGATGATCCCAAACCTGCTTTGGATTTAGCCAAGCGTGGCTATCACTGGATCGAGTCTCATGCATTGGACAAGCAGCATGGCGGATACTTTGAAGCCATGACATTGGATGGCAAACCCATCCTCACCAAGCCTGCCAACCAGAAGCGTCGCCTTGACAGCATCGGGACAGCCTATGGTTACAAGTCGATGAACTCGCATATCCATCTGCTTGAAGCTTACAGCGAACTCTACAAGGTTTGGCCTGATCCTCAACTCAAAGAGTCACTGGAAAAACTGTTGATATGCGTCCGTGATGTCATTTGTATTGAGCCCGGTGCCCTGAACATGTTCTTTGCCCGGGATTGGCGAGCGGTCCCCAATGGCAATTCGTTTGGCCACGATGTCGAAACAGCTTTCCTGATGACCGAAGCTGCCCAACTGCTCGGTGAACCATGGATCAAGCAAGCCAGGCCACGTGCGAAAATGCTTGTCGACCATGCCTTGGAATGGGGCTATGACAAAGAGCATCACGGTTTTTATGACAACGGTCGCGCCTTTCGGCCTGCCTATGACCATGAAAAAATCTGGTGGGTTCAGGCTGAAGCGTTTAACGCCCTGGCATTGATGCACCAGCTTCATGGTCAGGACGATCCCAGGTATTTCACTGCCATGCTCCAAACATGGGCGTTTACGCGTGATCACATGATTGATGGTCAAGGGCAATGGCATATTAAACTTGATCGCGAGGGCACGCCCGTGCCAGGCAAGGATGCAGCCAAACATCAACCGCAGGATATCTATCACTCAGGCCGTGCCATGATTCATACCTATCATCGCCTGAGGGGTTGGCTTGATACTTCGTCGAACCACTGATGCTGGTAATCCTTTGTTGTTTAAAGAAACCAGAATGACACAGCCTAATCACACACAACCCAATATCGTTTTGATCCTCACCGATGACCAGGGGTGGGGTGACCTAAGTCGTAACGGCAACACGCAAATCAGCACCCCTGCCATTGACCAATTGGCTGCTGATGGCGTGTCGCTGGATAACTTTCATGTCCAGCCCTTGTGCGCACCGACCCGTGCTGAAATTCTCACCGGACGTTATTTCCCCTGGACCGGTGTCAAAGGCGTGACGCGCTGCGCTGAGCGTTTGAAACTTGATGAGACCACCATCGGTGATGTCTTTAAGCAGGCAGGCTATGCCACTGGATGCTTCGGGAAATGGCATAGCGGTTTGCAGTATCCTTACCATCCCAACGGCCGCGGGTTTGATACGTTTTACGGCTATTGCTGCGGGCACTGGAGTCATTACTTTGACAGCACGATTGAAGAGAACGGCAAAGATGTCACAGCGCCGGGCTATCTGACGGATGCATTAACGAGCCGGGCGATCCAGTTCATCAAGGACAACAAGGACAAACCGTTTTTGTGTTATGTCCCCTTGAATACACCTCATTCACCCTGGCAGGTTCCCGATCAATGGTTTGAAAAATTCAAAGACCATCCATTACCTCAACGTGCAACGCATCCGGAAAAAGAGGAGATCGAAAAGACACGAACTGCTTTGGCGATGTGTGAAAACATCGATTGGAATGTCGGTCGCTTGGTCGGCACGCTCGATCAATTGGCATTGCGTGAAAACACCATTGTGATTTATCTGTCGGACAACGGCCCCAATACATGGCGGTACAACGGCGGGATGGATGGCAAGAAAGGTTCCTGTCAGGAGGGGGGCGTTCGCAGCCCATGCAGTATCACCTGGCCTGGAACCATCCCAGCCAATCAAGCGGTGGATCGTGTGACAGGCGCGATTGATCTGCTGCCCACGTTGGCGGAGTTGGCAGCTGTACCGATCAAGACCAGTAAGCCATTGGATGGCAAGAGTCTTGAGCCGTTGCTGATGTCCAATGATGCTGTGTCGTGGGAAGATCGTTGTATCTATGCCCAGCAGGTCAGCGGGTACGGCGGTCGCTTTGATCCTGCGAGTTTGCGCACCGATCGGTATCGTGCTTATGAAGACGGGCGGGTTTATGATCTGGTTGATGATATTGGTGAAACAACCGATGTCGCTGATCAAATTCCCGAGTTGGCAGCCAGCTTCAAGCGACAGCTTCAATCCTGGCGCGGTCGTTTGCCCGACCAATTTGTGGATACTGCCATCCCCGTGGGATATCCAGAATTTCCCATGACATACTTGCCTGCCCAGGATGCTGAGCCGACCGGGCAGATCACATGGAGCAGTGTCCATCCCAATTGCTCATGGCTGCATCATTGGCAATCGACGGATGACCACGTCAATTGGTTTATCCGCATTAAGACAACCGGTCGCTATGCCGTCACGCTGATGTACGCATGTCCAGTTGATGATGTTGGCAGTGAATTGGTGCTGCGTTACCAGGACCAAGAGATTGTCACAACGATTAGCGAGTCGTTTGATCCCCAACCCCTCACAGGTTTCGATCGTGTGCAACGCAATGGTTCCTATGAGAAAGCCTTCAAGCCGTTGTACATGGGAGAGATAGTCCTTGATGCCAGTGAAGGTCATCTTCAACTTGCCTGCAAAAAAATAGCGGGTAGCCAAGTCTGCGAAGTCCGTGCGTTAAAGCTTGAGCTTTTGAGTGAGGATTGATGAATTGGTTTTGCGTCGTCCCTTTGTCAATGCTTGATATCGATTCCGGTGTTGCGGTATGTTGCGCAGTATTGACCAGATCCATCGACCAATCAGTTGTGATCAGTCAGGACTTGGTACGTTTGATGCGTTCCAGGGTGACAAGGCCTTGGAATGTCTGGCTGAACAATTCTTTGACCAGGTGTCCGATGCGCGATTCGGAAATGCTCAACGTCCGGGCCAACTGCTCAATACGTAAAGTCGATTCATGGGCGTGGTTGAAAATGGACTGGCGAATGACAATGACGCGGCGGTCTACTGGCTGTGATTGCAAAGGCATGCTTTGAAGTGGATCACTGCTGATCGATTGCACGGAATGTTGTTCGGCTAATTGTAAAAGACACAAACCCGTTATTTTCAGCAGTCGTGTCACCTGATCCATTTTTTCAGATTCATAGATATTCAACTGCGGATATCTATTTTGTGCTTCACCTGGCTCAATGGACATTCATCACACGCTTGTCGGAACCCACCTGCAAACATCACAAAGGCCAATTACTTCTGCCGATACATAGGCATTGACCTGGTGAGAACAATGCTTGACACATTGGCGTTCAAAACTGCTGCGTTTGATCCGGCGCTCAGTCCTGTGAAACCAAGTGAAATTCGCGCTCAACATTCGACTCTGCATGCCATTGGTTTGGAATGGGATATGAAGGGTAACTTCAATCACAACAACACCGTCAACGTGGTGTACTGTGCTGTCGGTCAATCTGATTGGCATGACGAATTTACCGATGCTGCGGAATCTGTTTGATGGGGCTGGAACCAGCCGTATCGGTTGGCACGTGGTCTGTCCCAATCGCTATTGAGCTAGGCCTTGTCGTACAAGTCATTCATCAGTGAATTTGAGATAGCGTTGGATGAATGCCATTTTGATCATGCTGCCGAAGTTCTCGGCTGTTTTTTCGTAGCGGGTGAAGATGCCGCGGCATTCCTTGCGCAGACGATCAAGAATCGCAACCAACGTGCCCTCAGCGTTGAATCGTTCAAACAAGTCCCAGACGGTTGCCCAAGGACGAAAGCTTTACGGGCTGCTATCCTGCCCGTCACTATCCTCAACCGCTCCGTCGCATCCGTTATATCGTTCGGTCACGGATAAACGTTTCGTTATTCTAACCAATCAGTTCGACCTGCCTGTACTGACCATCGCTCAACTCTACAAAGCACGCTTGCAGATCGAACTGTTCTCCAAATGGATCAAACTGCACCTGCGCGTCAAAGCCTTCTACGGTACATCGCTTAATGCGGTACAAACGTAAATCTGGATCGCCATCACGACTTATCTGCTGGTTGCCAAACTCAAGAAAGAACTGAATCTGTAACAAGAACTCTACACAATTCTGCAAGTCCTTAGCGTCTGCGTATTCTAGAAAAAAACTGTTTTACAGTTTTTTTTCAAATCCAAACGAGCATGTCTCAAACAACGGTTTATCTAACCAATTGGTGCTATTTGACTAATGTTGGACAGTAGTTAGAAAAAAATTTATTAAGATTGTTTCACGATTTTAAGATGTTAAATAATAGACAGATAGTCGTTATTTGCTGTGAAATTAAAAAATGTTACATTGATTTGTTACATTGTATGGCCTACGCTTTTACATCTTTCCTGAATGGCAGCACCATGATACGGTTGTTTGAGTTATCGCAGAGGAGATTTTATTTATGTCTACAGCGCCATTTTCCCCGCGCCGCAATGCCTGTCTTTTCGGGTTTGCCGCTTTGCCTGCACAGTGTTTGTTTTCTTTGGTAGCGATGACTGTCGTTTTGATGGTGTCGACACCTGCAATCGCCCAGCCAGCTGGTTATGCAGTGGGGGTCAATGATCATGTGCTTTATCGCTCCAATGCCGAATTAGACACGACGCTTGCAGCATACGACGATTCCAATACCAAATTCGTTCGCATTAACGTCGATTGGCGGACCATGGAGCCTGCCAAGGGGCAGTACAATGCGAATAAAACCGCAGCACTAAGATATTACTTCCAGAAGTGTACGGAGCGTGGTGTTCGTGTTCTGGCGTCACTGGCCTACGCACCGGCTTGGGCCAACGGGGGGCATGAACAGATGGGCTGGCCTCCCAACGATCCAGCAGATTATGCGGACTTCTGTCAATGGTTTGTCGAGCAATTCGGCACATATCAGAACGCATGGGGCAAGCGCACGCTTGAGGCGGTTGAAATTTGGAACGAGCCAGATCTATGTGACCTCTTTTTTCGCGGTTACGACCGCTATGCACCGCAGGCGGCAACCCGATATGCCCAGTTGGTCAAGGCTGCTGGCGCGCGAATCCAGACAACCCGCGCTGCCATGGGAGCCAATGACCTGTTGATATTGGCCCCGGTGATTTCAGATACACATAACGTCTCATGGAAAGGTGCTGACAGCTGGATCGTCGCCTTTTATGCTGTGCCAAACGTGACGCAATACTATGATGTGTTCAGTTGGCACAGCTACTGGATGAATGCCGGCTCGACGGGTTGGTTGCCGCCTGAACTGCCTGCTTGCTTCTCAACAACCAACCAGCAAAGAAGCGTCCTGGGCAAACTCACCTCGACGATGAGCAGTGAAATCTGGAATCACATGGTAACCCATGGTGATCACCTTAAGCCCAACTGGTGCACTGAAATGGGGGGCAGTGCCAAATCTCAGACGCCTGACCACCCCAATCGATACTTGTCCTTTACAGAACAGAAAACGCATCTGGAGGATGCCATCAACGTTCTGCGTGATGAGTCGGTCACCAACCTTCAGCGTATTTACTGGTATGAAATTTTTGACGAACCGCATCTTGGTCATTCATCCGAATCGACGTTCGGCTTGATCGCGCTTAACAATACCAATCCCATTGCCTACACCGGCGGTATCCCGCTTGACGCAGCCCAGCAGACGCCCAAGCCTGCTTACAGTGCCTATGTCAATGCGGACAAAGGGACCGGCTCTACCCAGTCCTCGTTTTTTGACGACTTTAACGACGGCTTAGCTGATGGTTGGGATATGCTGGCAGGCTCGTGGCAGGTGGTTGACGACACATTGCAGAATCCCCATATCGGCATTGCTGCCACCTGTGTATTGAATAATCCGACTTGGGACAACTGTGCTGTGACAGCGAAAATCAAATTCTCCGATGCCTGGAAAAAGGCCGGTCTTATTGCTCGTTACGATGGTACTGACGGGTACTATTTACGACTTTGTGCCAACGACACGATCAAGTCACAGAAGCTGGAACTGCTCATCAATCAAAATGTCGTCGTCAGTGCTGCCATGCCCGGTGTCTACGATCTGGCCATGTTTCAAACGCTGGGGCTGAGTGTTGTCGATCAAACCGGTGGGACACAGGTCAAAGGGACAATCAATGGGCAGGAATACATTGATTATCTGGATACGAATTTTGAATATGACTATGGGCAAGTGGCTGTCCGAGCAGAGCCCTGGTCATGGATTGTTACGGTTGACGATATATCCGTTTCTGAATAGTGTTTCATTGCAGGTCATATGCATGGTTTCAAGCCCGGGCAAAATGATCGGGCTATATGAATAAAGTCAAGTCTCATGACTTGGTTGGATTGGACCATGCCCAATGATTCAGTTGCAATAAAATACGAGTGTCCCGTCATCCTGTAGCACAATGGTCTTTTTCAAGTTTCCCGCCTGTGGGGAAACTTTTTGTTTTCATTCTTTGAGTTTTGATCATGACCGAAATATCTTCGTCAGCACGACCGTATATCGACGCACGTTGGATTCTGGATCACCTGGTGGAACGCGATGCATTTGAACCAGTCCCGCATCCAAGCCGGGCACGCGAGAGATGGGAGAAGTTAGCATCGAGCTATGGCAATGTCTACATTGACTGGGCCGATGCGCACATGGATTATGACTGGCCTGCTGTTCGCGCAAGCCACACCATGGCTTATGGCCGTCACGCCGACCGGATGGCGACCGAAGGTCCGTATTTTGAGCGGCGTATGGCCTTGCAATATTTCGTCATGGCCGAGTGTCTGACCTGGCAGGGCAAATACCTCGACAAGATCATCGACGGAATTTGGGCCATCTGTGAAGAGACGTATTGGTGTCTGCCGCCGCACATGGGAGCAGGTGATCGCAGGTTATTGCCTGACGTATCTGATCCGATTGTGGATTTGTTTGCCTCGTACACAGGGCAGCAATTGGCATGGACGGTCTGGCTGCTCAAGGGACAATTGAATGCGGTGAGTCCGGAAGTTTGCCGACAGGTCCATCGCAAGGTTCGGTATTTTGTACTCGATGCCATTATCAACCATCCCTGTCCCTGGCAGGCTCTTGATCCGAAGGTGCGTCTGAACAACTGGACGCCGTGGATTTGTGCCACGTATCTGAGTAGTGCATGGATTCTCGAAGACAGGCGTCAGCAGTTTGAGCATGCCATCAGCACTGTCTGCCATGCGCTCAATGTCTTTATTGATCAGCAATACGACGATGGTGGCTGTGATGAAGGCGTGATGTATTGGGAGCAGGCTGCCGGCGCATTGTATGAATGCCTGGACCAGTTGGCGGGGATGACCGATGATGACACACTGCGTTTTGCAGAGCATCCGCTGATCGTCAATCTAGCGCGTTACCCGCAGGTCATGCACATCGCAGGACAGGAATTTGTCTGCTTTGCCGATGGGCGTGCCTGGTGCGATCACCTGCCCGGATATTGGATCCACAAATGGGCTGAGGATCTGGGGGACGCATCTTTGGCGGCATTCGGCAGGGAACTGGCTCAGATCCAACGGCCCATTGGCTGGCAACCGTTGCAAAATTTTTACCGCCAAATCCAACGGCCGTTCTGTTATGACCGCATGTTTGAAGCTGCGCATTCGAGTAAGGGCCAGACGCAGACGGATCACTGGTTGCCGGATTTGCAGGTGATGACCGCACGCCAGAGTCCCGTCTCAGGCAAGGGCTGGCATGTCTCAGCCAAAGGTGGCCATAACGACGAAAGCCATAATCACAACGACATCGGCCAGTTCGTCGTCTACCGTGATGGCCGGCCGCTGCTCATTGACCTGGGCGTGGAAACCTACACAGGCAAAACATTCAGTGATCAGCGTTACGATATTTTCACCATGCAGTCACAATGGCATAACCTGCCGACTTTCGGTCAGGCGGTGCAGTTGCCCGGCAAGTCTTACGCAGCTGGCGATTGCCACTGGCAAACGCAAAACGGTGTGACAACATTTCATCTGGATATTGCTGGTGCCTACGACCCGCAAGCACATTTGCGATATTGTCGCCGGACCATCGTGCTGGATCGCAATCAGGATGTGGTACAACTCAGCGATGCCTATGACTTGGCCCGTGATCAAGGGCCAGTCATGCTGTCATTGATCACCGCAAGTGATGTTCGCGTTGATGGGCAGCAACTGTATTTGACTTCAGTTCCTCTGCCGCATCACCGTCAAAGTGCTGCTGCGATCATCACCTGTGAAGGCGTGGCATTTGATGCCATCGAAGTGGAAGATAAGCCCATCACCGATCCGATCATGTCCGGCATATGGGGCGATGTTGTTCATCGCATTAAACTCACCACGAATGCAGTGCAAAACGGTCAATGGCAACTGACCATTCGTCCAGCGTAAGTATTACGTTGGGTGATATGGCAGGAGATGATGTGCAGGTTGCCAGGTCAGGCAGATCAATTCAATAGTCGATGTTGACATTGATCCGCAACACGTCCGTGTCGTACTGTGAGCGGTATCGCATCGATTGGGCATGGCCGTCAAGCATGATGACATTACTGTTGGTGTTGTTCAGATGGCGGAAGCGGATATTCATGGTTTGATAGCCATCGCCCCATGATCCGGCGTCAGCGTTGATGTGTGCGTCGATGGATGTGTTGTCGATTGTTGGGCAGAAGTCGCGAATCAGATAGCTGCTGTAATAGGAGCCATCGGCCATAACCGAGCCGTTGATCGCGCCACGGTCGAGATTGTTGGCCACCCAGTTGGCGCTGCCTCCGCTAATCTGCGTACCATCCATGATGGCGATGAGTTTAGACGGATTCTTCACCGAGGCGATGCGCTGTTGGGTGAGTTTGGGGCGTGCAGGATCTGAATAGTCAGTGTTGCGGATATCAGGCAACAGACGCGGATGGGCCGAGTAGTAAAAATTTGAGCCGTTCTTGACCTGAATATCAGCATCCATCATCAAGCGGGACATCCGGTTTCGACGGGTGGAGCTGAAGCTGTCGTAATTACCTTCATTGACACCGTAGTATGGGGCAAGCAGATCGACCCAAGTGACATTGCTGTTGATGTAACCGGCGGGGATCAAATCTTTGTGATCCTGAGCATAGGTCATGATGCCCACGCCCATCTGTCGCTCCCGAACCAGGCAGGCCATGTTGTTGGCGGCGCCACGTGCCGACTTGAGTGCCGGCAAGAGAATGGCAATGAGCAATGCGACGATGCTGATAACCACCAGCAACTCAATGAGAGTGAACGCTGTGCGTGTTTGGCGGGAAAGAATGCTTGGTTTGTGATACGACATAGCAGGCTCCAGAATCCGTATGTGAACAAAATCGGAATTTCCGAGGACGGTATTGAGTGAATTGTATTCCGGGTTTGGCATCAATCAAGCTGTTACAGCATGAAACAAGTGAATTATGTTTATGAAACAAGTTTTAAATTCTTAAAATAAAAGTAAATAGAGAATTTTAATTACATGAAACAAAAAAATAAAAAGTTTGATATTACAGCGTCTGGCTCGCGTGGAGGGTATGCATTCGGGTTTGAACAATCATCGGATTGGCAACAGGTGCCTGAAACACATGTGATGCGAATTCCGCTAAAAACACGTGCGTTGCATTGATTTGAGCATCGGGTGTGAAGCTGGTGCAGGCGCCTTGATGCATGTGCTGAACTGCACCGCATTGACATGACGCATCGCATCCACTGCTGCAGAAACTACGCGCGTGGCATCGGGATCAGGCCCTCAACCAGCACGGGTTCTATGAGCACTTTAATCGGATTTTTGATGCCGGGATTGGCCAGACGCCAGAGCAGTTGCTGCACGCCACGACGGCCCACCAGTTCCAGGTTAATGTCAATGGAGGCTGGGCGGGGTGTGATCTGATCCAGAAATAATGCCATATTGTCGCAGCCGATCAGGTCGCAGGTGGCCGATGGCTCGATGCCGATTCCGTCCATCGCGGTGCAGAGTTGGGGCAACTGGTAATCACAGGCAACGTAGAATCCGGTGACATGAGGATGATGATCCCGCCAGTTTTGGATCAGTTGCCTGAACGCCTGGGTTTCGGCTCGCAGGCCAGATGGGGTATCGGGGCTGATAAAAGGGGTGACAGTGACATCATGCTTTGCCGCCTGGGTTTTGAAATCCGCAAGGCGCGTGGTAAAAGCCGGATGCTTGGGGTCGACATTGAAAAATCCAAGATGCCGATGGCCGCGTCGGACCAGATAATCCACCGCAAGCGGCCCGACCTTGGAATTGTCAAACAGGACACGGTCGGCCGGTCCGTTAAGGCAGTCAAAGCCGCGCATCAGAGCGACAACGGGCAATTGCTTGAGTCGATTATTCGCTGCTCGAGAAATTTGATCGGTTCGACCGTAAAGCAGCACGCCGTCGACCGAATCACTTTTAAGTCCTGCAGGCAAGGGCCCATCAGGATACAGCGATGCCAGCACGAGTTTGAGCCCGTGGGCCTGAGTTTCCTGCTCGACGCCTTGTAGCAGGTCGGGATAGCCGGTGGATCGCAGGTCGACAATGGGTTGTTGGCCGATGTTAAGAAGCAGGATGCTTCCAGTGCGCAGACGCGGCTGAGAAGCAGGCTTGGATCGTTTGCGTCGGCGCGGAGGTAGCTGGTAACCGGTTTCTTTAACGACCTTCATGACATTGGCCCGTGCTTTGGCGGTGACTTTATCCGAGCCGTTGAGTACACGTGATACGGTGGCTTTGGAGACGCCGGCCTTCTCTGCCAGGTGATCGAGATTCAATGCCATGTCGACTCCTTGTTTCATGAAACGGACGTACTTTGAATTATAGCCGTTTCCTGATGTCAAGGCGGGGTTTGATTGCTGTTATCTGGGGAAAGTGTGCATATTTTCATCCGCTGACATGCTTGTGCTCTGGTTTGTTTCAAATTCTGATTTTGGATGTTTCAGTGTGCGAGGTATTGAGTGTGGTCATCCTGCTTGACGTCTGTTTGAAGCGAGGGGGTGTTAATACTTTTTAAATAGAGATTAAGGTGTTTGTGGCAGTGGCCCATTGTGTGTCGAATTTGTATTCGACACTTTCCTTCCCCGGTGGTCGGACTCGATGCGCTTCTCACAGTCGTCTTGATGGAATGCTGGTTAGCGATACGCACATTTCAAATTCAGCATATCGGTAGCAGGGTCTGTATTCCATGCTTTGTTAAGTAACAGGCGGATTCTGAATTGGACTGGGTTAAATGACTTGTTACCTGAGTTTTGGATAAAGAATATTGCTTGTTTTGGCTAGTGCATTTAACAGCCAGGTCTAGCGCCATAGGTCTATTTTGTATACCCTATTATCCAGCAAGGAGGCTGCTGGATGAAGGCTTACTCGATGGATTTACGCAAACGTGTTTTAGCGATGTGCGATGCAGGGCACGGCACGACGCAAGTCGCTCGGTTACTGCATGTGAGTCCTGCCTGGATCAGACGACTTAAACAACGCCGACGGGAAGACGGGCAGATCGCACCGCGGCCCAGTGGCGGACGACGACACCGTTGCCTGGACGATGCACAACGCCAACAACTCCGAGACTGGTTGGAGCAACGTCCCGACAGCACATTGGCTCAACTGCAAGCCAAACTCGCCAAGCATTGCAAGGCGCGTTGCAGTCTTATGGCGGTGAGTCGCGCTGCAAGAAGCTTGGGATGGTCTTTTAAAAAAAGACGCTTCGAGCCAGCGAACAGGATCGACCCGATGTCGTCAAACAGCGATTGAACTTCCGCATTGCCCGACGTTTTGCAACGCCTCAACAGTTCGTTTTTCTCGATGAATCCAGTGCACAAACGAACATGACCCGTCGCTACGGCTGGGCATTATTGGGCCAGCGTTGTCATGACGCTGCGCCGCATGGTCACTGGAAAACCAGCACGCTCATCAGTGCCATTGGCTATCAAGGCGTGTTACCTTCAGCCACGTTACGACTCGATGGTACGATGAATGCTCCGACCTTTCTGGGATATGTTGAGCGTTGCTTGTGTCCTGCCTTGGAGCCAGGCCAGATTGTGGTGATGGACAATCTGGGTTCACACAAGGTCAAGGGGATCAAAGAAGCGATTGAATCGGTGGGTGCGGATTTGTGGTATTTGCCCCCGTACTCGCCGGATCTGAATCCCATTGAAAAAATGTGGTCGAAGGTCAAAGCCTACTTGCGAAGCGCTGCTGGGCGAACACTCGATCAACTCAACACCGCAGTGTCTGAGATATTCAAACAAGTCAGTGCCAAAGAATGCCAAGCCTATTTCAGAAGCTGTGGATACGCTAGACCTGACTGTTAGATGCACTAGTACTACAGTTGCGCATCTACAATTGCCGATATCATCAGTCGTTTGATATGACTGGAGGGATGGGCATGGATGCTGCAACGGTGAGTCATTGGGCCAATGACTTTTCAGAGATGTGGGAGCAGATCGGCGATTGTTTTGCTCGCAAGGATTTGCGATTTCGGGCGGCGACTTATGTGCAGGGCCTGCTCGGTGATGTTCATCGCAAGAACAGTTGGCAACTGGCTGAACAAGTCGGACTTCAAACGCCCCACGCTTTTCAACGGTTGTTGGGTCGGGCATCGTGGGATGCTCATCAACTGCGCGACCAGGTGCGAAGCTATGCAGTGGATCATTTACTTGGGGATGCGGCCGGCGGGGTGTTGATCGTCGATGAGACGGGCTTTCTGAAAAAGGGCGACAAGTCGGTTGGCGTGCAACGTCAGTACTCGGGCACGGCGGGTCGAATTGAGAATTGCCAGGTGGGTGTGTTTCTGGCGATGGCTTCGTCGCGTGGTCGGGCGTTGATTGATCGGGCGTTGTACCTGCCCAAGGATTGGTGCGAGGATCAGGCACGTCGATCCGAAGCAGGCGTTCCCCGGAAGTGAAGTTCGCCACCAAGCCTCAACTGGCGGTGACGATGTTGCGTCGAGCCGCTGGATGCGGGCCTTGAACCGCGTTGGGTATTGGCGGATGAAGTGTACGGTTCAGACAGTAAAACAAGGCGTTTTTTGGAAGATCATGGTCAAGCGTATGTCATGGCGGTGACCTCGCAACAGCAGCTTGTGGGTGAACTTCCAACGGCAACGTGTCGATGCGATCATTGATGATGTGCCTGACGAGCAATGGCAGACGCACAGCATCGGCGAAGGTGCCAAGGGGTCGCGTGTGTATCAATGGGCCGGCGGCAAGTTCGGCGATCCGATCGAACACGAGCGCGGTGATCTGCAAAACTGGTTACTTGTTCGACGCAATGTGGAGCAACCGACTCAACGAGCTTACTATTTTTGTGCTGCTCCGTTGGACGCGACGTTGCAGGACTTGGCGATGGCCGCCGGCCAGCGTTGGGCGATTGAAACATGCTTCCAGACGGCCAAGCAGGAAGTCGGACTCGATGCCTATGAAGTGCGCTCGTGGACGGGTTGGCATCGCCATGTCACGTTGTCGATGTTGGCGTTGGCGTTCTTGAGCGTCGTGCGATCCCAAGTGCACCAGCCCACGGAAAAAGGGGCGTTGATCTGGTCCCGGTAACCGAGCCGGAGATTCGGCGGTTGATGCTGGCAATCGTCTGGCCCCGGTTCAACGACGTAGAACGCGCGTTAGCCTGGTCGGCTTGGCGAAGACACCACCAAGCCGTCGCAAAGTATTACCACTACAGGGCGAGAGAACCAGATCATAATGCGCAACTGTAGTATTAGGGATTTGGGATTAGGGTTGTCGGATGGAAGTCTCTTGGCCTATTTTTGTCTTTTATGCCTTGTCTAGTCACAAATCCCTTTCCAACGCTTTTGTCCTTAACCCAAACTCAGGCTTGTTGATAATCAGGTTTTATCAGGCAGTATTCCTCCAGGTATAAATTGTGAAGCAGTCGTTCGCATGTCTCATATTTGCCGTGTCAGTTCAGCTCAATGTTTTGTATCCATTCCCGCTCACGCTTGTACCTTGTATCTGCTAATTGACCATATATAACAAGAAAAATGATGCTTGAGCTTGACTTGAGGATGTGACATTGCATTTAATTAGATAACGTTCCTGAATAGAGAACGTTCTTGAAAAAGTGACAATTGAGCCTTCCCAGTCCGGCAAAGAAAAGGTGGATGCAAGTGACAACCCTAAAAGATGTAGCGAGTCAGGCGGGGCTCTCGGTGCAAACTGTCTCCCGGATTCTCAATGGCGACAACAAAGAGGTCTGGCCAAGCAGCATTCGTCGGGCAGATAAAGTGCGCAAAATTGCCAAGCAACTGAACTTTCGCCCCTCGGCGACCGCCCGAACCATGCGCAGCAAGAAGACGCGAATGGTCGGCGTCTTGATCCGCAATACCGCAGATATCCCGCATACCGCCCCAACCAACTACGAAATCATCCTCGGCATCTATCACCATCTTGAAAATGCTGGCTATGAAATCTGTCTGGTTCACCAGTCGGACATCGGCAAGCGCAGTCGGATTTTTCGCGAGAAAATGCTCGATGGCTTGATTGTTATCGGTGACATGCAGCCTGCCATGATCGACGAAATACGCGAGACGTTTGATCAGTGCGTCTGGGTGGATGTGAATGTCTATGATTCGCAATATTGCATCCAACGTGATGAGTATGCTGCGGGGCGCATGGTGGGGGAAAAGGCTCTTGAAGCTGGATACGACCAACTCGTTTGGCTCACACGCGTTCGCAGCGAAGGTGTTGCTCATTACAGCGTGGTCAATCGCTTCAAGGGCTTGGAAGATGCGATCAGCGCAGTGAACCGTCCCGTCGATTTGAGAAGTGTCTTTGTTGATGATCAGACCATTGTTGAACTTGATGGTGTATTGGGGGCAATCACACCTCAGACAGCCGTAGTCACCTCGGGTGCAACGGGCGGACCATTGATGGCCAATTGGGCGTTAAGCAAAGGCCTTATGCCAGGCCGGGATTTTGGCTTGGCGACGCCGGATGATTGTCTGTCTTTGCACGAAATTGATTCGGGAATCAGCCGCGTTCTCTTTGATCGTTTAGCCATGGGTCAGCAAGCCGGGAAGATGTTGCTCGATCAATTGGCTTCAAAGCCTGCTTCATCAACCATGATGCCGGTGCAGTGGATTAAAGGTTTTACGTTGGGATTGCCAGATCGTCAGTAGGCAGCCCGTTGCTTTTTTTATCGTTTTTTTGACGGACTGCGCGTTGTTGTACCGTGCGGTGTTGTATTGTTTGTTTATAGGGATTTTGAAATATGCGAGTGTTAACTGGACATATCTTTGGATGTTTATTGTTATGCCTGTTTGCTGGTACGATGTCTTATGCAGAAGATCTGACATTTGCGCCCTCGGGAATGTTTGTCGGGCCGCAATCCAATACCACCTACAAGACCCGTGCATCATGGAGTGCAGATTTACGACTCCAAATTCCCGGCAAGGATCCAGTTGATTTTTCCGGGCCGATTTTTCCCGGATACAAAATCGCCAAAGTGGGTGATACCAAAGTCGATGCTCAGAAGAAGCAGATCATCTACACGCAACACCTCAAGGAAATGAATGTCGATGTCACAAAGGACCTGACTGCTCGTAATGGTTCGGTGCTCAATATCATTGAATATCAAACGGATCAATCTTTCGAGAAAGATGTGATGTATCGCATCTTTTTCCCTTTGGATACCTTTGCCGGCCAGGAAATGATCTGTAACGGCAAGCCAATCGAATTGCCCGTCGAAAAGGGAAAGAATTACACGTTATTTACAGGCACAAAACCGTTGGAACTCCGTGTCAATGTTGACGAAAATACTCAGGTTGGTATTAAACTCATCTCGGGTTTTAAAAGCTATACCATCAATGATTGTCGTTTCCATGGTAAACCCGAAAGTCATTTTCATCTGTATATCAGACTCGATGGCAAAGCATTTCAATACCAGGTCAGCCTGTTATCACCCGATCAACCCTTCCCATCCCTTGAACAATTAGAAAACGAGCCAGAACAGCAGGCGCAAACGCCCAATCGGCAAATCAACCTTCTGGGACAGGGATCAGGATTTGAAGTCGGACCTGTTCGGCTCAACCCCTATGCCTACTACAGTTGGTCCGAGTCCTATTCCGATCCGGCGACACAACAACCCACTTTTGATGACCAGCATTATGTCGAGGGCAAATACAGTCTTCGTTTGCAGGCAGATGACATTACCAAACACCGTGGTCGCTTTAATATGAATGCAGTGATGTTCAAACGCGTGCGTTTGGATCCTGCTAAAACATACACGCTATCAGCGTGGCTCAAATCAGATTCTGGCATCAAAGCAACCATGGAATGTGCAGAAGGTGTTTGGACGGGAGTCGGCGGTAAAACCATTGAGGTAACCGACCAATGGCAGCGATACAGTTATACGTTCAAGCCGACCAAATACAAATTACTCAATGACGCGATGACCTGGATCGGTATTCATCCATCGATGAAATCGGGCAGGCTCTGGATCGATGCGGTGCAACTGGAAGAGGGAGATCATGCAACAGACTATACTGCACAGCCATTTGAGTTTGGTGCGCAAATCAAACAAAAGTATAAGCTTTATACAGTAGAGCAGTACCAAAACGCAGATATGTCCTGGTCCTTTCGAAATAACACCGACAGAGCGTGGACCAGTGAAATTCACTATCAAATCAAGGATTATTGGGACAACGTCGTGTTTGAAAAAACACGAACACAATCCATTGCCAGTCACGCCAATTTGAATGTCCAGATTCCATTGCCACCACTTCCCATTGGCTACTACAGAATTAAACTTGTTGATAAGACTGAGAATAGCTGTCGTGATGAAGCAATCTTTGGGATTTATCAACCGATCAAACTTCAAGGGAAGATGCCAACCAATTGGCCATTGGGTTGTGATGCAGCAGAAGGTGATCCGATTGTCCGTGATCTTGGTTTTGGCTGGACGCGTGATTGGCAATTCCGTTTTAAACAAATATTACCTGAACCTGACAAAACAGATTTTACATTGACCGATATCATTGTTGATCGCTGTGAAAAGGCAGGGATTAACCTGATGCCCATTCTGGGAACGACATTTGGTCGTCATCCATGGGAGAAAGATGGCAGTGACAGTATTCCCGATTGGGCGGTTGACGACATTCGTCCCAGTTCGGTCAGTAAACGTTTTGATGAAGTCTATTTCCCAAGGATTGATGCCTGGAAACAATATATCCGTACGGTCGTGGGACGTTACAAGGGACGAATCAAGGCATGGGAAATTCTCAATGAACCCAACTGCTGGATATCAGCCGAAGAATATGCGCCTTACCTCAAAGCAGCTTATGAAGCGGCCAAGGAAGTTGATCCGGATTGCATTATTGTCGGAGGGTGTGCGACTTCAGACTGGAATGGTGAGCCTGCTCCATGGACGCAAAAAGTCATTGAGTTACTCAAGGGACAATATATGGATGTCCTTTCCATTCATATGTATTCCCATCAATCTCCTGAAGATTATCTCGATCAGGGAGCAAATGTATTTCTTGAAGAACTTAAAAAGATGTTAGCCAAATATGACCAGGACATCCCGATCTGGCATACAGAAAAGAGTCATAACACCACGAATGTGGGTTATTCCGAGGATAAACATGGGATGACTCCTCTGTACTTGTCCGAGCCAGGGTTCCGTGTAAACGATTTCCGTGACAAGGCCGAATTCCTGATAAGGGAAACATTGATTGACTATGCGGTGGGCAAGGGGCCATTCTTCTGGTTTGGCAATATGCCCAATGATCTGTTTATTTCGAGTCATCGCAAAGCTTTTGGCTTGCAACATATTGAGTATGACAATTCGCCAACCCCCGAACTCATTGCTGCAAACGGCTTGGCAAGATTGTTGGAAGGGCGAAACCAACCGGTTGGGCTTAGACAGCTCAGTGCGCATGTCTATGCTGCCACGTACGATGGTCCCAAAGGTGTGCTTGTTGCACTCTGGGATGCGAAGGGAAAATCACGTATCCAAATCAATGATCGTAGCCTGGCTTTTGAAACTTATCAGTTTTTTGGTGTTCCAAAGCCTTTGACAGCCAACCACCAAATTGAATTTGGAACGGATCCATCATACCTGGTGTTTGAGAATGCGTCCGTCGATCAAGTCTCCGAGTGGTTGCTCAATCTGCAAACTTCGGGGAAACAGTTCTCTGTCTCAGGAGGCCTGGAGATGGAAAACGATCAACTTGTCCTGGCAGCTTATGTCCACAATCTGACTTCCAATACATTAAAACCAACACTAAAAATCACTGATTATCCCAAAGACTGGAAGTTCTCAAAGCACTCTCTCACGCTTGCCAGTCCGGGATTGACCAACACGCGATTTGTATTTCCAGTCATCACGCATGGAAAGACGAGCCAACCTGCAATTTTTAAAACTGCATGTAATGGTCAAAGCACCACATTGTCATTCCCTGCAATTCCACCATCCGTGAATCTCAAGGCTATCCTTAATGCCAATGGGCAATCCCATGTCACAGCAGTCAGAAATTCACAGATCAAGATCGATGGAGATTTTGGGGAATGGCAAGGTGGTGCTTACAACGTGATTTCCATGCCGGAAAATATCTCCTCGGGGCGTGATCATTGGCAAGATCCCGCTGACACTTCAGCCATGACACGCTTTGCATGGGATGATCAATATCTATACGTTGCAACACATGTATATGATGATGTTCTGGAGCGGAACTGCGAAATCAGTAAAGGATATGCCTCGGATTGTTTTGAGTTTTTTCTTGGTACCTCTGCTAAGAACCATAGGCAATTTTTTATGGCACCAGCGACAAATACCCAGCAGTACAATCAGGCTCAGGCATGGTGCAAGGAATTGAAATCAGATGCAGGTATCAAGATCCAGTCAAGCAAAAATCAGGATGGTTATGATCTGGAAATAGCGATTCCCTGGGCTAATATTCTGTCTGATTTTACACCCAAATCCGGCGAACAACTGATCATGTCATATCAGATTTGTGATGTCGATACGCCTGGAAGACCAACTGAAACAAGAATGAACTGGGGCTCCGGCAACTGGCAAAAGCCAGAGCTTTGGGGCAATCTGATTCTACAATAAGTATTCCTTGAACTTAGAACAAGATAGGAACTATCATGAACAACCAATTTGAAAAACAATGCAAGACAGCTGCTTTTACGCTAATCGAATTACTTGTTGTCATATCCATCATATCACTATTGATTTCTATTCTGCTTCCTGCATTGGGTAACGCTCGAAAAGCCGCTCGCAAGACAGTTTGTATGAATCAAATGAAACAGATTGGACTGACTATCAGCATGTATGGTACTGATAACCGTAATTACATTCCTCCAATGAAAGGAAATGTGCCGGGCGGATGGACAGGTAATGAAACATGGATGTACAACATTAAGTCTTATCTGGGTATGAATGACGATGATTTTGAACTTTCAACAACAGATACGACTCGTTTTGCCCCTAAAGCTGTCCAATCACCCACTGGTGTTTTTCTTTGTCCCGAAACACGTTTGTGGCCGACAACGTTCTATACATGGAGCGCCTATTCCGGTGATATGAAAATGAGACATTCCTATGGCCTGACTGTTACCTGTACTGATATTGCAGATGTTAAATATCAGAACAATGGTGCAGTTTTAGCCTATAATGCCAGTACGCAACCCAAACGACTTGACGGTGTTGATTTGAATAGTGTTTTGTTAATTGAGAAGTACCCCCCCGGTGAAACCGGCATGCCCTATCAATACAATATGCCAGGTTACAGCCATAAGGATTCAAGCTATGCATATCTATGGGGAGCCGCATGGCGTCATGCTGGTCGAACGTCTAATTTTTTGATGTCAGATTTTAGTGTGCAAACCTACAAGGAAGGCACTGAGTTTTATCACTGGGCTTTGATTGATGGTTCATATCGTCCTGCGGATAGTTGGATTCCCAAGCCATAGAGCGTGTTATGCATTTTGCCATGATGTTCATATATAGAGCTTTATGGTAAGGAAACAATATCCCAGTGACGTATCAGACGAGGAGTGGACCTTTGTGGTCCCGTATCTGGCACTGATGAAAGAGGACGCACCGCAATGCGAACACGATCTACGCGAGGTCTTAATGGCCTGCATTTTATCATGCAAACCGAATCGTCCTGGCATACCGTCTATCAGCAGTCGATGTGTTGCTGGAAGGCAGGCGCCTTTGAGCGAATATTGCATGATTTATAGCAAATTATGCAATTGTTTGCCAGCCGCAAGCCTGACCGCCAGCTACGGTGATGGACAGTCATATGCTCCAGAGCATGTCGAAGAGCGGTCATCGCGGTGACTATGATGATGGCAAATGCAAGAAGGGTTCGAAGATTCACCTGTCGTTGGATACCTTGGAACATCTGTTGAAATTGCATGTGACACTTGCCAATGAGCAAGACCGTTCGTAGATTGAGCAACTTGCTAAGCCTGTGTAACACGTCGCCTGTTAATCGGTTCAAGTGGCATTAATAGACATTCACGAAAATTATTCATGATCAATTTCAAACGGTTTAATCAGGCAGTTGAAGATACCTTGGTCCAGCTAATTGGCCAAGATTTTGAAAACGGTCTGCAATTAGCTATTTATCACCACGGCGAGTTGATTACCGATTTGTCATTGGGCAGCGTGGTTGGTGAATGTGATGTTCATGTCACAAGCAATACGCTTTTTCCGGTATGTTCCACCAGTAAAGGTGTTACGTCCTGCTTGGTCCAAATGCTCATTGAGCAAGGCAAGCTCGATGTGATTTTGCCGGTGGCACATTATTATCCTCCATTTGCGGAGCATGGCAAAGACAAGGTCACCGTCGCTCAAGCATTGTCCCATCAGGCAGGTATTCCAGTTCGCCCCAATTTTGATTCCTATGAAGAAATCTGCAATTGGAATGCAGCATGCAAGCGCATTGCCAACTTACCACTGGAATGGGAGCCCGGATCAAAGGCACAATATCACAGTACCAATTGGGGTTGGATCATCGGGCCAGTAGTTGAAGCAGCAGGCGGTGATACGTTTGCCAATCTATTTAAAAAGTTGATATTCAAACCACTTGGTATAGACCGTGAAATGTACTTTGGCATGGATGATGATGCGTTGACGCGATCAACCTATTTTGAAGCCCAGCCGACGCAAAGAGAACAAGTTACCACTGCGCCGAGTACCGACACTGCCATGCAAGCGGGTAATATTCCCGGGCCGTTGTTGAGTTTTATGAATCGCACTGATGTTCGCCAAGCCTGTATGCCCAGTGTCAATGGGATGATGTCCGCCCGCGCAATCGCCCGACTCTATGCAGCGATGAATGGCCCGGTTGATGGTATTCACCTTGTTACCGATCAAACTCTGGATCATGCGACAACGTTGTTAACACCCCCCAATATGCTGCCCGAATGTTTTGGCCACGGCTTCGGGATGGGATATGTTCTGAAGGGGCCAAAGGATTCACCGAGCGATTTGTTCGGCCATGGTGGAGCAGGTGGCTCCGAAGGTATGTGCAATCGCAAGCTGAATTTGGCAATCGGCTTTACCAAGAGCAGAATGGACACGCACAGTGATGCAACTGGGCACACTTTTGATCTGATCATGAAGCACGTCTACGAAACCTTTGGCCGGGAAGGTGACGGCGGGTTTTATGAGCACGCTTTGTAGTAGGTTGATGATCTGATTCGGATTTGATTTGCAGTGACGAATTTGGCGTCATCCGTGCAGATTATGATTCGTAACTTATATTTACATTTTAGTTCCAGAAGTTTTGTCAATATTATTATTCTGACATGATATTTAAAAATTTGTGTAAGGTTTATAAATAGATCAATTAACTATTTCAAGAATCGAGGAAACGATGCTCGTAAGATGCAGGGTGATGAGGTTGTTAGTTGTTCTTATGTTGGTTCTGCCAGGTTTAACGCAAGCTCAGGTTGTTGAAGATCTGATTCAGGATGATTTTCAAACATGTTCCTACCAACCATGGGTCACAATTCCAAGTAACAGTACCCAAGGTCTTATTCAGGGGAATTTTCCACAGGATTGGTCAGAAAACTCAAGTTGGTCTTCTATTTCCTACACCAGTATGCAGATTAATGATGGCATCGATACCTTTTGGCGATTAAATGTGCCAGTGGCAGAAACAGGCTGGGTGCAGATTTTAAAGTCTTTACCAACATTGATAGGTGGCACTTCTAAACATTACAAGTTAATTATTGTCGCTCGTGGTAATGAATTCATTACAGCGAGAATTAGACAAAACGGCTCGCCTTATCTGACGCTATGGTCATATGATCAGGAATTAACATCAACTTGGCAGACATTTCAGCTTGATTTTGATATTCGTGAAACACTTCCAAATGAAGTTTCGTTTTTTTTAAATCTTCCTTCATTGCCTTGTCAGGTAGATATTAAAAGCATTCAATTGCTGGAAAATGAGATACCTGTTTTCGAAACGAATTTTCAAACATGTACATACGGAGATTGGGTAACAATCCCAAGTCAAAGTACTCAGGGTATCATTCATGGCAACTTCCCCGGGAACTGGTCGGATAATTCTAGTTGGTCTTCGATATCTTATACCAGTACATATCAAGATGATGGAACAGATACTTTCTGGCGTGTTGATAATCCTCTTGCTGAATCGGGAGTTATTCAGTTAAGACATGCATTGCCAACCCAGTTAGGTGGAAATCTTTATCGCTATGCAGTTACTTTTGAGGGACGTGGGAATGTGCCGTTGACACTAATTGTTCGGCAAAATGGTGCGCCGTATCAAGCTTTGTGGCAAGCTGAAATGTCTTTGACTTCAAGTTGGCAAACTTATCAATACGAATTTGTTCTTCAGGAAACATTGCCTAATCAAGTTTCATTTTTTATGAAGATAGATCAATCACCTTGCCTTGTTGATTTTAGAAATATTCAGTTTCAGAAAATTAATCAATCTGTTTTAAACTCTGATTTTTCGACCTGTAATTATGGATCATGGGTGACAATTCAAAGTCAAAGTACCCTTGGCGTTATTGAGGGTAATTTCCCAGAAAATTGGACTGATAATTCGAGTTGGGATTTGACTTCATATCTAAGCAAGCAGGAGCAAGAAGGAACGGATCTGTTTTGGCGTCTTTCTTCAATCGTAAATGACACCGGTAAGATTCAATTGCGTCATGGCCTGCCGTCTGTATTGGGCGGACAAAACTGTCGCTATGTCCTGAAACTAACTATTCGCGGTGATCAGACAATTCAGACGGGAATCAGGCAAAGTGGGGCTCCCTATCAATTTTTATGGAGTGCAACAAAACAGTTGAGTACAGAATGGCAAACGCTTGAATGGGAATTTGACTTGCGTCAAACAGAACCAAACGAAGTTGCATTCTGGCTTAATATTTCAGGTATACCATCACAGGTTGATATCAAAGATATTCAACTTGTTGAGATGAATCCGCAGCTAATAGATGATAATCTGAAATTTGTTTATCAAGGTAGTGGCCCGGATAATCTCTTGCGTCAATCTCGATTGCCCTTGGGTTTACCCAATGGGTGGTCGTTGTTCCGTGAATTTGATGATATGGAAGATGTGACAATTTTAAGTGTTTTCGACATTAACAGTCCATCAGGTTCTGATGTCTTATGTATTGATTCGCCCAACAAAGAGATTGTGTTGTATGGCGAGCCAATTCGTGTTGACAGAACATGGCTTACGCATACTGCAAGTTTATATGCTAAAGGTGATGGCGAGCTTAAAATATATGTTTATAATGCAACGTCGTGTCTGGGGCAAATGACTATAACTCTGAATAATCAAACACAATGGACACGTTACTATCTGAATTTTACACCTATATCCAGCGATCATGCGACTCATTTAAGATTTGTTGGTCAGGGAATATTCAAGATTGATGGTTTAATGGTGCATAGTGGTGAAACTGTTAAACCCTATCAGTCACAACTTGCAGCAGAAGTCGCATTAGGCCCTGGCGATGGCGAGATTGCTGGTTTTGCCCGCTGTCATTTTGATAATGAACTCTACAAAAAGGTTAACTATGTTGTAACAGGCGTTCCAAATGGGATAGATGCAGTCTTGAAAATCAAGATGTTTAATGTCTATGGCGAGGAGTATGAACTGTCTCCCATTACGCTGAGTAATCAAACACAATGCCAAGGTGATATTGACTACAATGTCTTTCCAGATCGTCCTTATGGTTCTGTACGTATTGAAGCACATGTTGAAGATAGTCAGGGGCAGCAAATAAGTGCTTTCAATGAATTGGTAATGCACCATCTGCGACGCCCAAAATACTGGATGATAGACGCCCCTGATTCTCCCTTCGGTATTCATACGTTAGCAACACGCAGGCATATTCAAATGGCCAAAGCTGTTGGTATTAACTGGACACGGTTGCATGATGCTGGAACGGAATATATTGGATGGTACCATCTTGAAAACCAACCTGGACATTGGGTTTTTTGTGATGCGGAGTTAAACAGATATCGCCAATATGGCATGAAAATCTTAGGCGCATTAAGCACGGCGCCAACATGGGCTAGCTATTATCCGGGGTATTATACAAGCTCTTACTATGATCGTTATTTTATGCCGCTGGATTTTAACCAGTTTGCCAGCCAATATGTCAGTACCGTGGTGTCCCGTTATGCCAATGTGATTGATGATTGGGATCTTTGGAATGAACCTTGGGGGACATGGTGGGCGGTTGATTATGATCCAGTAACAAAGCAATACATTCCACCATCCAATGAGGTTCAAACATTTGCTGATTTTCAAAAAACTGTTTATCCTGCATTAAAGCTGGCAAATCCTAATGCAAATTTAATTGGCTTTAATTCATACATTGGTAGTTTGGGAAATGCATGGACATCAGGCATGATTCAAAATGGAGCAACGCCATATGCTGATGTGTTTAGCTACCATCATTACACAAGCAGCAATATCGGCTACCCAGACGATGTTCTTAAGCAAGCTTTGCATGAGCATGCGGGTCAGTTTTCTAATCAACAATTACCCTATCCTGCTTGGATGACTGAGGGGTCACCTACATCTCAATTAATTGATTCAGGCTTTTACAATCATACTTTGTCACATCCATCAGATGAAGATGTCAATCAGACCGCAGATCGTGTAGGACGCTTTTGTTTGTCATTGTTAACTGCAGGGGTCGAAAAATTCTTTATGTATTCGATGGGGAACAATAACTACTTTGATATGTGTAATGGACATCAAACTTTGATGACTGAGGAAGGGTATTTGCATCCATCTGCAGATGCGATGAGTGCATTTGCCTACTTCATTGAAGATAAGACATTTGCCAGCTACCAGCTTTTGGCCCCCTGTGTACATAGTTATCAATTCAATGGTATGACTCAAAATGTTGCCGTTCTGGTCACTTCACCTGGCCCCCGCGCGAACTATTATTTGCCGAATACTCCAAATGTTTTTTACTATGATTTTTATGGCAATCCATTGAATCCAGGTGATCTTTTAGGTGATACTTTGGTCTTTGCAGTATCTGATAATTAAGAGGCGGTTTCAAAACTGAAGCGCAACGGGGGTAGTTTTTCGGGGACCTCGCGTGGGGGGGGTGGTAATTGAGGCATTTCCTGGGACGATTATTCAGTAATGCCTGAGTTAACACAATATCGTCGTTTGCGGTCTGGCTCATATCGCAGCTTTTGGGGATGAAGTTACGCAGCTGGCCATTGGTATTTTCATTGATGCCACGCGCCCAGGGACTGTGCGGGTTGGCAAAGTAGACTTTTATATTCAATGCCTTTTGTATGTTCGCAAACTCCATGCCATTGTCAGTTGTCATTGTACGCTGTGGACACTCGGGCAGTAATGCAAATTGATTGATACTTACTCGACACAGTGTCGTGGTCTGTTTGGTGTCGAGTTTACCCAACATTATGTGGCGGCTTTTACGTTCAACCTGCTTTACCGACACCCCCGTGCCCTTGGCAGCTACGATCGTGTCCGTTTCCCAATCACTGAAACGCTGGCGTCTGTCCACGACCGACGGGCGATGCTCAATGCCTACGCGACCGGGCAGAATACCCCTTGTTTCAAGGAGTTTGCCGACGCATTGCGACCGTCGGACGACGCATGCAGTTGTACCAGTCGTGACCCTGTTGATGCTGGCGATAAAGCCACTGCTAGATCGCTTCGTGACTGATGTGCATCGTCTGATCGTTTGGATGCTTACGCTTGAGTCGGCCTGCGGTCTGTTGGGGTGACCAATGTTGAATCAAGCCGCAGTGCATCTTGCTTTGCAGTGTGAGGACATCGAGTTTGTAACGTCGGCAAGGCTGGGTGCGTCGCGTGCTGGCCATGCGTTGAGCGGTCATGTAGTGATAGCCGCAAAATATGTCGGGATTGCGCGACAGTTCCCGGCAGATTGCGCCCGGTGGCGACCGAGTTCTCGGGCCATTTCCGCCTGACGCATGCCGGTTATGCGCATGTAGGTAATCTGGTAGCCTTCGGTTGAGACAAGCAACCTCAATGTACCATCAACTTACGAGGTCCTTTGTTGTTACCCCACCTTGCGCTTCGGATTTGAAACCGCTTCTCGTATTCGGGCCATGGGGATAAGTCTTTCAAATGACGTCCTTGATTACGAGATTCTCTCATAAGTCTTGGACTGGGTTTGAGGGGGCAGGTCAAGTTATACAGGTGATTCAAGCTGAGCCCGTCTCGATGTTATGGCTGTTTGGGCTCTATTAACCTTGTGACGGTGCAGCCAGATGTTTCCAAGACAAGGGGGTTCCACAGGGGATAGTCATGGCAGAGCATTGACCCAACACAGTTGTGTAATACCGTGGATGCAATCCGTCACCCGGGCGGATACAACGGACGTTCTGTTCAGTGAAAAACTCACCTGGGGCGATATCATGGACAACGAAAAGTGACCGGCGGAACACGCGTGAAGCTTCTTCCTTTTCAGTGATTTTGTAATTGATTCGTCCCATTGAAGCTTCGGTCGTACGCACAGCACGTACCATTTCCGCAAATTCGTGCGGCTCCATGGAAAAGCTGCTGTCTGGACCTCCAACGTCTCGTGACAGGGTCAGATGTTTTTCGATGATCCTTGCTCCTAATGCAACGGCCGTTACGGGCACAGCCGGTTCCAGGGAGTGATCGGATAATCCTGACACACAATCAAACGTCTGGGTGAGATGGGCTATCGTAATGAGATTCATATCTTCCGGGAATGCCGGATAGCTGCTGACACATTTGAGTAGTGCTAACTCTTTGCAGCCGTTTTCACGCAGTGTCAGCACCGCTTCTTCAATCTCTGCAAGACTGGCCATGCCCGTGGAAGCGATCACCGGTTTACCCGTCGCCGCCACCGCTTTGAGCAGTGGAATATCAATCAACTCAAAGGAAGCGATTTTGTATGCAGGTGTGTTGAGTGATTCCAGAAAATCAACTGCAGATTGGTCAAAAGGTGATGAGAAACAATGCAGCCCCAGGTTGGCCGCTTCCTGCATCAATCGTGGATGCCAGTCCCAAGGTGTGTAGGCTTCCTGATAGAGTTGGTAAAGATTTTTCCCCTCCCACACGGTTCCCTTGCCAATTTGAAAACAAGGCTTTTCACAATCAATTGTCATCGTATCGGGCGTGTATGTTTGCAGCTTGATTGCATCGGCGCCGGCATCTTTTGCTGCTGCGACAAGTCGCAATGCATGATCCAGATCATGCCCGTGGTTGGCCGACATTTCGGCAATGATATAAACCGGGGACTCCGGGCCGATGGATCGGTCTGCAATTTGAAGTGGGTTCATCGATCATTCTCCTGAACCAGTGTCATTTTCACAGCGTGAAAACGTAATGTTTGGTTTGCATTTTTTCCATCATGCACTGCCCGGCATCAGTGAATCCGGCTCGTTCAAATGCCCGGCATGAAGCGACATTCTGCACTTTGATATAAGCATCGATTGCCTTGGCCCAACCGGTGAGCAAAGCTTTCCGGCTGGCCATGCGAATTAATTGACACCCCAAACCTTGCCCGCGCAATGTGGGTGCCGTATTCACACTGATTTGGGCACGGTTCTGTATCAGCTCCAGTCTTACTTGGCCGATGGGTTGCTGCTGTTGATTGACTGCAATTTCAATTCGGCAGGACGGTTGCTGCAATTTGTGGTTGAACCATTGCATGTGCTGATCATAAGGGATCGGATCAGAGCAAAAAGAAGACGCAAGCACCACAGGATCATGTCGCCATTCCCACAGTAAACGGCAGTCATCAACTGTCGCAGGACGAAGCCGGAGATAGCCTGCGCCCATGGCATGCATTGTTCGGAGGGGACCTTGACCATCGACGCGTTTTTTTGCGGTCTGCGCCAGGGTCGATCTGAGGAGGGCATCTTCGGCCAGTTTTTTGATACTGTCTGCCAATTGACAGACTTGCAGTTGATGATGCCATCCCATTGAGATGGCAATGCCGGCCTGGTCCAGGGATTCGCATAACGCCCGTTGATTTTCAGCAAGGATGATGGCCAGCATCGGCACTGCCATGTACGCCAGTTCATAACAGGTGCTTCCAGCTGCGGTGATTGCCATATCTGCCTGTCTCATGATCGCCGGCATGTCGGTGATATTTCGGTGGAATTGCACCGTCGATGGGATTTGGGAGGCCAGTTGTTCCAACGCATGATGATGTGGGTTCGCTGCACCAAGTACCACAGCCAACTCAAACAGGCCAGCAGGTAAGTATTCAAAACAGGACAGAACCTTGGCGGTGACATTGTCCGGATCTGCACCGCCCATCGTGATTAGTATTTTTCGTGCAATGGATGCAGGTTCATTGGGCACGTGATCCAATAGGTTAAATTCACGGCGCAACAAGACATACTCAGTCCCCAGCAGTAGACGCGAGCCATCTGCACGTTGGGTATACCAGGATGGTTGTGCCGATGCATTCTGATTGAGAATCAGGTCTGCACGATAGGGCGCTGCATGCCCGTAGTCATCCATGAACAGGACCTTTAATCCCGCTTCTTCAAGCATCTTTTGGTATGCCGCATCAAACTTGTAGCCATCCACCACAACCCAAGTTGCATGGATTGAGAGTGCCTGTTCAATGAGTTGTTGAGCATCGGCTTGCGTACCGGCGGGTGCCTGTATCCGAACATATTTCATGTGCTCTTGATCCAGGCGTTTCTTGATGGTATCCGGCATGACGGTATAGGCAAAAGTTACATACTCAAACCGATCCTGCCATGCCTGCGCCAATGCCAGGCAGCGCATGACGTGACCGGTGCCCATGCGGGTGTTTGCGTCAGCTCGGATGATCAGATGCTGTTTCATACCTTTGGAATGGTTCAAGTCAACTGTGAGGTTCTCACATGAATGCCTTTGGATTTTAAATACAGCTTGGCCTGCAGCGGGGTTTGCTCGGTAAAGTGATACAGGCTGGCTGCGGCAACCGCTTGGGCTTTGCCTTGGGTCAGGGCTTGGTAAAAATGTTCATAGGTACCCGCACCGCCCGATGCGATGACGGGGATATTCACAGCCGTGGATACCTTGCTAATCAGGTCCAGGTCGTAACCTTCCATGGTGCCGTCCCGCTCGATGGACGTGATGAGAATTTCGCCTGCACCAAGTTCCTCGACCTTTTGGGCCCATTGGACAACTTCCAAACCCGTGGGTTTGCTGCCACAATGTGAGTAGCATTGGTGGCGTTCGTCGGATTGTCGTTTGGCATCAATGCTAACCACGACACATTGAGAGCCGAAGACGTCGGCAGCCTTTGTGATGATGCTCGGATCGGCATAGGCGGCAGTGTTGATGGCAACCTTATCTGCGCCGCAACGGAGCAGACTTCGGATATCGTTAATGCTACGGACGCCTCCTCCCATGGTCAGGGGGACAAAACTTTCGTAGGCGAATTCCTGGATCGATTCATAATCCGGTTGGCGTTCTTCGGCCGTTGCAGTGATGTCCACCACGATCAACTCATCGACTTCGCGCATGTTGTAAACCTTGACCGCCGGCAGGACTGTTCCCACGCGCCGCCAACTGTCAAAGCCAACGCCCTTGACCAGCCCCGCACCTTTCCATAAAAGGGTCGGAATGACACGTACTTTAAGCATTGTTCCAATCCTTTCAGTTGATGTTTAAAAAATTCTCAATGATGCGAAAGCCCGGGCGATGGCTTTTTTCCGGGTGAAACTGAACACCGAAGATATTGTCACTTTGCACGGCCGAGACAAACCCCCCACAGTACGGCGTGCTGCCGATTGCATGTTGCCCGGATGCAGGTTTGAAGTGGTAGCTGTGCACGAAGTAAAAATCCGTCCCGTCGGCAATGCCTTCAAACAATGGATGATCCTGCACGCGATGAAATTCATTCCAACCCACATGCGGGATATGTGTCTGCGGCGTATCGGGTACAAGCTTTTGGACGGTCCCCGGAACCAGTCCAAGGCCTTGCGTCTGGCCACCTTCACACCCGGTGTCAGCCAGCAGTTGCATGCCCAGACAGATACCCAGTAGCGGGACATGCGATTGGATCGCTTCGTGACGGATGGCATCGTGCCAACCCATTGCATGGATCTGGTTCATGGCATCGCTGAACGCTCCGACGCCGGGCAGAACAATATGAGAAGCTGTTTTCAGTGATGCGGGTTGATCGCTGATGATCACATCCGCACCGCATTCCTCAAAGGCTCGCAGGACCGACTGTAAATTGCCCATGCCGTAATCGATGACCACTACTTGCACTGATTGGTTCCTAGTCCACGTTATCGTCGTTGATCTTGGTCAGATTGCCATGGCGATCCTTGAGCAGTTTGCCATGGGCATCTTTTTTGAAAATTTTCTTGTTTGTGAAACGATCACAGATCTGGATAAATTCATCGACGGACAGATCCATTGGTTCGAGAATTTTGTCCACCGGTTTGTCCAGATAAGTCCAGGGAAATTTGCCATCGTGCATTTTGACCAGTTGCATGCCGTCTTTGCGAGTGATTCTACCGCGTCGGATATGCATGCAGGCGATGTCGGTGGCACGTCCGAAACCAAATTTCAGGAACTTGAAATAATCGTGGATACCGGTTTGGTGGTTGTCCAGATTTTCGTAGTTGACAACAGAGCCTTCAACGGTGTTATGGAACGTTTTCAGACCATGACCCTGTGCAAGCAAGGCATTGGCATAACCGTCCCACGGCAGGTAGTAGCCCAGGAAAATACCCGTGACACCGACACGTTGCAGGTCATCGTTATCAGGATAGGTAAACGGGATCAGGTGTCGGGCTTCGATGCCTTCCTGGCCGATGATATCCGATACGCGAAGGCCCAAAAGACCGCCGAACTCCTCGAGCCAACGGCGCGTCAGGACATTGTTTTTACTGGCGGCGGCGGGTCCGCCATACTCATTCTGAGAGTTTTCACCCCAGACGATCAATGGCACATTGAACTGCACTGCGGCACGGACCGGGATGGTGAATATCCCAGCATGTTCAGGCCAAGAAATGTCGCCGACCTGTTTTAAGCCGATTCGATTCATTTTGGCACGAACCACACGGTTGGATGTGAACTCCACATAATCCACACCCAACTTCTTGATGTTTTCAATATTGTGACGACCAATATCGGATAAATCGCAGGTGGTGGCGGTGACACAAAGCGGATTCATGCCCAGTTCGAGCAAGCGAATAACTTGGTAAGTACTATCCTTACCACCACTCACCGGGATAATACAGTCCCAGTTGGACCCATTCGCCGACCGGTAACGGTCAAGGATCTCAAGTAGTTCTTTCCTGCGACTGTCCCAATCGACTTGATTGCGATTCATGTAATTCAAACAGGCACAGCAAACGCCATGATCATCAAAAAAAAGATCAGGCTTGGTTTCAGGCATCACACATTGTGTGCAATAACGAATCATCAGTTGCTCCATACAATCACGGTGACGGTTGTGTTTTGATCAATAGACAATCATATCACAAACCTTGAGGGCGACATTCGGCAAGCAAGTAGGGTCTGGTCTTACGATCGTTTCTCGAGCAGAAACCATGTCAGATCATCCAGTGGGTAATTCGGATCGCGATGATAGCCAAAGCCGTAACTGATCAGCGACAAATCCGAAAAGCGGTCGAGCATTTCACCAGCAAAATCCCGCTTGAAAAGTTTACCCTCCTGGTTGCGGTATTTCACTTCAACAGGACTGGGGTTGTAATACTCAATCAGGCAGATGTACCGACCAGAAGATTGGTAAAGTGCGTCGTAGACCTTGTTGAGCATGTCGGGATTGATGTGAATCAACACGCCGGATGTCATGGACAGATCGTATTGCTGCTGAGGCTTGAAATCGAGAATGGATTGATGGAAGACCTGTGCGTGGCCCCATTGGTTTAAGGCGTCTGCAGCCTTCTGGTTGATTTCAATCGCCGAGAGATTCAGTTGTGGGAAGAGTTGCTTGAGGGCTTTGAGGTTGTTGCCGATGTTGGCGCCGAACTCGATGAGGCTTTGGACATCGCGGGTGTGAGCCAGGATTTTGGCAAACAGGGCAAGGCGTGCCGTCAACTCTTTGGCGTATGTATTGCGATCGATGTACTGATCGCCGAATTCGCCAGCCCAGAACTTTTCCTGTTCGGTTTGAAATGTGTTTGCCATGGTCAGTTCCTTTTGGACAGTTGTTCAGGGTGTTCGTATCGGTAAGTCAATGCATGGCCTTGTACATGTATTCCGCCCGTTGCCAATCCTCTGGAGTATCGATGTCCTGCACCAGGTGACGCGGCAGATGGACGGGGACAGCACCTGAGTAGGGGGAAGCCTTGGTTATCAGCAGTTTTTCAACGCAATACCAGTAAAACTGGCCGGCATCGTGATAGGCTTCGGGCAAATCCTGTGAGCGTGATTGTTCGTGTTCGGGCCAATTGGGCTCCAGTAGGTCGTGGTCATTGATGCGTAGGCTCCGCCAGATTGGGAAGGCAAACGTGGTGACGGAAAACGCCATGTGGGATTGCGATTGCTTGAGCGTGTCCAATCCCTGCTTCAGATATTGGCTTTGAACAAATGGGGCGGTGGCGTAGATGCAGCAGGCAAAGGGGGAGCTGATCCCTTGCTCCTTGAGCCAGTTTAAGGCATGGATCACAACGTCGTTTGTGCCGATGATATCGCCCGACAAGTCGGCAGGCCGAAGAAAAGGAACCTGTGCGCCATACTGCACAGCCACGTCTGCAATGTCCTGTGAATCGGTCGAGACGATGACTTGCTCAAACAGATCGCTGTCCAGGGCGGCTTGGATGGAATAAGCGATGATGGGTTTGCCGCAGAAGTCACGGATGTTCTTGCCTGGAATCCGCTTGCTTCCTCCACGTGCGGGGATGATGGCGATGTTTCTGTGTTTTTCGTGTAAATTCATTGTGAAACAGTATACCTGAACAATGCGGTTACCAAGTGACCTGTAAAGCCAGCTTGATTTGTTCAACGACACGGGCCACATCGTCATCGGTCATGGCTGGGAAAATCGGCAGCGAGATGCATTGATCGTAAAAAGTTTCGGCATGGGGCAGGCTGCCGCGTTGATAACCCAGTTGCTGATAGTACGGATGATAGTGCACCGGGATATAGTGAATCTGCACGCCGATTTTGTGCTGGTGAAGATACTCGACGACAGCCTTGCGACGGGCTGCACCTTGGCGAATGCGGATGACATATAGATGCCAACCTGATTGACAATGCTCCGGTGTCACCGGCAAAATCAAATCGTCCTGATCTGCCAGTTGTTGGGTGTACATTTCGGCGATCTGTCGGCGGCGCGTGATGAACGATTCGAGTTTGCGAAGTTGACTGACACCCAGCGCACAGTGAATATCCGAAATGCGGTAGTTCAAACCCAAGTCGTGCATTTCGTACCACCATGGTCCCTGCTGCTCATGCAACAGTTCAGGATCGCGGGTCACCCCATGGGTTCGAAAACGTGCTGCCCGAATCGCATATTGGCTGTTGGATGTCAACACGGCACCGCCCTCGGCAGTGGTGATCGGTTTGACGGGATGGAAGCTGGTGGCTGTCATATCCGCCAATGTGCCGACCGGGCGTTCGTGATAGGTGGCCCCCAACGAATGGGCGGCGTCGGCAACCACGGTTAGATGGTGCTTTTGGGCGATGGTTGAAATGGTATCGTAATCCGCTGGCAAACCGGTGTAATCCACGGGCACGATCAGACGTGTACGATCCGTGATGGCGGTTTCAATGGCGGATGGATTGATATTGCCTGTCGCCGGATCGACATCCACAAAACGAACCTTGGCCCCAAGGTACAACGCCGCATTGGCGGTGGCTGCAAACGTCAGCGGTGTGGTGATGATTTCGTCACCGGCCTGGAGTCCCGCGGCAAAATAGGCAGTATGCAACGCGGCAGTGCCCGAACTGACGGCCACGGCATGGGGGGCTTGGGAGCATCGGCAAAGCTGTTGTTCAAATGCGTTGACAGCTGGTCCGGTCGTCAGAAAATCACTGCGCAACACGTCGATGACCTGCTGAATATCCGATTCATCCAGGCTCTGACGCCCGTAAGGGATGAAGGATTCAGACATGCTTGATCATCTCCATGAGTTGCTCGGTGCTTAGCCATTGTTCATTGCGGTCGCTGGTATAGGCGAAGTCGGGACTGACCGGTTTGCCTTCAATGCGCTGCGGTTCAAACCACTCCATCTCCGGCATCATGACGTAGCATTTACCGATATCCATGCAGCGATGGGCGTCATGTTGGCTGATCAATTCCTCGTGGAGCTTTTCGCCGGGCCGCATGCCGATGAATTTCAATTCGGCGTCCGGGGCGATGGCTTTAGCTAGATCGACCAGTTTCATGCTCGGGATTTTGGGCACAAAAATCTCGCCGCCATACATCAGTTCCAGTGCATCGAGCACCATCTGTACGGCATGATCCAGAGTGATCCAGAAGCGTGTCATGTCGGCATCGGTGATGGGCAGGACACCTGTGGCTGCAAGCTTTTTGAACAGCGGGATGACACTGCCTCGGCTGCCGACGACATTGCCGTAGCGGACATTGGCGAAGCGTGTGACACGGCTGCCGGCATAGGCGTTGCCATCGATGAACAGTTTGTCGCTGACGAACTTGGTCGCGCCGTACAGGTTGATCGGGCTTGAGGCTTTGTCGGTGCTCAACGCCACAACTTTCTTGACGCCGCGATCAATGGCGGCATCAATGACGTTCTTGGCGCCGAGGATGTTGGTCTTGACCGCTTCAAACGGATTGTATTCTGCTGCCGGGACCTGTTTTAATGCCGCGGCATGGACCACGTAATCCACCGTGTCGAATGCACGCAGCAGACGTGCTTCATCGCGCACATCTCCCAGGAAAAAGCGGAGCCGTTCATCATTGGGGTAAAGCTGGGCCATTTCCCATTGTTTGAGTTCATCACGGCTGTAGATGACCACGCGTCGGACTTGGGTCTGATTGAGAATCGTATGAACAAAGCGTTTGCCGAACGAGCCGGTGCCACCGGTAATGAGAATCGATTGGCCGTCCAACAGGTGCATTGCATTCTCCGTGATAGATCAAGGTGAAAATACAATAACAGAATCTCATACGACAAACAATTGTGTCATATGTCAAGGAAGCTTACATAACTTCAGTGATTGGGTTGTGTTCCATCATTATGAATCCATTGTGTTTGTGTCTGGGCACAGAATGTGATTGACACTGGATTGGATCAAAAAGTAGGATTTTGTTAGGCATTGCATCGCATGCAGAACACTTACTGAATATGAAGGAACTCAGGTATGACATTCCCATCAAATTACGCGAATTACGACACAATCACCATCGATCACACCAAGATCGGCAGCGGGGGGCTGAGCAACTTTGATATCTGGCTGCCTTTCTCGCTACTCAGCAGCACCGCACAAAGTACATTACGCAACGATGGTGGAGACGCACGGTTTACGCTCAATGATGGGACCACGCGAATTGCACACGATGTCCTGATCAATGCCAGCGGTAATCTGGCGGGTTTTCGTATCAATGTCCCGTTTCTTTCCGATACCGATGATACGCTGATCCGTTGCTGGTACAACGGCACGGATATGTTGGAAACGGCTGGTAGTGCCTACGGTCAATATGCCACCTATCCAAGTGTGCTTGGCTACTGGCCGCTAAGTAACAATCCTGCCGGCAGTGCACCGCAGATGCAGGATCGGACAGCCAATGCCAATCATGGCACCGTCAGTGGGGGCGTCACAAACACGACCGGACCACTTGGTGATTCTGTATTACTCAACGGTGTTAATGGCAAAATTGATTGCGGCACTGACGCTTCATTGAATCCCGGTACGGCATCGTTTAGTTTGGAGTGCTGGTTTAACACCACTGGAACTACGGGCAGTTTAAACTATGACATGTTGATGTATAAGATCAAAGATTCATCGCCATACACAAATTTTGGTGTGTATATCTACGGCAATGCGGCAAAAGCCAATGCCACTGAGGTAGATGGCGATGTGCCAGATTTGGCCGGTGCCGCAGCAGTCAATGACGGCAATTGGCATCATGTTGCTTTTGTCCGTGACGGTGCGAATTGTTACTTGTACAAAGACGCAAGTCTTATTGCTTCACGTCTGTCAGACGGTGGGCCATACGATTTGACCAACGCGAATAAAGCATTCACCATTGGTGATGACAGTTATAATGGTGGATTGTTTTCCGGAAAAATTTGTCACGTAAAATTCGGGCCTGCCCGGTCAGCTGCGTATTGGCAGACCCGTTTCAACAATGAATCCAATGCGGCCAGTTTTTTCAGTGATGTTACGGCATTCTCAAGTGAAACTGGCGGGGGAACGGCTGGCACACGCCGGTTTTCTGTCATCGGTTCTGCGATCATTCGGGGGAACCGCTGAATCTACCCGACGGCATGTTGTTTACATTCGGTTTCATACTGCGATCACTGGGATGCTCATTTGAATCGACATCATAGTGGGTTGTCTGGTATCTTGACAGGCAGCTTCAAATCTGCGTGTGTATGACGCTTGTTTACCAAGCGTCCATGGGTTTGAAATGAGACAAGTCTGATGGATCGATGATGGCAGAGTCACAACCCCCCAATCAATCCGCACTGCCGATGTGGCTTGTCAATCACCCGGAGAATCTTCCGTTCGTTTGTGAAGCCTGCCAGACGGAGATGTTCCAGGTAGTAACATCGCATTGGCGGATCGAGCAATCGCTCAGACGTAAAAGTATCCATGTCATTGAGCTTGAAAGTCTGATCACCCCGCAAATCGGTGAGTATGCCGATGCATTTATCTGCCAGTTGATTCGGACGTGGTTTGTGCATGACGGGCAGGATTTTTCGCTTGTCGATGGTATATCGCTGGGCTTGATCCATGAATATGAGCTCCGCCACAGTCATATTCAGAGCACCGAATCACTGACGGCAATCGATGGCATCAATCCATTTTTACATGCGGTTTGTCTGTTCATCAAGCTGTTTGAAAAACGGCATCCGGCGGTGATTTATCACGACCTGCAACCCTCGGCCATGCTCCAGGCACTGAAGATCGTGGCCGGTCAACGCGGGATAGAATTGCGGCAGCTCTCTGAAAAAACAGGCACTCCCCATTTACCAACGATGCGAACGGCAAAGACACGCCCGTCGTTGCGGGATTGGTTATACAAGTATGTTCGACCCACGGCGGCCAGATACCGTGCCTGGATGCTCTGGGCAGGTTACCGACTATTTCATGCACATCAACCGGTGGTCGGGATGGTGTTCTACCATTGCCTGCTCCCAGCCAAACAACGATTGCAACAACAATTTTATTTCCTGAATATCTCCCCGGGTTGGCTGTGGCATCGTCCTGATCGAGCTGGACGTCAAACAGCCAAAACGCAACACCAGGCAATACTCATGCGTTGGCAGACAATTCGCGATCAACCATCCTATCGGCAACGATTTGAATTCATGGGCGTGGATTGCAGCCAATATTTCCTGTCCCTGTTTGATCAGACCGTGACGGCGAGTTTCATGCGAACGCTAAACCAACGGCAGGTAATTCAGGCTTTGTTCAAGCGGTTTGAAGTACGATTGCTGCTTGTGCACTCCGATGAGCCCAATGTCCTGCGGTTGTGTATCCTGGTTGCCCGACAACTAGGGATCGACAGCATAGTAGTGCAGCATGGTTTGTACGACCTGGCGGATAACGGTTCACGTGATTTGCTGACGGCGAATCACGCCTGCGTGGGTAGCGAATCAGATGCTGCGTTTGTTCGCAGGCATTGCCCGGACCATCCTGTACACGTCACTGGCTTGATTCAACTGGATCAGCATGTTGGCGTATCGACTACTGATGTTTCCCGTCCCTCGGCCAAGCAATATCCTTTGCGCATCCTTGTCTTGACCGCCACGACGGATCACATCCATGTCGCGTCCCGATGCAACGAGTCGGAACTGTATTTGGCCTGCGTGGTTGAAGCGGCTAGTGCATTGGCAGAGAAGGTGACGGTCACGTTCAAGCTTCACCCCTCGGAAAATCTCGACCGTTACAAGCAGGATATGTCATATCTGGCACCCAGGTTCAATTATCAGTTTCTGACGGGACTCAAGCTGCCCGAGGCCTTACAGCAACATGACTTGATGATATCCACCGTCTCCACAGGGGTGGCTGAAGCGTTGTGCCTGGGCAAGCCGGTGATCTTTTTAAATACCTTGCAGACGCCTGTCCCCGTATTATTCCATGCCGGTTCAGGTTTACCTGCAGCTGAAAATGCAAAACAGCTGGCAGATATGTTACAACTGGCAGTTGAGGATTATCCCACTTATTTGAGCCAGTATGATTTCCAGACGCCACTGGCCCACATTGCACCGTTCGATGGCCACGCAGCAGATCGGCTGGCGGAAGTGGTCAAGCAAACCATCATACAGGACTCTTTGAGAAAGCAATCGATTGTCTGACAAGTTGCAACAATGTAGTGTCGATCAGGCTGCGATTGCACCCGAGTCGGCTATCAATGGGATACCGCTTCCGGATCATTCGTTGAGAAAACGCTATGTTTTCAAGTTGGGAACCAGCGTATCTTCATTGGTGTCCAATGTGCTGATTCAGTCGGTGGTCTTGCGCGCATTGGGGCCAGCACTGTTTGGGAACTTCAGTTACCTGACCAGCTTTTTCGTGTCTGTCACCACATTGCTTGATGGGGGCAGTGCGGCAGGGTTTTATAACAAACTCAATCAACGCCTCGAAGAACGCGGTCTCATACGGTTCTATTGGGAATTTGTGTTTGGTATCACGTTCTTTTGCATTGTTGGCGTGACTCTGGTTCTGGGACTGGGATGGGCAGATCAAATTTGGCCTGACATTGATGTGGTCTACATCTGGCTTGGAATGGCCTTTGCGATCATCACGCTAATCATACGTGTGGCCAGCTATATCATGGATGCCTATGGGCTGACCGTCATGTCCGAAATGGCGCGGATGGTGCAGAACCTTTTTGGGATGGGCATTCTCCTGTTGCTCTTTGCTCTAGGCTATCTGACGCTCGGCGTTTTCTTCATTTACTCATGCGGGATTCTCTGTGGTCTGCTCGTGGCTTGGGCAGTGATTTTACGTCAGCATCACATCGCATTATTCCCCCGTATCCAACTCTCCACCAGGCAGCGCAAAGATTACCTGTGCGAATTTTACCGCTATGCTTCCCCGCTGTTTTTGTGCACTGCCGTGGCAATGATTATTGAATTAGCAAATCGATGGTTGCTCCAAACGGTGGCCGGGTCTGTTGAGCAGGGATACTTTGGACTGGCACGGAATCTTGCTATCGCGTGCTTCATGTTCACCGGCGCCATGACGCCTTTGATCATGCGGGATTTCTCACAAGCATTTGCCAGGAAGGATTGGGAGCAAATGCGACTGTCGTTTAAAAAATATACCCCGATGATGTACCTGCTCAGTTCCTATTTCGGGATGTTCACACTGGTGCACGCCAAGCAGATCACGGTTCTTTTCGGCGGCGAGAAATACACCATGGCAGCAGAGGCGGTTTGCATCATGGCGCTCTATCCCATTCACCAAACCTATGGGCAAATGAATGGCTCGCTGATGTTGGCAACCAATCGAACACGCGTGTATGCAGTGATAGCGATCCTGTCCACACTACTGTCATTGCCCGTAATGGTGTACCTGGTCGGTCCGCGTGATTGGGGTTGTCTTGAGATGGGGGCGGTGGGCTTGGCTTATTGTATGGTTATCTGCCAGTGCCTGGGGGTGGAAATTGAACTGTGGTTTAATGCGCGTTTTCTGAAGATCTCTTTTTTCAAGCTCTTGATTCATCAATTGCTTGTTGTTCTCACTTTTGGATTAATTGCATGGTTATGCCATTGGTTGGTCAGTCAGGTCCAGATGGCTCAATTGTTCTCGGTCCTCATCTCCGGTTTGTTTTACACCATTTTGATCGAAAGAGCTTGCCGATACATCCCGGGGCTTGCTCCGATCCCTTTGAATATGGTGGCCATGGCACGGAGAATTGTCGCTCGGTTCGGGACACGTTCTGGTGATTCAACAAGCCAGTGAGTCTTTAGCCGCGGAGCGGATAGTTGGGGTGGTTCGGCGAGTTTTACGAGTCCCTGACACGCCCGATTCATCTTAATTCGTCGCCCCTGAAAAAGTCACTCATTACAGATCAAACAGGTCACGCTTTGACGCAGGGGCGATTCAATTATTGCTGAGTTAATCCTATCAGGCTGCTGCAAAACGCTCTTCATTGCGCTAGAATTCCTTCTTCTCAAAGGAGGTTTGCGATGCGTGGTGAGAATGATGTGAAGTCGATGATGTTTATGCGATCTCGATGTAAGATCGGATTCGGCCGGACCATCCGCTTCGGCCTATCAAGACTGCCACCGATGACAGGCTGGTTACTTTTGAGCGAATGCTTTGAAGAACGTGTAGCAGAATACGCCATCGGGTTCGGTGGTTCGCTGCAATCCTCGTATGCCTTCATCGAAAGTTGCTTCATTGATCAGGCCAGCATCAATGGCATGATTGCGGATGCCTTGAATCATGGCAGTGAAAGTGTTTTTTGTAAAGCCTTCAACAAGTTGTGGGCGGCTGGCATCAACATAGACCATGCGTGGCGAAACATGGACTTGTGTGAAGCCTGCTTCGGCAAGCAGGGGATAAAGCGACCTGCCGATGTTGGCATTGCCGCCAGCCTGTTGTTGCAATGCGATCTGGCATGCGATGGCATGGCGTGCGGCTTCGTCATCCGGATGAAAATAGGCAGAGCCATGATCACCTTCAATGACGGTGATACTGCCACCGGGTTTGAGACAGTTTTTTAAATGTCGTAGTGCTTCAGTTGGCTGGGCAAGATGTTCAAGTACGAAACAAACGAAAATATGATCAAATGTTTCTGACTCAAATGGCAGATTGAAAATATCAGCCTGTTGAAAGCTGACATTGGTGCAGCCTGCCTCAGCCACGTGTTGTTTGGCTTGTTCGATGGAACTGGGAGAAATGTCGATTGATGTGATTTGTGCATGCGGATTATTGCGTGCCAGTGTAACCGTCTGAGCACCGACGCCGCAGCCTGCTTCCAGAATATCAAAGGCATGGGGCACGCAGGAATCCGAGTGCAGCAGTGCTACCAATGTCTGAGCTTGATCCTGAAGACGTGTGTTTTCGCGTTGGTCGTATCCGTGAACGTATGTCATTTCATATTTCTCTTCAGCGGGAGATTGTCAGTGAATGCCTGGATAAGTTACGTCTGTTTAGCTCTGAGCATGATACAGTCTAAAGGAGAATCCGGCTTGAGAGCGTAGAGTGTATCTTGGGAGATAGTCGGCCTGATCTACCAGGAAGAGTTGCCGTTTATGAGCAACTTGCTGTTATACGAATCGATGCTCAAGGCGTTGATGCAGCAGATTCAGCCGTACAACTATCATTTGATTTTCATGCCGGTGCAGCAGCGGTGCGCACCCGAGTCATTGCTGGATGGTCGGCTTGATGGCTGCGTGGTGCTGGGTTCGTGTGGCAAGGTGTTGACCGAAGCGTTGCAAAAGACGCGCGGCGCGGTGGTGCTTGTCAATACCCAGATTGACATGGACTTTCCTCAGATCGGCCTTGACGATGTGACGGGAACCCGGTTAGCCATGGAGCATCTGTTTGAGCAGGGACATCAACGGATCGTTTTTTTTCAGGGCGTGCGTAAAGCCTATCACACCAGTGTTGAGATTCGTACGCAGGCCTATCGGCAAATGATGCAGGACAAGACACTGTCAGAGCACATTCAGGAATGGGAGACGATGCCAGCATCGGACGTGGTTGCCCGTTATCAGCAGTCATCTTCGCGCCCCACAGCCATTGTGGTTTACAACAGTGACAGTGCGGTGGAATTGCTCCAGGCTTTCTGGTTACAGGACATCCGGGTGCCCGAGGATGTGAGTGTGATCACTTTCAACGATACACGTGATGCTGAGATTGCGATCCCGCCCTTGACGACGGTTGCGGCACCTTTGCAGGACATGGGCAAGCAAGCCGCCAGACTTTTACTGGAACAGTTGGGCGACATCCCGGCATCGGAGAAGGATCAACAAGCCATACGCGACCCCTGGTTGGTCGTGCGGCAATCGGTACGCTGTCTTGCCACATAGCAGGTCAGATATGGGAAGCACGGAAAGGGGGAGCCCAATTAATAATGTTCTGGCGTTATGACATAATCTCTATGAAATTGACCATCTTTCAGGACAATGCCATCCCACATTTCCTGATAGCCAGGAAAATGACGAGGATCTACAGTGGTGACACGATTCAGATAGGATTGGATTTGTTGGCAAATTCTACGAGTTGATGTCGATGCATCGGCGGCATTCCATCCCAATTCGGCGACAGCAAAAAAATCCCCTAGCCACTGATTGAGCATATTCCCACTCCACTGTACTGCCAATATGCCCAGCCAATTGGCTTTGTGGCTTCCAAGTTTTGACCAGTGAATCAAGTTCTCAATGACGTCAGGAAAAGAGCCACGGGAATAAGGGGTATGCCCAGAACCTGATCCTCCAGCCATAAAGACGGTGTGTCGATCATCTTCATAGCATTGGTTGATATTTTGATTTTTTAGAAAAGTGTTCTCAAGTGAGGGTGGTCCATGAAGATCGTGATGTTCTTCATAGCACCATAGGCAACGCGTGACATTTGCTGCACTATCAATCAGAGGCGCATCGGACCACACAATTGGCTTAAATACCTTGCCAGCATTGACACTGGCTTTGTCAAATACACTCAAGACTTTTCGTAGGTAGGTTTCCTGTACACTCAAAGGAAGTTTGACTTCGTCACAGCCAAGATGGATAAATGGGGCGGTTGTGACTTGCATCCATTCCTCGAACATTTTATGGATTAGATTAAGGCTTTGTGTGTTGTTGGGGTCCATATGCATTTTTCGCATATGGTATCCAAGTGGTGGGTATTCGAGTTTGCCGCCACCTTTGACCAGTTCGGGATAATGAATTCGTTTAGCCGCACTGTGTCCTAAAGACTCGATTTCTGGTATGAATTCAATGCCATGCAGGTAAGCGTGATGGATCAGTTCCCGGATTTGCTGGAAGCTGAATGAAAATGGGTTTTCATGGCCTAGCGGAAGGTGCTTGTATCGTACTGCTGATAGTTCATCGTCGCCTTCTCTGAAGATGAGAAAGTTCAGCTTGGCTTCAGAACATATTTCAATGATATGTTTAATATATTCGATTGGAGCAGGTGCTCGGGCTGCGTCAATCATGAAGCCCCGCCATGGATAATCGGGGTGGTCTTCGATATGAAGTCCAGGTATTCTGGTTTTATCGATAAGACAGGTTTTGAGAATTTGTGCTAATGTTTTGGTTCCAGAAATGAATCCGGAAATATCATTTGCCATAATGCATATAAAATCATTTGAAATGTGAATGTGATATCCGCCAGATTTTATTTTTCCCCTCTTTGAGAGAATATTTGTGCCAATTGTCAGAATGTATTCGTTGGTCTTGTGTTCTTGCGTTACTGGTGATACTTGTAGGCTGGTTGAGATGGTCGCGAGAATGCTATTGCATGCATGTTTGTAGCGTATGTCATGGCAGTTGGATGTATGGATGATAAGTTTTTTCGGAATGATAAATGTCTGGCCATTCTTCTGGAGCTTTTTGGGGATTGGAAGTAGGGCTGATTTGATATTTTGGAACATGTTTGAAAATGATTGGGATGAGAGTTTAGTCCAGGGGATGTTACGAGAAAGCGATGCATCTTGCATTTTTCTGGATAGGAACCGCTTTGAAGATCATGCTGATAAAACAATTGAAGTTGGTGTGTAAATGTATTGTTTAGCGGTTTGTGGTGTCAAAGCCTAGGGGTGTGATATTCAGGTTGTTTTCAAGACATGCTAGTTTTGCAAGTGCATAAATCAAATAACTTGCTCCCAATTGGCTCTCGTACCAATCAATATTAGAGGCGCCGATAGGCAGTTGATATTGACCGTAATGAGTTAATGCTTTTTGCCCGAGAATACTGGCTTGTTTTTTCCAGCAAGGATCATTTGTGATCCCATATATATCCACCGTGGTCATGATTGCCATGGCGATATCAGAAGCTGGTATGTTCGACTGGTCACTTTCTGGAAATGCAGAAGTTGCCACGCGATGAAGTTGTTGTGTAGCGGTATCGAATAAACGCGTTTCACCTGTCAATCGGTAAAGTCCCAGAAACAGATTGGGATACATGCAAAGGATATAGCCTTGTGAGCCGTATTCTCCGCCCCATACCGGTCCTTTACATAGCATTGCCTTTTCGTAATCATCACTCTCCTCATCGACATAGCAGCATTGTATATAGTAGGCTGCACGGTCTCTGTAAGTTTTTGCTAATGCTTTGTTTTGATAGGAGCCTGATTCCAGGACGTTTGCTGTTTCACATAGACTGATAGCCAGTGACAAGGTTTGGGCGGTATGTCGGAAAGTTTCCGGGCCACGTGATTGCAGCGGCAGGACACGATGGTGTTCTCGCTTGTTCCACCAGTAGTCTGCTGCACGATGAAGCATCGGCAGCAAGTTGGCATCACCGCTTTGAGACCATGCATAGGCAATGTCCAATGTGTAAAATCCGCTATGTCTCGGAAAATCGTTGGCGCCATCATTCGGTCCAGTCAAGCGTCTTGGTCGACCTGAAGCTGTATAGCCTTTGTGATCAGGCAGTGTCGGATCACCACCCATCAGGCAAGCGTGACGGGAAAATTCAACAGGCTTGCCAAACTTGAAATGATAGTCCAAGCCATGGGCATATCGCTGAACGCATGTCGGATTGAGACTGTTGATCTTGTCCCATAGCCAGATGGGGGCAGCCCTGAGATGATCATGAATGATCGGATAGGTTGGATCAATTCCAACTTCCGCGTTGCTATTGCCAAACGTGTCGGTATCCAGCCGCCAATAAGCGTGTTCGCCCCAGGGAAACAGACCGCTGGGAGTGTTAACACAATGAGACGTGAATCGCTGAAGATACAGATCGGCAGCCTGTGTATAGTCTTGGCGATTCAGAATTTCGCCCATGCCGTAGAGTGTTAGCAGTAGAGGATGGTCATGCATGAGGTTGCATCCCCACCGCGCTCGATCGCCTTGTCGTTGGCCTTTGATGGGCTCGGGTGGATGTTCGAACACGTGACCTGTTTTCGCGTTCATCACCGATGGAATTAACCCATGATATTGTTTGCCGATTTCAACAATTCTGTCGAGGTAATGCGTGAGTGCAGATAACACATCATCATTGGATGATGTCTTGAAGTCGCATTGTGCATATGTCATGATTAAACCTTATGCGCTGTCTCTGGCAATGAGACGTACGGGTACGGAGATGCGTGAAACCGTTACAACTTCGTTGGCTAAGCTGCGTTGGAGATTAGCTAGCAGGAGTCTTGTTGCTTCCTGGGCGATGAGTGGGACTTCCATGTGAACTGTCGTTAATGCCGGCTTAAATACGGAACAAATTGGATCGTCATCAAAACCTGTGACAGAAACATCACGTGGCACAGTTAAGCCCTGTTTTTCAAATTCGCGGATCAGGCCCACCGCCACTGAATCGGTACTGCAACAGATTGCGTCGTAGTCCATATTGCTGCGGAGGATTTTTTGAGCCAGAATTTTTCCAGCTTCAAATCCAATGCTGCGAGTGCCAAAGATCCATTCGTCAGGTGCTTTGTACCCGTTGCGGATCAGGGTCTGTCTGTATCCGTCTTCGCGGTTACGTGTTGAACTGAATTGTCGCTGTGCGCTTGCCATGAAGATGCGGCGGTGTCCTTTGTCCAAAAGGTATTGAACAACCGACGCCATGCCCCCAAAGTTGTCTGCTGCGACCAGTGAAACCTGATTTTCCAGAGAGTCCGGGGCACGGTCAACCAATACCATGGCCTTGGTTTTTTCCGTGGCATATCGTAATGCGGTGGGTTTGGGGCCATCGGCAGAGCACATCCAAATCAATCCATCCACACCATGTTCGACGACTTCACGTACACGTTCGACTTCCGTATCAGCATCGTTCCAATTGTTGACCAGCATGGTGTGAAGGCCTGCGTCATGAGCCATGGATTCCACGTCAATAAACATGCGTGAAAAAAACGAGTCGCGATCCCATGGCATGACCAGTGCAATGCGGTTGTATTGAACTTGCTTTGTGGGTTGTACCTGAGGCTGTCCTGCATTGGGGCGGACAAATGTACCTCGACCACGCTCACGCACCAGTAAGCCTTCATCGACCAACAGGCCAAGTGCTTGTCGGACCGTGTAAGGTGACACCGACCAAATCTCGGCGATTTCTACCTCCGTTAGAAATGGGCGATTTTCAGACCAGTCATCCTCACGGATACGACTGCGCAAGCATTCACTGAGCTGGCGGTATAACGGCACTTCAGCACCGCGTTCTAATGTCGGTGGTGTCCGTTTTTTAAGTCTTGCATGGCTAGGCGAGTCGGATGTTTTCATGGTACTCAATTCAAAATGAGTGATGACTACAACAGTGTAATATAATGATAATTTCAAGAGGATGTCAAGTCGTTATTTTTGCCTTCACTTTTTTATTAAATCAAAAACATCTTTAAAAACAGGGAAAAATGTATTTTCTAACGAGTCAAAAAGAAGCCCTTTTATTGGAGGGGTTAAATTTATATGGAGTAATTATGTTGATTTTTTATTTGGTCTGAGTAGAATCAGGCAGGTATGATTAACATAGGAGCTTTTCCGCATGCATTTCTCATTGGCTAAAACTCGGTTAACACGTTCTGGTCACGTGGCTGGTTTCACACTTATTGAGTTGTTGGTTGTCATCAGCATTATCGCGTTACTGATATCCATCCTTCTGCCGTCCTTGGCCAAGGCTCGCGATCGTGCCAAGCAGCTTAAGTGTCAAATCAATGTGCGACAGATATGCATTGCGCTCGAGACGTATGCCAATGACAACAAGAATCTTTATCCTGCACTTTATGGCGGCTGGTCTCAACGGTCTTCAGGCAGCTATGCGACTTACACCTCGACAAACATCATCGGTTTTGGTTTACTCAAAACGCAAAGGTACATATCCACATGGGAGATGCTTTACTGCCCATCGCGTGATGCTTCGATCTGGCCGGCGGTGCGGGTGTTGGATTCGTCAACCTATCGTGATGTAGCAGGTTATCAAATGCTCACCGCCGGTTGTTATAACTTCAGGGGTTGGCTGGAACCACCACGTGGCAACGGCACGCTGGATTGGAGCCGCAGTGATATCAACAGCCATATGGCTTTGACTGCTGACCTGTTTATGAACGAGAATCATGCCTTTGCCGCACACAAGACCGGTACAAATGTTGGGTATTCCGACGGATCAGTCAAGCATGTTAATTTCGATTCGATCTTTACACCATGGGGCGCGCCCTATTCCTATTTTGATGCGTTGATCGGTTGGACAACCAGTGGCGGTAATCTGACAGATACCCAGCATCACGCAGTGTATGTGTACTTTGATACCGTTCAATAGTATTGGGTGACGACTTTGTTGCCGCATGTCTGTTCTTCATTTCGACATTCATTTTTTGCTGAAGGTTTATGATGTCCAAGATGTATACCCGCGATCAGTCTGTATGGACTTTCAACTCTCGTATGATGCTGTCTCTTTTATTGGTTGGCCTGATGGGGCAGAGCTTGTTTGCCGCCCGCGCCGACCAGACGCTGTTGGATAATCAGGTTCAATGGCAGGCAGATGGTACGATCACCGCAACGTACTACCAGGCCGAAGCCGTCGGCGGGGTGACTGGTAACTATTGGCCGAATCTCTCGCATTTTGAAAGTATCGGTCAGACATTTCGCTGTGCGGGACCGATTCTCGCAGCCGTCCAGTTGGGCATTGAGGATATCGGTTACCGCGGCTTGAATCCCGAAGGCCCGTGCCCGCAGATTACCGTCCAGCTTCATCGTGATGGGCCAAAGGGTCCGATCGTCGCAAGCCATGTTTACCCAGCCCGGAAAGCTCCGCGTGATCTACATCTGATAGTGGATCAACCCTCTGATCCGGACACCGTCTGGTATTTGAAAATCATCGCAGCAGAGCAAGGTGAAGAGCCTTCGCGTCTGGCACTTAATGCCACATGGAATGACAGTTATTCGGCTGGCAGCATGTACCTCAATGATCGGATTTCGCATGGCGATCTGCACATGCGTATCCATACCAAAATCACCCAGACTGCAAGACGCCCCGGCCCAGTCACACTTTGGGCAACTCCCCTGACACAACGTGTCTGGCTTGAACCGGATCGGACCATTGATCTGTTACTCAGTGATGATCCCGCGTCACCGGTCAAGTTGTCCTCAGCAGGGCACGAAGCCGTGAGCATGCAATGGGTCGCCACACCCGCGCCGGATTTTTCGATTCAACGTGTCGATGTGAGTATTGAACCTTATGTCGATGATCAGGGCAATCGCATTGAAACCAGTGCTTGCCGCATAGAGAACCTGCGCTACCTTCAGAATTTCAAGCGTGGTAATACCAACAAGGTGCTTTATCCAGATCCGCTGGCACCCCAGGCGTTCATGCAAATCAAGGACTATCCGTCAAAGTATGAACGCACCAATGTCGGATTTGTAGTGACGGTGCAGGTTCCAGATCAGCAACCTGCTGGCAAGTATCACTCACAGGTCACGTTTACCATCAATGAATCGTTGAAGGTTACGCGATCCATTGAACTTGAAGTCTATGATTTCTCGCTGCCCAAACAGACACACACGCGCACCGGACTCTTTACGGATCTGTCTAACAATCCGTTGGATGTGCATCTGTCAATGGTCGATGATTTGGCAGACTTTCGGATTACCCAGGGCATGCCGTTTCAATGGAACGAAACCACACTGCTTAGACGCAATAATTTTGACGAGAAAGGCTATGCCCAGGCCAGAGGTCAGCAGGTTCAGCAATCACTGGTTCAGACCATCGAACTTTTGCACAAACGCGGTTTGGAAGTCACCAGCATCGTCGCGCCCTGGGCTGACAGCTACCGTTGGTATCGCAATCAGGAACCGGAACAGGCATGGAAACGGATGCAGGAATTCTGGCAGGTTTTCTATCCCATCCTTGAAGAGCAGGGCGTACTCGATGAAGTGTATGCTCGCATGATTGATGAGGTTGAAGGCGATGAACTGCCACGCATTCGACAGTTGGCCAAGTTGTATCGGGAGTATGCGCCCAGGATTCAATTGATGGTGACCGCCATCGGCACACCAGACCGTGAGATGCTTTCCCGTGCTGTGGGGATCGCCGACATCTGGTCGCCAAGTTCGCGGTATTTTGCCCGTGCGATTGATTTTTACCAGGAACGACTCGAAGCCGGTGAACAAGTTTGGCCGTACATTCATGACCATGCTTTCCTCCAGACAGACCAGGCAGGACCACGGATGTTCTTCTGGATGCTTCAACGATACGGCGCGCAAGGCGCAACCTATTTCAGCATTCGACGTGGCAGGACGGTTCACACATGGTTCGGCTTGGAGCAGCATACCGACACGTGGCCCGGTGATGGTGACCTTTATTTCGATCCGCCGAAAGACTCCGGCCAACCCCTCTGGCATAGTCTGCGATTACACCTGATCCGAGATGGTATCGAAGATCGCGAATACTTCTGGTTGATGAATCAAATGCTTGATCAACTCAAGGAACGTGGTGGTCCTCAACCACAAACAATCAAGCTTGTTGCTCAGGCCAACCAATCACTGCAAGACATTGTCTGGGGATTGACCAGTTTTGATCACGCTCCGGAAAGTCTCAGGTCAGCACGTGAACATGTGGCTCGCGCTGTTGAAGCATTGTCACGCGAACTCGATGGCAACTGAGTCGATTGTCTTTTACATGTAATCAATTCGCATTAGAAAACAGTCCCAATGGTCCAGGTTCAGACCCCGACACATATCGTACGTCATGAGAATTTGCTGGCAATGACAACGCAATTGCTCATGGCAGAAGGACTCTCGCAAGAGCGCGCCAGACTTGTTGCTCAGTCACTTGTCCATGCCAATTTGCGGGGGATTGATTCACATGGCGTCGCGCGATTGCCGCACTACGTCAAACGCCTGAAAAATAAGAGCATTTCGACTGATCCCAATATCACTTTCAAGTCATTGGGGCCGGCGATTGGTTTGGTGGATGGCGATCATGGACTTGGGCAATTGGTGATGCACCGGGCAACCGAACACGCCATTGACTTGGCAAGACAATCCGGCGTCAGTGCGGTGACGGTCTGCAACTCCTCGCACTGTGGGGCGCTGGCATGGTATGGCTTGCAGATCGCATCGCAAAACATGATCGGGCTGGTCTTCACGCATTCCGACTCCATGGTCGCGCCCTATGGTGCAACGCATGCCTTTTGTGGCACCAATCCCATATGTATCACCGCGCCAGGTTTGGATCACCAACACCTTTGCCTGGACATGGCGACGAGTTGTGTGCCATGGAATACGGTCATGAACGCACGGATTGAAGGCGTGGACATTCCGGACAGTTGGGCGCTGGATGCAGATGGTAATCCCACCACAGACCCCAATCAGGTTGCGGCGCTTTTGCCGATGGCTCAATTCAAAGGTTCAGGACTTGGGTTGATGATTGATGTGCTCTGTGCTTTGTTAAGCAAAAGTCCCATGGGCCCGGACATTCCCAGAATGTATCGCCAAATGACTGAAAAGCGTCATCTTGGTGGCATGGTCCTCGCCATCGATATTGCACAGTTTCTGCCAGTTACATGGTTTGCCCAGCAAGTTGCCGATGTGCAGGCGCGTTGGAATCAGTCTGAAAGACAGAATGTGACAGAACCTGTTCAGTGGCCGGGGCAGCCGGAATTGATAACAACGCAAGAACGTTTAACGCATGGTATACCCATTGGACGTTCCACAATCCAGCAGCTTAATGACTTGGCTGAGGGGGCTTCGATTCCCGTTCGAATTTAGCTGATCAACCCATCCAGTGATTCATATGGGTGTCGTGACATATTGCCCCGTCAGTCTCTCTAAACATATTCACTCATCAGAGTTGATGAGCAAGCTATGTGTACGTCTATTTCCACACGCCAAGCCGGGGTTAATATGAAAGGACTGTATTGTGAGACATTCTTTGGTTATTGTATGGGTTCTGGTAATGTTAGCTGGTTTGCCGGGAACTGTTTTGGGAGCAAGTATCTTTGAAGCAGAAGGCGTAACGGATATTGAGGGCAGTAACTTGTCTTCATATGATTATGTTCACCTGCTTTATCGTGATCAGCCAGGTGATGGTGGCGGAGGAATGCTCTATAAAAACAACAGTGCTTCATGGACCACCAAGAACAACGGCACGCGTTACATCGACAACACCGGCAATAAGTTCGAACGCCAGCTTAATCAGGCTGACACCGCCATCAACGTTAAGTGGTTTGGTGCAACAGGTGACGGAAGTACTGACGATTTGTCTGCCATGCAGAGTGCTGTAGAATATGCTGGGGAGATAGGCGGGGGGAGAATCTTTATCCCGGATGGGGAATATTATCTACAAAACAATTCAATTACCGGTGTCTTACAAAAAGGTTTGTTGGTTCGATATTCGAATATCACACTCGAATTTGAATCTTTAAACGCCGTACTTGCTCCACGTCACACAGTATTAACCAGAGCAATAACGATAGCCGCGGACACCTCATCAAGCCCTTCGAATCACATTGAAAATATCGCAATAATAGGTGGACGAATTGATGGTGGTAATAACAAGCCCGGTGGCAATACCACTGAATATGCACACGGTATTGACATTCGTCATGCAACGAATGTTCGCATTGATGGTACGACCATTCACAACTGTCGTGGTGATGGTATTTACATTGCCTACGGCAGTGAGGATGTCATTATCAATAACGTCATCATCGACGGCGGTGGTTCAGGCACGGTCTCAGGGAGACGTCAGGGCATCGCGGTTCTCTCCGGGAGAAATATAGCCATCACCGGTGGCCGTGTTGCGGGTAGCATTATTGGGATTGATGTCGAGATTGATCAGAATCAAATCAATAACGGCTATGATTTTCTTGAAAACGTCAGTATCAATGGGGTGAAGATTGCCAATTGCTCGTCCGAAGGCGTGGCATATGTTTCTCCTTTGGTTGAAGACACCGTTGATATGCATGGATTTACCGTGGTGAATTGTCAATTTACCGATATCTCAGAAAGTATAATCGAAGCTGATGTCGATACATCAGCTGGAACCTTGTATGGCGTGGTCATTGCCAACAACATTTCAAAGAATTCGCAGACGTTTAAAGGTATCGTCATCAAGAATTGTCAGGATGTGGTGATCGCCGACAATGTCATGCTCAATTGTGCAGACATTGCTTTACATATTGCACTGGGTTGTGATCGCGTCAACATTACCGGTGGCGTGTATGAATCGTCGGGAAGTAATGCTTTGCGTTTGCAGGAAAATATATCCAATTCAAGATCGGACTTTGTTGTTTCGAATGGCATTTTCAAAACAACGGATCAATACGGTCCAGCTGGGCGCATTGATGGTGCTTACAACATCTCTCTGATAGGCAACCATTTTATTGGTGCCGGTGGTGGATTGAGTTTACGGGGCTCAACAACCAACGGTAATTTGACGCGGTTGGTTGCTCGCGTACAGGGAGGTTTGATTCAATCGACCACTACTGCGCAGGCACTGACGCTTGATGCATGGTGCCGTCGCATACTGGTAGCCCAGGCCGAACTCAGTGCCGCATCCGGTGCATCTTATTGTGTGTTGATCGATGCTTCTGCCCAGGCATCGCGATTCGTCTATAACGAGTATGTTATCAGCAATGGAACATATACAGCGGCTACTGTGATTAGTGATGGCTCAGCAAATGCCACAATCGTGGATTTTTAACGTGTGAGTGTAGCGGCGCAGCAGATTGTTGCGTTGTTTGGGTGCGTTTCCCGGATCAATGAAACGCCTGATTTCGCTTATTATCCTTAAACAAACACTTGTTCACAGCGACTGTAACTGAAAGAACATCGCGAAGATACGGAGTATTAGAATGCGTTGTGTATATCCGCATTGCGATTTACATCAAAATAGATACGACTTTGTTTTCACGACATGATTGATAAGCTGCATCCAGAACGCGAAAACAATTGATGATATGTTCAAGTGTGATGGTTGGCTCCGAATTGGTTTGAATGGCTTTGACGAAATCGTTGACAAAGCATTGGCCTGCACTCATGCCATATGGAATGAAGCGTGCTTGTTCCTGTTGGTAACAGGTGTAGCCGTATCCCAATCCTTGTTCAATGTTAAGTACACCTTCGCTGCCGATGACCTGCATGGCACAATCGGTGGCCAGCTGCGTTTGGGTCGTGGTACGGCCAACAAGCAGTGTACCAATACCGCCACCTTCAAAGGTCAAACTTAACAAGGCCATGTCTTCAACACCATGCTTCCGATATCGCTCGTAGAACATGGCATCCATTCGGGCGAAGACATGCGTAATCTTTCGACCAAAGAATTTGAGCATGGCCAGGATGCCATAGGGTCCGAAGTTGGCTAACTCGCCACGTTTTTCGCTGGTACATTGTTCCTCGGTGAGAATGTACTGCGGGCCACGTGGCTGAAGGAATTGGAAGTGGGCGGCATACGGCGTTCCGATAGCGCCTTGTGTCACCTGTTCGATCGCAGGACGAAACGCATTGGAAAAGACCGTGCCAGGGATGGCTGCCGTGAAACGGATACCTGATTCGCGGACTGCCTTTGCCAATTGATCCAAATCATCATTGTTGCTGGCGACCGGTTTTTCGCACAGAACATCAATGCCTTGCTTGGCGCATGCGATGACCACGGATGGATTCTGGCTTGGTGATACTGCGATACTCACCGCATCAATCGTTTGTTGCTCAAGCATCTGGCGATAGTCCGCGTAATACGGCACGTTGCGTGATGCTGCAAAATCACTGGCAACCTTGCGCGCTTCCTCCGTTATGCCCGGCACATCACCAATCGCAACAAGCTGCGTTTGGGGGTGCTCAGCAAGCAGGCGACCATAGTCCATTTGATGGCCATATGAGAAACTGATCAATGCGATTTGTAACGGCTTAGTCATGGTTCACCTCCACAGGCTGACCGGAACGGAATGACTCAACAGCAGCAAGGACACCTGCAAGAACATGTCGTGAAAATTGGGGGGAAATGGGAACGGATTCCTCTTGCATGATCGCATCAGCCAACTCACGGATCATCGCAGCAAAATTGTCTTCCTCGGGGGTGAGGTACATATGTGACCCAGGGAAATGCATACCATCCTTGTTGAACAGACTCACACTCAAATCTTTGGAGGGCGACATCACAATGGTGCCTTCGGTGCCGATGATATGCAGTCCCGTCCCTGGCATGGAATATGCTTTGGGCTGCATCATCCGGTTCTCTTCAAACAGTCCTATCGCGCCCTTGGCAAAGCGGACATTAATTGAAAAGTACTCCCACAGAGGAACACCTTCCTGGCCCGGATGTCCCATGGTGTAGACGTTTTGAGGTTGGTCATCCAGCAGCCAACTCAGGAGGTCCAACGAGTGCATGGCATTGTGGACCAGCAGGTGATCGACCTCACCTTCCGAGGCTGCTTTAGGCCAATGGTCTGGACGCCAGAATGAAGGGCAGCCACCATGCATACGCGCAAAGACCGGCTCACCAATATCACCACTGTGTACACGTTTGACGATGTCCCGGCACTTGGGAACCCAGCGCGTTGATTGGACGCACATGAGTTGCACTTTGTTATGTTGGGCAACTTCAATCATCAGCTTTGCGTCATCAGTATTGGTGGCCATGGGTTTTTCGACCAGGACATGTTTGCCATGTTCCATGGCTGCAATTGCCAGTGACGCATGGGTATGATCCGGTGTGACCAGGTCAATCAGGTCAATGTTCGGGCATTCAAACATTTGCTGAGCCGATGTGAAATAGTGTTTGACGTCATATTGCTCAGCAAAGGACTGTGCCAATGATTCGTTGATGTCACAGACGGAATGCAACTGTGTGTTACCGGTCCAGCGATGCGCTTTGGCATGGTTGTTTGCCACGCCATGACAGCCGATTTGGCCGACCCGAAGTATCCCGGGTTCCGTAGTAGACATGTTCATATTCCTAATAATCGTCTTGGTTTCAAACATCAATACGTTTTATCCCGCAATCAATAATGGTTATTGCGGTATGGTTTTCATGGCCGGTTCGTTGAGGCTATAAGTCAGATCACAGCCTTGAACAAGCTGAGCATGATCGATCGTGATTGAGGAGTGCGGCAGACCATTGACTTGAAACTGCCCAGGTAATTTATGGGTATATGACAATTGATTGTGAAGATGGACGGTGCATGACGGGCCGGTGAGCAACGTTGCTTTTTCAATCAACGGCATACCAAGCGTGTACTGCCCACTGGCAAGACAGGTCGGGTAGAACCCCAAAGCGCTAAGGACGTACCATGCCGACATCTCACCATTGTCTTCATCGCCAGGCAGTGAGGCAGGGGTGTACAACTCAGTGAGGACACGCCGCACCCAGGCATTGGTTTTCTCAGGCGCACCAGCATGTGCCAACAGATACAGCATGTGATGCACGGGTTGGTTGCAGTGTGCATACTGGCCAAACGGCACGCGCGCCATTTCAGTCATCTCGTGAATCTCGTAGTCATAGCCACCAATGTTAAATCGCGGGTCGTCCATGAGCATGGCTTGCATGCGCTCAACCAACATGTCATTGCTGCCGAGCAGTTCCGCCAATCCCTGCGGGTCGTGTGGAACTGCCCAGAGATAATGATTGGCACAACCTTCGCAATAGGGTCCGCCCCAGTCATAGGGATCAAACGGCTCAACCCAACTGCCATCGGCATTTTTCCCACGAAAATAGCCGGTTTGGTGATCAAACAAGTTGCGGTAGTTTAGGGCGCGTTGAGCAAAATGTTTTGCGTCATCGAGCTTGCCAAGTGCCCGCGCCGCCTGACTGATGGTGTAATCACAGTAAGCAAAGTCCAACGTCTCGGAGACGCCGTGATGCACGCGGTCTTCGGGGACATAGCCAAGCTTCAGATAATCATTGATGCCGTTGCGACCGTAGGTGCCTGCAGCATCACCAAACTGCGTCGCGCTTTGGACGATGGCCTGGTAGGCAAGTTCATGATCGATATCTGCTGTACCTTTGACAATGGCGTCGGCAAAAACGGCTTCGGCATGCGAGCCACACATGGCGTTGCGATACCCGGGACTGGCCCACTTGGGTAACCACCCTCCTTCGCGATAGGCGTTAAGCCATCCCTGAAGTAGCTGGCTGTATTCTTGCGGATACACCACTGATAACAGAGGGTAAAGCGTACGATGCACATCCCAAAAGCCTTGATCGGTGTACAGCAGGCCGGGGTGGACTTTGTCGTCGTAGGGGCTGTAGTGATGAAGCTTGCCGTGTTCATCAACTTCATGCAGGCCGCGTGGGAAAAGCAGACTGCGGTAAAGCGCAGTGTAAAACGTCCGACGAATGGTCGCGTCTTGTGTTTGAATGTCGATGTGGTCAAAAAGCTTCTGCCAACATGCATCGGCTTGTGTGCGGATTTGCTCAAGTGTTTGGCCAGCAAGTTCACGATTCAGATTGAGCATTGCCTGTTGTGAACTGATAAACGAGCTTGCGATGCGTGCCGTGACAGTGGATGCCGCGTTGGGCTCGAATTGCACGTAGGCAGCGATGTTGTCACCGCCATGGGATCGCTGCGTCATCACGCAATGCTCGGTTGAACCACTGCCAAATGACTTGATGGGGCAATCGAATTGGATCACATAGTGACAGGCAAAGTTCGGCAGGACACCGCCGTGATTGGCATGGGTGGTGCAATGGACACGGCGGTGCTGCGGTTCAATGCTGATCTGGCCAACACCTTCGGGTAGTTCGAGTATCATGCCCGGCTGCTTATCGTGGCGATAGTGCATGGCAGTCACGCAGCCGCGTTGCGTCACCGCCCATCGCATGTCAATGCCGTATCGTTGCAAGCGTACTGCACCACCGCCGGGACCGGTTTGATGCATGTCCCATTGATAAGTGCTGCTGCGTTTTTCGGCTGAGATGCAGGGTTTACCCGTGATGGGCATCAGCACCATCTGACCGTAATCGCCGATCCAGGGTGAGGGTTGATGTGTCGCACGTAGGCCCTGAAATTTGGGATCATGGTGGTGATAAAACCATTTGCCTTCGCGGGTTTGAGCCGACCAGCAGGTCATGCCCCAGGGCATCGTCATTGCTGGATAGGTATTGCCCGTGGACAGGTCGAACGTGGAATCACTGCCTTGAAAAATGTTGGCTAGTTGAAGCGTGCTGGTTGGATGCGCGGTTTGACGTTGAAGCATGTTACTGCACCTCCAACGTGTTGGATGGTTGATCAAGAGAATATCGCAATGCGTTCTTCCAAGACTCTGGCACGTTTGGCATTTGCATTACGCGTCCATCGAGACGTAGTGACTGCGTTGCCAGACAACCTGCAGCCACGCTGTAACGTGCATCAATCGGACTGACGGATGGCTGGATCTCGCCACGCACAAACTGCAAAAACTCAGCAACGATTTTGGGGTCCGCACCACCATGTGATTTGATGTTACCCGTTAAGGCATATTGTTCATCACCACGTTCCTTGTAGTCCGGTGGTTTATTCCAGATGCGAATTTCAACATCACCTGCATAGTCCCCGTAGTTCTCAATGCGACCTTCCGTGCCGATGACGGTGTAGTTCCGCCAGGCATCGGGGGTGTAGTGGCATTGCTGATAGCTGGCAAAGACGCCGTTATCCAGTTGCATCTGCATCATGCTCAGGTCTTCGACATCAATGGTTGGATTGAGTCCTGTTTGTGCGCTGGGGGCCAGAGGTCAGGGATGCTGCGAATCTGCGGTTTTTCCTCGGGCTTGCGTCGATCCGTGACATCGCCATACACCGTCAGTGCGCCCATGGCATGGACACGCTGCGTGTACCCGCCACCGAGCATGTGAATGATGTCGATATCGTGAGCGCCTTTTTGCAAAAGCAGACTGTTGGAAAAACGACGCTCCGCATGCCAGTCTTTGAAGTAGGCTTCACCGCCGTAGGAGATGAAGTGACGGACCCAGATGGCTTTGACCTGACCGATACGCCCATCATCGATGAGCTGTTTCATTTTCAAGACAAACGGCATGTGACGCATGTTGTGACCCACGTAAAGCTTTGAACGACTACGATACGCAGCTTCCAGAATGCGGTCGCAACCGGCAATGTCGATGGCGATGGGTTTCTCCAGATAGACTGCCTTGCCTGCTTCCAATGCTGCTACCGCATGTTCCTCATGACAGAAGTCCGGCGATGTGATGAACACCGCATCTATGTCGCGTCGATCAAGCATCTGCCGATAGTCGTCATACAACGAGACGTCGGAATCGATTCGTTTGGCAAAGGCACGAAGCGCATCGGAATTGATGTCGGCGCCGGCAACCAAACGACTGCCTTTGCCTGGGCGATGGGCGTAGTCTGCAACACCGCCACGTCCGCCAACACCTATCACTGCGATTTGTAAATCATCACACATCATCAAGTCTCATGCTAACGGGTGAAAATGCCTTGAAATCAGGGGAAACGCATCGATTTAAATGCCCTGGCAATAAGCTGCAATATTTTCCACGGTCGAATTGCGAACCATCAACTGGCCTGCAATGCGCGTGGTTTGATCGGTGATGGGTTGGTTGGCAACCAATTTGTTGAGTAGCTCAATGGACTGGAATCCTACCTGTTCGGAAGGTAAGTCATACGTCGTCATCGGCACTGGCAACATGCACGCTTCAGGGTCATTGTTGAATCCAGCGATCGCAACATCCTTGCGAATTTGCATACCTTGGTTGAGCGCTGCGCGATACACACTTGGCGCAAAAATATCATTGAGCAGAAAAATCGCATCAGGCCGATTGTCCGAGGCCATCAGGCGGTGTGCCTGTTCGTATGCCAGCATTTCGCGCACCATCGGCTCATGTGATAAACGCATTAGGTTGCGGTCCACGCGCTGAATCAATTCGTCATCAAAGGACAGGCCTGCTTCATCGAGTGCACGGCGATAACCTGCTTCACGTTCGAGTACAGCTTCGCTGAGTTCACCGGGCAAGCCTGCAAAGGTGATGTGCGCGATGCGTTTGTAGCCACAACGCACCAGATGCCGCGTTACTTCATACGCACCCAATTCATGATCCACACAAACAAGTGGGACAGTTGAGTTGTCCATGCCATGGTCGATCATCACCAGCGGGAAGTCCTGGCTTTGAAGTTGTTCGATGGCCTGACGATTTTCGCCGGACGTCACCGGCCAGAGAATCGCACCCCCAACGCCACGATCAACAAGACTCTCAAGCAGTTCACGTTCGCGTTCAACGCTGTGATCTGAATCCAGCAGCAGCATTTCCTGTCGGCGGGATCGCAGGGCCTGACTGATGCCACGGATGACACGACTGATGACCGAGTCCCCCTTGTCGCTACAGATGAATGCGATGACCTGGTTGCCGATGTGCGTGGGATTGGATCGTTTGGCAACGAATGTGCCGCGACCTTGTTGACGGTCAATCCAGCCTTCTGCTGCAAGTGTTGAAAGCCCACGCAAAATGGTATGACGACTCACATCCAGATCCCGTGCCAGTTCATGTTCGCTGGGCAGCTTGTCGCCGACTTTGTAACGGCCGGAACGAATCTGGGTCTTAAGCGTATCCACAAGGATGTCGTGTTTAAGCTTGCCTTGTGTGGCCGCTTTTTCATTTTCTGAATCAAGCATGGTGCGTGAAGCCAAGTGACACCTCCGGGGCGAGTGGGTGGGTGAACATACAATCTAGTCAAAAAGATCATACAAGTGATTTGGGTCCGTGTCAATGGTTGGTGTTCGTTTTTGGTGTGTCCCATCTGTTTTATCGCTTTTAGGCCAATAGGACTGGGAGCGTCTGATGGTGGTGGTTTATGTTTTTGGCATGAGAAATTTCGTTTAAAGGTTTTAAAATTAATTATTAATGCATGTTGAGATTTGTTTGGTGCAAGGAGTCTACTTTGCTGGGGTGAAAAAAAATCCATTTTTGCCAATTAATTATCGTTGACAACTCAAGCTTGTATGTCTATTGTCAAGTTGTATGTTGTTTGTGCCGCCATGAAGTTTGTCGTGGCGATACATCGCGGCATGGGCCTTTGTCCGCCCCTGCTGGTCGGTTTGCATGACGCTTGAGATTGGCAAATTGTAAATCGGCGTTGATTGTGCTCAGAAGATGGGGTGGCAAGGTTTAAACTGAATGTCCCGCAATGATGGATGTGACTGTGATTGAATGAAGCCACAACGCTGTCGCGGTAAGACACACTTGAACTCAGAATGAATGATGATCGCGTTCAGATAGTCAAAGGAAACGATATGAAACAGATAAGCTCCAGACGGCCAGGGGGATTCACACTCATTGAATTGCTGGTGGTGATTTCGATTATCGCGTTACTGATTTCGATTCTCTTGCCGGCATTGGGAGCAGCACGAGACCGTGCCATGGCCACGCGATGTCAGAGCAATCTCAGACAAAACGGTGTGGCACATTACTCGTACTTCAATGACAACGAGATGCTGCTGCCGCCCAACAATCTCACCAAGACTTGGTCGGAGTATCTGCTAGGCGGTCAGTATATCGACACTGACAAGGCGTTTCAGTGCCCGTCCATGCACCCGGCGCCGGTCTACTCCAAGTACACCACGTATGGCACACTGTCACGCAACGGCGGCGATCACCTGGACTTTATCTTCGGGAGTTTTGATGCTGAACCAACCGACAAGATTCTTCTTGCAGACTCGGTACAGGACCCCAATGCCGGTCGTGTGATTCAGACGTATCTGATCTACGGCGTCAATTCGCCAACCGACAGCATCTATGCCATCTACGCACATCACGCCAAGAGTGCCAACTTGTTGATGGGGGATGGACGCGTACGAACCGGGACCAAGGACGAGTTGAATTCACTACCTTTGGCGATGCACTCGCGAACCGATGGCCAACTGCGTTACTTCACGGTTTCGGAAAATTGATTTCAAGCATATCATGGATTTTACTCATGTTTAACCGATCAATTCTCGGCTGTTTGATGGTCACTTGTCTGCTGGGCATGCAAACAAATCAACTCCTTGCAGACCCATCGAACAACAAGCCGTCGCAAGCGACATTGAAACTCAACCCGATGGACTTTGGTGCCACCGGCGACGGGAAAACCGATGACTCCGAGGCGTTTAATCGCATGCACAAGGTCATGGCTCAAACCACCGGCCCGATCCATGTGCATATCCCTTCAGGTGTGTACATGGTTAACCCGTTGAAGATGCCCAAGATTGAACTCTCCCCGGGTATCCTGCGCACCAAGGCGTTGATCCATCTTGCTAACGATTACAGCAAAGTTACCTGTGATGGCGTGATCAAAGTGATCAAGGGGCTGGACTACACCAAGGGGATGAAGAACGGTCATGAATGGTATTGGTCGGGCGTGCTGATCAATCGTGCCAATTACTGCACCGTCGATGGATTGAATTTCGATGGCAACGGTACCGGGACCTACACAGGGTGGATCGCCAAGCAGCCCAATCTCCGATGGCAAGGCGTTTCGGCGTTGGGGGCGCCCGGTGATACCAATCTTTACGTGGGTAATCGTGTGATCAACTGCACCGTCATCAGTGGCGGCGGGCAGGCCATCGGCATGCAATACCAGAAGCAGGCTATCATCGCTCACAACCATGTACAGGACTCATCGGGGATCGGTTTTTCGCGTAGCGAAGATTGTCAGATCGTCAATAACACCTCCATCCGAAGCCATGACGCGCCGTACCTTGCCAACGGGCGCTGCAACAACATTCTCATTGCCAACAACATCTCCCGTGGCACAACCAACGGATCAGGCATTGATGTCGTCGGCTGCAGCAATGTCGTTGTCCGGGGCAACATCATTGAAGATTCAGCTGCATGGGGTCTGCTCATTGGTTTTAGTGCTCAACAGAAAAATGGTTGTGACCGCGTCCTTGTTGAAGGCAATCTGTTTGTGAACAACTGTCGAAGTGTCGACACACCCATGAATGGGGAAATCTGCGTCGGGCGCCCCTGGTCAGCTTCACCGGACCCCATCAGCCATGTCACCATCATGGGCAATCAATTCAAAATCGACGGCACGCACGGTCCCGACAAGGGAAACATGATCAGCATCGCACACAATGCCAATCATGTGATCGTGCAAAATAACACGGCCCACGGCAAGCTCAGCCAAAGCGATGCGATCGTCACCGTCTGGCAGCCCACGTCCGACCTGATCCTCAAAAGCAATACATGGATGGGTGGCAATGAAGCGCGTGTCGTACTCAAAGCACCTGTCAAGGAAGCATTCGTCATCCAGGACAATATTAACATCGCCCAAACCCCATGGCAGGCGGCCACCAACTCTGCATCGAACGCAGACTAACAATCACAGGTTGACCATGATTCAAAAGACGTTCCTCATGATGTTGTTGCACTTGCTGCTTCCAGCAATGCTTCTTGCAGTCACGCCGATGTCACAGCCACCTGTGATTGATGGCAAGCTTACCCACGGTGAATGGCAGCAGGCAAAGCACTTTGATCGGTTCATCACAACTATCCCCGATCAGGATCAACCCAATAAGCCCACGCAAGCCTGGTTTGGTTTTGATCAGCAGAACCTGTACCTTGCCTTTGACTGTACAGACTCGGATACTGCTTCGCTACAAAGCACAATCCAAACGCGTGATGGCACATTGTGGTTTGATGATTGTGTGGAGATATTTTTCAAGCCGATTCAAAGTCGCTCTGAATATTACCATTTCATCGTCAATCCACGGGGCATGGTCTTTGACCAACTCTGTCGCCCCAATGAAATTGGCGTACACAAGAATTGGAACGCGCTTGGTATCACCGTTGCCACCGGTATCACTCCGACGGGATGGCAGGTGGAAGTGCGTATCCCACTGAGCAATTTCCCAATGGCCGGCAATGTCTGGGCGATGAATCTTGCCCGCACATCGCAAAAACCAACGGTCGAATACAGCAGTATCCAAGGCATGAAAAATGGCTTTCATCGCCCTGAAGCTTTCCGCATTATTGAACCTCAAATTGGCAACAGCCGCTTTGCACCGGGTGTCGAAATTCTGGATGTCGGGCAACGTCAGGTGGGTACGAATACTGCTGAAATTCGTCTAATCAACGAACAGGCCATCATCGGAAAAGCGTCATTACACAGCAGCGTCATCAATTCAAGCCAAAGCGCAACACGTCAGACCACGACTGTTCAACTCAGTGCAGATCACGAACAAATGGTCTCGATTCCATATCAAGTCGACCAGCCCGGCCCCGCTGAGTTGCGTGTGACACTTGAAATGCAAGGCTATCAACCCGCAACAGTGGGTCGGACAGTACTTGTTCGTGAAAGTGATTTAACCGCAGATCCATCAAGCGAGCCTTCGCACCGTTACATTGACAAGGACCATGCCTTGGTCATCAATGGGAAAAAGGTCTTCCCCTTGATTTTTTATCGCCAACCACCTGGTACTTATTCATCACTGAAATCTGCTGGATTTAACTGTGCAGAGGTGACCAACTATCGCCCGACGATGGATGTGATTCGCACACATCTGCAACAGGCTCAGAACAGTGGCATCGGATTGTTGCCTCATGAAGATTATGCAGCCCGTCGCTTTTTGAGAGGACATTTAAAAAAGGTCGTTCGCCAGTTCAAGGAGCATCCCAATCTCTGGGCATGGTACCTGGCGGATGAACCGCAGAACTATGGCATATCGCCGGAAAACGCAGAGGATATGTATCACGCTGTCAAACAGGCGGCACCTGATTTACCCGTGTTTTTACTTAATAGCGAACCCAAATTGTTTAAGCAGTATGCATCTGCCTGTGACATCTTCGGCGTGGATTGCTATCCCGTTCCCAGTAAGCCAATCACTGTGATCGCTGACTACATCGAGGAAGCACACAAAGCAGTCGACCGTAAAAAGCCAGTCTGGTTTGCTGTCCAAACCTATGGTTCATTCAAACATGGGGGGCGTATGCCAACGCTCGATGAAGGACGCTGCATGATCTATCTGGCGTTAACTCACGGCGTCAAGGGAATGTTGTTCTTTGCATACACCTGTGAGGAAATGGGCGGTTCATTACAGAAAACCGATGCAGCTTTTTACGAGATGACACTGGAAATCGGCAAAGAAATCCAAGGTCTTTCAGTTGCCTTGACCGGACCGGATATTGCTCAGCAATACACGGTTAAAACCGATGGTGGTAAATTGTACTGCCGGCTCATCGCAGATCAGAAACATCATTATCTGCTGACGGTCAATCCAACGGATCACCCTATCGAAGCAAGTGTCTCATCACCTTTGATCGATAAATCACAAACCCGTATTTCTTCATTGGCAGGTCAAGTGCAGGCCGTTGCCAAGCAATCATGGCGAACCACATGGGCGCCATTTGCAGTTAAAGTTTATATTCTCAATGGTGGAGTTGCACAGCCATGAAATATGTTTGTTTTTTAGGGCTTTTTTTAATGTGCAACGCAGTCCAGCTGCGTGCAGACACTTCGAATTCTAAGCAGGTTCTGTTTGAAGATTGCTTTGACCAGGCCGAAATGAATGCGCATTGGCTCATGCGTATTCCGGGTGAAAATTTCGCAGAGTGGCAGTTGAAAGAGGGCGTGCTTCACGCCAAAGCTGATGCAGGCAAGAATGGCATGTTGATGCTTGATCAACCTGCGTGGAGCAACTACACCGTCACTGTGCAGTTTCAATTCATTAAAGACCAGCTACGCAATCTTGGATTGATTTTTCATGGTTCGCCCCCAAAGGCAAGGCATCCGATTTATTTCACCGGCATGATATTCAGTGTTCGTGACAATACGGCAGTGCTTCATGCCGTCGATCCTGTGTGGCGCAAGCTTAAGACCAAGGATATTAAACCTTTGGAAGACGGCAAGTGGTATCAGCTTCGTGTAGTCGTGGAGGATGAAACTATGCAGTGTTTCATCGACGATCAACTCATCATTGAAGAAGCCTATGGCAAGATGTCTCAAGGTGGTGTGGGTTTGCGATTAAGTAACGGTGCTGCGGCTCGACTTGAGAATTTCAAAGTTGTTTCAGCAGAATAAGGATCATTCATGTTTGCGTTGCATCGCATGACGATAATCCTGTGTTGATCCCTCATCCGGATTATTCTTGGGAAAATTTTACGGTTTGAAATCCAGCAGTCTGATGCGAGGATGGCCAATACCTGATGTTGTATCGCTTGGCCGGTGATGATGCGAAGCCTCGCATTCACTTATCTTGGCAAGCAGTGATGACGGTGTGCATTTCATCCGAGTATCCCCCAGAACCTGTCTTTTGTCCTATCCCGCACAACTTCGATGAGGACCCGCGAAGTATCAAGTTTGGTGAGTGGTTTTTATTACCTATGCATATCGTCTGTTACCAACTGGACGCTATTGGCTCAACGAGCAATCTTTGAAATGGCGCACGCAACATGGAACAGGATTCGGGGGAGGGCGCAGGGTATGGTGTCATTTGACCTGTCAATATTCGGCTTTGATTCATTGGTTTTCAATAGAAACAGGACACTATTTCAAGCGATCAAGGCCAGTTGTTAACCACGTATTAATAGTTGAAAAACAATCTGAAAATAACATCGTTCGCAGCATTGTGATACAGCGGTGCCTAACTACAATGAGGCTTTGCCTGCCTGGTGAGATATAAAATGGAGTCATCATGAAAACTGTGGTTTTGCATCAAGTCCTGGAACTTAGTTTTCTATCAGACACCGATTATGCCAATCCGCTTTGGGATGTTCAGATACAGCTTCATTTGCAGGGGCCTTCCGGGCAATCTGCGGTCTATGATTGCTACTGGGATGGTGGGCGGGATTTTAAGGCTAGGGTCAGTCTGGATGAAAACGGTTGCTGGGCCTGGCAGACAACATGCAGTGATGTGACAAACGCGGGACTGATTCAGCAAGGCCAAGTCCAGTGCGAACCCTACGTGGGAGAGAACCCGCTTTACCTGCATGGTCCGATTCAAGTCAGTGAAACGGGTACTCATTTTCAACATGCAGACGGCACGCCTTTTTTCTGGCTTGGTGATACCGCATGGAACGGCGTGATCCGCGGGGATGATCGTGATTGGCAAACGTATTTGCAAACCCGTGCCAAACAAAAATTCACCGTCATCCAATGTGTCCTCCCACATTGGCGTGGTGATGCTGAAGATGAATTGGGACATACTGCCTGTAGCGAGCAGCATCCCATTGCAGTCAACCCGGCTTATTTTCAGGAAAAAGATCGCCGCTTTGCCATGATCAATGAACAGGGCTTGCTCGCTGCGCCGGTGATTCTCTGGTCGCATCTGCCCACGGACTTGGGCTACAAATTGTCCCAAGAGGATGCCATTGCACTGGCACGCTACATCGTTGCTCGTTACGGGGCGTATCAATTGGCATGGCTTTTGGGGGGTGATGGCTACTACCAGAAAATGGGGATTGATCGGTGGAAACACATTGGTCGTCGTGTTTTTGCAGAAAGACACGATCGCCCGGTGACGCTGCATCCCGCGGGATTACGCTGGCCTAATAAATTCTTTGGCAACGAAAACTGGTTGGATTTTATCGGCTATCAATCCGGTCATGGTGATGTGCCCGAAGATATCCAGTGGTTGGCGAAGGGGCCTGACCCACAAGTCACATCGACCCATCCGGTCAAACCAGTTATCAATCTCGAACCTAACTATGAAGGGGCGATTGGTTATCACAACAAAGTGCTGTTCACCGATGAACATGTCCGGCGTGCGGCCTATTGGTCGTGCATGAATGTCCCCACTGCTGGTGTCACGTATGGACACGATGCCATTTGGAACTGGAACAAACAGATCGGCCCAAGTGAAGGACATGGCGATTGGGGTGGTGGGGCGATCGCGCCTTGGAAGACCGCATTGCAAACCGATGGCATTACGAGCATGTCCATCATGAAAACATTTTTTGAATCCATCGATTGGTCAACACTTCAGCCAGCAGAGCATTTGCTTGCAGCCCAACCTGGCGATATTGATCCGTCTCATCATGTCACTGTCAGCCGGACTGCAGATGGCAAATGCATCGTGGTCTATACGCCTGTGGGATGTACGCTCGATATTCAAACCCAGGGTTATGAAATGCAGTGGTTTAATCCACGTAATGGTCAGTATGCGTCTGCCAGTGACACCTGCACGCCTGATGAGAAGGATTGGGTTTTACTGCTTAAGCATGTTGATTGATGATCATTGAATCGAATGCGACACACTGGCTTTGACACAACAGGTTTGACACATCACGTTGCTAAGGGTGAGCGAGCCGGTTCGCCGAGTCCCATTTGCCTGAGATTTTCCAGGCTGATTTGCAGTGAATCAAATGGGTCAAGTTTGCCGAAGTCGCGTTCGACCAGGACGTATTGCGTACCGATATTTTTTGTGATGTTGATGATTTGGTCCCAGTCGAGATTGCCGCAGCCGATTTCGCACATGTGTTGTTGCCGTTCGTGATCGACAGACATGTCCTTGTAATGCAGGACCGGCGCTCGCCCCGCAACCTTCTTTAACCAGTCGCATGGATTGGCCCCGGCCTGCTGCACCCAATAGGTGTCGATTTCAAACCAGACGTTGGGACTGGTATGCGACACCAGCAGGTCCATGGCGATCTGGCCGTTGTCACAGCGAACCCATTCGTGACTGTGATTGTGATAGCCGACATCAATCCCATCTTCACTAAGCCGATCCGCAATCGCACTGAGTTTCTGAGCAAACGCAAGCCATGACTGGTGACTGTATGGATCATCCTGCGGTGCGTAGCATCCGATGGCCGTGTATTGGCAGTTTAATGCTTGATGGTATTCAATGCATTTGCACGGATCACAGAGCATTTCCATCGGGACATGTGTTGCCACGCATTGCAATCCGCACTGCTGAAGCACTCTGGGCAGATCGATTGTGTTGGCGATACGCAGTCCGGAAACCTGGACGGTTTGATATCCCATCGCTGCAACGCGTTCAAAAGCGATCTTGATTTGATCGGCTGTTTGCATCTGGTGATGTAGGGTGGACATTTGCGCGCCGATTTGAATGGGCTGATGGGGGGGCGATTGAGTAATCATGGCATGTGTCGCACAATTGTATGGCGCTGTCGCGCAAGTTGGTTTCAAAGCCACAACCCGGTGCACGCCATTTCACGAGCAGGGTTCGGAAGTGACGGACCGGGAATGTAGCTTGCTGGTGAAAGTTTATTGATTGAAAATGGTGATCATATCGACAGTACATGGAACCTGGTTCCATGTGCCGGGGATGAGGTCGACCCAAGCCTGGCCACCCAATGCTGCGGCATGACCGTCGGGGAACCAGCCATTGGCTGAAGTGTTGTGTCTCATGTGAACGATACCGGCATATGTTCCCAGCGATGACATACTCGAAGCGGAGATGGTCCATTCCTTAAATTCATCCAACCCCTTGGTGCCGATGACGGCACTGGTGTCTGCGATCAGCGGTGTTTTCATCGCTACGGTGGTGAGTTTGGCAGCTTGCCCGTTCCATGTTTTACTTTGTCCCAGGCTTTCGGGCGTGTTGCCGTCGTTATGGAACCATTGTTCGAGATTGTTCCCACCTTTGCCGGTCTCAAAATGATTCAAGTGAAACCCCTTGCGCAGACCATAGGTGGTGGTCAGACACTTCATGTTTGGATGGGCACCGCTGTAGCCGCCGGGTACGGGCTGACTTTCCGGGCAGTGGACCACGGAGTTGGCTGGCAAACCGGCCTGCATGAGAACGTCTCCATCCGCGTAGGTGTTGTAGGATGGGTCGACGAGTCTGGTCTGGACATAGCCGGGGACGATCAACTGGCCCGTCCAGTGACGCGACGCGCGCCATGCGCCTGCCGTGCCGCCGGTGGAACGTGACAAATGTCCCTCATTACCCGGCAGCCAATCTTTAAAATCGTTGGCATACATGTGCATGGCGACACCGACCCCGCGCATGTTGGACATGCATTTGATGGCGGTGGCGCTTTTGCGTGCCTTACCCAATGCCGGCAGGAGGATCGAAATCAACAGTGAGATGATTGAGATGACCACCAACAGTTCAATGAGCGTAAAGGCTGGATTTGTGTATCTGTGGCGGGGATGATTGTTTGACTTAACAGCGGGTTGCATCGTGATAACCTCCATAGGGTTTGAATGATTGTTGCGTCGATTCGTAATCATTGGTGCGCTCCTTCCAGACTGGGGTTGGCGGGGTTGTATTGATAAACGGCTGATCTGTTGCATGGTTTTATCCTTTGGCTCCCAGCCGGATTCTTGGGTCGATGGCAATGAGTAACAGGTCGCTGACCAGGACGCCGAAGATGCCCAGTAAACTCAGGACCATGAGCATGGAGCCTGCGAGTTGGGTGTCCTCGATCATCACTGCGTCGAGCATCAGCGGGCCGACAGTCGGCAGGCTCAGGATCATGGCCACGATCGCGCCGCCGGAGATCAGGTCCGGGAAGATGTGGCCGATGCCGGAGATGAACGGGTTGAGCGCGATACGTACGGGATACTTGAGCAGTAACTTGATCGGCCCGACGCCCTTGGCACGCGCGGTGACGACATAGGGCTTTTTCAGTTCATCCAGCAGGTTGGCACGCATGATGCGGATCATCCCGGCCGTCCCCCCGACACCCAATAGCAGGATCGGCAGCCAAATGTGCTTGAGCAGATCCACCACCTTGCCCATCGACCATGCCGGTGTCAGGGCATACTCCACGGAAAACAGGCCGGTGACTTGAATGCCGACGTAGCGGTCAGCCAGGTAAATGGCAACCAGTGCCAACAGGAACTGCGGGATGCACATGCCGGTGAAACCAAGAAAAGTCAGAACGTAATCCGAGGGCGAATACTGTTTCACTGCCGAATAAATCCCGATTGGTAGTGCCAATATCCAGGTCAGAAGAATGGTCCCCAGCGATATGAGCATCGTCAGCAACACGCGATCGCCGACAACCTCGTTGACCGGTTTCATCTCTGACATCGACAGGCCCAGATCACCTTGAAGCAGGCCCTTGTCTGTCGCATCCCACGTGCGGAAATAATCGAACCCCATCCACTTGAAATACCGCATCACCATCGAATCATTGAGATGGAATTGTTCACGCAGTTGCGCAATCTCCTGGTCGGATACCTGTTGGCCCGATAGCTGCAATTGGTTGATCCGGGCCGTGAGATAGTCCCCCGGTGGCAATTGGATCATCGTAAAGACGATCACCGAAATCACCAGCAACGTGGGCACCATGATCATCAGACGGCGAATCACAAACGGATGACGAATGCCCATCAGCAGCACTGCGGCAACGACCGTCAATGTCAGCATCCAGCGGATGAGCCCCCCGACCCATCGGCTGGATTGCCTGACATTGTCTTGTGTCAACGCGGATGTCTGATTGTCAGAACCGGCCACGGCATCACGCATGGTGATGTGAGAGATTTCATCCACGATCGCGGCCTGCTCGGAGACATCCTGCTGAACCTGATCCAGATACCACATCTCCGGCACGGCATTGTTGGGCGTGCGATAGTCGATGAAACTGGAGATCGCCTCATGAGGCACATTGCGCAGATGCTCATCGACCACGTAAATCTGCGGCGGGGGTGTCGCGATGGAAATGGCATACACCTCGTCAGCAAAGAGTTCCAGCGCCGGCTTGAACACCTTGGCTCGCTGGTGCGGGTCAGCAATGGTGCAGGCATGGTCAAAAATCTGCATGATCCGTCGCAACGGGTGACCGACCGGCGGAGCGATACCTTCCTGGGTCTGCCCAAGCAGACCACCATTTTTGTACCAACTGCCAAAAGCGCTGGCATAGGAACAGTGACCGTTGTCCGGGAAGAAAATGCCACCGGTCAGCGGATTGTGAGATGAATTGTCCGTGCCGACGAGCAGGTCGGCAGTCAGGCCGAACTTTTCAATTTGGTAAAGTCGTCCCGGGCGCTCCAGGAGCATGACGCGGATACCAATTTTTTCCCAGTCTTCAAGAATAAACTGGCAGATGCGCGTGATCGCCTGACCCGTGCCGGTGATCATGAAAAAGGTCAGGCGTCGGCCTTGATCGTCCGTGCGATAGCCTTCACTATCCCGTTGGGTCAGCCCCATGTCATTGAGCAACGCGTTGGCTTGATCGGGATCGAGTTTGACAAAGCTGTTTGCCAAGTCGTCACTGTGATAAAGCGATGCCGGCCCCGGTTCGACTTGTGACGGCTTGCCAACCCCGGCCCATTCGGCATCAATGATGCGCTGTCGATCAATGGCCATGGACAGCGCACGACGGAATCGCCGGTCGTTGAGCGTGTCGTGCTTGAACTGGGTCTGCGGATCGTCTGTTTCGACTTTTCGATTGAGATTGGGATAGATCACCAGTTCGCTGCGGCTTGACGGATACCAGTGCAACACCTCGTAGCCGGCTTGTTGGCGTTGTGACATGAACAGGGTGTAGTCGGCAAACTTACCATTCTGGAAGGTGGTCTGCCCACTGGTCAACGCCAGATTTTCCATACCCGGATTCTTGATCTGGTAGACCACGCGATCCATGTACGGCAGTTGGTTGCCCTGTTCATCCACTGCCCAATAAAACGGATTGCGCACCATGGTGAAGGGACCGGTCGTGCGTTCGGTTCGCATGATCCACGGCGACAGTGACGGGCGCAGCGGATTGTTCAGGTCCACTGCCCAGTTGTAAAGCGCCTGGTCCGTCGCCAGTTGGTAATGCTTTTTGATCTGTTCCAGTTCCTGTCGATCAGCAAAGGCCGGGTGATACTTTTTGAGATAATGCGCGGGGACAGCCGTGTATAACACACCGCGCGCCGAGGCCATGTATTCCAGGAAGATGGCATTGGTCTGCGGGAAGACATACTCGACGGTGTAATCATCAAGCTTGCGGACTTCGCCGATTTGTCCCTTGATTTTCATGGTTTCGGGGATGTAGCCGATCTTGGCGCCGGTGTCCGGATCTTGCCACTTGGCCCAGTAGTTCCACCAGAACAGGATGTCGTCCGCCGTGAAGGGATGCCCGTCGGACCATTTGACGCCTTGACGCAGATGGAACGTAAAGACCGTCGAGTCATCGTTGACTTCGTATGATTTGGCAAGACCCGGGACGATCGGATAACCATTGGGCGAATAGCGCACCAGGGCGGTGGCACGGATGCTGTAATTCATAAACGCCGTGACCGTATTGCGATTGCTGGCAACGCGCAGCCAGGAGCCGCCATATTGTCCGATACCTTCGACCGCTTTGAACACCGCAGGCTCAGGGCCGACACGTTGATCCACGGGGGGTAACTCGCCATTTTGGACCAGTTGTTCCAATAACGGTGATTGCCCCTTGGGATACCATGCGGCCTGTTTGCCCTGTGAATAGTCCACATCCCGGTAAAGCACCATCGGGTTATCGATGTCGATCTGCGGGTGACGCATGGCCTCAGCGGTCTTAAGCACATCGGGATCCACCTCGGACTGCTCACGCGGCAGCGTCGGTGACAGGAACTGGGCGCAGGTGATCAGGATCACAAGTAATCCAGCAATCACCAGCAAAGTTCGAACAGAATGTCTGAGTAACGTCTTGATCATCTTTCACTCACGGTCATGTTTTTCATGGCCTGAACTTCAACACTTGGGTTGCATCGCAGACACGGTGACATTAAGTAATTCTTCATCCATCTCCGGCTGAATATGACAGGCAATCACGCGACGTCCGTCGGTGCTGCGATAACGTGGCACCTGTTCTTTGCAGATTGATTCACACTGCTCACAACGCGGGTTAAACGCACAGCCCGTCGGCAGATTGCCCACGTCCGCCACTTCACCGGACACCCCCAGATTCATCGGAACATCCGGATCGGGATTGGGCACCGCGCTGAGCAGGGTCTGCGTATAGGGATGATGCGGGTCGGCAAAGAGCTCTGCTGTCGGAGCCTGTTCGACAATGCGCCCGGCATACATCACCGCCACCTCGTCACAGATATGCCGAACCACGCTTAAATCATGGGCGATGAAGATCATCGTCAGGTTCATCTCGTCCTTGAGTTCAGCCAGAAGGTTGATCACCTGGGCCTGCACGGAGACATCCAACGCCGAGACCGCTTCGTCAGCAACGATCAGGGACGGTTCAAGGATCAACGCACGTGCGATGACGATGCGTTGACGCTGCCCGCCGGAAAAGGCATGCGGATAACGCGTGCGATACTCCGGCCGAATGCCCACGCGATCGAGCATTTGCTTGACCATGTCGTTACGTTGCTTCATCGTGCCGACACCGTGAATATCCAGCGGTTCACGGACCAGTGAGCCGACAGTCATGCGTGGGTTTAAGGATGCAAAGGGATCTTGAAAGATCATTTGCATCTGTGTGCGCAGGGGGATGAGTGCCTTGTGATCCAGTTTGGCCAGATCGACGTAGCCTTGGTCGGTTTGGAAGTGAACCTTGCCGCTGTCAGGTGACAGTGCGCGGAGGATGGCACGCCCCGTGGTGGTTTTGCCACAGCCCGACTCACCGACGAGGCCCAGTGTCTGGCCGTGGTGCAGATCAAAGCTCACATGATTGACAGCCTTGATGCTGCCGATGCGACGCTTGATCAAACCCTGCGACATGATCGGGAAGAACACGCACAGGTCTTTGACGGATAAAATAGGTTGTTTATTGTGCCTGATCATCTTCTATCTCGTGTACGCGCAGACAGGCTGCGGCCTGTTGTGAATTCAGTGATTCAAGTTCCGGTGGTCCGTTCACATCACACAACCCGGCCTGGGCATGTGGGCATCGCGGGTGAAACGCACAGCCTGATGGCAGGTTCGTTAAGCTCGGGACACTGCCGGTGATGGATGGCAGCTTCTCGTGTTCGACTGCCAGGCTGGGTAATGATGCGAGCAAGCCTTGTGTGTAGGGATGACGCGGATGATGAATGACCCGTCGCACCGGCCCGGTCTCCACCACGCGTCCCATGTACATCACCACCACGTGATCGCACATCTGCCCGACCACGCCAAGATCATGGGTGATGAGAATGGTGCTGGTTTTCATCTCTTCCTGGAGTTGCTTGATCAAGCGCATGATCTGTGCCTGGATGGTGACATCCAGTGCGGTGGTCGGTTCATCAGCAATGAGCAGTTGCGGCTGACAGACCAAAGCCATGGCAATCATCACGCGGCAGCGCATCCCGCCGGAGAGTTCGAAGGTGTACTGGTCGATGCGACGCTCGGGACCGGGAATGCCGACCTTGGCAAGCATGTCGATCGCCATTTGTCTGGCCTGCTTTTTGGTGACCGACTTGTGCAGGCGGATGGCTTCAACAATCTGGTTGCCCACGGTATGCACCGGTGAGAGTGCGGTCATGGGTTCCTGAAAAATCATGCTTGCCAATCCACCGCGCATGTCAAACAATTCGCGGGATTTTTCGGCCAATTGGCAGATATCAAAACTCGGTTGATGCAGCGGGTGAAAGTGCATCTGCCCGCCTGCGATCAGGCCCGGCTTCTGGATCAGTCTCAGAATGGAGTAGGCGGTGACACTCTTGCCACAGCCCGATTCACCGACAATCCCCACGATACTGCCGCGTGGCACATCAAAGCTCACGCCGTTGACCGCGCGGATCAAGCCTTCGTGTGTCTTAAAATGCACATGCAGATCGTGGACTTCCAGCACCGGATCATGCTCGGTATCACTGGGCTCGATCAATTCAGGCATATGGGTTAACGTTGCCATAGCTTCCTCAATCCGATCAGCGTGAACTGTAAGGGTCCGCTGCATCGCGCAGGCCATCACCTGCAAAATTAAAACTCAATACGATCAACACGATGAACACCGCAGGCAGCATCAGCCACGGGTAATTGGCCACCACCTCCATGCTCAGACAGTCCTGAAGCATCACGCCCCAACTCACCAATGGCGGACGCAGACCAAGCCCCAGAAAACTCAATGTCGTCTCACCCAGGATCATGCCCGGCACGCTCATCGTCAGCGAAATAATGATGTGGCTGGTAAAGCCCGGCAGCAGGTGTCGGAAAATGATTCGCCCGTGACTGGCGCCCATGAGATTGGCTGCCACCACGTAGTCTTCCTCGCGAAGAGACAGGAACTTGCCACGCACCACGCGCGCCAAGCCCGTCCATCCCAACAGGCTCAATACCAACGTAATGGCAAAGTACACCTTCAACGGTGACCAGTCATTGGGTAACGCCGCACCGGCCGCCAGCCACAACGGTAACTTCGGAAAGCCGTTGATCATCTCAATGATGCGCTGCACCATCGTGTCCACCCAGCCACCCATGTACCCGGAGATGCCTCCGATGGTCACACCCAGGATAAATGTCATGACGATTGCCACCAGCCCCACCGACAGTGAAACGCGAGCACCATAGAGAATGCGACTGAGAATATCCTGGCCATACTTGTCCGAACCCAGCAGGAAAAAGGTGGGCTTGGCTTTGGCATCAGGATATTGCGCGTCAAATGCCGCCTGATCGACACCAAAAAAGTGTCGCTGCATCGGGATCAACCCCCAGAGTCGATAGGGATGTCCCTTGACCAAAAAGCCCAGTGGCACCGTGGCGTTCGGGGCGACGCTATAGGTGCGCGCCAGCGTCTGCGGATCAAGCTGACGATGCAGCAGCGTGGTGTGCAGGCCATGCGATGGTGTCCAGTAAATGGGTTGAGGCGGGGCGTAGGCGGTGGAAAGAATTTTTTGATTGGCCCCCATCGGCGCAAAAAATTCTGCGAAAACCGCCAGCCCGTACATCACCGCCAGCACGTACAGGCACACCACCGCCAGGCGATGGGACGTGAAGCGAAGGCAGGTCAACTGCCACTGGCTCAACTGTCCGGCTCGTGACTTAATCCCTTTGTCGTCAGGCATTGACGACTGGTTTTCCTGGTTTTTTACGGGGGCCAAAACGTTCATTTTCAGGTACTCAGAGCGGGTCCATATTTGCGGGTCTGGGGAATAATAGGACGATAATTTAATATTGCAAGTATTTGTATATTCTTTTATTTCATTGTTTATGAAAAAATTTCGATTTTAATTTCTGGTTAATTGACTTGCTTTGTAACCGCGGCGTATAATTTTGCATCGCAACCAGGGCTTCAAAAAAGTTTTGTATGAAAGTGACCGGAGATGGCAAAAAACGTATTGATCCGCCATGTTGCTGAGAAGGCCGGCGTTTCCCTTTCGACAGTGTCGATGGTCATCAATGAGAAGCCCAGTGTCTCCGTCGAAACCGTTCGCCGGGTCCGGCAGGCGATTGATGATCTGGGATACAACGCCAGGCGTCCGGCTGGACGCGTGCTACCCAGTGGGCGAACCCGGCGGACCAATCGCATTGCCCTGTGCATGCTCAAGAACCAGCGTTCCTTATTGGCCAACTCGATTTACAGCGATGTGCTGGCTGGCATCGAAGAGTCGCTGGGGGAAAACGGCTTGATGCTTGTGCATCTGAGTGTCAACGAATCACAGAATTTTCTGAGCACCGTCAACAAGTACGGTTTTGACGGCATCATTCTCATGGGGGTCATGGACCTGCCGGATGAAAGCGTGCTCAAGGTGGTCTGGAAATATCCCTGCGTGAAAGTGCTCGGCGTCTCCATACCGCAGTCCCGTTGGTTTGATCAGGTTCTTGTCGATCACCAGGCGGTCGTCCGACTGGCTGGACAGTATCTGGTTGACCAGGGGCATCGGCACTGTGCCTATCTTGGGCGGCAGCGCAAGCATCCGGATTCGTTTACCACACGCAGTGAGTTGTTTGCCAAATTTATGGCCAGTCACGGCAGGCAGGTCGACTTGATTACCGACAATGACCTGGTGCACATCACCCACGAAGCACAGGTGATTCGACATGATTTAATGGAACGCCTGATTGATCGGCTTTTGGCGCTACCTGACCGGCCGACGGGTTTGATGGTCGATTCGGACACCATCGTCTCGGCGGTCTACCAGCATCTGTTGATGCGCGGCATCCGGCCAGGCGTGGATATGGATATTGTTTCCTGCAACAACGAACGCAGCATCATCGGGAGTTTGTACCCATCGCCTGCGGTTGTGGATATCCAGGCGCATGCCATCGGCATCAAGTCCGCTGAACAGTTGATGTGGCGCATTGATCATCGCGGGGAGCCGAAAGTGACCACGGTGATCGAACCGAAGATGGTTCTGCCGTCAAGGAAATTTGAAACGAATGTGCAAAGTATGTCCTGAACCCATTCGTCGGTTTCAGGACGGTTCATAAGCAATACGTCACGCAAAGCATCATGCATGTTAACGGCACTGGGTGTCCACCTTGTGTTTGCGCTGTTGCTTTGCCTGTTCGGCACGACGGATGGTTGTGCTGCCAAATGAAATAAAGGTGATTGGTGTGAGACGCTCTATAAAGATGTTCCTGTTTGTCATGCTCGTTGGGCTGCTTGTTCCAGGCCAGACCTGGGCGGATTATCCATTACGCGATCTGGTCACGTGTTCGCCACGCGGCGGATTGCCCAACTTTTTCAATAAACTCCAGAATGCCCAGCCGGTCACCATCGCTTATATGGGGGGCAGCATTACGCAAATGAAGGGGTATCGCGTGCTCACGACATTGTGGTTTGAGCAGCAATATCCTGATGTTCAATTCCGTGCAATCAATGCTGGCGTCGGAGGCACCGGCTCGGACCTGGGTGTCTTTCGACTCAAACGGGACGTGTTGGATCACGAGCCGGATTTACTCTTTGTGGAATTTGCTGTCAACGATACACGGGCTTCCCCGCAGCGGATCATCCGCGCAATGGAAGGGATTGTCCGCCAGACATGGAGTCGCCTGCCGGCTTGTGACATCGTGTTTGTCTACACGCTGACGCATCGACACCTGGATGATTTGAATCAAGGCAAGATGACGCGCTCGGCATCAGTCATGGAAGCGGTGGCTGATCATTACAACATCCCGTCGATTCACATGAGCCAAGACATCATCGCGCTGGTCAAGTCCGGCAAAATGGTCATGAAATCCAACCGCAAGGCCATGGCCAACTCTGCTGAGCAGTTGAATCTTGAAGGTGATCTGCCGACCAATGCCCAAGGTGTCATTCCTTTTGCCGGTGATGGTGTGCATCCTTATCTGGACACCGGGCATCAGTTGTATCTGCGGGCCATCGTCCGATCCATGCCCGCGATTCAAGCTGCCGGTCAAGTCGGATCGCATGCCCTGACTAAACCACTTGATCCTGACAACTGGCAAAACGCCAAGCTCATCCCATTGACAAAGGACATGTTCACCGGCCCGGTCACACTGCTTGATCCCAGGTCCGACAAACTGGCATCGAAGTTTACCGACAATCTGCCGGATCTCTATCAAGCCCAACCCGGGGCCACACTCCAATTCAACTTCCGCGGTTCCAAGGCCATGATCTACGACGTCATCGGCCCATCGACCAACAATGTCCGCCTGACACTTGACGGTCGCCCCCAAACCGTCGAGCGTTATGACAGCTATTGCAGCTATCACCGTCTGAGCAAGTTTGCCATCCTGGATGACGATGGCCATGCCGACCAGAATCAAGTGCACACCGTGCAGATCACCGCGCTGGCAGATGACATCGATAAACAGGCACTGCTTCGCAAAGACCGGCGTAATGCTTTTTCCAAGAATCCCGACGCCTTTAAACCCAACAACTGGTATCCCGGTTCACTGCTGATTGTCGGTGAATTGGTTGATGCCGACGGGAAATAAACACGTTCTGACAAATCCTCAAAACACTGTCCGCAACCGGGCACGGAAAGACCTTATCCATGTATATCAACCTCAAGACACGTATCATTACATTACTTCTATGTGTGCTCGCCACCACTGCGGCAGGACTTCATGCCCAACCGTTGACGTTCTACGTCTCCCCCAATGGCAATGACAAAGCCGATGGCACAACTGCCACGGCAAACAATGGGCATGGACCGTTTGCGACATTGGCCCGGGCGCGCGATGAGATTCGCAAACGCAAGGATAAGCAATCCCTGCCAACTGAAGGTGTCATCGTCGAGTTGGCGGCTGGTGATTATTTCATCTCCCAAACCTTGTCCTTCGGGCAGAATGATTCGGGCACCTCAGCGCACCCGGTGATCTATCGCGGGGCTGCTGATGGCAATACCGTCCTGCGCGGGGATGTCCAACTGACGCAACCCATCGAACACAATGACATCGCCAAAGCACTGCTTACAGATGCAGCACGCAAGCACGTACTCTGTTTTGATCTCAAACACATCGGCCCGGACGAACTGCCTGGTTTTGCTTCCGGTGGTGCGGGGTTCAAAGGCAAACGCCAGTTCCCATTGGTGCTCTCACAAGCCGGCCAGACACTTACGGTCTCACGCTGGCCCAATGACAGTTACGCAAAGACCGGTGAATTTACCGGCCCGGAAGTGTCATCCTCATCAGGACGATTCAAACTCAAGCGTTCGGGCATCTTCCATTTTGACAACAGCAAGCTCAACCAATGGTCAACCGAGCCGGACCTGTGGATGTATGGCAAATGGTATTGGCCCTGGGCGGATCAGACCATGCCCGTCAAAAGCATCGACACCGACGCCGGCACGTTGGCACTGCATGATCCGGATACCTATCTCTACGGGTACCAGGCCGATCAACCGTTCCGCGCGATCAATGCCATCAGTGAACTCGATGAGCCGGGTGAATGGGCGATTGACCGCCGTCGTCGACTGCTTTATGTCTGGCCCAAGTTCGACATTCAAAAGCAGCCTTTGCAATTGGCCGTCACCGACCAACTGTTGAATCTCGAAGACACCCAGGACATCCGCTTTGAACACTTGGGTTTCAAGGCCACGCGCATGCATGCCATTGGTTTGCGTCGCTCTGATCGCGTGGTCTTTAGCGCTTGTGTCATTCGACAGACCGGCTCATGGGCGATGCGCATCCTCGAAGGCAATGACTGCAAGGTATTGGGTTGTGATATGTTCGACCTGGGTGAAGGCGGTGTTTTCATCGAAGCCGGCGACATTCAAACACTCCAACCAGCCAACCATCTTGTCGAAAACTGCTACATCCATCACTTTGGCAATATCATCGCTACGTATCGTCCGGCCGTGTCACTTAACGGTGTGGGGAATATTGCCAGGCGTAATCTCATTCACGATTCGGAGCATGCTGCGATTCTCTTTGATGGCAATGACCACCTGATCGAAAACAATATCATCCATGATGTCCTGCTGCACACCTCCGATGCCGGGGCGATTTACACCTGTGCCCGCAACTGGGCCAAACGCGGCACGATGATTCGACACAATCTCGTCCACGGCCTGGGCAAGAAACTCCACGGTTCGGGATGTCGCGGGATTTATCTTGACGACTACACCTCCGGCACAACCATCGACGGCAACATCGTCACCATGGCAACACTGGGCATTCACATCGGCGGCGGTCAGAACAACGTGATCACCAACAACCTGCTCATCCAATGCGATGAGTCGATGGATCTTGCCAGCCGTGGTCCCGAGTCCTTTGCACGCAAGCATGCACGGATGGGCGATCAAAGCCGCCTCTGGAAACGCACCGAAAGCTTTCCAATCGACACGCCAATCTGGAAGGAAAAATATCCCGACCTCCGACAGTGGATGGACAGCAAAGACCCCGTCACCGCGCACAGTGCCTTTGGCAATACCTATGCCAACAATATCGGTGTCGACAGTGGCAACTTCGTCATCTACAACAAGAAGGTTATTCTCCCGACCCTGCATTTAAAGGACAATATTCACATCCATGGCGATCCGGGCTTCGTCGATCCGCAGGGATTGGATTTCCGATTCAAGTCGGACAGCCCGATTCTTAAACAGGTTCCCGACTTTGCGCCACTGCCTGCATTGGATGAAATGGGCTTGTACCCGTCACCGGATCGCGCGACACCATCGCGGCGATTCGGCCCGGACGTCAGCAAGTTGCCGCCGTTCACATCATCAGCCAAGTTGCTTGAGGAGTTGCCCCAGCATCCTGCTCAGCGCGTTGAGGCTGGACGTATCGTGGTGGATGGGCAGATTCAAAGAGGTGAATGGAATCAGTCCGATGCCCAGCCACTGACTTGCAACACGGCATTGGGCAAAAATAAATCCGACAAACAGACACAAGCCTGGATCGCAACCGATGGCACACACCTGCTGTTGGCTGTGAAGGTGCAGGTGGATGCGGATCAACCCTTGGTCAATCAAGGCGCATGGGGGCGACGTGACGGGTTGGAGTTTGCCTTTGCCGACCCCGGCATGTCACCCAGCCCGACTTTGCTGGTTCAGTGTTTCCCCGACGGGACCGGCCACATCGCCGTCAGTGAACAGTTGGATCAGGCACATGCCGACAAGCTCACGCAACAGGCGATGCGCATGGCCACATCACAGCAAAAGGATGCATGGCTTTGTGAAGTGAGTCTGGACCTCAAAGCCTTGGGTTTTGATACCCGTGAGATGCGACGCCTGCTTTTTAATCTCAATGTCCGGCGCATGGCTGATGCGAGTTGGATGGCCTGGACGCCGATCACCTCGTCCTTTCGTGATGTGCAGCGTGCCGGACTGCTGGTGTTTCCTGACCTGGAATAGCCTGCAATACATGGACTTTTTTACGCTAATTGATCTTCCTGTAAATCATCGACACTTATCTTTTTTCTGGAGCAAGACACTTGAACGCTGAGAATCTGACGGACCCGTTGTCCAAGTTTCGTTTTAAAAATCACATCATCGACACCACGCTGCCAACCGACATTTCCTATGGTCAGACCGGCGTGGGTGATCTGGATAACGACGGTAAACCGGAGTACATTCTGGGCGCGCGTGTCGGGCCGCTTTACTGCTACAAGCGACATGATGATGGCCAATGGCAACGCTTTACCATCAGCGAAAAATCCCCCGGCTCAGTCGGCGGCATCTGTGTCGATATCGACGGCGACGGCTGGATGGACTACATCAGCGGCGGTGGTTGGTATCGCAACTCCCGTGATCTGAACAAGCCTTTTGAGCTGCATGTCTTTGACGAAAAAATCTGGGACGTACATGACATTTTCATGGGCGACATTGACGGTGATGGGGAAGACGAAGTCGTCATCATGTCCGACCGCCGTGATGTGAGCTGGTACAAAATTCCCAAGGACCCGATCAACGATCCCTGGCCATGCACGCACATCGGCAAAGCCGTTCACTCGGGTATTGCGCTGGGTGACATCGACGGTGACGGTGATCTGGACATCGTCCGCACGGATATCTGGTTTGAAAACGTTAACGGTGACGGCAGCAAATGGGTCGAACATCCCATCGGCCCCAATACGCCACCGCCACCGGATTTTTGTGAAGGTTTCACCTTTAATGCCACGCGGTGTCACGTGCTGGATATGACCCGCAACGGCAAGCAAAATGACGTGGTCTTCTGCGATGCCGAAATCCCCGGCGGGAAAGTCTGGTGGATGGAGAATGTCAACGGTGACGGCAGCAAATGGGTCCGCCATGAAATCGCACTGCCGCTTAATCCAAGACGTGGAGCTTTCCACGGTCTGTGTGTGGGCGACTTTGACGGGGATGGTGATGTCGATGTCTTTGCTGCGGAGATGGAAGCGGTGGGGGGCAACGCGCCGCCACGCTATCGCATCTGGGAAAACGTCGATGGTAAAGGCCTCAAATGGAAAGAACACGTCATTCTCGATGCCAACCTTGGTGGCCATGAACCTGTCATTGCTGACTTCACCGGCAACGGCAAAATGGACATCATCGCCAAGCCCTGGCATGCCAGTCCCGACAATGCCCTGGGAGGCAAGATGTTTGTCCTGTTCCTGGAAAATGTCAGTCCCTCAGTGCAATGACTGGATAGCTGATGAATCACGTCCTTGGTATTGAATCCGATCCGTCAACGAACCAGACACGTGACGAGATGCATGTCGCGCAGGTCATCGACTTGCCACAACATGTTCGCATGACGGCTGTCACATTGCAGGATCGTTCCGATGCGTGCAATGAATTGGTGCACCGGCGTCATTGGCTCTTGCATCCATCAGAAATCGTTGAGGCACGCGGGAATCTGTTTGTCTTTGAGAACATACTCGATCAGTCGGGCATCATCGTCATCAAGCAGGCAGCGCTGCCGGAATGGCGTGCCGTCCCATCGGATTGGGATGTGCGGGTTGAGGCCAACAAGCCTACTGGGTTTCGCGTTTGCCTGCATGACGATCAAACCTACCCATGGCACGTGCTCCGATATGAGGGCGGTGTCTTGGGACGAACGCAGGTTTTACACCAGTTTCAAAGGCAATTTCGCCCCCTCACCGATATCCGGTTTCTATCCAACACATGGGGGGATCGTTCTCGCGACGCGCGGCTTTGCGAAGCGTTTGTACTCCAGGAGATTGATGCAGCACAGCGGTTGGGTGTCGAGGTCGTGCAATTGGATGATGGTTGGCAACAAGGCCGCTCCATGAATTCGATCGATGCCAAAACCGCGCAAGGTCGATGGGAGGGATTTCACGATGGTGCGTCGGATTTCTGGTTACCCGATCCCGTGCGTTTTCCCAATGGGCTTGAACCTGTGATTAAAGCTGCAAAATCTCATGGCGTGGAGATCGGCTTGTGGTACGCACCGGACTCGGCTGATGATTTTGCCCATTGGCAGGAGGATGTTCAGACCGTGATGCATCTCTGTCAGCAATACGATGTCCGGCATTTTAAATTCGACAGCATCAACGTTCGGTCGCGCCAAGGTGAAGTGAACCTGCATCGGATGCTTGATGCGATTCAGGAACAATCAAGTCGGCGGATTGTGATCGATCTGGATATCACTGCAGCAAGCCGACCCGGCTATTTCGGACGTATGGATTGTGGCCCATTGTTTGTCGCCAATCGTTACACGGACAATCATTGGTATTGGCCACATCAGACGTTTCGCATGCTCTGGCAACTTGCTCACTGGATCGACCCGATACGCCTGCGACTGATGCTGCTTAATCGCAACCGCAATACACTCAAATACCCAGACGACCCTCTGGCACCAGCATGCATTACCAGTACCAGCATATTTGCCCCCTTGATGTTCTGTCAACCATTGGCATGGTGTGAATTGTGCAACCTGCCTGAGCACGACTTGGCCGAACTTGATCCTTTGGTCGCATTGTGGAAAGAGCATCGCCAAGCTATTCATGCCAACACGATCTTGCCGATTGGCCATGAACCAGACGGTGTCCGGTGGTCGGGTTTGATGTCACTGAATATTCAGGACATGACGGGCTATTTGCTGGTATGCAACCATCAACAGGAACATATTAATCTGACAGAAGGATTGCCCGATGGTATGCGATTGCTCAATACAATGAAGTTGGCAGGAGACGGTCAAATTGATTCTGTTGCTTCCATACAATCTCTGGATATGTTGCATCAACAATCATTCTGGTTCGGCTCGATCACGCTTAGCCAGCATGTCTAAGACGGATATGTGGAATTGCAGCGGCGGTCGGCCCATGCGTTTGGGCGGAGCAAACAAGTCGGCAATCCGTTGCCATTGAGTGTCTGTCAGTTGATGGCGAAGCATGATGAGCCCTTTCATCAAAACAGGTCCATGCAACTACTTTCGGTTCATTCAACAGCATGACCTGACTTGTCCGACAAAGACTAGTTGTAAACGCTTTTGAGAAACTCAAGCATTGGCGTGGAATCGCTACGCGATAAGCCAAGAATACAGCATTTTTTCTGGTCACTACGCACATTCGCTGTTTGGTGCTTTGGGTGAATATTTTGTGACGACATCGCTAAGAGTATGTTATGCACTTAGCCGAGTTATCTTGACTCGGTCAGAACGGTCAACAGGCGACTTTCCCTTGGACCAAGCAATTCAAAAAGTCCATGCTGATGAGACGTATAGGGTTGATCATCCCAAAAGTCCACCAACTTCGCATCGGCTTTGAGGTTCAATGCTTCAAAGGTACTACCGACCATATGTGTTTGGTCTGTCCAGTTAAATAGCGCGATGTGTTGGGTAATACCCCGTTGAGCTGTCGAGCTGTCTTCGGGGTAGTCAATCACACACACGCGCGGAAGCGGCACGCCGGTGTATGCATTTTCATCAACCACGCGACAGGCATAGCCACGGTCCGGATTGTTGAGTATGCGACTGAGCATGTCCATTGCCTGTTTGGGATAGTTCTCAAGTTTGCCACCCAATTCAAGCAGTCCGCCGGTGATAAAACACCATGTAGCACGGTGTCGATTGACTGCCAGACTTTCATCTGGATTCCATCCAAAGCTGTCGGCATTGAGCATCAGGCTTTGATTGCCTGCAATGGATAAGACAGGCAAGGTCCAGCGGGCGCTATCGACATGTCTCTGCCAACTTCCATCTTCGATATCCGATCCCACGCGATAGCCATCGCACCATTTGGAAAGATGTGGGTTACCCATACTCATGGCAATACAGGTTTCAAAAAAACCATCTTCTCCGATGCGATTTCGGATTTGTTGATAGAACCAACTCCGCCAGATCAAACCGTTGCCACTGCGATAACGGACTTTGTCTGACTCAAACATTTGTGATTGGAAATCGAGCTTGCAGCCGACGAATCGGTCTTTGCCATAGAGCATGTCCAGTACGCTGCACAGCCATTGACGGGCAGGTTTGACGGAGATGTCCAGGTAACCTTCATTTCCCATACTAAAGGGTTGGCCTTGATCATTGCGTAACAACCAGTCCTGATTCTGTTGAGCCAATGGACTGGAGAGATTGACTGTTGGGGCAAACCAGATGCCTGGTTCCAATCCTATTTCGCGAAGTTCACGCGCAAAGGCTTTTATGCCTTGGGGGAATTTTTGCAGGTCGATATTCTGGTGCGGATCAGGATAAAACGGATCGAGTGTCCGCGGACCCTTCTGATAGCCATCGTCCATTAAAAAATGATGGACGGAAGGGAAGTTTGCTTTGATGATTTTTGCGCGTCTGATTAATGCATCGTGATCAATCTCGCGGTTGATGCCATAGTTCCATGTGCAGTAGCAACTGCCATGTCGCATGGAACTGACCTTGCCCCGCGCTTGATATTGTTTGGCAACCTGGTCGGCACCCAATGCAAATGCGTCAGCCGGTCTGAGATTTTCGACCATGCGATATTGGGTTGCGCTGACCAGGGTTGGGCAGTCTGTGGGTAGCATGAAATGATCACTGCCGATTGGCTGCATGCTTGCCTGCCAACGGGCAAAGCCGGTCTTGACCATGTGCTCGTGGAGTTGGACGGACCAGATTCGACGCAGCGGACTTTCAGCCAGTGACACTTCCATGAGCCCGATCTGCCCCGCTTCATCGGTGAGATAAATCATTGGCAGGTCATTGGCTTCACCTAACCCATATTCCTTTTGCTCAAAAGCAGGGACACGCAACAACGGATACTCCGCACGTGAGCGGGGGTAATGTTCAACCCGCAAGTGATTGGTATGGGCTAATCGCAATTGCTGATTGGTCGTCCATGTCTGTAGTTGCAGCTGATCGTCGAGCATGCCGTCAGTGATCGTGTCAATCCGGCAAGATGACTTGGGCTGTAAATATCGCTTGACGGTGACCGCGAATTGGCCGGGATCGATGTTCACTTCGATGGTTTCAATGAGTTGTAAAGTTGCGTAATACGTCTGCCATATCTGTGTATCAGGAGTCGGAGAGGGTTTGGATTGGTATGTTTGCTGGGTGCTTGACTGCCCATTAACCGTGAAAGAGATGCCGTCCCAGCCAACTGTTTTCCCATCATCGTGTTGGGCAGTGACGGTTAATCGTCCCTGTTTAAATTCGACATGATGGCTCTTAAGTCGATTTTTTAAATGATCTTGCGAGATATTCTTGCCGGTTGGAGTCGTACCGAGCTTGTCGTTGTTCCAGGCTGTGGACTGAAGCATACTAAAAATCCTGGGTTAAAAAGATTGACATTACTTCATCTAATGATAACATCATGTAGTCATGACATCAATTCAAATCAATACAGAAAACGTGAATCGCGACGGCTTGCAGCAACAGGTTGCCCGACTCCTTCGTCGTCAGGTTGCTGTCACCGAGAAGTCCGGCAGCCGTCTTCCCAATGAGCGTGACCTGAGCGACCGCTACGGGGTGAGTATCCGGACCATTCGCGAGGCTGTGGGGACCCTGGTCCATGATGGTCTGCTCGAACGTCGTCACGGCAGCGGGACCTATGTCGCGGACCTGCGAAAGATTCGATACGTGGGCATCCTCGTTGGACAGGGGTTGGCAGTGCCTTCACCCTACAGTCCGACATTGCACGTGGCCCAACGCCTGATGGACTGGCTTCATCAACATGGTTTGCGTGGGGAGATTTATGCAGGGCATGGCAACGAGCGTTCGCCATACCAGAGCGTTCCCTTTGAAGCTGTCGAATTGGTCAACGATCTGGATCGGGGTTTGGTCAGCGCACTGGTTGCGATTTCAGCCAACCCGCATCCAAGCTGGTTTGATCTGGCCAAGTCATTGAACGTGCCGATCATGGGATTGAATTCGAGCTTCGATCATTCAGCGAGCTTTGATATCAAGCAATCACTGAAATTACTTTTTCAACACAACGCGTCGATAGGGCATACCGATCTTGCAGTGGCAGCATGGTGTGATCAGGACGCGCCGAGCAATCAGTTGTCACCCGCTGGGGTGACAGCATTGGCAAAGGAATGTGGGTGCACGGTTCGGCCGGGGTGTCAGATCACCGATGAGCATCCGGGCAAACCCGGTGCCGGTTGGCGGGTGATGGAACGGTTCCTGTCACTATCGCAGCAACCCCAGGCGGTGGTGTTGGCGGACGATCATTTTTACCGTGACGCGGCGATGGCATTGCTTGCCAAGGGAGTCAAAGTCCCGGAGCAATTGCATGTCTCCACGATCATCAACAAGGACATGCATAACTTCCTGCCTTTTCCCACGGATGTGGTCGAACTGGACGCCAATGCCGTCGCGGTACAGTTGGGTCATATGCTCAAGAACCGCATCGAAGGCAACGAACTGATGCAGCTTCATCATGCTGTTGCAGGTGAATTACGCATCAACCAATGCAGTCTTTGATGGCAGGTTGGTTGCGAGTGGAAACATGCGTCTTGCAAGAAAGAGAGTTCCATGAAATCAACACATCCCAGGTTAAATACGAAATCAGTCTCAACGGGGTTTACGCTTATTGAAGTCCTGGTGGTTATCTCGATTATTTCATTGCTCATAGCGGTCTTACTCCCTGCATTGCAGATGGCAAGACAGGCGTCACGCCAATCCATGTGTTTAAGCAACATCCGTCAGATCAGCATCAGTCTCAATGCCTTTGAGACCGATCGGACTTACCTGCCGTTTTTGTACAACAGCACGGCTCCCAATCAATATGGTTCCAAGCGACGCTTGGCTGAACAGTTGGTTGCAGATGACTATCTACCAGATACAAAAAAATGGGGGGAAGCCACGCAGGTTTACAGTGGTGTTCTGACATGTCCGAGTATTCGTACGGCTGATGAAGATTTTCGTTCTAACGGATACGCGACGACGTATGGTTTTAATACGTTCTTCCGGTCGTTGGTACCCACCGATGCATGGCGGAGTAATGTTCCAATTCGCTCTGATGAAATCGCTTTGAAGATCGGCTTGTCCAATGCCATCGGCGCGATGGACGGGATGGCCAATCACACGACACATTCCAATATATCGGGTGAAGATGACATTGATCCGAATCACGCCAGCACCGAATTGGCCAAGCGATCCATTCACATGAAATGGACTAGTGTCAATGTGCTTTACATGGATGGGCATGGTGTAAGTTCACCCGCCAGCCAACGGGTTCAAGGCGAAGTGGATTGGGGGACTGGCTATTGAGTTATTTCAAATCACTCTTTGTTTTAAGTGTTATTTGTCTTTGTACACTCACTGTTCAAGCACAGGTCCTGGTGTATGTCGATCCAGTTAAGGGGTTGGATTCGCAGGATGGCAAAGAGGCAACGCCGGTCAAGACACTGGGCAAAGCTTTTGAAATGCTCAGGGTCTTGGGTGGGACGATGCACTTGGCGCCAAAGGCAATTTTTACTGAGCCTCTGGAATTGCATGGTCATAGAGATGACGCGCCTATTGAGATATTGGGCCATGACGCGACCATCAACCTGGGCACCGACATCACCGCGGGGCCCTGGGAGCCTGATGGGGATGGTTACATCTATGCCAAACCGGTCGTACGACGTGTTGGTAAAGCTCCCTGGCAAAACGCCAATGTTTACATCAACAACCAACCCATTTCAGCGTTTGACCCACGGTTTGGTAAAGCGCCCAAGCCTGGGCAATTGCAGTATCTGCCCGGTGATCGTATGCGCGTGATTCTGCCTGAGGGGGTGAACCTCAGTGATGCAACGATCATTCTCAACTCCGACTATCAGTCCAGTTGTGTGGCAATCCGCCGAAGCAATGTCACCATCCGCGATTTAAACACGCGTCATGCAGGTAATGACGGGTTTAATATTCATGGGAATTGCCAGGACATCAAGCTGCACAATGTCACTGCCATGTACTGCGGCGATGAAGGTATCAGCGCGCATGGCAAGACACAGATGCATGTCTATGACAGCATCATTGCCAGCAACGGATCACAAGCCGGCGGCGTGGCAGACGTCAATGAGTCGCATACGACCTACACGCGATGCACTTCAATTTTGAATCGTGGGCATGCGTTTTATTTTGACAAAGGCGAACACGTCCTAAACGACTGCCTGGTGGGAATGAATCACATCCCATGGCATCGAGCAAGAGCGGATCGCTTTACCAATAACAACGTCATTGAGATTACCGCAGACAAGCCGTTGACGGACTTACCACAGCAGTTGCAGCCGCTTTACCAACGTGTCCAAGAGCTGCTTGAAGCGGTGTCGAACAAGTAATCACCATGCCCTGATGAGCAAACGATCAAGTCTGACAAAGGCTATTGCTGTCGGTATGTGCGTTAAGTCCATCATGGATTTGACTTGCAAATGTTTAAGATATGTATTCGTTCAATAAGGATTGATTATGTCTTTGAAGTTCATAGAACAGCTTAAAAACTGGCCTGTTTTCATGACCTGTTTGTTACTCATAGGTGTTGGCAGTACGCAGGTGTCCGCTGCATCATCGATAGCTATTGATCAGCAGCCGACCTCCATGGATTACAAGGCCATGCAGCGTGGCTGTCTGTTGGCTTACTATCCAAGCTTGAATCAGGCACGCGTCGCAGTGGACATGCAATTGGCCAAGGTTCGCTTAAGTCGCATCGTCGATTGGGGTAAACAGATCAATCATGCAACAGTGAGCATCATGCCTGCTGACGCGTCAGAGGTTCTGGCGACTACACAACTCACTGTGGAACAGGGCGTCTCTGGCGCATCGCTGATGACCTTGCCACAACTCGAAGGGCAATATATTGCGCAGTTCACTTTGGTGACACCCGACCAATCCGTCAAAATCGATGTGCCTTTTACCCGTGAGCGTTTTGCCTGGGAGAACAATCAACTGGGCATTACCGATGAGGTTTTTGCGCCATTTACCCCTGTCAAAGCAGCGGAAAATGGCAAGGTGGAGATTGTCGATCGACGCTATGAACTTGACGGCCTTGGCTTGATGCAACAGGTCACTGCGCTAAATCGCCCGTTACTTGCAAGCCCCATGACATTGCAATACGAATTGGCGGATGGCAAGGTGGTCACCGTTGAGCCGGGTGCTTTAAATCGCACGGACTCTGCCAGCACCCATGCAACCTATGTCGGTAAAGCGCAAACGCCGCAGATGCAAATCGATTCACTGATCACCGTCGAATTCGATGGCATGACCAAAGTCCAGTGGACCCTCACGCCCGGTGAAAATGATCTGACCATCAAACGCATGTGGTTGAATATTCCCATCAGATCAAGCATGGCAAGACTCATGCACAATGTCACCGACACCAACCGCGTTCATCACATCGGCCCGACGCCACAAGGCCAAGGCGTGGTCTGGACCAGCAGTGATGCCCGGCGCCAGGCTGCGTGGGCCAATAGTTTCAATGCCTATCTCTGGTTGGGTAATGAAACGCGAGGGCTTGCCTGGTTTGCTGAAAATGACAAGGATTGGATCACCGAAAAATCAGGTAGCACCAGGCCGATCCAGCAGATCGTCCGCGATGAAAACACCACACATATACAGGTGAATTTCATCAACATGCCTTCAAAGCTCAATCGTGTTCGAACGATTGTATTTGGGTTGCAGGCTTCGCCGACCAAGCCTCAGCCTGAAGGTTGGAGAGTACGTGACCCCATGCCCCCTGGCATGTCGGGCCCTGTGAATTCATGGGGCGCTATCCAATGTGCTGCCAAGTCGCCGTACAAGGATTCATGGGAAGTTGTCGATAAGATCAACGAAGGCCGCCGCACTGGCAAAGTCGACAGGCAGTGGTACAAAGACTGGGCAGCAAAAAATAATCCGCCCCTGGTTCATGGCAGAATCGATTGGGTCAAGCGAACCCTTTACCTTGCAGACCGCGAAGCCAGGCGTGGGACTGACATTCCCGCATTAACTTATTTTGAAGAGATGCGAGCTTCGACCATTGAAAAACCATGGACCACTTTCCAGGACGAGTGGGGGACCGACACCTTTACTGATCGTCAGTGGCCCGACGAGGCGGTCATGCGTCGTGGTTTTAATGCTTCTCCATATGCGTTAATCAGCTTTCCCCAAAGTTACCGGGATATGGGACTGTATTACGCTGACCAGTGGCTCAAGCGTGGTGTGGGTTTGTATTGTGATAATACCTATCCGCAGGTCTGCTATGATCCGCTGACTTCCAATGCTTATGTCACCGAGGATGGCAGTGTTCAGCCGGCTTTGTCGATCTGGAGCCAACGCGCATACCAGAAGCGCATCTGGAACCTGTTACAGGAACATCGCAAGACAGCGACGTTGCCTTTGGAGTGGTCCATTCACATGACCACGACATTGCTTTTACCGTTGCAGACGTTTGCGACCATTCAGCTGGATTACGAATTTAATGCAACCGAGCCTGCCAATCCTGATTACATTCGCACGACCATGTTGGGGACCAAATGTGGGAACCTGCCTTACGCGCTGCATCATCTTGCGGGGCGATACAATCCGCTGTTAAAGAAACTTTCCAAATCGCATGTCCGACTCATCGAATGGGGGATGCGTCGCGTTCATGAATTGGCGCCAGCTCACGATCCGGGGCGAGAGTACCGTGAACTGGAAGACATACTCCACGGCTTTGGCTATGGCGAATCAGGCATTCCAAGTTATCGCTATTGGGATGACCTGCCTGTTGCACAGGTCGATAATGACCAGGTCAAATGGATGTTGGTGCACAATCCCAAAGCGCAGCAAGCCTTGATTATTCTCGCCTCATGGGATCCCAAGGATGTGCAGGTTGCATTACGTCTGCTGCCCCAACTCACAGAGGGTAAGTCGCAAAGCTGGCAGTTTATCGATGCCCGGACTGGTGAGTCGATTGATGCCGTGGATCAGCAGACGGCTACGGTGACGCTGCCTGCACCTTATGGCGTTCGTGTGCTCTTAGCCTATGCATCCCAATCCAAGCCGCAGGTCAATTGGACATGGCGTGATCCCAAAGTCATTGCTAATGAGTTGGCTCCGGTGACTGAAAAACCAACTCTTGCGAAAAACAAAGTCACCAACAGCGTGCTCCCGGAGGGGGACCCATATCGCGGTGTCGATGAAAAACGCCTGCTTTTTAAGGATGATTTTGAAGCAGGTATCAGTTCGAAATGGGTCAATGACACCGGTCTTAAGGTGCATACACTGACACTTGAAAATGGCGAGCAGAGGAAGGTCGGCCGGATAACAGATTCACGAGCGCGAATTTTCACGCCACCCATTGCAGGTAAAAGTCATGATGAGAAAATCATTGAGCAAGCATTAAGCCAGTGGAAAGATTACGCATTTCGGTTCCGTTTCCGCTTAGGTGCCATTGTCTCCGATCAATCTGATGCGTCGATGGTGACATCCTTCTTCCGTGTGGATTGGCATAACCATCGGCCCACCGTCAACCATCCTAGTGAATACAAGTTGGCATATATCCAGGCATACCGGCCGAACATGACATGGCGTGTTGATGGACCGCGCGTGGCATGGAATGGCAAGCAACCCTTCTTCGATATGGAAAACATGACCGTCGGCACGGGACTGTCAAACCTCGGATCGCGAATCGACCAGAACTGGCATGAACTGGAAGTCCGCACCGTCGGTGATCGCTCCCAAGTCCGACTCGATGGCAAGGTCATCATCGATGCCAAAGACCAGCGCGCTCCAAGTGGTGGCATCGGTATCACCACGCTTTGGAACCATCGAGCTCAGCCTGAATTTATCGATATTGATGACGTGGTCGTCTGGCAGATTAATGCTATCGATCAATCCTACGATCACCATGAAAAAAGCCAGCAACAGCAGCCCATCTTTGCCCAGTCTGCCAACATTCCGCCGCTGGTCGATGGCAAGCTTGATGATGTGATCTGGCAACGCATGCAGGCAACAGGCTACAATAACACCGGCCCATGGTATCGCTACATTCACCGCTCAGACAAAGTCGAATTACCCGTCAATCCTCGACAGTCATGGGTCAGTTACGATGAGAAAAAACTCTACATCGCCATGCACGCCACCACTTCGGACATCATGGCTTTAAAACCTGGTCCGCCCGGCAATCCCTACTCCGGTGACGGATTGGAAATCCACTTGAAAAATGATGATGTCTACCTTCAATGCGGCCTGGATTTCTCCGGTCAACTTGGGCCGGGCAATCTCACCAATGTCACCAACTTCTCGCGCATTGAATATGCAGTACACACCGGCAACGATCACTGGACCGCCGAGATTGCCATCCCATGGGATATGGTCAAAGTCAATCCCGCCTCCAAGCCGCATCTGTTGTTGAACATGGCAGCCAACATGTCCTACCAGGAACATGACACATGGTTACCACTGACGCTCACGCCCGGACAGTTCAATGTCATTCTTGATGGTCGGCAACTTATCCTTGATGAGCCTGTTGCCCCCGTCACCGCCATCACCCCATCGCGCAATGCACCCAAGATTGATGGCAAACTTGATGAAGAGGTCTGGCAGTTCATTGAAAAGTCCGATCGTCACATCGGTGGCTGGCAGCAAGCCGATGGCCAACCGCTGACCCGACCGCGCACCCTTTACCTGGCTTCGGATGACAAGCAGTTTTACGTGGCGATGACCATCGATCTTTCCAATGACAATACCATCGTCGGCAGCCAGGGATTACCCGAGCAGGGCGATCACTTGCAAATTGACTTGGAGAACTTTTCCTTTGGTGTGGACCTGACGGGTAAACCGTTGCAAATTCTCCTGCCTTACCAATTGCCCATGGAGACTGCGGTCACACAAACCGACAGTCAACTGACTTTGGAAATGGCGGTCCCCTGGGAACATCTGGGCGGGAAACCGGAAACGGGGCAAACGATCCGCATCAACTTCAGTGGCCTGGACAGTGTTGATGGTTTTGTCACCTGGCAGCAGGCAACGGACTTCAGGGATATCCTCAGGTTTGGCCAGATGATGCTGATTCAACCTTAGTTGCTACGGACATTCATTCAAGCAGCTTGACGTGTCACGCTTATTTTTATCACAGGCAAATTCATGTCGTTCGTGAAGCCGCTGTGTTGAATACGGATGTGGGGTGTGTGGTAAGGACAATCTGGAGTCCTGATCGGGATCGGTTCAGCAGGTTGGATACAATGCCATGCTTCATCATGTGTTGAGCTCTTGACTGCTTGGTGCGGACGCTCGATGTTGTACCAAGCTTGGTACTGATCAAGGCGTTGTTGGAGGTCATGTAAGATTCGTTGGACTGATCGTCGACTGATACCAATCCTGTTTATAACTCGTGCTTGAATGAGCACCGGATGTTAATCCGGCGCCCGTTGTGTCCATGTTGCTCAATGAATTCAAACGCACGAGTTATAAATGGGATTGGTATTAAAGGTTGTGAATGCTAATGTTTGATGATCACTAAATCGCCGGGACCACAATCTGCTAATTGAACCGACTGGATTTGCATCATCTACTATTCGGAAATGTATGTGCAATGTGCTACAATTTATCACTGGTCAAGCGGTATGAACGAAAAATTCCTGGAGTTTTTTATGTGCCATTTCAGTCGTGGGGCCTAACTACTTAAAAAGTGGTATCGCGAAATACTACTTGGCATGCACAGCAAGTCGAAGCCGAAATTTTATTGTTAACCGCTTGAACCACGTGTTTTATTATCTGGTACCCCGGGAGTGCAGTCCGATGCAGGAACTGCCAGTCTCGGCAATTATGTGTGGTTGGATCTGAATCAAAACGGAATGATGGATGAATTCGAATCGGGTATTCCAGATATCACCATCAAGCTACATGATGAATTAGGCAATGTCATTGACACGACCATGACGGATGGCTCTGGTCAATATCGTTTTGACCAGTTATCCGAAGGGCAATATCGCGTGAGTGTCGTCCTTGATTCCCGTTATCAGTATGCACCATAACATGCGACTGATTCGGATCTCAATGTGGGATACATCCTCATATACGATATCGAAGAAACTCCCGTTGAAGTTCGTATGACTTCAAGTTCCGCTGGTCTGAATTTTGACCAACATCTGAATGATTATCTTGTTGCTGGTGGCATCTCCGTTCTTTCGGAACCGATTGGCTTGGATGATTCGGCAGTACTCACTTTAATGAATGCGTCCGGTGGATTGTGGATCGACAACAATCCTGATACTACCAGTCAAATCGATAGCAACATTGACCCGTTAACGGGCATGTCAAACCTGATCAGCTTGGCTGCCGGTATGCAGTTGGACAGTATCGATATTGGCTTGATCAATTCTGCCCCGCAAGCAAATGCCGGGACCGCATATCACATCACGCATGGGCAAAGCCTTTTCCTGGATGCCAGTATGACAACGGATGTTGGTATCGACGATCTAACCTATGCGTGGGACTTGGATGGCGACGGCGTGTATGACGATGCCATGGGGAAGACGCTGGATATCTTCTGGGACACATTGCGGCAACTTGGATTGATGGGTGGTGAATACACTATCGATCTACTGGTTACGGATTCAGCAAACAACATGGATTTTGCCTTCGCCACCTTGGATGTGGAGCAACAGAGCATGCTTGGTCAAATTGCGATGTCTGATGTGGTTGGGCAGTTGTTCGATAGTGCTACGTTTTTGGGGATTGATGAAGATGATCGGGCGGGATACCGAATCGACTCTGCTGGCGATGTCAATGGTGATGGCTTTGATGATATTTTAATCAGTGCGTCTGATGCCGATGGTACTACAGTCATGCCTGGTGAAGTGTATCTTGTCTATGGCAACGAATCAGGTCTCTATGGTGATTATTTGCTATCTGATATTCAATCGGGTCAATTGCCTGGTGACGTTTTTCATGGCAAGCAACTGTTTGGCCGCGTCGGGATTTCCGTTGCTTCGGGTGATATAAATGGTGATGGGTACAGTGATATTCTGATCGGAGAGTTGAGTTCAGGTTTAACTTATACGAATGATATCTATGTTGTCTATGGTGATCTGCCAGGTGTAAAAATCGAATATGGGATAGAGCCCAGTTTCGGTGGTGTCGTCTTTGACGTGGCTGGCGATATTGATGGTGATGGTTGTGATGACATCATCATCGGTGCTTATGGCAATCGAGGATCGGCATATAACAGTGGGCAAACCTTTTTGGTATACGGTGATGAAACCGACCTGCCCCCAGATGTTGTACCACCGTTATGCTAGTCTTGCGGTGGTGTGATACGGTTGTTGAGTCGAACGCAGCGCAGCGGAGTTCGGCTCAACAACGAGCCAAGTTTCCGGGGCTGGTGGACGGTAGCCCAACTGACCTGCCTTTCAATTGACGTCCATGATTACGAGATTCTCGCATAAATCCTGGACTAGGTTTGAGGGGGCAGGTCAACAAAACAAATGGCTTGCTGGAGATGCTCATAATCCAAACACTAGGACGCGAACGTAGTTCCTTCAAGCAGATCAGTGAGATCTTGAGCCTTTCTACAGAGCAGGTCAAACTGCCATTTTCTTGGGAATACCGGTGTTGTTTTGTGCAAATAACAGTCATTTATCAATGCATATTTTAATTGACCTGGATTAATTCGGTCATAAAATAAATGTGTTTAGTAAACATCGTTTAGTAATGAAAGATAATTATTTGAGCCGCGTTTCATCCATTTCGACTGTCGCCAAGCAAGCGGGTGTGACCAAAGCAACCGTATCCCGAGCTTTGCGGAACATGTCCGGCGTTTCTGAGCAGACTCGACAGCGGATTGTTCGCATCGCTCGGGAACTCAACTATTGGCCATCCCCTGTTCATCAAGGTGAAGGGCGGGTATTTACTGGGCGATTGGCTTTTGCAGCTATCAGTGAAGACATGCCACGTCTGGGTAACGAGCTCGGTGGTTCCTATCTTCATGACTTGCTGGAAGGTTGCCGTGATGCATCAGAGGGGCATGGCCGGGGACTGATGGTCTGTAAGATGACCATTGACCAGGTCAAGCAGAAGATGATGCCTGCGGCGATCCGAGGTGGGCAATTGGATGGTTTGATCGTCCGCGGCTGGTGGTTGGATGAGATGCGAGAATGGTTGGAAAATCTCGGTTTGCCCTATGTGCTTGTCGACAGTAACCGTGCCGTCGAGCATGTGCCACAAGTTCAGATCGAGAATATCCAGGCCATGGATCAGGCTCTGGAGCATGTGATTGAACGCGGGGGTCGCAAGATTGCCATGGTGACCGGCGATATGGATCACATCTATTCCCAGGAGCGTCTTGCCGGCTTGCAAATGGCCATGACCCGTCGTGGGATGTCACTTCCTGATTCACATGTTGTTCTGGAACATGGCTACAACGAAGCGTCAGGGCGTCGCGGTGTCGCAGAATTACTGAAACGCAACGTTGATTTTGACACCTTATTTTGCCAGAACGATCTGCTTGCCTTGGGGGCAAGGCGGCATTTGATTGATGCTGGCTTTCGGATTCCAGGGGACGTGCGTCTCATCGGCTTTGACAATATGGAATTTGCATCATTGCCTGAAATCGGCCTGACGACCATCGATTCAAGGATGCATAAGATGGGGCAGATGAGTACTTCTTTGCTGATTGACAAAATTGATGGCAAGCCCGTTGACGAAGTTCACCTGCGAGTCCGTACGGAATTGATTGTTCGACAATCAACCTGATACGGTTCAATTTAGGAGCAAGCTATGAATGTACCTCATTCAACTTCTCGAAAATATGCCTTTACGCTTATCGAATTACTGGTCGTCATTTCCATTGTTGCTTTGCTGATCGCAATTTTGTTGCCGGTATTACAGGGGGCTCGTGCAGCAGCTCGGAAAATTAAATGTGCTACCAATCTCAAACAATTGGGCTTGGCAACCAATGGTTATCTTGATGATAACCACGATTATTATCCAGATCGATTACATGGTTCCAACGGATATGCTTCCGGTGTTCTGCAGATGGACCAGTTGGCTCGATACATCAATGCACGCCGTTCAGATTTAACAAGTAAAACGCCTGGTGTTTATAGTATTTATGATTACCGTAGTGAAGCCTCAGCCGAAAAATATGTAGCCACACACCCGGTTCTGGTCTGCCCGTCATCCAATACCACCCACGTGATGGAAAACTACGGCTGGAATGGTTACATATGTAGCGCACCCAAACCGTCTTCAGGAAGCTACAATGTGATGTACAAACGATTGATAGAAGTTCTTAAGCCATCACAGATTCTGTTGATGTCCGATGTCTATCAATCCGGGTATCTTGGCTACCATGATTTTAAAGGTGTTCCGGGTAATGGTTGCTATCGACATAATGAAAGTATTAATATTCTCTATAACGATTTTCATGTGGCTTCGACCATGGATTTCCTGGATACCACTTATCGTTACTAGTCAGCGGATGTTGCATTTTAAGGAAATGATATGAAAAAGCGTCAAAAAGAAAGTCGAATGGATGCGTTTACGCTCATTGAGTTGTTGGTTGTGATTTCAATTGTCGCTTTGCTGATATCAATTCTTTTGCCTGCTTTGCAGAATGCCAGGGAGTCAGCCCGTAAAATCAAGTGCGGTACCAATCTAAAACAGCTTGGTTTGGCAACGAATACATATATTGATGACAATCACGGCTATTTCCCCAATTATCTTCATAGCACGAATGGTTATGCTTCCGGCATTCTTCAGATCAATGCACTGGCCAGGTACATTAATGCCCGGCGGTCTGATCAGACCATTACGACACCCGGGATGTATAGCATTTACGATTACAGGGGGACAACAATCGAAGAGATATATGTTGCCACGCATCCTGTTGTCGTATGCCCGTCGTCCGGTACAAATTATACGTTGGCCAATTATGGCTGGAATGGCTATTTGTGTAGTGCCCCCAAGCCCGAGATTGGGACATACAATGTAGTGCACAAACGTTTATTTGATATTGCCAGGCCTTCCGAAGTCTTGTTAATGTCTGATGTGACAGGGCGCGCATATTTATCTTATCACGATTTTACAGCAAGTCCCGTCGTGGTTGGTTATAGACACAATCAAAGTGTCAATATCCTGTTTAATGATTTTCATGTGGCATCTACAAAGGAATTTCTGGATACCACTTACCGGCAATAACCAATAGTTAGGCAAAGTCAGCGAGTTATTCGATCAGATGTATCGATAGTACTTGTCGTATGTTTACAATAATAACGTCATCTAAAGTAGGTCTTTAAAATGAAAAATTTACTATACGAGTTAACTGTTTTGGTTGTGTTGATTATTAGTTGCAGTGAATATTGCATCGCAGGCGTAATTCCGGACATGGTTCCGATGCCTCATACATACCAAGCCAAAGAAGGTATGTTTGATATTGATGAAAAGCCGATTTTTATTCCGCCAGGTAACAGGCAATGCCAGATTGCTGCTGAGGAAATCGTCAAACAAATCATTACTTCTGGTGGTAAAGCAGGAAGTGTTTCGACATCCATCGATACCGGAAAGCCAGGTGTTTTTGTGCTGACCTGTGAAGATCAGTCTGCTGCGGTGTTGATGAAAAGGTATGCGATGAACGTCACACCCACTGATCCAGGGTCACAAGGCTATGCCATTGCTGTGTCAAAAGATCAGATTGTCATCGTGGGCTCTGATAGCGTTGGTGCGTTGTATGGTGCGATGACATTACGGCAGATGATTCAGGGGGGGGAGCAAGGGGCCTATGTCAATGCTGCTGTGGTGCGTGACAAACCGGACTATTTTTATCGTGGCGGTTTGTCTGTTAAACGTGGTTTGGCTCGTATTGCACTGAATGCCAAGGATCGAGCTGATGCCATCAAGACGGGCTTGGATTGGCTGATGCACCACAAGTTAAATATGGTCATGGACTATGAGTATTATGATCCGCGTGTTGTGCCTGAAAAACTCAAGACTTTTTACCGTGATATTAATACATATGCTGTCGAACGTGGTATCTATCCGATGTGCAATTGGACATCGCAGGTTTACGGTTGGTGGACTTCAAAAACACATGGCATATTACCACCCGGTATAAAGACGAAAAAGGATTGGCCTTGTGTGTATGATGGTCGTGTTTATCGAGATAGCTATCACTGTTGGAGCGCTGATGAGCAGGCTCAGGAGGCAGCTGTCGCGATGGCAGACTATTTCAAGGAATGCCAATTCAAAATTTTGTATTTTCATAATATTGATGGCGGTTCGTTGGATGACCCGGAGTTCTGGTCCAAGCGTTGTGAGAGATGCCGAAGCCGATGGAAAGATGGTGAGCGATGGAAAGCGTCAGTACATCAGGCCAAAATTTGGCATGACGCCATTAAGGCGAAGAATCCTGACATGTTATTTGTGAATGTGGTCTATCCATACTCAGCCAGTTATCTGCGAATCAAGACTCCTGAAAATCAGGCCCTTTGGCAACAGAATGTTATAGACTACTGGTCAAATATTCATCGCGAAATGGATCCGTCAATCATGTTCTTGTCATGGCTCGGGACACGAGATGTACTTGATGAGTATCGCAATATTCTTCATGGACGAAACATTCATTTTCAGGATCGGCACGAGCGCGATATCGGTCTCTTTTCAACTTTCAGTCGATTTGCCATCACCGACCATAAGCCCGATCAGAAGGACCTGCTGGAGTTGACAGGATATAACTCGATCTATGGCAAATGGATGTTCTACTGGAATTTTGCAGAGTTTGCATGGAATACGAAGTCGCCTGGGCATGAAGTCTGGCCGGTTGGGACATTGCATTATGACTTTATGCGTGATCATACCGAACCCAATGTTATCATGGAACAGTGGCTTCCCAAGGCTTGTCGATTGTTTTGGGGAGAAGATTTGGCTGAGGAGATGACAGCATTTTATACTTCGGGTTTATATCCTAATTATTTGATGAATCCTGGCGCGACTCTTTCTCTTCAAAACCGTTATCGCATCGATCCGCTGGCCGATACCGATCCACTTTCCAAGAAGCGTATATCAACTGGCGAACGTCCTGCTGTTGTGATTGATAGTATTCAGATGATGCAAGAGCAGTTTAAGATCGCAAATCGCTGTCTAGGAGCCTTGGACCGTGGCTTTGAAGCAGGTATGAAACTGGATCCTCGCAAACGTGTCATATTCGCAGGATACTATCGCCGGGTCGCTTTTTGGAAGGCGATTGCGCAGGCTCGGTATCAGATGAGGCTGGGGGACCAGTCAATGGTTGATGGCAGTGTAAAACAGGCGACGCAGATTTATCAACAGGCCATGTCCGACTACCAGGCAAATATGGCAATTGCTCGTGAACATATGCAGCAGGTTCAGAAGATTAGTGATCCGTTCTATGGTTTTAGAGAGGAAAAGTTCAAAGAATCAAATATCGCTGTTGAACTGAAAGAAAAAATTCAACGAAAGCTGCAAAGTGCCCAGGTGGTTCTCGCGCCGCGACGACCTGGGGCCTATTTGAAAGTGGCCATCTATCAAGGGCCCGGTGCTCAGGGAACTCTGAAATTCTTTGATCATTTTGCCAATGTCAAAGCCCAGATCATTGACAATCTCGGTTTGGCGACACTCGATCAGTTTGATTGCCTGTTTATGATGCGGTCAGATAAAATCGACCGGTTTGACTTCTTCAACTACATTCGTGATTACGTCGTCAAAGGTGGGGGTAGTGTTGTATTTGAGCATACGTTACTGGGTAATAAACGTTTTGAATCCCGCACGCCATTTCCTGAAATATGTAAGATGAGTGTGAATCGACACGAACTCTTTGATCGTGATGTGACATTTAATACTTCTTCGCCACTGTTTCCCAGTCTGGATGGCAAGTTGATTCAGAAATCAATGTATGTTGATTTTTTTGAACCAGTCCTAGGTGAAGATGCATTCGTTATCGCGACCAATAAGGACGCTGTTCCCATTTGCGTTGGTGGACAAGTCGGTTCTGGCAAGGTTATTTTTGACGGCAGTATCAGCTTGGCCAGTCAAAATAATACTTACAACTATGAGGAAAAAGAACTGTTTGGATTCAATGCGACCTTGGCGCAAAAAGCAGTTGAGTGGTTTACAGGCGTGAAATTGGAGGAAAAATAATGAGATTGCCACTAATTATTCTCTGTACACTTTGTTTTTGTCAGACACTCGCCGCCAAGCAGGTTCAATGGGATGGTGAAATAGTGTTGGATCAGCCAATGCTCTTGGAAAGGCCCGGTCAACTTTCAATCAAGCCAGGTACAGTGATTACTTTCAAAGACCAGGGGCGTATTGAAGCCAAGTCCATTAGAATCGATTGGAAGAATATCACCTTTCAAGCCTCTGCTCCCTTAAAGGAAATGCAACGAATTCTGCTTCGATACTGTGATGTCAATATCACGAACTGCCAGTTCAAGCAAGTTCAGACGACGAATAAGAAATGGCATAATGCTTTTATGTTGATGGATCGCTGTGACGTTGAGTTTAGTCATAACACGCTTAAGGGATGCTCCGCTGTAGAGTGGATGCTCTGCCAGAGCGCGATGATTCGTCAAAATCATTTTGCAGACTGTGCTCGTGCGTTGGTTTTGCATTCGGCAAGAAATGCAGTTGTAAGGGGTAATACATTCCGCAATTGCATGGAGGAATCTATTTTGATTAATAGTGCCCATAACAATCTGATTGAGAATAATCGTTTTTTTGACAACCGGGGAGTCGGTGTCTGCCTATATGGCAAAGCTGACGAAAATCAAATCATAGGCAATTCGATTTTTTCAGGCAAACGCGGGATTCAAGTCGGTGGCTCTCGTAATAAATTAATCTCAAATCTCATAAAGCAGACAACTGAAATAGGTATCCGGATTGACAAACCGGGTGTCGATAACATGCTGACCAACAATGTTATTTGGGGGGCAGGTGTTGGTATTTATCTGACAAGATCAGGCCAAGGGAATGTGGTGATCCAGAACAGTGTCATTGCGAATTGTCAGGTATCCGTATCGATGCTGGGTAATGGTTTGGCACTTGATCACTGCGTCTTCTGGCAGAACGCAACTGCTTTTGTGACCCGTAACAAGTGGACCGTGCTGGAAACGGCAACTCGTCAAACCGATCCAATGTTTAAGAATCCCAAAGAAGATGATTTTCGACTTATGGACGAATCCTCGCTGCTAAAATCTGGCATACCACAGGGAACAAGCATCGGTTTGTTTCCCTGATGATTTACAATAACGTATCTATAAAATAATCGTAACCATTATTATGAAGTATCAACAAGAATCCGATCATATTAAGTCCTTTTACCCACAGCGCGAACGTTGGCAACAGGTTCAGCAGTGTCATCAATTAACCTATCAGATTTGACTTGCCCCCTCAAACCTTGTCCATAATATATTCGTGGATCTCATGAGTTTGGACATACTTTGAAAGGCAGGGCCTCTTGGCCCGAATTCGACATTCCTCAGAACAGAACATTGGCAAGCTTCGAGAAGCTAAGATTATTCTTGGACAAGGGCAGTCGTTTGCCATTTTCGGGGTGATGTGGCCGAGAAGATCAGGCAGTACCTCGAACATAGCAGTAAGCAAAGATACCATGCACCCTCGTTCGACAATCCCTCCGGCTTCGCGTTATTGACACTGACTGTCATGCCGTAGGATTGCGAAAAATGATACGCGTGGCTGTGTCGTCGACATCTACACCCTTCGCACCACCTTCGGCATCCACTTGACCGTCATCGGTGTCCATCCCCACGCCGCCCATGCTGCCATGCGGCACAGTCGAATCGAGCTCACCAGCAACTTCTAAACGATCCAATTCTCCTGGACGTCAACGGCGCGGTCAGTAATCCATTTGCAGGCGTCGAACAAGATTAATATCCAATGCGGTACCCGAGACAACACCCAGTTGTCCGGCCATGGAAACGGCTTTTGCCAAGCGCCTGTTCGAGACGGCAACCCCCATTCCGCCTTAAATCACAATAGAGTCATATTTGCATTTGCACGTTTAAAAATTCACAAAATACTTATTCGCCAGTTACTGTTGGATCCTCAGCAAGCAGATTTTTGCGATGGAACCATCGAGACAACAAGCCATAGCGCGGGGCCAATATCCATGCGAATCCAAAGAGTAAACCGGTAGCGCCCGCCATCATCCCCGACGTGTTGGTGGACTCAAAACCAAACAGACGTGGTACAGTCAATGCACTCAGGTGTCCAAGGGCTGAAGATAAAATTGCTGCAACTGCGCTGATCACCAGCATCACCGACAACCGATCCGTCAGCAGATACGCGGTAGCTGCCGGGGCGATGAGCATGGCAATGACGATGATGCTGCCGACTGCTTCAAACGAGGCGACCGTGGTGACTGCGACCATTGACATAAGCAGGTAATGCATCAGCGTGGCATTGATGCCCATCGTTGTCGCGAGCGCAGGATCAAACGCGCTGATCTGCAGTTCCTTGAAAAAACTGATAATGATTGCCATGTTGATCAACAGTACCGTTGCCAACACCACCGCCGCACGCGGGATGGCCAGTCTGCCAATCGTCATGGTCGTGTCCAGTGGCGTGAGTTCAATCGCCCCATAAAGCACACACCCCGGATCAAGGTCCACGTGATCCGCAGCCTGTACGATCAAGAGCAATCCCAACGCAAAGAGCGTGGTGAACACAATGCCCATTGACGCACCGCGATCGACTTTGCCGAAGCTGCTGATCCATTGCGTGAACACAGCCGTTATGACACCGACGATGGCAGCGCCGATAAACATGCCAAAGCTCGCACGACTACCGGTCACTAAAAACGCAATTGCCAAGCCGGGCAAGACTGCGTGACTGATCGCATCACCCATCATGCTCATTTTTCTGAGAACCAGAAAGCATCCGGGCAGCGCACAGGCCATCGCACATAACGCGCCGATCACCACAATCCATGTATCCAAAGGTAACCAAACCATCTACATTATGCTCCCGTGATAATCGTGTGCGGGCTGGGTGGTACCAGCAAAGCCTGACCGCGCTTGACCAACTCTTCTTCGAGTTTGCGAACCATCTCAGCACCAAGCACGTGCTCCACGGCATCGGCATCGCGGTCCACATGAGCTGCAGCAACGTCTGCGTGTTTGATCAGATACATCTCCCACAGCCGGTGATTGCGCGTGATGCGTGCTGCCTCGCCAAACCCCGGTTCGGAAAGGCGTATTAACTTGCCGTTGTAATATTCGATGTGATCCTCATGCGTTGCTATACGAATCAGTTTTTCTAATTCACTGCGTGTCCAGGATCGACGAAGGAGCAATTCATCCATGCTGATGGCAACATTGGCGACATCGGACATCTCAGGATGCTTGCGCGATTCGATGAGTTCATACACCGCACGAAGCAGGTGTTGACGACCGACCTTACGATTCAGACGACGACGCGCAAGCATTCGCAAAAGAACGCCACGCGAGGAACCGAAAATCATACTCATCAGAAAGATCGTAGCAGCAACCACCACGATCACCGCACCTGCAGGTAGTCTTGGGAGTAACGCACTGATTGACGAGCCCAACCAACCGCTGATCGCGCCGATCATGCCTGAAAGCAGTAACATGCGTTTGAGGTTTTCCGTCCAGAATCGTGCAGCAGCAGCAGGGGTGATTAAAAACGCGATGATCAAAATCAAACCCACTGCTTGCAAGCCAACAACGGTCACCGATGTAACCAAACTCAGCATCGCAATGTCCAGCCAATTCACCGGCCAACCCTGCGTGCTTGCGTAGCCTTCATCAAAACAGACCAGCGTGAATTCCTTAAACAGTAGCATACTCATGACGGTCACCGCTGCGGCGACGGCACTGATTAACGTGAAATCCTGCATCACCATCGACGCCGTTTTGCCATAGATGAAATACTCCAGTCCGGCAGCACTTGCGCCAGGCATGGCTTGCACCATCCCCAATACCGCAACGCCGATCCCGAACATGACGGATAGCACGAGTCCCATTGCTGCGTCATCCTTGACCCGTGTGGTGTTGCGAATCAGCAGTACCAGCACGACCCCTCCGACACCCGTGAGGGTTGCACCAAGCAAAAGTCCCGGCAGATATTTCCCGTCACCCCCCAGAGCGCCCATCATCATGAACATCAAACCAATTCCCGGTAAACACGCATGTGATAACGCATCACCCATCAGTGAACGCTTACGCAAAAGCAAAAACGTCCCAATGAGTCCGGAGGCGGTCCCGAGAATCGTGGTGCTCAAGACGACCAGTCGCGTGTTGTAATTTTGCAGTGTTGCCACACGCATGATTTGCGATGCCCCGGGCCAGTCGATCCCACGATTGGATAGCGCCTCAAGCTCACGATTCGCTGATACCGGTTGATCGTGATTGTGAAATGGTGATGCAAAGGCTACCGTCGCAAAGCAAGCAATAAGCAGGAACACAGACATTGGCAGACAACGCTGCATTATCATCACTGACTCCTTCCGGGGTTTCCGGGGTAACTGCCAGGGATTCCAGCATAACGTAGCCGCTGACCTGCTTCTTCGAGCAAAGCCAATCGCCCGCCATAGGTGTCCTTGAGATTTTCCTTGGTGAATATTTCTTCGGTGGGGCCGGCCTTGACGACGCGCATGTTCAAGAGCACCACCCAATCGAAATACTGTGCGACTGTCGCCAGATCGTGATGGACCACCAGGCAGGTTTTGCCCTGGTCTTTGAGTTCATGTAGCAGGGTGACAATCGCGCGCTCCGTCGCTGCATCCACTGCTGCAAAGGGTTCATCCATGAAATACAGTTGAGCATCCTGAACCAGTGCCCGCGCCAGGAAGACACGCTGTTGCTGCCCGCCGGAGAGTTGGCTGATTTGACGATTCGCCAAATGTGCCACGCCCAGGCGATCCAGTGCATGGCAGGCCAATTCTTTTTGCTCTTTGGCCACCGGGCGGAGCCAACCGAGTTTGCGGTAGGTTCCCATTGCCACGACATCCAGTGCGCTGACCGGAAAGTCCCAGTCGACACTTTCGCGCTGCGGGACATAACCGACCAGTGATCGCTGCTTGCGATACGGTTGACCGTAAATCGTTACGTGTCCTGAAGCCTTGGGGATGAGTTCCAGACAGGCTTTGATGAGCGTGCTTTTACCTGCACCATTGGGGCCCACGATGCCCACGAGTTTGCCTTCTGGGATATCCAGATCGACATCCCAGAGTACAGGCTTGCGGTGATAGGCAACGGTTAAATCGTCAATTGCCAATGGGACAGATGGCGGGTGAGTTGGGGCATTCATGGCGGTTTGAACTTTCTGTTTGTCACAGTTTGATTGCGTTATGACCAGCGGATCAGTGCTCAAGATTGAGTTTCCCTTGCATGCCACGTTCGGGCGCTTGACCTCCGAGTGCACGGGCGATGAGGGTGACGTTATGATCAATCATGCCGATGTAGGTACCTTCGTAGGTTCCGGCTTCGCCCATGGCATCGGAGAAGAGTTCGCCACCGATCCTGACGTGGTGACCGCGTGCCTTGGCCCCTTCGACCAGGGCGCGAACGTTCTTGTCTGCAACCGAAGTTTCCACGAACACGGCGGGAATTTTATTGTCCACCAGGAAGCTGACGAGCTTTTCAATGTCCTGTAAACCGGCTTCGGATTCTGTGCTCAGACCTTGAATGCCACGAACGTTAAGATCGTAGGCCCGACCCATGTAGTTAAACGCATCATGGGCAGTGACCAGCACGCGCTGCTTTTGAGGGATCGAACCGATCACCTGCTTGGCATAAGTATCGAGCTTGTGTAATTGTTCCAGGTAACCCTTGGCATTGGTTTGATAAAAGGCCTTGTTTTGTGGGTCAAATTCGCCCAATGACTTGGCGACGACTTGCACAGCGCGAATCCAACCAGCCACATCCATCCAGACGTGCGGGTCGTAATGTTCTGCTTCATCGGTCATCACGTAATCGCCTTGATCGAGAATCGCTTGGGTGACAGCATAGACCGGTTTACCCGAGCGAGCCACACGAATGAGCACATCCCCCATCTTGCCTTCAAGCATCAGACCGCTGTAAAAGACGACATCAGCCTGGCTGAGTTTGACCACATCGCCCCGGGTGGGTTTGTAGAGATGCGGATCGATGCCTTCACCGATAATGCCTTGGACCGCTGACTTGTCACCAGCTACGTTACGCACGATGTCGGTGATCATACCCACGGTGGTGGTGATCTTGTACGGGTATTGGATTTCGCTTTGTGTTGTTGCATCGTCATGGTTGTGGTTGTCAGATTGATTGTCGCAACCAATGGCAAAGAGCAGTGACAAAGCACAAAGGACGGAAAACATAAAAGTGTTGCGATGAGACACAAAAAATTCCTTTCGGACTTGTTGTCGATTCATGAGGTTTGTTGAAGTTGTTTTTAGAATGTAATACCTGCACGCAGTCCAACGACCAGGGCATCGTTGATGCTCGTATCACCGGATGGGTTAATGATGTATTGCAGTTCCGGTTGGAGATAGAGCGCATGTGTGAGTTGGAGCTTGTAATATAGATCCAAGGCCCATTCGTCCTTGTCAAACCCTGCGTTGCTATCGTCGGAAAGATCGGCATAGCTGACATATAAGCCCATCGCGTCCTCGTGACGGCTGTTGATCAGTCCACGTCCGACGATGCCTGCTGCAATGTGTTGAGTGACTTCTGCGATGTGTTCGTCTACGTATCCGAATTGTGCAAAGACATAGACACCACGTTCACCGTCAGGTTCGCCGAGCGTGTTTATGCGTTGTTCAAAACTGAGTGTAAAGCCATCGGTTCCGTCTGCGGTGTTAACATCGAATTGAGTGAAGATACCGCTGTGATACCAGTAACCGACCGCAAGACGACCTGCTGGTAAATTCCCGAGTTTGCCCCATGCAAGTGAAGCTTCGAAGGCATGGAAATAGTCATCAGACTTATCGTCGGAGAAAAAGGTTGTTGGACCTCGACTGCCGGTGGGGATGCCATCGACACCGGCAGCGCCGTCGTAAAATCCATAGCCAAGTGTCAGTGACCAATCACCTTCATCGAGCAAGGCGGCAAAGATATTGACACTCATCGCCGGATCGGGATAACTTGGGAAGGCTTGCACCGTTGGAGAGAAACCTGCTGAGGAGTTGGCGAAATCAACGGCAGCATTGACAAAGAAAAATTCGGTGTTGGCATCGACCTTACCAACCTTGATTCGCAAACGATCGTGAAGCAGAAATTGCTCGTACCACAGTTCATAAATCACATCCAGTGATCGGTCGTTTTCGATGTTGGAGTACACTTGAAGGTCGCCCGCATCGGCCGATCCGCCGCGTTCAGCATTGACTTGCAGGTTTTGTATAAAAAATGTACCACCTTGGATGTTGGCCAAAGCATTCATATCTAATGTCACATCAAAGCTCAGCAGATTACGGAACGATGCCTTTTCTTTGATACCGCCAGAGAGAACCGCGGAGTACTCAGCGACATATTCGGCATTGATGGCAATGCCCGTGTCTTCGAGTTGTTCCCTGGTGCTGCCCCAATGACCAGTGATGCGGTCTTGCTCCAGCCATGTGGACTTGGCGGGTTGATTAGACTGCGCGTCCTGAGCATGATTGGGATTGGCCATTCCCAATAGACCAAGTGCCAGGACAGGTATGAGTGTTTTTTTTGCGATGGCTCGGTCTGTTGACATTATATTTTGCATGGTCTTGATTTTAATTTTGATTATTCAAAATAAATATTTTGAAAAACAGTATTTCAAAAGAGAGCATATGTCAACCCATAAATGAGACTGGTTTGCAAATAGGTAATATTGCGTACTGGAGGCGTAGTGGATTGTTGTGCTGGTTTGTGTGGGTTTGCGAATTCTTGAAATGTCTTGTTCAGCTCGCATCCTTTCAAAAACATGTAACGCACATACAACAACAATCACAATGATTGCTTTGTCTATTGGTTATTTGGATTTTGGTCGGGCTCTCAAGCATCAGGACGGTGCTAAGTAATTTTGATCACCGGCATCACTACTGAATTGGCTGGCGTGAACACAGATATTGGGAGTGCGGGAAGGACACTTACGGAATCGTAACGTGAAAGAACGCAAGCAGTTGACGCATCTGTGTGATCAGCTACCGATCCGCATCGACCATTCGCCATTGAGATTCGTGGGGTACAAGTTTGAGCGGTTGACCTTCTTTAAGATCGCCATATCCACGCTTGCTTAGCTACCCGTTTCGCAGCAATTCTGCTCTGCGGAGCTTGTCAATAACCCATTCTGAGGAGTGCCGTATTCGGGCCTTGAAATGGTGTTCAATGGCGTGAGATTCTCTCGAAATTCATGGGCGTTGTTTGAGAAATCAGGTCAGTATTCATTTTTCAGTAAACAGGTGCGGTGCATTGGAGTGAATTTTGCAGGATCAGATTAATAGAACATATGGCGATCTGCCATTTTGGGGTTTTAAATGTAAAGATTAGAAAAATAAAAAGATATAGACAGATTCTTGTCGCTTCTGGTTTTCGGACGCACCTATGGATGGCTTTTATGGGAGAAGATGCAAAGAAATATTTTATCACGTATAGAAACATGAAAAATATGGGGTAAAATGACATTGAAGCTATTTAATGGTAGTGGCTATGGCAGCATGTGATTCGTGGTCATGTATGGCGACCAGGTAGGTGTATGTCATGCACTGGGCGTTTAAGTTCGCTCATGTGTGAAGTGCAAGGCACAGACCAACTACCGGGGCGGGTGTCGAACTGGCAATTGGGGCATCATGACAATCCTTTTGGCATGTGTCTCTCAGTTTTGATGATCCGCATACAAATCGTCGACACGACGGTGTTCATGTTGTTGGCTGACCATCCTGACTTGATATTGAGCTTTTACCGTTGAGGTATTGGTGAAATTTCCGTGTAGATGCCTCATGCGATTTTTGTTGATGACGATGTTATTGTTTACCCCACGCAAAGGTTGACTTGTGATAAACCCAATGCAGCGACATTTATTGACTTATGTTGTGTCGTATCGATTGAGCGTAGCATATTTGATTTTACTTACCATTTTATGTTCGCATGTTCATGCGGGATGGATTGAATCCAAAGACGGTCAGACAATTATTCATATCAAAGTTGCCAACCTGCCTGATCCATCCAGGATGGATACATCCAGTCGGGCCGATGTTGCAGCGATACGGCAGTTTGAGCGTCGGTTTCGTGAAATATTTTCCCGTAAATATGCAGCTAAATACAAAGCTCATCCTGAAATCTATGGCGATTACAACTGGGACAACGTGCGGATTGAGCTAGAACGTTTTGCCGGTCTTCAGGTAGAGAATGTCGAGACGGATTTATTGGCGATTGCGGGTGATATGGCGCCAGACATTTTGTATGTTAATTTTCGAAAAAGTGATACCTATATCCGCAATGGCTTTTTGTACCCATTGGATCAATGGCTTGAGAACGTGCCACAGGATGAACTGAATCAACGCGTGCATGAGCGAATTTGGCCCGTCATCAAGCGCAAGGGGCCCAAGGGTGAAAACCATGTCTGGTCGCTTCCGTATGGTGGTGCATTGGGTAAGGTGTTGTTATTTCGAAAAGATCGCTTTGACGAAAACAATATTCCATATCCCGATTTGAACTGGACATGGGAACAACTCTTTGATGCTGCCCAAAAACTGACGGACCCGGCCAATGACCTTTATGGGATGCAATTAGGCCGTGGTAAAACTGAATCCTGGTTTTGGATTACGTTCTTATGGTCCGCTGGTGGTGAGGTGATGATTTATGACGAAGCGAATGATCAGTGGCGCTGTGCATTTAACAGCGAAGCTGCAGTCAAAGCGCTGGACTTTTATACCAAATTGGGTGCTGAAAAATGGACGGATAACAATGGTATGATCCGCCGGGGTTACAGTTCCAAGGATGCGGCTGGTGCCGGAACCAAATGGGATCAAGGCAAGATCGGGATGCAGTTTGCCTACATTGATGAGAAGTTGTTTTCCACGATTAATCCTGATGTCACAGGCATGGTTCCTGTTCCACTTGGCCCCCCTGATGAGAACGGCAATCGTATGCGCGGTGGCGAACTCAATAGTCGTATGTTCGGCATATTCGCGGGGGTTGATAATCCCGTGATTCGTGATGCTGCATTTGAATATATCTGGTTCTACGACTCAGATGAGGCCTCAAGAATTAAAACACGAATCATGGTCGAAGGCGGTCTGGGACGATTTGTGAACCCCAAATATCTTGAGAAATATGGCTATGAAGATGTGATGCAGTTGACCCCTCCAGGTTGGGCCAGGGCATTTGAAATTGCTATCGATACCGGCAAGCCCGAACCTTACGGTCGCAATAGTAATATTGCTTATGACATGATGACCGTTCCGATTCAGCAAGCTGAGCAGATGTATATGAATGGTGATCTGTCGGAAGATCCTGATATTCGCACGGCACAGTTGCGGCAGATTCTTGATGACGCGGTTGCCAAAGCCAATGAAAAAATGATCGGCATCCTGACACCAAAGCAAAAACAGAAGCGACGTCTGACAGCTGCGATTGTGTTGGCTCTGATTGTGATTGCATTTGGATATGTATTCCGAAGAGTCATTCGCACCTTCACACCTCCCAGCGCGCAGCGCTTGACGGTAAGCGAGTTAGCTGGGGATTTAAAAAGTACTGGAATGCATACCTTTTACTCGTTCCTGCGCTGCTGACTATTTTTGTCTGGAGTTACATCCCGCTGGCTCGCGGTTCGGCGATGGCGTTTATGGATTACAATATCATGGGCAATTCCAAGTTCACCGGCTTGGATAACTTTGGCAATGTGCTCTTTGATGTCGAGTGGTGGCAGTCGCTGTATAACTCAATGCGTTACTGCTTTCTGGTCATTTCATTGACCTTCCTACCGCCGGTCATTCTGGCGATTCTGCTTCAGGAAGTGCCCAGTGGCAAGATCCTTTTTCGTACAATTTTTTACCTGCCGGCTGTGATCACGGGTCTTGTGACGATGTTATTGTGGAAGATGTTTTACGCTCCATCAGAAGCTGGTGCACTCAACTGTGTCCTGATGATGGTTCCGGCAGTGGTGTATGTTGCTTTCGGTTTGGTATTACTCGTTGTCTGTGTTCAATTCGGCCGACGTCTTTTATTCCATGATGCCTTTAAACCAGGGGTGGCTTTCATTATTGCGGGCTTTGTACTGTGCTATTCCAGTATTTCACTGGCATCGCCGATTCTTTTTCCCTCGGGCGAACATATGATCCACTGGGCGATCATGTTTGTGCCCCGATTGTTTAATACTTTGCCCGAACCCTATCAGTGGTTGAGCAATAGTAATACGGCCATGATCGCCTGTGTGATTCCGATGGTCTGGGCAGGGATGGGGCCGGGATGCCTGATTTACCTGGCGGCACTTAAAGGCATTCCTGATGACTTTTATGAAGCTGCGGATCTGGATGGTGCAGGCTTTATTGACAAGATACTTTTCGTGGTATTCCCGATTTTAAAGCCGTTGATCATCATCAACTTCATCGGCGTGTTCATTGGAGCATGGATGAGTTCTGCCAACATTCTGGCTATGACAGCTGGTGGGGCAAATACAGAAGTCGCTGGTCTGCGCATTTTCTATGAGGCGTTTACTTATTTGAATATGGGACCTGCCACCGCGATGGCTTGGCTATTGGGTTTCATGATGATCGGTTTTACCGTGTATCAGTTGCGCATTCTCAGCCGTCTGGAATTTAAAACCACTGGCAAAAAGTAAGATACAGCGTCATCAATCCCTGAATGTTTTTCTAACGGAAACGTACATCATGCCCTTGATCTCAACCATTGGCCGAAAGAGTCTGCGTGTTCGACTACTTATTGGCGGAATCTATCTGCTTTTGATTCTTGGTTCAGTCACAATGATTTACCCATTCATGCTCATGATTGCCGGCAGCACAAAAAGCTCCGTGGATATCAATGAACTGCGTGTGGTTCCTGGTTTTCTGACAAGTGACGATCTGCTTTATCGTAAGTATATTGAAAGTCTTTTCAATGAGAAGTTGGACCTGTACAAGCTGACATACAATCTGGATGACAATAGTTTTGAAGCAGCTCGTCGTCCGGATGCGATCAATGACAAACTCGTAGATAGCTGGGAATCATTTCTTAAGCAGGCCGATTTGTCTCAATATACCAATGTGGTGGGGATGACTGGTATGTCGGTCTCCAGGACGGTCCAGCCGTTGTTGCTGCGTGAATTCATGGGGCAGATGGGTGAAACATATGGTGGCGATATTGACAAGCTTAACAGTCAATTAAATACGCAGTTTATGAATTGGAATACATTCACCATCCAGCAGATACCTTATATCCAGCGACGTGAGGTGCCCAATCAGTCAGAATTCCAGATGCGTACCGCAGCATTTTTAAAAGAAGCTCCGAATGTTTATCGTATCTATCCCAGCATTCCTGGGATGTATCGTTCATTATTTTTGAAGACACAATACACACGGGATATCGCTGAGTATAACAGGATACATGGGACAGGCTATACAAGCTATGATCAAGTTCATCTGCCGCGTATGTTGCCAGTGAATGGGACAGCTTTGGAAAAGCAGGATTGGCTCAATTTCACCCGCCGAACCGTCAATCTGTTGTGGCTCACTGCTGATGAATCGGCGAGGCCTCTTTACATCGATTTTCTCAAAGCGAAATATCCAGGCATTGATGATTTGAATAAGGCTCATGGCACATCCTATGTCGATTATGCTCAGGTTCCCATGGGCGGACAACCATACACCACGCCACAAAAGTTTGTGGATTGGCAGGGGATGGTGGAAGGTTGGATCGATCCAAAGACCGGTCAAAAATTCATCATTCCTGACAATGCTCTGATGTATGACTGCACGGACTTTCGTTTTGCTGACTACCTGCTTATGCAGCATGGTTCCCTGGATAAGATCAACGAGACGCTGGGAACCACCTACGCATCCATTGCTGACATTCGGCCACCTCAAAGGCAATGGCATGATCGTATGTTCAGACAGATCACTGGAAAACTTCGCTGGGAGTTCCTTGCACGCAATTACATCACGGTGTTCAACTACATTGTGCTGCATGGGCGCGGTGTGTTTAATACCGTTGTCTACTGCGTCCTGTCGATTCTCTCTGCGTTAATTGTCAACCCGATGGCAGCCTATGCAATGAGTCGTTACAAAATGCCTTCGACTTATAAGATCCTTTTGTTCCTGATGCTGACGATGGCATTTCCTCCGATGGTGACACAGATCCCCAACTTTCTGATGTTGCGTGAATTGGGGCTGCTCAACTCGTTTGCAGCATTGATTCTGCCTTCGTTAGCCAATGGGTACAGTATTTTCCTGCTCAAGGGATTTTTTGATTCACTGCCCAAGGAGTTGTATGAGTCAGCCGAATTGGATGGTGCAGGTGAATGGGTGATGTTCTGGCAGATCACCATGAATCTATCCAAGCCCATTCTGGCAGTGATCGCACTTTCCGCGTTTAATCATGCTTACTCCAACTTCATGTTTGCGTTGTTAACCTGTCAGGACAGCAAGATGTGGACACTGATGGTCTGGTTGTACCAACTGCAATCCCAGAGTACGCAAGGTGTGGTGTTTGCTTCCCTGATGATCGCATCCGTCCCCACATTTTTCGTCTTTGTATTTGCACAAAATATTATTATGCGTGGTATTGTTGTGCCCGTTGAGAAGTAATTTTGCCGCTTAAACATACTTTGTTTGTGGAAGATATAGACGGTGTGTCTAACGCGACTTCACGTGAAAACAGTATTGTTTATTCAGCGATACGCTTAACCCTACCACAAACGGCATGGGACAATCCTCAAACGTTTAACGCAGCCGCATGATCAGTGGTTCATTTTTGAGAAGAGTCTCGCATCAGCAGGGTGTTCAGTACTCCAATCGCGCACAGCTTATTTGTGGAATGGGCCATACATCTGTTATGCAGAGCCAATGTCTCTGAAGGGCTTGGGTATTCAAACATTCAATTTCAGGGGCAGTGTGGTCATCGCAATGCCTGAATGTTCTTGCAGTTTTGTTTTGATCATAAAAATATAAATGGCAATGTCTTAATGCTGGCGGACAGTATTGTGCCATGAGTAGTTTTTTTAGGACCGATAGGAGAAAAATATTATTATCACGCATTGATATTTGATTGTTGCGGGGTAAAATAAAAAAGTGCGTAACATAAAATCGCCACTGTCTCGAGTGCCTTGCGTGTTTCGGAATACATCTGTTACCCGTTACTTCCGGTCTTGTGTGCATGCTTCCGTCTTGTATCGTTCTTTTCAGACGGCCTGATTTCGGACCATATTGGATAGGAGCCTTTTGGTGAAACGAACAGAATGCCATTCTAAAGATTTTAGTACAGGATTTACGCTCATTGAGTTATTGGTGGTAATCTCGATCGTCTCGTTGCTCATCAGCATCTTATTGCCGACTCTGAGCAAGGCGCGTGATTCAGCACGTCGGATCAGGTGTCTGAGTGGGGTGCGTCAAATGGCTTTGGGGACGATTCAGTACACCCATGACAATGATGACTGGATGCCGATTGCATTGGGTTATGGGAATGGCGGAACTGCCAATGATGTCATTCTCCAGGGTAATAATAGTTATTTCCAAGTGCTTTCCGGTGGTCCTTCTTATCCCTATTCATTTCATAAAATATGGAGTCAGGAATATGTGAAGTCACACGATGTGGCTCATTGCCCAGCCTTCACACTGGATACGAGTGACTCCAAGTTCAAGTGGTTGTATGCAGATTTGCCAGGGGTGCTGGGTGTTGACATTACTAAAGCCCGGATGTGTTACTGGTATATGGGATACCGTCCGTTTATTTACAGCTTTAAATATAACGCTGATATTAAAGGCCAGCCTACGGTGCGACTTGGGCAAAGGTGGACTTACGGCAGGGAGCGTGAGATCGCTGATACGGTTTTCCTGTCAGATGTGGTCAATACACCCGGTTCCTCTCCAGCAGCCATGCATACAAGCAATGGCATTGCCACGGGGGGGAACGGGATCCGTGGCGATCTCTCCGGTCAGTGGTTTAAGGCTGACGCTATAAAAGAAGTGGATAATTACAACTGGCAGTTCGGTACGTACCTTGTTGATTATTAATAATCTGGTTCACTGCAACGCTGGTGTCGTTTCCCGGTCAACAGACTCATCCACCTTTTCATTTCTCACGTTTTATTTCTGCCTATTTTCTTTCTGGAGTTTCTTACATGTCTAAATGGTTGCTTATTTGTATTGCTGCATTCCTTGTCATGTGTTCCAGTTATTCTGTCTGCCAGGCTCAAGAGCAGGGCGGTCGTGGGCAGCATAAGAAAATCTACGTCACCCCTGTTGCTGAACCTGTCAAGGTCGATGGCGATCTTTCTGACTGGGACTTGTCGGGACAGATTCTCAGCTATGTAATCAAGGAGACGATGGATCGGCAAAGCGCCCGCATTGCCATGATGTATGACGATGAGGCGTTGTATATCAGCGGGGTGGTGCGTGACGATTCGCCCATGATGAATCGGCATGATCCGCAGGTCGACCCTCGCAAGGCCTGGAACGCGGATGTCTGTCAGATTTTTCTGAGTCTTGACCCCGATGCATCACAGCCTTTGCCTTACAGTCGATTCAAGAAGGAAGATGCCGTCAGCCCGGTGGCCACGATGTACCTGTGGTACTTTACGGATCGTCAGGAACCGAACATGGCCATGTATCATGGCATGGGTTTTAAGGAGCCCGTCCGTTCGGATTTGCATGCAGAGGGTCTGATCCCCCGGACGCATTTTCAGGCGGCCTATCGCAAAGCTCAAGACAATCAAAGCTACACCTTTGAATATCGCATTCCCTGGACCACGCTGTCACTTAAGCGTGTTCCCGATGCGGGGGACAAGTTGGCAACAACCGTCAGTGTGTTCTGGGGCAAGCCTGATGGTCTGGAAACAGCAGGCAGTTCTGCATGGGTTAACGATGTGTTGAGCAAGCCCGGCTTCCCGTTTCAGGAGTCATCCTGTTGGGGGGCCATGTGGTTTTCGCCGGTGGGTAATCTGCCAAAGGAAATGATCAGTGTCCAAGCGGTTACACAAATGCCCAACCTGATGACACTCGATTACACATTGCCCAAAGCCGGTGAAGTAACGGTGCAATTGCGTGATCAGGAACGCAGGGTTCGACGCATTCTGCTGGCACAAGCTCAACGTGAAGCAGGCGATCACCACGAAACATGGGACGGTCTTGATGATCATGGTAAGCCGTTACCCGCAGGCCAATATGACGTGCAGATGTTGGTGCATGATCCGATTAAAACCCAGTGGCGATTCAGTGCTCACAACAGTGGCAACCCACCCTGGCCCACCGATGATGGGACCGGCGGATGGGGGGGGGACCATGGCTCACCAACCACGGTTGCGGCATTACCCGATGGGATGCTCCTGGCATGGAAAGTCTCGGAATATGGCTGGGGCATTATCCGAACCGATCTCCAGGGCCAGAAACTCTGGGGCAGTAAACATAACGCCAAGTATCTGGCTACCGATGGCTCGCGGTTTTTCGCAGCAGGTGGTCATGGTTTTCATATGGGCGAAGATGTCGTGCGTCTTTTTGCGGTTGCCGACGGCAGACCCTTGAACTTTGATAATGGACAGCCGGCGTTGCAATTGCAGTTGAACGCATCGCAAGACAATCACAAGCAGGCAGCAGAAAAAGCGCAGGTCACTGGACTGGCTTATCGGGATGGTCGCGTCTATGTGTCCTATGCGTCACTGAACAAGATTGCGGTCTTTGATGCTGATAGCGGAGAACTACTCAAAACTCTGGCAGTTGCTTCACCGCACGATCTGGCTGTATTGGCGGATCAGAAATTGCTGGTGATCAGTGACAACAAACTTGTCAGTATTCAACAGGAAAAGATTCGTATCCTCACGGAGCAACACCTGGATCAACCCACCGGTTTGGCTATCGACAATAAAGGCTTGATTTATGTTGCCAATCAGGGACAAACCCAGGCGGTAAGTGTTTTCAATGACCAGGGACAATTCCTGCGAATGGTTGGCAAACTTGGCGGACGCCCGGCTAAAGGAGCCTATGACCCGCAAGGTATGTACATGCCCGGTGGGATCGACATAGACAATCGCGGCAGGTTGTGGGTCGCCGAAACCACCGACGGCCCCAAACGTATCAGCGTCTGGGAGACCCAAACCGGAGAGAATCTCAAGGAATTTTTCGGGGGCAGCAGCTATTTCGGATACGGCTATATCGACCCGAAAAAGCCTGATGAAATACTGGCGCACCATGTGCTCTGGGACATCGATTGGGATACATATCAAGTCAAGCCCACCACAACCGTCTGGCGCAAGACAGATACGAACATGGTCGAAGCCATCAGCCCAAGCGGTTATCGCGGAACGCCGGAGATTTTCACCGCGGACAGCGGCAGGCAATACATGTTTGGAAAGACCTATCAGGCCAAGATGATTCTTGCAAAACGTGAAGGCGATCTGTTTAAGCCGTTTGCCTGCTTGATGAACTGCAATACCCAATCACCTCGTTACAAGGGACAGGATATCCCTGTCATTGATGGTGATCCCAAAACCTTTAGCCAAGGCTATTACTTCTGGCAGGATGCCAACGATGATCAGAGGGTGCAGGCCAAGGAAGTCACGCCGGTCCCTGATCAATTTGATCGTATCAACATCGCTTGGGTCAATCCGGATTTGAGCATCATGTTCAACACCGGCTACAAACTACCGGTCTCGCGAATCAGTGGTGACGGCCAACCCTTCTACGATTTTGCACAGTTAAAGCCGACGTTTCTGGCAACCGGCCGTTATGCCAAGTATGGCCATCCATTTCTCTGGACGGATCACAACGGCAGCATCTACACCACCGGCAAAAAACTCACAAGTTGGACAGACGATGGGCAATTGCAGTGGGAGTTCCCCAATCTGGTCAAGTGGCAAAAAGCACTGAATAAACCCATTGTCGGTCCAGGACGTCTGTGGGGCTTGACCGGCATGATGGGGACAGCGGGCGATTACCTGGGGATGATGACTTACTTCGGCGTCAATCATTTCTTTACCCGTGACGGCGTGTATGTCGCGGCTGTTCTCAAAGATGGACGATTAGGTGGCCTGGATGCGAACAACGGCCAACCCGAAGGACAGAACGGCCAGTTCGTCAAGTTGAATATCAAAGGCTCAGACCGTTATTTCATCATTCATGGCGGGCAGGATTCACGTGTCTGGGAAGTGACTGGTTTGGACACCGTCAAACGTCTGCCAACAAAGCAATATTTCATCTCAGACCAACAGGCCAAGCAGGTCGCTACCGAATACAAAATCTATCAGCAGGGACTCAAGGGCGAGAAGCAGTTGTTCGTGGAGCGCGGCCGCGATGCCCTGGACAGCGCCCGCCCGATCCATGCCAAGGTGGATGAGGATCGTCACTTCACCGCACGCGTTGCATACGATCAGGACAACCTGTATCTGCGCTATGATGTGACCAGTGATGCACCTTTGAAAAATCAGATCAGTGAACCACAACTGATTTTCAAGGGAGGTAATCTCATTGATTTTCAGATTGCCACGGATTCGCAGGCGGATGCCAACCGCAAGAAACCTGCTCCCGGGGATATGCGACTGTTGATCACCATGCGTGAGGGCAAAGCGTTTGCCATGCGCTACCGTCCAAAACTCGCAGGTTTTGCCGGCGAGCCAAAAGTCTTCACTTCACCAACAGGCAGTGAATCATTTGACCGCATCGATCAGGTACAGGGCATTGACATTCAGACCCAATCTGTTGCTGATGGCTTTATTGCTTATGTCACGATTCCCTTGCAGTTACTGGATTGGAAGCCCAAACCCGGCACGACGGTGCAGATGGATATGGGTTACATCTTCGGCAACCGCACCGGCCTTGTGGCTGCCGCACGCGCGTACTGGCATAACCGGGGCTTTTCTGCTTATGTCACCAATGACATTCCCAACGAAAGCCGTCTGCAACCCGACGAGTGGGGCGTAGCAAAATTCAAACCTTGACCCGGGGTTATCGACTGTATCGTCATCACACACAGGAGACTTGCCAATGCCATTGAATCACATCAAACGCATCCATTGGGTGATCGCAGTTTGTTGCTTCGCCATGATGAGCCTGATGGCCCATGCCCAGGTGCCGGTGACGATTCCGTATACCCTCAATGATCCGGGCCAAGTCTCGATAGCTGTCTACGATCAGCAGGGAACCATGGTGCGTACCCTCTTGTCCGGGGAGCAACAAGAGGCTGGCAATTACCAGGTGCAGTGGGATGGTCTGGATCGCTATGGCAACCCCATGCCCGTGGGATCGTATGATTGGCGTTTGCTGGTGACACCGGGTTTGCAGGCAGAGTACATCGGCATGCTTGGGACCAATGCCGTCCCCAATTCCTATGACTATTGGTATGGCAATCACAGTGGCCCGACCTCGGTTGTGACCGATGGTCAGTGGGTTTACCTGGGAGGCTCAGGTGAGAATGTTCCCTCCAGCCTGTCAGTGAGTCTCGTAGGTGACACACAGCAATGGACCGCCGATCAACGCTTTGTCGCCGGCCGCGCCACAAGTCTTGCCTTGGGGCAGGGAATGCTCTACGAACTGACGACACACGGTAATAATGCAACGGTTTCGATCATCGATCCGGCAACAGGCATCGCTCAATCCGATTTTGACGTCCGTTGGGATCCCAACACGCCCGAACCTACCAACGAATATCAAATGACCGTGGCAGGCAGTTATGTCGTGGTCAGTTATCCAGCACACAATACGCTGCGTTGGTACAACATCAATTCGGGCACCAATCCGCCAGCGTCCACTGATGTGACGGTGACACAACCCATCGACCTGGCAGGCATGTCCAATGGTACGGTTTATGTCATCAGCCAGAATCAGGTGGTCAGTATCGATGTGAGTGGAACGACACAAACCATCATTCCCGCAACATCGCTTCAATCACCTTGGCGGATCGCTGCGGTCCCCATCAATAGCCAGTTGCTGGTCGCTGAACGTGATGGCAGTCATGTCGTCAAACGTTTTGATATTGCCACCACACAATTGCTGCAAACCTATGGGCGTGCAGGCGGCAGACTCGGCGGGACATTTGTCAAAACCGACTTTCATAATATCAATGATGTTGCGGATGACGGGCAGGGGGGCATGATCATTCAGGAAGGCGGTGACGAAGCATTGCGACGCACCGTCCGTATCAATGCCCAGGGACAACACGCCCGCACATGGTATGGCGCGCTCAAATTCTTCAACTATGCCAGCCCTGATCCGGCTGACCCTACCAAACTCTTTTATTGGTCAGCTTTCACCCCCAAGACGTTGGCAAACTTTAACCTGACCACAGGGCAGTGGGACGTCCTGGAAAACTATGCACACACCAACCATGACGGCCTCTTCCCCAACACTGGACGTTACAACATACGCTGGCAGACCAAGCGGCGCAATGGTTCACTTTTCCTGGCAGGCAACTCCGGCCAACACTGGGGAATTGTCCGCGTCGATCAAACTGCTGGCCAACTCGTTCCCGTAGCCACCTCTGGTATCTGGTACAAATACAGAACCGACCCCATGCCCGCGGTGTTGGAGCAGGCTGTGATTGCCAATGGCCTGACGCCTGGGAATCTATCCCTTGATGTGCTCTTTGCATGGTCAGACCGCAATGTCGATGGCCTGATCACAGCCGATGAAGTACGCATCGATTCGAATTCGAATAACTGGATTTTCAATAACTGGCAGATGAGTCTTGATGCGGATTGGAATGTTTATCTTTCAACGCCCAGCGGCTATCTCATCATGCCCAATGACAATTCCAACTTGCTTTCGAATATCCCATTCTGGGATCCGGCACAGATCACCGAGGTCATCGGTTGGGACATCGCTACCGCGGATCGACCTGAAGGCTGGAAGTCGCGCGGGATGTTCCGTGACACGGACGGTTCGATTTACCAGAGCTATGAAGGTCAGAGTTCCCCGCAATATGATCGTCCCGCAGAAGGTTGGCCCACACTCACTGCCGGTGCCAGTCGTCTGGTTAAGCGCCATGCCGATGGTTCGCTTGCGTGGGTTGTCGGTAAACATGCGGTCCAGAATCCCAACACCACAATTTACGAACCGCAACCCGTTGCTGCGTTCCATGATCTGTATGACATCATGGGCAAGGTCACACTCGGTGGCGCAAACGACTGTATTATTTTTGGCGATCGCGTGGTGCGACCTGCGGTGGCATATACTCAGGATGGCCTTTATGCCGGCTCATTCTTTGACCGCCGCGCTAATGATGGTCTGCCCGGGCGACTTTACTGTTGGTGGCGTGATCCGGTGACCCTGAAAGATGCCGTGGTGCCTTATGATGTTTTGACCATCGGGACCATTGCTCAGATCAACAACAACGAAGTGATCTGGTATGCCATGGGCAATCATAACACGCCGGTTTACCGTATCACCGGCTGGCAGAATTGGACCCGTCAATCCGGATCGGTTGCCCTGTCACAAACACCGCCATCTGCTGCGAATGATGGTACGGGATTACACGCAGAATATTTTGACAATTACGACCTTCAAGGTACATCAGTGCTTCAACGTACCGACGAACAACTTTGGTACTCCGTTCGAAATGATAAGGCTGCCAACGGCAATTGGGATTATGACAATGTGGTGCCCGGCCTTGCACGGGATGAGCCCTTTGGTGTCCGGTGGACGGGAACGCTGGTTGCTCCTCTTTCAGAGCCGTTTACTTTTTCGATTATCAATGAATCACAAATCGGGACAACCAAAGGCGAAAGGTGGGATGACATTCATGGTGGCGTACGTATCTGGCTCAATGGGCGCCGGATCCTGGAACGTTGGTATCCTGATGCGGCAACGAATCCGCCAGTGGCACGTCGTCCTGACAGTGACCCGCTGATGCTTCAAGCCGGGGCACGTTATCAGATCACCGTGGAATATGGATTCTGGGGTGCCAACCCTGCGGAATTCAGCTTAATCTGGGAGTCACCGACTCTCGAACGCCAGCGGATTCCCATGTCCCTGTACAAACCCACCAACCCCACGGACCTGCCACAGATCACCATGGTGACAACCGGTGGCCCGTTGCATGAAGGTCAGCAGGATACGGCCACATGCTACGCCACCATACCGTCGCCTCTGGCTTATAATCTGACTCTGGACATGCAATTGCTGGGCGTCGATCCTGGCGATATTCAAGGCTTTATTCCACAGTTGGTGATTCCCGCAGGTCAGACGCAATCTCAGAGTATGACGATTCAAGCTGTCAATAATCAACAGCTCAATGGGACACGCAACATTCAGATTACTCCCGTACTCGATGGGCAATGGACCGCGATGCCTGATGAGTCCGTTGCGAGCATTGAACTGATTGATGACGAAGCCATTTCAAGTGTCGGTTTGGTATTGCACTGGGATTTTGATCAGGTCAATGGTCTGGATGTCCCTGATGTATCCGGTACGGGGCAGGACGGCAAAATCATTGGGCCAGTGACGACTTTGAGCGATGATGCCGTCCATGGCAAATCGATTGTACTTAATGGTGTACAGAACTATATCCAACAGAGTGCCATCACCGCCGACCTTGCCGACACCCCATACACGGCCAGTATGTGGTTTAAGACGATGGGTTCTGAAGCGGGACTGATCAGGCTCAATAAGCATGCATCCCATAGTCGAAGTATCTGGGTCGCGAACTACCAGCTCTGGAGTTCGGCCGTGGGGTACTATGCCGTGCAAAACACCCAGGCCAATGTCAGTGTCGATCAGTGGCATCATCTTGTCGAAGTGGTCGATACGGATCGATTGCAAGTCTACCTCGACGGACAGTGTGTCATGGACCTGCAGGGATCGGTCACCATGGCACTCCCCGAGTCTAAATTCCTGGTGGGTTTTGTGAAAATACAAGGGACTGCACGGAAGTTGGAAGGCAAAGTCGATGATGTGCGGGTTTATAACCGCATACTCGATACCAGTGAAATTCAGATGATCTACGATGCAGGCATGCAGAGTTTAATGCCGGAATAAAACCATGATTGTAATAAGTAATAAGTTATCCGATCAATCAATTGAACTGACTTCAAAGATGCTGCAGCAGGCAGACCAATATCCCTTGTTTTTAGGTGATCCACAGGCGCTGCTCAACAAGCTTGAGACTGCCACTGGTCCGTTGAAGGATTTATGGCAGGACTATCAAAATATGTTACGTGATGATCCTGAGGCGCGTCAGAAAATGCTCCCATTCTTGGCCGCGCTGACTGGCAAGGATATGTCCGAAGCCAAAGATCAACTGCGTGAAAAGTGGACGCAACTGCTTGCCAGCGATCAGGGGCATGGACTGCAGAAGCATACATGGTGTGCCTGCGGAGCGAGTATACGCCAGGCGGTCTTTGTTGATTGGTTACATCACAGACAAGCGTTTTCACAAGAGGATCTACAACTCGCAGCCGAGGTTCACCTTGGGATCGCTTTTAAGTATGCTTACCCGACTCTGGCTTCACGCGTCCCTTCAGCAGATAACCAGAATCTTTCCATGACGCTTTACTGTACCGTGGTCGGATACCTGTTTGGACACAAACTCACCGGACATGCGACCGGTCGATTTCTTTTTGCCTATGGCTTGCAACGGCTGCCAAGGCTCCTTGGACTTTTTCCACGTGATGGTTATGCCGGTGAAGGTTCAACTTATACCTCGCACGTGAATACACCGTTGTTCTGCTTGTTGCACCAGCTATTTGAAACGTTCAATCTGCCTCAGAATCCAAAAGGTTTTCAACCCAATGGCTCAACGTTTAAACAGTTGATCGATATTGAACGCAAGCTCATCGGGCCGACTGGTCAAATGCTGCCATGGGACCATTATGGCTGGAGTCAGGCGATCAATGGTGCGCCACTGGCTTATCTTGCTGGGTTGGAGGAACAGGAGAATCAACGAAACCATTTACTGGGCATGATCCATCGCCTGGGATTGGGGAACAAACCGGGGATGATGGCGTGGGGACATGACAATCCAATGTGGACACTGATCTGGTGGCCTGCTTCCATGAATCAATGGCAGGATACTGGAGAACCAGCAGCGTTGACAGGTTGGTGTCTGCCCCGAACGGGTGCCGCTTTGGAGGATGCCAGCCGACGCACGCGCCTGGTACAGGTCTGGGATCGATGCGCCGAGTCTTTTACGGCAGTGGGGCGCATGCAGGTGAATCCCAATCATCTGATTCTTGAAGTCGATGGTGAACCAGTTTTTCAGGATGGTGTGCCAGCGGTTGGCCAAGACCCTTTCGGATTTGACCCGCAACAGGCGATGAGCACCTTAAGTGACGATGCACGTCGACGCCTGGCAAACTATGCCACGCCAGGCTCGGATCGCAATCTCACACGATTCGTCCAGTCACAATCCTGCGGCATGCTCGGTGCAGCCAATGCGATTGTCGTCGATGACATCAAAGCCTATTGGCCTGGAAGATCAGTTGAAGGCAACGCGCTATGGTATGGGCGTAGCGATGTTTTGCAGGCTGTCTGCGCAGATGTGACTCCGTTCTATCAACCTGCATTTGATCTGACCAAAGCCCAACGCATCTCCATCTGGAATACTCGCTACGGGATCGGCCTGGTCGTCGATGAACTGGCTGCTCAAACATCGCATCGCTGGACTTGGCAAGCGTATCTGAGGCCATCTGCATCTCTGAAAGGCAATGCAGGTCTGAGTATGAACCTGCCAAATGACCATCGTGTCTTGCTGGCATGGGAGAGTGTGGCAGACGTTCAAATACACGATGTCCCGGGGTTTCCCAAAACACAGGAAGGTGCCTCCAAACGCATGGCACTTTCATCGAATGGACCGACAGCAAATTTTGTGACCGCTATCGGTGTGGATATCAATGATCTTCGGGTTTCGGGGCGTGATACCCATCGTTGGGTGATTTATGCCGGAGATAAAGTTCATCATATTGAACTGGACCTGCAAGCCAATAAATGCTTCTGGTCGAGTAATGATGGAACAATGGATGAACTGGAATTGCAGGTGTTCAATGATTCACATCAGGATCAAACTGCAATGCCCCAGTGGGATGTGGATGACAAACTCGCGTCCATCGACTTTGATCAGCATCATGAAAATGATGCGACCGCTTCAGCATGGCTGGACTCCGCGAATGCCTGCCTGTTACCCATCATCAGCGCGATGCATGAGCAGCAGGACGATGCCTGGTTAAATATCGTACTCCACAGTGATCACTGGCCGGTCGTTTATGCTGCTGTCGAGCGGATCGGGCGTTTGAAGCTTGGCGAGTATGCTCCACTCTTACGTGAATTGCTCCATGAAGAAGAACAGATTCCGTTGGATGAACTTTACGCTGAAGACCAGGATGGCAACTGTATTGGCAGTGCCAAGCGTTGGCGTTTGAAGCTGGCGTTAATTGTTGCTTTGGGCCGTCTGAATGATTCGCAGTCTGCAGCGATCATTGCTCAAATCCTTGATCGAAGTCGTGATTTTTACACCGTGCACAGTGTGGCGGCTTTGGCATTGAATCGGATCGGTTCTGAGACCACCCGATCGACTTTGCAACGAGCAGCAGCGGACCCTGAAGTCAACACTTCCATTCGTGCCCGTGAGGGAATCATTGAATTGTGCCATGGTGTATAATGTGAGAAATTGATGTTACCGTATACGCGTCACCGAATCACAGACCATACAAGGCGGTCCATGGATAACAAGCCTTCAAAACTCCGCGCCACCAAGCAGCAGGAATTATTGACCACGCTGCGAGGTGAGATTGTTCAAGGGGTGTTTGCGGCTGGTGACCGGATGCCGACCCGTGTGGAACTTGAAGAACGCCTGGGTGTCAGTTGGTTTACGATTCAGCAGGCATTTGATGCTTTACGTCGCGAAGGGTTTATCCGTACGGATGGACGTCGGGGGACTTTCGTTGTGGAAGCACCTCCACATCTGCATCGCTATGCGTTGATTTTTCCTCTCCATGGTGAGGGTACTCATGGGCAATCCCGGTTTTATGAGGCTTTTGCCAATGCCGCAGAACAGATTCAACAGAAAATGCCACATATCGATTGGGCATTGTTTAATCTTCATGATCGGACGGACGAGAAGGATTACAGCGAACTGCTCAAGCAGATCAACACACACCGGTTGGCTGGATTGATTTTTGTGATGTCGCCTTACCGCTTGAATCAAACCCCGATCATCCAGATGCCTGGGGTTTCCCGTGTGATGATCGCCAGCCAATCGTCAAACAATATTCCGGCCATCTGGATGGACTACCAGGCACTGATTGAAAAAGCTGTGCGTCACCTTGTTGACTCAGGGCGATCCAAGCTGGCATTGATTATGGCACGCATGACACCAGGCCATGTCAGCATGTTCAAAGAGGCCGTCTCGCTGCAGGGAGCCCAAACGTGTAACGCATGGATACAGATGCTGCACGAATCACACAAGGCCATGACAGGAAACCTTATTGAACTGCTGATGAATCCCAAGCAGCAGCAACGCCCCGATGGCATCATTATTCTCGATGACAATTTGGTGGAACACGTTACTCTGGCAATCATGGATGCCGGATTGCGTGTGAAAGATGATCTGGATATCGTGGCATATAGTAATTTTCCCATGCCGGCCGTCAGTGCTTTCCCCGTACATCGTATGGGTTTTGACAGCAGACATTTGCTTGAAAACTGCCTGGCTGTCATTGACTCTCAGAATGCAAATCAGCCCTGCGAATTCCGAACGCTCATTAAGCCGGTAAGTGAACCTGAAATACAGGATACACACGGATTGTAGCGGTGTTCGGCGATTATGATCCCTGTAGATTAACATCACAACCGTAACGGCTGCGTTGAACGACTATCCGCCAGCCCCGGAAACATGGCTGGTTGTTGAGCCGAGTTCCGCTTCGCCACCACCCCCATCGCACCACCGGCACACGAACATAAAGGTGGTACGATTTCTGGGAGTTGGTCATCCTATGTTTTTTCGCTCTGATTGGGGAGAATGCCTTGGACATGTGGGCCGGACAAACGGTTTGAGGACGTCATAATTGGGCCAAGTGGCGATGGGGACATCAGCATATTGATTCAGTACCGCTTGTGAAACAAAGTAAAGTTGATGCGGTTCCCAGAAATTTTTCTGAATAAAAAACGGTTGGTTGTCATGGGTTAACGTTTGGATCATCTCGATGACGTGGGCGGTAATGAATACCGGGACGTCGTGGTTTTCGACGAGATTGCAGACACCGTAGTGCAACGTGGTCATATCATTCTGTCGTTGGACATGATATTCCAGGCTATGTTGTTTAAGGTAATCCCGGTAGAGTGGATATTGCGTGCCGATGCCACCAAGCCCCGGAAAATCGTATCCCTCATAGCCAAAGTCCGAAGGCAGCGGTAGCCTGCCTACTTCAGTACGTGTGGTAACAGTGCAGGCGAGTCATTGAGTTCCTGCGCACAGCAACCAGTGTCTTCGGTATTGCAGGTGACACCGTATGCATGGGGATACAGTCTTGTGATAATCGAACCGCGTGCCGGACTACAAAGTGGGCGGGGCAGTTCGACAAGACTTTGAAGTAATCTCACTGCGGTGGGTTTGTTGATGCCAGATGCTCCACAATCTCGGCAATCAGCATCGGATGGGGCTGGGCATTGAGGAGTTCATGAATTTCGAATGACTTGACAAGGACCTGAATCGTTTACAGTCTCAGAACGTGATGTATATATAAATAAAATTGGGCGTATCACATAAATCTGTCATGTGGTTGTTTGACGGGTTCGTCCTGGATGTGTTGAAACGACTTGACTGGTTGCTGTGTTACAAAACCTTTTCCCTTGATATTCGGATTTGATTGTTCTCGTAATTTGAGATGACATTGGGTTGCAACGTACATCACAGCAACAATATTAGTTTACGCTATTCGGAGGATATGTGGATTTATACTCAGAGTCTGCACATTGATTTTGCTCGTTTCCGTTGAACTGGTAGTTTTCCTGGTATTTATTGTTAGTCATGTGTCAATCGGATGGATTGTCAATCTTCATATTTTGCTGCACAAAATAGATGTAAGCAGTTTTTTTAAATTGATTTATGGTAATTGTGAAGATCGCGGTGTTCATTTGTTTATGCTTGCAGATTGATTTTTTTGAAATGGCTGCATAATATCCTGTAAATATTTGCAGCAAATATTTGCAAGTAATGGATTGACGATGACCACAACCAAAATGATTCAACTCAAACGGATCGCTGAGGAAGCCTCGGTGTCTATTGCCACGGTCTCAAGGGTGCTTGCCAAGAAGCAGCAGGTCTCGCAGAAAACACGTGATCGGGTCATGAAAGTGGCCGAGAAACTCAATTACGAGGCCCAATCGCCTGGTGCATGCGCTGCAATCAGGTAAGACCCAGACAGTGGGAGTGATGATTGATCCCAAATCGGAGTATCACGCAGGCGTACTAGCCGGGATTGAAGAGGCGTTGCTGGCTAACGACTATCTGCCGATCGTAGTGACCGGGCGAGAACTCAGCGATGCATTTCAGGGGCCGACTAATGAGCTGGATTTAATTCATCGTTTGGTGGAGCAGCGTGTTGATGGCATCATCATCTGCCCGATCGAAGATGAAACACCTGAGGCTGTTTTTGGTGAAGCACGCAAACATCAGTTGCCCGTGATTTGTGTCGACCGACAGATGCCCAAGACACAGGCAGATTTTGTGGGGACAGATGATCTGGCAGGTGGTCGTATGGCTGCTGAATACTTGTTGAAGTTGGGACATCGTTGCGTCGGGCATCTGGCTGGTCCAAGCTATGCCAGTACGGGACGTTTGCGACGCGAAGGATTTGAACAAGTCATCTGCCAAGCGGATGTGATTTATCATCTTCAGGAGAACAAGGTATTTGACGATGCGATTGAGCAGGCTCAGGCTTTGTTACAAAGCACTCCTCGCCCGACAGCGATTTTTGCGGCTTCGGATATTTTGGCAACCTATGTCTATAAAGCTGCCTATCACATGGGACTGTTAATCCCCAACGATTTATCCATCATCGGGTTTGCGGATCTGCGTTTGGCTGACATGCTCGCTCCGTCGTTGACCACTTTACGCCAGGACTCCGAAGCTGTCGGACAACAGGCTGTTGCCATGATGTTTGCGTCGATTAACGGCAAAAGCAAGCCTGACCGACCCCAATATATTCAGCTTAAGCCCCAGCTCATCGAGCGTGAATCAACAAGTGCATGTCATCAATGATCAGATCTGTCCTGATGCATTCAGTCAGACTTAACTGGTGATACAAAGGAACCATACGGGAGCACGAAATGGATAAACAGTCCCAGAAGATCGCTGCTTTTACTTTGATCGAATTACTTGTCGTCATTTCGATTATTGCTTTGTTGATCGCCATTCTGTTACCAGCTTTGGCAGGGGCTCGACGCTCTGCTCGCCGGATAGCCTGTGCAGCCAATCTCAGGCAGATCGGTGTTGGCTCTGCTGCATGGAGTGCGGATCATCACGAATGGGTGCTGCCCAATCTCTGGCGTGATGAGTTTAAGAAAATGCAGATCAGTTTGGAAGTGGATCGATGTCCATCTGAAACCGATCCAACCGTGACCGTGGGATACGATCAGAACGCCAATTTCTCTTATCCGATTACCAGTTACATGTCACCGGGATATGGTGGGGCTGGAACACCATGGCTTGATGAACATGGCCGATTCAAGATGACTGATTTACTGGAACCCGGCAAGATGTTGATGTTCATTGATGGCAATAGAGGTTGGGGCGCCATCTGGCATGATTATCCGTTCCTGTATGAGAAATATGCCCAGACACGCCACCTTGCTTCCGGTGAATATGGTGCCAATATCAATTTTGGTGATGGACATGTGGAACTCAAAACGAACACGTGGATCAAGCAACCCACTTCGGTTTACCACTGGGAGTACCGCAATGGTGTGTCCTATGGTTATGGCGGATTTAACTGGGTGCTCAAGTAAGAGATTGATCTGGATTCACATTTGACCTGTAAAACAAGCCTTAAACACGCGCTGCAAGGTGACCGCTTATCGTTTAGCTAGATTGGATTGAATCATCATGCGTTTGAATTGGTGTCTATTACATGCACTGTTGCTGCTGCTGTGTCCGACATTGTTGGCTCAGACAACTAAAGAGTTCTGTTGGTCCCTGCCAGCCATTAATGGTCATGCCCCCAATGTATGGAGCAAAGATGCAAACAATTGGACTTGGCAGAGTGGTAACCCGCTTTCACGCGATGGAGCGACCTGGACACTTGGGATTCAGAACAAGAACAACCCATCACCGACCGATCCTTATGACTTGATGAAGCAAGGCAAAGCATGGAACTACAACTTCGTCTGGCGCGATCGTCTTGCCAAGTCAGATCCACATTTTTACTACCTTGAAAAGACATTGGCTGCCAAGGCTCAAAACGGTCCCTCGGAAAGCCCAGCCAGTGTGATCGTATTTACACCCGCAGATGCCGGAACCTGTCGTGTTGTGATTGCGGGTAAAGCTACCGTCACTTCTAAGACAGCAGGGCATTGCAGATTACAAATCATCTTGATCTCCGATGCTGGTAGGCAATCAGAAGTTCTCAAGTCATTGGAACTCAATTCGCCCGGGGGGCATGGTGATTTCCCCCAGACATTCAAATGGGAATCGAAAGTCACGTTTGCAAATGACACGAACTTGATGGTCCGCGTGCAGACCATCAGTCCAGGTCCAGCGCCTGCTGGGAAATCTGTTGTCACTTTCCAACAGTTCGATGTCATTGGGCAGACACCCCAAACGCAATCACGGCAGACGATCCATTATGACATGAAGATGGATCAAGACGCCCTGGCGCAATGGGAAATACCCGATGGGGTTAGATTGGTAATCGACTCGAAGGCTGGCAAAAAAAACAAACCTGCAATGGTTCTGACATTCGATAAACCCATCAGGCAACCCGTCATCATTTACGGCCCGGAGATTCAGGTCGGAGAGGCACCTTCTTTTGCCACGGGTCGACAGTTAGGTGTCACACTCCATGCCAAGGCTCATGACATGACCGATGACGCCTTTGAAGTCCGTGCGATGGCAGGGAATCATTGGCTCAAAGCCGTATCGCCTCATCGCACGTTTGATACGATTATTCACCTGATGCAACGTCACGCGTGGGAAGAGTGGACGAAAGAAAGTGAAAGTGGTCATCTGCCAGATGCGACAACGCAAGCCAGATTATGCTTCCGGGTCAGCAGTCCAACAGGTAAAGGCAAAATTGTGATTGATCAATTGACCGTGTCCCAGCAGTACACGGTCAATCACTTGATACAGTCCGAACAACTCGGCCATGTCTTTCATGACACGCAAGGCAGGTTGAGCATCAAGCCTGCATATCCAGATCAGTTGCTTGCAGGACGGGTGCAGTTGCATGATGAGTTGGATCAACTCATTGATGAAAAACATATCCAGCCGGGGATGAACAATCTGGAGATTGATCTTCCGACGTTGGGGTATTACCAGATCTCCGTTGATGCGTCTTATCAGGACGGCCAGCAGATTCAAACACAGACCCGTGCTGCAGTCATCGGTCTGCAGCTTGATGAATCCGTGCGTCAGAAATCGCGTTATGGGGTGATGCGTGTGCATGGCTCAGAAGACTGGGCCGTCAAGACCGGTGCGCGAATGGATTGGGGGTTCTGGAAAATCAATCACATGACGCTGGACGCAGCGGGGCAACCACAAGTGTCAGGTAACAGTGGTTGGCCAAGCAAAATGTTCAGACTCTGGGCCATGAACGGCACTTTACCCACATGGCTTGAGCCCCCACATGTCAAGCATGATCATGGCCTGTATCCTCCGCGTGATTGGGGCTTGTTTGAGAAAACCATCGAAACTTGGGCCAAAGCATGCAACCCGTTACCTGATGTGGTGACGGTGTACAACGAGCCTGATGCGCATTGGCGTGGGACCAAACAGGAGTTGGTTCGTTATGTGCAGACTTTTACACGTGCCGTGCGACGTGCAAGACCTGAAGCTGTGATCGGCGGCCCGGGCTTTTACTCGATTCGCATGGACGATTTTAAAGAGTATGCCCAGATGGGGATTCTCGATGGCTTGGATTGCCTGGTGATTCATGCCTACGTCAACGGCACCGCACCTGAGGGCGATTTTATCCAACGCATTACCGAGCTCAAACAGTACATGCAAAGCACCGGCAAAGATGACATGCCCATCTATCTGACCGAGTTCGGTTGGACCACACCACCCGGTGATTGGCAAACACCTGTCGATGAAATAACCAAGGCACGTTACTGTGCACGTTCGCTGATTCTCACTACGGCGTTGGATATTGATGGTCTGGTCTACTTCTGCGGACGCTACGCCAAGGCCGGCAAAGGCACAAGCTATGCCATGGTGCATGCTGACTACACACCCACGCCAACCTATTCTGCATTTACGACTTTGCTCAAGCAGATGAGTACCATTCGAGACGGTGGGCAGTGGCTTAAACTCTCGCCATCCGTCAACTGGGTGGGATTTAAACGACAGGATCAATATCTCGTTGCTGCCTGGGATACCGCAGGTGAATCGACATTGCAATTACCGCATCAACCATTGCAAATGGTTGACATGTGCGGTCGTAATGTACCCGTGAACAGTCACAGCGTCACCCTGTCACCAAGCCCAATCTATCTTGTTTTTTCTGAAAACCCCTTGACAAACATGGTTTCACACGAGTCCAAACGGCTGATGCCCGGCAGCATTTTGCCGATCGAATTCGATGGCTGCATGTTGCCTGCTCCAATCAAGACTGTCGGTTCGAAGTTGGTCATTTCTGAAACAGCTCCGCTCGGTGAATATCAATTACTTATCCGCAACAAGCAATCATGGATCAACCAACCTGTAACGGTATGTGGCCCAGTGAGTATGACGGTTGAATCTTCACAAGGGAAATCCGATCAATTATTGCCAGAGATTGAAATCAATATTGTTTCTCTGGCATCTCAAGCTGTTGATGCCAGATTGACATTCAATGTGCCCGGTCTTGATTTACCCGCACAAACAATCGAACTCAAAGCAGGGCAGACGAGTCAGCACGCTGTTGCGTTGCATTTCATTGAATTGGGTAAACGCTATCAAGGAACAGTCGAATTGGCCATTGATTCACCAATTCGCTGGCAGGTGTCTGAACCAATTGATGTGACATTCGTCCAGTGTTTGATGATTAACAGCTCATCCACCGAAGTAAACTGGCAGCAAGTTAAAGCGGTTGACCTATCAGATTGGGGGCCATGGCCCGGATCGATTGCTACGACGGATTGTTCAGCATCGTTAAAGATGTTAGCAACGCCTGATGGCTTGCATTTACAGGTTGATGTTCATGACGATGAACATGTTGCAAATTTACTTGAGGATGCGATATGGAAGGAAGATTCAATTCAAGTTGCCTTTGATGTCGATGCTGAAAAACCATGGCAACCCAACAATGTCGGCAACGGATTGAATGGACATCGTATCTCGGAGTTTGGTCTGGCATTGCCAACAGAGAACGCACCTGTGGTGTGGTGTTGGCGTGCATATGTGCCGGGATTAAGACAGGGACTTCATGAAACCCTGATGCGTCAAGTTCACATTACACGCGATTCAAAGTCCAGAATAACATCCTATGTTTGTCAGTTTCCCTGGAAGATTTTGGGGTTGGATGCATGCCCTGAATCCGGAACTGAAATTGGTTTTAGCATGGTTGTTAATGATAAAGACACTAAGGTTCCACGCCGTGCACTTCGCATTTTTAACGGTATTCTGGATGGTAAAGATCCTGCAGGGTTCGGTAAGATCAAGTTGGTTGCTTATCCAAATAAATAAAAATGGATATTGAAATGATCGCCTTCTCGATTCAGCAGGTTATCTTGTGTGCATTAGGCAGGCTAAGAGTCATTCAAAAAAGTAGTCGCCACTTCCCCATCGGTGAATCATTGATTCTTGATGATGGCCAGATCATATGCCGCGATGGTTCATGTGATTCGGTTGTTAACCATTAGCATTGGTTGTTTGTTCAACAGACTTGTTGCTGATGCGATTTCAGTAATGACTTTGACATGACCTAGCCAGAGAATCGGGTCATGATTGACGATGAGGACATGCGTTGCATCATCAGTGTTAGCCGTGCCCATTCTGCAGGTAAGCCTTCGACTTGAACCGGTTGGACTTGGCTGATCAGGTAATCCCACAATTGCGCGCATAACCCAAGAGAGTCGGTATGCACCCCTTCAAACCAGGGAGCGGTGGTCGTCCAAACTTCCCCTTGACCGATGGGATGCCAGTTCATAGTTGAACGCTGGTTTGAGATCAAGGGGGCCGAGTTCAAATTCAAAACCTCCCTGCTTACCTACCTACCTACCTACCGTGTTTCGGTGTATTGTGAAATTTAAGAACTGCTTTTTGGGGCAATGATGTCGATGTGTTTGTGCCCCAGTTCGATGAGATGCTTGGCAATGAGACGACCGCCACCGAAGTTGTCCTAGCCAACGGTACTGAATTCGCCGTGTTACGACCGACGATTCAAAAGCACCAGTGGGATGCGACTGCAAAGTGCCGCGTCCACATAGCTGTCTTCATCTTCGACACCCATGAGAATGAGGCCCTGGGAAAGTTCATCCTTGATGCCATGCTGAAAAAATCAGATTGTTCTTGGCAAAGAGATCGCCGGTGACAAAGCAGAAGTTGTCTTTGCGTTTGAGGATCTTTTCTTGCAAAGCCTGTGAGCAGAAACGGTAGACACCCGCAGGCTCGCAGTCTTGATCCGACGTTAACTACGGGCGGGCGACACAGATCGTCCCTATCTTGCTTGCTTGTGTTTTGGCTGTTGTCTTGGACTTGCCCGGTTGAGATGAGCGGGGCTGAAACTGATAGTGATCCAGCAGACTTTTAACACGCTTTCGCGTCGCTTCAGAGATCTTGCCTTTGTTGTTGGCGACCAGCGACACCGTGGCAGTTGAGGCGCCAGCTTCTTTTGCAATCGTGGTAAAAAAAGACGCCTTATATCCTCGAAATGAATATGAAGTCAGCAGTCAAGCCACTTGGGCCACCTTCATATCGTAGGTCGGTTCAAAAAAATTGGAATAAAATATTATTTAATTTTACCTGTCAATTTATATCATGGTTGAAACGAAATGCATATGACTCAAAACAATCAAAAGGGTTTTACTTGAATCGAACTGTTGGTTGTTATCTCGATTGTGGTTTTATTGATCTCCATCCTCCTGGGCTATACGCAAGGTTGCGTTTCGTACAGGCTGTCTGTCTAATCATCATCAGATTTTCGTGATGCAAAGTTCCTTTGCGACAGATCACAAAGATGAGGTTCCGCTGGAGATAGTAGGTAACGTCGGCACGAACTGCCGTTTGAAAAATTAAGATACGTACATCGGCGTGACGTATCCGGTCAACGAGGGGGTATGTCACGACTTCCAGAATTTGTTGTAGTCCCGCTGAGTTGGAATGGATGCTGCCGGACCAACCTGCTGGTTTACCAAAAGAGCGTTTCAACACTTCTACGAATTAACACTTCCATTTTCGATCAGAATTTACAATATCCTCGATTTTATGGACAGTAATAAGTGATAAGAGTGGCAACTGATCATGGGTTTGATTGAAGATTTCGAGGATGTATCTGAATGTGCAACTGATATCGTGGCATCGCATTGATTGCCAACCTGCCATCATCAGTTTTGCATGGCATTGTCTAAACGTTGAATATGTTCCTTTAAAATTTCAACGCCTGCTTTGAGGTTTTCGTCGTCAGGCTTCGCATGCAAGTATACTTGTCCAATGTCCAGAACCGCTATGGGATAGCCAGCTTTCATCAGGAATCCTGAAATACCAAAGGCTGTTTGCTTGTATCGTTCGTCAGCGATTGGGATTGTTTTAGCATAGCGAACTGCATCATCAATTCTCCCCCAGAGCGTAAGTGTTTTGGCTTTGAGTAACATACATTCGGCCAGATGATCGTGATGTGTAAATTTTTTCAATTCTTGATCGATGAGTTCGATGGTTTGTTGATACTTTTGAGATCGCTGGAGTTGGCCTACCCAGGCTTTGAATCGACGGAATTTAAACATATTGTCTGATTCATATAGACGTTTGGCTTCCTGAGTAGCTATTTCAGGTCCATGTGTCTGATGCAACCCCATCAGCCATAGATTGATCCCCACATGTTCAGGGTTTTGCGTTCTTCGTTTGCGTACAGCGTCCAGATCGAGCAAACCCATCTGGATGGAATCGAGAATTTTCGAGCGAGTGTATGCATTGGTTTGATCCAGTGGGAATGGGATTTGCAGGATATTGCCGTTACGTTCGATGGTGAGTTGAATCTGGCTACCCGCTGGCTTGGGATAGAAGCTGGGGAGGTATTGGGGGACAGGTTGATCATCGATGCGAAGAAGTATATCGCCCGGATGTAGATATTGACTTGTATGATCCGTTGTTGCTTTTTTGATTCTGCGTCCTGCGGTGTCGTTTTTTTCAGTGTTGATGTTGATCGCGCCCGGTCCCACTTGACTCATACAGATTCTGGCAAGTTGGTATACAGCCTTGCTTGTTTGCAAGTATGGGAAATGTTCGTTGGTGTTTAATGCACAGACCGTTTGGATTTTGCCTTGCCGAATAATTTCCAGAATAGGGCGTTCCCATGCAGAGAATGTCGCGGGTGGATTGGCTTTTGCTTCAGATGCATATTCTTCAAGTGTGTCGAAATGCTTTCCATTTACCGAGAGAATCAGATCGCCGGGAATGAGATCAGAATCGTAGCGATAATCGATGCGGTTACGTGAAAACCCCGGGATGATTCGGTCCACACCAAGTCCTTTGCGTCCTGTGTCGGTTGAAGCGGATGAAGCCACCACGCCAAGTCGACTTGCAGGATGTGAAAGGAAATTTTCCAGTTCGGTATCACTGACTTTTTTGGGGGTGTATCGACCGAGCCATTGCGAGGCAACAGGTCGAATGTCGATCGATCCATCATGATTGAGAATGATCCAATTCCCTTGATGGGGCAAATCGGTTGTGGCAACGGCCCCCTCACGCCATGTCTGTACGATTCGGAAGCGATCCACACGATCCACAGGGCCTTCGTCATTAATGCTTTGGATGAGAATCGGATGACGTGCGTCGACCAGATCCGATTGATTCGTGATGTACCCAAGATCAAGCAGTTCGGTTACGGACTTTGGCATGGCATCGAATGTCTTGCGATATTCTGACAGGGCTTTGAATAATTTGCGGAGTCTGGCTTGGGTGATTTGGGTCGGGGTGTACCGACCATATACCATCTGCGTAGACGGCTCTAGATCTGCCGCAGAGACAGTGGGAGTTGTGACAAACAAAGCAAAGACAAAGAGAAAAAGTAGGGTCGACCTCATGCGGCCATCCTCCTTGGAATTGATTGATAAGACCCGGGGATGAGCCGAAAAACAGGCTCTGTGTTCATACTCATGCGAGAGGGATAACGTGCTCTGAAGACCTCACGCATGATCTCAAGACGCTTGCGGAGTAACTCGCGGGTGTACTCGATATCAGGATGGCCTTGCATGGCCTGGTTCACGATCCCATCGAGTACACCGGGCTTCTGCATCGCTTCTTCCAGTCGCTGGATGTGTGGCAGAAAATCTTCATAGGTCATGGAACGTACAAACAGTTCATGATCGGTCCACTGCCGCGAACCCCATGTCATGTGCATGTTCATGGTTTGTTCAACGAAAGCTGTAAAATCAGGATCGGTTGGACTTGGAATTTTCATTGGGCGTTCGAGATTAAAATACAAGGTTCGTACTTGCAACGATGACAACTCGCGTCGGACTTGATCGATCTGAGATTGCGGAGTGCCCGGCGTGTTGATCAAGACATCAAGCTTGCGTTTGGCTTCTTCATACATCGGGCTGACGGTTTTAAGAATTTTCTCTTGCCGATAAGGATGTGTTGGCAGGATGTCAGCCAAACCATAATCGAATCCGATCAATCGCTCATCCGGAGTGATGCGTAGATTCCCAAAATGTCGATCGCCATCTCCCAGGAACATGGCGAATACGAAGTCTTCGGTAATCGCTTTTTTACGTGCCAGCAGTTGGGCAGTGGTTGGATTGAGATCTTTGAGTTCAATGCCATGTGGCATCAGTTCGCTGATGACCAGGCGTTGTGCGCTGCCTTGAAGTTCAATTGTAAAGTTTGATAAACGACTTCGCGGTGTGTCACGCCCGAGTTTTTCAGCAACAAGCGACGCCAGTACCTCGGCACGACCTTCCGGATGTCCAGCCATACCGTTTGCGTTCTTTGTCACAGCCAGATTTCTCCCCGCAGCATCTTTCACAAATCGCGGCCTGGATGCAGTGTCCGAAGCACTGGGAATCTCCGCACCAACCGGGATCCATTGGCCGTCTGGGTTGGTCTCTTTGACGATGCCTTCAATCAGTGCTTGACTGTCGGGCTGATCAAAGATTTTCGGTGTTTGGGTAGGCATGGCGGTATGTGACATCGCTTCAGAAATACGCTGACGATCAACAAGAGCTTGGCGAGCCACATCAATCCGAGCTTCAAGACGGGCACGGTGTGGGTGATCAGTTGGAAGTTGGGTAATTTGACGCTGGTAGGATTCGATCGCTTCGGTGAATCGTCCTTCTGACAAAAGTTGATCCGTATCTGACGTCAGGCTGAATAAAGGTGCCGCGGGTTGGCGCGAACGGTCCAATGTCGAGGAAGGTTCCTCTGCATCAGTCGTGTTGCGTAATGTTGATCGGTCTGGTGTCTGATTTAGTGGATCACCCGCAGTCGATCGAGGTTGGGCAGTTGCATGGCGAACCGTTCCGACAGGTTCGACTGCCAGCGGGTCACCAACGGCTTGGTTTGATGGCGTGTTCCGTTGTGTTGACGGGTTACCAATGGTTCTGGCAGGTTCAGCTGCAAGTGGGTCACCTACTGCTTCGGCAAGGGGGGCATCTTGCTGTGCAGAAGGATTGCGTGCTGTCTGAACAGGCTGTGTCTCGAGTGGATCACCGATTGGGTTTGTCTGGCGTGTACTGGCAGAAGGTGTTTCTGCATCAGGTATAGATGGCGGATTGCTTCGTGTCGGTATCGCTTGACGAAATTGTGCCGCAGCTTGGTTGGCTTGATTGGCCAGATGTGATTGATGTGCCCGAAGACGATCAAGATCCAGACGTGCTTGCTTGACCATCGCCTGGTTACCTGATGTAACAGCGATTGCGAGTCCTTCAACGCGATCCGCTAAATCAACATCAAGGTCGATGCCATCAAGCTTGGCACGAAACGCAGCGAGGTCGGCAGCATCGGAGCCGATTGCAGGAAGCGCTTGCACCAACTCGTCGAGCTTAGAGAGTTGGGTGCGTTGTTGTATTGCCTTTTGCCGCATCGACTCGGCAAAGTCGATGACACGCTGTTGGGTCATTTTCTCCAACGTATGTTGGTAAAGCTGCGGATTGGTAACACCCAGAGTGGTCATCGCATCAACGAGCATTTCACCGGGTTGCCCCAGATATTCCTTAGCGGCGTAGGCAACGCCAGTATCCAGCACCATGTTCGCACCCGTGACTGCGATTGATTCGAGCACGCCTTGATCCGCAAAGTCCTGCACCTTGGCTACAGTACGAATCGCGACTCGGCCTGCATTTGTCTCATTGAGTGTGCGTAGCGCTCCTTCCACCGGACGCGATGCGGCAAACCATTCACCAAGTGTCACCGTGTTCTTGAATCGCTCAGTGGCATCGGCTGTACGAACGAGTTGACCGGTTCCGGAAAAACTCATTCTGGCTGAGGGGGCAAGCGTTGTTATGACGGTCCAACTGTCGATCATGCTTGCGCCCATGGCAGCGACATCTGCGGCAGTGGCCCAGCGATCCTGAAGTTTAATCTGTTGGGTAAGTGCATCGGAAAACGCGGATTGTTTTAGATGCGCAGTCCCATCGGCCAAGGCTTTGACTTCTGGCATCTGAAATACGTGATGGATTGCATGACGCATACGTTTGATTTGATCATCAGGCAGATCGCGTCCCCATCGTTTGGCTGCTTCATTACGCAGTTGATTAGTGGAGAGCTTTTGGATTTCACTCAATGACATATTCTCGCGCAGTGCGATAATGAAGTTGAGACCGACTTGATTGACGGCCATGTCGTCAGCCACGATCCCAACTTCTCGGCCACGTTGATCGGCTTCGGCGATGCCGGTTCCGGTGACACCGCTGATCGTGTCGTACCAGGGGCGTTTGAGAAAACGGGCGACCAGCCATTGAAATTGTGTTTTGTCCTGAGGTTGGTTGAGTTCGCCTTTATCCTTGATCCAGTTTGATAAATCATCGTCAAACGCTTTGGACGTTTCAGCACTCAGCCGTTTGAGCGTCCGTAGGACATGGATTTCGGTGCGTCGCTCGAGTGCTTTGAAACTAGCGCCCGGTGACTGGTTGCCGAACTCGCGTGCGTTGCGGAATGCTGCCAGTGCATCAAGTGATTTGCCTTGCTGAAGCAGTGACATACCGTCGATGTAGTCGGCATGACCACGCAGTCGGAAGTTGGATCGCATGGAACTTGCTGCACGTTGAGCTGCATCCAGATCACCTGAATTAAAGGCGATTTGTGCTTCCAGTAACAGGACACGCGCCGCAATCAATTCTCGCCGTGTGTTGGCTGCAAGGTACAGGTCCCCGAAACCTTTGCTGTTGAATAGAGTGTCGATGGCACGTTTGGCTTCAAGGGCAGTCATTCTTGCATCAGCAATCACATGGCGGATTTGTACAGCAGTTTCGCGCAAGATTTGGGCTGTGCTATTGATCCGATTCTGGATTTTTTTCTTGAGTGCATCATCGTTGACCGATGATCGTAGTTTGGACAGTTCACGCATCTGCTGACGCATCTTGTCTTGCGATTCAGAGAGTAACCGAACTTGAGTAAGCGACTCCTGTAACGGTTGTTCAACGCGGTGCAGGAGTTCGTCCATCTGCTTGATCAGGTCCAGATACTGCTGGTCCTGTTGGCTGAGATTGACAGACTGATTGACTGGTACCTTGGCAGGGACTATTGTGGGGAGCTTTGACACGGGGGAAGGCTGTTTGGCCTTTGACGTCCTCTTTGATGGTGTTTGCTTTGGGGCCGGGGTTTGAGGTGCAATCACTTTTAGACGCGACCAAATGGCACTGGCAACAGATTTCAATTCGTTGACAGCTTGGTCTTCCGAATCGTAAGCAACTTCGTCTGCTTGAATGAAGTACTTGGTCAGCTCTTTCTTTGAGCCAATCATCCCGGTCTGTCTGACACTCAAAGTCCAACGACCAGCATATGCTTCGACCAAGCGTGATCCGGGAAACTTGGTTGCAAGACAGACGCTGTTTTTTCCAAGTCCCATGTTTTTGTCATAGAACTTGGCGACATTGTTTGCTTGTGGTGCGAACCATTTTGCATATCGGTCCGCAGCCTTGACGGTCTTGCTGTCTGGCTTTTCCCGACGTAGCGTGATGCGATATTCTGCAGCACCTTTTCTGAAATGCTGCGCAGCATAGTCGGTGTTGTAGATATAGTTCTTCTTTTGAACAAGCTCAAAACCATCGGGGACCAAGTCAATCACCTCGGCCGCAAGGTATGCATTGCGGACCGTGGGGTCGATCCCCTCAAGGTGGTATGCCATTCGTTTACGCTGTTCATCAGTCAGGCCGTCGGCGGGGGTTTGGGCCAGGCATGTGTGTGTCAAAATCAAGAGCAAACCAATGATGACACTGCTGGCACATGGTGTTAGCACTGATCGCATGAGTACCTCCGTGTTGAGTGAGGTCTTTTGATCACGTTTTCATTGTGCCAGAATTCAGTTTTGATATCCAGTGTGTAAGATATTCATCGTTTTTTCACAATATGGGTTGATACAATACATTTTGGATCATGTTGGCAACGATTTATCGATTTATAAAATGTTTTAAATTTTAAATTTATAGATGTGTGTGTGTTTTTTGAGTTCGCATCTTGTCCTGGTGTCTGTCCTTGGTATAATAACATGTTATAACAATATGGATCATTTGGAACGTTTTGTGTTGTCCTTATAGTCTGGCAGTCTAAGTGCCTATGATGGAAGCATCTGTCATGAAGCATCAATCGAATCACTTGATTGTCTCGACTGTTGAAAAGGGAATGTTATGAATGCCGGTTTTTCAGATCGTCGTTGCATACAACGGGGCGGTTTTACCTTGATTGAGCTGCTTGTGGTTATTTCAATCATTGCGCTGTTGATGGCAATTCTATTGCCTGCTTTGAGGAAGGCTAGAATTGCAGCGAAGAGTGTGGTGTGTATGACGCATCTTCAGCAGATTGGTATATCGGTCTATGCATATACACAGGATAACGCTGAGTATATGCCAGTTCTTCATTCTGGAAATGATTGGTTTAGAGTCTATTGGTGGCAGGCGCTTCGTCCTTACAGCAATAGTGCGCTTGCTGCAACAGAGTATGAAAATAATAAATATAAAGTATTGGAACCGATCTTTCACTGTCCTTTGATTAGTGATGTTGGGACAAATGATCCGCTTATAGGTTATGGTTGGAACTATCGTGCGCTCGGCGAAGTCGATTCAGGTCGTGTGCGGCATCGAGATATATTGAATTTGAATACCACGGCGATGGTGGGGGATAATAGTATTTCTGCTGATGGTTCGTATCAACCTGATTGGTATCATCGAAATTTTCTTTATTATCCAGCACAGAATCCTTACGGTTCTCCAGTTGGCTATCTTGATCGTGATGCCAACGAAAGCAGGCACAGTGGTGGAAAAATCATGCTCTGGGTGGACAGTCATGCCAGTCAGGAAACTTCTGATCGTTTGGATGCGAATTTTGACAAATGGTATAACGGCAATTGACTTCTGTGATTGACTGTAATTTTATTGTATTGATAATAAACCTTTTTTAACCATGAAAAATTAAATGAGGCAAGATGTGTTGTGTGGAGTGGTATCAATACGTGTTTGGGATATCACTACAAACGTGTTCGTCGTGTTTGCGGTCTGCAAGGTAGTAAAAATAACGATTTGAATGAATGCTGTCGGGATATCACCAATGCATTGATTGATGATAATAGACATTTAAACTGATTGAGAAGGTGCGAAATGGGAAGATCCTGTATTAAATATATTCTTGGTAAGCAATCTTGGGCCATGTCTATGACATTTTCTGTTCTGATCACTTGTGGGTGTGCCGTTGCGAGTCTTTTTGCAGATGCAATGTATCCTGAGGTGACCCCGCGTGTCATGATGATCACATGGGATACATTTACTGAACAAGATATACAGATGTACGCTGATAATAAAATTGATACGGTCTTTAAAGCGCTTGGTGCAACGAACTGGCGTACTGTGGAAGAAACGTCAGGGATATATGATTTTACAAGCTTGAGAAATTCATTAACAATCGCTCGAGATACGGGATTGTATGTCATCCCCACGATTAGTTTGTGCGATCCCCCGCAATGGTTCAAGACTGCCTATCCCAACAGCATCATGAAGTACAGTGATGGGACAGCCGATGCTTCATCGCCATTGAGCTTGGCATGGCTTGTTGATGCTCATGACCGAAAATATATTCAGGGAGAATCACGCCCGGATTACGATGCATTTGAAAATTACCTTAATGCTGTGATCGGGGAATTGAAAACGTGGGATAACGTGATAGGTGTTGCGCTTCCCTGGCAACTCTTTGCAGGTGATCGATTTTATTCCGGGACATGGGATGATATCAAGGACGCTCCGCAGAATGTAAAGCTATTTGGCTTTGATACGGGGTATCAACAACGATGGGACCCAACGCAAGGTGGGGGGATGCCAGCTACTTGGCAGGATTACAAATTAAAATCTGCTGCTCAACAATTGTATTGGCAGCAGTGGGCTGAACATGTCAATGGTCAGGCAGCAAAAATACTTCTTACACAGATTCATGATCAGGCGCCACGCTATTGGGCAATTATTAGAAAACATATTTGGATCAAAACATCGGACCCGGATTGGATGGTTCCGGACTTAGGGATCATTTCTCTTCTTAATGAGGGTAACTTCAGTATTTTCCTTTCATATGTAAAAGAATTTTCAAGTGAAACCGGTTGGAAAGGTGTTCTGTTTGACAACGATGCCTTTATGGACAGCAGTAAAATCAGGAATAGCATTGAAACAAAGCAGCTGGTTGCCAATGAGGGCTTTGCATTCATGGGAGAGGGGGAAATTGAAGACGGATGGCAAGATCGACTGGTAAACAACATTAAAACCGTGCGACCATCTACCTTTAGTTTTATCCCATATCCAGGCCAGAAGGGCGAACATGTTACGGGAGAAAAAGAACAGGAAATGATTCGGTTGATGCGTGAACGTCCAACCGTGATTGACGATATGAGAAGCAGTCGTTCAGCTTATTCAATATTGCATTCTTCTGAAGCAACAGCTGCGCTTTTTGATCAGGACGGTTTACGTGTCGAGTATGTAATCAGTAATCATCCTGAATCATCTAACATTGATATCACGCGGGATGATTTACTGTTCAATGCAAGAAATTTCAGGAAGATCGGTTTTTGGCTTTACGGCGACAACTCGGGTAACAAGATCAGTCTTCATTTGAAGCAGAAAGACACAAATTGCTGGCTTAAGTCAAATCCAGAAATTGTGATTGATTGGTCTGGTTGGAAGTGCATCTCACTTGATAAGGGAGTTTCACCTGCTGGGCCATCGGGTGATTTTATCAATTCGTGGGATGGTTTAGGTGTTGAGTGGGATACGATCGGGGCGTTTCGTTTTGGCATTAAAGAGTCGGATGCAGGTTGGTTTGGAAATAGTGCCCTTGTTTTTGCTGGTTTGGAGGCAGCTAAACCGATTGATATCTTGTGTATGGCCAATATGGACGGTTCATCGGAGTTATACGCGACGGAGTTGAATCTGGCCAGTGTAGTTTTGTCTGATGATTCTTCTCAGAAGGTAGAAGGTGATGAAAGCCTTTGTGTCGAATACACGTTTGTGGATGATCCTGGCAAATCTAATATTAATATTACGCGAAGTGATTTTGAGTATGATTTGAGGAGCGATCAATATATTTCATTTTGGGTTTATGGGGATGGCTCAGGAAACCATATCAATATACATCTAAAACAAAAAGATTCGAACTGTTGGGTTAAATCCAATCCTGTCGTTCCAATCAATTGGTCAGGTTGGAAGTTGATTCAACTTAAACGTGGCAGCAATACAATTGGGCCCTCGGGAGATTTCGTGAATTCGTGGGACGGCATGGAATTTGATTGGGGGCGTATTGGAGCTATCCGGTTTGCTCTCACAGAGTCAGATGGGCAGTGTGATGGCTCAAGTACCATTTGGATCGATTGGGTTGTAAGTAGGCATGATGACCCACTGTATTGGTAAGTACAGGATATCTGTTGAAATGCTGATGTATTGATTCTTTGGTTTATATCGCGAGCATGGTTGATAGCTGACTTGTTAGATTCTATATTGTAATAACAAACAAGGATAGCATGAGACCAAAAGTGAAGAATTTAGACCCCAACATTGCACAACCTATGCACGAGCAATTAAGGTGCATACTTGAAGACCAAATACGTACTGGCCAGCTTACCAATGGTGAAAAACTGCTTTCAGAGCATGCACTATGTAAGCAGTACGGTGTGAGCCGTGTGACCGTGCGTCAAGCTTTGGCCAAGTTGTCAGAGAGTGGCTTGGTTGTACGCAAATCAGGCATGGGGACTTTCGTTCAGCAGAGAACAGATGGGCCTGCACCAGGCGTTACGCCGATGCAGGTGATTGGTTTGGTCATATCGAATATGCATGGCGAGTTCATGCCTTTGATTATTAAAGGTATTGAACAGGCAACGCGTAAAGCGGGTTATGAATTTATTGTGCGGATTACGCATGATTCAGTTGAAGAGGAAAAGAAGTCTCTGCATGATCTGATCGCTCGTCGTGTTTCAGGCATTTTGCTTTTCACAGTCAATCCAGCTTCAGAATTCAATTCTAATTGCATGGATTATCTGAAGGTTGTTGAAGCTGGTATTCCAATGATATTTATTGACCGATTGATTCCGCAATTGCCTGTGGGTTACGTTGTTGCTGATGATGAGTCCGGGATGAAGGAACTCACGGAACATGTCCTTGCTTGTGGTTATCAGAAAATTGGATATATCCATCATATTTCACCGGTGAGTTCCATTGTCGCTCGTGAAAAAGGATTTATATCTGCCTTGGTTAATCATGGTGTCAAGCTTAATCAGCATTATGTTGTGACGGTTGGCTTGAGAAATGAAAAGACAAAGACAGATATCAAACTTGCAGAAGAGACCATTGCTGCATTTTTGCAAAAATCAGACGATCTGCCAGATGTATTCGTTGCTGAGAATACGGACTATGCGGTTGGGGCATTTAATGCAATTAAAGCTTTTGGTTTGTCAGTTCCCAATGATATTGCTTTGGCCGCAATGGGCGATCTGCCCGAGGCCAGGGTTTTGGAAGTCCCCTTGACAGTATATGATACTCCCGTGGAGGGGATGGGGTATCATGCAGCTTCTGAGTTGCTCAAGTTAATAAAGGGACGTTTAGTATGCTCCACTGAAATTACGGTTCACCTGCCTGGTCATTTGGTTGTTCGCGATTCATGTCCGCCGCTTCAAAAAGTTCATGTTGGTGCATAACACGTTCTAGATGATTAATAACTGATTGCTGATGAATAAGCAGTTTTATTTGTGGTTATAGCAGGCAATCTCGAAAGACACCTTTCAAACCATAGTCACATTGGTGATACCGACCGGTCAGTAATTCACGTGCAATGAGCAATGGGCGTGTGAACCATCTTTGATGCATGGTTGTGACTGCTTGTGCATGTTTAAGGTGGGTTTGTGCCAAGTTTTTAAAATGGTCATCCAGCAATAGATCATCTAAGCGGTCAACGGATTGCATCAATGCTTCAGCCCGAACGATTCGATTATCAAAGTAGGTCTGATCCATGATTTTCCGAGCATACTTCCATTTACCCATCATGCCATTGGGGCTGCTCACCACTTGGCTGGGATGCAGACGATAATGCACAACTTCCTGCTCGATGGTTTGAATGGATCCCACCAGCGATGCAATCAACACGATCCATTCGTCATGCATAAAACCTTGCGGTACTGGCAATGCATGTGATATGAGTTTGGAACGAAATGCAATGGCATTACCTGATGCCACATTTCGCTTGATCAAATGCCTGAAAGCCTGGTTGGAATTGATTGCTTGCTTTTCACTTTCATAAAACCCGATGTCTTGCCACAAGGATCGTCCTGGGATGGCGCTGCCATCATGATTCATCATCTGGAGATTGGAAAACGCAAGTAGACATTCTGGGTGTGTTTCGAATAATTTCTCAAAAATTGCAAGCTTGTCTTTAAGCCAGATGTCATCCTGATCGCATGGGAAGATCAAATCGCCAGAGCAATATCCCAACGCTTTTGAAAAACTCTGAGCAGCTCCGAGTCGATCAGTATTCTTGAGCACTTTGACATCGAATGGCGAACATTGGGCAAACGTCTCAACGATCTTGACACTGTCATCAGAAGAAACATCATCCAATACAATCAACTCGTCAGGCAAGCGAGTTTGATTCGCCAAGCTCATTAACTGCTCGTTGATGTATTGACTGCCATTGTGTGTGCATAGTGCGATGGATATTTTAATGACCTGCTCCAATATCCGGCGAAGTTGATAACTGATTTCGTTTGATTGCCGTTGAGATATTGTAACGATGCCACGATCTGTTGCGAAACATGGAGGATTCTTTTTGGGTCATGGTATCGAAGCGGATTACCCCCTCAGACTCGCAGAGCCCCAAGGCTTATTGCCCCGGACTTCATGTCGACACGTTCGACACAACAAGATTCTGGTGATCCCGTCAGTTGGTTAACCGACAGAAAGCTGTCAAAACTGCTAAAAGCGCCCACAGGTGATGGCTAAGAGCACGTATTGTGAGTCAGTCATCCCGGCATTGATAGAGACCGTTTTGATTCGTTTCTCAGGATGTGGGTTGTCCCATTTTGATATATTCAAACCTACCGGAGAATGTTCAAGGTTTTTACCTGTCCATGCCACCTTGGCATTGCTAAAACGTGTGGGGGTAAACCAGTCTCCGGCATCCATGAATCGCTTGATGGGGATGACTGTGGAACTCCCATCGTCGTAGATGACGGTGTATTGAGCAACGATGTCACCGGGATTACCTGCCGACCAACCAATGCAGTGAACAAACCACATCGCATCGGCTTTGCGATTGATGGCAATGTTTGATACCTGTCGCATGAGTTTGCTGCCATGCTTAGGGCTGCCAAAGCTCAGGACCGCTTTATCGTTGTTGGCTTTTGGATCGACCAGTTGAACAGGGATGCCTGCAAAAGTCACATGGGTGGGGAAGTCAGGGATGGGGACATCCATGCCGTTTTCGCGTCCATTGCCTTTACCCGAGTGATTGATCAGGAAAAAGCGCATGTCATTTTCGCCTTGATCCGTCCAGCCACCGACACCGTCATCTGCAATTTGATCGATGTATCCCATGTTGGCATGTTCGGAAAGGTCTACAAAACTGTATTGGTAGAATGTTTGTTTTTCATTGATGAATTGGCATTGCATGTTGGCCAGCAAACGCGAGACGAGGCGCAGGGATTTTTCGGGTAGCTGTGCCAGGGCATGTTCCCATTGAAGGGTGTCAAAGAGAATCGTCCCGTTTCCGGATTGGATTTTAACCATCAACGCCGGTGCCGTGAGTTGTTTGATGTTCTCTGCGAAGTAGTTGGTATCCAGAATCCAATCACCATTTTTTGCAACAACTTTGGCATCATCAAAAATGGGTCCACCGTAATACATCTTGGGGATATACCAGGCCAGATCATAGTTGGGGATGCCAGTGAAAAGTGGATCTTGCGGGGCGACACTCATCGTGCCAATCAGTTCTTTGTTGATGGCTTTGAGCTTTGCATCTGCCGGGAACAGGTCTTTGATTTTGTTGAATGTCTTTGGTGTAAAGCCGTGAAGCCAAAGGATGCGTCCCTGATTCAAAGCCGACTTGAGTTCATCCATGTTCACGTCTGCTGAACCATCCACCAGGATCGGTCCAGCGTGGCCCATGCCTTCGGACTTAACGACTTTGACCTGCGTCAATACTTCCTGCATTTTGGTGTTGGAGCCTGCCAGGACATTGAGTATCTGATACGTGCTTTGCTGGCGATTGCAACCATAGGTAATCAGGTTGGCCAGTAGCTGTCTGGCAGCAGGTTCGGCATCGGTGAGTTGCAAGGTCGTCATGACATAGGCACCCTTGCCGATGGGGATGTCAAGCAGGGGCGTCCAGCTCAGTCCGAATCGCCCGCCTGAATCAATGATGGCTTGTTGCGGGCCATGCTTGGGTTTGGAGAAGGTTTGATAGCTCATCACGTTGTCAGGTAACCAGTAGCTGAGTTGTGCTTCTTCAAGATGCTTTAACGCCGGGTGGTTGGCTGAGCGTATCCAACATTGCGTTGTGGCATGCCGGTCATCACGTTCGGGGAGTTCGGATCGATAGGGTTGCCAACCTTTTTGGGGCAAGACCAAGGCAACACCACCACGCTGGACAAATGCATCGACCTGTTCTTTCATCTTGTCATCAAACGCATCGGTTCCAATGATCAACAAACGCGTGTGATCGAGGATATCCAACGTGTTCAGAGAAACCACATTGTCCAACTGTAGCGAATCAAGCAGTGATTTGAGACTGTTGTTCGGGTCAACCAGTGCGATCTGCGATTGGTGGCTGGAGAGATTGATATTGGGGACAATGTAAATGTCTTCCGTGTAGTAATCCAGTTCACGATATTGCGAACCACGCTTCCAGAAAATCCGCATAGTTAATTCGGCTTTCACAGCCTCTGCACAATCCGGGATGGGAATCTTGATCGTGCCCGACCAATGGCGTCCGGTGCCAACCCAGGGTTCAATGGATTGATCACAGACCAGTTGATTGCCGATTTTCACCAGGTACTGCAATTTGGTGACTTCGGTCACACCGTCATTGAAGATGGCAACCTTGCGTTCAAAGACGCCGCCAGCATTGACATTGGGATGAAAATCAATCGGAGCGACAACCGCACGTTTGAGTAATTCGTTGTTGTCACCTGTCCATGGATTCAGGCCAGCAACCCCCATGTGCCGGTAGAAGTTGACCATTTTTCGCATGGTGTCCTGATAATAGTTTTCACGCTGCGGATCGTTCATGCCACGGTCATAGCCAGAGCGTGTGAGGCCGCGCCACTTGATCCAGTTGTAGACATCATCCCCGCCATAGCTGGAATAGCTTTCCCAATCACCGCCACCACCGAACTCACCAAGAATCAACGGGCGATCCCATTTGAAGTCCGTTCGCCAGCCAACACCACCTTCATCAGTCAACCAATGGATGTCGTTGGGGACCATCAGGCCTGAGTTGGGATACTTCTTGCGCAGGGTTCCTGCTGTGCCTTCGGGGTAATGGATGTTGATTACATCAAGCAGGCCGTTCCAATAGTTATCCCCGTCACCCTGTAGCGGGCGTGTTGGATCGTGTTCACGCATGACCTTGATGATCTGTTTGGCAACCGCCATCTCTTCAGGTCGATTACGCTCCCAGTAGGTTTCGTTGGTCAGGGAATACATCACCACCGACGGTTCATTGCGCAGATGTTTGGCCCATTGTTTGTAGTAGTCCAACACGCCCGGCAACCAGACCTTGGCTTGCTCAGGATCATGCGGGAAGATTTTGGTCCACGAATATGAAGACTCGGGCACGACCATGATGCCACGTTCGTTGGCCTGATGAATCAGGTCCGCGTTGTAGGCACCAAGGTGTTGGCGGATACTGTTGATCGATGGGGAACGACGGGTGATGGATGTTTCTTCGGGCAGTTGCTCCAGTGTTTTGAGTGATGTCAACGATGATTCACGCAGCATGACAACACGCTGACCATTGAGCAGTAAATCTTTGCCTTGGGTCGCAAACTCACGGAAGCCGAAGGATTGTTGATAGCTGTCGATTTTCCTGTCATCACGCATCAGCGAGATGTCCGCGATGTACATCTCCGGCGTGGTCAGTGACCAGAGAATCGGCGTGACCCAGTTTTCTTTGAGATGGGTGACCACAGTTTGATTGCCAGCGATGGTGATGGGATCACTCGTGAAGGTACCAACGATGTGCAATGGATCACGTGCCGATCGGACATCCACCTGCATTTTGAGTTTGGCTGGTGTACTCGTGTTATTGATTAGTGTGGTTTGGAAGTCGATGTGTTTCTGGCTGACACTGGTTTTGACGAACACATCTTCCACTGCGATTTTAGGTCTGAATTCCAGACGAATCGGACCACGCAAGCCGAACGTCGCGCCCATGCTTGGGGCAATGTAAACTTTAGCTTTGGGATCGATGAGGCCCTCGCGTGTGGTTAAGGCAATGAGAATTTCATTGTTGCCGGGTTTAATTTGCTTGGTGATATCCAGGTCGATGGGCAAGGTGGCTTGAATCGACTCGGCAACAAACTGCCCATTGACAAAGTAACCCGAACGATAGGAAGCTCCTGCCAGTGACAGATGGACGGTTCGGTTTTGGAGCATGTCCGCGGGGATGTTAATGGTTCGCTTTAGCCAGACACTGCGGTTGGTGACGACTTTGAATGTGCCATCTGGCTTGAGGTAGTCTTCGGGTTTGACGTTGCAGTACATCCACATGGGGTCTGAGGACTGGAGTATCTGCGAGTACTTTTTGATGGTGGGAACTTGGGATTGATCCCAGATCAGCAGCATTGGAATTTGGGTGACGTTGATCGTGTCCGAGATCGCTTCCTGCCAATTGTCTGAAGCAAGATTGATCTGCGTGCGGTAGTCTGCCAACAGTTGGTTGCTTGATAGAAGACCTATCAACAGGCATACGATAATCTTTGTCACGTGATGTAACATCGCCAATCTCCGAGTGTTTGTTTATCAGATAAAAGTCGGTTGGTGTTTATTCAGGAATGTTATAGCTTTCGCTGACTTTGACGCGTTTGATTTCTTTGCCGTTGAGTATGTTGTCCAGCAACATGGTGGCAGCGACATGGCCGATATCCGGTCGTTGTCTGCCAGGCTGGGGAACATGTTTGACTTTGGGATACCGTTTGAGCAGGACCGGCAGGTGTGGAAAGTCTGAAACCAGCACTTGAGGCCGTTGGCTGTTGGGCATGGATGAAAGTGTTTTAAACAGATGATCAATCAATCGACCACCACCTTCGGACATGATGGCGGTGACTTGATTGCCATCAAGTAATTGCTCCAGACGTTCAGGTTCGTCATGCGGGGCAGCAATACAGTGATCTGTGATCAGTTCGATGCCCTGACGCTTAAGCGTATCGACAACACCTGCTGCACAGGCTTGCTCGTAATCGCGTCCGGTGTAGGCAATGTGCTGATGTCCAAGATGCTTGAGCAATTTAGCACGGGCCTCAGTGATGCGTTTGCTGTCGTAAGTCACCGCACCGCTGCCAAGAATTTCATCATCTTCAAAATGACGTAACTGAATCACTGCCAACGGAAATTCATCATCCTGATCGATGGCATGAATTGTCTGCTTGGCCTGGTACGGTGGGTCAAACCAGATCAACCCTTCCACCCCGTGAGCCAATGCCAGATCATAAAGCTGATCAAAGCTCGCAACCTGCAAGACCTGGGCGGAGAAATTGTTGGTATTGAGCACTTCCAGAATGGATGCCACGTTCCGACACTCACCGATAAAGGGTGATGTCACGCCATCCTCAAACAACAGGCCGACCTTCCGACATCGCAAGTGCTCGGGGACCACGTAGTATCCCTTTTTCGGATAACTCTGAACGAAATTCTCAGCAACCATCCGCGAGATTGCCTTGTGGTAGGTCATTGAGCTGACCCCAAAACGCTCTGACATCTCACGGAGTGAAGGAAGCCAACCGCCGTCGGGATAATCCTCATGGAACATCAGGCGTAGTTGCTTGATGGTCTTGATGAGCGCTTTGCCGTTACTGGTTCTTTTTTTTGTTAACATGGCTGTTTTTGCAACTGTCATAAAAAATAATAGAACAGATAGTGGATTTGTCAATCCGACGTGGCTAGTATTTTTCAACTGATCTGCTCATGGCGATGACAGGTTGAACAATACCGGCTCTGAATCAGCATGCAGGTATGTCTCGTAGGCCGTTATCTCTGTGAATGGGCCAGAAAACCACATGTTGCATGCCGACTGTTATCAGTTTGTCATAACAGAAGCAGGTCAGCAAGACATGTTGTTTGATGTGTGAAATAACTGTGTCACCGATTTGCGATTCATCCAATTGACCATCCATTTCCTAAAAGGAGTAAGTGATGAACAGAGCCAAGGCATTTACACTGATTGAACTCCTGGTTGTGATTTCGATTATCTCACTGTTGATCAGCATTCTGCTTCCTGCATTGGGTGCTGCTCGAGCCAGTGGACGTGCGATTCAATGTGCTGCCAACATCCGGGGGATCGGACTGGGGATCGCATCCTACAGCAATGCCTACCGGAATCACTATCCCAACTACCGTTTTGCCTATGCCAACGGTCCCGGTGGTTATATTTCGTGGGACCAGTTTATTGGGGGTGAATTGATGGATATCGGGGTCTCTTACCCCAAATGGGCGGATGGCAAACGTCCTCCGGGTATTTTTGCTTGTCCGTCCTCGCAGCAGGTCATGTCAACGTACAACCGATCCAATTACACACCTACTCTGCACATGATGCCCGAATGGAACACGATCTCCCCGCGCGTTGATGATGTTCTGAATCCCAGTGATATTGTGGTGTTGGTTGAAGGGTACAATCTCAGTGTCATCCACGCATGGAAGCCCGATTCAACAGGTACACTTTACACCACCATGGGACTGGATGGCCGTCATACCAACGGGATGGCAAGCAACGATCGCAGTAATACCGTCAATTCACTCTATATTGATGGCCATGTCCAACGGCAAAAAATCGAGGAGTTGGTCTACGACGTCTCCACCTCAGCAGCCGTGGAAAACATGTGGCGAAACAAAGCGCCCTGGAAGCCGAATCTCAGCAGCAATTGAATGTCCGTGGATTCAATCCGTCTGATCACGAATCTGCCCAAGCAAGGCTTGTACGGCGAGCACACCAAGACTGCGTTGAGATTGAGCAGTGGGAGCCATGATTTTGGACTTGGGATAACCTGCCAAAATCTGCGGAACTCTGGTATGGATTACTTGGATAAACGTTTTGCTATGCAGATGAACCTCAGGTTTGGATTTCTCTGGCAAGGTTCTTAAGGCTTCAAACAGATACATCATGATGTCCATGTGCCCGTTGGCAAGAATACCGGTATAGCATTTGGCCGTAATCAAATCACAGAGTTCATGCATATTCAGAAAGCTTTTCTCAAAGCAGTCATGGCGCGTGAACTTGATGCCAGCCTGGGTGATCAGTTTCAAGGCGCCGCTGGTTTTGAGTTTGTCAAAGCTTCCCTGGAACAGAAAACGTGTGTGACCCTGCTTAAGCAGATATGCCACGCGTTGGTAGAGTTGATCCGTTGTTTCCTGCTTGACCACGTCTATCCCGCTGTCGATCACTTGCTTATCCGTTGAGGTGACAACAAAAGGCAGGCGGTCCTTGCCTTGTTGGTACTCCCGGATGGCATCGCAGTCTTTAAGTTGCGGGTCAAACCAGATGAGTCCCTTCATGTAGTAGGCTTGAGCGATCTCAAAAGCCTGCTGCGCGCTGGGCATCTGGATGAGCTGTGTGTCGAAATGGTTTTCTGCCAGAGTTTCAACAATTGCACTGACGTCGGATAGGTAGCCTTCTTTGCTTTTGGTGTAATGATGCCAGAGGAAGGGGACATATTCACCCCCATGAATAATCATGCCGATTTTCTGACAGCGTAGAATTTCGGGAATGACATAATGACCGCGGTTGGCAAAAGGTTTGACGATGCCTTCATTTTCCAGAAATTTGATCGCCCGGACATAAGTCAAGTGACTGGTCCCCATCAACTCCGCCATCTTGCGTCCAGCAGGTAGCCAGCCGCCATCACGGTAATTATTCTCACGGATATAGGCCTGGAGCCTGGCAATGTTCCGTAAATAGGCTTTGGCTTGAATCGGATTTTCTTTACCCATAGCATCCCCTGATAGTCGTGCCACCGAACCTTGTCAACTTGCAATGAAATAATGCCGTATAGCTTGACTTGTATTTTGTATCATCTATATTTAATACAATAAGATTGGCAAGTTTGCCTGTCAAAGTGAAAATCTCTCGCCAACTGGAGTTTATTTATGTCTGCTGACAAGGTGGTCGAGGTTGCTCAACAGCACCAGATCATTGGTAACGAAGAACGTAAGCCCGATGCGTCATTTCAACGGACGACGCACCCTGATGCGCAATGGTTTGATGGTGCGGGATTGGGATTGTTCCTGCATTGGGGACTTTCATGTGTGAAAGGGCAGTGCGATCTTTCGTGGGGGATGATGAATGCGCCGTATCAGCCCAGTGAACATATCAAGAATTTTGGTTTGCCTGCCTGTCGAGCGATCATGACGCCACGTCATTACTGGGATCAGGCCAAGCATTTTAATCCTGACCGTTATGATCCGGGCAAGTGGATGAAGGCTGCCAAAAAAGCTGGTATTCAGTATGCCGTAATCACCACCCGTCATCACGAAGGCTTTGCGATGTGGCCCAGTGACTATGGTGATTTCAGTACGAAAAATTACATGGGCGGTCGCGATCTCTTGGCTGACTACGTTCAGGCATGCCGCGATCATGATATCAAGGTTGGCTTTTATTATTCGCCACCAGATTGGTATTGGGATCGTCATCATATGTCCTTTAACTATGGTGCGGACAGTCCGCCTTTGGGATTGGATCATGAGCCGATCACGCTGCCTCAGACCAGTCCGGAAGAACAAACCAAACGTGAAGATGCGTTCAATGATTATGTTCGTGGCCAGGTGACCGAACTGTTAACACGCTATGGCAAGATCGATATCATCTGGTTTGACGGACGTCTGCCACGTGAAGAAAACACCATCTCCATTGAAGAAATCCGTGAACTTCAACCGGGCATTCTCATTAACCCACGTGGGCATGGTTATGGTGATTTTAATACGCCCGAGTGTCGCTTTCCTGCTGAACGTTTCATGCCGGATGACTGGTGGGAGCTTTGCTATGTCTTTGCAGATGGTGCCTGGGGGTATCTGAATCACGAATGCTATAAGCCCATGGGATGGTTGTTGGCAGAGCTTTCCAAAGTGCGATCATGGGATGGCAATTTCCTGCCTAACGTCGGGCCGGATGGTCATGGCGAATTACCTGCTGCGTATTATCACCGCATGGAACAGTTGGCCCAATGGATGGAACACAGTGGTGAATCCATTCAAGGAACCCAAGGGTGTAAGTGGCCTGAAGATTGTAATGTTCCCGTGACACGCAAGGACCGTACGTATTACCTTCATTTGGATTGGGTCTTTGTGGATCAGGTCTCCCTTAAGGATATTGATCAACCCCGCAGCCTGATTCATCTGCGTACAGGTACGCCTGTCGATTACACCTATGCCAATCGCACACTCACATTCACACTGGATAAAAACCTCAAAACCATTGAAACAGATGTGGTGAAACTGACGTTGGCATGATTGCTCGCAGTCAAGTGGACGCCTTACGCGGTCAATGTCATTGCTCGCGTTTGGGGGCGGTGAGTCGGAAAGTGTTGTACAGGTACGGATACTTACCTTCGCCAATCCCTTCGGTCAATCCCAACCAGTAGCGACGGCCCTGGCCATTGTTTTGATTGACGATGAAATTAAATCCAAAGAGTCTACCCGGAATCGGCGTGAGTTTTTCCAGATGTTTCCAGGGGATCGCCAATTGATAAATGGTCAGGTTGTCCTTGCGGGTAATCTGGACTTTGGCGTCAGTGAGTATTGCCCCTGCGATATTCTTACTGCTGTGTGTCATGGCAACCTTGGGGCCACTCGGGCTGAGCCATGCGATGAGTTCACAGTCATTGTCATCCAGCACGAACTCGCCTTCGCGGGCATCGGCCAATGTATCGAACGTCAACTGTAGCGAATCTCCATTCCAGGCGCGATAACTTTCAGATGTCTGATGGTGTACAGGATCAGTGACGTTTGCCTGGAAGTAGAAGTTTTTACTGTCATAGCCACATGCAAATTTTCCACTCAGATCTGCAGGCGTGTCCCAACCAATATTGCCATCCGGCGGATAGATGCAGCCGCGTTGGTGCAGGTCGATCCACTGTTGGGTTTGTTTGAGTTGCTCGAAGGGATTGTTTTGATCGGTGAGGATGGGACAGTTGCGAATTGTCTGCATGTTCACCGTGTGATGCTGTGTGCCGTTGGGCGTTTTCGCTTTCAGAGCAAGTATGTCCTGCAATAGGGGACCTATGTGATGCAATGTGATCGAGCGTACCTGGCCTGGAGCCATGTTCAATGTGCGCTGTGATCCTCCGGATAGTTGCATGCTTAACGGGAGAGGTCGTTGCAGGTTGTTCTTGACAAAGACGACCAACTCCTGGTCATGAATGAGAAATGGATTGATTGTCACAGCCGGGATATTGATCTGAGTGGTTTGGAGTGTTTGAGCCAATTGCTGGGCAGACATGTTGTCAATACGAATCCACACAGGTGTTGAACGGATAGGAATCACCGTTTGTCCATCCTTTTCAGAGACCTGCACCGAATTGCCGTACAGGTCTGTGATATGGATTTGGGATGCGGGTTGATCAATGAGCATTTGATCGACATGCCCCTTGTACTGCCAGGCAGCAGCAAGGCCTTTGCTATCACGATCAGTGAACGTGTAAACCTGTAGATCCGATTCATAGACAGGTTTATAGGGTGTCGCGCCTTCGAGCTGTCGAGCGATGTTGGCATAAAATACTGCGGCTGCTGTGGGTTCATACTCACTGCGCCAAAGTCCGTAGTGAAAGTTCCCGCGTTCGTAGCAGCCCTGTGATTTAAACCAGATGACCTTTTTGACTTCACGGACGGATTTCATCAGGATCATCGCGCGAGCGACATAGTCTGAGTATGTGGTATATGTTTGATGATCCATAGGCATGAGCGAGTCATATGCCCAACCAATTTCGCCTGCCCAGAGTTGCTTGTCTTTGAATACAGACGCCTTTTCGATCAGGTACTGTCGAATGTAAGCATCCGGCGCTACAGTTCGCATTGCAGGACCGATGTAACGAGCACCGTTATAGGGATGAACCGAAGCAATGTCGTAGAGATCATTGTTCCCCACATTGGCCTGCATGATGAATTGGTTATCCTGCTCATTACCTGAGACGGACATGGCTGCGATTGGCTTGTCGGGGCAGTGTTGTCTGAACGATTGGGCTGCGATATTCAGTACCTTGCCATAGGCTTGGGCACCTTCCTTGAGCGAGCATTTCAAATGCGTGGGATACCCCAGGTCCGGTTCGTTTTCGATTTCCCAGACCTTGATGGCTTTGGGAGCATTTTGCCCCAGCCATTGAATCATTTGATCCAGAGATGGTTGATGTTCAGCCACAGTGGCATCATGCCATGGTCCTTTAGGCATGGACTCTGCAATCTTAAACGAGTATAGAACCGACAAGTCATGTTTCATAGCTTGATCAAACAGATCGCCGGGGAATGCTTGCTCACGCTTGCGTTGAAGGTACTCCCAGTGTCCAAACACGCGCAACCAGCGTGCACCAATGCGCGGCATGGCAGCTAATGTCACGCGTGCAGTGTCGGGATGAATGCCAAATGATGAATCCTCACTGTTGATATCAACCGGATGAGCGACCACACCAAAAGGCATGATCTGCCTGTCGATAACGCGCTGATTGACCTTGTATTCAGCAATGATCTGGAAGTAACCCCGTTGCATGCTTGTCAAAGGCTGATAGGTTACCTGCTGGCTTTGAGACTTGTTGAGTTTGATGTGGATTTGTTTTCGTTGATGTTCTTTGCCATACCCATCAAGGGTCACGATTTCCAGTTGGCCATCCTGCAGTGATTGGGTTGCGTTATAAAGTCCGACTTTCACGGATGGCAGCATTTGATCTTCATAGAGAATGTTACCCGGTGCTTGGGTTGGGGAAATATCAACAATGCAGTTTGCCCAAGGTTCAAACGGTTGCGGTTTGGCCCCTTCATTTAGCATCATGCTGTCGAGTTCAATGATCTGATTTTCAGGTTGGTTGAGTGTGAAATAGACCGTGCGTTGGACGTCGAGGATTGGGAGGGTGATCTGAAATTTCTGCCAGCTATGCGTCAGTTTGAGATTGAGCCTTTTACCGATGGGGGCGTATCGGACGTGATAGACCTGTAGAGAAGCGTTACCATTACCATTGGTTTTACGGGCATGAAATGAGAGTGTGTAGGTTTTGCCAGGTTGTATCAAGTTGTCATAGATTCGGCTGTGATTGAAGGTCTTGTCCAATACCAACACGTGGTTGCCATGTGGTGCATCGGACCTGGGTTGGCAATGTCCCCCGAGCCAACCTGCAGGTCCTGCTTCGAAAGATGTGTCACCGGGCAGCAGGTTTTGTGCTTGCGTCACTTGCCCTAAGATCAATGCATATGACAGCGTGAAATATGTGAACAGATGTCTGCTCATATCAGTGGACCTTTTCTATGTGGATTTTTATTCAGATGAAAGCTTGGTTCGTGTTGGTTGTTAATCCTGGGGTGATTGGACTGTGCAGGTGACCGCGTCAATTTTCAACTCACCGATGCTTGGTTTCTCATGCATGATAAAAATGGAGATCTTTTGCGTTCTGCCGTCCAGAGACTTGCCGGGGATCTTGATGGAATAGGTTTTCCAGTCTGCTGTGCCATGGATATCCGGCAGTAATTCGTAGACATTCTTGTTAACAGGTCTTGCCCAACCCAGAACAGGCGCTTTGTTATTCACCGGTATGCCATATTGCAGGACACGTATCTTGATGCTGTTTTTGGGGATGTCCTGCAAGGCGAGGGTTACGTTAATGATATAGTTTTCCTTAAGGTTCACCGTAAAGTGATTGGATCGAATGAAGCGAGGCTCGACTGTCCCCGGTTCGGTTAGCACAAAACAGTTGTCTCCGGCAAATGCATTTTCCTTTGCAACATGACCGGGAACCGGTAATCCGTCCCATTGTCTGTAACCCCAACTCTTGATGCCTTGTTCAAAGCTGCCATTGACGACAAGGTTGGTCTTGGGCGGGTCGGTTTTCTCTGCTGCACGTGTCGGGGTATGAAGACAGAATATCACCGTGAATATTGCAATAATGAGCATGTATTTTTGAAACATATTTTTGATTCCCGTCATATTGTTAACTTAATCCAGTCCTTCGTTGAGATTCCAATACGGTCCCCAACTGGTGCCGATTCCTGCCCCTTCGCGTTGGAGTTGTTGTGGGTTACAGTGACCATCAGCAAAGACAATATTGAAGTTCCCGCTATGACGTTCGCCAGCTTTGCTACGGTGTTCAATACCGTCATACACGTTGCATCCGTAGAGTGCGTCCATATTCATGCGATACACTGAGGGTTTGGCGACACTGCTTAAACGTCTTGCCGGATAGTTGGCCCAGTCAGTTGAGTTGCCGTTGTTGCGGTTCATGGCATAGTGAATCCATGGTGCCGAGACGGATGTATTGCCATAGATCATCGGTTGGCCTGTCGTTGTGAATGGTTCGGGGATCGATGGGCAGGAGATACTCTGCGGGAAAACCAGGTTGTAGGATACACGTGAATAACTTCCCACCTTGGTCAGCAACTCATACCACGGGCGATCCGAAGCTGCCCCGTCCCAGAATTTCACATAGCCAACCCGTGCCGGCAAAAGGTAATCCTTGTAATCTTGAGCATAAAGAACCGTAGCCAATCCGATCTGCTTGAGATTGTTCGAACACTTTACCGCATTGGCTGCTTCACGTGCCTTGGCCAATGCGGGAAGAAGAATCGCAATGAGCAGGGCAATGATACTGATCACCACCAGCAATTCGATTAATGTAAAACCCGTATGAATCGATCTGCGATGATTGAAGCTTGACAATTGTCGTGCAGGGATCAATAGCATCTATCTATCCTTTTTCAGAAGTCTGATGGCATGATCGTTGAGCATGCTGATGGATGCGACAAGTTAATCCTGTTGCATCTGTTTGACCGATAGGCGTTCGATGAACTGGTTGGGCAATACACGATGTTCAATCGGTGCCTTGTCCTGGATGAGCCCCATCAGCAATTCCATTGCCTGTTCAACCATGGATTCAAATGGTTGGCGCAATGAAGTGACCGGTGGACTGGCAAAGCGATTGACATGGATGTTCTCCATCCCGATCAGTGATATATCGCCGGGGACACCAATATTCAGTTGATCGCGAAGCGTTGAGAGTGTTTCCAAAACCAGGTCTTCACATGCCACAAAAATTGCGGTCGGTTGATATGTCATCATGCGCTGCAGGACATCGATGATACGATTGTGACGCGTCAGAAATACCATCTGGTGATCAAACGTTATGCCATGTTCTGCCAGGGCACTGGTCATACCGCCCAATCGCTGTTTTTGAGCATCTGAAAATTCTTCGACCAGGCATGCAACACGATGATGCCCCTTGTTGGCGAGATATTCTCCAACCAGGCATCCACCTTGATGGAAATCACTTTGCACACTTGCCATCTCCTTGATGTCCGAGCGGTTGAACATCAACACCGGTACACCAGACTGCTCATGTACTTCACGGAGTTTGCGAATAGTCTTGGGGATCCAAACCATCGATAGAATCGCATCGACATTATGCTCACCCAACTGATCGAGATTTGCTTCAGTGAATAATTGAATCGCAACGTCGGACTTGGCGATTTCGTCAGTAAGGTTGGTATGCAGACAGGACAGAAATCCGCCGAACGTGGCATACTGCGCCTTGTCGGTGACGATGGCAAAAGTGATCTTTCGAGAACTGACGCGCGAGCGAAAACGCATCTTCCGAGCTGTCTCCAACACCATGGTTCGCGTCGCTTGAGAGATATTACCCCGACGGTTCAGTACACGACTGACCGTGCCCGGTGAAACACCAGCGGCAGTGGCAACATCGTAAATGGAAGGAGGGGTTTGTGTGGTCATGTGGCTTGCAATCTTGCGCAACAGTTTCCGTAATCATAGGAGCCAACATCCCGCCGAGTCAACCATCCGATTGCTGTAATGCGACATTTGTTTATAAGATTGTTTATCGAATAGTCTTACATTGTTATTGTGTGGAATTATTCATGCAGGTGTACACTTGAAGTGCGCAAGAGGATTTTGCGTGCACAATTCCAACACGAAGGCCACATCGTGCTTGATGCGTTCGTGCTTGAACTCGGACACATCCAGGATGTTGTACGACGAGAGTGAATCGGTGTAGACGATGCTGTCGGGCTTGATCTTCTCACGAATGATTGGCATCAAGGTTTTGGCTTGTACATTGGGGATCATCTTCGTAAACACCTTGTTTTTACGCTTTAAAATGCCGAACACGGGCGTCTTGCCTGCTGCACCGCGACCACGCTTGCCTTTGCGTTTGCCACCGAAGTAGCTTTCGTCGACTTCAATCTCGCCTGTAAAAAGTTCAGGCTCATCGATGGCCGAGGCGATCAATTCACGCAGGCGATGAAAGTAGAACGCTGCCGTCTTGCGATTGACGCCAACGAGATCCGCAGCACAACGAGCCGTCGCGCCTGCCACAAAATGCTCGATTAACCGAGACAGCTTCGCCTCACTGAGCCGACTCTTTCTCATCGCTGTCCTTTATAACCTCAGTTAGTTATCTGGGACAGCCCCTAAGTTTAGTAGTACAACGATCATTCACGATCAACGAGACATGTTCTTGATTTGAATATCTGCGTTAAGTTGATTTTACGTTGGGAAATGCTGGGATATGAGTTAAATTTCGAAAGTACAGCTTGATGGTCATGTGAATGAGCATTATCCCAATACTCACCAGCGACAACCAACCGCCTATTATCACAGTTGCATTCATGTCGGAAATTATCATGAGTAAGCATAGAAGTATCAGTGAAATTGTGGCGGATATGCCATAGACCCATAGGTTTTCAACCATGTACATACTATACAACGATTGGTTGGAAAAACCAGATTCATACAATAATTTGATCTCCTGATGTTGTGCATTGAGATTGTTGAGTATCATCAATTCCAGCGAACCGATTCCAAGAATGAAACCGAGAAGACCTAATTGAAGAAATATGGCTAAATAACGGTTTTGAATATGTTCAGCTTTGGCCATAAACGAATCTACTGTCGTTAATGTTAAACCATATGGTTCAAGAAAGGTGCGATATGCTAGCGCACTTTGTTTATCTTTGATCAGAAAAAATTGGGCGCCTTGTACATTGGGGAATAAAGTTTCAAATGTTTTCTGATTAACTAGAATCCCACCTTGGAACACAGAAGCTTTCATAGCTTTAACCAGTGTTAACTCACCTTTGGGGTACGAAATTTTATCTCCGATCTTTCGTTTCATTATCCATTGTATTGATGCAGAATCAGATGCAGCTTCATTGGGATTAAGATAATGCTTGTTGCCAGTCAATGCTTCGATGTCACAACCGTACACAGTTGGTGTTGATGCACGCAGAAGGTTGGAACAATCCGCTCGATCTGCTTGATACATACGCACAGGTAGACCGCCAGTAGGGAAAGGGGCATCATAGGATGGGACAGCTGGTACAGCCGTTTGAGCAACATACTGGTAAGAAAAACCATCTTCCCCTCGGACTTTGATGCCAGATGCGCCAACTCCAAGTGTTCCAATAATACCAAGTATCAATAGGAGTGAGCACACATGGTACTGCTGAAAACGTCTGACAAAGGAAAGCGTTCCCAGTGAACGGAGTGAGTGTAGGGAATGAGATCGGGCAAGGTAATAGTACGGTTTTGGGGCAGGCATCCGTAGTGATAATGATAATAGTACTAAACAAGTGAAGAATGTTGCGGTGGAAGCGATCATAAAGGATTGCCGGCTGGCATGAAAATTCAGAAAATTCATGCCAATGATTTCTTGCCAGAGATGGGTCAGTAGAAAAAGTTGAAAATGGCATAGCAAGACACCAATGATTAGTCCTGCGAGGATTCCTGGCAAAATTGCCAGCATGATCTCAAACGTCAGGAATCGCCGGGTTTTCATTTCACTATCAACAAATATATGGAGTAATTGTCTTTCTTGGTTTCGAGATTGAATATGAAGCTTCAATAACATCCACATAATAAGTAAGGCAGAAATAATGATAAAAAGGCTTAATCCTAAAAAAAGTGGGGCAAAAGCAACGCCTTGTTGAATATCCAGATTCTTGATGCTAGCAACATCCATGCACTGAATCAGGTTCGGGGTTTGTCGAAGTGAAGCAATGATTTGTTTTTTAATTGTTTTTATATTGGTGTCAGGTTCAAATACAAGCAAGGTGCATTGTCCTGGTGCGAATATATCCTGAGCTTGTTCAAAGTTTAGGTACACCTTGGGTTTGCTTTGATGAGCTTGCCAGTAATCTTTGTCAGCCTGTTGGACCAACTCCATATCAATCGGCATGCCTGTAATCCACTTTGAGCAATCGTCCGAGTCAGTCAGACCTGGTATCTCTGGGGTAATAATGCTTGTTATGATGGAGTCAGGTTTTGTTGATACATCAGAGAAGGTTACAATTTTTGAACCTATTCGTCGATAATCATCTGGTACAAAACAGGTTAATGAGGCAGGGTGTGAGAACTGTTGCTTTACCGTATCACTGACAACGACACTCCCTCGTTTGACCGGGAAGAGTTTATTTTCAAATGCGGCAACGAAAAAGTAATTGATTTGGTTTCCTGAATGGTCTGACAAAGATTCGGCAAATGTGACCAAGCCTTTGTTTGCACTTGGACAAGCTGATGCAACACTATTGGGAATAAAAAACGATTTGCTTTTAAGAATGGGACGCTGATTCCAGTAATCGAATTCTAGCTGTGATAGTTTCCAGATGACCGAATCGGGAATGATGGATGATATATCCAGATTGTCTGATTCTGACCAGATTTCATTAACAACTTGAGTATCCAGTTCAAGTATTTGTGTCAGAATTGCATGATTAACAAACAGATTCATGGGGGAAAGCTGTGGGGTGTCGAAATTGACATTAGATCTTTTATCATTCCATATCCCTTTGAAAACAAGGCGTACTTGTTTGAGTTGTGGTGGCATCCCCATGAGAGATTCACTATCAATCGATGGCATGGTCAAAACGCGAATGGTAAATGTCTCACCTAATTTGAGATTGAGAGTTTCAGAAAGTGCTTGGCTGCAATATGCCTCTCTGTCTTGGATGGATTTATCCTCAGGGAAGGCATATATATCGACTTTGGTTTTGGCAGAAATAAATCCAGATGTGTGAAGTACTCCGTTAGTCAATTTTGTATCAATTGGGGTGGATAAAATAAAGCGAGTTCTTACAAAATCAGTACCCTCTTCTAGATTGTCATATAGCGTACCGCGGACACTATCACCAATGAGAAGGGCACTGGTGAGGATCGTGCAGACAAGACATGCAGCAAGACTTAAAATAATGAAAGACTTGCAATGCCACTTCAAATCTCTGGTTAATAAGCAAAGAAAACTCATCTGGTAATCTCTGTTTCCAATTCAATGGCATGTGGGAAATAGTTCAACGTACTTGCCTGATGGGTGGCAATGATGATTGAAATCTGTTTTTCACGATTCAGAGACTGGAGTGAAGAAAGTATATATTTGCTTCTTTCTGAATCCAATGCTGAGGTAGGCTCGTCGAGCAATAAGAGTTTGGGGTTGAGAATCATAGCCCGTGCCCATGCAACACGTTGTCGTTCTCCACCTGATAGTTGATGCGGGAAGAAATCAGCACGATTGAAAAGATCGAGTTCTGAAAGAAGTGCTTTAGCATTTTGGATCCAATTGCCTTTGTGGCCAATCGTCGGTAGTAGAACATTCTCCAAAGCAGTAAGTTGTGGGAGCATCACTGCGTGTTGATCTGCAAAACCAATGGTACTACAGCGAAATGCTCTGATGGTTTTGTCATCGTGTTCATATAATGAAAAATCATCAAAAAGAACTTCTCCTGAATCTGGCTTTTCCAAACCATTGATCATACGTAATAATGTGGTTTTACCGCAGCCAGAAGCCCCCATCAGAACACATGCTTCACCTTGGGGGAGATCGAGATTCATGTCTGTGAATAACGTGACTGTCTCGTTGGCCTGAGTGAATGCTTTGCAGATGTTTTTTAGTTTAAGCATCATGGTGATACCTTGTAATAATATAGTCCGCCGTTGGTATCTTTGATAAAACATATGTTGCCGAATATAACGCAACTGCTTTTGCAATCCGTCTGAAAATCATGAATATGTTTGCAGACCCATTGGTCTTCTTGCCTGATGTACTGGTGCAGTTTGCCACGGGTGGAAACCGCGTAATATTCTCCGTGTCGACTTGCTTTGAGCGGTGTCATTTCATCTTTATCTTCAAGAACAGATAGTATATTTCCACCCTCACGTGTATGGACAGTGATTTGGCCTTTGGTATCAGTCAAGAATATGAAACGATCTGTTACGTATGGCGATGATGTAAATGATGAATGAAGTTCAATTTCATAATGCAATTCAAATGAATCAGTCTTAATAGCGACTAATTTACCACCGTGTGTCACAACATAGAGCGTGTCATCATATAAAATTGGGCTGTCAGGTATTGGAGAGAATAAATCAATGCGGCCGGTAATTTCACCAGTTTTTGTGTTGATGCGTCGGATTGTTCCGTCGCAACTGCCAAGGAAAATATTTTTTCCTGATTTTGATAGTACCGGTGTGCTATTGATAAAACTGTCGCATTCAACAGTGTAGATCAACTGGCCCAAGTCGGGTGTAAGTGCATAGAGTTTTTGGTCGTAGGATCCGACAAGAATGAGACCTTCAGCATAAACGGCTCCCACAGTAATTCTGTTACCTGTTTTGTAGGTCCACTTTAATCCCTGATCAAGATTATATGCATGGAACATACCGGCTTCGTCACCAACGTAGCATGTACCATTGTAATCCAGGATGGGGGCGGAGATAGCATGTACAGATAGTGGGAATATTATTCTTTTTTCTGCATTTAATGGCAATGGGAAATGATGCAGACTTCCTTTTGCATCTCCTGCGACGATGCCGGATGCGCCAATAGCTAACTCCCCCAATTCAGCAGTTTGAAGTTGTACGGTTCCATATGATTGCTGTGTGAGTTGGGAAGGCGATTGATAAATGGGCCTGTAAGTTGTTGCAAACATTATCAAGCATATTAACCCTATACATGCTGTGAAAAATATCAAGGCGTTTCTTAACATTTATCGTATCCTCTGACTTAAAGCACCCGTTGGACATGTAAATGTGATTGCTTCTGCTGCCGCTTTGGAGATGTGATCCCATGATTCAGGTGCAGGCGAGATGCACGACTTGAAACCTCGATTATGAATTGTTAATTGATCGTTTGATGCGGATAAGCATCGGTGACAGAGAATACACTTGCCTGCATCAAAAACCACATGCTTGGCATCGACAATATCAGGAAAAACAGCATCTGATTTAGATTTCTTGATACGGTATTCCCCAAGTAAATTCAGGAACTTGCAATTTCCTTTTACAGAGCATTGTCCACAAGAAAAATCATGCCTGTTGAGCATCAGTAAAAGCATTTCTTGTCTGAAAGCACGTACACGTGAGTTGTTAATCTGGTAAACATGGCCTTTTTCAACCAGTTGTTCGCAACTTGGGATAAAACGTCCTAGTGTTTGATCCCATACCGCACAGATCATGCAATGGGCAGAGTGGCTAGTCTCTTTGAGATGACAGAGCGTGGGGATTGACAAGTTATGTTTGGAAGCATAATCCAGTAAAGTTTTTCCCTCCGCAAACGCATACACATTACCATCTATTTCGATGAGATGCTCTTGAATTATTGGGTTTTTGTGTGGTGATATTAGCGGAGTATATTGTTGATTTTGATCAAAAGTTACTATTTCTACAGGTTGATGGCTGATGTTTTTGATGGCATCCTGCGGACAAACGGCTCGACAAACACCGCACTTAACACATTTTTCCTCAATAATTCTGGCATATTCAAGGGGGATACAGTCAATCGAATTAGCAGCACATACCTGAGCACACTTAGTACAACCAATGCACGCATCAGACACTTTAAATATCGTTAAAGCGGAACATTTTCCTGCAGGACAGTAGCCATGTATATGAGATTCAAACTCTGCTCTGAATTCATGTAAAGTGCTGAGCACCATGTTTGGTGCTGTTCTTCCCAATGCACAGAATGAACCTTGTTGAATGTGGATCGACAGCGACTCAATTCGATCGAGAAGATCGTGTTGCTTCCTGCCATCAGTGGTGAGTTGTTCCATTAATTCACACAAGCGTATGATCCCTTCGCGACAAGGTACACATTTCCCGCAAGATTCGTCACGGAGAAATCGCAGAAAATACAGAGAAAGATCAACCATACAATCACGTTCATCAAGCGCAATTAGACCGCCAGATCCCATCATTGCACCGCTTTGCTGCAACGTTTCGTAGTCGACAGACAAATCAAATTTGTTACTAGGTATGCACCCACCAGAAGGGCCACCTATCATGACCGCTTTTAGTTGATGTCCTTCTTCCGGCCCACCACCAAACTTCTCAACAATATCACCAATCGAGATTCCAATGGGAACTTCTATTAAACCACCTTTCTTGATTTTACCTGCCAATGCAAAAGCTTTGGTTCCGTGCGATGAAGGCGTTCCTATTGCATTAAAAGCAGCACCATCATCACTCAGAATCACAGGAATACAAGCAAAGGTTTCGACATTATTGATCAAAGAAGGATAACCATTCAGTCCACTGGTAACAGGAAAAGGCGGGCGTTTACGAGGTATGCCGCGATTGCCTTCAAGCGACTCGAGCAGTGCGGTCTCTTCACCACAGACAAATGCGCCTGCACCTTTGAACAGAATGATGTCGTAATCTGGGGCAAATAATTCGAAAATAGGATTGGTGCGAAGTTGATGTATTGCTTTTTCCAGTACATGGATAGCGTGAGAATATTCCTCACGAATGTAAATGATGGCAGAAGTTGCTTGGAGAAATTTTGAAGCAATCATAATTCCCTCAAGGACGCGGTATGGGAAGGACTCGAGGAGCATACGATCCATAAAAGCGCCAGGATCACCTTCATCTGCGTTGCAAATCACTACTTTTATTGAGCCAGTAGCTTCATATGCCAAACGCCATTTTTCTCCTGTTAAGAAACCTGCTCCTCCACGACCACGAAGTTTAGCAGATTTAAGCAAGTTAATGATAGATTGTGGTGTCATGTTCAATGACTTATTAAAAGCCAATAAACCACCATGTTGTTCGTACTCACTGAGTGATACTGGGTGGGTAATGTTACTGTTTTGAGTGATCAGGCGTGAACGATCGATTTCAAGATCCAATTCTGTTTTTTCTGTATGGCAATGATTACAGCAACCGCGATTATACAGCGAATCAACCAAGAGGTGGCTTGTCCATGCAGCACGATCGATTGTGCTGTTTGGTGAAAAGTGCTCGGATAAAATGGCTCGGACATGGTGCGATTGTACACGATCATAGTGATAGCTGATCCCGTCATGGATGATGGTCGCCATTGGGGCACGGTAGGATAATCCGTGACAACTAACTTCCTTTAAGCGATATGCCAACTCGTAGTTTTCTTTTTCATCACTGAATGCTTTGTAGACCTTGGCACTTCCTGCAGCCCTGCATGATGAACAGCGACAGACTCTGATTTCTGATGAATATGTTCGATCTTGATCCTCAGTAGCTCTTTCTTGTTCTTGCTCCCTGACAGTAAGTAAAAAATCTTTTATAATATTGGGAATATCTGAAACTGTGACATGTCCGAAAATATGTTGGTCAATCTGAACCGCAACGGCTAGCATACAGCATCCCAAGCACGATACTTTGCTCAGTGTAAAGAGCCCGTCATTAGATGTGTCTTGATGACCAGCAATTTTCAGGTATTTTGAGAACGCGGAAAAAACTGCTTCTGCATCCTTGACATAACAGGCCGATCCCACGCACACTTTGATTTGATATTTCCCGCGTGGGGTAAACCTGAAAGCATGATAGAATGTGGCGACACTATAGATACGATTGACTGGTATCTTAAGTTTGCAACTTAGTTCGAGGATAGCATCAGGTTGCAAGTAACCATCGCGATGCTGAAGCTTAGTCAATTCATGGAGCAGTGGATGAATCATGGCACACACTCCAGATAAATTAGTTTCCCATTGGCAGTTCGAATCAAGATATTACCGCGGTGTAATGCTGGGATTGAAACGACTTTTTCGCCAATCGAAAACTTACCTTCTACTTTCAATGATTTTTCAGTTACATTCAACAATAATAAGTCACCGTCCAGATTGACCGCGATAATTTTGTCATTAACAACAACAGGTGAGGCATAAAAACCATTGTCAAAGCTGTGCTCAAAAATTTCTTCAGCCGTGTTTGCATTGAGTCCGATGACGCTTCCTCCACTAGTAAAGAGCAGAAATGTGTCGTTAATTAAAACCGGTGAAGCAACGTCTGGAGCAGGGGTGTTATTGTTTTTAATTAGTACTTGTCCTGTGTTGGACTGATAACTGGCTGTTATTGCGCCGGAATTCGAGAAGAAAAAGGCGTTGTTATGAATGATACCACTGGTCGCGACTTCTCCTCCAAGGTCTTCGTGTTTCCAAAGAATACGACCGTTTTCTGCATCAATTCCTTCAACTGCTAAGTTGCCTGCAGTAAAGATGATCGTTTGAGAATCCAGTACGTGTGCAATGGGGCTGGACCATGAAGCTGATGTCTGTCGTTCGGATTTCCATATATCTTTACCAGTTTTAATATCAATGGCATACATTGTTTGGCTTGATTCAAGATCGTACTGAATGATCAAGCGATCACCAAGTAGTAATGGAGACGAAGCATAGCCGTACATGATGTCTGGGGATGGTAGTTGTCTTTGCCAGATGATGCTTCCTTGGTGATTACAACAAATCATCTCTCCAGTTGCAAAAATGCCATAGACATGCTCTTGATCAGCGCAAAGCGTTGGTGCTGAAACGCCGGTATCTTCTGTGAGATCAGGAGTCTTCCCATATGATTGGCAATTAACCTTCCGAGCCTTTATTTGAAACCAGCAGTTTTGTCTCCACCTGCGCGGGTCTTCCCATATTTGCGTGAAACCAGCAAGCGGGATTTCGTTTTCCATCTTGTTTTGAAATGCCATTTATGGGGTAGTTGATTTTGGTTCGGTAATAATGAGCCTCGAAATTGTGGCCAATGATGTGTTGCTTGTTCCAAGGATACGGCTAGATTGATTTTTGATGTAGGCGTTTGTTTTTGGAAGGTATTTACCATTTCGCTGCTAGCTGCTGAATGAATAGTCCGAGGTTGAATTACTACCGATGGTAATTGTGTGATTCGTAATGTCACTAGAATTACCGCAACAATCACAATTCCACAAGCTGAGTACACAAGTAACTCTTTGCGTTCGCGTTCGGATGAGCGGTTTTCTGATTTTGGTACTTTGAGGTCTGGGGCAAAGCGATAACGATCAAGAACGAGCAGTAGGCAAAGAGTCAAAAATGCGATACCTAATAACATGAAGCCATAAGACTGTCTATCTTGTGTCTGGAAGTAGGTTACACGGTACAGATAGTCCAGCTTACGAACGGCTTGCGCCAGCTCCGGATCATCAAGATTAGCAGTCTTCAGTGTTTCCAAGTGATCATGGCTGGCACTCAGGACGGTATCCCTCTGTATTGCATCGTGTATCATCAATGACCCGAGTAGCGAAATGAATGTTATCGTTACCCATTGTGCAAATCTCAGCATGTGTTGTAATATATTATTTTTCATGTTCCGACGTCCCATGAACATGTATTTTCTCTAATGGACAGGCTTGATAGCAACGTCCGCAGCAAAGACATAAGCCACTATCAATCGAATACTTTTTATCATGTTCACGTCTTCTTGAATTGGCAATTAGCTCGGCCATGATACAAGCTGCAAATAGCATCCCCCCAAGACTCATGCCGATAGATATCTTGTTTTGAGCTCGAATGGCATGAGCTTGTAGGCGTGCTAATGATTCACCTGTGAGCGCGAATGATCTGGTGGCTGACGTTTGTCGATCAGCTTGAAGATCACCGACTAAACTCACATCTGGATGCAATTGAGCGAACAATGGCGCAGAAAAATGTCCTATGACGCCTCCAGTAAAAAGTGCCAGTGGTAAACAAGCCACAAGTAGAGATAACCGACGCCTTCCTGTGGTATGTAGCACGGTTGATGTTTGATCTTCTGGAGGAAAAATGGCATTGTTTGGACATCCCTGTTCGCACAATTTGCAGTTGATGCAATCCGAATTGGTGATTGAGGGGGGCTTGGCTGCAAAGATTGCAAAAAAGCGAAGCAAGGCGCCATATGGGCAGACAAAACGGCAGAATGGGCGTGAGATAAACGAACCGACTATGAGAAAGAAGATGGTCAATAGTGCAAACGGGAATGTGAAACTCCACGTAAATAATGGTAGATAGGGATCCAGATAGCACAGAGGATATAACGCTCCCGATGCTGCAAGAACGCAACTGACAAGCAATACCTGTATTGGTAGCATTCGCAAAATACGATCAATAGCATTGGGAATTTGAATTGTTGTAAGACTTATCAATTCCTGAACAGCTCCTAACGGGCAAACGCCAGAACAAAACAACCTGCCCCAGATCAATGCACTGGCCAATGGGATAGTGAACAACAGGAGATAGCCTGCAGAGATCGACTGTCCGTTAACCACACTATCTGCAACATTTTGAAAAAGTCCCACTGGACAGGGGCATGCTTTGAATAGAAAACCAAAGACAAGAAGACCCGCGAGACAAACGAGTAGCATTGCTTTTCGTGATCGACAGCGATGAAAACAGATCCCACTGATCATCAGGAAAATAGACAACAGCAAGACACGCCATAATGTCGCATCACTGATATAAGATTCGAGTCCCATTACAGGCAGAGTATGGTTCTCAAATTCTGGTGCAGGAAATCTAACAGATGATGCTATGGATATAATCACGTTTCATCCTTCTGCAATTGCTTAAACAGATAGGGCTTGTCCGGGCTGACCTGAACGAAAGCATCAGATGGACAAGCAATTGCGATGCGACATTGATTGCAGTTCAGACAGATGTTCTGACGGACCTGCAGGAATAAAGAACCATTACCAAAAGCAGCGCAACCTTTAACACATTTCCCGCAAGCGATGCATTTATCTTCATCAATCTTGTATTCGAAGTATGGATCCTCAATATAGGTTCGACTGATAGCATCGGTCGGGCACCGTAGATTTTCGCCTGCTGTGTCGAACCTGGCACGTTTGTCCTGGTAGTAACCGCTGCAAAATAGACAATAGCCACAGGAAGCATACTGATGTACACACTTGACCGCCGATTGAGTCAAAATACATTCGGTTTTACATTTGCCACAGTGCGTGCATTTCTCAGGATCGATTTGCCAAAGCGTTTTACTTCCCGTTTCGACATCTTCTGATTGTCTAAACAGCAGTGTAAAGGGTGCTGCGATGCATCCCGTCAACAGACTATTGATAAAGTATCTACGTTTCATTTGATAGCTTCTTTATATGAACGGGCGGTTGGCGTACCACACTTTTTAAGCAATGGGCATTGCCTGCACAATCCATCTCTTTGACACACTTCGTTTACCGATTCGTTGTTTTGCTTTTGCGTTGTCAAATAAACACCGCCAATGCCAAGCCCCCCAAATAGTGACAATCGAAAGAAGCGTTTTAAAAATTTTCGCCGTTCACTCATTGGTAATCTCCAATTGTTGTGATGTACCAGCATCAAAAACATGGACTGCATTTTCAGTGCGATAGAGGTAATAATTATCTTCTGAATTGGAAAGTGTGTTACTGACAACGCGCTCAAGATCTCCTGAAGGACTGTATATGCATGCCTGCTGCGTACCTTTTTCCAACGTTAGAAATCGACCGTTTGCCAAGGCAGCAAAGCGGATAGGGTTGCAACATCCCGGGAATGCTTCTCTGGGTTGCCACGATGCAATGAATCGGCCGGTTTGTGGATCGAGTTGTTCAAGACGTTTTAAGCCGACGTTGGCCACCCAGAGTTCTCCATCTGGTGTTAGGTCCAAAGGAAATGCTGCGCCGGGAATAATGAATCCGTCTTCACCTTCTGATTCCCAAACCAACTTCCCGGTTTGTTTATCATGAGCACATACGGTTTCACGTTTCCGATCAACTGAATAAACCATGCCGTTTCGTTCCAAAGGGTGTTCTGCTCGAAAAGCTTCCGGTACAGTAGGATTCACTATCTTTGCTGGTGGAGGAGGAGTGTTTGACCAGATTGCAAAATTAAACACCACCAGAAACAGCAGGCTACTAATGCCGATAGCAAGAATCAGTTTTTCTTTCATGGTGAAATTCATGGTAGTGACTCCGTATTCAAATCCAGACACACCATGGATTTTGAATCGCGCAGAATCATGATTCCATTGGCACAGGCAATCGGGCCCCATGAATCGACACCGGGAAGCACCTTGTAGTGCGCGCGATAGGAGAATGTGTCGTTCTCATAGGTGTATACGTGTAGCACACCTTCATCATCCGCGATCCAGAATGCACGATCTGCATACAGATAGGGGCCAAGTCCAAAGCGTGCTGCTCTACCCGTTGAAGCACGGACAGTGGGCAATGCATCGATATCTGCTGATACGAATTGACTGCGTAAAGCGCCTGCATCTTTGGGTTGTATGACAAATAAAGTGTTGTCGATGAGTAACGGTGTTTGCTGTTCTGATGCTGGGCCTTTTGTTGGTTTCCATTGTTTACTTATCGATGCGGTAAACAGATCACCGAGCTGATTAACTTCAAGCAATGCGGAACCTGCTCCGTAGCCAGCTGTCAGAAATAGCATATTATCTGCGACTTTAACCGGAGTCGGTGCCCAGACAGCTGGTTTCCAATCTTTGCATTCCCAGAGAAGCTTGCCCGTGATGTTGCAACCAATGATGCCACCAAGGCCTGCATAGACAAATTGCTTTACGCCATTAAGCGATGTTGAGACCACAGAAGCATGGGACATTCTGATGCCACATGTGTTGGGTAATTCCCATAGAGGTTTGCCACTTTTTAGGTCAATTCCCACCATCAAGACTTCATCGCCACCAATTCCCAGAATAACGATCCCATCATCTATCAGAGGACACTGGCCGGCATACCACTGCGGGACCTCGCCGCCGTATTGTCTGGTCACATCGAGTGTCCATAGTAGATCACCGGTAGTCGCGTTGACTGCCATAATCTGAGCTGTTGGACCAAACGTCACCACCACATTGTCCGCATAGGCAGGCACGGTTCGTGATTTGCCATGATTTCGTCTCAAAGGATTGTGGTAACTTCGGCGCCAGAGTTCCCTGCCGTCAATTGTCGAAAAACATCGCAAGGCATCAGCTTCTTCCTCTTCCAGGTAATCCAAAACATAGACACGTTCATTGACTATGATCGCACCTGCATAACCTTCACCCAGTGATTGACGCCAGAGAATCTTCGGTCCGTTCTCATTCCACGTTTGCGATAAAGGCGTTTGATCACTAACCAGATTGTCACGTAGTTCTCCACGAAAGCAGGGCCAGTTGCCTTGGAATGGTTTGAGGTTGGAATCAGGTTGGAAACGTGTGAAGTCTTTACCAATTTGAAGTGTTTTTTGTTCCACAACGCGGTTTTGAGATTGATCGCGCATGGGACCGGCGTATTCGATTTCCCGCGGTGATTGATAGTTTAGATAGCTCCACAGGCCGGTACAAGCTAGCAGAACAAGTCCAAGTCGCAGGATAATAGGCAGGATGTTCAAACTCATGGCATCCCTCCATCGCATCCTGCTAGAAAAATGGGAGCATAACGTTTTTCGTCATACCATAAGTGGGCAAAGTAAAGTCCGATGGGTTCGTCGGGAATGGTATCGGGGTTTTGAAAGTATGGCTCGAGAAAAGTCATACCCCGGCGGACAGCTTTCTGCGTGTCATCAAATTTTTTCAATGCACGTACACATCTTGCGGTATAGATCACATAGTCATAATTATTGTCCCATGATCCCCACCCTCCCGACTCATGCTGTTGTGCTAGCAGATACCGTTTGGCACGTTCAATGATCGACATCTCTTGATCGCCTGAAAGGTGCTCGAGTACCACTGCACTGCCATAGACCGGTGCGCGTTTGTCTGCTGCCCATTGGTCACCAAACCATAGTGGAGTGAAGGAGCCATCGGGCGCTTGTACTTGTTGCAGATAACGCAGAATGCGTGACATGGCTTTGCGAACTTTTGATTGCAGGGGTTTGGGGAGTTGCTTCTCATACAATGAAAATGCTTTGTAAGCATGGGCCGAGATGTCTGGACAACTGCGATCAAATGGCAGTTTGCTCCATCCACGACAAAATGTTGGTATTCCACCATCTCGATTTTGAAGCTGTAAAAGCCAAGTAATACCTTTACAAATGCAAGGCGTTGTCTTTTCTCCCAAAGCGTGCAAGGCAATGATTGCTGCCGATGTGTCATCTGCATCTGGAACACTGCCTGGTCTTGTTGTCCATCCCCAACCACCGGGGCGTGATCGGGTGTAGGGATGAATACTTGTTGTTTGTTGCTCGTGTATGAGGTTGCGATATTTCGCTTTCTCCTGATCTGAAAAGGTATCTGCCAGAATGCTCAACGATAAATTTGTGACCCACTGGCGCAGATCATGATCAATGGGCCATGCGCCGTTGGGACGTTGTGTTTGCAGCAGAAAACGCAACGCATTCTGCTGAATATCATGATCGGCATACCCAGCCTTGCACAAGCATAATGTACAAAAAGCAGTTAATGGAGCTGCTTCCAGAAAACCACCACTACGGGGTTGTTTTCGAGTCACAACGCGGAGGGCACGTTGCCTGATCGCTGATCTAAATCGCTTGATCAACCCGTTACTCGCATGTGCGTTCTGGGCGATCCCTACACAAACCAGTGCGGGGATGGCATAGCTGACCACTGGCAAATTCATGAGATGGAAAAAGCGTTCTGGCAACAAGGCCAACTCAAAAGGGAATTGCGGCATCTCACGCCATGCTGATGTCTCGTCTGGGAAAAAGCCCGCAGCCGTTGCCATGGCAAGAATAGGTACAGAGAAGGTCTGATCTTTGCCATAGGTTTTGAGAAAGTATTGTTTGATGGACTTGAATGAAAAATCACCAAAGTGCGAAAGCAAATATTGTTTTGATTTGTCGAGAATGACTTCGTTAATTGCATCACGCGACAAAGCGATGTAACTCATAAATGTTGCAGTCAGATTGGCTGGCGAACTTGGTGAATCACCGTATAGCCCATCCGTATTTTGATGTGACCGTAACCAATCCCTGGCAGCTTTGATAGGCTTGGCGTTTGCCTTGGCATCGGCGATTTCCAATGCAACACATGAGACCGCTGTCGAGACGGCAGAGTCAGAAAGACAGCTGTCAAACAACAGATCTTTCCCACGGTTGGCAAGCAGCAGGTCACGTAGGGAAGTTCTCATTTGGTACCTCCTAGCGCCAGCAGTGCATACACTGTGTATTCCAGATCACTGCATGGATCATCAGGTGTCGCAGCAAAGAAACCATCTTCTCGAACACAATTCCTCAAGTATGATTTGACGGAATGTCTAGGTTGAACACCATGACTGTTTAACGCGAAATAGGTTGCCCCAGTTGATAACAAATCACCTTGTGGCGAACAACTGGCAGCTCTGAAGGAACCATCTTGTTCCTGTAAATCACAAAGAGAATTAAGAGTTATTTCGCGATCAGCATCGGATATCAGAAACAACGCTGATGCTGTCGCATTTACCGCATACTCAGAGTCATTCTGAAAGTTGGCATATAAGCCGGAGTTTAGGCGGTATGGCGTCAAATCAACAGGCGCTAAATCCAAACCAAAGTCGGTATAAAGTGTCGCCAACAGGAATTGTGAGTACGGAGACTGCGGATCTGATTGAGGATATGAAGTTGGTTTGAGCTTTCGGAGTGGTTCAATAAGTTGCTGTTCGGACTGATTGGCTTTGATAGCCAGGTGTTTGCTTGCACTTTGCTGTAAGACACGGGGGAGTGATAATAATTTGAGTAACCTTTGACAACGTAACAGCGCACAACGGTGTACCAGATCCAGTGATGTGAAATCGATGCTGCTGATTGCCTGTTTGCATACGTTTTGATTGATTTTTGCATGAGTCACTACTGTGAGAAGCAGGCCAAAAAAAGTATAGTAAAGATCGCCTTGATCATGTCTGCTGACGAACAAGCCGTCTGGTTTCTGGGCATTCTGGACTGAAAGACATATTTGTGTTTGTGCTTCTTCGGACAAACACTCATAGCCATGACGGCAGCTTTTTAAAAAATCTGTACCAAAGTTTGTGCGATTAGACATCTTTGAGAATCCTCCCGCACAAACGGTACATGAACGTTTTGAGAACAGGGTCTTTCAGATCATCCAGAGATGCGTATGCATAGCTTTGATAGGTTAAGTACAACGCTGTTATCTTTGAGATGGCATCGTCACGTTTGCGATTTTCAACACGCATAAGCGTATCAACTGCAGATGCCGGATTTGGGGCGGCATCTTCCAGATCATCATACAGTTGGTAAGCAACACCAAGGGCATTACTCAGCGAATGAAGTGTCTCCCGATAGTGTTCAAATTGACCTGCTGCAATGGCACCAAGATACATTGCGACTCGAAATGCTGGAGCTGTTTTAAGTTGATGCGTCTGCAGGCATTGTTCCAGGGAAATGGCTTTGCCAAGCGACTCAAATTCCTGGGCCTGACCTAGCGCCAGTTCGCAGTGCGCCTGTGCTGCCTGTTCATAGAGTTCTGATCGGATCTCTGTAGGGATTGTGCCATGACTCAGTAAGCGATAACCTTCGCCAATTAAGAAATCACCGAGATTTAACGCAGTGGCTAGACCATGACGTTTATGAACGGTTGGTTTGTTGTACCGTGCGTCGTCATTATCTTCAATGTCATCATGAATCAAGGAAGCTTTGTGAAAACATTCGACTGCAATGGCGATGGGGACCAGATAGGTCGGGTATTGCGATTGATTGGTGATGGAGCAATAGGTTCCCAGTGTGATCATTGGGCGATAGTGTTTGCCATCATCACATAGCGCATTGACTACCAAGTCCTGGAATTGACGCAGGTATGGCGTGGATGCATTGAGGTATGTACGGATGCGAGATGGCGTGAACAATTCGGTGACTTGTCGCTTGATCAATGGACTAGGGTTGGCATATGACTGTGGTGCTTGAGGAATATGAATCGCTTCAAGTAAATCCTGTTGGTCATATTCCGTATCTTGGCAACCATCGTTGTTCAGCGGGATCGCTATACCCGGGACAGCATGACGTAACATTGAAGCAAAAGCTTTCTCAAGTGAATGCATGCAGGACACACCAATGATCCCCTGAATGTCACCATCCTTCACCCATTGACTGACGCGAGATGACGATTCGGCGACCAGTACACTCATCCCCAATGCCTGCGCTTGTTCCGAGATGTCAGGGATGTTACATAAACCACATTCCTGGCAGATCAGCCCCAAATCATCACTGGGGGCTTTGCATTGTTTATGATCTCGCAGACAGATGGGCAGCAACAACAAACGCTGTTCTCTGGGGATGTGTTCGAAATAATCTTCCCACAAAGCGTTATTCAACTGAATCATGGTGTAGTTTAGATATGTCTGATTCAGTTTGATGCTTGCAAGACAATGACGGGCATGTTCATGAAGTGATTCACTGGGCATGGGAGGGATCAGGTTTTTAAGACTAACATGCGCACGTGCAGCTTCACGGATCCGCAGACGAACCGTAGACTCCCGGGGCACGCATTGTTTTGTCGCAGATTGCTTAACCATATGCGCCGAATCCGAAAAAGTAATATTTCTTGGCAAGACGATAAGCCCATGATTTTTCGGGGATCGTCTTGCCTTTCATTCCATGACCGGGAAGTGGTTGAAAGTTATTCAGTTCATCAAGTGCGTTGCGATTGGAAGAATCCTGCGCGTTTTGCGATTGGAGAAACCCTGCTAGTTGCTGGGGAGATTCCATAAAGACACAGCTGCGGCCTGCTTTGCTGCTGAAATTTCTCAATTGATGCAGGAATTGATTCTGTTGAAAAATTGACTCCAGATTGCTTGCATATGCATTGAGATACTCCCCCGTGAACTGAATGACCGGGCAGAATTCTACAGCACCATTGGGGGCAATGTGATGAGAAAGTCCCATATCTCCTGGACAGACCGCATTGCCACGTGCATCCCAATAGGCATCAATGATGATGATTTTGGATTGGGTTCGCTGTTCAACGATGAATTGACGCAACTGGATAATCTGTTGTTGGGTCAATGCATTTGGTGTTTCAGGCATGGCGCCACTTGGACGGTAGACGTAGTACCAGATATATCGAGCACCTTTGGCTTCAAGAAACCGTAGGTAGTCTTCGCTGACGAGTTCGTCGAAGTTACGTTTGTTGATACTCGCTGCTGCGCCCGTGAACAGACCTGCCTTGGATAGGGTTTCAAGACCACGGACGGATCTCATGAAGGTGTCCTCACGCCCGCGCCGGATGCGTGATTCGTCTTCAAGTCCTTCAATGCTGATCAGCGGGCTAACATTGCCGAGTTTGGCAAGTTTGTTGCAGTTGGCATCGTCGAGAATTGTGCCGTTAGTAAAGAGCAGGAAGAACGCTTTGGGGTTTTGTTCAAAGATGTCATACAAGTCTGAGTGCAGCAGGGGTTCTCCACCGAGGATACCGAAGAAGCGTGAGTTGTAACGAGCAGCGGTGTCGATGATGCCTTGGATTTGCGTGCGAGATAATTGCTGTGCCGGCTTGGTTTGTTCGACCCAGCATCCCTTGCATTTGAGATTGCATCGGTTGGTGACCGAGAGCATCAAGAATGCCGGGAAGAACGGCTTATTATGCTTGATTCGTTTTTCAAATGAGCGGACTGCTTTGTGTCCATTGATAGCAAAGCGCAGAAGATTCTTCTGGACCTTGAACGAACAGCCGGTTGCAATCCCCGTGAGGGTGGCACACTTCACTTCACATCCTCCTTGAAGAGTCTGGATGCGGCTTTGCGGGATTGCAGTCTTGCTCGCAAGGATTCGTTCTGCCTGGCGTCGGGTTTGACGACATGATCCAGAGCGCCATTGATATTGGATTCAGTGGACTTGGGGAAAATGATCGCATTGGCAGGGCACATTCGCGCACATGCCGGGCAGTCGGTTTTGCAACCGGAGGGTTTGACGACCTTGACCTTCTCCTCATTGATGGCATACACGCCGAACATGCAGAAGTCCGCACACTTGCCACAATCCACACAACGGTCGCTGTCGATGACGGGATACCATGCGATCCAATCTCGGGGGACGGTGTCTTCCGATGAAGTAGCGACATTGCCACTAGCTGTAGCGGTCAGCGTATCCAGCAGTTTTTCGACATCATGATTGACATCAAAAACCGTGGGCTGATCGGACTTACCTGCAAAGTCACAAAGTGCTTGGAGTGTACGCGGGTGACAGCCGATGATGACGTCTGCGTCCCGGAGTTTTTCAGGGTGATGGACGGCATCGTGACAGAGGTCTTCTGTGATCCGCAAGGGTTCCCCAGCATCCTTGAGGGCTTGAATCACTTGGGTGAGTTTTTCATCATCAAGACGATGATAGATTTGACACTTGCATAGAATGGCGGAATTCTGTGGGTTCATTGTGTCACTCTCTACTGGCGGTTCGTTTTTTACTTTGTAGGTCATATGCAGCTAACGCATCACCGTGGCGGACATAGAGGATGCCATCACTGATGACCGGATGGGACCAGTGTTCTCTGGAACCAAAATCAATTTGGAATTGGCTGACGACTTGGAATTGATCAGCAGGTTTGACCAAACCGAGTGTGCCACGTTTTTCTTCGTAGATGTAGATCATGCCATCGGCGGTGATGATTGAGCCTTTACCCAGGTTGTCCCACTTGGTGTCGTAGATGGTTTTGCCGGTGTACCAATCGACACTCAGCCAGTTACCATTGCCGTTGTTGATCCAGTTGGAACCATAGATTTTACCGTTGAGTTCGACTGCACCCCCGTGGTGTGGGTCAAGGTCATCGGTTTTCCAGAGGACTTTCAGGCCGTTGTTTTCAGGGAGAATTTCGTACATGACACCGCCCTGGTTGTAACCTGCGGTGACGAAAAGTTGATTGCCTTTGAGCAGGGGGGTGTTGCAGTTGATGCCTTTCCACTTCCCGCTTGCGTCCTGTGCATAGCTGTGTTTCCAGAGCATTTTGCCGTTTTCGGTGTCGATGCAGAACACGTAGGTCGATGTGAGTTGGATGAGTTTTTTGCCATCAAGGACTGGCGAGATGTAGGCACAGTTATCACCATTGGAAGGCGCCTGCCATGCGATGTCACCATTGGATGCACGCAGGGCGACGACGGAGGCTTGATTGCCACAGGGTGTTGCAAAGATCAAACCGTCACGGACAGCCAGTGATTCGGCATACCCCCAGCGTCCAGGCTTGCCACCGAATGTCGTTGCAACGTCCTTGCTCCAAATCAACGTACCGTCTTTGGCATTCATGCAGCAGACTTCACCTTGCCCGGTCAGGACAACAAGCATGTCAACGTTTTTGGAGCCGGTTTTGACTAGCGGGATGAAGGTGGGTGTCGAACGTGCTGCGGGATAGGATTTATCCCATGCGTTTCCGGTTTGCATCTGCCAGAGTTTCTTGCCGTCAAGATCAAGGCAGATTACCTGTTCTTTTTTGCGATCCGTTGCATCTTCACAATTCACATACAGTCGGTCATTGACTTTGATCACGCTGCTCCAACCTGCCCCCAGCTCATGGTTGACCCACATCGGCTTCAGGCCGTCTTGGGGCCATTGCTTGAGCAAGCCGGATTCATCGTAGGAGCCCTGTGCACTTTGGCCACGGAACTGCATGACATCTGAAGCGTTGCTCGTGCCTGCAACAAGGAGCGTACCCAGAAGAGCGATGGCCAGTGAGGCTTTCATATGTGATTCCTTTTTCGTCATGTTGTTCCTGCGCATCATGCTGAGGCGGTTGGGTGCAGCATGTTGAATTTCCGACATGCAACAGTGTCGTCGGATAGGGCGTGTCTATAAAACGATATTTTAGTGTCTTTATTATATTTGACACTAAAAATCTTGCATGCCTGAATGCACGGAATTTTTGACTATTTCTCTATGGTCGGATTGCTGGTGAAAAGATTGCTTTGGCTGTGAGGTGTCCCCAATCGGGGATGTCCAGCCTGATGTGGCCGATTTGAGGCAATATCGTCAAAGGGCAATGCTTGGTTGTGAGATACCAAAATCATATTGGCTAATGGTTTGTGAATGTTGGTGTGCAGTTGCGCCATGGTGGGGGAGAAAGCTGCATCATGGCAGGATAAACTCAGGTGGACAGACGCAGGACCGGGTGCGGGCGGAGAATCACATCCGTCCCTGAACTGTGATCGCCTTGAAGTCGGAGCTTTGCCAGACGTGTGGTGGCCTGGCTCAAGGCGTCCCAGGGGATGGCAATGGACGATAAATGCAACGATTCGGCGATGGGGGCATCATCAAAACCAATGAGCTTGGGGACAGGCATATTTCGCTGCTGACAGTAATCGAGCACCGCCTGGACCAGGCGATCATTGCAGCCAAACACAGCATCGGGCTTGAGTCGCATGCACCTTGCAGCACTTTGCTGAGCGTCATCCAGATACCAGCTTGGGGCATGAACGACTCTTGCTGACAGACGCTTGCGGAATCCAGCCACGCGCGACTGGCTGCGTTCGTCGTCGCGTGGGCCGGCATGGATCACAAATTTTTGACTGCTATCCATCCGCGAACGCAGAATCTCAGCAGCCATCACGCCACCGAGTTCATCGTCCACACTGATCGAATCCACCTGTAATGACGAAAGGCCATGTTCAATCCGTTCATTGAGCAGCAGGGCGTGCCCTCCCCAATGGATGGTCTGCTGAATCATGGCAGGTACTTCCCAGAGGATCGGGTAAAATTTCTCGGAAAGGTTGATCGTCTCATCGGTTTCCAGCAGACTCACCTGGACCTGCATGCCGTTGTCAGCCAGTTCGGATTTCAAGCAGCACATCAGGCGATGTCCAAAACTCCCCTCACGCATGGCACGTTTGTTCAAGATCAAGTGGACTCGTTTAAACCCGTGTTGCGCCCCCGCGACAAATGTCCCTGCCTTGGGACGGCGTTCAAGCAAGCCTTCAGCCACCAGTTCCGTCACCAGTCGATGCGCGGTTTGGTAACTGATATCAAATTGCTGAGCAATCGCCCGGTTGGACATGAATCGACTTCCCGGTCGATGCAGGCCGTCGCTGAGTCGAGCAATGAGCTTTTGTTTGACAAGTCGGACATGTTGGCTGGGGGGGCGGGCCATGAAGTTATCATATCAGAATTTTGATTAATTGACACAAATAATATGGATTGATCTGTTTGCTGCGTAAAATGACCGCATGAAGACTGCTCAATCCATGCTTGATCGCGTCTACGTCATCGTCGGCGGAACACGGGGGTTAGGTCTCTCTGCTGCCAATGCCTGTTTGGCTGCCGGGGCTCGGCTGGTGGTTTCCGGACGTGATGCTCAGGACGTGCCCGAGGCCCAGCAGACAATGGGGGAAAACGCTCGTGTCATCCAGTCCGACGCCATCGCGCCGGACTCGGCCACGCAGTTGATCAACACCGCGTTGGATACCTTCGGCCGGTTCGACGGTCTGTATCATGTGGCAGGTGGATCGGGGCGTCGCATGGGGGATGGCCCCTTGCATCAGATCACCGACGAAGGCTGGCAGGCCACCATCACACTGAACCTGACCAGCAGTTTTAACTCCGCGCGGGCGGCCTGTCAGACACTGCTAAACCGTAAGACCCCCGGCAGTATTCTGCTTATGGGTAGTGTCCTTGGCACCTGCCCGTCATCCCAATTTTTTGCCACCCACGCCTATGCTGCCAGCAAAAGCGCAGTCACCGGTTTCGCCAAATCCTGCGCCAGTTACTACGCACCCCATGGCATCCGGTTTAACGTCATCGCCCCGGCATTGGTCCAGACGCCCATGTCTCAACGGGCGGTCACTGATGAACAGATCATGCAATTCATCAAGACCAAACAGCCCCTGGATGGCGGTCGCGTCGGTCAACCTCAGGACCTTGACGCTGCAGTGCTTTGGCTGCTCTCAGAAGAATCGAAATTCGTCACCGGCCAGACCATTGCCATCGACGGCGGTTGGTCGGTCAGTGAAGGTCAGTACCCGCCGGATTTGAAAGGTGAATAAACCATGCGTGCGATCGGCATCGACATCGGCGGGACCCAGGTCAAAGCAGTCTGCGTGACAGCGAATGGGCAGATTTTAGAACAGTCACAGCTGGATACCGGTGATGCGGACAATGCCTGGCAACAGGCGACAAAACAATGGATCGAGAAGTGCCAGCAAACCCACGGACCGGCTACAAGCATCGGCGTGAGTTGTCCGGGTATCGCGCGTCCCGATGGCAGTGGCATCTCATGGATGATCGGCCGCATGCAGAGCGTGGTGGACTTCGACTTTCAGCAACAGTTTGCATTTGAGCAACCCGTCCCCGTACTCAATGACGCCATGGCAGCGTTACTTGGCGAAGTCTGGCAAGGTGCAGCCCAATCGCTTGAACATGTCATCATGCTCACCCTTGGGACCGGCGTTGGCGGCGCGATACTTGCCAACGGGCGATTGCTCAAAGGACACACCGGACGTGCTGGGCATCTGGGGCATATCACCGTAAACGCTGCAGGTTCACCGGATATCTGTAACACCCCCGGCAGCATCGAGCAGGCCATCGGCAACTATTCACTTTCGGATCGCTCAAACGGAAAATTCACATCCACCAAAGACCTCATTGCTGCAGTTGCATCAGGTGATCAATACGCGCGTGATCTTTGGCAACAGTCCATCAACCAACTCGCTGCAGCGTTGGCATCGCTGATTAATGTCCTGGACCCGCAGTGCATCATTCTCGGCGGGGGCATGATCGAAGCAGGTGACACATTATTCAAACCGTTGACACTTGCCATGGACCAGGTCGAATGGCGTCCGACGGGGCAGCGTGTACCCATCATGCCTGCAACGTTAGGGACATGGGCCGGCGGCTTGGGCGCTGCCTACAACGGGATGCAGAAAGGTTTGGCATGAACTCACGACAGCGCATCATCCGAGCACTGAATCACAAATCAGTCGACCGCGTCCCCGTTGATCTTGGTGGGACACGTCAAAGTGGTATCTCCGTCTTTGCCTACCAGCAGTTACTCAAGTCGCTTGGTTTGGACATCATGCCATGCGTGTTTGATGTCTATCAGATGCTTGCAACGATTGATGATGCGGTATCAGAACGCTTTGGCAGTGACACCATTTTGCTCAACCGACCTGCCACTGCCTTTGGTCTCTCCAATGCCCGGTACAAACCTTTTGACCTGCGTGGGATGAAGGTGATGGTCCCCGAAGCATTCGATCCGATTGATGATGGGCATGGCGGTTGGCAGCTACGCCGAGATGGCAAAGTCATCGCCGTGATGCCTGCTAATAGCGTGTATTTTGACCGCCTTGAATCTTATCCCGGCGCCTTGCATCCGGACCTTGATACCTGGCAGGTTCCCCAGATTGCACCAACCGATTGGCAAATGTACGCAACACAATCCAGGCGACTTTATGAAGAAACGGATAAGGCAATCATCGTTGCCATGGGTCCGCCGTATGAGTTGTTTAACGGGATCGGCCAAGGGGATTTTGAAAGTTGGATGATCACTTTTGCCACCGAAGACGAATATGTGGATCGGCTTTACACCCTGCTGGTGGACCGTTGGATTGAAAATCTGCAGATGCTCCATGATGCAGTGGGTGATCGTGTACAGGTCTTGCAGATTGCAGACGATTTGGGAACGCAGTTTGCACCATTCCTGTCGACGCCGATGTTCCGAGAGAAGTTGCTTGCTCATTACAAGCGTGGGTTGGATTGGGTGCATGCCAACACGGATTGGTTTGTGCTGATGCATACCGATGGAGCGATTGTGCCACTGCTTGATTCGTTGATTGAAATGGGGGTTGATGCGATCAATCCGGTGCAGACCACCGCCTCGGGCATGCAGCCTGAGATACTCAAAGAACGCTTTGGTGATCGCCTTGTTTTCTGGGGGGGGAGTTGCGATTGTCAGGGCACACTTACGAATGGTTCGCCAACCGATGTGACGTCTGAGGTGCAAACCAATCTTGATACGTTCAAGCCACTGGATGGTGGTTTTGTGTTTACTTCCGTTCATAACATTCAGGCCAATGTTCCTGCCGCTAACATCATCGCGTTGTACGACGCGGCGATGCACTATTCCCCCAAGGAGCCTTTATGTCAGTAATTCAGGACTATCTTCACAAGTGTGAAAACCTCATTGATGTTGTGTCCAAACAACAGTCCGCCATTGAGCAGGTTGCTTCGTGGTTTGCCCAGACGATTCTTGCAGGTCGCATGGTGCATGTCTTTGCTTCAGGACACAGCCGGATCATGGTCGAGGAGATGTGGCCGCGTTACGGTTCATTTCCCGGCTTTAATCCCATCGTCGAATTGTCACTGACGTTTCACAATCTCGTCGTCGGCGCCAATGGCCAACGTCAGGCCATGTTTCTGGAAAATGTGTCCGGCTTATCCGAACGCATCCTGCGCAACTTTGATCTCTCGGATCAGGACAGCGCCCTGGTGATCAGTTCCAGTGGGTGTAATGTCTCGCAGATCGAGATGGCTGAAGGATTCGGGAAAGCAGGGATGAAAGTCGTTGCCATCATCAGTCAGACGCATAGTGATGCAAGTAACAGCAATGACCCGCGTGGCGTCAAGCTCGCTGATTTTGCAGACATCGTGCTGGATACCGGCGCCCCGGTCGGTGACGCGATGGTACACATTGATGGTCTTAAAACCCCTGTTTCTCCAGGCTCAACCGTTGGCGGATGTCTGCTGATCAACTGCATCAAAGCAGAAGTCGCACGTTTGCTCACCGAAGCCGGACACCCGCCCAAAGTCCTTACCGCCGGTGCTGTCATCGGTTCAGAGCAGGCACGTGAACTTTTTGAATCCGCCTATGACGAACACGCGCATCGTTTGGCCAAGCTCTATCAGAACGTGGGAGACAAGACATGCCCGGCATGATCGCTTCTGACAAGGTTGAAGTGCTCGCCCAAGTTGACGTGCTGGTGATCGGTGCAGGGTCAGCAGGATGCTGCGCAGCCATTGCCAGTGCCAAGCAAGGTGCCAACACCATGCTCATTGACCGCTACGGTTTTGCTGGTGGGACGAGTACGGCGGTGCTCGATACCTTCTACGGATTCTTCACACCCGGTGACACGCCACGCAAAGTCGTTGGCGGGATTCCCGATCAGGTGGTCGATGAATTAGCCAAACACAACGCGATGTTTCTACGTCCCAACACTTACGGCGCGGGAACCGGCGTGACCTACAATCCTGAAGTCCTCAAATGGGTCTGGGATCGCTTGTTGATTTCAAGTGGCGTGAAGCTGTTGTTACACACACTGCTTATCGATGTCGAAATGGACGCTGCCGGCCGGATCATCGGCGTGGTGGTGGCAACGCGGCAGGGGCTTCGTCGGATCAAGGCCAAGCGATTCATTGATGCCAGCGGTGATGCTGAACTTTGTCACTTGGCGCAGATATCCTATGAAAAAGCGGGTGAAATCGATCCTGCGCAAACCTTGACGACCACGTTTCGGATGGTCAATGTCGATTTTGAAAAGTTCAATGCTGCTGGTGGCAAGCAGATGCTAAACCAGAAGATGGCCGAGGTTGATTTGGAGAAACATCCCTTGCCACGCCGCAAAGGCAGTTTCCATGCCATGCCGATCCCCGGTTGCGCTGCGACGGTTGCCGTGCGTGTTGCGGATATTGATCCGATGGATTCAGAGCAGTTAACCGATGCGGAAGTGCAAGGTCGTCAACAGGCATTTGTTTTTGAGAAGTTTGTACGTGCATGTGTGCCGGGTTATGAAAATGCCTGTATTGGCGGACTCTCGGTGCATATTGGCGTGCGTGAGTCGCGACGCGTTTATGGTGAATATCGTTTGACACGTGATGACTGCATGACCGCCAGATCGTTTGATGACGTGGTGTTGGTTTGTGGTGCTCCGATTGAAGATCACCGGCAAGATAAAGACGGGCAGGACGAAACCGCATGGGCGTATGTCCCAAATGGGCAGGTTTATCACGTACCTTACCGCACATTGGTTGCCAAAGACCGTGATGAACTGTGGGTGGTCGGGCGTTGTTTCAGTGCGACACATGACGCCCACGCCAGTTGCCGGAGTATGGGCCAGACCATGAGTATGGGACAGGCTGCGGGGTTGGCAGCAGCGATGTCATTGGATCAAGAATGTGGTGCACGTGATGTATCGGTTGGCCGATTGCAGGATCAACTGCGTACACTTGGTGCGGTGTTGGAACTGCCTGAAAAGCAAGCTGATATTTCTGCCAACGGATGGGGGAGCAATCGATGAACCAGCAGGCAAAAACGCCATTCATTCGCACGGTAACAGGCGATATCCCGCCCGACCAGATGGGGGTGTGTTATGCCCATGAACATCTGATCATTGATGCCGGCTTTGCGACACATGCCAATCCTGATTTTCTGCTTGATGATGTGGCGAAATGTGCTGCTGAGTTAAAGGAAGTCTTTGAACTTGGCGTGCGGACGATGGTCGATTCGATGCCGATGGCATGCGGGCGGAATGTGCTCAAACTCGCTCAAGTCTCAACACGCAGTGGCATGCAGCTTCTCTGTCCGACGGGGATACACTTGGCCAAGTATTACCCGCCTGGACATTGGTCGACGCGCATGGATCAAGAGACATTGACGAAGCTTTTTGTCAGCGAAATCACTGATGGGATTGATGCCAACGATGGCAACGGACCCCATTGGCAAGCAAGCAGACATCGTGCAGGACTCATCAAGGTTGCAGGCGGATTGGATCGACTTGATGATCAACAGCGGGTGACATTCAAGGCTGCAGCGCAGGTTCATGTCATTACCGGCGCCCCGATTCTCACGCATACCGAGCAGGGGACCGCTGCGATGGAGCAGTTGGAATTGCTGCGTGATCATGGCGTGGATTTGAAGCATGTGGTACTCAGTCATCTGGATCGCAAGCCGGATATTGCCTATCACCGAGACGTGTTGCAGTCGGGTGTCTGCCTGGAGTATGACAGTGCGTTTCGCTGGAAGGTCGATCAGGTTGCTGATAATCCCACCATGCAGTTGCTTGTTGCTTTACTACCCGACTTTCCTGATCAACTGATGCTGGGAATGGATGCTGCACGTCGGAGTTACTGGCAACAGTACGGCGGGCAACCGGGCATGCATTTCCTGCAACAAGCATGGGTCTCACAGATGAAGCAAATGGGTATCACCGACCAACACATTCAGCAACTCTTCGTTCATAACCCCGCCCAAGCCTACTGTTTTTGTCCCAGCAAGGAGGACGACACATCATGCCGGTGATTGCATTTAATACCGCCAATCTGGTTGCCCGGTTTTCGGGTTACCAATTTGAATTGGCCAAGTGGTGGGATCAACATTTACTCACCGTTGAGAAGACCGATGAAAAGGAATTCGAAGCGATCTGCCGTGAGATTGCTCAATGCGGATACTCTGCGGTGGAATTGTGGGTGGCTCATATTGATCCTGCGCACATGACACCTCAACGCGCTCAAACCTATAAAGTCATTCTCGCAGAGTATGCTTTGACACCTGTCGCTTTGGCTGGTGCGTTGAATGCTGATACCGCACGGGTGTGTCAGTTGCTGGACATCCCGATGACCGCTGGCGGGATTGCCTCTGAAACCTTGGATGCGGTACGAGCGTTATCACGCCAGACGGGCATCCGCGCGAATCACGAGAATCATCCGGAGAATTCAGTGCAGGATATACGCGAAAAAATCGCATTTGGTGCTGACGGCTTGGGCATTGCGCTGGACACCGGTTGGCTTGGGACGCAGGGGATGGATGCCCCGAAAACCATCTCCGAGTTAGGCACGCTCATTAAACATGTGCATGTCAAGGATGTCAAAGCGGCTGGCGGACATGAGACGGTGCCACTGGGGGATGGATGTGTGGACATTGCAGGTGTTCTGCGTGAACTCAAAGCGATCGGCTATGACGGCGTGTTGAGTTGGGAAGATGAACCGGAAGACCGCAATCCATTTGAGATAGCCATTGAGATGCGTTTGAAGATCAACGCATTGTGGGAACAAGCAAACTGAAAGGGAGCACGATGAGCAAGTTTAAGATCGCGGGGATCAATTTTGATCACATGCATATGGGAGATCTGCTGCGTAAAGCCAAGGATCATCCGGACGTTGAAATTGTTGGGGTCAGTGATGAAAAACCAGACCGCGTCATGCCGGTGCTTAAGCAGATTGGTTTGGATCAGTCGCTGTTTGTCAGTGACTATCGCAAGCTCATGGAAGACACGAAACCGGACATGGTGATTCTGTGCCCTGCAACAGCAGAGCATGCTTTGTGGACTGAACGCGTTGCGCCATTTGGTTCACATGTCTTTGTCGAAAAGCCGTTCTCTGCAACGTTAGCCGATGCCGATCGGATGATTGCTGCCCTTGAGCAGACGGGTAAGCAGTTGATCATCAATTGGCCGTTGCGTTGGTATGCTTCGCATGTTACCGCCAAACGATTGGTCGATGAGGGAATGATTGGTGATGTGATCCAGGTCCATTACTACGATGGCAACCGTGGTCCATTGCGACATCTTGCAGACAAGGTGGTGGTTCCCGAAGACATTGCCAACGAGCATAAGTCTCAGAGTTGGTTTTACCAGAAGCAGTTTGGTGGTGGGAGTCTGCTGGATTACCTGGGGTATGGCGTGACGCTGGGCACGTGGTACATGAACGGCAAAGCGCCCGTCGAAGTCACCAGCATGGTCGATCAACCCGATGGCCTGGAAGTCGACGAACACAGCATCACAATCTGTCGTTACGACATCCCCAACAGTGGTCTGAGTAAATTCGAAACACGGTGGGGGACGTTCAGTGATTGCTGGACGCAACAACCTCAGCCCAAGTGCGGTTTTGTCATCGTTGGTCGCAAAGGCACCATTGCCAGCTACGATCATGAAAACACCATCTCGTTACAGACTGATCCCGATAAGCCCTGTGAAATCATTCCCGTGGACCCGATGATTTACCCCAATGACGGTCCGATCAGTTATGTCGTTGACCGGATCACGCGTGGTGAATTGGTTGACGGCCCATTGTCGCCAAAGATCGCACGCATTGGCCAACAGATCGTGGACACCGCAGTCCTCAGTGCAACCGAAAAACGCACCGTGAGTCTTATTCAATAATCTTCATCTCCATTTGGAGACGAATTGTCCAACAGCAAGGAATCCGAACATGGCAAAGAAACGCAAATACAACGACATGGCTGAGAAGAAAGCCGATTTGATAGCAGCGCCCAAAATCAAATACCAACCGCCTATGCCTCGACGACTCTCGCGACCGATTGGTTTGATTGGTTGTGGCGGTATCAGTGAGTCACACTTGAAGGCTTACAAAAAAATGGGACTCAACGTGGTTGCGATGTGTGACCTGATTGAGGAGCGCGCTCAGAATCGTGCTCAAGCGTTCTATCCTGATGCCGATGTGTATACGGATTACAAACAGCTGCTTAAGCGCGATGATATCGAAGTGGTGGACATTGCCACCCACCCGCAGGATCGTGAGTATCTGATTCCTGCTGCACTCAAGGCAGGCAAGCATGTACTCAGTCAAAAGCCGTTTGTGCTCGACTTAAACAAAGGCAGGAAGTTTGCAGAACTTGCTGAGAAAATGGGTGTGATCCTGGCGGTCAATCAGAACGGCCGATGGTCGCCGCATTGGTCGTGGGTCCGTAATGCGATTCACAAAAACAAGATTGGCAAGGTTGATGCTGTCCATCTGAATTGTCACTGGTCCCATGACTGGATTGCTGATTCACACTTTAACCGCGTGCATCACATTGTCCTTTACGACTATGCGATTCATTGGTTTGATGCACTTGCATCATTCATGCCCGAGAGTCAGGCTGTGCGTGTGACCGCCAATCTCAGTCATGCCACCGTGCAGCGCGCCACACCGTCGCTGCTCGGTCAGGTGCTCGTGGAGTTTGATCACGGTCATGCCAGCCTCGTCTTTGACGGTGCGGTGAACTACGGCGGGAAAGATGACGGTTATATCACAGGCAGCAAAGGGACACTCCAATACGACGCTGCCGGCTTGACCGGACACCAGGTTCAACTGGTCACCAAACGTGGCAAAGCCATCCCCGAACTCCAGGGGCAATGGTTTGAAGAAGGCTTCATGGGCAGTATGGGTGAGTTACTTTGCGCTATAGAACAAAAGCGCCAACCTTTGAACAACCCCATCGACAACCTCCGCGGTCTGGCCATCTGCTTCGCAGCAGTCGTCAGCGCCCAGACCGGCAAAACACAGACCGTCGGCAAAGTCCGCAAGGCACCACTGGAAACCTGTATGGTTGCCGACGCCTGAATCGCAATGACAACCCGTGATTCAATTGAATGGCTCTTGAAGACAATTGATCTCGGGCTGAATCTCACACTAAGTCATCACATGCAACGGCTGGCAACTTGTGTCAGTCGTTGTTTTTTTAGATGTCCGTGATCAGGTCAAAAAAAGTGAGATTTTCTTCAAGTTTAAAACGTTTTTAAAACGTCTGTAAATAATTTTATAATATCAGATTGTGGTGTTTATAGAAGCTTTGTTTTTAAAGCGTTTCAAGAAATTGTTAAAGCGCTTTAAACTTTCACTTGATTCACGATTTGGCAGGGCTAGAATGGAACAAGATGAAAACGCTTCAAACTTCACAATCTGGGGCTAACGAATCCGGCAATGGTCCGACTATCGCGCAGATCGCTGCCGAGGCGGGGGTCTCCATTGGAACCGTTTCGCGCGTGCTCAACGGCAAGAACAAGAACGGTTGGGCCAGCGCTGCAGCCAATGCCAGAAAGATTCACCAGATCGCTCGTAGGCTCAATTACCGACCCTCCTGGGCGGCACGTGCCATGGCCAATCGCAAGTCGCACATGATCGGCGTGGTTATCCGCAATGCACCGGATCGCAAGTTCGTCTTTCTCCAGAGTTTTGAAACCATCGTGGGGATCAATGACCAATTGGCCGAGTCGGATTACATGATGTCGCTGGTTCATCTGCATGAGTTGGCCGATGCCAACGGCGAGGTGCCGCGCATGTTCCGTGAGAACATCATGGATGGCATGATCGTTCTGGGCGGTGAAATTCCCGATCAGGTCGAACAGTTGCTCCGTGAGATTCAAAGTGATGTGGTGCCTTGTCTGTGGGTTGAGAACAACGAATGGCGTCCCAACGGATGTCTGCATCGCGATGAGACCGCAGCTGCCCAGCTGGTGGTCCAGAGACTGGTTGCTTCGGGTTACCGCCGTTTGATTTGGTTGGGGCCTGATGCCCATGCCAGTGCACATTACAGTGCCCACGAACGTGAGATCGGTGTGCGCAAGATGGCTGAGCGATTGGGCGTTCCCGTTGATTGGTGTCATGTCAGTGATGAGCCGTATGGCGAGATGCTGAGTCTCTGTCAGCAGCAACAACTCACTGCGGACACTGCCATCATTGCTTCAGGAACACGACATGCAATGACTTTGGTTTCTGCTGCCAACCAGGCGGGGGGTCTGGTTGGTAAGGATTTTGGTTTGGCGTGCTGCGATGACAGTCAACAGATCAGTGTCACCTTCCCCAATCTCAGTCGCGTGAGTTTTGATCGTTACGAGATGGGACGCGTTGCTGCGAGCATGTTACTTGGCGGCATCGAAGGACAGATGCAAGACGTTTCATCCCAACGCCTGTCCGGACATTGGATCCCAGGGACAACCGCACCCGGTTACAAGCCTGGCCTGTCAACGTCGGACTGATTGAAAAGTTGAAGATTGATGTCAATCAACGCTGGCAATGTCCGGCGGGTTGTCCATCGCACTGAACTTGTCGAGCCCAACCGGAGGATTGGATTGATTCGCATACGGTCAACATCGACCGCAAGGAGAGAACCATGCAACGCTTCTGCCAACAACGCGCTTTTACACTCATCGAACTGTTGGTTGTCATCTCGATCGTCGCATTACTGATCGCCATTTTGTTACCTGCACTTGCCAAGGCACGTGAGTCAGCAAGAGGCATTCAATGTGCAAGCAATCTCAGGCAGATCGCCCTGATGTTTGAAACCTATGTCGTTGATGCCTCATTTTACCCACGTGCAGAACTGGGCACCGGCACCAACAGCACACCCGACGAATCAAGCCAATGGTATTCCGGCTCAACTCCCACCTATTGGCAGCATTGGCCGATGCGTTTGGTCGAAGCCGGACTCATTGATCATTATGCCAACGTCTCGATTACACCCGGTCACAGCAATGCCAATATCCACGAGTATGTCAAGCTCTACTGCCCAAGTAACACGGCTCCCAGGCAAGGCAATCAGTTCGGACATTCCTACGGCATGGGGGATACCGGGGGCCACACGGCGGACACTTCAAACTGGGATTTTGCAGGTGTCGGCGGACTCCGCGATGAACAGAAACATACCCGCCCAGATCAGATTCTCAAGCCATCGAAAGTTGTGAGTGTCGTCGAATGCGCCTTTGCCAATTGGCCCATCGTCTCCGGCGAACCGACCGGCTCCTTCGCCTTTCGGTATTGGCTGGACATTCATAGTGAATCGTCCAACCGCCTGTTTGCGGATGGTCACGTGTCGATGTTGCCCGGTGAAACACTCCAGTGGCATGACTTTGACATTCTGCAATGAGTATGCTGGGTTGACTGACCCGCCTTGACATATGAACCCGACTTTACTTTGAAAGGATTTTTCGATGAGACCGCACCTTGGTGGTTTACGTTGGTTGTGCGCTGCCGTGTTGTTGCTGCCAACCTTCCATGTGACTGCCCAAACATCCGACGTGTCACTGAAGTTGTCTGAGGATGTCACATGGTCCACACTGCCTGCCAACCTGTTTGGCTATAACACCAACGTGCCAGCCACAGCAGGAGGGCGTGGGCAGACAACCCCATGGGATGATCCACGCATGGTCAAGGTGGTGGATGAACTGGCGCCGAGCAACATGCGTTTTCCCGGCGGAACCTTGTCCCAATTTTATGATTGGCGGACACAACGCCAGGTGCCCCCGCATCCGTTGGGTAAGGCCACAACCAAGTTCATGTTCGATATTGATGCCAACCAGGCAGGCTTCATGCGATTGTGTGAGCAGTTGAACATGCGCCCGGTCTTCGTGTTCAACGCACTGACCGACACCGTGGACAGTCAGTGGCAATGGGTTGAGTCGTTAGCCAAGCCCGATGGTTCGCTGCCGATCATGCATTGGGAAGTGGGCAATGAAGTCGATGCCCTGATGCTCCCCAATTCGGACTTCAAACATTACAAGGGACCGATTCAATCGCCTGAGGATTACATCACCTACGCCCGTGAGTTGGGCAGCCGAATCCATTCCCGTTGGCCCAAAGCACAGGTGGCAGTGGTGGGGGGCGGACCGATTTACCTGCAGTTTCCAGGGGGAAGTGAGCAGGGCGTGCCGGAGGATTCGGCACCGGGATTGGTGCAGTGGAATCAAAAACTTTCCGCTGATCGCAGTTTTTATGATGCGGTGGTGTACCACATTTATCTGCAAAGTTGGCCCCAGTTTCAGCACCGACTTAAATGGACATCCAAGCAGCGCATGCAGTGGCTGCTGGGAGCGGGGGATGCCTATCCCGGTTGGCTCAGGGAACACCATCAAAAATACTACGGCACGGACAAAGCAATCTGGCTTACCGAAGTGGGCATGGTGACCTGGGTGGGCAATCGCGAGCACAAACACAGTGCCGAGTTTGGCTGGTGGAGTCGCTTGGCGGAGATCAACTTTATCTTGGCATTGATCGCGGACCACGGCCCGATCGAGATGATCTGTAAACATCTCATCGCAGCACCAAGCCGAAAAATGCCGGTGATGGTCATCGGTCGTGGCGATGAGATCAAACGTGTAAGTCTGAATCAACCCCTGGCCCAGATGTTTGCTCACATCGGTCAGGCGACGCGCGGTGAGAATATTCAAGTTACTGATTTACCCATTGAAGGTGTCGGGCAATTCAAAGGTCGGTTGAGATTGCATGACCAGACCTTTGCCAATGTCCGCGCCATTGCCATGCAACGTGGCAGTGAGACCACGTTGTTTCTGATCAACCGCAGTGCCGAGTCCGCCAAGGTCAATCTGCCTCAAGGTACTTGGCAGGGTGAGACCTTTGTCGCGGAGCTTGAGCAAACCGATGAAGAGGTCCAGCGCCTGGCCCATGACAGTCAAGTCTCTGCCATTTCGTTACCCGCATACAGTTACACCGTTTTGAGGAACCACCCCTGATGTCCAGTGAAGTTTTTATCGACATGCCGTCTGTTGCAACCTTGATGCAGTTTGTCCCGCCGGATCGCAGTCAGCTCTTTGAGATGGAAGGTTACTATGTCTGGGACGGTTCGTTGATTCGCAGCGAAGATGGCAAGTACCAACTCTACGCATCGCGTTGGCCTGCTGAAATGGGGTTTCATGGTTGGTTGACCGATTCGCATGTGATCCGTGCCGAATCGGATTCTCCCACCGGACCCTTTACCTTCTGCGAGCAACTGGACGTCCTCAACGAGCAACACTGGTCAGCCGACATGGCACACAATGCACGTGTGTACCGGTTTGGTGATCAATACATCATGGCCTACATCGGCACGCGTTGGGATGATGCCGACCCGTCCAAGGCACGACGCCAGCGGGAAGGTAACAACTTCGAACATTGGACGGCCATCCGGTTCCGACAACGCATCGGTATTGCTACCGCACCGACAGCAGCAGGGCCTTGGACACCATGTGATCACAACCCGGTGATTCACCCGCGACCGGGGATGTGGGATCATGGCATGACCACCAACCCGGCCTTGCATGAGATGCCCGACGGACGCATCGGCATGATTTACAAGTCCACTGCCGGACCCCGCGAACCGCTGTGGCTTGGCTTTGCGGTTGCTGATTCACCGGTGGGTCCATACAAACGTGAAGAACCGTCACTGCTCTTTGAACACGATGTGGAAGATCCCAATGTCTGGGCAACGGACGATGGCTATCTCATGCTGGCCAAGGATATGAGTGGCCGCGAGTGTGGCATCGCCGACGCCGGGTTGCTGTACCATTCACAGGACGGACGCCATTGGCAGAAGACTTGCGACACACCTGCCTATCATCTTGGGATTCATTTCCGGGATGAGTCGGATACGGTACAAGCACGCTTTGTCGAACGACCGTATTTGTATCTGGAAAACAATCAACCGTGTTGTCTGGTCAATGCCGTACTTTTGCCACCTGGCCCCAGTGGTGTCCTGGTGAGACAAATCAGTGAATTCACCTTGCCCATGATCGGAGCGCCTGTGTGACCGGCAAGCCCAACATCCTTCTGATCACCGATGATCAACACCGTTTTGATTTCTTTGGTCGCACGGGCTTGGCTGGCTCATTGCAGACGCCGGCAATGGACCGGTTGGCAAAGCAGGGGACGGTACTCAGTCAGACATTCAGTAATTGTCCCGTGTGCATGCCCACGCGCTTTACGTGGTATCACGGACTTTATGCATCGCAGGCAGCTTATGGGCTGGTCCGTAACAATCACGATTGGCCGATGTTGCCTTCCATGCCCCAGGCACTGCAACAAAATGGCTATCACACCGCGGTCATTGGCAAAGTCCATGCACATGGCGGTCTGAATTTCATTGATCTGCGTGATGATGAAGACAAACTTCTGGCACGAGGGTTTGATCAGGCGATTGAAGTCTGCGGTAAATCACTTGCATCGTGGCGTGATTGTCGCTGGACACAACACCTGCAAAAACGCGGTTTGCTCAACGCCTATCGCCGTGACATTGCCAGCCGGAATCCGCAGCTTGACGGCCAGGAGCGCTATGAACCATCCTGTCTGAATGCCGGCGATTACATTGATGGTTTTATTGGCAATCAGGCATGGGATTGGCTTAATGCCTATGACACGGACAAGCCGTTTTTTCTGCATGTTTCGTTTTGTGCACCTCATTTCCCACTCGATCCCCCCAGGCCGTACTTTGGTCGACATGACCCCGGTGATATGCCCAAGCCCATTGGTGTGTCCGATCCCCAACGCATCAGGCAGTTTCAGGAACACCGTGCGATGCATGCTGACATGATCACGCTGGTGGATGACCAGATCGCGCGGTTACTCGACTGGCTGGATCAACACGATTTGGCATCGAACACCGTGGTGATCTTTGGGTCGGATCATGGTGATATGATTGGTGATCTTGGATTGGACCATAAAGGTTGGGCTTATGATCCATCCTGTCGGACGCCGATCACCATCCGTTGGCCGGGGCGCGTTGAGGCAGGGCAGCAACGCGATGGCATGGTCGAAGCGGTGGACCTGCCGTGCACCATCCTTGAGTTGGCGGGTTGTGAAGGACCGATCGATCGCTGGCTTCCCCAGACCCCAGGCCGATCGTTTATGTCTTACATCACCGGTCAGTCAACGACGCATCGACCATGGGCCTATTCCGAATGCGAATTGCAGGGACGCGATTTTGCACAGGACGCTCCCATGGATTCGCAGAGTTGGCGGATGTGCTGCCAACGCGATTGGAAGTATGTCCTGCATGCCCATGGCAGGGAGCAGCTTTTTGATCGTCAAGCTGATCCACATGAACAGCAGAATCTGGCAACCGACCCCAGGCAGGCCAGCCGGATCAGTCGCATGCGCAAGCAGTTGATCCAGTCGATGTCCTATTGTGTGGCACCCGACACCATGCCCCGGACACCACGGCGCCCGATCCGTGAGACAGCAAAAACCGGCCATGAAGACGATTGATATGCTGGTTACTTGCGGCTGACGGCTGGATGGCTTTGCCCCCATGCATCGGCAAAGTCAAGGATGCCAGCCAATATCCACTGCTTATTCAGGCGGCTTAATTCACCTGATACGAATTTCATCTCTCCAGTTTTGACGCGTCAGGAAATCGGCTTCTTGCGATATGATATGTCCATGCTCAACAGGCATCAGGTATGATGTGCTGGGCATAGGACGTTACAGTTGAGCATCGCATCCGCCAAATCCGCGACGCGTCAAAGCCGGGGGTATGAATACCAATGTCACAAACGCCATCCGATCAAGCGCACCAGGTCAGCCAAACGACAGCAGACCCCTTGTCCATCAGCGTGGACTATGCTGGCTTTCTCAGCTATGCCGTCCATCAGAATGATGTCCCGTTGATTCAGCAGATCACGTTGGTCAACAACACTGAAAACGAACTCGACAATCTGACCATTGATGTCTCACTGCAAAGTGAACACTGTGCCCGGTGGCAATGTCGTGTGGAGATGATCGCTGCCCAGGGGACGCATCGCCTTGATCAGGTTCACATGCAGCTGGATCCGGCTCGTCTTGCCTCTCAAAATGAACGCGAGAAAACGCAGTTGGTTGTCACCGTCAGTAACACCGATGGCCAACTCCAACGCTGGACCGGGCCGATGGATGTGCTGGCGTTTAACGAGTGGCATGGTTCTGGTTCACTGGTCGAACTCACCGCGGCCTACATTCTCCCCAATCATCCGCAGGTTCAGTCAATCCTCTCAACGGCCAGTAAGATTCTGCGCAAGTCCGTCTCCGGTGCTTCACTGGATGGTTATCAATCCGGTTCGGCACAGCGCGTGATGGATATTGCCTATGCGATCTACACCGCCATCGGCCAGTTGCAGATCAGTTACATCAATCCACCAGCCAGTTTTGAAAACACCGGCCAGAAAGTCCGATTCCCAGACGATATGGCCAACCATCAATTGGGCACCTGTCTGGATTTATCCATGCTCATGGCAGCCTGTCTGGAGCAGGCCGGTCTTTACCCCTTGTTGGTCATCATTCAGGGGCATGCCTTTGTTGGCGTCTGGATGCATGAGACGCATTATGCTTACGCGACGATGGATGAACCCACGAGTTTATCCAAGCGTGTTGATTTACGTGAGATCACACTCTTTGAGTCCACGATGCTCACGCATGATCCGCTACCCGCACTTGATCGCTGCATCACCGCAGGGCGTGTGCATCTCAACGACCCGCAGAAATTCATCTGCGCGATTGATGTGAAGTCCGCACGCACGCTGATGATCCGACCCCTGCCATCCCGGACAGTGATTGATGGGCAGGTGGTGGTGCAGATTCAGGATGAAAAGTCCAATGATGCTTCAGCCATCCCGCAGGTTCAGGAACGCAGCACGCCATCCAATCATGCTGCCAAACCCACGGATGATCAGGATGTCGAAACGCCGTCCGCCCGGATCGAACGATGGAAACGCAAGCTGCTTGATTTGAGTCTGCGTAACCGCGTGCTCAATTACAACCGCAACAGCAAACGTGCTGTACCGATCTTTGGCAACATGCTTGGTCAGCTTGAAGACATGCTCGCTGCCGGGAAGACCTTTCAGTTTTACTCGATGCATAATCTCTCGGAACTCAGCCAATTGCGAGCCCAGGCACAGAAGTCGATGTTCACCGATGACCTGGTAGAAAACTTCATGCAGGACATGCTCGAACACCGCTGTTTACCGGCTGATCTCTCGGAGCAGGAACTCAATGGACGCCTGTTGGAGTTACTTCGAAGCACGCGGACTGAAATCGAAGAGTCGGGTGTGAGCACGTTGTACCTTGCGCTGGGCATGCTCAAGTGGTACGAAACACCGACCAGTGACAAGGCACGGTATGCACCGATTTTGCTTTTGCCGGTGACGTTGTCCCGGAGTTCTGCCAGCGCGCCGTTTACGATATCGCAAGCCGATGATGACCCGCATATCAATGTCACTTTGATGCAGAAACTCAAAGAGTTCGGCTTGGAAGAGCCGGGGCTTGATGAGTTACTCACCGATGACAGCGGCTTGGATATCCCTGGGATTTTAGGGCGTTTCCGTGCCTTGGTGGTGGATGTACCGAGATGGGATATTGTCGAAGAAGCGCATCTTGGACTCTTCTCCTTTACCAAGTTTCTGATGTGGCGTGATCTGGAGCAGCGGACGGGAGCGCTGATGCGCAGTCACACCGTTCGGCATCTTGTTGATCGACCGGATGAAGCCTTTGATGATGGGACGCCTTTCCCTGAGCCTGCCGAGTTGGATCAAACGCGTGATCCGGTTCAAACTTACTGTCCATTGGATGCAGACTCCTCGCAACTCTCAGCGATCTTTGCCGCACATGATGGCAAAAGCTTTGTCCTCGAAGGCCCTCCGGGGACCGGTAAATCCCAAACCATCACCAACCTCATTGCTCACTGTCTGGGGCATGGCAAGCGTGTGCTGTTTGTTGCTGAAAAACAGGCTGCACTTAATGTCGTTCACAGTCGCTTAAGCGATGTCGGACTTGGCCCCTTTACCTTGGAGTTACATTCGCACAAAGCCAACAAGCGACAGGTGCTCGATCAGTTGCAGGAATCGCTGAATGTCAGTGGCAGCGTCTCACACGTGCCTTGGGAAAAACACTGCGCGGAATTGTTGCAATCACGCCAGACCATTAACAGTCTCGTTCATGCAATGCATCGTCCCCGCGCGATTGGCATGTCCGTCTTTACCGCACTGAGTCGACTCATGGCATTGCCCCGTGATTACACACTGGAACTGCCCATGGGCGATCCGGTGAATCTGAGTAGCCAACAGTATGAACATTGGCTCGAATTGGCTGACGAATTAACCAATGCTTCCAAACTTGTGAGTCCTGTTGAAGAACATCCATTACGCGGGATCACCTGTCAGAACTGGACACCAACCCTGCCCCAGGAAATCGTGCGCCTGTGTCAGCCGTTGGGCAAGGCTGTTTCTGATTTGATGGCATCGTTTGATGCGTTACGACAAGTGATGGGTTTAGAACTCAGGGAGCAGCCTAATCTGCATACCGTCAATTGGTTGGCAAAGACCGCTCAATTGATGCAGGCAAACCCCAATGTCTCAGCCAATCTGATCCACGCACAGGATTGGCCAACACTCAGCCAGACAATGACGCAAGCCATCACCATGGGACGCAAACGTAATGCTTTGGCTCAGAAGTATCTCACGCAGTTTCAACCCGAGATCATGACCCAACCCTTGGTCCAGTGGTTGGGGCAATACAATCAATCAGAAAATCAGTGGTTCCTGGCACGCATGCTTACGCAACGCAAAATTCGAAAGCAGGTTTCACTGTTCCTGCAACCGGGTCAGCAGCTTGATGCAGCGAACTTGCTTGAGATACTCACGGAATTACTCGAACTCAAACGACTCGATAACCAATTGCGTTCGCCAGATCATCCTCTTGCACAGGTATTGGGTTCGGATTGGAAACAAGGTGATCCAGACTGGGATCAACTCCAAAAGCAATTGCAGTGGATGGATCGTTTGACCAGGCGTCTTGGTGAATTGCCACAGACCACGTTGGCGGATTCGACATCACAAAGTATCCGCCAGTTTGCTGAGCAATCCGCGCAGGCTCTTGCGTCCAGCACCGATCAAGGCAAGACACTTTCGCTTTACCTTGAGCATCTTTCAATCCTTGCCAAAGCACTCGAATCATTGGAGCAATCCGGTTTCTTTGACATGAAACTTTTCACCGGCCAACCCGATCGGCCGGACATGCTTGGCGTGATTCAAAGACGCACTGAGCGTTATCCAGAACATATCGACAAACTCAATGATTGGAGTTATTGGCAGCGTGTCCGAGTTGCTGCCATCAAGGCGGACCTGCAAACGCTGGTATCAGAACATGAGCAAGGCAACATCCCCACGGAGATGATCAAGCCTGCATTGCAGCGCAACATACTGGATGCGTGGATCGATGCCATCTGGAAAGACGATGCCGTTTTAAACAGTTTGAATATCCACGAACATGTTCAGCGAATTGAGCATTTCAAGCAGTTGGACAAAGCCCACCTCAAGCTCTCTGAAAGCAAGGTTCGTGAAGCGTTGTCTGAGTCCGTCCCATCACAACAGATTGCTGCGAACCTGAGCAATTCGGAGATGGGGGTTCTGGCACATCAACTCAAACTCAAACGCCGACATATGTCCGTGCGGAAGCTGATCACCAAATTGCCGAACTTGTTGCCACGCCTTAAGCCGTGTTTGTTGATGAGTCCGTTGTCGGTTGCTCAGTATCTGGATGCGGACTATCCGCCGTTTGACGTGGTGATTTTTGATGAAGCGTCGCAGATTCCCGTCTGGGATGCCGTGGGTGCAATTGCCCGTGGCAGCCAGGTGATTGTGGTGGGGGACTCCAAGCAACTACCACCTACCAATTTCTTTACGCGTCAGGATACGATTGAAGAGGATGACGACGAGGAACTTGAAGACCTTGAGAGCATTCTCGATGAATGTGCGGCTGCGGGGATGCCGTCCCGCAAGCTGCTTTGGCATTACCGCTCACGACATGAATCGTTGATCGCATTCAGCAATTATCACTATTACAACAACCATCTATACACCTTTCCCAATGCAATGGATCAGACGGATCACCTTGGGGTTAGCATGCGTTATCTTTCCGAAGGTGTTTACGATCGGAGTAACGCACGCAACAACATCGCTGAAGCGCAGGCCATTGTGCAGGAAGTGGTGATGCGCTTAAAGAATCCTCAGACGTATCAGACGAGTATCGGCATTGTCACGTTCAGCATGGCGCAGCAGATACTGGTTGAAGATTTACTGGATGAAGCACGCCGTGAACACCCGGAGATTGAAGCCTATTTTGATTCAAATGACCCGGACCACGTGTTTGTCAAGAACCTTGAGAATGTACAGGGCGATGAACGATCAGTGATTCTTTTTTCGATCTGTTATGCCCGAGATATCAATGGCAAGATGGCGATGAACTTCGGGCCCCTGAACCGTGAAGGTGGGGAACGCCGACTCAACGTTGCCATCACACGCGCCCGCGAACAGGTCATCGTCTTTTCCAGTATTCTCGCTGAAGACATCGACCTGTCTCGCTCCAACAAACTCGGCGTACGCCATCTCAAAGTGTTCCTGGACTATGCAAAGCGTGGCTATGCTGCGATCAGTCAGGCAAATCATGTGGACAACGCTGCGGATTGTGAGTCACCATTTGAAGAGCAGGTGATGGATCAGTTAACCCAACGTGGCTGGCAGGTCGTCCCGCAAGTCGGTTGCTCGGGATATCGAATTGATCTTGGGGTGAAGCATCCTGAGAAGCCCGGCCAATTCGTACTGGGCATTGAGTGTGATGGTGCAACCTATCACAGCGCCAAGACCGCACGCGATCGGGATCGCCTCCGTCAGGCTGTTCTTGAGAAACTGGGGTGGACCATGCATCGTGTCTGGTCAACACAATGGTGGGTTAATCCGCAGCAGGAGATTCAGCGTATCGAAGAAGCGATTCAACACGCAATCGAGCAGGCTGACAAACAACCGGATTCGTTGCCTGCAGCGCATAATCCCGACACATGGCAAGATCAGGATGACCCGGATCTCATTCATGAAACATCAAACCATTTAGCTGGTCATGTCCTTGAAGCGAAACCTGACGTTGAACCCGAGCCGACCGCATTGCCAAAAGGTGCTGTGTTTTATACCTGTTTTGGGGATGAAGAAGTTGTCGGTGATGCGGATGTGTTTTACCGCAATGGACAGCAGGTCATGGATGTAATCCAGCGCGTGCTTGCCTGTGAAGCCCCGATGTCACTGAGATTGCTGGCTAAGCGTGTCATGCCCAAGTTTGATTTGGGGCGTCAAACCAAACGGGTCGATGATCGGTTGGCAACGTTGTTGCATCAGTTGCGTGATCAGGTGCAGGTGTTGGGCAATGAAGTCTGGTTGATTGAGCAGGACTCTGAAACGTATACCGGTTTTCGTATCCCGCAGGGCCAGACGCGACCGCGCGAGATTGATGATGTCCCGATGATTGAGTTGGCTAATGCTGCCTATGCGTTGCTGGAGCATGCGATCAGTTTACCGATGGACGATTTGTGTCGCGAAACCGCCAGGCTTTTTGGAATGAGTAAACTCACGAATAAATCTCAGCCGAATTTACAGCAGGCCGTTGAACACCTTGCCCAAACCGGGCGCTGCGATCTTGCTGATGGTATGGTCAAGCTGGTTTGATTATGCGTGATATGCATGGCCTGATTCGCATGAACAGCTTTATCTCGTGCGTTGATGTTGCTTGCGGTATTGACCGGGTGTGCATTGGGTATGTGCTTTGAAAGTCCGATTGAAATGATACGGATTGCCAAAGCCGGTCGCGGTGGCAACCAGGTCCATGGACCAATCCGTTGTGATCAGCAGTGACTTGGCACGCTTGATACGCTCCTGTGTGACGAGCTTCTGAAAAGTTTGACCAAAGATTTCTTTTACCAGATGGCCGACGCGTGATTCAGACAGGTTCAATGCTGATGCAAGATGCTCCAGTCGGAGTGTTGATTCGTGGGCATGATTGAATATAAATTGTCGGATGTCGATGTCTCGACGATCCACTGGCTGAGTTTCAAGTGATTCATCCTGCTGCGGGTCGGTACCAATGGATTGAACGGAGTGCTCTTCGACCAGTTGCAGCAGACACAAGCCAACCATTTTCAGTAAACGCGTCGCCTGATCCATTTTCTCGGTTTCGAACAGCGTTAACTGTTGGTAGCGTGATTGCGGCTCGTGCGCAGACAGTGGGCATTCATCACGTTCACGTCGGAACCCACCTGCGAACATCACAAACGCCAACTGTTTTTGTCTGAACATCGGGACCACTACCTCGCGTACGCCTTTGAAGCAGTGGGTCGAGAACGCGTTGCTGTGCTTGCGGGCATAAGCGTTGACCTGACTGGAGCAATGCTCGACACACGCTCGTTCGAAATGGTTTCGACGGTAACGGCAATAGGGATGGGCATGGTAATTTCGCCGACTCAACAGCGGCTTGCCATCCCATGAGCAGAGGATGCCCGTGAGGTCATGAATCGTGACATACACCCCAAGCGAAGACTCAAGGTCTGCCAGTGAGGCGTTGATGAACGTGACCGGTGTGTCCAGATCCAGATGCTTTAGATTGCGAAACATAACTGATTATAGCGGATAATGTCAATAAAATGACAAAAATCGTATCTTCTTCGCTCGTTTGGTCCCAGCTACAATTAGACACTGTCTCAAGGAGTCTATGGATGATGATACGAATCGGTTGGCAGAGTTTGGTTTTATTGGCAATGTTGTTTTCGCCGTTGACGGTGTTACAGGCACAGACACCGGTGATCCAGCAGGTCATCGCCCAAGCCAATCAATGGGACATTGCCCAGCAGACAGTGGTCTTGCCCAATCTGCCGGCTGGCAAGTGGGCGCTGGATGTCAGCCAGATCACCGCGACGCACCCGGACTTACATATTGGTCGTGTTGAGGTTTTTGAAAACGATTTGATGGTCGCCCAATCTGCCCGGTTTCGTGTCGGCTCTCTGCCAGTGAGTAAGCAAATGGTCTTTGCAAAGGAAAAAGACAACTCGCGGATTTCGGTTGTGCTGATGGTCTTCGGTGGGCAAGGTGAAGCACACTGGGGCAGTGTGTCGGTTACGCCGACGCAAGAACAGTCATTGCCTTCCATGTTCGATACATGGCTGGCACATAAAACCTGTGATGTTGACTCGACGCTGACTGCGATCCCGCAGACTCAGGCTTTTGACTCTAACCCAAGTCCGATTCAGGCAGGTGAACTACGCGTGCAGCAATCGACGTTGCATGCCATCGGCTTGCAGTGGGACATGAAGGGCGACTTTAATCGCAATGCATCCGTCACCGTGGCATACCGCAAGACCGGTGAGTCACAGTGGCTCGAAGCGCAGCCACTGCTGCGGACTTTGTTTGATGGGGCGGGCACCAGTCGCATCGGTTGGCATGTGGTCTGCCCCAATCGCTTCTCAGGCAGTGTGCTGAATCTCGATCCGGCAACGTCCTATCAAGTTCGACTGACATTGCATGATTCGGATGGTGGTGATCAACAACAGATCATTGAAGCGCAGACCAAACAACCGTTAGCTAAGGCAACCAACGCGACGGTGTTGCATGTCTACCCGCAGTCCTATCAAGGTGCTCGACTCACGCCAAGCTATGACACCATCAATCAAGCTTATGACGCCGTCGAGCCCGGCCAAACCATTTTGCTTCACAGTGGTGTTCATCAATTTGGTGATGTCCAGGCAAGGCAGCAGCGTTATGGTGATGATCGCATTGCATACATCCACCCGCCATTGGATGATCAGGCATCACAACTTTACACTGATTTTTCAGCGGAAAATCGTCAACATCTTCGCGTGATTCATCTCAAAAAACAGGCAAGTATCACCGAGCCGATCACTATCACCGGTGCTGCAGATGGTTCGACGATTCTCGATGGCGGGGCGGTGGGGATCATGATGGATCTCACCGGCGCAGTGTCACATCGCATCTCGTATCTGACCTTCCGTAACATGGAGACCGCGATTTATGCCAATGACGCCCAGCAGATCGAGATCGCCAACTGTCGCTTTGTTGATCTGCGTTATGGCATCAACGCGGGGCCGCATGACGATGATCATCTCAATAAACAGTCCGATGACAGTTCCGCCCGCATGACCGGTTGGACGGTCATCAACAACATTTTCATAGGCAATTGGCCTGACGGTCAGTGGCAAAACGGTTGGAGTGTCGATAAGAATATTTACGGCTATCTTCCCCTGCGATTAAACACTGGCATCCAGCTTGGTGGGCAGGGACATGACATTGCACATAACCTCGTTCGTGGTTTCTGGGATGGGATCAGTGTGTACCCGATCGTCATGCCGCCCTCCGATCCGAGCATGTGTAATGGGGCGATTGACATTTACAACAACCGCATTGATCAGTGCCCCGATGATGGAATTGAGATGGATTACGGCGTAGCCAACATTCGCGTGATCCGAAACTACATCACCAATACACATATGGGGATCAGCATGCAGCCTGTCTTTGGTGGTCCGGGATATGTGCTTCGGAATGTGGTGTACAACACGCGGATCTTCGCACTGAAAATTGCCCGCAATCCATCAGGGTTACGCATTTTTCACAACACGTTTGCTGTCGCCAATGCCGCGCGCATGGAGACCGGCTGGGCGAATACGCTGATGGTCAACAACCTGTTTCTTGGCAGTCCCTATACGCCCAGCGGTCCCTTGTGGACAGGCAATCCCACGCCGCTGCTTAGCAAGCTGGATTACAATGGCTACAGTCAGACCGCCTGCAATAAATGGTTCTGGGTGATTCCCGCAATGGATCGACCATACCATGCATCCGGGCAAATCGTCTTTGATTCCTTTACGGACTTTCAGAACGCAACCGGTATGGAAACCCATGGCATCAGCAATCTGACCATCAACACCCTCGTCAATGTTCCTACCCCAACCACGCGTCATTGGGTTGAGCAACCCGGCATGAATTTCACGCTGGCTCATGATTCACCCGGTGTGGATCGTGGCATGGTGTTGCCCAACATCAATGATCAAGTGACCGGTCAAGGGCCGGACCTTGGCGCAATGGAGCAGGGCGTTGATCTGCCGGTGTATGGTCCCGTGCTTGAGGAGACTTTTCATGAATAAGCCTGCTTATCAACAATCACATGGCTTTACACTTATCGAGTTGCTGGTCGTTATCAGTATTGTCTCACTGTTGATCTCCATCCTGCTGCCTGCATTGGCAGGGGCTCGCAAAGCTGCACGTCGTGTTCAGTGTTCAAGCAATCTGCATAACATCGGTTTGGCGTTTTCGATTTACAGCAATGACCATAAGCAACGCATGCCAGCGACAGCCTATTTCTATCAGGACAACAGTTCCTACTCCACAGTTTGGCCGTCATTGATTAAAGGCTATCTGGCGATTGAATACCGTAGCAGTTACGCGCAGGCTTCGGCGGATCGTGTGTTGATTTGCCCGGAAGACGAATCGGTCACACAAATCAAGGGGTGGAATATCCCCGCGATGAAACGTGATTACAACGAACTGTCCTATGCTTACCACGTGTATCTCGGTTCGACCACCAGCTCGACGACGGGGAGTGGTTACAGTTTGCCAAACCTGATTCGACCTTCTGCGACGACTGCGGTGGTCGATGCGCATAGCTATCGGTTTGTCGCCTACAACACGACACCCAATTACGATCTGTATCAGGCAGCGACGGGTGATGATGACCTGGCAGCCACAAGACACAACCAAGCGATCAATGATCTATTTGTTGATGGTCATGTTGCTAGCCTGCCCAAGGTTGATCCAGACAGCCTGGTGGTGAAAAACCCCTGAAATGAAGTTGTTTTTGTGTTTGCACACAGGTGGTCTTCATGAACCCGGTCAGAGAAAAAATAACCGAACCGTCACGTCAATTGGATGTGGCATTTGAATCAGACGTTGTGATTGCAGGGGGCGGACCCGCGGGGGTATCTGCTGCGATTGCTGCTGCCATGACGCAGAAACAGTCTGGCCAACCTGTGTCGGTTTTATTGCTCGAATCACAAGGGCAACTCGGTGGCGTCTGGACATCGGGATTACTGAGCTGGATCATCGACAGTGAAAACAAGCCCGGCATTCTCACACAGCTTTACGCACAGTTGGATGCACTCCGTGATCAAATGCACGAGCCGCCAACTCTTTATCATCATGGCAAAACCTATGACGCCGAGTTGATGAAGTGGGTGCTTGAGCAATGGATTACAGGGCTGGGTATCAAGGTGCTTTTGCATACGCGATTGGTTGAGGCCAAACGGGATCAACAGCAGAATCTGACGCACGTGGTGATCGAATCATGCAGCGGACGCCAGGCCATTGCAGGGATCGTGTTCGTTGACTGCACCGGTGATGGTGTGCTTGCCAGATATGCTGGCTGTGATTTTGCCATTGGTTCTGATGACGAACAACAACGTGGAAATGGGGTACGTCTACAACCCATGTCACTCATGGCGATCGTCACCGGCGTGGATCGTGAGCAACTCAAACCGTACTACAACATCGGCCACGAACCCTGGGCAGTCCCCAAGCTGCGACTGCTCACTGCCATCCGTGATGCAGGAATTGAACCGTCCTATACACGGCCGACTCTTTTTGAAATCTACCCCGACATGTTTGGCATGATGGTTAATCACCAATATGCACAACATCCTCATGTCGTTGATCAAGTCACCGATGCAACCCTTGCCGGTCGTGATGAAATCAATCGCATCGTCCAGGCGTTAAGACAATCCGGCGGCATCTGGCGTCACCTTCGTTTGATTGCAACGGCCAATCAAATCGGTATCCGAGAGAGTACGCGCCCGCTTGGCTGTTACCAGGTTACATTGGATGATCTGGTTGAAGGTCGCGAACATGATGATGCGATCTGCCGATGCACGTTTGGCGTGGATGTCCATGCAACGAGTAAGCAGTCTGCTGGTGGGGGGATCGAACCGTCACCGGTGAAACGGACCTTGCCTTATGATATTCCTTACCGCTCATTGATTGCATCGCAAGTCGGGCAACTCCTCTTTGCAGGGCGATGCATCAGTGGTGATTTCTGGGCACACGCCTCCTACCGCGTCACCGGCAATGCGGTGGCTACCGGTGAAGCTGCAGGATGTGCAGCAGCGCTTTCGGCTGTCGACCTATGTTCTCCGCGTGATCTGGATTTTGCCCAGCGTCTCAAACCCGCTCTGGATCAGTTGCGTCAAGCTTGTTGTGATGCAATAGCGGGTACAGACCGATGCAGCATGTCGACGTTAGCCGAGTCGGTTAATCACTGATTGTTTTTGAATGATTTGGTTTATGAACTCGCTTGAACCTTAGTTTGTCGCGGGTTTGCCTGTCTTGTGTGTTAAAGATTGACTTACTCAATTGTCTGGATAGAATAAATTGAGTAAGTCAATTTGCCGTATGTGAAATATTCCCATGGCCAAGATGAACATGCACCAGTATCTCGTGGAGACACTTCGACATGAGATCCAACATCACTTCAGCCCCGGTGATCGGCTGCCCAGTGATCGCGCGTTGGCCGAGCGTTTTGGTGTAAGCAATGTGACCATTCGCAATGCCATGACCACGCTGGCCCAGGAATCATTGGTTAGTCGTGAGGTGGGTAAGGGGACACATGTTCTGGATATCCAGTTGATCAAGCATGTCGGACTGTTATTGCAAGGTAACATTTTTTCCCCGCATGCATCGACCTTTGCGTTGACCGCCATTCGTCATGTGATTGGTCATTTGTCTGAGAACCAGATGGCCTATCGCATTTACCTGACAGATGTCCGTGAGGATGGGCGTTCGCCGTTTCCTGCTGCCGGTGTCGATTTTCTTCAAGCCGTGGAACGTGACAAACTCAGTGGTTTGTTGGTCATCGGGATGGAACCGGACCCGCAGTGGGCGCGTGTGGTCAAGAAACGAAACATCCCCATGGTGGGTATTAGTGGCGGAGAATATGAGTACCGCATCGGCACGGACACCATACCGATGATCCATCGCGCAGTGCAGTATCTGGTGGGTAACGGTCGCCGTAAACTCGCCTACATGGGTTGGAATCAAAGCGTCATTGATCGCTTTGGGCGCAACGAGCCCGACCTGCGACTTCAAGCGTTCAAAGATGCGTGCCAAAAAGCTGGCGTCAAGTTGTATGACGGCTGGGTTGAGCCGTATGTCCAGCCCGGACATCCGGGGGAAGGTTGGGAAGCCTTCCGCGCGATCTGGTCCGCCAAACGTAAGTCGCAACCGGACGGTCTGGTCGTGGTTGATGATCTGATTTTCAATGATGCCTGCATCGCGATCAGCAATATGGGCTTGAATGTCCCTGAGCAGTTGATGATCGTGACGCATGCCAATCGTTATTCCGGATTGGTTGCGCCGTTCCCGGTGGCTCGCATGGAAAATGACCCGTCACGTTCAGCCGAACATGCCTGGCAGATGCTCAAGACTTTGATGGCAGGTAAAAGGCCTGCGTCTAAATTAATCAACGTGGAGTTGACGTGGCGAGATGAAATGTTGCTTTCGCCACAGGCTTTGAAAATCGAGAACCAGCAGGGCACCGCCTTGTGACCTTGCTGTTTGTATTCAAGTTTTTTACAGGATCCAACAAGCCTGTTGGCCAAGTGCGTGGTAATTCACGTTCAGCGCGATTCGTTTGCGTTTGTGGCTTGTTGAATGGTGATGTCTTGGTTGCCTATCAAGACGTTGCTATTGATCCAGATTAACTGTTGGAATTGATTGACCATGCACGACACCGCCGAACAAAACCTTCAACGCATCCAGCAACTCCGAGCAGGACGTCAGCAGCGATGTGATCAGTACATGCATATTGCCCGAGACCTGTTCAAACCCATCCTTGATGCGGATGCCAATTGGTTGATCCCGTTGACGCAGGAGTTTGGGCGACTGGATTTACAGATTGCAACCGCGTTTTATCTTGGTAATGAAGCCGAGCGACATACGGCTAATCAATTGGTGTGTCGAGCGCCAATGCCCGAGGTTGCTGGTATTCGCTTTGGGATTTTCAACACCAGCATCATGATGCATCACCTGGTGAAGTTCGAACATTTGATGACCGATCAGGCCAAGGCGCGATGTGAAGAGATGGTCTGCCAAGGGTGTCAGCACAAGGCTGGGATGCAGGCGACGGACTATCAGTTTCACGGGTATAACGACAATATGCCTGCTATGGCAGTCAATACGTTGATCCTGGCAGGTGAGCGGTTTGGTGAAGATGCCTGGATTCAAATGGGCCTTTGGAAGCTGCAGCGGTTGGCAGAGATGTTATCGCGATGTGGTTTGATCAGTGAGTACAACAGTCCCAATTACATGCCGGACACGATTCATCATCTGATGACGCTTTACACGCACACGCGTCATGAGCAGGTTCGCGAACACGCGGGTAAGATCGTCAAGCGTTTGTGGGCAGACCTTGCATCGCATTGGCATCCGGTTGCCAAGTGTCCAGCAGGACCATTCAGCCGAGCGTATCTGGATGATTTTAATAATTACATCTCACCATTGAATTGTCTTTGCTGGTTCCTGTTTGGGCCGGAAGTATCGGGTATTACTGCGACCGAAGCGATCATGCCCCGCCCCGGACTTCAGTGCATGCATGGCAATGATCCCTTGGAACACACGGCGCGGATGGCATGGTATGCAACGACGGATGACGCGTTACTTGATGATGCCATCGCAAGGCGATTCATTCACAAAGACTATCCGTACGAAGTCCTCGCTTCTGCAGAACAGGGGACCACTGCGCATTCACCACTCAAACGCGTCGACACCCAATCCTTCATGCAGCAGGCCTACTCGCTGGGGTCTGCTTCCAGTTCATTTCTCACCGGTGAGCAGACTGCCAATCTCTATGTGACTGGCAACAATCACAAAGACATCAGCCCGGTTCTCTACACACGGTATCTGGTCAATGATGCTTTCCCGGGCATGACCGAAGACAACACGTTTCACCAATTGACACATGGGGAAGCCAATCTCTCCAGCCGTGCGAGTGTGCATACGGTGCAGCATCAACAGACTGCGTTACTGGGGATGGTACCGCATCGACATTTGTCTGAGATGGCTGTTTCATTGCTGCGCATGGGCATCATCGCCCCCAACGCAGTCGGACAGTTTGATGGCTTTGTTGACCAGCAGGGTCACCCCATGAACCCCGACCAGCCTTACCCGGTTGGGCAATGGTTTGGTGCGAAGTTGGGTGATGCGTTTGTCGGTCTATATCCCTTGGCTATGAATGGTATGCCGGATTCACCCTGTCATGCCAGGCTTAAATTCAATGAACAATATCACTATCTGGAAGTGGTTAATCTTGAACAGCAAGCTTCATCAATCACCGACAAGCAACTTGCCATGCTCAACAACGGCATGGCCATTGAGTTGGCGGATGCATCGGATTGGCAGCTGGATATCGGTTCCTACCTGCATGCATTGCACGAAGCGACCGTTATTGAAGATCAGTTCTATGGCTTGACGCGTCGCATGCGTTATCACCGACAGGCGTTAACGGATCGCGAGGTATTGGTGATGACACTGGCGTACGCAACACCGTTTGATGGCGTTTCGATTCGCACAGTTAACGGTCGTTATGCATCGTCGCCGACCTGGCAGTGTTCGGATATCAAGGCTGAGACGTTGCCCTATCTTGCGGGTGATGGTTTTATCGCATCACCGGGTTTACTTTGGGATGATCTATCTAATCCGCGATGCGAAGATGCGTGGGCGATTGGTCAAACAGGATGGGTCAAGCAATCGGTTTGATCCAACGCAGTGATTGTCAAAGACTCACTTGTTTGTGTTGTTGGTTATTCACATCTGAAAATCGTTGCAGACGAATCAAGGCTTCCAACGCCACAACTGTGCTACCGAGCTCTCCGGCAGGTTGTCGAAACTCACGGTAGCGACATGGAAATCGGTGAAGAGCATGTTAAATGCCGGACCTTTGTGGCGGGGTTCCCATGAGGTGGTTTCCCAGTAGCCGGTGTTCGCCAGATAATTGGTGGTGGTGCCGCCTTGGAACCAGATGGATTTCATGTCAGCAAAATAGCAGTACTTGGATGGTTGTTTGAGATCTGAATTGCGATACACCGGGCCATCAATGGTCGCATCCTGGAAGTTGGCACGATTGCAGCCATAACTCGTCGGTGCCCAGAATTGGGTTGAAGCAGGATACGTCAGCACGTCATCCGACGGGCAGGTGTAGACGGTGCGTTTAGCCAAATTGGGATCGGATGTCACATTGGATTTGATCGACAGGTATGAGGAAAGCAAAGCCGGCCAGCGCCACCATGTATTGGTGGCCGGATCTTCATGTGATGGTCCAGGCAGCCAGTCTTGCCAGTCATTGCTGTAGATACCGCATGCCGTGCCGATACTTCGGATATTGGCAGCACATTGGATACTGCGTGCAGAAGCGCGTGCGCTACCCAACGCTGGTAATAGGATCGAGATCAACAGGCTGATGATTGAGATCACAACCAGCAGTTCGATTAACGTGAATCCGGTTGACGTACGCGATTGGGTGGGGCAAGTCATGGCGTTCCTTTCGAACCGTTTGTTTTTTGAAAACCGTTGCCAAACAGAACGCAGCGGCGGAACTCATCTATTTGCAGGCAAATGCACTGCATGTGGGTTGGTCAAGACACGTTGACATTGGCTGGCGGTCCGACGGTGTTACGTGAGATTAATCGACAGCCCACGGTGACAGGTGTTTGTTGATCGTATTGCTCGTGATTCTGGAAGATTCTGGTGATCGCGCCCGCCATATCCATCGCGGGCAACTCGATGGTTGTCAGTCCCAGGAGAATGGCAGGCCCCCGGTTGTCCACGCCGATGATGGAGAGGTCTTTGGGGAACTGTAAACCGATCGCGCGACCTGCCAGAATCAATTCGTAAGCCAGGGCATCATTACTTGCGACAATGGCTGTGCAGCCGTCGTTTTTAATTTGTCGTAGCAGTTCGGTTAACTGAGATGGGCTCAGACAGTCGTCAGGGATATGCACCACCTGACGCTGACTCTTGGGGATGCGTGCTTCAGCCATTGCCTGGTGATAGCCATCGATACGCTCAAGGCTCCACTGACCAAAGCTGCTGCGACGGATGGCAGCAATATGCTTATGTCCCATGGAAAGTAAATGTTCGGTCGCAATCCTGCCACACTGTGAACTGTCAAACCGTGTGCGATAGGCATGATCCAGTTCTGGCAGGACCTCACCATCTGACCAGTAAATCACCGGGATGTCCATCGCGCGGGTCTGCTCGATGATCTGCGCAACACTGGGATGATCAAACGGAGGCAGGAACAGAATCCCGTCCAATCCCTTCTCGATGAGTGATTGGAATCGCGGCTCAAATTCCGGGTCATCCACGTTGATCACCTGGGCATTACAGCCGTCCTGATTGCAGACTTCTTCAAAGCTGATGAGCAGTTGGTAACGCTCCGAACCACGCAATGCCGGATGTCCAATTTCCATCCATGAGACCATGGCATATTGCTCAATGCGGTGATTCATTGCATGCTCGGTGACATACGTGCCACTGCCTTTGACACGCTCAACCAACCCGTCAGAACACAGCGAGTCGAGCACCTTCCCCGCAGTCGGCGGACTGATCCCAAACCGTTTTGCCAAGGTGTTGTTGGAATAGAATTTGGCCCCCGGTGCATAGTGACCGCTGGCTAAAACACCACGCAAATGATCGAGCACCCGATTGGGGCGCATGCGTTGACCAGTGGTATCAGTCGTTAGCGGCATACCATAAACTTATCAACGGTTTTATAGGATTTCAAGTTTTTTATAAAGAAAAGTGGTTAAAAGTTGATAATTAATTAATAACTTGCCTATCATGCATCACGATCGACGTGCTTGATGGGTTTGAACACTGGCTCGGCCGGTGGGGGGATGGTTGGGCTGTCGATCAATAATCCCCCGTGATTTTGCTTTGGCGAAACAGTCTGCTCAAGCGCATCCCCAATGTCGGTGATGCAGACGGCAAGCACAAGGATGATGGGTCATGAAGTATCGGGTCTGGATGATGACACTTCTGAGTGTGGCGTTGTTTGGTGGGATGGCTGTGGGCACAACATGGGCGGGAACGCCTGGCAGATTGCCGGACTGTTACGCGCCTTTTGCCAAGTCGAGAGAACTGGATTTGTACTACCAGTTCGACTTGGCGCAACCCGGTTTGATTACCAATCTCGCAAGTCCCGGTCGTGGTGATCTGACGTATGTCAGTCAGTCGCCTTATGGTCCTTGGCGTGGTGCAGCGGTTCAGGCCAGCGATCACCGCATCATGCCACACATGACCCTGGGGCGCGACGGTTTTCTCACTGCTTTGCAGACCGGGACCACTGACCATGAATTAGGTCCCACCGGTTGGCTGCCCGATTTCGATGCGGGCTACACCATCAGTTTCTGGATGCGCGTGCGTGATGTCGCAGAATCTTTCAACGGCACAATCATGCATCTGAACACCGGCTACAAAATCGGTTGGCGGATGGAATTCGTCAAAGCCAAATGGGCTAAGCAGGGCAGACTCGCTTTGGCCTGCGGGAACGGCAAGAACACCACCACCCTCGAATGCAAACCCTTTCTCCCCGAGCGTTGGCATCATGTCACTATCGTTGCAGCGAATGGCAAAATGCATCTCTACGTCAACGGGCAATTGGCTGATCAATCCAACCAAGCACTCAACATGCCCAAGCCCGACGCCCCGGATCAATGGTTCTGCCAAACCAAACCCGAGCGCGGCTTGCGAATTTTCAGCAAGTGGTACAGCAAAGCAAACCTGCTGGATTTCCGCATCGATGAGTTGGCAGCACTGCATACGCCCATCAACGCACAACAGGTCCAATCCATATACAAAGCAGGTCAACCTCATGAAATCGGAGAGGAAAATAAAACACAACGCTTGCTCCGACTCGAGGCTGAAAACAAGCGACGTGAAAATCTGGCCTCGCTGCAATTGCACATTGATCCCAAGAGCTTTGGCTATTTTCCCGTTGAACAACCCATTGACTTGACCTTCTCGACTCTAGACAGTGACCTCCAGCCCACGCAGGCTTCCTACACACTCACCGATGCACAAGGCAATGTGATCTATGACACACGCATGACCTTTGCAGCGCAGAAAACCCAGTCACTGCAGGCGCAGATCACACTCCCGACACCTGGTTTGTATCTACTGACGATGGCAATGCTCGATGAAAAGGGCGAGCGACTGAATGCAAAACAATACCCGTTGGCAGCGACGTCGGTGATCAATACCTCAACGCAACGCAGTGACTTATTGCCATGGCTGGGGGCGCAGAATCTCTCTCATCGTCCCGAGGCTGCAGCATTAAATGTGGGCTTAACGCGCGTGGTTTGTGATTGGCGAGACATTGAGCCGGTCAGCGGTGAGTATGACTGGAGTACATCGGATCAGAGTTTATTGCCTTTAAAAGCATCGCCGATTCAAACCATCGTCTGCGTGACCGGTTTTCCACGATGGGCCAACGTCAAACCCAAGACCACCATTGATGATAAAACGCTGGCACACTACCAACAGTTCATCCGCAAGATGCTGGCACGTTACCGTCACATCAAATACTGGGAAATATGGGACGCATCGCAATGGATCCCCTCAGGCCAACTGACGATTAGCCAATACCGCCAATTACTCACTGCTGCGTCCGGAGCAATCCGCGCGTCCAAAGGTGAGAAGCAAATCGTCAGTGGCGGTGTCTGGCAACTCTCCGCCCATTGGACGCAAACGCTTTTGCAAGACAAGGGCGGTGACCTGATCGACATCCTTTGCGTTCAGTCCCACATCGCACACCCGATAACGCAGGGCAAGTTGCTCGATCAACTCCAATCCGTTCAGACGGTCTGCAAGAAAATGGGCTATCCCAACCTGCCCATTTGGAACACCGGCCTAGGCTTGCAGCAGGCCAATCGCTCTTCCATCTTCCCCGACGCATCGCAACGCATTACCGAAACTGCCTGGCCGACCCCGCTAGCCAATGAACATGATGCTGCGACATGGATGATTCAAAGCGTGATCATGCAATTGGCATCCGGCGTGCAACGCGTGATTCTCAATCCGTCTCCTGCTGCGTTTTACCCCATGGAAAATGCCGTGGATGGCTTACCCGGTCTCAAAGGTTTGGCTTTATCCATGCTCACGCAGACACTGCGCAACGAGCCCCAACTGACGCCAATCGAATCAACTCCTGCGGGATTTCATCTCTATGCATTTACAACTGACAACGAACAAGCTGGCTTAATCGCCTTTGCCAAAGACAAACCAGTCACGTTGCCTGTTATTGCCATTGATGATGATCAGCCCATCATGGCTCGCGACATGTTCGGCCGACTTCTCACTTTGGATCAAGGCCAAACGATCCAAGTCGGAGCACAACCCATTTATCTCTACAACGCGACATACAAGTAAATTTCAAACAGAAACCGACCTGAAAGATTCAATATGCAACAGACCATCACACCGTCATTCTTCAAACTCTGCACGCTGTTTCTACTCCTCACATCGCCTGCTTTGGCAGATGTCGCTAAACAGCAGGCAGCCTATGAACAGTACAAGCAGATGATGCTCGATGAACCCGCTCTGATTCGGTTCTATACCTTTGAAAAAGGTTCGGGCGACGAAATCACCAACCATGTGGATATCGACCGATCACAGCGTGCGGTCACCGGTGGACCGCTTGGTTCACTGACGATTCAACGCACCAAGGGATCAGGTCACGCGCTGAGTCTTGATCCGAAATTCGGGCCACCCCCGACATGGTCGCATGGTCGCTGGCCCTGGAAGTCGGCGGTGTTCAGTGGTGCTGAGACCTCCACGCTTCCCTGGCAGGCGTCCAAGATTTACCGCAGCGGCATCACCGGTGTGGAGTTTGCCAAAGGCGGTTCGCTATCAGGCTGGTTCCGCATTCATGAAGTCGATGATCAGGATGCATCCTGCAATCTCATTCGAATGGGTAACGGATATAGCACGGGCTTGACGTTGGAGTATGCCAAGGCCAAATGGAACCCCGATGGCCGACTGGAATTCAGACTCGCAGCGCCCGAAGGTGTTTCGCGCGTTCAACTGACCGCCAAGCCCTGCATTGCTGGTGTTTGGCATCACTTCGCGGTCACCTTTGATGACAAGATGGTTCGTCTGTATCTCGATGGGAAGATGGTTGAAGAAAAGCCATCCACCGGCCCGGTCATCCCGACGACATATGAAAACATGCCGATGATCGGACCGTTTTACGAAGCCAATTCACCTTCGCGTTTCGGTGAGTTTTTGATGCTTGCTCACAACCCAGCCAAGAGCGATGGCGCAACCATCGCCCGCTATGACATCGGCGAGTTCGCGGTTTTTAACCAGGCTCTGGAATCGCAAACGATCGTCAAGCAGTACCAGGCCGGTAAACCGGAGATGACAACATCGCAGCAGCTTGCGTTGTATCACCAGCAGAAGCAGCGTCAGCAGACACTGGATGCCATCGTCATTGACTTGCCCAACAAAACCGATGGTTACTTCCGCGTCAACACGCCATTCACCACCACGATCCACATGCCTCAAACGTCAACCATCACCGGTGACCTCATCGCCGAGTTTGCATTGGAAACGCTGGAAGGAAAACCCCTGCAATCCATCAAGCAAACATTGGCTGCTGGTAAACAGGTTCAGCAGACTTTCACCTTGGACCAATGTGGTCTTTATTATCTGGATGTGATCATTCGTAACACGGATGGTGAAGTTCTCAAGCGTCTTTCAAGCAAGCAGGGCATCGGCATTGTTTCACCTGCACCCCAGGAACTCACCGAGCATAATCCCCTTGCATTCTGGGCGGATTGGGAAGATCGGTTTTACTTTGATGTCCCGACGCGACGTATGAATTACGTGCCATCGCGGGATGTTGAACCCGGTGAATCGGATACTGCGGCCATGGATAAGTTCATGGAGAAATACAACACCTATGCCAATCGCGTCCCCAATTTTCGTGCGTTTGTCTGGTTTTACTGCAAGCATGACAACTCTGAGAAAACACGCCAACACAACGAGAAACTTTTCTCCGAAGCGATCAAGCTTTTCAAGTCACTGAATATCTTTGGTCTTGAAGTCACCAGTGAGCCGCATGCCAAGGACATCAAGGGGTATGTGGCCATGCTCATGGAAGTCTACAAAGCTGTCGAGCGTGAGAAGCCTGAATTACTCATTGTTCCCCCGGGTGCTGCACCGCCTTCAATCCCGATGATTGCGGACATTCTCAAGAAAGGCGGGATTAATTATGTCGATGGTGTTTCCTATCATCCCTACACGGCCAATCCGATTGGGGCGTATCTCTGGGAGAGCAACACGGCCCGACTCAAGAAGGTGATCGAGCAATATCCTGATAAGAATCTGGTCATGTGGAATACCGAATGCACCGTGGGCCAACTGCCTCGCATTAACGGTCGGCCTATGACGCGCAGCGATGGCTTTGCTGCCCGATTCAAATCCTCCGAGTCCTATGGCTTGCAGTTCTTCCCGTTCTTTGTCCCGCGTTACCCGGAAGACGAAGGCGCTGCCTTGCAATGTCATGGCATACTCATGGATTTGCTCCAGGGCTACAAGCTTTACACCATTCACACGACGCCCAACAATGAAGGGCAGCCAAGTTACAAAGGGCTTGCGATCACTGCGTTGGCAGGACAGGTTCTCAACAAGCAAAAGCAAATCACGCGTCTGCCGATGTCGATTGCCCAGAATATGTGCATCATGGTCAAGGACACGGATAACAAGACGACTGCAGCACTTTTCAGTCTCAATGAAAGCACGGTTAATTTTCAGGTTCAGCCGAACAAGACTTACAAGACCATGGATATGTTGGGCAATTTCAGCCAGATCACCGCCAACCATACAGGCCTGATCACGTTGCCGATTGGGTTAAAGCCGGTGTACATTTTCGATGTCCCATCGGAGATGAAGGAAGTCGTGCCGCTGTTGGTGCAGGCTCCTGAGGTGTTGCCGGAGAATCGTATTCTTGCGGGTAAAGTCACCGTCACGAATCCGTTTGATAAACCATTAAAAGGTATGCTCGTTGCCAAGCCGATTCGTGGCACGGATATCAGCTTGTCCCAGTCAACGGTCTCGCTGGCTCCCGGTGCCACCGAGGTGTTGGATGTCACACTCAAAGCTGATTTCCTCAAGCGTCGTCCGTACCTTTTGAGCGTGGATTTACAGAACGAACAAGGCAAGGTCATCGCTGCAGCACAGTCGATCTTCAAGTCCAACGGCGTCATCCAGGTGATTCCCGAAGCAACAACATCGATCACGCTGGATGGCAACGATGACGAATGGTCGGACATCAAGGGCGTGGTGTGTGATGATGTCGACAGTGTCGTGCATGGCAAGCCCAACTTCGCGGAAGTCTGGTTGCCCCAATGGATGAGCAAGGAAGATTTGTCTCTGGATCTCAAACTTGCCTGGCGTGAAGATGGTTTGTATTTCCTGCTTAAAGTCACGGACGATAAAGTCATCCCCGCGCCTGAAGGTGCTCACGCATTCCGCTATGACTGTCTTGAGTTGTTCTTTGACGGGCGCAAGTTTGGTGAACGCGGCACGACCATCAGTGTCGGCGCAGACCAGGCTGTCATCACGCCCAACGACACCGAGCAAGCCAAGCCATGCAAGTTCTGGTTTGCACGCAAGGACAAAGAACAGGTCTCCGCGGACTTGCAGACGGTCAGTCGCAAGACAGCCGACGGTTATGTCATCGAAGGCAAGCTGATCCCCAAGCCATGGCTTGATTTCAAACTCCTGCCTAGCAGTCAATTCATGATGGACTTCCTGGTCGATGACACCGACGACACCAATCCCAAGTGGCTGCGCAAGTCTGCGATGGCTGTGCATGGCACATTCAACAACTACGTCAATCCCGACCTCTGGAACCGCTACGAGTTGGAAGCTGCCCGGTAAATCTTGATCTGATCCGTTGATTCAGACGGGGGCTGAATGCCGACTGTCAACACGGTGCAGGTATCACATGGTCCATTGATGGTGCTAAGCGGCACATGTCACAGCAATGGCTTTGACGCATGGTTATTGCATGACACGGAACGCAAATGTGCATCCTGTCCTGAATTATTATTTCCGTCTGTTATGTCTTGATGCTCACCATTCTTCTGAGAATCCCGGCATGTGCTGCGTATAGATCTCAGAAATTTTCATAACCAGTCGTTGCCTTTTGTTGATAGGTGGATATGATCATATGAATCTACGTAGATTCAAGCGTTTGTTTCGTCAGGATATTGGATTGTGACCGTTACGCAAGAACATATTGCAAAAGCACTTGGTGTCAATCAACGGACGATATCCGTTGCATTTGGTTCATCAGGACGAATAAGCGATGAAATGCGCCGGAAAGTGCTTCAGACGGCTAGAGAGATGGGGTATCAACCCAATCGACTGGCGGCGGGGCTGCGGGGGGCCAAGACCAATTCCATTGGCATGATCTGGCATTTTGCTGACATCTGGTCGGGAGATACGGCAATCGCTTTGTCCATCCTCAAAGCGGTGCAGGACAAGGGCTATCAGGTTTATCAGAGTCAGTTACCATCGGATATCCAATCGTTGTGCAAGCAGATTGACGAGATGAAGGCACGTCGGGTGGATGCCCTGGTGATCAGTGGGATTGCCGACCAGCTTGAGCATCCGGAGGTGGCTCAGCGGTTAAAGTCCATGCCGGTGGTGGTGGCCATCAGCCCGGTTCCCCTACAGGATTTCCCCGGTGACCTGGTGGTGCTTGATCGCCTTGATGCCATCCGGCAGGTCATGAAGTACTGGGCGCAAAAGGGACGTCGCAAACCGATCTTCGTCATTGACGTGGACAAGAAATACAACCCGCATAAATGCCAGGTCTTCATTGAAGAATGTCAGCGGCACGGCATGACGCATGAAAACATGCTTTTGGATCATGGCAAAGTGACGGACCCTGAGCAGATGGGCACTCAGCATCTTGCTGCGTTCAACAAAGCTTATCCGGATGATTTGCATGGCGTCGATGCGATTTTCACATTCAATGATATTGGTGCGTTATACATCATGCGCGAATTACAGCAGCGTGGGGTGAAGGTTCCTGACCAGGTTGCTATCGTCGGATTCAATGACATCGAAGCGGGGCGTATCTGGCAACCGGCTTTGGCCAGTGGTGACCGTAAACGCCACGAAGTATCAGATGTGGTGATGCAGATGCTTAACAGTCGTCTGGCTGAAACAGACATCAAATCACGAACACAGACCGTTCACATGGCATTTCTCTTGCGTGCTTCGGCAGGTTGAGAGTGCTTCATTTCCGATTGGAGTCGTTATGAATTTTGCACATGACAAAAAAAAGTCCTTTTCACAAAGTCGTGGATTTACGTTGATCGAATTGCTGGTGGTGATCTCCATCATTTCATTGTTGATATCCATACTCCTGCCGGCTCTGGGTAAAGCCAGGCAAGCCGCTCATGCAGCCAAGTGCATGTCACTGTTAAAGCAGTATGGTATTTCTAACGAAGTCTATACGTCGATCAACAAGGGACGTTACTTGCCGGTGCGAACGGATACCGGCAGAAAGAATTGGTATGCCAATGACGCTTTCAGAGATAACTTTGGCAGACCCAAGCGATCTGCTGCAGGTAAGTGGGATTGGAACCGTATCTTTCTGTGCCCAAGCAGTCGCGCTCAACAGGAAGCCTATTTCACAAGCAACAAGGAAGGCTCCATGCCAGACAGCTATGGTTACAACCTTTCTGGTTTGAGTTCCAAACTTCAAAATACGGGCATCCCGACTTCCAGAATCATTAAACCCGGCAAGAAGATGATGTTTGCAGACGGTTTGCATGACCGGTTGGCACGCAATAAATCGGACATGTTTACGCATGAAACAATGACCAATGGTGGCAATCAAGTCATCTCCTATCGACATGACGGGGCAACGAATGTCACCTATTACGATGGACATGTTTCGCGAGAACCACGTGAAAATGTGGATTGGTCGATTGTGCCTGTTGATCCCAGCAAGCTGATGTGGGTATTACCACAGGAGTAATCATAGGCACAACGTGTCCTGGAATATTCGGTTGCTGCCGATTCAGCATTCATTCGAATTTTTAAACACCTTGGCATCAGGAGTCTGGCCTTGCGCAAACGCAATTTTTTACTCGCGATACTTTGTTTTTCAGTTTTAAGTCATCTCATCAACCCATCCTTGATGGCCATGGAGATGCTGCAGGCAGGCTCGTTGACTGACGAGTCAGCGTTCAGGCAGAAGTGGCAGATTGATGAGAAAACAATCTGGCATATCACCGATCAAGATGCCACGGATCATGTAATGCAGTACGTGAACGTTGCAGTTGGCGATCAGGAACTCAGACTCTTTGGTGAGATAACACAAACCGTTGTAGTGAAACCTTACACGTTGTATTGCGTCAAATCATGGCTTAAAAGTGATGTCCCTGAAACGGCATTCATTCAGATCAAACATTACAAAGACGAAAAAGAGATCCAGCGTTTTAACATCGGTTACAGTGATGGCCCGCAATGGAAACAAGTACAGGAAACCTTTTCCAGTGGCGACAGTGACCACATCATGGTGATGCTGCGGTGGGATCAAAGCCAGAGACATCTGGGACACACAGCCAGTTTTGCCAATATCTCCATGAACGAGGTTGGACCTGCGCCTCAAACGCAAATCACTGGCCAACCCCGTGCTGTCCCGACATTTCATAGTATGGGGCTATATTGGAAACCCAAAGACGCTGCTGCGGATCGGGTCTGTCAAGTTAAATTCAAAGCCCAGGGATCAAGTGATTGGCAAGACGGTCTTGATCTCTGGTTTGATACCAATGACCATCCCGAACCTGCCAAAAAGCACAGCGGTGAGTACCGTGGCAGCCTGGTCTATCTCAAGCCAGCGACCACGTACGATATCCAATTGACAGTACCAGCAACTGGGCACACGCAGAACTTCACCGCAACCACATGGGATGAAAATTTCCTCATTGCCAAACGTATCACAGTCAAAGACAGCAATGAGACGTTGGTCATCAACGAAGGAGGAAGTGCACAGACCGGTTACGTTCTCTACGAACCTGCCCTGGGGCAAACCGGTTTACATGATGCTCAACGCAAACATGAAGTCAACATACAAGTCAATGCACCTTATGTCATCATCAAGGGGTTTACACTCAAAAACGCCATCACTCATGGCATTGAGCTTCGCGATGTGCATCACATCGTGATTGATGATTGTGATATCAGTGGTTGGGGGCGCACACGCAAGGCCGACGGTTACGGTTCGGACTTGAATTCTGCGATCTACTCCAAGTACCGGAAGCTCGAGCATGTCGTGATTCAGAACTGCAATCTGCATCACCCGCAAAGTGACTCCAATAGTTGGAATCAAAAACGTGTTGGCAGCAGCAAACACCCGGCAGGTCCCCAGGGCATTACCTTCCGATATGGGCAGGGGCGTTATGTCATTCGTTACAACCGCATTCACTCGGACCTGCATCATATGTTCAATGATGCCATGGGTGAGGTGCTCAACTTCAGCTTTGGCGGATTCCCCAATCGAGACAGTGACATCTATGGCAACTATGTCTCACATTGCTGGGATGACGGCCTGGAGATCGAAGGTGCGAACATGAATGTTCGTGTCTGGGATAACTATATCGACATGACCTATGGTGCTATTGGTGCAGCATCGCCGTCACTTGGCCCCATTTACTTTTTCCGCAATGTTTATGCACAATCACGAAAGCATGAAGGAACGAAAAACAATGATCTGACGGGGCATTACCTGTTTAAACTGGGCAATCCCAACACGCTTTGGACGGCTGGCAAGATGTATCTTTTCCACAACACCGCCTTGCAGCCTGCACCGTTCCCTCAGACCAAGGCGTTTGCTTCCAGTGGAGCTCAGTCGGGTATTATCTTTACTGCCAAGAACAAGACCGCGTTTAATATCACCAGTCGCAATAACATTCTGCAGATGAGACGGGATAAGGATTGGGCGATTCGCGATTTCCCCTTGTCATTGACCAATGATTATGACTTTGATCTCTACACCGGTCGCTTGATGGTGCGCGAAGATGCTCAGCAAAATGGCATCGCTGCGATGCCGATTTACGAGCGATCACCGGATGGTCGTCTCTGGCTGGTCCCTGGAACACCGGGCTATGACGCAGGACAACGGATCGCGAATTTCAATGATGATTTCCAGGGCAAAGCACCAGACATGGGGGCGGTGGAGACGCATTGCTTAAGCAGCAAACCCGAGCTTTGGCCAGCATTCCCTGAACCTGCACAACGTCCCCAGTGATTGACATGATCATTGGGGGTGGCAGAGCAATTCATACCAGAGGGTGTTTCCCGTGAGTCGCTTGCTTGCCTGCTGACGCGTACCGGTGACGGCCAAGGGAAAGATCGTCAGTTGCTTGTGGCAGGTGAGATCGCCGGTGATGCGTTGGATTTGTACCGGGCCATGTCCCCAGCGATTACCCACGGAATTTTGCTGCTCATTCCAACCCATGTCTTGATTTTGCACTTGTCCAGCAAGCGTCAGCAGCATGTGTCTGCTTTGAGCCAATGGCAGATCATCAAGCGGGACCAGTGTCAATGCCGCAAAGTTCTTTTCAAATGTATCAAGGTGCAACTGAATTGGACCGGCGGTGATTGATTTGCCCCCCAGTATGCCGGTCACAATACAGGCTTTGGGGGCATGGATATGATAGAGGTTGTCAGTGATGCTGGTTCTGCTTGATGAAGATGCCAGGGATGTTGTCAGTTTGATCTCTTGTGAATCGGTTGCGATTTGAATCCGGCTTCCCCATGCATTGGGCATGCCACCGGCAACATCCCATGGCGATGCGGCATGCCAGTATTGGCCATGTACGTCATTGGGGACGTTCAGTGTGTTGACGTTTGATAATGGATCAATGAGTTGATTCCGGAAGATCATTGCAACCGATGGCGTGAATGCCCATTTCACAGGATTGGCGGCGTTATCAAAAAATGCCTGGATGTGATCGGTGATGGTATTTGAACCATACGGGCCGTAGGCAAAGGTGAAGATACCATCCCAGTCCTGTAGCGATGCAAAGCTTGCAATGATGCCATAGCCTTCGACCTGATAAAAGTTGGGGGAAGGATGGTCGTATTCTGAAACCGTGTAGGGTTTTCCTGCCATGCGCAGGCCGGCCAGATCACCGAGAATGTCGGTTTTGCCTTTGCAGATGGCATCAAGTGTCATGGACTTTTGTTTGATGGTCCAGTTATTTGAATCCCACCCGCTGGAACCAAAGGTTGGATGCTGCCAGTAGGCATGAACATCTGTGTAGTCAGAGTTTCTTTCACGATCCAGCGAACTGCTGCCACCCCAACCCATTTGCGTGTCGGTGATCATGGCCTGGACGCTCAGTTCATCACGCAGGAATGATCGCATCTGGTTGGCAAAATCAGTGTCCACGCTGGCAGCGAACAATTGCCAATCACGCTGTACCGTTGGCAGTGAACCCGAGGGCGGTATGTCGACCACGTCTTGATCAATCGATTGAGTCATGGCAAAGGCCTCTGCACCAACAATACCACTTTGGAGTTTCACATCGGAGACGGTGATGTCGCCTGTTGCCACACCCAATTGCATCACCAGTGCTTTACTTGGTGCCGAGCCTGCTTGAAAGGAGAAGTGATAACGCTTGGGATTGGTAGACAGTTCAACGCTACCTGCCAAGCCCTGATTGTCATAATTGGGACCGTTGCGATTGAGCGTGATGCGGAACATGCGTGGGGACGAAGCATGGGCGGTGAGTGAGACGGTGTAGGTTTGCCCGGTGACGAGTTGGGGTGATGCGATGGAAGCCTGCGCATGCCAATCAACACCACTGGTCTTGGTGATGTGGAAAATGGATGTACCTGAGGGCGGGGCGGTGTTGGCAGTGATGGTTGCAGCACCAGTCGGCGCGTGAGGCCACCACTTGTTACTGATGTCAGCAAGCAGATCATCTCCGGGTGTGGCTGTAGAGGTCCGCCAATGTGCCATCAGGTTGTCCTGTGTTTGATACTTGGCCTTGAGATATTGCGTCCACAATGTCTTGATGGTCTTGGCATAAGGCTCAGGCAAGCCATAGAGGTTGGCACCAGGACCTTCTCCTGGCCAGCCACCTGCTGCGTTCTCGTTATTGATTTCAACCAATGCCACCGCCGGATCTTTGGCAGCGATGCGATTGTCGCGGTAGGGGTTGGGCGTGGTGAGAAGCTTTCGGGCAAACCATTTTTGATGCTCGATCAAGAACGGATCAAAACGATCAATGACTTTCTGATATGAGGTTGAAAAACCACGTGCCGAATCCTTGGCGTCCAAGGCAGCGCCGTCGATCTTGTTGATCTCCTTGGAGACTTTCAGATTCAGGTTCACGTAAATGCCGTGTTTGGCCAGAGCCGCAATGAGATATTGATGACGGTCGAGTTGATCAGGATCAATGACTTTCTTTTCTTGTGTGCGATCCCAGATGGACGAGCCATTATGCATGGCAAATTCACTATCAAAATGATGCAGTCGCACGATGTTGATGCCGTACTTGGCCATGTGTGCTGCGACGGCGTCCGCATCGGCATGGTTGGGGAAGTTACTGCCAAAACAGAGATTCGTCCCCCAGAACCGAATCCGTTTACCGCTGTCTATTTCGACAAACTGACCATCTTTGACAATCAGTCGTGGCAGGTCTTTGTTATTCAGTTTTGATACATCCGTTGCAACTCCCGACAAGGCATCATCCCATGGAATTACAAAATCGACCCACTGAGATGTCTGTGCGGATGCTTTGGGTGTAATGAGTATCAAAAGGCAAAGAATTATCAGTATCAAATCACGACGCAAGCCAATGGACTGGTTGGACATGTTGTGTGTTCCTGGAAGTATGATGACCTGTGCAATCCACATCACTTGCATGCTACCGTGATTGGAAAGTCAGGTCTGACCAGCCCACAACATACCACAAGTGCTTTTTAAACCCTAACCCAGCAAAAACAATCATCCAAAACAATGTATCTGAAGCAATATAAACAACGTTGCAAAGTGGTTTGGCACATTGCAACATTGTTGATGTTTGCAGGAGTTGATTTTCAATCTGTTGTCAATTCATACCACACGGTTTTGTATTCTGCTGAGATGTCGAATGTGAGTTGGCCGTTGTTTCGCTGAGTTGGTACTTTCTGAGTCCGCTTACCAGTTTCGTTCAGTGCGTAGACCTTGGTGAGGTCGTTGCAAGCGATGGTGACTTTGCCGGGGATTCCAAGCACTTGTGTCGGACCCTTACCCCATTTGTTGCTGATACTGTTATGCGCTTTGTTCCAGACCATGTCCTGGTTGCGGCCTTGGGCAATGGCGGTGAGCAGGACGCTACGACTTTGTTCAATGGGGTGATCATCCATCGCGGTAAGTGTCAGTGCACCAAAGTTCTTTTCAAACTCCGGTGATTGAATGGTCATGGCACCCGCGGTGCTTTGGTGGCCGCCGATCTGGCCGACGATGACCGAAGCCTTGGGACTGCTGGTGGTAAAGACGCTGCCGCCTGCGTGTGTTTGGACAACGGGGATGCCTGCTTGTTGCTGTGTTGCTTGGGAAATTTTGTACTGCGCGACGCCTTGGTTATTCGTCATACGCATGCCCATGCGACGACCAAGCACCGCGTAGGGGCTGATGTCCGCCTTGGCCTTTTCCCATGCTTCCTTGCTACGGTCATATTGCAGATACGCCTTGGCAGGAAGTTCGAGTGTGCCTGTTGATTCAATGATCTGAAGTCCACCTTGTCGGAACAGCATCGCTGCAGCAGGATAGAAACTGATCTTGGCAGGATGCGAACCGTGATCAAAAAATTGACCGATGCGGTTTTGATCTTTCTCAAATGTCACCGGCCCATACTCAAAGCTGTAGATTGCATCCCAGTCCTGCGATGCTGCAATGGCAGCAAACAAGGGCATGGTCTCGGCGTTGTACTCCGACGGTGCGGAGTGGTCATATTCTGAAACACTAAACGGCTTTTCGACCAATCGCTGTGTGGCATACTTGTCCAGTGTTCCTGTTTCACCTTGCCCCCATGCGTTAACCATGGATGAGTTGTCGATGGTCCAGTTGGTATGACTCCAACCGCCGCCGGGGAAGCTGGGGTGTTGCCAATAGGCATGTACGTCCGCGTAGTCCATGATCGCTTCACGGGCATAACCTGAGAGTCCGCCCCAATCGATCTGGCTGTCGATGACCATGGATTTAACACCCAGGTCATTGATCAAAAAGTCCCGCATTTCACGGGCAAAACGCGTTTCGACATCCACTAGAAAGGCGATCCAATCCTTGCGTTGCTGCTTGCTTGAAGCGGTGGGGATGTGGATGTTCTTTTTGCTTAACGATTCACCGTCCAGTAACCCCATGCCCTGGGTGTTGGGTTCGATGGTGATTTCGTCAAGCCAGATGTCGATGTCATTTTGCCCGACTTTGAATGTCAAGCGTGTGTGTCCGGGATCAATCTTGTAGCCGGTGAAGGGGAACTCGTGGGTTTGCCATTCTTCAGTGAGTTTGACGGTCTTGGTCAGGCCGCAGTTGCGATAGTCTTCACGATCTCGCATCACTGCAATGTTCATGACGCGCGGTGATTTGGCACGCGCTTTGAAACGGAGGATATAGCCTTCGTTTTCACGGATACGCAGATCACTTCGGCTCAGTTCCGCGTGGTAGTTCTTGCCATCAGTCTGCCACATTGCAATGTGCAGTTCACCGTTGGGGTTGTTGTCCGCCTGGAGTTTGCCTTTGGCTTTGCCTTGTGTGCTGAATTTCCAAAGTTCATCATGGCGGAACACCGGTTCGGTCTGCGCGTCGTTGTCATTGCTCCAGGCTTTAGCCAATTGTTGGTCACTGCTGTACTGCTTGTTGAGCCAATCGTTCCACTGGTTGAGCAGTTCGGTGTTAAATGGTTCGGGGAAATTTTCCATGTCCATGGCAATGTTGCCCCAGGCTTCACCAAGTAAACCATTCTCATTGTTGATCTCCACGACTGCCACCGCCGGCTCGTCGGTGTAAGCAAGTTTGGTGTAGGGGTTGACATGTGTGAGCAGTTCATGGGCAAAGTTTTTTTGATGTTCGATCATTTGCGGATCAAAGCGATCGACACGCTTGTGGTAATGGGTTTTGAGATCCTTGATGCCTTCGGGGAACCCATCTGCAGCAGAGACGAGTTTGCTGACCTTGAGATTGATGTTGACATAGATGCCATGCTTTTTGAGTTGGGCGACGAAGTAGTCCATCTTGTCGAGTTGGTTCTCGTCGATGTGCAGGGCGCCATTGGCATCGAGCTTCCAGATACTTGAGCCGGACTTGATGTCCCAACGATTGTCCATGTGATGCAGTCGGACGATATTGATGCCGAACTTGGCCATGCGTGCCGCGATTTTTTCCGCCTGGTCTTTGGTTGGGAAGCAATGCCATGCGGTGGTGTTTGTGCCGAGGAATCGGATACGCTTGTGCGTGTTTGATTCGATGAAGGTATGCCCATCGACTTTGATCCAACCGTTCTTGCCTGCGGGCTTGGTATTGAGGTGTGACATGTCGATGATGGTGTTGGGCGTTGCGTCATCCCAGGGCGGGCTGAATGTAAACCAACCATCTTTCGCAGTGTCTTGTGCGAATGCTGCGGACGTCAAAACGAATAACAGCAAGACCAATGGGCAGAGAACAAAATATTTCATTGGAAAACTCCAGGCTGTAGGTTGGGTAGAGCGAAGCGAAACCCACCATTAAAGTCTGCAATGGCGTTGAATCGGTGGGTTTCGCTTCGCTCTACCCACCCTACGAATTTTCTGGCACCGTTACATTTTTTTGACAGCTGGTAACGTACTGCCTTCGTGCCAACTCCATTTGATGGTGCGGGATTTACAGGTGTGTTTCGGGCTTTTGATGATTGAGACGATCATGTCTGCTGCCTGAATGCCAAGGTCAAAACGCTTGACGTCGACGCAACTGAGTTCAGGGACATGTTCCTGAGTCGATCGTGTCTGGTCACAGGAAGCAATACCCACGTCAACCCCGGGACGAATGCCCTGCATGGCCATCTGCATCAGCAGCGTCATCGCAACGCGGTCGGTCGAAGCGAGGATGGCAACATCGGGCCCAAGTTCATTTTTGATTTCCTTGATCAGTGGCTGAATTTCAAAGTTGCGATATTTGAGAATCACTTCCTTGAACTGAACATCCGAACCATTGATGGCAGAGGCCACGCCGCGTGAACGTTCGGAGAACGAGTAGTGGCGGACCGGTTCTTCAGAGTAGGTCGGCAGGACGACAATGATCTTGCGGTACCCACGCCGAACCATCTGCTTGCCAACCAGTCGACCTGCTTCGTATTCATCGCGACTCAGACTGTTGGTTGGTTTCTTCTCGTTGGTATCCAGCCACAGCGAGGTCGGGGTGATGCGTTCGACGAGTTCACACATTTCCGGTGGGATGAGCCCCATGACCACCATGCCCGCGAGCATCCGTTCCTGAAAGACAGGGGAGGGGTGGTCGACGATCCATTGCATCTTCTTGTTGCCCTGCAGATTCTCCGGCACCTGTGCGACGGGCTTGGCAACTTCGGTGTATCGGACGAGCGTGAGCAGGTAGCCATGCGACTCAAGTTGCTGGTTGAGACCGAGCATGGTTTCCAGATCGACGATGGAGGCATAGGTGTGTTCAGGGACGAGCATGCCGATGAGCTTGGTGCGACCGCCGTGACTCATGGCCCTTGCTGAGGCGTTGGGGATAAAGCCCATCTGGTAGGCGACCTCACGGATTTTTTCCGCCCGTTTGACAGCCGACCCGTAGGCTTCCTTGCTTTTGCCGTTGAGCACACGGGAGACGGTGCAAATTGAAACACCGGCCTCTGCTGCAATTTCTTTTAAGGTGACCGTCACGGTTTAGAGTCGCTTTCTTTGTGTTTATGTCTTTTAATTTGAGTTGTTTACGTGTTTCTGGGGTAAGTGATTTGAATTTGAAAATTTTGCATATTCGCCAAATCGAGTTGAATTTGCAAGCGCTTACGAATTTAATCATAACAGTGACAGGAGACAGGTCAACACCGTCACGCGGAAATTGTGAATTGTAAACTTCATGCCGGGGGGTACGATTGGAGATTCAAATGTCCACGCCAAAACGCAACACCAATTCGGCTTTCACCCTCATCGAATTGTTGGTGGTGATTTCGATCATTTCGATTTTGATCTCGATTTTGCTGCCTGCGTTGGGGGCCGCTCGTAAGACATCGCGGAGCGTTGCCTGTCTGTCGAATATTCGTCAGTTAGGGACGTGGGCCATGACCTATGCAGCGGACAGTAAGGGCATCTTGCCGACCCATAATGACTCAGGGTGGTCGGACACCTGGCAGGACGCCAGTTCCAATGATTGGTTTGAGAAGCTCATCGGCTACGGTTTGTATGACAAGTCAGACACTGAGAGCACGCCGTTTAAGTGTCCCGAAGCATCATTCCACATCACGCCGTTGGCCAATCCTTCACGTGGCATCACCTACGGCATCAATCAGTACATGGGCGGATTGGAGAAGTATGGTGCTCGACGTGCTCCGTTACCTCGTATGGAAATTGTCGATTCCAAAGGCTATCTCTATGGCGGAGCGCGTGCGTACTATCACAGTGGTACTGCGACCTGGAACTATCACCCGATTCTGCAAATCAACAACAGCACCACACCCTCAGGGACATGGCCATGGGCTTGGCCGCACACCGAACTGCCTGATACCCCGGGGCACCCGACGCATAACAACAGCTTCCTGTACGGCGATGGTCATGGCGGTCAGCTCTCCATGGAGAATTGGCAGAGCATGGCCAGTTCCGAACGCGTGAAATTCCTGGCACGTGAATGGTGGTAATGTAAGCCTCACGCAACGATTGATCCAACGACGTTCGCGCATCATGACAAGTTTATTTTGACCTTCAACACGGAGTTTTCATGTTGAATTATCTCTCGACATTCAAACGGTTGTCTGCTGCCTGTTGGTTGCTGGCACTGGCAATGATTATCGGATTGAATTTTCAGGGGCAATCAAGTTACGCTGCCGATGCGACCAATCCCTTACCTAACCCTGGCTTTGAAGAGGGCATTGAAAGTTGGAACATCGGTGAGGGCGGCTCCAAAGTCGTCCCCGAAGCGGCACGCACCGGCAAGATGGGTTTACGTGTGAGTAACGATGGCACCAAAGGCCGTGGCTCCAATGCAACGTCCGCCAGTCTCTGGCTGACACCTGGGCAGGAATACACCCTGCGTTTCTGGGCGCGATCCAACAGCACCTCTGCCGGTGTTTACATCAACTATCTCAACGAAAAAAATCGCCGTGTGCACGATCCGAATATCAAAAGCGGTAGCCCCATGATTCGGATCAAACACGACGACAACCAGTGGCATGAGTACACCTTCACCGCCAACGCACCGGAGCTTGCCCGGAAAGTGCAAATCTGGGTTCACACCTTTTCGACAGCCAATTGCGTGATCGATCTGGATGACTTTGTCATGGCCGGTTTCCCATCGGATGTCCAGGTGCAAATCCCGCGTCCCTACAAAGCGCCGCGTCAACTCAAGCCCATCGACTGGGACAACATCCCCAAGCCGGATAAGCCGATCAACATCGTGCTCAAGCTTGATGATTTGTTCGTCAAAGGCAATCAACCCACGCCACGCTGGCTGCGCGTCGTCGAATACATCGACAGCAAGCAGATCAATGCCACCATGGGCATGCTCACCAAAGGCATTGCCGATGCATCACCCGAATACTGCCAATGGGTCAAAGATCACCTGGCCAAAGGCAACTGGGAAATCTGGTTCCACGGTTGGGATCACCAAACCTACACCGGACCCGATGGCAAGAAGCATAACGAGTTTGAAGGACGCAGCTATGACCAGCAGATGAAACGGCTGGCAGACTCGCAACGCCTGGCTTACGAAAAGTTCGGCTTCCACTTCACCAGCTTCGGACCTCCCGGTGGTGTGGGCACGCCCAGTCAGGATGCAACCACGCACAAAGTCATGATCGATGATCCCTACATCACGACATGGATTTATCCAACAGCGATCGACGAGTTGGGTAAGCAAACCAACCAGCAGGGCGACATCGTCATTCTCGACCGCGTATGGGGAGTGGGTATTGAATCCACCGTCGGTGCTGCGGACTTTGAAGCCTTCGTGCGTGGCTACATCCGGAACGTGCAAAAGCGGGACTACTTCACCTTGCAGGGACATCCGCAGATGTGGAACGATCACCGCTTCGAACAGTTCACCAAGATCGTCGAGTTCCTCATCGACCAGGGCGCGAACTTCGTCTTACCCAGCGCGTATGCCAAGACGCTCCGCTGAACAGGTCGGTTTAAACCAACATCAAAAACCAACCCCAACACCGGTAAACATGCCGGTGTTTTTTTATGCGCTTTGGGGTGATGAAAATTGATGAAAACAAGTCTCCTGGCGAGTCTAATTATGTCCTGCACAGGAATGTTATAACAATCAAAAATAACTGATCCTTTTGTCAAAAAATTCACGAAAACCAATTGACCACCTTTAATCGACCGCTAGGATGAACACGTGTGTAAAAGGGGCTGAGGTTGGGGCATGAGATTGTTTGATAAAACATGGTTTACCTCACATCGCAGCTTCCTGTGTGTTTCCCCATTCATTTTCATGACGTTAACCACGTCACTTCATCAAGCGAGTACTGATCATGAGTCTTTGGCAAGAGATTGCCCATCCGTGTGTCTGGATGACACCTGAGGATTTCCCGCGTTTACAAGCCAATGCCCAATTACCTTTCTGGAAAGAAAAGCTCGACCGCTATCGCCAGGAGTTGGCAGCATTGGATTACCTGAGTATGCAAGGCCCGTCGGGCAACATGGGCATGACCGGCTTTAACGCTGTCAAACTCGACTTCCATCCGGGCGTTAACAAGACTGCACTCAAAGCTGCCATGTGTCACGTCGTCGATCAGGACGATCACACCGGCAAGCTCGTTGCTACCTTCCTCGAAGACGTGCTCAGCTACTACCGCACCAAGTCGCCAATCTGGCGCGACTTGATGGGTGGCCTGAAAAAGGGCACATGGACCGGTGAGTTCTGGGGCGGTCTGGCGGAGAATCATATTGTTGACCCGATGATCTGGTTCAGCACGGCGCATCTCTACGATGTGATTTACGGAAAGGATTATCTGTCAGCCGATCAGTGTGCTGAGTTTGAAACCATGATGAGCCTGTTCCATCAACTCTGCTGCATGCATGAAGAGTTTAACAAGATGGATAACAACCGTTCGGCATGGCTTAACGGTGGCTCGTATCTCTCTGCACTTTTTGATGACAATCCCATCCGCGCCAAGGTTACCATGGATAAATGCGTGACCAACATGCATCGCCTGATGTCCACGATTATGGATGACGGCTGTCACTATGAAATCGGTCCCTACTGCGAAGCGGCTGTCAAAGCCATCCAGTACAACGCCCGGATCATGCGCAATGTGCAGGGTCATGATTTCTTCAAAGCCGGTGACTACGGCCCGGGTTTTGAAAAGGCATCATGGGGTTGGATCAACCGACTGATTCCCGGTTCGTCATTACGTTTATTGACCATGCGCGATCGTGTCAATCACTGGGATGCGACATGCTACTTCTACCGCGAATACAAAATCCCCGAAGTCGGTTGGGCGATTACGCGCATGCACGAACGCCCGTGGGTTCCCATGTTCCGACATTGGCCTCAAGGTTCGGAGTTCTACGCATACGAACAACCGGATAACGCCAAGGCTCCTACATTCCTTGACTCGCATTTTGACCAGGCCGGCATTGCCATCCTCCGCAGCAGTTGGGAAGCTGACGCCTGCAGCATGTTCTTCCGTTACGGTTTTCAGGGTTCATCGCACGGTGGCGGTCAGGACAAACTCAACTTTGAGTTAACCTGTAATGATGAGCCGATTCTCTGCGACCCGTTGATCTCCGAACGTTCGCATGACCGTAACCTGGTTACTGTTGACGGACACACGCAGCAGCAATGCAATGGCAAAGCGCTGCACGTTGATGTCGAAAACGGCAAGCGTCTGCAGGTGGTCTCCGCACTCGGCGGTCTGGGTGAAATCCCCAATCGGCCGGTCTTTCACGACCCACGCTCCGAAGTCGGATACTGGTGCACTCGCTATGACGAATGCTTCCCCGGTTTGGCAAGACATCGTCGAACCCTGCTCTTTGTCGATCGTCGCTATTGGATCATCCGCGATACGCTGGTCTCATTGGATGATCAGCAACACGAGTACCAGTGGATGTTCCACAGCTTCGGCAACGCACAGGGTATCGGCAAGATGACCGAACGTGTCGAACACACCTACGACATCAAGCGTCTGTATTGGAGTGAACGCCCGCAACCTGAACGCCGTCTGACCAATCGACACCCGTTGGACCAGGCAGGGCGGTTGCAGTTTGCAAGCGACAAGGCGACCGCGGACCTGTTGATGGTTGGCGTGAATATGGATGTACCTGCAAGTGTTGATCTCTGGCAAACCGCTGCCAAGCATCACTACATCGGGACACCCGAAGGCGGGGACGGCATCGCGGCCGCACCTTTGAGCGGTAGCTGCTTCAAAGTTACCGGCAAGGATGTCGCCCTCGTCACCGTCATCGACGCAAGACCGACCGGCAAAGACGCACACGTCAAGTCCGTTCAAACACTGGCAAGCAACGGCGTCGACGGACACCTGCTGCAAATCCAAACCGCTGCTGGGACTGACATCATCCGAATCAATGAGTCGGATCAGTCGTTGGAACTCGATGGCAAAAACATCGCTCCCGGATTTGACCTGCAATAATTTCTGACAATTCATCTGACCGTTGAACGCATCAACGCAATGCGGTCTGACAATTCAAATAACACCACAGCCGTGTCCCAACCAGGACGCGGCTGTTTTTATTCTCACTCAAAAGCCGTGTCGCTCCCGCGGCACGGGTTGCCTTGACGGTGGCGCGACACATGTCTTGCGAGCCCAGCTGATCATCGCATTCGAGCGTTAACAAGAATTAATCTTCACCCTCCGTCACTCCCGCGCCCCGGAAGTCGGGAGTCCAGTGATATCTGCAAGCGTCTTCAGAATGCCACTGGATTCCCGACTTCCGGGGCGCGGGAGTGACGAATCATGCGATGATATGGAGAATAATTTTTGAACGGCTCTAATCTCACTGTCATCTCAAAATTTTCCACCGACATCTTGACCTTTCCACCACACCATGCATATACTTTGCACACGTGTGCATTAGTGTAAAATGCCGTGGTCGTGATATGATGACTGGCGTTGGCTCATAGAAACAGGGAGTCCCCATGGCCTTTTCTCGACGTATCGTTTTCGGCTGGTTGCTTGGTGTGCTCATGGCGGTGACTGCGACGACGCATGCCCAATCACTATTGCCCGACATCTCGCCTCCCTTCAAGGCCTCCGGTGCGGATGTCCAAAAGCCGGTGCTCAAAGTCGGTTCGTTCGTCAAGCATGACAAGACATACGATTGGCCCGTCTTCACCGCTGGCAACAAGTCCGTGAGTGTGCGTGGTCATGCAGGGCATTACCTCACGGATCGCGATCAACGAATCTCACTGATCATTGATGGTCGCGTGATCATGAATATCCAATGCTGGGGTTCTGCCAATGGTCCGACCGGTGCAGGGTATCCGTTTAAAGGTATTGCCAATGACCCCGCTCAATTGCACATCGATAAGCAGACGCAAACCATCACCTACCGTAAACCCTATCTTCTTCCGGATGGCAAAAAGGCGGTGTACACGCAGGCCCTCAAGCAAGGTGATGGCAGCAAGCTCATTCTCGCCTGGGACATGGGCATCTCACAGGAACAACTCAAAGATTTTGGCAACACAATCACCCTTGCCCCATGGCTGATTTTCTCCAAGCATTACCGCGATCAACCCATCGCCGTTAACGGCAAAGTCGTCACCTTTGAATCTGCTGACAAACTCACCAAAGAGCAACGTCTCGTCACGCAAGGCAATGATCTGAAATTGACCTATGCGCCCAATGACCCGTTGCAACAATTCACCGTCACCACGTCGGAGTTCCTGAGCTTTGACATGCGTGAAAGCAATCTCAAGCCTGGCACGGATCGTTACGAGATGATCATCCGCACGCATAATCGCCAACCGCGAGCGCAGGATTCACTGGTGATTGATCTGGGGATGACCGCCAAGTCTGATGAGAATGCGCAACCTCCCATTGCAGGGACCGACTTTTGGGGCAATGACCGTCTGTACTTTCAAGCACCCATCACGCGGAATATCATGCCCAATCCCAGCTTTGAACAGGGACTGCGGTACTGGAAATGGTGGTGGGGCGGTGCGACCTATGTGCCAACGGATGTGCAGGCCTACAACGTCTCCAACGACGGATACCTTGGCAAGCAGTGTTTACTCATCAAGCATGCGCCATCACGTCAGGCCATGATGTCCTTCACGATTCCCGTCAAGAAAAACCAAACCTACACCATCAGTTGTTACGCCAGGTCTGACAAGGCCGGGCAGAGCTTTGGCTTTGGTGCATTCAGTCCGTTACGCGGAAGCGCCTATGGTTGGCAAACCGGTTTTCAAACCAAGTTTCAAACCACCACGGATTGGAAACGCTACAGCTTCGTTTACAACTCCGACCACCTTGCGATCAACCTGTTACTCACTGGCACCGCAAGCAATCTCTGGATCGATGGCATCCAAATTGAGGAAGGTAATCAACTCACCGAATTCACCAGCCCAGACGTGGAAGGTTGGTTGTTGACCAGCGATCCCGACAACGCATTACAGGTTGGCCAGAACCTTGATGCGCGTTTGACCATGTCAGGTAAACCGAGCATGACCGGGCAGGTCCACCTGGAATTGGAAAACGTCTTTAAGGAACTGCTCTATACCGATGATCAGAGTTTTACACTGGATACCAGGGGCCAAACGGTCCTGCCATTAAATCTCAAACAGGAACAGATCGGCCAGGGGGTCTTTGTTCTCAAAGCAACCTACACCACGTCATCGCAGCAAACTTACACGGACTTCTATCGTCTGGATGTGATGACCTCGCTGAAAAATCAACGTCCGTCCAAGAACCTGTTCGGTTCACTGACACATGCTTTTCGAAACACGCGCACCCATGACACCCTGGCACGTTTCCAGCGATGGGGCTTTGGTTCGACCAGTTACAGCAGTCAATATCAAATCGAACATGACCTGCTTGAGCAATACGGGATTGAGAATCTCCTTGCCATTGCTTCGGATGTCGTCAAGGGTGAGCAACGGGCGTTACTTCAAAGTATCAAAAAGAGCATGTCCCAGCCGCCAGCAGATTTAGCCAAACGTGTTGAGCAGGCTGCGTATGATGCTGCCAAACTCCGGCCGTGGGTTACAAACTGGGCGTTGTGTACCGAAGTCGAAGGTGCACCGTTACTCAAGCAAAAACGCTTCAAGGAATTTTCCGAACTGATTCAGATTCCTTCGTATCACGGGTTCAAACGTGCCAACCCCGACATCACGGTTTATCCCGATGGTGGGACGTCTGGCTATTCCATGACGCGCGGTTTTCATGAGATGGAAGCATATCTCAAGGAAAGTCGTGGCAAGGTCAAGTGGGACGCCATCGCGGTTCATCCCTATTGGAATCTCGATGGCTCTGGGGGCACCAATGATTGGGATGCCGAGACGCAGCGGCTTAAGGATCAGATGCTGCGGTATGGTTACGACAAAAACACACCGATTGATTTTACCGAGTGTTTTAACATGCTCCCGACGGATTTACCCGAATGGGGAGCGGACGCATGGGGTGATTCCTATCTTTCGGGTATCCCGACTTACAACTGGGGTTGGCGCGAGTACATGCATGCGACATGGGTCTGCCGCATGTTTGTGATGAGTTTGAAACATTGGCCGCAACTGCGTTCAACCAACATCTGGATGGCAAGGCCGTATCTGGATTTCTACCTTTCCCCATGGGCGATGTGCAAAGTCCCCAACACGCTCGGACATTTGCTGCCCAAGCCTAAGTTCGTTGCGGACATCCGGCCGATGGGTGGGATTCGTGGCTATGCGTTTGAGAATGAACAGGGACAGCCGGTGATTGCGATCTGGTGCGCGATTGATCGTGTCGAAGATGGCTTGGAACGCGGCCCGCAGATTCATGTTGATTTGCATAGCCTCTCGCCCCAGTTCATGGACATGATGGGCAATACCCGCAAGGCTCTGACGGAGGATGGCAAAGCCGTGTTGCAATTGGCACCAGCGCCGATTTTCATCATCGGTAAAAAGGGGCAGACGCAGCAGCTTGTCACAGCGTTGAATCAGGCCGATGTCATTGGTGGCAGCAATACACTCAATGTTGCGGTGGTTCCCGAACTTGACGGACATGTGAAACTGGAACTGAAAAACCAGACCAACCGTCAACTCACCGGCAAGGTGCAACTCACCGATCAGCAGATTCCTTACACCGTCCCCGCCAAGCAGAATCAGATGTACCAACTCAATGTGCCTGCTGACCATTCGTTTGGCAAGATGTTCAGTTGGGCAGATCAGATTCACGTGAAACAGGATGCCGGTTCCGCTTTCAATGTGCCTTGGAGTATGGGGTATTTCTACATCCCGCACACCGACAGTCCATTGCCAGCTGATCCATCTTCACCGTTGTGGGACAAGATTCCTGCTATCCCGATGGACAATGTTTTTGTGCAGAAAGTCAATCAGGGTGAACCACCGCTCAAGCATGGCTACAAGGGTGATCTGGATGTGACGTATCAGTTGGCATGGGACAAGGATCATCTCTACCTGCGGATTCACGCGGTGGATGATGTGGTGCATCTCACCGAGCCGTCGCGTTGGAATCCAGGACAGATGTACATGCATGATGGCTGTGTGGAGTTGTACTTTGACACCACTGCCAATGGACGGACCAATCAGACCAAGGGATTTGACTTGGATGACTATCGCTATGACTTTTACGCAGGCAATGTCAAAGCAACCAACGGTCCTGGGACGGTGTTGCGATTTTACGAGCCGAACATGCAATATGCTGGCGGTTTGGACATGCCCACCAAGGAGGAAGCGTCACGCGGTGTGACCTGTCAATACCAACGCACCTCCGACGGCTACAGCTATGTGATGATTTTCCCAGCACGCTATCTCGAACCGCTTCGTTTTGAGAAGGGATACCGAGCAGGGTTTGGGATGTACATTCATGACATCGATGCAGACCGACCCTGGCCGCGCAAGGGTGCGAGCTTGGCAACGGAGAAAGGCATGCACTGTGACCGTCGCCCGCATCTCTGGCCGATCATGGTGTTCGGGGAATGATGAAATTTCAGTGAGCTGTTGAAGCGATATACATGATGACAAAGGCAGGTGACGAAAGTTGCCTGCCTTTTTGTCTTGGGGTGAATATGATTAAATTCAAAGCCGTGTCGGGCATTCGGGCTTGATACCCATCCCATCAAGAGCGCGTGCGTTTTTACTTGAATTGGTATGCGTGATGTGGTGATGGGTTTAAGGCAACCCGTGCCGCAGGAGCAGCACGGCTTTGGGGGAATTGACAGATTGTTGCTTTTGCGGGTTTACTGCGGACCGCATGCTGTGTCGCCAGCAACCCATTTGCCGGTGACTGTAACGGCGGGGCAGGACTCGGTTTTCTTCTTGAGTAATTTGAGAATCATCTTCGCGCCAAGTTGGCCGATGTGATAACGGTCATTACTCACATGCGCGAGTCCCGGCATGGCGATGCGCAGGTCCTCGGTCATGTCACAGCTTGCGATACCGATTTTTCGGCCGACCGGTAAACCCATCATGCCACATTTGCGGATGATGCGTGCCACGTCGTGTGGTCCGTCGACGATCAATCCTGCCGGTTGCTGCCAAAGGTCAGTGAGCAATTGCGGATCGATGGGGGTGGACCAGTGGGGGATCAACACATGCTCGACTTCAACGCCATGTTTTTTGCAGGTTTTTTTGATACCACTGAATCGTGCATCGTGACTGAAGTGGCGATTGTTTTTCAGATAGCTTTGGACCACGCTCAGAAACTTGATCTTCGGATATTTGAGTGCGAGCATTTGCTCTGCTGCCAGTTGGCCGACTTTCTCTTCGTCACGGTAGACACAGGCCTGTGTTTCCTTGTGATTGGAGTCGAGCCACACACAACGGGGCACCAGTTTTTTGACGACCTGGACCAGGTTCTCCGGCAGGGCGTCCAGGCATACCATCCCATCAAGCATCTTTTCACGGAAGACGCGCGATTGTACCGGTGCATCATCATGAATGTCGCTGATACGAACCAGGGACAGCACGTAGCCAGCTTGTTCAAGTGATTGATTAATCCCCTGGAGAATTTCGAAGGACGCTGGGTAATGCAGCGGGTGATCCGGATTGTTCAGAAGCAACGCGCCGATGTGATACGTTTTGTCGGACTTGATTCGCCGAGCCGCTGCGTTGGGGACGTAGCCCATCTCCTGTGCTTTTTTGATGACACGGTCGCGTGTTTCTTCTTTGAAGAGTTGACCTTTGCCGTTGAGAATGCGGCTGACCGTTGGCCATGACAGACCGGTCTCATTGGCAATGTCTTTAATGGTTACGCTCATGAACGTCTCGGATCAGAATTTGAATAATGTCCTGTTGCACACGTGTAAATTGTATGCCGATTGTTTCATCTTTCAAAGTCCAGACGCATGATTGGCAACAATTCCCGCGAAGAATCGGTCCGTCTGGGGTGGCTGAGATGGATGGCTTGTCAGTCAGACTGGCGTTGCATGGCTTTGCGATACGCGATGGGGGACATGCCCACATGTTTGTTGAAGATGCTGGAGAAATGCCTGGCGGTTTTAAAGCCACATTGAATTCCGATGGCCTTGGCTGAGAGTGTTGAATAGACCAACAGTCCCTTGGCATGTTCGATGCGTGAGCTGGTTAAGTGATCGGTCATTCGCACGTCATACTGTTCCTGGAAAATATGCCGCAGGTAATCCTGGCTGACGCCGACGTGTTGGGCGACATCATCGAGTGTGCGGATTTTGCGGAACTGTCTGGAGATGAACTCGTAGGCCTGCTCTGCATATTTCTCTGCATTGCTGATGGTGTCGGGTGATTGTTCTTTGCTGGTTGCGATTTGGAGTAGCCGGGTGAACAGCGCATGCGTGCGATGGTTGACGCAGATCAGATCCATTTGATTTTGCGGTGTGGTCAGCATTGCCAACTCGCGGAGTTCGCGTTGCGTATAAGCGTCAGCAAGAAACGAAATATGGATGGGATGGTCGATCAGTTTAAGTGTTGGGTGATCCGATTTCAGATGCACGCAATAGTCTTCACCTTCGGTTTCAGAGAGTTGATCATGCCAGAGATTGGCAGGATAGATGGTGACACTGCCTTGCTGGAAGTCAATGGTTTTGTCTTTATCGATATCACTTTTGCCGTGTATGGATGCGTGATAAACGATTTCAACCGTCGCATGTTTATGCATCGGGCAATGATGTCCGGCATGCACACTCGAAAGCCATCCTGTGGCATATTCGAGCTGATGCGCTGCGAGAGTTTGAGCGTGATCCTGTGTCATCAAGTTCCGTTTCTTACGCATTCATCGTGTAAGGGTCTATAGATATAGCCGTTTTGTGGCATAATGTCCGTAATTCGGCACTGTTTTTGCAATAAAGTCCGTGCATGACGGGCTATGATTTCTAGACATTAATCCAACGCACGGATAAGATCAATCGTAATCAGCACGGCAAGACATTTTTTGATAAAGCCGTTTTAAGGAACATGACATAAACGATCTGATCAAGTTCTTGGTCCAAGAGCGAGGCTGTCGTATGGTATGGTTGAGATGACGGTGTTCGAGCACGACTGTCTGACCAACCATGTACGATCATTGTCAGACCTGTGGATGCAAGTCAGCTGGTCACGCTTGATCGCCAGATGAATGAAGAGGAGATTATGAATCGTAAGAAAGCCTTCACCTTGATCGAACTGTTGGTGGTCATCAGTATCATCTCATTACTCATTGCCATCCTTTTGCCCGCGCTGGGGGCTGCGAGATTGGCAGCCAACCGTCTTAAAAGTGCAACGCAACTGCGTGGTATTCATCAGGGCATGGTCACACACGCACAAAGCAACAAGGGATACTATCCCGGTTTGCAAGGGGATGGCACCCGCGTTCCCGATGGCGCGGAGACCACCGGCAACAACGGCAACGGGGAGTCCGTCGAAGCACGTTACTGGATCATGCTCAACCAAAACCTCTTCCCTGCCAACTACATCACCAACCCCGTGGAAAATCGCGTGGTCTGGACAGGCGATACGCCCACCATTGCCTGGGAGAATTACTCCTATGCCATGTTGGATATCCGTAATCTTGCCGTGGCCTACACCGGTGTTCCCGAATGGCGGGATGAATCCAATGGTGAAGCGCCCATTCTTTGTGATCGCAATATTGGCCTCTCAAGCATCACGTCTTTATCCATGAGTGTGTACTCACAGAATATCCCCGGCACATGGGAAGGCAATGTGGTCTGGGGGGATAATCATGTGGACTATCAAGTCTCGCCTCTGCTTCGAACACGTATTGGCGGTGTCCTGCGTGATGAAGGTGGACTTGGGCTGGACAATATCTTCGGCGATAATCTCTACCTCGAAGGAACAACCACAGAAGGTGCCTTCGATGCACACATGATTCACCGGTTCCGTAGCAGTGCACACGATTGATTGACCATTTCATCGTCCTTGTCGGTTTGCTATTTACCTTTCTTTTCAAGCTTCATACCATCAGGAATATCTATGTTTAAGCTGACCATGTTCATCATCGGTTTTGGGTTATCGCTTGTCTTCACGCCATTCACAGCCAATGCCCAGGACATCGTCTTCGGTAAGCAGGCTCTGGCAAATGGCAGTTTCGATCTGGCGTCCGAGGCAGATACCATCCCTGCGCATTGGCAGAAAAGTGTCATGCCCGAAGGTCTTGCAGACGTTGTCGCAGAATCACAGGACGGCAACTCATTTATCAAAATCAAATTTCACACGCCCGAAAAAGCCTTTCAGGCAAGGGTGATTCAGCCCTTCACGGTCGAACCGGGCAAGGTCTACGAATTAAAGTTTCGATACAAAACATCCATCGGTTCAGACCTGCGTGCGGACATCCTACTCACCGGAACCGGCCCGTTGTACCGAAGCTATTACATGCCACCGGCTAAAGATTGGACACTGCGTCAGATATTTTTCCATGTGCCTGATCATGTCAAGGGGAATGCTGCTATCTATGTTCAGAATCGTTCGGCTCAGACGATCTGGTATGACGATCTCTCGTTACGGCCAACCAATCTGACCGCAGAACAAATTGCTGATTATCAACCGAAAATCACCGCCCAATCCGAGTCCACTGAGGACCAACTGCTCTTGCCCAATACAGTCAAAAAGCAATTGCGGTTCCTGTATCATCTTGAAGCTGCTGACAGTCAAAGGTCAAAGCTTGCTGTGATTGCAAAGTTGATGACGTCCGACGGACATTGGCTTGATGCCCAGGTTGATCAGGGGCATGTGTATGTGCAGGTTGATGATGTCACACCGGGGAAAAACACGCTCTATGTCTTCGTGCATGACAAGCAGACGCAGGCTCGATTAGCCAACACGTTGCTGGAGATTGAACGCATCGCAGGCGCGGACATGGCAGTGACCAATGAAGACCTGCGCCATCCGCCGGTGTTTAAGGATGTTCATGGGATACCCACATTCCCCATCGGGATGTACGGCGTTGGGCGTCCGTCGGAGAAGCAGCTTGCTGAGTTACGGGATAATGGTTTTACCACCATTCACAACTACGGCTTTGAAGGGGACCCCGGCGATCGCATGGCGCGTCATCTCAAATTTCTGGATCAAGCACAGTCATATGGCCTGAATGTCATGGTCGGATTCCCGCGTGACATGGCAGAGAAAAAGTCCGGCTTAACCAAGCTTGAGCCGTGGATCAAACAACTCAACGATCATCCTGCCAACCTGTTTTACACGTCCGACGAAATGCACATCATGCGCCATGTCTCAGCAAAGCAGTTTCAGGCTGTGCATCAAATGGTTCACAACATTGACAGTCGCAAACGTTGGTTGATTTATGACATTCCCGATCCGTCGTTTACTTCGCATGTCGATGGAGTCATGCTGGTGATTAACGATGAGATCACCGCCAAACTCACACGTGTGCGCATGGGCGATAAACCGATCATCGCGGTCTGGGGACAGCCCTATTTCAATGCAGCCAAGGCCCCGACAACTCAGCAGGCGGCCTATCATGTCTTCATGCCGGTGATCCTCGGTTCACGGGGTTGGTTCTTCTGGTGGTATCCCACACTCAAGCATCACAACCAGGAAAAAGAGCTGCTAAAACAACGGGTCTATGAAAACACACGATTGCTTTCCCAAGTCGCACCGGCCTTGGTTTCAACGCAGCCTGATCCTCAATGGGTCAAGCAGATCAAAGCGGAAGGGGATGTGCATTACTGCGTCGGCACGCTGGATGGCAAGACTTACATCCTCGCTGGTGTCAGCCGAGATGCAAAGCAGGGGCGGTTGCAATTACCCGTATCCATGACGGGGGATGTTCAGGTACGCAAGGGCGAGATGACAGCAGACCAGAAGACCATTGAACTATCTGCCAGCGAGATTCTGATTCTTGAAGTTCAAGCTCCATAACAGTTCAAAAGATAATTCTTCTCTCCGTCACTCCCGCGCAGGCGGGAGTCCAGTGAAACCTGCAAGTGTCTACGGAATGCCACTGGCTTGCCAACTTTCGTGGGCGCGGGAATGACGAGATCAAAGACACATGTCGTTTGATTATTTAAACGGATCAAATTGACAAGGCTGCATCCTGACAAATGGATGAACTGTCGGTACGTCTGTCTACATCCAACTCATTGTTTAAAGGAAAATGAGAATGAAACGAACCTGTGCAATATGTGTGGTGTTGACGGTGTGTTTTCTGAGACTGTCATCAGTCAATGCTCAAATTGTTGTCGACGAGTTAGCTGATATCCGATCAACATCCAGTGCGAGTTTAAGTGTTGGCGATGTCATTCTGGTCAGTGATTTGTCGCGTGGCGGTATGTTTCGTGTTGCCAGCGGTTGGGTGACTGATGATGATGGCATCACTATCGTCTTTAACGATCATGCAAGCACGAACAAGTATGCCCGACGTATCCTGCCGACGCCTGGCTGGGTGAATATCGAATGGTGGGGGGCAGTTGGGGATTACAACTACGCAACGCGAACCGGAACCGACAACGGCAATGCGATCCGCAAGGCTGTGGCAACGCGCCTGAATGTCCGTTGTGGTGCCGGGTCCTTTGGTTTAACAGGCACCATTGAACTCTACCCGCAGCAGACTTTCACTGGCACAGGTTCACCGCAACGTGCAAGCAAGGAACAACCCCCAATGACCGAACTCATCTGGATGTCAGATACCCATGGCATCAGCACTGAGTCACATGATGCCAATGGCGCTTCCGTGAGTAACCTGGTCTTGCGTGCCGGTTATCAAGGTTCGTTCACTTCAACCAAGCAGGCATTGCATTTAGGGTCCGATGGCGCAACCGGTGGCAGTTCACAACAGATCAAAGCCAGCGCTTCGGATGTGTTGACGTTCGATTGGTACGACGGTGTTGGGATTCATGGTTATGGCTATGAAGTGCGGATGAATCGTGTTTTAAACAGTGGGTTTATCCGCAATGCATTTCGAATCACCGACCAATCCAATATTGTCAGTCTTTACGATTGCGGGGGATTGGGGTCGGTTGCCCAGGGCGGTGATGCCAAGGCATTTTACATCTCCGAAGCTCATCAGATTGGTATCTATACCCCACGCATGGAGAACAACCGTGTGGGGATGGAAGTGGTTCAGGGAGCCAGTGTCAATGTGTACAACGCGTATTGCGAAGGCAACCGTGTGATTGATTTTATCATTGATGATCCGGGCACTTCGCTTAGTGTTGATGGTGCGCGCGTGTTTCATGAAAATGACAATGTCACCACCACTGCCGTCTTCTCAATCAAGCCCGATGTCGATGAGGCATCGTCACTGACGGTGCGAAATATCCGTGTCCTGGTGACCAAAGATGAGATAGGCCATGACAATGATCTGACGCAGTTTTTACTGATCCATGGCGATATCGGGTTTCATGCCTACCATAACATTGACTGGCAGGCAGTGGGGAATATCTACGCAGGGACAGGTCGAGCGCCGGATCTTATGACGTTTCGCCAATTACCTCATCTGGAAATCAAATCGCGTGGTTATGGCAGTACCATTGCCATTGGGTTGGCTCGCTCAATCCAATCCGGTGCACCAGCAGATGCGCTATTCACCTTGACCAACTATGACAGCAGTACGCAATTGGTTGGCAAGCATGTCGGTTCGCGCGTTTACCGCATGGATGCATCGACGGTTGACTTTTATTATTGGGATGGGAGCAGTTGGAATGCATCCAACAAGTAGTCTTGACGTTTGATAGAAGACAAATGCTGATCCCAAAGTCGATGATAATCTATTGGACATCTCACATCCGTTGCTCAATCAACGTTGCGCAGTCATGGAGCATTTTGTAAATGCCCGCGGTGCGTGGTTTGTCGGTCCGCTCAATGGGGACATAGCAACCCAGGGATGCGACAGCTTCATTGCCGGTGGTCATGATCGGGACCGCCATCGCCATGTATCCGCCATGCACATCACAACAACCACCATGCATGCGGATCTTCTTGAGTTCGGCTGCAAGTTTGCTGCGTGACGCTTCACACGCCGGCCAATCTTCGCATGTCGGTAAGCCGTTGGTTTGGATGTAGGCATCAAGTTGCTTGTCGGTGAACCAGGCCAGGATCGCGCGCGTGGTTCGCATCTGGTAGGCATTCTCATTGGCGGACCACTTGGGATCGACCAGATCATCACCATCTGCCTGACAGCGGAGCAACTCCACACGCTTGTTTCGAATCATGGTCACCAGCAGCAAACTTTCCCGAAGGTCCGACACCGTCTGACGAATCAATGGCTCACTGACTTCGCGAAGCTTCCGCAAGACACCCTCCGTCCGAAACAGTTTGGTGCAGCGATCACCTTCACGGTAATGCCCGTGACTCACCCGACTGGCATAGCCACACGCTTCCAATGTCCGCAGCAGGTTCCGCGCGGTCACCGGCAAAATGCCCGTCGCCTTGGAAATCTCCGAAAGCGTCAGCGTCTTGTTCTCCAACGTCTGACTGGTGAGTAGCTCCAGTATCGCAAAGGCCTTGACCACGGATTTGACCGGCTGAAATTCCATCGTACATCCCCATCTGATATTCAACAATACTGAATATTATAGCCAAAATGACCAATATTGCCCGGTTTGTTGGTCAAAAAATATAAAATGATTGAATATCCGTCTTTTCTTTTGCTTGGCCTCAGCTATAACTACCCCGAGTCTCCGGTCCTTAATGTCAACAAAAATGAATTTGGAAAGATGAAGCTACGATGACACAGACCCTTACCGATCAACACCGTGAAGCCATGAGCGAAGGCTATTGGAAGCGATGGAATGACGATGTGCAGGCCCGCATCGACAAGGACATCGAAGCCAACCGCAAGGCCGATGCAGCCATCAAATTGGACAAACTTGCAGCCAACGCCGACGTAAAAGTCGAGCAGCTGTCGCATGATTTTATTTTCGGTGCCCACCTGTTTAACTTCAATCAACTCGGCTCCGATGCATGCAACCAGAAGCACCAGGATCTCTTTGGCACGTTGTTCAACTCAGGCACCATCGCCTTCTATTGGAAGAAGCTCGAACTTGAAGAAGGCAAGCCGCGCTTCGCAGGTGAGTACCGCGATACGGCTGAGTATTGGAACACGGTTACCGACCCGAAGAACGAGCCGCATTGGCGCCGTCCCGCAACCGACCCTGTTGTCGAATTCTGCGAACGCAAAGGCATTCGTTTGCACGGTCACACGATTGTCTGGGGTAATGCGCGTTGGCATATGCCCGAGTGGTTGACGCGCAAAATGCCTTATCCCTTTGGCAATCAGATTCCTGAGTTCTGGAACGAGAGTAATTCAAACATCGCCAAACTTACCGAAGCCTTCTCCGCCAAACAACTCGAAGCGATGTTTCCTGAATATGCGCGAGAACTCAATGATTCGATGGCAAAGCGCATTGCTGACATTGCTCTGCGATACAAGGGACGTCTTCATAGCTGGGATGTCTGTAACGAATCCGCGACGGACTTTGGGCGTGGATTGATGGTGCCGACCGATGGGATCTGCAAGAGTCATTACGGCCCGATGCCCGGCGATTACACGTATCGCTCCTTCAAGATGGCGGACGCTTATTTCCCCAAGGATGTCAAGCTTAACATCAACGATTACAACCTCAGCGAAGACTACGTCAAACAGATTCAGGACCTTCAGGAGCGTGGCTGCAAGATCGACATCATGGGGGCGCAGATGCACTTGTTTGACCCGCAGATTTGTGCGGACATTGCAGCAGGTGTCAGTGATCGACAGTCGCCTGAGAGTGTCTGGGAGACGATGGAGCGTTTGAGCAAAGTGAACCTGCCGATCCATCTCAGTGAGATCACCATCACAGCGCCCAACAATGACAAACGCGGCCAAGCCATTCAGGCGGTGATCACGCGCAACCTTTATCGCCTGTGGTTCAGCATCAAGAACATGATGGGTATCACCTGGTGGAACACCGTCGATGACTGTGGTGCTCCCGGCGAACCGAGTGTTTCAGGCATGTTTACACGGGATATGCAGCCTAAACCCGCGTATCACACACTCAACAACCTGATCCATAACGAATGGAAAACCAACCTCACTGCCAAGGCCGATTCGGATGGCATGGTCAGCTTCCGTGGCTTTAGAGGCAGTTACCGTCTGAGCTGGACCGACAGTGATGGCAATGCACAATCTCAGATTTGTGAAGTGAAATAAGTCCTCGCTCAACCTTCCAGTCACCATTTGAATCAAACCCATTCACTGCCACGTCGGACATTCGGCGTGGCAGTGTTTTTTTACGGGACATCCCAATGACTTGTGGCGCTATTGCCATGTCATGATGCGATATTTCGTCACTCATACCAATCCCATTAAGAACGCGTGCATGAATGAGCACCGTATGTCAATGCGGTGCAGGTTCCCATTGTCACCATTCACAGCCTGCACCGGATTAACATCCCGTGCTCCAATCAATACATCGCACGCGTTTTAAATGGAATTGGTATCACAGAGGCATTACGATTAACACGCTTTTCGGGGATGCGGTAAACTGGAGAGATAAAGGATCAAGACCATGACCGAACTTCCCATTGCACGTTACCTGGATCACGCTGTTCTCAAGCCGGAGATGTCGCAGCAAGAAGCGATTGAGCATATGCAGTTGGGCATTGACTACAACGTCCGAACGATCTGTGTCCGCCCGGTGGATATCCCCAAGGCCGTTTCGATGTGCAAGGGGACCGATACGGAAGTCTCCTGCGTGTTGGCATTCCCGCATGGTGTTGCACTTACCGAGAGTAAAACCGATGAAGCCAAACGGTATGTTGAACTCGGCGTTGCTGAGATCGACATGGTGGTGAATTACGGCCTGATCCGTAGCGGACTCTGGGAGCTGGTCGAAGCGGACATTTTAGCGGTGACGAAAATTGCCAAGCCTGCTGGGGTGAAAGTCAAAACGATTTTTGAGACCTGCAATCTGGATGCGGATCAGATCGCCAAAGCCACCGAAGCAGCGATCGCTGCCCAGGCCGACTTCGTGAAAACCTCCACCGGTTTTGCCAGCGGTGGGGCGACCAAAGAAGCGGTGCAGGTGATGGTGGACACCGCTGCGGGTCGCATTGAAGTCAAACCTTCCGGCGGGATTCGTGATCTTGAGACCGCGCAGATGTACATCCAGATGGGCGCAACACGGTTGGGTGTCGGCTCGACCACCACGCCGGTGTTATGCGATGGGCAGGCACCCTCCGCCGCACAGGGTTCATATTGATTCTCTGAGAACAACCATCGAAATTGGATCATGACGATTCCCACGTAAAGTCGGGAAACGCTGTCCTGATCCGTGTTCACGAATTGGTAAAAAAATGTCAACAGCGCGTTGACCCACCATATTGCACGCGCTATTATCTCACAAACAACCATATTGCACGCGCAATAACATCTTTGAAAATGGGCGTCCAAGATGCATTGGGAAATGAGATTAAGCCATGTCCTATCAGGCAGTTGGTTCAAAAAAAAGTAGTAAACCACCCACCATGTCCACGGTGGCGCGGCATGCAGGCGTCTCCCGGGCGTCGGTCTATGCAGTGCTCAGCACGGATGGGTCGAGTAATATCGGCGTCAGCGAGGAGACGCGAAACCGCATTCTCCAGTGTGCTGATGAACTTGGCTATGTCCGTAATCAGGCTGCCCGTTCACTGGTCAGTGGCAGGACGCATAGCATCGGCGTGATTGTCCAGAGTCTCAAGACGCGTTTCTTCACCGACTTTTTTGTGAGTCTGGATGACCTGTGTTATGCAGACGGTTTTGCGGTGAGCATCTCCAGTTGTGAGTTTGATTGTGCTCGTGAAGCACGTCACATGGAGATGATGCTTTCGCATCGTGTCGATGGTTTGATCCTGGCATGGACGTCCCCGCTGGTGAATTATGAACTGGTTCAGAAGTTTGAGAAGATCGGCATTCCCGTCGTGCTGCTGGGCAGTGAATGGGTAGCCGAGGAATGCAATCTCACCTCGGTGGGTGTCGAGCCCAAAGATATTGTGAACCTGATGGTCGAGCAATTGTATGACTGCGGTCATCGTCGTGTGGCCTTTCTTGCTGCCTGCGAAGCGCATGATGACAGTCGCCAACTTCACAACACGCGAACCAATCATTTCGTTAAAACCTGGCAGAAACGAACCGGCATCAAGCCCATGCGTTTCTCAACGGATGACACCGAACACGGCGGCGCGATCGTCGCCCAGCAGATCTCCAAAATGCCCATTGACGACCGACCGACCGCCATTGCCTGCTCCACGGACATGTTGGCCATGGGTTTGATCATGGGTTTGCGCAACCGCGGGTTGAATGTGCCCGGCGATGTGTCGGTGATTGGTTGTGATGATATTCCTGAGAGCCAGCGGTTTGTTGTGCCGCTGACCACGGTGCAGTTACCGGTTCGCCAGATGGCAGAATCGGCCTGGACGCTGCTCAATCAGAGGCTCAATACCCCCGTCGAATCCTGGGTGCATCATGTGGAATTGATCAAACCCGCGTTGATGGTGCGCGACTCACTGCGACGTTTGTGATTTGTTTGACGATTGTTTAACAGCTCATTTGCAAGGAAGGTATCCCATGAAACCTGCCAAAGCTTTTACGTTGATTGAATTGCTGGTGGTGATTTCGATCATCGCATTGTTGATTTCGATTCTGCTCCCGGCATTGAGTAAAGCACGTGAGTCGGCAAGAAGCATTGAATGTGCCACGCGACTCAAGCAGTTGTACGTGGTCAACGTGACCTATGCAGCGGACTTCAAGGACCACTTGCCCCAACTGTATAATCCGCTGGGAACCAATCAGTCCTGGGCTTATTGGATTGCGCCGCGCATCATCAACAATACGAAATTCAAAGTCGGCCAACACAGCATTTTTTATTACAACAACAATGAAAACCAAACCGGTCGTCAGTTGGGGTATGCGTCATTACTCTCCTGTCCCCAGGCGGTCATCAAGTATCAGGGGCCGCATCTGATCACCATTTCCTACGGTCGGAACTATTACTTTTATGATGGTATTGGCAATCAGTGGTACAACGCACCGCGCATGAGTCTGACCACCAGTCCGTCCAAGACCATTCTCTTTGCTGATACGCGTATCTCCAGCAATGCCAATTACCGAACCGGTTATGGTCATTTGGGGCCGGGGAATTTTCTTAACACGATTGGCCTGCATCCATCTGAGAGCATCAATATCAATTGGGCCGATGGTCACACCGCTGCGATTCAGCCTGATGTTTACGGTCAATCTCCGTATAAAAATGGTGAATCCCAGGACCGCTGGACCATGATCCGTTGATGCATTTTTTGATTTGCCCATAAAGCAATTTGGAGTTCACATGAAACTGCCCATGAAGGTTGTCTTACTGGTATCTCTCTGCTTGATCTCACTGAGTACTTTGCCAGTCAAGGCACAACAGCCCAGCAGCTACATCTGGTTGGAAAAACCACAAGCAACCAATTTTAATCACAACGTAAACTGGCCGGTGCTTTCGGAGAATGCAGCACCGGGTTTAATGCCTCAGGGCAAGATTCCCCAACAACCGTTTGTGACCTACGCCTTGAACGTGCCTGCCGATACGCGATACACATTATGGATGCGCACCTTCAATGCCCATTGGTCTTCGCCTGCGCGTTGGCGGATCGATCAACAGAATTGGAAGGCATGGAAGCCCGGTAAAGCTGTTGATCGGCAGGTTCACGCGGGCACCTTCTCCATCGAATGGATGCGCATTGACACGGTGGAACTGACTGCGGGTGATCACACATTAACCCTGCAAACACAGGGTAAACGTGCCCATGGTGATTATGAATATTTCATTCTGGATGTTGTGCTGTTGACCAAAGACGACTACGTCCCCTCGGGCAAGCAAAGTCCGATGCAGCAGATCAACGGTTATCAGAAACAAATCCACGAGTTAGCCAGCGTACTCCCTGCTGATCATGCAAAGGATTGGCAGGACAAAGCCAATGCCATCATCAAGCAGGTCAGGGATGACAAACTCTCCGCCATCAACCAACTGCCTCAATTGATCAGTCAAATGCAGATGTCAGCCAAAGTCATGGCCCAGTTTCAGCAGTCAAATACCATGCCATTGCATGGTGCAATACAGCAAGTCGCCAAGCAGGGTGACAAGTTGGAGATTCAAACCCAATGGAACAAGCCCTGGCAGGGGCGTGCATGGATTGGTTTGGTTCATGAAGGTCAGTTGTATCACGCGTGGGTGATGCAGACTCCCAAGCATTCGCAGAACCTGAACTTTACAGTGCCTGCACCCAAGTCGTCTACAGCTTCGCAAATGCAGGTGATTGTCACGCCGTTGCAGCAACCCACAGCCGTCTACGCACAGGGTTGGTGGCAAGTGGATGCGTCTGACATTGCCAAACCAACGCAACGTTCCATGAGTTGGGGCGTGTACAAGGATACGCTGGATGTCATGCACCCATGGTACATCAATCAGGCAGGTGCCATGATCTGGGATGGTAGTCCCTACATCCCTGTCGGTGGCATGATGAATCTGCGAACCACATGGCAATCCCATGTCGGGCAAAACGACGATACTGGTATCATCGAGACCGGCCTGAAACTCGCTGAAGAACGTTTCAAGATACTCAAACAACACGGTCTTGACGATGTTTTTTTCAACGGCAGCTTCATCCGAACCAATCCCAATGCGCTGCAACGCCTGGTGAATCTCAGTGAAAAGTATGGCATGAATTACGGGATTCATGTCAGTTCCAAACCACAACATACCGCCATGGGCTATCAAGCCAGCCCCGCGTTTTACGCGGATGTGACGAATGGGAAAGATGTGGTTTTTGAATGCAAGACCGGACGTCGCGCCAACGTGAACTACGAGAAGGTGGACGCCATCTGGTTTGCAATTGACAAGCACGGCCGCGTTTCAGAAACAGGGCAAATCAAGCTCAATGTTTCGACCAAAGGTAAGCCTCGTGATCCACAGATAATCACGGGAACAATTGCCACTTCACAGTTACCTGCAAACACTGCCCGTGTTCGCTTTGTTCCCTGCATGCCGATCCCAAGTTCCAATCCTGCGGGGTATGTGGATCACTATGAAGCTTACCTGCAGCGGATCAAGGATGTGTATGGTTCGCTGAAGCTCGGCCCGCATTTTCGCATGTGGGTTGATCCCTTGAACAATGAGATGCACGCTTCGCCGACATCCGTGCCGGTGAGTGAAACCTTTGCCAACGGTTTTAGAGATTACTTGCTTGAGGTGTACGGCGATATTCGAACCCTCAACCAATCCTGGAAGACCCAGCAAAACCAACTCACATGGAAGCAGGCCAGCCACCTGGTCCCCTTGCACAGTGATAGCAAAACACTCTGGGCGATTGACTATCAATCCAAAACGCTGGTGCGTTTTACCGACGATGGCTCAGCCATGCTCTACGATCTCAAAGTGTATCTTGGCCAAGTCTGTCGGCAGATGATTAACGATGCTGCTGAAATGCTCAAGTCCGTCGCGGATGTCCCTGTGATCGTCAAGCACAATCTCTGGTTCAGCGATTGGTTTGTGAATCACGAGCCGGTGCGTGGGATTGATGGCGTGGGCATGGAAGCGTATTGCTACGGTGATTCGCTTGCCTATCACAACAGTCTCGTTGTCACCGCCGAGGCCATGCAGGCCAAACGCACGCAGTGGCTGTTGGTCACTGAAACATCTCCTGCTGCCTTTGATGGTCAGAAAGACTACGTTGGCTATCGTGACCGTCTGCAGTTGCATGATGACTTTGACCAGATGTTCATGTTCGGTGCCAAGGGCATGTTCACGTTTGGGTTTTCGTTCGACCCGCCTAATCGTTTCCAGGTGACCGAGCTGGTGCGTGATGTCAGACAACTTCGTTGGATGCAGGCTTATGATCAACTACTTCAAGCCAATCTCAAAACGTTCGTGGATTATCGTCCTGAACTTTACGGTTGGTATCCTGCCAATCTCCGTCAGCGTCAGATCATCAATCAGACGTCCCCCAAGTATGCGATGGATGGCAGTTACCTTGGGATTGCATCACAAATTCGCATGGCACCGGATGGTCGTTGGATGGTTCCTGCGATGAATCCCGATGCAGATTGGTACAAACTGATCGCTGCCAAACCGCTGATGACGGATTGGATGAAACAGCATCTGCCAGTTGGTGACAACGTCGTTGTGCTCGGTGATCAAACGCCTTTAACCCCGCTGACGGCCAACGGTATTGGTGTGATCCCATCAACACATCGTGGCATGCTCTTGGCGGATTTTCAGAAACAGGTTCTGGGCTATCGCACCTTTCAGACGCAGTATTGCAACGGGTATCTTGCAGCCGATGGCAGTCTGCATGTCTGGCTGGCCACCGAGTGTGATAAGGGGCAATTGATCCTGCCAGCGTCGGCACAGGTGGCACGATGGGATGGCGAGCCGGTTGCTGTCTCACAAATGGATGGTGGCAAAAAACGTGTTGACCTGATCATGCCCACCCGAAAGCATGTCGATCAGAAAGACAACCGACCGCCGTACTTGCCTTACGGTTATCACTATCCCGATGACCATGAGCCGGAGATGCTGCGGTTAACCGGGATTGGCGTTGAGCAGTTGCTTGCGGTCAATGAGCCTGCTTACAAGCGTCTGATTCCGACGACGGTCAATGCCCAAAAGATTGCGGTATGGTGTGAAGCCGAAGACGCTCAGCAGACCACTTTCAATGTGCCTTTCATTGAGGGCTTCAGTGATATGAGTGGTCAGACGATGCTCGGCATTAACTCGCACGATATCCCTGCCGTTGGTTATTGGCAGGCCAGCTACAACATTACGCTTGATCGCGCGGTGAGTAAACCTGTGTTTTATCTGCGACGTTCCAATCCGCCGGTGCTTGATATTGAAGTACTTGTTGATGGTCGCTCGGTCGGCAAGATCAACAGTGAAGCTCAGATGATCGACAAGGTGATTTACAACCCGTGGAATGCCGGCTTGGGACAGGATCGTCTACGTGTAGGTTGGACGCAGTTGGCTTTACCTGCATTGGTTGCAGGTTCACATCAAATCACCTTGCGTGCTTTGCCTTCGGATACGACTGCACATGAAGAAAAGTCCGAGCAACAGCTCATCGGCCAGGCGTCCGACGTTGTTCTCAAAGCCATGCGTGACCGGCGTCAGAATCTCAATGCGGTTCAGCTTGATGCATGGATGATCGCTGAATAATGACATGCACACACCAGTTGTTTGAACACGTTACGTTTCACCGTAAGCATGGCGTGTTTTTTATTGTCATCAATTGGATTGCTCGGATATTTCATACAGTAAGTTTTCACATGCCGTCACTCCCACGTAGGCGGGAGTCTAGTGGAACCTGCAAGCATCAACTGCATTCCACTGGTTTCCCGCCTGCGCGGGAATGACAATATGAAGATGAATTGTAAAGCCCGATGTCACCGAGCCAACATGACTCGGCTATGTCAAGATTGTCCGGTCATCTTAACCGGGGCTGGCATGTGAGACATCAGTTGCAGCTTGGGACTTGGCGATTGGTGAGTTGTTTTAAAAACGCATCACCGACATGTAATTGTTCAATGAGATGGTTGGGGCGATCGCGCTGCCAATCAGCATAAAACTTACGCGTGTCATCCGCATAACGCTCCCGATCCCACACCGCTTCGACGGAATCAATCAGTCGTTTGGTGGTTTGCATGGCCTGCTCCAATCGTCCTGACTGACAATCGCGTGCGCGTTCGTGAAGTGAAGCAACCATTTCCAGTGTCAGGCAGAATGTGTCGTACGATGTTTGGTTTAGCTGGACTTTATCGCGCAGGTTGGCGACGGCATCGTAAGCCTTTTGCCAATCTTTGGTCGCTTGGTCAGAGACTTTCAGCAGATTGCCCTCGGCATCATGTCCGCGGAGCAGGGCGATCCATTGATGATGCATGGGGGATAAGCGATAGAGTGTATCGACCGCATCGAGCCAATCGTTGGTTGGTTCAAAGCCATGAAAATCGCGTGCAAAGTTCGCAGCTTGTTGACGCGAATCGACATCGGGGCCGTGCTTGAGGATGGCCAACGCCAAGTCTTTTGCCAGCCAGAGTGAATCGTGCATGTAACGCGTCGGTGTCCAGATGGTGGTCACCTGACCGATGATCCTGCCCGGCCCGGGATGGTGCATCCGTTGAATGTCGGCCATGGTGCGCAGATTGGCAAGGCCGTAATCATGGCTGGGGTAGAGCATTTGGTCATAGCTGATCATCGCCCCGCAAAGCAGGACGTCAAAGCCGCGTCGCAGATGGGGCAAGATCAATTCCGGGTCAACTTCGGCGGTGTAATGCCATGCAGCAATCACGATATCGCGTGACAGGTCGTCTGCAATGGATGCGTCTTTAACGATGTGATCGCTCCACATCATCATCTTCTTGCCATGCGATTGGACCGTGTCGTAGACAAATTTTGCATGCTCTGCGTAGAGTTGTGCTGAGGTCTTTTTCTCCAAAGCTTCGGCGGTTTGCGGATGATCGCCGACGACCACTTCGTCCATACCGACATGAATCCAGGGGCTGTCGAATAATTCCGCGACTTCCTGGATGAGCTTCGAAATGATCTGGCGTGTCTGAGGCAGGACCGGGCACATGCCACTGAAATTTTCGTTGCCTTCACGCAGGTGTGCATACTCGGGGAGATTGGTGATAAACCGCGTATGCCCGTAGGTCTCAAGCTCGGGGATGACTTGCAGGCCCAATGATTTGGCGACATCCAACAGCTCTCGCATTTGCGCTTTGGTTAGTGCGTTTGGGCTGGCGGCCTGGGGCAGGGTGTCAAACACCAGTGAACAGCCCTGGTCATCCGTGAAATGCCAGAGCACGGTATCCGCCCCGCGCTGGGCCATGAAGTGAAACAGACGCTTGTAATAGTCCGGGCGCTCCATCGCCCTGGCTGAGTCAATCATCAAGCCGTGCATGTTTGATATCTCCGGTTCCCCAATTTCAGTCACCATGTCATACCAAGTTCATTAGGAACGCGTGCCCCGATGATCGCCGCATGTTAATGCGGTGCAGGTCAGAAGTCACGATAAGGCACCTGCATCGGATTCACATCTGGTGCTCAAATCAATGCAACGCACGCGTTCTTGCGGGATTGGTATCATTTAACGGTTACTCATTTTCAAGGAGTTGTTTCATGCCACGGTAGCTGTGGGTGAGCATGCCACCGAAGGCTGGATCGTCTTTGAGTTCCTGTCGGATGAGATTGTGCTCGGTCCAGAACTGCCGGGGTGTCTTGCCAAAGAAGGTGATGGTGGGGGAGGATTTGAGTTCGATGGTTTCCAGGGCCGGGGTGATTTTCTTGCCGACTTTGCGTGCGTAATCCAATTCGCTTTGCACGTGGGCCAGGACACCGTTGTTGCCTTTGGCCATTTGTCGGTAGGACATGATGCCGATGTAGTCACTGACATCAATGAGGTGTTGGTAGAGATTTTTGGTTTGGCCGTTGTAGGTCAGCACGCAGTTGTCATTTGGTTTGGTTTTATGGTCGTACCAGAAGGGGATGTCGAAGGCCAGTGTCATGGCAGGGGTTTGTTGATCGAGTTGTTTGCGTGCGATGTGTGCAAAGTCCAGCAGGTTGGTCATGACGGACTGGCGGGAGTCCATGTCTTTTTTCCAGAGCGGACTGGTGTAGGGTTCGATGTCGTAATGGATGCCGACGAACTTCTTGCCGGTGGGGAGGGATTGGTTGAAGTCGAGGATCATTTTGAGTCTTGCCAGCGTGGATGGGAGATTTTTTTTCTCCGCCATCTCCGGTCCGCCTTCGAGTGCTTCGACTTGAATATGGTTGTCAGCAGCTTGCGCGATCAGGGCAGCAAGCGCGTCAGCATCGCGCAGGATGGCTTTGTGCTTGACGGTGTGGATCTGCACCATCAGGCGATTAATGCCATAGGTCTTGCAGAAGCCGATGAGTTCATCGCGTTGGTCAGGCGTCGCAAAGGAATCAAAACGCCAGACCCAGAGTCCCTGGATGTTGTCCGGCGATTGGGGAGCCGTGGTGAGGTTGGGGGTGTCCTGCTGGGCATGAATCGTGTGCGTCATCAGGCAGCAGGTGAGCAGGATCAGGACAGACGATAGGATGCGAGAATGTTTCATGTCTGAAATAGTACCAATGTTCTGGTTCGTGTCAATATAAATTTCAATAATTGAAAAAAGTAAAATTAATTGGCCGGTATAGTGGGTTTCGCAAGTCACTGTTTACAGCAATAGTTGCAGTTTTTTAGACGAAATGGTGCGATATTTAATAAATCTCATTCAATTAAAATTATGTTGACTTCTCTCGGTGAGGGGTGCTATGATGCTTCGTGTTGCCTTGTTTTACTTTGTTTTTCGCTCGGTGTTCTGTATTCTTGGAATAAGCCTAAGGAGCCCGTTCCCATGAAGCGTAGAGCTTTTACATTGATTGAACTTCTGGTAGTCATCTCCATCATTTCGCTGTTGATCAGCATCCTCTTACCCGCACTGTCCTCAGCCAGGCAGGCGGCACGAAACATCCAATGCCTCAGCAAAGAACGTCAGGTCGGCATCATTTACGAAAACCATCTCCAGGCTCAGAAACGCTTCATGCTCGTCTCCACAGCAGGCGGATCGCTTTGGAGTGCCTACCTCACAGCTGAGTATCCACAGGGCATGGGTAAGCCCAGCGGGCATGGCGGTGTGGGGCGCTTCCTGCTGACTTGCCCCAATGACGCGGATCCCTACGGTGCAGCGACACCACTGGATTATGACTTCTACAAAATTGAAAAAGGTGGCAGCTACAGTCTCAACCACGACGGCTACTCCCGTGGCCCGCAAGGCGGTTGGACTGTCATGGGCGGATCGCGTGGTGGTTACGACAGTACTGACGACGCATCATGGCATGGCGAACGTGACACCATCGTCATCACGCCGTCTGAGTACATCACCATCTGGGATAACTCGGCACCGCGTACCGCATCCTACGCACCGGCTTATCGCTTTGATCGCTCTGACTTCCTGACCAAGCTGCCCGATGAAGGACGTCACAACCGCTCAGCGAATATCCTGTTTCTCGATGGTCATGCCAAGGCGGTCCCGGTGGCTGAACTCAACACCAAACTCGCCTGGGTCCGTTGGGATCACAGCACCGATTGATTCGTCCTTTTCCTGAAGTTTTACTTGCCCGGATATTCCATGAACCGATCTCTGACCAAATCCAATCAGTTATGCACCGCGGTCAACAACCGGCGCCTGGTTATTCACCTGTTGCAACAGTCCGGCCCACTCTCACGCCATCAGTTGGCTGAGTCGACAGGCCTGCGACATTCCTCCCTGACCTACATCACACGTGACCTCATCGAACGCGGCATTATCCGCACACATGGCAAGCGTGAGAATTCAGGTATGGGCAAGAAGCAGGTGCTCCTGGAACTCAACCCGGACCTGGGCTGGGTGCTTGGGGTGAGTATTGAGAATGATGCAGCATCGCTGGTTTTTCTCGATGCACAGGGACATGTGATGGATCGTGATCGCATGCTGCTGCGTGAGCCGATTGAGTTCTTTGCCAAGGCTTTGCACAACCGCATCACCGGCTGGTTTGCGCGTCATGGCAAACCCAAAGGTCAACTGCTGGGGATCGGCGTGGGCATGACCGGTATCGTGAATCCCACCACGGGTGTGATCCTGCGGTCAACGCGATTCAAGCTTGAGAATTTCAATCTTGCCCAATCGCTTCAGGAACTTTTCGATGTCCCGGTCTGTGTGGATAACGATTCGAACTTTGCCGCTCAGGCAGAGGCCTCCAGTGGCAATGCCGTCGATACCGATGACTTTCTTTACTTCCTGGTCAATACGTCCGACGACAAACAGGCCTACACCATCAGCAGTCTCGGTGCGTCCCTGTTTCTCAATGGCAAGCTCTGTCGCGGTGCCCACTTTGGTGCAGGTGAAATCGACACACTCCTCGATGGCAAACCCTATGGCACCGTCCAGGCGCAACACCTGCTTGCCATGGCGGACCGTGATGGCAAGTTCGTTGATGAACTGACAGAAATTGCCGACCACATCGCTGATACGCTTGTCCTCATGACCGACCTGATTGATCCGTCGATCGTTATCATCGGGGGCAATCTCGGTTTGGCCAACGAGCAGATGCTCACCTACATCCAGCAACGCGTCAATGAGAAAAACGTGCCGATCCCCATGCGACATATCAAGGTCGTGGCATCGGCTCACATGGATCATGGCGTCTGTCTGGGTGCAGCATCCGTCGCATTGGATCAGGCTTTGGTCAGTGAAGAACCACTGGTTTTAAGTGATGAAATGTCTCAGACGCAACATGCCTGAGCTGTGGAACTTTTTCACCACGATTCGGATTACGTATCCCCAATAGCTGCGTCACCACGTGACGCTGAAACCAACCGTCACTCCCGCGCAGGCGGGAGTCCAGTGGAACATGCAAACGTGCACGGAATCTCGCTGGATTCGCGATTTCCGGTATGCACGGGACTGATGAATCAAGTTTCATGAGTTCAAAAATGAATACATGTTGCGCTCAATTCCAACCTCCACCCAAGATTGATTTGTTATGCAAGATAATCCGTTGATGTTGATTCCCAATCCTGTTTCATGCAAGGTTGACGAAGGTCATTTATCGATCAAACGCGACTGGTTTTTGATGGCCAATGAACCGTTGCTCCCCGATCAGGTTGCGTTGCTACAGGACATGCTCGGGCACGCTTTGCCCCGTGATTGTGCAGCCAAATACCAGGCGATGCCCAATGGTCATGTCGCCAATCTGTTGATTCAGATGGACCCTGAAATTTGTGAAGGTAAAGCCGAAGCTTCCATTCTCACTGTCAAGACCGATCAGATTCAGATTACGGCAACGGATCAGGCAGGTCTGTTCTATGCCATGCAGAGTCTGGTGCAGTTGATTGGCATCGCTGGCCCATCCGGTCAGATTCCCTGTTGCACCATCACGGACTATCCCCGTTATGCATGGCGGGGTTTCATGCTCGATTCAGCAAGACATTTTCAATCCGTCCAATGGATCAAGCAACACATCGACCGCATGGCAGCGATCAAACTCAACCGACTGCATTGGCATCTCTGTGATGATGAAGGTTGGCGAGCCCAGGTCAAGGCCTACCCGCGCCTCACCGATGTCGCAGCATGGCGGACTGAAAACGGTGAGCGTTACGGCGGATACTATACGCAGCAGCAAATGCGCGAGATTGTCCAGTACGCCAAACTCCGGCACATCACCGTTATCCCTGAAATCGAAATGCCCGGCCACTGCAACAGTGCACTGGTGGCCTATCCCGAATTTTCCTGTTCCGGCAAAACCATTGAAATCGGTGAAGACGGATGGGATGCTTACAAGCAAGTGACCGGCCGACTACCGTTTTGTGCTGCAAAACCAGCGGTTTTTGCATTTCTCAAAACCGTGCTCTCGGAGATGGCCCAGATTTTTGATCACCATCTGCACATCGGTGGCGACGAAACACCGGGTGAAAAATGGGATAACTGCCCGCTGTGTTCTGAGTTGAAAACCAAGTTGGACTTCAAGAGTAACGTTGCTTTGCGGACACATTTTCTCAACCTGATTCACGAACACTGCACCCGGACTCTCGGTCGCCAGAGTATCGTCTGGACCGATGGCGTGGATGAACAGACACCCAAAGACCAGATCGTTCACGCGTGGCATGCTCACGAAGCAGCCACCGCAGCACGGATTGGGCATCAGGTCATTAACTCCAATCATGAATGGGTTTACCTGGATTACCCGCCGCGTGATGCCGATAAACACACCAAGCCTGATTGGATGCTGGTCCTGCCTTTGGAGAAGGTGTATCACTTTGACCCGACTCCCGAAGGCCTGGAACCCGAGCATCAGAAAAACATCCTTGGCAGTGAGTCTCCGATTTGGACCGAATACGCGCCGGATGAAAAAGCACTGGAAAAACAGGTGTTCCCGCGCCTGATTGCCTTTGCTGAAACGCTCTGGTCCCCACGTTGGGGCAGAAGTTTCGATGAGTTTAAACAGCGATTGGAGTTGTTTGAAAACACATCCCAAAACAGTCACAAAGCACGCGCCCAACCGGTTGGTGTGACGGTGTGATCAATTGGTTTGCTGTTGGAGCACTTGGAGCGAAATGTCATTTTAATACCCAGCCAAGATGACCGGGCGATGTGTAAACCGAGTGATGTGTGTACCGGGCGCTGTGTATATAGCCGAGCCATCTTGGCTCGGTTGCCTTGAAACGATGTGCCTTTAATAATCAATCATCACCTTCCGTCACTCCCGCGCAGGCGGGAGCCCAGATTAACTGTGGCATGGAAATTTAATTCTTGAAGCGCCCTAATCCTCAATCAACTGCGCAATCGCGATCGCGTGTTCACCTGCACAACTGTAAAGCAGATACACTTTTTCGTCTTCTTCATAAATCGCTGGATCGCGCAATTGATTGACCTTGCCCGCAATCGCGCCGGGTTTGGATGGGATCAAAGGTTCGTTGACACCTTCATCATCCGTTTCGGGTTTGAGGACACTGGCTGCCTCACCCGGTTGCCAGCTTTGCCAATCACCTTGCAGTGACATGTTGCTGACCATGATGTGTTCGGGCGCATCACCGAACCGTGAATAAAACAGGCTCAGTTGATCGCCACGTTTGAGAATCGCCGTGTGTCTTGCGCTGGGCAGAAAATGCGGGCCTTCTTCAAAGTCCGTCAAACCATCTTTGCTTCGCAATAGCACGGTGTCGATGTTCGTGTTCTTGGCAAAGGCGTAGTGATAACCTTCATGTTCAAAGACCCGAAAGTAAAACGGGCCGAGATTGTTGGTTTGTGATGTGAAGCTTAACCCGTCATTTGACGTTGCCAGAAACGAGCGTTGCGAGTTATCGAATGGACCGTGATAGTACATGAGTAACCGCAGGTTTTCATCGTCGATATGCACGTCCGGCGAAGCGATGTGTTGTTGGCAAATGGTTTGATCCAGATGCAACACACCCGGTTCGTAAACCTGCCAGGGACCGGTGAGTTGGTCGGCATAGGCCATACGGATGTACTTGCCCCCGTGATGTGCAAAGTACAGATAGTAGTTGCCCAGAGGATTGGACACCCACTCCGGCACGCGAATCAGTGACGGGCCATTGATGTTGTTGCCAATGTCAGCAGGCATCATCGATGCGGTGATAATCGGGCCTTGACCAAGGCGCTGGATGCGGTACATGTTCAAAAATTCCTGTGTTTTCAAGGGAAACCTGATGTCCGTGTTTAACTGCTTTGCTTGATGATCAGTTCCGGTGCAACGACATGGCAGAAGGGTTCGGACTGCTTGCCTTCGATGAGTTGGCGAAGGACCGTTGCGCCGGTCTTACCGATGCGGTCGTAGTGCGGATCAATGGTGGTGATTTCAATCGGCGTAACGTTGGTTCCAAGAATATTGCCCGAACCGATGATGGCAAGGTCGTCGGGAACGCGCAGTCCGCGTTCACCAGCAGCACGCAGTCCGCCGCGCGCCTGATAGTCTGAGGCATACACAATCGCGTCCGGCGGCGTCGGTTGTTCAAGAAGTTGATGCGTGGATTCGTAGCCATGATCTTCGCCATACCCGCCATGCACGATGGGAAGTGACGGAGCTTCAAGTCCAAGATGCGTTAACGCCATCCAGTAACCTGCCATCATTTTCGGTGTGCTGAAACGGTTGGTTGCAGCGGTGACCATGGCAATGCGTTTGCGGCCACGATCATTGAGATGGCTGATGGCAAGCAGCATCGCCTGCGCGTAGTCAATGAGTGTGCAGTGACTGAAGCCGTCCGACAGATCGTTGTGCATCAGTACGTAGGGCAAACCCAACTGCTGACAGCGCACCACCAATTGCAAGTTCACCGGCGAGTGAATCAATACACCAGCCAAGCGATCCAACGGCAAACTCGTGAGACTGGTAAAGGGCGGCTGTTCGAAAAACTGTAACGCATGCGCTTCGCCCAACCCCTGACGTACACCATGAATCACCTGAGACATGAACGGGTAACCATCCGTCAACGAGGTCACCACAATCCCCACCGGCAAAGTCGAACGGTCAATGTCATTCTCCGCGGACTCACCATCGCCGCCTGCAGCTTTGCGACTGCGATTGCGGATGGCAGGTGACTCACTTGGGCTCTTGAGAATGTACGTACCACTGCCGCGTTGACTGACAAGTAACCCCTCAGCAACAAGGTCTGCAATCGCACGGCGGACCGTGATCTCACTCACATCACAAATCTTGCCCAGGTCCCGATAGGGTGGTAGTGGATCACCAATCGCAAGCTCCCGGCGCATGACTTTCTCACGAATGATATCACCCACCTGCCGATACAACGGCGGTCCGCCTTGTCGAATCAGACGACCTGCGACATCAGAAAAGGGTTGGCCCGGTTGCGATTTCGATTCACTCATGCTTGACCTCGTGCAATTGAGTATACGCAATAGCTAGGCTTAAGTCACGGGTATCACCTGATTTTTGCGAGAGAAAAGCCAGATTGTTTCATCTGAATGTTTTTTGAGATTAATCAGTGAGGGATTGGGATGGCGGTGCGGTTTGTTGCTTTTGCTTGGGTTTGGGAGGCTTGAAGCCAGCTTTGACCGCAGCCATGACCAGCTCTTTGCCCTTGACCTGATCTTTTTCAACCATGTGTCCGTGGTAATAGTACTGACCTAAAAAGAACATGGCCTTGGGATATTTTGCATCGGCAGCACGGGTGATCAATTCAATGGACTTGGTGATATCGACAGGAACGCCAAGTCCCTTTTCATAGCATTTGGACAGGAGCAATCGCGCATCATGATTGTTTTGATCGATGGCTTCTTGCAGCAATTCAATCGCCCGTTTTTCGTTCTTCTCAACGAATCGCCCCTGTAGATACTCTTGGGCAAGCATGACCATCGCGTTGGTGTTGTTGGCTTGGACGGCTTTCTGATAATAGTCCATGGCCTTTTGCGGATCTTGCTTGACGTGCTTGCCTTGAGCGTAAAGAACCCCCATGGTCAGCATGGCGATACTGTCTGCCTTGTCCGCAGCCTGAGTGATTAAGCCAATGGCCTGCGGATTGACAGGTGTCTGCTTGAGAAAATGAATGCCAAGCGTGCGCATGGCAGAGGGGTGACCTTTCATGGCTGCCTTGGAGACCCAGTGCATGGCCAGTGTTGGGTTTTTGAGTGTACCGATACCTTTGGTATGGGCGCGGGCTGCAAGCATCATGCCTGTGATATCACCCATGTTGCCTGCGCGTTCAAAGAGTTCCAGTGCTTTGGTAAAGTCACGCTCGACACCTTGACCATTGTTGTAACAGAGCCCGAGTTTCAAGATGGCATCTTGTTGGCTGACCTTGCTGGCCTTTTCGAACCAGAATACTGCGGCTTTGTAGTCTTTTTCGACTTGCTTGCCTTCGTAGTACATGTCTCCAACCAGGTACATGGCGCCGGGTTCTTCAAAGGTTGCGGCTGTTTGGATCAGGTCCCGAGCTTTATCCAGATTTTTTTCGACACCTTTACCCTGGCGATAAAGTAGCCCCAGATTCAGCAGGGCGCCGGGGTAATTGTTCGCTGCCGCCTTTTGATACCAGAACGCTGCCTGTTCGTAATTTTGCTCGGTGAGTTTGCCATGTTCATAGTAGTAGCCCATGTTGAATTGCGAACGGACCCATCCTGCCAATGCCGCTTTTTGTGACCACTGAAACGAAAGCTCATCGTTTTTCTCAACGCCTTTGCCAACCTGATAACGTTCAGCAAGATTGAACATTGCCAACGGGTGGCCTGCCATTGCGCCTTTGAGATACCATTGGAATGAAACCACATTGTCGCGCTCAACCCCCAACGCATGGGCATAGCAAAGACCGATGCTCGACATCGCTTCTGCATTCCCCAGGTTGGCGGACTTCTCATACCACTGGGCAGCGATCTTCAAATCCATCGGAACGCCTTGCCCAAGTTTGTAGCAATTGCCCAGAAACAGCATGGCATCAGGATTGCCCGCCAATGCCGCTTTCTCATAGAGTCCCACAGCTTTATCCATGTCCTGGGCGAAAACTCTACCGCTGTGATACATCATCCCAAGCGTGGTCATTGCTTGAGGATGTCCGGCCTCGCTGGCACGGATTAACCAGCCCATTGCCTTGTCTGCATCGAAGTGAGGTTGTTGTTCATCAATGTAGTAGTTCACAAGATCAAACATGGCCTGAGCATCGCCGGCCAACGCTTTGGATTGAATCACATTGATGTCCCGTCGGTTGCTCAGGCAAGGCCCGGAGGTCTGCGCCAAACAGTGATATCAGTAACGCGATAAGTATTGTCACCTGGAGATGATGGCTGATACGAGACATGCAAAGTAGACCTTTTTATTCCCCGGACCCCCTGAAAAATCGCATGTGCCAGTGTGGAGGTCAAAACACCTGGCAATCTTCATAATAAGTTATTGTCAGCATCCAACACCATTCGTCAACACGCAAAAAACAAGGCATGGCGAATCATCACCATGCCTTGGTTGCGTGTTGGATTGTCAGGATGTCAGAGACTTACTTGTACCCATCCACTTCCGAGGCCAGGTCTTTGCGTTGCCAGGCGCGGACGTAGTCGATGACGAAGTCGGCGGGGAGTTGGGCGTCGTCGATTGGGTCGTTGTCCCAGCCGCCGGTGACCAGGTCGAACATCAGGTCCATGGGCTGATTGCAGACGCGTTCGTTTTCCCAGCGTCCGACTTCTTTGCCGTTGGCATAGTAGACGAGTTTGCCGGGGAGCCACAGGACGCCTGCGGTGATGAAGCCATCTTTATCAGGCTTGGCATAAACGCACGAAGAACCGATCGCTTTATGACCTTTTTTGTACCCATCCCAGTGCATGGCCACGTTATAGCGGTAGGGACCCCAGCGGGTGAGGTGTTCCATGATGTCAAATTCCATGCCACCCTTGCCGGTGTCCTGGCGAACCCATTGCGGGCCGGTTTCTTCACCGCGGTCGGGCATCATCCAGAAGGCAGGCCAGAGTCCGGGGGCAGTGGGGAGTTTCATGCGTGCTTCGAAGTAACCGTAGCGCTGAACCCACTTGCCATAGGAGTCCATGAAGCCGACCTGGTAATCGGTGACGCGTTCGTGTTTGGGATCGTCATTGTGATGGCCGCGTTTTTTGGTCAGACGCATGTGCATCTTGCCATCCTTGAGGATCAAACCTTCACGTGAGAAATGGGTGCGTTTGTCCCAGTAGTTGGGAGCATAGATGCGCCAGAGTTTTTCGTTGATGTTGGCAGAGTCAAAGCTTTCGTCGAGGGTTTGGGTCCAGTCACCGTCAACCGGGGGGCGTTTACCCAACCAACTGGGGTTCTGAGCATAAACCAGTTCACAGGTGATGGATTCGACGGTCATCTGATCGCCAGCCTTGGGCTCGGTGGTGGTGAAGCTGATCGCGCGGACGTTGTTGCTTTCCATCTGCGGGCCGGACTTCTTGTGGTTGTCGCCGTTCCAGATGTTGTCTTCGTTGTAGAAGGGGACGAGGACATTGCTGCTTGAACCCGGGGCGATAGCAGCGTCCGCCGTGACCCATTGTGTATTGCCGCGCTTGGAAACCATCTGGATTTTAGGGGTAATCGGAGACTTGCCGGTGTTCTTGATGGCCACGTTGAGTTGCAGGTAGTGCTTGAGATTCCACAGTCCGATGGGGGGCTTGATGCCGACCTTGGCATCTTTGCCGGTCTTGGTGACATCAATAACCAGTGAGCCATCGCCGTTGACTTTGACGGTGACATCACGGGTGAAGAAATTACCGTCGTTGACCTTGACGCCTTTACCCAGGATGACGCCATTCTCGTTGGGGAAGATACGGACGTTCTCGGGTTTCACGGGTGGCTTTTCACCGGGTTGGCCGCCGGGTTCGATAGCATCGATCCGGACTTTCATGCCTGCATCATTTTTGACTTTGCCGGTGAAGACCATGATTTGGGTGATCTTGGACGAATCGAGTTTGTAGGAAGGTTTGCCGCCATAGGAGTATCCGAATCGGACGACCTTGGTGACGGTCTTGTTGGGTTCGAGGTAGATGTTTTCGGTGTTCCACGGGTTCTTGCGCCAGTCACCTGCGTTGTCGATTCGCAGAGCAACCATGGTGCGTTTATCCATGAGATTGGTCAGTGTGATCTTGACGTGGCCATAGGCTGAGAGATCCAGTGGCGGGTCATATTTGTATTTGAATCCCGGGTAACCGGCTGACCCTTTGGCCACGGTCATGATCAGCCCCGGGTGTGCCGGATCGTCACTCGGGGTGACGGTCACCTGATCAGAAACCATCACCGCATCCGAAATAGCTTTGGGACTGGTCAGGTCGATGATGGGGTTATCCTTCGCTTGAACCAACCATGGGCAGGTGCAAAGCGTAAACAGTAAAGCACTTAGCGTGTGGACGATGGGGTTTTTCATACAGAACCTCTTTGCTGGGTAAGACTTGGGGTCGCGTCTGTTCGTTTGGGCATGATGAAAGCTTTGGTTGATTAATGAAAGCTTTAGTTTGGAATCTTAGCGCGTAAATCCCAGCAGTCAACGGCCAGTTACAGAAACCTGTGTCGGATGCAGGTTTTGGTGGGGAGCTTGTGGGTTTTGGATGGCGCGTCGTATTCAAGGCAATTTCTCATGCCAAGCCCGTAAAGTCGCAAAGAAAAACTCTTTCTTTATCGCTTGGCGGCTTTGCGTCTTGAGCGTAGCGGGCGTGAGGCTGGTTTTCACTCAGGTATTTACAGAGTCTATCTGTATGATTCTATGACTAAATGGCATTGGACACAGATGCTCAATTCGAGGATGAGAATGTTTGAGACGTTCTTATCTACAGTTTCACAAACACCGCAATCTAAACTATCATGCCCCGACTATGGCAAGTAAAAAGAAGACCAATATCCTGATTCTCGGCAGCGGCGGGCGTGAACACGTCTTGGGCTGGAAACTCAAACAATCACCTTCCTGTGGCAAGCTCTACTTTGCCCCCGGTAACGGTGGTACGGCTCAATTGGGTGAAAACCTCAAGATCGACCCCGAAAAGGTGGACACCAAAACCGTCGACGAAATCGACTACTTCTGTCGACATAACGACGTCTCCATGATCATCATTGGCCCGGAAGATCCGCTGGCTAAGGGCATGGCGGATCGCTTGGCTAAGGAAGGTCGCACGATCTTCGGCCCGAATATGGCAGCAGCGCGTCTCGAAGGCGATAAGGCGTGGGCCAAGCAGATGATGCGTGCAGCATCCATCCCCACCGCCGAAGCCAAAATCGTGGACAACTACGAAGCGGCCGTCGCCTATGTCGAATCCCGCGAAGGCGGTATGGTCGTCAAGGCAGCAGGCTTGGCCAAGGGCAAGGGTGTCTACGTTTGTGACAACAAGGAAGAAGCCCTGGCAGCGATCGAAGACATCATGGGCAAGAAGATTTTCGGTGATGCTGGCGTTCAGGTCGTCATCGAAGAAAAACTTCAAGGCCAGGAACTCTCCGTCCTCGCACTCGTCGATGGCAGGAACATCTACGTCCTGGAACCCGCTCAGGATCACAAGCAAGCCTACGAAGGTGACAAGGGTCCCAACACCGGTGGCATGGGTGCATACACACCAACACCACTGGCAACGGACAAGTTGCTCTCTCAGGTGCAGCGTGATGTCCTCGTCCCCACGGTCGACATCCTCAAGCGTGACGGCATCGACTTTAAGGGCGTTCTCTACGCAGGTTTGATGCTCACCCCAGCAGGTCCGAAAGTGCTCGAATTTAACGTGCGATTCGGCGACCCTGAAGTGCAGGCCATGATGATGCGACTCAAAGGTGACCTGTTCGAAATCCTCAAAGCCACGGCGGAAGGTCGACTGGATGAAGTCTCCATCGACTGGGATAAACGCTGCTGCTGCTGCGTGGTCATGGCATCGGGTGGTTATCCCGGCGATTACCAGAAGGGCAAAGTCATCAAGGGCATCAAGGACGCAGAAGCGATGGATGATGTCGTGGTCTTCCACGCAGGCACCAAGGCCGTTGATGGCGAGATTCTCACCGCTGGCGGTCGCGTACTCAACGTCTGTGCGATGGGTAAAGACCTTAAGGAAGCCCAGGCCAAAGCCAATGCCGCATGCGAAAAGATTCACTTCGAAGGTGCCCAGTACCGCAAGGACATCGGCTACCGCGTGATGAAATAAACACTGCAACACCAAACTCAAAACAACGAAAACCGCGAGTTCAACCCTCGCGGTTTTTTGTTGACCGACTGTCGGACTCTGATTTGTTTTAAACAACTCACGCCCGCTACGCTCAAGACGCAGAGCCGCAAAGGAAGACGGGGTGATTAACTTGCTTGGCTTCGCGTCTTGGCGTCTTGAGCGCAGCGGGCGTGATATTTGTTGAAGGTTAACGATCTGAGACGTGATGCGTCATTCTTTGAAAAAACACAGTTCAAACCCACATCGCCCATCGCATCCACCTGACAACTCGGTATGATGGAATCCGTGAAGAGTCCCCGTCTTTTTCACAAGCGATTCCTTGGCGTGGCCTTGTTGGCTGTGGTATCCGTCCTTGCGATGCGTCAGCTGGTTTCAGGGCAATCGGACACATCTGCTGGCTGGCAACGCATGTCACCCATGCCCACCGGTGTCTTCTTTGCCTGTGGTTCAAAGACCAATCATCACTACATTGTCACCGGCGGCGTGACTTCCTCAGGCAAGACCACCGATGCGATCCAATCGCTGAATCTGGACACCGGCCAATGGCAAGTCATCGGCAAGTTGCCTGTCGATCGGTTCGAACATGCACAGGTCACGTTGGCTGATGGCCGGATACTTGTTGCAGGCGGTCGTAGTGGCAATGTCACCGACCTGGCGCACACCAAACAACTCGTCGATGCCATGCTCATTGAGCCAACCACCAGCAAGGTGACCGCATTACCGGATCTGATCGATGAATCATTTGGCCCCACTGCAACATTGCTCGAGAACGGCAACGCAGTGGTCATCGCAGGACAGGTCGCCCACATTCTCAAGCCGGATGGCTCGGATTGGCAGACGGTGATTGATCTGCAGACGCGCCGGTTCAACCATGCTGCCATCGTGGTTTCGCGTCACCAACTCCTGCTCATAGGCGGCACGGGGCGGGACACGTTCGAGCTGGTGGACACACGTTTGGGGACCTCACGTTATTTGCCCTGTCGCCTGCCACACCCGACGGATGATCTGGCGGTCGCGCGTTTGGTCGATGGCACGATCTGGATCACCGGCGGTCAGGATACGCGCACCGGCAACACGCTCCGCGACACATGGTGTCTGAAGTTCAACCCGTATTATCCCGACCAGGCCAGTCTGACACCCGGGCCGACTTTGGAGATTCCGCATGGCGTGGCAGATCATCGCATCATGCAACGAAAGGGCCAGCTTGTCGGTATTGGGGGTGAAAGCCAACTCAATCGAAAAGACACGGAGTTGGCTGCCGTTTGGGAGTTGGATACGCAGCGCAGCACGTTCAGACATCTGCCCAGCTTGCTTGAGCCGCATGACGATGCGCTGTTGGCCTATCATCAGGACCAGTTATGGGTCATTGGGGGATATCAGAAAAAGCAGGTACTTTTTGGGATTTTAACGATCCCTGCAGCGACGGATGCCGTAGAAAGAATGACATGGAAATAATGTGATCCCCTTAACCGTTTGGCCATGTGGATTGCAGTGTATAACCAATATGAATATTGACGTAAAACAAATGCGAACCTAAGGTAAACATAACTGAGCGTCAGGTCGATAAAGACTTTGTAAATGCACGTGTCAAAACACACACGTCCGGCCGACCTCAGTGGCAAGTGATACATTTTATATGTCGGATCAGACAGAAAAAAAGCCCCGGACCAGCCATTCCAGAAAGTTCTTCTGGCGCGGATTAACCATCCTGCTGCCCAGTATTCTCACGGTCTGGATTCTGATCATGGGTTACCAGTTTGTGCAGCAACGCATTGCTGAACCCATCAACAAGGGGATTCGTGCAGGCTTGTCACAGTGGTCTCCCTGGCCGGAAGTTTACGAGCAGGAAATCATTGACGTTGAAGCGGAGTTGTCTGCGGACCAGCGTAACCAGATGCGACAGGCATCGGACCCCAAGAAGTGGCTTCGCCATCATGTCCGCCGCGCCAAGATCCGCACGCTTTGGCATCAATATCAATTCCCATTGGATCTACTGGGTTTGATCGTTGCGTTCATTCTGTTTTACATCGTCGGCTTATTGCTGGGCAGTTACATTGGGCACAGTCTCTACAAACGTGGTGAAATGATCATCCAACGCTTGCCCCTGTTTAAGCAGGTTTACCCATCGGTTAAGCAGATCACCGACTTTCTCGTCTCCGATGGCAAGGACCGGATGAAGCAATTCAGTCGTGTGGTTGCGGTGCAGTATCCACGACGCGGCATCTGGTCGGTCGGCTTTGTCACCGGTGAGACCATGGTCAACATCCAACGTGCTGCAGGCGTCCCGTGTGCGACGGTCTTTATCCCCAGCAGCCCGACACCCTTTACAGGCTATACCATCTCGGTCCCGCGCAGCGATATGATCGAGTTACCCATTACGGTTGAAGAGGCACTGCGTTTTACAGTCTCCGGCGGGGTGGTCCTCCCGCCATCCCAAACCGCCGAGATCGTGGCATCAACATCAGACGATGATGCTGCCACACCAACGCAGTCCTCGGATAATGTAGACGCGGCTAATCCGTCTGACGCGTCGCCGGAAAAAGATGATCCAACAACCCTGGCCAAGAGCCAGCATTAAGGAGAATCACATGCAGATCAATGTCAGTGGTAAACATCTTGAAGTCACCGACCCGATTAAGACCCACGCCACCGAGCGTGCTGAGCGTTTGCCCCGACTTTTTGACCGTATCCAGGAGATCAACATCCTGATCGATAAATCCGACAACCATCAACATGAAGAAGTGGAAGTGATTGTTGAAGTCGAAAAATCGTCTCCTTTTATTACGAAAAAATCCGGGCCGGATCTGTACGTTTTGATTGATGACGTGTTCGGCAAGATCGAACGTCAGCTTCGAGATCACAAGGAAAAATTACGTAACCGCAAGCACCAGGTGAATTAACAGCAATTGTCAGATCGAGGCTGGTGGCCATGAGCGTTTTAGAATGCGTCTTCTGGTTTACATCCATCAACCCATGATGCACGTTTGTGTTCGCCAGCCTCATCTGTCTTTTCTGACATTTCTGGCATCTGTAATTTCACACCAAGCCATCCTGCTGTACAATGTTCCAACGCCGCACGGATAGGTTGTACCCGTCGCTTAAGATCGTGAGAATTCAAGAATGAAACTACAAGACTTTGTCGAGCCCCAGGCTATTGTCCCCGAATTGACTTCAACGGAACGTGATGACGTGATCGCCGAACTCGTCGATGCACTCGTCGCCTCCGGTGCCGCCCCCAAGAGCCTGCGTGATGGATTGGTCACGGAGATCATTGCTCGTGAGAAGAAGGGATCGACAGGTTTTGGTAAAGGTGTTGCCGTGCCTCACGTCAAGCACGACAAGATCAAGAAAATCACCGCAGCCATTGGCGTGAGCCAGACCGGTGTCGACTTTAATGCACTGGACAAAAATCCGGTATACAGTATCGTGCTTTTGCTTTCCCCCAAGGGTAAGCCCGATGAACATCTCCAGGCCATGGAAACCGTGTTTTCCAACCTGCAAAAGGACATGTTCCGTCGCTTCCTCCGTCAAGCCACCAGTGTCGAAGATGTGCTGGGCCTGCTCGAAGAAGCTGACTCTCAACAGCTAGGCGCCTGATCGAGTGACTCCATCAGACGCTCGTGATTGGTTAACACCGTGCTTTATCGCAGGCGGCGGTAATGTTTTGGGCGAAACTTTTTCGCCATGTGAAGGAATCATCAAGGAATCGTAGTTCAGTGAAGACACTCGTGACCATCCAGAATCAACTCGGTCTGCATGCCAGGCCGGCGATGGCATTTGTCGATCTGGCAAATCGGTTCCAATCCAAAATCTCCGTGAGCAAGGGCGCCCAAACCGTCGATGGCAAAAGTATCATGCAAATGATGATGCTCGCCGCCACCAAAGGCACCAAGCTCGAAATCGATGCCGAAGGCAGTGACGCCGAACAGGCCACCAATCAACTCGCCGAACTGGTCAACCGCAAGTTCGACGAAGAATAAAAACACGATCTCACCAAACAACATTCAAAACGCACGTTCACCGACGTGCGTTTTTTCTTCTTTGCCCTTAGAGCAACTCGCATAAGCAATCGCCCACTTCCGTCACTCCCGCGCAGGCGGGAGTCCAGTGGAACCTGCAAGTGCGCACAGAATGCCACTGGATTCCCGACTTCCGGGGGTGCGGGAATGACGAATCGAATTGCTGTTTGGCGAATCATGACGCCAATTGCTCTGGTATCATTGCATATGTTCGACCAATCGCTGCGGCAATACATGTCGCTGAAACTCCAAGGCAGTTTTTTGTTTCCAATGCCTTACAATGATTTGTCATCAGATAACATCAAGTTGACGATCAACGAAGGGAATACCCATGGCCAAATTCGCAATTGTTCTCGCAGGATGCGGTGTTTTTGATGGCAGTGAAATCTACGAAGCCACGGCAACCATGTATGCCATCGACTCACGCAAACATGAATACACCTGCTTCTCCGTCGATAAGCCCATGATGCATGTCGTTAATCATGCTGTCGGCCAACCCACCGATGAATCGCGCAACGTCCTCACCGAGTCGGCCCGTCTTGCCCGTGGCAAAATCAGCAATCTCACGCAATACAATCCCGCGGACTTCGATGCGCTGATCTTCCCCGGCGGATTTGGGGTTGCCAAGAATCTGTGCACCTATGCAGTCGATGGCGCGGACTGTGAGATTGATCCCGTTGTCCAGAAAGCGATTCTCGATACCCACGCTGCAGGCAAAGTCCTCGGTTCACTGTGTATCTCACCAGCACTCATCGCCCGTGCATTTAAAGACTTGGATATCACACCCAAGCTCACCGCAGGAAACGACGGTGATCTGGAAGCTGCACTCCTCAAGATGGGCAGCGTGCATGAAGCCTGTGTGGTGAATGAAGCTTGCGTGGACAGTGAAAACCGCATCGTCAGTTCTCCTGCATTCCTCAGCGCCACGTGCATCAGCGAAGTGTTCGCGTCAGCGGATGCGATGATTGATGCGGTGCTCAAGATGATGTGAATCTGGTGATCCATATTCAATTCCCTGGCTCAAAGCGGTTCAACGTTTACACAATTACCGCTATGATGTGCGTGCGTATTTGTTGGATCAGATTCGTCTTCCGAGGAGCATATCATCATGGATTTGGACACCATCTCAGCATCCATCGTCACAGCGGTTGCAAGCGGTTTGGCGCAAACGGGCAAACAGGCCGTTCTCGACACCTATTCTGCCTTGAAGAATGCCCTGAAAAGCACATTCGGCACAGATAGCGACGTGGTCGAGGCGGTAGACAGGCTCGAAGAGCAACCCGATTCGCAAGGCCGTCAACTCATCTTGCAGGAAGAGATCGCAACCGCTGGTGCCATCGACAATCAGCAACTCATCGAACTGGCTCAGGCTCTTCTACATGCAGTCAATGATACACCTCAAGGTCAGGCAACCATGAAACAGTTCAACATCAACGCCAAAAACATCGGCATTGCTGGTGATGATGCACACGTTGAAGGTGGCCAGCATTTTCATTGAGATCACTCGTTGGGGGAACCGTGAACGAGATTAACGCGAGAAATGTTGGAGTCGTTGGTGATCAAGCCCATATCGAAGGTGGGCAGCATTTCCATACCCATAACCATTTCACCCAGGCTGTCTCACCCACAGGCAAACCCATGCACCGGCCACCTCGGGCAGAACATTTCATGGGGCGAGATGCTGAACTCAAAGAACTGTTACCTGCCATCGGACCCTGTCAGGTTGCAACACTTTGCGGGCCTGCTGGGATGGGTAAATCGGCATTGGCGGCTGAGGCGATCTGGCGAATTTTTGATGGTGAGGAACCACCCGCTCAATTCCCCGACGGGTTGGTATTTCACAATTTCTACGATCAGTCCAAGGTGGATTACGCATTTGAAGTCATCGCCCGAGCTTTTGGCGTTGATCCTCATCCCAACCCGTTTGAAGCAGCAAAAAACGCGCTCTCCAATCGGCGTGCGTTAATCGTGCTCGATGGGGCTGAAGATGCCGACGACCTGAGCAAGCTGCTCGACATTCGCAACCAATGCGGCGTCTTCATCACCTCCCGAAGGCGTCAAGACGCTTTAAGTCATCGGCAGGATGTCAAACCGCTCAAGGCCGACCATGCCGTGGAATTATTACGGGCTTGGGGCAAGAAGCACTGCTCTGATGAAAAGTCCGCCAAGGCATTATGTAAACTCGTCGGCTATCTTCCACTGGCTGTGCGATTGGTTGGCAGGTATCTTGATCAAACCGAAGAACCCTCATCAGTCTATTTAACATGGCTCAAGCAAACCCCACTTGATGCATTGAATCAGGGCGACCGTTGTGATGAAAGCATTCCCATTCTCATGGAACGCAGCCTTGAGCAGGTCAGCGACCAAGCACATCAGGTGTTAAGTATCGTCGGTGTATTGGCAATGTCCCCCTTTGACCGCAATATCGTTGCTGCTGCATTTAATCAAACAACGGATAGTTTGCGAAGACCATTCAACGAACTTGTCAATTTCGGTTTTCTAATCCGCAGCGAGAATCAGTATGAAACCAGTCATGCTCTGGTTCATACTTACGCCAACAGTAAACTTGTGCCTGCCTCAGAACACGTTGATGCCCTAGCTTTCTATTACACCCAATATGTAAATGATCAGAGAAAGCTTGAAGCAAAAGGCTTTAAATCGCTTCACTCACAGCGACAGCATGTAATGGCTGTTATGTCTGCATGCTCAGCTTGTCAATGCCAGGAAGCCGGTAATATGCTGGCCTTTGAGTATATGGATTATTTGTATTTGCAAGGATCTTCGGTGGATAAGTTTAAGTGTATACAAATGGGCCTGCGTTTTGCTCATGATAAATATCAAGATTCAGTAGGTACGTGGTTGTCCCGTTTGGGGATTGCATATTATGAAATTAAAGGTTATGAGTTAGCGATTAAATACTTTCAGAAATCGCTTGTGATTGCACGCGATTATCATGATCGTAAATTTGAAGCAGCGACAATATCAAATATTGGTTCGGTGTATCATGCAAAAGGGGATGTGGATGCTGCATATGCTTGTTTTCAAGAGTCTTTGGCAATATACAGGGAATTAGAACAAATTTATGTCATTCAAAAAATTGTTGATGATTCAGATTCTTCAGACTGGTCTTTGAAGGATAATGACAAACGTAACGAGCATGATACTTTCCAGATTAACATGAAAATGGACTATAGAATGGGAAAGGCTTGTTTATATGAAGGGCTGGCAGCAATATATGAAGCAAAACCCGACATGGGTAATGCTTCATATTATCTACGTCAAGCCTTAAGGTTTGATCGTGAAATTGGAGACTTGCGGGGGGAGGCGAGTCGTTTGGGTAAATTGGGTCTGTTCAATTTACGGCAAGGCGATATTATTGGAGCAATTGATGATTTTGACCACGCTTTGTCAATTTGTCATCAGCTCGGCTATCGCAAGGGGGAAGCGGAGATGTTGGTCAATCTAGGCCGTGCCTACATGAATAAGGGTGATGTTGATTTGGCAATTAATCAATTCCAACTGGCGTTTGAGATTGTTTGTGGAATCGAAGATTACTACATGGAGGTAAATTGTTTGTGTAATCTTGGTTTGGCGTATGGCAATAAGGGGGATGATATGTCAGCTGTCTATCATTTTCAACGAGCTTTGAAAATTGCACGTGAAATTGGTTACCGTGAAGGTGAAGCGAATCAGTTGGCTAACCTTGGTGTGGCTTATTGTCGGCAGAAAAAACTTGACCTTGCACGAGAATTCTCGCAAAAAGCGTTAGAGATTTTTGAAGCGATCCAGTCATCGACGGCTCAGGAAGTTCGTCAATGGCTCGAGGACTTGCAGTAATTGATTTTTAATCGTTGTGTTTACGCGCAGCCAAGTTTACCTGCGGGTAATTCAAAGACAGTTAATCATGATGCAATTAACTTTTGGCTCAATTGCCTTTGCGCAGAAACAGCACATGCTCTGCTGCGTGCCAGACACCTTTGCCGACGGAGTAGCTGACGGGTTTGATTCGGACGAAGCCGGTGTCCAGGTCGGAAGCGAGTTCGACGACTTTGGCAGTGACATGGTCGGTGAGTGTGGTGACCAGATCACCACGTGTGAGATCTTTGCCGTTGGCATCCTGGAGTGATGTGACTTTTTTCATGTGAACCTCAATTCAAATGTGAGACCGCGATAGCCATGCCAAAACAATCGGGGCGTGGTGTGCGTCTCGGTCATCATTTCAAATGCAATGCGTGTGTTGATGGATTCGTGCCCGTTACACGCGTGGTCAGCCGTGGGAATGGGCTGACGGTCAATTGCTCGGAGTTGTTGTTTCTATTCGTAATACACACAAAGGCGTGTGTCGGTTGCAGTTGGCGTTGATGAACTTGGTGTTGAATGGGAGTCGTCATAAAAAAAGCCCACCGGCTGCCGAAGCAAACCGGTGAGCGTTCCGGGGGATTGTTATCAAACCACGATCAGGGTTTGAGAATTTCTGGGTTGAATGTCGGTAACAAACTGCGTTGCTCTTTTGAACAAGAAAGAACATATTCCTCGAAAGCAGCACGGTTGTCCAGTAGGTTAACAGGTCTGCCGGTGATTTTATGCCACCAAACTTCGATTTCGTCCAGATTTTTATAACCTTCATCAACGGTGGGCTCCACCACGGTGCCTTCGTTGAAGTCGTTCCATGTGACTACTTGTACCAGTTCAGGATGCTCCAAGGTTGCATTTTTTAAGGTGTTTTTTAATGTTTCGATGTTGCCGTAATCGGGAGAGACACGTGGCGAAGAACTCCAACCCCAGACGCCGGTGTCGTTGAAACCTGGACAAATCATGGCAATGTAGAACTTTAGTTTACTTTGCTGTTTTAGCTGCTCGGCTTGCCTGGCAAACGTGATGGGCCATGGTCCCATGTCGAACCAGACGAACGCACTGTCGACTGTCGGGTGATAGGCTGCATGCAGATTTTGACGCCCATAGACGATGGGTTTATTCAGTGAGGCCAAGATGGTTTCGAACTCACCGGGCAGAAGGTTGCGTGGCCCCAGCTCATCGGCGCCGGAGTAGTTGAACTGAAACACGAACGGCACGTTGTTGCGCCTCAGATACGCAGGGTGATCCACGTAGTGATCGATGATGTAATTCAAATCACCAATGGCCTGCTGGACAATCTCACTGCGCTCTTGCGGGAAACGGTAGGGCGGCCAATTGAGTTTTTCCTCGTAGCAAATGGCAACACGCATGCCCAACTGCTCAGCAGTATTGAGTACCAGTTTCACGCGGTTGTCGATGGCATTGTTCGGGCCGTACCACAAGAATGCCAACGCATCGATGCCTGCTGCCTTCATTGTCTGAAGGTGATAGCGAACCACGTTGGGCGCATCGGATGAATACGGGCCAATCAAGGGGTAGTTGACTGATGCGATGTCACGACGACCGTTGGGTAACGTCTCCGTCGGATCATGGTTTGCTTTGGGATGACGCCACTTCCAATGCTTCCACGGGTCCTTGGGATCGTTGAGATCGGTTTCAAACCAGGGCAGGTAATGCGCGATCAGATGCGGTGCTTTGCCGGGCAGGTTCCATGGCGTGTTATCGTTGGGACCATAGTCGCTGGTGTCGAACAAAAAGGTTCCTGCGAACAAAAAGGTTCCTGGAACCTTTTTGGTAGTTGGAACCTTTTTGGTAGTAGCAGGCGAAACGGGATATGACCCCGTTTTGTGTGTGGTGGTTTTGCAACCGGTGACAAGGCATGTGCAAGCGATGATGGTCAGAATCCTGAGCACGATTCGACTCCGTTTTTCTGGGGGTTACTGATATGAACAAGTTGATCATGAACGTGTCTTCGTCATTCCCATGAAAGCCCGAAGCCAGTGGCATGCAGTTGACGCTTGCACGTTCCTCTGGACTCCCGCCTGCGCGGGCGTGACGGACGAGAGCGATTGTTCGTCCAATTTGTTCTGATGTTCAGGGGCTTTGGTTTTCGGGGGTGCTTCCGGGGCTATTTCCGGGGGGACTTCCGGGGGTGCCCCAGTAGATGCCGTTGATTTTGCACTTGGCTTCTATGTCGTTGCCCCAGATCCAGACTTTGAAATTGATCTTGACGGTTTTGTCGGGGACGGCTGAGCCGTATGCACCGGGTGAGATTTCGTAGGTGCCTGCCTTGTTCATGTTCTTGATCAGGTCGATGGAGGTCAGGTAATTGCCTTGTTCATCCCAGCAGATGGTCTGCAACGCCAGCGAGGTGTTGGGTTGATCAATCGGGAACGAGTGGATGTCAATCATGGCAACACCCTTGGCATCCCATGGCACGCGGTCTTCAAACACCAGTCCCGCATGTTTGGCTGAACGGTCGAGTGTCAGATCGATCACACCGTTGTCTTGCTTCACCGTCAGAACGCTGTCGGGTGTGAGTCGGGTGGTCGGTTCCCATTTGTGTGCCAACTGCAAACCTGAAGTACGGAACTGGCGCGGGGCGGAGATGGCAAAGGTTTTGAAAGTCGTTGGCTGGGTGTTGTCATACAACCAGAACTTGGGTCGGAAGAAGCGCGTTTTTTTGACGATGTCAGCAGGGACATGATCGTTGACGGTTAACGTCTGTTTGCCCGCTTTAAAATCCGAGGCTTTGAGGACATCGCTGGCAGAGATGAATCGGCCGCGTGAGGTGAACCATTCAAACTGCATGCCGACCTGCCCGTTATCGCATTGAATCTCAAACGTGGTGTTGTCGTTAAGCGGGTATTGGTTCTGCGTGCTCAGCCAACTGTTCTCTGCGCCTGCTAGCTTGGCGATCACGGTGTTGCCATCGACGGTGCAGGTGACATGGTCGGAGGTTTGGAAGGTGACCTGGGCCGGTGAGACTTCCAACACGCGAGTGCCTAATTGAGCATGCGCGAAAGTTGTGAGTGTCAGCAACAGAACCGTGATGGTACGTGCGGTTGCAAAGGACATGGTTTTAATCCTTGTTTCAAGGCGAAAAATAAAATTTTGAATCAGACAAACTCACGGAGCGTAAAGGTTGTAATCCATGGTGCCGAGTCGATTTGAACCGACGTGGCCATCCGTGAAGACGGTGTTCTTGGCTTCGTTGTGTCGGAAGGCTGGAGAGACACCGATGCCGTTCCATTCATTACCGCTGCGGATGGCATAGTCGGTGTTGTATTTTGGTGAACCGATGTAATAACCCAGTTCGCTGATGAGCATGATTTTGGAACTGTGGACTTTACGCTCGGTGGTTTGGCTGTCGGGCTGGACGGTGTATATTTCCGCAGCGCCCCATTGCTTGAAGGGTGTCATCTTAAAAACACTGATGACGGATCCGGATGTTGCAGCCAGAAGTCTGAATGCGTTTTGAGAATAGGATTTGTGGTCATCACCGAGTTTCTGCCAGGATGGGCAGGCCAGTACGCCGGTATCCCCGGTGTTGATGAAGGTGTCCCAGTTGGTGGGCTTTTCACTGTCCAGGCCAATGTAGGATCGCAGTGTCATGTACCAGCGACCCGAGTGGTATTGGTAGTCTGCGACACCGTTGTCGAATGCTGGCGTGGTGAACCATTTAAAGTCATTGCTGTACGCATATTCACCGTAGCCGATTTGTCTGAGATTGGTGCTACATTTGATGCTCCGGCTTGTTTCCCTGGCGCTGGCCAAGGCGGGAAGCAGGATACTGATGAGCAGGGAGATGATCGAAATCACCACCAGCAATTCGATGAGTGTGAAGGCTGAAGTCTCCCGAAAACGCCAGGACGGTTGGATGGTTGGGTGTGCGTTTGTCATGGTGTGAACCTTATGCCAGCTTGGCAACCGAGTCGCGTTGGATCAGTTGCGAGGGGAGTGTGATATCGGTGATGTCTTTGTGTTTAACATCCGTGTCACAAAGCCGGGTGATGTGATCGACCGCCAGTTGCGCTAACTCATCGAGCGGCTGCTTGATGGTGGTTTGCGGCGGTGAGAGATATTGATAGATCGGCAGGTCTTCGAGGCTGATGGTCGAGACATCTTTACCGATCTTGAGTTTGAGGACATTGCTGAGAATGTGGATGACTTCCAGGGCGCAGTCTTCGCTGAAGTTCAGCAGGGCGGTGATGCCGTTGCGATGCCAGCGATTGAGAATGTCGTACACCGGTTGCTCAGTGGTGGCAGCGATGCATGTCGGGTCCACGGTGATACCAGCATTTTGCATGGCCTGCGTGAAACCTGCGATGCGTTGTGCAGCGCCCCATTCATCACGTTGAATCACCAGCAGGCCGATGTTGCTGTGCCCGTTTGCCAGCAGGTGTTCGGTTGCCAAGACTGCCTGGGCATGATGGTCCGCATAGACACTGTGAATGCCATGCTCGGTCATGGGGTTGTTGATTGATAACAGCGGGAGATTGGGAATTTGCATCAACTCGGTCATGCCCTGGTCAAACACCACGCCGATCACGCCACGCGCGTGGGATTGGAGTACCGCCTGGCTATGATTGTCATCGATGATTTCCACGGCATAGCCCATGTCCGCCAGCTTTCGCCAGAGTAACGTGGTCATGCACGAGACATAACCCACGGGCATGGCAGGGGAATGTCGGCCGGTGAGAATTGCCATGCTCGGACGCTCCAGACGTGGGATAAACCCAAGCTGACGTGAAGCATGCAACACGCGGCGCTGCATTTCTTCGGTCACCCCAGGCACCTGATTCATCACACGCGAAACCGTCCCCAGCGACACGTTGGCCTTGTTGGCAATATCCGTGACGGAGATGTCCGCACGTTTGCGAGGCAGGCTGCTTGGTCGGGTCGGTGTCGTGGTCATGATGGGGAATCCTAGGCCCGGTTTTATGGGATGTCAAAATATTTCCATATGAAATGAAAAATTTCATTTTGGGTTTTACGATGGGTAGGATTGAGGGATTGAGGGATTGAGGGATTGAGGGATTGAGGGAGTAGGGAGTAGATTGGGAATTTCGGATTTCGGATTTCGGATTTAAAAACCGCTTGTGGTTTAGTGCTCCATAAATTGATCGGACGTCAAAGAATTTTCGTATCTCGCTTGACGCGCTAAACCGCAAGCGGTTTACAATCCGACAGAAACCCCAAACCCCAAACCCCAAACCCCAAACCCCAAACCCCAAACCCCAAACCCCAAACCCCAAACCCCAAACCCCAAACGTGAACCGTTGAACATCCTGATTTACTTTTTGCTTTCCATAACCCTTGACTTCCAACGAGATAAACAGCTTCGGATCGGGTAAGATCATGGTATGCGTCACATGCCAGGTGGATTGCAATACAGCTCTGGGGCTTTGGTGCGAATGCCACCACCGCCGCGGGTGATGGACAGCCAGACTCTGCGGCTGCGATTACCCTGTGATCCGAACGTGCATGTCGGCCAGCAACTCGAACAAGGACAAACCCTTGCCGATCCGCCGGACCGTCGCCAGGCCTGTGTCGTCAGCCCCATGCGCAGTCGCGTCATCGGCATGCTCCATGTACCCGACCAGGGCTACGATCTGACCCTCGAACCTCTAAGTCCGACGACCTCCACGCAACTCAAAGCCTCACCCCCTGGCAGCGAAAAGCTCACCGATTGGGTGGATTGCCTGCGTCGCCTGGGACAGTGGGGCGTCTACGACGGGCAGGTTGGTTTACTGGTCCAACTCGAAGCTGCATTACTCCGTAAACCGCGTGAACTGATTTGCATTGCTTGTGATTCGTTCGCGCCGTACCCTTGTCAGAGCAGCCTTGCCATGAGTCATCCCGGTGAGTTGGCGTTGGGGGTGGATGCGTTGCGATTGGTTTTGGGACTCAAGCAGGCCAGCATTCTCGTCGGACCCTCACGCAGTGTTTACCAGACCATGCGCATCAAGATGAATCAGGCCACCCGACTTCACCGCGTTGAACCCAAGTATCCCATCGGCCATCCGTCGGTGGTGATGCGACAGTACAGCCAGTCGCGCAAACACCTGACCATTGATGGGCATCCGCTGGAACATGATGCGGTGATCATCAGTGCATGGAGCGCGATTCGGCTTGCACGTTGGCTACAAACCGGTGAACTGGATTTGATCCAGCCGATGTTCATTGGTTGGCCTCAAGCGCATGCGCGGATGCATGCCTGCTGGGTGATGCCCGGGCAGAACATTATCCCGTTGCACAAACGTCTCAAAGCTGAGATGAACAGCCCGCGCGCCAAGCTGGTCTATGGTGATCCACTCTCAGGGAAAGTCGATCAGAGTACTGACAGCCAGGGCAGGGCACTTGGTCCGGTGGTCCGACATGATCATTTGCTGATGAGTCTGGTGGAGAATCCAGCGCCGATACCTGCTCAGGCATGTATTGCCTGCGGTTGGTGTACGGAAGTCTGCCCAACGTCATTGCAGCCAGCAGGTCTGTTTGAAATGATCGTTGAAGAACCGGAAAATCACATCATCAATGACGAATTGCTCTGGTGTATTGATTGTGGTCTGTGTTCGCATGTATGCCCATCTGCCATCCCGCTGGCACAATCTTTTCGTCAACATGTCAAGCAGCATTTGAAAGTACTTGTCCAGTGAATCAGGCGTCTGCAGAAAAACAATCCCTTAAACTCAAGCCACAGAAGCAGGCTGATGCCAGGCTTCCGTTGGTGACCGGGGCTGCGTACACACCACCGTGGTTGGGCTTGCTTCATACACGCAGACAAGTTGACATTGCAGGCCTGATGGTGGTTTTGACTTTACTGGCAGGCAGTCTGGTGTTCTTTGGTTTCATGGCCATGATGCAGGTGCTTTTGTGTGTGGTCGCGGCGATGAGTGCCTACATGCCTGCCATGTTGCTGATGTGGATTTTTCACAGGCGTCCACAGGCTGACAGTGTCATGCATGCCATCACCATGGCGATTTTGCTTGGTTTGCTCATGCCGATTAATAGCTTCCCCTGGCAGCACATACTCGGCGGGGCGTTGCTTGGGATATTCATGCCGTTTGTCGGGCGTGCCCATCGCATCCGCATGCATCCGGCGGTGTTGGCGATCATCGTCACGTGGGCTTTACCGCTGATGCTCTCCAATGTGCATGAACAGTACACCACCCGCATGCTCCACAGTGACAGCAATGCTGCGGTGCTCAGGCCGGATCGCGTGGTCTGGGGGGATGTGCGAAAAGCGCGTGAACAACGCAGTTACCAGCCGTGGTGGCTTACCGGTGAAAATCCGCTTGTTCAGTCGCAGGAACATACCATTGATGCTGACGCCATTGCGCGTCCCAATCCGCATCAAACTTTCATGCGTGATCAAAAGCGACTGCTGCGTTTCCCCAGAAACCTGGCGAACATGATGGCCTCCGGAGAATTGCCGCGTATCGAAGAGTTACTGCTGGGCTGCGTACCGGGCATGATTGGTGCGACCAGTCAGGGGTTGATCATCCTGCTGGGGGTGTATCTGATGTACAAACGACTGAGTTGGTGGTCGATCCCGGTGATCATCATGCTCTCGGCATTATTGACGCTCATGGCCATGCCGATCATGACTATCCATGGTGAGACGACGGTCTTCTGGGTGTTGTGTTACTCGCCACCGGCGTTTGGTATCACCTATCTGGGATACTTTTTTCTCACATCACCAATGCTCTTGATCGCTTTTATTCTCGCACCTGCAACATGCCCGTTGACCAGTCTCGGACGATTGGTCTACTGCATACTCATTGGCATGTTGATCGTGTTGATTCAGTGGTTCGTGCAGATATCTGAGTTAACATTGCTGAGCGTACTCATTGCTGGCGTCGTCAGTCGCATGTTGGATAACCTGCATTTCCGCCCCGGACGATGAGATGTGGATTTTATAAGTGCGAATCTCGGATTTGTAGAACCGCTTGTCGTATAGAGAAGACCAACGGATGGACTTTCGCTTCCGTCACTCCCGCGCAGGCGGGAGTCCAGTGATATGTGCAAGCGTCAACTGTATGCCACTGGATTCCCGCCTTCGCGGGAATGACGAAAACTATGACGATTTAGTGATTCGTTTGTTGAACCGCTCAAGATTTGGACGAAATCCGAAATGAAACACTCACCACGGTGTTTTGATTTTCATCGCGCGGAGAGCGCACCAACTGAAGCAGGCTTCGAATATGCCCAAGGCGCCGCATAGAAATAGCAGGACTGCTGTGATCACCCAACCCGTCGCAGGCCAGGGACTGAAGAAGTACATACACACACAGACAACAGCACCAATCAGGTTGACAACACCCCATAACGCGCGATATTGCTGACCGCGTCGGTCAATGTTGCATTTCATTGGCATGTCGACTGCACTCCTTCCTTTCCCGATGCTAGGGGCGAGGGTGGAATCGGTCAATGACATTTTTCAGTCGCGTCGAATCCACGTGGGTGTAAACTTGTGTGGTGCGAATGTTCGAGTGTCCCAGCAGTTCCTGAACGACACGCAGGTCCGCGCCGCCGGAGAGTAGGTGCGTGGCAAAGGTGTGACGAAGTGTGTGCGGATGGACATGCGTCATGCCCACACGCCGCGCATACTTGGTGACAATCTGCCAGATCACAATACGGGTCACCGGACCACCCGTGCGCGAAAGCAGCAGGCGTTCGGTGGCTTTGTCAGGACGTTCAAGCTGTGGGCGCAACTGTTGAAGGTAGACTTCCGTCGCGTCGATCGCGGGTTTGCCCAATGGGACGATGCGTTCCTTGTTACCCTTGCCGATCACGCGAGCGATCTGCAGGTCAAAGTTGATCTGTCCCAGTTGCAGGTCCGCTAACTCCGTTGCGCGGAGTCCGCCTGCATAAAGCAGTTCCAGAATGGCAATGTCACGCTGGTAAAGCGCGTCACCCGGCTGCGGGGCTTCGAGGAGCTTACTCATCTGGTCACGATTCAGATAGTCCGGCAGCGTACGCCATTGACTGGGTTGCGTCAGCAGTTCACCTGCATCCACGCGAACCATTTCACGTGAGTGCATGAAGCGCGTGAAGACGCGCGCGGTCGCCACGTGACGCGCGATGCTCGTGGTGGCAAGACCTTTGCCGGAGAGATCCTTGAGATGCTCGGTGAGCATCTTGTAATCCAGTTGTGTCCAGTCGGTGACGCCTTGGACTTCGAGCCACTGCCACAAATCGCGCAGATCCGCAGCATAGGCGCGCAGGGTGGCTTCGGCGAAACCACATTCAATGCGGCAGTAACTGATGAATTCACGAATTGCGTTGGCCATGGCCGGCAATTCGTTGTCAGGATTCGGACGTATTTTGGCTTGTAAATTCATGATGGTGACCCACTACCCTTTTTCATGTGTTCAGGCTTATTGCCCAGGCTCACGCGACCCCCCACGGTCCTGCGGGCCAATGGAAATATCGACGAATTTGCAAATCTGCCAGCGGTCTTTCCAACGCATGGGAATATCGGACCTTGTTGCGTCCAAGTGACAGTTATTCCCCGGATTATCCGCATGTAAATGCTGAAAAAAAATGTTCTGGGACGTTGGCAGGAGGACCGAACCCGAAAATCGGACAATCAAACCTGGCAGGGGTTGCCAAGCCGTTGAACTTTGCTATACTTCTGGGCTCTGTTGCATTGAGCAACGACATCCAGCAGGCGACGTAGCTCAGTTGGTAGAGCAAGGGATTCATAAGCCCTGGGTCACTGGTTCAAGTCCAGTCGTCGCCATTAGATCAAGGCCGCCAAGAGATCTCTTGACGGCCTTGATTATTTCTCTGTCACCCAGAAAAACTCATTGTTACGCCGGATATTTCGAGTCGTTGGGTAGTGAATTTCTCTAGTTCCTCCAGGGATTCATTGATGAGTGAGTCAATCTTCTGTCTTGGCGTCACCGGCTTTGAATAACTGGTAGGGCACGACTGGTGGGCCTTGTGGTTTGTCGCCTTGAATCAGTCGCGTTAAATCAGACACCGCATGTTGCATGAGTTTTGGCAGATCAATGCTGATCCTGTTGATCGGTGGCCAGAGCAGATCGTTGGTTGGGTCATTGCCAATGAAGACATGGACCAAATTGTCCGGCTCGTGTCGATTCGCTTTTGTCAGAATCTGATGCAATGGCAAGGTGGTGTAGATGCCGGTATCCACCAGGCCGATCTTTTCGGGTTGGCTGAACACGCGCATCAGTTGGTTTATCACGTCCTGTTTCTGGCTGGCACTGCCGATGAGCAGGTTGTCCAGTTCGATGACCAGTGGTTCGGGCAATCCGTTTTGATAGGCAAGACGATGCAACGTGGAGACACGTTCGTGCGTGGCATAGTGATTGGCATTGGCAAAGGTGCGCGTCAGAACATATCGCTGACAACCCCCTTGCTCAAAGAGTCCGACGGCCTGGCGGATCGCATCGACTTCGTCAAAGACCACATTGTGTGTCTTGCAGATGTGGCCGGCATTGATACTGATGGCCGGCAATTTGATGCGGGCAATGGCTTCATGAATTTTCGGATCAAGCTGTTCAAAGAGCAGCACGCCGTCCACACAGTCTTTGCGAATGAACACAGGCAAATCGTCATCGTTGTGTTTGACCGATTCAAAGCAGATAAGTTGCTTGTATTCATCCGCTTTGTTCAACAGATTACGGAAGGTGTCGGGGGGGAGATTGCCTGCTTCGTGAATCAGCACCCCGATGATGTGATGCTTTTGCGACTGGAAATTTTGAGCCACACGGTTGGGGCGATAGCCATACTCGTCGGCGATGGCCCTGACCTTGCTGGCGGTCTCCTCGCTGAAGCGCACGTTGCTTTTGAGCTTTCCCGGGTTGAGGACAGCTGAGACGACCGGCTGTGAGATGCCACACAACTCGGCAATTTTTTTAACGGTGATGCGTGTTGTCATGTCGCTGATTGTGATTATACGAAATATCAAAAAACCCTCAAAACAATATTGATTTGATTATAGCGTCAAAAAATTAATCAAGATAATCATCTTGAAAATTTTTTGTCCATTGGGAAAGAATGATTGGCCAAGCATGCTTGGTTGTTTTCTTAAATTCTTGTGAATAAAAAATATATAATATTTTGTCAATATGTGGGCACGGCGGTCGTTACAGGAATCAAGTGAAAAAGTTGGTAATTGGGATTGACTTGGACCGCTCTGGGTATATGATTATGCGAATAATCTATCTCGTCAGCCAGGTGCAATATTGATTGTTGTTCTGGTGAATCAGGAGGTTGTGATGCGATCTCGCCTAGTTCCCAATGCTTTTACACTCATCGAATTGCTGGTGGTCATCTCCATCGTGGCCATCCTTATTGCTATCCTGCTTCCCGCACTGGCTTCGGCGAGGGCGGCAGCACGCAATGTCCAGTGCCTCACCCAACACCGGCAGATCGGTGTGGCCATCAACGTCTATGCGACAGATAACCAGGATGCAGCGGTCCCCCTGTACATTTCGACTTCTGCTATCGATGCAGCAGCGGGTTATCCGTCCTGGGAGGGGGCTTCTACTGATCATTACCTTTTGTTGGGCAAGTACACGGATCGCAATCGTGTTTCGAACGCACTGTACGGCTGGCGTGGTGTTGTTCCTGATGGCGGGGGAATGTGGCATTGCCCATCGGATCAAATCGGTAATACAAGCTACACGTTTTTCCATCGCAATTATGCTGATGGTAGCGGTTTGTTTTTCCCGCGAATACGCAGCAACGCCGAGTGGAGTTCCCGTGGCAACCGGCTGAGTGATGCCAGGAACGCGGCCAAGCATCTGGCCATGATTGAGAATGCGCAAACTGGCGGCGGGGCGCGCGTCAGTAACTCGCTGACCACGGCCAAGCTCTACGGTAATGCTTCCAATGAAAGTGGCAGTGGCTGGAGTGCCGACGCCATCAACAGTCCGTTTAACCACAACATGTGGCATGCTCCCGGCAACAATATCTCGGCACGTGGGACCAATATCAGTTACGTCGATGGCCATGCCCGAACCGTGGTCAATGTTCCCAGTGATGTCGAAGGTTACTACTGGCTCAATCCGCTGCTGGGGGTCGAGTTTGATATTGTTCAGCCGTAAGCGACTGACATAACGAATAAGTTATAAGATTCGATCGGCCCCTCTCGGGTTTTGTGGTTGAATCACAACCATGCAAACTCGGCAGTATCCATCAATTTTCAGGAGTCCGGAATGAATCGTTGTACATGGTTAAATGTCTCTGCCTTACTGATGTTTGTCATCTGTGGGCAGGCATTCTCACAAGCTGCATTCCCCTGGCAAAATCCCAACGCCATTGTTCGACCCACCGGCGATCTTCAGTGGCAACCTCAACCCTTTGAATTGAAACTGGGTAATGAGGTTCGATACATCGACTATCAAAACGGCGATGATCAGAACGATGGCAAAACACAACAGACCGCATGGAAGCATCACCCGTGGGACACCAATGCCAAGGCGAACGCCAAAGCGGACCAACAGGCAGATACCTACATCTTCAAACGTGGCGTGATCTATCGCGGGAAAATGCTTGTCCAACGCCAAGGCAAACCAGACTCGCCCATTCGATTGACAAGCGATCCGGCATGGGGTGGTGCTGACGCAGAGGCAGTCATCTCCGGTGCGCAACGTGTCACGGACTTTACCAAACTCACCGACCGCCCGGCAACAGACAACGTGTCGAGCAAACCGCTTTCTGCCAAGCTTGGTGACTGGGGCAGTATCAGTTATCCGATGATGGCTAAGCCCGGTCAGCCCATGCAGATCAACCTGACCATCGACAAAACCTTTGCAGGCGAAAAAGTGGTCTTGGGTTTGAACTGGGGCAAGAAAAACGGCCAATTTGCAGGCTATAACGCCAGTTCCAACCCGCGATCAGTCCAAGCCAACCCCGGACATTACACCTTGAAAATCACCCCGCGTGACAAGCCTGATCTGGGCGCGTTTTCACTGACAGTGTATCGTTCGACCAGCGGGAACTGGGGTGATCGCACCTTTGTGCAAACGGTGCCCATTGAATTGTTCTCCGACGCCAAAGCCAATCGCCCTGCAACTGCGGACTTGATCCCTGATCCCGAACATGTCTGGTATACGGATTTATCTTTTGCACCGCGTAACATATGGATGGTCGACAAAGACAATCACATCACACGCATCCCCCTGGCACGCACACCCAATTGGCAGGTCGAAAACGATGACGACATCAAGAGCCAATGGTGGCAGTTCGACAATCCCGGTAATCCGCACTTCAAAAAAATCAATATCGGCAGCAATGATTACTTCCTGGGCATCGATACCAAGCATCTGACAGCGGAACCCGAACTCTATGATGGGGCCTACGTCTGGACAGAGTATGGATGGGTAATGGGCACGCCTTATCCATCACGGATTATCAAGTATTATCCTGAGAAAAACGGCATCGCCATTCGCGGGCAATGGGGGGGTGGTGCAGGCGGATACACCTTGCCCCGCTACAGTCGGTATTACCTGGAAGACAAGCCGCAGTTTCTGGATGATCCGGATGGTGAATTCTGGTTTGAAAAAACAGGGTCCGGCGGCAGACTCTATCTGCGCTTGCCATCTCACTTAAATCCCAATCAGGTCGATGTGGAAGTTGCCGAACATGCCACGTTGATCGACGCAGAACATGCTGATCACCTGTCCATTACCGGCCTGACCTTTCGCTTCACCAACACATGGTGGGATCTGGCTGCCATCCCGCCTACGAGCAAAGATGTCGACCCGGCATGCATTCGCGTACTCGGTCAGGCTGATAACATCACCATCGCCAACAACCTGTTTGAACACATCAACACCGCGGTCCGTATGATCCCCAAGGGTGATGCGGCCGCCATTGCCAACATCAAGATTCTCGACAACGTCATCCAACACACCGATCACGGCGGCATCCGCATGACCGACGGTTGGAATTGGGGCGAAAGCCATTCATCCACGCGACTGCTCGACGTCACGATTCTCCGCAACAAACTCCAGGACATCGGCAAGCGCCCGACACTCTACGGCCAGGGGCATGCCATCGACATCGCCTGCCCGCAAACCTGCCAGGTGGCTGGCAACGTCCTGGATCGACTCTATGGCTCAGGCATCTTCGTCTATGGCGGCAAGCAATCCATGTCCAAAGAGGATCGACCGCTCTCACGCATCCTCATCCATCACAACAAGGTCACCAACTCCCTGCTCAACAACAATGACTGGGGCGGCATCGAAACATGGCAAGGTGGCCCAGCCTACGTCTTTGACAACATCTCCGGAAACCCCGGCGGTTTTAAACTCTGGGGAATCAAAAACCAACCCAATGTCCCGGCATCGGCGAGATTCGGACACGCCTACTACATGGACGGCGGATTCAAACAGTACTACTTCAACAACATCGCATGGGGCAAGAGCTCCGATCCATACAGCCCACTGGGAAACACTGCGGCCTTCCAGGAAATCCACGGCTATCTCGCTTCAGTCTTTAACAACACGGCCTACAACTTCGTCATCGGTTCAAGACGCCAGGGCCCCGAAGCTGGCAAGAACAAGTACATGGGTAACATCTTCTCCAACATCGGACATATGGTCTTTCGACATGCACGGCCCTCAAAGCAACAGGCTGATCCCAATCAACATGACGTGGGCAAAATCGGCGAGGATTACGATCATGTCACCAATGCCTACGTCGACAACCTGTTTTACAAAATCCCCGACAACCTGGGCAGCTTCACCGCCAAGGGCGATTGGTATGGCAGCCTCAAGGATATGGCGCAGGCCATGCATGCTCACGGGACCATTGGTAACGTCGGCACAGTCAGCCAGCAACCCGTCCTGTCTCAGCCGGAAAAACACGACTTCACGCCAACCGCCCAGGCACGTGATCATGGCGTGCGCATGTTTGTCCCATGGGGACTTTATGCCACCAGTGCCGAATGGCATTTTTATCACAAAGGAAATGAACCCACGCAGATTCCTGATGAACATTTTCACCTGCAACCCAACTACGTCAATCGAACCGACTATCACAACCAGCCGCGTTTTGATCTGACCCTGATCAATGGCACAGAGTCGGACTATCAGAGTGGCCCACTGGAAGATTGGACCAATGGCACAGTCGTCTTTGATGGCAACAAACGCTATGCCACACTGACCCAAAGCAAACTCGATGCGATGATCAATCCCGTCATTGAAAAAGCAATCAACAAGCCTTCGGATTGGGTGACCGTCGATGCACCCGACACACTGGTCCCCGGCAAGAAAGCCACCATCCAATTCAAGATCACCAAATCCGTTACCGGCATGCAACTCCGCGCCGACCTCAACTGGCTGGACACCAGCAATCGATTCAAAGGCATGAATGTCTACGGCGGCAAAGGGATTCCCGTCACCGATAAAGGAACCTATGCCATCAGCTTCACCCCAGTCGACAAACCCCAGCTTGGCAACTTCCTGCTCACCGTCTGGCTCACGCCCACCGGTGGCTGGAATGACCGCACGGACTTGTATCAATTTACAATCAACAAGGGACGCCCAGACGATGCCTACGTTGCTCGAAGTCCGCAAATACATCAATCCAATTTCATCATTGAAGCCTATTTTCGTGCTGAGAATCAGGGACAAAAAGCAATCCTGATTCAAAAACATGATGGCCAAACCGGCTACTCACTGACACTCAACCCGCAGGGGCATGTCGATTTTGCCATGGCTGCCAACACCCAGCAGGCACAAGTGACTTCGCGCAATCCGATGGCCGATGGCAACTGGCATCATGTACTTGTCGAATGTGATCGGGCCCAACGCATACTGCAACTCTTCATCGATGGTAAACGCGATCAGTCGTCAGCGGGACTTGGTAGTGTCTCGCTGGCCAACCAGGCTGATCTGTTCGTTGGTGGTTCACCCAATGGTATGGGACTCAAGGGCGATATGGAATTTCTCCGCATCGCTCATGGCACCCTGGCCGACGCCAAGACCACAATCGAAGAACTCTATGCATGGCAATTCGATGGCCCATTTTTACGTGACTTTGCAGGGAACAAACCAATCGGCAAACGCGATGCCGGAGCCATTGAATTCAAAGCCATCCAATGATCTGACGACAAACAGTCAAACTCTGTTTCGTATCTGTGTGTCGTGTGCGGTTTCTGAATGTAACATTCCTGTTGGCATAGCGGATAGGTTGCATTGAGAAGTCTCATTGATGGCGCGATGGGAATCGGATGGATACATGCAACCTGTCATGCAATCTCCACCATCAACTCCACCTCGACACATGCATCCAGTGGCAGGGCGTTGACGCCGACCGCAGCCCTGGCGTGACGACCGGCTTCACCGAAGACTTTGCCCATCAACTCGCTGGCACCGTTGGCGACCTGGGGTTGGCCAGCGAAATCGTTGTCGGATTTCACAAAGACACCGAGCCGCACGATCTGCTTGATCTTCGAAAAATCACCATTCAGATGCATGCCGATCGCCGCCAGCGCGTTGACGGCACATTGGGCGGCCGCTTGCTTGGCGTCTTCAACACTCACCGCTGAGGGGACCGCACCCGTGGCAGTGACCTTGCCATCGACCATGGGTAACTGACCGCTGACGACGAGCAGATTTCCCGTCTGCACCACCGGCACGTAGCATGCCACCGGTTGACTCGGTTGCGGCAAAGTCCATCCCAATTCCGCCAATTTCGCTTTCACATCGGCCATGCTGTTTGACTCCTTATGTTTCGTCTCTGCATTGAATCGCATTGCATTACATCCGTCAAACATCACCGTTATAATCTCACAAAACAAAGCTCCAAGGAACATAACATGCCCAAGATTCAATACTACGGATACAACAAATGTGGCACCTGCCGCAAAGCTGCAAAATGGCTCGATGCCAACGGTGTCGAATACGTCGATGAGCCAATCGTTGATAACCCGCCCTCGCAAGCCACGCTCAAAAAAATCCTCGCCTCAGGCAAGTATGAACTCAAGGACCTTTTCAATAAGTCCGGCGTGCAGTACCGCGAATTGAACATGAAGGACAAACTCCCCACCATGTCCAAAGCCGATGCGATCAAACTCCTGGCGTCCAACGGCAAGCTCATCAAACGCCCAATCGTCACCGATGGCACCAACCACACCGTCGGATTCAAGGAAGATGACTTCAAAGCCACATGGGGATAATCTATATCACATGGACTTTCGATTGAGATGGATGGATCAACGTATCTCAATCCACCAACATATTGGAACGAAAGCCCTGGGGTTTTAACCCCAGGGACCAATCACGTCATAATTCCAACATCCTCCCATCCGTACCGTGACGAATTTTTATCTTTTTGTTTGACTTCCATCTTGGTCAGCCTAGAATTCAAGCGTATGAATTGAATTTCAAGCGTATGAATTTGCAAAGTCAAAGATGAAAATCACCGCGAAACACATTGCTGACCAACTGGGAATCTCACAATCCACCGTCTCGCTGGCACTTAGAAATGACCCGCGAATCAAGGATGAGACCCGCAAACGCATCATGGAGACGGCGGACAAGCTGGGCTACACCCCCAATCTCGTCTCACGCTCCCTGGTCTCCGGCAAGACCCAGACCATCGCGGTGTTGGCTGCATTTAAAATTTTCGAACACACCGGCCGCATGATCAGTGGTATGGCAAAGGCAGCTCAGGAGAAGGGCTACACCATCAAGCTCATGATTCTTGAAGGTAAACCCGATCTCTCCGATGCCATCAAGCAATGTCTGGCGCACCGTGTGGCTGGCGTCATCGGCATCAGTATCCGTCCCAAGTCGGCGGTGCAGATCTCCGAAATGTTGGCCAGGCATCACACGCCGTTGGTCTTCCTGGACTCCAACGCGCCGGACCTGCCGGATCATCATGTCATGTCCGATGACAAAATGGGGGCCTACCAGGCAGCCGAACACCTGGTTGGATTGGGGCATCGCAACCTGGCGGTTCTCACCGGTCACCAGGATTCGTCCGTCTCCAAGCGTCGTACACAAGCCTTTTGGGAACGCGCTGAACAACTCATCGGTGACCCGGCGATGGCAAAGCCCACCGAACTGAGTTACCACATCAATGACGTGGCGGACCATAAAACCCGTGCATTGCTCAAAGCTTTGCCAAGGCCCACCGCGTTGTTCTGCACCACGGACTTTATCGCTGCGGTGGCCATCCGAGTGGCAAGGAATATGGGGCTTCGCATTCCCGAAGACATTTCCATCGTCGGGTATGGCAACCTGATCATCTCCGAATTAACGGATCCGGCCTTGTCGACCGTCGATGAACCGTTTACTGACATGGGGTATGCCACCATGCGCACCGCGCTGGAGTTGGCTGATCGCAGTGAGTATGTCCCATTGGATAAGCCCGTTGAGATTTTGTTACCAAGTGAATTGATCATTCGTCGCTCGTCAGCGACGGTGTAAAAACGGACAGACAGGAATCGTGTCAACCTGTTGGCTGGGTACGTTCAGCAGGTTTAAAAAATTGAAATACAAAGTGTTTTTGAGCGTCTGACGTGACATGCAGACTTTGCAGTTGTTCTGCGCTCAAACCGGGTTGATACTGGTTGTTTTACAAAGGGATGGATTATGAGATCGCGGATGTTGATGTTGGTCATCGCAATAGCGGGACTGTCTTGTTGGGCAGCGACAACTCAGGCTGATGAAGGTGAGAAGACACATATCATTGGCATGTTCAAAGAAGCGCCCAAGATTGATGGTGTGCTTGATGAATGGGACATGGTCAACCGCGTGCCGATGAGTCGACCCAATGTTGCGGACCTTTATGTCAAAGATGCTTACGTTGCATGGGATGAGAAGCAGGTCTATGTTGCTGTCTCGCTCAAGGACAAGGCCATTGTGAATCAGAACCCCATCGGTAAATTGCAGATGGGCGATTGTCTGGATTTCAGAATTGCTCAGAGCACCAGCCAGGTCAAGACCTTCCGTCTGTGCATTGCACCGACCACTGACAATGGCAAGCCGGGCATGAAGTTGGACTTGCCTGACAAGACGACCTACACCGATGCCACCGGTAAGTCTGAACACGGGATTCAATGGGCTGTCAAAGTCGAGGAGGGCAAGTGGTCCGTCGAAGCTGCCATCCCTGCTGAGGTGTTGGATATCAAACTCAAGGAAGGCAAGTCCTATCCCTTCGTGCTGGTGATCTGGGATCGTGATCGCACGGATAAGGATGACTGGAACCCCTGGTGGCGTCGCAGTGAATCGGGCAATCAGAAAAAGCGTCCAAGCGAATGGCCCAAGCTCATTTTCCAGGAAGCGATGCCCGAGTCGGTGTCTGCCAAGCCTGCGAAAAAGGAGACTCAACAAGCCTCCAAACAAACATCCCAACAAGCTTCAAAGTCTGAACAGATCACCTTGAATGTTCAGCGTCGCAAACCCTGTAATCTCTTTGAGCCGGGCTTACCCGTGAGTTTTAATGCTGATGTGAACGCATCGATCACTGGCAGTGGTCAGTTGCAGGCAACCATCACGGATTACTTTGGCAATACGGTTGCCCAAAAAACACTCGCCTTGGAATTGCCCTCAAACGATGGTGTTTTTCTCCCTTTTGAAAAACTCCCTCGCGGTTATTTTGAGTTGAATCTCAAGGCCACCGTCAAAGCTGACAACGGAAAAACCGTTGAGGGAGAAGACAAGGTTTGTTTTGCCGTTGCCGATCTAACCAGCCGCAGCGCATCAGAAGTCCGAGAGGGCGGGTATCGCTTCGGCATGAAAATGTGGTATCTCCGCAATGCCTGGTGGGCGGGCAATGTCGATTGGGATGAACGCGAAGCCATGGACGCAATGTGCAAACTCGGCATGCAGTGGACACGCGTCCTGATGCAGCAGACATCGCATCTGGCAACCGAAGAAATCGTCAAAGCCTACCCGATGAATGCGATCTTCAAAGTCGAACGTTTCCCCAGTGAACTCTACGACGAGCAGCGTTACGGCCCGATGGCCGAATACGAACGCAAGTACGGTCGTGGTTCGTGGACACTCAAGACGCTGCCGAAAAAGGAACCGTATCAGGCATGGCTTAAACAGGTGCTAAAGACGATCCCGCCGGAGCAGAATGTCTTTGAAGTCTGGAACGAAGCCTGGGATAAAATGTCGCCTGAAGATTTGGCAACGGTCTCCAATTGGATTTGTGAAGCGATTCTCTCTGAGCGTCCTGACGCCATCATCGGTGCCAACCTGCGTGGCAGTACCAGTAAGTACGAGTACGACGCCAAGTTCATCAATGCCGGCGGGATGAGGGGCATGAAGATGGTGGCGCTACATCCCTACAGCGGCGCGGAAAATCGTCTGTGGTTACGCGAATATCGTCAATGGATCAGTGAGCAGGCAGGACGCCCCATCGATGTCTACATCACGGAGTATGGTTCCCACTCATGCCCCGAAGGTCCTGCAAAACGCAGTGAAAATGAACAGGCTCAGCGCGTCGTCCGTCAGTCATTGGCACTTTACGCTGAAGATGCCAAGGCCATCACCCCGCATTGGATTGGGCAGCGAGAAGAAAATCCAACCTATCACGAACACTGGTTTGGTTTCATTCGGCTCAACCACGAGCCCAAGCCTGCGTTGATTGCTCATGCCGTCTCAGGTCGCATGATTGATGCCAGCCGATATGTCGGTGATCTGTTCTATGATCAGACCGTCGAGTCCATGCTCTTTGAACGCAATGGCCAATACACGCTGGCCATCTGGACCACCGGTGAGAGCAAAACCATCACCGTTAAACCCGGCGTTGATCAGTTGAAAATGGTTGACATCGTTGGCAAGGAAACAACGGTCAACGTCAAGGACAACACGCTGTCGATCACAGCCACACCTGACCTGATTTACCTTGTCGGTGTGAGCCCCAAACTCGCGGACCAGGCAACCACCACGCTCGATCCGTTGCGTTGGGCCAAGGACGATCAATCGGTGCGCATCACCCGTCACATGCCCAAAGCCAACAAGCCGTTTGTTGCTGATGGGAAGATCGAGGAGTGGGATGAGGCGATGCAGCTTTACATGACCAATCCCAAGGTCAATGGCAATGATGCCAGCGGTCAGACTTACATGAACTGGGATGAAAAGAATCTCTACATTGCCGTGGCAATGCGTGATAACGAGATGCTCAACACACGTCCGCTTAACAAGATTTATCAGCAGGACAGCATTGAACTGTTCATCAGCACCGAGCCGCGCGACAACAATCCCGGCTATGGTCCCAATGATTACCAGTTCATGATCACCCCGACATCACGGCTTGATAAACCACTGCGTGTGAAGATCACCGATCGTGAAGCGGGCAAGATGGCTGATGTTGCTGGCGATCAATTTTATGCAACAAAAACCCGGGACGGATGGACCATTGAATTTGCCATCCCCTGGTCGGAGTTACCCGGCTTTTCGCCTGCCGTTGGCAGCAAAATCGCCTTGGAACTCCGCGTGAATGATGCGGACACATCCCACGAACGCTGGAAGATCGACCCCGATGGCGTGGTGATTTACCCCAGTGATCCGTCAAGTTGGTCGCATGTGATACTCAAGTGAGAGTAAGACAACTTTCACTACTTCGATTTTTATCAGGGAAGGTTTCGTGATGAAGACAACGCAAAAACAACTGGCATTTACACTCATTGAACTACTCGTTGTGATCTCCATCATCAGTCTGCTTATTGCGATTCTTCTGCCAGCGGCTGGCAGTGCTCGTAAAGCAGCGCGTAGCGTTCAATGCGCATCACAACTGCGGCAGATCGGTTTGGCATCATCAGCCTACGCCCAGGATTATCACGGGTACATGATCCAACGTGATAAATTCTCCGGCACGAAGCATTGGTCAGACATCATCTACGATGGCGGGTACATCACTGGCAACAAGACCATTTTCAGTTGCCCCGAACAACCCTACCAAGGCTATAACCGTTGGCTGATCTACGGCATTCAGTGGAACGACGGCAACAATGAGACCGAAGTTAAACTCTATGACAGTTCCAATTCATTGAAGGGAATGATGCTCAATATTCAGACCCTCAAGACACCGGGCAAATTCATTCTCTTTGCTGATTCGATCATCCAGAAAAATGATGGCAACTTCCCAAATGGCGATTGGCATTTCTTCCCGGCAAGTTATCTGGGAAATGGTGTGGGGAATCTGTTCTTCCGACATCAAACCGGGGCCAATCTCTATTTCGCCGATGGCCATGTTTATACCACGCAATCCACCAGTGATCTGAAAAAGTTCGGCATCCGTAAAGCCATTGACCATGACTACACGCAACTGAGTTTTTAAGAGTGAATCCAACCAATCCACTGGCTCGATAACTCGGGATAAGGCATAGGAGACGAGCGTCATGCATGAATCGATTGATGAGTATGCGATGATGTTGCGATATCGACTAACAAGGGGATTCACACTCATTGAGTTGTTGGTGGTGATCTCCATTGTGGCGTTGTTGATTGCCATTCTCCTCCCTGCTTTGGCCAAAGCAAGAGAGTCTGCTGATCGTGCCAAGTGCATGAATAACCTCAAGCAGATCAATATTGCACTGGCGATCTACACCATGGATGACCGTCAGGAAGAGTTCCCGCCGCACGATAACGGTTATTCAAGTTGGCCTTATGTATTCAGGGATTGGGGCTTGGAACGTTCGAACTTTTATAGAAGTTATCTTAATGATAAGCAGGTGTATTACTGCCCAACGGACGTACACAAAGGCATGTCGAATCCGTCGAAGAATTCACAGTATTTCCCAGGACGAGTGCCGGGTAAGTCGGCAACCGAAATATCGTATGTCTATTTTATGGGGCAGGACATCAAGTATTCCTATAAGCGAAATACACGCCAGGGGAAGGTGAATATGGTGGATGTTCTTTATCCAGATCGAACAACCGCGATTGCTGACACGATGCGTTTTGAACTTTACAAGATTCTCGATTACATCAGTTCGCGCGGATCATGGAATCATGCCCGAGGCGAGAGTATGTCCTCATTGGATCATGGTGGGAGTATGGCATTTGTTGATGGGCATGTTGCCTGGATTCAGGGGCCTGAGGTGTTGAATCATGATCAACGCATGAAAAATGGTGATAAGACCTACGTCGCGGTTCAGCCGCATGACTTTTAATCAGGTTTCGTTGGGCATATCAAACACCTGACGATTCTGATTGCATACTGACACGATCAAAAACATTCGTCTGCTTCAATAGCAGTGGATATCCTTACGCTTACGGAAATGAGTATTTCAGATGTTGATCAATGACTTGAAATGGACGCGTCGATTCATGGGACTCTTTGCAGCAGGTCTCTGTGGGGTGACAATCTCGATGCCGTTGCATGCAGCACCACTCGATGCCGATGGCAACGGACTCTATGACGATGGCGAACGTAAGACGCTGATCGACACTTTGCAGCAAGCCTGCCCATCACTCAAAGATGCGACGTTCGATGCTGACGGTGATGGCAAAGTCACCATCCTCGAACAAACCCAGAATCGTCATCCTTTGTCCATGACCATCGGCAAGGAAGTCCTGGCAAGTGGTGTCCAAATCCCATGGGCCATTGACGTCTTCCCCGAGTGGATTACCTGTGCCTATCTGCAGGATGATCTGAACACAGGTAAAGTCCAGCAGATTGATCCACGCGGCACACGCTCACGCCTTGCATCGCAGGATCAAACGGATGCACAACCTGTCATGCTGGATCAAGGCGGTGGCATTGTCTTTGCCGCTAACTCCGGCCAGTATCTGTCCATGCCCGGTGAACGTGATGCCCGATGGAACTACCGTTGGTGCATCTTCACCTTCCGGATCGATGGCAAGTCCGGCAGTGATGACAATACCACATTACTCGAACTTAACCGTGGCAATGGTGCAAACAAATCATCGCCCAAAATCTGGTACGACAAACAGACCGGCCTGAACATCCAATACGTCGGCCGCAATGGCAGCGGACTGGATCGACGCACCATGACCGCATCCAACATCCACACGGATGGCAAAACGTGGAACGTCGTCGTCTGCGGTATCCGTTACGGGCAGATGTATGCTTCCGTCAACGGTGTCGCACTGACAACACAACAGCCCCAACCCGATCGCTTCTCCGGCGATATGGCTCACGACTGCACGTCCTACATCGGACGCCCACAGGGGGGCAACAGTCAATGGGCGATGGATGCTTTGGTCTTCGGACTCACCGAACCCTCCGAAGCGATGGTCCGCAAGATGACCGGCTGGGCGGCACACCGTTTGAACGTTGCAGACCAACTGCCTTCGGATCATCCCTATCGCTACAAGCGTCCGGTCATCGACCGCGAAGACTTTCCCGATCGCTATGTCCACGATAATGAAAAGTGGCTCGAATGGGGTGATTCACTCAAAGGGCAGGACAAGCGAAAGTATGCAGGACAAACACCTGAAAAAGTCCCGGGCTTTGAGCGTGTTTTCTTTGACGACTTCCGAGCCAAACGCATCTCCGACAGTGACAGTGGGGAAGGTGATTTGTGGATGGCGCCCGGCTTTAACACGTCAGTCGGTGGTGATGCACCCCTGGTTGCTGCCAGTCGCAAGCCCGACGTTTATCCCTATGATGCGGAAAATCAGAAACAGATTCTCTCACTCGTCAAGCAAGGTAACCGTTGGCGTGGCAGCGCGTTCTACTCCGTCAATGACATGGGGCATGGCTACACCTGGAAAGGTCCCAAAATTTTCCGCATCCGTTGCATGTTCCCCAAACTCACCAAAGACGAAGTTGCAGGCGGACTCTTCCCAGCCTTCTGGTCCTACGATCCGGACTTTCTCTTCTGGCGGACAGCCAACCGTATTGAAAATGACTGGTTCGAATTCGATGGTCTCAACCCACGCTGGCTCAACGGGCTGGCAACACACTATCACTACGCTCATCTCAAAAACATCTTTGTCAAGAATCCCAAAAGCTATCAACGCTTCAAAGTCAACGGCACGGAACTCACCGAAAAACGCACCGGTGTCCCCGGCGGCATCTACATCTGGGATGGTGAATATCACACGTGGGAATTCGTCGTCGATGAAAAAATGTTCTACATGAACGTCACCGTCAAAGATGAAAACGGCAACGATAAATGGATCGAACTCTGTCGCAGTCTCACCGCACCAACCTACCTGCGAAACATGGACCTGCAACTGGACTACGCACTCAAAGCCAAGAACGGCACTCCCAAGAATGGTACGCGGCAGGACTTTGTCGTCGACTTCGTGGAAGTCTTGCAGAAGACCAGTCAGCTTAATCAGGTCCCCGATGCCTTTGTTGCCAAGCCTCAGATTCTCGGCAACCTGCGCGTTGGTCAAACCGTCACATGCAATCCCAATGTCAAAGACACCACCGACATCCGTTACTACTGGTTTGCAGACGGCTACCCGTTGACCTGGGGAATGAGCCAAACCTGGAAACTCACCGAAGACCTGGCAGGCAAGGAACTGCGTTGCATGGTCAAGGCGGTTGGCGCACTTGATCAACCTCAAGCCTGGACCTCGCCGGTGAAAATCAGTCGGTAAGCAAGCGGAGTCAGCGAGACTTTCCGGGCCAGCTTTGCGGTGACTCCCAGAACGCACCGTCACGGTTGCCATAATAGGCTTCGGTGGCAAGGTCCATCACCTTGGCGGTGCGTGCTGCGGAGATCACGGTGCTTGGACATTGGTCGATGCCGTTAAGCTCGTTGACAATGCTTTGAATCAACGGCTGATGGACGTGGGGTGGGTCGGTCAATTCCATCACATCTTCACTGTCATGGGTCGACAATGTTAATCGCGGATGCGCAAAGCAGGCCATGTCGAGTTTGCCTTTGGTGCCATGAATGAGAATCCGGTCTTCATGACATTGGGAGGCAAAGTTCCAGCAACCGGTTCCAACACCAATGCTGTTTTCCAGATCAAACCGCAGGCTCACGATTTCTTCGACATCGTAAATGCCGGTGACATTGCGTGCATTGCCTGTCACGTTGACCAACGGGCCGACCATGTAGTCGATCACATCCAGTGCATGGGAGGCCAAATCAAAAAACAACCCACCGCCGGAGTGTTCTGGCTGGACGCGCCATGGTAGATTCTCTGCGGTGATTCGCTGGTGAGCCGGGTTTTGATACATGACATTCACCGCAGTCACTTCACCGATCACACCGTCATCAATGAGTTGTTTGGCTTTGACAAAACGTGGGAGTTGGCGGCGGTAAAATGCTGCAAACGCAGGCAAATTTCTGGCCCCAAAAGCTTCGACGATCTGCATCGCCTCAGCATGATTGCGCGTCAACGGCTTTTCGATGTAACAGGGTTTACCTGCCTGGGCGACTTTCAATGCATAACTTGCATGATCGCCCACAGGTGTTGCGATGTAGACAACGTCCACTTCCGGTGAATTTATCACTTCGTCGGCATCGGTGGTCCAGTTGGGAACGTGATGTCGCTTGGCATAGTCCGCAGCTTTCTCGCCATTGCGTCGCATGACCATTGTCAACGCGCTGTTATCTGCTTTGTAGAATCCCGGCCCGGACTTGATTTCGCAGACATCACCGCAGCCGATGATGCCCCAGCGGATGGTGTTGGGGGGATTGGTTTGCATTGAATTTTATTTCCTGTATTGACGGTCTGCGGATGACAATTGCTATTCTGATGGTGGGTTTATGCTATCGGTTGGCATTGGGGGATGGCAAGTGTGGTCATGGGTTGGAATTTAATCTCGGTGTGCATGTTGCTGTCTAGTTTTAAGTTACCAAGGTTTATATGTGAAAGTGCGTTGGGGCTATGGCTGATTGACAAAAAGTTATCAAAGTGTGTTGACACACTTTTTAGCAGTGCTATTATTCTTGTGGTGAAAGAATCAATATTATGACCACCATGCATATGGACATCCAGATCGATCCCGCCCAGCATGAGCCGTTGGTTCAGCAGTTCCAACGCCAGCTCAAAGCCAATATCCAGTCGCGCCGGCTGCGTCCTGGGACCAAGTTGCCAAGTATGCGGCAGTTTGTTTCGCAGTACGGCATGTCACTGGGCATGGTCAAGCAGGCGATCAACACACTTACCGCTGAAGGTTATCTCCGAGCTGAGCAGGGCAGCGGTGTCTATGTGGCTCGGCGAACATTGGAACAGCAGGCCATCGCACTGGTGGTCCCAGCGATCAATGAAGCGATTGGCGAGATTATCACCGGGATCAAGGATGGTTTACAGATCGATTCCCCACGGATATTGCTTCATGACGCGAACTTTGATTTTCGTAATGAAGTCAAGTACATCGATCAACTGGACTCGGCCATGGTCAGTGGGGCGATCATATACCCGCCGCCGGTGTCAGATTTTTTACGTGTGCTTAAGCTGCTCAAAGAGCGTGGTGTGCCGATGGTTTTGGTAGACACCGCATTTGATGAATTGCAAGTCGATTCAGTTACCACGGATTCGCACGCAATGGGACGTGAGGCACTGCTGTACTTGCTGGATCGTGGCCATCAACGCATCGGTCTGGTCGATCTCACCGCAGACTCGGCCAACTATCTCCAAATGCGGCAAGGGATCACAGAAGCTTTGGCTGAGTATGGTCTGCATTTTGACCAGTTACCTCGTTACATCACTGATGCCACCGATCTGAATCCCCAGCATCCCTGGGCCAACGGCGAACGTGCAACCTTGCGATTACTCGGGCAGCATCCGGAACTCACAGCCATTGTCGGTATGAACGAATATCTGGCGCTTGGGGCTCAACGGGCGGTGCAGTCAACGGGCCGTCATGTGCCTGACGAGGTGTCGGTGCTTTCGATCAGTGATCTGCACATGTTTGCAGCCATGACCCCGGCACTTACCGCGCTGGGCCAACCCAACCATGACATCGGCCGTGAAGCGGCCAGGCGATTGCTGGCGTTGCTTGACGGGCAGGCATCTTCAGAAGCACAACATTGCAAATTAAAACCTCGACTTTGCGAGCGGGGCTCCGTCGAGACGATCCGTTCATGACAGGTTAATCGATCCGTTTGTACTACCATTTTCGGCACAGGGTTCGCGTGACGTACCGACACCGATCCTGCGCACAGCTATGGAGCAGCACATGCATCCACAACCGCACACATCCAGGTTCACACATTCACCATTGGCTGAAAATTCGTCACGAGGCTTTACGCTGATTGAGTTGCTGGTGGTCATCTCCATCATTGCCCTGCTCATTGCCATTCTCATGCCCGCATTGGGTAGTGCCCGCAAGGCAGCACGTCGCGTGATGTACCTGGCCAACCAGCGGCAGATTGGTTTGGGCCTGATGCGTTATGACGATGCCAATCGCGGTTTGCCCCCCGTGTATTACAAGACTTCGTCCTACAACGATATTGCGGTCAGCGCCATGGGCCCCTTGCCGCGTGACGGTGCGCCGAGTGATCGTTTGAACTGGATCAATTTTTTGTGGGTCACGCGCACCATGTCCGATGCCGAATGCAAGCTGTTTATTGATCCATCACGGCGGGCCAATCAGAAAAGCTACCACCGCAGCTACGCGGTTCCCATGCGCATCTGGGGTGAGAAAAACGATGGCACGGACTACCACGATCGCGTGAGTATGAGCACGATGCGATCGCCTTCCAATCATGTCCTGTTCACCGATTCCACCAACTGGTACACCCAGCATGCCAACAAGAGCAGTTGGAAGCTCATCTTCCCCAATCCGGGTAACAACATGGATTGGAATCGTCACCAGGCAAGTATCAACGTGACTTATTTTGATGGTCACAGTGCAAGCGTGCCTTCGGAGTTGGCCCAGACCGATCCGGTCATGTGGGGCGATGATCTGACTTATTGAAAATTTAAAATAGCCCTAGAAAATCAGGAGTTTTTTATGTTTACGCAATTGCGCTTACGCGCCTTGTTATATCTTTGTACCTGTTTGCTCACCACGCTGGTTCAGGCCCAGGTGCCGATGATGGACTACACCTTCAAGAGTTCCGATGACCTGCAAGGCTGGTGGCACACCAAGGGCACCACCGTTACCCTCAAGGATGGTTACGTACAGCTTGATTCGTCAAACTGGGATGGCAAGCTCTATCGCATTGTCGATTTGCCGGCTGGTAGCTACAACCTGTTTGGCGAGGGAACTGGCAGCATCAAAGTCTATCTGCGCACTGCGGATTTCAAAGGCAACACCTTACCGGGCATCAACATCAGTCACTCGGAAAAATGGCGAACGGACTACCGTGATTTTGATGTGCCCGCAGGCCGCTATGCCATCGTCATCAAGGTCACTGGTCCCAAGCACACGGCTCGGATCAAGTGGCTCAAAGTCGAAGCCGCACCTCAGCCCGAAGGTTCGCAGGACCCCATTCCCACGCCCGAGGAGTTGGCCAGGTATCGACCTGACCCGCAAGTCGTGCGCGGCTTTATGATCGGTAGCAACTTCAAGGCTGAGGATTACCAGGACTTGAAAGATTGGGGGGCCAACGTCGTGCGCATTCAATTTTCCCCATATCGGATCTATCGCAAAAGCCCGGATGACTTCTGGCAAAAAGGTTGGCCGGACCTGCTAAAACACCTTGAAAACCAGGTTAAACTTGCGCGCGATCATGGTATCAAGGCTGTCATCGACATGCACTCGCCCATGACCTTCGGCAAGCACAGTGATCGGGATCAATGGGATGATCCAGACTTCGAAGCCAACATGCTCCACGGTTGGAAAGACATTGTGACCCATCTCAAACCGCTGCGTGAACACATCTGGGCTTACGAACTTTGGAACGAGCCATTGGATCGCAGCCAACTGCCATGGGCGCCGCGTCAGTGGCGAAGCCTGGCGATCAAGCTCGTTAAAGCCATCCGACAAATCGACGATCAAAGCTGGATTGTTTACGGTCCGGGTCCAGGTGGGATGTGGCGTGGCATTGAACATCTCAAACCCTTACCCGATACCCGCATCATCTACACCGTCCACTGGTACAGTCCCGGTTCGTTCACCCACCAGGGGGTCCATGTCAAAGCCGATACCGATCTGACCGTGGCCAACAAATCGATCAACAACCATTACCCGGGTGAAAACATTTCCAACGGTGGTAAGGCATACTGGGACAAGGACAAGCTCAAAGCACACATGCAGCCGGTGATCGATTTTGTCAACCAGTGGAACGTGCCCATATTCATCGGCGAGTTCAGCGTGGTCCGTTGGGCTCCGGTACCCGATGGTGCGAACTGGCTAAACGACAGCATTGATCTGTTTGAGCAGAACAATTGGTCATGGACCTATCACGCTTTCCGCGAATGGCCGGGCTGGAGCCTGGAACATCCTTCAGGTCCCGATGCGTTCTGGTATCCGGGCGTGGATATCAAAGTGCTCATGACCAAATCAGAAAATGAAACAGATCGTGCAAAGGTGGTCAAGCGTTATTTGTTGAAAAACACACAGTGAGAATCGTTGTGCGAAAGCCACTGCTCCGGTGCATCAAAAAACCACGACTCGGTTGAGCCGTGGTTTTATTTTGAGTTTGATTTTTGAGACAGATCACGCGCCGTGGACGCGGGCTGTGGGCGTCATTTCGCAATCCAGAGCAGCGTCGGCCATCTTGCGGTACATCATGTCCTTGATGTCGTGATAGGCTGGATCATCGATGACATTCTTCAACTCATTGGGGTCTTTGTTCATGTCAAAGAGTTCCGCCCAATCGCGACCGCGATAGATGGTGAGTTTATAGCCCTTATGGATGAGTGTCCGCAGGTGGACTTCCGGGCCGACCTGGTGATGGTTTTCGACGATGGCATAATCGCGGACTTCTTCACCGTTGGTCCAGTTGGCAAGTACGTTCTTGCCGGACATGCTGCGGGGGACTTGCATGCCTGCTGCGGCGCAGAAGGTCGGAGCATAGTCAACGAGAGATTGCACATCATCGGTGACTTTGCCTGCGGGGATTTGATCTTTCCAAGCAGCAATCATCGGCACGCGGATGACATCGTCATAGTGGAAGGGGCCTTTGGCGCACAGGCCATGTTGTCCCAGAAAGTGACCGTGGTCGGAAGTGAAGACGATCAGCGTGTCATCGATCATGCCGTTGGCTTCCAGAGCATCGAGTGTCTGGCCGATCCAGTGGTCCATGAAGCTGATCATGCCGTAGTAACAGGCCATGGCTTTTTGCAAGTATTCTCTGGATTGAGCGTGTCGGTGATAACCGTGATTGCCGCATTTGTCCTTGTTGAACTGCTGGAAGTCGGGTTTTTCTTCACGGGTCATTTTGTGTGGCAGGGGCATGTTGTCGAACTCACCTTCGACAAACTCACCGGGTTCCATGTCTTGGGGGTTATACATACTTGCCCACGGTTCACTCACAGCGTAGGGCGGATGCGGATCATGATAGCTCGACCAGATGAAAAACGGTTTGTCGTCGGCTTTGGCTTTTTCGATGGCAGCGATCGTGCGCTTGCCGGTCCATGCGGTGTAGTGCAGTTCTTCGGGCAGTTCCCAGTGCATGGTATTGTTGACGGTGGGGGACTTGGAACTTTCGCCGTCCTTTTCACCATCGACATGCGGCTGCTGGAAATATTCCTTCCAGTCGGTAAAGCCCTGCTCTTCAAGCCAGATCGCATAATGCTGTCCGACGTGACCTTCGTCAGTATGGTTACGGCAGGTTTCGACATAATCAAAACCATACCAGGGTGTGCCCTTGTCATTGAATGTCCGCCAGAAATCCAGGTCGCGCAGGAGTGGATAGGACTCGATACTTTCGCAATCCACATCCGGACGGTTACGCAGTGGCTGGAAGTGAGCTTTGCCCACCAACGCGGTCCAGTAGCCTTCGTCATGCAGATATTCACCGAGTGTTGGCACGTTTTCCGGGAGCTTGGTCCCCAGCGTGAAAGCACCATGTTGCGACGGATACTGACCGGTGATGAGCGTGGCACGCGTGGGGGTACACGTGGGGTTGGGGCAGTAGGCTCGCGTGAAGTTGGTACCCATCTTGGCAAGACGATCAAGATTGGGCGTCTTGATCTTGGGGTTGTTGATGCCAAGGGTGAACCAGTGTTGCTGGTCGGATGTGATCAAAAGCAGATTGGGTTTGTCAGCCATGTTTAAGATTCCAGTCTGTAGACAAATAGAGTTCGAAGTTCAATTAAATATCCTGGGGCAGGGGGAAATCGTCGCCGGTCTTCTTGATCCAGGCTTCAAGTTGATCCTGTAGTTCCCGACGTTTGGCAGCATATACCGTGTCATGCGCGTGATTGGCTTGTTCGTAGGGATCTTCATTGAGATTGAACAACAGCCAGGGCTGGTTTTCCAGGCAGACATACTTCCAGCCATCACGGGTGACGATACCGCGCCAGGGTCGGTCGGTTGAGGCGCCATGTTTGGTGGGGACGACGAGTTGGATAAACGCAGAGTCGGGGTAGTCGTTGTCGTTGAACGGCTCAAGTTTTCGCAATGCCGAGTAGTCCGTGCCATCCATCCAATCCGGGACATCAATGTTGCACAGGCCAAGGGTGGTGGGCGCCATGTCCACGTGATTGACCAGGTAATCTTTCCTGCCGTTGCCGGTGCCGTAGCGTGGATTGGTTCCACCGAAAATCATGGGTACGCGGATGGCTTCCTCAAAGGGGTTGGTCTTGCGGAACTGGCCGTGACTGCCATGCATGTCACCGTGGTCGGAGAAGAAGACGATATGGGTGTCTTCGATCATCTCCAGGTCCCAGAGCAGATCACGGATGCGCCCGAGATTGTGATCCAGATTTTCAATCATGCCGTAGTATCCGGCGAGTTCACGTGAAGCGATATCGCGAATGCGTTTGATGTCGGGGACATTGTCTCGGAACTTGATTTCACCAGGGGTGTGCCGACCTTGATAGTCTTCCGGGCAGACATACGGATCATGCGGCGGCTGAACGGAGAGCACGCAGAAGAACGGTTGGTCGTCTTGCTTGCGCTCTTTGATGTAGTCCAATGTCAAGTCCGTCAGCGCATCGGTTTCATAGGTTGGCAGGCGGTAGTGTTCGATCTCATTGCCTTTGTCATCATGTCCGTGAACCCAGCAGTCCCATTGACTGTTGTTGTTCTCAAAACCGAGCCATTGTTTAAAGCCGCCACGTCGATGGGGCTTGATGTATGCCAAGGCACCACGCCCGTCACGTTCATGATGTCCGTCGACATGCCACTTGCCGATGTAGGCAGTGTGATAGCCTGAGTCGTTGAGCGGATGAGCGATGGTTTTGGTGCCATCGGGCATGGGGTATTCATGGCCGGGAACCATCTGGTGCGGATACTTGCTGGTGAGCAGCGAACCACGATAAGGGCAACACAGCGGGCAGCCACCGATGCCGTTGAGTGTCAGGCCTTCGGAAGCAAGTCGGTCAATATTGGGCGTGTGAACATTGGGATCACCATTGCATCCAAGAGCTTGTGCCCGGTGTTGATCACCGAAGACCCAGATGATGTTCGGATGCTTGCGCGGCTTGGGTTTGTTGTCGACCATGCAGGACTTCTTTCACTGATTCAGAATGACATGTAAGTCGAATATCGAAAATGATACCAATTGGATTGCTTCGATATTTTAATGGTCTTTCATAGTATCAATTGCGTAGATGACGTCAAAGACGGATTGGTGTTTTAAGTAGGAACGGATGCCTTGGGACATGAAAAAACGGAAGGCCAGCAATTTGACCTTCCGTTTCAATTTCACAAGTTGTGTTGTGTTGCGACATTATTCAAGCAGTGTGTCGCATCTTCCGTCACTCCTGCCTTCGCGGGAATGACGAACTGTGTTTAGCTGTCTGGAATCGAATTAACTCAATTCACTTAGTGTGAGGGTGTGAGTTCTGCGAAGAAGTCGTTGCCTTTGTCATCGACGATGATGAATGCCGGGAAGTCGACGACTTCGATCTTGCGGACGGCTTCCATACCCAGTTCTTCGAAGTCGACGACTTCGACCTTCTTGATGTTGTCCTGAGCAAGGATGGCTGCCGGACCACCGATGGAACCCAGATAGAATCCGCCGTGCTTGTTGCAGGCATCGGTGACGGCCTTGGAACGGTTGCCCTTGGCAATCATCACCAGTGAACCACCTTTTGCCTGGAATGGATCGACGAAGGCGTCCATGCGACCTGCGGTGGTCGGGCCGAACGAGCCGGACGCCATCCCTTCGGGAGTCTTGGCCGGACCTGCATAGTAGATCGGGTAGTCCTTGAAGTACTCGGGCATCGGTTCACCAGCATCGAGCATTTCGCGGATGCGGGCGTGTGCTGCATCACGGGCGACGATGAGCGTGCCGGTGATCGACAGGCGGGTCTTGATCGGGAACTTGGTGAGTAGTTCGCGAACTTTATCCATGCCGATGGACAGGTCGACTTTCACCGGCGGGGCATCTTCACCGATTTCGGTGGGCAGATACTTCTGCGGTTCGGTTTCGAGTTTTTCCAGGAAGATGCCATCTTTGGTGATCTTGCCTTTGATGTTACGGTCTGCTGAGCAGGAGACGGCCAACCCGATCGGGCAGGATGCAGCATGACGGGGCATGCGGATGACGCGGACGTCGTGTGCCATGTACTTACCGCCGAACTGGGCACCAATGCCGGACTTCTGAGCGAGTTGGAGCACCTTGGCTTCCATGTCCAGATCGCGGAATGCGCGGCCGGCTTCGTTGCCGGTGGTGGGCATGTTGTCCAGATACTTCGTCGAAGCGTACTTGGCGACCTTGAGGTTTTCCTCAGCACTGGTACCACCGACCACGATGGCAATGTGATACGGCGGGCAGGCGCTGGTGCCAAAGTCCTTGATGTGTGTTTCAAGGAACGCAAGCATGTCTTTTTCATTGAGCACCGCAGGCGTCTGCTGATACAGGAAAGTTTTGTTGGCAGAACCACCACCCTTGGCAACGAACAGGAACTTGTATTCGTCACCCGTGGTCGCATAGAGATCAATCTGGGCAGGCAGATTGCAAGCGGTGTTCTTTTCCTTGAACATCTCAAGCGGCGCGATCTGCGAGTAGCGCAGGTTGCGTTCCTGGTAGGTGTCATACACACCCATGGACAGCGCCTCGGCATCATCGGCTTCGGTCAACACGTACTGACCTTTCTTGCCCATGATGATGGCTGTGCCGGTGTCCTGACAGGAAGGCAGTTGACCCGCAGCAGAGACGACAGCATTTTGCAGATGGGTCAGAATCACGAAGCGATCATTGTCGGAAGCTTCGGGGTCCTTGAACTCTTCAGCCAACTGCGCCAGATGGGCAGGGCGGAAGTAGAATGCAATGTCGGTGAAGGCCTGCTTGGCCAAAAGCTTCAGACCTTCGGGATCGACTTGCAGGAATGACTTGTCACCCAACTGAACGGTGGAGACATAATCCTGGGTCAGGCAACGATACTCAGTGGTGTCTTTGCCGGGTTGAATGACGGGTTCATATTGATAGCCGGGCATGGGTCGGCTCCTTGATTGGGTTAAAACAACGGACGAACGACAAGCTCTCCATAATAGCGGAAGTCAGTCTTTTGATCGAATGTTGATGTTGGGTAAAAACGTAACCCATATTGACAAAACAAGCACCCGTTTTGACGTAGGTGCTTGTTAAGTGTCGTTTTGATGGCAAATTGGACTTTATTGGACGATCAATTCCGCCTCATGCCAACCGGTGTCAGGCAATGTGACCGTCATGCTGGCATCGGCGTTGAGTTCGAGGGTCTGACTTTGCGGGCGGGTGATTTTGAACTTGACATTGGAGCCGGCCAATTGTTTGACGGAGATCGGCAGGGCGTCGACTTCAACCTGCTTATCATCCAGAACGGTCCGACTGATGATCAGGTGTTTGGATTGGGCGATGGGTTGGTTGTCTGCAGCAATCAGGATGACGGTGGCAAAGCCGGTGTGCTTACCCAGTGACAGATGTTGGTGGGCTCCCGTGACATCGTTACCAGCCATGTCACCGCTGAAGGCTTCGGTTTTGGGGGCGATGACCTTGAGTTGTTTGGCATCGAGGTCTTTGATGATCTGATTGGTATCGCTGACGATGGGTGAGTCTGGCTCGGAGCGCATCCATGCTTTGGTGATCATGACGGGTGAGGGGTCATCGAATGTTTTGCCGAACGCATGAATGGATTGGTAGCCGGGCTTGAATTGGTTCTTGGGTTTCATCAATGCGTTGTAGTCCGCCCCGACATGTGGCTTGCCGACGGCAAAGCGGATTTGTTTTTTAGCAGGATCAACAAGTCCGTTGCGATAGAGCATGCCTGTGGTTCGCATGTGATCGCGCATCATGTTGTCAGCGACCATCGTGCCGATGTGCGGATCGCGTGACGGCTTCTTGGCATTGCCGTCTTTGTCCAGATCACGATCACCGTGTTGCCAGGCAAACCAAACGAACCCGTCAACACCTTGATGCACACCATAAGCAGCCGCAGCAAGAGCCAACTGTGAACGATAAGGACCTTCGGTTTTCGTCTTCCATTCTGATTCATTAAACTCACCAAGAATGTAAGGCTTGTCAGCAAGAATGGTTTTGGCTTTGCTGTACATGAAGTCTTCACGACTATCTGCAACGCGTGGGTTCACGTACGCATGGTCTTCAATGTAGTCCGCATGTTCAGCATGCATCTGCAACGCAGACTCGCCACGCCAAAGGTTGGAATAGGTGATCGCGCCTTGATAACCAAGATTGCGCATCATCTTTTTGACCGTGATGAAATACTGCTCATCCAAATCACGGAAGAAATCGGCTCGGACTTTTTTCTGCTCATCCGTCCTGGCATTGTAGAGATCACCGGCATCCGCAAGTCCGGCGTCTTTGGCAAAGGCGTTCCACCTGGCGATGAGTTTATCCTGGAAATACTGGGGTAAATCGTTATGACAGATCAGAACATACTCCGATGAATACTCGTTGGTGATCTCATACGTGAGCACCTGCGGCTCATCGACATAAGCGATTTCGGTGTACGGGTTGACGTGCGTTAACGTCTGCTTGATGAACTCACTGTCCAAGGCGGCGCAACGCTCATCGACCAGAGGCAAGAGTTTGCGGGCATCAATGTTCTTTTTCCAATGACGTTTGTTCAGTTCATCCATGGCCATGATCCACTTGGCAGCATCTTCATCGGTGGTATCAAGCACGTCCACGTCATAAGGCAGATACGTTCGACTCCAACGCCCTGCAAACATCAGGTAAATGCCTTTGGCTTTTAACTGTGCGTTGAGATAGTCGAACCGATCCCATGCTTCGGTGTTGGGCTTGCGTGTGTTGCCTTTCTCGTAATCATTGAGTGTGAAAATTTTCGAACCCCACACCCAATCGCGCGACGGACGCATCATGTGATGTGGGCGTGCGATGTTAAATTGGTGTTGCGCGAGTTCGTTTGCAATGTGCTGGGCTTGTTGCTTTGTCGGATACAGCGCGACAAGGTTCACCCCCCACAAGCGAACCGATTCACCCTGGCTGTTGACGAAGGCATTACCTTTGACGGTGAGAGGTTCGATGGTTTGAGCCTTTGTTGGCAGTGTCAAAAATAAAGTGACAGACAACAGGCATACGAACAGGTGTTGGAGATTTTTAAAAATCACTTGAGTCTCCTTAAGGCAATTTAACATTGTCAAAAAAGGTTTGGTTATTCGCAATAGTTTCTAAACCAGTTGCGTGCTTCGTTACTGTCTTGAGCAGGTGGGGCATCGCGGTCACTGATGAATTTGGCATGACCGGCGATGTAAAGCACATTACAGCCATCGATGTGGTAAAGGGTTTTGTGGCCGGTCCAGTCGACGCGTGGGTTGTCTGCTTCCAGTGCACGGCCTGGTGTTTGTTCCATACTCACAGGGCCGTAGTACGTGTTGCCCAGACGGTGCATGTAGTCTGAGTACCAGTAACCGGGGAATGGATCGATGGGCTTGTCGATGTAGTGTCGGTAGACACGCGCTTTGACAGCGGGACAACCAAAGACTTTGCCTGTACGCAGGTATCCGCCCCCGATAAGCAGGCCGGTGCTTTGCCAGTCGGACTTGGTTAACAGGTAATTGTCATCAGCTGCGGTACTTTTCCAGGTCCAGCCGTCGTAGTCCCCCATGTACATGTGATACGCCAGCCCCTGTTGTCGGAGTTGACTTAAACAACTGGTTTTGTAGGCAGCTTGTCGCGCTTTACCCAATGCCGGCAGGAGGATGGCAATGAGTAATGAAACGATGGAGATGACCACCAGTAATTCGATGAGCGTAAAGCCTCGGCGTTGATGCGTTCGCAAAGTCATTGCCATCTGTCATTCCTTTGGATAAGTCCGCGGAGTTGTCGTGTTATTGGTGTTCACTGACCGAAGCGACCGTCTGACCTGCATCCCATGTCAATGGCAGGACGCAGGGCGCAATGCTGTGGTCAGGGTGTTCAATCTTTTGAAGCAACAATTCAACCGCACGTTGACCGGCCAGTGCAGTCGGTAAACGCATGCAACTCACATCAATGCCGATGTAGTCTTCGCCTTGTTCACTGGTGCTGCCTTGCGTGAGTTGTTCATCGAAACTGATCAACGACACATCCCGTGGCAAGGACAAGCCGGACATCGCAGCAGCCAGTAACACACGATGCGGTGCGTCATAGCTGATGATGGCGGTGGGGCGGTTATCTGATTGAAGTAACTGGCAGATGGCAGCAAGTCTGCCTTTACCCTGGATACCTGCAAACTGTTCACGCGGGGTGGGCGTCAAGCCGGCTTGCTGCATCGTTGCTGCATAACCTGCATGGCGATCCACGCGACTGTAGTGACTGTCAGGTTGCAGATGAAACTGCGTAAAGTCCAGATAGGCGATCCGTCGATGCCCCAGTTTGATTAAACGCGCAGTCGCTTCGACACCTGCCTGGTAATCGTCATAGTGGATGCAGTCCTGTTTGAGTTTGCAGTTAAGCCACATCGATGGAACAGGGTCTTCCGCCAACCGTTTGAGCATGGCATGGGGGATGCGATCGGTGTAGTTGACCAACAAACCGTCACAGCAACATTCCTGCAAAATTCGCGGGAAGGCACCCGCTTCCACCAACTCCTGATCGGGCAGCTTGGCGAGTGTCAAGTGCATCTGACGTTCGAGCAGTTGATCGTGAATCCCATCAAGCAATAAAGGTGGCAGGTTACTCCGACCTTCATCGGCACTGAGCAGCAAACCCAGACAGTCAAACCGACCCTTGCGAATCGCCGACGCCGAACTGTTGGGGCGATACCCAAGCTCACGGGCGATCCGACGAATCTTCTCCGCCCGAGCCACCGCACTGGGCCAACGCTCCTTGGTATCCCCACGCATCACGCGTGTGACCGTTCGTGTCGAAACCCCAGCCTGTTTGGCTACTTCATCAAGAATGGACATGCTGAACTTTCATGTAATTGTCTACGTGGCCAATTTGTCTACGTAGACATAATAGGCGGTTAATTGGCATGTTCAAGCAGGAATTGAATATTTTTCTTGAGAAATGTTGATTTTGAAAATAGTATCGATACTATTTTTATAATCGATTCTATTTTTGAGAGTCGCATGGAGTTCCCAGCAGATGACACTAGCCAAAGTCGCCAAGAAAGCCAATGTCGCCATCGCCACGGCAAGCAAGGTCTTTAACAATGACCAGTCCGTGCGAAGCTACCTGCGCGAACGTGTCCTTCAGGCTGCGGCTGACTTGAATTATCAACCGAGCATGATGGCCCGAGGACTCCGAAAGAAGCAGACCAACATTGTCACCCTCGGCATCATGCAGTTGGAAAACCCATACTTCGGTGCATTGGCTCAAGCCGTCATCAAAGCATTGGCGGATAAAGGCTACGTGGGCATCGCGTGTATCGGCCATGACCACATCAAGGACATCAACATCGCAGCTTGTGCTTGCGGGTCCATCGTCTCGCAAGCGCTCTCGGAAAGTCTGGATGACCTCGCCCAGTCCGGCCCGATTGTCACCATCAACAACCGCGACCCACGCCCTGAGCTGGCATCGGACGTGCATTTTGATTTTGCGTCCGCCTACCACACCATCGTGATGGACTTAAAACAGCAGGGGGTTGGCAACATTGTTTTTGGTTGTGATCTTGAGCAATGGCATGTCAATGAACAGCAGAAATTCCGGTCAGTCCATCAAGCCTTTGAGCATGTTACCAGGCAACGCCCGATCGTTTTGCATGACCCGTTAGCCACATTGGACTATCTCAAGTCCAATCCCCAGGTCGATGCGGTGTTTTGTGTCAACGATCCGTTTGCTGCCGACCTTATCACACTGATGCATGCCAACGAACCGGAGATGGGCAAACGCGTCAAGGTTATTGGCTGTGACGGGAATCGTCAGCTTTGGGGGAATTGGACCGTGCAGTTGGATGTCAAGCAGATTGCTGAAATGGCGGTCGATCTTTTGGATCAACGGCTTCATGAAGGAGATAAACATGAGTACACACAGGTGTATCATCCCATTGCAATCAAAGCGTAGTGGTTTTACGCTCATCGAATTGCTGGTGGTTGTTTCCATCATTGCGATGCTCATTGCCATTCTGCTTCCGGCGTTACATGCAACGCGTCAGCAAGCGAAAGCGGTCAAGTGTCTTTCGCAACTCAAACAGATCGGGATGTCGGTGATGGCCTATGCCACGGATCATCATGATTGGGGGCCGTATCCACGATATCTGGATCATGCCAGTGGCAATCAGGATGGTCGATATCTCTGGCGATATGGCACGAATCCTGGACCTGAACGTGCGACGAATTTAGGGTGCTTGCAAGCCGCTGGATATCTCGGTCACCCGACAGGAAACCAAACGATCATTGGTGCAAAAAGACATGCCGTTTTCGATTGTCCGGTCGACAATACCTATGGCATGCACAGTAGCAGTGGTGATGCAAAATTCTGGGCCGACTACTGGTATCTGTCAACGAGTCAATACACATCACTGGGTAGTGATCCACGCTATTACAAGAGTCGCTACCGCCGAATCGCAGACATGCCAGGCGGAGTGGCGATTGCAGTGGATTCGGTGAATTACACAGCCACGTCGTATGTTCATCCCCAAGGTGTGAATGCACTGTATGCTGACTCATCTGCAGATTTTAATAACGTAAATGAGTATCAGGCCGTGGGCAATCGAGTTGTGGCATTCGATAAACTCGTTTGGCCCACGAATTGACTTTTTGTTGTGACACTTCAGGTAATCACTTTTCAGTTGCCTTATTCAATCGCGGAGCAGATGGCATGATCAATCAATCCTCTGGTATAGATCGAACTGTTCATTTCAAGCATGCATTCACACTCATCGAATTGCTGGTGGTGATCTCCATCATCAGCCTGCTGATTTCGATTCTTCTGCCTGCTTTGGGAGCAGCCCGGGCCCGTGCTCGTCAGATGGCATGCATGAATAACCAACGCCAACTTGGTTTGGTGACCAGTGCGTATTGCACGGATTTTAAAGAGTATTTCCCAATCGGTCTGACATACTCCGGCAGCTTTTCGGGGACCAAAATCACATGGCGTAATCGGCTTGAAACCCTGTATCTGGGGCAAAACTACAACATGAACCTGGCAACCAATGATCAGCGCGGCCGCAGTGAAGTCTTCGGTTGCCCGGACTTCCCTGATGGTGCGTATTTTGATGTCGGTTCCTATAGCGTCTACCGCGGCTACACCGTTAACCGTCAAGTCATGGTCAGTATCAATACCGTTGCCACCAACCCCGTTTATCTCCAGGACCCAAGTCGCGTCAGTGAAGTGCTCACCCCCGGCAAACTCGGCCTCATTGGTGAGCATCCCGATCAATGGAAAGCCAATAACAATATCCTTGGCAAGTTTGCGATGGACAATATCAACGAAGGCCCGGTGACCTGGCATCAGGAAACACACAACGTGGCATTCGTCGATGGGCATGGCGCAACCTACAAAGGTGTCGATGAGTTTGATCTTTACAAGGGTACCAATCCCAATAATGCCAGTTGGTCACTCATCGGTGGGCAACTGTTCAAGGAAGACTGATCCAACAAACGCGAGACCCAACGTCGTCATTTTTTTCAATCTCTAACCAATCAACATCATGGAGTCTATGATGCATCGATCATTGTGTATGTCCCTTGGCCTGTGTCTCTGCATGGCTATCGCTCAATTCTCATTTGCAGGTGTCCGCGATGCGGTATCCGAAACCGTGGAGCAGGGCAAAGGTTGGACGCCACTGACTTTTACGCCTGAAATCCAGGCAGGTAGCGTGCTTGACTTGTCGCACACCGTCGATGCGCCAGCTGGTAAACACGGTCGCATTGTCATCAACAAAGAGGGGCACTTTGCAACGCAAGACAACGACCAACGCATCCGACTGTATGGCAATAATCTGTGCTTCTCTGCCAACATCCTGCCTTCGGATCAGTGCAAGCAGTTGGCCAAGACCTTCCGCATGATGGGTTACAACACCGTTCGCTTTCATCACTTTGACCGCGAAATCACCGACCATGAATCCGGTGACTCCACCAAGCTCGATGAAAACATGGATCGCCTTGATGAACTGTTTTACGAGATGAAACAGCAGGGCATGTACATCACCATCGACCTGTTCGTTTCGCGCATCTTTGCACCTAATGAAATTCCCGGTTTTGAAAAATTGGACCCCGCCAGTTTCAAAGTACTGATGATGGTCAATGATGATGCTTTTAAAAATTGGGTAACGTTTTCCACCAATCTGCTCAATCACGTCAATCCCTACACCGGCATCGCATGGAAAGATGATCCAGCACTTTTTGCGCTTTGCATGACCAATGAAAATAATGCGCCGCAGAATTATCGTCGAAGCAACCAATTGGTCAAGCAACAAGTCGACGCGGCATTTGAAAAATACCTGAAAAATAAGGGTAAAACCAATGTTGCTGGAGATGATCGCAAAGCATGGCGGACGCAGTTTGATGCGGATATCCAATTACAGACGTTTCTCAAATGTCAAAAGGTCGTCCGCGATCTGGGATGTCAAGCCTATCTCACCGATGCCAACATGCTCGGTCAGTACCACGTCACCCCCACCCGTGAGGCCATGGATGTCGTGGACAATCATGGCTATTGGGATCATCCCCAATTCCCCCGTGGCAGTTGGGGTTTGCCCGAAAAATATCGTAACACCACCGGCATGAGTGAAACCTATCCTGTCCCGCGCACCATCATGGGATCACGCATCTTCGGCAAACCGTTCATGGTTACCGAATACAACTTCACCTTCCCCAATCGCTATCGTGCTGAAGCTGGCCCGGTGATGGGCGGACTCGCAGCTTTGCAGGATTGGGACGCCATGTATCGCTTTGCTTATGCACATAAGGATAAAGCGATTCTCGGCAACCAACCCATGCACCGTTTCGACACGGCCAAGGATCCGATCATGTGGCTTTCCGAACGCATCATTATCGACTGCTTCCGTCGGAACCTCGTCGCACCTGCATCAAGTCGCCTTGCCTATGCGGTCACCGAAACCGATCTGAAAAATCCCAAGAGTGGCTCATGGAATCATGGACAGTTTGATAGCAGCTTCACCAAACTCGGCATGGCGGTGCAGATTGGCAGCTACGATGCCCGTGACAAAGCCAACACGCCCAAGGTCGATGCCATCGTCTCCACCGACGGCAGTGTCGGCATCGCACGACAGAATTTCCTGGAGAATCACACGGACATCAAAAAAGCCCTGGGTGAAAGTCAGGTCGATACGCGCAAAGGTAACTACCTTTCGCAGACTGGTGAGATTGCCTTACACAACTGGGTTGGCAAAATGTCCATTCAGACATCACATCTGACATGTGCCATTCTCAAACCTAAAAGCAAAGACCAGTTCGGCAAAATAACCCTTGAAAACAAGGACGATTTGCCCGTCGTCATTTATCTTGCGTCTGCTGATGAGAAGCCCCTTGAGCAAAGTAAACGCGTCTTGATCCTGCATCTTTCAGATGTGCAGAACACCGGCAGTGTCTTTGCCACCGACAAACGTCAACTCCTCAAACAGGTCGGTTCCCTGCCGTTGCTTGCTCGGGACAGCCATGTCGCATTGAGCTTTGAAAACCAGAACGCCTCACAGTTCAAGGCTTATGCGCTGGACTGTAGTGGGAAGCGTCTTTCAACAGTTGAGTTCAATAGCGACGGCAAACAGATCAACATGCAACTGAATACCCAACACGGCCAACAGGCTGTCATGGTGTATGAGTTGACTGTGCCTTGATCGTGATGGTGAGTTGAATCAGCAGCGTGTCATGGTTTGCGATAAATCCGACTGTGGCAGGTAGGCATCACCCCTGCGCAACTGCTCGATGAGTTGGGCGGTATTCAGGTCACAGGCGACCTGCCCAGTCCGCAGACATTGCACAGCAGCGGTCCCCGCAGCCTGACCCATCATGCTCGCTGCCGGTTGAACACGAATCGAGCCATGCACCTGGACATCACTGCTGGCACACCGTCCAGCCGTCCAGAGATTCTGCCAACCTTTGGGGACCAGAATGCCATACGGAATCCCGAAACATTCACCGGGGTGTAGTCTTCCTCGATCCTGATATTCCTCACAAAAACGGGCATATTCTTCCGGGGAGTCGTCGTACACATGAATGTCAACCGCCTTGTTGAACACACCGATCTGATCCGGGAATTGTCGCCTTGCCAGGTAGTCATGGATGTTCAGTTCATATTCGCCGACAATTCGCCGTGACTCGCGCACACCCATGAGATTGGCGGTCGTTGCATGTTCCATCTTCTCACAGCCAGGGACATACTTGCGATAAAACGCCAGATATTCCTGAGCCAATTGGCGACCGCGGACCATGCCATCGGACAGGCTTCGACAGTTCAGCGCATTCATTTTGAACACGTGACCGGCATTGAGTGCTGCCATGGTTGGACTGATTTTAAACAGCCCGGGCATGTGTCGATCGGTGTGTGAAAAGAAACCGTCGTCGATGGCTTGGTTTAAATATTCTTGCTGATCCGAAGCACCGGTATGAGTCTGGTCTCTTTGTGCACGTGACCAGTCGATATGGCTCATCACCGAACAGAGTGTCGGGGGCATGATGTTGGGCGTGTCCCGTCCTGCTTCACGACATGCTGCGCCGCATAGATCGGTAAGGACCGCATCACCTGTTGCATCAATGAACATTCTGGCTGGGATATATTGATGACCTTCGATGTTGTTGATGATGATCCCGTTGACGGTTTTGTTGGCAGCATCGACATCAATCACGCGCGTGAAGAAGCGCACTTCAACACCTGCATCCGCACACATTTCATCGAGAATCAGTTTGTAACCCTCAGCATTAAATGGTGTCCAGCAATGATACTTTTTGCCCCAGAACTCCGGCGTGACGTGCGGGCCGGTGAAGCCTCGGTCGTGGACACGCTGAACAATCTCACCCATGATACCGCGTACCAAACCGACTTCACCGTTTGCCATGGGATCAAACGCGGTGACAAGACCGCTGCTGCCCATCCCCCCCAAACAGCCGACAGCATCAATGAGCAGAACTTTGGCGCCCAACCGTCCTGCGGCGATTGCTGCTGAGCAACCAGATGGACCTCCACCACAGACAACAAGGTCATAAGTTTTGTCGATCGCGATTTGACGTTTGAATTCATAGGTTTTCATGAGTATCAGTGTAGGCTCTGAGAAAAATCAATACGTGGCTTGAGATGCTGAAAAAGTGGCTTATTCTGCTATCATGTGTCGATGGACTTTTTTGAGATACCGCATCATGCCATTGAGGTGTTTGACCGGCTTCACCGGTTACGTGTGACGGTTCATGATCTGACAGGAAGACTTTGGCCGTTCTTGCCACCTCAGCGTTTTCGTCATGACATCCCGCAGTGCAATGCTGTGAAGTATTCGCCGAAGGGCAGCAAGTGTCTGGCGTTTGAGGGTGTGAAATTACAAGAGCAACTCATTGAAAAGCCGCAGGGGCGAGTGCATATCTGTCATGCCGGTTATGTTGAATGGGTTGTGCCGGTGATGACGGAGAATGCGTTGCAGGTGGTTCTCTTTGCGGGGATACGTTTGCCTGCCAGTGATTTGAAAGTTGCCATCCGACCGACGCGTTTACCGGTTTGGGGGCAGACCGATTTGCCGACGGTGGATGATGATGAATCGGTGTTGATCTTTGAGCATCTGCATCAGTTGGCTACGCGTCTCAAAGATTGGTTGGCTGAGCTGAAGAATTTCAACTTGCCACACATGGCCCATGACGCAAGCACTGCACAACGGCGGATCATCATTCAGACTTTCATCCTTCAGCGACACACGCAGTCGACACTCTATTTGACGGACCTTGCTGAACTCCTGGGACTCACCGAAAGTCGCACCAGTCATGTGGTCCGTGAGACTTTCGGGCGGTCCTTCCAACAACTTTTATTGGAAGCAAGATTACGTACCGCCATGGGGTTGTTACGGCATACGGAGATGGATTTGCGCGAGATTGCCTCACGCAGTGGCTTTGAAGACCTGCGACATTTTCACCGTGTTTTTAAGCGTGAGACGAATCAGACGCCGCGTCATTATCGCTTGCTGCGTGATTGATTTGTCGCTTGTTCTGTCGGTCGAGTTTTTTGCCGACCATGATCATCAGGCTGCCGATAGCCACCAGCGTCATACCGACGAACACGATCCCCAGCCGATCGCTCATGGGATTGGGGACAAAGCACAGCAGGTGAATCAGGATGCCGATGATCAGTGCGAACATGCCCACAATCCGAAGCTGGGTCGAATCGTTAGCTTGGCCGATTTCTTTTTCAAAGTCGATGGGGGTGTGCATCTTCTTGAAGAACGCAGTGACCTTCTCACGGTATGCCGGACTGCTTGTTGACCAGAAGGGCAGGGTCAGCAGGAAAGCCACGCAACCCACACCCAGGATGGTGAAGACCTTCACATGAAAGAGCATCGGTTCTTCAAGCATCAAGCTGTACGCTGAAACACACAGGGAACAACAGGCAGAGAAAATGGCACTCCACCAGGGGGCACGCCGGATGAAGATCGCAAGCATGGTCGGGACGGCCATGGGGATGCCAAGCAGCGCACCGATGTTGTTCATGATCACAAAAATGCCGTCCGTGGTGACGTTGGCAAAGTAACTGGCAAGACAGATGATCACCACACCCATGATCATGGAGTACCCTTGGCCAAGACGCAAAAGTGCCTTGTCTTCCAGTGGTTTTTTGCCCCGGAGACTGCACCATGCCGGGTAAATGTCCTTGGTGAAAATGGCGGCATTACGATTCAAACCACTGTCCATCGAACTCATCGTTGCTGAGAACATCGCAACCACCATCAAGCCTGTCATCCCCACGGGGAGCAGCTTCATGCTCGTGATCGCATAGGCTGCTTCGGCGGGGGTGGTGATGTCGACCGCGTTGATCTGGTCTTCAAAAAGCAATCGCCCAACCATCGGCGGGATGAACCAGATCACCGAACCCAGCAACATCATGATCGCTGCAAGCAAAGCGGCCTTGCGGGCTTCACGTCCGTCTTTAACCGCGAAATAACGGGGGGCGGAGTTAAGTGTGTTGGCACCGAAGATCAGTTGGGTGCTGATGGCAATCGCCCAGAGCATGGAGAACTTCTCGCCGGAGAATTGCTCGGGGCTGTTAATGATCTGGAACTCGGTGGTGAGTTGCTTTTGCTTAACCAAATCGAAAAAGCCGTCAATCCCACCGCAAGCTTTGATGGCAAGAAATGCAAGTAGAAGTGTCATCGGCATGAGAATCAAAAACTGCAGAAAGTCCGAACTCATCACCGCCCAACTCCCGCCGGTGGTTGCATAAATCAACACCACCAACCCGACACCGATGATCACCGCGTTGATCGGCAGGCCAAACACCGATGAACTGAAAATCGCAAGCCCATACAGATGCAATGACGCGTAAAACAAACCCGTCGGAATCGAAGCCCATGCATAGAATTGCTGTGTCGTGATCCCGAAGCGATCGCGAATGACTTCCGGCGCGGTGGTCGCTCGCAGTTGTCGAAACCAGGGCGCAAGGAACATGAAGTTGAGCATGAAGCCGACGAAGTTGGCAATGAAAATAATCATCGCACTCCATCCCGCAGTAAAGGCGACACCTGCAGCACCAGTGAATGTCCAGGCACTGAACATGGTCATAAACGCGCTGGCACCAACAAGCCACCATTGGCCGCGACATCCGTTACGGAAGTAGTCGCTGACGTCCTTGTTCATACGTTGGACAACCACGCCAATGACAAGCATCAACAGCAGGTAGACGATAATGGTAACGACTTCAATACTCATGGGTCAGTTCACTTTGATACTTGAATTGCAGGCTTTTTACTCACACCAAACCGAAAGAGATTTCAGAGCGGGTGCATGGGGTGATTGGGTCAAACCGGGAATAAACTGCACCGTCAATGATCCGTCGGAGACCGGTGCGGGGAGGATGACGGATAGCCGTTGATAGCCTTGGTTGGGATTTTCATCCTTGGTCGGCGGGGTTGCATCTGTGATGATGAATCGCGCCTTGGCAGGTTGCAGAAGCTTCACCTGCATGGTCTGACCGCCACGTTCAAGTGATGCTGATTGGCCATCCTCTGCGATGCTGATGCGCGTTTGTGTCATCATGTTCCAACGCAGGTCCATCGTCGGATCAATGCCTTGATAGTCATCCTGGACCAGCATGGATTTATCAGGAAGCACGGTGATACCCCGATGGATTTGTTTGGCTTGACCGTCATACGCGTTGGACATGTTAATGACCGCGAAGCTGCCTGAGGCATCCTGTTTACTGGCAATGACGTTGTTTTCACCTGAGACGTTTTGAATGTGATTGCCAAGTGTCAGCGTGTTGTGACTGAAGTTATTGACGCGGAAGTAGGACCAGCGTTTACTGTCCTGTGCCGTTGACCAGGCATCGCGCCCGTCATAGATTTTGCGTTCAGCGCCCAGGTCGGTTGCCCAGCGGACGCCGTCAGCTTCGATGATGAATGAGCCGATATCCATATGCCCGTGATTGACTCGGATTTCGCCTGCCTTGATGCCGATGAAGCTGGCGTTGTCATCCCAACTGCTACGCATGGTTGCCAGGTGGACTTTCTTACCTTGACCGACATAGAGCGTGGGAGGTGTTGCTGCTTTGGCATCGGTGATGGGGTGATACCAGAGCAGTGCCAAGGGATTGATGCGGAAGCTGGTGGTGTCCACGCGATCAAGATAACGGTAGAAACTTGCCATGCTCACCGTTGTGAAGTCCGGTCGGTTGTAGACATCGCCAGCCCACATGTGAATTGGCAGATGCATCGGCCCTTCGGAACAATCCGCGAAGTTAAAAAGCCTTTTGCTCGGGGCCGTGGTTTGGAGAACAAAGTCAAAACTCTCGTAAAAACCGGGGCTTTGCGTGATACCCCAGTCATCACCGGTTGCGGATTTGAGGCAGGCGGACATGAGGAATGAGAAGCTTGTACCATAGCCCCAATAGCTTGGCCCTTCGGGGTAGATGCCACCCTCATACGAAGCCAAGGCACATTGGTAGTATTGGTGAGCCTGTTGGAGAATTTCCTCTGCGAGTTCCGGTTGATGTTCGTAGACTGCCAGAGCGCCCGCAAGCAATGAGCCGTGTCGGATCTGGTTCCAGTTGTTGTTGGAGTTGAGGCCACCCTTGTATTTGAGGGCCGCTTTAAGTCCATGGTTGATGATGGCGTCTCGGACGATTTGACGTTCGTCTTCGGTCATTTCGTGATACAGCCAGTCATAACCAACTGCCATGGTCATGGTCATTTCCGCGGTATCCAGAAAATGTTTTGGATGCCAGTCTTCGAAGTTGGCAATGCTGATCATTTCCTGGACCATGCGATCGCGCAATTGTTTGTCGGGTTGGAAGGTGTTGGCAAGACCCATGGTAAAGATGTTATGCATTGCATCACGCGAAGTGCCGAGCATGCGTTTGAAGTTGTTACCGACGAGTTTGCGTTGGATGACCGGCAAGTCGCGTACCGCATAAGCGCCGAGCTTGATGCGCTTGAAAAAACGTTGTCCCCATGGGTCGGTTGCGATCACCTTGGCAACGCGTTGCTTGACGTCCGTCGTGAGCATCAAACGCGGATGGGGTGGCAGCGTTTGCGTGATGAGCTTTTGCGGCTGGGGGGAGGGTTGTTGCCGCGATTGTGCGTGCAACAGACCTGCCATGATCAGCAACAGGCTGATCAGCATGATAGGGAGATTGATTTTCATGATTGGGATACTTTGTTATGACGCGGGGCAAGATGCGTAAATCAGTTGTAACGGTTCCAGTAGTTCATGCCATCGACGGTGACGGTGTTGCTGGACATGCCGGTGTTGTAGGGATCGGTGACATCGCCCACTTTCATGGGGCTTGCATGGCCGTCGGCCCAGGAGACATTGACCGCGCTGGCATGACGGGCGCCGGGAATGATGTCGCCATATGTCACGGGAGCAGCACGCCAGTCGGTGACAGTGTAAGAGCCACGCGGTTCGATGGCTTCGAACACTTCGGTATCCATGGTGCTGAAGATCTTCGAGGGGCGCTGCAGGTCTGCAAGACGTGCGGGATTGAATGAGTCGGTAAAGGGTGAATTGGCATTTCCACCACCGGTTGTGGAGTAACGGTAGCTGCCAAAGAGATTGTTAACCGAGACACCATACTCACAGTACGCCCACCGAGACCATTGACTACCACTTTCGGTGGCATATTGATCAGTGTTTTCCAAGAGTTGGTTCACACCGGTGGCATTGTTGATCGAGGGGCAATCAAAGACGCCGTAGGATTGGGTGTACTTCTGGGTGTAGTAACGCCAGTTCCAGCCCTTGTACATCTTGCTTAGTGTCGAACTGTATTCTGCAGCAATCGGTAAAGTACCTGTGTCCCCGTCATACATGACATGCATGGTGCCGATCTGTTTGAGGTTGGAAAGGCACTTGGTGGATTGGGCAGCTTGTCTTGCTGCGCCCAACGCTGGTAACAGGATGCTGATCAACAGTGAGATGATCGAGATGACCACGAGTAATTCGATGAGTGTGAACGCGGCTTGTTTTGTGCGGTGTGACATCCTTTGTATCCTTTGGGCAAATGTCATTTGAGTTGATCAAGTGTCTGAATCGGGGAGCATGATTGACGCAGGCGTAATTCGGGATACGTCATCACTTCAGGCCCCGGGGGTTGGTCATTGAGTATGGCATGGTACAGATGATTCATCGCCCGGATGGCATTGTGTGCAAGGGGCATGTGGACGACGCTGATCTGCGGATCGTGATTCATCGCCAGTTCGGATTCATCGATACAGATCAGCGAGACATCCTCCCCCACACGCAGGTTCATTTCTGCCATCGTCTCAAGGGTCGGTCGAAGGTTGTTGTAGTTGTTGACCAGAATCGCAGTGGGGGGATTGTCTTGTCCCAGCAGCTGGCGACAGGCGGTTTTGATTTCGGTCATGTTCTTGGCATCATTGGCCATGGCAACAAGCGAAGGACTTTCGCACCCGGCTTCGCGCATCGCCTGACGGTAACCATCCAAACGCTTGAGTGTACTGGGCCAAGCCAGAGGCCATGTCAGAATCAACATGCCGATGCGACGGTGTCCTTGTCGCAGCAGATAGTCGGTCGCCTGATAGGCACCTGCCGCGTTGTCCAATGCAAAACGATGGACATGTGGATTGGTGACCCGGCGATAGAGCACCGCGGTGGGTTTGTCAGGTTTGCCCATTTCGTTGACGAACTGAACACACTCCTGTGTCACCGGGAGAATGATCATGCCTTCACAGTCATCCTGTTTCATGAATGCGTGTGCTGCCGGATCGTTGACGTGACTGACGCCATGGTATTCAAAGGTGAGTTTGATACTGCCATTGGTTTGGCTGGCAAATTGCCCCAGCCCGTCAATGCTCTGGGTCAGCACGATGTGTCCGGGGTGGGGTTGATGTGGGCAATCAGCCAACACCCGAATGCGATGGGTCTTGGCGGTGATTCCCGCCCAGTTGGGTTTGGATTCGGCATTGGAAGGCACAGCTTGTTGATCACGGATAAACGAACCGCGACCGGCAATGCGATCGATGAGACCTTCGTGGACGAGTGTTGCCATCGCCTGACGAACTGTGCCACGGCTGACCTGGTATCGTTCTGCAATCTCCACTTCCGGTTCCAACGGTGTGCCCGGCCCGAGATTGTGCTCGCGGACATGATTGCGGATTTCGCTGGCAAGCCACTTATGCAAGGGCCCGCTGCGTCGTTGATCCGACGAAGGCGTCATCACGGTGATTTTGCTTTGTGATTGGGTCGTTGCCATTTGCTGTAAACCTTCTGGCTAGTTCTATGAGTCGCCTTGAAATGAGTCAAACATTTTGTACATATTTGACGATTGGAGATGTACAATTGTGAGGGCGATAGGTGTGTTTTTATTTGTTTAAAGTGTTAATTTTTATATATTAATAACATTTTAAAGCTTTGGCTGCAATGTTCAGGAAAAAGACAATGGATACCTGAGATGGGCTTAAATGTCCATACATTTAAAGGTGCGTTGTATCGATTCCAACAGGCTCTTTAGAACCCCTTGGCTCAAACCATCCTCACGCCCGCTTCGCTCAAGACGCAGAGCCGCCAAGTGATTAATTGCGAGCTTTTCTTTGCGACTTTGCGGGCTTGGCGTGAGAAATGGTCTTGCTGAATTGAGGTCTGCAAAGGATTTGAGCAGAGCCATGTCAACGCGGTCAAGAAACCACGTCAAGCCATTTTGCCATGTGTTGGGGATGTCAGATTACGGGGCGTTTGAAGTTTGCCATTGGTCGATTTTCAGGGGCTTTGGGGGCGTCGTCGAGTCGACACTGCCGGGGACAAAATGCACGATCAACGAGCCGTTGGCTTGAGGAGCAGTGATGCGGATGAGCAGTCGTTGGTAACCCTTGTTGGGGTCTTCTGCCTCAGTCGCAGGGGACGCGTCGCGGACCTCGAACGTCGCATTGACACCCTGGCGAATCGACACGTGCATCGTCTTGCTATGTTCGGTGAGGGTGGCGAGTTGTTTATCGTCCGAGAGCTGGATGTCGTCTGCCATGGTAAACATGGTCCAAAGCAGATCGTTGTCCGCTGTCATCTGCGTCCAGTCATCCTGTACGATCATGGACTTGTCAGTGAGGATGGCAATGCCGCGTTGGAGTGATGCAGCCTGCCCATGATACGCATTGGACATATCAAGGACCGCAAATTGCATGGCATCATTCTGACCGTGGGCAATGATGGGATTCATGCCATCGACATCCTGGAGTTTGCCACCGAGTGTCAGCGTGTTGTGCCCCATGTTGTTGGCACGAAGGAATGTCCAACGGTGGGCATTCTGATCGGTTCCCCAACTGTCCTTGCGGTCATAGATTTCCTTTTCCATGCCCAAGTCTTCAGCCCATCGGACGCCATCGGCTTCGATGATGAACGAGCCGATATCCATGTGCCCGTGATTGACGCGAATGTGACCGCCCTTGATGCCGACGAAGCTGGCCTTGGGATCGTCCCATGCGGATCGGAGGGTGGCAATTTTGACCTTCTCACCTTCCCCGACATAGCAACTCGGACCATGCGTCGGCAAAAGATCACCCGTGGGGTGATACCAGAGTAGGGCTAAGGGAGTAAGACGCGGGCCACGTTTACGAATATGTTTGAAGTAGCGGGACATGCTGTCGATGCCGAACTGGATGTAGTCGGGGCGATCAAGCATCACGCCAGCCCAGATGTGGATCGGCTGATCGATCGGCCCCCGGTTACAGTCCGCATAGTTAAACAGCAGTCCGGTGGGGGTGGTCACCTGTTTGATGTACTCAAAACTCTCAGCAAACCCCGGTGAATTGAGAATGCCCCAGTCATCACCCAATGCGGAGTTCAGGCAGGCTGCCATCACCCATGAAAAGCTTGTTCCATAGTGCCAGTAAACCGGACCTTCCGGGTAGACACCATCACCGTGATAGACATGCAGCGCGTTTTGGTAATTGTCTTTGGCTTGCTGGAGGATTTGCGTCGCCAGTTCCGGCGCGTCTTCATAGACTGCCAGGGCACCGGCCGAGAGTGAGCCGTGCCGAACCTGATTCCAGTTGTTATCCCAGGTCAAACCGCCTTTGTTGGTCTGTGCTGCTTCCAATCCCATGCGGATGATACCGTCACGGATGGTCTGGCGTTGTTCTTCAGTCAATTCGTCATACAACCAGTCATAACCCAGCGAAACCGCCAGCGTCATTTCCGAGGTGTCCAGAAAATGACTCGGATGCCAATCGACAAAGGCCACCGCACTGAGCATCTCCGCGATGATGCGATCGCGCATGGCATCATCGGGTGCAAAGGCATGTGAGAGCCCCATGGTGACAATGTTATGCAACGCAAGACGGGCTGTGTCGAGCATGCGGCTGCGCTTATCCCCTTCAAGCTTGCGCACGATGGGGGGCGTCTTGGCGATGAGCTTGGCACCTTCGTGAATCCGCTGAAAAAACTGCTGCGCCTTGGCGTCCGTTTCAAGAAGTTTGGCAACGCGCGCTTTGACCGAAGGCGTGAGCATCAGTCTCGGATGAGCAGGCAAAGTCTGGGGTAGGTTCAGCGACGAATCATCGGTTTGGGCTTGTACTGAAGACATGGGATTGGCAATGCAAAATAATAAACTCAGGTAAAGGACAAAGTACTTCATTTGTCGACCTCTCGGGAGATAGCGGGTACGACGATTGCTAAGTCGGCCATTATCGTCTCGAATCAATCTCTTTACGAACCTGCCCCAACTGGTAATTGTCGTTGGCCTGTTGACGATGCGATTGGAGATTCTTTTGACGCTGTTTGCTTGAGGTTACAAACCATGTGACATACAAAACCAACCACAAGCTGGCAAAGAGTCCAAAGCAGCGATGGACCAGGTTGCTCAATTCGAGCATCTGGCTGTTGGGGGCGTAGAGCCTGGTAAACCACAGTCCGACTGACAGGAACATGAGAATCCCGGCGATCACACCGATCAGGTCCACCAACAGCGGGCGATGCGTGGGATGACGTGTCGGTTGACGCGGCGAATCGGACTTTGTCTCGACAGACTTTTCATCGGATTGCAGCTTGCTGGCGTTCATATTGAGTATCATACCTCATCTGACCTTGCAGTCCGATTCACATGGACGTAGACTTTGACCCAATCCGATTTTTAAAGGTTATTCCCATGGCTAAATCCAGTAAAAAGTCCGTCAAGAAGCCCACTTCCAAGAAGAAGTCAACGTCAAAGAAGAAGTCCGCCCCCAAGCAACTGAGCGTTGCTGCCATCGGCACGGGTAACATCTTCAAAGCAGTTCACGTCAAACCGCTCAGTGAAAATGCTGATGTCAAGCTCGTTGCGTTCTGCGATATCGAGGAATCCAAGGCCAAGGCGTTGGGCAAGGAATATGGTGTCGATAAAACTTGTAAAAACTACAAAGACATTCTCAAGATGAAGTCCGTCGATGCGGTTGACATCTGCACACCCAACAAGTTCCACAGTGAGATTGCCATCGCCGCTTTGGAAGCGGGTAAGCATGTCATGTGCGAAAAGCCCGACGCGGTGAGTCCCAAGGAAGCCCAGCGGATGGCTGACGCCGCCAAGGCCAGTGGCAAGACCCTGATGGTCATGCGCAACAACCGCATGCGTCCCGATTCCCAGTTCCTCAAGAAGTACATCGCTGCGGGCAACATGGGTGACATCTATGCCGGCCGCGTCGGTTGGATTCGTCGTCGTGGTATCCCCGGCAAGGGCGGTTGGTTCACCACCAAAGAACTTTCCGGCGGTGGCCCGCTCATCGACCTGGGGGTCCACATGATCGACCTGGCCATCTGGTTGATGGGTAACCCCCGTCCCGTGGCCGTCTCCGGTTCGACCTACTGCAAGTTTGCCAACTCCGACGTTGCAGGCGATTCGGCACACAGTCAGTTCGGCCGCGCCAAAGACGATGGCACATTTGATGTCGAAGACCTCGCCATGGGCTTTGTCCGTTTTGATAACGGGGCGTCCCTGCAAATCGAGTTCTCCTGGGCAAGCAACATTGAACAGGAAAAGAACTTCGTCGAACTGCGTGGCGAAAAGTCCGGCGCCTGTCTGGACTCCAGCCAACCGCTCAAATTGTTCACCGAAATCGAAGGCACGCTCTGCGATATCCATCCCCAGATTCGCAGCGACATCTGGGCCGTGCATGGCCTGTACCTGGATCACTGGGTTGACGTCCTCATGGGCCGCGACAAACCCATGTTCGTCCCACAGGACGGCGTACACATGATCCAAATCCTCGGCGCGATTTACGAGTCCGCCAAGACGGGCAAGGAAGTTCAACTGTAATGAATCATCTCGATTGTTGGTTTAAAGACAGTTAACCACAGATGAACACAGATAAACACAGATGTTTCCAATAGGGAGTGTCTGTGTTTTTTTGTGTCTACACTGTGATTGATTTCAAGGACAGGCAATACCTCCAGTCTGTTAATCAACGCTGTCTTTATCTGTGTTCATCTGTGGTTACATTGTCTTGAACACGGCCAGATGTAAATCTGTAGCAAACCCAAAACACCATCGCATCAATCAACGCTATAATCTCAACCATGTCTACGCCTGATCCTGAAATAGCGTATCTGGCCGAAGGTAAGCTTTATCACAAACCTTCCGGGAAAGATGTCAAACTCATCCAAAGCCACTTCCTCCAGGAGTTGCTTGATCGTCGCAATCGTGACAATCAACGCTCAAGTTGGAAAAGCCAGGGCATGATGTGGAACGTCACCGCCCAGCAGGATTGGCAGGCCATCGCACAGGTCCGTGGTGCGGCGTTGGCGGGCAACACGCGCATGGAAAATATCTCCGCTGTGTGCATCGGCCAGCAGTCCGGCGAGATTTTCTACGCATTGAACACTCAGACCATCGGCGGGGTCTTCCGCTACAACCTCAAGTCCGATTCCGAAGACCGTATCGCGCACAAACAAAATCTCCAGATCCGACAAATGGCGGTCCATCCCGATGAAGACCTTGCAGTCTGCAGCATCGGTTACGAAGACGGCTCAGCCAACCTCGTCACCATGCGCGCTTCAGGTGGGAAGATGGCAGAGTGCACCGAAGGCGACTCCTACGATGATGCACCGCGTTGGGTCCGGGGTAAAGGCCGGACTTTCGTCTACCAATCTGCAGGCATCGCGCGTGACGAACATGGCTTCCCCGTGGACATGAGTCCCTATGCCATCAAGTCCATCGACATGGATGAAAACAAACTCGAAACCCTCGTCGAAGAGGACGGGTACGACTGCTTCCACCCGAGAATGCTCTCCGATGGCACACTCTATTTCATCCGTCGACCCTACAAATCCATCGATAACCGCACACGCATTTCACCCTGGCAAATCCTCAAGGACATCCTGCTCTTTCCCGTTCGTCTGTGTGTGACACTGTACTGGTTGCTCGACACCATCAGCCATTTCGTCACCGGCAAACATCTCAGTGCAGCAGGCGGACTCCGCAAGAAAGGCCCGGATGTCCGACGGATGCTCGTTGCCGGCCGACTCCTTGAAATGCAACAGGAAGACAAAGCCAAACGCGACACCGCCTCCGTTCTTGCCCCCAAGGATTGGGAGTTGGTCAAGCAGGATGCTTCTGGTAATCAGACCGTTTTACAGGATCGCGTTCTGAGTTTCGACGTCTGCTCCGATGGTAGCTACGTCTACACCGACGGTCTCAAAGTCGTCTACCATGATGCTGAGGGTAACGACCGTGAACTGGCCAAAGGCACACTCATCGAACATGTCGCTGTGACGTTTTAAGGCTCATACATTTTTCCGAAGCACTTGTTTTTATTCGTCACTCCCGCGCAGGCGGGAGTCTAGTGGAATCTGCAAGCTTCAACTGCATGCCACTGGATTCCCGCCTGCGCGGGAATGACAGAGCGTGTTATTTGCCACACAAATACCGGTGTTTTTAGTGCATTTTTCACTCAAATGCAGCGTCTGACGCGATCATGTCTGTGTGCGTCTTTAATGAAAAACCAATTCAATAGTCGCGAGTTGACAGCGCACGCGTCACCCCTCGACGCGACACTTGAGTGAAAAATGCAATAGCCATTATCTCACAAAAAAAGAGCACCGGATGTGAATCCGGTGCCCGTTGTGCGGATGCGTTATTCGATGTTGTGTATTACTGGATTTTCAGAATCAACGCAGTGCGTGGTTCGATGCTTACAGCAACGCCGTCGCTTTGCAATTGACTGCTGGTGCCAGTGAAGACAGCTTTGCCATCTGCGGTAACAAGTTTGAATTGACTGTCACGTTTAACGCGGGGGAAGGCGTTGGCGGTGACAGGCTTGCCAGTATGGTTATAAATCACCACATGTTCCGGGCCGGTGGTCCAGTGCACACTCTCGGGGGTTTGTGTGTCGGTTGCGATGCCTGCATCACCGAGGAACTTGGCCAACTGTTCTTTGGTCACCTTACTGACGTCATCGGTGATGAGCGTTGGGATTTTCATCTTGCTGACCATCTTGATGACACGTTGGTCGCAGTTGCGTGTGTCCAGGACGACAGCCTTGTAGGACAGATCACGGGCGCCTTCCTGCACCTGTTCCAGACCTTTTGCATAACGAGCCACGCCGATACTCAGGAATTGGTCATCGGTCATGTAATGTGCAGGATCAAGATGCAGATCAAGCATCAGGTTGGCAATGGGGACGCAACTGAAGTTGTGACCGTTGGCAATTTTGTCTGCTGCCGGATTCTGGATGAAAAGTAAATCGGCTTGCGACCAGTCCACTGGACCTGCTGCGTAAAGCGGGGAAAATTTCTTGAATAGCTGAGCATACACATCATGGAACATTTTAAAATGCTTGGTCTGATGCATCGTCCAGAGTAACCAACCGGCTTGACCGCTGGCCCAGTTTCGGAACATACCTGCTTCGATCATCTGCTTGGCCGCATCACCAGGTTGCATGTCAGGCAGCAAGTCTGCAAACCCGTGATTGCCGTCTTCACCGTTGTACTGCGGATAGGCCTGCGTGGCATAGGGAAGCAGGACGGCGGTGGATGCGATTTTAAATGTCTGATCGACATCCCGGACCAGCCAGGGGTGTTTGTGTTTGGACGCTTCAGGACGCAGTGCCACGGGACCATTGGCAAAGTAAAAGTGATTACCACTGCCATCCGCCATGTCCGGTTTGAGCCATGTTCCTGCTGCGGTGGCATTGTCATGACTGTAGGAACTACCCATGAAAAAAGTCAGACGATCAGGATCAGCCAACTTCACCGCACGGCTGCATGCCGCTGTCATTTCACGCCAATTGGCTTCGACGGCGGCATAGGCATCATGCGGTTCGTTAAAGGGCACTTCAATCCCCATGATGTTGGTATTGCCTTTGAAATATCGCGTAATCCAGTCATGCGAATCGAGCAAGGCTTTGCGATGAAGGGGCTTTGCCCACTCAAAGGGGACGCGCGTTTTGTCGTCAGGAGCGAGCCAGGCGATGGCCTTGCCGGGTAAGCCTTTTTCACGATCCGAAGGCATGCCACCCAGGAAATAACGGTAGGGGTTGTTGGCATAGCCATGCCAGTCGATGATGCTGTAAATGCCCAGTTCACCTGCCATGTTGATGCAATATTCCAACGCCTGGAAAAAGCGGGCGTCCAGTTGATGTTGGTGCATGATTTCTTTCCACTGCGGGTCATCGGGGAAGATGCCCGACGCGACTTGAATCAGACCGAGATTAATGGGGATACGAATGGTTTGAACACCCCAGTCATTGAGTTCAAGCAGATGCCGGTTGAGCATTTCAAAATCGCTGCGAACGGAGAGCCCGAGTTGGAACTTGGTGTAATTGGTGCCGACGAATGCGAAGGGTTTGTCATTGACCGTGAGTTTGCCATGTTTAACGTGAACGGGGGGAAGTTGCTTGCCGACGAATTGATAGTAGGCAAAGACAGGCTGGCTGACGATGGTTTCTGACACGCCGACAGGTTGACATTGGACGTGATAGAGTTTGCCTGTTTTAAGTTGGTTGGCATTGAGTGTGTATTGAAACTGCCCTGTTTTGCTGACAGTTAACGTTTGGGTGACAGCGAGATGCTCGCCATCTGCTTCGTCCATTCGTATGTTGAGTTGGACTTGTTTGATGCCTGTAGACACTTTGCCAGTGATACTCGCCTGGGGATTGTTTAGCAGGACATCCCGCGCGATGGGATTGAGTTGGATTGGACTGGCAGCGACGATGTGAATGCTACGGATATCGTAAGTGCCTTCTTGTTGAGCTTGAATGAACAGGCCTTTGAGGTTGCTGTCGGGTTCAGCGGGGGGCAGGGGGATGTCGATGGTTTGCCATTGATCAGCTTTAAGTGGGATGGCCTTGCTGCTTGCAATGAGACGACCGGGTTTGCGTTGATCCATTTTCCAGTCCACATTGAACGTGGTGGTCACATCAGATTCAGAGCGCAAGACGATTTGGATCGAGAGATGATCCGTGGTCGACAAAGACGAAAGCTTCAGTGGATTGTGATTGGGGAACCAGCGCACCATCCAGTGACCTTTGCCATGGACCTGCTGAAATTGGATGCCGCGTTGACCATCAAGATTGATCCCTTTGGCAATGTTATTGCCATAGTGTGTGAGACCGCCACCGATTGGGCCTTGTGGGAACAGTTCAAGCACATGGCGCGTCAAGTCGCCGGCATGGGTTTGTGCCTGGCAGACGGTCGAGAAGTTCATCAACAGGATCAAACAGCTACTTACGCAGACGACAGTTTTTTTTATGATCAAGCTCATACTTGGTTCATTCTTCCAATTGGGTGATGTGGTTGATGGTGTGTTGATTTACGGATAGTAAACCGGGGCGCGAAACATAAACATCGCGGAGTTGGGCGACAGATCGAGCAAGGCTTCGTAACTCATAGTCGTCACATGGCCATCGCCGAAGAAGATGTTGGCATTTTGGTTATGTCGTAAATGGATTTGTGTCAGGTTGCCATCAAGGCGACCGTTCTGTGGGTAACCCGTGTCGTAGTTGGTTTTGATTTCAATTGAATCACCACCGACCGGGAAGTTGCTGGCAGGGGGATCGACGGTATAAGGCGTGTAAGAACCGACGCTCCAGTTGGGGCGTTCACGCACACCAAAAGCCGGTTTGTAGATACCGCCTGCCGTGTTTTCATTGTTCCAACTGGGACACTGCAGAATCGTGATGGTTTTGACATAGCCTGCCTGGATGATGCGTTGGGACCAGTAGCGACTACCACCATCAAATTTATCAACACCGGGTAACCACGTATCACCGTCCATAAAGTCGATGTTGTACTGCATGAGCATTTGCACGCTTTGACGCTGACGGGACATGCAGTTGGCAGTCTGTGCAGCTTTGCGAGCCTTACCCAATGCGGGGAGCAGGATGGCAATGAGTAACGAGATGATGGAGATTACCACCAACAGCTCAATGAGTGTGAAGCCGCGATGCTGATGGGTCTGACATGACATGTCAATGCTCCTTACGTACGTTGTGTGGTTGCCTGTAGTGATACCGAGCAAGGTGCTTAAAATTCGTAATGAATCAGATCCGGCAAGGGATCATCAAAACCCGGATATTGTGGGATATCCTGCTCCAACCAGGATGGCATGCTCTGATACCGTTCGATGGGTTGGTTGTCGCGCATTTTTTCAATCAGACGACAGGCGCTGATGAGTAGTTGACCGGTATGGACGCCGAAACGTTGAATCGGCCACATCCGTGGTGTGTCACATGGCCAGTTGTTTTGAGAAAACACAAACACATCGCGCCCTGCCTGGAGATTGCAGTCGGCCAAGCCCATCATCACATGTTCAAGCAGGTTGTCATCGAGAACGAGCAAACTATCAGGACGGACATTGGCATCCTCGTCAAAGAGCAACCAGACGATCCGGCGAATGGTCTCCGTGTGATCGCGGCTGACATATTGAATCCATGAACGTTTTGAATACAGGCCGGCATTCTGGATCAGGGATAGCATGTTGGGATTGGGATGGTCTGCAAGACTGACGGTTGCTACGTTCTGGGCGCCCATATCAATGAGCTTGGGCATCACGTTGTCTACCAGAAAACTGTGATGATCCGTCGTCAACGATGGCAGACGGTCCGAATCCTCAGGTCCAAAGAGATAGAGAATGGGAATGCCGCTGTGTTTGATGGTTGGATGCTCAAGGACATGATCGCAGAAGGGCATCTCAATGATCCCGGCAAGGGTGTGATTGGCTGCATCTTCGAGCAACTGGTTGAGACTGGCTGATTCGTTCTTGTTTAAATCGTAATAACACTCAAAACGATAGCCCGGTGTCTGAGACTGTAACCTTGCTGCTTCCTGTGTCAGTGAGTTGTTAAAGCGTGACCAGTATGCATCACCCGGATGCCCGGGAAAGAGGATCCCATACCGATACAAGTGCGGCGGATAGTCCGCGACGAACATTCCCCGACGGCCGTCTGATCGCACAAACCCCTGATCGCGTAACTGGCCAATCGCCATCTGCACAATCGATCGGCTGGTGTCGAACATCGTGACCAAATCATCAAACGTTGGCAACTTCTCCCCGGGACCTGTTTGTCCCTGAATAATCTGAAGTCTGAGTTCGTCAGCAATTTGCTGATATCGGGATTTGGTATTGCTCTCGATCGGTTTCATATCATTCAATTCAATGCCTGTTTGATATGAAAGTCAAGCTGTGAGATATAAAAAAGATGTAGTCGATATAAATTCTTGTTAAGTTAATTAATAACAGTGCTTAACGTTTGTATTGGAATGGTCTGAAAGTCGCCGTAACGGCTTGTTTTTGTATTGTTTTCAAACCCTACAAAACGTGAAAGCTCAGTTGAGATGCTTTTTTTGATGATGTCATCTCTAGTCCATTTTCACTCAAATGTAGCATCTGACGCGCTCATGTCTGCGGGCGTCTTCGATAAAAAACAATTCAATAACCGCGAGCTGACAGCTCGCGCGTCACACGTCGACGCGATACTTGAGTGAAAAATGCAATAAAGGCTTTGGTACGGGATCATGCCAGCGGTTGCTCATGATTCGCTTCGGACGCTTTGGGAGGCTGTTGGTTCTTTTCGAGCAGGGGTTGTTCAAGGTGATTGAGTCGCTGGGTGGTCTGTTCGATGAGCGATTCAAGTTTGGTGATGTCCTCCGGGTCCAGCTTCTGGTCATTGGCTTTGAGAATGTAGAGTTGGATGCTGTTGAGGAAATTATTAATGATGTCCTGGGCATTGTGCAGGGTCTGACCGAGTGTTTCCAGATGCTGTTCGTAAAGTTTGACCTGCTGCTGCTTGAGATTCTTAGCACGAACAATATCCAGCAGAACTCCCACCACGACCGGACCGCCCATGAGCAAAATCTCGTCCAATTCAAAGTGATCAAGTTCATCCAGAAAGGCATGGATGCTTTCGTAGTAATCCCAGTCGAAAACAAATGAACAGACCAAAAGTATCCCGCCGAAAAGAACCGCTCGGAGGGTCCACCGACCCATGAATTGATAGCGTCGTAGCCGATTCATCGTACTGCCAGGTCCTCGAGAAAACATTTGGACTTGTTCAATGTCGGCTCAATAGGACAGTGACATTGCTTTGAATGTGGATATGACAGGGTGAATTTGCAGCAATTCATCCATGGCGTCAGGTTATCAGGACGCGTTGAATCGTCCTTGACAGCCGATACTTCGTCCAGTTGTCCGATAAGCCAATCGCTGTCTTAATCAAGCTTTTTGATATCGAATCCAGAGACCATCACGTCCACTGAGTCCGCGGTGAACGCCTCAAGTTCCTCTGCCTTGAGTTCACGTGGCAGGCTGCGTTCAATCTCAAAGGCGAAGGATTGGCCGGGCTTGAGAATCTTGATGTCATTGAGCCACTTGTTCTCGACGTCAATCAACTCACCGTCACGCTTGTAAGTCACATGCAGATGAATCTGACCAATGGGCTTGTCGGAGTTGTTGATCAACGTGCCAAGGTGACGCTGACGATTACCCCATTGTGAAGGCACGGACTTGAGCCCCTGGATTTGAAGCTTTTCCTGAACCGCCAGAAACGCAACATCCTTGTTTTCCTTTTCATCGGTAGCCGCTTTAAAACCCGCAGAAAAACCTTCACGCATCTGCTTGGCAATCTCCTGGGCAAAGTCCTGAATCGCCTTGGTCTTCTGAGCATCCGATGCACCATCTTCAGCAATGTGCATCAACTCCTCATACACCCCGCGAATCTCACCAGCCAGACGCGGCTTACGCATCTGCATCACCACGGCTAACAAAACAACTCCAACAATGACAACCACAATGGGACTGTTAAGTGTTTTCCACATCCAAAAGACTCCAATCAATCTGTGGGTAAAGGTTCAGGCAGGATCACGCACAAGGCATGACCACAAGTGGGGGGGACTTGCAGTCTAACATATCTCAATCAGCAACGTGATGTTGATCAGTCATCTCAAACATAAGCACGATTGCGATCAAGACGCCGTGCTATTTCACTGTGATATCGCTGGCCCAATTCATCTGCATGTTCACGCACATATTCCGTCAATTTGATCTTTCCCGTTGGCTGCGTGTCCACATACAGCAACTCATTTTTCAATGCCAGGATTTCATCCCATGTGATCGTGACATCCCCAACGACTTTCCCCACGGCATAGCCAATCGCATGGGCCAATCTCGGGGGCACGCTAATGATCCGACACTTGATTTTCAGTTCATCTCGAATCATCTCAACCATCTGTCGATACGTAAACGTCTCAGGACCGTTGGCATTGACGGTGACATTTTCACTGCCTTGACCCAACTCAACCGCCAGTCTTGCTAGGTCATCAACGTGGATGGGTTGCACACGATATTGCCCATCACCAAACACGCCGAACACAGGTAGCTTTCTCAGTGTCCAGGCAATGTTGTTCACCAGAATATCCTCTCGACCAAAGAGCACGGTGGGGCGAAGGATCGCATGAGATAGACCTGATTCAGCCAACGCCTTTTCGAGTTTAGCCTTGCCCCGGAAGTATTCCATTTTGGAGTCTACCGACGGATTGGTAATGCTCACATACACCACCCGTCGGACACCTGCATGCTTTGCTGCCTCGAATAACCGCAGCGTATTTTGGATTGCTTGAGCATAAGTAAATTGGCGATGATTAAAGCGCACCCAATACGTGATGTAGAGTACGTTCACCCCATCAAGCTGTTGCGTCAGTTTTTGGGGGTCATCAAAGCATAGCGGTATGGCTTTCACTCGATCCCCAAACGGATTGGGACGTTGCAGCGATTGCGTGAGTGTGATCACAGATTGGCCGTGATCCAGCAATCGCGATGCAATGTATTTCCCCGAATACCCAAACGCCCCGGTGATAGCATGTATTACTGATGCGGTCATCCTGAATCCCCTTATATCTGGAAGCCCCGATTGTACCCGCGCACAAAAAAACCGCTTTGACGTGTTGCCAAAGCGGTTTAAGGAAAGTGATCCCTACGGGATTTGAACCCGTGTTTCCAGGATGAAAACCTGGCGTCCTGGACCAGGCTAGACGAAGGGACCAACTTCAAGTTTTGTTTCACCAACTGCTTTTACACAGTCAGATCTGGTCAGGACTTGTTAGACGGAACAGTATACAGATATTTTTAGGCGTGGCAAGTTGCTGGGCAGGACTTTTTTAAAATCAGTCCGCTTTGTGTGGTGTGATTTGTGTGCTGGGGGATAAGTTCTGTTCAGCAAGTCGATTATCGGCCTGTATGGGGTGTGCTATAGCTTGTTGATTTGAAGCTCAAGAAGTAAACGAGCGACATGAAGATTGCGATCAGGATTGGGCGTAAGTCCGAATTGCTGTGTTTCAATATCTGCCAAATGTGCCGCGATGACCGTTTCGTCGCAAGCCGTATTGAGCATGTGATAAATCACAGGGATATAGGTGACATATTCATCTTGTCCAGCCATTTCATGGCCGACGCCAATGGGGTCCCAATGATCCAGTAGAACCTGTTGAATCATAGCCTGGGTATTGCGGTATTGACGTGATGTTCCTGCCAAGGATGTTTACCCCAGGTAACCCGACTGACGCATGGCAACGAGTCTGGGTTGCAGGAATCGGCCGGGGCATTGGGTGGGCTTGAGTTCCTGGTGAGTGTAGACGCGATGCACGGGCACACGGTATTGGCTCATGATCGAGCCGACCATGGATTGAGCGGATGCGAGTTGGATGTTCGAGGGAGCCTGCTTTTCGAAGTTCCCCAGAAGCATGATGCCAACGTTGTGTTCATTTTGATCGGCGACGTGGGCTCCCTGATACTTGAGGGGGCGGGCTTCCCAGACGCGACCTGCACGGTCGATGATGTAGTGATAGCCGACATCACCCCAGCCGCGTTCCTTCATGTGGAAGCGTTGGATGTGCTGAAGGCGTTCCATGGTGGTGTTCATGTCGGTGAAGTTGACCGAATGCCAGCCTTCATGGTGCATAGTGATGCGATTAATGCCGTTCATGGCATTGACGCGACTGGTGTTGGTCGACATCTTGGCCCAGGATGAACGGGAGATGATGTTGGGTGAGTTGTAGCTTGTTGCGTAGCTACTTGATGGCTTGGGCGTCGTGTAAGTCGGAGCAGGCTGCGGTGTCGATGGGTAAGTTGACGTAGCAGGTTGCGCCGGCTGCGGCAGGGGCTTGTAGGACTGATAGCTGGTGGTGTAATCGTGCCGCGGCTGGGGCATCTGGGTCGGCCAACTGGGGCGTGGTCGCTGTTGGACGATAAGCGGCGCTTCGCTGCATCCAGCGGCGAGGGCGCCCAATGATGCCAGCAACATCTGGCGTCGGGTTAATTTCCTTGATGATGACTCCACGTTCAGCTCCCTACTGATCTTGGCGTCTGCGGCGGTAAATACGGTTGGAACCTGCAGGAAAAGGATGACTTCACGGTTCAAGTCAGGCGTCCAATAACAAGCTTGCCGGACAGTGTAACACGGCTTGCAAAGAAATCATCGGACAATTCGGTTTATGGTGTGCAATTTTGACGCACAACGCGCAAAAATTGCTGAAACGTCGTGATCACAGACAGAATAGTCATCGTTGATCTGTTCAGAATTGGGAAAGGTGGGAACGCGATTTTGCATGTTCGTTCATTGATGAGCGTGATAGGTCAATTTTTTCTCGTAGCCAGGGAGCTTCGCCCCCCGGACCCCCTGTCGAGATTGTGGCGTTATGGCAAGGGGTGTTGCTGTGTTGCATTCAAATGAATTGAAGACATAGATGAGATGGGGCTCTGCCCCAAACCCCGCCAGCGTTCCGCCGCTGGATCACGTCCCCCAGGAAGGGCTGGGCCTTTGCTGTCTGGTGTTCGTGAATTGAACTGGTTAATCGGATATTTGTCTGATCGCCAACACGCTTGGTATGTTCATCGTCCGATTAACGTTTGTGAACTAATGTTCTGAACCACAAGAATAACCCAACTTCCGGGGGCAGCGATCCAACGGCTGCCCGTTGGCGGGGTTTGGGGTGGAACCCCATGGCAAAATGCTCTTCAATCATTCAGATGCAACACAGCAACATCACTTGCCATAACACGTCGACCTCGCAAGGGGGTCCGGGGGGCGAAGCTCCCTGGCATGAAAGCCATCAGCGCACGTCATAGAAAATCACCAATTGATTGGCGAATTGTCATTTTCCAACAAATAAAAAATGGGAAGTAACGAGCTTATTTCTCGCCGGTGACCAGCTTGTGCTTGCGCTTGATCAAGTCTGACAGGTGACCGATTTCGGCATTGGTGGTGGGCGTCCAGGTACACCAGTGCAGTTGCACCGCTGACTTGGCACTCTTGAGCGCTTCACGGATCATACGATTCAGACGGCGCATCGGCATGGCTTCCATCTGCTCGTCATCCAGCGTCACACAGACCACCGGGCCGTTGACATTGGGGACCAGGTAGCAAAGCGTCGAACCTTTTTTGTCCTTAGCCTTGGGATTGATGAAGTAATACTCCAGCGTCCAGTTCCAACTCGGACCGTACCAGTGGAATTCGTAGGTGACGTCTTCGTATTGTTCCAGATCCTTCATCAAATCGGTGAAGACCGCGCTGTGCTGAGGATTCAGCGGCGAAAGCAGGCTTTCGAGGGTCGGTGTTGTCCAGCGATTTTGCCAGGGTAGGGCAGGTGTGAGGTTCTGTGTCATCGTGTCAATCAGTCCCTAATATCCAAGACCAAGCAGCGATTCAGTCATCGGACCTGCTGCTCTGGTTGTATTTACGCGTATCAATCATCCCAGGTTGCATTCGTAGTTGCTAAAAAAGCACACTGATGCCTGAAAAATGTAAAGAACCATTGTAGGCTCGGATTTTGATCTGACAAGTCGCACCGTGACGACATGATCATCGTTCATGCTCCTGATCACGGCCTATAACGATTGATCGGGATGCCACATCTCATCCACCAATCATGCAGAACTTGGGCGCGTTTGGTCGATAGGCGTTTTGACAGTACGGTAAATGACCAGTCGGCCAAAGGGCAGTTTGGACGCTAAGATGGGTGAAAAAAAGATTTTATGGATTATTGTCATGACCCGGCCTCCCTTGGCTGGCAAGGTCAAGACGCGCCTGATCGGTGAGCTGTCCGATCAGCAGGCGGCCGATATCCATCAAGCTCTCATGTCCTGTGTCATGACACGGTTAGTGAAAATTTTCAGCCAAATTCAGGATTACCCCGTCCGTTTCGGGCTGGCTGTCGATGGTGGTACTGCGGCATGGCCCAGTGCGTTACCTCATGAGCCCTGGGAATTGCTCGACCAGGGCGATGGTGACCTTGGTCAGCGACTTGAATATGTCTGGGGACGCATCGGCAAAGGGCCGGTGATGTTCTTTGGCGTGGATAGCCCGGATGTGCCGCGTGTGGATCTGGAAAATATGATCCAGATTCTCACCCGTGCCGACGCCGTGGTGGGTCCTGTTGCCGACGGTGGTTATTGGACGCTGGCCGCCAGCCAATTCTTCCCACAATTGCTAATGGGGATCGACTGGGGCAGCGCAAACGTGTACCATCAGACGATTCAGGCAGCACGTGACGCCGGGATTGATCTGGCAAGTGGGGCACATTGGTACGACGTAGACACCCCCGAGGACCTTGCCTCACTGCGACACCGCCTGACGGAGACGCATGATGCAGACCTGATCGCGTTACGGGAACAACTTGATGCGATCTGTGAGGATCAACTAGATATGAATACAACATCACAAACACCAGCCCAGGAAAACGCTTCTGACCAGATGGACCTTTCCGCTTCCACCATTCTCATTGTTGATGACAACGCCCAGAACGTGGAACTGATGCAGGCCTATCTCGAAGAACTCGGCTGCAAGACCTTCGTGGCCTACGACGGCTTGGAAGCCATGCAGTGGATCGAGAACAACGACGAACCGATGCCCGATTTGATTTTGTTGGACGTGATGATGCCACGGATGAGCGGTTTTGAAGTCTGCACCAAACTCAAGGAAGACCCCAACACCCGCGCGATTCCGATCATGATGGTCACCGCCCTTAACGAGTTGGGCGACATCGAACGCGGCGTCGAGTCCGGCACCGATGACTTCGTCACAAAGCCCGTCAACAAACTCGAACTGCTCACCCGCGTCAAATCACTGTTGCGTGTCCGTCACCTTAAGCGTGAACTCGACCGCACCATGGCCTACATTCAGGACATCGAAAAACGCGAACAGTCCGACGAGTAGATTTCCGACAGCAAATAACACAAAATAAAAAACACCGCATCCATCGACGCGGTGTTTTTTGTTTTACTTGTTGCGTTTGTTTGCCTGTAGAGCACTTCAAAGGATGAATCTCTGTGCTACCGTCCGTTTCGTCATTCCCGCGAAGGCGGGAATCCAGTGGCATTCTGTTGACACTTGCAGTTCTCACTGGACTCCCGCCTTCGCGGGAGTGACGGAAAATAGAGATGGATTAATTGAACTGCTCTAGCTGCAACACTGCGTGTTGCTGAAACTGCAAGGCAGTTTATGTTTCCGTCAACATACACTCACCACTTCATCACCTTCTTAATCTCACCAGTGAGTTGATCAGCCATCTTGATCATTTTGCTGTTGGACGGATGCCAGTGTCCGCCGATGTCTTCGTTGACGCCGTTGTAGCCGGGGAAGATCACGGCGTGGACGGCTTCGTCTTCGTTTTGATATTCAGTTAACCAATCACTCACAGGTTTTTGTGCCATGGGACCGATGCAGGCGAAAACCTGCACACCCGGATACGTCGTTTTGAGTTTGGCCACCATGTCTCGATACGCACCGAGATAGTTTTCCTGGGTCAATGCCGGCTTCTGATCCTTCCCGCGATACAGGTCATTGGTGCCCAGATTGATGATGACCACATCGGGCTTGTAGCTGTCGATGTCCCACTTGGAGTTCTTGTCCTGTGGGATGATGCGATCAAATAACACCGGCATGGTTTCGACACCGGGTTTGTCATTGATCCCGCGATTGCGATACATCCCACGTCCCGACCAGCAGACCATCATGATGTCCGCCTCGACATTGCGTGCGGTGATGGCAGCATAGGACATGTAGCCGTTCTCGTTCTCTGCGGTATTGCCCTGGCTTTTGTCGGTGGCTTCACTGCCATAGGCACAGGTGATCGAATCACCAATGACCATGACCTTACGCTTGGCAACAGTCACCGGCAGCAGCTTGGCCGTCTTGTTGACTTCAAAACCCTCAAAACGGACGATGCCGAAATAGGCTTCACAGCGGCGGAACAGTTCAACGGTGTGTTGCCCCGCAGGCAGATTTTCCGCCAGCACATAATACGAGGACTTGGGGGTGACCATGATCGTCTTGGTGGGTTTGCCATCGACGATAACAGCGTAGGCAATCTTTTTGTTGTGCGTGAGGAGTTTGGCAGCGATGAACGTGCCGTCAAAATGACAACGCACCGTGCTGCCGGTCCATGATGATTTGAAGTCGCTGGTAAAGCGCCCGACATATTGCAGGTTTGGATCATTGGGGCTAATCGCTTGGGTCTCAACCGCCTGGACCATGGTTGCCAAACTGGTCAGCAGCGTGACAAACAAAATCGATAGACCTGTGTTACGTTTGATCAACATTTCAAATCTCTTTCGGAAAGTGTGCGAGTGAAGGCGGGAGTCGTTTAACGGCAAGTCCACAATGGAGCTTGGGCCTATGAGTATAGGTTTAAAGGAGTTGGGATTTCAATTCCCACGTCCGGCATTCTTTGTGATCAAGGCTTGATTCGGAACTCTGCAGACTTGTTTGAAAAAATGTCAAAAAACTGTTGACTGTTTATGTCTGTGCTGATTAATTTCCTCCCAACACAGTGTCGGTTGCGTCATTCTGACGAAATCCAATGGCATGTATTCGATCTCGCACGGTCGATGGATGGATCAAACAACATTTCACTGTGCCCCGGGCAATTGACATTCAGAGTTCACGGAAATTCTCAGCCAATCCGGTGCATGCTGTCGCTGCGCCAACTTTGTCCACATCTTACTTTGGAGATCGCATGAAACGTCTATTTCGCCTTGCCCATCGGGAAAAATCACGTCGCCGTCATCACCCGGTTTATGTCCAGAATCTCGAACCCCGCCAACTGCTCTCAGCGGTGATGTGGGAAGGGGGCGTCAGTGGTGCCTGGAGTACAGCAACCAACTGGGAGAATGACACCTTGCCTGCCAGTACCGATGTTGCGACGTTTGATGGCAATGCAACCAACACCACGATCACACTTTCAAACAACGTTACCATCTCCCAATTGAATTTTGTCTCCGGTGCTTCGGCTTACACGCTTTCCAATCAACGCTTCGACATCTATTCCATCGTCGTTGACAGTGGTGTGTCCAATGATCAAACCGTCAATTCACTGCTCAAGGGACATGGTAATTTTACAGCGACCAATAACGGTTCTGCAGATCTTCTGCTCAACGCCTATACCAACACGGGTGGAGATAAAGAGTCAACATACACGCACACCATCAATGCAGATGGCGATGTGATATTCCGCAACGCTGTGACAACCGGTGGTCGAACATTCCAGATCGTCAAGAACGGATCAGGCACACTTACCTATCAATCCACCTTCGACTTTAACCTCGGTCACCGCACCAACGGCAGTGTGGAGCAGTCCAAATTCACCGTCAATGCAGGCATGCTGGATATCTCGCAAATGACGCTGAATCTTGAAACCAATACTGGTAGTGGCAGCATTGATCCAGCGACACTCACGCAAAGCAGCTATTTCCTCGTGGACTATGCAGGCGGAGACGTGACCGTCGATTCAACCAACATCTTCGGCAATGTTGCAGGCTTGCCTGACGGGTTTGAGATTTACCATGACACTGCCAATAAACAAATTCTCCTCCGTGAAATCCAGGGCATTCCCGGTCAATGGGTCGGCGATGTCAGTGGCAGTTGGCAAACTGCTGAGAACTGGGTTGGTGATGATATCCCCGGTAGTGGTGACATCGCGTACTTCGGCAATCTCAGTCAGAACACCACGATCACGCTTTCAAGCAATGTCGCGATTAACCAACTGAATTTCATGGACGACGCCTTCTCGCACACCATCAATGGCCAGCGCTTTGATATCTACTCCGTCGTCGTCGAAGACGGTGTGTCCAACGATCAGGAAATCAATTCACTGCTCAAAGGTCACAGCAACTTCACCGCACGCAATCTCGGTAACGGTGAACTGATCCTCGGGTCCTATGCCAACACCAGTGGCGATAAGGATTCCATTTACACCCACACCATTGAAGCCGATGGCAATATCACTTTCGAAGGTGCTGTCACCACCGGCGGACGCACGTTCCAGGTCAACAAGACCGGCACGGGAACATTGGCTTATCTCTCAACGTTTGACTTTAACCTCGGCCATAAATCCGGTGGGGGTGTCGAACAATCCAAGTTCATTGTTGACGAAGGCACGCTGGATATCTCGCAGATGAACCTGAATTTTGAATCCAACACTGGTAGCGGTAGCATTGATCCAGCAACACTGCTTAACGACAGCTATGTCCTCGTGGACTACGCCGGCGGCGGCAGTGTCATCACCGATAGCACCAACATCTTTGGTAACGTCTCCAATCTGCCAGACGGTTTTGCGATTGTGCATGACGCAGCCAACAGTCAGATCGTCCTCCAACGCGCGGTCGCAGGCATCTATGTCATGGCAGGGGGCACCGGTGACGGCTCGTCGGTCAACAGTCCGTTGGGCGTTGCAAACATGGCTGAACTCGAAGCAGCATGGAACAGTCTGAACCCCGGGGAGACGATGTTTCTGATTAACTCAACTGCGCTTCAGGGAAGTAACTTCTTTAATCTCACCTTCGATCTAGATTCCGGCGGTGATGTCGTTAACGGTGAAGTGCGATACAAATCACTCGTCGGCGTGGCGGATGGCAATGGTGTTTTCCCGACACTCAATGGTTCATGGACCAAGGGCTCGGGCTCGACCTATCGCCGCGGTATTCAGGTGGATAACGGTGTCGGTCATATCAAGATTCAGAATATCAATATCACCAACTTCGAAAACGGCATCCTCCTGAACAACTCAGGCAAGTCGGTGAGTACACTGGTCGATTGGGATATTCATATCAGCAATGTCCATGTGACTGCGGTCCGTGAAGGTTTCTACATCGATGGTGGTGCTCAGGGCAGTGACGGTGATGGATCGAGCAATGTCACGATTACCGACAGCTCGATCGTTGGCTTTGAAAAACGGGGTGTGCGAATTCGTGACGGTGTGGAGAATGCGGTTTTGACCAATGTCCTGGCGGATGCCGGCGGTCAGGCATGGGACGGTGAACGCTTTGCCATCGGCTTTGAGGTTTACTCGGTCGACTCGAACAACGCACCCAATCGTTACATCTATTTCGTCAACACCACAGGTCAAAATATCCATGATGACAACGGTGGCGGATACTGGAACGGTGACGGCTACACTGCTGAGGCCAATAACGAATATATTTACTACTACGGCGCCAAAGCATTCAACAACACCGACGGTGGCTTTGACGTCAAGGCCCATCATGTCCAGTTTGTCAACACGGTTTCCATCGGCAACTATCGCAACTACCGCATCTGGGGTAATGTCGATATCGTCATGGACAATATCCTCTCGGCCTGGACTTATAAATGGTCATCAGGCACGCAGGGCGGGGCAGGCATCTGGCTTGATCCCAATGCGGTGATCACACTCACTAACTCCACGATTCATAATGTCTCCACCGGCATTGAAATTGATAATGGCGGGACCGCAGGACTCACCCAGGCGATCATCAGCAACACGATTTTCTCCAACACCAACACGGCTGCCAAGGATTGGACTGCGGGGAAATATTTCAGTCATGCAGCTCGGGTCAGCTATTCGTCTGCCAACGTCAAACTCTTTGGCAAAGCCAGTGATGGTTTGACCAACACGACGATCAATCCACTTTATGTCGATGCAGATGATCTTGATGACAGTGATGGTGATGGCCGTTATTTCCTGGGGACTTCGGTGATTTGGGATTTTATTGATGATGCTTTTGATGCACAGGATGCAAGCTATGCAGGATTGGGCTTTGACAATGACAATCCCTTGCCAAGTGTTTAGTGCGTGTTGATTTCTGAGTCTTGACATGCCCGTGATGTGTGTGGCAGGACAGATTCATATTGAAATAGAGAGCAATTCGAAAGATGTCGGCCCCGTGGTCGGCATCTTTTTTCATGTTGTAACGCCGTGCGCGATTGTGACGGTTATGTGTCTTGTTCGTTCTGGGTGCGATGTGTGAGTTTGTGCGTTTTGTGCGGTATTTTGCGTGTTTTTCGACTGTGATGAACATGACATACGCCTAAGTGATATTTGGCATTGTTTCTCTCATGGTTCCTGATTTCATTCATGCAAAACGACGATTTTCATTCCCAGCCACGAGGAGTTGGATGACTCCGAATGGTCAAACGGTTTAAACCAGCGGCTTGCAACCGCAAACAACATGTGACAGTCAGAAGCGCTGAGTACCCTGCGGGCTTCTGACTCAGGCGTTACGGGCGGAGGCCCCGGGCGTTGTTGGATGAAACTTAGACAGGGTCGTCTTTACCAACAGGAGGCTCCTGGCGATCAAGACTCGAAGAAAAGGCAACACTGGACTCACTTAAGTAACTCGAAAGGTTCATCGTGTCATGGTTGCCATCGCCACCAGCCCTGGGAGAAAACTCAAATGACTACAATCAACACCAACGTCAGTTCACTCATCGGTCAGCGTATTCTGACCCAAAACAACAAGAGCTTGAGCACTTCACTCGAACGCTTGAGCACCGGTCTGAAGATCAATCGTGGTGCCGACGGCCCCGCAGGTTTGATCGCCAGCGAAAAACTTCGCTCTGACCAGGAAAAAATCACGGCCGCAATCGGTAACGCCGAACGCGCCGACCAGGTCATCAACATCGCTGAAGGTGGCCTCAACGAAATGCAGAGCCTGCTTACGGAATTGCAAGGCCTCGTCAGCGAAACCGCCAACGACACCGGTCTGTCCACGGAAGAAAAAGAAGCCAACCAGTTCCAGGTTGACCAGATTCTTCAGACCATCGACCGTATCTCTTCAACCACCAGCTTTGGTGACGTGAAGCTTCTCAACGGTAGCCAGGACTTCCAGGTCTCCGGCGTTGCGGTCAGCGACTATCAGATCAATGCCGCCAAGTTCGAAGCCAATGGCAGCGTCGCCGTTCAGGCCGTTGTCACCGCTTCGGCTCAGCATGGTGGTCTGTTCCTGTCGACCGGCGGTCAGCTTGACCTGACCAATGCCACCGACAGCTTCGTCGTCGAAATCGCCGGCAAAGAAGGTACCCGCGAATTCAGCTTCGCTTCCGGTACCACCCAGGCCCAGATGGTCACCGCCATCAACCAGTTCAAGGATGTCACCGGCGTTTCCGCTGCCACATCAGGCACCGGCGTCGTCATCAAGAGCACCGGTTATGGTTCAGATGACTTCGTGTCCTTCAATGTCACCAATGCCGCCGGCCAGGCCGGTGGTGTCTACACCTTGTCAACCATCGACGAAAACACGGCAGACACCGGTGGGGGCACCGCCTTTACCGCAGTCACCGCCGCTGTTCGCGACGAAGGTCAGGATGTCACCGCTGCCGTCAACGGTATCACCGCACGTGGTAACGGTAAGGAATTGACCGTCAGCAGTGAAGGTCTGGACATGGAAATGACCCTGACCACTGCACAGGCAACTGCAACCGGTGCCGTCAACGCACTGACCATCACCGGCGGTGGGGCGACCTTCAATATTGGCCCGGATGTCAACATCGGCAACCAGATCCGCATCGGTATGCAGAACATGGCTGCTCGTAACATTGGTAACTCCACGGATGGTTATCTGGACACACTGGCCTCCGGTGGCACCAACTCGCTGCTTAGCGATAATCTCGACGATGCCCAGAAAATCGTCGACAATGCCATCGACCAGGTCTCCAAGATGCGTGGACGCCTGGGGTCAGTGCAGTCAAACGTGATTGGTGCAACCATTAACTCGTTGAACATTGCTTACGAAAACACCTCAGCAGCCGAATCCGCCATCCGCGATACCGACTTTGCTGAAGAAACTGCATCCCTGACCCGTAGCCAGATTCTGGTCTCCGCGGCAACGAATGTGGTGGCCATGTCCAACGCCCGCCCGCAATCTGTTCTGGGTCTGCTCGGATAAAACCGAAAAGATACCTGCGACAAGTTGACAATTTTTCACACGGCAGTCATTGCGACTGCCGTGTTTTTTTATGCGCACCATGCGGTTTTGTAATTATCAGACCAAAACCGATGTTTTCAGATACCGTTTCTTTTATTGTGTTCAGTTGCGCGTTTGTTCGTGTCAATATTAAAAAACAGCTTGTTTTTCAGGCTTTTTGCTTTGTGAGGTGTTGTTGATAAAACGAATTCGGACTTGACGTGGTCCGATAAGAAACTTTCAAAACGGACGCTGGCTGTTTTGCCCGTGACTTCCCGAAAAACAGTAGCGGAACGAGAGTTCTCAGGATTCGAAAAAACAAACTGGTCTCTGACCCTGTCACTGAGCTAGACAAAAAGAAACAAAAGCTCACGCAGTCAGTCACACCAGCAGGTCACGGCCGGCCGCTTGTTTTCAGAGTTCTGTGTACACGCATCAGTACGGATCGGAGTGATTCGGGACAAACGTTCAAGGCATGGATGCCGGACATAACAACGAGCAATGTGCTCAAAAAGATCACGGAGGACCGACACCATGAGTCGCATCAACACCAACGTTAACTCGCTCATCTCGCAACGGATTCTGACCCAGCAGAACAACTCGCTGAACACCAGTCTCGAGCGTCTGAGCACCGGCCTTGCCATCAACCGTGGTAAGGATGACCCCGCAGGTCTGATCGCCAGTGAAAACCTGCGTTCTGAAAAGGCAGCCATCTCTGCAGCCATCACCAACACTGAACGTGCCGACCAGGTGATGAACATTGCCGAAGGCGGTCTTCAGGAAATCAACGCACTGCTTCTGGAAGTCCAGAGCCTTGTCGGTGAATCAGCAAATGATGCTGGTTTGTCCGTCGAGGAAAAAGAAGCCAACCAGCTTCAGGTGGACTCCATTCTTCAGACCATCGATCGTATTGCCGAAGCCACCAGCTTTGAAGGTGTCAAACTCCTTAATGGTACGTTTGACTTCACCATCTCCGGCCAGGCCACCACGGTCAACAGCTTCCAGATCAATGCTGCCAAGCTTTCACACAACGAAACACGCGATGTCGAAGTCGTTGTCACAGCATCCGCCCAGCACGCAGGCTTGTTCCTGTCGACCAACGGTGCATTGGACCTGGCTTCGAGCAGCGATATTTTCACCTTCGAAATTGCCGGTTCCAAGGGGAGTCGCGAATTCTCCTTTGCATCAGGCACCACGCTGGCATCCATCGCCGAAGCCATCAACACTTTCAAGGCAACCACCGGTGTCTCCGCTGCGACCTCAGGCACAGGCCTGGTCGTCAAGAGCACCGAATACGGCACCAACGAATTCGTCTCCTTTGACATCGTCAATCAGGGCGGTCAGGCAGGCAGTGTCTTCACGCTGTCAACCATCGACGAAAACACGGCAGATACCGGTGCAGGTACCACCTTTGCCAACGTCAATAACCCCATTCGTGACGCAGGCCAGGACGTGGGAGCCATTATCAACGGTATTGCTGCCACCAGTGATGGTCGTACCGCACGCATTGCAACTGACTTCCTGGATATGGAAATTGAACTCACTGAAGCGGGTGCACAATCACAGGCCACCATCAGTGCCTTTACCATCACCGGCGGTGGTGCCAAGTTCAACCTTGGACCGCAAGTCAATATCACCAATCAGGCTTCGATCGGCATCCAGAACGTTGCTGCCCGTAAGCTTGGCGACAGTGACATCGGTTTCCTCAACGACCTGGGCTCAGGTAACCAAGCCAACCTGGTCGACGGTGACCTTGAAGTTGCCCAGAAGATCGTCAACATTGCCATCAGTTCCGTCTCCAATCTGCGTGGGCGCATTGGTGCCTTCCAATCCAATGTGATTGGTGCCACCTCACGTAACTTGGGCGTCGCTCTTGAAAATACCTCGGCCGCCGAAAGCAGCATCCGCGATACCGACTTTGCTGCCGAAACCGCCGAACTCACACGTAGCCAGATCCTCGTTAACGCATCGACCAACGTCCTTGGTATTGCCAATCAGCAGCCGAACTCCGTGCTCTCACTGCTTGGCTAATCATCAGGGTATACGTCACAGTCTTAGGCATGTCCGCAGTCCCGCGGGCATCCGATCACTGATGCAGGAGCGAGGGTCCGGACGACCCTCGCTCCGTTTTTATTCTCCAGTGAGGGCAGTGATTCGACAATTCAAACGTGTTTCCAGCAACCCGGTGATCCGCAACACCGGGTTGCTTTTTTATGATCCGTGGGGGAGTAGGGAGTAGGGAGTAGATTGGAAATTTCGGATTTTGGATTTCGGATTTCGGATTTAAAAACCGCTTGCGGTTTACACTGGGATAGAAATCCCAAATCCCAAATCCGCGGGATTTTCATCTTCCATCGCATCACCGACCGATAACTCCAATATGTGTGGATTTGTCGGAGTCATCTTCAAAAACCCCGACCAGGCTGTGGATCGGTCGCGTCTGGTTGCAGCTCGCGAAACCCTTGCCCATCGCGGCCCGGATGAATCGGGACTCTGGCTTGATGCCTCAGGTGGCGTTGGTCTGGCGCATCGCCGACTAAGTGTTCTGGACCTGTCACATGGTCAGCAACCCATGGTCAATGACCGGTATTCACTGGTCTACAACGGCGAAATCTACAATTTCCAGCAGCTCCAGCAGACCTGTAAAAAACGTGGTCTATCCATCGAAACCGCCTGCGATACCGAAGTCCTTTTCAAGCTGCTGAATGTTGATGGACTTGATGCCCTTGAACATTTTAATGGCATGTTTGCCTTTGCCCATTGGGACACCATGGCGCGAACGTTGATCATGGCCCGAGATCGCCTGGGGCAAAAACCCTTGTATTGGTTCAAGGACGATCAATGCTGCGTTTTTGCCAGCGAACTCAAGGCCATTCTTCGATTTCTGGAACGTAAATTTCTCCTCGATCCCATTGCCATCGATCAGTATTTTGCACGTGGCTACATTCTCTCGCCGCGAACCATTTTCAAGAACATTCACAAACTCCCCGCTGGTTGCAGTCTCAAACTTGATGCTGCCAGTTGGGAACATACGATTTGCAGTTACTGGGATTACTCACCGGTGGACGTTCCCAGTGATCCGATGCAGGCGATTGATCAGCTTGATGAACTACTCAGTGATGCGGTGCAAAAACGACTCATTGCGGACGTACCGTTTGGGTGTCTACTTTCCGGTGGCATTGATTCCACACTCATGACCGCGATGGCAGCCAAAGCCATGGGCAATGTCCCTCTCAAGACGTTCAGCATTGGCTTTGACAGTGACGATCCGCGCTTCAACGAGTTGCCCTATGCGAAAATGACCGCAGCACATCACCGTTGTGAATACAACGAAAAAGTGGTCTCGCTGGGGGACTTTCTTGAACTGGTCGATGATGTATCGACGTACTTCGACGAACCCTTTGCCAACTTCGCGATGTTCCCCATGCGACGGTTGGCTCAATTATGTCGAGAACAACTCACCGTCGTACTCTCGGGGCAGGGCGGTGATGAGTTGGCTGCGGGTTACGAAGGCCGATACAACTGGGCGGTGGCAACCACCAATGACAAAATCAAGCCGTCCTCCATGGACCACCTTGCCTCGTACCTGTTGCGAACCAACCTGCTCCCCTGACCCGGCGCACGCCAAGGCATGTATGCCAATGATATGCGTCAGATGCTTCTCAAGTCCGTCACCGGGAGCACGCATGTCGGTGAATTCTGGATGCGACATAAGCATTTTGATACGTTAAATCAGGCACTTTACGCGGACGTCAAAACCAATTTGCCCGACTATCTTGTCTGTGTTGAAGAACGCATGACCATGGCAGCATCGCTTGAAGCGCGCAATCCGATGCTCGATTGGCGGGTGGTGAATTTCATGCTGTCCCTGCCGACATCCATGAAGGTTCAGGGCAATCAGTACAAATGGATTCTCTTTGAGTTGGCTAAACGCTACGGTCCGATCGAAGCCATCGACCGACCCAAGCGCGGTTTTACGCCACCGCTGGGACAATGGATTGTGCAGGCAGCTCCCAAGCTCGGGCAAATGTTCACGCAGACACGTAACTGGACCAAACAGCTTTTCGACCCACAATGGCAGGCATTTTTGCAGGCAGGGCAGTTCACCCAGCAACACACCATGCCGGTGTTTTACAGCTTGATGTTCACCAAGTGGTGTGAGAAATACGCAGACTACATCCAGCCGGACTTACCCCTGGAAGCAGCCGGTTTTCAGATTCCTGCCAGCGAGCAGGATCACCATTGGCACCGCGGGACGTTGATGACGCAGCAGGAGACTCTCAACGAAACCCGACTGGTCAATCATATGTTTAACCATTTTGAATCCGACGATCATGTGTTACTCGTTGGTGACGAAAATGGCTGGTTTTCAAGGGTTTTTCAGGCATCCGGCAAGGCGGTCACCCGCATGTTGTCCCTTGATGATTGGCCGGAATCGCAGGTTGTTTCCTTGACGAATACCCGACCGGTGCAGACGCAACAACCCGATCAAGTCAGCGAGCTTGCGGTCGCCGGGACGATCATGATTGGTCTGGATAAGATTGCCAATCAACTCCAGGCTAAACACTATGCAGGCAAGCGACTGGTTTGCTTAATCCCATTTGCAGCCAATGAACAGGCGCAGGTTCAGGCCTTGCTTCAGCAGATTGCAGCATTGGGCACCATTGCCGGTCACCAGGTGATCAATCTCTCGGAAGTCAAAGCTGCACTGGTGGTCCGCTGTGAATTGCATTGAATTGAAAAAGAAAGATTAACTTGATGTCCCAAAGCACATCCCTGATTCACGTTTACGATCAACTGCATGACCAGATCAAAAAAGTACTGGAAAAACAGTTCTTTTTTGTTGTCGGTTGCCAAAAGTCCGGCACGACATGGCTTGAGAAAATTCTCGACAACCATCCGGAGATGATCTGTCGCGGCGAGGCAGTGTTCGGCAACGTGCTTGCACCAGCACTGAATCAGGCGCTGGTGCTTTCAACGAACAGATCAAATACCGCAACGCTCAACTTGGTGATCACAATGAGTTGATGTTCAATCAGGTGCAACTGGATTACCTGTATCTCACAGCCATCGGTGCGTTGGTCAGCCCATGGATCAAAGACAAGCCGGATGTGAAACTCATTGGAGAGAAGACGCCGGAGCATGCGATGACCTTGCCGGTGCTCAACAAGTATTTCCCCAATTGCAAAGTGGTGCAGATCATCCGTGACGGTCGTGATGTGGCGGTCTCGGGTTGGTTTCACAACATTCGGTTTTCAGGTGACAAATTCAAGCAGAATTTCCCGGACATGCCCACGTACATCCGTTACCTGATTCAGCATCACTGGCTTCCTTACATCAATCAGGCCCGTGCGTTTGGCAAGCAGTTTCCCGATCGCTATTTCGAACTCAAATATGAAGACCTCCACGCCGATGCCCCGGATGTGACCACGCGATTGTTCCAGTTTCTAGGTGTCGATGCCAACGAGACTGCCGTGCAGCAGTGCCTGGAAGCAGCGTCCTTCAAGAATCTGGCCAAGGGGCGCAAAGGGGGGGAGGAAGATCGGGGCAGCTTCTTCCGAAAAGGGGTCACCGGCGATTGGAAGAATCATTTCGATGAGAAGTCTGAAGCGGTGTTCATGGAGTTAGGGGGGGCGATGCTCCGCGAGTTGGGCTATGTTTGAATTTTCCCATGCTTTGTCGATCGACCTGAATCGCTAGCGGTTTTAGACAGCCCGATATGCAAAATGTGCGGATTGAATGTAAACTATCTGGCTTCCAAATAGCAACTATGGAGAACAGATAATGGGTTTACTTGACGGCAAACGTGGCATTGTATTCGGTATCGCCAATGACCGCAGCTATGCATGGTTCATCACCAAGGAATTGATCGCTCACGGAGCCGAATGTGCCTTTACGCATTTACCCGATCCCAAGGGCAAGATGGAACGTCGCTGCCGCAGCGCCGTTGAAGAGTTGGGTATTTCCGATCCCTGGCTGATGCCCTGCGATGTGTCCAAGGATGAAGATCTCGATGCCGTTTTCGATAAGCTCAAGGCAGATTTTGGCAAGATCGATTTCGTGATCCACGCCGTCGCCTTTGCCGATCGTGAATTCCTCAAGCTCGGAAACTTCCACAAGACCACCCGCGAGGCATGGGCTCAGGCCATGGACATCAGCGCTTACTCACTGCTTGCCATGGGACAGCGTGCCAAGGACATCATGCCCGACGGTGGCAGTATTCTTGCCATGAGTTATTACGGTGGCGAAAAGGTTGTCCCCGGTTACAACATCATGGGTATCGCCAAGGCCGCTTTGGAGCATACCGCCAAGTACCTGGCCTTTGACCTGGGTGAAGGCGAAAACAAGATTCGCGTCAACACCATCTCCGGCGGTCCGCTGCGAACCCTGGCAGCATCGGCGGTCGGTGGCATCTCCGACATGTTCGAACACCAGGAACGCAAGGCTGCCATGAAGCGCAACATCACCGGCGAAGAAGTTGGTGGCACGGCAGTTTATCTGGTCAGCGATCTGTCGACTGGTGTGACCGGCGAAAACATTCACGTTGATGCTGGCTTTAGCATCGTCGGGCTGTAAAACACTCCGATAACCCAATCACAAACGATCAACACGGCTGTGTCCTGATGGATGCTGCCGTGTTTTTTTATGGCATGACTTAATTGGTCGGAAGTGACAGACGCAACAGGTTTATCGGGCGTCTGATTCCACCTGCAACGATTGGGCAACTTTTCTGGGGCTGCGACTTCCAGTTTTTCAGAACTGAGGCTGATTCAGGTCGTCTGTTTTACCGATCTTTCTCAAGTACAAATGATTCACACCGGGGGATGGAAGCATCAGCATCAATCCGTCTGGTGTGGCTTGGTGATTTCGGGGCGATAAGCAAAGGAGTCTGTCTTGGACAAGGACTTTAATAACCGCATTCTGATTGTTGATGACAACCAGGCGATTCATACGGACTTCCGTAAGATTCTGCAGTGTGCGTCCAGACCCGGACAGATCAAGGGCGGTGCCTTGGAAGCGCTCCTGCAGATCAAAGTGAACACCAGCGAAGATGTTGCACGTAAGTACGTGGTCGATTCTGCCATGCAAGGTCAGGAAGCGATGGAAAAGGTGAGACAGGCCAAGGCCGACGACATGCCCTATGCCATGGCCTTTGTGGATATGCGCATGCCCCCGGGATGGGATGGTGTTCAAACCATCAAACATCTCTGGGAAGTGGATTCAAACCTGCTTTGCGTGATCTGCACCGCCTATTCGGATCACTCATGGGACGACATGGTTCGGCAATTAGGCGATACCGATCATCTGCTGATTCTCAAAAAACCATTCGACGTTGTCGAAGTCAAACAATTGGCAGCAGCACTCACCAAACGTTGGAACCTGGCAACCGAAGCGGCACTCAAACGCGGTGAACTGGAACAGATGGTTGAGCAACGAACACTTGAACTCAAGCATATTCACGATCAACTGCTTGGTGTCAATGATGATCTTGCCAAAGCCAAGAATCAGGCTGAGCAGGCTGCCAAGAGTCGCACGGAGTTCCTGTCCACCATGAGTCATGAAATTCGGACACCCATGAACGGCATCATCGGCATGACCGATGTCCTGCTGACCACGCCACTGAATGACCAGCAACGCGGCTATGTCCAAACCGTGCAGCGCAGCGGTGATGCATTGCTTTCCATCATTGATGATATCCTCGATTTTTCCAAGCTTGATGCAGGCAAGATGACCCTTGAGCCGGTCACCTGTGATCTGACGACGTTGCTTGAAGATGTCCGTCTGATCCTGCAACCCAAGACCGAAGAGAACGGCAACAGCTTTGAAATACGTATCGATGAAAATGTCCCACGCTATATCCTGGTCGATCCGGTACGCTTGCGTCAGGTCGTTTTGAACCTGGCATCCAATGCCACCAAATTCACCCATCGCGGTACGATTTGTCTGCATGCAACAGCTAACCAATTGCCCGGACATCAAGGTCAATGTGATTTGAACGTCTCGGTAACGGACACCGGTATCGGTATCAGCAAGGACGTGATTGGCAATCTGTTTTGCATGTTCACGCAAGCGGATATTTCCACCACGCGCAAGTTTGGTGGCACAGGTTTGGGCTTGGCGATCTCACGAAAAATTGTCGACCTGATGAACGGTCAAATCAGCGTGCAAAGTGTTGAAGGCGAAGGCTCACAATTCAAGTTCAACATTCCTGTCAACGTTGTCTCCGACGAACAAGCCATCAGCGAAGTCAAGCAACAGGTTGGCCCGGATCAGTTCAATGCACAGGTGCTCGTGGTTGAGGATAACGTGATCAACCAGCGCGTCGCCCGTGTGATGCTTCAGAAACTCGGCTGTCAGGTGGACATGGCTCCACATGGTCAGGAAGCGGTGAAGCTGGTCAGCAGCAGTCACTATGACCTGATCTTGATGGACTGTCAGATGCCGGTGATGGATGGCTATGAGGCCACGCAGGTGATTCGTGAGCACTTCACTGCTGACCAATTACCGATCGTTGCCATGACCGCCAATGCCTTGCCCCCGGACCGCGAACGCTGCTTGGATGTCGGCATGAACGACTTCATGGCCAAGCCGGTCAAACTGCTTGCTTTACGCGGTATTCTCAACAAGTGGCTTAAGCAATCAGAGTCGGTTGAAGAGTCGGCAGCTTAATCTGAGCCAATTTTCAGAAAACGTTTTTAAGGCAACGTAGCCTGCACAACACTGGCTTTGGCACGCAAAACCATGCGCGTTGGATGCAGCTCTGTCTGCAGGTCGATGGGCATTTCTGAGATACCCATAAAATCTTCAATCACCATTTTCAGCCAATCCGGAGTCGGGGTGGTGGTGTCGATCGGACCATGGTCTTGATCACCGACAACCAGGCGGGTGCGCTTGCCTGCATCGGTGGACTCCATCATGCCTTTGGTGCCGAACACGCGAACCATTTCATTGCCCCATGTCCCAAAACCGGTGGGATTGAGGTAGTTGGCAATGATGGTGTAAAGTCCGCCGTTCTCCAGTTGGCCTGTGATATGACAGGCCATCTGCAGATCACTGTCAGGGCGTGTCTCACCCAATGGCGTCTGCATGGCGGTGGCGGTGGCTGCATTGATGCCCGTCAGATGTTCGACAAACCGCATGGCATGGACACCGTTTTGCGCAACCAATCCCGCATCGATTTTTTCAGATAACGGGCGGCGTTCGTGCATCGGGTAGGACTTCTGAGCCAGCACCTGCACCACATCTCCGATGACGCCATCTGCAACGAGTTGCTTCATCTGCCAATAGGGAGTGTCGAACACCGTACCCGCCATCTCATGGAATTTGGCGTCGGACTTTTGCGAAGCTTCAATAATCTGATCAAGTTGTGCTTCGGTGACACCGCATGGTTTTTCCGCGTAAACATGGATGTTCTTTGCTAGCGCTGCCATGATTTCGTCCGCCTGATTGGCACGGACTCGGCTGTTGAGTGTCACCATCCCAAGGTCCGGCAAGGCGAGCATTTGCTCGTAACTCTCACAGATGATCAGGTCGGGGTACTGTGCTTTGAGTTTATCGTGGACCTCGTCTCCCATATCGCCGACAGCAATGAGTTGGAGTTGCGGGTAGTTGGCAAGTCGGCCGTGGATGGAGTGTCCATTATTGCCCCAAAGACCTAGTTTCAACGGATTCATGTGTCTGTCACCTTCAGTGGGTTGGTTTAAAAATGCATCACCAATGTAGCCAATTTCTTGACCGTTGCATGCCAGTGTACAAAAAACAACCGGCAACGGAATGCTGCCGGTTGATAAACATTTGATATCAATGGGATGATTCACAATGTGACGTTTGATTTCGTCAACCTGTGTGACTCGGGCGGATCAAAATAATGATCTCCACCTTCCGTCACTCCCGCGCAGGCGGGAGTCCAGTGAAACCTGCAAGCGTCAATTGTATGCCACTGGATTCCTGACTTCCGGGGGCACGGGAATGACGATATGAAAACAGTATGGAACTGTATTGTTTGAAGCACGCTACTGGATCAACGCTTTGATCTGATCGTTACTCACCGGCTCGATCTTCAAATCATCAAAACGCAATTTGAGGCTGTCTTCGCTGCTGGGGAAGTTGATGCGAAACAAGGCGAAGGGTTTTTCGACCTTGGACGCTGCCATGGAACCGACTTTGTCAACCTGTTGCCACTGACTGGTCTTGGCATCCCATGTTTCGAGCTTCAGATACATGGTCATGTCGCTGGCAGTGACCGAGGGGACGAGCCATGTGACGCGGTTCCAGGCATAGCGATCAAAATGGTTGACATTGGATGTTTTCCAACCGCTGCCGCCATCAATCAGGGTGATCGGGTCCTTACCTTTGCTCGAACCCAGAGACATGTGATACAGCCGTTTGCCAAAGTGTTCGCGGAGTTCAAGACCGGCGTTGGCTTTGGTGGCAGCGCCGTCGAATTTGAAGACCACTTGGATTTTCAGCCAGTCATATTTTTCCTGTGGCAGATTCTTGCCCACGCCCCAGTGACTGTTTTTCTTGCTCCGTTCAAAGAGCATGCAGTTGCCGTCGCCGTTGTAGGTCTTGACATTGTCAATGAGAATCAGGTCTTCGTTCTGTTTGCCCCAATTGCGTTTGAGCGCATCACAGTTCATGCCCGGCACTTGGTCATCAAAATTCAAATCGACGAACGGTTTGGTCTCATCAGCTTTGAGAACACCGCTGCTGCCAAGCAAAGCAGTCAAACAGAGCATGCCTGTGGTGAGAGTCAATGTAATATTCATTTTCATCGCGAAAACTCCTGTTGCGAATTTACCAGTAGTGATACTCATACGGATCAAACGGCTGGGGCATTGGCGTGTAAAGTCGGACGCCTGCGGTTTGATCCTGTTGTTCCTGTTGCAGTTCGTTAATGTCGCCTTCCGAGAGACTGGCCCAGAAGCCAAAGCCACGCGAGCCGGAGACGATTTTGAGGGTGATGATGTTCTTACCCTTGGTCAGATTCAACTTGACGGACATGGCATTGGCGCGGGGCGAACCCTTGCGGTTGATCGCACGGTAAACATGCTTGCCGTTGAGATAGACATCTGCCCAATAGTCCACGCCCATCTTGAAGATGGCAGCACGATCTTCATCACTGTTGATCTCACGGGTGGCATAGGCCACGTAACCATCGGCCTGATTAACGACCGACGCGATGTCGACATAACCGTTGTCCTTGGCCATGACCGTCTTGCGGAAGTCGAGGTTGCTGCCATCAGCCTGCTGGTAGTAGAAGTTAGGATTGGTATCACCGGCGATGGCTGCTTTTTGCCCGGGATAAGCCGGATTCAGTGCCTGCACGCCGGAGCCTTGGGCTTTGATGGGGCCCAGGACATGCCAGTGTTTAAGCCAATGGAATTTGGCGCCGGATTGGATGGTGTTCAAACGTTTGGCCATCTCTATGGAGGGTGTACCACCCATCGCGGTGATGAGTTGGCTTGCCAGTTGACGCAGACGTTGAGCGGAGAGTTGCGTGTGGTAAGGCTCATCACTGCCGAACATGTCGGGGGTGAATTGCGTGATGAAGATGGTTCCACTGTCGACCTGTTGCTTGAGCATCAAGCCACTTGCCAGAACCTGGGCGCCTTGCGGTTGACCGTCTGCTGCAAAGCCCGTGGTCTTGATCGCTTCACGCCAACGCATGAGGTTCGGGCCGATGCCCATTTGCATGAGTGTTTCAGAGAGATCGGCTTTATGCAGTGACAGCGATTGAGTTTTGTATCCCATGTCTTTAAGCAGTTTGTCAGATGCCTGGAAAATCAGTGCATTGCCGCCTGCGGATGCATAGCTGCGGATTTGCTCTGCGGTGACGGTGTGATCAACGCCGTTGAGAATCATCAAGCCATTGGTCACATCCTGAACTTGTTGAACACCGAGTTCTGCCAGTGATGCATTGTTGCTTACAAGTGTGGTCGGGCGCGTTGCCTGATCAGCGATGGTGCTCAACAGGCCATGCGCAATCTGCGTTGGCACCGGGTCTTTACCCACGCGATCCGTCAGGCTCAGGGAGCAGAACGTGATCGAACCTTTACCCTGACGATAGCGAATCAACGGTGAGTAGTTCATGTCAAACTCACCAGCGAGCAGGGGAGTAAAGCCAACACGCTGCGGAATCTCAAGCATCGCTGGTGCGACCACGTGCTTGTTGTTCACACGTGCAGCACGTCGCAGATCGTAACTCCGTGCCGGTTGATTTTCCGGCAGGAGATCCGCGTGACCTTGCCAATACGATAAGTCAGTCATACTCAAACCATCAATCACCGGATCATGGATCAGACGCGGTTCAAGCACGCGCGTGCCGACTTCAATGCTCTTAAGTCCCATCTTTTCCCAGTCGACCGGCAACTGCTCAAGCATCACAACGTTCAAACCGTTGGCAATGTCGGTTGCGGTGTAGGGGAGTGTCTTCAAATCTTTAAGCGCTTCACGACCCACGATCAGCATTTTGATGTCGCCGATGTTTTGGCCTGGTTGCCACATTGTGGCATCACCGGCCAAAGCTTTGATCCAGGGTGTACTCTTGCCTGCCGGGTCAAAGACTGCAATCTTGTGATTGATTTTTTTGCCTGAAAAGACAGGGAAGATCTCGATTTGTGTTTGGTCTTGAGCAATCTGTTTATCGCCTTGTTTCACTGACATGTGAATCGTCAAGACCGAACGTGTGTTGACTTTGGGGGTGGTGAAGGTGATGGGTTGAAGTTGGATGTCACCTGCTTTGAGATTGGCAGAGTCGCTGCCCTTGGCGATGACTTTGCCTGCTGCATCGGTGACCTGCCAATTGGCGGTTGCGTTGGTGTTGCCCGGGCCGTCCCAGACATAAGCCAATTGTTTGGTGACGTTGCTGTTTGAGAAGTAGGCGTGTGTTTTATCCGTATGCGTCGGATAGCCTGCGATGTAGGACATCAACGGTTGTTGACCACGACGATGGATATAGAAGTTTTTGTTAACCCAATCGGGGACTTCGGTGGGGATTTGCTTGATGTACCTGGCATACTTGCCGAACACTTTTTCACGCTTGGGATCAAAGCCCGGCGGGTCACCGAAGCTGATGGAAAAGTCCCAGTAATATCCCAGTGCAGTCACGTCATAGGTCCGCCAGGCACGGTTGGTTTGATCCATGAATTTGCCATGGAAATCCCAGTAGGTATCCATGTAGCTGGGGAGATACTTTTCCGATGCCCATGGACTGTTGATTACATCGTTGGTGTTCGCCAATGCGTCAGCCGACTCCTGTTGGTAGACGATGTCGCCCAACTCCTTGGCCATGAATTCAGCGAAGTAAACCTGTTTGCCTTTGATGAAGTTGGCAGTGATGGGTTGGCCGAACTCCACTGCACAAAACGGCATGTCACCCTTTTGAGCGTAGTACATCGGCCAGTCTTCACGTTCCTGAAGCGGGGCAAAGTTGGTATAGAGATTAGAGGTTGAAAGGTCACCTTGATTGCCGTCCGCATGCGAGTAAACCAGGGTGTTTGGATCGACGGCCTTGGCGGTCTGGCTGGCGAAGGCGATGACATCCGCCATGGGATGACTATAGTTCACGCGCTGACCCATCGGCAGGGGATGGATCGCGTCACGCGGGTTCATGGTGTTCATCCCTACTGTCCAGAACAACACACTGGGATGACCGCGATAGCGACGGACGAAGGCTTGCTGCTCTTTGACATAGGCTTCTTTGACAGCTTCGTTTTCAAGTAGAGCACCACGCAGATGGTCGACGCCGGGGATGGGCAAGCTCAAGCCGGTGCCGGTTTGGTCTGCATATTGCAAGTAGTCGGCAGTGTAAAGACGGGACTCGGACCAGTTCTGCCACCAGCCGGTGGGGTTGGGTTGGAGATAGAAAAAGTTGTAACCCATCATGCGCATGAAGGCGACATCTGCAAAGGTTTTCCCACCGACAAAGCTGCTGGTGCGCAGTCGCGTTTTAATGCCGTTGATGTGAATTTCCCTGCCAACGGTTTTCAGATCGCGGAACCCAAAGCTTTGGGCAGGGGACTGGTCGATGATCTGCTCATTTTGTTTGAGGATGATCTGCATGGAGTAGAGATAAGGCGCATCGATCTGCCAACCGATGGGGTTAGGCCATGCCGCGGTGATGGTGTGGGTTTGGACGCCTTTGACAATGGATCGCGGTTTGGATTCGAACGTCAGAGCGAGTTTGCGGTCTTGATCGAAAATGTTGGCTTGAAGTGTGACATGGTCCAATGCACTTGTTGCATCAGTTTGAACCTCGATTGCAATGTTCTTTTTTGCCCAATCACAATGGGTATACAAATCCGTCACGCCCACAGGCTTGGGGATGGTGGTGATTGTGACAGGCCCGGTGATGCCAAGTCCCCACTGGCTCATGGGGATTTCCCGGCGCAGTTTCCGGGCATGGTATCGCAGGATGTCCTGCTCAAAATTGCGGGAAATGCCAGCATAATCGCGCGTCGTATAGACGAGTAAACTTTGAATAGGTTGCCTGGTGAGATAGGGCGTCAGTTCGATTTTGCCCCCGGGACGTAACAGTTCTCCGACGCGCTTGCCGTTGAAAAAGACGATGGCATCGCCTTGAATCTGGGCAAAGTCGATAAAGACACGCTTGGACAAATCCGGTTTCTCAAAGGCAATGTCCGTCTTCCACCACAGACGATGGACATCGTCGCGACGGACTTTGCCCCAGGTGACCTGTGATTTATCAAAGGACAGGTGACGCCAGTCAAACTGACTGTTGTTATGTGGATCTCGATCGTTGACAGGTAGAATGGCCCAATCTGAATCGCCTGGCAGTTGATCGACATCCTCGGCCGGTTGAATCTGCCAGCCCATGATGGGATGCTGGGGATGCGAAACGTATTGGGCCGATGTCAACGAAGGCAACCATGTCAGCAATAGATAGACTGACAGGGATGCAGCACAACGTAAGCTCTGTGCATTCATCGAGAGAAATCCTTATATGTTTTGAGAGGGATTTGAATAGATTGTTAATCTTTGGACCATGGGAACTGGCTCAGTGAAGTCGAAAATGCTTCGCTGGTCCCCAGGGTACTGCTGTCATACTTGTAGTTTTTTGCTTCACCCATGTAATACGCTTCGGCATGTCCGTCGGCCATACTCATATTCAACGCTGAACCGTGAAGCAGGATGAAGTACTGATCCCAACGGGTGACATACAGGCGGTTCCAGCCTTCAGCAAAGAACATGAGCTTGTTGGGTTTGCGAATGGAATCAACCACGGTGTTGGGATTCGGAGGAAAGCGGAAAGCGGTTTCCGAATTGGCTGTGAAGCTGCTTTGTACGTTCCAGTTGGTGTCATTGGGGGAGTATTTCCATGTCATCCAGTTGTTACGAGCAAAGCCTACCCGGTTGTCACTGGGACAGACCGAGATGCCGGTTTTATTTTTGATTGCGCGGAGTTGATCCGTGTAGTACAACGCCCAGCCATGCGGATTGTTGGGATGGGAAGGGGAGTGCGAATCATTAACATGGGGAAGTTTGCCTTCGAAATCGTTGGCATAGAACATGATGCCCAGGTTCATCTGCTTGAGATTGTTTAAGCACTGCATCCGTCTTGCTGCTTCGCGAGCACCACCCAAAGCTGGCAACAGAATCGCAATGAGCAGTGAAATAATCGAGATGACCACCAGTAACTCAATGAGTGTGAAAGCTCTGTGTGTTGCGCCTGGATTGGATGTGTTGTCAGGGCAGCATGCGTTCATATTGATCTCCTCGATCTTCTGATTTGATATTGTTCTGCCAATAACTCAAGCAGTGGGGGCCAATGCGACGGTGTCGCCTTCAGTCAGATGGGGCATGACGCGTTGAACCGGTTCGTTGACCGGGCGGTCTGCAATGCGTGCACGCAGATTGTTCAAAGCCAAACGCATCATGGCAGCGAAGTCGGCTTCAATCATCACCGGTCGTGGGTGAAGTACGGATGCCAATTCCGAGTAACCCACTGCAATGACACTTAAATCACGTGGGATTGAAATGCCCATCTCCGTTGCCAGATGCAGGACCATCCCCGCGGTTGCCGACCCGCCACAGATGATCGCGGTGGGGCGGTCCTCACAACTGAGCACTTGCGTGATCCATTGCAGCTGTTTGGTTTTGTTTTCCCCCGCAGCGTTGGCAAACTGTGCAGCCCAGTTTTCGCGACACTCAATGCCAAAGCGCGTCAAAGCACGGTCGAAACCCTGTTTGACTTCGTTGTGAATTTCACAGTTCAACGGGCCGTGTGTCATGGCAATTTTGCGGTGTCCCAAAGCTGCCAGATGTTGGACCGCCTGTTCGATACCCATGTCCGCAGCAGAGAGTACGCAGTGTTTTGAGGGTTCATCGAACGTGACCCATGGGATGTTGTTCTGCTCCCGGAGTTGTTGGGCAAGACGACAGTCCGGGTTGTTCATGCCCACGACAATGACGCCATCGAGCATGCCCCCGTGAACCAGTTGTGAGATACCGGTGTTGGGCTGTTCGTCTTCCATGACGAATTCAATCTGGCTGCGGAGTCCTTCTGCCTGACAGGCACTGAGGAAATGTGTTGTGTACCAGCCTGCGTAGTCGAAGGTACTGCTTTCAGTTTTATGCGGGGCGCTTTTGGCTTGACCTGCAAAGAGCAAACCGATGTAGCCGGTGTTGTTGGCCCGGAGCAACTGGGCCGCCATGCGTGGGCGGTAGTTCATCTCCGTGGCGATTTTGGTGACCTTGTCCCGCAGGCTGTCGCTGATCCGACCGTTGCCTGACAGCGCAGCGGAGACGGTGGAGGGAGCGACCTTTGCCTTACGCGCCACATCTTTGATACTCACACTGGTGTTTCGTGTTTTCTGCCGAGTGGGTGCGGTTTGCAAAACACTTGCTGTATTGTTTGCCGAATCGTTTTTCATGGTTGGGTAATACTAGACCTCCAGTCCTGTCAGATCAAATGGTCAGGAGCTAAAATTTTGAAGAAGCGTGCTGAAATGACGTTTGGTTTCGATTTTAAATTATGATTAACGTTCAGTTTGTGTCTCAATCTGCTGGATTGTCACCCAATTGGCCAATAAATGCGAATTGCAACCATGTTCAGTATTAAATTGATATTGACGCATTATCGGAACTTGTTCACAATTGAAGTTGCACATTCGATCTCCTCGCTTCAGGGGGTAACCATGCCGGAAATCTGGACGTTATCAGGGATCAACAATCAGCCCTTTGCCCACGGCCCATTTGTCGATTATGTCGGCGAGGCCTTGCTCAAGGGGCTCGATTCGCTCAAGCCCAAGCACCTTGCCCGTCGCTACGCCAGCCGACTGGGGAGCAGGCAGTACTACCCCGAGCCCAAGAACGTGGTTTGTCTTCACCCTGAGCGGAAGCTGGATGGTGAGGCCCATGCCATTGCGTTGGGCTTGCATGAGGTTTTGCCGGGGATCAAGAAAAATGAGATGGCAGATCGCAAGGTTCACGTGATCCTGCTTGCGCCCAAGACTAACATGTACCCGCAACACAAGCCTCAGACGATGGAGATTTACTGGGGGACTTACGACGCAGTTCCCAATCAGGGCATCTTCAAGCCGGACTCGCTGAAGTTCTGGCGGACCTGGACGTCGATGGTTTATCCGCTTAAAGCTGAGCATGCGTTGGGGGACTATCTCGTTGCCAAGCCGCAGATCGTCAAGCGCGTCAAACGTCGCCGTCCCAATCACAAGCCGACTGGACCACGCTACACCTACTCCTGGCAACCGACGGGCGAAGTGGCACCCAGTGTCTTGCAGACGTTGGATCACTGGCTCAAGACGTTGCCCCAAGACGATCTGGTGATCGTGGCACATAGTCAGGGAACGAACATTGCCATGCATCTGCTTGCGCGGGGGTTGGGGTGATCAAAACGCCGAATCGACTGACTATTGCTCAATATAAAAAGCGTCGATTGTTGTTCTGGGCCATGGTGTGCGGGACAGGATTGTTAATTATCTTTTATATTGATGGGTATGTTCATACCATTGAATTGGGTGTTGAGATCGACAAGGTCAAGTACACCTTGAACAATGAAAAAAATATGCTCATCTTTTCTATTCTTGATCCCACCATTTCCGATCAATGGGAGTCCGATTTTCCGATCTATTTAAGTCTCCGGTCACGCAGTCAGTTCAAAGGCTGGGATTTTCAGTTCGATCCGGGATGGGATACTTATGGTTTTGACTACATCGATTTTTGGGATTCACCGACCGTATTTAACAATGCAGTCTATGTCGCATGGCATATATCACTGATTCTCATCTTTGGCCTTCTGACATTTATCTATGGCCTATGGCTTAATCACTGTATTTCCAACCGTGATAAAAAACGATGTCTCAATTGCGGCTACAATCAACAGGGGTTATCCGTCTCTTCATCATGTCCTGAATGCGGGTACATCAATACAACGCATGATTCGACTCAAATGACTGACACCCAAGAGCAATCAACATGCGATTGGCATTGAGTATGAAAAAAGGCTGACTCGATTGAGCCAGCCTTTTTTGATTTTGTATTTGGTCGTTTCGTTTGAAACTTCCGGGGGCGAATTATTCTTCGCTTGCGCCGGTTTCGCCGACCTGGTAGCGGACGAAAGCGGTGATCTTGCTGCCCTTGGGCATGAAGTCGCGGATGGGCTTCTTGGCGTCCATCTCGGGGAGATAGATCTGACCCATCAGTGAGTTGTCATCAACCCACTTGCGGAGCTTGCCGGTGGCAATCTTTTCTGCGATTTCGTCGGGCTTACCCGAGTCCTTGGCTTCCTGGATGGCTTCCTGCTTGGCAGCTTCGACCTTATCTGCAGGCAGTGAGTCCTGGTCGACACCCATGGGGGTGGGGACCGAAGCGGTCACGTGCATGGAGATGCCGGACATGAGCTTGTCGTCGAGGTCACCTTCGCCAGCCACAACCGAACCGGTCTTGCGGTCGAAGTGGACGTAACCGCCAACCTTGGAACCGACCAGCTTGATGCCACGGGCGAAGCTGATGTTTTCCTTGGTGGTGATACGCAGGTTGTCGACTTCTTCGGTGATCTCAGGGGTGGCGGTGGTGGTTTCACCTTCGTCACCAGCAAGGACCAGGTCAGCAATCTTCTGAGCAGCAGCAACGAACGCATCGTTACGAGCGGTGAAGTCGGATTCGGCTTTGAGTTCGATCAATGCCACAGCGCCGTCACCCTTGGCGATTGCCAGAGCGCCTTCGCCAGCAGCACGATCGGTGCGTTCATCCATTTTGCCTTTGAGCTTTTCGCGCAGAATTTCGATGGCCTTGGCGCTGTCGCCGTCGGCTTCTGCCAAAGCTTTTTTACATTCCATCATGCCCACGCCGGTGCGTGCACGCAGAGCCATTACGTCTTTGGCGGAAATCGCCATAGTTTCGTCTCCTCACAAGAGTGTTTTGGTAAAAAGTACGTTCCCGATCACCTGGTCGCGTCTCTTTCAAGACCCAACCGAGCAAGACATTCTAGCAGGATGCCTCGGTCATTGGGCGAATCGGGGACTGCTTACGGAATATCAACCTTCGGACTTTTCAGCAGCAGCTTCGGCAGGTGCAGCTTCCGGTGCCGGGGCAGCAGCCTTTTCAATGGCTTCGGCTTCGGCGGCAGCTTCTTCACTTGCACGGAACTGTGCACGGCTGGAACGCTTACGCTGCTGTTCGCCGCTTTCGGAGTCCTTACCTTCGTTCTGGATCGCACGGGCCTGCTTGCCTTCCTGGATCGCAGCACACAGAGCGCTGGTCACCACTTCGATGGCACGCATGGCGTCGTCGTTACCGGGGATCGGAATGTCAGCCATATCCGGATCCGAATCGGTGTCGATCAGACAGATGGTGGGGATGCCAAGCTTGCGAGCTTCCTTGAGTGCATTGGATTCGCGGTTGACGTCGATGACGACCATACAACCGGGAAGCTTGGACATACGACGCAGACCATCAAGGTTGCGTTGGATTTTGGTCTTTTCGCGGCGAAGCTGGGATTCCATCTTCTTGGAATACTTGTTGATTTCACCGGATTCTTCCAGACCTTCGAGTTCTTCCAGACGTTTGAGACGTTCACGAATGGTGCGGAAGTTGGTGAGCGTACCACCGAGCCAACGTTCGGTGACCCAGTGCATGCCGGTTTCACCGACGTGCTGCTGGAGACACGCACGTGCCTGACGCTTGGTGCCGACGAAGAGAACGTCTTTGCCGGAAGCGACGGTACGGGTGACAAACTTACGGGCGAGCAGCAGGCCCTTGATGGTGGCGCGCACATCAATGATGTGAATCTTGTTGCGCTTGCCGAAAATGTAGGGGGCCATTTTGGGATTCCAGTGGGTGGCACGGTGGCCGAAGTGAATCCCTGCATCGATGAGATCTTTTACCAGTGAAGCCATTGTTTCCTTACTCCTGAGCTGTGGAGGCAGCGGCACCAGCGTTGCGAGAGCTACGATTCACGGTGAAAAGCCTGGAAAATCAGGAGCGATTCACAGTGTCCGCCATTTAAAATCAGGGCGGAAGTCACAACACCTTCAGGGCGCTTATTACTGTCAAAAACAAATGCCGTCCCTTTCACAGGCCGGCATCCGATATACAAAGGTGTCTATAGGCCCTATGCCACATAGACATCGACTCCACGTAGCCCACCAGAGCCGATTCGCACATTGTAACAGGACATTAACTGCCTGCAAGTGGAAACGGGGAGTAGATGCCGATTTTGCCCCCGAGTCCCGGAATTTTAACTCTCAAACCGCTTGCACTTTAGCACGGTTGGACTCGGCAAAAGCATCTTCGGGGACATCAAAACGGACTTCCATTGCCTGAAATTCATATTCTCCCTTTGATTGGCCGATTGTAACTCTATAATAGCTTTGGGCGTGCGACACATGCCCGCAGGCAAGTCAACCAAGGACGATTGTCTATGGCCTATCCGCCTCCTCCACCATCCCAGCACACCGGCGTCAACGTCGGGATGTCCGGGCTCTCAGCCTCCGGCCAATCCGGGGTCTCCAGCGCCATGACCGCAGCAGACGGGCGGACCCGCTTTAGCAGTGAAGAGTTGGCCATCGTTCTGTCCTATTTCGACATTGGGATTATTGAAGCTATCCAGGAATTTCCCCGCGGTTCACGCAAAGCTCCCAAGCTGCTGATCCGTTCGGAAAAGGGCCTGTTCCTGCTCAAGCGCCGGGCACGCGGTAAGGATGACCCGTTCAAAGTCGCATTCTGTCACCAGTTACAGCTTTACCTGGCGTCTAAACAGTTCCCACTGCCGCATCTCATTGGCACCACCAATGACAACAACTCCATGCTCCAGTGGCGGCATAACATCTATGAACTCTTCGAGTACATCAAAGGCATCAGCTACGACAACTCCCTCGAAGCCACCGGGGATTCTGGCAAAACGCTGGCGATCTTCCATAAACTCCTGGCAGACTTCCAGCCGGAGTATGAACCGGCCATGGGCTCCTACCATGCCTCGCGATCCGTTGCAGCCTCCTTTGAGCGCATCCCCCAGGCATTACACAGGAATGACCCGGAATTTGAGCGTGCCTCCAAGCAGCAAATACTGGATCTAGCCAATTTTGTGAAGACGGCATACAACGAAGCAGCCATGAAGGTCAACGAAATGGGCCTGCCTGACTGGCCGATGCAGATCGTCCACAGTGACTGGCATCCGGGGAACATGCTCTTCCGTGGCCCCAAGGTCGTTGCTGTGATCGACTATGACGCAGCCCGCATTCAGCAGCGCATCACGGATATTGCCAACGGCGCGTTGCAGTTCTCCATCATCGGTGGCGGTGACGATCCGGTGCAGTGGCCCGACAACCTCGACGAAGCCCGGTTCAAGCGGTTTTTGCGGGCTTATGACTCAGTGCCCAATTGTGTGCTCTCACGTGCTGAGTTGCGCACCATCCCCTGGCTGATGATCGAAGCCTTGATTGCAGAAAGTGTGATCCCCATCGCCCAGACCGGTCAATTTGCGCGGATGGAGGGGTTAAGTTTCCTGCTGATGGTCGAACGCAAAGTCCGTTGGCTTCAGGAACATGCCCAACGTCTGTCCGAAATCCTCGATAGTTGATGTCCGAATCCATCAGGCGAGCCGCGTTGTGTCAACGCGGGGTTTGAGCAACGCTCAACATGTCATTCAAACTGCTGGTTTCCATCTCAAAGTGCAATTTTAATTGGTATCCCAAATATCTGTGTTATAATCACACAATAGGGTGTCATGGGGGTTGCAAATTGCCGATCAATTGAGGGTGTCGGCGGCGATTGCAATGCTTCGACTGCATTGGGCAGCTCTTTTTAGATTGGGTACTCAGGAAGACAATGATCACGGGTGTGCAAATGGTGTTATGCCTGGCACTGCTGACCCAGACGGGTGAGCTGTCACTGTCGACGCGCCTGGACCAGTTGGATCATGCTGACTATGCCATCCGCCAGCAGGTTACCGAGCAGTTGATGCAGGAAACCCAACTCACCGACGATCAACTCAACGAACTCTTTCATCAAGCTCAGACCCCTGAGCAGCGTTACCGTCTTGAAGAAATCGCCATGCACCGCTGTCTCAAAGCATGGATCAGCCAGGTTGAAAATTACAGTAATCAGCCTGGTTCCATTGGTATCCAGTTGGCGGAAGTCAAACCGATTTCACAACCCCTGCTTGAGTCCGGTGGGGTGATGGTTCAGGACACACTGCCGGGCATGCCGGCCCATGAGGTGCTGCGTGCCGGTGACGTGATCGTCGAAGTCAATCAGCAACCACTCGTCGCGGCATCGGATAAGCAGGGCATCGACGCAAGCTTCAAAAATCTCGTTCAGGCTCACCGGGCTGGCACCATGATCGAGTTCAAAGTCATTCGTGACAAACAACCCATCACCGTCTCGCTACCCACCGCACCTGCTCCGGCATTGGGTAAACTTTACGAGTCCAAACGCGTTGGTTCGCAAGCCTCAATCACGCTTTCCAAATTCGCCCGTGACCTTTGGCACAAACGCATGGTCGAACTCTTCAAGCAACCCCAGCCACGCAACGCCAAAGACAGTGAACTCTCCGCCAATCCCATCTCCATTCAGTGGCATGCCAACGCCAGTCAGTAATCGCCTTAAACATCTCACTCATTGTTCAGGCTGACACATGTCAGTTTTTTTTGTGCATTGTCAGAATCGCTTACACCCTAGGTCTGATAATCATGTCCCTGAACAGGCAAGAATGCCGGGATTATGCTTCATGTGCGGTTTTGTCGTTTGCAGTCAAAATGAGGACAATTTTTTTGACGTTTGCATTTGCATCTGTAAATCCCAAATCGTTTGGTTTGATCAACAGGGCAAGCAGTAAGCAGTAACTCACTCTTTGGAGGCATCGTCATGAAATCTTTCGCTCAATTCGCCGCATGGGCCTTTGTCGCTGGCATCATCCTCTTTGCCGCACTCAACCCAACCTCCGGCGTGATCTTCCAAAGCCCCGGCGCCGCCATCGGCATCGGCCTCATCGGTCTTGGCATGTGCATGGAAGCCCGCAAAAAGCAGCTTGCTCAGCAGGCTCAAAAAGCACAGACCGTCGAAGTCCGCAAGTAAGAACCAATCCAGCTCCCAAACACTTCGTAGTGAAATGATGATTGTTGATTGATGGAAAAAGCACGCTCATTTGAGTGTGCTTTTTTCGTGATTCAAATGGTCAACCCATCGGCACTTCAATGGCCAGTATCCGTGCAGACTTCTCTGCTTTGATTTGAACATCACGCACACTGTCAAAGCCAATCGCATCCCGTTCACCCAGATACTGCTCATTGGCAGAAACATGCCCATCAATCACAAACAGGTACAAACCGTTGACCGGATCATGTGTCCTTGCGGTGATACTTTGGTTTTCTTCCAAATCCACACGGCTGAGCCAGGCATCCTGATTAATCTCCAATGAGCCTTCTGCACCATTGGGTGAGACCAGTAGCTGCCATCGATTGATACGTTCGTCGGATGCAAAACGTTTCTGGTTATAACGCGGTTCAATGTTTTTGACCTTGGGGAAAATCCACAGTTGCAGTAGATTCACCGACAAGGTGTCCGACGCGTTGTACTCTGAATGCGTCAGACCACTGCCAGCAGACATCATCTGGACTTCATTGGGGCTGAGCGTTCGTTCATGTCCCATGGAGTCTTTGTGGGCAAGCAGGCCTGCCAGAGGAATTGTGATGATTTCCATGTTTTGATGCGGGTGGGTATCAAACCCCATCCCCGGTGCGATGATGTCATCGTTGAGTACACGCAGCAGACCAAACCGCATGCGTGTGGGGTCCTGATAGCCAGCGAAACTGAACGTGTGACGGGCTTTTAACCAACCGTGGTCAGCTTTGCCACGACTTTCGGATTGATGCAGGATGGCGGGCATGATCAACTCCTTATCATGAGGTCATGAGTAAACCCGGATAAGGCGTGATTTATTCCCGCAAGCATGCTTGTCAGGATGTTGCGCAATGAAAAAAGCACACGGTGATGCGTGTGCTTTTGACTTGGTGATGTTTGTATTTGTGTTTGAGAAATAGCTGCATCACTGCGTGATGCTGATCCGCGAACTTATTTCGATTCGAGCAATGCTTTGAGTTTGGCGGACAGGTTTTCTGCCATGCGACGCATGCCCCAGTCCGACGGATGGATCATGTCATGGGTCAGGCATTGGGCGCTGTCGAGAATCTCCGGTCCCTCGATCAAATGGAGATTGGCTTTGCCGGAGGCAGCGACTTCATCACGGAGAATCTGGCGGAAGGCCTGCGTCTTTTGAGCAGGTTCCGAATCGGGTGCTTCACAGAAATCGTGACTATGTTGGAAGAGCGTGATACAGGCGATGGGTTTGTCGGGATGCGCTTGGGCGACCTTGTTAATGCCGTACTTTACGCGCTTGCGGAATTCGTCATTTTCAAAGCCCATCATGTTGACCGACAAAGCCAGTGTTGCAATGTCCCAGTCATCACGTGAAGCGATGTAATCGAACATCTCCGGCTCAGCGTGACACGAGCCCGACATGCCCAGGTTGATCAGGTCTGCCCCGAGCAGTTGGGCGGTCTGTGCGGTGTAACAGAGATGCGGTTTGGTGGCACATCCGCCTTCGGTGATCGACGTGCCGTAGGCAAGGTATCGCAGGCTTGGCATTTCCTCGGGCTTGGGAGCACGGAGATTTTTACCTTCGATTTTGTAAACCACGATTTCCTGTCGCGGGAAAAGGAGTCGGATCACGTTGGGTGACCATGGGTCATTTTTCAGGAATTGCTTGTTGAGCGTGGTTAAGCGTTCGTTGACGGTTAACTCAATGGTCAATGGTGCATTGGTCAGCGGGTATTGGCCTGAGTCCATGAATGAGCCGTACGAGACATGGAAGGTACCGTTGCCCTGGGGTGAGGAGAGGGTGACTTTCACCGGGCCGTCTGCGACAAATCGGATCTCGCTGTTCGAAGCAACGCGGCAGCGTTCCTGTGCCCTGGGATTCAGATGTTCGCGGACATCATCAGGGACGCGTTGAAGTTGTTTGCCTTCACGCAAGACATCATTGATTTGAGCGACATTGTGTAAGAGAACATCATTCCAGAGCATGATTGTTGAGCCTTAAAGTTGGAGTCGTGCAGGATACAAGGTTTTTGATGATACCCAACTGACAGGTAAGTTGAAGGCGTTATTTGGCGATGTTGCTCAAAATGTACAATTTGCAGATCGCATGTGCATCCGCAGCAGAGTCTGGTTACCATACGCCCCATGCTTTCAAACTGGCTCATCTGGTTATTGATTGGTTATGTCGCTGGCTCGATCCCGTTTAGCCTGCTCATTGGTTTTGCCAAAGGCGTGGATATCCGCAAGCAGGGCAGTGGCAATGTCGGGGCAACCAATGTCGGGCGCGTGCTGGGTAAACCCTATGGCATCGCCTGCTTTCTCATGGACGTGCTCAAGGGCGCTTTACCGGTTGCCATCGCAGGACAGTTCATTGATCACAGCACGGTTGCAGGACAGTGGCAATGGTTGGCGGTCGCAGCAGCCTGCGTGTTGGGCCATGTCTTCCCGGTGTGGCTGAAGTTCAAGGGCGGTAAAGGTGTCGCGACCGGGTTCGGCGTCTTGCTGGGGTTCTGGCCGACACTCACGTTACCGGCATTGGGCGCGATTGTCGTTTGGATCATCTGTGTGTTGATCTGGCGATACATCAGCTTGGCAAGCATCATCGGCGCGTTGGTCTTGCCGGTGTTCTTGATTCTGATCAATAAGTTCCATCACCATCAGAACGTGGTGGATGTCCTGCCGTTTTTGATTGTCAGTTGCCTGCTTGGATTACTGGTGATTCTGCGTCACCGTACCAACATCAGCCGCCTGCTTGCGGGGACTGAATCCAAGGTGTTGCAAAAAAAATCGCAACCCAGCGAGTGACGAGTATCTGGAATTTAGCCGCATCACTTGTGATGCGGTCTTCGAGGCTTAACCACCATCGCGCATCACCAGTGATGCGGTCAAATGACAAGTCATTCCACTTCCATTCGCATTCGTTTACGGTGTTCCAGTGGCGTGTAACCCGTCGCGGTTTTGTACCACCGACAAAACACAGTTGGCCCGGACATGCCCACGATGTCAGCGATTTCCGCGACGGCTAATTCCGAGTCGCGCAGCAAATGTCTTGCCCGTTCCAATCGCAATTGGTTGATCGCCTGCAATGGTGATTCGTTGCGTGTCTGAGCAAAGAGTCGACGCAGGTGAGCAGGGGACAGACCCGTCGCCTGGGCCATCTCCTCAACGCCGACATGCTGATTCATATTCTGACTGAACCACGTCATGGCAACACGCACCCGCTGCTCGTTGTACCGCTGCGTCCAGTCACCCACTGGCAGGTTCTGATCCCGCAGCGCAATGGTGCATAGCTCGGTGATCAGCCGCTGGGTGTACAGGCCGGTGAGTTTGGTCAGGCGGGGATAATGCTGCTTTAAATCTGCTGTCAGGTCTTCAATTCGCTTGACATCATTACCCGTCAATGCACGATCCAGCACACCAGTTTCCTGGCAGGTCTGGACCAGTAACGGGGGGATATCTTCAGTATCCACATGGGCAACCACAATGCGACAATTCTGTCCCGGCGGGGAGAGCCAACCATGTGGGACACCGGGGGTGAATATCCATAAATGTCTTTTTTTATAGGACGAATCTGTTCCCTCGGGACTGGGGTAGGACGGTGCCATTTTCCCGGAGACCACCGCCTGAAATTCCCAGCCACTGCGGACACTGATGCCGATCTGTTTGGCGTGGTAGTCGCGTTTGCCTGATGAGAGATAATGGAGCATGATCGAAAATGCTAATATCCAGGTTTGATCAAGTCAATGTAAAGTTACAATGGTTAAGATATATTCTGCACAAGTCATGAATTTTGCCCACAGGAGTTTTCACCATGAGTGATCGAAAAAGATATGCCGTCGTCGGTCTTGGCAGCCGTTCTGCCATGTTCACCAAAGCGTTGTTAGGTGACTATGCAGAAAAGAACGAGCTGGTCGCGTTCTGCGATGTGAACCAGACCCGCATGGATTACTACAACAACAAGTACAGCCAGGAAGTCGAAGGCTACAAGCCCGTCCCGACGTACAAGCCCGACCAGTTTGAAAAGATGATCGCGGATTTGAAGGTGGACACCGTGATCGTCACCTCAAAGGACTGCACGCATCACGAATACATCTGTCGTGCCATGGAAGCCGGCTGCGATGCCATCAGCGAAAAGCCGATGACCACCGATGCCCAGAAATGTCAGCAGATTCTCGACACGCAGGTCAAGACCGGCAAGCATCTGACGGTGACCTTCAATTACCGCTATGCCCCGCGTAACAGTAAAGTCCGCGAACTCATCCAGGCAGGTGAAATCGGCGACGTCGTCTCCGTGCACTTTGAGTGGCTGCTCAACACCAAGCACGGTGCAGACTACTTCCGCCGCTGGCACCGTGACAAAGCCAACTCCGGTGGCCTGATGGTTCACAAAGCCACGCACCACTTTGACCTGGTCAACTGGTGGATCGGTTCGCAACCTGCCAAGGTTTTTGCACTCGGTGGCCTGAAGTTCTACGGCCAGGAAAATGCCAAGGCACGTGGCGTGACTGAGTTCTACGAACGCTGCCACGGCAGTGAAGTGGGTCTCAAAGATCCCTTCGGCCTGAACATGGAAAACAACAAGGAACTCAAGGGACTTTACCTCGACGCCGAACACGAAGACGGTTACATCCGCGATCAATCTGTCTTCGGCAAAGGCATCAATATTGAAGACGACATGGCAGTCATGGTCGGATACCAATCCGGTGCCACCATGAGCTATCACCTCACCGCCTACTCACCCTGGGAAGGTTACCGCGTTGCCTTCAATGGTACGAAGGGGCGCCTTGAACTCTTCTGCCAGGAATCGGCCTACGTCTCAGGCAGTGATGACGATCACAACTTCGCCCGCAACGTCTCCGGCGGTTCGCCTTACGAAGTCAAGGAACCGACGCAATTGGTGCTCCAACATCATTGGCAAAAGCCCATCCTCATCGACATTCCGCAATCCAATGCAGGCGGTCATGGTGGGGGTGACGCCAAGTTGCTGCGTGATGTCTTTGAACCCGGCACGCCTGACCCGCTCAAGCATGCTGCCTCCCATGTCGACGGCGCCATGTCCATCCTCACCGGCATTGCTGCCAACATCTGTTTTAAAACCGGTCAGCCTGTGGACATCCCATCACTGGTCAAGTTCCCCGAACCCGAAGCAGCCTGCGTTTGATGAAAAAGTTCTAAACGCGCCAAACCCAATCGTTCTCAACACTCGGCATCATCAGGTGCCGAGTGTTGTTTTTTATTAGGATAAACCCTGAAAATACAAGTTCCAGCGAACATTTGGGATGCTTGTGTAACAAGATGAAAACCGCATTGCTTGCTATGATTAATATTTGGAGTTTTATCATTTTTAATCAAAAACCGCTTGTTTGTGGTTTTCAAAGCTGGGATAGAATCAGGCATGAAGTGTTCGGAAACCAAACCCACACTCAAAGATGTGACCGAGTTGGCAGGCTGCTCCCTGGCAGCAGCTTCAACCATTCTCAACGGTCGGAACAACAACAACGTCCGTTACTCCGAGGAGTTGGCTGATCGTGTCCGTGAGAGTGCGCGGAAGCTTGGTTACCGAACGCGGCGTCGTGTTCAGCAGCTTGAGCCGCGCCGTGGGGTGGGTAACTTGCCGACCCATTTGCCGGTTGGTTTGATCATTCATCCATACCGCAACGGCTTTGACAGCATGGAGTCGATTTTTGTCGAACAGCTTAGTCGTCAACTCGAACGCTTCGACATGACGCAGCAGATGATCTATGCCAACGATCAGTTTCATGTTTCACGTTTGCGTGAACGGATGCGGCGACATGGTTTGGCTGCAGCGGTGACGTTTGCGATGGGCCCCGAAGACGATTCACTGGTGAGTATTCAGGAAGCCGGGTTACCGGTGGTGATCTTCAATCCGTACAAGATTCCCAAGCATAACGGCGTGTTGCCTGATGATGCCAATGGTGTGAAGCAGGCGTGTAAATTGCTTTCGCTCATCGGTTCCAAACGTGTGTTGTATGTTACCGCCAAGACGAATCACTACAGCGGCAAACTCCGCCGAGATGTCCTGCTTGACCAACTGCATGCCATGGACATTGCGTTGGCCGGTGAATTTGATCACACCAACTTTTCCAAGCAGCCCCTGGCAAGATTACTCAAGCGGTCCAAAGTCGACACCGTCGTCTGCTACAACAACACCATGGCAATGAAAGCCATTGCCTGCTTGTCGGACATGGGCATCGCGGTGCCCGATGAAATCAACATCCTGAGTTTGGCAGGATTGCCTGCTCAAAAGGAGCATGATCACATCACCCAGATGATACTGCCGTTTGATCAAATGGGGCGTGTGGCTGCGGACTTGTGCATCGACATGATCAAGCATCAACAGGCAAATTTCGAGAATGTACTCGTGCCTGAATATCTGCATCTGGGTTCAACGTGTAAGCGTGTCTGATTCGTAAATCACGCTTGTTTAACAGTGTTTTTCGTTCAATTCGAGGGATATGATATTGCGTGCGCTGATAGGATTAATCTGTGTCGTTTTACTGTCGACTCCTGTTGTCTTCGCCGATGGGAATCGCAACTGGGAGTCCGGCCTTTGGCAGGTCGTCATCACCGATGGCACGGCCAAGATTTACCATGATGGCAATGTCATGATGTCGCTGTACCCTGCGGTGCGTTACAACACGGTCGACATTCAACAAGACGATGACACCATCACGCTCAACACATTGCCAGCGGATCAGCAGCCTGTTGAGCAGGTGGTTTACCAGTTTGCTGACAACGTGCTTGAAGTGAAGGTCAAGTTCAAGCCCGAGAGGAGCAAGGCCATTCTGCTTTCATTCTCCGGCGAGTTGCTGCAGGGCAAAACAGTCAAGCTGGATAAACGCACGATCACCGTCCCCATGCGATTTGAGAAGCATGAATTTCCCCATGCCAAAAAGATGGTCTTTTTTTCAGATACGCCTCAGAAACAATTGGCCGTTGAGATTGATGGCGTGCATTTTGCCAATCTGCGTGACTATCGCGATCAACCCAACCGCACAGATTTACAGGTCTACGTGCACACACGAAAAAACAGTGTCGCCCATTTGAAAATCAAACTGGGACCGGTGGCAGAGGAATCACCATCACAACCCGAGGACAAAGCAGCCAACGAACCCCAAGCCAAGAAGCCCGCAACACCTGCAAAACAAGCACAAATTGATACCAGCAAATTGCGGGTGTATGAACCGACCTGGGCCAAGCGTGATGCACTGTCGTTGGCGACATCAACGATCCCTGCAAACCTGCTGCCCAATCCCGGCTTTGAAGCGGACCTTTCCAGTTGGACATGGGGCATTACGTCTTACACCATGCCCGATCGCGATCTGCAATCATGGCATTTGGATTCACAGGTCAAACACACCGGTCGACAGTCCCTGCGGTATGACGTCACCCCCGGACAGGTTCCGCCGATGGCATGTACCATGCCGTTTGCGACACAACCCGGTAAGACCTACACCATCAGCTTCTACGCCAAACCGCAACACGCTGGCATGCGCACCTCCGTCTTCGTGCAAACCGACACATGGCCCAAGTTCCAGGGCAAACGTGTCACACTCAAAGACGGTTGGCAGCGTTGCACCTGCACCTTCAAAGCCATCAATACCATGGTCCGCATCGGACTGGGCGACCCCTGGGCGGTGATCCATCGCAAAGACCAACAGACTGGCAGTATCTGGTTTGATGATGTTCAACTTCATGAAGGTGATACGGCATTGGACTTCACGCAGGAGCCATTGCAGATTTGGTCCGACACACAGACACGCGAACAATATCTTTTCACCACGCAAGCCAATCCGATTGTCAATATCCACGCAGCCAACACAACATCACAGTCACAGCAGGTTACTCTCAAAGTCGACGTACAGGATGTCTGGGGCAATACGCATCACACGCAGACTTTCACAAGTGACATCGCTGCCAATCAACGCCAAACCTTTGAACTCCCACTTGAGTCGATCAAGCTCAAGGGCATGCTTCGGTTGAACATGCACGCTGAGTTGGCAGGGCAGAAAACACCGGTGATTGCCTATGGTCGTGTTGCAAGATTGGTTGATTTATCCCAATCGGATCTCGGTGCGTTTCGCTATGCTCAGCGTCGTGATTGGGTGTTGCCCCGAGACGTGCCGTTTCTCAAGCAGTTGGGCGTGCGTGGGACATTGAGTTTCTTTTTGCCCCAGGACCCGTCGGTGATTGAGCAATTTAACACGATGGATTTTCTGCACATCGTGACCATGCTCAACAAACGCGATCTGGATGTGCCCCATTTTCATGATGCCCGTTACACCGATGCGGATTGGGAGAAACTTGAAAAGGCCTTGGAACAAAGACTTCCGACGTATGCTGCTCAACCGGTTTGGAAAACAATCAACGAGCCCAACACCAGTGGCTACATGAGCACGCCCGAAGACTGCGCCAAAGCGGTGACGCTGTTTGCCCGCAAAGCCAAGGCAGTGAATCCTGATACCGTTATTCTGACGCCTGATCCGTACAACGCCTCACGCAGTGGCCAGAGTTGGTTGGATCAATTTTTCAAGGCCGGTGGCAATCAAGCAGTTGATGCGGTGTCGATTCACACCTATCGCGCCCGACCGGAAGATCCCGATCTGGCAACGGACATCAGTCGGCTTATCGATCTCAAAGCCCGTCACGGTTTGTCGGATGCACCGATCTATTTCACAGAAGGGGAGGGGACTTGCCCGTACAACGTGCCGGAGATGAACGCGACACCGTTGCGTGGTTTTTATCCCTGGCGGTTGGGGCCTGTCAGTCAGGATGTCGGTCATGCCGAACGCCTGGCAGCCGCGATGATGTGTCGCACGCTTCTTGCCTGTCTGGCCAATCGTGAACATGTCCGTTATTACCTGAACTGGTATCAGGAAGAAGCCCCGCAGCTTGCCCCCATGCCTGGGCATCCGGATACAACCATGGCAGCCATCAACAACCTGCTGAACCTGGTGGGCAATCGTCATCTGCATTCTGAAGAGTTGATTGGTGATGACAGTCGGACCTATGTCTTTGCTGGTGTCGATGGCTCGGCGGTCACCGCCATGTGGCTTTACGATTTGAAAGTCGATCGTGGTGAATCCGAGGGTAAGGAATTGACCATGCCCAAACTCCCCGCGGGCTGGAAACTCCTTGATTTTCAGGGCAATCCCGTCTCGGTCACTCAGGAACAAGGTCGCCTGTCAATGATGTTGGCAAGTCACCCGGTCTTTCTGGTGACCTCCGCAAACTCGGTGGACAATGTCCTTAGGCATCTCAAGCAAACACAGATTGGCGGACTTGGCGCTCAATCCGTTGCCTTGCAGTTACATCGGACTTCTGCGACAACGGGCGTGATTCAAGTCGTCAATCGTCTGCCACAAACCAATACTGGCAAGCTGGCGATCAAGCTCAACAACACGCCGTTGGCCAAACAGTCATTGAGCATTGCTCCGAAGATGCAGCAGAAGGTTGATATCACTTTGCCCTCGACACAACCTGGCGTATATGCAGACGCCGTGATTGATGCGGTGTTTATGCCGGATGATGGTGCTTCGCCTGTGACCCGGCATTGGCAACAGCAGGCATTGACCGTGCCACACATCAAGCGTCCCATTCAGATCGATGGTGAGTTGACTGATTGGGCGGGCATCAAACCGTTACACATTGACGGCTCAAGCCAAATCTGGACGTGGCTTAAGGAACAGACCTGGCATGGCAGGCAGGATCTTGATGCCAAGCTATACATGGGCTACAAGTCCGATGGGCTGTACATGTGTGTCGTGGTGCAGGATGATTTTTTCAGTCAGCAACATGACATGCCCAACAGTTGGCGGGGAGACAGTTTGCAACTCTATGTCGACTTGATGGCAGATGGTTCGGACCAACTGGGCACCCGCTATGACAGTAACGACCAGGTCATTGCCATCGCCAAATCACAAGGCAAAGACCAGATGTTCCGGACTTTGCCTCCCGAATGGCAGATTGGTTTTGTGGATGTCGGCCCGATCACCGATGGCCAATGCGCCATCACGCATACTCAGGGGCAGACGGTTTATGAGTTTTATTTGCCACCCAGGCAACTCTTCCCATTACAGTTCAAGTCCGGCACGGCGTTTGGTTTTGCCCTGGCGGTCAATGATGCTGACGCCGATCACAAACGCCGTCAGGCATTGGTCACCACACCACTGCCGCATCAACCTCACGCCTTGCCGGAGTTCTGGCCGGTGCTGGTGTTGGAGTAATTGTTTGTTTCACCAGGTATGACAGATTAAACCCATGAGGAATTTACCCATGTCAACTCAGAGCAAACTTTTCAGACATAACAATGCGTTCACCTTGATAGAGTTGTTGGTGGTGATCTCGATTATTGCTTTACTCATTGCCATCCTGCTCCCCGCGCTGTCAAAAGCCCGGGAGTCAGCACGCAATGTCCAGTGTATGAACCAACTCAAGCAAATCGGTCTGGCGTTGAACATGTATGCGGGGGAACGCAGCAACGGCTTTCTGCCACCTGTGGTGATCAGTACCTACGGCAGTTCGCACAGTAGCTGGATCGTTCCCATCAGTGATTACCTGGGTGTACGTCATCCCGGTACGCTGACCTTTGAGTGGCAATACCGAAATTACCTCATGGGGGTTGGTGGACCGTATCTTTGTCCGTCCTATCAGATCAGTGGCACAGGGGTGGGGCAGTTCAAGAGTGCAGCTGACAAGGGCATGAACTACGGCACCTCCATGGGCGGGATCAGTACCGATGAACGTGTCGGATTCCGCACTCGCTTTGCCACCAGTGGAACGGATGACCGGCCGACACGCATCGAAAATCTCTATACCAACACGGTCCTGCTCTATGAAAAAAACATGGAGTCCGGCAGTGTCGATGAAGCGTCGCACAGCAACTGGTGGACCTACGCATCCGACCCCTCCAAGCCGGATCACTACCCATCCAACCATCACAATAATGCTTCCAATGTGCTCAAAGCCGATAGCTCGGTGAAGACAATCCCCAACGGTGTGACATTTAATAACCTTTGGCAAGACAAATGATCTTTGACTGATGGTTTTCGTTAAATGTCGTTTAAGCATGAGTTTCTGATGGCCTGTCGTTTTTAAAGCAACAGGCTTTTTCTATTGATTGGTAAAAAAAATCGACTGGATACTTGATCTGAATACAGTGCGAGCCTATAAATACCGACAGTCGGTATTAAAGGTTTTTTGCATGATTACATTCAGTCCCACCGCAACGCATCACAATGAAATCTCACAGACGCATGGGCGTTACGATGAGAACGCATCGTGCTTTATTGTTACTTCGGAACTCTGGTCTGAGGCCATTTCTGTTAACAGGGTTGCCACTTGTCGGATATGGAATCACATGGAGATTCGCCATGAGGAGCATCCGGTTCAAGTGGTCAAGGTGCGGTCGATTGAAAATGGGCAGGTGCTCGAATGTGCCGTGTCGATTCCATTTGTCGGTCGTGTGATCAGCTTCCAACTGCATGTTACGGTTGATCCCGCAAATGGACATTTGCAGTTGACTTTACCCCAGTCGGAGTTGGTGGAATTGCTGCCTGACGCGGCGACGTTGATGTCCATTGATATTCTCCCTGAGATGGGGGCTGCGTCGGCAGGACAGGACGGGTATCTGTTTTTGCCTTGTTTTTCAGGGGTTTTGCATCGATTTGATCATGACATTGCTCGCGAACTCCGATTGACAATTTATGCAGCCCAACCCCAGTGGGCCATGAAATGTCACTTTAATCTCTTTGGTATTCAAACGCTTGGCCATCGTTTCTGCGGCATGGTGACAAAGGGTGATCATGATGCGGAACTGGTGGTGCGTTCGCACTTCGGCCCGGAAAAAACTTACAGTGTTCACGCGTCATGGGTGTATCGTTGGGATCACAGTGATGCAATGATTGATGGTGATCGTCAGTTGACGCTTTGCCCAACATCATCCGATGGGAAAGCCTACAACCAGTTTGCCCGGATCTATCGGCAGTGGCTTCGCGATGAGCGTGGTCTTCAGACGCTTGAACAAAAAGCGCAGACGCGCCCAGCGGTTCGCGATTTTGCTCAGACCTATCTGCTGAAAATTATGATGGGTTACAAAAAGTCGGACCTTAACGGGCAGGGGGCTTATCAATCCAACACCACCTTTGCTCAAACCAAAGCAATTCTCCAACGCATGCGGGACGATGGCATTGATCACATCACCACACAGATGGTTGGCTGGAATGCACAGGGGCATGACGGACGTTATCCGCAACGCTTCCCGGTCAATGAACAGGCAGGCGGTGAGTCTGCGATGCGCGAATTGATTCAATGGGGTGCATCACAAAACATTCACATCGGTGTACATGATAATTTTTCAGACAGCTATCAATGCGGTGACGATTTTGACATGGCCAACGTCATCGTCGGACGTGATGGCAAGCATTGGCGCAACGTTCCCTGGGCGGGCGGTTTCAACTGGCGACTTTGCCCGTTGCAGAGCATCAAGCATGCCCATCGCGACATGCCACGCATTGCTCAGTTGGGCGTCAAAGCCAATTATTACATGGATGCCATCGGCGCCCTGTCGACCTGTCACAGTGATGAACATCCTGCAGATCGTCGTGCGATCATGGATGGGTTCAAAGCCATTTTTACCCTTGCACAGCAGCATTTTGACACCGTCAGTACGGAGATTGCCTTCGGTCCCTACCTGCATTTGATGGACGGTGTGTACATGACACATGGCGTGGAGTCAGCTGGCAAGTTCACCGACTTTGTCGAACAATTTGTCGATGAGCATGTCCCGGCATTGGCGGTGACGCTACACAACGGTATCCGTTATCACCTGGCGCACTCACTGGCATTGCAGGGACGTCGCGGTGCATTGATGGATTGTCTCTGGGGCGCCATGCCGTTTGTTGAGATTGCGTATGAACATGTTCCCGGGGCTCATGGCATGCCAACGTATGACGATGTCCGCGAGTACGTATTGGCCTCGCAGGAACTCTGCTGCAAACAGTTGGCTGACCGTGTGTCGGTGGACATTGAGGCGATTGAGCAGGTGTCTGATGAACTCTGGCACACGACGTATGCCGACGGCAAAGTGGTTCAAACCGACTTTGCTTCGGGCAAGGTCACCGTTTCCTGAATAACCAGTCTCGCCAAATTGATTGGCGATCAACATTGACTTGACGCAGGTAGTTGAGAAAAATACTGATAGTCGGTATTTAAAAAGGAATCAGCATGACAGAAGTACGCAATCATCCTCAGGCTCTCAAAGCCTATCGCATGATTCTGCGTTACCTGCGCAGTCAGAAAGTTACCGTGGGGCAGTTGCTCCCAACGCAGGCCGAGTTACGCCAGGAACTGAATTTCAGCAATGACACCCTCACCCGCGCCATGAAGTGGCTGGTCGAAGACGGTGTCCTGGAACGCAAGCAACGTGCCGGCACGATGGTGCTGGACATGTCCAAAGCACGTCTGGATGATCACACCGTGATGCTGGCGATGGTCCCGCATAACACCTTGCCCGACGAACCGTTTTACGGTCACCTGCTTCGTGCCTTGGAAGGTTACATCCGTGAGATTCTTGGGGCGCAGGTTCGCATCATGGCGCATGTCATTGACAAGCACGGCAATGCCGAGTGGCCGTTGAATACGTTCCCGGGTTTGGAAGAGATGGTCTTGCAGGGCGACATTGATGCGGTGATCTGCCCGATTGCCGTAGCGTCCGATGATACTGCACCGCTGACCAAACTCGGCGTTCCCTGGCTGCATGTCAGTTCATGGGAAAAGACCAACGCAGGGGTCGTGATTGATCAGCAGCCGATGATGCTTCAAGCCTGTGAAATGCTTGTTTCACGGGGTTGTAAACGTCTGGCTGTTGTCACCAAAGACGCACGCGCCCGGCATCACAACCGTTACTGGAATGCCTTCATCCAGGCATCGGAGATGCACAGTTTTCAGACGGCCCCGATCCTTGAAGCTGGTGATATCAGCCTTGAAGCAGGGCGACAACTGGCGCGTCGGATCCTGAAAATGCCCGTGCGTCAGCGACCGGATGGCATGGTGGTGATTAACGATGTGCTCGCCTCCGGATTAACGGATGTGCTCCGTGATCAGAAGGCGTATCAGCCTGAGATTGCGGTACAGGCCAATGTGCCCGGTACGTTGATTTTCGGCTTGCCGGTGATTCGGTTCGATGTGGATGTGTATCGCCTGGCCAAACAGGTGGTGCAATTACTCAAACACAGTTGGCTTTCGCCTGAGATACTCGCATCGCGTCAGTGGCTCATCCCGCATATGGCCCACGAACGTGCTAGAGATATGCAAACACCTGCCATGATTGTGGCAGATTGAGACGGTGCGAGTGCAGTATGTCAACGCACTGATAGATACATCTCGGAATACTTTTCAGATTGGAGACCTGCCATGTCCAAACGCACAGGTTTTACCTTGATTGAGTTATTGGTGGTGATCAGCATCATCGCGATGTTGATTTCGATTCTGCTCCCGTCGTTGGCCAAGGCCCGCGCCGCGGCACGCAAAGTTCAATGTGCCACGCAGGAGAAGCAGTTGGCATTGGTATTTCGGGTGTATCTCAACGATTTTCGTGAAGCCTTTAACCCAACCCCGATGACCGGCAACAACTGTACGGACCAGATATGGGACGGCTGGAGTGGCAACTACACGGCTGGCGGGCACCTGGTGCGTTACCTGAACAACGTGGTGGATGTCTTCTACTGCCCGGACAGTGCCTGGTCACGTTTCGGTGGTGAAGCTGCCAATCGCCAATATGTCAAGGACAAGGAAGCCAATCGTAGTGCCTGGTCCAGCTATGCGATGGGTATTATCCCGATCATGAATGGTGTCTATGAAAATACGGACAGCAGCTACGTTGGCGATGTTTTTCAGGTTGGTAAATGGAATGTCAATCCTGCCTTGTTTGCAGATAATCTGAACCTGCAATACCCGACATACTCCGACAACATCGTCAATCATCAACGCCTTGGTTTTAACGTCGCGTTTCTTGATGGGCATGTGAGTTGGAAACCCTCCAGCGAACTGCCTTCATCTGCATTGGCTGAAGGTGTCAACAAGCAATGGCAGTCGGCTTATGCCAACAAAACATTCTGGACATCTGTCAGTGGCTATGACGCGTTTTCCCCGGAAAACAAGCCTTGAATCAGTTTTAAAATTTAATCAATTTCTTTGAGAATGGAGTAACGTGTGAGACAGCGTTGCATGGTATACGTCTTGATGTTTCTTGGGATGATGTTCATGTCACAAACAATCACAGCTGCCGAATCGGATGCAATCAAAGTTCCCGTCGGTAAGGCTGCAGGTCAGTTGCAGTTTACGGATGACGGATACACCCTCACCGCAACGGTCAGTGAATTGGGGGACTATTCAGAGAACTGGGATTTTCCCGGCACGGCAGTGGATTACTATTTCGATAAGCCGATGTCACTTGCTGATGATGTGAATCGCGTTGGCTTGTCGTTTATCAATCCCGAGTCTTCCAACAAAGCATACGATCCGATGCTGCGTGTGTTGATTGCTGATAAGCGCGGCCATGTCTATGCAGTGGGGACACGTCTTGGTGCCAAGCTCAGTAACATCCCGCTAACCGATCACTGGCGAACACTGCAGAGTTTCGATTGGAACATTAACGAGATGGGGCGCATTGATCCGTGGGTGATGATGCGCGTCAAACCTGCAACGCCTGACTACTACGATCAACCACAATCTCCGGTACGTCTGGTGGGCTTCCGACTGGTGTTGCGTGGGCAGGGTGAGAAGCCATGCCAGGTACAGATCAAGGATATCACGCCGTTGACCGCTGATGAAAAAGCGGATCCCTATTGGCAGCTTGATTCAGATCAGCAGTGGATTCAACACATTCGTAAACCCTATGACCGGTTTGGCCGTTATGGTTGGGGCCCAGATGAACCGGGCCCATATCTCAAAGCATCGGACCTGCGTCTGAGAAGCGGCAAAGCCCTTGTTTCATGGGAGATTCTTGCAACGGGTGATTGGACGGTTCTCGCATCGCAGATGCAGGAAATGAACCTGAAGGCCGATGACGTGATCCAGTTGCCATTACTTGATGCGGGGACATACCGTGTTCGCATCAATGCTGTTTATCCCAATGGTCAGATCATTCAACGCTATCAGCAGTATGTGATTCACCGCAACAGTCGCGGCAGTCAACCGTCTCTGCCGATGGGTAAACCCTTGCAGGTGATCTCATCTGTTGCTTCCAATGTCTTTACATCTGCAACCAATGCTGCCATCTCACTGACAGCAGGCATGCCCGGTCAGATCCAATGGACACTCTCCCGATCCGATGGCACGAAAGTTGCAGACGGTCAGACATCACAGATTCAACTTGAATCCTATCTCAAGCAGGATTCGGTGCTCTGGCTTGAGGCGCAGCTTGTGAATGATGGCAAGGTTATTGACGTGCTTGATCGTGTGTTGGGCTTGATGACGCCAGCACCGATCATGCCCGCTGAGAATGTCACGGTGACACCTAAGGTCAAGCAATTTGATGGCAAACTCAGGCGCGTCAAAGGTGATTGGAATGAAGGCTCCACGCCAGTGACTTCCAATTCAGAACAGGTACTCAAGGACTTTAAGGGTTGGCTCGATGACGCAGTGGAAGTGGGTTACAACATCGTTGAACTCTCGGCTCCGTGGTATGACCTGAGCCCATTGCCCGGTGTTTACCAGTTCCAATACCTCGATAAACTCATCAGTCTGGCAGAGCAGCGCGGACTGAAAGTCACGCTGCGCATTCATCCCATGATCCGACAGGTTCCCGGTTATGTCCCGCGTGAACTCATGACGGATCAGGCTGGTTTTACCCATGGTTTATGGGGTGGATCAGACAATCAACTGTTCAGCCCGGCATCGCAGACTTACCGCAAACTCAGCAATGAATATATCTCAACCGTCGCTGCACATTACCGCAACAATCCGACGGTGCTTGGCTATACCATCGAGAGTCTGTTCTTTGATCATGACATGATCGACATGCCCTGGCTTGGGCAATCCGTCGACTATTCACAGACCATGCGTCGTGGGTTTATCGTATGGCTTACCGACAAGTACGGCAGTATCACCAAGCTCAATGAAGTCTATGATAGCAGCTTTGTTCACTGGGAACAGATTCAACTTCCCGATGTCCGCGTTGCATTGGATGGCGATGGTCGACCCATGCCGCATAACACGCCTGCAATCAAGGATTGGTTGGATTACAAGATTCTTGCGATCACACAACTGCGTACCGGTTGGCTCAAGGCAGCACGCAAAGCTGACCCTGCAGCGTTTCTTGGTATATACAACACGGGCACCACCGAGTTTTATCTGGACACCGTCAAGGCACTGGATGGTGTGATCACCTACGGTTCGATGGAAGCGCAGTACCCACGTGAAACGCGACCCGGCCAACCCGGTCGATTTGAACCCCATGCCAAGATCGCACGCACGGCCATGCTTGTGGATGTCGGTTTGACCAACATGCTCATGATCGATCAACCGGGGATGCATGGTTTATTCAACTATTGGAAACCCGAGTGGCGTGTGGCAGATCAACCCGCACCGGTCAAGGAAGCGGAGAACCGTTTAAAGGTCTGGTTCGGCTTTATGGATCAGATCACCAAAGCCAAGCCGATTCAGTCACATGATGTGATGCATGGCGGCTATCTGATGTGTGATGAAACACTGCTGTATGAACATGGCAACCTGTTTTATGATCGCATTCACGACTATCTCAAGCCGTTTGGGCATCACGTCTCCGCGTCGGATATGCGGGCTGAAGCACTTCATGCCAAGGACGTGAATCTGGCGATGCTCAAGGGGCGTCCGTGGGTGTATGTTCCCTATTCCTCGGACTTGTTGGCAACGGATGTCGTTGATGCGTTAAAGCAATATGTCCAACAGGGCGGCACGTTGATCATGGAAGCTGGTTCAGGCAAATGGTCCTTGCAGTCGCAGGAAACGGATGTCTTGAGCACACGACTGGGACTTGGGAAGTGGCAGTCACGCAAGGTCGAAAAGGATTCAGTGACCGCACATTGGAATCAATGCACCATCAACTTCCGAACCAAGCCATGGAACCCGCCGATCAATGATCAACCGACCCCGTGGATTCACAATGTCGCTGGTGGTTACCTGCAACTGGGGCATTGGGCAAACGGCAAGGCAGAGCAACTGGTCACGCAACAAAAACTCGGCAGCGGTCAGGTGATCGCTTTCTGTGGCGTGGTCGATTGGCTTAACAGTCCCGGACTTTTAGCCTGCCTGGAGCAGTCCATTACCGGGCATTCCAATGCACAGCAAACTGACAGCGATGTCCAACTCATTGACCGTCAACTCGTGGATGGTAAGACACACTTTTACGTCGGTCGTCGTTTCATCTCGCAAAACGATATCGACTACCTCAAGAGCGGTCATCCTGAAAAGGTGGATCAAACTGCTGTCACCACACGAGCACAATTGCAGAAGCTTGATCCCAACGCAACCTACACCATCACCAACCTGCTGGATAACACAACCTTGCCCAACCAGTCCGGCAAAGTCTTGATGGACACCGGCATTGAATTGAATCTTACCCCCGGTCAGGCATTCGTCCTGAAATTGGAAACGGAGTGATCCTGTGACGCGTTTTTGTACTGTAATCATAGTCTTTTTGTTTGCAGGTCTTTCAGTCGCGCAGGCTGCACCCAAGTCTGAAAAACAGATCTACGCACATTACATGGGCAGTTGGCCAGCAGGTACCAAAGCCACCGCTCATCACTATCGACAGCAGCCCAAAGATATTTCCCCTGAGAACAAGTCCATGCTCAGCCAGGTAGGCGGGCGTGTTACCAACTGGTCACTTGTGCCCCAGGAATGGTTTTACAGTCAGGTCGAATTAAAGCAGGCTGCAGAACTTGAGATTAAACGCGCGATGCGTATCGGCCTCGACGGTTTTGCCATCGACGCATGGGCCAGTGAGGAGTTGGCCAAGCCGTTACTAGCCATGTTTCTGGATATCTGCAAAGAAAAAAATCTTGATTTCAGTGTCACCCTTTGCCTGGACCCATCCTGTCACAAAGTCAAAACCGAGCGCTATGACGACTCGGCAGGGGGGCACATTACTGGCATGCATGACACGGTGCGATACCTGCTTTCAAACTATGGTGATCATCCCAAACTCGCTCGCCGTGATGGTAAACCGCTGATTTTTACCTACAGCACACAGGGTTTTCTCCCACGTGATGTCCAAAAAATGGGGGGCGGCAAAGACGAAGCCAAGCGTTGGAAACAAAAGCTCATCGTCTTTAACGATCTTCGCCAAATGGTCCGCAAGGAATTCAACACTGAAATATTTATTCATCACGACATCGACAACGCCTTCCTGGGCATCGACCTTCGCAACATTGAAGGTTCCACGCTGCCCCACACGCCCGGCCCAATCATGGCGGACTATGCAGCCTATTTGGCCAACGGGGATGGCAAGCTTCAAGGACAGGATGCCATCGGCGGTTTCCTGGGTGTCAATTGGCTCAACGAGTTCGAACGTGTCGGCCAATCCGTCAAAAAGACCGGTAAAACATGGGCAATCCCGATGTGGCATCAGTACAACAACATCATGGGTTCGCTGCATGTTCGACCCGGTACCGATCTGTCGCGACATCTATGGAATCTCGCACGATCCTCCGACTGCACGCTTATTCAATACGTCACCTGGAACGACTACGGTGAAGACACCAACCTCGCGCCGGGGACTGCGACGCGATACACCATCTACGATCTGACAGCACATCAAATCGAATGGTGGAAGACCGGCAAGGAACCGACTTACGATCATGACAAGGTGTATCTGACCTACCGTCGCTATCCATCCGGTGCCACCATCTACCCGCTCAACAGTCGCCGGAGTACGGCGGGTGTGCTTGAAGTTGCCACCATTCTCACCAAGCCCGGCAAGATTCAACTGCCCGGACGCTCTGCCAACTATGACGCACCAGCAGGACTCTATGTCAAGCAATTCCCGCTGACAGCAGGCCCCGTCGTTGCTCAAGTCGTTCGCGGTGGTAAGGTCCAATTGCGCGTCACATCTCCCGATCCCATCTCCGATAAGCCCTGGCGTGAAGCCAATGCCATGGTCTGTTACTCCAGCGAGTTTGACCGCCATTGGCAGATTGATTTTCCCGACACGCCGGTTCAGACTTATGCTGAATATGGTGATGCCGATGACGACGGACTGCCCAATTGGTTTGAGATGCTCTACTTTGGCAAGTTTGGTGATTACAGCACAGCCACCAGTACCAATCCGAGTGATGATCCAGATGGTGATGGTTTAACCAACTTGCAGGAATATCTCCAGCAGTCTGACCCACGCAACAAAACCCAAAGCTACCAGGTCGGCCATGTCTGGGATTTGGAGACAGTCCATCAATCCGGCGCGACATTTAATCCTGATGTCGATGCGACCGGTCGCAAGGTTTGGCATTATCTTTACAAGCTCGGTGACCGTCCCGTGCCACTGGATGGTGCGTATCTGCCTTGCCCAATTTCCAGTGGTAAAGTCGGATATGCAGGCGACATGGTGCAGCACACGCCATACCATGATGACCACTACAAACATGTCTATGGCTGGGTTGCCCGTCATCAAAATCCGGCTGATGATTCGTGGATGATTCAGCTTCGCCCCAACACCCATTGCTCGGCAATGCTCGCATGGCAATCGCCGGTGACAGGCAAAGTCTCACTTGATATCAGCACGTACGCCAAACCCGATGGCAGTGACCGGAAAGGCACCTTGACCATCCAGCGTACCGCTCCCTTTGAGACGTTGACGGAAACGCGCGTGCCGGAGAATGAATCGGTGGATGTGAATCTTTCTGACATTACCGTCAAGCCGGGTGATCGGATTTACATCATCGGTTCCTATCACCCTGACTATATGCCTGTGATGCTCAAGTCACTTCAAATCAAACTCGAATCCCTGGCTGATTAATGCGAATTCAATACACAGGCCTGATGCCTGAATGTATTTGAGATAGACAATCTGAACTGATTGATTCAATGCAATGCATCCAGCGATCTGCTGTTAACACCAGCAGGTCTGCTGCAGCTTATCCATTGGATTGATTTTGATTGCACGTCCACATCGCATGCATTTCACACAGGAGACGAAAAATGCACGGTAAACATTGGGATCAATGCGTTGTTTTTGTACTGGGTTTATGTTTGTTGGGGCTCGTGAGTCGGCTGGATGCAGCCATGCTTTACGAGTTGCGTTTTAACGATTCGCAAGGCAATGCAACGTATCAATCCACCGGGACCGTTGGCGGTTCGGTGGTGCTTGATACCGATTATTTATCCACGCAAACGCCTGATATTGCGTATGACAATCAAACACCGGATCAAAGTGCCTTTGCAGCCGTCTTGACAACCATGCCAAGCAACGACAATGTTGGCCCGATGCTCGTTTTGCCGGATAGCAATACCCGTTTGCAACTTTCTTCAAGCTCAGATGAAATGACCCTTGCCATGTGGGTCAAGTGGAATGGGCCGGGGACCGGGAATCTGGATCGCGGCCTGGCAGGGAAATGGGCGAGTAATCTCGGTTGGTCATTCTCCATCACACCGCAAGGCAATCTCTATTTCATGTTGCGTACCAATACTGCTGCAACATGGTCCCGCAAATCCGAAGCAACATTGACACAAGGTCAATGGACGCATGTCGCTTTGGTGATTGATAATGATGCACCAAGCTACAGCAAGACAGATGGCGGGATTCGATTCTACATCGATGGCAAGGTCGCTCCGTTGTCTCAGGGAATGGGCGCTATCGGTGATGTCATTGCGCCCGTTGATACCGCAGTTGTCATTGGCTGTGGTTTTTCCGGGAACGCTCGGGCACTTAATGGCAGCCTGGATGCTGTGCAGATTCATGATGTTGCTTTGGCCGAAAATCAGATTCACTTGTTACATCAAGCTCAATCACTTCGATATCACATTAACTTTGAAGACGCTCAGTCATCGGCAAATTTCCAATCCACAGGCAGTGTTCCCGGGACCGTCCTTCAAGACACAAGCACCTATGCAGGCACCACACCTGATGTCCAGTTTGTCAGCAATACACCGGACAGCAGCCAATGGGCAGGGACGTTTGAGACACTTAACCCCACATCCAGTCTCGGCAGCATGCTCATCTTGCCCGACAGTTCAAATCGTTTTGCTTTATCTCAAAGTGGTGACGCGATGACGCTATCGGCCTGGATCAAATGGGACGGAGCGGGTACTGGCAATTTTACGCGCGGGATCGCTGGCAAATGGACGGGGACTGCTGGCTGGTTTTACGCGATTAAACCCGATGGCCAACTTGTCTTCACACTCCGGACGACAACCAATTCGACATGGTCCCGACAAACCGTGGCAACGTTAACCGCCAACCAATGGACCCACATCACGCTTGTCGTCGATACTGCGGCAACTGAAGGCACCACGCGCGGCGGTATCCAGTTCTATATCAACGGGATCATGTCACCTTTGTCTCAAAGCTTTGGGCAGATGGATGACATCATTGCTCAAGCAAGTACCGATGTCGTGATTGGTGCCAACTTCAGTTCCAACGGACAGGCATTCAGTGGCGCGATGGATGACCTGCGCATCTACGACACGGCCCTGAGTCCGATGGCTATTTACACCTTGGCAGGTTCACCCGGTGATACACTTGATATCAATGACTACATCTACACGGACGCCGGCAAGCAGAAGATCGCGTTACGCGATGCGCTTTACCTGGCTTATGCTCAAGGCAATGAATTGATCTTACCCGCTGGTGAGTTTTATCTGGATACGCCAGGGGTGGGGCTGAACAACATCCAGGCATTTACGCTTCAGGGAGCGGGCATGGATGACACCACCTTGATTCTGGATCACATCGATGGTCCTGCGTTGACAATCAACGGTTCAGACCAGATCACCCTCAAAGATTTTTCCATTGCTGTCCATCCCATCCCCATCGTTCAGGCCACCATCACCAACATAACTCCAAACGGTTCGCAGTGGATTTATGACTTCACGACGCACGCGGGTTATCCGAAACTCACCACCCAGAACATGGCGAATTTTCATGGGTGCTCGTGTTTCTTTTCCGGTGTTGATGGCAAACTTTTGCCGGACCATGGTTGGTTTGGCGCGGTTGGTGGGAGTAATGTGCTGCGGATTGATGATACGCATGGTCAGCTTCTATCCAGTGCGACGGCTACCGTCGGCGACAAGCTGGCCTTACCCATTCGCGGATACGGTTTCCCATTAAGTGTCAAGCAAAGTTCGACAACGCGGCTGGAAGATATCGCGTTTCTCTCCTCCTCATCGCTTGCGGTTTCATTTCGGTATTGTTCGGGCGATAACTATCTTCGCGCAACCATCAAACGGGCACCCAAACCTTCTGGTGCAACAGAAGATCCCTTGTTCTCCACCAATGCGGATGGTTTGAATTACATCCTCAGTTCCGGCACGTTGACGCTGGATCAATGTAACTTTGGATACATGGGGGATGATGGCGTGAACATCTCCGCGCCGGTCGTGACAGTCTCTGAAGTTATCAGCGATACACAAGTCCGCGTGATCTATTTTGATGCTACCGATTTGCAGCGCATGGTTCAGATGTCTGAACTCGGCGACGTGCTTCGTCCCATGACCTTTGGCGATTTTTCGCCGCAAAACGAACTACAACTGGCATCGATTACCTATGACGGTACATTCACAGGCATACTCCCAACCATCATCAGCACGCATTACTCAGAGGTCGGTAAGACGGCACCCACCACGTGGTATCAGGCAACGTTGACATTCTCACAGCCAACCGTCGATACCATCCAGGTCGGGGACGCGATCGCTTTGCGTCGGGGTTATCCTGATACCTACACCATCAAAGACAGCACGTTTCACAACACCCGTGCGCGTGGCTTGCTTCTGATGGCACCTGATGGTGTCGTTGACAACAACGTGATCGACTACACATACCTGCCCGGTATTCTCATGGGTGGCGAATATCCCTTTGGCTATGGGGATTTTGTCCGCAATATGATTGTCAGTAACAACACGTTGACCAACACCATGATCAGCAGTGTCATCGGCCCCGACTCCCAGGCCATCGCTGCGATTCAGGTCGGGCATAGTGCCTATCACCGATCAAACAGTTATGCATGGGGGCAGGGCAATGCCAATGTTCAGATATTTAATAACGATATCGACTACACCTATTCAGCAGGTATCGCAGTCAATGGTCTGATCAATGGCCAGATTCAGAACAACAGTATCAATCAATCACATATCAAGCACGGCGCTGATGCCGGCATGAACAAGAATCTGACCGCGCCCTTTGCCATCACGATCATGAATTCCACTGGTATCATCACCGGCGGGAATGTCGTGACCAATCCCGGACCTTATTACCAGAGCGATATCAGTGATCTGGGTGTCTACCCGTAATGTGACGCAAATGCACAGGCATTGGTAAACTGTGGGCATGTCGCTGAACCTTGCCCAGTCACTGTTGTCCTGCCCGCGTGCCGTCTGTTATGTCGGTGATGCGACATACAAGCGGGGGCATGTGCTGCGTGAGACGGTGACACCCTCTGCCAGGTTGCTGCTGTTGACCAAAGGCAAGTTGGCTTATCACTATCCGACCGGTGAGGTGTCATATCGCAAAGGTGATCTCTGGCTGGTGCCGCAACTCACACGGCGGCATTGGCAGGTGGTCAGTCAATCGGTGCAGATGGTCTGGGTGGAGTTTGTGCATCTTTTACCGGTGAATGATCACATTTCTACCCAAGCTGTTCGTGCGAATGATTTGGATCATGCGCTCTTTGACCGCGTGATTGACTGCTGGTCAACCAACGATTCGACACGTTTGCTTGAGATCAACAGTCTACTGCAGACGCTGCTGGTGCGTTATGCCTTGGCGGTGGATTCGGATGCGACTGAAACAGAGTCGGTGCGTCATCCATCCATAGGCAAAGTGCTCAAATGGCTGTCAGCCAACTTCGAGAAAACCGACGCTATTGAGCAACTGCATGAGCAGGCAAGACTCAGTGCCAATCACTTCCGCAAGGTCTTTAAACAGGCGACCGATATGAGTCCGACGCAGTATGTCCAGATGTTGCGTCTGCGCAAAGCCCGGTTTTTACTGTTGACCACCGACAAGAGTGTCCAGGAAGTCGGATTTGCGGTGGGGTACGCTGATCCAATGCATTTTTCACGTCAATATCGCCAATGCTGGGGCATCTCGCCGAAGCAGGATCGTGCATCGGCGCAATGAGTTGATGCATTGACGCTATAGCCGGATTGGCGTTGACATGTCAAAATTCTCACATGCAAAACAACTTCACCCCACAGCTCGTTTCCGGTCGCACGATTACCCAGCCTGCCAAGCAGGTCAAAGTGCTTGAACGTTTTGATGTCGCCGTGCTGGGAGGCGGACCCGCGGGGGTCTGTGCTGCCACCGCTGCGGCTCGGATGGGACGCAAGGTCATTCTCGTTGAACGCCACGGTTTCCTCGGCGGGATGGCGACGGCTGCCATCGTCAACATCTGGCATACCATGCTCGGGATGGACAAGCAGACCAAAGTCATCGGCGGTTTGGTGGATGAGATCATCTCCACGCTCGTGGATCAAGCCGCTGCTTACAACCAGAAAGAAGACGGCACCGGCCAATGGGTGATTGATCCGCATGTCAGCAAGCTGGTCTTTGACAACCTTGTTCTGGATGCAGGTGTGAAGCTGCTGCTGCATACCTGGGTGTCGGATGTCATTTGTGATGGTGATCGCATGACGACGGTGTTGATTGAAACCAAGTCCGGTCGATTGGCCATTGAAGCCGATCAATTTATCGACTGCACCGGCGATGCGGACTTGATCTGTCGTGCGGGTTTGCAGACCCAGTTGGGCAATGCCCAGCATCAATGTCAGCCGCCGTCGTTGTGTTTCCGCGTGGACAATGTGGATAAGGATGCCAAGCCGCTACATGAAGTTCAGGACGAATTGTTTGCTGAGCCGATGGATTACAACGGCGAGTATTACCCCTGTTTTCTATGGGGAACGGTCATGCCTCAGACGGATGATGAACGGATGCTCGCGGGAGTGCGTGTACTGAATATCAATGCGTCTGATGCGATGGACTTTTCACGCAGCGAAGTGGAAGGACGCATGCAATTGCAATGGCTGATGAATAAACTCCGGGGCATGCCGGGGTGGGGCAAAGCGCGATTGGTTGAGATTCCAGCCCAGATTGGTATTCGTGAAAGTCACCGGATTCTTGCCGAATATCAGGTTTCGCGCCAGGAGATTCTCACCGGACACCAATTTGCTGATACGGTCATTCAAGGCACGTATCCGATTGACATCCACAATCCCAGTGGCCCGGGCATTACCTTTGAACATCTGGATGGCATGACCAACGTCGTTGATGGCAAACGTCGAAGTACGCTCTCGCGTTGGGATGACCAACCCATGGATGCCCCCAAACGCGACACGCTTTGCTGGTCGGTCCCGTTCCGATCGCAAATCCCCAAAGGCTTATCCAATGTATTGGCAGCGGGGCGGTGTATCGGAGCGGAGCATGACTCGGCGGGGGCGATTCGCGTGATGGTCAATGCCATGCAACTCGGCCAATCCGCGGGAACCGCTGCGGCCATGGCTCAGACCAACAGCACCGCCAGTGTGGACACACACAAGTTACGTTCAGAACTCATCGCGCAGAACGTCCCGCTGATTCGTCTTTAATCGATTTAGCGCAGTTCAACGAATGAATCTCTATCTTCCGAATTGATCCTATAAAGCCTGGGGGCTTTAGACCCCAGGAACCCGGGAGTTAAAACCCCCGGGCTTTAATGTGCAAAAGGAGGATTAAATACTCTAAATGCCCGAATCGATTTAAAATACATTGGATAGCCTTGTTGATTGCTTTGATCACAAGTGTGCTTTCTCTGGACATATACCATTCGAATTGTTTGTATCAATTGAAACGACAACCGCGTGCTTGACTGCATATCTGTCCGATCTTTTTATCTGAGTTCCCAATGGGTACATCGTTTATTACGACTAAAGTTGATCCTGGATGTCCGATATCTGTATGAATAGGCACGATCAGGCCATTTTCATACTCGAAATGTGACTTCCACGATTGAGTATGTGACGTATATTTTCGATAGTGGCTTAATAGATGACTTTGAGAAAAGATGTTCCAGCGTGAACAAGGACATTGCTGATGAGATATTTCGCAAAGCCAAAAAATTTTACGATACTGTGTTATGCCCTTGTCTTTGGCATATCCATGTCCTTGTGCGCTTTGGTCAATGTCTATTACTACCGCATTCAGATCAGCGGATTTTTCTCTCGTGCCGATGCGTCTTCGCTGTCTGAAATTCAGATGCACCAGAAAATCTTTCATACCGCATTGACCAGCGTGATCAGCGATATCCGTCTGCTGGCGGATAATCAGATTATCAATGACTTTGCTGACCAGAAGAGTCCGGAGAATCGTGAATCGTTGGTTGCCTTTTGGCGACGTATGATGATGGAGCATCCGGAATATGATCAAATCCGTTTTTTGTGTCCAGGTGGGATGGAGGCCGTTCGTCTTGAATACAATGATCGTGTGGCTGTGGATATACCCAAGGACGAATTGAGTAATAAGTCTGAGCGATATTACTACAAGGAATCGGCCAAGCTGCGCAAGGGGCGGATTTATATTTCGCCCATTGATGTCAATCATGAAAACGGCGTGCCGGAGTTGCCGTTCAAACCCACCATCCGATTCGGTGTCGGTGTGTATGACAGCAAGCAACAGCGCGCTGGCACACTGGTCATCAACTTCAATGTGTCGGACTATTTGAATACCGTTCGCGAATCGTCGACCCATGAGCAGGCGGACTTCATGCTCCTGACACATGATGGTTATTGGATCATGCATCCGGACAAGGCGTTTGAGTGGGGACAGTTCAAGCCCAAAGGCAAGGGGGTGAACTTTGCCATGATGTATCCCGATGCATGGGATCGAATCAAGAATCAGAAGGATGGTGAGTTTGTTCTGAGCGATCAGGTCTATGACTTTGATACATATGATTTACAGGATACTTCCAGTATTGTCAGTACCCGACAGACACTGGGGGACTCAGAGAAAGACTTTGTCGTGGAAGATACGTTGATCAAGCAGGTCGCACTTTTACCCGCAAGTGTGATTCAGGGGTATCGCAAGCAGATCATCAATCAATGCCTGATGATCACGCTGGTCTGGATTGTTCTTTCCCTGGTACCCTGTTGGGGATTGGCCCGGACGATGGTCAATTACACCGACGAACATCGCCAGTTGTCGCATAACGCTCATCATGACAATGTCACGGGGTTAGCCAATCGTGTTCTGTTGACTGAACGTATGGATCACGCCGTTTCGCTGTCTGCTCGCCATGATCGCCTGTGTGCGGTGTTGTATATCGATCTGGATGGTTTTAAACCGATCAACGATCAATATGGTCATCATATTGGTGATGAACTGCTTCAAGCCGTTGCTGCCCGGATGCTTTCTGCGGTGCGCAAGACGGATACGGTTGCCCGTATTGGTGGCGATGAATTTGCGATTCTGCTTTCGGAGATCAAGGACAAGACCGATGCGATGCTCATTGGTGAGAAGGTCATGTCCCGCGTTTACGAGCCGGTGTCCACAAGCAAAGGTGACGTCACGGTGGGGGCCTCGATTGGTGTTGCCCTCTTCCCGGAAAACGGCACAACACCGGATGCCTTGCTGGAGTATGCCGATCGGCAGATGTACGGCAATAAGCGGATTCACAAAGAAAAACTGAATCTCTCGCGTGCAGCATCCTGAGGGATGTGTATCAATCGATGGCGACTTCTCATTCGCGTTGTTGTAAAGCTTGAACTGACGCACGATCAAACATGCGAAAATTGAGCACCGCGTGTCAACCCAGTGCCCCTGGATGAACGTATGCATCACGGGCACCGGTTAGAGCATTTCAAATCATTAACTCCAAGCCTTCGTTGATCTCGTCATTCCCGCGAAGGCGGGAATCCAGTGGCATTCTGTGTACACATGCAAGTTCCACTGGACTTTCGTCTTCCGGGGGCGCGGGAGTGACGGAAGTGGGCGATTGTTTATGTGATTTGTTGTAAAGCTTGAACTGACGCACGATCAAACATGCGAAAATTGAGCACCGCGTGTTAACCCAGTGCCCCCTGGATGAACGTATGCATCACGGGCACCGGATTAACATCCTGTGCTCAACTTGGTCAAGAGACGTGGATCATTTCACTTCGCAGGAATGACGGACTCAAAGACGACATCGAGATGAATTATTCGAGTTGCCTTGGTTTTTACTTGCCTGCCAACTCGGCCTGGAGATCGGCCACGGCTTTGTGGGCGGTCTGACGCAAAAAGGCTGCATACTCAGCGTCCATGTCTTTGGGGACATAGCTGTTATCCACCACGCTTTGACCGTAGAGCACTTCAAACCAGACACAACCGATCAGATACTCGCCGGCCCGGTTGGCGTGATGTCCGTCCATGGCAAGGTATTGCTTGCCTTCCTTGTTCTTGCGCCAACGGTAACCGACGTGCAGCGAATGCGTTTGATCAGGCAGATCGGGGTGTTGGGCCTTGGACTTGTCGAAACCTTCAACGGGCTTGTAACCCCACTTGGGATCGGTGTCCGCCAGGTACATCGCATCACCGCTGGGCAGGATCGTCAGCGCAAACTCCTTGGCAATGTGCAGGTAGTTCTTGCGGATCATTTCGTACATCTCTTTGTGAGAGAGCGGCTCACCGGGCTTGGTGTTGGACGGGGAGAATCGCGGATCGTCCACGCGGTAAGCCCAGATTTGCTGACAGTAAATCTGAGCGTCGGGGCTGTGTTTGCGGATGTATTGAACGAGATTGGTGACATAGGGATAGTAGGTTGTCAGATCGTGGCTTTTCCAACTGACCTGTTGAATGGTGACCGCATCCCATTTTTCTTTGACCAGCAGATCCTTGAGGCTGTATTTGCCGCCGGAGTAGGGTTTGCCGGACTTGTCGGTTTTGCCTGCTTCGAAGTTTTCGACATGTTTCCAGTGACGCTCCATGGTGCAGCCACCGAGATTGGCACGGCCGACGATGAGCTTGTTGCCAGAGGCTTCGACGATCTTGGGCAGATGTCTGAGTGCATTATCAGCAAAGCTGTTGCCGACGGTCAGGAGCTTGACGGTCTTTTCCTGGCCCCAGGTGACAGCCTGAATCGAGCAAAGCAACAGAACAATCAGTGTCATTCGAATCCGCATGGAACAGATCTCCGTGAATAAGGGACAAATGGTGTGAGGAACGTCCATATTAAGAACAAGTGAGCTTTTTCTCAATTTCTCCGACGCAAGGAATTGGCTGACTGCATGGAGCAGGCAACCTGATATCATGTCACCATGGTATTGACACGTATTGCCAACCTTGGAAATGTACTCCTGGACCAGATTGCCGGTTTCGGTCGGTTTGCCCAATTCAGCACGGCTGCGTTGAAGTGGCTGTTCCGTGGCGTCGGTCGGTGGGGGCGGATGAGTCTGCTTTCGCCACAGCTATTTTCCATCGGGACGCGCAGTATCCCCGTGATCATGCTGCTGGGCTTGTTCATTGGGATGGTGCTGGCGATTGAGACGTTTGAACAGTTCGATGCGTTTGGCATTGCAGACAGTCTGGGCGCGATCATCAATATCTCCGTGGTCAAGCAGATCGGCCCGGTGCTCGCAGCAGTGATGCTTGCAGGCCGCGTCGGTGGGGCAGTGAGTGCGGAACTGGGCACCATGCATGTCACCGAGCAACTCGATGCGCTGCGGGTGATGGGGGCCGACCCCATTGCGTACCTGGTGGTCCCGCGCGTGATTGCCTGCGTGGTGATGATCCCGGTGATGACGGTTTTCAGCGACATCATGGGCATCTTCGGCGGATACCTTGTCACCGTGCAGGGCTTTGGTGTCAATGCACCGAGTTACTGGCAACGCTCAGCAGACTTCGTCGGATCATGGGATTTGTCCGTGGGGCTGATCAAGAGTATCTGCTTCGGTCTGGCGATTGGTTTGATCAGTTGCTACAAAGGCTTTCATTGCAAAGGTGGGGCTGCTGGTGTTGGTAAGGCGGCGACGGACTCGTTTGTCAGCAGCTTCATTGCCATCATCATCATCAACTTCTTCATGGCCAAGTTTCTCAAAGACATGTATCCCATTCTATTCGGCCACGAATTCATCACCGCATTCTGAGTCGGTGCATAACAGGCGCTAAGCACCTTGGTGAAATTGCTTGCGATACTCCGACGGACTGATGCCCAGCTTTTGTCGGAAGCACGTGGCCATGTATCGTGCGTCATTAAACCCACTGCTGGCAGCAACCTGTTTGAGACTCTGGCTGGAGTCGGCGAGTAAATGCTTGGCATGCTCAAAACGCACACGGTGAATCTCGTCAAGCAAACTGTGACCGACATGTTTGGTAAACCGGCGTTCGAGAGATCGACGATTCACCGACCATTGCTTGACGATCCAGGTCACGTTGATGTCCTGCGTGGCATGATCGCGAATCAGACGCAGCGCTTTACTCACATCCGGGTCGTCAATGGCGAGCATGTCCGATGACGCACGCCGGACCACTTTCACCGGTGGCAGGCGAATGGTCTGCGCCTTGCGGTCGGGGTCCTGCAAATGCAAATCCATGAGTCGGGCGGCTTCGTACCCGATGGTCTGCAGTGGTTGGGCAATGCTTGAAAGAGGCACCTCGGAGAACTCGCAATAAATCTCATCGTCATCCACCCCGAGCACCGCCACGTCACCGGGAACGTGAATGCCTGCCATGCGCGCGATGCGGATGACGTCAATACCCGTTGCATCATTGGAACAAAAAATGCCACAAGGTTTGGGTAAATTTTTGATCAACTGGGTGATCTGCTGCTCGAAGTCCAAACTTTGACTGAGTGTGTGATCGGTCCCGAAATGGTGTGCAACGGGGCCGGGATGTTTGCTGCACAATGCCTGCATGAATCCTTCCAGGCGATCTTCAGCAAACGGCCAGCGTCCGGAGCTGCAGTAGGCAAAATGCTCCAGTCCCAGACTCATGAGATAGTTCCCGGCCATCATACCGATTGCCCGATCATTGGATGCTACCAGCGGACCCCGGAAATAAGGCGTTTGCTGTCCGACTTTGACGATGGGAATATGAGCATCAAGGATGTGTTTATAGTCTTGTGGCGTATAGAGTTGTCCGATAACTCCGCTTGATTGTGGATTAAGGATCAGCGGGATATGCATGTCCACATGCGACAATTGCCATTGCGTGTTCTGTCGGGCATAGTTGATAATGCCACGAGCGATGTCGCGTCCGCATCGGGTGTCAAATTGGAGTTGCACGTGAATCAGGGGGCGTTTCATGACGGTATCCTGTCGTATTTTCAAACAAGCTTGACGCAATTTTGTTGTTGACGTCGCAATAATTGTGCCTAAAGTTAGACATAAAGCAACTGTTGCTCAGAAATTTAATCTAAATTATTTTCAGGAACATTGCCATGTCCACACCGCAATTCACATCATCTTGTTCCTCCCACCATTCTGCCTGCCGAGGTAGAGGTTTTACGTTGATCGAGTTGTTGGTAGTCATCAGCATTGTGGCATTGCTCATTGCCATTTTGTTACCGGCATTGAGTAAGGCACGTGAAGCTGCCAGGCTTGCGCAGTGTTCGACCAATGTCCGGCAAATCGGTATCGGCATGATTATGTGGGCGGGTAACAACAAGGACTACCTGCCTTACGATGCTGAGAGTCCCGGCACCCGTGCGATGGAGAACACCGGGTTGGAACGCGTACTCACCCGCGCGGGAATCATGGCCAAGACCACACGCCCCGAAAGTTGGGGTGGGGCCAACGGTCGGACAGTTACCGGCGGTATCTTTCTCTGCCCGACATCACCTATGTTCAAGACTGATGCGGATGCCGGTACTAATGGGTCACGTTATGCTCACCGCGAAAATCCCGATTCACATTCGCTGGATACCGTCAATACCTACACCGGACTGTACTACCACTGGAGACGCCAACATAACAATTCGACCTCGTTGCCAACTTATGTGATAAACTTTTTTTCACGTCCTTCGGGGGCACCGATCCAATATTGTTCCACAGCGCGTATCAATGGTGGAAGTACCACCAATGGTGGTGCGACCTGGCATAAAAACGGTCCCCGCCCCGTTGTTTTCCTTGACGGGCACGCCAAAGCGGTCGGCGGTGATGCCTATACAACTTCAAGTGGTTGCATCTCTGCTGCAAATGGTACCTACAACGGCATCAAGCCTCACAGCTACCGTAAAATTGGTAAGTTTCTTGACGGTACGACCTATCTGGCAAGCGAAGGTGATTTTGCCCTTGGCGAATTTTAAGTTCAACGCCGATCAACCATCAGGTCGAACGCACAAAACAGGTGTTCGGCCTTTTGCATTGTCCCGCCACCTGCTATTTGATTCCATATCAACCCGCACACTGTGTTTGAAAGGTTATGCATGTCCATCCGTTATATCTTGACGCTGCTGTTACTGAACCTGTTGCTGCTTGCTCCCAGCGCTTCAGCACAAACCATGCAAACCCGACTGCTCAGCGCGCTGGAGAATCCGGCAGCCGTCTCCGCTGGCAAGTACCATGCCTCCGATGCGTCGGTGACACTTGCCCGTGACCTTGACACCAAGGTCGGCCCCAATGCGTTGGCATTGAATCTCACCGCCAATGGGCCTGGGGGTAAAGGCGATTTCACCATCAACGGTGTCTATCCCGGTCATGCCCAATCCATCTCCTGCTGGGCCTTTTTACCTGAAGGTCACACGCTCAAGAATGTCGGCTTTCAAGTCAGTGATGCCAAGGGCGAATCGCTCATCAGTCTCGTCGATGCCAATTGGCAGGGTTGGAAACGCATCACCATCGACATTGACAACGCCAACTTCAAACAGACCTACACGCAGAACAATCACGATGGTAAACTCGATTTACCACTTAAATCCCTGCACATTTCCTTCTTTGTCACTCAAGCCGGACCAACCAGCGTCATCATTGATGGACTCGAAGCGCAGTATCCCATCGACGCTGTTGTGAACAACGCGCCGGTGGCTATTGAACTGTCGAGCAATGCCGATGTCCCACTGGGCCAATCCGCTGCTGCAACGCTCATTCTCACCAATCCCAACAGCAAGTCCGCGGAGTTGCAATTGCAGGTCGCGCTTCAATCCAACCCACACATGACGGATCTGGATTTACCCAAAGGCGATCTTGGTCGTGATCACGCGATACTTGCCAGCAGCATCACTCTTGTTGACGGCGAACAGATCGGCACCAACACCCTCACCGATGCCAACGGCAACACCTCCGCCGGCACCGGATACAGCGGGCAGAAAAAATGGGACACCGCGGATCAGATCATCACACTCGACAAAACCCGCACCATCACAGCCATGAAGTGGGACAGTGGTGATGCCAACTGGGTCGCCAAAGTCAATGTGCTCGCATCACTGGATGGCAAGAATTACAAGCCTGTTGCTGAGTTGCAGAATCTGGACTTTTACAAGAAGTGGGGGACCCATACTTTCCCCATTCAGACACCGTTTAAAGCACGCTATCTCAAGCTCCACTATCACGACAATGGTCAGAAAGCCAATGCCATCCGCATGCCTTCGTCCTTGATGATTTACGATGGCATGGCAGATGAAAACACCGACATCCCCATCACCGGTCAACGCATCGCAACCGTCGAAAAATCAGTCCAGGTTCCTGCGTTGGGCTATCAGGTTTTGACTATCCCAATGGATAAGCCATTGGTGACCGGCTCGTATGTGCTCGTTGCCCGTGTCGTTGACGGCAAACATGTGACACTTGCAGGACAGGAAATTTTCTGCGAACCCACACCCCTGGCGCCCAAGCCTGAATCACAATTTGGACTCAATGCGTCGCGATGGTCTCTTGCAAGCGAACATGCCAACCTCGGGATCGGCTGGGTCCGCTTTGAGAATTTCAAATGGCCGATGGTCAGTCCCAAGGCCAACACCTACAGCTTCAGTCCCGGTCCGGCACCGTGGAATCTGGACATTGATGACGCGATGCAGACCTACACCGATGCAGGGCTCAGTATCCTGCCGATGATGTTCCTGACACCGCAATGGGCGTCGGACCCGGTTGATGGACTTAAGGATAAAATGAAACTGACGCGTGTCCCACGTTCGCCGGACTTGTATGGCCAATTTGCCTATCAAACCGTCGCCCGGTACGGCAGCAAGAAAATCGAATCAAGTAAACTGCTGACTGCTGACAAAGTCACAGGCAAAGATCAAATCAAGTTTTTTGAACTGGGCAACGAGCCGAATCTCAATCCGTTCCGTGGCAAGGACCTGCCAACATGGGGCGCCTGGTCGGGCACCATGGATCAGTTCTGGGAGATTTTCAAAGCAGGAGCCCAGTCCGTCAAAGAGGCGGACCCCGATGCCAAAGTTGCGAGCCCCGGCTTTGCAGGCATGACCTGTGAAACCGTCGATGGCATGCGAACCTACACCTATGCTGACGGCACGCATCCCATCGATTACACCGACATGCTCAGTGTCCATTTTTACTCAGGCAGAACCCCGCCGGAGATTGCCACCTATGACAGCAACAATGCCTCGGACCTCAGTGTCGCGTTTGATGAACAGGTTCGGCGAACCTGCGAATGGCGTGACCGCAACCGACCGGGTATTCCCATCTGGCTCACCGAAACCGGTTATGACACCGGCGGTCCCATCGGCACCAATGAACGCACGCAGTCAGCCCGACTCCCGCGCGTGGTCATGATCTCACTGCATAACGGTTTTGATAAAGTCATCGTCTATCGCGAAGCCGGCTCTACGCCAACGCAACATGCTGCTGCCGGCGTGCTCCGCAATGACATGACCCGCCGCCCCAGTTGGTACAGCTATGCAACCCTCATTCGCCAACTCGATCAAGCAACACCTGATCAGCAGATCAAACTCGATGGCGATAACACCTGGGCTTACACATGGAACTGTGAGGGCAAGCTTCTGCTCACCGCCTGGTGCGTCACCGGTGAAGGTAAACTCGGTCTGGAATTGGGCAATGCCACCGTCACCGATGCCTTTGGCATGTCGCAGCAAGTCACCAGCACCGCGGAACTCAAACTTACCGAATTCCCCCTGTATATCAGTGATTTTAAACCCAGCAGCAAACTCAACGCACTGCGTGAACAAAACCGTCAAGCAAGGCAGGATCGCAAAGCCAGGCTCGAAAAAATGGCCCAGGCCAATGCCTATCTCTTTGACTTCGGCAAGAACCTCGAATCTCAAAGCATCAACATCGGCAAGATGCGCGCCTACACCAAAGTCCCAGCGGACACCGTTTACACGAAGGATGTTGCTTACGGTTTTGAAGACAAGCCGGGACAGAAAAACGAATTCACCCATTGGCTCAAAGATCCGGTTGAAAAACATGGCGTGGATACCAACAACACCAACTTCCGCGTCGATGTGACCCCCGGAACCTATGCCGTGAGTTTCAAAGCCCGTGGTTCAAGCAGCCAATCGATCACCTTCGACACCGGTTCGAATCAACAGGAATTCAAAGTCAACACAAACGAACCGATCAACACCACCATCAAAGCAGACCAGGGCTATTTACGGATCGTGAGCAACGGTCGCATCAGCTACCGATACCTGACGGTGATCGAAAAACAGTGATACGCATCAAACCAAAGCCGTGTCGCTCCTGCGGCACGGGTTGACTTGCGCCAAATCATGGCACTCACCTGTGACCCATGATACAACCCATTATTTTTTCTGGGAGTGCTTGTTTTCATGATGTCTGTCATTCCCGCGCAGGCGGGAATCCAGTGGCATTGCGTAGACGCTTGCAGGTCTCACTGGACTCCCGCCTGCGCGGGAGTGACGATGCAATCAATGCATTGTGACATCGTAGGTCAAACCAATAACGAACAAACACGACACAGCTCTCGATAAGTTGAGCACCGGGTTTTAACCCTGTGCCCCCTTGGATAAACGTATGCAAAACGGGCACCGGGTTTACACCCGGTGCTCAACTTTCAAAACAATGTGCACAATATTCTGTGCGGGAATGACGGAATAGGTCACGGTTTTTTTGTGTCGATCACTTCACCGGCCCAAGATTCTCAATGCTGACTTGCACAGGTGAGGAACCGAAGTCCAATTGGAGCAATCGGCAAACCGCGTGACGGTTGGCAAACTCGTCGTCGCCCAACTCGGCTTCGGCGGCGTCGGCATCCCATGTCACCTGCCAACGGTAGCCACGGTATTCACCAATCATTTTGCCAGCTTCCAACATCACGTTGCTCTTTGAGTAGCCGTCGGTCACCAGCACAGGGATGTGATACACCACGCCTTGAGCAGCTTTACCATCAACGGTGATCTGCGATTGGATGGTCACTTTATTCGGTGTCACGTTTAACGTCTCAGCGATCCTGCTTGGTGATTGGGTGTGTTGATAGTCAATCGTCAGCTTGACGCTATCCGTAGATTGTTCATGTACCGTGGTCGTGTTGGTGACCTGGCCTTCTGCAAATGAGGCCAGTGACACACGCTCGTCTCCGACAAGCCATGTCGGGGCGATGGCGATGGGCTGCTTGGCATGCTCGATGCCCGGTGCGAATTTGTACTTGGGATGATGCGTGAACGGCATACTCAGCACCATCTCAAACGGCGTACCCGTAAAGTGAATTCGCCCGATTCCCGTTGCATCATGGTTAAAGTCCGCAACCGTATCGATCTCAACATAGCAGCCATGCGAGACGGCAAAGACCTTGTTAAACGCGTTGGGTAATTCGATCGCATAACCACCGAGTTCAGCAGGGTCCGGGGCTTCGGTGATGGTGTCATCAGCAAACAACGCTGCAAGTCCCATGAACGATGAGGTCAGCAGACTGTAGACCGAGTATTGCCCATAGCCATCAATACCGTGATGGTCATTGGGATCAAAGCCGTTTTTGATATGCCGCCAGGGCTTCATGTCCCAGAGCCAACGGCGTGTTGCCATGGCTCCAAGGTGTGCCTGTCGTTTGAAGGCACCAGCAAGTTGCGGGTTACTTTCCTTGTACCGACGCGCTTCAAGTTCGAAAATGCAGGCAAGCATCATTTCCTGAAACTGGAAACCACTGGAGCGTCCGCCGTAGGGGATAAAGCCATCGGGATCGGTAAACAGCAGGGCGGTCAGACTGCCACGCCGTTGCAGTTCCACGTAAGTCTGACGGTGTTTGCTTTCAAAGCCATACGCCAGGGGGGTGGTGAATTGCAGGCGGGTGGTTACGTCATAGGTGATCGGATCACCCGGATCGCGATACATGCCAAAGTCGGTCATGTGATCCAGTTGCGGTCCCATGTAAATGTCGAAGAACTCACGTCCCCAGACCCAGGGGCGGTCCTTGGGGCCGAGGTTTGCCATTTCGCGCAAGGCTTCACCGCCTGCTGCGTAGATGGTCCAGTTGTGCAGGTGGTGGAGCTTTTGGCCATGGGTCGGGTCAACGCCGTAGTAGACCTTTTCGCAGTTGGTTTTCGACAGGTCTTCCCGCCAGGCTTTTTGGAGATCAGCAGGGGCGATACCATCCAGGCACATGTCTGCGGTCATCAGTTCACGCATCCAGAAGTCCGGCGCCATGGTACGTGCACTGCCGTCAGCCAGTCGACGAGCACAGTATGCCATCGACTTGCAGACGATATCCAGATACTCCTTGCAGCGACCAAAGTGAATCAGGACGGCTGCTGAGGAAACAAAGCGGGGTGTGGTCTGGTTCCACTCTTCGCCGGTCACCGGGTCGATCACCGCGCCTTTTTCGTCCACCCATTTAACAGCCAGTCGGACAATACGTTCTGAGAGATCAAGGTACAATTCCCGCGTCATCCCCGTTGGCTTCCAATCAGCGGCAGGAGTCTGAGCGATAAGCTCTTCAACTCGTCCTTCCAGTGGGAACGGCCCAAAGCCTTGTTGGGAAAGATCAACAGGAGTCGGTGAGAACGGCTTGATATTCATGGCAGATACCTGAGCCCGGCTGATTGAACATAACAACAGACAGGCGATCACAAAAACCGCAACATGCAAAATCTTGGATAGGGAATGCGTCAACATACGCTCGGCAAGTTTAGCGGATTTTTTTGTCTTGTGGGTAGCTACCAAACAAATGATTGGAATTTACAAAAGAATGTCAGTTTTCTTCACTGAAGCCAAGCTCACGTTCAATGGCATCACTGCTGTAAAGATTGGCCATGGCCTTGCCGTCCTGTGAAAAGTAACTCAGATCAACATCGTCATCCCACCAGCTTTTAAGGACCGACGCGGTATCCGGTTCGACCCATGCAGACTTACTCACCGTGTTGAGCATTCGCACACCCGGTTTATGTTCGGACTCGACTGCAAGGGTAAACGCCTTGACCGCCTGAGAGCGCGATAGCAACGTAATGCTGGCTGGCGCCCAGTTATAGAGTTCACCCGGCTGGACTTTGGCAGGCGGATTTTCATCGGGATAGATGGCTGACAAACGCAGGTTGATCACGTCAATCTGCGGATTCTGCAAGTGAAGGTATTTGGTGATTTCTTCCATCAGATACTTGGAGACGCCATAACCATCGCGATCCAGGCAGGGATGTTCGTCATCAATCGGCAAAGCCAATGGTCTGAAATCCAGTGACTGAATCCCGACTAACGCAATGGAACTGGCATTGACGAACTTGGTACAACCCCGGTCGATCAGATACCGCATCAGCACACGCGTGCCTTCGCAGTTGACCAACACGCCTTCGCGTTCCAGGCATCCGCCGGTGACAGCTGCAAGATGGACCACTGCATCGATGTCATGGGAATCGAGTTGGCGAAGGTCTTCAAACTCAGCGAAGTTGCCAACGTAATGGGTCTGATTTTCAGCGGGTTCCAGAGCTCGGCGACCGATGGTGACAACATGGTGACGCTGCGCCAGTTCGGCTCGAAGCGCCGTTGCCAGAAATCCGCTGCCGCCGGTGATGAGAATGGTGGACATGATATTTAATCCTGTTTTTGAAGGCATTTTTGATTACGACCAGTTGATGGTGACGCCGACGATATCTTGATCGCCCTTGTTGATGCGATCATACATTGCAGGTGCTTTGTCAGCCGTGATGCGATGCGTGATCATTTTGTCCCAGGGCAGAACGCCTTGAGTCATGTGCTTGATGACAGCCCCCCGGAAGGGCAGGTAACCATCGTCACATGGGAAAAAGGTTTGGAGTCGTTTCATATGCGGGACGAGGAACTTGAAGTTGATGGGCGCTTCGCCGTAGTTGCCTTGCCAGACAAATTTGCCGTCGCGTTTGGCTAATTCAATGGCAGTGTCCACCAACGCGGGGATGCCGGTGCACTCGAACACGACGTCCGCACCCTCGCCGGTGATCTTTTGAACTTCAGCCAGTGCATCGGACTTGGCAGCATTAATGGTGATATCCGCTCCCATGATCTTGGCAAGTTCCAATTGACGGTCCTGCACATCGATGGCAATGACCTTGCATCCACGCAGTGAGCATGCTGCGACAACCCCCTGGCCAATGAGTCCACAGCCGTAGACGACAATGGTGTCGGTGAGTTTGGGCATCGCCATATCCACGCCGAAGTATCCGACGGACGGCATGACGAACATGCTGGCTTCTTCCATGGGAGCATCATCAGGAAGTAGACCTGCACCGTGCGTGCCACCGACGGTGGTGATGATATGTGAGCAGTGATTGCCAGCCACGGGTGAGACATCAGTACCGTCTTCCAGTTTCATGGGTGCATTGCCACGGACAAAAACCTTGTCACCGACTTTCACATCAGTGACATCGCTGCCAACTTCTTCGACGATACCGGTTGCCATGTAGCCGGTGACCAGTGGGTAGGGGCCCCAGGAAATTTTGTTACGAATCAGGGCAAACTCCGTCCCGATACTCACGCCTGAGTAGGACGTTTTGAGCATGATCTGATCCGACGCCAGTTCGGGGAGGATGACGGTTTGAAGCGAAAACGCCTGTTGAGCGTCGCATACCAGTGCCGTGGCTTTCATGGTTTGTCTCCAATGGGTGTTTGAGTCGTTGGTGATATTCTATTCTTGATATTTGAGATTAAAATGAGATGAATTTGATCATTTGTTAGTCTAAAATGATATTCATGGCAGTAAAGCGAACATCCTGGCTTTCAATGATCTCACCTTGTCCGAGCATGGCGCCGGATGGATCACCGATAAAAAGTCTCTGTGGCTTGCTTGAGACGCCTGCTGGATGGGTGGAGCCCAATCGTGTGATTTATGATCACGAACTAGTGCTCTTTGAAGCAGGGCAATATCAATTGGAAGTTGATGGGGAGAGCTATGACTGCCAACCCAACAGTTACATCATCATCCCGCCGGGGCATTGGCATACCAGTACCTGTCTTGAAGCAGGCGTCCGACATTACGCGCACTTTGACTGGCAATTTGCCAACCCGCATTCGGATACGCCGGTGATGACATTCTCGCCTGCAAGACCCAAACACCGCCGATACCGCACCGCGCCGGACTTTGTACCTGCTGGTGTGTTGACTGGGAAAGTACGATCACCATTGGTCAGCTTTGAATTGATGTCACGGTTGCGATTGATGCTTTCGTCGGATCAATCGCACGAACATCTTTCGGCACGTGGGGTGTTGCTTGAGCTTCTGGTTCGCTTGCTCGATTCACAGCAGCATTTACCCGTTGCACAACACCGTAAAGAATCTCTGGCATACCAGGTGCGCAACCTGCTTGATGAAGTGGGAACTCAACAGGCAGCAGACATTGCCATCCGTCCCTTGCTTGCGACACTGGGGCATAGCTATGAACATCTGGCGAGAATCTTTCGGCAGCAATACGGACTGACGCCGATCGATTATGTGCAGTCGATTCGAATAGAACGTGCCCGGCAACTGCTCAGACACACTGATGATAAACTCACGGTGATTGCGCAGACTGTGGGCTATCGTGATGCAATCTACTTCTCACGTCTGTTTAAACGCTACACCGGTCAGACCCCCGGCAGTTATCGCAATGGCTGATCGGTGTTGCGGGTTGAAAAATGAAGTTAACTCACCAAGAGATATCCCAAATCAAAGGCATGGCCGCGACTGTCGGGGTGTGTTTGTCTCAGGAGTTCAAGCGTCAGAGTATGCGTTTGATTGGGCATGTCAGCAGCCAACGGTTCGATGACGGTGTGCCCGCCTGCCCATTCTTGAATGATGGGTTTTTCGTAGAAACCGTCGAGGATGCTCACGGGGTTGTCGTCAAGTGTGACCTGCACCTGCCCGAAGTCGCCAGCATATTTTTTGTATCCGATGTAAGCCAACTTGCCGGTGAACTGGAGGGTGATTTTCGCGCCGACTTTGTCGGTTTGCCAGCCGGTGTACCCACCTTTGTGCGGACCTTGCTGCCAACCGGTGTTCCTGATGCATTTGAGTTGTGTTGCGTCGAGAACCTGGCCGACGTGCTGTGATGCGTGTGCATCGAGAAATGCAGGCAAATCAGGGATGTTCAGCGATGCAGTCTCTGGATCAACCGTTGTCTGCAGGTAACGCTGAAGCAGTTGGAAAATGTAGGCATGTCCAGCATCATTGGGATGCACTTCGTCGGGGGAAAGGTCCTCCCAAGTGAGTTTACCTTCAGTGATCAATGGGTAAAGCGCATCGCGGTAGGAGAGCATGGGGACGTCGTAGTGCTTGCCGATAGGCATGTGGATGTGTTGGACATTGTGTCCGTCACGCCGCATAGTGAAAATGAGAATGACCAGCGGCATGGCGGGGCTATCGAGGCACTGTCGGATCAAAGCTTCGAATGCCGGTTCAATATTCGGATTGTTGGCATCATTGACCGCAAACTCAATGGTGATCAAATCCGGTTGATGACACAGCAAATCCTTGGCAACGCGGAACGTTCCAAACAAACTGTTACTGGCACCGATCCCTGCATTAATGAATTGCGTTGGTGTTTGTCCGTTGAGCCATTGGCCAAGCAGTGGGGCGTAGGATTGATCCGGCAGCGCGTGAGCCCCGGCTGTGATCGAACCACCGATCGAACCATAGGTGATCGATTCTTTGTTTTGGACTTTACCAAGGAACCTCGCTAGTCGGATATGTTGCGATGAATCAGTCACAGCACATTGGTATTGTTCATCAGTCAGTGGGATGGTATGGGCGTGGGGTGACATGGTTGGGCACTTTTTAATCGATTGACATGAAGCAAACCAGTCTAGCAAGTCGCTGTCTTCGTGTCGCTGGCCATCGCTATAAACTGCTGAACAAACGTCGGTATTGTGAAGGAGAATAGCCGGTGACTTTTTTAAATTGCTTGGAGAAGTAAAACTGTTCGGAGTAATTCAACGACTCGGCGATGGCCTGAATATCCTGATGCGTCTGGGTGAGTAGGCGACAGGTTTCACGGATCACCAGATCAATCTGAAACTGCTAGGGGGAGATGCCAAAAACTTTAAGCCAATGTCGGCGAAGCGTTGGCACAGAAAGGTTGTATTTCCTGGCATAGTGTTGCAGGTCCAACGTGTCCTGCCTGGCGAGCATGTCCTGATGCATCTCATGGATGGCATCATAGTACGGGCTGATCTGCTGCCTGGCGTTGATGTTCAATGATTCGTCCGCTTCATCCGCAGGCAATGCACTTTCAATGAGCATTTGTTCGCAAAGGTAGTCCATACGATCCAGATTGATCAACTGTAAAGGCATTCGGATGATTTTTTTGAGTTGATCAGCCAGTTCCAAAACCGGGTGAATGTTCTGAATGTCCCACAGTGGATGCTCACCATCCCAGAGTTTTTTCTCCTTGATGTAGTCAAGCGTCTGGGCAGGCAGGACAAAATGAACCGCCGTCCATGTCTTGCCTGGCATCGGGCCGAACTGCAGTTGGATGTCAGGCGGTTGGACCGTCACACAGGGGGCATGGATCGTGATAAATCGACCTTGCCAGTAGAACTTGCCCGTCCCTGCAAGAATGAATGAGAAGTTGAGCGTGTCAAAGGTGATTTTCAGAAAATAATCTTTATGGTTGATGTATCCAGGGGAGTGGCAGAATAATGCCAACGGAGTCTGATATGAATAGCAATCGACATCAGCAGGATCATCCATCTCGTGGCTTCACACTCATTGAGTTGTTGGTTGTGATCTCGATCATTGCGTTGCTGCTTGGGATACTTCTTCCTGCATTGCAAAGTGCGCGTGAGAGTGCCCCGACGATTCAATGCATGAATCTCACGCGTCAATTTGGTTTGGCCAACACGATGTATGCCAACGCCTTTGATGATTGGCAATGGCCGGTTTACATGAGCCCTGCAAGCAGTCGAACCTGGTGGACGAACAACCGATTTGTCTGTGACTTCCTTTCGTTTGATGTGTCCACGGTCTTTGATTCCAGTGGTTTGACCTATTGGCCGCGACATTTGATCTGCCCGGATGCCAGCTATGCCTTATCGCAGACCAAAGGCAACAAGGATTACGCCTCCATCGGCGTGAGCATTGGTGCCAACATCACCTGCCCGTCCAACTCTTCAGGTGGCGAATACTATCCGCCATCGACCTGGGATTATCGTGCGTTTCATGCCCTTGAGGTCAACCGCCCCAGCAAGAAACTCCAGCTTGCTGATGCCTTGAGCATTCAGATTGTCCGTTCAGGTTCCGATCCGGTGACGGGCTACAACGCCTATGGCGAAGCCAAGCAGAGTGGCATTACCGCATATCGTCACACTCAAGCGACCAATGGGCTTTTTTGATGGACATGCTGCCACCGTGCCACAGGAAGAAACGCGATTGAATGATGATCTTTGGTATGTGGATTGGTAATGTTGTTTGCAGACATTGCTAAAATGTTCTGTCATGAATTCTGAAGCATCCCAAGTATCTACATCGTGTCCCAATCTCGTTTATGTTTTTGCAGATCAAATGCGTGCTTCTGCAGTCGCACATGCATCGCATGCTGATCCGGTGATCACGCCCAATCTCGATTGCTTTGCAGTTGAAGGTTTATCACTGACGCAATGTCGGAGTAATTTCCCGGTGTGTAGTCCATATCGTGCGATGCTCATGAGTGGTCGATACCCACGTGCCAATACGGTGATCAGTAACATCAATTCCCGGCCGGATAGACCCTTTGATTTACGCGATGATCAAATCTGTCTGACTGATGTTTTGGCAGCAAGTCATTATCACGTCGGATACATTGGCAAGTGGCATTTAACGCGACCGGTTGAGCCGTATCTGGTTCAGGCCAATGAGTCGGGACAATGGGCCTGGAATGAATGGACGCCACCCCATCGTCGACATGGTATCCACGAATGGTACGGCTATAACACGTATGACCGTCATCTCAAGCCATTATATTGGGACAATGACGCACCGCGTGATGGCTATCATTTTGTTGATCAATGGTCCACGGAACACGAAACCGACAAAGCCATCGACTTTATGAGACGACATCAGCAGTCGACTTCGGATCAGCCATTTGCGTTGTTTGTTTCATATAACCCGCCACATCCGCCGTTTGACCAGGTGCCTGAAAAGTACCGTGATTGGTATCGTGATGCGACGCCCCGGGAGTTGTTGACTCGGGAGAATGTGTGTCATGATTCAGATGATCCAATCTATGCTCAGGCTGCAAAATCTGTGACCAATTACTTTGCTGCGGTCACCGGTGTGGATGAGCAGTTTGGTCGGTTAATGCAGGCGATCGCATCAATGGGATTGGCAGAGAATACCTTGTTGGTTTTCACTGCGGATCATGGGGAGATGATGGGTTCGCATCAACGCATGAGTAAGAACACATGGCATGAAGAGTCCGTCCGAGTGCCGATGATCATGCGCATGCCCGGACGGCTTAAAGCAGGAGGGCAGGACGATCTGTTCATCAGCACGCCGGATATACCCGCAACCTTACTGGGGTTGCTTGATTTACATGATGCTGTTCCGGATCAATGGCAGGGGATCGATTATGCTCCAGCACTGTGTGATCCAGCGAGTATGCAGCGCCCGGAATTTCAGGCTTATTTCGATCCGTATGGCCAACTCGCCGGTCTCTTTGATCAACAATATACTGCCGTCATCACCCAGGATGATGGTCACCAGCAACATCTCTATGACCGGCTTGATGATCCCTATCAACTCAATAATCTCGCTGTATCCGAACCCAAACGCATGGCCGAGGTTCAGCAATGGATTGATGCCCAGCGGTTTTAAGATGTACGTGTCATTCGATGATTCTTAAGCACTGGATCTCAAATGGTAGTGTTTATGCAATTGTGGCATGCGAAGCGCATGCTTAGGATGGCACGTCTCCAAACAGTCATCATGGGGAGACTTCATGACACAGCTAATTGCACAATCACTAAAACCAGCTTCCTGGATATGGCCAACGTCGGATAACGCTCAACCCAATACCTATGCACTGTTTCGTGGCAGCTTCAATGTGAAGACTCCCGATCAGAAAATAACGCTACTCATCTCCGGCAGCAGTCGGCATCGTGTCTATATTAACGGCCAGTTACTCCCCGATGGTCCACCTCCATCGACCAGTGATATGCAGTATGTCGATGAACATGATCTGACAGGTTATCTAAAACAGGGGCATAATCTCCTTGCGGTGATCGTCCATATGGTGGGACGGCAGGGCGGTGAACGCGGCGGACTTCTGGCGCAGATCACTGATGCGCAAGGTCGGACGCTATTGGCTACTCAGGATGATACATCCTGGCAGTGCATGATCAGTGATGCGTGGTATGCCAAAACGTATGTCATGATCATGAACTGGTTTGACTGTTATCAGGAAATGTTTGATGCACGTAAGCTTGATGCTGATTGGGTATTGCCGGACTTTCAAACGGATGCGACGTGGCATGAGCCGGTTGCATTGACTCATGGACCTGATGTCAGAAAAGAGGACTCGAGAACGCCCTGGCGGTTACTGCTCAAACGCCCGATCCCGTTCATGAAGCACACCCAGCTTTTACCTCAAAGTGTTGCCTATGTCGAACAATGCACCGCTGCACAGAATCGCAACCGACAGGAAGACTTGAGCATCGCACTCTCGGCTCCAGGACGGCGTGAGATCACGAATGTCCGAATTGATGATGTTGATAATCTCTGTCAAGGTGATCAAGCCTGTGTCGTGCAGGGCAGTACGGATCACATCGAGAATTACTGGGCACATGCGATCCACGAACCGGCATTTGTGCTGGATTTCGGGCAGGTGGTCAACGGTTGTCTTGAGCTTGATCTCAAAGGTGAACCGGGGACCGTTGTGACCATCGGCTTTACCGAGGATTTACTCGATGGTCATTTTAATAATAGTATTGAAGTTCAGTCCTGTTGTCGCTACACGCTTGGGGCGGGACGTCAGCGATGGATGATGTTTTCATGGCGTGCGATGCGGTATGTGAAAATCCGTGTCCAGCATGCAGACATACCGCTGACATTTCATCGGATTGCACTACGACGTGAGCAGTACCCATTTGCCCCGATAGGCGCGTTTCACAGTAGCCGCCCATTGCATAATCAGGTTCATGAGATTTGCCAGAACACGCTGGATTTGTGCACGCATGAATCACTGGTCGATACCCCTTGGCGCGAGCAAGGCCAATGGTTGGGGGATGTCTCTGCTGTGATCCTGGGTGGGATTTATGCATGTTATGGTGATGTGCAAATGCCTGAGAAGTTTTTGCGTCAGGCTGCATTAACTCAGACCGGTAAACAATCCCTGCTGGCGAATCTTGGTAATGCGACACCGTACGACAAGAAGGCTGGTATCGGCAACCCCATCACGGATTATTCGCTGTGGTGGATACAGGCGCTCTGGGAGCATTACCAATTCACAGGTGATATTGCGATCCTGCAAGACATGCATGCCATTGCCCACGGTATTTTTGAACATTGCAAAGGTTTCTGTGATCCGGCAACCGGCTTGATTGGTCCAATGCCCAACTGGATCTTCATCGACTGGGCGAATGTCGATAAACAGGGGACCATGGCAACACTCAACACCATCTTTGCAGGTGCTCTGCAGGCATTGGTTCAAATTCACCAAGCACTGGGCAACGCTGCGGAGTCTCAAACGGTTAATGCACATCTGCAGCAACTCAAAGAGCATTTCGCAGCCACGTTCTGGGATGATCAGTATCAATGTCTGATTGATGCGATTCATGAAGACGGAACCCCCAGTGACCGGATCACGGAGCATGCCAATGCTGCAGCCATTCTCTGGGATCTGGTGGATGACAAACAGGCTCAGCAAATCATTGCCAATGTCTTTGAATCGGATCGACTTCATCCCGTTTTGGCTCAACCGTTTTTCTGCAGTGTGGTCTTGCGAGCGTTTGGAAAAATGAGACGATGGGATCTTGCCATCGAGTTGATCGAATCACGCTGGGGCAAACAGATGATTGATCATGGCTTCAAGAGTACGCTTGAAGAGTGGCATGCCATCGGTACATGGCGGAGTGGAAAGATGCATGGCATGCGCCGTTCCCAATCTCATGCCTGGTCGGCGTATCCGTCGGAGTTTTTCATCTGTGATCTGGTCCGTTTTGAGATTCTCCAGCCCGGTTGCCGTGAAGTTGCATTACAGACTCCCGATGTGGATTTTGATTTTAGCGCCACCATTCCGACTCCCATGGGAAGTATCCAGTTGGAATACACGCAAGGCAGATTGTCTTTCCAGACGCCTGCTGGCATGACGCTCCATCTTGACGACCGATCAGTTTGCTGATTGGCACCAGAAAGGCGACTTACTCCTTTAACTCACCGCACATCGAAATCTGAAGGCGGTACGCTTTTGCTGCGTTTAGAGCATCATCAATTTGATCATGACGGCAGTTGTTATCTGATTTAATCAAGAATTGATGACTAATTGATGTGTTTCTAAGCATGTATGATTGTTAATTATAAAATATTTTATTATTGATATTTATGGCGAATCTAAACATTAATTGGTGTGCTTTTTGACTCGGATTTGCCTTTGTATTGCAGCAATTCAAGAATTCATCAACCAGCCCATACCAGGGATTGCCATGACCATGACCTCACATAACAGTCTTGCTTACGAACGCGTTCGCGATGGGATTTTGCAACTGATCGTTGACCAGTCGCTGGGGGAAGGTGACCGCTTGCCCAGTCAGCGTGAGCTCTCCAGTCGTTTTGGGGTCAGTCAGCGGACCGTCATGCGCGGGATCGACGAATTGTCGGATCGCGGTTTGCTTGAGCGTCGCATTGGTTCGGGCGTGTACGTCAACAATCTGGATACCAGTCGGATCGGACGTGCTGCGCATCATCTGCTTGCCCGGCCACAACGTCGAGCCGTGCAGCAAATCACGGTGGGGGTTCTCACCGATGCTCAGGCAGATCTGCATCGTCAGGAAATGCTGCGTCAGTTACAACAAGTTGCTGCAACATCGCATTTGGATTTGCTCATACGCACGGTTGATGTCAACTGTGATCCGCAGCAACTTTTTGGACAGGTTCTGGATATCAGTCAGCAGAACTGTGATGCGATTCTGATTCATGGTTTGTTTGAGACATTGCATGATTCCCAATCGCTATGGGAACAATATTTTGATCGCTCGTCGATCCCATTGGTCTTTACGCATCACATTCCCCGCACCGATCCCATTCACTACTGGGGGACCGAGTTTGGCAAGCTCATCGATAAGCCGACGTTCAGTCGACGTATCTGTGAGATGGTGGTGCAGTACATTATGGCAATGGGTTGTGAACGCGTGGGGTTCTGGGGGCTTAGAGACATGCCTGATCATGCGTTTAATGCGATGGTTCGGTTTGTTCAGATTTGCGCTCAGCATAACCTTGCCTGCCAGGTGGGCTTGATTGGTTCACGTGTTGAAACGGCTGATGAGATTGTGCGTCAGTGGTTGCCTTTTGAGAAACACACCGTGATATACTGCTATGACGATCAGGCTGCCCAGCGTTTAATGACTTCACTGCACAAACATGGGGTACGTATCCCTGAACAGGTCGGCGTCATTGGACATAATGACACGGAAATCAGCCAATACACCGACCCACCCTTAACGTCCGTCAAATTCCCGTTTGATTTTGTCGCCCGTGCGATCCTGCATTACATCAGTACCTGGGTCCGCAATGGACATCCTTCACATTTGCCTGAGATTGCCATCCCTCGTCTTACTGTCCGCCAATCCTGTGGTGGGCAATTGATACTGGGCAGTCGCCTTGAACAGACCATCAACCAAATCAACCGCGATAACCGTGGCAACTTTCACATCCGACTTCAGGAGTCCGAATCATGATTCATCGGCCATGTCGACTTTCAGCCTTCACGCTCATTGAACTGCTGGTTGTGATATCCATCGTCTCACTGCTTATCAGCATACTTCTGCCAGCATTGGGTAAAGCACGCATGGCAGCCAGACAGGTACTTTGCATGAATCAGCTCAAGCAGATCGGACTGTCTGCAACGATGTATGCGGATGAATACGATCAATACATTCCCAAGACACTGACTTCCGGGGCAGCTCCCATCGTTAACTGGATGACGGGTTATGTTCAATACATGTCCGTTAAAAACCGACACACCGGCAAAATTGTTCACCCCATCTTTTATTGCCCCACACTCAGCAGCCAGACTTATCCCAACGATGTGTACGGCATGAACTGGAAAGCAGGTGCTGGCAAATATCGTTTGACCGATGCGCAATATCCCATCAGGGCTTTACTCGTCACCGAAAAGATCAACACCGTCACAGGCATTAACTCGCAATACGATTGGAATGTGGATCGACATGCTGGTGGGCAGATGGGTCTGTTTCAGGATATCCACATTGAACACCGTCGTTTTGAAGATTGGACAGGTAAGCATTTCAACTATGACCTGGTGAACTAACCGTCCGTGTATTTGATTAACCTCGATTGTTTTTACTGGAAGACTGTTGTGATCAAAACGTTCTTGCTGATGCCTTTCATTGTCTTTTCACTTGCTTCATCACAAGTTTGGGCTCAATATTCATGGGGACAACCACATGCCAAAGTGCTCCCCACCGGAGACCTGCAGTGGGCGCCTAAACCGTATGTCTACACGCCCGGTCAGCAGATCCGTTATATCGACTTTCAAAACGGTGATGACCAATACGATGGTAAAACGCCGGCTAAAGCATGGAAGCATCATCCCTGGGATCACCAGGCGACTGCCAATTCAAAACAGGCTCAGAACGTGGATACCTATGTGTTCAAATGTGGTGTGGTATACCGCGGTTATCTCGAAGCCAAGCAGTCGGGTACGTCGGCACATCCCATTAAACTAACCTCCGATCCCAACTGGGGAACAGGCGACGCATGTCTGTATGCATCTGAGATTTATCAAGGAAAATGGGAGAAGCTGGACAACGGTGTTTGGGTGACAACCTATCGCGGTCAAGATAGGCCATACGATCTTTGGGATGTCACCAATGACATCACTCGCCCCTTGGTCGTCGCACGGACACCCAATTGGAAGTTTGATCATCCGGATGATTTGCGTGCGGGATGGTGGACGTGGGAGAAGATGCAGCAGATCGATCATTCGCATCTTGGACGTACGATGGTGGGGACGTTCCCCGGTGATATGCCATCGATCTCAAATGATGTCTCACCACAGACGATTGTCTGGTCGGACTTCCCGAACATGATCGGCAATCCCATGCCATGTCGCATCAAGTCTTACGATGCATTCAGTCGTCAGTTAACGTTTTTGTTTCCTGCGTTCCGCCGCGGTCCAACGAATGACTGTCGCTTTTTCCTGGAAAATGCCTTGGCGTTTCTGGATGCGCCTGGTGAATTTTTCTTTGATGCCAAACAACACAAGCTTTATGTGCGCTTGGAAAATGATCGTGATCCCAATACCGCGACGATTGAGATTGCACAACGTTACAACATGATCCACATCCAGCATCAGAAACACATTCGGATCAGCGGTTTGACTTTTCGTCATAACGCTTCACAGAACCCGTTCATCGCCAGCTGGAGTAAGAACTATCGCTCTCAGGGGTGTATCGAATTGGGTAATAATGCCTTGGATGTGACCATCAGTAACTGTCGCTTTGAATATGTTCGTAAAGCCGTCACTGCCAAGATGGATCAGGAAGGCATGATGATCGATCAGATTCGCATTACCGACAACGATATTTTTCATGCTTCTCAAGGTGGTATCACGTTATCCGATGGCAATACCTCACGTACTAACCCCGATGCAACACTCTATCGTATTCATGTTCTGCGAAACCGTCTGCGATATGTGGGACTGGGTTTACGTCCCTTGAATAACCACGGTACCGGCATTGATATCCGTTATGCCCATCTTGGTGAAGTGGCAGGCAATGTCATCGATCAGACCGGCGCCCAGGGTATCAATATCCGGGCAGGCAAGAACGGTTCAACAAGTGATGATATGCGCACGATTCCCATGGTTCGACTGCTCGTACATCACAACAAGGTCACCAACACGCTACAAACCATCTGCGACTACGGCGGGATTGAAACATGGCAACTTGGGCCTGTTTATCTCTACAACAACATCTCAGGCAATCCTATTGGATACCGCAGAAAACTTGACGAACAGGTTCATACGGGACGCTATCACGAAAACCGTTTTGGCTTTGCATACTATCTCGATGGCGCGTTTAAGAACTATGTGTTTAACAATATCGCGTGGGGCAAGAACAATGATCTGTCCAGTGAATTGTGCAATAGCGCAGCCCTTCAGGCGATTCTCGGTTTTAACAATGCTTACTTCAATAACACGTTTTTCAGGTTCGGCAGTGGATCACGCAAACAATCTGGTGTCTTTACGCAGTTCACCGTCAGTGGTCGGTTACCAGGGCGAAACTTTTTTCTCGGTAATATCTGGCAGGATATCTCCGACACCGTCCTGCATCATGATGCATGGCTGCCTGACAAACGCGATGTGATCAACGAACCCATTGACTACACCACCATGGCCTATAAGCAGAATGTCTTCAGTCAGATTGCAGGTGATTTTGGGACATTGGAATATGGCCATGAAACCTATCCTGATTTGCCATCCATGTCCCAGGCATTGGTCAAGCGAAAAAGTTTTGCACCGCAAATCGGGACCGTCTCCACAATTCCCGTGTTACGTGATGCGCCTGGGCATGATTTCAGACCTGCTGCCGATGCCAAACTCCCCAAACGCATCAAGCACTTTGTCCCATGGGCACTTCAACGTGTGGTCGGTGAATGGCATTTTTATCAACCTGCAGTTGATGGTCCTATGGTGGTCTTCGGTGAGAACATGAATTTCACGGGTGAGTGGATGCACAGAACGATGTACCGGCTTGTCCCAACCAATGACCTGCAGGTACGCAACGCCAGTTGGTCAGATTTTTCTCAAGGGACGTTGGAGAATTGGGTCAATGGTGCTTTGTCTTTCAATGGTCTGGATGTGGCATGCCAGTTGTCCCATCAACAGATGACAGTTGATGGGACCTATGATTACAAAGTCGGTGGCAAGGAAATAGCCAAGCAATATGCTGGTAAAAATCGGCAGACGCTGGATATGACCGACAACAGTTTTCTGATCGAACTGGTCTGTAGGATCGATGAGCAGGGGGGCGTGTTGCTGAGCAAACAGAATCAAACGGCTGGTTATCAATTGGCAGTAGATCCGTCGGGGGAGCTGCGATTGACGTTAAAAGCTCAATACCAAATATATCATGTGAATACGGCTGAGCCATTACCCCAGTCGACCTGGATGCATGTGTTAATTGAGGTGGAGCGGGGAAATCGCAATCGGGTTCGGATGTATGTGGATTCAGTCCCGGTTGCGTTGGTTGGTCATCTGGATACTTTGCCGATTGATGCGACACTTGCCAACGAAGGAGATTTCTGGGTTGGATGTGATGGACAAGCCAGTTATTTCAAAGGTGCGTTGGATTACCTGAGAATCGCGCGGACCACATTGACCGATTCACTGACCAGTATTGATGAGTTAAGCAAGTGGCAGTTCGATGGTCCATTTCTCCGGGACTTTGCAGGTCGTCGGATGCAGACTCAGGATGGGGTATGCGGTGCGTTAAACCAGTGACGTGATTGGGCTGCTGATGGCGTCAAAGAAATGGATGGCATGCAGATCGGCTTCCAATGCCTGGGTTTGCTCAAGGCTCAACGGTTTGAGTGGCATGCGTGTCGGACCGCAGTCAATACCGATGATTTGCATGATGGCTTTGCCTGTTGCCAATCCACCATACTTGTTGAGCAGGTCCACCAATTCGCGTGATCGTTGTTGCCAGGTTGCTGCCTGTTCCAGATCACCCTGTTTGTAGGCCTCAATCATTTTCAGGTAGATTGGAGCTGCATAGTTGTAGGTACTGCCAACCGCACCGTCTGCTCCAAGGGGGAGGGCAGAGAGCAGGATTTCATCTCGACCAAAGAGCATTTTGTAACGTCCCTGACTCACATTCACACAGCGTCCAAAATCGTAAAGGTTTTCATGGGTGAACTTGATACCCGCAAAGTTGGGGATGGATGGAGCGCATTGCGTGAGCAACTGCTCCATGGGCAGATTCACGCCTGTCATTGCAGGCATGTGATAGTAGTAGAACGGTAATTCCGGCGCGCTACTGGCAATTGCATGACACCACTGTCCCAAATCTTCGATGTTAGCCGGTTTGAAAAAGTAGGGGGCGATGGCAGCAATCCCGTCCGCACCGAATTGCTGGGCATGTTCAGCCAGTGTCTGGCAGTCACGCAGACAGGTTCCACCAACATGGACAATGACGCTTAATCCCGATGGGCGATCCTGACACCAGCGTTCTGCAACTGCCTTGCGCTCATCAAGCGTCAATGATGCGCCTTCCCCAGTCGTCCCGCAGACAAACGCGCCGCTTACCCCACTGTCATGTAGTGCTTTTGCCTGGTGACTAACCTGATCCAACATCAAATCATTGTTGGTGAGCATGGCGGTGTACGGAGCTGCAATCAGTGTGGATATCATTTTTTGTGATCCTTTGTGTAAATTGTATACAAAATGTGCAAAAAGTAAACCCCCCAACCTGCGTTTGGATGACTGAATTGGGCAATTTCAAATTGGCATCACCTACTTTGTGTGCTATAAAAGGATTAATGTGTTTATAGTTTAAAGTGTTAATTCACATCACCTTGAATGACATAAAACCATCTGCTTCTTGATTGATCTTGATTCGTTGTACCAGGCATGCCTGACTTTGGGGGATCTATGCATTTTGCATCTCGCGCTCGTAAGCGACTGACCCGCTTATATCGCAATCTTTTGGTTCAAATGCGCCAAGCCAATACACACCAATTGTTTACCGCTAGTAGATGTCGTCACGATCACTGGAAATGTACACTGGAAAATCTTGAGCCACGCATCCTGCTCAGTTCAGTTCAGTTGCCTGTTGAGCTGCCGATGACGACCCCGGTGACGGTTGCATCGGAGTCTGCGACGACACTTGATCTATATGAACCTCAGATGGCTGCGGCGACTGCCTCAGACATCATCTCTCCCGAAGTGACGCAAAACTATCAAGGCGCCTACTACGGCGATGAAGGCTACTACTACCCGGCAGACACCATGGGGGCTGTTGGGGATTCCCATGTTGTCGTCATGCTCAACGGGCAGTACACCGTTTATGACAAAGCCAGTGGTAATCGTGTTCAGTCCAGATCACTTAATTCGTTCTGGATTAATGCGGGCGTTACATATTCTGACTTTACCTTTGACCCACGAGTTGTCTATGACCGAGGCCAGAACAGGTGGTATGCAACTTCTGTTGACAACAAGAAGGTTGGCAACAGCATTTTTGTAGCCGTTTCCGATTCTGCCGATCCAACGCAGGGATGGAAAGCTTACAAGTTTGATTCGGACAACGATGATTCGCATTGGGCCGACTTTCCCATGCTCGGTTTCAATGGGGATTACGTTGTGGTTTCAGCCAATATGTTCAGCCTCTATAGCGGAAACACTTTGACCAGTTTTCTGGTGCTGGACAAGACAGACCTGTTGAATCAGGAAGAATCGCCAACCTATGCGTATCACACGGACTATTCTTTGGACACAACGGGATTCACGCCCCAACCTGTCGTCGATTATGACAACGGGCACGGTGCTTTGGCAATCCTTTCGGCATACAACAAACCATCAGGATACCTACGTCTTAGCAGTGTGGATTTATCAGGTGTGACAACGGGTGATTTTATTGATGTGACACCTCGCTCAACGCAAGGGGATATCGATCAACCCGGTGACAAAGTCGATATTGATGCAGGTGATACCCGCTTCTGCAGTAACGTAGTCTACGACAACGGTTACCTGTGGGCTGTACATGGTGTCAATATCAATGACAGGCCATCGTTGGAATGGTACAAAATCGACATCAACAATAGTAATGTGGTTGATTCTGGTGTCATTGCAGACGATACCATGTCCTACAATTATCCCTCCATTGCGGTTAACAATAAAGGTAATGTTGTCATCGGATTCAGTGGTGGTAGTCCTTCGACTTACATCAGCAGTTACTATGTCATCGGAACGCGAGATTATGACGGTTCAATGGTATTTTCTGAACCCCAGCTCATCACATCGGGAGCTTCGACTTACGAGAGACTCGATACCAGTGGTCGTAACCGCTGGGGCGATTATTCTGCGACATTACTGGATACGACATATGACAATGTGTTCTGGACATTTCAGGAGTATGTGAAATCCACCAATATCTGGGGTGTCGGCGTGACAAAGATTACGCTTGATTCTGCGATTGTCGGCGGTGATTTCTGGAATGATACGGATCATGATGGCGTCCAGGATTTCGGGGAGCAGATATTTACCAGTGGCTATGCAACACTCTATCAAGCTGACGGTCAATCAACAGGCTTGAGCTCTGGTATCAATTCGCTGGGGGAATACTCGTTTAGTATCTATCTCAAAGGTGATTACTACATTGAATATTATTTGACGGATGGTTATGAATTCTCTCCACAATATATTGGTAGCAGCCTGACAGATAGCAATGCTAATCCCATCACGGGGCGATCGGATATTTTTACCGTCAACGGTGCAATTCAAGATGAAACCTACGATGTTGGTGTATATACAAACAATGTTGTGACCTATGCAAGCATTGGGGATCGGGTGTGGGATGATGTCAATCAGAACGGTATCCAGGATGATAGTGAGTCCGGTTTGTCCGGTATGACTGTTAATCTGCTAAACAGTTTAGGCACGCAGCTTCAATCCACGACGACGGATGCTGACGGTTCCTATCTGTTTGATGATCTGGATGCTGGCAGCTACATCGTCGAGTTTGTTACCAGTGGTGGTTATGCATTTGTCCCACGAAATGCAGGCAATGATGACACACTCGACAGCGATGCAGACACCACGACAGGCCGAACCAGTTTGATCACCGTGGCAGGTGGCGATGATATCACCGATGTTGATGCCGGGATGTATCTACCCTCAGCCAGTACCAGTATCAGTGGTGTCGTCTGGCTTGATGAGGATCATGATGGCGTTCGGGATGTCGGTGAGTCATTTATGTCGAACTGGAGGGCATACCTGCATACTGTCGATGGCAATCAGATAGCCACCACGAGTACTGATAGTAATGGGGCATATCGCTTCGATAACTTAAGTTCCGGTCAATACTATGTCAGGTTTACATCGGCAGAACCTTCCTATGTATATACCGAGACCAATGTCGGTGATGATTCGACGGATAGCGATGTCAATATTCATACCAGCAGCACAGACATCTTTACACTGAATCAGAATCAAACTATTGATCATATTGACGCGGGACTACTCACACCGCCTTACTTTTTTCAGATATATCATTCTGAGGTCGAGACGGAAGGCAGCCAGGTTTATGTCCACATGAATATTGATGATGCTGGCCTTGGTAGCCATGCTGTGATCATCGACTGGGGGAATGACACGACGGATAATTTTAATCTGTATGGTAATCCCACAAACACCACTCGGTATCACACCTATACCAATGATGGCAATTACCAGGTCAGTGTCACACTAACTGACGACACGGGTTTATCCACGCAGGAAACATTCACGATCGAAATTCTCAACGTCTTGCCGACGGTAGATGCAGGTGGCAGCTACAGTATCTACGAAGGTGACACATTGTATCTTGATGCATCAGGTACGACCGATCCGGGTAGTGACACTTTGAGCTACGCTTGGGATTTGGATAACGATGGGCAATTCGATGATGCCACAGGTGTCTCACCAACGATTGTCTGGTCGACCCTCTCTGCCTTGGGACTCACCGCTGATGGTGCCGTGTATACCATCGGTGTTCGCGTGAGTGATGATGATGGTTTTCAGACGGGTTATACGACCTTGACCATCAACCCGATTGCGACCGATGCTTCAATCAATGGGGTTGCATGGGAAGATCGAAACGACAACAGACTCCGAGATGAAGGCGATGTCCTGCTGGCCAATGTCCCTGTGGAACTATACGACGATCAATACAATTTGATTGATTCCACTACGACTGATGAGAATGGTGCGTATCATTTTACGGACTTGGCTGCTGGTGATTACAAGGTCAAATTCATCAAATATTACGAGTCTTCCCGTTATTTTGTCTTTCCCGATGTGAATGGCAATGCGAATGATGATCTGGACAGTGATGCGGCATTTTCAACGGGGTATTCTCATTCGATTTCGCTGGGGATGTCAGAAACAGTTGACCATGTCGATGTCGGATACAAACCCGTTGAGCGCGTGACGTTAAATGTTTGGCTCGACGCCAATGACAATGGCATCTTTGATAACGGCGAAGGGGCTGTTGCCGGAACACAAATGTCTTTGGACAAAACCGATGGCACCTATAATAACCAATGGACTTTTAACAGCACGACCGTAGGTGCGACGAACCTAGCACCCGGTGAATATGTTGTCACGGTGATATTGCCCGAGGGGTATTCCATAACAACCCCTGATCAAGGTGCAGACGATTCAGTCGACAGTGATATTGATCCAGATACTTTGACGTTCACATTCACATTAATTGAAGGTCAAACCCATCCTGCTGTCGGGGCTGGCGTCCTGGCCAATGGTCAAATCGGTGATCATGTCTGGCTGGACGAAAACTACAACGGCATCGAAGACGACGGGGAGTCCGGTTTGGCGGGGGTGACCGTCAATCTCTTGAACACCGATGAAAGTCTTTATCTGACCACCACCACCGATGCCAATGGCGATTACCTGTTTGATCATGTGATTGAAGGGGATTACACCGTTCAGTTTGTCTCACCAGAAGCCTATACTTTCACGTCACAGGATCAAGGCAGTGATGACCAGATTGATAGCGATGTAAACCCACTGACCGGCAAGACTGCGTTATTTTCGCTGGCTCTAAATCAACAACTCACTGATTTGAATGCTGGCTTATACATCACCCCGGCATTGGCGCAGATCAACATCACACCGCAACTCGTCGATGAAGGTTCGTCTCTGTCAGTCCAGGGTGTGTTTAATCAGTTATTCAGTCCCAACCAAGCCCATCAGGTGACGATCCAGTGGGGCGATGGCTCGCAGGATATCCTGAATTATGATGCAGGTGATCTGAATTTTACCCAGACACACTCCTATGCCAATGATGGCCAATACACCATCACCGTGCAGATGTCCGACGCATCTGATCACGAAGATGAACAGACGTTTTCAGTGACAGTTGCCAACGTCTTGCCTACCATCAATCTTGCTGACAGCTTCATTGTCACCGAAGGTTTGAGTGTGCAGCTTACTGCAGCAGGAACAAGCGATCCGGGGACAGAGACACTCACATACGCATGGGATCTTGATAATGATGGGCAATATGATGATGCAACCGGCATCAGTCCCACCATCACATGGCAGACACTTGAATCGCTGGGCTTGTCGACTGATGGGGCATCGCATGTCATCGGCCTTCAGGTAACGGATGATCATGGCAGCGTAACACAGGCATCAACATTGACGATCAATAATGCTTTGCCGATCGTTGCCATTGGTGGTCCGTACATTGTTTATCAAGGTTATGGCATAACACTTGATGCATCAGGTACGTCCGATCCCGGCAGTGATCCATTGACCTACGAATGGGATTTGGATAACGACGGCGTCTTTGATGATGCGCTGGGTGTAACGCCAACTCTCTCATGGGAAGCGGCTGGTTTGTTAGGCATCACAACGTTGGATGCGACATATGCCATTGCATTGCGTGTTACTGATGATACGGGTTCTGTCGTTCAAACCTCGGACATCACTGTTTTGCCAGTTCCTGCAGCGTCATCCATTTCGGGCATTGCCTGGGTGGATCGTGATTTGAATCATTACCAATCCGAGGCTGATACGACCTTAGCTGATGTTGAAGTACAACTGTATGACAATCAAAACAATTGGTTGCAAAGCACGGTCACCGACGAGAACGGTGCCTATGTATTCGATTCACTTTATCCCGGTCAATATGCAGTGAAATTCCAGGATATGCGTCGTGATTTCCAATACTTCGTGATCAATGACTTCAATTCTGACGTTTTGGACAGTGATGCGGATGATGCAAACGGCTGGACTCAAACCTATGATGTCGGTCTACTGGATCAGGTAGATCATGTCGATGCGGGTTACATGCCCAACGGCATTATGCGTTTCTGGGTCTGGTTGGATGAGAATGCCAACGGAACCTATGAAATTGGAGAAGGTGATGCCGCAGGGATCGTCGAAGTTGAGATTTCTCAGGTCGATGGTGACTACTACACCAAGAATAAAATCTCTCCCAATAACAGATATTTCATCAAGGTTGTCAATACTGGTGAATATCAAGTGAATGTGTTACTTGATGATGGTTATGAGTTGACCGCATTGCTGCAGGGTGATGATCGGTATTATGACAGTGATATCGATCCTGCGACATTAACAAGCATTTTGTCCATCATTGAAGGCCAATTCAATCCGTACATTGGTGTTGGCATTCTCGGTACGGGGCAGATCGGTGATCGTGTCTGGCTGGATCAAAATGCCGATGGCATTGAAGACGAAACCGAGCCGGGCGTCGCAGGCGTGACGGTGAACCTGCTTTATGATGATGGTGATCTTTGCCAAACCACCACCACTGATGTCAATGGTGACTACCTGTTTGATCATGTGATTGATGGTGATTACATCATCGAGTTCGTTAACCCGGATGACAGTTTGTTCACAACGCAGAATGTTGGTTCCGACGATACGGTCGACAGTGATGCCGATGCGACGACGGGCCGGACTTCTGTTTTGACACTGACGGGTAACGGCCAGATTCACAACATCAATGCCGGCTTGATTGGCGTGCCTGTGATCGAAAATGTTGTGGTAGCGACGGATCCTGTGCTTGAAGGGGCACAGATGAATCTGTCTGTCGGGATCACGCATTTGGATAGTACGCAAACCAATACCGTGGACATTGATTGGGGGGATGGTCATACACAGTCCGTCAATCTTGCTACGGGTGTCCTGACAACGCAGCAACTTCACACCTATGCCAACGACGGAGATTACGATATCACCGTCACTGTTACCGACGCCAACAACCAGCAGGATCATCAGCAAGCGACCGTTTCGGTACAGAACGTTTTACCCACAGCCGATGCCGGTGATGCATATATCATCAATGAAGGTGAGTCGGTTATGCTTGATGCTTCGAGTACCACCGACCCCGGTACGGACATTTTGCAATATGCCTGGGACCTGGACAACGACGGTCAATACGATGATGCATCCGGCGTGACCGTGACATTGAGTTGGTCCGAGTTGGTCGCGATGGGTTATGCCACCGATGGCACTCAATACACGCTCTGTTTACAGGTCACCGATGACACCGGTTCGAGTACTACAACGACGACACTGATGATCAACAATATTGCACCCAATGTGCAGCCCGGCGGTCACTACGTTCTGGATGAGGGACAGGGCATGATGCTTGATGCCAGCGGAACGACGGACGATGGCGGAGATGCACTGACCTATGCTTGGGATTTGGACAATGACGGTGTATTTGATGATGCAACAGGCGTATCGCCAACATTGACATGGGATTTGATTCACGCACTTGGTCTGACCAGTAAGGGCCAGCCCAATACCGTTCGCTTACAAGTTACTGATGATCACGATAGCGCGGTGATGTCCACAACCATCACCATCAATAACCTACCGCCCATTGGCGATGCAGGTGGCAGCTATGTGATTGACGAAGGCTCGTCTGTCACACTCGATGCTAGTGGTTCAACCGACCCGGGTGGTGATTCGATGGTCTATGGTTGGGACCTTGATGGTGATATGCAATTCGACGACGCAGTGGGTGTCAGCCCAACGATTTCCTGGGCAACGTTGCAAGCTTTGGGACTCACGACCGAAGGCACACCACACACCATTCGCATGTTGGTCTTTGACAACAGTTCAGCGATGGGGGGCGATACCACCACGTTGACCATTAACAACGTGCTGCCTGTTGCCGATGCCGGGGACAGTTATCAAATCACTGAAGGCCAGACACTGACGCTCGATGCTTCAGGCAGTTTTGATGTTGGCGGTGATCAACTGAGTTATGGCTGGGATTTGGATAACGACGGTGTCTTTGATGATGCTGTCGGTGTGTCTCCCGTGATTCCATGGCAGACGCTGGTTGCATTGAACCTTCAATCCGATGGCAGTGCCAATCCCATTGCCTTGCAAGTTACGGATGACTGTGGTTCTTCCACATCCCAAAGCACGTTGGTTATCAATAATGTTCTCCCCACAGCCGACGCCGGAGGGGCATACGAGATCACCGAAGGTTGGCCTTTGTTTCTCGACGCTTCTGCCAGTTCGGATGTGATGGGGGATTCGCTGACCTATACCTGGGACCTGAATAACGATGGTGTTTTTGACGATGTCATCGGCTCAACTGCGGAATTGTCCGTGCAAACCCTCAATGCATTGGGCGTGAAATCCGACGGCAGTGCCAACACCATTGCTGTGAAAGTCTCCGACGATGCCGGTTCGACGATTGCGTATACCACGCTGACAATCAACAATCTCCTGCCTGCGGTGATTCTTGTCGGGAATGATGGCTTTGGTTACGGGACTTACAGGGTGAACGAAGGCGAGAATCTGTTGCTTGATGCCTCAGACACGTTTGATGTGGGGTACGACGTCTTGACCTATGAGTGGGACCTGGATTCTGATGGTCAGTTTGACGATGCCACCGGCGTAACACCTTTGATCAACTGGCAGACGCTTTTGGATTTGGGATTTACTGCTGATAATAGGCCTTATAGCATCCGATTGCGTGTGACAGATGATGTGGACTCAGTGATACGCTTTTCAACCATCACCATTGATAACGTGCTACCGATTGCCGATGCCGGTGGGGCCTATGTGATCAATGAAGGGCAGGGCGTGATGCTTGATGCCTCAGCCAGTTTCGATCCAGGGAATGACACATTGAGTTACCACTGGGATCTGAACGAAAATCACATTGGGTCCGACGCGGTTGGTGTTACACCTTATTTGACTTGGGAGCAACTCGTTGCGATGGGCTTTAGTAGTGACGGCACCGCAACGACCATTTCCGTGAGTGTTGCCGACGGGACATTCTTCAGAGTTGCGTCATCAACCTTGACAATCAACAATCTTGCTCCTGTGGTGGATGCTGGCGAAGATCAGGTGACCTCGGAAACCCTGACTGTCACGTTGCAAGCTACCGTCGACGATGCTGATGATCGCGATACGCATACCTGTACGTGGGATATGGGTGACGGCTCGGAGCCTTTGGTTGGTAACGTGGTCGAGTATGCCTATGCCGATGACGGACAATACACCGTGACACTGACCGTCGTCGATAACGATGGTGCCCAGGCGACGGACACCATGCTTGTCACCGTGAATAACACCGACCCGAGCATTGACCAACTTGCTGGTGACAGCGAAGTATTTGGTGGATTTGAAGCATCCTTCTCCGCTTTAGCCAGTGATCCTGCAGGTGTTCATGACCCGTTGACATACACATGGGATTTTGGCGATGGCAGCGATCCGCAAACAGGATCGGATCTGACCGAAGTGAGTCATACTTTCACACAATATGGCAGTACCACTGTGACCTTGACAGTCACTGACGATGATGGCGGTTTCACGCAATCGATGCATGCCATTCTCGTCAAACGTCCATATGTTTCCGATCAGTCTTTGTTCTACAACAATAGCTATTATGACGGCAATACTTCCACGGCAGATGCGAATGACCTTAATGCTATCGCAACCGACAAGCAGGCATTGGAACCCGGGCAGACGGGGTCATCTGTCAACATCAGTACCAACATTCAAGGGATTAACGGTGTCATCGTGAAGGTGCTCGGTTTAACCGATCCTACTCAGCTGACCGTGGATGATTTCCAGTTCACCCTCGGTAACACGTCCGTCACGGAGCAATGGGAAGAGGCGCCGCAACCGACGTTAACCTTGTTGGAAAAAGACAACGTCGATCACCCCGATCTATTTCTGCTGACATGGGAAGATCAGGCAATCACCAATACGTGGCTTTCTGTCCGACTCCTTGCCAACAATAATACTGCTTTGGCAGAGGATCACGTGTTTTACTTTGGCAACATGGCGGGGGATGTCAACGTGGATCGCCAGGTCAGCATTGCTGACATCTTTAATATCTGGAACAATCGCTTGACGCAAAGTTCGGGTTTACCGGCTGAGATTGACAACCTCTACGATGTAAACCGTGATGGCTGGGTGGACATTGTTGATATCTTTGATGCGTGGTCAAATCGAACCTCTGCCACCGGTGTCTGGCTTGAAATGATCCAACCCACAGAGAATCAAACACAGGTCGCACAACTCGCTTCCACGCCACCGCAGACTGCAAGTCAACTGGCGTTTGCTTTAAGTCAAAATCAGGGTCGTTTCCAGACGCAGTTGGTACATAGTGATGATGACCGTTTTGTGTTGTCCGAAGTTTCGCTGGCAGACTATCTCTAAGCAATGCACTACAGTTCGGTGAGACCATGTCGGATGGCATAGCGTGTGAGGTTGGCAACATTATGCAAGCCCAGTTTGTTCATCAGGTGCCCGCGGTGGGTTTCAACTGTTTTGACGGACATACTCAACACGGTCGCAATTTGTTTGTTGGCCAATCCTTCTGCCAGGAGTTGTAAGATCTGACGTTCCTTGCTGGTAAGAATCTGCGGGGATGGTGCACCGGATTCTTCACTGGCTTGCTGCGGTATGGTATCGCATTCGGACAACAATTTCGTGATCGGTGGCGTGAAAAAAGTCTGCCCTTGCTTCACCGTCAGAATGGCGGATCGTACATCTTTGAGTGATGCAGTTTTCAGTACATAGCCTTTGGCACCCGCATCGAACATGGCTTTGACTGATTGGACGTCGGCATGGCGGGTTAAGGCGATGACTTTGAGTTTCGGGTCGATCTTCCGGAGTTGGTGGGTTGCTTCAATACCGTTGAGTTCGGGCATGCCAATGTCCATGATCACAATGTCCGGGAGTAAATCTACGACACGTTTGATCGCCTGGTGTCCATTTTCCGCTTCACCGACAATTTGCATGTTTGGATCGTTGGCCAGAAATGCACGCAGTCCATCGCGCGTCGCTGCATGGTCATCGACTAACATCACGCGAATGACTGACATGTGTCAAACCTTTGCAAGATGTTGGATGGGCTGGCTGGTAACACGATGATGAGAGGCTCCGGGGATGTGAGAACAGACAAAATTCACTGACGATGAAATTATACCGCAGGCAGGGCAGACCGGTCGCTGGCAAGGGGTGATTTGAACATTGAATTTCAAAACTACGGTCAAGACCTGATAGCAGACATCTCATTGAGCCGATTAAATATCGCAGATTGCGCATCAAGCACCTGATGCGATATTTAAATGCCCCTGATTCAAGGATAGGTACATGGCTTTGTCTACCTGCCGCAAGGTTTTTGAGATCTCATTGCTGGCTGTTTTTTCACTGGCGATCACACGGTCGGTTCGAGCAGAACAACTGCCAGTTATCCAGCCGTTGGGCATTGTTGTACAGGATGTGGATGCCCAGACGCTGGCCATGCTCACGCCGGTTTCTGCACAGTTGGGTAAACGCGATTCGCCGGTTCTGTTGAGTGTGTCAACGCCTGAAAATCAAGCAGCCACCAATCGCTTGATTGATCAGGTCGGTCCGGATCGGGTTCTGTTGGTGTGCTCAGATGACATGACCCATGACGCGGATTCGGTATTGCCCAAAGGGACATCACGACTGACATTACCCCGTGACTCTCTGCAAGTCGGTGTTTTCCTGGCTCAGAAGTTCTGGACAAAACCTCAGGCTACGGTGCTGGTGACCAATAACGATCCAGCCACGTTGGTGTATGCCTCTGCATTGGCGGGGCATCGTCGCCACCCCTTGTTGGTTGTCGATGATCAGGTCAGTACTCATTCGCTCAATACAGCATTGACTCAACTGGGGGTCAAACGTGTGAGTGTCGTTGCACCATCGGGAGTACCGTTCCCCCAATGGGCTGCTTCATTGCCATGTCCTGCGGAGTTGTTACAGGGCGATCAGGCTCAGGCTGCGGTGATCAAGACATTGGGGCCACAAGCGATTCGCAATGTGATTGTTGCTCGCGCACCGGATCTCGATGAACAGCCACTGCAGTCCGGCTGGCTGGCAGCATACCTGAGTGTCGCACGCAAGTCCGTCATCGTCCTGCCGACGTCACAGGAAGTCGAAATTACAGAACGAATGGTGCAGACCGTTGTGTCAGACTACCAGTTAAAGCCGTGTACCGTTACCCTGCTTGCTGATTACGATGGCGTGGTTGAGAACGAGGTCGTGATCCCAGTTGGCGATGAAACATTAGAGATTGCTGTGGAGCCTTGCTCGATGGCCGGTGCCGGTGGCGCAGCAGACTATGGTGTAGGACGGATTCCTTATGCCGATGCAGGCAATGCGTCCCTGCTTATTGCCTGGGGGTTGATACGTGAACAGTTGCAGTTCTCGCGGCCTGGCGGACTGTTGATGATTGCCAATCCCAATACGGACTACGGTGCATTACCCCTCGCAGAAACGGTCGCACGTTTCACTGAACGCGAGTATGTCAATCTCAAAGTACCAACCATTACGCATTTTGGTATCCGGCCTGACATGCAGCAGGCGAATATCGATGCCGCCGCTGCTGATCTGATCATCTATCAGGGGCATATCACTGACCATCAACTCTTTGGTTCCGGACAGTATTGGGATGAAGAATCCGGTTACATGGAACAGGAATATGATGACTCGGGAGATGGCTATCGTGATGAATATGACACGCCGCAGGCTCAAGGTGAAACCTACGACTCACCGGTCGCGCAGACCTTCAATCGCGTGCTCGGGCAGATCGGATTGTTTGAAACCACGACGTGGCAGGTGGTGGGATCGCTTGATATTGCTACCAAAGTTCTGTCCAGTACGTTGCTTGATAGTCAGAAACTTCAAGACAGCCAACAGATGACGCCAGAAAGTGACGAGTCGATATCTGCTGAGACTTGGCATTTAACAGGTGATCCGCAGGCGATGCATCCTGGTGATCGTGCCAGTGATACGCCGATTCTCACGCATCATGCACTGGTGTTCCTGCAAAGCTGCAGTTCGATGCATGATGATGCAACACAGATCGCCTTGGCCAGTGATGCCTGTGGCGTGATCGGCAGTGTCACCAGCATTCACAGTGCTTCAGGTAGTTCGTTTGTCAAAGCCTGGAGTGATGCGGTGCTTTACCGCGATGCGACAGCTGGCCAGGCCATGCGTGATGCGCGGAATTATTTCCTGCTTCTGGTCCAACTCAAAAAGGCACGTGGTCATACCCAGCAGGCCAAGACCATGCGTGTGGGTTTGAGTTTCCGTTTGCTGGGTGATCCGGAACTGCGCGTGTTGCCCGGTGCACTTGACTTGCCTCGCTACCAACCAGTCTCTGGCGGGGTAACGCCGCAAGGCATCGGTTTTCAGACGCCTGAAAGAACACTCAAACAAGTCGAAACAGACAAGTATGTGGTGCGTGCTTTTCCCGGTTCTCAGACTGCAGGGATTGTCAAGCGCATCAAGGATAAAGACTATCGTCGTTTGATGCCGTTGTACTACTTAAGATTGCCGATGCCTGCAGACGGACTGCCTGGGCACGGCTACAATCTGCATCGACAAGGCGATACCGGTACACGTGCCGTGTACTCCACCGACACGTTGGGACGGTATGTCTATGTGATCTACTTTCCACAAGCCATTGAGAAAAATGAGATGATCCAACTGGATTGGGCTTCGAACTGATAGAACATTTTTTCACCGCCAGGTGCCATCGTCATGTCAGTGGAGTTGGATCATGAACAAGCAAAATAAGCGAACACTTACCACCGTGTTGCTGCTATGTATCGTCGCAACTTGCATCATGGTGATCCGGCATATTTCAACGTCTCCAGCAAACGGCTCGGACGATCATGTTCTCTGGCAGTTACGTTACACCGTCAAGGTATTGGCAGGCAACGCGCAACGGGTGTACGTTTCGCTACCAGATGATACACACACAGCCATCATCCAGAAGGAAGCCTTTTTCAGGGCGGATATGGCGATGGACGTGCAACGCAATGCTGATACAGGCAGTCGAAGTGCAGTGCTTTTAGCTACAGGCTACGGACAATGGGCAACCTGGATTGGCGAGTTTGACATCAACACCCGAGCTAATGGCAATGCACTGCCGAATCTTCCTCAACCACTCAAACCTGTTTTACGTCAGCGTTATCTGGCTGCCAAGTCCAAAACGCAGGTTGGCTCCCTGTCGGTGAATAAAGCCTTGGCCCAGATTCCTGCAGACCCGCAGCCGGTGGCACGTGTTCAGCAGATTTTTGAGTACTGTTGGCTAAACATCTCGGATCGAGCCGATGGGCATGACGATGCGGCTGACGCCTTGACTGAGGGTTATGCCAACAAGATCGGGCGTGCTCGAGCGATGGTGGCAATGTGTCGAACTGCCGGTTTTCCCGCACGATTGGTGACCGGATTTGTTTTGGGATTGCCGGGCAATATTCGACCACATACATGGGTTCAGGTCCATTTGGATGACAGATGGATTCCCTACGATCCATCCAGTGGACAAGCACGGTTTATCTCCGAGACATATCTGCCCGTGCGTGTCGATGGTGTTGAGATGATTCGTGGAACTGACAGTGGAACATGGCGTGTGAGTTATGAACTGAGTCGTTTGGAACAGGATTTGCCATCAAATCAACCCATCGCTCAATTGCCGGTGATCTTGGATTTGACGCGCCTGCCCGGTGGGATGCGTAGCATCATGGCTGTGTTATTACTCTTACCTCTTGGTGCGCTGGTCACGGCAGTGTTTCGAAATCTCATTGGCTTGATGACCTTTGGTACGTTCACGCCTGCCTTACTTGCATTGAGTTTTCTCTATTCAGACCCGGTGACAGGGATGGTGGTGTTTGTACTGGTGATGTTCGTTGGCATGGTGACACGTGGGTTGTTGGAGTATCTGAAGCTGTTGATGGTACCGCGACTGGGGGTGTTATTGACCTTGGTGGTGATCTGCCTGGTTTTGGCCATTTCCGTGTTGGATTACCTGGGGCTGACCCCCAGCGCCAAGGCCGTGATTTTGCCGATGGTGATCATGACCATGCTCATTGAACGATTTTATGTCTGCCACGATGAAGACGGATTACTCACCGCATGCAAACTGCTTGGAGGGACATTGCTTGTTGCAGCCTGTTGCTTCATGCTTCTTGCATGGAAGGCATTGGGGTTGGCATTTGTGCACGCACCGGAGATGCTGCTTTACGTTGCAGGTGCGTTGCTGCTGATCGGGCGATACTCCGGGTACCGGTTGGCTGAACTGTTTCGCTTCCGTGACATGTTATCGCCTGATGCGAGTTTGGGGAGTTAGGGCATGCGCAAAAAACGATGGCGATTCTGGGCATGGCCATGGGAACTCAAACAGGCTGGCGTGCTTGGGATCAACGCTCGAAATCTCAATTACATTGCGCATTTAAATCCGCGCAAACTCTATGCCCGTGTCGATGACAAGGCGCGGACGAAACTGATTTGCCATGAGCATGAAATCGCGGTCCCTCGGACTTATGCGGCTGATCAGTCGGTATGGCGACATCACTGGCTTTGGTTCATTGATCGGTAATCGTCAGCAGTTTGTCATCAAGCCGGCCTGTGGCGCAGGGGGGCGTGGCGTATTGGTCATTGCAGCCAATACACGCGATGGCTTTGTACTTGCCAACGGCACGGTGTTGTCGACAGCAGATATCGAACACCATCTTGCAAGTATTCTATCGGGGTTGTTTTCATTGTCTGGTCATCCGGATAAAGCCATCGTCGAAGCGCGTGTCATGCCCCATGTCGCCTTTTCGGAGATTGCAGTAGGAGGCACTGCCGACATTCGCATTGTGATTTGTCAGCATGTTCCCATTGCTGCCATGATCCGCTTACCCACCGCCGAATCCCGTGGTCGAGCAAATCTCCATCAAGGTGCGATCGGTGTCGGCATTGACATTGCCACGGGGAAAACAACCACAGCGGTCCATCACAACCGCAAGATTACCCATCACCCAGACACCTTTTCACCAGTATCCGGCCTGAGTATCCCACATTGGCAGCAAGTGCTTCACATTGCAGGAAGACTCAGTCATGCTTTGCAGCTTGGGTATGTCGGCGTGGATATCGTACTCGACGCCAATCATGGACCGATGGTTCTGGAAGCCAATGCACGTCCGGGATTGAACATTCAGATCGCCAATAACCAAGGTCTGCTCAAGGCCAACAGTCACACATTGGCCGTACCGGAATCAACGATTCTGCAGGTATGATTCGGCCAATGCATGCTGTCTTTCCAGGCAGTTTATTTGAAGATCATGTCCAGGTATTCATGCGGCTTGCCATAGGGTTCTGAACCCTTGGGCGCCAGTGTCAAACCGGTCTTACGACCTTGACCATCGTTGTCGTTGATGAGAATGGAAAAGCCCAGGTGGCCATCCACTTCAAACCGCGTACCGGGGATGCAGTCGGCTGCCGGGAAGACGATTTCATAAATGGTCTGTTGTCCCTGACGCACGATGGCCAGCTTCACGTCGGTGTCCATGATCTCTTCTGCACGATTGGCCTGGCCTTTGTAGTTCCCGTTGGCACCCTTGACAAGCCAGGCGCAGTTTTGATCACCAATCCGACTGATGATGTACTCCACGTCATCGTCCGTGTTCGGTTGCGCCTGCGTGGCATCATTGCGCGGGTCGAAATAAACCTGAACACAATCTCCCTGCCAACCTTCATGGGCGGACTTGGCGGTTTGCACTTTGTCATCGGTGACAACGATGGCCATGGCAAGCACATTTTGATTCCAACCAAAGGCTAGTTTCGCGGAAAGGTCCTGATCATCTGTGCGTTTGAGCATGTGACTGAACGGTTTGGAGACCTGTTCATCGCTGAGTGTGATCCAGTTGGCATGGTCCCATTCACTGAGATTACCGTCGGCGATGACACTGTTCTGCTTCGATGCAAAGAGTGGCTGAACACTGGCATCAACGCGCGTGAAATACTCACCCGACTCCGCCATGGCCGTGAGTTTACAACTGCTCATGCTGGGGATTTGTGTTTGATCCAACTTGAAGTCTACACGGATGGTTTGGCCGGGCATGAGTTTTTCAAATGCCTGAACCGTTTGAGCAAGCTTCCAATTTTCAGGCAGGTTCATCAGTTTGACATGGCCATCCATCGGGTGATTGCGCATGCTCTGAACATAGGCGGTGATGGTACTGCTGCCTGTGATGGCAACATCGACTTTAAACGGATCACCTAACCCAATGACCTGGGCGCTCGTGAGTTTGGCTTGGATGTCAGTGATAGACGTGCCCGGTGCAAAGCGGACATAGGCCGGGTCCGAGGCAATGCGAATGCCTTTGGTGATGGCTGCCTGGTCATACGGATTGCCCATGATATCCATCACGGTGATCGGGCCACCCAGTTTCATACGTGCATCGACATCCAGCTTCGGGGACCAGATGGCAAGCAGCGGGCCATTTGGTGCATCGGGGAACACGATCGCGTTGATGGCAGGCCCCAGGATAATCTCCTGGCCCCGTCCGGCCTCGGCCATCAAACGCGCAGCAGCACTGTAGGCACTGAAAAAGTCATAGACGAACAACTCGCGTTCCGGTCCACGGCGACTGATGGTTTGCGTGGGATTGAAAAAACAGACCGGCATGCCGACGGCTGCCTGCGAGACAAAATGCTGAATCGAACGTCCCGCGGTAGCCAACTCGCCGGAGTGTGGCAGGTAATAGCCACGTCGGGTTTCCTCGTAACCAGCACGATCCTGAAACAGATTCGCACCGTAGTATTTTTCACTGTTGACCATCTGGCCGTTAAAGCCAAAGTCATGCATGACTTTTTCAAGCTTGATCCCGGTCTCATAGAAGTTGGTTTGGCCGTAGGGGTGATAGGTAAAGACGTCCATGTAATCGCTTGCGCCCAGTGACATCCATTCGTTGATCCAATCCCATTTGACGTTGTTCATGGCATTGCAGGCAACCACGAGATTCGGATCAATGCTCTTGATGGTGCGGTAAGCAACCTTCTGGAACGCGAAGTATTTGCTCGGATACATCGCGGGTTTGCCACGGTGTGGCCCGCTGTGAACACGCCAGAGATTCGGCTCGTTGAAGATTTCGTAGCTCTTGATTTCAGACTTGAGCGCATCAACATAGGCCCGCAGGTGTGTCTCATACAACGCCAAGCGATCAGGTGTCGGTAAGTCCATCGCGGCATTGGTATCCGTCTTGCTTGCTGAGCGTGGCAGGGCACCAATACAAGGCATCAACTCAATCCCGGCTTTGGAAAACGGGCGACTCTTGGCAAGCAGCTCGTCTTTGAATTCATCGGGAATCGGCAGCGGCAAGTCCGGTGGAACCGACGCAAAGAAACGATTGAGCGTGATCCCAAGGTCGTTTTGAATTACAGCATGATCTTCACATAACCAGCTTGGGTAGTTAAAGGTCTCCTGACAGATACCCGCTAAACCATATTGTCCGGGTTTGGCTGTCACGCGCACGGGCTGGTCCACGATGGCATAACGCGCGATACCAATCCCAGCGGTCTTGCCTTGGATTGTTGCTTCCAGGTCGACATGAAAGGTGCCAAGCTTGTCGGTGGGAAAGTCGATCGGTACGAGGGTGTTGCGATCCAGTGGGACCGTCAACTGCTTTTGCCAGGCAATCTTTCCCCATGCATCTCTGGCTGAGACATGAATCTCGGCTTGACCATGACGTTTTTCACCGGGAACGATTTTGAGTTTGGCTTTGGCTTGATCACGACCGCGCATGAAGTAAGGCCAACGGTCATAGGTCAGGCCCAGCATCACCGGCGGCGCCTGATATTCTTTTTCGGTTCCTTCGACGATTTGGATACGATCAATCAGGACATCCTTGCCACCGAAGTTCAGATACCCACGTTGCTGGATATTGGGTTTGTCCCATTTGATGGTCCAACTGTAGCGTTTCCATTGATCACTTGGGATGTCGTTTGCTTTGCTCCAGAGGACTGCATGCCATTCGGGGTCCAGTGCCAATGCACTGCATTGGGGATTGGCTGCGCCCGGTGCCGCTTTGAGGTCCGCGGAGATGGTGTAGGTTTTGCCAACAGTGACCGGGAAGCAATAGGTCTGCAGGCCGATGTTCCGCAGCAGGGCACAGGTCCCGCCATCAACACCCTGGTTTTCGAGCATCTCGATGGGTTTGGCCCGGGCGGTGCGGATGTAGTCCTGGTACTTTTTGGGCCATGAGTACTGGTAAAAAAAGCCTGTACCGCCCAGTTCCATATCCGGATTGTAGATCAGGTTGGGGCCCGGTGTTCCCTGCCATCCCATGCTTTTTGCTGTGGCGTAGGGATCGGCTTGCGGGGTGGTGTTGCTGTCGATGGGTGTGCCAGGTTGCCAGGTTAACTGCGCATCGGCCAGCAGCAATGTCGAGGGTGATTGATCCTTGTCGATCCGCAGGAAAAACCATTTGACACCTTCCTTTGAGATCGGCCATGTGATGGTGTATTTCTGCCAGGTTGCTGTTGGGGTGTAACTCATTTCCGCACGTTTACCCCACCCATCACGAATGATATGCAGGTTAAAGCGACTGGCTTGATCGGTTTTCGCCCAGACACTAAACGTCAGCACGCCATTGTCCGGCAGGGGGTAGGCATGAGAATAATAGTTACGTGATTTTTCGCCTTGGCCTTTGATGGCAAAGACATGTTTGCCAGATCGGTAAGACGGGTTGGCAATCAAGGCCTGTTCAGAGATCGGTTCTGTGGGATCCTTGGCAAACCAATCCGGGGGAACCATGCCGATGTGACCTTGTTCAAAATCACCATCCGCCAGCCAATTGCTGTTGGCTAATGTGTGCATCTGAACCGGCTCAATGCTGACATCACGAATGGAAAGCGAAGCGTTGGATGAGGCTTTCTGCCAATTGCCAAAACGGATGAGAATTTGCGTGGGTTGGTCAATCTGAAAATAAATGGCAAGCGGGGTCCAGTCAGAAGCCGGATGCTGCCACTGATAGCTGGATAGACTCCGTTTGTAGTCGATAGTTTTGACATCCACGGCAAAGACGCCCAATGGGGGATAGGCATCATTTCGGAACTGAGCTTTGAAGACGTAGAGTCCAGGAGCCATGGCGTCGGTGGAAATCAGTTTTGCTTCGCGATGATGTGTGCTGGTTGTCAGTACTTCACCGTTGGCTTTAAATCCACCAGCCAGCTTCAGATTCTCCGGCATGGCCTGGCAGATATGATTGGAAAACAGGCAACTGGCCAGCATCGTGATACTACAGATTAATTGAATGTGTCTCTTCATGGTTTTCCAGATTGAACTAAGTTTTGGCAGCAGACAACCGAATGCAGATCAACTTAATCTGCAACATTAAAAAATTGTGATTGGGTTGGATGTATGGCAATGACGGTGATTGCCCAGATGTTTACATAGAAGGTGTGAAAGTCAATAGGTCGTATTGTCCTTGCGTCGGATAGTTTGGAAGAAGGCTGCGTGTGCATTCCAACTCAAACCATGTGCGGTACCCGTATGTTCAATCTGCTTGAGTGCTTCAAAGTTCATGCTCTGTACATGGCCATCTCCAAAACCCACGTTGGCACATTCCAGGTGTCGGGTTTGAATTTGTGTCGTATAACCATCCAAACGATGATTTTGTGGGAAGTTATCTGTATAACCGACCTGAACAGAGTCTGCGATCATCGGGAAGTCTGATTCAAAGGGGGGTTGTTCAAAGACCATGAAACTGCCTCCTGCCCAATTGCCTTTGTGGTCGTAGGTTCGCAAGCCGAATGAGTAGGCATCCTCCTTGAGATAGTTGTCCACATTGTCCCATGAAGGGAATCGGTTATTGGTCGGGCATCGCAGGGCGGAGATGGCGGAAACATATTCCATTTTCTTGATCAGCTTCGACCAACGCAGACTTGAAGGTGAATTCATACTCAACATCCATTGCCTTCCTTTGAGGTTGTCCGAGGAGTACATGGCCAACGCGAGCATGGTCTGCTTCTGGTTGTTCAGGCACTTGATATTCTCGGCCGATTCGCGCGCTTTGCCCAATGCGGGCAGGAGAATGCTGATCAGCAGTGAGATAATGGAAATCACAACCAGTAATTCGATTAGTGTAAAACCATACGATAAGTGTTGAGACTGATTGCGCATCGTTAATCTCCTGAAACATTGCTTTTTGTTTAAATAATCACATGACCTGTAAAAGCGTCATACTTCGTTTTCGAACAAGGCCGGAATTTCCTGAAATGGAATAATTGGTTTGTTGGAACGTTGATTGTCTATCTGCTCAATGCAACGCTCAAGCATGTTCCCCGCATGGAAACCAATCCGCTGCATGGGGATGATATTCGGTACCGCCCAGGGCCAATTGCAGTGGGCGATGATGTCCAGATCCTGACCCACCCGCAGGCCCATCGCAATCACGGCTGAGGCGGCATACTCAACAAGATTGTCATCAGCAATAAGCAGGCCATCGGGGCGTTGCTCTTTGGGATAGTCCATCAGTAGTGGAATCAGATTTTTGACAACCACAGGAGCGTTGCGACCCACCTGTTGAATCCACTGCGAATGAAACGGCAAGCCCGCGCGCACAAAGTCCGCCTCGCCCAGTCCGTCGTAGGTGTCGGACATGTGGACCACTGCCACGCGGCTGCGGCCGTGATCGGCAAACCATTTGAGTGACCGGTCAATGAAGCCTTGTGTGTCATCGACAACGCTCGGATGATAATTCTGTGAGATGTGACTGTTGATGTACACCTTGGGAATGTTGACTTCCAACAATTCATGGATCGTATCGAAAGTCTCCGGCGTCATGATCAGACCAGCCAGTCGGTGGGATTCGATCTCTTCCTTGAGCTTTTGACAGATGCCCATGCCGTCTTTGACATCAAGCAAACCCAGGTACAACTCAAATTCACAACCCTCGTGGTTCTGCTCATAGAGATGGCATTCCTTGAGCAGAATCTCGTTAAACAAAGACCAACAACTCGAGTCCCGATTGGTCGGGGTGATCACGGCATAGCGCTTCAGATGCGGGGGATTCTCCACCACATACAATCCACCTCGGCGGCTCTGGGCATTGACGAATCCATCCTGCTTGAGCTTGGCAATCGCCTGCTGAACCACACCCCGACTCACCTGGAAACTGGTTTCAATTTCCTGAAAAGTCGGCATGCGACCGCCTGGTTTGTACTCACCATCCACAATCTGAGTTCGCAGGTTGCTGGCTAATAAGTCGGATTGAGTTGGGTTAGTTTTGTATTTCATATTTTTGTACAGTAAAAACTGTTTATTTACTGTACAAGGGTTAATCGCAAAGTCAATCCTTCAATATAAAAAAACTTTTACATCTTGAAAAAAGTGATCTCGTGACGATGGTTCCAGCCTATGGGAGAGTGCTTGGCGTGTTGAGAATGCCGGAATCTGCGTATTGGAAGTTAATGGTTCAGGCCGTTGTAAGTTGTTTTATTAATGGGCTTTGAATGCTATCTTGAATAGATCATGGTCGGCAGTTTGAGGGCAGACAACAGGTGTACTCAACCCCATCATGATGCGTTCACCAAACGGTCAATCACACCGTTATCCAACATCGATTTGTCGGATACGTCATAGCCTTCCAACGGGAAGCTGACCTGCTTGCCCGAGAGTGATGCTGCAAAAACACCGTAAATCATCTCCAATGCTTTGCGTGCGTGATGGGGTGTGCAGTTGGGTTGGCAGTCTTCTTCAATGCACTGCATCAGGTTCCATGCTGAATAACGATTGGCCTGGAGAATAAACGGTTCACGTGGGATGTTGCGTGTTCCGCAGAGTGATTCATCCAATGGCTTCGCACCGGGAATCTCGCGCGTCTCATGAAGTGTGACTGGCTCGTATGCAGCCTGATCTTCCGGCGGGGCAGGCAGACGACTGATCCGCAGATCATACACCGGCTTGAGACTGTCATTAAACCGCAGCGACAACGTGCCTTTGGTTCCGACGACGGTGAGCCCCATGTGGATGTAACCGCTTTGCATCTCCAACAGCCCGCGTCGACTCTCAAAAAGACCGCGGACATCGTTGGCAAAGTTAAAGCATGCCATCACGCTGTCACCTGCCAGGGGTCCGATGGGTTCGACAGTCTCAATGCGCGTGGATGCGGTGATGGGTTTGCCATCTTGACTGATGTTGGCCCAGACGGTTTGCGGGTCTCCAAAAAGATATTGCTGCCAATCCATGAGGTGGATTCCGAGCGTGATCAAATCCTCAGCACCACCACGATGATCGCACTTGCCTCGACCATAAGCAGTGAGTGGCTTGCCGATCTCGCCTGCATCGATCATCGCTTTCATGGTGCGAAACACCAGCGCATTGCGGATCGGTTGAGCGACGCACATTTTTACCTGATGCTTTTGTGTTATCGCGATGATTTTGTCCGCTTCGGTCAGTGACAGCGTCAGCGGTTTGTCACAGTACATGTGAATGCCCCGTTCAGCGACCGGCTTGATCATCGGCCAGTGATCTCCCGGATTGCGCGAACAGATCACCACGATGTCCAGTTGCTCAGAGTCGAGCATTTGCTCCAATGTCTTGTAATGCTTCTGCGCATGACAGACCGCGAGCTTCTGTTCGATGTCCTGCTCGTTGGAATCCACATAGCCAACCACCTGCACATTGGGTAAGCCGTTAAACGCGACGTGAAGTCCGTGGAGTCCCAATGAGGGTTTGGACGAATCCAGAACGATGCCGATTTTCCATTGTTTCATGATGCCAACCTCACATGCCACCGAGTGTGCGGCCACCATCGATCATGTAATTGCTGCCGGTGATAAAGGCTGCTTTGTCGGAGCAAAGGTATAGAATCAAGTCCACGATTTCCTGGGGTTGTGCAGCGCGTCCCAGTCGTGTTTTCATGTTGGCCATCCCCGGTCGCGTGAGAACCGGACCCGGTGAAACACAGCAGGCACGCACGCCGTGATCTGCGCCGCATAGCGCTAGTGATTTGGTCAGTCCGATCATCGCGCTCTTGGCAGCACTGTAGTCCACCGCACCCGCCGAACCTTCCGTGCCGGTGACTGAACCCATGTTGATGATCACGCCGCTTTTCTGCTTGATCATCACGCCCAGGACATCGTGACAGAAGTACAACGCCCCCTTGAGATTCACATCAATGCCCCAGTCGATGACTTCGATGGGTTGTTCGTGAAAGGGTTCGTGATGGTTAAGCACACGTGATGATGCACCACCTGCACAGTTGTGCATGATGTCGATTTGGCCGTATTTTTCCAGTGTTTTTTCAACCGACGCCTTGACCTGATCATACACACGGATGTCCACAGCAAGCCCCATCGCATCACCGCCCTGATCCTGAATCTGCCTGGCAGTCTCGGTGACCGCATCTTCATTGATGTCCGTCAAGACAACCTTGGCCCCGTCTTTGGCAAGACACTGGGCGGTGAGTAAACCGATGCCTGAGGCGGCGCCGGTGATGATGGCAACTTTGTTTTCAAATGACATGTTTGCATTCCTGTTGGACATCAATGAATGATCGTCACACGATCCATTCAAATTGACGGTTCTGTTTCTTGATCACATTGGTGATGCGAACAATCTCCAAGGCATCTTCATTGGCGACGGGGAAGGGGATGTCGTTGCGAATCGCATTGTACAAATGCTTGGCAATGTCGCGTTCAACCTGCTCCCACATGTTGACATCCGTGGGGATGTTGACGGTTTCCGTCTGCCATGGGAATCCGCCGGACTCCTCGTGGCCGAAGCCACCATGCGTTGGGGGTTGGTCAGCAGAAGCGGTGATCTTGGGCAGTTCAAAGTCCGGGTCGATGTATTTGAGCTGGATCGTTTTTTCGTCTGCGCAGATGAGTGTGCCACGGTCACCATAGGCTGTGCAGAATGTCCCGCGGATGGCAACCGCATCACTGATTTCAAAGTCCACCACGGTGTCGTTCTCACCAACGAGAATGACCTTCACGTGATCGTCCGCATCACCGGGTGTGTTGATGCGCTGCAGATGGCTCCACACATCCTTGATCGGTGCGTTGATCAATTGCATGGCATGGTCGAGGATGTGTGGCCCCCAGCAACTGAGTTGCCCACCGCCATGAGCAAGCAGGGATTGCCAATCCGGGCGTCGACGAAACTGGTGATGTCGCCGGAGTTTGATCGTGTGGACTTTGCCGAGTTTGCCGCTGCGGACAATCTCGAGAATCGCTTCAAATGCAGGCTCAAAACGGTGATTATGCAGGAAGAATAACTTGCCCGGAAAGTCCGCGTTGACTTGTTTTAAAATTTGGTAGTCCGCTTCGGTGACACCGATGGGCTTTTCCAGCAGGACGGTTTTGCCTGCCTGCAAAGCCATCTTCGCATGGGCAGCATGATCCAGTGATCGCGTCGCAATGATGACCAGTTCCATGTTCGGATCATTGAGAAATGCCTGGGGTTGGTCATATGCCTCACAGCCGTTCGCGCTGGCCATCTCGTTGGCGCGTGCGGTGTCGATGTCGCACACCGCAACCGGTTTGTAGTTTTCGGTCAGGCTGGAGAAGTGACGCATGTGCGTGTTGCCGATGCGACCCAGTCCCCAGATGCCGAAGTTGATGATGGACATGGTTGACTCGTTTCTGTTTAGAGTTGGCAATAGCCTGCTGCTGCAAGCATGACTTCCTGAACCAGGGCGTCATGTTCATAGGTGAACGGGTTGGTCATCTTGCCTTGGATGATGTCCGCCAACTCGGTGAGTTGGTCGGTGTAGCGGTTGGTCTTGATGCCGAAGTCGACGGTGTGATCACCTGCTGCATAGTCGCCTGCAGTTTGCTTGAGTGTGAGTTGGAGTTGCAGCGGTTGGCCGTCGAATCGTTCCAGGGGAACCAGTTCGATACTGCCGTTTGTGCCACAGATTTTCAGATTCCGTTTGCCGTGTCCTTTGACTTCCTTACTGCAGGCACGCACGGTGACCAACGCATTGGGATACTCCAGCACAGACATGCAATTGTTCTTGATCGCGTCATCCAGACCTGCTGTTGTTTTGAGAAACGGGGTGACGCAAGTGGGGCGCCCCATGATCTGAACCATCAGGTCAATGAGATGACAGCCGAGGTTGAACATGATCCCACCCTTGAACTTGCCCATGTAGGGTTGGTAGGCATCACCGCCGTAGTCGTGACTCATGCTAGCCTGGATTTCAAAGACATCACCAAGCCAACCGGCATGGACAGCCTTGATGGCAAAGCGCATCGCAGGATTGCTTCGGAACATGTAGCCCATCTGGAAGGGGAGTTGGCGTTCTTTGCAGCCATCCAGTAGAGACTTGAACGAAGCCAAGTCTTCGCCACCGGGTTTATCCATGTGCATCGTAAGGTTGCGTTGCATGCAGCGCATCGCGGTGGGGACCAGGTCCGTATTCGGTGTCTCCACCAAGACAGCCTGTAAACCCGGTGTGTTTAAGAGTTGGTCTTCGGTCATCCATGTCAGACCGTCGTATGGCTCAAGGTTGTCACCTGCAAAACGTGCTGCTTTGGTATCACGATCATCCACCACGCCGACGATTTCAAAGCGATTCGTGAGTTGTCGCAATGCCTGCATCTTCGCGCCGGCATGTTCGTGACACACACCAATCTGGCCAATTTTAATTTTGGGTTGACTCATCGTTTTTGCCTATGTTTTCAGTGTTATTTACTGGACTGTTAAAACAACCTTGCCCATGTTGGCATTGCTTTGCAGGATGTCATGAGCTTGGGCGGCTTCAGTGATTGGCAGAGTTTGATGGATGATGACTTTGATTTGACCCTCAGAAAAAGCCGGCCAGAACTGACTTTCCAGTTTAGCGAGGATGTCGGATTTCATGGTGTCGGTTCGGCTGCGAAGGGTGCTGCCGATGAGTCGGACACCTCGTCGGAAAAAGTCGTTCATATCAATCTCAGTGGTCTTGCCGCCCAACGTGGCGATGACCACCCAACGCCCGCCGCGGGACATGGTTGCTAAACAGCGTCCCAAGTCCGGGCCAGCGACGCAGTCCAATGCGACATCGGTCGGGTGCTCTGCAAGGACCTCCGCAATGTCCTGTGTTTTGCGATTGATGATCACGTCTGCACCCAGTGCCTTGACGAACTGGGCTTTTTCGTCGCTGCTCACGGTGGTGACGACCTTGTTGCCCATGGCTTTGGTCAGCTGGATCGCTGCCATTCCCAAACCACTTGCGCCGGCCTGGATGAAGACCGTTTCACCTTGTTGCATCTGACCTTCGATGCAGAGATTTAAAAACGACGTGGTGAAGGCTTCGGGAATTGCTGCAGCTTCGACGAAGGACATGCCCAGGGGAATCGGCAGGACCATGCCCTGTGGCACCGCGACTTTCTCGGCGTAACCACCGCCGCCAAGAAGCGCGCAGACTTTATCGCCGACCTTCCAGCGACTGTCTGCTGGTGTGTGGGAAATGACACCAGCTGCTTCCAATCCCATCCAGTCCGGCCAACCCGGGGGCGGGGGGTATTGTCCATTGCGTTGGAGTAAGTCCGCGCGATTCAGTGCAGCAGCGTGGACGTCGATGATCACCTGGTCATCCGTCGGAACCGGGTCAGGAACCTCGGTCCAAACGAGTTCACGGTTTTCCTTGATGAGGATGGCATGCATATTTTGAATTCAACTTTCTATGATGATGCAGGTAATCAAAGATTTGGAATGTCCTGCATGGATCATGTTGCTATTGAGATGCTGCGTTACAACTGCTTCCAGTCGAACACGATTCCAAGTGGTGGGTTATTGGTTTGTGTTAATCGCTGATACAACTCCGGCGCATTGGCTGGCGACAGGATTTCGGAGATGATCGGTTTGGCTTTGAGTTTGCCTGCTGCAAGGAATGCAAGCAGCGTGCGGAAATCATCCTGCTCCGTCCAGTAGCCTGGGTACGAATCGACCTTGGGGCGGACGAACGTGTGTGCGCCGATGAGTGACACGCCGGTCTTGTGGACATACTTGTAAAAATCAATCTCCGCGTCTGGGATTCGGGTGCATCCCAACAGACTGATGCGACCGCGTGGTGCAGCGAAGGTCAGGGCTTGTTGCAAAGCGACTGCCTTGCCGGTGACTTCGACGATGCTGTCCACGCCGCGATCACCGGTGAGTTGCTTGATCTTTTGGGCAAGGTCGGGTTCGTCAGGTGAAAACGCATGATCCGCCCCGAGTTGCAAAGCAAGTTCACGTCGCTTGGGATCAAAGTCCGAAACGATGACGGGGATCGCGCCATCCAACGCTGCCAGTTGGGTTGCGAACATGCCCAGGATGCCCAGCCCGACAATCATCGCTGACTCACCGATCTGGATATGCAATTTACGGATACCTTGCAGACTCATTGCAGCGATCACCACGAACGCAGCATCGAGCGTGTCGATGGCATCATCGTCCACCACCGTGATCCGGTGGCTGCCTTGAATCGCATGTGAGCGATGGCCGGAGAAGTTGGCCAGCACGCGGTCACCGAGTTTGACGTTTTGAATGTCATCACCGATGCCGATCACCCGACCGACCCCACAGTATCCAGGGGTGAATGGGAAGGTACCTGCAGTGTTGGGCAGATCAAGCAGGTTGGCGCATTCGGTCCCGGCACTGACGACGGTGTACTCATTTTCGAGCAGAATCTGATCTGCCTTAGGCGTTGGAACTTCAAAGGATTGGACGGTGACCTTGCCTTTGGATTCGAAAACGATTTGTTTACCGAGCATCATATTGTTCCAAATGTTTGAGAAAAGCTTGCAGGATTATAGGGCAGCCAAGTTGCATAACAATGGAATTTAACAAGTTTTAGTGAAATGGCGATTGAAATTGATTGATGTTTACAGAAAGTTGAGTAAAATTTTGAAAGTCTTTCAATCGCTTGGAGTCAGCCATGAAGTTACAGGATTTAGCTCAAAAAGCGGATGTGTCACCTGCCACGGTCTCGCGGGTCTTCAGTCACCATCCCAACATTCGGCCTGAGATTCGCAAGCGTGTGTTGGCGTTAGCCAGAGAGCATGGCTATTTTCATCGCCTTTCGACCAAGCAGAAGAACGTGGTGATCATCCTGCCTGACGATGCGATTTACCCGATCCGCAATTGCCTGGAGATGGCGATGATGGCCTTGACGCAGGAGTTACCCAAGCGGGACTTTCGCATTGAGGTGCTGCCTCAGGGCAATATGGATCGGCTGGATAGCATTCAATTCTGCGGTGCCGTTGCGATTGGTGCAGAACCGAATGACTTTAAACATTGGGAGCATATGTATTCCGCACCATTGGTGTTGGTGGATCGTGATGTGCCTTCAGAGAGTAGCAGTGTCTATTCGGTTCGTTCGGATGAGATGCAGGGCATGGCGTTGGCGATCGAGCATTTCCATCAACGTGGCTGCAAGAAAATCGGCACGATCATTCACGGTTTGGCTGGGACGGGCAACGCGGATCAGCGCCATGCAGGTATCATGCAGGCACTCAAACAATTCGGGTATCCGGCGCATGAGGGCTTGGTACATCTTGCCAAGGACGAACAGTACATGGAACTCATCGGCAAGTTACTCAATCAAGGTGTCGATGCCTTATTTTGTCCGGGTGGTAACGCGGGGATTATCACCGCCTATGCCTTATCCATTTTCAACAAGCAGGTCCCCAACGATGTGTCACTGATCACCTCGGAGTATAAATTCTATTCCGCCTTTGCCACGCCCCCGCAGACCACCATCACGCAGGATCATCAGGCATTGGCAAAGACCGCAACGGACATGATTGAATCGCATCTGAGTCGGAGTCCATCGGTTCGACAGGTCCTCTTGCCTTACAGCATGATTCTGCGCGATAGCGTGCGTTATCTGGAATAGGTATGGATCAAATCGTGGAAAGTGGTGATTAAATATTTAAACGGCTCAATATTCACAACGCTCATCACGTGTTTGCGTAGATTTCCACGCCGATGTTCTGTTGTACGGAGGACCAGAAACGCAGCGTGTCATTGAGTACCCTGCGAAGCTCATCAATGTGTGTTGGCTTGACGAGATATGCATTGCATCTTGCTGCATAACAGGCTTTGAGATCACCTGCATAAGTCGAGTTGGTCAACATGATCACCGGCAGGGAATCGAGTTGGTCATTGGATCGAATGTGTTCCAGCAAATCAATGCCGTTCATCCCCGGGATTTTCAAATCCAGTAACACAAGGTTTGGTACGGTCTTTGGGGAATTGTCATTGTGATCAATGCCTGAGAGAAAGTCCCATGCTTCTGAGGCAGAGGCAATGTGTTCGACATGGCAATTGACATCGGACTTTTTCAGAGCAATCTCGGTGAGAAGCGCTTCGTCAGGATTGTCTTCAATCAGAAGCACACGGTAGGCATGTTTGTTGCGTTCCATATCGCATCCCTGCTTTGCTATGGATGAAGGATTGGGTGTCATCTACACTTCATCGGTTTTGGGCAGTGTGAAAGTGAAAGTCGCACCTTCACCTGGTGTACCAGTTGCCCATATCTTTCCCCCATGTCTTTCGACGACACGTCGACAAATTGAAAGCCCAACACCATGCCCGGTAGGCTTTTTCCTGTTCTTACCTCCCAATCGTTGGAAGGGTTGGAACATTAGATCAATATCACTTTCCTTAAATCCAATACCGTTGTCGACGACTTCGAACAGATAGTCCGGATCAAGCTCCTTGTATCGGATATCAATGATCGGATTGACATCGTCTTTGGCGTACTTAATGGCATTGGCAATCAAATTCTGGAACAGTTGCTGAATCATGGACGGATCGCAGGAGAGCAAAGGTAATCTGTCTACATTGATTTTGGCTTGATGGTCGCCAATGTCCTGATGCAAATCCGACAGAACACCACTGATGATTTTATTCAGATCCGTCGGCCGGGGCTTGAGCTTTTCGCGACCGATACTTGAGAAGGTCAGCAACGACTCAATAAGGTTGTCCATGCGATCCGCTGCCGAGATGATGCGGTTGATAAAGTCATGGGCATTTTCATCGTCTTCACGGGTTTCGAGCAACCGATCCTTGAGAAACTCACTGAAGCCGGCAATGGTCCGCAGGGGAGACCGCAGGTCATGGGCAGCCACATGGGCAAACTGATCCAGTTCGTCATTGGTTGCCGTCAAGGATTTATTGGTTCGCGCCAGTTCGGCGGTCCGTTCTTTGACGCGGAGTTCAAGGTTGTCTTTTGCCGTCGCCAACTCGGCGGTGCGTGCAGCGACACGTTCTTCCAGTTCCTTGTTGACCGCACTGATGCGCTTCTTGGCAAGTACGAGTTCGTCGACATCCTGAATCGAACCGCTCATGCGCATCGGGATACCGTTTTCATCGCGCGTGCAACTGGCTTTGGATCGAAACCAGCGATACTTACCGTTTTTGCACTTGATGCGATATTCAATGTCGTATTTCTGATTGCTGTTTAAGTGCTGATTGATAGCCGTCATGACCGCGTCTTTGTCGTCCGGATGAATCAGGTCATTGGACATGGCAATCAGATGCGGGAAGGTGTCCGATTCATCGTAACCCAGCAGTTGCTTGTACATGTCTGAATACCAGCAGTTCTCATGGGTATCCCAGTCCCACAGGCCGACGTTGGTGCCGTTGACGGCAAGCTCAAAACGCTCTTGGATCTGTTGGAGTTGTTCCTGCGTGTTTTTCAGTTCGGTGATGTCGATGGCAGAGCCACCGATGGCTTTCTGATCATGCAGCAGATGAAAGGCGAACTTGGTGACCAACAGACATCGCTGTTTGCCGTTGATATTAACCTGGACTTCCAGTTTGATGGGGTCACTGCCTTCAAGCAGTTGCTTGTTGGTTTCGTCTGCCTGAATAAAGGTCTGCTTGTCTGCAGTAAGCGGGAGAACTTCCGCTGGGCGATGACCGATGCAGTTATCGCTTGTGGTTTGCATGAACCGGGCAAAGGCCGGGTTGACGAAGATGAGCCGACCGTCTTCATCCAGTGCCCATTGGATAATCGGCGTGTGTTGCATGAAGCTTTCGAATTTGCGCGTGGTCTCTTCGAGTTGATTCTTGGCAACCTGCAGTTCGGTGATATCCGTTGAAACAACCAACACACCTTCAATGTCATTTTCAACATCAAAGATCGGCATCCGGTCGGTTCGCAACCAACGGACACTTTGGGGTTTGTCATTGTTCTTGATCGCATGAACAATCCCAAGCACCGGCTTGCCGGTTTCGATGACCTGCTTGTCAAACGTGAAGCTCTGGCGACTTTCATCCATTGGGTAGAAGTCGGCAAAACGGCGTCCTTCAATCTGGCTGATCGGCAGTTTCAATTCATCGCTGACGCATTTGTTGACGCGCTGAATGTTATTGTGCGTGTCTTTGAACCAGATTTGAGCAGGCATGGTGTCCAGAATCATCTGCGTCTGATTCTTCTGCTTGATCATCAATTCCTGAGTCTTCTTCAGGGTGGTGATGTTGAGCATCGTGATCACAATGCCATCGACCGTGGCATCGGATGTCTTGTAAGGCATGATTCGCAGGAAAATCCATTCGTTGTCATGGGTCTGGACTTCCTTCTCAATGCCGTGACGCATGGTCATAACGTCAAAGCAGTCTTCGATGAGTTTGTCGTATTCGATGACGGTGACAATTTCAGATAAGGGGCGCCCGATGTCACCGTTACGGAACTTGAAGTACTGGGCTGCCGAGGGGGTGAACTTGCGAATGGTCATGTCGCGAGCCAGGAAAATCGTGCCGATCTCCGTACTGGCCAGCAGGTTGTTCATGTCATCTGTCAGGCGGGTGAGTTCTTCGATCTTCTGTTGATACTCAGCATTGACCGTGTGCAGTTCTTCATTGACCGAATGCAACTCTTCGTTGGTCGACTGCAGTTCTTCATTGGAAGCGATCAACTCTTCGTTGGTGGCGTTGAGTTCTTCGTTGGAGGTTTCCATCTCCTCGATGGTGGCCTGCAGGTTTTCCTTGGTGTACTGCAATTCCGATTCCAAGGATTGGATCTTCTCTTCGGAAATAACGTTGGCATGGAATTCTTCGGAAGGCTCGACTTGCGGTTGATGCGGTTGATCGACGCGATCCTCTTCGAGCATCACCAATGCGTAGGGCAGGTCGTTTTCTTTGCCTTTGAGAGGTTTGACACGGACGGTAAACCACTGGTGATCGCCATCGGCATTCTTGACGCGGACACGCTTGTAACTGACCGTGTCCAGTTCTTTGATACTTTTTTGGATGGCGGCCCCGATGGCGACCTTCAAGTCCGTGTCGAGCATTTCCAGCAGATCAAGTGTCACGCGACCCTGATTGGGGCGAATGAATTTACCCGCTTCACCAAAGACGTGAACCAGCTCGCGGTTTTCGTTGAGCAGGAAACCCGCAGGGAGAAACTCCTTGAGCAATTCGTCATAAGCACGCAGCAGCCGAATGTCAGGTGTCATCGATGCGGGGATGCTTCGGACATTTGAAACACGCGCATTGACCGTGGGGGTGAGCATCGGCATCTTCTGGCTGGTCATCAGGCGAATTTCACGCTTTTTACGGAAAATCCGCCAATGGTCATCAATGATGTCAAACTCACTGTTAATTCGGCCCAATGTTTCGCTGCTCCCCAGAAACAGGTAACCGCCGACCGTCATGGCAAAGTGCAACGTGGCCAACACCTGGTTCTGTGTGGAGACATTGAAGTAAATGAGCATGTTCCGACAGGTCACCAGGTTGATGCGCGTAAACGGCGCATCCTGAATGAGATTCTGCGGGGCAAAGGTGATCATTTTCCGCAACTCGGTGCTGACCTGGTACTCATCTTTGTGCTGCGTGAAATATCGTTTCTTGCGTTCTTCGCTGACTTCTTTGAGCGCTTCTTTCTTGAAGCGACCGGCTGAGGCAAAGGTCAGTGAATGCCGATAGGCATCAGTTGCAAAGATTCTGACGTTGACTTTCGATTTGTTCTTTTCAATGAACTCATGCATGAGGATGGCAATGGAATAGGCTTCCTCACCGGTCGCGCATCCTGCAACCCAAATGCGAATGTCTTCCTCGCGTTCTTCAGCTCTCTCAAAGAGATCGGGGATGACTTCATATTTCAAACGTTCAAAGGCTTCTGGATCACGGAAGAAATGCGTGACACCGATGAGCAGGTCACGATAGAGGGCGTTGACTTCTTCAGGATCGCTTTGCAGTCGGGCAGCATATTCTTCAAGATTATCCACACCGGTCATGCGCACGCGGCGTTCGATGCGTCGGTCGACCGTTGCCGGCTTGAAATGTGAAAAGTCAATGTGACAACCTTCCTTAAGTGAGTCCATGATGGATTCGATGCCGCTGAGTTTGCCTTTGTCACGATTGGCCAGCATGGTGTGCCTGAAGTCATCAGGGGCATGAGCATAATCAAGCAGGTAACCGGGCATGGTTTCAGGTGAGGTGACCAGGTCCACTTTGCCGGTGGCAACGGCGCTGTCGGTCATGCCTGTGAACTTGGCGGTGAGTTCGTCCTGGGCAATGGTCAGACCGCCTGCGTTGGCGATTTCGGTGATCCCGATCGTGCCATCCGTCCCGGTCCCCGAGAGGATGATCCCGATCGCGCGGTGTTTGAGTTCCTTGGCGCAGGAGACCAGAAATGCATTGATGGGCATCATCGGCAGCTTGGACATCTCGTCGGTTTTGTGCAGGTGGAGCTTGCCATCTTTAATCGTCATCAACCGTTTGGGCGGGATGAGATAAATCGAGTTGGCCAGAATCTCCATGCCTTCTTCCACACGATGGATATCCATTTGCGTGTGACGGGCCAGCAACTCACTCATGAGGCTTTTATAATCCGGGGACACATGCTGCACCACGACAAAAGACATCCCCGTATTGGGGGGCATGTTCTCAAAGAAATCCTGTAATGGTTGAAGACCGCCAGCTGACGCACCAATCCCAACGATGTAAGAGGGGATCAAGGGTGAATTCTCTTGCGGGTTGTCTGTCAGGTTGGTGAGATCTGAAACTTCGGTCATGTGTGCCCCACTGGAACAAAGAAAATCAAACGTACCGACACCAGTTTATAACCATCATGTAAAGAAAAAAGTTACACGATCGTCATGTTTGGGAGGCATGTTCAGTGACAAGTTGTCACGTGATCGATCAAATTCAGCAGAGATTAGACCAAGACTCGCCGAACAGGTTTGTCTTGCATTGTCAATGCGTTAATTCCCACGCATCAGTGTAAATTGATAATCAGAAGTTGTTTACGATGTTATTCGCTCTGATGGTCATGCTTGTGCAAACACATGAGCAACGATAATGGTTCTTTGATGTAAGTAAAAATACTATAGTTGAATCTTACCGTGTGTATCAAAATTTTTAAAGCAACTTTTCCGTAAGCTTTTGTAAAATAACCGGGTGGTACTTTGGGAATAACCTGCTATCCATTCTGCCGACTTGCAACCGTAGTAAGTGAGTACATGGTCGAACAGGATCATGAAGTCAACCAATGACCGGTTATCGTCACTTTCGTCTATTTATTGCATTTTTCACTCAAAATGTAGCGTCTGACGCGCGCCCATGTCTGCGTGCGTCTTCAATGAAAAACCAATTCAATCGCCGCGAACTGACAGCTCGCGCGTCACCCGTCGACACGACACTTGAGTGAAAAATGCAATAGCCGTCTTTCAGTTACATCTACAGTGTTATGCAGTTTGATTCATGTCGATGACGAAGCGATGTGCAATGTCACCTTGAGCCAAACGTGCAAAGGCATCGTTGATTTGGTCCTTGCGAATCATTTCACACTTGGGGTGAATGTTGTGTGCTGCACAGAAGTCCAGGACTTCCTGCGTTTGCTTGATACCACCGATTAATGACCCGGCAATACGACGGCGTCCCATCACCAACGGCACAGACATCAACTCTTCAATGGGACCAACCTGGCCGACGATGACCAATGAGCCGTCGACATCCAGCAGCGGGATGTAGATATCCAGATTATGCTTCACCGGCACGGTATCGATGATCAGATCAAACGAACAGCCTGCAGCTTGCATGGCAGCATTGTCCGTGGAGGCGAGAATGCCCTTGGCACCCAATGCCCTGGCGTCCGCTTCTTTGCTTTTTGACCGGCTGATGACCGTGACCGCGGCACCCATGGCAACCGCCAGTTGCACCGCCATATGCCCAAGACCACCCAGTCCAATCACGCCAACGCGACTGCCCGGACCAACTTCCCATGTCCGCAGCGGGGAGAAGGTGGTGATACCAGCACAGAGAATCGGCGCAACGCGCGGCAGGTCCAGTTTGTCCGACACACGCAGGACAAAATCCTCACGCACGACGATGTGCCTGGAGTAACCACCTTGCGTCATTTCGCCGGAGATGCGATCAGGTGCACCGTAGGTAAACGTCACACCATGTCGGCAGAATTGTTCTTCGCCATGCTTGCACTGATCGCATTCCTGACAGCTATCGACCATGCAGCCAACGGCAACGTTATCATCGACTTTGTATTGTGTGACATCAGGGCCAACTTCCATCACGCGACCGACGATTTCGTGGCCGGGGACCAGTGGGTAAGGCTGCGGACCCCAGTCACCATTAACGGTGTGCAGGTCGGAGTGACAAACCCCGCAATAGAGAATCTCGATGGCCACATCATTGGGACGCAGGTCACGACGTTCAAAGTGATAGGGGACCATTTCACTGTCTGCTGAATGGGCTGCATAGCCGGTTGTCTTCATTGCTCAATCCTCTTGTCTTTCGTGGAATTTGACGATGTCTCCAATATACCCGTTCAGCTTGAAACGATCTTGTCATATCTTCTTGGTATCTTGCCTGATTCTCTTTTTTTGCAGTTTTTGCAACTTCAAGGCCATGTCATTCATGGTCTTGGTAGAAATCTTGGTTGGTATCGATGGTAATGGTTTAAACGTACGTCGGCCGACTGATTCACACATCGCCCGTAAAGCCCCGCAACTTTTGGCACTGGTTTAACAGGGTTTTCAATGCATCATCCTGTTGCGGCGTCTTGCGGTTGATATCACGGATCTGGCGGCCGACATACGTTTTGAGCCGACGCAGTCCTCGTCGCATGCGTTTGAATTGCCGAGCTTGTGCGCAGCGTCCGACCTTGATGGCTGTGCGTTTACCCACGCGCCGATACGACTGGCGCAACGCGAGCCACGGGCTTTGGCAGCGTCGACGAGTTTGACGATCGCTTTGTAAAGTAGTTTTGAATCTGTCGGGAAGGTAATGTTTTTTCCTGTACGGTGGTGTCGACATTGACTTTGCTCAGTTCGTTGTGTGCCAGATGTTTGTTGCCCACAGCCAGGTCGAGGGTGTACTACAACAACTCGGCGAGTTTGTCATCACCGATGCGTTGCCGCCAACGTGTGAGGCTCGTGGGGTGGATGGGCAGGCGATGTTGCATATGCGTATAACCACAAAAATATTGCCATCCCCGGAAGTAGGATTCTCCACCCAACGTTCCACGACTGATTCGTCCGACGCGTTAAATGCATGCTTGAGCTAGTGCAACCCAACCATCAACCGCGTGGGCAATGCCAGCGCACCGTTGTCCGGGCAGTAGAGTTCGCCAATGCTCTTTCCAAAATGCTCCCCGTCGAACTGCTTAGCCAACTTGATCAGCGAATGCTGCGGGTTGAGCAGTTGATCGAAGTGAGCTTCAAAGAGCAGTAAATCGTCCTGCCATCAGCGGACATAATCCGCAAGCGTATCAGCGACGAATTCGACCGCTTGGAAGAAGTGTTGCAGGCAGCGACAGTAGAAGAAAAGCGAGCATTAATCGTCAATTACGTAAAAAGAATAAAGGCTGATCCAAGCTTGCAAGAAGTTAAGATCAGCCTTTACCCGACTCTATTGAGTCAAAAAATAGCGGGGGGCTGGATTCGATTTGACTCAAGCAAGTGTGAACTGCCGTAAGCCTTACCGATGTTGAACGCTCCAGTCAGTTTGATCCATTATCGCGAATGAAGCAAGGACACGTTCTGATCCGGCTAAATGTGTCAAAATGATGATTTTAGAGTATAGCTTCAAATCGATTTGAAGGCTGTATTCAATATGAATCTAGTAGGTGATGTGTATTGTTGACATTCCCCTAATCGAGAGTCAGGGGAGAATTCTGGCTTTAACATGCGGTTAAATATGATGATATGCAATCATATGGTGTGGCAGTAAATTGTATGCTTTGTAAGAATACTATTCACAGAAGAGATAGTTAAAATTACCTGTTGACATACTACTCTTTTGATATATAAACTGTGAATATAGGCAAGATGAGTTCCGGGCAGGCTGTACATGGTCTGGGGAAATCATTTTTATTTTTGAAAAATGGGAATGCCTCAAGAATGAGGAATATTTCCGATTTATTAACACATAAATGTGATATGTGTTTGCTATCTGTATATTCGTGTATGGATATCCCGTATCCTGAAATGAGGACATGATGCATCAACCGATCTGCGACTACGTTAAGTGTACGATGAAGATTGTATTATTAATAATGGTTGGATTTTGCATACATGCAGATTTCTGTATTGCAGCAGAAGATGCTATTGTAGCTGAATCTACTAGTAATGTTCCGCAGTCAAATGTTCTTGCTGAAGACGAAAATGCAGTAGTTGCTCAGGCAGTGGCGGGAGAAGAATCTAGAGTTTCTGAAGACACAGAACTTGAGGCGGATGCAAAGTCTATAGGTGTTGAGCTTGCAGCATTGAGTGCTGGCGGAGGAGAAGGGGGTGGAGTAAATACTTCAAGTAGTACGCCTGGTGGAGCGATACAAAATTTCCAGACGGACCCATTTACAGGACGATTTTCATATACCATTCCGATTGTAGTTCCACCTGCTCGTCAAGGGACTGAGCCAAAAATTGTATTGGGTTACAATTCATCAGGTGGTAATACTTGGTGCGGGATGGGCTGGGCGTTGGATATGGGCTATATCCAACGTGAAACAAAGAACGGGGTGCCAATTGCGTGGGATACGACAACCGGGTTGCCTAAAGATGAATATGATGAATCTAAAGGTTTTGTGGCAGCGTTTGGTGGTGTGCAGTCTCGATTAATTTGCATAGATGTTCAGAATGACTTGTATCGTGCTGAGGTAGATCAGTCTTTTATGAAATTCAAATTGTATCGAGGCGGCGTAGGTGATACAGATAATAAATGGGAGGTAACAGATCGGAATGGTAATAAATATTATTTTTCCAGTGGTATGTTGAATGACAGGTTTGCTTTGCCTGCAGCTTCAGATAGCCAATTTCCTGTTACTTTTAGATGGGTTTTAACTCAGATTCGTGATATTAATGGTAATGTCACAAAATTTGATTATGTGGTTCATAATAATCAAATATATCTCAATTGGATAAAATATAATGGCAGTGATATTGATGGGGATGGAATTCTAGAAAAGGAAGCTACTCATTATGTGGTTTTCAGTTTGGAAGATCGTGATGATGTGTCCATTAATTATTTGCCTGGATATCGTGTAGAGCAAACAAAAAGATTAAAACAAATTACTGTGGCTATCCGTCCAGTTGATGCTGGATTTCAGTTTGTTACAGTGCGTGATTATTTTCTAAATTATGATTATTCAGTATCAACAGGACGCTCTCTTTTGGAGACAGTGATCCAGCGTGGGGGTGATTCTAGTACTTCGTTACCGCCATTAAACTTTACGTATCAAGAACAAGATTTTTCTTTTGAAGAAAAGATTTTATGGGAAGGGCACTCCAGTCAAGGCGCAACATCTCAAGAGTGGAACAGTATGGAGGCTAAAGGAGGGTATGGCAGCACACTTGTTGCAATTGTTGATATTGATAGTGATGGCTTGCCAGACAGGGTTATGAGAAAATATGGTAGCCCATATGATTACTTTGTCGCGGAACGTAATACCGGGACAGGTTTTTATTCTAATGATACTTTGTATCAATGGCATGGCTTGGAAACCAAAGGTGGTGCAAGTTACGATTATTTGTGGAAGTGCCCTATTTTTAATCATAATGGAATTCAAATTACTAATGTGGATTTGATTGATATTGACGGCAATGGCTATTTGGATCGTGTAATTTGCGATCCTAATAATCAAAACGATTATGAAGGATATTTAGATGTTCAGAAAGGCTTAGGGCTGCCAAGCGTGACTTCAGACTCGTTTCAAACGTCAGCGGAATGGGGGCCGTGTTATGCTGATGGTGTATATCGTGGTTGGTATGGAGTGAGTTACGGTTCAAATACCGGCAAAGCTGCAACAATTGATATTAATGGTGATGGATTACCTGATCGTATATTGCAGTCGTTCTCATCTCCATATGAAAATTATCGAGTTCAATTGAATACTGGAACAGGATTTGGAAGTGCTCGGCTTGATTGGGGGCCGTTAGAAAATATATCTAGTTCCCCCTCGGGATGGTCTGGTGTTTGGTGGATTAATACAAACGGTGCATATGGTGTACAGTTGATAGATATTAATGGAGATGGTTTGCCTGATCGTGTTATGCGAAAAAGCACTACACCGTTTACGAATTTTGTGGTCCAGTTTAATAATGGAAGTGGTTTTGATAGTGAAGAGTCATGGGGGCCACTAGTAACAGAAGATGACCCCAATAGCACTCAACAAGAATGGAATAGTGTCTCGTATTCCTATGGTGGCGAAACGGTTACTCTTCTGGCTGATGTTAATGGTGACGGATTGCCTGATCGTGTAATGAGAAAACGTTCGTCACCGTATGATCGTTTCTTGGTTCAAATAAATACAGGAGCTGGGTTTTCAAGTTCTATTACTGAAATAACAGGACTGTACTTGCGAGGTTCTGAGTCTCATTGGGGAGGGATTCGATCAGATGACCCTTATGGAGATAACCGAGTAGCATTTCGAGATATTAATGGTGATATGTTACCGGATAGATTAATACGTCCTTCTTCGCCGGACTATCTGAATGGGTTCTATGTACAGCTTAACAAGGGTAAATTGCCAGATTTACTCGTTGGTATTAACAATTCGACTGGCGGTGAAGTTAGTGTAAATTATGTTCCGTCTACACAATTTGATAATCGTGATATTGACGTTTCTACTGTTGAGGATCCTTGGGAAGTTGGAGCAAAGAGCCTTTTGTCACAGCCTATATATGTGGTTCATACAGTCAGTGTCGATGACGGTATGGGGACGGTGGCCACGACTTCCTATTCATATGAAGGTGGCATGTGGGACTATTCTGAGAAAGAGTTTCGCGGATTTCAGTGTGTGCAAGTAACGGATGCGCTGGGAGGATATAAGCGAACCTATTATCACCAGAGTGGCGGGCGAGATGGCAGTGCCTATGGTGAGTATGCAGATGCTAATTCCTTGGCTAAAAAAGGTGTTCCATACAGAACTGAAATCTATGGTAGTGACGATCTGCTGTACTCAGAAACAATCAACAAAGTTGAAGAAGTGGTTCTATACGAAGATACAGGTACAGGCCGAAAGTGGACTTTTCCATACATCAGTCAAACTGTAATGACAGAGTATGAAGGCTTGGGGGCCCAATATGGACGTTCGACTTGTAAGCAGTTTATCTACGATGTGACTGCAAATAATACGTCTTCAACTGGCAATCTCGTCAAAGAACTGAATCTGGGTGAAATCACTGCATTTAACCCAAGTGATCATACTTTTACAGATGTGTTGCCCAATTCCGTCGATGATGCAACTTATACGCATTTCACTTATGCAACGCTGGCTAACACAGACATTATCAGTAAGCCTGAATCAGTAAAGATCACTTCGGATTCCGCAGGTAATACCATTTTGCGTGAGACAACTTATGCCTATGATGCTAGAGGTAATGTGACAGCCGAGTCACTTTGGCGTAGCACACCCGCTACAGGCTATGTAACCAATGGATACGATTACGATATCTATGGCAACCTGATCGAACAGACCAGCCCACTGGGAATTGTTACGACGACAACATATGACTCAGAATATCACATTTTCCCGATTACTGTTACTGTCAACGGGACGAATTTTATCAGCGATGCAACATTTGATATTCGATCTGGTGCTACACTTGTAGCTCGAGAACCCAGTGGATTTGCCGCTTGGAGCGAATTTGACGCGTTATACCGTCCGGTTCGCAGTGATGTATGCACTGTCCCCTTGGCTGAGCCGACTGCTGAAATTACTTCAGATTATGCTGTTGGACGACTTGACCCGACACGCCCTGGCACAACAGTCTGGCGTTCCAAGTCAGAGTATTACTATGGTGGAATTGACGCTAACGGTTTGAGCCAAAACTATGTGGTTAGTCGTGCGTATGATCCACTTGACACAACCAACGGGCATGTCAGTTACACTTACTCCGATGGTCTTGGACGTGGCATTCAAGGACGTGTCGAAGCTGAAGCTGGTGCAACTGCTGAATACCGTGTGACCAGTACGACATATGATGAGCGTGGTAACACTGTTTATCAAACATTGCCCTATTTTGAAAACGGTTCAAGTTACACAGCGTATAATCCACAGACACATACCGAGCTCAAAGCCCAAACGCTCTACGATCCAATTGGTCGTGCCAGCACTGCTGTGCCTCCTGCTGGTGATGTGGGGTCGCCAACGGGTAATGTGACGACTGCATATTCATACAATAATGACCCGTGGGCAACGGTTAGCACTGACTCCGAAGGCAAGGTGACACGTTCATTCCATGATGCACATGGCCGAACCTACAAAATTACTCAGGTTCTTTCAGGTGTCGATAAGGATACGTTATACAACTATAACCTTCTTGGCCAATTGGTGAAATTGACCGATAGTGAACTTAACGAAACCTCAATCACATACAACAGTCTCGGCCATAAGCTTTCCATGAACGATCCTGACATGGGCGTCTGGACGTATACATACGACGATGCTGGACGTATGATCGAACAAACGGATGCGATCGGCAATACAGTCGTCTTTTATTACACTGATGCGCAAGGCTATCAAGACCCACTCGGTCGTCTGTTAACCAAAGAAGTCTACAACGCTCAGCAGCAACTCCAAACCACTGTCACCTTTGAATATGATTCCAATGGTGGTGATAGTAATTACACCATCTACCCAACTCAGCTCTATAAAGTGACCGATGGACAAGGTTGGATCAAAAACAGCTATGACATTCATGGCAATGTTCTCAAATCGACCCGTCATCTCAACAAGAACAGCACCGATTACACCGTCCAGACCACTTATGATGAGGCAGATCGCCCGACGGATGTGGTCTATCCCTTGAGTCTTGCCAGCCTTGCATATACCTATGACTCAGCTGGCAACGTGATTCAAGTTGAATCGACTTCAGGGACCAACGGTTCTGAAATCTTCTATCAAATCCCCACCGGCAGCTTCAATGAACAGGGGCAGCTAACCAGTTTCATGTATGGCGCACAGGTTGGTGGTGCAAACATGCTGCACAGCTATGAATACTATGCCAACACCAAGCGTCTCAAACGTGCTCAGATTACAGGGCGGGATGGCGTTGGCCTGCATAAGGATTTGAGTTATACCTACGACACGGTCAGTAATCTCAAAACCATTACTGATGCAGTCTACGCAGGTTCAGCCAGCAGCGGCATTACCAATATCGCTTACGATGACTTCCATCGCATGACTGAACATAATTCCGTCGCACAAGGTCTCAAGACATACACTTACGATGATCTTGGCAATATTCTGACCAACGGTGAATCAGGTGCCGGTGCCTATGTGTACGGTACATCGCGTCCACATGCTGTCACCACTGCCAACGGCAAGAGTTATACCTACGATGCCAACGGCAACATGGTCACCCGCGATAATCAGGTTCTCACCTACGACGCTCAAAACCACCTGGTCCAAGTCGATATTGATGGTGGTGCAGGTAACGGCGGTACAACCGTTACCTACGGCTACGATGACGGCGGCGAACGTCTCTGGAAAGAAGTCGACGATGGCACCGATACCGCATTGACCATCTGGATCGGCGGCATCTACGAATCCAAACCCGACTCCCGCAACGGCAACCAAATCAAGCAGCTTCTGCATGTCTTTGCAGGCAGTACCCGGGTTTGTACCTTTGAACCTTACACCGGCGTTGCGGCTTTAATCAACAGCAATTCCGTGATAAAGGCGGCGTACAACGGCTTGATGTGGCCGCTGCGTCCCGGCCGAATGGGCATCACATTCATGCTCGGTTCATTCCTTTTGTGTTTGAGCATCTGTCTGCATCCCATGATGCGGCGACGCCTGCGCAATTATCGTGGTTGGGGTTCAGACTCCCTGCATCGTGCAGTTCGCATGATGTATGTCGCAGCTGTCATGGTTGGTTTTGATGGCATGCCCAATCGTCATACTCGACATCCACGTCGACAGTCTAGCCATCGTGGTTCAGCTTCGGCTTCTGGAGCTTCCGGGGATGAGGAGGAGCATAGTCCGACCTGGCGACCATACCGTAAACGCGCGTTTTATCTGCGGTCACCCTATAAGCAACTCATTACTGCGGTCTGTTTGCTGGCCATGGTGGTCGTACCGTTACCCCAACAGGCGTTAGCAAATGTGGGTGTGCCGGATTATGACAATGTGTTCTATTACTACCTGCCGGATCACTTAGGTTCGTCAAGTATTCTCACCGACCGTGATGGTGACATCGTCCAGCACTACAGCTACTCCGGCTTCGGTCAGGAAACCTATCAGCACAACACCAGTGCCTTCGAGCTGAGTAACCGCTACACCGGCCAGATACTCGACGAAGACACGGGCTTGTATTACTACGGTGCCCGCTACTACGATCCGGAACTGGGCCGCTTCACCCAAGCCGACAGCGTGGTTCAGGAACCTGGTGACTCCCAAACGCTCAACCGCTACGCCTACGTACGTAACAATCCGCTGAAGTATACCGATCCAAGTGGGCATTTCTTTATTACTGCGATCCTTATTGGTGCTGCCATCGGAGCAGCTACTGCAGCAGCGACTGGCGGTGATATTGCCACTGGCGCACTGACAGGTGCCATATCTGGATTATTCGGTGGGGTTGGAGCTCAACTCGGTGGATATATCGGTGCCGCAGCAGGCGGTGCGGCTGGTGGGGCAGTCAGTTCCGCGATCACAGGCGGAGATATTGGAATGGGGGCACTTACTGGAGCTATAAGTGGATTGATTTCGCATGCCGTTTTTGATGTAACCAATTTAGATGCGATGATTCAGGATGGCTCTTTAATAAGTGAAAGTTGGGGCTATATCCCTGAAAACCTTTATGCCTTCGCCGTTTATGAGGCTGCTGGTGTACTAGGCGGAATGGCAGGGGCAGCAGTCACCGGTGGTGATATCGGTACAGGGGCGATGTATGGTGCAATCGGCGGGGCAATGGCATGGGCAATTGCGTACGATCTGCCAAGTTCTTACAAAAATGCAATAAGTGGGGATCCGCAACCCCATCTTATTCTTGAGACATTGTGGGATGTGGTGTCAGTGGGGATGTCTGTTTATGAGGTGATCAAGACCCCCTCTGATCCTTGGGCATGGGGTGGACTAGGGGGGGATATTGTCGCAATGGCTGCTCCTGGTGTTCCCGGAGGATTCGGCGCCGCGAGGGCGTTTGGCAAGGGGACAGTTAAAACCGTTGCAAAAGGAATGAGAAATTCTAAGGTACGTGCGGCAGCGTCACGCGGTCGGAAAGTACACAAAAGTTTTGCCCAAAAGGTAAAAAGTAAACCGGGTTGGAAATCTGAACATACAATATATGATAAGAATGGTAAGGCGCTAAGACCTGATGCTATCGATCCCAAGGGAAGGCCTGTTGAATTAAAACCCAATACCCCATCAGGGCGCAGAAGAGGGGCTTCGCAACTGAAGAAGTATGAGCAAGCAACAGGTAAAAAAGGTCGTGTAATTTATTACTAAATCTTAATCAGGCAAGGTTTTATTATATGAAAGTGAATGTTTTTCAGGATATCGTAAAAAAATACATTTCGGCAGATCTTAAAAAAGCCGGATTTAAAAAGAGTAAAGAAACTTGGAATCGCCACAAGAAATCATTAGTACATGTTATAAATATTCAAAAAAGTCAGTGGAGTTCTCGGAATGATATTGATTTTACACTAAATATTGGAATTTTTATTCATGATTTAAATAGAATTGTTTGGGATAAGAATGAGCCAAAAGTAATACAGGAATATTCTTGTTTTCCAAGATACAGAATAGGTTATTGGCCTAACATGTATCAAGGAAGAGATGTTTGGTGGAATGTGAAATCTGAGAGTGATGTGGACAAAGTAGGTGTTAATGTTTCAGAAATACTGAGCAGGAATTGCCTTCCTGTATTGGATGTATGCTGTTCAGTTGTTGAGACCTTGAAGCTTGCAAAAACAACTGATTGTTGGAATACGCCAGGTGATATAATTTCATTTGCTGTACTGCATTGTTTGGCTGGAGAGCAAGAAGCTGGAATTCGTATTGTTGAATGTATGTTAAAAGATCAGAATTTAATTGAATGGCATGCGAAATGTAAATCAATATTAAGAAGGTTGGATGAATTTGAATTCATTTGACAGCAAAAAAAAGTCTCAGGTTGATAAAATCACTAACTCGATTGGTTAGCAATAAATGTGAGTCGTAGTTTTACAGAGTTTGTTCCTTTAGAACTGTGAGTAATCGTTTAGATCATTTTCATCAATGGGCGGTCGGTCGCTTCCTGCCCCTTGCCATACCCGCTCTGCATGTTGTTTCTTCAACTGAAATGCTTCTCGATTTGATGTCACTGGTTCGATCTGGTGAAGCGTCGCAGAAGATTGATAAATATGTCGGTGCTGCGGATTGGTTGAGTCTGTACCGTAATCCACGTCGATTGAAGGTTGTTCTGCATGAGATTGACAAGGTAGATGGCCGTAATCCCGGCATGAATTGGATGTCTCGCCAGATCGTACAGCCGCAGTTCTCGCCAGAAAAATCCAGAATTCTCTTTGATCTTGCGCCAGCCAAGATGAAGAAGAAGGTGTTGTTGATCTATTCTGAGGTTTTCAAACAAGCCTATCGTGACAATCTGTCGGAAATTGCTGATTGGATTGAAAAAGGCCACCGTGGTTGTGAGATGTCCGATGAAGTAATGGGCTTGCCTGAAACACAGTTTTTCTTTCTGGTATTTTTACCATGCCTGCTTGAATGTGGCATGCCACCTGGTCGCCTGCTTGCCAAAGCCCGTCGAGGAGACCGGGAAGCGTTGCTCGATCTGGTGCGAATCGATCCATCAGCCGTTGCTCAAAATGATGTCAAAAAATTGTTGAGTGATCCTGTTCTTCTCAAGAATGCTGATTTCTGGGAACAGTATGCCAAAGTGATTAACCGTGGTGTTCAATACGATCCGGACCACTGTCGAATCAAAGCTCAGATGGCATCACTGGTGATCCAGATCAGCCAAGCCATGGGGCGAAAGCTCACGCCCAAGGATATTCGGCGACTTTATGATGCTCTGCAAAAGGACCTCACAGGCAATGCCAACTCTGAAGATCAGGATTTGCCCGAAACCGACCAAGCATGGCGAACAGAGGTGGGTCGTGGTAAAAAGAAGTGGCATCTGGACTTAGTGCGCAACACAAAAGAGCAGATCAAAAGTAGCGCCATTTTTGACCAGTTACCCCTAGTGTCTCCTGAAGATGACACCGGAGAAATGCCAACTTGGGTCAAGCAGACCATCAACCCGCCAGAACCGGGCAAGCTCGGATTCTGGCAACGCATTTCAAACGCATGGAAACGCTTCAAACTCGAAATTATCCTTGAAGCCGAACTCCGGCGGCGCAAAAAGCTCATGGCAAATCAGCCAACAGACTCAACCTCAACTCAATCCAAGCGATAAAACAGATTCACTCCGCCGATCACTGGCATCGCTGATTGCTCGCCAGATCGCTTCCGATCTTAAATGTCTTCCGGGGGGCTCTCCCGATGATCGGGAGACGGGAGAGGGTTTGCGCGATGGTGCTGAAACTTCAAGACACACCGATGAAGCCGTGGAGTCTGTCCGACCGCTGCGAGCCGGGCCGGAGACTCGCACGAGCGGACAGACTTCACGTGTCATTGACCATGTTCGAGATGACAACAGCAAAAAGCAATCGAAAACCGCAACGGCGTCTGCAGCTGGATGGGCGAAGCGGAGTGGCTTGTCCACCCGCTCGCCCAGCCAGCCGCGTGAGGCTACCTACCCCGAAAGGGGGGGCGAGTGACTATCAGCCCCCCCTCAAACGTGCGCAATGCCAAAAACATACCCTGTCCTGTACTGGCTCATGGGGTGGACACCCTTGTCCTGGCGGTTGATGTCTTCTGGAAGTCAGAGGTCTTTTTCAGGGGTTTGACCGAGCTTCGATCAGAAGCTGAGGAAACCGAAGAACCAGTCACCGGTAGGATCAAGGGGCCAGATGGACAGGCTGACTGGTTGTTCGATGTTTCTCCCTATGGCAAGGATGGCTACCAGTGGATTCTGACCAGCAATGAATATGCCCTGCGTATCGGTCAATGGTTGATTCCCCAGAATCGCCCCAGCGTGATGATTGAGATTCGAGCTGAGACACTCTGGACGCATGGCGTGGATGCGTCAGTCCAACGGATACTGAGCCTACTCCGTGAAGTGGGCGGTCGTATCGACAAGGTCAAGCTGAGTCGGCTGGATCTCTGTGTTGATCTACTCATGCCTGCTGAGCTTTGGCAGGAGGATATCAGGCATCACTTTGTCACAAGGGCAACGAAGATTGATCCCCATTACAGCAATCATAAACTGACCGGATTCAATATTGGCCGTGGGGCTATCTCTGCGCGTCTGTATGACAAGTGGGTTGAAATCGTCGAAAGGTCTCAAAAGTTCTGGATGACAGAAGTCTGGGGTGATGATGTATTGCTGAGTATTGCAGACGGTTACAACGTGATCCGAACGGAGTTCCAGCTTCGCCGTACAGCCTTACGTGAATTGGGGCTTAGTGAATATGTTCAACTGGAATCGTGGCTGCCGTTTATCTGGAAGACCTGCACGCACAAGTGGCTGAAATTGGTGGAGGACACAAGTAAACATTCAGTCCGTCAGAAACTCCTGCCGTGGTGGGAGACTGTGCAAGCTGGTTTTGAAGGCGTGCAGGAGGCATGCCCATTGATCAGAGCCAAAGCCATCAGCACCGAGAAGGAGCGATTGGTTAATCAGTTGCTGGGGTTTGTAGCTGCCATTGCAGCGTTGCAGATGCAGGGGGAGCAACTGGCAAAGGATGAAACGTTGGACGTGCAGTCACATATTCAAGGGGTGATTGAAGAAGATTGCACGCTGAGTTGGGATGATGAGACATTCACCAAGAAGGTAAAACAGAATCAGGTTAAACGCATCCGTCATGAAGAAAAGTTTAGACAAGCCTCTTCAATCTTGGGCGAGTTGGGGTTATCCTTGGATCATCTTCAATTCCCGGGAGACACCTCATGACGCATGTCATCGGCTACGTTCGACGGTCATCTGACCGTCAGGAAGAATCACTTGAACAACAGCGCGCCAAGCTCGAAGCTTATGCTCAGTCCAAAGGCTGGGATCTCAAGGCGATTTACTCAGACGATGCAATCAGTGGCAGTGAACTTCATCGACCTGGCCTTGACCAGTTGATGCAGACCGCAACCGATGATCCAGAAGTGCAGATTGTCCTTGCATGGGATCGTAACCGTATCGCACGCCCCAAGGATGCAGTCGATGGGATGTTGCTTGAGCGTCAGATTCTCAAAGCGGGTAAGCGCGTAGTCTATGCTGCTACAGGCCGTGAAACTGATCAATCTTTTGAATCGGGCTTGATGGGCTATATCGAGCATCATCAGAATGGCGACTATCTGCGCAAACTCTCCCGCGACACCATGCGTGGGATTGTCTCACGTGTACAGCGTGGTCTGTGACCGGGTGGCCCGATTCCTTTTGGCTATGACCGTCTGCTACTCGATGGCAAAACACCTAAACGCATTGTCCGCGATATGGAAGATGGTTCTCAGGTGATCCTTCATCCTGAAACCGGCAAGGTGATTGAGGAATTGCCCAAAGGCCGCAAGTTCAAGAAGCAGGATCATGAAACCTGTACGCTCGTGCCTTCCGATCCCACGCGTGTTCGTGCCTTACAGCAGTTGTTCAGTGACTATGCAGCAGGCAAACCTAGCCGTGTCTGCTGTGAAGAACTCAGCTCCGCAGGCTTCCGCACTTCACGCGGGAATTACTTCACCCCGCAAACCCTCCTGCCGATCCTTGAGAATCGCGCGTACCTAGGTCAACTGGTTTACAACAGACGCACCGAAAGCAAGTGGCATCGTTACGTCAACGGTCAAAGCGTTGAGCGTCTGGATGAAGGATTGGAAAAACGCTCAGAAGGGGACTTGATCGTTACCGATGAAGCTTGGGAAGCCTTGATTGATCAGGCAACCTTCGACAAGGTGCAGGCGATCCGCAAGGAGTCCAAAGCCAAGAACACCCATTACCGTGGTAATGCGATGCGAAGCCAATACCTGCTCTCTGGCTTGTTCTACTGTGGCGTGTGTGGTGGCAAGATGACCGGCAGCACCACAACCAGCAAAAAGGGCTACAAGACGCGGTACTATGTGTGCAGCTGTCATGCCTCCGGTCAGAAGGATAAATGCCCCAAGCGTTACAGCGTTCCTGCTCAGGTGGTTGAAGATCACGTGACAACGCTAATCCGTTCTGACCTGGAGAAACTCAAAGGTGACAAGAAGCTGGCCGAATTGGTACAGAAGGAACTGGAAAAACTCTTTGGCCGAAACACCGATGTCCAAGACCAACTCCAACGCCGAATCGCTGAACTGGATCAGAAGCTAGCTAACCTGCGACAACACCTCATCGAGCTGGATGCTGACACCGCCAAAGCTCTTGGCATTTACGATCAAGCCAATGATGCAGGATTAGAGCGAAAGAAGCTCGAATCCCAGCTCAGGGAGTGCATGGTTGACCTGCCGCAACTGCCGTCAGCGGACATTATCCGCAAGCGTATCAGCGCCGAGTTCGACCGCTTGGAAGAGGTCTTGCAGGCTGCGATGGTAGAGGAAAAGCGAGCGTTAATCGCCAATTACGTGAAAAGAATAAAGGCTGATCCAAACTTGCAAGAAGTTAAGATCAGCCTTTACCCGACTCTATTGAGTCAAAAAATAGCGGGGGCTGGATTCGAACCAACGACCTCCGGGTTATGAGCCCGACGAGCTACCAGGCTGCTCTACCCCGCAATCCATATGTGAGTCACACATCATACATCATTCTCATCGCCTTGCAACCCACTTGGCCGGACTTTTAGAAAATCGTTGATTTCATCCGAATCTGCATTTCATTCCGATCATCAGCAACCACAAGCACATGCAGTTTGTACAATCCTGCACATGTCTGAATCGCAGGGTAGTTCACAGCCAATCGTGGCCATTATGGGTAATCCTTACAGCGGGGCGAAGGACAACCGTGCGCGCGTCGAACGACTGATTAATGCACTGCATCAACATGACATCCCGACCCAAACTGTGTGGGATCTCAAAGCACGGGCGCAATGTCTGGCAGACGCGGATTGGAAAGCGAACTGTCGTTGCCTGGTAATTGCGGGAGGCGATGGGACGGTGGCAGGAGTGACGGGGTTGTGTCACGATTTGCCGGTCGCGATTTTGCCTTTGGGCAATGAGAATTTGCTGGCCAAGGAATTGGGTTTTACGCTCGGTGAGGACCGCATTGCACAGGCAGTAGCAATGGGGAAGACTCGGCCGATGGATCTTGGGCTGGTTAATGGTCAGCCGTTTACGATCATGGTTTCGTGTGGGTTGGATGCGGATGTAGTCAAGCGTGTGACGCAGTGGCGGCGTACGCCTGATGGTCAACGTCGCGTGAAGCATCACAGTTATGCCAAGCCGACGTTCAAGTCGATCTGGCGGTATCGTTTCCCCCGGTTGAGTTTGATTGCAGATGGGAAGCAACACGATGGCTATGAAGTTCTGGTCTTCAATGTCAACCGTTATGCGACAGGGTTGAACTTCGTGCCTGATGCGAAGGTTGATGATGGTTTACTGCATTGGTTGGTTTGGAAAAAGCAAGGTCGGTTGAATCTGTTGCGATTGTTGTTGCTGGTGAAGATGGGGCGACACATCAATCATAGGCATGTGATCATGGGGCAATCTCGTGAACTGGAATTGGTGTCGCGCGGGCCTGTAGCAGTTCAGATGGATGGCGATTTACTGGGGGACACACCTGCAAAGCTCGCGATTCATCACCGTGTTTTACAGGTCATCGATATGTCTGATGCATCGGCTGCGACTTGATTACGGTATGATAGTACGTTGACAATTCACGGGTGACGCTGCTGACCGATTGTGTCAGCAGGCAAGTTTTCAGACAACAGGTAATGACATGCAACAATTCAAAGCCATCACGAAATGGTTAACCATTTGTGTGATGTTCGTAACAACGTTTGCTCTTCAGGCGCAACCGACGACACCCCCAAGTGACAACCCGTTGGTGAGTGAAGTCCGTTTGCCATTGGATTCAGGCGATGTGAATCTCGGTGAATTACTTGGGCAGTTATTCGATTGGCTGGACATTCAAAGCCAGATGGTCCGACGTCGCTGCGCGGAGATGAAGATCCCGGTGACAGGACCGATCGGTGAACTCAAGCTTGAAACACTGGGGGAACTGACCGATGGCGTGGTGTCGTTTGAGACAACCGATGCGCTGTTGGTCATGCGTGTGGATCGTCTTGCCATGCGTCAGAAAAACAAGCAGATTCGCCATGAATTCAGGGGGAAAATGGAAAACTGGTTCCCTGATCTGGCAAGTCAGGCCTATGCTCAAAACGGCTTGTGGTCATTGCGCCCTGAAGGTGTTCTCGCACCGTTACCCAATGCATTCCAGATGGATCGCGTGGTGATCCTGGTGCATGGTCTGGATGAACCGGGGGACATCTGGGACGAACTCATTCCCGCATTACAGCAGGCAGGGCACACCGTTCTCGTTTTTGTTTATCCCAATGATCAATCGATCACCGACAGTGCGAATCTCTTTGCAGAGCATCTTGCCAAGTTGCCTGCGTCGGGTGTCAAAACCATGAGTCTGGTTGCACACAGCATGGGCGGGTTGGTCAGTCGTGAAGTGTTGACCAACGCCAAATACACCGGCTATCCGCAAGCCAAACGTTTGATCACCGTGGGGACGCCACATCACGGTTCCCCGCTTGCCCGCTTCCAGTTCGTCGGCGAAATTCGTGACCAAATCGTTCGTGCGTTTTCAGGTGATGGTGTGTTATTCGGTGCTGTGTTTGATGGTGCAGGCGAAGCGAAAATTGACCTGCTACCCAACAGTGAATTTCTCTCTACGCTCAATGCACGCCCCAATCCCAAGGACTTGACCATCACCTGCATCGTTGGCAATGCCAGCCCCGTTGATATGAATGAAGTTCGCGACTTTGAAACCAAATGTGCGGATTTGCTCAATGGCGGTCAGAACGATCAGAAGTTCAGCAAAGCCATCGAGCAATTGACCAACGGGATTGGTGACGGTTGTGTTTCCATGGCATCTGCCCATTTGGAAGGCGTCACAGATGAAGTGGTTGTTCAAGCCAATCACCGTTCAATGCTGCGGACGATTCCAGTGATCAGCACAACCAAACAGCCGCCTGCCATCCCCATTATTTTAGATCGGTTGAAAGATCAATTGCCTCAAGATCAGCAGGATTAACACGCCTCAATTTCCGGCGGTTCCGGGGTTTCCGGTTCAAGGTTTTCGTGATTGAGCAGTTGCTTTTTGATCATCAGCCAAAAGAAAATCACCACGGTTGCAAAACTCACCGCCATGATGCCGAACGCCATGATTGGTGATGGCCACGCCAGTCCTGCCAGGGTCATGCAGATGGCCCCGACGATGAACTGGAAAAACACGAGCATGGACGATGCTGCCCCGACATCGGTTTGAACCTGTTCGAGAATGATGTGCTGACTGATGGGTCGGGTCATCCCAAAGCAACAGGTAATCAAGCCCATCGTCAATGCAAAAGCCCATGGAGATAGGTGTCCGACGCTGATGATGCCAATGCCACCGATCACCGTGCCGAGGATGCAGGCGGTAAGCAGGCGGTGATCGCCAACATGATGGCTGATGCGCGTGCTGCCCATGGCACCCGTCATGTACAGGATTGCATTGAAGGCAAAGAAAAAGCTGAACCAGCCTTCGGAAAGTCCATAGAGATTGATATAGACAATGGGGGCGATGGCGACATAGCCAAGATATGGGCCGATGAGAATGCCCAATGCGATGGTGCTTCGGATGTAGTTGCGATTGCCCATGAGCTTGCCATACCGACCCAGCAGTTTGAGCAGGGGGGTGTCGATGCGCTGTGTAGCCGATTCACGTTGGAAGAGACTCAGGACGATGAGCAGCACGCCAAATCCTGCCTGGAGTATGAAGATGGCTTGCCATTGAAATTGGCTGAGCATCAGCGTGCCGATGGAGGGTGAGAGCATCGGCGCCAAAGTCAGTAACACACTCACCGTCGCCAGCACCTTTTTGCGTTCAAGACCTTCATACCGATCCCGGCAAATCGCAAGGCACATTGCCGAGGGCCCGCCTGCACCAATCCCCTGGAGAATGCGGCAGGTAATGAGCATGGCCACATTCAAACTCAGCGCGCTACCCAATGATGCAAGGGTAAAGAGCACCAGCCCGCCCATGAGCACCGGCTTGCGACCATGTCGGTCTGATAACGGTCCACTGATCAGTAACGCAACACTGAAGCCGACAAACCACAGCACCAGTGACAGGTTCACCGTACTCAACGCCACTTGCCAGGTCTGAGCAATCGTGGGGATGGCCGGCAGATACATATCCGTCGAAAGTGGTGGGCAAGCCGCAAGCATGGCCAGGAAAATCATCTCCTGCCAGCGACGTTGATTGGGTTTTTCAGTCAGGTTCGACACCGATGCTCATCCACAAAGAGGCCAACATCCGCCAGCCAATGCAAAACGCATATGCTACTCTGCCATGTGGATCGCGTGCAATGAGCACAACGCTCAGATTCGTGTGAATGGGGATCAGATTGAAGATTGAGATGCAAACCTGCAGCGAATGGACTCAGGCAGCATCGGACGCTTCGTGATCATCATCGTCCGTCAGATCAATCACACTGGATGCTTCTTCCGGCATTTCCAAACCAAGATGTGTAACGAGCATGTGACGTAGGTGGGAGATATTAATCGGCTTTTGAATCAGGCAATCTGCGCCCACTTCCATCGCCAACGGCATGTCGTCTTCATCTACCAGCCCGGTAATAAACCAGATATCCATTTCGTGATCGGGGTTCATATTCCGAATCATCTGACATGCCGTAAAACCATCCAGGCCCGGCATGCCATGATCCAGTAAAAGCAGATCCGGTTTTTCCGAGCCGCACTTTCTGACGGCTTCCACCCCGTTGGACGCTACGATCAACTGAACCTGATCCATCACGGGTTTAAACACCAGCTTCATCTGGTTAATCATATCCGGATCGTCATCTGCAATTAAAACAAGCGGTTTATCATTCATTGGAAGCTCCCTGGCATACCCATGAAGCATGAATCGGCCCAATCGTGGATGAACTTGATCCAGATAACCAACTTTTAGCTGATTGGACAGCACAATCATTCAAGTTTTTAGGCGCAGATAAACACAACCGAATTTTTGCGACACTTGCTGCTGCAATGATTCAAATGCGTGGCAGGTTTCAGTTACCCAGAGCTTGGGAACGCCTGTATGCACGGTACATCATGGATGTCCGATACAAACGCGGCTTTGTCTATTGGGAGCGTTGAAGATTGTATCAACTTAAAGACCGGTAAAAGGATAATACGCCCGACAGGGTTCGAACCTGTGACCTGCGCTTTAGGAAAGCGCTGCTCTATCCAACTGAGCTACGAGCGCTGCGTTGATCTGTATTGTAACCAAAATTTTTACGTCATGATCAACGTCTGATATCTCAATCTTGAAAAACAAGATCGACAATATTAAGTAACTCTACATTAAAACCGATGAACTATTTCGGCGGGTGTTCCGGGCATGGACACTTTAGGGAGCAGTCTCTGATCTACGGAGATTGACCGGTGGCATGTGCCGATGCATTTTTTTGAAAAAACACTTGGAGACTTGTTTCAAATAGATCTTGATTAACCCCGACTGCATGGGTGCAGACCGGGGCTTGTCTTGTCATGACGACTACTAAATTCGTTTTGTATTTCAAGATACCAATCAGTTCAACCATTCAAGGCGTTCAACGCCAAGCCCATTGACAGGGAGGGCAACATGTCGGAACAGGAAAAAACAATCACTCAAACCAACGTTCGTGACCTGGTCGGAAAGTATCTGACGTTTCATCTGAGCCAGGAACAGTACGGTGTCTCGCTGCTTGCGGTCCGTGAAATCATCGGGCTCATGGACATCACGCATGTCCCCAGAACGCCTGAGTATGTCCGCGGTGTGATCAACCTTCGTGGTCGGATTATTCCCGTGGTCGACTTGCGTCAGAAGTTTGGCATGAAGGCCCAGGAAGACACCGAAGTCACTTGCATCATTGTCGTGGAAATGAACTACGACGATCAGGTCATTCAGATTGGCATCCTGGTTGATGAGGTCGATGAAGTACTCGACATTCAGGAAGACCAGATCGACAACCTGCCGAGTATCGGTGCGGATATGAGCATGAACTACATCTGTGGCGTGGCCAAGATCAGTCAGCGTGTGGTCATGTTACTCGACATTCAACGCGTCCTTTCAGCAATGGATTTAAATGAACTCGTCAAGACTGCTGGCAATAGTGCAGGTAACACGCCTGCGGCCGCAGCATAACGTTTGGGACAATCAATCAATCAACTACTTCCGTTAAGGGAACTATCATCATGTTTGGAAAAATGACTGTAGGAAAGAAAATCGCATCAGGCTTTGCAGTTGTCCTGTTTCTCACCGGTACTTTGGGATACATCGGCTTTAATGCCGTCGACAAAATTCAGCAAATCTCGGACAAAGCCAGTGACACCAACCGCCTGGTGAACAAGGCCAAAGATGCTCGTATTCTGAATCTGGTTTACATGCGACGTGGCCAGCAGGCGGACTTGGACGAAAACGCCAAGACGGTTAAAGAAATCTATGATCAGATTCAGATCACTCACGATAAATTCAAGGACCCAGCTGACCGCGCAGGCATCATGCAGGCCAAAGATCAAGCCAAGAAGTATCAGGATGCTCTGGCGAATTGGGTCAATCTCGACAACCAACAGTCTCAGGCCGAAGAACGCATGGCTACCCTGGCCCAGAACTTCATCACCAAGTGTGATGAGTTGGGAGCAGAAGAGAAAGCCGAATTGGCTCAGCTCAAAACCAAGTCTCGCAAGGACCAGGAAGACAAACTTCTCTCTGTGGAACTGGCTGCTGAATTACGGACGCTTTCCAAGACTTGTCGGGTCGAAGTCATCAAGTATATGCAGACCAACGAGGCACAATACATTCAGCAGAACGATAAGACCGTCAAACAGATTGCAGATGCTGCTGATAGACTGATCGCCGTCCTGAATGATCCCAAGGACCAGCAGTTGATCACTGAACTCAAGACCCATGCCATGAAGTATAAGCAGGGTTTCGGTACCTGGCAGGAGTTTGACAGTGCCCAGGACAAATTGAGCAAAGAACTTGATGCCATTGCCGATGAGTTCCAGGACGATTGCGAAAAACTGGCCAATGAGCAAGCGGCCGAGATTACCGAACTGGTCAAATCCGGGCAAGTCCAACAACAGGTGATTCAGACCAAGTTAACCCAGGTGCAGATGGCTGAAAGCATGATCCAATTGGCCAAGGAATGTCGTATCCTTGAAAAGGATTACATGGCCGAGCAGGATGAGGCAACCAACAAGCAGCTTCTACAGACGGTTGCACGACTCAACGATCAATGCACGAAGCTCCTGGATTCTCTCAAACAGGAAGTCGACCGCAATCGTGTCAAGGAATTGACAGACGATCTGCAACAATACGAACAGCATTTCAAGAAGTGGGCAGCGCTGTTTGATAGTAAGAGCCAAACCGAAGCGAATATGATTGAACATTCCAATATCTTCTTTTCGCAATGTGATGCATTTCAAGCAGAGCAGCAGAAAGAGCTGGTTGAAATGAAGAAGACTTTGCTTGCAGAAGAACAGCGCAAGCAGTGGACTTCGGATACGGCTGGCGACCTGATTGTTCAGGCTGGTATCGCCCGTCGCCATGAAATGAATTTTATGATGCGCCGGGATACAACTTACCTGGATAAAAACCACGAATCCGTGGCAAAGATTCTGGAAATGTGTGATGGACTGCTTGGTAAACTCTTTGATCCCCGTGACAAGAAAACCGTTGAAGATCTGAAAAAACTGGCGGTTGACTATCAGAAATCAGTCGATCACTGGGGCGATCTGATGGGCGAAAAGAATACGTCCGAAGGGCGTCTTGTGGCAGCGGTCAAGGACTTTGTTGACGAATGTCGCAATCTCGGTGATGGCCAACAGCAAAAAATGCTTGCTCAAATCAACTCCTCTTCTGTCCTGACTTCGACTGGTGCCATTCTCACCATCATCATCGGTACGGTCCTGGCCTTCATCATCGCCTCGGGCATTATTCGTCCGCTGCGTCGAATCATTGATGGTATGGAAAACGGTGCATCCCAGGTTTCCCAGGCATCCGATCAGGTTTCAAGCTCCAGCCAATCGATGGCAGAAGGTGCTTCGGAACAGGCATCGAGTCTTGAAGAAACCAGTGCTTCGCTGGAAGAGATGAATGCCACCGTCCGTCAGAATGCTCAAAACGCCCAGTCTGCAAACAGTATGGCTGAAGAGGCACGCAGCATGTCCGTCAAGGGTAACGAAGCGATGAAACGATTGACTCAGACAATCAGCAAGATCAAGAATTCTTCCGATCAGACTGCGAGCATTCTCAAGACGATTGATGAGATCGCCTTCCAGACGAACCTGCTTGCATTGAATGCCGCTGTCGAAGCTGCCCGCGCCGGTGAAGCTGGCAAGGGATTCGCAGTGGTTGCTGAAGAAGTCCGCAGCCTTGCACAGCGCAGTGCCGAAGCCTCCAAGTCAACTGCCCAGTTGATTGAAGACGCCTGTCGCAATGCCGATCAGGGTGTGGATGTGGCCGGTGAAGCCGAAGCCGCACTGACACAGATTGATGCAGCAGTGACCAAGGTGACCGAACTGATCAACGAAGTTTCCTCTGCCAGCAACGAGCAGGCTGATGGTATTGATCAGGTGACCAAGGCGGTCAGCCAGATGGATCAGGTCACCCAGGCCAATGCTGCCAACTCCGAAGAGTCTGCTGCTGCCAGTGAAGAACTCAGCGCCCAGGCCGAAGAACTCAACAGCATGGTCGATGAATTGGTCGGCATGGTGATGGGCCAGCGCAAGCTCAATCGCAGCATGCGTTCAACACCTGCCAAAGTGACCAAGTCACCTGTCCCCATGCCCAAGAAAGTTGCAGCTTCGCATTCAAACGCCAAGTCTCATGCATCCAGTGTGATTCCACTGGATGACGATGATGACCTCAGTGATTTCTGAAAATAACAACCCGCGGTCGTGTCATCGAAAGGTGACACGACCCATTCCAAGACATGACCGTGTGGACGGTCAGAACGCACCGCCTGACTCTAAAATATTAACGAGTCGTATAGAACAGGATTCAGTCATGATTCAACTTTTCAAATCAATGGGTGTCACAACAAAAATTGTTTTGACCGTGATTGTATTGATGCTGCTGGTTGCAGTCGTCATCAATTACGTGTTCATCAGCAAGTATCGTGATAATATCACGGATGCCATGGCAGAACGTGCTGCATCATTCACCGCTGTGGCTGATGAAACCAAGAATCATGTTGCCAAGATGAATAACCTTAATCTCTTCGACAACAAATCCATCATTCAGGAGATGGAAACGGTCCGCAAGAACAAAGGTGACTACAAAGCCACCAACGCGTTCCAGTCCATCCCGGTTGTTGCCGGTTGGTTGGCTGCTGAAAAGGCCGCCAAACGTGAAGGTTTGGACTTTAAAGTGCTCTCTTTTGAAGCCCGTAACAAAGCCAATGAACCGCAGCCCGGCTCGTTCCGTGAAAAACTGCTTCAGGATCTTGAAGATCAGGTCAAGAAGGGTGGCGACGAAGCCGTCTACCGCATTGATAAGGCAAGCAATACGCTGCACTACTTCCGTTCCATCAAACTCACTGAAGACTGCATGACCTGTCATGGTCAGCCGCGAGGCAAGTACGATCCGGATCAGGACGGACTTGACGTGCTGGGCTTTCCCATGGAAGGTTGGAAGGTCGGTGATATGCATGGTGCTTTTGAAGTGGCGATGCCCATGTCCCTGGTTGACAGTCAGGTGGCAAGCTTCACCAAGTCCAGTGCGCTTTGGATGATTGGTTTGCTGACTTTGGCTGTCATCAGTTTGATCGGCTTGACCCATCGCGTTCTGGGCTTGCCCCTGCGTCGGATCATCGACCGCATGGAAAGCGGTGCAGACCAGGTTTCCCAGGCATCCGGTCAGGTCTCCGGCTCCAGTCAGGCCATGGCAGAAGGTGCTTCGGAACAGGCATCGAGTCTTGAAGAAACCAGTGCTTCACTTGAACAGATGAATGCCACCGTCCGTCAGAATGCTCAAAATGCCCAGGAAGCAAACAGCATGGCAGAGGAAGCTCGCCAAGTGTCGGTCAAAGGCAATGAAGCGATGAAGCGATTGACGCAGACGATTAGCAAGATCAAGAATTCTTCCGATCAGACTGCGAGCATTCTCAAGACGATTGATGAGATCGCCTTCCAGACGAACCTGCTTGCATTGAATGCCGCTGTCGAAGCTGCCCGCGCCGGTGAAGCTGGCAAGGGATTCGCCGTGGTTGCTGAAGAAGTCCGCAGCCTTGCACAGCGCAGTGCCGAAGCCTCCAAGTCAACTGCCCAGTTAATCGAAGACGCCTGTCGCAATGCCGATCAAGGTGTGGATGTGGCCGGTGAAGCCGAAGCCTCACTGTCACAGATTGATGATGCCGTTTCGCGTGTGACTCAGCTGATCAACCAGGTCTCCTCCGCCAGTTCCGAGCAGGCTGATGGCATCGATCAGATCACAAAGGCTGTGGGACAGATGGACCAGGTCACGCAGGCCAATGCCGCCAGCAGTGAAGAGTCCGCCGCTGCCAGCCAGGAACTCAGCGCCCAGGCCGAGGATCTGAACTGCATGGTCAACGAATTGATGGCTACCGTCTTTGGTGAAGGCAGCAGTAATCATCGTGCTCAAACAAAAGTCAAACCGGTGAAGACACAAACGGTTTCCCGTCAGTCCAGGTCAGTACCGCGTAAGCAAAATCAACCGGCCAAGGCACAAGCGCAGCAGGTGATCCCACTGGATGACGATGACGATTTCTCTGAGTTCTAAATCAACCATGAATCAAACTGAAAAACATTCATAAACCAACCGGCTGTGATCTGAAAAGGTCGCAGCCGGTTTCCCATAACCTGGAGTTTTTTACGATGGCAATACAAGCGGGATTGGGTTTGCATCAGGACAGTGGTCCCATGGATACGACCACGTTCAACAAGTTACGTTCCATGATCTACGATCGCTGTGGCATCACCTTACGCGATACCAAGCGGACCATGCTCAGTGCCCGTATCCGCAAACGTCTGCGTGATCTGTCGCTCAGCAGCTTTGCCGACTACCTTGATTTTCTGGTCAATGAGGCCCAGGAAGATGAATGGGTCGAATTGATCAATGTTGTCTCTACCAATGTGACAGCCTTTTTCCGCGAACCACATCACTTTGAAGAACTCCAGAAAGCGGTCGATCAGTGGGCCCGCGCCGGCCAGAAACGCCTGCGTATCTGGTCTGCTGCCAGTTCATCAGGACAGGAACCCTACACCCTGGCCATCGTGATCCGCCGTGCCTTGAACCTGGCTGGTCACAATGAAGTGGATGCCAAAATCCTTGCAACCGACATCTCCACCAAGATGCTCTCCATCTGCAAAATCGGTCAATATCCCACAGAAGCGATCAAGCCGATTCCTGTTGAGGAACGCAATCGCTATTTCAAACTCGATCGCTCCACCGGCATGCAGCAGGTCAGTCCCGACTTACGTCGCATGATCACCTTTGCCCGATTGAATCTGACCGAAGCACCCTACGCCATGAAGGGACCGATGGACGCCATTTTCTGTCGTAATGTGATGATCTATTTCGACAATCACGTTCGCAGTAAGATCACCGATCAGGTTCTGCGACTCCTCAAACCCGGTGGCCTGTTTATGATCGGCCATGCTGAGAGTATCCAGGGGCCACAACTCAAAAAGTTCACCCGCATTGGTGCATCGATGTATCGCAAGAAATAGTTTTTCCTGCAAGTCATAAATATTTCATGAACACCAGAATGTCTAGATATTCTGGTGTTTTTTTATTGAACCCGTGTCCAGGGAAAGGTAGCATGAGCACGTCATATATTTGTCGGGGGGGATTCATATCCTGATTGATTGACCCAATACTGCACATTGATATGACCGGGGATTTGACGGCGATGTTTGAACCAGTCCCACTTCGTATGTCCACAGCTTTATCACACCTTTTCGGAGACGCATGTACATGAAAGACAACTTGGCCAAAATCAACTTTACAACCTTACTCGGTGCTTTGATTCTGTTTGCACTTCCCTGGACCAATATCCAATGCAGTGGTCGGAACATTGCACGGCAAAGTGGTGTACAGGCGATTTATGGCGGGATGTCCCTTGCACCAGAACTCAAACAACTCGCGCAAAACGGTGAGATGGATGGACCACAGGATTCGGAAGTTGGTATGGCTTACGGTTTGGCCATTGCCGGTTTAATGGTTCTCGTTGGTACGATTGTGGCTGGTTTGGCACTCTTTGCCGGTAAAGAAACATCACTCAACCCCGGGCTCTTTGCCATGTCCGCGCTGATCATCATCGGGATACAGGCATTGATGGGATTCCCGGTAGACAGGTCAATTGAAAAATCACGGCAGGAGATGATGAATGCTGCCAAGGACACGCAGAACCAGACGGAAGGTTTCCAACTTCCTGAGGCCCAGCCCACTGAGACAGAGGACGGCAATCCAGAAGTTACACTGACACCTCAGATGCAGCAAGCCCAGGAGGAGATGGGTAATGCCATGGCTCAATCGATGGGGCAGGCCATGGGCGCAATGATGCCCATTGTCTCAGTCCGTACTCCCTGGTTTTATTTTGAGTTGCTGGCTTTGGCGATACCCACTTTGCTATTGATCAACCAGGCTGCCAAGGAAAAGGAAAACAAGACTCAGGAAGATCAACCAGCCACACCAGGCAATGAAATCTAATCAACCGCAGTCTGAATCAATATCATGCAATTGATCGGTGATGCAGCAAGATACGCCTTGTGATGCTGTATCTATTGCCGGTTCAGTGGTCGCTACGATGTTGTCTTGTTTGAAGGTGGTATCATTTTTTACACGTGTGATTCAAACGCACCTTTGATGTGTCGAATCTGTGGTTCTTTTCCGTTGGGTAAACTCACGCCGATGACATCAAAACGGATCATCAGATTTTCGAGTTTCGCGCGGCGACACCAGTAGCCTGCAAGCTTCACGAGTTGGCGTTGTTTACGGTGATCCACGCGGAACTCAGGCAGATGATAGGCGTCTGTTTCGACTGAAGTTTTGACTTCCACGAACACCACGGTTTTCTGGTCCGCTGTGAGCGCGACGATATCGAGCTCACCTTGTTTGGTGTTGAGATTGCGTTCGAGAATCCGATAGCCGTTTTGTTTGAGATGATCCGCAGCAAGTTGCTCACCACGTTGACCGATGGATCGGGGCTTGCGTTGTGTGAGTTTTCGCCAAAGTTGCCGGATCATGACTGGCCTGCGTAGACACTCATGCAGATATTCAGCAGGCGATTGTGCATTTCAACCAGATCGTTGTAGCTGCCTTCGTCCAGAAGTCGCTTCTGGTATTCCTCGGTGTAGCGGTTGTATTGCTGCTGCTTGAGGATGCGTTCGATATCCAATTGGACTTCCTTAAGGGATTTGGACTCTCCCTGGCTGATGGTGTCGACGTAGACCCATGTGTACATCGAGCCGACTTTCATACGTGGGGAGTGTTCGCCAGCACCGAGCCTGAGTGTAGCTTCGTTGAGTGCGTCGTTACCAAAGGGCTTGCCTTTGATACCTTTGCCAAACAGTCCCTTCTTTTCCCAGTCACGCGGGTTAAGCACGTTGTCGCCGGCGATGTCCAGAAAGCTGCGACCCTTTTGAAGTTCCTTGTCGATCTGGTTGGCCACGTTGTCATCATGCGTCCTGATCATGTGAATCGTGCGGCCGGCGGGGGGGTTAAAGTCCTCATAGTGATCGCGGTAATAGCGTTCGATGTCCTTGCGGCTGACATTGATCTTCGGCCAGAGTTTGGCTTTGAGATAGTTCTGAACGACGACCTGGTTGCGCTTTTCACTGACGCGCTGTTCCAAGGTCATGCCGGTTCTGCGAAGACTTTCCAGGTTGGCTCGTTCTGCTGAACCGATGCCTTCTTCTCGGATGAGTTCTTTTCGAAATTCCTTGAGATAATGCAGCAGCCCCATCTGGTTTTGCTCAGTGAGTTGGTTTTCCGCTTCACCGAGAATCAAGGCATCCATGACGATCTGCTTGAGTCGTCCCTGGAGCATGGCACTGGCTTGCTGACGGAATTGTGGGGCAGGCAGGCGGGTGCCAAGGTCGGTTAAACGTTCGTGGACATCCTTGAAAATGCTCCGAGCATAAATCGCGCGGCCGTTGACTTGGCCAACCATGCCTGCAACAAAGAACGTCGCGGCTTCGGCTTTGGACGTGTTGAGCGTTTGCTCATCGTCATTGGTTGCTTCCTGCACAATCGTTGGATTGGTGACCGGCGCACTGGCCTGTTCGCCTTCGGTTTGCACGAAGTCCGACGTCGACAGCTTCACCGGCTGAGTCTTGGCAGGCTTGGTTGAACCTTCAACCTTGGCGGATTTGTTGTTGGACTGACAACCCACAGCAGTGAGCAGGCAACCCGTCAGGACGCATATCATCGAGGTGTGTTTCATGGCCGACAATTTTAAGTCCCTTCAGATCAGGCGGCAATTCGCCTCGTGTTTGTTTTAGACGATTAACTCAGAAGACGTTCCAGATCCTCACGCGAGAGATTACGCAACGGTGATTGATCGCCACCGACAATGGCGTCCGCCAATTGACGTTTGCGGTCCTGCAATTCGGCGATGCGCTGTTCCACGGTGTTCTGACAGATCATGCGATAAGCAAACACGTGACGTGTCTGACCGATACGGTGTGTCCGGTCGATGGCCTGCTGTTCGACAGCAGGATTCCACCACGGGTCGAGAATAAACACATATTCTGCAGCCGTGAGATTCAGACCCAGACCACCGGCCTTGAGACTGATGAGGAAGACGGGACAATCCGGATCATCCTGGAAACGCTGGACGCGACGTTTGCGGTCACGGGTCTGGCCATCAAGATACTCATAGACAATGCCATGTTCTTCCAGGCGACTGCGGACGATGGAAAGCATTTCCACGAATTGACTGAAGATCAATGCCTTGTGACCTTCTTCAGCCAGTTCGAGCACCATTTCGATGAGTGCTTCGAGTTTGGCGGACGGCTCGCCGCGACGGTTGGGGTCGATCAGACCCGGGTGACAGGATGCCTGACGCAAACGCAGCAGGGCTTCGAGCACCATCATCGCTGAACCACCACCGGACGCAGGAGTTGAACCTTCGCTGCCATCGGTGGGCAGGCCGCTCTTGGAACCCAGCAGTGAGTTGCGGTAATGCAGACGAAGCTCGTCGTAGAGCTTGCGCTGCTGCGGCTCCATTTCGCAGACGATCGTCTGTTCGGTCTTGTCCGGCAAATCCTTGAGCACCTGCTTTTTGGTTCGGCGGAGAATAAACGGGCGAAGCGCGTCGGCAATCTGGTTGGCCACATTCGTCTTGGGTTTCTCGACACCGCGGTTACTCATCGTCGGCTTGGCAGCAGATTTTGAACCGGTGTCACCACGGACCAGTTGGCCAAAGCGAAGCGACGAACCCAGGAAGCCAGGGTTGAGGAATTCGAAGATGGACCACAGATCACCCAGGTGGTTTTCCACGGGCGTACCGGTCAAGGCAAGGCGGTGTTGCGTGTTGAGCAGACGCGCAGCCTTGGCGGACTGGCTCGACGGATTCTTGATCGCCTGCGCTTCGTCGAGGACCACGTAATCAAACGGGCAGTTGCGCAGTTCGGTAATATCCCGGCGCATCAAACCAAAGCTGGTGACGATCAGGTCGTGATCCTTGAATTGTTCACGGAGTTTTTCACGTTCGTTACCGGCATAAGCAAGCACGCGAAGTTCCGGCGTGAAACGCTCAGCTTCATCAATCCAGTTAAACACCACGGATCGCGGGGCAACGATGAGCACCGGTTGCTTGGGGATTCCACTGGCTTGTTCCTGTTGCTTGCGAAGCCAGACGCGCGAAGCAAGCAATGCCAACACCTGGACGGTTTTACCCAGACCCATGTCGTCAGCAAGAATACCGCCCATGCCGAATTGGCGAAGGAAGTCGAACCAACCCAGCGCTTCAGCCTGGTAGGGGCGAAGCTCACCGTGGAAGTTTTCGGTTGTCTCCAGGGGCTTGATGCCATCAAACTCACGGAGTTTCTGGCGGGCCTGTGCAAAGGCTTCGTCGACACTCACGAGTTCCTGCTTACGCAGCAAGCCGTCGAGGATCGCAGCCTGGTTGGACTTGAATCGCAGGTGATCGTCCTGCAACTCACCGATGGTGGTCAGCAGGCCGTGTTCGTTAAGCCATTCGTCGGGAAGCAAGCCATGTGATCCGTCGGAGAGTTGGATCATCGTGCGACCCGTGCGTGCTGCAGCGAGCAGTTGGGGCAGGGCGATTTCTTCGGTGCCGTTTTCAGTTTCGAACTTGACGCTGCCACGCAGTTCAAACCAGTCGATACCCGAGGAGACCGACAGGCGTGCGGGGCCGGATTGGCGGACGACGCGCTGGTCGGCGGTGACACCCCAACCATGTGCAAGCAGTTCCGAGACAATGTTGGGCAGGCTTTTGGCGGGGAAACTCAGCAGTTCGCCGGGGTTCGACGGATTCTGCTTCATGCCGATGGTCAACAGCCATGCCAGGCAATCATGTTCAAACCGAATGTCACGACGGACAAGGTTCTGTGTTGTCAATGTGTCGTTGGCATCATCATCAGTGTTGTCAGATTCGGGTGCGTTGTCCTGCGACTGCTCGTCCTGTTGCGTGTCGGTTGACGTTTCGTCGGTTGCTGCGTCGACGGTCTGATTTTCCGTTGATGCATCATTGTTGTTTGATTCGTCAACCGTGTTTTGTTCCGCGTTTTGTTCTTCGCTGCTCTGCTCTTCGTCGGACTCCTCAGCAGGTGGGGGCGGGGCGGGGGAGTCGGTGACAAAGCGGCCGGGCTGCGAGGGGTTCACGCGGGCATTGCCATAGGCAAACCAGGGGCGCGCGGTGAGTGTGCCTTTGAGTTGCTTGGAGTTTTCCGTGGTCGCTGCGGGACTGAAGATTTCGATGTTCTGTTCCGGGCGGATGCGCTGCTCGGTCCAGCCGACATCATCGGGCAAATCCACTTCGGGAATCTGGGGCAACTTGTAAAGTCGATCCAGGAAACGCGAGAGGTCATCCATGGGTACTTCGAGTTTTTCAACCGATTCGTGGCGACCCAGTTCATCGCGATACTGGTTGATCCACTGGCTCGCACCGTGATCATAAAACGGGGCGACCATGTTGTCGTAGACCACAATCCCGTCATGACCAGAAAGAATCAGGTCCGGCTTGTCGGCAGGCATGGTGTGTCCCTGGCGACGCAGTTCCAACTCAAAGCCGACTTTCTGTTCGTCTTCGGAAAGATTACCCACCAGCCACAACGCCCATGGCGGACGCGGTGAGGACGTCTGCATGACATCAGGGTCGTCGGCATCCCAACTCAGCGGAAGCAGATTGTTACCTTCGGCAGCCAGCAGACAACGTCCGGTTCGGATCATCCTTGCAAGCAGCAGTTGGCGACCACCCTGGGGCAGTACGAACACACACTGTGACCGCGAGATCGCGCGGGATGACGATCGGCTGGACCAGTCATCTTCCACCGGGTGCGAACCACCCATGAGTAACGAGCAAAGCTGCTTATCTTCAGGTTCGGTGAGGGTGTGAATGATCTGTTCACTGATTTTAAATTGCTTGGGGGCAGACCAACCGTCGCGCGTCGGCTGACGGAAACGCAGTTCGATCACCGCGCTGTTATGTCGGAAGGACGCTTCGGGTTGGAGGATGTAACAGACCTGACGTTGCACGGGTAAATGCGATTGGGATGCATCACCTGAGAGTGAACCGACACGCAGATGGCTTAGGCGTGTGGCCCAGACCGGTTCGGTGCGTGTGATCACGTTGATTTTCGAGCGTTCGCGCTTACGTGCCTTGGGTGATGACGGGCGGATATTTTCCACGCGTGTGTGATCGTCATCACGGCCTTCGGGATATTCAGAGAGTTCGACCAGTGCGCCGTAGATGTGTTCACACATGCCGGCTTCTTCGCATTGATCGCAGGTACAGCCGACCGCCACGCGATTGCCCGAGCCCCCTGGAGCCAGTTCGACTTCAAAGGTTTCGTTCTGATCATCGGTGATAACAAACTGTGCCAGCGTACCGTTTTCCACCGGCACCCGCTGAACACGGTTGTTGGTTTGATGCGCACGCCCCGTCATTCGCATTTTGGGGCTGAAGTATGGCTGCCATGCCAATAACCAGGACATAAGTCTCTCCGCGGGATAACGAAATCAGGCCAGTGGCAACGGGGCAACTCAGTGAATCACCCCAACGCCACGCCGAATCACCAAGCATACCACCAAAAGTTGTTTCTGCAAGGCGGGGCAATGTTGTCCTGATCTTTCTGGTTTGATTCTACTACTTGAGGTGTAAGGGGTTATGTGGATTTAGCGGTGCTGTGTTGTTTGACAGTAAACCTACTGAGTGATAAGGTTTTGTTAGATTTCCCCAATTGCTCCTACCTAGCACGGAGGTTCACGTTGATGAACTTGCGAATGTTCTCTGCGATCATCACTGTTTTAACGGTTGTCTTTGCTGGCATCAGTGCCAACGCTCAACAGCTCAAATTAGACACCGCTTTGATCTCAACGCCTTCGACCCTGGATGGCGCTCAACAACTCAAACTTGATGAGTATGCCAACTTCTGGATTCAGAAAATGATCACCAGCCAGGATCCGGAAGTCTCAGCAGCACGTGATCAATTGGTCACACCGTTGAAACATCCTTCAGCATCTGAGGTCTTCAAGGCTGCTTACTCGGCAACACTCATTGGCAAGATTCCTGAGAAACTCATTGCATCGCAGCGCATGATTGTTCGCTTCAATGCCATGCTCTGTCTGGCGGACCTTTCGGACAAGTCGGCCATTCCGATTGTCCAGGCAGGTCTTGGGGATACCAATCCGGCGATCCGTTACCTGGCTGCCCAGGCTGCGGGCAAGCTCGGCGCCAAACTCGATAACCAATCGCAGGTGATGATTCTGACGCTATTACAGAATGTGTTTTTCAATGAACCGGATCAGGTCGTCATCGAGCAGATTCTCGGGAGCATGAGCCAGTTGACCATCCCCCAGGCCAGAAGCACCATGCTCTTTGCACTCAACGAACATGTGAATGTGCATCATGGCAACCCGACCATCACGCTTAAGGCCGATTACGATGCGATGAGAATTCTGTTTAAGAACATCGTCACCGAACAGGCAGGCGGCCAGGAAATCCCGCTGCAGATCTCCAAGCAGTTTGCCCGCGCCGCGTTCAGGTTCATGCTTCATTGCAGCCGAGCGCTCGACCAGGGCCACGTGCATCAATCCCTGCAAAATCAGTACACCAGTATGATCCTGCTCTCAGAGCAGATTCTTCGTTGGATCAGCACCCGTGCGATGAAGGTGTCAGAAAACAGCCTGCCTCAGAACGACATGGCACCGAATATTCGCAGCGGTTCGTGGATGACATTGCATCTGCGTTCGACGGAATGGGGCACCATGCTCCAGGGCGCACCGTTTAACATCTCCCAGCGTGATCTGGCTGTGCCGACCGCCCGTTGAGATTAAACCAACTTGAAAAAACAAAACGCGTCGACGAATGCTGCATTCATCGACGCGTTTTTTATTGGTGTGGTGATTGTCTGTGTGATGTCGTGAAACCGGGAATTGATACGAACCGATTGTTTCGTTATTCCCGCGAAGGCGGGAATCCAGTGGCATTCTGTTGACGCTTTGCAGGTTCCACTGGACTCCCGCCTTCGCGGGAGTGACGGATAAAGGCAAAAGTAAATGAGAGTCGTTCTATAATGTCGTTTGAAATCGCTGTGACACTTCCGGGGGGCGTGTCAATGATGCTTTACAGACTCGGGTTAATCAGCGGAGACTGCGCTGGCGCCGGCTGAGCGGCATCGGCGACGGCCTGTTGCCCCGTGGATTGGGCGCTGATCACCTGGTCAACTTCACGCATCAGATCAAGATAGTCCATCTGAGCCATCTGGAACTGCTGCAGTGTCAAGCTGTGCACCACCGCATTTTGCAGTGTTTGAAGCTTCTGCTTTTCTTCGACTTCGATGGGCTTACCCGCTGCTTCCTTCTCAGCCAATGTCTGAATGAAACGCTGATAGTCATTCATGGCACGCTGAGCTTCCATGTCCTCTTCGAGTTTCTTGATCGCGGCTTCGAGTTTTTCACCCACCGAGTTCTCGGCAATGAGCTTGCCCAGTTTCTTGGCGGCATCGATGATTTCCTGCTTGGTGGCCATGGTGTGTCCTTATTATTTTCTAATCTTGATTCGGTTGTTTTGATTCAGGCATAAGGCCGAGTTCATGCTGGGATCACGACATCCTCAAGACATCATCAAGCCAGCTTCCATCCCAATCAGCATAACGTTTATTCCCCATCATGCCCATTGGTCCTGACATCGCCTGGCAGTTTTGGGTACCATGACGACAACGAAACTGCTAAAACACAAGGCCCAATCCATTATGTCAGAGCGGCTTGAAAAACAAATTCTCGAACATGTCTCCGATCAACGCTATCAACCCACACAGGTCCATCTCCTTGCTAAAGCGCTGGGGATTGAATCCAGTGACGAAGATACCTTCCGTGAAGCAGTCACCAAGCTGCTGGATTCTGGACAGGTCGTCCACGGTGCAGCAAACAGCATCTGCCTGCCTCCCATGGGACGCGAAGTCACCGGCACATTCAAACTCAACGAACGCGGTTTTGGTTTTCTCCAACCAGATCCCGATAAACGCACCGGGCATGGTGATCTGTTCATCCCGCAGGGCAACACGCTTGATAGCATGACCGGTGACCGCGTCCGTGCCAAGGTCATCCCACGCCGCAGCCGCGGTGATGGCAAGTCGCCTTACATCGGTCGTATTGTCGAAATCATCCAACGCTCCGAAAAACAGTACGTCGGCTGTCTCTTCAAGCAAGGCAGTCAATGGCTCGTGAAAGTTGATGGCAAGATACTCTCCGAACCGGTGATCATCCGGGACCCACACGCCAAGAATGCCACCGCCAACGACAAGGTCGTCATCGAACTGACGCAGTATCCGACAGATCGTTACCTGGCTGAAGGTGTCATCGTCGATGTGCTTGGTGAGACCGGTGAGCCGGACGTTGAAACCACAGCGGTGATGCGTGCGTTTGGTTTGGAGGAGAAGTTCGACAAAGCTGTCATGGATCAGGCACGTGAAGCCGCCAAGTCATTTGATCCTGAAAATCTGCCTGCAACACGTGAAGACTTGCGTGATGTCTTTACGCTGACCATCGACCCGCCGGACGCCAAGGACTATGACGACGCGATCAGTTTGTCGAAGTTTGATTCGCCGCAGGGTGATGGGGCAGTCTATGAGTTGGGCGTGCACATTGCTGACGTGAGTCACTTCGTGCCAATGGGGACCAAGCTTGATGACGAAGCGTACCTTCGCGGTAACAGCACGTATTTACCGCGTAAGGTCATCCCGATGTTGCCCGAGTTGTTGTCCAACGGTGTCTGCTCATTGCAGGAAGCCGTGCCACGCTTCACCAAGACCGCAATCATTCGCTATGACGAAGAAGGTAAACGTCTTGGTTTTCGCGTGTGTAATGCGGTGATCCAATCGGACAAGCGATTGACGTATCTCGAAGCCCAGGCGTTAATCGAAAGTGATCTCAAGGAAGCGGTCAAGCACGCCAAGACCGAGCCGAAGTATCCGAAGTTGACCATGCCCACGCTCAAGCTTTTTGATGAGTTGGCCAAGCTGATTCTCAAGCGCCGTCGCGACAGTGGCATGATCGAGTTGGGCTTACCCGATGTGGATCTGGTCTACGATGATTCGGGTCGTGTGATTGATGCACAACGTGAAGACGATGCCTTCACCCATCGCATCATTGAGATGTTCATGGTCGAAGCCAACGAGGTGACCGCCGAGTTGTTTGACGGTTTGGACATCCCCATGATCCGCCGTGTGCATCCTGATCCCAGTTCGTTTGATATTGATGAACTCAGGCAGTTTGCCCGCGTTGCAGGTTACAACATCCCATCTCAGCCGACACGCAGCGAATTGCAGGAACTGCTTAACTCCGTACGTGGTAAACCTGCTGAACAGGCTGTCCACTTTGCAGTCCTCAAGACGCTGTCCAAAGCCGAATATGCACCGATGCCCATCGGCCACTTTGCTTTGGCTTCGGAACATTACACGCACTTTACCAGCCCGATCCGACGTTATCCCGACCTGGTGGTCCACCGTGCGATTGATGCGTATCTCCAGGCCAAGGGCGATGGTGATGGGGGCAAGAACAAAAAGAAAACCGTCCAAGGCATGCTCGATGACAAACGTGTGCCCGACGAAGTCAAACTCGGTGAGATCGGCAAACACTGCTCTGCCACCGAACGTAACTCCGAAGCCGCTGAACGCCAACTGCGATACTTCCTTGTGTTGCAATTACTCGCTGAACACCTGGGTGATGATTTCCAAGGCACCGTTACCGGCGTGACCAACTCCGGCGTGTTCATGCAGATCGACAAGTATCTCGTTGACGGCTTCATTCGCACCGCTGATCTGCCCGGTGGTGGCAAGTCGCGCCACGGTGAACTCTGGCGTTTGAACCGCAACACCGGCCAACTGGTTGCCCAACGCTCCGGCCGCGTCATTGCCATCGGTGATCAATTTGTCATCCGCATCGCCCGTGTTGATCCGGCTGCACGCATGCTTGATCTGGTGATCGTGGAGAACAAGGGGGGCAACAAACCCAAGCATGTTCCGACACCCGACAAGAAGCAACGCAAGCAACCCAAGGGCGCTCGCGAAGCGCATCAGCAGTCGATGAACATCAAACGTCTGAAAAAGAAAGACAGCGCCGGTAGCAGCAAAAAGAAGAAACACCGTAAAGGTCGTGGTCGCCGGTAAGTCACGGGTCGAACACCTCAACTCAGGCGAGCCGCGTTGTGCCAACGCGGGATTGAGCGAAGCTCAAATTTAACTTCTGAGTTGGGGCACATTCTGCAGAAGCACGTTGTTGTTGCACGACATGAGTTTCAATTAAGCAGGTTTCCCAAAAGTCACTACAATTTCCATCATGCTCCACACGCTTGCTGCTTATGTTCACGACATTGATCCGTACGCGATCATGCTCTGGGAAGACGGGCCGATCCGTTGGTACGGACTGTCTTACCTGTTGGGCTTTTTGCTTGCTTATCTGCAGATTCGGCGCATCGTCTCCGTCGGACATTCAAGCCTGCAACCCAAGGAACCTGCGGACTTCGTGATCGTGCCCGCGATCGGTTTGGTGGTCGGGGGGCGTCTGGGTTATGTGCTGTTTTACAGTCCGGACATGTTGTTTCGGTTTACGGATACCATGCCGTTCTGGGATGTGCTTGCGATTAACAAGGGGGGGATGGCCTCGCATGGCGGGATCATCGGGTTGATCATCGCGTGTTGGTATTACAGTTATCGCCGCAAACATTCGCTCTCGCATCTACTTGATCTGTGCGCGATGACGGCTCCGATCGGCGTGTTCTTCGGGCGCATTGCCAACTTCATCAACGGTGAACTCTATGGCCGACCTTGTGACCCGGACTTTGCTTTAGCAGTGAAGTTCCCGCAGGAAATGGAGACGTGGGATAATGGTTTGTTAACGCAAGTCTCCCGCGAACTGCCTGCCCCGGATCACGTAGTCAATCAGGGGATGTATCACTATGTCCATTGGTTCATCAAGCAGGTTCAGAATCACAATGAAAAGGCGGTGGAGATTGCCCGCGATTGGGTGACCCCACGCCACCCGTCACAAATCTATCAGGCGTTACTTGAGGGTTTACTGCTGTGGCTTATTCTCGTGATCATCTGGCGTAAACCGCGCAAACCGCTGGTGGTCTCGGGCTGGTTCTGCACGCTGTATGCGGTCTTCCGCGTCATCGCCGAGTTCTTCCGCGAGCCGGACTATGGCATCGGTCTGACACTTGGTTTATCCCGTGGTCAATGGCTGAGCTTCGTCCTCTTTGCCTTTGGCCTGGGTATGGTGGTCTTTGCCGCCAAGCGCAAGGTTGAGCCGATGGGCGGTTGGTTGAAGTGAGTTATCTGGTGTTGTGTTGCTCGAAGTGATCAAGGCAGTTTTGCCACAGATGCACACAGATAAACACAGATACCAAGACAAAAAAATCACACTCGCTTCGCTCAAGCCGCCAAGAAAATTCAGGCTTGATCCAACTCAGCGTCTTAAGCGAAGCGGGCGCGATAATTGTCTTTGATTTTTAATCTGTGTTCATCTGTGGCTAATTCTGCCTTGAATGCCATGTGATTCACTTCACCAATTCAATCCGCGGGTCGACCCACGCGTAGGCTACATCCACCAGCAGGTTCATCAGCACCAGCATGGTTGAGAAGACCAGCACCACGCCGAGGATCAGGAATTGATCTTTATTCCGTACCGCATCAACGAAGTGCACGCCGAGGCCCGGCAGGTTGAAGACTTTTTCGACCACAAATGAACCCGTCATCGTTGCGGCAGAGGCAGGGCCAAGAAAGCTTAACACCGGCAGGAAGGCCACCTTCATCGCATGCTTGATCAAGGCCTTGTTCTTTGAGAGTCCCTTGGCGCGGGCGGTGCGGATGAAGTCACTTTGCATCACGTCCGCCAAGCCCATACGCGTGAGTCGGGCAATGTAGGCACCGGGCATGGCACACAGCGCAAGAGAAGGCAGAACCATATGCTCCCAGGAATCCCAACCCTGCACCGGCAGCCACTTGAGCATCCCCGCAAAAATGATCATCAACACCGATGCCGTCACAAACGTCGGCAGGCTGATCCCGATCACCGCGATCCCCAGTGAACTCATATCCCAAAGTGACCCGGGTTTCATCGCACTGATCAACCCCGTCCCCACACCGATGATCAAGGCAAGGATCAAAGCCGTGATGCCGACCTGGACACTCACGGGTAAACCGCTACCGATGATCTGATTGACCGTCTGATCCTCGTAAACCAGCGATGGTCCCAGATCACCCTTGGTCAAAACATTCACCGAGTAACTCCGCAGGAATGACCACGGACTATCCAGGTTGTACTGCTTGAGCATCGCTTCGGCGATCTGAGGCTTGACTGGCTTATCCGGATTCTCCAGCGGATTGCCCGGCAGTAACCATGCCAACGTGAACGTCACGCCAAAGATCACCAGCAAAATCACCGGCAGCTGAATCAATCGCCATGCAATGAATCGGAACATGCTGACATTGTACGGTTTTTGGTTTGAGACATTTTTTTATCTACCGCAGAGACGCAGAGGACGCAGAGTTAAGACAGGAAAAACGATGTAATATTTTTATTGTTCAAAATCCGAGACTACGAACACCGTCTGATGTGAACCGATCTGATATAAGTCAAGATTAACAATCTGAACCTGTCTTAACTCTGCGTCCTCTGCGCCTCTGCGGTGAAAAACGGTCTTGAAAATGAATTTGTAATACTGAATGACAAAATGGCTCCGACTCACTACAATGTGCCAACATAGGAGACAACACCATGGCTTATCTGCTCGGGATTGATATCGGCACGTCCGGGACCAAGACGCTTATCTGTGACCATGCTGGCAAGGTCATTGCCACCGCCATGGCGGAACATACCATCCAGTCGCCCAACCCCGGCTGGTCTGAACAGTCTCCAATCCAGTGGTGGGACGCAACCTGCAAAGCCACCAAAGCGGTCCTCAAGCAAGCCAAAGTCAAACCCAGCGCCATCACCGGCATCGGACTCTCGGGGCAGATGCATGGCTCGGTGTTCCTGGCGGATGACACCAAGCCGCTGAGGCCTGCGCTACTGTGGAATGACCAACGCACGCAAGCCCAATGCGATGCCATCACCAAACTGGCAGGCGGCAAACGCAAACTCATCAACATGGTCGGTAATCCCGCACTCACCGGCTTTACCGCACCGAAAATTCTCTGGGTCCGCGAGAATGAACCCAAAGTCTACGACAAGACCAAACACATCTTGCTTCCCAAGGATTACATCCGCCTGTGCATGACCGGTGAGTATGCAACGGAAGTCGGCGATGCTTCTGGGACGCTGTTACTGGATGTGAAAAAACGCAAATGGCATACGGGACTGATGAGCAAACTCGGCATTGATCCGTCACTCATGCCCGACTGTTATGAATCGCACGTTGTCACCGGCAAACTCACCGCCAACGCTGCCAAAGCCATGGGACTTGTTAAAGACATTCCCGTCGTCGGTGGCAGTGGTGATCAACCGGCGGGCGCAGTCGGTAACGGCATCGTCCAGGCAGGCATCGTCTCAGCGACACTTGGGACCAGTGGCGTGATGTATGCCCACGCGTCCGAACCTGTGTATGACAAGGACGGTCGCGTGCATACCATGTGCTCTGCAGTCGAGAATGAATGGTGCGTCTTTGGGTGCATGCTCAGTGCAGGGGGCAGCTTCCAATGGTTCCGCAATCACATGGCAGAGGTCGAAGTCGCGATGGCCAAGAAGAAAAAAGTCGATCCCTATTCGCTACTGATCGAGCAAGCTCAAGAAGCCAAGCCCGGCAGTGAAGGCCTGTTTTTCCTGCCTTATCTCACCGGTGAAAGATGTCCCTATGCCAACCCCAATGCACGTGGTGGCTGGATTGGTTTGACCGCCCGTCATGACCGCAATGCCATGATCCGCAGTCTGCTTGAAGGCGTGACCTTCGGCATGGCCGATGCCTTGAACATCATGCAGGAGATGGGTATCCCAACCAGGTCCGTCCGTCTCTCCGGCGGTGGGGCACGCAGTGACTTCTGGCGTCAACTCCAGGCGGACATCTACAACACCCCCGTGGTCACCATCAATGCTCAGGAAGGTCCGGCATACGGCGTTGCACTGCTTGCAGGTGTCGGCACCGGTGTCTGGTCATCCGTCAAACAAGCCTGTAAACAAGCCATTTCCGAGACTGAAAAGCGCAAACCCAACCGCAAGCTTGCCAAGTTGTATCAGCAGTATCACAAGCAATACAGCAATCTCTATACCGCGTTGGAACCGATGTATGAGCAGATCGCTGGTCTGTGAGACTTACGCTGCTAGCAGGACGCTGAGGTCTTGATACAATCTGTGGATTCATTGATAAGGAATACCACATGCCACAGATTGCAGACTTTGATGCCTTTTCCAATATTCGTTTATTCACGCTGACCAACGCTTCAGGGATGTCCGTGAGCATTACCAACTTCGGCGGGATCATCACCAGCATCATGGTGCCTGACCGTAACGGCAAGCTTGAAGACGTCACACTGGGTTACAAGAAACTCGACCGCTATCTCAATGCAGTGGACAAGCCGTACTTCGGTGCAATCATCGGTCGCGTTGCCAACCGCACCGCCGACAGCAAGTTCACGCTTGATGGTGTCGAATATGAACTCAATGCCAACGATGGCGTCAATCACCTGCATGGTGGCAAGACCGGTTTTAACGCAGTCGTCTGGGATGCTGAGACGCGCGATGGTAATGGTTTTAAATCGCTTCGCCTGACCTACTGCAGCCCCGACACCGAAGAAGAATACCCCGGTAATCTCGATGTCACCGTCACCTACACACTGACCGACTCCAACGGTCTTTCGATGGAGTATGAAGCCTTTACGGATAAGGCAACGCCGGTGATGCTCACCAACCATGCGTACTTCAATCTCAAGGGTGAAGGCAATGGTGATGTGCTGGATCACGTGGTGATGATTGATGCGGATGAGTATTTGCCGGTGACCGTCCGTCAGATTCCCAACGGCCAGATTGTCCCCGTCGAAGGCACCCTCTTTGATTTCCGTCAACCCAAGACGATTCGCCAGGATTGGGATGATGAACATCCGCAGTTCAAGACCACGATGGGTTACGATCACTGTTACCAACTCAACCGTGATGATCTGGCAGACGACGAATTGATGCTCGCTTCACGCGTCATCGAACCCGAGTCCGGGCGTGTGTTGGAAGTCTACACGCAGGAACCGGCAGTGCAGTTTTACACCGGCAATTTCCTGGACGGACGCCTGATGGGTAAAGCAGGTAAACCCTACATCAAATGCGGCGGACTCTGCCTGGAAACCCAGCAGTTCCCCAACAGCCACAACACACCCGGCTTCCACGACATCATTCTCAAGCCCGACGAAACCTACAGTACCAAGACGGTTTACCAGTTTGGTGTTGAAAAATAAGTTGTCAGAATCAACAATCAAAAACGCAGCTCATCGCAATGACGGGCTGCGTTTTTTTTATGGATATGTTTTGCGTTTGTTGGTTGTCAGATGACACCTGTTCGTCATTCCCGCGCAGGCGGAAGGCGGGAATTCTGTGACATTCTGTAGACGCTTGCAAGTTCCATTGGACTCCCGCCTGCGCGGGAGTGACGGAATTTGGGCGTGAAATGCCAAAGTGATTCGTCTTATTTCACCGTCATTAACACCGGTTCTTCACCAACTTTGAGATTGAACTTGCCTGCGGTGTTTTGCAGTTGCCATGTCTTTCGACCGTAGAGGTCATTGGCGGTAGCTTGCTTGATGTCGGTGCTGATCTGGATGTCGACGGGTTCGAGCCAACGTTGCCAGTGTTTGGAACGGCCCATGGTGGTGTCGCTGAGGAAACTCCATGCGACGATGAGTTGTTTCTCGCCGGGCTTGCCCAGCAGGTAGGCAAGGGCTTTGGGATCACCGTCTTTTTCTTCTGAGCCGATGACGTGGGCATCGAGTTGTTTGATCGTGTGATAGTCCACGCCATCGAGATGGTGACCGAGTTGGCCGATGGCAACCCACGGCAAAGACGGTGCGCCGTCGAGCATGAAATTGAAATGGCTGAAGTAGTACGTCGGGCTGACGTTGTAGTTCAGGAGCATGACGGTGCCTGCGACGTAGGTTGCTGCTGCACGGTATTCACTGACGCGGCGCCACTTGGGGCCGATGAGCCATTTTTCTTTGGTGTTCCAGTTTTCGTCAGCTTGGTCCTTGGCATTGATGGTGTCCTGATCGCGAATCTCACCATTGATACGAGAGCGAAAACCGATGCCACATTCACTGTTAATCATCGGGAGATCTTTGCCGAGTTTTTCCATCGGGTCCTTGAGCATGGTGACATGTCGGATGAGGTTGTTGATGGGGGTTTGCGATTCGAAACTCATGATCTCTTCGTACCAGTGGGCAGAGACGGCATCGACATAATCCAGCAGGCCGGCATTGAAGAGTTTGCTGGTGGTGCTGCGATGATCACCTGCACTGATGGCTGGGCCGACGACTTTGACCGGGTTTGACGGGTTGGCACGTTTGATCCCATTTTTGAAGGCTTTTGCGGTTTGGACATATTGCTCAGGTGTGCCTTGCCAACGGGCTTTGGTGTTCGGTTCGTTGTTGAGTTCCAGGGAATCGATCGTGCCTTGTGGATCGTCATAGCGACGGATCATGGCAGCGATGTAGTCTTCCAGAACAGTCATATCATCGGGCGGGTAGGCGGTCGCATTCTTGACCCACGCCATACCAGCTTTGCCGCGGCTGGAGGTCCAGATGGGAGAGCCATCGTAGGCGATCATCAACTTCCCGCCGATGTCTTTGACTTCGTTGTATTTTTCGTCGAAGTGTTCCCAGTGATAAACACCGGGCGCGGTGTGAATGCGCGACCAGTGAGCGAAATAGCGATAGTGTTTGAAACCCGGTAGGGCGACGACGCGACGATCCACGTGTGCTGCCAAAGGCCAATCATCCGGCAGGTCCTTTGCCCATTTGGCGGGGGTGTAGGCATAGAGTTGCTCGACGGACATCATGTCCTCAGTGATGGGGCTTTCTGCCGAATCGACCAAGGCTGCGGTGACGCGATAGAGACCGGGCGTGGTCGGATATTGATGCTGGATCGTGACGGTTTGACCTGCAACCAATTTGACGGGCAAGACCGTTTGATCGGTTGTCTTGGTGATCATGTCATAACGCTGGAGTTTGAGCAGCACTTTCTGATCACCTGATAATGCGGGTTGGGTCAGGGTGATCTCAACGGTGGGGGTTTGGCCGAGGATAAACGCGTTGTGTTTGGCGGGGGTTTGAATCTTCAGCGATGTTGTGGAGGCAGTGTTGGCGAGATGGGTGTCTGCCCAGATTGCGATGACACCGCCATGGCCTTTGAGATTAGTCACTTCAAGAATTTCCTTGCCGTTGAGTTGACAGGCATTGGGTAAGACGACGGTGCCGAACCAGTTGGCGTAGGCATTTTCCTTGCCTGATTCGCGAATGGGTGGATGCTGTTTTTCATTCAGTAGTTTGGGGGTTCCCAGGTCAATGGTTTGTTTGTCGGCGGTGATGAGTTTGATGTGGTATTGATTGATCTGGTTATGTGCGTCACGCCAGACGGTGCCCGTGCGTGCGATGAGTCCCAGGCGATATGTGTCTGGTTTTAACTTCATTTCTGACAGGTCAAACTGGAGGGTCGACGGACCATGCATGTGATAGTTGTGATGTCCCATGGTGGTCTTGGTGAGCCATGCTTTGCCATCGGTGACCTTGTGCAATTTGTTGCCAAAGAGCACCGTGCTTTGGTCCGGCAGCTTGGGCAACGCCGTGGTTGACTGAGCAAGGATCGGTTGGCTTGCAAGACTGGTTAAAAGCAGGGACAGACAATAGGTGATAAACGTGCGACGCATGGGAACTCCGTGGTGTTATGCGAGGATGATTAATGCGCGTGTTGAATCTGAATGAATCAAAGCGAATCAGGGATTCTCGTGAAGCCAGATGGATGTATCCAGGAAGGGACTGTTGATGACATGGCCATCGAGGAACGAGACGTTGATGGCGTCACTTAGATGCGGACCACCACCGGTGGTTTTAGTACGATTGGATGCAGGATAGGTCGTGACCTTGGTATTGTCCTGATAGTCATAGTGGAAATAGGTGTTGGTCGGGTCCGCTGCAAGGCTCATACGTGAGAGTACAAGTTTGTCATCCCACCAACTTGGGCCTGAAGCTGCTGCCCAGTTAATGCTGCCTTGATCTGAGGAGATGTAATAATTCTTGCGATAGAAAAAGTAACGAACAATGCCACGGTCTTCAGTGAAGGGCGGGTTGATGTTTGCAGGGCAGACCCACAGCGTGTTGAGTGTACTGACTGCACCGACTTGCGGATCATTGTTGTCATCGGTTTTGTTGGGCAGGTATCCGGCTTTGGACATGTATTGGGCGATGCTGTACCAGATGTTGGATGTGTCGTTTGTCGTGATGTTCTTGTGGTAGGGGACCACGTCTTTGTGGTCGGCGGTATAGGTAAAGACCACCATCATGATTTGCCGCATGTTGGATTGGCACTGGACACCCTGCGCGCTTTTTCGTGCAGCACCCAATGCAGGCAGGAGAATGGCAATCAGTAGCGAAATGATGGATATGACCACCAGCAGTTCAATGAGTGTAAAGGCGTGATGACGTTTCATAGGTGTCTCCAGTGAATCTCATGGACAGAGATTTTTACAGTTGATAGGCGAGATGGACTGCTTTGGATGATTGACGTGCTTTGGGATTGCTGATTTTTTTGAGCAGCATTTCAACTGCATGCTGCCCGACACTTTCCCAGATATGTGGCGTATGGAGAATGGGGTAATGCTCAAGGAATTGGTGTTGCAGTGAAATACCTGCACCGACTGTTGAGACATGATGGGTTTTACCAACCTCGTGTCCCATGTGTTCCCAAACATCGCAGATGTGAATCGCAACGGTGTCGCTGTAGCTGATCCACGCAGTGATGTTGGCATTGGCTATGACCAATTGACTGATGGCATCGCGGAGTTGTGAGCCGGGGATTCTGCCATGCTCGATGACATGGTCTTTGAGGCCAGCAGCCTCCATGGCTTGTTGGTATCCCAGACAGCGATCGGCATAGGAGTAGTGATCCGCAATCATGGGGGGCGTGAAGTAGCCAATTTCCTGGTGTCCCATTGCCAGTAAGGCTTCGGTCATCTCTTTGGTCGCAGCGACATCATCCGGGTACACCGAATCATACTTTTGCTTGGTGTTGATCCACACGGCCGGTAAGCGTGTTTCCTGAACCAACTCCCAGAAGCGCGGGGGGATGTCCTTGGTGTAGTCGATGAGCAAACCATCGCAACTCAAATGACGCAGCGCACTGGGCAGGTAGTCGGGGTTGGTGAGTTTACTGTCGTTGACACGGGCGATATGCAGTTGCATCTGACGCGCATCCAGTTTTTGCAGAACACCATCGAGTAACGGGCTGGTCATGAATCGAGCGCCGGCATGGGTACTGCTCAGCCAGGTCACCGTGTTGAACTTGCCTGATTGCATGGCCCTTGCTGATGCGTTGGGGCGATAGCCAAGATCGCGCGCAACCGCCAGAACCTTCTTGCGTGTCTGCTCGGAGTACACGCCTTTGTCATTGAGAATCTCACTGACGGTGGGCATGGAAACACCGCTGTGCTCGGCGATTTGCTTGAGCGTGACTTTCATGGGGAGTCTGCCTGAAAAAATGAAAAATACCCGAAACCAAAACGTTTCGGTTGTCTTTGGGTAACTGTAGCCTAAACGTTTCGGGAGTCAAGCGATCAGGCGAAAAAAAAGGCACGCTGCGGCTAATGGGGACCGCAGCGTGCAGATGCCGATCTGGTGGGGTTAACCAGATCAACAGTAGGGGGCTAACAGGTTCACGGTTTGATCTGACGGCATTTAACCAGGTAGAAAATCACCGGGTACAACAGCAGCTCCATGATGAAGCTCGTCCCCAGGCCGCCAATCATCGGCGCTGCCAATCGTCGCATGGTGTCCGCACCTGCACCCGATGCCCAGAGCAGGGGCAGCAAACCAATGAACGTCGTCACCACCGTCATCGTCTTGGGTCGAATGCGTTGGACGGCACCATCATGAATCGCATGCCAGAGATCAGCCCGGTCATTCATCCGGTTCTCACGCTTAAAGCGATCAAAACTATTTTCCAGATACAGCAGCATCACCAGCCCGGTCTCCGCATCCAATCCTGCCAGCGCGATCACGCCGACCCAGACCGCAATCGAAAGGTTATAGTCCAAGGCCCACAACAACCAGACCGCCCCGACAAGACTAAACGGAATCGCCAAAAGCACAATACAGACTTTTACCCAACTGTGCGTTGCCAGATAAAGTAGTAACAAAATCAAAACAGCGGCAACTGGGATCACCATCATCAAACGCTTCCGCGCAGCCTGCATGTACTCATACTGACCGGACCAGACGATGTTATATCCCTCGGGCAATTGGATCTGTTGCTCGATGACATCCTTGGCCATCGTCACATAACTGCCCACGTCCATCCCTGAGATGTCCACGAACACCCATGCTGTGAGTCGCGCGTTTTCACTCTTGATCATCGGCGGACCTTTGTGAATCGAGATCTCCGCCAACTGACCCAACGGAACCTGCGTCCCCGAAGGTGTCGATACCAACGTCTGCTTGAGCTTCTCAACGTTATTACGCAACTCCGACGGATACCGTAGGTTCACCGGGTAACGCTCAAGGCCTTCGACGGTAAAGGTGATATTCATCCCGCCAATCGCGCTCATGATCACATCCTGCACGTCACTGACGGACAGCGCATAGCGTGCGATATGCTGACGGTTGATCTGAATGTCAAAGTAATTGCCGCCGACACTTTTTTCTGAGAACGCACTGACGGTATTGGCCTGCGTGCGCGGGTCGGTTTTGATCGTCGTTGCAATCTGCTCGGAAAGGTCAGCCAGCGTTTGAAGGTCCGGCCCCATCACCTTGATGCCCACCGGTGTCTTGATCCCCGTGGAGAGCATGTCAATACGCGTGCGGATCGGCATGGTCCATGCATTGGTTAACCCCGGAATTTGCAGCACATCATTGAGTCCCGGCACATGCAGATGCTCACCCGATGCTGACGGTAATTGATACCCATACACCAACTCATCCTTGGTGATATGACGCGTGTTAGGCCAGATTTTCTGCGGGATCGCTGCCAGGAACCCAGGCCATGAATCATAAAACCGACTTACCGGCCGTGTCCGCCATTTGCTCTTGTCACGATGCAGAATGATCGTGGTCTCCAACATGCTCGGCGGCGCAGGGTCCGTCGCAGTCTCAGCGCGCCCGGCTTTGCCAAACACGTTGGCGACCTCCGGGAACTGCGTGATGAGCTTGTCCGTTTGCTGCAATAACTCGCGGATTTTACTCATGCTGATCCCCGGGTCCGTCGTCGGCATGTACAGCAGGTCACCTTCCTCAAGCGGTGGCATGAACTCACTGCCCAACTGTTTAAACGGGTAGATCGTCACGCCAATCACCAACGCGCCACCAATCAACATCAGCCAGCGATACTGCATCGAAAAAACGAAAAACGGTTCATACACCTTCTGCAGGATTCGACTCACCGGGTTGTTGTGCTCTTTGTGAATCTTCTGAGGTAGCAAGATCATTCCCGAGATCACCACCCAGCCGACACACAGCCAAACGCGATAATCCCCCAATGTCGGTAACGGCATCACCGCCAACACCATCGCAGGAATCAGCATCACCAAGGCATAAACCGAATAACGTTTCCCCTTGCTCCAGGACTCCGGCAGGACGCGGTCGGAAATCAGGTACACCATCAACACCGGGATGATCGTGATCGCTAATATTGCTGCTGCCGTCATCGCAAATGTCTTGGTAAAGGCCAACGGTCGGAACATGCGCCCGGACTGTTCACCCAGCACAAAGATTGGCAGGAAACTCACCGTGATAATCAGCAGACTGAAAAACAAAGTCGGGCCGACTTCCGCAGCTGCATCACCAATGGCTTCAACGCGACTGGTGTTTTTGTCCCTGTTTTCAAGGTGTTTGTGCGCGTTCTCCACCATGACGATGCTGCTGTCGACCATCACACCAATGGAAATCGCAATCCCGCCCAGACTCATGATGTTGGCATTGATGTCCAGTAAATACATCACACCAATCGTCACCAGCACACCGGTTGGCAAGACAAACGCTGCAATCAAAGCGCTGCGTGCATGAAGCAAAAACAGCACGATCACCAGGCCAACCACGATGATCTCTTCAAGCAGCGTGTGATACACCGTACCCACCGCGCGCTCAATTAAATCACTACGGTCATAAGCTACTTCGACTGAAACGCCCGCAGGAAGTCCGGCCTGGAGGGTTTGCATTTTGGCTTTGACACGTTCGATGGTTTTCTGCGCATTCTCACCGTAACGCATGATCACCACGCCGCCGACGGTTTCACCTTCACCATTGGTTTCAGCAACACCGCGGCGAATCTCCGGGCCGATTTGCAGTTGCGCGACATCACTGAGATAGATTGGTTTGCCAGCATCATTGGCGCCCAACGCGATCTGTGACAAGTCCGCCAAAACCTGCGAGGTCCGGTCGGTATCACTGTCTGCTGACGATCCCAGATACCCGATCCCGCGGACCATGTATTCGGTTTCACTCATCTCAATGAGTTTGCCCCCGACATCAAGGTTGGCGTTGCGGATCGCCATTTTGACCTTGTTTAAAGGGATATTCATCGCCAGGAGCTTGGCAGGGTCGACGACAACCTGGTACTGCTTGACGAAACCGCCGACCGGGGCGACTTCACTCACACCGTCCACTGCGGTGAGTTCATAGCGCAGATACCAGTCCTGTAGTGAACGCAATTGAGCCAGGTCAATCTGGGGTTGGACAAGCTGGGTGTGATCCAGTGGGCAATCATCGCGCTCAGGAAAAGTCCGTTGATGTGTCAGGCGTTTTTGAATATCAACCGGCGCATCCTTGGGTTTGGCGTACCACGTGTCGGTCACGGGGTCATGCCAAAGTCCGTTTGGATGTGTTTCACAATACTTGCCGGTATGCAGGGTGTATTGATAGATCCAACCGACTGCGGTGGCATCGGGCCCCAGTTGCGGCGTGACGGTGTTGGGCAGTTGATTGGAGACAAAGTTGAGTTGCTCCAGGACGCGGCTGCGTGCCCAGTACAGGTCGGTCCCGTCTTCAAAAATGATGTAGACAAAACTCGTGCCGAACATGGAATACCCACGGACGACCTTGGCTTGCGGGACCGCGAGCATGGCTGTGGTTAACGGGTAGGTCACCTGATCCTGGACAATGCGCGGCGCCTGCCCGGAGTACTCGGTGCGGATAATCACCTGCACGTCAGATAAGTCAGGGATCGCATCAATGGTGATATGGCGCATAGACCAGACACCTGCCAGCAGGACAAAGCCCGTAAGCAGGACGACCATCATGCGATTGTTCACACACCAGCGAATCAATCGGGCAATCATTTTTCAGACTCCTTCTGGTCTGACTTGACCAACTGTTCTTTGATGCTCCCGCAAGCGAGCATGTAGGGCGCGTAGGGATTGCGGACGTCTTTTTTGCCTTGTAACCAGTGCTTTTTGACCATTGGGCAATAGGTCAGATACACATTGCGGTCCGGTTTGAGATCATCGGGAAGCTGCTTGAGCATGGCGGTCATCGCATCAGACAGTGGGGCGAAGGCTTCACGAAACGCTTTGATGTCCTTGGTCTTGATGGCTGCTGCTTCCGAGACCGCTTTGACGGACTTGGCTAATTTTTCATCAACATGTTTGGCGAGCATGTCCGCGGACATGTTCAATTTCTTCAGCGGCTTGGCAACCTCATCAAGCGTTTCAAGCGTGAGTTGATGTTGGATGGTCAGGTAGCTGTCAGTGATGTTGGTGACCAACTCTGCTGGATCATGCGACATGGCATGTTCCTTTTCAGCAGGCTGCGATGTCGCTGCAGGCGTCGTCGTATCAGAGACCGGCGTGACGGGCAGCGCGTCCTGTGTGTCAAAGCATTTGAGCATGGAAGCGCCGAAGTAGGGATTGCGCACATCACCACTTGCCTGCATCCAGTGACTGCCTCCCTGATCATCGCGGAACATCGGGCAATGCATCTGGTCGAGTGTGCCTGCGAAGGTGGCGGGAACACCGGTGAGTTGAATCAGGGCGGCAAGGTTGATGCTGACGATGGCAAAGTGTTTTCTCATGGCTGATATCTCCTGTGTGTTTGTGATTTGAATGGCGGCGGTTTTGGCATCCATAATCTGCGGATGCTCATGCCAGAAATGTTCCTGGCCTGGAATGGTCTTTGCGGTCAAAGTGTCAATCTGTTTAGCCAGTGTCTTGGCCTGCTCAGTGACCTGGCTGGTTGAATCCGATGCCAATTGATCACCGATGGCCAGATAGGTTTTAAGCACGTCATTGATGGCGGTTGCCAAAGAGGGGGTCAAGCTGGAGAACGCCGTTTGTGCCTGTTTTTCAGGCTCTTTATCTGACTTGGGTTGAAGCATTCGTGCCAGTGAGGAACGGATTTTGGCTTCGGAATCAATAAGGAACTGGCCGGAGGTCACCACATTTTCACCTTCGGATAAGCCCTGAAGGATTTCGACTTCATCGTTTTGCGTTTGAATGCCAGTGACAACATCACGCGGTTCAAAGCGACCGTTACCCAGGGCGACGAAGGCGACTTTTCGTTCACCAGTGTCCATGATGGCTTCACGGGGCGCGAGAATGCGATCCGTTGCCAGTTTGTTTTCAAGCGTCACGTTGGCAAACATGCCCGGCTTGAGCAGGCCATCCGGATTTTCGAATTCCAGACGGACCTGCACTTCGCGGGTTTTGGCATCGAGGTACGGGTAGATGTACACCACGGAGCCTTCAAAGGTGTGGCCGGGGATATAGGGCAGGCTCATGGTGACTTTGTTACCCATCTGGATGTAGGGCAGTTGGTATTCATACAGCGTGACGATGACCCAGATTTTCGAGAGGTCTGCAATGCGATAGACCTGCATGCCTGCATCGACTTTCATGCCTTCGTTGACATGCTTGGCAATGACCACGCCACTGTACGGACTCTCAATACTCAGTGTTTTTGTCGGGTGATCCGATGCCTGGAGTTTGGCAATTTGCTGGTCTGTGATATCAAAGTATTGCAGTCTTGTTCGCGCGGACTCAAGCAGGGGATTGCCCTTGTCCTGGTTGGCACGGTAAGCGATCAGGTATTCCTGCTGGGCAGCGTAGAGTTCCGGGGAATACAGATCAAACAGGGCGTCGCCTTGCTTGACCTGGGCACCCAGATAATCGACATGAAGCTTTTCGACCCAGCCGGCAATTTTGATATTCACATCACGCAGCAGAGTTTCGTTGTAGTCGACCGTGCCAACGGTGTTGATGGTTTTAATCAACGGTCCGCGGGTGATGGTTTGCGTGCGGATACCCATGTTCTGCACGATGACAGGGTCGATGGATACTTCCCCTGAGAACTTGGCGGGGTCCAGCGGGGTTAAGTCCATCTGACAAATCGGACATGTGCCGGCCTTGGGGAGGATGATCCATGGATGCATGCCACAGGTGTAATACTCCGAGTCACCTGCTTCATGTTCGTGCTCATCGGCATTGGATGTCGGGGTGAGTTTGGCAACCGTTGCGTTGATCGGTTTGGCAAAGTATACACCTGCGGTGATGGCGAAGAGAAAAACGATCACCAGTATCAGCAGCCACTTGATGGGGATGCTCTTGGGAATTTTCTTGTTGTCTTGTTCGGTGTTCATGATGCACACTCTTGTCTGTGTGAAAAGGTTTGATGTTGTAATTGGCCTGAAAACAAGGGTAAAACGTCAGTCTGCGTTGGGCTTGTTGACAGGGGGGTGGACTTTGCCTGCTGCCAGGAATTGAAGCTGGGCGTAGTCCTGCTGAAGTTGGGTGTGATTGCGATGGGACATAAGTTCGAGTTGAAGCAGCTTCTGCCAGTTGTCGATCAAGTCCGCAAACGGACCGCGACCGGATCGGTACTGGACACGTGAACTGTCGAGTACCTGCTTGGCCTGGGGGAGAATGGTGTCACGGTAAAGCGTGTCCTGTTTCTGTTGCGCGTCGACGCGTTGATACATGTCCGCGATGGCATATTGCAGTTGGTTGTGATTGGCAATCAATTCACTGAGTAACTCACGGATGCGCGCGACGGCCTGCTTTTCACCCGCTTCGAGTTTCTCCTGCCAGATCGGGAGATTGATCCCAAGGCCGGCATAGAGTTGATCGTCACCGTTGGCTGCCATGGACGTGCCGTGATCCGCCACCGCTGCGTAGTTGAGCATCACCGTCAAGTCCGGGATACGCTTGAGATGCGCGAGCTTCAGTTGCTTGCGCGCCTGAGCGATGGCATGGTGAATCTGCTTAAGCTGCGGTGAGTGATTAAGCGCCTGTTTTTGCCAGGCGTCCGCGGTCTGTAAAGCCACAGGTGAAGCTTCGACCTCTGTCAGTGACAGGGGGGCATCAGCAGGACGGTTAAGCAGACTGTTGATCCGTGCGATGGCAGAGTGTCTTTGCTGCTGTGTTGCAATGATGCGATTGTCCAGTGCACTGATCTCCACGTTGAGTCGCAGCAAGTCCTGTTGTGCAGCGCGACCGGCGCGATACGCAGCATCAGCAGACTCGTGGACTTGATGCATCAACTGCTTCTGCGATTCGTAGACGGTCAACGTCTGGTTCGCCAAGTGCAGATTCCAGTACGCCTGTTTGACATCACGTGTCAAAGCCAATTGTGTTTGGCGACGTTGCTCGGTTGCGATCTGGACCTGCTCTTTGGCAGCATCGCTTTGAGTCGTGAGTCTGCCGGAGATGGGAAAACGCTGACTGACCGATGCCATGGCAGTGACCTCACCATCAGCAGTCTGCGCCATGTTGCCCACGGGACTGACGGTGAGTATGGGGTCATCCAGACTTTTGGCCAGGATGATGCCTTGTTCAGCCTGCTCGATGCGAAAGTTCGCTGCCTGGATCATCGGGTGATGCTTTTGGGCATAAGCGATGAGTTGCTCCAAGGTGGCAGGCTCAGCCAGCGCGTCGGATGTCGCAGCATCTTCCTGCTGCTGGTCGGAGATGGTCTGGGCGACCGTGGTGGTCCGGTCTTTTTCCCATTGGGTGTAAAGTGAATCATCCAATGGTGATTGGCAACCGACCAATGCGATCGTGATTAAGAGACTGCTGATAACAGTGAATCGAAACATGGTTTTATCCTGATAAAAAGAGGTCCGCGCATCATGCATGACCATCGACACAACCAACCCCGCGCCTATGCAATAACGCAGGACAGATAGTCGGACTTGTTATCTGGAATTAAACGGTCAACAGACAGTGTTGGGCGCGGAGTGTGCGCGCAGTTGTTGGCGAGAAGGGATTAATTGTCGCATGCCACTGCTGAGTTTGGGCAAGTGGTTGATCCATGGAGATGGTATTGAGGGCCAACACAAAACAGTGAGCCAGCGTGGGCAGATCGACTTGCTGGCTGATGATCAGTTGGACGTTGTCACAGCCATGATGACTCATGACAGTGTGTGTGCATTGAGGGCAATCATTTCGCTGCGGTTGGCAGGGGGAGAGTGGTTGGTCCGTGCTGCGGGATGGTTAGGCGACCGTTTGGGTCATTTGCATCGAACAGCAGGAGGATGACGCTTGCTTCTGGACATCCTGCGTTGACGTCGCCTTTTCAGACAGGCAACACCCCAACTGCAGCGGGGCGATGAACACCGCAGTGATGACAAGCAGGGGTAGGATGACAGTTAATAGCCGCATATGCATACAATCCTATCATCGGATACAAACGATGCAAAGGCCAGTTTTGTTCCCAAGGGTATCAGATATTTGAAAATCGGGTGTGAAGGTCTGCTCAACGGCAAGTGGTTTTATGAGACGGGTAAGACGTAAACCCCTCTGAAACCATCATGAACCGAGTCAATGCAGACTTGTTTGCCATCGCGGGACCAGCGTGGGTGAAGGTCGCATCGGATTTCAATATCGGACGGTGATGGTGAGTAGTAGCTGCCCAGTTCAACGCGATGTCCGTCAGCCAGTCGGTAGAGAAATAACGCTCGACATCCCTGATTGTCCGGGTAGGTGTCGCTGAGCATCCACTTGCCATCGGGGCTGAAGGTGCAATGCCCGTCGCCGGTGAAGGTGGGGTGCTCCAGCTTGGTCGGTTCGTTGTTGCCTGACGCATCGTAGAGCCAGTAGCCTTGTTCGCCGTCTTCACCAATGCACCATGCGACGATGGTGTCATCATCAAGCCAGTCATAATGCGAGACATTGTCGTGCGCGATGAGACTGCGGTAGTCACTGCCATCGTGGTTGGCAACGACCATGCGGGTCCGCCACCAGAGATTGCCCAGTTGTTGTTTCCAGCGATGCAGGAAAGCAAAACGCTTGCCGGTGCGTGAGACCTGAATGTGATTGATCCAGTGTTTGTACTGGGCTTGTGTGTCACCGATTTGTTTAGCAAGGTCTGCGGTGCTGATGATCAACTCCGGCTTGCTGCGTGTGCCCGTATCAAACAGGAAGACACCGTCATCAGATGGTGCATTGATCTGTGCATGCGGATCGGGTTGACCGGCATAGCCATAGCCCGGACGCAGGTCGGTGAGTCGCGCAAAGTTCAGCGAGTAGGCACGATCGCGGTTGGGCGACAGATCATAAATGGGGTGTTCAAAGTGTTCGACGATTCTGCCATCAAGGTCGACGATCTGTGAAGCAAAGTGTTTGTCGGGCGTGTGGATGTTGTGAATGATCGATTGGTTGTCGAACCATTGGAGCATGCATCCCTGTTGCCAGTTCCAGCAGGTTGTTCGAGCTAACGGCTTGTAATCATGGGTATCGTCTGTCAGATCGACATATCCAACCTGCAGCGCATCATCCACCGTCGGGCGACGATCACGAAACGTCGCGCAGTTGGCTAAGAGGCGTTGGTGGGATTGGTCCCATGGGAACTTTTCGTAGTATCCGAAAAAGTAATGCTTGCCATCATCAGGCGTCACACGTCTGAGATTGGCATGGGGTTGATGATTGGCTGGCAGATCGTTGGGGGTGGACATGGTGGAGCATCCTCAAAGTTTCAAGCGTGTCATTTTCGAGGCTGCTTGTCCATAGTCAAATTCAGTTCTAGAAACTTGACGAAACCGCGCATGAAAAAAGAAGTCGCATGGACTTCTTTTTTGTGGCGTGTTGCATGGAAGTTCCCGTCAGAGTTCCCATTTGGTACCAAGATGTAACTTGCTGGACATTTCGGGGGGATTTCCCAAGGGAAAACTTCCGGGGGGGTTAGCCGATGCGCTTGTCGACGATCAGCAGGTGGTAACCGAATTGGGTTTTGACCGGTTCGGAACACTGACCAACGGGCAGGTCGCCGAAGACCACCGCGTCGAACTCGGGGACCATGTCGCCTTTGCCGAACTCACCAAGATTACCACCATCACGGCCGGAGGGGCATTGGGAGTGTTGCTTGGCCAGGTCGGCAAAGCTGGCACCTTCTTCGATCTGGGCTTTGAGATCCTGTGCTTCAACCTGGGTGGAGACGAGAATGTGACTGGCGACGGCTCTTGCCATTGTGTGATTCCTTGTGTTGCATAGGCGAGGTTGGCGGGAGCAAACCTCTGGATTTTTGTCGTGCGTGTGGCTGACGGTGCCACCTGATTCCCCAAAAGGATAACAGGAAATTTCCGGCTTTGGGTTGACTTGTGGGAAGTTGGTCTCCTATAGTTGCTTTAACGAATCCGCAAACGTGAAATCAGTTGAGGAGTTCTCGTGAGCCGTAAATCTTCAAATGTCACACTCAAGGACATTGCTGCCCAGGCAGGGGTGTCGCATACCGCCGTCTCTGCCGCCTTGCATGGCACGGGTCGGATCAGTGATGAAAAACGCGAGCATATTTTAAGTGTTGCCAAAAAAATGAGTTACCGACCGCGATTGGCAGCACAGATGCTCCGGTCCAACCGCACCGGACACCTGGGTATGATCGTTTGTGGCGTGAATCTCACCGACCTGATGGACTCCGGTTTCCATGGCCCGATTGTCTCGAGTTTCATTCAGGCTTGTGAAGAGCGCGACATCCGCTATCACATCGAATTTGCAAAAGAGACCGTCAATCCTGATGATGAGTTTATACCGCCTGCCTACTTCTCAGGAGGCATGGTCGATGGCGCTTTGGTGGTGGGGTACTGTGATCAACCCTTTGCCCATTGGCTCGAACATGAGAACACGCGCCCGTGGGTGAGTGTCGGTGAGTCTGCTGCGTACTTCGTCAAAGACAACAGTGAGCAAAATGTTTATCAGGTCGCTCAGCATCTGGTTGCGTTGGGCCATCGCCGGATCGCGTTTTTGCATGGCGATGTTTCCTTTGACAGTAATGAGGAAGGTCTTCACGGTTTTGAACGGGCGTGTCTGGATTTCCCCATGGACACCCAATCGCAATGGGTGCATTACATCCCCATGATGCCTCGCCGTGATGGGATGCATAAGACCGCCGAGTGGGCCCGCACCTGTCTGGCAGGTTCGGATCGTCCCACCGCGGTGATCTGCAAGGGGATGGGCGTCGCCCGTGCCGTGGTCAGTGTCGCTCAGCAGTTGCAGTTGGACGTGCCGCGACAGTTAAGTGTCATCGGTTTTGGTACCCAGGCCGAAGCCGAACGCAGCTATCCCTGCATGGCACACATTCAACCGGACTATCCCAAAATCGTTCATCAAGCTTTATACATTCTCGAACAGCGCTTGGCCGGTCGTGATGTGGCCAACCCCAGTTCGCTCGTCCCCGCCAACATGGTTTGGCAGGACACCGTTGCAGCGCCTCAAGACTAAGCACGACTTGTTTTCGCACCCAAGGAGACCGGCATGACATCGCTTCCCAAACGCGCATCAGGTTTCACACTCATTGAACTCCTGGTGGTCATCAGCATCATCTCATTGCTCATTGCCATCCTCTTACCGGCATTGGCTAATGCGCGTAAAACCGCACGCAGTGCTCAGTGCAAAGCACAACTCAAACAAATCGGTCTGCTCGTTGTCATGTACACCAATGACTTTGATGAATACCTGCCACCGCTTAAGGAACCGTCCTTGGAGTATGGCAGTATCTGGTCACTCAACTCGCAGAACTACAAGTCCTTCATGCATTTTTACATGGGCTATGTCAAAGATCACAACAAGTGGTTGGCAGTCTGTCCTGACTATCATGCGATGAGAAATGGGCAGGGCGGTAACTACGGCTTAAACGCGCGACTGTTTCGCTTCTCCAATTGGAACACACCCTGGCATACGACACTGGATGTCTTCAAACCTTCCAAAGCATTGTTTGCCCCGGACATCTACTACGAAGGCACCAACTCCGATGCATCCGAACAGATACTCTCAATCGACTTGTGGTCGGATCACAATATTCATTATCGGCATGTCGCATCGGTGAACATGCTCATGGGCGATGGTCACGTCGAAGCGACACGTGAAGCCTTGCCGTCAACGTCCACGGATACTTTTTGGTCCGGCCAGTAACTGGTTTGTCACCTTTTTGAATCTTACGCTTGGTTGATCGCAATCATCACGAAGGAAATGGCATGTTTGCAGCACGTTTACTAACACTGTCTCTGCTCGTTGCAGGACTTTTAACGGGACCACTCTCAGCAGAGACCTGGCTTGATGAGCAAGGCAAAAGCATTGCGGTGTCTGAACCACAGTTAACACTCCAACCCAACTCCGAACAGGCTGCCATCCAGGTCGGAACCACCGATAACGCGGGTTTGTGGATCAACGCAACCGCTGGCAAGAAACTTGCCAAGTCCAACTACTTCACCAATCGTTACAAACTCGATCAACCCATCGACCTGAACAAAACCAGCTATCAGGTCACCGTCGAAAAAGTCCAAATCGCAAGTGACGAATTCAAACGCGCCGTCATCATGTACAACTCAAGCGACACCACCGCCTGTGGCGTTGCGATCTACTCCGACCAAACCGGTGACCTGGTTCGTCTGGACACCAAAGGCCAATTCAAAGTCCGCAAGTCCATCAAGTTCAAACTGCCTGCAACCTTCACCTTCGTCAAAGAAAAAGATGAAGTCGAAATCTATCTCAACAACCAACAGGTCTCCGGCAAGTTGACTTTCCCCTACGAAGCAGACGCGAAAAAAGGCGGATTTATCAGTGTGGACATGCAGATGCGCCGTGTTGTCGGTAACGGTATGGCCACTCACATCACCCACGGTCCAACTTCCAAACCACAAGCCAAAGTTTCTGTCTCCCCCCCAAGTGAATTGCAATCCAGTTCAAGCTTCCAACCTGTTCACCGTGTCCGAACACTGAGTCTTCCCGTGGATAACAGCAATGCACGTCCCAAGGTTGTTTTCGAATCGACATCGGATAGTCAGTTTGAAATCGAATGGTCGGGCTATGTCACCTTGCGTGGCAAGTCTGGTGATCAAACTAAAACCTACGCCAAGTATCCTGCTCAACAAATTCTCAAACGTCTTGATGATCAGATTCAAATCCAGTTAACACAGCTTGGTTCGTTTTGTTTTGTCCGGTTCAATGAACAACTGCTAGGCATGGTGCCTTGTGATGCAACCGATGTTTCGATCGCACCGACTTCCGTCAAGGTCAGTGACACTGGTTGGCAAGCGGTTGGTTTAACACCGCGTCATCAGGTTGACCGTAAGCAGGCGATCCCCAAGGTGGCCATGCAGAATGTGTTGGGGTGGTTACCCCCGGATACGTTCTTGCCATCACTGATCAATGCGACACACGATTTTCCCGTGACCCCGCCGGTGGATAATGTCCATCGTGATGTGCGGTTGATGCATGAGACAGGTTGGAATGTTGCAGCAGTGGACTTCACGTTCTTTGCAGACTATCGCGTCGTGCGTCAGTATCACATGCTCCGTGAATGGCTCTATGCCACCGCTGACGAAAAGCTTGATGACTTTTACATCTGCCCCTTCCTGGAAGTCGGTACGTATTCCAAGCAGGCCCAGAAATCCAAGGACAAGATTAACAAGCAAGGGCGTGTCGAAGTCGATGCATCGTTCACCGCCCATGCCATGATTTATCTCATGGAGCAGTATGCCAATCATCCTAATTGGCTCAAGTTTCAAGGACGCCCGGTCTTTGGGATTTATCGCGTGAACCACAACGACCCAGCCTATTGGCAGGAAGTCCGCGACATCCTTGCTGCATACGGTTGGGACCCGTTTATCTTCGGTGACCTGGGATCGATTCAGACTGCGATTTACGGGACTTTTGATTACGACGAATGGCGCCCGTATGGCAAAACCATCGATGCGATTTACACCTTCAGTGCATCATTGCTTGAAGTCTCACTGGACTTACCACCCAAGTTTCGCGAGTGTTTTTCACCTTTGAAAAATCCGCCGGTGATCGGGGCTACGGTACGTCCGGGGTACCTCAGCGCCCGACCCTACAACAAGAATTGGATCTCGCATCGTGGGACGGAAATCGTCGTCAAAAGCTGGGAAAAAGCACTGCAATATGATCCGGCATTCATCCATGCTACCACGTGGAATGACTACAACGAAGCCACGCAGTTCGCCAACTCCTTTAGCCTGTCAACCAGTCAACTGGAGATTGGCAAATACTACCTCAACCAATATTTCAACAAACCGCCACTTCAAGGTAAGACCAACGAGCCCCATACGATCCTTTCCTATTTCAAAGTCTCGCATGGCAATGAACCCGTGCGCTTCCGCGTCCTGAGTTTACCCACCAGTCAAGGTGCGAAAAAAGGGCAGTGGCAACTCACTCTCACCAATGATCAGGGCAAGCAACTGGCAAGCACGACCAGTGACATGCGCGATCTGACCAAGGTTGATACATGGCTTTGGCAATGGGATGGCAAGGTCACCAAAAAGCAAACGCGCACCGTCAAAGTCAAACTTGAGTTTATTGGTGAGAAGGCAAACAAAACCTATCACCACATTCCCGACATTGCCATGATCGATGGCAACATGTACGGCGATGAACTCTATTACCTGGTCCCGCTGCATAAACTCGCTGCAGCAGACAAGCGCGTTACCATTCAGGTCAACAGTGTGACCGATGGCGTTGCCAGACATGAAAGCCTTGTTGATCTGAAATTACAGGTTCAAGGTGCCGACCCTGAAAAGACACATGTGAGTGTTGCAGGCAACAGCAACTTGGTTCGCCTGGCAGGCACACTCAAACAGGAGGGTGCCTGGCGCGTGCCGTCCTTCGGATATCACGGCGTGGAAATCACCGAAGGCACTGTTCCCAACGCCTCAACCTTTATCGATGTCCGGCGAGACGATTGGGCGGAGGGGAACAACTATTACGTCGCCCAAGCTCAGTTTGAAGATGGAACGGTGGCATGGTCCCCAACGGTGTATGCCCTGCCGGAGTATGCAGCAGAAGACGTCTCAGCACAGTGGGTCTTTTCCCCGCGTTACAAGCAGGATGCGACGAAGTTTATCGACCGCACGCAACGTCAAATGCCTTTGGATGCAGCACCAAGTAACGGCAAGGTGGAATATGTCCGACTGCCCGGTCAGTTGGATGTGATGCACTTAAACGGTCACCAACGTTTCTACACCGAACTCACCGCGCTGCCTGTCGGCCCGATGGCGATGGAAGTGGTCTTTAGGCCGGACGTGGTGAATCGTGAGCAGATACTCTGTGTGCAACGTGGTTCGCAGGCGACCTTGATTATCGACACAGAAGGTTATCTTGTCGCGCGTCGCCTGCCCCAGGAACGTGTCCATCCGAATCCTTCGGTGCAAGTGCGATCACGGCAGCCACTCAAAGCCAATGAACTGTATCAGGCCATCGTGGTCTATGACGGTACGACTTTAAAGCTGTACCTCAATGGCCAGCTTGAAAGTCAGGCTCCCTGTTTCGGACGTCGTTCCACGGAGATGTTCGTCATTGGTGGGCCGGCATTACCGCGTAGTGTGATTGTCGATAAAGACACCATCAGCCCTGCCTTGAAAACGGTGATTCGTGAGATTGATGGTGTGCATGAAAAGTCCTTCTACAAAGGACTATTGGTCCGTCTGACATTGATGAGTCGTCCATTGTCAGTGGATGAGGTTTATACATCGTTCCAACGCTTGGCGTCATCGCGTTTCTGGCAATGAAGCAAGTCCATACCAAGGAGTCGGTCATGAAGGTGCCCGCAAAACGTTTGTCCGCATTTACGCTCATTGAGTTACTGGTTGTCATCAGCATCATCGCGCTGTTGATCTCGATCCTGCTGCCAGCTTTGGCCAATGCACGCAAGGCTGCACGCAATGCGCAGTGTCTATCCAATCTCAAGGGGATTGGTGTTTACTGGATGATCTACCAGAATGATTACAAGGATCGCATGCCCGGACTGTCTAAGGGATTTATGGAATGGGGCGGGTATGATCCGATTGGTGAACTTAAGTCCGGTTTGCCTGCAATTGAAGACCGTTTCCTTTACAGCTATATCACCAACGAAAAGATTTACGAGTGCCCGTTGGATAACACCAACAATGCCATTGGACTTTCCACGCAGTTCGCATGGCAGCGCATGGGTTCAAGCTATGCTGCCAACGTCTATCTGATGCAGTCAACGTCCTACAGCTATGTTTCGCGATGGAGTAATGTCGTTGACCCCTCACGCACCATCTGCGTTGGTGACATGCCAATGTATGCAGGTATCAATACCGGCTGGGATAGCTATCAGCATTCCAACTCATGGCATGCCAATACGGATATGAAAAACAATGTCCAGTTCGTCGATGGTCATGTCAGCACCGTTCTCACCGTCATGCCCGGGACCAACGATGAACATGTCCGCTGGCGAGCACATAAGAAATAAAGCGACTTCGTTTCATTTAATTCGCACAATTCAAATCAAGCATCACGGACTGTTGTTGTCCTGATTGAGTTACTGGAATGGATTAAGATGTTCAAAAAATCCCTGTTTTTATCACTGTTTTTATTCTCCACGCTGGTGTCAGCTGGCAATGCCTTTGCCGGATCGACCGTACAAATCTCACTGCCTGACAATGCGACTGCCGACCAGCAGTTGGCTGCAGGTTCAAAAATCGTCGCTATCGCACGTGATGGCAAAGTCTCGCGCATTGAAGTCGGTCCCGGTGTCTACCTGTTTAAGGAAGGTATCAAAGTCAGTGATCGCCAACTTGAGATTGTTGGCACGTTGGCGGATCACGGTCCTGCAACTATCTTCCAGTTTGCGACCCCCAAAACCGGCTACGAAAAGTCCGGCGAAAAGGTCTACACGCTCAAACAACCCCGCGAACTCATTGCCTTGTTTGAAGCGGATGCCAAGGATTTGAATCTAGCGTGGAAGTCATTGACACGTGTTAAAGAAGTGTCGCAGGTTGCCTCAACACCGGGAACCTATCACAGCAGCAATGATACGATCACGGTCCATCCTTTTGCTGATGTTGACCCATCATCAAGCATCATGATTCCCGATGCGCACATGGGGATTCTTGCTGCGTATGGCCATGTCATTGCCAGCAACATTCACATCCGTGGTGCACGCAATACCGGCGTCTATGGCTACTCCGGCATCATTCAACTCACCGACTGTCTGCTGTCCGAAAACGGTTGGAATGGTTTGGATACCACCCGCCAAAGCAGTGTCAATTGTACACGCGTCGCTGGTGTCAATAACGGTAACGATGCCTTCGGTGTTCATCGCATGGGCATTGGTAGTTTCACCAACTGCTACGCTGCTCATAATGGTGATGATGGTTTTTCTCCGCATGAAGAGGGGATCATGCGATTGACCGATTGTGTCAGTGAACACAACGCAGACCGCGGTGTCGTGGCTGTGCAAGGCGCGATGCTGACCTTGACCCGTGGTCAGCTTTATCACAACGCAGGGCAGAATGTCTCTTTGGAAGGCGGCGCCCAAGGCATCTTGCAGTATGTGATCTCCGACACATCAGGGACCGCGGAAAAGTCGCAACCCAACATGCGCGTGCTCAATGACTGTCACCTGTTGATCAATCAAGTCTTTGATCGCAGCAATGCCCCCGTTGAACCCAAGCTTTACGGGACAGGCAAATACGATCAGGTTTCGGCAGACACCGCACATTTTGATGCTGCAACATTGGCTTACGACAAATTGTTACCCAAGTGGTTTTTCAGTTCGACATTTTTGGATATCCAACCATGAATTTGTTTACCCGTCTCTTCGTTTTGAATGTTCTTTGCCTGTGTTTCACGGTTGTTTTGCCAACACATGCTACGGATGTCGCAGTGTTGCAGCAGGTCATTAATCAGGCGATCGCACAAGACCAAAGCAAGGTTACATTACCGGCAGGGCGTTACGAAGTCAGTGATGACGCGTTGATCATTCTCAATGCCAAACATCTGACTATTGATGGCTCGCAGACCACGATCATCGGCACCAACGTCAACGTCCCGATGCTCAAGGTGCAACTCAGTGAACATGTGACGGTGCGTGGGCTGACGTTGGATATGGACCCCTTGCCATTCACACAGGCAACAATCACCAAGGTGTCCGACGATGGTCAGGAATTGCATTTCCAGATTCATGATGGTTACCCGCGTTTTACCGGTGATTATGTCGTCAACCGATTTCATGTTTATGAGAAGGATCAGGTGCGACTCAAACCTGGTGTGCCAGATGTGTATCTGAGTTCGGTCAAGGCATTGACGGATTCAATGGGTGTTGCGCGTTCAGCAGTGCCACTGGATAAACAGGTGACCGTCGGAGATCGCGTGGTGTTTAATATCCGTCGACGTTCGGGCATTGAACTGAATAAGACGGACACCATCATTCTGGATGGCATCACGATCTACACCACAGCTGGGCTTGGCTTTTCCTCTCGGTTTACCCGTGGTCAGAACCAGATCATCAACTGCAAAATCACACCCGGCCCGACACCGGTTGGCGCAACGCAGCCACGCTTGATGTCTACTGCTGCTGATGGCTTGAACTTTGCCTACATGCGTCATGGCCCGATTGTCCGTAACAATGAATTTTCACACATGGGCGATGATGCGATTAATTTCCATGGCGTGACATTCCCCATTTTCAAGCAGGTCTCCAGTACGGAGATTCTGGTGGGGCGTCCCTATGGTCAGGAGAATTTCGATTGGATCATTGAGCCGGGGGATGAGGTTCGACTGCTGGCCGAGAAGAACTTTGCCATCCTTGCAGACTGTAAGATCAAGACGTTTGGCTATGACGGGCCAGCGGACGAAGAACAATTGGCATGGGCGCGCAGGACATGGTCGCATGGTGGCCGCAAGGCTTCGATGTATCGCATCACGCTGACCGAGCCGATTGATCATGTGGATGCGGTCTATGTGGACATCCCCGAGACTTCAGCCCGCAAGTATGAAATCTCAGATAACTATTTTCATGACCATCGCGCACGCGGTCTGCGGATCATGAGCGGCGATGGCATTATCACCAACAACCGTTTTGAACGGCTCAAGGCTGTGGGCATCTCCGTCGGACCTGAATATGCCTACTGGCGGGAAGCCGGTTGGGCGGATGACGTGACGATTTCCAATAACACGCTCATTGATGTGGGACATGGGACGAACACGTACAATGCCAACAGCTACACACTGGGCGCGATCAGTGTCTTTTTCCGCAGTGAAGATCCGACACTCCCCATGCCGATGCATAACACGAATCTTCGCATCACCAACAACACGATCACACGGACCCCACTGGCTGGGATTTTCATCCGTTGCGCCAAGGATGTGACCATCACCGGCAACCAACTCACTGACGTGCTGCCCAACCCACTGCCTGATGCTGGCAGCAAGCAGGGCTATCTAGTCACCCAGCCGATTGACGTGGATGACGCGACCAATGTGACCGTCAAGAATAACACCATCAACTGATAACATGACGTTTATCAACGCTTGTTGGCGGGTTGGAGTTGACAATCGTTCGTACCGAAACGAACATGTTGTTTCCTATTTTAAACTCAGGAGACAATGCGCATGTTGCGAGCCTTTAATCAACACCATATCCGCTTTGCCCAATCCCTTGATGGCGTTTGGGATTTCATCACTGCCGATGATGCCAAGCTCAACAAGAATGGTTTGCCCAAGAGTTATAACCGCAAGGTTGTCGTGCCCCTGGCATGGGAAACGCTCCCGGGTTTGGAGACCTATCGGGGTAAAGCGTACTTCCGTCGGACGGTTGAAGCGATTCCCGGTTTGTCCACGCGACTGATCTTTGGCGGTGTCTCGCATACGGCGGATGTCTATGTCGATGGCGTGCTCATGCAGCATCACTATGACGCCTTCACACCGTTTGACATGATCATCGAACCGACGGACAAAACGTCCTGTGAAGTTGTCGTCGAAGTGGATAACAGCTTCGGTGATCACTCGGCGTTGCATATCGAAAATGACTACTACACCTATGGCGGGATCACACGCCCCGTCGAACAGCAGTTCATTGACACGCTTTACATCAGTGATCTGAAAATCACCACCACGGCCAAAGGCAAAAGCTGGTTGCTTGATATGGCGATCACGGTGCGTAATCTCGGCGATGATGCGGTCAATGCCATGCTCCAGTATGACCTGGATGGGCAGGTGGTTGAACTTGGCGAAGTGAAACTCCGTGGCGGTCAAAGCAAAACCGTGACCCACACGCAAACCTGCAAGGATGTGAAAGTCTGGGACGATGCCGCCCCCAATCTTTACATGCTGACTGCTCAGTTGGTGGACGTGTATGGCACGATTGGTGATGACCTTTCCGAACGTTTTGGTTTCCGTGAAGTGAAAGTCCGGGGCAAGAAGTTGCTGCTCAACGGCAAGCCGCTGCACCTCTTTGGCTTTAACCGTCATGAAGATCATGCCAACTATGGCTGCGCTTTACCGATGTCTGCCATCGCCCAGGACATGGCTTTGCTGCAGGACACCGGCGCTAATTTCCTGCGGACCTGCCACTATCCCAATGACATGCGCGTGCTTGATCTCTGTGATGAGATGGGCATCTTCGTATGGGAAGAACACCATGCCCGCTCGGTGAGTTTTGATCACCCTGCGTACAAGGATCAAATCGATGGCTCCACGAAGGAGATGGTCCAATGGCATTTCAATCACCCGAGCATCATCATGTGGGGCTGCTTGAATGAATGTCAAAGCTACACCAAGTCCGGTGCCAAGGAACATGGTCGCATTTTGAACATGCTCAAGAAACTCGACCCCAGTCGCCCGGTGACCTACGCGTCGATGTTCCATGACAAGGATCTTGCTTACAAGTATACGGACATCGTTTCATGGAACCGCTATGACAACTGGTATGGCGATTGTGATCCTGACGAAGGTGTCCGCAAAATGATCAAGTGGCTTAACGCATCAGAGAAGACCGGTGGCAAAGGCAAGCCCATCATCGTTTCGGAGTTTGGTGCAGGTGCGATTTATGGCTACCGTCATCCCAAGTGCGAACGCTGGACCGAGGAATACCAGGTTGTCGCGCTGGAGCAATGCCTCAATGCCTACCTGAACAACACGGACATTCTCGGTTCGGTCATCTGGCAGTTTTGTGATGTGCGTACGACACAGTTCGGCATCGACCAGTGTGGCCCGTGGAAGACACGCCCACGTTGCAATAACAACAAGGGCATCGTCGATGAATACCGCCGCCCCAAACTCGCTTATGCCAAGGTCAAGGAATTGTTCACCAAGGCCCGCAAGATCAAGCGGTAATCGAGTTGACTCGCAATTGACTTACAAGTTTTTTCAACAGGCATCGAAGTGTATTCGGTGCCTGTTTTTATTGCGCGGTAAATCCGTTGAGCAGGATCACCCCGCGTGCGGGAATGAGCCATGTGTTGTTTTGGGCGGAGACGATGGTTGGGGTGAGTTGCGTGGTCTTGCTGTCAGTGATGGCTTTATGGGCTTGATACCAATCCTCATTCAATGTCCAGCATTGCACTTTGTCTGTTGATGAGATGGGCCAGGATACGGTGACAGCATGCTGAGCGCGGTTGTAGATCAGCACCGATGCCTGTTGTTGGTCATTGGTGGCAATCACGCCGATGGCAGGATCACTGCTACTTGCTTGGACACGTTGTCGTCCCAGTTTCGTGGTCATGAGTTTGAACAGGTGATAGTTGGGATGCACCTGCGTTTGGTGATAATCAATGAGCCCGAAAAAGCCGTTGCCCAAGCAGAAATAGTGCACTTGGCTGACACCCATTTGCTGGAGTTGATCGTAGCAGTGGGCAAGCCAAGCAACGGAATACCATCCGGTGTTGCGTTGGGCTGAGAGTTTGCCTGCTTCACCTGCATAGCGCCAATCCCGATTGAGCTCACTGATGATCAGCGGTTTGTCGGGGTAGATTTTTTTAACGATGTCGACGGTCTTGAACACCAGCGAGGGATTGGTCGCATAAATATGCCAATCAATGCCATCGTAGTCCATGCCAGCATCTTTGAGCATTTGCAATGATGATGAAAAACTGATCTTCCGGCCATCCGGTTGTTTCCATGTCGCGTAGCCTGTCACCGGTCCGCAGATTTGAATCGCAGGATCAACCGACTTGATTGCTGCGGTGGCAAGTGTGACGAGTGTGACATAATCCTGAATCGGGTATTGCAGATTTTCAGGTTCATTGTCAATGGTAACCCATCTGATGTTGTATCCCTTGTCTACATTCAGATGCTTGATGACATCTGCCATGTACTGGGCATATTCAGGTAGACGGTCCTTGGCGACACGGCGAAGACGTTTGGAACCAGTTGAATCCGCGAGCCATTTGGGCGCACCAAAACCAATGGCCAGATACGGCTTGGCACCAACGTCCTTAATGCCCTGGACCAACGCATCGAGTTCGGTGAAGTCGTACTGACCTTGTGCAGGGCTGATGGTGCTGTCAACACGTACGGATTTGTTGTTGGCATCGCGATACCAATGTGTGCGGTGCGAGCCCATGATGCGGATCACGTCCGGTTTGAGTTGTGCAACCAGATCCTGATTGGCAAAGGCAACGGATGCCGGCACCGGATGCACGTTGATGCCATAGAAGTCCGGTGAGATTGTGACAAGGGGGGTGTTGAAGTCAACGGTGATATTGACTGGTTTTTCAGGGGTTTGGACGATATCGTCGCCAGCTATCGCAGCATCATAGACTGCTGGCATTTCATCAGCGTGACAGATCAAGCCAAGGCACAATAGCAGGATCAAAGAGAATGATCGCATGTTCAAAATACTCCGATATGAATTAAAAAGCTGGTGAAATCTGAATGTTACTTACCTGAGTACCACTCGAATAATCTGCCATAGGCAGTGACACCGTTGATCAGATTGCCCGAGGTCATGTTGTAGTCATCCTGAATTTTCAGAGACTGCACATGGCCATCGAAACACAGGAAATTGTTCTGTTTGTTCTTGTGTGCGGTATCCATTGGCTCGTTGTCCCAAAGGCCTGCACCATAGTCTGAGATGTAGTACCAGAAGCCGGTTGTGCCTGTGGTGGCTTTGCGTTTGCGCGAATAGCGATCAACCATGAGAACACTCTTACTCGGATACTTGATGTCGTGAATCTTCTGGAAAAGCAGGGGGTAACCGTCCCACGGGCGCATGAGTCGGTTAAAGGCATAGCCGGCACTGTTGACTTTGGTGTCCGCATCAATGATGGCAGGACAGTAAAGTACATCACTGATATCAGCAGCGGTTTTCACGCCGGGGTTGATGATGTCACGAAGGCCACCGTCTTTGCGATCTTTGAACCAGCCACGTGAAAAATCCCCCAACGCCAGTTTGGACGCGCCATAGCATGGGACGCCTTCTTCGGTCTCGTAGATGGCGTAGGCAAGGCCGATCTGCTTGAGATTCGAAGCACACAACATCACCTTGGCTTGTGATCGTGCAGAGGCTAACGCGGGCAAGAGAATCGCAATGAGAATGGAAATGATCGAGATGACCACCAACAGTTCAATGAGTGTAAAAGCACGACTGGATATTGAATGATTTGAGATCATACGTGTTCCTTTTGAGCAATTGAATTCACAGGACCGGTGCTACGGCGAATGACCAACGGACTCTTGATGGTGTGTGTGGTGACGGGGATGGTGGTTGGGGCTTTGGCATCTTGAAGGTGTGCCAGCAGATGCTTGCCTGCGGCTTGCCCCATCTCAACCAGTGGGTAGGGGATCGTCGTCAGATCCGGCCAGAGTGACTGGGCGATGTCGTAGTTGCCAAAGCCCACGATACTGACTTGGTCCGGGCATTGAATCTTGCGTTGCGCCAACGTCTGCATGGCTCCCGCTGCAGCAAGATCGTTATACGCAATGACCGCGGTGACGGGTGCTTTGCGATCGAGTAATTGCTTCATGCCAACGACGCCGTCTTTTAAACAGAAGTTGTCCTGACGAGCAATGACCTGGCTGGTGTTCGAGCCATCAATGCACTGTTGATCCGACCAGGGCAGTTGGCGTTGACGAAGCTGCTTGACGAGTTCTTCATGTCGCAGTACTTGTGCCGGCGAGACATTGTCATGTAACGGGCCGATGTATCCGATGTGCCGATGGCCAAGTGATGTCAGATGATCCAGCACATCGCTGATGGCCTGTGAGCAATCCATGGTGATCGATGGGGCAGGATGATCCGTGGGCAAATCTTCGATGGCAACTGTGGGAAGTTGTCGTTTGATCAAGAGGTCGTAAATCTCCGGCGTCTCCGAGAGCCCAATACAGATCAGACCGTCAAGCTGTTTTCGAAGCAGAACCGTTTCAAGTCGTTTGGGATGCCCCAGTGCATGCGTGAAGTTGATTAATAGCAGATCATACCCCGCATGTACGACTGCCTTTTCAATGCCATCGAGTGTGTGGGCTGGGACATAGCCACTGACTACAGGGCGGCCCTGGATTTGATGTCCCGATCCGAAATACACCCCGATAAGTCCAGAACGCTTGGAACGCAACGCACGGGCGTGATCGTTGGGTTGATAGCCCAACTTGATTGCCACCTTGTGAATCCGTTGTACCGTATCAGGATGAAGCCGTTGTGTTTCGGCACCGCCGCTTAATGCTTTGGACACGGTGCTGATACTGACTTTGGCTGCTTGAGCGATTTGTCGTTGATTGACCATATTCGTGAATCTGCTTTGAGAAATCGTTGTAATTCAGCGTGAAATCGTTGTAATTCTTTCATGTAATGGTCAATAGTCAAATGTCACACTGGGTAATATTGATTTTATTCCTAAATAGGAACGGAAATTATTCTGTTTGAAAATTACGGTTGACATTCATGGCCTGATATCTAGTATTATCCAAATAGGAATAAAATATTTCCATAGAGGAATAGGAAATGGCCGCGTCCAAGCAACAAAACAGCATACCTGCACTGAGTAAATCGATCTCGGTGCTCAAGGCCATTGCCGGCGGGATGCAGAATTATTCCATCGCTGAGTTGGCTCGTGAGGTGGGGGTTGCACACACCACCTGTTACCGCATTGTGCAGACGTTGGTTGATGCCGATTGGCTGCGCCCGCGAGCTGGTGGGGTGGGATATGAGCTGAGTTACGGGCTCTTGCCGATGGTCGAGCCGTTTTTGAATCACCGTGTGTTGATCGACACGATCTGCCCGGTGGTGGAGCAGTTGGTCGACAAAACGGGTTTATCTGCGAAGCTGTCGGTTCGGCAGGGCGATGATGCGGTGACGGTGTACCGCGTGGAGTCACCGCTGCCGATGTCGCTGTCGGGGCGGGTGGGCGTTCGTTTCAGTCTGGTTTATGGTTCGTCGGGAGCGTGTTTGCTAAGCAGCTTACCTGACGCGCGCGTGGATCGCATCATTGAGCAGTCACCTGATGCAGCATGGAAACACCAGAAGCCCTCGGATATTCGTAAGCGGATTGTCAGTGTACGTGAGAACAATTTCTGCATGGACCTTGGCAACTTTCACCCGCAGGTGCACACGATCTCCTCGCCGCTGTATGACGGGCATGGCAAGATGCTCGCTGCGTTGACGATTCTCGGTTTGCCTGAGGACATGAACGCCCAATCCAATGATGACCACATCAAGGCTTTGCTGCGTGCGACATCGCGTTGCAACCAATTGATCAAGCGTGACGAATTGACGGTGGAACTCAAATGAACGCTGCAGAATTTGGATATGACTTAACCGGGAAGGTGGCGTTGGTCACCGGCTCCAGTCGTGGGATTGGCAAAGCCATTGCGTTGGGACTCGCCAAGTGTGGTGCCTCCGTGGCCATTCACTACGTTGGACACCAGGAAGAAGCCGATGCCGTTGCTTCGCAGATTCCCAACAGTTGCACGGTTCGCTGTGACCTGCTTGCGGATGATGCCCCCCGGAAGATACTCAATGAAGTCGAAAATAAACTCGGGCCGGTGGACATACTCGTGCTCAATGCGTCGATGCAGTTTCGCCAAAACTGGGATCAGGTCACGCGTGAGAAATTCCAGCAGCAGGTGACCGCCAACTTCCGCAGTGAGTTTGAAATGATCCAGCTTGCTGCCAAGCACATGATCAAGCAGCAGTGGGGGCGCATCCTCACGATTGGTTCGGTGCAGCAGCATCGCCCGCATAGCGCCATGATTCCCTACGCAGCAACCAAGTCCGCCTTGGAGACGATGGTGCGAGCGTTAGCCAAGGAGTTTGCGCCGCATAACGTGACGATTAACAATCTCGCGCCGGGTGTAATTCTCACCGATCGCAACACCGACGCGTTGAGCGATGAAGCATACCGTCAAAAAGTCATGAGCATGATCCCATTGGGGCGGGGCGGAAAAGCCGACGAATGTGTGCCACCTGCACTGATGCTCTGTTCGGATGCTGGCAGTTATATCACAGGTATTGATCTGGTGGTCGACGGTGGCATGCGTTTGCCCTGATCGACTTTGATTGAGAATTTCATATTTGAAAACAACGCGCGATCCGTATGCGCGTAAGACAGTAAAGGATTGGCTATGAGCTACAAAATGGAAACCGACAAACTCCGTCAGATTCGTGATTTTGTCGATGATGTCGAACTTTCGATTCCCGAAGATGAGCTGTGTGCTCGTTACGAAAAACTCTACACCGGCGCAGTCAATGACGTGATGCGCGAGATGTGCATTGTCAATTGTGCACTGCCGCCTGAGATTCACCCGCTGGAAAAAGACATGGTCTGCTGTGGCATTGCCTTTACCATCCGCAGTTGCAAAGACCCGACACTTACCGGCGAGTTGGAACATCGCGTGAAGATGCTTGAAGAGATCAAGCCCAACAACATCTGCGTGTGGAATGCCAACGGCGATGACGAAGCCTCTCACTGGGGTGAAGTCATGACGCAGGCCTCCATGAAACGGGGTGCCAAAGGCGCGATTGTCGATGGTGGCATCCGCGACACCCGTGGCATTCTGAATCTCAAGTTCCCAATCTGGTACAAGTATCGCACATCCAATGGCGCTTTGAGCCGCACCAAGATGACCGGCTACCAGGTTCCGATTCAGGTGGGTAACTGCATCATCAAGCCCGGCGATATCATCTTTGCTGACATTGATGGTGCGATTGTCATCCCACGCAAGATTGCAGTGGAAGTGTTGCTTCGTGCCGAAGCCATTGAGAAGAACGAAGAGGAAATCAAGGAATGGGTCTCCGCTGGCATGTCCGCTGAAGAGATTCATTCGCGTGGTGGATATTTCTAAATTCCATATCGTGCAATTTGCATGATGTGAGAAAATGCTGGAAATATAGACACTTTCGTCTTTCTCGCTACAATACCGCTTTCACTTTTCATCAAGTCAAAGGCTTTGAAATATGTCCATTGAACTCTGGTTTAACCAGCACAACTTCCTGGGTGAAGGCCCGATCTGGCATACTCAGCACAAGAAACTCTACTGGACCGACATCTCGCGTGGGCAGTTGCACACGTATGATCCGGCAACTGAGCAGCACGAAAAAATCTACGAAGACCGCACCGTTGGTGGTTACACCATTCAACCCGACGGCAGCCTGATACTTTTCCGTGACAAAGGCAACATCGTCCAATGGGCAGATGGCAAGGTGATCAAAACCATCATCGACGAAGTGGCTGGTGAAGTGGACGGTCGCTTCAACGATGTGATCGCTGCGCCATGCGGTCGCGTGTTCTGTGGCACGATGCCCACCGACAAACACCGTGGCAGTCTCTATCGTCTGGACCTTGACGGCTCACTGCATCAAGTCGTCACCGACCTGGGCATCTCCAACGGTCTTGGCTTTACGCCTGACAACAAGCAGATGTATCACACCGATTCAACCGCCCGTCAGATCTATCGCTATGACTACGATCAGGCGACCGGCGAAATCTCCAACAAACAGGTCTTCGCGGAAATCGATAAAGACCTGGGCGTTCCCGATGGCATGACCGTTGACTCGCAAGGCCATGTGTTCTCTGCCATCTGGGGGGGGTACTGTGTCATCGAGTTTGATGTCGATGGCAAGGAAGTCAATCGCTTCAAGACAAGCTGTGCACGCCCGAGTTGTACCGCCTGGGCAGGCGACGATTTTAAACGCATGGTCATCACCAGCTTTGGCGGGGAAACCGGCGACGCTGAGTTCGGCGAAAATGCAGGGGGGATGTTCACCATGATCTGTGATGTCCCCGGCAAGGCCGAATGTAATTCACGCATTCTGCTGTAAACTCGCTAAACTGATACCAACAATTGACCCGCCGCGACAAGTCCATCGACCTGTCGTGGCTTTTTTTATCGCTCGGATGTGAGGACTCCCATGGCACAGATCGCCCCCTGTATTCTGCTGACGTTTGATGATTATCATATCGACAATTGGCACGCCTTTTTGCCCGTGTTGGAAAAGTATGACGCCAAGGTCACCTTCTATCTGAACAACCTTGATAAACTCACCGACGAGCAGATCACCAAAGCCGAGCAACTCATGGCAGCAGGGCAGACCATCGGTTGTCACGGTTGGCGACATGTCTGGCCGGTGCAGTACAGTCAGGACAACGGCATCGAAAAATTCTGGGAAGATGAAGTCAAACCCTGCATCGATTGGTATGACGCACATGGTTGGAACATCACCAACTATGCCTACGCATATAACAACTACGACGAAAAGACCAATGCCCGATTGTTTGATCGGTTCGATCGCTTTCGTTGTGGACTTGGGCAGATTGACCGCACGGTGTTTGAAAATTTGATGCCAGGGATGTTTGATCTGGAGACGCTGCCCACGCAACGTATGATGCCTGGCGCATCGACGGACACCATCATTCGCGGTGAACCCAAAGCTGCGATTCCGCTTGATGTCTGGAAACAGATTTTCGCGCAGCTTTTGGATCGCGGCCAGTACATGACGTTCTACGGCCACAACATCAGTGCGGGTACCAACGAAGGTCATCACACGCAGATCGACTATCTGGAAGAAATTTTGAAACTCGCCAAGGAAATGAAAGTCGCGTGTGTGGGCATGAATGATTTACCGGTAGTGGTGCGGTGAGTCGAAGTTGCTTGTGTCTTGCATCTTTGATCAACAGCATCACGTGGTGATGCAGCTAGGGTTAATATTTTAGAAAGTCGATGATAAACTGCTTTGCAGTTTCAGCGTTGCGGCGCAACGCAGCTATCGAGATAGAATCATCAAAGAACAAGAATACTTGTGTAATATCGAAGTCAGACGCAATGATAGCTGCATTGCGATGCAATGCTGTAAATGCGGAGCGTTTACTTGTGTGTCATTATCCGCATTGCGTGATCATGTGATGCAACGTGTTGAGATTTGATCAGACGTGTGAAAGATAGCTGCGACATTCTCCGGGGGACGTGTCGCTGATCCGATCCAAAACATAAAAACGCGAGATGAACCGTGGTGATTCATCTCGTGTTTTTGTTTGTCTGTTGTGATGTTTGCTTACGCCTGGGCTTCTTCCTGTGATTTGCTGTTGACGGATTCGGTTGAATCGTCGAGCACTTCGCGGACGCGGCGGGCGATGGCTACTGCATCCAGGCCGTTTTCTGCAAGCTGTTTGTTGCGGCTGTCGGGGCGGACCCATTTCTGAGGCATACCCATGCGGCTGATCAAGCGGGTGTCGAGATTGCGATCCGATGCCGCTTCAAGAACCGCGGTGCCAAAGCCACCAATCAAGGTGTGGTCTTCGATGGTGATGACTTTGATGCCTTGTTCGATGAGCGATTGGACCAGGTCGATATCGACGGGGGTGGCAAAGCGGGCATCGTAAAGTTCGACGCTGTAGCCTTGCTGTTCCAATTCGTCGATGGCGGTGTTTGCAATGTAGGCCATGGTGCCCAATGCGAGGATGGCAACGCTGGGTTTGCCGTCCTTGGCTTCACGGATGCGATGAGCTTTACCCAGTTCAAACGGGGCAAGCTCGGTTTCGAAGGGTTGAGCAGCGACGTTGTCACGCGGGTAGCGGATGAACGAAGCACCGTCGTTGTAGTCCTTCATGAAGGCCAGTCCGGCCTTGAGGGTCGGTTCGTCCATGGGGGCGAGCAAAGCTGCCTTGGGGAACAGTCGGAAGATGCTGATGTCCATGAAGCCGTGATGCACGGCACCGTCACCGCCGACGTAGCCTGCACGGTCCATGCAGACGCGGACGGGAAGGCCTTGGAGTGAGACTTCCTGGAAGACCTGGTCCAGCGCACGTTGACTGAAGGTTGAGTACACGGCGAAGAACGGTTTTAAGCCGGTCTTTGCCATGCCAGCCGCCATGTCCATGGCATGTGATTCACAGATACCGGTGTCGAATGATCGATCGGGGAACTCGGCCATGATCTTGGTGAGTCCTGTGCCGTCGGGCATCGCAGCGGTGATGGCGGTGACTTTGTCATCCTGTTTCATCAGGTCGATCATGCCGTCAGCAAAGGCGCTGGTGAACGAGCGGCCGGAGGATTTAACTTCCACACGACAGCCTTCGACGGTGAACGGCTTGGGGCTGTGGAACGTGGTGGCATCGCCTTCGGTAAAGCTGAAACCTTTGCCCTTGATCGTCTTGACATGCAGCAGCACGGGGCGGTCGATGTCCTTGACTTCGTTGAGCATGTCCACCAAGGTCGGCAGATCATGACCATCAATCGGGCCAAGACAAACCAGGCCGAACTGCTCGAACATGTGATCGTGACAAACAGCGGCTTTTGCCATTTCACCAAAGCGGTGATAGGCCTCTTCGAGAGTCGAACCACCGGGGATGCGTTGAAGGACTTCGTGTGCACGTTTTTTCAGGTCGCCGTACATGTGGTTGACACGGACACGATCGAAGTAACTGGCCATCGCGCCTTGCGGCTTGGCGATGGACATGCCGTTGTCATTGAGCACGACGAGGAACTGGCGTTTGAGCGTGCCTGCGTTGTTGAGGCCTTCCATGGAGATGCCGTTGACGATGGAGGAGTCACCGACGAGGCAGGCGACTTTGCGGTTTTCTTCACCATTGAGACTGTCGCCGCGTGCCATGCCCACAGCTGTGGAGACCGCGGTGCCAGCATGTCCGACGGAGAACAGGTCGTAGGGGGACTCTGCCGGCTCGGGGAAGCCGGACATCCCCGCGGAGGTGCGGAGCTTGCTCATGAGGTCGAGGCGACCGGTGAGCAGCTTGTGCGGGTAGCATTGGTGACCCACATCAAACAGCAGACGGTCGGAAGCAAAGTCAAAGACGTAGTGCATGGCGATGGTCAGTTCCACCACGCCGAGGTTCGGAGCCAGGTGGCCGCCGGTCTTGGAGACCTGATGGCAGATGGCGTTGCGGATTTCCTGCGCCAGTTGGGGCAACTCATCAATGGAGAGCTTCTTGAGGTCAGCTGGCGTCTTGATGGCCCGAAGCAGGGGTAAATCGTTGGCCTGAGCTTCGGTGACCATGTTGTCGGACGAGGTTGCGGTCATTGTCTTTCCTTCTGGATACCTTTCGGAGTTTCAGGATGACAGTATTGTAACCTGAAACGGTCGCTTCCGTGCGTTTTTTTAGTCAGGGATTAGTGATTGGGGATTAGGGATTAGGGGCAAGGCATTTGAATTTGGGAATGTCGGTTGTCTTCGTACTAATCCCAAATCCCTAATCACTAATCCCTTCTGTCTTAGTTCGATCGCGTGGCCATGAAGTCACAGAGATCACGCAGGCTGCTGTCGGGGACATCAAGTTTGTCCAGGGCATCGTGAGCCTGTTTTTGCAGTTCAACGATCTGCTGCTTGGTGGCATCAATCCCGATGAGGCTGGGGTAGGTGAGTTTGCCTTGCACCAGGTCCTTGCCAGCGGTCTTGCCCAGTTGTTCGGTGGTCTGGGTGACATCAAGCAGGTCATCGACGACCTGGAACATCAAGCCAATTGCTGCTGCGTAATCGGTGATGGCAGCGAGTTGCTTTTCATCAGCACCACCGACAATCGCTCCCATGCGACAAGCACAACGCAGCAGGGCGCCGGTCTTGTTGTGGTGGATCAATTGCAGTTCTTCCAGATCGGATAAACCTTCGGGGAAGCAGGGGAGTGTGTCATAGACCTGACCAGCAATCATGTCATTGGTCGCGACTGAAAGTTCCTTGACCAGTTGGCAGGCCAATTTCGGGTCAGCGACTTTTTCGGTGATCAATTCAAATGCCATCGTGTTCAGCAGGTCACCGGTGAGGATGGCCATGGCTTCGTTGGTCTTGATGTGCAACGTCGGGCGGCCGCGACGCAGGTCATCGTCATCCATGGCAGGCAGGTCATCGTGGACCAGGCTAAAGCAGTGGATCAGTTCGATGGCTGCAGCGGGAGGAAACGCTTGTTCGAGCTTGCCACCCACAGCTTCACAGCAACGGGCGACGAGAATCGGACGCATGCGTTTGCCACCACCGAGCAGGGCATACTTGGCTGCATCACGCAGGTTTTCGGGTAAATCGCGTTCGTCAAGATAAGCAGACATGTACGCTTCAATCGCGCCTGCCGGCTCAGTGAGTTGTTTGATATCAATATTGGGCACAGTGGTACTCATTCGCCTCAGTCTGTCCTTGTTGGAGTCAAGTCTTAACCTGCTTGGATCAGGTGCACCGTGCGACGGGACGCCGTTTGCCAAACGTGGGCATATGATACCGGTTCATGGGGGGCTAAACAATGATCAGCCATCCAAATCCCTGTTTATCAAGGGTTTTGTTGGTCCTTTGATGGGAAGGGTAGAGATCCTCTCATTCGTATGGGCACCGGTTGTTAACCTGGTGCAGGTCAATCGTAAACTGCATAACCTGCACCGGATTGACATCCGGTGCTCAAACACACGTGAAATTCTCAGTCGCAAAATCACCGTAAATGGCGCAGCAGGGCTCTGGCGATGATGTCTGCGCCGTCAGCCGGTTTGGTTTTGATCAGCCAGTCGACCATGTTCTGGCGGTAGACCTTGTTGACCATCAACTCGGTGAGTGGGTTGATGATCTGGTGGGCATTTTTCACCGCATCCACATGATCCGTCAACAGCAACGCGGCCCCGGCATCGACCAGCGGCTGAGCGTTGTGGACTTGATGCTGATCCTTGTGATACGGGTAAGGCATGAAGATCGTCGGTACCGCATTATGCCAAACCTCTGCCACCGAACCGGCACCTGAGCGACTGATGGCAACCGAGGCACACCGCCACGCCAAGCCCATCTGCTGGGTGAACGGCAAGACCTTGGCCTGAATGTTGGCATTGCGGTATGCCAACTCCATGCGCTCAGCGTCTTCCATGCCGCAGATGTGCAGAATCTGCCATTGACGCATGACCTGCTGCGTGGAAGACAGGTGCACCATCTCCAGCATCATCTCGTTAAGTGATCTGGCGGACTGACTGCCACCCACGACCAGCAACGTCCGGCGGGTGGGATTGAGTCCCATGTCCACGCGTGCCTGGGCCTTGTCTTCCGGGCCGATCGCTTCGTTGCGCAACGGCAGGCCGACATGTTCAGCGTGATGCCAGTCTTCCTGCTTGTAGACGGTGTATACATGATCAACGCGTTTGGCCAGCCACTTGTTGGCAATGCCCGGGGTCGCATCAAGATTCAGGAGCACGACCGGCACGCGTTTTTTGCGAGCCTCAACAGCCACCGCACCGGAGACAAAACCGCCTGCACACAACACCGCTTTGACCTGGTTGTCAGCAATTAATTTTCTTGCCTGGGCGCGTGCTTTTTTCCATGACTTGATAAAGCCAAAGACTTTCATCGGTTGACGGGGTAAGGGTTGGGCCGGAGACGGGGACCATTCGTACGGGAGGTTGCCCATCACCGTTGCGTCGATCGCGCGATTGGAAACAAGGAAGTGAATCCCAGCATCGGCTTGAATTTTGGCAACACGTTGGGCAATGGCAATGGACGGGAAAATATGGCCGCCTGAACCGCCGCCAGCGAACAGGATGGATGGACCCTTTGGCATAAGTGGATGACATTGTACTTAAATCCAAGACCGTAAGGAGACGGTTGAAGTAAAAATGTCATTTGATTTTGCGTTTTAACGACACAGCCAAGACCGCTTGCGGTTTAGCACGCTATGGGTTGGTTAAAGGTATCGCTCAAATGCGACTGTCGCACAAAACCGCAAGTGGTTTAATCGGAAGCTTCCGGGGTGGGTTACTTGGTCCCATCGGGGCCGCCGTCTTTGCCGTACTTGCGTTGGATGGCATCTGTCAGGTCGACGTCATTGATATTGGCCAGGGTGCATAGCCACGCGAAGACGTCAGCGAATTCTTCTTCGAGATTCTCACCGCCTGAAGTGTTGCCACCTTCCCCGACGGACTTCTGCAGGGCGGTGGCCAACTCGCCGACTTCCTCGATAAACCACATGTACGTCTTGGGCGTGCCGCGTGCCTTGTCGGTGGCATAGTAGCGGTCACGGATGAACTGTTGGAAATCAGAGATGGTGAGATTATCTGTGTTGAGCATGTTGGTTCTTTCGGGCGTTTAGATGTTTAACGCGAAGGCCACGAAGGTCGCGAAGAAAAACATGATTCTTATCATATTTCGTTTGTTCAACATGGATTTCAAAACAAAAAACAAATGTCTTGATCTTCGTGTCCTTCGTGCTCTTGGCGCCTTCGCGTTAAAACATAATTGCAGAAGAACATCAGAGCAACTTGATCACACCGGCAGTGCTTTGATTTCGACTTGATCGCGGCTGCGACATTGGCCGCGGAGCGAACTGATGCCGACGGTGAAGTAGCCTGCTGCGAAGAGGAACAGGAACGGCACGCTGATCAGGCCCCGCGGTTGGCCCAGTGCGATGAGCGTGCAGGCAAGACAGTAGCAACCCATGGCGATTTCCAGGTAACTCATCCAGCGTTTGATGCTCGGGCAGGCGATGGGCTTTTTCGTGGTGTTAACCGTGCTGTCGGTGGTGTTGTACTTGGGGGTGCGCACGAACTCGGACTGTTGGCCGAGTAACGCTTCAAGCACGCCACGGGCATTGTTCAGGGCGATGCCGATACCCAGACTCATGAGGATGGGCAGTTGGAAGAAGGTCTTGATGACGCTTCGTCCCTGGACTTGTTGGGAAGCGACGTAAAACGTTCCCGCCGATGCCGTCCCCAGGGCAAAGAGTGTCAACCCCCAGAGCGTAGCCGGGATGGTGCCTGACTCAAAGGGTTGCATGTTCACGTAAAACGCGGGGAAGAACAGCAGGGCAAGTAACGTGATGTACACGTAAACCCCCATGCCGGTGAGATGGAAGAAGGCTTCGGATTTGATTTTCCAGGAGTTGTCGGATCGGAAGATGCGCCCCAGAAGTTTACGACCGGTTTGGATGCCGCCCTTGGTCCAGCGGTGTTGCTGGGCTTTGAACGCGTTGATCTCCGGTGGCAGTTCCGCAGGGCAGACAACATCGGGCAGGAAGATGAACTTCCAACCTGCCAATTGGCTGCGGTAGGAGAGGTCCATGTCTTCGGTGAGTGTGTCATCTTCCCAGCCACCTGCATCATCGATGGCTTGGCGGCGCCAGAGACCTGCTGTGCCGTTGAAGTTCATCCATCGACCCGAGAGACTGCGGGCAGCATGTTCAATGAGAAAGTGTCCATCAAGGAACACCGCTTGAGCTTTGGTAAGTATGGAGTCATCCCGGTTGAGATGTCCCCAGCGAGCCTGCACCATGCCGATGGTCGGGTCAGCAAAGTGGGGGACGGTTTGCTTGAGAAAGTCAGCAGGGGGGACAAAGTCGGCATCAAAGATCGCAAAGATCTCACCCGTTGCTGAGTTCATGGCATCGCGCAACGCACCTGCTTTAAATCCGGTGCGATGGGTTCGGTGCAGATATTGAATGTTGATCCCACGGTTTTGCCAATAGTCGCAACGGTCTTTTGCGATCTGGCTGCTGGTGTCGGTGGAGTCATCAACGACCTGAATCTGTAGTTGTTCGGATGGGTATTCCAGGTGACAGGCGGCGTCGATGATTCTGGCTGCAACGTTGCCTTCATTGAACATCGGCAATTGCACGGTCACCGCAGGCCACGTTTGGGGATGAGCAGGTGTCTGGGGTGTTTGTTTACGGTGACGAAAATAAATGAGCACCAGCAGATACCGATGCAGACCGTAAAACGCGATGAGCAGTAGCACCAGGACATACAGGGCGGTCAGCGGCCAACGGATTCCGGGGTGATTCAAATATGCCCCCCATTGGCTCAAGTTAGCAATCCAATGTGTCATTGACCCCATTTCCCCATTTCCCCATCTGTCCGTAATGCCTGACTTTGCTTCAAGTCCTGTTGCTTGTGCTTCTACCCAACCAATGCGTTTACTGGTCAGAATATTCCATATCACATGGTCTGAGCATGGTCAGATGTTATGTGGACGTTGATATTATCCTTTGGTTAGTGGTTGAGCACAATCATGCTGATATGGGTGATTCGCTTGATCTGTTGGTCTGAACATGGTTTGCCAAAATTTTCCATCAAGGAAAATCGGCATCCCGTCCGATAAAACATTTATACGAATTCGTTGTTATTCAGCCCGTATCTGACCCGATAAGGAATCTACATCCATCGGGTTGGGGCCGGCTGGTGGATATCGAGGTGATCGATGACGCGTAAATTATTTGTCCATTCCGCAGTGACGGCCTGCCTTTGTCTTTCGATGACAGGTTGTGAGATGTTCAGCTACTCCGGTGGCTGGAAGATCACGCCCCGTGAGAAGAAGTCCGTCGAAGCCTATCACAAGTTCCTCCAGGAACGTGATTTGGCGATGCAAAGTGCGCCTGCTACCCCGCAGCAGACCAGCAATACGCCCACGACCATCCTGCCTGCCAATCAGCGTAACGTGATGGCGCAGCAAGTCGCTCAGCCGACTTTTGAAACCGAGTCGGCACCGTCGACCGCATGGGCAACCACAAACAACAACGAGGCGGTCATCCAGCCGACCTCCAATCCCTGGCAACCCGCGACACTTGATGCACCATCATCACTTCCCGCAGCAGATTCCATGCCGATGTCCCGCACCGCCCCTTCGCGTCCGGCAGTGGACTTTGGCACCCAATCAGCCACGCAACCTGAATTTGACCGCAGCTACCGTCAACCCGTCATCCGCCCGACCGCGCGTCCAGTCGACATCTTCGGGATGGTCCCCAACAATCCACAGGATATCTCGGGCACCGGTGATGCAGACCCAAGCAATATCACCCGCGTGAGCTATGCCAACGAGGGGGGCGACTTTGATGTCGATATCTCCCCCGATGGCAAGCAGATCGCCTTTGCCTCCACCCGTCATTCCAAGACCGCAGATATTTATGTGAAGTCAGCAGAAGGCATGGCCATCATGCAGATCACCAATGATCCGTCGCATGACGTCACCCCGGTCTTCAGCCCGGATGGTTCAAAAATCGCTTTTGCTTCGGACCGATCAGGGAATTGGGATATCTATCTTGTCGACGTTCAGGGTGGTCGCCCCGTGCAGATCACCACGCAGCCGACCCAGGATTTGAGCCCCAGTTTCTCACCCGATGGTAAATGGATTGTCTTTGCCAGCTACGGCACGCAGTCCGGCGCCTGGGAGATGGTCGTCGTCAGCGTCAAGAATCCTTCCGTCAAACGCTTCATCGGCTTTGGACTCTTCCCCAAGTGGTCCCCGGTGGGCAACAAGATTCTCTTCCAGCGTGCCCGTCAACGTGGGACACAGTGGTTTAGCATCTGGACGGTCGAACTGATGAATGGTGAAGCGATGCGGCCGACCGAGATCATTGCTTCCGCCAACGCCGCTGCCATTACCCCCAGTTGGGCACCCGATGGCAAGCACGTGGTCTTTGCCACCGTCGTTAATGGTGCCAAGAAGACCGGCGACAAACGCCCGCCGCAGTCGGATGTCTGGATGGCAGCCCTGGACGGCACAGGTCGCACCAACCTCACACGATCCCGTTTTTCCAACCTTCAGCCCAAGTGGTCATCTGACGGAACCATCTATTTCGTCTCCAATCGCGGGCAGGCAGGTATCGAAAACATCTGGTCCATCCGTCCTGAACGGTCTTTGCAGATCGTCAACACCATGGATCAGATGGCAGGCACCAACCCGGCGCCGGCAGGCATGATGCGCTTGCCCAACGCTGACACGCAACAGGCTGGTGTCACGCCTTGATGACAGAGATTTAACCGCAGAGACGCAAAGGACGCAGAGTTAAGACAGGTGTCAATCTTTAATCAAGACACAAGCCGCCAGATGAACGAAGTGAATCTGACGGGTAAGACAACACAAATGATTGATGTCTTGGCCTCTTTCTTAACTCTGCGTCCTCTGCGCCTCTGCGGTAAAAAAAGTTGATCTGTTGATTCAGATTACGCAAAGAAAAAAGTCAGAGAAATTTACCCTTTGACCGATAAATAGCTTTACCAGTTCATCTGAACCAATGGATTATCAGAACCCGGTTCAGAATAACAGGTAACTCTAACGACCCACCCCGGCATGGATGTCGGAATTCGGGTCAGACGTTTAGGACGAGCAGGAGGCTCTCCACTGTGCGGCAGGATGCCCTGACAAGTGAACAGGTTTTTTTCTACCTGGTGTTACTGATACTGGGTGGTTGTACTGCCTCTCCGCTTATCCAACGGGAAAAAGGCCCAAACGCCAACTCGTTGTATGCTGACAGGGTGATCTGGGCAGTCGTCCCGCTGAGAAACGAAAGTGGATCAGCAACGGCAAACGGATCCATGATGGCCGATTCACTGGCCAATACCTTGCAGACCGTGGAGAACATGGATGTGCTTCCTGTCAATCGGGTCATCGCTGCAATGCAGACACTTGAACTGCCACAGCTGCGGTCACCCGTCGATGTGATGCACCTGGCACGGACGCTGGGCGTTGACGGCATCGTCGTCGGCACCATCACGGCATACGACCCATATGACCCGCCCAAAGTCGGCCTGCAACTGGAACTCTACGCAACCAGTCAAAGGCTCCAGTCTCAAGCTGTCGATATCCGCGAACTCATGTCCGCGCCGACCGGCAACACAGCACCAGCTCCCGGAACGATTCCCGGTGATATTGCACCCGTCAGTACGGCTTCTGCCATGCTCGATGCGTCCAATCCCGCCACGCGAAGTCGACTCCGGGCATTCGCATCAGGACGTGGGGGCCACAAACCCTCCGATCAACCCTGGTGGAAACGTATCGCCGTTTCAACCGGTATCACAGAGAAGGATGATACCGATTGGCACCTCTATCGCATCAATATGAACCTGTTCACCGAATATGCCAGCGCTGAGCTGGCTGAACGTCTGCTTCAGGCAGAGTCTTACCGACTCGGTTTGTCGCGGCGAACACCAGGTCGATAGTCTCCACTGACTTGTCACGGAGGCCCGTCCTGGAACGGAGCGTCCGATGGCAGGTTCGCAATCCAATCCGATCGATCCCAAGTCCTCACCCGCAGGTCAACCTGTGTCCGTGGACAACGGTCAACGTCAATTGGTGCTTGTCAAAAACGGGCAGCGATACGTCTTTCGCTATGCCCTCGGGGATGAAACGGGCCTCCTGGAAAGTCTCATTGAAATGGCGCGGGATCCCAAGTCCGACCTCACCTGGTTCGACGCGGCGATGCTGTCTCATCAAATGGGAAAAAGGTTCGGGCAACAGTTGGAGCAGATTGTAAAACAGTAATCACCATTCTTGAGGAATAGAATCATGGCGGGACAACCACAAATTATCGATCAGTTCATTAACTACCTGCGGTTTGAAAGACACTTCTCCCAGTACACCGCACGTTGTTATGGTGCTGACCTTCGGCAGTATGCTGAATACCTGGAAGCCAAGAACCAATCGGCCCAGCCCCAGCAGCCCCAAACCCCCGGAACCCCCGGAATCCCCGGAACCCCGGAAGCACCTTCCAAACCTTCGCTGAGCATTGCCCAGTCCGAACCGGTGACCATTATGGGCTCACCCATGGAACACGAATCCACAGCACAGGAAGGTGATGTGGAATACACCATGATTCATGCCGACGCCATGGTCATTCGCGGTTTCCTCACGCATCTGGATGGCTTTGGCTACTCCGCTGCAACCACCGCCCGCAAGATCGCAACTTTGCGAAGCTTTTACAAGTGGATGCTCAAGCGTGCCATGATCCAGTCCAATCCCATGGTTCTGATCCGCACCCCCAAGCAGACCAAGCGTCTGCCCAAGGCCATGAGTGTCGAACAGGTCGATAAGCTTCTGTCGATGCCTGATTGCAAAGACACCCTGGGCGCCCGTGACCGTGCGATTCTCGAAACGCTTTACTCCACCGGCGTCCGCGTCAGCGAACTGGTCGACCTTTCCCGTGGTGATCTGGACCAGGCAGAACAGACCCTGCGTGTCCGTGGTAAAGGCAAGAAGGAACGCATCGTCCCGCTGGGTAGCCATGCCCTTGCTGCCATCCGTCACTATCTGACATTGCTCGAACCGGATCCCCGTTTCCGTGCGATCCGTGAGTCTGCAGCATCCGGTGCCGAAACCGCACTGTTTGTCAACAAGAATGGTGGCCGTCTGTCGAGCCGCAGTGTCCGTCGTAAACTCGACAAGTACCTGCAGTCAGCTGGCCTGGATTCCACCATCAGCCCGCACACCCTGCGTCACAGCTTCGCAACCCACCTGCTCGACAACGGTGCAGACCTGCGCAGCGTCCAGGAACTGCTCGGTCACCAGTCACTTTCAACCACCCAGATTTATACCCATCTCTCAGCGATGCGTATGCGTACGGCTTATGATCAAGCCCATCCGCGCTCCGCATAACTCAGAGATATTGCCTCGCTATATCTCCAGATACTTTCTCGCCAAGGAACGGCACACCAAAAAAGAGAGTACGCAAGAAGACGCCCAAGGAAGGGCGTCTTTTTTTATCTCAACAACGAGCCGCGCACGAAGTAAGCGGATCCTTGTACTGTGACGAAATGAAAATACATTGATCAGAGCATAACCTCCACCACTTTTCGTCACTCCCGCGCAGGCGGGAGTCCAGTGGAACTTGCAGAGTCCGCACAGAATGCCACTGGATTCCCGCCTTCGCGGGAATGACGAAATCAACGATGGCATGGAAATGAATGACTTGAAAAGCTCTTTGAGTGAAAAATGCAATAATTTGAGATATACAACGCACGTGAACTTCAAAGCAGTGCTTCGCACTGTCCCGCCGCGACACGCGGCGGCTCGCCTGAATGACACAGCGAGAACACAAGCGCAATGCAGGCGAGCCGCGTCGTGTCGACGCGGGTTTGACCGCAGGTCAACTGATATCAACGTTGTGTTTACTTAATCGACTTACTTCAAATCCGAGTCATCCAGACTCAGAATATCATCATCGTCGTCATCATCGAGAATATCATCGGTGAGGGCTTCGAGTGATGCCAGGGGATCGTCGATGTCCAGATCATCGTCGTCTTCGTCATCGTCTTCCATGAGCACTTCAGCGGTCTCAGCTGACGCATCAGCATTGGGATTGTCGATGGCGGTGTTGGAACTGGGTTCCTTGCCTTCGGCTTTGGCTTGCAGATCAGCCATGGGATCGTCATCAGCATCGAGGATTTCGAGCACTTCGTCTTCGTCCTCATCACCAGCGACATCCAAGGGTGCAGCAAGCAGGGCATCCAGATCAGCCAGCGCACTCTCGGCAGCGGCAGCACGTTCGTCTGCAGCACTACCACTTTTGCTGCCTTGGGATGCGTTGACACCAGAATTCGCAGGGTCGGCACCGAGATCGTAAAGATCACTGTTATCCGGCAAATCCTTGGAGGGCGCATCACGATCCGAATTCGAGAGTACATGACGACTGCCACTCTTGGCCGAGGCCGTTTGCTGTTGTGCAGCACTGCCACGTGTTTCGGATTCCACCTGATGGGCCTGGGTGATGAGAGTTGCTGAGGGGTCGACCACTGCGGGGTGACCGTCGATCACAACGGTGAAGATGACCGGTCCGAGTTGGAGTCGATCACCCGCGGTGAGTTTGGCCTGGCCGGTGACTTTCTGGTCATTGATCTGCGTGCCGTTGCTTGATCCCAGATCGCGCACCAGCAGCTGGTCATCGATCATTTGCACTTCGCAGTGCTTTCTCGAGACGCTGTGTAATGGTATTCTCAGGCCGCAGGTGTTCTGCCGCCCGATGACAGTACGTTGGGCGCTAAGCGGGAAATCCCGCGTTGTGCCGTCCGCTTTGACTATGACCAACGATACTTCCATGCCGTTCTCTTCACCGAATTTGAGAAATGACATCGCATGCAATGTGATGTCTGAACAAAAGTTTAACTCTGCCATGCAGCGACATCAACCGTGCATCGAAAAAGTTGGTTCAAAGATTGATAGTCTTTACCTGCATATTCCGTTTTGCTTTCACAAATGCCACTATTGTGACTTTTACAGCATTGTCCCTTCACAAGCCAATGCACAGGAGAAATATGACCAGTTCACCGAGCGTTTGATCGGCGAATTGGCCTGGCTCAAGGGTTGGACGGATGCCAGACCGCGGATGATTTTTGTGGGTGGGGGGACGCCAACATTCCTGCCTGCGGAGAATTGGCGGTCCCTGCTGACGGCGATGCAGCAGCAGGGCTGGCTTGAAAATGTCACCGAGTTCACCGTGGAAGCCAACCCTGAAACGGTGACTTCCCAGCTACTGGATCAACTGGTGGCAGGGGGTGTGAACCGCATGAGCATGGGCGCTCAATCCTTTAATTTGGAGCATCTTAAAACACTTGAGCGGTGGCATGATCCCCGGAAGGTCACACTTGCGGTCGACTTGGCGCGTCAAGCAGGCATCGCCAATCTCAATATCGACCTGATCTTTGCCATCCCCGGGCAGATGCTGTCGGATGTTGAGCGCGATCTGGATCAAGCTATGGCTTTGCAGACGGAGCATCTAAGTTACTACAACCTGACCTATGAGCCCAACACCGCGCTGAAGCAGAAACTGGCTATGGGGCAGGTCATGCCCGTGGATGAGGACACGGAGGCAGCGATGTACGAGTTGATCCTCGATCGCATGTCACAAGCAAATTTTGAGCATTATGAGATCAGCAACTGGTGTCAGCCGGGTAAGCCCTGTGAACATAATCTCGTCTACTGGACCAATGGCAACTGGGTGGGCGCAGGACCTGCTGCAGCAAGTCATGTCGATGGATATCGCTGGAAAAACCAGCCGAATCTCGGGCCGTACCTGTCATCGACGGATCAACCGCCGGTGATGGACGTGGAGCATTTGTCAGCTGATCAACGGGTGGGGGAAGTGTTGATGATGCATCTGCGGTTGCGAAAAGGCATGCCGATGGATCGCGTGGAAGCTTTGATTCCCAACGGTGATTGGCGGTACGACAAGATCAGTGAGTTAACGAATCTGGGCTTACTGGAACAGTCCGATGGTTATCTGCGATTAACGCACAGCGGGTTACTCGTCGGAGATGCGGTGTTGGGGGAACTGCTTTAGCATTTCGAATGTTGAATTTCGAATTTAGAATTAAAAAAACCGCTTGTGGTTTAGGGCTTCAACGCTCGAACGTAAACACATGGATATAAAAATCTCGCCTGCGACCACCAAACCGCAAGCGGTCTACAATTCGCACGAAATCCGAAATCCGAAATCCGAAATCCGAAATCCGAAATCCGAAATCCGAAATCCGAAATAAACTTCCGGGGGTCAGTCCTGAGGCTGGTGTTTTTTCAGCAGTTCGTAGACTTCGCTGGGGTCACTGGCTCGGAAGAACGCTTCGCGGATGTCTTCGACAACAAGCATGCGACTGACAGCACTGAGTACCTGAATGTGTTCCTTGGTTTGATCTGCCGGTGAGATCAGCAAGAGAATGAGTTTGACCGGTTGCCCGTCGACGGAGTTGAATTCCAACGGTTGGTCGGGGATGCCGATACCCATGATGAGTTTATTGCAACTGCTTGTTTTGCCGTGTGGGATGGCAATGTTGAATCCCATGCCGGTGGTGCGTGTGTTTTCACGTTCCCAGACCGCGTCTTTGAGTTGCTGAGCATCGGTGAGGTGATGCTTTGAAGTCAGGACATCGATGAGTTGAAAGATAGCATCCTGCTTGTTTTTGCAAACCAGCGGGACTTGGATGCAGTCAGGATGTAGAAGATCAGTCAATAACATTTACAAATCACTTTCCTGCTGACGGGTCAAACACCATAACCAGCCTAGAGGTTCAGTTCAAATCCGTCGACTGTCTTTTGGTCAAACGTCCGAAGGTTGTTATCCTTGAAAACAATGTCGACTTTAGAGACTCAACAATATAACAGCACTCTAAGCCAGACGCTCAAACGACATTTTGGTCATGAAACATTCCGCCCATTGCAGGAGCAGATTATCACGGACGTTGTCGGGGGTCGGGATGTGATGGCGATCATGCCCACAGGGGGTGGCAAGAGCCTTTGCTACCAGATGCCTGCGTTGCTGCGTGAGGGGACCACACTTGTGGTCTCGCCGCTGATTGCGCTGATGGAAGACCAGGTCAAAGCCCTGCAGGCCAACGGTATCCAGGCTGCCTTTCTCAACTCCACGAACACACCTGCCCAGTCCATGCAGATTCAGCGCGATGCGGCCGAGGGTAAACTCGACTTACTCTACATGGCTCCCGAACGCGTGTTTTCGACATCTGGTTTGCGAACTATCGGGCAGATGAATCTGTCACTGGTGGCAGTCGACGAAGCACACTGCATCAGTGAATGGGGACACGACTTCCGCCCTGAGTATCGCATGATTGGCAACTTCCGGGACCAGTTGGCTCAGACCTATGGTAAGGTCCCGATGATCGCACTCACCGCTACCGCGACACCGCGCGTTGCCAAGGATATCCAGGATCAACTCCAACTCCGTAACCCCGGTATTTACCAGAGCAGCTTCGAACGAAAAAATCTCTACTACGAAGTCCGTCCCAAGCAGGGCGTCTTCCAGCAGATTCACCAGTATCTCCAATCGCATCCCAATGACGAAGGCATCATCTACTGTCACTCACGTGCAGGCACCGAGAAGATGGCAGCCAAACTCCAGGACAAAGGCATCCGCGCCCGCCCGTATCACGCGGGATTATCTCATGCCGAACGCACGCAGAATCAACATGACTTTGTCTACGGTGACACCCGTGTGATTTGCGCCACAATTGCCTTTGGGATGGGCATCGACAAGCCTGACGTGCGCTTTGTGATGCATGCGGATTTACCTCGCAATCTCGAAGGTTACTACCAGGAGACCGGCAGGGCGGGACGCGATGGTTTACCCGCCGACTGCATCCTCTTCTTCTCCGCCGGTGACCGCGCCAAGATCGAACACTTCTTCGAAGAAAAGTCCGACAGCGAACGCGAACTGGCTCAGTGGCAACTTTCACAGGTCATCAAATTTGCCTATCACACCAAGTGTCGCTGTGTCCCACTGCTGGGATACTTCGGCCAGGAACATGCAGGCCAATGCGGCCACTGTGACAACTGTCAGCAGGCCCCCGAGATCATTGATGCGACACAGGACGCGCGCAAGATGCTCTCCGCCGTCGCACGCACCGGCCAATACTACGGCATGGGTTATGTCATCAACGTCCTGCGGGGCAAGACCGACGAGAAAATCCAGCGTAACCGTCACGATCAACTCTCCGTCTTCGGCATCGGTTCGGATAGTCGCCTTGCTTACTGGAAAGCGCTGGGCGATGCCCTGGTGTTGACCGGCTACATGTCGCAGACGACCGACCAGTTCCCGACACTGCATTTAAGTGAACAGTCCATGCCACTGCTTCGCGGGGAAGTCGAATTTGAGATGGTCAAACCCCGTGCAATGCTCAAGAAGGAAGCAGGCTCCAAGAAGCATGACGTCCTGGACGTCGATGGCATGCCGGTGGACGAAGCCTTGTTTGAACACCTGCGTCAACTCCGCCTGCAATTGGCACACGATCAGAGTATCCCGCCGTACATGGTTTTCTCCGATCTGTCCCTGCGACAAATGGCAGCACTCAAGCCCACCACGTTGACGCAGTTCGACCAGATCAACGGCGTCGGTGCCCGCAAAAGCAAGCAATACGGTGAGACCTTCATCAACGCGATCTCTGACTATCAGGATAAGCAGGAAGGTCCGTTTTAAAGACAGATATCCAACCGCCAAGACGCCAAGTTAAGAGAGATATTGAATGCTTGATTTTTGACGCAAGCTATAGGGTGATCGTAGCGAAGAACGGGATACCTATGCCAATCATTAACCGTATGAATCCCATGCATCACTTTGTTGAGTATTGGGCTTTATTGCATTTTTCACTCATGTGTCGCATCTGACGCGCACGCAAGTTTGCGTGCGGCTATTGAAAAACAGGTTCAACAGCCGCGAGCTGACAGCTAGCGCGTTCCCCCCATGCTCGCTACACTTGAGTGGAAATGGCTTTATTTCAGAATTTTTTTTCTCTTTCTTAACTTGGCGATCTTGGCGTCTTGGCGGTTCAAAAAAAATAAAAAACAAGTGAACCTCATCCAAACTCCCTGCGTATCGCTTAACACATGATCACTCGCGCGGGGTTTGGGCAGTCGACGTGTTTGACGCAACATCGATTGTCCGTTAAACCTTTGGACTCTGCAGACTCAGATGCAGACTACTCCCGCGGGGGAAGATGATTCGACTTAGAGGGTAAAACAGATGATTCACGTGGAAAACCTTGTGAAATGGTATGGGCCTACCCGGGCAGTTCATAACATCAGCTTTGATGTGCCCGAAGGCCAGATCGTCGGGTTTCTCGGTCCAAATGGTGCAGGCAAGTCCACCACCATTCGCATGCTCACCGGCTACCTGCCACCGACATCCGGGGCAGCAAGCATTGATGGCATGGATGTGACCAAAGAGTCGGAAAAGGCACGCCGCCAGATCGGCTACCTGCCTGAGTCCACACCCTTGTACTTGGAAATGCGGGTCGAAGAATTCCTGCACTTCCGTGGCAAGCTCATGGACATGCCCCGAGCCGACCGCGTCAAAGCCATTGACTATGTGTCGGATCGCTGTGGTTTACAGCAAATTCGCAAACGCGTGATCGGCCAACTCTCCAAGGGTAATCGCCAACGCGTCGGCATCGCCCAGGCTTTGCTCCATGACCCCAAGGTGCTCATCCTTGACGAACCGACCTCCGGCCTGGACCCCGTGCAGATCGGCGCGGTGCGTCAGTTGATTCAGGAACTCAAAGGCAAGCACACCATTCTGTTGAGTTCCCACATTTTGCCTGAAGTCGAAAAGACGGCTGACCGTGTGATCATCATCGCCGGTGGCCAGATCAAAGCTGATGGCAGTCCGACCGAATTACGTCAACGTGTCGGCCAAGGTGCCAGCGTACTCGTGCAGGTCAAAGCATCCAGCGAGTCGGTACACAAAGCCTTTGCTGGTGTTGAAGGTGTCCAGGCGGTCGATGTCCAGCAGCAGGGCGAGTGGGCCAAAGCAGTCGTCCAACCCAAGCCCGGCAACGAACTGCGTGAACAGTTGGGGCAAACCATTCTCACCAACGGTTGGGCGGTCCGCGAAATGCGCAACGAAACCGCCAGCCTCGAACAGTTCTTCATCCAGATCACCGCAGACCAAAGCCAGGTGGTCGAAGAGTCCGTGGCCTAGCGATTTCGGATTGTGCTCCGCAGTACCTTCGGTGTCGAATTTTGAAATGTTTGAACCTACTCCCTGTTCACTAATCACTACTCCCTGATTTGAGGATCGATGATGAATCACGTCATCACCATAGCCAAACGCGAAATAACATCACTGTTCTATTCGCCCATTGCCTACGTGGTCTTAGCGCTCTTTGCGTTGGGATCGTCACTGATTTTCTTTAACGCCTTTGCCCCGAGTATGCCCGCCTCCATGCAGGCGACATTCCAGGGACTCGTCTGGTTGATGATCCTGCTGTTACCCGGTATCAGCATGCGATTGATCAGCGATGAGTTTGATTCAGGCACCATTGAGTTACTGATGACTTCACCCTTGACCGATACGCAGTTGGTCCTGGGCAAGTGGCTCGGTGCAATGGGCTTTTTCCTGACACTGCTGGTCCCGACTCTCGTACTTGTCGGTGTGATCGAAGCCTTCGGTGATCCGGATTACGGCCCGCTTCTCACCGGATATATCGGCTTGCTGCTGGTTGGCGGTTTTTATCTTGCCATTGGCACGTTCGCTTCTGCCATCAGTCGCAACCAGATCATCAGCTACATGTTGACCGTCTTTACCATCTGCTTGTTCACCTTTGTGATCTTCCTGCTCTCACGGGCCAGCTTCATCCCGCTCAAACTCCAGCAGGCCATGCAGTTCATGTTTGTTAACGGGCACTTTGAAGACTTCGGCAAGGGGATTCTCGATCTCTCCCGCGTGGTCTACTTCGTCTCGTCAACAGCATTCTTCCTTTTCCTGGCAGTTAAACTCGTTGAAAGCAAACGGTGGCGTTAATCATGAGCAATACCGAAACCCAAAATTCAAGACGTTTCAAGTACGGCATCAATGTCACGGTCTCCGTGGTCATTGTCCTTGCCATCGTGATCATCCTCAACATCATCTCCTACCGTCGCTTTGCCTCACAGCGCATCGACATGACGGCAACGCGTCTGTACAGCTTGTCGCCGCAGACCAAAAAACTGCTGGGCAAGATGCAGAAGGATGTCAAGATCGTCACACTCATTTCGCAGAACGCTGAAGAGTTCAACAAAGCCAAAGATCTCATCAGTGAGTATGACAATTACTCCAGTCATATCACGGTTGAGCACATTGACCCTGCACGTGAACTCACCCGTGTCAGTCAGTTCTATGGCACGATCAAGGAACGCTATGCCGACACGGTCAAGCCGTTGGAAGAAGCGATCCAAAAGGGCCGTGAAGGCATCGAACGCCTGGCCTCAGATATTGCACAGCAGAAGAAACTGCTTTCGGACTTGATGGCCAATCAAGCTTTTGCTGATGGTGATGAAAAGGAACTGCTCAGCCAGGTCATTCGCGCTTTTGCACGTTCCGACGAGCAGTTCAAGCAGACCAATGAGTTGATCGAAAAGACGCTGGACAGTCCCATGCCCGATTACGCCGGATCACTCCAGGAGATCAAGCGGATTCTCAGTCATTACAACGACAGTGTCTATGGTGCCGCTGGCAATTACCTCAAACAGTTCGCTGCCAACAGTCAGCAGCCCAATGCGATCAAGGAAAAGTTACTTGAACTCTCCGAGAGTTTCAAGGCTTCACGCCAACCCATTAATGCGGTGCTCAGTCAGATCGACAGTGTCAAAGCCGGCGAAGAATACACCAAGGTGATGCAGCAGATTGCCAAGCCTGAATTGGTGGTGCTCATCGGTGAGGATCAAATTCGCGTTGTTGAATTGGTGGATATGTTCCGCATGTCACAGGACCAGCAGCGTCAATTGGCCCAAGGTCAGCAGCCTGAACTCCAGTTCCTTGGTGAAGAGAAAATCACCGGTAATCTCCTTGCCATGAGTATGGACACCCAACCGTTGGTGGTGTTCATTGAAGGTTCACCACGCATGCCGGTGTTGGGACCGCAAGGTCAATATCAAGCGGTCGCTGACCGTTTGGAGAACCTGAATTTTGAGGTCAAGTCGTGGTCCACCCAGGTCAGCGTAATCCCATGACCGGCCAACCCGGCCCACCTGCTCCACCCCCGACTCCCAAGGAAGGGCAGAGCGTGGTGTGGATTGTCACACCGATCGAACCGGTCAATCCCATGATGATGCAGATGGGGCAAATGGGGGGCGGCAAAGAGATCGTCGATCACGTCAAAGCACGCATGGCAGAAGGTGATGCGGTGATGTTTATCAGTGGCCCGAATCCTGCTGCTTCGATGGGTATGCCCGACCCGACCGCAGAGTTACTTGAGCAGTGGGGGATCACTGTCGAAAGCGGCAGCATCATCATGAACGAAGTGACCGCTGATAGTCGTCGGACGGTAGCCGATACCACGTTACGTGTGACCAGTTGGCCTGAAGATTTATCGGTGACACAGGCGCTTTCGGGGAATGCCGGTGTGTTTGCTTCGGCATCACCGATTGAGATTGACAAGAAGGATGATATCGAGACTTTCAAGTTGGCAACCGTCAAGGGGCCACGCATGTGGGCTCAGAAAGATCTGCGTTCAGAGAATCCTAAATACGACGAAGAAAACGCAGCGGATCAGTTCACCGTTGCCGTCGCAGCAAACAAGGGTGACGAACGCATCGCCGTCTTTGCTGACCCGGTTTGGTCGACGAATCAGATCGTCAACTACGGTTTGCTTGGTCCCAATACCGCCCAGATGGTCGGTGCCATGTTCCCCGGTAATGCTGAGTTGTTTGTTAACTCTGTTTTCTGGCTGTCGAACATGGATGAGATGATTGCTGCCAGTGCTCGCAGTCAGGATATCCGTCGCATTGGTAATATCACCCCTGCTCAGATGACGGGTATTCGCTGGTTGGTACTCGCGGGGATGCCGCTGGTGATCTTCATTGTTGGCATTGTTGTCGGACTTAAACGCCGCGCGTCGTAACGTAGTGTTGTTTTTTAATTGATGAATGGTTTGAGCAAGATGTGTCATTTCAGCGATATGGATCACGCATTGTCATTCCCGCGAAGGCGGGAACCCAGTGGCATTCTGTAGACGCTTGCATATTTCACTGGACTCCTGCCTGCGCGGGAGTGACGGGTGATGATGATTGTTTGAGGCATGTTTCTCGAAACTCAGAGATACGATCGGGAATAAAACGATCAGGAACATAAACGATGAACTTCAAGACAACCCTGTTTCTCGTGGTTTTACTGGCAATTGTTGGTGGATTCTTCCTTTGGGAAAAGGATCAGCCTCAGACGGATTACGATCAGTCTCAGGTGGATCAGACCAAACAGCCACTGCTCAATGCTGATGATTTTGACAAGGACAAGATCGCGTCACTCAGCATTGAAAAAGACGGCAAGACGGTCACCATCGAAAAACAGGGAACCGATTGGCAGCAGACTTCACCGGTATCCTTCAAGCTCAATAGCTGGTCCGCCAATCAACCGGGCACGCGCGCGTTGGAACTGACTTACACTGAAAAACTTACTGCTGGTAAGAGCGGCGCTCCGACGTTGGAGGATGTCAAACTGGATCAGCCTTTAGCTGTGGTCACCGTCAAGTTCGATGATGACACCCCGGCACAGACTTTCAAACTCGGCCGACGTGGTGTCGGTGGGCGCGGTTACCTGATGCTCAATGATAATCCTGCACTCTATGTCGTCAACGATGATCTGCATAAGACCATTCTTGATGAAGACATCAACGATTGGCGTTCCAAGAGTTTCAAAGCGCCGACTGAAGGTCAGATCAACCAGGTGACCAAAGTTGATGAGCATGGCAAGATCGAGATGGTGAAATCCAATGGCATGTGGGCCTTCGCTGGTGATCACACCGGTCGCGTCTCACGTGAAGAAGTCACCAAGCTGCTTGGTGCGATCAACACCATCTTTGTCGCTGAGTTTGTGGCTGATGAACCTGCGGACCTGTCGGTTTATGGTTTGGATCAACCCAAGGTGTTGATGACGTTGCAACTGCCACCTGCGGAGGCCCAAAAGACAGATGGGCAGGATGCGGATCAGTCTGAAGCCGCAACTTCCAAGCCGCGCTTCAAGACGATTGCCATCGGAGACCCGGTGGACTTGAAGAAAGAACGTTACTTTGCGACCTATGCGGATGGGCAAGGCGTTGGGCAGGTGGTCTTCCAGATCAATAAGTCCGACTACGAGAAGTTTGTCAAGGATGCCGATAGCCTGCGCGATCCGCGTCTGACCCCGATCGTCACCAGCGATATCACCAAGCTGCTCATTGCAAAAGGTAATGACACCGTGCTTCAGATCAATAAAGGCGCAACGGGTTGGGGCTACGGTGATCCCAAACCCGGCTTTGGGTTGGATGTGGAGTTGGCTGAGCAGTTAGTCAATACACTCACCGATGCCCGCGCCACGGGATACATGGTTGATCCCAAGTTCATCCGCCCGCCGTTGATGTCGGTGACGTTGGGAGCGACGGGGCATGCCAGTGATGACGTGCTTTCGATTCATGCAGGTGGTGATGATTTTGTCACCGTGATCCGTAACAACGAGACGGTGGGTTACAACGTTCCCAAAACGGATTTGGAACAGGTGATGGGGGCGAAGGTCGCCTTGCTGCGTAACCGCACAATCAAGGATTGGAAACCTGCTGACTTGAAGGTACTTGATGTGATTCTGCCCGACGCCGGTCAGACCATGCTGCACTTCACGCGGGACAATGCCAGTTGGAAGCTTGACGGCTATGACAAGCACGAAAGCTTTGCATTGACGGACTTGCTCGATGCATTGGCCCCGTTGAAAGTCGAAAGCTGGCAGGTTAACGGCCCGTTGGGCGATGATGTCTACACGGTGACGTATGGCAATGATGATCAGAAACTCACGCTCAAGGTCGACCCGACTTCGCGTGTTGCACAGCTTCTCGAGCCGGAGTTGAATTTCATGGTCAGCCAGGAACTCGTGGACAAACTCACCGCGGAGTTGCGCCCGCGCACGATTGTCGATCTGACCCGTGATGCGATCAAGCACGTGCAGGTCAACACCAAGGAGCAGGATGTCACCATCAACCATGTCGATGGCAAGTTCACTGCAGCCGGTGTCGAATTGGATGACGAGAAGGTGGGCATGCTCTTTGACACGTTAGCAGGCCTGCGGGTTGAGAAGTACATCGATTCAAGCAAGATTGCCCGTCCCATCAGCGTGATCCTCACTACGACCGATGACAAGACCATCACGATTCAACTCAGCGATGACAAGACCGGCCAGATCGGTTCGACGTTCTTCAAGTTGGCTGATGATGATTTTGAAAACCTTACCGCCAAGATGAGTAAGTGATTCATTCGGCCCGTCAATGTACCTATGATGCGTATTACATCACTACCCATCCCGCCTGAAACGCGTGCGTACCAATTCATTGAGCGCCAGGTGTTAATCTGGTGCCCATGGAGCAAAGTTGACACAACGAGTAACGGATTGACATACAGTACTCAAGCATGCACACGTTTTGATTGGAATGGGTAATCACACCGAAGCATGACAAAACCATCTTAACGTGATGGCAGAAATATCATGTATGTTTTGAGTTCAAGTCGATCTGCAGAGCGCAGGTTTAGAGCAGGGCGAAAGCAAAGATTCGAGACGTAACACAGCTTTAGTTCAGGGCAGTGACAACGAACAGGGCAGCCAGCTGAATCAGGCGATGGCTGACAGGCTGGCGGTCGAAGATGCTTTGGTCTTGGAAGCGGAACGGCAGAGGAGAATCTGCTGTTGAGCCTGCTGCTGGAGTTGTCCCAGACGCTTACTGACATAGGATTCGGAGAGATCAAGCACTAGGCTGATTTCCTTGGTCGTCAATTCGTCGTAGTAGTGCAACAACAGAATGTAGCGACTGACCTGATCTTGTGATTCGATAAAATGCCGGAGCGTCTGGGCCTCGAGTGAGCTCATAATCAGATACCTCCCTGTATCTTGGATCCGGTGCGGTATGTACACCTCCATGTGTACAAAAGCGAAGCAGACTCGTATCACCTCAAAGAAATTGCCCCGGTTACCCCTAAGTGAGCTGATTCATTCGCAGGATCACTGTAAGACTATGGGTATTATTGGACCATGTATGTATTCTGTCAATGGAAAAATATAAACCAAAGTAATATTTCAGCGTTTTTTCACTTTTGATTAAGGGTTGTGTAAATACGATTTAAGAGTGTTTTGATCAAAAGGGTATGTTATATGGGTACGGCATAATCTATACACAGATTGTGATCTGGGTTCAGGTACTAGATGTTGTGGGTGTGAAAAATTTCATATACCGTATACATATAAATACTATATTTTCGGCGCAATCACGTTCATCTGCTGTATTTTTTCCGCATTTTGCTCCCAACTCACGCGAATCAACCCGCCTTGTGTCGGAACTGAGCCCCAGACACGTTGAATCGGCAGGCCTGTGTCGATTGGTTTGACCGTGAATTGCTTCCAGCCTGCGGATGTCTGTCGCACACCCAGAACCCAGCGGACGATGTACTTCAGTGCCACCGCCGAGCAGGGGTGACAGCGACTGCGGGTTGGCCAATACGCATTAGCGGGCCGACCTTTCTTAAAATGTTCCCAGCCGCAGGTATCACCTTGCAGCGTCATCTCACCCCAGTGCTCTGCAATGATTGCAAACAGCGGCTTGATCATCTCCAATTGGTCATAGAGTTCAAGCATGTAAAACACACCCAGTGGTGAACCGTAATCCAGCAAACCACCATCAACGCCTTTTGCCATCCGCTGAGCCAGCATGCGACTGCGTTTTTCATCTGCTGCGCCATGCAGACACAGCAGGGCATTGGTGACCATGCTGCTTACAGGTGACTGACTGCCATCGGCATGGAGACTGTCGGCATAGGCTTGACGGTCTTTGCACCAGAGATGTTCGTTGATTGCTGTCTTGAGTTGGTTGTATTGTTTTTGCCACTGCGAATTTTGTTTGCCAAAGGTCTTGCCCAACGCTTTGCCTAACTGGACTGCAGCTTCCAAAGCCGCCCAGCAGTCCGCCTTGCTCAGCAGCATTGACAGCATGATCATCATCACGTCCCCGCGCCCAGTCCACGAAATGCCACACACCGGGCATCGACAGCAAGCCCCGTTCATCACGCAAGCTCAGCGCATGTTCCAACCCGCGTGTGATGCAGGGCATCATCTGCTTGGCAAAGGTTGTATCCCCACTATGCCACCAGTAATCGCGCACCCACATGATCCAGTGAAACGACCACAGCGGGATGAAGTTCTCCCAGTCACTGGGATACTGACTGCGTACCATGCCCTGAAAATGCGGGTCTTCAGAAAAGAGACGGATACTGTTTTGCGTAATGGCGTCGCTGGAGAACGTGACGTAGTTGGCCAGTGCCGTCGTGCGGTTGTCGTAGTTCCAGTTGACCTGCTCAAACGTTGGGCAATCCGTGTAGGTGTCATCCATGCCTGAAAGCTGTGACTGAATACCTTGCTTGTAAATCGCATTGATAATCGGGTTATCCGTCTGCAAGGACCCCTTGGCAACCATATTGCAATTGGCGGTCAACACGCGGAGATTTTTCAGTGTCACAGGCTTTGAACCGGTGTGATGGATAGCAATGTAACGCACGCCGTATGCAAAGAAACTCTCGAAGCTTTGGCGACCTTTGGTTGTGCGATAACGCAGTGCGTTGTTGATTCCCGGCCAGTGAATCACGACCTGCGGATCTTCCTTGATGGCTTCAAACATGCTGAAAATCAGACGCCCATCAGATTGTGCATCACAGTCAAAGCAAAGGTATCCGTTGTGCAGAACGCCAAGGTCGACAATCGTCCGTGAGGCGCTCCCATCCTTGGCAGCAGGGAGTGTCAACGTGTCCATCGTCGCAGCATTAATATCAGCATCCAATGGCTTGATCACACGGGCGCCTTCGGCATAGGGTTGTATCGCACCATCGGTAAAACCGTGTTTCGGATTGATGCGTTTTACAAACCCCGGCATGGCTTGCCAATCGGTAGTCAACTGCTTTTTGCCTGTTATGAGTTTGGCGTCCTGATCATCAAGCACCAACGCAAACATGCCTTTGGCAAAGGGGTTTTTGAAGGTCAGGGGTTTGTCTGCATGCCCACACAGCGAGGCATCTTCGTGATGTGAATTTCGGCTGATCCCCACCAGCAGATTCTTGCCTTTGGTTAGTTTGACGCGGATGGGTTTATCGCCATACGCCGAGGTGTTCCAACCGGTGGCATCAACCATATGCTTGCCGTTGATCCACCATGAGAAGTTGCCCAATGCAGGCGTGAGTTCAAACGTCTGGTCAACAGGGGAGTGAATCTCGCTGACAAGATACGCATGTCGGTGATAGGTGTTGCAGCGGTAGCGTTGCTTCTCATCTACCAGATAAGGCTTGACGATAAACGTGACATTGACATTGGGCAGTTTCACCGCATCACAACTCACCACCCGCTTGACCGGCAACACCTCACGTGACGGCAGCGGAACACGTCGTTCATGCAACGCAATATCAGAACCATCGATCACCGTCGCATTTTTCCAACCACCGCGTTTAGCCAAGCCTGCAGCTTCGACATCTTCCACGCAGGGCATGATCCAGCGACGCGAAGTCGGACGCTTGCGGGTGGGGTCGGTTCGGACTTGGGTTTCGGCATTGCTGACAATAGCGCGTTTACCCACATTGATCTGGAAAATCAGACCCGCGTCCTGATAGGCAGCGGTCATGGTTCCGGCACCGACCGACAGGGCTGTGATGATCAGTTCGTTCTCACCGCGTTGTGCAAAGGGGATCAGGTCATAGGTGTCCACGGAGCGTTTGCCATGCGCGCTCTTGGCCGGACCGTGACCGATGACCTTGCCGTTAAGCGTCAGCATGTAGTAGCTGCAGGCTGTGATCTGTAAAGTGATCGGTCCTGCCAACTGGCTTGAGGTGAGCTTGAATGTTTCTTTGGCCTGGAGATAGTGATGGTAAGCTTTGCGGTCAGTTGCATCCCAGATCCATTGTGCTTTGCGGTCGAACATGTGCGTGATCCTTGTGGTCAAAAAGTTCAGGATGCCAAGCTACCGGTGGATTGGTCAGTGTTCAATCACAAAATGGCGCCGACTTGGTTGATTTTGCGCCGAAAATTAACAAGATTTAATTTCAATCGGATGAATCAAAAAGGTATCGCAGGCAAACGAAATCCGCTATGATTCCGCGCTTTGTCAAAAGATACGGCCAGCGAACCTAAGTCGGGTTGTCACTGGCAGCTAAATCACCAAAATAAAGGCTTGGTTTTAATACGCAAGCTTAGGCAAGGAGATCGAAAATGGGCAATGTCCTGATTGTTGGCGCCGGTGGCGTCGGTCGCGTGGTGGCACACAAATGTGCACAGGTTCCCGAAGTGTTCGAGCAGATCACACTCGCCAGCCGCACGGTCTCCAAGTGTGATGAAATTGCTGCATCGGTCAAGGAAAAGACCGGTCACACGATTGACACCGCAGCAGTCGACGCAGACAACGTGGCTGAAATGGTTGCCCTGATCAAGAAGGTCAATCCCGACCTGGTGCTTAACGTTGCGCTGCCTTACCAGGACCTGCCGATCATGGATGCCTGTCTGGAAGCGGGTGTGGACTATCTGGACACCGCCAACTACGAACCCAAGGACGAAGCCAAGTTCGAGTACAAGTGGCAGTGGGCCTACCAGGACAAGTTCAAGAACGCGGGTTTGTGTGCATTACTCGGTAGTGGTTTTGATCCCGGTGTCACCAACGTGTTCTGTGCCTACGCTCAGAATGAACTCTTTGATGAGATTCACTACATTGACATTCTCGACTGCAATGCCGGTGATCATGGCCATCCCTTTGCCACCAACTTCAACCCGGAAATCAACATCCGCGAAATCACCCAGAAGGGCAAGTACTGGGAAGATGGCAACTGGGTTGAAATCGAACCGATGAGTCAGACCTGGGACTTTGATTATCCGGAAGTCGGCGTGCGCAAGAGCTTCCTGCTTTATCACGAAGAGGAAGAATCACTGGTCCAGAACATCAAGGGCTTAAAGCGCATCCGTTTCTGGATGACCTTCGGCCAGGAATATCTGACCCACCTGCGCGTCATGCAAAACATCGGCATCACCCGTATCGATCCCGTGGATTACAACGGCACGCCTGTCGTCCCCATCGAGTTCCTCAAGCGCCTGCTCCCCGATCCGGCAAGCCTCGCACAAGGCTACACCGGCAAGACCTCCATCGGCACACTCATCGAAGGTGTCAAGGACGGCAAGCCCCGGAAGCTCTTCATCTACAACGTCTGTGACCACGCTGAATGCAACAAGGAAGTCGGTGCCCAGGCCGTCAGTTACACCACCGGTGTCCCGGCCATGATTGGCGCGATGATGGTCATGACCGGCAAGTGGAAAAAGCCCGGCGTCTGGAACATGGAACAGAACGACCCAACGCCGTTCATGGAAAAACTCAACATCCACGGTCTGCCCTGGCATATCAAAGAGATGTAACCCCCGGAACCCCCGGAACTTCTATTGAGTTGATATATTCTCTATAAGCCCAAAACTGAGCGTAGCGAAGTATGGGATACGAACGATAACGAGTTGCTGCCCATGTCCACTGTCAACGAGATCGACTTAAACCGTCTGCCTTCCCCGTGCTTTGTCTGTGACCTGGGTTTGCTCCGCAAAAACCTCGGCATCCTCAAACACGTACAGGAGGAGTCCGGCGCCAAGGTGTTGCTCGCGCTCAAGGGCTTTGCGATGTGGTCAACGTTTCACATCGTCAAATGCTATCTCTCAGGTGTCTGTGCTTCGTCACCCTACGAAGCACAACTCGGACATGAGCACTTCTCCAAAGAAATGCACAGCTTCGCACCAGCATACAAGCCCGACCAACTTGCTGACTACATCAAGTACTCTGACCACATGTCGTTTAACTCGTTTAGTCAGTGGAACCGTCACAAGGATGCGATTCTCGCTGCAAAGAAAAAAGTCAGCTGTGGCATCCGCATCAACCCTGAACACTCGGAAGTCGAAACGGCAATCTATGATCCATGCTCGCCCGGTTCACGCCTTGGTGTATGTATCGATGACTTCCGGGGGCAGGATTTAACCGGTATTGAAGGGCTACATTGTCATACGCTCTGCGAAAAAAATGTCGATGCACTTGAGCGCACCTGGCAAGTCACCGAAGAGAAGTTCGGCAAGTACCTGCCCCAAATGAAATGGTTGAATCTCGGCGGCGGACATCACATCACCCGCGATGACTATGGCGTGGATCAACTCATCGAACTGATCCAATCCATCAAAGCCAAATACGACCTTGAAGTTTATTTGGAGCCCGGTGAAGCCGTCGCGCTGAACACCGGTATTCTTGTCGCTGAAGTTCAGGACATCGTGCATAACCAAATGGACATTGCCATCCTCGACACCTCCGCATCTGCCCATATGCCTGACGTATTGGAAATGCCGTACCGTCCGATGATCATTGGCAGCGGCGAACCGGGCGAAAAACCGCACACCTACAAACTCGGGGGCATGACCTGTCTTGCAGGCGATGTCATCGGTGAATACAGTTTTGATCAACCCTTGCAGGGCGGCGACCGTCTGGCTTTCACCGACATGATCCATTACTCCATGGTCAAGACAACCATGTTCAACGGCGTGCATCACCCCAGCATAGCAACCTACGAACCGGCCACCGACACCATCGAAGTCATCCGCGAGTTCGGTTACGAAGATTATCGCGATCGGTTGTCTTAAAAATCATCTCGCATCAACATCTCGCATGCACATTAAAGCCCTGGGGGTTCAACCCCAGGGGTGCCTTGTCGAAAGATGTACACGTATTGGCCCTTGGGACTAAAGTCCCAGGGCTTTAATGTGCATGCGGATGTCAATTGAGAAATATCTCCCGGAAAAGGGGATCACAATCCGATATCTTCATTCCAAAGATCAGGGCGATCCGCGATGAAGTCTTTCATCAGTTGTTTGCACTCGTCTGAATCGAGATTGATCAGTTCGACACCCTTTTGTGCAAACAAGTCTTCTGCACCCATGAAGGTTTCGTTTTCACCGATGATGACCTTGGGGATGCGGAAGAGCAGCGACGTGCCGGTGCACATGACACAGGGGCTGAGCGTGGAGACGAGGATGAGTTTGTCCCAATCGCGACGACGACCGGCATTGCGGATGCAATCGACTTCTGCATGGGCAGTGGGGTCGCCGGACTGCACCCGTTGATTGTGACCTCGCGCTACGATGTTGCCGTCGGCGTCCGCCAACACACTGCCGATGGGGATGCCACCTTCAGCTAAACCCTGTTTGGCTTCCTTGATCGCTTCGTCGAGTAAGGCTTGGTAATCCATGAAATGCTCCAATCAACCGCTTGCGGTTTAGCGTGTATTCATCAAATGTGTTGGACAACATCGGCAACATATCCTACCGTCTTGCGATGTTCGATTCGATATTGGGACTGGTGATACTATTTGCCGCAGCATTGGCCGTCATCTGGCTTGCCGGTGGTTGGCTGCTTGTTCATGCCATGATGCATCCGGATCGCAAGACCTATGGCGTGGTCCTGGCTCGCGATGGCATTACCGATCCCAAGGAACTGAACCTGCTCGCTGAAGAAGTCACCTTCAAATTGCCCGACGGCACGCAATCTCCGGGTTGGATCATCGAAGGTGCACAGCTCGACGGCCCGACCATCGTCATGACACACGGCTGGACCAACAGCCGCTACGGCAGTCTCTACAAAGCGCAACGTTTGGTTCAATGGGCTTCGCGTTTGTTCAATCGTCATCGTCTATGACATGCGTGGGCATGGTGATCACACCGCCAAGGTCTGCACGGTTGGCCAACTTGAACCGGCCGACCTTTGCAGCATCATGGACCAGGTCCAACAATCACCCGATGAAAAATTCATCCTTGTTGGTTCATCAATGGGAGCAGGGATCACGCTGCATGCTGCCGTCAACGATCAAACGCATCACCGCCGCGTGGTTGGTGTGATTCTCGATGGCCCATACCGCTATGCGATGCAACCCGTTGCCAGTCACCTGCGACTCAAGCGAATTCCGTCTGAGCCGTTTTGCATGATTGCCAATGCGATGCTTCGGATCATGTTCTGGAATTTCACGCGGTATGATCGGGCACAACAGGCATCGCAACTCCAATGTCCGTTGCTTGTTTTGCATGGTTCAGAAGATCCGATCTGCCCGTCATCCGCAGGGCGGTCCATCGCTGATGCCGCTACCAACGGAACCTACATTGAGATTGCCGGCGGGGCGCATGGCGGTTTGCCGTTGGTGGATGAGAAGACTTATCACGATGCGATTGATCGGTTTGTCGTGCGGCTTTAGAGCGTTCCCAATCCATCTGTAGCGTTTTGTCTTACTGCATGAATCCTTGCCTTTGTCGATTTGCATCGACGATGCTCGCATCGTCTGCTTCAATCTCCTAGGCAATGATCCATTCGCTAGCGCCAAAGCCGCTACACTTGGATTGGCAACGCTCTAAAGTCTGGTTAAGCAGCGTGAGGCAGATAATGTCCCAGGCAGTCAATGAAGCGTCCGTGGTTGATGGGCTTGGCACAAAAATCATCACAGCCAGCTTCACGACATTTGCGTTGATCTTCCTCCATTACACTGGCGGTCAGTGAAATAATGGGGTTGGAATAACCCAACTCACGGATGCGCTTGGTTGCTTCAAAGCCGTTGATGATGGGTAGGTGCATGTCCATGAGAATCAGGTTGAACGGCAAGTTATCCTCGATGGATGATGCGACCATGTTGATGGCTTGTTGTCCATCTTCCGCCAGTTCCAATTCAATATCATGCTTTTTAACAAGGTGTTTGATGAGATTCTGGTTGTCGATCCCATCTTCAACCAGCAGGATTCTGCCTTTGAGCAGGGGGTTGTCGCTGGTTGCTGTTCTATTGTCGGTGATGCTGAATGCTTTGCTTGGACTTGGTTTGACATTGTCAGATGTCTGTTCGCAGGTTCTTGCTTCCAAGACCCATGTAAAGCAACTTCCCCGGCCGGGATGACTTTGAACATGGATTTTACCATTGAGTTTTTCAGCCAGTTTCTGCGAGATCGCCAGACCCAACCCTGTGCCGCCGAATTTGCGCGTGGTGCTGCTGTCGGCCTGCATGAAGGGTTGGAAGAGTTGCCTGATTTGGTCTTCATCCATGCCGATGCCTGTGTCGCTGATGGCGATGCTGATGGTGGCATTCCCCTTATTTTGCTTGGCATGGACATCAACCGTGACCGAACCCTCCTTAGTGAATTTGATGGCATTACTCACCAGGTTCAAAAGAATCTGCCTATATCGTGTGGCATCCGTGAGAACCACTGCTGGCACGTCAGGATCAATATTGCATGCAAGACTGATCTGTTTTTCCTGGGCTTTGGACTCAAGTAATTGCAACGCTTCACGCGTTTCGAGCTTGATCTTGGTGGGGATGATTTCAACGTCCAGTTGTCCAGCCTCGATCTTGGAGAAGTCGAGTATGTCATTGATGATGGTCAACAGGTGATTGCTGTTGCGTTGGACCACTTGCAGGTAATGATCATGTTCATCCTTGGAGCATTGCTCAGAACTGAGAATGTCCACATACCCGAGAATGGCTGTCATCGGTGTACGGATTTCATGACTCATGTTGGCAAGAAAAGATGATTTGGCATTGTTGGCAACAATGAGTTTGTCATTGGCGGCTTTTAATTCCTCTGCCAGCTTTTGCACTTTACTCATGCTGGTGACACGGGGGATCCACATAATCATTCCAGCACCCAACAGGATAAAGCCAAAAAGAAAACCGACAATTTTCTCCAGGATGCCTTGTATCTCGGTATCGCCAATAACCACATACCGACTCAGGGCATCGTATTCATCGGTGATGTCCATGACACTGCCAAAGAGCAGCAACAGGAAACCGGCCATGATGGTTTTCCATCCATGACGGGTGAGTTCCTTGCGTTTGTGGCTGATCCGAAACAAATAGACCACGAGGGCAAGCAGTACACACGCACGAAAGATTTCCAGGGCTGCGTCCGAAAACATGAACTTCATCCGATGAGCAATAAGAAGACTGTTAACTTTTATCGTGCATCAGATGGGATGGCTTTCCAGAAAATCTATCTCTTGTGGATCAATGTTTGGTACTCTCAAGCATGATGCAGGGTTATTCGGACATTGGATATCTTGTCTGTGCTTGACTGTTCTTAATCCAGTTTCACATTCACTGTTTGCCCATCATCACCGAGTGTGGTTTTGATCTGTTGGGTTTTGCCGTTGTGCGTGACGGTGAGTGTGTAATCACCTTTAAACCCCCGGAAGTTGGCAGAACCCTTTGCGGTGGTTTTGCCTGATTCGTCAGTCCACCATTGGTTAAAGACCAGATCGCGATAGGCCTTGGCGACGGGTTTTTCCTGCCAGTCTTTGGTCCAGAGAGCGGCTTCGGGCATCCAGTGTTTACCAGCCCAGAAACCCCATTGGATGATGCCAATGAACTTGGGGTGACTGAAGGCGGTGGTCATGGCATCGCGCATGTAGTCTGCCTGGAGTTGACGGTCATTGGTGGTGATGTCCAGCTCGGTGTATTGGATGCGGGGTGCGTATGCTGCGAAGCGTTCGAAACGTTGGTAGAGCAGTTCAGGGGCGACGAGGCTGCTGGTGTTGTAGTGACCCATCATGCCGATGCCGTCGGGCGGTTGGTTGTACTTGTGCAGTGTCTTGATCATGTCTTCGTAGACGTCTGCTCGGCCACCATCACCGACTGCGATCTTGCCTTCGTTGACCCACATCTGTGCATGCGGTGCAAGCTCTTTACCCATGGCAATACACTTGGCATAGAAGTCGGGTTCGCCCATGTAGCTGAGCAGGGTCTTGTCACCACCGCCCCACATGGGATGGTTGATGCAGTCCCATTCGGTAACGCGTTGACCGGCGAAGGCGGTTTTGTCTTTGGCTTGAGAGATGATCCAATTACGCAGTTCCTCTTTGCGTGCCGGGTCCCAGTCGACACGGCGGGGCATGCGTCCGTTGAAGATGCGATGACCACGGACTTTGATGTCACGTTCGTTAAGCCATGTCAGTGCGTTGTTGAGCCAATCTCGGCGGTAGAGCAGTTTGCGGTAGTCTTTTTTAGCGTTCTTGAGGCCGTTGAGATAGGGAAACATTTTAAAGTCGTTTTCAAGGACGACCCAGTTGAAGTTCTGTTCGACAATCTCGCGATATTTGTGCACATCCGCTTCGGTGTAGGGGAAGCGTTTGTGATCGCCTGCGTCCTTGGCCCAGGTTGGGTCCATGCCGAGCATGTGGGCGGTGACTGCCGTGCCGAAGCGGAATTGGTGACGGGTCATCTGCACATGCACCTTCGCGCCGGAGACGGGTTTGCCTGCAGCGTCGGTGACGTTGACTTGCAGGTCGGCTTTACGGTACTGCTCGATGCGCTTGGCAGCGTCTTTCCGCCAGGGAGCATCCAGTTCACGACCGGCGTAGGAGACTTCCATGTGCGGCAGGTCGATGGCCTTGATTCGCTTCTTGTAGTTGTAGAGTTGGAAGCCACCCAGTTCGACGGTTTGCGGGCGGAAACCCATGTGAATCGAGACGCTGACTTTGCCTGCGGGGAGATTGAACGTACTGCCTGCGGTGAAGGGGACGATGATGTGCTGCCAGGTTGCGCCCGCCGAGACACGTTCGCGCATCACCTTGGAGTGGGGCGGTTCGTTGAGTTCCACAAACACGTTGGCAACGCCGTTGCCTGATTCATGTTCCGACCACGGGCTGCGCATCCAGAAACTCAACAGGCAGACATCGCTGGCTTCGATGGCGACGGACTTGGTACGCACATGTGCGATCACATCCCATGAGTTGGGTTGAATCTGTTTGCTCGTCACGCGGACCGCATGTTTGAACGGCAGGTTTGAAACCTCAAACGATTCAATCGTCCCCACCTTCGGATCACTGTTGCGGATGCTGGCTTTGAAGAATCCGGGGTTGTCGAATTGAACCATCTCCGTACCACCTTCAGGGATGGCAATTGGCTTGGGAACGGCAAAAGCCATTGTCGTTTGTACTGCGATGGCCAGCAGCAATGCGAAGGACATGAGGCCCCAGTGAATGGGACGGGCTAAACGTGTCATGAATGAACTCCAGTCTGTGATTGACTTTGTTTATTGATCCAATCGCCAAAGGGGATCGGGATATTGGTTGGCATCGACCAGATTGTCGATTTTCGGTGCGAGCATGTCGGTGGGGTAGGTTGAAGCATGCCCATCGACGAAAAGAATGTTGGTGGTGGTTAAAGCATTGTGTCGTGCACCGATGCGTTCTTCGGTCCACTTATTGTGAATGAAACTGCCATCGGCAACACTGGTGAGTTTGGAAGGTTTGAGAATTTCACCGAGTGTGTGTAGTCGGAGCACGCTTTGATCGGTTTGCGAATCGGACATGCCGCCATAAGGAAACGAATTGAACTTGTCGTCCGCCTGTGGGCCGCTGAGTAAACCCGCGTTGATGCTGTACCACGTATCCACACGGAGATTGGTGGCAGGCAGCCACTTGGACCAGTAACGCCGGTTTTCTTCGTCCACGCGTGAGGTGGGGGAGTAGTTGGTGCCACGATCGGTCAAGCCTTCAGGACAGTATTGCGCACCGCCGACGGATTCGTTTGCACCGTTACTTGATGATCCGCTGGTATCCAGAGGGACTTGCAGATACTCACCCATGTGAAGCAGGGTTGCCCAGTGGATGTTGTAGTAATTGCTGTTGGCTTGGACGGTGATACCCGAGGGGATCAATTGATCCGAGTAGTTATTGGCGTACATCGCCATGCCCAGACCGATTTGGCGTTGATTACTCAGACACTTGACGGTGCGACCTGCACTACGCGCTGACTGCAAGGCAGGCAGGAGAATCGAAATCAGCAGCGCGATGATGGAGATCACCACCAGCAGTTCAATGAGCGTAAAGGCATGGTGTTTGTTATCCGATTGGAGATGTCGCATGAAGCTTCCTCTCTGTGTTGGACGTTACGAGCGAGCCGGGCCGGTGGATTGACGGACGACGAGTCGTTCATCAAGCATCACTTCCCGGGCAGATGTGTTGGACGGTTGTTCGACCTTGTCATTCAAACAGGCAAGCAGATACTTCACCGCTTTGTCAGAAGCTTTGTATGCCGGCAGGGAGATCGTGGTGATGGCCGGGATGTAATGCTCTGAACTTTTGTCATCGTTGAAACCAACAACACTGATTTCGTCAGGCACCTTGATGCCGATTTGCGTCAGGCCTTTGATGACTTCCATGGCACGCGTGTCATTCTGGGCAATGATGGCAGTGGGGCGTTGCTCTGCGGGAAGTGCTTGAATCATTTTGATCTGATCGGTGACGATACAGGTCTCAAAGCGGAACATGTTGAGATAACCACGTTGTTTGAGATTGTCCTGGATGGTTTGCAGACGGGTGGTGAAGCTGACATGTTCCAGCGACTTGTAGGTGGGCATGTCGTAAGCCGCGAGCCAGAAGCGTTGGTGTCCCAGTTCAAGCAGGTGATCCATGACCAACTGGGCGCCCTGGGCTTCGTTGTATCGGATCATGGGGATGTTCGAGTCGGTGCTGAGGTTAATGCCGATCATGGGGATGTCGACTTGTTCGAGCACTTGTTGGAGATCATCCGGTGCTGGGTCGCAGACGATGCATGCGTCCACGCGACCGTCCATGAGTTTGGCCGACCACTGTGAAGCGGGACCGACCGCCGGGATCATCATCATGTCATAACCATTGTGAGCGAGTTGTTCGCCGAGTTTGGAGATGACACGGTGGTAGTTGTCAGCCAGGAAGATGCCCTCGCGGCCGTAGAGCATGCCGATGGCCATGGAGCGTTTGCGTGCCAGTGACTTGGCCCGGTGATTGGGGCGGTAGCCCATCTGTTTGGCGATGTCACGAACACGCTGAGCCCGACGCGCGGTCGACGCCCAGACTTCCTTTTGTTCCCCATTGAGGAATCGGGCAGCCGTGGCAACGGACACGCCGGAGGCTTTTGCAATTTCTTTGAGCGATGCAGCCAAGTTCCACTCCTGATGAAGCTTGTGTTTTTGGTCGGAAAACTATTTTGAGAGCGTTTTCAATTTGCGAGCGTTCTTATTTTAGGCGTCAGAAGGGCGGAATCAAGCTGGACTTTCAAAATTTTGTTCTGATCATCCCATTTAGCTGCATTGCTTGCGATGCGTTGCGTGTCTGGATGGGGGCGATTGTTTTGCATTTCGTGATGCCGCTTTTGCCCTTTGACTCTGTGTGATGATGCGCATCACAAGTGATGCGGCTAAATGGGGGTGGTGTACATGGACTAAAAATGCTTGTTCCATACGTCACTTTTTGCCCATTTTCCCTCACCGGCTTATCATCATGAGGTCACAGACACACACGAGACGGACGATCCAATCCAAAGGGTTCACCTTCATGACACAATCGCGTTTGCACATGATGATTTTCAGCCTGGTTCTCACGCTGGGTTTGGCCGCTGTTCAGGCACAGGAGCAGTATCAACTCAAGCAGGATCAGTGGGTTGCCACGCAGACTGCAGCACCGGGCTCCCCCGAAGCCAAGCTTCAGTCGATCCGTAAAATGGTCGCACAGGAGCAGGGCAAGGAAGCAATCGAAGCGGTCAAGGATTGGATTAAAACCTATCCCAATCACCCGATGCTCGCTGAGGCCTATCTGATCTCCGGTGATGCCAAGGTGCTTGAACGTCGGTATTACAAAGCCTTATTCGACTATGAATACATGATCCGCAGCTTCCCCGGTTCCGAGCATTTTCATCTGGCTTTGGAACGTGAATTTGAAGTGGCCAAGATCTTTGCATCAGGCACCAAGCGTGTCTGGTTGGGCATGCGTATTCTCAGTGCTCATGGTGAAGCTGAGGAACTCTTTATCCGTATTCAGGAACGTGCACCGGGCAGCCTCATTGGTGAGCAGGCTTCGCTGGAACTCGGTGACTTTTACTTTAAACGCGGTGAGATGCGCAGTGCTGCTGAAGCCTACCAACTATTTTTGGAAAACTATCCCCGCAGCCGTTACCGCGAACGCGTGATGCTTCGACGCATCGAAGCGGACCTTGCATCGTTTAACAGTCCGGTGTTCGATCCGACGGGTTTGCTTGATGCCACCATTCACATCAAGCAGTTCGAAAAAGAATTTCCCGCATCGGCTCAACGTCTGGGGACGCAGGCGCTACTCGTGCGTGTCAATGAGTCGCTGGCTGCCAAGGACCTGCATACCGCCCGGTGGTATGACAAGCGAAAGAAGGACAAGGTCAGCGCGGTTTACATGTACCGTCGCATTGTCAAGGACCATCCCCAGACCGCAGCGGCACGTGATGCCGAAGTGGCCTTGGCGCGACTTGAACCGCAACTTGCCGGGGGGGCTGCCAAGTGAAAACCAAAGCCTGGAATATTTTGAGTCTCTTGGCAGTGATGCTGATGTTACAAGGCTGTGGTTACACCCAGACGGAGTTGTTTAATACGGAATACCAGTCCGTTGCCGTGCCGATCTTCCAGAACAAGACGTTTTACCGCGGTGTTGAACTGGATTTAACCGAAGCGTTGATCAAGGAAATCGAACTGCGATCACCGTACAAGGTTGTTGCCACACGGACCGCTCAGACCGTGCTCGAAGGACAGATCGTTTCCATCAGTCAGCGTCCCTTAAGCAACACCCGCGAAGGCGGACTTGTGCAGGAGACCGAATTGACCATGGTCGTCAACTTCCTCTGGAAGCAGCAGTCCGATGGTAAGACCCTGCGTCGCCGAGATGGGATCATTGCGGTGGGGCGGTATGTCGCATCAACCCCGATTTCCGAACCCATGGCAACGGGACAGCACATCGCGACCCAGGAAATGGCCAAGCGAATCGTCGACACCATGCGCTCGGATTGGTAAGCCATCCGATGTCTGAAAGACAGCGATGTTTTGCGGATCAAGCTGCAATCAAGCAGTTCTTATTCGTGATTCATAACACTTGTCTGTTGCATGACGTCGGATTCTTCCCTTTTTTGCAACTTGAGGCAGATTCAACTGCAATCCTGCCGATAGGTAAAGTGTAGAATCATCAGGATCAGTACAAACCGCGTGCGTCTGATAAAATTAATGTTTTAGACTCGCCCCACGCACCGGGGACCGAAAGGTAAATGAATGTCCAAACCGAATCTGGATGACCCAAAAGACAACAAAGATCCGCAAGGCAACAAGCCCGGCGGAGAGGGTCCGAATAACAACCGTCCGCCGCAGAACATGATGTCCCGCAGTGTGGTCGGTTGGTTACTGCTTGGTGGTCTTGCACTGCTGTTGTTATGGTTGATGAACAACGCCTCCAGCCAGGCTGTGCCGATCACCGAGATGGCCTTCATGAATCATGCCCGCAACGGTGAATTTGCACCCGACAAGCCCATTATCGTCGAAGACGAACGCATGATCGGTGTGCTCAAAAAAGACGTCCTGCCCAAGGATCAGAACACCACCGAACGCGTGATGACCGTCATCAGTCGTGAGACCAAGGCAGACATCGTCGAAGACCTTCGCGAGATCGGTCAGCCTTACAAGGAAAGCCCGGGCTCCTCCGTCCTGCTCACCTTGGCGGTGACCTGGGGGCCGGTGATTCTCATTGCATTCCTGCTTTACTTTTTCGTCTTCCGATCCATCCGCAATGCCGGTGGTGGACCCGGTGGCATGCTGGGCAACTTCGGTCGCTCCAAGCATAAGCTGCTTAACAAGGAACACTCCAACGTCACCATCGACGATGTGGCTGGTATTGAAGAAGCCAAGGACGAGATCAACGAAATCATCGAGTTCCTCAAGAACCCCAAGAAGTTCCAGCGACTCGGTGGCCGTGTGCCCCGTGGTGTGCTGCTTGAAGGACTTCCCGGTTGTGGTAAGACCCTCCTGGCCAAAGCCATGGCAGGGGAAGCCGACGTGCCGTTCTTCTCGATCTCCGGCTCGGACTTCGTGGAAATGTTCGTGGGTGTCGGTGCCTCGCGTGTCCGTGACCTGTTCAAGCAGGCCAAGGAGTCTTCGCCCTGTATCATCTTCCTGGACGAAATTGATGCCGTCGGCCGTCGCCGTGGCAGTGGTTTTAGTTCCGGTGGTCATGATGAACGTGAACAAACCTTAAACGCCATCCTCGTTGAAATGGACGGCTTTGAAACCAATGACCAGGTGATCGTCGTCGCAGCCACCAACCGTGCTGACGTGCTTGACCCTGCATTGACACGCCCGGGACGTTTTGATCGTCAGATTCAGGTTCCGTTGCCTGACGTCAAGGGACGCATGGATATCCTCAAGGTCCACAGCCGCAAGATCAAGCTCGGTCCGGATGTCGACCTGGAGAAGATCGCCCGTGGTACGCCGATGTTCTCCGGCGCCCAGTTGGCTGCCATGATCAACGAGTCGGCCATCTCCGCAACACTGGCAGGCAAGGACTTCGTCGAGCAGGACGACCTGGAAGAATCCCGCGACAAAGTCCGTTGGGGACGTGCCCGCAAGTCGCAGAAAATCGAAGAGGAAGAGCGTAAGGTCATTGCCTATCACGAAGCGGGCCATGCCATCCTCATGTACTTCGACAAGCACTCTGAACCCCTGCATAAGGTCACTATCATCCCGCGTGGTCCGTCGCTGGGGGCAACGTATCTGTTGCCTGAGAAGGACCGCAATCTCTCCAGCCGCAACCAACTGCTCGCCCGCATGCGATCCAGCTACGGCGGTCGCATCGCTGAGCACATGTTCTGCGGTGACATGTACAACGGTACGGCTGGCGACATTCGCATGGCTACCAACATCGCCCGCGCCATGGTCACCCAGTACGGCATGAGTGATAAACTCGGCTTCCAATACGTCGGTGATGACGAGCAACGTCAGGCATGGGAGCGCGGTGACACCATGAGTAACGAAACCGCACTGCTCATCGATCAGGAAGTCAAGGAACTCATTGACCGCACCTACAACGATGCCATCCAGATCATCGAAGAGCACAAGGATCAACTTGAAGCCCTGGCTCAGGCGCTGCTCAAGTATGAAACGCTCACCTTCGAAGAAGTCGAAAAACTCATGAAGGGTGACGATCTGGACAAGCCCACCGTCTCTGACCTGCTCCAGGCAGAGCAGGATAAGACTGATAAAGCCGACAAGGCATCCGATGGCAATGCTGATCTTGGCGATGACACACCCGACTCACCGGGCATCCCAAGTCCCGCTTGATTTCAGGCAATAACAACACATTCCCGCAAGGCACGATCACACCCGATCGTGCTTTTTTTTTTGATATCAATTGATTGCAAGACATCTCAATCGCTTCAAAAAATTACTCTTCATGAAATCTCTCATTTCGTCATTCCCGCTTGCGCGGGAGTGACGCAAGGTGGAGATCATTATTTGAACTGCTCAATCCTGCACACAATCACCATCAATCATGAATCTCGAAAAAACATCCCAATCCTGAATTCCCAAACGCACACGCATTTGGTAAAACGGTTCATGACGTTTAATACCTGAAATATGAAATGCTGACCTGACATGTGTGATGACCCCATCTTAGCCAAAGTATCCACCCAGACGATCACGTTCCCCCAACCTGTCGGACTCGTGCCGGACTTCTCGCCGGTCAAAGCAACCGTGCTGGGGTTCCGCAAGCAGCCTGTTGAGAAGACCATCAAAGCGCTTGGCAAGCTTGTTGGGACCGACATGCTCCAATGCGTTCATGGTGGGATTTATGCTGACCTCACCACCGAGCAGGTCACCGAGATGTCCAGGCAATCCGACGTATTGCTCATTGCAGATCACCTGCAGGCCTGGCAGCATGATGATCTCTTTACTGATGTCCAATGCCCGGTCATGCTCACCGATCCGCCCCTGGTCTTTCATTCGTATCAGGCAGCATGTCGACAGATGTTTCGTGATCTTGGCAACATTGTTTTACCCAGTGAAACACGTGATCGTGTCATCCAATCCATCATGGCTTTGCGGGGCAAGAACTGGCTCAAGCAATCCAAAATGCTCATGGTCTGCGACCCCGATGACAAGCATCCGATGCGTGGCGATATTCAAGCCCGCGCCCAGTTGATCCACCAACTCACCGGTGTTCGCGTGATCCCAATCCCCGTGACCCGTCTTAAAATCATGGCTTCACAGGTCACCGACCAACAAGCATCGCAGGTCTGGGAACATTGGCAGGAAAATCTGTTTGGTCCCATTGATCCCGCATTGTCTCAAGCGCATCTTAATGACTGTGCACGACTCTATGTTGGCATGCGTCAGTTGGTTGATGAACACCAGGCCAACGCCATTGCCGTGCAGGATTTTGAGCCGTTTCTTTTTGAGAAAAAAGCGATGCCGAACCTGGCGCATACCGCCTTACGCTCTGAAGGCATTACCACCGCTGAAGAGGGCGATCTGTCTATGCTCATCACGCAGTTGCTATTCTCCGCAGTGCATCAGCAGCAGGCGATGATGGCCAATGTCTATCTGGCCTACCGTGATCAATGGGAGAAGAACAAGTCGCACGGCGAAAACAAACCCGATGCTGAAGCAGCCGACTTTGCCCAGTGTGTTGCCGATCAAACGGCAGTGCTCTGTCACTATGGGACCGCTGGTATCCTGCCCCCGAATATGACCGACGATAAACGCTATCGCGTCATCGAAACGTTGCCTTGCTGGAAAGGCCAGTCCATGACCTTTGCCATCCCCAAACTCGGTGATGTCCTGCTTGGCCGACTGGATGAAAACAATCAGCAACTGCACATCTATCCGGGCAAGATCACGCAGACGTTTGATGATCCCGACGGCGGTTGGTGTCGCGGTCGGTGGTATGTGAACATGCCCGGCATCGATCATTTCGTCGATCATGCTTTCAGCGCTCACTACGCCATCTGTATGCAACCTCAACCTGATGCGCTGGCAACGCTCTGTCAGGCACTGGGTATGGATTACTGTTCACACAAAGGATAACCATGCCACTGTGGTCGATCATCACAATTAACGTTATTGCCATCCCGACCGTCTGGTGTTTAGTGGTTTGGGCGATTGCAAAAGTCTCCGGCTGGCAGCAGATTGCCCGCAGCTATCCAATGACACAAAAGATTCCCAACGAAAAGACCATTGGCTTGCAATCGCTGCGCATCGGACTCTTTTCCCAATACAACAACAGCATCACCTACGGTTTTTCAGATCAGGGCATGAGCTTGCAGGTCCTGTCAATTTTTCGACTGGGGCATCCGCCGATATTCATCCCATGGGAAGATCTGCTGGCACAAGAGACACGGATATTCAAAACTTTTCCCATGATCCGACTGATCCTGGTTAAAGAACCCAATCGCAAGCTGTTTCTGCGCCCCAAACAAGTCGAGCGTTTCGCCAAACTGGCTGGCGACTATTGGCCCAAGACGCAGCCAGAGGATGCATCATTCGTCAAGTAATTTGCATTTCACACAATTAAACTTCAACTTCCGTCACTCCCGCGCCCCGGAAGTTGGGAGTCCAGTGATTTATGCAACCATCTTCAGAATGCCACTGGATTCCCGCCTGCGCGGGAATGACGAAATCAACGGTCGTATTGAGGTTAATATTTGAAGTGCCCAAGCAACATCCAATCAGTTCTTCACAGATTCGGTTTTGGGCGGATGCACCGGATTACGCCATTCATTCTTGACGATATCACGGTGATACTCCCAGAGTTCAAAAAGCCCCATGTGTTTAAGCAGTTCATCATCGGGTAGCGCAGGATCGTCCGTACGTTCAAGCCACACAGTCAACGCGTCATAGAGTGTCGCCTGTAAGTCACTGACGCTCGCATCACCGATGAGATTATTCATCTGGTACGGATCGTTTTGATTATCGAATAAAAGCCATGGTTCACGGTTGGGTTTTTCGATATAGCTGTGTGTCTTGGTACGGATACCACGCCAGGCATAGAGATGTTGATGATGAGCTTCGCTGTAGCCGTGATAGTTGGCAATCAAGGCAGTCTCCGGCTGTGGTGCGTTGGCATCGGTCAGACAGGTTGATAAATCCTTACCTTGGAACGTCGCAGGTTTTTCCCAATCCAATAAACCGCAAATCGTCGGCAGCAGGTCCACTGTCCCAAAGAGCACATCATTCTTTTCACCGCTGCCCAGTTTCGTTGGCATGCGCATCAGCAGGGGGATGTCCACGGACTCCGCCCACGGTGCCTGCTTTTTCATCATGCCATGCGACCAGAGCATATCACCATGATCCGAGGTATAGATGAAAAGCGTGTTGTCGTACTCGCCGGTTTCCTTGAGCTTGTCGATGATCCTGCCGAGTTGTTCATCCAATGCCGTGACCGCTGCATAGTATTGGGCGATGGTGGTTCGACATTCTTTGTTGCCAACCAATGGGTTGTCTGCGTCCGGTTGCACGTTGGGTTGTAACGTGATCTTCTGCGGATCGTACATATCCTGATATTTCTGCGGAACCTGGTCGTACGGATCATGTGGCGGCCCCCAGGAAACAACCATACAAAACGGTGTGTTCTTTTCCTTGCGAGAGTCCAGGTAATCCAGCGCAATATTGGTTTGAATCTCCGGCTCGTAGCCATCCTCGCGGATGACTTGAGGTGAATCGCGATAGTACTTGGGGTCCATGTATGCATGCGTGCAGTTGTATACCGCCCAGTAATCAAAACCCAGACGTCGCGGTCCGGGCGGGGTGAACTTGGTGCGGGGCGAGCCATCCAGATGCCACTTGCCGATGTAGGCGGTGTTATAGCCGTTGTCTTTGGCGAGGGTGCCCAGTGATGGCAAGTCCGTTCGCACGGGCATGTCATTGACCGGCACGTTGTGACAGGTCGGGTACGTCGCAGTCAGCATCGTTCCACGGTTGGGGCAGCAGACCGGTGTGGTGGCGATCCCGTTTTCAAAGTACACACCATCTTGAGCAAGCTGATCCATCACCGGGGTGATGACATCAGGATTACCCGCACAACCCATGGCTGAACCGCGCATTTGATCCGCAAAAATAAGCACGATGTTGGGGCGATCCGTGGACATGATTGACTCCGATTTTCAGGTTGATCAGAGTCAGGCTAGCGTCAGCGATTGGATAAATCAAAGGCTGAGGAATCCATCTCGTTGCCAATTTGGCGATAGGCGCGCGGCGCATAGCCGATCTGTTTTCGGAAGCAACGAGAAAAATAGGCCAACTCGTCATACCCCACACGCATGGCGATTCGCGAGATGGATTGGTCGGTCAATCGCAACAGGCGACAGGCTTCTTCGCATCGCAGACGGTGAATAAAGTCCACGATCCCGACACCGGTTTTCTGCTTGAAGGTCCGCGACAGATGGGCCGGACTCAGGTCCACCTTGGCAGCCAACTCATCAAGGCTGATCTGTTGCTGGTAATGCGTCTCCAGGTGATTAACGACTTGTTCAATGCGCGAGAGCGTCTGCTTGGAGAGCACGTTGGATAGGATCGGTGGTTGCAGTTCACATTGTCTTGCCAACTCGCTCAGAAGCTTGAGCGTCAGTGCCGTCATGGATGCTTGCCAACCGGGTTTCTTGTGTTCTGCTTCATCGATGAGTTGGTCAAAATAAGTCTGAAATTCAAGCCTTTTCGTGCGTGGTGGGCGGTATTGGAAGGAGGGGACTTCCTGTTGGTATGTCACATGGTTGCGGTACAATTCATCCGTGCTGGGCAGTTCGGAGAGAAGCGGTTCAAAATGTTGAATCAAGCGAGGATCGATCAGGCAATTGAGCACGACGAGATTTTTAGGATTCAGGTAAGCATGCCAGACATGCGGACGCAGGACGATGATGGTCCCAGGTTGCAGTTGGGTAACGCCACCGGCGCAATGGTGATCCGCTGTGCCTGATTCGACGTAAACCAATTCCAGAAACAGATGATCATGTGGCGGCACTTCACCCAGGGTCGGATAGCGAAATGCATGAACCCCCGGAGATGCCGGCCAATCAAATTGCGTACGAACCAGAATGGTGGATTGTTGAAGCATGCGCAAAATTGTATAAAAACAAAACAAGACTGTGCTAGCATTCGTCGAAAAACTTGCGAAAATTTTTTTGTAACTTTGACCACGATTATTCATTAAAAGAGATTTATCATGACTTGTTCGCAACGACTGCTCCCACCCACGCACCTGACTTGTGAGTCGCTTGTTGATCCATTGGGATTGGATCGGCCGACACCCAGATTAAGCTGGTGGGTCAATGACCAACGTCATGACGCGATGCAGCATGCGTATCAGATTCACGTTGCTTCGGATGCTGCGTTGCTCGGTGATCAGCCTGATCTCTGGGACAGTGGGAAGGTGGATTCTGATCAATCCCATTTCGTGCATTATGCAGGGCCAACGCTGACTTCGCGTCAACGCTGCTACTGGTCCGTGCGGACATGGGATGGCGACGGGCAGGTCTCCGACTGGGCAGAGTCAGCGGTGTTTGAGATGGGATTGCTTGATCCCAACGATTGGCAGGCACAATGGATCGGCTCTGAAACCTGCGGTGACGAAAAGACCTTTCCTCCTGCGCCGATGCTTCGTAAAGCATTTGAACTATCGACAACGCCCAAACAAGCTCGACTCTACATCACTGCGCTAGGACTTTATGACTGCACGATCAACGGTCAAGCCGTCACCAACGATCTGCTTCGCCCGGGCTGGACAGACTATGACAAGCGACTGATTTACCAGGTCTATGATGTCACGGCATTACTCGCTCAGGGTGACAATGTCATCGGCAGTATGCTCGGCGATGGCTGGTATGCGGGGCGTGTCGGTTGGATCAAGACGCGTCAAACCTATGGCCAGAAGCCGCAATTGCTCGCTCAACTGGAGATCACGGATTGTGATGGCAAACAAACCATCATCAACTCCGACGGAACATGGAAGACCGCAGACGGCCCGATTCGCAGCAATGACCTGCTCATGGGCGAAGACTACGATGCGAACTTTGAGCAATCCGCTTGGGATACCGCTGCGTTTGATGATGCAGCATGGGCGGATGTGAAATTAATGGATGCACCAACCATCCCACTTGTCGCGGTGCGCGGTCCGGCGGTTCGTCAAACCGAGCAACTTTTCCCCGTCGCTGATCCGACGGAGATTGAAAAGGGAACCTATGTTTTCGACCTCGGCCAGAACATGGTGGGGTGGTGTCACATCAGACTCACCGGCAAGCCCGGGCAGAAGATCACCTTCCGCTATGCCGAGATTCTCAAACCTGATGGAACGATGTATGTCGAAAATCTCCGCAGTGCCCGTGCGACCGACACGTTCACCTTCGGCAAAGACGGCGTCTGTGATTGGCAACCCCGATTCACCTTCCACGGTTTTCGTTACGTTGAAATCTCCGGCTTGGATCAAGCACCATCCCGCGATGCGATCACAGGCATTGTGATTCATTCGGACACGCCTAAGACCGGCGAGTTCACATGCTCCAATGAATTGGTCAACCAACTTCAACGCAATATCACATGGGGGCAACGCGGCAATTTCCTGGAAGTCCCAACCGACTGCCCGCAACGCGATGAACGCCTTGGCTGGACCGGCGACGCGCAGGTCTTTATCCGCACCGCAGCGTTTAACATGGATGTTGCTGGCTTTTTCAACAAGTGGTTTGATGACATGGTCGATGCCCAGACAGACAAGGGGACCATCCCTGCCGTGATTCCCAACCGCTGTGTCACCTTTAGAGAAGAACGCGAATCCCCCGGTTTTGATGGGGGCCCAGCATGGGCGGATGCTGCAGTGATCTGCCCGTGGACCATGTACCTGTGCTACGGTGATACGGATCTGATTGTCGAACGCTATGACATGCTCAAATCATTTGTCGATGCAATGCATGACCGGTCGCATGAATTAATCCGATGTGATCCCCGTTACACCAAGGAAACCTGCTTCGGGGATTGGCTCAATCACAATGCGGTGACGTCCAACGATCTGATCGGGACCGCTTTTATGGCTTACTGCACGAAGCTTTTTGCAAAGATGGCCAAAGCCATTGGCAAGTGCGATGATGCCAAACATTATGCTCAGATGTCTGAACAAATCCGCCAGGCCTTCTGTCACCACTTTGTCACCCCGGCAGGGCGATTGGCCAATCAGACACAGACTGCGTATCTCTTGGCATTGCATTTTGATTTGCTGCCCGAAGACCAACGTCAATTTGCTGCAGACCGATTGGCTGCTGACTTCAAGCACCGCGGCACACACCTGTCCACCGGTTTTGTCGGCAGTCCGTACATCAACCTTGTTCTGACGCGCTTTGGTTATCTTGATCTGGCTTATGAACTGCTCAATCAAGACACGTTCCCCAGTTGGCTTTATCCTGTCACGCAAGGGGCGACCACCATCTGGGAACGCTGGGACAGTTGGCATCACGAGCGCGGCTTCCAGGACGTGGGGATGAACTCGTTTAATCACTATGCCTACGGTGCGATCGGCGCGTGGCTTTATCAAACTGTCGCAGGCATTGAGATTGATCCCGACAACCCCGGCTATAAACACATTCTCATCGCACCTCAACCCGGTGGAGGCTTGACGCATGCCAAGGGCAAAATTGACAGTGTTTATGGGGAGATTGTCAGCAGTTGGCAGATTGATGATGCGGGTGTGTTTACACTGAATGTGACCATTCCCGCCAACACCACCGCAACGGTGACTTTGCCCGATGGTCAAACACACGAAGTAGGCAGCGGTCAATATCAATGGTCTGTTGGTGAATTGGTCAACGTGTAATACTTGATTTTTCTCAAGGCACCCGCAGGAATCCTTCGGCTTCCAGCGACTTTTGATATTTACGATAAAGCCGCAGGAAGTGGCGGAGCCGATTCCTGCGGGTGTCTTGAGATTTTTGATCTGTTTTTATAGTGATCTAGTTTTAAATCTGCAATTTCAGATCTTCTGTAAGTCGTTCCATGCCTTCGTCGATTTTGATCAGGGGTTCATAACCCAGATCGCGCTTGGCTGCTGAGATGTCAAACCAGTGATCGGTGCTGAGTTGTCTTGCAACAAAGCGGGTCATCAACGGTTCTTTCTGGACATTGCGGGTGAGATACCATTTTTCCATGATGCTGCCGACCAGGTAGGCCAGTTGGGGGGAGACGGTTTTACTCACACGGGGTTGCCCGCCTGCAACGAGAATGCGATTGATCAACTCGCGCATGGGCATCGGTTCGTCATTGCTGATGAAATACGCTTTGCCTGCGCATGCTGCCTGGTATCCCTGTTTATAGAGCAGGTCTGCTGCAAGGATGTGGGCATGGGCTGCGTTGTCGATGTAGGTTGAATCCACACGGTTGGAACCATCACCGACCAGTTTGAGCTTGCCGAGTTTGGATCGTGAGAGAATACGGGGGACAAGATGTCGGTCACCCGGCCCCCAGATCAGATGCGGGCGCAGCGCGGTGGTGACCAGTTCACCATTGGCGTTGGCTTTGAGGATGGCACGCTCGGCGATGGCTTTGGTTTGCGGGTAGGCGGTGAGATATTTTTCGGGATACGGTGCGGACTCGTTGATGCCTGATTCATCTTTGCCATCAAAGACCACACTTGGTGAGGACGTATAGACCAGGTTGCGGACCTCAGCCTGTTTGCATGCTGAGATCAACAGGTTGGTTGCCTGCACATTGGCTTGGCGGTAGGTTTCGTAGGGTCCCCAAACGCCAGCTTTGGCAGCAGCGTGAATGACGACGTCACAGCCTTTGACCGCATCGATGATTTTGGGCAGGTCAGTGGTTAAATCCAATGGGATACTCGGGACGCCCATGCGATCCAGATGCGGGTAGCGGGACCGCTGGACAGCGATGACCTCGTCGCCGCGCTCGAGGAGTTGCCGCGTGATGGCGGTTCCTAAAAAACCACCAGCACCGGTGACTAAAACTCTCATGGCAATTGCCCCTTGGCCCACTGGCTTAACTGTTCCCGATTGATCTTGGCGTTATGCCGAATGTCCACGGGGAAGGATGGGTGAAACAATACATGCTTGATGGCCTGCGTGTGCGAATGCAGTGAGCCAAGCTCCAGAAGTTGGTTGCGAATCGGAATGTGTTCGCTGGCTGGGATGTCAGGCAGCAATTCTACGCAGAGCACGGTGCGGTCCTTATCGCCATCAACGATCGCAGTGCGTGCGACCTTGGGATGCGTGTTAAAGACGCCTTCGCAACAGATGGTGAAGAACACGCCATGCTTGTTTTGGACGCGTTGTGACTTTCGGCCACAGAACCACAGGCGACCTTCCTGATCCAGATAGCCCAGGTCACCCATGCGATGCCAGAAGCCGCCTTGCCCATCTTTGATTTTTGCCAGTGATGTCGCCTGTTCCAACTGGAAGTAGGACGCGGTGGCTTGCGGGGCTTTGACACAGATTTCACCCACAGCATGTTCATCAGCAAGGATGTCGTCCGACCACACATCCACGGGCCCATCGAGTATGCGAATGATCCGAACCTTGACGCTTGGAACCGGCTTGCCCACGCAAACACCTTTGCCTTCGTCGGTAGCTTTGGCAGTGTGTTTGAGAATTTCGTCACTGCCCATGATGGCAACGGGTAAACACTCCGTCGCACCATAGGGGGTGAAAATCTGCGTTGCCGGATTGAGCATGGTCTTGAAGGTTCGCATGACCGATGCGCGCACGGGGGCGCCTGCGGAGATCACGCGATGCAGCGAATGCAGCTTGATTTCTTCACGCTTGCCATACTCACCAACCTGTTTGAGCAGAGCGGGGGAGCCGAACATGTTGTTGACTTTGAATTGTTCGATGGGGTCGATGATGTTTTTCGGATCGACACTGCCGGGCCGCGTAAAGTCCATCACCGGGACCACCGCGGTCATCCCCATTGCTGGTGCATAGAGTGCAAAGAGCGGGAAGGTGCACAGGTCCACTTCGCCGGGCTTGATGTCAAAACCGTTGATCAGCGCATCGACCTGGGCGACGAAGTTGCCATGGCTGTAGACCACACCTTTGGGGATGCCGGTGGACCCACTGGTAAAGAGGATCGCAGCCGTCTCGTCAGCCTGGGTGTCCGCCATTTGCGGTTCGTCATTGCCACGTGCAATGACTTTGTTGAGTGTCAGGCCCGGCCAGGAACCGACGGTGATTGGCAGCTTGACGGTCTTGCGTGCCCAGCCAAAAAGTTTGCGTGCGATTTGTGCTTTGGGGATACCGATGAAGACCGAAGGTTTGGCCTGCGTTAGACATTTACCCATGTTTTTCGTGCCGATGCCCGGGTCCACGCAGATCATCACCGCACCGACTTTAAACAGTGCAAAGACAAGGGCAAAAAACGCTTGACCACTATCCGGCGGGACGAGTAATGCCACGCGATCCCCACGTTGGACACCGCTGGCAATCAAGCCACTGGCAATGCGATTGCTGTAGGATTCCAGTTGCGCATAGGTGATCTGCGAATAGGTCATTGTTCCTTGCGCATCACGGCGCACAGGACAATGGATAGCCACCTGGTCTGGCTGTGCCTTTGCCATCCTTGGCAGATGGGCGGCGATATTCACGGTCGACGCGCTGGACATGTAACTTGCTTTTGGCCCTTTGTGTTCTCTTTCCTGATGCTTGGCATTATACAGGCTCGACCGGCCAAGGTGATGAAAAATATCTTTCATGGAATAGACGAGCTGTCATACGTGTTCACATCAGTGAGACAACTCAGGCTTGAGATCAACAGGTTAGCGATTTTGAGCAGCAGAAAAAACGAATCGATACTCCCGTCAGCGGCCCCGAGACACGCCATCATGTGCCCGGGGTCGTGGCATTCTCAGAGCAACATACATGATTCACCCGGATGTGACGAAGCATGGTGATATCACCGGCATTGAGCAATTGCCATGAGGCTGCATCTCCAGCGTTGATCCGGTGTATACTCAATAACGACAAACATAAAGTGACACTGAGTGATTCGACTTTCGTGATACATGGATGGCATGATGACGTCAGCAAGACATTTGGGGGATTTGCAAAGACACTGCTCCTTGGGCGTGTTGCTGCTTTGTGCATGCTTCTTGATCGGCTGTCAGAGTAACGCAACGCTGCGCCATGCTCAGCAGGCTTACCGCACGGGCAATCTCCAACTTTCTTCCGCCCTGATCAACGACTTTATCAACAAGGAAGGTCGTGGCGTGGATCGCGTGATCGCGCATCTTGAACAAGGCACCATCCGCCGGGAGATGGGGGACCTTCAAGGCAGTCAAGCCAGTTTCAATGTCGCTGATCAAGCCATCGAACAAATCGACAACAAGCCCGATGTCAGCATCTCCGAGGAAGTCTATGCTTCGGTGACCAACATGAATAACCTTGTGTACCGCGGTTATGATTCGGATCGCGTGATGCTCAGTGTTTACCGGGCGCTGAATCAATTGCAGATGGGGGACTACGCTTCGGCTCGCGTGCATTTGATCCGTTCGTACAATCGGCAGGTGGATGCGGTTAATCGCAATGCCAGACGGATCGAAAAAGCTCAGCAGACAGCTTCGTCTGTTGCTCAGAAAAAAAATGTCAACGTCAGTCGCACCAGCAATGATCCAGCCTTTAACCGTGCGATGTCCAACCACTATGCACACATCAAACAGTACAACGCCTACGCCGATTATGTGAACCCGTTTGCCGAATGGATGCAGGGCTTGTTTTTCTTTGCCGATGCTGCGGATGGTTCGGATATGGAACGGGCCCGCAAGTCCATGCAGCGCGTTTCGGGCATGGTGCCTTCCAATCGGTACGTGCAGGAAGATTTGAACATGCTCGAAGCGGTGCAGTCGGGCAAGCAGGGGATCACACCGTTGACGTATGTGATCTTTGCCACCGGCGTCGCACCATCACGCGGTGAGTTTCGGCTGGATATCCCGGTGTTTCTCTTTGCCAAAGATGTGGACTATGTCGGGGCCAACTTCCCGACGTTGGAGATGCATCCCAATTTTCTGCGTCAACTGAATGTCAATGTACAAGGCCAACGCTTCGGCACGCAGCTTGTTGCGGACATGGATAGCATCATCGCCCAGGAATTTGAAAATGAATTGCCGGTGACCATCACCCGCACGATTATCTCCGCAGCCTCCAAGGCAGCCATCGCCTACGGACTTAGACAAACCGTCAGCGATCAGAACAGCTGGGAAGCTTTGGCGATCCGACTTGCAGCAGGGGCATATCAGGTTGCAACCAATGAAGCCGATCAACGTTGTTGGTCATCGCTCCCCAAGCAGTTTCAGGTTGCCCGATTCCCCACGCCTGCCGATCGTGTGATTCATCTGGATGACCATGCCGGTTCACCCGCGCCGGTCACCTTGATTCCCGGTAAAATCAATGTGGTGTTTGTCCGCAGCATTGCACCGCATACCCCCATGACCATCATGCAATTTTCTTTTGGGAAAGGAAGCTCGACATGGCAAACCGCTTTACACAATTAGCACTCATGGTCCTGTTGACAGGATTGGTGACCGGTTGTCAGACCGTCAACACCTACGAACCTGCTGAGTCCAAAGCTGATAAACACATCGTCTTTGACAAGCGCGTGATCACCGATGAATCATTGTCCAACAAAGCCCAACTCCAGCAGTTGATCTCCTCGCATACCCCCGACGGTTTTCTGAAAGTTCAAGCGCAGCTTTACAATGGGACCAACGAACGCGCGAAATTCAACTATCGTTTTGAGTGGTTTGATGAATCGGGCATGCTCATCGATACACCACTATCCACCTGGAAACAAATCTCACTGGCAGGTCGTGAAACCAGCATGATCCAAGGCATGGCGCCGACGAAAAACACCGTGGATTTCAAACTCAAATTGCTTGAACCCGGTAGCTGATCATGCATCACACACCGCCAACAAGCTCCTGCGAAACACAAAGGAATAAACCATGAATACACTCATTCGCACCTTCGTTGCCACCCTCACCATTGGCAGTCTGTTTCTGGCCGTCGGCTGTGAAAGCAGTGGCGCCCGCCGCATTGATCCGGCAGGTCCCGAGACGATCACCACGATCCGCCGGTTGGACATTCAGGATGCTGCTGATGCCGCCGCCGCCATGTCCCAATCGCTGCTCAACTCCGGCAGACTCGGTCATCACATGGATGCCACCGGCCAAATGATCTCGCGTCCGTCGGTCATTGCCATCGACCGTTATGTCAACAACACCTCTCAGCAGATTGACCGTGATGAAGTGCTCAAGAAAATCCGTGTGACGCTCAATAAAGCTGGTGTCGCCCAGACCATCGTCACCATTAATGACAAGGGTGATCTTGGCGGTGAAAGCAACATCGCTTCCAAGTATGCCCGCGAAAACACCCAGGCTGATCGCACGCAGTACACACCTGAGTTGCAGATGGTTGACTACTCGCTGACTTTCAAGATTCTGGAAAAGAAAGCTGAAGCAGGCAAGATTCGTCAAACCACCTTCACCTTCCAGATGTCCCTGGTCGACGTCAAGACCGGCCTGGCAGTATGGGAAGACGAAAAGCAAATCACCAAGCAAGGCAAGAACTCCTCCGTGGGTTGGTGAACCGTTTAGCAGTCGCTGAAACACATACCATTCAATTCACGCAGTCGCTGATGATCTTATCAGCGACTGTTTTTTTGTTGAGCACGAGCTTACCGAGTCGTTGGATTAGCGAGCATCAACAAAGCATGTCGCTACAATATCCCCATGGAGCCGATTCTCAGTACATTGCCTCAGCGACGATCAAGATGGCGGTTAAACACAGGCATGTTGGGTGCGGTGTTGCTGCTTGGGATCGCGCTGCCATGTCTGTTAAGTTTGCCCTGGTCTTTGAAGCTGTATGACGCGCAGGATTACACACTGATCAACACAGCCCCGGGAAGCACATTCTGGATGGGCAGCGACGGCCTTGGTCGATCACTGGGTTGGCGGTGCCTGCTCGGTGGGGCGATCAGTTTGGGGATCGGCATCAGTGCTGCGATTATCTCCGTGGGAATCGGGGTGACCTGGGGGACGGTTGCAGGCTATGCAGGTGGTCGGATTGATGCGCTGATGATGCGCATTGTCGATGTGCTTTTTGGTCTGCCTTACATCCTGTTGGTGGTGCTACTTGATCTGGCGTTGTCACCCTTTGTTGAACATGTCGCCAAGTGGATGATGCCGGACACCTGGGCGGTGCAGTTGTCACAGTTACTGACCTTGCTCATTGCCATCGGCGGGGTGAGTTGGTTGACGTTAGCGCGCGTGATTCGCGGGCAGGTGCTCAGTCTTCGTGAGCAACCCTTCATTGAAGCCGCCCGCGCCTGCGGTGTCGGGCGCGTTCGGACGTTTTGGTACCATTTATTACCCAATTTGGTCGGTCCTATTGTTGTTTATGCGACTTTGACCATTCCCAATGCCATTTTGCAGGAATCATTCCTGAGTTTCCTGGGAATTGGTGTGCAGGCACCGATGCCAAGCTGGGGCAACCTCGCATCCGAAGGCACCGAACAACTGGCGAGCATCGGACTCACCGGTTCGTTTACACGTTGGTGGCTACTGGTCTGGCCATGCGTGTTACTCGGACTCACGTTGATGGGGCTTAACTTTGTCGGCGATGCCCTGCGCGATAAACTCGACCCGCGATCGCGTAAATCTCACCGCTAAGGCCGTCTTTGCGTTACAATCTTCATCACTGAAACAGCTTCGGAATTAACTGGCGAAGGACAGTTCATGGACAACCGATTTGGTTTGAAGGATTGGATCGTCTGCCTGCTGCTTGTGGCGATTCTCATCACGCTCTGGTTCAAGATGATCCAGGATGATCGGCAGTGGGATAAACTCAGCAAAATCCAGACGACATTGGATGCGCAAGGTGACGAGATCACCCAGTTGGCCAACAAGCTTGCTTCCGGTGTACACGTCGCGACCACCACACAGACTGGCAAGACCAACGTCGATGCCGACGGCCCGTTTGCACGGATCCTCGCGCCGATGACTGAGCCGGACTATGCCACCGGTGACTGGGTGATTTATCCCTTCGGTTCAACGGTCAGCAAACTCACGCCGTTGATCTCATCCGACGTTTATCAACGTGTGCTTGAAGATCATGTTATTGAGTCATTGGCCAATCGTGATCCGATGACACTTGCGTGGCAGCCCATGCTTGCCCAAAGTTGGACCATCAGTGATGACGGTTTGACCATCGTCTTTAAGCTCCGCGAAAACGTCACCTTCTCCGACGGTAAGCCGTTTACTTCTGAAGACGTGGTCTTCAGCTTCGACTGGATCATGAATCCCAAAGTTGCAGCACCGCGCGATCGTGCTTACTACGACAAGGTTGAATCGGTGACTGCCAATGGCCCGTATGAAGTCACTTTCAAACTCAAGGAAACTTACTTCAAAGGCTTTGATGTCTGTGCAGGGATCACGATTCTGGCCAAGCATTTTTACGGCCAATTCACTGAAGCTCAATTCAACGAATCCACCGGTTTACTTTTTGGAACAGGTCCGTACAAGCTTGCAGATAACCCGCAGGATTGGAAGCCCGGTGAAGGCAAGATCGAACTGGTCCGCAATGACAAATACTGGGGCGTGGCTCCTGCGATTGATCGTATTGTCTACCGCGAAATTCTCGATGACAACGCACGTCTGGTTGCCTTCCGTAACGGTGAACTGGATCGCTATGGCCCGACACCTGAACAGTATGTTGCACTCAAGGAAGACGAACAACTGCTCAAGGAAAAACAACTCTTTGAGTTTGAAACCATCACCGGCGGATATCGTTACATTGCCTGGAACCAGATGCAGGAAGGCAAGCCAACCATCTTCGCGGACAAGCGTGTTCGTCAGGCGATGACCATGCTCACCAACCGCGATCAGATGTCCAAGAATTTGATGGTCGGTTTGGCAACACCATGCAGCGGTCCGTTTCATCGCCTGGGTAAGCAGGCCAACCCTGATGTGGAACTTTGGCCCTACGCCCCGGACAAAGCCAAGGCATTACTCAAGGAAGCCGGCTTTGAAGACCGTGATGGTGATGGCGTGATCGAATCGGCTGATGGCAAAAAGTTCACCTTCAAACTCATCTACCCGGCCTCAAGCGAAAACTACAAACAGATGGCTTTCTATCTCAAGGATGCCTACGCCCGCGCGGGTATTGCCATGGAGCCTGATCCGTTGGAATGGTCGATCATGATTCAGCGAATCGGCCAGCGTCAGTTTGATGCCATGACGCTGGGTTGGTCGGGAACGATTGAGGGCGATCCCAACCAGATTTTCCATTCCGATCAGGTGGCTGATGGCGGTGACAATTACATTCACTATATCAACAAGGACCTGGACAAACTCATCGACGAAGCCCGCGTCACCATGGATGAAGACAAGCGCATGGAACTCTGGCATAAGGTTCATGCCATCCTCCACGAAGACCAACCCTACACGTTCCTCTGGACCACCAAGGCGGTGCTCTTCATGGACAACCGCATCAAGAATGTCCAGCGCGTGAAGACCGGCATCAACGACGTGGAAGAATGGTACGTCCCACGCAAACTCCAACGCTGGGGACTGTGAGTTAACCAAGCAATTTCGGATTTCGAATTTCGGATTTCGGATTTCGGATTTGCTTAACAAAGACAGCGTACGATACGAATTAGTATCAATCCGAAATTCAAAATTCAAAATTCAAAAATCTGAAATCAATAAATGCTTACTTACATCATCCGCCGACTGCTACTCATGATCCCCACGCTCATTGGCGTGACGGCGGTGGTGTTCTTTGTGATGGCCTTTGCGCCGGGTGGCTTTGGGGGCAATGTTCTCAATGAGCAGGGGGCACAGACCGAGGGCGATGAGGCCCGGCGCATCCGTGAGTATTTCGAACGGCGTTACGGTTTGGATCAACCTGCCATCGTGCAATACGGTCGTTGGGTCAATCAGGTGTCGCCTGTTGGTTTTCTCAATACGTCTCAACTGTCCTTTACCGATGAGCAGATGCAGACCATGTCCGATGCCATTGCAGCCGATGACCTGCTTCCCAAGCTTGGCACGCCACGCACGCTGGATGACCTGGTGGTGAACATGGCCAGGTACAAGGACATCGAGCCGGTCCTGGCAGTGGCGGCGGTGCGTGAATTACTGGCCGATGTCGATGTGGGACTGGCGTGGATCAAGCAGTTAAGTCCCAACATGCTTGAGCGTGATCTGAACCGCGTGACCAAGGCGGACACCAAACTGAATCAGCAACGTGAACTCCGCAGCCTTTTGCAATCTCAGTTGGCAGGGCGTCAACGGATTCTCTTTAGCAGGCCCGCGATCAAGTGGCCGGACCTTGGGCAATCGCTGCGTGGTCGGAAGGTGACGCAGATGCTCGCTCAGGCCGTGCCGGTGACGGTGCTGCTGAATGTCATCACCATCCCGATCATTTACTGCGTGGCGATACTCACGGGTATTTATGCAGCTAGACATCGAGGCAAATGGTTCGACATTGCCAGCGGATTTACCATGATCGCGCTTTGGAGTTTCCCGGTGATTCTGGCAGGGGTGTTGTTGATTTCGTACCTTGCCAACAAGCAGTATTTGTGGTGGTTCCCGACAGCGGGATTGCATTCACTGGAAGCCGACAGCATGCGGTTTTTACCTGCGTTTAGCGAGAGTGGTTTTGAACGTGGGTATTTGCTTGACACGATCTGGCATCTGGTTTTGCCGGTGTTTTGTTTGACGTATGGCGGGTTTGCCGTGCTCTCCAAACTGATGCGGGGTTCGGTGCTGGATAACATCCGCAGTGACTATGTCCGCACCGTGCGTGCCAAGGGCGTGAGTGAACATGACGTGCTGTTTCGGCATGTGTTTCGCAATAGTTTGTTGCCGTTGATCACCGTTGCTGCGTCGATTATCCCCGCATTGTTTGTGGGTTCGGTCATCGTGGAGAACATCTTTTCCATTCCGGGGATGGGCAAGCTCGGTGTCGAGGCTGCCTTCATGAAAGACCGTGAGTTACTCATGGGCACCACACTCATCGGTGGCCTGATTGGTTTAGCCAGTGAGATCATGCGTGACGTACTCTATGCCATGGCCGACCCGCGTGTGAGTTATGAATGATAGTTGTGAGAAAGACAAGTAACCACAGATGAACACAGATAACCACAGATGTGAAAACGCAATGAACCTTGAGCACCAGATGTTAATCTGGTGCAGGTGTGAAGCGTCGTAATATTTACCTGCACCTCATTAATATGCGGTGCTCAACGAAATGTTATGTGTCGCAGATATTTAAACCTTGGATTAACGTAAACCATGACAGCCATTGACACATCACAAACCATCAAAGCCAGGCGTCCGCGGAGTTTTCTTGCGGGTGTGCTTTTGGACATGACCGGGCGCTGCAGGGCGCTCGCGTGGGTTTGGCATGGATTGGTTTGGTTGCGTTCTTTGCGATCTTCGGCCCGTTACTTGCTTCCAGTCACCCGATTCTCTGGAAGACAGCGGACGGTGTATCGAGCCCGATGCTCAGGCACCTGACGGCTGCGGATGTGATCATTTTGGCAATGGCATTGGTGGCTGCGATTCTGCTGTGCTTGAGGTCGCTGCACTTTGGGAAACGCATCTTGATCTTTGCAGGCGTCGGCGTGGTGATCAGTATTCTGTCACTGATTCTCATCAAGCCACCGCAGGCGATTGTCTACAGTCAATACCGTGAAGCGTTGGCAGCGGAGGAAGCTCAGTGGGCGGTGATGACCATCGTGCCATACTCCCCGACGGATCGCTTCCGTGAGATGGAGGAGACACGATTCCTTTCGCCGTCGGGTAAGCACTGGATGGGGACGACAGGTGATGGCGAAGACCTGTGCAGTCGCATGATTCACGCCTGCCGGATCGCGTTGGCGGTCGGATTTTTGTCGACGGGGATCGCCATCTGTATCGGTGTGATCATCGGCGGACTCATGGGTTATTTCTCGGGTTGGGTGGATCTACTTGGCATGCGTTTGGTCGAAGTCTTTTCTGCGATCCCCACGATTTTTCTGCTGATCACATTCGTCGCGTTTTACGGTCGTAACTTGTATTTGATGATGATCATCCTCGGACTCACCGGGTGGGTGGGGTATGCGGTCTTCACACGTGCTGAGTTTCTCAAGCTGCGCGAACAGGATTTCGTGCAGGCAGCGATTGCCTGCGGCTTGCCGTTGCGTTCAGTGTTGTTCAAGCACATGCTCCCCAACGGTGTCACGCCGGTGCTCGTCAGCGCGAGTTTTGGTGTAGCTGGTGCGATTCTCACTGAGAGCACGCTCAGCTTCCTGGGACTCGGACTCGTCGAAGAGCCAAGCTGGGGGCAGATGCTCAACCAGGCGCGTGGGCAGGGGGGCGTGTTCACGTGGTGGATGGCCATCTATCCCGGCTTTGCGATTTTCTTTACCGTCTTTGCTTACAACCTCGTGGGTGAAGCCTTGCGTGACGCGATTGACCCCCAACTCAAAAAGGCAGCACAACTGTGACCCCCGGAACCCCCGGAACCCCCGGAACCCCCGGAAGTTTCAGAAACGCCAGACGGATAGGGCAAGATTATGATGCAGCATGACAAACCACAACCTCTACTCCGCGTTGAGAATCTGGCGGTCTCTTTCGACGGTCCGGCTGGTCGCGTGCGTGCAGTCAATGGCGTGAATCTGTCAATCTATCCGGGACAAACTCTGGGTGTGGTCGGTGAATCCGGTTGCGGTAAATCCGTCTCCGCGCTGTCGACCTTGCAATTGGTGCCAACCCCGCCCGGCCGATTTGAGTCCGGCAGCATCTGGTGGAACCCCACCCCCGGAAGCCCCGGAAGCAGCCCCGAAAGTTCCACCAAGTCTAGCGAAACGTCTAGCGAAACGGGGTCAGACCCTGTTTCGCTAAGTCAACCGGTTGACCTGCTCAAGTACTCCGAAAAACAGATGCAGAAAATTCGTGGTAATGACATTGCCATGATCTTTCAGGAACCGATGACATCGCTCAACCCGGTGTACACCGTTGGCGAACAGATTCTCGAAGCGATCCTGTTGCACCAAAAAGTCTCACGTTCCCAAGCGGTGGACATTGCTGTGCAGGCACTCAAAGACGTGGGGATTGCTGATGCTGCATCACGTTTGCGCGTTTACCCGCATCAGATGTCCGGCGGGATGCGTCAACGTGTGATGATTGCCATGGCATTGGCCTGCCAACCGAAGTTACTTTTAGCAGACGAACCGACGACGGCGTTGGACGTGACGATTCAGGCACAGATTCTCGAACTGCTCCGCAAACTCCAGGCTGAGCGTGGCATGAGTATCATGCTCATCACCCATGACCTTGGCGTGGTGGCAGAGAACGCGGACGTCGTGGCAGTCATGTATGCAGGACGCGTTGTCGAGTATGGCAGTGTCCATGACGTGTTTGAAAATCCGTTGCATCCGTACACGCAAGGCTTGTTTGACTCCATGCCGATTCTCGGTTCATCCAAACATCGCCTGCGGACCATTGAAGGTAATGTCCCAAATCCTGCGGACTTGCCCAGCGGTTGCCCGTTCCACCCGCGGTGTCGGAGTTATGCAGGGGATCAGCGTTGCACAGCCAGTGATCCACCATTGCATGAGATTACACCTGACTTCCGGGAGCACTGGGCAAGCTGCTGGCATGTCGATGGACATGAGCAGGGCAAAGCCACACGGCCGGATGTCGATGTGGTGACGCAGATTCATGCGTGATATGTGATCGTCGCATAGAGCCCGGTCATCTTGACCGGGGCAATTTCCCAACCAATCGACATCTTGCCAATTAGAGCCGTTCAAAAAAGTTTATCTCCGTAGCATCATGTTTTTCGTCATTCCCGCGCAGGCGGGAATCCAGTGGCATGCCGTTGACGCTTGCACATTTCACTGGACTCCCGCCTTCCGGGGGCGCGGGAGTGACGGAAGGTGGAGATGAATGATTTGAACTGCTTAAACCAATCCCGCTGGAAAACGTGTGTATGATTTAGCACTGTATGTCAAAGCGGTATTGGTCTGAACATTCCTCAAGGCACCTGTACCGGATTCACACCCGTTGCTCAAACCGATGCAACGCACGCGTTCTTGCTGAGATTGGTATTAATCCAAGGCAACCGAGTCAAGATGACTCGGCTATATGTGTGGTATTTCCCGGCTGTCCTGTTTGAATCATGCTCGTTATCATGAAGGGCTATGAAGTATCGCATGATTGGTCTTGATCTGGATGGCACACTGCTGAACACCGAGGGGCAGATCAGCCCGGAGAATGTTGCAGCCATCGGGCGTGCGCAGGATGCAGGTGTGATGGTCGTGCCCTGCACCGGGCGTTCGTGGAAAGAGTCCACGCGACAGTTGGTCGATTACCCCAATCCCGGACTTGGCATCTTCACCACCGGTGCGATGATCGCGGATATCCAAAGCGGACAGTCGGTCGACCTTGCCATGATCGAGCCGCATGTGTCGATGCAGATCATCGAAAAACTCCGCGATCTGCCTGAAGCGGTGCTCATTCTCACTGATCGTCACATCACCGGCTATGACTACCTGGTCACCGGCAACGGCACACTCACGCACAACACGCAATGGTGGTTCGGGCAGACACAAATCGTCACCCATTTCAAAACGGATATCACGCTTGATGACCTGCATCATGCGCTGCGTGTGGGGATGGTTGCCAACGGCCCGCGTGCGATGGCAGCGAGCAAGGAGATCGAAAAACGCCTTGGTTCACAGGTGAATATGCACTGCTTTGAAGCGGTCCATCAACCGGATCCCAGCCAGTGCGTGTTTATTCTGGAAGTCTTTGGCGCCAGTGTCGATAAATGGCGTGGCCTCAAATGGCTTGCCCGACAGGAGCAGATCGAGCCTGATCAAATCGTGATGATCGGCGATGAGATCAACGATGTTGCAGCCATCACCCAGGCCGGCTGTGGCATTGCCATGGGCAACGCGATTGATGCGGTCAAAGCAGCAGCCAATCATCACACACTAAGCTGCGACGAACACGGCGTGGCCTACGCGATTGATCAGTTGCTTGCTGGACAGTGGGGGTAAGAAAAAACAGCCCATGACAGGCTGCTTGTGTATTTGAATTTGAACTGATATTTAATCAGTAAACCGGACTCCAGATTGAGTACTTGTTGATGTCCACCGCTTCGGTGGGGCGGTCACTTTGAATGGTGTCTTCAAGGAGCATGCGCTTGGCGTGGCCGTCGATGAACACCACATTCACACCATCATGACGCGCACGCGGCTGGAAGTCCGCCCACATGTATTTTTCGGGGACTGCGACGTAGTATCCGCGATCGCGCTGATTGGCGGTGGCGGTGGATTGGGGTTTGTAGGCATCAAGCGTCACCAGCGTGTTCCCCGGTTTGTTGATCAAATCCAAACGTGCGCTGAATTCTCCCTGACTGGCACCGGAGAAGGGATTCTTGTTTGACCCACCACTAAACCCAAGGCCTTCGATGTTGTAGCCCATGGAGATGTACCGGTTGTCGGTGTCCCAGTCGGTGATGCGGCGTTTGACGTCTTCAGGACAATAGAAAATTTCCCGACCCATGCGATACATGTCAGCTAGCAACGCTTCCCAACGGTGATCGGCATTGGATGGGTTGGCGACCATGAACTGGTTTTTGAAGTCGCCCAGGTAGGCATTGGTCGTGACCGCAATCTGTCGCTGGGCTGAGAGGCATTGGGCAGCCCGACCGGCCATGCGTGCCTTTTGCAGCGCTGGTAACAAGATGCCGATGAGCAGCGCGATGATCGAAATCACAACCAGTAACTCAATGAGTGTGAAACCAGTGTGCCATGAAGCGTTGCAGGCGGATTTGCGTGCGTTCATTGATCTTCTCCTGTCTCTACCCGGAAGATTTAAATGAATGATGCAGTTACAACGGTGTATGTCTATATGAAAGTGTAGGTTTAAACCCTGCACAGTCAATAGAGGAGCGATTTCTTGTTCCTATATTGAAAAGATCCGATTCCGATCAGGTTGCCGCAAGTCCGTTGTGCGTTATCAGCTGACAATAAAAAAGCAGCCTTGTTACAGACTGCATGTTGAGCGAAAAATGAGGATGGTGATTAATGAATGGGACTCCACATCGTGTACTTGTTGATCTTGGATGATTCGGTTGGCAAATCGGCCTGACTGACCTGTTCGATAGTATGTCGTGCAGCGTGACCATCAATGAAATTGACATTCACACCGTCATGCCGATCGCGTGGCAAAAAGTCACTCCAGACATCGGCTTGTGGGACGACCACGTAATACCCGCGATCACGTTGAGCTGGTGTGCTTGTGGTTTGAGGGCGAAACGAGTCGGTGGTCATCAGCGTATTCCCGGGCTTGATAATCCGCTCGAGATTAGCACTGAATAACCCGGTTGCTACGCCGGTAAATGGATTGGGATGGGAGCCGTAAAAACCCAAGGCCTTGGCATTGTAGCCATAGCTGATATAGCGATTGTCGGTGTCCCAGTCGGTGACTTTTCGTTTGACATCTTCAGCACAATAAAAAATCTCACGGCCCAGTCGGTACTGATTGGCAAGCTGCATTTGCCATCGCTCATCGGCGTCCGCAGAACCGGCGTTCCCAATGGGAAACTGGTTGCGATTGTCAGTCAGATAAGCGTTCATCGTCAGACCGATCTGTCTTTGCGCGGAAAGACATTGAACAGCTCGTCCTGCCATGCGCGCCTTTTGCAGTGCCGGTAACAGGATGCCGATGAGCAAGCTGATGATGGAAATGACGACCAGCAGTTCAATGAGTGTAAAGGCAATCACGCGCTGACGCATACCCTCAAATTCCCGTGTTGAAATCATATGGTCCTCTCTTTGCTGTTACGTAACAAATCGCATTTTAAAAGGGATATTTTTGAATTCGATATGTTCAGTGTATGTGACTGAAGGAGTGGGTCAAAAGTTTTTGATTTTTCGATCCTATACAGAAATGAAGTCCTGTTAGTATTTTGTTTTGCGATCTCAGCGCAGAAAAAACCGCACCTTGCTGAAGGTGCGGTATCGTGTGTGGCCAGATGTATTTTGACCAGGGGGATGCTCAGACAGGCAACGTGGTCTGCCGGTCTCCCACGCGGTGAATGGGTGGCTCAGAAGTGATTAACGGACTTCAAATCCAAAGACCTTGACCTGTTCGTCACCCCAGGTCTGATCAATCACCAAACGCACAGCAGAAGCTTTGACATCCAGGGGGACGCGGACGAGTCGCTGATAGTTGCCTTGAACTTTGGCAGCATCCTGCCAGTTTCCGGCTGCGTCTTGCGTTTGGATCGTGAAGTCCTTGACCATGGTGCTCGGGACGTGATCCCAGTTGCCTTTCTTGGGATATCGGGCAGGCATTTTCTTGGGACGCGACAGGTCACTGTCAAAGGTGATGCGCGCTTCGGTGAGCGGGGTGTCACTGTCAAAGCTGTAGGTCGCGCTGTCTCCGACGGTGGCAAGCCAGGCGTTGTCATCTTTGCCGATTGTGCGATCAATGCCACTGCGCAGTTCCTCGACGTTGCTGTCATTGGATGCGCTGAGCTTGGCGGCCTTGGAGATGGGGGCAATTTCACGGCGATGCCAGGGCAGGTAACAGTCCTGATCCATGAGGGTCTGCTGGAGTTCAGCGATATGGTTTTGGCCGACACCGCGCGGGGTGGTGTTGTGCTTGACCGCCAATGCCGCAGCCGTGCCGACAGCCTGACCGATGATGGCACAGGTTGCCATGACGCGCGTACTGGACAATGCCATGTGGGTCACCGAGATGTTGCGACCTGCCATGAACAGGTTGTCGATGTTCACCGAGTACATGCTGCGGTAGGTGATGCCGTAAGGCGACGGGGCAGGATGGAAGATGGTGGGCTTGCCCGGATAGGTGATGCCACCGGGATGATGATCGTCCATGGACCAGCCGCCGTAAGCCACCATGTCTTCAAACTTGCCTTCGGCTTCGACATCGTTCTGGGTCATGATGTGATCACCGACATAGCGGAAGTTCTCGCGCTTACCAGGCAGAGAGCCGATCCATTCGAGTTCCCATTTGTGGCCGCGTCCGTCAGGATGGTTCTTGATCATGTCCCAGACGCCGAAGCCGATTTTGTAGAGTTCATCGCGCAGTTCTTCGCCATCACCGATGGTGTCATCTTCACCACCGATTTCAAGCCACCACCAGTTTCCGCTGCCGGGCGTCAGGCCACGGTGAGGCAGTTGTTCTTCCTCATAGGTGTTGGCCCACTTGGGTTTGACGAACGGCACGTGGTCCTCGGGATCAATCTCACGGACTTGAAGCAGCAGGGTGTTGCCCATCGTCTTGCGATCCGGGGTCTCCGGTGCGTGGGCTTCATCAAACTCATCACGTGCTTCCCGACCGCGACGAAGTTCGGCACCACTGACACGCAGGACGCTGTCACCGGAGCAGTCAGCAAAGAATTTAGCCTTGATTTCATGGCGTGTTTGTGTGGTCAACTGCCAACCTGCAACTTCGGTGATCTTGTTGCCGGAGGTTTTGACTTCGTTGATCGAGCAGTTGAGCATCAGCTTGAGATTGGGTTGGAAGTGAGCTTTTTCATACAGGACGGTGTCCCAGATGGTGTACTTGAGTTGCGGGTTACGGTGACAGTTTTCGAGTTTGATTTCTTCGATCAAACCGGTTTCGACATTGTCACGGCCGTGGGCACCGCAAATCCACATGCGGACTTCTGATGACGCATTGCCACCGAGTACGGGGCGGTCCTGCACGAGGATGGTCTTGGTGCCGTTGCGTGCTGCTGCGATGGCAGTACACAGGCCCGAGAGTCCGCCACCGACCACGCAAAGGTCCGCTTCGTGGGTCTTGGTTTCAAACGATAATGTGGGATCGTGTTTCATTTTTTTGTTCAGGGATTGGTGATGAGGGATTTGGGATGAGGGTTGTTTAATGTTTGTCATTGCACTTAACGTCGGTGCAAGGTTTACTCAACGAGTTCTTTCAATAGCCGCAAGCTGACGGCTTGCGCGATTCACGGTTTATTCCGGGGGTAAAGCAATGATGTCCGCTGCCTTTTGGAGTTGGGTGATCACATCGTCAATGGGTTGATCGGTTGGCATTCCCGAAAGCGCGATCGCTGCGGTGACCGGTTGGCCGACGGTGACCGCGACTGTCAGGTGGGATGGTTTATTTTCGTTGTGATGTTCGATGCAGGCATATCCCTGCTTACGTGTCTGACGGATGTCAGCAAGCAATGCGGTGATGTTTTTGTAACCGGGGATCGGCTCATCGCGGTACATCGCGCGGATGTCTTTGTCGGTGTAGGTTGCCAGCAGCGCCATGCCGACACTGGATCGTGTTGCGGGGAAGAGCGTGACTTTGCCCAGCGCATCTTCGACATCACAGCCATGCAGACCGTGATACAGGTACGTCACCTGGTTTTGCCAAAGCACACCCAACGCGACGAGTTGACCAGCCTTGCCGAGTTTGCGTAGCGGCTTGAGCGCACGCTTGAGCAGTCCTGAAGCAAACATGGATTGAGCAGCGAGCGTGTGAATCCCCGGGCCGATGGTGTATCGGCGTTTGGCGTCCTGATGCGCCAACCCGACATCCGCCAGCGTCCGAAGCAGCCGGTTGGCACGCATGACATTCAGATCCAACTCACGCGCCAACGCCCGGCAAGCCACGGGCTCAGCATGCATCGCCAGCGCCTGCAGGCATGCCAGACCATCAATGAGCGACTTGTTGGGCTGTGAAGACATGTAACTATATTAGATACAAAATAAATCAAGTCAAGGCACTCCTCACCGTTATTTTTGACAGGATGTCATCGTGGCGTAATCACACATAATCAGAAAAAAGTTGGGCGTGAGGCTTGATTTGGCGGATATGTGCCATATTATTCTGCATATGGAATGATGTAGTATTAATCGTATCCCCGTGACCGCTTTTATCCATGAGAGCAGGTAAAAGATGAGAGAAAAACGATTGGTTGAGGTTCAAGGCAGGCACTATGCTGGGTTTACGTTGATTGAACTGCTGGTGGTCATCAGCATCATCGCCTTGCTTATCGCCATTCTGCTCCCGGCGTTGGGCAAAGCCCGGGAGTCCGGCCGACGTATCGTCTGCATGAACAATCTCAAGGCGATCGGGATCGCCTCGCATGCCTATGCTGCCGACTTCAAGGAAGTCTTCCCGCAGGGCAGCACGTCCACCGCAGCCTACACCACGTCCACGGCTTTTGGTGGCAAGCAACGCGTTCCCATCGGCATGCGATTCCAACGCGGTCCCTGGGTACATGAATCACAGAAAAATGCCAAAGCCGCATTCAATCGCCTCGGGCTCATCCCGGCATTACCCACAGGTGAAACCTACACCCAACCCACTGTCTGGCGATGTCCGTCACAGAACGGCACGTTTGCCAACCGTGGCTTGTCCTACATCTGGGCAGCACATTACGCGGTGTTTCGTTCGGGCCTGTGGGACACAAACGAGAATGGTTACAAATGGTTGCCCGCCTTCTATGCCAGTGATCGTTACATCGATCGCAGCATGATTGCCATCGACTTCTCCATTGAGTTTGGCAGTAACTATGCAGCCTACAGCATGAACGACCGCGTCAATCACCTGGACAGTAACGGCACGTCCACCGTCAATGCGCTTTTCGGAGACGGCCATGCTCGCACCTTCCGACCTGAAGAATGCAACAAGTCAGGTGTGTCGTCTCAAGCCATGTTCTATACCCCCAAGGTCAGTCAGTTCCCCTGAGTTGGCAAAATGAGGTTGAACAAATTATTTTTTCCTGTTGAAGTACTGATATGACACTCGAAGTAATCAAACGATCCGAACCCATTTACAAGCAGATTGCTGCACACTTTCAAGACCAGATCGCGCGTGGCCTGCTTGCGCCGGGAGATGCGATTCCCAACACGCTTGACCTGGCCAAAGAGTTTAACGTTGCCAATCAGACCGCCCAGAATGCACTCAAGGAATTGAGTAACCGTGGCCTGATCAAACGCGTTCCCAAACTCGGCAGCTTTGTCAGTGAAACGCTCAATGCCAACACCATGGCGGTCGTCTGCGGTCGTAGCTTGATCTCTGAACCAGACGTCAAGACCTACGCGCAGATTGCCTGGCAGATTTCCAATCACCTTTCACAACAGGGCTGGAATGCCAAAGTCTACACACCGGTGTGTCAGCCATTGGAACGATTGATGATTCGCGAGCTTGAACGTGACGTACAGGCTGGATTCATCAAAGCCATTCTCGTGGTGAACATGTCATCACAGCTTGGACCCTGGCTTAACAAGGAATGCAAGATTCCATGGGCTTATGCATCGGATCGTAATCAAAAGGATGTCTCTGCCAGCCATTACAGTGTGATGACCGAGATGGGCATTGATTATCTGATCGATCATGGCTATCGCAACATCGGTTTGGTGATCTCCAAATTTGAAGCAGGCACTCCCAAACGCGTTGAAGCGATGGTTGGCGACATGAAAGCGCGTGGCAAGGATGTGGGCAATATCCAGTACATTCGACCCGCCAACAACGCGCCGCAGTCGGGTATGAAAGCCATTGCTCAATTGGCCAAATCACGCAACCCGGTTCCCGATGCCTTGTTTGTTTTTGACGATAACCTGACTTCCGGCGTGATCCTCGGTTTACTGGCCAATGACTTGAAATACCCTGAAAAAATAGGACTTTTAACACATGCCAACCGTGGTATGCAAATTCTTTCACCCGTGCCACTCACGCGTATTGAGATGGACCCGGTCCGCCTGGCAATTAATAACACGGACAACTTATTACGTAGACTCAATGGTGAAGCATTGCTTGACTGTGAGCTCAAACTCCGGCTTGTTGCGGGCAAGTCGTGTGGCGAAACTTCAAGCTCGCAACTGACATCCAAAACGACTTAACCACGTTATTTCCACAACCAATGACGATTTTGACTTTCCTTTGCTAAACAAGGATTCGACGCATGTCCTACAGACATATTGTTTTTCTCTTTGCTGTCTTACTGAGTGTGACCTCAGCACGCGCAACACCCATCAACGAATGGGCTATCTGGGGGCCTGCCTGGAGCCGTGGCGGATTGGCGGTGACCTGGCTGAGTCACGAAGGTGATGTCCAACCCCAACCCGGTGATCTGGATCGCACGCGCGGTTGGGTTGGTAAAGGGGAACACACCTGGCAGTATCTCAAAACCGATGACGGCATGATCGACTGGCTTTCCTCGCAAGTTCCCGAAGTCTCGGAGCATCTTGCCAAAGCCAGCAAATGGGCTGGCGCGACCGTCTATGCACACACCTACATCTGGGCCGATCACGCACAGCCGGCAAAACTCAACTATGCCATCAAGGGTTCGCATCGCGTCTGGCTTAATGGCGATCGTATCTCCGACAGCAAAGTCCGTCTGCAAAAGGGTTGGAATCGACTGTTGGTTTCCATGCATTCGCCTGCCTTGATCAATGGTCGAGAACGCAAGTTTGCAACCGATTCGAATCCCAGTAACTGGACCATGCAGTTTGCCATCGTCGGAACGCAGGAAAATGACATTGACAACGTTCGCTTCACGGCATTTGACCCAACACGCACAACCGTGCTCACCAGTGACAACCGTCCGATGCGCATGATGGCAATGCTCAGTCGACCAGATGGTGATAGCCCGATTTACTTTGCGGATGAATCGGTGAAGCTGCGTTACGATTTACAGGTTGGTTTGGATGAACCGGAAAATAAACGCGATCGTCGCCCGTGGTATTACACCGTGACGCCCAAGACGATTACAGCGATGATGGATCAGCGAAATGCAGGTGCCGCTCAATACCGCATCACACCCGACACCCGCCGTTTTGCACCGGATGAGTTCAAAGACAATCTCCCCGCCAAACTCCGTTTGCGCGTGCTCTCCTATGACAACATGCCCGTGATGGACCGTGTTGTTACATTGACATTTGGTGCTGAAAATCAAGGGGTTTTTGAAGGTCAACAGGTTTTGGAACTGGGTAAGTTGCCGGTCAATCATTACCGGATGTACACCGAGTATCTCACGTCGGATGACAAGGTGATGTTGCGTCATCGCCCGCACAGCTTCTCCGTGGTGCAAGGGCCCGTTGCCAAAGATCAGGACACCGGCCCGCGCGTGTTGGCAACCGTCGGACATTGGCTGCTCAAAAAGGACATGGATGGTGTGCTCGGTCGCATGCGACTGCTGTGGCGAAGTGGTATCACCCGTCAGTACAAGATCAACCAGGGTTGGAGCACATGGGGACTTAAACATGACGGGCAAGGCAATGTCACGCTGACACCGAATCCCGCAATCGATCAGCTCATCGACGAAGCCAACCGCCTGGGCATCACACTTGTCGGTGATTTAAGTACCGGCTATATCCGAACGGATCTGCTGCGAGATGGTCAAGCCATGCCGCAAACCGAAGCGGAACAGAATGCTGCCATCGCCAAGGCAAAGGACATTGTTGATCCCAGGCAGTTGGTGTTAGCACCCTATGGTGCACGGAGCACGCCACACTTTGGACATCCCGCGTTTGAGAAGACCTACGAAGAGGCTGCCCGTTTACTCGTCTCGCATTACAAGGGGCGCATCGACTACTGGACCGGTGACAACGAAACCGACCTGCATGCAGGTAAAGCCACCGAGCAGATTGCAGAGGTCTACGCGACTGCAGTGAAAGCCTTGTATCGTGGACTTAAGGATGCCAACCCCAATGCGGTTTACATTTCACCGTCAGTCTGTCGCAGGAATGAATTTACCTACAAACTCCAGAAGTTCGGCTTTATGGATGCCTGTGATATTCTCGATGTGCATGCTCATCCAATCGATTCGCCGGACCTCGATTCGCCGGTGATTGGCAACTCCACCAAGGAGGGACTTGGAGTGGTGATCGACTATCTCAAAGAGTCCAAAACCAACAAACCCGTGTGGTATGGCGAACTCTCCGCGCCGGTCTCCCATAGCTTTGATGGTGCAGCAGGGCAGGTGGAAAGTCTGATCAAGCAACTGGCATGGGCGATCAATAATGAACATGTCCAGGGGCTCAGTTACCTGGTAGTTTACAACGGCTATGACTACTCATGGCCAAGCGGGATGTGTAATCTCGGCAAGGAACCCTTGCCTGCGATCAATGCAATCAACACCGCATCGCATTTGCTTGATGGACGCAAGAAGCTTGCACCGCTGAGTCATCTCAACGGATCGATTCAGCAACTCCGTGTGGCTGACAAGGCTGGGAAAGAAACGCTGCTACTGTGGAATCACACGGACACCAAGGTGTGGATCAAGGTCAAATCTCAAGTGCAGTTGGTTGATTTGCTGGGGATTAGTCGCACGACGCTGACACCCAACAGCATGGGCATGGTGCAGGTTCATGTCGGTAAGACGCCGGTGTATGTGGTGGGGCGTTTTGTGCAGTGAGTTTGCACTGTTGGTATTGAAGTACACACAACGTCCCGGGGGTTAAAACCCCCGGGCTTTAATGTGCATTTGTTTTATAGATGGTTTCATTCGTCATTGAAGGATGGTTAGTATGTTGCGTATCGGGATGATGTTGGTTGTCGGTTTGGTTTTGTGTGCAACGGTGAACGCCAAGTTGCGGGAGCCGGTACCGTTTGAAGATGATGCGAAGTTGCATGTGTTTGAAGCCGAGCCTGCACCTTTGCCGGAGAACAAGACGGAGCCCGCCAAGCTCAAGGCCCATGTCTATTACCCGCAGCAGGTGATCACCGAAGGCAAGTATTACAGTGATTCGCAGTCGTTGATCATGGTGTTCAAGGGATACAAGAACGTGCCGGTGACGTTGGCGTATCCAATTGGTGATGTGAAGCCGGGGCAGTATCGGTGGATGACGAGTTTAGCCATCGGTGGCAAGGGCAATCAGAAAATCGAAATCCATGCCGGCCTTGATGCCGAGCATTTGACCTTGCGTGGCACGATCCACAAGACCAACACTGCGTCCTGGAAAAACGAATGGATGCAATGCGATAAACCCGTACACATCGACAAGGACGACAAGCTTATCCACTTCGTCTTCACCGGCAGTGCCACCGACCGCAAGATCATCGACGCGATGCTGCTTGAGCCGTTGGATCAGTGAGTTGATTCGGTGGGGGTAGTGGCAATGGGGTTTTCCTCAAGCACTCTGGTTGCGACAAATTCCGAATAAAACTGAAAGGGTTGTGCTCGTCCTGGACTGGCCCATCTGGGATAACTGCCATAATGCCCAGATTCAAAGCCTTCGATTTTATAGCGAATACCTTTTTCAATGATGACACTGTCACCAGGTGTTGTGACACTGATGAGAAAATTGCCCTGTGTTTTTTTACCATCAATGGTGTCAATTTCAATAAAGTTCCGGCCTTTGTATGGGCGTTGAGGATATTGACCTTCTATGACTTGTCGTACTCCAAGTTGTTTTCCCAGCCATCCAATTGGCATCGAACCATAACTGATATCCTGCACTTTAATCACATCGCCATCCGTGCGTGTTGCAGGCGGGAAACGGATTTCGTTGTCTGTGTGCAGGATGCCTATTCCGTACAGAATCAGGATGGGGCGAGGTTTAAGAACACCGGTGCCAATAAGCAGTAGAAATACTGCAACCATTATCAATATGATTACGACAATACTGAGTCGTTTTTTCGACTTCATGATGCTTAATCCCCCGAGTTAGCAAGATTGTCTGCTTTTTTGGCTTTCCAGTTTTTCAACATTGAAACAAGCAAGTTCATTAAAAAGCTCAAGAGTACACCAGCGCCAAACGTCGCAATGAATTTGAAAAGCGGGGATGGGTACAAGCGATCCAGCGAGTTGCGGGCATCGATAAACAGGACGATGTCGTCCCCCATGCCGTGGTCCCAAACCTGATTTTCGCCATTACTTCCCGCACCGACAGCGATGCCATTTTCAAAGATGATGGTGATCGGGTTTCCCCAACGGTCCAGATAGCTGCCTGCGTCATTTTGTTTTAATTCGGTACTTAAGTAGTTCTTTTCGTGAAGTTTGGCCATGAACGCTTGGTAATTCCCGTAGTGATCCAGACGACGTTCTTCTTCAGTCATCTCAACTTTCAATGTGCCAACGATTGGGCCGAGTATGTTGCCATACGTTGTCATATCAGGTGATGATCTTGCTAGGAACAGACCTGTCGTTGCTACGAACACTGTGAGAATTGACGTCAACGTATTACTTTCCGTTTAACACTTGCACTTGAGTTTCACATGACTGCGGAGTTGAGCCATTTCGTCGACGCTGGTTTCGCAGTTGACATCACCATTTTGCGTGTGGAGCTTGAGCAGGTAATGCTTGCGGTGACGCATGGCATAGTAGCCCAGGTAAACACCGAGTACGACCAGAAACAGGGGAGCCAAGGCTGAGCCGTGTGAGACTTGGTTTAAGGGGTCCACTGCGGTCAGATGCGAGTTCCACAGGACGTAGCCTGCCAGGACAAAGCAGATCACCGAGCCGACGATGCTGGCAAGGGGGAGTTTGTAGTCACTGACAAGAGAGCACTGGTCGATACTGACCTGCTTACAGTCAAAATCGCCGACATCGTCAATATGGACCTGCTCATTGAGCAATTGGACGTGTTTGGGCTGAGATGAACTGGGTACTTCCGAGGCTAGATGGGGAACTTCCTGCATCACTGTCTCCTGATGATGATGGAACTTCAAAAACGACCATGTCACGCGACATGATCGTGAATATACCTACGGATACAAATTGTCGGTCCCTCCGCCAAAGACATGCACAAATGGAGGGGCCATGGTTGCGGATCAATCCGCGCGACCGAAGATCATTCTGCCTGCTGAGGTTTGCAGGGTGCTGGTGACGGTCAGGTCGATGTTTTTGTTCACGGCGTTCTTGGCATTTTCGACGACGACCATCGTGCCGTCTTCGAGATAGCCCACGCCCTGGGTCGGACCTTCGCCGGGCTTGACGATTTTGACCTGCATCATCTCACCGGGCAGGGCGACGGGACGCAGGGACTTGGCCAGATCATTGAGGTTGATCACATCAACGCCGCGGAAGGTGGCAATCTTGTTGAGATTGTAGTCGTTGGTCATCACGCGCGCGGGCATGTGCTGCGCCAGGCTGATGAGCTTGTGGTCGACATTGGTGCCCTCGGCTTCGGCTTCGTCGATGGTGACGGTGATGACCGAGTTTTCCTGTAGACGTTGGAGAATATCCAGACCACGGCGTCCACGGGCGCGCTTGAGTTTGTCCGCGGAGTCAGCAATGACCTGTAATTCATTCAAGACGAATTTGGGGACGATGAGCGTGCCCTGGAGGATTTGGGTTTCGATGATATCGATGATGCGGCCGTCGATGATGATGGAGGTGTCCAGCAGGATGGGCTTGGTGCCACGGACCTGCTTGGCAAACTCCACGTAGGGGATGACGAACCGGAAGTCGTCTTTGGTCTGGAGAACCAGCGAGATGCACACGTAACAACAGACCAGGCCGATGAAGACTTTAATACCCTGGAGCAAGCCCAGGTAAGCTCCCATGTCAGGGACGAGTACGGGGATCAGGTCGACAAACATCGCCAGTGCCGCCGTGACGATCATACCTGCGACCAGCCCGAGGAAGACACCGGAGATAGCGGCGAGTTTTTTCTTTTTGATCGCCGAGTCCAGGGCGATGACCGCCATGGCGATGCCCAGTGCCGCCCCGATCATGATCATGACCGTAGGAAACCGTAACGATGTGTCCTCGTCTGAAAGTTGCTGTTGGATGACATAAAGCACCGAAATGCAACATGCCAAAACAATAAAGCTGCCACGCAGCATAAAAAGGATCATAAGCCCACTCATTTCCCCCGAAACATCGGTGTTATCAAAATAAAATGAATCAAATATATATCAGTACCGAAAATGTATACACACTAGGATATTCGCTTGTACCGTATTCACCAAGTCATTTGTGACAAATAACCTGCTGATAATTGATTTTACCACCGCTTTGCACGGAAGTCTTGTCTTGTCTACAATGTTTTGACTTTGCTGGCCAACAAGCGAATCAGATTTTTGTTAGTATGCCTTTCTGATTGGTTTTGAGTCAGCAGGGGGTGTGAACAGACGGTCGGGCCCGGTGCACGGGTGGTCCCATGAACCGGGTCAGGCCTTGACCGGAGCAGCCCTAAGTGGCGTTTGCCCGGTGCCGTCGGTGTCCTGACCGTCTGTTCATGCCTCTCCCCCGGAAGTTGCAAAGGGGTGCGTCGGCAATCATTGGTGTCACGGGCAACAAGCCCAATGCTGAGCGAAGCGAAGCATGGGATCGAATTCCTGCTAAACTCTACGACTATGTCCTACACCGTACTGGCAAGACGATACCGCTCAACCGCCTTTGAAGGTGTCATCGGTCAGGAACCCATCGCACAGACCCTCAAAAATGCCATCAAGTCCGGCCGAATCGCCCATGCCTACCTCTTCACCGGGACACGCGGGGTCGGCAAGACCTCCATGGCACGCATCTTTGCCCGGGCACTCAACGCACCAGCCACCATCCCCGATTGCCCCATCCCGCCCGGCGAGTTCGATTACCCCGAGCAGGATGTCCAGGATCGCATGGCCAAAGCCATCATGTCCGGTGATGACCTGAACGTCATCGAAATCGACGGTGCCTCCAACCGCTCCGTCGAAGACGCCCGCCAACTCATCGGTAATGCCTCCCTGGCACCCACCGGCAACGCACGATACAAAATCTACATCATTGACGAAGTGCACATGCTCACCAAGGAAGCGTTCAACACGCTGCTCAAAACCATGGAAGAGCCGCCCGAGCATGTGAAGTTCATCCTCTGCACCACCGAAGCGCACAAAGTTTTGGCAACGATCCAAAGTCGCTGTCAGCGTTTTGACTTCCGTAATCTGCCGACATCACGCATTGCAGAACATCTGACCAACGTGTTGTCACAGGAAAAAATCGAAGCCGAAACCGACGCCATCTGGCAGGTCGCTCGTTTGGGCAACGGCTCGATGCGTGATGCGCTGAGTCTGATGGACCGACTCATTGCCACCGGTGCAACACCGCTGACAGCCAAAATTCTCGAAGAGATGCTGGGCCTGCCCCCAACCGAACAGGTCATCGGCCTGATCGATGCCATGGCAGCAGGGGACATCGGCAACACCCTCACCCAGACCGCCAAGCTCATTGATGGTGGGATTGCCATCGAACAGTTTTTCGACGTACTCATCGAACGCCTGCGAAGTCTGATGCTTGTCGCTGCCTGTGGCAAGGACTCGGAACTCGTCGAACTCGCGGACGATGCCCGTGAACATGCTGCCAAGCAGGCTGCGTGTTTTGATGCTGCCGGCCTGGTTCACATGATCGCACTCTGTGAAAATGTCCAGCGAACCTGCAAACTCAGCTCCAACCCACGGGCGCTGCTTGATGCGGCGATGGTGCGGTTAGCCTTGGCGGAGAAAATGGCAGATGTCTCAGCGGTCCTTCAAGGCGGTAACCTTCCGGGTGGCCAAAAAAAAAACTGACCGCTGAGTCTACAGCCAATCGTCCTGCTCCACGCCCGCAAGCTTCATCGCAGCCACCCCAACAGGCTGCACCGGCTGCACCTTCAAGACCACAATCCAGTCCGCAAGCTGCTGACGCTTCACCGCAACCGACTCCCGGTGCGCAGGCTCCAGCTCAAGCGCAACCTCGCCAGATTGATCCGTCGGACACCCAAGCCGTCTGGGCGGAAGTGGGGCGATGCGCTGGCAATTCACCGGGTTTGCAGAGCATGAGTAAAGCCATGGTCATCGCCAGCATTGAAGACCGCATGGTGACCCTCGCACCCAAGCCGGGCAATCGCAGCTATGTCACCGAGCGGCAGAAGTCGCAGGTCGCCGAGTTGCTTGGCAAGATTCTGGGCATGCCGGTGTCGCTGCAGATTCAGGAAAAACAGGCTCAGCACGAAGAACTGGCATCGCAAGGTGGTGGCATGTCTCAGAGACAAGCTGCCATGACGCTGCCATTGGTGGAACAGATTAACGAACTCTTTGACGTCTCACTTGTCGAGGTGGCTGAGGATCAATCGGCTTTGATCCCACCACCGGACATGCAGACTGATGATGATGACTTGTCGGAAGACGACCAGGAGGAAGATGATGTTTGACAACCTCAAGAACATGGCCAGCATGATGGGCCAGGCCAAGGAAATGCGCGCCAAGATGGAGCAGATCAAGTCCGAGCTTGAGCGCAAGACGGTTTCGGCTGACTCCGGCGCCGGTGCCGTGACGGTGACGATGAATGGCAAGTTTGAAGTCGTCGACATCCAGCTCGATCCGGTGATGATCATCACGCTAGCCGGCGAAGGTGCCGATGCCGACAAGCAGATGATTCAGGACTTGATCGTCGCTGCCTGTCGTGGCGCCCACGCCAAAGCACAAGCCATGGTTGAAGACGAAATGAAACAACTCACCGGTGGCCTGGACATTCCCGGTTTGGATCAGATGTTCAAGTGAGTGTATCGCATTCAGAATGATTCATATTTCATGGCCAGGGAGCTTCGCCCCCCGGACCCCCTGTCGAGGTCGGGGTGTCAGGGCAAGACATGTTGCTGTGTTGCATTCAAAGGAATTGAGGATAAACATGAGATGGGGCTCTGCCCCAAACCCCGCCAGCGTTCCGCCGCTGGATCACGTCCCCCAGGAAGGGCTGCGCCTTTGCTATCTGGTGTTCGTGAATTGAACTGGTTAATCGGATGTCTGTCTGATCACCCATACGCTTGGCATGTTCATCGTCCGATTATCGTGTTGTTAACTTATATTCTGAATCACTTGATTGACCCCACATCCGGGGGCTTCCGGGGGCAGCGATCCAACGGCTGCCCGTTGGCGGGGTTTGGGGTGGAACACCAATGCAACTTGGTCTTCAATCATTTAGATGCAAGACGTGATCGAATTTGACCTTCATACACATCGACCTCGCAAGGGGGTCCGGGGGGCGAAGCTCCCTGGCCGGTAAATAAAACACAGACACTCCCATTGAAGTATCTGTGTTGATTTGCGTTAATTTGTCGTTGCATGTCCAGGAACGAATGTCCCGTCAGCTACCGGTCTTGTCGCGTTTACCAATTCGCCCGATGACCGGATTCTCCGGATCGACTGCGATTTCCACGCTAGGACCGCCATCGAATTGTTCTTCGAGTGACATGTTCTGACTGCCCGGCGCCGGACCAGGGGCCATGTGTGTTGAAAACATCGGTGACGCGCCCGGCATGCCCGGTGGGATCGATGGTTGCTGATTGTTGGCAAGCGTCAATTGCGGGCGCGGGTATTCACTGGCACGTGCCGTCCGCGGATATGCCGGTTTGACATGTCCCTGATGGGCACGGAATGAGCGATGGATCGGACTGTTGCGTTGACAGTATTCAAGCAGCATCAACACGCCGATGGCAATGTTGTACATCAGCAACATCAGCAGCAGTCCATGCAACGCATATTCGTGTGGCTGCATATCCAGTTGTTTATGGAAAAAGAAAACATCACCCATGCGGTGAAGCTTAAGTTCCATTGACTTACTGCCAAGGGTTTGGGCGAACGGTAACCACGGGAAATCCTCGCGGAACAGACGCGGCATATCCGGGATCACTGCCCAGATACCGCCTGCGGTCATGGATAACGGCAACCACCGCCAACCGCGTCGCATGATCATGCATCCGACACCCGTTGCCACCGTGGCGCCGGCCATCCCCACCGCAAAATGCATTGTTGTCCAGGCCATTTCAAATACTCCAACAGGCGTTGACTTGCGCAACTGCTGGAGATTCACGTCCTGAATCGTTATGCAGCTTCGGCGCGCTTGTTTGCCTGTAGATTTGCTTCGGCGTTCTTGACCTTGAACTTATCCTGTCCGGTCAGATCAATGACAATCTTGCCCGTCAGGTGTTTGGCCTGTAACGATTGAATCGATTTGGTGAGCACCACGACCTCAGCGTCGGCCAATGCCGCTTCCAGATCATCACGAAGCAGCATGCCAAGATGCGGCAGGTGTTCTTCGACGTAGGCAGCATTCGTGCCGATGAGTTTTTCGGGGATCAGGTCCGGATCATAAATCGAAAGCGGGATGCCTTTACCCAGCAATTGTTCCGCCAACTCCACCATCGGTGATTCACGCAGGTCATCGGTCCCGGGCTTGAAGGTCAGACCAAGCATCAATGTGCGTTTGCGACCTTGCTCAAGCACCATATCCACACCGCGTTTGAGTTGTGCGACATTGGATGAAAGCACGCTGCTGATCAGCGGGATGTCCATGCCGAACTCGCGGGCTTTGCCCATCATCGCACGGGTATCCTTGGGTAGACACGAGCCCCCAAAGGCAAAACCGGGTTTGAGATAAGCAGGCGAGATGTTGAGCTTGGTGTCATGACAGAACGCGTTCATCACTGCTGCAGGGTCGGCACCCATCGCCGAAGCCAGTGCACCAATCTCGTTGGCAAAGTCGATCTTCACCGCATGGAAAATGTTGCACGCATACTTCATCAATTCACTTTCGCGCGTCCCCAAAGGCAAGTGCGGCGCATCGACACCCTTGTAGATTTTGTGCATCGCTTCATCGATCACAACGCGGTCAGCAGGATCATCACAACCCCAGACAATCATCGGCGGCTGATGCCAGTCTTTAAGGGCACTACCTTCACGCAGAAATTCAGGGTGATGACAGACGGCAACATTCGGACACACCGCTTTGAGTTTGGGGGCGATGCGTGTTGCAATTGTGCCCGGGGGGACCGTGCTGCGGATCATCACCACGCGGGGTTTGATCTCAAAATGTAATGCCATGGCAAGCTGATCCGTCACGCGATCAATCGCATCCAGATTCACCTGCCCCTGTGCGTTACTCGGTGTCCCCACCGCAATCATGATGATGTCCGACTTCTTGACGGCAGCACAGATGTCATCGGTGGCATCCAGTGAACCCTTGGCATGCATCTGTGCGGTGAGTTCCTGCAAACCCGGTTCAAACACCGGCGATTGACCGCACTGAAGCATCCGAAGCTTGGCCTGGTTGACTTCCACGCCGATGACGTGACAGCCTTGCCATGCCAGCGCGGCGCTGCTTACGGCACCAACGTAACCCATCCCGATCATCGTGACCGTGGGCATCTTCTTGCTTGTGTTTGGCGTGATTGACATCAGGCAGCCTCCTTGAATACGGATGATTGCATGGCCTGAACATGGGCCAGCGGGGTGTGTCGTTCGGAATGACCTTCTGCACACGGCAGACGATCAAGCCATTGAAGCATCTGCTTTGCAGCGTTGGGCCAACTGTGATGAGACAGGACCCATTGACGAAGCTCAATGGAAAGTTTTTCAGATTGCATAGTGTCCGACCATAAACGTTCAAGCGTGTTGATCCACTGCTCGGTCGTTTTGCATGTCAGCACGGGTAATTGACCGTCCCTGGCTTCAAGACCCAGCACGGCTTTGGGACTGCCAACGATCGGAATCCCCATCGCGGCAGCTTCCAGTAATTTGTTTTTAATCCCGCCACCACAACGCATCGGCAGGACGGTCGCGCTACTGTCATTGACATACGGCCGGATGTCAGGCACGGCGCCGACAATCTCAATGCCATCCATCTTTTCAAGCGACTGAATCGACTCCGTCGGATTCTTTCCCACCACCTTCAACACCGCATCAGGATGCTTGGCGTGAAGCTGCGGCCAGACATTCTGGCTAAACCATGTCACCGCATCAATGTTGGGTTCAAAGTCCATCCGACCCCAGAAAACAAGCTGTTTATTCACAGGGCGGACACGCGGTGGGGCGAAGTAACCGGTATCCACACCATTTCGGATGCACGTGGTTTTCTTTGCACCAGCCAGATACTTGAGTAGCTTCGCTTCCTGAGGCGCAACACCAACGGCACCATCCATCCCGCGGACGAAGAACGTTTCCAATCCGCCATACAGTGCGAGCATCTGCAGACGTTTATTCAACGTCGAAAGTCCTTCACGACGCATGCACGAAAGTTGGAAGTACATCAGTTCGTCTGCGGCATACCAGACTTTGCGGATACCGGTGTAAGGCTTGAGCGCACGGAGCATCATGGTGCTATGCTGCCCAAGACCAATGACGGTTTTGGGTTGGTGTTTTTCGACCAGTGAGATCACGCCAGCAAAACGCTCAAGATCACGTCCCTGGTAATCCGCAATGCGCAGTCGAGCGCGGTAGCCCGGACCTTGCCAACCTTTGAGGAACTTGCGGGTTTGTTTGGCATCCACTTCCGGCCAATCCAGGTACAGGCGACGAATCTCATCGGAGGCTTCATCTGGAAACGGTTGTTCGCTGGCAACGGCAACGCGGATGCCCATTGCGTCCATCGCTTTAACCATGTTCGAGCCACGAATGCTAAAACCCTGGTCCACCGGATGCAGGGCATGTTCGCTGACAAAGAGGATATCCAGTTGTTCATGGGAACGACTTGCCATGATCACTTACGCAGCCTTTCTGAGTTGTCTTGATCGAACACGAATCACGCCCGAGGCCTGTTCCACTGCTTCGAGATAGCGTTGCGTGGTCGCCTGCCAGTTGTATTGTTTGAGTCGGTGGAGTCCTGCCTGAATCAGATCACCACGGAAACTGCGGTCTTTGATCAGCCGACTCATGCCGTTGGAGATGGAAACCGAGTCTTCGGGGTTGACCAGGTAACCCGCTTCGCCAGCCACCTCGGGCAGACTGGTGACATCGCTGGTTAATACCGCAGTGTGTGCTTCAAACGCATCGAGAATCGGTAACCCGAACCCTTCGGATAAACTCGGGAATGCCAGGATTTCCGCGCCGCTGAGCAGGGGGGCGATGTCCTCCTCGGGAATGAAGCCGTTGAGATTGACATTGGATTGAATGCCCAGATTATTGACCTGCTTGCGGATCTGTGCTTCGGTTTTTGGGTCCAATCCGACAACCAGCAGTTGCCAGTGTTGGCGGACCTGATGATTGAGTAAGGCCCAGGCTTCGATGACACGTTTGGTGTTCTTACGTGGGGCGGCAGCGCCGAAGTGCATGACGTACGGCCGATTGATGGCATAGCGACGCAGCGTTTTGTCCGCTTCGTTCTCCGGCACGTAATGCATGTTGCTGTCCGCTGCCCAGGGATTGATGGTGATCCGATGCGGGTCCGCACCAAACTCCGAGACCAGGCGGTTACGGGTGTACAGCGATGGCGTGATGATCCAACTCGCCTTTTTGCATGCGCGATGGATACTCCGACGGAAATGCGAAAGCTGACTACCCAGGCGACCTTCGGGCATGTCCAGTGGGATCAGATCATGAATGGTGACCATCGTCGGCACCGGGAACAGGGACGGGCAGGTGTTGGCAGGGCAGTGAAGCACGTCCACCTGATCATGCCAGGCCTGCACCGGGAGTCGGAACCGTTCCCATGCGTCGTAGCGATCGCCGGGCATGTCCATATAACGGTCGATGATGTTGGCGTGGGGGAGGATCACTTCATTGAGTGGTTGAGCAAGGCGGTGATACGCCCTGATTTCCCAGTCAGGTTGAAGGTGCGCGACATAACTGTAGAGGTCAATCAGGTTCTTGCCTGTGCCTCTTCGTGTCGGCCAATAGATGGTGCGTGCGTCTAAACCAATCCGCATCGGTCTTTCCCTCGAACTGAGCGTTCCACTTTCCTTTTCGGTCAGTTCTCAGAGCCAGTTAATCGCTACAGACGGTATAGACGGAACTTTTATCACTTGGATAGCAGCAATGTCTGATAAGTGTTATACAGATGGGGGGATTGGTGATTGCGTGAGGTCGTTGGGAGATATTGGACGTTTTGTTTTTACCACAAGACACGGAGAGCACAAAGGACACGAAGTTTTCAAGGCAGTGATCAAGACATTTTTTTACCGCAGAGGCGCAGAGAACGCAGAGGTAAGAGAGATCAAACAAAATAAGTGAATGATTCAAAGGCAACCCGTGACTCAGGAGAGTCACGGCTTTGGTGTTGTATTGATTTTCAAACAGAATTTCTTCTCTGTGAAACTCTGAGTCCTCTGCGTCTCTGCGGTAAAAATGCCTTGTCTGTTTTGGCTTCGCACTCCTCGTGGTTAACGATAAAACCAAACTTACGCCAGATGCTTACTTCCACTGCCACATCACCACGCTTTTGGCGGGGATGGTGAGTTGGACGTTGCCTGCTGCATCTTGTGTGGTGGTGACGGTGGATTGGCGGACCGTGTTGGCATCGGGGGTTACCGGGACGTTGGTGCTTCGCAGGGATTCGCCGGTGAGTTGCATGAAGGTGGCTTGTGAGTTGGGGAGTGTGGGCAGTTTGATCGTGGCAGCAAAATCACTGTCGGGCACGCGGTTACTGACCAATAGACTTACGGCTTTGGAATCGGGATCGGTAAAGAGCATCGCGGTCATGGGGTATTCGTAGGCGAAGTGATCCGAATGGAATTGTGCGTCCGTCAAGGCGATTGGGGTTGCTTTGGGGAGTAGGGCTGCGTTGAAGATGCGGAACATCCCATGGATGGCGGTGCCGAACTTTTGGTCGCTGCCTTGTTCCCAGTTGGCATTGACCACCCGCCACGGGCCGCGATGTCCAAAGCACCAGTAGTTGGCCATCCCGACACCGGGGCGTTGCATCAGTCGCATGAGAAAGTCGGCGCTACTGATGGCACCTTGCAGTGACCAGGACTGTGGGCGTTCTTCGCGTTTGCGATAGTTCACCCAGCGTGCATGTTCGTTGACCCAGACGGTGATGTTTCGATCCTTGGGGCCGAACTTGGCGATGTCGTTAATCACCTGATCCACACTTTTAAGACAGGTCGAAACGGAGTAGCCGTCGTAGTAGGGATGAATCACGATGCCATCGATTTGGTCACCGATTTGTTGAAGCAATGTCTGATGCCAAAGCGGCCAATCGGGATTGTGGTTATACCACGGGGCGGTTTGCGCGTGGACGAAAATCTTGATGGTCGGATCGACCGCTTTCATCGCTGCGATGCGTGGCGTGACCAGTTGCAGGTAATCCTCAACGCTGTGTTTCTCGCGTTTTTCCTTGTCGGTGTCTTCACGCATGACATCGACGTCCGCCCGTTTTTTGTAGTCGATTTCGTTGCCCATCTCCCAGTAACGGATGTTGTACGGCGCAGCATGGCCGTTGGCTTTACGCATGTCTGCCATGGGACCGGTGGTGCTGTTGCAGTAGGCGACGAGATCCGCCAACTCCTGCGTCGGACGCATGGGCGAAGCGATGAGCGACAGTTCGGGCGCGTTGGGGATGGACTGGAAAAACTGCAGGTATTCATCGAGCCCCGCTTCGGTGCGGTAGTGTGCGTTCCACATTTCATGTTCGATGGACTTGCGTTGGTCCAGTGGGCCGATGGCATCTTTCCACGGATATTTGTTGCCCCAATGCAGTCGGAGCAGATGCAGGTCAAAGGCGGTGATCAGTGGCATCCATGCCGGGTCCACCTTGCCGAGTTTGGGATTGAAGAACACGGGGATATCGCCCTTGGTCCCATGCCAGTCTTTGCCGGTCATGTTGTGACCGAGCACGTTGGGGCGTGTGTCGACGGTCTGGTTGAACTGCGGCATGAGTGTGATGCTGCCTTGGGGTTGGGATTGAGCAAAGGTGGTTGATGCTGCGAAGATGAGCAACATGATCATGCTGAAAAATGCGTTGCGTGTCATGAATGTATGAGTCCTTATTGCGTGCGAATGCTATGGGTTTGAAAAAATTGTTTACCGTTTCCAGAAATGACGCTTCATCCAATCCGTGTCCGTGCTGGCAACGGTTTCGGTGACATCTTCTGGACGTGCGGTGTCGGTATGCCCGTCCCATGCGACGTACCAAGCGATGTTGTTATGTCGAAAATCAACGATTTCCGGGCAGTTCCAATAGATGGGTGCTTCGTCTGCTGCATCGTTGGTGTTGACGCTGGTGAAGTTGTGATCCATGAGGAAAACGATGTCCGAGGGTTTAGTCATTTCCAGGAACTGATAGGATTCGCCGTAGTACCAGACATGTTTGGGGCCGACCCAGCGTTTGTTGTAGAAGTAACTGTTGTTGTAACCCCAATAGGCTTGCGATTGACTGGTTTCATATTTGAGCATGGCTTCGGGGCATTTGATGATGCCAGCGGATTTGTCATAGCCGCCTTGGCCTGGCGCGTTGCCATTGATTCCCGACGCTTTGGGCAGGTGGCCTGACTTCCACATGACCTGATACCAGGGCATACCACCACCGTAGGCAGGGGGGACCCAGTCCTGTCGGTCTGCCATGTAGCCCGCTGCACAGAGTGCGACTTGCCTGAGATTCGTTGCACATTGGATGCTGCGCGCCTGTTTGCGTGCCTGCCCCAATGCAGGGAGGAGGATGGCAACGAGCAGTGAGATAATGGAGATGACGACCAGCAATTCGATGAGCGTAAAGCCTAGCGTCGATGAACGTGTCCTGGAAACAGTGGGGTGAATGTGCATGCCAGTGATTCCTTGCATGAAATACCGCTGCCAACCATTGGGTGATGGGCAGTGCGCAAAAAGCGTTGTTTGATGTAATCAACGTGATCACAAACCCGGGGCAGGCCCAAGCGTGATCCCGTCACGAACACAATCAAATGTCACAGCCACCGGCGGCAGTTCGACATCCGGTTGCTGAATTTTCTGACAAAGTAATTTCACGGCTTCACGCCCCTCGGAGTATTCGGGGACGATCCACGTGTTCAGACCCATGTGCGTTTCACCATATGACCCGTGGCCGATGGCAACGATCGACATGTCGTCAGGCACCTTGATTTGCAGCTTCAATGCCGCCTGCCAAACCGCCATGCCGATATGAAGTCCGTTAGCAATCACAGCAGTGGGGCGCTCGGATTCACTGAGCCAGCGGATCGAGTAATCCAAACGATGTTTCTCGCCGGCATTGTCCATACTGCGAATCTCACGCGGTTCAAGCCCAGCTGCCTGCATCGTGTCACGATAACCCGCAGCACGGTCATGGGTGCTGTAATGGACCTGATGCCATGTTGGATCAATCATGCCCTTGTTGTAGTCCGCGTAGGCAATCTTGCGATGCCCGAGCTTGAGCAGGTTTTCCGTGATCTGTTTGCCTGCACCGTAATCATCCGGATGCACGCAGTCATAATCATGTTTGGAGTTGAGCCAGATAGCAGGCAGGTGATACTGCTTGACGTACTGCTGCATCTGCTGGGGGATCTCCGTGTTGTAATTGATCAGTAGACCGTCCGCCATCCATTGACGAAGCACCTTGGGCAACTCGTCTTCCTGGTTGAGTCGATCGTTAGAGAGCCTGGCCATAGTCAGATGCATGCTGCGGGCTTCAAGTTCATCCATGATGCCATCGACAAGCATCTGGGGCAGGAGATTCAGCCAGGGATTGGCGCCGCAGAGAATCGCAGCACTGCCAAAGCGTCCCTTGTTTAGCGCCCGAGCTGCTGCATTGGGACGGTAACCGATCTGGGCAGCAGCCTCCTGGACTTTCTCGCGAGTCTCCTGGCGATAGCGATGCCCCCGCGTCCCGAGCACCTGCACAACCGTTGGCACGGATAGCCCGGTCATCTCTGCAATGCGTTTGAGGCTGTCACTTCGTCCCATCATCTCTCCATTGAATATCCATATCAGGATATCAAATCATACTTGTCATCACGTGATGATCGTAGGAGGTGGCTGGTTTGAAGTCAATCATCACGTGATGATTTTTGTGTGGCTTTGCTGTCAAATCCAGGCTGAGATGCTGGTTAGAGACAACATTCGGCGCAAGTCCGAACGATTTGCACAGCAGACACTTGTCTGGCATCGTATACGGGTCTAGACTTAGCATATCCTAGAAAACGTTTTCGTTCTTATCATGATGGAGCTTCATGTGTCTCAAACGCGCCCCTTGTCATTGTCTGTGTTCGCTGGTCTGTTGCTTGGTGTCCTGCTGCTTGCAGGCCACGCGGCAATGGCACAGGTCACTGTCTTTAATCAGACCCTCGTCATCGAGTCGGATCACGATCAACCGAATATCGACATCCAACCCGTCCCGTTTAATAAGGATTGGGCTTTCACCGCGCGCTGGGATGACAACAATCCCAATGCTCTGAACATGCATAAAGCCATGGTCGACATCGGCATCAAGGGCAGCTTTTATCTCAACGGCTCAAGTCGTCTCATGGATGCTCAAGGCGCCCGCACACTCGCGTCCCAGGGCTGCAGCGTGGCGGGGCACACCGTCCATCACTATTGGCTGACCACCGTCAATCCCAACGCGGTCTTCAAAGAAATTCTGCTTAACCGCATCGAGCGCGAAGCCGAGGTCGACTTCCCCATCAACTCCTTTGCCTTCCCGTTCGGCACGTACTGGACCGGTCACGATCCACAATCTCAACCCGACATCTCCGACGCACTGGTCCGTAGTGGGTATCACCATTGTGTCTACAGTCACTTTGCCAAGAACACCCAGTACCTGCCCAAGGGTTTGTTCTCCACCGTCAACCAGGTCGTCCCCGGTGACCGCAAGATCAATGCGGATAAGTTCAGGGCCAAGATGAAAGATATCCTCGACAATCCTGAAAAATACAAGCAGACCGACTACAGCATCAGCCTCGGTGTCCATCCTTGGCAACCGGCGCCGGAGATGGAAAAGTTCAAGCAGGTTGTCAGTGAGTATGCCGGCCGAGATGACTTCTGGTACTGCTCACAAACCGAGTTTGCTGCCTACCGACTCAACGCCAAGTACACGCTCATCACGCCCGATGAATCCAAGGTTGGCACCTACAAAGTCTCGCGCCCGACCATTGAATATGCTGGCGAAGATGTCCCTTTGAGTATCACACTCACCGGCTCAAAACCCAGCAAGGTCATACTCGATGACAAAGTCCTGGACATCATCAAACTTGATGAACAAAGCTGGATGGTCAACCTGCCTTACACGCAGGATCAGCAATTGCCCAGCAAAGTCGATTGGCTGCACTTTGGTGATGGCAAGTCAACCGAGCTTAAAACCAGTGAGGAAATCCCGGGGTTGGCATTCGGTTTTGGTTATGATTCCTCAGGTGATATTTTACTCACCGTCGCCAACAATACCGACAAGCCGATCTCAACCATTTACATCGTGATCCGCAAGCCGTTGTTCTATGAAATCGGCAACGGGTTTGATCGCATCAAAGAACTCAAACCCGGCCAAACCATCAAGCTTCCCTTCACGCCTGGCAAGATCAAATCCGGTATCCGATACACGCAGGGCAAGACGATTGTTGCTGCTGAACTCTTCATGCCCGATCCCAACGTGCAGGCCAAGGCGCATCTGACATTCGACGTCACCGGTCCTCAAGCCACCGCCGAAGAAAAGGCTGTGATGATCCGCGACTTTGCCCACATCACCGGCCCGTTTGTCCCCAAAGAATTTGACTTTGCACCCTACGTTGCCATGTCCCAAACCGATGCTCAGCTTAAGCCGACGACGGAAGGGGACTTGTTGACCACGTGGTCCACGACCGATGCCGCTGCAAGCGAGATGTTTGCATACGACCGCATCTTCCCGTTTGGTCAAAGCAAAGAGTGGTACAAGGCTGCCAATGTCTTTACCCGCAAGCCTGCCTACTTCGTCGCTGCCATTGATTTTGAAATGTCCGAAGCCGGTGCATTGGATATCAAATCCGAGTTGCCCATTATGAAGATCGCGGTCGATGGCAAAGAAATTACTTTCGACAAAGACATGACCATCCAGGGCATGTCCGCTGGCAAACACCGCGCGATCATGGCGCTGGACACCAAAAGCAAACTGGTCTTCTACAAGCCCAAGCCAGTGTTCATGGAATTGACCGTGGATGGCAAGTCGGTGATGTATCGCTGATCATCTGCTTGCACACCCATTTTCAAGTGTACGCTTCCAAGGTAACCAAGCCAGGATGGCTCGGCTATAGACACATAGCCCGGTCATCTTGACCGGGTTTCAGACATGAAAACTCACGTTACAATGCCTTTCATGTGTCCGCCAACTGCGTCACCATCCAGACTCCGTCGGTTCCTGCTTGCAGGTGTGGGGGTGATATTGGTGGGGGTTGGTGGCGTGGGGGTGGTGGTTCCCGGCTTGCCGACGACGGTTTTTCTGATCATGGCCTGCTGGTGTTTCGCCCGATCCTGCCCGTGGCTTGAAGAGCGTTTGATCCGCAATCGGTTCTTCGCACCGTTTCTGATTTATGTCGATCATCCCGAAAAAATGCCCCGCAAAGCACGCGTGATTTCAACCGTGGTGATGTGGTTGGCGATCAGTATCAGTGTCAGCATCCTGTTTTTCAATCAACGCCCGGATTGGCTCATTGCAACCGTCCTGGCCTGCGGACCCATCGGCACGTGGTACATCTGGCGCGTCGGGAAGAAATAAGCTGATCGACGAATCACTGACATACAAAAGCCGTGTCGCTCCCGCGGCACGGGTTGTCTTGATTGACGATCGATATTTGTGCAAAACGTGATAAAGATAAACTGCTTTGCAGTTTCAGCGTTGCGTCGCAACGCAGCTGTTTTGATTCATCGTTGATATCAATGTGGTAGCAGCATTGCGACGCAATGCTGTATCTCGAAGTGATAGATTCGATTTGAAACAATCCCGTGACCACCCGGTGACTCAGGAGAGTCACGGCTTTAGCTGGCGATCACCGACTAAACACACAAATTGCCATGTCCGCGTTGAGGTTTGGATCATTGCTGACGATCTGATGTTGTTCATTGTTTAAGAACAAGTGGCGGTGGATGGTGATGTTGCGCTCTGCACAGAAAATCTGCCAATCAAGAATCGACAGGAATCGGCGGTTGGGTGTGTTGTACCAGTCATAACTGAGAATGCCGCCTTCAGCACCGGGAGACCGACCTTCCTCAAAGAGCATCTTGCGCAGTTTGTGATAAGCAAAGTTGGGATAACTGACGATGCAGCGTTTACCCACGCGGAGCATTTCCTCGACGATCGCTTCGGTATGCACAATGCCTTGCAAGGTCAGCGAGAGTACCACGTAGTCAAACTGCTTATCCTGGAAGTCGGGTAAGCCTTCTTCGAGGTTGCCTTGGACCACATCAAAACCACGCTGCATGGTGAGTTGGATTTTGTATTCATCCAGGTCCACGCCGACCAAGTGGTCAGAGTGGCGTTCGTGGGCTAAGCGTGTGAGTAATGAGCCACGTGAGCACCCCAGGTCGAGGACGGATTTACCTTCGTCGACCAGGCCGATGAGCTGTTCAAGATCGTAGCGGTGTTCGGACGGTTGGTCTTCGGGCAGGGGTTGAGCGGGGATAAACGTGCCGGTGGTCGTGGTGGTGTTGAGGAACGCTTTGAGCATCCCGCCGTAGCGATCCAGATCGTTGGCAAGCAAAAACGCGTCATGTCCTGCATCGGATGTGATGTTGCAGAAACTCACGCATTTACCCTGACAGATCAGTGCGTCGGTCATCTCACGCGACTGTGATGAAGGGAAAAGCCAGTCACTGGTAAAACTCAAAATCAACCAACGACACGTGGTGTTGGCAAAAGCCTTTTCCAACTGGTCACGTTCAGCACCCATGTCGAACATGTCCATTGCCATCGAAATCGTCAGATAGCTGTTGGCATCAAAACGCTCAACGAACTTGTCCCCCTGATAAGCAAGATACGAACCCACGGAAAACTTCTTTTCAAAGTCCGTCGCGACATCGCGTGGGGCAAGTTTGTCACGTTCGAATTTATCGTGCATCGCTTTGGGCGACAGATACGTGATATGCCCAAGCATGCGCGCCAACGCCAAACCGACATCGGGCTTGTTGGCTTTGTCGTAGTATTGACCGTTGTGAAAATGCGGGTCGCGCAGAATCGCATTGCGTGCAACAACGTCGAAGGCAATACCCTGTGCTGAGAGTCGCGGTGCAGAAGCAAGGACACCTGCAGCAAGCAGACTGTCGGGGTAACGCGTCGCCCAGCAGAGGGTCTGCATGCCACCCAGTGATCCACCGATGACCGCAAAGAGTTTGTCGATGCCAAGGTGTTCGACGAGTAATTTCTGAACATCGACCATGTCCTCAATGGTGATCACCGGGAAGTCCTGGCCGTAGGGTTGGCCGGACTTTGGGTTGATGCTGTTGGGACCGGTCGTGCCACGACATCCGCCAAGGACATTGGAACAGATGACGAAGTATTCGTTGGTGTCGATGATCTTGCCAGGGCCGACTGCCAGATCCCACCAGCCCGGATCATCCGTCGGATCATGTTGGGCAACATGGGAGTCGCCCGACAGTGCATGGCAGAGCATGATCGCATTGGATCGTGAGGCATTGAGCGTGCCATACGTTTCGTAGGTGACCTGGACGTGAGGCAACTGGCCACCGTGTTTGAGTGTCAACGGTTGGTTGTATTCAAAGACCTGCGCATGTGTCAGTGGCTTGGCCGACCGCAGATCATCAGAGCTTTGTGCGTTTGAATTCATTGAGCCATGTATTGTCGATAGTGAAGTGGGATTGGTCAACTGAGTCAATCATTTTACCGCTGAGGCGCAGAGGACGCAGAGATAAAACAGGGATGCGTTGAGTTTGTTCAATATTAAATTCTTCTCTGTTTGACCTCTGCGTCCTCTGCGCCTCAGCGGTAAAAATGTTTGAAATAAAAAACGGGACGAATCGTGAAGATCCGTCCCGTTTGATTGACATGTGTTTTACAAGCTTATTCAGGCTTGTGAGGCTTCGATGGCTTGTGCCAGGTCCGCGATGATGTCGTCTGCATCTTCGATACCGACGGACAGGCGGATGTACTCGGGGACCACGCCGGTCTTCTGCTGCTCTTCGGGAGTCAGCTGCTGATGGGTGGTCGAAGCGGGATGAATGATCAGGCTCTTGGCGTCACCAATGTTGGCCAGATGGCTAAGCAGCTTGACGGAGTTGATCAGTTTCTTGCCAGCTTCCATGCCACCCTTGATACCAAAGCCCATGATGGCGCCTTGGCCGTTGGGCAGGTACTTCTTGGCAAGGGCGTTGTACTTGCTGGATTCAAGACCGGGATAGCTGACCCATTCCACTGCCTGGTGAGCTTCGAGGAAATGAGCGACCTTCAATGCGTTTTCGCAGTGACGGGGCATACGCAGGTGCAGTGTTTCAATGCCTTGGAGGAACAGGAACGCTGCGAAGGGCGACATGCAGGCACCGGTGTCACGCAGCCAGTGGGTGCGGATATGCAGGATGTAGGCGATGTTGCCAATCGGGCGAAGCGCTTCTTCGAACACCGCACCGTGATAACTCGGTGAAGGTGAGCAGAACTCCGGCCATTTTTCAGGGTTGTCTGCCCACTTGAAGTTTGCACTGTCAACGATCAGGCCGCCGACATGCGTGCCGTGACCGCCGAGGAACTTGGTGGCCGAGTAGACCACGATGTCCACGCCGTGTTCGATGGGCTTAAGCAATGCGGGGGTCATGACGGTGTTATCACAGATGACCGGCAGGCCTGCCTTGTGCGCTTCATCCGTAATCGCCTTGATGTCCGGCACGTCGTTCTTGGGATTACCAATCGATTCCATGTAGACGCAGCGGGTGTTTTCGTCGACGAGTTCAGCGATCTTTTCGGGTTCCGACGGATCGTAGAAACGCACTTCAATGCCCATCTGCTTAAACGTCTGGGTGAAGAGGGTCCATGTGCCACCGTAAAGGCTCGTTGAGGAGATGAAGTTCTGGCCGCTGTGACAGATGGTGAGAATCGCTGCGGTGATCGCGGATTGACCCGAGGCAAATGCCAGGCCTGCTGCACCACCGTCCAGGGCAGCAATGCGCTTTTCAAGGACATCGGTCGTCGGGTTCATCAGACGGGTGTAGATGTTGCCGAACTCAGCCAAGCCGAAAAGGGCAGCAGCGTGATCGGTGTCATTGAAGGTGTAGCTGGTGGTTGCATAAATCGGAACCGCACGGCTGTTGGTGGTCGGGTCAGGTTCCTGGCCAGCGTGGAGGGCTTGCGTGCCGAATTTGTGGGCGTTGTCAGACAAGGTCATGTCTCCAATTGAAGGTCTTCGTGTATTAACCAATATTCCAGACGGGCAATGATAGCAGCAACCCCACATGGAGAACAACCCCTGATCTATATAAGTAAAACAGATAGAAATGTCTTGATATCAAGCGTTTATTGGGATGCTTTTTTCTAAGCTATAATGTCGGCGTTCAGTCGTGTAATGGAGTTCGCACATGGCATGGGAATGCCCCCATCTCGAACAGTCCGATGACAGTTGTCGTCGACTCAAACAAGCTTGCGTGCCGGGGCGCAAGGGGTGTGCATTACCCAGGAATTTGAAATTTGCCGTCCCCCCGGAAGTGCGGCTGGCTGAAATGACTCAGAAGAACAATCAATCGAAAACAAGTCATGAATAATCAGAAGCCGGGGAAGTCCAAACAAGTAGTGTTAGTCACAATAGTTTGTACATGCTTGCTGGGTGGTGGGACGTTTGTGTTTTATGGCAGATCGATTTGGGGACCGATATATCGCAAGATAATTGGTGGCCAGACGATTGAATCAGTTCTTGATCAGTACGGTGATCAAGTTCGTTTGAGATTGAAACCTGCATTTGATCATGCAAAGGTTCATTGGCCTCCTCAGGCAGTGACATTGTTGGCAATCAAGGATACAAAAGTTCTGGAGCTATGGGCTCTATCCGACGAGCGTTTTGAATTGATCCGCACCTATCCAATTCTAGCTGCCAGTGGTCATACCGGCCCGAAACGTCGAGAAGGCGATCGTCAGGTACCAGAGGGTATCTATGACATTGTGGCATTAAATCCCAATAGCTCATATCACTTGTCTCTGAAGATTAATTATCCCAACTCATTTGATCGTCTACAGGCTCAACAAGAAGGTCGAACTGATCTCGGCAGTAACATTTTTATCCATGGCAAAGATCGATCGATTGGTTGTCTAGCCATTGGAGATCAAGCTATTGAAGAACTTTTTGTACTGGCAGCACTCATCGGTAAGGAGCAGATGCAAATAGCCATTGCACCTTCTGATCCTCGGAAGGTTGATTGGGGCGATAAGGTTAATCGTGCAGGCCAACCCGTTTGGGTTGAAGACCTGTATTCGGATTTAACAGAAATATTCGCCAAGTATCCACTCACATCAACGCATGAACATTAACCGGCGATACATCCCGCAATTTTTGCTCAGACACTTGACTCCTTGAACCTTCCGTCTATCATTGAATATTCAATGAAATTTCAACAGGTTCAATGAATGCCAGAAAAGACCGTTACCATCAAGCAGGTTGCACAGACTGCCGGCGTCTCCGTCGGGACAGTCAGTCGTGTGATCAACGGCTTTGAGAATATCAGTACGGATAATCTCGAAAAAGTCCGTAAAGCCATGCATTCGCTGGGTTACCAGAAATCGGTGGCCAGTAAATCAACCGCTTCGCCCAGTCAATCGGCCAATCTCACCGGCAACATCGGTATCTACTTTTTCAACATGTCCGCGGACTGGGCAGGGCATCCGTTGATCGTTCAATACATGCAGGGGATCGAGAAAGCCTGTGCGGAGTTGGACTATCATCCGGTGGTCGAGTTTGCGGGGACATCGGACCAGGCGCAGCTGCCTCGCTTCATCCGGGAAGGCAAGGTCGATGCGATGCTCTTTAAGGGAACCACGTCCAAGCTTCATTGGCTGGATCAGTTGCCTGCGGACATGCCGCGAATGGGGTTGGCGATGCAGGACCCCAAGCAGGATTTCCCGCAGGTGATGCCTGACAATCATGCTGCCGGCTGGCAGATGGCTGCGTATCTCTGGGAGATGGGGCATCGTCGGATTGCCTGCCTGATGCCACAGAATTATCACGCGATGTTCCTGCCACGCCGACATGGGGTGGAGGATTTTCTGCGTCAGCATCAGGCCTACGATCCCTCGTTGGACATCTGTCTGGAGTTGCCCGATCAGGTGGATGCGCATGGTCACAGCCAACCCGAAGCTGCGCCCCCGGACCTTGGGCCGACGGTTGCGCGATTCTTTGACATGCCCAAAGACCTGCGTCCCACCGCTGTCATCGCCGTCAATGACTGGACGGCTGCGGGGTTGTACATGGCCATGTTCAAGCAGGGCAAAACCATCGGCAAGGACCTGAGTATCGTCGGCATCGACAACGCACCGTCAGTTTTCAACATGCTTAACCCCGGCCTGACCACCTACGCGATGGCCTTTGCCGGGACCGCCTATGTCGCAACCCGTCAACTGATACAGAAGGTCTTGACGCCTTCGAATTGTTTTCATTCGTCCGTTCAATTGATCACAGGAGACATTGTGATTCGCCAATCCGTTGCGGATCTGCGTTGATCGGTACAACTGGTTTTTCAGACTGATATTTGCCTAGCTTCAAGACACATTGAAGGAACAGCTATGCTACGTTTACACAACATGACAACCAAGCCGAACGCAAGTCGTACAGCCTTCACACTCATCGAATTATTGGTGGTGATTTCGATCGTTTCGCTGCTGATCAGTATTCTTCTGCCCGCCTTGAAAAAGTCACGCGATGCAGCACGTGATGTGCAATGCCTGACGCAGATTCGTCAGCACGGCATGGCCCTGACCCAATACGTCGATCTTTACAACGGCTACTGCCCGCCGTTCCGCTTTTCCTATCCCGGTGGATTGGGCAACTGTTATTGGCCGGTGCATCTGTCGGAGTTTCTCAAGCCGCGTAAGGAAAACAACGACCGGACTTCGCGCATGTTTCTATGCCCACGCGATCCGGCGCCATATGGTTTTACCGGGAGCACACCCAATACCAATCCAAACTTTTATTTCGGTTACACCAACACCGGCAGCTACGGTGCCGAGTCCTGGATCAGTCCCTACAACAGTGGTCTGGGTGCCAAGCACACTACCAATGTCGGTTGGCGTCGCTTCTCGGATCGCGTCAAGCATTCGGGTTTGGTCCTGATCACCGATTCCAACAAGCTTTCCCTGGACTTGCGCAGTAAAACCATGTCCAACTTCCCAACCGTCAGTTGGCACACCAATGACACGTTCAATGCACTGCGTGCTGATATGTCCGCAGCAGCCTACACCGCGGACGCCTTGGTGGAGCAGGCAGAGAAGTACCGTAATTAATGCGAATCGGAAAATGAATCTCGACCTTTCGTCACTCCCGCGAAGGCGGGAGTCCAGTGAAATGTGCTAGCGTCATCAGAATACCATTGGATTTCCGCATTTCCGGGGCGCGGGAATGACGAAATCAGAGCGTGCATGGAGAATCATTCTTTGAACTGCTCTAATCGTCCGACACTGAAAATTATTTTTGATCTTAACTACATGGAGTTCGCAACGTGAAGCATTTACGCACCGCGACAATGTTCATCTGCCTGTTGGTGATGACAAGTTCACCGCTCATCGCCCAACAAACACAATCTGCTGACGCTGATCGTCAGATGCTCAACAAGCTCATCGCCAAGGCCACCAAGGCCACGATGGATAACTGGACGACGGATCACTGGAGCCATTCGGCCAAACGCAAGTCTTCCAAAGACGGCGATGCGATGAGTTATGTCAATGCCATCTATTGGAACTTTCTTGCAGGCCAACGACTCGGTGATCAGGATGCAGCAAAACGTTCGATCGCGCATTACCAATACATGGTCGAGCATTGGTGGAATCCTGAGAAAAAACGCTTTAACACCGGCTATGACTTTCTGTTTAACACGCACATCATCATCAGTTTTGCTTTATCGCTGCGTGATGCGCCGGACGTGATTCCTGCAGATATTCAGTCGGACATGAAAACCAAGTTGCGTGGCATGTGTGCCTACCTGCCAACCTATACCACAGCATTAATGAACACCAACGATGACCTGCGTGCCAACAATCAGGACGCCTTTGCGGCCTATGCGCTGATTCTTGCTGCCAAGGTGTTGGATGATGAAAAAATTGCATCCGATGCCATGGTCAAATTTCAGAGTGTGCTCGATTGTGTGGATGGCCCATTCTGGCGTGAAGGCGGTGTCGATGTCGGCTATCAACTCGTCGGAGAGCCGGGCATGATGGGAGCAGCAGATTTGCTTTGGGATAGGCTTGATGACCACCAGAAAAAGCAGGTCTCTGATCTGTCACTACTCGGTCGTATGGTTAACGGCTTCACGTTTGAGACCTGTCGCGCCCCAAGCCGCTTTTTCCCTGACAGTCGGACTGTGTCGGTGGGCTTACTCAATCATGTGAACAATCCACTGCTTGCTTCGGATGCCTATGACCGTCTTGAGAAGCTCTGTACGCAGGCAATTTCCAATTGGGAACTCTACGATTTAAGTCCGTTGTGTTTTCATGGTGCACTGGTCAATAACTACGATGCTTTACTCAAAACGGAACGCGAACCCGAAGCAATCAGTTGGGGGGGCATGGGCACGCAGATGATGCGCCTGGATGAAAGTCACAAAGAGAATACCGGCATGATGCGCATGATGCTCAGTGATCCGACCGGCATGGTCATCATCGGTGGGGATTACACGCATCAGAACCCACGTCAAGCCTTCAAGAAGTTCGGTGCCACCGAGCCTTTCACCGAGTTTGATCCCGGCGGTCTGCGTTATCTGGGGCGTAAACAGCATCTGTATATCTGGGAAGATGCCCACGACGGTTTACCTGCCATCACCACGAACCAAGGCAAACTCAAGCGTGAGTTGATCGATGCCAAGTCTTTCGTCGGCTTTGCTGCCAGCCAGTATCAGGTTGTCCAGAAACTCACCGATGAGCAGGGTGAGTCTCGCCAGGTCACGCAACTCTTTGTCCCTGTGCAAGGCGTCTTGCTGATCATCACCCAGGCTGCACAAGGCGAAAAACTCACCGGACTGCATTATGCGATTCCCGTCCCAGCAACGGTTACACAGCTCTCCGGCCAGACGGTTACTGTGCATCAAAAACGCTTGAACAACACCGATTCCGTCGCATTAACCGTTGCGTCACTGGTCGGCAAAATGCCGGTGCTACGTGATGAAAAAGTCGAGCCATACTTCCGGGCGAAGATCAAAATTGATTCACCCAAATTCGCACCACCTTCGTCTTTGGATGTCATTGATATCACCCTGGGTGATGATGCGATCAGTGTCATCGCATTGGTTCCCGATTGTGATCCATCGCAGTGGCAGCAGCAACAAGTCCAAACAAAACTCACGGCTGATGTACTGGCAATCAACTTCAAAACTCCAACCAACCAACAAGTCCAAGTCGATCTGGCAAGACATGAAATCCCAGAACGCGCAGGTGTCACCAAGCCGGTGGTAGGATTGGCTCAGGTGCGAATCACACAAGACGGCAATCTCGTCGGCTTCACCGTGAACGGTCAGTCATTGACTTTTGGCAAGCAAACATATTTCAAAGCACAAAAGCCGATACTTGTCAGCTATCTACAGTTATCCAAAGGCAGCATCCTCGAAGTCTCCGGCCCTGCGACGCTTGGCAGCTTCGGCGCAACTCAGGCACGCAGTCTCATCAACAATCAACTGGTTCAACTGCCTTACACCCAGACACAACCCCATGGACGCTGGTGGTTGGATTGAACGCGTATGGTTGCAGGCGTGACATAAACCCGGCCAAAATGACCGGGCTATGTGTATATGGCCGAGCCATCCTGGTTCGGTTGGATCGATGCTCTTTGGCTTAGATCGTTGTCGTGCAACGAAGCACTTGATACGAAGCATCCATAAAAAAACAGACCGTCCGGAGGTCTTGGACGGTCTGCTTTGGAAAATGGATGGCACCCCTTGCCTGGGGGCGTTGTGAGGTCCGTTTGGAAGTGGTGTCCATCGTGGATGGTCAGTTAATCAAACGCTCTGAAGTGATCTCCTGTGCGTTGAAAAATTGTGATTGATCAAAGCATTCCGCAAGCCAGCACACGGGCAACAATCAGGGACAGTGGATTGTCTGGTGGCAGTTGGGCCGTCAGTGTCGTCGGGTCACAACTGGCTATTTCAAAATGTCGCATCTGCTGCCTGGTGCTTGCTTGGTCGGAATGGAATGGTCCATTTAACGATTAAAGTTCGCTTGGGTTTTCAGTGGCAGTTCCTCCTGATAAACAAACTTCAAAAAGTCATTGTTGCATGGGCAAAACCGTTGGGCTTGCCGTCTAGTTCAGTGAAGCAAAGTGACGCATCTGGTGACGGTGGTCGCGTTGACGGTCACGTGTTTTGCTCAGCGTTTTCTGCAATTTACGTGTTGCCTGATTGATGACGGCATACATGTCATTGCCACGTTGTTCGATGCTCATGGGATCCATCCCAGCCAGTCGCATTTCGATGGTGCAGCGTTTGTCGCTGGTCCCGGACTTGGACGGACCCGAATCATCATGCAGGTGAACGTCGATGCGCGTGATCTGGTCGAGACCTGATTTGAGCGCATTGGCCAGTCGTTGGTGCACGTGGCTGTTGATGGCCCAACTGTTCTGGACGTCACTGAAATGAACTTGAATCTGCATGTGCGTAAATCCTTTCAAAAAAGATTGGCGGTGGTTCTTTTAATTAAGCAATACAAAAGTCGGGTTTGTTAGAACTGCGAAAAAAATATTTGCAGAATCTCATCTCCTTTTACCCTGAGTCTTAACCGGGTTATCAACGGGTTTGGATTAGTTGGTAACCATGCGTTCAAACTTCTTTTGACATTCGATACACCGGACGGCTTCGGGTTTGATGGTCAGCCTGGTCAGCGGGATGTTGTTACCACATTCCATGCAGATGCCATATTTGCCTTGCCCGATTTGTTTGAATGCCATGGATAACTCACGGAACGCGCGTGGGTCGTTCAATTGGTTTTCGGGGCTCGTGACGTTTGTGATACGGTTGAGCTTGTCGGTCAGGACGCCCTTGAGTTTTGCCAAAGTCTGCGACCGGTTCATGTGTTTTCTCCTCGCGATAAAGTCCAACGTGCAGGATACTGGTCAAACTGGTCAAAGCCTGGTTGCGTAACATCACATTCCCTCCTGTGAGTGAAACAACACTTGTTGACAATGAACACTTAAGCAAGGGGTGTGCCAGATAGGATGGGGCACCTTTGACATTATTTTAAACTGCTTCCCCAAAAAGCATTGGGAATTTTTAGCATTTCTCCCATTAACGGGATATTTTTCGTGTTATGGGCGTAAAAATGCCAGTGATGATCAAAAATTGACCGCAGTGTTAAAAATAAGCTCGAAAATTGATGGTTGCATCACGGCGTGATGCCGAAACCGTGAAGCGGTTTGGATGCATCGAGAATGAGAAAAGACCGGTGGCGATCAACTGGCTCAAACAGTTGTTTTGAGTCTCACGGCGTGGCAGACACCGTCAGGCTGATGCCCAGTTTGTTCATGCGTTGGCGGAGTGTAGTGCGGCTGATGCCCAGGAGCTTGGCGGTCTGCTGGAGTTGGCCATGCGATTGGTTGAGTGCTTCGACGATGAGGCGTTTGTCCACGGTGTCGATGATGCTCTGGCGGACCTCGCCGTGCTTGCTGGTGTCCGAGAGGGTTTGGGTGATCAGTTGCTGTAACTGGCCGTCGGGCATGGCAGGGGATGCTGCAGCAGGGCTGTCTGTGTTTGTACCCTGGGGACGCGCAAGGCGGATGTGCTCGGGCAGGAACTCGGCTTTGAATACCGTGCCGCGGGCAACCAGCAGTGATGCCTTGATCGCGTTTTCCAGTTCGCGCACATTTCCCGGCCAGTCATAGCTGAGAATGGTCGCAATGGCGTCGGGACTGAACTTACTGATATGCGTGCCAAAGGAGTTGTTCAGTTCGTCCACGAAATAATGGGCCATCAACACCGCATCGACTTCGCGTTGACGCAGCGGGGGCAGGTGAATCGTGGCGACTTTCAGACGGTAATACAAGTCCTGTCGGAACCGCTTGGTTTCGATGAGTTGTTCAAGCGGTTGATGCGTTGCAGCAATAATCCGCACATCACAGTTGATGATCTTGGAACCACCAAGCCGGGTGAAATTATGGTTCTGCAACACACGCAATAGCTTGACCTGTGTTGCCAACGGCATGTCGCCAATCTCATCGAGTAACAGCGTGCCGCCGTCAGCTTGTTCGAACTTGCCTTCGCGCTGATGATCCGCGCCGGTGAAGGCACCTTTTTCATGACCGAAAAGTTCGTCTTCCAAAAGTGTCTCAGGAATGGCAGCACAGTTGATGGCAAGAAACGGTTTGTCTGCGCGACGCGAGTGTTTATGGATCGCCTGGGCGATGACTTCTTTACCCGTCCCCGACTCACCGGTGAGAAGCACGTTGACTTGCCTTGGTGCAATGAGGCCCAGCAGCTTGTACACATTGAGCATGGCAGGGGACTGGCCAATGATCCCGTCATCAGCGCCCTGGATGGTCATGCGCCCGCGCGGGTGGGCTACGAGGTCCGCAGCAGACTGCATCGCCTCCGTCATATGCTCATGCAGAATGTCCGGCAGGATCGGTGTCACCAGACATTCAATCGCGCCACGCTTCATCGCTTCAATCGTCAGCCGACTGTCAGCAACCGACGCGATCACGATCACCGGCAATTGCGGGTATAGCTCGTGGAGTTCCTGGAAATGCTGAATCTGACACAATGCCAACGCAGCATGCTCAACGGATTCGGGTGCCTGGTTTGGCGTGTTGAAATGCGTCAGTGATGCGTGAAGTTCCACGCAGACCTCGGCCACCTGATCCAGAACCAGTGTGTCCAAACCGATGGCAAGGACGGCATGTTCCTGTGTCACCTGACTTTCATCGATGATGTTGGTTTCTGGCGTCGCAGATGACGACGGCTTCTTTGAGTTGGTTTTCTTCCTTGGGTGAGGAGGCATTAAACAGGCTCCTGAACAGGCCGGGGTTCCCTATCCGCAGACTACATGTTACATCATATAGCATGGCGCAGCTCAAGAACCTGTTTAACACCTCCTCGCCATCATGGTGAGAAAATTTTTTTGAGCACCAGATGTGAATCTGGTGCAGGATGACCAAGTGAACCTGCACCGAATTAACATTCGGTGCTCAATCCAATCATGCTGTCTTGGCAACCAGATACCGATCCATGCACGCACTGAGTTTTCCAAGCAGTTCATCCGGGTCGCGGTTGTCCCACTTCGTCGGATGCAACGGTTCGCACGTCACCGGCCCGTCATAGCCAATCTGACGCAGGGCATCGTGAAAACCTTCCAGATCAATCACACCTGTCTCACCAGGCAGGTCACGTTCAAACGCGGACTGTTCATCAATCTCACGTCCAGCAATCGCATCGTTGACATGCACGGCAACCACCTGGTCATTGGTCAATGCGGTCAAGTCCGACACGGTTTCGCGAGCGCAATACCAGTGCATGCTGTCGAGCATCAGTCCGACGTTGGGCAGGTTCACATCCGCCAGTAGCTTGAGTGTGCCTTTGAGATCATGAACAAACTGCATGTCAAAATCCTTGCGACGCGTCAACGGCGAGATGTACTCCAATCCTAATCGAATGCCATGCTTGGCCATCACGATTCCCGCCTGGGTGAGTCGTGTAATGTGCATGTCCCAACACTGCTGATAGTCCAACGTTTCGTGAAACGGCATAAGCACCCACATCGACCGCGTAAAACCAAGCTCAGCAGCAATGGCGCAGCGTTCATCCAGCGTGGTCAAGTTTGCATCCCAATCCTCATCCGAGTCATTGGACTTGCCCGTGAGCAGACTGCAATTACCCGCGCGGACTCCCGCATCGGCCATCGCCTGTTTGATTTGGTTGACATTTTCAGATGTCACCTGGCTGCCGCCATGACGGAAGCGAAATTCGACACCTTCAAAGCCATGCTTTTGGGCATAGGCGATGGTTTCCAGGGGCGTGCAATTGATTTTCAACAGATCGGGAATCAGGCTTTTGTACATGGTGTAATCTCTTTGTCTTATCACTTAGCTGACGATTTCAAACTTCCGGGGGCACAGTTCATGACAGCGATTTAAAATCCGAATCTGCTGCCGAACACTTTCGGGGGTGACGAATAACGGTTGTCCATCTGTGATGGCAGCATGCAGGTTCCGGTAGTAACACACGACAACATGTTCCGCATCCGTCGGTTCCTGCCAATGGTGTTCAGTCCATTGGATATCGTCCTGGTTGTAGCTGCGATCACTGACAACCGGATCGCGCTGAACAGGGCGGTCGGGCATGCTGTCCCAATCGACTGTTTTCCATTGGAGTTTTTCGGTCGTGCCCGTGAGTCCGCCGTTTGTGCCACACACATGCCATCGGTCTTGTTGGTAAGCGCTGACGTTGGTCAATTCGACATCCATGGTCATCCCGTCTTTGTTTCGCAGGACAACTTTGATGTGGTCTTCGGTGTCCCCGCTGCTTAAGCCGCGTTGCAGGTCAACAAACATCTCCGGCTCGTCGTCGTTGAGTAATGTCAACGCCTGATCGAGCAAATGCGCGCCATTGTTGTTGAGCAGTCCGCCGCCATATTGCTTGAGGGTCTGCCAATCCCAGCGCCGGGTAAAACCATGCCAAACCATGCGGATTTGCAGGATGCGCCCCAGTTCACCCTTGTCGATGAGTTCTTTGACCTTCAGAAAATGCGGTTCAAACCGACGGTTCTGGAAGGGGGCAAGCAACTTGCCGGTCTCTTTGCTGACTGCAATCGCGCGGTCGGCATCGGCAACGGTCAAGGCAAACGGCTTTTCGCAGACCACGTGTTTGCCCGCTTGCATCGCACTGATAGCGTGTTCGGTGTGCAATGGATTGGGGGTTGCAACAACGATCAAGTCCACGTTGTCATCGGCGAGCATCGCGTCAAAGTCAGTGTACGTCGCACAACCCAGTTCACTGTTGGCTTCTGTCAAGCGATCGGCCAGGGCATCGGTGACAGCAGTGATGCGAAAACACTCAGGCAGAGATTGGAGTTGCCTGGCATGGATGTTCCAGCCACTGCGCCCCAGGTCGGCAATGCCGACGCGTACGAGTTGTGAGTTGTTACTTGAGATCATGGTGTAAATTTCCCAACCCAGCCAAGATGGCGGAGCAATATATCCCGGTCATCTTGACCGGGTTGTCTTGGCGATTACCGTGTCCGCGCCTCCGATGCCCAGACGTCCAACGACGGTCCGAGCTTTTCTTTGACCGGTTGTGTGATGTAATTGAGTTCTTCAATTTCATCCGTGGAAAATGCAATGTCCGCTGCCAACGCATTGGCGGTCGCCTGATCGGGACGCGAGGCGCCCGCGAGAACTGCCGTCACCGTCGGTTGATGCAGCAGCCATGCCAGTGACGCGTGGGCCATGTTCAGATTGCGAGCTTCACAAAACGCCTTGAACCTGGCGATGGCGGTGAAGGTTTCTTCCTCACAGCCTGGTTCACCGTGACGCGCTTCGGGGCGCGTCGACGCAAAATGGCGCGTGCGTGCTCTGCCGACGGGAACTTCGTCTGCGGTGGCAAAGCGGCCGGTGAGTAGCCCCTGAGCCATGGGGGAGTAGCAAAGCAGTCCGACATTCTTTTCCTGGCACATCGGGATCAACTCGTACTCGGCAGCACGCATGAGCATGTTGTAAACCACCTGGTCCGTAGAGCAGCAATCCACCAGTGGCAACCAGTCACCCAGGTCCAATGGGCCATAATTACACACGCCGGTGAAGCGGATTTTGCCCTGTTTTTTCAGGGTATCCAGCGCTTCGATGGTTTCATGGATCGGAACCTGACGGCGTGGCCAATGGATTTGATACAGGTCGATGACATCGGTCTGCAGGAGTTTTAAACTCGTTTCGCAGTCCGCCAGAATCTCGGCTTTACTCAAGGTCGGACCGCTGGCTTTGTCTGCAATGATGACTTTGTCGCGACGGTCTTTGACGGCTAAGCCAAGCAGGCGTTCTGACTCACCATCACCATACATCGGGGCGGTATCGATGAGCGTGATCCCTGCATCAATCGCAGCGTGAATCGTGTCCATCACCTGCTGCTCTTCGGCGCCGGGATAAGTTGGGTTAGCAACCGTGGACATACAGCCAAAGGCGATGGCAGAGACGTTTAAATCCGTGTTGGGCAGTGTGCGATATTGCATGGTTATTTCTTATTCTCCGGGCATTGATAGGCATTTGTCGGGTGAAAGAAAATGTCAGACGCGTCGACTTTGACAGGCAGTTGCTTGATGCGTTTGCCAAAACCGTGGTTGGGATACAGGCTGTCTGCCAGTCCCAGTGTCTTGTGAAATTTGTAGGCCTTGGGCGGGGCAATCTGCTTGTAAGGCCAATCCGTCGGATCAGCCAGATGCGGTGTGATGAATTGCATGGCCTTGAGAAGATTGCCGCCTTGGGGGTTGGTGTAGTCGGCCAAGTCGCAGCCGATTTGTTTTCCTGACCATGCGGTGAGAAGCAGGCCACGCAGGGAAAACTCCGAATAATCCAGACTCCGCGTGCGGGTGAGTTCATGCGGTTGTGAACCATCGGTTTTGATTTGCGAGTCAATGTTCTGCTTGGCCAAATCGCACATCGCCTTGGCTGTTTCATGATCACCGACATACATCGCAAAGACCATGATCTGAGCAATCGCCCAGTTGCTGTGATTGTTGGGTTGCGCCAATTCTTCTTTGCCAAGGTCACTGGTTTGAATCCAATGCATGTAATCCGTAAACCACTGCTTCATGGCTTTGTCATGTTGTGATGTCCAGAACTCCGAACCCTGGATTAAGCCTGCTGCATCTATGGCGCGGAAGAGTCGTGTGGTTTCCAGGATGCCAAAGCATTGACCGTCGGTCTTGCCGGGGATGAATTGACCGTGGGCGACGCGCGGGTTCATGCGTGTTTCTGGATTGATAAACCACATGGCAAGCAAATCGCTGGCACGCTTGGCAAAGGCGGGGCGGTTGAGAAAGTAGTATCCCGTCGCAAGTGTCAGCACGGTGTGCGTCATCTGATCCATGGCCGGTAAGTCATATTGATCACGCATCGGATTGACGCGCCCGTCTTTGCGAATCCACGGCAAGCCGTCCGCGGTGTCCGGGTTCGGCCAGCGATAGGGCGAGAGTGAAACGTAATCATGCGGATCGCTGCTCGGACCCTTGACGGTTTTTTCAGTGATCGCCCGCACAGGTTCAAAGAGTGCCTTGTTGGCGTGGGCTTCCAGTTCAATGAGTCCTTGCAGGTACCGGGCGTGGTCGGCTTTGATCTGCTTTTTGAGAGTCACATACGACTGCGGGCAAAGCGTGATGACTGCAGGCGGTGTGTCGGCTTGCTGCTGAGGCGATTGGGCACTGCAGGCACTGGCAGCGATCGCCAGAAGCAGGCTGGTGCAGCGTGTCAGGTTGGCAAGTCGGTGATTCATTGAATACGGATGACGATTGAAAGTTGGACCTGTGGTTTGTGAATGACGTTTTAGGTTTTGCGTAAGCATAGGCAGGTGTCGATTAATGTGCAAGTAATTTACAGTTTAAAATGTACAAATAGATGTTTGTGAAAGTGTAAGTAATTGTTTTAAAATGAAATAAGAATTGTTCAGGCATGGAAAATAAAATGTGAAATTGATGATTGACATGGGCGTCCTGCCTGTCTATGCTTTGAACATGTCAATCGTCGAAGTCGCCAAAATGGCCGGTGTGTCCCATGCCACAGTCTCCCGCGTGATCAACGGCGGGGAGGGCGTTTCGCCCAAGAGTGTGCAGCGTGTGACCAAGGCGATGCAGCAGCTCGGCTATACGCCGCCGGTGGTCCGTCGTGGGCCTCAGCCGCGGAGTCGTCGCAAGCAGCGCACGGGTAATATCGCCGTGCTGCTCTTTGGGACCGACCCTTCCATGGCGTTGGCATCGATCACGGCAGCGGTGGTGCATGGTGCTGAGTCCGCGTTGGCTGAGTCGGGTTACAACATGATTCTCAGCCAGATTGGTGATGAGCGTCGCCTGCCTCCCAATGTCACATCCGGCAATGTCGACGGGCTTTTGCTTCATGGTTTTCCCCCGTCGCGTGATTTGGCACAGAAGCTGTCGTGCAATCCCTGTGTCTGGTTTCTCTCACGTCGCAGTCGCCTGGGCTATTGGGGCGATCGGGTCGGGCCGGACAATGAAGCGATCGGCACGATGGCGCTAGACTACCTCAAAGAACGCGGTCACAAGCAGGTCGCCTTCCTGCATGTCAATTCCTGTCACATGGGCTTTTCCCAGCGTGCTGAGTCGTTTGAAGCGGCAGCACACGAAGCGGGACTCGGCGTGGACGTCTTGGTGGATGGCAATGTCACCAACCTCATGGACCTTAAAGAAGAACTTGATCAGCAGCGCATCGGCAACATGATCGATCGACTGCTTGAATTACCCAATCGACCCACAGGCGTCTTTGTGCCCCGTGCCTCATTGATGGCATTGGTCTACCGAAGCCTGTATCAACGTGGTATCACACCCGGCAAAGACATGCAGTTTATTGCCTGTGACTATCACCCCATGCTCGATGGCCTGTTCCCTGTTCCGGCCACCATCGACATTCAGCCGGAGATTGTCGGACGCCAGGCAGTCAAGCAACTGCTTTGGCGTATGGATCACCCGCGTGACCTGGTTCGCGCAGACATTCAAGTTCAGCCTCGTCTCATTGAAGGGCAGGATGCCGACATGTATCAAAACGAAAATGCCGTGAAATCGACATAAATACGCTGTTTGAGTGTGGTGTTCGTTTTTAGCCCCGCCCGTCAATTAAAGAGACACTGACTTTCAACGAAAGGAATCGATCATGTCCAATCGACTCCGTGCTTTCACATTGATTGAACTACTGGTGGTCATTTCCATCATCAGCCTGCTCATCGCCATTCTCCTGCCGGCCTTGGCAAGTGCTCGTAAAGCAGCATACAACGCCAAGTGTCTGAGTAATCTCAAGCAGATCGGTATCTGTCATCAATACTATGGCAACGATCACAAAGACGTCATCATCTTCCCGCGCATTGAGAAAAACTGGGCTGGCAATCCTTATACCAATGACTACTACTGGTTTCAGATCATGTCCAAATTTCTCAACGGCAAGGACAATCGCTTTGATAACAATCTCTCGCCGATTTTCACCGGTTGCCCGGAATGGCCGTACGATCAGAGTGTGACCTATCGCCCGGGTTATGGCATGGTGTTGCGACTCAAATCCCCCGACACGCGAGCTAAGTATCAGCATCCCGAAGATGATGGCAATGATGGTTATGCGGACAAAGACAAACTCCCCGCACCACCCTATTCGCCATGTTGGCGGTATGATGATCTGACCCAGCCATCAAAGCGTGCGATCAATGGGGATAGCCAGGGCGCCTTTATTGATACGTCGGTCAGTGGCTATCGCTTTGAGCCGTTAAAATATGAAGACCCGACCCGTCACTTAAATGGCAACGCCTCGAACCTCTTGTTTGTCGATGGCCATGCCGCCAGCTTGGATCCCGTTCTTTCATTCCAGGCTATCAATGATCCGGCAGATGAAACAACCAGCTATTGATCTGATGACAGGATAGACTCATGAAACGCAGTAACCAGGCTTTTACACTCATCGAATTGTTGGTGGTCATCTCCATCATCTCACTGCTCATCGCCATTCTGCTACCTGCCTTGGGTAGCGCCCGTGATGCAGCACACACCACCAAATGTCTGAGCAATCTCCGACAGATGGGATTGGTGCATTACTACTATGGCAATGACCATAAAGATGCCATTGTCTACCCACGCATCCGTAACGGTTGGGAGGGCAATCCCTATGGTTACGATTACATCTGGTTCCAGATTCTCTCCAAGTACACCAACGGTAAGGATGACCGCAGTTCCTCAACGCGTCACCTGATCTCCAAAATTTTCACAGGCTGCCCCAATTGGAACTACATGCAAACCGACAGCTATCGCAGCGGCTACGGCATGGTGCAGCGACTCAAAACTTCATCGCTGGTTTCAGGCAGTTATCACAATCTCCAGCATAATCGTGCCAAGTACCAGCATCCCAATGACACCTACAACAGTGGGGCGGACCGCGAACCCTACGCACCACCAAACACCCCGTCCTGGCGGTATGAAGATTTGCTCTTCCCCTCCAAGCGCATCATCAACGGGGACAGTCAGGGGACCTATGTCGACTGTGGCAGTTCCGGTTGGTCATTCAGCACACTTGCCAATGAAGATCCAACCCGTCATGCCAATGATAGTGCTTCCAATTATCTCTATGTTGATGGCCACGCAGCAACGCTCAATCCCGATGATTCGGCTACCGCATACAACACGCCTGATACGTCAAACTAAATTTATCCGACTCCGATTTGTTCAATCGAAAGTGCTTTGATTCATGAATACGTTATTCGCATCGTTACGTTTGAGATTGACCTTGTTGCTGGTTCTGCTAGGTGGTTCACTTGCGATTGCAGCACCCAAGGTCGAAGTGAAAATCACCACCGACCGGTCCGATGGGGTTTACAAGCAAGGCCAACCCATCACGTTTAATGTCTTCGCGACCCGTGATGGCAAGCCGATGACCGAGACGGTGACATATACCGTCAGTAAAGATGGTGCCAGGACATTGGCAAAGGGTGAAATTGATCTGGGCAAGCAACCAGCAATGATCACCGCATCATTGGATGAACCGGGCTTTGTCAAACTTTTTGTCAACGTGCCGGGGCATTTGGACTATAAAAACAGGGAGAAACCGGCCGTTGCGGGGGCGGCCGTGGATCCCGAATTAATCATACCAAGCCAACCGGAGCCAGCGGACTTTGATGCATTCTGGGAATCAAAAAAGAAACTGGTGCTGGCCAGTCCCATGAAACCGGTCCTCACCGCGGTTGAATGTAAACGCGATGATGCCTTGGCATTTGATCTGCAACTTAACTGCCCCGACGGACAGGGCAATCCCGATGGTGCACCCGTCTCCGGCTATTTTGCGATGCCCAAGAATGCGCAAAAAGGCAAGTGTCCGGCGATTCTTTTTCCCCATTCAGCCGGGGTCAAAACGTCCTACATGAATAATCCCGTCGACCGCGGCGCTGCGGTGGGGATGATTGGTTTGGACTTTAATGCCCACGGTATTCCCAATGGCAAGGATAAAAGTTATTACAGCAAACGCTACAAAGGTGATCTGTCGGACTACCGCGTGCGGGGACGCGAAGACCGTGAGACCTACTATTTTCTTGGGATGTACATGCGTCTTTACCGCGCTTTGCAGTTTCTCAAGTCCCGCCCCGAATGGGATGGCAAGACGCTGATTGTCTGGGGTTCATCACAGGGTGGTGGTCAGACGTTGGTCGCTGGTGGTTTGGATGATGACATCACGCTCTTACTTGCTGGTGTCCCTGCCATGTGTGATCACGGTGCCATTGCCATCGGCAGAAAGTCCGGCTGGCCGGGACTCTTCAAGAATCTGGATCGTGAAAAGGACAAGGCAGCCTGGGACAACGTGCTCAAGACGTCCGGCTATTTCGATGCCATTAACTTTGCCTGTCGGATCAAGGCGCCCATCATCATGTCCGTGGGGTTTTGTGACACGGTCTGTGCACCCACGTCGGTGTATGCAGCCTACAACGTGATCAAGAGTGACAAGCAGATTTACCACGGCTTACACATGGCTCATAACCAAAACAGTGATGTATGGAATCTGTTCAAGGGCGCTGCCTTTGAGCACGCCAAACAAGCCATCTCCGCCAATCAGTAATTCAGTGACTTGAGATTTTGGACACATTATTCGTGATGTGTCCAATAGAAATTGATTTGAATCATGCCTGCAATATCCAGTATTGACATGATGGTGATCGGTGCGTACATGCTTCTGCTGGTTGCAGTCGGAGCGGTACTCAGTCGCCAGAATAAAGACACCAGCGACTACTTCCGTAACGGTTGCAAGGGGACCTGGTGGCTGGTCGGTGCCAGCGCGTTTATGACCAGCTTCTCGGCCTGGACATTCACCGGCGCCAGCAGTGTTGCTTATGACGCAGGTTGGAGTGTGCTCATCATTTACATGACCAATGCGGTCGCCTATTTCGTCGGTGCCTTGTTCATCGCGCCGTGGTTCAGACAACTGCGTGCGATCACCGTCCCTGAAGTCATCGAAAAGCGTTTTGGCCATAAAACACAGCAGTTTTACGCTTGGTTTAATGTGTTAACCAATCTCGTCTATGCAGCGTTGTGGCTGTATGGTCTTGCGATTTTCTGTTCTTCCGTGCTTGGCTATGACGAATCGATCAACTGGGTGATCATTGTCGTTGGCGTCGTCGTGCTGTTGTACTCAACCAGTGGTGGCAGTTGGGCGGTCATGGCAACGGACTTTCTGCAATGCCTGATTCTCGTGCCCATCACCATCCTCATGGCCTATCTGAGTCTCAAAGCGATTGGCGGGTTCGATGGCTTTAGTGCAGCGATCAAAGAGCAGGGACTCCAGACGTCTTACCAAGTCATCAACGCCGACGGCATGTTTGACGCTCATTCCTTCACATGGGTGTGGGCTGGAGCGATGCTCCTTAAGAACGTTCTGAATTACAACACGCTTAATGCGTCCTATCGCTATTTCGCAGTGAAGGACGGTTTTGAAGCACGCAAGGCAGCAGCAATGGCAGGGGTCCTCATGGCCATGGGGGCGTTTATCTGGTTGGTCCCACCGATGGTCGCGCGACTGCTTTACCATGCTGAAATTTCTGAGTTGGCAATCACCAAACCATCCGAGGCAGCGTATGCGGTGATTAGTCTCAAACTTCTGCCCACCGGACTCACGGGAATGATGGTGGTTGCGATGTTGTCTGCCACGATGAGTTCGATGGACAGTGGTCTAAACCGCAATGCAGCTGTGGTGACACAGGACATTTATCCCACGATTTGCAGGCTTTTTGGCTGGACGCCTCGAACCGGAACGTCGCTGTTATTCATGGGTAAGATGGTGAGTGTTGCCTGCGGTCTGTGTATTATCTGTCTTGCTTTGTACTTTGCCCGCGCTGGAGGCAAGGGGGTCTTTCAGTTGATGCTTGATGTCGGCACGCTCTTGGCCATGCCGTTGGGCGTCCCGTTGATCGTTGGCATTTTCATCAAGCGGGCGCCGGTGTGGTCGTGCGTGTGTTCCGTGTGTTTTGCACTGTGCAGTTCCACCGTGGGATTCTTCAGTAAAGAGCTTGCAGCATGGGGTTGGCTCAGTGAACCGTGGGCCTTCCAGGACAAGCTTTTCTGGAATGTCGGGCTGGGGACGTTGGGCTTTTTGATCACGGTCCCGTTCTGGTTCACAGCAAGCGCTGCGTACAAGCAGAAAGTCGAAACCTTCTTTACCAACATGCATACGCCCATCGACTTTGAAAAGGAAGTCGGAGAAGGCAATGATCATGAACAACTCAAAATCCTCGGCACCTTTGCTGTCGTGGTGGGGGTATTCCTTGGTTTCCTGATGGTACTCCCCAATCCCCTGGAAGGCCGTCTTGCAATCGGCTTTGTTGCCGTGTTTGTTGGCGGGATAGGTTCGCTGTTTGTTTACCTGGGATACCGAAAACAAAATCAAATGCAGAAGCTAAAATCGGATTCCCTGTCCGCAAGTGAACCGGCTACTCAGATGAGTCGGGATTCGGTTTAACATTGGAAGGATACAGGATGTTGTTAGCATCACGTGGTTGGTTATTTAGCGGACTCTTGTTGGCTTGCCTGGTGAACATGGCGTGCGCGAAGACCTGGCAGATCAACTCTGCAAAGCAACTGGCTGAAGTTTGTAAACAGGTTCAAGCAGGGGACGAAATCGTCTGGGCGGATGGCACGTATGCCGATGAGGATATCAAGTTTGCCCCACAAAATAAGGGACAAAAGGATAAACCCATCACACTCCGCGCCCAGACGCCAGGTAAGGTGGTTCTCACCGGCAACTCACGAATCTTCATCGAAGGTTCGCATCTGGTGGTCAGTGGGTTCGACTTGAATGGCGGGTCGATCAAGAGCGATTGGGTGATCCGTTTTGAGCGGGGCTCGGAACATTGTCGTCTGACGCAAACGCGCATACACGATAAAAACGGGGATGGTCACAAAGCCAAATGGGTCTATATTCATGGGCGTTTTCACGAGATTGATCACTGCACATTCACCAACAAAATCGTTGAAGACAATCTGCTGACGGTTTGGCTTGATGATGCGGAGCTTAACCCGGCTAAGGGTGTCGGGCACGCAATTCATGACAATTATTTTGCCAATCGCCCCAAGGGCACGGACAAGAACGGTTGGGAGATCATGCGCATTGGTGACAGCAAGACATCGATGATGGCAGCGCATGTCCGCGTGTATCGCAACCTCTTTGAAAAATGCGATGGTGAGATTGAAATCATCTCAAACAAGAGTTGCTTTAATGTCTATGAAAACAACACGTTTCTTCATTGCAAAGGTCAGATGACTTTGCGTCATGGCAACAACTGCATTGTCCGCGACAACGTCTTTATTGGTGACGGCCATGAACTCAACAGCGGGGTCCGTGTGATTGGCGAAGGTCATGTCGTTCAGGGCAATTACATGGAGAATCTCAATGGTGAGCAGTTTTATGGTGCCATCGTTTTAAACAATGCTTTTGCGGAAGGGCCGCTACATGGGTATTGGCCGGTGAAGGATTGTGTGATCCGGGATAACGTGCTGATCAACTGTCGCAGTCCCTTTGATATCGGCGTCAAGCCGGAGACTTCCAAGGCGTTTGTGGTTCCGACGGAGACGTTGCTTGAAGGCAATACGGTGATTGATCCAACCGGCTTGGCCGTGATCACATTCCGTCAGGAAAAACAGGGACAATTGACCTGGAAGAACAATCTCATCACCGGCATGGAGATCACGCAAAAACTGGTGTCGGGCAATCAGCAGCCTTTGCCAGAGGACGCGTTTGCGTTGCTTAAGCAGAGTCCTGCCAGTGTGCGTGAGATGACGCTGCAGCGCTTAAAGCCGTTGGATCGTGAAGATGTCGGGGCGACGTGGGCGCGATGAGTTGCAAGTGAAAATAATCCGAGACTGTGGTTTGATCTTGTGGATCATACCCGTAACGAATCACCGACAGGTTTGCTTGTCGGTGATTTTTATATGGTTGATTGGTGTGTCGTCAAGCGTGATCAGTAGAGTCATTTTCAAGAATATATCTTCATCTTCCGTCACTCCCGCGCAGGCGGAGTCCATTGACAACTGCAAGCGTCAACTGAATGCCACTGGATTCCCGCCTGCGCGGGAATGACGAAATGAAAGACGATATGGAGATTAATGGTTTGAAGTGTTCTGGTCTGTCAGATTCGCTTTGTTCATCTGACGGCTTGTGTTGCGGTTGCTTGGGAAACTGCTTGGATTCGCTACGTGAGACTTAACCTTGGCCAAAGGATTGGAGCAGGTTGGTAATCTGGGGTTGATTGGGCGTGATCTCAAGGCTGCGACGCCAGGCGGAGAGCGCCTGTTCGCATTGGAGTTGGACAGTGCGTCCGTTGGCAATGTACTTGGTCATCATGCAGACACCCAGGCCGTTGAGTGATGCCGTATCATCCGGATCAAAGAGCAGGGCAGCACGGAATTGTTGCATGGCATCGTCGTACTTGCGTTGCTTGAACAAGGCGTAACCCATGCGTTCATGTGCCACCGCAGAGGGGAAGTCAGCGATGACCTGTTTGAGCACGATCTTGGCGCGGTCAAAGTTCTCAAGCCGCATGTGTGCTTCAGCAAGACCCAACAGGATCGGCTCGGTGGGTTCCCCCAGTTCATTGGCCTGGCGGTAAGCACGGATTGCTTTTTCATAAAGACTCATCACGTTGTAAGACGAACCGAGATTCGCCCAGGCAGCTTGTGAGTTCTTGTTGAGTCTGGTTGCTTTGAGTGCATAAGGTGCGGCTTCAGCAGCACGACCGATCTGCAGATAACAGATCGACAGGTTGTGGTTGGCCGCAAAGTCTTCGGGATTGATCGCTAATGCGTAGAGAAACGCCTTGATGGCCAAGGGATATTTTTTAAGCAGCTGTCGCATGAGTCCCAGGTAATAGTGTGCCTGGAAACTGGTGGGGGCGATGCGGGTGGCTTCCTCGAATTTGGCTTCGGCTAAGGCGTAGTCACCTTGGCCGTGATAGATCCGACCTGCCCCGATGTAGGCTGGCAGCAGCTTGGGATTCTCCACGATGGCCTGCTCAAACTTGACCAACGCTGATTGGAGATCACCTTTGATGATGTAGGTGTTGGCCTGACTGAGAAGCACCTTGTCATGGGTGAGTTGCGGCTGGGCCGGTTCTGTACTTTGCGATTGCTGTGGGCTGGTTTGAGTTTGTTGATTGGCGGAGGGCGTTTGGTACGTGGATGCCGATTGCACAGGCTCAACGACCGTCTCTTTGGGCGGTGGGGGCAGTGTCTTTTTGAGATTCAGGGAGATCGTGCGACAGCCGGCTGTCAAACTCAGCAGGATAAGGCCTCCGTCCAGGATCAGAATTTGCGCCTCCATGCGCTTCATGTCCATTAGCGTAACCAAATGAACACATTTCAACAACCCACCTGTCATTGAAAAAACAGGTGATTATTGGACGGTGTATGGTCTTTTGATTTGGGATGCTTGATTCGAATCGTTCATGCGTCACGCAGCAAACTGGATGTCGTCACCCAGCCCCTGAGCATGTCGATGACAGGTGATGACAGCGGTGGCCCCGAGCTTTGCCATGGGGGGGCAGAGGTCCAGGAGTTTGCGGTCGAGTTTCTGCAACGCGGTCCGCGTGGATTGGCTGGATGGTGGGATCAGGTGATTCAGTCGACTGAGAATGGTAAACCGCTGGACCTGCATGTCATCGAAGGTGGACTCAAGCAACTGAAGGTCCGAATCGGTTAACGCAGTTGCCACGTTGGCTGCTTTGTCCAGTGGGGTGATGACCTGTTCCTTGAACATAGCCAAGCCACCGTCTTTGAGAATGCGATGCAGTTGGTTGACGGTTTGCGTGATATCGGACGTTTTGAGTGCATCAAGGCTGATGATCAGATCAAAGCGTTGATCGTCATATTGGATGACTTCATTCGACATATGTGCGAATTGGCAATGGGAGGCAACACCATGCTGCAGGGCGGACTCTTTGGCCCAATCGATGTTGGTAGGATCGGGGTCGCTGGCATAGACGTCGTACCCAAGCATTGCCAAACGGATGGCAACGTCACCTTGACCACAGGCGAAGACAAAAAGTTGTTGATTGGTGTCGGGTAAATAATGCTGACGGGCTAATTGGTAGATGGTCCAGTCCGGATTCCAGGGCTTGGATGCTTTGCTGGAGATGGGCCCGAGACTCAGCAGGTCGGTTGGACGACGTTGCGGCTCCCCCTCAACAGCAGGTGTCAGACCTGAGATCATCTGGATGCGTTTTTTATCAGACATTCGGTGTTTCCTGATTCTGCATAGGCAGATCACCACGTCTCTATAACAAGTACCTCCAAGACTATCGGCCAGAAGACAGGGGGGCTAAATGACTGACGAACGCTTGTGCGATGGCAATGTTCAGGGGATTGCGGTGCAAGTCTCATAAATATTTTTGTCGTTACAAACGTCACAAAATGAAAAGTTGGCTTAAGTGACCTAATCATTGCGACGATACCTGATCCTAGTCCGTTGACAGAGTTGTCAATGTCACAGATGCAAATGTGGAGTTTTTCGAGCAATGAAAACCAGTCAGCCCCTGAGTCTAAGCAACCGATCGCTGCAAAGCCCCGGCATGTTCTTTGAGACGTGCAAGCGTCTGATTGATATCTGCGGCTCTGCGGTTGGCATTCTTGTTCTCCTGCCTGTGCTTGCTTTCTGTGCTCTATGGATTCGCCTGGTGGATGGGGGCCCGGTGTTCTACTCGCAATGGCGTGTGGGAACCGACGGCTGGCTGTTCAAGATTTACAAGTTCCGCACGATGGGGATGAACGCTGAAAAACCCGGTAGCGCCCAGTGGGCCTCCAAGCGTGACCCGCGTGTGCTCTTTGGTTGCAACATCATGCGTCGTTCACACGTCGATGAATTACCCCAGCTCTGGAACATTCTCAAGGGTGATATGAGCCTGGTCGGACCTCGCCCCGAACGCCCTGAGATGTTTGAACAACTGCGTAAGGATATCCCGGGCATTGAACGCCGCCTGGCAGGTCGTCCGGGCCTGACGGGTCTTGCCCAGGTCAAACATGGTTACACCAACGATCTGGCGGGTGCCCGTCGGAAAGTTGCCTTTGATTTGCGATACCTGCGTCACCGTAGCGTGCTCAGCGATCTGAAGCTGCTGCTGGCGACGTTTCCGAAAGTTTGGGATCAAGCCGCACTGTAATCGTAAAAAACAGTGTCAGGAGGAAATTAAGATGTCGAAGTTTACCGTTATCAAAAAGCGTCCGTCACTTTCAGCAGGCCCGATTCTCATCGGCATCCTGTTGGGGCTCGTGGGTTGCTCTCAGCCGAACTACACTGATTACTCGGCGTTCGTAACCACACCGCGTCCGACGGTCACCAGCAAGGCCTACACCCTGGCGCCGCCTGACACGATTACGATCTACTCCAAGCGTGTGACGGAAATTTCCAATCACACCGAGCAGATCCGCCCTGATGGTCGCATCACGCTTCCCTTGCTTGGCTCACACTTCGTGGCAGGCAAGACACCCGAGCAGGTCAGCACCGAGTTGCAACAGCTTGCCTCTCAGTACTACGAAGATGCTGATGTGAGTCTCCGCGTGGTGGGCTTTAATTCCAAACGCATCTTTGTGTTCGGTGAAGTCGCCCGTCCCGGTGCATACTCCTACAACGGTGCCAACACGGTTCTGCAAACCCTGGCAATGGCTCAGCCGTCACGCCTGGCCGACCCGACCTGCATTCATGTGCTGCGTCCGTCTGGCAAAGGTGAGATGGTCAAACGCATGACCATTGACCTGGACAAGATGGTTAAAGAAGGCGATACGACACTCGATGCCGTGCTCAATGAAGGTGACATCCTGTATGTGCCTGCCAACGGTTTTGCCGCAGTCGGTCTTGCCTTACAGCAGTTGTTACTCCCAATCCAACCCGCAGCACAGACGGTTGCCGGCCCTGCAAGCATCGGCACCGACCTTTCGGGTTATCCGTACCGGGGTGGCCCAGAGAACGCACGTTAACGGGTTACCTGAAGTGTTTTGTTGAAGTCGAAGTGATTGACACGTACGAACGTGAACTCAAAATCGGAAGGAAGTCGTTCACATGAGTCGCTCAAATAACCAAGCTAAAGCCTTAGTCGACGCATGGTTTATCCTCCTGCGTTACAAATGGCGGTTCATCTTCCCACTGTTTATTGTCAGTGCAGCCGTCTTGGCGCTCTCGCTGCTGCTGCCTCGCAAGTACCAGGCTGAAGCCGTCTTCGATCGTCGCACCGATCAAGTCCTCGCTTCAATCATGGTCGGTAGCGGGCAGAAGACCTACGATCAGCATACCACCAGCATCAAGCAGGAGCTGACCAACGGCGTGAGTCTGGACAAGGCCATTGATGACGTCAAGCCCTTCGTGGCCATGATGGTCGAAAACGGTGGCCAGGATGTGAATCTCGCTGAACTCCGTCGCGACATGGCTCGCAAGTTACAGGTCCAGTTTGAGATCGCCACGCAGGAACACGAACGTATCAGTGTCAAATACATCGGCACCGATCCGATCCTCAGCCGCCTGGTGATCAACCGACTGGTTCACAACTACATCGACCAGGCTCGTGAGCAGATTGCCAAGGGACTTGAAGACACACAGAGCTTCTTCTATGACGAAGTCGATCGCACCCGCATCAAGATTGAAACACTGGAAAACCAGAAGCTGACCTACGAAATCAAGTATGCCGAGTTGCTGCCTGATTCACCCAACAGCATCAGCATGATCCAGACGCAGCTTGATGAACGCGTTGCTGACCTGACCCGTCAACTCAACATCGCCAAGAATCAGAAGGACGCCTGCAAGCAAGCCCTGGCATCGACTTCTCAGACCATCAACTCACTGGTGAAGGAACGTAACCCCGAGTTGATCCGCCTGGAAGCCAAGCTTCGCGATCTTCAGAATGAGTACCGCACAGCCGTCGTGGTCAACAAGATGACTGACCGTCACCCACAGGTTCAGGACCTTCAGGTTCAGATCGCACAGGTGCAGCAGGTCATCGGCAACACCGAAACCGAAGTGGTCACCCGCAAGACTATTGCCAGCAACAATCGCTTTGACGAACTGAAGCTGGCCTTGACGCAGGCACAGACGCAATACGATGCCATCGAAGCTGAACTCAACCAGGTGACCGAACGTCGCCAGCAGCTTGATATGAAAGCTTCTGAACTCTTCCCGATCCGTTCGCAGTATCGCAAGATCACCCGCCAGATGGATCAATTGCAGCGTGAACTGCAGTTCTGGGAAGAAAACCTCCGCCGTGTCCAGATGGCCCGCAGTGCTGAAGATGGCAACCGCGGTGTTCAACTGGCCTTCATCCGCCCGTGTACCGAGTTGACACGCCCGGTGGCCCCGAACATGTTCCAGATTCTCATCTCCGCGATGGGGCTGGGCCTGATCAGTGGTGCCATCAGTCTGCTCTTTGCTCATCGTACGGATGAAACCTTCCACGACGGTGAACAACTCTCCAACTCGCTTCACCTGCCTCTGCTTGGTGAAGTTAGTGAGATCGTCTCGGTGCAGCATCGTCGGATGCGTAAGGTTCGCAACATGGTCCTGTACCCGCTCAATGCCGTTGCCATGACAACCGTCCTGGTGACCCTGGTCAGTGTCCTGTACATGAACCTGCAGAACAACCCGAACACAGACGTGATCCAGAACGATCCGATGGAGATGCTCCAGCAGCAACTGAACACAAGTGCGAAAGACGCCAAAGCAAGTGTTGATGCCCGCCAGTCTGACTAACACCAAGAGTTAAGGGAAACTCGAGATGTACGACGCATTTTTCAACCTCAAAACCTTGCCCTTTGAGAATACGCCTGACCCGCGATTCTTCTTCGGGAGCGAGGAACACCGCGAGGCACTCGCCGCCATTGAGTACACGATCCGCATGCGTAAAGGCTACGTGTGTGTGACCGGGCCGGTGGGGACGGGTAAGACCACGGTCGGACGGACGATGATCAGTCGCTGTTCAGACAGCTCGCGAATCGTCCCGATCCTCCACGGGCACGAAGACGGCAAGCAACTGCTTCGCCAGATTCTCCGGGCTGTGGAAGTGACCTACCACGCACTGGACGACCATGCGATTCTGCTTGAGAAGGTCTTCACCTTCCTGCATGAACAGTATGCAACCGGTGAGCCGGTGGTCCTGCTCGTGGACGAAGCGCACACGATGTCCGACAGTGCGCTCGAAGAGCTTCGCATGCTCAGTAACTACGACACCAACCGCGCCAAGCTTGTTCAGGTGGTGCTCGTCGGCCAGCCGGAGTTGATCCATCGACTTCAGCAGCCTGAGATGTCTTCGCTTCGCCAGCGTTTGGCCATGGTCAAGACGCTTCGCCCGATGAACATCCAGGAAACCGCCGCCTACATCGGCCATCGTATCCGTCTGGCAAGCATCGACCCGCAGCATCTGCAGGTCCGCTTCCCGGGTAAAACGCTTGAAGCTATCTTCCATCTCACGCACGGCGTACCCCGCCTGATCAACTACATCTGTGATGGTGCGATGCTTCTGGCAAGTGTGAAAAAAGAACGTGAAATCACGCCGGCAATGATCCAAACCGTTGCTGCGGATCTTTCACTGAGTCTTAAACACAGCGAATTTGTTTCTTCAACCAGCGAGACCCCAAGGCTCGCGCTAGCAGGGAATATGTAATCATGGGTTACATCTTTGACGCATTGAATCGTGGTGGGCAGGAACCCAAGGATTCGGCCAAGCATGCCGATGCAACTTCGTCACCAACTGGTGGCCTGAAGTTCACCGGCGAGCAGACTCCGGCTTCTGAAAATCTGTCCATCGAGGCCCCACAGGCTCCACAACAGCCCCAGGCTCAACCCACCCCATCGCTGGCAGCACCGGCAGCACCGTCTGTGAACATCAGCGTGCCCCCGATGCCCAAGCCCGCCCAACGGACTGTCAATCGTGAGGATTACAGTGACGTGGACGAACGCCTGGTGAGTCTGACCAATCCGTCATGCGTGATCGCCGAAGAGTATCGCTCGATCCGCACCGGTTTGCTGGCCAAGTGGGAAAACCGTCGACACCTTGTCCACACCATTACCTCCGCGACGCCGCAGGAAGGCAAGACGATCACCAGCCTCAACATGGGCCTGATCATGTCCGAACTGCATAACCGCAAGACGCTGGTGATTGAAGCGGACCTTCGTCTGCCGCAGTTCAAGAAACTTTTGAACCTGCCCCAGTCATATGGTCTGGTCGGTGTGATGCGTGGTGAAGCTTCCTTCCAGGATGCACTTCTGGAAGTCGGCCCCAACGGTCTGCACGTGCTCCCCGCCGGGACGCGTGTGAACAACGAAGCCGTCCAACTGCTCTCCAGCCCGCAGATGTCTTCGATGATCAAGAAACTCAAGCGTGAATACGATCACGTGATCATCGACACACCACCTGTCGTGGAGTTGGCTGATGCTGGTATCCTCGGTTCGCAAAGTGATGATGTGATTCTCATCGCCCGCATGAGCCGGACCCCCAGCACGCTGATCCGTCAGGCCATCCGCACCCTGGAAAGCTACCATGCACCCGTGGCAGGGGTCATCGCCACCGACCACTCACGCAGTTTCAGACAGTATTACTACTACCGCTACGGATACCGCTACCAATACCGCTACTACGCCAAGGCGGCCTGATCAAACTAGCGTATTCGTTGGATAGTTCGTTAAACCTGCGTTGTATTCGGAGTGCATGTTATGCAGGCATCAAATCAAACTAGTGGCAGCAGCGGGGCGGTTGGGAGAAAGACAATTCGCCAGGCAGCAGCAACACGGGGCGGAGGGGAGAACCCGTCACCGGAAAGTCTCAAGGATTTAAGCTCCCTTGAGCAATTGCCACTGATCGGAGCAACGGCCGGGAATAAACGTCCGGCGTTGCTCATGCTCAGCCACTGCGTCCCAGACCCGATGGGTACTGCCGATCGGGCCCGGGCCTGGCAAATGCTTCGACTGGCAAGTCAGACACACGATGTGCACCTGGCTTGCATCAAGGACGAACCTGTTCACCTTAACCAGTGGCGACAGGTCAATTCCCAGACACACACCATCGTCGTGGAAGATTGTCCAATACGACGTGAAATCTTCGGCCGCGGTTTGTCCATGGTCGCACCCAATGTCTCGGATCAGGTCCGCATGACCTCAGCGCTCCGCAGACAAGTCCGATTGATGCGTAAGGATCATCGCTTTGATGCGGTGATGTGCATGCACCCCGGACTCTGGCCTTTGGCTGAACGGGTTCGTGCCAACGTCCGTGTATGTGATCTCTATCAACCGTTGAGCATGGCTCACGAATTGATCGCACAGAAGTCCAACAGCTACACCCGACAACTCTGGCACCAGCACCGCGCACAGCAGCGTTCGGAGATGGAACAGTACATCGCCTGTCGGGCGGACATCCTGACCATCAACTCACCGTTGGCTCAGCATTCGTTTGTCGATCGTCATTGTCATTCGATCGTCGTGCCCGATGCCGTGGACCTGGGTTACTTCAAGTTACCTCTCAACGACATCCAAACGGAACTCCCGCAGGTGGTGTTGCATGGCAACTGGCGCAGCCGTTCATTCTGGCGTTCAAAGAGCTGGTTTACCGAGGAAATCTGGCCCCGCATCAAACAGGCTGTACCCAACGCGGTACTCACCTGCAGTGGTCCGGCTTTGTCTCCAGCAACAGCACGTCGTCTGAGCAGCGCCTCCGTCGTCGTCAGTTCGTTACAGGAAATCGCCCAGGCCGTCTGGCCGACTTTGCAGGCGATGGCGATGGCCCGACCTGTCATCACCTCGTCGAGTTCCGTCAGTGATCTGAACGTCAAGCACGGCGAACACCTGCTGATGCCCAAGCTCGATCGTGACTGGGTGGACCTGTGTGTCGACTCACTGCGAAGCACAGCCATGCGTCTGCAATTGGCACGCGGTGCCCGGAGTTTCATTCAGGAATACTGCCCGATCAAAACCACCGGCATGGAATTAAGCTACGTGATGGCGCGTCGAATCAGTGACGTACCCATCTATGCCAAAGCCGCGTAAATCAGACGAGCCGCGTCGTGTCGACGCGGGATGATATTGCAACACATGGTCGGGCAACCTACCATGCGCCGGACATGGGCAAACAAACAACTTCAACTTCGACCCGCCAGGAGCATCGGACCGTTGCAGGTGCGATGCTCCTGGTTTTGATTTTATCGCTGGTTGCTGCCCAGTGGCTCAGTCACTATCGCGCAGGCATTTCCGAAGACCGATTCGAGCCTGATTTTGATCTCAAGGAAAAACTCGATCAACTCAAACACCACGCGGTTGACACGCTGGATTTACAGTTGCCCGAAGATTGGCAACCTCAGTCGCCCGTTCAAACCAGCGATGTGCCCGGCGTGCGACACGAGTCTCACTTCATTGATGTTCGTCAGAAAGACACCAAACTTCACGTCTTTGAATTGGATGCAGGCCAAACACAGGGACCGCAGGCCGTGATCTATGCGGCCATCCGTCATGCCATTGGTACTGCGGATGTCTCGTCATTGAGTGTTGCTCATCAATGGGCATCACGCCAAGGCAATCGCATGCAACGGCGTCTGCTTGCCATCAGTCGAACCGATGGTGTACCCGTCTTGCATCATCTGCTCATCTGGACACATGACGGCCGGAGTTACTGGGTGTTTTACACCCGCCGCGCCACACCCGGTCAAGCCATGAACTCGGCAGCGTTAGCTCGTTTTGACAAGGTCCAAACTGCCATCGCATTGCTTGCCCAGGACAACCGTTTTGAGTTGACCACGCCCGACGCCTGTCGCCAGCGACAGTTGGGTTATTCAGCCAATCTCTCGGATTGGTATGCGACCTGTGATACGCAAGCACCGGGCGTCGTGCTTTTGTATCCCGATTCAATGGATGGTTTCTGTGTGATCCGTGTTGCCCGGTCGGTGAGTCTGGATGATGCAACGATCAAGCAGTATCTCTCATGGCAGTTTCAGGGGACGATGAAACGCAAACCCAGCGACAAGGAACTGATCAAGGTCGATGGACATGCCAACACGACCTGGCATCGCCTGCAGTATCCGACGGACAAAGATTATGGTGTGGGACCTGAACCGTTGTCGCGACAGGTGCACATCATCGAGCCGCACGGTCAGGCTGCATTGGTCATCGAAGTAACCGGCGAAGTGGATTCGGTTCAACGTGTTGATGAATACCTGCCGAACATTGCAGCGATGTTGGCTCAAACGCCCGATGCCTTGGCGGAACAGATGTCTGCCATCGAACGTGGCAAGCAATGGGTGGCCTATGCTCCGCAACACTTGAAAGAAGTGATTGACGATGAGCTTAATGTCTACACCATCCACATGGCTGATCAACTTGTCGGTTACCAACTCGAATCCATCAAACGTGAGTCGGATGATCTGGCAAGCAGCTTCGTGCATGTCGTCTTCCCGTCTGCCAAGGGTGATTCGAAGATCGATCGTTTCTGGGAAGTGGATTTTGACAAACAGACTTATCATTCATCGACTCAGGAAAAGATTGCTGAAGGCAAAGACACACTCCGGTCAATGAAAATGTCGGATGGCAAAATCGTCTGTGAATCAAACGTGCTTGGCTATACGGATGAAAACGCTGCGGACATTCCCTGGCCGATCAATGAGGACTTCTGGCCGGTGGATTGGTTTACCCAACAGGGCTGGCTCGATCAATGGTTACTGGTCCGCACGGCCTACACTGCATCTCCGCCGATCCTGCATTGGGTCCGACTGGAGAAGACCACGCTGGGTTACCGCCTGCTGCGGCGTCCAGTCGTGTGTCTGGATACCAACATTTACCGCTTTGATGAGCAGGGGCATTTCCAATCGCTTGACGGATTTGATTTTGAAGCAGGGCAGAGCAGCACATTATCGCTGAGAGTGCAACGCGTGGATGTCAATCAAGTGTACAATCAATGGCCGGGTCACCAGAATGCGATTGCACAATGGATCAAAGATCATGAATCGACTGCTCGTTAATGTCATCTTGTTGGTTGCACTGTTGCTTGGCGTCTGTCCTTTGCAGGCTCAGCAAAGTGCACTGTTGGATAATCAGCGTTGGCAGGAATATTCCTATGGCATTTCCATTTTGCCACCACTCAACGCCAATGTGAACAAGCTCAGTGTCGATGATGCCATTGCCCGGATCACCACGCGGGACGGCTATGGCATTCACCTGTTCATCAAGGAAACCGATACCGAGATGACGCTGGCGCAGGTGCAGGAATTGGCCATCGAACAGATGACCGTCGCCTACCCCTCAGCCAATGCGCTTAAGGATGACATTGCAACGGTCAACGATTACAAGCAGTTGGCGTTGTACTTCTACCTGCCTCAGACCAAGCAGGGGCCCTGGGTGACCGCTCAGACGTTTGTGCAAATCTCGCCGAAGGTGTTTGTGCTTTTTCAGCTTGAGACGCCCAAAGCCAAGTATGATTTAGCCAATCCGGTTTACAAGGCCGTCATTGCCAGCTTGAAGATGACCGATCCACGTGAGTTGGTTGCCAAGCGTGAGACATTGCTTGATGCCGGTCATGAATTGCTGGCAAAACTCCAGTTTGAAAAACTCAAGGACCAATTGATCCCCGAGCAGTGGTTCCGATTCGTCGAGGGTGATCGTGATATTGGTTACATGCGTATCCGCCAAGCCTATGGCAAACTCGATGGGCGTGAGATCGCCAACAACAATGCCATGGAACGCATGGGGTTTAAAATCGAAGTGATGGCGCGGATTCAGTTGGGCAATACGCTCTACGATTCGATTAACACCAGCTATGTCTCCACGGAACGTGATGAAGAAATCTGGTCCATCCGAACCACCGAACGCCCACGTGATCCGCGCAAGATCACGCAGTTTAAATTGCGTGACCAACAGCAACTCAAATTCGATGCTCAGCAAATCCCCATCGACATGCAGAACACATGGGTCGAAACGGGCTTACTCTCCAATGGCAAGATTCAACTCAATCGACGCCAGCCCACCAGTGACCGCAATTACACATGGGACATGCCCCCCAAAGGATATCTCACGCAGGTGGACTTGTATTTGTTGCCGATGATGCTGGCTGATCAACCTGATGGTCAATGGGGCTTTTATGCCTACCATCCCAACAAGGGCAAGGTCTCATTCCGAACCGAACGGCTGGAGCATTTGGCAGGGGGCAAGTATCGCGTTTATTCCCGGTTGTCTCCAGAAGACATTCAGGAACAGGTCACCGACTATCAAGCCAATGGCCAGATCATCAAGCGTGTTCTTGCAGGCGGTCGCATGCTCATCCCCGCACCGCGACATCAAATCGAACGCCTCTGGCCGCAGTTCGTCAAGTGATCCGATCAACCGCTTGCGGTTTAGCGCGATCATCTTTTACGGTGTTGTATCGCCATTGGGGATCGGTTTTACCACATCATCTTTGGTGAAATTCAGACCGCGTTTGGGCATGGGCTTGCCTTTGAGAATCCGTTGGAGATTGCTCAGATAAAAACGCTGTTTGGGTTGATCGCCAAGGTGTCCGATTTTCACCTCAGCGATAAAGCTCTGTTTCTCATTGTCAGTCGGCCATGCATCAACAATCAGTGGGCGTCCGTCGGGCATCATGCCTTTACCACGATAGTGTCCGTCGTCATCCGGTTTGATGGGATACGGCATCGCCCATCCGTCGACTTTGGCTGCACGCCACAGGTCATAATCCAGGCGACTGATGGGATGATTGAACGTCGCCTGACTGGCGTTCTGATCGGTGACCTCAATGCCGGGCATGATCAGAATCGGGGTGTCCGCCGATTGACAACCCACAAAACAGAGGGCGTACACGATGAGAGTAAGCATGATGACGGGCGAGTTTGGCATGGCATGATTGTAGCGAGATTGACTGATATTCGTAGCGAAAACTGTCAGCCGACTTTATTCACGGTACAATATCCGGTCCCGTTGCATGCATTGCATGACGGCTTTGTGACGCCATGAAAGAGGATTGTTTTTTTGGAACTGACGATAGCATTACCCCAAGGCGCCCAGCGGTTCACGATGACCGGGGCAGGTGAGATCAATCTCAAGCTGATTCGTGAAGCGCTCAATGTGCGGATCGCTTCGCGCGATGAGACGCTTAAACTCAGCGGCGAACCCGATGCGGTCGGACGTGCTGCGCATGTGCTTAACAAACTCTCCGATGCTGCCAAGCAGAATAAGCCCATCTCTCGGCAACATCTGCTTGAACTCATTGCAACCAGTGAACAGCTTCAACTGACCACACGCAACGGCATGGCGCAGACCGATGGTTCGCGTGAACCCATCAGCGTGGACAGTGGGCTGAGTGTCTACCTGCGTGACCGTCGGATCAAGCCTGCAACGCCGGGACAAAAATCTTATCTCCAGGCTGTGCTCGATCATGATCTGACATTCTGCTGCGGACCTGCGGGAACGGGTAAGACGTACCTCGCCGTCGCGGCAGCGGTGTCACTGCTTAAGCGCGGCGTGGTGCGCAAACTCGTGTTGGTTCGTCCTGCGGTGGAAGCGGGGGAGCGGCTTGGCTTTTTGCCGGGCACCATGCAGGAGAAGGTCAACCCGTATCTGCGTCCGCTGCTTGACGGTTTGCATGACATGATGGAGTTTGATCAGGTTGCGCGGTTGATGGCAAGTGATGTCATTGAGATCGTGCCATTGGCATTCATGCGTGGTCGAACACTCAACGATGCGATGATCATTCTTGACGAAGCCCAGAACACCACCAAGAGTCAGATGATGATGTTCCTCACGCGGCTGGGCCATGGCAGCAAGATGGTGGTCACCGGCGATACGTCTCAGACGGACCTTGATGACCCGCGCGATTCGGGCCTTGTCGATGCGGTTTACCGTCTGCGATACACCCGTGGCATTGCCTTTGCGACGCTGGATAAGGCCGACATCGTGCGTCACAGCCTGGTCCAGCGGATCGTCGAAGCGTACGACAAGACCGACAAAAAGCGTCAGCGTCCGGATAAAATTGCCGATTTTGACGAAAATGTCGATTCTGACAGGTAATGTCCAATTCAATAGTTAAGCGCATTTGTCCGGCCTGATGATCTGGTCGATAGCCAATTAGGGATGTTTTGTGGCCCCGAATCGGTAAAATGTGGCCTTAGCGGTCCACTGCGGTAATGAACCGTGTGTTTTTTGAAAGTAGATGCATGCCAGCTGGCAAAAGCAACACAACCGCAAGAAGAGGCAACGTCCGGCGGAATGTCCGTAGGCCCAAGGCAACTTGGCGGTCATTTCTCAATGAACGCTTTGTCTGGTGGGCATTGCTCTATGCCTGCATCACCACCATTGTCGGTGGCATCCTCATTCACATGGCTGACCGCCGGGATCAGTATGTCGTCGGTGATCTCGTCACCCAGCCCATCGTCCCGCGTGTTGAATTCAAAGCCATCGACGAACGCAAAACTGAAATCCGACGCCAGAATGCCCGCGACCGCGAACCATCGGTCTACAAACTCAACGATGCTTTTTTTGAGAATATCCGGAAGGATCTCAAAGGCCTGCTGAACATCGGCAAAGATTACGACACCCCCCAGCAGATCCCAAGTGACTACCGCGATCATCTGTCCATTGATAACCGTGCACTGGAAGAACTCAAAAAGGCTGCTGAAGACGAAAGCTCACGAACCGAATGGACCAAAAAGGTGGAGCGATTGCTCGGTCGCATTGCCGGCCTTGCCATGATCTCGCCCGAACGCATGGAAGCTGAGACCAGTGGGGGGACGTTCTCGTCAACCATCTACATTCAGCATCCGGTCTACAACGAACTGCCACGCACTAACTCCAACGGCTACAGTCTCAGTGATGGTGATGACCGGTTTTACTCGACCAACGAATCCAACCGCTTCCGCAGTGATGTCCGCAAGCTGGTCCAAACCGAATTCCCTGCATCCATCCGTCAGGCGGTGATCTCTGTCATTAATGACCGCATCGCCCCGACGTACACGCTCGACAATGAGACCACGACCAAGCGTAAGGAAAATGCCTATAAACGTGTCGAAGAAGCCAAACTCACCTACACGCCTGACACGGTGATGATCCAGGCGGGCACCATTCTCAAGAGTCAGGATGTCCTGCTCATCGAGTTGGAAAACAAGGCATACCTGCAAAGCATCTCCGACCAGTCACTGGTGGGCATGTTCAGCATTTCGCTTGCCATGCTCGTCGGACGCGTGGGCATGTTGCTGGTGGTGAGTCTTGCGATGTGGGTGTACATCATCGGCTTTGCCCGTCGCATTGCGGTCAATCCGATGCGTGGCCTTGCCTTGACGGTGTTGGTTCTGGGTTGTCAGGCGATGGCGATCATGGGTGTGATCAATGTCCCCAATTACCTGTATGCCACAGCGGTCCTCCCGACATTGATGGCGACGATGATCCTTGCCATCAGCTATGACCAGCGATTTGCCTTGGCCATGGGTGCTTCGCATACCCTTATCGTCATGCTCAGCCTGAATCTTTCCACGGAGTTTGCGGTGGTGACGCTTTGTGGTGTTGGTGCGGTTGCAGGCTTTCTCGATGACGTGCGAACCCGTTCGCGTCTGGCAATCATCGGCTTCTGGTCGGGCGTGTGTATGGCAGCGGCCTGTGTCTTCGCCAAGCTCGGTTCCAGCGATCTGGCGGTCTGGAAAGACCTGGATTACATCTGGCGTGACCCGGCGATTCTGGTGTTCGTCGGTTTGTTTGCCGGGATCGTGGTTCAGGGCATTCTGCCTGCCGTCGAACGCATGTTCCGCGTGACCACGAGCATGACCCTGCGTGAACTCAACGATGCATCGCACCCGCTTTTGATCCGTATGGCAGAGGAAGCGCCGGGCACTTTCCAGCACTCACTGCGTATTGCCGACATGGCCGAAGCCGCCGCCGAATCGATCGGTGCCAACGGTTTGTTATGTCGCGTCGGTGCCATGTTCCATGACATCGGCAAGATGAATAAGCCGTCCTACTTCGTCGAAAATCAGGGCGGCGGTCCCAACAAACACAATAAGCTTTCACCTGCGATGAGTCTGCTGATCATCGTCGGCCACGTCAAAGACGGCATCGAGATGGCCCGCGAGTTCGGCTTGCCCGTTGCGGTCCGTGGTTTCATCGAAACGCATCACGGCACGACACTCGTCGAATACTTCTATCACGCAGCCAAGCAACAAAACGCAGCGGAAAATTCGCCGGCGCCAGCGGAGTTTGAATTCCGTTACCCCGGTCCCAAGCCTCAATCCCGTGAGCAGGCGATCCTCATGCTCTGTGATGCACTCGAAGGCGCCAGCCGGACATTGGCTGAGCCGACGCCTGTGCGTTTGGAACAGTTGGTCCACACCATAGCGATGAAACGTCTGATGGACGGCCAGTTCGATCAGAGCAACATGACCCTCAAGGAACTGCATGCCATCGAGAACGCCATCACGCGTATGCTCTGCGCCATCTATCACGGCCGCATCAAGTATCCGACCGACAAGCCGCAGGCCGAGAACAAACCCGCTGCTGCGGTGTCTTGAGATTTTCGAGCACAGATGCGTCATTGTAATCTCAAAGCCGTGACACTCCTGTGTCACGGGTTGCCTTGTAATCAATCGATATCGCAATGAAACAACCCGCTACTCAGGAGAGTAGCGGCTTTAACTGAACCTACATCCGATAAGCCGAAAATTGCCTATTTTCACACATCCCGCTTGCATCTGTCCGTTTCGTATTCGTTAATCCAGTGACTCACGCGACAATGGCAGTTGTCGTAATCCTCACACTGGAGGCATGATGCAGCAACTCAAACGGATCTTTGCACTGACATTTCTCATCGCCATCGCCATGACTTCAACCGGCTGTGTCTCCATGGTGGTCGGCTCGATTAAGGTCGCACGTGAACTCACAGGCCTGGCATTCGACGTGGCGGAAGGGTCTACCCGACTTTCAATCGAAAGTACCAAGGGCAGCATCGAAGTGGCCAGCAAAGGTGTCGACCTTGCAGGTAAACTCATGAAGCTTGTCGAGGAAGATAAGAAACAGCAGTTGGCCAAAAAGTAAATGGCGCTGTGTGTTTTATTGCATTTTTCACTCAAGTGTCGCGTGGACGTGTGACGCGTGCGCTGTCAGCTCGCGGCTTCTATGAAAAGCCTGCTGCTGTCAAGTTTTTTTCTTCCGATGACAATTTTTGTGTTCGACCGCCTGCCGCGTCCCAAGCTTCTATTCGAGCATCGCATTGGCTAGCCCATGTGGGTGGTTGCGAGATTTCGATCACTGCCCCAGCTATTAGCGAGCATCAAGCCCAGCCGCGAGTCGAGCTCATGATCGATATCCAAAGGGGCAGCACACGGCCTCTCACATCCTTGCCGTCACTTCCAATTCGTCACATCGTTGCAGGCACTTGCCTCGTCACGTTGGCATCGTCGATCACCTCAACCAACTGGTGATGCAACTGACGCACCCAACGATTGGCCACCGCTGCAGCGATCAGACACGATGCTTTGCCACGGTCACGCAAACGACAAGCCATCGCTTTCCAACGCCCCCCGGAACCCCCGGAGGCCCGCATCAGTCGCCAAGCCAACTTGATGAGCAAACTGCGAAGACGCTTGTTGGCATCATCCACCAAACCGCCTTGATTCTGACGACTGCCCGACGAGGCGTTGCGTGGGCTGAGCCCGCAGTAACGTGCAAGCGACTTACCGTTTTTAAACCGATCAAATCGTCCGATTGCTGCACGCAATGCCGTGGCCGTGATCAATCCCACGCCCGCCTGAGCCAGCAGGTGTCCGGTTAACGTGTCCTGGGCCGTCACTTCTTTGAGCCGCGCATCAGCCGCCTTGATCCGCATGCTCAGATGCGCCAGTTCGTCAAGTTGCTCACTGATGATCCACGCACTGTCAGCAGGCAACGACGCAACGGTTTGAGCCAACGCCAAAAGCCATGGCTTGCTCCATCTCGTCCCTGCCAGCTTCACCCGGTGATCGCGCAGCAAACTGCCCACGCGCAGCTTCAACGCCTTGGCACGATCCACCAACTGCAATCGATGGCTGACCAACCGTCGCAACTCGCGCACCGATTGGGGCGGCAGCCACACCTTTTGCACGTAACCCACGCGCGTCAAATCCGCCAGCACGTAAGCATCACTGCGGTCGGTCTTCTCGCGTGTCCGCTTCATCCGGGCCACGTGCTGAGCATGAGCCAGATGCACCGACCAGCCCGGTTGCCTGCAAAGGGCTTCAGCCAGATCCGCGCTGCCGGGCATCGCTTCGATCGTCGCCTGCACCTTCACGCCCTTAGGCAGATGTCGTGTCAACGCCAGCAGATCGTTGTCGCACTTGCGATTGAGCAGCGTCTTGCCCGCAGCATCCATCACACACAGTTGAATGCTCGATTGGTGATAGTCAAGGCCGACGTACATGGTAGAATCAGTCTTCATCCTGTTGCTCCTGGTGATGGGCTAGTTCCGAACAAACGATGCTCGAAACATACCCCGAGCAGCAGGGTTTTCATACACAGCTATTGAATGGGTCTTTCATTGATGACGCACGCAGACATAAGCGCGCCAGACGCTACATTTGAGTGAAAAATGCAATAAATCATTGATTTTCACGATCGGTCACTCCCGCCATCGCGGGAATGACGAAGTGTGTTGATCCATTCACGATGCGTTCTATTGCATGACTCCCAGTGCATATCTCACTGCAGAACAAACAGCGGACTTTGCGTGATCATCAATTGCAGTTGACCCTTGCTTGTTTCAATACGTTGGCTTTGCCCAATGACATTGATGACCTCACAGGATGATGCCTTGACGGGCAATGCAATGGTGAGTTGCGAATCTTCGTGACACCAAATCACGCTGAAGTTCTTTCCTGCACGCGTAAAGCGATGTTCGATCCATTGACCGTGATCTGTGGAACTTTGAAATTGCGCGTCTTCTAGCATTGAAGTGAGATTGCGATACGCAAAGTATCCGGGTTTGGGCGTGCCATCGAAACGCAGGAGTCCGAAGTTGTGTTCCTTGTTGTCGGACTTGGGGCCATCGTTTTGAAAGTCGTACCAGAAATTCTTGGCAACTCTGCCATCAGCCATCGCAGTGACATACAAAACAGCCATGTATTGGGCAGCGCGGTCTTCGGTCATGAACGGCATGGTGGGCGTGCCGAACTCCGTCATCCATGTTGCCGGCAATTGGCCTTTCTTCTCCATGCTGACATCCCAACAGAAGCTGGCAAGTTTGAAGTACTTTTTGACGGTCGCAGCATTGGTCGTGTCGGTGTGCGGTGCGGTGTAAGGGTGATAGCCGAGGATATCAAAGGGGCGGGGTTGGTGTGCGTAGATCGCTTTCATGAAGTTGGCTTCATGGAGATAGGGGACCTTGGGCAGCCAGTGTTTGGGCGTGAAGCCGCCGATAATGATCTGTGCCTTGGGATCGTGTTGCTTGATAGTCTGATGTGCCGTTGCCAATAGCTGTGCATAGTCTTGTGCCTGCTTGGTGCGATCGGCAACTTTCATGAAGGTGGTGGAGTTGGGTTCGTTCCAGATTTCCCAGTGTTTGATGCGGTCTTTGTAACGCTCGACGCTCGCGCGGGCGAAGTTCTGCCAGGCATCGAGGCGGGGCATGGCTTCGGAGCGTTGGTTTTTTGAGTTGATATCTTTGGGGGGATATTGCGCTGCCCACTTGGTGCTGTAGGCCAGGACAGGCAGGACGGTGATGCCGAATTCTTCGCAGGTATCGATCATCTGATCGTAGTGTTCCCACTGCATGGGGCCGTCTGGGGTGGGTTGGATATCACTCCAGATAAAGCCTTCACGCGCCCAGCGGATACCAATGCGTGACATGTTTTTGACTGTGGCACGTAGTTCGTCAGGCTTCATGCGATTCAGATGCGCGACCGTCCCAAACGCAGACTCGGGCTTGACGGCCTTGGCTTGGGCTTGGGGCAGAACGCCAATGCTGATGGTTTTCTCGCTGACTTGTTTACCTTTCACGATCAGTTGGATTTGCAGGTTGTACAGACCTTCTGCCTGACTTGGAAGTTCGAGTTCATACGCATGTGCAGCGGTGGTGAGATTGGAAATTGAATGTTGTGTTGTCGTTGTGTTTGTCTTGCCATACGGGGTCAGCAGACACACAAACTGTGCATCATTCGTCGAAGCCTCAGCTTGTTTGCATTGCAGCATGAGTTTGATTGGCTGCCCGGAGTTAAACAGAAACGATTGTCTGTGTAGTGTGATTTGCGCATGTGCGATTGGTGTGAACATCATCAGCATAAAGCCTGTGAATGCGATCTTGCCAAGTTGATTGATGGGATATGTGCGTGACATCGGTGTGTTGATTCCTGCATGGGGTTACAAAATGGCGCAGTGACATTGAAGCAAACGCCATGATTCTTTTACTCGTCGGATTGATTCAGATCAGGGCATGGTGTAGAGATATCTTCCCGTGATCATGCCTGGGAGTTGGATGTCCTGCTTTTGAGTGAAGCTGGCATGGAAGTCCACAAAGAGCATGTTCAAGCCTTCATTACTATGCCAGTCTTTGATCTCTGAACCGCTGACGCCCATCGTTCGCGGTTCGTAGCGGACGTTGTTGTACGCATTCCAGTTGTCACCGCTGATGAGCGTGAGTCCTGCTTTTTGAATTTGCGAGATACGGTAGGTTTGGACTTTACTCACCACCATATCCCCACCGACAGCAACCTGTCGTGTCCAGCCGTAATCGCATCGCGTGACATCAATCGGATTGTTGGTTGCTGAACTCAGCGGTGGAGTCGTCGGGCCACTGGCGCATTGGAACAGGCGTGTTTGAGCGCAGATATTCGCTGCATTGGCTGAGCCATAACCGGCCTGGGAATTAAAGTAATAAATTAACAAGCGTGCCCAGCGGTAACTGCTTGAAACATTCACATCCACCGCGACAGGCAGGTGTTCTTCAAAGTCGTTGGCATACATACTTGTGGCAAGACCAATCTGATGCATGGTGTTGGCGCAGGTGATGCGGCGACTTGCTTCACGCGCTTTACTCAACGCAGGTAACAGGATCGCAATGAGCAGGGCGATAATGGAGATCACCACCAGAAGTTCGATCAGGGTAAAACCACGTTTGTATGTCGACTGATTCATTTTGCACCTTTGACTTGAGCGGTTTTGCTGGATTTGCTCAGATAAGCGAGTTTCTGGGTGAGTGCTTCCTGTGCGGTGAGAATATGAAGGCCGTCGAGAACCATTGCCTTGCCGTCGTCGATCCAGTGGGTGTTGTAGCCTGATTCTTCGAGTTTGATCTGTAGCCATTCACGCGCACCATCCCATTCCATGGCAAGGGTGCTGACGCGGATGCGATTGACGATCTGGATAAACGTGTTGGCAAGAAGTCTGGGATCGACCTGGCAACCGGATTCGAGCAGATGAGCAAGACATCCCTTGCGACCGCAATAACAGGTGGGCCCCAACTCATCGACGGACTCATGCAGGAAACTGCTGGTTGTGCCGTGTGTCCCAAGACAGACTTTACCTTTGCGGAGTGTGGCAATGTGAAAGTTGTTGTCGCGGTACTCCACGTAACCAATCTGATCATCGGTCTTTTGCTGACTGGCAAAACCAAGGAGCTTGCACATGATGTGCGTCCAGATGTCCATTTTGGGAATGTCGTTAAGTGGTCGGAGAATGAGCTTGGGTTCACAGGGACGCCAATCCGCAACGCCATCAATACTGAAAATCAGACTGTTGCTGACCATCGTCCCGTGAACACACATACCCGCGTGGTCAATGTTGCGGTCAGCATCGCGTGCCCATTGGCGCATCTCCAGTACGCTTTGACCTAGGACCTTGAAAATCTCACGCTGAGTCGGTTGTTCAATCGGTCGATCCAGCAGATAAAGCGGTTGGCCTTCAATATCCAGCAGGGCGATTGAGACTTGATGAGCTTGCAGATCAATGAGCATCAACACGCCGTTGTCCGGATTCAATTGCAGCAGGTCGACCGAGCGTTTGACGTCGGGAACGCGCGTGGGGGTGCTCTTGATCAGACCCTGTTCGATCATCCAGCGGGTGTGATTGGTCACGGAAGCCGCACACAGCCCGGTATCGGTGACCAACTCCGACCGTGTGGCTTTGCGTTTGAGTAGAATCCAACGCGTTAAGGACTGCCTTGCGTGGACATTGGCTTGTTCGGTGATGGAGGTTTTCATGCGTTCTTATCAGTGCTGATGATTTTAAAAGATTACTGTATTAAATTTATTACAGTAAATTAAAAAGTCAAGACTTCATAAAAGAATAAATCTGTAATTTGGTCAAATGGCTTGTTTGGATTTGGTGTAATGCTTGGTTTAATGGGATGTATTATTGGATTTAGGCTTGACGAAGTTGCTTGAAGTCTGGACACTGGATCTGATCCGCTTTTGATCTTGACAGCTTTGTTCATGGGGAAAATTTATGAGTTCATCGTCAGACGGCAAAGTGAGCTGCGAGCACTGTCATCGTGCTTATGCCTGGCAGGAAAAATATGCTGGCAAGAAGGTCCGCTGTAAGTGTGGCCAAGCCCTGCGCTTCCCCGCAACTGATCCGGCGGACCAGGGCATGGAACTGGAACTTAATCTCGACTCGGGCATTGACCTGAACATGGGCGCCAGCAAGCCGTCTACCGGTTCGCATGGTGGTGACGCCCTGGCGACACCCGATGGACAACTCAATGTCCCGCCACCTGCCAATCTTGGCGGGCCGACCTGCCCATCCTGTAAAACCAGTGTCCGACCCGGCGCGGTGATCTGCGTGAGTTGTGGTTTTAACCTCAAGGAAGGCAGCAAGCTCAACACCTCTGTCGGCGTACAGATGTCCGGCGGCGGCCAGGTCTATGACGACTATGCAGACGGCATCTTCGGTCGATTCAAACGAAGCTGGACCTTTGCCAAGATCAGCTACGGCATGATTTGGGATTTTAAACAACTGCTCATCTTCCCGGTCTGCTCAGGCATCGCAGCCTTGATCGTGCTTTTGAGTTTCGCCTTGCCCGTCGGCGGTTTGGTGCTCGCTCAGGCCAACTCTGAAATGAATCGCGCCCAACAGCGACAGGCTCAAATGCAACCGGCTGATACTGAAGCTGTTGACACAACGACCGATGCGACGGATCCCAATGTCGTAGCAGCAGCAGGAGACGCAACCCAGACCGCGGGCACTGCTGCAACAGAAGCACCCGCAACTGCCAAGGGCCCCCGTGAACTCACCGAAGAAGAAAAAGCAGACTTTGCCCAGATGCGCCAGGAACTCATCGCGGAAGGCAAGTCCGAAGCCGAGGCGGATAAGATTGTCGCTGAAGCTCAGAAGTTCATGTTCGCATTGGAAGATGCGTTTGGTGCGGCTGCTGAAAACGGGGGCGCGTTTGAGAGTCGTCCCGCGGAAGCCATTGATTATGTCTGGCTGGCCATGTGGGGCTTGATTGGCTTTGCCTTTTACTTCTGTAACTATTTCGTCATCGCGTTTTTCAACACCGGCTTGATTGCCTGTGCGATGAAGATCATGCGTGGCGAAGTGCCCACGGTTGGTTATGGGATGAAAATCGCCATGCAACGTCTGCCACAGATTCTTGCATGGGCGTTGGTCTCTGCTGTGGTCGGTATGATTCTCAAGATTATCGAAGGACTCAACGACAAGGTCGGCCGATTGATCGCCTGGATACTCGGTGCCGGCTGGACAATTCTGACGTTCTTCGTTGTCCCGGTGATTACAGTAGAAGGTGTTGGCCCGTTCAAGGCGATCAAGTCATCGGTCAAGACCATGAAGGAAGCCTGGGGTGATTCACTTCGGGGTAACTTCTCACTGGCTTTGATGACGTTTATCGTGACCCTGCCGATTTACGTGGTGATGGGCTTTATGCTCTGGGCTTCAGCCGTGGTGTTGCAAAGCCCTGTGATGACGCTTTGCGTCTTGGCAGGCTGTGCGATTGTGATCGCCTTGATCTCCGTGGCAACCAGTGCAGCGGACACCGTTTTTAAAGCCATTCTCTACAGCTTTGCATCCGGTAACACCTTGCCTGCTGGCTTTGATACCGACGCGGTGGCATCGGCATTCGCTCGTCCGCGTAAGCGTGGCTTGATGCGATTGTTCAGCCGGGATTGATTGACCGACGCCTACGCATGACACACAAGTACACAACCCCGTGTCGAACCCGACGCGGAGTTTTTCTTTGAGCGCGATCAACGTAATGCGTTCATTGGAATGAATCACCATCTTCCGTCACTCCTGCCTTCCGGGGACGTGGGAGTGAAGGACATGATTGATTTTCGTATCTTGGAATTTATGCTGCAATGCGCTTAGGTGACCGCTTAAACCTCACCGTCATACCAATCATTGAATCGCCGGAAAAGTTCCTGTTGTGCTTTACCACACTCAGGGCACATCTGGTCTTCGCCACGCAGGTCATAGCCGCAGTGCATGCAGTGTCCCCGCATCGCATGGTCGATGGCTCGCAGTGTTTTAAACGCACAGAGATAGATGCCCAGCAGCAAGCATGCCACCAGTGTCAAAAACAAATACAGGTAGATGTCAGATGGGCCGATGTTCCATTCGCTAAGCAGATAATCCTGTAATGACGCACCGCTGGTGATGTATGCGATTGCTAGCAAACTGCACAGCAAAACACCTGCAAACAAGCCATAACGCATGCCACGTAACTTGGCTTGCCGCATCAATGCTTTGGCGATGGTTCTACTCTCGGGTTGCTGCATCAACGATGTCCCCGGTTTCCGGATGCAGGTTGTTGATAGATGGGAGATTTAATCCTTACCCTTGCCCGTCGCCTGCATGATCAAATCATGTAACTCGACCACGTCGTAGGTCTTTTTGTTAGGCAGGACGACCAACGGCATTTTAATTGCTTCCATTGCATCGCTGATGATTTCACGGTCTTCACCTTTGCAGGGCATTTGAATGGCCAGAATCGGTGCGTAGGTATCCGCATTGACGATCACGAAGTCCAGCCGTCGTGAGCCGGCAAGCTTCTTGAGAAACTCTTCACGCTCGGTGCGTGGGGGGATGGTGGCCACCGAAGTCAATTGCATTTTGCAAAACACCATGCGCTTGGAACCGGCTTCGTGCTGAAGAATGTCATAGACCGTGGCTTCAAGTTCGTTAAGCAGATTCTCGGCTTTGACGAAGGGATACTTCTGATTGGGATCACGTTTGGCAGGTGTTCTGCTGATACCCAACGAAGAGAGTTCACGACGCCAGAGCAGACTTGCAACAAGAATGCCGGTGATAAAGAAAACAGCCGAAACAAAGGGTACCCACATTAATGGCATCAGTGTTCCTCGGATAAAAGTTCATGTCGGTAATGCGAGTCTCTAAAGATAATCGCATCCGCGGAGAAGTTCAATCGGATTGGCACGATATCCCTGAGATTGTGTATCATGGACTGCTTGAAAACCATGCCAACCATCGAAGTTAACAATCTCACCAAAACCTATCGTGTCTACCAGAAGAAGGAAGGCCTCATGCAGGCAATCCGCGGTCTGGGTAAACGCGAGTACAAACAGGTCCAGGCGGTGCGCGGGATCAACATGCAGGTCGAGCAAGGCGAATTCGTTGCTTTCCTGGGTCCCAATGGCGCAGGCAAGACCACCACGCTCAAACTGCTCTCCGGCGTCATCACACCCACCGATGGCACCGCGACCGTGCTCGGCCATGTCCCCTGGCAGCGTGAAGACAATTACCGACGTCGCTTTGCACTGGTGATGGGGCAGAAGAACCAACTCTGGTGGGACCTGCCTGCACAGGAGTCCTTCCGACTGCATCAGAAAATCTACCGCGTCCCCGAAGAACAGTTCGATGCAACACATGACGAACTGGTGGATTTACTGGGTGTCCGCAAACTGCTTGGCCAACCCGTTCGCGAATTATCACTGGGTGAACGCATGAAGATGGAACTCATCGCTGCCTTGCTGCATTCGCCGGATGTGCTGTTTCTGGATGAACCGACCATCGGCCTTGACGTCGTCGCTCAGCACAACATCCAGAAGTTCCTCAAACACTACCAGCAGGAACGCAAGATCACGATCCTGCTCACCAGCCATTACATGAAAGACATCACCGCGCTGTGTCAGCGCGTGGTGATCATTGCCAACGGGCAGATGCATTACGACGGTTCGCTGTCGGGCATCATTGATGAGTTTGGTGGTCACAAGAATCTGACGTTGCAATTCCCTGAAGGCATTGAAAATCTGCCGGACCTTGCGATGTATGGGAAGGTGCTTGAAGTGCAGACACCACGCGTGAAATTACAAGTCCAACGCAGCGAGGTCGGCCAGGTGCTGGCTTCGATTCTCAGTGTGCATCCTGTTGACGATATCTCCGTCGAAGACCCGCCGCTGGAAGAGGTCATTGCCAACGTGTTCTCAACAGCGACTGATCCGGGGGAGGACGCCAGCGCATGACCGGCCGACTCACATTGTGGTGGATGATCTTTCGCATCAGCTTGTCTGAGCGATTGGTTTATCGTGGTGATTTCATTCTCTCCACGTTGATCCGATTCATGCCAATCATCACGCAGGTGCTGCTTTGGACCGCAGTCATTGGTGCAGGTGAAAGCGATAACATCAAGGGCATGGACATCGGCGATATCGTCGCGTATTACCTGCTGGTCACCGTTGCACGTGCGTTTTCGAGTATGCCCGGTTTGACGCATGGCATTGCTGGCGAGATTCGTGATGGGCAGATTAAAAAGTACCTGATCCAGCCGATTGATCTGATCGGATTCCTGCTTGCCAAACGCATCGCGCACAAGCTGGTTTATTACATGATGGCGACGATTCCCTTTGGCATCGTCTTCTTCCTGTTCCGAGATTATTTTGACGGCTGGCCGCCGATGCATGTGATGCTTGCCTATATCGCATCGCTGGGCCTTGCGTTTTGCATCGGGTTCTTTCTCGAAGCGACGTTCGGCTTTATCGCGTTCTGGTGGTTGGAAGTCACTTCACTGATGTTCATGTACATGCTCATGAACTTCTTCTTCTCAGGACATATGTTCCCGTTGGACTTCTTGCCCGACTGGTTGCGTAATGGCTTTGATTGTCTGCCGTTTCAGTACATGGCATATTTCCCCTGTGCCGTGTTTCTTGAACGGATGACATGGGAACAAACCATCAACGGACTTTGGATCGGCTTTGCCTGGGCGGTGTTCTTCTTCATCACCACGCAACTGTCCTTCCGCTTTGGCGTCCGTCGGTACAGTGGGTTTGGAGGTTAAATCGATGTCAACATCCAAAGCGCCCTACATGTCGATTTTGGCAACCGTTGCTCGCAACAGTCTGATTCGTGAGATGACCTTCCGAGTCAACTTCATCGCCCACAGTCTGTCGGTGATGTGCTGGACGAGCTTGCAGATCATTTTCTACAACCTGATTTTCCAGTTCCGAGATTCCATCGGCAAAGACACCGGCTGGACCAAGTTCCCGTTCTTCGTCTTCCTGGGAACCGTCATGATCATCAACAGTCTCATGCAGACATTCTTCATCCCCAACATGCGCGAGTTCTCCGAAATGATTCGACAGGGGAATCTGGATTTCGTCCTGCTCAAACCGATTGATACACAATTTCTCGTGACCTTCACACGCATCGATTGGTCGTCATTGGCCAACCTCATCCTTGGGATTTGTGTCATTGCCTATTCACTTTGGCAAATGGCATTCACACCTCAAATCGTGCAGTTTATGCTCTTCCCGTTGTATGTCATCGCAGGGGTGTCGATTTATTACAGTTGCATGTTGATGATGAGCTGCGTGAGTATCTGGATGACACGTAACCAGTCGCTGGATCAACTCTGGTTTTATGTCACCACGTTTTCACGCTATCCGTTGGAGATTTACAAAGGTTCGCTGGGGCTTCCCATTCGCTGGATCTTCACGACAGCAATTCCAATCCTGCTGGTTGCAAACGTCCCTGCACGCGTGTTGGCAAAACCATTGACCGCTGATCAATTCCCGTTGGCGATTTATTCACTGGTGATCGCCTGCATCGGACTCTATGTTTCACGTAAGTTATTCCTCGCATCACTGAATCGCTACCGCAGTGCGAGTAGTTGAGTGATTCGATAGGTTAATTACATAAGCATCATTTGATTTGTCATTCCCGCGCAGGCGGGAATCCAGTGGCATTCTGTGCATACTTGCAAGCTCCACTGGACTCCCGCCTGCGCGGGAGTGACGAAAGTTGGAGATTAGTTGTTGGAGATGATCTATCTGCTAAGCAGTCTGTTTAACGCACGAAACACCACCGCCATTTACTTTGCGACATTACTCCCAATCCCCACGCAACCCGGTTTCCCGTCTTCAGGCAAAGGCATTAGCCATGTCGCACCAGCTTTAATCTCATTATGTTCCTCAAATGTATCCGTTCCCGCATCATCAATGAAAAGTCCTGCACACCATTGGTTCTGATTCACCTGATTGGCATGACCAAAATTGCTACTGCGTTTTTCAGGGTCGGGCTTGTTTTTCAGTTCGTAGACATCATCACCATCTGCATCATGGAATAAACCAATGCCGTTCCAGATCGCGGTTCCGAGACTATTGCCTGATGCGCTGTAATGGTCATTACCCATGGCATCAAAGAAGAGCCCGACGGAAAAGTCCTTGGCATGGCCGGTGTTTTGACTGATGGTTGAAGTGTAGTCATCGTTACCGTTGAGATCGAGGAATGCCGACGCCGCGTGATGGACAGCAGAGCCTTGGACATACCACGGACCGTGGTAGACATCATTGCCATCAAAGTCGATGAGCAGGCCCAATGCGAACCAGTAGGCGACGCCTTGGCCGAACACGCCGCAGCGATATTCGTCATCACCACCACCATCAACGAGGACGCCCAAACCACCTGCCATGACATCCTGCTTGGCGCGACGCCCAAAGCCACAGCCTTGGACCAGTGACGTGTTGTGCTTCTTGGATTGCGCGGAGGGGAACTTGATGTCTTCGTCGTTGGCAAGGTATTTGTCGTTGCCCGTCATGTCGATGAGCATCCCCATGCCACGCGGTCCGCCAAAGCCTTGGGCGAATTGGTAGCAGTTGTAGGTGTCGTTGCCAGCAACATCGCTGAGAACACCGATGCCATAAGTCGCAGCACCTTGGCCGAAGTGGATGGTGGTGTAGGTGTCATCGCCTGCGTCGTCGATGACGATACCGACACCCCATGCTGCGCTGCCGGCTCCTATGCGTTTGGATTCGTGCTTGTCGTTGCCGGACCTGTCGTAGAGGAAGCTGTATCCGCAGATGCCGACACCGAAGGCACCTGCGTCTTCACTGAGATATTGATCGTCACCTTCCAGGTCGATGACCACGCTGACGGGTTGGCGGTGTTTAAGCTGCGGTGCGTGATAGACATCATCTCCCGAGACGTCGATGGCAAGGAGGATCGGTTTGTTGGGATAGTTCTGTGAACCCTTGTTACCCAGGATAATCATGCCAAAGGGTGTTTCCCATTGGAAGTCCGACGGATCATCTGGCTTGATGGTGATGGGCTTATTGATGAAGTCTGAAAGCACGCGCGTGATGCCGTGAGCACCGATGATCATTTCTCTCTCGTTGAACGTTTTGAGCATGGCCTGCGTGTTGGCATTGACCGAATAAAACCCGCTGGCAAAGTTAGCAGCCAAACCGTAACGCATCTCAGGATCGATACCTTCAGGTAATGTTCCAGTGAGTTTGCTTGCAGGTGAGATCGCCTGTGCAATCGCCCAAAGCAGATGTTCAGTAGCATTGCACATCTCAGGCGAGAGCTTTTGAATTTTGCTGTCCAATACAGTGAGTTGCATGTCACTTAACGGGCGATTGGCAGAGCTGTGTATCCATTGGATTGATTGCCTGATCGGTTCTGAGACCGGACCATCGATTGTCAGGAAACCGTTCTGCAATTGACTCCAACCCATCATGGTCAGTTGGTGAAAGGAATGATGATTTTCCTTTGCACTGATGCCCAGTGACATCGCGGTCGGCTGCATCTGAATCCAGTCATCACTGACCTTATCGAAAATCGGCAGTCGTCCGACACCGCCACCTTTCCAACGCTTGGGATTGAGTTGTACCTTGTGCGGATTGAGTTGGTGCTTGTCGAGCAGTTGGGCGAAGGCGTTTTGTGATTGGGCCTGTGTTTGCAGGGTGATCGACATCAGCAGGGCAGTGATGAGATAAATGCGAAGTGTGGGCATGCCGGGGTCCTTGGTGGGGGGGATGGTGGGATTATAGGCGACAAGGCAGGCGTGCGCACAACGTCCCTGGGACTGAAGTCCCAGGGCTTTAGTTCCAGGGACGTTTTCGCGTGGCAAGATGCGTTACATGTGTGTTATGAGATGCGTGTGGTGTTGGGCGAAACATTCATCCTGTGATGTACATAACAAAAAACGCTCGGTGAGAAGGTATCCATCGAGCGTTTGTGATTGGTGATTGGAGATTGATGTTGACCGTTTACCGGCGGCGGCGTTTGAAGCGTGTACCCAGGTTGCTCTTGGGAGCGTTCTTGGGAATTTTACCATCGGGGAACATGGCTTTGAGTTTGTCTTCACTCATGGTCTGGGCGAGCGTGTCCGCTGTTGATGGTGCAGCATAACGTGCCTTGGTGGCTTCTTCACGTTGCATTTGGACTTTTTCAGCTTGCTGACGTTCTTCACGGATATCATCCGGAATCGGGCCGGGCTTAAAGCCGTCGTAGTCCATTTTTTCAATCATGACGCCTGCGAGCTTTTCGATATCGGTCAGCAGACCACCTTGTTCAGGTGTCACAAAGGACCATGCAAAACCGCGACGGCCGGCACGAGCGGTACGACCAATGCGGTGGATGTACACGTCGGGGTCTTCGGGCAAATCGTAGTTGATCACATGTGTGATATGGTCAATATCCAGGCCACGTGCTGCAAGGTCCGAAGCTACGAGGATGTTCAGTTGCTTCTCGCGCATCGACTTCATCACGCTGTTGCGTTTTTTCTGTGGCATGTCGCCATGAATCTCGCGGGCGGAGAGATTCTTGCGGTTCAGATAAGTCGTCAGACGATGCACCGTGGCCTTGGTCCGACAGAACACCACCGTGGTATCCGGCTCTTCATGTCGAAGCAGATACAGCAGCAGGGCTTGCTTGTCCCAGGACTCAACGGTGAAATATTTCTGATCCACCAGGGCAACGGTGAGCACATCGCCGGTGGTCTGAATTTTTTCTGCATCGGACTTCATGTAACGACGTGCGAGTTTTTCGATCTCGTCTTCCAGCGTGGCGGAGACGAAAATGGTTTGATGATCACCACGGACGCGCGAGAGAATCTGGCGGATGTCTTCGCGGAAACCAATGTCGAGCATGCGGTCGACTTCATCGAGCACGATGTATTTCATGTTCTCGAAACTGATCTGCCCACGGGCCTGCATGTCCATGATGCGGCCGGGTGTGCCGACGATGATGTGGCCACCTTTGGCAAGCGACTTGGATTGGTGACGCATGGATTCACCGCCGATGATGGTGGTGGTGCGGATGGGGGTGTGCTTGCCCAAGGCGTCGAGTTCCGAGGCCACCTGTGCAGCCAGTTCACGCGTGGGGACCAGGATCAGAGCCTGCTGCGAAATTTCGGGGTCCGCCATATGCAGGATCGGCAGGCCGAATGCCGCCGTCTTGCCGGTACCGGTCTTGGCCTGACCCATGACGTCTTTCCCCGCCAATGCCATGGGGATCAAAGCTTCCTGGATATCCGATGGGGTCTCAAAGCCAGCGTCGATGACACCTTTGAGCACACTGTTGCGAAGCCCCAGGTCTTTGAAAGCCTGAGCTTGTTCTGCGGTTTCTTCACTCATGAAAAACAATCATCCTGTTTGAAAACATGACCACGACGGTAATCATAGTGGTCGAAAAGTTTGCATCGCCCATCGGTTAGACACATTGTCGATTGGAAGGGCGGTTAGGATGCTGAGTGCTCAGTGCTGGAAGTTGGGCTGTCTTTCAAAATCGCCATGGGGTCGAATCCTGGAAGACCCGATGAACCAACTTCTCCAGGGCGGGCACAACCTCCAGCACCATTCACTCAGCATCCTCTGATACAGGAAACATCGTCCAATTGACGTGAATTTCTTTCCTGCACAGTTAACAGCATGGTATTCTAACGGCTAAGTCGTTATTCTGAAAGCTCAGAATCGAAAAGACGATTTTGAACTCGTGACTAGCAAAATCAAGCTAGAGCGTTTCAAAAATTCATCTACACCTTCCGTCACTCCCGCGCAGGCGGGAGTCCAGTGGAACTTGCAAAGGCACACAGAATGCCACTGGATTCCCGCCTGCGCGGGAATGACGAAATACCGAATCGCGTGGAGATGAAAGATTGCAAATGTTCTAGGGAAAAGACAACAGGCAGGGAAGCAGGATTTTCCCGTGAGCGATAACAGTTGGATAGAGATTGATTTAGGCAAAGTTGCCGCCAACGCCTCGGTGATCAAACGCAAGTTGGCGCCCAGCGGTGCCTCCATGTGTGCGGTGGTCAAGGCCGACGGCTATGGTGTTGGTGCCGACCCGTTGGTGGGGGTTTTGAGCCAATGTGGGACGGATATGTTCGCCGTCTTCGGTGCCGATCAGGCCCGGGCGTTGAGCTTCCGCGCCTTCACGCAACCTATCCTGCTCATGGCACCGGTTCGCACGCTGGTCCATCCTGAACCCCTCGACGAACTCATCGCTCAGCAGCGATTGCACTTTACCATCCATGATCTGACGCATCTCAAACAGGTCAACCAGATCGGCATTGATCGCTCCGCTGCCATCCCCGTCCACCTGATGCTCGACACCGGCATGAGTCGCTCCGGACTCTCGTTTGAGCAGTTTGGTGCAGCCGTCAAACTCACCCATGACATGCCCGGCGTGGAGCTCACCGGCTTGATGACGCATGCCGCCACCGCCGAAGCCGATGAAGCGTTTCTCAACACCCAACGCGAACGCTTCGTCCAGGCAGTGAAGATGGTCGACCCTGACCTGCAGGACGATGTCACGCTGCATATGGCCAACTCGGCTGCAACCTGTCGCGGTGCGTCCTATCACTTTGACATGGTCCGCGTCGGCCTGAGTCTGCTTGGCTATGATCACGGGTTATGCGAAGACCTTCAGCCGGTGATGAAGTGGTGTAGCAAACTCATGCACGTCCAAAGCTATCCAGCAGGGCGCGTGGTCGGGTACGGCAGCACCTTCACCCTCCAACGCCAAAGCCTGCTCGGTGTCGTGCCGGTGGGGTTTGCCGATGGGTATCCGCTGAGTTTAAGCAGTCTGGGCAAAGTCAAAGTCATGACCGACACTGGCGAAAAAATCGTCCCCGTCATCGGCCGCGTCAACATGGACCAAATCGTCCTGGACCTCACCGACATCAACGGCAGCGGACTAGCCGTCGGCACCAACGTCCAAGTCATCGACGACTCCCGTGACAGCGAATGCTCATTGGTCAAACTTGCCGAGTTAGGCAATACCCACGTCTACGAAATGCTGTGTCGCCTGAGTTGGCATGTACCACGACGGTATTCGACGACGCCGGTGGCAAGTCTGCAGCAGGTTGCGACTTCACATGAATAATTAACTTCAAGGGGGAATCATGTCAGATCAAGTTCAGCGGTATCATTCGCATTGTCCTTGTTGTGGTAAATTGCTCAAGCCATCTGACATTGGGTTTAAGTTTGTCGTCTTTCGCAAAGTTGTTAATAGACCCTATCAATGTCGGTTCTGTCAAGCATGGCTCAGCGCGGATTGGGCATGGGGCAAAGGCCGGATGCAAGTTCTTTATGGTTGCATATTCGGCCCTGTGATGCTGATCCACATGCAGTTTTCTTCCATGCTCTTTAAGCATGTCAATCCGGTGTATGTTATAGCGTTACCTGTGCTGTTTGTTCCGTTGATTTTTGCAGTTGGTTATTGGATTATGGGACAGATGTTGTTTAGGCGAATGTATCGCTTCAAGTTGTGGGCTCCGCAATGTCATCAGTGTCATTATGACATGCGTGAGTTACCCCATGGCAGTAAATGTCCTGAGTGTGGCGGTGATGCCGAAATACATCCTGATTCTCGTTGAATGAACAAGTGTGATTTTCAACAAACAGCATTGTGGTTCGACACCACTTGTCGCTGTCAATGAAGGGCAAAGGCATGAGTTGGCTGGGGCAGGGACGATGTACGTGTCCGGCGTGTGGGCAGCGGATTTATGATTACGATGCGCACGAGAGAGTTGTGACGCGTCAGGTTAAGTTGGTCTACATGTGCCCGGGCTGTGGGACGTATCTCAAACAGGTCAAAGACAAATCATTCAAGACCGTTTCCGTCATGCTTTGTTTGATGGCTCTGTTTCTGTTGATCGATATCGGGTTCTTGATTTATACCCAAGATGTTTGCGTGTTTTCGTTGCTGTCGTGTGTCTTATTCATGTGTTTTTATTACCTGCGATTCGGGTTGGTCAATCGCTTACGAAATGCTGTGTCGCCTGAGTTGGCATGTACCACGACGGTATTCGACGACGCCGGTGGCAAGTCTGCAGCAGGTTGCGACTTCACATGAATAATTAACTTCAAGGGGGAATCATGTCAGATCAAGTTCAGCGGTATCATTCGCATTGTCCTTGTTGTGGTAAATTGCTCAAGCCATCTGACATTGGGTTTAAGTTTGTCGTCTTTCGCAAAGTTGTTAATAGACCCTATCAATGTCGGTTCTGTCAAGCATGGCTCAGCCGCGGATTGGGCATGGGGCAAAGGCCGGATGCAAGTTCTTTATGGTTGCATATTCGGCCCTGTGATGCTGATCCACATGCAGTTTTCTTCCATGCTCTTTAAGCATGTCAATCCGGTGTATGTTATAGCGTTACCTGTGCTGTTTGTTCCGTTGATTTTTGCAGTTGGTTATTGGATTATGGGACAGATGTTGTTTAGGCGAATGTATCGCTTCAAGTTGTGGGCTCCGCAATGTCATCAGTGTCATTATGACATGCGTGAGTTACCCCATGGCAGTAAATGTCCTGAGTGTGGCGGTGATGCCGAAATACATCCTGATTCTCGTTGAATGAACAAGTGTGATTTTCAACAAACAGCATTGTGGTTCGACACCACTTGTCGCTGTCAATGAAGGGCAAAGGCATGAGTTGGCTGGGGCAGGGACGATGTACGTGTCCGGCGTGTGGGCAGCGGATTTATGATTACGATGCGCACGAGAGAGTTGTGACGCGTCAGGTTAAGTTGGTCTACATGTGCCCGGGCTGTGGGACGTATCTCAAACAGGTCAAAGACAAATCATTCAAGACCGTTTCCGTCATGCTTTGTTTGATGGCTCTGTTTCTGTTGATCGATATCGGGTTCTTGATTTATACCCAAGATGTTTGCGTGTTTTCGTTGCTGTCGTGTGTCTTATTCATGTGTTTTTATTACCTGCGATTCGGGTTGGTCAATCGCTTTGTGGTCTGGTTCCCACAGTGCACGAAGTGTGGTTATGACATGCGGGGTTCGGATGGCCAATGTCCGGAATGTGGTGGCGAAGCAGAGACACATCCTCAGAAAATAGTAGGGCCAGTCAATCCCTTGGATCGTGAGATCAAGCAGCGGTTGGGGGATGATGATTGAGTTGGATTGATAGGTTGTGTAACAGCAACGAATCTAGCTTTCGACTTCGTCGAATCCCGCGTTGACACAACGCGGCTCGCCTGCATTTTGTGATTCGATTAACGATCACACAATGACATGTCAATTGAATTGGAAAATCGCTGCGACACCACGTGTCGCTGTTGCATCAATAGATGTAAATTCAATATTCAAGATTACGATCAACGGTCACACATTCGCTTCAAGTATCTCAAGCGCGGCTTGGACGTGGGCGGGGCTGCCATCGTGTTCGAGCATGGCGGGGGTGCTCATGGCTAATAATGCACGGTTAATCTGTGCCCACTGTGGCCAATCTGCACAAACACGCAGTCCGTGCTTCTTGCGCTCTTTGGCAATCATGCTGCAAAGCTTGCGTCCCTTGAGCATGTCACGACGGGCCCAATACAGATGTTCGAGATAGACCGCGTCATCAAGCCAATGTCCAGCGCGCACGCAGGCGAAGTCGATGAGTTGGGCGGGGCCGTTGGGCGGGGCGACACGGGATAAGGCGTTACCCAGATGCAGATCACCATGAACCCAGTGATCCATGGGCTGATCGTCGAGGGTCGTTAACCAACCCTTGAGTTTACGGTGAGCCTGCTTGAGGGCTTTGTTCCAACGCTGTTCATTGGGGATGGCATGGGCATGGACATTCTGGCGGGACTTTTGCCAAATCTCTTCCCAGTCTTTGCGATGCGGTTGCTCATCGACCGGGAATTCATTCATTGCATCAGCCATCCGGCCGTAGGCTTCCACGAGCAGGTCAAACTCTGCACCATCCCACTTGGAACTCAGCGGACCATAGGGCAGGTGTTCCATGACGATCCACTCGATGGGATAGCTGCCGAGTCGGTCACCATGAGCATAAATTCTGGGGACGATGTCATTGCCTGTTTCTGATAAGCGTGTGAGCCAGAGACGTTCGACGGACGGGATGGGGAATTTGATGACGACATTGACGGTCTTCAAATCATCAACGTGGTACATCCCTTTGGCTGTGTAGGCACCACCGCGTTGCCAATCGGTTCGAAACCAATGGAAGTCGATAAGGCGACCGCCGCATGCTTCGTAGATTTCTTGTTCGAGTTCATGGCCACTGGGAATATGGCCTTGCTCATCAGAAGGTGAGTGGGGGGCGTTTGGCGATGAGTCCGGCCCGGTGTTGGAGGGCGTTAGCGTCCTTGCCGGGCCCGAGAGGTGTTCGGTCATACGTTCACACTCTGCGGTTTGGCATCTGGCTGATGCATTTGCCTTGACATCCCAATCAGGCGAGGCGGTTTGAAACACCAGGAATTTCGTTGTCGCTTAACCCATCATTGAAAGTTGCGCCAAAGAAAACTTCCGGGGGTTCCGGGGGGGGTTACTGAGGCATCACATAAGGTGACAGACGCACGGGGCGATCCAGTAGCAGGATGGCATCGATATCGTCACCGATCTGGCGTTTGTTGTAATTCTTGACAATCGCGTGTTCGTTCTTGCGTTGTTCCGGGGTGCGTGCAATGGTCTGCATTTCAGGTGCCGGGTTGCTGCGAACCTGGTCGATGAGAATGGGCTTTTCCGACGAGCAACCGATCATCAACGTTGCCAAGAGACCGGCTGCCAGCGTAAACATTGTCGTGCGAGAAAGTCGAATCATGCTCATCGTGTCCTCAGTAAGAAAATGCCTGATACATCTATAGATGGATTGTCAGCGAATTGCTCGATCATGTCAACCGAAACAACTCTGATGATCCAACTTATCATGACTCATTACAAAACGATCACGGTTCACAACAGGTCAATGACTTTTTCCGGCGGGCGTCCGATGGCAGCCTTGTTGTCATGGATGACAATCGGACGCTCGATGAGTTGGGGATGTTCGAGCATGGCAGCCAGAATCGCCTGATCATCATCACGTTTGGTGTCGAGTCCCAGTTCGCTGAACAAGGACTCCTTGGTGCGCACCAGGTCGATGGGGCGCATTTTAAGCAAAGTTAAAATCCGGCGAAGCTCCTCTTGATCCGGCGGCATCTTCAGATATTCAACAACATTGGGCTCAATGCCATTGGCTTTGAGAAGTTGGAGTGTCTGGCGGCTTTTTGAACAGCGTGGATTGTGGTAAATCGTGGTCATATCAGTGATTCGATTCGTCAAAGTGGTTTCTTTCTGACAATCAAAAGTCGGATTGATGGCTGGTGTATGATCCATTAGACGAATTGAATATGCAAATGGTGAAGAAAAAGACTTGCAAAGCGGAACTTAAAAGACAAAAATGTAGAATTATCGTGCATTTATCACAATTTGACACTGAAAATTTACCCCGCTACTCTCTGCTTTCACACATGGTTGTGAGCCCGGTTTTTTCAGATGCTTCTCTTTTTTTTAGGCACCACGAAATAATCGGTTAAGACAGGAGACAGACCCCAATGAAGCATGCAACGCTTGGGGTTGAACTGGCTGGTATCCTCATTGTCATGATGGCTTTGGGGTGGTGGGCAGATCAGAAATTTCAGACCACGCCCTGGCTGATGTTAGCGGGGGCTTTGTTCGGGATGTTCGGTTTGGGTTGCAAACTTTGGTTGATCTGGCGTGACCAATACGCGGATCGTGACTAAACGCAGGGTGTATGCTTAAGGGTGTTGGGCGCACTACATGACAGAATCTCAATCATCCAATCCATTTCCTGTGATCGGTATGCTTGTGAGTCTTAGCGCGACCATTTTGGTCAGCAGTCTTATTTTGCTGGGGCTGCATATGGCCTTTGATGTCGATGCATTGCACGGCACGGGGCTCATGGCCGGTATGCTCTGGGTCGCAATGGTGTTAGGATTGATTATCATCACTCACTTTGCCAAATTCGGACCCTGGCGTTTGACCCAGGCGGCATTGGTGGCAGCGGGACCGCGACTGGTCGTCTGCCTCATCGCCGTGGCCTTGAATGTCAAGGTCTTGAAGATTGACCCCTTATGGACAGTCATTGACCTGTGTGTCCTGTATTTCGGACTCCTGGCAGTGGAGACCTACCTGGTCTGGCATTACATTACGCATCACAATTGGACCGATGAGAACGCCAAGCCGGCGGACACCCATGGTCCTGCTCACACGGAGGTGTGCACCTCATGAATTTATTCGCTCTGACAACATTGGCAGCCGGAAGCCCCGTGGGCCACGTCATTGACAAGCCCATCTACGGACAATGGGGCATCAGCAATGCCACCGTCATGCTCATTCTCAGCGCGATCGTGACGCTGCTGGTTCTGATCCCGGCTGCAAGGAAAATTGCCACCGGCAAGTCAGGCACGCTCGAAGACCTGCGTGCCAAGGGCACGTTGGCTAACCTCATCGAGGTGATCTGCCTGTACCTGCGTGACGAAATCTTCAAGCCACTACTCCGCGAAGACACCGACAAATACATCGGCGTGCTCTGGACGTTCTTCTGGTTTATCCTCATCAACAACCTGCTGGGCTTGGTTCCCTTAGCGGACATCCTGGCGATGTTTAAGATCAACGCCATGCCGACCGATCACGGCACGACCTACGTGGGGATTGGTGGCACCGCCACGCAGTCCATCTGGGTCACCAGTGCCTTGGCGATCATCGCCTTCATCTTCATGAACGGGACCGCCTTGAAGAAAGACTTCGTCGGATTCTTCAAGCATCTGACGGCTGGCGCGCCGGTCTTCATGTGGCCGATCATGGTTCCCGTGGAAATCATCGGTACGTTCGTCAAGCCGTTTGCTTTGTCTTTACGACTCTTTGCCAACATGACCGGTGGTCACATCATCGTCGGTACGTTGCTTGGCTTTGTCGTTTCACTGAGTATTGGATTAGGTGGCATTGCCGGACATGGTCTGGCGTTACTGCCTTTGCTTGGGACGATCGCCATTTACATGCTTGAAGTGTTGGTGGCTTTCATTCAGGCCTTTATTTTCACATATCTGACCGGCCTGTTTTTGAGCCAGTTGATTGTTCATGATCACGATCATGGGCATGAACACGGTCATGACGATCATGGTCATGTGATGAATGTGGATATGGATCACCAGGCCCCGACGACACACTAAAAAAGCTTATAACGCCCCGAAGGTTGAGTGAGACAGCCTTTTGACCGTGACAGGCGGGGTATGAAACCGATGTGTTCTTGCCACATCAAAACAACGTTTATGGAGATCTTCAAGATGAAGAAATTCGCAATGCTTTCAATGTTGGCAGTTCTTTTCGCTGCCGTCCCCGCCATGGCTCAAGAAGGCGAACACGTCGAAGCCGCAGTTGAAGCCGTCGGTGCTGTTGTCAGCAACGGTGGTGCTTTCGGTGCTTACTTCGGTGCCGCCATTGGTGCCGGTCTGGTTGCCATCGGTGCCGCCAAGGGTATCGGTCGCATCGGTGGTTCGGCTGTTGAGTCGATGGCTCGTCAGCCCGAAGCTTCCAAGGACATCTCAGGTGCCATGCTTCTGTCCGCCGCTCTGATCGAAGGCGTCAGCCTCTTCGGTGTGGTTGTGACCCTGCTGATCGCCCTGAAATAAGCGATACAAATCACAAGGCATACGATTCGATTTTGGGTCGTATGCTTGAGCCCCCTGAAGCTTCACGGTGTTCAAGCATTCGACCCCCGGAAGTGAGCGCAAGGCAAGTTGACCTGCACACACGACTGGAAGTTGACTTGGAAGCTCGGTAGATAAAAGGAATGACCATGAGCATGCAACCGTCCGTTTTGAACCTGGTTTTGGCCGCTGGAGGCGACAATCCCTTCGCCGGTACGATTTATCAGGGCATCGCCGCCGCCATCGTTTTCATCGTGGTGTTGGTGATCCTCAAGAAGCTTGCCTGGGGTCCGATTCTCACGGGGCTTCAGGATCGTGAAAACAAGATCAAGACCGATCTGGAAGAAGCGGAAAAGTCAGCCAAGGATGCGACCGCGACCTTGAAGCAGTACGAAGCCAAGCTCGCCGCTGCCCAGGAAGAATCCCGCAAGCTCATCGAAGAAGCCCGCGGCGATGCTCAGCGTGTTGCTGCCCAGCTCAAGGATCAGACGCAGACTGAAATCACGCAGATGAAGGACAAGGCTGCTCGCGATATCAACGCTGCCAAGGAACAGGCACTCACCGAGTTGTACACGCAGGCTGCCATCATGAGCACGCAGATCGCAGGCCGGATTCTCAAGCGTGAACTCAATGCCGATGACCAGCAGGCCATCGTCGACGAATCGCTTGCCCAGCTCAAAGCTGAGAACAACTAAACGCGTACTTTGATACTGTGACAATAACTGCAACACTGCGTGTTGCTGATGTCTTGAAAAGATTGACACAATGCCCGAACACATTGAAAAAGTCGCCCGCACGGTTGAAGACATTTACGGTCTTGCACTCGTGGAGATGGCTCATAAGGCAGGCACGCTTGACGAGGTCGCTGAAGAAGTCCAGGAACTCTCCAAGTTGCTGGGTAGCGAACCGCAACTCATGAAGCTCCTGGCAAGCCAGGTTCTTGGAACCAGCGAAAAAGCAGCCAGCATTGAGCGCCTCTTTAAAAGCCAACTCAGCGAACTGGTCTACAACTTCATTCAGACCGTCAACCGCAAAGACCGTCTGGATAAATTGCCGGGTATTTTCAAGTCCGTCCTGCGAATCATTGACCAGCGCAACGGCATCGTGGAAGTCGAAGCCTACGTCGCAACCGAACTGACCAAGGATGCACTGGACAGCCTGGCCCAGAAAATCGGCGGGGCGATTTCACGCAATGTCATTCTCAATCAGAAAGTCGATGAAAAACTCATCGGTGGCTTAAAACTCCGTGTCGGTGACAAACTCATTGACGGCAGTATCGTCACCCAACTCAAAATCCTCGAACGTAAGATCATTGCAGAGGGACGCGAGAAGGCTAAGAACGATTTAACCCAACTCATCACTGAGTAACTTAAATAAACAAGCAATCCATACAGGTTAACAAAACAACTTTGTAGCAAGAGGCTAAAGGATCAACCTCGATGAAGATCAGAACCGACGAAATCACCAACGTCATCAAACAAGAAGTCGAACGTTATTCCGCTGAACTGGAAGTCTCCCAGGTCGGCCAGGTCATTGAAGTCGGTGACGGTATCGCCCGCATCTACGGCCTCTCAGAAGCACGTGCAGGCGAAATGCTCGAGTTTGAATCCGAGAACGGCGAAAAAATCTCCGGCCAGGTGTTCAACCTTGAAAACGATCTCGTCGGTGCCGTTATCTTTGGTGACTATCTCAAGATTAAAGAAGGCGACTCTGTCCGCTCCACCGGTGACCTGCTTTCGGTTCCCGTCGGTGAAGGCGTCTTGGGTCGCGTGCTCAACCCGCTGGGTGAACCCATCGACGGCAAGGGTCCGGTTCAGTCTTCTGAACAACGCAAGATGGACATCATTGCCCCGGGCATCGCTGACCGTCAACCCGTCACGCAACCCATGCAGACCGGCCTTAAGGCTGTTGACTCAATGATTCCCATCGGTCGTGGCCAGCGTGAACTGATCATTGGCGACCGTAAAACCGGTAAGACGGCTGTTGCCATCGACACCATCATCAACCAGAAATACACCCACCAGACCGACGAACCGGTTTACTGCATCTACGTTGCTGTCGGTCAGAAAGAATCGACCGTCGCAGCAGTCGTCGATGCGTTGACGGAAAACGGTGCAATGGAATACACCACCGTGGTCTGTGCTTCTGCTGCGGACTCGGCTCCCATGCAGTACATCGCGCCTTACGCCGGTTGTGCGATGGGCGAATACTTCATGTGGAAGGGCAAGCACGTTTTGTGTGTGTATGACGACTTGTCCAAGCAGGCTGTGGCTTACCGCCAGTTATCCCTGCTGCTTAAGCGTCCTCCGGGCCGTGAAGCTTACCCCGGTGACGTGTTCTATCTGCATAGCCGTCTTCTGGAACGTGCAACCAAGTTGTCCGACGAAAACGGTGGTGGTTCACTGACCGCACTTCCCATCATTGAAACGATGGAAGGCGACGTGTCGGCATACATTCCGACCAACGTGATTTCGATTACCGACGGCCAGATTTACCTGGAACCCGAACTGTTCTTCGCAGGTGTGCGTCCAGCTATTAACGTCGGTATTTCGGTGTCCCGCGTGGGTGGTAACGCTCAGATCAAGGCCATGAAACAGGTGGCCGGATCACTGCGTCTGGACCTTGCTGCGTTCCGTGAACTCGAAGCGTTCGCCCAGTTGGGTACGGACCTCGATGCCGCGACGCAGCGTCAGCTTGACCGCGGTGCCGCCATGGTCGAACTGCTCAAGCAGCCGCAGTATGTCCCGATGGACGTCATCGACCAGGTGATTCAAATTTTCGCCGGCTCCAAGGGCTTCCTTGACAATCTCAGCAAGACCGACGTGCCCAAGTTTGCCATCGACCTGCTCGAACACTTCAAGTCCGCCGGCAGCGCCATCCGCGAAGAGTTGGTTGCCGCCAAGGCCATTAACGATGAATTGGCTGGCAAGCTCTCCGAGTCGATCAAGCAGTTCAAGTCGACCTGGAAGTCCGGTCAGTAATTGGTAAATAATTTCCCTCCGCCAATCAGGGATGAACCATCTTTTGGGGCGGTCGGGGACATCATGCCACGGGATCGTGTCTGGGGCACGGTCATTAGGTGTGTTTTGACGGTATTTTGTACGTGACACAAGCCATGGATGGGTGTTTGCTTTCACTCAGACTGTTTGTGCATGATTGGACGTGCGAAGGGTCCGAATAGCGGCTTTCGGTTTATTTTCGCCCCTGCGACACTTTGGGGACTGGCCTGAAAGCAAAAGCATTGCTAAGATGAATCCGGTGGAAGATCATAACGGTCTCATTCCGGCAAGTTCTTTGTTCAAGTTGATTTAGAGATAGAATTGTCTGTTTGATCAATTCAGATCGACAACAAGGATGTAATACGTTTTGACCTAATTGCACTACATACACTTAACCCCGTCAGACAGGTAGGAGTACGATGACAGCAACAGCAAGTGAAACAGCAAAATTGAATTTGGGCGATCAGGAAATTGATCTGCCCGTCGTGGTTGGTACGGAAAACGAGCATGGGGTGGATATCTCCAAGCTCCGTGCTCAAACCGGTTACATCACCCTTGATGACGGCTACGGCAACACCGGTTCCTGCAAGTCTGCCATCACCTTCATTGATGGTGAAAAAGGCATCCTGCGTTACCGTGGTATCCCCATCGAACAGTTGGCTGAGAACAGCACGTTCATCGAAACCGCGCTACTTCTGATGTATGGCGAACTGCCGACCCAGGAGCATCTCAAAAGTTTCCGTGACAAGCTCACCGAGCATGAAATGCTTCACGAAGGTCTGCATAAGAGCTATGACGGTTTCCCCGCCAACGCTCACCCGATGGCGATTCTCTCAGCCATGATCAATGCCGTGAGTTGCTATCACCCCGGCGTGATGACCATGGAAGACGACAGCACGTTCGAAGCCGCCGCCGCCCGTTTGATCTCCAAGGTGCGCACCATTGCCGCTGCCGCCTACAAGACCTCCATCGGTGAACCGATCATTTACCCGCGTCCTGATTTGTCTTACTGCAACAACTTCCTGCACATGATGTTCTCCATCCCGTTCCAGAATCACGAACCGGATCCGGATGTGGCACACGCACTGCGTCTGTTCCTGATTCTTCACGCAGACCACGAACAGAACTGCTCAACTTCGACGGTGAAGATGGTCGCCTCCTCCGGCGCTAACCTTTTTGCCAGTTGCTCTGCGGGCGTTTGTGCACTGTGGGGTCCCAAGCACGGCGGTGCGAACATGGCCGTGCTCAAGATGCTCCAGTACATCAAGGACTCGAAGATGCCCATGGACAAGTATCTCGAACGTGTCCGCAACAAGGAAGAACTGCTTTGGGGCTTTGGTCACCGCGTTTACAAGAGCTTTGACCCCCGCGCCAAGATTCTCAAGGGGGCGGCCGACAAGGTCCTCGCCAAACTCGGTGTTGAAGATCCGTTGCTTGACCTGGCTCGCGAACTGGAAGAAGTTGCGCTCAACGACAGCTACTTCAAGGATCGTAACCTGTACCCGAACGTCGACTTCTACTCGGGCATCATTCTCCGTGCCATGGGCATTCCGCTGAACATGTTCACCGTGATGTTTGCCATCGGTCGTATGCCCGGCTGGATCGCTCACTGGAAAGAAGCCTTCGACAACCCGACCGGCCGCATTTCCCGCCCGCGTCAGATTTACGTCGGTTCCAACGAGCGTGACTACGTTCCGATCGATCAACGCTAAGTTCGCGATTTAACTCTGTCATCAAACAAACAGGCTCCGTGTGATATCACGCGGAGCCTGTTTTTTTTTAAGATGTGGTCGATGTTTTACGCTGCGATGCTGATTGCCAGATCAAGTCGACCGACGATGTCATGACGCAGTGAGTCGATGAGCATGTCCGGGTCGATGGCCTGCATGTTGGGATGATGACGCGGGCCAGCTTCGTTCTGGTCCATCATGTTGGCCATGTACACCACCGCAGGTAGCGACGTCGCGTGTTCAGCCGGTTGATCGTGTTGGGCCACCGCTTCGACAATACAGTCAGGCAAGCCCCAGAGTCCCAGCAGATACGCGCCAACCTGGGCATGGGTGACACCGAGTTCATCAAGTTCCAACTCACGCAGGTTCAGGGATTGGTTATGTGCTTTGTGCATCAACTGACTGTAGCGACTGCCAAAGTATTCAACCATGATCAACTTGCCGACATCATGCAGTAAACCAGCGGTGTAGGCATCTTCAATATCGCGCGGCTGGACATTTTCCTGATTGACCATGATGGCCTTGGAGAAAGCTGCAACGCGGACGCTATGGTCCCAGAGTTGGTTGAGTTCAATCTGGCGTGGGCTGAGTGTGCAAGCCTCATCGAAGGCCTCGAATTTATCGACGATGTCATGCAGCAAGTCCGAGCCCAGCAACATCACCGCGTCATGCACATCGGTGATGCGTTGTTGGATGCCAAAGAAATTGGAGTTCACCCATTGGAGAATCTTGCTGGTCATGCCCGGGTCTCGGCGAATGACATGGCTGATGGCCTCGTGTTGATAGGGTTCACGCGTCAGAAGATGTCGGAGCATGTGATACGTCTGCGGCCGAGAGGGCAGCGTTTGAATCTGCGCGATGTGTTTGCGCAGTCCTTCATGCTGGACAATCTTCCGTAATTCACAAGCACGGTCCACCACGTGAATCAGTTCCTGTCCTGACACCGGTTTGGAGATGTACTGGTGGATCAGGTCCAGATGATCAAGTGTCTGCTGACGATCACTGTTTGCCGACAGCACAACGCGGAAGACTTCAGGATGACGATCGACGACATGGCTCAGCAGGGTCGCCCCGTCCATGGCAGGCATCATCATGTCGGTGACCAGGACATCGACCCGCTGCGTTGCCATGAGATTCAACGCAGCCTGGCCACTGTTCAGGTAATGGACTTCCCATTGATCCTTGCGGCTGCGAAGCAGGACTTCCAAAGCGCGGAGAACCTGGGGGTCGTCATCGACGAATATGATTCGATCAGTATGTTGTGACATATAGCGTCCTTTCAACAATTCTCTCGGAAGCATCTCCCGGAGATATGTGAACCATACGATTTGCAATTTTTTAGTGCTTTAGTTGTACAAACAACTTCTCGGACGCGCGATGGATTATGACGGGTGTAGGGATTGGCGAAGCTTGAGAAGGTCAATTGCCTATAATAACCATGTTTACAGATGATTAAGTCTGTTTACAGGTGATACCCAATAGAGCGATATGTCTTGCTTTTGGGTTTGTGAGCAGGGGGTTCCGGGGATTTTGCAGCATGGTTGGGATCCGGGGAATCATCTGACATAAGCATTTGATTCGATTGATCTGCCGCTGCTTTCTCTGGTTGGGCAGCTGATTCGTTCTCATCAGATTCGGTTGTCAGGATGGTAATGTCCTCACTGATACGGTTGGTGAAAAAGTAATTGATCAACCGTTCTTTGAGGGTATTTGATATGACCTGGCCACTGCGAATCAACAGCGCGCCATTGCGCATGCAGACATCCTCTGCGAGAATCATGCTGACACGAATATCCATAACACTGATGGTTTTGCGTACCGATGGTTTTTCCTGGGCCAATGTTCCCAAAGCAAGATCAAGTAAATGTGGATCATAAAATTGATTTTTTTTCCGCATGTACGAGACGACTTCTGTTGCTGGATGTCCAAAATCCTCAAGCTGGACCATATCGGATAGCACGCGCAACAGACGTGCACCTAATGGAATGTCTGCGCCTTTGACATCGTTGGCGGGAAAACCGCTGCCGTCGTAGTTTTTGTTTTGATAGAGAATGATTTGAGAGACTTCACCCATGCGCGGGATATTTTGAATCAGGCGATGGGCAACTTCAGGGATACTGTCGAGGACTTGTCGTTCGTTGGCAAGCAGCGATTCGTCATTGGCTTGCTTGATGATCAGATCACGTGGGATGGTCACTGAACCCAGCGGCGCGAGCATGGCAGCCAAATCGATCTCCCATGCTTTGGTGATCTCCATTTTGGGTAAAATCAGTTTGATTTTTTCACGAATCCGTTCGCTGCGCCCGAAGCTTTCGGGATCCACCATGGATAAAATTTCGGTGAGGATACGGATACTGCCACGCAAGGTTTGTTCGAGCAATTCTCGCTCAGCAGTCACCAGACGGTACTGTTTGATACCTGCATTTAAGGCTTGAGCGAGTTGTTCCGGACTACAGGGCTTATTCAGAAAACGGAAGATATTACCTTGATTAATGGCATCGATCGCGGTTTGCTGGTCGGCATTACCCGTGAGCATCATACGGATACTGTTGGGAGTCAGAAGGGCAACCTGTTTGAGCATCTCCACGCCATTCATCTCCGGCATGCGCATGTCAGCAACGACGATGGCAAAGGGACGCTGTGCCTGTTTGATAATCTCCAACGCTTTGATTGAACCTTCAGCCATTGTTACATGAAAATGCTTATGCAACTGGCGACGAATGCCACTGAGGACATTGGGTTCGTCATCAACAAAAAGAATATTTTCCGGGGGCATGGCCGTAGTCATGATTAACATTCCTATGCTGCTGTGGGTTTCTTACTGTATGTCTCCCATGTTTCGAGTGCTTCGGCTAAAGCCAGCTTTTCGATATATCCCCGGTCCAGGCGATTGACATGAGTTGGATGACGCAGTTTGTCAATCAGATGGTTTGCTACATGGACTGCCGTTAACAGGGAGAAAGAATCTTCCATGCTCGCTAACGGTTCGTGATGAAAGACCACTGCCGCAACCACATGGTCCGGCAGCCCCCAAAGTTTGAGCAGGTACCCGCCGATGTCAGCATGGTTAAAACCAAGCATCTGTTTTTCGACTTGCCATTCTGGTTGATTATCGGCTTCGGAAGCTTCGAGAATCTGTGTGTACTTCTCAGGCAAACGTGTCGAGAGGACAAGCTTGCCCGTGTCGTGAAGCAGTCCCGCGGTAAATGCAGCATCTGCCATGTCCTTGGATTGTTGCTGCATCAAAACAATCTGTCGCGCCATACAGGCGACTTCATAGCTGTGTTCCCAAAGCCGATTCAGTTGCTGGTGCTGATGTTCAAGCTGGCGGAACAGATTGGCTGACAGTGCAATGGAATGAATCAACGCACGCCCCAACAGCTTCACCGCATCTCCCACATTGGTCACCCGCTGCCGCAGACCAAAGAAGCTGGAGTTTACCAACTGCAGAATCTTGGCGGTCATGGCAGGGTCTTTACGGATCGTATGGCTGATGATCTGAACATTGGAAAATTCGGATTGGATCAACTCAGACAATTCCTGGTAAAGCGTCGGCGGAGATGGCAGGGAATCCACCCGTGCAACAAGATCCAATAACGCACGACTGTTAATCGATTGTTGAAAGGCCAGTGTTTTAATAACCGTTTGGCGGAGTTCTTCTGCATCGCAGGGCTTGGAGAGATAGCGATGAGCCGATTCGGCTGCACGCAATGTCAGGCTCTGATCGCTGTAACCCGAGAGGACAATGCGCACCATATGCGGGTATTGCTGTTTGATCCGGGATAGTAAATCAGCGCCGTCCATCTCTGGCATACGCATGTCACTGACGATTACGTCAAAGTGATGCTCCTTGAGCAACTCCAATGCTGCTGCACCACTGTCAACGAAGTACATTTCCCATGCATTACGAAAACTGCGCAGTTGACGACGAAGACCTTGAAGAATATTCAACTCGTCATCAACAAACACAATTTTTAGTTTTTCTGGCATCTCGTGCTCCAACCGTGATGAATTATTGGCTTACAGGTTGATCTAAATTTTCAGATAAAACGTTGGTTTCAGAGTCAACTGGTAAAACAATGGTAAAGGTGGTTCCCACGCCTTCTTCGGTTTGGAAACTGATCTGACCTTGATGTTTGTCGACGATGACTGTTCGGGCAATGGCTAGCCCTTGCCCAGTTCCACGGCCGACCTGTTTGGTTGTGGTAAACGGATCGTAAATACGCTCGCGTATGGTTTGGTCAATCCCGTTACCTGTGTCTATGACTTGAATGATGACATTTTCGCCATCGTGTTTCGTACGAATTTCAATGGTGCCCATCGATTCGCTGCCTTTGAGTTTCTGCTTGTCTTCAATGGCATGAGCAGCATTGACGATGAGGTTGAGGATGACCTGGTTGATCTCGCCTGGGGTGCAATTCACTTTGGGTAAGTTTGGATCCAAATCCAGTTTCAGATCTGATACATATTTCCAGACGTTTCGGCTGACGACGGTGGTACTCTTGATCGCTTGATTCAAATCGCTAAGTTGCTTGGTTTCCGTACCCGGATGCGCAAAGTTTTTCATTGAACGGACAATCTCAGCAACGCGTTGAATCCCGTCGAGTGTCTGTGTGATGGCGGAGGGGATTTCCTCGTGGAGAAATTCCAGATCAAGTGATTCAAGTTCGCTGAGAAGTTTTTGAAAATGGGGGCTCTGTGAGACCGGATCATTTTTTGTCTCATTAATGTACTGGAGCAATGCGGTTTGTGCCTGATCCAATTCTTCAAATGCATCTTTGAGAAAGCGTGTGTTATCGCCGACGTACTGGGTTGGCGTATTAATCTCGTGTGCGATGCCTGCCGCCAATTCACCGATGGATTCGAGTTTCTGAGCGTGAGCCAACTGGGTCTGCAATTCCTTGCGTGAGGTGATGTCATGAGCAAAGGCATTGAAAACAAACCCCTCGGTGGTCTTCATCGGTGCGATGGAAAGTTCGATTGGGAAAAGCCTGCCGTTTGCATCACGGGCCTCCAGTTCAATGCGTTGCCCGCTCCCTTCATCTTCGGGGGAACCTGCAAGAATCTTGCGCAGTCCGCCGTGGGTGGTGTCCTGCTTACTGGTCGTCGGGAGAATGGTTTGAGAAATGGTCTGGCCGATGATTTGATCGGTTCTGTAGCCAAACAGACGCTGGGCCTGTTTGCTCCAGTCGACGATATGCCCTGAGAAGTTGCAGGCAAAGAAAGCTTCGTTGGCGGTATCGAGAATTTCTCGCGTTCTGTGTTCAGATTCATCAAGGGCTTTGCTTTTGATCTTGATGATCTGCATGGCATGTTGATGACTGGAGATGCTTGCCCCAAGCAGGCCGCTGAACAGCAGGCTGATAATCACTGCTGCTGCAAAGATACTGTTAAGCAGAAGCAAAACGATGCTTGATTGCGTCGAACTGGTGTTGCTGATCTGTACCGCCCAGACGCCGCCTGCCATGTGGTGGGTGGAAAATGTATTGCTTTGATTGAGGTTGACCTGGAGATTTTCAAGTAGAACATGATTGTTTTCAATCGATTCCGGGGAGATGTATTGCAGTGAGATCTGTTCGCCGTCCATGAGATATTGTTCATTGAGCTCAATCAGCGTTTCCAAGTCCACTGCCATAGCAACCCAACCTTTGAGCCTACTCATGCGGTCGACGTTAGGTGCATCAAAGTAATCTTTCTCGTAAAGCGGAAGGATCAAAGTTGATGATTGGTCTGAACATTGCCATGTGCTGATCGTGGGTAAACACACGATCATGTTCTCCTGTGCCGCTTGCATGAGTTTGCGACGGATCAGGTCCGTGGTGTCGAAATTGATCAAATCGGCTGTTTGATGAGCCCGGAAACAGAACCGTTTTTTGACAACCGCCTGCCATTGATCGGGATGGGTGTCTGTAGTTTGTTTGTCCAAAGGTTGGTTTTGAAATTCGATGATGGCAATGTCGGTCACGGCCTGATAGTTGGATGTGATTTCAAGACCATAGATGTACTGCGCCCACTCCTCAACGGTGACTTTTTCGCTGGCAATGTGCAGGCTTTTGCAGCCAAGCAGGACCGTTTCATAGCGTTGGAATTGATTGAGGATATGGCTGGTCAGTTGTTTGTTTTGCTTATCGTGATGTTGCACGGACCAGGCGTGGTAACTCCACAAGGCCACGCCCCACAAACTCAGCGTGGTGGTCATCATGATCAAAAGCACACGTAGGGGCATCGGCGTGGAATAAGCCAGCCGGACATGCCTGAGGATGGCTTTGAGATGCTGCCAGGATGAATTCTGTATCGGCATGATGATTGACCTGCGCATAAAGTGCACAAATGTGCAACGTCACCTGAGACAGCGGGTAGCTGATTCAGTGTTATGTCAATCATCGATTACACTGTGCGTCCACTTGGGTTATTGGTAAACGTGGATCGCTTTTTTCAACGATACACAACCTACAAACGGACATTTTGTCATCAGAGTCCGATTACGATCAGGCTTGAATCTGACAAATCTTGCGTTTGCCGACTTTCAGAACCTGAGTTCCCGAGACGGTGACCTGAGCCTTGGGGTCGGTGATCTTGTCGTTATCCAGACTCACTGCCCCTTGTTGGACAAACCGGCGGGCTTCGGAGTTACTGGATGCAAACCCGGCTTCGCAGATAAGATTGAGCAGTCCGATGGGGTTCTCAGAAATGCTGATGGTTTCCAGGTCGGTTGGCAATTGGTTTTCAGCAAACCGGCGACGGAATTCCTCGCTGGCAGCCACCGCGGCTTCGGGAGAGTGGAACTCCTCGACGATCACGCGACCGAGAATGTCCTTGGCTTCACGTGGGTGGGTTTCCTGTTCATCAAGCAATGAACCGATGCGCGGCGCGGGTATGCTGGTGAGCAGTTCGTAGTAATTTTTCATCAGGCTGTCGGGAATGCTCATGACTTTGCCGAACATGTCGTTGGGTTCGTCGGTCACCCCGATGTAATTGCCCTTGGACTTGCTCATCTTCTCATGGCCATCAAGTCCGACGAGAATCGGCATGACGATGACGACCTGTTTTTCCTGGCCGTCACGTTCCTGGAGTTGGCGTCCCATAAGGTTGTTGAAGGTCTGGTCCGTACCACCGAGTTCAACATCCGCCTTGATCACCACGGAGTCATAGGCCTGCATCAGTGGGTACATGAACTCGCTGATCATGATCTCTTTTTCCTGAGCCATGCGGTTCTTGAAGTTCTCGCGGTGGAGCATCTGGCCGACGGTGACCTGCCCGGTGAGTTTGAGCACGTCGGCAAAGCTGAGCTTGGCCAGCCACTCGGAGTTGTAACGGACTTCGAGTTTGTCTTCGGAGGTATCAAGAATCTTGCCCGCCTGTTGGAGATAGGTTTCGGCGTTGGCAGCGATGGTCGCTTCATCCAGAATCGGGCGCGTGGTGTCACGACCGGTGGGGTCACCGATCTTAGCGGTGTAGTCGCCGATGATCAGGGTGGCTTTGTGGCCAAGGTCCTGGAACTGACGCATCTTCCGAAGGACCACGGTATGTCCCATGTGGATATCCGGGGCCGTGGGGTCCATGCCGAGTTTGATATTCAACGTGCGGCCGGATTCGAGCTTTCGCTTGAGTTCTTCAATGCTGTAGATGCTGTCGACGCCGCGTTGGAGTTCTTTGAGTGTGTTCTGTATGTCTTGCATGCCAGACATGATAACCAGACCCGCTCCAGATGTCAGACGCGCAGGCATGTCCTGATGGTCTTTGGACATAAATATGCGAAAAAATCCGTAAAATCGACCTTACCCCCTTGTTATGGGATCAGGAGCTTTCATAATGACATGCTTGTTTTTCATTCGCTCCACTTGCCAAGGAAACAGGCATGGACCTTCAGGCCTATCTGCAACATTACCAACCCACTCTCGATCCCAAGACATCCTTGCCCGGCAAAGCCTTCAAAGGTCCGGGGTATCATTCGCTGATTCCCGAGGGGACATGGGTGCATCACACCCGCGAAGCTATGGACTATGCCTTGGCATTGCTCGTCGCCAATGATCCGCAGGCATCGGAACGGGTTCCCAAAATCGTTAACCAGGTTCTGGATCTTCAGGAAACCGACCCTACGAAAAAGACCTTTGGCATCTGGCCATGGACATTTGAAGAGTCTCTGGAAGAGATGTCACCGCCGGACTGGAACTGGGCGGACTTCATCGGCGTACGTATCGCGCAGATGCTCAAGTGTCATGCCGACCAATTGGATGACGCATTGGTTAAGCGCATGAGAGCCGCGCTGGATCATGCCGCCTGGTCGATCTTCCGACGGAACATGCATGCTGGCTACACCAACATTGCTGTCATGGGAGCCGGATGTACCGCAGCAGCAGGGGAGTTACTCTCCGAACCACGGTTGCTCAAATATGCCCAGATCCGACTGCAGAATGTCGTTGATCACGTGGCTGCCAATGGCTCATTTACCGAGTACAACTCGCCGACCTACAGCATTGTGCTTCTTGAGGAACTCTCGCGCATCTTCCTGTTCTGTGAAGACCCGTTGGTTCGCGCTTTGAGTCATGAACTGTTGGTCAAGGCATGGGAAGTCATCGGCGAGCATTTCCATCCCGCGACGCACCAATGGGCCGGCCCGCACGCGCGTGCGTATTCGCAACTCATCGGTCCCATGGCAGTGCAAATCCTTGAGGAGGGTTTGGATCAGCGTATCCCGCTGCATCCACTGAATCATGCTGTCGCCGACGCCGTTGCCGCGATGGTGCCGACCCAGCCGTGTCCGGTTGAGTTGCAAAGCCTCTTTACACCAGAGAAAACTCAGACGCCGATCTTTATTCAGCGTCAGTTCATCAAGCATCAAGCCCAATCACAAATTGGTACAACCTGGATGAACGACATTGCGACACTCGGTTCGATCAATTGGGAAGACACCTGGAACCAACGCCGCCCGATACTCGCTTACTGGAAGACGGATCAGGATCCAGCCGTATCGTTGCGCGTTCGCCTCATGCATGACGGGTACGACTTTGCATCGGGCATGATCCGGACGCATCAAGTCGATCACCGAGTGCTATGTGCATTGAGTTTTGTGAATGATCGTGGTGACACCCATATCACTCTGGATTGCCCGGAAAAGCCCATCTTCACGTTTACAGAGTTGGCCCTGCAATGGGAGTTGGAGGGCATTGGTGTGAATATTGATGCCATTGATGAACACCGCTATGAACTGTCTGCCGGTGATTATCGCGCGGTTCTGCACACCGGTTTTGCCAGCTTCATGGGGCAGGCCGTCAAATGGGAGATTGGCCAGATGGAACGCGGTGTCACACTTAAAGCCATCGGTTATCAAGGTCAGCCCAAAGAGATTGACCTGAATCAGGTCAACGATTTTAAACTGGCCTGCGCGCTGGAACTCATTCCCCTGTCACAGAACGCATCGACCGACAAACTGGCGATTGAACCCGTTGGCCACAACGGATACTCAGCATCATGGCAGGACTTGCAAGTGCAGGTTCCAACCGTCTGCCAGGGGTATCTTGATTAACTGATCCGCTACAACTGATATGACGCCCAAACACCAGGAGCAATCATGGCCTCTGCGAAACTCTCACCGTCATTGGTACATCAACATCTCGTCAAACAGACCAGGCAGGCCATGGCATTTGATCCTTCACAGGACTTTGCCAGTTGGCAGCGTAAACTCCGCAATAAACTCTGCAAATTGCTAGGCCTGGACAAGATGCCCAAAGAGCGTCTCCCGCTTAAACCCAAGACACTTTGGAAGCAGGATCACGAACTGGGTACCATCGAGAAGATCAGCTTTGCCAGCGAGCCTGGTGCGGATGTGCTGGCCTATGTGTGTCTACCCAAAGACGTCAAACCGCCATACAACTTCGTGATCTGCTTGCAGGGCCATTCCACGGGCATGCACAATTCCATCGGCGTTGCGTTGGATGATGAGTTCAAATCCATGGTGATCCAGGGAGATCGCGACTTTGCCCTCCACTGCATGAAGCGTGGTCTTGCGGCATTGTGTATCGAGCAACGTGCCTTTGGTTATCGCGCTGAGACAGCCCAGAAAATCAAGAGTGATCACACCTGTCATGATGCAGCCATGCATGCGCTGATGCTCGGTCGGACTTTGGCTGGCGAACGTGTTTACGATGTCGACCGTGGGATTGACTACCTGCAAAGTCGTGGTGATTGCAATATGAAAAACGTCGGCATTATGGGGAACTCCGGTGGCGGGAGTATCACGACCTTTGCAGCAGCGACCATGCCCAAACGCATCGCCTATGCCATGCCGTCCTGCAGCACGTGTACTTATGCCCAATCGATCATGTCGATTTATCACTGTGCGGATAACTACATTCCCGACCTGCTCAACTTTGCGGAGTCCGGCGATGTGGTCGGCTTGATTGCACCGCGTCCGTTGGTGGTGGTTGCCGGTCGCGAGGATGAAATCTTCCCGTTGCCGGGTGTCCGTAAGGCGTTTAAACAGATCAAGTCGATTTACAAAGCTGCAGGCGTAGAGAACAAAGTCAAGCTGGTCATCGGCAACGGCGGTCATCGTTTCTACGCCGACCCCGCATTCAAAGCACTGGAAAAGCTGCTTTGAAAATCATGGCTTCGTAACACAACATACAAGTGATCATATCAACGTCACTCCCACTCGCCCCGGAAAGCGGGAGTTCAGTGATATCTGCATGCGTCTACTGTATGCCACTGGATTCCCGCCTTCGCGGGAATGACGGATCTTGGCAATACAAATATTCGCTGTAAAAATAGCGATCATTGCAATTAAAAGACAAGCCGCCAGATGAATGACCAACGGGAGTGAATCTGACGGGTATCCCCAGTGCATTGATTGACTGAGCTACCCGTCAGATTCGTTCACTTTGTGGTCTCATCTGGCGGCTTGTGTATTGATCGTGTTGTTTATTCCGTCAACTCATACCAGACGGTTTTGTGTTCGCCGGAGATGTCGAATGTGATTGTTTTGCCAACGCGTTTGACGGTGACTTCGTGGTCGCGGTTGCCGGTCTGATCCAATGCATAGACTTTGTTGGCTGACTGTGAATGAATGGTGACTTTGCCGGGGACCGCCAGAACCTGTGTGGGGCCATGTCCCCAGTTTTTGCCGACACTGTTGTGATACTCATTCCAAGTCATGTCCTGGTTGCGTGCTTGGGCTACGGCAGTGAGCAGCAGGCTTTTGGAGTTGGTGATTTCTTTTTGATCCATCGCAGTAAGTGTCAGCGTGCCAAAGTTCTTTTCGAAGGTTGGGCATTGGATTTCAAGAACGCCAGCATGGGCGGACTCCCCGCCGATCTGGCCTGCGATGACAGCAGCCTTGTCGGAGAAAGCGGTGAAGATGCCACCTTCATCGACCTTGCGAATTTGCGGTTCACCTGCGGTGACTTGTGCGGGAACCATTTCGTCATAACGCATCTTCGTCTGAGATGGACTCGTTGCATATTGCATGCCCATGCGGCTGGACAGAACATCCGTCGCTTTGAGTGACGCATCGGTCTTCCGCCAGGCATCCTGCACACGGTCAGCCTGCAGGTAGGGGCGGTCCGCTAATTGGAGAACACCTTCACTGCGATTGGGTGTTAACGCGCCTTGGCGGAAAATCACAGCAGCAGCAGGATAAAACGTGATCTTGGCGGGATGCGAACCATGATCGAAAAATTGCGAGATGCGGTTTTGCTCTTTGGCACTATTCCATGGGCCATACTCAAAGCTGTAAATCGCATCCCAATCCTGCGTCGCAGCAATGGTTGCCAGCAGGGGCATGCATTCGCTGTTGTACTCCGACGGAGCTGAATGGTCATATTCTGAAACACTGTAAGGCCGATCCATCATGCGAAGGATCGCAAGCTTGTCGAGGGTGCCGGTTTTGCCTTGTGCCCAGGTATTGATCAGAGAGCTGTTTTCGATGGTCCAGTTGCCACGGTCCCAGGGTTTGCCGGGGAAGTGGGGGTGTTGCCAATAGGTATGGACGTCTGCATAGTCCATGTGTTTTTCACGTTCGTAACCTGCCATACCACCCCAATTGATCTGGCTGTCGATGATCATGGCTTTGACGCCCAGATCGTTTTTCAGGTAGCTGCGCATTTCTCTTGCGAACTTCGTCTCAAGATCGACGAGAAAACTCAGCCAATCCTTGCGTTGTTGCTCGCTGAAAGCGGTGGGGATATGGACATTGCCTTTTGCAAGGGATTCACCATCCAGAAGTCCGATGCCCTTGGAACCGGGGGTGATGGCAACATCATCAAGCCACACATCGCTGTCGGATTGCCCCATTTTAAAGGTCAAACGCGTGTGACCGGGATCGACCTTGTAACCCTGAAAGGTGATTTCAAAGTCCTGCCAATCCGTGTTGAGTTTGATGTTTTTCAGCAGGCCGGCACTGCGGTAGTCTTCGCGATCACGCATGACTGAGACACTGATCTGTCGCGGCGATGCGGCCTTGGCTTTGAAGGACAGGACATAGCTGTAGTCATCCTGAATGTGAATGTTGGGCCGATGCAGTTCAATGTGATAGCTCTTGCCATCGGCTTTTGAGATGGCGATATGCATTGGACCGTCTGCTGATTGATTGAGTTTGCCTTGAGCTGCGCCCTGTGTGCCCAAGCCCCATTTGCTCTTGGCATCAAACACCGGCTCGGATTGGATGGGGGTGTCATCCTGCCAGGCTTTGGCAAGTTGCGTATCCGAGTTGTACTTCGTTTTAAGCCAGTCATTCCAGCGTGCTTGAAGATCACCGAGATAGGGTTGGGGGAGTTTTTCCAGACCGGCACCGATGGAGCCCCATGTAAATCCGAGCAGGCCGTTTTCGTTGTTGATCTCCACAACTGCCACCGCCGGATCATTGGCATAGGTGAGTTTGGTGTAGGGATTGACGTGCGTGAGTAAATCACGTGCATATTTTTTCTGGTGTTCAATCATCAAGCGATCAAAGCGGTCAACGCGTTTGTGATATTTGAATTTATCCAGTTCTTCGATGGCTTTGGGGAATCCGTCTGCAGGTGAAACCTCTTTGCTGACCTTGAGGTTGATGTTGACGTAGATGCCGTGTTTTTTGAGTTGGGCGACGAAGTAGTCGAGTTTGTCCAGTTGTTCGGGGTCGATGTGCAGAGCCCCTTTGCTGTCACGTTTCCAGATACTTGAGCCGGTGTGGATGCTCCAGATGTTGTCCATGTGATGGAGTCGGACAAGGTTGATGCCGAACTTGGCCATACGCGCTTCGCCTTTTTCCGCAGCAGCTTTATCGGGGAAGCAGTGCCATGCCGTGGTGTTGGTTGCCAGGAATCGGATGCGGTCACCGGTGTTGGATTCGATGAAGACATCGCCCTTGGTTTGGATATAGCCGTTCTTGCCTGCAGGTTTGACGTTGAGATGCGACATGTCGGTGATGGTCCCCGGCGTTGCGTCATCCCATGGCGGGCAGAAGTCAAACCAATCGTTGTCCGTTTGAGCGAAGGTCAGACTCGATAGAGCGAGTGTGAGGAACAAGGACAGATGCAGAACAATACGCTTCATGTGTGTCTCCGGTGTGTCGAATCAGCGACAGGGTGTGTCGCAGTTAGTGATTATGCGGTGATGAAATATTTGTGTTGCGTTTATTTGACGGCGGGGAGGGTCTTGCCTTCATGCCACCCCCATTTGATGGTCTTGGATTTACAGGTGTGTTTGGGGCTTTTGATGATGGACACGATCATGTCCGCTGCCTGTGTACCCAGGTCAAAACGCTGAACATCGACGCAACTGAGTGTCGGCCAGTGGGACTGGGTCCAACGAGTCCGGTCACAGGCTGCGATGCCAACATCGACACCGGGTCGGATACCCAGCGATGCCATTTCCACGAGCAGGGAGATGGCCACGCGGTCGGTTGCTGCCATGATGGCCACGTCGGGTGCTAATTGGTCCTTGATTGCTTCGAGCAAAGGGGCGATGGTGAACTCGTCATCCTCAATATACTGGAGGAGTTTTTCTTCGACCTGCACGTCGGTTGATTCGACGACGGACATCATGCCACGGACGCGTTCGGAAAAGGAGTAGTGTCTGACGGGCTCTTCGGGATAGCTTGGGAGGATGGCAATGATTTTGCGATATCCCCGTCGGAGCATTTGTTTACCCAGGAGTTTGCCTGCTTCAAATTCATCGCGCCTGAGGCTGTTTTGATCTTCGGTGATGTTGGTATCCAGCCAGAGACAAGCCGGGGTGATATGACTGACCAACTGGCACATGGCGGGGGGGATGAGCCCCATGACCACCATGCCATCGAGCATCCGTTCCTGAAAGACGGGGGAGGGATGCTCGACGAGCCACTGCGCCCGGTCCTGATCGTCCGCCAAGTCTTGTGGTAAGTCACGAGCCGGCTTGGAGACTTCGGTGGAGCGGATGAGCGTGAGCAGGTAACCATGGTCTTCAAGGCGTTGATTCAGGCCGAGCATGGTCTCAAAGTCGACGATGCTTGCAAAATAAATCTCGGGAACCAGCAGGCCGATGACCTTGGTCTGACCGCTGCGTCGCATGGCCCGAGCCGAGGCGTTGGGGATGAAACCCATCCGCCTGGCGACATCACGAATTTTTTCAGCGCGCCTGGCAGCCGGTTGGTAGGCGTCCTTGTTTTTCCCGTTGAGGACGCGCGAAACGGTGTAAATCGAAACACCGGCCTCGGCAGCGATTTCCTTGAGCGTTACAGACATTTGAGAATAACTCACTTTAATTATTTTGATACAAGTCGTTATTTTGTAACATATTGTGTTTTGTTGGGTTAAATTTGAATTTGCAAACTTTAGCGAATTCAATCAATTTGCTTGAAATGCTAAACGTTAGCGAATTTAATCATAACAGTGACATCAAGCAGGTCAACGTTTGGTTTGGGAAAAGATTCATTGACCTGGTTCAACGGATATTGGATGTTTCAATGACAGGCGAAGTCTCTTTTCCTGTCAGACTCAAGGAGACCCTGCATGATCAATCGCCCGAAACACGACACGTCTCAGACGCGTCAATTTGGCTTTACGCTCATTGAGTTATTGGTGGTGATTTCGATCATTGCCTTGTTGATCTCTATTTTGTTACCCGCTTTGGGGCAGGCGCGCAAGTCTTCTCGGGCGATTGTCTGTGGCTCGATCATGAAGCAGATCGGGACATGGGCCATGACGTATGCTGCCGATAGCAACGGCATTTTGCCGACACACGGTGATACCAGTTGGTCTGCGACATGGGTGGATACCAGTCCCACCAAGTGGTACGAAAAAGCCGTTCCTGCTGGACTCTACAACGGGTGGGGCGAAGATTCACCCATCAAGTGTCCTGAAGCCTGGACACAGGTCTCCCCGCTGCGTGATCCGAGTTACAACTTCACCTATGGCATTAACCAATACATGGGCGGGCGTCGCGACTATGGCAGTGGACGCATTGCACCCTTGCCACGTTTGGAGATTGTCGATTCACGCGGATTCCTTTACGGCGAAGCGCGTGCAACGTGGTACGCGACCCAACAGTATTACGACTTCCACCCGGTCCTATCGCTGACCAATTCCTCGACGCCCTCAAGCAGTTGGCCATGGTGTTGGCCTAACCCGGATATCGATGTCTCTGGTCACCCCGGGCACAACAGCAACTTCCTCTACGGTGACGGGCACGTCAGTCGTGTCACCACGGACATGTTTCAGGACATGACCAACACCGAAAAAATCCAGTTCACCTACAAGTTTTATTAATTCAACCAATAATTTCTGACCCATGGAGTGTTTTATGAATAGGTCATTGAATCGGCAGGCGATTCTTACTTGTCTTACAAAGGTCAAACGCATTGGACTGATCATGCTGATGCTCGGCCTGATGATCGGCAGTCAAAGTTTATTGGCAGAAGAGACAGCCAATGTACTGCCCAACCCCGGATTTGAAGACGGCAAGACAGGATGGTCCATCGGAGAGGGCGATTCGGATGTCCTGGCGGAGTCTGCACGCACCGGCAAGATGGGCCTGCGCATCACCAATGACCGCACCAAGCCACGCGGTTCCAATGCAACCAGCGCATCAATACCGGTGACACCCGGCGAACCCGTGACCATTTCATTCTGGGCGCGAACGGCCAACACCGGTGCTGCTGTCTATGTCATGTATGCTGGTGAAGACGGCAAGGGGTATGTCAAAGACCCGGCGATCAAAGGCGGGTATCCGACGATGACACTCAAAAAGTCCGGCAGTGATTGGAAGCAGTACACCAAGGTCGTCACGCCACCTGACAATGCCAAGACGCTTAAGCTTTGGGTGCACACATGGTCCACCGCCATGATCGATGCGGACCTGGATGACTTTCAAATCACAGGCTTGCCCGCGGATGTCAAACCCATCTTACCCGCAGCCTATGTCGCCAAACCCAAACCCAAGCCGATCGATTTTGACAACATCCCCAAACGCCAAAAGCCGTTGTCGATCGTCATCAAACTCGATGACCTGAAAATGCATGGCAAGGCGCAACATCCACGCTGGACCCGCGTGGTCGACTACCTCAACAGCAAAGGCGTCAAAGGCACCATGGGCATGCTTGCCAACTCGCTGGAAAATCCGACACCTGAATATATCCAGTGGGTCAAAAAGCAACACGAATCAGGCAATTGGGAAATCTGGTTCCACGGTTGGGATCACAAAACCCATGTCGCTGAGGATGGCAAGAAATACAACGAGTTCAACCACCGCACCTTCGAAGAGCAGAAAGCACGCTTGGATCAGTCCCAGAAGCTCTGCTACGAACACCTTGGCTTTCATTTCACCAGCTTCGGACCTCCCGGTGGTGTGGGTAATGGCTCACAGGATGCCAACACCCATCGCATGATGATCGAAGATCCGTACATGACTTCATGGATCTATCCTCAACCCATGGACAAACTCGGCAAAGAAACCATGGCCAAGAGTAACAACAAGATCGTCATCCTTGACCGCGTCTGGAGCGTTGGCATTGAAGCCTCCGTCGGACGCCCGCACTTTGAGCGTTTTGTCCGTGGTTACCTGAAGTATCCTGATCGTGACTATTTTACTTTGCAAGGCCATCCGGTCATGTGGGACGACTACAGCTTTGAGCAGTTCACCAGGATTGTCGAGTTCCTGATCGATCATGGCGCGACTTTTGTCCTGCCATCGGAATACGCTCAAACACTCAGAGAGAAACAGGCTTCCGCACAATGAGTTGATACAGACCATCATGTAGCAAAGACACGGCAATGGTGATTGATCATTGCCGTGTTTTTTATTGGAGATGATGCTGCTTGAAAAACGCAGCAATGTCGGACTTGTCCGCTTTGCCGGTGGCGACAAGGATGGTCAGATCGAAAAGACTGCCTTGTGGCGCATTGATGCTGTAACCATTGATTTCCAGGAAAAGCAATGCGGCAACAACACCAGCACGTTTATTCCCGTCGATAAATGGATGGTTCTGGACGATGTGGAACATGTATGCTGCAGCCATGGTGAAAGGAAAATCATGAAGATACTCACCGCTAAAACCTGCTTGTGGTTGAGCAATAGCTGATTCGAGAAGTCCTGAATCTCTGACGCCCAGTGAGCCACCATAGCGCTCGATTTGGTCTGCATGAATTTGCAGAATGTCCGGAAGTTGGAGGAAGTCTGGCACGGTCGTCACTCCGCCAGCCGTTTCAAATCGTCTGCATATTGGTTGTTGATTTTCTCTAGTGATGCTTTGATTTTACTTTGACGTTTTTTATCTCTGACAGGACTGACCATCAGCACGTCACCATTGGTATTAATTTCCAACGGTGTGTCAGCTGAGATTTGAAGCATGTCCAGAATAGGTTTGTCGATAACCAATGCCAGACTGTTTCCATGTTTGATCAGATTTTTCATCATTATTCGGCTCCTTGTGTATACACATAGTATATACACAGTGTCGGTTCCATCCAATACATTTATTTATATCTCGTCACCATGTTTTGTCATCCAACCCGTGATCCGTCATAATGCCTCGCGTGAATGACACCTCCAATACCGCCGCTGTTGATGCACCTCAGACTGTCAAGCCGGTCCCGGCATGGGCGATTCATCGTCGCCTGTATGACTGGGTGCTCTCCTTTGCGCATCACAAACATTCGACGACCGCACTGTTTGTCTTGAGCTTTGTGGAGTCGAGCTTTTTCCCGATCCCGCCGGATGTTCTGCTGGCACCGTTGTGTATGGGCAATCGCAAAAAGTCCATGTGGTTTGCGACGGTATGCACACTCGGCAGCGTGCTCGGTGCGTTCCTGGGGTACTACATCGGTTATGCCATGATCGACCTGGCGTTGATGATTCCCAAGATCACGCAGGAGGGAATTGATACGCTGGCAAAGGAGTTTGATGTTCGCGGTAGTTTGTATGTCTTTATCGCAGCACTCACGCCGATCCCGTTTAAGTTACTGACAATTACAGCAGGTTTTGCCAAGATGAATCTGCTGATCTTCACCCTCGCCTGCATCATCGGCAGGGCGGGGCGGTTTTACTTCGTGGCTGGACTTTTTTGGCTCATCGGCCCCAAAGCCGGCCCTATCATCGACCGCTACTTCAATATTTTGTGTATCATCTTCACTCTATTGTTAATCGGCGGTTTTGCTCTTTTGAAGTGGATGCATTGATATGAACGTACTCGTCACCGGCGGCGCAGGCTACATCGGCTCGCACTGCGTCAAGCAACTCAAGGAAAACGGCGACCACGTCGTCGTTCTGGACAACCTCTTCCGTGGCCACATCGAAGCGGTTCCCACGGATGTCCCGTTTGAAAAAATCGACCTCCGTGACACCCAAGCGGTGCAGGAAGTCCTGGAAAAACACAACATCGAAGCGGTCTACCATTTTGCGGCTCATGCTTTCGTCGGCGAGTCCGTCGGTGATCCCTTGATGTACTACGACAACAACACGTGGGGCACGACCAGTCTGCTCATCGCGATGAAAAACGCGGGTGTCAATCGCCTGGTGTTCAGTTCGACCTGTGCAACGTACGGTCAACCTGAAGCCATGCCGATTGTCGAAACGATGAATCAAGACCCGATCAATCCCTACGGTCGCAGCAAGCTTCTCGTCGAACATATCCTCAAGGATTACATCGCCTCCAATCCCAAGTTCGCTTTCACCGCGTTGCGTTACTTCAACGTCTGCGGTTGTGCAGCCGATGGCTCGATTGGTGAAGATCACGATCCTGAAACGCACATCATCCCCGTGGTCCTCAACACCGTGCTGGGGATCAACGAAAAGGTCACCGTCTTCGGCACCGATTACCCGACCGAAGATGGCACGTGTATCCGCGACTATATCCACGTTGAAGACCTGATCTCCGCACACATGCTCTGCATGGCCAAACTCGAAGACGGTCAGCAGAACTTCTTTAACCTGGGGATCGGCAACGGTTACTCTGTCAAGCAGATCATCGATTCCTGTAAACGCGTTACCGGCGCGGACATCCCCGTGGAATACGGCCCGCGCCGTGCAGGTGATCCGGCAGAGCTTTATGCCAACGCCACCAAACTCCGTCAAGCCACCGGCTGGGAGCCCAAGTACACCAACCTCGATGACATCGTGGCCACCGCATGGAAATGGTTCAAGGACCACCCCGGCGGCTACAATCCCACCCCCGGAAGTTAATCCTCGGAATTTAACCCCGGCAGTGGATACAGATCCTCACGTTGATTCGTTGAGCACCGCATGTCAATGCGGTGCAGGATATGCGGGTAACACCGCGCTTGCATCGGATTGACATCTGGTGCTTAAATGAACGCAAGTAAACCAAAGACAGGAGATCGGCTGACGGTCTCCTGTTTTTTTGTGGGTACAATCGACTTGAACATGTATTACATCTCAAGGAACACCTCATGAAAACCACTGCCACCGTGTTGTATCCGTTTGTCCCCTCCGGCCCCGATTTCGATCTTGCAATCCGGTTCTTCAATGCCATCGGCTTTGAGACGTCGTGGAATGCGGGTGACATTGCTGGCATGAAGTGGGGCGGTGCCTATTTCATGTTGCAGAAATACGAGAACAAAGACTGGCAGGAAAACCAGATGCTCACCATCGAAGTGGATGATCTGGAAGCCTATCACGCGGAGCTTGTTGCAATGGACTTACCCGCTCAATTCCCAGGCGTCCGCATCAAGGAGCCAACGGATTACCCCTGGGGCCGTGAGATGCACATCGCAGACCCCGCAGGTGTCTGCTGGCATTTCCGACAGAGTGGGGCGTAAACGCATCGCAAGCGTTGTAGCTAGAACATCTCAAATCATTAATCTCTATCCATCGTCACTCCCGTGCAGGCGGGAGTCCAGTGGAACATGCACGTGCGCACAGAATGCCACGTGCATAATGTCCCTGCGCGGGAATGACGAAAGCAGAGACGACATAGCGATTCATTTTGAACATGCTCTAATCACACAAACAGCGCAATAGCTGTATCACTGCGTGATGCTGTTGTCTCGTAGACGCAAGTGACACAGTGACGCTGCATAGATACGCGCACAAAAAAACGAGTCGCCCAATTGAGCGACTCGTTTTGATATTCGTTGTGTTCCCAGATTTTCCAGGAAACCTGCCGGTGTGCCGGGGCAACTTCCGGGGGATACTTCCGGGGGTTAACGCTTGGAGAATTGGAAGCGCTTACGTGCACCGGGTTGACCGTATTTCTTACGTTCGACCTTACGGGAGTCACGTGAAAGGAAGTTGTATTCGCGAAGGACGGGTTCCAGAGCCGAATCATAATCCTTCAGGGCACGAGCCAGACCCATCTTGATGGCACCGGCTTGACCGGTGATGCCACCACCCTTGACGTTGACGAAGACATCAATCTTTTCGTCGGTCTTGGTGGCTTCCAGCGGGGCGGTGACGTCCTTCTGGTCCTGCAGTTCGGTGAAGTACACATCCACGTCACGCTTGTTGATCTGGATTTTGCCAGAGCCCGGACGGATACGAACGCGAGCGACGGCAGCTTTACGACGGCCGGTTCCCCACCAGTAACCAAACTTCTGGGGCTTGGAGATGGATTCAACGGGCGCCGGTGCGGCTTGGACTTCTTCGGTGACGGGAGTGGTCTGTTCTTCAGACATCTGCATATTTCCTTGGCAAATCAGCCTGTTTTGAAAATCAGTTTAAAACGATCACACGCTCAGGGCCTTGGGCGACTGGGCTGAATGCGGATGGGCTTCACCTGCATACACCTTGAGCTTCTTGAGCATCTTCTGGCCAAGCTTGTTCTTGGGCAGCATGCGACGGACAGAACGTTCAAGCAGCACGTCGGGCTGGTTTTCCAGCATCCAGGTGTAGCTGCGGAGCGTCTGACCACTGGGGTAACCGGAGAAGCGACGGAAGAACTTGCTGTCGCCCTTGGAGCCGGTGATCTTGAGCTTGCTTGCGTTGGTCACCACCACGAAGTCACCGGTGTCGGTGTGCGGGGTGTACTGCGGCTTGTGCTTGCCCATGAGAATGGTAGCCAGCTTGGCGGACAAACGACCCATCACAAGGTCGGTGGCATCGACATGATACCAGTCCTGCTTCACTTCATCATTTTTCGCTAAATACGTCTGTCGGTTCATCGTTGTATTGCCTCTTATCAGGGCGACTAAGGTCGAATCGCCAAGTTTACTGTCAGGCGTGCGTTTGTCAAGTGCAAGCTGCCTGTAAAAACGGCGCTTAGAACAGTTTTTTGCGCTATTTCCCAAATCTCGGGTCGCAAACTGTACTAAATTTTAAAATTCTGGCAACTCCAATCCTTCAATCCGACACATTTTTCCTGCTATATTCGACACCCATCCATATAGAATGAATCGTCGGTTTGATGCCAGTGTCGGGGTTTAACCTCATCGCCATGTGTTGGGAAGCTTAGCGGAGTCAGGCCGAACTGTTGTATGGTAAGATAGTTACCGTAGACTGGCATTTGATCTTGAACTGGAATCCATCATGACAACATCTCAAACACAATCTGTTGTCATGGCTGTCAAGGATTTGAGCTTTGCTTACGAGAATTCGCTGCCGGTACTCAATGGGATCAATGTGCAGGTCCACCCGGGCAAGATTCATGTCCTACTGGGTCCCAATGCCACGGGTAAGACCACGCTGCTCAAACTCATGCTCGGGATTCTTTCGCCGCAGCAGGGGGAGATTCGGTTGGGGGAGTTGGACAATGCCATGCTCGACGCCCGGCAACGTGCTCGATTGTTAAGTTTCGTCCCACAGCAATCGGCCAGCAGCTTTGGGTTTGATGTCGAACATGTGGTGAGTATGGGACGCTTATCGCTGGGGGCTGATCCGCAACACGTTGAGCAGGTGATGGCAGCAACCGATGTATTGCCGATCCGACATCGCCCGTTTAACCATCTTTCTGCCGGTCAACAGCAGCGTGTCCTGCTCGCGCGAGCCATGGCACAGGTTGGCCCGCAGACGGTTGCGATGTTGCTCGACGAACCGGTTAGTGCGATGGATTTGTCGCGATCCCACCAGATGATGCTCCAACTCCAAAAGCTTGCAGAGCAGGGGTTGGCCATCGTGGTGGTGCTTCATGATCTGAACCTGGCGATACAATATGCTGACGAAGTCTGGTTGATGGACCAGGGACGATTTGTTGCAACAGGGGATTGGCAGAGCGTGATGACGCCTGACGTGCTTGGGCCGGTGTATCGCATGGCGTTTGAACGCCTGGAGCACGACTTTTCACAGCGCCCCATTCTTTTGTCGCGTCCTGTTGTACAATAATGACGGACTTTATTTCTCACACCGGAGGTGACGCATGTTACCACTGACACTGGCAGCAGGGTGGGCTGAAGTGATCGGCGTCTCGATTGCGCTGGTGATTTTCATTGGCAACCTGCTTGCCAAGGGGATCAACAAGACCAATGAGCAAAATGGCGCGTCCGCTTCCTCTGGTGACACATCCGGGCAGTCGCGTGCTGAGCGTCTGGAACAGTTGGCTGCCAAACGTCGCGCGGAGTTGCAGCGACTCGCCTCACAACATCAGCATCAATCGACGGCCGCGCCACCCACCAACATCACCCCGCAACAGTCTGGCGAACGTCAGCAGGCCAAGACACTTTACGAACGCCGTGCCGAAGCCTTGCGTCAGATGCAACAGCAACAGGGGCGCAGCAGTCAGCCAGTAAGTCCCCAATCTTCCACCCACACCCAGGCACCACCCACGCGCAGTCAAAGCGTAACTCCCAAGGATTCGATTTCATCTCAGGAACATCCTCAGACCATCGCTGCATCCAATCGTAAACGCGAGATGGAACTGTCCAAGGTCCGTCAGCGTGAAGAACAGATGCTTCGTCAACGTGAAGCACAAATCAAAAAACGCGAAGAACTCCTGCGTCAGAAAGCGGCCCAATTGGGACGTGGGGCCAGTCAGGTTTCCCATGAAAAACATGGTGATCTTCAAATCATTCACCGCCATGTCGATGATGTTCATGTCGATCAAGCCAAACCGCGCGGTGCTGCTGTGATCATGGGAGATATGAAACTTGATCGCAACGCACTACGCAAAGCGATCATTCTCAAGGAAATTCTCGATCCGCCGGTGGCATTACGACAAGCTGAATCAGGACTGTCATGATTGAATTGCTGAATCGAATCCACATCTGTGTCGGCGACATCACACAGTTGACTGTCGATGCGATTGTCAATGCTGCCAATGAGTCGTTACTCGGTGGTGGGGGAGTCGATGGCGCGATCCACCGTGCTGCCGGCCCACGTCTGCTTGAACACAATCGGACATTGGGGGGATGCCCAACCGGTCTTGCAAAAATCACTCCCGGTTTCGATCTGGAAGCAATCGGCATCAAGCACATCATTCACACCGTCGGCCCGGTCTGGCATGGTGACGAGTCCGCAGGTCTGTCCAACACGCATGAAGACGTGCTGCTCGCTTCGTGTTATCACCAATCCTTGACGTTGGCATTGGAGCATGAAATCAAGACCCTGGCGTTTCCCGCTATCAGCACAGGTGTATATGGTTTCCCCAAAGAGCGTGCTGCCAAGATTGCCTTTGGCCATGTCTATGATTTTCTTACCCACCATCCCTTCCCCCAGCAGGTGACCTTCTGTTGCTTTAGCCAGGAAGACGCTGCGGTGTATCACCAGGTGATCGAGTCCCGCAATGAATGGATGACCAGTCGCAAACGCGTCCAGCCGTTTTGAAATTAATGTGATTCGAATCAAGACACCCGCACGAATCTGCTTTGCAGCTTCATGCGGCTTTGCAGTGTCATTCGTCAATCCGTGGTGATTCATCAAGCTCACAAAGCCGCGGGAAGTCGCGCAGCGGATTCCCGCGGGGGCCTTGTGACGTGTCGAAAGGTTCACGTAAAAAAACGCGGAGACATGCCTGATGACACATCTCCGCGTTTGAGTTTATTTGGATATTCAGTTGTCGGTCAGTCTGGATTTACCAGGCTTTGCCGTCCTTCTTGGTGCCACAGATGGCGACTTCCATGCCCATCGCTTCGGCCATGGCAGCCTTGGCGAGCATGGCTTCGTCGGCGGACTTTGCATCCTTGGCGTAGACGCACTGGATGTGGTTACTCTTGTGGCGGGCCATCATCTGTTCGCGGGTCACGCCGTAGGTCACCGCATGCATGATCGGCCACTGGACGGTGGTTTCGTCCCAACGACGCTGGGTTTCAGCTTCGGGAAGTTTGATGACTTCTGCACGTCCCAGGTCCATGCAGAGTTTGCCACCCGGCTTGGAGCCATCAACCCACACGCGGGACCAGACGATTTCGCCAGTCTTGGCAATACCACGCAATGTCGAACCGCCCAGGCGGAAGTACATGCCCGGTTGACGCAGACCGTCCGAGCCTTTCCAACCACCGATGTGATGGGCTGGCGGGGCACTGCCGGAGATCAGGAAGACCCACACGTAGTCTTCGGTGGTGCCACTCTGATCCCAGTCACCCCAGCGCAGGTCGTGCAGCGTGTTTTCGACGGGCTGCTTCATTTCCTTGTGCACACGGTAGGTCATCAGACCATCAAGACCAGCACATTCGTCGACTTCATTAAAGTGCGGGATGGGCTGACCCTTGTACAGGACGCGCTTGCCGTCACGGCTTTTCACCGGGGGACGATCCGCGTTGTTGAGTGTGCCTTCGACGAGGTCCGATGCTGGCAGCAGATCCTTGAGACCTTGCTGATACTGGATACCAATGGTGTGACAACCAAAGTCGTCAGCGATGCGCACCGCAGCGATGTACATCTTGCACTGAAGCAGTATCTGGTTCTTGGTCAGTTCTGTTTCTTCGTTCTTACCCAGGTGGAAGGTCATGCCTTTCTTGATGTACCAGTCGTAGACTTCCTTGGCTTCCTTGTCGGACACCTGTGTGGACTCGTAGTACAGGGCGGACTGACTCAAGCGTTCCTTGAAGACACCGGTGGGATTAAGCAGGTGATCGGGGATGATGGCATTGAACATACCCATGCAGCCTTCGTCGAACACACCGAGGATGGCTTTGTCCTTGATCAGTTCGGCAGCCAGTTTCTCGCCGGTCTTCTGGACAGCCGCGGGGACTTTGACGTCTTTGAACTTTTTGACGTGTTTGGTGGGATGGGTGCACTTGCCGGTCTTAAGCCATTTTTCCAGGCGCCCCAGGAAGTACTTGTCGGTGAAGTCGTCGGACCAGAGCGTGGAGTACTTGATGCCTGCCTTGGTCATGGAGCCGTTGAGGTTGAGCATGCCGACGAGACCGGGCCAGGTACCCGACCAGTTGGCGACGGTGAGGATCGGGCCTTTGTGCGTCAGCAGGCCGTGAAGCATGTGATGCGAATACTGCCAAACGGCTTCGGCGATGATGATCGGTGCGTTGGGATCAATCTTGGAGAAGACGGCCATGCCTTCTTTTTGCGATTGGATAAAGCCGTGCTTCACGTCTTTCTTGTACGGATGGGCACGCTTGATTTTGTAGCCCATGCCCTTGACGGCTTTCATCAAGGTTTGTTCCATTTCATTCTGCGCATCCCAGCAGACCTGGTTGGCAGAGACGCGCAGGTCGCCGTTGGCGAGCAGCAGGACGGTGGGGGTTGTGGACGATTTGGCCATGTTTATTTGCTCCTTTGAGAGTCGTGGCGCGGTTGTCGGTTGTGAACGATTTTGAATATTGAAGATTGCACGACAGACGTGTCATGCACGGAGATACGTGATGCAAATCAGAGTTTGGTTTAGCAGCATGGTGGGCTGGGGCGATTGGTGCGGACCATACCCTTGGCACGTTGTGCTTTGCGTCCGAAGACATTGGATGAAATGGTCTGCTGCTGCATGAGTTGTTTATGATACCGGCGGTCAGGGTGGATGCAATGGCAAAAGCGCATCAGTCCCGACGGTTTTGTGTCGGAAAGCGGATTCAGTCTCACGCTTGGGAGCATATCAACCATGATTGCATATCAGACACGCGACTCTTTACCGGTTATCACTGGTATTTTCCAAGTGTAGTCGCTAAGTTGTGCATGCACGGAAACACGTCTTTGGAGGACGCAAGACTGATGAATCAACCAAATGGATCAGGCGAATCGTGGGGAACACGCCTGGGGGTTATCCTTGCGGTGACCGGCAGCGCAGTGGGACTGGGCAACTTTCTGCGATTCCCCGGTTTGGCTGCACAATTTGAGGGCGGGGCGTTCATGATCCCCTATGCCGTGGCATTCCTGATTTTGGGACTGCCCATCGCATGGGTCGAATGGGCCATGGGACGCTACGGTGGCAAGTATGGATTCAACTCCACCCCCGGATGCTACTTTGCAATCTGTAACCGTAGCCGACCCGCTGCCTACATGGGTGTCCTCGGCCTGCTCGTGCCGGTGATGATTTACATGTTCTATGTCTTCATCGAAGCATGGTGCCTGGGCTTTGCCTGGAAGTATCTCATCGGAGACCCGGCCTTGCTGGGGACCGCAACGGATACCGATGTCACCACCGGGACCTACGTGCTGGACTTCGTTGGCATCAAAGAGAACGGCTCACTGTTCCATAACTTCTTTGGTTCATCACTGGTCCATTTGCTCATCTGCTTTGTCCTGAACTTCGTATTGATCTATCGCGGTCTTAACAAAGGCATTGAATGGTTCTGCAAATGGGCCATGCCTGCCTTGGTGCTTTGTGCGGTGATCGTGCTCATCCGTGTGCTGACTCTGGCACCGAATCCCGTTAACGAAAATCAAAATGTCATCAACGGCCTTGGCTACATGTGGAACCCCGGCGGGATCGTCATGCCTGAGACATTACCCGCTGAAGCGCCCGAAGCAGTAAGCGAAGTGGCAGCCGTCGCCACCGAGGCCGTCTCGGATGCAACACCTCAAAAGAAAAGTCTGCTGACCACCTTGTCGGACCCAGAAATCTGGTTGGCAGCGGCGGGGCAGATTTTCTTCTCATTGTCCGTGGGCTTTGGCGTGATCATTACCTATTCGAGTTATCTCAAGAAAGACGATGACGTCGCGCTGAGTTCACTCACGGCAGCAGCAGGCAACGGCTTTTGCGAAGTGGCGTTGGGCGGGATGATCCTGATCCCTGCTGCATTTGTCTTTCTCGGTGTGCTCGATGAGAAGACACTCAACTCGGCCTTCCAACTCGGGTTTATGGTCCTGCCCCAGGTCTTTGCTCAGATGCCCGGCGGACAGTTCTTCGGATTCCTGTTCTTCTTCCTGCTGTTTCTTGCAGCGGTGACCAGTTCATTGTCCATGCTCCAACCAGCTATCGCGTTTCTGGAAGAAGGCCTGGACATCAACCGCAAAATGTCGGTGACCATCCTCGGTTTTGTGACCTTTGTCGGCACCATGTTCGTGGTCTACTTCTCGGAAAACCTGGCAGCACTCGATGCCATCGACTTCTGGGTCGCAACGTTCTGCATCTATGTCCTGGCAACTGTGCAGGTGATCATCTTCGGCTGGGTGCTCGGCGTGGATGAAGGTTACGATGAACTGATGACCGGCGCGGAAATCAAAGTCCACAAGTCCTTCAAGTTCATCGTCAAATATGTCAGCCCCTTGTTCCTGCTGATCATCTTTGCAGTCTGGATTTTCAAGGCATTACCCAAACGCATCGAAAATATCAGTCATGTCGAAGGTCTGGCATTAGGCTTTATCGGGATCATGTTGACCTTCTTCCTGCTACTGATTGCCTCTGCAACCAAACGCTGGAACAAATTGGAGAAAGGCAAGGTGTCACAATGAATATCGGTGGCTGGATCATCATGAGCCTTTCCGTCGGCGGCATGTCCACCTTGCTGGGGTGGTGCGTTTACAAAGTTCTTTCAACCCCCGGCAGCAGCGAACACCTGCACACCCAAAACGACATTGACCCACACGATGATGATGACGATTAACGCAAGTGATTGACATCAACAACACATGTCGCCAGAAGAGTTGAAGACGAATCTGACGGATCACAAATAACAACAACACAGCTTCGAGCATCGGCCTTTTAAACCGATGCTCGTTTTTTATGCGTTACGCAACTCTGGTATTCTGTTATCACGATGAGAGAGCTTTTGCGTAAATCTTGGTTGATGTATCTGCTGCTGGTCTTGCTTTGCATCATCACCTATTGGCCGGGGATGCGCGGGCCATTTGTGTTTGATGATACGCAATGGCAAGGGGCACTTGAATTCAGGGCCACGCCCAATCGTTATTGGCAAACCTTGCTCAACTATCCTGTCATGCCGGACACTGTGCCGTATGGCCGGCCGCTGCTCAAAGTTCTGTTCACCACGCAAGCTTATCTCTTTCATACCAGTGAAACTGTGCAGGATATGCCGGATCCCACCTCGATGGAAAGCCTGCCTTGGGCATATCATGCGGTGAGTCTCGCTTTGCATGTGCTCAATGTCGGGTTGGTATGCCTGTTACTGACGCAACTCTTGGGCAAAGATCGCAGAACGGTGTGTTGGTTTATCACCGCGATATGGGCCTTGCATCCGATCCAAACCGACGCGGTGTTATACATCTCCCAGCAAAGCGAATTACTCGTCAGCTTTTTTATCCTTGCAACATTGGTCTGCTCACTGAAGGGCCATCGCAAGTCCGCCGTGTTGCTGTGTGCTTTGGGCATGTTCTGCAAGGAACTGATGGTGGTCACGCCGTTACTGGTCTTGCTTGCAGCAAGTATTCAATCTCAGGTCACACCTTGGAAGCAACTCAAAAAACACCCATGGTTTTATGCATCTCTGACGATGACATGCAGCATTGTGGCAGTCTTGATGTTTCTGTATCCGCGTTCAGCATCAACGGGTAACATCCACGGCTGGGACAATTGGCATTATTTGTTGACCCAATCACAGGTAATCTGTTACTACCTTTGGCAAGTCGTTTGGCCCAATCGTCTGGCGATCGATCCATTCTTTGAACGTGCAGCGTCCATTGCTGAGATTTGGCCGTATGGCATCGTCATCGTCGGACTTCTCATGGCTTCCCTGTGGCTGTTGATCAAACGTCACAAACTCGGATTCTGGGGCATGTGGTTTTTTGTCATTCTCGCACCGACATCCAGTTTCATTCCCATTGTCACGGAGATCGCAGCACTCAGGCGGATGTATTTGCCAACGTTGGCTGTGCTGGTGGTTCTCACATGTTTGCTTGCCATGTTGCTCAAACGTTTCAAAGCTCAGGTTGCGTGCAAGCCCGTCATGTTGATTGTCTGCCTGGTGTTGGCATCCGTCACATGGCAGCACGCACACACTTACCAATCTCAGATCAAACTCTATGAAGACAACATCGCCAAATTCCCCAATCACAAACGAGCGATGCGAAACCTTGCTGCGTGGTATTTCACCCATCAAGATTATGTCAAAGCCTTGGATGTCTACGACCAATTGCTAAGCCACTGGCCTGATTCACCACAAGCCCAATATGACCGCATCACCACATTGCTCAAACTCGGCCGCAATCAACAAGCCATTACGGATCTGCAAGATCTCATCAAGCAACACCCCGAACACGTGCCGTTTTATGACAAGCTAGGTATGGCCTATGCCCAAAATCAGGAATACGATTTGGCGATGGCACAATTCCGACAGGCTGTAAAACTTTCCCCATACAACAGTCTGGCAAAACAGAATATTGCCTTTCTGTATATCGAGCAGGACAAGATTGAAAAGGCCATTTACTGGTTGGAGCAGGCTGTTTATTTCAATATGAATGAGAAAAAACAGGTTGCTTCGTCAGGTAGTACCGGTTGGAATCAACTGGGCATTCTCTATGCCAAAACCAAGCAGTATGAAAAGGCGCAACGAAATTCTTGGTGTGGAAAATCCGGTGGCAACGACATGATCGATCCCATGAAAAATCTTCAACGCGTCAACGAAATTCTTGGTGTGGAAAATCCCCAATCCTATTACCCCAAACCTAAGCAGTTTCCCGTAAAAGCAACAGTTCTGGAAGATTAAACGGATACGTCTGGATGCAAGTTCGCTAAACTATGATTCGGATTTGTTTACCGGCCAGGAACCTGCCATGCTTCGAAAGCCATTTGCTTTTACACTCATCGAACTGTTGGTGGTCATCAGCATCATCGCACTACTCATTGGCATACTTCTTCCCGCGCTCTCCAGCGCACGTCATACCGCAAAACTCGTGGTCTGTGGGATGCGACTTAAGCAGGTCGGTGTTGCCATCTTTGCCTATGGCTCGGACTTCAAAGGACAGATTCCCGTCGGACCTGATGCTGATCATCACATCATCACCGGCAACAAATATTTCAACTCAATGGATAACCAACTCTGGATCGGCGATGGGGGAACCGCTGGTGCAACACGCAACTACACCGGCATGGGCGTGCTCCATCACGGATACCTGGAAAACCGACAGGCGTTTTTCTGTCCCGATGACGATGACATCACCGACACCGATACCGAACTGAACAACATCGGCACTGGTACCGACTCCTACGGTTCCTACTTCTATCGACAACTCGATGAAATCAACGGCGATACCCGACTCTCCTCTCAAACCACCAACAGCCTCGGACAAAAGCCAACCGTACTTGCCATGGATCGACAGTCCGTTTTCCCATCCATCCCCAGTGGCACACGCACCAATCACAAAAACAAAGCCTCCAACTTGATGTTTACGGATGGTCGTGTCGTGCGCTATTCCAATAACGGTGAAAAGAATGTGTTCTCCGTCGATGAGTCGGACTTCCCCGGTGCAGGCAGCTTCCCTGTCCTGCTCGACCAACTGGTCCAAAATGGTGATCACGTTGGCAACGGTGGCTCGCAGGATGATGTGCCCAATCCGTGATTGAGGCTGTTGTTTTTGTATTCAACCAAGATTGAAATGATGTAAGATCATGAGTGACACAAGGCCAGTGAGTCCCAGGCCGTATGATGTTGCTAAAAAGATTTTCCAAAGTTGACGACGGAACCCCCATACAACCCGTTGCTCAGGCCAGCTCCAAATTTTGCAAATCAATAATGCTGCGATGATGTTATTGAGTACTGCGAACAACAACATGAATAATTCAAAAAGTCCGGGTAATTGGAGTTGGATGATGAAGCCAATGATGAGCCCCGGGATAAGCAGGAAATTCAAGCCTGCGCTGGCCATGATCAGCATGACACCAATCATTGCATTTTTTTGAATCCAACCTGTGATCATAATGTCTCCTGAAGATCACATGGTTTTAATGCCGCGATAGACCAGAGCAATCCCGCATGTCAGCACCTTCTGCGTAAAGTCGGTAAAGCCGCATCCGTCGAACATCTCGCGCATTTGTTCTCGGCCGATGAACGTGTTGACGCTTTGAGGCAGATACTTGTAGGCACCACTTTTATCTCGGGCGATCCACGTCGCGGTGCGGGGCATGATGTGTCGGAAGTAGAAGTTGTAGCCAGCAAGCAGCAACTTGTTACGGGGTAATGAGAATTCCAATACGATTAATCGGCCACCGGGTTTGAGCACGCGGTAGAACTCTGCCATCGCGATTTCGGGGCGAGCAACATTACGGATACCAAAGGCGATACTCACCACATCCATGGTGTTATCTTCAATGGGCAGCTTCATCGCATCACCCTGAAAATAAGTCGGTTTAACACCTTTGCATTGCGCGAGTTTGTGATTGGCGACCGCGAGCATGTTGTACGTGAAGTCCACACCCGTTACCGATTTGACCCCGGCGTCGGCAAAGGCCATCGACAAGTCACCGGTCCCGCAGGCAACGTCGAGTACATCACTGTTCGCATCAATGTTGGCCATCTTCACCGCAGTGCGACGCCATGATTGATCACGCCACAGTGAGTGCACCCGGTTGTTCAGGTCATAGCTGTCGGCGATGGCATTGAACATCGCCTCGACACGTTTGGCTTTGTCGTCGACAAGATGCGGGTTGGACAGGTTGTCCTGCGACCAGGCAGGTTCACCGGCTTGTTGCTTGGGGGATTGGGTCATGAGGTGGTTTAGTTATCCGATGTGTGTTGGGCTTGATGACGGCAGAACAAACAATAGTCCGTCGGATCCAGTGCGGCAACGGCATTGTCCCCGTCTATCGGTTGGATCATGTTCGCACTGTTTTGATTGTGCTTGGCAGGGGGCAGAGACTTGAGGACATTGAGCATGCGTGATTGATACGATGATGCATTGAACTTGTACATGTCATTGCTTGAACTCATCGCAGCAGGATACTGTCGGGAGATCAGATCATTGAGTCGATCGATACGCGTCTGAGGCAGGGGGTGCGTCGAGAGAATTTCCATTTGACCACCACCACCGCCGGATGCTTCCTTGAGGACCTCCATGACTTGCACCTGCCCCATGGGGTTGTAGCCGACTTTGGTCATGTAACGGACACCCAATTCGTCAGCTTGTGATTCCTGATCGCGGCCGAACTTGAGCATGTACACGGTACCGCCTGCTGTCGCACCGACACCGAGAACTTTGAGTGTCTGGTTGTCGGTTTGATCACCAGCGACGGCCAGGCCGACACCGATGCCCTGAATGATCATCGCACGCGTCATTTGTTGGCCGATGTGTTGGGCGGTGACGTGACCGATTTCGTGGCCGATGACACCAGCGAGTTGCGCTTCATTGGTGAGTTTTTCTGCAAGACCACGTGAGAGGAAAACCTTGCCACCAGGCAGGGCGAACGCGTTGAGGACCGAGGAGTCAACAATGGTGAACTCCCAGGGCAGGTCGGGTCTTTCGCAGACGTTAACGAGTTTGCCCCCCATTTCGGTGACATAATTACGAACGGTTGCTGAAGGAACTTCACCACCATAGCTTTGGATAAACTGCGGGGCTGCCTGGGCACCCATGGAGATTTCCTGGCTGGTACTGATGGCATTGAGTTGACGTTGGCCGGTGGCAGGGTTCACTGAGCATCCTGTTAACACCATCATGGCCCCGGTGAAGAGCATCACAGCAAGTTTGTGTATCGATTTCATAGGGTTTCTCCACTTGATATCCGGTTGGTCAACACTGATCACGCAGTTGTCAGAGCGTGTTATTCAGCCGTTACAGTCTACCAATATCATACCAGCACGCACGCTACGTCCGAATAACAATCCGATCGTCCGCTTTGCGACAAAGCAAGGCAAGATTATTGGACGCTGTCATTTGATGTGGGGAGGGAGAAGGTTATCAGACGTTGGAAATTCAGAGCATGGCTCAGACAGGTCAGGAGGGGGATTTATTAGTGGACGTGGGTGTTGGCGAATTGAACAGGCCTTGGGGAAAGCCTCTGGATAACGCACATCCGTTGCATGATTATGGGGTTTGTTTGTAGCAATCGTATGAACTGGTGAAGAATTTCGGATTGGCTGTCGATGAATTAGGTGGGAGAAACGCAAACCGGTTGATGCCGGTGCCGAGCGTCGGAAGGCTCGGGCGAGTGATTGAAAAAACGGAACTGACTCATCGACACGGACGGATGAGATGGTTGCGAAAAGTCCTTGAAACACAGGGCAACGGAGAGATGTGTCATGCGTAAAGAAGCCATTATGGAACGGTTCTTCACTTCACTAATCAGCGGTAATCGTCCGGCATGCCGCGAACTTGTCGACCAGATGATCGGCGCGGATCTACCTGCACAGACCATCATGAGCGAGTTGTTCTGGCCTGTGCTTGAGCACATTCAGAACATGTACCGCAACGATCAACTGGCCGCCATTGGTTTTAATTTTGCGACCCGCATGCTTCGGAGCATGGTGGACCAAATGCAGATGCGTCTGCCGATGGCAGAAAGACGTGGCTTGACCGCGATTGTGTTCACCGGTCCCGAAGAGTCCGAAGAAATCGGTGGCCAGATGGTCGCCGACATGCTCGAAGCCGACGGTTACGACGTGTACTACATCGGTGGTGGCGTGGCCAATGACGAAATCGTCAACAAGGTTGCCGAATTGAATATTGATAAGCTCGTGGTCTTTGGCGTGGTGCCTTCCACCGTGCCGTTCACACGTCTGCTCATCGATCACCTGCACGAGATCGGTTCGGCTCCGAAGGTTCAGATCTGCGTCGGCGGCGGTGTCTTTAACCGTGCTGAAGGTCTGGCTGAGGAAATCGGTGCGGACCTGTGGGCTTCCACACCGTTGGAACTGGTACAGGAAATGGATGCCAATCCGATGAAGCGCATGGACGAAGACCAACGCACCGTCGGCCGCAAGCGTCGCACGAAGATGGCAGCCTGAGAGACAACAAAACAAACATACACATCCGCATCAGTGATCGAAAGAAAAGCGAGACGCAATCGCTTGACCATCAACAACCGTCGGCCTTCAGGGTCGTCGGTTGTTTTTTATTGATTGCGTGGACATGGCAGCGAGATTTCCAACCAGATGACATTTCCCATTTAGCCGCATCACTTGTGATGCGCGATTCAGCCGGGTATCGGATCAAGACACATACCTTGACAGCGAGTTGACGAAATGCATCAAAACCACAAGACGAAACCGTCTAAATCTGATAATCTGTGTCTTTCCATCACCGGCAATTTGTGTCCGGTTAGCAAAAACATACACTCGGCCTCAAGCCCACGGAGTTAGCACATGGCTTCCAAAACCGACCGCACCTACCTTGAATCTCACGAATGGCACAAAGTCGAAGGTGACCTCGTCGTCATCGGCATCTCACAGCATGCTGTCGATGAACTCTCCGACATCACCTTCATCGAGTATGCCAAGGAGTCCGGCAGCATCTCCGCAGGCGATACCTTCGGTGAAATCGAATCCGTCAAAGCCACCAGTGAACTCTACTGCGGCATCGACGGCGAAGTGGTCGAAGTCAACAACGAACTGGTCGACAGCCCCCAGACCGTCAACGATGATCCGTGGGATGCCGGCTGGATGATCAAGGTCAAACCTTCCAATCCCGATCAGGTCAAGAGCCTGCTCTCCGCTGAAGACTACGACGCCAAGAGCTAACCCCCGACCCCGGACCCCTGGCAGCTTGAATACTGCATCAGTCATCCTAAACAGGGTGATTCAACGAGTCGCGCACGAAGTAAGCGGTTCCTGATTGTCACTTGATTAAACCGGCTGCATACTCCGCGTGCAGCTCTTAAGTGACGTTTGTCTCAACACATCAACCGGTGTTGGTCGGCTGAGCACTTGTCCCCATCGACGCAATATCCGATAATCATGGGCATGATTGTTGACGTACATACACACCTGTGGGAACGCCCCGAGCAACTTGGTGATGGGACCGCCCAGCGACTCAAAGCCATGATGGTGCACGAACCGATCAATGCATCGGGTTGGGCGTATGATCAGGCGATGAAAGCCGTGGATGCCTCGGTCATTCTCGGCTTTGAAAGCCAGTATCTCGGTGCATCGATTTCCAATGAACAAATTGCCAACTATGTCAAGCGACGCCCAAACAAGTACCTGGGCTTTGCGGGCATTGATCCGTTGGCAACCGACTGGAAAGACAAACTCAAGGAAGCGGTGGACCTTGGGTTGGTCGGCGTGTGTTTCAGTGCTGCTGCTCAGAACTGTCACCCGACACATACCCGCGCGATGTATCTGTTTGAAAAGTGTGAGGAATTGGGACTCCCCGTTCTGCATCATCCCGGGACGCACATGGCGACCGCGGCAGTGATGGCATTCTCTCAGCCGTTCCTGTTTGACGAAATCGGTCGCACGTTCCCCAAACTCAAATTGATTTTCTCGCAGCTTGGACATCCCTGGGTGGATGAAGCGATTCTGCTGCTCTCCAAGCATCCGAACTTTTTTGCTGATCTTTCGGACATCAGTTCCCGTCCCTGGCAGTTGTACAACACCCTGCTCACGGCGGTACAGCAGAATGTCACCGACTCGCTTTTGCTCGGCAGTGACTTCCCGTTCAGTTCGCCAGAGGATGTGATTTACAATCTTTACACCGTCAATCACTTCACCAAAGGTACGTCCATGCCAACCATCCCGCGACATGTGCTTTCGAGCATCATTGAACGCGACACGTTGGCGGTACTCGGACTCTCGGGCAAAATTCAATTGCCAGAGCGTTCGGAAAAAATGCTTGATGAAAGTGATAAAGCCAAACCCGACTCCGAGTCTGAAGATCGACAGCGAGCCAAGGTGGTGGTTACACGCATCAGCGCATCGGATGAGCCAGACTCCGAGGACCATGACGATCCGGATGATCCAGATGATCCGGGAGCACCGGGAGCTGGTCGCCTGGTGGATCGAAATTAAGTAGACTCTTACGCACTTGTTAACACTCTGAATCGTGATTGATTTTTCAACGTACAGGATACGACGCATGTCCAAATTGACCGGCCTGATCGGTATGTCACTTGTTTGCCTTCTGCTTCTGACACTTACGGGTTGTGGGGCACCCAAATCGCCTTCGGGCAAAAAAATCGGTGACCTGTCCATCCGCAGTATCGTCCACCCCGGCGTCAGTCTCACCGGCAAGTTCAAGACCGGATACTACGCTTACCATGATGACAACCGCATGACGCTGCTGCTCTTTGAAGGTGATGAAACATCGCCGGAGCAAATCCTGATTGTGCGCATGCTCTGGTTGCCGCGTGGCTCCAAGACGCCGGTGAATCGCAATGCCACCAACGCCTCATTCAAACACATCGTCTTTGCAGGCGATGATCGCAGTATTGTCGGAGTCTACGGCGGTGGGGGCTACTACTATCCGAAACAGAAGCCCGGCAAGGATCGGATCAGCGGTGGTATCTGGGACGGTGCCATGGAACTGTTGCACGCATCCAAGGGCTTTGCAGATCGTCTTGGTCGTGTCCAGATCGATGGCAATCTCAAGGTCACCCGTGACGATGCCAAAGTCGAAGCAGCACTCAAAGCCCTTGAGTCCGAGTTGGCTGGCAAGCTTGGTTACAAGGTGATGGTCGAAGCCAAGACCGACCGTGAAAAAGCTGCGTTGTGATCACGTATTCAAACCAAAGCCGTGTCACTCCTGTGGCACGGGTTGCTTGAAGTCATGCTGATAACAACCACCCGTATCTCAGGAGAGATACGGCTTTGAATCTGATAAAACCAACAAAAAACGGGCATCCGTCATTGAAGATGGATGCCCGTTTTTGTTTTTGATATTCGGTTGTGTCTTACAGCACAGCAGCGATGGATTCGCACAGATAATCCATGTTGCTGGGCGTCATGCCTGCGACACTGATGCGGCCGGACCCGACGATGTACACGCCGTGTTCGGTTTTGAGTGTGTTGACCTGGTCCTTGTTCAAGCCGGAGAAGCTGAACATACCCAGCTGCTGCTTGATGAACTCAAAGTCACGGGTGACGCCCTTGGCTTTGAGGGTTTCGACAAACAGTTCACGCATGCCGTTGATCCGGTCACGCATGTCCGCCAATTCCTTCTTCCACAGGGCGGTCAGTTCACTGTCAGCGAGGATGGTGCTGACGATCGCGCCACCGTGTGCTGGCGGGTTGGAGTAGTTGGCACGGATGAGCTTCTTGGCCTGGCTCATCACCTTCGTGGTGGTGTCCGCGTCTTTACCGACGAAGGTTAGCGCACCGGTGCGTTCGTTGTACAGCCCGAAGTTCTTGGAGAAGCTTGAGCAGATGATCATCTCACGACCGGGCTTGGCCAATGCGAGTAAGCCCTGAGCGTCTTCTTCAAGACCCAGACCAAAGCCCTGGTAAGCAAAGTCAAGCAGCACGGTCACGCCGTTGGCAGCGAGGACGTCGCCGATTTGCTCCCACTGCTGGGTAGTCGGATCGACACCGGTGGGGTTGTGGCAGCAGCCGTGAAGCAGGACCACATCACCCGCGGGAATCTGCTTGAGCGCTTCGAGCATCGCATCGAAGTTCAAGCCGTTGGTCGTGGCATCGAAGTAGGGGTAAGCCTTGATGGGCAGACCGGCAGCAGCGAAGACGTTGCCATGGTTAGCCCAGGTCGGATCGCTGACCCAGATGGTGGCGCCTTTGTGATTGTTGGCAAGGTACTCACCTGCAACACGCAGCGAACCGGTACCGCCGGGGCAGTGTGCCGTGGCAGCGCGGCCGGAGGTGACCACTTCGTGATCAGCGCCGAACATCAGTTCAAGCACCGCTTTGCCGTACGCCGGATCACCGTCGATGGGTTTATAGCCTTTGGTTTTTTCAGTTGAGATGAGTTTGGTTTCCGCCTGTTTGACGCAATCCAGGATGGGGGTCACACCCTCATTGGATTTATAGACGCCCACACCCAGGTTGATTTTCTTGGGGTTAGAGTCCTTGAGAAATGCTTCGGTGAGGCCCAGGATGGGGTCTGGCGCAGCCATTTCCACTGATTCAAACATGGTTTTTTCCTTTGATAAATGGGAATTGGGAAACCTAAACGGCCAAGAGGATAGGCGAAATTTGCTGTAATAGCAAAAAATCCGATAGACGATTAATCGCGGTTTTAGCGGAATAGGCATTCCTGATTGGGGATTAGGGCGAGTACACAAAGAGTCGCGCACGAAGTAAACGCATGCCTTTTGTTCAAAGGCATGACAGATCAAGGCAACCGCTTACTTTGTGCGCGGCTCTTTGCCATAAACACGCCAATCCCTTTGTTAAAGCTTGACGCGTCAAATAAAAATGACCTCAATCTCACCGATGTCAACCATGTTCTCGAACCCAAACCGTTGTCTTTGCGTACAATCCATACGTCTATGATCACAGTCAGCTTGTCCATGGTGTTTGTGAGTCTTGCCCTGAGTCTGCCGTTGTGCAGATTGGTGATGCAATGGGCCCACAAACGCGGTCGACTGGACACACCGGGAACCGAAGGTCACAAGCAGCACACGCAGGCGGTCCCCAATCTCGGGGGAGTGGGGATTTACTGGGCGATCATCCTGCCGATGGCGGGGGCGTTGGTCGCATCACGGTTGATCCCCGATGAAACATGGCAGGGTGTCCTCGAACCGCTGCAACGACACATGCCCGGACTCCGCCGCCAATCCGGTATGCTCGTAGGCATGATCGCTGCCTTGACATCCATGCACGTGCTCGGACTCGTGGACGATCGCCTTCGCCTGGCTGCCAAACCCAAACTGCTCATCCAACTGCTCGTTGCCACCAGCCTGGTCATTGGCTGTGACATCCGCGTGTTCCAGATGCTCGACCAATTCGGCATGATCGGCTTTGTCGCATCGGTCGGGATCACCGTGCTCTGGTTTGGCTTGATCACCAATGCCATGAACATGCTCGACAACATGGACGGACTGGCAGCAGGGGTCGGCGGCATCATCGCAGGCATCTATCTCATCGCAACGCTCATGGGCGGGCAATGGTTCATCGCATCATTGGCATCATTACTCATGGGCGCTCAACTCGGATTCCTCTGGTACAACTTCCATCCGGCCCGACTGTTCATGGGCGATGGCGGTTCACTGGTCATCGGCATGTTGCTGGGTATCATCTCCGTCCGCACGACCTACTTCGATCCGCAAGGTGAGTTCGGTGCAGGCGACAATGCTGCATGGTATGGCTTATTGATGCCTGCGGTGGTGATGGCCGTGCCGCTGTATGACTTTTTCAGTGTGACGACGGTACGTTATTTTCTGGGTCGCAAAATCATGGGCGGCGACCGCAATCACTTCTCCCACCGCCTCGTCCGCAAAGGACTCTCCGTCCGCGGGGCCGTGCTGGTGATCTGGCTTTGCACCTTGGCCACCGGTTTAGCTGGCTGCATGTTGCCACGCTTAGAAGCTTGGCAAGCCATCATGATGGCCACGCAGAGTGGATGTGTGTTACTGCTGCTAGCCGTGTTAGAATTTTCCCATCCGCAGAAGCCGGTGGAGTGAGAATTCTCTGCTTGATTGGTTGTTATTTCACCATTCGTGTTTCTTGCAGTGAAGACAGGTCATGTTCTTCTGGATGTTTTTTCTGACGTTTTGAATCCAGACGTATCGTGAGATAGTACAGGTACGACATTGGCATACTCAGAAAAATATGTGCCAAAACTACTGCGACTCTGTTTTCGTCCTTGGCATATTTGATGCCATGAATTAGTGTCTGAAACCAGAGTATGGCTGCGCGAATCCAACCTAAAATCATGATTCCAAAGAAAACGTGAAAAAGTATCGGGTCATCATCGTTAATTGTGTTGGTCATTCCCATTGAGGTGCCAATACACCATGGCACGAAAATAAAGACAAGACTCAACCATACCGTCACATCACGTTTCATCTTCAATATTCCAGCAAAGGTCTTTTGGGAATTAATGTATTTGATCAAACTCATCCGGCACAAAGAACCACATGATCACATACGCGATCACACCGGCGCCCATGAGGACAGCGAAGATCACGCGCCATAGCCACGAAGGGAGATTGGTTTCTTTGGCAAGTCCGCCACAGACACCGCCGAGGAAGCGGTCTGATCTTGAACGACGGATACGATTGAAGTCAAAACCCGGATTCTGTTGCATGCGTTCATCATACAAAAAACTTTCTGAAAGCCAATGTTTTGTGGGGCATTATCACACACAAACACAAGAGCAGATCAAATAGTAAATGGGTTTTCCGTCACTCCAGCGCAGGCGGGAGTCCAGTGAAATATGCAAGCGTCAACTACATGCCACTGGATTCCCGCCTGCACGGGATTGACGGAATCAGAGTGAGTATGAAGATTAATGATTCGAAGCGCTCTGAACATACAAAAACACCCCACAGTTGTGAACCGTGGGGTGTTTGAGATTTAAGATTTTGCTTAACCGATCAGCGAAGGCGATTGCCGATGTTGTACTGTTCGGGGTTGGCTTCCAGGCCGGGGAAGAGGAGGTTTTCTTCTTCGGATTGGATGATGATCGTGGGCTTGATGAGGATGAGCAGGGTGCGTTCATCCTTGACCTTGGTGCGGTTGGTGAACAGACGGTTGACCAACGGAATCTTGGAGAGCACGGGCACGCCGGACTCGATTTCGATTTCACCGACCAGGCGCTGACCGCCGAGCATCAGGGTGCCCTGATCAGGAACGCTGACTGTGGTTTCAAGCTGCGTCAGTTCAAGCTGCGGGGCTTCGATGGCACCTGTGGCAAAGGTTGCCTGATCTTCATCAGTGTTATTGTTGTTATTGTTGTTATTGGTATTGTCATCCAGTTCAACGAGGAATTCGACACGGCGAATTTCAGAGATCGTTGCCAGGCTGGGCTGGACGGTCATGGTGACATAACGGCGGTCGGCACTGATGGTACCTTCCACTGCAAGAACCACACCGGACTGCGTGAAGCTGAGGGTGGGGTTCATGCCGTTGGCATCGGGAACCGGTTCAAGGTCGCTGATGAAGGCGATCTGACGGGCCACGGTGACATAGGCCTGCTGACCATTGAAGAAGGTGATACGCGGGGCGGTGAGGCTGATGGCACGACGTTGGTTCTGCGTCGCACGGATCATGACGTTCACAGCCCAGTCATCGACATATGAGAAACCGATGTCCAGTGCGCGACCAGTGCTTGAGTAGCCGGTACCTGCCACGAAGTCTTCCAGTGCACCGATGGCAGCACCCGCCGAGCCAAAGCTACCGGGAATACCCGTTGAGAACGGACGAGCGGTGACACCGTAGGAGTCCTGTGCGATCTGGGTATTGCTCCAGCCCGTATCGGTGCCTGAGCCACCGATTTGCAAGTCGACATCGACGCCGATTTCTTCCAGGAAGTTCTGGTCGACAAGCAGGAAGCGAGCTTCCACGGAGATTTGCATCGAACGTGTCTGACGCAGTTCATCAAGCAGGGTGGTGATTTCGTCATGTGTACCCGGGGTGGTGCGAACCAGCAGAAGACCATTGAGTTCACGGACGCTGCTCACGTCGCCGCCGAATTCAACCCAGTCACTCTGCGTACCGGTTTGGGTACGAATGAGTTCGAGGATTTCGGTGACACGTTGGAGGCGGGCATCTTCGTCATCATCGTCATCGTCATCGTTGTCTGAGTCACCGAAGAGGTTGACGTTGTTACGGCTGTTACCGCCGCCACCACCGCCGCTGCCGCTACCGCCGCCGCCACCGACCCTGCTGCTGGAACTCAGTGCTGAGCCCAGGTCAAAGTCCGGAGCGCCGTCGAAGTTGGGCACCTGGACCAGAAGGTCGCGGATGTCATAGGAACGCAGGAAGGCGGTACGACGCTTGAGGTCACGAAGTGTGGAGATTTCCACGATACCGTCTTTGACAGCGTAGGACACAGGGTCCAGTTCGTTGTTGGCAGAGGCCTGCTGCAGGACCAAGGTCAACGCCTGTGATGCAGGGACGTTGCTGATCTTGAGTGTGATCGGCAGGTCAGGTTCCACACCAACGTTGGTCATCGCGGTCCAGTTGATCACGAAGTTGACGTTGGTGTTGTCACGGATAAAGGCGATGGAGGTTTCGAGTTTGTTGGCTTCAAAGTCCACGTTGATTGATTCATTGAGACTCTGCTGAACACGACGGGTGATTTCCGAGGTGCCTGCATCGTCACCTGCAGCGGTCTGACGACGACGGTAAGTCAGTTCCGGCCAGTCGGCGGGGAAGGTCATCAGTTCGTTGTAGGGGAGGGTGGATTCGAAGTTTTCCGTGCTGTTGATCTGCATGAGCTTGCCACGTTCGCGACGCAGGTCACGGACTTTGACAAACTGCAGCGTGTCTTCCATGGTTTCCTGAAGCAGGGCAACCGCGGGATTGGTCGGGTCCAGGAAGCGAGCCTGCTTGAGCAGTTCGATGGCACGCTCATATTTCTGTTCACGACGCAGATCCACTGCACGTTTCATCAGGTCCTGAACCTGCTTGTCACGTTCGACCAAAGCCGTCTGGCGACGATTGGAAGCATCTTCGCGACGCTGCTCTTCAAGCTTCTGCTTGAGGCTGGCTTCGGCAAGTTCCTGTTCCTGGCTGATCTGAACACCCAGTGAGGTGGCACTTTCACGAAGCTGGCTGTAACGCGAAGCCGAAAGGAAGTTCTGGCTACGGTCGAGGGTGACTTTAGCCTGCTGAACAGCTTCGGAGGCAGCAGTGAAGTTGCCTTGCTGACGAAGGGTGTCAGCCTTGTTGTACAGTTCCTTGAACTCGGCTTCGGTGGCAGCGGCACGCAGACGGATCTGCTGCATGTCATTGGTCAGCACGCTGCGGGGCATCAGGCGCTGATTGGCCTTAAGCTGAGCCGATGCCAAACCTTCCTTGGCCTGGGCGCTGTCCGGATCAATCTTGAGAATTTTTTCGTAGGCTTCGACTGCAAGACGGTAGTTGCCTTCGCGTTCTGCCTGGCGGGCTTCGACCATCTTTTCCTGGGCATAGAGTTGCTTGGCTTGAGCCAGGGCGTCGTTGGAAGCGCCTTGAGCCAGCGGGTTACGGGCGGTTGCCGGAACCTTGCCGCTGCGAATTTGTTTGATCAGATCAAGCTGCTTGGCGATGCGTTCATTTTCAAACCAACCCAGATCAACCTTCGAGTTCTTGACTGAGAGAAGCAAGCGTTCTGCACCGTCAAGATCACCTTCATGAATGGCCTGCGTCGCCTGGGCGATCTTGGCCTGGGCTTCGGATATTTCAGGGTGAGATTGACGACGGAGTTCAGCAAGTGCACTGGAGGCCTGCTGCTGCTGGGCGCTACTTGCCTTAGGGTGCTTGAGGACGGCTTTGAAAAAGCCTGTCGCACGAACCGTCTGGCTCTTGGCTGCTGCGTCACGACCGGAGGCTAAGAGCACATCCGGGTCGGTCTTCACATCCGCCATGCGTTCGAGATCCTGGAGGACTTGCAGGTACTTGACCCGCTGTTTGGCATCAAGTCGCAGCACGTCGATATTGATCTGTTGTGCAGCGTCATAATCGCCTTTTTCCACCAGTTGCATGAACTGATTGAAGAGTTTTTCGTCATCCGAGCCCTGTGCCAATGCAGTCACCGTGAGACTGCATAACAGAACCATATGACATAGAAGGAACAAAACGGAGAATTGGCGTTTGACCAATGTCATGCCTCCCTGCGTCAGAATAGCCGACGGAGTCATGTGAATCGGCAGACGATTCACACGCGTGTGTGTGGGTGTGGTTACCAACGTCGCGACCGGCATTAATACCGGACTATGTAACCCGATGCAGCAGTCTAAACCCTTGTCACATCCGATGCAAGTGCATTTTGGTGGATCAGGGGTATGACTGAACGACTTTCAACAAATATAAAGGCTCCAACTGTCTTTTTAGCTGGTTTTTGCAGCACTGACCATCAGTGATTTCATCTCGCAAACCGCGCTTTTCAAGCCGGTAAAAATCGCCCGGCTGACAATGGCGTGGCCGATGTGTAACTCGCAAATTCCGTTGATTGCAGCGATCGGGTGAACATTCACATAGTTTAACGCATGACCAGCGTTAAAGCGCATCCCCAGTTGAACAATGCGTTTACCGCCGTCAATCACCTTGTCCAACTCCGCCTGGACTGCCGGGGCAGAGATCTGCGAACCACTTTCGTAGTACGCATGGGCATAAGGACCGGTGTGAATTTCACAGGTATCAAACCCAACCTCGGCAGCGGCTTCGATCTGGGCAACGTCCGCGTCAATGAACGCGCTGACCTGCATACCCGAATCATGTAATTGGGCAACCACATCCGTCAGACGTTTTTTTTGCCCAAGCACATTCAACCCGCCTTCGGTGGTGATTTCCGTGCGACCTTCAGGCACCAACATCGATAACGTAGGCTTGATCCGACAGGCGATCTTCACCATTTCGTCCGTCGCTGCCATCTCCAGATTGAGCTTGACGTGACACATCTGCTTGACACGTTCGACATCGTGATCCTGAATGTGACGGCGGTCTTCACGCAAGTGCATCGTGATCCCGTCGGCACCACCAAGTTGAGCCTCGGCAGCCGCCCAGACCGGGTCCGGTTCATACGTCCGACGGGCCTGGCGAACAGTCGCCACATGATCGATATTGACACCAAGTTGAATCATCGGAGTAAGGTAACACAGATCGGCAATGGGTAACAGGGGGCTCAGACATTTTCGTCGCAAATCCGATCTGTATTCTGACGCCTATTTACTCCAAATGAGCTTGTTGTACCTTTTATGGATGTTTTTTTACCGTTATGCACCCGTAACCATGACAAAATCAACAGACATCCAATCACCCATCCGATTGCTTGGGCCAACTGCTCGCGTTTTCGATCCTTGACAACTGACCCGGTCAAACTACATTCAATCCCCATGCAAAATCTCCCACTCCAAAACGGTCCCATCCAATTCGCCGGTCACATCAGTCTCGAAAGATCGGATGACGGGATTCGTCCCTGGCGTCTACGATTTGATGACCTGCCGTTGTATCACCACGAAGGTCTGATCGGTCGTGCCTCATCACCGGCTGGGGTTCGCATGAATCTCATCAGTGATACCACCACGCTCACCGTCACCGCGACCCACAAGCGATACACCAGTGAAGAGAACATGGACGAATGGTTCCGCATGGACCTGACCGTCGATGGCAAGTTCCATCAACGCGTCAAACTTCCCAACGAAGTGAACAAAGTCTGCGAGTTCAAATTCATCGACATCCCCAAAGGCGAACACCGACTGGAGATTTGGCTTGACCAGTTCCACCCGACACTGGTGCAAAGTGTGGCCATCGATGATAACGCCACCACCAAACCGTTTAACGACACCCGCACCAAGTGGCTGACCTATGGCAGTTCCATCACCCACGGTCGACAGGCACACGGCCCCTCGGAAGTCTGGCCGGTGTTGGTGGCTGCTGCGTGTGGGCTGAACGTCACCTCACTTGGCTTTGGCGGCCAATGTCACCTCGACCCCATGGTGCTTAACGACATCCGTGGCTGTTCAGCAGACATCATCAGTTGCTGCGTTGGCATTAACATTCAGGGCAGTTGCAGCTACAACGAACGCTCCTTCATCCCCAACGTCATTGGCATGATCAAGACCATCCGAGAAGGGCACCCCGTCACACCGCTGATGATCATCTCACCCATCAGTTCCCCGCCACGCGAAGACGTCCCCAATGGCGTGGGCATGTCACTCAGCGACTACCGCAACCAGGTCAAGATCGCTGTTCAAACCGTGCAGATGCATGACAACGATCAACACCTGTTCTACTTCGATGGCCTGGAACTCTTCGGCCCTGACATGGTCAACCACATGCCCGACCAGCTCCACCCCGACGGCGATGGCATTCACCTGCTGGGCAAGAGCGTCGCAGAAAAAATCATCCCAACGTTGTTGGGCGATTTGAAATAACAAGCACACATAAACCGCTTGCGGTTTAGCGCGATTGCGTTTGTATTTTGAGATAAATGGCCGGGGTTGGATTCGAACCAACACTATGCCGCTTTCGCGCCATTTGAGGTGTAAACCACCCCAAAACGAGTTTCAAACTCGCCGGTATTCCCAGTTATACCTACCCGGCCGAATAGTTGATGCTATTCAGAATGTCGTGGATGTCACGTTCACCCCAGATACGCCCGATGCAAAATCTCCACCGGATGTTCAGTGGTCAAGCTTACACCCAACCTTTTGGCTTCGGAGGTGATCTGCATGGCGCAGCCCACGTTGCTCATCACCACGATCGATGCACCGCTTTCCTGGATGTGACGGATTTTGCGTTCGGCTAAATCCATGGCCATCTCCGGTTGCGTCAGGTTATACGTCCCCGCAGCACCGCAGCAAAAGTCGGCTTCTTCCAAGGGCACGATCTTCAAACCCATCACCCGTTTGAGCAAACGCAACGGCGGATCACCAGCACGCTGAGCGTGAAGCAAGTGACAAGCATGGTGATACGTGATCGTCTTGGCAACACGATTCGACGGCGTCGGCGGATCAAGCTCATCAATCAATTCGCAGACATCACGCACACGCGAAACAAAGTCCTTGGCTTGATCAGCGTACTGCGTGTCATCACGAAGCAGATGATCAAACTCACGCAAGCCTGCACCGCAGCCTGCAATGTTATTCACGATAAAGTCCGGCTTGTCTTTGACGTTCAGATACGCCTTGATGTTCTGACGGGCAAAGTCGCGAGCGTCTTTGTCTTCACCGGCATGATGATGAATCGCACCGCAGCAAGTCGCCTTGCGTGGGACGATAATCTCACAGCCTAAGTGTTGCAGGACTTCAATCGTTTTGCGGTTGACGTCTTGATACATCACACTGCCGACACAGCCGGGGAACATGGCAACGCGGGCGCGGGGCTTGCCATCCACGGTGTTGTCCGTCGGCGGGTAGTAGGCTTGCAGGCCCCGTTCCCAAAGCGGTCCGTCATCGGGGAGCATCTGCTGCATCTTCTGGAATTGATTGGGCAGTGCTTTGGTGATGCCGGATTTGAGAACGAGTTTGTACAAGCCGAGTTTCTGCATGATCCGCACGGGTAAAAGCATGAGTTTCAAACGCAGCGGCTTGGTGAAACCGTAAAGGAAAATCGACTGCACCAGCTTGTCGGTGAACTTGAATTTGCGTTTGGGTTTGAGTTTGGCGCGCGTGTCTTCAAGCAGTTCGTGATACACCACACCTGAGGGGCAGATGGTTTCGCAGGCTTGGCAATCCAGACACAGATCAAGGTGTTTAAGCACGTTGTCCGTGGGTTCAACCACGCCGTCAGCAAGGCCTTTCATCATGTAAATTCGGCCACGCGGGGAGTCGGACTCCAGACCGTTTTGCGTGTAGGTCGGGCAGACCGGTAAACACAAACCACAGTGCACACAGGACAGCGCGCGGTCGTAGGCATGATCATCCAGATTCAGGATGTCCAGCCCGACGGGTTTACCCGCTGCCTGATCACCCAGTCCGGAGACCACTTTGCATGAAGATGGGGTGGAGGTCTGCGTCATGCTGATTCCTCCGTTTCGATAAAGCGTCCTGGATTAAATAAATTCCGGGGGTCCATGGTTTTCTTGATGCGACGGAGAAAAGCCCAGTCGGGTTGCTCGGGGGCAAAGGGAGTGACGCAGGACGTTCGGCCGTCATCGTAAACCGGTGGGATAATCCACTGACGCATCCCGCCGATAGGCTGGAGCATGTCCTGGAGTTTGAGGTCCATTTCGGATGTCAGCGCACCTGCTGCAAGTAGACAGCCATGCGTGGGGTAGCCACCGATCTGCGTGACGCCCATGTCAGCAAGGGTGTTTGCCAGCAGGGGAATCTCACGCGGGGGGCAGATGGCTTTGACGAGTGTTTTGGTTTTGCGTTGCCAGCTTCGACCCTGATTGCCGAACTTCAAATGCTCGGGCACGGTGACGCGACGTTCGTCGGTTAACTCGATGTCATCAATGTTGGTGATCGAATCTTTGAGTGCTTTGACCTGCACGTCATTGGCTTTGGTGTTGCCCAGGTAACCCAGTTCAATATGCCAGGCATCCCCCAGGCGACGCAGGTAAATCGAGCTTGGATAGGCAGGGCTCAGCATCCAGTCGGTGATCTGCTGGGGCAGTAAGTCCAGCGACTTGAATTCCAGATCCACACGGGCGACTTCGGCGGGCAAAGCATAAGTCCGCAGCGTTGCTTGATGGATGAGTCCGAGTTCACCCATCGAGCCGATCATCAAACGTGTGACGTCGAGGCCTGCAACGTTCTTGACGGTGCGTCCGCCGACGTGAATGTCGTTGGCACCATTGTCCAGGTAATGCAGCCCCAGCAGTTGATCACGCATTGAGCCATACCGCAGACGCAGTGAGCCGTAGACATTGTGATTGATCACTTCGCCGAGCGTCAGATCATCATCACAGTTGATGGGGATGAACTGGTTCTGCTCAAAGAGTTGGGCATTGAGTTGACCGATGGTGATGCCTGCGTGGGCGCGGACGGTAAAGTCGTTGACGTAGTGTTCGAGGATATCACCGCTGAGGGTGTAGGGCGTATGCTTCTCAGGCGGTAGGTGACCGAGTTTGGCATGATAAATGCCGTAGTCCACCAGCGGCGTTTGGGTGGTCCGCGCTTCGTTGACTGCGTCGGTGAGTTGGTCCAGTGAAGAGAGGGTTAACGTCACATCGCACCTCCGGGCACATTGGCCAAGGGGGATTGATGCAACTCGACCACCATCTTGTCACTGGGGATGAGCTTGGCGTCGTTGAATTGTTGTTTGGGGTCGAAAGCTTTTTTCAGATCAAGGAACATTTTCAAAGTTGGCTTGTCGAACATGGCATGCATGAGTGCGAGTTTTTCCACGCCCACGCCGTGTTCACCGGTGATGGTGCCCCCGACGGTGACGCAGTATTCGAGGATTTTCTCGCTGGCTTGCATGACACGCTGAACTTCTTCGGGCTTATCTTCATTAAACAGCAGGATGGGATGGATGTTGCCATCACCAGCATGAAAGACGTTGTTGATTTGCAGATCGTATTCCTTGCCAATCTCGGTGACCCTGGCAACGACTTCGGGGAGCATCGAGCGGGGCACGCAGGCATCCATCGTGCAGTAACTGCGACTGATCCGACCGATCGCACCGAACGTCTTCTTGCGTGCTGACCACAACTCGGCGCGCCGTGCTGCGTCTTTACAGAACTGAATGTCAAAGGCATGGTTGGCTTTGGCGATGTCGATGATGACTTTCATTTCGTCATCCAGAATTTCGTCCACGCCATCGACTTCAATGAGCAGCAGGGCACCGGCAGAGGTGTCAAAGCCGAAGTGAAACGCGTTTTCGACGACCTGAATCATCGTACCATCCATCATCTCCATACTGGTGGGGAGGATGCCCGAGGCGATGACGTCAGCAACGGTTTTGCATGCGTCGAAGTTGGATTTGAACACTGCGTAAATCGTGCGAAATGCCTTGGGGTCAGGTACCAGGCGACACCAGACGCGGGTGACAATGCCGAGGATACCTTCACTGCCACAGATCACCCCCGGCAAGTCCGGGCCGATGCCGTCGTAGCATTGGTTGGCGCGGGTGAGCAGAATTTCACCATCGGGTAAGACCACTTCCAAACCTAAAATGTGATTCGTCGTTACGCCGTGTTTAAGCGTGTTGATCCCGCCGGCATTGGTGCAGACATTGCCGCCGATGGTTGCAGCGCGTTGGCTGGATGGGTCAGGTGAAAAGCGCAGTCCGGTGCAGGCGATGGCATCGGTGAGTGACGTGTTGCGACAACCCGATTGCACCACGGCCACGCGGTTTTCCAGATCGACTTTCTGAATCGCCGTCATCCGACTGGTGCAGATGATCACGCCTTGGTCGTAGACCACGCTGCCGCCCGCCAGACCCGTCCCACTGCCACGCGGGACAATGGCAAGCTCGTGCGTGTTCAGTGCCTTGACCACCGCGCTGACTTGCTCGGTGTTCTCCGGGAACACCACCGCCAGCGGCATGCCCTTGGCAATGGGAAAGCCGTCACACTCATAGACACGCAGCTCGTTTGGGTCGGTGACAATATTTTTCTCACCCACCACACGCGTCAACTCTTCAATGACTGGATGCGTCTGCATAAGCCAGCCAGTTTACCCGGCATGCGATTGTCCATGCAAAGTCATGAAGCGTTTTTGTCTTCCTAATCAGGACTTCTGTGCAAAAATCAGGGGTTTTGTTCAAACAGGGTGAACGAAAATGAACATTGGAACTTCAGATCATTCCATATCGTTTATCTCCACTTGCCGTCATTCCCGTGCAGGCGGGAATCCAGTGGCATTCTGTTGACGCTTGCAAGTTTCACTGGACTCCCGCCCGCGCGGGAGTGACGAAATCGACGAAAACATGGAGAGTAATTATTTACACTGCTCCAAGGCCATGATTCAAACCAGGCAGTTTGTATTCAAGAATCAATGCAAGTTTTAAAACAGTCACCTGATCAGTGTGAATTCGCTAAACTGATTTCTCAGGAGTTAAGATCGCTGATGAAAAAACTCATTGTCATACTTGCGTTATTGCTAGTCGCGTCGTTGATTGGCTGGTGGTTTTTTGGTGACGAGTCGAGCTATCCCATCACCAATGCCAACCCCACCGGCAGGACCATCATCGCATTTGGCGACTCGCTGACCGAGGGTAAAGGTGCAGGCAAGGAGTTGGCCTACCCTGCGATTCTCTCTGAAAAAACAGGGGTCCAGATTCTGAATATGGGCGTCTCAGGCGATACGGTTGCTGACGGCCTAAAGCGTCTGGATCGCGATGTTCTGTCCCGTGATCCGAAGATTGTCCTGCTTGCATTTGGAGGCAATGACTTTTTGCGTAAGCTCGACAAAAACGCTACCTTTGACCAACTCCGCCAGATGATCAGGGCGATTCAGCAGACCGGCGCCCTGGTGATTTTAATCTCAGTTGACTTCCCGCTGGGCGGTTCGTGGACGCGCATGTACCGCGAATTGGCCCAGGAGACCGGCTGCCCGCATGTCCCCGACCAAATGGGTGGGATTTTCGGGCATCGGGATTTGATGTCCGATGAAGTGCATCCCAACGCTAAGGGGTATGCCATGATGGCTGAGAAAATCGAGCCGGTCCTGAAGAAATATTTGAACACCACGCAGGAGTGAACATGAAACCGTTGAACATCATCTATATCCATTCACACGACACCGGCCGATACATTCAGCCTTACGGTCACAATGTTGACACGCCCAACATGCAGCAGCTTGCTGAGGAAGGCGTGCTTTTCCGTAAGACGTTTTGTGCGGGGCCGACCTGTTCACCGTCGCGTGCAGGCCTGCTCACCGGGCAGTGGCCGCATTGCGTGGGCATGCTGGGTTTAGCGCATCGTGGTTTTGCCATCAACGATTATTCGCAGCATCTCTCTGCGTTCCTCAATCGCAACGGGTACACCACCGCGCTGGCGGGTTTCCAGCATGAAGCCTCCGCGCCGTTTGCCGTCCCCCATGATGTGTTGACGTATGACTATTTCCTGGATCGCGAAAAGGATAACCCCGAGAAACTCGAACGCGAGTTCTGGGCAGAGCAGTTCATCAAGCAGGAACACGACAAGCCGTTCTTCCTGGCAGTCGGTTTTACCGAGACCCATCGTGAGTTCCCAAAGGAACCGGACCCGCGTGATGATCCGCGGTACACGCTGCCCCCGACACCGCTGCCGGACAATGAACAGACCCGCTATGACATGGCAACCTTCAACACCATGGCACGTCAGCTCGACACCCGCATGGGCGTGGTCTTCAAGGCAGTTAAAGACGCTGGCATCGAAGACAACACCCTGATCATCTGCACCACCGACCACGGCATTGCATTCCCTGCCATGAAGTGTTCCATGACCGACTTTGGCATCGGTGTCATGCTCATCGTCAAAGGTCCGCAGGGTTTGACCGGCGGTAAAGTCGTCGACGGCATGGTCAGTCACATCGACCTTTTCCCAACCATCTGTGAACTCACCGGACTGGATAAACCCGACTATCTGCAAGGTAAAAGCATCATGCCGATGGTCAACGGTGAAGTCGACGAAGTCAACGATGCGGTCTTCTCGGAAGTCACGCATCATGCAGCTTACGAACCCAAGCGTTGCGTACGCACCAAGCGTTATAAGTACATCCGTCGGATGGATGATGACTTTGACACCGTCGTGATGCCCAACTGTGATAACAGTATTTCCAAGACCCACTGGGCGAATTACGAATGGGCCAAGGCCAACGTCCCCAAGGAACAGCTTTACGATCTGGAATTTGACCCCAATGAAATGGCCAATCTTGTCGATCGCGCGGACATGCAGGACGTGCTTAACGACATGCGTAAGCGTCTTGATGATTGGATGACAAACACCAACGATCCGATTCTCAACGGCCCGGTCAAGGTTCCCAGCGGTGGGGCGGAGACACCACAGAATGTCTATTCGCCTGCCGAAGCGGTGAAGATCCCGTAAGACACCATCAGACATTTCGAATCAAACAGAAAACGCACGTGACGGCTGAGATCACGTGCGTTTTTCTGTTTTGGTGGTTTATGGTTTCGCTGGTATTTATGCAGCGAGAGCATGGCTGTCTTTGATTTCGTCATTCCCGCGAAGGCGGGAATCCAGTGGCATGCTCTACGCATTTGCAGGTTTCACTGGACTCCCGCCTGCGCGGGAGTGGCGAAAAGTCGAGCGTTGTTATCTGGACTGCACTAGGCAGCGAGCGCTTGTTCTTCATCCTTGAGATCACGACGGATGGCCACGAATTCATAGCAGCGCCGGTCCCAGGCTTTGTTGATGCCGATGTTGTGTGTTTCATCGATGAGATTGCAGAAGTCCCAATCATTGACGCCATGCAGTTCACCGACCAATGCCTGCGCGTTGCGGTAGACATGGTTGGGTGTGCCTTGGAGGATGGCATACTCCGAACCTTCGGTGTCGAGTTTGAACAGGTCAACCTGCATGATGCCCAGTTCATCCATCACATCACCGACGGTCCGTACCGGCAGTTCGACTGCACGTTCGTCATCGCCACCGACTTTGCAGAACGTCCCACCGCCGAAGCTGTTGGGGTTGGCGGACATGTTGTACGTGAAGCTCCCCACGGAGTCGGAGACACCGTAAGGCAGGATGGTCACGCGGTCACCAAACTGCTCGACATTTTCCCGCAGAATCGCAAGGTTGTCCGGCAGGGGTTCAAAGCAGAAAATCTGTGCGTTGGGATACGTCATCGCAAAGTACGAAGCAGTCATGCCGATGTTCGCACCGCAGTCGAAAATGATCTTGGGCTGGACTTGTCTTGGCAGGTGATACATGCACTGAGCCTGGTAAATCATCGTCACCAGGTCCACATCCGTCGTCCCCAATCGCACGTGAAGCGTAGCCGACTGACCGTTGTGATGCACTTTGACGGAGGCCAGTTCGTGACCGGTTTGCGTGATCCGACCGGTGGGCTGAATCTTAAAACCACGGAGTTTACGAGCCAATCTGGCAAGCAGGTCATTGGAGGGGGTGTTAATGGTCATTTGAGACATGGGACAAATCCAGTTATTCAAAAAGTCAGTCAAATTATTTGCGTGTCAAGCGACGTTCTTTTGCTCAGTTGATTCATGTTTCTGGAACATGGCCTGCCAGAGATGTTGATCGCTGATCCACCAGGGATGCGTCAGCAATTTCCAGGCAAGATAATTCGTCGCGTTCTTGCCTTGCATCTCGGCACGGGCGAGTGTGAGAATCCGCTGACGCAGATCACAGTTGTTCCACAAAGCCATCCGCTCGGTCATCGGCAGGTAAGCACCATACTTCCGCGACACATGCACGTACTGCTCGGCGGTGTCCAGTGCGTTGACCGGTTCGGCGATTTCGTATTCACGCACCGCAGCAAGCGTCTGCCCGATGAAAGTCGGTCGGTGATCCGCCAGAAGCAGACGCGAGAAAAAGTCATAGTCGTATGCATCATCCAGGTCATCATCAAACACGCCCACTTCGTCGATCAAGGCTTTACGCCAGACCACGCCAGCAGGGGGGATGAGTCCTGAGTTATGTTTGAGATAGGCTGTAAGATTTTGCGGAACCGAAGGTCGGACTTCACCGCGAAGCTGATCGTCAACATCAATCCGCAGATTGCTCGAAGCCAGCCAGTCGGTCTGGGGTTCACGGGCAACGAAACGACGGATCGTTTCCATGGCACCGGGCATCAGAAGGCAATCACCTTTGAGCACGGTCACATAGCGACCTTCAGCAAAGGACAAGGCGCGATTAATCGCCGTCCCAAGCGTTGTGCCCGGGGCGTCGATGATCTGATCCACTTCGGATTTGTAAAAGTCGACCACGTCGCGGGTCTTGTCGAAACTCCCACGTTCGACAACGATGATCTGTACGTCGTCGAGATTCTGGTCAATCACGCTGCAGAGACAGCGCTCGATGAAATTCTCATCATTGAATGTCGGAACGATGGCGGTGATCACTGGCATGGCGTCTACCCCTTTTCCGGTCCCACCCGCATCGTACGCACTAAACAAGTATCGACAGTTCGCTGAAGATTCCTGTAGTGTTGATCTGTTGCGTCTGCAGTTTTCACTGCACAGATCACGGGCCAATGGTTGCATCGTCCATTAACAGACGGCACTTAACATGGACCCGGTTATTTTTGAAAATTTTTGTGAATTGGGTTCAGGCTGGTCGGTCAAGGCAAATTGGCGTTGTGGCCATCGGATTATGCAGCAGACTGAAGCAGGTGACTTTCGTCGTCATCAAGCAGGTTCAGGTAATCTTCGACCACCATTTCCCATGTGCGTTCAGCCAGTTGCGCTCGACCACGCTTACCCATCGATATTCGACGCTCAGGGCGGCAGGACATCCAACGCAGCTTCTCTGCCAGGTCCTCAGGATCGTGTTCGTGCATCAACATGCCCGTTACATGATGCTGAATCATCTCAGGCATCGACGTAAACGACGTCTTCCAGTCACCGGGGCGGCCGATCACCGGCAGGCCTGCTGCCATTGCTTCAAGGATCACCATGCCATACCCTTCATAAACCGAGGGCAGAACAAACACGTCCATTGCCGCATAGGCTTCGCGGAGTTTTTCATCATGCAATGAACCGGCCATGACCACACGGTCGGACAAACCGTTGGAACGAATCGTGCCTTGAATTCGCATCTTATCCGGACCTTCGCCGACAATCAGCACACGGTCCTGCGGACGCAATACGCTGGGGCAGCCACAGGCATTGATCAAATGCGGGATGTCCTTGCAGGGGTCCAATCGGCCGACAAAACCAATGACAAAAGCATGTTCGTCAATGCCGAAGGTTTTGCGCGCCAGTTTCTTGTTGGGCATCTCCTGGATCAACTCGGTATCCGCACCGCGTGGCACGACATGCACATTGTCACGAACGCCGTAGCAAAGCGTGTACTGTTTACCCAGAGACCGGCTGGCAACGACAACCTTGGCAGCACGCGTGAATGCCATCTGATCAAACCAACGCAGTAAACCACTGATTTTCATGGTCTCAATGTGCTGCTGGTGTTCCCAGACTTTATGCATCGTGCCCAGGCAACTTGGCGGATTGTAGATCACGCGATCCCCATAGCCACAGAGAATTGCAGCCAGCGTTGCGGTCGGTTCAATGGTCCAGATCCACCCCTTGGGCTTGTGTGCAGAAAGATGTTTCATCCACATCCGCAGACGCGCCAAATACGGCCAACGCCAGATAATCGGGAGATTGCTCTTGAAGCGATGGATCGTGAGGTTGGGCATCGGGGATTCTGTTTCAGCATGGTCACCACGGTTTTCCGTGAGGACTTCCACGTTCACATGTTCAGCAGCGCGCGAAGCAAAACGCCAGAGATGTTCTTCAACACCGCCGTGACGCTCAGGCCAGAATCGCATGTACATGATGGTCAGGTTTTTCATGCTGCCACTTTCTCCGGGTGGATCAATGCGTGACGAATATCCGAGGAGGCAAGCCACCAGGGCTTGGTGAACACCTTGGCCCAGAGACTGGCGCCGGTGCGCATTTTTGCCTGCTGAATCGCGCTGAATCGTTGGCGGTATCCAATGTTGCGAATCAGCTTGATGCGATCGGTTATGCTGAGCATCAGTTCATACCGATGAGCCACTTCAATCGCCTGTGTCATCGCGTTGATTTGATGTTGGGCCTGCCGACTTTCAGCCGTTACCTGTTGTGAAGACAAAAGCATGTCAACGACCTGGGGCTGTTCGCCCGAAGCCAGCAGGCGGCAGTTAAATTCGTAATCAAAACAAGCCTGCAGATCCAACGCGAAATAACCGTAGTCATAAAACAGATTCGTCTGCCAGAAGCTTGAAGCGTGAGGCAGGTAGCCCGATTCACCGCAGAGATATTCAACCAATCCAGCAGGGCGGGTTGTTTCTCGGCTGTGTGTTTTGCGGCCATTTGCATCAACGGTCTGACGGTTGCCAACCAACCATGCCACAGCATGCTCGCCGGACATTAAATCCGCGACGAGGTTCAACGTGTTAGGCAGATAGGTTTGACCCGGTTGGATGTAAGCGATGATATCACCGGTGCATTGCGATAAACCACGGTTTAGCGCATCTGCAACACCGCCGTTATGCCCGCTGCACCAATGGGTGATTTTGTCTTCGTATTGACGAATGATTTGATGACTGTCGTCTGTCGAACCACCATCCATGATGATGTATTCAAGGTTCGCATAACCTTGCTGCAAGACACTTTCAAGGGTCTGCGCAAGGACAGAAGCCTGGTTCAAACAAGGCGTCAGTATGGAGATGCGTGGACGTGTCATCGTAGATTGTTATCGACACGTCACCACGGTCAATTAATGATATAACCGTCACAGGCCTTAAAAAACTCACGCAAACCAGCCTGATAACGCTACAAACGTCCGAGAAGAAATGATTGTTTTATTCGTTATTGGACGAGCAGTCATTTTTGAAAAATGAGTTGGCAGGAGCGAATTGAAATTCAACCGTACCTTCCGTCACTCCCGCGCAGGCGGGAGTCCAGTGGAACCTGCAAACGTCAACTGAATGCCACTGGATTCCCGCCTGCGCGGGAATGACGAAATACATGGTTGTGTGAAGATCAATGGTTCAAACCACGCAAAGCGGCAGGCCGTTTCTCACGCACGCTGCCAATAGTCGATGGTGCTTTGGATCACAGCGGTCAGATCATGCTTCGGTTCATAGTTGATGAGTTCCTTGACGCGCCCCAGGTCGGGGACGCGGCGTTGCATGTCGTCAAAGCCTTGTGTGTAGGCTTTCTCGTAACTCAGGTATTCGACTTTGGAAGGGGAGTTGGTTTGTTCGATGACTTTGTTGGCAAGGTTGAGAATACTGATTTCCTCTTCACTGCCGACGTTGATGACTTTGCCATACGCGTCTTTGCATTGGGCGAGTTGGATGATCGCACCCACGGCATCGCAGACGTGACAGAAGCAGCGTGCCTGCTTGCCATCCCCATAGACGGTTAACGGATCACCTGCCAAGGCCTTTTGGACAAAGCGGGGGAGCACCATGCCATACTGTCCGACCTGGCGGGGTCCGACGGTGTTAAACAGGCGGATGATCACCACGGGTAATCGCGTTTCGTACCAGTGAGCAAGGCCTAAAAACTCATCGAGCATTTTCGCTGAAGCGTACAGCCAACGGCGGGTAGACGTCGGGCCGAGCACGATGTCATCGTCTTCAGCAAAGGGGATTTTCGAACCCTTGCCATACACTTCACTGGTGGAGGTGATGAGCACCGGGCGGCGATACCGTTTGGCAGCATCAAGGATCACGCGCGTGCCTTCGACGATGGTTTGGATCGTCTGCGTGGGTTGGTCGATGATCAGTTGCACGCCGACCGCGGAGGCAAGGTGAAAGACGAGATCAGCTTCGCGGACCAGTTGGTTGACCAGTTGATCGTTGAGGACGGTGTCGACGACGAGTTGAAAATTTTCGTTGGTTTCAAGGTGCGCGATATTGCTATGCGAGCCGGTACTCAGGTCGTCGATGGCTATGACCTGGTGTCCCTGATCCAGAAGGGTTTCACAGAGATGTGAGCCGATGAAACCTGCGCCGCCGGTGATAAGTGCTTTCATGTCTGCCTTTCTGCCTGAGCCGATACAGTGTACCTGACACCGACGTGTGTGTCGCGCCTTGAAGCGTTAAATCTTTTTCAGGCGAGCCGCGTTGTGTTCCGGGGGCAACGCGGGATTGAGCGAAGCTCAACATTTTGATTGTGCAAGATGTTGATATTCCGTTTTTCTATTTTGACCTTTGGTCAACTCCGCGTTGACACAACGCGGCTCGTCTGATTGCAGATTGAGTTATTGATGCTGGACGTGAGAGTATTACGCAAGAGATATACAGATGGTTCGCCTGCTGATCAGGCAGCCTGACGTTTGGCGGTTTCTTCGTTGGCCTGCTGATTCAGATCCAGTTTGGGTGTCCGACGCAGTTGATGCATCAAGACCAGCATGGACGATGCAAAGTCAAAGGCGGCGTCGGCAAAGGCCCATGCCGCTTGACCGGGATGACCGATCTGCCTGGCCACATTGAGCATGCCTCGGAAGGGCTTGGCGGTGACATCACGTATTTGAAAGGCTTGGCCATTGAAGTGTCGGTTACGGGCTTCAACGGGCAGGAGTCTAAACCAGTGTTTGGCCAACTGGTTGACGGAGTTAAACCACTGACTTCGCACCGGGCGCCCCAGATGCACGGGCCAATCCTGCGATTCAAAACCGTCTTTGACTTTGATAAACGGATGCGGCTTGGCCTGGACTTCACAACGTTCGGTGTTAAACAGCAGCATGTTTTGCAGGTCATGCATGCCCCAGGGCATTTGTGCCATGCGTTCATTCTTGAAATAAAAATCACGCGGGATATGCAGTTGGGCAAGCGACTGTTCAAAGGAAAGTAGCGCACGCAAATCACGGGCAAAGTTCTCATCCAGACGGTCCTGCGGCTGGGCAATCAACACCCACGGATGATGCGCCATCTCCAACGCGGCTTGGCGGACCACGTGACGTGGTTGATCGTCAGGCCATGAGATAATCCGATCTGCCCAACAGCTTGCAATCTCAAGGGTGTTATCCGTTGAGTGCACATTCACCACGAACAACTCATCGGCCCAACGCAGTGTCCGCAAACAGTGATCCAAATGCTCTGCAGCATTGTGACAAATCACGATGGCGGTGACTTTGGTTTTGGCGTGGGTCATGGTGTGGACTTTCAGTTTGGGATCATACGCTACGCTGCCCGGGTTGCATCATCGTCATTCGAATCATCATCCAGTCGACGGAATAAATTATGCGGCTTGGGCGAAGTCAGGAGCACGTATTCGTCTTGTTCTGTTGGCTTTTGAGGTTCGATGGCAGGGCGGCGGACACGACGCGTTGGTGAGCCAGGCCGACGGATCATCATCACGATCACACCCATGACAGCTCCGCCGAAAATCCCCACTGCAAACTTTTTGCTTTGGAGTACTTCGATGGACTTATTCACGAAATGCGTGGTCAGACTTATTTGCGGATGCGCTTCACGCCAGGCAAGCGTGTCGGCTTCCCAGTTGGCAAGGCTGTAATCAGTGATGTTGGCAATCTGACCGGTGGCGGTGTTCATGGGGATGATATGAACAATGCCAAACTTGTCGATCTGCACGTTGATCATGCTGTCGGATTCACGGTTGGTCATCGCGTTGGCAATGATGGTCAGTGAGCTGTTGGCATCTTTCCAATAGAAATTGCCATGGATGTGCTTGCGGGTGATATTGCCAGCAAACCAGTAGACATTTTTGATCTGGGACAGTCGCGTGAGTTGCGGTTTGACGTTCTCGCTAAACGCCTGCTGGCTGGGCAGAACAATCGGACGATTCACCGGACGCAGCGTCGGCATCGTCGGCAGCAGGTCATCTTCACCCCAGGGCATACGTGATGAAAAGATAAACACATGTCGCATCGCCGGTGTCTGACTGATGGTGCTCAGGCGGTCAGCAAGCCAATCCCAATTCGGAGCAAAACTGTCCACGATCAGAAACACATCCGGGCCGACCATGAAGTCCGCCTGTTGGAATCGACCGAAGTTGGCTTGATAATCCTCAAGCTGTGCCTTTTCGCGGGGACCGATGGCATTGATCACCGGCATGTTGAGTTTACCCAGCGTGTTCCGCATGGCATCGGCGTGGGCGGGGGTCACCTGGCTGAAGCTGTCCCCCAGCAGGGCGACGAACTTTGCTTGCGACGTGTTGACCAGATCGAGATTAGCAATGAAGCCACCGGTGGGGTACAGCGAACGCATGTTACGATGGGTCGCACCACTGACATTGCCTGCGACCCAGAAATTGTACTCAGGCCGATTCTGGGCTTCGGAAAGCCGAACATTGTTCAAGGAGGGGACGCCAGCATTGACCGTGCTGAACGTGACCAGAATGAGCATACCAATGAGTGTCAGTAACCTGCGCATAGCCTGATATCCAGTTCTGTTGACTGTTAAACCGTCGTTATTCGGACGTACTTAACAATGATCGGCCTGACGCATGGGACAACTGGAAGATTCGACGTGGGAATTTTCACACGCTCAAGCGTCTCATGCTGCACGATTCTGCAATGTGGTATCGGCAGTGAACGGATTTTCGGCCAGAGATTTTTGCGATTCGTCTACTCGGACCTCCGCATCAAGCACCATCACCGAAGCGCGGCGGCCGAGGCTGTTGTACTTGTTCTGCTCACCGAGGATGACGCTGAACTGGACCGCTTCGTTCATTTGGTCACAGATGCTGCCGTTGTGTTTGAGCGTGGTGGACATGGTGTAATTCTGAGGCCAGAACGGACACGGATCGGTGGGGCGGACGGCAATGGTCCCCTTGGCCGGCCAATGTTGTGGTCCATCGATGAGCATGTTCGTCGACAGGTAGCACACGCGCGGGGAGTTGGCGGAACTGATCGTAAAGTCGAACTCGTGACGGTCACCCGGATGCGATGTTTCGTATTCGACGTTGATCTGCCAGGGCTTACCGAGTTGGACTTGATTGCCCTCAAGGTCGGTAATCGTGCAGCCGGTGATCTTGGCTTGGCCGTTGCCGTTGCGATCGGTTCGGGTGGCCAGGTCTTCGGACTGAAGTTTGCCAGCGTTGATGTACAGGGGGATGACGTCTTCGGGCTTACCGTCCGCGACAATCTTGCCATGATCGAGCATGATCACACGCTTGCAGAGGGTTTGGACCGCAGCCATGTTGTGACTGACGAACAGCACCGTGCGATGCGAGTTGGCAACTTCCTGAATGCGCCCCAGACATCGGTTTTGAAACTCCACGTCACCCACAGCAAGCACTTCGTCAATGACGAGAATTTCCGGTTCCAAGTGTGCTGCGATGGAGAAGGCAAGGCGGACACTCATGCCTGAGGAGTAGCGTTTAACGGGGGTGTCGATGAATTTTTCAATGCCCGAGTAGGTGACAATGTCATCGAACTTGGCAGCGATTTCCTTACGGGTCATGCCCAGGATCGAGCCGTTGAGATAGATGTTTTCACGGCCGGTGAGTTCAGGATGAAAGCCGGTGCCGACTTCCAGCAGGGAAGCAACTCGGCCACGGATTTTGGCCTGCCCGGAACTTGGGTCGGTGATTTCGGAGAGGATTTTAAGCAGCGTGCTTTTGCCTGCACCGTTGTGACCAATGATGCCCACCACTTCACCCTGGGTGACCTGAAAGCTGACATCTTCAAGGGCGTTAAAGTGACGGTCATCCGTCTTGGGTTCGGGCTTGATCCCACGCAGGCGGTTAAAGCACTGTTTGGCTTTGAGGCTGATCATTTCCGGCAAGGTCACATCAAGCTGGAAGTGACTGCCGAGTCGATAGCTTTTGCCCAGATTTTCAACATCAATCACAACTGGATTCATCACGCTTCTCACCTCGAACAACACGTCTGGATCGTATTCGATCCTTTAAATCACATCTGCGAACTTGCGCTGTGCCTGGTTAAAGTACAACAGTCCAATCGCCATCCCCACAACGGCGACGACCGTCGACATCCCCAGGGAGGACCAATTGATCGCTGTCCCAAGCACGCTGGCTCGGAAGGCTTCAATGATCCCGCACATCGGATTAAGCTGAATCAACCACTGCCAATTCTCCGGCACCATCTTGTTGGGGTAGATCACAGGCGTGATGAAAAACCAAACCTGAATCATGAACGGCACCAGATAACGGAAGTCGCGGAAACGAACCGTCACCGCAGCCAGGATCAGCCCGACTCCCATCGCACTGATGATCGTCAATGCCACCAAAGCAGGTAGCAGCAGCAATTGCCAACTCAGTGACACGCTGTACCAGACCATCAAGGCAAGCAACACGATAAAGGCCATCGCATAGTCCACCAACGGTGTCCCCGTGGCGGCGAAGGGCACAATCAATCTCGGGAAGAAAATCTTGGTCAGCATCCGGGAGTTGACCACCATGCTGTTGGTCGATGCCGTCACCGATGATGCAAAAAAAGTCCAAGGTAAAAGGGCGGCATAGAGGAAAATTGGGTAAGGCACCGCGCCGACCTGTTCGTTCATCTTCGCAAACCGGCCAAAAAACAAACTCATCACCACCATCATCGTCACCGGCTGGATAATCGCCCAGGCGGCTCCAAGGGCGGTCTGCTTGTAGCGGACCTTCACGTCACGTAAAGCCAGCATCCCCAGCAGTTCGCGGAACTGCCAAAGTCGGGCAAAGTCGATCATCTGCAAGCCTTTACGGGGCTTGAGGACTTTCCATTGGCCCGGATTCACCTCGTCGGCAATGGCCTTTTGGGTTGTCGTCTGACTCGCACTCACCGTCTTCTCCCATGTCACGACTACAAGTACCGGCGCTTCTCGCGCCATGACCGTTACAAACGGCATATTCCTCATCGGACTATTTCAAGGCCGGATTAAGCGCCGTTCACGGATTTTCTGATAAGCCAAGTCCGGATAACGCAGGGAGTAAGGTGTTTGGTGGAATTGGTGAAGGGGATTTTTGAAATAGGGTCTAAGCGCACAAGTCCCAATAAACAGCCAGAATTGACTCACGCTCGCTTCGCTCAAGACGCAAAGACGCCAAGAATCAATACAAAACAGCTTTGTCATTTTTCTTGGCGTCTCTGCGTCTTGGCGTGAGACATGCCTTTAGCTATTTCTGCAGTAGGAATGCCTTAAACGATCTCCTCGATATCCCATATCAGGTCAAAATTGTCAAAAGTGTTCAATTTCTTTCAAATTCTCCCAAAACACCTTACGCCCGACGCCGTTTTTGTTACACTGACCCGACCATGAAAATCGACCTTTTCATCACCTGTCTGGCAGACTCCTATTACCCGCGCACGGGCATTGCCGTCGTCAAAATCCTTGAGCATCTAGGCCACGAAGTCCGCTTCCCCAAAGAGCAGACCTGCTGCGGCCAACCCATGTTCAATACGGGTTACAAAGACGACACGCGCATCATCGCCCGGAAGATGATCGACGTCTTTGAGGACAGCGACATCGTCGTCACGCCCTCGGGCTCCTGTGCAGCGATGATTCATGAGAACTACGAAGTGCTCTTTGAGAATGACCCGGTCTATCTCAAAAAGGCCAAAGCTCTGGCAGCCAAGACGCATGAGTTCATCCTGTTTCTCACCGATGTGCTCAAGCTCAACCTCACGGACCTGGGCGTCCAATGGCAAGGCAAAGCGACTTACCACTACTCCTGTCACCTCCGCGGAATCGGTGTCGAAGGCGGCGGCGCCAAAGTCGTCGATGTCATCAAGCAGGTCAACGGCCTGGAATATGTCCAGATCGACAAGCCCGAGCAATGCTGCGGCTTCGGTGGCACCTTTGCCATGAAGTACCCGCAAATCTCAGGCACCATGGTCGAGGACAAAGTCAGCTGCATCCAGAAGACCGAGGCTGATTATGTCATCTGCAACGATGCCGGCTGCACCATGAATATCTCCGGCTCCTGCCAACGTGCCGGCCATGAAGTCAAGTTCATCACACTGGCCGAAATCATTGCTGAAGGTCTTGGACTGCTGGAGGCCGAAAATGTCTAGTGCACCTTCACAATCCGAATCCGTCGAACTCACCATGGATGGCCACGACATCCTCTTCCCCAAGCTGCCTTATGACATGAAGCAGCGGGTGCAAGGTGCCACCAACAACGCGGAGCTTCAGGAGTTCGTCAACTCCGCAACGCGCATGCGTGACCAGATGCGCATCAACGGTTGCAAGGATGCCTTCGGCGAGAACTACGACAAAATCCGCACACTGGCAGGCAACATCAAGCAGCACACGCTCGACCACCTCGACTACTACATCGAGCAGTTCATCGACAATGCAACCGCTGCAGGAACCAACGTGCATTATGCTGCGGACGCCGAAGAAGCCAACGCCATCTGCAAAGAGATTTGTCAGAAGCACAACGCCAAGCTCGTCGTGAAAAGTAAGTCCATGGTGACCGAGGAAACCAATCTCGTTCATGAACTTGAAGCCATTGGCGTTGAGACCATCGAAACTGACCTGGGTGAATACATCCTGCAACTGGATCACGATGCGCCGTCGCATCTGGTCACGCCGATGATCCACAAAAACCGTGCCTCCGTGGGGCGTGCCTTTGCTCGTGAACTGGGCGTTGAATACACCGATGATCCAGGCGAGTTGACCAAGATCGCTCGTCGCGTCTTGCGTGATAAATATCGTCAGGCTGACATCGGCATGTCCGGTGGCAACTTCATGATCGCCGACTCAGGCAGTGTCGTCATCTGCACCAACGAAGGCAACGGTCGCTTGTGCACCAGTGTTCCGCCGGTGCACATCGCCTACATCGGCATCGAGAAGATGATCCCCTCACGCAAGCATTTGCCGGTGTTCTTGAAGTTGTTGTCGCGCTCTGCCATCGGTTCGCCGATCACCGTGTACAACCACATCATGACCGGCCCGAAACGCAATGCCGAACCCGATGGGCCACAAGAGCAGCACATCATTCTCATCGACAACGGTCGCACCGAAGTGCTCAAACCCGAGACGCGCGAAATGCTCCGATGTATCCGCTGCGGTGCGTGTCTGAACAGTTGCCCGGTCTACCGCAAAGTCGGCGGGCACAGCTATGGCAGTGTCTACCCCGGACCCATCGGCGCACTACTCACGCCGGTCTTCAAAGGCTTGGCAAACTACAAGGACCTGCCATACGCATCGAGTCTCTGCGGTGCTTGCTACGAAGCCTGCCCGGTCAAGATCAACATTCCCAAATACCTCATCCAACTCCGCAGTGACCTCATCGGTGGCAAGCATGACAAGTTCGTCGATCGCATGTTCTTCAAGATGTGGGCACTGAGTTTGAAAAAGGCATGGACCTACCGTCTTGCAGGGAAGATGGCAGGCGTCTTCCTGCGATTGCGTAACAAGGGTGTCAAAAACAAGAACCCGTATCTCAACCGCGGGTGGGTTGAAAAAGTCCCCGGCCCCGCAGCAGGTTGGACCGAAAAACGCGATCTCGTCACACCGCCAACCAAGGACTTCAGGTCCTGGTGGGATGAACACCAGAAGAGCAAGGGGGGCAAGTGATGACCCGTTCCACGCGAGAAAGTTTTTTAAGTCGTCTGCATAAACCACTGGGCAGAACCAGCACCATCACTAACGTGCCAACACCGCCCGAAGTGGATGAATCCATCGCGAGACTGGTCCAGCCTGATGCCGACCTCTTTTCGGTCTTCTGCGAAAAGGCAACGGCCACCGGCATGAAGGTGCACAAGGTCACCGGTGATTCACTTTACACAACGATCACCCAACGACTCCGTGAAGAAAATATCAGCAAACTTGGTGTGAGCATGACCGACCCGACTGCCACCGAAAGTGCCATCAAAAGCGCAGGCTTCGAACTCCACGATTGGAAAGCTGTCACAGGTAAGGCAGGCCTCGACGCTCAATTCGATTTGGACGCTGGCATCACCGACGTGCATAACGCCATCGCCGAGACAGGTTCACTCATCTGCCAATCTGGTGCCAACCACACGCGTGGCATGTCGCTGATCGTGCCCTGGCATTTGGCGATCGTGAAAAAATCCCAGATCATGGCTGACCTGATTGATTTCTGGAATGATCGTTCCGGATTAAGTGCAGCCCAAATGCCCGCCAGCATCGCCATCATCACCGGCCCCAGCAAAACCGCCGACATCGAAGGCGTCCTGATCACCGGCGTGCATGGTCCTGCGATGGTGGATGTGTTTGTGGTCGAGGATCAGTGATTCTGTCTTGGTTGTGTTTGTGTACGTTTGAGTTTTTAACGCGAAGGCGCGAAGGACGCGAAGGTCACGAAGATAAGGCCTTTAATGCACTTTAAAGCCGCCAAGATCAGAGTGATAATCGTCGCGCGAACATCACTGATAAATACAACTGTATGCTGGGGGCACTATGAAAATTGTTGATGAATATGATTATTGAAATGCAAAAGCAATTTTAACTGCATTGTTTCCGGAACACATGTCTGAAATATACTCAATATTAAGTCATGGTGATAATTTATTAGATTTGAGTGCAAACGGTAAAAAGCAGCGACAGCTCTCAAACCAAATTAAATCATGGTTTATTGATAAAGGATGGAAAGAAGAACAGCCAGCTTATTCTGTTCCGGGAATGAAATATGACTTGTTGAAAGACAATCTGCCGATTGAAATTGAGATTGGTCATGAACGGTTGGTTTTTCCTGACTTTTTTGAATTTCTTGCAGACTATTCAAATGGTCACATACCTGCTGCGATTATTATCGCAACTGGTACACCCAAAAGCTTTGGGCATTCTTGGCATTGTTCATTGAAGAGTACAAAAAGAAAAATTGAATCTGTCACAAGTGCTTACTTGGTGCCAACACTTGTTATCGCAATCGATCCCTAAACTGATTAGATATTAAAACTCTCTCTTAACTCTGAGTCCTCTGCGTCTCTGCGTTGAAAAAATGTCTTGTCTGCCTTGTCTTCGTGACCTTCGCGTCCTTCGTGCCTTCGTGTTAAAAACATAACCGCACGAAAACCAAAAGCTCAAAAAAGGCTCAAATCTCACCTTCCCAATTCGAAGGGAAGATCAGCACAGGGATATCCGCCTGCCGCAGCAGGTTTGTCGGCACATCACCATCCAAAAGGCGTTTGAGCATGCCTTTGCCGGTTAAGCCCATGACGATCATGGTGCATTCCTGGTTACGGGCGGTGTTGAGCAGGGCTTTGGGGATGTCGTCGGAATAGAGCATCACGCTTTGTGAGCCAATGCCTGCATCAGCTAAACCGTCGACGAGGAGCTTGAGCGTTTGATCGCCACGTGTCTTGGCATCGGATTCGGATTCGTCATCACCCAGGGGATGGGCAACATGCGTGACCACGGTGTCAGCTTCCAGGCGGTGCGCCAGGTCCACGATGCGTGGCAGCAGGCGTTCACTTGCCCACGGGGAACTCACTGCAACCAGTAATCTTGTTCGTGACAAAGCAACAACTCCGTATGGTCAGACCGTCTTGAAGACAAAGCGAATATTTTACCTGCAAATCGCCTGTCTTGCCATGTTTGAACATCCACTCAAGCATGATTGCATGATCGAGCGTCGCTTCAAACTTGCTGCGATTTACCCGCCGTGACACACGGCGGCTCGCCTGATGCGATTCAATACGCAACACGTGCGTTGGTCTTTAGAACAACTTGCTGAAAAAGCCCAGTCGTGACACATCGTAGAACAACGTGATCAGGAAGATGCTTGCAATGAGCACCAAACCCACCACCATGGCAGCCGTCTGCACGCGGGCGCTCACCGGCGAACCCTTGATCTTTTCAACAATCAGGAACACCATCAAGCCGCCATCCACAATCGGGATCGGCAGGAAGTTGATCACCACCAGGTTCACGCTGATGAGTCCAAGGAAGAACATCAGGTACGGCCAACCTTGCCTGGCGATGCGGCGACCTTCATCCAGAATCCCCACCGGACCACGCAGGTGTTTGGCCTGCACGGTGCCTTGGAAAAGGCGCGCGATGGTGATGTAGGTTTGGACCATGAATTGATGCGTCTTGGTGATCCCCAGGCCGATGGCTTCCATGGGATCGTTGGCCTGGACAAGAATTTTCTGTTGACCAAACGCCAACTCCGAGCCGGTGATCAATTCGCTGGGCAGCGCCCAATTGGCATTGGCAATGAGTTCGACGGACTGCTGATCAAGTGAAATCTTGCGGACAAAGGTGGGGTTGTCCTTGACGTTCATTTCATAACCGATGAACACTTCAATCGGGCCGTTGGCTTCCTTACAGAGTTTCTGCAGGCCGATCTGTAATTCCGCGAAGTTGTTCACCGGATTTTCATTCAGCGATTTGATGACGGAACCAGGCGTGAGTTTGAGCTGGGCCATGGGGGAGTCGGGCAGGACGCGACTGATGACCGCGTGGTCCACAGCCAGATCCATGGAGATCCCGAGCATGCCGTTGCGCGGCTGGACGCTGTCCATGGCAATGATTTTGCCATCGCGAAGCACCTTCATACTCAGCGCGCCATCCTGACTCACCGAACCATTCGCCGGGTTGACGATCTGGGGCACCTTGTCGATGCTCGGGTATTGCGTACTGCCGAGGTTGGTGATGATGTCACCGGGTTGGAGTCCCAGTTCCTGGGCGACGGAGTCTGCCATGACGCGTTGGATGCGCGTTGCCGGGATCATGCCCATGAGATTGGGGATGGGGTTTTCTTGGGTGAATGTCAGGCGCGGTGAGGCTTTGGCATAGACATAGATATGCTCTTTGTCATCAGCGGAAGCAAAGGCGACAGTGACCTGTTTGCCCATGGCATCGGTGACGCCTTTTTCGAATTGATCAAAGCGCGTGACCGGTTTGCCATCGACTGCGACGACGGACATGCCGGGCTTGACACCCGCTTCAGCGAGCAGTGGAGGCAGTGTCCCTTTTTTCCCCGGTTCGAGTACTTCCAGCGACATGGGCGGCTGGATGCCGATACTCAGTAGTTGCTGACTTTGCTCGCTGACTTGGGGCGTCATGACATAGTGCAGCGGTGCCTCTTCGCCATCACGTTCGATGGTCATGTTCAACGCGGTACCAGGATTGGCAAGCGCGACCTTGATTGCCACCTGCATCATGTCAGTGACCGGTTTATCGTCAATGCTGACGATACGGTCACCGGGTTGCAGGCCTTTGTACGCGGGGTCATCGGGATGTTCATTGGGATAGGCAATGGCAGCGACACCAGTCGGATCAGTTTGCCCAACGATGGCAGGGGGGAATTCGACACCAGCCAGGAAGGCGATGACGAAAAACACCAGGCCGAAGATCAGGTTCATGACCACGCCCGCACTGATGACACAGGCACGCGCCCAGATCGGTTTGCGATTGAAGGACCGTGGGTCATCGCTCATCGCTGCCGGGTCCATGTCTTCCTGGCCGAGCATTTTCACGTAGCCACCCAGCGGCATCCAGTTGAGTCGGTATTCGGTTTCACCGTAGCCAAGTTCGACACGTGCTTCTTCAAGTTGCTTGTCAGTAACCTGGGCTTCTTCTTTATCTTCATCACTGACATTGCGTTTTTGCAGTGCATGATCGCGAAGCTTCTTGTCGTACTCTTTTTCCGTGGTCCCCACACGCCAACCCAAACCCTTGCGGAAGGTCAGCAGACTTTGCCCAAAGCCGATCGCGAACTGCGTGCACTTGATCCCCACCGCCTTGGCAACGAGGAAGTGACCCAGTTCATGGACAAAGATGATGAATCCGAAGCCGAGAATAATCGCCAGCGTCGGGCCGAAGTTGTCGAGGAGGGATGAAAGCATCGTTTGGTGAGGGACTAGGGATTAGGGATTTGGGATTAGGGAAAGACAAACACATTGCGTCACTCCCGCGAAGGCGGGAATCCAGTGACACTCGCTGATATCGCTTGCATACCACTGGACTCCCGCCTTCGCGGGAGTGACGGAAATTGGCCTTTCCCTAATCCCTAATCCCTAATCACAAATCCCTGTTTTCCTTTACATCAAAACTGTCTTTTTCACAGTGTTATTCACGTAGTCTCTGGCTTGCTGGTCTGCTTCCAGGGCAGTCTCCAGGCAGTCCACGGGGCGGGTGGGTATCGCGCTGAGCGCTTGGGCCACCAGTTCGGTAATCTGGCCGAAGCGAATCTTCTCCTTGAGAAACGCGTCAACCGCGGCTTCGTTGGCAGCATTGAAAATCGCACCAGCGGTCCCGCCAGCATCAATGACTTCATACGCCAGTTTCAACGCACCAAATCGATCATGATCCGGTGGCTGGAATGTCAGACCGGACAACTCCGTCCAATCCATATACCGACTACACCCCTCAAGTCGTTGCGGGTAAGTCAAAGCATATTGAATCGGCGTACGCATGTCCGGCGGGCCGAGCTGGGCGAGAATGCTGTTATCTGCAAACTCAACGAAGCTGTGGACCACAGATTGCGGGTGAATGATCACATCAATCTTGTCCGACGGTAAATCAAACAGCCAATGGGCCTCAATAATTTCAAGCGCCTTGTTCATCATCGAAGCTGAGTCGATGGTGATCTTCGGGCCCATGTCCCATGTGGGGTGATTGAGTGCTTCGGCGACAGTTGCGTTTTGAATCTGTTCTTTGGTCGCTTCGCGGAATGGACCACCCGATGCGGTGAGAACGATGCGTTTGACGGCTTGACCTTGCTGGCCATCCAGACATTGGAAGATGGCTGAGTGTTCACTGTCAACGGGGATAAGCTTGGCGTTGTGCTCACGGATGGCGGGCGTGACAATCGAGCCGGCGGCAACCAGCGTTTCCTTGTTGGCAAGACCGATGGTCATCCCACGCCTGGCAGCACACATCGTTGCAGGAAGACCGGCAGAACCCACCACCGCAGCGACCAACTCCTGGGCTTCGACCGCTTGGACCAATTCCAACGCGGACTTTTCACCCGCAAAAACGGTGACACCTGGAATTGCTTCTTTGATTTGTGAAGCAAGACTGGCGTCGGCGATGGCGACGTGTTTGACGTCAAACTCGCGAGCCTGCTTGATGAGCAGATCGACATTGCGACCGGCAGCGAGTCCGACGACTTCCAATGCATGGCTGGTGCCTTTGAGGTGGCTGACTACATCAAGCGTGTTCGTGCCGATGCTGCCCGTGGAACCGAGCACGATCAGTTTGCGTGGGGCCTTGGGTTGTTTGTCGTTCTGACTCATGCCTGCTTCATACCTGTGAAAACCTCTAAATCAATCAAGCATCCGCTGCAGGAGTGGCCGAGGGTTGGGACTTGGTTTCTGTCTTGTTGCCTTCGGTTGCATCAGCGGTCTTGCGTGAGGCGGACTTCTTGCGACGACGGTTGGTGTAGCCGCGGCTTGACGGTTTCGCGTCGGACTTCTCCGCCGGTTTTTCAGACGTGTTGTCCGATGCGGCATTGTCGTCGGTTTGGGCTTTGGATGCGACCTTTTTCGTCGATTTTTTACGCGTGGTCTTCTTGCGTGTGGTCTTCTTCCGCGTCACCTTTTTCTTGGGCGCGTCGTCGGACTTCTCAGTTGATTCGGCCTTGGGCTGTGAATCCTTGGGGGTTTCGGATTGAGTCGAAGCAGGTTGATTCTGCTTCACCGGCTCGGACTTGGAATCAGACGAAGCCTGTGGCTTGGGATCAGGTTTGGTTTCAGACTTGGGCTGAGGTTTATCCTGAGATTTATCCTGAGCCTGCGAGCGATCTTGCCCGCGATCCTGCTGACGCGGTTGATTGTTGTTGGGACGATTGGGTTGATCATGGCGTGGGCGGTCACGATCACCTGAGTCGTGGTTGGACTTGGCTTCCTGTGGCTGCTTGTCATCACCAGCGTTGGCATGGTCCTGCTGCTGGTCACGATCACGATTGCCCCGACCGCGTCCACGGCGACGTCGGCGACGCTTGCGGGATGAACCGCCATTTTCCGAATGGCCATCCTTCTCGGATTCGCCTTCGGCTTTGGGCTGATCGTCGGACTTGGCCTGTACGGACTCCCGGGCAGGTTCTTCCTGTTTGGCTTCGTCTTTGGGCTTGTCCTGATCTTGTGATGGCTGATCGCCGCCATTGGATTCAGCATTCTGACTCTCAGCACGATCACGATTCTTGTTGCGACGGCGACCGCCACGACGACGGCGACGCTTGCGCCCTGAACCTTCGGATTTCTCCTGCTGCTCATCGGACTTGGTGTCGGTGTCTTCTACATCCAGATCAACCGACAGATGCGAATCACCTTCGAGTTCTTCCTCTTGAGGTTCGACGTGTTCGATCTGTTCGTCAGCATCATCAAGCAGTTCGTCGGGGAGTGCTTCGTTGCTCTTAAGCTGGATCAATTCGACGTTGTCTGAGGATTGTTTCTGGGAATCAACGTTGACTACGCCGCCACGATCGTCGTAGGCGATGATGTCCACTTCGTCGATTTTCGTCTTGCCATGCACGCGAACGAGGACGGTTGCGTTGTGCTTTTGTTCGAGTATGACAAGGTGTTTTCGCTTCTTGTTAAGCAGTTGGAATGCCACGTCGGGACTGATGGCAAGTTCCACACGCACGACTTCAGGCCGGTGAATCACCAACGCCAGGCGACGCATGACATGCAGCACCACGGACTCGGGATTCTTGATTACACCATCACCATCGCAATGTGCACAGGTGGCAAAGAGTGCGGAGTTCAGCGATGGACGCATGCGCTGACGTGTGAGTGCAAGAATGCCGAACTGGTTGATCGCAAGCACCTTGGTCTTGGCACGGTCTTTCTTGAGATTTTCACGGAAGCGGGATTCAATGGCGCGACGTCTTTTGGGGTCACGCATGTCAATGAAGTCGCAAACCACCACGCCACCCATGTCGCGAAGACGCAGTTGACGACAGATTTCGTCGACGGCTTCCTGGTTGGTTTTGTAGGCAGTGGTCTCCGCGTCTTTGTTGTTACGCATGCGGCCGGAGTTCACGTCGATGGCAACCAGGGCTTCGGTCTGATCAATCACGAGACTCCCGCCACCGGGCATGGGGACGGTGCGCGCGTGAATGGTGTCAATCTGTTTTTCAATGCCGAAGCGATGGAAGATCGGCGTGGGTTCGTTGTAGACAAACACCTTGGAACCGGCACGCGGATTGATAATGCTCAAAAAGTCGCTGGCACGTTTGGCGGCAACGGGATGATCAATCACCACGCGATCAATGTCCGTGGAGAACAGATCGCGGAGTGTGCGAATGATCAGGTCACTTTCGACATACAACTCGCCGACTTTGACTTGCTTGCGACGCTTCTCAATCATCTTCCACAGACGGGTGAGGTAGGCCAGGTCACGTTTGAGTTCAGTTTTGTTTCGCCCCATGCCTGCGGTGCGGACAATGAAACCGAAACCTTCCGGCGGATCGAGTTCATCGAGAATTTTACGGACTTCACGACGGGCATCGTCATCTTCGACTTTGCGGGAGACGCCCAGTCGCTGCATGTCCGGCATCATCACCAGATACCGACCGGGAATCGAGAGATAGCTGGTGAGGGTGGGGCCTTTGGTGCCGATGCCTTCTTTGAGAACTTGAACGAGAATTTCCTGGCCGCGTTTGAGACAGTTCTGAATCAGGGGGCGGTCACGGTGGGGCGTTTTCTTGCCAACGCGTTCGAATTCCTCTTTGGCTGAGCCGGGGAAGAACTTGGGATGCAGGTCGGTGATATGCAGAAAGCCGTTGCGTTCGGCACCGAAGTCCACGAAGGCAGCCTGGATGGCCGGCTCGACATTGGTGATGCGTCCCTTGTAGATGTTGCCAACGTGCGATTCGACGCTGGCTCTTTCGTGATAAAGTTCTTCGAGTTTACCATCTTCATTGATGGCGATACGACATTCCTCGCCGGGAATGTAGTTGATCAACATTTGACGTTGTGACATGACATGTGCTTCTTGTGATTGGGGCGATGAGCAGCGTTGGATGGTCTGACAGGATCGCTGACACGGCATGCGTGTATGGCGTTGGGACACAGTTCCGACTCATCACAGAGTGTTTTGAGCTTGCTGGAATTGTGGCAAAAGATGGGGTTGTCAGGTCAGTCATGCTGGCCAATTGCCGGTTGTTTTGTGCATGCGTCAGGCCTACATCGCGGGAAGGTGGTCGCGTTCAGCTGAACTCATGCGGACAGTTTGCTATTGTTTCGTTTTCTCCAGCTCATCCATAAGCTGAGGTTTTAATTGGTTTTATCGTTTCCCTGAAGGTCGATGCCCAGTTGCCCGGCTGACGGTGTTCAATCAGTTGCAAATTCGGCAATCTCAAGGGTTTACCACCCGAGGTGCTGCGAAGTTGCACGATTGATTGACCATCGCTTTAAGGCTGTGAATAAAAGGCAGCCTCAGACCACTGGTCACTGTACACGGTTCCTTCCAGTATTCGACCGTTGCATAAGGATACTTGAGTTGAGGGGGATTGTCACGCGAAGAAGTCTGATAAACAGGAGTATTACACAATGCGGTCTTTGGGGGCGGTTGGCTGGCGACGGGGGGCATGGGGGCGCCGGAAGGTGGCAATCGCGCAAACAGACCAGCCGATCTCAAAACATCCGAGCATTGATACAACGATCCCCAGCCAGTGTCCGTTAAGTGCAGCAGGCAGGAAAGTCAGCAGCAGAGATATGCCCATCAGCAAGCAAAATCCGATGGTGATTTTATTGAAGTCTCGCATCGATTGCCTACCTAAATACTGATCCTAATCGATTATGGATCGTATCTGTTGCGTTGTGATCTGATTTGATGCAATTAACTTGCCGCCGATCGTGTTTGTCATGGTGCTAAGTCCAAGAAATAGCAGTAATGGATCGATTACAGACTTTTGAAGTTCACGAGCCTCAATGATGGCCTGTTCCAATACGGGTTTGAATGTTTCTGTATTGTCTGAAGGTGTTTGCTCGATTGTTTTCTGTGTTGCTCGAGTCAAAGAGCCGTCCATGTCAAGCGTCTTAGCCAAGTCGGTTTGAAGGATTGCAAGTAGCAGGTGAGCAGTATTTACTTTCTGTGCACCAGCTTGAATTGCAATTTGATTGGCTTGCTTGCAACACTGCTTTGCAGCATCAGATAGTTGTTCGGCTTCTGGATGTTGCCAGCGAAACAGTTTGAGTTTGAGTTTTGAGAGAATGCTGTTCATGGTTGGTTCAATGTTACTTTTTTCGTGTCATCGTATGTAGATGGATGAGTTGTTGATATTGCTCAAACGTCGCGTGTTTACCTGAAAACAGATCGTCTTCAAACGCCCAGATGATTGCTTGGACACTAAAGGCTTTGGCACGCGCAAAACTCAGTTGCATGTCGGTGAGATTGCCTCGGCCGGTGTTTTCCGCCCAGACGCGGAGCTTCAGCGGATGGGTTTTGGCTGCGTGTGACAGGTAGTGGATGGGGGACCAACGGGCAGGATTGGTGCTGGCGTCATCGCAGAATTGAGCGGGGGTATCCAACCATGTGCCATAGACGATGTAGCCCGGGTCGGTGACGCCTGCGATGAATCTTGGGAAGTCAAAGCCACGCTGGATTTCAGTGCGACCGTTGTCTGCCAGGTCGGATTGGATGAGTGTTTCCAATTCACCGTCACGCAGCCCCCACGAGCCCATCATCATGGCAAGGTGACCGGTGTAGTGTTGACGTGCCTGGGTGATCTGCCAATCGTGATAGTCCTTGAGTGCATTGAGATACCAGTTGGCAAAGCGTCTTGCGCTGCGGTGATGTTCACTGGGTTGGCCGGGTGTCCAGCCGGGGACAGGACAGGGGGAAAGCGTTGGGGGCAGGCCGTCGATTTTGCCTTGTGCGATGGGATCAAATGCCCAATAGCAATTTTTTTTGCCTTGGTGATCGGGGTGTGGGTAATTCAGTTCGCCGAAGAGCCCCCAGCCTAATCGTAAAGCAAAGAAGTCCGTGCCGAAGTGTTTGAACAGGTGCGACAGGTGTGATGCCTGGGCGTTTCGGATGTGTTGGTTGAAGACAGCATTGAGACCGTTACTGCCGGGTTGGCCAGTCGGATCAAACGCATCACCGAATTGGTTGACATACATGGCATGCGGCAGCTGTCGGACCCATTGCGGTGGATATTGCATGCCCGGGTCAAGGCTGATTTTCATCCCCGCATCCCGGAAGGTTTGCAGGTCTGCTGTGACCTTGGCGATGTAGGCTTGATTGAGTTGGCCTTGCTGGGGTTCGAGTCGATCCCAGAAGATGACATAGGTGACAAGGGTGATGTTGTTGGCAACCATCATGGCTGAACGAGCCGGTGAACTATCGACGGTCCCAAAGAGGGTGGGGGTGTCAGCAAAGACGGATCGCCCAGTGCAGCATGTCGTGAGCAATGCGAGAATCAAACGCGATACAGTCTTTCGGAACATCATCCCAGGTTCCCGGTATCAGAGTGACGTGGTGGGTCGACGGTGTTGGGAGTTGATGATACCACGTTGCTCAGGGGTGTCGATGATGCTGGATCACTTCAAGTGGTTATCGCTCTTCAGACAGTGAGTCTTTGTACATCTGAGCACCGCGGCTGATGAGGGTTCGCATTCTCAGAAGTTCGCTGGCTGTGAGTTCAATCCGAACATTCCCGAGTACCAGTTCAAAACGCTGATTCGTGCTGCATCCACAATCATCGCAGTCCTCACAGGCTGTGGGCATCTGGATGAGTTTCATGGTCATGCTGCCTTGCTTGGGCTGACGCTTGCGGGGTTGGTTGCCCCAGAATTGGCGGTCGTTGTTCATCACGTATGACTCCTTGATCTTTTTTTACATCTTCGCACTGAAACATCTTGACATCGTGCGTGGGGTGATCGTATTGTATGTAAAAGTAATTGAGATTCAATATCAATCTCAATAAAATGTCAGCATTATTTCAGATTCAGATATGGAGTTGAATCATGCGTGCAATTCTTGTTTATGGCAGTGTGACCACCAAGACCGAAACCGTTGCCAACCTGATTAAGGATGAATTGGGGGACAAGCTGGAGAAAGTCGTTGAAGTGTCGGAGATCCAGCCGGAGGACGTGAAGGCATATGACCTGCTCATTGCAGGTATCCCAACCTGGGACGTGGGGGAGTTGGAGTATGCCTGGCAGGATTTCTATGACAACATGGAAGGCGTGGATTTTTCCAAGCTCCGGATCGCCATTTTCGGCCTTGGGGATCAGGATGCCTACGCGGATACCTATCAGGATGCGATGGGCATTCTCTATGACAAGTTCATCCAATGTGGTGCCAAAGGTGAAATCGGCTTTGTTTCGACTGAAAGTCACACCTACGATGAATCCAAAGCGCAGCGTGGCGAACAGTTCTGCGGATTGGCATTGGATGAAGACAATCAATCCCACATGACCGAAGAACGTGTCAGTGAATGGTGCGAGTTGCTTATTCAACAGGTTTGGCAAGCGGACGGATCCGTTGCTTGAAAATGTCGATGATCAAAGTCACATCACACGATCGATAAGATATTGGAGGATCAGTAGGGAGTGCACTAAACTCAAATAATTTAATACGTTACATTGCGTATCGGCTTGAGGTGGGTTTAAATTTCGATAAAAACCGGTTCAGATTTCTGCATGCTGGTACGATAATGCGTTATAACGTATTCCAACTGCATAAAATGATTGACAATATGGGGGTTTTATTTTAGTCTTATATGTAGGGAAGAGTGCAAGTTAATTGCAGAATTGGCGTGTTCTGCAAGGTTTGGTCCCTACCTTATTCTCTTGGGGGGTAGCTTGCCTGCCAAATAAATATTCAGACAGCTTTTTGTACACTATGTCTACACAACTTCCGAAGCTGGCTGAAGATTTATACGAGACGCTTGATTGCATGTAACCAGTACTGGGAGGTGAATGTTTCGCCTCTTGAATTTACAGGCAGCGCGTACTCGATTGAGGAGACATCTACCACTATCCAGGAATGAATTGGCTCTGTTTGCAGGCCTGATATCGACCCGTAATTGTTCGTCTCATACCATAAATGAACCTTCGGGAATCCTGCTGACACCGACAACGCTTTCTTGCGATACTGTCTGGATCGTCCGATCAGTTTTGTACCAACGCTGCCATAGAGTCTCTTTTCTCTTTTAGAGGAGCTTTTCTATGAAAAAGCGCGCGTTTACCCTGATCGAACTGTTGGTTGTGATTTCCATCATCGCCCTGCTTATCGGCATTCTGTTGCCGGCTCTTGGTGCGGCTCGTCGTACCGCTCGCCAAATGCAGAACTCCACGCAGGTCCGTGGTATTCACTCCGCGTTGGTGCTCTTTAGCCAAGGCAACAACACTTACTATCCCGGCATCAACACCATTGGCAGCCTCAGCGGCACCACCACCGTGCAGTACCGCTTCCGTGAACTGCTTGATGACAACTACTTCACCGGCGAATATGTCATCAGCCCCTCGGAAACCAAGACGGCTCTGACCCAGACCGGCGTGACCCCCACCACCGGCAACTACTCCTACGCTCTGTTGGAAATCGACAACGGTGGTGGCAATCGTACCAACGAATGGCGCGACACCTCCAACAGCGAAGCTGTCGTCCTCTCCGACCGTGCGAAGAAAAACACCACGACCGCCAACGTCAAGTCCGTGCACACCAACCCCTCCGCGGGCACCAACGAATGGCGTGGCTCGATGGGCTTCAACGACAACCATGTTACCTTTGAAGCTACCCATGATCAGGTCGACACCCAATACGGTGACGATTCGAATACCGATGACAACCTGTTTGCTCATGGCAACGCCAAGTCCAACGCTCTGATGATCTATAAAGATTCAGGTACCGATGTAGCAGCCAACGTCATCGTTGACTAATGGTTCATACCCATTGACCGCAAGTCTGTGACTTGCAACCACAATTGAATACCAATAACACGCAGGCCAGCTCAATCGAGTTGGCCTGCGTTGTTTTTGGGCAATCTAAAACATCAGATATCAAAGACTCTGGCTATTTCTGGATAAGAACTTGTGATCCATTCTCATTAATAACGGTGAATGAACTCTGAAATAGCGTCAATTTAATGGACAGAGCCTCGAATCTGTGCCTAAAGCGTAAGCATTAAAAAAAGAGTTAGCCTTGTTCGGGGCGATAATTAGTGGAATTGGGTGTTTGATAGATGGGTTGTGCGTTGAAAAGTGACTATTTTGTAGGCGTTGCAAAGTTGGAATGCTGCATAACTAGGCCGATTTGGGAGAGGTAACAGGCTTGTCTTTTGATGCTTAAAGAATGTGAAAATAATTTTAGTGCCACAAATGTAGTTATTGGTGTGCTTTAAAAAATGTGGTGAACATTATTCGTTGTTTCGGCATTCACTTTGCATTAAAGATCGGCGAGGTGGGCACGGTGCCCATTGATTGAAGTTCATATTGGTATCAGGAGAACGCCAATGAAACGTCCCTCGTCGTGGCTCATGCTTTTAGGCATTATCGCAGTATTGGGCCTATCGTGCACTTCGGTGCTTCACGCTCAGGATGCTGAAGCTGCAGCAGAAACTGTTGCAGCAGCAGCCGAGTACACCTTTGACTGGAGCAAGTCGGAAGTATCCCCCGAAATGTTCGCTGTCAACAACCTTTGGATCATGATCGCAGCCATGCTGGTGTTCATCATGCACCTTGGTTTCGCCATGGTGGAATCAGGTTTGACCCGTGCGAAAAACACAGTCAACATTCTGTTCAAGAACACCATGATCCCCATGATCGGTATCGTTATGTACGCAGTGTGCGGCTGGCTGATCATGTATCCCGGTGATAACTGGATTGTGCCCAACGTGTTCGCCTTCGGCTTTGGTATCGGTGGCGGTGGTGTGTATTCCAGCACGCTGTATGCAGGTATTACCCCTGAATACAACCCTGGCTACACCGTCTGGACCGACTTCCTCTTCCAGGGCATGTTTGCTGCTACCTGTGCAACCATCGTTTCCGGTGCCGTTGCTGGTCGCGTCAAGCTCCTTCCGTTCCTGATCTTCTCGATCCTCTTCGTCGGTATTCTCTACCCGATCACCGGTTCCTGGAAATGGGGCGGTGGCTGGTTGGACGCCAAGGGCTTTGCGGACTTCGCAGGTTCAACCTTGGTGCACGCCGTCGGTGGTGCTGGTGCCCTTGCTGGTGCCTTGATCCTCGGCCCGCGTATCGGCAAGTATGGTAAAGACGGCTCGGTTCACCCGATCCCCGGTCACAGTATGCCTCTGGCCACCATCGGTGTCTTCCTCCTGTGGTTCGGTTGGTTCGGCTTCAACGGTGGTTCGGAACTGTCCGCTGATCCGGCAGGCGTGTCCTACGTCCTCGTGACCACGACGATTGCTGCCTGCGGTGGTGGTATCGCCTGTGCCATCTGCTCATGGGTTGTCGGCGGCAAGCCTGACCTTTCCATGGCTCTGAACGGTATCTTGGCTGGTCTCGTCGGCATCACTGCCGGTCCTGACACCCCGACCTGGATCGAAGCCCTTTTGGGTGTCGGTGCCGTCTCCGGTGTCCTCTGCTACTTCGCCGTCATGTTCTTCGACAAGCTCAAGATCGACGATCCCGTCGGTGCCATCTCCGTCCACGGTGTGTGCGGTATCTACGGCACCCTTTGCGTGGCCATCTTCGGTGACATGAGCATGCTCGGTATCCAGGCTCTGGGTACGGCCGTCTGCTTCATCACCTCCTTCATCTTTGCCGCCATCGTCTTCGGTGTCCTCAAGGCCACCATGGGCATCCGCGTCTCCGAAGAAGAAGAAATCGAAGGTCTGGACCTTGGCGAGCACGAAATGGCTGCCTATCCCGACTTCCAGCGTACTTACATCAAGAGCTACGAAGCTGGCGAAATTTAAACCCGACGATTGGCACGCACAGGCTGCGTGAGAAATCGACGACCCTGTACAACGGAATTTACAAAGTCATTAACTCAGAAAGCAGCCTCCTACTGGAGTAAATAACCATGCATATGATAGAAGCAGTTGTCAAGCCATACGCGATTGACAAGATCAAAGCAAAGCTCTCGGAACTCGGCATCTTCGGATGTACAGCCATTGAGTGTAAAGGTTTCGGTAAGCAGAAAGGTCACACTGAACGCTACCGTGGTGCACGAATCGATGTGGGCTTCGTCCCCAAGGTTCTGCTCAAGATTGCCGTGAAAAGCGAAGATATGGATAAGGCCATCGACGCCATTACCAGCTCCGCTCGCACCGGCTCCGTGGGTGACGGTAAGTTGTTCGTCTACTCACTGACCAAGGTTGTCCGCGTCCGTACGGGCGAAGAAGACAACGACGCACTCTAATATCTCAAATTGACACCCTCTAACACACCGTAATCTACTACGGCATCGTGTTCTGTCTCCTGAGATGGCCTTGACTCAGTACCCGTGAGTCAAGGCCTTTTTCATGCGCACAGCAAACTCAACGATACTTTCACATCTTCGTATCAATACTCAGCAAAAGCCGTGACTCTCCTGAGTCACGGGGCGTACGGATGTTTATTTCACGTGTTACCTATCAGGCTGCTGCAAAACTCTCGCATGTCGGATCGGCTCAAAAAATGCGATTTCGTAATGGCACTTCTCGCTCGTGAACTGCCTTACATATGCGAATTACTACGACAAAATGAGCCTCAGAGAACATGCGTTTTGACCCAAAAGAGTTTTGTAGCAGCCTGCTATAGCAGTTCAAATCATTATTGCATTTCTCACTCAAGTGTCGCGTCGACGGGTGACGCGCGAGCTGTCAGCTCGCGGCTATTGAATGGGTCTTTCATTGATGACGCACGCAGACATGAACGCGCCAGACGCTACATTTGAGTGAAAAATGCAATAATCTCCGCTTTCCGTCACTCCCGCGCAGGCGGGAGTCCAGTGAGAACTGCAAGCGTCAATAGAATGCCACTGGATTCCCGCCTTCCGGGGGCGCGGGAATGACGAAATGAGAGATTGCTTGGAGATTAATGATTTGAACTGCTCTAACAACTGCAATGCTGCGTGTTGCTCAGACAGCGCTCCGCATCACCAACCCAGGAGTTTGATCTTGAGCATCTGATCATGCGCATGTTTTGAGGCCAAAATGATCTGCGAATTAAACCCTTTACCACACTCCGGACAGGTGTAGGATGTGAGATTCAGCAACGTGTAACCGCACTGTTGACACTGCCAGTCTGTATTGAGTTTGAGTCGGTCCTGCCAACTGCGATGAATCACGAACATGACAAACATGCTGAAGATGGGCAAGGCGATCCACAAGGTGAGTTTGCTTTGTATCTCTACGCTAGCGGCATAAACGAACAAGGCCATGAGTCCGACCGTCATTGAGGATAGTGCTGCCAGACACGTGGCATGCCAACCTTTATCCAGGATTAAAAACAGACCAATACCGTTGGCCATGAAAAGCAGGATGCCGGTCACGACAAGAACATGGGCCTGGCAAAGCATCGCAATGCAGACAGCCAGCCAGCAAAACACGGCGAATCGCAAACTGCCTCGGAGACGTGAAAAGCGTTTGTTATCCCGGCCGATGTTTTTATGCATCTCGGTTGGCATCGTGACAAGTGTGGTTAGAGCGTGTTATGCACTTTTTCGTTTCGCAGACGCCGTTTTTCCCGCGTTTTATCGCAGTGTGGACCGGCGCAGGCGATGCTCAAGCATCGTCGAGTACGGGACACCAGGAGAAAACACGGGAAAAACAAGTATGAAGGCGATAAAAGTGCATAATACGCTCTAACGTTCGAGCACGGCATGTTGTGATGGATTGGCATTGGTATAACCACCGGTGCGATTGGCTTCAAACACGGCTTTGACCGAATCGCGGCAGAGGACCACGATGGTGAACACACCCAGGATCGTCCCAATGGGGAATGACGTAGCAGTCAGCGCTGCGATAATGATGCAGTAAATCCAGTGCTTCTGCTGATTGAGAAACTTGCCTGTCAGATAGTAAATGTAGGCGAAGCCAGCAATGAAGATCATAAACAGTGTGCCAATGAGAATAATCAATCCGCCGGGCAACGAAGCTTCAGCACCATGGTTTTGTGAAAAGCCAAAGCCGATGGTTGTGACGCCCATCACAATGAACACCAACGGCAGCAGTGCAAGCAGGGCATGGAACCCCGCAGCGATGTAATAGAAAATGGCCAGTATGCGAAGGTGTTCTTGATCTTGTTGAGTCATGGTTGAACCCCGGTTAATGGTTGATGAAATGATTGTCGATCGCTTTGAGGCATCCGTCAAGTTGTCTCTCAATCAGGAAGTGACTGGGTATCGACTTGTAGCTTTTGGATTACCTGTGGATCAAACGGCCTGCCACACTCCGGGCATTGGTCAGTTTGCAGATGGATCAACGCATAGCCACATTGCTGACACTGCCAGGCTTCGAAGGTCTTGATCCCCATATGCCAACCTTTGACGGTCAACGCCATTGCCAACGCCATCGCAAGCGACCCCATGTAGATAAATGGCTCACGCGCTTCGCCCGGACTCCATTTGTACAGATTAACGAGTATCGTAAAAAACACCGGCAAAAACAGATTCATCATGGCGAGCCACCACACCGGATGGTGATACCGTCGACCATGAACCAACGCGAGCAGGATCCCCGCAAGAAACATCGCAGGCCCGGTTCCTAAAACCGTTTCCGTGTGAAGAAATACCAGCAATAACCAGGCAACCACCCAGACGACAACCGAAGTGATCAACATCACACGCCAAAAAATAGTTCGCTGAAGTGTGACTGGCTTTGCAGTCATTTCAATACATTCCGGTTAACCGAGCAGTCGTCTTACAAACGCCAGAATCCCTGCTGCTGCTGGATCATCAGGATTGGCATAGTGCTCCTTGATGGTGCCATGATCCCGGCCGGGGACGACGAGTAATTCGACATCGTGGCCGTTGGCTTTTCGGACGGCTGCCATCAGAGCGTTTTCCTCGACGCGTGCTGCCATATCATCGCCACCGGCCAACAGGAACATCGGCATCTTCACATCATGGGCATAAAACAGCGGGGCGTCTTCGTCGATCGTCGGACGTTCGAAGGGAATACCCTTGTCTTTACGGATGGTAAAGTGCGTGAGCATCTGGCCGGACGTGGGGATACTGCCGGTGATCTCGGTGATGTGATGGCCGAACTTGGACAGGTGGCGATCATCCAGGCAGGTGATGGCAGTGAGATAACCACCTGCCGAATGTCCGGTGACAAACAGCTTGGTCGGATCACCACCATAGTCCGCAATGTTTTCGATGGTCCATGCGACCGCTGCTGCAGCGTCTTGGTTATACGCAGGATACTTGGCCTGCGGACTCACGCGATACTCCGCGGTCACCACGCCAAAGCCTTCAGCGATCATGCGTTCAACAAACGGATCGCCTTCACCGCGACCGCCACCTTTCAGACCTCCGCCGTGGAAGTAGACGAAGACGGGATAGTTGTCATTCTCCGGGCGATGGACATACATGGTGCACTTCTGGGCAGCATAGTCATCGGGGGGCGATTGGTAATAGCAGATATCCTGGGCAACGAGCATAAGTCTGATCCTCTTAAGCGAACAAGACGGGAGGTTCAATCAGCAGGATATCCAGAATCACAACACCCGTCCATGCTGCCGTCCGAAGCCAATTTGTCCAAACCAGCCGATTGATCACCGACAGATCATAGCCGTGTTTGGCAAGTTTGCTGTGACAGGGAACCGAAAGTCCAAACGTCACCAGCCAGGCAACAAGGATCAAAACAGCATTGATGATATGCGTCGGACTCACTTGCCTGTATAGCTCATAGCCATGCAAGCCCAACTGGCCGAACATCAGTGGCAGGACGAACCATGTGATCTGTCCTGTGTAACGACGGTGATAAACCTGGAACTTCTCAGGCACAACCTCACGAAAAGTCGGGTAAATAATCACCTGAACTAACCAGATGAGAATCAACAAACCAAAGTCGATTGTCAGTCGGATCATATCCATCGGCCGAATCTCGCTACATGCTCGATGACGCGATAGTGATTATAAAAAACACAGAACCCATCTGCTGACAGGTTCTGTGTAAAAAAATAAAAATCACATTAGGTATTTGAGCAGTTCAATAAAACATATTCTCATTGTGTCTCTGATTTCGTCATTCCCGCGCCCCGGAAGTCGGGAATCCAGTGGCATTCTGTTGACGCTTGCAGGTTCCACTGGACTTCCACCTGCGCGGGAGTGACGGATGGTGGAGATCATTGTTTTTGAACGACCTGCTCCATTAATTACTTTTCATTTGTCATACACCACGATATTTCGGAACTGCGAATCGCTGGCTTCGTTGGCATCATCGTCATTCACCAGCACGATGTAATTCATGTTCCCCGTGTAGTATTGGCCGATGGGGATGTGATACGTCTGCCAACCTTCCTGGGTGTAATTGTCAAAATCAAAGACCGTCCCACTCCAATCCTGCGAACCGGCTAACGTGAAAAAGCGAGAGAGCGTTTGGACATCATCGTCATCCAATCCAATCGCCTGAATCTCGCCGAGGATGTCGCTTTTGAATTCAAAGCTCATCCAGGTGTCCGCAGTGACGGTGTAGGTTAGAGGCTGTTTCTTCCAGTTGTTGCCACTGAGTTTGACCTCGGTCTGATCGACATTGAACGCGAGATTATCCAGCGTAGTCTGTGATCCGGCATAGTTGGAGAGATCATCAAAGATGATTGGCAAGCTCAATTGACGATGCCCGACTTTGACATTGTCCACGAGTACCTGACCGGTGTAGTTGTTGCCGGAGTTGTTGAAAATGTTCAGATGCTTGATGTCTGAGATCGCAAAACGGAAGGGCAGGTCATTGACGCGATACTCATGACCATCCTCGCTTCTCACCAGCAGGTCATAGTGATCGGTGCTGGCTGAGGCGATGTCTCTGACGTGCATCTCCACGCGATATCACAAGGCAGGATCGATCGGGATGCCCAGATTGGTAAGTCCACTGTTGAGTTTGTTGGCAAGGACATAGCCACCTGCACCGTCATCGAAATTCAGCACAAGGAAGTTGCCATTGGTCCCACTTTCGGATCGCAGGCAGGCGTTCAGAGACAGGTCATTGTTACCTGCATCACCGATTTTAAAATCAAACACCACGGATAGCAGATCGTCTGTGTCATGCTTCGTGAACGTGTAACCAATCCCCGCGCCGATCCCATAACTGGCGGTGGTATCCGTATACACCACAGGCAAACTCCCAAGCCAGGGCAAAGCAGAACTCTGCGCTGAATAGTCGATGAAATTGCTTGTCGTGTGATGTGCGACTTCATATTCATAAACCGGATTCGTTTCAGAGACCGGCGTTTTACCCACGCGAATGTTGTCCACGACAAAGCTGCCTTGCGCTGATCCACCTGAGTTATTGATGATGGAGATGTTGGCAAGCTCACTGATGGGAACTCGGAACGGCAAGTTGTCAAAACGCGTGGTGATGCCCTGGTCATCGGTAACAAATAGCGTGTAATCACGACTGGATTGGGTGAGATTGTTAATCGCCATTTCAATGCGATACCAGCGGTTGATTTGAATGTCATAACCGAGCATGTTCACTTGCTGGTCGGTGTGCGTTGCCAGGCCATGCGTGCTGCCGTCATCGCGATAAAGCATCAGGAAACTACCTCCGGTGCCTGAACTATTTCGCGTGATGGCTTCGATGGAAAGGGTGTTCGTACTGACATCAAGAATCTTGTAGTCGAAGGCAACATACAACGGTTCGTCGGAACTGTAGCTGTCATGATCATAACTGACACCCAGCGATGAACCGTAGGTCGAAGACGTGTCGGTGATCTGGACTGCTGGGTGATTGCTCAACCATGACATGGGCGATCCGTCGGAGACTTGCGTGACCGATGTCCCGCTGCCGTTGTTGCCGTTGATCTGCCAATCCGCGACAGTGAGTTGCTGATCGGATGGTCCGTCGATGATGTCGGCTTCGAAGACTTCGCCTTGAGCGTGGCTGCCGGGATTGGAGATGATGTTGTTGGCAAACTGCACACCGCGGCAGTGATCCAGCACAATGCCATACCCCAGACCTGCAAGACTTGGATCGAGCGTCGATACTGGTTCTTCAAAGCGAACGTAATTGTCGATGTTGTTGTCTTTGACGATCAGTTCATCAATCCCGCGAATAATTATCGCTGAACCACCACTGTCCTGGATGACATTGTTGGCAACGGTGATGTCATGCTGAATGTAGGATGTGGTGTAATCACCGCCCGTGCGAATGTGCAGTGATGCAGACTCACCGGTTTCATCAGGACGATCACCAATGTTGGTGTCGACGAACGTATTGTTGATCACCTGGGCGTTGGTGACATAGGGTCCTTCACCCCAGTAATGCGGTTGGCCCGACAAGCTGATGCCTGAGCCCATGGTGTTTTGGATCAGGCAATCCTGAATCATCGTGTTGGGCGTCTGGATGCGAAAGCCTCTTGCAAGCGAACCAACGCCCTGGGTGCGACGGATGATGGTGCCGCCACCAAGAAACCCTTCGATGGTGGCGATGGTGTCATCGTTGAGTGTCAATGCTTTGTCGAGTGTGATGCGGTAGACCGTCACCGTTGCACCATATCGCAACGATGCTGCTGGTCCGCTGTACCATGGGTCGGTATCCAGATCCGCGATGGTGGTCGATTCGGTGATGGTGTAGTTGTTGACGGTTTGGACGGTCAAGACTTTTCGCTGACCCCGTGGCAACATACTTGCCCGGTCAAAGAAATTCATAACGACCGGCGTGCCATCGTCCACCTGAGCCTTTGCCAAACCCAACGATGTGATGAGCAACTGCGTGGAAGACTCCGGCCAGACCACGCGTTGGTAGGGGACATGCGTGTTGATGCAGTCATCGCCAAGATACGAAAGGGTGCAGTCTTCAATCAGTGGACCTTCAGCAGATGACGCACAGTTAATCCCATCCGCATTGCCTGCAAGCAGTCGGTCGGTGTTCGGGCGGCGGATGATGTTGACGTTGGAAAATTCGAGATGCCCCTTGTTGAGATTGCCAGCGACAGCAACGAACGGTGCAGCATAAATGTCGACGTTCTCCATGCGAAAGCCGTCATTGAGTTCAACTTTGAGTGCACGCCCATCGCCAACGCGCGGCATGATTGCAATGCGATCACCAACTTCCAGGCCGGAGTTCTGCAGGCTGACACCATAAAAGCCGGAGTACGAAAGAATGTAGTCCCCACCTGCTGTCTTGTTGTCAAAGTAGAAATACATGGACATGCCATGGACCTGGGGTTTGAGATCGTTGGTAGCTGGGTCAAAGGCAACGGCACGCCATTTCCCACCATTGCCCAGGATGTCATAGGCTGCTTCGTAACCCGCATCCATGGTCATATGCAGTTCATTGCCCGAGGAAGCGATGTATGAAATCGTGCCTTGGACGAAGAGGGGTTTGTCGTAGTCGATTTTGAAATTCTTGACGGTGAGATTTTTACTTTTGTAGAAGCTGATTGCAGTGCGTGCATCATCAAACCAAAGCGTTGAGCCGGAGAAGTCGATGGTGAAATTTTCGACTTGCAGAAATTGGATGTGACAGGTGTAGGTGCTGCCGATGACCTGGTCGAATCGGTAGTCGCCTTGTGCGATGGTGATCGACGGATCACCGTTGGCAATGGCTGCGTCGATACTCTGAAGGACAGCGACACCTGCTGCACGTTGCTGGGCTTTGGTCGTTTCGTCCCATGATGCGATGGAAGCAGGGAAGGGCCCTGCGTGAAGCTGGATCGTGCAGATGAAAACAAACAGACTCACGAACAGAGGTTGATGGCGTAGTGTGGACAAGATGACCTCCTTTGTCATGTGTGATATGAAACGCGATGTGCGCAGACGATAACTGTCGACTCCCAAAAGCAAGCCAGCCGGACACAAACGGTCCGGCTGGAAGAAAAACAAATGAACTGGCGGCTGGGCCGTTGAAATGACGGGAATGAATTGTCGCCCGAAAACCCCCGCCCCCGGAAGCCTCCGAAAACCACGGAAAACCTTTTGAAATGCGCTTTGCGTTCTCCTGAGATTACTTGTTGCGTGCGGTGAAGATGGTTCCCCTGGCATATTTGCCGGGATTGATGACGGTGTTGTCTTTGAGGGTTACGTTTTCACAACTCTCCACGACGATGCCGTACCCCGTGCCGTTGAACTCGGCTGGGATTTTTTCAGCTTCCGAGAGATTGGGGGATGTGTAGTAACCGTCGATGGTGTTGTCGGTGATGGTAATGTCTTTGACGCCTCGCACCATGATACCCATGGCCGGTGCGTCTTTGATGAGGTTGTTTTTGAGTGTGATGTCATACTGCGTGAAGTTGGCGGTGTAGTCACCTTGCTGTTGGACCATGATCACCGGGTGGTTCTTATCCGTGGTGTCATTGGCACAGTTGATGAAGGTGTTACCCCGCGCAACCGTCGAATGGACATAAGGCCCTTCACCCCAGAAACTGGGTTGACCACTCATGCTCAGGCCATAGCCGCGTGTGTTTTGGATGACATTGTTTTCGATCAACGCATGTGGACCCTGCAGGCGAATGCCACGGGCGATGGTGTCGGAAAAGTGACCGTTGCGGATCACCGCGCCCGCACTGATAAACTCTGGGCAGGTTGCAATGACATCGCCTGAGATGGTGATCGGTTGATCCAGCGTAATGCGTGTGGCCGGTGCTGTTTTGATGTCGGGGCGGAACATGGCAGCATCACCTGAGTGGAACCAATCCTTTAAATCAAAAAGCACCTTGCTTTGATCCACCGGGTAAGCATCTATGTTCTGAGCTGCTGTGATGGTTCGTTGAGCAAGTTTCTTCATCGTGCTTCGATCAAAGAAAATGATCTTCACCGGCTTGCCACTGTTGGCTTTGCTGATGGCATTGGGATTCATCTGCGTCATCGTGAGTTGGTTGGAGGTATCCTGCCAGACGACACGGTTGTAGGCGCTGTGAACATTCACGCAGTCATCGCCGAGGTATTCAACTTTACAGTTTTCCAGTAGCGGCCCGTTTTCCATGTTGTTGATGTTGATGCCGTCAGCATTGCAACTGATCAGACGATTGGTGTCAGGGCGGCGGACAATCTGGATGTTCCGGAACGTCGCTGTGCCGGTTCCCAGCTTCTGGACAAAACCTACGAAGCCGCTGGCATGCAGGGTGATGTTTTCCATCGTGTTGTTGTGACAGAACTCGATACGCACTGCACGACCTTTGCGTTTGACCATGGCAATCTCATCGCCAACTTCTATGCCTGAGTCTTTGAGCTTGATCCCATAAAACCCTCGGAAACTGGTGATTTGATAGCCTTCGGGCGTGCGTTTTTCCCAATTGTTGTACAGCGAAAAACCGATGACACGATCTTTGAGTTTTCGTGTAGCAGGATCAAAAACCAAACCACGCCAACGCGCTTTGGGGTTGCTCACCAGCGGTGCATTTTTGTCAGGATCGTAACCGTCATCCAGCTTGATATGCAGATGTTGCTTCTTATGGTCGATCGCCATGATCCGACCTTGCACGTAAGGCAGTGGGGCCCAGTCCAACGTGAGATTCTTGATGGTGCAATCCGAGTTGCGTTTGAGAAAAATGCCTGTTGCCTGATTTTCAAACCAGAATGTCGAGTTGGAAAAATCCAGTGACACCCCTTGCATGTCCTCCCAGAGAATGTGCATGGGTTTGCGATCACCGATGGTCTTGTCGAAACGGTAATGCCCCTTGGCAATGGTGATTTGTTTTTTACCACGTTTTACTGCTGCATCAATCTCCGCGAGCAACTTCTGTCCCGCATCGCGCTGAGCCTGTTTGGTTGCATTATCCCACGATGCCATCTCAGGTGGCAGGGGACCCGCAAAGGTTGTTTGCATTGCAAAGCTTCCGGCAAGGATCAAACTCAAATAAAGCACACTCAAATGACGGGGCAAATTGCAGAGCATTTGTTATTCCTGAATACTCGACTTCAATCAATCCAGAGTAAGGCAGAAAAACCTTCCACACGACGTTAAAGCAGTTCAACAAATTAATCTCCACCTTCCGTCATTCCTGCGCAGGCGGGAATCCAGTGGTATTCTGTATACGCTTGCAGGTTCTACTGGACTCCCGCCTGCGCGGGAGTGACGAAATCTAAGATGGTATGGAGATTAATTACTGGAACTGCTCTAATCATGTGGAAGGGATGGGTGTTTCGTGAACATGTCGTTATTTGATTCGTACTTTAAACACATCGCCTTTTGCAAAAGGACCGGGTTGTGAAACCGTGTTGCCCTTCATGGTCAGGCCGGTGATCGCATCGAGCACAATGGCATAACCCGTACCGTTGATGTCCTCGGGCATGGGGTTGCGTTGTTCGTGAACTTTGTAGAGATAGTAGCCTTCAATGTTGTTATTCAGCAGTTTCAGATCAATCACGCCACGAACCATGATGCCCATTGCGCCACAGTCCTGAATGGTGTTGTTGGCAATGGTGATGTCATATTGCGTGTCGCTTTGCGTGTAGTCACCGCTTTGCTGGACATAGATGGCAGGACAATTGCGGTTGGCCGGGCCGATCCCACAGTCGATGAGTTTGTTGTTGCGTGCAACCGTTGAGTGAACATAGGGTCCTTCACCCCAGTAGGAGGGTTGGCCACACATGCTGATCCCATAGCCCATGACGTTTTCGATGATGTTGTTTTCGATGATCGCCTTGGGTGCCTGGAGTCGGATACCCCGCGCCAGTGAGCCGATGAAGTGACAGTTGCGAACCACGCCACCTGCGCTGATATAGTCCGGGAGCGTGGTGACCACATCACCTGTGATTTCGATTGGTTTATCCAATGTGATGATATGAGCGCGAGCAGTCTTGGCACCTTCACGAAACTGTGAAGCGATACCGGAATGGAACCAGCTTTTCAGGTCAAAGAGACACTTGTCCTGTTCGACGGGATACTGGTTGTTGGTGGTAACCTTGACGACTTTTCGGCTTGCAATCTTCTTCATGGTCTTGCGGTCAAAGAAGAGAATCTCCACGTCTTTGCCGGCATTGGCATCATTGGCGCCGTAGCCATTCATCAGGGAACTGACCAGTTCGGTGGGGGAGTTCTGCCAGACGATACGGTTGTAGGCACTGTGAATGTTGACGAAGTCGTCACCAAGAAACTCCATGCGACAGTTCTCAAGGGTGGGGCCGTATTGCATGTTCCCGACGTTGATGCCGTCGGCATTGGAGCCGATGAGTCGGTTGGTGCCAGGGCGCCGGAGAATGTTGACATTGCGGAATGTCGCGCTGCCGCGTCCAAAGTTCTGAGCGAAGGTCACGAACGGGCTGGAGTAGCAGGTGACATTTTCCAGTGTGTTGTTTTCACAGGTTTCGATGCGCATGGCCCGACCCATCCGGCGGAGCATGACAATATCATCACCAACATCAATGCCGGACTTATCGAGTTTGACACCGTAAAAACCGTTGAGTTTGACGATTTGGTAGCCTTCTGGCGTACGGTTATTCCAGGTGACATCCAGCGCAAAGCCGATGACCTGTTCTTTGAGACGGCGGGTCTTGGGATTGAAGATCATGCCACGCCAGTGATTTTTGACTTTGGTGAAATCGTTGACCGGTTGATCATAGCCTTCATCAATCTTGACGTGAAGCTGCTGAGTTTGGTGGTCAATCGCCATGATCTTGCCCTGGGCAAACGGCAGGGGATCCCAGTCAAGATTGACGTTCTTGAGCGTGAAGTTTTTGTTCCGCGCCAGGACGATTCCTGCACGTGGATTTTCAAACCAGAACGTCGAACCCGACAGGTCAATGGTCACGCCATCCATGTCCGACCAGAGTACATGCATGGGACGGCGGTCTTTGAGCAGTTTGTCAAAGCGATAATCACCTTTGGGAATGACGATGTTTTTTTCACCGGCTTTGATCGCTGCCTCAATGTCTGCAAGCAGCTTATTACCGGCATCGCGCTGCGCCTGTTTGGTCGCATTATCCCATTTGGATACCTCCGGCGGGTAAGGGGCAGCATGGGTGTTAAGGCAGAGACTGCCAAGTAAGACCAGCATCAAAGGCATGGTGAGAATGTTAAACAGTCGGGTGTGCGTCATGGATTTTGCTCCTGTCAGTTGTGTATGGCGCAACCATAGCTTGTGGGGGCAAAGTGGTGTTTGTCCCGAAAAAATAAGTGTTTTACGCATCCTGTCGCGGCGGGCCACAGGAATCACGTTCGATGAGTTGAATATCAAATAACCGATGCGGGATCGGTTGGGGTTCTTTGGGTTCGTCAATCTGCTCAAGCAATAGATTGACTGCTGACCTAGCCATCGCTTCAAGCGGCTGACGAACGGAGGTCAGTCGCGGACGGCAGTATTCGCATTCCTGGTGATCGTCCACGCCGAGAATCGATAAATCCTCAGGAACTCGGATGCCAAGCTTTTCGGCTTCTTCCAGAAACGCAATGGCATACTCGTCTGATGCACAGAGAATCGCAGTGGGCAAGTGATCGCTTTGCTGCCAGTTGATCAGTTGATCACGACAGGTCTTGGACAGCGAATGAATACGCAACGGCAGAATCTGTGTCTGCGCCAAACCTGCATTAAGCTGACAGGTGATCTCGGTAAACGCCTTGGCACGAGCAAGGTGATGGACGTTGGGAAAGTCATGAATGTCGTAGTAACAGATTTTCCGATGCCCGAGATTGCGCAGGTACTCAAAGGCTTTGAAAATGGTTTGGTGGTTGTCGGGTATCAGCGATGCAATGCCATGGATGTCCGTAAATTCATTGATCAGAACCACCGGCATCAAGTCCCGTATGCGCGTTAAAAAGTCCGGCTCGTGGTATCGCGTGACAATCACGCCATCGACGCGTTGGTCGGTGATGAGCTTGGGCAGGTAGTCAGGCTTGCGCGTGTCGAAGGTGCTCAGAGTCAGGTGATGGTCGTGTTCCTTTGCCACCTGTTGCAATGACCAGAACATGCGTGCGTAGTACGGACTGCTGAGAAATTTCGACTCATGCGTATCGGGCATGATCAACCCGAGATTATTGGTACGCACCGGTTTATTCTGCCGACTCTGGCCCATCGCACGGAACCGCGGATCGGGCACATAGCCCAACTCCGTGGCCGAGGCCAGGACCTTTTGACGGGTCTGTTCGGTCATCGGGCCGGTCTGGTTGAGCACACGTGATGCGGTCGCAATGGACACGCCAGCATGCTTGGCAACTTGTGTGAGACTGATACGCATGGGTTGTGAAAAGTTTACATGAGACCTTTCACAAGTCAATTATTCGTCCCGGAATTTTGTTAAAAAGAGTGATATGTCCTGATTTTGATGAGGGTGAAGTGTGCCTGCCTATCAAAAAAGTGATATGCTTGAAAATATTGTAAAACTTTTATATATAACATATTAAAAAGTATTTGGTGAATAAAATTGAAATTCTCAATGCTTGGGTGATGGATTTTGAAAATTTTCCTGTCTAGTATATTTCACGTGAAAGTCATTGAAAGTGTTGGAGATTTACTTTGACCCAATCTGCTTCGAATCCTGCAAGCCCTGCGACCTTGGATACGCCACGTAAACCCACCGTGATGGATGTGGCCAAAAAGGTTGGGCTTTCGCATACGGCTGTCTCATTGGCCTTACGCGGACGTCCGGGGGTGAGTCCCAAGCAGCAGCAGCGGATTCGACAGGCAGCAGCCGAGTTGGGCTATCAACCCAAAGCGGCAGCCCAAATGCTCCGTTCAGGTCGGACGGGTTACATCGGACTGCTGCTTGAACCCGGTGGTCCGGAAATGCTGACACACTCGTCAAGCAGTAACGCCATTCTCAGTTACTTCCTGCATGCCTGTCAGCATAGCCAACGCCGTTACAACGTCGAGTTCTACCATCAGAATCCAGATGGTTTTGAGCCGCCGCATCAATTGGCAGGTTCACTGGTCGATGGTTTGTTACTGGGGGGCTTTATCGATGCCCAATTGCGCAAGTGGTTGCTCCAGCAGCCACACTACAAATGGGTCAGTGTCGATGAACCCGGACCCTATGCGGTGCTTTCGGATATCAATATTGGTGTCGCTCAAGCCGTCAAAGAACTTTACGACTTGGGGCATCGACGCATTGCTTATGGTGGTGGACCCTATCACTATCGGCAACACGAGATCGGACGCATGGGCTATCTGACCGGGATGTCCAATCTTGGCTTACCCGTGGATGAATCCTGGATCGGACGATTTGGCTCAATGCCTCAAGTGCCTCAGATGCAGAATTCCAGGAATCAAAGGCAGTGGGTCAAGAACCTGCTCAAACAACCCAATTATCCCACCGCTTTTATTGGCAACGGGATCGGCGTGGCGCGTAACACACTGGTTGAGGCATTGACCATGGGATTACGCGTTCCTGAAGATATCAGCATCATGGCAGTCGGTGTCAGTACATCAGCGATGGATACCTGTCCTGCCTTTTCGACGATCGAAAATGATTATCGCACCATCATGAATACGGCATTGGACATGTTGGTCCAACTCGTGGATGGCAATACCGTCAAGCAAAATGAAGTGCATGTCAATCCCGTGATTGTCATGCGCGAAAGTGTCGGGCCAATCCAGGCCTGATTCAATACCGTCTGTCCATACAGACATCGTAAAAAATGTGTTTTTGAAAGGTATCGGGCGTTTTCCGGGGCAATGGCAAGCGACGTATTACATGTTTAATGTTGGAGACATTGTCATGGCACGAAAACAGGCATTTACACTCATCGAACTATTGGTCGTAATCTCCATTATTGCGATGCTGATTTCGATTCTCCTGCCGGCGTTGGGACAGGCACGTGAAGCTGCCAGACGCGCCGAATGCCTGGCACGCATGAAGGCGTTGGTCTTTGTGAACTACACCTATGCCCAGGATCACAAGAACACATGGGTGAACTACGACATGGGCTCGGCCCGGAGTTGGGTTCGCACGTGGGTGGACCGCAAGTATATGCCAAACGCCAATGCGGGGATGCCTGCCCAATCCACTTACTGGCATTTCAAATGGAACGTCTGCCCGTCACGTTCAACCAATGCCAACGGCAAAAACAACGACGGCGCACCGGACATGCTGGCTTATAACGAATTCTTCGGTTGGCTGCACGGTAACCCATCCTATCTCAAAGACTACAGATGGGTCCGTGTGGATCAGGTGGTCCGCCCCGGCAAGACAGCCATGTTTGCAGATGGCAATGCCTACAACACGGATGGGGGCAACACCGTTCGTGGTCACTATTACCGGGGTTCGTCATGGGTGCAAATGACCAAGCATAACGGTGCAGGCAACTACGGCTTTGCCGATGGTCACGCCGAGGCTGTTGATGCCCCGACGGCCAGCAATCTCTTTGCTGCTCCCGATCCCAAAGAATTTATGAAACCGTTTGATAACTAAAACCATTTCACCGGTTCAAGCCAATATTTGAACCAGACCAGCTTCCTCTGAGTCATCATGCTCAGCAGTCCACAGGAGTTCATCATGAAGAGAAACACGCACAAAACCAATGCTTTTACACTCATTGAACTGTTGGTTGTGATCTCCATCATCGCATTACTGATTTCGATTCTGTTACCCGCTCTGGGTAAAGCGCGCGAAGCAGCACGACGTGCTGAGTGTCTGACACGCCTTAAGACGCTGGTCTTTGTGAACTACACCTACGCTCAGGATCACAAGCAGACCTGGGTCAACTTCGACATGGGCTCTGCTCGCAGTTGGGTTCGAACCTGGGTGAATCACAGCTACATGCCCGATCTGGATTCTGGCATGCCCAACGGCAGTGACTACTGGGACAATAAGTGGAATAACTGCCCATCGACTGCGACCAACAGCAACGGCAAAAATAATGCCTTCCGACCCGACATGCTCGCGTACAACATGCACTTCGGTTGGATGCATGGTTCGCACAGCGGTATAGCTGAATACAAATGGGTTCGTGTCGACCAGATCACCACACCCACCAAGACCACCATGTTTGCTGACAGCGATTCAACCAACACTGAAAACACACGTAGCCACTATTACCGACACTTCGGATTCATCCAGGAAGATAAGCATGATGGCGGGGCCAACTACGGCTTTGCCGACGGACATGCCGTAGCATTAAGCGCACAGGCTGCCTACGACTTAAACGGTGGTGGAACTTTTCCAGCGGTGTATCCATTCATCGTCCCGTTTGAATAAGTTCACCGACAATCTTTGATCTTCACCAGGCGATACTCAATTTTGAGTGTCGCCTTTTTTATTGTTGCCATCACGTTACATTCATAGATGGTGATTGCTTGCGATGGGTCGGACAGCTTGGTATCACTATGAACCAGTCCATTGTCCACCTGCCATTGATTGAAAGTCGGTGTCTTATGCGCATCATGCAGTACCCGTTTTTCTTATGTTGGATCGTTGTGTCTTTGAGTTTGATTTCTGTCGGACACGCGCAGGAAAATAGCGTGGTCATGGATAGTGATCTGACCACCAGTTCATTTGGTCAGCCCGTGTCGATTAAAACCAAAAACGATCAAGGCCGCATCACCGGTGTGTTCCCGCAAGGCTGGCAGGACAATTCCAGTTGGGCGCCGGTGAGTTATCAAAGCCTCAAAGTCACGCAGGACAACACATCATTCTGGCGGATCAATATCCCAACCCCGCAACCCGAGCGCATACAACTCAGACACAACCTGCCGGACATGGCGGGGAGTGAGATGGTTTACGAATTGACATTGCTTGCACGTGGCAATCAATTCATCGAAATCGGTGTCCGACGAAGCGGCGCGCCTTACGAATTTTTCTGGAGTACGCGACAGGTTTTAAATGACCAGTGGCAACGTTATCAATGGCAGCTCAAGTTAACCAAACACCTTCAATATCAGGATATCGGGCTCTGGCTCAATATCACCGGGTCACCTGCACAGATTGATCTGAAGCAAATTAAAATCAATGCCTACACACCAGAACAAATTCTTGAACAAGCCAAGGCTAAGTATCCCGGTCCCGGCCCCGCCAATCTGCTTCGCCAATCACGATTGCCCCTGGGCATGCAGACCGGCTGGTCATTGCATCGAACGATGGATGATGCAGACGATGTACAAATCAGTCATGTCAGTGACCCAACAAGTCCGACCGGCTCGGATGTCATGCATCTGGTCTCAGAAGAAAAACGGATGTTTGTTCGCGGCGAACCGCTGACGATCCACCGATACTGGCTTAACCATGTTGCTAGTGTCTACGTCAAAGGCAGCGGTCGCATTCAGTTTTCTGCTAACAGCGGGAGTTACTATCTGGCGAACCGTGAAATAGCCATCGATCCGTCCATGGGGTGGCAGCGACTGGTCATCAAGTTCAAACCACGCAATGATCCGGCGCATCCCACCTGCCTGACATTTCAGGGCATAGGTGATCTGTGCATCGACGGCCTGATGGTTCACAGTGGCAATGAACCCCAACCCTACCAATCCCAACTCCCCGCTGAGATCGCCTTGGCAGCAGGTGAAGGGCAAATCGCATCATTCACCAATACGCATTTCGACAATGAAGCCGCAACGTTCCGCTATGTCTGCACCGGAGTTCCCGAAAACCAACCTGCCTTTTTGAACCTGCAATTCACCAACGTCTATGGCAAGCAGAAACAGCAGCAAATCCAACTCAAAGATGCCAAACAATGGGTTGGACAAATGAACTACAACGTCTTTGACGACCAACCCTACGGTTCTATCCATGTCCAGGCAACGATCACCGATGGGCAAGGTAAGCCAATCAGCACGGCCAACGAATTGGTGATGCACCGCCTGCGTCGCCCGCATTACTGGATGAAAGACGCACCGGATTCACCATTCGGAACGCATACACTTTCAACACGCCGACACATTCAAATGGCCAAAGCGGTTGGCATGAACTGGACACGTTTGCATGATGCTGGCACCGAGTACATCGGGTGGTATCACCTTGAACCCAAGCCCGGGCAATGGCAGTTTTATGACAAGCAACTCAAACGCTACCGACAGTTCGGCATGAAGATTCTCGGCCTGCTCTCCACCGCACCCAAATGGGCAAGCATGTATCCCGGCTTTGATGTCAACGGTTATTTCGATCGTTACTACATGCCCAAAGACTTTGATCAGTTTGCAAATGGCTATGTGAAAGTCGTCGTCCAGCGCTATGACAAACTCATTGATGCGTGGGATATCTGGAACGAACCCTGGGGCACATGGTGGTCCGTCGGATATGACCAATCAAAACAGGGGACCGACGGATACATTCAGGCAGAGGATGAAGTCAAACAATACGCAAACTTCCAGAAGATCGTTTACAACGCTGTCAAAGAAGTGAAACCCGATGCACATGTCACTGGCACAAACTCGATTTTCGGTGAAGTCGGAAAAGCATGGACCAAGGGCATGGTCGAAAACGGTGCGGTCCCATTTGCTGACAGCTTTGCCTACCATCATTACACACAGAGTTATGTTGGCTATCCGGGCGATGTGGTTCATCGTGGCTTACACGATCAGGTTCAACTCTTCCCCGATCACAAACTGCCTTATCCCGCATGGATGACCGAAGGTTCGCCGGTGTCGGGGCAGATTGCCAACGGACTTTATCGTGTGACATTGCCTGAAGCCGAGCCTGAAGATGTCATGCAGACAGCTGATAGTCTGAGTCGATATTGTCTATCCATGTTAACCGCCGGCGTTCAACGCTTCTTTCTCTATTCCATGCACACGCATGATTACTTCGGCCAAGCCAATACATGGCAGGTGTTGGTGACTGAAGAAGGGGCGCTACATCCATGTGCTGCAGCAGTCAGTGCGATGGCATGGTTTTTGGAAGACACAACTTTCAAACAACACACGAGTCTGATCGACGGACTTCATGCTTGGGTTTTTGCCGGTCCGCGTGAGACGGTGACCGTACTGTCCACAACACCCGGTGCCGATGTCGACTACACTTTGCCCGACAATCAGGGGACGCAATACTTTGACCTGTTTGGCAATCCGCTTACTCCTGGCACACCCCTAGGACAGACGCTGGTTTACCAGGTGACCAACGCCAAGTGAGAATAACGCCATCGGATGCAAGCCTGTCGGGATTGGATACAGGTAAAAATGAGTCGGATCGCTATGATTGTCTCACGGATTACGCACGAAACAGGAGTTATAGCGATGTCGCAAGCATTTAAAGATCGGTTGTTGCCAGCAGTCACTGGTGGCGGATTTGCTATGGATGGCTATTGGATCTGGTGCGGGTCCGTTGTGAAGTCCGACGATGGCAAGTATCACATGTTTGCTTCACGCTGGTCGGACCAATTGACATTTGCGCCACATTGGGTGACGAACTCCGAAGTGGTCCACGCGGTATCGGATACACCGGAAGGACCGTACGTTTTTGCGGATGTTGCTTTACCCCCGCGGAGTCCCGAGTATTGGGATGGTCGGATGACGCATAACCCGACGATCCATCGTCATCCAGATGGACGCTACATTCTCTTCTACACCGGCACGACGTATGACGAACCCTTGCCTACGCCACAGACACCCGCGTCACATGAGTTGGCGTGGGAGAAAGCGCGTTGCAATCAGCGCGTGGGAGTTGCCATCGCTGACTCACCTGGCGGTCCCTGGCAGCGCTGTGATGCGCCACTGCTCGAACCACGCCCGGGCAAATGGGATGGCTGGATGAATACCAACCCCTCAGCGGTCGTCCTGCCTGATGGTTCGGTGATGCTGTACTACAAGGCCGTCGGATTCTCAAAGGATCTGCTGCGTTACGGCGTTGCCAAAGCTCAGAAGGTTGAAGGTCCGTATGAACGATTGCTTGATGAACCGATCTTCCGATTCGACTCAACCAACGATCACATCGAAGACGCCTTTGCCTGGCATAACGGTCAGCGATATGAAATGATTTTCAAGGACATGGCAGGGGGTATCTGCGGTGAACCCAAAGCCGGTGTTCATGCGCTGTCGGATGACGGGATCACTTGGCAACTAGCCCAAAGTCCGTTGGCGTATTCGCGCACCGTCACGTGGGATGATGGCAACACCACCGAGCAGGCTTTCCTGGAACGCCCGCAACTACTCATTGAAAACGGTCAGCCAACCCACCTTTTTGCAGCCACCGGCACGATGCCCGCCAAGCAATCTGCCAACCATGCGAAACTCGAAAAGAGTTGGAACATGTGCATCCCATTGTCTCAAGGTTGATCATCGCTTTAGCGTTGCATCGTTGTTTTGTGTGTTGCGTTTGAGAAAGCTGAGCATGACTTTGACGCGGTCCGTCATGGTGTCCGCCTTTTGTCAGTGACCGGCGTGATCGTATGTGTCGGCATGTTCCAGGGACCAGCCCGGATACTCTCAGAAGGCATGGTAGGACCAATCCCAATTGAGTGATTCAAAAATCTCGATATCTTTGACATAAAGAGGAGGGTTTGCCACTTGCCCCCTAACGTCTCCGCTCAGTTGTCTTTTGCATTTTTCACTCAAATGTAGCGTCTGACACGCTCATGTCTGCGTGCGTCTTCAATGAAAAACCAATTCGGTAGCTGCGAGCTGACAGCTTGCGCGTCACCCGTCGACGCGACACTTGAGTGAAAAATGCAATAGTCGCGGGACCTTGGCGAGCGGTTAAAGCCACAGACCCCGGAAGTATTTTACAAGACGAATGTGCCGCTACGAACTCTAGCCGCGTCTGGCAACTGCAGCGGGTGGTTAGGCGGTTGTTTGATCTTCAATCTGCTTTTTGAGTTGATCAATTTGTTTTTGCTGATTCTTTACGGTCTTGGCAATCGTGATCCCTAGACTTGCGAGAATCCCCAAAGCCAATGAAACAGGAACTTGGCTTTGGATTGGAGAAAGAAAAAGACTGCAAATTGCAAAAAACAGGCTCATTGCTAACGCATAGTACGAAACGAGAGTGATCTCACTAGGTTTCATATTTCGAGCTTCTTTCCGCCTAACGTTTCCGCTCAGTTGTCTAGTCGCGGGACCTTGGCGAGCGGTGAATGCCACAGACCCCGGAATGATTTTACAAGACGAATGTGCCGTTGCGAACGCTAGCCGCGTCTGGCAACTGCAGCGGGTGGTTAGATGGCGCCGGTCAACAAAGCGACCACGGCAATTGCATTAACCAGAAAAATACTGACCGCTATCTTGAGACGGGCAGTTTTTGATTTTGGAACAACCAAAGCCGTGCCATAGCATGTGAACACCAAAGGAGACAAAATGGCTAACAGTACACAAGAATTTTCAAAATTCGGAGTGACATGTATGCCCAACATTTCAAGAACTCTCAACAAAGCCACAGCAATCGGCAATGCAATATAAAACGCCATGTGCGAGAAAAGCATGCCTAATCCTGCAACTGCGGTTCCTAAACTTGCTCCTAAAAGCGGAGATGTCATGGATATTGATTTTTGCATGGACATGTGATCCTCCAGAATGAGCCATCTAACGTTTCCGCTCAGTTGTCTAGTCGCGGGACCTTGGCGAGCGGTGAAGGCCACAGACCCCCGAATTATTTTACAAGACGAATGTGCCGTTGCGAACTCTAGCCGCGTCTGGCAACTGCAGCGGTTGGTTAGGCTTTTCCTTTGGCAAGAGAGCATGTCTTTTTAATCACACAGGTTCTCTCTTGAATTGTTAACACATTGGTGAACCAAAGTAGGTCGTCAACATCTTCTTCATCTGTCGAATAGAAAGGATTGTTGTCGTATCCCTTCGCACGATCATAGTTTTTTTTGTAGATCGGTTTGTCTTTTTGATATAGCGTAAATTGTCGTTTGTTATCGCAAATCTCGTTGGTTATTGTAAGCCCGTTAAGACTGGATACGAAATTATTTACAAAGACAAAAATAACGTGATCATGTAAGAAGAAGCCGATTTCTACTTCTGGCACGTCAAGAAAATGACCTGCAAAATGCTCCATTTGAGTGAAGCTTTTTCTTCGATCATACAGGACAACGTTTACGTCAGTGCCATCAGGAAGGATGAACTGCTTATCCATGAACAAGCCTAACGTTTCCGCTCAGTTGTCTAGTCGCGGGACCTTGGCGAGCGGTGAATGCCACAGGCCCCGGAAGTATTTTACAAGCCGAATGTGCCGCTGCGAACTCTAGCCGCGTCTGGCAACTGGAGCGGGTGGTTATGCCCCAGAGGCTCGCAACCACTCTTGATATCGTTGTTTTTCTATTCGCTTAGCTTCTTGATATTTCTCTTGGTCCTCATCTTTAATATCCCATTCAAACTTTGCAGACTCTGGGTATTCGGCACAGACCAATACATCACGATAATCACTTAGCGCCATTGAGAGGTACTGTGAGACATTCTCCAATGAATTTTCGCACAGGTAAAGAATCGCCAGATGAATCCGGTCGCGTTCATTGTGATAGGATAACTTGCCGTACTGATTGAGTAGATCTAGTGCTTTCTGAGCATCTTCATCATTGGGAAAACAGTCTTTGAGTTTTCTCAATACCAGTTTATTTGGATGGTCTAGTGGCATAACGTTTCCGCTCAGTTGTCTAGTCGCGGGATCTTGGCGAGCGGTTAAAGCCACAGACCCCGGAAGTATTTTACAAGACGAATGTGCCGTTGCGAACTCTAGCCGCGTCTGGCAACTGCAGCGGCTGGTTAGGGGAGACTAAGGTCCAGCACAGAAAAATTCAAAAACTAAATGAATGTATCTGCGACCAAAATGCTCCCAAAACGGCTTGTCATTTCGAGACAACGTGTAAATGGCAATAAACGGTGGAGACAATATGGCTGCGATGACTATAAAGCCTAGCCAGAATGTCATCCTGATTAGAGCTGCAAACGCATCGACCAATTCAATGTCCCCCTAACTCTATATTCTGTTGCGCTAGCGCGAGAGAACGCTTCCCCCGTAGATGAATGTATTCTCCATACTAAAGACATGTGTGTCAAGAAATAAATTGTGTGGGTGGATAAAGATATTGACTTTTGTTTTGTTGCGCCGGAGAATCGGGGGGTGAAGCTTATTCAGCAAATTGAAATGGTCTGTCAGCGGCGACATTATTCGCCCAAGACCACACAGGCTTATGTTCGGTGGGTGCGGGAGTATCTGCAATTTCATCGGAATCAGGCGGGGCGTTGGCGACATCCGCGAGAGATGGGGACTACCGAACTTGAAGCCTTTCTCAATCATCTGGCACGTAATCGGAGGGTGGCGGGTTCAACGCAGAATCAGGCACTTAACGCGATTGTGTTTCTCTATAAACAGGTTCTCGAACTTCCCGAGGGACATCTGGGTAAATTCAATGCTGAACGCGCCAAGCGCCCCAAGGTCATGCCAACGGTGCTTGGTAAAGATGAGGTGGCAGTGTTGCTTGAGAAACTTGCGTCAGCGAGTGGGTTGTATGGTTTGATGGCGAAGCTGCAATATGGTGCGGGATTGCGTCGTAGTGAAATTGTAGGAATGCGGGTGATGGATGTTGATCTGTCGCGTCGGATGCTGATGGTCAGGCATGGCAAGGGTGCCAAGGATCGGACGAGTGTGTTGCCAATGGCGTTGATTGAACCACTTAAGCAGCAGATTGCCGATGTGCGCAAGATGTGGAAACGAGATGAGGCGCGTGGGGCGGGGGCGGTGGTCTTGCCGGATGCGGTGTTGAATAAGTCTCCAGGTGCGGCGATGAAATTCGGCTGGCGGTTTTTGTTCCCCGGTCGATCACTGGTCAAGCGGCCTGATGGCCAGGGGATGTGTCGGATGCACTGCAATGCATCGGCCTATGACCGTGCGATCAGTCAGGCAGCAGATCGTGTTGCGATAGCAAAGAAAGTGACCAGTCACACCTTGCGTCACAGTTTTGCGACCCACCTGTTGGAAGCGGGGTATGACATCCGCACGATCCAGGAGTTACTGGGTCACGAGGAATTGAGCACGACGATGATTTACACGCACGTGGCAGCGACCGGGCCAGTGGGTGTACGCAGCCCGTTGGATATGGTGTGATGGTATGGGAGGACAGATCGGAGTGACGTTGGGCATGTGATCTGAGCCATCATGCTTGATCGCGTTTTGCACTAATATCTACCGTCTACGAAGGTACTCGCGGGAATCCTTCGGCTTCCAGTGGCTTGGGTTTTCACTGCAAAGTCGCGCAGTCGCGGAGTTGTAGGCTCGCGACTATTTATTATTTTTTTTCAATAGCCGCACACATACTTGTGTGCGCGTCAAACGCGACATTCGCGTGAAAACTGCAATAGGCAAGTCATTGTGCAAACGACTTTAGGGGTGGTGTGTTTGCGTGTTGATGGAGGACGCTTTGGTTTAGCGTACGATGGTTCCCAGGTCGACGACGATGTCATCTTCCTGATAGTAATCCACGTTCATGTTGTTTTCGTCGATGAAGGTGAATGTCAGACAGCTGAATTGATTCCGCTGAGCAAATTTCAGATCTGCCCGGCCGGGACCTGCGTAGTTTTCATTGTGAAATTCCTGAGCATGGAAGTGGTAGTGGGACAATGCGGTGTACAGGTCATCGTACATTTGCGGTGTGGGGTAGAAAATACGATCGTGTCGACGGATACGTGGTTTGAAAAGCTTGGCTTCATAGACACCGTCATCTTTGCGGATCGTCCCGCCATACTCCGTGCTGGTGTCTTCCTTGTCGGCATCGGCCCAGGCAAAGAGATTGCTGGTGACCATGTGGGATTGCAAGGCGGTGATGATCTGATTGATGGTCAGCAGGTCCGGCCAAGTGAGTTTGTCGACCCAGTTTGAAAACTCCTGCGGGTGATCTACCGCACCACCGTCATAGGTTGCGCCTTTGAGGTAGTGTTTCTGGCTGTTGACATAGGCATTGATGTTGCTGATCAGATCAACGCGTGATTGGCTTCGCTGCTGTGGCGTCGAAGCGAGCAGGGGGGCCAGATGACGCAGCTTCAAATCCTTTTTCTGTTCATCATTGAGTGTTGCAACCACGTCGGTTAACTGCTGCCAATAGGCATGCATCTCCGGTTTACGCAAGTAGGAAAGCCAGAGACTCCCTTCCTTGTTGAATGCGGTGACGTTCAGATCCTGTGCAGCGGTTTTGAGGTCAATGACCATGGCCGTATCGCCGGGCGCACGTTTGAGATAATCGATCATCTGCTGCTTGGTGCTGATGCGTCCCAGCAGGTCCCACGCGTCTGCCTGACTGATGATTTTCTGTTCTTTGCCCGCATTGACAAAGACTTCGAAGACGATTTCCTCGATGGTTTTGTCCGGGTGCATCTGTTTGAGAACTTCACGTTCAGGGCGGTCCTCTTCTTTTATGCCATGAACGGGCCGGGCGTATTGGCGGACAACGGTGGGGGTAAAGCTGTCGCCCCAACCGCGTTGCTTGGCGATTTTGAACAGATACTCAATGGTGCCCCAGTTTTTTACCTGAACGATACGTCGGTGCATCTGCTGACGAAAAGACGCTTCGTCATATTCGATCAGTTGGTCGATGGCATAATGTCGGAGTTCCTGTGGGTGTCCATATTCCCACACGAGTGTTTGCAATGCTGCCAGACGATTATCACTGTTGGGCGCTTCCTGCTGAGCCTGTTTGGCGGCCTTCAGTCGCACAGCAACCGACTCATCTTTTTGCAGCATCACGGCAACCGGATCACTAAAGTGCTTGGGCGTACTGACACAGCCGGTGATCATGGTCAAAAGCAGGACAAGAGAGACTGTGATGAACTGTCGGGCAATGTGTTTCATGAGAAGTCAGCGGAGTGAAGGTTGAAAGTTAAGTGAGTTAGACAGAATGTTCGTGGGGATTGTCAGATACACCTACCCACAGACAGGCAGAACGTTTCAACATCACATGATATAAAAAACCGTCACCCATGTGGATGACGGTTTGTGAATTTCGTATTGGGATTGAATGGATCAATCGCGACCGGGGAAGCAGGGCTTGGGAGCCACATCGCCACCACAGTGGGTCTGGACGTTGTCCATGATCTTAAAGCCAGGTTCGCTGTTAGCCATGACCCATTTGCCGTTGCTGTTGGGTGCTGCGACCAGGTGACCGTTTTCGACCACTTCGTAGTTATCCATGCCACCCTCGGGACCTTCTGCCGGTGTTTCGATGGCCTTTTTGGCTTCGGGGGTATAGGTTTCAAGCCACCCGATGAAACGGCTTGCTTCGTCACCACAGTCACCACAGGAAAAGACGAAAGCTCGGACGCCTTCTTTACCCGACGGTGCCGTGATGGGGGGCAATTGATCGGACTTGTCGATGAACAGAGCGCCATCAGACGTGTCCATGAAATACACATCCACCACACGTGCTGCACGCTGTGGTGTCAGTGTCATAATGATCACACCAAGCGAGACCAACAAGAGGACCACCGCAATGATGGTAACGACGGCCGAGTTCTGATTCATCCATTCACGTAGGTTCATGTTTGTCACCCCGCAGCATCTACACTGCAAAAAAAATACCGTTCCACTGAATCTGACACCGCTAAAGACTGTCTCCTGAAGTCTGTGCGGAATACGTTTAACCAATGGGTCTGTCACCCGACAGGCCTTGGATCTCTGTGTATCAGGAACGACTTGAAATGATGTTGTCTCGCACCTTCTGAGGCCTTCAAAATTGAAGGAACCAGAATCTGTAACACCCTCGGAAATGATTGGATTGCCTATGCCAAAACACATTCAACCCATGTCACATTTGTCGCGTTAGCGACCCCATCCATCTCTCGATCCCAAACCTGATTCTTCCATGGAAACCAGTCTTCTCCAAGTCCGGTTCAATTCCATGTTTGATTGAAGTGATCAAGTTTCACATATCATAAACCAAAGCCTTTCCAGAGGCAAAGGTATTATTGACATAAATCGTACAATCAATCCATTTTGTAAACAACAGCGTCCTGCAATAAAACGCTATTTTCATTTCATTTTACAACCGTGGTTTCAGTTATGTGATTCATCGACTCAACGCATTTCCATGCGATACTGCAACTGGGGCATGGCCAATTCACCGGTCATGCTGCGGATTTTTTCGCTGTTGAGCAGTGTCGACAGGTCGGTATTGGACTGTTTGCCACTCGCGCCCAGGAATCCAAAGGGATTATGCTGCTGAATCACGGTGACCTTGGGATCACTGCCAGCTGGTAAACCTGCCAAGGTGATGGCCTTTGCAATGGCGTTGCCAATGTAACCTTCTTCATCAACGAGTTTGTTTTCCAATGCCTGTTTGGTGGTGTATGGCGCGCCGGTTGCCAGCTTGCGAACCTGTTCCAGATCCAGGTCCGGGCGTGCGTCATCGACAATTTTGATGAACCGCTCGTAGGCCGTATCCAGAATATCTCGCAGTTCGTCGCGGTCGTCATCGGTCCACGGGCGGAAGCTGTTGAGGGCATCTTTCTGCGTGGAGTCGGTGGAGACCACGGTTTCGGGTGTGACGCCGATTTTGTCCATCATGCGATCAAGCGTGAATGCCTGGGCGATGACACCGATACTGCCGGTGATGCAGGTGGGTTCGCTGACGATGTAGTCGGAAGCTGATGCGATGTAGTAACCACCACTGGCAGCAACACCGCCGAAGCTGGCGACCACCGGGATATTGGTTTGCTTCTTGAACTGCATGATGCCGTTCCAGATTTGGTCCGATGGGCTCACACCACCGCCTGGAGAATTGATACGCAGGATCAAAGCCTCAGGCGGATTGTTCTGCAGGCTCCGCAGGGTTTTATTCACATATGCAGCAGTCTCCGAATCAATCGCACCCTCAATGGGCAGGATCACAATACGGTTGTTCTGATCCGTGCCTGTGTAGTAAGATTCCATCGGCCCGGACATCGTCGAAGCAAAGAAAATACCCAGGTAAATGTTCAGAAAAATCGAGAACAGTAAAACCGTGGACATGATCCCCACAAACACGCGACGCATCACCGTCATCATGCTCCAGTTCCCTGCTGACCTGGGCGCTTGCTGCTGCTGGTACATCGGCATGTATCCCGGCGGTGGTGGCGGGGGCGGTGTCTGACCTTGACCAAAAGGCGGATGTGGTGGACGTGGTGATTGTTGATTGTTTTCCATGATGATGATCTCCCAGCCGGAATGTGAAAAAATGATGTCTAAACCATTGTAAACGGTATACCGCTTAACCGACAGTTGCAACGCCTTGTCGAACTTTTCCACGCCGCGTTGCCATCTGCTCGTATCGCTGTATCATGTGTCACCAATGCGACAGCTTGCATCGGCAACCTGTGCATCCCCCGATATTACTGGAATGATTCGTGAACCAGCCACTGTTTCAACCGGGCGATCTTGTCAAACATCCACTCAAACCTGAATGGGGCGAGGGGGAAGTACGACAAGCCAGTCTCACCAAATACAACGGCAAGGACGGCCAACGGCTGGTGATCGTCTTTAAAAATCACGGCAAAGTCACCATCAACACCGCTGTGATCAAACTCACTGCCAAGGAAAAGGCATCCGACGATATGAACGCTGCAAACTCAACCGACTGGCTCTCGCAACTCGAAGCACAGCAGGGAATCAAAAAAAACGACCTGACCGGCTTGCCCGAGTCATTGACCGATCCTTTTACCGACATCCTCACACGCGTCGAACGCACCCTCGCAGACTACCGCTACACAGCAGACAACCCACGATCCCTGCTCGAATGGGCCATGCGCCAAACCGGCATGAACGACCCGCTCACCGAGTACACCCGTCACGATCTGGAACAAGCGTTCGGTCATTACACCTATGTCCGTTACAAGCATTTGCTTGAACTGGTCCGCACCGTCAAGAAGTCCAACAAGCGTCCCATGCTCGATGCACTTTCGACCAAGCCATTGCCCAACGGCGCAGCCAACGATCTGAGAAAAGCCATCTCAGCTTGATTTCTCATTGACGACACAATTGCACATGAAATTCACGGGACCTGGTGCCCAGTGGTGCTGCTGTTCAATAAACAACCTCCGCCAAGCCATCTCAAGTTAATTGACGTTGACGACACAATTGCACATTAAAGCCCTGGGACTTCAGTCCCAGGGGTGCCTTGGATCGTGTAAAATCCTCACATGACCCAAGAAGCACGCCAACGCATCGAACAACTGCGAAAAGAGCTCAACCATCACAACAAGCTCTATTACACCGACGCAGCACCGGAAATCTCCGATCAACGCTATGACGAATTGATGTCGGACCTGGCAGCACTCGAACGCCAGCATCCCGAGTATCAATCGCCCGACTCGCCCACGCATCGTGTTGGTGGTGAAATTCTCGAAGGCTTCCAAACCAAGGACCACGCGGTCCCGATGCTCTCCATCGACAACACCTACGACAAGGAAGAACTCACGGCATGGCATCAGCGCGTGATCTCCGGCCTGGGGGTCGAATCCGATGACCTCTTTGGTGATGTGACCTTTGAGTATGTCGCAGAACCCAAGATAGACGGGGTGGCAATCAGCCTGCGTTACGAAGACGGCATTCTGGTTCAAGCCTTAACCCGTGGCAATGGTCAGCAGGGTGATGACATCACCGCTAACGCCAAAACCGTGCGTAATATCCCGCTTAAACTCGATGGCAATCCGCCTGCCGTGCTTGAAGTCCGCGGTGAAGTCTACATGCCACACAGTTCGTTTCAAGCCATCAACGAACAGCGCGAAGCAGAGAATCTCCAACTCTTTGCCAACCCGCGTAATGCCACCGCCGGCACACTCAAGCAGAAAGATCCCAAAGCCGTCGCCAAACGCAATCTCCGTTGTTTTGTGCACGGGCGTGGTGTGATCGAGCCCAATACCTGGGATACCTATTTCGACTTTATGCAGGCCATCAAGAACGAATTCGGTTTACCGGTCAATGACAACGTGAAGAAGTTCGACAAACTTGATGATGTCTGGCAGTTCATCGAAGACTTCGATGCCAAGCGCAAGGACTTGAGCTACGACACCGACGGGATTGTCGTCAAAGTTAACAATCTCGAAGCGCAGGAATCGCTGGGTTCCACCACCAAAGCACCACGCTGGTGCATCGCTTACAAATATCCTGCAGAACAAGTCCAAACCAAACTCCTCGATATCACATGGCAGGTCGGCAAGGGCGGCACGGTCACCCCCGTCGCAGAACTCGAATCCGTCTTTGTTGCAGGCACCACCGTCCGCCGAGCCACGTTGCACAACATGGATGAAATCAACCGCAAGGACATCCGCAAAGGCGATCGCGTTGTCGTCGAGAAGGCTGGTGAGATCATCCCGCAGGTGGTCAGCGTGGTGATGGAAGCACGCGAAGGTGATCCGCCGGTGACTGAAGCGCCAGCAGCATGTCCAAGCTGTGATGGCCCGGTCATTCGTGAAGAAGGCGAAGCCGCACTGCGATGCAACAATCCGCAATGTCCTGCACAGGTCCGTGAAAAACTCATTTGGTTTGCAGGCCGTGGCCAGATGGATATCGACGGGCTGGGTGAAAAAGTCGTTCACCAATTGGCGGATGTTGATCTACTCAAAAGTTTTGGTGATGTCTACAAACTCAAGGAACATGCCAACCAGATTCTCACCCTCGAACGCTTCGGCAAAACCAAACTCGATAACCTGCTCGATGGCATCGAACAGTCCAAGCAGCGCGGTTTGGCCCGTGTACTCGGATCATTGGGGATCCGACATCTGGGGGCCAAGGCAGCACGCATCATCGCTCAGCATTTTGGGGACATCGACGAAATTGCCAAGGCCAGCGTGGAAGAGCTCCAGGACTTTTTAGTCTCAGGCCAGAAGTCCGGCATCGGGCCGCAGATCGCCCAATCCCTGCACCAGTTCGTCAACTCCGAAGCAGGCAAACAGATCATTGCCGACCTCAAAGCTTCAGGCGTCAACCTCACCGAAGATAAAGTCCAGCAACCCACCGACTCGCCGTTCCTGGGCAAGACCGTCGTCATCACCGGCAGTTTTGCAGACTATGACCGCAAAGCATTGACCGAACAACTCCAAAACCTCGGCGCAAAAGTGACATCCAGCGTGTCCAAGAAAACCACACTGGTCATCGCCGGTGAAGCAGCAGGCAGCAAGCTCTCCAAAGCCAACGAACTTGGCATCGAAGTCTGGGATGAAGCGAAACTCACGCAAACCCTTCAAGAACTGACTGAATAAACAAATTAACATTCAATCTTGCCTTTGACCAGGAGGTTGGAACCCAAGTCATGAGACTTGAGTCTCAGCGGGCCATGTGTCCCTTGGAATAAACCCGAACCGTTGAGGGTTTATAACAACTCATGACGCTACGCATGCGATGCGTTACAATAGCTGCTTGCACGGCTTTCACGCGAACGTATTTTTGAGATTCGTCACATGTCCAAACCCCAATATCTGACACCATACAAAGACTGGATCGACTGTCATGGTCCATGTTTCGGGGCAACACTCTGGGCAAGTCCTGAAAGTCAGCGACTGCGTTTTGAAGTCCTCACGCAGATGCTCTACCTGCCGGGCAAACGGATTCTGGATGCCGGTTGCAGTCGCGGTGATTTGGCAGCATACCTGCTCTCACGTGATCTGGATTACGGCCAATACATCGGCATTGACGGCATGTCCGAAGCCATCGACTATGCTCAAAAGCGACACTTGCCACGCAGCCGATTTGTCTGTGGTGATTTTCTGGCAGACCCGTCTTTGCTGGGACTTGACCAGCCTCAGGTGATCTTTCTTTCGGGCACGCTCAACACCATGACGGATGAGGAAGCGTTGACCACACTCAAACAGTGTTGGGATGCGACCGAGCGTTACCTGGTGTTCAACTTTCTGCCAGACACCTGTGATCCGGACGCACCGCCGCAGGATGCCATTGCCCGTCGCTTGCCGACTCAGAAATTACTCGATTGGGCGTTTGGCAAAACATGGGCTGTGGTCTATCGACAGGACTACTTCGACAAAGGTCATGACGCGACGATCATGATGGAGAAGAAATAAAAACTAAGCCCACGTCTGAGCCCCGCGAAGACTGGGATATCGACGATCGCCATGGATTGGGCGCATCCCATGCTTCGCTTTACGGAGCATTGGGCTTGAGCGTTGCGATGACAGATTGTTCTTTCTGTCATACAATTACGTGTCTGATTCAACCCAACGGAGACTTTGCCATGCCTGTGTATGTCTATGAAGTGATCACCGACGATGGTGAAGAAGGTCAGATTTTTGAAGTGATGCAGAAGATGAGTGACGATGCATTGACCCATCATCCCACGACAGGTCAACCAGTTCGCCGCGTGATCCAGACACCGAATGTGGCAACCAAGTACACCTCGTCTCACGAGAAAAAGACGCTGAGCAATGAGAACCTCGCTGCCAAGGGTTTTACCAAGTATGAAAAAGCAGGTGATGGTCAGTACGTCAAGACTGCAGGCGACGGACCCAAGATGATCAATGCTGATGGCAAGCCGATTTGACTTGATGAAGCATTTGATTTTACTGTTTGTTTTTACTTAATCCCTCAAGGATCGCCTTGAGTTGTGGGGTGACGTGGCCACCGTCCGAGTCTTTGCCCATGAGCATTTGGTCTTTGATATCACCATCGGGAAATGTCGGATTCCAGCCGGTCCAACCTGCAGGGGAATGGTAGAGCCAATCGAAGTTGTGTTTCTCAAATACTGCGATGCAGTCTGAAACCCATTGCCCGCGTCCAGGCGCCCAACGTGCGACGCCGAATTCGCCGACGAGCATTCGGACGTTGTGTTTTTCTGCAAAGTCGATCGCTGCCTGCATGCTTTTTTCCAATTGGTTTTGATTCCAATCAATGATGGGCTCAGAGTCGAACATCTGGAGTTTGCCGGGGTAAATGAGTTTGCCACGTGCGTGAAGACGATGCTTGCCAACGCCTTGGTGCGTGTAGTTATGCGGGGCATACTGATGGAACGAGTAAATCACATACGGATCGTCAAGCACCGGTTGATTCTCAAACCCAGCAGGTAGTCCCCATGGGCCGGGTTCGACGATTAACCAGATACGTTTGTTGACACTTCGAATGGCAGCGACTGCATTGGGTAACATGTCCTTATGCCAACTGTCGGATTGACCGTCTTTGTAGTTGGGTTCGTTAAGTACGTCATAACCGATGATGGCAGGATGGCCATGATACCGCTGATCCAAGGCAAGCCAGAGTTGTGCTAAGCCATCACGATAGTTTTGCCCCGAATCCTTTTGCCAGAAGACATCAATTTTGCGCCCCACGATATTCGATGGGCAGAGGATGACTTTCATACCGGTTGCATTGCAAGCTTCAAGCGCATCATCAATATTGGCTAGCCCTTTGACAAATGGATCAAGTACGTGCTTGGGCGGGTTGGATGGATCGAACTTGAAATCACGATCCGTGTGAATATTGATGCGAATGAGATTGGCACCCCAACCATGAAGGCGTTTGACCAGTTCCGCATCGACACCACGGGTACTGGTGTTAAACCCACGCATCTGTTCAGGCAGGGGGATGGGGGCAAGCGATTGACTTGAGGGTGTGGATGACGATTCTGCTGACGCGTTGTCAGTCAGGAAAAGTAGCGGACAACACGCCAACGTAACACAGAGCAGACGAACAAGGATGGATAACATTTTCACACCTTTCGGCTTGGATTTTCATGATCAGATTAGAGATGAAAAAAGGCTGGTTTTCAGGTGTTATTCACCATTCCAGTAACCGCTTCCCCATGCGTTGAGTTCTTTGGTGGCAACGACATGACCATCAACAAAAACCATGTTGGCTGCACCATTGTGACGCTGCTTGATGTCCTCGGGGACAATGATGTGCGGTTGGGCAACGGCGTTGTTATTCGCATTATCCACCAGCAGGAAACAGTCTGAAGCCTTGCGAAAGTCCAGGAAATTCTGTGCTGGACCGTTGAGGGTACCATTGACCGGTAACAGTTCTTCGGGCGACGCCTGGGCGCCGGTGAGATAATTCATCGCATAGCTACTCCAGATTTCGCCATTGGTTTTTACCTGGTGTGTCGGGCAGAGCATACTTCGAGAAAAGTTATTCCATGCCGGGTTTTGTACGCCCATGTAAGGATTGATGTGACCCACCCAGCGTTTAAAAACATTGCTGGTGATGCCCATGTTTGTCGCGATGGCATCGGAGATGTTGCCTGGCCAGATATAGCCCTTGTGATCGCTGGCATAATTGAAATGCGCCAAGTGCATCTGCTTGAGATTTGTGCCGCATTGGATTGCCTGGGCAGAGAGTTTGGCTTTATGCAAGGCAGGCAGCAGGATGGCGATGAGTATGGCAATGATCGAAATGACCACCAGTAATTCAATGAGTGTGAAAGCAGATTGGGTGCGTGACATGATGTGCTTCCTGTGAACGTTGGCTGCAAACAGCGAGCCTGACGAGTGAATTGTTCAACGACTGATCCGAGTTAATCAATGCGCGGTTTATCAGTGGATTGGCGGACTTCCAAGGTGTGAGACATTTCCAGTGTGACATGTGATGTTTCAGGCTCTTCGGGCTTTAACAGCAATTGGCGGACACTTTGTATCGCCTGGTAGCCCATATCATAAGCTGGCGTTTTCATGATGGTGATGTCATGTAAGCCATGATCGTAATCACGTGAAGAATGGTAAACGATCAACGACAAATCGCCGGGGATCGACAGGTTCATGCGCTTGGCTTGACTGATCACACCGTGAGCCAATGCCGCATTGGTGACAATGATTGCAGTCGGAGGTTTGGGGCATTGCATGAGCTGTCGTAATGCATCAGCACCAAACTCAGGGCGCGCGTGATCAGCTTCGACACCTTCGAGCAAACGCTTGTCCATGTTGCTTGATTGACATGCTGCGGCAAAGCCGACGTAACGCTGGGCATGGCCGATGTCTTTTCGGTTGAAGTAAACCATGGAGATGCGCTCGTGACCCAATTCCTGAAGGTAACGCGTTGCGCGATAAGCCGAGGTTTCATCATCCAAAACAATCTGGTTGATGTCCTGTTGGTGACGTGATGCGCCGACGACCATGTGCGGTGTCTTAGCCAGGCCGATGGTGTCCGCCAGGTGATAGCCATGCGTGGAGGTTAGCAGGATCACGCCGATGCTACCGTCTTCACGGAGCATATCGCGGAGTTGGTTGGCTGAGTGCAAATCTTCTGGGCAACGACGAACCGAGAGAATAATGTCGTTGGTAAATGCCGCTTCGCAGACACCTGCATGCATGTTGGACAGATGTTCGCTGAGCAAGGCATCAGGATGCGGAGGGATGAGTACCATCACGCGGTTGGTGTTCACTGCCTTGGTCTTGGGGGCATAGTTGAGTTCATTCATCAAAGCCCGGATGCGTGAAGCAGTCTCGGGTTTGACGACATCGCGTCCATTGATGACGTTGGAAACAGTGCCCGGTGAAACACCGCAGCGTTTGGCAATGTCGCGGATTGAAAGTGTCTTGCTGCTACTCATTTGGGGGCCTGTTTTGTCAACTGTAAATTAAACTGTTCAATTCTATTCCTGCTCCATTTTCAAAGTCAATAGGCCGAATAATTAAAAATTCGGCGTTAGAAGACGGCTGTATTGGATTGAACTGTTTAATAAAAAAGACCGCCATCAAGACGGTCCTGGGGGTTGGATTTGGGATGTTAAATGCTGATGCAATCAGCCATTGAGGCGTTCGATCACGGCGTCGGCAAATTGCTCGGTGGAGAGATCACCTCCCAGGTCACCGGTTTTGCAGCCGTCAGCCAGGGCAGTGTTGTAACCGTGTTTGATCTTCTCAGCAGTCTCACTGCTGTTGGTACAACCACAGGTGTCTGCCAGGTGGTTGAGCATCATCACTGCTGACATCAGTAGGGCCAGTGGGTTGGCAACGCCTTTACCTGCAATGTCCGGCGCTGAACCGTGAACGGCTTCGAAGACGGCATGGTCGGTACCGATATTGGCACCGGGGACAACACCCAAGCCGCCGACAAGGCCAGCACACAAATCGCTGACCACGTCACCGTAGAGGTTTTCCATCAGCAGCATGTCAAACTTACTGGGGTCCTGCACCAGACGCATGCAGGCTGCATCGATGATCAGGGAGTCATAAGGTACGTCCTGATATTTTTCCTCATGCACTTTCTGAGCACACTTGAGAAACAGGCCGTCGGTGAGTTTCATAATGTTGGCTTTGTGGAACGCGGTGACTTTCTTGCGTTCACGTTTCTGACAGTAATCAAAGGCATAATCCGCGATGCGCGTGCAACCTTTTTCGGTGGCGACTTTCATGCTCATGACCACGCCGGGCGTGACTTCATTTTCCACGCCGGAGTACAAGCCTTCTGTGTTCTCGCGAATGATGACGAGGTCCACATTGTCAAAGCGGGTTTTGACCCCCGGAAGGCTGCGAACAGGACGCACGGCTGCGTAGAGGCTGAGCTTCTTACGGAGTTGGACGTTGACGGAGCTAAACCCCTTGCCGACGGGTGTGGTGCAGGGGCCCTTGAGTGCAACGCCATGTTCGAGGATGGCATCGGTGGTTTCTTCGGGGAGCACTTCTTTGCCAGCATCCAGTGCAGCGATGCCAGCTTTGTGTTCGACCCAGTTGATATCCGAACCCGCTTTTTCCAGAACGCGTTTAACTGCTGCTGTGACTTCCGGGCCAATCCCGTCACCGGGAATCAGCACGGCCGTTTTCGATGAGGTGTTGCTCATTGTGTTTGTGTTTCTCTATATTTCTAAACCAAATTTACCAGGCAGGACAAAGTGGCTTCATGATAGCAGGTATTTCAAAAGAGGCGATGGTTTGGTTTTGGCGGTGATTTGCTGCAAGATTCAGGCGAGCCGCGTCGTGTCGACGCGGGGGATATGGCACTGTCGGACGCGAAAGTGTTCAAGGCATTTTTTAACCACAGATGCACACAGATAAACACAGATTTGAGGTTTGGAGATTGGGTCGGATTTGATGTTGGTGCTACGGTTGACGTGAGATAAAAAATAGCTGCGACACCACGTGTCGCTGAAACCGCGTAGTGGTTTTTCGATGATTGTTGATACTGTCTTCATTTATTATGCACGACAAGCTTGTGGATTAGCATTACCAAATTGCATCAACCGGATAGCGAAAAACGTCAATAACGTATAAATCATTTGGGCCAGAAACTTTTCTGTTCAAGGACTGGTACAGTTTCTTATCTACAAGTATGACGTAATACATCTCATTTTGAATTTGATATTGCATTGCGACATAAATATCCCCATGACTGAGGTTCTCAGGCTGTGGTCCCATCATTTTTATTTCGTTAAGGGAATTGTCGTAAAAACGACTGATATATCGACCACTTGGGTGGCCAAGTTTCTTGATGACTTGCGTTTCTGTCTTGCCTTTAAGGTTTAAAAAATCATCACTGTTTATTTGGATGTAAAATATCAACACACCCACAATGGTACTTATGAGCAGGAATGCTAGAAGTAGCTTTAAATAAATACTCTTTTGATATTCCTTGATTTCAGAATCTGTATCAAGAGTTTTTGACATGACTCAAATTTCCCCGAAGTAATTTGGGGCAATGAATACATCTGCGTTTATCTGTGTGCATCTGTTGCTAAAAATTGTCTTGAACACGGCGACTTGGATACCCCGCAGAATCGCGGTGCTCATCTGCGGGCTTGTGTTGAATTTTTAAATCCCACCATAATTCCGCGCAGCCTGTTGTTGGCCGGCGGCGCGTTCTTTGAGTAGGTCCATCATGCTTAAGACTTCGTCAGCCATCTTGGTGTTGGGGAAGTCAGCGATGATTTGTTCACCGACATGCAAAGCATCAATCCATTCGTGGTCGGCGACGGCGAGTTTGAATTGGACGCCGAGGTTTTGACGCTTCTTGCCGATGACGCCGCGAGCGACTTCCAGCAGGGGCGCAGCTTCCTTTTCCGTCATGTAGTGGTCGAGTTCTTTAAGCAGATCCATCGCGGTTTCCACATCATCACGACGAGCAGCTTCGAGGAATTGGCGTTCCAGATCTTTCTTGTGACTTTCACGGGCTTCGCGGACGCGGGCTGCAAGATTTTTGACACGTGCAGAGTCGGGATAGGTCTGCTGCAACTGGCGGGCTTCGGTGAGGGCGTCGTCCCATTCGTGACGGGAGAGCATCTGCTCGAAAATGCTGATGGCTTCGAGGACTTTGCGGTCCATTTTGTCTGCACGGGCAGCGATGATCTGGCGTTGAATGTCCTGGCCTTCATGTTCATAGCCGGGGGTCTTGGCCATTTCCTCTGCAAGGGAAAGGGCGGTCTCCATATTGCCACGGTTGATCTCCGTGCGGATGACCTGGCGGAGCGTTTCCTGATCACGTTCGCGAAAGGCAATGCGCTTGGCGGTGTCGGAGATCATCATGCGGTCATTGATCGAACGCAACACGCCGATGACCTGCTGGAGTGATTCAGCGTAGGCTTTGTCGGATGAGGCTTCCTGCTTGCCTTTAGCCGGAGTCAGGGCGTAGGCGATGGGGAAGGTGGCAGCGGTGAAGATCATGGCCAGGGCACCGATGCCCAGAAGCACAGGTTCACCTTCAGCGGGCCGGAGGTTGATGCCGACGAAAAACAGCACCACGGAGCAGATCAATAGCACGCTGTAGACGACCATGAGTAAGGTTCGGTTGTACATTCAGTTGCCCTTCCTGAGTTGCGAGTCCTTTAGAGTTATAACTCTAAAATTCAGATCGTCGATGAACCAGCGATCTCCCCAATTAATATGAACCTGGTGTCGGCTGGCAGGCGGAGCCACAGTCGAACGTGGTCGGGACCAGGCAGATAAATTTCACGTCTTGCGTCGAGACATTGCGGAACTGATGCATCTCGTTGGCAGGGACGAAGACGACATCGCCAGCGGTGATCGGGCGAATGGTGTTGCCATCCACGCCGGAGACGAACTGGGCGTCACCAGCCAGGACGTAGACTTCGTGTTCATAGTTGTGTTTATGCAGGGGGGTGTGGCCGTTGGGGGCGACGGTGAACTGACGCATGGCAAAGGTCGGGGCGCCATCATCCCGACCAACGAGCAGCTTCATGGTCACGTGCTTGGCACCGGGCATATCCATGGTCTTGGACGGGACGTCAGCGGCATGTCGAATGAACATAAATTTCGCACTCCTTGGCTACATCATTATTGTAGTCACAACTTTACGAATTACCATAGGCAATGTAAGCATTTATGATGAGCATCCGGCAAGCATCACCAATCCTTGCCTGTGGACAAACTTTTGCACAGTAAAGCCCTGGGGTTTTAACCCCAGGGACGCGCGACGACCGATACCCCATTAACACAGCCATTCATGAAAAAACGCATCGTCAAAATCTCACTGCTGATCCTGGGCATCGCCGCATTTGCCTTGGCGGTGGTTTTTGCGTTCCGTGGGGCGGACTTCTCAGCAATCAGGCAGGCATCACCAATACACGTGCTGGGCTTGGCAGCAGGCGTCTTGGGTAATCTCCTGCTCACCGGCATACTCTTCTGGGCGGTAACGCGACCGTTTGACTGCTGCCCACCTGTAACGCTTTTACGCATGCAATCGCTCATCCTCTCCAGTAGTGTTCTGAACTACCTGCCGCTTCGCATGGGACTCATCGGCCGGGCAGCGTGTCTCAAGCAGTTTCACCAACTGCCTCTCAAACAGTCCGCTCAGATTCTCATCATCGTGCTCGGACTTGGGGCGATGGTGCTCGGCAGTGTCGGTCTTGCTGTGATCGCGATCCCGCAAATGGATCAGATGACGGTGATCTTACTCACCAGTGCATTGGTCGTTGCGCTATCGCCGATCTGGAAACGAATTTTCAATCAGGTCGCCCGCCGCAAACTCCACGAAGCTCGCGTCCTGGGTTGGCTGTCGATTCGCATCACCGACATGTTCGTGGTGGGGATGCGGACATGGTTTGCCTTTGCGATCATCGGGCAGCCGATTACGTTTGCCCAGGCCACCGCGTTGGGTGCTGCGGGGATGTTGATCAGTTTGCTTGGACTTACCCCCAACGGATTAGGTCTCCGCGAATGGGCGTTGGCGGGGATGACGATGCTGGTCTCACAGCATGATGCCTCAGTCGGTGCGACCGCTGCATTGGTGGATCGGGCGGTCGAAGCGGTGGTGGTCTGCGTGCTGGGTTTGCCGACGAGTTGGCAACTCATGCGACAGATGGCCCGTGAGAAAAGTTCGGAAAATTCAGAAAATCTGCCGGAAAGTAGTTGAATCTGAAAATGGTCGTCCTAGACTTGTCCCAAGTTTCCTCATGAGCAGGAAACTTTTTTTGTACGCCGCCAAGTCGAGAAACATCATGTCCACCCATGCCACGGCCGTCAGCAGTACATTGCCCCCACGTCCCCAACTTGATGCCCAATGGATCATTGACCACTTGGTCGATCGTGATCAATTCTGCCCTTGCCCGCATCCGTCTCGTGATCCCAAAGCATGGGTCGCGATAGCTCAGACCACGGGTAAATGCTACATCGATTGGGCGGATGAAAATCTGGATTACGAATACCCGCCGATCAAGGCATCCCAACTCATGGCCTATGGCAGGACCACCAGCCGCGTTGCCATGGAGAAGCCCTATTTTGACCGTCGCTTTGCCTTGCAGAATTTTGTGATGGCAGAATGTCTGACCGGGCTCACCGGCAAGTACATGGATCAGATCATCGACGGCATCTGGGCGATTTGTGAAGAGACCTACTGGTGTTTCCCGCCACACATGGGGGCTTCAGCCGAAAATCTCCTGCCTGATCTGGATGATCCAATCCTGGATTTGTTTGCAGGGCAGACCGGCCAGCAGATGGCCTGGATCGTCTGGCTCATCGGTGATCAACTTGATGCAGTGAGTCCAGAGATTGTTAAACAAATCAAGCGGAAAACGCGGTTTTTCGTGCTCGATGCGATTCTCAATCACCCCCGTCACTGGTTGGGCCTTGATGCTTCTCACATCATGAATAACTGGACGCCGTGGATCTGTTCGACGTGGCTCAGTGCGGTTTGGATGTTTGAAGATGATGTTGCCAAACGCGACAAAGCCATCGAATGGATATGCAAGGCACTGAACATTTTCATCTCTCAGCAACCAGATGATGGTGGCTGTGATGAAGGGGTGATGTACTGGGGGCAGGCCGGTGCCGCGTTGTACGAATCCCTGGATCATCTTGGTGGGATGGTGGGGCAGGACAAAGCACTGTTCATGGATCATCCTCTCATCGCCAACCTCGCGCACTATCCGCAGGTGATGCATGTGAAAGATTCAGAGTTTGTCTGCTTTGCAGATGGTCGGGCGATTGCCAAATCCATGCCTGGCTACTGGATCAGCAAGTGGGCTGAGGCGTTGGGCGATGAATCGATGCTTGCATTTGGTGATCATCAATCGCGTATGCAGATGGCATTACCGCGACCGCATCACACCAACTTTTACCGACTGATTCAGCGTCCATTTCTCGAAGCCAAACTGCTCGATCAGGAACCGTTGAAACTCACGGGCAAGCTTGATGAATACCTGCCGGATATCGAAGTGGTGACGATGCGATCCACTGAAGAACTCGGTCAAGGCTGGCATGTCTCAGCCAAGGGGGGGCACAACGCGGAGAGTCATAATCACAATGACATCGGCCAAATTGTCGTCTATCACGACGGTCATCCGCTGCTCATTGACCTGGGGGTCGAAACCTACTCCGGCAAAACCTTCAGCGCCCAACGCTATGACATTTTCACCATGCAGTCGCAGTGGCATAACCTGCCAAGCTTCGGCGATGCCGTGCAATTGCCCGGCCGTGCGTATGCTGCCAAGTCGTTGAAGCATCAAGTCAATGACGGATGCACGACGTTTACGTTGGACATTGCCGATGCCTACGATCCCAAAGCAGCATTGCAAAGCTATCTCAGGCAGGTGACGTTGGATCGCGATGCGGATCGTGTCACGGTTTTGGATCAGTGGCAGTGTTCTGAATCACAAACGATGACCTTGTCGTTGATCTCACTGAGTCAGGTTAAGATTGAAGGTCAGAAGCTGACGTTGACGCCGGTAAATCTACCTGATGATCGGACATCAGCTGCGGCGACCATCACGTTTAAAAATAGCATGGTTCAAGAAATTCAGGTCGAGGAAAAAGAACTCACCGACCCGATCATGCAAGCCTCGTGGGGGAACATGGCTTATCGCACGCTGGTGACATTCCCTGCAGCAACCTGCGGTAAATGTCAGATGATCATCGAACATCTCTGATCCAATACGCGTGCCAATCACACATAAAAAAAGCCCGGAGATTCGTATCTTCGGGCTTTTTGGTTGATCGTGTTATCAATTTCAGAACTTGATCTGAAGCAGAGCGCCACACTCAGGGCAACGCTGTTTACCTGCATCGTCTTGAGCCAATGTCCTGGCATATCGCACACAACAAGGTGCAGGTGTGAGCACTTTGATCACCGGCTCTTTGTCTTGAGCTTGATGGTCAAACAGATCGTCCTGCTTTTTCGGTTTGGCTTGAGACTTACCTGAGAGCGCCGGTGTTTTGGTCGCATCGCCGGGGACATTTTTCCGCGCATCCATCGCCAGATTGGCCAGTTCATCTGCACGTTTATTTAGATGACGCAGAACATGATCAAACGACCAGTCGTCGAACTTGGCAAGTAAACGCTGAGCCTTGGCATGAAGTGGTTTGAGATTGGGAGCTTTGACTTTGTACTGACCGAGCACCTGTCGGACCATCAACTGAGAATCAGCGATGATGCGAATGTCCTTTGCACCAATCTCCAATGCGACTTCAAGGGCATGGAGTAAGCCTTGGTATTCCGCTTCGTTGTTGGTGGTCGCTCCCAGATAGTATCCGGCTTCGTGAAGCAATAGATCATGATCCAGATCGCGAATCACCACACCACAGGCTGCGGGACCCGGGTTGCCACGCGCGCCGCCGTCAATATGAATGCTGATAGGCATGCGTTCGAATCAACCCTTGTTCTTGGCTGCACGTGCATCCATCTGCTCACGCAGCACGTCATCCACATACAAAATACGCTGACAATTAGGACAGGTTGTCAGCGAATCTGGTTGGGTAAACAGGGTGTTGACGCGTTCAAGCGGAATGGTCATGTAGCAGCCGCCACAGGAGTATTCCATACGCTTGGCATTGTCTTCGACTGCCGGTGCCAGCGGTTCACCGTCGTGCTGATCGCAGAGACGGTTGAAGATGTGCAGCATATCAGCAGGGATCGGTTCGGCGGCAGCGTCACGCTTGGCAGAACGGTCCGCCAACTCGGCTCCGACTTCTTCCTTACGCGTCTGCACTTCGCCTTCAGCGGCACCAACGAGTTTCTTTTGCTCTTGGACCTGGGCTTCAAGTTCTGTCAACTGATTCTGCAACGAGTCGACCTGTTCCATCTGCACAAGAGCTTCTTCTTCGATCTTGCCTTTGCTGAGCTTGAGGGTGTTCACCTCAATGAGCAGGGCGGAGTACTCTTTGTTGTTGGTCACAGAAGACATTTGCTCACGGAGTGCATCGATGCGGGTTTCCACATCTTTGGCATCATTCTCCAACGCATTGGCGTGGGCCTGTGTCTGTTTGAGTTGTGCAGCCAGTTCTTCGTGTTGCGTTTGCAAACGCGAAAGCTTGGACTGCATTTGCGTATGTTGGTAAGAGGCCACTTCGAGGCGACGGTTCAAGCCGCGGACCTGCTTTTCCAAAAGGAAAAGTTCGTAAATCTGTTCTTGCAGGGTCATACCATCTCCACAAATTCAAGGTGAATCGCAAATGATAGCACAATCCGATTAGTCTGTGAATTGGCGGTTGGTCAATGTGGGTTAAAAGTGCATTTGACACCGCCTGATCCAGCGTTACAATACTCGTCTCAAATTAAGGGGCCGTAGCTCAGTTGGGAGAGCGCTTGCATGGCATGCAAGAGGTCAGGGGTTCGAGCCCCCTCGGCTCCATTTGATTTCTGTAAATTGCTCATTGTCTTGTGTTTACGAACATTCGACAATGAGCAATTTTTTTTTTTGATTTTCCCCGCCATTTCTACAAAGTTCCACATTTTCATTGCCGATTGTTTCTTAGGTTCAGATGTTTTTACATGGGGTTTCGGGATGAACCTAGACGACTATCGCAAGAGCCTTTTGCTACGTAATTACCAGCCTTCGACACTCAAGAAAAATGTACAATTGGCCGCTTGCTTCATGCGTCATGTTCATGACACAAAGCACATCAATGCTGTAGCCCTTGACATAGCTATCACCTTCTATTTGGTGTCTAGTTCGTTCGAGTGTTCTTGTTAGGCGTCTGTGATATCACGGCTTGCACCTTCTAGACTTCCTGAGTAATCGCTTTCGGGTTGTATGCTTGCCACCACATCTCCAGACATGGTCACAACACCAACATTTCCAAATGTCACTTTGACTTTTAATGAGCCTATCTGTGTGTCAGTTTCATAAATTGGTGATACCGTATATCCCGGCCCTTGGCTCAACACTGAGGCGTCATAAACGAATGAGTAAAACTGATTGTCTTCGGGTGCTGTAAGAACAATCCATGTTTCTGCTGCAATACCGCCTGTAAAAATTACCTTGCATACACTTAGACTCGAATCGCGAATAATTTGCACTTCTGTTTGCTGCCAATCACCCGTATCGTTCCAGCGTGTCCAGAAACTCGCTCTGTTATCTTCGTTGACCACAAGGTCGATATATGAACCCGATACGCTTGGGCTCCAGAAACTGTACGTTCCTGAACCTTTGTCTATCGATTCAATCCTGAGTGATTCAACTGCAAGACCTGCGTCTGCTGTATTAATCATGCTCAGAGATACAAGGATTGCGAACGCCAGCTTTTTATGAGCACTTGCCATAGCATGATTCCGATCATGAATGCTCCGACCAGTTCCAGTCGGTAAAAATATGGGATGAGTTCTGCTGCTGTGGTAGATGTTTCGTCGGTTGGTTCTTCAACGGGGTTGGGTTCATCGAAGTAATCCAACTCAGCAACCTCAATCAAGTACCCGTTAGACGTTTGGAATGAACCGGCATAGCCCGTACCACTCCACGTGAACCATGCTGATGATTCTTCTGTGATTCCCCCGATGGTTGTTTCAATGATGATCTGATTGGCACCTACGAAACTGGCCTTGAATGTGATGCCACCTGTCCAGTTCGTAGACGTGAAAGAAATAGTGTTCTCACCGGCTGCAAGTTGCGAATCATGCGTATCAACAACAGCATCGTCATAGGACACTTGAACTGAAAAGCTGACTTCTTCCAAGTCTGGATGAATGGCAGCCATACAAAAACCCTGCACGCCCGTTAGGACGTACAGGATGATAAGGTGAGTTGAACCATTCGTTGACGATATCTTCAAGTGATTTTGTATGTCTCAAAATGACTTTACAGCCAAACGGCAGCTTCCCGTGGCAAAGTGAAACAAGCGAAAAGCATAGTTGACCTGACATTTCATCATGCCACCAATACATGACCATGGATTGAGCACCATGTTCGATCAGCCAATTCTTTCTGGATTGTTTGACTTGCGATGCAAATGCCATGACATGTTCAAGTTTGGTGTCGGATGCCAATTCTTGAGACATTGTAAATTTCCAGCAGTTGCCGTCTGCTTCATTATTAATGATGTGACGATCAATAATGATTTCGTCATCTGCGATTTCATCAGCCCATGCTTGCCAGGTTTTGTTCTTTATTTGGGGTGACATCAGAATGGGCTTGTTTACGAAGTCTTATCGTCGGAAGGTTTTTCGGGATTATTAGCAGATTCCTCGGCCTTTTGCATGGCAAGTTGCTCTTGTTTATGTTCGAGATAGCGGCGGAGAATCTGCTGGCAATTGCTGTTGCGTTGATGATTGGGAACAGGAATTCGAACGACCATGTTCAATTCGTCCGGTGATTTCATTTGCACCGACACGCGCGGTTCGATCTTTGGTAAGTCCGCGAGAATGTCATGATCCTTCTGCCAATGTCTGCGAGCATCATCCATGTACGGTTCACAGATTTCGTTAGCAGCATCCAGCAGCCAAGTTTCATGCTTTTGCCAATGTTCATCGGCTTTAACCGGTACGTCGAATGTCACGATCGCATAATCATGTGTAATGCTGTGATTGATGATGGGATTGGTCAGAAACAAGCTGTTGGGTAGGGTCAGGACACGCCCTGTGTATTGGTGCAGATTGTCCCCGGGGCCGATCTCCATGAGATTGGTGGTCAGCAGTGTCTGGTCAATGACGTCACCCCGCAGGCCGTTGACTTCGATGCGATCACCGACGCTAAAGGCACGGGTGGAGACTTTCAGGAAGCTGCCTGTGACACAGGTGATTAGTTCCTTGACGGAGAGAACGATGGCAACACCAAAGGCCACCAGCGAGATGGCGGTGGTTTTGAGTTCTGATGACCAGATCAGCAGCAGGGCAACGGTGATCAATGCAAAGATCATGTTGCGGATTTGAATCGTCCAGCGCAGCCGCAACTCCGGCGAACGGATTTCGACGTTGGCCAGTGAACGGACGAGTATCCACCGGAGAATAAACCCAAGCGGGACCAGCAAAATACTGGCGATCATATTACTGATCATGGTGCCACTGAAAAGGTATTCGTAGATCTGTGCGAGGTACTCGGCCACGGGGTGTCTTTCTATTGAACTAAGCGGTGTTTACAAGTTTTATATTGTAACGCCAAACCGGACGTGACAAGTTTGATGAATGTTGTTACAATATTTCTCCTCTAACGGGGCGTTAGCTCAATTGGGAGAGCACTGCCTTTGCAAGGCAGGGGTTATCGGTTCGAGCCCGTTACGCTCCATTACAGAATTAACCTCGTTGGCCACCCGGTCAGCGAGGTTTTTTTTATTTTATTATGATGCCAAAATGCAAGGCCACGACGATCAAGTAATTCGAGCGTTTGATGAGTTATGCCAATACACATATGGCATCTGGCAAATGTATCGTATTACGTTTGATGACGACGTTCACCAAGAGCAATTTCGTCAGTCCCCACAACTTCGTGGTTATTTGTACACACTGTGAAATGTTTTGCACGAGTATTCGTTAATTCAAATTTCTAAATTGCACGACCCGGCGATAATGCATGGGAGCAAGAATTTGTCTCTTGAGTTTATGATTGATTATGTCACTTGGGATGATGAAAAGAAAAAGAAACTTGAAGATTTAAAAAAACAAATGGACGTGCTGTATAACGCTATAAAACGAGCAAGAAATAAAATTTTGGCGCATCATGATTACAGGACCATTATCGATTCTTGTGCTTGTACCGATGAAGAGCCAGAATGTCTGGGGCAGTTTCAAGAAAATTTAGATTGCGAGTATTTTGAGCAACTGGCTGAATTTCTTGAAGTCCTACGAGGCCCCTGCGATTGGTGTGTGGCTGAAAGAAACGATGCAAAAGCTTTTGTCTCTTTTATACACAAGGCAATCGAAAATTCTCATCTACTCATGTAATGGCATCATCCCACCAACGGCCAGATCTGTGGGGCAAGGATCACCACCACGATCATGATCAGCAGATTCAATGGCAGGCCAACCTTGAAAAAGTCACTGGTCTTGTAGCCACCGCTACCCATCACCATCAGGTTCACCGGGTAGCTGGCGGTCGCATACGTTGCCGAAGCCCCCATCATGATCGCCATCGCCAACGGCATGAAATGCAGTGACTCGGCCATGGCCATGGCTTTGGCGATCGGGAAGATCAGCACTGCCGAACCGATGTTGCCGATGAGCATATTGAAGATCACCGTGGTCAGATACACGCTTGCCAGAATCGCATAGGGGCCCATCGGTTTGGACAGATGCAGTAACTGTTCTGCGATCACCGCCGATGCGCCGCTTTGCTCCAGGGCTTTACCCACACCGATTGCGCCCCCCAACGCAAGCAGGGCACGCAGGTCCACGCTGTCACGGGCTTCGGTCATGGTGAAGCAACCGGTGAGGGTCATGATGCCGCCAGCAATGAGTGCTGCATGCAGCAGTGTCATCGGCGTTAAGGTCACCAACGCGATCATGCCCAGCAGGGTGATGATCGCGATTCCCGCTTTGTCATGTCGAATGGGCTTGGAGCCTTCGACGGTAGAGGTCAGGAAAAAGTCTCGCTTGTTGCGTTGTGTTTCGACGAAACTCGGGTGTGTTTCGATGAGCAGGGTGTCGCCGGGTTCAATGACGATGTCACCGATTTTCTGCATCACGCGTTCACTGCCACGATGCACCGCAATGACCGCTGCGTTGTACCGGGATCGAAAGCGCCCTTCGCGAATCGACATGCCGATCATGGGGCATTCCAGACTCACGACGGCTTCGACGAGACAGCGGTGAGGCTGGTTTTCATCGAGCTTAAACACCTTGCGTGCAGCAGGCATCAGGCCACGGATTTTCTGCAGGTCCACCACGGATTCAACCAGGCCGACGAAAAACAGCCGGTCATTGCCATGCAGAATCTGCTCCGGTCCAACGGCCACCAGGCGTTGACCATCACGTTCGATGTCCGCCAGATACACACCGGGTAAGCTGCGTAGTCCAGCCTGTTCGATGCTCTTGCCATCAATCGCAGAGTTGGGTTCAACCATCATCTCCACGACGTATTCGCGGGCATCATCGCCTTGCTTGATCGACCGTGTTCGCCCCTTGGGGAGCAGCCACCTCGAACCAATCAACAGATACAGCACACCCACCACCAACACCGGCAAGCCGATGGCAGCGATCGTGAACATGCCGATCTGAACATCCAGGAGTTCACCTTTGGCCTGGGCATCGGTGACCAGCCCGCGGACGACGATGTTGCCACTGGTGCCGATGAGCGTGCAGGTCCCGCCGAGGATGGAGGCATAGCCCAATGGGATAAACAGCTTGCCTGCCGGGAACCCCGTTTTCTTGCACCAGTCACTGACCACCGGCATGAACATGGCGACAATTGGCGTGTTGTTGAGAAATGCGGATAACCCCGCGACCGGGAGCATCAGTCGGACCTGCGCCTGGCCGAGTTTCTGCGGTCTTCCCAAAAGTGGGCGCGCAATCATGTCCATCGCGCCGGTCTGACTCATCCCCAAGGCAACCACGAACAACACCGCAATGGTGATCAAACCCTCGTTGGCAAAACCGGAGATCGCCTGCTTCGGACTCGGCAGCAGGGGCGCAACAGGATCACTGAACAACCCGCCGGTCATCAGCAGCGTCAATCCCGCCAGCATCACGGTGTCCGGCCCAGCCCAGTTGCGGACCAGTGCCACCATGATCAAGGCGATCACACCAATTGTGTACCAGGCTTCCCAGGTCATGCAGTCAACTCCAATCGTCAAGGCGGTATCATATCCGCTAGCGTTTGGCTGTGCAGACTGGAACTCATTTTACCGTACTTCCTCCCGTCGTTATCTGCTCCAAGGGGAAGGCAGGCATGGTCAGGGGACGCAACGCCAGCGACAGCAACAAAATCTCCGAATCGTCACAGGCTATCCGATTGCCATGCAGCGTGTGACATTGGCGACATTGATGAATCAAAAGCCATTCACCATTGGGCTTCACCGAGACGGCAATCGGCATCATTTCGCCACTGCACTGGGCTTGACGGTCACCTGGGACATTATCCAGATGCACACTCCACAGACAATGCGGGCAGTGGTTGCGATGACGTGTGCCATGGGCCTGAGAAGAAAAAGTACGTTGACAATGAGCGCATCGGATCATGCGCGGTTGGATATCAAATTTACGGGGCACGGTGCTCTCCGAAAGTGTTGGTCAAAAATACAAAACAGATAAAGACACACAATCGAAATGACCGTCGTGAACCACAATCAACACATACACGCAGAACAACTCTGACCCATTTCAATGAGTCAGCAGACAGCTTTCAGAAGTCAATCACGTTGCCTCGTGTGTTGCCATCGCGTCGTTAACGACGATCAGGCCAGAACAATGGTCATTGTGGTTTGCATAAAACACTCTCGCGTAAAGCGGTTGAAAAATCTGTCAACATGATATGGCTGCTGGCAGTCTTGTCAATAAAAACATTCACACAGGTTTCTACAAAGTTTCGATGGTTTCAGGTTGCCGTTTGATTTGTTTTTTAACGCAAAGACGCGAAGATCGCTAAGGACACGAAGAAAGGCAGGCAAGGCAAACTTTGTTTGTTGATCAAGCAAAGAGCCACGTACGACATAAGTGGTATTCGGGTAAGGAAACTTTTACTTCGTGTGTGGCTCTTGAGAAAACAGATTCTTTTTCCAATAAAAAATTGCCTTGTCTTGACGACCTTCGTGCTTTTCGCGCCTTTGCGTTAAAAAACAAATCTGACGAATTGCGCAGTCTCACGTGCAATGTAAGCCGAGCTGCATCGCAGCCCTATTCGCCAACCAAACCGCCTATCCGTTATCATGTGTCGCATGAGTGACGCCAAAAAACCGATTAATGTCGCGGTCATCGGCACCGGTCGCATGGGTACCCATCACACCCGCACCGCTGCCAATGCCCCTTTTGCCAATCTCCTTGCTGTCGTTGATGTCGATCAGGATCGCGCCAAAGCGTTGGCTGATCAATATGGTTGTGACACCTGCAAGGATGTCGATGAGTTGCTTGCCCGGTTCCCGCAGGTGCAGGCGGTGACGGTCTCCGTGCCGACGGTTTACCACGTGCCGGTCGCCGAACCCTTGCTCAAGAAGGGGATTGCCTGCCTGGTCGAAAAACCGCTGGCAGCGACACCACAGGACGCACGCAAACTCGCAGACCTCGCCAAGGCCAATAACACCGTTTTACAGGTCGGTCACACCGAACGTTTCAACCCCGGCCTGCGTGCGGTCTCCGCCTTGAATCTCAAACCACGGTTCATGGATGTGCAGCGGGTGAGTCCGATGACCTTCCGCTCACTGGATATCGGCGTGGTGATGGACATGATGATTCACGATCTGGATATCGTCCTTCATCTTGCCAACTCCAAACTCAAGAATGTCCACGCTGTCGGCAGTTCCATCATCAGTGAACACGAAGACATCTGTAACGCACGCTTAACCTTTGAGTCCGGCTGCGTGGTCAACATCACCGCATCACGCATGGCATTGACCACCGAACGTCGCATGCGACTGTTTTCTGAGGATGCTTTTGTGAATCTGGATTATGCCACCCGCTCAGGCATTCTCGTCCGCCAATCCGCACACACCGACAAGCTTCAGGAAATCCGCCAACTCGTCTTAGCAGGGCAGGACCTTTCCAGTATGAAGTACACCGACCTGGTCCATGTTGAACCGCTGTCCTTCGATTTACCTGAAGGTCACGAAGATCAACTCACCGCCCAACTCGATTGCTTCCTGGACTCCGTCCGTGAAGGCAAGCCCGTGGTGGTCGATGGTGAGGCAGGCAGCGCAGCTGTCGAAGCAGCGCAGCGCATCGTCCAGTCCATCGCCGAGAACCAATGGCAGGAAAATCCGGATTCGGTTGCGTATTGAGAGTGCTTGATTTTGGATTTCAATGCTCAACCGCTTGCGGTTTAGCGCTTCTGATGATCGTGTTCTGCAGTTTGATCCAATGACTGTGGAACGGTTAAACCGCAAGCAGTTTGACGAAGCTGAAATTTAAAATGCAATATCCGAAATGAACCTTGGTAAATCCTCATGTTCGACCCGTTCTTGATTGCTGCACTGATTCTGATCCCACTGTTGCTTTGCGCCAGTGGTTTTTTCAGTGGCTGTGAGACGGCACTATTTAGTCTCAGTGAGTCGCAGCGTCTTGAGATTCAGAAGAATAAGAACACGTCCATCGTCTACAGCTCGCTTTTTGCCTTGCTCGTCGAAACGCGTGCACTACTGATCACACTGCTGCTGGGCAACATGGTGATTAACGTTGCCTACTTCATTATCAGTGAGGTGGCGATATCCATCCTCTTTAAAAAATACGAAGTCCACGGTGCCTTGTCTGCAATGGTGCTTATCGTGCCACTGTTGGCTCTGATCCTGTTGGGCGAAGTAATTCCCAAGATGGTGGCTGCACGACTGGGCATCATCTGGGCGCGATTCTTTGCGGTGCCTTTGCTTTTTGTTCATCGTGCATTGACCGTGGTGCGCGTGCTGGTGAGTACGCTGGTGGTCACGCCATTGGCTCGGCTCATTGCCCCTAAACACAAGCCCACATCACTCTCGCCTGAGGAACTCGAATCACTGCTGGAACTCAGTAAGTCCCATGGGCATATTGATGCGGATGAAGAATCGTTGCTACAGGCGATTCTGGAATTGGGGCAACTTAAAGTCTATGACGTGATGATGCCGCGTGTGGATGTTGCCATGTTCGACATTCTCGATGATCCGTCAGAACTCGTTGACCGGATGCGTCGGGAAAAACGTCACTATGCCCTGATCTATGACAAGGACACGGAGCATTTGCTTGGGATCGTGCTCGGTCGACAGATGATGATCGAACCGCCACAAACCACGGATCAACTCCGCCGTTATATCCGCCAGATACTCTACGTTCCCGAGATGCAGCGATTGGATCAACTGCTCACACAGTTCCGCCAATCCGGTGCCTCACTTGCAGTCGCAGTTGATGAGTACGGCGGGACCGCAGGCGTGATTCGCATTGAAGACATTGTCGAGAAAATGGTTGGCCCGATTGTCGATATGGATGATGCACAGGAAGGGCCACAGGTGATGTCCGTCGGACTGGGGGTGTTCCGTGTGAGTGCATCATTACCAATCCATGAATGGGAAGCGTTCTTCGGTCGCCATGATCAGGAACATTCGATCTCCACGATCGGCGGGCTGGTGATGGCAAAACTCGCGCGACTGCCCAAGGAGGGGGACACCGTGCAACTGGGCAACCTTATCATCACCGTTGCTCAGATGGCAGGACGCCGCCTGGATTGGTTGGAACTCAAACTGGCGACGTCTCCAGCAAATGGGGGGCGTGCGTGATGGATACCGACCTACTGATCCTGATTCTGTTCTGCGGGGCAGCGCTGTTTGCAAGCGCCCTGTTCTCAGGGCTGGAGACCGGTATTTACAGTCTCAACCGCGTGCGTCTGCATCTGCTTGAGCATCAGAACTACCGTAACGCAAAGATCATTCACCGGCTGATGTCCAATTCCTCGACCCTGCTGGTGACGTTGCTGATCAGTAACAACATTGCCAACAACATTGCCACCAGCGCCTTGGGCCGCATCTACGAACGCGCAGGCTATTCGCCGTTTGAAATTGTGTTTTACAACATTGTGGTGCTCACGCCTTTGCTGTTTGTATTCGCTGAGACCTTGCCCAAGGATTTGTTCTCCGTGCATGCGGATCGGTTTGTCTACCCGTTTGCCCGATTCCTGTTGTTAATCAAATGGTTGCTCACGCTCTGTGGGTTGTTGCCTTTGGTGACATGGATGGGGTCATTTACCATGCGTTTACTCGGCGGTTCGACGAAGCAGGCTGTGTTCCACCCGCGTATGCAGGTTGCCAGTCTCGTCCGAGAAGGGGTTGGCTATGGCTTACTTTCCGATGAACAGTCCGCGTTGACCGGCCGGGTGCTGCGTCTTGCTCAGCGTAAACTCGATGAAGAGATGACGCCTTGGGAAGATGTGATCACCATCCAATCCAATGCCAGCGTTGATGAACTCTGGAGTCTTGCCAAGCGATCAAGTATTTCCCGCTATCCCGTACTCGATGAGCAGGGGACCGTGCTTGGCATGGTGAGTCTGCATGAAGCATTGATGTATGACCATGAACACTGCCCGCCGATCCGCGAGTTGATTCATGAGATGCCCAAGCTGGATGTTTCAACGCCCATCCGACGTGCGCTGCGCCATTTGCAGGACGATCGAACGGCGATGGGGCTGGTCTGTGAAAATGATCAACCTGTGGGTATCGTCACCGTCAAAGACGTCGTTGAACCCCTCACCGGCGAACTGGCAAGCTGGTGATCTCAGGCGAGGTCGAACTTGTCCTCGTTGAATACAGGGAGTCGTGAATCGTGATTAGGGAGCCGGATTGAAAAATGGATATGTGCGATTACCCATCAACTAACATACTGCAACAAAATCAACATCACTTGAAATAAAGCCCCGGGGATTTATCCCCGGGGGGCCGTGTGCGTGAACATATTCATATTTTAGCCTATTGACCCGTAGCGAAAGATTAACTCATTCCCCAAACCGATATGGCATGGAACCTTTCCGATATCGCTGACGCCGTAGCAACGGGCCTCAAACAACAGGCTCAAAATGATGACATGGAACAGGCGGTCTACGGGTTTGATCATCATGCGGAACTGGGGCTGCACCCGATTGTCCAAGCTGCCTTACGTGATGCGGGATATGGCTTATTGCCTGAGCAACGCTATCCAGATGACTGGAACAAACGCAAAAAGTCCCACGGCGAACGCTGCGATATCGTCCTCACACCCACCCCCGAAATCACATCCCTCCGCGAGCCCGACCTCAAAGGCACACTCTTCGACTCCACCGGCATGATCGATCCCGAAGAAGCCTACTGGCTGGAAATCAAATCCGTCGCCCAGTTTGAAATCGATGGCCCATTCCGTCGCTACACCAGCGAGTTACTTTCGCCCGTTGCCAAAGACGTGAAAAAGATCTGGAAAGACAGCCGAATCTACCACGGCGGCCTGCTCTTGATCCTCTTCACCGAACGCAAAGAAATCGGCGACCACGACCTCAACGTCTGGCACACCCGCTGCCTCGACCGCGGCTACCCCATCGCCATCCCCGCCGTCCGAGACTTCCCAATAACTAACCGCATCGGTAATGGCCATTGTCATTTGGGGTTGTTTGGCGTGAGAGGGGGGTGATGTTAGAAATTCGCAATACGGCCTCAGTGTGGCTCGGAAGATTGTTTACGTTTTTCAACGTATTGATTTCTTTTTTTAGTGGTTACAAAAAACACAATAAGTATATGGTAAAAAAGAATGTATAGAATATGCATTTTTATGAAAGATTTTTAAAAGGATTTTGTCTTGACAAGGCGTTTGGGTTTGTGTAGTCTTGTTATTGTTTTGTTCGTCATGCTTGAGCTTAATGTGGAGAGATGGAATGGTTGTTAAGACCTTGCCTGAAATTGTAAATGACGTTTATGTGTTACTAGAACCTTTGGATTCAGATAATCGCCAAAAAGTTGTTGGTTCTGTTATGGCTTTGCTGGGTGATAATCCTCAGGCGTTTACTAAGAAGCCATCAGTTGGTGGCTATGATGGGGGGGGGAGTAGTTATGGCGACAAATCACTTGGACTTAAGGCACAACGTTGGATGCAACAGAATCATATATCGCCTGAATTGCTAGAAGAAATTTTTCACTGCGAGAACGGCGAAGTGGAGTTCATTGCTTGTGAGGTACCGGGTAGCGGGAAAAAAGGGCAGTCAAAGAACTGCTATCTACTTGCTGGGGTTCGATCATTACTAGCTAATGATGAAGCGAAGTTTACCGACGCCGAAGCTGTGCTACTTTGTAAGCATGTTGGTTGCTATGACGCGAAGAATCATGCCGCAACACGTAGCGATCTTGGTAATACTGTTGCAGGTACGAAGAACAGTGGGTTCACTTTACCTGCTCCCGGATTAAGGGCGGCTGCGGAAGTAATTAAGCAGATGTCTCCCTAGTCAATCGTTGTGTAGTTAAACACTGTGGATGATAGCTGTGTGTCAACCGACCGTATTATGCAGTTTATTTAGAAATAGTTGAGCCCGGGCATATAGTACTAATTCAATCCGGGCAGGTAATCACATACAAGGGGATCACTGCTATGGCGCGTAAACAGCAACCGAATAAACAGAATGGTAAAGGACGGCTTCGTGTTTTCTTTGCTGAGTTTGAAGGTGATGATGAAACCATCCAAGAGGGACTACGAGCAATCTCCACGGCGGTTGGTAAAACATTCCAGCCTAAGGTCATTGCGTTATCGCCACCAACCCCAAACCGCGAGCTTGGCCACCAAGATATTGATGAGAATGTCATTGATGCCGAGACGGCCGTAGTGGAGGATGAACTCCCCCTTTTTGATAACACCCCCCAAGAACAAGAAGCCGTTCCACGGCCAAAGCGTAAGCTCCCTACGATGTCAATCGTAAAAGATCTTGATCTGCGTCCTGATGGCAAGATTTCACTACGGGATTTCTATGCCAAGAAGAACCCATCGTCTCAAGAAAAGAAAATCGCGGTCTTTGTCTACTATCTCCAGCATACCCTAGAGATCGAAGGTATAACACCCAATCATGTCTTTTCGTGCTTTAAAGATGTGGGAGCTCGCCCTCCTAGGGATCTACCTCAAATCATCCGAAATACAGCTACTAAACGTGCTTGGGTCGATAGCTCAGACGCAAAGTCAATCAAGATCACGAACCATGGCGAAAATCTTGTTGAGCACGATCTTGAGTCTCATGGTGAAGCCTAGTCTTGGGGTAGCATGTGGATGTACAAGAATTCTGTGTAGGACTTTTGAAGTTAAAACTATCCCAGCCGATGCAAGCGGTGCTTACTCATTGGTTTCTTGACTGTGAAGCAGAACATCGGAAAAGGTTCTGATATTGTTTATATGCTTGGAGATGACCGAGAATGTTGCCAGAAGATGCGTTGAAGGACTTATTGTCTCAGAAGCTTAGCGATAAAGAGAAGGCTTTGATATGTCTCGGCGTTGAGCCAGTTAAAGCACGCGAAATCAAACAGATTGCTGAGATTGCCTATGCGTCAGGTTGGCGTCAGGTTAAGAAGAAAAATTTATCGCTGATTTATAAACGTGCTCAGGGAATGGCAGTTCGCACTGTAAAAGGATGGGAACTTACATCAGATGGTTCTCGCTTTGTCGCGAAGTTGGCAGGACCACTTATGAACTCTCCGATTCCGATGGTTGCTTCGTCGCTACGGTCGCATTTAGTAGGCATTCTGAATTCTGACACTCAAACGTTTGTTGAAGAAGCAATTGTTTGTTTTGAAACAAGGCAATACAGAGCCGCCGTTGTACTCTCTTGGGTCGGTGCGGTTTCATTGCTCCAGAATTATGTTGTGAACAATAAACTGAACGACTTTAACATAGAAGCGTTAAAGAGGGACGCGAAATGGAAGTCAGCCAAAAACGTTGATGACTTGGGGCTTATTAAAGAAGACACGTTTCTTGATATATTACAAGCCATCTCAGTGCTTGGAAAGAACGTTAAGCAAGAGTTGAAGAAGGCGCTAACATTAAGAAACGGATGTCCGACTCACATTACCTCAATGACCATGTTCAATCTTGATCCGTTGCTGACCGCATCGCTGTGGTTTGCGGCATGACCATCGCTTTTCTCATCTCAACTTTAGATGCGATGCGTCGCGGTTATTGAACCAGTACCTCACTAGCCGCAAGTAGACATGCGTACGTGCTGACGCCGTACTCGAGGAAAGAACTCTGAAGTTTATTGTTAAAATATACATTAGTTTTAAAGTGTTTTATTTAAATTGTTTAAATGTTTTTTTGTTTTGATCCTGCCCTGCGGTTGGCTTGAATTGGTTGATTCGACTGCCTAGCATGTACTACGCATTCAGTTCTGCGAATTCAGTACTACGCATTCAGTCGAGGTTTTTTCATGACGGTTTCTCAATACGACATTGCCAAAGCCGCTGGTGTCAGTCAACGGGCGGTTTCATTCGCCTTAAATGGCAAGCCCAACGTCAGTAAGGAAAAGCGAGAGAAAATTCTCAAGGTCGCTGAGAAAATGGGCTACCGTCCCAACGCCACGGCCAGGGCCATGCAACGACGCAGCACAGGCACCATCGGCATCCTCGTGCAGCATTACACCTCCGAAGAGGCCATGCTTGAAGGCATTAACCGCGAACTGCAGCAGGCCGGCTATTTCACCATGATCGAACAATACGGCGGCGTGCTCAAACTCGATGCGAATCAGTCCCGACTGCTGCTCGAACGCGTGGTCGATGGTCTGATCATTCTCAATGCAGATGACTCGGTGACACAGTTGGTCGACAGGCAGTTTTCCAATCTCACCTCACACATGGTTTGGCTGGAGAGTTCGCACTTCAGTTCCACCCGCTGTATCCGGCGCGATGAGTCGGCGGTGGCTGAACATGCAGTTCAACTGGTCAAGGGCAAAGGCTATGACCGGATTTTTTACATCGAACGACATGCAGGTCTGGAGCCCGTCCGCAAGCAATTCCCATACTCCGGCGGCATCCATTACAGTTGCCTGGCCCGACATCTCGGTGTGCAGGAACACGCACGCAAGGCAGGGCTCGGCTTTGACTGGACCGACTCGAAGCTCAGACTTGAACCACTGAGTCCTCAGCAGTTGGCCAGTCACCTGGAACTGGATCGAGGCGATCGTGTTGCGGTACTTGCCTACGACTTCTGGGTGGCTGAGTGGGTCAATCGTCGATTACTCAAACTCGGATTGGATTGTCCAAAGGACTACGGTCTGCTCTGTCTGGATGAACACCGGCAATTCAAGACCGCCAACATCTGGCCTGAACTCTCATACTACAAGTTCGACCGACACAATGCCGGACGCCAAGCCGGACGGATGGTTTTGAAAATGGTCAATGAAAAATGTCATTGTCCGTCGCAGCTCATTGGTCCGGAGCTGTTTGAAGGTCAAACCCTCTAACAAGCAAAGCAAAGGATAGTCCGATGCGAAATCGACACTGCGCATTTACACTCATCGAATTGTTGGTGGTCATCTCGATCATCGCGTTGCTCATTGCCATCCTGCTTCCGGCATTGGGTGCAGCCCGGAAGTCGGCAAGGGCGATGCAGTGTCTGACGTTGCTTCGCCAGTATGCCACCGCCAACTTTGTCTATGCCTCGGATCATGATGGTTGGTATGTGCCGATGCGAAACATCACTGCATCCGAGCAAACCACGTGGGCTGCCAACAAATATTTTCAGCAGACATTAAACGCCCGCCCGACACCGAATGGCACCACGCGGTATTGGAAAATCCAGTCAGCCTGCCCCGAGACTGACCCGGCACGCTTTACCAGCACCGGCTACGTTGATATTCAGGAGTCCTATGGCATGAACGTCACTTGGGATTCATCCTGGGGGTATCCGCCATACCGAACATACAATGGTCAACAATACCGCCACATCACTCAGTCGGACTTGGATCAGTTGGATGTGTCGAAAAAAGTCATGTTCTGTGATGGTCTGGATTGGCAGGTCAACGGTTCACGCGTCGATGAGTGGCAGGGCTCCGATGCCATGACGCGCTACGCCATTTCGGGCTACAACGGTTGCATGAGCTTCAGACACAGCTCCAATACCGTGATGAACGCAGCGTTTTACGATGGACATGCCGCTGCCAACAAGCAGGAAGACGCGCTGAATAACGCACAGATGTGGGTGCTTCAACCCTGATTCCTGTTTCATCCAATCTCAAACAAATAGCTGCATAAAGCCATGAGGCTTAAAACCCATGGCAGGGCTTTGAGCACCTGTGCTTGATTCATACAACAGACAAAGGAAATTTTCGTGAGACAGTTAACCAGCCTGATTACTTGCCTTGTGATGTTTATTGCGTGCATGAATGTGTGGGCAGATGACAAGACAACGGCTTTGCCGGACACCGGGAAAATGATGTTTGCAGACGATGCGTTGTTTGTTTCGCCTTTGCATGGTTCAGCCATTGAGCACGCGAAAAAGAAAACGGTTGCCATCAAAGACATGCCTTTTGATAAGGCTTTGGAGGTTGAGGTATTGGTCAAACCGCAATTTGATCGAGAGATCCAAATCAACATTCCGACATCGATGGATATTGAAGATGGTGATGCTTTGTTTCTGGAACTCTGGGCCAGGACGTTGTCTTCAGACGATGAGCAGAATCAGGTTGGTGAGATTCGCCTGGTCCTTGAGCAGAATTTCAAGCCTTGGAAGAAGATCATTTGGATGAAGCAGGAGGTGGGTAAAGGTTGGACGCATTACCAGGTTCCGGTGGATGCAAAAATGCCTTTGGAAGCGGGGACCGCGAAGGTTGCTTTACGTATTGGTGGGCGCAAGCAGGTGCTCCAGATTGGCGGACTTCGCTTGCTGAATTTCAAGCAGTCGATCAGTGCAAAGAAATTGCCACATTCTGATCTGGACTACATGGGGATGTCCGAAAATGCGCCATGGCGTGCCGAGGCTGCCAAGCGGATTGAGCAATACCGCAAAGCAGACATGAAGGTTGAATTGGTCGATTTACTCGGCCAGCCAATATCCGATGCGAAAGTACATGTGCAGATGACCCGTCATGCCTTTGGCTTTGGCTGTGTCTACAACACACGCTGGTTTCACGGTTCACACAGTGAAACCGAAGATGGCAAGAAATATCGCCAGATGTACAAAAAGCTCTTTAATATCGGCGTAGATGAAGGTGCGATGAAGTGGTCCGCTTGGGAGAATCCCAAAGCCTGGCCTGGCGTTGAAGCTTCGTTGACATGGATGCAGAAAAATAATATTGATGTCCGCGGGCACTGCCTGGTCTGGGGGAGTTTCCTGCGGATGCCCAAGGATCTGCCGTTGATCATCGATAACACCGAGGTGCTCAAGCAGCGTGTGATCAATCACATTCACGATGCAGTGGGCGCTACGCGCGGTCGCGTCATTGCCTGGGACGTGGTCAACGAACCCCAGTCCCATACCGACATTTTCAAGAACCTCGATGATGAAGTGATGGTCGATTGGTTCAAGGCAGCCCATCAAGCCAATCCTGAAATCGGTTTGGCACTTAACGAAACAACGACCGGTTCGATGGACGGCGGGATGGACACTTTCGAGCGTCATGCCCGGATGCTTTTAGGCAAGGGCGCGCCCATTACCTCGCTTGGCTTTCAGTCGCATTTCAGCCAATTGGGTATGCCGATCGATCAGGTTTACGCGATCCTCGAACGATTCGGGAAGCTTGGGCTTGATCTTGAAATCACCGAATTTGATTATTCTGGCGTGGACGAAAAGATGCAAGCCGCCTTCACCCGTGATTACATGACCATCTGTTTCAGCCATCCCAAGGTGATCAGTTTCCTGCATTGGGGATTCTGGGCTGGCTCGCATTGGCGTCCGGACCGTGCGCTATTTAACAAAGATTGGTCGATCAAACCCAATGGTCAGACATACATGGACCTGGTGTTCGACAAATGGTGGACGGATGTCAAAACCAAGACCGATGGCAATGGCAAACTTCAAGTCCGCGGATTTCAAGGTGACTACCAGTTGACGATCGAAGCTCAGGGCAAGACCATGACGCGCAAACTGCAATTGCCCAGAGAAGGTTGCACACTCAAGGTGGTCGTGCCTTGAGAATGTCAGGCAGTGAATACGAAAGTTATAACAAGGTGAAGGAACACGTCGACTCGATTGGGTTGGCGTGTTTTTTTAGGACCAGTGAGTGAGGATTCGGCGGAAAGTCTGGGCGATTTTCTGCATGCCTTTGCGATAATGATGCGTCACCGCGGTGATGAGAATGCGCAGTCGCAGTTGCTTCAGTGCCCCGTTGTTGGGCTTGAGTTTGAGGGCCTGGATGAGCCAGAATTTGGCTTTGCGGATCTCGCCGATTTCAAGGTAGGCCAAGACGAGGTTGTGCATCGCCAGCGTGTTGTGGCCATCGAAGGTCAGGGACAGTTTCAAATCACTGATGCCATGGCCGCGATCATCAAGCAGGACACGTGCAACCCCACGGGTCAGGTAGGCATTGCTTAATGTCTGCCGATCCAGCGTCAGGGCGGACTCATGCAGGATGGGCGTGAGCAGCTTCAAGGCAGGCTCTGCCATCCGTAGTTCGACCATCAGGCGGGCAATGTCGACTTTCTGCTGATCGGTGTGATTGTTGAGATTGAGCTCTTCACGCAAAAGCAGCCGGGCATGCTGGAGGTTACCACGACGTGTCTCGATGCGAGCCATCCCCAGTCGGACGCTGGGCAGGGTGTCATCCAGTCGCTGAGCAACCTGGAATTCGGATTCCGCTGCATCAAGGTGACCGGCAATCAGGGAGATTTCCCCAAGATGCAGTCTTGCCTGCGCCTGAGCAGGATCGAGTTCCAGAGCATGTTTGAATTTTTCGCGGGCTTCGTTGTGCTTGCCCATCTCCGAAAGCAGGATGCCCAGGTTCACCAGCGTTTGAAGATCACCGGGATCTTCACGCAGTTGGCGGAGAAAATAGGAATGCGCTCGGGCATGCAGCCCCTTGTTCCAGTAGGTCGTTGCCAGATTCGCGTAGGCATCGGGGAAATGCGGGTCGATTTCCAGACACTGTTCCCAACACCAGATGGCCTTGTCGAACTGCCCGACCTGAATCAGTGACTGGGCGATGTGGTCATAGCAGCTTGGGCATTCCTCTTCGATCTGACGAGCCATGTAGAACATCTGCTCAGCCATGTCGTGATCGCCAAGCTGGGCGTAGGCAAGAATCCGGTAGCAGTATCCGGCTTCACAGTCGGCATCAATCTGGTTGACCGTCTGGAGATACTTGATGGCAGAGCGAGGGCGATCCAGTTGCAGGTAGCAGCGAGAAAGGTGAAGCAGGGTGTCAATATCGTCACCCTGAAGCGACAATGCGTCACGGAAACTGACGGTTGCTTCTTCGTAGCGTTCGAGTTCTTCAAGAACCAACCCAAGGCCATAATGCCACTCGGCCTGAGCCGGATTGCAGGACAGGGCACGTTGCAGGGCGTTGAGTGCTTTTTCCCACTGTCCCGCTTCGTAATATTTGTGTGCCTGTTCGGCGTGTTGTTCGGCTTCGAACCATTCATTCATGGTGACGGATCCTGCCCTGGAAAGCGTCCCGATGTGACGTCACATGTCGTTGATCGATTACTGGTCCTATCGGCAAAGTGTGCGATTTTTCGCCAACCTGCACCGATTTTCCACCGATGAGATAAGCCTTGCCGATATGAGTATCATACACTGTATAGGGACCAGGGACTAGCAGACCGCTTGCGGTTTAGCACGACGAATTCGAAACAGGGATGATGCCTGGCAAGCCGTGTTGCCGCGAGATTCGTTAAACAGACAGCAACCCGGCAGGGAATTGTCGGTAAATTGAAGTAACCATGAAACAACGAACACATCACAGCTTCAAACGTGCCTGCATCACGGGCATTGTCTTGGGCAGTTGGGTGATCAGCCCGGCGTTGGCCCAGGATGCGGCTGTGCCCCCAGCTTTGCCGGTCCCGCCTGTTGCGGTCGACCCGGCAACCCAATCCCAGGAAGCAGCACGCGTCCGTGAGATGCAGCTGTTTTTGTCGGTGATCGTGGAAACCAAGCTGGATATGGGCAAGCGTCGTGATGCAGCATTGAGTCTACTTTACAAGGGATGGGACGATGCCACCGCCGCCCTGGTCAAGGAGTTTGAGAACCCGGCGGACCCGAGCAATCGGCAGGTGATCGCCCAAGCCATTGCCGACTATGCCGGTTTGCCGCCTCAGGCATTCATCGTTCCCTTGCTTTCGACCTTGCAGGATGACAACACCGATTTACTCATGGACGTCTCCGCAGCGTTGGGACGGTACCAGAATCAGGCAACCGTCACCAACAAACTCGTCGGGCTGGCGGTGGACAAGGCCTTGAACGTTCGCATCCGCCGTGGCGCGATCGTGGCTTTGGGTTATCACCGCAACCGTGACCTAGTCGGTGTCCTCATCGGACTTTTATCTTCCCAACAACCGACGCAGGTTCGTTCGGCTGCCGCCAACTCCCTCTCGCGATTGACTGGCATTTATCATTTCGGTCTGGATTTGACCAAGTGGAGTGCCTGGTGGGAAGCCCATCGTGATCTGGACGAACAACGCTGGCTTTCATCACTGATTGATAACTTTGCCAACCACGCCTCCGCCTTGACGGTTGATAACCAACGCATCACCCAGCGGTTGGTCGAAGCTCAAAGGCAGCTGTATCTGGCAACACCGACCGAAGAACGCACCGCGATGCTTGAGAAGATGCTCAACGCACCGGAACTGCCCATGCGACTGATGGCATTGGACCTGATCGTCCAGCGCCTCGTCGATCAGCAGCCCATCGGTGAGACGTTACGCGGCGCTTTGATCCTTGCCTTGAGCGATCCATCTGCCCAGGTGCGTGCCCAGAGTGCGCAGTTGATCCGTGACTTGAATGACGGGCCCGGTGCCGACGCCATTGCCCAGCGATTGGATGTGGAAACGGATCCGACGGTGTTGCGTGCGTACCTGGTTGCGATGGCAGATATCCCACGTGAAAAGGCGTTGGGACGGGCGACGCAATTGCTCAGTGATGTGGAATTGCAGAACGCCGCTGCCGGTGTCCTGGAACGCGCGATTGCTGACGGTCTGGTGACCCAGCAGCACAAGGAAGCATTGACACGCCAACTCCGTCAACTCACAGCAGGGGACGACACACTGAGCCCGAAGATGATCGAATTGCTCGGTCGTGTGGCAACGGAAGACGACTGGCTGCGCATCGCCGGCTGGATGGATAGTCCCAAGGATGCGGTGCGGATTGCTGCTGCCGAAGCATGGGCTGCGTCGGATCGCCCATTGGGTGAGTTGGCCAAACGTGCGGATTCGCAGTTGTTTTTGCCGATCCTGTTGCGGGCAGCGGTGCGTCGTGGCAGTGAGGGTCAGACATTAATCCAGATCGCCAAGCACAAACCCAAGGCTGAGCAACTTGTCGAAGCCTGGCAGCAGGCGATGCTTGCCATGGCGCCACGCGTTGGGACCACTGATGTGATCGAAGCTGATCGCGTGATGGCTGAGCATGAGAATGTGGCTTCGATTCGCGAGCATGTACTCTCAGCTGCCATCGGTCAGGGCAATGGTGATGTGGACGTACAATTGCTTTTGGCAAGGGCAGCAGTCCGGCTTGAGACCAATCAGGCGATCCAGGCCATGGCGGACCTTGGCTTGGTTGAGGCGCGTTCCCAGACCCTCAACACGGATGATCAGCAGCGACTTAAGTGGTTAGCCTTCCGTGCTGCGATGGAGTCGACTCAGCCGGAGAAGGCCTGGGCCGGTGTGGAGTCCTGGTTGACCGGTTTGCAGACCACCGAACAGAAACAGGCATTGGCAGGGCGTGTGATGACGTACGTGGTTGTGCGGATCAATCGCGCGATCGAAGCACGCCAGGTGGATCAGGCTTCGTCGCAACTCTCAGCATTGCGTAAGTCGGTTCAAAATGACCTGCCAGCTTCCGCCCATGCCAAACTCGATGAACTGACGGGTAAGATCACTGAACTGACCGAACTCATCGCTCACAATGAAGCTGCAGCCAAGGGGCAGACCAATACGCCCGAATCAACTGCGGCAACGGATACCACGCCATCACCCTGAGTCGAGTTGCCAAGCCGCAGTGGTTGCATCTTCCCGATCTCAAATCAATTGTCACCTTGTTCTCTGGTCGGTCGGACTCTATACTGTCTGGTCTGTCATGATTTTGAAATGAGGATCGCCATGGGAACCACAATCCGCGGTAAAGCATACGTACTGGGTGATGACATCGATACCGACCAGATCATCCCCGCTGAGTTTCTGTCCTACAATCCGTCGGACCCCGAAGAACGCAAGTACTTCGGCATGTATGCCATGGCCGGACTGCCCAAGGGCCAATTGGGGCTTCCCGCTGGCGATGTCCGTTTCGTCCCAGAAGGCGAATTCAAATCCGAGTACACCTTCGTCATCGGTGGCAAGAACTTCGGCTGCGGTTCCTCGCGCGAACACGCTCCACTGGCCATCGCAGAAGCCGGCGCTCAAGTGGTGATCGCTGAGTTCTATGCCCGCATTTTCTATCGCAACTGTGTCAACGGTGGCTACCTGCTGCCCTGTGAGTCCGTCGAACGCCTGGTTGAAAAGGTCAAGACTGGCGACGAACTGGAAGTGGACATCGAAGCGGGTACGGTTACAAACCACACGCAGGGCGAGACTTATCAGGTCAAGCCCCTGGGTGACATCAAGCCCATTGTCGATGCCGGCGGTGTCTTTGCTTACGCCAAGGCCAACGGCATGCTTTCTGAGTAAGCCTGTCCGGTTGGCTGAACAGATAGTTTAAAAAGTTATAAGTTGTTGTTATATCAGGCGCCAAAAGTGTCTGGCAGGACTGCTGCGCTCAAAAAATTGTGACAGAATCACAGCCGATAACAGCCAATCAACTTGATCCATCGGCGTTTGATATGTACACTACCGGGCTACCAATCCTCAGGCTGGCGAACATCCGTTTCAGTCGCCTCCTTCGTTTGACCAAATAAGCCGTGGGAAGACATTACGGCCAATACGGAGTCCAATTCAGTGGCGAAGAAAACCCAGAAAAAGTCGGGTACCAAGAAGGCAAGCACCAAGAAGGTGGTCAAGAAGACCACCAAGAAAACCACTGCCAAGAAACCCGTGACCAAGAAAGTCACCAAGAAGTCAACTGCCAAGAAATCCACGTCTAAAAAGGTCACCAAGAAGACCACTTCCAAGAAGGTGACCAAAAAGACTGTGACCAAGGCGCCGGCAACCAAGAAGAAAACCACTTCCAAAAAGAACGGTACCGCCAAGTCCGATGCGGTGGACGCGACCAAGAACGGCAGCACCGGTCCCAAGAAGATGGTCTCTCGCTCCAATGGCAGTGCCGTTTCCGAGCGTGTCGCCAAGCTGCGGATGCGTCTGCAACGCGGTGGCAGCAGTGCCACCCGTATCCAGTTGCCTGAGAAGCCACTGACCGAAGCCCAGCTCAAGAAGATCAAGTCCGGACTGGGGCGCAAGGATCTGAACTACTTCAAGCAGTTGCTCATCGAAAAGCGTGCTGAGATTCTCGGTGACTTCGCCCAGCTTGCTGAAGACGTCAAGTCTGCAGGCGAAGGCGTCTCCTATGAACACATGGCTGACACCGGCACCGACAACTTCGAACAGGAATTCAACCTCGGTCTGATGGAGTCTGAACGCCTGATGCTTAACCGCGTCAATCGTGCCCTCCAACGCATCGAGGATAAGACCTATGGCATCTGCGTCATGACCGGCAAGCCCATCAATCGTGATCGCCTCGAAGCCAAGCCCTGGGCACAGTATTCCATCGAAGTGGCTCGTGAACTCGATCGCCAGGGCCTTCTGGACAAGTAATCACCACACAGGCGTGACGGGCCTTGAATAGCGATTGGAGCTGACGTGACCACGTCTCCGACCCAACCTGATCGGCCCGAGTCTGATCCCCAACCCAAATTACAGGCAGTGCGCACCAGACCCCTGGTGCCACTTGTCATTTTCATCAGCACGTTGGTTCTGGTTCTCGGTTCAGACTTGGTGATGAAATACTGGTCCTTTGAACATGTCGCAGGGGTTCCCGTAGTGCTCGATCGTGGCGGGAGTAACTTGCCTTACCACATCCCCGACCATCAGGCGATGGGGGTGGTGCCTTACGTTCTATCGCTTCGCCTGACGCTCAACACCGGTGCGATCTTCGGGATCGGCAAAGGTGCCCAGTGGTTTTTCGTCTGCGTCAGTATCATTGCCACCGCATTTATCTGCTTCCTGTTTTGGCGTGCTCCGCGCAGAGCCTACGCCATCCAGATTTGCTATGCGTTGATCCTGGCAGGGGCGCTGGGCAACATGTACGACCGCATGGTTTACAACGCGGTCCGTGATATGTTCTGGCTGTTTCCTGATGTGCATTTGCCATTCGGTTGGCAGTGGCCAGGCAAATACGGCAGCACACTGCTGTACCCCTGGCTGTTTAACATTGCCGATGCTGCCTTGATTGTCGGTGTGTTGATGTTGATGCTCATGGTGCATCTGGCTGACAGGCAGCAACGAAAGTCTGCCAAAAACTCCGACTGATGGCTACGCGTTCGGGATGCCATTGCAGGCCCAGATAAAACCTGCGAGTTGGATCGTCAATCGCTTCGATCACACCGTCCGGTGACTTGGCCACCACGCGCAGGGTTCCACTATCCAACACCGATTGCCGGTGATATGAGCAGACCATCGGCTCATCACAGAGCATCTGTTCAAGCCATTGACAGGATGCGACCACATCAATCCCATGCAGGTTATCCGCCTGATGCAGTTCAGGGTGTTCCATGGAATCGGGCATGTACTGTTCGAGTTTCCCGCCAGCATGCAAAGCCATCATCTGCATCCCCAGACACACACCAAGCACCGTCTTGTTCGGATAATCCTTGGCCAAAACATCCAGCAGGGCTATTTCAAACGCTTGACGCTCCTGGGCAATCAGACGCGCCTTGGGATGCAATTCCTCACCAAACGGCCGGGTGTCCGGGTCGTTACCACCCGTGAAAATAAAGCCGTCACACCGCTGAGCATAATCTCCGACCAATGACACTTCCTGGGGCAAATGCACCGGCAGGCCACCAGCTTCGGTCACCCGTTTGCTATAGGTCATGGCTGTGACGTATTTATTACTCGCAGTCGAGTCATCGACATTGTCGAGCATGATTCCGATGAGGGGTTTGGTCGGCATGTATTCAATCCAATTTTTGTTCAACCGCCAAGACGCCAAGCACGCCAAGATCAGAAAGAGAAAAAAGTTTTATACCACAAAGCATAAAACAACTAAAAAACAAGTTCCACGTTTTAAACAACGCGTGCCAATTCTCTCTTAACTTGGCGTCCTTGGCGACTTGGCGGTTCAAAAATGCCTTGTCAACTCTGCGGTTAAACATCTGATTTTCTGCTACAATGCCCGACTCAACAGGAATCAATCATGCAACACGCTTACCAACAATGTATCAACCCGGATTGCAACGCGACATTTGGCACGGATGAAATTCATGTGTCCTGCCCGACTTGTGCTGCCAAGGGTGTGTCGTCACTGCTGGATATCCGTTACAACTGGGATCAGTTGCAGGTTCCAAAGTCGCTTTCAGACTTTGAGCCACGCTGGGCCACCAAGGGGCGGAGTCGTGAGGGAAAGCTCGATTTTTCCGGCATTTGGCGCTTCCGTGATTTGCTGCCGTTCTACAACTCGGAAGATGACATTGTCACCGTCGGCGAAGGTCGCACATTGCTTCAGTCGGCCGACCTGTTGGCCAAGCAACTGGGCGTCAAGCAGGGCAACCTGTTCCTGCAGTACGAAGGTTTAAACCCATCGGGCAGCTTCAAGGACAACGGCATGACCGCTGCCTTCACGCACGCCCGCATGGTCGGGGCCACCCGCGTTGCCTGTGCTTCCACGGGCAACACCTCCGCTTCGCTGGCACTGTTTGCCTCCCTGTCCGAGATGACCGGCATCGTCTTTATCGGGTCGGGCAAAATTGCCTATGGCAAGCTCAGCCAAGCCTTGGACTATGGTGCACGGACCTTACAAATTCAGGGTGACTTTGATGCCTGCCTCCATCGCGTTAAGCAGATTGCAACTGAGAACAAAGACCTTGGCATCTACCTGATGAACTCGGTCAACCCGTTCCGACTTGAAGGTCAGAAGTCGATCATGTTCCGCGTGCTCGAATCGCTGGCTTGGGAAGTGCCGGATTGGATCGTCGTTCCTGGCGGCAACCTCGGTAACTGCTCGGCGTTCGGCAAGGCGTTCATGGAACTCAAGGAACTGGGACTCATCGACCGCATCCCACGTTTGGCGGTTATCCAGGCTGCCGGTGCCAACCCGTTGCATAAGCTTTACAACGAGAAGGGCGTCCGCTGGAATGATGGTCGACCGGACCATGAAACGATCAACGCATTTTACAAGCAGATGGATGACGAAAACTACCGCGCAGTGACGGTGGCCTCGGCCATCGAAATCGGTCGCCCGGTGAATCTCATCAAGTCCCTGCGTGCATTGGACGTGATGGATGGCGTGGTGCGTCAGGTCGATGACCCAACCATTCTCGAATACCGCGCGATGGTCGCCCGTTACGGCTTTGGCTGTGAACCGGCGTCGGCTGCAAGTGTTGCTGGAACTCACATGCTGCTTAAGGAAGGCGTGATCAGCCCCAGTGACAAGGTGGTCTGCATTCTCACCGGCCATGAACTCAAGGACCCCGATGCCACGGTCAAGTATCACACTGGCATTGACATGAAAGCGGTCCAGGAATCTGCCCCACGATCCGAGCCTACGGGATGTATCGCAAATAAGCCCATCCCCGTTGCTGATGACTTGGATGCAATCATCGCTGCCATTAGTGCTGCGGATACCGCTGCGGTGTAAGATTGGGTTTTTCATCAAAACATAGCCGGGTCATCTTGGCCCGGTTTTTTCATGCGCGGATCACTTGTCATCATCGCCCGTTTTATCTGATAATGACAGCAACGCACAAGACCTCATGATCAACACAGCATGAAGAAAGATTGAAGATGAATCGAACCACCCGCCGTCGATTTCTCGCAGCGTTGGTTGCTGCTGGACTGCTCCCCATCGAGTCATTGGCTCAGACATCCGGCCAATCCAAGCAGCTTAAAACCTACCTTGCCAAGCACGATTGGGACAAAGGCTATTGGAGTTGTGACGTCAGCTTCTCAACCAAAGGCAAAGGTCAGGATGCCATCACCCATCTCAAAAAAGGATTGGGTAACCTGGGTGTCTGTACTTCCTGGAAAGACATGAAACTTGCTGAGGGCGTTACCTGGCGGGGTAAAGCCATCGAAGGTATCAAGCAGGACATGGCAAGGTCTAAAGCCATCGGCAAAGACGACTGGTATAGCAGACAATCCTTTAACCCCCGGTTCAATTTTACCTATGACATTCATCCCGCCGTCGTGGGGGGCAAAGTCACCGACTTTAATCTTGAAATGCAATATCTCAAGTTCTCCATGATCCAGATTCTCGTGGACAACAAGCCTTTGCAATGGGCGAAAATCAAACTTGTCGATGACAAGGGAATTCTGGCGATGGGGAATATGAAATTGCCCGACAACAAGCCCGACGATGACACCGAAGGCGGACACTTTCGTGGGGAGTTGCATCACTACACCGAATACGCCGACCGCAAAATCTATCACAACAGCATTTTCAAAAACCCCCAACGTTGGCAGGACATGCTCAAAGCAGGCAAAGTCAAAGTGGTCATCACCACCACCGATGACCGCGAGGTTGCGACCCTGGACATGCCGCTTAAGTCCGTCACGTGGTGTCAAAACAAACTCAAGGAATTGTCCCAACTGGCGGTCGATGATCTGGTTGCAGGGCGGGGCAAGTATGTCCCCAATATCAATATTGGTGACGTCCAATGCTTTATGACCTCAGCAACCTGCGATGTGTTGGGCCTGGGCGATGGCTGCTGGGAACTCAACAGCATGCGCTCCTTCCGCGATCATCACCTGGCTCACATGCCCGGCGGTGAAGCGCAGATCAAAGCGTACTATCAACACGCCCCCGCAATCGCTCAGCGTTTGATGTCAACTGACAGTGGGCGCAAGGAGCTATTGAAAATCTACTATGCAATCATCCTGCCCTGTGCCATCCTTACACGCATCGGCGCTCAGCAAACCTGTCGGAATCTCTACACGCGGATGGTGGATCGACTATTAAATTCAGTGTAACCAACGTCGAGACCGCAATTACTACTGAAAGTATCCGTAAATCCAGCTATCATGAACAAGTCCAAAAGCATGATAGCGCAAAGTAAAGCCAAGGAAAATTTATGAACGCATTATTGCTGTTGCTGGCCCAGACACAGTTCACGGTTGATTGGGATAAGATCAAAGGCTACTGGAATCAAAAACTTTTTGATGTCGATGGCAATGATGTCACGGTCAGCCAACTGGTCATCGCTCTGCTGGTTCTGGCGGTAGGCTTTATCATTATTCGGTTCATTACCGGGCTCGTTGCATCCGCGCTTAAACGATCATCACGCATCAATCCTCAGGCAACGATTATTCTGCAACGCATCGTCTTCTATTCTTTACTGAGTCTTCTGGTTATTAGTTGTCTGCAAGTCGTAGGCATACCTGTTACAACACTCACCGTCGTCGGCGGTGCTTTAGCGATCGGTATCGGCTTTGGTACACAAAATATCGTTAACAACTTTATTTCCGGGATGATCCTGCTTATCGAGCAGCCCATTCGTGTCAACGACATGATCGAAGTCGATGACCACCTGGGCAAAATTGCAGCCATCAACTCGCGATGCACACGACTTCGTCGGATCGATGGGATTGACGTGCTGATTCCCAATAGCAAGCTGCTTGAAAACAGTGTGGTCAACTGGACTCTCACCGACGATATCGCGCGTGGTGATGTGGAAGTCGGCATCGCCTATGGCTCGGACACCGAATTGGCTCGCAAAATTATGATGGAAATTGCTGAAGCTGAAAACCGGATTATCAAGAACGATCCAACCCATCCGGTCAAAGTCTTCTTCAATTCATTCGGTGACAACTCGCTGGTGTTTAATTTGTATTTCTGGATGCATGCTTCACAAGTGGGGCAGATTCGTGAACTCTGCAGTGACTTGCGATTTGAAATTGACAAGCGTTACCGTCAAGCGGATATCTGCATTGCCTTCCCGCAGCGCGATGTCCATCTGGATACCCTCAAGCCGCTTGAAGTCAAAATGATTCAGGATCACACCAGTCAGAATTGATGGTTTAACAGCATTAACTCACAGGGCAAAAAAATGTCCACGCAGAAAGTCATCGGCAGAACAATCAATCAAGCCAAAGACATGGCAGGTCATGTCGCAGGTCAGGCATTGAACCTTGCGGGTAAACCGTTGCACTTCGCATGGAAACACATGCCCCATGTCCCCTTGATCAGTGCAACGCGTTCACGTCCAGGCTCGTCACCTGGTCTTGATCTGGATGACTTACAGAACATGCCCGTGGGCGACGAGAAAGTCAGTATCCACTGCATTGACTACTGCCAGGATTGGGTGAAATCGCGTGAGATTGAACTGGAGGAATTAGAAACCTTCCTTGCTGGCTCACGTCCTGATGGTACGAAAGTCCGCTGGATCAATGTCGATGGTCTGGCCAACCCGCGTATTGTCAAAGAGCTTGCGAAAAAATATAAACTCCATCCATTAGCTATCGAAGACGTCTTTCACATCCCCCAACGACCTAAAGTCGAAACCTACCCACAGACAACTGATGTTTCAGCACGTATGTTCCTGGTGATGCAGATGATTTATCTGCTTGATAATCAGGTGCACTGTGAACAAGTGAGTTTGTTTCTTGGGCATAACACCGTCATCACTTTCCAGCAACGTCCCGGTGATATCTGGGACCCCATCCGCCAACGCATCGACACCGAGGGTTCACGTCTGCGTAATCAGGATTCAAGCTTCCTGGTCTATGCGTTGCTCGACGCGGTGATCGACCATTGCTTCCCGATTCTTGAACATTTCAGTGAGCGGCTTGAAGATCTGGAACTCAAAATCCTTGAGGAAAAAAACAAGGACATCATCAAGAAAATCTACCGGATTAAACGCGAGTTGATCATGGTCAACCGGCATGTCTGGCCGATGCGCGAAGTCCTTCGCCAATTGCAACATGACGATGTAACCTCCGAACTGATGAGCGACATGTCACGCACGTATCTGCGCGATGTCTACGACCATGCTGTGCAAATTATCGAAATCGTCGAAACCTACCGCGATCTGGCTTCCGGTTTGGCGGACATGCACATGACGGTGGTGAGTAATCGCATGAATGAAGTGATGAAGGTACTCACCATCTTTGCCAGCATCTTCATCCCCATCACCTTTATCGCTGGCGTCTATGGCATGAATTTTGAGTATATCCCCGAACTCAAACTCCAGTACGGCTACTACATTTTCTGGGGGGTCATCATCACGATGACCGTTGGGATGCTCAGCTTGTTTAAAATCAAAAAATGGCTGTAAAACGAAGCTTTAAAGATTCACCGTGCCCGATCCAGCAAGCGGTACTGAATCGCCTCAGCAACATGCGGCATCTGCACCTGCTCTGAACCTTCGACATCCGCAATCGTTCGGGACACGCGACGGATTTTGTCATACGCGCGGGCTGAGAGATTCAGTTCGTTCATGGCCTGGCGGATGAGTTCCGTCGTGGGGCCGTCCATTGGAGCGAGTTTGTTGAGTTCTCGGCCGGTGAGTGTGCTGTTGGGCTTGAGGGGACCGCCGTTGCGTTTGATTTGCTTTTGACGGGCGGTGACAATGTTGCTTCGCATGGTCTGGGAGTCCGTGCCATCACGTTGATTGGACAACTGCGTGAACGGCACGGGCGGGACTTCGACATGGATGTCAATGCGGTCAATCAGCGGTCCGGAGAGCTTGGCCATGTAGCGATCCATCTCACGCTGCGAAACCTCATCCGTGGGTTTGTCTCCCTTGGGTGTCGGATTCATTGCAGCAACCAACATGAACCGGGATGGGAAGGCAATACTGCTGTGCGATCGGGCGATGGTGACTTTGCCATCTTCCAAAGGTTGTCTCAAGGTTTCAAGCACCTGGCGTGGGAACTCGGGCGTTTCGTCGAGAAAGAGAATACCGTGATGCGCTAAACTCACTTCACCGGGTTTGGGGATGCTGCCCCCGCCGATCATGGCAACGCTGCTTGCGGTGTGATGCGGTGTACGGACCGGGCGTTGCGTGAGAATGGGTTGGCCTTTGGGGACCAGGCCGACACTTGAATAGATGCGCGTGACGTCCAACGCTTCATCCCGTGACAGTGGGGGAAGGACGCCCGCCAGCGCTCTTGCCATCATGGTCTTGCCTGAACCAGCAGGCCCGATCATCAAAATATTATGTGCTCCGGCAGCGGCAATAAGCATCGCCCGTTTGGCAGCTTCCTGTCCCTTGATCTCCGCAAAGTCGATGGCAGTCTGCTCTTCAATGAGCAATCGCTCGACATCGATCTCGTGATGGGGGTCCAGTTCATAGGTCTCATTGAGAAAGCCAATCACGCTGGCAAGAGAGTCCGCAGGATAAACATCAATCTCGCCGACAGCCGCAGCTTCGGATGCGTTATCAACCGGCACGACAATGCCATCGAGTTTGAGTTGCTTGGCCAGTAACGCCAGATTGATTACCCCGTTGATGGGACGGATGCGACCATCGAGCGCCAATTCACCTGCAAATAACAGGCTTTTGTGTTTCTGGGTTTGAATGACATTGGTGGCAAGCAGCAAGCCGACCGCAATTGGCAAATCGAAAATCGGCCCTTCCTTGCGGATGTCCGCTGGGGCAAGGTTGACCAGCAATCGACTCATGGGGAAGGGGAAGCCGCTGTTGGTGATCGCAGAACGCACACGTTCAATCGACTCTTTCACCGCAGCATCAGGAAGTCCGACGATCGTGGTCTTGGGCAAACCCTTGTCTGCGATATCGACTTCGATTTCACACGCTACAGGATCAATCCCCTGGAGCACAAAGCTATGGACCTGTGCAAGCATGGACATATTTAACCATGATGCGCATCATCACACAACGCCAGTCTCAGGATTCGATATTGGTTAGTCTTTTTCTGAGACGGATTCGATCTGCTGTTTGTATTCTGCTCGCTGTTTGGCATCCTTCTCCAGAACAGATGGAGCACGCATCCAGCCGATGATCAGTGAGCCGGTGATCAATCCGAACCATAGAATCAGATCAAGATATTTTTCCGAAGGATCCGGTGGTGTTTCTCGGCCCCAGATCGGATACGGGCTGAAAACACAGAAAAAACAACCACTGGCCATGACAAAAACAAATAACACTGGGATTGCAATAATCACAGCAACGCCCAGTCGTTTTACCCAGTGATGTTTTTTTGTACCCATTATGGAGAATCTACGATGTTTTCTTCTGTTTCGCCTTGCCGTACCCCGCCAACACCGGCAGGACGAACAACGCTGCCATCGCGGCAATGATGGTACCCAACACCACCGCTACGCCAAAACGCTGCGTGGGTGGGAAGCTGGACAGCGCGAAGATGCCAAAGCCTGCACCGACGACCAACGCGGAGTTGAGAATGGACTTCCACTGTTGACTGCGTGCCTCACACCAGGCTTGCCAGCGGTTGTCCTTCCAGTGTTCACTTTTGCGGGCTGCCATGGTCAGGTGAATCATTGCATCGACCGCCATACCGATACACACGTTGGCAGCGGGCGCGGAGATGACATCAAGGGGAATCTTAAACCAGCCAATCAAGCCAAGGATGCCTGCCGGGACGATACTCACAGCAATGACCATGCCAACGGTTGCCCGGAAATTCAGCGAGACAAGTAACGCGATCACGGCAAAGAGTCCAATGATTCCTGCCAAACCCTGGATTAAACTTTTCTCAACCAATGCTGCTAATTCACCTTGCAGGTAATAGAGTCCGCCGACCATGGGGACTTCAAAGCCGTTGGCCTGAAGGGATTTTTTGAGTCGCTTAATGACTTCCAACCGGACTTCTTCTCGGCCTTGTTCGACCATGCGGATCATAAACAAGCCCTTGATGCGGTCTTCGGTGATAAAGCTTTTTGCAGTGCGATCGAAGGACGGTTTTTCGAGGATATCAAGCAGCATCTCAAACGGTAACAGACCTGCAAATGGTGTCTCCTTGGCCTGCGCCATCAGGACCGGTAGGGAAATGATCGTCCCCACGGACTCATCGGTCTCAAGTTCCTGCTGAGCATCCCAGAGTTGCTCGTAGGCCTTCTTGTTGTTGAGTAGTGCCTGTGATTGTTCCTTACCTTCTTCGGGTTGGCGTTGCACGACAAACTTCAATGGACTCGACCCCCCGTTGCGATCAATGTAACTCAGCCCATTATGCAGTTTGCTTCCCTTGTCGAAGTAGGCAAGCAGTGACGGGTCGGTGTTGATCATGGTGATGCCGATGCCAAGCACGCCTCCCAAAACGATCATACCCAGAGCAACTGGCCAGAAGGGTTTGCTGGTCCAACTGTGTTTGCTTTTGTCATCATCGGATGATTGAGGTGGCTTGGGATGCTTGTCTATTTGATCCAACCAAGAGAGAAACGCGGGGTACATCAGATAAGCGCAGAGCATGGCAGCGATGGTGCCGATGGTGCCGCCGATGCCCAGTTCACGTAGCGGCTTGGCCTGGACGAGCATCAGCGATGCAAAGCCCAGTAGCGTGGTGAGCATGCACCAGCTTGATGCGGTGGCGGTGCGCATCCATGCCTGCCACATCATGCTCCCATTGTTATCCGACGGTTGGATTTTCTGCCAATTGCCGGTCATGAAAATGATGTGCGATAACGTCAGGACAAAGACAATCGTCGTGAGATTGGCGGTGAGTAAACCGATTTTCTGACCGAAGAGTTGTTGGATGATCAACGTGAGAATGACAGCTGAGAGACACGTGACCATGGTGCCCAGCAGGATGCGACCGGATCGGAAGAGGATGGCAATCATCAAGCCAAACAACGCGACCGCGGATGATGAAAAGAGCACAAAGTCACGCACAAGACTCCGGCGGATCATCTCAACGACGTAGGGCGGGCCAGCGATGCGCAGCTCAAAATTTTTAGAGTTGGCATCATCCATGATCTTTTCGATCTTGGGGACAAGCTCTGCCGGATCAGCTTCACCGAGCATGATGAGAATGTTCGTCGCCTTGCCTTGCTCAGCAATGAGCAGCCGTTTCCACATTGGCCCGTTTTCCGCAGACTTGAGATTCTTCGGTCCATTGCTGATGCTCTTGATGCCGGTGACGGTATCGAGTTCAAGTAATTTTTCGGAGACTTTTCGGATGGATTCCATGTACCAATCTGATTCGATCTCCGAGGATGTGGCTGTCATGATCAGAAACTGTTGCGATTTGAAAGTGTCTTCGATTCGTTTGGCTTGTTTGAAGGCTGGATTATCCGTGGAGAAGAAAAAGTTTTCACCGACCTGTGGCTTGAGATCCACAAAGAAAACCAGTACAGCAATGAGTATCCCAGTGATCGCGATCATCAACCAGTGGGTGAACTTCAATAACCCAGCTTTGTTTTTATCTGACATATGTTCCCTTGGAAACGATTTTTACTGTCCGTTTGGATTGTCAGTGAGCAGGTCGATGGACAAGGTTTGCAGTTGATCACCGACATGAAATTTTGTAATGACCTTATCGAGTTTCTTACCAAAATAATAAGCGGGGAAGTGTCTGGCATCCAGTGAAAATCGCTGATCAGTCCAATAGACCCGCCGGTCGCTTCCGCTGTAAAACGCGTAGCCGACTCTTTTAACATTGTTGAGCATTGCCCATGGGGCATGAAGTCTGGCGGTCCATTCATTGGGTAAACCGTTTTGACCTTCGTGTGTCTGTTCGACGATGAGTTGGAACGTATCAAGCTGTTGTGGGACATTGGGGACGGGGATTACAAATTTTCGCCAATCCTTGATCGGGTTCATCTCCATATACACCGTTGGGTCAGTGACGGATGGGACGACCTGCAAGATCTGGAAAATCGGAGAATCCATTGATCCTGCGCGATTGAAACTTGAAGTTGTAACGACATTCGCTTTTTCAAACGGCAGTGACATGGCAAAGCTTGAGAGCCAGTGTGGTTTGTTTTCGTAGGTTCCCCAATAGTCCAATGCCACAGTCGCTGTTTGTTCCCAAGTCGGTTGATACGGCGTGTAGTGACTTTGAATATGTCGGGTCTGACCATTCTTGAATGTGATATCCGCAGCAATGTCCAAGGGGGAGTTGGATGTTTGTGTGATCCCGAATTGTGGGCCATGGTACAGGTATGATTTTGCGTTATGCGTACTGATTTTATTTGTAATCAGATCGGTGATGTGGAATGTTACGTGTTTGATTTCATTGATCATGCGCGACGGACCGGCAAGATAAAGCATGCCTGAATCGGATTTGATTGATAAATCATGATGTCGCTCCGCCAGGCAGGTCAGCGAATGTTCTGTGACTTTCGTACTCTCGTCTTTGAAATGGATGGTGCTGATATAGGTGCAAGGTTCGTTGAAATAGACTTTGAATGTTTTCCCGGGTTCGAAGGTACGCAGCTTACCTTTGCTGCCGGTGTCATACTGAATCTGTAGGTCCCATTGTGTGACACGTTGTAGAAATTCAGGAGAACCATTGAGTTCAAACCGCGAGATGAAGGCGTTGCTGACAGTGTTCTTTTCATTTAGCGTCGGGCCGTGAAAATACTCTGTGACAACGATACGTCCATCTTCGGGCTTGAAGTCTGTGACTTGTTCTTTCGCTGAGAGTTTTTGGGAGAATAGTTCCATCTGCCCGTCATAGTAATAGGCTCGGGAGCTGAGTTTGGATTGATCACGAGCCCCAAAGTTCAAGTATGTTTGGGGCGTAATCTGACGGCGTTGCCGATTGAGGATCATTTGAACCGGGCCGACATCGCGCTGGACATGTTGATATCCGCCGGTTTGATGATCGAAGCAATCATAGACCCATGCCACTTTCTCCATGGATGTGATACGTCCGGTCCCATGGAATTGTGCCTGCCAATCACCTGCGATGACATCGGTATAGTCACCATCAACTCGTTTAAATGCTTGCCATCGTTTTGTTGACAGATATACGTCGTCGATGATTTTTGCTTTGGCTTGGATTTGATTCGATAGTTCGGTGACATGCCCATCTTCGAAGGTGACGGTGGTTTTGATGTCGAGCTTAGTGCTGGGTGTGTGGATATTACCCTGCCAGGCAAGGTGATCAGCATAGGCTTTGTAGTCGAGATTCAGTTCATGGGTTTTACCTGATGCGTCGAGATAGGATTGTTTAACGGACTTGATAATTGCGATGGATTTAGGATCACCAATCAGGCGGTTAATCACGAGCCATGTGGGTTCATTTCTCGCGTTTCTACCGGCGTATTGATCGTAACTGACGATGCCGATGCGATCGACGTTGGGATATTTCGCATCGTCTGGCAGGGTGATCCAGGCTTCACGTGTGACGGCTTGGCGTTTGTACTCTGGGTAGTAGTGGATCGTTCCTTTAACCCGAAATTCATGTGTTGCATAGCCGGTGAGCATGTTGGGCTTGAAAAATGTGCCATAGCTTTCTTTGCTTTGACGGAAGTTTTGTGAGCCATCGAGTTCCCATTGCACGTAATCAACCTTGGTCTGATCCATCCCCGGCATGTTCATCCAGACAGCATAGGCATAGCCTGGTTGATCAGGGCCGATCGCTCTGTGTTCAAACTCAATGCGTGGTTCGTAAAAGGCTTTGGTATTGAACTTATCAACTTCAACACGCAATGTGGCTTGACTGCCATCTTTGTATTGGAGCAGGGCTTTGACTGGATATGGTTTGCCAGTAAAGAGTGTGCCTTGGAAGCTGAATGGCCAGCGATCCGCTTCAAATGTTCTTGGTGAATAGGCACCTGCGGGAGCATCCAGAGAATAGGTAACGCTTGCCAGTTCGCTGATATCCGTTTCGTTTCCCTGAATATGTGGGAGCACATGCCAGACGTCGACGTTGTTGGTGTTCTTGCCACTGAAAATATCGTTGTAGATGAGTTTCAGATCACGTTCTCTGGCCGTGGGGGGTGAAAAAGTCAGAGCGATCTTTTGCGTGTGTTTTTGCCCGTTACGCAAGGTGACCAATGCGGTGGCGTTGGCAAAAGCAGATTGTGTTGAGGACCAGACTCGAAAATATTGCTTGGGATTCTCACTGGTTAACTGGATATTACCATTGCTGGTGGGGACGTTCCATTGGACTTTTGCCACTGGAGCCAGTTGTTTGACTGAGCCACGAAGTTGAAGGTAGTACCTGTAATTGTGCTTCTTGTTTTCGACATTGTAACCTGCATGTTCATAACCCCAGCGAACCATGCGATCATTCTTGACACGCGGTTGTTCCTCCGGCGTTTCATGGACATTCTGTTGAACGTCAAACATCACCATGGCAAGGAACAGAAACGATTCGCTGCTTTGGGCGGTATCGATGTTTTCCATGACATCGTAACTCACCCAGCAGTAGCCGTGTCGGCCCCAGTGCTTGCTCCATGAGTTGGCGATGAGAAACGCTTTTTTCTCATCATCAAACCCCACGATCACCATGGCATGCTTGGCGTGGGGTTGGCTTTCGTCACGTTCTTTCATGCTTTTGGCGTGTCGTTTGGCATCATAAATATCGAAGTTTCCCGAGAAGAATGCAGGCGTGACGCGCGCCCCGATGATCACCGGTTCGTTCTGTTCCAGGGCAAGGTGAATCTGTTTGATGTTCTTGAGAATCGCAATATCACGAATCTTGTACTGCTTTGCTTCTCCCATGGCCAACTCGGTTGGCGGGGTCAGAAAATCCTTTGGGATATACGGGCAGGTTTGCAGTGTTGCCGCACCGACATCGTAAAGCAGCTTGGCAGCCAGGATCGGGCTCGAACCTTTGTCTTTGCCACGGTTGATCTGGTTGTAAATGAATCGTGGTGAAAAAATATGGTTGGGCGTATCCGGCTTCCATCCCTGGTCCAATACTTCGTGATAACTCTTGACGCGTGCCAGTGCCCAGGCGGTGCAATCGTTCATGGTCTGGTAACCGATGGGGGGCATTTTGTTACTCAGGTCCACCACGTGCACATTCTCGGCCATCGGCAGCGGCTCAAATGTTACAGTCTCCTGCAGTTGCTCATTATCGGGGATGGCTGCCCCGGTGAGTGCCCAGCAAGTCGTACCTGGTGTGATTGAAAGAAGAAACAGCAACAAGCAGAGCTTGAGCGACAAACGGTGAAAATCGAACATGTCTATCGACCCTTTTGGCGGTTAAAGAGTACATCGTTACGGTTTTTAATCGGAAACCTTAATAAAACCATGTTAACAACAGCTTTGACGCTTTTGAATAGCAGAAAGTTCCAATGTCAACGCAACATGATCAACAATTGTTAACATATGGGGCCTACCGTGTGCTTGCATCCTGTGATGTTCCCGGGGTGTAGCAACGATTAACATTGATTCAAACAGCATGAGGCTTAAAGCAAGATGCCCGAAGCAACCATGAATAAACAACTGGAAAACATACCTGCAACCACCGACAGCAAAGGTGGCATGACGCCCAAGCAGATCGTCAGTGAGTTGGACAAATACATCATTGGTCAGAATGGAGCCAAGCGCGCCGTTGCTGTGGCCATTCGCAACCGTTGGCGTCGTCGTCAACTCAACGAAGATCTTGCCCGTGAAGTCTATCCCAAGAACATCATCATGATCGGTCCAACGGGGTGCGGTAAAACCGAGATCGCCCGGCGTCTTGCCAAACTCACCGGCGCGCCGTTTATCAAGATCGAAGCCAGCAAGTTCACCGAAGTCGGCTACCACGGCCGCGATGTCGAATCGATGATCCGCGACCTGCTGGATCAGGCGATCAACATGGTCCGTGCAGAGATGGCAGAGGAAGTCCGACTCAAAGCAACGGACTCGGCCAACGAGCGCATTGTCGATTTACTCTTGCCTGGTTTTAACAGTGATGTAAAAGGTAACAGTGGTTACGTTCCCGTTGAACAGTCCGAAGAACGCCGTCAGCACACGCGTAAGCGTCTGCTTGAACAGGTGACTGCCGGGCGTTTGGATGAACGTGAGATTGAATTGACCATCAGCAGTAAGCCCCAGACGTCGGTGATGTTTGCCAGCATGGGGTTGGATCAGATGGACCCGGACATGGCCAACATGTTTGAGCGCATGATCCCTGAGCAATCTCAGACGCGCAAGTTGCCGGTCAAGGAAGCACGTGAAGTGCTCATTGAACAGGAAACCGATAAGCTGCTGGACAAAGACAAGATCACCTCCGAAGCGATCAATCGCACGGAAAATAGTGGCATTGTCTTCCTCGACGAAATCGACAAAATCGCTGTCGGCAGCGGTGGTGGTAAGCAGGGCGGTCCCGATGTTTCACGACAGGGTGTTCAGCGTGACCTGCTCCCCATCGTGGAAGGTTCCGTGGTCAATACCCGCTATGGCAGTGTTCATACGGATCACATTCTTTTTGTTGCAGCCGGTGCGTTTCACGTTGCATCGGTTAGTGATTTGATGCCTGAGCTCCAAGGCCGATTCCCCATTCGCGTGGAACTTGCCGCTTTGACGCGTGAAGACTTTGTCCGCATTCTCACCGAGCCGGATAATGCTCTGACCAAGCAGCAGCAGGCACTTCTTGGCGTGGAAGGTATGGAAGTGACATTTGACGACGAAGCGATTAACGCCATCGCCGAACTGGCTGAAAAAGCCAACACCAGTCTGGAGAACATCGGTGCTCGCCGCTTGATGACGATTGTCGAGAAGGTGTTTGAAGAAGTGAATTTCGATGCGCCGGAGCGCGTTGCCAACGGTGACCAAACCTTCACGGTGACCGAAGCATTCGTGCGTGAACAGGTGACCGCGATTGTGGAAGACGAAGATCTGAGTAAATTTGTACTGTAAATCAAGCTGCTTTTTGCTTGGCGGTTTGGGAGTTTAATCCCAGTTTGTCATACACACGCATCATGCGCTGCATGCGGGACTCAAACGTAAAATGTGTGAGAATGCGTTGACGTGCCAGCAGGGCGATCTGCTGGAGTTGGTCTGGGTTTTCCAGATAGCCCTGAATCATGTTGGACCAGGCAGCAGGTTGCTCGGTTGGCAGGATCATGCCACATCGCCCGTCATCAAGCAGATCACGCACGCCACCGACGTCCGTTGCTGCAACGGGGATGGTCATCGTCATCGCTTCGAGGACCACGTTGGGTAAGCCCTCGGTGTGTGAGGGTAAGAGCAGCATGTCCATGGCTTGGTAGAACAATTGGGATGACGTCTGCCAACCCCAGAAACGCACGCGATCACTGACACCCAGATCGGATGCCTGCTTCTCAAGGTTCTTGCGTTCGGGGCCGTCACCAATCAGATGCAACTCGCAGTGTGAGAGTTTGGCAATCATGTCAATCGCACGGTCCACGCCTTTTTCGACGCTCAATCGCCCGACGACGCCAATGACTTTGCGATTCGTCTGGATGTCCAGTTCCTTGCGCGCTTCGGCTTGTGTATGCGTTTGCGGATACTCTTCGGGGCGGATGGCGTTGGGGATGTAGGTGAGTTTGGAACTATCGATTTTGAGCTTGTCTTTACAGTGTTCGTAAAGCTTGGGGCTCACGACCACGACCTGGTCATAGCGTTTGAGACAGGCGTTGTCGACATGGGTGTATAACTTGGTTCGCCAAGTCTCACCAGTCCAACCATGCACGGTGGTGACGAGTTTGAGACGAGGACATTTGCGTGCGATGAGCAGGCCAAGCAGGTTGGACTTGTAGTCGTGACCATGCCAGATGTCGATGTTCTGATCCTGGCAGATTCGCAGTAACGTTCGGTAAGTCCGCATGTCCACCGGACCGGACTCGGGTATTTCAATGAGTTGGCAGCGGTGTTTGGTTGCCTGTTTCTTGAAGGTCTGAAAATCTTTGCAACCCTTGGGGTGGATGTAGGCCGTCTGCATGCTGTAACGCATGGGATCCAGATACTGGCTACTTCGGATGATGGTTTTGTCCGGACCACCACCACTGTTGGCAATGACGCGAACGTGAAGCACTTTGGGAGCATCAGGATTGGGTTTAATCAGGTGCAGTGGCATGGTGTACATTGTCGAGGCTCCGGTTCTTGAAAAACCAGACCCATGCTCACGATTGAGCGATGGGCTGGTTTCTTGAGCTTTCCCCATGACCGCCATCGTGGCGCGGGGTTTGATAGTCACTTCAGGTTGCCGGACCCGTTTTTTATTTTCAGGGACTAGTCTTTTCGTCCGTATGTTTTTCTGTTTTCTGTGTCTTAACTCTATTCCCTAATCACTATTCCCTTGGTATTTCAAAGCATGAATCCCGGGCAGTTGGCACAGGGATTGTCTTTACTTTGTTCATCCGTGAGTTTGTGTTTGAAGCTCCGACGAGCATTGCGATATTTTTCGCCGTTCCAGATTTTTTTGAATCCATGTTCAAACACATTGCCCATGTCATCAGCCTGTTCGAAGCTGCCACAGCAGGTGGAGACTTCACCGTCCCAGTTGATGACGCTCATCCGCCAGGGCCAGTCACAGTTCATGGGTTTCTTGCCGTTGTAGTCTTCGCTTTTCACCGGTTTGTCTTCGACGATGTCGCGGTACTGAGGCAAGGTGTAATTGCTATCCTCAGGAATCCATTCTTCGATGTGATCCTTGATTTTCTTTTCCAGCAGATCGGGGGCTAAGCCTAATGGCTGAAGCTTCTGATCCTTGTCCTGGAAGCGAATGTTCAGTGATGCGGTGGAGAAGACGGCTTTGCAACCCAACTCGTCGGCCAACTGCTGGAAGGCTTCTTTTTCGTGTTCGTTCTTTTTGGTGACCACGAAGTTCAGTTGAATTTGTGGCGTGGTTGAACCCATGGCATCGCGGGTGGCAACAATGTGCTTGATCTTCTCAATCGAGTCCTCAAGCGTCTTGCCCGGTTGGTAACATTCGTAGGTTTCCTGCGACGCGCCATGCAGTGAACAGGTGAACAGGTCGAGTCCCGATTCCACCAATGCCTTGGCCTGACCTTTACCGGGTTTGAAGGCATGGAGATTGGAACTGATGTAGGTCCACACGCCACGGTCATGGGCATAGCGGATCATCTTGTAAATATCCGGGACGATCAGCGGATCACCCCACATGGACAGGTCCAAACTCAGCAGGGTGCGCTTGGTTTGATCGATCAGTGTTTTGTATTGATCAAAAGTCATCGAACCCTTGGGCCGACCTTGAATGCCCAGCCCGGTGGGGCAGAGTTGGCATTTGGTGTTACAGATATTGGTCGACTCAATTTTGAGTTTGTAGGGCATGCCATAGACATGCTCGGTTTTGAACTGGAACTGAAGGTTGACCAACGCCATGTTCATCAACTTGGCAGTGCTCAGGTACCGACGGTTACGCCACATGTAGAACGTGCCACGGGCGACGAAGTCGATGGAGGCTGCGACCCAGGCCAAGGGCTTGAAGCGACGGGGCTTGTCCTTGAGCTTTTGTGTGTAAGCGACGGTGCGAGCCAGTTGAGCATTGATGTTGACGTTGAGTGTGGTCATGGCGTAATAAGTCCTCGAATCAGTTCAGGCATCGGGCCTGAAATGGGCGGGTTATCAAGGTTCTGAATCTTCTTGTGTGCATGGACCAGTGCATCTTCGGAGGCATGAGCGTGACTACCACTGAGGTGTGCGATATGTTGCTGGGTGATGTGCGGCATCACCGATGCGAGCACCATCAATAACCAGGGCAGTTCCACCACTTCCACGGACAGGAAGATGGCACCAAAGGCGAAGATGAGCAGGGAGGCTTCACAGCCACGGCTGAGCATGATCGTCTGAAGCGTCAGATTGTCAGGTTCATCGTCCGGTCCGCGTGGCTTGAAGTTGTTTACATACTCCATGCAGTGCTTGCGACTTTTACGGAGACTATAGAAAGCGGTACCCAGAATCGCGATATAGGTGAGCATCGCAATCACACCACTGTCTGCAGCAATCTGGATGTACTGACTGTGAATCGTACGACCGACTTTATCTGCACCGTAGTTCTGAATGAAGAACTTGGAGTTACGAATGCCATGACCAGTAAACGGATTTTCCATAGCAATTTCCCAACCGGCTGACCAACTGTCAAAACGGGATTGGGCACTGCGGTCGTCGTGATATTCAGCGGTCGACAGGAACCGATTACGAATTTCCTGACCCGCCAAAGCAGGCACAAGCATTACCAGCAGCAGGAGAATGACGCCTGCCTGGATACGCGGACGGTGATTGATCAGAAGCCAGACAATCCCCACGATGACCGACAACATGGCACCACGGGAGTAACTCATCATGGTTGCATGGAGCATCAGAATGGCGATGAACCAGCAACCGAGTTTCAAGATCCAGTTCTTGGCGTTCATGGCAAAGGCATAGGCAAACGGGATACACATGGCAAGCATCAGGCCTGCACCGTTGTTGTCCAGACCACCATAGCCGTGGTGATAAATGTCCAGACGATTTTCAACCAGGTACAGATAATTGATTTCCCAGGCCACATAGCCAATGGTCACCATGATCATCGAGTACATCACACGGATCTGCCAAAGGCGGTCGATGATCAGGCTGGCAATCAAGGCCATGAGCATGATCTTGCCATACTCAATGCCCCAATGCTGGGCGGTCTGCGGGAAGTAGGCATTGAGCATACTGCTCATCAGTAACAGGCAGTAGAAAAGAATCAGACAGGGCATCAGATGAAAGCGCATGCGGAAAAAGCCGCGGCCTGCATTGATCAGCAAACTCACGAACACAATCACCGAGGCAAACAACGACCAACGCAACTCCATCGGCAGGGCCCATTCCCACAAGTATTGGGGACGAAGCACCGCGAGGGTGTAGTACAGGAGAATGCCCCAGAACGGATGATAAATCGCGCCCAGGCCTCCCAAGATCGTCGCACAAGCTAGAAACAGCATGTGTTTCATGCGAAACGTTTCCTCGAACATCGAGTTCCTTCCTTTCTCCACCTCCACGCGCACGGACAGCTTGAAACTTGCTTAGCCGGCCTGGCGATAACGAAGCACCGGAAGCGACAGCTCCCGCGCCTTGCTCACGCCTTGGCCTGCAAGTCTCTGCTGAAGTACACGTCGGACCGCTTTCACGGCATCGTCCATCTCGACAGCGTCAAGACAAACGTCACCCTGATCACAAGTCCGCTTGTAACAGGGGCCACAAGCCACATCTGCTACAAGTTTTTCTCCCTGCCCATAAAGGGCGATTTCCTGCTGACAGGTCGGACCAAACAAAACCACCACGCCTTTCTCCAACGCGATGGCAACATGCATGGCCATGGTATCCCCGCTCAGCAGCACAGTGCACAAGTCAACCAACGCAACAAATGCCGGTTCCTTGTGATGCGTCTCTCCGTCGAACACGCCTTCTGATGCACCTGCGAGATCGAGCTTTCTGATAATCTCGTCGATGATCGGCCGTTCGTCCGGACCACCCAGGAGCAGAACCTGTAAGCCAGGTTCAAGAGCTTTGAGCTCCTGGATTAATGCAGCCTGTTTCCCAGCAGGCCACATCTTGTTAGCAAATACTTTGCCCGCGCCAACATTAATTCCCAATGTCGGGCGTGCTTGATCCCATCCTCGTTCACTCAGACGCGAAACATGCATCGCACGTTCATCAGCGTCCAACGGGAGGGTGTATCGTTGTTTGTTGTATTGCCAACCAAAAGCACTGTAGACAAGCTCTTGGTAGGTCTTGGTATTCAGGTTGAATTTCAGATCGTCAGATAAGCCAAGTTCAAAGTAACTTACCGCTTCGTCATTCAGCGGGATCGGCGTGCCATGACTGCTCAGTCCGACGCCCAGTTTTTTCTTGGCTTGGATACTCATTGCCAAACCTGCTGGTTCAGCTTCCTTGTCCAGGCAGATCATCAGATCAAATTCTTCACGCATCAGTGTCATTGCGTTCATCGCGTCAAACACCAGCAGGCGATCAATGTCTGGATGTCCCGCCAGCATGCGTGCAGCATTGGGCTTGGTGATCCAGGTGATCTGAGCATTGCGATACTGGCAGCGCAGTTCAGGCAAAATACACAGGGTCCGAACGACGTCACCCAACGCACCGAGTTTGATAATGCAGATGCGAGCATCGTAGGGAGCATAGTGATCGCAACCACCGCAAAGACGGTTGGCAAAGCATGGCTTATCACCACGGTAATGCCGACAGTCCGGGGCAAGGCTTGAGGCTTGGCTAAATGGCAGGGGGTGCGTACTCATGTCTGGTTCCCTTGGCGGATCAATCCGAATAATCCGCACAGATGATACGGTCGACATATTCCGGGACCTGCTTAAGGCAAACTGGAGTAAGTTCTTCAAAGTTTTTTGCGGGTGTATAGCTGGTTATTGGACATAGCCAGCTTTCAGAGAGGATGTCTGATAATGATTGGGATCAAATACAAACAAGGCGGAATTTATGCGCAGTCATTTTGCTCTGTGGCTTCATCGCGAAGCATCAGTTGTTTGAGCGAGTAGGCCACGATGCACATCAATCGTTGCTGGTCGGATGCATCGAGCGTTTCTTTGAGATCATCAGGTAGCTGGATTTCATCCCATGCCTGATACAGGGGCAATTGGTACAACAGACGGGCGATCATGGCATCGACAGGGCGTTGGCTTTGTGAATTGGGCACAAAAAATTCTCCCCCGGGTCCCCTTTTTGATTGACGGGTAGAAACTGGCAACGAATTGCCATCAACATAGACAAGTCTGTCTTTACATCGTCCTGATTCATAGATGACTTCACAAAGCCATGTCGAACCTGCTAACATGTTCACTTACAGGTTCTAATGGATAGTAAAACTGCCTCTGGCAGGAGGGACGCCTTGAATTATCGCACCATGTTTCTCGTCGGTCTGTTTTCGTTATCACTCACCCTTGGCATGCTCACCGGCTGTCAGTCCGAACCCAAAACCAGTGATCAGGATCTATCACAATTGGAGTATCCTGAGTTTCTGAAAATGAAGGCGGACCCCAAACGCACGCTTGTGATCGTCGATGTGCGATCGGCTGAACGCTACGCTCAAGGGCATATCCCTGGTGCGATCAATATCAGCATCCCCGACCTGCGCCCCGGTGATGAACGCCTGGCAGAAGCGACGGACATCGTGGTCTATGCAACCGGTTGGACGGAGTATCTCTCCCCGGCAGCAGCCAAAAAACTGCTGGCTTTGAAATATGAGAACGTCTACGACTTCCGTGGCGGGATTGAAATGTGGCAGGCCTACGGCGGGAAAGTCGTCCAGTAGTTTTATCGATTCGACTTTAACTTGTTCAACATCCAAACAATCATCACGCTGGCTGCATTGGTGTTGGTGAAGATTGATTCTGATTCAAGGCTTCAGCAAAGCGATTGCGGTACCACTTAAGCAGAATCAGATACACCCCGCAGATGACAATCAGCACGATTGCACCAATCATCGGTCCGACGTTGTAAAGCAGTGTTCGCATGCCGATGGGGGCCTTGGTCATATTCAGACTCGTCGACAGATACCCGCTGTAAATCCCGCATAAGACCAGAAACAGCAAGGTTGCCAAACTCAGCCAACGACTGAAATTTGACATGCGTTTATGTGGGATCATCCTGGCAATGGATGACGCATGCCAAAGCATCGCACAGGCACCGATTGCAAACCATGTGGTGATGATGCCCAGTGTTTCAAACATACCCAGATGGTCCATCAGCTTGGGGATCAGCAGACAGGCAACAAAAGCGATGATGCTTGTAGCGGTCATGAATCGTGCCAGCCTCCGAGTACTGAATTTTGATTCGTCGGTTTGGTAGGGTTGCGTGAGTAACAGGAAACCTGCCATCCCGGGGAAGAGGCTGCAGACAAAAAGGATGTCCACCACGGTCAATGACGCCGACGCCGCCATGCGCATGTTTTGCTGGAGATTGATGGCAAAAAGCAGGATCGCTGCTGCAAACGTGATGCAGGTGATCTGGATGCATCCCAGTCCCAACCGCATCTGCTTAAGCCAGCTTTCGGGGTAGCGTCGCAGCCTTTGGATTTGGGTGGTCTGACCCACGGCTTTGCCACATTCCGGGCAGTCGCCGTCGGGCGACATACTCCGCAGCAGGTAGCCGCATCCAATGCAAGGCAGGTCTTCGTCAATTCGGTTCTGCTCATCGAGCACTACGCCAGCGTCCCTTGCCTGACTGATCGCATCCATTGAATTGTCCCCCAACGCAAGAATGATAAAGAAGTCGCTGTCAGATTTGGACAGCGTAAACAGCATCGCAGAATTGCTTGATCAGATTTTCGTCTTTAACCCCACGCTCAACTTCCACGCCGCTGGCAACGTCCACACCATAGGGTTTGACCTTGGCAATCGCCTGACCCACATTCTCCGGCGTGAGTCCGCCTGCGAGTATCAAGGGAGGCCAATGCTTTTGCTTCATGGTTGCGAGTTTATCCCAGTCGATCGCAACACCCGTCCCACCGGTCAAGCCGTCCTTGGGGGGCGCGTCGACAATGATGCCCGCCAGATTGTCACAGCGTTCTGCCCAGACATCGACTTCATGACCAAATTTGTCATCAAACGGCAAAGCCTTGATGATCCGAAGAGGGGACAGGTAGCTGGCAAAACTCAACGGTTCCTGGCCATGCAACTGCACCGTTCGGATACCCAGTTCCCTGGTGGTTGAGATGATCTGTTCCGTCGATGCATCACAAAACAACGCGACAGGTTGAACGAAGGCAGGCAAAGCCTTGAGGATGATTTGTGCTTTTTCAACCGTGACCATACGCGGCGATTTGCCTACGAAATTAAGACCAATCGCATCAGCGCCAGCTTCGACTGCTGCCAACGCAGGGTTCGCATCCGTAAAGCCACAGATTTTGATTCGGGTTCGTTTCATGGATCACCACCTGCTGGATACTACGAATCAATATGGAACTTTGTTTACATGAAAATCAGAAAACCAGAGTTTTTAACAAACTCTTTTCTGGCTCAGCGTCTCTGTGACTCTGTGGTTCAGCCATTGAGATGGTTGTCAGAAATCCACTACTTCCAACCGGGCATATTGCAGGATCAACGTTTTAACGCCTGCACGTTCAAAGCCGATGGTCGCGCGGGTGTGAGCGCCACTGGAGCGCACCTGAATCACCTTGCCGAACCCGAACTGAGGATGGCGGACCATGGTACCCGGTGGGTATTCTTCAAGGAATGGATCTTCGCTTTCGGATTTGATGCCACCGCCAAAGCTGCCAACGCGATCGCCTTGGTCTGCGATGTTATTGGTTTCCATGAGTTCACGCGGTAACTCGGTGAGGAAACGACTTGGGATGGTGGAAGACGATTTGCCAAACACCGTGCGGAACCGGGCATTGGTCAGTAGCAACACGCGCATCGCACGCGTGATCCCAACGAAACACAGGCGACGTTCTTCCTCAATCGTACGTTCCTGAAGCGATCGTTCGTGAGGCAGTAACCCGTCTTCCATCCCCAGCATGGCAACCACCGGGAACTCCAATCCTTTGGCAGCGTGCAATGTCATCAACGTCACACAACCTTCGTCCTGCTCAATGCTGTCGGTATCGCTGACGAGTGCAACCTGTTCGAGGTAAGCAAGCATTTTCTCCATCAGAGACAAGCCGGAGACCTCGGTGGTCTGGGCATCAAAGTCGGTGACCTGATCATTTTCAAATTGTTGAACCGAGCTGATCAATTCGCCAAGGTTTTCAATGCGGTCACCATCGGGGTCGGAATTATCATTGCGGTATCGCTCTTCCAAACCGGATTCGCGGAGAATGTTTTCGACGTATTGTCGGAGTGAATCATCGCAAGTGCCTTGTTCGAGCTTCATCCGCCATTGATCGAGCAACGCTGCGAACTTTTTGACACTGTTGACCGCGCGACTGTTAAGCGATGCCACGACTTCAGCTTGTCGCATCAGTTCGTAGACGGGGATGTGCGATGCCACGCTGTGGACCTGTAACGCTTTGACGGTCGCATCACTGATCCCACGCGGGGGCATATTCACGATTCGCAGCAGGTTCACTTCGTCATCGGGGTTGACGATAGCTCGCAGATACGCACAGGCATCCTTGATTTCCTTGCGGTCAAAGAATGCAGTGCCTCGGGCGATCTGGTAGGGGATCGCGCGGTTACGCAACTGGTCTTCAATCACACGCGAGAGAGAATTGGTGCGGTAAAAGACTGCGAAATCACTCCATGCCAGGCCCAGTTCGACTTTGAGTTTTTCAAATTCATCGACCACCACCTTGGCTTCGTGGCGTTCATCCGAACAGGCATAGCAATGGATTGGAGCACCTTTTTCGTTCTCCGTCCAAAGCGCTTTGTGTTTGCGTTCAGAGTTGTTCTGAATCAAGTGGTCGGCAGCAGCAAGGATCAACTGCGTCGACCGATAGTTCTGTTCGAGCTTGACGATCTTGGCTTTGGGATAGTACTGCTCAAACTCGAGAATGTTTTTGATGTTCGCGCCACGCCAGCCGTAAATGGATTGGTCCGGGTCACCGGTGACATTGAGGTTGCCATGCTTGTGCGCCAGACTGTGAGCCAGGATGAACTGCGCGTGGTTGGTGTCCTGGTATTCGTCGATGAGGATGTACTTGAATCGTTCCTGAAGTTCGTCGAGCGCAGCAGGGAAAAACTTCATGAGCTTGACGGTCTGGAGAATCAGATCATCAAAGTCCAGGGCCTTATTTTTGGTGAGAATTGCCTGGTACTTTTCGTAGGCAGCAGCGGCTTTCTTGGAAAAGAAATCATGTGCGGACTTGGCGAAGTCTTCGGGGCCGATGAGTTCATTTTTTGCACCGGAGATGGTGTGTAGCATCTTGCCCGGCGGGAAGTGGTTTGAGTTCATATTCAAATCACTTAACGCCTGTTTCATCGCGCGCGTCTGATCGGACGTGTCGTAAATCGTAAAGGACGGCGAGAGATTTAACGTCGTTGCATACTTGCGGAGTATCCGGCTGCATAGACTGTGGAACGTACCAATCATCACCGCGTTGGCTTGTCGCTCAGTGAGCAGTTGGCCGACACGTTCACGCATCTCGCCTGCAGCCTTGTTGGTGAAGGTGATGGCAAGCACGTTCCATGGTGCAATGTCACACCGCTGGACCAGGTACGCGATCCGGCGGGTGATGGTGCGCGTCTTGCCTGAGCCTGCACCGGCAAGCACCAGCATCGGCCCATCCACGTGCGTCACCGCTTCAACCTGCGGTGCCGTCAAGCCTTCCAATAACGGGTCCACTTCCTCCACCGGCGGCAGAGGGTTATTGTCGAAATCCATTTCATTCATGTGCTCCATGATAACAGAGATTGGATGGCAATTTGATTGTTGGTTGTTAACGCGAAGGCGCGAAGGACACGAAGGTCGCGAAGACAGAAAAAAGCATCTTTAAGTTTGATTTCTGATGTTGGGAATACGGACGTTGGCCGAAATCTGGTTTGTAAAAAATGATTTTGTCTTTTCTTTGTGTCCTTTGCGACCTTCGTGCCTTCGCGTTAATCTCAAGCTTAATTTTGTTGTATAATCCTCCGTCTATGCCCGCCCAGGACGTTGACATTATGGTGATTGGTGGGGGACATGCCGGTAGCGAAGCTGCCTGGGCGTGTGCCAATCTTGGTGTGCGCGTTGCCATGATCACCATGGAAGTCGACAAAATCGGGGCGATGAGCTGTAACCCGGCGATCGGCGGCCTGGCCAAGGGGCAGATTGTCCGCGAGATCGACGCCTTGGGCGGACTCATGGGAATCGCTGCGGATAACACCGGCATTCAGTTCCGCATCCTCAATGCCTCCAAGGGACCGGCAGTGCGTGGCCCGCGTTGCCAGAGTGACAAATATGCCTACGCCCGGGAAGTCCAGCGACTGCTTAAAACGCGAAGTAATATCCAGCTCATCCAGGGCGTCGTCGATGACATCCTCGTCGAAGACGGCAAGACCCATGGCGTGATCTACTCCAACCCGGCTCAGGGCATTAACAATCAAACCCTCAACACCGCTGCCGTCATCCTCACCACCGGCACCTTCATGCGTGGACTCATGCACACCGGTGAAGCCAAAACACAAGGCGGACGCGTGGATGAAGGTTCTGCTGAGGGCATTAGCAGCAATCTCACCAAGCTCGGTCTGGAACTGGGGCGTCTGAAAACCGGCACGCCGCCTCGCCTTGCAGCGGAGTCGATCAACTTTGACACTCTCAAAGAACAGCCCGGTGACGAACAACCTCAGCCGTTTTCGGACATGACGGACATCACCAGCTTCCCACCGCAGAAGCAGGTCTGTTGCTGGATCACGGAAACCTGTGCGGACAGTCACGAACACATCAAAGCCAACCTCGATCGGGCGCCGCTATTTAACGGTCAGATCGAAAAGGGCAGTGTCGGCCCACGCTATTGCCCGAGTATTGAAGACAAGGTGATGCGCTTTAGTGATCGCCAATCGCATCACGTGTTCCTAGAGCCTGAATCGCTGGAAACCAACGAGATTTACTGCAACGGCATATCGACTTCTCTGCCCCGCGATGTGCAGGATGTCATCGTCCATAACCTACCCGGTTGTGAGAATGCAAAGATTCTCAAGTACGGTTACGCGGTGGAATACGACATGGTCTGGCCGCACCAGATTGATGCGACCTGCATGACCAAGTCCATCCACGGACTCTTTCTGGCGGGGCAGATCAATGGTACATCCGGTTACGAAGAAGCTGCGGGCCAGGGACTCATTGCAGGGTTAAATGCCGTGCGATACATGCAGGGCAAAGATGAGATTCGCTTTGGTCGCGATCAGTGTTATCTGGGTGTGATGATGGATGACCTGATCACCAAGACACCGCGCGAACCGTACCGTATGTTCACCAGCCGTGCCGAGTTTCGTTTGCAACTCAGGTCGGACAATGCAGCGGATCGCTTGACACCCATTGGCCGGGATTTGGGGTTGGTGGATGACGCCCGTTGGGAGCATTTTGAGCATCGCCAGCAGACCGTCGATGCCATCAAGCAGACACTCACCAGGACCGCTTATCAAGGCATGCGACTCATTGACTGGTGCAAGCGCCCGGAAGTCAATCGTCAATGGTTGACCGACCGAGCCACCGGCCCGGAAGGTGAAATATTTTCCCGATACCCGATGTTACTTGATCATGTATTGGCAGAAGTGATGTATGACGGGTATCTTGATCGTCAGACGCGCGATATTGAGCGTTTGCGTCAACAGGAAAAAGTCCAACTGCCTGAGCATTTTGACTACAACGCCGTGGTCGGTTTGCGGAATGAGTCCAAGGCAGTGCTCGATAAATTCCGTCCTCGCACGATGGGACAAGCTTCACGTTTGGCAGGGATCACACCCGCGGATCTGATGGTCCTGAGTGTGGCTTTGGGGCGACGTTAACCTGTCTTTGTAATCAGTGTAAATATTCTTTTGACACAATGTTGTGTATACCCGCTTGCAGCGCAAGCTGGTTTGTTGTTTGATAGGGGCCATGATGGAAAATAAAGACCAACTGCATCCTTGCATGATCGTCATTTTTGGCGCGTCCGGGGACTTGACCAAGCGTAAACTCATTCCTGCTTTGTTTGATCTGTACACCCGAAAGCAGATGCCCTCGCATTTTGCCATCGTCGGCGTCAGTCGTACGGAGTTCAGCGATGATGACTTCAGGCAGAAGCTTTTCGAGTTCAAGCCCGACAACTATTCAGACTCCGCATCCTGGAACGAGTTTGCCAAGCACATTCATTATCATGCTGCTGACTCCACCAAGATCGGCGACTACGGTGACATGAAGCAACGTTTCAAGGCGTTGGCAGAGGAACACAAGACTGGCGAGAATGTCCTGTTCTATCTGTCGATGGCACCGCAGTTCTTCGAGCCCACCATCAACAATATCTCCGCTGCCGAGATGGTCACCGAAGGCAAACGCTACTGCTCGCTGGATCGCAAGCAAAAGCCCTGGCAGCGTATCGTTGTCGAAAAACCCTTCGGCTCGGACCCCAAATCTGCTACGCATCTCAACAGTGTGTTGGCAAACGTATTTGAAGAAACCGAAATCTACCGCATCGATCATTACCTGGGTAAAGAGTTGGTGCAGAACCTGATGGTGCTTCGCTTTGCCAATGCGATTTTTGAGCCCATCTGGAATCAAAGCTACATCGACCACGTGCAGATCACCGCCAGCGAGACCGTGGGCGTGGAGTCGCGTGGTGCCTACTACGACGGACCCACCGGCGGGGCGATGCGTGACATGGTCCAAAGCCATCTACTTCAGGTGCTCTCGGTCATGGCCATGGAACCACCCGTCAGTCTCAAGGCTGAAGACATCCGGACTGAGAAAATCAAAATCTTCAAAGCCATGCGCGTTCCCAAGTATGACGATGTGCCCAACATCGCGGTGCGTGGTCAGTATGGTGATGGTCAACTGGCAGGCAAGGTCATCAAGGCTTATCGCGACACCGAAGGCGTGGACCCGGAAAGTCAATGCGACACCTATGCTGCGATGAAAATGTACGTTGACACATGGCGGTGGGGTGGCGTGCCGTTTTACCTGCGATCCGGTAAAGCGATGGCCAAGAAGGTCACCAACATCGTGCTTTACTTCAAGCCGACCCCACACATTCTTTTCCGCGACATGGCCAAGCAGCGTAAGGCCAACCAGATTGTCATCAATGTCCAGCCCGACGAAGGCATCCGCATTCGTTTCGAAGGCAAAGTCCCCGGTCACCGGTTGGCGGTCAAGGATGTGGAACTGGACTTTGACTACGTGAAGCAATGGAACGCCCAGCCGCCGGATGGTTATTCGACTTTGCTTTATGACGTGATGCTAGGTGATCAAACGCTGTTTAAACACCGTGACGAAATCGAGTGTGCCTGGCATGCCGTGCAACCGGTACTTGATTACTGGAATGACAACCCACAATTCGATTTACCAAACTATGCAGCAGGCACATGGGGACCGTCAGCAGCCGACATCCTCATGGCTCAGAGCAACCGATACTGGCATAATCCCAAGTAAGGAGAGGGAGTAGGGAATCGTGATTAGGGAGTAGGAAAAGGCATGATATTTTGTCATTCCCGCGCAGGCGGGAATCCAGTGGCATGTCGTTAACACTTGCAAATTCCACTGGACTCCCGCCTGCGCGGGAGTGACGAAAAACGCTTGCGTGCCTTTCCCTACTCCCTATTCCCTATTCACTAATCCCTGATAAAAAATGCAAGACTCACTCCTCAAACTCCCCGGCCATGTCATCGTTCAAAAAGAAATCGATGACCTTTTTGATGACCTCGGTGGTATCCTGCTCAACACCGCCAACGATGCGGTGGGCAAACGGGATGTTTGTCACATCGCTCTCTCTGGCGGTTCGACACCCGAGCCGTTTTACATACGGTTAGTGACCGACATTCGCTTTCGTGCCATCCCCTGGCAGAAGATGCACGTCTGGATTGTCGATGAACGTCGCGTGCCCGAGGACAACGAGAAGAATAACTTCAAGATGATCCGTGAAACGCTGGTCGATCACGTACCAATCCCCAAGCGGAATGTGCATCCCATGCCTGTGATGGATGAAGATCCGGCAACACCCTATGAGCAAGCGCTTCGTGAGTTGCTGCCGGATGGTCGACTGGATTTCGTGTTACTGGGCATGGGTGATGACGGGCACACCGCATCGCTCTTCCCGGGGACCGATGCACAGGAAGTCGAAGACAAATGGATCGTCGTCAACGCCGGCCCCAAGGTCACCCCGCCGGATCGTGTGACCATGACCTACCCGTTACTGAACAATGCCGGTCGCATCGTAGTCTTAGCCGTGGGCGCCAAGAAAACCGACATGCTCAAACAGGTCTCCGCCGAGTTTGCCACCGGAAAGCCCGATGTCCGCAAGTTCCCCATCACCGGCATTAACCCCGAGATGTACAACGGCGAACTACTCTGGTTCCTCGACGGCATTGCCGCGGGGACGCAAATTGAGATGTGATTTTTTTTACCGCCAAGACGCCAAGAACGCCAAGTTAAGAGAGACGGAAAATCGTGTGTGATTTTTGAAATGAATCTCTTTCTGATCTTGGCGCACTTGGCGTCTTGGCGGTTTAAACAAAATGGTTTGAGTTTGAAGTAAAATAACCATTATGTCCCAACTCCCATTCGACTCCATGTTCAATTCGCCCGATGACGAGCCGGAGAAGCTTGCCAGCAAACAGGCCAAGGCTGATCCGCCGTTGTCGGTGACGCAGGCTGCTTCGCTGGTCAAGGAAGTCTTGACCATGGCGATCCCTGGCAAGATTCGCATCGTCGGGGAAATCAGCAATCTCTCCAATCGCACGCACTGGTTTTTCAGTATCAAAGACCAAGGCGCTGCACTTCGCTGTGTCTGTTTTGCCTCCAATGCTCGACGTGTGAATTTCCCCGTCCGCGATGGCATGCAAGTCGTCATCACCGGCAAGGTGGACTTCTTCGAAGGCCAAGGCTCGCTGCAAATCTATGTCGATAAAATCGAACAGGTCGGCCAGGGCACACTCGAACAACAACTCCAGGCCATGATCGCGGAACTGCGTGAACTGGGGTATATGGATGAATACCGCAAGAAACCGTTGCCAACGATGTGTCAGCGGATTGCAGTGGTGACAAGCCGATCCGCTGCAGCATTGCAGGACGTGATCAACACCGCGCACCGACGCTGGGCAGGATGCGAGTTGCTGCATTTTGATGTCCGTGTGCAGGGCGACGCTGCGGCGCCGGAGATCGCGCGGGCGTTACGGGTCATCAGTGAACAGGGTGAATCGCTCGGCATTGATGCGATCATTCTCACCCGTGGTGGTGGATCGATTGAAGACCTCTGGGCGTTTAACGAACGAATCGTGGCGGACGCGGTGTTTGATTGCCAGTTGCCGATCGTTGCAGCCATTGGACATGAAACGGATACCACGGTGGCGGAGTTGGTGGCTGATCATCGATGTGCGACGCCGACGCAGGCTGCGATGACATTGGTGCCTGACCACAAGGCGTTGGAACACCAAGTCTCGCAAATGGCAGGGCGGTTACGCATGAGTCTGCAACGCCAAAGCCAGATGGCAGATCAACGACTCAAAGCCGTCTCGCGACATCGTGTCTTCACGCGCCCTGAAAGCCTGCTGGAGATGCCCCAGCAGCGATTGGCCCACGCCAAGCATCGGATCAATCAGGCATTGCCCGGTCGAATCGCACCCGCTGCCACGCGGTTGTCTCAGGCGGTGATGCGCTTGCCCCGCGTGTTACAGCAACGCTTGAACCAGGCAGATCAACAACTCAAAGCGATCTCCCGCACGCTCAATGCCGTTGGCCCGCAAAGGGTTCTGGAACGCGGTTACACCTACACAACTGACACCGATGGCAAGCTCATCCGTTCCGCCAAACAGGTCAAGGACGGCGACCAACTTACCACGGTGATGGTGGATGGCAAGGTGCTGAGCGTGGTGGGGCAGTCAGGTTCACAAACCGTGTCAACGCCTGAACCGACGAAGACGTCCGAGTCAAAGAAAAAGTCCACACGCAAACGTCGGACTGCCAAGCAGGATAAGCAGTCAGATCAACCGGGATTGTTTGGGTGAGATAGATATGTCATTAAACTGCTGCGCAGTTTCAGCATTGCATCGCAATGCAGCTATTGGGCGGATTGTGAATACGTGTTCTGTCAATGCAATTTCTGAATTTTTGTTCTCATTCAGACCTCTGTGTTTCTGTGACTTTGTATTCAAGCCTTACTGCAACGCACAATTCCTTATCTCGTCAAATTTCTGCTAAACTGTTACGGATATGAGTAAAGGTAAATTTGAAGAATCCATCGAACAGCTCGAAGAAATCATCGAGCAGATAGAGTCCGGCGAGATCGGTCTGGAAGATTCCATCACCCAATACGAGAAGGGCACCAAGCTCATCGAAAAGTGTCGGGCGATTCTTGATCGTGCGCAGGCACGCATCGCGGAGTTAACCGTCGACGGGAATGGTGAATTAAAGGCATCCGGCGACGCTCAGAACGACTGAGCCTCACAAGAGAGAGAGTAGACCTTGAGCGATTGGCCGTGGTATGTCCTGATAGCCTGCTATGGTGCGTGTGTTGGCAGCTTCCTGAATGTCGTGATCTACCGACTGCCTGAAGGTAAGAGTATTGTCACGCCCCCCAGCGCCTGCCCGCATTGTGGCAAGACGCTGCGGATGTGGGAGAACATACCGGTGTTGGCATGGTTTTTCCTCGGCGGGAAATGTGCACGCTGCAAGACGCCGATCAGCTTTCAGTACCCGGCGATTGAGTTTCTCACCGGTGCGTTGTTTCTGGCGGTCCCCATCATTTACTACCACACGGATTGGGTGAATACCGCATGGGCCTACGCTGGTCTTGCAAACAGTTGGCCGATTCTGGTTGTGCATGTGATGCTCATTGCAGCGTTGATTGCTGCGACGATGATTGACATCCGTCACTACATCATCCCGCTGGGGATTCCCTATGTCATCGTGCTCCTTGCGTTGATTGTTTACCCGGTCGCAACCTACATCAAGCCGGACTTTGCTTCGGTGATCCCGTTGACGCAGTCAGGCGGAGTGACGATTGCCTTGGGGGGCTTGGTGGGCTTGATTGTTGCCAACATTCTGCTTCGCCTTGGCGTTTTGCCATACAGCTTTGCTGATGAACAGGAATGGCTTGAGCAGGTCCAGAAGGAGCATCCCGAGTTATTCAAGCAGCAGAAGAAGTCGGAGCATGTGCTCGATGAGAATGCTTCAGGTGAATCAGGGGAGGGTGCTGAGAAGACCATGCCCGCGTCGGTGGCTTCGGATGATGGTCATCATCACACGCCGATTGACATGTACCTGCTGTACCCGCGCACCCGTCGTGAGATGGGTAAGGAAGCGTTGTTTTTACTCCTGCCCTTACTGGGCATGATTGGCGGATTCTTTTTGAAAAGTCACTGGCCGGAGATTGCCGGGATGATCTGGCTGCGTGTTCTTGGGACGGTGATCCTGGGGTACATCAGCGGTGGGGCGGTGATCTGGCTGACGCGTATTCTCGGTTCCATTGCGTTCGGCAAAGAGGCCATGGGACTCGGCGATGTCCACCTGCTTGCTGCCATTGGCGCGGTACTCGGCCCGATGGAGCCCATCTACGTCTTTTTCCTGGCACCGTTTTTCGGGTTACTCGCTGCCTTGATCAGCTTCGGCGTTGCCCGGATTTACAAGGGGCAGGCCCGTGTGATTCCCTACGGACCCTATCTGGCGGGGGCGACTTTAGTGGTCATGTTCGCCCGACAGTATTTCAATGTGCTTGGTTAAAGTATGTATATCGCCTAAAAACCACCAAGTTGCTAGCAAATTCTAAGCATTCGGTCTGTCTTACGTTAAAAATTCTGGTATTCTGATGTCTACAGCAAATGTTGCAGACAGGAGGTCTGCATGCTGGGAATTTGAGATTGTTTAAGAGGAGCGAAACATGCAGGGAATCCGAGGAATGTTGGCGGTGTTGGCTTTAGCAGGTGCGTTGTTGCCTTTGACCGGCTGTAACAAACGTCTGATTGATGAGCGTAACGCACTTTATGCCCAGAACACCGAACTGCAGGATGAGCTTAATCGCTGCCGTGCTGCGATGGATTCGGCTGAGGGGGATCGCGGTAACCTGATGAACCAGATCAGCAGCTTGCAGAACCAGCTTGCTGCCGAACGTTCCAAGCCGCCGGTTGTCCAGCGTGTCGAGGTGCCGACCCCGGTCGCCGTACCTGCCGCCAACGGTTTTGCCTCCATTGCCGGTGTTGAAACCGAACAAGGCAACGGCACGATTACCGTCCGCGTCCCGGGCGATGTGCTCTTTGCCTCCGGCAAGACCACGTTGCGTTCATCCGCCCAATCGACACTCGACGAGATCGCCCGTGTCATCCGTCGTGACTATGCCACCAAGACCATCCGTGTCGAAGGCTACACCGACACCGATCCGATCCGCAAGAGCAAGTGGCAGGACAACCTGGATCTCTCGTTGGCCCGTGCTGCTTCAGTCCACCGCTATCTCCAGAAGAAGGGCATCACCGGTCGTCAGCTTGAAGCCGTCGGTCTGGGTGAGTGGCATCCCCGTTCTTCCAAAGCCAAGAGTCGCCGCGTGGAAATCGTGGTTGTGTTGAATGACTAAATGAAGAAAGGGACTAGGGACTAGCGACTGGGGACTAGGGAAAAGACAGTGTGAAGCCACCATGGTTATTATTGCCTTTCCCCTAGTCCCCAGTCGCTAGTTCCTAGTCGCTAACCCAATGATCGGTATCATCGACTATGGCATGGGTAATCTGCGCAGTGTGCAGAAAGCCTTTGAATCGCTTGGATCACAAGCGACGATTCTCACCACGCCGGACATGATCGACGCACAGGTGTCGCATCTGGTGCTCCCGGGCGTCGGTGCGTTTGGTGATGGCATGACCCACCTGCGTGATCGCGGCTGGATCGACCCCATCAACGATTTCTACAAGTCCGGCAAGCCCATGCTCGGTATCTGTCTTGGCATGCAGTTGCTTATGGACAGTTCCGAGGAAGACGCACCGTCCAGGGATCAGCCGATCCCCGGCCTTGGCATGGTCAAGGGGACCGTCATGCTCTTTGCTGGCGATGCCTACGGTCCCGGTAAACTCAAGGTGCCGCACATGGGGTGGAACAGCCTCAACATTCAGCAGGATGTTTCGCTTTTTGCTGACGCGCCTGAAAATCCCCATGTCTACTTTGTGCACGGTTACTATTGCTCTCCGGCTGATAGCAACGTCATCATTGCCACCACGGATTACGGCTCACCGTTTTGTTCGAGCCTCAAACAGGACAACCTCTGGGCCACGCAGTTCCACCCCGAGAAGTCACAGCGTGTGGGCCTGAAGATGTTGGAGAATTTTGCAGCATGTTAACCAGCCCGTCATTGTTCGATCTGCCGCATCCCGTTAAAGGCGATGTCGCTTTCCCATTGCTCGCTGATCCTGAAAACTACATCGCCTGTCAGTGGGATTTGGAACAACACCCCGAAAAACGCGCCCACTGGATCGGCCTGTTTCGCACGCATTTTGACTCCCTCGAACAGCAGGCCATTGCTGAAGCCTCTGCCCGTGGTGAGTCCGCCGATGCCGTTAAACCCAAGCTGGCTGTCGCCCGCGAATTGTTCATGACCTATCTGGATCAGATCGAAGCCAACCCTACCGTGTTTGGCACGCTCTACATCATCCAGATTTGTTTCGCTCGTGAAAAGGCTTTGCGTGAAGCAGGGATCGCGGACCCTTATCGTTTGGCCAAAGCCAAGGAAAATAAGGCAGCACTCAAACTCCTGCCCGCTTTGTTGGAGGAACTCGACAGCTTGCCCGATCCTGAAAAGGCCCAACAAGTCATGCGTGGCACCTTCGCCGGCAACATCTACGATCTGGGCGCAACCAAGACTGTCGAGCTTTTCAAGGATGGCCAACCCGTCGACTTCCACGACGTCCGCAACAAACTTGCCCCGCGTCCCTGGCTTGTTGATGGTCTTGATGCATGGTCAGAAAAAATCACCAGTGACAAACCGTACACCGCCGCAGCCGTCTTCGTGGACAACGCAGGCTGTGATGTTATCCTCGGCATGATCCCCTTCGTGCGTGATCTGCTTCAACGGGATATCAACGTGGTGCTGACGTCCAACTCCTATCCCGCACTCAACGACATCACACACAGCGAACTCGTCCCCATCATCAACGATATTGCCCAATGGGATCAAACCATCAGCAAAGCCTTGGCCGATGACCGACTCCGCGTCGTGCCGTCGGGCAATGGTGCACCACTGATCGACCTTGCTTATGTTGGTGATGAACTCGTCGATTCGGTCAATGAGTTGGGGGTCGATCTGGTTGTGCTCGAAGGCATGGGCCGTGCGATTGAAAGCAATCTCAACGCGCAGTTCACCTGTGATTCGCTGAACATCGCCATGATCAAAGACACCGGCGTCGCCAGCGCCTTGGGCGGCAAAGTCTACGACCTGCTCTGTAAGTATCAGCAGAAATGACAGTGTCGCACTCAGGCGAGCCGCGTCGTGTCGACGCGGGATGAAGCGAAGCATAACTCGGATAGAGTTACTTGATTTCCGACGCCAGCAACGTCTTCACCGTCACCATCTCCAACCCCGCAGCCTTGATGCGTTTGATCATCTCCGGCATGACGTCATACGTTTCCTGACGCCATGAGTGAAGCAAAATGATGTCACCGGCTTTGATATTGTCCGTCGCGCGGGTGAGGATGTGCTCGGCAGACTTTTCCTTGTTCCAGTCATCTGTGTACTTGCTGGCATTGATGCTCGGGAGTTTGAGTTCATCCAGCACGACCCAGACCTTGTCATCATGTGCAAGATACGGTGCACGGAAAGTCACCGGTGTGACGCCCACGGTATCAGTGACGATTTTCTGGGTGGTGACGATTTCTTCGCGCACGACATCAACCGAATCACACTTGGGCAGGTTCGCATGGGTTCTGGAATGATTGCCAATCTCGTGCCCCTGGGCAATGATCTGTTTGGCAATCTCCGGGTGTTGGAGCATATTCTTGCCGATGACGTAAAACGTCGCCTTGACGTTTTCCTTTGCAAAGAGCTCCAGCAGTTTGGGGACCATCTTGCCATCCGGCCCATCATCAAAAGTCAGGCTGACATACGGCTTGTCGGTGTTCACGCGGCCGTAGGGTTTGTGAGTCGTCTGGGCGTTCGCTGTATTCATCATCAATCCAGCCAGTAAAAGGACAACAGGAAGAACTTTGCCAATCATGTGTAGCTCCTCAATGGGCAATCTCGGATGGCAGGTTGCGTATTGTAACGCAATTGCCTCAGACCTGATGCGACATGCGGTAACGCCTGGGCGTCATTTCCGTATGCCGTTTGAAGATCCGATGAAAGTGTTCCGCAGACTCAAAACCGCAGTCCAGGGCAATACTCAGAATCGTGTCGTTGGTTTCGATGAGCAATCGCTTGGCAAGACTCAGACGGATTTGATGCAGATACGTGGTCACCGAAACACCGGTCTGCTTACGGAACTCACGAGCCAGGTGCGATGACGAAACATGGCAATGCGCTGCAACATCCTTGAGACTCAGCAGGCCCGTTGCCTTGGCATGCAACAGATCAATCGCTTCACGCACCAGTTGGTTTTGCGTTTCAAATGTCAGACTTTGGGCAGGCAATGATACCCGCACATCTGTTACCGCATCCATGACCGCACGCTCAAAATCACTAAAGGCATGTGTCGCATAAATGCGGCTGAATCGCGCGCGTGAAGACGAAAGAGAGTTGTGCCTGCACATCAGCGGGGCGGGTGATACTGGAAATAAACTCCACGATTTTTCGGCGGACATCATGCAGGTGATTACGATGTCGCAGCAGAACGATCCGCAGCCAGAGATTCACCGTGGCTTGCCAATTGGGTTGGTGTTGTTGGACCTGTGTGACCGCCAAACGTCGCGTGTCGATTTCATCCTGCAAACTCGGGGGCTCACTCTCCGGATCGGCCTGTACCGCATTGAGTTCCAGTTCACGTAACACGATGATGGATTGCTGAATGCTGTTGACCCATGATGCAGGATGCTCGCATGGATAGAATTTACCACTGAGTTTAAACAGCTTGGCAATCGCTTCTTCCAATGCCACGTTATCCGGCTGATCACTGAAGAAGTACAGCAACCCTGCATGCAGGTTGAGCAGTTTGACATCATGTTTTTTCAGACGTGAAAGCTTGCGTGACGAGAGTATGTCCTCGGGTACACGCACAGTGATTACAGCATGAGGCCAGGTCAGTTGCGCCCGACTTATCCACTTGCGCACCTGTGATGTCGTCGGTTTGGGCCCCCCGAAAATGGCCTCAGACAGGAATCGGCGGTGTTCTGGTTTGAGATCAAAATCAGTCATAAACTGGTCTTAATATACCATGAATATGGCAATTTAGATCGCTAATATATGTTTGTGATTCAAAGTTGAATCCGACCTCATGACCCATTTTGATCTGGATAAGGAACACCTCATGTCCGCCCAAGCCGCCACCGCGACACTGTCGCGCCCGTTGTTTACGCCCATTAACCCAACGCCTGAGCAACTCGAAGGTGTTGCATTTTCCCGGCCGCGTCCCCGTGCATTGCAACACGCATTGACACCTGAGCAACTCGACTTTTTCTGGGCCAACGGTTACGTCTCTCTGCCCGGACTTTTTTCCCATGATGAAGCGATGGCATGGCAGGAAGCATCCGATCGGATCTATCGCGATAAGCTAGTCGACCCGATGAATGTCCGCTATGACTTTGCGGACATCAAGGATGCCGACGGTAAGAGTACCGATGAAAATGTGCTCTGGAAGATCGACCCGTTTCATGATCTTGACCCGTCATTTCGTCGCGCCGTTTTTGATCGTCGCATTCTCGATGCGTTGGCGAGTATCTATGACGGTCGCGAACCCCGACTGTTCAAAGACAAACTCATTTACAAGCCACCACACACGCATGGCAATGGTCTGCATCAGGATTACAACTGGTGGCAAGGTTACTGTACGAGCCTGATCTCCGTTGCGGTCTCCATTGACCCTGCGACCGAAGAAAATGGTTGCACCGTGGTCTACCCCCGTGACCCGCGTGAAGGTTACATCGGTGAGTTAGGCACGTTTGAACACAAGATCGCTGACAGTGTCGATCCTGATGCTGCGGTGAAGAACATTGCCAAGCCCGGTGACGTTTTACTGTTCCACTGCTTCACACCCCATGAAGCCGGACCCAACACCACGGATCATGTCCGCCGCCAGATGTTCCTGACGTACAACGACTCAGCGGATGGCGAGCATTACTTCTCGCACCGTGAACACTACTTTGAGTATTACAAGCAGGGACACTACAAAGAAGAAGACCGCGACCGTGTGTTTTTTGAGTGATCGTTGATGACGCAGATAAAGCCGTGTCGCTCCTGCGGCACGGGTTGCATCAAATCCATTACGCACCAAAACCACCCGCGACTCAGGAGAGTCGCGGCTTTTGTTTACACAGTGGTTTCTTCCACGATCAACTCAAGCAATGCCTGACGCAATTGCCTGGTGATCGGACCGGCATTCCCATCACCGATGGTGTGCTTCTCCACGCTGGTGACCGGCAGGATATGCCAACTGGAGTTGGTGAGAAAGACTTCGTCGGCATCAATCATGTCTTCGACGGTGAGCATGCGTTTGACCACACGCATCTCCAACTTCTCTGCCAACTCAATTACGGCTGCACGTGTGACGCCGGGCAACACCGGTGCGGGCAAAGCCTGTTCGACTTCTTCGCCGCGAGCGTAAGGCGTAAACAGCGTCCCGTCTTTAACCAGGAACAGGTTGGAGATCGCGCCGGAGGCAAGGTGGTTGGAGACGTTAAGCCAGATCGCTTCACCGGCCCCGACACTGGCTGCCTGGCGCAGCGTCCGCAGACGTGGCCAGTAGTTGAGCGTCTTGTGACCTGCCATCGGATCAAACGGGTTGCTACCTGCGGGGGCGATGAGCACGGTGATGCCCGTCTCAAAATAGGCTGGATCATAGGCGGTCGGGGGGCTGGGGACGATGAGCAACGTCGGCATTGGTGGGGCGGGTTGCTCGCCCTTGAGCATGCTCACAGAGCCCGCTGTCAAGGTCAGGCGAATCCGCGCTTCGGTCAGCTCATTGTGGCTCAGCGTCGTGTTGACAGCCTCAGCCAACGAGGCGGTGTCGAGTTGGGGGGTGAGTCCCAGAGATTCAGCGCTAACTTTTAATCTGTCAAGGTGTTGCTGTAATCGGAAAACCTTGCCATTGGTCGCCGACATGGTCTCGAAAAGACCGACAGCATGTTGGAAACCCGCATCGTGAATCGAGAGGGTTGCCTGGTCCTGTGGTATCATTTGGCCGTTGAGAAAGACATCCATACTTTTTTACTGCTCCGGGGAGTTGAAAATCTGAAATATTTCTGTATCATGTCCGATTCTCTGCAATATCGCAACGTGGGGCAGTCTAATGCTCTGTTGTGACCGCGAGATCGGTTTTAAACATTAGCACGACTCATTTGCCCATAGCGAGGTAAATCATGAAAACTGGCATCCATCCCGACTACATTGACTGCGAAGTGTCCTGCGCTTGTGGTAACAAGTTCACCACCCAAAGCACGGCAAAGAGCATCCACGTGGACATCTGCAACGAGTGTCACCCGTTCTTCACCGGTAAGCAGAAGTTCGTCGACACCGCCGGCCGCGTTGAAAAGTTCCAACGCAAGTTTGCTGGCAACTACTTCGGCAAGAAGTAAGCTCAACCAAACCAATTCAAACCGCAGCGTAACGTTCGCGCTGCGGTTTTTCATGCGCCTATGGCGTGCTATGCCTTTTTGTGTTCAAAACAAGTAACCACAGATAAACACAGATGAACACGGATAAAGGCAAAAAGACAGTTGATGACTTCGGTTTCTAATCTGTGTTTATCTGTGTTCATCTGTGGCAAATTTGCCTTGAACACGTTTGGCAAGATATTCTCAAAGCATGTCCGACCTGCAAACCCGACTTCTTGAAAAGCTTGACCAGATTGCTGCTCAGTTCAGTGATCTGGAAATGCAGTTACAGTCACCCCAGGTGATGCAGGACCATGAAAAACTCCGCGAATTAAGTGTCAAACGTGCTGCTCTGTTACCAATCGTCACGCAGTATCAGGCGTACCAGGCCATCGGTGATCAGATTGCTGAGTATGAGCAGGTGATCGCTGCCAACGATGAGCCGGAGTTTGTCGAGATGGCCAAAGAGGAGTTGCCGGACTTGCAGCAGCAGGCGGTAGATATGCTCGAAAAAGTCACCGGCGAATTGGTCACCGCGGACGACCGGGCGATTGGCTCAGTCATCGTGGAAATCCGTTCAGCATCCGGCGGAGATGAAGCAGCACTCTGGGCGGGGGACATTTTTGAGATGTACCAACGCTATGTCGCTCGTAGCAATTGGAAGATCGAACTGCTGGATATCGCTGAAGGTGAAGTCGGTGGTGTGCGTCATGCGGTCTTTAATGTCCGTGGCGAAGGGGTCTGGCAAGGCTTTGGATACGAAGGCGGTGTGCATTGCGTCAAGCGTGTGCCTGCAACGGAAACCCAGGTCCGCGTACATACTTCCACGGCGACCGTTGCTGTCCTCCCCGAACCCGAGCAGGTGGATATCGACATCCCCGAGTCTGAGGTGGAAATCCATGTCACCACGGCACAAGGCCCCGGCGGGCAGAACGTCAACAAGGTGGCGACCGCAGTGCACATGATCCACAAGCCCACCGGCGTGGAAGTCCGCATGCAGGAGTCCAAAAGCCAGACGCAAAACCGACAGAAGGCATGGATGCTGCTGCGTGCCCGGGTTTACGACATTTACCAGCGGGAAAAAGATGCTGAGCGCGCCCAGCAGCGGTCGAGCATGATCGGTTCAGGCGGGCGATCCGAGCGGATTCGGACCTACCGATACAAGGAAAACATCGCGGTGGATCACCGTATCAACACGTCATTTTCCCTGCAGGCTTTGCTCGCAGGTCAGATGGAAGAGATGATCGATGCCTTGATCAGCTATGACAAGGCTCAGCGCTTGGCAGCATTGTGATTTTTACAGATAAAACACGGTTCACTTTGCAGCAAATCCCCACGAATATCCGATAACTACCACTATGACTGTTCAACTGTCAGGGCTGTGGTTGCGCCTCGTGATGGGTTTGTGCCTTGCATGGAGCCTGCTTTTATCCTGCGCTCATCTCAAGGCTCAGCCTGCGACGTTTTACAAGGACGAACGTCAATATGCCCATCAACGTCTGATTCATAAATTCGACTTTGAAGAAGCACGCTTTGGCAACTTCGAAGACATGCCCGGTTACTGGCATCGCATCGGTGCGCCATCCAATCTTGGTATGCCACACTTTGATCAGCAGCCGTTGCATCAGCAGATGACCACGCTCGAGGGGTATCCGGCCTATACGCAGGTTCGATTCAACATGCCCCAGAATGACAAAGGTGATCACAACCTTTACCTGGGACTCAACGGCGGTAATGCCGGAGCGTATCTGGAAGTCGGTGCAATTCCGGCAGTCCCCAATAGTGACTACCGCATCACCGCTCGGGTCAAGACCGCGAGATTGGAGCATGCCTCCGCCAAGTTCACTGTCTATTTTATCGATGGCAAAGGTCGCATCGTTGAAGACAGCGTGGTGAGTACGGGCTTGTTCAAGTCCAACGACAAGTGGATGGACTTGAGCATGAAGCTCAATGGTGATTTTTCGCCAGCAGCATGGATCGGCATGCAGGTGGAACTGCTTCAGGAACGACGCGACAGTAACTCACTGCTCGGTGACAAGCAGGTGATTTTCAACGAAGTTGATGGCGGGGTCTGGATTGATGACATTGCCATCTGGCAGTTACCCAACATCAGTCTTTCGACGCAGAGTAACGTCAATATTCTGCGCGATCCTGAGAAGCCTAATTTGACGGTGAAAGTGCGCGACCTTAGCGGTCGACGTCTTGTTTCGACGCTTTCGGTTTATGACTATCGCCGGAACCTGTTGGATACACGCAGTCAGGAAGTCGGTGCCGGTTCCCCCAATGCATGGACACATGAACCGTCTCTCCCGGGCTTTGGCTGGTATCTGGCGGACCTGATTGTTTCTGAGACCAAGGACATTGATGGTTCGGATATCCAGCAGCCTGTTGCCCGGACGTTGTGCGGTTTTCTGTGGCTGCCAGCGGATAAACCAGCACACCTGGGTGATGCGCGGCGCTTTTCGCTCCGGGCGGTGGATGTACCTGACATTGAGCTGCCGATGGTGCCCGACCTGGTGCAGGAAGCCGGGATTTATGGGGTGACCATCAGTCCCTGGCGTCGGGATACGTCGACGAAAAATATCGAGTTCCAACAGAACCAGCTTGATGATCTGCTTCATCCGTTGATTGCTGAAAACCGTGACGTGATTTTCAGCCTGCATCCGATTCCTGATCTTCTCAAAAGTGAATTGCAGCAATCCAGTCTCCAGGCACACATGCTCTTTGACCAGGATGTGAACATCTGGTCCGCCTACTTCAAGCCGGTGATTCTGCGTCATAGCCAACGTGTGCGCCAATGGGAACTGGGTTCGGTGCTCAATCCGACAGCCATGTTTCACAAGGACCTGCCTGGACTGATGGGGCGGGTCCGTTATCAATTTCAGACGTTGGCCCCCAACCCGCGTTTGATCCTGCCTTGGAATATTCTTGAGCCACCACATGAATACCTGGGCAAAGATGTGGGATATGTGCTGAAGGTGCCCTTGGGGGTGCATTCGGAAAATCTCGATGCGTTCTGGGCAGATTGGGCTAAGCAAACCGATGTCCATCGGACTTTGATGTTCCAGGTACCTCCCGCTGATGAAATCTCACAGCAGGACCGTGTGACTGACCTGCGCTGCGCATGCTTCGCGGTTGGGAGATCACCCAATCGGGCATGATGATCAACAAGCCCTGGACGGTTTCTGATCGGCGCGATGTGGTGCTGATGCCCGACCCGACCTTGGGGGTGTTTGCTTCCATGTCCAATCGTCTGTGCGGTCGACGCGTGGTCAAACATCTGAACATGGGCCGTGGCATCCAGTGCTTGATTCTCGACGGCATTGCAGGGGGCATGCTCGCCTTCTGGAATGAGTCGGCTCCGGATAGTCGCACGGATATGACCATGCATCTTGGCATTGATCCCAAGTGGCATGACCTGTGGGGCAACCATTTGCCAATGACCGTCGAAGATGGGAAGCAGACTTTCAAGGTCAGCCGCGAGCCGATGTTCATGGAAGACATCGACACGGAGTTGGCATTGTTCCGTGCGTCATTCGTCGTCAATGAACCGTTTATCGAGTCACGTCAAATCCCGCATAACCGTGTCGTCAAGTTGCATAATCCGTGGAATCACACGATCTCCGGGCATATCACATTCCTCGAACCCGAGAAGTGGCGCATCAGTCCCAAAAGGATGTTTTTTTCCATGGCCGCCAATGCCGACTATGAAATTCCCATTCAGCTCTCGTTCCCGATCTCCGAAACGGCGGGGCATAAGGAGTTGGTTGCGCGAGTCGAATTCGTCTCACAAAAACGCTATGACGTGAACTTCACCACGCCGATGGAAGTCGGTTTGAAGGATATCGAATTTTATTCACACTTGACCATCGAACGCAATCCCAAGACAGGCACGATTGACGCGCTGGTCACCCAACGCATTGCCAACCGTGGCACGGAAGTGATCTCGCTGTATTCCTTTGCCAACATGACCGGCTACTCACGACAGGAACGCCTGATCTCACAACTGCATCCTGGCGAATCCATCATCCGCAACTTCCGATTCCTCGACGGCGCACAACGTCTCAAAACCCAGAGCGTCCGCACCGGCTTGCGCGAGACCAGCGGTCCGGCAGTGATCAATCACCATCTTTCCGCGAGTGATCTGGTGACACGCTAGCGTTTAATCAGACGGTCATTTGCGTGATGTGAAATAGCTGCATCACTGCGTAACGCTGTGTTATTTCTGGCGTATATTCATCGCCATATTTCGTCACTCCCGCGCAGGCGGGAGTCCAGTGGAATTTGCATTTGTCAACTGAATGCCACTAAATTCCCGCCTACGCGGGAACGACGAAGGGCATTTGAGAATATTGAATGACACATCTACTCTCACATCAGAAATGAGTGGCAATGAACGTGGCGTCCATCTCTTATTAATATAACTGCATCACTGCGTGATACTGATCAAACCAACACGATTCATTTTTCTTCCAACGGTCCTGGCTCGGGTAGCTTGGGTTCATTGGGAAAACTCGGCCAGAGTTTGGGTTTGGGCGTGATGCTGTTAGTCTCCACCGCGCCGATGTCCGGTGCTTTGCCTTGGTAATCGTCATTGAAATTGGGGATGCGAACCCCAGCATCAAATCCCGCTGTCCCCGGCTTAAGCCACAGGCGTCCGTCGGGCGCACGTTCGTAGGTGGGTCTGGCGCGGATGCCATGCTTTTGTGAACCTTCACGTGCCATGATTTTGCCGGGGTACATGTCGTAATCGTAATCATTACTGGGTGTCAGTTGCGTGTCACGTACTGCCCAGTTGTTGTCATGGCGGGTGTGGATCATGTTATTGCGACTGGTGATGTTGAAGGCCGTTTTCTTGTTGGACGTAAAGACGATGCCTGATTGTGCACCACTGGATTGATACTTTTTGTCGCCTTCAAAGGTTGGGGGTTGCAGGGCGGTATTGTGAAAGATGTACATTTTACCCGCGGTCCACTGCGGGTTTTCATTGCCGAGTTTCACCAGGTAATGCCCACGCAGGTCGTTGAGAGTCATGCCTTCGTGTTTCCGCGAAACGCCGTAGACATTGCGGAAGTAGTAGACCGGCCCCAAAGACGGGCAGGCTGCACCGATTGCACCGTAGGTCATGTCGATGTAGTTATCCCACACGCGGACGTTCATGTTCGCGCCTTCGATTTCCAGACCGTCATCCCAGCAGTGCGAGACGTAATTGCTATAGATGTCGCTGTCACGATTCGGGAAACCGCCAAAGCTCATGTTGTGCAGTTCACCCATGCCGTCGTTGTACATGTGATCGATGTCGGAATGGATTTTGTTGTACCGGATGACATAGCGACCTTTGCCATGGACAAAGCTGATGCCTTGCGGCCCTTCGGGATGTTTGCTGCCGTTGACGCGTTTTTGGTTCCAACTGTTGGAGTCACTGCGGGGGTGATGGATGTTGCAGTTTTGAATGACGATGGATTGGAGTTTGCCTGAGCGGGAGTAGATGGCGGAGTTGAGGTTTTCACCGAAGCCATCGACATCGCGCACGCGGCCCCAGCCGGAGATGTCGCAGTTGTCGATGACGACATGCTGGACATCGCGGAGTTCAATGCCGTGTTGGCCTGCGTTTTTGAGGGTGAAACCTTTGAGGATCACGTAAGAGGCATTGACGGTGATGTTGACGGGATACTGGTTGGCTGCATCACGGACACCACTACTATTGGAAGCCGGTTCGTAGAGGACGTAGCCATATTTTTCGTCACCACCTTCGATGATCTCCATGGCATCATTGCCTTCGGGGATTGCGATGCGTTTGGCGATCTTGAAGTTTTCGTCCCACGTGGTGGTGGTGAAGGTTTGCGTGGTGTTGGTTTTGGTGAGTGTGAGTTTGATTTCGTAGGTTGTTGCAGGTTGGAGATAGACAATGCTGCCACGGTATTGACCGCTGTGAATATTGGCAGGGAAGGCATGTTCGTTGGGATCAAGCCAAAGATCCATCGCCTGTTTCCAGTCACTGTCACCTTGTTTGCGGTAGGTGACGGTGCATGGATTGTCCGCTGCTGCCTCTACGGGTTTCCAGTAAAGTCCAACGCTGTGAAACGTGGGGATGGCGATGGGATCGTGATGCTCGATTGGCTTGGGAGCCGGGCCGATTGCGACCATGCTCACATTGGCAAAGTCCACCGTCTGGTTGAGATAGGACTGTCTTGCATTCCATCGCAGCAGGATTTCCAGGCTTTGTGAATCACCACTGTTGATGGTGTCCGTCAGTGTTTTCCAATTGGGGCCATCACTTTGACCAATGTTAAAACGCTCGGTCTCTTTGCGGTTCTTGTATCGTTTAATCTGCACAAAGCCGACATCCTTGGTCTGACTGCGGAGCATGACGGTGACTTTGTATAGCGTGTTGGGTTGGACTTTGATTTTCTGACTGATGTAGCCGAAGTGTCGCCTCACTTCGTTGCCGGTGTTCACGCGAAGGCAGTGGGTGATACCGTCAGTCGAGGAGATTTGAACCACCTTGGCCTGAGCATAGTCTGGAACCGACCAACCGTTGGGGAAGTCCTGCTCAGTTGCAAGATTACCACCTTGGACCAGGTTTTGAGCTTGAGTCGGGCCAGTGAATAGCAGACTCAACCCAACCAGTAAACAGAAAACGAAAGATGTTGAACGTAACCAACGCAACGGCAGACTCCCTTTGTAATTGTACAGTGGACGTAGGATCACCATGGATCGCATCACTGAATTTTAGAGAGCACAGTGTTTAACAGTTGCAGATTTTGGCAGTGTTGACACTGGTTTTTGAAATTATTTTTCTTTGAGCAGTCGCAGGACTTCGTCAAGGTCCTTATCGCCACGCCCTGAGAGATTGATCACCAGGTTTTCTTCCGGCTTCATTCGGGATGCAAGTTTCAAACCATAAGCCACGGCATGGCTGGATTCCAACGCAGGGATAATGCCTTCGAGCTTGGTGACTTTCTGGAACGCTTCAAGCGCTTCGTCATCTGTCACTGCGACATAGTTGGCACGATGTGAGGCGAACCAGAACGCATGTTCCGGGCCGACACCGGGGTAGTCCAGACCGGCGGAGATGCTGTGGACGATGGCAGTTTGCCCGTCATCATCCTGGAGTACGAGGCTGCGTGAGCCGTGCAGGACACCGGGCTTGCCGAAGGTGATTGAGGAGGCGTGGTCACCCAAAGTCGGGCCGCGTCCACCTGCTTCAACACCGGTGAGTTTGACGTTGGTGTCATCGACGAAGGGGTGGAACATACCTGCTGCATTGGAGCCACCCCCGACGCAGGCAATGACATGGTCGGGGAGTTTACCGATTTGGTCGAGACATTGGGCGCGACATTCCTTGCCGATGACGGACTGAAAGTCGCGGACGATCATCGGGAAGGGGTGCGGTCCGACGACCGAGCCGATGATGTAGTGCGTGTCTTCGCTGCATTGCATCCATTCGCGCATGGCAGCATTGGTCGCATCCTTAAGCGTCTTGGAACCCGACTCCACGCTGACCACGCGGGTGCCCAACAGTTCCATACGCTTGACGTTGGGCTGCTGACGACGGATATCTTCAGAGCCCATGAACACATCGCATTCGAGTCCGAACACGGCTGCAGCGGTCGCGGTGGCAACACCATGCTGACCGGCACCGGTTTCGGCGATGACGCGCTTCTTACCCATCCGCAAAGTCAGCAGCGCCTGTCCCAAGGCGTTATTGATTTTATGAGCCCCTGTGTGCGAAAGGTCTTCACGCTTGAGGTAGATTCTTGCTCCACCTGCAGCTTCAGTGAGTCGTGAAGCAAAGTACAGGGGGGTCTGACGGCCGACATAGTTTTTCAGCAGATCATCAAGCTGCTTCTGAAAATTGGGGTCAGCCTTGGCGGTTTTGTATGCGTCATCAAGTTGAGCGACGGCCTGCTGGAGGGTCTCTGGAATGAAAACCCCGCCGAAGTCACCGTAGTAACCTCGCAGGTCAGGGGCCTGGCTCATCGGATTTGGGGTGGTCTGTGTCATAGCCCCGACATTTTACGATACCGGGACAGGGATTACGAATTGACGGTGTGCAGGATCTCGCGAAGAGGACAATTGTTCTCAAGGTATTTTGACCCGTGCACATTACCATGACGCGTATCGCAAGCGATGCGGCTTAGTGGACTGTATCAATCTCGCTTAACTTGGCCCCCCTGGCGTCTTGGTGGTAAAACGACATTGAGACTTTCTCAGATCACCTACCGCTTGTATTTCTTCATCATCAGCAGGATATACCGTCGCTGCTTCTCGCAGTTCTTGAAAATCTCGGTGGTGGTGTCGGGATAATAATCGTTGAGTTTGCGGAAGCGTTGTTCGGCAGCCTTGTATTCCCGGCTTCGCAGTCGTTCAAATGCCTCGTTGTATCGATGAGAGACCTCTTCGACGAGTTGGTTTTGTACCTGCTCAAAGCGCAACTGGTGCTTGTCTTCAAAGTAATTTTTGCGACTGTGCGCCAAGGCCATTTTGTAGGCATGGTAGACGCGGTACGTGCCCGAGTAAGTCGCGTCCTGGCGGTTGTAAAGTTCGTCGGCCTGGCTGAGGAACTCGGCTGCTGCCAGAGGGTCAGGGGCGGTGACTGTTGCCGGTTTACGGATGATGGCTTCGATGGTCGAACGGGTAAGTTCGCTTGGTTTTTCGATGATCTGTTCTTCGCTTTTGCTCAGTGTCCCAAGGTAGATGAAAAGGAACATCATGAAGACCATGTAGACACCGATGCCGATCCAGATTTTACTACGCTTGGACGCGGCGTGTTTGGCTGAGTCCTCGGGTGCGTCTTCCTCCATGAGAACACCTGTAGTAGCCGGGGCTTCGGGGATGATGATCTGAAAGACATCTTCGCCACCGACCTGGACAATGTCCTGCGTTAACAGCTTGAATCCCTTGCGACCGACTTTCTTGCGGTTGACCTGTGTGCCGTTGGGCGAAGCATTTTGCAGGACCCATTGATCATTGACCAATGCGATCATGCCATGTTCACGCGAGACAAAATCACCGCTGATGGGAATGTCACAATCAGGCTGACGTCCGAAGAGAAACTCCTCGCCGGTTAGTTCCAGACGTTGGCCTTGTCGGGGGCCAGAGAGCAGTAAAATCTGAAGTGAAGCCACAATTCCCTTCCCATGGTCAACTGTGTGAGATGCATGCAATCATACATCAAAAAGAGACTGGTGATTAGTGATTAGGGAATAGAGTGGTAAAATTTCAGTTCAATTGACACTGGTTTTCAACGACTCTCTACTTCCTATTCACTACTCCCTGACCTAAAACAATTCCCCGCGCTGCCACTTGATGATCATCGGGCCAAACAGGAAGATCACCACCGCAACGAGAATCAACACATTGGGCAGCATCAGGCGGAGACTGGCTGAGGCGCTGAGTTTTTCAGCACGGACGCTACGATGCATACGCATCATGTCCGCCTGGTTTCGCAGGATCGTTGACAGGGGCGTGCCCAGTGATTCAGCTTGATTGATCGCTCCGATGATTGAGCGTAAGGACTCAAGCGGGATACGGGTCGCCATGTTCCGCAATGCCGTCCCGCGACTGGAACCCAGGTCCACCTCAGCAAGCACCAAGGCCAACTCCTGGTTAAAGTCATCATCGGGTTGGTCACGGATGATCGTGGTTACCGCTTCGTTGAACGTCGAACCTGAACCCATCATCAAACCAATGAGGTCCAGCGTATAGGGCAGTTGTTTACTGATCCGACGGACCCGTGCATCGGACGCGGATTTAAGGGCGAACAACGGTCCGAAAAAGCCAAGGATCGCCAACAAAGCCAGAACAATCGGGTTTAAACTCATCAACACCAGGAAGCTGAGTACAATCGCACTGATGCCTGAAAACAGGCTGCACAACAGGCAGATGGCAATGTACTCCTGGACGGAGTAGTTGTTGGGATTACCCGATGCATCAAGATGCTGGCGGATATAATCACGCAGAGATAACACCTGCAAACGCTGCGCCCAGATGATTGCTGCACCGAGAAACGGTTTTAAAATCGGCTGATCAAAAAGCGTCTTGGGCGTGTTGGCGCCCATGGCACGCGTGAACTGGCGATGGATCGGCACGACATCATTCTGGCGATAGCGGAATGCTGAGAACACCAACATGAAGATGCTCATTCCCAGAAAGCCAGTTACACCAAGTTGGATCAAAAGTTCGTGCATATGTTCGTTTCACTCACAGGGAGTAGTGATTAGGACTGATACGTGTGATGTTTCATGGCTTGTTCTAGTCCCTATTCCCTAATCACTATTCACTATTCACTGACTTAAATATCCACCGCCATGATCTTGCGGATCCACAGGAACGCCATGCCGACCATACCCGCTGCGACAAGCAAGAGGATTCGGCCGACCGGCTCGGTGAAGAGCAACATCGTGCTTTCGTTGTCAATGCTCAGCATCATGAACAAAAACACGACGGGCATGACCGCCATCATCCACGCCTGGCTGCGCCCCTTGGAGGTCAGCGCATCGAGCTTGCCTTCCAGACGCTGAATCTCGCGGACACTGTCTGCAATGCGATCCAATGACTGGGCGGTATCACCGCCACGTTGACGATGCATCTCCAAAGCCGAGAACAGCAGGCGGTAGTTCTGGAGTTTGATCCGGTTGGCCGCGTTGTGCATCGCATGCGTCAGGTCCAGCCCCATCTGATACTCGCGAATCATCTGGCCGAATTCCTGATGAATCGGGCCCTGCGTGTTCTTGACCAGTAACTCAAACGATTGGCCAAGGTTCAAACCGGCTCGCATGCCTGAGGCAAGAACGGTGATGCCGTCAATGAGTTGGGCTTCGAGTTTTTCGTTGCGTTGAGTGTTGAGATATTTAAGCAATAACGTTGGTAGCAAAAGTCCGCTGAGTGCACCCAAGCCGATACCGACGAGATTTTCCGTTGCACCAAAACCAAACGTACCACCAAGCAGAATCAGGATGATTGAGAACATCACCGCAATCTTGGGATTGATGTCCAAAAGCAGGTGTTGATTAAGCGTCCGGTCGTAGGCTTCTTCCCGACGCTTAAGCCAATCCTTTAACCATGGCACACCGTAGAAGGTGCCGAGCATGATGGCGACACCCCAGAGCGAGGAAAGCGTGATGAGCCAGAGTTTGTCGTGCATGGTTTTTCAGGGAGTAGGGAGTTGTGATTAGGGAGTAGGAAAAGGCATGTTAATTCAGTCATTCCCGCGAAGGCGGGAATCCAGTGGCGGTCAGAACTGGTTTGCAAATATCACTGGCCCCCCGCCTGCACGGGAGTGACGCCAAAAGTTTGATGTCTTTTCCTGCTTCCTATTCCCTATTCACGACTCCCTTCTCTTTCTCACAAAAACGTGTCAATCGTCAAGAACTTCTTCTGAATCAATCGCTGAGCGAATGTCGGGATATAGCCGGTATGTCGCAGCGACGGTTGATCCGAATCATTAAGTGTATAAATGTCTTCCAGCAGGACTTCGTTGGTTTCAAGGTCCAGGCCCATCACCTCGCTGATGGCAGTGACGCGACGATGGCCGGATGAAAATCGCGTGACCTGGACCACCAGATCAACCGCAGAAACAATCTGTTCACGGATAGCACGGACGGGCATGTCCACTGCCATGAGCACCAGGGTTTCCAGGCGTTTCATGGCATCGATTGGTGTATTGGCGTGGAGCGTGGACAGCGAACCATCATGGCCGGTGTTCATGGCCTGCAACATGTCCAGGGCTTCAGGACCACGGACTTCACCGACGATGATGCGGTCCGGACGCATACGCAAAGCATTTCGCAGCAGGTCGCGAATCGTGTATGCACCGCGTCCTTCCACGTTGGCTGGACGTGCTTCGAGTGGGACGACATGTGGTTGAGGCAACTGCAATTCGGCGGACTCTTCAATGGTGAGAATACGCTCATTCTGACGGGCAAAAGACGAAAGTACGTTAAGCAATGTTGTTTTACCCGAACCCGTACCGCCGGAGATCACGACGTTGAGTCGACCGAGAATACAGCCCTGCAAAAAGTTGGCGGAGTTACTGCTTAATGAGCCACGGTCGACAAGGTCATCAATGGTAAATGGAATCCAACTGAATTTACGAATGGTCAACGTCGGCCCAGCCAGTGACAGCGGGGGGATGACCACGTTCACACGACTGCCGTCAGCAAGTCGGGCATCGACCATCGGGTTGGAGTGATCCACGCGACGACCGATAGGCGTCAGAATGCGTTCAATGACCGACATGAGAATTTCGTCGGAGAAGAAGCTGCGCGTGGTGCGCTGGATAATGCCGTTCTTTTCGACGTAGATGCGGTCTTTACCCACCACCATGATTTCGGTGACGTTGGCCATCTCCAGCAAGTCCTGCAATGGCCCCAGACCGAGCATGATGTCCACGAGGTCTTTGCTGACGATGCGATGGACAATGTAATGCTGCAGGTCACGCGGGATTTGCTTGAGCAGGTCATCGAACTGTTCTTCGAAAACTTCCTCAGCAATGGCGACGTCCTCAGCCACACACGTCGGATCAAACAGCAGGGGCATGGTGTCCACCAAGTCCTGCACGGTTTGCGAGATCGCCTGGTCAAAGGACGGGTCGGCATCAGGCAGGTCGATGAACTTGTAATCCGTCTGCACTTTGCCCTGACATTGACGAACGACTTCTGCCAGGATCATGCGATGGACATAGCTGAAGACAGTGTGATTGACCACGTCTTTATCCATGTCCGTGATGCAGTCATCGAGAATACTCCGCAGATGCCACATCATCTGCTTGACGTAGGATTCGTCGGTTTTTTTAAGGTCCGCGGTGGCACGCAGGTTCATGCGGTCAAGCAATTGCCCGTGAACCACCTGCTCAAACTCCATGAGTTTGCGTTGGTTTTTCTGTTGTTGCTGCTGCTTGGTGGCCGTGAGATCGTCTTTCTCGCCGGGTCGCAGCATGGCCAGCGAGAATTGGCCGATCTGAATTTCGTCGCCGAAATCAATCTTGACAGACTGACCGTTAGCAACATCACGCCCAGCGACGCGCGTCATTGCACGGCTGAGGTTCTCGACAAAGAACTGGTTGCCTCTTTGTTGAAGCTTCAGATGACGACGGGCAACGAACGTGCTGGAGAGCTTGATATGACAGTCATCATCCCGCCCGACCAGAACGGTATCGCCATCCACTTTAACTGTGGATTGTTCATTGAGACTGTGATCAAAAAGCCAGAGTTCCATGCACAAACTTTCCGTTACGAATCATCAATTGTCTTGAGTGGCACCCAATGCAGGACGGCGGCGTTCGACCAGATCGACCACCGCCGGATTGATCCCGCCGGAGGGAATTTTCGTGTATGCGGTATCGCTTGGATTGCGGACCGTCAGATCAAAGTCGCCAATCATGACACGTTCGATGAGGTTCATCTGCGTAGCCTGTTCGGGGGTGACTTCGATGGTGAGGCTTGAAAAACGCGAAGCACTCACACGGCTTGTCGCCGCTTCGTAGCTTGTCGCGGTCCCCAGAGCCACGACTCTCACACGTTCCATCACCGGCAAAACCTGCACGCCAAATTGCGTGTTAAAGGCGGCTTCAAGGTCCACGAACATCCCCACACGCAAAGCCCCGGGCACCGTTTTGGAGTTGATGGACAACACTTTCAGACGCTTGCCGGGGGTGATTTTCTGGTCGATGACTCCTCCGTCAGGTGACGTGAAGTGGCGGTACAGCAGAATTTCACCTGCGTTGGCAGGGCGTTGCAAAGGTTCTTTGAGATCAATGCGGGTTTTAAGGCCCGTGGTATCCAGGCTGCCCATCTGATCGAAAGTCGTTCGGAACTTCTGTGTATCGGGGACACTGATTTCTTCGACATCACGCGAACGCAAACGATCACCAGGCGACATGGAGATTTTCAGGACATAGACCTTAAAGCTCTCCAACTCGTTCTGCTTTTTGATCTGATTGATATAGATATTGGTGAGAATCACCGCCAGGGCTGCCATGATCACAGCAGCGATGACGAGTTTGGTGTTTTCCTGTTGGCGGGGCGATTGGGCGCCGGGGGAAACCTGTTCTGCCATGAAATTCTCTCTCTGATTGGACCGTGATTGTCAGATCTGTTTTGGGCTGATCCTGTCAATGGATGACGACAGTCGATTTGCCTTAGGGCATATTCTGACTGATGGGGTAGCGATACCAAAGCAGCAGCTTGATTTGCTTGTCAGCCAACGCACGGGTGCGCACGACGAGAACCTGCTCACCGGGTGGGGTCAGATGGGTTTCGTCGGGCAACTGCGGGCTGCGGACATACACCGTGTTGGTGGCGTTGGTCTGACTTTGTGCTTTGGCATTGAGCTTGGAAAACCCCATGCTGATGGCGGCATCGGCATAGCTTTGCTGGACCTGTTCGGCGGTCTGGCCAGTGATTTCCCAGATGGCATATTGTTCTGCGACATGTCCGTCCAGACGGGCAAAACCGCTGATGCGCTTTCCGTTAGCCGGTTGTGGTAAATTGGCCGGTTCACTGAGCAGTACCTGATCCGAACTGCGAACAAGCATGAGATTGCTTGCTTCGACGGTGGGCATCATGGCAGTCATCATGTCTTCGGTCCGTCCGCCAGCATCTTCCATCTCGCTGCCCATGCTCATGGTCCCGAGCATCTGCATCTGGCCGGTGGTGACTTTGCGGACACGTCGCGGCTGGACATCATCCCAGACGGTGTAGACCGCAAACGCGCCGATCGCCAGCAACCCCAGAATCATGGGGATCATGGCTGCGCGATGGGCAACCTGCTTTTCTTCCTTCTGGAGATTCAGCGGATCATGTGTTGTCGGTGGTGGTGGTTTCAATACGATCTCCAAGCGTTGCCATAACTGCGATGAGCAATGTCCGGGCCGAACCAGTAGGGCGTCGGACCCGCATAGTGATACGGGGCATGGCCGCGATAAACACCATTGATGGCGTTGGCAAGACCGTTGCCCGAAAGACTGTTAAGTCGGTTGTAGAGTTCTTCCAGGTCCACCGCAGTGGTCCCGCGCGTCGGATCAAGGAGCATGCCCCGATGGGGTTGCCACATGTCATAACGGTAACCCGGTTCGATGGTGACCAGGTCCGCAACACGCACGTAGTACTCATTGCCCACGGTGTCTGCGATGTGCAGCAGACGCGGGGTGCTCCCCCAAGGTTGGTCGGCAGACTCCATGAGGACGAAGTCTTCGAGCCCGACGCGAAACTGCGAGTAACCGCGGGTGAAGTTCCATGTTGTGTCATCGCGACGATGACCATGTTCGATTTCCCCAGCCAGTTCGCGCCACTTTTGGGTGGTGTCTTCCTCAAACTCAATGCGGAACGAGGACTGCTGCGTGTGCGGGATATTGGTCATCGCCTGGAAGGTTCGCAGTGCAGAGTCGGACATGGCCGCGTCATTGATGAATGTCTCATAGGCTAGGTCCGTGTTGTCGACGTAGCTGCGTTCCAGATTCTCTACCCAACCGCGATTGCCCAGGAAGGATTCGTCAAGCTGGTCATTGGCATGAGACGGGCCGACGGGAAGCGTGGCTGTGGACTGGCGGTAGGAACGGAGCATCACGTGAATGTTGTCCGGCGTGTCGGTGACCAGATGGGCAGCCTTGATCCAGGCATCATGACGATCCATGACCAGGGCATGCTGCACGCGAACGACACCGCGACCTGCAAAAAACAGGAGACTTAACGTGATGAAAATGATTGGCAAAGCCAGAACCATTTCAATCATCGCCGTGGCACGGCATGTCGATACGGTGCAGTTGCGTTTCATCAAGGCACCTCGGTTTCCTCTTGGGGTTGGTCGTCTGCTTGTTCAGACGCTTCCTGAGACACACGTGCTTTGAGTTCCGTCAGAACCGAATCGTAAAGCTTGCTGCTGATTAACGGTTCAAGGGCGCTGGTTGGTTTGGCGTTGGCCAGATTCGGTGAATCATTACTGACCGCCCGCCCCATCCAGCCCTGGAACCATAAGCTGAAGTTGCCCGAGTTATTCACCGAAACGTCGTACGGCGAAAGCATCGGCGAAGCGGACTCCGTCGGAGATGTGGGATTGGACCAGGGCAATGAACGTACATGATTTTGAGCAACCACACTCCGGCGAACTTCATCGGTTGGGGGTTGATGTTCTTGATTCTGGATATACAGAATCGGTGCGGGCTTGGTGTCATCCGATGGGAAGTTGTAGGGTGATTCGAGCTTGATTTCCCGACCAATATTGATCCCAACCAACAGATAATCATCAACGCGATAAATCGGCTGCCGTGGATACTTGTTCTTGGGCTGTGCTGGCAAAGGTTTGACGTTGATCGTGCGGTCCGCGTAAATCTGTTGCGTCCAGACTTCACGCCACATGCGCGGATGCAATTCCTCCATGCCAAGCGTCTTCCACGTACGTGGGTCCAGTCGTTTGTCGTACTTGAAGTATTCGACCTGCAACGGTGATTCGTTGGATTCGTTGATCATGGCCCAGTTCTTGTCATTGCGATACTTGGGGTCTGTGGGGGGCAGAGCACTCTTGGCCTGAACGGTGACAAAAGCAATTTCACGGATTCGCTGGGGTTGCTTGTCCATGATCTGATAAATCTTGTCCAGATCCGTCACCCATTGCGTATCGTAAACCGGCTTGGCAGGGGCTTTTTCATCAGGCCAGAGATTCGCCAGGTAATGGGCATTGATCGCATACAGATGATTGACCAGGCGTTTGTTGGTCAGGCGATGAAGTAATGGTCCAACGGTATCAAGGATTGCCAGATCCTTGATCGCAGGCATGGTGAACTTGACGGACTCGGGCATTTGCTCGCGATTGGCATGGGAACGATGCCTGTTGGAGGTCGGCTGGCTGGCGCGGATTCGCGACACCAGGCATTTGCCTGCACGATTTTTGTAGGTCTTGATTTTCTCCGGCTGCTCAAAGGTCAATTCACGCAGGTCGGAGATGTTGGGATTCGAGGCATAATCGTAATACCCCATGGCCACCGTGTATTGATGGTCCTTGGCAATGATGGGCTCAAAGTCATCGAAAGTCCCACGCTGCCAGGGAACGGTGGGCGTATCCGTTGGGATCAGCAGTGCGGAGGCCTCGGTCTGACGTGCAGTAGTGTCCAGAACACTGCCACGGAGTACGGCCAGTTGCGTCTGCACTTCGAGGTTTTCAAGTTGGGCCTGATTGATTTCGTCCAATGCGTAGATTGCCTGCCAGATGGCACCGGGCTGGGGTGAATTGCCATGCGGGGTGACATGCGTGATGGCTGCCAGATCATTTTCTGAAAGTTGTTTGGAGTAGTATTTCTGGGTGTTGAGTGTGATGTTCAATTCATGACTGTTATGACGTTTGAGAAGTTCATAGCCTTTGGCAATGGGATTGTTGTCATCGATGGGTTGCCAATCACGTGGCAGATCCTTGATGTCAATTTCCTTCAGTAGCGACTGCGTGGCCTTGAGATCATTGAGATACATGTCCATGGCCGTGGGCAGACCTTCGACAATACCGGCTTTGACAATCAACTCTGCCATGGCATTGTTGTTCATCGATACGGTATTGAGCGTTCGTGCAATCCAACTGGCGCCGGACTCGGCACCGGCCTGGGCGCTGAAGTGGGTCATCTCCTTGACGCGCGCATGACGACCGATGCTCAGGACACCGAAAGCAACGGCTGCCGTGATTAACAGAATCAGTAACGTCAACACCACGGCATGACCGGTCGGTTCAGATCGGCCACGAGAACGGACAGATTGAAGATCAAAAAACATCATGTGCTCTACAAACTTTCTGGTCAGATCGCATGATCAGGGCCCCCGCTGTGCGATCCGACGATGCCAAATTGGACCATCATTTTAACAAACAACCCTATGATCCTAATGTGATAAGCGCGCTTCTGCCAGTGGTGTGACGGCTTGAAGGTGGTTTATCATGTTTGTCACTTGTGTATCGCTGGACCACGGATGCTCCCCGGAGTCCAGATCGCTGGCTGCTTTGTTGATCCAACCCTGCCAATTCGTGGTTTGTTCGATCTGACTTTGCCACATCGGCGTCCACAAATCGAAGGAGTGATTGTTGAAAATCACCACCTGCGCCACCGCCGAAGTCCGGTTGGTCGGCTTGGTTCGATCGAACTTGGACGGCCAGAATGACGCCTGATTCTGACGTGACGCATAGGCCAGGAATCGCAGGCGTTGATCCTGATACTGGCGAACCGACTCACGGGAGGCATTACACTCGGCACCGTCATCTGTCCGGTTAAACGATCGGGTATCCAGAATCACCGGCCCGGGCATCGCATCGTGATCCAAACCCTCATACGGGTTCGGGATGATGGCCACGTAGTCCGCTTCATCCATGGCATCGGGATACGCCAAAGCCAACTGGCTGCCCGAATGGAACGTGTTGTCATTCTCCCGACGCAAAGCACGACGCTGGCCATCCGTTAACTCACTGTTATGGTGAGGGTTCAGTGCATGGTCATCCAGCCCGATGTACAGCGGATTGGTGTTGATCCCCAGGTAAATCAGGACCTGGTAGATGTAGACCACGTGATCGTTGATGTCATCATCCGGATCGTCTTCATCAAAGGGAGGCACACCCACATCGCGATCACCATTGGGCACCGGGCGGACCAGTGTGTGGTCCAGGTACAGCCAGACGCGGTTGTTTGAACTGATGGGGATGACTTCAGCAAACGGCTGAATCTCAAATTCGTCTTCTGCGCCGTCGTCATCATCATCCGCATCGGTATTGCCATCGTCCTCAGGCTCCACCGGGTCCATCCGCAGAGCAGTCGGGTCAAGTACATCGCCTAACCACCAGCCACGCGACATGATCATGTACAGGCTGCCTGACAAACGTGAATCGCGCATCTCCACCTGGTTGCTGGCATTCTGGCCGAAGTTGGTCTGAACGCGATAAGTCGGGGAGGTTGAGCCATCCGCGGGTGCTTCCATAAAACCGTTCCCCCAGCGGTAACGACTTTTGATCTGCAAACGCAGATACGCGGTGCGGGCGATGGTCTGTTCATCGGGATCCAACGTGGTGGGATAACGTGATGTCCAGGTGGGTTTGGCAAAGCGATTATGCAGGTTATCCCCATTTTCAGGCCAAAGGTGTTTGACCTCGTTGCGTGCAACATATTTGGACCACTGGGCATAGTTCTGTCGGAACAGGTTGATGTGTCGGTTAAACGGCATGCGACGGTGATTGGGATTGTGATGCAGGCTGTTGAGAATCCGCCCCATGATCCCATGCGTGCGGTAGGCCTGCGGTATCCGGGCAGACGGACTGCGGCCAGGCCGTGAAGGATGCGAGGTATCCGATGGCGGACCTTGATAACCACCGCCAAACGGCGAGGTCAGCACCGACGCGGTGATCGATTCGACCATGGCATCAGTTAATGACAAGGATGCCTGAGCTGTGTCGTTTAATGCCTGGGGTTGTGTTTGGGCCGGTGATGTTTTTTGAGCTTGATCAGGTGCTGTATTGACAGCAAACTGCCCCGTGGCTTTGAGTGCCAGCGTATCACCGGTATCAAACAATGAAAACAGCGAGGTCGGTTCCAGAGCGTCAAACTTTTGCGAGCCGAGCATGGCCAGCGCCGGTGATTGGGTTGCATCAACTGCGGGTTGTTCGAACATGGAGTAAAGCAGGCTGCGTTGGCCGAAGACGGTATCAAACGGTCCACGGTTGATGATCCGGTGATCCATGTAACTGGGCAGGCGTCCATCGAGGACCGGGTCTTTGAAGTCGTCAAAGTGCGTACGAATGCTTGTGTCACTGCTGCGCGAGTGTCGGTAGGGCAGGTTGACCATGGCGGGGATGGTGGTGACGAATGTGCCAGCACTCTTGTCCGCTTCCATGTTCACGCGCCCGACGTCGGCTGCATGCAAGCCTGCCATGGTGGGCAGGCCGTCCATGACTGCCAGGCTGATCTCATTGAGATTGTGCATCGCATCCCAGATATTGCCCGGATAGCGGGTGTCCTGAGTGATGTCATATTGAAGGAATTGGTTGTAGACATCATAAAGCTGCTGCTGCTCACTCATCATCTCGGTGTGCAGTCTCTCAAGTTCCGCAGTGAGCACGGCGTCGAGCAGGGCATTGTTGCTGCTGATACTGTTGCGCCCGGTGTTGGGGTTGTAGGTCTCCTGTAAACCATCAAGCAGGCGGCGGTACTCGTTGTACTGCGCTTCAGCGATCAACGGTTGGCAATCCATCACGGGGATGGCAGCAAGATACCGCGTGATCGTGACATTGTTCATGGCCACGGTGTTGAACTGGCGCGCGATCCAAGTCCCCTGCGCATTGGCAGCGGCGTCGGCCGAGTGCTGGGCAACAATGCGGTTATTCACGTGCTTGCCCAGGTTGATCACGTAATACAGCAGTGACGCAATGAGCACAATCGCAAGCAGCATGATCACCAGCACCACGCCACGTTGACGATGATGTCTTTGCGAGCCGGATCGTGTTGCCCCGGACTTTGTTTCATGTGTGAAACAGCGCATGGTCATTGCTCCTTACCCACCTGCTCCAAAAGCTTGCGGACTTCGGGGGTGTCTTGAACCTTGGCTGCCTGAAGCAGATTTAAACGTGCCTGTTCAAACTGACGGATACTGATCTGATGCTTGGCGCGGGCGACGAGATGTTCGTATTCCGTATCATCAAATCGCTTGCGGATTTCATCATTGTCGATGATCTTACGAGCCCGGTAGTAGGCCATTTTCGCTGCACCGTAGTCACCTTGCTCACGCGCCTTGTCACCGGCATCGCGCTCGGCGGTGTACGCTGCCAGGGTGTCAAGTTCCTGCAGAGCCTGCGTGATGCGACTGTCCGACGGAGCCAAACGGCTGGCGGCTGTGAGTTCCGTGCGAGCGACATTGAGATTCGCCTGATCCAAAGCCCGACGACCGGCCTGGAAATGCTGCTCCAATTCGGCATTGGTAAGTTTCTGACGCAGCGAAGCATCACGTCCCATTTTCATGGCATTTTTGTAATGCTCCATGGCGGTGGAGAAATTACGAGCAGCCATCGCATCGTCACCCGCAGCGATCAGTGTTGACCGCTCGTTGGCGTTATTGATCCGTTCAATCGCGCGGCGTGCCTGGGGCATGTCCGCAAAGCTCAACGCACGTGTGTACTGCGCGGTCGCTCCACGCAAGTCGCCTGCACGTTCACGTTCCTGACCAGCCTGATAAGCGATCTGGGCACGCAATTGATTGATCTGTTGTTCAATGGCAGGATCCGATTTAATCTGTTGAGCACGGGCATACAGATCAATCGCCTGGGACAGTTGATTGTTCCGCTGGGCAGTCCGGGCATCAAGTAATGCCTGGTCATAATCCCGTTCACGTTTCAGTTCGTTGATGCGTTGATTAATCAGATGATTGGATAGACGAAGCTGTTTTTCCTCAAGCATGCTGATCGCTTCATCACGGCGACCGGTGTCCACGAGTTGTTTGGCTTCATCGAGAATCCCGGTGATCACGCTTTGATCCTGCATGGCAGACAAACGCGTGCCGATTTCTTCGAGGACTTTCTTTTCATCTTCCGTTGGCGAATAGCTGTTTTGTTCGATGAGCTGCTGACGCGCCAGATCATATTGACCGTTGGCAAGCAACTGTTCGATCTTGCTCACCTGATTGGCAAAAGCTGCTTTACGCTGGGTCTCACGGATTTGCACCTTGAGTTGTTCACGCTGCTTTTCATCAAACGCGCCCGACTCATCGGCATCCATCAACGCTTTGACCGCAGCGTCATAGGCCTTGTTGTTTTCGTAGATCCATGCTTCAGACAGTAGCTGGTAGCCCTTGCTCTTTCGCCCGAGTTGGGATGTTGCAGGCCATTCCTGAATCAATTCGGAAAACAGGTTGGAAGCCTGTTCGTATTCCTTTTCCTTGTACCGTTGGAGTGCGGCTTCATACGTGGCATACGCATCAGCGACACGCTGTTTTTCCTGAAGCTCAGCGTCATTGTTCTGCTGCATCATCAAGGCAACAAGCACGCCACAGAGCACCACAATCACCGCACCCAGATAGTAGGGGAGTTTACTTTTCTTAGGCAGCATCGCCGTGGGTTGATCCGGCGCGACAGCAGACGCAGCAGCACCGGCGCCGGACATGGCCATACTGCCAGCAGCTTGGTGTTGATGTGGCGAATGGCCTTGTGATCCTTGAGAAATCTGCGAAGCGTCAGTCTTGTCGGCACCGCTTGCAAAGTGGACTTTGATCGCTTCGACGAGTTCATTGCCTGAGGCGATACGCTGCGTCGGGTCTTTGGCCATGAGTCGATCAACCAGATCGCTGAGTGTCGGTTCAATGCCGGGGACCAGTTCCTTGAGTGGCGTGGCTTTGGCGCGTTGATTGGCATGCCACTTCATCCAACGCAGCGCCTGGTTGCGTTGATCCTTGAGAACAAAGCGGAAAGCCTGTTCAAAGTTGTTACGACCTGCAATCATCTCATAGCCAATCATGCCAAGAGAATACAGGTCTGCACGCCCGTCGACGTTTTCACCACTGGTCAGTTCCGGCGCCATATAACGGACAGAGCCTGCTGCCATGGTGTCCATGTCCCCGATGAGGGAGGCCAAGCCGAAGTCACAGATTTTCAGGCCACCGGCATTGGGCATGAGAATGTTGGCCGGTTTGAGATCGCGATGAATCACGCCGTTGTCGTGCAGGTGTTGCAGTCCCATTGCCGTCGCCGCCATGATGCCCAGGGCTTGCTTGGGAGGCATGGGGGCTGCGAGTTTGCGCAGGATGGTTTCCAGTGACGAACCATCGACATATTCCATGACGATAAACAGGCCACGCTCTTCGGAGATGTATTCCAGGACGTGGACGAGGTGACGTGGATCTTTTTCGGAAAGTTCGCGCCCGAGTTTGGCTTCGTTGGCAAAGTGCTGACGTGCCGCATGCGTCTCCATATCCAGTGTCGACGGAGCAAGCTGCTTGATGGCAACAACCTTGTTAAGCAGCGGATCAATGCCACGCCAGACAATCGCGCCACCGCCTGAGCCGATCTGCATTTCAATGCGATACTTGCCCACCTGATCACCAGGATGAATCGTCGTCGGGGTTGAGTCTGCGGGGTTATTCATCAGTCTCTCCGTGGCATTGGTTGCGAGAAATCAAGTGGACGTCGCGGCGAAGGTGGAAGCTCAATATCAATGCCTTCATTGTTGAGCGTGTAGTAGGCTTTGACCAACGTGTGACGCGCTGCCGTACTGTCAGCAAAGAGCGGCCAAACGTAGGGGACCGCCAGATTCAGTTGGTGTTCAACCTGCACGGTGATCGGTTCACGTGGGCCGAATTGGTGGACACCGGCTTCAAGCGTGATCATCACCAGATCATCAACACTCTCGGTGACCGCACGTGAAAACGTGATATCCGTATGCGCATTGGCGTAAGCAAGACGGGCTGCGAGAAAGTTATCGATCCACACCGGCGGTTCCTGATTCAAATCACGGTAATAGGATTTGAAACCTTCAACCAGCAACTGTGATTCAGAGGTCGATGAGTCGGACAATCGACCTGCAACCGGAAGCAGGGCAAATGTCGCAGCCTGTCGGATACGCTGAGCTTTTTGACCGTCGGGGAGAACCAGGTAATTGCGTGGTTCACCAAGATCAGTGTAGTTGAGGGGGATGGTGGTGATGGCGCTGCGTGTTGCAGCAAAGGCCGAGTAATGCACGAAAATATTGCCACCCATCACGAGTGTGGTTTGCGCCAAAGTCAACGTGCAAAACAGCAGCATCGGGATGATCAGCACAAACTCCAGCGTGGCAGAGCCACTTTCTGAAGTCACATCCGCTGGACGCTTGAATTGTGCATGACGCAAAAGGCCCCACAGGCAACCGAGCACCCCAAGCAGACAGGCAATAAACACCCACAACAACGGACTTGCAACGAGTTGCCCCAAGGCATTGGATAACCATGATTCCACGTGATTTGTCGACGGATCCATGAGGTTGCTCCAGTTTCTCAGGGAGTAGTGATTAGGGAGTAGGCAGTAGGTTTGTTTTCGTTAATCAATCGACAAGTGATCCTTTTCGTGTTGTCGTTGAATGTGAATACAAGACATGTTTTTGCCTTGCCTATTCCCTAATCACTATTCCCTGCTCCCTTGTCTAACTCCACGGCATTTTCACATGCAGCAGAAATTCCACACCAGCAATCAAGCCACCGCCAGCAACCGCGACACCAAACGGGACACGCGGCGAGTCGGTGGGCATGTTCGGTTTGACCTTGGCTGACAATGTCATCACCGTCGAAAGAATGCTCATAAGTGTTCGACCGATGATGCGCTTTTTAATCATGATGTACAGGCCCATGATCATGGCAAAAAGGAAGCTGAACACCAGGCATTCAAGTGTACAGGCCCAGTTGGCGCTCACCGCGCCGAAGGCTGCACAAAGCTTCACATCACCGCCACCCATCCCGCCTGCAAAAAACACGATTGCCATCGGCAGGAATCCGGCAAGCATACCCAATGCCGATTCACTCAAACCGCTGCCCAGTGAGTCAAAACCCAACCCGGCAAGGCCTGCAATCCCTGCCCACACAAAACCAATGAGCACCGACCACAAGGTCAGCCAGTTGGGAATCTTATCCGTGCGGTAGTCCCACACACCGGCAGTGATGAGAATCACAACCAGTAATCCAAAACTGACAATCTCATGCACATTGGCATTCACAGGCAAACTTCCATGCTCACAGGGACAAAGTCATTTCAGGTTCAATTGCAATGCGTCAGTGGGGAGGGTCGCATGCGTTAGTCATTGTAAACCGATGGTCGCGTTTTGTTCTTCAACATCCATTTAACCGCATCACTTGCAATGCACTTGTGGTGGTGCTTTTTGACGTGTGAATCACATCGCAAACGATGTGGCTGAATATCAGTTGGTTGAACCTGTTTACTGTTGACTGTTACACGCAACACAAACAAATTCAGGCACCGGGGCAGATGGTACTGCCCCGGTGCCGAGTGTTGCATTGCATCAAGCTCAGAACCGTGTCGCGTAAGGTTGGATTAATCTCTTAAGACCACGTTACGCCTTGGTCCTGGCTGTTAACAACTCGCAGCTGACATCAACTGGCTGAGTCAAATGTGCCGTCGTCGCTGGGCAGGTCGCCGGTGTCGGATTCGACATCGTTCCAGTTGCCCTTGACCATGTCGGTGATTTCACGGCGATAGAAGAACAACGCTGCAAGCAAAGGCAGCACAATCGCGCCGATGATCAGAAGCTTTTCGAGTCCTTCAGCACCCTGTTCATCACGGTACAGACGGACGGCCTGCTGACGAATGCGATGAGCGAGTTGAGTTGCACGTTCCATTTGGGGATTCCTTTCTCAAGGCAAAATTTGGTCTGGTAAACCACGAAAATTGTGTTGTGTCAGCCTGAACAGTTCAGGGCAATGGCATCGCGTTGATAGTGGTCATCATGCCGTAGTAAGCGGTCAAGGTTGCCAGCAGCATTTTGATGATCCAGTAGGCGGGTAAAGCCATGAACCCCAAAAGCAAAGTCCATTCCATCGTCGGCCCGCCGGTGGTGTCGGCAAGCAACGGTGTCACCTCAGTTTGTCCCTGAGATTTACGGACTTTAAGGCTCTTGCGTTTCATTGTTTACCCTGCGTTGGTGGGTTCGGGGGCGGGAGTGAAAATATCCTTGGTCAGATCCGTGACCACTCGGGCGGCATTGCCTCGGAGCAACCCTGCCATAGCAGAACGTACACCGGTGGGCTTTAATTGCATGCCTTTTCGACCTTTTTTATCAACTACCGGTCGCATGGCAAAAACATCGCGAAGCTGGTACCGACCATTCACATCAACCGGGTCGATTTCACTGATCTGACTGACCAAACGTCGACCGCCGATATGACGGCTGGTTTGGACCACAACGTCAATGGCGGACGATACTTGTGCGCGAAGAGCATGCAGCGGTAGCTCCACTTTACTCATCAATGCCATCGTTTCAAGACGGTTTAAGGCGTCCGCTGGATTGTTGGCATGGAGTGTCCCCATCGAACCGCCGTGACCGGATGTCATGGCCTGAATCATGTCCAAAGCCTCACCGCCACGCACTTCGCCGATGATGATCCGGTCAGGACGCAGTCGCAGTGACGATCTAAACAGGTCGCGAATCGTCACCTCACCCCGCCCATACTGGTCAGGGCGACGGGCTTCCAGCGAGATGACATGTTCCTGTTGGAGTTGAAGTTCCGCAGAGTCTTCAATGACGACAATACGTGCACCGGGGGGGATGTCGGCTGATAATGCGTTGAGCAGAGAGGTTTTACCGCTACTGGTGCCGCCTGCAACCAGGATGTTACGCTCAGATTTGATCGCAATATTCAGATACTCACGCGCCTGACGTGTCAGGGCACCGAGTTCCATCAGCCGGTTGATGTCCAGCGTTTCCTTATTGAATTTACGAATGGTCACCGCCGTCCCGAACCGGGCGCAGGGCGTCATCGCAACATGCACACGCGAACCATCCGGTAAGCGGGTGTCAATCAGCGGTTGATTGGAAGTGATTGATTTACCAGTGAATTGCAGAATATTGTTAACTGCTGCCCGGTAAGCTTCTTCATCTGGAAACTTGGCGGGGGCGCGCTTGAGCTGACCATTGGTTTCAATGAAGATTTCGTCAAACCGGTTGATCATCACTTCGGTGATCGATGCGTCATCCAGGTATTGACGGATGGGAACCAGGTAGTGAGCAACCGTTGCGGAGAATATTTCGTGATTGTTCATAAGCTCTCTCAATACTCAGGATACGACCGCTCTCACCTGGACACAAGACCTAATACGCACCCCATACAACTGTTTTTTCAGGTTGACTTTCAAGCGTAACGTCTTGATGGTCATTCTATTTCGTCAATTCCAGCATCGGTTTGAAAACCATCTCAGTACAACTATCGACCTGCGTCCGCATTTATAAGTCGTTTGGATAAAATGTTCGTCCGATAAGTCGCAAGCGACGAACAAAAGTCCGGACAGACGACGTATAACAAACGATTGGTAGTGATTTGCCAACAATATGAGGATAATCGTACCGCGACAGTTTACATCCGCCATTGGCGTGACTATGGTTAAACTGGATGGACTAGGAGGTTTCACGCAGACAACCAAGCTAAATACCTTGCCCGCACGGTAACTGGGGTCGCACGGGGCGGCTTGCTCAGGGGAGAATGTCTGATCGTATGCGTGTAACCCCTTCAGGATGGTAGATTTATGCAATTTGACACAACGAAGTTCATGCTGGCAGTTCGTGAAGCTCTCCAAGCTCACGACACCAAGGCCTTCGTGGACACCGTGAAAAACCAATGCAGCATGGCTGACCTTTGTCGCATGCTCGATGAAGGGGATGTCGACACCCGTCGCGTCGCTGCCATTGCCTTGGGACTCATCGGTGACCAGTCTGTCGAAGACTACCTTTTCCGCGCCCTCAAGGATGAGGATCGCCAGGTTAACAAGATGGCAGAGCACGGTTTATGGGCGATCTGGTTCAAATCCGGTAAGTCCGAGGCCCTGCCGGCATTCCGACGTGGCGTCGATCAGCTTGAGAGCAACGAATACAAGGCAGCCTTGGGCAGTTTCAAGGAAGCCGCCACAATTGACCCCAATTTTGCCGAAGCCTACAACCAGTGTTCGATCGTCTATTACCTGCTGGGTAAATGGGATAAATCACTGAAGTACTGTCAGAAGGCCTTGGCACAAATCCCGCGTCACTTCGGTGCCATGGCCGGTTTGGGGCACTGCTACACCCAAAAGGGGGACTTCCATCGCGCTTTGACCCACTACCGCATGGCTCACCAGATCAATCCCAATGTCAACGCGGTCCTCGCAGCCATCGAACGTCTGCAGGCAAGAGTCCGCGATGCCAACGACTCATCCGACCACTTCGCTCAGGAGCGCGTCGGGGTCTAAGTCAACTCGTCTCAACTCCGGGGGGAACACATGTCCAATTCTTTCCAACTAGGTCGAACGGACCTGATCCTGTTGATCATCAATCTGATCTGTCTGGGCGGTTTGATCGTCTTACTTTGTGTCAAAGGTCCCGACCCCATACTGATTTTGTTACTCGTTGGTGCTGCCGGTATGGCTATGGGTAAAATGGGTAAAGGATTTGGCAAATCTTCGCATGAAAAGACGAATATTTGACTTCAAGGGGACGTTTTTCAGGAGTTTAAGCATTGACTTCGTTGGTTCTCGATGAGCATGACATCCTGCGCTATTCGCGCAAGGATCTGCATCACACCATCGCTGTCTCCGACATGACAGACGCGCGAATCAACTTTCGACACCCATATCTTGCAAGTATCATTGTCATCCTGCTTGCCATTTTTCTGACCTGGTGGGTCAAATCCTATGGCATTGCCAGTCTCTATCTTTTCACCAATCGTGGTGGGGTTGTCTTGACTGCTGCGTTTGTCATGTTGTATCTGCTTTGGCATCTGTTGAACATGCAGAAAGTCCACTGGCTGGTGATCCGCACCACCAAGGGTCGCAAACTCGAACTCCAACTTGACGGCTACACCCATCAAGAGGCAAGCCAACTCCTGGCACGCATCCATTTCAAGTTACAACTGCAAAGCTAACCGCTTGAGATGAATTGGAGACAGCAATTCTTCCATCTAACTTGTATGTCTTAACCACAGTCACAGCGACACATAGCTAACGCAGGAGACTTCAGGCGAGCCGCGTCGTGTCGACGCGGGATTGAGCGCAGCTCAAGTTTGGTTTGAATATGATGGTACGTCAGTGCATGGTCATTCGACTCCGTCGAATCCCGCGGTGACACACCGCGGCTCGCCTGTGCATGTGACATGAGTATCACCATGTCTTAGCTCTGCGACCTCTGCGTCCAGGTTCAATCCATTGGGACAGACTTCTCAAACACAATCCCAAACCCCCAAACGTCCCTGCAACCTTGCTGATTTCGCCTATCTTGTTAATCTTTACCGTCTATGAAACTCAGCTTGAACTGGCTTAATCGTTATCTGTCCGCCCCGGCCTCGCAGGAGCAGGTTTGCACCCTCCTCGGTCAGCAGGGATTTCCCATTGAAGAAGTCGAACAACTTGACGGGGTTCCGGGGGGTGATGTCTTTATCGACGCGGAAGTCACCTCCAATCGCTCCGACTGCTTGTCCCACATCGGGATGGCACGCGAAGTTGCTGCAGGCGCGCCGGACCTTGAACTCAAGCAGCCCCAAATCAGCATCGCCGAGTCCGACACCGCGGTCGACTCTCTTACCTCCGTCACCAATGACGATACGGATCTCTGCCCGGTGTACACCGCCCGTGTGATTCAGGGCGTGAAAGTCGGCCCGTCTCCCAAGTGGCTTGTGGACTGCCTCGAAGCCATCGGTCTTCGGTCGGTGAACAACGTGGTGGACGTGACCAACTTCGTACTCATGGAAATGGGTCAACCGCTGCACACCTTCGACATGGACAAACTCGATGGTGGCAAGATCGTCGTCCGTCGCGCCACCAAGGGTGAAGAATTCACCGCCATCGACGGCACGAAGCACAAACTCGCGGACTCCATGCTCGTCATTGCTGATGCCTCCAAGCCTCGAACCGTCGCTGGTGTCATGGGTGGGCTCGACAGCGAAGTGACTGACAGCACGACCAACATCCTGCTTGAGTCTGCTCGCTTTGATCAGTTGTCGGTGCGTACCACCAGTCGCCGAATGAAACTCTCCAGCGATTCGAGTTACCGCTTTGAGCGTGGCGTTGACCCGCGTGGCGTGGAAATCGCTTCGCAGCGTGCTGCCCAACTTATCATGGAACTGGCAGGGGGGACGTTAGCCAAAGGCGTCATCCGCGTCGGTGAAGATGAACCGCAGCCCAAGGTCATCGCGCTGCGCATCAAGCGTTGTAACGATCTGATGGGTGTCACACTCACCCCCGAGGTCATGGCAGGCTTACTCAACTCGCTGACACTCGATGCTGAAATTGATGGCGATCAACTCAACGTCACCGTCCCGACATACCGTTCGGACATTCAGCGCGAAGTGGACTTGATCGAAGAAGTCGCCCGCATGTACGGCATGGCCAACATCCCGGTCAATGACAAGATCACCTTGCAGGTCCGCCCGTCGCAGGAGAATCTCAAAGCACGCAAACGTCTTGCTCAGATTCTCACCGCACACGGTTACTGCGAGACGATGACCTTCAGTTTCGTCGATCCCAAGCGTGGCATGCTTTTTGTTCCCAAAGGCAATCAACCCCTGGAAATTGGGGATGAACGCCGCAAAGCTGAACCAATGCTGCGCCCCAGTATCCTGCCTTCGTTGATGGTCTGTCGCAAAGGCAATCAGGATGTGGGCAACGCAGACGTCAAACTTTTTGAAACCGCATCCGTCTGGTCCCGCGACCCCCGGAAGTCAGACAGCGACAACATCGTCGAACACCGCGAACTGGGCATGCTTGCTGACGTGAGTAACCCGCAACTCGCTTTGCGTGCGATGCGTGGCATGATCACCGAACTGGTCGAACGACTCGGCGGTGATGCGAAATTGGAGTTCACCGCAACCGACATGCCATGCTTCTCCGATGCGTTGGCTGTTACCGTCAACGGCAAGTCCGTGGGCGTGATGGGCCTGATCGACAAGGCGACGCAGGACGCTTTTGACCTGCAAACGCCGGTGATTGGCGCTTCACTGGTCTTGCAGCCATTGATTGATTTGTATCCTGCTCAACGGTTGGTTGGAGCGCTGTCGCGTTATCCTGCGATTGAACGTGATCTCTCCGTCCTGGTGAAAGACGAAGTGACCTGGGATCAGATTCAAGCTGAGGTGCTTGCAACCAGGCCGCAGTTCATGGAGTCGTTGGACTTCGTCACGACCTATCGTGGCAAGCCGATCCCCAAGGGCATCAAGAGTGTGTCTTTGCGTCTGACCTTCCGCGATGAGCAGAGCACGTTGCGTCACGAACAGGTCGACGGCCAGATGAAGTCGGTGATGGAAGCATTGACGAACAAAGTCGGTGCCGAAATCCGCGCTTGAGTTGTGATATTCAGTTAATTGATTAACACATGCTGAAAATAGCCGCGTTGCTAGGCAACGCCGGGCTTGGTTACGAAATTTTCAAGGCACCAGCGTTGCGTAGCAACGCGGCTATTGGTGTTGTTGATTAAACAACTTTTGGCGAATACAACGCAAGGTTGTTATTTAGCATCAAGCAGTATGTATCTACAATAAAAGCATGCCTTGTTATCTCTTTACTTTTCACGGTTATGGAACGTGGATGCCATCGCACAAGTGTGGTTATGTGCATCGCATGCAAGGTTTGCAACCTCGTGATCCAGTGATTGCTGGAGCATACAAGTCTAATCAATTGCATGAGACAGCGGTCTTTGATGATGGGGTTCAGCGGTGTCTTGTTGAATCTCTCATGCTGGTATCTAAACACATTGATTTGAGAGTACATGCGGTTGCGACAGATCCTACACACGTGCACATACTCATCAGTTGGCATGACCAAAGAGAATGGCAACAGATTCGTCGGAGCTTACGTGGAGGCTTAACGCGACAACTCAATGAGCACTTGGGAAAACGCACATGGTTTGCGAAGCTCGGTTCGAGAAAGCGTGTGAAGGATCGCAAACACTTCGATTATTTAATGACGCGCTATTTGCCTTCTCATCGAGGCCACAAGTGGTTTGAAAATCAGTCGTGATCGCGTCACACAGCAACGCAACACGGCGTAACGCAATTCGCGATCAAGTGCTGATAGAAAGCTGTGAATAAAGAGCACTCATTAACAGCAGTAAAAGTAGCCGCGTTGCTACGCAACGCCGGTGTCTTGTTGAATTGTTGAGTGATTGATGATTCAAATCACATCGTGCTTCGGCCGTGCATCTGGTCGATGCGAAGACGCAGTTGCTTGGCCCAACTGGCGAAGACCTTGGCAGCGGTCTTTTCGTCGGTCAGATCCTTGATGGAGACCGGCATTTTTTCGTCCGCAATGACCAGGGCGCCAAGTTGCTGCTCACCATCCAGTGAGAGAATTTCTGCTTCGACCACAGCCTGACCGGGTTCAAGTCCCTGCGTGATCAGATCATCGGTTTGGGTGTAAACGCTGGAGTTGGCATTGATCTGAGCGAGGATGATCCGGATGCGGATCACGCCCGGTTGGGAGCGGGTGACCAGTGAGTAGCCGGCCTTTTTCATGTCATCGTAGACGGTGGTCTGGAGTTGCGAGGCAAGCTGTTTGAGTTTGGTGTCGCGGACTTTCACGCGGGTGTCCATGCGGTAGTTGGCAGGCTCGATGAGAAAGGCGTTGTAGTTGCCGACTTCCGATTGCATGTAGACCAGGGCGGTGGGGTTCTGGGCGTAGAGATTGGAGTAGTCGGCCAAACGCATCGTGCCAACGGATGTCCTGGATTGGCAACCGGTCAGGCTGACCATCAACAACAGACAAAACAGGAGGACCGTCGTGCGAGCAAAGTGGGACATATCAAACCTCGTAGCTAAATGGATGGATCGACGGCAGCGGCATGCCGATCAGTGCAAGTCATTCTAACAAGAAATCCAGCAAGCGGAATGCAACTTAACAGGCGGGTGGTCAATACCATACCACAGATTTGTTGGAGATGGCGATTCGACCCTGTTATCGTTGGTAAGCAGGTGGGCATTGCCGTCAACTGCGGTGATGTGAATGCTGGTAAATGTCAGCCAATGAGTCGGGATGGTGGTTGTCTCAGTTGGATTGATCCTCATCGAAGCGTGACTTGATCAATGCGTTGACCTTCTCGATGAGTTCTTCCTCACGGACGGGTTTGAGCAGGGTGGGGTATTCCTCGAAATGTGCCGGGAGCATGGCGTCGGCATCACCGTATCCGGTCAGAAAGACGAATGGGATGGATAATTCCCTGAGTTTCTGGGCGACCGGTGCGACGGAATGGCCTTGTAGATTGATATCCAGAACCGCGACGTCAATGGTGCTGGCAAATTGTTCGACGAGTTTCATGGCAGCATCTATGGTCGGGGCCGGGCCGATGATGTCCCAGTCGTATTCCTCCATCAGGAATGTGAAGGATTGGGCAACTGGATAGGAGTCTTCGACTAACAGAACGTTGAGTCGGGTTTGATCATCGCTACGAACTAGGTGGTCAATCGATTGTGTCATTGGACCAGGGACACAATATGTGCTGTCCGCCTTTTCTGCTGATACGCAAATTTACACCACGGCAGGCGTGGGGGTTGGCAGGCCGTGTTCTTTGCTGTTGACTTTGGAGCCTTTGGGCATGCCCAGTGTCTTCTTCTGGATCTTGTCCTGCAGACGCATGAGGCCTTCGATCAAGGCTTCGGGACGCGGGGGGCATCCGGGAACGTAAACATCCACGGGCACGACCATGTCCACGCCCTTGACGACGTGGTAACCATGTTTGAAGTAGGGGCCACCTCCGACGGTGCAGGCACCCATGGCCATCACGTACTTGGGTTCGGGCATCTGGTTGTAAAGTCGTTTGACGCGGGAAGCCATTTTGTAGGTCACCGTGCCAGCAACGATCATCAGGTCCGCCTGACGGGGGGTTGCACGAAAGGCACCGGCACCAAAACGGTCAATGTCAAAGCGCGAAGCACCAAAGGCCATCATCTCAATAGCGCAGCATGCCAGACCAAAAGTCATCGGCCAAATACTGCTCTTGTTCGCCCAGTTCAAAAACCAGTCGACCTGGGTGACGATGACACCTTCTTCAAAGCGATTTTCAATCCAACTCATAACACAGTTTTCCGGGTGGCGGGTTAATCTGTTCGTGTCTTTCCTGTAAAGCATTATTGTAGGGTCAAAGGCGGTTCATGGCGAATTGAATTTGGGATTGCCCCAAGTCACAATGCCACAACTCACCGTCTACAGTACACTAAGCAGCATGAGTCGAAATGGACAAGCCAGGCCGATCCCTGTCGATGGGCAGGTTCTCCCGCCCAGGGTGCTGCTGCGCCGACTGGGAATGCTGATGCTCGCGGCGATTCTGGCAGCATTGGACCGCGGCTTTATCCAGCCGATTGTCGGGCCGGTGTGGATTCACAGCCTGCAGATTCTGTGCATGGGTGTGTACATGGTCGACTTCTGGATTCTCCTGCCCCCGGGGCGATTGGGGATGCTGGCAACGCGACAGTTTGTTTCCGTCGCGCGACTGCTTCACAGCCTGCTGGTGATCAGTGCGATATTGGGGACATTGCAATACAACCAGGCATGGGTGCTTTTTGACCTGCTGGTGGTGTTGATGCTCAGCATTAATCTCTGGTGGCTGAACATGCTCATCTCGCGCATTCTCGCCAAACCGGAGTTGCTATTGCCGATGGGGTTCATGCTGCTGATCGCCATTGGCACGGTACTGCTCAAACTCCCGTTGGCAACGGTGCCCGGCCCGAAACTCAGTTGGACCGACTCCCTGTTTACCATCACCTCCGCCGTCTGCGTCACCGGCTTGATCGTCCGCGATACCGCAACCGACTTCACCCCGTTTGGCCAGGCGATCATCGGGATTTTCATCCTGCTGGGCGGACTTGGCATCATGATCTTCGGCACGGTCTTCGCCATGCTTTTAGGTGCCCGGACTTCTTTGCGGGATGAGATCACCCTCAGCCGCGTGCTCAACGATCAACCCTTGCAGAACGTGGTCAAACTCACGCAGTTCATCCTGCTTTGCACACTGGTCTGCATTCTCATCGGGACGATTGCGATGATCCCGATGTGGCATGAACCGCTGAGTTTTTCCGAGCGACTTGGCTACAGCCTGTTTCACAGTGTCAGTGCATTCTGCAATGCCGGCTTTGCGCTCAAGTCCGATTCGTTGATGGGATATCGGTATTCGATGCTCTCGCATATGGTCGTTGTGCCTCTGCTTGTGGTTGGTGGTTTGGGGTTCCCGGTGATCAGCAATTTGTATGCGAAGCTGCGCCATAAAACGCGCTTGACGCTGCATACCAAGACGGTGCTGACGACCACAGCCGTATTGTATGTCGGGGGGACGGTGTTGCTGTTTGCTGCCCAGTTGGCAGGACATGCCCATGATGCAGCCGGCCTGAACGTCACCGCCAACGCCCAGCATGACGCGATCACCGTCGGAGAACTTGGCGGGAAACTGGCGGATGCGAGCTTTCTTTCGTGGTCGAGCCGAACTGCCGGTTTTAACACCATTGATATGAACAATCTTTCCAGTGGTGAGTATTTCGTCACCATGCTGCTGATGATGGCAGGCGGATCACCTTCGGGTACCGCAGGGGGGATGCGCACCACCACCGTGGCATTGATCTTCCTTGGTTTACTGGCAACGCTACGCCAAAAAGACGAAGCGTCGGCGTTCGGCAGGCGACTGGATGAATCGCTGATCCGCAAAGCCGCAGCCATGGGATCGTGTTACATCGCGCTGGTGAGTTGTTCAGCGTTTTTACTGTGTTTATCCGAGCCGTTCCCGTTTTACCGGATTTTATTTGAAGTGGTCAGTGCAGCAACCTGCACCGGCTTATCCGCTGGGATCACCGGCGAATTAACGACGTTTGGCAAGTATGTCATCATCGGCACCATGTTCCTCGGACGCCTGGGCCCCATGGGCCTTTTGGTCATCCTGTTCTTCAAGACCGTCCAGGGACCACGGTACCGATTCGCAAGGGAAGATGTGTTGCTGGGATAGGGAGTAGTGATTAGGGAGTAGGGATTAGGGGAAGACATTCCGATTTGTGTCATTCCCGCGCAGGCGGGAATCCAGTGGCATTCTGTAGACGCTTGCAGATTCCACTGGACACCCGCCTGCGCGACAGTGACCAAAAACGCTTGCGTGCCTTTCCCTAATCCCTCCTGAAAAAAAGGAGCTTCGAAAATGCGATTTGCAGTCATTGGCCTTGGCCGCTTTGGGTTGCGGTTGGCTAAACAACTTTACAGTGCGGGACAGGAAGTCATCGCGGTGGATGAGTCGATGACGATGGTGGATCAGATTCGTGATGAAGTCACGTTAGCCATTGCCATGGACGCGACGGATGAGGGGGCGCTGATTGCCAACAAGATTGACCAGGTCGACGTGGCGATCGTCAGTATTGGCGAAGACTTTGAAGCAGCCACGCTGACCACCGCAACGCTCAAACAGTTGGGGGTCGCCCGTGTGATCAGTCGTGCACTCACGCCGACGACAGCACGGATCATGGAAAAAATCGGGGCAGACGACGTGGTCAATCCCGAAGACGAATCAGCAGACCGTTGGGCAACGCGCTTGGTCACGCCACACTTCATCAATCAAATGGTCATTGGCGAGAATTTCAGTGCAGTGGAAATCGTCACCCCCAACGAATGGGCAGGCAAGACGCTTGTTGATTTGAACATGCGTCAGAAATACCACGTGAACATTGTTGCCATCCGCGCCAAACTCACCCCCGAAGAGAAGTCCGAACAGCAAGACAATGCTGATGGCTGGAAGACATTCCTGCCCGATCCCACGTCCCCGCTGCGTGTTGGCCAACGCCTGATTGTCATCGGCACCGACGAAAACCTCGCCAAACTCCCCGTCGACCCGGCGGATAAGAGCAAGTGACGGTAAACTGTATCCGTGAATATTCTGTTACGGGTAGATGGACGATTAAATTTTTAACGCGAAGGCGCGAAGAGCACGAAGGACACGAAGAGATCACAAAATCGGAATGAAAACATTCGGGATAAATTGAAGTCAGGTTTTCTTATACTCAGTTTTTTTATTTGTCTTGAACCTTCGCGACCTTCGTGATCTTCGCGCCTTCGCGTTAAAGAAATAATTGTCCGATTAAACAATTGGAAGCGTATGAATATTGTCATTTGTGGTGCTGGTGAAGTGGGGCGTCATACGGCTGATGAGCTGGGGACGCATGGTAATAACATCACCATCATCGATCTGGATATGAGTAAGCTCGCGATTGTCGAGCAGGCCATGGACGTGCGAATTCTTCATGGCAATGCGACCCATGTGGACCTGCTGCGTGAAGCGGGTGTCGCTGAGGCGGACTTGTTTTTAGCTGCAACCAACATCGACGAAATCAATTTGCTCAGCGCATCACTGGCTCATGCCGTTGGTGCCAAGACCACCATCGCGCGGGTGCATCACAGTGCCTACTTTGACCGCGAAGGGTTTGACTACGGTTTGCAACTTGGCATCGACCATCTGGTCTGCCCGGAGTATGTCACCGCGGGCGTGATCGCTCAGACACTGCGTGCGCCCGGTGCCTTGGCAGTCGAACGCATTGCACGCGGGCAGATTGAAGTCCGCCGACTGCCTGTTGCCAGCAACGCCAAGGCCATTGACAAGCCGCTGATGTCGATGAACCTGCCTGCTGCGACGCGTATCGCTTCGATCGAGCGCAACACCATGGTCTTCATCCCTGACAGCAAGACCCGCATCATGGCAGGCGACATTGTCACCTTGCTCGGCGATGTTCAGAACTTTGAAAAGGCAGCCAGCGAGTTTGACCCCGATGTCTCACGCCGGAAACACGTGGTGATTCTCGGGCAGACTTCCATGGGCGTTTGGCTGTGTCGCGCTTTGCGAGGTCGCGGTTTTTCCATCCGACTGGTGGTGGACGATCAGGAACGTGCTGAGGAGTTGGCAGGTAAGCTTGATTGGGTGACCGTGCTTTGTGTGGACGTCTCGGATACCGAACTTTTTGAAGAGGAACGTCTGGATCAGGCGGATGCGTTTATCGCGTTGACGCATGAAGACGAGCGCAACATTCTCGCTGCCGCCCGGGCAAAAAGTCTTGGGGTGGATGAAGCGATTGCGGTGTTGCAGCGTTCGACGTATCTGCATTTGATTGAACACGTGGGGATTGATCGGGCGTTTAGCCCGCGCATCACCGCGGTGGGGCAGATTCAGCAATTTCTGGATCGCAGTCCGTTTAAACATGTCGCATCGCTGGCGCCGGGGATTGCAGAGGTCTACGAAATCCGCGTGCCGTATTCGGGGGCAGAGGATGTGATCAACGTCCCGCTTAAGAGTCTGTCTTTACCGCCCCGGACGCTTATTGCTGCGGTGCAACATGGCGAGGAGACGCACGTGCCGGGCGCGATGACGCAGCTTAAGCCGGGGGACACGGTCGTGATGATCGGGCCTCAAGCCAGTGAAAAACCCTTGTTGAAAATGTTCGGGATTCGATGAACTACCGATTTGTCTGTAAACATCTGGGCCTGCTCACGGGCGTGCTGGGTGCCTCGGTGCTGATCATCAGTGCCCTGGACTGGTTCATGTGGTGGGAGAACACCCCCGCGGAAATCGCTGGCACAAAAGCGCTACTCATCACCGGCGTGGTGGGTTGGCTTTTTGCAGTCATCCTCCTTGGGATGGGGCGTAAGGCTGAGGAATATCTTGGCCGACGTGAAGCGATGCTGCTGGTTGCGTTAAGCTGGATATTCGGTGCTGCGCTATCGGGTTTACCCTATTTTTTATGGTCCATTGAGGTCACCGAAGCTGGGCATCCGTTCCGTGATTTTACTGCCTGTTACTTTGAAGCGATGAGCGGTCTGACCACCACCGGGGCGACGGTGCTCAGTGACATTCACGTTCTGCCAACGAGTTTACTGCTGTGGCGTTCGACCACGCATTGGTTAGGTGGCTTGGGGATCGTGGTGTTGTTCGTCGCAGTTTTGCCGACCTTGGGCGTGGGGGGCAAGAAGCTGTTTAACGTCGAAGCGCCCGGCCCGTCGCAGCCCGGCGTCAAGCCACGTATCCGGGAGACCGCGCGCCTGCTGTGGTTCATCTACGTGGGCATGACCATCGCCCAGACCGTCCTACTGATGTTCACCGGCATGAACCTGTTCGACGCCATCTGTCACACCTTTGCCACCTTAGCCACCGGCGGATTCAGCACCAAAAACGCCTCCGCCGGCGCGTACACGCCGGCATCGCAAATCGTCATCATCTTTTTCATGATCCTTGCAGGCGCCAACTTCGGACTTTACTACCACATCCTCCAGGGACAGTTCAAACGCTTCTGGCGGGACCCCGAATTCCAACTCTATCTTGGCGTGATCACCATCGCCTCGGTTATCCTCATCTTCTCGCTGTATGGCAATAATCTCGTCCTCACCGACGGGACGGCCATCGAAGGCAATGTGGCCAACACCACCCTCCATAGCGTCTTTCAGGTCGTCTCCATTCAGACCACCACCGGCTTTGGTACCGTGAACTCGGACCTATGGGGGTTCGTCCCCAAGATGACATTACTCATCCTCATGTTCATCGGAGGCTGCGCCGGTTCAACCGGGGGCGGCATCAAGGTCATTCGCATCCTCGTCGGATTTAAAATCATCGTCGCGGAAATCGAACGCGTCTTCCGACCCAACGTCGTCCGCAGTATCAAGGTCGGTAACAGCGTCATCGACCCGGCCATGCGGCAAGGCGTGCTCGTCTACATCCTCGGGATCATCGCCATCTTCGTCATCGGTGCCATCGCACTGGTCGCCATTGAACAGAACTACGGGCAGGGCATTGACATCGTCACCGCCGTCACCGCCTCCGCTGCCACCCTCCACAACGTCGGCCCGGGTTTTGAACGCGTCGGCGCCATCCAGAACTACGGCTGGTTTTCTTCCCCATCCCTGGCGGTCATGAGTCTGCTCATGGCGCTCGGTCGTCTGGAAGTCTACGCCTTGCTGGTGTTGTTCGTCCCAACCTTCTGGCGGAAACCGTAGGCAGGGGGTTGGGGTTTAGGGTATAGGGTGTTGGGTCAAGACATTGGAGCAGAAGAAGCGTGTGTAAAAGTGATTATTGTCTTTTACCCCAAACCTTACACCCTACACCTCGAACCCCGATTCCCACTTGCTCTTAACCCCACAATCCATCACAATACACCTTTGACGCACACATAACCGTGACTCGTTCCCGGAGCCCCGCATGCCGATTCGTGATAAAGACATTGTGAACGTTGATGCCAAGCCGCTTTCCCGTGCCCAGCAGATGTACCTGCCTGAAGTCTTCAAAGGCCTGGGCACCACGCTGCGAAACCTGGTCAACACCTTCGGCAACGGCAAGGCTTCCAAGACCATGCAGTATCCCGAAGAGCGCCGCGAACACATGGACGTCGAAGACGGCGGTCTGTACAAGGACAACTTCCGTGGCGTGCATCGACTCAACCGTGACGAGCAGGGCCGCGTCCGCTGTGTCGCCTGTTTCATGTGTGCCACCGCCTGCCCCGCCAATTGCATTCACATCGAAGGTGCAGAATCCCCCTGGGATGACCGCGAAAAATATCCCGCCAAGTTCGATCTCGACGAACTCCGCTGCATTTACTGTGGCATGTGCGAAGAAGCCTGCCCGGTCGATGCCATCGAACTCACCCCGGTGTATGACATCGTGGGCACCAGCCGTCAATCCATGATCTTCGACAAGCAAAAGCTCCTGGCCATGTACGACAAAACCATCGACGACAAGCCGATGTAATCTGCGACTTGGTTATTGGTCTTGAGGTGATTGTTTTTTACCGCCAAGAACGCCAAGGTAAGAGAGAGAAAATTCAGGCTTGGTATGTATGGGGGATATCTGGTTGTGCTAGCAACTCTTTGGGTACCATCACTTGAAGTTGTATCACCAGCATCCATCAACTCTTTGATTGCTGTCTTGCTACTTGGGATTTTATCCTCTCGGGTTGTTCCAGATTTTATCCGTATTGCAACACAATATCTTGCACCGTTTATCTTGCTTATAGCTGCAGGAGAGTGCTTTTTTCGTATCTATCCCGCTCGTTCATTTCCCGGATTGTCTGAGTACCTGGGATATTATTTTCTCTTGGGAGCGGGGATGGGATATGCCTTACATCACTTGCATTATTTTGCGAGTTGGAGGGTATTCCTTGGTTATGTGTCATTCTTAGGTTTTGGCACGCTTATCCTGATTGATATCCACCTGAAATGGTTTGGGAATTGGGATTTTCTGGAGCGTCTGGTTGATCGATATCCAGCATGGACCATTGGCACGATTCTGACCTATTTCGTTTTCGTACAACTGGTCTGCATTAAATTGATTCGCTATTTTCATCGACGAACCTATCGGGCTAGACATGGCCTGTGTTTACAGTGTGCATATGACCTGCAAGGTAATCCAGAAGCATCGCATTGCCCCGAGTGTGGAACTCTATGTCATCACCAATAAATTTTATCTCTTTCCGACCTTGGCGTTCTTGGCGGTTCAAAAAATGAATTTCAAAAGCCACAGGGAAACTTGTGGCTTTTTTTAAGACATTTTTACCGCGGAGGCGCAGTGGACTCAGAGTTAAGAGAGAAAACACATTTGATTTTCAAATCAGTCTCAAGCCCAATACTGAGCGCAGCGAAGTGTGGGATGCGTTCCGTTAATCGTGGACGTAGGTATCCCAGTCTTCGCTTTGCTCAGACTTGGGCTTAAGAAAAAAATAACCATTGTCTTGTCCTCTCTTAACTCTGAGTCCTCTGCGCCTCTGCGGTAAAAAATGTTTTAATGCCTTGTCCTTCGCGACCTTCGTGTCCTTCGTGTCTTCGCGTTAAAACATAATTCCCGATATTCAGATCACCCTCGGTTGTTCTCCCGGACCTCCCCCTCAACTTGACGAGACAAGCGAATCTCGATATTTCTGTTACATGGGAACCATCAATGAAAAAATCGTGGCAGACGGCATCACCTTTGACGACGTTCTGCTTCTTCCAGCCCGCAGTGATCTTGTGCCGTCGGATACCGACGTTTCGACACAGCTCACCAAGCGGATTCGCTTAAACATTCCGCTGCTCTCCGCCCCGATGGACACCGTGACCGAAGCGTCACTGGCGATCGCATTGGCGCAGGAAGGTGGCCTGGGTGTCATCCACAAAAACCTCTCCGTCGCCCAACAGGTCGGCGAAGTGGCCAAGGTCAAACGCTCAGCCAACGGCGTGATTACCGACCCGGTGACCCTGCCACCCGAAGCCCCAGTCAGCGAAGTCCGCGCCCTGATGCGTGAACAGCACATCTCCGGCGTGCCCATCACCCAAGACGGCAAGACCAACGGCAAAGTGGTCGGCATCCTCACCAGCCGTGACCTCAAATTCCTGCCTGAAAAAGATCAGCCCATCTCCGAGGTCATGACCAAGGACCGCCTGATCACCGCGTCGCCGGACACCACGCTCGAACAGGCTGAAGAACTGCTCAACAAAAACAAAGTCGAAAAGCTCCTGCTCGTGGATGACAAAGGTCATCTCACCGGCCTGATCACCATCAAGGACATCGACAAGCAGACCCAGTTCCCCATGGCATGTCGCGATGAACGCGGTCGCCTGCGGGTTGGTGCTGCTGTGGGTGTGCATCAGCTTGATCGGGTCGATGCCCTGATCGCAGCCGACGTGGACCTGATCGTCGTGGACACCGCACATGGACATTCCGAAAACGTCATCGCCACCGTCAAAGCCATCAAAGCCAAGCATGACATTGACGTCATTGCTGGCAACGTTGCGACATCCGAAGGTGCCAAGGATTTGATCGAAGCAGGTGTCGATGCAGTCAAAGTTGGGATCGGCCCCGGCAGTATCTGCACCACGCGTATTGTCTCGGGCGTGGGTGTCCCGCAGATCACCGCGGTGATGAATGCCGTCGAAGTCGCCAAACCTTTGGGCATTCCCGTTATCGCAGACGGCGGGATTCGTCACTCCGGTGACATCACCAAGGCACTTGCTGCCGGTGCCTCTGTCGTGATGCTTGGTTCGCTGTTTGCAGGTCTGGACGAATCACCGGGTGAAATGATCATCCACATGGGCCGACGCTTTAAGAGCTATCGTGGCATGGGGTCCGCCGGTGCAATGATGAAGGGCTCAGCGGATCGTTATGGCCAAAAGGGTGCCAAGAAGCTGGTCCCCGAAGGTGTCGAAGGGCGTGTTGCGTATCGTGGCCCGCTCTCGGACTACGTCTTCCAACTCGTCGGCGGCGTGCGTGCTGGCATGGGTTACTGTGGCACACCGACCATTGAGTTGCTGCGTGAGAAGGCCCGTTTCTGCCGCATCTCCGGCGCAACGCTTGCTGAGAACCACCCCCACGACATCACCATCACCAAGGAAAGCCCCAACTACACCATCGAGTACCGCGGGGAAGAGTGACACTGACTCACCTTGAGATTGAATTGACAACCTAAAGCCATTTTCCGGGGAGTGTCGCCTTGCAACCGACGCCAGATTCGACAGCCAAACCGCCGACGGTGTTACCTGAAGATTTTCAGCGTAATGGGGCGGTGGCGGTCCCACGTCCAGGTAAAGTCTTTCGTCCAGTTTGGCCCCAATTGCTCGGAGCTCTGTTGATTCTCCATGCCATTTACGTGGTCTTGACCGTGCTTGCATACATCGGTGGCATCATCGGCAATCAGATTTCACCAGGCTGGATGTACTTCGGTCGCACAGGGACGGGGTTTATCGATTGGGTGACGATGTTGCCGTTTTCGATCCCGTTTCTGGATCGGGTTCAGGCTGGGGCATTGTTGGAGTCAAACCTCGGCCAGGTGTCTTGTGTCTGGACCGTGCTTCTGCTTTTTTCAGTTTGGCAGTTCCGGTTCGGGCGAAAGTTTTATGGTGAAAAAAAACTCCGGCCGTTTGAACTTCGACTGTGGCTGTTATTGAGCATCGTTGCCAGTTTCTTCTACGTCTGGATGCTCATGGTCATCAATGATCACGATCGTATGGCACACAATTATTATGGTCCGACGCTCTATGACATCCTCGAGCCGATAGCCTATTGGTTGCAGGGATTCTTCAGTTCTACGCAATGGTCATCCAACGGTCCTTGGAATCTGGCTGACCAACAGATCGCGTTGTTTATCAAATTATTGATTGGTTGTATCTGGCCACAGTTACTGGTTTGTTTCTTTCTGATTTTCCCCAAAGTCCGCGGGCAGATGCGGCAATGGGGTTGCGTTGATCAATGATTTGGCGGGGAGCGGGATATGGAATGTCAACACTGCGGCTACAGTCTCTGGAATATCAAGTCCCGCAAGTGTCCGGAATGTGGGAGCGGATTCAAACCGTCGGACTACGATTTTATCCCCGGCTCTGTTGCGTATAGCTGCCCACATTGTCAGCAGCAGTACTTCGGCCTTGATTCACATGGACATCTGACGCCACGTGCGTTTGCATGTGAAAATTGTGACCAGCCGATCGACATGGACCAGATGATTTTGCAGCCTGCTGAAGGTTTTGAAAATCAGGTCACGCAGGCGACGGACAATCCATGGGAAGTTCGACTGAAAAATAAGAGTACGTTTGTCTACTGGGTCCAGGTTTGTCTTCGGGCACTGTTTCGCCCGGGCGATTTGGCGACCACAGGGGGCTGCAAAGCCTATTATCGCAGTGGTTGGTTTTTCCTTTTGATCACCTGGAGTCTTGTCTACACGTTGGGACTGACACCATTTCAGATGATGCTTTATTCCCGATCGTATGATCGAAATTTGCTGCTGTTTCAACTGCTTGGGATGCTCGGTGGCTGGGCAGGGGGCATTGTTTTTGGATTCCTGATCATCGTGCTGGCCGTCGTTGTCTGGGCCGGTATCACGCATGGTATGTTGAAAATACTTGGCAGGCCGACGCATCAACTTGCTGAGACTTATGACGGATTATGCATGACCAGTGGGACTGCTTGTCTGTTAACCATCCCGATAATCGGCCTGTTGTATCTCGGTTGGTACGTTGCCCTGTGGTGGCCGGTGAGTGCAGCGATGGTGTTGGCAAGACAGCACCACATGTCGCGGTTCAAATCGCTCTGTGCAGTGGGCTTTCTCCCGCTGGTCCTCTTTGGCGGTATCGCAGGATACATCGGCTATGACACCTATCGGAATATGATGTCATGGAACGCCTTCGTCGCACCCCAGCAGTCCGTGGCAAGTGTTGGCAAGTTGATTTTGCAACAGGAAAATCCGGACGGCAGCATGGGCCCCGACCACATCCTGCGCCTGGTTTTCAAAAAGGAAAATCAGGATTGGCTGAATGTCCTGGCGGATAGCAGTGAATGGCAAGGTGGTTTTGGTTTTGTAGATGATGGCTTTCAGGAAGGCTGCAATAGACTGGGAACATTGGCGTTTTACAACGGCGATCATAATTGGAAACCGCTTATAAACGAATGGTATGCAAATGTCATTGATGCCTTGGATGCCATGCCACCGATTGAAGGCCCCGGGTATCGCTTTGGCGGGATGCTCTTTGTCTACAACAAAATCACGAATGATAATTTCGATCCTGATCTCTGGTTGATTGTGCAGTGGCCGCGTGTTGCCAAGGTCAAAGAGTACCTGGTTTTCAAGGCCGATGGCACGGAACTCAGACTCGCTTACAACGAATTGATGGATGGCTTGGATGAGCAGAACGCTTTGCGTCGTAAACTCAACTTGCCTGAGATTGGCGCACTGGACCAAATCCGCATTGTCCCGTTGCCGATCATAAGCGACTTGACCTACGACCTGGAGCAACCACAGACACTCAAGGTAGGCAGCGAAATTCTCAAAGTCCGCCAACCCGATGGGCAAGTCGGCCCGGACCATATTTTGCGTCTGCTACTCAATGGCAAACTCAGTACTTCACCCTTTGAGGATATGGATTGGAATCTGAATAGTTCAGTGACTCGCTCTTTGCCGGAGAATTGGCACGGTAACTGGCCGGAGAATGCCGCGGATCATAAGAAGGCTTACCTGATCAAGCAGCTTGACAACTTACCCAAACGATCCGGGCCGGGCTACCGTTTTGGGCAGGTGTTACTGGTCTATGATGGCATTGCCGAAAAGGATCTCAACCCCGAGTTGTGGCTTGCAATCCGTTGGCCGAAAAATTACAACCCTGAACAAACCCGTATCTACAAAGCCGATGGTCACATCATGCACGTCCTGACCGATGAATTTCAAACCCATCTGCAAAAGCAGGAACAACTCCGAAAACAATTGGGACTCCCTGCATTGGGTTCGCTAAATGACATTCAGCAGATCAGCTTTGACATCCCCAAGGTCGACGAATGTGCCTGCGAGAATGACAAGAACAAAGATAAAGAGTCGGCCGAAGTACCAGGCCATCCTACGAAGACAGATGAGTAAACTCATGTCCAACATTTCTTGCCAGCGCGATGTTAAGCAAATGTGAAGTCCACGTTAACAGACAACCGACTCCACTCATTGGTCACACTTGCTTGATAAAATCCAAGCAATCGCTTCGCGCTTACAGCGTTGCATCGCAACGCAGCTATTGTTCTTATTCACATCATGCGTGTGATTGATTAGCTGCATTGTGACACAATGCTGAAACTGCAAAGCAGTTTTTTTGTGTTACAGACAATTCGACATCAATCTTGATCAGTCAGGTGTGTCAGTTACCTCATGAACCAAACACTCAAACGTGAAGTCGGACTTTTTGGGGCGGTGATGCTGGGGTTGGGTTCCATTCTCGGCACGGGTGTATTTGTCAGTATCGGCATTGCAGCGGGCATCACCGGGCCATCGGTCATCATTGCGATTGTGCTTGCTGCGTTTGTGGCAACGTGCAATGCGCTCTGTAGTGCACAGTTGGCAGCGTCTCACGCAGTCAGCGGCGGGGCGTATGAGTATGGCTACAAATACCTGCACCCGACTTTGGGCTTTACAGCAGGTTGGATGTTTCTCTGTGCCAAGAGTGCCTCAGCAGCGACAGCAGCATTGGGCTTTGCAGGTTACTTGCTCCAACCCTTCGATCACGATCAAACCCTCACGCGAACGCTTCTCGCAGCGGTGACCTGCCTGGTGATGACGGGCATTGTGCTTGGCGGGATCAGGCGGAGCAATGTCGCCAACACGGTGATCGTGAGTTTCACGCTGCTGAGTTTGCTGGTGTTGGTGGCAATGTGTTTACCCAAGATCGGTAGCGGGGAAACCGCGAACTTTGAGCCGTTCTTTGCATCGGATGATCAAACACCGTGGGGCAAGACGCAGGCATTACTCCAGGCGACCGCGTTGATGTTCGTTGCCTACACCGGCTATGGGCGCATTGCCACACTTGGTGAAGAAGTCCACGAACCGCGCAAGACCATCCCGCGTGCGATTGTGGTCACGCTCATCGTCTCAGCGAGTTTGTATTTGCTGGTGGGGATTGCCAGCGTGGGGACCGTGGGAACGGCTGCATTGGAAGAAGCGACACGCGCAAAGGCAGCACCGTTGGAAGTGGTCGCAAGCATGCTCGGCATGCCCGCGATCAAGTGGTTGATCTGGGCGGGAGCGATGACTGCCATGTTGGGCGTGCTCTTGAACTTGGTGTTGGGTTTATCACGCGTGCTGCTTGCAATGGGGCGACGGGGTGACATGCCCAAGGCAACCGCCAAACTCAATGCAGCAGGGACCACCCCAACCGTCGCAGTGATTGCGGTCGGACTCTTCATGACAGGGCTGGTGTTTCTGGGGGATGTCAAAACCACGTGGTCCTTCAGTGCTTTCACCGTCTTGACCTATTACGCAATCAACAATCTTGCAGCACTGCGACTCAACAAAGACCAGCAGCTTTACCCCAGGTTCTTCCCGATCTGTGGCCTGGGTTCGTGTCTGTTTTTAGCCTACTGGGTCGATTGGCAAATCTGGTGCACCGGTTTGGGACTCATCATTGCCGGACTGCTCTGGCATCGCGTGCGTCAACGGATGATCTGATTGCGTTCAAAATACTGATTTTTTCTCAAAGACAGACAAGGCAGAATCTCACGCAAAGCCCGCAAAGCGGCTGTGTTGTTTGTCAAGGCTATTGCCTCAGGCGCCGGCAGCTTTTTTCCCCGGAAGGGCTTGGGCCTGAGCACATAGCGAATTCACGTGCACCAGCAACTTCCGAGCACAGGCACATAAGGCGACCTTCTTGGCTTTGCCCGCAGCGAGCAGACGTTGGTAAAAATTACGCAGCACCGCATCATGCCGAACCGCAGATAAACTGGCCATGTACAACGCGCGTCGCACCACGGCTCGGCCACCGAAGATTCGCCGTTTGCCACGCATGCCGCCCGAGTCGTGGGCATACGGTGCAAGGCCGGCCAACGCGGCGATTTGCTGACGGTTGACCGTGCCCAACTCCGGCAGGTGGGCCAGCAGCGTCACGGCCGTTTGCTGGGCAATGCCGACGACTTGCGTCAAGCTCTCGGCTTTGGCGGTCAGTGATTTTGATCGACTTAAACAACGGGTGATCTGGGCATCCAATTGCAATTCGAGCTTTCGCAAACGCGCGATGCTTTGAGTGATCATCCTGGCGATGGACTTGTCGCTGCAACATTCCAAACGGTTCTGTTCACGCACGCGATCGTCGATGATCTGATCGCGTCGATCTCGCAACGCACGCAACTTTTCGCTGGTTTTACAGTTTTTTTCTGCGGGGCGAGGTTGGGTTGTGGCTGCAAATCGCGCGATGAGCATCGCATCAATGCGGTCGGTTTTGGCACGAAGCTTCAGACTTTTTGCAAAATGTCGAACGCAGGCTGGTTGAACCACCGACACGTGCGAGCCAGCAGTGAGCAGGTGTTGAAGTAGCGGTCGTTCGTAGCCGCCGCTGGCTTCCATGGCCAGGTGCACGTTGCCGAATTCGGCGAGTTGCTCAAGCAGTTGGGCATGGCCGGCGGGCGTGTTGGGCACTTGGCCGAGGTAGCGGTCAGTGGTGGCGATGTCCAAAGTCCTTTTGCTGATGTCGATTCCGATGTAGACTGGTTGTGTCATTGGTGACTCCCATTCTTGCCGAAGCGAACTCGGTTGCAGCCGGTTCCGGCGACTGTTCGGGACGATCCAAAAACTGGGCATGCGTTCTGAGCTTTGCGACGATCTTGCCAAAGCAGATCCCGGCACAAACCGAACCCCATGTCCAGGAGGAGCCCACAAGGCTCCTCGCTTTTTATCTCAACAACCAATCGCTGGAAAAACAACTTACAAGGCGCAAAGAAAGTCTGATGTCATCACTTGGCGTCTTTGCGTCTTGAGCGAAGCGGGCGTGAGTAATGGCTCAAATGAACGATGGCAAGTCGCTGAATAATCTCAAAACCCAATGTCATCACACCATTAAATCCGCTATCATTTTAATACCCGTCATTTCTTCCGAGGTATTGATTGATGCAATGTAAAGAATGTGGTTACCGGCTTTGGAATATCCAATCGCGTACTTGCCCGGAGTGTGGCAAGGACTTTAAGCCGTCGGAGTTTGATTATGTCCCCAGCAGTGTGGCGTTTTGCTGCCCGCATTGTGATCAGAGTTATTTCGGCACCGATGAGCGGGGGCATTTGACGCCACGTGCATTTGAATGTGTTGGTTGTAAAAAACACATTGATATGGATGAGATGGTGCTGCGACCGGGGCCGGGCTATGAGGAACGTCAGGCGCATCAGAGTGAGAACCCATGGGTCGAACGCAAGAAGTCGCAGAGTTCCTTTTTGGCATGGATCAAAACCAGTTGGCGGGCGATGATGCGACCCAACGATCTGGCCAAGACGTTTGGTGATCGCAATGATTGTTTCCCTGCTTCAATTTCATTTCTGTTTTTCAACAATGCGTTGATCATGCTCCTGGGGCTTGGCGTGATCATTGTCGCGATTGGCATGGAGACACTGACCGACTCATACAGGGGTGGTCATCTGGAAACGGCAGCAGGTTTGGTTGCCTTGCTGGGACTATGTGCGTTGGGTAGCGCGTTTGCTGCGTTTATCATCGTCTCCATCTGGGCGATGCTGACGCATGGGACGCTGCGGGTTCTTGCCAAGCCTGAAGGTAATTTCCGAGAGACGTTTGACTGTCTTTGCTTTTCCAATGGCGTGACATTTATCACGGCGATCCCTATCTGCGGACTTTATGGTTTGTCGTGGATTGTCGGGATATGGTGGCCGATCAGTGCAGGCTTCATGCTTGCCAAACGTCACAAAGTTTCCGTAGGACGCGCGATGATCGCAGCATGGGTTTTCCCGATCATCGCAGTCATCGGCATGGGGTGTGCGGTTGGCTATGCGGTACATACCGTCCAGCAGCAAATATCGAACATGGCAACGGACATGGTCTCCACGAAGGATGTCGGGCAGGCGATTCTCCAGCAGGTCAATGACGATAACACCATCGGCCCGGACCACGTGCTGCGGTTTATACTCAGCAATGAACTGAACGGGACATGGGAATGGCAATTGGCGGACAACTCGCCCACAAACTGGGGCAATGGCTTTCAGGAAGGTTGTAACAATGTCTCGCGCTTGTTCGACGTACAGGGGGCCGATGAATCGGTCGCGGTGTACAAAAAGCACATGACGGATGCATTGGAAAAAATGCCGCCATTGGAAGGTGCGGGTTATCGGTTTGGTAGTGTGCTGTTTCTTTACAACAAGGTCACGACGGACAAACTCGACCCGCAGTTGTGGTTGATGGTGGTTTGGCCCCGCGCTTCTCAGCCTCAGACTGTGCAGGTGTTTTTTGCCGATGGCAGGACACGCCAGTTTGATGTGACCAAGCTCATTGACGCGGTGGATGAACAGGATGCGTTACGCCGCAAATTGGAATTGCCCGAGATTCAATCGCTTGATGCGATCAACATTCGCCCGATCCCGTTGCTGCCGACGCAGGCCAACATGATTTCGGATTTTGAGCAGTACGATCTGTCGAAAAAAATTCTGTCTGTCACACAGGAGGATGGCAACATCGGCCCACGTCATGTGCTCCAATTGCTGCTGGCCCGCAAGTTGGCAACGCCGTTGTTTGATGATGCGGACATGGATGATTGGGGCGGCTACAACAACAATAACAAGGGCATGGGCAATTGGCATGACCAATGGATCTATCAGGCCAAGAAACAGCAGAAGCAGGCACTCAAACAAACCCTCGCGTCTTTGCCCCCGCGCCAAGGTCCGGGCTATCGCTTTGGGCAGATGGTGATGGTGTATGACGGGATTGCCAAAGACAAGCTCGATGATCGTCTGTGGTTAGCTGTGCGTTGGCCACGGAATTACTCACCGGAACAGACACGCATTTTCATGGCAGATGGTCGGATGATCCACGTCCTTGCCAAGGACATGCCACGATTATTGGTTGAGCAGGATCAACTGCGAAGTGAGTTGGGTTTGCCACGGATTGAAGATTTAAGTCGCATCCCGGAAGTGATGGTGAGCATCCCCCAGGTCGGCGGTGGTACGGCCAATGTGCAAAGCGGGTTTGTCATGCCGGTGCCAGTTGGCAGTCATGACGAAGCGGATGACAGTTCCAATGCGCATGATGATGCATCGTCGAATCCGGACGAGTGATGGGGCAGAAACCTGCTTGCGTTTTTTTTTAACATCCATCTCCACCTTCCGTCACTCCCGCGCAGGGACATGATGCATGAGTTCTTCAAGGTTGAACACCGGATATCAATCCCGTGTCCGTTGTGCATACGTTAAACCAAGGGGCACCGGCTTTATACTCGGTGCTCAATTTCTGATGATCTGTGTCGCGTAAGTTCGACCCTTAAAACATCAACAATCTCAAATTCCCGTTCTTGCCAAAGGAATCTGAATTTTCCCGAAAATACTGCTTGTGACTGCCGGTGATTTTGGCATACTGTGAACAGGAAAATCCCTTGGGCAATCAATCAATACATCTGAAAGCAAACCTGCATGAAGTGTAAAATCTGTGGCTACCATCTCTGGAACATTCAGGGGCATCACAATTGCCCGGAGTGTGGCAATCCTTTCAAAGTCTCTGATTACGACTTTAAACCCAACGCCGTGGCATTCTGTTGCCCGCATTGTGATCAGGATTACTACGGCACAGATGAGCACGGCCTGCTCCAACCCCGCGCGTTTAACTGCGTCAAATGTCAGCAACCCATTGAGATGGATCAGATGGTCGTCCGACCCCTGGCAGGCTACGAAGACTCGGCTTCAGCAACCACGGAACACCCATGGGAACGACGCGGCGAAAACAAAGGCACGCTGCGGGCATGGGTGCTCACGGCCAAGGCTGCGATGGTCACGCCATCGGAGTTGGTGCAATTCCCGCCGTCACAGGATCGTGTCTCAGGACATTGGTCGTTCCTGGCGTTTAACCTGATGATGATCCTGTTTGTGAGTTACGGTATTACGATTGGCCTGTTTTTAATCATGGCGATGGTCGGGAGTGCTGGCGGAGCAGGAGCGGGTAATGCTGCAACTGGGGTTGGTTTTATGGCCGGTATCTTTGTGGCCCAAGGGGCCATGATGGTGCTTGCGATGCTTTTTGGCATGTTGATCTACGGTGCAATTGTGCATTTGTTTTTAAGACTCGTTGCCAAACCCGAAGGCACTTTGACGGACACCTATCGGTGCATGTGTTACAGCCAAGGCGTCAACGCATTGACTGCGATTCCTGTCTGCGGGATGGTCCTTGGCTATGTCACCGGCATATGGGCGTTGGTGAGTTTTATTCTGATGCTCTGCAAAGCGCAGAAGGTCTCCGGCTTTCAGGCGACGATGGCTGCATTTATTCTGCCGTTTGTCATGATGACGTTGTTCGTCGGCAGCATTATGGCTGGGGTTATGATGACAATGGATACGTCCAATTGGTAGTCATGACAAATCAACACAGCGTTTGACTGTGACGCCTTACCTACCTGCATCACATGCAAATTTTTCCGGATTTTAAAATCACAAATTAATCCACTCAGGGAGTCCATTCATGGAAAACAATGTCCCACCACTCGGTGATCAGCCAGCACCTGCCAATGCACAAGTGCCACCGTCCTACCATCAGGAGTTCGTCCCGCAGCCTGACGCTCAGAGCAGTTGGCCGACGGTCATTGGGATCATCAGCATTATCTTTGGATCGCTGGGCGCGTTGGGCGGCGCTTACCAGGCGGTCGCCCCGTTTTTGATGGGTATGATCGGCGGATTTGTACCCGAGAGTGATGATCAGGCCAAGGTCGTTTTCGAGAGCATGGCCGCCTGGCGTTTTCCGTTGATGGTGGTTGGCATTGGGAGTTTGATTCTCTCGGTGATGCTCATTGTCTGCGGCGCCCAATTGGTGGGGCGAAAGGAATCGGCCAGTGGACTTCATAAAAAATGGGCGATCAGCAAAATTCTTTTCTCACTGGTTGCCGTGACGATCAACACGTTGGCACAGATGGCTCAGATGAAAGTGGCGATGGAACAGCAGAGTCAGTCGATGGGCGGGGGCGGTGCTCAATTCGTCGAGACCGCCATGATGGTTGCCATGGTGGTGGGGATTATCATGGGCATTGCCTTTGCCTGTGCGTATCCCGTGTTCATCCTGATCTGGTTCTCGCGTGAGAAGGTCAAAAACGAAGTGCAGTCATGGGAAGAGCCGGCTGGCGGGATGGTTTGATCGCTGCATCAGCAATCTTTTCAAAACCCAAGCCGCCCGCAGGAATCCTACGGCTTCCAGCGGCTTTGAATAGACGCGGTTGCTTTGGATGGATTAATCTGGGGCGGTAAATAACGTAATAGGTGATAGCACGCTCCGTGACCCTTCAGAATCTATTCCTGCAGTCTCTCTGTGGACCGGTTTTTTCGAGTGGTTCAAAAAGGAAATTTCCAATATCCGTCATTCCCGCGCAGGGACATTATGCACTTCATTTCACAAGTGTTTATATGAACTGTGATTAGTGATGTTTTAGGGGTCGGACTTACTCGACATGATTCGTAGGGTGGGTAGAGCAAAGCGAAACCCACCAATTCAACGCCATTGCAAGCACCGATGGTGGGTTTCGCTACGCTCTACCCACCCTACGTCAGAAGGCCACGTGCATAATGTCCGCAGGCGGGAATCCAGTTGCATTCTGTAGACGCTTGCACACCCCACTGGACTCCCGCCTGCGCGGGAGTGACGAGTTTGACACGATCAGCAGACTGCCATCCATCAGCCACTGGACTCCCGCCTGCGCGGGAGTGACGAGCAAGATTCGGACAGGCAGTAAATAACCAATTTTCACTGGACTCCCGCCTGCGCGGGAGTGACGAGAGCCGTCGGACTTACTCAGTGAAATTCATAACACATCAAACACTGTGACATATCAGACCGTGTCGTAGTGTTTTTTATTTGGAGATGTAAAACAAAAAACAGCCCGACCTGCGAAGTCGGGCTGTTTGGGAGAATTTTTGAGAAACGGACTGCTTGCGATGGTAGACCACATGTTTCTCGATTTAGCGTCATCTCTGTTTGGGAGCTTGTTGGGGCTCGGGTGATCAGGACGTCTCACTTTCCTGTTTTTTGATCATGCCGAGCCGTTATTGACCGGTTTCCTTTACTTGTCTGTTGGCTCATTGCGTATTTGAGCCTGGGTTGTCAGTGACTCTTTTCCTCTTGGTCGCTAAGGTCTCTTTTCCCTATACACGTAGGCCCGGGCGACGTTCCATGTCTTGCCAGGGAGTGTCTCAAGTTCCCTGTCAGTCTCTGGTTGCGTTACCTTTCGGCAACACGTTAGATGTACCCCCGTCTTAGCCGGATGCAAACAAAGTGAGCAAAAAATCTTTGCCGTCACCGACCGGTAACCAACCGTGTGGGTCATGTGGGTTGTGTCGGATGTTGCTTGATGGCAACACGCGAAGGGGGGCGATCAGGCGAGTCGCGTTGTGTCAACGCGGGATTGAGCCAACCGCTTGCGGTTTAGTGCTGCATGAATCAAATGAACGTCAACATTTTTTGAATCTCGCAGAACGCGCTAAACCGCAAGCGGTCTACCATTCGAACGAAATCCGAAATCCGAAATCCGAAGGTACTGCTGCACAATCGGGTATCCTCTATCCCACAATCGATGGCTCGGACAAGATTTGACAGATTCATCAAATCCCCCCTTGGCAAACCGATCCAACCTTGTTATACTGCTCGGCTCGCTGCCCGCTACCGGTCTCATCCGGTGGGTGAGGTTGTATTTTGCGTTTGCGAAAGACGGCATCAGGGACGAACCTGCTAACGCCGAAGGAGACCAGAAATGGCCAAGAAAGAAATCAGCTCACAGTTCAAAATCCAGGCAAAAGGTGGCCAGGCAACCCCGGCCCCGCCAATTGGTCCGGCTCTCGGTGCCCACGGCGTCAACCCCGGCCAGTTCGTCACCCAGTTCAACGAACGGACCCGTGAACTCAACGGTAAAGTCGTTGGCTGTGTGATCACCGTCTTCAAAGACCGCAGCTTTGAATTTGAAATCAAAGCCCCGCCGGCCGCCGTGCTTCTCAAAGATGCTGCTGGTGTCGAAAAGGGCTCAGGCGTTCCCAACAAGGACAAGGTCGGCACCCTCAAAGTCGAAGATCTCCGCAAGATCGTCGAAGAAAAGGGCAAGGAACTGACCGGTCTTTCTGAAGATGCCATGGTTCGTACCCTCGCAGGCACCGCCCGTTCCATGGGCATCGTCGTCGAAGGTCTCGAAGAAGTCGGCATGTAATTGATCTGAATGTAAACGGCCAACCACGAGCCATAATCGTGGGAGATGACCATGTGTGACAATCTGGTCACGCAACATCGAAAGGAAAACCTATGGCTAAGAAACTCGGCAAACGCTATCGTGCCGACTTCGAAGCAGTCAAGCAAGCCGTTGCGCTGCCGCTGCCCGAAGCCATCAACACCGTTCTGAACTTTAAGAAAACCAAGTTCGATCAGTCCGTTGACATCTGTATGCACCTGGGCATCGATCCCAAGCAGGCTGACCAGATGATCCGCGGTTCACTGTCCCTGCCCCACGGTATCGGCAAGACCAAACGCGTCATTGCGTTCTGCGGTCCTGAAAACGTCGAAGCCGCCAAGGCCGCTGGTGCTTTGGAAGCCGGTGCAGACGAACTGGTCAAGAAAATCGAAGATGGTTGGATGGACTTTGACGTCGCCATCGCAAGCCCGGACATGATGCGTGTCGTCAGCCGTCTGGGTCGCGTGCTCGGTCCCCGTGGTCTGATGCCGTCTCCCAAGAGTGGCACCGTGACCCCCAAGGTCGCCGACGCCGTCAAGGAATATGCAGCCGGTAAGGTCGAATTCCGTAATGACGACGGTGGCAACGTTCATGCCATCATCGGCAAGCAGAGCTTTGACGCTCAGAAGCTCGTCGAAAACGCTGAAACCTTCATCAACCAAATCACCAAGATGAAGCCTTCGACCACCAAAGGTCATTACATTCACAGTATCACAGTTTCCGGCACCATGACCCCCGGTGTCCAGGTGGAACTGTAACCCTTACCGGTAGAAAGCAAGAGAGGTAACTGCTATGAGCAAGCCCATCAAAAGTCTGATGATCAAAGCCTACCGGGATGCATTTGCAGATCTGGATGGCGCCGTCACGATCGATATTCGTGGCGTGGAGTCCAACAAGAATAACGAACTGCGTAACAAGCTTGCCGCCAAAGGCATCCGTGTGAGCGTTGTCCGTAACAGCCTCATGGTTAACGCCATGGAAGGCACCGCCATGGACAAGATCGGCGAGATTCTCGACGGTCCCACCGCCATGTGCTACGGCGCTGAAAGCGTCGTCGAAGTCGCCCGCGCCCTGATTGACGAAGCCAAGGCCCTGGGGGGGCTTGAATTCAAGGGTGCCATCATGGAAGGCGTCGTTTTCGGTGCCGACCAGGTCAAGGAACTGAGCAAGTATCCCACCCGGGACGAAGCTCAGGCCCAGGTCATCCAGGTCATCCTCGGCCCCGGTTCACAAATCGCCGGTGCTCTGGTCGGTGTTGGCAACGAAATCGCCGGCATCCTGTCAGCCATGGAAGAAAAGCTCGAAAAGGGCGAAGAAATCAGCAAGATCGCCTGATCTGATTCAGGTATTTTTTAAATTTGCTTTACAACCTGCAGGAGGCTAGGCCCGGTGTTCCGGGTTAAATAGACTGACGGTCAGTCACCTACCAATCGCGATTGAAAGATAGGAAACGTAACATGTCCGAAGAAGCAACAGCAACAGAGTTCGCTGCAGAAATCAAAGAAATCGGTGACAAGATTGCCGGTCTTTCCCTCAAGGAAGCCGTCGACCTGAAGAACTACCTCAAGGAAGCTTACGGTCTTGAACCGGCAGCAGGTGGCGCCGTTATGATGGCAGGTCCTGCAGCAGGTGGCGAAGGCGAAGCAGCTGAAGAAAAGACCAGCTTCGACGTCATCCTCGCCGGTGCCGGCAGCCAGAAGATCAAGGTCATCAAGGTTGTCCGCGAAGCAACCGGCCTGGGTCTCAAGGAAGCCAAGGAACTCGTCGATGGCGCACCCAAGCCCCTCAAGGAAGGTGTCTCCAAGGACGAAGCCGACAAGCTTGCCGAGCAGCTCAAAGAAGCCGGTGCCGAAGTCGAAATCAAGTAAGATCTCCTTACCTGAAACGACCTTCGCACAAGCGAAAAACAAAAAGACCGTCTGCATCCCGCAGGCGGTTTTTTTAATGCGCACTCTTTTCAAAATCGAGAACAGGATGTTATTCGATCCCATTTCAGGCGAGCTGCGGTGTGTCACCGCGGGATTCGACGAAGTCGAACATCAATCCGCTAATTCATCATCAAACGAATTTGAGCTTCGCTCAATCCCGCGTCGACACGACGCAGCTCGCCTGAGTGATCATTACTCCGAGCCTTGACAGTGAATAAAATATCCCTTGTAAAATCTGCTATCCTATGCCCCATGCCCAGCAAAACCATCATCAAAAACGGGCGGGTCATCGATCCGCAAAACAACTTCGATCAGGTCACCGATCTCGTCCTCGTTGACGGCAAGGTCGCATCCATCGGTAACGTTGACGACACTGCCAATGCCACCGTCATCGACGCTCAAGGTTGTCTGGTCACCCCAGGTCTGATTGATATTCACGTGCATTTCCGCGAACCGGGACAGGAAGACAAGGAAACCATTGCCACCGGTGCCGCGTCTGCTGTAGCAGGCGGTTTCACCAGTGTCTGCGTGATGCCCAACACCGTTCCCGCACTCGATGATGCAGGGCGTATCGACTTCGTCTACAACCAGGCTTCCAAGGCCAATCTCTGTAATGTATTTCCCATCGGTGCCATCACCAAGGGCCGTGAAGGCAAGGAACTCGCTGAGATCGCGTTGATGGCAGAAGCCGGTGCAGTGGGCTTCTCCGACGATGGTTGTGCAGTTGCCTCCGCAGGCGTCATGGCCAAGGCACTGAAGTACATCCAGATGACCGGCAAGGTTGTCATGCAGCATTGCGAAGATCCTGAACTCGGTGGCGGTGTCATGAATGCCGGACCTTTGGCAACCAAGCTGGGTCTCAAAGGTTGGCCGCGTGTCGCTGAAGAGTTGATCATTCAACGTGACATCCTGCTTAACCGCGATACCTCTGCCCGATACCACGTGCAGCATCTGTCCTCAGCAGGCAGTGTCGAAATGATCCGTCGCGCCCGCGAAACCGAGTGGGGCAAACAGTTCATCACCGCCGAAGCTTCCCCGCACCACCTGCTACTGACGGACGAAGGTTGTGCGACCTATGACACCAATTTCAAGATGAACCCGCCACTGCGTCAGCAGGCCGACGTTGATGCCATCAAGCAGGGCATCAAGGACGGCGTGATCACCGTGTTGGCAACCGACCACGCACCGCACACCACCGAGGAAAAATCCCTTGAGTTTCCGATCGCGCCCTTCGGCATCATCGGTCTGGACTGTGCGTTGGCCCTCTACATCAAAGCTTTGATCACCGACAACGTCATCGATTGGCCGCAGATGATTGCCATGATGACCTGCAATGGCGCTCAGCTTTGTGATCTGCATAGCAAGGGCCATCTCTCCGTCGGAGCCGATGCCGATGTGACGATTATCGATCCGAACATGGATTGGACGATCGATAAGGATCAGTTTGCCAGCAAGTCCCGCAACTGCCCGTTCCACGGCTGGGATGTGACGGGCCGTGCCATCACCACCATCGTCGGCGGTGATATCAAATTCAATCTCGCTGAAGAACGCGTTACGGCATAAGACACGATCACATATGCCGTGACTTTCCTATGTCGCGCGTGTTATGTTGTTGACCCATCAAGGCAACCCGTGCCACAGGAGCGACACGGCTTTTGTGTTGTTTGATTGATGCTGACATATCAACCGCGCGTGATACATCACACCCATCAAAAGCCATGACTCTCCCGAGTCACGGGTTGCCTTGGCGAAGTGAATCAATCGGGGTGACACCGGCAAAATGTCACAGGCCCGACTTTTTTAGCAACTTCAACCCATCTGATGCGTAGGACGCTGTAACACGCACCACACGGATTGGATGCAAGTCGATTGTACGTTCCCGCAGGCTTGCGTTAAGGTGAGTGGTTTGTCCGGGACTTTTTCCAAGAGAATCGTTTAAAGGAGACATGTATGCGTTACTTGATCGCAATGGTTTTATGTTTAACTCTCAGTGGCACACTGCAGGCGCAGCAGGAGACCCAAACCCCCGAACAGCGGATTGCTCAACTTGAAGCACGGATTGCTAGCCTGGAAAAACGCATCCAGCCGCTGCTTATTGAACATGAAATCAGACTCCGCACGGTCACCAAACGCAATCTCGCCAAAGAGCGTATGCGCAAAGATATTGAAACCTACACCCAGGAACAACGCAAAGCCATGGAGACGTTGTTTCAGGAAGCAACCAAGAATCTCAGTGACGAAGGCAGCAAAGCCAAACTCATTCAGGTCGTGCAGGACTACGGCAAGTCAAACCTTGCAGGTTGCGCCCTGGTCTATCTTGGTCAGATCACCACCGGTGACGAACAGGTCCAATACCTGCAACAAGCCATCGAAAGTCACGGCGACTGTTTCTATGGCAACGGTGTTCAGGTCGGTGCCTATGCCCGTTTAATTTTGGCAGTCCGTTATGCCAATGACAAAGAATATGACAAAGCCGAGAAGTTGCTGACGGAGATTCTTGAGCAATTCCCTCGCAGTCTTGATCACAAGGGACAACCGTTGGAGTTGAATATTAATCAAGTCCGCAAACAGATCAACGCAGCCAAGCAACAACAACAGCAGTAAGTCGATGATTGATTGATCCAACATTACAAAAAAAAACAAACACCGTCACGAGCAACCGTGGCGGTGTTTTTGTTTGGGGGTTGATGACGTTTCAAATCGTCATACGAATTGTAGATTAATATTCGAACTCAAAAAGCCGTGTCCCTCCCGGGGCACGGGTTGCCTTGACGAATTCGTTCACACGCACGCAGATAATCAAACCAAGAGCCGCGCACGAAGTAAGCGGGATGGGAGTGAGGCAACCGTTTGCTTCGTGCGCGGCTCAATTGTTGCAGTTGGGTATCCGTCAGATCGGCTCGACACGAGCCGGCTCGCAAAGGCAATACATTATCAAACCGGATCAAACCATCACTGAGGCATGGTGCACAGCACGCCGCCTTCGGGTTGGGTGAAGCTGTTGGCGGCGGGTTGGACCATTTGGATGTTGCTCAGCAGGGCACTGCCGATGGGGTTGCCGGTGATGCCTTGTTCCTGTGACCAGTTCCAGAAATTCCAGGTTCGTGGCAGGTACACACCATTGACACTCACGTAGTTGTCATAGGTGATGGCATGCGGATTTTCTTCGGCTTTTTCCAGTGATTTGCCATAGGTGACAATGTAGGCCATCCCGCGCAGCCAGCGACTATTCGGATCGACATAGATGATATACCAGTCATCAGGACTGTCGCCGACACCGGGGTTAAACGTGAGTTTGGCAGCAGGCAGACTTTGCCCAGCGATGAAAGGTTGGGCACCGAGATTTTTCAGATGCGTGCCTTTGTCACCGAGTTTAAACGGGGCAGCCAGGAAGTAGGACCAGGTCAGTGCATCAAAACGCGGGCGGTCCACCGGTGCGTTGGCAGGGGACATCCAGACGTTGGTCCCGTCGTAGACCAGGATCGTGCCATCGTTGAGCGTCAGTCGAACTTTGCCTGCGTCCTTGTCGGTGAGCAGCTTGGCAACGAGTCGGACTTGGCCACCGAAGTTCAGTTGGATATCCGCTTGAATGCAGTGATTGCGTCCCCAACGCCAACCGCCATGCGCGGTGTACACCGCTCTTGCCAGGGCAGTGTAGCTTGGGCCTTTGTTGACGGTGACCGTTGCTGTTGTCTGTGGTTGGACCGGTTGCATCATCGGCGTGGTGTTGGATGCATCGGGTTCTTCGACAACGATCTGCGGCTTGGGCGTGGGCGGCGTGACAGGTTGTGCAGGGGTGTCATTGATCATGCCATCCGAGAGACTGGCTGCTTCGTTGGGGGGCAGTTCGGTGATGACAATCGGCTCATCGGAGGCAGACGAAGGGATCGGCGTGGGGACCGGGTAAGCCTGCGACTGTTGGAGTTCATATGCCGGATCGGACTTGGGCGCAGGTTTGTTTTGCGATTGGCAGCCGACGGCAAAGAGTCCAAGTGCGATGCAGGCAAACAGGCTAAGGCGACGTGTCATTGGTTTGATCCCTTTTACTCAAATCAAGGCGATGGTATCCGAACATCATAGCATGACTACGCAGGCGCAGCGCACATTGATGGAACATCACTTTGATACAACTGCGGTAAAGGAGAATGTATTTCGATCATTCCGTCATTCCTGCGCCCCCGGAAGTCAGGAATCCAGCGGCGTTCTGTTGACACATGCAAGTTGCGTTGAGTCTCGTGACTTGCACGAGTGTTTCATTGCAGCTTGTCTGGAGGGGATCGCGCCAAGGTAACCGAGCCAAGATGGCTTGGCTATATTCACATAGTCCGGCCATCTTGGCCGGGTCTCAAACGCAACCAATCAACTGCAACGAACCACCATATTGACATCTAATGCTCAAATGCTCGTGCGTGATTGGAACACAATTCATGTGTCATGATTGAACCGAATTCCCTAAGCGCATAAAAAACACGCCTGAAGCGATGGGGCATCAGGCGTGTTGATTTCGATTGCCAACCCAAAGGAAGGGCGGACGCATTCACTGGTCATCAAGACCTGGCAGCATCAACGCAACATCCCGATCAGGCTGCGGCAGCGACCTTGTGGTTGTACTTGGCCGTCAGACGAGCCTTGGTACGCGAAGCCGTGTTCTTGTGCATCGCACCCTTGGCAGCGGAGCGATCCAGAATCTTGAAGAGTTCTGAAAGTTCCTTCTGAGCCTGTTCAAGGCTACCGTGAAGAATGGTTTCTTCGTAGACCTTCAGGGCTTCGCGGTAAGTACGCTTGCGCCAACGGTTAAGGTGGTTGCGTTTTTCGTTCTGACGGATACGTTTTTTAGCACTAAGCGAATGCGCCATGGCAGTTGCTTCCCTAATCTCAGCAAATTGATTACCCAATAACAGTCCCACATCGCCTTGATGCGATATGGAGCAACGCATTATGAACAAAATCCCAATGAATTGCAAGTCGCAAACGTGAAAAAAATCTCACCGACTTGAAAACGGCTTTAGGGTTTGGCGCTCCATGAATTGATCGAACGCCATTGAATCATCATCTCCCGCTTGACGCGCTAAACCGCAAGCGGTTTACAATCCGATTGAAATCCCAAATCCCAAATCCCAAATCCCAAATCCCAAATCCCAAATCCCAAATCCCAAATCCCAAATCCCAAATCCCAAATCCCAAATCAACTTGGCTTCTGGGCAATCCTTTCTTGACACCCAACGGTGACCAGTTAAACTGATAAGTCTTGTTTTATGTTCGGGCAATAGGGCTCGGGCAGTGACTTGAGGCAAACGTATGATGCCAATGAACGACATACAAGCTGTAATTGGGGCTCTGGAACTTTGATGGCGCGTCATCCGCACCATCTTCACCAGGTCGCCATGACTTGTCGCTTCATGGGAATGAAGCAGCCTGGCCGAGCAATCACTCTCAAATGGAGGATTGCCGTATAAGGTTGCTTCACATCATCTTTTTTCAGTGAGCTTGTTTCACTGATGAAGCCTCAAGCCATGGATCGCATTGTGCGAAACATGGCTTTTTTCATTCAACCCCAACGGGCACGTGACCTTTGGGACAAAAACAATTTGGGAACTCGAAGACGAGTTCGACAACTTAATACTGATTACAGGAAGACAACATGAACACGCAGGAAATGCTTCGGCTCATCGATTCAATCGCCCGTGACCGCAACGTCGACAAAGACGCACTGCTGGCTGACCTTGAACAGGCGATGGTGTCCGCTGCACGCAAACACTTCAATGCCATCGATACCGAAGAATTCCGATGCCAACTCGATCGCATCACCGGCAAGATTCGTCTGTGGCGTGGCGAAGACGAAATTCCCATCGAAGAACTCGGCCGCATTCCTGCGCAGACCGCAAAACAAGTCATGATCCAGCGTTTCCGTGAAGGTGAACGCAACAGCATTTACAACGAATATATCGACCGCGTCGGCGAACTGGTCACCGGCACCGCCCAGCGTTACGAAGGTGGCTCACTGGTCATCTCCCTGGGACGTGCTGAAGGCTTCATGCCTCGCAGCGAACAAATCCCCGGTGAACAACATCAGGCTGGCGAACGTGTCCGTTGCTTGATTCTGGATGTCCGCGAAGCAGGTAACCAGGTCAAGATTGTTCTCTCGCGTGGCAATCCTGAATTCATTCGCCGCCTCTTTGAAGTCGAAGTGCCGGAAGTTTCCGAGCGTATCATCGAAATCAAAGCCATGAGCCGCGAACCCGGTCACCGCACCAAGATCGCCGTGAGCTCCATCGACTCGAAGGTCGATGCCGTGGGCGCCTGTGTTGGTGTGCGTGGCAGTCGTATCAAGAACATCGTCGATGAACTTGGCGGTGAAAAGATTGACATCGTGCGTTGGAACGAGTCGTCACAGATTCTCATCCAGAACGCACTCAAACCTGCCGAAGTCGTGGAAATCAGCCTCTGCTTCGAACTGGGGCGCGCGACCGTCGTCGTCAATGACGATCAACTGTCTCTGGCGATCGGCAAGCGTGGGCAGAACGTCCGCCTGGCTGCTCGTCTGACGGGTTGGGATATTGACATCCTCACGCCGCCTGAGTTCACCAAGGGCCTGGACACCATGGCAACGACCCTCACCGCCTTGGAAGGTCTCGACGACGAGCAGGTTGACCGCCTTGCCGCGTTGGGCATCATCAGTGTCTTTGACGTTGAGGAAGTCGGCACGGATTACCTGCAGACGCAGTTGGGCATCGCACCTGAGTTGGCGACCGAGATGGTTGAAACCGCCTCGGTCAAGGCCAAGCTCGTTGCCGAGCAGCAGGCTGCTGAGAAGGAAGAAGCCGCCCGCAAGAAGGCTTCTGGTGAAACCGAAGATAAAGACGTGGACATGTCTGACCCCGGTGAGCAGCAGGCTGCCGCCGTGCTCGGACTCATCGGTGGCAATGCCGCTTCCGGCGAAAATGCCGTGGAGTCCGACGATGCGGGATCGACCGGTGAAGAAACCGGCGACATCCTGGACATGCTCACCAATCGTACCAGTACACCGGCACCGGCTCCCGAAGCTGAGGGAACCGAACCGGCTGTGGAACCTGAGCAGGCTGAAGCATCAGCCGATCAGCCACAGGAAGAGGACAGTGAATCGCAGCAACCTTCCTGATCATGAGGTCGATGATTGCCCGTTGACGTGACGGGCACATCTGCAACAGTCAGGATCAATGCCTGCGAACTAACAGGCTCCGGATAGCTAAAGGAGACGGATTTGGCCAAGGCCAAGAGAGTATTTGAAGTTGCCAAGGAATTGGGCGTCACCAGCAAGGCGATTGTCGCCAAGTGTAAAGCCGAAGGTGTCCCGGACATTACCAATCACATGTCCGTGGTCAAGATCGGTTTGGTGATGACCATCCAGGAATGGTTCAGCGCTGGTGACAGCGAAGTCGATGGTGCGCACACTGCAGTTGAGACCGCCGAAAAGGTCGATCTGAAAAAGGCACGCCGTCGCAAAGCCACTTCCAAGGCTTCCTCCAAGAGCGACACAACGGATAGCAGTTCGTCTCAAGCTTCCACGACGGCAACCGCCGAACAGGAAGAGTCAGCTGCCTCGACACCTGAGGATGATGGCAAGGCCAAGGCCAAGCCCATCGAAACACCCCGGGAATTCACACAGGAAACCTCGCAGGAGCAACCGGCTGAGCCTGTTGCCCAGACGCCTGCTGTCGATCAGGTTCCGACTCAGCAGCAGGAAGCGCCCCAGGCACCGGCTGCTGAAGAAGTCCAACCGCAGCCAACGCCCCCAAGCGAACCTGCAGCCATGGCCGATGAACCGGTAGCCCAGGATTCCTCCCAGGCTCCGGCAGAGTCCGAAGTGCCTGGTGTTGCTGCTTCAGGTGATGAAAACGGACCGCAGATGAATGTCCCGCGTCGTCCGGACATCGTCAAGCCTGCTGGTGAACAACTGCAAAAACCCAAGGGTGCAGTCCTCAGGGGACCCAAGGTCGTTCGTATCGAACAGCCCGAACAACTCCAGGCACCGCGTCCGCGTCGTCAACAAGGCGGCGGTGGTGGTGGTGGCGGTGGCCGTGACGGGGGTGGACCCGGTTACGCACCTTCGGTTGAACCCAATGTCCCAGGCATCTCGCGTGCCCGTGGCCCGGAACGTGGTCGCGGTGCAGGTGGCGGTGGCATGGGCGGTGATGGTCCGGAACGTGGTCGTGGCGGCAAGCGTCGCGGTGGCCAGAACTCGCGTCGTGGTCGCAGCGGGGACTCCATGCCCCTGGGCCCCGGCAAGATTTCCGAACAGGACCTCATCGAACTGGATGCACGTCTCAAGGGCGCGCCCGGCTATCTCAAGCAACGCCGTCGCAGCTTGAAGTCCAAGTCCTCCTCCACACAGGCCCAGATGCCCGTGGATGTGGGGGGCAAGGTTGAAATCGCCGAACCCATCACCATCAAGAGTCTCTCGGCTGTCACCGGTATCAAGTCCGCTGACATCATCAAGTATCTCTTTGCCAAGGGCGTGATGGCCACGATCAACTCGGCCATTGACTCCGAAGCCGCCATGGAAGTGGCGCTGGAATACGACATCGAACTTGACGTCAAGGAACAGCAGTCTGCTGAACAGTCCGTGATCGAAGAGTTTGAAACGCAGGACCCCGTGGACGTCCGCAAGCGTCCGCCGGTGGTGGCTGTGCTCGGTCACGTTGACCATGGTAAGACCTCGCTGCTGGACAAGATCCGCAAAGCCGACGTGGCAGCCCACGAAGACGGCGGTATCACCCAGCATGTCGGTTCCTACCGTGTCACGATTGATGGCAGCGATGGCGATCAGAAGACGGTTGTGTTCCTGGATACCCCCGGTCACGAAGCCTTCACCACCATGCGTGCCCGTGGCGCCAACATCACAGACATTGTCGTGCTTGTTGTCGCTGCTGACGACGGTGTGATGCCTCAGACGATCGAGTCGATCAACCACGCCAAGGCTGCCGGTGTCCCGGTGGTGGTGGCGTTGAACAAGATCGACGTGCCGTCTGCAACCGACGCCAACATTCAGAAGATTTACGGTCAGCTCGCTGAGCATGGCCTCAATCCAGCTGACTGGGGCGGCGAAACGGAAATCATCAAGACGTCAGCACAAACCGGCGAAGGTGTGACCGATCTGCTTGAAGTCCTCGACTACCAGGCCGAACTGCGCGAACTCCAGGCCGACTACGGCGGACTGGCTCGCGGGATGGTCATCGAAACCGAGATGCAGGAAGGCCGTGGTCCGGTTGCTCGCGTTCTCGTCCAGCAGGGCACCATGCAAGTCGGTGACTTCATCGTCATCGGTCGTGCCTTTGGTCGCGTCCGTGACATGACCGACGAACGCGGTCGTGCGATCAAGGAAGCCGGTCCCTCCACACCGTTGGAACTCTCCGGTATTGACCTTGTGCCCGACGCCGGTGAACACTTCTACACGACCAAGACGCTTCAGCGTGCTGAAAACGTGGCCAAGCAGTACCGTGACAAGGAACGTCAGAACCAGTTGGCTTCGCAGACCAAGGTCACCTTGGACAACTTTGCTGAAACCATCAAGGCCGGCGAAACCAACTTCCTTCGCGTGGTCCTCAAGGCCGACGTGCAAGGCAGTATCGACGTGCTCAACAAGACCCTCTCCGAAGTCGGCAACGACGAAGTGGCGGTCAAGGTTATTCACTCAGCAGTGGGTGGCGTGACCGAGTCGGACGTGCTGCTTGCGGATGCATCGGACGCGATCGTGGTGGCCTTCCATGTGGTGGCCAACCCCGTCGTGCGTGACATTGCTGAACAGCGCAAGGTTGAAATTCGTCAGTACCGCGTCATTTATGATCTGGTCGACGACATCAAGGCTGCACTGGAAGGCATGTTGGCTCCGGAAGTCAAGGAAGAAGAACTTGGCGTTGCCGAAGTCAAACAGGTCTTCAAGATCAGCAAGGTCGGCAACATTGCCGGCTGTCTGGTGAACTCCGGCGTCATTCAGTCCAAGTCCAAGGTCCGCGTGATTCGTGATGACATCATCGTGACGGATAACCGTGACATCGAGGCGCTGCGTCGTCTCAAGGACGAGGCCAAGGAAGTGCGTGTGGGTACCGAATGCGGTATTCGCATCAAGGGCTTTGATGACCTCAAACCCGGCGACCAGATTGTCTGCTTCAAGAGCGTGGAAATCGCCCGGAAGTTGGAGGGCTAAGGAGAAGAAGGGATTAGTGATTAGGGAATAGGGATTAGCTTAAGGCATGCAAGCATTCATTTGGCATTCCCGCGAAGGCGGGAATCCAGTGAAACGTGCAAGCGGGTACAGAATGCCACTGGACTCTCGCCTACGCATGAGTGACAAAAAAATGTCTTGCCCAAACCCCAAACCCCCAATCACGAATCCCTGAAAGAAATGGTGATCGGCATTCTCCAGGTTGAACTGACCATTGATGGTTCAGAGTCACTCAAGGACAAACGCCGCGTGGTGCGTCGACTCAAGGATCGACTGCACCGCGAGCACCAGGTCTCCGTGGCCGAAGTCGACCAGTTGGATAACCGGGCCATCGCCATCCTCGGGATCACGATGGCTTCCAACGACGTGGCCTACACGCAGAGTGTGCTTGATCGCATACTTGAGAAACTCAAGGGTGAACGTGACTGCTATTTAAGTGATCACAACAAGCAGATACTCACCGGACATTGAAAGAAGAAAAAATCACGCGGCTCACCGCTTTAGCCAGTGGCATGGTGAACGTGACGAAAAACAATATGACGCATCGCATCGAACAATTTGAATCCACCCTCAAGCGGTCCATCAGCCAGGTCCTTCAACGTGACCTGTCCGACCCGCGTATCCGTGGGATGATCAGTGTGACCGAGGTCAACGTTTCGCCGGACATGCGTAACGCGACGATCAAGGTCTCGGTGATTCCCGCTGAGTATGAGAAACTGACGCTGCACGGTTTGAACGCTGCAGCCAAGCATATCCATGGCAAGCTCTTTAAGCGGATGCATGTTCGCCGGTTGCCGTTTTTGCGTTTTGAAATTGATCCAACCCTTAAAAAACAGGCGGAAGTTTTTGCCGCCATCCAGGAGGGATTGGCCAAGGAGAACACATCCAATGACGATGTGGATAAGGCCAATTCTGAGGAAGATACCCAGGAGCCCACTTCGTGAAAGACGACAGTACCTACGCCAAGAAGTTCACCGCTTTGGTCAAGAAGCTCTGCAAGTCCTACAAGGCCGAAGATGTCGTGCAACTCGAGCCGACCACGCAATTGATCATCAGTTTTCTGGAATGGAATGCCACCAACGCGATGGCATTGGAAGCCCACGACAAGTTGATGCAGGCGATGGTGGACAACAACGACATCCGCGTGTCACTGCCCCAGGAAATCGTCGCCATTATTGGTGAGAATTATCCGTTGGCTCAGGAACGTGCCTGTCGCATGCATGAAGCACTCAATGAAGTGTTCAATCGTGAGCATGACATTGTCATCACCTCACTCAAGGGCAAGAACAAGAAGCAGGTCAAGACCTACCTTGAAACGCTGCCCGGTATCACCCCGTACATCATTGCCCAGATGCTGCTTCTATCCTACGGCGGACATGCCGTCCCGGTCGATGAGCATACGCTGGCATTACTCAAAGATGAACAGGTGGTTGACCAGGATTGCACCCTTGCCGAAGCCGAGTCTTTCTGCGAGCGACATATCAAGGCAGCGGATGCCCTTGAATCTCACCTGGCCATGCGTGCATGGGCCGATGAGTACGAACTGATGATCCCGGAGATGACCCCTGTGTCCGCTCCTGCCCCGGATATCAAGCTTTCAGATTCAGACTCTGCTGCCGAACCAAAAGGCAAGAAGACAACCAAGACCAAATCAAAATCTAGCACAAGTAAAACCACAACGACCTCAAAAGCGAGTACATCTAAAACCAAGAAAACGACGTCTCGCAAGAAAGCCTCCAAATAAAGATTAAGAAAGGCGAATCAGCTTGCACCTGCTGGTTCGGATAACCATAAAAATGAGTGATTCAAAGTCCATTCTTCGCATCGGTCTGCCCAAGGGTTCATTGCAGGATTCCACCGTGGACCTCTTTGCCCGCGCCGGCTACAAGATTTCCATCCCCAGCCGATCCTACTTCCCAACCATTGATGATCCGCAGATCGAGATGGTCATGTTCCGTGCTCAGGAAATGAGCCGCTACGTGGAAGACGGCGTTGTCGATATGGGTATCACCGGCCATGACTGGGTGATCGAAAATCAGTCCGATGTGCACGAAGTCTGCGAACTGGCCTACAGCCGTGCGACGTCCAACCCGGCTCGCTGGGTGCTCTGCGTGCCCGAAGAGTCCGACATTCACAAGCCCGAAGACCTTGCCGGTGGCATCATTGCAACCGAACTCAAGAAGACCACCAAGAAGTACTTCGAAGATCGTAACATTGCCATCAAGAAAGTTGAGTTTTCCTGGGGTGCCACCGAAGTCAAAGCCCGTCTTGTCAGCGCCATTGTTGACATCACCGAAACCGGTTCCTCGATCAAGGCCAACAAGCTTCGCATCATCGACACGATTCTGACATCGACCACGCGTCTGATTGCCAATCACGAAGCCTGGAAGGACGATGCCAAGCGTCAGAAGATCGAAGACCTTGCGTTGCTTCTCAAGGGTGCCATCGAAGCCCGCAACCAGGTTGGCCTGAAGATGAACGCTCCCAAGAGCAAGCTTGACGAAATCCTCAAGCTGTTACCCGCAGAAAAATCACCGACCGTCAATCAGTTGGCCGATCAGGATTGGGTTGCCTTGGAAGTCATCGTGGAAGAAAAAGTCGAACGCGATCTGGTCCCGCAGTTGGTGCGTGCCGGTGCGACTGGCATCTTCAGCTATCAACTCAACAAGGTCATTCATTGACCCCAGATTCGCTGGGACGATGTCCTGAACATTGACCAGCAATCACAACGCAGCATAAACAGCAACGACCTTTCATCTCGGTGAGAGGTCGTTGTGTTTTGTGGATGTCCAGCGTGTCTGGTATAGCATTGGTTCTGATATTTCATGCCAGGGAGCTTCGCCCCCCGGACCCCCTTTCGAGTTTGTAACACAATGGCAAGATTAAAATCCGTCTTGCATCTAAATGATTGAAGACTGTGTTGCATTGGGGTTCCACCCCAAGCCCCGCCAACGGGCAGCCGTTGGATCGCTGCCCCCGGAAGTGGGGTTAATCAAGTGATTCAGAAGGTGTGTTGACAACACGTTAATCGGACGATGAACATACCAAGCGTGTTGGCAATCAGACAGATATCCGATTAACCAGTTCAATTCACGAACACCAGACAGCAAAGGCCTGCCCTTCCAGGGGGACGTGATCCAGCGGCGGAACGCTGGCGGGGTTTGGGGCAGAGCCCCATCTATTCTCTGTCCTCAATTCATCTGAATGCAACACGCGATCGAATCTTGCCATGATTGTCCGATCTCGACAGGGGGGCCGGGGGGCGAAGCTCCCTGGCATGAAACAAAAACGCGTTCAAACATAATAACCCGACATCAACCCCAAAGTGTCCTGCCATTGACGCCACCACATGAACGGCGATACACAACCATACCTGTCCAAACAGCGTCTTACGCAACCTTTTTCACATTCATAAACCACCAATAAACACAACATTCATCCCACTTTGCAACGAAACTCCGTTGGTGATTGTAATTTCGACTGGCAGGAGAGAACGTTTGTTGTCATCATAAAGAAAGTAAACACCGGCATCAGGTGTGCCGGGGACCTTAAGCCTTGAACATCATCAACCCTGCATGATCCATCGGACGTCCAACAACTGATGCTATCAGCCTTGACGCAACACAATGGACGCAGGGGGGAGACGACATTGAACATTTACCGCCATTGCGATTTGAATTGGATCATGGTCTGTTTCATGCTCTTTGCAGGCTGTCAGGCCTTCCCGGTCCGTGCACAGGAAATTGATCCGACCCTCCCACCGGGACTTGAGCGTCGTGAAGTTCAGCCGATTGCACAGAACAAACGCGACAAGGCGCTTAAGCCCCTCAACGAAGTCTTAAAGCAGCTTCAGCGACCTGATTTCCTGCCTGATGATCCGATTGCGTTACAGAAGGAACTCGACGAAAAAGAACAGGTCGAACCCCCGATCGTGGCCATGCTCTATTACGTTCAGGCTCGCGAAGCTTGGGATGAAAATCGCATGTTCGAAGCCCGGCAGCATCTGGAACGTGCTCTACGGTTGGCACCGGATAACAAGCACCTGATGCAGATGCTCGCGCAACTCTGGGCGTCATCCCGCAATCTTTCGCGCAGTACGTCTTATCTCCAGAAAGTTCTCAAGGTTGACCCGCTGAACATGGACCTTGTCATCCAGCTTGGTGCGTTCTCGCTTGAGTTGGATCGCTACGAGGAAGCAGCAAGCACCTTCCACTATGTCCAGAAGTACGCAGCAGACGCGCCGGATGCGGATGCTGCGTTATTGCCATTGGTCGATTACTACATTGCTGTCGCATTGGAACGTGCAGGCTATGCGCTGGCATCCATCGAGTCCAACAAGCGATTCATCTCAGCTGACATCCAGACCTTCCCGCGTGATCAACGCCAGGCAAGACGCATGGAACTGCTGCTCCAGCAAAAAGGCGCACTCTGGCGCCAGGTCGGTGATGCGTACTGCCAACTGGAACGCTACAACGATGCGCTTGAAGCCTATCGCACTGCGGTTCTCGTCGGCGGTAACAGCAAGATCGACATCATGCGTCGCCTGGTCTATGTCTGTCTGAAACTGGATAAGCCGCAGATGGCCGCCCAATCCGTTCTGGAAATGCTCGCTGACGGACAGATCGATCAGACCGTCGTCGAACTGGTCCACTTCATGGTCAAGCACATCCCCGATCGCGCTCAGTGGATCGCCCAGGTGCAGCAGCAACTCAAGCAAAACAAAGTCGACCCGCAGACCATCATGAAGTTGGCGGACCTCTTTGATCCCAAGGCCGCTCAGCAGATGGTCAAGCAGCAACTCAAACAAGACCCCGCTGATTTACAGGCATTGACATGGGTGCTTGAGCATCTTGATCCCAATGCGTCTGCTGAAAATCTCAAGCAGGCTGTGGACTTGATTCTCACCGCCATGATCACCAAGCCGCAGCAGGCGGATGTGTTCTCCGTGTTGCTCGTTGCCAAGGTCAAAGATGCCAAACAACTCATCGAGCAGATTCAGAACCTGCCCGACGATGCGGATTCCAAGGCACTGCGTTTGTACCTGCTAGCCCAGGCATGGTCACGGCAGGGGGATATCGACAAGACACGCAAACTACTTGAAGATGCCATCGCAGTCGATGACCAGTTACTCGTCGCACGGCTGCGTTTGTCTGTACTGCACATGTCTCAAAAGGAATTGGACAAAGCTGACGAAGTTCTCAAACCCATCAAGGATCAAACCGACCCACGCGTCGTTAGCATCCGTGTGAAATTACTCACGCAAGCTGACCGGTTGGATGAAGTTCTGCTGGTGATTGATAAAGCCTTGGAGAAGCGGCCGGGCGAAGTGGAGCTTCTGTTGCAAAAAGCACAGGTTCAGGTTCGCATGAACAAGGCGGACCTTGCAGAACGGACCTTGCTTGATGGGTTAAACATGAACCCGCTCGCAGAATCCTTGTACGAAGCCCTTTTTGAGATGTATGAGCAGGGCGTGGTCCCCGATGCCATGGAACAGTACAAGCGTCTGATGATGCGTGTGCTCAAGACCATCCCGCAGAGTCGCGTCGCACGACTTCACTTTGCTGATCACCTTTCAGCCAGTGGCGAGAGTACGCGTGCTGAGAATATCTTCCTGGAGTTACTCAAGGAAAACGCCAAGGATTACCGTGCATTAAACGAACTGCTTGATCTGTATCGCCAATCTCAGAAACTCGACAAAGCCGATGCACTGCTGTTGGAACAGATGCAAAACGCACCGGATGACCGCCTGCTGATGCTCGTTGCCCAGACGCATTACCAGGAGACACGTCAGAAGGACAAGTGGTTTGAACTCACCGAACAGATCATTCGACAGTTCGACGAAGAACCCATGCGCACGCTGCGACTTGGCAGTCTGTATCTGGAGTATGATCGCCAGAAGCAGGGCATCAAAATGCTCGAAGAGCTTTGGCAAAAACCCGATCTCAAGGCCGAGACCGGGTTGATGCTGGTGACATTGCTTTCGCGTGGCTATGCCCGTGACAAGTTGGCTGGCAACATCGACAAACTCTTTGACAAGGCGGCGAAGCGCTATCCCGATCACGATGCGGACCTGCTTTACACATGGGCGCAAACGCTGGATCGGATCAGCCGACATGATCGCAGTGAACAGATCATGGAGAAGCTGCTTAAGCGTCATCCCGATCACGGACCTGCCAACAACGGTCTTGGCTACACATGGGCCAATCAGGGCAAGAATCTGGATCGCGCTTTGACCATGATCCAGAAAGCCGTCGCGTCGGACCCGGGCAATGCAGCTTATCTCGATTCGCTGGGTTGGGTGTTCTACAAGCTTGGCCGGTTTGACGATGCGGTAACCAAACTCAAGGAAGCCAAAAACGCGCCCGGCGGGGACTATCCCGTCATCCTCGATCACCTGGGAGACGCCCAGTATCGCAACGGTGATGTGGCTGAAGCGATCCGCTCCTGGCAACGCGCTCAGCACCAGATGTCTCAGCCGGATGTCAATGCTGCAGAAGACCCTGAACTCAAGGGGCTGTCCGAAAAACTCAAAGCCAAAATCACCGCGTCATCCAACAAAAAGGAACCCCCTTTGGCGGACGTGAATATCCCGGAATAACGTTGGCTGACAACGTTAATTCTGCCCGGGTTTAACCGTGATTTTTCAGTTGGTTTTGCCCTGTTGCCGATGTCCATATCAATTGGCTAAAGTCGTTGATTCATGGTAAAATTCTCTCTTGCCAAGCGACGGATCGCCGTGCATCCGCTGCGCCTTTGGATTGATAAATAAACCACCTGATCAAGGCGAATTATGACGATCTCAGAAAACGCACCGGAGTCGGATAACCAGCCCGAAAACACACAGGCAGCAGCCCCGGAATCTGCCCCCAAGCAAGAGACGGGACACAACTACTCCGAGTCGAGCATCAAGGTGCTTGAAGGTCTTGAAGCAGTTCGTAAACGCCCGGGTATGTACATCGGTGACACCACTTCCCGCGGTCTGCATCACCTGGTCTACGAAATTTCCGACAACTCCATCGACGAACACATGGCAGGACGCTGTGACCATATCCAGGTCAAGATCCATTCCGATGGGTCCGTCTCCATTGCTGACGATGGCTCAGGTATTCCCGTCGGCCCGTACAAGCACTCCAACCCGCAACTCAACGGCAAGCCCACCGTCGAAATCGTTATGACGGTGCTCCATGCTGGCGGTAAGTTCGACCACGATTCCTACAAAGTCTCCGGCGGTCTGCATGGTGTGGGTGCTTCCGTCGTCAACGCTTTGTCCGAATGGGTCGAAGTGGAAATCGCCCGTGACGGCAAGCTCTATGCCATCAGCTTTGAGCGTGGCATTGTCAGTGAAAAACTCCACGTCATCGGCGAACGTGCCAAGACAGGCACCAAGGTCCAGTTCAAGCCAGACCATGAAATGTTCCCCGACACCGAATTCAAGTTCAACATTCTCTCAGCCCGTCTGCGTGAGCTGGCTTACCTCAACCCCGGTCTGACCATCACCATCGAAGACGAACGCGACGAGAAGACCGAGTCCTATTGCTACCCCGAAGGGATCGCTGCCTTCATCAAGAACATCAACGAAGGCAAGAATCTCATTCACGAGGAACCGATTTACTTCAAGGCTGAAGACGAAGCGAATAACCTCGTTGTCGAAGTCGCCATGCAGTACAACGACTCGTACAACGAAAACATTCTGAGCTTTTGTAACAACATCAATACCATCGAAGGTGGTACGCATCTTTCCGGCTTCAAGACTGCCATGACACGTACGCTCAACAACTACTCACGCAACAACAATCTCTTGAAGGGTGATACCGTCCCCACCGGTGATGACCTGCGTGAAGGGATGGTTGCCATTGTCAGCGTGAAAGTCTCCGACCCGCAGTTTGAAGGCCAGACCAAAACCAAGCTCGGTAATGCCGAAGTTGAATCCTTCGTCAATACTTCCGTCGGCCAGAAACTCGGCGACTGGTTGGAACAGCATCCGTCGGATGGCAAGAAAATCTGCCAAAAGGGTTTGATGGCTGCCCAGGCGCGCGAAGCCGCCCGCAAAGCCCGTGACCTGACCCGCCGTAAAGGCGCGCTGGATGGTGGCGGACTGCCCGGCAAGCTTTACGACTGTACCTCCAAAGACATTCAGCATTCCGAACTGTACCTGGTGGAAGGTGATTCGGCTGCCGGCTCAGCCAAGGGCGGTCGTGATTACAAGTATCAGGCGATCCTCCCGCTGTGGGGTAAAATCCTCAACGTGGAGAAGGCACGCCTGGACAAGGTGCTTGGTTTCGAAGCCATCCGCACGATCATCCAGGCCCTGGCATGCGGTATCGGTGCAGATGACTTTGACATCATGAAACTCCGCTATGGCAAAGTCATCATCATGACCGACGCCGACGTGGACGGTTCGCATATTCGTACTTTGCTGCTCACATTCTTTTTCCGTCAGATGCCTGAACTGGTTCGCCAGGGTCGCATCTTCATCGCTCAGCCGCCGTTGTATCAAGTCATTCGCAGCCGCAAGGACAGTGAATACGTGCTCAACGAAAAACGTATGACCACCGTTGTCAGCGAACGTGGCCTTGATGGCACACAGTTGATCGTCTTCGACAACAAGCATCAGGAAACGTTGCGTCTGGAAGGTGAAAAGCTTCAGCAGGCTTTCAAGGCGTTGCAGCAGATGATGGAAATCGTCGATACGCTTACCCGCCGTGGCATTGACTTTGACCTGCTCATCAAGCAGCGAGGCAATGACCCCAAGGGGGAAAATCGTATCCCGCGTTTCCGTCTGCGTAATGTGTTCACCGACGAGCGTGCGTATTTCTGGTCTGAAGAACAGGAAGACGCATATCGTGCAGAACACAAACTCGATCAGGCTGATCCGGATCTTGATGGCGTGATGGGTGAAGGTGATGCCAATCGCCCGCAGGTCTCGCGCAAGGAAATCCACGAAGCAAAGGAACTGGACAAACTCTTTGCCATCATTGAAGGTCTTGGCCTGTCACTGGATGACTACGGCCTGGTGCAAGAGGAAGACGCCGCAGGCGAGTTGCTGCCAACCCGTTTTGAAATTCACACCATCCATGGCAAGGAAGAAGACCGCATTTGCAGCGTCCCATCGCTTGCTCGCATCGTCGACAAGATTCTGGAAATCGGTCGTCGCGGCGTGGAGATCAAACGCTTCAAAGGTCTGGGTGAAATGGATGCTGAACAGCTGTGGGAAACCACGATGGACCCGGAAAACCGCGTGCTTCTGCGTGTGACATGGGACGCAGCATCCCAAGCCGATCAGCTTTTTGGCATCCTCATGGGCGAAGACGTCGAACCCCGTCGCAAATACATCGAAGAACACGCGCTGGAAGTGAAGAATCTGGACGTGTAAAGCGCACAACAAACAACCACCCGGGGGGTCTGAAAGGTTCTGATACCCAAGGTGGTATAGCACATTTTTCGGAGGTTGACATGGCTGCAGACGGTATGAACGCAATGATGATTGGTGCAATGGTTCTCTTTGCGATTGGCGGACTCGTTTCGTTGGTAGGGGGAATCTGGCTTCTGGTCGTCGCTTTTCAGGAACACATTCTCTGGGGACTTGGCAGCTTGCTTGTCCCCTTTGTTTCACTGATCTTCGTGATCATGTATTGGAACAAATCCTGGAAGCCATTTGGATTGCAACTGGTCGGCGTGTTGGTGAGTGTCGGCGGATTTTTATTGATCCTGCCCAGCTTGCCGGCACCACAGTAAACGATGGATATTGCCGGAGAGTAATCTGTGCAAACCCAATCGAATAACAAATCAAGAACACCTGTCCGATTCCTGGCAGGTGTTTTTTGTTTACTGGGGGTTGTGATTCTGGGAACCGTATCGAGACTTTATTACGTCTTCGGATTCACCGCATCCAATCAAGATCAAGCCCAGCGTTGGTCCAACTGGTTCTTTGATTTCACGCGAGGATCAGAATATATCCGCTCATGGCCGGGGATGGTGATGTCTGGCCTGATGATTGCCTTGTTGCTGGTAGGCGTCTTGCTTTTGATTTGGGAAATCGTACGAAACTAGAACACTTCGAATCATTAATCTCCATACCATCTCTCATTTCGTCATTTCCGCGCCCCCGGAAGGCGGGAATCCAGTGGCATTCTGTTGACGCTTGCAGTTCTCACTGGACTCCCGCCTTCCGGGGGCGCGGGAGTGACGGAAAGCGGAGATTAATGATTTGAACTGCTATAATCTTGTCTTGATAATGTTAATACGTATAATTGATTTAGATCAATACGTATTGGAGGCCTGCCATGCCTAAATTGACACTCAGTGCCGATGCCAATGTGATTGCTAAAGCCAAGCAGCTTGCTGATGAGCAGGGGACCAGTGTCTCTGCAATGTTCAGCCAGTTTGTCATGTCGCATGAAATATCGCGAAGCCGTCAGGCAGCCGCGCCGATTACCCGCCGGTCGCGTGGCATCGCTCAGGTTGATCCTCAATTGACTGACCGCCAGCTATTTGAGCAGGCCATCGCTGAGCGGGATAAAGCATGAGTAATCGGCTGTTCATCGACACCAATGTTTTGCTGGATCATTTGCTGGATCGCCAGCCGTTTGCAGATGATGCAACGGCGTTATGGTCGATGTCTGAGCGTGGGCAGATGGTTGGATGTGTCTCAGCGATCAGTTTTAATTTTGTCTATTGCATCGTTCGTCATGCATCCAACGAAAGGATTGCAAAGCGCGCGGTCAAGAGTCTGCGTGATATTTTTGAGATTGTTGAAGTTGATGCCCAGATCATCAATCAGTCGATCGATTCGGGGTTCAAGGATTTTGAGGATGGTATCCAGCATGCCTGTGCGGTTCGCGCTGGCGCCCAAGCGATTATCACACGGAACCTGTCGGATTTTAAGAAATCGGATGTGCCGGTCTTGGCGCCCAATGTCTATCTGGCAACCCTGGATGGGTCGCGCTAAACCGCAAGCGTTTTTTTACACAATTTGAAATTCGAAATTGTAAATTCGAAATCCGATCACGCCACCTGTGAAGGATTGGCAGCCGGTTTCTTGACGCGGGGAGCGAAGACGCGGACTGCGTTTCGGCCGGCGTTCTTGGCGGCATAGACACCTTGGTCGGCAGCCTTGATCAACTGATCGGCTTTGGTGAAGAAAGTCCCGTCATAAGCAGCCACACCAATGCTGGCGGTGACGTGCAGTTGCTGGCCTTCCTCGGAGATGATCGTCTTTTCACTGATCGCAAGGCGGACTTCCTCGGCCTTCTTGGCAGCGGTGTACCGGTCGGTGTCCGGCAGGATGATCGCAAATTCTTCACCACCATAACGACAGACCAGGCCCGGCGCTTCGGTGTGTTCTTCAAGCAGGCTGGCAACTTCACTGAGTACCTGGTCACCGGTTTGATGGCCGTAGGTGTCGTTGAACTTCTTAAAGTGATCGACGTCCATGAAGAGGATGGACACGGGTTCACCACTCTGCTGTGTGCCTGAGAATTGCTGGCTGATGTACTCGTTGAATTTGCGACGGTTGGCAACACCGGTCAATGGATCGATTTCTGCCTGGGCGACGAGTTCCTTGTTCTTGGCTTCGAGCTGTGCAGTCTGCTGCTGCTGGAGCATACTCAGATTCAGTAGTGCTTCGTTGGCACGCGAGAGAATAATGTCCGAGCTTTCGAACTCGCCGGTGGGCAGGTCGAAGAGACGCTTCATTTCAATCGTGCCGGTGTGAATCGCATTGAGCAGGGGTTCTGCCTGTTCCTGGTTCATGGCAAACCAGTCGTTGGCCAGATGGTAATAGCGTTCGAGTGCTTCACCTGCCATGTCCGGGTTCACGAAGATATCCGCAGCGATGGAACCCAATGCCACACAACGAACCGCGGGGAGCACATCTTCGGGAGCCGAGTCCGGATCATCGTGATATCGGATGGAGTTGGCAAGGATCGGGGGCAGCTTCCACTTGTCAGCAAGAATGCCACCAAGTTCAGCATGGTCCAGATCAAAGGCCAGTTGTTCACGCTGCTTGAGCATGGCATGGTCGGCACCCACGTCATTGAGAATGAACTGGTATTCATCGCCAACGGTTTCGAGCATGGCCAGTAAACCCATATCCTGAAGCAGTCCGCCGAGGAAAGATTCCTCCTGCTGAACGAGTCCGACCTGTTTGGCCAAAGAGCGTGCAGCGACGGCACCGTAAAGACTGCGCTTCCAGAAATGGAAATGATCAAACCCGTCATCGGACGGCTGCGCGAGATTGCCCACCAACGAAAAACCCAATGCCAATGTTTTGACACTGTTTAAACCCAGCACCACCAACGCATGGCTGATGGTTCCGACAGAGTGAGCCTGGCCATAGAAACTGGAGTTGACAGTTTTGAGAATCTTGCTCGACAGGGCAGGATCATGCTGGATCGTATGGGCAATCTGCTTGATGTTGACATCACGTTGCTGCACCAGTTCGATGACCTCGATCGCAATCGATGGCAGACTGGGCAGTCTCGGTGAGTTCAGAATTTTATCAAGCAACTTTTGATTCATAACGTTTGGACACCCCAAGCTCGTGTCTGTGCTTTTTGAGCATAGACAGTCATAAAACTAGGTAAAACTATCATCGACCGAGTCAGAGGTGTACTTGATATGGGGTACTTGATTCATCCCCTAAATTCTTCAACTCGCGCGCTCTGGTCCGAATATGACGATTACCGTTACACGTCATTCCGGTGCCCAAAAGCAGGGGGATGCCACGTCCAATAAAACAGGCCGTTGTGCGCCATACACAACGGCCTGGTCAATAGATTCAAGTTTAATCGATCCGGTGATCAGTTCGTCTCGGCACCGGCCTGGGCAAGGTTCTCGGACTCATCATCCGGCTTGTCGTCGGATTTGGCGTCGACACCTTCAAATTTCAGACCTTCTTCGCCAGCAACATGGGTTGCCTTGATGAGTTGGCCGGCCTTGAACTTGCCACGCAGGATCGACTCGGACAAAGCGTCTTCGACATACTGTTCAATCGCACGACGTAATGGACGTGCACCGTAGTCGGGGTTGTAACCCTTTTCGATCAGATAATCGCGTGCCTGGTCGTCGATCTCAAGTTTGAGTTCCTTGATGCTCAGACGCTGGTAAACCTTACGCAGTTCGTAGTCGACGATCTGTTCAAGGTTGGCACGGTTCAAGGCGCGGAAGACGATGATGTCATCCAGACGGTTGATGAATTCAGGACGGAAGTACCGTTCGATTTCATTGATCAACGTCTGCTTCATCTTCGCGTAGTCGGTTTCCTCGTTAGGCTTGGCAAAACCGAATCCGCCGCCGGTCTTGATCAGGTCCGCACCAATGTTGGACGTCATGATCAGGACGGTGTTACGGAAGTCGACGTGGCGACCGAAGCTGTCGGTGAGCTGGCCTTCTTCCATGATCTGAAGCAACATGTTGAATACGTCAGGGTGAGCCTTTTCGATTTCGTCAAGCAGCACCACGGAGTAGGGCCGACGACGAATCTGCTCGGTGAGTTGGCCACCTTCTTCGTAACCGACATAGCCGGGAGGCGCACCGATCAGACGACTAACGTTGTGCTTCTCCATATACTCGGACATGTCGATGCGGATCAGTGATTCTTCATCACCGAACATGAAGTCTGCCAGCGCCTTGGAGAGCAGCGTTTTACCGACACCCGACGGACCGACGAAGATGAAGCTACCCATCGGGCGACGCGGGTCTTTCAGACCCGAGCGTGCACGACGCAGTGCCTTGGCAATGATCTTGATGCCTTCTTCCTGGCTGACCACGCGCTTGTGCAACTCTTCTTCGATACGCAGCAGACGTTCGGACTCGGCGGTGTCCATGCGGGTCAGCGGGATGCCGGTCATCTTGGAGACGACTTCAGCAACGGTTTCCTGATCCACAACACCGTCGATTTCCTGGCTCTTGGCACGCCATTCCTTGAGGATCTCTTCCTTCTTGCGACGGAGATTCTCAGCCTGATCGCGCAACTCCGCAGCACGTTCGTAGTCCGCTGCCTTGACGGCTTCGTCCTTCTCAATGCTCAGGTGCTCGATCTGCTCTTCGATCTCGGCAAGGTTTGGTGGCTTGCTCATGCTCTTAAGACGGATACGGGCGCCCGCTTCGTCAATCACGTCGATCGACTTGTCAGGCTGCACGCGACCGGTGATGTAACGCGTGGAAAATTCCACCGCGTCAAGCAGCGCTTCATCGGTGATGCGAACGCGGTGATGTGCTTCGTAACGATCACGCAGGCCCTTGAGAATTTCAAAGGTCTCAGCCTTGTTTGGCGGCTCAACGAGAATGGTCTGGAAGCGGCGTTCCAAGGCACCGTCTTTTTCGATGTACTTGCGGTATTCGTCCAACGTGGTGGCACCCACGCATTGAATCTCGCCACGCGAAAGGGCGGGCTTGAGAACGTTGGCTGCATCAATCGCGCCTTCGGCACCACCGGCGCCAACCAGCGTGTGCAGTTCGTCGATGAACAGCAGCACATTCTTGGCACGACGCACTTCGTTCATCACCGCCTTGATGCGTTCTTCGAACTGACCGCGGTACTTGGTACCCGCAACCATCATCGCAAGGTCGAGTACGACGATGCGGCGTTCGCAGAGAATCTCAGGTACTTCGTTGGCAATGATCTTCTGAGCCAGACCTTCAACGATGGCAGTTTTACCAACACCCGCTTCACCCAGCAGAACCGGGTTGTTCTTGGTGCGGCGACAGAGGATCTGAATCAGACGTTCAATTTCGTTGGCGCGGCCGATCACCGGGTCCAGTGAACCTTCCTTGGCAAGCTCGGTCAGGTCGCGACCAAAGCTGTCCAACGCAGGGGTCTTGGAGTTCTTGGCACTCTTGGCTGAACTGCCCGAACCCGACGGTGAATCGTCGGTGTCTTTGCCAGCGTCTTCGGTGTCCACGCCTGCACCCAGCAGGTTGAGCACTTCCTCGCGGACTTCTTCGAGTTTGAGGCCGAGGTTCATCAGAACCTGTGCAGCCACACCTTCGTGTTCGCGAAGCAAGCCCAGAAGCAGATGCTCGGTCCCCACATAGTTGTGGTTGAGATTGCGTGCTTCTTCGATGGCATACTCGATGACTTTCTTGGCGCGGGGCGTCTGGGGAAGCTTGCCCATGGTGACCATATCCGGGCCACTCTTGACGAGCTTTTCGACTTCCAGGCGAACCTTGCGAAGGTCGACATCGAGATTTTTCAGAACGTTGGCGCCGACGCCAGAGCCTTCTTTAACCAGACCCAGCAGAATGTGCTCGGTCCCGATGTATTCGTGGTTAAAGCGTTGGGCCTCCTGGTTGGCCAGTGCCATGACTTTTCTTGCGCGATCCGTGAATCTTTCAAACATGGTAACTCTCTTAGCGGGGTCGTTTTCGTTTCACGTGCCTAAGTCGATTTTACGACTTTTGGTGTTCGATAGCCAATTGAACATCACTTCAATACTATCGGTTATCCGGTCTTCTTGCCGCTAGTGTTCCGAACGTGACGGTTAGGTTTGGTTGGGAGATTAGCGGGTTTAAAGGCAACAAGCATGTGTTCAATTCTACGATCTTTTGACATATAAACCAGTTAGGCAGCCAAACGATTCCAATTTTGTGTGAACTTTTTGAACTTTAATCGTTGGAATTGGTTTACAAATCCATGCCTTGCTTTATTCTGCATAACACTTGATAACCTTTCAGGTTGCAATGGGACACCGGTATCCGGGATAAATCACATGAATGACTCTGAGCGTTTTGCCTCTTATCTCAATGCACGACAGGCCTGTATTCTGATTCAGACCTTCGAGGAATTGTATGCCAGCCAAATCGTTTTGAACGTGGCTCATGAAAAAATGATCCCGACGTTGGCATGGTCGGCCAGCCGCGGGGTTTATCATCCGTTTAATCCCGATACCAAACCTGTCGCCGACACCGAACATCCGGCAGCAGGTTTGTTTTATCTGTTGAACATGCCCGACCCGCCGCAGATGGTGGTCTTGCATGACATTCTGGATTACCTGCCGGACCCGAAATTGCATCGACTGATTCGTGATCTCTATGCAGCATTCAGTCAGTCACATGGCACGATGGTTTTTATTGATCACAACGAAGACGTTCCCGAAACCCTGGCCAACGTTGCAACGCGTTTTGAACTGACACTGCCCACCGAAGAGGAGTTGGGACAACTCGTCCGGTCATGGGTCACCCGCGAGCATCGTGAACGTGGCGTCAAAGCCAAGGTCACACGTGGGGCGTTTGATTTGATCATCCGAAATTTACGCGGACTGACGCGAAGTCAAGCCGAGCGCGTGATCATGGAAGCCATTGCTGATGACAATGATTTTGCAGACCACGATGTGAACACCATCATCGCCAGCAAACGTCGGATGCTTCATCAGGATTCGCTGCTGGAGTACATCGAATCGCCTGTCTCGCTGGATAGCATTGCAGGTGTCAAAACACTCAAACGCTGGCTTGCGATGCGACAAAAAGCCTTCAACGAAGACGCACGCAAATTTGGCATTGATCCGCCACGCGGTGTGCTCATGCTTGGTGTTCCCGGCGCGGGCAAGAGTCTGTGCGCCAAAGCCGTTGCCACCGCATCACAGTTCCCATTGTTACGCCTTGATCCGTCTGCATTGTATGACCGATACATCGGTGAGTCCGAACGGCGTCTGCGTCAGGCACTGAAGCAGGCTGAAGCGATGAGTCCGATTATTCTCTGGATTGATGAGATCGAAAAAGGCTTTGCCTCAGCGGGTACGCAAAGCAATGACGGCGGACTCTCCCAACGCATGTTCGGCACGTTACTCACCTGGATGCAGGAACACACAGAACCCGTCTTCCTGATCGCGACAGCCAACAACATCGAAGCCCTCCCGCCGGAGTTATTGCGCAAGGGGCGGTTTGACGAAATCTTTTTCGTGGACTTACCCAGTGCTGCAGTGCGTAAAGCGATTTTCAAAATCCATCTGGCCAAACGCAACTGTGATCCCAAGCAATTCGATCTGGATCAGTTGGCAGAGAACGCCAAGGGCTTCACCGGTTCGGAAATCGAACAAGCCATCATCAGCGCATTGCATGAAGCCTATGCGCAAAGTCGCTCGTTAAACACCGACGATGTTATCTCAGCATTGAATCAGACATCACCTTTGTCGGTGATCATGGGCGATCGTTTGGATGCACTGCGCCATTGGGCGCAATCACGTTGTGTGATGGCGGATTGATGCGAGATTGAATGACTTGTCGTTGATCAACGTGTTCAAAGCATTTTTTACCACAGATACACACCCCCCCCCGGAAATGAACACAGATAAAAAGTCCGTTCGTCATTCCCGCGCAGGCGGGAATCCAGTGGCATTCTGTAGACGCTTGCAAGTTCCACTGGACTCCCGCCTGCGCGGGAGTGACGAAAAAATAGCTGCAACACAACGTGTTGCTGAAAACGCGAAGCGTTTTTCAAGTCGATCTGTTATCAAGAACATTCATGACACAACAAGCAGACATAAACTGCTTTGCAGTTTCAGCAACACGTGGTGTTGCAGCTATTGATATGTGATATGTCAATGTCGCGTAAAAAAAGCAGTTTGAATTGCTTTAATTCTTCTGACCGTACTTGTTGAGTGTGTCCCAGAAAATCTTTTCGGTTGACTTGAATTTCTCAAAGAGTGAACTCAGATGCTCGACCATTTCCTGAACCTGCTTGGGATCGACCTGTTGCTGTGAGGTGACTGAATCCAGTGATGCGGAGGCAGCCTGCAATGCACCTGCTGCCAAGGCAAATGACCGGGCAGCATCGTAGAGATTGTCCGTTTCCAACTCATCTTCGCTGGGCGTGTGCAGTAGACGCCATGGGCTTCGGCGGATTTCGATCGTTGCCAAACTCAACTGCTCTGCACTGATCTGGGCACGGGCCATGGTGTTTTCTAACACGGGCTTGGCGCCAGCTACGAAGTCGCGGATTTTGGTGGAAGTCGATTTGAGATTCTCGGCCGTTTGCTTGACCTGGCTCATCGCCGTGTTGAGCTGATCAAGCGTGTCGGTCTTGAGTTTACCCAATATGTCCTTGGCGTCGGTGGTGGCCACTTTGATGTTAGCCAGCGAATCCTTGACCGTCTGTTTTTCTTCGGTCACCAGATCGTCCAGTGTCGCAACCGCGTGATCGGCCTTGTTGAGGACCGTGGTGATCTTGTCCTGCCAAACCTTGGCGTTGGTGTTGAGGTCGGTGGTGATCTGCTTGATGTTTTCCAGCGAAACGTCCACCGTATCCAACGAACCCTTGGCACGTTCGAGCAGAACCTGCGTGCTGTCGATGGCTTTTTGGGCTTTGCTGGTGACCTGCGGTAAATCGCCACGCAGTCCCGTGGTGATGGCAGCGACGTTTTCGATGATGACCTGAATTTCCTGACGCTGTTTGGCTTCGATCCCCATGTTCACCGTCATGTCACGGATGAGCGGGCTGCCCGCAATCGAGCCGGGAATGGCATCTCTTGGTCCGGGGTAAAGATCGAGCAGTTCTTCGGGCGTTAATTCCGAACGTTTCTGATCCAATGCCAGGGACCAATCGGGGACCACCACCGAAGGCATGGGATTCTCCGGGCGGTACTCCATGGCATCACGTTGGGCTTCGGATGTAATCCCGACACTGCCACCGACCGAGGCGATATTCAGACGCGTGCCCGAACCCAGTGGGGGGACCACCAGTTCGATTTGGGCGTCCCAGAAAATGGAGATGTTTTCGGGAATCTGCATGACAACCAGCAGGCCGACAATCTGCTGTCTTTCATCATCATCATCACCTTTGAAAAACGGCGTGATGCTTTCGACGGTCCCCACAGGTTGATCACCAAGCGTGACCGAAGCGCCGGGTTTAAGGCCCTGAACGCCGTCAGCCAATTGGTAGAACACACTGACCGGTTTGGTGGTCTGCGTGAAACGCTCGATGTCAGCGAGAGTAAAAATGACCACCAGGGCAAGGATGATTCCCAGGAGGACAAACAGGCCGGCTTTGACGTTGTCTTGTTGTTTCATGTTGAGTCAGGGACTAGCGACTAGGGACTAGGGACCAGGGGTGAGCCATCAGACCTTGGCCCGCGTGGGCGTGACGGCGGGGCGTGAGGCAATCTGCGGAGCCACGAGCCCCAGCAGGTCTTCTGCGTAGTTGGATGTCTGTTTGCGTTCGGTCAATGGACCTTCAAAACTGCCGTTGAGAAACTGCCGGATCAGTGCTTCATCGGTGGGTAAGTCTTCCTTGCTGTCGCGGATTTGCTCGAATTCCTTGCGTGAACCGATTTTCAGCACCCGACCTTTATCGAGCATCACCATGCGATCAGCAATCGTAAACGCCGAGTCCATTTCATGGGTCACCACGACACTGGTCACACCCAACTGTCGCGAGAGGCTGATCATCAATTGATCGATTTCCGCGCTGGTGACCGGGTCAAGACCAGCCGAGGGTTCATCGTAAAACAGAATTTGCGGGTCCAATGCCAACGCGCGGGCGAGGCCTGCGCGCTTTTTCATCCCGCCGGAGATTTCTGAGGGGAGTTTGTTCCAGTGTTCACGCAGGCCCACCATTTCCAGCTTGATTTTGACCATGATGTCGATGGTCTCTTCCGGCAGGTCCGTATGTTCCATGAGAATCATGGCCACGTTGTCGCGGAGATTCATGGAGTTAAACAGCGCGCCGGACTGAAAGAGGATGCCAAAGCGTTTGCGGATTTCGTTGAGTTCGTCTTCCTTGATACCAATGATGGATTGGCCGAGCAGTTCAATGCTGCCTGAATCGGGTTGCAGGGAACCGATCATGTGTCGGAGGAAGGTACTCTTGCCACACCCCGAACCGCCCATGACGACGATGGTCTCGCCGCGGTAGATGTCGAGGTTAATGCCATCGAGAATCGCGCGGGGGCCACCAAATGTCTGAACCAGATCACGTACACGAATGGCGCACGGCCTCTCGGACTGCTGCTCGGTGGATGCAGTCGTCTCATTGGTGTCCGTTTGATTGACATTGTCAGTCTGGATATTCAACCCCATGACCCATGCTGATCCGAAGAACCGTTTGCCAGCCCCATACCCAAGGCCGTTTGCGTAAACCGTGCGATTGCATTTTCTTGGACACGCATATCATAACCGAACATCACGTGTCTGTCTTTACTGAATGTAAATGATAGTCACTGTTTATGATGAGGTTTATCCGTCTTTTGATCTGGAGATGGGGGCAAAATGACGGGTTTGAGGCGAAGGGTGACGGGCGTACCGACAGGGGGGATTTTTTCGGTTCGCGCCTGCCAGCGTGCGTTGTCGTTGTGCGATGTGAGTTTTGTCTTTCTTGCCAGCAGGTCATCACCAAAATGCACAAGCGTGATGACACTGCCGTTGGTGTCCGCGCGATAGATGGTTTGATCGTTGGTCTTGATGAAACTCGAACCTGCAAAGAGCCAGTGATTGTCGGGCAAGTCCTGTTTGGTGTTCTTGTCATACACCCACAGGTTGGCAGGGATCGTGATGGCTTTGTCTTCGAGTGTGTAATGCAGACTCACTGCCACCAATGGACCGCTGGCAGGGGTGACCTCCAACGTGTCACCGACTTTCTTGCCGGTCATGGGATGGCCCGGTTCAAGTCCGAGCATGACCATTGCCAAATGAATATGACTGGGCTTGGCGGTGGTTGTCAGAATCGACTCATGCTCGCGCGTCCCCGGCGTGCACAGCAGCAACTCCAACCAATCCCCATCGCGCAACACCACCTTGGCGGAGACATCCACATATTGCTGATCATGATTGACCATCACACCAGGTAATTTCGTCACGCGGTCTTCAGCAAGAGCGGGTGTCAAAATATAAATACTTAGACAAATTAAAATATATAAAGACTTTTTAATCTGGTTATTGGTGTTCATATTAATATCATACTCTTGTGTTCTGTTATTTTGTACACAAGTTGCCGTTTAATCAGTCTGCAACTTCCATATTTGGAAAAAAATAAGGCCCGGCAAGACCGAAGTCCAGCCGAGCCCTTCCGGGGGCAAAATTGATTGGGCTGAGTGTCGCGTGCTTATTTGCTGCGTTGCTCAACTGCATGAATTATAGCTTACAAGTTTTTCGATGCAAGCAGTGGGTTTGTCCAGTCAACCGTCCGAAATGCCTGAAAATCACGGGAAATGGACAACATAGCCTGTTTGCGATTTGGTCATAACGGATCATTTTTTTTGCAAACAATTGTTAGGATCGCACCATTCAGGGTTTATCATTGACTTGTTTGTTCTGACAGTTTGGTAAGATGTGTCGCGGGGTATCTTTTAAGCTGTACAACTTTAGGGGAAAAATACCTGTGGAAACATCAGAAAAAATCAGAATTGGATTCATTGGCGCTGGCGGTATCTGTAAATCACGACACTTACCCGGTCTTGCCAAGTGTGAAGAAGCAGAGGTTGTTGCGGTTTGTAACCGTAGTCAGCAAAGCGCTGAGAAGGTCGCTGCCGAGTTTAACATTCCTGAGATTGAAACGGATTGGCTGAAACTCGTGGAACGTGACGACCTGGATGCGATCTTCATCGGGACCTGGCCGTATATGCACAAGGAAATGGCTTTGGCAACCTTGCATGCAGGCAAGCACTGCTTCTGTCAGGCACGCATGTGTTGTGATCTGAATGAAGCAAGGCAAATGTTGCAGGCTGCTCAGGCGACACCGAATCTGGTGAACATGATCTGCCCGCCACCACATCGCATGCCGTTTGAACCCTGGATCAAAAAAACATTAAGTGATGGTGGCATTGGTGAGTTGACCTTCGTGGAGATGCGTTCAACCACGTCCGCCAATCTCGATCCCAACAAGATGACCTGGCGTGAAGACGTCGAGTACTCCGGCCTGCAGGCATTGGCGATGGGGATCTATGCTGAAACACTCAACGCGTGGGTCGGCCCGTATGAAACGCTGGCTGCCAATCTCAGCACACCGATTGCCACCAAGATGATCAATGGCGAAGAAGTCGAAGTGAAAATCCCGCAGGTTCTGAGTATCAGTGGTCAACTGCTCAATGGCGCGATCTGTCATGAACATCACATGGGCGTTGCAGCAGACACCACAACTCCCGTCAACGAGATCACACTCTTTGGCACCGAAGGCACGATTCGTCACGCCTTCCTCTCCGGTGAGATTTACTATGGGGCCAAAGGCAAGCCGCTGGAGAAGGTCGACGTCCCCGCGGAACTCACCGCCGATTGGCAAGTCGAAAAGGACTTCATCGAAGCGGTGAAGCTCGCCCGCCAAGGCAAACAGTGGTGCGTGAGTCCGGACTTTTCAGAAGGGCATCAATATATGGTCAAGGTCCACGCCGTCCACGAGTCCGCGCGTTTGGGACGCTCGATCAATATGGTGACGTTGTAAAATTTATTGCTTGTCACAGATCTTGCCACAGATCAACTAACTGGAACTAAAGCCCCGGGGTTTTAATCCCGGGGACCTTCTGTCACCGCATTCTCCAAACCATGTCCGACGACCATCTCCAACATCTCGATGCCCACAAACTCACATGGGCCGTCCTACTGGGCAAATGGGTGGAGTTCGCCCGCAGCGCGGTGGGATTACCTGACGATGAGCAGGGCAACAAACTTCGCCAGTCCGTCCCCGATCTGATCATGCTCCAGGCCGTGTGGTTTGCCTTGCAGCACATGGATGAACTCTCTGCCGAGCAACAGGCGTTGGGCCTGGATCGGGCAGGTGTTCTCATTGATCAGCATGCGGGTGTTCTGCGATCCCGCTGGGCGCCGGACCCTCTGCCACAGCGGATCGAGGAATTGATTTTGGATGCTCAAAAAATGCATCAACAAAAGTCAGAAAACCATGCTGAATCAGCATCGAAATTGGGGAAAAATCCGGAAAATTCACACGATTCACAGGATTCAAATGACCCAAGTTGAACTTCGTGTGGTTTCAGGATAAATTGGGACATGCCCCAAAAAAATAACACATCCCAAAACGCGTCTGCCGGTGATTCAGAAGTATCCAATCTTCTGGCGGAGGCCGGTCAATCTTCCCACGAATCTGAATTTTTCAGTCCGATTCCCAAGGGTTACATCCCTGGACGCCATAAATACGTCGCCGTTTTAGGCACCGTTATGAGTGGTCTGGGTAAAGGCATTTTCTCCAGTTCGCTGGCCAAGCTGCTCAAAGACAAAGGATTAAAAGTCGAGCCCATCAAGATGGAGGGTTACCTCAACATCGACTCGGGCACGCTCAATCCCTATCGCCACGGTGAAGTGTTCGTCCTTGATGACGGCATGGAAACCGACATGGACCTGGGCACCTACGAACGCATCCTCGATCAGAACCTCGGCGGTGCCAACTTCACCACCTCCGGTCAGATCTACCGTCGCGTGCTCGACAAGGAACGTCACGGCGGATACCTCGGCCGAGACGTGCAGATGATTCCCCATGTCACCGGAGAAGTGAAATACAACCTGCGAAAACTGGCCATGGACAAAGATGCTGACGTCGTCTTCATCGAAGTCGGTGGCACGGTGGGGGACTTTGAAAACGGTTTCTACATCGAAGCACTCCGCGAACTGGCCTTTGAAGAAGGTGAAGAGGGCGTCTGCTTCGTCGCGTTGACCTATGTCATCGAACCCCAGGCCCTTGGCGAACAGAAGTCCAAGGCTGCTCAGTTGGGTTTGAAAAAACTCATGGAAGCCGGCATTCAGCCGCACCTGGTTGCCTGTCGCGGACACAACGAAATTGAAGAAACGGCGCTGGAAAAAATCGCCATGTTCTCCAACGTGCCCAAGCGCCGCTGCTTCTCCATGCATGATCGCAAGTCCATCTACACCATCCCCGAATCCATGCGTGAAGCAGGGCTCGATCGCGAAGTGCTCACCCGTCTTGGTCTGCATGACCGCGTGAATCAACGCCACGAAGACAAGGCCCGCGAAGACTGGCGCGTGTTCGTCAGCAAGTTGACTTCACCCCGTAAATTCCAGGCTAAAATCGGGATCACCGGCAAGTATGCCAAGATTCGTGATGCCTATGCCTCCATTGACAAAGCACTCGAACACTGCGGCGCTCACTTGAGTGTTGATCTGGATGTCCGCTGGCTCGACACCACCGAGATGGACGAAACCGACGTCACCCGCGAACTCGAACAACTGGACGGCATTATTGTCCCCGGCGGCTTTGGCAAGCGTGGGACCGAAGGCAAAATCGCCTGCATCAAATACTGTCGTGAAAACGCACTGCCGTACCTGGGGATCTGTCTTGGTTTCCAAATGGCGGTCGTCGAATTTGCCCGTCATGTCTGCGGGTTGACCGACGCAGGATCCACGGAGTTTGATCCCAAGAGCCCGCATCCCGTCATCGACATTCTGCCTGAACAGAAGAAAATCGAAGGCCTTGGGGGCAACATGCGATTGGGCGGTAAAGACGTGCAGGTCAAAGCCGACACGCTTGCTTCGTTCCTGTTTGATGAGCAGAACATGATCCGCGCCCGCTTCCGTCACCGTTTTGAAGTGGACCCCAAGTACATCGACAAACTCGAAGAACATGGCATGATTTTCTCGGGTCGTCACCCGCAGCAGCCGATTATGCAGATGCTCGAACTGCCGACGAAGATGCATCCCTATTTCATTGGTGCCCAGTTCCATCCCGAATTGACCAGCCGCCCGCTTGAGCCTCAGCCGATGTTCATGGGCCTGGTTGCGGCTGCCATTCAGCACGCCAATCCGCAGGTTGATCCAGCCGAGATCACCAGCCGTTGGCTTCCCCCGACCTTGCCCACGACGCCGGTTGAAGCTTGATTGATCCAACAAAACACATTTAACGATTCGTATTGTTCGTAGAGGAAAAGAAATGTTCAAAACATGGTTGTGTGCAACAACATTAGCCTTGGTGATGTGTGTGACTTCCGGGCTGCGTGCAGATGAAGTCGTGCTCTTAAACTCCGACCGACTTCAGGGCGTGGTCCTTGAAGAAAATGACAAGCAGGTTGTGCTTCAACACTCCGTGCTCGGTCGTCTGACGCTGCCCCGTGCCAAGGTTCAGGCGGTGTTCAAGGAACAGGTCAAGCCCGTTCCCGAAGCAGTGGTGGAAGCCAAGCCCGAACCCAAGAAGGAAATCGAGCCGCTGCCCGAACGCAAGGACGGCCCGTTTTTGACTTTCCTGGCCGATTGGGATTCGACCTTCGAAGCTGGCGCCATGGTCGCAACCGGTAACACGGAAAAGGCCAACATCTATCTCCGCTTTAACACCACCACGAAAAACGAAAAGCGCCAGTGGGACTTTGATACCTCTTACTATCGTGATCAAACCGATGGCGATGTGAGCACCAACAAGTTCACCGCAGGCCTCAAGCACGAATGGCTGTTCGTGGATTCCCCGTGGTCGATTTTCGCGCAGGGTCGCTTTGACTATGACGAATTTCAGTCCTGGGACAAGCGTGTCAGCGCTGCTGCCGGTGCCGGTTATTTGTGGATCGACAAGGAAGATTTGACCGTCAAGTTCAAGCTTGGTGCAGGTGCAACCAAGGAGTATGGTTCAACCGACGAAGACGTCACCCCTGAGTTGCTTGCTGGGTTCGAGCTGGCTTGGAACATCTCCAAGAACCAGAAGTTCACCGCTGGCTCGACGATTTATCCTGATCTCTCTGATATCGGTGAATACCGCATCGTCTCCGATGCATCATGGGTCATCGACCTGAACACCGTCGACAAAGTCAGCCTCAAAGTCGGCGTCGAAAACGAGTACCAATCCCAGGTCGACGACGGCGTCAAGCATAACGACTTCCGTCTCTACAGCGCTTTGGTGTTCAAGTTCTAAAGCTTGGCTGTAAGTCGTGAGCTACCGTGTTCAAGGCATTTTTAGCCACAGATGAACACAGATAAGACAAATAAAAATAGAGCACTGGCTTTCAAACCAGTGCTCTTTTTTTATTCAGAGGGATGATGGATGTCACTTGCTCGTTGTCAATTCATTGCTCAGCAGGCTGCATGGATTGTCCTTTGATAATTTGATCCACACTGTGTGTGATCGGTTCGTTGACAGGCCATTTGATGATGTCCTGTAAGTGACTCATCTTGCTGGTCATATTGCCAAGCAGTTTGAAATAACCGTATTCATTGGCATTGATCGTGTCCTGTGGTTGAACAAAGCTAAACGAGCAATCGCGTGTGATGAGATTGGCCGGTGCCTCAGCCGTACCGTTGAGATTGGCCAATGGACTGTTGAAAATGGAGCTCTCAATGATCACCATACTTCCCGGGCCGATGTCACAGAGGGGGATGATGCGATCGGGCGTTGGGTTGCGTATCCAGGCATGTTGAACGTCGTCATAGTTAATGAACTTGATGATGGCTTGTTGCCACTTGGGATAACTCTTGACAAGTTGGTACCGACTGTTGGCACCACCATCGCTTGATTCGATGCGGATGTTATTACACAGAAAAGTCCCAGCGTTGCGACCACCGCCACCCACATCCAAAAAGAGTTTGCAGTTGGTCATCTGTGCATTGTTGACCTGCAGGTTGCCCCCACGTTCAAAGTTGAGAATCGTGTCACAGCGCAGGGCGAAGATAAAGTTAAACAGGAAGTCCACGCCCTGGTCATTTTTTACCAGAAAGCCATTTTTGAGAGATCCGAACAGGATGTTCTGAAAAATGTAGTCAGAGTTATTGTGTTCCCCAGCGACGCTGCCCATCTGAATCCCGATATTCGCACGATAGAAACTGACATTGTTCATGCTGTTGATCATGTTTCCCCAACCCTTGACCGTATTGGCTAGAAAGAGGACCCCTGCTTTTTGACTGCCATCAAAGTTTATGTCACTGAAGCTGCATCCACCCATGCCGACGGTTTGAAGCAGTGTGCCACCTTCTGGTCCATCCCAAACGAGCGTACTTGCCTTGGGCCAATGTTTCCATCCGACACCACCTTGCCCGCGGATGATCATGCCTTTGGCAGCATGTTGTTTGAAAGTCAGTGTCTGAGTGATGCGATAGCGACCTGCCGGGATCAGAATTTCACTGATATCTGCGGAGGTTGTGTCAAAAGCTTTTTGAAAGGCCGCGGTGTCATCGGCTTGGCCATCACCTACAGCACCCAAATCTTTGATGTTGATCAGATGATTTGATGGTTGGTCAGCAAACGAAAACGTTGGTTGCCAAAGCGTTGTAAAAGCAAGCAGACAATAAGTGATTGCGCAGATCATTTTGCGTCGCATCAATGAGACTCCTATACAAGTAAAAAATAGTTTGAGGGAATTGGCTGGGAAGGTTGTGTCAGGTTTTGTTTATCGCCCATAACATTCTTGCAACTGGATCCACCATGCATAGCTGTCAAAAGTAGAGGTCAAGGCAAGTGCTGTTCCATAGGTGTGATCGAAGCTGACAGTTGGTGGTGTTCCAATGGCATCAAAACTCAAGTGATTGGTGCTGCCATCCAGAAAAACCATGCTCAAGCCCTGGGTGTGATGCGGCCGGTAGTAGGTTGCTTTGGCGCCCAGTGAAAAGTCACGCGTCATGAAAATGTCTGCAAATAAGGGGAAATCTGATTTATTGTCGTCAAGCCGGTAGTCGGCATAGACGTTTGATGATGAATAGGTACTGCCTCGTGGCCGCATCATGAGCATGGTGTTCAAAGCATAATCACAGTAGACCGTCTTGTTGGTGTCACCATACTTCGGTCCGGCCGGTCCCGGGTCCCAGTAACCGTCAAGATAAGTATTACTCGGACAGTAAAGCCCATTGCTGGATTGAAGGTATTGACCTGCAACCAGCACACCGGTCCCTACCGGCATCGGGACATTACCGTTCCAGATGATGTTTGATACATTGTTTACGTAGGGTATGTTGGGACAAAAGTAGCCATCGTTGTCGGTGATGTAGGTCTTCAATGCCAGGTCCGTCTGGTGAAGATTCGTCATGCACGTGACCCGCTGGGCCGCTTCGCGTGCTTTACCCAATGCCGGCAGGAGGATGGAAATCAGCAGCGATACGATACTGATGACCACCAGCAATTCAATCAAAGTAAACGCATTGATTCTCAGAACAGATTTTGTCATGAGATAGCTCCATTACAGTCACAATGCCATTTCAGCATTGCGGTGGCAGTGGCAATAATGATGGTGTATCCAATTGTTTGACACCCGGCTGGGGTGAACGCGGGACCAACTGATCCCATTGGGGTGGCAAAGCGGTTGGGCCTGCAGGATTGCGCGTGGCTTCAAATAATTGGGACTTGCACTCTGATGGATGACCAAGCAAACGCAACAGTAAACGATCCACGGAACTATTCACCAACTCGGTCAAGTCATACTCATACCGAAACACAGGTAAAGCGAATGCCAAGGGGGCCTGGTAACAGCCTTGGACACAGATCATCGGGCGATATTCCGATTGCTGGCTGAGGACTTGAGTTAAGCCCAGGCAAATGTGATCGTCTTTGATGATGATCAATCCGTCTGGACGTTGTTTTGCGGGCAACTGCAACAGCGTTTGGCCGATTTTCCGACCTGCAAGAATCAAACCATGGCCGCAGTGCATTTCGCTTGCTTGAACACCATGTTGCTGTGTCGTGGTTATGAATGTATCAAGAATGGGTTGTGGCAAGAAACCCGGACCGTCATCATTCACCAGGCAAACGTGTTGACAACCCTTCTCCGACAGTAGGGCGACGGCATTATCAATCATGGTCGGCTCATTAATTTTCCCGCCAAGCACACAGTGTTTGATATCTGGTTCAAAGTTGTCCGGGGTTTTGGCGATTGCCAGTTCCAGTTTATGCTTGCTGCAATAGTTCACAAACCAATGATCGGAAATCGCAGATGTGATCAGGGCATCAAGAACACCATCCGAAACATCCTGGGCAAATCCGGGATTGTATTTTTTTAAATCTGAAGATTTGTGTGGGAACTGATCAAAATTATAAATCCGATAGTGACATCCCTTGGCAGCAAGGTGCGTCAGAACCATTTCAAGAAACACCGCATAAAACGGTGTGTGCTGATTCTGTAACGACGGAATGATAATCCCGATCATCCAGTCCATCGGGATGCTGATTGGCTTGGCGTTGAAAATGGTCCCCATACGTGGCTTGCGCTGGATCAATCCCTTGGTTTCCAAATGCTTCATCGCCGACTGCAAAACATTACTGCCAATGCCCAACTCCTCAACCATCTGGCTTTGTGTCGGCAGGCGGTCGCCGGCCCCAAAACCATGATGACGGATGTATGTCAGGACGCGTTTGCATGTCTGATTGATGGAGAGTTCAGCGATCATTGAATAATCTCATTAAAGTATTAATACTGCAATAATATTATTCAGTCGTTAAAGCAAGTCAATAACCAGCCGCTGAAAAATTGCAAATAAAAATGGCCGCGGATCAATTCCACGGCCATTGGGGTTCATTGAGTTGCATATCAGAACTAAAGCCAGAGGCTTTAGAACCATGGCATCAGCGAGCCACAAAGTTGCGGAAGTTATCACGCAGCAGCAACGCGGCATCGCGCTTGATCATCTTCTTGGTGACCTTGTAACCGACATCCATCACATCCGAGTACTTGTCGACCAACACATCCGCGATGATCTTGCGGCTGTGGTCCCATTTGTACACCAACTGATCCAGAATACGAGCATCACTGTGCTGCGGGGCGATGGTGGTGCCCAGCAGTTCAATGCGTTCGCGGGTCATCTCTTCAATGATGCTCGGGTTATTCAGGAACCACCAGCAACCGAAGAGGAACAGGTTGCCAAACTTGCGGGCGGCAATGCACAACTCGTGCTGATTCTCGCGGCTGAGCATCGTCACCATGAATTTATTGTTCGGGAATTCCTGACACAGATGCACCACGGAGAGCACGTCGGACTTGCCCACCATGTCGCCTGCATCCTTGAGTGCCGGATTGACCTGCAGACGCGAGCCAATCATCATGGCCCAAGGCAAACCAAGGTCTTCACACAGCGGCATGAGAATGTCGCGGATGAATTTATCCGCAGCAGGATTTTCAGGATTCGGATACTTGAATTCCGGGGGCAGACTCATCGCAACATAAATGGCCTTCTGACGATGAATCCATTCGCCCAGGAAGCGACGGGTTTCGTTGATGGTGTTACCCGAGAAATCTTCGTTGACGTCGTAACCCCATTCACGCATCTTGGCCACCGCACCCGACCAGTCACGCAACAAGGGGTCGATACGCAGCACCGCTTCAAAACGTGGGTCATCACCAATCGTCGGATCAGCAAGCCACTTCTCACGTTCCACATCGTCGAACACCGGATTGGTCATCGTGATCGAATCGACGTTGGCAACTTCCATCACCTTGTCGATGTAATCGCTGGGCGTCCACTTGGCAAAATACTTGCGGTACTTGTCCAGTGACTTTTCGTTCGGATCCAAACCGAGCTTGCTCAACGTCGTCAACACGCCGCGACAGGCTTCACTGATCGGGGTGTTCTCAACGAACAGGTGCTTCCAGATGTGATCCGCCTGCTCCTGTTTGGTCATCTTCCAGAAGTCTTCGTAAGGCAGTTCCGTTGCAGGTACCACGCGATACACTTCGGCGATGAGATAGTGATATGTCACCAACTCGTCAATGCCCCAAAGCAGCAAACCATTGGGCTCCGGGCAGGCGCCGAAAGCCGGCGTGTAACAGTGGGTATGCAGGTCGGTGACCGGTTGATCATTGATGATTTTGTGAACGGTTTTCTTGAGATCCGCGCGTTTCATGAAGTCGCTCCGTGTTTAAGATTCCAGATAAATCAATCGGTATTGTACCGGTACGAACGGTTTGAGGAAAGTGCGGTAATATTTTTAACACGAAGGTGCGTAGGTCGCGTAGGACGCGAAGTTTTTCAAGGCAGATTATTTACCACAGAGTCCACAGAGAGCCCAGCGTTAAGAGAGATTGTTAATATGTTTTTTTTCTTCGTGATCTTTGTGTCCTTCGCACCTTCGTGTTAAAAATAAGTTCCTCAAAATACAAAAGGAAACACCTCATGAGTAAAGAAGTCTGCCGATGCGGTTGGGCCAAGGATCCGTTGGAGATCGTGTATCACGACACCGAGTGGGGCGTGCCGGTGCATGATGACAATCGGCTTTATGAGAAGATTACACTCGAAGGTGCGCAAGCGGGTTTGAGTTGGCTGACCATTCTCAAAAAGCGTGAAGGCTATCGCAAGCTCTTCAAACAGTTCGACCCCCGGAAGGTTGCCAAATTCACCGCCAAGGATGTCGAGCGACTCATGGGCGACGCGAGCATCATTCGCAACCGACTTAAAATCGAGAGCACCATCAACAACGCCAAAGCCGTCCTTAACATCCAGAAAGAGTTCGGCAGCCTCGATGCCTACATGTGGCAATTCGTCGAAGGCAAGCCCATCATCAATCATCACAAGACGATGAAAGACATCCCCGCCCAATCGCCCATCTCAAAAGCCATGAGTAAAGACATGCTCAAACGCGGCTTTCGTTTTGTCGGACCGACTACGATGTATGCCCTGATGCAAAGTGTGGGCATGGTCAATGATCACGTCATTACATGCTTCCGCCATGCTGAAGTCTCCGTCTGACCGATTACTTTTACTGCTTGGAACACCTCATGACCAGCAAAGCCAATAAACTCCGCCAACTGCATTTTGAAACGTTTGATGACATTCTTGCGGATGTTCAAACCTTGCAGGATGCATCCGACATCAAACTCGGTGGCCAATGGACTGCAGCGCAGAACATCGACCACATTCGCCGCTTCATGACGATGTCGCGTGAAGGGACAACCGTCAAAGCACCGCTGTGGTTACGCATCCTCGGACGCTTGTTACGTGGTGGTATCGGCAAGCGTGATATCCCCAGTGGATTTAAAATTCCCCCAGCATTTGAAGCACAATTCGTCCCACCTGCTGACATCTCCATGGAGCAGGCCGTTGCCAATCTCCGGAGTGAAATCGAATTGGCTAAAGTCCCCGGTGCGATGAACCAAGCCAGCCCATTGTTCGGCAAACTCAGCTACGAGAAATGGTACGCACTGCATCTGCGACATGCCGAGTTGCATCTGGGGCATGTCGCACCGGCGTGATGGAATGTGGTGAAGCAGTCGATCTAAACGTCCCGTCACTCCCGCGCAGGCGGGAGTTCAGTGGAGTATGCAAGTGCGCACAGAATGCCACTGGATTCCCGCCTGCGCGGGAATGACAAATTAGAGGCCGTTTGCATATTTTCATTTAGATTGATTTGCTTGAGGACGCAATCACAGATTCACATTCACGCCTTCAGCCTTGATCTTTTCGACCAATAGCTTGATCTCATCCAATGCGGCATTGAGTCGGACGACGGTTTCGTTGAGATTGGTGTAGAGTTTGGGATCGTTGAGAAGTTGACCGACGGTGCCCTTACCCGTGGCAGCTTTGTCGATGAGCAGTTGCGTGGAGCGGATCGTCGCGCTCATGTCGTCTGCCATGGCATAGAGTTTTTTGGACAGTGAATCAGCGGTGACCTGCGTGCTCTTGGCGGTCTCTTCCCAGGCGGTGGCTGTCTTTGTGGTTTGATCAATCATGTTGGTCAGTGAAGCCTTGAGTTTTTCATCACCGACAAGATTGTTGATGTGATCGATGGTGATTTTGAGGTCTGCCATGCGTTGGTCGGCACGGGCGAGCAGGGTGTTGATGTTGGCCTGGGCTTTGCCACTGTCGACATCCGCCAAGGTGCGCGGTGCGGTCATGTTGGCAATGTTGTCGCCGACGGTTGTCCACTGTTTTGAGAGTTTGGAAAAATCGTCTGCGACCTGGTTGAGATTTTTGATCGCCGGATCAAGGTAGGTTTGCAGCTTCTTGGTCACCTCGGCGAGCATGCCCTGAATTTCACCGTTGAGTTCGGCACTGCCGTCCTTGGGCAGAAAGTCATCAAGTTCACTGACGGCCAAATGGTCGGTGTAAAACGCCAAAGCGGGACTGCCACCCAGCAGTTTGGATGCCACGGTCACGCGGACATTCTCGGGGATGTTGTAATCGCTGCGGATTTGGGCGGTCATGACCACGCCACGCTTGGGCGGAGTCTGCAGGTCGAGCTCGATGAGTCGGCCGATGTCCACGCCATCGAGAATCACACGCGAGGAGGAGTTGAGTCCACCAGCTTGCGGGAAGTTGACGTGGACGATGTAGCCCGGTTCGAGGAACTTGGGGATGTAGCCGAAGAGGAACATCAAACCTGCCACACAGATGACGCCTGCGATGGCTGTCAATCCGACGAAGATGTCACGTGTGCGGTGATGCATGAGGTACCTTTGATACGTCGTTGGGTTCAGTCCATGCCAGTGCGGATGAGTTCCAGGTCTTCCTCGTCAGCCTGCCCGTTGATAAATCGCTGGACGAGCTTGTCGGGGGTGTTGAGAAAATGTTCTGGTTCGTCATCAGCAACGACGCGTCCATCGTAAAGCATGATCATCCGATCAGCAATTTTCTTGGCACTGGTCATGTCATGTGTCACGACAATACTTGTGATTCCCAGGCGTTGACTCAAATTCAGGATCAGTTCGTTAATCAAATCCGAACGGATGGGATCAAGCCCGGTGGTCGGTTCGTCATAGAGCACGACCTTGGGACGGAGCACAATTGCACGCGCCAATGCAACGCGCTTTTTCTGCCCGCCGGACAGGTCCACGGGCATTTTGTTTTCGACACCTTCAAGACCGACTGCTTTGAGGACCTGGCTGCAGCGTTCATGCTGCTCGCTCTTGGGCATCTTGGTGTGTTCCACCAGTGGGAAGCAGACGTTGTCGCGCACGTTCATGGAGTCGAACAGAGCACCCATCTGAAACAGAAAACCAAACTGCTGGCGGGGCTTGACCAACTGCATCGCGTTCATCTGATCAATGCGTTGATGTTCAAACCACACTTCGCCACTGTCGGGCTTGAGCAGTCCGACGATGTGTTTGAGCAGGACACTTTTGCCTGTACCACTTGGGCCGAGAATGACGGTGGTCTTACCGTGTTCGATATCCAGCGACACCTTGTTGAGCACGGTCAACTTGCCGAAGGCTTTGCAGACATCGACGAGTCGGATGATCGGCTCAGTGGTCGTTGGTGGGTCGGTCAAGATTGCAGATATCCCTTGATGACCGCGCAGACTTCGTCAATCTGTGCTTCGGTCAGTAGCGGGTGCACCGGCAAGCTGACACAGCCCTTGGAGGCTGCTTCGCTGTGTGGCAGGCGTCCCTGGTCCTGGTTGAGATACTTGAAGCATTCCTGCTGATGCAGCGGGGTCGGGTAAAAGACACCAAAGCCGATGCCGTTTTCCTTGAACGCAGCGGTCAAACCGTCACGCTTGGCCGGATCAACGCGAATGGTGTACTGATGGTAAACGTGGGTGTAACCCTCAAGCTCCACGGGCAACGTGATCGGCAGGTCGGCCAGCTTCTGCTTGTAGAGTTCAGCATTGCGACGACGCGCTTCGTTCCACTCGGGAAGGTGGGGCAGCTTGATATTGAGAATCGCAGCATGCAGCGCGTCGATGCGGAAGTTTCCGCCGATGATCTTGTGCTGATACTGACCGATCTGACCATGCAGACGCAGGGAGATCATCTTCTCCGCCAACTCATCACTGTTCGTGAGCACTGCACCGGCATCACCACAACCCGAAAGATTCTTGGTGGGGTAGAAGCTCAAGCAACCGATGTCACCCAGGCCGCCGACCTGCTTATCGCCGATCTTGGCGCCGATGGATTGAGCGTTGTCTTCGATGACCGCCAGGTTGTGTTTCCTGGCGATGGCGTTGATGTTGTCCATGTTGGCCGGGTGACCGAAAATGTGCACCGGCATGATGGCCTTGGTGTTGGGCGTAATCGCTTCTTCGATCAAGGCGGAGTCCAGGTTCATCGTCACCGGGTCGATGTCCACGAAAATCGGGGTTGCACCCACGCGGGCGATTGAGCCGCCGGTGGCAAAGAACGTGAACGGACTGGTGATCACTTCGTCGCCGGCCTTGATGTCGTACGCCATCAGGGCGACAATCAACGCATCAGTCCCGGACGAAACACCGATGGCATGTTTGGTTTGGCAAGCTTCCGCCAAAGCCGCTTCAAAGTCCGCAGCGTGTTTGCCCAGCACGAACTGGCTGGTGTTGAGAATATCATTGAAAACCTCACGCATCTGGTCAGCCAGGGGGGCGTGAAGCGCAGTCAGATCGAGAATGGGAACGCTCATGTGTATTTCCAGACAAAGGGGTACAAAGCTTCACATTGTAGAAGCTCAAGCACACATCCACAATTCCCGGCACAACAATGTTTGGTAAACTACAATCACTACAGGCTGTCAAGTCGCATTCGGGGTGTTGATCAAAGGTGTCCAGTCATGGGGCAAAGCAAACCGGGAAAGTGTGCACATTGTCATCAGACATTGCCACCCAGTGCCATCGGGGGAGGTGAACTTGTTTACTGTCCCTTTTGTGGCAAGTCTTTAAAATCTTCAAAGTCCGCTTCTCATCAACAAGCCATGCAGCAGACCGACGGCGGGTACATCCTCTCGTTGGGTGATGATCCGGTCATGGGCACGCCTGCCATTGATCCTGAGGGCAAAGAATCACCGCCGAGCAAAAAAGCACGCAAAGATCACACTGACAAAAAATCCAGTTCATCGCATTCCACTTCGCGGTCGGATCATGCCAAGTCGCATCATTCATCCAGGCCCGATTCGGTGCCGTCTCCCAAACCTGGCAAGCCGGATCAGCAGCCACAGAAGAAGTCCGACAAACCAACCAAGCCAAACGATGATGACACCGCCGATTTGCTGGTGCTTGATCTGGATATGGTCAAAGCGGAGGAAGAAAAGTCTCATGGCAGTTCACCCTCAGGCAAGTCCACTCAGGTGTCTTCGCGTTTGAAGCATGTGGGTGAACCGACCTTAAAACCGTCATCCAGAAAGCCGGACACCAAGAGCAAGTCGGATACCAAGCCTAAAGAGAACAAGTCCGACAAACGCGGTGATGATATGGTCCTGCCGTTGCTTGATGAACCGGTGGTTGCCACACCGCGCAGGAATCCGCCGACGGTTGATTTGTCCCGGTCGTCGAGGGCGATGGATGACACATTAGCCGGCTTGCAGGATGAGGAAGACCAATTGGATTTGGCCGCTGCCGAAGACGTGGTCCAGTTGCAGGTTGATGACGATGACGACTCGGATATCTCGGACATCGCGCGCGGGTTGGTGGTGACGGACGCGGTGGATGAGGATGAGTTTGATACGGAGATCAAACCCGAGGAATCGGTGCCGGTCGTGGGGTTGAACATGCTCCAGGAACACGTGGGCAAAGCCAGCTCGTGGGATCGCGTCCCCGTGCCGGAGTTGGCTGCGGCATCGGATCAGTCCAGTGTGTATGAGTTGGCGGTCGAGCCGGAAGTTGCAGCGGGTAAGATTTGTCCTGAGTGTCAATCACCGATGACTCACGATGCGGTGGTGTGTGCAGCATGTGGCTATCACACACAACTTAAACGCCATGTTCAAGGCGTGCAGGGCGATCCGATGGGGGATGACTATGACGGCTCGGCCCGTTATGTCTCCGAAAGTCAAAAATATGAAGACGATCAGGAATACTATCACCAGCAGCACTTGATTCAGGATGTCTACATCCCCACGGTGGTCCTGCTTGCGATGCTGGTTTTCCTGGTGTTTACCGTGGTGATCACGCCTTATGAGATGGTGGATCGGAATCTCGTTGAAGCGGTGATCCCCAGCAAGGTGACTGCCGTCGCAACCACACCCGCTCCCACGAGTACCGGCGGATTTCTCGGCGGGCCGCTACTCCCACCCAAGCCGCCACCGCCACCGCCGTTGTCCATGCAACAGAAATGGTTTTGCATCGCTTATCTGTTTGGCACGAATCTTATGGAGATTGCCATCAAGATCCCATTCATGTTTGTGGGGATGATGCTGGTGATCCGACTCTTTGGCGTGAGTTTTGGTGGCGTGTTTTCAGCGATGACCAAAATCCTGGCCATTGCGATGACTGCTCATGTGTTGGGCTTTTTCATCAAGTCGATCATGTTCCGACTTACTGAAGGTATTTCGGTTTTCGGCTTTGAGTGGTACGTGAGTTTCCCATTCACCTTCATCTCGTTCATCGGTTTGGCGATGAAGTTTTTCGAGTTGGATGTGATCGAAGCGTTTGTGTTGTTTTTGTCCGCATATCTCCTGCCGTTCTTCGCGTCGATGCTGGTGATGCTGTGGCTGGTGTCAATGCTCACGTGATTGATACATCGACATTGAAAATAGCTGCGACACTGCGTGTCGCTGATGCCTTGCTTTGACTGACGATTAATCCAATAACTTTTTGGCAGGGGAGTTGGGGTCCAACGCGATTGCTTTTTTCGCAGCAGAGATGGATTGATCCTTTTGTCCCATGCGATTGGATATCGCTGCTAGCCGTGCCCAGTGGATGGAGCGGTTCGGTTCGAGCATTGTTAATGCACGGATTTGATGCATGGCAGCATTCATGTCTTTATCCATTAAGGCCATCGTCGCTGCATTTTCACGGTAGTCCGCGTTGTAGGGTTCACGCTGGATGGCACGCTTGGCGTCGGCGAGAGCTGCAGGCCAACGCTTTTGCTCAGCGTGTCGTTTAGCCAGTTCAAACGCCCAGCGTCCGGTGGACTGTTCGTTTTCATCCAGCGCAGTCAACGCGCCGATGAGCATGTCCTTGTCACCCAGTTGCTGCGATAGAATCACCAACTGCTTGTTGGACCACGGGTCGACCGGTCTTGCCCGCGCGTAATCCTGCACGGCTTTGCGGGCAGCAATCAGGTCCTCTCCCTGCATCGCTTTCTGAGCAATCAGCCGCAAAACATCCGGGTGTTTGGGGTGATCGGCAATGAGTTTATCCAACACCGCAGCAGGAGGCTCAATCCCCTGGGCAAAGGCTTTAAATATTGGCTTAAGCGCTTCGTCACCGTCTTGTGGCCCCAGGCCCCAGCTTTGAACCTGCTCCTTGGCCCACGCTTTAAACCCTTTCATGAAGGTCGCTTCATCCTGGCCGGTGACGGATTGGATCACCTGGGCCGAGTCATTGGTCGTCGCAAACTTGGTGAGAATCGAAAGGATCGCATCATGACTGAAGGTCTCCTGAATGTAGTCATACATCCAATTGGCCTGGGCGTAGGCAAGCGGGCGATCGGTCGGTTTTTCAGGTCGCACAAAGGCCCAGTTAATCGACTTTAAATCAAAGAGCGTTTCGTTGGCAAGGTTCTCAGCAAGCAGTTGACAGGTGTTGTAATCCCGACCGCCTGGTTCCATGGCCACGGCGCAGGCTTCGGTGAACCAGTGAGCCAACCGGTTATGCGTCAGGTCCAGCGTGACTGTATGCGTAAACTCATGTTGAACCACGCGCGCCCAGTCATAGGCACCACGTTGACGCGCACCGGTCTTGGGGGGTGTCATCGCAATCACATCACCAGTGCATGCTGCGATTGTCCAGATCTCGGGAATGCCGGTGATGCGCACGCCAAACCAACGCTCGTTGGGCATGATCTGAATCTGCGTGATGTTTCGGGGTTGGTGCGAGAAGCTGGTGGTAACGGTGTTGTAAATGTCATCAAGCATCACCGTCATGTCCAATGCCAATGCTTCATCAGGACCTGGCGGGAAGATGATCGAAAAGTGATCCGTCTTTGCAGTCAGAAAACCCTTCATCTCCTGGGCCAGTTCCAACTGGTTTTGCACCTGCTTGTGGAACGGGTCGAGTTTGGCAGCTTTTTCCAGTTCACCGTAAGCCTGCTCGTCACGACCGGCCTGCATCAACAATAGCGCTAACTCACTGCGCGGCTTGGGCCAATTGGGTTGCATCGCAATGGCCTTCCGCAGCAACTGTTCACCCCAGTCATACTGACGGGCAAAGGAGAGAAACTCACCCGCCGTCGCCAAAGCCAGTGGATTACCCGGTGAGAGTGCTTCGAATTTGGCGAGCGTCTTATCCAGTTGCGCATGATCAAACTGCATGGCATGCATTGCCGCTTCCAATGCCAGCAGATCACGATGTGTCGGGTAGCGTTTTTGCGCGGCTTCCAGAATCACGGGAACCGCCGAGATATCCCGTTGCGCCAGGTACGAACGAATCTCCAGGATGTCAGCAAGGATATGTTGCGGGTTGATCTCACGGAGTTTTTCAACGCAGGATGAAGCCTTATCAAACTGGAAACTCTCAACGGACATCTGTCCCAGCAACATCCACGCTTGCGAAGCGTTGGGGTTTAAGGGCAAGGTCTCCATGATCGCGCCGATGGCCTGCATGCGACTGCCTTTTTCACAGAGCAATTGCGCTTCAGCCAGATAGGCCGGCCAGTAAAGACGGTCCAACTGTCCCCTTGCCATGGCAAACCAGTTCATCGCCTGCTGATAGTCACGGGCGGGTAAACCTTCCAGAACAGCTAACTCACTAAGCAGCAATCCAGCCCGCGTTAAGTCCGCTGCATTTTCCGGCAAATCCTTAAGTAATTTTTCTCGCCAGGGGGTCAGTAATTTCGCAGCCTCATCAAGCTTGCCCAGCGTCTCCAAAGCTGCAGACTTGGCTAACACTTCCCGCAGGCTTTGAGGCTGGGGTAATAATGTGACCGCTTGTTGCGGTTCACCACGCAAATTCGCAGCCTCAGCACGATACACCGCAGGCGTCTTCTCATCCGAGAGTACGTCCGCGCTGAGTTCATACCTGGCTAATGCGAATTCCGCACGCTGCTCCACGGTGAGTTTGGTCGGATCGATTGCTTCCCATTGCCCGTGAAACAGGTACATCGCAAGTTTCTGATCCTCGGTATTGATCGGATCATTAAGCAGGCGGGTGACCACCGGCGAAAGGGGGACCTGTGTATCATCCTTGGCAGCAGGCTCCTGCAACTGACCGAGCAGGATCGACGGTAGCAGTAGTAGAAGCAGGCAGACTTGTTTGGCGTCCTTGATCATGCCTGTTAGTCTACGATCAGCCCCAAGTTCAAGGCAAGAGGAATCTGACGATGGATATCAACAGTGAATTTCCCATTCTCATGCAGATGGATTTTTTTAACCACGCAGGCGTCGCGCCCATCACGCATCGCGCATCGGTCGCTTTGCAGGAATATGCACTTGAAGCGTCCACCTTTGCCTACGTCAAAGACAAGTGGTACCCACGGATCAGCCAGGTTAAACAAGCGATTGCCAAGCTCATCAACGCACGTTCGGAACACGAAATCGCCTTTGTCCCCAACACCTCCACCGGCCTGAGTCTCGTGGCAAACGGGCTGGATTGGCACGAAGGCGACAACGTCATCATCTCCGATATGGAGTTCCCCGCGAATCGTTACCCGTGGGAGAACCTCAAGCGTCATGGCGTTGAACTCATCGAAGTCAACAGTCTTCCCGATGGCACGATTGATGTGGAAGATGTCTGCGAAGCGATCACCAATCGCACCCGCGTTGTCTCGCTGTCTTCCGTCCAATATGCATCGGGGTTCCGCATTGATCTCAAACCCATCTCTGAGATGGTCCACCAGGCAGGGGGGTATCTGTGTGTCGATGGCATTCAGTCCGTGGGGGTGATCCCGATGGATGTCCAGGAGTTTGGGATCGACTTTCTTTCAGCGGATGGTCATAAGTGGCTGCTCGGTCCTGAGGGCATGGGGTTTTTCTATGTCCATGAAGATTTGTCGCCCCTGCTTAATCCGCCGGTGCTGGGTTGGCATAGCGTGGTGAATCCGATGGACTTTGGTAATTACAAGTTCCAGCTCCACGATGATGCCAAACGCTTTGAGCCGGGCACGCAGAATATCCCCGGCATTGTTGCCATGGGCGCGAGTATCGACGTGCTGCTTGAAGTCGGTATTGAGCAGGTCTGGGAAAACGTGCAGAAACTCACGCAGCAAATCTGTGACGGTTTACCTCATGTCGGTTGCAAGGTACTCAGCCCACGGGGCAAAGGTCAGACCAGTGGCAGTGTGGTCTTCGCCCCCACCAACGAGAACGTGAACACCAAACGCGTGGTCGCGGAGTTGGCAAAGCAGAATATTTTTGCTGTCGTCCGCGAAGGCCGCATCCGCGTGAGCCCGCATTTTTACAATCAACCCCAGCAGATCGATCGACTGCTTGAGCAACTTGGTAAGCTGTGTGGGTAACGTTTCAAGTCAATTAACCACAGATGAACACAGATAAACACAGATGCAAAGACCAAGATGAATCTTCATTTATCCAATGTATTGCAGTTGCGTGTTTGCTTTGATATCTGTGTTAATCCGTGGATTCATCTTTAAAACCGGAGAACTTCCGTATGCACTTGCGTCTCTTGATACTTTTGATTGTCAGCAGCCTACTTACAGCCTGTGGCCCCATGACGTTTGTGGTGGGTTCGGCCACGGATCAACGGCTTAAAACCAAAGTGGTCCAGAAGGATGCGGGTTGGTCGCAAGGTCGCGTTGCCATCATCGACATCTCCGGCACGATCACCAACTATGCCAAGCCCGGTTTGCTGCGTGAGGGGGAAAACCCTGTGAGTCTGATGTATGAAAAACTCCAGGAAGCTCGTCACGATCCCAAGGTCAAAGCTGTGATTCTCCGCATCAACTCGCCGGGCGGCACGGTGACCGCCAGTGATGCGATTTACCGTCAGATCATGCAGTTCAAGGCGGATACCGGTAAGCCGGTGATCGCGCTGTTTATGGATGTTGCTGCAAGTGGTGCGTATTACATCGCCTGTTCTGCCGACCGCGTGGTGACGTATCCCACCGCAATCACGGCCAGCATTGGTGTGATCATGCAGACGGTCTCGATCAAGCCTGCGTTGGAACGTTGGGGGATCAAGCCGCGTGCGATTACTTCGGGACCGAACAAGGCTGCCGGTTCTCCGTTTGAAAATCTCACCGACGAGCAATACCAGATCCTTCAGCAGATGGTCGATGACTTTTACGCTCGGTTCGTTGCCACCGTCAAGAAAGCCAGAACCAATCTCGATCCCAAGGACATCCCATGGCTCACCGACGGGCGTATCGTCACCGGCGCGATGGCGGTGCAGGTCGGCCTGGCGGATGAGTTGGGGGACCTGCAATCGGCCTATGCACTAGCCAAGAAGTTGGCGGGGATCACGCAAGGGGAACTGGTGCGGTATCACCGACCGCTGCAATATGTCGGTTCACCGTATGCCTCGACACCGAACAATGTGCCCCAAACTCAGATCAACATTGCCAGCATGGACATGGGGGGGCTGCTGGCACAGCCGGCTGATGGGTTCTATTATCTCTGGCCTGGGTTTTCGGAAAGTCATTAGTGTGTCTGCGAGGTTGAACGCGATACTCCTGTGAATTACAGGGACTAGCCACTAGCGACTTGGGACTTGGGGAAAGGCAGAAAAACACTGCAACACGGTCTGACATATCACAGTGTTTGTTGTGTTATGAATATCACCGAGAAAGTCCGACGGCTATCGTCACTCCCGCGCAGGCGGGAGTCCTGTGGAACCTGCAAGCGTCATCAGAATGCTACTGGATTCCCGCCTGCGCGGGAATGACCGAATGATATGTATGGAGATTGCTATTCTCAAGAATTCTTAGTAGCTAGTCCTGAGTTTCTTTCATTGCATTGTGGGATTGGTTACTGGAAATGAGCTAACATAAGCTTCACCGATGAATTTGATGAGCGAACATCTTGAACTGGACTGCCCGGCATGTGGTGTGCGGTTTGTTCTGGACCATGCCTTTGCAGGCAGCATCTGTCGCTGCAGCAGTTGTGGTGCGCTGGTGAGTGTCAATGAAGACATGGCTAAACCGGTCACCGATGAAGACGGGACGCGGCATGATGATCCGAGGCAGAACATGACCGCTGCGGACATTCACCCCACGGTGCTCTCGGAACAACGTGCCATGGCGGGGCGGTCGGTGATGGCTTACCAACGCGATCTTCCACCAAAGCAGACCGGCATGCGCCTTTGGCGAATCTTCATCGTCACCATGCTCATGGGCATCATCGTCGGCTTTGCAGCATGGCTTGTCGATCAGCAAAAACATCTGCCACCACCTGCTGAAAATGTCCAACGCACCGACAACGCCACAGCAACCACCGGCACGGATTTAACCTCTCACACCCCGGAGTTCTTTTCCATCAAGCTTGATTCACCGACGGTCATCCTCATTGACGCGACGGCCTCAACGGGCGATTGGCTTGACGACATCAAAGCTGAGATACGAAAGCTTCACGAGGTTTTGCAGGAGTCGGTGACGCCGGTGACGTTTGTATTTTTCAATGGCAGACAAATCGACATGCCACGGATTGAATCCACATTGCCGCTTGATGAAAAAGTGTTGGATGCGATCGAACCGGCAGGCCAGTTACTGCCATCCGATGCCATCAGTCGATTGGGACATGACCATTTGTCGCGCATGGTGTTGCTCAGCGCCCAGGCGTTGACGGAGAGCCATGTACAGGCGATTAACAAGGTTCTGAATTCGGACACAAGATTCGATGCCGTCTGGCGAGGCCACGATCCGCAAGGGTTGGCATTGGTGATCGAGCAGCACGGCGGGAAATATGTCGTGCTGGCTGATGGCGAGAACTAGATCGGTTCAAAGACATATTCTCAATGCGACCGTTCAATTCGTCATTCCCGCGCAGGCGGGAGTGACGGCGGTGGAAATAAACATCTCTAATCGCGCAGTGTCTGGTAAATCTGATCCTGACCGGGGTCCTGATAGTCTTTGCGGTATTGGCGGGGATACTTGCCAGTCTTCTTGTAAAACCAATTTGAAAAATGAGATTGCTGTTTAAAGCCCATGGTGTAGGCCAGTTCTTTGAGGGGCATGGTGCTTGAGACGATGAGCTTGAGGGTATCCTCGATGCGCAGCTTTTCTGCATAGGCTTTGGGAGTCTGACCAATGGCTTGATTAAACAGGCGATTGAGTTGGCCCACCGAGAGTCCGACTTGTTGAGCCAGTTCGGATTCGTCGAATTTACGTTCCGCTGTCAGATGGTTGATGATCTGGATAGCTTCGTTGACACGCGGGTCGACCTGTTCCAAAGGCATGCGGTTAACGCCTGCATGTTGCATGGCATGGTCATAAAGGGTGACCCATCGGAGGGTGGCCTGTTTGACATCCATGTACTGTGCCATGGAGCAGGGCAGTGCTGCGAGTTTGGTGATCTGGATTTTCTCGCGACGCGCCTGTTGGGTGATGACTTCGGTCTTATTGACCAGCACATGGGATTGCCGTTGGAGTTTGGGGTAGAGGCTGCTGTCGAGGATGATCCATTGGTTGTAGGGGTAAAGGTGTTTGTCGTCGGGCCAACGGATGATCATGCGCAGGGAAATGATCCGGGCATCATTAGAGAAGCGATGGTAGACCTTGTCGCTGGGCATGAAGACCCATTGACCGGCCTGGGCATGAATCGTGCCAGAGTTGATGCTGTGCGCTTCGACGGACCCTTTAAGCAGCAGCCAGCACATGAGCATGTCATACTCCGGCCGTTTGGAGAGCAGTCGCGTCGGGGCGCCCTCGTAGGCCCAGACCAACTCAGTGTGGAGTCGGCTCCAGTCCATCATCCGCAGTTCATTGCTGGTGGATTGCTTGCGTGCCAATGTTTAAAAAGGATAACTTTTTGAATAAAAATGACAAGTCTATTTTTGCAGCCCAAGTTGATATGCGGCGTATGATCAGGACGTGATCATTTGATGAGGTCACGAGAAACCCAACAGCACTTGCCATGGTATTCCCGACAATTTAAACGCTTTGCAGGTTGACACTTGGCACCGGCGCGACAGCTCGAAAAAGGTGCCATCCCCATTGCCCCAAGGCCTGCAAAACGTGGTCGGGAACCATGGCTTTTTCATTTCTGACATCCGATGGTTCAAGCTCACCTGGCCGATCAACTGGTGAAGATGCGATCACGTGTCCCAATAACTGGTTATCAGCATGCATGATGAAGCATAATGTTTGAAACAGATAACTTTTTGAATAAAAAAGGTAAGCGGTATTTCGGATTGATAACCGGCATGGCGGCAAAATGACGCAACTGGATCATCGATAGGTCCATTATCCAGAAGTCGGGGCGGCGGGTTTGAAAGGATTGAACATGTCCAAGTGCACGAAAAAAGCATTCACGCTCATTGAGTTGTTGGTCGTGATCTCGATTATTGCGATCCTCATCGCCATCCTGCTGCCTGCTTTGGCCAAGGCACGTGAGTCCACGCGGCGTGTGCAGTGTCAGAGTCGTCAACACCAGTTGATCGTTGGCACACTCGCTTTTGCAGCTGACAACAAGAACCAGTTCATGAACCGGGGGCGGACCCGCTATGCTCATAGCACGGATCGCCCGTCGGGTTACTCGAGTTCCTCGGTGTATGGTGATGCCAATCCTGCAGTGGCTTATCCGATCAACGCCTGGGCGGAAAATTACCTGGGCGTGGATCGTGCCAACGCGTTGTTCTGCACCGGTTCGCTGAGTAACGATACGTCACGCAGCCCATACTCGGGCACCTATGTGGATCAGTACATGACCTATCAGTACTTCGGTGATGTGAGTACCAAGGCACGCTTTGCCAACCTCACCTGGAAGGCCGATGTCCCCGTCCCGTCGCCTGAAGATGTCCATGCTTCGTCCAAGACGCCGATGTGGTCCTGCATGACCTTCTACAAAGTCTCCAGCGGTCAGTATGTCGGTCACGATTCCCCAGACACACCCAAGCAATACACCGGCCAGAACTCCGCCCAACTTGACGGTTCCGCCAAGTGGGTGAACACCGACGATCTGGAACGCTTCGGCTATGTCTCCGGTTCGCTGGCGTTTTACTGGATGGCATATCGCTGATTCAATCCGATCACAGCATTACCATGAATTGACTCTTAACGGGTCTTGAGCGTCTGAACCAGTTGCTGATGCCAGGGGTTTTCCTGCTGCTGCTGGCGATATTCCTTGGGGTAGATGCCCGTCTTCTTTTTAAACCAACTTGCAAAGTGTGAAGGTTGCTTAAAACCCAGTGTAAATGCCAACTCCTTGAGTGGCAGCTGCGTCGTGGTCAACAGGTTGATCGTGTCATCCAGCCGCATATTCTCTGCATAGTTCTTGGGTGTGCACTTCATTGCCTGCACAAAGATCCGGTTGAGCTGACTGACCGACAACCCCAGTGATTTAGCCAAAGCGGTTTCATCAAACTGCCGATCCATTGGCAACTGTTCGATGAATTTCAGACACGCACTCACTCGCACATCCATCGGCTGAATGTGACTGCGCTCAAAGCCCAGCTTCTGCATGACACGATCGTATTCCTGCACCCAGCGATTGGTCGCATTCTCCAAAACCAGGTAATCCGAAAAAGCGCAGTCCAAAGCGTTCAGTCGCGTGCGATGATGTTCTGGTTCATTACTTTTTTGGATGATGCGCTCAGCCTGCTTGATCAGACGACGAGCCAGTTTCTCCAGTTGCGGATAGTCCGTTGCAGCAAAACACTGCCACTGGTTGTGATCGTAAAGCGGCTGACCATCCGGCCAATGAATCACCAGTCGCACCGAGATGATCTGGGCGTCATCGGAAAAGTCATGAGATGTCTTGTCGCGGGCAACAAACACCCATTGACCCGCGCCCGCATTGACCGTCCCACATGTCGGACTCTTGGCGGTGACCTTGCCTTGAAGCAGCAGCCAGCACATCACCGTGTCGACTTCTTCGCGATGAAAATGGGGGGATAACGGTGAACCCTCGTATGCCCAGAGCAACTCCGTACGCAGTCGCGTCCAATCCAGCAATCGCACCGAGTTGTTTGGGGGAGTGGACTTCATGCGCAAAAATGATAATGGAATGCATAAAAAAGACAAGCAAATATCCGGCTTCAACGGATTGGCTGCGCTAAAATATTGCATCCTTTGACACGATTTAATATCCGACAGACAAGGTGCATTCACCTTCACGGATCAACGGAAAGGGCCAACCATGGCACGGCAAAACAAGGCTTTCACACTCATCGAACTGCTGGTGGTCATCTCCATCATTGCCATCCTCATCTCGATTCTGCTCCCGGCGCTGGCCAAGGCACGTGAGTCAACCCGACGTGTGCAATGTCAGGCCAGGCAACACCAATTGATCGTCGGCACGCACGCCTTTGCCGCGGACAACAATGACGAATTTATGAACCGTGGGGCGACGTATTTCTCGCATTGCACCGCACGTCCGTCATCATTCTCCGGCCAAGCCAACTACAAGCATGCCAACCCGAAGGTCGCTTTCCCCATCAACACATGGGCTGAGCAATACCTCAGTAAAGATCGTGCCAACACCTTGTTCTGCACCGGGTCCATTACCAATGATCCAACCAAGGCACCGACCTATGGCAGCTATGCCGACCTGTACATGACCTACCAGTACTTCGGTGATGTCAACCGCACCAATCGCCTGGCCAGTATGTCCTGGCAGTCCGGCGCAACGGTGCATGATCCGATGAGCGTCCATGCCTCACCGCTGACACCCATGTGGTCCTGCATGGCCATCTACAAGGTCTCCAACGGAACCTACATCGGCCACGACGCGCCCTCCGGCGTCAAGCCATACACCGGCATGAACTCCGCCCAACTCGACGGTTCAGCACGCTGGGCCACCCCCGATGAACTCGAACGCTACGGCTACGTCTCCGGTTCCCTGGCCTTCTACCGACTCAAGATCGATTGACAGTGCGTTAACCAAACCGCGCGTTTAACCTCCAAACTGGAACTAAAGCCCTGGGGTTTCAACCCCGGGGACGCTGTGCGTCCCCATCCCCTGTGCACAACACAATCCCGCCCCAATCTCCCGATTGTTTTCCCGTTTTGGCTCTTGATTTTTGGTTTTTGTTTGGTATCTTTCAGGGTATGGCAAACGGTCCCCTGCGATACCTGTATGTCGACATGAACTCCTACTTCGCTTCCGTGGAGCAGCAGGAGAATCCGGCTTTGCGCGGCCGACCCGTGGGTGTGATCCCGACGGATACCACGCATACCTGTTGCATTGCTGCCAGCTACGAGGCCAAGTGGGTCGGCGTGAAGACCGGCACGTCCGTCCTCGAAGCCAAAGACCGCTGCCCGAGTATCCAGCTTGTCCTGGCACGCCCCCGACTTTACGTCCAGTATCACAACCGGATTGTCGATGCCGTGGAAAGTTGTCTGCATGTCGATGAGATCAGTTCCATCGACGAGATGTGTGGCAAGCTCATGGGGGATGAACGCTATCCCGAAAACGCCCTGGCGTTAGCCAACAAAGTCAAGAATGCCATCTGGCGTGCGGTGGGGCGATACGTCCGCTGTTCCGTCGGCCTGGCACCCAATCGCTGGCTCGCCAAGGTCGCAACCGACATGCAAAAGCCCGATGGGTTGGTCGCCATTCTGCCTGAAGAGATTCCGGCCAAGCTCTATCCACTCAAACTCGGTAACCTGCCGGGCATCGGGCGTGGGATGAGTCGTCGCCTGGAACGCCATGGCATCCGAACCGTCGAACAACTCTGCAGCCTGTCGTTGAAAAAAATCCAGGCGATTTGGGAAAGCAAAGTCATGGCTGACATCTGGTGGGCCCAACTGCATGGTCACGACCTGCCCGTCCGCCCGACCCAACGTCGCTCCGTCAGTCACTCGCACGTACTCGCGCCCAAGTACCGCAACGACCACGGCGCCAAATCCGTGATGGCACGCATGATCCACAAGGCTGCAACCCGCATGCGAACCCTCGGCTACTGGGCGCATCACATGCAGATGACCGTCAAGCACACTGACGCACCCAAGTGGACCGTCAAGACCGATCTGGGAGGCACCAATGACACACTGAGCATGATGCGAAAACTCAGCGAACTCTGGCCGCTGCGACACATTGGTGTGCCGATGCAGGTGATCGTGGTGTTGTACGATATGGTCCCCGGCGAGTCGATTTCCCAATCCCTGTTTGAAGAACCCCGCAAGCATGCTCAGCTCGCTGAGGCAATGGACAAAATCGACAAAAAATACGGACGCCACGCGGTCTTCCACGGCGCAATGTTCGGCGCCCAGGACTCGGCCCCAACAAGAATCAGCTTCACGCAGGTCCCCAAGGACACGGATTGGGATTAACCCCCCCCGGAAGCCCCCGGAACCCGCCGGAAGTTTTTTAGGGGGTAAAAACGAATTGCGTGTAAACAATCTCGCCTGTGTCCAACGACCTGGAACTAAAGCCTTGGGGTTTTAACCCCGGGGACGCTGTGAGTTGATTGAAAGAACGAGATCCAAACGTGCTTTACGGTTTCACATCCGACACCGTGGGTGCAGTCGTCTCATGCGATACAATCTGCTCTTTACCGCATAACCAACCAAGCATGCGATCCGTGCGTTTGATCAGAAACCATGTGAACACGCCGTAGACGACGAATTGCAAGACCGCTGTGCCTGCACTGGCACCGTTAATTTTGAGAGATGTCTGCACCATGCGATCCAATTCATCCGGGGCCGCTGCAGTGATGTGCTCCCAAAACAGATAGACAGCGACCATAGCGCCGAGCAAACTCGGGATTGCCAACACGGTTTTGATCAGGCAATACAGACCTGAGAGTTTGAGCCCGGTCCAAAGCCAATCGCGTTTATTCACATCTATGCCTCCGGATTAATGTCTTAGACATCTGTGTTTATCTGTGTGCATCTGTGGTTAAATTGCCTTGTCACAGATAACGAACTCACCCCAACACCTTCTTGATATTCTCCGTGGTGACCGGGCTGATAATGCCTTTTTCGGTGATTAAACCGGCGATTAACTCCGCGGGGGTGGCATCGAATGCTGGGGAATACGTTTTGGCATTTTCCGGGGCGGTGCGTTTGCCGAAGCCTTCGGTGATTTCTTCGCTGCCGCGTTGTTCGATGGGGATTTTGTCACCACTGTCCAGATTAAAGTCGAATGTGCTGCTGGGGGCTGCGACATAGAACGGGATGCCGTGATGCTTGGCCAGGATCGCGACACCATAAGTGCCGATCTTGTTAGCTGCATCACCATTGGCGGTGATGCGATCCGCTCCGGTGATGACCATGCCAATCTTGCCTTCGCGCATGACCTGGGCAGCCATGTTGTCACAGATCAGTGTCACATCAATACCCGCTTCCTGGAGTTCAAAGGTGGTGAGGCGTGCGCCTTGGAGCAGGGGGCGGGTTTCGTCTGCGTAGACTTTAAAGTTTAAACCCTTTTCGTGGGCGACGTACATTGGTGCTGTTGCGGTACCAATCCCACCGGTTGCCAACGCACCAGCATTGCAGTGCGTGAGCACACCGCGTTTATCTTCAGGTATCGCTTCGATGAGTGGCATGGCAAACTCACCAATCGCCCGGCACATCGCACGGTCTTCATCGTGAATTTTGATCGCTTCAGCAAGCAGCGCTTCAGCGGTACATGGCTGTACCGTCTTCATGCGATCAATCGCCCAGAACAGGTTCACCGCAGTCGGACGGCTGCTTGCAAGATACTCAGCGGATTCAGCGAACGTACCTTTCTGGGCAGCTATCACCAAACCGTATGCAGCACTGATCCCAATCGCCGGGGCGCCACGCACCGAGAGGCGTTTGATGGCATCCCAGACCGTCTGCACATCTTTGCAGTCGATGTAGGTTTCAACTTCGGGAAGCTGGGTTTGATCCAAAAGGCGAAGGTAGCCGGTCGCTGCATCGCCGATCCATTGCATGTGTGTAAGTGGGTTCATGCGACACATGGTAGCGAATTGTCCGATTTGTGCATGGGTGAGATTTTGGTGAACCGGATTTAAACCGCAAGGCCGCAGAGTTAAGAGCGAACAATGCAATTCAGGCGAGCCGCGGTGTGTCACCGCGGGATTCGACGAAGTCGAAATTCAAATGACATCATCAAACAGTATTTGAGCTTCGCTCAATCCCGCGTCGACACGACGCGGCTCGCCTGAATCAAAACAAGCATAAACATCCTGTTTGATCTCTGCGTCTCTGCGGTGATCACTGACTTGATCAGATCACGGTGCATCAAAGCGATAGCTTCGCTTCCATTGCCAGCTTTGATACGCTGAGAGGAATTGGGTCATGTGGACCTCAGGACAAATCGCATCCTGTTGAGCATAAAAGCCCAGTAAACCTGCGGGAAAATCACCACTGACGATCACACTCATGCCGGAGTTGGCGTGGCTGAGTTTCAGCCAATTGTTCTCCGGTGTCGAGGTGCTGCTTGAGGGGGTGTAGCTGCCCGCAGTGATGGTCTGGTTGATCGAGAGATGTTTGCCGTTCTGTGAAAACCATGGCCACGGGCGGCAATTGATCTCAAAGCCGGTCTGCACGTGGTATGCCGAATCGATCATCGAGTTGGCAAAGTTAAACCAGTTGTGATTGTACTGCTCGATGAGCATGGTGCGTTTGCCGGTGTTGGACAGGTCATATTCGATGGTTAATGTCGGTGAGTGTGGATCAATGCGATAGGTTTTCTGATACGTGTAGCCGTACTCAAAATCTTCGATGGCTTGACTGAGCGTGATATGCGTATCGGATTGGCTGACAATCTGCACGGGAGCCAGGGTCTTGATGGGATAGTGATGGGAAAAGTCATAGCGTCGCGGATCATCACGATAGAGTCTGCCGACACCAATCTTGATAAAGTCGGTTTGTTCGTCGGCTTTGGCAAAGGCGCGCAATCCCATGCCATGAAGTCCGAATTCGTCGCTGAGTCCTGCGTGAATGAGGAACGGCTTGCCGTTGAGTGTGACCTGTTTGACGATGGCAGTGCGGTCAAAGCGTGCGCCGAACTCTTTGATGAGATAGTCGGGTTGGATAATGATCTCGACGACAAAGTTACCTCGTGTGAGTTGGATACGCTGGTTTTGCCCGGACACTTGTGCCTGACAAGCCGTTGCCATTGTCATCATCAGTCCGCCGATCAACAGGGGGAGAACTAATCGCAAACCATGCATGATTACTTGAGTCCCTCTTGAAAGTCTGCAGTGGTTGCCAGATGCCACGTGTCGCCCTTGTCGTCACTGACGAGCATGCCCGGGTCGTGCGGGTGCATGCCCCAACGCCAGTTGCCTGCGTGCTGCGTGACATCGGTGGGGATTTCACCGGGCCACTTGGCTTTGTAACTTTCCAGTTGCGCATCACTGAGTTGGTTGGCATAGTACGTGTAACTGAGAAACAATCGTCCCTTGCGATCCAGCGCCATCTTGTGATACCAGCAGCTGTACATGTTCCGGAATGGCACCATCAGATAACGGTGCGGCGTCCAGTCTTGGCCAGCTTTTTTACGCATGTATACCAGTCGGAAATAGTAACCCGCACCGGCCCAGCGTCCGACGACATGCAGTGTGTCATCTGCATCACAGAGCAGTGACACATAGGTGTACGAGCCCCATTTGTCCTTGTGACGCGGCTTGCCGAACGGCTTGACTTCCGACCAACTGGTGATGTCATAGGGATTGTTGGAGTGCGTGTATTTGAACTGATTGTGATGGGCGCCCAGTACGACATGCAAAATGCCCTGGCTGTCGATGGTAATACCTGGCAGGTTGTGATTGTCCGGCTTGCCATGTCCGCAGACACCCAGCAGAACGGTGTCGGAAAGTTCACCGGTCGCATGGTCGTACGTGCGGATGTACTGCGGGGTGCCATCTCGACCTTCGATGGGATTGCTGCTTGCCCATGTGATGTAGGTTTTGCCTTTGACGGTGATGCAGTGATTGGCACCGCCGGAGTGATTGGGCACCAGCAGGGAGTCGGTGGCAATGAGAATGGGTTCACCGAGTTTGAGCTTGCCGTCCTCGGTTTTTTCAGGCAGGATCAATCGCAGAATCTTATCCGTCATCGACAGAATCGCAGGCGGTTGTTCGATGGGGTTATGTCCGTCGTAAGTTTCCAATGCCGTCCAGCCAAGGGGTAAACCGTAGAGTTGCCAATCGCTGTCAGTCATGGGGCGATAGCAGAGATAGACGCGTCCAATGTTGGATCGCTGAGCATCGACGATGGTGTAAAGACTGTTGTCTTTGTCGAAAGTGATGCGTTCATTGGAGAATGGGCCGGTGTGCATCTTGCCATCCCAGAACGGTTTTTGTTTGTAGATGGCCTGGGTGAAGTCGATCTTTTTCCATTGACCGTTGGTTGCCAAAGTCTGGATGGCAACGGGATCCCGCGTGACATATTGCTTGGCAGCGTAGTACGTGTATCCCTGGCGGATGTAGGGTTGATTGTTCTGGTCAAAGGCGATGGGGTTGGGGATGAAGGCCGGATTGTAACCATAGAGATCGCGCTCGGACTTCCAGTCTTTTTCGTAGGTGATGGGCGCGAACACCGGGCCACCGGGCAGTTCGGATTCCGTCCAGGGGACATTGAGCTGCGCGACGTCGGTGGTGCCTGGTCCCATGCCGATGGCAAGGTTGTCGACCTGTCCGCCGTAGCTGCCACGCAGTTGGAAGTAACCCCACTTATCCGGCATACCGTTATCGCGGAGTTTGAATTCGACCTTGGTCATGCCTGAGACGAGAGTGAATTTTTCATCACCAGCAGTCATATCCTTGATGTACATCGAAGCACGACACAGGGCAGGATGATGTGGATCGATATCCAAAATAAGCAGCAGGTCATACCAGTGATTAAAGCTGATGGCTTGCTCGCTTTTCATGTCACCAGCAAAGAATCTCAGTTGGTCATACTTGCCCCCGTCCTTGCTTTGATGACCGGTCATGCCGAAGTAGGGGGTGACGGCTTTGAGGTCGGCAGAGGCGATGGCAAGGCGGATCGGCTGGGCGGTTCCGGAGTGATTGATCGGCATGAGTTGCATACGGATATGCAGTTGACGGGTTTGCTTGTCGATGGGCTTGGCAAGGTTCAGTGGATGCAGTGCCTGAACATCCGCGCCGCTGATACGCAACGCAGCCTGTGAGGTGTTGCCTTTTTGCTGTGGTTTGGCAATCGACCAGTTGGCAGGATCGCCATTGCCATAGCGTTTTTCCCAACCCAGTTCGGATGCCGATTGGCCGAGTTTGGCAGATTCAAAGTCGAGCAGGGTTGACGAGCTGCTGTTTGAATCCGCATGGCAGACCGTGGTCAGACACATCATCAGCAGCATGGTCAAGAGATAAGCTGTGTGTCTTGTAAAGATGGACATGAGAAAAACTCCGGTTGTGTTTTGGTGAAAATCAATCATAGAACGGGATGCGATCCCAGCCGGTGGTGCTTGACGATGAGATGCGCCACCAGGGCCATTCGGTACCGCCGTGATACTTCCAGCGTCCGCTGCCATCGAGGGTGACCGAGCCGTCACCGTAGAGCACATTCATGCCTTTGCGGACGTGTTCGGTGTTGGAGGTGCCGATAGGCGCTTTGCCGGTGCCTGTGTCGGTTTCGTAATTGCAAAGATCACTGAGGATCGCGCGGTAAGGGAAAAGATCGAGTTTGAGGAACATGTCGTTGCCTGAGATTTGATACGTGAGAATGGAGGCTTCGCCTGCAGGCAGTTCGCGGATGGGGCGGAGTTTGTAGCCACCCAGACTGTAGGCTGTGGGACTGAAACTGGCACGCCCGAAGCGTCCTGTTCCTGTGGGGCAGTACATCGCATCGACACTGCTCATGTAACCGCCTGCCACGGTCTTACCCATGTAGTAGTAAGTTGGGTTGCCCCCCGGTGTCGAAAGCAGCAGTGAGTAATACTTGTCATGCGTCGGCTTTTCGAACCTTGGGAAGGGCGGTAAGTAGCTGCGATAGTCAATGGTGTAGGCGTTGGCAGCGATCCCCACTTGCCGGAGATTGGCGGCGCATCGCGTGATCTGGGCAGCTTCTCTTGCTTTACGCAACGCTGGCAAGAGGATGGCCATCAACAGCGAGATAATCGAGATCACCACAAGCAGCTCGATGAGCGTAAAACCTCTGGATTTAAAGGGGGGTTGGGATGTCATAGCCATATCCTCAAGTCAGGGCTGTCATGCATTGCTTGATCACCTGTGTGTTATCAACAAGTGGGCGTTGTCGATTCATTTACTGTCGAACTTCAGGACGTGATCCGTTTGACGGTTTGTCCTTTGACGATGGTGCCTTGAAATTTCATACTCAGCGCGATGGCATCGGGGTTGGCCATGCGCCGTTCGATCAGTTCCACGATGGCAGAACCGGTGTCCAGTTTGCGTAAGGCCACGCAGGTCATCGGTTCATCGGTGAGGTCTTCGACGGGCTTGCTGCCATAGGACATCATGCTCATGTCGCGTGGGATTTTGATGCCGTGTTTTTTGGCAGTTTGGATCATCGCATAACCCAATCCGTCGGACGCCGGGACGATGGCGGTGGGGCGGGGCGACATCGCCAACACACGCTCCAAAGCCTGCTCTGCAATTTGTTCGAGGGTCGCCTTGTTCCAGTCACGCTGGAGAATGATCAGATTCTCCGGGCAGGCCAACTCATCCAGCCCCATGAGCATCCACCATGCCGCCAAAGTCGAAGCGTGTGTGGTGGCAGAGCGCTGGATGAAGAGCGATTCATTTTCCATGAACCGGGTATAGTTGATGTCTTTGCGATTGGTATCTTTGATGCCGATCCATGCGATGTTCTGATGACCGTGGTCATTGAGATAATTCAGGATTTGCGTGGTCGTGCGCGCTTCATGTGAGACCACCGCATCGACATCGTCATAAATGTCCTGCGGGGTCATGTACACCACCGGTGCGAGTTTGGTCAGTCGGGCGACCCATGCGCGGGGCAGGGGTTGGCGAATCACAATGCCATGACTGCGGATTTTGTCCCAGCGTTCTTCGAGTTGGTCAATATCGTGAAAACACTCCACATGCCATTTGCCGTTGGCCTGCGCCAGATAGTCTTTGATCGAACCGAAGGTACAGCCGATCGCACGCTCGGACATTTCACCTTCCGAAGCATCAATGAACACCGGCAAAAGCACCTTCAGACTGTGATCCGAAGTGCCCTTGCGAATCCGGGGAACCAGCACCGTGCCTTGCGTCCGGTAGTAGCCCAACTCCTTGGCAACATGAAGTACATGTTCACGTGTCTGAGCATTCACACGCCCGATCCCACGCAATGCACGCGAGGCCGTCATGGGACTGACCTTGGCTTTCTTGGCAATGTCGGCAAGTGTGACGCTCATGGTGATGGATCCTGTTTGTGATAACTTATCACAACTGTGTTAAATCATATCCAACCACCGTTCATGGTCAACCTGGTGAGCAAATTTTTTTACTCCTATACGCGTTCATGATCGTGGTGCTCAGATGATTGGACTGGAAAATATGGGCAATGTGCAGGCGTTAGTCAGGTGCAAGGCGGCGGTGGGATTAAGTCCATATCCATTGGTTGAGGAGGGGGAAGCATGTTTGAACGCAGTTGCAATAAGACATGTGTGATCCGTTGCGATGTACTCGGGAGCTTGATGTATTCGGCTTTTTGATTTGCTTGCATCTGCCAATCACGCGTCCCAAACTCGGGTTACCTGACGCTCAGTGATTGCAGCAGGTCGTTGATTGACGTGGTGGATTTCAGATGACGGTATTGCCAAGTCTGATTCAGAGACATGGTTTGTCCCGGTGACAATTCATGCACCTGGCTGTGAAACTCCATTTCCAGCAGGTTTTGTCCATGATCAACATACACTTCCACCGGGCTGTGACCCGACGAGACTCGCCCGGCATGAATCGGCTGAGTTTGCTGGAGCACGACATGTTGATCCCGTTGATAGACCATCAAACACTGTGCAGGCTCGATCATCGCCTTGGCCCATGATTTGTTACCCGGCTTTGAGATGACCGGTTGATCGAAGCTGAACCAACCTGCCACAATCCGATGCGTCGGTGCTTCGTATGTCAGCGGATCAAGCGCACGATATTGCAGTTGGACCGTACGGTTTGAGCCCATTGGGACATAGCCTCGACCGTCAGGATGCCACCGTGTGTTGGACCACAAATCCCATCGCAGATCATGTTCGGCGACATTTCGGGCTGTGACAGCCAGATGCAGTGTCTGCTCTTTGAGGGTGTACTGCTTGGTCAGTTCCAACCCCCATTCACTATTGCTTGATGAGCGCAGGGTGATGGCCGTGTTCGACTTCTCAGTGATTTCATACCGGCCCATCACCAGCGCCAGGTCCGGTGGCCAGTTGCGTGGGGGACGCTCATGCCATCGCGATTGCGGGCCGACCCAGATCACGTGACCGAAGACCGGCCGCCATTGTGAAGCATCGTCTGTATCCCACAAGGTTGGATTACTGTCAATCAGGTTAACACCTTCGACAGGTTGGAACTGCACCAGTCGCCCGCCACAGTTGGGTAAGACACCAATCTGTAAGTGTTCGTTTTGCAGTGTGAGAACCTGGGCGTGAACCGACAGGCAAGTGCTCAGGCTGATCCAAAGCATCAAGCATCGACAAACCTGCACCCCACCGACGGACATCATGCATGGATGAAACAAGCTCATGCGATCACGACATTTCTCAAATGTGAATCTGTTGTACTTTGAGCACCGGCTGTTAACCCGGTGCCCGATACGTTAGCAGACCTTCTTACGGGGACCAGATTCATATCTGGTGCTCATGTCTTGTTGCGTGTTCAAACATCATTCATGCATGTGTTTTTACATGTGTTATGCAATCCAATGAAGCTTGTCGAAACACTACGGTTGACTGACATACAGTGGGAGCATGCGACCATCGCGATTGCGTTTGCGACATTGCTCCTTGGTCAACGTGCGGGTTTGATCGTCGCGGGTCTCAACGATGTGACGTTCGTAGTTGCGATTTTTGCCATAGGCAACTTCGGCGTAGTTGATCACAGCAGACGTGTCCTGGAGTTTGAAAACCATTGGCCCATTTTCTTCAGGGATGGTTTTGACGGGGTACATCAGACCGCCGTAGATTCCAAGACTTCCACCGATGCAGTCACCGATGGAGACGGCGCGTTCGGTCTTGATCCCAAGGGCTGCGATGTGAGCATTGCGGCTGGTGATCTTGAAATCAACTCGCATGGCACCTTCCAGATTCCACTGCCTTGCATAGACATGCTGATTGCTTTTGGTAAAACGCCAGTCTGATCCCACGTTGTTTTCAATGTACACATCACCTGCCTGCTCACCGCTACGGTACGCACCATCAAGAAGTCCGCCGAAGTCGATGTTGGTCAAAATCAGTGTTGCTGGATCATCATGCAGCAGGCCGAATCCGGTCTTGCATTTCTGCCAGTGTTTGACATTGTTGATGTCATTGAAAAACAGTTCTTTGACGCTCATGTCCTTGACATGCCAAATGGGGACAGCTGCTTCTTTATCGAGGTATTGGCCTTTATTGGGACGAATGGTGGTCCCAAAGCCTTCGATGTATTGGATGGAACCGTGAACGATCAACGGCTTGGAGATGATGTAGATTCCCGGCGAAAAGTAGACGGTTGTTTTGTCACTGTTTTCCGCCACTGCATCAAGGGCTGCCTGAATCGCATCACTGTCATCCCCCGGGTCATCGGCTTTGGCGCCATGTGCATTCACACTCACCGCTTTGGACACATCAAACACAGGTAGCGTTGGCGTTGGTTTGAGTTGAGGCCAACTTGCCTGGGACGGATCATCAAAGAGACTCACAGCAGGATGTGACAGGTAGTTAAGTTGCTTGCCCAGATCCAGGTGATTGTTCTGGTCGGTTTGATCTTCCACGGTCAGACGATAATCCTGGCAGTCAATGTCGCGCATCAACAGGACACCTTTGTTGGTGATGGCGTTGATGGTCGTGGTTTTGCCATCCGGACGACTGAACTGCCCGCCAAGAATGGTGGTCATCGCATAACCTGATGTGGCATGGAGAACCGGTACGTTGTTGACGGATTTGAGATTGCTGATGCATACGACGTTGCCCATGTTTTTCATGGCAACCATGGATTGGTTGGTGAGTGTGATGTTTTCCATCGTCACCGAGTATTCATGATGTCGGACCTTCATGCCGACCTTAAAGCCGTCGACGGTGACATCCTTGAGCAGGCATGGGCCGGGATACGCACGGACCATCATAATGCCGATGGTTCCTGCTTTGTCTGGGTCCGAGCTTTTGACCAGCAGATTACGCAGTGAGCCTTCATTGTTGGCGTTGTAGTCCAATGCAACGGCGCCGGGATTGCCGGTCCCCACATCCAATGTCATGTTCCAGAAGCTGTTGTTGTAATGATCGTAAGACGAGGCGTTGATCGAACCGGTTTTGAACATCGCTTTGGGTTTGTTGGGATTGTCATAACCGGGCGCATGGTCAGCAAGTTTGATGATGGTTTTTTCACGGGATTGTCCGATGAATCGCAATCGGGCGTAGTACTTGCCATTGGGCTTTTTCCAGAGCAGCGTGTTACTGATGACATAGGTGCCGTTGGGAAAGTAAAAGGTTTTTCGTTTGAAAGGTTGGCCGATATTCTCGGTGATGGCGCGCTGTAGAATTTCGGTGACATCTGTCGAACCGTCGCTGGGCATGTTGTAGGGTGGTTTGGTCAGATTGATCACGCCCGGCTTCATCGGTGCGGTCATGATCGCGTCATCAGGAACGGTGTAGTTGACATCTTCGGTTGTCGCCTGTGCGTGGACCGTTGAATGGATGCAAAGCAGACAGAGGATAAGTGCAGTCATGAATCGGTACATGGCAGTCTTTCAAAAAAACAAAAAAGTCTAAAAATACAGGTGTTTTAAGGTGTCCCGCGCCCCCAGAGTCCGTCGATGTCGTCATTGAGAATGCAGGGATTTTTCAGGTAACTCTCCTTGTGGATTTCGCTATGTCCATCCATGAACAGCACCGAAGACGACGGATCGTTTTCCCCGCCATGATGTCCGTACAGATAATTTTTAGCAGCACCGCGTTCGCCTGAAGTGAGCAGGCCCATGGTCAGTGGGTCGACGCCTGTTTTAGCCTGGGCGTTTTTCTCAACCATCATCAATCGCTGTGTCGGTTGGGTGAAATCGAGTATCCGCCAGGGACCTTTCTTGGAACCTGAAACGCCGGTGATACTCGATGAGTACATCGTCCCGCTGTTGGCACAGTAACTTGAGCCACAACTGTCAAACTGCACACCACCATAGGCATCGGGCAAGGTACGATCCGATGGGCATTCGAAAATGGTGGCAGGGCCTTTGAGGGTCGCATAATCCTGCACTTTGCCGGGAAGGTAACCAAAGCCCGGGAGGATCGTCCAGTAACGACGGTATTTGCTCCCCCAGTTGTCAGGTGTCCTTGCAGGGCAGAGCCATTCGTCATTGTCCGCCTGATACATGGCCATCGCCAGCCCGATTTGTTTGGTCTTGTTCAGACATTGGATTTGCCTTGCCGACTCACGTGCCTTTGCCAAGGCTGGCAGGAGAATCGCAATAAGCAGGGCGACGATGGAGATCACCACCAGCAGTTCAATGAGTGTAAAACCCTCAGGAGATGTTGTTGGCTGTTGCTTCATGTTCGGCTTCCCGTGCAATGACGCAGTGTTGACCAGTTGAATCGATGTCTGCCTGGATCAAGTGTGATCAGACCAGCTCAGGCTTGCGGAGGTTTACAACTCTGACCCTCAGCAAATGCGAAGGGGACCGTCACGGCTTCAATACATTGATCGCGATTGGCAATGCGCTGTTCAAGCAAACTCACCGCCTGCTTGCCGATGGCATGTTCGGGGACCAGTTGGGTGTCGATCCACTGGTCCAGCAGGTTGCACGGATGATCAGCAAACGTGCTCAGTGACAGGTCCCTGCCAACGGACAGGCCAAGTGTGTTGGCAGCGAAGACGATGTTGGTCGCTTCCAGGTTCCCGTAAGCAATCATTGCGGTGGGGCGGTCAGGAGATGATAACCAACTCCGGGAGGCTTGCACACGCTCGCCTATGGGAATGCCACCGTCGCGTTCAAACATCGGCAATGGGGCCAGTCCCGCATCACGCATCGCACTGCAATAACCGGCATAGCGATGGGCCACGCTGTAATGTGTCGAACTGGTCTGCTTCACAAAGCCGATCCGCCGATGCCCCGCTTGGAGCATTCGCACTGCTGCATCATGTCCGGCTTTCATGTCGTCGGGCAAAATACAGTCATGATCACATTGCCGATTGATCCAGATCTTAGGCAGTCTCGACGCTTCGATGAGCTGTTCCATTGCCGGTGGGATTTTGTCAAAGTAATTGATGAGCAAGCCATCACAGACATACTCGCGCAAGATCCGTGGCACGAAGTTGGGGTCCGTCAACCTTTCGTCAGGTAACCGGGCCAAGGTCAGACTCAGGTCCCGACGGTGCAATTCTTCATCAATGCCAGACAGGAGTCCGGCGGGTAATTCGCTGCGAAACGGCTGTGTGCTTAGCAACAGTGCAATGGAGCCGAAGCGTCCCTGTTTGATTGCCAGGGCGGCACCGTTGGGACGATATCCAAGTTGCCTTGCCACCGCCAGAACACGCTTGCGGGTGTCCGCACGCAGATGGTCCGCCTTGCCGTTGAGAATCATGCTGACCGCGGGGCGGGAAACACCACTTTGATGAGCAATCATTTTCATGGTCACAGGCACAGGCAACATCTCCGAAAGGAATCCCAGGGTGTATGGATAACACGAGTAACTGTATGAGTAACACGAGTAATTGTCAATGATTTGTCTTGAAAAATACTTGATACCCAGGTTAAGGAAAATTTAGATCGGATACCTTGACTTTTTGATAACACGTCATATCATCATGTTGATATCACGTGTTATTTTGGCATGTCCCGCCTACCCGATCTCCTGATTCGGAGTCCCTTTATGCCCGTCACCATCAAGCAGATTGCTCAGCAGGCCAAGGTCAGTCATGGGGCTGTCAGTGCTGTACTCAATGACCGACAGAACACCATTCGAGTTTCGCAGCAGACCCGTGAGCGGATTCTGCGGATTGCCCAGGAGATGGGGTATCGCCGCAACTCGCTGGCAGCCGGACTTCGTGGTGGCAAGACGCGGTCGATTGGACTGGTCTGGCCGTTTGAAGACGATGCAGCGGGGGATGCCACCATCGGTATGCAGATTCTCCGCGGACTTCAGGCCCAGGACTATGCCACGATTCATGCCGATCACCTGTCCAATATCCAGCAGGTGATTCTGACCGTTGATGACATGGCGTCACGTCGTGTCGATGCACTGGTGATTCACTCCTTTGCCCGTTTCCTGCGGACACCTGAAATTGTCAAGCGACTCAACCGCATCGAAAACGTGCTGGTCGTCTGTCAGCAGGTGATTCCCGAGTTAACGAATGTGGACCAGTTGATTCACGACCGCGTCCCGGGGATTCAGCAGGTCGCTGAGTACTTGTATGCGTCAGGTCGCAAAAAACCGGGCATCGCGCTTTGCATGCATGAGCCTGACAATCATCTGAAGTTTCACGCGTTTCGTGATCACTGGCTTGAACTGGGTGGGCAGGACCATGATCACCTGCTGCTTGATCTGGGATTCACCAATCGTTCGCGCGAGGAAAAAATATGGGGTTCGTTTGATCGCATTTTCAAGAAGGGCTGTGATGTCGATGCGATTTTCTGCATCAATGACATGAACGCACTTTTTGCTGGTCACTACATCAAGCATCGGATGGGGCTGCGTATTCCGGATGATGTCGCGTTGGTGGGGATGAACAACATGGAAGCGGGGCTGGTCTCCGAACCACCCTTGGCAACCATCTCGCGCAATCGTGAAAAACTCACGGAAGTTGCTCAAAAAATGCTTATCGATCGCATGGCCAATCCGTCAATGCCCCCGCGGCATGCGTCGGTCCCCATGCACTTTATCTGGCGTGATTCAGCGGGTCCGAATGTGACTGACTGACACGCATTGCACTGTTCACACACGGTCATTTTTGCATAGGAAAGATAGATGTACAAAAAACTGCAATGGACTTGTTCGCTACTGAGTTGTGTTTTACTCATGCTCTACGCATCCTCGGCAGAGGCTCGTGTCTTTGAGTTAACGCCCGATGGTCCGATGAGTATTCAGCAAGCTGCCGATCAAGCCCAGGCTGGTGATGTGATCCGACTGACGCCGGGTGTGTATCGCCAACGCGTGGCATTTACCAAAAATTCCGGTGAGTTCGGCAAGCCCATTACGCTTGAAGGTCCGGCCGATGCCATTATTGATGGTTCACAGCCTGCGGAACTCAAATGGGAAGACGCATCCTTCATCACCAAGGGGCTGTATCGCACCACGTTGGATTGGCGCCCCTGGTATGTCACCGCGGACAACAAGTCCATCACGCAGATGTACTACAAGCGTGTGAAAATCGGTTCGACCGGCAACGAGAAAAAGGAATGGCCGATGCTCTTTGAGAAGGGCCCCGAAGGCCGCACACTCAAGGGCGCTCAAGCCGTTGCCATGGTCAATGATGACGAACGCACGCTCTATATCCGCTTTGTGGACAATTCCAATCCTGCTGACAAGGAAATTCAACTTTCTCCCAAGGACCCCATCGTGCTCATCGACGGCGCGCATCGCATCGTCATTCGTGGTATCAGCATCCGCGATGGCTGGTGTGGCGTGTATCTCAAGGACACACTGGGCAGCTTCGTGGAACACTGCAAAATCGGCCCGACGCATCATGGTGTGATGGTTGCTGAAAACGCTGACAGTTGTACCGTTCGCTTCAACGACATCACGCTCAATCCATTGGCTCACATCGACCCACGCGGTGACGGTCGTGGCAACTGGACCAACTGGCTCTTCACCAAGACCCACGGTTACTGGGATCACTTCGGCATCAGCTTCACCGAGTCCACAGGCAATAACCAGGTCCACGACAACTATGTTCACAGTCACTGGGGCGGTATCGAAGATCACAGCAAACTTGCTGACTCCAACGATGGCAACCGCGTCCATCACAATCTCGTCCATAACATCGCAGACGACGGTCTGGAACCCGAAGGCAGTCAACCCAATTGCCAGTGGCATGACAACATCGTCTATAACGCCATCTGCGGTTTCCGTATCAAGCCTGTCAAACGCGGTCCGATGTACATCTATCGCAACATCATCTACGCATGTGGTGAAGGCTTCCGCAACTTCTCAACCTCGCCGTCCAAGCCCGAAGTCTTCGTCTATCACAACACCACCTTCGCTTTCCGCGGAGCCTACTCAAGTAACAGTGTCTTTGATGATGGCTTGAAAAACTATCACTACTACAACAACATCATGATCTCCACCAATCCCTGGAGTCAGGCCAAGGGTGCCAAGCTCCCCAATTGGCATGCTGATTACAACACATTCATCCAGATGGGCGATGACAAAGACAAGTGGAACAAAGGGATTGAGATTCTCAAGAAGCAGGGACTTGATGCCAACAGTCAGTTCCTTGCGGCTGACAGTGATGTGTTCAAGAATCCAAAGGAATTTAACTTCGAGCTTCCCGCCAACTCCAAGGCACGTAACAGTGGCGTGAACATCAGCAAGCTTATCGGCAAGACCCTGCCAGGCATGGACGCTGCGATGTATCAGAGTTCACAGACGGATGCTGGCGCATTGGCGTATGGTCAAGCCATGCCCAAGCTGCCACGCGATCCCAGCCAGATCAAAGACCTGCCCGAAGCCGGATCATGGCCCGCTGCCGATGCCCAATGGCGTCGTGTTCTTCCCGAAGACAAAAACCTCAAGAGTACCGGGCGTCCACTGTTCACTCCCCCGGAAATTCAGCGTTATTGGGATAAACCCAACGCCAATATGAAGCCGATCACGCAGGCGACCCTCACAGCCAAGGAGGAAGCATCCATCGGTGATGATGTGAAACTCGGTGAGAACCTGATTAAGAACCCGCAGTTCTCAGAACACAAGGGGGATGCCATCAGCGGTTGGAAACTCATTAACTCCTCCAAGACCAAACACACGCTTCACATTGACACCGAGCAGACACCTGACACCGTCAAGCAATCAGCACGCATTGACATTAACGGCGTCTCCGGCGGACTCGGCCAATTCTTCCAACGTGTTTACGTCAAGTCCGGCAAGAAATATCGCTTCTCCGGTTACATCAAGTCCAACCCCGCTGGCATCGGTTTGTATCAAATCAAAATTTTCAGTGGCAAGCAGGAATTGGCGAGACTCGACAGCGTCAAGAGCAATGCCCGTTGGCAGAAAGCCATCGTTGATATCACCGACACTTCAGTCGATAAAATCGAAATCATCGGTCGTTTCAAACAGACCGGTCAAACCCAGGGCAAGAACATCTGGTTTGCAGATATGTCACTGGCACCGGTGCTCGGTTCGGCTGATTCAACCAACAAGTCTGCTGCAAGTACATCCGCCAAACCGGTCGTAGCAGAGACCGCCATTGATCCGTCATCGATTCAAACCGATGACAGCACGTTGACGCCGCAGGAAGGAAACCTGCTGAAAAACCCGCTCTTTGCGGATGTGGATAGCAAAGGTGCAGCTGATCATTGGAAGCTTGTCAACACGTCCAAGACCCAACACACCGCCGTCGTGGATACAGACGAAAAACCCGAAGGACTCGGCCAATCCATTCGTATCAAGATTGACGGGCAAGGCAAAGGGCAGGGGCAAATGCTTCAGCGTCTCTACCACAAGCCCCAGGGCAAGATGCAATTCTCCTGCTATCTCAAGGGTGATATCAAAGGTATCGCGTTTGTTCAGATCAAAATCTTCGAAGGCAAAAAGGAACTCAAACGCATCAGCACCGGCCACAATGATACGGATTGGAAGAAAGTCTCCGTCGCGTTTGACAATCCCGATATCGACAAGATCGAAGTCATCGCCCGATTCAAACAATCAGGCTATGTCCAGGGCAAGAACATTTACTTTGCGGACATGTACCTCGGCCCGGCCAGTGAGTAACACGATCAATGCAATACCAGGACCAGGAGAACTTCATGAAACCCCAGCTTCACAAAAACGCGTTCACACTCATTGAATTGCTCGTTGTCATTTCGATTATCGCCATGCTCATTTCCATCTTGCTGCCTGCATTGGGTAAAGCCCGTGCTGCTGCACGACAGACACAGTGTATGTCGAATCTGCGTAGCTTTGGGACATTCAATGTACTCTACGCGGCAGATTACAATGACTGGGTCTTGCCGGTCTCCCAACGCGTCAACTTTCCCACGAACATGTCGCGTATCACATGGCATTCGGTGGACGCGTTCAAGAGCATTGCCAATGTGCAGTACCCCATTGCCGGTTCACCCAAGTGGCCCATGAGTCTGCATTGCCCGATGTCGCAGTTGGCCCAGAACAATATCAACAGCACAGGCCATGCCGAGTTGCAGATGAGTTATGGCTACAACTCGCAGATGCCCACCAGCAGTCCCTTCTGGGCAAATAAGGTGCCAGCGATTACCGTTCGTTTGACGGATGTGGTTCAGGCTCAGTACAAGATCATGTTCCTTGATGTGCTCGGATGCTGGAATCCGTGGTACAACAAGAGCACCGGCTACACCGGCGAAAGTGGTCCGACCGACCGCGTTGCATATCGTCATAACGACACCGCAAGCATCGTCTTTTACGACGGTCACACCGCCAACATGTCTCGCGAACTGGTGACGCACGCAGACAGTGAGGCCAAGCATTGGATTGTTGAGACGCTTAACTGATCATCGCAGTTAAGCGACAGAATTAATCAAGCCGCGGTTCATGTGAACCACGGCTTTTTTACGTTGTTGAATACGAATGTTGATCTGTCACGGTCCGTCACTCCCGCGCAGGCGGGAGTCCAGTGGCACTTGCAAGCGTCAACAGCATGCCACTGGATTTCCGCCTGCGCGGGAATGACAGATTAAAGTGAGTTCTCAAAAATCACGATGTGTGTTGCTCAATCTTTTTTAATCCACCTCATCACATCAAGAACAACACAATCGCAATGTTCAGCGAATTGAAACACGCATGGAGAATGATGCATGGCCAGAGGCTGGCAGTCTTTTCGTACATCCAGCCGAGGATGCCCCCGAGTATGAACAGGGCAGGTAAGGTCTGCCACTGTGCAGCGGAGATGTGAATGCCTGCAAAGATTGCGCTGCAGAGCATGATGTTCAACCACGGCGTGTCCACGCTGATGACATCGCGTATCGCCTGATGCAAAAAGCCACGAAAGATAAATTCTTCAAGAAAAGGTGCAAAAATAATCGCACTCGTCAGCAGCAGAATCAACGTGACAACATCCCGTGTCTCACTGATCGTCACCAGCATCTTGTGCGCAATCTCCGGCGTTTGGATGCCCATCAGGTTGGTGATTAACGCAACCAGGCTGCTGACTGCAAACAACACCGGGATACCCAGCAGCGTTGCCCACAAACCCGTCTTCCAATGCGTTGGTTCGTGCAGTGACAAACCCAGATCACCAAGCCGATGGTTCGCGTGATATATGCGCGCAATCACAAAGGCGATCAGCGGACCGAACGTGCAGACCTGCATGATCAGTTGCATCGCAGCCAAGTGTCGCGGACTCTCAGGATCGGTCTGCAAGATCCCAACGACCACGGAGACAAGCAACATGCCAAAGACCAGCAGCAAGAGACCGATGAGCAGGTCCACGCCAAGGAGTCCGGTCTGCTTGATCCGTCGGTTTTCAAGCGATTTGGCAGAAAGACAACCACGTTTAAAAAGAATGAACAGCGCAGCCAGTCCGGCTGGCAGCAGCACACTCATCTGGATCAGCGTTTGCGTATCCTCAGACATCAACACGGTTCCATATACCGAACAGGATTCACCGCCATGTGACCAAAGACATGCAACGGTGTTGGTGGGGGATTTATTGTAACGCTTTACGCTGACATTGACTTGCTACTGACCGGCTGATGCGATTATTCTTTGTTGACCTGAAGTTACCCTAGCGCGGAGTTTGCACGATGTATCAGAAAATCACCCTCACCTCTTCGGTCTCCAAATCCCAACCACAGGCGTTGATCATCGCCTTGTTCCAGGAGCAGGATAAACTCCCGCGTGCCTACCAGGTGCTCGATAAAGAGTTGGGTGGCTGTCTGAGTCAAGCCATGAAACGTGATGAGTTCACCGTTGCATCAGGCAAAGTCACCTGTCTGTATCCGATGCAGGGTGCTGACCGGCTTTATCTCATCGGCCTGGGTTCGCGTGAGTCCTTCAAGTATGACACCCTGCGGACCGGCCTTGGTAAAGTGCTCCAACTGGCCAAGGAAGCAGCCGTGACCCGCGTGCATACCGAGATGGCGCCGGTGTTCAACGGCTCGGTCGATCATGCCAGGCTCGGCTTTACGATTGGTGAATCTTTCACCCTCGCCAACTTCACGTTTGATAGTTACAAGGGTGCAGTCAACGCATCGGACAAAGCCAAGAAGATGAATCTCACCGTTGAAGTTCCCAAGGAACAACTCAAGTCTGCCAAGGATGGCGCGACCGTTGGTGATGCGACGAACTTTGCCCGCACACTTGCTGCAACCCCGCCGAATGTTGCCAACCCTGATTACATCGTCAAGCAATGCCGTTCGATGAGTCGCAAGGTCGGACTTAAATGCACGGTGATTGATAGCAAGAAAGCCAAGTCATTGGGCATGGGCGGACTTGTCGCAGTCGGACAGGGGGGCTCAACACCGCCTGCATTGATCTGCATGGAACACAAACCCGCCAAGACCAAAGCAAACTCCAAGCCGATCATGCTAGTGGGCAAAGCTGTCACGTTCGACACTGGTGGCTACTCGCTTAAACCCGGTGGCGGGATGGGCATGAAGTACGACAAGTGTGGTGGTATGGCAGTCATCGGCGCCATGCAGGCCATCGCAGCCCTGAAACTCAACGTCCACGTCGTTGGCCTGGTTCCCACAGCAGAGAACATGGTCGATACGGTTGCTTACCGTCCCAATGACATCGTCACCTTCTTTAACGGTGTCACCGCGGAAGTCACCAACACCGATGCCGAAGGCCGCCTGATTTTAGCGGACGCCTTAGCCTATGGCACCAAGACCTACAAGCCCCAGGCAGTCATCGATCTGGCAACGCTCACCGGCGGTGTCGTCGTCGCGCTGGGCAGCTTCTGTGCAGGCGCATGGGTCAATGATTCATCACTGCATCAACAGGTCTTTGATGCTGGTGAAGCAGCAGGCGAACGTCTCTGGCGTTTACCACTTTGGCAGGAACACCGCGACATGCTCAAGGGCACGCACAGTGACATCGTCAACTCATGCGTCGGCGTGCGTGATGCACACCCGATCCAGGGCGCTGCGTTTCTGTCCTACTTCGTCGGTGATGAAGCGCCGACGGCGATGCCCAAGACCCCGTGGGCGCATCTGGACATCGCAGGCACATCCGACATCAAGGATGACAAATTGCCCTTCGTCAAAGGCCCAACCGGCTTTGGTGTCCGCCTGCTGGCAGAAATGGTCAGCAACTGGAAAGACATCTGATCTGACTGCGGTTGTCGATGGTCTTTCACCACAGAGACACAGAGTTTGAAAAGAGTGGTTTGGATTGCTTTGATCTCGGATTTACCTCTGAGCCTCTGTGACTCTCATACCAAGCCAAGTGCTCTGACTATCCCAAAGCCAAACCTGCTATCATGTCCGACATGACCAGATGGATCGGACTTGTTGCTGGGGCAGGGGACTTGCCGGAGATGACGTTGCGCGGGATGCAGGCGCAGGGTTACAACGTGGCCTGCATTGGCATGCGTGGTATTTGCGATCCCAAACTCAAGGATATGAGTCAAAAGTTTTGCTACGCCGGTGCACTGCACTTGGGCAAGTGGTTTGCCAAGCTCAATCGCTGGGGCTGTGACGAGGCGGTCCTCATCGGCAAGGTGCACAAGGTCAACATCTTCGACCCGATTCAGATGATCCGCATGTGGCCGGACATGGTGGCCGCGCGAATCTGGTTTGGCTCGCATAAACACAATCGTGGTGATGCAGCCATCCTCGGCGCCTTGGCGGACACCATGCAACAAAAAGGAATCAAGCTCATGGATCAGACCACCTTCATCCCCGAAGCTGTGGCAGACGAAGGCGTGATGACCCAACAACAACCCACCCAAACCCAATGGGCGGACATTCGTTACGGCTGGGACAAAGTCTGCGACATCAGTCGTCTGGACATCGGCCAATCTCTGGCAGTACACCGGAGCATGGTCATCGCTGTCGAAGCCATCGAAGGCACCGACCGCATGATCCAACGTGCAGGTGAGCTGTGTCGCAAAGGCGGTTGGACCATGCTCAAGGGGGCGCATGAAAATCATGACATGCGCATCGACGTCCCCACTGTTGGTATGCGGACCATCGAACTGCTCAAGGAACATGGCGCGACCTGCCTGGTCCTCCAGGCTGGCAAAGTCATCATGGCTGAGAAGGACAAACTCATCGCCCTGGCGGACAAGCTGGGGATCACCATCGTCGGCCAGAAATAATTCCAGTCGAAGACAGATACAGTTCAGGCGAGCCGCGTCGTATCGATGCGGTATTTCCAGCAGCGATTTTCACCTACACGACATGCATCAAACCCACTTCGGCGGTATCATCAGGCAACTGAATTCAGCAGGTATACACGGATTCCATTGAGAGGATGTGCCATGACGCCCCAAGAGGTGATGGAACTGATCAAACATCAGAAAGTACGTTACATTGACTGTCGCTTCATGGACTTCCCCGGGATTTGGCAGCATGTGACTTATCCTGCCAGCGAATTCAAGGCCGACTCCTTTGAGCATGGCTTTGGTTTCGATGGTTCGGAAACCCGGGGTTGGACAGCCATCAACGAAACTGACATGCTCCTTGTCCCCGTTGCAGAGACCGCGCACATTGATCCGTTCCTTGAGCATCCAACCTTGTCGGTCATCTGTGATATTAAGGACCCGGTTACCAAGAAGGAATACTCACGCGATCCGCGATCCATCGCCCGCAAGGCCGAAAAATACCTGCTCTCAACCGACATTGCTGACCGTGCGATGTTTGCCCCGGAGATGGAATTTTTTATCTTCGATAACGTTTGGTATGACCAGACCGTCAATGAAGCGACCTACCGCGTGGACTCGGAAGAAGGCATCTGGAACAGCGGTCGCAAAGATCCGAGCAATCTCGGCAATCAGATTCGACTCAAGGAAGGTTACTTCCCCATGTCCCCGGTTGACCGTGGTGCAAACCTGCGGACCGAAATGGTCGAAAAAATGCAGCAGTTAGGGATCAAGGTCGAAGGCCATCATCATGAGGTTGCAACAGGCGGTCAGGCGGAAATCGACCTGCGTTTTCAGGACCTGCTGCACATGGCGGACACCTGCATGTACTACAAGTACGTGGTCAAGAACGTGGCTGCGCGGTATGGCAAAGTCGCGACCTTCATGCCCAAGCCATTGTTTATGGACAACGGCTCAGGCATGCATACGCACTTTTCCATGTGGAAGGGTGACGAACCGGTCTTCTCCGGCCGGCACTACGGCGGCTTGTCCCAGACCGCACTTTATGCCATTGGCGGACTGCTCAAACACACCCGTGCGTTATGTGCCTTTACCAACCCGACCACCAACAGCTACAAGCGATTGGTCCCCGGATATGAGCTGCCGGTGAACCTGGTGTATTCGTCGCGTAATCGCTCGGCTGCCATCCGCATCCCCGTTTACTCACGCACCGAAGGCACGCGTCGTTTAGAGTTCCGTTGTCCTGACTCTTCGTGCAATCCGTACCTGGGATTCTCAGCCATGCTCATGGCAGCGATCGACGGGATTCAAAATCAGATCGATCCGGGCGACCCGCTGGATATCTCCATGGATATGATGTCCGACGAAGACCTTGCTGGTGTCAACTGCACGCCACGCTCGTTGAATCAGGCGTTGGTCGCTTTGGAGGAAGATCACCAGTTCCTGCTTCAGGGGGGAGTCTTTACCGAAGACGTCATCAAGTATTGGGTCCAGTACAAACGCGAGAACGAAGTCAACGAGTTGGACATTCGCCCGCATCCTTTTGAGTTTTGCATGTACTTTGATATCTGATCCATTGGCGCATGTGACAGCAAACCGCTTGCGGTTTAGCGTGATTCGAAACCGCAATGAACCAGACACTTGATGATTCTCAGAGCGCATCACAATGCCAGCAGCGTTACGCGCTGGTATTGATTGCGTTGACGTTACTGGCTTACGTCCCCGTTCTCCAATGTGGCTACATTTGGGATGACGATTACTATGTCACGCAGAATCAGACGTTGACCAGCTTTGATGGCTTGGTGGATATCTGGTTTTCCCCACGATCCATCCCGCAGTATTACCCGATGGTCCACACCACGTTCTGGTTGGAGTATCGCGCATGGGGGTTGCATCCGACGGGGTATCATGTCGTCAATGTCCTGCTGCATATCGGCAGTTGTCTATTGCTTTGGCGATTGCTGATTAAACTCAAAATGCCACGGTATTGGGCGTGGATCGCTGCGGGGATTTTTGCGTTACATCCAGTGCAGGTGGAGTCGGTGGTATGGATCACCGAACGCAAGAACGTGCTTTCATGCCTGTTTTATCTGTCTGCTGCTCATTTGTATTTGCGGTTTGATCAATCGCGTCATTGGCGTCATTGGTTACTGGCGTTTGGTTTGTTCGTGTTGGCTCTGCTCAGTAAGACGGTGGTATTGACGCTGCCTGCTGCGCTGCTGGTGATCCTTTGGCAACAGCGTGGGCGGCTTAAGATCAAGACGGATTTGCTGCCGACACTGCCGTTTTTCGCAATCGGGATTGGCATGGGGCTGCTCACCGCATGGCTTGAAAAAACGCATGTCGGTGCTGAAGGTCACGAATGGAGTCATGACGCGGTCGAGCGTTTTCTGCTTGCCGGTCGTGTTGTGAGTTTTTATGCAGGCAAGTTGCTCTTGCCGATGGACCTGAGTTTTGTTTACCCACGTTGGGACATCGCGTCGGACATCTGGTGGCAGTGGCTGTTTCCAATCGGTGTCCTGGCGGTACTATTGGGCAGTGTGGTTTATGGGATCAAGACAGGTAAACGCACGATCGCAGCATGTCTATTGTGTTTTGTGGGGACGCTGTTCCCGGCGCTGGGGTTTGTCGATGTCTTCCCGTTTCGATACTCGTTTGTAGCCGATCATTTTCAGTATCACGCGAGCATTGGGTTTTGCGTGTTGATGGCATTGGTACTCAGTCGGTTATTCAAGCGTGTGCGTTTTGCAGCGGTGTTGGTGTTACTGGTGTATGTCGGTTTGACGATGATGCAGACATTGCATTACACCAACGCTGAATCGCTTTGGCGTGCGACGATCAAAACCAATCCGGATGCGTGGCTTGCCCGGAATAATCTGGCATTGATTCTGCGCCAGCGTGGTGAGATTGATCAGGTTAAAGCATTGATGGATGAAGCGATCCGTCGGACACCTGATGCCATCGAGCCCCGCCTGAACATGGGCCAACTTATGATGGAGTTGGGCAAACCTCTTGAAGCGATCGCGCATTTTGATGTGGTGTTGGAGCAGGTGCCCGATGATCGTCGGGCGCTCTTTGGCAAGGCGGTCGCTTTGGAACAGGCTGGTGATCTGGCTGCAGCTGTACCATACTTTGAGAAGACGGTTGAGGTCTACCAGCAGCAACCGCGCTTTCTCCATTCGCCGCAGGGTTGGATGGCTCATGCCCGGTCACTCGAAGGCATGGGGCATCATGCCGAAGCTTTGGCTGCCTACGAGCAAGGTGCCGATAAGTATCCAACGACTGTAGCGGAGGCTTATCAACGCATGGGGGTGATTGCTCAAAAACGTGGTCAGATCGCCACAGCCATCGACTGGTATGCCAAGTCAGCACGTCAGAAGCAAAGTGCCTCCGTGGAGTCGATCAATTACTGGGCATGGATTCTGGCGACCTCACCGGATGCCGGTGTGCAGGCGGGGCAGCGAGCACAACAACTTGCCATCGGCATCTGTAAACTCACCGGCAATCGCGCGCCGCGTTATCTGGACACACTGGCAGCCGCATCCGCCCGGGCAGGGCAGTTTGACCAGGCGGTCTCTGTGCAGCAACATGCCATTGACTTGGCACAGCAGGCCGGTTTTACCCAACTCGTCAAAGCCATGCAGTCGCGCTTGGCAATGTATCAGGCACGAAAACCTTACGACGATCCAACGCTCCCCAAGCTACCATCCGGTCAGCTTGCAGAATAATTCTGATTCTCATTGATGCCTGTAACATCTTTTTATTGTTGAGTTAGGCTGTCAAGACGGTGTTTTCCCACGTCTTGACTGTGAGAATATTTTTACACGGCTGGGTTGACCTATACTAAAAATGGCATATACTAAAAATGATATAAATGTCCACAGCAAGATAAACCATGCAACCCAAATACACCGACATTGCCCAGATGGTCACTCGGCGCATCGAGCAGGGCGACTACCCCACGGACACCTTCCCCAGTGCGCGGAAATTGGCCAGCGATGTGGGCGTCAGTTACATGACTGCTCGCAAAGCCATCGCACATCTGGCGGAGGCCGGCCAACTGCAGCAGCTTGAAAACGGTCGCATGCAGATCATCCGGCCACGTAAGAGTAAGCGTCACGAGCCGCGTTTTGCCTTTATCATGCCTGCGCTGGAATCCTTTGCGTTTCTCGAATGGCTGGACCGGATTAACCACGTCGTCGAAAAAATGGGGGGCAATGTCAGGCCGGTGGGCTATGTGCATGGTGAGGATAAACTCATCACCGAAACCCTGGGCGCGGACTTTGATGGCTTTTTCATCATCCCGCCACCGGAACTCTCACCGCTTCTCAAACAGCAACTCGAACGCATGGTCGGCCGCGTCGTGGTCATGTGGTATGACCTGACATCAATGGGGCATCCGCGATTGGATGGCGGGGCCTTTGCCAACATTGACCGACTGGTTGAGCATTTTCAGTCACGGGGTTGTCGCCGTGTGGATGCCTTGTGTACGCAGGTCAAACGCTCGATCGGCTCAACGGAAAAGCGCATCAGCATTTGGGAAAAAGCACTCAAAGACCGTGGCATGACCGGCAAGCTCTGGCGCTACGATCAACCCGAAGTGAGTATCAGCGAACAGCGCGCTTACGAACTGACCCAACGCATGCTCAAGGACAAGTCCGGCAAACCCGATGCGCTCTTCTGCGTGACCGCTCAGCCTACGGTGGGGGTGTATCGTGCGTTGCATGATGCTGGCTTGCAGGTCGGACGTGACATCGCGGTTGGGACGTTTGGTGCACCCGAACGTAGCCAACTGATGATCCCGTCATTGACCACCGTTAACGCCAGCCCGTCACAGGGCAATGTCGAATTGGCCATCAAATGGCTATTGGCAGACCGCAAGCCAGTTCTATCGAGTCTGCATCTGGAACCTGAAATCTGCGAGGTGATCATTGGTGAATCAACGCGCGATTTTGTCCCTGAAAACAAGGGGAAAAAAGTATGAAGTCCCTGCACGATACATCAAAATCAATGTCGCGATGCGGTTTTACACTCATTGAGTTACTGGTGGTGATTTCGATCATCAGTCTGCTTATTGCCATCCTCCTGCCGGCCTTGCGATCAGCACGGGAGCAGGCACGCTCCACGCAATGCGCTTCAACACTGAGACAAATGGGCTACGGGGAAATGGCCTACGCAGCGGACTTTGACTGGTTCACCGCTGCACGCATCGGAAGCGACGATGGGGCAAACTACAACAAGAATGTCTGGTGGCATACGCTGCGCCCTTATTTGGGTGATAACCGCCAGCCAACATCATTGACTGAAAGCTTTGAGCTGGCACAAGCCAAGGTCATAAGCTGTCCTTCGACCGTGAAGTACGGGAGTGGGACGGGGACGCGATCCTATGCACAGAATGCGTTTGGTCGCGTTGGCGTGAGAAGACCCAGTGGCAGTCAACCTCATCTCATATCACCGGCGTTGGTTGCTGACCCTTTAGCCAATCCTCAGTTATTCTTTGTAAAGCCTGAGAGCGCCAGCCGCGATGCCGGTCCGTCAAAACACATGCTCTTTGGTGAGTTGGGACCGACCAGTAGCCAGATAAATGGGTCAGGCGAAGTGTATCTTGCCATCCGCAACGGCAACAACTGGTACGGCACGCAAACCAACATCGGTGCGTTCTGGCATAACGAACGATCCAATGCGGTCTTTAACGACGGTCACGTCCAGACGCTCAATCCCGATGACAATCCCATTACCCTGGATCTGACACTCAACTGAGATCATCAATATGAAAATTCATTACGCATACTTGCCCAAGCTGTCACTTGTGACAGTCCTGTTCATCTTCAGTGCATGTTTGCCACTGCAGGCAAAGGTGTTTAATGTCCGCGACTTTGGCGCGGTTGGTGATGGTATCCATGATGACAGTCCTGCCATCGCCCAAGCCATTGATGCTGCCAAGGCAGAACCCGGTCAAGACCATGTGGTCTTGCTACCCACCGGGACCTATCGTTTGGCAACGACGCACTCAGCGACGTTCAAACGCGAGATGACCGATGAAAACGGTGATCCCAAGGAACTGACCGAGGGCGGACATCTGCTTGTTGCCAGTGCTTCGAACCTCACGGTTCGCGGGCAAGCGGGTACCAAGCTCATCATGGCCGATGTGTATCAGCAAGGCGTGACAGTGCTTGATTCAGAGAATGTCACCATTGAGCGGATGTCGATTGATTATGATCCGCTGCCGTTCACACAGGGATTGATTGAATCGGTTGATCTGGAAAACAAGCTGGTCACCGTCAAGATTCAGGATGGCTATGCGGATTTATCTCGCGAGGATTTTCACAAGCAGCTTCAGGCAAGGCGTATGATGATCTTCGACCCGGTGACCCGTCATCTGGATCATGAAGTCGTCGCCAAGTATCGGCTCAATACCCTTAAACCACTGGGCGATCGCCGTTGGCAAATCCATATCACATCCAACACACTCGAAGACTTAAAACCGAACCATCACCTGTTTGCGATCATTGCCCGCCGCCCTCGTGGTGCGGTGATGTTCAAGAACTCGGCCAATTGCACCGCGTTAAATGTCACGGTTCACAGCGCACCGTCCTGCGGCTTTATTCTCCGGGACTGTGATGCGATTAAAATTTTACACTGTGATATTGCTACGCCTGCTGGCTCGGATCGCCTGATGACCACCAATGCCGATGGGGTGCATTGCAAGTACAACAAGGTCGGCCCGGAGATTGCCTACTGTCACTTCCAGGGGATGGATGATGACTCGGTGAACATCGGTGGCTCATTTGCACGGGTATTGGATCAAAAAGATTCGACCACACTCGTGGTGCACGTGCAGATTTTCCGACCCGGCGATCGTCTGGTCTTTGTGGATGGCAATACCGGTCAATACATGCAGCAGGTCACCGTCAAGTCATCCTACATCGGTCCGTTTAAGGATGATCTGAATGCCGTAACACTGACACTCAATGAACCGGTGGGCAAACTCAAAACACAGTTGGAGATCGGCCCACCCTTTAAAGCCATCGCACCAGTCCGTTTGCCTGTCGAAGAACGCATCATCCCGACATTGGTTTTGAATCTGGATCGGTGTGGCAAGAATGCTTACGTCCATCACAATGTCTTTGAAAATCACCGCGTCCGTGGCATACTCATGCGTGCGCCCGATGCTCGCATTGAGCACAACACCTTCCGCAATCTCAATGGACCTGCGATATTTGCAGGACACGAATTCACCTTCCTGGAAGGTCCCGCAGTACGCAATCTCACCATTGCCAACAATATTTTTGAGAATATCCGCCTCAGCAATGTGTTCATCTGCAACACCGCGATGGATCGGACACCTGCCAAGGGGCTGGCCAATCGTAATGTGATCATTCGGGATAACACGTTTCTCAACTACGGCGCCAAAGCCGGTCCGGGATTGGGCGTCAATGGTGTCGCCGTTGATGTGAGTAATGCCAAAGGCGTGACCGTGTCAGGTAACCGCTTTGAACAGGGCCATGCCGATCGTGATGCCACGTTGCCATTGATTCATCTCGGTCCGTCGGAGGATGTGACGGTCAAGGACAACGTGGTTGACGATGGTTTGATCCTGCAGGCAACTGAATAAAACCGGTAGCAGGTCCTGATATCTCATTAAACAATCGACTATTTCCGTCACTCCCGCGCAGGCGGGAGTCCAGTGGAACTTGCAAGTATCAACTGCATGCCACTGGATTCCCGCCTGCGCGGGAATGACGAATCAGATTTCTGTCTGGCAATAAATGACTCGAACTGCTCTAACATGAGTTGCCATCGCTTTATTGAGTAGGCAATTGGTAGGGTTGATTACGCGTCTGCCAGACGTCGGTCACTTTGTCTTTGACTTGGTCGATGGTCAGGCCAAAACCTTTGTTCCAGAGATGCCAGACGATGTTACGTTGTTCGAACAGATCCATCGCATCGATGGTCCAGAGCATGGAGGCCTCTGCTGCACGGGGCTTGGACCAGCCGACCGGCGCAAACTCACCGCAGTGCATGTTGACCTTATTCTTTGCTGCAAACTTCAGCGCAGGATAGACGGATGCTGCCATCGACCAGCGATCCCACCATAACAATTCCGCATCACCATATGTCTGCTTGGCACCCCAGTCGATGAGCGGGGTCCAGCCGGGATAGAACACAAACGCTTCACGCGGCTTATGTCGGAAAATATTCTGATGCGTGAAGCTGTGCATCGCATAGTGATGAAATGAGTAAATCACGTTTGGATCACTGAGCAACTTCGTCGCGTGGTACCCTGTGGCATTGGACATGTCCGTGCAGCCAGCATAGATCGGTGTTGTTGTGTCCACCTTGCGAATCCGGGCGATCGCCAACTCTGCAATTGGTGCCCATTTGTCCCACTCATGTGTCTTAAGTCGCAGCTCGTTGTACAGGTCGTAACCAATCACCGTGCCCGGGTATTGCTTGCTGATGGTTGCCAGCTTTTCCCACATGGCAGCGAACTTCTGCGGCGCATCAGCATCCGTGGGTAAGCCTTTGCGCGTGGTCTTGTAAACAAAATCATGCGGGTCAACCAGCACTTTCAAGCCGACCTTGTGGCATTGCTTTAACGCGCCGTCAAACAGGTCATAGCCGTGCTGGTCTTCGTCCTGGTGGTAGATGCAAAGTCGAACCGAGTTAGCGCCAAGCGAAACCCAATGCTCAGCACGCCCGTCTTTAATCAGGTGTTTGGCATCGTCATTCAGACCGCGATACATCGGCTGCTTGTTGATTTGAGCTGTCGACCATGTTGCCTGTTTCCCATTCATGTAAGCAAAGACATCATTGCCTGCCAGGGTATGCTTGTGAAAGTCGTTGTCGTTTGCAAGGACCGCCAGATGCGGGACGGGGCTGACATGGTTAGGTTGTGATTGCCAATCGTCCTGTTGGGTTCGGTATTGATAGCGGTATTCGACCTTGTTGTTACTGGCAATCTCCATGGCTTGGGTCGGCAGGGCGATGACGATGTCCTGCCAGAAGTTGGCCTGCTGGATCAGATCATCGGTGCCGATGCTGCTGGGGAATGCGAGCATGGCCAGGTAGGTTTGCTCTTTCCATGTGAGTTGGATTTGTTTGTTGGTGTTTTGCAGTGCTGCAGGTTGCTTGCCGGTGAAGCAGAGCAGAACGCCTTTGCCGGTGCGCAGCACAAACCAGTTGTCGCTGAGTTTGGGCATCGGCAAAGCATCGCTTTTACCAATGATTACCGACACGTTCCTGTCCGGCGTGAGCAGATGTGTTACGGGACTACTGAGTTGATCAAGCGTCAGGTCTTTGACTTTTTCAATCAAGGTTACCGGTGTCAGGACGGAGAAGAAAATGTCGGTGTTGGTTGTTTGGTGATGCCATGTGTTGGTGGTCCATGTGCGGTCGACATGGTAGTCAGCAGCCTGACCGCCCAGTGAGAGGGATAAGCCGGTGTCCCATGCGATGTCCCACGGGTAGGGTTCACCAGCATTCAGACCATCGCGATGTTTCTTGTATCCGTTGAGATACAGGGCTTTGACCCAACTGTGTTGGTTGACGATGCTCCCGGGATAGTAGCTGGTCTGGTAGCTGGAAAGTGCCTGTTTTTCAAGGTTTTTTGCAAGCTTGAGCGTCAGCAGACAGCGATCCAGCAGGCCATCAAGCTCCCCGGATTTGAGTTGGTTGGTGACCTGTTCAAAGGCGATGTCGAAGGAAGCGGTATCCAGCGGACCGACGAGTTGTTTGAACAGCGACATATGCCGCTGCCGTGCGTCCAGGTCGTATGCGACACTGAGGCATTGCAGGTAGGCTTCGACTTGATCGACCTGTTTGTCAGCGGGTTGGTTTTGTGTTCTCGCAGCCAAGGCCTGCCTGATCCAGTTGTGGGCGACAGTGTGATTGAATCGTGCAGAGGTTGGCTCGCTCAGAACACGTTGGTAGTTGGTCAGATATTCTGCCTGGACATCACGCTTGGGGGCCTGCGCTTTTTTTTTACCCGAGTCGATCACATCAACCTGCCCGACAAAGGCAACAGGCTGCTTGGCATCAGACTTGGCTGCTGCTGCAGCTTCCTCGGTGACTTTGCGCAGTGTCAGCGTTAATTCATACGGTTGGCTGATGGTTTTATCTTTGTCACGCTTGGGGCCGTCCATGCGGACACGCACTTCATAGCGAGCGTATTGACCTTTGCCCCGCTTCCAAACGGACATGCTCACACCGTTGCTGAGCTTGATGGCATTGTTGGTCAGCCACAGTTTGATGTAATCGCCGTATCCCCATTTGTTATCGGCAGGCAGCGTGTAGGTTTTACCAATGCTCAGCTTGTGCCCTTCATGAAGTTCCTGAGGCAGGCGCATCACGATCATGGGAATGTCTTCGGAGGGGATGTTGCCCTGGGGTTCGACTTTGACGGTGATGCTGATTTGGTCTTCTGTGGCTTGGACGGTTTGGGTGAACGTGGATTTGATTTTGGAATTGCGATCAACCATCTCGCCGGACCACGTGTTCTCGCCGGTCTTGGTGATGGTCTTCTGGCTTTGCCCGGTGGTCTGCCAGCCCTTTGCATAAAACAGGGTCGCGCCGGATGCGATTTTGCGTCCTTCGGCATCAAGCAATTGCCAGGCGCCATGGTCATCAAAACTGACAACCTGTTGGCCCAGAGGCAAGGTGGTCTGAGCGAAAGTCGGGGCACAGAGACAGCAGATGAGCATGCACAAACAGCTCAAGGAGCGAATCAACATTTGAAAAAACCTTTCGTAAAAACAGGGATCAGGGACTAGCGACTAGGGGTATGCCTTTTTTCGCGTTCCTTGTCGCTGGTTGCTAGTTCCTGAGCAACTAATAATCCAAAGGCATTTGGGGTTGCATGAAATACCGTATCTCCGGGATGGCGTTGTCGGTAAAACGGTTGTTTTGAACATGGCCGTCAATGAAAGCCATCTGGGCCGTGTTGTTATGTCGCCACTTGATCCAGCTCAGCAGACCTGAGTCGGACGTGTATTCATTGGTGGTATGCCAGCCGTGATAGGTCGATGCATCAATGCAGAGCATGGTTTTGCTCGGCAGACCGATGTTGCCAAGATATCGGTAACGTGACTTCCATGTGGAGTAGCCGTTGAGGATGGCGTTGCCCCCGTACTGACAGAGGTTGGCCCATTCGTTTGAGCCTGTGTGGTGGAAGGATTCGGGACAATGCCAGATGCCGGTGTTGCCGATTTTGTCATCCTGTTTTTTGTGACCGCCGTTGGCATAGCGATAGAGAAACTCACGCCAGACGGTTTTGTTTGATCCGCCGGTCTGACGGAAGTCCTGGAACTTTTCGTCGCTGTCCATGAGATAAAGATTTTGTGACAACGCAACCTGTCGGAGTTGGTTGGCACAGATGGTGGCTTTGGCGGTGGTCCGCGCTTTGGCTAATGCCGGGAGTAAAATGGCGATGAGGATGCCAACGATGGAGATCACCACCAGTAACTCAATGAGGGTGAAGCCGCATCGTCGGGATGTTGATGCAGAGTTGATCATGGTGCGTTTGCTCCGTGAATCAGGTTGATCAAAAAAGGCTCAGCGACAGGGCGGGGCGATGGTTTGACCAGCAGACCAGTGGCCGTTGATACTCACCGACCAGTGACTGCTTGAGGGTTGTGTGATACGACGATGCGCCAGACTCACGCAAGCACGTCCCTGTTCCATGAAGTCCTGGGACATGGTGGCCAGTCGCAGTTGTGATTGACCGACCGGTTGCATGCCGTCGTAACCGATGATGCTCATCTGGTCCGGGACGCTGATGTTGCGCTTGGCAAAGGCGTCAAGCAGCAGGTAGGCCACGCGGTCATTGGCGCAGGCGCACGCCGTTGTGCCGTTGGCAAGCAGGGCATCAATCGCATCGTCACGGATGTTGCCATGCTCGTCGTAACCGGTTGCTGAGAAAAACTGCTGTTGACTGATGTCCAGTCCTGCCGAGCAGCAGCCTTGCAGGAAACCGGCATGACGTTGGTCATGGAACGAAGCCTTGTAACACTCATCGACATACGTGATGCGTGTGTGACCCAGCTCAGCGAGCTTCTGCGTAGCCAGGACATAGTCTGTCATGTTGTTGGAACTCACCAGGTCATGTTCCAAATTCGGATACTTCCATCCAAGTGCGATCACCGGCACGAATCGCTGACGCAATGCCGCAACAAACGTCGGATCATGACGACCCAATAGCAGCGCAGCGTGGTGACGTTCTTTCTGAAGGTGATCGAGCATCGCCTGACGCTGCGCCAGGTCGGCCTCGGTGTAAGGTTGTTGCCGGTAGTCGACCGCATAATCCACTTCGACAGCCATGCCCATGTCGTCAGCCTGAGACTGTATCCCCTGTAGTTCACGCAGGGTATTGGGGCTGTCCTTGTGAGACGCACTGGAAAGCAGTACCGCGACTTTGAATTGCTGGCATGTGGTCTGCGTGGTGATCCGCCGACTGCGCCCCTGATACCCCATGCGGGCAGCGGCTTCGGCAACCTTGGCGCGGGTGGTCGCTGCAATGCGAGCATTCTGCTTCAGAGATCGCGAAACCGTCGCAGTGGAGAGATTTAATTCACGGGCAATGTCTTGGATCGTGCAGCTCATGTCAGAAGTATAGGCGTTTGTGCAAAAATGAGCAAGATTTAGATGTGAATTATTTTTAGAAAACTATAAATATATTAAATAAATAAAAATACAATTAATAAAAATTTAAAATAAGTGCAATAAATATGGTTTGGTTTTCCTCGCATCCACCTTCGAGATGCGTCGAAGGTGTGATGTCACGAGATACTGTCATTATTTTCGTAGATGTTTCGTAAAATCATATGACAAGATAATCGTGAACTCGTGATTGCTTCAAGGTAATTAATAACTGTGATTTAGGGCTATTCCGAAGCTTTGATAGTTGTGTTCGGTTAAGTGTATTTCGTAAAAATTAACTAAACATAAATTGACTGGCGAAAACAATACGTTAGGATTTAGGCATGAGCGTGAGTCAACGTGACATTGCGATGGAATTGAATCTCTCGGTGGCGACGGTGAGTAAGTCACTGCGTAACAGCCCGGAGATCCCACCCACGACGCGGGCGCAGGTGATTGATGCAGCAGCTAAGCTCGGCTACCGGCTGTCTCCCAACCGTCAGCAATCGCTGGAGCAGAAACATGCCAACCAGGCCAAGAGCTTGCAGGTTGGTTTTCTGGTTCAGAGTGATGAATCCAACAATTCGCCCAATGTCTATTCGGCATCCATGGTGCTCTCGGGTATCAGTGAGGCGGCGCAGGCGTCCGGGGCATCACTGTCGGTGTACTACGTCCCGCTCAAGGATCGCGATCATCTGGATGAACCGATTTGTCAGCCTGTTGCCATGCGTGACGGCCTGCTTTCAGGATTGATTTTGTACAACTACTATCCGCCTCAGATTGTGCGGGCGCTGTCGATGTTGATGCCTTGTGTGCATGTGCTGCATCGCAGTCCGGGATTAAATGTCGATTGCGTGGAGTTGGATTCGGAGATGGCCATCGGTCAGCTCATGTCAAAGCTCTACAGGCTTGGACATCGCCGCATCGGCTATCTGGGAGGCTGGTCGGATCAGTCACATGCCCAGGCAAGGTTTGGTGCCTATGTACAGTCACTGGTGCGATTGGGCTTGCCGTTCGATTCTGCGATCTCACTGGATTTGCTCGACACATTCGGTGCGGATCAGCAACCGGATCATGAAACGGAAAGACGCGTCATTGAACTCACGCGCCAGGGTGTCACCGCATGGGTGACGACCAATGCGCACCTGGCGCTGCAGTGGCATACCAGTCTGACACAAGCCGGACTGCGCGTGCCCCAAGACGTAAGCTTGTGTGGCATTCATGGGCAACCCAATGTGTTGTCCGTTCCTGATATGACTTCCGTGGATTTGCCTTACGCCGAGTTGGGCAGGGCAGCAGTGGAGCTGGTTCTAAGACGAATCAAGTGTCCGACAGCACCGGTTCAGCGGATTGGTTACCAGGGCATTTTCATTGAAGGTAAGACGGTCGCATCGCCACGCGATATTTAATATTGGCTACTTAACGGTATGAACCCAAAGGATTGTGTCATGAAACACAAGTCAGCTTTCACATTGATTGAATTACTGGTGGTCATCTCCATCATTGCGATCCTGATTTCGATTCTCCTGCCTGCATTGGCCAAGGCCAAACGTCAGACCAAGTTGCTCACCTGCTCGACCAATCTCAAGCAGTTGGGGACCACACTCAGCGTCTACACTGTGGATCACAAGGAATACTTCCCACATACCGGGCAAGGTCAAGACAACAACATTTCCTACAGCGTCTGGAACAATCAGGCTGCCTATGGCACGTTCACGCAGGCCGCCTTCCTCTTTGCCAACATCATGTATCCAAACTACATGTCCAAGAAGGATTTCTTCTACTGCCCGTTGGACCCGATCCGTAACAAATCACGTTGGGATGTGCATTACATGCTCGAACAGGACGGCATCAGTTACAGCTATTGGGGACAGTACGGCACGGCCAACACCGGGCATCCCTCACACCAGGGGCCCGTCAAACGCACCGACATGTCCACCAGCGCCATCATGTCCGACGGACGCCTGTGGAACTCAAGCTACAGTTGGATTCGCAATCACTCCTCAGAGACCTACAACAGCTTCAGTGTCACCGACGGCACGAGTAACATTGTCTTCACCGACGGACACGTCAAGACTGTCGTCCAGCAACCCGGCGAATATCTCTACTGGTATGCCGTCGTCAAATAAACACCGACGCAGACACAAGGTTGTTTATCACGGGGTAACTTCCGGGGGTAACTTCCAGATATTCGCTATCATCCGTCACTCCCGTGCCCCCGGAAAGCGGGAGTCCAGTGATAACTGCAAGCGTCAATAGAATGCCACTGGATTCCCGCCTTCGCGGAAATGACGAGAACGATTGGCAAATGGCGCCGATTGACGTCGATTCCTCTAAAATCAAAGAATTGTGATTTTCATGCACTATCAACTTGCATCCGTTATCGTTCTGCTCGCATCCAGCTTAGCGTGGGGGCAGATCAATCTGCTTCAAAATCCCGGCTTTGAAAACAAGCTCGATTCCTGGCAAACCCACATCTCGCGTGATGCCAAGGTGACTTTTAAAACCGTCGCCGATCCCAAGGATGAAAAGAACACCATCCTTGAAGTGACCAACCAAAGTCCACGAAAACCGCACGTCTTTGGTCGCGTGTTGCAGGTCGTCAAAGTCACCCCGCAAACCCGCTACCGCATGGGTTTTCGCATCAAAGCACAAAATGTATCGGGTATGATTTTCGGTGGTGGTCACGGCTGGCAAGTCCGCCGCGATGTGCCTTCGGGAACTTACGATTGGAATGAACTGAGCTTCGTCTATACCACGGGGCCGGATGAAAAAGAGTTCATGTTCCATGTCATTTTTGAAGGACTCTCCGAAAAGATTTGGATCGATGATGTTTTCTTCGAAGACATGACATGGGCGGAAGCAGCAAGTTCGGCAAAGGTTCAGCCACGAGCAGTTTCGGAGTTAGGCGATGAGCGTTTTTATCCTGCTCTCAAAACATCAAGTGTCCAGATCAACGGCAAGCTATCCGAATGGAACATCGACCAATTTATCACCATTCCCGGTTCGAATCCTGATGAACTGTCCACGAAGCTGAGTCTGCAATATGACGATGCGAACTTGTATCTTGCCATCACCAACAGTGATGATAAACACGTCGCTTATCCCGGCGCGGACATGTGGGTGGGTGATAGCGTGCAGTTCGCCTTTGCTCATGGCGATGTCTACGGCCCGGAGTACGGCGTCACCGTCATTGATGGTCAAGCGCAACTCTGGTGTTGGCAGCAAGGCACCCGCAAGCTTGTCAATAATGCTGTGAAACTCGCAAGCTCGCAGTCCGACAAAACCATCACCTATGAACTGGCTATCCCCTGGGAAGCGATTTACGCAACTGGCAAGCCCAAAGACCGTTTCAAGTTTTGCTTGCTGACCAATGACAATGATGGGCAGGGGCGCAAGGGTTGGATCAACTGGACGCCGGGCATCGCGGTGGGCAAAGATCCGCACAACTTCGTGGACATCGTGCTCACTGAGAATCAACCGAGTTTGCTTTTGAGTTCTGCTGTGCGGACGGCTGTTCTTGAGAGTGTGGTGAATTTCAAAGCAATGTTGTTTAACCCAACAGCCAAGATTTATGCCAGTGAATTGGATATGGGCTTTACCAAAAAGTCGGTTGAGATTCCTGCCATGGGTGTGTCGGTGGTGTCTTACCGTCGTCAACTCAAAGTCGCTGGTGATCATGTCGAACGCCTGCAATTTGCGGGGCTCTCCGATACCTCGCGCGTTGAGGTCTCCGGCTATAGCAAAGCGGATTTACTTTCGCGCGTCTCTGGGATCGCTGAGCGTTTACCCGCATTGGAAAAGCGCGTTGCCCAATGTCAGGAAAAGGGCCTTGCCTGCGATGATCAGTTGGTGGATGTGGCGACGATCCGAAAGTTTATCCCGTATATCCGTGAGGATATTGCCAAGGATCATTTCTCGCGTGCCAGTTGGGCGATGGATGAACTGGATGTGCTTCACAAACGGGCGATGCGTGAACTTGATGACTTGTTGGCAGGTAACGTCAAGCCCCTGGATGTTCAGCGGTATGTCACTTCAAAAGTCACTGCTGATGGGTTGGCTTTTTCTGCCAAGACGGTGACCCATGCCGACCCGACGCCCAGAGAGCGGGACCTGTTTTTTGTGGGCTATGGTCACTTTGGGACCGCCAAGCAGGACATGCCGATTTTTTCGGATTTTGCATCCAACATCATTCAGTTTGAAATCGGCCCCAATCGCATCATCAAAGCGCCGCGACATAATGGCGAAGATTTTTTCATCGACTACTCTGGCTGTGATGAAATCGTTGCGTTACTCAAGACTGCCCAGCGCAGTAATGTCACCGTCAGCCTGCTGCTCTCCCCGCATTACTTCCCGGGTTGGGCCTTGGAAAAGTATCCGGAGCTGAATCACTATAAAGGTGGGTTTATCAAGTATGCCATCCATCATCCGATGGCCCGGAAGATCATCAAAACCTACCTGCAAACACTCATCCCGCTGATCAAAGACAGTCCTGCGCTGCATAGCATTTGCCTGACTAATGAGCCGGTGTATACCGATTCGTCACGTGATCGTTTTACGCAGCAGCGTTGGGCAGCGTATCTGAAAAAACAGCATCAGAATCTTGCGAATCTCAACGAACTTTATGATGCCAGTTACACTGCGTTCACGCAGGTTCCCATTCCCCGTTTTGATGTCCCCAATCAGACGCCGATTTACTATGACTGGTGTCAGTTCAACGATGAGCGATTCTCCGGTTGGCATCAATGGATGATCGACATCATTCATGCGATCAAGCCTGACCTTCCCTGTCATGCAAAAATCATGGCGCATCCGTTCTGGGCCAGCGATGGTATCTCTGCCCAGCAGTTTGCATCCATCAGTGATTACAACGGCTGTGATGCGACGTGGTACTTCCAACCTGATGGCAAGGTTGCAGGACTCACCAAGTTCCTCTGGTACGAAGTCCTCACGTCCATGGCTAACAAGCCTGTGATCAACACCGAGGATCATGTCATTCCTGACCGCGACACGCGCTACATCCCCGAACATGCCAAACACATCGCAACCGACCTTTGGATTGGTGGAGTCGCTGGGCGTGGTGCATCAATTCTCTGGGTGTGGGAGCGCGTGTATGACCGTTATCACGATCTGTCCGACAGTATTCTCAATCGGCCCGATTGCGTTGCCATGGTCGGTCGGACCGCGCTGAATATCAATCGTCATGTCCGTGAAATCAAGTTGCTTCAGGATACGCCTGCACAGGTGGGCATTGTGTATTCTGACACCGCAGCGATTCATGATCTTGATTATGCAAAGAGTGCGCATGCGATTTATGAACAACTGGTTTTCCAGGGCATCCGACCAGCATTTGTCAGTGAGTCACAAATTCTCTCCGGTAAACTCAGCGAGTTTGAACAGGTCGTTTTGCCTTCGACGAAATATCTGCATGACAAGGTTGCTGCCAGGCTGGTGCGTTATGGGGAAACCGGAAAGTTGATCACGGTTGGTCAATTGCCCACGCACGATCAATATATCCGGCCGTTGGGTCTGTCGTTTGACGGTTTGCCAATATCGATGGGTCAGTTTGCAGTGAAGCAACCGGTGCTAAGCAATATCCAAAGCAAGGATCAAATCTGGTGGCGTGTCGCACAGGATGGCAACGACTTGTTAATCTTTGCTGCCAATCTCAGCGAGATGACATTCAACGCAACGTTTCAATGTGATGGCAAGGTTGTTGAGAAGGCATTGGTCCCCAGAGAACCGGTGCTGTTTCGCATCACTGCGGAGTGAGTTTTGTGAAATACCAAAGCCGTGACTCTCCTGGGTCACGGGTTGCCTTGGTGACTCTTGCGCGTTTCTGCTTCTGCTGTGTTCAAGGCATTTTTAGCCACAGATGAACACAGATAAAGACATGGAAACTGAGCGTTTCACATCGGTGTTTATCTGTTTTTTATTCAATTCTCTGGTTTAAACCAGCCTCACGCCCGCTGCGCTCAAGACGCAGAGCCGCGAAGCAAGACAGAAGAATATGAGTGATATTTTTATATCTTTGCGCCTTGGCGACTTGAGCGAAGCGGGCGTGAGAAACTGTCTTCATGTCTTGTCATCTGTGTGTATCTGTGGTTAAAAATGCCTTGAACACGGAGACGCTGCAAAAGCGCCGAGCGTCCAAGGCAACCCATGCCGCGGGAGCGACACGGCTTTGGGATGAAGTGTTGACGTTTTGGAGATGCGTAAAAAAAACAGGCGCGCATCGCTGGGGTGGATGCACGCCTGTTCAAAACAGTACTTCCGTCATGGGGGGATGACGGCCAGCGGGATGATTAATATTTCACACTACATCCGTAGGGCTTGGTCATGGGGTTGGGAACTTCCTTGCCAGCCATGTGGGCGTCGAGTGCTTCAGCCACGTAATTGGTGGCAGAGCTGATGTCGCTGGAACGTGGGGACTTGATGCTGTCGATGGCCCCCTGGTAAATGAGCTTGCCATCGGGAGCGATGATGAACATGTGCGGGGTGGTCTTGGCACCGTACATCTTGCCAACCTTGCCATCTTCATCCAGCAGCACGGCGGTGGAGGACATCTTGTGTTCCTTGGCAGCCTGCATCCAGCCGCTTTCAGACAGGTGGCCCTGCTTACCTGGTGCGGACGAGCAGATGCTCAACCAGACGACACCTTTTTCGGTGTACTTCTTCTGGAGTTCCTGCATGTTGGCAGGACCGTAGTGCTTCTTGACGAACGGACACTTGAGGTTGACCCATTCCAAAACGACGTACTTGTCTTTGTAGTCCGAGAGGCTGACAGTCTTGCCATGGGCATTTTTCAGCTCAAAGCCCGGTGCCGTCTTGCCGTTTTCGACACCTGCGAAGGTGGCGGGGGTCATGCTTGCGACGATGGCAAGCACAGCCAGTGATGAAAGGTTTCTGATCCATTTGATAGACATGTGTTTCTCCTTGTTATGAAACGCGTCTTAGCTTTTATACTTTACGTTGACACTCTGCCAACGTCATGAGGGTGAATTGTCAGTGGGGAGGCGGAGGGTTAAGGCTTGACCGCAGCATCTACCGCATAGGCCTTGGGCGGTTTGTCATGCGGGTTGGCAACAACGACACCGCGGACCTGTGTGACAGTCTTGGGAGCGTACATCGACAATGCAACGGTGATGGTGGTCACCTTACCTTTGACGTTGATTTCCTGTTCGCTGCCTAACTCAATGAGTGATTCATCGCTGGCATGGAACACCGCATGTGGTAAGGCCATGGTCGGCAGCGTGATCGTGAGTTTGCGATCCTTGATCGACACCGACTGCTCATCAGCAGCAAGCGGCTTGGGTAGTTGGTCCAATGTCTTTTTGAATAACGTTTCGTTGGCAGGATCAATCTTGGGCGTCACATCTTTCACCGGCAAGTTGATCGACAGTGAAGCACGGCCGGGGATGCAGGCTTCCTTGCAGACGAGCCAACTGACTTTGGCTTTGATCGTGACGGCATCACTGGTGAGTTGTTTGGGGGCGGTGATCGGGACGGTGAGCAGGGCAGGGCCTTCGTAACCGAGTCCAAGTATGCCACCCATCTCAAACACATGCGGCGTTGGCCACTGAATATCACCGGCTTTGAAACCTGCAGGTAATTCCCATTGAATTTTGGTCGGCAGGCCCGACTCACCGGGATTGATCCAATAGGTATGCCAACCTTCATCAGGCGTTACCAGAACACCGAGCAGAAGAGTCTGACCCGGTTGGATGGAAGAGTGTTGTGAGAGAAGCCTTGCATTGGCCGGGGAGTGACCGAACAATCCCTGTGCCCGTGTGGCAGGCGTCAGGCATCCAGCAATCAGCAAAAAAGCGACACTGAATAAGGCAGGGCGGTCTGACATGCGCGTACTTTCCTTGTTAAGCTGCAAGTCTGTACCCAACACAACGCTTCGCGGTTGATAATCATTCCATCTGACTGGGAAAAATTCAATCTTTTTTTCAGATGTTCCCCGGACGGTTAATCTAAATCCTTGATTGACAATGCAAATAAAAACAGGATCGCACCTAAGTGATACGATCCTGTTTGATGTTGTTTCTGTGACATGTCATTACGAAACGATCGACATGTCGGACGCTTAATTGAAGCTTTGGCGCTTCCGGGCTTCCGGGGGGGGTTAGCGTTGGCTGATCTTTTTGGCCTTGCCGGTCTTGGCGGATTCCATGGCAGAGATGATGATGTCGATGGCGCGGTAGCCTTCCATGCCGTCAATGCTGGGCTTCTTGCGGTTGATGATGCAATCTGTGAACATTTCCGAGACGCCCGAGCCGACCTGCTCGGTGTTGGTTGCGACCTTGCCGACCTTGTAGAACTCGGACTGGCCGTTCTTGTAGAGCACCTTGACGCCGAACTCTTTGCAACGGCTGATGAGCATGACACCGTTTTCGCAGTAGAGCGTCGTGCCGTTGTCTTCCATGTTGCCGTAGTTGGTCCAGCTGATGGTCATGGTGCCGAGGGTGCCGGACTTGGACTTCATGCTGATGTAGGCATTGTCATCGATGTTGATGATCTTGCCCTTGTCGTTGACCTTGTCGAGGGTACCGATAAAGCCGGTGACTTCGACGAACTCTTCACCAAGCAGGTAGCGCATGAGGTCCGCCTTGTGGACACCCAGGTCGCCTGTGACACCCATGACAGCCTTGTTCTTGATGAAGAACCAGCTTGCTGCACCGTCCTGTGACCAGCCGTCCGGACCGCCGTGCTTGAAGGTGGTTTCGAAGGAGAGGACTTTGCCGAGTTTGCCGGTTTCCAGAATTTCCTTGGCCTTGACGTGCGGGGCCATGAGACGTTGGTTCATGCCGATCATCAGATACTTGCGCTTCTGCTTGGCGGTGGCAATCATCTTTTTGGCATCGGCACGGGTGGTCGCCATCGGCTTTTCGACCAGGACGTGACATCCAGCTTTGAGACTGTCGATGGTCTGCTGGGCGTGGAGATAGTTGGGGGTGGCGACGACGACAGCGTCGAGCTTTTCTTCTGCCAGCATTTTCTTGTAATCGTAGTAAGGCTTGGCATCGTACTTTTCGCAGACCATGTTGCAGCGGTCTTTGTTGATGTCGACGATGGCAACAAGCTCAGCGTTGGGATTGTTATAGATTTCGGGAACGTGACGGAACTGGGCAATTGAGCCGGCGCCGATGACGCCATATTTAACCGTAGCCATGAATGACTCCTGTCTGGGGGTGAATGATATTTTGGCTTGTGACGTGCGAATGTCGGGGGTGCTGATGTCGCGCGTCATACGCTGTTAAGACCGGACAGTTTAGTGTGAATTAAATAAAAATGCACGTCAACAAACGATTGGATTGCGTTTTGGGGCTATGGCGAAAGCCTTTGGGTGGGGCGTTGGTTGAGATTTTTACCACAGAGATCACATAGGTCTCAGAGATAAGACAGGATCATGCTCAGGCGAGCCGCGTCGTGTCGACGCGGGATTGAGCGCAGCTCAAGTTGCCATTGATATCGCTATTTTGTGTTTTGATCTTCGACTTCATCGAATCCCGCGGTGACACACCGCGGCTCGCCTGAATTGAAACAAGATTTAACATCCGGTTTGAACTCTGCATCGCTGTGGTAAAACTGTCTTGATCACTTATTTTCAAACTTCTGCACATACCACAGTGCTGCGTATTTGAGTTGCGTACTTGCCGAGGCTTTCTGGGCCATCATCAAGCCGAAGGTGCCTGAGAGGAATCCGAGTTTGATGAAGTAGAATTTGCCGAATGCCAGTGCGGGGCGGAGCACGAGATCCCATGGGTAACAGCGTTTGCCCTTGGCATACATTTCCAGGGCGACCGGCAAAAGGCGCTTATCCATGCGACTGCCACAGAAGTAATCCGCAAACTCCACCGACCCGACGGGTTTGTGCAGCAGACGTCCGTTGAGTTTGCCTTCGCGGTCAGGCGATTGACCTTTGCGACCTTCATGCAGCGCGTGTTCCACCCATGTCACACGGTCTTTATGAATGAGTCGTGACTGCCAATCCGGGTCCCATGCACGGACATATTTACCAAACACATAATTTTTTCGACTTACCCAGAAAAGATCGTGTTTGTCGAGATCTTCTGGCGTGAGTGCCGTAATGGCGTTGGCAAGTTTGGGGCTGACCACCTCATCACTGTCGAGTACGAAAACCCATTCATTGTTGCAGAGGCTGCAACCAAATTGCTTTTGACCAGTGTACCCGCGCCAGGGTTCGACGACGTACTTGGTTGCGTAAGTCTGTGCTATTTGGGGAGTTTGGTCAGTCGAGCCCGAATCAACAATGATGATTTCATCGGCCCACATCACCGATTCACAGGCGGCGGAGAGCGTTTTTTGTGCGTTTGCACAGGTAATCATGACGCTGATTTTCGGCTTCATGCGTGGTATCATAACTACTTTGACTAACGTTGGTAGGGCAGGACCTGATGCAGCTGAATCGGGACATTGAGGCAAAATGGATCAAAAATATGGATTTTGCGTCAAAAGTTTCTGATACCGGGTTGCAAAGGTCTTGGGGTTGTGTTTATAATGCCCGGCTCTACGTAAGCTAACGAGATAAAAATTATGCCGACAATCAATCAATTGGTACGTAAACCCCGCCAGACCCCCAAGGCCAAGTCCAAGGTCAAGGATCTTAACGCAAGCCCGCAGCGTCGTGGCGTGTGTCTTCAGGTCAAGACCGTGACCCCCAAGAAGCCCAACTCGGCTTTGCGTAAGGTGGCCCGTGTGCGTCTGTCCAACGGTCGTGAAATTTCCGCTTACATCGGCGGTGAAGGCCACAACCTTCAGGAACACAGCATTGTGCTGGTTCGCGGTGGTCGTGTCCGTGACCTTCCCGGTGTGCGTTACCATGTCGTGCGTGGCACGCTTGACTGCCTGGGTGTTGACGGTCGTCGTCAAGCCCGCTCCAAGTATGGTGCCAAGCCCGGTAAATAAAGTGCATTAACAGGTGTGAACCTGATAGAGGAATACAATGCCCAATAAATTCACTGCATCTGAAGAACAGCTTCGCCCTGATCCGCGTTACGGATCAAAGGTTTTGTCCCGTTTCATCAACTGCATCATGCAGGATGGCAAAAAGGCCGTCGCCCAACGCGTCGTCTATGATGCCTTCGACGAAATTGAAAAGCGCACCAAGGGTAAGCCCTCAGCCATGGAAATTTTCGAAATGGCTTTGGAAAACGTTCGCCCGACCGTGGAAGTCCGCAGCCGCCGTGTTGGTGGTGCCAACTACCAGGTCCCGATGCCCGTTAAGCCCAAGCGTCGTCAGTCCCTGGCTTTCCGCTGGATCATCAACGCCTCCCGTGGTGACAAGGGTAAGCCCATGCACCTTCGCTTGGCACGTGAACTGATGGATGCCTCCAAGAACGAAGGCAAAGCCGTCAACACCCGCGAACAGACGCACCGTATGGCAGAAGCCAACCGCGCCTTCTCGCACTTCGCCTGGTAATTCCTCCTGGAGTGTACCCTGAGAAATCGGGACACAAGCCGCCAGATGAACGAAATGAATCTGACGGATCGACACCAGCGATACAAATTTCACCTTCGGAACTTTCCGGGGGTTGACTTGCAAGGCAAAGCAGACTAAAACATTGCCACTTTAAAACCGAATACGATTTGTCTCACTTATCAAGAGTGGTCGAGGGTCAGGGCCCTGTGAAGCCACCGCAACCGCCTAAGCGAAAGCTTAAGGAAATGGTGCGAAATCCCTCCCGGAAAGTTCGCCGCAGAACTGGATGGGGAAGATAAGCTGCAGCAGACATTCACGTGATACACGAATGAAAGCTCCATCTTATCTGAGATGGAGCTTTTTTCATTTCCATCTCAAACCGTAACCCCCAAAGCCGTGACCTTCCCAGGTCACGGGTTGCCTTGAACGTGTATCAGCATGTAAACCCATGCGACAATAGCTGCGTTGCGACGCAACGCTGATGCCTTGAACGAGAACCGGCCACACCTCATCCCCGCCAGTGAAAACTTCCGGGGGGCCCCAACCTCATGGAAATGGAACCCGCCATGTCCTACGTCAAGTCTCTCAAAAGCCGCGAGTCGGGGCAGGAATACCCCATCGAGCCCCGCACCGTCTGTGACATCGACTTCTCACCCGTCGAAGTCGCCTACGACTACAAAGCCATGCAAGGCAATGTCACCCGCCAGTCCATCGAAGCTGGACCGCTGTCTCTCTGGCGATACAAGGACCTGTTGCCCATCGAGGGAGAACCCAAAGCAGGATTACACTCCGGCTGGACCCCGCTGGTTAAAGCCGACAAACTTGCTGCGGAACTTGGCGTCAAAGAGTTGTACATCAAGGACGACTCGGCCAACTACCCGTCCTTCAGCTACAAGGATCGCGTGGTGAGTGTCGCCATCACCAAAGCCATTGAGTTCGGTTTTGACACCGTTGGCTGTGCTTCCACAGGTAACCTTGCCCACTCCGTTGCCGCCCACGCCGCCGCTGCCGGTCTGCATACCTTCGTGATGGTGCCCCATGATTTGGAAGCTGGCAAGATGGTGGGTATGTCCGTCTTCGGTCCCAAGGTCGTTCGCATCGCGGGCAACTATGACGATGTCAATCGTCTCTGCTCGCAGATTGCCGACAAGTACAACTGGGCCATCGTCAACGTCAACCTCCGCCCGTTTTACACCGAAGGCGCCAAGACCCACGGCTTTGAAATCGCTGAACAACTCGGTTGGAAGCTGCCCCAGCACACCGTCCTCCCCGTTGCCGGTGGCACGATTCTGCCCAAGGTCAACAAAGCCTACAAGGAGTTCATCCGGCTCGGCCTCGTCGATGACAATAGCCCCGTCATCCATGGCGCCCAGGCTCAAGGTTGTAATCCGATCACCACAGCCATCGAAGAAGGCGAAGAAATCTTCCGCCCCCAAAAGCCCAAGACGATTGCCAAGTCCATCGCCATCGGCAATCCCGCGGACGGTTACTATGTCATCAAAGACATTCTCAACTCCGGCGGTTGGGCAGCCTCTGCAACCGACCCTGAAATCATCGATGCCATCAAATTGCTCGCTCGCACCCAGGGCATCTTCACCGAACCAGCAGGGGGCACCACCCTCGCCTGCGCCATTAAACTTATCCAATCCGGCAAGATTCCCAAAGACGAATCCATCTGCGTATGCATCACCGGCAACGGCTTAAAAACTCTCGAAGTCATGGAAAATCAATTCCAAGCCGCGCCGGTCATCAAAGCCAAGATCAAGGAATTTGATGAAGTCATCGTCCAAGGCAACAACGCTGCTGCCACCGCATAAACCTCACGAAAACAAGCACAAAAACCGCTACCTCACAGGAGTCAAAAAATGACCACCACCTCAACCATCATCCCCGTCGCCATCCCCACCGCGCTCCGCGCCCAGGTCGATGGCCAGTCCCAACTTGAAATCCCCGGCGACTCCGTCAAGGCTGTCCTCGAATCCATCAACACCCAATACCCCGACCTTGGCAAGCGTTTGTTCAAGACCGAAGGTGAACTCAATCGGTTCATCAACATCTACGTCAACGACGAAGACATCCGCTTTCTGGACAATCTCGACACCGCGGCAAAAGCCGGTGACGAATTGGCCATCGTCCCCGCCATCGCTGGTGGCTAAATCCACGGTTTAAAAGGCAAGTAACCACAGATGAACACAGATAAAGGCAAATAACAATGTTTCACGCCCGCTTCGCTCAAGACGCAGAGACGCGAAGCAAGACAGAAAGAATATGATTAAATTTTTTTCTTATCTTTGCGCCTTGGCGTCTTGAGCGAAGCGGGCGTGAGAAACTGCCTTCACTTCTTATCATCTGTGGTAAAAATTCTTCAAACCATTTGTCAACAAAATCAACAGGAAACCCTCATGTCCAAAGCAACACGCAAAGTCTGGCTCACCTTCGAAGGTGGCTGCCAGGATGAACCGGTCATCTGGAAACTCTCACAGGAGTATCCCAACGTGATCTTCGATATCCGCCAGGCCTCAATCGGCAAAGCCATCGGCATCATGGCCCTCGAACTCTCCGGCAAGGAAAAGCAACTCGACAAAGCCATCAAGTTCCTCCAGTCCAACGGCGTCAAAGTCGACCCCGTCGAAGGCGGAAGTTTGGTCGAAGGCTGATCAATTATTTTTTGGTATCCAAGACAGGAAACCACAGATGAACACAGATACACACAGATAAAGATGAGAATTTCAATTTGGTTTTTTAAACCGCTTGCGGTTTAGCAGTGCCTTGTCATCTGTGTTTATCTGTGTTTATCTGTGGTAAAAATGCCTTGTAAACCATGTTTATCCGATTGCAATTAAAATGACACAAAACCTCGAACGTTATCACCGTCAAATGCTTCTTTCCGGGATTGGTGAAGAAGGTCAGAAAAAACTCCTGGCCAGCAAAGTCCTCGTCCTGGGATGCGGCGCGCTGGGCACGGTCATTGCCAACATGCTCGCCCGCGCTGGTGTTGGGCATTTGGTCATCGTCGACCGCGACTTCATCGAGATTACCAATCTCCAACGTCAGGTTCTCTTTGATGAGTCCGACGTGGAAAATGCGATCCCCAAAGCTGAAGCTGCGAAGATGAAGATCGCCAAAATCAATTCGCAGGTCACGGTTGATGCGATTGTCGATGATGTGAATCACACCAACATTGAAAAACTTGCTCAAGGTTGTGATGTCATCGTCGATGGCGTGGATAATTTTGAGACGCGCTTCGTTGCCAACGATGCAGCGGTGAAACTCGGCATTCCCTACATCTACGGCGGCGCGGTCGGTACCGTGGGCATGACCTATGCCATCCTCCCCCACACACACAATGGTGAAAGCCCGTGGGAACAGGCTGGTGTGGCGACCCCGTGTCTGCGCTGCATCTTCGAGCAAGCTCCGCCACCGGGCATGAATCCGACCTGTGATACGGCTGGTGTGCTTGGTCCTGCTGTATCGATCATCTCCAATTTCCAGGTGACCGAAACCATCAAGGTTCTCACCGGCAACTTCGCTGCGGTGCGCGACAAGCTGCTGTCGATCGACATTTGGGAAAACGATGTCCGTCAGCTCAAGGTTGCCCGTGCGTATGATGTGGGCGAATGTCAGTGCTGCAAGAAACGCAACTTTGAATTCATTGATGGCAAGTTTGCTTCAAGCACGACCACACTCTGTGGCCGCAATGCCGTGCAGATGACGCAAAAACTCAGTGACGGTGAAAAACTGAATTTCGACACCATCGCCAAACGTCTCGAATCGCATGGCACGGTCAAAGCCAACAAGTTTATGCTCCAGGCACACATAACGGATAATGGCGAAGCGTATGAGTTGACCTTGTTCACCGACGGCCGTGCGATTGTCAAAGGCACCAAACAGCCAACTGTCGCAAAGAGTATTTACGCCAAGTACGTTGGGGCTTAAGATTCTGTAGAGATCAACTTTTCTCTCGACAGTCCTCAAGCACGGAGAATCAACATGCGATCCAACGTCATAGCAGCATCCCGGCGAATCTTCACCGAAGGTGATGAGTTTCTTGTGGACATCCCGCAGGACTTATGGTTCAAGCCTGTTCCACCGTTTGTCAACCATGTCGCCTGGCATATTGGGCATCTCGCGGTGACGACTAACTTTGGTTTGAAGGTACTTGGCCAGGAACTAGTCGTGCCGATGGAATGGGCGGACCTCTACGGCAGGGGATCCACGCCGGACAACGATGATGCCGGTCAACCGACGACGACCGAACTGTTTAAGACCATGAACAAGGCCCATGAACGTTTGATCACCAGTTATGGTGAAGTAAGCGATGATGTGCTTGCTGCGGATAACGTGCTCGAACGTCTGCGTGATCGGTATCCGACCAATGGCGACTTTGCAGCCTTTTTGCTGACGTCTCATGCAGGCCTGCATTTTGGGCAAATTGCCATGCTCCGGAAAATGTTGGCGGAAGGTTAATTAATTTTCCTCCATCGGATCACGGATGCACATTAAAGCCCGAGGGTTTTAACCCACGGGGAGATTGACGTGAAAATCACGGGACATAAGCAATGCAAGCAATTAATCTCCATCCTCCGTCACTCCCGCGCAGGCGGGAGTCCAGTGGAATTTGCAATTTTCTACTGCATGCCATGGGATTCCCGCCTGCGCGGGAGTGACGAAATCAGAAACTGGATGGAGAATAAATGTTTGAACTGTTCTAAAACTCCATGCCTGACGTCAAAAATGCAATGAGTTGCGATTGAAGGAAAATGAGCGTTTTGTGAATTTTGTGGTTCGTACTGGAATAATCGGGTGGGATGGTGGTATATTGGAATGAACATTCCAATATCACAAGGAGCCTCATTCATGCGTCAAAACACCATTCAAGCCTCCCGCGTCACCCAGGGTTATGTTCAATTGCTCATCGATGGCACGGATCACAATCTCTGGTTCAAGCGTCCAGCGGGTGTCCCCAATCACCTGGCTTGGCAGATCGGTCACATTGCCAGCTCAGCCAACAGCGGACTCAAAGCGATTGGTAAGCCTTCGCTGTGTGATGAAGCGTGGGACAAACTGTTTTTACGTGGGACCGAATCCAATGACGATGCATCGATCTACCCGACACCTGATCAGATCATCGCCAAGTTTCACGAAGTCTATGCTGCGTTGACCGAAGCCTACGAACAGGCGGATGAGTCGGTTCTGCTGGCGGATACAAAAATTGATCGTCTGGTTGATCGGTTCCCCAAGCAGGGGGATTTTCTGGTCTTCCTGCTCACGTCGCATTTGGCCATGCATGCCGGCCAGATTTCGACCTTGCGTAAACTATCAGGCTTGGGGCATGTGATGTAATGAAGGTTTTTGAATGATCTATTTCGACAATGCGGCAACCAGTTTCCCCAAGGCACCAGGCGTCGCCGACGCCATCGCCAAATTCATCGCTGAAGATGCTGCCAACCCCGGCCGCGCTGGACATCGCATGGCGGTGCGCGCTGAAGAGATGCTCGATGCGCTGCGGCTCAAACTCGCGCGTTTGTTTAACGTGGCCAAGCATAACCGTATCATCTTCACGCTCAACGGCACTGATGCGTTGAACATGGGCATCAAGGGTTTACTCGGGACCTCAGCCAATGAGGGCACTGTGCCGCATGTCATCACCACGGTGTTGGAGCATAACTCGGTGAGTCGCCCGCTACAGTCTTTGGCGGATCGTGGTGCGATCGAGTTGACCCGAGTCGAATGTGATCAAGAAGGTTTCGTTGCACCAGCAGACATTGAAGCAGCGATCCAAGCCAACACCAGGTTGGTGATCATGACGCATGCTTCCAATGTGCTGGGCACCGTGCAGGACATCACCGCAGTGGGGCAGTTGGTGCGCGAAAGAGACTTGCTCTTTTTCGTTGATGCTGCCCAGACCGCTGGTGTGATTCCCATTGATATTCAGACGATGAACATCGACATCCTCGCATTACCCGGGCATAAGTCACTGCTCGGTCCCACCGGGACGGGCGTGCTGTATGTCGGTGATCGCTGCCCGCGACCACACCTGGATCATTTCAATCCATGGCGTGAAGGCGGCACTGGCGGTGATTCCTCCACACCAACCCAACCACCCATCTGACCCTACTATCTTGAAGCCGGAACCCCCAACACCATCGGCATGGCGGGGCTAGCAGCAGGTGTCGATTATGTCCTTGAACAAGGCATTGAGAACATTTGCAAACACGAACAGCAGATGGTCGCAAAGATCATCGACAAGTTCAAAAAAGACGAACGCTTCACGCTCTATGGCACACACGATGCAACCAAACGCGTCGGCACGCTGAGTTTTAACATCGCAGACTACGAGCCCTCAGACGTCGGCACGATTCTCGATGACAGTTTCGACATCGCAGTCCGCCCCGGCTTACACTGCGCACCCTACACCCACAAACAAATCGGAACCTTCCCCGCAGGCAGCATCCGCATCAGCCCCGGTGCATTTAACACCGACGATGAACTCGACCAACTGATTGATGCATTGGATCAAATTGGGGGGTGACTACCCAGGTTACAGGCGATTGGTTATGATCTTTTTCGGAAACCTTTTCACCGGGAAGATCATTGACATGAATGAGACGCAGAAGTTGGTTGTTGATTTTCAATACAAGGAATCACGAGCGCAATATCGCAAACATATTTGGAAAGCGGTTCGTCGTCGCTATATGTTCTTATGGCTACTTTGTTGTTTGATACCCGTGTTTCTTTATTTGGTCTTCACTCCACCAGTCTTTGTTCCCCCTTATGATCCATTCCGTGTGGCTGTCGTTGACCGAGCCTTGTGTTTATTGTTGGGGGCAGTTTCGGGCTGTATCTTTTTCTACACTATTCTGGTTTTAAAGAATACAGAGGATCACATTAGAAATAGTAGCCAAGATTATTCTGTCCAACTTCGTATTTCTTCGAATGAGTTTAGGATCAAAGATGGCAATGGCGTTGAGACTGCCTTTGCTGGAAAGATACATCTAGTCCAGACACAAGATACTTGGTTGATGTGGGTCAACAATGTGTACTCCTATGGGATCATGCGATGTGGGATTGACAATCAGGCTGACGAACAGCTTGAAAGATTGCGTTTGCATATCATGAAAGATACAAAGCAATCAACAGAATAAACTGGCATTGAGTCGGCTTGAGTTTTACCGCCTCACATGTATCCCGCTGATCAAACCGATGCTTCCTGCGCTTCGACGGAATCATCATCCATATCCGGCTAGAAGTTCACATTTGGATCGTTGAGTCGCATGGCAGGCAGAGCCTGGTAACCCACAGGCAGCATCCGCATTACTCCCGACGATGAACTCGAACAATTGCTTGATGCTTTGGATCAAATTGGCAGATAAGGTGGTAAAATCTTTCAGACCAGATTCCTTTTGGGGTAACACATGTCTGAAAATATAGAATCATCACCAAGTACCGAACCCAGTGTTGAATTCGATCTATACATCACAACGTCACAGTACCGAAAATTAAATCGTCAGCGATATTTTGCCAAGAGTCGGCTGGCTATGTTGATGGCGGTCTTTGTTGTTCCGCTGACTTTGTATCAGGCCTATACCGTCATGCCTGTTTTGGACGGCGAACAGCTTGTATTACATCCATTTTGGACCACAACGCAGATTATTTTCTGGGGTGTTTTTGCAATTTTCCTGCCAGCATCGCTTCTGTTTGGATTTCGAGTTCACCAGAAATTTCTTGAGATTTACTGGAAGTCGTTTGCAGGAGTTGCTACTGAATATCGCTCAACGATCAAGCTGACACAATATTCTTTCGCCCAGGAAGACTGCCAGGGCGTTTCGATGCATTACACAGGTGCGATTGGTTTAACACGATCGGGTACGACCTGGAAGATTACGATCAACGGCATGCATGACCGAGAATTTTTCATTGCAACCATCAGTCCCGATGCAGATCAGGCATTGATGCAATTCATGAAACAACTCAACGACAGACCGCACCCACCGCTAGCTCGGTTAGTTTGATTTAAGTTGATGGTGTTTAGCGAACCGATGCTTCCTGCGCTTCGACGGCATCCTCATCCAGATCCGGTTCGAAGTTCACGCGCGGATCGTTCAGACGCATGGCACGCAGGACCTGATAGCCGGTGTGCAGCATACCTTCCATGCTGCCGGGTTGGCGGCGTTTGTTGATTTGGTACAGGATGATGCGATTGCCATAGCCTTCGACAAAAAAGTCGGGATGGGCGGTGAGGTATTCGACAGCTTTGGGACAGAACAGCAGTCGGGCAGTCCCTTCGTTGGCGGTATGCATGCTGTAGAGATTTTGCATTTGAGCAGCATGGTTGTTGCCATCCAGATTCAGCGGGACACAATCATGTTCGCGCTCCAATACCGGATGCTGAGGCATCATCGCGCGAGGCCACAGTGAGAAGCGTGGCATGTTCTTGTCCTTGAGCTCAAAGGCAAGGACGGATGTGTTGTACGTGTGTTCGCCATACATGAATCGGTAATCAAAGACGGCAAATTCGACATCACGATAGGGGGCATAGATGACGTTGTGAATCGAGCGATTTTCACCTGCAAGAAACAACGGACAGCGGTGGTTCCATTGCTTTAACCAAGATGATCCGTTTTCCTCAAAGCCATACCCCTTGGCCTCGGCTGCACGCAAGAGACGTTGGGGGCGAAGTTCGTCGGAGTTCTGATACATGTGTGTGCCGACGATCACCGCGACAGCAATCATCGAACCAAACAGGATGCAGAAAAAGGTAAACACAGGTACAAGCCCCAATTTCAGATACAGATCAATTCACAAAATCAAGTATCCAATTGGATCGGTCAATTGGCCAGCTAACACAAGTTGTATGCACGGATAACTGCCAGATGGACGTTAACTCAGGTATTTTTATCACCCATTTCATCTTGATTGAAAGGTTGTGGCGAAGATTGCTAAGACGATATTGATGATTCGCTATATGTGAGATCGAACGGGCAGATGATTGTTGGGATCAATTTGTATTGGCGATCACGATGCCTGCGCACAAAAAAACGCACAGCCGCAAACTCAGGCTGTGCGTTTCGGTTATCTATCGGACGCAAACTCAATCCGATGTCAACTGACTCAAACGGACGTCAGCATTGTTCCCTGTGGGGAAAGGTTGATCAGGCCTGGGAAGCCATAAGCTTCATCAGGTCAACAACGCGGTTGGAATAACCGGTTTCGTTGTCGTACCAGGAGACAACCTTGAAGAAGTTGCTGTTGAGTTCGATGCCTGCACCGGCGTCGAAGATGCTCGAACGCTTGTCGCCAACAAAGTCAGCAGAAGCGACTTCTTCGTCGGTGAAGCCGAGGATACCAGCGAGGGGGCCGGATTCTGCAGCAGCCTTCATGGCGTCACAGATTTCAGCGTAGCTGGTGGCCTTTTCGGTCTTGACGGTCAGGTCAACTGCGGACACGTCAGCAGTGGGGACGCGGAAAGCCATACCGGTGAGCTTACCCTTGAGTTCGGGCATGGCCAGGGCGACGGCCTTGGCAGCACCGGTGGAAGCCGGGATGATGTTCATGTATGCGTTACGACCGCCACGCCAATCCTTCTTGGAAGGACCGTCCTGGGTGGGCTGCGTTGCGGTAGCAGCGTGCACGGTGGTCATCAGGCCTTCAGCGATACCGAAGTTGTCCTGCAGGACCTTGGAGATCGGGGCAAGACAGTTGGTGGTGCATGAAGCGTTGGAGACGATCTTGGCGTCAGCGCTGAGCGTGCTGTCGTTGACACCCATGACGATGGTGGGGACCTGGTCAGGGCTCTTGGTGGGAGCGGAGATGACCACGCGCTTGGCACCAGCGGTCAGGTGGTTGGCTGCACCGTCATAGTCGGTGAAGAAACCGGTGGATTCGACGACGAAGTCGATGCCCAGTTCGCCCCAGGGGAGCTTGGAGGGATCGCGTTCGGCATAGCACTTGAAGGTGTTCTTGCCAGCGGTGATGGTGTCACCATTCACAGAGACATCGCCCTTGAACTGACCGTGCATCGTGTCATACTTGAGCAGGTAAGCCAGGTTGTCTGCGGGGACAAGGTCATTGATTGCCACCAGTTCGAAACCGTCAACTTCGTTGAGGGCACGAGTGACCAGGCGGCCGATACGTCCGAAACCGTTGATTGCAACTTTGATCGCCATGACGATCCTCCTAAATCTTGAGTAGGTGCTCAAAAAATGTTCACAGACCATAACCAGACGACGGTCCGGCGGGCAATTTGTGAACGTGAGCCGACAAGAATAGGCATTGTGAGCCGGATGTCAAGCGACCCTTGTCTCTTTTTGCAGAATTGTAACGGTTTGGTCTTTTGACAATGTTAGTGAGCCACTTCCCAATCCGAAGTCGGTATACAAACGTTTGGCGTAGCGGTGCGATTGGCGATTTAACATAAAGACTGCACTTGACAGAATATCGGTAAACCACCCGATAAGTGACGAATGTAAACTGCCGAAATGGGGTTTGACAAGACCATCATATTCTGCTCTAATACGCGACTCGAATTTGCAGAACCGCTGTGGTTCTGAAGTTTTGTGTTCACAACGGCGTAGCCACGCCCCAGTGACACACGGCCTCCCATCAGGAGCCCTGATCCGAAACCATAAGGACAGGGAACAATATCATGGCCAACTACACAGGCCCCAAGGTCAAGCTCTCCCGTCGCGTCGGTGTTCCGATTTGCGATACCCCCAAGCACACCACCAAGCGTCAGCTCAATCCGAACGGTATGCACGGTTTCCGTGGCCGTCGTCTGCGTGACTATGGTATTCGTCTTAACGAAAAGCAAAAGCTTCGCTATCACTTCAACGTGATGGAAAAACAGCTTCGTCGCTACGTGGACAAGGCTCGTGCTTCCAAGGGTAACTCCGGTGAAATTCTTATCCAGCTTCTCGAACGTCGTCTGGACAACGTGATCCGTCGTCTGGGTTGGGCTCGTACCATTTGGGCTGCCCGACAGATCGTCGCTCATGGTCACATCCTCGTCAACGGCATCAAAACCGACGTCGCCAGCTTCCAGTTGAAGGTCGGCGATGAAATCACCATCAAGCCCGGTATCGAAAAACTGGTCCGCGAAAACATGGAATCCATGGCCGGCCACGAAGTCCCCGGTTGGTTGAGCTTTGACCCCTCAACCCTGACCGCCAAGGTCAACGCCATCCCGACTTCCGACCAGGTTCCTTTCGACGTGAATATGAACCTGATTATCGAATTCTACAGCTAAGCCAACCTTGGCTGACACGATTCGTCAGGATACAGAACAACAAAGCGAGCGTTCATCACACCGATGGACGTTCGTTTTTTATTTGGCTACTGATCCAACTGTGAAAGCATTTCTGGATGGATAAGCGATATCGCCAATATGTTGCCATGATTAAAATCACTGGCAGATTACAACATAGATTCTGCGCGATCACAAACCCCCAACCACCTTCCTTGATAACAAATTGGCTGATGGTGTGTTCGTTAGGAAATAAAAAGTCCGACCAGTATCCATAATTGAGTATGCCAAAGAAAAGAATGGGTAAGAGACTCAGCCAACGCTGGATAAGATGACAACCCACAATCAGGAAACCTGCAACACAACCCATCGCAATCACGAGGAAAAGGGTGGTTCTTTGTCGAGGACTTCAGCCAGTGTAAACAACATGCGTGTGACTTCCGGCAAGATCAAACGAGTATGTGATTGGGTGAAAGGTCTGAGATCAATCAGCGGGAAAAGAAAAAAGCAAATATGGGCGGAGGGGCTCGAACCCCCAACCTGCTGATCCGAAGTCAGCTGCTCTATCCAATTGAGCTACGCCCACATGCTTAGTTTTGAGAATTGTATCGGCAACGCATTCTTACAGCAAACGATTGACGGCAACCTGCATCAGTTGATGACGGACACCTGCATTTCAGGCACTTTTCATGCATGGTGATTAGTATTCTTGCTCAGAATCAACTTGATATTTCAGGTCTATCAGGATGTCGCCGAATTGGATGGCATACATTTTCACTGGTGTGATGAAGAACTGGCAGCAGATGATCCATTCTGAACTTGCCTGTTTTCTGGACTAAATTTTTTATTCTGATACATTCCTTCTTATCATGTCAGTTATGATTTTCAGGGAATGCAAAGCGTGAAAACTGTACTGTTCATCAGCAAGTCTGAGCATGCTGCCTCAACGCGATACCGTGCGTTGAATTATTTCCCCCATCTGCTTGAAGCAGGATGGCATCCCTATCACATAAAAGTCTCCGGCGGCTTTCTTGATCGTATCAAATGTCTAAAGATGGCAAGCCAAGTCGATGTGGTTGTCGTGATCCGCAGAACCTATGATGGGCTGTTTCGACAGATGCTCCGAAAGGCAGCAAAACACCTGATCTTCGATTTTGATGATGCCATCTACCTGCATCGTGGTAATCTCGAAAAGAAGCAGCGCCTCAAACGTTTCAAGGCCATGCTTGAGCAATGTGATCAGGCATGGTGCGGCAATGAACATCTTGCGGATCAGGCACGAACCTATTGCCAGGATGCGTCCGTTGTTCCGACGAGCGTGAATGTCCAGGATTACAATCAGTCACATGACAAGCCGGTACATACGATTGACCTGGTCTGGATTGGTAGCCAAAGTACAAGGCAATATCTTCAGGATATCCTCCCGAATCTTGAGAATGCCGCGAAGCAATTGCCATCACTCAAACTCAAGATCATTGCAGATTTCGCACTTCATAGCTCAGTATTGGCTATTGAACCTATCACATGGAATCGCGAAACGGAAGGTAAGGAACTTATCACTTCACATATTGGACTGGCACCTTTGACGGACGATCCATGGACGAGTGGTAAATGCGGGCTGAAGGTTTTGCAATACATGGCATCACGGTTGCCTGTGATCAGTAGTCGTGCCAGTGTAAACCAGCACATCGTGCTCCATGAACAAACCGGTCTTCTGGTCGATGAGAAATTGTCATGGGAACAAGCAGTTTTACGCTTGGCATCACTGCCTGGAAATGAATTGCACAAAATGGGGGACGCGGGATATCAACGCGCCTTGGAACACTATGATATTCATCGAATCGCATCACAGATCATCAACAAGTTAAACAATCTGGTTTAAGCCCAGATAACTTGATCAGACATCCTGCCATCCGATGTGGTCTCCAACCACACGTCTTGGATTGAATCACTTTGTCACATCAGTTTTCAGAAGATCAGATACGTTCGAACCTGAGTTTTGGATAAAGAATATTGCCTGTTTTGGCTTGGGATTTGGGTTGTTAGATGAAAGTCTCTTGGCTTATTTTTGTCTTTTTTTGCCTTGTCCTAATCACTAATCCCCAATCACAAATCCCTTTTCAACGCCTTTAATGCTTAACCAAAACTCAGGTTTCGAGATATCTGGAGAGTCTGCAGAATGTATCCGATCAGGATACTTCAGCAAGATATGCGGTAGCCGAATCACAGTCATGGTGAATGGTCAGCACTTTATCGAGTTTGGTAATTTTGAAAACGCGCAGGGTCATTTCATTCATGCCACAGATGGTCAGCACGCCGTCACGTTTGCAGATGTTCAGGTGGATACCCATGATCACGCCGAGGATGATCGAACTCATGAATGTGACATGAGCAAAGTCAATGATAAACCGCGGGGGCTCGGTCTTGTTGACCACATCGCGCAATTGGTCCCGGATGTCCTGGATTTCGACGCGATCGAATGAATCATGATTAAAACGGATAATCGTGATGTCGTTCTGACGTTCAAGAATGAATGATGGGGTGTTTGACTGCGTTGTCTGATCCATAACCGTGCTCACTTCCGGTTTGTTTGACCGGCAAGTCCATGCCCTGTGTATTGAAGTGTGGACTGTATTTTAAGGATATAAACACGGAAGGGGCAAGCAGATTCCGTAAAAAAGCGATAAAGCACGTCGCATCTGTCCCCCCAGCTCAACAATTAGGCTGGGGACAAAAAAAGACCCGAAATCAGGGCTTCCCGGGCCTTGGGCTTGCCGCATGGTTTCGGGTCAGTGATCAACTGCAAATGGATAAAGCGATAGCCAGGCCACTTTGCACCCGGGGGTTGACGCCGTGTTTGAGCGCCGTTTGGGTTTGGCCTTTGTCCTATAAAATTACGATTCACCTTGAGCGCGGGCAAATCTATTTGGGGAAAATAGTCAACTTTTTTCGATCAGTCAGCCAGGACATATCGGACTTGGTCAAAGTCACCTTCGCGAGTGAGTTTGCCGTTCGCCGTGAGGGTGACCGTGTTGAACTTACCTAGTTGATGATCAAATGTCACGCCGTCATCTTCGTAGAGTTTGGCATCACGACAGTTTTCACCAAAGCATCTGGGTGTCAGTTCAAACACCGTATCCGTCTCGATGTGCTGAACCGGTTTGGCCAAAGGCAAGAGTGTGCCATCCTTGACGAACATGGGGATTTGATCCAGCGTTGCCGTGACAGTGATCGTCTGCTTGCCGTCGTAGACTTTGCCGGAGTAGTAGTCATGCCAACGACCTTCAGGCAGATAGACTTCGCGATGAGCTTCACCAGCAAACATTGGCGCAACGAGGATGTCATCGCCACACATGTATTGTGAGTCGAGGTTGTACGTCTCACTGTCATTCGGCCAATCCATCACCAAAGCGCGGAAGGGCGGTTTACCGGTCTGTTGATATTCGGCAAAGGCAGCATAGAGATACGGGATCAACTGCATACGCAACTCAAACGCCACGCGACAGTGTGCTTCAAGTTCCTCCCAGTTGTCCATCATCTGACCGTCATTGTTGAGCGTGCGGTCGATCTGTTTCCATGGCGGATTGCTGATGTACCAAGCATTGATCAAAGCCTGCGGGGAAAGCATCGCCGCCTGGATTCGACGGACAAGATCTTCAGGCGATGTTGCATGGCGGACTTCCGGCGTCCAGAGAAGACCGGTAAAGCCCATGTTCACCACGCCGCGGACAAAGTCCTTGTGATCGTAGAGATCGGAATAGAGCACGAACGCAAACGGTGATGCCAGCGCGTGAGCGTTGCGCACGGCACTACAGGTCCGCAGGTTGTGTTTGCGGAAGGTTGAATCGATGCACTGCATGTATTTGTTGCCGAACAGGCTGTGGTATTGCTCACCATCCATGCCCGATGGGAACTCGGAAAGCAGCGGGAAACTCCAGTCGGAATAGACGAAGTCCGAGCTGTCACATTCATCGAGTTTAAAGCCGGTGATGCCCTTGGAGACGAGTTGTTCGTCGTGATAGTTGGCAAAGGTGTCGAAGGCTTTTTGAATCGTAAAGTCGGGGACCAATCCCTTCCAGACTTCGTATTCACCGCTGACATCTTTGAGTTCGTCATAGATTGGCGAAGTGGGGTGCGTGAAAGCATGTTCCCAGAGGTTGAGTTTGTAACCCATCGCCTTGGTGTCATCGATGAGTTTCTGTGGCTGCGGGAATCGCTCATCCGCCCAGACATATGAGCAGGAATAAGCCTTGGTCTGCCAACCTGGTTCCAGGCCTAAGACATCACAGGGTATGTTGCGATCACGCAGATGCTTGGCCATGTCCATGACCTGATCCTGATTGAAGCGACCGAACGCGCGATACCACACGCCAAGTCCCCACAACGAAGGCAGACAACCACCGCCGGAGTAGAGGTTGTAACGCTTGACCGCGTTGACCATGTCCGGCCCGCCGATGAACATCACCTCGACACCTTCAACGTGAGGCACTTCAATGACCAGCAGTTTTTCGCTGAGTTGTTTCTGTGCGTAAAGGTCTTCGGTGTTGATGGCAATGTCATTCTCTGCTGACGCAGCTTTGGCATTGGCGGAGACTTTTTGATTCGATGCACATTGGAACGTGACATACCGCAGCGAGTTGACGAAGATGCCCCAGCCGTTGGTGGACATGATCACGGGGACGGGCGCGTGGGAGTCACCGGTGTCTGCCACGGGGTCGGAGTTGACTGCAAGCTTTTTCATCTTGCCGGTCTGACGATGGGATTTGAGTTGCAGGCCAAGACCGTAAAGTTCGTCGGACTCGGCGAGTGGGATTTCAATCTGCAGGCCGCGCTTGGTTGGCTTGGTTTTGAAGTTAGCTGGATCAAATGGGCATTGCTCTATCTTGGGCAGTTGGGCCATGGTTTTCAAACAAGGTTCGAAGGCACGGTGACGGGTGGGGGTATGTTCTTCGGGCTGGCCAATGGTCCATTGCCAGATACCCGGGGCGATGACTTGCATGAAAACTGCTTTCTGGGGCAAATGCGTGATAAAAACGTCTATTCAAACAAACGAATCATCATATCATGCGATGAATACAGTTCAATGCCATGCAAAGTCCGAATTCTTGCACATCGGCCGGACTTTTGTTTGCGACCTGACCGTCAGAGCCCTAAAATATAGTGCTGTCAGGATGTACGAGATGACAGTTAGAGGTCTATATGGAAAAGCACAAATGTGACAAATGCGATCGCCCGGCAACCTACCATTCGGTGGAGATTGTCAATGGCAAGAAGATCGAGAAGCATCTGTGTGAATACCACGCAGCTGAAGAAGGGTTGACGTTCAAAGTCGCTCACAAACCGATCAACGAACTGCTGACCAACTTCGTCAAAATGCACAGCCAGGATCAAAGCTCCGGCCCCAACGAGTTGGTCTGTGATCACTGCGGTCTGACCTACGCTGAGTTCCAGGAACGCAGCCTGCTGGGTTGTCCCAGTTGCTACCAGGCTTTTGCGCGTCCGCTGGATGTGCTCTTGGCCCGTACGCATGAAGGCTCCACGGAACATCATGGCAAGATCCCGTCCCAATCCGGGTTTGGTGAACAGCATCAGCAACAACTCATGCGCATGCGTAAGCGACTCGACGAAGCAATCACCGCTGAAGATTACGAGCTTGCTGCCCATCTCCGTGATGAGATCGGCAAAATATCGGGGACCGCAGAGGGGGGCGAAACACTATGAATCTCGGACGAATGACCGACCATGCAGGTGAGTGGCTTCGCGGTACTGGACCGCAAAGTGATATCGTCGTCTCCAGCCGTGTTCGACTGGCGCGTAACCTTGCCGGCTACCCATTTGTCAATCGTGCTGCCAATCGTCAGCGTCTGGAAGTCCTCCAACGCAGCCGTCAGCAGATTCTCGAAGGTCAACTGGCTGAAGACATGATCTGGGTGGACCTCAATGAGTGTCAGCCCATGGATCGCCAACTGCTCGTTGAGCGACATCTCATCAGCCGTCAACATGCCAAAGCCGGTGATGAACTGCCCCGTGGTGTTGCTGTGGGTCTCAATGAGTCTGTGTCGATCATGGTTAACGAGGAAGATCATCTCCGCGTCCAGGTGCTTCGCAGCGGGATGCAACTCGGTGAAGCCTTCGAACAGATCAATCGCATTGATAATGAACTGGAAAAACGACTGGACTTTGCCTTCAGTCAGAAGTACGGCTATCTCACTGCATGCCCGACCAACGTCGGCACAGGTATCCGCGTCAGTGTCATGATGCATTTGCCTGCCCTGAAACTCACCGGTGAGATTGATAAGGTCAAACGTGCTGCCAAGGATATGCACCTGGCTGTCCGTGGCATGTTCGGTGAAGGTTCCGATGCCATCGGCGATTTGTTCCAGATCTCCAATCAGACCACCCTTGGCCGCGGTGAGCAGGAAATTCTCGCTGACTTCCAGCACACCGTCGTCCCGCAAATTATCGCTTACGAACAGCAGGCGCGACAGGCCCTGGTTCGCCAGCGTCCGGCATTGCTTGATGATGGTATCTGGCGTGCCTGGGCGGTTCTCAATAATGCCCGACTCATGCGCACCGATGAAGTTCTGAGCCTGATTTCACAAGTCCGTCTGGGGGTGACCATGGGGCGGCTTGAAATGGTGAGTATGCGGACGCTCAATGAGTTGTTCCTGATGACGCAGCCTGCTCACCTGCAGAAGCTCATGGGGTCTGACCTTGATCCTGCACAGCGTCGTGAAGCCCGTGCGACGCTCATTCGCAAGCGTCTTGGCCAAGCTTGATTGTTTTGGTGATATCTCGATTGGCGCATGTTTTGGCGTGTTATTTTACAGGTTTTAGCCCAAAGTCAGCTTGACATCTATCGCTTTGTCGGAAGTTCATTTACATCTTTGCAAGCAGTCTGTAAATCGCCTTGTATCGTGGTGTCGGAAGGTTTATAGTGCATGTGCCTTATGATGACACCAAAGCCGTTTTGGTCGAACAAATAGACTATCCTTCAAGGAGACTCTGATGGGGTTACGCGAAGATATCCTCAGTCATCCGGTTTCTGAACTGGACCTGCGTGAGATTCTCACGCTGTCACCGGATGACACCGTACAAGCCGCCGTCCGTCTGATGCGACTCAAGCGATTGGGTTGCGTTATGGTGGTTGATGAACAGGGCAAACCGCTGGGTAAGTTCACTGAACACCGCCTGCTGGTCAAGCTCGTTGAAGACGCTCAGGCCTTGATCCGTCCATTAAAAGACGTCATGGTGAATGATTGGGCCGAGGTTAAACTCAATGACCCGATTGCCAAGGTACTCGACGCCATGCAGAACCATGGCATGCGTTTTGTGATCGTGCTCGATGATGATGGCAAAGCGATTGCTTTAACCGGTCAACGCGGCATGATGGAATACATCGCGGATCACTTCCCCCGCCAGGTGAAGGTACACATGATCGACGATGCCAAACTTTACATGGACCAACGGGAAGGAGCCTGATTCGATGAGAAGAAAACGTCGCAAAAGTACAGAGGGTTCATTCTCCGATCCATTGAGTGATTACTCTCCGCCGGAGTTTGATGATTCGTTGGAAGAAGCGTTATGTGACAATGACATGACCGCGATGGATTTTACGCCGATGGTTACCGTCAATCTGGAAACCTCGGTTGCCAAGACCATGCAGATTCTGGCCGAAACCGGGGTGGCCTGTGCGTTGGTCATTGATGATGAACAGAAGCTTCATGGCGTGTTCACCGAACGTGATGTACTCGACAAGGTGGCTGAGCAGTATTTTATGGTCAAAGACCTGCCAGTACGTGTGGTCATGACGCACGAACCGGTATGTGTGTACGACATGGACATGCCCGCCAAGGCATTGAACCTGATGGCAACGGGCAACTTCCGACATGTGCCGGTACTTGATGCTGATGATAAACTCATCGGTGTCCTGGGGCCGCGTCGCGTGACGGGTTTCCTGAGTAAATATACCACGAGTTGATTCGCTGAGGGACTGACAATTAACAATCTCCCAACCGCTGGATTCACTGTGAATTCAGCGGTTTTTTTTATTGCTCGGTTTACTGGAGTGATGCAACGACTTTCAATTGCGGCTTGGCTAGCGGCAGGTCACCAAGCTGATCTAGACGTCGCCAGAGTCCTGCGTTTTTTCGGAGTCTGCCGGTGACGTTGCTGGCTTGCCAATGCGTGAAGGTGATGGTGCGATGGGTCGTCTGGTGTTTGAAGCTTTGGCATTGTTTGAGTTTGCCAACCTGTAACCCCAACTGTTCTTTGATCTGATCAGGCAACACTTTTTCGCTGACCGTTTCGAAGGTTGGCATCTGCCACATGTTCGACCACAAGCCATCAGCAGGGCGTTGGGTGAAAAGGAATTGGTCTTTTCGTTGGATGCTGACCACGTGATGTGTCACCTTGGTGGGTTTGTTCTTGGGCGTGCGTTTGGGAAGTGTCTCTTCAATGCCCTGCTCGCGAGCCTGACAGTGTTTATTCATCGGGCACGTCAGACAGGCAGGTGACTTGGGCGTGCAGATCATCGCGCCTAGATCCATCATCGCCTGATTAAAATCACCAGCACGTTTATCGGGGACAAGTCGATCAGCCAACGCCCAGAGTTGTTCCTTGACCGGTTTCTCATCCGTCGAATCAGTGATCGCAAACCAACGTGATAACACACGCACCACATTGCCATCGAGAATCGGGGCAGGGACATCATATGCAATGGAAGCAATCGCGCCGGCGGTGTAGCGACCGATGCCCGGGAGTTTGAGTAGTTGTTCCACCGTGTTGGGAACCACACCATCATGCTCACTGACAATCTGCCTGGCACAGGCGTGCAGGTTCCGAGCACGACGATAATAGCCCAACCCCTCCCAGAGTTTGAGAACCTGCTGTTCATCGGCAACGGCTAAATCATCGATTGTCGGGAACGCCTCGGTGAACCGATTGAAATAGTCGATCACGGTGGCAACCTGTGTCTGCTGAAGCATCGCCTCGGACAGCAGGACGTGATAGGGATTAGGGGCCTGTGGTCGGATCGCACGCCACGGCATGACCCGGGCATGTTGGTCATACCAGGCCAGTAAACGGGTCACCAACTTTTTCTCAAGGCGGGGCGGGCAGTCAGTCATGCCGATAGCTTAGCCGATTCACAAGCTTGTTGCTTTGGCCTTCAAAGATAGATGGCAGTGAGTATCTCAAAGGAATTTTTCACAGCAAAATGCAGGTCCAATTTGTTGTCAAAGACGGAAAAAATGAACAATGGCTTGGTCTTTTTTTCTTTTGATGGAGTTATTGGAATTACTTATTCAGTTATATCCACTTTTGCCCGATTTGCATGCTGTGCGTCATTGTTAACTCGTGGCAGATGGTCCAAGCACGATACAGCGATACGCGATACCAACAGACATTGGGACGGACGTAGACAAGCACGTCGACCAGTGAAAACTGCACTTGACACGTATCTTCAGATGCGGAGAGAAACCATGTTTGGGAAAATGACCATCGGTAAGAAAATTGGCGTCGGCTTTGGTGTGGTGATCGGCCTGGCTTTTGTCATCGGGTACATCGGATTCTGGGCGTTGGGTGATGTGACGGAGATTGTCGACAAAGCTGACGATGCCAGTACGCTTCGACGTTATGCCCTTGAATGCCGCCAGATTGAAAAGAACTTCATGCTGCGAAACGATCCGCGGTATGTCAATGAAAACCACGAGAAAATTCAGACCATCCTCTCGCAGATCCAGGAGACTGACGCCAAGCTTCACGACTCCAAAGACAAGCAAGGCATTGCTCAGGCCCGTGAAAATGTCAATCAATACAAGCAGGCATTTGATCAGTGGGTGCAGATCAATCAACAGCAGAACCTCTCCCAACAAGCCATGCTCAATCATGCACAGCAGTTCATCAAAGTCTGCCAGACACTCAAGGATTCGCAGCTTCAGCAAATGACTGAACTCAAGACCAGGTCCGAGCAAACGCTTGAACGTATCAATGAAGTCTCCGAAGCAGCGTGCTTGTTGATTCAGCTTGCCAAGGATTGTCGAATCCATGAAAAAGACTATCAGATGCACGGTCATGAAGAGAGTCTGCATCAATGTCGTCAAACCGTTCTCCGCATCAAACAGCAATGCGAATCACTTGATAAAGTCATCACGGATGATCAGGGACGCAAACAGGTGGCCATGATTCTCCAAAGCGCCAATGCTTATGAACAGCAACTTGAACGTTGGGTGACTTTGCGTCAGAACAAAGTCCAACGCAGTGAAATGATGTCCGCCAGTGCCCAGACACTTAACAGTTCCTGTCAGAACATGATCACCACCCAGACCCATGATGCGGATGAAGCGCTGGAACTGCTTGCTGATATCGCATCATCCAGCCAATCCATGGCAGAGGGTGCTTCGGAACAGGCTTCAAGTCTGGAAGAAACCTCCGCAACATTGCAGGAAGTCAGTGCCACCATTCGCAGCAATGCATCCAATGCTCAGAAGGCCAATGAAACCGCCATCAAGACGCGCGGTTTATCACAACAGGGCAATGACGCCATGCGGCGCTTGCTCGATACCATGAACAAGATCAAGGAATCGTCAAGTCAGACCGCCAACATTCTTAACACCATTGATGAGATTGCTTTCCAAACCAACCTGCTTGCATTGAACGCCGCAGTTGAAGCTGCCCGTGCCGGTGAAGCTGGCAAGGGTTTTGCAGTTGTCGCTGAAGAAGTCCGGTCGCTGGCACAGCGCAGTGCCGAAGCATCCAAGTCAACCGCTCAATTGATTGAACAGGCATGTACCAATGCTGAACAAGGTGTGGATATGGCTCAACAAACCGAGCAGGCGTTGGCAGAAATTGACTCAGCCATCACGGAAGTTACCAATCTGATCAACAATGTCTCGGACTCAAGTACACAGCAGGCCGATGGGATTGAACAGGTCGACAAGGCTGTATCTCAGATTGACCAGGTTACACAGTCCAACGCTGCGCTTGCGGAAGAATCTGCTGCTGCCAGTGAAGAACTCAATGCCCAGGCATCCGAGATGAACAACATGGTCAACGAGTTGGTTGCCATGGTGCTCAGTCGATCACAGCAGCGTCAGGTTGGTAGTCAGCAAACCGTGTCTGCTGCAGATTGATTGATTAATAAACTGAACCTACGGCTGATTGCGGAAGGTCTGTGTTTGTGTACCCAGGCCTTCTACAGTCACTTCCACCTCGTCACCATCTTTGAGAAACTGTGGCGGATTCATACCCATCCCGACTCCGGGAGGCGTGCCGGTGCAGATGACATCGCCTGCTTCAAGTGTCAAAAACTGGCTGATGTACTGCACCAGAAACAGTGGCTTGAAGATCATGTGTTTCGTGTTGCTGGATTGACGGACCTCGCCGTTGACTTTTAATTCCAGATTCAGATTGGCGGGATCACCAACCTCATCCGGCGTGACCAGTTCCGGTCCCAAAGGCAAAAAGGTGTCACAGCTTTTACCCTTGAACCATTGACCACAACGGTTTTTTTGAAAGTCTCGTTCGGAGACATCGTTGGCGGTACAGTAGCCAGCGATGTGTTCGGCAGCTTCTTCGGGTGTTTGGAGATATTGCCCATCCTTGCCGATGACGATGGCAAGCTCCACTTCCCAGTCGGTGTGCATGCTGTGTGTCCCCGCTTTGAGATCACGCGGGATAAGCACCTTGTCGAATGGGCCGTTGAGTGCATTACCATACTTGGAGAACAGCAGCGGTTCGTCAGGCACTTTCGACTGGGACTCGGCTGCATGATCCGCATAGTTCAAACCGACACAGATGATCTTATACGGCCTTGCCACCGGGGCGCCCCAGCGTTCATTGACCGGTACCTGGCGAAACGAACTGATATCCCGAGCAGCAAGCCACTGTAATCCGTCGTTGGCAAAAAAGTCGTGGTTCCAATCCGTGAAATGATCCGAGCAGTCCCAACGTTTCCCGTCATGAACAATGCCTGGTTTTTCCGATCCCTTTTCGCCAAATCGAATCAATCGCATCTGCTGCCCCTTGTTTGAATATGTCAACCGTGAATGCCGTGACTTATGTCAGGTTGGCAATGAAATAATCCAACGCGACAATGTCTCGGCGGTCAATAAATGGTAGCAGAAAAATTGAGATTGGCGACTGAATCAGTCGTAGCGGAAGACACCCTTACGCCATGCATATACAAACGCAATGACCGTCGTCAGGACGAAAAAGAGCATGCGGCCCAGGAACACGATCGGCAGATCGCTGTGTTCAGACAGGCTCGGGAAGACCGTCGCCCAAGGGTAAAGGAAGACAATCTCCACGTCGAAGACCAGGAAAGACATGGCCACGATGTAAAACCGGACATTGAAACGGCGACGGGCTGAGCCCACCGGATTCATACCCGACTCGTACGTCATGCCCTTGATCTTGCCTTGCTTCTGAGGACCCAGAAGGTGCGTCAGGATCAGGTTGGCTACAGCAAAAATCACTGCCATCATGATCAGGACGGCAACGGCGCCATAGTGGCTGAAAGATTCTTGGGCGAGGAGTGTCAACATGACCCAAATAGTAGTTTTTTTATCTCAGGTTTGCAAACAAACCACCTGCCTGGACTTGGGATTTTAATTGCTTCAAAAACGTCACCCGTCTTCGGATTTCTCAACTTGTCCCCGCAAGCCGTTTGTTTAAACTAGTCGCATGCAGACTTACCTTGATCTCTTGCAGTATGTCCTGGACCATGGCGTGGACAAATCCGACCGAACCGGCACTGGGACCCGATCCATCTTCGGCTACCAGATGCGCTTCGACCTAGCCAAAGGCTTCCCGCTGTTGACCACCAAGAAAGTCCACACCCGGTCGGTGTTCATTGAATTGCTCTGGTTCCTGCGGGGTGAAACCAACATCAAGTATCTGCATGATCATAATGTCACCATCTGGGATGAATGGGCAGATGAAGACGGCAACCTTGGCCCGGTCTACGGCTCGCAATGGCGCAGCTGGCAAGGCGCTGACGGCAAAACCTATGACCAGATCACCAAGCTTGTGGAACTCATCCGCACCAATCCCGATTCCCGTCGACTGATCGTCAATGCATGGAAAGTGGATGAGGTCGACAAGATGGCCTTGCCACCGTGTCATACCATGTTCCAGTTCTATGTGGCCAACGGGAAGTTGTCCTGCCAACTCTATCAGCGTAGTGCCGACATTTTCCTGGGTGTGCCGTTTAACATCGCAAGCTACGCGCTGCTCACGCACATGATCGCACAGGTCTGTGACCTAGAGGTCGGTGAGTTCGTGCATACCTTTGGTGATGCCCACATCTATTCCAATCACATGGATCAGGTCAAGCTTCAACTGTCACGTGACACAAGACCCTTGCCGACGCTGAAGCTCAACCCGAATGTCAAAGAACTGTTGGACTTCACATATGACGATATCACCATCGAAGGCTACGATCCGCATCCCGTGATCAAAGCGCCCATCGCCGTCTAAAACCGCTTGCGGTTTTGCAGGTCTTATTTATCAATGAAACGAATCGAGATCCAAGTATGCGTCTAGCCATGATCCTGGCCTTGTCTGAGAATAACTGCATTGGCAAAGATGGCGACATGCCCTGGCATCTCCCCGATGAACTCAAACATTTCATGAAAACCACCACAGGGCATAGCATGATCATGGGACGCAAAACCTTTGAGACCTTTGCCAAGTTGCTCCCCAATCGCCGTCACATTGTCATCACCCGTCAGACCGACTATCAGGCACAGCATGAAGTCGATGTGGTAAACTCACTGGACGCTGCGATTGATATCTGCAAAGACGAGGACAAAGTCTTCGTCATCGGCGGTGCTGAAATTTACCGGCAAGCATACGACAAATGTGACGAACTTTATCTCACCATTGTTCATGCCAGTTTTGATGGGGACACTTATCTCAACGTCATCGACTTAAGCGAATGGCAGGAGATCGAAAAAGAGTTTCACCCAGCTGACGAGCGTAACCCCATCGACTATACCTGCTACGTGTATCACCGAAAGTAACCTTCGCACTCCAAGCAACAGCAAGGCGACGAAGCCAATCAATCGGCAGAGTTCCTTGTGTGTCGCTGACAGCAAATGATTCTGTTATAATCCGTCCAACCCAGTAGGGCGATTAGCTCAGTTGGCTAGAGCGCATCGTTTACACCGATGATGTCACTGGTTCGAGTCCGGTATCGCCCATTTACGCAAGTACCTTCACTGCCTGGTTTTAGGGCAGCGTGCGATTTTCCACGCACGGTCTGAATAGTTAACCCAATCGGGTAATTTACCCGGTAAGTGAAAGGTACGTACATGTCTCGAATACCCAAATACCGTCACCACAAACCATCCAACCGAGCCATTATTGAACTCAAAGGCAGACAATTTCCCTTAGGGAAATACAATTCGCCTGAAAGCAAAGAGAAGTACGAACGGGTTCTTGCGGAATACCTGCATAATGGCCGAAAAATCCCACATTGGCTCGACAACAAATGTCAACGACTTTCGATAACAAGTCTAATTGCTGACTATTTCCGGCATGTTAAGCAACAATACGAAAATGACGGAAGTGAACCGCCGTACGTAAACAATGTCAAGCAGGCAACAATCATATTGAAAAGTCTATATGGCAGTATGCCTGTGAATGATTTTGGCCCACGTTGCTTGAAGACTGTACGCAATCTAATGGTTGATAAGGGTTGGCGTCGGAAAACTGTTAATACACGAGTTCAGATTATCATCAAAATGTTCAAGTGGGGAGTTAGTGAAGAGTTTGTACCAGTACGTGTGTATCAGGAGATAAAAACTGTCGAAGGACTTCGAGAGGGACGAACAACGGCAAAAGAGTCTAAGAAAGTTCTGCCTGTTCCACTTGATTTAGTTAATGCTGTACAGCCTTATGTTAGCAGGCAAATTTGGGCGATTATTCAATTGCAGTTGTTAACAGGTGCTCGTGGTGGTGAGATTCTACCAATGCGTGCTTGTGATCTGGATATGTCAGATAATGAAATTTGGATTTATCAACCGTTAGACCACAAAACCGCACATCTTGGCAAAAAGCGTACAATTTTTCTTAATCCTAAAGCACAGGAAGTGATTAAGCCCTTTCTAATTGGTAGGCCAATTTCAAAGCCATTATTCAGTCCTCGAGACGCAGTTTTGGAACATCGGCATCGGAAGCACTCGAATCGTAAGACGCCAATGTCGTGTGGAAATAAGCCAGGAAGTAATAGAGTTGATAAGCCTCAAAAGGAACCGAAGGAGTTCTACACAAGAAACACTTACCGACAAGCAATTGTCCGGGCATGTGAAAAGGCGTTTCCATTGCCACGGCATTTGGCAAAGACAAAGGTCAAAGGTCGGAAAGGTATGCGGTTACAGACTAAGGCTGAATGGCACGCACGCATTGGTCCAGAAGGTGTGAAGGAAGTTGAGTTATGGAAAGAGAAGCATCAATGGACACCACACCAATTGCGTCATACCGCAGGTACACAATTAAGAGAAGAATATGGCATTGAAATGACGCGTGAGATTTTAGGTCATAGCAGTCCAAGAATGACTGAGATATATGCTGAATCTAGCCATAAGAATGCTGTTGAAATCATGAAAAAGTTCGGAAGTTAGCTGGTAGCGTGGTAAATGCTGGTTTTTAGATAAAAAAGTGAAACTTTTTTTGAATTTTTAAAAACCTTTCATTTGGAATCTTAAGAGATAAAAAGAATGAATAGTGCTCTAAAAAGCGGGTTCATTCTACCCTGTACTAAACTTTACAAGCTTTGCAATCACATCGTATTGGATAGTGTGTACAGAGACAAGCTGATATTGGCAGCATACTCTGACAAGCCATCCAAAGTGACTGGTTGTCCAACTGCACACATAGAGTTGAGGTTGTGCCGTCGCCACATTGTGCGGTACGACTTGGTTTCAATTAAAGATCTAATGTGTCCAACAAAGATTAAAGCGGTAGTTAAATCACTTTTACGTTTTTACGAAGTTAATTGGTCACTTTTCAGCAAGAGAAACATTAAAGAAGGAATTAAAACCCAAACTCCGTGGCCGGGTAAAAGCGAGCATGGATCTTTCTATCGCACAAGTTACGATAGGTGCCATTACTGTTTCGATTTGATAGATAATCAGAATAGTGGAATTTTCATGTCTGTTCAGTACTTGAAAACTTGGATGAGGAATTACAATCACCAGCGTGCCAGATATTTATTCCTAGAAATAGAAATGCTGGAAGATTTATTCTTCAATAGCCCATTTATGATGCCTTGGAATGAACCTCCCTATGGTTATGTACGCAGTAGTGCCCCTTTTGTATGGGTAGACATGGAAAAGGGTACACATGTGACTCAATTGAACTAGATAAGGAATAAGCACTATCTTAACGGTCTAAGGATAGATAATGGCGTGTTGCTTGCAGTTGTAGCTAGGACAATCTACGCAAGGTCAAGATTAAGTACGGCTTTTGGGTTTACCAGCATGTTTCTTGAATTAAAGAATACCACAGATCATTTCTTCACTGATTTGACTTGTTCTGCTAGAAATGACTTGTCACTGTGTTTGGCTTGTAGTGGTCTTCAATTCTTACTGACTAATCCCATAGCACTATCTTGAACGCTGTTGATTTCACATCTGTTGTTCGTTGGCTTGAGAGACGATTTAATGACCTTGGTCAGTTTGTTTGATCTGTAATCGAATCCTTGTTTTTCATTCTGGTGTTTTCGAATGAATACGGTCAAAATCAACAAACCCCAATACAGGCTCTCTGTGGTGCATCCTTTGACTGGTGGCGACATACGTCCCTTTTTGAAAAGGATAGGGCTGGAGAGTGCCTTCTCGTGCGATTGCGGCGAAGTTTAGGGTTGGTCAAAGCCTGACTCTGGTCTTGAGGATGCGTCTTTGCAGGTTTTCGTACTCTTCAACTGGGTTTTTGCCGCATGCAGCACACCACAACGTCCATTCGCAAATGTCGACTTTACGCTGGCCAATTTCTGACTTGTGGACATACGTGTGAGGTTTGGACAAAAGCTTCCCCAATGCTCGCTGACTGAGACCAGCGTCATTTCTCATGTCAAGAAGTGATTTCATGACATGGATGTACTTCGCATTGTGAAGGCTGCTTGTCCCCATAATGGGACCAATGTATTATTTGCAAGTGGTGTTCCCATAACGGGTACAGTCCGTGTCGCGTTCTTGATTGGGTTGCTTTTGATCCATTTTTACAGTTAGGAGTCTCAGATGAGAATTACAGTGTTTGTTTCATGTGCATTGCTGATATCGGGTTTTACAGGTTGTAAAACTACTGAGGGTACAAGTTCCCGCAGACAGGACCAGAGCACTGCACTTGTGGCAACTCAACATGAACCAGTGGTTTCAGTGGAAACAAAACCTGTTCCTCAAACCGTGACAGATCAAGACCCGCTTGCAGATATTTCAATAAGCAGACGTAAGTATTTGTTGAGTGAAATGGAACAAGCAGAGGTGAAGGCATCAGAATGGGAATCAAAAGCTAAGAATGCTTATTGGCAGTCAATTGGATGGAATCGGAATTTGATGGACAGAAGTAAATTGGATCAGATTTCCAAAGAAGCTGAGTTGATCAAGCAAAGGGGAGTTGAGAGAGTTCGTCTTAAACATGGTCTGACAAAACAACAGATCAAAGCCCTTTACGACTATCATGTTGATTCTTTGTTTAAGCCCCAACAGTCAACCGGTGGCAAGAAAACCATTTCAATAAAATACTACACGACGAATGAGATGGCGTTAAAGCGTGTTAAATCCAATCTGAAATCTAATCAATTGGGCATAGGCAAAAACACAACACTGAAAGTTATGGATAACCCCAAGGGGCAAGGCAAAATCGTGTATTCGCCAAAAACGCAATTTGGTTCGACTAACACAAAACGACTCATCGTCTGGTTAGTCGTAGGCAGTAAGGTTTTTCCATGTAATGGTGCCACGAAGAACATTACACCTGATCTGCCGTGGTATCGCGATGCTGACATAGAACTGCAAAAGGCTGCTGGATGGGATAAATACGACAATGGCATGATCAAAATTGTATTTGGTCAATAAGAAAGACTAATAGCCTTCAAACTCGGATCAATAACTCCATTACACGCAGTCACACTTCAAACGGTGTTTGCTGCTTCATCTCGAGACAGGTCAATTCTTTGTAGAGCTTTATAACGCCATTTTTAGGATACTTTGTAAGGAGAAGGTTGTGGGAAAACTTGTTAAATGTGGTGAATGTGGGAAAGAAATCAGTCCAAAAGCTAAATCTTGTCCACACTGTGGTGCTCCTGTAAAAGAGCTGAAAAGCTTTAGTGGTTGTTCGACGGCGATAATCGTGATCGTGTTGTTGACTTTATACGGAGCGTATAACGAAGGGTTGCTTGATGGTAAGCCAGGTGATCAAAAGCCGGCAACGCAGTCTTCGCATCAGACCAGCGGTGATGGTGTGACAGATAAACTTGCCGCTTATGATATGATGGAGAAATTCGTCATAAAACGTCTTAAATCACCAAGTACCGCGAAATTCCCTTCTGTTTGGGATGATAGAGATAAGCATGTTCGATTTGTTTCTGACCATACTTATATAATCACCTCATGGGTTGATTCGCAAAATGGTTTTGGGGCAATGATCAGAACCCAATTTACCGGCAAAATACGTGAGGGGGATAATGGTGAATGGCAGTTGTTGTCGTTGAACTTGGATGAATAAGCATAAGCAAATAATGCTTAAATGTGAAAGGTGACGCTGAGTGTTTACTCGTTTTACCTTGTACCTCGGTATCGGGCTGGCTGAAATCGGTAGTCTTGCGATTCTTATTTCATGATTAAAACAAAAGTTAAGAGATTAAATTTAACTTGCTCGCGAGCTTGAGAACTGCAATAATTGCCTACAAGGTAAATGCTAGATTTTGTTTTCGTTTGGTTTGGCTGCTTTAGTTTTAGAGTAATGTGGAAGTTGTGGCGGCCTGCGAAAGATCTTGCATATAACAATAGATTGCATCATCTGTTAGCATTCATGGGGGTAAGTTTGTGGGCGAGACGCCAGACACATTAATTGACCATAGTGATCCGGGTGACGAAACGCAAAACCGCTTCAGATATCAGCATGCTTACGGCATTGTCCTGCTTATTGCGGCAATCAAACAGGAGCTGCCTTATGTTGCTTTGTGGTGTGAGCACTGGGAAGATTTCCTTGCCGAACGAGTTGATGGTCGTTTTGCAAGTTACCAAGTCAAGACACGTAAACCTGAAAATGGGCCTTGGAAATTTAATGATGATGCATTTGTAAAAAGCATCAAAAGGTTTGTTCAATTAGATGAGGAGTTTCCTGATAAAATTCTACACCATCACTTTGTTTCAAACTTAAATCCATTTCATTCGTCTGTAGAAAAAGAAAAGGTGAAGTGCCCTGGTCTGATTCTTCAGACAATTGCTTGTTCAGAGAAGATTGAAAAATTAGCTGAAACGTTACAAGCAACTATTGGTGCTTTGGCTGACAATTTAACAGTTTCTACAGACAAGTTGTATTCCACTCTCAAACGAACAAAATTCATCAAGGGGCCAAGTCTTGATGGTTACGATTCAGAAGTGGCTCATTTACATTTGGCCAACTGTGACTTTTGTTCAAAATTAAATGCCAGTCAGCTAAATGGGGTTCGTGATGAATTAATTCATTTAATTTATAGAGCGTCCTCTTTAGGGGTTGATGATCCCGCTATTCATTGGGTTGCCTTGGGTGATCCAGATAGCATGAAACCGCAACTGTATGCAAAGAGAGTATCAGTTGATGATGTTAAAGAGCAAGTGTTGGCAAGGGATATTGGTTTTAGGTTCACCCCTTCTGATGGTATTTATTCTTTGAAAAAATCACAGGGTTCGCATAAGAGTGCTCTTGAACAAAAATTTTCACAAGGCGGGCTAGGGCAATATCAAGATTTTATGAAATGGCGGGCAATGTCCGCAGAAGAGCATTTATTGGAACTTGTAGCACGTGACCCTGATAAGGCGAATTTGATTGTAGATCAACTGAGGGGTGTTGTGCAGGGAACGTGCCTAGACGCTCATGCACAAGTCTCAGGTAATCCTGAACCTTGGGAACCTGCAATGTACAAGAAAGTTATTGATGATTTAAAACGAATTCATTCGGAAGAGCCAAGCAATATTTCATTCCAAGATTTTAATTGCCTGATGGGTGTAGCCGGGCTTTTAACTGATGAGTGTTTGGTTTGGTGGAGTCCAGAATTTGAACTGGAGGATCAGTAATGAGCCTTCGAATTATTAAATCAGCCATAACTGCCGAGCAAACAGATGATGCGCATTTGGCAAGATTGTTGCTTTTGTTATATCAACGATCAGATAAAAAATGTGATGCAGTTAATGGTATTACAAAGTTAGCCAAAATGGATTTTCTACTTAGATATCCCAAGTATCTACAAAGAGTGGTTGATAATAAATTTAAAAGGCCGTTTGAAGTTGTGAGGCAGTCATATGAAGAAGATACGGTTGAAAGCCGTATGATTCGTTTTAGATATGGACCGTGGGATCATCGATATCGTAGATGGATAGGTCTTTTGTTGGCAAAAGGAATGGTTGCAACCTATGTTGAGGGACGCACAGTCTATGTCAAGTTAACAAATAAGGGAAAGCTGATAGCTAAACGCTTTTCTGAGAGTGATGATTTTAAGGATTTAAGTTTAAGAAGTAGTCAAGTTGAACGTGCTGTAGGGGCAATGAGTGGTACAGCCTTAAAAGACAAGATTTATGAAGTCGTTCCAGAGCTTTCGGGAATGGTCTGGGGGCAGGAGATTGATATATGAAGATGAGACTGCATAAGCTGACATTGGTGTGTAAAAAGTCAGTTATTGAGATTAAGTTTGACGACTTTACTTATCTGTATGGGGAAATGGGGGCTGGCAAGTCAACTATTGCAAGATTGGTTGATTATTGTTTTGGGGGGAGTTTAGACCGGACTCCAGCTCTTCAAAGCGAATTTGTATCAGTCATTCTTGATCTAAAAATCAATGATATTGAATTAACAATTGAAAGGCCTGATCAAGCAAATAGTGTAATTGCATCATGGGGTGATGGTGAGTTTGCAGAGCAACTTAGTATTCCAGCTCGAAAACCAAAAGGTATTTTAATACCTGAAACAGAAGTTGAAGTTCTTTCAGATTTGATTTTCCATCTAGCAGGAATAACTCCTCCCAAGGTAAGAAAGAGTCGGCTTAATGAAGATTCTGATTTGGAGCGGTTGAGTTTTCGAGATTTGTGGTGGTATTGTTTTTTAGATCAGGAAACTCTAGATAGTAACTTTTTTCATTTAAATCCAGATTCCGATACATATAAAAGACTAAAGAGCAGAACTGTTTTAGGTTTTTTGCTTGGTTATAATCAGCAAAAAGTCGCTGAGCTTGAATCAGAATTAAATGGAGTTCGTTCAAAGCGTCATTCTCTGGAACAAGCTTCACATACAATGACGGATTCACTTAGGAATGCTGGTTTTGATACTGAAGTAGAAATTGATATCAGAATACAAGCTTTGGGACAAGAGTTGAAAAAAACTGATAGTCAGATTCTAGGTCTCCGAAATACAGTTGATAAGCAGAAAGGGCACTCAACTGATCAACTAGCAGTAAAAGCTCGTCAACTGGGGCATGAATTGGTATCGATTGGGGATGTTAAACGTCAAGTTAAAGATACAATATCTCAGTATCAACGGCATCTTAATGAGATGCTAGCACTTGGGACAAAATTAAAACGAGTTGTTGGTGCAAGAGCAGTATTGAACGGTTTAGAGTTTGAATGTTGTCCACGTTGTGCTCAGCCTTTGCCTGACCAACCATTAGGTCATTGTTCATTGTGTGGTCAGGTTGATCCAGATCATCAGGTGAATGAAATTGAAGTGACCGATCAAGATATATCATCTCGCCAAAAAGAACTGAATGAAATGATAATTGAACGCAAGATGCAATTACGTTCACTAGACAATAGAGAACTGGTTTTAAAGGCAAAGAAAGAAGAAGTCGACAAGCAATATGCAGCAGAAATGAAGAGATACGATACTTGGTATCTATCGCAAGCTTTAGCTCAAGAAAAAAGGAAGGCTTCAGTAGAAGAGGAAACACGTTATCTTCTCAAATTGAAAGAACTTCGTAAGCATGTTGCATCACTTGCTAACCGTGCCAAAGATTTAAGAGTTCAGGAAACGACTATTAGAGCGGAATTGAAAGAAGTGCGTGCTGCTGCTGAAAAAGATGCTACGAATCTGGAAGAACTTAAGAAGTTGTTTTTGGATTGCTTGCTTAGAGCTCGTATTAAAGGATTTAGAGAAGATGATACTGTGACGTTACATCCGTCATCATTACTTCCTGAAGTTTCAGGTATTGGTACAGGGGATATTGCTGTTACGTCATTTTCAACGCTTGGAAGCGGTGGTAAAAAAACGCTGTTTAAGTGTTGTTTTGCAATTGCGGTGCACCGTCTTGTAAACAAGATTTCAGGCATATTGCCAACGGTTCTTATTATTGACACTCCGATGAAAAATATTAGCGAACGCGAAAATCAGGATCAGTTTGAAAGTTTTCATCAGATGCTCTACGAATTGGCTGATGGGGAATTAGCTGGTACTCAGTTTGTACTTATTGATAAGGAGTATTCAGTACCAACCAATGAGCATCAGTTCTCATTAACTAGTCGTCACATGACTGTAGATAGTGATGACGATCCCCCGTTGATTCCATACTACCGAGAACGCACGGGTGAGACTGGTTCCAGTGAACAGGGCTTGGAAAACGATGCTATTGAGGATGTTGATGAAGATGACGATTTGGATTAATCGAATTGTAGCAGTTTAGCCGAAAATCCAACCGGGTAGACTACCCGAATCTCCACGAATCCCCAGTGAGCCGGGTTGCGACTGTTTGTGTATTTAAGTAAAGTGTACAGGGTAGTTTATAGCCGTGTTTTGTGAGGGATGTGGCAGTGGTTTGTGAGGGTTGTAGTCCCGGGTGAATCTCGTTTACACCGATGATGTCACTGGTTCGAGTCCGGTATCGCCCATTTTGTAAAAACCGCATTCCGAATGGTTTGCGGTTTTTTTATGTCTATCTTTACCCGAATGAAAATTACCTGTTTTTTCTTCACTATGTCATTGTGAAACAACTCATGCTGCTGAACGATACTGACGCTCTGGCAGGCGATAACTCTGTGTTTTGGCACCGGGGCCAAGGTATTCTTCGAGTTTGAAATAGCTGCGAACGGTATCAAGGTTCATGATCAGCGACTCGAATTCATGAGCATGATAGTCGTAGTTGACGAACCGTTTTAATTCCAGCATCTTGGTCATGAACTCCTGGGCCGAGCCATAGTCATAAAGCAGGTCATGTGTCTTAAGTGATGCCATGTTTTCGTTACGGTTTTTAAGGGTCAGATCATTGATCTTTTCACGCATTGCAGGACTCAGTGAATCCCAGTCACCGATCATGTCATGATCAATCACACCAGCCTTGAGCTTGGTCTTGCCATCAGGCATTTTGACGGGGATGAAGTAGACGTTATCCAGATGACCGTCATACCAGATGATATTTTTCCGAGCCATCTCTGCATACAGATCCAGCACGGCTTCTTCATGTTGGTCCGACCATTTGCCAGCTTCAATCATTTCCTGGCGTTTACCTGCTTCTGCAGCGTTATACAGGTCTTTGTGATCCACCAGTTTTCCCTCGTCCGGTAGCTTTTCAACAATCACATACGGGTTGGCAGGATCGGGATTGATCTCGGTGACTTTCATTTGACGGATGCCACGGGCATCCAACAGATCGCTGATTCGCTTGGCATCATGCACCATTTCGATCACGTCGCGCCCCGCCTTTTCTGCAGCATCGGTCTTGAGGAATTTGATCACTTCACCGGGGCGTTCCTTGATTGCATAGACACGACTGTAGGCACCTTCACCAATGGGCTTACCAACCGTCAACTCCTTGCCGTCCGCCGTTTTGACCACATCGCCTGTGTTGTAAGTTCGCGTTGGTAGTGGGGCGGGTTGAGCAGCCTGATTAAATGATTTAGGCAGTTCAACCGGTTTGGCTTTGGGAGCAGCCGGTACAAATCCAAAGTCTGCAGGCTTGGGTGGGGCAGGCGTCGGGACGTCAAACGGATTGTTTCTGGCAGCAGGATTAAACCCAAACCCACCGGGAATCGGCTGCGGATTAAGACGCGGCGCAGGCAATGGAGCCGGACCTGCACCAAACCCGCCAAACACCGGCGCGTTGGGATCATTGCCAACCCGGATCGGCGCATGGGGATCAAGTTGTGTCGATACCCGTGGGGTTAATCCGTCATCAACTTCCGGCATACGCGACGAAGGCGTTGGCAAATCGCGCGCATCCGGCGTTCTGGGATTGGGCAACACGTCATCAAATCGTTTGGTTCCGTTTGGCAAGGTCTTGCTGGGAGTTGGCAGGACATCATCAAAACGCTTGGTTGAATTGGGCAGTTCAGTTCTTGATGTGCCGGGCAGGTTTTCGTCAAAACCATCCTTGATCCGCTTGGTCGAGGGTAAATCCGTTCTGCTGGCGGTGGGCAGATTGTCATCAAACCCGTCCTTGATTCTTGTGGTTTTGGGGATGTCCGTTCGGTTAACTGTCGGCAGGTTGGCATCAAAGTCATCGCTGATCCGTGTGGTGCGTGGCAAGTCCGCACGTGATGCACTTGGGATATTTTCATCAAACTGATCGTTAAAACGCATGGTGGGATTGTCATCCAATCGATGTCTTAACTCTGATCGACTAAGACGTCGTGGGCGTGCTTCAGACCCATCAGCAGGACGATTAAATCGACGGAACTCAGCCAAGTCATCGTCCAGTTGGTCAAAGTGTTTGGTCAGGTCATCGCCAACACTGCGGACCGGTGAGAAACGATGTGTCGCGCCTGTCAATAAATCCGAAGCTTCCATCGCACGATTGACAAATTGTTCGGGCGTGAGTTTCAACTTCTTTAATGCAAGGGCAAAAGCATCACCATCATTACGTACCTTCTCCAAGGCAACCGTTTCATCAATCACGCGTGTCAGGTCTTCGCCGAGAATATGTTTCAAGTCCACGCCTGCGCGATGCGCTGCATCCAACTGACGGACGAAATATTTACTCGTCTTCATCGCACTTTTCTTGGCAATCTTGTAGAGTTCCGCTTCGGTTAACGGGACGATATTGCCTTGATCATCCAGTTTGGTCAGATCACGACGGAACCGGCCTGCATCATCAAGGACACCTTTGTCGTTGAGTTCTTTAAACAGGTTGCCACGGTTCTCGTTAAATGAGTTGATGTATTGACCGCGTGTTAATGGCGGTTCTTCTGCCAAGGGAGATTTGAGAAGGTCCGGGTCGATGACGCGTTTATCCTTTTGCAACTCACCGACGACATGCTTGATTGTGCCTTCGGTTTGGTAGGCTTCGGACGCATAGTACAACGCTGCACCCTGGTTATTTCGGAGATTACCCGACAGGGAAGTACGCATCCGATCAAGCAATTCTTTGGCCTTGGTTTTGGAAGCTGCTTTGGTGGCAGGATTGGTATCACTGATCAATTCGTTATATCGACGGAGATTGCTGGCAAAGGCGCTGCTTTGATCTTTGCGCGGTATCTTGAAACTTGCGGGTTTGCCATCAGCCAGCAAATCCAGTCCATTTTGATATTGACGCAATTCATCAATGCGCGTGAGTGTTTGACCATACAGATCATTTTGAGCACGCAGTCTTGAATTGCCGTCCGATGGGTCCAGTCCCAATTCATTGATGCGTTTGTTGATGGCAGCACGCGATGCAAACTCGCGCGATTCGACTTCCTCGAGCAATCGTTTGATAGCACCTTTGTGCCGTCCGGGTGTTGCTTCGAGGACTTGTTCGACATGCTTTTGCCACTGACCGGGTGTCATGTATTTGGCGTTGGCCATATGTTCGTACATGAACTGTTGGACATCGTCAGCTCCCTTGGGGCCTAACGCTTTAGCCAACGCGGAGTCCGGTGGGATGAAGGAGTACACCGGGTCGGTATAGACATTGGTGTCAAAAACCGTACCGCTTTCACGCCCTCCATAGAGTTTGCGATAGCGTGTGTTGAATTCCGTGATGACACGTTCGGCACCAGGACCTTTGATGGACAGGTCATAATCACTGGTGAGATTGGTTGATCCAAAGGCCTGTGCTTCGAGTTTCTGGCCGGTCTTGGCTTCGATTCTGCGCATGATGTCATCAAGAAGTTTATCGACTTCATGTTTACGCAGTGTGCCGAGTTTCTGTAGCAAAATCTTGTCGGTCGGCGAGCCCATGAGGTTGTCGGTTGCTGCTTTCCAGCTACCGCCGAAGTCGGTCATGAGTGTGTTTTTCAAAAGAGCACGCTGAGTCGGGGACAGATCGACATCACGGCCGGTGAGCCAACGCATGTCCGCATCGGAAAGATCGTGATGCTTGCCGTTTTTCAAGCCTTCAAGGACATCATCAAGAATGGCTTTGCGTTGGCTGAGATTGTCAATCCGATCCTGTAAGGCACGTTTGACTTTGGGACTGACTTGTAGATTGCCGTTCTTGATTTGATCCTCAAGTCTGGTCATAGAGTTTTTCGAGGCATCCAGGCGGCTATTTAATCGCATGGCAATGTCATCAGCTTGCTCCTGCGTAACCGGACGACGCACTGACGGATCGACATCCCTTGCACGCGGCGGATCAATATCAGCTTTGGTCAACGGCGGGGCAGGGGGGATATTGTCATCAAAGCCGTCTTCAAAACGACGTGTTTTGTTCACATCGGTTGACGCGTCATTGGCGGCAGTACGTGAACGATTGGTGACCGGTGAGGTGTCAGTGGTTCTCGCAGAACGCGTCGGTCTTGGTGCTGGTGGTAAGAGATCATCTGCTGTCCGACGTGGCATGGGGGGCAAGGTGCTGTTGGCAGTTCGCGTGTTGATTGGCGGCTGCGCGGTCGCGTTGCGTGTTGGATTGTTTGGTGTGTTGGACGTTGTGGTCCGTCTTGGTGTTGCGGGTGTTGCAGGCGGGATATTGTCATCAAACCCATCGTTAAACCGTCGGGTTTTATTGGCATCCGATGGGACAGTGTCCGATGCGGTGCGGCGTGGTTGCGTTGGCATATCAGTATCTGCAGCACGACGTGGTGTGGCTGGTGGAATGTTGTCGTCAAAACCGTCATCAAAACGCCGTGTCTTATTCACATCCGTTGGTGTATTGCTAGTGGCAGTCCGCCTTGGTGTTGTGGGTGTGTTGGTGTTCGCTGGCTGACGCGGGGTTGCAGTGGTGTTGTTGGCTGTCCGCGTCGGTGTGTTTGTTTCGGCGGTTCGTGTCGGTGAAGCAGGGGTATCAGGTTCATTGACACGGCGAGACATCTCTGGCGAATCAACATCTGCTGTGCGTCTTGGTACATCAGGGGCAACCGTATCGGCTGGACGATGTGGCATGTCCGGGGCATCGGGTTGCGTGTTCCGTGATGGATTCGCTGGCATGTCCGGCTGATGTGGATTGGTGGGCAGTTCACCGTCACGACCTGCGCGATTGAGGGCATCTGCCATACCGGGTTGCTCCGTCGCTTCATCGGTTCGACGTGCAACAGTCGTTGGCGGGACATCATCAGCACGGGAGACCGCAGGCAAGTCTTCGTAACGCATGCCATCAAGTTGATGTCGCGAATCGCGCGCTACGGTACTTGTCGCATCGGCAGTGGTGTTGCCAGCGTCTGCTGCGGCGTTGGTTGCTCTGGTGGTGTTGGTTGCACCGGATGCTACTTCGTCGGTGTTGCGTGCGGTTGCCGCTGCCAATTCCTGGGCTTGCTTTTGCAGATTCTCAAAGCGACGTAGTGCTTTGTGCTGCGACCATGTCAAACCCAATCGTCCCGTGCGCGCGTTGCGGCTGATCTGTTTGATATCCGCGATATAGGCCATATACTTGGCCTGATCTTCGGGGCCGAGTTGTTTGAGTGCATCAAGACCACCGCTTTGAACCTGTTTAGCAAGGCGCGCACCTTCTCTACGAAGTTGGCGGATGGGGATGTTTCGGATGGAATCGAGAAATTGGGCCCGACCTGCAACGCCGCCAATTCCTGCGCCCAGAACTGAAAGTCCAAGTTCCACAGCAGACATCTCGCGCGCTTTGGCTTCGGCTAAGCGGTCACTACCGAGCACCATCATGGCGTTGCGGGCAAAGGCGACACGTTCTTTGTCTTCGATGTACTCGGGGACCTGTGTGGCAAGGGTGATACCCAGGTCCGCCAGGTCAATGCCGTAGGCGATGGCCGTGCCGACCACACTGCCACCGGAGGCGATGGGGATGGCAACCAACGCAGCGCACGTGATGGCAAAGGCGGTGTCGAGCTTGGCGTATTCTTCCTGTGCCTGAACAGCATCAGCCAATTGATGCAGACTTGAGACAGCAGCATGGGCAGGCAAATCGGGAACCCACTGCGTTCTGGCAGGATCGCCGACTTGCTCGATTTTTACCAATCGTTGTTTGACACGATCGACCATGGCATCAAAGCCGTAGCCGGTTAACTCCAATAAATCTTCAAGATCGCAGGTGTCGATCCCTTTGGCATCAGACATGGCTTGACTGATCTGGGCTTTGAGGTTCTCCATTCCTTCGGCCAGAGCACGATTGGACCATTCTCTGGCACGTCTTGGGGTGATGCCAAAGTATTCACTGATCCAATCGACCTGCCAAATGGCACTGAAATACAGCGGATCACCATTGGGAGCGGTCACGGTTACGTGATGAAAGGCAGAGTTGCGGTCAGACATCTGTGGGCGGATCATGTTCGCCCACGTCCAGAGCATGGCTTGTCCCTGGATGCCGTTGAGAAAGTCCAGTTGTTCCTGGGAGGCCTTGATGAATTCCTCACGCAATAACAGCATGGCAGCATGATCACCAAGCGTCACATAGTTGCGCGCGATACTCAGTTCGGAAACGATCAGGTTGCTGATGGTATCCACACGATGTGCCGTTTTCTGTCGGAGTTCCACCGGCTCGACATCATCATGACAACTCGCAGCTTTGATGAGCGCTTCAAGCCACGTACTCCCGAGGTCCGCAGGAATGTGCCTGACATTCACTGTGGTGACTGCTGGATCAATTTGCAGTAAACCTTCCTTGGCAATCATCGCATTGAGTGTGTCATCTTTGTTGACGCGGATGTGTAAACGGATGTCCTTTGGTGCCGGATCATAGGCGCCGATGAGAACGATCGGTTCGGATCGATAAAACTGACCTGTCTTAGGCGGTTTACGGCTGGACATGGTCACTGGATGTGGGACTTTTTTGACGACAAGTGTGTAATTGTCCGGTTCTTCCTCTGTCTGTTCATCGACATTCTCTACGGAAGTTTCACTGGCGTCCGTTGATTCATTGTTTGCTGTTGTATTGTCACCACTTTCACGAATGACTTCATCGGTGGGGGCTTGCTGAGGTGTTGGGATAAATTTGAGTTCGCCGGTATCTTGATCCAGTTCCAATAAGGCGTCTTTAAGCCCTAAAAACAAGGGGATTTCATCCAAAGGCATTTTGTGCTTGGTGTACACCTGCAGATAGATCTCGCTTGGGCGCAGAACGTCGGTGAGTGTTTCATATTCCTGGGCGTTAGTGACTTTGCGGACAAAACTCAGCGTGCCAAGGTTATCACCGAACTGCAACGTCCAATTGGCGGGGGCGCCATTGAGTTTGAAATGCTGCGGGCCGGGGATGACACCTTCGTCCATATAGGCGGTGACGATGATGGCTTGCTTGCTGAGTAATTCATCATGGACGGATTCATCGTATTTTGAGAGCAGTGATTGCCATGCCTTGTCGAAGAAAGGTTTGTTGTAGGCGATGCTTTTTTGATCGTCATAGATATTGGTGCGATATCGGATATGCTCCGGATCACCGGATTCAAACGCTGCTGGATCAGCATAGTTCTTGGGTAGATTCTCACCGACCACGAAAATGGATCGGGTGTGACCATAGGGGCTTTCCTGACCTTCTGCCCAGGGGTAAGGATAGTCGTAGATGTCATGGTCATAGTGCATTTGATCACCAATGACACAAGAGGCAAGAATTCTCGTCTTCTTGCGTTCCCAGACTTCAACACCACTTTGGCTGGCATACTGCTTGCCTTCGACTTCATCAATCTTGAAATTCCCAACACGCCCAAAACCGTTGGCATTGCGTTGCGTTTGCGGATCAGCAACATAAAACCATTGTCCGGTGAAGACATCGTCCTTGTAATCAAGCTCCACATCGACATACTCTCCCCATGCTTCCAATGCGAGCTTGACAGGGATCGTGTCTTCGTAGGGGCCGGACTTGATTTCGACGAGATCACGTTGAGGTGAGACTTCCAGCTTGACCATGTCTGCAATGTCGGGCTTTTCTACTTTTTTACCATGTGGACTTTCGCCGTGCAGACGCACGCGCATGCGTGTTTGACTCAGCCATTGAACACTGACGGAGTGGAGCGTGTGGATGCTGCCATCTTCAGGGTGATACAGGTTGACGGTGACATTGTTGCGATCAATCGTTGCTGAGCCTTCGACAAAGCCAAGTTCGGCATCCTGGTATCCGACCATCCAGTTACCGTTGACATTGGGGCGGAGTTTGGAGTTGTCACCATTGGTGTCTGTAGGTTGGGCGAAGATTGAACTGCTGAGGAACAAGAGCATCAAAAAGTGTCGGGGTGAAAAAAACTTCATGATGCACCTCCGGACTGCTCATTGTTCGGGGCCGTTTGGGAGTTGTTGAGATTGGCAGGTGTTGGCAAGCCCACATCGTCAGCCTGTGAATTGTTGGTTTGAGATGGGAGAAAGGTTTGCGTGACATACTGTCGTGGATTTTCGCGAAGTCTTGCAGCTTGCATGGTGAGAATCTGACCGCCAGCGCGCATGTGAATGCGCCCCTGTAATTGACGCGGTGGACGGTTAAAGGTCACCAAAGCAACATGCGGGACATCCTGTAGCAAGGTGTCGACTTTTGCCAGTCGACCACCGGTGACCGCATAAAAATCAATGCTTTCAATTTGAGGTTCAAAGGTTCGCGTGACTTTGAATTTGAGTTCGCGTGGGCCTTGCCATTGCTGGAGATTCAAAAAAGGTTCGCTGATTTCCATGACCAGTTCACCTTTGAGTTTGAGGGTGAGTTGTTGCTGGGTGTCAAGCGTGATGTCGATAGACTGGAGTGCATTTTTCAGCAGCATGTGTTCACGCTTGAGTTGTGCTTTGACGGTGTTGTCAGTGATGTTTTTCAGTTGCGGTGATTGATCTTCAATGGTGAGTTTGACGTGATAGTCGCCTTGGACACCGGGGACAGGCTCGATGAGATTGGGGATGACAACGAGCTTGAAAGATGCCTGATGCAGTTGGGCGGATTGAGATGAAGTGTCTGAGCCGTTACGGTTTTCATTCATCGCCTGCGTCACGTAATTCACACCATCCACGAGGCTCTTGATTCGACGGGTATTTTCTTTCTGCCGTTTTTCGGCTTCTGCTGAGGCTTTTTCTTTTTGCTCGTAGGTGTAGTGAAGTTTTCGAGCGTTTTCCATCTGATCATCCGTGGCAATGTTCACAGGTTCTGGAGGATTGTTTGCCTGTGCTGCTTCTGGAGTTGTGTCAGTATCTCCTTCACCATGTGCCGTACTGTTGTCAGGTGTGACAGCGCCTGCTGCGCCACCGGTATTGGCATTGGCAGGCGGATCATCTGCTGGCAAGGGTAAAGCGGCTAAGGACAGGATCAGCAGACACATTGTGATGCATCGGTAGAACATGAGGTTTCTCCCAGTATGCCGTTTAAGGCGCAAGTTGCTTGAGTTGTTTTTTTGCCAATCGATATTCAAGAAGTTTGGGTTGGGTGAAAGTCGTTGCTTTCTTGAACCAACCGATGGCCTGATCTTTCTGATTGTTGTAGAGCAGGCGATGAGCAATCAGAGATGCAATGCGACATTGAAGCACATCGTCCTGAGCCTGGTTGTAATAATCGTTGGCATGATACGGATTCGCGATGGCACCAATATCCGTGGGTTTCTGGTCTTTCTCAGACTTCTCGAAGTACGCCTTGCATGCTGCTAACGCTGCGTTGGCATCCAGTGATTCTTCCTCATTGGCTGCGATGTACATCAACGGTAGTGTGAAACTCTGAATAAACGGGTCGGTCAGTTTGGCTAGGTCTGCATGGGCTTGTTCGTGGTTACCTAACATGAGTAAGCAACTGCTGCGTAGCAATCGAAGCGAAATATTCTCTGGATCAAGCTCCATTGCGCGAGTTGCAGCATCCACCGCTTTGTCATACTGCTCGTCGTTGTACAGTTCGGTCACCAACTGCGTCCAGAGTTTCACATTGTCTGGGGACAACCGCACTGCGGAGATCAGGATGCCTGCAGCCGTGTCGTGTCGTCCAATCACCCCAAAACGCCGGGCAATCTCACGCCATGTGTTCGGTGTTGCATCTGCATGTTGTGTTGCTTTTTCGTACACTGCCCAGGCAGTATCCATGTTGCCGGTATCCAGAAAAGCGTCACCCACTTCGAGTAACTGATCAATGGAAGGTGTCTCTGGCAACATCGCCCAATGCTGTTTGGCCAAGAGCGTGCGAACGCGATTGGCTCGCGTCAGTATGCCTGCATATAACGGCTCAGTGATGAGCATGGTTCGGTAGGGCAGGTCCAAGGTGATATCAATCCGCTGATCGGTTAAACCTGTTGAAGGAAGCTTGGTTTGATACACGAAGGTTGAGCCGATCATCTGAACCGGTGCTGCAAGATCAATCTTATGATTCTTGCTGTCACGCAGTTCAATAGACTTGATCAATCCCAGGCCGTGGTGGAGCGTGGCATTGTGATGAGGCCATAAGGTTTTATTACCATTGCGGCCAATCATTCCCGCCAAGGTTCCGATACCGTTGTATAGACTGCGTTGGTTGATGGTCAGATAGACTTGTAGTTGATCACCATAGACGCGCCAATCCAAGTCGATGACGCCAGTCAAACCGCCACCATACTCCTTGTCTTTTTCAAGATAGCTCCAGACATAGGGCCAGTGTTTGACTTGGCGGGGGAACTGGTGTTTTGAAAATTCCAGGTGTTTGTGGGTAATCTGTCGAGCATTGCGATAGGCATCATATCCGGGTGGTTGCTGGTCTTTGCCCAGTTTTTCCAGGCTTTGCTCAATCGTGTCCCACGGCAGGTGTTCAAGTTGTTGGCGATACCAATTCTCCCCGTTAAGCCAGATTTGTGCATAGTCATCAACAAACTGTGGCAGGATCATCCAGGGGGATCGACCAAACAGTCCCCAGCCGGTTGTCATGCTGGGCTTAAGTTGATGAGCACGGTTAAAGCCGCGGCAGAACTCCACGTTCTTGGCATTGGGGCGGAAGTAGGCATGTTCAATGCCGATGGTATTGATGGTAGTGCGATAACCTGTCCCGAAACGTTGGGATTTCTGAGCTTCAGCGACAGCTACTTTGTCTACGAGAATTTGGTAATACTCATGATAACCCGGTCGATCCTGCAGAAACTCAGCAATGCTTAATGCCTGATCATTGTGCTTATGGTCAAGGAGCATCTGCGCGATATCCAAAGGATTCTCGGCAACGATCGCAAACTTGCGTGCTTCATAAATGCCAATCAATGCATCACTGACCGCCTGGAGTTCCTGCTTACTGCCATAGGTCATCAGGTAGAGACTGGCATCGGTCATCCATGAAATATGTTGCGGTTTGGTTTTCTTGTATCCGTCTTTGAAGCGTCGGATGTAGGCAGCCATCGCTTCGCGTGTCTGTTTGGATGGATCATGAAATAGCGATGGTATGACGGCACCGGCTTCCCATGGTGATTCAGCGGTACGAAGATGTTCCCGGAGAATGTCGTTACCCAAAAACAAACCATGTCGGGCGAAGTTGCGTGCTGCTGCGATTTGAAACGCCGGACTCTCGTCGGTTAAAAGCGATTTGAGTTTGCCGTTTTCAAGTGTCCCCAAACGCGCTTCGATGAATGCAATGAGTTCAACCCATGAATCATAGGTAAACATCGTCCCATCACTTGGAAGCGATTGGATGATCAAGTCGATGTCTTCGGTTGTGCCTGCTGCCGCGAAAATCCGTTTGATGGCTTCGCCTTGGATGTAGTGCGCGGTCCAGATTTTCTTTGATTCTTCACGCGGCATGTCCTTGGGAATGGCTGGTTGCTTCATCGCCTCATTCAAGTGAGACCGTGCATAGTCCAACGCCTGATCAATCGTCTTGGTGTCAACATCAGGTAACAGCGAACCCACAGCATACATCAGGTATCCGGCCTGATAGGTGTCCGCCAGGGCCTGCATGCATTGGGCCTGTGCTCGCAGACTAATCAGGCAATGGGTTTGGGTTTGATCATCCACATGAAAGGTCACCCACAGCGATTGAGGGTTCGTAAATTCAACCAGTGTTTTTCGACCTTCAGGGATGTCGACCAGTCGTGCGCGGTTGTCATCATCCTGATCAACCACCCAATATCTGCCCGGCGGGACATTGGTGAAGCTGCCGTCAAAGGACGATGCGATGATGCCACTGCGTGTTAAACTCTCGGGAAAGATCGTTTCAAGCACAGAGCGATTAACACGACGAATCAAACTGCGTCCCTGTAGCGACTCTCGCTGTTTTGCATCCATCGGTTGGATCATTTTCAGTAAATTTTTGATACCCGGTGAGAGATTCACCTTTTTGAATATTTGTTCATCGTAAAGGACCGGTCGTTGACTAGCAGGTTGAGTTTTTGCTGCAATGTCAGTTCTGGTTCATTTTCAGGTTGATTCTCAACAGGGCTTGCAAATGGATCTTTGTTGGCAAACTCAGGATGGTCTAAAAGCTTGGGTGAATCATTTGGATCTGAGATCGCTTTAAGCAGATGCGCGATGACAGGATCATCAGTTTGTGCCAGTCTTTGTTCCAACGCCGATTTGTCGGTGATATGAGCAGGTAGAACATCAACCGCACCAAAGTCCGCACTGCGTCCATCGTAAACACGGAAGGGGCGAGCAATGGTTTTGCCGACAGCATCAATGACAAGCAGTCGGACTTGTGCCAGGGATTCAATGCTGTTGGAGACCGTGTCCCATTGCGTCTGTAAAGCTTTGAGTGATGTGTCGAGTTCTTCCACATCAGTCACACTCGTCATGACCTTGCGTGTGGATTGACCAAGGGCTGGATTGTCTTGGATGACAATCTGAAGCTGTTTGGTTGTTGGCAATCGAAGTGGCGATTGCTTGCCAGACAGAACTGACCCGAGTAGTGATTCTCGCCGGAGTACGGTTTGCGTTGCATCCGTTTTGTAGAAGTTTACAGCAGCTTCGTCACCGTGAAGCAAATTGCCATCAAGGATTGCCCGAGCACCATTTTGAATGGAGATCGCCATCCGTGGTGTGAGGATGATGTTGTTATTCAAGGTGGCTTTGATCTTGCCATCGAGTAACACACCGAGTTTAGGCGATGCGAGGATTTCGTTGGCAGTGATCAATCCGGAGGGGCGGTTTTCAATCGTGTTGGTCAGGTAAATCCCACCACGCTCAGGAAAGACAATGCGATTCCGCGCAATGGCTGCGGGAGCTTGGGATCGACCGCGAATGGTGATGCCGACCTGGTTGGCGTTGAACGTGTTATCCATGATGATGGATTGGTTGACATCCTGAATATACACACCGCCACTGTTGTTGAATTGTGATTGGCGGACATAGCCCAGTTCGCCTGAGCCCTGCATGATCAGACTTTCCTTGCAGTCGGTGAAAGACAGCAGTGTGCCGACGACGGACTGGCTACGCACCGCAACAACAGCGGTCTTGGCAATCTTCTCAAACCCGCAGGCATCAAGTTTGAGTTGCGTGCCATCCTGAACATGAATCGCAGCGTCCTTGATGTCGTGAAAAAACGACGTTTCCACCCACAACTGACTCTTGGCAAAAGCAACGATGGCCGGTTTGGCGGTCTTCTCAAAACCACAGTTAATCACGCGAACAATACCTTCACTCACATACAAACCATAATCCGGCGTCTGCGACATTGTGCAGCGGATCGTGGTGAGTTTGGCTTTTTGGACGATGACACCTGCTTGTTTGGGCGCATTGGGTTTGATCGCAACATTGGCAAGGGTCAGTTCTGCGCCTTGCGTCACGCCGACGACCAAAGTCTGCTGACCACCTATTAATTGAGTCTTGCTGTCGGAGATGCCACGCAGGGTGAGTTTTTTGTTTTTGATGAAGAATGGGCCGGTGAATTGACCTGCACCAAGTTCGATGATGTCGCCGTCGTTGGCGTTGCGCAGGGCTGCGATGAGTTGATCGGTTGTGGTGACTTGTTGGGTGGCAGGTTGATCGACTTTGGGTTTCTCTGCGGATTCAAGAAGCTTGATAATTTGTGGCGATCCACGCGCTCGGGCAATGTCCAACGGTGTCTGCCCATTGTTGTCCGCATCCTGCGTTCGCACCAATCTTGCAAGCAGCAGCTTGATTGCTTCTTCATTGCCCAGATTCGCTGCATGATGCATCAATCGTTGCCCGTTGTCATCGGCGATCTCTGGATCATACCCCGCATCCAGCAGGACTTTGAGTAACTGCGTTTGACCGGATGCCAATGCCAGATGTAGCAGCGGGCGACCATCGGGTGCAGTAATCAGATGCGCACCATGATCCAGTAACAACTCCGCAATTTGAATCTGTTTCTGTTCAATCGCCAACACCAACGGATGGACTGGCCATTCGTCACTGTTGGGATCGACAGCGTCGTTGAGTAATTGGGCAACACGTTTTGGGTTATGTTGCTCGATTGCTTGGGGCAGGGTGGCGTTCTGATCCTGTGCCTGCGTTGGGGCAAGCGTTACCAATTGGACCAGTAAACACGCCACCATCAGGCCTGAAAAAGACAGCAGACCATGGGCGGGAGGGTGATGCATGGCTGGACCCTTCATGAGGTTGTGTTGTCAACACAGTATAACCCAATCACCATGGGATACCCGTGATTTTTAAGCGAAAAAATCGCTGCAAATCAGACGCGAATGTATTGAGATGATGTAGCTGATTCTCTTTTGGTATCTGTATCAGATCACGAAATCGCACATAAAGCGCTGCGATTGATTGTGTGTTGCCACTGTCCTTGAATTTCAATGTTGTGTTGCGCGTTGGGCAGAATCAGTTGAGCGTGCAGGCCATCAGGTAATTGGCCGGTGAGTTTGATCATGTCATCGTTGCTTTGCCATTGGATGGATGCTTTGCCACGCCGGGTGTACATGCTGCCTTGGGCATGTTCGAGTAAATCACATCGTGGTGTGATTCGCGGCATGTCACTTTCCAATCCACCCAGCCCCAGGATGTCAGTGATGAGTGTTGAAGCAGGCACGCAGGACCAGGGGTGACAATGCGAATCCAGATGATCGCCTGCCATGGTCTCCCAGACGGTGCTGGCGCCCGCGTTGATCACCGGCATCCAGAGTTGGCGGATTTTTTCAATTGCCAACGGGAGCATACCCAACTGGTTCAAGGCTTGGAAGGTGTAGAGCCAGAAGTAGTACCCGTTGCGTGCAATGCTTGGATCATCCGTTTGGAGTAATCGCGTGAGAATCGTTCGTGCTTGTTTGTCAGAACACCAACCTGCGAGGATGGCCAAGGTGTTGGTTTGCTCGCTGATTTGTTTGAGTGGTTGACCTTCATGCACGCCATCGACATAGGCATTTTCTGCAGCATTAAAAAACGTAGCATTGGCTTTGGTTTTCAGTTGCTCTGCACGTTGCTGACATTTTATCGCAAGCGTTGGATCACCGACGGTGTTTTCAATTTCGACCATTGTTTGTAAGGCGATCCCCAGAAATGCGTGCAGCGCAGCATTGGTCCCGCGGCGATCCAGCCCTGCATCCTCAATGCAATGCCAACCCATCCCAGCATGATCGATGAACAGATTCATACTGGTGATCTGCGGGCAGTCGGGTTCAAATTGATCTTCACGATGACTCACCGGACGCTCGGCCTGCCATTGCCATGAGAGGAGTCCGTCATTTTCATCAAGCTGTTGGGTGAACCATCCCAGGACCTTACGTGCAGCAGGCAGGACGGATTGGACGGTTTGCTGATCGCCTGTGATTTGCAGGTAATCCTTCAGCCCCAGCAGGGCAATGAGGTTGTAATCCACCAGTGTATCATCACGCCAACTGTAGAGTGTCGAGCGCACCAGTCCGCAAGGCGATTGGCGGCGGAACTGTTCGATGATCATGTCTTTGAAATAACGCCAGTCCCCGGTGAGACGACCGATCCACATTGCCACCGGCAAGCCATCGCCAATGTATGCTGCCTGTTCGCGGGTCGGGCAATCCATCAGCGATTCCTGGCTGCCCACACAGAGTGTCCGTTGGCATATGGCATGGATGTCATTGAGCAGGTTGTCGGACGTCTTGAAATCCGTGTTCCATTGAAGGTCGGGAATGCTGGCATGGACCCCTGTGCGATGAATCTGCAAATTGCCGGTGAAGCCACGGAAGATCAAGGTGACATAACGCATGCCACTGAACGTGATGGGACGCCAGTTGAGTTCACCTTTGCATGCGATGATCCGGTCTGCGTAGCAGGCGCCTTTGCGTGAGAAGGACGCTTTGTCGTCAGCTTTTGCTTCACACCATGCAATGTCGATCACGCCATCCGATGGGCAGGTGGCATCAAGGCATATCTGCCCGACATGCATCGCACCAAGATCAAGCTGTAACACCATGCCACGGTCTGGTGTCAGACCGTTGATTTGCATGGCATGGGGATCGGTTGGATCTTGCTCGCAGGTGATCTCGTCCGTGGTGTTGATCGTTGAGAGATTTTCCAGACGCTTGCTGTGTTCTTCTGCTGACTTGTCGGTTTGGATGGTCACGATGGGTTCGTCGGTGATCTGAATCTCGGTGATGTTGTGGAAGTCCAAACCGATCCATTGATACCGCAGTGTCGGGGTGGGACGGGGGATGGTTTGAATCCCGCCGGGGACCGTGCTGCCCAGTTTGGAGAGTTGAGGTGTTTGCCAATGTTGGTCATCAAAGGCAAGATTCTGCCAACCGTGTTTCGCTTTGGACATGTCATAGATTTCAATGGGACCAATGGCCCAAGTTCGCTTGGGTGCAGGCCATTGCCAACCGGTTTGATCACCGACGCGCCAGTGTTCATCAGCTGTGATCTGATGGACACCGTTTTGATCCGCCCAATCAAGTTGTACACAAAGACCGGGCTGCCCACTAGGGACGTGGTTATGTAATCCCATGTTGATGGCTTGAACCAACACCGCGATGACATTATCGCCTTCGATCAGGTATTCACTCAGATCAATCTCATCGAACGGTGCGATCATGGGATGATGAAAGCATGGACCGCGGTCGATAAATTGGCCGTTGACATAGAGCAGGTATTTCGCTTCAGCAAAGAGTCGGATGCACGCTTGCGTGATCTTGCCTTGAACCTGAAACCTGCGGCGGAAGAGTCGGGTTTGTGTGTCAGGGCCTGTTTCGCCAAGCCACATGATGTTGGGATGTTGATTGAATGTTGAAGCTGTAGACATATGCTGATTCCGATTGAAGTTTGAAAAGAAGGGTTAATCGAGAATATCCGACTCACTACCAGTACTTTGTCGCATGGATAGTCGATAAGTACGAGGCGTCATGTCGGTTTCACGTTTAAAGATGTGACTGAGTTGTGAGGCATAGCTGAATCCACAACGTTCGGCAATGTCGGGCATAGGCAGATCAGTCGTCCGCAACAAGTACCTTGCCTTATCCAGTCGGACGCGCAGAATTTCCTGGTGGATGGATCGGTTGAGCAATTTGTGAAATCGTTGCTCCATGCTCGTGCGTGAGATCATCACCTTCTCAAGCACATCATTGGCTGACATGCCTTCACAAGCAAAGCGCCTGATCAGTGCCAAAGCCTGGGCCAGGTCAGGATCGTCCACCGCCAATACATCGGTGGATTGACGTGAGACCACGCCAACGGCTTGGGTGAAGATCGGACGCTTGGGTGGTTTGTGGCCATCAAGAATGCGATCGAGCAATTGGGCTGCCTGGTAACCAGCACTAAAGGCTCCCGTATCAATACTCGATAACGGTGTCTGTGATAATAGGCAGGCCAGTTCATCGTCATCCACGCCGAGAATCGCAACATCCTCAGGCACACGCAACCCATGACTCCGACAGGTCATCATCAATTCCATCGCATACAGATCGTTGTAGGCAAAGATGGCAATGGGAAATTGCAATTGATCAAGCCATTTGTGATAAATCTTGACACGCTGAATCGGCGTCATGTCGATGAGTTTTTCATGGTTGGGAAAGTGCATTGTCTGCGCATGGCTATGACGTTGCCCAATGCGTTTATCAAAACCATGGAAGCGATAGTCCTCGCTGTAATCGCGCGGTTTGAAATAAGCTAATCGATCAAAGCCCAGGTCCATCAGGTAGTCTGCTGCGATCTGACCGATCTTCATGTTGTCGATAGTAACCAGTGGCAATTGACCAGCAGCAAGTGAACCGGTGACGCAGACTACGGGGATTTTGAGTTTCTTGTATTGATCCACATAACGCTGATCGTGAACCGCTGTGATCAATGCATTCAATGGATACGTTGTTACAAACTCCGGGTCACGATAGCGATCCCACCAGAAGTCCCAGTTGCCACGATCACGGGCATACTGTTCAATCCCACGGATGAGCTTGCGTCCGTGTCCTTCGTCAGCAGGCACCTGTACACCAATCTGTAATCGGGAGGACTGATCAGCCATCGACATCTTCCTGTTAAGTGATCGTTTCAAGGATGGGCTGTGATTGCTTCTAATCAAGATAACACCTCAACGAATTGATCGCAGGCATGATGTGGAGAGGGATTGGATGTAAAAAGAACGCCCAACAAACCGTTTGTTGAGCGCCCTGCTGCATGTGTCTGAATGGTGCGGGAGTATTGTTTGCGGTTTTAATACGCATTGATGCTAAAGTCGGAGTTGGCTTCGGGGCCACGGTAGTTGTTATAGCTGTGTCCCCCATCAAACAAGGCCCAGCAAATATCCTGGAGGGTGTAGTAGTCATCGGATAACAAGGCTGCATGTCCGTCGATGAATCCGGTAGGGCGGACATAGGCATCATGAAAGCTGGGACGTGGCAGGGAGTTGGAACGCGGGTCACCGCCATACAGGGCAATACCACGCGATGAGCAGTATTGCACGGGAACGCCTTGATGTCGGGTGAAGTGGTCGGGGTCATAGGAGACACAGAGTTCCTTCTTGCCTGCATCGCTGGGCTTGACGGTTTGAATGTCATAGCGAGCATGCTGATAAAGTCCGAAGTACGAATTGTTGTTTCCCAGCAGGTTGCCTGTTTCGTCAAAGTATTTATCACGTCCAGAATGCTTGTCTACATTCATGCCTGATTCAGGGCAAAGCCAGATTTTCCCGCCGACCCCGTTGTTGGTGAAACTGGGAACCTTGTTGCCCCAGCCGGACTTGACAAGGTAAGGCGAGAGTAATTGTTCCAGATATCCATCGGCATCGGCGGAGACGGCCTGCGTGCCGGACATGTACTTGGGCCACGCCGAGTGATTGTCGATCGCGTACATCGCATAGCCTGAAGCGTGTTGACGGACATGCGTCATGCATTGCATCAGACGCGCTGCTTTGCGAGCCTTGCTCAAAGCAGGAAGCAGGATGGAAATCAAGAGTGCGACAATGCTGATCACCACCAGCAACTCAATCAGGGTAAAGGCCCGGTTCTGGTCTTTGTGCGTCATGGATGGCCCTCTTGATCAGTTGCCGAACCCTTGCAGCCAATGGGATCGTCAGGTTTGCTTGATTAAAAATTGTAGAACATGTCCTCCTTCGAATCCTGATATATCTGATATTTGTTTTATGAAATATTCCGATGCTGATTGTGGGGCAATCATTGCTTGGATGCATTGAATTGGTAGGTCAGAGACCACGATTGTGATTGACCTGGCATGCATTTGATCAAGTGAAAACGTTCGGGGCAGAGTGAGTCCGGTGAAAAAAACCATGCCATACGGTAGGCAGGATAATCGCCTTGCATAGCGATGGACATGTTTTTTTGCCGGTGTTTGATGCGTAAATTGGCTTGTTGGGCAGTGAGGCGTTCGTTGACCTGTAGAAAGCCATAACTCTTGGGGATCATGCGGATTTTCAGTTCATTGCCCTGCATCACCATCCAAGATTGGGGAATGCTGGGGATCGGATAGTCGACACGGATCAACCAGTCGGGGCCAAGCGGTTGGTTATCAAGCGTAAAGAAATTATGGTTGTAATGTTCGATGGCCCAGTCACGTTTGCCGGTGTTCTTTAACTTGTATTGGATATGAATGCTGCCGGTGTCAGGTGAGATGGTGTAGTGTTTGGTGAGTTGGTAAGCATAGCCACGAATGACGGGGGAGCTTTGCGTGACGGTGACCTGGTTTTGCGATTGGCTGACGGTGGTGGGGATCCAAGCTTTGACGGGGAAAGCTGTGCCGGACTTGTACGAGCCGGAGTCGATCATCTGCAACACACCGACGCCGGGCTTGATGAATGACTCACCGACTTTCGCGTCATCAAATCCAAGGACGCCGATCCCGATTTGCCCAAACTCATCAGGCATGCCCCAGCGGTTAATCAGTTGTTTGCCATGACAGGTCACCTGGGTGATGGCAGCAGATCGATCAAACCGTAGCGCGTAATGTTCGTTGGCTTTTTGTGTCGGGTCAATGTCAGCAATCAGTGTCACCGCCAACCGCTCATCGCCCAGTTCGAACGTCTGCTGATTTGCGATCGGCTTGGGTTGATTTTGCGACACGCTGTCTTTGGCGCTCCCCACGATTGTGTTAAGCAGCACACAGGAAAGGATCAGGAAAACAAACTTGAATCGGATGGCAATACGTTCGTTCATGTGTGAATGGTAGGCATGAAAAATCATTTGAGCAACTGTTGACCTACTGGTATTTGCATATACAATTCCAAGTAACTCACCTGATGCATCACTAACAAACAGGAATTCTCCATGTCCTTTGCATTGCGCCTCTCATTCGTCGCAGCATGTCTACTCATGCTCGCATGGTCACCACACTGGTTACATGCTCAACAAAAGCGCATCACACTTGATGCCAATATGCTCGTCAATGAAAGCAAGATTGGTGAAGCGCAAAATCTGGTCGACGAACAGGATTTGATCGTTGGTCCACCCGCTGGATCACCGGTCAGTGAATGGCGAATTGGTGGACAATACCGCGACAAGTTCCCGTTGCATATCATCATTGATCTGAAGTCCGAACGCAAAGTCTCCGACCTGTGGTTGTATGACACCAATGGCAAAGGTGATGTGATTATTTCTGCTGGCTCACCGGGGAACTGGACACAGGCCGCGACTTACGACTGCGGGCGATACAAGTCCTGGGCACAGATTCCCATCAACACCCAAACGCGGTATCTGCGGTTGACCCGAGTCGATAGCAGTGCCAACTTCACCGAGATTGCCGTCTATGAGCACACCGATGAAGCCTGGGCTGCCATCCAAGAGCAAAAGCAACGACTTGCACAAGAGGCACGCAAAAAGGAAGCTGCCCGACAAGCTGCATTGGAAGAGATGAAACGTCGACCACTCGTCGACCTTGGTGAACCATTCGGCAAAGCCTATCTTGTCGATGAAATTGATTGTGCTCAGGATGTCACAGACCGTGAATTTGTTCAATACCCCAAGGATGTTTCGCAGGTAAAAACCATTCTTGGTAAACCCGCCCGTGTGATTGATCCGGTCAAAGGCGAAGGCTCCTACATCACTTATCGCATTGGTCAGAACAAACTCCTTCAACCCGGTAGCACATACATTCTCACCGTTGATTATCCTGAAGATCAGCCGCGCACGATCATCGTCCAGAACAATGCCAACGAAACCATCCGTGGATTTCACACTGGCCCGACCATGGGCGATGCGTTTCATCCCAAGTATGTCGATAATCTCCGTGAGTCAATCAACACACCCTTGACCGGCAAGTGGGAACGCTGGGCTCAGATGTTCCATTTGCATGATCGCTTCCCGACATACAAGAAAGACAACAAACCCCAAAAGGGCGTGCTGATTCGCGATCTCAAACCGGTTGATGGATTTAACGTGACCCTCTGCCAGTATTCGGCCAGGAACATGCCGCTGTCCAAGGGGATCGCGGTTGGCAAAATCAGACTCTATGCCGTGCCTGAGTTTGCTCAGCTTAAGGCGACGGTTAACCTGCCACCTAAGACGCTGCCGCATCGACGCCTGTTTTGGCGTGAAGAGATGGCTGATGGTGTCATCGGTGCAGGTAAGAAAAATCCGATCGAAGCCCGTGGCGTTGAACATTACCTGGACTGGTATCGCTTCAAAGCCAAACGCATGCAGTTCCTGGGCATGAACACCTTCAGCAAAGACCTCCTGGAGTTCGGTGCCAATCAAGGCTGGGACCCGACTCCCTATGGCGGACATGATTGGGTTTACTACAACAACGATTACAAAGACTTTTGGGAAAACATCGTCACGCTCATGGGAGAGTTCGGTTTTGATGTTCTGCCATACTACGAATACTCCGGCTCCAAAGGCAAAAAAGGACTCGGCTTTGAACGTCGCGCTCGGCCACTGAATCGTAGTGACGGACGTTACACGCATATCAAGTGGGTCGAATCCGCCAATGCCGATATCACCGATCCCGACACCCTGGCAGACTTTGCAAAAATGCTTGATCTGACCATCATCAATCACAAGGATAAAGCCAACTTTGTCGGTGCATGGCTTCGCCCCCGCAGCCAATTACCCGTGAGTTTTGCAGATCGCACCATTGAGCGATTCAACAAGCAAACCAACCAGAACGTCACCCGCCAGCAATTGATCAAGGATAAGCAGGTCTACACACAGTACATCAAATGGTGGGAGACCAAGCGGCGTGACTTCTTGCTAGCCGTACGCGACTATCTGCGATCCAAAGGTGTTGATGACGCGATGGTGCTCTTTACCAACAATGCATCGGAACCCGGCGTGTCATTCCCGGATTGGACGCCACGCGTTATCACTGACATCCCGCAGCAGTGGGAGTCGACCGTGCAGCTACCCCAACATCAAGGCCGTGACAATAAGACCATTGCCATTCTCACCCCCAGCGATGTCTCCAAAAGCCAGATGTATCTCAATGCACTGCAATCTCCGGGGATGGATTGGGGCGACTATGAAGTCCGACATGCACGTCCTGCCAACGACCCATACAACTATGTCAAACTCAGTGGTGTGATGCTGTCCTATCCCTTTAACCGCTTCTACACCGTCAACACACCACAGACCCTCGAGAGCTTCAAAACACAGTCGGGCATGACGATGCTCCGTCATTACTCACTCAACGAGAACATGCTCTTTGACAAACAGGATAAACACCTGCTGGGTTACTTCATTGCGGACATGGAAAAAGCCGGACCCTACTGCATGATGGCAGAAGCAATGGCGATGGCCAATGGGAACCCAACGATGATCGGTTATCTGTCCGGCGGGAATTACGCTCGCGGTTTCCCGCAGTATGTCCGCCAATTCAATCAGAATTTCCTGGCCTTGCCGGCCTTGCCATCCACCGTTGTCACCGACGCCAGTTCGGATGGTAATGTGGTGGTTCGAAAAATTGATGCGGGTAAACATGGTGTCTACTGCTTTGCGGTGAACACCAACATGACCGACACCAACGCAACCATCACGCTTCCTGCTGACGGCAAAGTCACCGCACTGGCGTCCGGCCAAACTGTGTCAACGCAGGGGGGCAAACTTACCGTGAATCTTTATCCTTACCAACTGGTGAGTTGGCATATCAAGTAAACCCTGTCAACACCATTACAGCGATTCTGACATGTCTCGTGGCTTGGCTGCGGGACATGTTTTTTATTGGCCTGTTGACCGACATGGTTGATTTACCAAAAACTGCTTCTAAAATGTAAACGTTAACAAAAATAGGAAGGGGACTCATCACCGATGAGCCATTCGACATTACATGACATTGCCAATCGCGTCGGTGTGACACCGGTGACGGTGTCGCGTGTTCTGAGCGGGACCTACAAAGCCAAGCGAGCGGGTGCCTTGAAACGAGCTGAGCAGATCCGCCAGGTGGCTGCGGAGTTGGGGTATCGTGTGAATGTCCATGCCCGTGCCATGCGACATGGTCGTCTTGGGAACATCGCTTTGGTCATGAGCAAGGACCCCAGTCGGAGTCTGCTTCATGAACGTGAACTCACTGCATTGCATGATGCGCTGCTTGATGAGCAATTGAACATGGTGATTGCGCGTTTGGATGACAAGACGCTTGAGAGTGAAGCGGATTTACCCCGCGTTTTAACCGAGTATGCGGTGGATGGCATGTTGATCAATTACAAGAAAAACATCCCGCCGATGCTTGAGCAGCTTATCGAGAGACATCGGATACCTGCGGTGTGGATTGCGCGTAAACGCAAACATGATGCGACGTATTATGCCTATCGCAACAGCATCAAGAAGGCTGTCGCCGAACAGATTAAAGCAGGGCATGGCCACATTGCCATGGTCTTTAAGCTCAACCCGGATCACCAGCCGACGGATCACTACAGTGAAACTGACCCGCTTGCCGGATATGAAAAAGCGATGCTTGATGCTGGGCTTAAACCGCAGTGTTTGCATGTGCGATGGGGTTCCGATGAACTTTCACAGTTGACTGCGTTGCTCTCGCGAAAGAGTCGGCCGACTTTGCTGCTGACGCGTGATCAGCAAACGTTACTGCCGATTCTCGCTGCAGCGTATCACATGGGGATTCAAGTTCCTGACGATTTACAGATCATGCTCATCGGCCATGGCACGGCTTTGATTCCTGCGACCGACTTTAAGCATCTGCGTTATGACTATGACCAGCTTGCTGAGGCTGCGGTGAAGCTGTTGGTCCAGAAAATCAAAACGCCCGATCACCCCATCAAATCCAGACCGATTCCGTTGTGTGGGTGACGCCCGGTTCATTTTCCCCTATTCCTACAGAGATTTTACGATGTCCACTACGACGCCCAAACTCACCACCGTGACACATGAATTGATTTTCCCTTTGCAGGCCCAGGTCAAGGAAGTTCACGCTTCAACACTGGTTTTGCTGCCTGATGACAGTGTGCTTGCGGCCTGGTTTGGCGGTTCCAAGGAAGGCAAGGACGATGTGTCGATCTGGTTGTCTCACCGTGTCGATGGTCATTGGCAGACGCCCATCGTTGTTGCCAAGATCAGTGATGAACCACATTGGAATCCGGTGCTTTACGTGGAGGACATCAAGGTTCATCTCTGGTTTAAAGTCGGTAAACCGATCCCACAGTGGCGGACCTATGCGATGACTTCCGAGGATTGGGGCAAGACCTGGACATCGCCGCGCGAGTTGGTACCCGGGGACAAGGGCGGACGTGGGCCGGTGAAGAATAAACCCATCAAACTAACTAGCGGCGCCATGCTTGCACCTGCTTCCATTGAAGTCGGTGCGACCCCCAGCACGGAAACCGGTGAAGCCAAGGACGCAGCATGGGATGCCTATGTGGATCGCAGTGAAGACGGCGGTCAGACCTGGCAGCACAGTGAACTCGTGCCCTATGACCACGAGAACACCAAAGGCGAAGGCGTCATCCAGCCAACCTTGTGGGAGTCTGAGCCGGGCAAGGTGCACATGCTTTTGCGCAGCGGTGACGGTTGGGTGTATCGCAGTAATTCAGAAGATGATGGCAAGACCTGGTGCCAGGCCTATCCCACGGACTTACCCAACAACAACAGTGGCATCGATGCTGCCAAGCTCGACGACGGCCTGCTGGCATTGATCTACAACCCCGTCGGTGGCAACTGGGCAGGGCGGTCACCCATCACCCTCAGCTTCTCAACGGACAACGGCAAGACATGGGCCAGGCAACTGGACCTTCAAACCGTTCAAGGCGAATTCTCCTACCCCGCCATCATCCCGACACCTGATGGGCTGGCGATCACCTACACCCATGACCGCAAGAGCATCAACTATTGGCGTGGTGTGCTGGCCTGAGAAAAAAAACGTTCATTTCCTTTGTATCTGACAGGTGGTCAGATGGCATTGTTGCGACTCGTTCTCTATACTGGTTGGCATGAGTAATATCGACGAACGTATCGCCCAATGGGAAAAAATGACAGCCGAAGCGCCGGACGGCATGAGCTGGTTCAGTTTGGCCAACGCCTATCGCGACGCCGAGCGTGATTCTGAAGCCGCTGCCGCCTATGAGAATGCCATCCAACTGGACCCGACCATGTCGCGTGCCTACCAGTTACTGGGGCAGACGCTGATCAAGCTGGATCGCAATCACGAAGCGGGACCGATCTTGACGCAAGGCTACAACATCGCTGCCAAGCGCGGCGATGTTATGCCACAGAAAGCCATCGGCGAGTTGCTGAAAAAACTGGACTTGCCCGTGCCTGAAGTGGAAGTCGAAAAGCCCAAGGTCGAGATCACCGGCGATCAGGTTCTGGACAAACTCACCGGCATCCCCGGCAACAAGATGCCCGACCCGCCGATGCGTGGGAAGATCGGCCAGTACATCTATGCCAACTACTCACAGGAGACCTGGCGTAACTGGATTGCTCAAGGTACCAAGGTCATCAACGAACTCCGCCTGGACTTTAGCCGCGAAGACCATCAGAAAGTCTACGATCAACACATGATGGAGTATCTGGGCTTTACCATGGAAGATGTCGAAGCTTTCGAGCCTGAAAGCGCGTAAACATCCGAACCAATCCGATCAATCAAAAAAAGCACCCGTCGCGTGACAGGTGCTTTTTTTATGTTGCAATCAAGCCATCGAGCATCATCAACTATTGACCGGTGTATTGTTCGATGATCTGCATTTGAGGTGCATCGACGCCGTTGTCCGGTTCGCAGGATAACTGATAATTTCCCCACCATGGTCCACCGGCCCAGTAGGTTCCGCTGACACCGTTGGCTTGCAGGTGTGCCAGGAAGTTATCCAGGACCACGTTCCATCGGCTGTCATTATCCGGGACACCGTATTCACCAATGAAGCCACGTTTGTTCTTCTCAGCTAACCAATCCAGGAAGGGTTGGACGCGATTAACGCCGATGTTGGGATAGGCACCTTCATTGTCATAGCTTTCGTTGTAGGTTCCCGAGTTGTTGTCATCAAAATACTGATGAGCTTCGTAGATGACCATATCCAAAGGGTCGGACACATCGAGCGTTTCGTTGTAGGTCCGCCATGAATGGGCCCCGCTCCATGCGTCACCGCCAACGATGATCCAATGCGTGTCATCAACCATGCGTATCCCATCGGTAGCGGCCTGGGCGGCGATCGGCCAAGTTCCACCGGTTGCATGCGGTTCGTTCATGATGCCGTAGCCGTAGATGTTGGTTTGGTTCTTCCAGTGGTCAGCCAGTTTTTGCCAGACATCTTTGTAGTGATCATAGGTGACTTGCGTTGAACCGATGAGATAGGAATTGCCGTCCGCCTTTTTATAATGAGCATAATTGTGCATGTCCAAAATGACCTGCATGCCGCGTGCCTGGGCATAGCCGATGACGGTATCCAGCCGCGCCAGTTCCTGGGCACGCAGATCACCACCGGGGGTTGGTTGGACGCGTTCCCATTTGAAGGGGACACGAATCAGATCCAGTCCCTTGGCATGGTAATAATCAAATTCGCTTTCATTGGGATAGATGTAGTTGTAACCGTAGTTGAGATTTCGGGCATCACCGAATTCACCACCTGCCAGGTTCACACCGAACATCAATGGCGGTTGGTTGGTGCCTGCGACGGTGATGGTCATGTTCACGCCACCATTTGAAAAGATCACACCAAAGTTCGCATCACCAATGGTCGCAGAGTTCACATCGTAGGTTCCCGGGGGGATGTCGGTTTGGCCGACTTTCCAGCTTGCCAATTCGATGGTTTCATAGGTGCTGTGGATAAACAGTTGGTAGGCACTGTCCATGACCAGGTTCGCACCATTGAGTCCCAGAAAACTGGATGATGGCCAGTCGGCCTTGATTTGAGTGTTACTGCCAAAGAGAACGGTCACACCTTCCAGGTCCGGAAGGCTGGTGCTTGAACGGATATAGCGTGTTCCGGAGACATCGAGAATAGCCGCGTCGATAATGGTGTTGTTGCCAACCTTCCAACCAAAGCCACCGACGGTGACGCTGAGTACACCTTCACCCGTGATCAGCGTGTTATTGGTGTAGAACTCGCGGCTGACGAAGATGTTCAGATCGTCGGTGAATTCCAGCTCGGTATCGTAAAACCGCAGGACTTCGGTGTCGATGATTGCATCGTTGCCCAGGTTGTTCATGGCGAAGGTTTCAAACGCATCAAACGTCACCCACCAGTCAGCCATGTCGATCACGCCGACCGATTGGCCGTCAAAATCGGTGAAGGTGACATCAGTGGTTGAAACGATCGTGTCACCGGCAAGGGGTACGCCGACCGGCGACCAGTTGTCCGCAGCACCCCAGACACCCGGCAGGTAAAAACCTTCATAGGTGAACGTCATCGCCTGGGACAGCACCGTAATGCTCATCGTCGAGCCACCATTTGAAAAGATGGCACTGAAATCCGCATCACCGATGTCAGACGAATTCACATCGTAAGTCCCCGGTGGCAAAAGTGTCGAGCCGACCTGCCATGTCGCCAGTTCAATGGTTTCGTTCGTACTGTGGATAAAGAGTTGGTAGGAACTGTCCATGACCAGGTTCGCACCATTGAGTCCCAGGTAACTGGACGTGGGCCAGTCGGCTTTGATCTGTGTGTTGCTGCCCAAAAGCACGGTCACACCTTCAAGGTCTGGCAGACTGGTGCTTGAGCGAAGGTAATGTGTGCCTGAGACGTCGAGTATGTCCGCATCGACGATGGTGTTGTTTCCGACTTTCCAGCCGAATCCAGAAGCCGAGACACGCACGGTCCCGCTGCCGGAGATTAAGGTGTTGGATGTATAAAACTCGCGGCTGACATTGATGTTCAGATCATCTGCAAATTGTATTTCCGCATCCAGAAATTTCAGGATATAGCCATCCATGACAGCATCGTTGCCAAGGTTGTCCATGTAGAAAGTTTGGTAGGCATCAAAAATCAACGTCGAACTTGTGGATTGGATGCTGCCAGCGGATTGCCCGTCGAAACTGGTAAAGGTGGCGTCAGTGTTGAACAGCGCGCTGTCACCACTGACCGGAACTGCTGCCGGATTCCAGTTGCCCGAATCGTTCCAGACCGCCGAACTGGGGCTGCCGGTGTAGGTCGCACAGTAGGCGGTTGGCAGGAATACAAGACAGGCAAGCAAAAAGCAAAGCAGCCTTCCAAGTCGTTTTCCGGGGTGTGTGGGGGTGGTTAGCATGCGTTTCTCCTGGCAAAGACAAAGGTGGGTTGTGGACTGTCCGAAATCTTAGCGCACGTATCGCGCAGTCTCATCAGTGAAATTGAGACATGTAACAACAAGCCAGTATGCTGGTTGTCATGCATTATTCAGATGGATACAGCAAGAATCAATACCCTCTTGCCTCATTGTCTGAGCAATGAGATTTTACTTTGATATATCCTGAACTTTGCTTATCAAAGTGCCTTTTTTAAAGTCTGTAGAAATCAGTGCAATCAACTGAAGAACAGTCATGCAGAATGCAATTGATTTAGTTTAGCATATGCATAGCGATATAATTTTGTCAATAGTTTAGAAGGTGTTTTTTGTCTTTTAAATTTGGAATGAGATTTTCATATGTTTTAAGTTGTTAATTTTAAAATATTAAATATGTTTCTGTGTTGTTCTGGAAATGTTGGGAAAGAGATTGATGCTTCCCCGCGAAATCGCTGGTTGGGGATATGTTGAAAGATATGCGAGCGCTTTATTGCTATGCAAGTGATATGTTTTTTTTTAGGGGGGGCTGCTCTTGTAATTAACAGGTTTGTGATGAGGATATCAGCTTTGCAGGAATGGATTAGTTGTGCGTTCCTTGCCGATGGTGCTTGTCGGGCCGTGACCGGGGTAGATTTTCATGTCGTCGGGCAGGCTCATGAGTTGGGTGTGGATGGATTCCATGAGTTGATGCACATCGGAAGTCGGGAAATCGGTGCGACCGATGGAGCCTGCAAATAGCGCGTCTCCGACGATGGCCTGGTTGGATGCGTGATGAATCAAGGCAATCCCGCCGGGGGAGTGACCTGGGGTGTGTCGGACTTCAAATTCCTGGTCGTTGAAACTCAGCGTATCGCCATGCTTGAGCAATTTGGTTGCTGCTGGTGCGACGATCGGTTGCCCCATGAATGCAGAGAGATTGAACATGGGGTTATCCAGAAATTCCTTCTCTGCTTCATGAATCAAAATCGGCACATTCGGCCAGAGATCATGGATGTGTTCCAGGCTGCCGATGTGATCGACGTGAGCATGGGTGAGCACGATGCGAACTGGCTTGAGATTGTTTTCGGTGATGTAGTCCAGCAGCGTTGCAGGCTCAAAGCCGCAGTCCACAATCCAGCAGTCACTGGAGTTATCAGTATGAACGACGAAGCAGTTGGTTTGCCAATCACTGAGGGCGAAGGGTTGAATGATCATAGAATTTACAGGGATTAGGGATTAGGGATTAGGGATTAGGGATTAGGGATTAGGGATTAGGGATTAGGGATTAGGGATTAGGGATTAGGGATTTTAAATATTTAGCCGCATCGCTTGCGATGCGCGTCAGGTTTCACGGATGGGTTCAAACGTCCATAGCCTAATGTTCACACTCCGAACAATCCAGTGGGTTGGTGACGATGCGGTAGTCCTCGACGACGTTGCCTGCGATCAGGTGTTCATTGATGATGCGCTCAAGGACGGGCGGGGTGCAACGGGCATACCAGACGCCTTCGGGATAGACGACTGCAATCGGCCCATCCATGCAGACACGCAGGCAGTTGGCCTTGGTCCGGAAGATACCACCTTGCTCGGAGAGGCCCAGTTCCTTAAGGCGGCGTTTGAGATAGTCCCATGCTTCAAGACTCAATTGCCTGTCACAGCATTTGGGTTTGGTCTGATCACAGCAAAGCAAAATATGCCGCTTGGCAGCCTGGATTCCGACGGAGCTTGCCATCTGCGTCAGGGCGGTTTTGTCAGACAAGGGCGGGGGAAGGTCTGTCATGTTCATGATGATAACACATCCCCCTTGTGAGTCTGATTCAAGGCGTTTATCATGCCCGGTCTATGGAATGCAGCCCCAACCCCAATGTGACTCCCAAACATCTGGATGTGAAGCGTGAGAAGGGGATCACGGTTCAATGGTCCGATGGCAGTGAAAAATTTTACAGCGTGGCCTTGCTGCGCAAACAGTCGCCATCAGCCGACGTCCGGCAGTTGCGTGAGGAGATGGCCCGGAACCCTTTGACGGTGCTGCCGAGTAACAGTGTCGGTTCGGACAAACCATTGACAATCGTTAATGTTGAACCTGTCGGGCATTATGCGCTTCGGATCATCTTTTCCGATGGTCATGATACGGGGATTTACAGTTGGCCGTACCTGTGGAATCTACCCGGTGAATCTCAGAAGGATTAGCTTTGAGATACAGGACTGTTTGGCGATTACGGTGTTGATATTCAACCCGGATGTTTTAAACATTAACCGGATTTTCACAATCGCGCTTAAGAGGCTATCCTATTGCCAAGTTTGGCAGGAGAAATAAAAGTATGCGAACCATTGCCAGTCTATTTGGACGTTCCCCGTTTGGCCCGATTCAAGCGCACATGAGCAAAGTTGCCTCATGTGTGGATTTAACCAAGCAGGTGATCGACTCCTATTTGGCAGGCCAGTTCGACCAGGTTGCCGAGTTACGCCCGCGTGTCAGCGATGCCGAGTACAAGGCGGACCTGGTGCGTGACGACATTCGCAATCATGTGCCCAAGAGCCTGTTTATGCCGATTGACCGCCGTGATCTGCTTGAACTGCTCATCACGCAGGATCGCATCGCCGGCTGTTGCGAACGGACAGCACATCTTCTTTCCCTGACGAACTTTACAATTCCCAGGGCCCTGGTTGAACTCTTGACGACATATGTTCAGATGAATCTGGAAGCCTACAAGCTTTCGCATCAGATTGTCGAACAGATTGATGAACTCATTGAGTATGCATTCAGCGGATCTGAGGCTGAGAAGGTCAAGGATCTGGTGGAACAGGTGGCCCGCAAGGAATACGAAGCCAGCAAACTCGGCTGGCAATTTTTGGGCGCATTGTATTCGGAGGAAGGTGAACTGAATAAGGCTCAGTTCAACCTGCTTCAGCGTCTGATTGATGAGCTTGGGATGGTTTCCAAGCTTTCTGAACTGGTGGCTAATCAAGTCCGGATGACGCTGGAACGCAAGTAGTTTTTTCTGCAGGAAACCCAATGGATGACATGACACTGATAACAGGCCTGGCATTGTGCTTTGGCTTTTACATGGCCTGGAACATTGGTGCCAACGACGTGGCCAATGCCATGGGCACGTCAGTGGGCTCTGGTGCCTTGACACTACGCCGCGCGGTACTCTGTGCCGCCGTGCTGGAGTTTGCTGGCGCGTTTTTTGTCGGTATGCACGTGACGGAAACCGTCCGTAAAGGCATTATTGACACTGAATTATTCACCAATGATACGACCAACTTCATGCTGGGGATGCTTGCTGCGCTGCTGGCAGCCGGGGCCTGGTTGCAATTGGCGTCCTACTTCGGTTGGCCGGTCTCCACGACCCACTCCATTGTCGGGGCCATTGTCGGTTTCGGCGTGGTGTACAAGGGCATTGACGCGGTTCACTGGGGGGCCATCGCTGGCATCGTGTCCAGCTGGGTGGTTTCCCCGTTGCTTGCTGGTTTTATCAGTTTTGTCATCTTCCGCGTTCTGCACAAGCAGATTTTCAGGAGTGACAACCCGGTCATCGCAGCCAAACGCCTGACACCGTTTCTGGTGTTCCTGGTGTTTGTGATTCTGTCCTTTGTGATGATTTTCAAGGGCCTTAAGCACCTGAATCTTGACCTGCCGTTGGGCCAGGCAACTTTGGTGGCATGCGGTATTGGTCTCATCGCTGCGGTCATCTCCGCGGTACTGGTTCGATTGCTGAAAAATGAAGGCTTGGCGGTTCCCGTTCAGGCATACCATGAAAGCTCGGTCAGTCGTGCTTTGCGTAAGGCTCGTAAGCACCTGCGTCGCATCAAGCATCAGACCGATGATGAGTATGCCATGGAAGCCACAGAGTTGCTTCAGAATCTAGATGATCTGGCAGACAAGATCAACCGTGAACAGGAAGAAAAGAGCAAGGAACAGCCGCAATTGACCACGCAGGCATCTCAGCATGCCGCTGTGGAACGGATCTTCGTTTATCTGCAGATTCTCTCAGCCTGTTTTGTTGCCTTTGCACACGGTGCCAATGACGTGGCCAATGCCGTGGGACCGTTGGCAGCTGTGATGGCTACCGCCAAAGAAGGTGTGATTGCTGCCCAGTCGACCGTGGATTATCGCATTTTACTGCTCGGTGGTGCCGGGATCGTCTTTGGTTTGGCGACCTGGGGCTGGCGCGTGATTGAGACCATTGGTCGACGCATCACGGAATTGACCCCCACACGCGGCTTTGCTGCCGAGTTTGGTGCAGCGACGACCATTGTATTGGCATCGAAGCTCAAGTTACCGATCTCCACGACGCATACGCTCGTCGGTGCCGTGCTGGGTGTCGGATTGGCACGCGGTCTGAGCGCTTTGAACCTCAACACGATCCGCGACATCGTCATTTCATGGGTGGTGACGCTTCCCGCCGGTGCCGCCTTGGCGATCGTCTTCTTCTACACCTTAAAACTCTTCATTGGTAGCTGATCACGCATTGGGGTGTCAGCCATGGTGTCTTGCTTGTAAAATGCAACCCGCACGAGTCCGTTCTTGCTGGATTCTCAAGGGGCCGACATGCAATTGACACTCTTTCGACACGGTATCGCCCAGCCGCGAGAAGCCTCCATCCCGGACGCTGACCGCCAACTCACCACCAAGGGCATAGATCGCACCATACAAGCAGCCAAGGGACTTGCAGTCTGTTGTACTGATGTCCAGTTGATACTGACAAGCCCCAAGATCCGTGCCCGTCAGACAGCGGACATTGCTTCAGATGTGCTTGATGTCACCGTCAAGACCTGCAATGTTCTGGCAGGTGACGACTTGGATGCGATTGCCAAAACATTGGGACAATACCAGGAGCAGCATATCATGCTCGTCGGCCACGAACCGACCTTCACCGACCTGACATCCTATCTCTGCTCAGAACCTGCACGCTGCAAGAAAGAATGTGGGCAGTCTTCGTTGGTTCTTAAAAAAGCGGGGGCTTTGAGTATGGTATTGAACCAGAATGGTCAGCGTCTTCGCCGTCCAGGCCAATTGCTGTGGCTGATGCAACCGAGCATCTTGCGAAAATTAGGCAAAGCTTGATGAGGTATGAAATCCTCCTTGATATAAGCATTGAGCCATTTGCGTTATGACATGCTGTTATCGCCCACTATTGCATTTTTCACTCAAATGTAGCGTCTGGCGCGCTTATGTCTGCGTGCGTCATCAATGAAAAACCCATTCAATAGCTGTGTATGAAAACCCTGCTGCTCGGGGTATGTTTCGAGCATCGTTTGTTCGGAACTAGCCCATCACCAGGAGCAACAGGATGAAGACTGATTCTACCATGTACGTCGGCCTTGACTATCACCAATCGAGCATTCAACTGTGTGTGATGGATGCTGCGGGCAAGACGCTGCTCAATCGCAAGTGCGACAACGATCTGCTGGCGTTGACACGACATCTGCCTAAGGGCGTGAAGGTGCAGGCGACGATCGAAGCGATGCCCGGCAGCGCGGATCTGGCTGAAGCCCTTTGCAGGCAACCGGGCTGGTCGGTGCATCTGGCTCATGCTCAGCACGTGGCCCGGATGAAGCGGACACGCGAGAAGACCGACCGCAGTGATGCTTACGTGCTGGCGGATTTGACGCGCGTGGGTTACGTGCAAAAGGTGTGGCTGCCGCCCCAATCGGTGCGCGAGTTGCGACGGTTGGTCAGCCATCGATTGCAGTTGGTGGATCGTGCCAAGGCGTTGAAGCTGCGCGTGGGCAGTTTGCTGCGCGATCACCGGGTGAAGCTGGCAGGGACGAGATGGAGCAAGCCATGGCTTTTGGCGTTGGCTCAAACCGTTGCGTCGTTGCCTGCTGACAGTGCGTGGATCATCAGTGAGCAACTTGACGAACTGGCGCATCTGAGCATGCGGATCAAGGCGGCTGATGCGCGGCTCAAAGAAGTGACGGCCCAGGACACGTTAACCGGACACCTGCTGGCTCAGGCGGGCGTGGGATTGATCACGGCCACGGCATTGCGTGCAGCAATCGGACGATTTGATCGGTTTAAAAACGGTAAGTCGCTTGCACGTTACTGCGGGCTCAGCCCACGCAACGCCTCGTCGGGCAGTCGTCAGAATCAAGGCGGTTTGGTGGATGATGCCAACAAGCGTCTTCGCAGTTTGCTCATCGAGTTGGCTTGGCGACTGATGCGGGCCTCCGGGGGTTCCGGGGGCGTTGGAAAGCGATGGCTTGTCGTTTGCGTGACCGTGGCAAAGCATCGTGTCTGATCGCTGCAGCGGTGGCCAATCGTTGGGTGCGTCAGTTGCATCACCAGTTGGTTGAGGTGATCGACGATGCCAACGTGACGAGGCAAGTGCCTGCAACGATGTGACGAATTGGAAGTGACGGCAAGGATGTGAGAGGCCGTGTGCTGCCCCTTTGGATATCGATCATGAGCTCGACTCGCGGCTGGGCTTGATGCTCGCTAATAGCTGGGGCAGTGATCGAAATCTCGCAACCACCCACATGGGCTAGCCAATGCGATGCTCGAATAGAAGCTTGGGACGCGGCAGGCGGTCGAACACAAAAATTGTCATCGGAAGAAAAAAACTTGACAGCAGCAGGCTTTTCATAGAAGCCGCGAGCTGACAGCGCACGCGTCACACGTCCACGCGACACTTGAGTGAAAAATGCAATAGCTGTATTGCGACACAACGCTGGCAAACCGCTTGATGACACGCATAAACCCAGCATCGCGTAGCGACACGGCTGTTAACCCCATAGGCATGAAATTATGCAAAGAGATCTTAAAGGTTCATTGCAGTTGATTTGCAGGGAATCCATCCCGGTCAAGATGACCGGGTGATGTGAATATAGTCGAGTCATATTGACTCGGTTTCTGGTTGGTAATACGCAATAAATCAACTGCAATGGACCACTATCGCCAAACCCGCAACATCTGGATTGAGTACCGCATGTCATTGCGGTGCAAGTTGATTTGACATCGCAATGTACCTGCACCGGATTGACATCCAGTGCTCAACGTGACGAACAATCAAATCAATTAAGGACGGACAGAATGCTAGCCATATCCGACTCAAAAACAACGCAGGCCAACTCGATTGAGCTGGCCTGCGTGTGATTGGTTATTCAATTGTGGTTGCAAGTCACAGACTTGCGATCAATGAGTTTGATCCATTAGTCGGCAAAGATGTTGCCATCAGCAGCGGTACCTGAATCTTTATAGATCATCAGAGCGTTGGACTTGGCGTTGCCATGAGCAAACAGGTTGTCATCGGTATTCGAATCGTCACCGTATTGGGTGTCGACCTGATCATGGGTAGCTTCAAAGGTGACATGGTTGTCGTTGAAGCCCATCGAGCCACGCCATTCGTTGGTGCCCGCGGAGGGGTTGGTATGCACGGACTTGACGTTGGCGGTGGTATCGTTCTTCTTCGCACGGTCAGAGAGGACGACAGCTTCGCTGTTGGAGGTATCGCGCCATTCGTTGGTACGATTGCCACCACCGTTGTCGATTTCCAACAGAGCGTAGGAGTAGTTGCCGGTGGTGGGGGTCACGCCGGTCTGGGTCAGAGCCGTCTTGGTTTCCGAGGGGCTGATGACATATTCGCCGGTGAAGTAGTTGTCATCAAGCAGTTCACGGAAGCGGTACTGCACGGTGGTGGTGCCGCTGAGGCTGCCAATGGTGTTGATGCCGGGATAGTAAGTGTTGTTGCCTTGGCTAAAGAGCACCAACGCGGAGTGAATACCACGGACCTGCGTGGAGTTCTGCATCTGGCGAGCGGTACGACGAGCCGCACCAAGAGCCGGCAACAGAATGCCGATAAGCAGGGCGATGATGGAAATCACAACCAACAGTTCGATCAGGGTAAACGCGCGCTTTTTCATAGAAAAGCTCCTCTAAAAGAGAAAAGAGACTCTATGGCAGCGTTGGTACAAAACTGATCGGACGATCCAGACAGTATCGCAAGAAAGCGTTGTCGGTGTCAGCAGGATTCCCGAAGGTTCATTTATGGTATGAGACGAACAATTACGGGTCGATATCAGGCCTGCAAACAGAGCCAATTCATTCCTGGATAGTGGTAGATGTCTCCTCAATCGAGTACGCGCTGCCGACATTGCATTGGCGAATCATGTCGCCACAGTACTGGCAAAATTGGTACTTCTGTTAGTCAAACATAAGCCGGGACATTTGGGCTCAGTTAACTGCTTCCCCGGGGCGGCGGTTTTACGAGTGTGGTGTGGGTCCTGGCAGGTTTTCTCCATAGTGTGCTGTCTGTCTTTGAGGACATGAACGACTGGTCCCTTAAACAGGCTGCACCCTCCTTGCCTATATGGTTTACTCTAAAATACCAAATTGTCGTGTCAATAGCAATGTCAAGTTTTTGCAATAAAAAATTTTCTGAATACAACTATTTTGGGGATACAATGATTCAGTCGGGCAACTTTTGCTTAATTTGCTTGTTTCATGAAGCGAATTCATCTTGCGATCAAGTCCAGCTTGCACATCATAAGATTTCCTGATTCAATGCAATTCTCATCCAACCTCGTACAGCAAAGGACCCAATATGCTATCACCGCTTTGGCAACGCCTTGGCATCTTACTTGGGATTGGACTGGGTAGTCTCTGCTGGCTGGGGATCCTCCCGTCTCTGCAAAATCCGACCGGTTCTGATGGACTGGTGCTAATGGACTTGTCATCACGGTCTGTTGCTTTGATCTTGTTGCTGATTGCTTCGATCCCGTCAATTTTTCTGGGAACATTACTCAGTGCCCTGGGACGATTTACTGCTGGTGTCTGCATTTTGGCTGGTTCACTGCTGGTTCTGGCGTACTGGGCCGGTCCAAGTGTCGGATGGCTTAATCGTGCACAGATGCCAGGAGACTATTGGCAATTGATTGTTGAAACCGTCATTTGGCAGATTTTCGTTTTGGCTGCTATTTTTCTGATGCACCGGTTTCGCCCCCTTGTTCACAAGCAATTGCCTCAGTTGCTTAAAGACGGGCCGCCATGGAAAACCCGCCTTCATCTACCTGCATCTGAGGAACTCACCGCTGCTTTGATCAGTACGGTGATTGCAGGCATCATGGCGTATCTGCTCATCCGTAACGGCTCATCCAAGCAGGTGCTTGCTTCCCTGTTTTTCAGTTTCGCATTGGGAGCGGGTATCGGCCAGACCATGATGCCCAACACCAATCCCATCGCGATTTTCACCAGCCCGGGTATCGTGGCCATTATTTCCTATCTCATGGTTATCATGCGTTATGATGACGCTTCACAACTCTACCAGTCGGTATACATGGGGTCAGAACCCGGTGTTTCACTCTTTGAACAATTCCCCGGATCGGCGTTGGCGTTACCCATTCAATATCTCTCAGCTGGCATCCTCGGCTGCAGTATCGGGATCGGCGTTGTCCGAGCTGCTACCGACCAGCAGGATGAGACGGAATTGGCCTAATCCCGCAGCTATCGGACTTTCGAAGCTTGCCAAGCAAAAACTCAAGGTCTTTTTCAAGTAACTTTTTTGTTTCAGCCCTTTATCGGACGATATAAACCTGTAACACGATTGTTGGGTCAGCCTGAGATGCCAAACAGGCCGATGCTATTGATAAGAGCAACTTTCAATTTGTGTCTGCTCGGGAGAATAAGTGAACATGGGCTGGTTTTTGCAAGCTAACAAATCAAAGAAGTCCGGCAGGAAATCCTCGCGCAGCAAGAAGTCCGACGCGATGCTTGTCTTTGCCCCGAAAAATTGGGACGCCGAACGCACCCTCACCGGACTGCGCATCCTCGGTGGCTTCACCGCAATCATCATCATCGCATTAGTCTGGCAGTGGTCAGAAGGGCGATTGGAAGATTACGTTGCCAAAAACCAATCACAAATCATCCATGCCCAATCCGTGGAACTGATGGATGCACCCGCATGGATGAGTCCGCTGCTTGGTGAGCAACTGCGTAAACAGGTCGCCTCGGAGTTGGCAGCCAACCCGATGGATATCAAATCGCTCAATCGTGCCGTCGCCAGCCTTCAGGCCAATCCGTGGGTTGAACAGGTGCATCGCATCACGCGCACCCGTGACCACCAGGTCAAGGTCTACGCGGACTACCGTCAACCCGTCGCCATGATTCAGTCACAGCATGGTTATCATCCCATCGATGCTCAGCAACACCTGCTGCCCGGACTCTACCTTGAGAATCAGCTCAAGCAGGTCGGCTTGCCGGTGATCACCGGGGTTCGCCCGACAGTGACACCGATGGGACAGGTCTGGAAGGATCAGGCGCTCTCGGCAGGTCTGGATCTGGTTTACATGATCAAGCGTCAACCCTGGGCGGATCAGGTCAAAGCCGTGGATGTCAGCGGACGTGATGTCCGTGGGCGGATTCGTCTATCCATCCACACCCAGCAGGGCGGTAAAGTCCGTTGGGGGTTTGCACCGGGGCAGGTCCATCCCATTGAAGTCACCGATGCTGCCAAACTCAGCGCGTTAGCAGGTCTCTACCAACGCTGTGGCATGATTGATGCTGGCGGTCACACCGTCGACGTCTTCACGCAAACCGTCCTGGTTCACCAACCTGAAGCGGACAAGACGTCATTTGCCGGTTACACTTACAATCGGTGAATCAAGAATCAACACCTCAATCCCAGCCTCCAACATCACCCCCCGAAACCTCGGATACCGATCATGCTGCGCTGCAACCAGTTGACGACGTATTGGTATCAGAAGCTATGGATGCAGATATCGCACATGTGATGGCTGGCACGATCAACGCACCACCAACGCGTCGTCAGACGCAGCCAACATCACAGCAGTTGCGACAATGGCGTTGGGCTTCGACGCGTTTGCTGGTTTTGCTCTGGTGCTTTTATCTCTTTGGCATCTGGCTTCTGTCCCTGCAAGCTGATTCACCGACGCCTGCCAGTCATTGGATGATCTGGTGCATGATGATTGGTTTGATGGTGATCTGGCCTGCCATGCAACTGAGCCAATCACGATATATTGTCCGAAATAACGATCAGGAATCACAAGATGGTTTGCCCGGTGAACCGATCCCCGTGCCGATTCGCACGTGGGTGGTCTTCGTGCAGTGGTTGAGTTTGGCGTTGGTCAATCAGTCCGTGCTTTGGCCGATGCAGATCACCGCCGGTTGGCAGACCATGCAGACCATGTGGCTTAATGCTGCATTGCTTTCGTGGTCACTGCTTGCAGGTTTGTTTATCGCAGTCGGTAAACGCACGTTTTCCAGTGTCCACCGCAGTGTGTCCATGTTGATTTGCATCGGGCTGATCTTTGGCGAACCGTTGCTCCAAGTCCTCGCAGCCAAGTCCTGGTACATGATCATCAGCCCGGTGAGTACGATCAATCAATTACTCAACGGCCAAATCACCGCTGCCACCACCACGCACATCACCACCGTGGCCCTGGCAGCTTGCGTCGGTTGGGGATTACTCGGAATCCTCCAGGCCACCCGTGTTGAAAATTAATACTCACGATTCGTTATCAATTGATCACAACTCAATAGCTGCATCACCACAGATCATGCATACGATCATTTATTCCGTCATTCCCACGCAGGCGGGAATCCAGTGGCATTCAGTGCGCACTTGCAGGTTCCACTAGACTCCCGTCTTCCGGGGGCGCGGGAGTGACGGAACGTAGAGATTCATGGTTTGAATTTCGCTCTATGACGCATTGAAAAGCCATCTGACGCCAATCACCGTTCCGCGGGCGACTCCAACAATACCGACTCTGCTGGTTTCAGGTCATCCACCGGATCATCCGCTTTGGCATCCGTTGCTGCATGCATGTCCCAGTGACGCAGTCCCCAGAAAATCACGATTGCCGCAAGAACACACAACACGATTGAATAGCTGTACAACACCGTCAGGTTGATCTCCGCAAGATAACCCGCAACGAGATTGCCCACCACGCGACCGGTTCCTGCGATGCCCATGGCAAAGAGGCCCTGAATGGACGAGCGAAACGACTGGCGCGCATTGGCATTGAGAAACACCGGCGGGGCGACATGGACAATGAGAACCATCATGCCATGGAAAAATTGGCTGAAGATCACCAACGGTAAACTGCTGGTAAACGCCAGGATTGACATGCGCACCGCCGTTAACAGCATCCCGAAGACCAGTAGTTTTCGCAGTCCAAGATGATGCAGCAGAAAGCCGAACGCAAGCATGAAAAAGATCTCAACCGTCACGCCGAGATTCGCCATCAAGCCAACCCATTTGTCATCAAGCAAAACCACGTCACGCAACCACACAGGATGGAAAGCGTAAAACGCCGCAGAGACATTGTGCATGAGCCAAAGCCCAGCACAGAAATAAAGCACATGCTTCTGTCGCATCGCAGTCAGCGCCTCGCGTGTCGGCAGGCGATTGCTTTGCGTCGGTTCACGCTGGACATTGGGTAAGAGTAATGTGTTGACTGCCCCCAGAAAACAGATTCCCGCAGCCAACTTCATCATCACACTGATATGCATGCCGGATTTGAGGAGCACAAACATGATGATGCTCGGGAAAATAAAGCCGATCGTCCCGAACACGCGAATGCGATGAAACGGCGGGGCGGTATTCGGATGCGATTTGCTGTACCCGAAAAACAAGCCGTCCTGCAAAGCAACCTGCGGTGCAGACACCAGGCTGTAACACACAAATACGAACATGAACGGCCAGAATGATTCAATCTGACTCAGCGCCAGGAAGCTTACACAACCCAACAGATTAATCACCATGATCAAACGTCGCGGCTGAAAACGCATGTCCGCCAGTAATGTCATCAACGCAGGCGTGAACATGATCGACAAACTTGCTAACGCAAGCAGCCAACCCACATGCTGCTGAGACCATTGCAATTCACTGGTGAGATACAAAGGTAAAAACGGCAGCCAGGCACCAAAGATGGCAAACGTCAGGAAATACAACAGGCGTATGTTGGTGATCCGGGGCATCGTTACGTCAACTCAACAGTGTTCAAAGCACACAGGGTAATCCAAAAAACAACCGGCGACTTAAAGCAAGTCGCCGGTTGCGAGTTTACAGTTTTAAGCGAGCAGGATTATACAAGCATTGCTTCGACTTCGGCCAGATAGCCCTTGAATTCGCGGCGGTGTTCTTCTTCGTCACCCTTGATCGTGGTGCAAAGATCAGCGGTCACCGGATCGCCTGCTTCTTCAGCAGCTTCGATGATGCTCTGGTAGAGTTCAATCGCGCCTTCTTCAGCTTCAATCACACCCTTGATCACCGACACGATATCAAGCTTGTCCGCAGGCGGCTGGAGACTGGTCTGCGTCCAATCCAATGCCTGTGAGCCGGGGATATTACCTTCCAGAATCTTGATACGGGCAGCCAACTGCTGGGCGTGACCCAGTTCTTCAGTGACGTCAGCTGCAAGGCTGTCCTTGACATGCTTGGCACGGAAACCATCAAGGTGGACAGAGTTGGCCATGTAATTCATCACGGTTTCCAGCTCAGCGTTGTAAGCCTTGATAAGCAGTTCGACAGTTTTTTCATTCTTGGAGTCAATCATGGTGAAACAAGTCCTTTCAATCTATGGATACGTCATTCTCTTCAGCACAGTCTTTTCCAATGACTCGCACTGCCCTCGGATAGGGAGTGATGGCGGGAATACAGCATCAGCTGCAAAGTGAGTGCCTGTTGGAACCTTCAATGCACATTGTGGTCAACAGGCGACAAAATAGTGTGATTATGTTTTCAATGACCACGATCTGAATCTTATTCGAACAATCGGGCTGCAATCCAGTGTCAATATTGTGCACAAAAAGATTGCAGTTCAGTTTCAATTGCCGAAACAAACGGCAATTAAATTTGATATCTTAGAATCATTATAAGATTTAAAGAGGACATGTCAAGTCAAGTCGCGCAGAGATCAACTGCAACTCATCAGTCGGTTTGATCAGACATTTTGTTACGGTTGAAAATTGAAAATCAGGCAGTCAGACAAGTGCTGGCAGCATCAAAAATCGCATCCGGCTCACTCATGCGTCCAGCCCCAAGTGTCCGGCAAGCCTGCCAGCCTTCTTCGGGGCCGACGGATTGCCAGTTGAGCAAGTCCTTGACAGTTGAGATGTTACGTTGCGTAACAGGATTCGCCCACATGTCTGCGTTCATCGCAGGGGCAAAGAGCACCGGGGTTTCCTGGGGGACCGCGCAAAGCACCGTGCTCACCAAGTCATCACAGATTCCCGTCGCGGCTTTGGCGAGGATATTGGCGGTAGCAGGGGCGATGATCAGTAACTCAGCCCAACGTGCCAAGCCGATATGCTGAGCATCCGGGCGGTCAACGGCTTCCCAGAGACTGCTGTGCACCGGTTGATTGGAAAGCGACTGGAAGGTCAATGGTGTGACGAACTGTTTGGCAGACTCCGTCATCATCACGCGGACTGTCGCACCAGCTTGAGCCAATCGACTGACCAGCGTGCAGGCCTTGTAGCAAGCGATGCCCCCGGTAACAGCAACCAACACCTGACGATCCTGCCAGGTGTTGGGCATATTCTGTGTTGGTTGGGAGTTGGATGTCATATGCCATCCATGATCCGCCGTAAGCTTTATTGTGTCAAAAAAGCGATACACCCAAGAGCGGGGACGTCGACACCAATAAAAACTTCCGGGGGGTTATTTGTCCAGTTCAACGCCTTCGGGCAGTTCGAAGGTGATCTTTTCTTCGCAGATCTCCTGAACAGCGACTTCGAAATCGTTGCGGCCGTTGCGTTCGACCAATGGGCGGGCACCATCCATCAGTTCGCGCATGCGATGCTGGATCAGAGCGGTGAACTTAAAGCGACCGCCAACCTTATGCACAATGGTGTCGTCCTTGAGGGCTTCGATCATCGTCGATTTACTCCTGAAATCTCTAGAGAATAAAGCATTGTAACCCAATACGCATTATCTGGCAAGTTCAATAGACCCATGGAATCAGCCTGACAGTCTGCTTGGCATAGTCGGGAAACTGCTGCGGGTAACGTGATGCCAAATGTCGCGTCATACGTGGGATATGACCAAACACGAAACTGCTGAGCATCAAGGCTGGCAAGATCAGAATCCACGCATTTCCCGTCAGTAGGCTCCAACCGGTAAATAGCAGCGTGTCCCCCAGGTAATTGGGATGTCTCACCATGCCAAAGAGTCCGTTGGTGTAGAGCTTGCCTTTATTGACGGGATTGGTCTTGAACCGATGTCGCTGAAACTCTGCCAGGCTGTGAATGGTCGAGCCTGACAGGTACAAGCCGATAGCAATACCGTCCAGCCAATTCACCGGGGCATCCCGCAAGCCGACCGTATAGAACATCGGCAGTTCAAGCATCATCAGCCACACACTGACCACCACCGCTTCAGTCCACGGTACAGCACGCTTGAGAAATACCAAAGACGCAACCGTTGTCCGCAAGGCATAAATCACCGCTGCGATGATGACCAGCCATTGGCAAATACCAAGCGCATCCTGCATCAACCATAGCAGTCCAACAATGGGTAAACCCCAGCAAGTAATTAAAATCACAAGCCGGGAAGAAGACGATTGTTGCTTATCGTTGGACATCCCAACATTGTAAACATTCACACCATCAGATCACCACTTTGAGCCCAGTGGGTATTGTACTTCCGATACCGTAATCAAATCCGCATGCCCGCCACGCCATAGGCTGCATCATTCCAACGGATCTCGTTTTTGAATTCGCGCATGGTGGTTTGGTTGTCGATGACCAGGTACTCCAGTTCTGCCATGTCGGCGAAGTCTTCCATGTGTTCTGCGGTCAATGCCAACGAGTATCCGGTGTGATGGGCGCCACCTGCCTGAATCCACGCGCTGGCGGCAACCTCTAATGACGGTTGCGGTTTCCAAAGCGCTCGCGCAACCGGCAAGTTCGGCAGACTTTCCAAAGGCTCAACCACATCAACATTGTTGACCACCATGCGAAAGCGATTGCCCATGTCCACGATCGTTGCATTGATTGCAGGACCGGTCTGAGAGTTGAAGACCAGTCTTGCCGGATCTTCCTTGCCACCGATCCCAAGCGGGTGAACTTCGACGGTGGGTTTGGCTGCAGCGATACTCGGGCAGATTTCAAGCATGTGTGAACCGAGCACACCGGGGCAGTCGGGGTCAAAGTGATAGGTGTAGTCTTCCATGAAACTGGTGCCGCCTTCAAGACCGTACGCCATGACTTTCATGGTGCGCACCAGTGCTGCATGTTTCCAGTCGCCTTCTGCGCCAAAGCCGTAGCCGTCAGACATGAGTCGTTGGGAGGCGATGCCGGGGAGTTGTTTCATACCATGGAGATTTTCGAAGGTGTCGGTGTAGCCGGTGAAGTTGCCATCTTCAAGAAACGCACGGAGTCCGATTTCGATTTTCGCTGCATCGCGCAGGGATTGGTGTTTCTCAGCACCGGGGAGGACATTGGGGGCAAGGGTGTAGAGGTCTGCATATTCAGTGCAAAGTTGGTCGATTTGCTGATCGGTGACAGCATCGATGAACTTCGTCAGATCACCGACCCCATAGCCGTTGACTTCATAACCGAATTTGAGTTGCGCTTCGACCTTGTCGCCTTCGGTGACTGCGACCTGGCGCATGTTGTCGCCGATGCGTGCGATTTTCATTTGGCGACTATCCGCCCAGCCGGCAGCAGCGCGCATCCACGCATCGAGTTTGGCGTGAACCGTTTTGCTTTGCCAATGTCCGGTGACAACTTTGCGGCGTTTGCGAAGTCTTGAGCAGATGAACCCGAACTCGCGCCCGCCGTGAGCCGATTGGTTGAGGTTCATGAAGTCCATGTCGATGGCTTGCCAGGGGATGTCGCGATTGAACTGCGTATGCAGATGACAGAAGGGCTTACTCAATTTCGACAGACCGTTGATCCACATCTTGGCGGGGCTGAAGGTGTGCATCCAGGTGATCAAGCCGATGCAGTTGGGAGACGCGTCTGCATCGCGCAACGCGCCTGAGATTTCCTCAGCCGTTTTGAGTACGGGTTTGAAAACAATCTTGATGGGGAGTTTGGCATCATGGTTAAGTCCATCGACAATCGCCTGCGAATCTTTGTCGACCTGCTTGAGTGTTTCAGGTCATAGAGATGTTGACTGCCGGTGATGAACCAGATTTCGTAGTTTGAAAAATCGATCATGGTGTGGTCCTTTGGGTTGATTGGATTGTTTGCTTTGTTGGCTTCACCACAGAGTCACAGAGGTACAGAGTTCAAGACAGAGTTTTTTTTGATTCAGATTTTTCTCTGTGTCTCTATGACTCTGTGGTAAATGCCGTCGTGATTGTTTTTACTTCTGCCCATATGTCGCATTGGGGCCGTGTTTGCGTTGGTAGTGTTTATCCAGGACATAGTCTTCGAGCAGTGGGGCGTCGGGTTTGATCTGTCGGGTGCCTATCGCCATGCGTGCGACGGCTTCGAGTGCCACGGCATTTTTCACGGAGTCCGATGCACTTTTGCCCCAGGCAAAGGGTGCGTGTCCTGCCACGAGTACACCGGGAATCTCCAATGGTTTTAAAGCCGCAAAACAGTCGATGATCACCACGCCGGTGTTGTGTTCGTAGGCTTCTTCGACTTCCTGTGCGGAGAGCGGTCGCGTCACTGGCACCGGGCCCATGAAGTGATCCGCATGTGTCGTGCCGTAGCAGGGGATCGGCTCGCGCGCCTGGGCGAACATGGTGGCATGGAAGCTATGGGTATGCGTGATCCCGCCAATGCCGTTGAAGTGTTGGTAAAGCAGAATGTGTGTTGCTGTGTCGGAAGACGGATTCATCTCACCTTCTATCACCTTGCCGTCCAGGTCGACGACGACCATGTGCTGCGGTTGCATGATGTCGTAACTCACGCCGCTGGGTTTGATGACCATGAGTTGCGAGTCAGCATCAAAGCCGCTGACATTCCCCCACGTGAGGGTGACCAGGCCATGCTTGACCAGATCGAGATTGGCTTGGCAGACTTCTTCTTTGAGTTGTTCGAGCATGATTAACTTTCAATGTTGTTGATGTTTTTTCATCAATCAGATGACATAAGGTTGTCGGTCAGTTTGTTTTTTAACACGAAGACGCGAAGGTCACGAAGACAAGGCAGGAAAAGCAGTTTTTTGTTTTGAGACATTACATTTTTATTGTCTTTCCTTTGTGACCTTCGTGTCCTTCGCGCCTTTGCGTTAAAATCAAAATCTCCATATACCAGATGTGATCATGTGCTTACGTAATACACAACCGCTTCGACGCGTCACACATCGATTCAACAAAAACACCTGATATTCAAGCACTATTTTTAATTATCTCACGCGGGTTTTACTTGCGTGCTTGCTTACGTATCTCGATGAGTTGCTTCATCACGCCCGACAGGTCAGCCGACTTGTTCACGCCACCTAATGCATCGTGGAGTTGCATGTAGAGCTTGTAAAGCTTTGCATAGACCGCGACGTTTTTCTTGATCGGTTTGAAGACCTTGGGTTTGACCGAAGTCATCTTCTTCTGTGCAGCATTGGTGCTGCGATAAGCTCCGCCAACGACAGCACCGAATATCGCTGCACCCAGGGCACATGTTTGTGATGAGGAACTGATCTTCATGGGACGGTTACAGACGTCAGCATAAATCTGCATGACCATGGCATTCTTTTCGGAGATACCGCCACAGTTAATGACTTCCTTCACCTTCACGCCATATTCTTCCATGCGATTGATGATGGTGACCGCACCGAACGCGGTGGCTTCAACCAATGCACGATAGACTTCCGGGGCAGTGGTGTGCAGTGTTTGGCCGACGAGCATGCCGGTGAGCAGGGGATCGACGAGGATGGTTCGATTGCCGTTGTTCCAATCCAGTGCGATTAACCCTGAAGCGCCGGGTGCGAGTTTGGCGGCTTCGTTGGTGAGCTTGACGTGAGCGTCGCCGCCGGTTCCAAAACTTCCGGGGGTGAGTTGTTTGACGAACCAGTTGAAGATGTCACCGACTGCGGATTGTCCAGCTTCCAGGCCGTACATGTCGGGGATGATCGAGCCATCGACAATGCCACAGAGTCCGGGGATGTCGGGAAGTTTTTTATCCTTGGGAGCAGGCATGCAGTCACAGGTGGAGGTGCCCATGATCTTGACGAGTGTACCAGCTTTGGCGCCGGAGCCGACCGCGCCGTGATGGGCATCAAACGCGCCAGCCGCAACGGGAATCCCCGCAGGCAGTCCGACTTTCTTTGCAATAGCTGCGGTGAGTTCACCGGCTTTTTGATCGCTGGGGAGCGCCTTGGTGGTGTAACGCAGACGCGGCAGGTCTTTGTCCAGTGACGCCAGGAAGGTTTCGCTTGGCAGGCCACCCCATTGTTCGTTGTACATGGCTTTGTGACCTGCTGCGCAGATGCATCGGACCATGGTGTCGGGGTTGGTATTACCGGTGATGTAGGCGGGAATGAAGTCCGCACATTCGACCCATGAGTAGGCTGCTTTGAAGACCTTGGGGGCGGTGCGTTTGCAATGCAGAATTTTCGACCAGTACCACTCGCTGGAATAGGTCCCGCCACACTTGGACAGATAGTTGTCTTTATGCTTGGCGGCCTTGGCGGTGATCTCCGCAGCTTCTGCATAGGACGTGTGATCCTTCCAAAGCCATGCGTAGGCTGCAAGATTGCCTTTAAACTCCGGGAGCATGGCCAGGGCGGTGCCGTCCTTGTCCACGGGGATGGGTGTTGAACCGGTGGTGTCCACGCCGATACCAATGACGCGGTCGACTTTAAAGCCACGGACTTTCGTTGCTTTTTTGACAGCATTTTTCACCGAGGTGACAAAGCCCTTGATGTAGTCTGCTGGATCTTGACGGGCGACGTTGGGATCTTTGGGATCAAGCAGGATGCCCGCATCACCGGATGGATAGTTGTAAACGTGGCTGGCGATCTCCGCACCGTTGGCTGTATTGACAACGAGTGCGCGACAGGAATTCGTGCCGTAGTCAACGCCGAGGCAGAAGGTGGGGGTGGTGGACTTTTTAGCCATGTGGGTTTGTCTCCGGAGTCTTTCTTATTAATCCGTATTGGAAGTCAGGTGTGGGATGAGTACGCGATCAACACCGACTGCTGCCATGCCCAGCAGGCGTCGGCGGGGTGCGTAGGTTGTTGTGATTTTTCCGAATTGACCTGCCATGCAATTGTTCTGGATGCATGAAGCAAAGTCATCAAGAATGTGTTTGGGCCAATCGTTGAGCAGGCCGGTGATCACAATATCATTGACACCCAGAATGTTCATCGCGCCACCGATGATTTGTGATGCTTGGACAAGCGTGCAATGCAGCCAATCGGGCGTGGTGTCGGATGATTGGAGGCTATCGGTGAGTTGTTTCCATGTAGGTTGATTGGTGTTCGTTGCATCAGCATAGGATTGAAGTAATCCCGGTTTACCAATCAGTGTTTCCAGGCAACCGGTATTACCGCAGCCACAGGGACGGTCGTTACCTGCAACGATGTTATGCCCCAGTTCAATGGTCAACGGACCCGGTGCTTCGTAGAGTTTACTTTTGACAATCGCAGCACCACCGACGCCTGTGTCCACATCGACATGCAGGAAATTGTCCAAGCCCGTGGCAAGATGTTCGCCCAACGCCAGGGCACGAATTTCCTGAATCAGCAACACTGGCAAATCGCGTTTGGTTCTGAGTTCAGTGGGCAAGTGTTCTTCGTTTAGCCAACGCAGATTCGGGCAGAAGAACACGTCACCTGCTTCGTCATCGACAACACCGGGGATCGATACCACCATGCCCCAGGCATGTTCGTCATCGAGTTTGAGAAGTTCGCTGAAAATGTGGTCGACAAGTTTGGCGGTTGAATCAGGTGTTGGAAATTCTGCCTGCCAATCCGCATCGACATCCAAGCGTGCAGGGGAGAGGGCGATGCGCGTGTTGTTCACGCCGATTTGAATCAGGATCAAGCGTCCCAGTTCGCTGTCGAGTTCCACCGGCGTGCTGGGTCGCCCAGGCGTGCGGACGGCATCACTGTTGATATCCAACTCACGTACCACCTGCATGTCCATCAGGTCGCTGACGATCTGACTGATGGTCGGTTTGGCGGTCCGTAATTTGCTGGAAAGTTCAGCACGCGAAGCGCGTTGGTGATACAATAAATGCTCCACCACACGGCGGACATTCCTTCGACGGAGATGGGCAGCATTGTAGCTCATATTCGTAATAGTAAATAACAAATTAATGAAGTCAAGCGAATCCTTTATTGGATTTTGAGTGATTGCATGCTCATTGGGGCTTTAATGTCTTGGCTCAGTGTTGTTTGCGTCAGAAGAAATAAACCGGGCAACGATTGTGATATCTGATGTTTGTGATGCAACAAAGGTATGGAATCCGTTGTCATCCGATATGCAATTACCCTGAATTTGACACACTGACCGATAAAACAAGGCTTTAGACGTGACCATCAAATGAACATGGGATTCTGGGTTACCCTCGCTTGACCGAACCATCACGGTACGTTAACTTTCTGTTTTACCGGCCCAGCCAGGATTGTGATGACCGGCATGAGCGAAGAAGCCAAGCATAAATGTGGTGTGTTCGGAGTTTGGGGTGACCCAGATAGCGCACACCTTGCCTATACCGCCCTTTACGCCCAACAACATCGTGGACAGGAGTCTGCTGGTATCGCCGTGAGCGATGGCCAGTTTCTCCAGGCACATGTCGGGATGGGGTTGGTTCCCGAAGTATTCAGCCCACGCGATCTGGATCGGCTTTCCGATTCCAAGGCAGCGATCGGCCATAACCGCTATTCAACCACCGGTTCGAGTGTGTCTGAAAACGCTCAGCCGTTGATGCGCGAATACATCGGCGGGCAAGTGGCGGTGGGGCACAACGGCAATCTGATCAATGCCCGAGTGCTGCGCGAACAGTACGAACGTCGCGGGCATATCTTCCGAACCACAACCGACACCGAAGTGATCATTCATCTGCTCGCAGCACACCACCTCAGTCATACTGACCCGTTGGTGGAAACGCTCCAGCATCTGCAAGGTGCATACAGCGTGGTGTTCCTGTTTAACGATCGTCTTGAAGCGGTACGTGACCCGTGGGGTTGGCGGCCGTTGGTATTGGGGAAGACGCCTAACGGTGCTTACTGCGTGGTCAGTGAAACGGTCGCGCTCGATGCCATCGGCGCGGAATTCATCCGTGAAGTCGAGCCCGGTGAGATCATTACCATTGACGATTCAGGCCTTAAAACAAGGCGTTTTGCAGAGGCACAGCAGCCGGCACACTGTATCTTTGAACACGTTTATTTTGCCAACCCCAGTTCCAAGGTGTTCGGCGAGACAGTTCAGATCGTTCGTGAAAAACTCGGTGAAAAACTGGCTGACGAATCGTTTGTCGATGCAGATTACGTCATCCCCATGCCCGACTCCGGTCGAAGTGCAGCACTGGGTTATGCCCGTCAAAGCAACATTCCATTCCGTGAAGGCATCGTGCCCAACCGCTACGTGGGACGTACCTTCATCAAGCCCACACAGGATCAGCGCAACACCGCAGTGCAGCTTAAACTCAACGTGGTCCGTGAAGTGATCGATGGCAAACGCATCGTTGTCGTTGATGACTCAGTGGTGCGTGGCACAACTACCCGCGCCAAGATGGATCAACTGCGTAAAGCCGGTGCTAAAGAGATACACCTGCGTATCAGTTGCCCGCCGATCCGTAACCCCTGTTACTTCGGCATCGATTTCCAGGACCCCGCCCAACTCATTGCCACCTCGCGCACCGTTGAGGAAATCGGCGAGTTCCTGGGTGTCGACAGTCTGCATTACCTGTCTTTGCAGGGCATGCTCGATTGCGTCAAGCATCCCGACGATCACTACTGTACCGCCTGTTTCAGTGGCAAGTATCGTCTGAATGTCGACAACCCCGTCAACAAACTCGATCTGGAACGCTACCAACTCAAGATGTTCAAATAAACCTTCCCCTGGACTCCCCGGAAGTTTCACCGGAACATTCGAATGATGCACTGTGTATCAGGGCAGGGTGGTAAAAACACAAGCCGCCAGATAAACGACCGCAGGGAGTGAATCTGACGAATCATCCAAGCGACGATGTTTGATCATCGCCACCAGCCCAAAACTTCTGTTAAAATCACCGCACCCAATATTCCGGGCCCTTAGCTCAGCGGTTAGAGCAGGGAACTCATAATTCCTTGGTCGCGGGTTCGAATCCTGCAGGGCCTACCTGTCAAAGGCTCGTCAAGTTCTCTTGGCGAGCCTTGTTTGTTAGTTACTGAGAATGCTGATATGTTGGCGGCTTGGCTGTTTGAATGTGCTTGCAATGGGGGGATCATGAGTCACTTTGTTCGATATGCTGGCACCATTTCCCTGCTGCTATTCTTCTTTCTTCAATCCCATCATTGGCTTAATCAGCTTTTTCTAGCACGGAGCATGGGAATCATTTACGGGAGCATGGGCTTTTTTCTGGAGGAGTTCCAAAAGCTAGTCATGGTCGTGATACTCAGCGGCGGACTCATGGCCTACTTTTCCGCAAGGCTTTCGAGATTATTGAAAGTCCATTATCTATTTGGCCTGTTTTTCAGCATTGGCCTTCAGACATTACTCATACTCATCGCCGCAGCGTTTCACCGGGAGCTTTGTTTTAGTTATGGCGAAGTAAGTATGGTCTCAACTGTTTATGTGATTGATGCCCAGCAAAATGCCATCCGGTTCGATGCATCCCCAATGGTCGTTTCCTTACTCATCGTACAAGCACTTTATGCTGCAATACTCTTCTTTGTGACACGAGAAAGAACAAGTGTCGAAAAACACAATAATGCAATAGATGCCGAGCATATTGAAAAAGAAAATAGGTGATCTTGTGAAAGTATTTGATGTGCTGGTACTGCTAGTCTTGTTGGTTGCGATCATTTCCCCGTTTTATTTCATTATTCAGCATTGTAGCTCTGCATCAGCGTGGCAGAATCTTATTGAAAATGGTAATGAGGTCGATGGCGAGATCGTGTCCTGCGAGCGTTTTGTGAGTAGGGGAAGAAGTGGTGGCGGTTGGTCGGAGCAAGAATGGTACAAGCTAGGCTACTCCTTTACAGATCATTCAAGTAAAAACGTAACTGAGTTTGTCAATGTTTTCGATACCAGACTTGATGGGGTAAGAAAAGGAGCGAAGGTGAAGGTATATTACTTGTTTGAAGATGGAGAGTATAAAAGTACGTTATCCATTTTGAATCCTTTTGATCTTAAGTACATTGTGTTTTCAGTTCTATTCTCGGCCTTTTTTTCTGTTGGTTTGTACGCTTTGCTGAAAAAATGTTTTGGCAAAGTAAAGCCGTAGTACGCGGTAACGGGTACAGAAAAGGGCTGTCCCTATTTTTAATTTGTAACCGACTGGACAGTTAAGTTGTATTAATTGTTGAAGGGACAAAGAATGCACGGCTGCTTTTTCAAACTTGATCTGCACCAACGAGTTGGTTTTGCCCCAATATTGGCTTTTGCGATAGTCTGTACATGGTCGCTTCTGGCTAGAGGGCAAATCGTGGATGAAGAACAACCTGCCCCCGTTGAGTCGAAGTCAGAAATGGTAGCGGCCGATGTATCCGATCCAACACAAACGCCTGCCCTGAGTGTGCAAGCATATCTTGATGTGGTAAGCGATACGTCCGGGGTGTCGACACTCGCTCCTTCAAACCATGATGGCATTTTTAATGTGATACATGAGTTGGCGGCTGTTGATTCCAAGACGTCGCAGGCACTTGTAGTTGCTCTGCTGAAGCATTTTGTAAATGCCCATGTGACGCCACTGCCCGAATGGGCGCACAGATTTTCCGACCATGCTGCCGCTAAGGCTGTACCGCTTACCTCTCCAGAACAAGTTCGAGTAACACAAGCCGCGGTGAAACTGGTGGCCATTTTTGATGGATGGCGAATACGGCATCAAACGGCCCCAGGAGATGATCCATCGCTACCGAATAAGTTGCTCGATGAGCTTGCGAAGAATTCTCCGACTCTCACCGCGCGGGTGGCAGCCGCAACGGCTCTGATGCGCTCAGCTTTGGAATTGGATGCGCGCACTGATCCTCTATCATCTGCAACTCCAGAATTCGCTGCCAAAGCGATGAATGATTGTGTGAAGGATTTGCTACCCGCATGCATGCAATATCCGGATACTGATAATTTGGCGGCCATGGTGTTACTGTGCTCGGGGAATACAATGGATCAATGGCTCCGGATTAAAGCGATGACCTTGGAACAACCCAACGATAAGAGCTTGGCCGAGATGCTTGACGCAGTGGCAAAGGCAGCTGCTGTGATAAAAACTCAGCCAGTCCTCGGTGATATGAAGAAAAGTATTGAGGCATGGGAGCAGGCAGGCTTGCCCATCCTACGTCAACATATACATTCCTACACTAAAGTCTTCGCCGAATTTCGTGCTGCGGAAAAGGATGTTCGCCATTTCTTCGACGCGGTCAATAAAAACGATAAACAAGAGGCATGTGCGTACCTGCATCCTTCCAAGGCGGCTCAACTTCAAAAAACGCCTTCCGCTTTGGCCATGTTTGGTGCAGGCGTGACACACATGCGAGTCCTGCGCGTTCACTACACAGGAAGGTTAGGCGATAATCCTCATCTATTACTCTTTGTGCTAATGAAAAGTCAGGCCGATGAGATTGTCAAAGTACTTGATGTCACAATGAAATTTCAGCAGACCAAATACATATTTGCACAATAACGTTCCTGAGGCGGATAATGAAACGGGGGCAGCCCAGTTAGCGGATGCCGATTCGTTTAATTGATAGGCTGCTTGGTGCATCGCAATAGCCGCGTTGCGACGCAACGCTGGTCGTATCACCTGTGTGTCAGAGCATGCCTAAGTTGTTGAACTGTTTTAAATCATCACGTCCGACTTGGGATTCATCGGCATGGATTTGTTTTCACGCTTGAGCAGGGTTCTTGCCTGGAGAACAAAATCGCGGGTGGTGGATCGGATGTGCTTTTCGATCTTGGCCATCGCTTGTTCGTGGCTTTGTTCGGTGATGCCTTGCTCGGTGAGATGGTCAGCAAGTTTGCTGCGATAGGTGTCATTCTGATCCATGGCAGCATCGACGATCAGACTCACATCATCACTACCATGCATCATGGTCTGGGCGCGGATCAGCGAGTGGGTGGCCCAGGTCAGAATCATACGCTTGGTGTCTTGATCGAGTTTGGGGGCAGGGGGCGCCAAGTTGTCTGGCGTGTTGGCGATTGCTGGGGCATCGCTGTTGTCCGGCGCAATCACAGCAACCTGCTCGGTGTCGACGAGGGCTGCGGCATCGGTTTGTACTGCGACCTTCTGGTCATCAGTGACCTCGGTGGCCACTTCCTCGACCGTCACGGTCGGACGTTGCGGCTGAGGGTTGGCGGACTTTTGCGCCGTGGTGGCACAACCTGTCACGAGACTGGCGGTCACCAATCCAATCATGGCTCCATAGCGATGTGCGGGAGTGTTCATCACTTGCTTCCGATCTGATTACAACACGTCGAGTTAGTCGAACATTGCAACGTATCGGTGATTGCATCCAGCAAGTTTGGTCACAAGTGGCATGATCCGTCAGCTAGCTGCGTTTGCATTTCGCTTTGTAGCGTTTAGGAGATCAGGGAGGCTGATGTACCCTTGAGGTTACGCTTGTTAAGATTTAATTTCACGCTTTATATGGTGGAATAATACGGTGGACTTTAGTTATTTTTTTGTCATTCTATGAAAATACCCATAGCATTATTACGTATACAGGTTAACATCAAACCGTTCAGCTTCACGGACGGGGCCTGGCAAGGGAAATGATTGACGTGTTACGGGGCGTTTCACTTGGTAGGAGAGAGGGAGGTTTTGTACTACGTGGCATGATGTCACTGTACAACACTTCCGCCTGCACCATCATCTCCTGAAAATCCGACTTTGATGTGAGACATGCCACATGTTTGGGCATGTGCTATGGATTGTGTGTATCGGAAAATATTGTTCCGCCACGGGAGACATTTATGCTTAGTCATTGGGGCCGTCAGGTAATCACTTGCCTGCTTATCGCCGTGTGTTTTGGGTGTGGGGTATTCACCACCAACACGGCATTGTTCGCTCAACAGATGACCGACACGGTCGTCGTTCGCACCATCACCTTTGATGGACTTAGCGGTAAAGGCTTAACCGCTGAGCAAGTTCTTCAAGCTCAACTCAAACTGCAGAAAATGGATGATGGCAGTTTGGCAGCACCTGCGTCGCCTGACGATGGGCAGACCATCATGCTGGCTGAACTTTCCGATGGTCAGGAACATGTCCTGCAACTCTCCGCGGTGCAACAAGTCGTTCAAGCCGTCGCTGCGGAGTTCAACCGTCAACGTATTGCAGCGGTCCGTTCACTGCTCACACGCTCGGCACTCAACAACCTGCTTGCCAAGGACTCCGACGGGGTGTTGACCATCAAGGTGGTCGAAGGCTACGTCGGCAGTATCACCGCCAAGACACCTGAAGGCGAAGTGGCAGACGATGCGGTCTTTGAGCGTGTGGTTCGTCAATCACCGGTAGGTGAAGGCGATGTGATTCAACTCGATGCAGTGGATCGTTATGTCGCGTTTCTCAATCGTCATCCTCGTCGTCAGGTCGATGCCGTGGTCGCACCCGACCCACGCCCCGGTGAGTTGGCGTTGGACTACCAGGTGCAGCAGGACAATCCAATGCTGCTGTATTTCCAGGTGTCCAATACGGGCACGGATAACACAGGTGACTGGCGAGAACGTTTCGGACTTTCGCATTTCAATTTGACCGGTGCCGATGACATTCTGAGCATTGATTACATCACCGGCAATTTTGATGATGTGCACTATGTCAACGCCAGCTACGAACGCCCGCTGCCGGGGCTGCCGCGTGTCAAAGCCCGTGTGTTTGGTTCCTACAGTGAGTACACCGCGTCGGATGTCGGTGTCTCTTCGACGGACTTTGAAGGTCAGAGTACGACCGTGGGCGCAGAGTTGGTCTGGAACTTCTTCCAGCATCGTTCACTATTCCTGGATCTTGTCGGCGGCTTTACCTATCGCGATGATTCGACATACGATTCGACCACAAGCACCGAAGGCGATACCGAGTTCTTCGTCGTGCAGACCGGTTTACGTCTGGACCTGCAGGAAGACTACTACAGTGTTTTAGGTTCGCTGCTGGTTGACACCAATATCCCCGGCGTTGCTGATACTGATCGCACGCAAATCCCCGGACTGGGGCGTACGGAAGGCGATACCAACTTCTCCATCCTGCGATACAACCTCACCAAGCAGTTCTACCTTGAACCGCTGTTTGACAGCTTTAAAGAAAATCCGGCTGAGAGTACGTTAGCTCACGAAATGTTTTTCTCACTGCGTGGTCAGCATGTGCTCAGCGATAAGCGCGTGAGTCCGTCATTCATGCATCCGATTGGCGGCTTTTACACCGTGCGTGGCTATCCTGAAAGTTTCCTTGCAGGTGATAATGCAGTGGTGTTCACCGGTGAATACCGTCTGCATGTACCACATCTGTTTAGCCCCAAGCCTGCAGGTGAGTTGTTTGGCAAGCCGTTTAAATGGTCGCCCGATCAACCGCTGGGACGTCCCGATTGGGATCTGGTGTTGCGCGCCTTTTTTGATATTGGTCGTGTGACGCAAAACGACATTGTGGTCGGTGAGTATGAAGAAACACTCGCTGGCGCGGGTGTCGGTGTCGAATTTACATTCAAGCGTAATCTCATCGCCCGTGCCGATTGGGGTTGGGCTTTGGAGGACGCGTTTAACGGACAAACCACGGTGACCTCTGGTTCATCACAGATTCACCTGTCATTAACTTTGCTCTATTGATGCACAGTAAACATGGGTTGAGGTTCATGACGCAGAACCTCATGGAACACAAGTAAAACCCGCCAACTTTTATTCGGAGAGAAAGCGCAAACACAACGTTTGCAGGAGAGACTATCATGAAATCGAAGAAACAACGCGCCAAGCGCCGTCCCGTTTTACCTTACCGTCGTATTTTTCCCCGTCTGACCGCTGCTGCCTTTGCATGCAGCTTGTGCATGTGGATGCCGCACCCCGTCTCTGCTGGTGACATTGAAGGCGCCAACGTGGTGCAGGGTGCTGCCACCATCGCTGCTGGCATTGATCCGTCGATCACCAATATCACCGCATCGGATCGGGCGATTATTGAATATCAAAAATTCAACATCTCTAGTCAGAATGTGGTCAACTTCATTCAGCCCTCAGCCACATCATCCGTGCTCAACCGAATCGTTGGCAACAGTCCTTCGACCCTCAACGGCACACTCAATGCCAACGGTCAGGTCTACTTCGTCAACCCCGCTGGTGTGTACTTCGGTCCCAACTCGGTGATTAATGCGGGACGCTTCCACGCAGCTGCAGGCAACATCACCAACCAGGACTTTAATGCTGGCATCATGCGCTTCACCGCCACCGGCACCTTGGTCAACGACGGCACGATCACCGCTGCCGATGGCGTGACCCTCGTCGGTCAGTCCGTCACCAACAACGGTTCGATCATCGCTGCCAACGGTCTGGTCAGTTTGTCCAGCGGTGAGACCGAATACATCGCTGATGGTGACAGCCGCGTATTGGTGAAAGTCGATTCACTTTCCGCCAACGGTCAATCCCGCGCAGCCGAATCCGATGTCGACGGCACCGGCGTTGCCAACAACGGCACAATCGAAGCGGACGAAGTCATTTTCAGCTCAGGCGACGTCTACTCCCTGGCCATCAAGAACACCGGCTCGGTTACCGCAGAAGAAAATGTCATCATCGCTTCAGGTGGTGATGTTGAAAACACCGGCACCATCGACGCTGGCAACGACGTGAAAATCTCCGGCGATTTTGCAACACTCGCTGCCGGTTCCATCCATGCAGGTAATGTCGCAAGTCTCAAGGTCAACCACTTCCAACTCGGCGGTGATCTGTCGGCTGGCAATGAAATCTATCTTGACCCCGCAACCCTGACCGTTGTCGATGACACTGCTGGTGTGGATCAGATCACCAATGACGAAATCGTTGCTGATCTGAATGCCGGCACGGATGTCACCTTGGCTGCAGATGACACCATCACCGTGGACGCTGCCATTACAACCACGCAAAACCAGACCGCAACGCTGGCACTCAATGACGAAAACGGTGGGGCGGATCTGACGATTAATCTCAATGCTGCCATCACCCTCAAGAGCAAGCAGACACTCACCGGTGAAGGAGCAACCGTCAATGTCGGAGTTGTGGGCAAAGTGGGCAACGGTATTGATGTCGCATCAGATGGTGCGAGTGTGAATCTTGCCTCAGCCACCTATGACGAAGACGTCATCGTTGATAAACCTGTCACGCTCAATGGTGCCAATGCTGGCATCAGTGCTGTCGATGGCGTCCGTAATGCCGAGTCCGTCATTGATGGCAACATGACCATCACCAGTGACAACGTGACCGTCGATGGTATCGAGTTGACCAACTTCCGGTACAACGGCATCTTCATGCAGGCGTTAAACAATGTGACCATCACCAACTCCCTGTTCACCTCGCCGGACACCGGCACCAGTGCAGCAGGCGCCATCATCATCCAGCCGGTGATCGATCAGGCTGGTACGGTCACAGTCGATGGTGTGAATATCACCAACAACAAGTTCGATATCCCCGAGGCCAATACCAGCACCACCGGCATCCGCTTCACGCTGCATAAGACCTATGGCGGTAATGATTACTTCATCAACTATGACAATGTGAACATTGCCAATAATGAGTTTGCGACCCCATATCGCAGCATCTGGTCTGCAACCTCCACCGCCAACTTCCATATCAACAATCTTGATATCACCGCCAACAACTTCCATGACTCAGGCACAGCATTAAATCTGGGGAACATGGATGCGGCATCATCAATCACCGGTAACAACTTCGAAAATCTGTCCTCTGCAATGGTGGTCCACTTCCGTGAAGTCGGTGCTCAAATCTCCGGCAATAACTTCAACAACGTGGCTGGTTCGGGTATCTACTTCTTTGATGATACCTGGTTCCCGACCACTTCCGAAGGTGCTTCGGTCACGGGTAACACGTTCACCAACGTCGGACGTCACATCTACTCAGCATCTGATCTGGTGGATACGACTGCCATGATCGCTGACAACGGTTTTGACAAGATGGTCTTTGCCAGCAGCAGTGACAATATCTTCGGCACGATCCAGTCCGCTGTCGATGGTGCCACCGCTGGTGACACTGTGACCGTCTCTGACGGTACGTATGTCGAGAACGTCACCATCGACAAGGCCCTGACACTTGTCTCTGAAAACGGCTACACCGCGACCACCATCCAAGGCGATGGTGCTGGCAGTGAGTTGGCGACCATTGTCATCGGTACTGACGATGTCCAACTTGGTGACCTTGGCCAGGGCTTTACTATCATTGGACTCAATGGCAATGGCGCGGTTGAAAAAGCTGCTGTCTATCTCGACGGTTCGATGGACAATATCAACATCATCGGCAACGACATCGTCGCCAACGGTGACTACGGACTGCTTTCCGTCTATGGTGCAGCCGTCACCAATACGACCATCGACAGCAACATCTTTTCGGGCAAAACCTTTGAAGGGGACAATCCCGGTGGTGTAGGTTTCAGTGAACAATTCAATGTCGGCAATAACGTTCCGCGTCAATTGGTGGCTTTTAATGGCGGTGCCGGTTCATCCAATGACAACATCGTCTTTACCAGCAACCAGATCACAGGCGTTGCAGGTGGACTTAACGACAGCGACGCTGAGCAGGGCAACACCCTGGTCACCATCGACGCGATCAACTCCACCGTGACCGGCAACACCTTCGCAGGTACCACTGCTCGTTATGGTGCCGCATTGCGTGTCCGCGGTGCAGGCAACGCGACCATCACCGGCAATACCTTTGACAGTTCCAATATGGGTGTCAACAATGCACAGATCTACGCACAGATGGCAACGATCAACGGTGTGGATTCCTTTGCAGGATTGGCAGCTGTCAACACCTTTGACCGCGGTGCCTACATCACGGGTTCTGCCAATGGTGCCAGCTTTAATACCTCCATCAGCAACACCGTGAACGCTGCATCCGATGGCGATACGATTCAGGTCCTTCAAGGTGATTACGACGAAGGCAAGATTGATGTGGCCAATGATGGCATCACTATTCTCGGTGCCAATGCCGGCCTGACACCTGATGACGCAACGCGTGGTGAAGAATCCACACTCACCGGCAGCTTCCGCGTTGCAGGGAACAACTTCACAGTCGATGGCATGACCATTCTCGGCGGTGTGAGTAACGGGGGGGATGTCACCACCATCGACATCGTCGGTGCGACTTCCGGCCACCTGATTCAGAACAACATTCTCACTGGCTCTAATGGTGCCAGCGATCGTGTGATCGTTTCAGGATACAACGCGGTTGATTTCACCATCATCAACAACGACATCTCAGGCGGTGTCAACGGCATGTACATCAATCCGACCGATGGTGCGATCACGATTGCCAACAATACAATCCACGACAACATTGTGGGTGTGGCGTCTGATGGCGTGAGTAATATCACCATTCGTAACAACTTCTTTGTGAACAACACGCTTGAAGGCATTGGGGCAAGTAACGTCGGCACAAACTTCCTTGTCAGTGAAAACAGCTTTGACCTGTCGGCTTCGGATGCGACCATTTTCAATCACGGTGGCACTGAGAATGCAATTCTTGCTGACGCCAACTTTATGGGGTCCGCCGATCCCGCAGTCTTCACGGTCGAAGGTAATGTTGAATTGACCAACCTGCTTGTCAGTGAGGTAGATGAGGCGCCGGATACCTATGGTTTCCAGCCGACCTTGAATGCCAGCAATGGTGTTGCCAATGACATTGCGTCCAACGGCATTGCTAACAATATTCCCCAGCCGGGCGGCAATGCCAATGGACCAGAAGGCAATGGTGGTGGCGTGACAGATAACTCCAATGTGCCGTTCTCCATGCAGATGGCACTCAATGAAAATGCCGAAGGATCGGGTGCCAATGCCGATCCTGAATTGGCACAGCAGCTTGATGAACTCTTTGACAGTTTCCTTGAAAACCAGTTGGCCGCATTCCAGTTGGCACTCAACGATGCGTACAGTGACTACATGGCCAATGCTTCTGCAGATGCGAGCATGGATGTCCGTATGGCAGGCTTCTACAACGTGACACAGCAGAACGACAAACTCACGACACAGTTCAAGGAACTGCTGGTCATGATCCAGTCGGTCGAAAAACTCGCCAAGTCGCTTGGCTTGGATGAAGCTGAAGCACGTGCAATGCTTTACGAAAAGGTCAAGCCTGCCAACATGTCCGTTGCAGAGTTTGATGCGCTGGTGCAAGCCTATCGCAGCCAGCAATAACAAGTGACCATCGGTTAAATCCGATCAACCCCAGGCAGGACAGGTTTCAAACCTGTCCTGCTTTTTTTTTGCTGGTATTCCGTCAGCATTTATTTGATTGAGCACCGAATGTCAATGCGGTGCGGGTTGATCTGTCATCCCCATGCACCTGCATCGGATTGACATTCGGTGCTCAACGTGAAAAACAATCAATTGAGCGCTCTATTCAGAGACGCATTTGAGAAGGCGCCTTGCCGGTGATGTTGCGGAATTGTTTGTTGAAATGCTGAGCGTCAGGCAAACCGACCTGGGCAGCAATTTGCTTCACCGGCAGGTTGGTGGTTTGCAGCAGCAGCTGTGCGCGATTGATGCGTGATTCAAGGATATACCGTGGAATGGTTTTACCCATGCGTTGCTTGAATTGTTTGGCTAGGTAGTTTTGGCTGAGTTGAACTTTCTTGGCAATATCCTCAACACGCAGGTTCTGATCCAGATTCCGGTGAATCATCTCCAGAAGTTCATTGATCGCCTGTTGCGATTCAGAGACATACTGCTTGCCTGATGCTGGAGATTGGCGTTGGGTGAGTAGCAGGAGCAATTCCTGTAATGCCAGTGATGCTGCAGTCTGTGAGACATCGTCTTCGTCAGCAGCGGCGCGGAGCATGGCAATGTGCGCTATTCGCTGCGTGATGTCGAAGTTCAGGGAGTCAGCCGGCAGATGTAGTGGGAGGCGCACCATTCTGGATGCAGAACGAGCGACATGAAAGTGAATGCACCAGTGCCGTCCGGGGGTCGGCAGGTCATAACTCGAAGACTTATTGGCTGGTGATAACGTCACCGTCCCCGGTGACAGTTGTAGCTTACGCCCGTCTATATCCATTATGCCGCGATACTCGTGGACATGCAGTGCGTGCGTGTGACTGTAGTAATTCACCGCAAAGTTTTGATCCGTCAACGGGAAATGCCCAGCAATGAGTATCTGGGGCAGGGTTTGTAAAGGCCATTTGATTGCAGGCAGGGTTGCAGTTGGCATTGTTGAAAAAATACCACATCTTGGCGGATAGTTCCAATTGTAAATTTCAAACACATGTCAAAATAAAAGTGTTGCCATGCTTTCCTCATAGACTGATGATTTGAAAAATGAAATTTTACCAACAGGAGATTCCCGCTATGCTCAGTCAAGAACAAGTCAATTTTTACCACGAACACGGATATCTGCATCTGAAGCAGGTCTTTTCACCGCAGTTGACGCAGGCGATGCGCGATGACCTGAACTGGATGATGGCCGAGTGGTCCGAACGCACGCTGGGTTGGACTGGCCCCTGGCGTAAGAAGTACATGGACGAAAAGACCGAAAAAAGCAGCAAGCTGGTCCACATGCACGATCTGCATCACTATGCCCAATCATGGATGCAGGGGGTGACGCATCAGGCACTTTGTGAAGCGATCGCACAATTGGTTGATGGTCCGACGGAGTTGCATCATTCGACCATGCACGTCAAACCGCCTCAGACCGGTCATCCCTTCCCGATGCATCAGGACTGGTGGTTTTATCAGCATGCGGACAATCGTTTTGTTGATGCGCTTTTTCATCTGGATGACACGTCCCATGCCAACGGCGAGATTCGCTTTGTTGATGGTTCACACAAGATGGGCGTCATCCAACACGTGACCGAAGCCGATGGCAAGGAATGCACTCCGCATTTACCTGCGGATGAGTGGTCATTGGAAAGCACCGTCCCCGTCCCCGCCAAAGCCGGAGATGTGGTGCTGTTTAGTATTCACACGATTCACGGTTCCTACATCAACACAACCGACGATGATCGTCGCATGGTGCGTGTGGGCTACCGTCATGTCGATAACGAACAACTGGCGGGTCAGAATTGTGGTCGGCCGGGTTTAATGGTTTCCGGTCGGCGTCACCGGCGGGAAGGACAACTTCTTTTATCCAATCATGGTCCGGCTGATGCACAGAAGCCCAGCAAAGACTGGCGGTCATTGGTCGGACAACAGGTAATCACAGCATGACACAATCATCCACACAAGCGTCTTCTGCAATCGATCCCACGCGCAACAGTCGTCAGGTTTTCATCGAGGCTTTGGAGCGACGTTCGCAGCCCGGCCTTGTACCTCATTTTGAGTTGGTGTTTTACCTGACCATGGAACTGTTGGGCAAAGTCCATCCCTGTCATCGTCACTATGATCAGTGGGATCAGATGTCCGCGAGGGAGAAACAGGCGCATTGTGTGGATATGGCAACGATTTACATCGACACCGCCAGATATTTTGGGCACGATGCGATTCCTCTGCACATCAATCCCAATACCGTCGAGCAGTCTCAGCGGATCATTGACCTTGTTCGAGATAGGACTGGCGATCAGTATTTCCTGATGATGCACGGGGATTGCACGTTCTCCATCCCCAGTGGCAATGAGATGACGACATTTTGCTATCGCATGATGGATGCTCCCAAAGACGTGATCCGTGAAGCAGTCGAACGCACGGATAACATGATCAGGTTCAATGAACAACTCCGTGATCTGGATGGATTTGTTCTGTGTTCGGATTACTGTTTTAATTCGGGGACATTTCTCACGCTGGATCAGTTTGATGAGTTCGTCATGCCCTCGCTGTGTCGGGTGATTCAGGCGTATCGCGACATGGGGTATTACACGATTAAACATACGGATGGCAATATCATGCCAATCCTGGATCGATTGGTTGAGGCCAACCCGCATGCCCTGCATTCACTGGACCCGCAGGGGGGTGTGGATATGAAAGAGATCGTCGATCGCGTGGGCGACAAGGTTGCGCTCTGTGGCAATGTCCACTGTGGCTTGATGCAGACCGGCACCGATGAGCAGGTGATCGAATCAGCGAAATATGCCTTGGAACACGGACTCAACGCACCGGGCTACATTTTCTCAACCAGCAACTGCATCTACACCGGCATGGACCTTCATCGCTATGAATTGATCCTGGATGTCTGGCGTCAATATGGTGTCCGACAATAATGCGGGTCTCACATCCGAGCGATAGGACGATTCATCTCAACTCTTCGGCGAAGCGTCCGGTTGTTCTGGTAACGCTTCACCCGGCGCGTCAGCCTGTGTGTCGGACTCAAGTGCAAGTTCCACGGGTTTGTAACCACCCTTGGTCTTGAAGTAGATGATCAAGCCAATGAACGTCACGAGCATGATCAAAGGCAGGATGTTGACTTTGAGTAGCGCTTGAGATTTACCTTTGACCTGCGCGGTTTCGACCTGATTCTTGATGACATCTGCATCGGCTTGTTCGATTTGAAGCAGGGCGTCGAGCTTGGTGTTGTCGATGGGGGTGTAGCTGCCGAACATGCTTTGGGTTTGATCGCCAGCAATCTTCTCAAACAGGGCGGGTTCGCGCTGCTGGAGTTGGTCGGAGATGGTGGTGTTCTGGATGTAGCCCAACCACGGACCGCCAAGAATCCCAACGCCGAGCATGCCGACACCTGCGATGGTGTTCAGCGTCAGTGCTCCACCTTTGGGGAAACGCTCTGCGACAAAGCCCAGTGTGGTCGGCCAGAAGAAACATTGGCCTGCACCGTAAATGAATGCTGCGACAAGGATGGTGATGCCCGTTGCCTTGGTGTAGGTCGCGACATTGATCTGGGACAGCCAGGCAATGCCGGTGATGACGAGGATGCAGGCGACCGACAGCAAACCCAACGGGTTAAGTCGCGAGATGCGCATGATCGGGCCAGCAAGGAATCGTAACGTCACCATGATGGCTGAGGTGTATACCAGTAGCCAGCCCGACTGCACGCCCAACTGTTTCATCGCAGGTGTCATCAAATCCTTGATCCAGCCATCGGTCCCCAGTTCCGTTGTTGCCAGCGGGAGCATGACAATGAGCATGAGAATGTACATCGGTTTGCCTGCGGATCGGACGAACAGGCCGTAGGCAATGGAGATGACAAGTGAGATGATGAGGATGATGGTGAAGGGTTTGTTGTCAAAGCTGAAAGCCCAGCCATCGGCAAAGAGACGGTTGCCCGGTTGAATGAGCACGCGTCCGAGTTCTTCGAAGATGAGTACGGTGGGAATGAAGATACCCACGCCACCGAGTTCCTTGAGCATATCCTTGTAGGAGACACCTGCAGCAACACGTTCGGAGACCGGGAAGGGGCAGGCGATGAGCATGACACCATAAATCACCACCGGCATGAGAATCAGACAGACCTTGAGTTTCCAATCCCAATCCTCTATCCCCAATGTGATCGCACCAGCAAGCATCAGTCCGGTCGGCCAACCGGCGTGGAGAATGTTAAGCCACTTGGTTTTTTCGTGACGGTAGATCGATGCGATGACGGGATTGATGACCGCTTCAATCGTGCCGTTGCCCAACGCACCGACGAAGGCCGCCCAATACAAGGCTTCATAACCGTTGGCAGTGACCGTCATCGCAACCGAGATCAGATGGCATAGCAACGCAAACCACATCGCCTTTTTGTAGCCGACCCGGTCGATGATCAATGAGAAGACCACCATGGAAATCGAGAACGGCCAGAGTCCTGCACCGAAGATTTCACCTTGCTGCGTCTCGCTGATCCCAAAGGCTTTGCCCCAGTCAGCAAGCATAAACGCACGTGAGATAAACCCGAAACTCGTAGCAACCAAGGCGATGTAACATGTCCAAAACAGATAGGGGCGTTGGGATTCTTTCAATTCGGCGTCTCCTGTCTTCAATCCTGAGAGTCGGCATTTTAGCGGGTTTTGAACACTTGGGCGAGACAATAACGGGCATCCCTGTCTGAATTTTCAGACCAGTGCGACATCAATTGGCTTGTGATGAACAGTGGCTTTGACTACGATCAACACCGATGGGAAAGAGAAAAACAAGTCCCCCAAACCAGACGCAGGGCAAGAGTCAGAAAATAGCCAGCACACTGCGTAAGGCGATTGTCGCAGGCAAGTATAAGCCCGGGCAACAGCTTCCCACGCGCGTCATCCTTGAACGCAAATACAAGGTCAGTCCAGAAACACTCCAGCGTTCCTTTGATGAACTCAAAGCCGATGGCTTTCTGCGTGCTCAGCGGCGCGGGGGAACTTTCGTTGTGGACTTCCCACCACACCTGCATCGCTATGGGTTGGCATTGGGATCCAAGCTGGATGATCCGGGATACCCGCAGTTTTTCAAGGTTCTCGCTGAGCAGGCCCAGGCCATGGACGGGCAGGATCACGCGAGCATCCCTGTGTATCTTGGTGTTGCAGACAAAGTCGAAAACCAGGGCATCACCGATCTGACCTATGATCTGAAACATCAACGGTTGGCCGGGGTGATTTACTGCGGCTTTGTTCCCGAACGTTTCAAGTCCGCCACCATCCCGCAGATTCTCATTTCCAACACACGTCATAAAGCGCAGGACTTTTCACTGCTTGCCATGTCCACCGATCAGTATGTCCGTAAGGCGGTCAGCTACTTTGCAACGCAAGGATGTAAGCGTTTAGGCGTAGTGGGCATTGTGGGCTGGGAACGTAAGGCACTGGGTGCTTTGATTGAAACTTGTCGTGAAGCAGGGCTTGCCTTTGAGGATCAATGGTTTCAATCCGTGAGTTTAACCGAGCCACAGACAGCAAGACGGATCACGCATTTAATGATGCACGCGGATAACCGCCGTCGACCGGATGCGTTACTCATCGCTGATGACAATATCATTGCGTATGTCAAAGGCGGCTTGGTTGATGCAGGTGTGACAGCCAGGAAAGATGTCTGCGTCATTGCTCATGCCAACTTCCCATCGCCGTCGGATGACACATGGCCGATGCGGCGTCTGGGGTACGATGCCCGGCAGGTCATCCGCAGCGGTCAGCAACTCATCGACCATCTGCAAGCACCTGATGCTCGAACCCAAATCAGCTTGATCGAACCGTACTTTGAAGACGAATTAATCTGATCGTTATTGATAATTAGCCTTCTGAGGTTTTTAAATATCTTTCAATGCGATTTTTGTAAAAAGTTTAATACTTGGTGTGATTATAAAATATAACGAAGTAAAATAAATAGACAGTCATGTGTGACGCCTGTCTCAGTTCTTCATCGTCATTGGAAAAACAAGTTCAATCCGCCTGCACTTGGACTTTGACAATTAAGTTGAAAGGTATCTGAGCATGGGAAAGAGTCGGACAATTGCGTTTACGCTTATTGAGTTATTGGTGGTTATCAGCATCATTGCCATCCTCATCGCCATCCTTTTGCCTGCGCTTTCCAAAGCGAAAAATGCAGCAAGGATGACCATGGAGATCAGTAACATGCGCCAGGTCGGCGTTGCGATTCTTGCTTATGCAACGGATCACAAAGGCGTGATCCTTGCCAACAATGCCTATCCCTATGACAGCAGTAAACTCCGCAGACGTCTGTGTAAAGGCTATCTCAATCCCATGTCCAGCAGTGACCAATACATTCAAGTCTGGGGTTGCCCGTTTGCGGTCAAACTTACGCAATCGCAGAATTGTTTAAAAGGCAACTCCTGGTACTACAATGTCGGCAACAAAGGTGCAGTGACCGTTGACGGCAAAACCCTGTCCAACAATCGCATCGGCTCAGGCTACAGTGTCGATGACTACGAAGCTTATGCTGACGGACGTGGGTTTTACCTTGGCAGCAAGGAATACTCACATCCATCAGACATCGTCATCATCACAGATGCCGGCTTCTTCAAGTGGTACATGTACAGCGCGCCCTCAACTACACCCATCGTCGGTTCCTTGCATCATCCCACCATGACTTACGACCTGCCCGCAACAACCTCCGCATCCTGGGCCTTGGATGGGCACGCACTCCAACGTTCAACTGAGCAACTCAATCGCTTTGCCGGCTGGGCAGCATCGGATGGAAATGGGTACCGCTAAAACAGATGACAATAATCATCCAACACGATTTCCCTCGCACGATTTTCAGAGGTTCACCTTTATGATCAAGCATCAACACGTCGTTAAACAATGCTTCAAAACTGGCTTGTTTCTGGGGCTTTTCTCGCTGCTTACTTTGCCAGCTTTGGCTCAGTCTGATGGCCGCAAGGGTGTGGACCCGGGCATTTTTCAAACGCCTGTGACTAAGACCGACATTGATCGGGCCAAGGATATCCAATGGTGTGATGGCAAGGTTGAACCCGCCAAAACCGTGACGGATACGCGCCTGAATATCATCTGGGCGCAAGGTCAATCAACGCATCACCAGGGCCTTGCCTTTGGCGCAACGCGTGATCTTGGTCCGCGTCATGCACGCTTGTCACTGAAAAAACAAATCCCCGTAGGCAGTGTTCTCGCTTCGGGCAACATCAGCTTGAGTGTGCTCAAAGCGTCGGTAACAGGCGAGGGGGATCTCACCGATGAATCACAGTGGATCAAAGCACAACGCATTGATGCTGACGGACAGGTGACCGATGAACAGGCGGATGGTCGGGCGATAGTCCTCTGGACTTTACCCCAGGTGGTGAACACCAAGGCCATTCGCTTGACGCATCTCCCTCAACCCACCGATGCCAAATTCGAAGGCTATCTGGCAGGGATGTATTTACTTTCGGATCGTTACACCAGTCTGTCGAATCAGGCACGTGTAGCTACGTCCGTCAACCCCAAGCAAGCCAGCAAACTCATCAACGAATCCAACGATTCTTGGGGAACATGGGACAACGGCAGCAAGGGGCAGGAGCTTATCATCTCCAAAGAAAATCCTGTGTGGGTCCAACTGAGCTTCCCGCAGGCGGTCACCTTGCGCGGCCTGCATGCCTTTGCCTGTGGTGCCGAAAAAGTCATCGTGCAAATGCTCCCGGACAATCCCGAATTGACTCTCGCATCAGCAAAGGAAAGTGATTGGGTGAATGTCAGTACGCATGAAAATCTCTGGGATTATTACCCGGCACAACTGCGGCCGAGTTTTCTTGATTTTGGTCAAGCCGTCACACTGCGTGCCGTCCGACTGAAAATGATTGCACCGCATAATCCCAACGGGATGCACCCGCACATGCGTCGCCGACCTGCTGAAGGCAAGCGTGTCTGGCTTGATGAACTCTCTGCATTAATGCCACTGGGAGATAAACCGTTAACCGATGCACTACTCAAGCCGTGGGATCAACACGAAGCCAACCCACCCATCGCCATAAAATTCCACCTGGACAAACCAGCCAATGTCACGCTGGTCATCAATGACGAAAACGGCAAACGCGTGCGTAACCTTGTCAGCCAAACACCGTTCCCTGCTGGTGACAATGTTGCTTGGTGGGACGGACTCGATGATCTGGGACGCGACACCGATGCAGCAGGACACGGCCTGTATCACGTTCCCGGTGAACTTGTCAAGGAAGGCAAATACACTGTCGAAGGCTTTGCAGCACCGCCCATTGAGATGACCTATGAAGTCTCGGTGGAGCATGCTGGTTCACCACCCTGGCCTACTCCGGATCACAAAGGCGGCTGGGGCACCAACCACACTCCGCCAAGCTGTATCACCGTCGTTCCTGCCGATCGCAATGAACTGGACAAGGAACTGATCTTCGTCGGTAGCTACATCGCAGAAGGTGGTCACGGCATTTTCTGGCTCGACATGGATGGCAACAAGCAGGGCGGTAAACACTGGCTCGGTGGACACTGGACCGGCGCCCAAACCCTGGGCACGGATGTCGGTCCCAAAGCCGATACCAACACCTGCGTCTACGTTGTCTCCGGCTTCAGCGGCGAAGTCCGATTCGTTTCACTGGACCGACAATTCAACGAAGTCATCCTCGGTAAATACCAATTGGTCAAACCCCAAAAAGGCATGAAAAACGATCCGTCCAAAGTGGGCGATATCGCTGTGTACAACAATCTTGTGGTCGCGTCATTGCCACGCATCAATCAGCTTTGGGTCTTCGACGCATCCCGCAAAGCACTGCTTGGCAAGATCGATCTGGATCAACCCGTCGCGTTGGGTTTTGATCTCCAAGGCATGCTTTATGCAGGTTCGGCAGACAAGCTTGTAAAACTGGCGATCAACTTCCAATCCATCCAAGCCATGACTGCAGCCAGTGATCTGAACAACCTGCCCGTGGTCACTGCCAGTAAGTCGGATATGCCCATGACTGTGGATCAACCGCGTGATATCACTGTCATGAACAACGGGCATATCGCCGTCACCGAGCAGGGCGAACACCACCAACTGCGTCTCTATACCGCAGCAGGCAAACTCATCAAAACCATCGGCAATCCCGGCGTCCCGACCATTGGCAAGTATGACCCCAATCATATGAATCATCCCAAAGGCTTTGGCATTGACAGTCGCGGGCGTTTCTGGATTGCTGAAGATCACACCCAACCCAAACGCGTGAGTCTCTGGGATGCCAACGGCAAGTTGGCCAAGGCGTGGTACGGCCCAAGTCGCTACGGCGGTGGTGGTGCGGCTGATCCCTACGACAAGAACCTGTTCTACAACGCAGGCATGCAATTCCGAATTGACTGGGAAAAAAGCATCGCGGATGTCCAGCGTATTCTCCTGCTGCGTCATGATAATCATGGCGACAGTGCAGATTCTAAACGTCCGCAATTTCCTTCCAATCAACATCACGCAAACGGTTTGCCCGAACAGGCCTATCGCGTCAATGGTCGCAAGTTTTTCTCAAACTGGAACAACGGTTCACCCACCAATGGCACATCCACTGTCACCGTCTGGGAAGACACCGGCAAGGAACTCAGACCCGTCGCTGCCATGGGCTCTGCCTATGGCTATTGGGTCACTGAGTCTGAACCCTTCAAACATCTCTGGCCCGAAGGAACGCCTCACAAAAACCGTCACCAACATCCTGTCTACTTCATGTGGCAGGACACTAACGGCAACGGCATCTGTGAACCGTCAGAAACACAGTTAAAACGCGGGAAAACCTACGGCATCACCGTGCAGCCCGACCTTTCTTTCGTCACGGCCATCGATGAAAATATCGTCCAGTTCAAAGTCGATGTGACGTCCAGCAATGTGCAATATGATTTTGAGAATCCCACGATTCTTCTCACCGGCGCACAGCGAACCGTCTCCAGTGGTGGCGGGACTTACATGCTCATGCCCGACAACCGTGTCATCGCCTATCCACCACCCAAGCCTTACAGCAACTACTCCGTCGGTGGCGGGATCGCGGGGCAGCAGCCGGATTGGTCTTACCCCAACATGTGGCCCGGACTGCATCCATCACATCGCTCTGCAATACCGCAATTCCCCGGCATGGTCATCGGCCCGACACGCTTGATCGGACTTCCCGTCACGCCCAGAAATACGGACCTGGGACCGCTCTGGTTCCTCAATGCCAACATGGGCAACATCTATGTCTTTACTTCCGACGGTTTGTTTGTCACCGAACTCTTCCATGATTCACGCACCGCCACACATTGGCGGATGCCTATCGCCAAACGCGGCATGCGCGTCGATCACCTGACACTTGGCGATGAAACCTTCTGGCCAACCGTCACACAGGTCAAAGAGACCGGCGAAGTCTATGTCTGCACCGGGCCCGGTTCAGCTTCGACTTTGGTGCAGGTGCACGGTCTGGATCAGGCAAAGCGTTTGCCCAAACAGATGATCACCATTGACAAAGATGTGCTGCGCGAATGTCTGGCGTGGCAGATCAAGAGTGAAGAAAAACGCCTTGCCAACAAGGTCCCCAATCGCTTGACCGTGCCGATCGTTAACAAATCGATCAAACTTGATGGCAAGCTTGATGAGTGGTCCGCCAATCAGTGGGCGACGATTGATCAACGTGGCAACAAGGCCTACTTCAACGCCAACTCCAAGCCCTATGATGTCAGCGCTGCCATGCAGGTGGTTGGTGACACGCTGTATGTAGCATGGAAGACCACGGAGAAGAATCTGCTGCAAAACTCAGGGGATATTGACATCGCACCGTTTAAGACCGGCGGAGCATTGGACCTGATGATTGCATCGGACCCCAATGCCAAACCGGATCGCAATCAACCCGTTGCCGGTGATCAGCGACTGGTCATCACGCGCGTGAAAGAAGACCGCAAGCAACGCGATTGGGCGGTACTTTACAAGGCAGTCGTTCCCAGTACATCCGAGTCGGAGAAGGTGCCATTCACATCACCGGTCCGCAGCATCAGCTTTGATCAGGTCACCGATGTGACATCGCAGATCAAACTTGCCAGCGATGGCGGGAATTTTGAAGCAGCCATCCCGCTTGGTTTGCTGGGACTCACACCAAAGGCAGGCATGCAGGTCAAGGGCGATGTCGGCGTTCTGCGTGGGACTCCGGGTAAAACTTCTCAACGTGTGTACTGGTCCAACAAGGCAACCGCCATCACCGCAGACGTCCCCTCCGAAGCCGAGTTATTGCCAAAGCTATGGGGGACATTGGTGTTTGAATGAAAGATTGATGCTATGCAAAGACTTAATGCACTGGATCAGGCATACCGACATAGCGTTTGAGTTCCGGGAAGAACTGTGCAAAATCGTCTGCTAATGCATCGTAGTTTGCAGTCAATTCATCAACAGCTTTCTGAAGCTCAAATTCACGACCGGTTCGTTCATAGATCCGATTGGAGACTCGTAACAGGGTATCACCAATGCCTTCAACTTGTTGATACGAACCCAGCCGATCATCGGCGATCATACGGTCGATGGCATGTTGCGTTTCATCTGTAAACTTCACGGGGTAATGCTGCATCTGCAAATACAACACTGCTGTGAAGTCCGACAAGAGGGATGGGCAATGCTGCTCCCATGTGTTGGCTAAAAAGTGATCGTAGAATATGTCCACGAGTATGCCGGAGAATCGGCGGTATGGATCGCTGATACGGGATTGGCTTCGGATGACAACTGGGTGGGTGTCGGTGAAGGCATCAATTTTCTGATGATGCTTCACGCCACGCAGAAACTCATGGGACATGGTCTTGCGTTGCCTGCCCTTGACCAGATCCGCAAGCACATTGCCCAGTCGAAACTCGACACTGTCTTCAGAGAGCAGGGCATGTGCAAGCCAGTTCACTGGTGACTCCTGTAAATCAACGCATCACAAGTGATGCGGCTAAATACCGGATATTCACTTTGCGGTATTACTTGAGAAAACTTCCGTGGGTTGGGGGGGGTTATTCCCATTCAATCGTGGCTGGTGGCTTGGAACTGATGTCGTAGACCACGCGGTTAATGCCACGGATTTCGTTGATGATGCGGTTACTGATCGTTGCCAACACATCGTAGGGGATGCGGGCCCAGTCCGCGGTCATGAAGTCCTGCGATTCCACGGCGCGGATGGCAACGACGCTTTCGTAAGTCCGCCCATCACCCATCACGCCCACCGCCTTGATTGGCAGGAGCACTGCGAACACCTGAGCGGTGCGACGGTAGAGATTGTTGGAGACGATTTCTTCAAGCAGGATTTCGTCCGCATCACGCAACAGGTCCAGCTTTTCTTTGGTCACTTCACCGAGCACGCGGACCGCCAAGCCGGGGCCGGGGAAGGGATGACGCCAGACCATCTGTTCGGGCAGGCCGAGGACTTCGCCGAGTTTGCGGACTTCGTCTTTGAAAAGATCACGCAGCGGTTCGATGAGTTCAAAGCCAAGTTGTTCAGGCAGTCCGCCGACGTTGTGGTGCAGCTTGATGTTGGCTGCCTGTCCGGAGTGACCATGACCCGATTCGATGACATCGGGATACAGCGTGCCTTGGGCAAGGAACTTGGCATCTTCAATGTCAGACGAGGCTTCCTTGAAGATATCAATAAAGCGATGGCCGATGCGGGTGCGTTTGGTCTGAGGTTCTTCGACGCCAGCAAGGTCATCAAGGAATTGCTTTTCAGCATCAATAACGCGCAGGTCGATCTCGAAGTGATCGCGGAACATGGTCTCGACCATCTCGCGTTCGTTTTTACGCAGCACGCCGTTGTCGACGAAGATGCAGGTCAGTTGTTTGCCGATGGCTTTTGCCAGGAGTGCAGCGACGACCGAGGAGTCCACCCCGCCGGAGAGTCCGCAGATCACGCGGCTGTTGCCGACTTGTTCACGGACACGCGCGATGGCGGTGTCCACAAAATCGGACATCTTCCAGGTTGCATCACATTTGCAGATTTGGAACAGGAAGTTGGACAGCAGTTCAATGCCATGGGGGGTGTGCGTGACTTCCGGGTGGAACTGCACACCATAGAACGGCTGAGTCTTATGTTTGACTGCGGCAAAGGGACACGTCGGTGTCTTGGCTAAAGCGATGAAATCTTCGTGCAGTGTGTCGACCTGGTCTCCGTGACTCATCCACACGGCCGTGTGTTCGGGAATGCCCTTGAGCAGATCGGAGTTATCGAGAATGTTGAGTTGTGCGCGACCATATTCACGACTTGAAGCGCCGCGAACCTGGGCACCGAGCACCGTGGAGGCAGCCTGCATGCCGTAGCAGATGCCCAGCACGGGAACACCGAGACTAAAGAGGTTCGGATCACACTGAGGAGCATTTTCTTCGTAGACACTCGAAGGGCCTCCCGAGAGGATCAGACCCTTGGGATTCATGGCTTTGAGTTCTTCAACGCTGATGTCAGGGCGGACGAGGATGCTGAACACACCTGCTTCTCGCACGCGACGTGCAATGAGTTGAACATACTGCGATCCAAAGTCGAGGATCGGGATCACCTGGTCATGGGGCAATGGATTCATGGCTTCTCACGAAATTCAGGGTTAAAAAGCAAATGATACCAGTTGCGACGTGGTGATGCTAGCGCGATCCAGGTTTGGGAGGGTAGACGGTTTACGTCATTCAAATGAACGACTGCGCCTTAAAGCAATAGGTTTCATCAACGGGATTCATTGGGTTGATGTTACCCGTTGGTCCCCGGGACTCAAGTCCCGGGGCTTTAGTTCCAGTTTGTGGGTTTAATGAGTGGGGGGACGCACTGTGATTGTGCGTTATGTGTTACTTGGCTTGATAGACGCGGTAGTAATCGATCTCGTATTTGGCTTTGCTGGTTTGCAGGTCGCCGGGACCTTCCTGGGTGTTGCCGACGAGTTCCAGGAAGTTAAACATACGTGGCCAGAGGATCATGTAACCCGGTGCATGGGAGACGCCTTGTTCGATCTTGCCGATGCAGTGTCCGTCGTAATAAAACTTGTAGTAGTCGGGAGTCCATAGGACGCTGACGGTGTGGAACTGTTCATCGCGGAAGTCCAGGTCGTCGGTTTTGTAGGTCCATTTTTCGCGCACGAGGTTCTCGGGAATGTCATTGCCCTTGCGGTCCTTGGTGACCTTGGTTTTGACGAGGTTGAGCTCTTCGTCCTGATGGGCGGTGTGTTCCTGCGTGCCGGTTTTGGGGTCAACGGTGATGCTGATGAACTGGTGTGTTCTGCCGTACCCACCCCAGTGAATGGTCGAGTGTTTGTAATCACTGGGCTTGCCTGCACGGTCAAAGAAGGTCTGTTCGATGATGTCGATTTCCGCACCGACTTCTGCGGTACCGGGATGGTTTTTCTGTGTCTGTCCGTTGGACTGGAGCCATACCGCCATGCCATAGCCTTTGACGACGGGCATTTTCAGTCGGACTTCGTGATAGCCGAAGGTGAACTCTTTCTTGGTGCGGATGTTGGTGGTGACGGGTACCCAGATGCCTTCGAACTGATCGACATATTCATCGGGCAGGGACTGACGTGCGACACCGTAAGCCGTCATGATCAGGTTGCCTTTGCCATCGAGTTTAACACCGTCGGTCCCGAAGATGCGTTTGCGCTTGGGACTGATGCCTTTACCGCGATAGGTCCATTTGTCCCAGTCAATTTCTGTCCCATCAAATTCATCATTGAATTGAAGTGTGTATGTCTTGCCATCAAGTTGAACTTCCTGTGGCACGGTCGATTGGGGTGGTTGAGTCTGTTGTGCCTGACAGGCAACGGAAAGCAGGGCAGTGACGATCAGGACGCAGCATAAGCGTGGGAACATGGATTAACCTTCTATCTTGAAAAACATGTTTGGTTGTGTTGATGTCGATGGTTTATTTGTCAGCAAACGGGACGGGGAACACGGGCAAGTTGTCCGGGTTGCCCCAGTAGCTGACAAAGGTTGCTGTGATAGTCGGGTAGGTCTCGGGCGTGCGTTTGATGTTACCACCATGACCGTCAGCATAGACCAGGTTCATCGTCTTCTGATGACAGAAGGTCTGATCGATCCGCAGCGGTGTCTGGTTCACATTACCGGCATAATGAAAACGTTTGGTGACATCGTAGTAATCCCCAAGCACATACAGTCGGCCTGGGTTTTGGATATCGCTGGTACGCACGCCACTGGTTAACGTGCGATGCATGCCATAGTCGGTGTACCAGAATCCCCAATCACTGGGGTCCGTGATATCCGTCGCTTTTTCCGGGCAACGGTACAGCGGTCGGAACGTGTAGCTGTGTGTATTGTTTTGATTCAGATAATCACCAATCAATGTCGTCCATGGTTCGACACCGGATACACCACGGTCATAGGGATACATGTCTTCAAAATCGCCTGCATACATCACGTAACCCAGGTTCGTCTGACGGACTTTATTTAGACATTGCACACGTCGTGCAGTCGCTCGAGCTGCTCCTAATGCCGGTAACAGGATCGAGATCAACAGTGAAATAATGCTGATCACAACCAGCAGTTCGATCAAGGTAAATCCTCGAAACGAACGGGTGTTTGAGATGTTGGGCAGAGACTTTCTGCATGAAGGGTATGACATGATTGTCTCCTGTATCAGCGACGGGGCGCGGGGCCAATCGTGGGGCCATCCACCAGATTGCAGGGCACCTTGGCTTCCCACGTGGGGTATTCTTCCGATCGAACGTCTAATTTTTCCAGCAGGCAAGCCGTCGCATATTGAGCAGTCAGGCGGCTGGGTAATTCAATCATCGCAGTCTTGATTCGCCCCGGTCCGATGCCACTTTCCGTGAGTTCCGCCGAACCATTGGCAATGATGCTGTAGTCACGCGGACTCTGTAAACCCGCTTCACTGAACACTTCCATCAACCCCGTGGCATGAGGTGAATGACAGATAAACGCAGTGGGGCGATCGGGGTCAGTTATCAATGCACGGGCATGCTCGTAAATGTCCGACACATGACTCGAACGCTTGGGGCCAAAGACCACCGGCGTCTGTAAATCGGGATATTTCGATCCCAGCAGCGCGAACCGTCCCGCGATTTCTTCAGGACCCGGTCCCAATGGGAAATACAACTCGATCTTGCGATGACCAAGTGCGTAAAGATGGTCCACCGCCTGCTCAAACGCCGCATTCATATCCGGGTCGATGTGGGGCATGTTGATGCTCGGGTCCAGGTTCGAACCCATGTGCACGCAGGGCAATCCCAGCGATGCCAACTCCCGGGCGACTTCCGTGCTGGTGTAGCCCACGAGGATCACGCCATCGACGCTGCCGTCCTGCATCAGTCGAGGCTTGACGAATTTTTCCGGTGACTGCAAATCGCAGGTGGCAAACATGCAGTGATAGTTCACCGACTTGCAGACTTCCTCCACGCCGCAGAGTGCATGAATGAAATAGGCAGCATTACCGATATCTCCGACCACGGGTGTCGTGGAGTAGAGCGCAGCGACGGCATAACTCTTGTTCGTTGCCATGGATCGGGCTTTGAGCTGCGGGACGTAATTCAGTTCCCGGGCGGCCTGCTTGATCCGTTTTTTGGTGTCATCACTGACCCGCACCCGTCCCAGACGGTTATTGAGCACATGGGAAACGGCTGTGATCGACACACCAGTGTAGGCGGCAATGTCCTTGAGGGTCGTATTGGTGGGGGGGGATTGTGTTTTCATGATACAACGTTAAATTCTAGGTGATACAACGCTGAATTCAAGTAAATCAGGCAAATTTTTTTCAATGTCTGTTTTTTGTGTTCAAATGCGGTCTTTCAAACCGCTTGCGGTTTAGCGCGGTCTTGGGACGAAGGTTTGAAGGTTGAATTCATGGAATGAACCTTGACAGACCTGCACCGCTTCAACATCAAACCCGCAGGTCGATTATCATGTGGGTTTTACGAAGTTCACCCATCCGCTTTGGAGGCCGTATGCCATGGCAGTTGTCGATTTAAAGTTGCCCCATCATCAGTATCAGATTCACATCCAACCCGGCCTGCTGGCTCAGTTGGGTGAGTTGACCATGGCGGCCGCCAGGCATGACCGGGGCACGATCATTGCTGATGAGTCGGTTCAGTCACTGCATCTGCCCACTGCCATGAAGTCCATGGAGCAGGCGGGGTATCAGCAGGTTCTCACCTGCACCATGAATGCTGGCGAACACAACAAGAATCTGACCACCATGCAGAAGCTCTATGACGATCTGCTTAACGCGCGCATGGAACGCAAGTCGCCCATCGTCGCCCTGGGTGGTGGCGTGATTGGCGACACTGTCGGATTTGTTGCTGCCAGTTATCTCCGAGGCGTGCCGTTTATTCAATGTCCGACCACGCTCTTGTCCATGGTCGATGCCTCCGTTGGCGGTAAAGTCGGCGTCAACGTCCCGCAAGGCAAGAATCTCATTGGTGCGTTTTACCAGCCTAACGTGGTGGTCATTGATACGGATACGCTCAAAACCCTGCCACGCCGCGAACTGATTTGCGGGTTGGCTGAGTGCGTCAAGCATGGCGTGATCCGTGATGCAGATCTCTTTGACTGGATCGATGCCAACGCCGATGGCATTCTCGCACTGGACCCGGACACCATGGTGGAGTTGGTTGCACGTAATGTCCAGATCAAGGCAACCGTGGTCATGGAAGACGAAAAAGAATCTGGCGTTCGTGCTCATCTGAACTTCGGCCACACCTTTGCCCATGCCATCGAAGCGACCCAGAAGTACACCGACGAAGGTTCGCATCACCACGGTGAAGCTGTTGCGCTGGGCATGGTTGCTGCGACCCGTCTTGCAGTCGATGCAGGCATGTGTGACAGCAGTGTACTGGATCGCTTGATCGCGCTGCAGGATAAACTCGGCTTACCGACTTCAGCGGGCAATCTGGCTGACAATGAAGATTTGCTCAAGACGATGCGTTTGGACAAGAAGGTCAAGGACGGGGCGATTCGCCTTGTTTTGCCAGTGAAAATGGGCGAAGTTGTGGTGGACAATACTCACAGCGATGATGAAATTCGCAACGCGTGGAACAGTCTTCGCGTATAACGTGTTAGACAGATAGGTTCCTCGGGCGAGCCGCGTTGTGTCAACGCGGGATTGAGCAGAGCTCATCGTCAACCTTAAACGCCACTCACTCATGGAGTGATCAACAAGATGTACAAAATCCGTCACAACGACCTGGCTCCGCGCGTGGAGATGCTGCCGCTGATCGACGTGATTTTTCTGTTGTTGACGTTCTTCATTTACAGTCTGATCGTAATGGTCAAAGCGCAGGTCCTGCCAGTGGAACTCAGCTCGGTGACTGCCGGGCAGTCCTCCACACGAACCGTCGTTAACGCGATCACGGTGGATGAACATGGCAAGTTGTTTTTCAACCGTGAACCCATCGCCATGTATCAGTTGGACAAAGTCCTGGCCGAGCTTTCCCAGAAGCCCGAAGCCGCCAAGTTGTATCTAGCCATGCAGGCCAAGGGACAGACGGACCGCGGGCCGGTGTTGTTGAAGGTGATCGAAAAAGTCCGCGCTGCCGGGATCACAGAGTTCACCATTGTCGGCACGCCCGGTTCCTGATCGACACATGGTATGGATTAATCCAGTGACCTCATGAGTACACTCACAGTCACAACCCGTCGCGATGATTCATGGCTGCCCGTCGCCATTGCGATGATCGTCTCGTTATTGCTTCACATCCTCGTTTTCTCCGGCATGCTCAGTTCGCTGCATCTGCGCCAGGAACGCCTGCGTGAACCCATTGAGCAAATGCCTGAAAAGTCTGAAAAAGAAGACAAAAACGAGGAACGCAAAGAGGAAAAAGAGCAAGTCGAAGAAGACCACCTGCTGCTTGGCAAGGATGATGCACAGGAGATATTAACGCTCAACTGGATCGGCTATGACGACTTTGAAAAGCTCATCGCCATGCCATCTCAAACCGAGCAGGCCGCGCTGCAACGTTTGGCTGACCCCGTGGAAGTGGCACCCACCGAAGTGGACCCGGCATCGAACGTGATGGTCACCCAGAAGACCACGCCAAGCCCGCAGGCGTCACCCGCCCAACCTTCCCCGCAGCAGGCCCCGCAGGAGTCTGAACCCGCTGAACCGCAGCAACCGCAAAAGCCGATGGAGTCAGTGACGCAGGAGCCTCAGCCGCAGACCGTCGCTCAGTCATCACCGATACAAAAGCCCTCGGATCAGTTGCCGGTCCCCGTGCCGGTGATTACCCCGGAGATGGAGATTCCCGAGAAGATTGCTCATGAGCAACCGATCGCGTCCAAGACCCCGTCGGTTGCCGTGATGCCGCAGACGACGGTCCCCAATGATCCGGTGCCATCGGTCAAGCCTGAAGCACCGCTGCCGCAACGTGTCGAACCGACACCACAGGTCCAACCCCAGGAAGAAGCCAAGCCGACACCTGCAGCACTGCCACAACCGCGCGAGTCCGTCGCTCAACCCTACAAGGCGGACCAGATCGCAGAGCAGCCGCGTTTGACCGTGATCCCCAGAGAAGAAAAAGAGTCCCCACCATACAGCCTGGATCATCACGAAATTGAAGGCAAGATCGGTGGGGTGATCGTGGGAAAAGGCATCGAAATCCAAACGCGTATCCCACGCTTCACTGCAGTGACCCAGGCAAGCATCTGGCCCAAAGCCAACCCGGTGGTGGAGATCACCTTTGCCAAGGACGGTGTGGTCATCACCGCCAAGATTCTCAAATCAAGTGGCTATGCAGGCATCGACAGCCCGATTCTCACCAGCGTTTATCACTGGAAAGCCAAGGGCGAATTGCTCAAAAAACTCGACCGCTCCTTTACACGCAAGTTCACTTTCCGACTCTTTGATGAAGAAATTGAATAAACCGCTTGCGGTTTAGCGCGACTTGAGATTCATCCATTTGACATCATATACAAAAACAGGAACCAGTTTGATCCGATTCCTGCTTCAGTGTTTTGTGTTTTTACATGATGTTGCACATCTGCGTATCACGCAGCTTCTGCAAGCTGTTCGTGAAGGGCAATGGCAGTGGTGTACTTGGGATTGATCTTGATCGCCTGCTTGACGGTCTCCAGGGCTTTGCTGTGTAAGCCGTCAGCATACTGGCAGTTGGCAAGGTGATACCACGTGTCGGCACGTTCGGGGAATTGATCTGCATGAGCCGCGAGAATATGCGAAGCATGATCAAGCATGGTTTGCAACGGTGATGCGATGAGAGTCTGATCAGCAGTCGTTTGCTGCGTCTGCTGGTTGATCGTCTTGCCAGTCGCTGCATGCATCCACAGTTCCGAAACCAACTCGCGACGCGAGATCGGGTTGCATCGCTGATCAAGCATGTCGCTGGCGCGTGTGACCAAAGTCGGTTTGCCACTGGCAAGAGCGCAGACCAGAACACCAGCCCATGGGCGCGATTGTGTCCGTTCAAGACGCGAGGCCTTCCACCAGCAAAGTCCAGCCTGGTCGAAGTGTCCGCCATGCATGTGCACCGTTGCCAATTCGCAAAGTGCTTCGAAGGCAATCTTTTCACTGCAGGTGGTGACCTTTTCAAGACGTTCGACAGCACGGTCATATTCGCCCATCTCGTCCGCCAGTTTGCCGGCTTCGATGAAAATACACGGGTCGGAAATGTCCGAGTTGATCAACGTGCTGTAGATGGATTCAGCTTCGCAGAGTTGTTCGAGTTTCTTATGCAGTCTTGCCTGGTAAAGCATCTCGTCAGGCGTGCGTGCTTCGTCGGATAGTGACTGCATCAGTTCAAGACTCTGGCGTGGATTGGAGTCTTCAAGCAGCGTTGCCAAAGTCCGCGTGCTGATCACATCATCCGGTTCAAGTTTCACAGCCTGGGTAAGGTGTCGGATGGCATCAATTTTCTGATGCGTGGTCAACAACACCTGGGCAAGCAGCCGATGTGTCATCGCCGACTCGGGATAGTCCTTGACGGTTTGCTGAAGAATCTGCTGAGCCTTGAAGGTTTTCTTGTCCTGCATCATGGCATGGGCCCGAACACAGGCAACATGGGGCAGGTCCCGTTGATACGGTGCATACAAATCATGAAAATCCAAAGCGACCAGCGCACCTGCCGGGCGTTGCAATGCCAACTCAACCTTGGCCTGCACCAGACGCGTTGCTGCGTTTTGTGGATTTAAATGCACACTGCGTGTAATGAGTTCGAAGGCGTCTTCAAACAAACCCGCCTCCAACGCCAAGACAGCGCGGTTGCCAAGATCACGTGCCTGTATATCGCGGTCCAGATTCATGCGGCAATTTCCTTACGCAATCTCAATGCAGTGGGGTTGGACGGTTCGGTTTCAAGCCAGTTGGTCAATCGCATCCGCGCGACCTGGGTATCACCATCAAAGAACTCACGCCGAATCAGTGCTGCATGCACGTCCGGGTAAGCGGGTTTGGCTTCGTTGATCTTGGCAAGTACATCGCGTGCTGCCGGTCCCATGTAGGCATGGTCTTCAACCTGTGACAGGACGATCGCAAGATGCGCGGCCAACGGATTGACCTTCAAGCCACGATGCGCCCAGCGGCGTGCGTCGGCTTCGTCTTCTGCCAGTAAGGCCAGGTCGGCCATGGATCGGCAGAGTTCGGTTTCCATATCAATACTCAGCGAAACACGATGCATCATCAGATTTCCCGCATGACGCAGCGCATCAATGTGCTGCTCATTGGGGGCGACTTTCATCGCAGCCGTCAGACTGCAAAGCACCATCGGTGTTTCGGCCAGTTCACGGGAAAGTTGACTGATGATCGCGTCGGATTGATCGGGCAGCGATTCACTGCCAGCAATCTTCATCGATGCGATCCACTGTGCAACATCAGGCAAATGACCATGACGGGCATGCAGTCGGCGGACATGTTTGCCAGCAGCTTCGGGCATGTCCAGCAAGGTATAGACACAAATCATCGCCATCATCATCGATGCATCACGCACCGGCATGGCACGTTCGGCATACTGCAAGACCTGGGCTGCATCATCATGTTTGCCACGACGCGACAGCAGGGCAGCGAGTAACACCAGCGCAGCATCCGGGCAATCACGCTGACGATGCCACTGGTGTAACTCCAGTTCGACACCCGCCAATTGTCCTTCGTTGCATGCGTTGCATAACTCGATTAGACGTTCTTCAACGGTTAATTGGGATGCGTTCTCGTTCAATGGACAGTCCCTCGTAGCGCATTGGGCGCGTTCTCCATACAGGGACTATCGGATGGGCCGGTTAGAGGGTTTAGGTGGATTGGGGAGAATTTCTATATTTCGGACGTTGCTGAGCGGGTCACTTGAGCACCACGAGATTATCCCGGTGAATCACTTCATCAAAACCAGCCCGTCCAAGGGTTTTGCCGAACTGGTTGGAGCGTTTGCCCTTGATCTGATGTAATTCTGCGTCCGAATAATTCGTCAGCCCGCGCGCCAGAGCTTGGCCTTTGAGATTGACGATTTCAACGACCTGGCCGCGATCGAATCTGCCGGTGACATCGGTGATACCCGTTGCCAACAGACTCTTGCCTTTGTTGACCAGGGCGTTTGCTGCACCATCGTCGATGATGATCTTGCCCGCTGGTCTGGTGGTCTGACCGATGAAGCGACTTTTTGAATCGAGCTTTTTTTCCGCCGGGACGAAGACCGTGCCGATACCGGTTTCGCCGGAGAGCAGTTTGGTAATGACGTTGGGCGTGCGACCGTTGGCGATGATGGCAACTTCACCGCTGTCAGCAACAAGTTGGGCTGCAGCCAGTTTGGAACTGATCCCACCGGTGCCCAATTCGGATTTATCTTCGCGAGCAAACTTCATTCCATCCTTGGCATGCATGAGCAAATCAACTCGCAGGTTGTCATGGTCAAGCAGTCCGTCGATACCTGAAAGGATGATCAACGCATCGGCGCGGAGTGCGTTACAAGCCAACGCCGCGAGCATGTCATTGTCACCAAAACGGATTTCGTCCACCGCCACCGAGTCATTTTCATTGATGATCGGCACGCATCCAAAGCGGTGCGTTTGAGCGATACAGTTGCGGAAATTCAAATACCGTAGCCGGTCATCCAGGTCGCTTCGTGTCAGCAGCAATTGGCCGACTTCCATGTCATGTTTCTCAAACGCATCATGGAAACAGGTCATGAGTTTTCGCTGTCCCACAGCAGCAATCGCCTGGAGTTTGGCAACGTCCTTGGGACGCTTGGGCAGGTTCAACTCGACAAGTCCTGCACCGACAGCACCACTGGAAACGACCGTGATTTGAATTTTACGCTTGGCCAATTCGGCAATCTGGTCTGCGATGTGCTGGATGTAGTCCAGTTGCATTTGGCCGTCTTTGCCAATGAGTAATTGCGTGCCGATTTTGACAACGACATGCTTGGCCTGGGTGAGTCGGGTTTGACGCAGTTGCGTGGAAGGCATGCTTTACCAATCGTCAATGAATATCCGGTGACATATGTACGCGGAAAGTTGTGTGCATCATTTTAAACCAATTACGACACTGTCAAAAACATACCTGTCACGTGTATTTGGCCTTTGATTGATGGAGTAAACTCATGAGCAGGTCCGCATGACGCTGCGTCGCACCCAAACGCGAGCGGATCACTTCTCTGCCGTTGGCTGCCAGTGTAGACGCCTCTTCGGTGTTGGCAAGCAGGCGGGCGGTGTCGATAGCCGCTTGGGTCGGGTCCTTGGGGATGATGATGCCACCGCCGTCATGCAGCGCGTTGGCAATCTCCGTGAAGTTGCGATGGTCCGGCCCGTAAATCACCGGCTTACCCAATGCCACCGGCTCGATGGGGTCCGAACCTCCCCAGCGGTTAAAACTCCGTCCGACAATCACGACGTTCCCCAGACAGTAAACCTTACGCAGTTCACCGAGCGTGTCCACCAGGAAATAGCGTTGATTGTCCAGCGGTCTTGCGTTGCCATCGGGGTTTTCCGAGCGGCGGATGATGTTGGGATATTGATTGGCGACTGCATCAAAACGTTCAGGCTTTCGCGGGACAATGATGATCTGCACATCATCAGCAAGCACGCGTTCAAGTTGATCGCTCAGCAGTTTTTCTTCATCGTCACCGGTTGAGCCAAGCACGACGACCGGGCGGTTACGGTCAATACCCATGGCCGTAGCCAGATCATCCACACCGGGAACCGTGTCGGACAGATCAGCAGCATCCCACTTCATCGAGTCAAGCACATGCACGCGGTTAAGCGGCGTGCCCATTGCCATGATACGATCCGCATAGGTCTGCGTTTGCATGGCGGCAGCGGAGAGTTTGCGGAATGTCGGTTTGAGCAGTGGGGCGAACTTGGCGTAACGCGGGAAACTCCGGTCACTGATTCGGCCGTTAATCACGCAGATCGGGATGCCGCGTTTGTGACAGGCTTCGGTCAGATGCGGCCAGACTTCCAGTTCCACCGTAGCGACAACATCAGGCTTGACGCGATCCAGAAAATGAGCGACAGCGCCGGACAGATCAAGCGGGTATCGGACAACGCTATGTTTCTCGCCATAGAGTTTGTTGGAGGTGTTAATGCCGGTGTTGGTGGTGTTGGCAATGACGATGTTTAAATTTTCGTCACGCGATTCGAGTTCCGCGACCAGGCGTCGGATGAGATTGGTTTCACCGACACTCACCGCATGAAAGAGAATGGTTTTGGAGCCCGGGGGTTTGGGTAGGGCTTCACCTTTGCCGAACCTGCCGTTCCAATCCGTGCGCCATTTACCTGTTGACAGCAGCTTGTAACCCCAGAAAGGGGAACTGACCGTCAGCCCGGTGAGGTACGCGATATCGAGCATCAAACCCATAGTCGGAATATTGTAACGTCATCAAGTGCAAACTGCTCGCCGTTTCGCGTATAATCCACCGACTATGGCAACTGATAAGAAATTTTACGTAACGACACCGATTTACTACGTCAACGACAAGCCGCATCTGGGGCATGTCTATACCACCATGGTGGCTGATGTGGTCTCCCGATATCACCGTTTGCTTGGTGATCAGACTTTCTTTCTCACCGGTGTGGATGAGCACGCAGCCAAGGTCTCCGACAAGGCAGCAGAGAATGATATGACCCCGCAAGAATGGGCGGATCAGAATGCTACAGCATTCAAGGAAGTCTTTGCCAAGCTGGAGATGACGAACAACGACTTTGTCCGCACCAGCAGTGATCAGCACAAGCAGAAGGTCACCGAATACGTCACCGCGCTCATGAAGTCCGGCGATGTCTACGAAGGTGAATATGTCGGCTGGTACGATGCTGGACAGGAAGAGTACGTCCCGGAAACCAAGGCCAAGGAGTACGACTACAAGTCCCCGGTCAATGGTAAGCCGCTGGTCAAGAAGACCGAGAAGAACTATTTCTTTAAGCTCTCAGCCTACCGTGATCAACTCGTGGAGTTCTTTGCGCATCGTGATGGTCAAGCCAAGCCGTTCGTGATGCCCCAGGCACGCAAGAATGAAATTCTCAACCGCATCAAGGAAGCCCAGGACGTGCCGATCAGCCGCACGGGTTCCAATGGTTGGGGGATCCCGGTTCCCGGTGATGATGAGCAGACGATTTATGTTTGGATCGATGCACTGTTCAACTACCTGACCTACATGGACACCGATGATCGCCGCGAATTCTGGCAGGCCGGTCCCGTGCATTTTATGGCCAAGGATATCCTGTGGTTTCATGCTGCGATCTGGCCTGCCTTGTTGATGGCTTTGGCCAAGTGTGACGGCTATGACTGGGTGTTCTCCGAGTCCGTTGGCAAGAACATCATGGTCTACTCGCACAGCTACTGGGTCTCGGCGACCGGTGAAAAGATGAGTAAATCGCTGGGCAACTTCCTGGACCCTAAAGCGATCGATAACTACGTCGGCGAGTTTGGTCTTGATGCCCTGCGTTATTTCCTGGCAACACGCGGTCCATTAGGCACGACCGACAGCGCATTCAGCCCCGACCTCTTTGCAGATGTGTACAACAGTGATTTGGCTAACACGTTCGGCAACTCCGCCAGCCGTGTGACGAACATGATCAACAAGTACTTTGATGGTGTGTGTCCTGAAGCTGCTGTGAAAGTAGAAACCACGCACGATTATTCACACTCTGCAGAAGAGATTCTTGCCAAGTACATCAAGGCAGGTAATCAACTTGATCTCTCCGCAACTGCGGATGCTGCATTGAGTCTGGTGCGTATGGTGGATAGTTACATCGAAGAGACATCACCTTTCAAGCTTGCCAAGGATGAAGAGAAACTGCCCGAAGTCGCAACGATTCTCTACAACTGTATCGAAGCGCTGCGTATCGTCTCGATCATGCTTTGGCCGTTTATTCCCGATCAATGCGAAGTTTTCTGGGAACGCATCGGTTTTAGCCAATACGCCAAAGCTTTGGCAGACGGTAATGGCCAACTCAAAGCCTGGGCACAATGGGGGCAAATGCCGCACGGCAGTGAAGTCCAGAAGGGCAACCCATTGTTCCCGCGTTATCAGGTGAAGTGATCGTGTGACCTGTACCAGATTGACATCTGGTGCTCATGGTTTCGAGTTCTGTGCGACAGCATTTTTGAGCACTGGATGTTAATCCGGTGCAGATCGTGATACTGTACGCACATGCCTGTTTATCTGATCACACTGCACACCTATCGCAGTTGGAATACAGATCGTCCTCATGTTCAACGAGGGCAAACTGGTGTACAACCTGTCTATTCAAATTTGGCAAAATATCGAAATCAAATTGCCAATCATGCACCCGTTCAATTTGGTCCGTCTCAACGTCGGATTGTTTCTCAGGCAGTCATCGAAGTTTGTCAGAATACCGATCGGCAACTCCATGCACTGACTGTTGTGCCAAATCATGTCCATGTTTTGTGCAGTTGGAAAAATGAAGAATTGCCCGAAAAGGCGGCAACTCATTTCAAGCGGATCATTGGCATGAAACTTTCACGTGACAAAGGTTCAACAGGAAATCGGTGGTTCAGTCGCGGGCAGGATATTGAGCGAATATCTGACCGCAAACATTTTGATTATCTTGTTGAGATTTATTTGCCCAAGCACCTTGAACAAAATGGAATCTTCTGGAAACCTGCACCAGATTGACATCTGGTGCTCAAGCTATTTTATTCATGCTTCGAATAGTTGAGCACCGGATGTTAATCCGGTGCAAGTTGTGATCGTGCGTTCTGATTACCTTTGACGTGGGGCGACTTCGTTGATCAAACCTGGTTTTGCAATGTAAAAGCGATTGTTGTCCAGTTCCCAGATAATCAACTCGACACCAACGGATGTTCCAGCTTGCGTGGTAATGCGGGTGAGTTTGTTTTCGTCAGCCTGTAGTTTCACCTTGCGGACATTATGAATATAGGTCGCGCGGTCCGTGGTGATCTGGCGGTTCTCCGCGGTGATGCGGACGTCACGTGATGCCTGGACGACCTTCAGATCAGGTGTCGGGGCATCGCCTGAAAGCCATGTGCCTAGGCCGCCTGTGGCCTGCATGTCAGCCAGGAACGTTCGACAGTCCAGCTGAATCCCATTGTCAGAATCCGCAGGCAGGTGGAGCATCTGGACATAGTCTTTCATGATCATGTCGTTATGCGCGATGTCGAGCAGGAACTGATCCTGCCAACGGAAGAGGGTCCGTCCGCGGCCGGTGAACTGGACATCTTCACTGTTGCCAGACGAGGTCTTGGGGCGGTGATCTTCGTGAAGCAGCGTACCTGCACCGGGGATGGTGATGGTTTCAGGCAGCGCATCAAAGATCATATTCTGACCTGCAAGACGCAGACGCGTAAGCAACGGGCCACGTTTGGGCTTGTCGTTTTCGTCTAGTGCTACATGGTTTCCGCCGGTCATGTTTTCGGGGGCACTTCCGGGGGCGGGGGCCCATGATTCTTCGAGGAACTCAGCATTGCCCTTGATGTCGACCATGCGAATCTGCCGGCCACCCTTAAGTGATTGGGTTTCGATCAGACCTTGATCGTTGACGCTGGGGAGGTTGGGCGTTTGGTAGGCGTTGGTGGTTGTGGGGTGATCCACAAACTTGCTGAAGAGAACGGTGATGTCATCACCTTTGACGGTGGTTGCTCCGTGTGTGCGTTCAGCGGTGAGGAAGACCGAGCCAAGGAATTGGGCTTGGCGGACTTTGTGGTTGTAGTGCATGTTGTCCTGCCAACTCACGTGAACCTTGGCCGGTTCGAGACTGGGCAGGGTGGGGACTGTGGGCTCTTGTTCACCATCGGTTGCGATGACGGTGTTGGTTGTGTTGTTGTCGGTGGTGTTCGACGAGGCAGCGTTGGTGTCCGTCGATTGATTGCCATCGACATTGATCGCTGAGACCGGTTGGGCGTTGAGTTCACCTTTGGGTTTGGTCAGGCCGTTGTCCTGAATTACTTCGCCGGTTTTCTCGTCGATGGGGTGACTGAGGAAACTGAGCGTACCCTTACCGATGACATGAAGATTCTGGTCGTTGAGTGTAAAGACCAGATGGTCACCTGCAAGGATGCCTGCATCGAGCATGACCTGTGATGGGCGTTTGTCACTGCCAAAGAGTTCGACCTGCTGTTCATCGCCGGTCATCTTGTCGGCAAAGGCAAAGACCGGTTGATCATCATTGATCATGCGAGCACGCACGTCACCTTCAACGGTGATACGCTTCAGATACAGCTTGTTGTCGTCCTCGCCGGATGCTTTTTCGTTGGCTGCAGTCGAGTCGGCGACAGTGGTTTGACCTTCAACCGGGACAACCGTTGGGACCGGCTTTTCCTTTTCCTCCCACGCGAGCATGGTGTCCAGCGCATCGACGGGGTCTTTGGTTTGATCGGCTTCAACAGTTTGGACTGTGTCAGCAGTGTCGTTGATTGCGGTGATGACCGGCTTGGTGCCATGGCCCAGATCGACGATCAGGTGATCCGCCCAGAGAACCTGATTGGGACGACGAATGACCACTTTGTCATCAGCCTTGAGTTGGACGGGGAGCATCTTGCCTTTGTCATCGGGCTCAAACGCGATGCTTGCGATCTCTGAATGCAGCGCCATCTGGCGTTCGGGGTCCGTGGAGTGTGTGCGTAAGGCAACGTTGCCCGAAGCCTTGATGGCCCGGACATCCTGGCGATTGTGTTCTTCGGTGGGTTCGGTGAGTTGCAAAGAAACCAGATCGGACTTGACGTCAAAGTCTTCATGTTCCACCTGCACATCACCACGGAAGGTGATGGACTTGACCTTGTCGAAGTCCGCTTTGAGTTTGTGGTCGTTTTCGTCTGCCGGGTCATGATAGAACACCAGGTCGACGCGATCCTGCCACTTGACGGAAGTCCCCGCGGGCAGGCTTTTTTCCTTGGTCTGGGACGTTGCAGCATCTTCAGTTTGGGCTATGACAGGACGGCTTAGGCCACGCAGTTCACCCTTGCCCTGAAGCATGCCCAACGCCTTGTCCAGATACATGACATAACTCTCGCCGGTGATCAGGCCACCGAGTTGCGGGGAGTCGATGATCAGCGGGTAGATGTCACTGCTGCGAATGCGCAGGCGGGATTGGCTGTGTAGATAATCAATATTGGCAGCGGTGATCAGGTCCTTGGACTCGGGCATGATCTGCATCGGTGAGCCCGTGATCTGCATGTACACATCGCGGGCGTCGGCAAGCATCTGGGGCTTACCTTCGGTCGGGAGCATCAGCAGGGGACCGGTCCACGTGATGAGAATGTCATCGTCCGGATCATCCACAACCGGCTTGGTTTCTTCGGTGACTTGAACAGGCGTGTCGGTCGGTTTAGTGTTCGCAGGTTGTGATTGGTCATGCGTTGGTGTTGCTGCATTTTCAGATTCGTCTTGCTGATCCTGATCCCGAGACTCCATACCCAGGTAGAGTTCCAGTTCATTGCCGGTGAGCCGGGTTTTCTGAGCTTCGATGGCAACGCGGTTGGTCAGGGTGATGTGATAGTACTGAACTGACTTGGTTTGCTCAGGTTCTGATTTGTTGGCAGGATCCGAGCCGGAGTTGTCAGCCGTTTGCGTGTTGGTATTGGATTGGTCATCACGGGCAAACTCACCATTGTCATCGACGCGTTTGATGCGGATGTACTTGCCGTTTTCGATTTCCAGTCGGTTGATGCGCTGAAGCAGGGGGCTGTAGATGATGTTGAGATTTTCACCTTCGAAGGCAACATCCCTGCCATCGAGTTTGACGAGTCCATCTGCCTGAATTTGGCCCAGGTCCCGGTCGAAGTTGGCCTGTTCCATGTGGAGGGTGAGAATTTCGTGAGCCGAGCCGTCAGTGAGTTGGATGGGGGATTCGGTATGGTTTTCAAACAGGCGGATAACGACGTTACCCTTGAGGAATCCGGAGGTGGGTTGGCCGACCGTGCCGATCATCCCGCTGCGGGTTTCACCGGTTGGGGTGATGAACGTGCCCTGGTCAGCACTGATCTGCAGGACGGTTTGATTGGGCTTGAGGTGGATACGTGCGGTGGGTTTGTTGACGTCAATGACACCTTTACTTTTGGGTGTCAGTGATTGCCCGAGCAGGTCATATTGCACGCCGTGATTGTCAGCAAAGTGGATCGCCAGACCTTTGACATTGGGGGCGCCGGTCTTCTGGCCGAGTGGGGCTTTTTCCCAACCATCCAATGCGACGATTTCACTGCCACCGTCATTGTTGGCACGTTTGGGATTGGGGGCAGCGAGCATGGTGACAAAGAAGAAAATCCCTGCCACGACGACTGCCAACCCGGTTATCAGGACGTGTTTACTGTTCATCGGGGTATTCTAACAGGGATTGGCGTTTTGTGATTGACGTTGGGCAGGTTTCTTGTGGTCATCCGCTTGCGGTTTAGCGCGATAAACCGCAAGCGGATGACCGCCTGGATTGGATGTCTCAATGGGATCGCTAAACTGCAATCGGTTCAAACTAACCCCTTCCCAACACCACCCGCGTTCGATTCTGATTTGATCTGGCGTTATCATGTGCATCTCAACCAACCAAACACTCTGATTTGTAGAGGAGCCTTTATGCTCAGTGAAATTTTCAAAGCGTATGACATCCGTGGTACCTACCCCGACAAAGTCAATGAAGATGCAGCCTTTGCCATCGGCTTCGGTACGGCGACTTTCCTTGCCAACCACCCCGAACGTCCCTCCGGCGAAGCGGGTGATATTGTCCTTGTCAGTCAGGATATGCGTAAGAGCAGTCCTTCCCTTGCTGAAGCACTCTCCGACGGTATTCGTGCAGCAGGCATGAACGTCATCGACCTTGGTATGTGCGACACCTCCATCATGTACTTCGCGGTCAACCACTTTGGCTGTGCAGGCGGCATTCAGACCACCGCCAGCCATAACCCGCCGCAGTACAACGGCTTTAAAATCTCCGCACCGCTGGCTAAGCCCGTCGGTGGTACGACCGGTCTCAAAGACATTCAAGCCATCGCCGAAGAATGTGGCCCGCGTGGTTCCAAGGACATCACCGGCAGCTACTCCGAAGAAGACATCTGGGATGCTTATCGCAAGCACATTCTCCAGTTCCTGACCATTCCCGCCAAGCCCGTCAAGGTCTTCATCGACGGTTCCAACGGCATGGCTGGAAAGCTGGTCCCCAAGATTTTTGACGGTGTTGAAAACCTGGAAATCGTCGACGTCAACTTCGAAATCACCGGCAGCTTCGTCCACGAACCCAATCCCCTCGTTGCCGAGAACATGATCCCGACCCAGGAAGGCGTCGTGGAACACAAGGCAGCTTTCGGTGCATGTTTCGACGGTGATGCGGACCGCTGCATGGTCACCGACGAGAAGGGCAATATCATTGGTTGCGATCACCTGACCGCTTTCCTCTGTGATCACTTCCTTTCACAGGCTCCGGGCGCAACGGTGATTTACGATCTGCGTTCGAGCAAGGTTGTCGAAGAAACCATCCTCGCTGCTGGCGCCAAGCCCGCTAAATCCAGCGTCGGCCACGTGAACATGAAAAAGCTGCTCCGTGACACCGACGGTATCTTCGGCGGTGAACTCTCCGGTCACTTCTACTTCCGTGACAACTACTACGCTGACTCCGGTGCAATTGCTTTTGCTGCCATCCTCAGCGTGCTTGGTCAGACCGACAAGCCGTTTAGCGAACTCATCGAACCGTTCAAGAAATACCCACAGTCCGGTGAAATCAACTTCCACACCGAAGACAAAGATGCAGTCCTTGCTCAACTCAAGGAAGACTATGCTTCCAAAGGTAAGTTCGAACAGCTCGACGGCGTTTCGTTCGACCTGTTTGATAATGAAGGCTTCTGGTTTAACGTCCGTGCCAGCAACACCGAACCGCTGCTGCGTTTGAATGCCGAAGCCAAGGATCAGGCGACGCTTGATGCACTGCTTGCCAAACTCAAGCCGATGCTTGGTGAGGAAGCTGTCGGTCACTAATTTAAATCAACCATTGTGAATCATGCAAAGGCACTGGATTCACCTCCGGTGCCTTTGTTTTTTGATCACCGTCATTTGCTGTATGCGTGTGTTCATATTATTGATGCCTGAGAATGTCACGCGAAGATAGCTGCGATACCCCGTGTCGCTGTTGCCTTGAAAGAAACGCCATGGATTTAACATCTGTTCTGACACTTGCTGAAGTTACCACCACTGCACCGAACCTGGGCATCATTGCCTTGATCGGTTTGGCTGCCGGTTTACTCGGGGGCATGCTTGGGATTGGTGGCAGCATTGTCATGATCCCAGCAATGAGTTTCGTCTTTGGCTACGATCAACATCTCTATCAGGCTGCTGCGATGGTGGCCAACGTCGCGGTGAGTCTGCCTGCAGCTCGGCGGCATCATCAAGCTGGGGCAGTGAAATGGGACGTTGTTAAATTCATGATTCCTGCTGCGGTGATCTTTGCATTTGTGGGGGTGTATGTCAGTAACCTGCCGGTGTTCTCAGGGCAGAATGGTGGACTCTGGCTGGGGCGCGTGCTGGCGATGTTCCAGGTGTATGTCATCGGGATGAACCTGGCGAAAATGTTCTCCAAACAGAAAGACTACAACCTGGAGGATGCCAAGACGTCCAAGTCCGCCAGCGGTGTGCTGGGGGGCGTGATGGGGTTTACTGCTGGATTGCTGGGCATCGGCGGTGGGGCGATTGCCGTGCCGATGCAACAGGTGATGCTCAAATTACCGTTGCGAAATTGCATTGCCAACAGCTCGACGGTGATTGTCGTCAGTGCGGCGCTCGGTTCGATTTACAAGATCGGGACACTTGGCGAACACGGTCATCCCTGGACGACGGGACTGTATGTCGGTGCATTGTTGATCCCCGGAGCATTTATCGGAGGACGCCTTGGTGCAGTGTTGACGCATAAGTTGCCACTACCGGTGGTGCGTGTCGCATTCATCGTGTTGATGCTCGTTGCAGCGTACAAGATGGCTGCGTTTGGGCAGTAAAATTGCCCAATGAAATGGTTGAAAACAATAAGCCAAGGCAATCAGTTTTATTCATTGTATGGTCCATTTATTCGATCCACAATCCGTGAAGATTCAACTCGACTTGTATGTGTAGAGCGATAGAATCGAACAGGTATTCAATTAAGTTGTGAGTCGAAGAAGATGTGATATCTGACCTGGTTCATTTAAGAGAAAGTTTCTCTGGTTCTACAGTCTGAATATCGTATCACTAGAACATGTGATACAGGAAGGTTGGTGCGCAATGCGACGGGGAGCTATCCATACGTCCACAGGTTTTACTTTGATTGAGTTGCTGGTTGTGATCTCAATCATCGCCTTGCTGATTGGCATCTTGTTGCCTGCATTACAGGCAGCTCGTAATGCTTCGCGAACCGTTGCTTGCCTAAGCCAGCAACGCCAACAGGCTTTGTTGCTGTCAACGTATACGGTGACTTTTCAGGATCAAATGCCTGTGATTTCACAGTATTCTGCGAAGCGAAAGGAGTTTACTCCCTGGCGACTCCTGTTGACCGCCAGTGGTCGGACGCCTCTGGAGGTTTTGTCATGTCCTGCTGATGACGAAGACATTCGATTGTTCCGTCCGGCACAAGACGCACAGGCGTTGGGCGTATCGAGCATATATGGCTTTCCCAACCCGACGGACATTCTTGTGCGTGTGAGTTACGGGATCAATCGCTACATGGTTTTCGATGCGTCCAATGGGGCGGGGTATTCCAATCAACTTAATGATTATCATCAACCCAGCAAAGTCTTTTATGCTGCTGATGCGTCCTATTTCAGCATTAATCACAGTGTCAATAAAATCACCTTGGCAGACTTTCCAACGCTCTACGGGCCGGATACACATTTCGATCCAGTTGATTCGTTTTATGCACGTCATCCTGGTTCGGCAAATATTCTGTTCCTTGATGGGCACGCGGCAACAATGAGTCAGCAGTCAATCTATGAATCACTGATGTTCAATGAGAATTAAATTTGCACTCCGTTTGGGCGCAAAAAAAAAGGCCCGACCACATGTCTGTAATCGTGCCTTGAGGGGGTGGTAAACGTTTGTTGTAATCTGTGTGATACGATCCACCCCGGATCGTCTTTCACACTTACGCCAATGCGGCGGTTGTCGTCATTTCGTGTCGACGAAGCTGGCTGCGGAGTTTGGCCAGGATCATCGTGTGCATCTGGCAGACGCGCGATTCACTGATGTCGAACGTGAGACTGATCTCTTTCATGGTCATGCCCTCGTAGTAGTAGAGCAGGACGATGAGGCGTTCGATTCGCGAGAGGTCTTCAAGGACCAGTTCACGCAGTTCCAGTTTCTGAGCCACCACGTTCGGGGCGTTGAAACTCGTGTCCGCCAAAGTGTGACCTGCACACAGGTCACGGTCGGTCGCTTCGTTGTTGTCAGCGACCTGTTGGTTGAGCGAGACGCGGCAGGCGAGTGTGGCATCGCGGGTGATCTTGCGATATTCCTTGCGGTCCACATTCATTTGCCGACAAAGATCGTCGTCGGTCGGGGCATAACCCCTTTGTCCCAACCACGACGTCTTTGCCTGCTCCAGTCGGGTATTTCGCGACCGGATGAGTCGGGGCAGCCAATCCTGGCTTCGCAGTTCATCAAGCATGGCACCGCGGATACGATGACTTGAGAAGGTTTCAAACTTGATCCCACGATCAAAGTCGTAGGCGTCAATGGCGTCCATCAATCCAAAAGCGCCCGCTGTCAACAACTCCTCTGCTACCGTTCGTTTGTTGGTCTTCAGCGCGACGCGTTTGGCGTGATAGGAAACCAGTGGCATGTAGTGTTCGACCAATCTGTTTCTCAACGCCGTGTCATCCGGATGCAACTTGTACTGAATCCAGGTGGCTTGAATCGATTTCGGCGACTTTTGGCCCCGCCGATACTGGGCTTCCCCTGATTGATACTCCATCGCTTTCTCCCTGAAAAAAGGCTGCTTCTCCCGTATCCGCCCCAATACTTACTTGCAGATCTCCCCTACGAAATCTGCAAGGCGTTACGCGCTGTTAGCGGTCCGTGGTTCCCCAACCACGATCAGCCTTGGCAGCCTTTTCCCGGTCCACGTTTGTCCTGCGATGGTTACGACCAAACGACTTGAACACCACCATGTTCTTTTCTTGTTTGATCCCAGTCAGTCAGTGTGGTTCGCCCAAAAGCTGCGATTCTCAACCAACTGTCGACTTTGAGGCATGACTGAAAGGATCAGACACCATTTAGGCAGGAATGTCCGTCTTTGGTTTTCAGTTCTTCCTCAGGCCAACCTTTGCGGTTGTCCCTCTTCCAACGTTCGATAACTGCAAGACGCGTGCCAAACAGAAAAATGGCTTATTGGCCCTGAAAATGAGGGGGAGTCGGGAATATTACCGGGTCCGGTTGTGCCGACTCGGTGACTTTACCGAAATTTGTGCCGATTAAGGAGTCAGTTGTCTGCTGGCAACAGGTTGCTGTTGCGCAGGTTGTGAGGATTGTGCGGAATAACGAGACTGGCAATCAGGTTATTCCCCGATGCAATAGTCCCAATCTGGGTGGCACAAAAAATATCAATTCAAACATTGCCTTTCAGACTAATGTGCGTAGAATTTTATGTTGTACCAAAAATGGTACATTAAAATAAAAAATGGTTTATTGGCGACGCATGACTACGACACCTTTTACCAATCGCAGCAAATCAGACTATCTTGCCAACCTCATCCGCAAGCGAATTTCTGATGGAGAATACAGGGCGGGTTTCTTTCCTTCTGAGCGTGTACTTGCAACTGAGTTGGGTGTGAGTCGGGGGACGATGCGCAAGGTGCTTGATGAGTTACTTGCCAGCGATCAACTCGAACGCCAGAACAATGGTCGCCTGGCAGTGCGTTCACATGTTGTTGAGCAGCACGCCAAGTCCAAGGTGATGTTGGCGATGCCTGCCTGGCCGGGCCGTGAATTTGATTTCTGGTCCACGGCCATGATGCGGGTTTCGCGCGAGGTGGGGTTCTCCGTGCGACTGGTTCAATATGTCGACTGGGAAGATCCCGCTTTGTTCCGTGACATGGATCAAGTCGATGGCATTGTGATTATGCCCGTGACGCAGGATATGCCCAAGATGGTGATCGAGCGTTTGCGTCAATGCGATTGTTCTGTGGCCGTGCTTGAGTTTGATCAGACGGCTAATTGGCTGCCTTCGGTTTTCTCCTATCCGACATCCGCCATGTCCAAGGTGGTTGAACACTTACACGGCTTGGGCCATCAGCAGATCGACTGTCTGAATTGCCAGCCACATGACGCGGTGATCGGCACACGTATTGGTGTCTGGGAGGACTATCTCAAAACCAATGAGCTTGATGGCCAGCTGTTTAATCTGCCGGTTCAAGCTTATGAATCAGTCATGCCCTGGAGTTACAAGCAGGTCAAGCAACTTATCTCTGATAACAAGATCAAGAACAAAGCCCTGTATTGCACCACGGCACCGGCAGCGGTCGGTGCCTGTCGCGCCTGTCATGACATGGGTATCGAAGTCGGTAAAGACCTGAGCATTGCTGTCGTCAGCGATGAAGGTCTTGGCCCATTCATGCGTCCCTCTTTGACGAGTCTGGCGCAGCCTGATTATGTCGAGTTGATCCGCCAATGCATGCGTTGGGTTCTTGATGATCAGGATGGCTGGCGTGGGCCGATGGTGGTTGCGCCTGAAGAACTCAAGCTGGTCGTTGGCGAATCAACCGGACCGGCCAATACCTGACTTGAAGGTTCTCATAGCAATATTGGAGATTGTTGATGTTAAAGCATATTGGGACCATTGGAACATTCATGATTGTGGCATCACTATGGGGTGGTCCGCAGACCAGTCGCGCGATTGGGGCTGGTGAGCAGGATGCCGATCATAAGGTTCGACAGTTGCAGTCGGATTTTTTTACCGGTCCGATTACTGGCCGCGCGGATTTAATGCCTGTTATGCCTAACCAGATGTCCGAGGCATCACGTATTGGTTTGCAGACTCATTTTAATCAAGCCAAGTCCCGTCCGTGGTTTGATCCGGATCAGCTTTTACCATACATGCAGGCACTGGGTGTGAAATGGATTCGCGACGGCTTGAACTGGCATGACCTCGATGCGAATTATGACAATGTGTACGAAACACCCGATGCCCATGACAAATGGATGCAGGTACTCGATCAAAACGGCTTTAAACTCCTTGCGCCCATGCTCTATGGCCCAGCAGGGAAACTCTCACCGGATGCGTTGGCGGATCGTTATGTGCATTACGTCTCGTTTATGCTGGATCGCTATCCCAATGCCATCGGCGCGATTCAAATCTGGAACGAACCCAACAACTTCGGCGGCTGGAGACAACGTTACGGCGGAAAATGGTACGGCGGGCCCTGGGTTGATCCTTTCGCCCAATTCCTGGCAAGCTCTGCCAAACAACTCAGAGAACGTTATCCAGATGTGAAAATCATCAGCGGGACAGGCATCGAAGCGACTACCGTCCAGGCCATCACCCCGGCTGCTCAATACCTTGATGCAACCTATATCCATCCCTACCCACGGCGAGATATTCCCGAATACATGCCCATGAAAATCGGAGATGCCGATGGTACTCGAAACATGTTTGACGAGACCCTGTTGTTTTCACAGCAGATTGATCATTGGATGAATAACATTCGCAAGGCCACTGGCAACAATCAGCTTGGATTGTGGGTCACCGAATACGGCTCAAGTGTCTATCGACCCGATGACGGTATTCAAGGCGATCACCTGCATCATCCGCCAGTAGACCGCAAGACACAAGCCAAGACCATTGCAAGGTTGATGATGACAGCACTGGCATCGGACATTCAAAAAGCCTTTGTCTTTATTCTCGCAGATGACTACACCAAACCCACCAAGCCCGGCTTTGGATTGTTGACCGCGACGTATGACATCAAGCCTTCCTTTGCCGTGTTCGGCCGAATCAATGCTGTCACGCGTGGTGTGGTATGGCCTGATGCTACCTGTAAGGCAGATGTTGTCAGTATTGCCAATACCACTGAAAATACTGGAAAAGACGCACTTGTCCCGACAATTGGTGATGTCCATGTCATTGGGTTTAAACGTGCTGATGACCTGAAAATGCTCAGCTTCTCGGCCCCGATCACATCAGCATCGGATACCAGTGACAACTACAAAGCCATTCTTGCGACATTGAAAATTGACTCGTCGTTTGGCAATGCGCCTTTGCTACTGAACCTGCTCACAGGTGAGTCTAAAACATTATCCATCAAGAGAGATTCAACTGGTCGTTATGTTCAGGTGACCGTTGAGGATTATCCCTGTTTGTTGATTGCCAATCCTGCTCAAGACTGAACGAGGTGAAATATGAATGAATTCCAACCAACCCAAGCATCAAGCCGTTTGAATGCTTTCACATTGATCGAATTGCTGGTGGTCATCTCCATCATCAGTCTGCTCATCAGTATTCTTTTACCCGCATTGGCTTCAGCACGAAAGTCTGCTCGCAATGTCGTTTGTTTGACCAGTCTCCGTCAATTGGGGGTGCTTAATACCTCGTATCTGGCGGACTTTAATGAGACATTTGCAGCACGTGATATGACGGTTGCTGCCAAGATCAATACGGTCTTTACCGCGCAACGCGAAGTGCTTCGGCATACCCGACCAACACTCAAAGTGCTCGAATGTCCCGAGGATGCTCAGGATGCCAGGCTCTACCAAACCGGCATTGAAACGAATGTCAATTCACTGGGCATCGGCACAATGTACAACGTCAGCACGATTAGCAAGCAACGTGTCAGTTACGGCTTTAATGCTCACGTTTCACAATCCGGTGACAATATGCCTCGTATCAATAATCCCCGCATTGATGCTTATCACAAGCAAAGTCAAACGATCTTGCAAGCAGATTCCACTTACATCGGCTTTAACCGCAATGCCCCCTCCGGCCTCAAACGTATTACCGTTTCAAAGTACAGCACCAACTATCCTGATGCAGTGAGTTCCGTGCTCTACAACGACAACACCTTCGCCCGTCACCTGGGTTCCAACAATATTCTGTTTATGGATATCCATGCCAGCACGGTGACGCAGGAAGTTGCTTATGACGCAAATCAACTGTTCCTGCGTGTGTTTGAGACGGAGTGATATTGCCATAATCACTGAAGACAAGTGCTTATTGCAATCCCCCGGAAAACATCAGTTGATTATGACGGCTTACAGGTTATCCAACTTCAAATGATGTCACGCCAAAAATCTTGCCCAGTGGCAGGTCCGGCTTGTCACCGGTGTACATGCGTGCTGTTTCGAATACAACTTTCATTTTGTGACGCTCAGCAAGTGCGACCGCATCAGGATTGACCTGCGGGACATCGAGATAGAATGTCTCTCCGGTTTGAATCGCCGAAACAAGTGAGACTAAAAGGCTTTCCGCCAAGTCTGGGGTGTCAGCATAGAGTGGGCCGACTTTGTAGCCGGTTCGACATTGTCGAATCACACCATAACCTGCAAGTTTGCCATGTTGGATAATGCCGTAGGCTTTGCATTGTTCTTGATTGATCCATCGCTTGGTAAAGTCAGCACGGACTTCAGGAAAAAACGGGGCGTCGTATGCAGCGATGGTTTTAAAGGGTAAAGTGGACAGATAGACGATGTCAGCGTTCTCACAAGTTTGCCCGTTTGCGATCCCCTCGTAACGGACATTGCTGTAGGCGAGTTTGAAGCCGGACTTCTTGTAGTTTTCCTGTTGAGCAACCACACCATCCAGGCCGACGTTCCGACCTTCAAGGTATTTCAGACCCGCATCCCAGATTTGAATCCCATATTCCCTCCCGCGGTATTCCGGCTTGACGATATAGAACCCAAGGAAGCCGAACGATTGGCCGTACTTGACAACGGAGATGCTGGCAATCGGTTCATCACCAAGCATACCAACCAGAAAACCATCCGGATCCGTAGCGTAATAACAATCCGCATCATCAAGCCCGGGGTTCCAGCCTTCCTGTGCTGCCCACTGGACTGCAAGATCAAGTTCCGGGCGCGTCATGGTTCTGATGGTGTAAGTTTTGTTATTCATGGTTGTGAAGTTGATACCGGAGTTGTCCTATTTCCCGAGTATTTTATGGGAGCAGGCCCTGTTTCATTATCCGAACATGGGTATTCCTTATCAAACAGGCTTGTGATGTTGAAGGGGCAATGGTCGTTACTCGGTAAAAACATCGGAGTGTGCATTGTATCCTGACATGCTTGATCATAAAATGCACTTATGCAACAGGAGCAAACTCCCCAATCTCACCGAACCAATGATGACCTGCGGCAAGTGGATCGGTCTGCATTTAGCGTTTCCGGGTTACACGACGAAACAGACGAAAAAGCATATTGGCATAATCAAACTCCCGAAAAACGTTTGGAAGCCATCGAACTGAACAGGCGAACGGTTTATGGATACGGTGATCAGGAAGCTGCCGGACGACTTCAAAGAGTTCTTGAAATTGTTGACCGTCAGGCAAGTTGAATATTTGTTGGTTGGGGGCTATGCCGTGGGGTATCACGGTTATCCCCGCGCGACGTCAGATATGGATATCTGGATTGGTATCAGTCCAGAGAACGCACAGAAAATGACCAACGTTCTGACCGAGTTTGGATTTCAGACTCCCGATTTGAACAAGGATTTGTTTTTACGCCGGGAATGCCTGGTGCGTATGGGCGTGCCACCATTTCGAATTGAAATTCTCACGGACATTGATGGTGTAGAATTTGCCACATGCCATCGAAACGCATGCGTTGTTAAGATTGATCAGATCAGCATTCCCATCATCAATCTTGAAGACTTGAAGCAAAACAAACGTTCAAGTGGTCGTCATAAGGATTTGGATGATCTGGAAAATCTGCCATGAAATTGATGGCCAATAAATGGTTCCTGATGTTTGAATAATTTATTGGATATTGTGAAGTCATGACGGAGAATTCATCCCTGGCTTTGCTGGCGTTTGAATCGTTCCAACTCTTCTTTGAGTTGCTGGTTTTCAGCTTCGAGTAAGCTTTGCTTGGATGTTGAATCTGAAGCAGATTTCTCCGCATGTTTGACGATTTGATCTTTGGTGAAGTAGACACCTGTCCACATACTTGTTTTGCAATGTGTTTCGTGTTCGTTGCCATCTTTGTCGATGTAGTTGACGCAGTAGATTCGATCGCTTTTTTCGCCGAACCAGCCTGGGCCGAATGGTTCCCAGTTTAAGTTCAATACTTTGCCACCACATTCTTCGATGTATTGTCTGACGCGATCATGATCGACCCCGCCTGCCAGTAGTCTGATCATGATTGCAAATACGACAAACGCCAGAAAGATGAAAAAGACGATCAATTGTGATTCCCTCCGGAAGTTGTTGGTAGAAAATTGATGGGGTCTGCCCCATTCTTGTTCCCCATGGTTGGTTAGCGAACTTGATGATTTTTTAGGAACCAATCCCCAGGCCCACGCAAACATATTGAAGTAAAAGAAACTGACTGGCAAGCTTTTTTGCATTTGTCTAGCAAAATTGCAGCAGGAGGCCAGCCGTATGGAGCATCAGCAAAGGGCACTTGTTTTGCCACGAGTTGGTTAATCAGAGCAAAGAACTCGTGATCATTCAAAAAATCCAAGCGTGAACCATCGCTCATGATGATGAAGGTAATGCCGATATCTTTGACGTAAAGGGGAGGGATTGCCACTTGCTCATTGACTCATGAATGTTTCACGTAAAGTCGGGAGACCATCCCCCGACATGTTTTGTAGTGTCAGAAGCGTGTGTTGTGATGTCAAGATCATCAAACGGCCAATCAGTGATGAGACGCGCACGCAGTAGCGGTTTCTTGAATATACGGCGATCTGTTGATTTTGGGAGGTATCGTTGCCCGCTTACTTCGTGCGCGGCTCTTTAAGATCAGACGATACTTGCCGTCGGCAGGGAGAAGCTGAAGGTACTGCCCTTACCGGATTCGGATTCGAGCCAGACGCGGCCTTCGTGGGCGTTGACGATTTCCTTGACGATGGATAAGCCAAGACCGCTGCCCTGGAGTTTGTGCTGATCGCTGACGGTGGCACGGTAGAACTTGTCGAACAGGTTCGCTTGATCGTACTTGGGAATACCCGGTCCTTCGTCTTTGACCCAGACGACCACGCTGGAGCCTTGCTGACGGGCGCCGATGGCAATGCCTTTGCCTTGCTCGGTGAACTTGACGGCATTGGACAGCAGGTTGGTCATCACTTGATGGATACGATCGCGGTCGGCATAAACAGGTGGTAAGCTATCGGGCAATTGCACATGCCAATCGAAATTGCCAGCAGTCTGCTTGAAATGCATCAGGACTTCTTCAATCAGGGGCACGAGTTGCAGGTGCGTAAAGTCGTAGGACTGATTGCCCGACTCCATGCGACGGATGTCCAGAAAGTCGTTGATGAGTTTGTTTAAGCGATGCGTTTCATCGTGAATGATCTTGACGAACTTGTTCTGTTTGTCTTTGGGGAACTCACGCGAAAGCAATAACTCTGCATAGCCACGCAGACTGGTTAACGGCGTACGCAATTCGTGACTGACGGTGGCAACCAACTCGTCCTTCATGCGGTCGACTTCTTTGCGTTGTGTGATATCACGTTGGACGGTGGCAATACACAGCGATTCGCCGGATCGCGGATGCTTGACGGTGAAGGCGTTGATGTGCACGTCGATGCGGTTATGCGTGCTGCGATGACGGACAGCGCCTTCGCCTTCCCATCTCCCGATCTCGTTGATGGCAGGCAAGACGATGGACTTGAAGTTGGACCACGTACCCGCGGAGTAAATGTCGGACATGTGCAGGTTGCCCAGCGGTTGGCTGCGGGTCATACCCAATAGTTCACGGCCGGCATGGTTGATGAATTGCACTTTGCCATCGTGGGTTGCCATGATGATCAGGTCGCTGGAGGTTTGAACCAGTGAGACGAATTTCTGCTGCTGTTCTTCCGCGAGTTTACTTTCGGTCACATCACGGAAAATCGCACGGACAGCAGGGGGGCGTCCCGGTTCGTTGATTTGACTCAGTGAGCCTTCGACAGCAAGCGTTTTACCTTCACGGGTGAAGAACTCGGTTTCGACGCGCACCAGATTCTCGCCGGTGAACACGCGGCGAAGCAGTTCCGTCCAGCGGGTCCGGCAGGCGGGGGGCACAACGTCAAAGACGCTGAGCCGCTGGACTTCACTGGGGACATAGCCCATCGCCTGACGCCAGGCCCGATTGACGAAACGGATATCGCCTTCACGGGAGATGATCTGGATCAGGTCATTGGAACGCTCAAACAGGTCGCGGTATCTCTCCTCTCCGCCCCTTGCCAGGTCTTCAGCTTGTCGCCGTTGACTGATTTCGCGTTCAAGTTGATCGATGGTGCTTTGCAATTCGATGGACCTTGCATCGATCTGACGTTCGAGTTGTTTTTGCATCTGTTCATGATGCTTGATGCGGCGGAGTTGGATGTCATGTCGGACAACCGCAGCGGTGAGTTCCGATGCGGCTTCGAGGATTTGCAGTTCATGAGATGTTGGTTGTGCGTTGATCTGATGCAGGATCGCAAACGTCCCCACCATGCAGCCGGGCTCGGTGGAGATGGGGGTCGACCAGCAGGCACGGGTGCCATGACGCTGAGCGATCGCTTCGACATCCATGGCCTTACCGACCTGCAGGATGTTAAGCGACTGGGCGAGGGTGGGCACCAGTGACGGACCCGCAGCCAAACGAATGCGATGGTTTTGTGGCTCAAAGAGCATGATCGCACATTGGCCGGAGTTGATGAGTTTTTCGACGCGCAGGCAGATTTGCTCCAGTGACGGACGCAAAGCCTGGTTGGGACCCACAAGGCGATACCCATCGACCTGGAACTCAGCGAGTTGCATTTGGCGCAGGCGGATAATGCCCGGTTGAAGCAGGTCAGCAACGGCGGTGAGGAAGCTGCGGTCAGCAACGGAGAATGGATGCTCGGTCGCATGGTTAACCATCAACACACCAAAGGCGCGGTCGGGCATCGGGATCGGCACCATGCCACTGGCTGCCAGATCATGTTCGACGAGCAACTGTGGGGCGGCGAAATAGTTTTCGTTGGTATAGTTAGCGACGAATGACGGCTCAGAAGCCTGCAATGAACTGAGTACCTGTGTCTCGGGCGCAACCCACATCGTTGCCTGACCGACCAGGTCATTGTCCCAACCGAAGCCGGCGCGGAGGGTGACGAGTTTTTCGTCGGATCGCAGTTCAAAAATCCCCGCACGTTGGCAAGAGAGTGTCCTTGCTGCCAAGGCAGCCGTCTGGTTGAGTAACTCAGCGATGGATTGGGCCTTGATGACCACTTCTGAGAGCTCGATGAGGGCTTTCTGGTGATCAGGCTGGACCATGCGCGAGGCTTTAGCCAGGGTTTGTTGGATACTTAATGTTGCCAAGTTGCTTCTCTCAGTAAAACGGACTTCAACGCTGGACACCATTGCAATTGAATCAGGTCAGGCGGGGAAGGCTTGTTTGATTCAACTGGAAGATCAACACCTCTTCATTACGTTGTTACCGTTGCGATATGTCTGAATACTGCGGTCAGAACTGCCAGGAGCGCCAGGAGAATGATAGCTGGTCGTGGGGTGACTGTTTCAGCGTATGTATCTTCTGTGGACGCATTTGGGCCGTGTAATGATTGGCCTGACGCTCCTGGTGGGTCTGCCCGCAAGATGGGGCGGAAAATTTCCTGTTTGGCTGCTTGAGTCAGGTTTAAAGCCGATGGAGATATGGAAAAAGTCGGGAAAATTGCCGAATTGCTGAAACCGGATCGGGAAAATCGCAGGATTACTGCCCGGTCGGTTTCTTGATTTTGTATTTCTTGATGCGGTATCTCAAATTGTCCCAACTGATGCCCAGCAAACGCGCTGCAGCGGCTTTGTTCCAGTTTGACTGCTCTAATGCAGCTTCAATCATGCTCCTTTCCTGTTGCGCCAGGACCGATTTGGTCCCAGTCGTCGACATTCGGGCCTCCGGATCATGGTTGGTTGCCGGCGGGGCCAATGGATCGGATGTCGGATTATTAGAATCAGGTGCAAAATCCGGGCCAAGCATGTCCATTTCAATTACACCGGCATCACAAAGCAATGCGGCACGCTCCAGGACATTGCGCAATTCTCGAATATTCCCCGGCCAATCATGCTGCTTGAGTGCCAGTAAGGCCGGCATGCTCACGGTCACTTCCCCGTTGTACTGCATCGGGCGTTCGGAGAGGAAATGTTCCACCAGCAGGGGGATGTCATCGCGACGTTGGCGCAGGGGCGGGAGTTCTATCGGGAAGACATTCAAGCGATACATCAAGTCCGCCCGGAACCGGCCTTCAGCGACTTCCTGTTTCAAATCACGGTTGGTGGCTGCAATCACACGGACATCCGCATCGACTTCCACGCCGCTACCGACTTTGCGGAAGGTCCGCTCCTCAAGCACACGCAGGAGTTTGACCTGCAACGTCAACGGCAACTCACCAATTTCATCAAGCATCAACGTGCCGCCAGCAGCAAGCTCCACGAGCCCCGTCTTATCCGAATCGGCCCCGGTGAAGGCGCCCTTGGCATGACCGAAGAGTTCGGACTCCATCAGCGATTCAGGTAATGCGCCGCAGTTGATCGCGATAAACGGTTTGTCATGTCGGTTGGAGTGTTGATGGATGAAGCGCGCGGTCAGTTCCTTGCCGGTCCCTGTTTCGCCGGTGATGAGTACGGTGGTTTGGGAGACGGCAACACGCTGACAGAGTTTGAGAATATGCGTCAATGATTTGGATTGACCGATGACGCTGATATCGGGCTTGGATTGGTCACGCTTCCGCTGCAACTTGGCGGACTGACGCTCCATGTCCTTAAGCTGCTCATTGGCTTGGTCGAGTTGATGTTTGACGGCACGAAGCTCGTCATCTTTGCGTTGTTGGTCATCGACAAGTCTGCGAAAGTCTCTTGCATAGAGGACCAACTGAGAGTTAAGCAGTTGGAGATGCTGAGCCATTTGCTCGTTGATAGCAGCTTCATTATGCGAAGCATCACCGCCACCCTCGTTCGGGGGTTGGACAAATTTCAACGGTTTGTGGGCTTCACTCATGTGCTGGGTTGGTTAAGCAGGTTGTTGTCCATGGATGACGAAAGTGCTTCCTGTACACGTTCGAGGAGTTCCATCGGACTAAACGGTTTGACCAGGTAGGTGCTCACGCCTGCTTCGCGTCCTTGTTGCATGTCAGCGGGTTGACTTTTGCAGGTGAGCATGATGATGGGGATGTGTGCGGTCTTGCGCTCCGAGCGAAGTCGGGCAGCCACATCAATCCCATGGAGTCCGGGCATCAGCCAGTCGAGAATAATCAGGTCCGGCACGTGCTTGCGCGCCAGTTCCAAGACCTCGTTGCCATTGCAGGCTTCGATCATTTGACGATCAGCATCTTCCAGTGTCGTTTGCACCAGCAGGCGGATATTCGGTTCATCATCTGCAATCAGGATTTTTTTAAGGCTCATGCTTTACTCTCACCCGGTCAATCCCAGGGTACTGATTTGATTCTCAAAGCAAGATGCAATGTGGACCGTGCTCGCATCATCTAACCAGTTTAAGGTCAAAGCGCTTTGACGTAAATGTCTGATAACCGCAATTAGCGTTTGCACACAAAAAATCACAGGCCAGTGCTTGGCAGGTTGATCTGGCCTGTTGGTCTCCCAGGATGCAGGTCGGTCACGTGTCGACCGGATGGATGGTAGTGAACTAGGATGGCACGTGGAAGGTGGCCGACACGTGACCGTCCTGCATCCTGGGTTGGATATTCCTTGCAAAGACCAATAAACAGGCAATTGACAAGGTTATCCTCGTTCCCCCGGATGTCATCTAAATGTCAAAGCTGTCACAACGTCGTCTTGGACGATTCGCCCGGTTGGATGTTTGATGGTTTCCGGATCCTCCAGAATGTATCAAACACAGGGCAGGTGGGCGACCAGCTTGGTAGGTTTCAGCCAGTCCTTTGGATTCGTTAAACGTAAACGCAGGGTCTTTTGATGTCAAGAAAAATCCATCTCGAACACGGGTTTATCATATTCTCCGTTTTCGGATGAAGAAGGATGATGTACGATACCGATACTAGACTTAGAGAGAGTTTCCGAAGTACGGGAAGAGGTATCCGAATTGGCTAAGGCATTTGCGGTCCCTGCGCAGCTTAACGCGATCGAACCCTACGATCGTGTTTTGGAAATTGACGATGGGTCCGGGCAAATTAGACACTTTCCCATGATTGGTGAAAACATCGTCATCGGCCGCGTGGCTGAAGTCGATGTGCAGATCAACAATGCCAGCGTCTCACGCAAGCATGCGGAGTTGTACTGCGATCGTTGGGGACGGTGGTGGATTCGTGATCTGGGTTCGAGCAACGGGACCCGTGTCAACGGCTTTCGCACTTCCGAACGCATGCTCGAATTGGCCGACTGTGTCGAACTGGGCAAATGCAAACTCACCCTCACCATGCCAAGCCAGAACATGGAGTCCTCCGGCGGGACCAGTATCGCAGGCCAGGTTGTCGCGGTGCATAGTTCCGAAGATGCTGCTGCCGGCCTGAGCATGCTTCGTCAAAGTCAGACCGGTTCCTCGCGCATCAGTGCCTTGCACCTGAGCCAACTCATGGAAATGAGCCAATCGCTGCAACGCACTGAGCAACAACGTGAACGTCTGCGTTTGCTCTGTGAGTTAATGGTTAGTGAACACTTTGCTGCAGACGTCGGCGTGGTGTTAATGATCTCCAAGAAAGAGCCCGGCCCACCACAGACACTTTGCGTGCCTCAGGTCCATGCCGGTTGTAATGCCCAATCACTCTACATCACGCAGGCGTTGGTCGAAGCCTGTAAAAACAGTATGGAACCCACCCTGGTGCGCCCGTCAGAGACCGATGGTAGTGATCAACGCCTTGCAGCTATGGCATGCCCGATCCGCAATGATGAAGAAGCATTGGTGCTGATGTACCTGATGGTCAAACAACCTTTTGCCAACGAGGAATGGTTGACGCTGGCTTCACTAGCAGCAGAACACTTCAAACAAGCCGAAGCCGCGTGGGTGAATCGCAAGTTGGCCAAGGTGAATGCTCTGGTCGAAATCGATCTTGAGCGTGCGCGTGATATTCAAATGCGCCTGGTCCCCAATGGCATCAAGGTGCCTGACATGGAAGTGGCCATCGGCTTTAAACCCTGTCGCTGGGTCGCTGGTGATTATGTCGATGTGCTCAATTTGCCCAACGGTCATGTCCTGCTCGTGGTCGCGGATGTCTGTGGCAAGGGATTACCCGCATCACTGGTCTCTTCCTCGCTGCACACGATGGTCCACGCTGTCACCGCAGCCGGTGCGGACCTGCTGAATCTCACGTACCTGCTCAACCGACACCTCATCGCGTATCTGCCTGCCAACCGTTTTGTGACTGCGATACTGGTTGAACTTGATCCTAAAACAGGGCAGATGCAATTCATCAATGCGGGGCATCCTGCGCCATTGGTGCTCGATAGCGTAGGCAATAAACGGCCTTTGGAAATGGGTGACTATGAGCCGCTAGGTATTCGTGATGTCGAATACAAACTCTCGGATGACATCCTTGCACGTGGTCAAACCCTGGCCATGTTCACCGATGGCTTAACCGAACTCAAAGATCAGTCCGGCAAGATGCTCACCTCCATCCGGCTCGGCGATCATCTTGCACAAATCGCCATGTCCAGTGAAGGTCAACCCCTAGACGTTGCAGCCGATCATCTGAATCACATTCTCGATGCCTACACCGGCAACCGTCTGCAATCCGACGATCGCACATTCCTTTTTGCACGCCGTTAATTTTCACAATATCAATTTGTGATCGCGTGAATGACTTGTATTTCAAATCGTGTACAGATGTGAAAATAGCTGCATCACAACGTGATGCTGAAGCTGCGCTGCAGTTAATGACCTGTTACATCAATTAAGAAGTTTGAATCACAAGCACCATGGATCAAATCAGAATCGGCACATCCTTAAGCGGATCATCATTTGCATCCATGTCGGCTTTGAGAGCATCAGCCATGTTTTCAATCACGGCTTGATATTCTGCACTGCCATAGCGGTCCTGGGTTTCCCATGGATCGCGTTGCAGATCAAAGAATTGAACCTTGTCGCAGCCTGTAGATTGAGGCATGTTCTTGAATTTCTGTCGGTAGTAGCGGATGAGTTTGTATCGGTGGTCACGCACGCCACGTTGCATGTCGAAATACCGTGAGAACAGATGTTTTCGCTTGGAGTCAGCACCTTCCATTACAGGGACAAGGTCATTGCAGGTTACGGTGTCGGGACATGGCGTGTCGGTCAAGTGCATGAGCGTCGGATACAGGTCAGGTGTCTGCGTGAGTTCACAGCAGCGAAGGCCCTTGGGGATGCCCGGGCCGGACATGATCAGCGGGACACGCAGCGAGTGTTCGTACATGTTCTGCTTACCCATCAAACCATGTTGACCGACAGCAAGGCCGTGGTCAGCGGTGTAAATGATGATGGTGTTTTCGAGCATGCCCTTGTCTTTGAGCGCCTGGATGATGTCACCCATGCATTTGTTCTGATGCGTGATCATCGCGTAGTAATCAGCGATGTGTTGTTTGACTTCATCTTCCTCACGGGGAAAGGATGCGAGCATTTCATCACGGATGCGGCTATGTCCCTGGTCAAAGTCCGGTTCCTTGAAGTTGGCAGGAAGCGGAATCTCATCTTTGTTGTACATCGCATCGTACGCTTCAGGCGCATCACGCGGATCATGCGGCGAGGTGAAGCCGACATTCAGATAGAACGGCTCATCGCGGTCATAGCCCTTGATAAAGTCGATAGCCGTGTTGGCGAAGAGTTCTGACGAGTGTGTGCCTTGATTGAGGATTTCATTGCTGCGGTCGTATTCGCCTGTCGGGTCATACTCGAAGGTCGGGATATCGTAATGCGATCCCATGCCGTAGAGAAAGATCTTCGAGCCATCGCAGAATGAGCGGTTAAATGACATGCCGTCGTTGTGCCATTTCCCGGTCATGTAGGTGTAATACCCGTTGTTGCGAAGTGCTTCACCGAGTGTGACTCGGTTGGGATTGATGGTATGGACATTAGGAAGGTCGCGATCCTGCAAGTCATCACGCATGTCCTTTTGCAGCGAAGCCTGATGCGAGTTACAGCCGGTGTGCATGGCAGCACGCGTTGGGATACAGACGGCTGGGGAGTAGGCGCCGAAGTGCCAATTACGGGTAAAAGTCACGCCATTACGGATCAGTTCATCCATGACAGGTGATTGAACAATCGGATCACCGTGGGCGGCAATGGCGTCAAATCGGTGATCATCTGCCATCAGAAGCAGAACGTTCGGGCGTTTGGTGGACATAATCGCTACTCCAAAAAAGTTGGCTTCATCCTACCCTAGAGCGCGTCCACGTCAATGGCGTGAAAGTGATAAAATGTGTCTAAAACCGGCTTGCGATTTTGAGATTCTTTTCAAGTTTGGTTTTGCCCAGAATTGTCCTGTCAATTCCTTTTCGACTTCCGTCACTCCCGCTTGCGCGGGAATGACAGAAGTTGTGGACTATTTTTCAATTTGCAAAACGACGATTAAGTTTTGACATGCTCAGCAGATCGGCGATGATGTTGACGGTTGTGATGACTGATTGAAAACCGTTAACTTACGTGGAACTGTGTGATGCCCAAACCTGTTCGGAATTTTATCTTTGCTGTTGATCTTGATGGTTGTGTCGTGGACTTTTACAAGGCCATTCGTCCCATTGCTGCTGAGTGGCTTAACAAACCGATTCATGAATTGACGGATGATTTTTCGTATGGTTTTGCCGAGTGGGGCATGCCGACCGAAGGGGAGTTACGCTACAGCTATCTGCATCGGTATGCGGTGAAGCAACGCGAGATTTTCCGCACCGCGCCGCCGATTCCCGGCGCGGCCTACACGCTGCGTCGCCTGAGTTCGGCGGGGGTGCATATCCGCATTGCCACGCATCGCCTGTATGTCGGCGGGACACATGAACTGGTGGTCAGTCACACGGTCAATTGGCTTGAGACCCATGCCGTGCCTTATATGGATTTGTGTTTCCTCAAGGACAAGACGTCGGTGAATGCGGACTTGTACATTGATGATTCGCCGACCAACATCGAGCGTTTTGAGCAGGAAAACAAGGACTATATCATCTTCAACAACTCCACCAACAAGGATTGCAATGGCAAGCGTGCGATGAATTGGGATGATGTCTACGACATTGTTATCGAGAAGTTGAATCAGAAAAACGCAGCATCTCAGTAAGTTTTTCAACTTTGTTTTGATATCTAAGACAGCGAGTCAAGATGACTCGGATATATGCTTGGTTATTTTGGCGGAGTTGTAGTTGGTGCATCAATCGACATGAAATCGTCATGCTTCGGATCGGCAACTGCAAGCACGGTGGCGATGATCTGCCTGCATCCCATTTTCTTGAGTTGGCGACAGCAGTTATTGAGTGTCGCACCGCTGGTCTTCACATCATCAATCAAAATCACCGTCCAACCGGTCAAATCCATGTTCCGGCTGGTGACGGATTGGCTGACATTCACCGTTCGCTGAGATGGCACGACGCGTGTTTGTGATGGTGTGTAGCGGCTGCGTTTAAGCAGGGACATGACAGGCAGATGCACTTGCTTGCTGACCTGGTCTGCGATGAGTTGCGCTTGGTTGTAGCCACGCTCCCAGCGACGATACCAATGCATGGGGACCGGGCAAAGCACGGTGCGGTCAACATCAATATCAAGCCTGGTAATATGCGGTGAAAGTAACTCCCCGAGCATTTGCCCCCAACGCCAACCGTGGTGGAATTTGAGGTTCAACACCCAGTGACTTAGCGGCGGTTCGTAGGCACCGACGCGGATGATCCGTTGCCAGTGGATCGGTTGGTTGAGGCAGAATGCGCAGCCTTTTTTCGTGACGGCTTCAGTGCCGATACTCGCACCACAACGCGTGCAATACGGGCGGCTGGTGTCGGGCATGTAGCGTCCGTCATCTTCTGCGGCATACCAGTCCCGGACGTGCATGTCGCCTAGGAGTTGGGTGCAGATGCGTTTAATCGGATAGCCGAGCATGGGGATATTGTAGCAGCAAAGCTGTCAGCCACCGATGTGGTGTACTCAGAGATGAATCATGTGTCGGAGGCAGGTATACTCTTGGTTATGAGTGCAGTTTCAACGTCCAATGAATCGGTCTCCTGCCGTCAGCGACATGACGGTGTGGTGGTGTCTAATCGCAACATTTGCCGTGAGCATTTTGAGTTGACGGTTCGTGTTTTACCTGGTGATAAAGGTGGCTTTGGGCCGACCGCGCCGGGGCAGTTTATTCAGATCGGTTGTCGTCCACCTGCCAAGGTGCTGGATATCGATGCCTTATCAGGTGACGAATTTGAGATTACCGAAGGTAGTTGGCCGAACCTCAAGCAGCCTGAGATGACCCAGCGATTGGCTTTGCTGCGTCGCCCGTTTTCGCTCTCAGGGCGATGGGACGATGAGCAGGGCACGTGTATCCAGATTGTCCAGCGCGTGGTCGGGACGGGGACACAGTGGCTTAGCGAACTCGTCGAGGGTGACAAAGTTGATTTGATCGGCCCGTTGGGGAACACCTTTACGCTGCCTGCGGATCGCAAGTTGGGGTTAATGGTGGGCGGTGGTGTTGGGCTGCCCCCGATGTTTTACCTTGCTAACGCCATGGCCAAGGCCGGTTGGGATGCAGTCGGATTTGTTGGAGCGATGACATCGGATTTGCTAGCAGTGACATGGGCGGACGACAAGCCTCAAGCCGATGGCAAGCCGGTTAAGAGTGTCCACGAGTTTGCCAAGCATGCGTTTCCTGCTGTGGTGACGACTGACGATGGTTCGATCGGTTTGCAGGGGCGCATCACCGACGGGCTGGTTCGCTACATTGAATCCCTGTCGGATGAGCAGAAGCAGCAGGCGGTGATATACACCTGTGGCCCGCATGTGATGATGCACGCGGTCGCCAAACTCGCTGAGCAATTCGGCATCCCCTGTCAGGCGTGTCTGGAACAGACCATGGCTTGCGGGATGGGGACGTGTCAATCCTGTATCGTCAAGATCGAAGACAATAACAATCCGCATGGCACGCTGGAGAGTGGCCGCAATTGGCGGTACAAACTCACCTGTACCGACGGGCCGGTGTTCAATTCGACGGATGTGATCTGGTAATCATTGCGCTGTTTATCAGAGTTCCTGAGCAGTTGGGCGAATGATCATTTCGTTGATGGATACATCACGCGGCTGACTCAACGCATACACGATGGCATCAGCAATGGCATTGGGGTTGATCGCCAGGTCCAGCAAAGGTTTGAGATTTTCCAAAACCTGATCGGATGTGATGTGGTTTGCCAATTCTGTTGCCACGGCACCGGGGGAGATGGTGGTCACACGAATCCTGCCTGCAAATTCATTTCGCAGTCCCTCAGAAATGGCTCGCACAGCAAATTTTGTCCCGCAGTACACTGCGCCCGACGGGAAAACAAGGTGGCCAGCAACAGATGAGATATTCACCACATCCCCGAACCCTTGCTTGAGCATGGCTGGAACAGCTGCATTGATACCATACAGGACGCCTTTGATGTTCACGTCCACCATTTTGTCCCACTCATCCACTTTGCCTTCTTCAATCATGGACAGGGGCATGTAACCTGCGTTGTTTACCCAGCCATCAATCCTGCCAAATTTAGCGATCGTAGCTTGTGCCAGATCCTGAACCTGCTGTCTGTTGGAGACATCAGTGACATGACTGGCAGCCTTTTCACCCAGTTCTGTTGCAAGTTCGGTTAACCGATCACCACGACGGGCAGCAAGCATCACTGAAGCGCCTGCAGTATGCAGGGCTCTGGCGGTCGCCTGTCCAATACCACTGGATGCGCCGGTGATCACGATTATTTTGTTCTCAAGAGAAGCCATATGCAGGTCCTTTATAAAAGAATGTTCATTTATTATAAAGGTGAATACATATCAAAGACAGATTATTTCGGTGAATTCATTGAATTGTATAAATAATTACAACGTCAAAGATTTCCATGCCATGGTAAAGGCCGTTTTGAGCATGGGTCGGGTGATCTTGAATTGATAGGCATTGGCTTCACGGTGAAGCTTTTCAATGGGGCCGATCAGGCTGGCCCAGAACATCGCCCAATTCATATCTCGAAAAAGTCCTTCTCTGATCCCACGATCAACCAGGGAAAAGAGTTGTTCAAAACGTGGATCGATATTGCGACAGTCAACCTGGAGAGCGAAGTGAGAGGCTGCGAATTGCGAAAAATAGCAGTAAAACGCGGTGTGTTTCTGCATGAAGGACACATAGTTTTTCCAGATATGTTCCGTGGCATCACGTACGGTCATCTCGGAAAAATCGACTTTTTTGAAAATCCCATCCGCCATTACAAACTTGGCTTGAAGATAGGTCTGGATAAAAAGCGATTCCTGATTGGGGAAATAAAGATAAATTGTGGCAGGCGAAACGGAGGCTGCCTTGGCTATTTTAGACATGCTCGCGGCCTTGAATCCAATGTCGTTGACCAGATCCCGCGTCGCGATGAGAATCCGCTTTTCTTTCTCTTTGTCTTTTATACGCATGATTTAATGGTAAATGAACATTCGCTTAAGAAGATGGGAAAAAGTCTTTTTCAAGATAATTAATCAATCGATTAAGGAGTAGTGGGTACTTGCAGGGGGGTGATTTCCACGTGCCAGCCGCGGTCGGTTGGGGCCTGCGTGCTGAGTATCTCCGGGGCGATGGGTTGGTTGAGCACGGCTTTGGAGAGTGTGAAAATGCTTTCGTTGCCACTGTCATCGTTGTTCGTCTGACACTTCAAAGGCAGCAGCGTATCCTTGTCATACCACAGGTTTACTTCGGTGAAGTCGATCTGAGATGACGGCTTGGGGATGAGTTTGAGGTGGTAAAATGCAGCATCCTTCGGGTCCAGTTCGGACTTGGTGGTGACCAACTCAACGGTGAAACGCTTGAGGACTTCAGCCTTTTTTGCACGCAAGGGGATGGGGAACGGGTTATTCTCCATGGCCATGGGATCGACGTTATCGTGTGCTGCTTTTTTCAAATCTTCAGGGGAATGGATCTGTCGTTTGAAGAATTGCTTTTTGTCATCAAGGCGCTCGACGAGCCAGACACCGTCGTAGACCCACTGGCGTTTTTTGACTTGCAGTTGGTTGTTGACCACGTGCTTTTGGAAGTCGACTGCGAATTTGATTTGCGGGTCGGTGACGTAATAGAGCTTGCCGAACCAGATTTGCTGATCACCGAGCAGACCTTCGATTTGATCGAGGCGCATGAAGGCTTCGTAGGATTTGATTTCCCCGGCTTTGAGTTCAATCTGATCCAAAATTGAGTCTGCTGTCACAGGTACTGTTGGCTGTGCGGACACACGTCCTAGACTCAGCAGGGCGACACAGGTTACGAGTAATATGGCGAATCGGTTGAGCATCAATAGCTTCCCAGCATTGGTTTCTACATGAGGATACAACCCGACGGTTCGGTGGGTTGCAATGACATGATTGTACTTGATTTGTTAAGTGTTGGCAGCGGGGAGGGTGATGGTGAAAACACTGCCGGTTTGTGTGGCCTGTTCTGGTGAGGATTGTTCAAAACAGGTCACCTCAATCGTCCCCTGATGTGCCTGGACAATGGATCGAACATAGCTGAGTCCCAGGCCGTTACCGCGGAAGGTCCGGCTTTGATCAGCGCGGTAAAAGCGGTCGAAAATATGCTTGCGAATCGCAGGATCAATGCCCGGACCAGTGTCCTGAACCTGCAGACGCACAGTCATGCCTTCGGGCTCATAGGCGTGGAGGGTGATCGTCCCACCATCTGGCGTGAACTTGGTGGCATTATCCAAAAGGTTGGCTACGACACGTTGCAGGCGCGGGCGACTGCCTCGGATGACGACAGGTTTTTCGGGCAACTGCAAAATCAACTGTTGCTGCTTCTCTTCTGCCATTGTAGAGAACAATTCAGCAGCGTCAGTCAACACCTCATTCATATCCACCGGCTCCATCTCATTACTGTCGATACCTGCTTCAGCGGAGGCGATCTGCAACATCGTTTTGATCATCTCCTCAAGGCGTTCAATTTCTTCAATGAGTTGGGCTGACATGTTGTTGTAGGTGTCCATAGATGGGTTGTCACGCAGCGTGGTTTCGATAATGCCACGCATACGTGTCAGAGGGCTTCGCAGGTCGTGTGCGATGTTATTGGTGACATCTTCAAGCTCTCGGATCAATGCTTGGATCTTGGCAAGCATGGTGTTGAAGTTTGATGCCAGCTCTTTGATTTCCTGACCACTGTTGCCCACTTCAACGCGCAGATCGAGATTGCCTTTGTTGATGGATAATGCAGTGCGTGTGACACGTTTGACGCCGTCCATTGCCTTATGAGAAACAAACCAACCTGCCAATCCGACAAGGATCAATGTGATCGGTAGGAGGATCATCGCAATCTTGATGAAGTGTTCAAAGAATGGGTCGAAGTTGTTTTGAGCCTAGCCGACCTGCAGGATGTAATCGTCATTGATTCGACCAATGCAGTAGCGCACGGTGCCCATGAGGTTATGCGATTCGAGCTTGCCCAGTTGCGGTGCTTTGTCGATGGTGTACTGTGCGAGATTCTCAGGCAGGGGGATTTCAGACCAGTGATTATTATGCTGTGTTTGCAGGATAATCTGACCTTGTGTATCCATCAGGCGAATGAACATCATCATCGGCCCGGGACCTTGGTCGTGTTCATCTTCACGTTGATTTTCACGGTTGATCAAAGGTTCAAGTGCTTTGATACCTTCTTCGGTGACCAGATCCTGTATACGATAGAAAACCTCGAAGAGCATGCGGTTTTCGTGTTGCTTCATGTCAAATCGCATGAAGCCGTAGAGCATGACGAGTTGACAGACAAACAGCGTACCAAAGAGAAAAATACAGGTGAAGGTCAGCCGTGATGTGACGGATCGGAACATGGGGTTAGCGAACCTCACAGATGTATCCCAAGCCTTTGACGGTGTGAATCAGTTCTTTTCCGCCAGCCTGTTTGATTTTGCCACGGAGTTTACAGACACGTGATTCGACGACGTTGGTTTGTGGGTCGAAGTTGTAATCCCAGACGTGTTCCATGATCAATGTCTTGGAAATGATACGGCCTTTGTGACGCAGGAAATATTCTAGCAATGCCAGTTCGCGTGGTTGCAGAACGATCTCCTGTCCATTGCGAAAGACCTTGCGACAGATCAGGTCCATCGACAGATCACCAACACGAAGTTGATCCGGCTCGGTGACGGTTTGAGCGCGACGCACCAGTGATTGCAAACGCGCGATTAACTCGGAGAACGCAAAGGGTTTGACCATGTAGTCATCACCGCCGGCCTGCAAGCCACGCACGCGATCGCCCACGGTGTTACGAGCCGAGAGCAGGAGCACAGGTGTCATGATGTGCCGGCGACGTAACATCTCAATGAGTGTGAGACCATCCATCACCGGCATCATGATGTCCACCACGGCCACATCGTAAAACGATTCGCTGAGATGGATGAATCCCTGTTGCCCGTTGCTGGCATGAATGGCCGAATAACCTTCCTGCTTCAATCCCTTGAGAATAAAGTTCGCTGTCACCTGATCATCTTCTACAACCAAAATATTCATGCTGGCAATTTTATGCTTCCAGAGAAGTCTGCACCACGGCAAAACCGCAACATTGCCAAAAGGTAATTCAAAGGCAAGGTTGGGGTCATCGCCATGCCCGATAGATTTTCAGGGGCAATTGCGGGAGCCGGAGGGGCTCTGACCTGAGCAGTCAGTACGTTGGAATCGATAGACAGCCAGGGGGGAGGAGTGGCAAGCACGTTGCCTGCCATGAGATCGCAGGTATTCAATGGAAGGAAAATGTCATGAGTGTCAACGGAATCGACGGCACAATGGGGTACAACCCCTACGTCGTCATGAACACAGCCCAGCAATCGCAGTCGACTCAAATGCAAAAACCATCGGGCCAGCCTCCAGCACTGGAGGAAGCATTCAGTCGGGCAAACGCAGATGGTGATGAGTATATCTCTTCATCAGAGATGGCTTCCATGTTGAGCATGGGGCAGTCTGATGAACTCAGCGAAGAAGGTCTCGCGATGTATGCCGAAGCCGATATTGATGGCGACGGCCAACTCAATGAAAACGAATTTAACACCCAGATGGAAAAAATGGCCGAACAGGCAACACCACCGCCAATGAATGGCCAGATGCCTTCTGGCGGAATGCCTGGTGTTAATTCCACCGATGAAACAGACGCCACTTTGACGGCAAACCTGAGCCAGGTTCTGTCACTGGTTGGCAATGCTTCCTCGTCGGGTACAGGATCAGCTTCATCATCGACACAGGCTGCCCCGGAAGATTCCTCGGATGAGGATGAAGAACTCACCGCAATGGAAATTCTGGCCAACAAGTTGGCTGATGCGCGGGATCTTGATGGCGATGGTGAAGTGAGTTCTTCTGAATCAGCCGAATACGCTGAAGAAAATCAAGAATCACAGAGCAGCGGCAATACGCAGACGGCCCAAGTGGCGGATCCTGACAAACTCTCCAAAACCGGCATTTATCAGGCCATATCCGACATGACAAGTGAATCGGACGTCGTCGAATCGCAAACGATGTATGCCTGAGACAGACTTTCCCGCAGGCAGTAACCCTATGGAAAAGAGAGCGAAAATGGAATAAGTAGCTTCAGATACTGCCAGGATTCGCCTTGAATCGTGGATGGATTCAAGACGATGTCAACATTGATTCGGAGGCTCCCCATGGGCACCGATCGAAGCCTGACGGACACGGTTGTCCCCCATTCCGTTCGTCAGGTTTTTTATTGAAAAAATGAGAGTAGAAAAAAGCACCGGGTTCCGCGTGCCGGTGCTTTTTGAATAGGGTAGACAGGTGTCAGACGACGCATCTGACACGGTCGTTAAACGTGATGTTATGCAGCCCAGTTGCCGGGGCTGTGTTCGATGATCGGGTGAATGGGATCAAGTTCCTTAAGTTGCTTAGCCATCCGTTGTGAGAGCCTGCCTTGCGGACTCACGCACCAGCCTGCAAGAGACGGGTGAGATGAAAGGCGGGAGATTTGATCCGCCAGTTCGCGTTCGGGTTTACCGTCGGCTGCGATGGGGACACACTGGACCATCAAGATGCCTGCGAGGTCCGCTGCTGCAAAGAGACTGTCCGAGCCATAGTGATCACGCACGACAATCAGCGAATCACCGCTTGCAGGCAGCAGGGCGTCTTCGTGAACATGGTCGACGGGGACGATGGTGTGAATCTCACAGGGCTTGCCGTTGACCATGAAGGTGCGTGTGTCGAAATGTGAATCGGTGACGCGCACGGAAGTCAGGCCGACGGTGGTGTTGACCTTGTCGAGTATCCGGCGACCCTTGAGCAGGGTGAGATTGACGTTGTACAACGCCTGTGACCCCATGCCTGCCGGCCACCACATTTCGGGCAGGACCATCTGCATGCGAACCATGCCACAAAGGTGGTCGAGTTCGACATGGGCAAAGGTTTCATCATGGAAGCCGTCGTCATTTTCGACTTCAAGCAACACGCGCACGCGTTTGGGATTTTCAATTCCCGATTCGGGCAAATGTGGCTTGAGACGGAAATGGGTGTCGATGACAGCTTGTTGATCATCGACATACCGAACGACAGGTTTGATCTGCGCCAGTGCGGGCGCGTCTACGGTAGGGTTTGGCTGCATACGTCTCTCCTACAACCCCAAGGCCATGGTGTATTGTTTCCACCGCTTTCCTACCCGTGCGTGAGACACATTAATGTATATCGGGTCAGATCAAATAAATCAACAGAAAAAAAGCACGGTTATCGGATGGTCCACGATAACCGTGCTTGTTGATAGCATCGTTGCAGTTATTACAAACGGACGTTGTGAAATATTTTTCGCGTCCGTTGTGTTTATCAATCTTTCGCGTCGATCAAGGTTGATCTAAACGAGTGTAGCAGCGCTAAACCGCAAGCGGTTTAAAAGGCAGTGTCTAACCAGCCAGAAAATTCCCGACATGTCGTTGGAAACTTCCGGGGGTTATTTCTTGCCGGTGAAGAACTGCTTGACGGAGTGCACCGTGGTCTGGCGGCCGATCTTGGCGATGGCTTCGACGAGTGGCAGTTCCTTGGGACAGACTTCGACACAGTTCTGGGCATTACCGCAGTCGGAGATGCCGCCGGCTTCCTGCATCACGTTCAGACGATCGTCCTTGAGTGTTGCACCGGTTTCGTGCATGTTGAAGTACAGGGTCTGACCGAAGACCTGGGCACCGACGAAGTTGCCTTCGAGGGAGAATTGCGGGCAGGCTTCCAGGCAGCAACCACAGGTCATGCAGCGTGACAGCGCGTAACGCAGATCCTGTTCTTCCTGTGTTTCCTTGGGACCACCGCCCAGGTGATGCGTGCCGTCGATGGGAACCCAGCCTTTGATGTCCTTGAGGTTGTTGAACATGCTCGCACGATCGACGAACAGGTCGCGGATCACGGGGAACTTGCTCATGGGCTCAAGGGTGATGGGGTTGGCTTTGGAGCCGGTGCCATCACGTTCCATCAGTTCGTCAACAAGTGTCGAACAGCTTTGGCCGACCTTACCGCCCATGACCATGGTGCATGCACCACAGACTTCTTCGAGGCAGTTACAGTCCCAGACCACCGGGGCGACATGCTTGCCATCGATGGTCACCGGGTTGGATGCGATGGCTTGCAGGCAGCTGATGATGTTAAGGTTAGGCTTGTAGGGCAATTCAAACGTCTGGTAATACGGATTTTTGCCCGGACCATCCTGGCGTTTGACCTTGATATAGAAATTCTTTTTCGCGTCGGATGCAGTCATTTTGCATACTCTCATCGCGTAGCGGGAAGCGGCGAAGCGTCGGATCCCAGGGTTAAAAAATCAGTCAGATTACAGTTTATCTTTACCCCAAAAATCCAGTCGAATTCTCGGGGGTAACTTCCGGGGGTTAGCTGGTCTTGCCATAGGTACGAGCACGGGGCGGCACCATGGGGGTGGCCACGTCTTCGTAGCTCAGTTCCGGCTGACCATCAACGAACTTGACGATTGACGTTTTCTGGAACGGATCGTCAACACGTTCGGGGAAGTCAGGACGGTAGTGCGAACCACGCGATTCCTTACGGGCAATGGCGGGAACGAGAATGGCTTCGGCGTAGATCAACATGTCGTTGAGTGCACGGGTGAAGCTGAGGTTCTGGTTGGTCCACATGCCGGTGTCAGACAGGCAGACGTCCTTGTACTCTTCGCGGAGCTTCTTGACGGTTTCCAAAGCCTGAACCATGCGTTCTTCGGTACGCACCACGGTTGCCGCTGCGGTCATTTCATCACCTAGGCGACGCCAGATGTCATACGGGTTGGCAGAGCCCTTGGAGTTGATCAGTGCATCGCACTTGGCTTTTTCCTGGGCAACGTACTTGTCGATGACAGCCTGGGGCACTTCGGAAGCAGGCGTCTTGCGGGCAGTCTTGGCATAGTTGACAAGCGAGGGACCGCAGAACAGACCGTCGAAGATACAGTTAAGCAGGGCGTTGGCACCAAGACGGGTACCGCCGTGGTATTGGTAGTTGACTTCACCGAAGGCGAACAAGCCGGGGATGTTGGTCATCATGTTGCTTGGATCGCCGTACTTCATGCCGATGGCCTTTTCGCCATCGCCGGGAACCGGTTCTTTTTCTTCTTCACTGAAGATGGTGTAGAGACCACCCATGGAGTAGTGAACCGCGGGGAAAATCTTCATAGGGACTTCGGTCGGATCGTCGCCGGTGAATTTTTCGTAGATTTCAAGGATGGCTTTAAGCTTGTCCTTGGTACCCTGGGGCAGGTGGGAGACGTCGAGGTAAACCATACGTCCGCCGCCGACGCCGTAGCCTTCTTCACAGATGAAGAAAATTTCGCGGGTGGCAATGTCACGCGGGACCAGGTTGCCGTATGCCGGGTACTTTTCTTCGAGGAAGTACATGCGTTCTTCTTCGGGAATTTCCAGCGGCGGACGGGTGTCACCCTTCTTGCGGGGGACCCACACGCGACCACCTTCACCACGCGCCGATTCGGACATCAGGCGGCACTTGTCTTCGCCGGGGATGGCGGTGGGGTGCACCTGAATGAACTCGGGATTGCCAAACCAGGCGCCAGCCTGATAGCAGCGGGCGGCAGCACCACCGGTGCAGATGACGGACATGGTGGACTTGCCGAAGACCATCCCGTTACCGCCGGTACACATGACCACGGCATCAGCCAAAAACGGCTTGATTTCCATGGTTCGCATGTCCTGGGCGATGATGCCTTTGCACTCACCATTGTCATCAATGATGGGCCAGAGGAATTCCCAGAATTCATATTTATTGACTTTGCCTTCGGCTTCGTGACGACGGACCTGTTCATCAAGACCGTAGAGAAGCTGCTGACCGGTTGAAGCACCGGTGAAGTGGGTACGCTTGAAAAGTGAACCACCGAAGAGGCGCAGGTCGCGTTGACCTTCGGCGGTACGGTTGAATGGGACACCCATGCGGTCGAGCAGGTCGATGATCTTGGGTGCCCAGTGGGTCATTTCATAGACCGGGGCTTGATGCTGGAGGAAGTCACCACCGTAGAGGGTTTCATCCATGTGGATCCACTCGGAGTAGCCCTGCTGGCGTGCGACTTCGTTACAGGCGTTGATGCCGCCCTGTGCACACACACTGTGTGAGCGCTTGACGGGGACCATGGAGAACAGATCCACGGGCACACCGGCTTCGGCGACTTTAATCGTCGCTGCCAGACCCGCCAGGCCACCGCCGACGACAATCACTCTGGGTTGTTGCTGTGACATGTTATTTTTACCTTCTTTTCAGTATCCATTTTGGAGTCGAGGGATACCGGATGTTTGGGTTAATGATTCGTTGATACGACTTAGTGAGCCGGCTGGGTGGCAGCGGCTTCGACTTCTTCAGTAGCCGGGGCTTTGTCCATTGGGCAGCAGTCCGCGGGGACTTGGCCGTCCTTGAGCATGGGGCAGTCTTCGCCGTGCATCGGCATGGCGTGTTCACTGTAGTGATCCGCACCGGCGATCATGGCTTGGATGGCCTGCTCTTCGTGGGGCTTGATCTGATAGGTGTTGGCACCAATCACGGCACCGACGGTGAAGATCGCAAGCGCGACACCCATCGCAGTGCACACCATGTTCCAACGCTTCTGGGCAGCCGGGGTGATGGTCACGCCCCAGGTGATCGCAGCGGTCCACAGACCATTGCTCCAGTGGTAAACCACGCTCAAAGCACCGATCAGATAGAAGAAACTCATGAACCAGGAAGCCTGCAAAGCGTAAGCTGTGGAAGCGGTGACCAACGGGGTGCCATCGGGACCGTGTGCATAGAACGGGGTGTTGAGGAAGCCCAGGTTCCAACGCCAACGCAGGGTGGCAACGTGCACGAAGATGAAGATCAACGCGATGATGCCAGTGATACGCTGAAGGGCGTAGCGTTTGTTGTTGGTGTACTGATAATGAGCAGTGTTGTTCTTCCACTGCATGGTGTAGGCGATCCCCAGCAGGGCGTGGAAGCCAATGGCCGACCACAGACCGATTTCGATGAAGAGCAACGCCGGCAGGGAGTGAATGAAATCCACTTCATGCTGGAAGATGTCCGCTTCATTGAACAGGTCCTTCACGAAGGGGATCTGCTGGATCATGATCTGGAAGTTGGTGAACAAGTGAACAATGCAGAACACGCCCACGGGGATGATGCCCGAAAGCGAGTGCAGGCGGCGGAACAGGAAATAGTTCTTGGCCATGAAGCATGGTTCTGACGAGCAGCTCTTTGAGCCGCAGCAGCATTTGGAGTCAGTTTGTGACACGGTGCAATTCCTTTGCGAAGGTCCTGTCAAAAGGAGGGTACAGAAAGAACAGGATAATGGAGTCTTTTAATCTTTCAACTGCGGTACAAGAAAAAAACGGTTAGCGATTAACCGTTTCGTTCCTGTGTGGACAATTGAATGTAGCGTTGACGCAGTTCGTAGAGTGTTTGGTTGAGCATATTCTTCTCTTCGTCCGAGAGATTGCCCTCGGTTTTTTCCTGCAGAACACTCAGCAAATCGATGTGATGGCGCGCCAGCCCCAGGTGTGCCATCCTCTGCCCGGTACGTGGGTCGGGGATACCGCCCAGGGCAAAGAGGGCCTGTGTGGCCATGGTGGAAATGAGCACTTCAAAGGAAGCTTCAGGAATCTGCTGACCCCCAGCACCCCCGGAAGCTGCACCTGCGGCGGCCCCGGCTGCACCAGCGGCTTTGGCGCCAGCAGCACCGGCGGATGCACTGGCAGAGGCCTTCTTCTCCGCGGCAGCTTTGGCCAGCCGTTCTTTCTCGGCTTGGGCCTGGGCTTTCCAGTCGGAGTCGACCTGAAGCGACGGTTTTTCTTCGTTTGACATGGCGGTGTTCCAATTCACAAATTCGGAGTAGTTGCAGAGTATAAAGACTTTTGATCTTTTGAGCGACCCCGTGGATAACTTTTTTCTACATGAAATTCATTCTCAAATAGAAGTGAATGCGAATTTCAAATTCGCAACGTGCACCATCATACACATCGCTTCGTACCGATGCGGCATTCTCACCCATTCGGCCGTACAATCCGCGTAATCTTTCTCATTTCACAACATGCACATTTCTCACCCATCCAAAACCTGTTAGAATCCTGTGTATCCTAAAGCTCTCACATTTTTTGCAACACAGGGGACATCATGAACACGCTTCGCGCTTTGGCCGCATTGCTTCTTATCACCGTCGGACTTTCGGCCTGTACGCCTTATGTCAATATTCCCGGACAGAAGGGCGATACACTCGCAACGCATAACCCCAACAGTAAAACCATCCAGGAAGCCGTCGTTGCCGGACTCCAGGCGGTCATCAGCTACCGACCTGTGGAAGGTCCCTACCAGGTGATCCTGCCCCAGGGCACAGACCCTGCAACCTACGCCAAACTCCTGCCCCAACTTGGAGATCAGGCCATGTGGTCCTCCGATGGTGTCCGCCAGAACATGCCCGTCTACGAAGTCAAAGGCATTCGCATCCGTGGGTATGAAGGTGAAATCGACATCGTCCGTCCCGCAGTCGGCTTACCCAATGGTCGCACCGAGCAACTCGTCACCGTGGACCTCAAGTACTACATCACCGGCGGCTGGAGTCACACCCGTCTTCGTGTCTGGAAAGCCCCCGTGGAAGATGCCATGCGCATCAATGCTGCCCCGTCCGCTCAGACCACCATCCACGAAGGCGAAAGCCAATCCGTTTACCCCCAGGAACTCGGTACGCCGATGCCCAACCCCCAGTAAACAATCCTTTATCCATTGACCTTGATCCCGTAAAATCAACTCGTCCTGTAACACGACACATGGAGGCGTCCTGATGCAACTTAAATCACTACTGACCATCGCACTCTTGCTGACCTTTTTCGCAGGCAGTCTTCTCATCGCGCAGGACGATCCCAACGGTGACACCGAAAAGCCCTCCGTCTCCGAACCGGTTAAGGCGGATAACGAAGCTGCTGACGTCGTGGATCAAATGATCAAACGCATGAAGCAGCAGCAGCCGGTCGTCGAACCCACCGAACGTCCCGCCAAGACAGCAACCGAAAAACGTCCTGCACTTTCACCCTCCCCCAAGATCGACTTGGACCCCAAAGTCCTTGGCGTTGCCCCCGGCATGCCCAAGCCCAAACTCCGTCGTGAAGGTGAATTCGTCGTCAATCGTCAGGGACGCCTGCTGCGATCCAATGACGGCCAACACATGGTTTTTGCCTACAAGTCCGACAGCAAACTCCAACCCGAACCCCCGATGATCGTCGTGCCCTGTCAGCTCTTGCAGAACATGGAAGAAATGATGCTCGAACGCGGCGACCAGATCACCTTCTCCATCACAGGCCAAATCCTCAGCTACCACGGCACCAACTACATCCTCCCCACCATGATGAAGCCATCAATCGACATGGGGAACCTGGGGAACTGAATTGGTTGGATTTGACTCGTGTCATGGATTACTAAGCAAGTTGAAGTTAATACAGAAACACGAAGATCGTTCTAGAAACAAACGTGTCCTGATCATTGAACGCGATGATGGTTTCTATTCTTTTGTGGAAGAATATTTCAGTGATGATCCGCACGAAATGTGCTGGATTCCCAGGGCAAACAACAGATCATTGCCTATTTGTGAAACACTGGAAATCGCACTCTCAGAGGCGATAGGACGAATACCATGGTTTTGTGATATTCGCCATGACGAAGTTTGTCGTGACGTTGAAAAATGATTAATCAATAGCTGCGTCACTGCGTGACGCTGAAACGGCGCAGCCGTTTTTATTTTCACTCTCTATTGAACTTCATACTTTGAATGTTATCGATAGAGATATTTTCTCAGCCTCGACCTCTGTGCCTCTGTGACTCTGTGGTAAAGCCAACCAAGCTGCTACACTACACGCATGTCCAAAACCGCCCAACTCGATCCTGAAGCCTGGCTTGCTGAGGCCATGGTCAATTGTCAGATCGTCGAGCGCGTGACGTTGACGCATGAGTGGATGCCTGCCACGCACATCGGGATTGCGGACAAGATTTACTACATCGAAGACGGTGGCGGGCATCTGATTCTCGAAAACGAACTCTACACGCTGTACCCCGTCCAGGCCTTCATCATCCCAACCTCGCTGGACCAACGCGGCGAGATTGATCAGCAACATGGTCTACAAAAAATCTGGACGCACTTCTCCGTCGTGGCCATGCAGTCACTGTATTTGCTCATGCTCCACCCGCCACCACGCTGCCTTGCAGGCGACACCGGCAAGCAGATCGGCAAGCTCATGAAGCAGATGCTCGAAGAATGGAACGTTGCAAAATCCGGTCACCATCTTGCCATCAAATCACTGATCATGCAGGTCATCGTCACCGCTTATCGCGCGCCGGAGCAAGACATCGTCAAGCCCGACGAACTCGTTGCCAAGAGCAGCAGCCCCATCCCCTCGCCAGCAGATGAACACTACAAAGCCATCCGCGATGTACTGAATCTCATGGCAGAGCATTACATGGCGCCCTGGACACTCGCCGAGTTTGCAGCCCACGTGGAGCTATCACCCAACTATTTTAACACGCTCTTCCGACGTGTCATCGGCTTACCACCCATGCGGTTTTTAGAGTCCCTGCGTCTGCGTCACGCCCGGACCATGCTCGGGGGCACGCAGATGCACATCGCCGAGATCGCAACCCAGGTCGGCTATCAGGACGCGGCCTATTTCACCCGTGTGTTCACCAGGCAGACCGGTCAATCCCCGACAGCCTACCGCAGTTCCATTCAGTCCAACCGACGCCTGATCCACTGATTGGCCCCCGCAGATTGTAAGACAAGTCAAGCCGCGCGTAAGATAATCCAAATAGGCGCATAATTCTACGTTTGATCGGGCGCGTTAACGGGCTAAAACTTACGTGTAAGAAAGCACATGACTGCATTTGTGCCCGATCAAGTTATATCTTCCAATGAAGGTGAGTGCCCATGAAAAACATGACCAACCGCCCAACTCAGCCCAACGGTAACGCTGCCAAGTGTGGCTTTACGCTCATTGAGTTACTCGTGGTGATTTCCATCATCAGCATTCTCATTGCCATTCTCCTGCCGGCGTTGGCCAAGGCACGTGAGTCGGCTCGTTCGATTCAGTGCTCTGCCAATCTGCATCAGGTCGGCATCGCTATCGCCATGTATCAGGATGCCAACAGGCATTACTTTCCCAACAACGACGATGGGTCGTACGGTCACAAACGTTCCTGGGATGACCGCCTGAGTATTTACGATGGGCGTAATCTCGCTGATTCTGTTCGGGCAGCACTCTACGTCACCACGGCAACGCCCAACGCCAACCGCCTGTACAAGTGTCCGTCGGACCTCATGGCCACCGATGCCACGCTCCCCGGTGGTGTCCGCCGAACCTATGGCATGCCGATCGGCAACCGCACCAGTGGCAACACCGCCATCCGTGGCATTGTCGGCCCGTACTACAACGCCAATGCCGGCTGGTCGCAGAACCTTCGCAATATCACCAAGGGCTCCAAGACCATTGCCATGACCGAGTATCCACACAGCACCAATCTCATGGGCTACCGTTCGATCGACTCCATTGCCCACGTCGATGTGAGCACCCGTCTGCGCAACCAGACACCCGGCTTCTGGAACCATGGCATGGGACGCATGAATTACCTGTTTGTTGACAGCCATGTTTCGACGCTGCCGTTCGAAGCCACGCTCGAAGGCTCGACTTTTTCACTGGATGCACAGAACCTGGCATGGGGCGGTGCCAACAGCAACATGACCGGCACGATGTGGGATTCGTGGAAATGACCCCCGGAAGCTATCCCCCGAGTCCAGCTTGCACATGGCTTTCACCACAGAGGTAACGAGTTAACAGAGAGAAGATTTTTTGATATTCATCTCAGGCGAGCCGCGGTGTGTCACCGCGCGATTGAGCGCAGCTCAAAATGCTATTTTGTTTGAACCGCCAAGACGCCAAGAACGCCAAGTTTAAGGCAGAGAACGACAGCAAGGTAATTTTCACCACTGAGACATAGAGTCACAGAGAAAAAATAATTTTACTTTCTCTCTCCGATCTCTGAGCCTCTGTGACGCTGTGTCAAAGACAATGACAAAACACCAAGCCATCAACGACATCCAACCATCAACGCACATTTTTTAAAGTGAGTTTCAACGTGAAATATTTCGTCGCAGTTCTGATCCTCGGACTTCTCATGCAACCTGCTTTGGCAGCATCCAAAGTGCATGTCCACACATCGTCATGGCCCAAGGATGTCACGCCTCCCAAACAGGCGTCGGACTACCTGTTTCTTGAAGGTGAAAACCAATCCGAGAAAGTGGCAGACGATGTGTTTGCCAAGCCTGAGCACAAAGAGCGCACGCTTTTCCGCATATCGCAGCAACCGGATGACAAGTGGTGGGGCTCGTTCACTGGCTATGACAAAGCACGCTTTGCAATGCGGGGTGCCGACAAGGACTTGCCCTGGCATCGACTGAGTTGGGATGTCGATAAACAGATTCTTGAACCCGGTGTTTACGATGTCTTTGCCCGCGTGATGCTCATGGCAGGGGGCAGCTGTGAATTGGGACTCACACTGGATAACGCCAAACTCGAAAATCCAGTCACCAACGAAAAGCCCAACATTCTCTGGGTTCGCATCGGTTCAACGCAGATGACCGAAGCAACGGAAAAAGTCACCCTGCACATCCGCACGAAAAAGTCCGCAGTGCGTGTGGATACGGTGTTACTCGTCAAAGTCCAACCGACGCAGGCCAAGGCGGATCTCAAACGAGTGGATGTCATCAAACCGGATTGGCATCGTGGTGATGGTTTTGTGTTTAACCGTGATCATGCTGTGCTTGCTTACCAGAGTTCTGCCCCGGAGCAGTTCACGTCTTTTGAAGCAGCAGTCAAACGCACGCCCCACAGTCCGTTGCAATGGGAGACGATCAACGCGGACAGCGATGGCACATGGCAGATCAAACTCGCGCAACCAGGTTGGTATGACGTTGCCATCAAGGCGACTGTCAACGACGGCCGGACATTCGAGCGAAAGGCGATGGTGGCAGTGCTGGGGGAGCCGGTCAACGAAGCCTGGCGTGAGAAGTCAGTCTTCGGGATGTCCGCGATTCACGGTGATCGCAAGCTCATCACGCTAGCAGGGGGGCGCTGGGATCGGCAACTCACATCGTTCCGTGATGTCACACTTGAACAAGCACAAGGCAAAGTCCAACCCTCGCAGGATGTCAAGCATTACAGCATCCGACATGACATGCAGGTGTCGGGCTGTTTTTCCTTTGGCATGCCGCTTTGGTCAATGGACCTGCCCGAGCACTATTCCAAGCCCAGCTTCGGCAACCCGTTTTATCCTGCTAAAGATTGGAGCATGGTCAGCAAGGCCGTCGCGGTCTATGCCATGAGTCGCTCCCTGCCATGGCTCATGGAAATGTACAACGAACCTTTAGCGCATTGGCATGGTTCAGCAGAGCAACTCGTCACCTACGCCAAAGCCGTGCGTGAAGGTCTTAAGTCCGTCGATGATCGGTTCAAGCTGACCGGCCCTTGCCTGTACTCCGTCCGAATCGGGGATGTGCAGAAGCTGGCAGAGGCCGGACTGTTTGAACATCTCGATGGCATCTCCATGCATACCTATGTCGACGGGACCGCGCCCGAAGAATCATACCTGCAGCGCATCGTCGAACTCAACGATCTACTCAAACGCTACGGCCAATCGCACAAGCCCGTCTACTTCACCGAGTTTGGCTGGACCGCGATGGACGGTACCTGGCAACCCTCGGTCGATCGCTGGACACAGCCGCAGTACACCGCACGATCCATGGCATTGGCTTGGAGTGAAGGTGTGGATGGGATGATGTTTTTCTGTCTGCAATACAAAACGCGAAACCTCGGCGAACAGGCATTCTCACTGGTCGATGAGTTGGATCGCCCGCAACCCGGATATGCTGCTTTTGCAGGGGTATCCAAGTGGTTTGCAGGTTCAACTCCCATTGGACATTACCAGTTGACCCCGACGGTGCACATGGTCTTGGGGCGAAGGGATGGCAAATTGCAGATCGGTTTGTGGGACACGGTTGGAGCCAACAAGGTGACCCTGCCGTTCACGTTGACCAAAGCAGCGGACATGTTCGGCGCTCCCATTGAATTGACGGATAACACGCTGAACATCGGCCCGTCCCCGGTGTATGTCGAAGCTATGGATGCAGATGTCGCAGCGTTGACACGACGCTCGATATTGACGGTGACGGCGATGGATCAGGTTGCCTGTGAGTTGTCCTGGCCGATCCCGAATTTCAAAGACAATGCCTCGCGTCTGTCAGCAGGGCAGTACATCGGCTTTGCTAAGGTCGATGGCAATTGGCAGGTTCAGCCGGTGGATTTGGTTTCACCGTTGCACTTGGCGGACCTTGCCATGCGTTGGCCTGCATCATCACCAACCCCGCAGTTGGTTGCAACACTCCAATCCAATCTCGGTGATGTGACGCAGGAGGCTTCTTTGTGGCTTGAGAAAACCCCTGAAAAAACAGTGACTTTAACGATTCCTGCCAACAGTATGCGTCAGGTGATTTTCAACTTGCCCGACATGGTTCAGGCAAAGCAGCAGCAGGTTACGGTGATGTTCAAACGCCCTGATGGTCAACTGCAATCTCAGGTCATGCATCTCACTGCCTTGGCAGCAGGTCCGACTTCACAAACGGGAACCTGGTCGGACTTCACCGCATGGGCGCCGTTTGGGAAAGCCGGCAATGATGCACCAGTTAATGACTGTCGCGCAACAATCAATGTCAGCCATGATGCCAACGGACTTCGCATGCAGGTGAAGGTGACGGATGATGAACATCATCAAACCCATGCCAAGGGCACGCCCGGCCACATGTGGGCACAGGACTCGGTTCAACTGGCGTTGGATTTGGATGTCCTCAAACCCTGGCAGGCAGGCGTCGTCGGTAGCGGCCTTGCAGGACATCGCGTGTTTGAGTTCACTATTGGCGGAACTGCTGAAGAGGATGGCCAGACGCCGGTGTTCTGCAATCGCTCTTATGATCCGAGTATCCCAGCCAACGCGTTATGCCCGGGATTTAAAGCAACGGTGACGCGCGCCGGAGATGTGACGCATTACGATATTCTCATGCCATGGGATCAGCTTGGATTGGATGAGCCGATGCAGCAGAATGATGTGTTGGGCTTTGCTGTCGCGGTCAATGATGTGGACCCGCAACGCAAAGCCGGGCGTCACGGTCTGCGACTATTTCGTGGCATTGCCCAGACCAAAGATGCCAAGCAGTTTGGCAAGATTTGGCTGCATTGAGTGTCACGCTTGTTTCATATCGAAAGTAACTGTGTTCAAGGCAATTTTTGCCACAGATCAACACAGATATTCAAGGCAGATGTTTTAGTTTCGTCATTCCCCTGCAGGCGGGAATCCAGTGGCATTCTGTTGACGCTTGCAAATATCACTGGACTACCGCCTGCGCGGGAGTGACGGAAAGTGAGATCCTTGTGTTATTGCATTTTTCACTCAAATGTAGCGTCTGGCGCGCTCATGTCTGCGTGCGTCTTCAATGAAAAACCAATTCAATAGCCGTGAGCTGACAGCTCTCGCGTCACACGTCGACGCGACACTTGAGTGAAAAATGCAATAAACCATTCTCACGCCAGCTTTGCTCAAGACGCAGAGCCGTCAAGTGATAAATTGAGAGTTTTTCTTTGCGACTTTGCGGGCTTGGCGTGAGAAATTGTCTTGCTCAAATGAGGGATACAAAGAATTTTAACAGTGTCTTTATCTGCGTTGATCTGTGTGCATCTGTGGCTAAAAAATGTCTTGGCTTCAAACAGACTTATTTGAACCACGCAAAGAGCACTGCGAATTCAACGAGCATCAGCAGGATCGTGGACATGGCGACCATCATCCAGTTGACCTTGCCCACGGAGCGCATCGGGGGCGGGGTGGTTTGCTGTAGTTCCGCGAAGGATTCACGGGTGAGTTGTGCGGGGGCAATGCCACGGTCCGCATGGGCGACGATCACGGAAATGATGCGGTTACTGTCCATGGGACTGAGGCCCAGGAGTTTACCGAGCTTGAGTAGTCGGGCACGTTTGTCGGACGCCAGTTTCCCATGTCGGATGGACTCGGCGGTACGGACCGCGAGCACCCAACGGCCGTCGTGGGGATCTTTGATGGGTTTGATGGAAGGGGTTTGACGGGCAGCCTTGCCGGACTTTTTCAGGTGCGCAAAATCGGTGAGTTTGAGGACGGAATCCGTGCCGTGTTTTTCGGACTTCTCGCGTTTGACAGGTGTCATCTGCGCTTCGTCCGACTCAGAGGCTTGGGGCTTCTGCTCGTCCTGCTGCTTGGCGTAAAAGTGCAATGCCTCAAAGGCATCGTCGTCGAGATGTCCGAAACGGGCACGGTCAAACCACATGATCACTCCAGATAACAACCATCCCTGGCTGTCATCACGTCTCCTTTTTGTGGTCGCCGTCCGTGGCAACCTTTAGCATAACCTTGGACTGCATTAAGCTCAATGCATCAAGGTATTAATTTTGATCACGAAAACAGCCACTTGGCGATAAGGCCTTCCACCGCCAGACATAACAACACCAGCATTGACACGCGCATCAACCAACCCTGTTTCATGCTCGACGCCTGATCGGGCGATGTGTGACGCGGGAGCAGTGGCTCGCGTGTCGGTCGCTGGATTGGCGGATCGATCCCAAGGATCCCCGCAGGAACCAGTCGGTCATCAAGTTTGGGTTGCCGGTGATGCAGGTCGACAGGGGGCAAAACGGCTAGGGTCTGTTCGTCTTCACGCGATGCATCGTTTTCCTGCTCGACACTTTGGCTAAGCAGCGGGCGACGGTGATATGCGTCTTCATCGGTCGAGCAGACTTCCAGTTCATCCATCGGCGAACTCTGAAGCCAGATATCGATGGGCTTGTGTTGCATCGCAGCCTGGCGAATCATGTCCAGCTTGGCCAACTGTTGTTGCAGGTCGTTGGCAGCAGCAGGGCAGTGACGATCAAGCCATGCCAGCGAATGGTGATGGTGATCCAGATGATGGGGGTGTGTCTGACAGTCGGCTGCGTGCTCCAGGGCCATATCACAGCGTCCGCCCGACACATGGTGTGTGGGGTGTATGGGCATCTCTCCAGTAGGCTGCGACAAAAATCCCGCAGCTTTCCTCCGGAATTGAACGTATCACCACAATGAGGACGTCCAAATAAAACGCATTGAACACCGCAGAGAAATTCACCACCTGCCGTCATAATCGTTACAGACGGGATGGCAACAGGGACCGTCATGCGATCAAGCACATGTTCCAGGGGTGGTTGTTTCTTACTGTTGAGTGTCTGGCGTTGTTCCAATCCAACCGAGTCAAGATGACTCGGCTATATGCACATCGCCCGGTCATCTTGACCGGGATTCATTCATGACACATCAACTGGTTCTGTTGAAACCCTTTGTATGACGCAATGCAACAAGACAATGTCTCACGCCAAGTCCGCAAAGTCGCAAAGAAAATCTCTCGTTGACAGCTTCGCGGCTTGGCGTCTTGAGCGAAGCGGGTGTGAGGATGGTTTTTAATGAAGCGTTTCAACAGAACCACAACATTGCACTCAATCGCACATGGTGGGATTGAGTGAGTATACGCAATTAAGCATACTATCATGTCTGCAGGGTGTTCTAAGCAAAAAATGGCGGTTAAATAGTGTCAATAAAAATATTGAGATTAAAAATATTGAAATTGTGATTGATATTGCGATTCTGCCTGTCTATCATCATGTGGATCATTTGAGCGCAGCAAGCGCGCGTGTTTATGAAAGGATTGTCGTGGTGATCTCGGGTTTGTGTCCTATGCGTTGCGGGGTGTTGATGGTGGTTATCTGTGGTCTGTTGGCCCAGCAAGCTGTCTCTGCCCAGGACAAGACGATACTCTGTGACAGCTTTGACAACGGCAAGATTCAGGATGCCGGCAACGGGTACACCAGCTACTGGCGTCCGTCTGGCCAGGTCACCGAAGCCGAGGGTAAAGCCGTGCTTCGTGCCAGTGGTCGACCCTATTCCAAGACCGCGCTGAGCACACCTGCTGAGAAGCGCATCAGCTTCTTTCACCAACCCGTCTCCGCATCCATCGACAACATCGCCTTCAAAGCCAACGACGGTGCGGATATCACCAAAGTCCAACTGCGTTTTGGATTCCGCAATGCCAACCGCTGGACGTTCCGCAACACCGTCGATGCGTTGATCGTCAATATCAGGAACCACGAAAATCTTGTCGTGGCCTGGAAAGTCGGTCAAAAAAAGCTCGATCCCGAAGCTGGCAACAAACTCCTGACCACCAAGCTTAACACCGCACATGGCCCGGTCACCGGCGTCAGCTTCACCGTGGACGGCACCGGCAAAACCATCGCCTGGAAACTCACCGTCATGCAGGACGATCAACAGTCCGACTTCCATGGCGTGATTGGTGAACTCGACACGCAAACCATCAAGTCCAACTGGAAAGCCGATGATCATGCTGCGGTTGTCACCACGGAAGTCCAAACTTTCCTCGGGGAACTCAGTAAAACGGCATCCGTTGACTTATTAATTGATCAGCTGTGTATCAAAACTGAAAATGAGTAAACCATTGAACACACTTCAGACATCATGCATCGCACTTCGGGCTCAAGAGAAAGGAATCACCATGTCCACCTCTGGTAAAAACGCCTTCACCCTCATTGAGTTATTGGTGGTGATCAGCATTATCTCACTGCTCATCTCCATCCTCCTGCCGGCACTCTCCAAGGCACGTGTCGCAGCACGGACCATGGCATGCACCAGTAATCTCCGGCAGCAGTCGATCTCGTTTGCAACCTATGGCAACGACTTTTCCGGCATCCTACCCGTGGGGTGGAACAAGTTCGATGGCAACAACAGTGGTTGGTGGGCACCACTCTATGCCTATTCCAAAATCACCGAATACTACGAATGTCCCGGTGCCAAAGAACGTGTTGAGATCAACCTCGGCACCTCCTCCGGTGTCACCGTCAAAGCACCCGTCGAATACGCCACGCAATGCGAGTCAAACGTCGGTTTCTATGGCAATGATGTCTATCAAAACATTTCAGATTCCGGCGACACCTATCGTTACATGGATACCAAAGGCATCATCTCGCCCAGTGAGCTTTTGCACGTCGCCTGTTTCCCGTCACGTGATCGCATTTGTGTCAAGGGACATAGCCAATCATCGCACCGTGATGTCACCGAAGCCTGGACCGTGGCAGGCTGGGCCAACCGTTGGCCCAAGCATGACACCATGATCACCTTCTCTCACATGGATGGCCACGCCAAGACCCTGCCCATTGACGACCCGCAGTTGTACGAAAATGACTCAAAGCTGATGTGGCGTCAACCTTGATTGTGATCCGACCCAATTCCCAATCCAACGCTTTTTGGAGAACCCCATGCCCCGTGGTTTGAACCCCCATCTTCCAGCACGATTTTCACTGATCCTCCTGTTGCTCTGCAGTCTCACCGTCGCCTGCACCGCAGAGCAGAAGTCCGAAGATGCCAAAGTCAAAATTCCCGATCTCAAAACGCTTGAGTCGAACATGGCCAAGCTTAACCCGCAGGACTTTGGCAAAAACGTTATCTTCTACAACAGCTTTGAAAAAGGTGCGTTCCAATTCCTCGGTGGCGGTCGTCCCACGGATAACAGCGGCCCGATGTGGGCGCAGGCACAGTTTCAGAATCCTGACTATGCTGCTCAGTTTGTCACCCAACCCAAACCCCGTGTTGGAACCAAGGCCATCCGATTTGAATGGCGAACCAGCGGATTGGCTAAATCCAACACGTCCAAAAAAGCCATGATTCACTACGGTAAATCGCCGCAGTCCACAACCACCGATCGCTGGTATGGCTTTAGCGTCTACATGTCATCCGATGAGTTTGCATTGGAAGAAAAATATCATTGTCTCATCTTCCAATTGCATGCCACCCCGGACTTCAATCTCAAAGAACCCTGGCGCGTCCCGCCGGTGAGCATGAGCCTTCGTGATGGGCAACTGCGCTTCTGGCATACTTTCGATCACGATCAGGTCTCACCCAAGAACGATAACATCCGTCCCAATGGCAAGTCCTACGAAGTCTGTAAACAGACGGACCTTTTTGATCGTTGGACCGACTTCGTCTTGCATGTGAAGTTCAGCCTGGAGAAGAAAGGCGTTGTCGAACTCTGGCAGGACGGCAGGAAAGTCCTCGACATCAAAGACATTGATCTTGGTTACAACGACGTGGTCGGCCCGTATCCTTCATGGGGACTTTACTCCTACAAGGGACCAGAAAAACGTGTGATCTACTTCGATGAAATCACCATTGGCAATGAAAATGCCAGCTATACCGATGTCGCGCCGGGGCATACTGACCAAACCCAACGCCCGCTTCAGTAATCCAACCTGTCATGGGAGTCCGCCCTTGTTTGGCACACCTAAAACAATCCGAATGATCACCGGCATCGTCGTAGCCTTTGCGTTGCTACTGACGGTTCTGCCCGTTGCCAATGCCGCAGCAAAGGACACGGAAGAAAACTTCCAATACCCGATGCCGGACATCACGCCCCCGGATCATCACCCGCGTGTGTTGATCACCCCGGAGTTTATCCCGGTCCTCAAGCAGCGGATTGCTTCGGACGAATTTATGCGTCAGGCATGGAAGACCATTTGCGATGCTGCAGCGGACATCAATAAAGCTGCGTTACCCAAGGACAATCAGTTCAGTAACGCAACACTCAACGCACAAATCGCTCAGGCGATGCGCTATGTCATTGACGGTGATACCTTCATGGGCCAAAGCGCAGTCGATCAACACATCGAAATGCTCCATCGCACCACGTTTAGCAAACGTCATGACGTGACGCGTGATTATGGTGCAGTGATTTTCACCACCGGCTTGATCTATGACTGGTGCTACCCGTTACTCACGGCTGAGCAGAAACGCGACATCATCGCGAGGACCAAAAAACTGGCCGGTCGCATGGAGATGCGTTACCCGCCATACCGCCAGGGTGCGATCACCGGACATGGTGGTGAAGCACAACTCTTACGTGATCAACTCTCAGCAGCCATTGCGTTTTACGATGAAGATCCCAGCGTGTATCACCACGTGGCAGGGCGTCTCTTTGCTGAGTTCATCGAAGCGCGAAACTTCTTCTACCCATCGCACCGACATCACCAGGGTATCGGCTACGGCCCGTACCGATTCCATTGGGAAATCTACTCCGCGTGGATCTTCAAACGCATGGTCGGCAAGGACATTTATTCTGCTGACCAGGGCAAGGTGCCTTATCACTGGATCTATGCCACCTGCCCCGATGGTTCAGCGTTGATTGATGGTGATACTAACATGGGGGGCAAGCCGTACAACATTTTCGATGCGCTGCTGCAGGTCTCCAACTATTACAAAGACCCGTATCTCCGTGCTGAGTCACAACGTCGTGGCGTGACCCGTTTTGCCCGCAGCAATCCAATCGAGTTTCTGCTGTTTTATGATCCGTCGATCAAAGCGGCGGACTTGAACGAACTGCCCACCACCAAGTTCTTTGCTGAACCTCTGGGGGGCATGATCGCGCGTACCGGTTGGACGATGGGACGGGACAGTGATGTCGCGGTCATCGAAATGAAAGGCGCTGGGTATCACTTTAACAATCATCAACATCTGGATGCAGGCGCGTTTCAGATTTTCTACCGCGGACATTTAGCCATCGACACCGGTGCCTACCCCAAGTACGGCACGCCGTTCGACTGGAACTTCAACAAACGCAGCATCTCGCATAACACCATGCTCGCCTATGATCCGACGGAAACCTACGACAGGGGTGTGAACGACGGCGGTCAGCATTTCCCTGCCAACGCCAAAGAATTCCGCACACTGGATCAGTTGCTCGAACACGCCAAGTCCGGCTCGATTCTCAGCCACGATTTTGGTCCCAATCCCGTCAAGCCACTGTACAGCTATCTGCGAACGGATTTAACCCCAGCCTATCGTGCCAAGATGCAATCCTATCAGCGACATTTTGTGACGCTGAATATGGATGATCCGAACCGTCCTGCAACGCTGCTGGTTTACGATCGCATGCACACCTCCAAGCCGGACACGCGAAAAATCTGGTTGCTCCAAACCGTGGGTAAACCCACCGACGAAGCAGGCCAACTCATTGTGGATGCTGCATTGGAAAACGACACGGGGCGCATGGTGCTCCAGACGTTACTGCCAGAAGTAGACAAACTCGAAAAACGCTGTGTCGGCGGACCCGATGGGCAAAACCCGGTCTTCGATCAGACCTTCCCCATCAAGATCAACAAACACGGTACTGGCACACTCACACCCTTCAACGAAGGCTACCGTACCGAACTGGAAGACCGTAGCGGTCAGTCCGTTTCGACCTTCTTCAATGTCATGCAGATCATGGACCGCGAACTTGGCAAGACCAAGGCGGTGGAATCGATCAAGACTGCAAACGTGGACGGCGTCGCCATCGACGGTTGGCAGGTTTACTTCCCCAAGTCCGATGTGATGCTTGATGATGCCATCGAATTTGAAGTTCTCGCGGATAACAGCAAGGTTTTATTCACCGGCTTAAAGCATGGTCTCTGGTATCTCAAACCCAAGGCCGACAACAAGAAGGGCTATCAATGCAAGGTCACCAATGAGAACAACGCACTATACCTGCAACTGCAACTCGGCCAATACACGCTGCATGCCAAGCCCCAGAAATTCACATATGTCGACAAGCCTGATTACAGCGATATCAAACCGGTGAACACCGGCAAGCTCCAGGCACCGCGTGTGATCATCAATGGCAATCGCGTCACCGTCAATGAGCTGATCTTTAGCGAGAAGCAAACGTTCGTCGATGCTTTGCCGGTGTTTGAAGCCATGGGGGCCAAAGTTACCTTCAATGACAAGCTGCTTTTGGTTCACCACAACAACACAGAACTGCGTTGCCTTAATGGTAAACCATACTGCGGGATTGATGGTCAGAAAATGGAACTGGATGAACCGTTGAAATGGCAGGGCGATCACGTCAATCTCCCCCTGGAGATTCTCGCGGGTTTCCTGCAAATGAAACCCAAAGCGTTATCCGTGGGTAATGCCGTCTATTTGGATGCTTACCCCGAGGGGCGTAAAGGCTATCCGTTTTACCGTCGGATTCGCACCAGTCATCCCAACATCGGACACCCGGCAGAGGATGCAGCAGATGGTGATATCAGCACGTACTTTGCTTCTCAGGGAACGGGCATTGAACTTGCCATGGACCTGGGGCGCGTCATGCCGGTCAAGGGCATGGACATCGTCTGGTATCGTTCAAACGGACGTCAAGCCATTTTCAAAATCGACGTTTCCTTGGATGGCAAAAATTGGAAACAGGTCTTTGATGGCAAGAGTTCCGGCGACACCCCGCAGGACAAGCCGGAGTTCTTTGGCTTTGATCAAGTCGATGTACGTTATGTCCGCATCACCAGCAACGGCAACACGCAGAATAACTGGAACTCCATTTGTGAAGCCATGGTCGTGCTCGGAGATTGATTCAATGTTACCCTTGAAAAGTACAATGTGTTTGTTTGAAACATGCTTTGAAAGGGGCAACTGATGTCTACGCGCGTTTGTCTGGTTCTGCCTGATGGTGATCGTCGTCAACAACTCTGGCATGCCAAGTCTGAAAAACTGGCAACCGATCTGGGAATCGAATTTTTCCTAACAGCACAGGGCAACAAGGTCCCCGTCGGAGATTGGCCCAAGCTACTGGAAGATGTCGATGCGGTGATCACCAGTTGGGGCGCACCACGTTTTACACAGGACTTGCTGCCAAGCAATGATCGACTCAAGGTTATCGCACATGCAGCAGGCAGTGTCGAACCCATCGTCTCACAAGCCATTTTTGATCGCGGTATCAAGCTGCTTTCATGTAATCGCTACATGGCCGACTCCGTCGCTGAGTATGCGTTGATGATGACCATGGTCGGACTTCGCCGGTTAACGGATAACGCGCAGTTTGGTTCCACCGTCAAGCAATTTAAAACCTTCACTGGCGGCGGGATCAAGGGATTGGATCAGGCGACCGTGGGTATCTGGGGTTTTGGTGATGTTGCTAAACATCTGATCCGCAAACTCAAAGCCCTGGGGACCGAAACCATCATCGTCCACAACGATTACCTGTTACCTCAAGTGGCTGTGGAGTTGGGCGTGGAGAAGGTTGGCTTTGATGAGATGTTTGAACGCAGTGACGTGGTGCATCTCTGTGAGTCGTTACGTGAGGACACCGTCGAGAAAGTCCGCGCTGAGCAGCTAGCTGCGATGCAGGACAACGCGGTGATCATTAACTCCGGCAGGGCGCGTCTGGCGCATGAAGCAGACTTGCTTGCGGAACTGAAAAAGGGTCGGATTATCGGCATTTTTGATGTCCATTTCACCGAACCGCTGCCTGAGGACAGTGCGTTTAGACAATTGGATAACGTGGTGATTACCCCGCATTTTGCAGGCTCATCCGGCCGCGGGCGATACACCAGCATCATGCTCACCGAGGTCCATCGGATACTCAGCGGGCAGACATCGGAATATGAAATCTCTGCCCAACGCGCAGGGACGATGACCAGTAACAAACTGGTCAGTCAAGCAAAGGAAAGCAAATGAAGTTTGGATTCAAATGGTTTTTCGTGCTGGTCAGTTTGATGACCGTCACGGTGATGGCTGACGAACAGAAGATCAAGTTCAAACATGTCTATCGCACCGTCGATGGCATTGAACTTAAAGTTCACATTTACTATCCCAAAGATTGGAAAACCGGCGATCAGCGTGCTGCGCTGGTCTGCTATCACGGGGGTGGTTGGGTCAATGGTACCCCCGGACACTTCGGCAGACAGTGCAAGTACTTCACGCGCGAACATGGCATGGTGACCATGAGTTTTGAATACCGACTTTTAAAAAACAAAGTCAAACCGGCAGCCAACGTCAACGACTGTCTGAGTGACACCAAGGCCGCTTACCAGTGGGCTATTGACAACGCGGCGGACCTTGGGATTGATCCGAGCAAGATTGTATTGATGGGGGGTTCGGCTGGCGGTCATCTCGCTGCAGCGACGGCATTGTGTGCCAACCCTGAGACAGGCAGCAAGTCGCTTCCCGTACAGCCGTATGCGATGGTGCTTTACAACCCGGTGTTGGACGTGCCTGAGTTTTGCGGTTCAAACAAGGACTATGCCACCAGAGGCATTGCCGATATCACCGTTCCAAGCCCCATGCATCAGTTAAGCGAGATCGCGCCCTCGACGTTGGTTTTGCATGGCACGGATGACCCGGTTGTCCCGTTTGCCACCGCACAGAAATTTGTCGACGGACTCAAAGCCCTGGGCGTCAATGCATTACTCATGGCTTATGAAGGTCGCAAGCACGGTTTTTTCAATGCCAAAAAAGGTCAGATGGAAGATCATCAAAAATCCATTACGGATGCCGATGCGTTTCTGACGGGCCTGGGCTTGCTGAGAGCCAAGTAAGTAAAGGACGTTTGAAGTGATACAGCGCCAATCCGTGAATGTTGTTTTGATCACATGCCATGACCTGGGGCGGTACCTGGGTTGCTATGGCATTGACACGGTCCAAACGCCGCACATCGATTCGATTGCTCAGCAGGGGGTCCGATTTACTCGGAGTTTTGCAGCAGCACCGCAGTGTTCTCCAGCCAGAGCAGCCATCACCACCGGGCGACATCCGCATTGCACAGGTGTCCTGGGGTTAACGCATGGTCGCTTTGCCTGGGACCTGACGGATGATCAGTTGACCTTACCGCAGTACCTGTCATCGCAGGGGTATCACACGGTGCTTGCAGGTTTGCAGCATGAAGCCAATCGCACTGCAAGACTCGGTTTTGATGACCGTATTGCCAGTTGCCCGGGCCATGATTTTGCAGGCGTGAGCTGCATGGATATTGCACACAGTGTTGATGGTTTTCTCGCTGATCACAAGGGCAGTGACAAGCCGTTTTACCTGCAGGTCGGACTCTTTGAGCCGCATCGTGATCCAGCAAGCCCGACCGGTTTTACGCAAGGGTTTGGTGACGCGGATCAGGATGTCACCGTCCCCGATTTTCTCAGCGACACGCCTGAAGTGCGCAAGGAATTGGCGGACTTCCAGGCAGCAGTGCAGTTGGCGGACAAAGCCGTGGGGCAGATGCTCCAATCGTTAACCGATCACGGGATGGCTGGTAACACGCTGGTGATCTTCACCGCGGACCATGGCATGCCGTTCCCCCGCGCCAAGTGCACGCTTTACGATCCGGGCTTGGAAGTCCCCGTGGTAATCTCAGGCCCGATGCTCGATTCGCAGGCTGGCCAAGACTACCACGGCTTGATGAGCATGATCGACTTGTACCCGACGATCTGCGAATTGCTGGGCCTGACGGTCCCGCAAGCGGTGCAGGGCGTGAGTCATGCAGGTGCGATATTCAATCATGAACCGGCACGCGAGGAACTCTATGGCGAGATGACGTATCACGATTATTACGATCCGTTGCGATGCATCCGAACGGATCGTTACAAGCTCATTGCCAGCTTCGAGGCCACACGCGCATGGATGGACCCAACGCAACAGTGGCTGCATCGCAGTCAGGTGCATGGCTCAATGGAGAAGGCCGGGCTGCGTCATCCACCATTGCGACTTTATGATTTGCACAACGATCCGGCTGAAGTGAATAACCTGGCCAACGACCCGGTGTATGCAGACGTCTGTCAGGATTTGGCGGGGCGGTTACTGGATCAGATGCGACAGACAGAGGACCCGGTGCTCTATGGCATGCCGGTGAGTCCAGCCCATCGTCAGGCGGTCAACTGTCTGATGCAGGCTGCGGGGCGTCATCCCCAATCACAGGAAAAACGAGAAGTCGAGGTGCTCCCATGATCCGTATTGGTTTGATGGATCTGGATACCGGTCATGCGCTGGCATTTACCAGGCGATTAAACGACATGGCAGATGTGCAGGTGTCCGCGGTGTTTGATCATGGCGATGTGCGCGATGCGTCGGAGATTGCTGCCTTTGCTGAGATGTTCGATTGCCAGGTGGCTGAGTCGATTGAGCAGTTGTCAGAACTGGTTGATGGTGTGATGGTGTTGGGCGTGGATTGGAATAAGCGGTTTGAACGCGCTGCCCAATTGATCAAACGTAATGTTCCGGTCTTTATGTGTAAGCCAACGGTGGGCAGTGTTGCTGATGTTGAGTCATTGATTGCGCTTCAAGAGCAGACCGGTTCACTGGTGATGACGGGGTCGGGGTGGCGATGGTGCATGCCGACACAGAACGCAGCATCAACGATCGACATCAGCAAGGTGACCCATTTTGCAGTCCACGCGCCGATGCCTCGGTTTTACTACGGTGTTCATGGCTGGGAGTTTCTTGCTGGACTGTTAGGGGCAGGTGTACAGTGGATTGAACCGGTGCAGATCACCGAGAAGTCCGCGCATTTTGCCTGTCGACATGTCAGTGGTGTTCAAGGCGATGTGTATGTCGGGTCGGATCGCGCGCGTGTGATCCAGTGGACGGATGATCAGGACGAACATGAACTGGAACTGGATATCCCGTCGATTCAGCTTGGTTTTTGTCAGACGTTTGTGGACATGATCAAGACCGGGAAGATGCCTGCACCGATTGCATCCCAACTCCTGCCGGTGCGTTGTGGGATTCTGGCAGAGCAGGCTTGCGAGCTGGGGCGTCGCGTGATGGCAGATGAACTGGAACAAAGCCGTATCGTTACGACATCACAATTCATGCAGACCTATCACGCCAGACCGTTATTGCCTCAGGTCCTTTGAGTTTTGTAAAAAACGCAAACTATCAATCTTTGTGCCGTCTCTCATATCGTCATTCTCGCGCAGGCGGGAATCAAGTGGCATTCTGTGTGAACTTGCAAGTTCCACTGGACTCCCGCCTGCGCGGGAGTGACGAAGTGTGGAGAACAATGAATTGAATTGTTTTGCTTCAGCGTGGCCTCGATGCAAAACCCAGCGTCGATTCACCCTTGTAGAGTTTAATCACATCCGGCACGAGCATGCCGGGATTTTGCTTTGTGCGTGATTTACCGAGCATCCATTCGATCGCGCGCTTGATCACTGGCACGAGATCCGGCGCATCCACACAGGTGATATCAGGCAGGTATTCTCGGAAGAAGACACCGCCATCAATGGTTGCCACTGCCATTTCCTTGCCGATTTTCAGACCACAATTATGAGCAGCGCGAATCGAGCCTAATGCCGCCGGTAACGTTGTGGCAAAGACGCCGTCATATTTCCCGGGGTGATTCATAAATTCGTTGGTTGCTTCTTCGTATGCTCCCGTGCTGAGCAGGGCGCGGGGTGTATCGTGCATGTGTTCAACCAGGTCATGTCGTTTGACCCATTTTTTATAGCTGTTAATCCATGCATTGATCACTGTGTCCATCGGCTGGACATTGAGGCACATGACATTGCGACAGCCGATTTCATACATGTGTTCAAGGACCATGTCCGCACCCTGGGGAGGAAAGTCCCAGATGGATGGGATATGCAGATGCGTCAGGTCTGCGGAGATACACATAAGTTTTGCGCGGTAATCCTGCCAGGATTCAATGAGTTTGGGAAGTTTTGCAGTTGGAACAAAAAACACGCCCTGATACTCATCGAGTGTTTCGCGAATGCTCGGGTCGTCTTCATGGACATATTCCACCGGGCGAACACGCAGGTTCATTTCGCTGGCTGTCCGTTCAATGTCGTACCGCCAACGCGTGATTGATTCGCTGGAACAGGCGGGTGTGAGCATGGCAAGGGAGGGGAGGATGGACTTGTTCTTGTCATTGGGCACCGCGCGACTACCGGGTTGGCGGGTGATGATGCCCTGGTCCATCAGGTGAAGAATCGCGCGCCTTGCTGTCATGCGCGAGACACCAGTTTCCATGGCAAGGAACTCTTCAGACGGTAACGGCTTGCCGGTGTAATCACCCTGGTGAATGCGTCGCTGCAACAATTCAGCGATTTGTGTATAGCGTTTGCGATTGGCCATGTGAACTTTTCTTTTTCTCTCTCAAACCCAGCGTCGGATCGATGTGATGCCCAGGATAAAACATTGTACATGAATGTGGTATCGGCAAAAACATCTGGATTGGCAGGGGGATTGGGTTTTCTGCCAGCAGTCAACTTGTCCAAAAAATAGCGCAGGAAATGGTTGACAATCGCTTTGTTTAAAGAATACAATAATTGTACAAATACGCAAGCCGACTTCTTGAAGGAATCACATCATGATCCGAGACGCAAGAACGGTGAGTAAGCAAGGATTTACCTTAATCGAGTTGTTGGTTGTGATTTCGATTGTGGCGCTGCTCATTGCCATACTCCTGCCCGCATTGGGTAAAGCTCGCCAGGCTGCACGCACCAGCATGTGTCTGAGCAATCTCAGGCAGTGTACAGTCGGGGCGATCACCTATGCCACGGACTTTAATGAACATCAGATTCTCTACCGCACCAAGGGCGGCAACATTAAGCTCTGGGCCTACTTCCTGGCTTATGGTTACAGCATCACCGATACCCCCAGCGGGACCCGATACATCACGCCCGATGTCCGCGTCTGCCCGGAAAGTGAGTACTACGCAACGGATTCAAACAGCACGTCTTCAGCCGCATTTAACATCTCCTATGCTGCGTATCTGTCCAACAGCTATGACAAACAGTATGGCTTCGGCACGTACTTCCAGGGCTTCACGCTCAACCCCGGTATCCCCAGTGCCGGCAACAAACTGGTCATCGGCGTGAATGTCCATAACGAAATGCGCGAACCCTCCAGGGAGATTCTCTTTGGCGACAGTCTTTCCAAGCACCCCTCAACACCCAACGGTGGCGGACACATGATTGGTAACTTCAAGCGCAATGGTGCAAGCAACTGGGGCGGGCGTCTGCGTGCTGAACATCAGGCCAACTGCAATGTGATCTTTGCTGACGGCCATGCCTTAAGTGCGTTACCCGGATACCTCAGAACCGAAACAAATGTCCAACCCCAATACGTCTACGATTACAAGGGCGAACTCTACCAGTATGACAGTGACGGCAATGGCACACTGGTTCCGTAATTTCCTCAACTCAAATCCACACCCACCGAACGACCGGTGTTTGATCAGTCAGAATCTTCGAGCAAAAAAGTAGATCTGCCTCATCGTTGTACCTGCAGATGAATACAAGGAATATCAGTATGTTTAAAAGTCCCAGGCGTCACTGTAACCCGCTGACAATCTTGCTATGCACTTTGCTTCTGTCGGCAGCATCCAGTTTGCATGCTCAGGAAAAAGCAACACTCATCGAAGCAGGCAAAGACACCGGCGGATTCACTTTTGATAACGGCCGGGAATTCCCAGGTGCCAAGGGTGATGCCAAACTCATTGACACCGACCAGGGCAAAGCAGTACAACTCACCGGTGACTTCTACGGCGGTGGTGCCTATGTGCAGATTCTCCGTAAGACACCGTTGGTTGATCCATCCTTCCTCTCCTTCGAAGCCAAGGTCATGGGATGTAAACGTGTCACGCTGCGATTGATTGATGGCACGGGGCAATGTCACCAGATCACACTTCGCATCAAGGACACCGACGATTGGCAGCGGATCACTTTGCCGGTGCATGCGTTTTTTCAGAACATGGGCCGCGCCTCAGCCGTGGAAAGTGTTGCCAAGTACGAACGTTGGGGCGGCGCCAAGGATGGTAAGTGGCATGGGCCGATCAAGACCATCGCCATTCTCGGGGGCAGTCCTACCACCGCCGACAAGACCTTCAGCATCACTATCCGTGATCTGTACATGATGTATGAGCCTCAGGACGCAACCCTGTCACAGGCTGACGAGTCTCAAGCCAAGCAAGCCAACATCAAACCCGATTGGCATGACATTACACTCAACATCGGCGAAGTCTCCAATCTCTCAACCTACACCGTCGGCAAAAACACGTCCGCCAAAGCCCTCGTCCTCAAGGACACGGACGACAGTGAATACGTCCAACTCAAAATGCACGTTGAAAGCTCCGGCACGTATGTCGGTGCCAGCATCCATACCGCTGAACCCGTCATCCAATCCCTCGAAGCGATGACGTTGGAACTCCGTTCCACCACGCTCAAACATTTCTCCATGCGTCTCAAAGATTCCACCGGCCAAACCCACCAAACCAAGTGGCTGAAGATCAACCCCGATGGGCAGTGGCATACCTACACCTTCCCCATCAACAAAATCTCCGGCGGGGAAACATGGGGCGGTGATAACGATCGCAAGTGGCATGATCCGGTCAAGACCTTCGGCTTTGCCATCGGTTCGGATGCACTATCCAATCCCGATGCAACGCTGGATATCAAACGTCTGTCATTTAAAGGTGTCGCACCCAGGCAAGAAGCCAGTGATGCAGCATGGTTGTCTTTGCCGTTGTTTGTTGAAGACTTCGCTGATGTCTCCACGTTCGTCGTTGGCAAAGGTCTCAAAGCCAAGGCAAGCGTTACCCAGGATGACGACCAGTCTTCGTTTATCCGTGTGAATTACGCGTTCCCCTCCAATGGTTATTCAGGCGTCGTCCGCAGCTTTGCAGACACACCCATCTCGCAAGTCAAAGCCATCCAGTTAACTCTGCGTACCGACACCGTCAAGAAGATCGGCACACAACTAAAGGACGGGACCGGGCAGACCCACCAGGCCAAGAACATCCCGCTGATCTCCGACGGGAAATGGCATACCTACACCTTCCCGCTTGCCAAGCTCGTCGGCGCCGAATCGTGGGGCGGTGCAAAAGACCGACAGTGGCATGATCCATTGACATTGCTCAATATCACCACCGCGACACAACTTGCAGATAAAATCGCATCACTGGACATCAAAGCCATCAAGGTCTTCGGTGTCTCCATGGACCCGACACTCAATACGCCTGATCCCTTGGCCATTGATTTTGAATCCACGGACGCGATCAAGGATTGGGAAACGAGTAACCAAACCGTTGGCATCAAACCCGCAGTCGGTTTTGAAAACTCCAAGGCACTACAGTTGGTTCTTACCGAACAGGAAGTTCTCGACAAAAAAGCCTTCGCCTACTCACCGACTTTCCCCGCAGTCAAGGGTTGGTGGAAAATCGCCGGTGTCTTTGCAGGCAAACTCTATTCCCCGGACAATTCCTTTGCTGGCATCACCCGTCTGCAATGTATGGACATCAACGGTAAGCCGCTGCAAAGTTTTGAACTCAATCGTTGCACTACCAAAGAAGCGTCACTCCAATCCGTTTTCAAAGAAATCCGACTTCCCGACGGAACTGCCAAGGCGCGTTTCCTCATCGACATGGTCAAAACCCATGGCACATACACCGTGGACCAATTGGCCTTCTCCTTCATTAAGCCCGTTGAAAACACCGAAGACCTCATCGAACGCATCGTCGTCAAGTCCGACGCACTTGGCAATCTTTTCATGCCTCAAGACAAGCTGGCCTTCGATGTCACCCTCATGGCCAAACGTCCTTTGTCCGAAACCAATCGTCAATTGGATTGGCACGTCGTGGACTACTGGGGCATTGAGCAGACGGCGCCCTCCGTGCTGACACTTCAAAAAGACGGACGCAACAAAAGCGGACTCTTTGAATATGTTGGCAAGATCGACCTTTCCAGCTTTAATGCAACTCAAGGCCAATACTATGAACTCTCACTGACCGCGTTGCGTGATGCGCCTCAAGCCTACAAGGACTACCGCTCCTTTGCGATTCTCCCTGAAGCCCAGACACGCAAGTATTCATGGAAGGATATCCCGTTCTCCTCGCGTAACTGGGACAACCGCATCAACGAGTACATTGACCTGTCTGCACGTCTTGGTCTGCCGATCATCGGTGCCTGGACCAATTGGCAGGCAAAGCCTCCGTACAAAACATCGCTGCCCGGTGTCCGTCGGATTCTTGATCACAACGTTGCTGTCATGGCAGCAACACCGATGGGTGGAATCGAAAAACATCATGGCAAGTGGCAGGCTTACGATGAGACTTCCATGCGTCAGGGATTGACCAACATCTTTAATCAAATCAACAATGATCAACTCGTCATCACCATGGGCAATGAACCGCCCAACAACTACGAACGTGCCATGGAAAATCTCTGGGCATACAAGGCGATGTACGAAACCGCCAAGAGTCTGAATCCCAATGTCACCATGGTGGGTACGTCCGTGGGAGCAAGCGAAGCGTACTTCAAAGCCGGTGTGCATCAGTACTGTGATGTCGTTGACTTTCATGTCTATGAATCGCATCAACGCATCCGCAAAGTCTTCGAACGCTATGATGAACTCTTCAAGCAGTACGGACACCGCAAGCCCATCTGGTCAACCGAGATTGGCCTCAACTCACAGGGCGTGCCGCGTCGGGATGTGGCATCATCACTGATCAAAAAGTTCTCGATCTTCTTTGCCTGTGGTGGTGAAAATATTTCGTGGTTTGGTTTGCTGTATCCGGACCCCAGTGGCAAGTCCAGTGGCAGCAGTGGTGATAGTCACAACGTCTTTGACTGCCGCTACCGTGTGTACTCTCCGCGACTTGATGCCATTGCTTACTACAACATGATCAACAGCATCTGCGTCAAGAAATTCGTCACCGAAGAAAAATATGCCAACGATGTCGAAGCGTATCTTTTTGCAGACAAGGAACAGAACCAGCTTCAGATTCTTTGGACGGACAAGCAATCTCAGACGGTGTACGTGCCGTTGCGTGATGTGGATGAGGTGACGGTGACGTATGTTGATGGCGTTGTTCGTCAGATGAATGCAGCTGGTGAAGGTTTGACGTTACGTGTCACGCCGGACCCGATTCTCCTGCAATACAAGTCTGAAATCACAACACTGCCCAAGCAGTTGCCTGACGCCAAACTTGCGATTGATCAGATGCCAAACGCATTGGTCATGGGTGGTCAGGCAAGCCTGAAAATTGCCAACGCCATCCCAGGCAGCAAGGTCATCAGCATGATGCCAAAGCAGTGGGGCGGTTCCGTTGATGCAGCCGGTGACACGTTGGCGATGCGTATCCCTGCCAACTCAACTGCCCGATACATGCCCTTGAGTGTTCAGCAGCATGACAGCCAGGGACATTTGCGTGGTGAGATTCGCCAGGTGCTCCCGATCGTCGGCCGCATTGCCATGCAGGTCCGCCCGACACTGGTTGATGACAAGCCTGCTGTGAAAGTCCAGATCACCAACAACGGTTATGAACCGCAGAAAATCACGTGGCGTGCGTTGATCAATTCGTCATTAATGATGCATCAAGGCACCGTCAGTTGGGCAACCAAGGCAGGTCCTGCCATGAACGAATTCATTGGCGAGACTTCGGGGGATGTCACCATCTTAGCACGCAAGACACACGAACTGATTCTCCCGGTCAAGCATGTTAACCCCATGCAGATTGACCGGGCGTTAATCAGTGTCCGCGATGCTGAAGGTCGTGAAATTCAAATCCAGCGTTATCTCTCAGCGTTCTGTGGCGTACCCCGCACCAACAGTCACGTCACCATAGATGCTCGGTTCGACGAAGCGGATTGGGGCAAGGCCAAAGTCCAGTTGGCCAATCACAAGGAGCAATATCACACGCTCAAGAAGGAACGTCAGTGGGAAGGTGTTGATGACTTGTCAGCCAGGATTCGTTTCATGTGGGATGATGACAACCTCTACCTTGCAGTCGAAGCCAGGGACAATGTCCACAGTCATCCCCAAACGGGTGGCGCCCTGTGGAATCAGGACGGCGTTCAGCTGATGGTTGACCCTGCACGTGGCTCATCGCAGCAGGGTGGTAAGTATGACCTTGTCATGGGTGAGAATATCGAGGGCAAAGCTTATGCGTGGAGTCATCTCGCTGCTGATCCAGCCGTCCCCACCGGTCCCGTGCCGGACATCAAGGTGGCTGTGAAACGTGATGAAGCTGCAAAACTCACTTGCTACGAAATCGCCATCCCATGGGGGCAGATCAGCCCGTTCAAGCCCGCCGTCGGGGCCAACCTCGGTATGGCTTTGGCATTGAATGAAGACGATGGTGACGGGCGCGTCTCATTCCTGAGTTGGTATGCTGACGTGCACGCCAAACAAACCGATGGGGTTGCCGACCTGATTCTTCTACCATAGCGCATTTTCGAAGCAATCTCGATATGTAGTCATTCCTGCGCAGGCGGGAATCTAGTGATTCGTTGCAGTTGAATTGTCGCGTTTGAGACCTGGCAAATATGGCCGTGCTATGTACAAATAGCCGAGCCATCTTGGCTCGGTTCCTTGGAATGATGCCCTTCATAACAGTTGCAATAAACCACGAGTGGCATGCAGCAAAGACTTGCAGGTTCCACTGGACGCCCGCCTGCGCGGGAGAGACAAAGTTCATGATATAGGAATAATGTATCCGTAATGTATCAATCAACAATGGGTCATCATGCCCGCTATCAACACACCGTGACTCTCTCATGGAGCATGGTGTGTTTTTTATGCACCCAGATAACGGACATACACGTAATACGCACCACGTGTGATGTCATCATCCGTGGTGAATGTTGTGGTCAGGTATGTATCTCCCGTTTGGAGTGATAGCTCGAAGGCGGCGAACTGGCAGTTCTCTTTCAGTGTCTGCTTGTGGACCTGGCCATCAATTTCAATTTGAGCCTGCGTAAACAGGATCGCCACACCGCCGCTGTAATTAAAATGATGTCGCGGGTGGATGACATCAGCCCGCCATCCGTTGGTGCTTTCAGCAATGCCATCGGTTAACGCAATGTCCTCTTCACGGGGCCAGCGTCGGAGTTCAAAACGGTAACGTCCTTCGCGTTCAACATGGATTTCGAAGTAACCGTTCTTGCCCTCTCCTCGGCGGATATGCCCCTGGTTGTAGACGAGATAGCTGTTGTCCTCCTTGACGAAAGGATCATCACTATATGGGTTCGCCGGGTCGCGCCAATCGTGAGCAGTTAATCGTGTTTCCGGCTCATCGGGATGGCCGATACTGATGGGGATATCTTCAGCAAACTGTTTGGAGACAATCTCCCACCAATCCTCGTAGGCTTCGCGGAGTTGGTTGACGATATCGGGATGTTGCGCAGCGATGTCATTGGTTTGGCTACGGTCTTGATTGATGTCATAGAGTTCGCTGCCATTGATCAGTCGCCATCGTTGTGACATGACTGCACTTTGACGCCATTTCACAGGATTGGGTAGACGCTGTGAGTCGGTGACGATGATGCGTTCCTGCCATGGATTATTGGGGGATGTGATCAGGGGCTTGAGACTTTTTCCATGGAAATTCAGATGTTGGTAGGCATCAAGATCAATCCCGCAAAGGTCCATCAAGGTTGGCATGAAGTCGACATGTGATGTGAGTTGATCGATATCACGACCGGTTTGGAATGAACCATCGGGCCAACGCAGGAAGAAGGGCACGCGGTGTCCGCCGTCATAGGGACTGTTTTTTGTGCCTCGAAGTCCGCAGGTGTGCATATCGGGGGTTGTACAACTGGTACCGTTGTCGGTCATGAAGATGACGATGGTGTTTTGTTTGAGATTCAGTTCGTCGAGTAACGCATCAAGCTTTCCGATGTTTTCATCGATGTTGGTGATCATGCCATAGAAGTTAGCACGGTCGAGATTGGTCTGATCGCGGTAGAGATCCGAATATTGCTTCTCAACGTTGTACGGATCATGGGGTGCATTGCAGGTGATAAAGCAGGCAAAGGGTTCATCCTGGTGTTCACGGATGTAGCCGTTAGCCAGATCGAAAAAGACATCCGTGCAGTAGCCTTTGAAGGATTTAGGTACACCATTGACCATGTAGGTGTCATCGAAGTAATCATTGCCCCAGTGGTCGGGGACTTGTGAGATGCCGCCGCCACCATGACAGACAACGGTTTCAAAACCGCGGTCCTGGGGGCGATAGGGGTGGTTGTCGCCCAAGTGCCATTTGCCGAACAAGCTGGTTCGGTAGCCGTGATTTTTTAAGACATCCGCGATGGTGGTTTCATTCCCACGCAGTAAACTCCGGCCACCGACGGTATGCCAGACACCAGTGGAGTTTGCAAAATGGCCTGTATAAAGACCACTACGTGTTGGGGCACAAGTCGGGCCGACATGATAATCCGTAAAACGCACCGACTGCTGGTAGAGCTTGTCAATGTTGGGCGTTTTGAGGACCGGGTTGCCATGACAGGATAGATCGCCATACCCCTGGTCATCGGTGAGAATGAAAACGATATTGGGTCGCTGGGACATGCTGCATCTTTCCTGTCTTGAGATAAAGTCGAATTATCGTTTATTGGTTCATGGGACACTATGGATAGGATTGGTTGATTTATGTATATTCCTTGCATGAGAGTGATTCTGAAGCAACTCTATGAACGTATCCGAATTGAGGATGTCGGTTTTGATCACTATGAAAGGTGGCCGATGTCGTATCCCATCAGACCGTTCTGGCGGCTGTATTGGACAAGTCGCAAAGGGGCGATCTGGGAGTCGGAAGGCCAGTGTTTTGAGCCGGATCAACAGCAAATGATCCTGACGCCGCCCAATGTGCCATTGACGCGAAAATTACTCAGGCCATTGGAGCATGGGTTTGTTCATTTCTCGCTGGGTATGCCATTGGATTTACATCGGGGGGCGGTGGTGTTGCTCAAAGCCCTGCCTCAGATGCGAAAAGTCTGGCAGGTGATTACGGATTCTGACACCAGTTTGCATGGCCAATTCACGATGGGGAAGTTGATTAACCATGCCCTGATGTCCGTGCCCTTTGATGAACAAACGAGTCTGCAACGTGATGAACGGATCGCCACATTGTTATGTTTCATGCAGGAGAACACACATCGTCTGATCAGCAATCGTGAATTGGCGGTACTCGTTCATCTGAGTGAAGCAGCGATGATCCGACGGTTTACGCAGGTGGTTGGCAAGAGTCCGCAATCACTATTTGTTGAGATGCGTCTGGATGAAGCGGCAGGACACTTGCGGCGTGACTCGACGGCGTCCATTGAAAAAGTGGCTGAAAATACAGGTTTTTTTGATCGCAGTCATTTCTGTAAACGCTTCGTCGAACGCTTTGGGATCACCCCGGTGACTTATCGGAAAATACCGTGAGACGGTTTGGGATTTTAACGAGACTGGTGATGAATTGTTGCAACCCATGCTGCGGGACCAACACGGCTAGAGCAGTTCAAATACATCGTCGTCCACTTCGTGCAGGGGGAGTCCAGTGGAAGTTGCAAGTACACACAGATTGCCACGGGATTCGGGCCTGTGCGGGAGAATGATGAAGTTTATGTCGTATGGAGATTCATTTTTTGAACCGCTCTATGAATCGGAACGTCATTGAAATAACACATCGAATTGATTGGCAAAGAAAAAGGACACCGGTTTTGCCGCCGGTGTCCTTGTTGGTTGTGGTTGTCAGATTGACGTTTTATTCGGTCTCGACATCTTCACTGACGAGAATCAGTTTGAGATTGTTGTCCGAATCGTTGTCGTCACCGCTTTGCGATAAGCAGATGTTGCTGCCAAGCCGCATGGCTGGTGCAGCAGGTTTGAGACTGGCCTGTTGACTGGCCCATGCAAGTGCTGCCTGATTGACCCCACTGCCGGTTGAACCGTTGTTGAGGATCAGATTTTCCAGACCACCAGCCGAGTAGGCCAGTGACGTTGGGGCCGTACTTTGCAATGAGCTGGATCCTGTAGAGAACGAAGCGATGCTGACACTGTTGGCTGTGACATCAATAAAGACACGTGTTCGGTCCTGAAGGCCGTAGGGGTCTGTCACGTTGTATCGGAATGAGTCACGAACCGTGGTCCCCTCGGGCAATGATGCCAGGACGATTGACGGATCGTAGTGAATTGTGCCGTCAGCATTGATGGTCAGGCTGATACCCAATTCACTGACCGGATCCACAACTGCAACTGAAACGGTGTCGCCGTCTTTATCAAAGTCATTGCTCAATACGTCAATGTCAATGGGCTGGTCAACAGTGGTTTGTGTCAGGTTTGGCACAGCGGTGGTGCCATCATTCGTACCTGAGACGGTAATGCTGACCGTTGCAACGTTCGAGTCCACACCATGTGAATCGGTGGTCTTGTAGGTGAAACTCACCTCACGTGTCTGGCCAATACCCAGGTCCTGGAAATCGGGACCGGGGTTGAAGGTGAAGCTGCCGTTACCGTTGTTGATGACACTGCCTTCCGAAGGCGAGGACAGAATCGTGTAGGTCAATGTGGTAGGATCATCATCGCTGTCAATATCATTGGCATTGAAGTTGTAATTGACGGGAGCCCCATCTTCTTGAGCCGTTCCCGCGACATTTTGAGCAATTGGTGCATTGTTTTCACCGGTGCTTTCGTTTGCGCCGTTGATGGTGATGGTTACCGTTGCAGTATTGCTTGTCGCCCCATGTGGGTCAACAACTTCATAGGTAAAAGAGACCTGATCCGTTTGGCCATCATTTAATGACTGGAAGTCAGCACCAGGGTTGAAAGTGAATGTCCCATCGCCGTTGTTGATGACACTGCCGGCTGCAGGTGAAGAGAGGATGTTGAATGTCAGAGATGCCAGCGCATCATCAGCATCCGTTGCATCGAAAAACAGTGACAGACTCAAGTCCTCTGATGTACTTGTGTTGATATTGTTTGCCACAGGCGCGGCATTGGGTATTGAGCTGTCCACACCCACGACATACACAAACACACGTGTTGTATCCGGCAAGCCGTATGGATCAGCGACTGTGTACCGGAAGGTGTCACGATATGTTTCACCCGGGGCAAGATGGTCAAAGAAGCCATTGGGATTGTAGCGAACGGTCCCGTCAGGATTGATTGAAAGGGGAACGCCCGCTTCGGAGGTCAAGGTTTCAAGCGATTGGACATGAAGGACATCATTGTTGGGATCGGTATCGTTGGCAACCACATCAAGGTTGGCAACGACATCTGCCTGGATATAGAACGCATCGACCGAACCGCTGGGGCCTTGATTGTCTTGCGGGGCGGCTTCGTTGGCACCGTTGACAGTGATGGTGACGGTTGAGGTGTTCGAATCTGCACCATGTGAATCCGTTGCCTTGTAGGTGAAGACGACATCCTGCGTCTGTCCCAGCGTCAAGGCTTCAAAGTCTCCATCCGGATCAAAACTGAATGTCCCATCACCATTGTTAATCAGAATGCCGTTGGCTGGCGTGCTGAGAATGGTGTAGGTCAATGTCGTCGGGTCGTCATCCGCATCCGTATCATCGGCATCAAATGCCAACGTGACTGCAGGGCCATCCTCTGAGACATTACCTGCGACATTCATGGCAATGGGCGCATCATTCTCAGGTGAGTCTTCATTCTGTCCTGCAATGGTGATGGTAACTGTTGCAACATTGGAGTCCAGGCCATGCGAGTCCGTGGCCTTGTACGTGAAGGTGACCTGTTGGTTTTCACCGAAGTCCAGTTCAGGCAAATCACCGGAGGTGTAGCTGAATGTCCCATCGCCGTTGTTGATCACACTTCCAAACGATGGTGATGAAACAATGCTGTAGGTCAACGAGGAAGGTGTGTCATCGCTATCCTGGTCGTCTGCATTGAAAGCCAGCGTAACAGCAGGACCGTCTTCGACTGCATTACCTGCGACATTTTCAGCAACAGGTGCATCGTTGACGGCATCCACGACGGTGACCCAAACGTTCACACGGGTGGTATCGCCATTGCCATAGGGATCCTGCAGATCGTAACGGAAGTAGTCGAGAATCTCCTGGCCTGGGGCGTAGCTGTCAAACACACTGCCCGGTTCATAGTGAATGGTCCCGTCAGGATTGATTGAAACGGTCGCACCGAGATCACTTGTGAGGTCGACGCGGGTGACATGCAGATTTTCCCCGGTGTCATTGGCAATAACATCAATGTCGACATCGCTATCCGAAGTGGTGAAAGCATTATCGACTGAGCCGTTGAGATAAGCAACGGGACCGTCGGGGATTTCATTGACGCCAGAGACGGTGACTGTCACGGTTGCCAAGCTGCTTTCTTCGCCATGATTGTCAACCGCCTTGTAGGTGAAGGTGACTTGTTTGGTTTCACCGTTATTGAGATTGGGCAAATCACCTGCGGTATAGCTGAAGGTACCGTCGTTGTTGTTGATGACCGTGCCGTTGGTTGGCAGGTCGACGAGTTGGTAAGTGAGAGAATCGTTGGCATTGGGATCAGCACCATCGAAGTTGCCGAGTACTGCGGGGCCATCTTCGGTAGCGTTGATGGCAACATTGTTGGCTGTCGGTGGTTCGTTGGTTGTGAGGACCACATCATTGCCATCACCGCCGGTGTAGGTGATGGTGAATTCGACCTCTTCACCGGAAACAGAGTCAGTCAATACGAAGGTGCTGCCTTCGGCATAGCCGTCAAATGCTCCGATAACGGCATCACTGCCATCATTATCGATAATCACAAATTCCTCACCACTGGGCAAGTAGTTCAGTGACAGATCGAGTGTGGCATCGGTGATATCGACGGTGCCTGTGACCTGAATCTGGTCATAACCGGTACCTGCATCTGCCCCGTCGAGTTCGATGCCGATGATGCTTGAGCTGTCAGCCGAAAAGTCACCGGTGCTGACGATACCGGGGCTGTTGCCAGGCAGCAGTTGAGCACTGCCAGTCAGAGACAGGGTGCCATCGAGATCGAAGGAGCCAGCGACAGTCACGCCGTTGTCGACGGTGACATCTTCGGTGTAGGTACCATCGAGGACATGGACGATGCCGCCTGCTTCGACGTTGCTTAAGGCTTCATTGATATTGCCGGTGGTCTGGGCACTGTCCACATGAGCGGTCAGAGCAGAAAAATCACCTTGGAAGCCGGGGGTAATCAGATCGGTGTCGGTACCGGATTCGAGGAACGGGCTGGTGTCGACGAGGCCGGCATAGTTTTCACTGCCTTGGCTTGTCAGGTTATAGGTTAGGTCGACGATTTGGTTGATGTCCGTCGTATCCCACCAGTTGTTGGAAAGATCAAGAACATGGTCGTCCAAATCGCGATTGATCACGGCATTGGCGTCATTACGAGCACCACCATCGGTGAAACTGTTTTCATTGATATGAATCGAACTGGCACCTGCCCAACGGTTGAGGTAGATGACTGCTGTTTCAGCGATATCGGTACTGGTGTTGTAGGTAAAGAAGTTGTGGGTAATATCAAACGTGGCACCGGCATTCTGCTTGATCGAGTCACTGAGTCCCAGGTACAGAGCCCCACCTGCACGAAGGTCATTGTTGGAGATGGTGCCTGAACCGGTGGCTGAAATGCCGCCTGAGAAAGTATTACCATCAATCAGTGCATCATTGAGTGAACGCAGCGAGATGCTGCCGAGCTGATTATCCAGGATTTGAAGGCTATAGAAGTCGTAGTACCAGGAGTAGTTGCCATAGCGATTGCTGCTGCCGATGCCACCAATGACATTGTCCTTAATCAGGGTGCTTGACCATGATCCAGTACTAGTGGATGAGAGTGAGTTGTGATAGAACGTCATACCGCCTTGGATATTGTTGTCAATGATGGTGGTGTCTGCACTGGAACTCAGAATGATAACTTCATTGCTGTAAACTGGGACTTCACCGAAATCGACATCGTGAATGTAGAGGTTTTGCAGCGTCGTCCCACCTATGCCGCTGGCAAGATAGAGTTTGCCAAGGATATTAGTCTGGGAGTATTCGTCCACATCACCTGTCAACTCGAAGCCATCCAAGTTGACGTACGGGGCAGCGATGACGATGCTGCCAAGGATGGTGGTTTCTTCGCCACGTGATTCGGTGTTGGGGTTGATACCTGCATTGGCACCAAGCAGATTTACCGCCTTGTCAACGTAGAGATGTGGATATTCGGTAACAATGGGACCATCGATTTCATCTGCTGGTTTCACGTGATAGGAAGATGTCTGATAGGTACCTGCGTCCACATGCACTGTGCCGTTGGTATCCACTGCACGAATGGCTTCATAAATGATGTTGCTGGTTTGTGCACCTTCGTCATGAGCGGTCAGGACGGAGAAGTCACCCTGGAAACCTTCAGTAGCCAGATCGGTGTCAGTACCCGATTCGAGGAATGGGGAGAAGTCGACATTGCCTGACATCATACCGGCCACGGTTGAGACATCCGTTGAGCCCCACCAGTTGTTTGATGCATCAATCGTTTCTCCCGACTCAAGCGCAACAATGCCTGCTGTGTTGCCTGAAAGGTCGTTGTTATACAGAACCACCTGTGCGTCAGTGGGAAGAGAGCTTAAGTATGACGGGCTGATATACCCCGAGTTCTCAATGATGGAAAAAGCAGCATCAAAGTTATTGATGAAGTTGTTTGCAATATACAGGCTGTCTGAACTATCGAATTCACCTATGTATGCAGCATAGCCTTCATCAACATGATTTGTCGAAAGCACGATACCGGATGTTGCAACCAATCCGGGATAGGATCCGATGTTACCGCCTTCTAACGTATTGCGTTCGATGTTTACGTCAGTGAGACCGCCACGAACTGCAATCGCGCCATATTCCTTTGAGTCGGGCGTTCCAGTTAAGGTGATATTGTTTTCGATGATGTTAATCGTTTCATGTGTCGGGCCTGACATCAAAGAAATATCGATTGCGAATTGATAGGGGTAGATCGTATACAGAGAAACGTCTTGCGTTATTGTGTTGTTACGAATGGTGATTGGGACATCAAGTGTTCTGTTTGATAAATCGCTGAATACGACGGTTCGTAACGCAGCATATGCATTATTCGTAAATTGATTGTTATTGACGATAACTTCGCCGTCTTCATCGATGGAAGCAGCAGAACCCTTGGTAAATAAGATGCCAAAGTTATTTTCGCTAAACGTGTTGTTTTCAATAAGTGTGTCGCCATTTAATGAGCTGGTAATCCCGGTTTTATTGCCGGAAAACAGCGAATCTGTAATCACCAGATTGGTAAGTGGGGCAGCAGTCGAAATGCCGACGTTGTTTCTGAACGGATCAGTTGAAATGAATTTTGAATTTGTAATGGATAAGCCATTCACAATGTTGCCTGCTGATCCGCCGACACTGATACCTTTATACATTTCATAGAATTCAACGTGATCGATATTGATGTTACTTGCAATTGAATCATTGATTCTGATAGCAGTGGGAGCATAGTAAACACTTTGCGTTTTTTGGATAACCACATCAGAGAGTGATAGGTTGGTGATATCCTGTTCAAAGACATTGATGGTGTAGACTGCATTTTCAAGCGTCATGCCAGAGATGTTGATGTCATCAGACTGAATATCAAAACCAGTGGTGTAGTGGCCGGACTGATAGTAGTGATGATCTACGGTCACAACATCTGAGCCTTCACCCACGATGGAGACGGCTTTGTCTACGACGATGTCGTGTTCCGCATAGGTGCCTGCTGCGACATGTACGGTGCCGTTGACATCGACATCATCAATACCTTCCTGGATCAAGCCATCGGTCTGAGCGCCAAAGGTGTGCACGGTCAATGAAGAGAAGTCACCCTGAAAGCCTGCGGTTGAGCCGTCGATATCCGTGCCCGATTCAAGGAACGGGGAGGAGTCAACGTCACCACTGGTGAAGGTTTCAAAGACACCCGGTGAGGTTTCTTCTTCATATGAATCAGAAGTCAGTGCTGCAACTTCGCTGGCATCGGTTGTGGACCACCAGTTGTTGGAAGCATCGAGCATGCCGTCATCCATGGACCAGTTGGCCACCGCAAAGGCGTCTGCACTTTGACCGCCATTGATGAAGCTGTTCTCGTTGATGTGGATATTGTCACTGTCTGCACCTTCACGCGTGTAGACACCGCTGATGGTGGCGTTGGCATTGTCGTTAAAGTAAATGACATTGCCGGTGAGGGTGGCATTGGTGGTGGCGGTGAAACCATATTCCGTCCCCCAAATACCGATGGCAGCGGTGCCACCTTCGGTCAGTTGGCTGCCGACGTTGGCAAAGGTGTTGTTTGAGATCGTGCCGTCGATGACGCCCAGTGATGCACCGGTGCCTGAGGTGCCATCGATGAGGTTGTTATCGACAAGGCCGTTGAACATATTGCCCAGGTTGATCCCGCTTGCCACATCGTGGATGTAGTTGTTGGTGATCACTGCATCCTGCATGGAATAGCCAGCAGGATTGGAACCGGAGAAGATACCATAGTGCCCGACACCTGTGCCGGTGATTTCGTTGCTATCGATGGTGACCTGGTTGTACTGCACCTGATGCGTGTAAGCCGGACCACTGAAGCGGATGCCGACCTGGTTGTTGATGGAACTGTTGGTCACCACGTAGTTGTTGAAAATATCGATGTTGGTCAGGGCAACGACTTCACCATTGGGTGTTTCATCTGCGTCGGGAGACAGCAGAATTGCGGTGTTGCCACCGATTGAATCGTGGATGTAGTTGTTGCTGATGACAATGTTGGAGACCTGCCCGCCGATGGTCAGACCGTTGTAGTTGTAGTCGGTGAGTTCAAAACCGTTGAAGACCACATCGTCAGAAACGATGTTGACATTACCGATGATGGTGGATTCAGCGTTGCGCACGCCACTGTTGGTCGGATCGACATCCGCATTGGCCCCCAGCAGGTTGACGGACTTGTCAATGCTCACACCTTCGGTGTAGCTGCCTGTCAGGACGTAGATGGTTCCACCTGTGTTGACCGCATCCATTGCGTCGTTGATGTTATCGAATGCATTCACGCCGTAGAGACCTGCTGGACCACCTGCATCGGGATCATTTCCGAAGTCGGTGCCGGACCAATCGTCATCGACGTAAATCACATCGAAGTTACTTGCGGTTGAAAGAGAGATGTCATTGCCATCACCGCCGACGTAGCTGATGGTCAGGACGATGCCATCGATGGTGATGGTGTCACCTTCAGCCAGTCCATCGAAGGTTCCGACGACAGCATCCGCACCGTCGTTGTTGACGATGACGAATTCGTTGGCTGATGACGGTAAGTGATTGAGTGCAACGTCGAGTGTGGCGTCGGTGATGTCGACCGTGCCGGTGACGTTGACTTGGTCGTATTCCGTGCCAACGGTTGGGCCGTCGAGTTCGATCTCAAGGGTCGTACCCGCAGTCATGCTCAGATCACCGGTGTTGACGATCGCAGGGGAGTTGCCGGGAGCGAAGACGGCGCCATCCGTTAAAGTCAACGTGCCATCAATGTCGAAATCACCTTGAATCGTTACAGCACTACCAATCGTCACATTGTCTGTGTATGTTCCCGAATCGACAGTGATGATGCCGTTGTCAGCGATAAGGCTCATTGCTTCAGTGATCAGCCCCGTTACTTGCGAGCCATCAAGATGAACCGTCAACGCAGAAAGGTCCGGCTGGAAGCCGTTTGTACCAGGTTGCGTATCTATGCCGGTTTCGATGATCGGCGAAAAATCTACAGCCCCAATGATGGCATTGGCAATGCTGGTCAGGTCGGCTGTGCCAAACCAGTTTGCCGAAGCATTGACGTCATCAATGGATTGGTTGTCAATGATGTTCTCGGTCAGTGATCCGGAAAGATCGTTGAAGTCCATACTGACGTTGGATAAACCCGTATTGCCTTTGCCGGGTTCCCCCACACGTATGGCTGTTTGAGAACCGTTGATAAAGTTATTGACGACGGTCAGGCCGTTCAGTGTAGCCGGATGCGTCGCGTAGCTGCCGTCATCACGGGTTTTGACTGCAAGGCCTGCACCATTGGCTGGGTTGGCGGTACCTGAGTCGGTAATGCTTGAATTCTGAATCGTGATATTTTCGTAATCGTAATACTTGAGATTCAGGTCAATACCAGTCGGCCAGACTTCATAACCTGCAAGGCCGTCTGCCGTGCCACTAAGCGTACCGGAGTTGTTGATGGTGATGTTATCCAGCAGGGCGTTACTGAGTTTTTCAATGTACATGCCCTTGTAGGTGTTGTTGCTGAATGACGTGTCGGAGATGTCCACGTTGTTGAGGACGGTATCCGAACCATCGACCTGGAAGGCATAGAAGCCGATGTTATTGCCATCGAAATGCGAATCAATGATGGTCAGGCCATCGACACTGCCATGCACATGCATGCCGGCACCTTCGGAGTTGGTCGAGAAGTTTGAGTTGTCGATGAGCAGGTCGGTGACATCAGCGGTGGCTGCAATGTTGATGCCGTAGTCGGTGCGGCTGACGCCATCGACATTGACGTCGACATCGTCGATGGTGATGTAGGAGACGGTGCCATCAATGTCGATGCCCATGGAGGCTGCGTTGTTGATGGTCATGCCGTTGATGAGCAGTCGGTCTGCTTCCGCTGCACTGGTGCCACCCGTGGTGACATTGATACCGACATCGTTGCCAGCTTCGAGAATGGTCAAGCCGCTGCCTGCACCGAGAATCTGCAGGGTTTTGTCCACGGTGAGATTTTCGGTGAACGTGCCGGCCTGTACGTAGAGCGTGTCGCCTGCTGTCGCTGCGTCGATGCCGTTCTGGATTGAACTACTGAGTTGGGTGACATAGAGGTTGTCTGCCACGACGATGCCCAGTGAATCATACGCTGCATCGTCGATGGCATGGGTGATCCTGTCTTCCAGATCAAAGAGTTCACTCAGTGACATGGCAGAGGGAAGTTTGCCATCGAAGGTATTGTTGGACAGGTCCACGGTGAGGCCCGGGTCATTGACGGTGACATAGGAATCGCGGATGCCGGTGCCGTTTTGGAACGTGTTGTTTTCGATGGTCACGCCGGTGTTATCGCCGACGCTTGCCGTACCACCATCCCAGAAGTAAACACCGGTGGAACTGTCAAAGGTGTTGCCGGTGACGGTGGTGTTTTCAGCGGTGTCGATGACATAGCCAATTCGCGTGTTGGTGATCAGGCTGTCGGAAATCTCGTTGCCCACCGAGTTGGGGTTGAGATAGACGCCGTAGTAGGTGTTGTTGTAGACGTTTTGGGTGAAGACGTTGTTGGTGGTGCCTGCGATGCTGGTGACGATGCCGTTTTGTAGCACATCGGGCGCCGTCCCCTGGAAGTAGACGTTCTGAACGGTGGTCTGATCTGCACCGCCACTGACGAAGACGCCGAAGTATTCCGCAGAGCTGTTGGTGAAGTCCTGCATGAACAGACCGTCGATGGTTGCGCCGGTGACATCATGGCCGACGACAATCGTGCCATGGATGACGGTTTCATCGGTGACGTCGACATTGTCACGGCTGCTGGCATTGGTACCTGCCTGTGCACCTGTCAGAGTAACGCCATCCTTGTTGAGATTGATCGTGCCTTGATCGTAATCGCCTGCAGCGATGTGGATCGTTCCACCAGCATTGACAGCTGCGATAGCATCTGAAATGTTATCAAACGCATTGACACCGTAGATTGAAGCAGGGCCACCAGCATCTGGATCGTTGCCAAAACCCGTGCCAGTCCAATCATCATCAACGTAAATCACATCGTAGATTGTGTTATCCAGTGAGAGGACGACATCATTGCCGTCTCCTCCGACATAGCTGATGGTCAAGTCAAAGTCGACGCCGTTGTAATTGGCCGTAACCGTATCACCTTCAGCCAAACCAGAAAATGTACCGGTAATGGCATCAGTCGCATCATTGTTGATGATGGTGAATTGATCACCGGATGAAGGAAGGTAACCAAGTGACAGGTCCAGTGTTGCATCGGTGATGTCGACGGTGCCGGTGACATTGACCTGGTCATACTCACTGCCGGGCGTGGTACCGAAGAGTTCGATTTCCAACGTGGTTCCGGTGGTCATTGACAGATCGCCAGTGTTGACGATGGTGGGAGAGTTGCCGGGGGCGAATGTCGCACCATCTACAAAGGTTAATGTGCCGTCGAGGTTGAATTTGCCTTCAAGACGGATGCCGTTGTCGACGGTGACGGAGTCCGTGTAGTCGCCTTGAGTAACGGTAACTGTGCCATTGGGATCGACATACTTAACACCGATTGAAATTCTGTTAATACCTCTGCCATTTGTATGGACAATCAATGCCGATGTGTCAGGTTGAAAGCCGATGGCATTTGCGTCTGTATCTATTCCAGAAACCAGGATGGGATTGTAATAAACAGAGCCGGCAAGATTGCTGGCGATGATCGACAGGTCGGTGGTCCCGAACCAGTTTAGGGAAATTGGGGCCGTTAAAGCTATGCAATTGTTGATGATTGCCTGACTGTTGGTGTCAAAGCTGCTGTAATAAATGCTAAAAAGTTCACCATTCCCACCAAAGCTGCTGTCAATCAGGACATGTCCTGAACTGTTGTTTTCGAGGGTGTTATTATCCAATCGAATCCAGTCACCAGAACCCACGGAAATGCCATAGACATTGTCGTGAACGTAATTGTTTTGGATATTCGTGCTGGCGACACGAGTCGCATAGATACCGCCGTTTGGGCCAGATGTGTTGTAGACTTCATTGAAGTAGAAACGTTGGGCTTCACCATAACTGGCAATCCCATCACCAGCGATGTTATAGACGGTATTGTTCGTGATTGTTGTACTGCCACCAAATCCCCCAGTGCCAGGCGTGATGTTACCTGCACGAATACCATCGCCAGCCAGCACGTCACGGACGATATTGCCGTCAATAAGTGCAGAATTTGAATCATAGACATGAATTGCCGCGATTGATGCGGTGATGTTGTGCAGTTCATTGTCAAGAATCTGTGGTATTCCATGTCTGCTGGTGGCTGTAATCCCATCGTTACCTGTGTTAAAGATCAGATTGTTTTGGATCGTTGTGGTGAATGCAGGGCTGATGATTTCAATGCCGTAATTATCAGAGTCGTGAATGATGTTGTTGGAAATGGTCGCATTGCCCGTGTGATCCGAATGGACCGCTGCATCTGTACTTTCACGGAACTCAAAACCGTTGATGGTAATGACACCAAATGACAGATCAATCAGATTGTCGACCAAGCCGTTACCATCAATAACACTCTCATTTGCATCACCAGCCGTACGCAGTCCTGCTTCTGTACGCGGGTCGTTATCCGCTTGCGCACCAATCAGGTTGACGGATTTGTTGGTCGTAATCGTGCTGTCAATTACATAGTGTCCAGCAGCAACATAGACATTGCCGCGTGGATTGACTGCATCAATGGCATCCTGAATATTGGCAAAGGCGTCAAAGCCAATACCCTGCAATGGACCAACACCATCGGGATCATCACCGACGGAGAGTCCTGCCCAGTCGTCATCGACGTAGACATCGGTGATCGCATAGCTATCGGTGGTGATCACCACATCGTTGCCATCGCCACCAACGTAGGTGATGCTCGCATCAAAATCGACACCGCCGTAGTTGAGGGTGAAGGTTGCACCTTCGGCCAAACCTGCGAAGGTTCCGACGATGCTGTCGACATCATCGTTGTTGATGATGGTGAAGCTGGCACCGGAAGTGGTGGGATAGTAACCGAGAGTGAGGTCGAGGGTACTGTCGGTGATATCGACCGTGCCGGTGACATTGACTTGATCGTGCTCGGTGCCAGCAGTTGTGCCAAAGAGTTCGATCGCCAGTGTTTCACCGGTGCCCATGGCAAGACCACCGACATTGACGATAGCCGGGGAATTGCCGGGGGCGAGGGTTGCACCGTCTTCGAGGATCAACTGGCCATCGGTGGTGAAATCCCCCCCAACGATCAGCCCGTTGCCAATGGTGATATCGCCGGTGTAGTCGCCGTCGAGGATAAGCGTGTCGCCGTTGGACAGGGCGTCTAATGCTTCCTGAATGACAGAGCCAGTATCCTGTGAACCCTGTGTGTGGACTGTGACGTTACCGGTATCGGGTTGGAAGCCGTAATAATCTGGCAAGTAATAATGCTCAGGGTATGTATATAAATCGGTACCATCGTTAAGAATGGGGGAGTAGTCCACATCACTTGAAGCATTGGTAGTAAGGTTGACCCCGATCAACGCCAGATCAGTGGTTCCCCACCAGTTGGTTGACGCATCAACTTCCACACCGCCGTAGTTGGAAACCGACGGGCTGTTGGCATCAAAGCTGTTTTCGGTGATCACCACGCCTGCGCCAGGCGTGCCAAGACCGATATGTTCATAGCTGTTATTTGTGAAAAAGTTATTGGCTACGGAGAGATTGATTGCGTTGTCGGCAGACATGCCCACAAAGTTGTCGTGAATGATATTGTTGAGTACCTGCACGCCATCGCTACCAGGGTTGATATACATGCCACTGGTCCAAGCAGAGATGTCGTTGTTCACGACAGTGAATGAACCAACTGGACTTGAAGCGACAATGCCACGTGAACCTGCTGCATCCGTACCGATGATGGCGTTATTGGCAATTGTGTGACCGGTGGTGCCGGCTGCCAGATGGACCGCTGTGATGTCACCAATGCCTGCAGGCCCGATGCCATTGAGGATGGTTAGTCCTGCGAGTGTCACATCGTCACCTTGAACGCGGAACCCGCCGGTGATTTCGGCTTCACCATCGATTGCGCGTCTACCAGAATCCAGTTTGGTAAATTCACTATGGGGGCCGTACACAGTAATGTCATTCTGGCTGATGGTGATGTCAGCATCATAATTGCCAGCGAGTACATGAATGATGGTTCCGGCAACTGCGTTTTCGATGATGCCTTCGATGCCGGTGGTCACGGTGCTACCACCGCTGATGTATGCACCACCATCAAAGTCATTTTCGAACTCAACGATTTTATTGATCAAACCGGGATACACCGAATTAATGGTGTTCGTATCGGTGTAGAGCATGGATGTGTTTTCACCCATGTACGTGCTGATGAACGTATTGCCGGTGATGGTGGCGTTACCGCTGCCGCGAGCGCGCAGGGCTGCGCCATAGCGTGTGGTGGTGCCTTCGAAGGTGTTGCCGGTGATGATGGAATTTTGAGTGTCGATGGTGACCAGGCTGTTGCCTTGTTCGTCACCATTAATGTTGACGCCGCCTGCGGTGCCGGTGATGTCGTTGTTGGTGAAGGCGATAAAGTTATTGTTCGAAGTGGCGCCACCGCCAAAAGCGACAAGTTGGCGAGGAACGTTATCCAGTGAGAATTGCTGGCTGAAACCTTCACCACCGGGATTGACGCCGACGAATGTCTGACCGGAGAAGATGTTGCTGTCGACGGTCATGTTGGTGATAGCAGCAGAATACTCTGTGAGCAGGCCGTGATCGCCGTTGGCAATGATCTCATTACCGATGATGGACATGCCTGAGTGTGAACCCTGCAGGTAGACCGCAGCGTTTTCAACAGCAGCGTTACCGTTGTCGATACCGAGGATGCTAAAGCCCTGATTAATGTCACCGATCTGCACATCGGTGGTGGCATTGGAGATGGTGATGGCACCTGAGGCACCTTCGCCGGATAGGCCGTTGATGAAGGTGACATCGCGGCCGTTGTCCGAGAGCAGGGTGAGATTCTGCGTGATGCTCAGGTTCTCGGTGTAGGTCCCGTCTGCAACGTGAATCGTGCCATCGGCAGCGAGGTTGTCGATGGCGTCCTGGATGGAGGCAAAGGCATCCACGCCATATTCACCAGCAGGGCCGTCACCATCCGGATCAACGCCGATTGAAAGGGCTGCCCAATCGTCATCCACGTAAGCCACCGCGACATCGGAGCCTGAAAGCAGGATGCGGTTTTCCAGGGCTTCGACCATCGCGTTATCCGCTTGATGGCGATTGGATCGTTTGAATTTGCTGGTCAGCGTCTTGCGGTTTTCAGCAAAGCGATGGATCAGACGTTGGCAGTACTCATACGCAACGGAACTTGCAGACATGTTGCATCTCCCGGATATCCCCATGGAATGAATCGTGCGTCAACAACGATCCTTGTCCACAGCCTTGAAGTCTTTTCCCGAAACCTCAAAGCGATATCCAAATTTGTTTTCCCGGGCATCATCAAAACCGTTCTGACAATGCATACAACGATCTCGTGCCAAATGCACAGGATCACATGATCAAACATGCATCACGGGGACTTGATTGTGTACTGGTAGAAGTCCCCCTAGTTGAACGAGCATCCGTAAACGCCCGATAAAACGCACATTCAACGTTGCACATTGTATGAAAAATCATGTGAAGACAATGTGAATTTGAAGGGGTCCGACAAAAAAACAAACGACCTATTCGTTATAACCGTTACATCATGAACGAATTGTCATAATCAAGCCGAGATCGATTTGCCGTGATAAAAAGTACTTGCGCGATTTGTTGTGAAGGCCATGATGGGCGTTGGGCTGGCCAAGATCATATGGGGCTCCTGGTGGCGTGAATTGCCAGTGAGATGACAGAATAGAACTCGGTAACCTGAGTTTTGTTTAAGCATTGAACGCGTTGAAAAGGGATTAGGGATTACGACAAGGCAAAACAAGCCAAGCCAAGAGACTTCCATCTAACAACCCTAATCCCAAAACCCTAATCACGCATCTCTAGCCAAAACAGGCAATATTCTTGATTATAAACTCAGGTTGGGAGGATGGCATGGGGGGAGGGTTAAGCTTGCTCATCACTCAGGTGGGCTGGACGATTCGGATGGGGATGATGACTGATGCATGCGGGTGGGGAACCAGGTTTGTCTAAGGTTTGTAAATTGCGTTTGCCACGTCTTGGCTTTGTCTTCGGGCAGGACCTTTGTGACTTCCGCAGCCATGCGATCAAGCTCATGATGGATTTTGGGATGCATCTCCTGACGCAACGTTTCAAAATGCAAAGAGGATTCGAGCATCACTTTCTGGAGCGCTTGTTTTGTGCATCATCCAGAGCAAGACGTCGCGAAATAGGATGAGTCCATGTTGCTTCACGGGCCTGCGGATCAGCTAAATGGGAACGCATGCGATGAACAATGCCGTAAAGCATCAGACCACCACAGGGACCATGCCGTTGAAAAAGATCACCAGAAGAAAGACGATGTGCACCCATCGCCTGGGGCGTCCATGATTCGAAACACCGCGATGCTGGTTGGCTGGTCGCATTGGGGTAGACGTTGGATCCGTAGCGTGCATCGGTTGATCGTTGGCTTGTTCGCTCACTGGAGGCTCTCTGACATCTGGATCAGAAAATCCGCAAACGGGTCGGTCAACTGCTGATAAATCCCCAGACGCAAAAGACCGATGGTTACGGCCGCAGCAGCAGAGACTGCTGTGGTCATAATCATGCGATCCCCCGGGGCGAGCTGGCCAAGCAGGTGATGCACGTACTCTGCTACTTCATCGGTCGTGTTGTCCTGTGTTGGGGGATGCCTACAGTCGCTGTGCTGCATCATCGTCGATTTGAGCATACCGCCAACGTTTTTTCCAGTAGCGATAACCCGCACGCGTTGCGATCCGCATCAGCTAATGTCGCAACGGCGCCTGTTGACGGTAGGTGTGCAGGGACTACCATGCCTGGACGAATGTTTCCTGAACCAACTCCTCAAGCTCCAGTCGTCACATGTAAACCGCCACAGATGCTTGGGCAGGGCATGTTGATGTCGCTTGATGATTCGCTCGTAAGCCTGCTGATCGCCTTCACACGATGATTGGATGTCGTGCATGTCGATCTGGTTCATCTCGGACGCACAATCAACAGGGGACAGCTCTGTATTCTAAGTCTCTGTAAATCAGATACGACATGCCAAATGAGGTGCATCGATGTCAATGGTTTGATCATGGTTGAGCCAGTTCGCTTAGCCACTTGTCCATCGCATCCTGTCGATCCGACTGGACGGCAGCCAGAATCAAACGTTGTTCATCGTCCATGACAGTCATGATTTTCTGCCTCAGTTCCCCGCCAAGTATTGCTGCTTGAGCGACGGTCTTTGCCATCTGATCCGAGGTTTTCTGGATGGTTTTCTTGTCTGGTGTTTCCTGTATTGCCATGTCTCGTAACGTGCTGCGTTGCTCGACCAGTTGGGTTAGCAACTTGCTGATCTGCGACTTCTTGGAGTGGGGCATTTGGCGAATCTGGCTGCGTTGCTCATCACTGAGATTCAACTCTGCCCGCAGCGACATTAACCGCCCGATCTGCCCCTGTAACAGCCTTCCCCCAGGCAGGTTCCGCCAGCTTTGTCCTGATCCCAAGGCCCCGGATTCTGCCGCCACCGTTGCTCCGACACCAGCGATGGACAGCGTGATCACCAATGCCCATAACATTATTTTAGACATGAACTTGCTCCTTTTAAGGACTTATGGCAAACCCACGTTTACCCTCATCAGAAGCACTGTGTCTTGACGCATTAAAAAGGTGACATTTGGATGAAAAATTTTGTCAGATGGACTTGCAAGTCTCTGTCAGTTTGTTATCTTATCCGTCTCAATTGATCCTCTGTAGCTCAATTGGTAGAGCGAGCGGCTGTTAACCGCTAGGTTACTGGTTCGAGTCCAGTCGGAGGAGTTTTGAAGCCCGCGTCAAATTGATGCGGGCTTATTTTTTGCTTGTGATGTGACCGGAAAAAGTCGCGCTATAAGTCGCTGTGTGCAAGAGATATGGGAGTGTTGCTGGGCGAGATCTCGCCACCAGATTCTCCATCCTGTTAACCGCGATTTTCCGGGTCAGGATGATTTTGGGCCCAATTCTCAGACTCTCACCGCCTGGACGCAGTACGGGTTAACAAGGCCGTACAGTCCGGGGTGGCCTGCTGTTAAACGCGGAGTATCGAACAAAAGAGCAAGGTACATACTTCTCGTTGACGATTGGCAAGTGAGTGGCTTTACAGGTACAAAGTACTGGACAAATAGCGGCGTGTGGAGATGGTCATGAAATTACACGAAATACATTTAAAAGGATACAAGTCCATCGACGGGCAGGATGGCCAAATCATTCCGCTCCGCGATGTGACGGTCCTGCTGGGAGCCAATGGTTCGGGCAAAAGCAACTTGGTGTCGTTTTTCAAGATGCTAAATTACATGACGACTGGTGCTCTCCAACAGTATGTTGGCAAACAAGGTGTTAGTCGATTGCTGTTCTACGGCCCCAAACAAACCGAGTCCATTTCATTTGAACTGAAGTTTGAAGATGACGCTGCTCACGACACATACGAGGTGAAGCTGTCATACGGTTTGCCTGATCGCTTATTCATCAGTGGCGAAAAAATTACTTATCACAAAATCGGTGAGTCCAAACCACAGCAGTACTTTCTGGAATCCGGAGGAGCTGAGTCCGAACTTAAAAAAGATAAACAGCAAACCAGCAAAGTGCTCCACGGCCTGTTGTCCGGCATCCGCACGTACCAATTCCATGACACGTCAGACACCGCAAAGATCAAGGATCGTGGTTATGTTGATGATGCAAAGTATCTCCGCAGTGATGCAGGTAATCTGGCAGCCTTCCTGAAAATGCTCAAGGACCATAACAAGTACACAAAATATTACGAACGCATTGTCCGGCATATCCAGCGGGTCATGCCCCAATTCGGAGACTTTGACCTTGAGCCAATCCCTGGCAACAAGGACTATGTCCGTTTGAACTGGAAGGATGCTTCCGGCAGCGACTATCTCTTTGACCCCGATCAGATATCCGATGGATCACTACGTTTCATGGCCTTGGTAACGCTTCTTTTGCAACCCCCGGATCTGTTGCCCAAGTTCATCGTATTGGATGAACCGGAGTTGGGGCTCCATCCCGCTGCGATTGCTGAACTGGCGGGAATCGTTCGTTCCGCAGCACAAAAAACACAATTGCTGCTGGCCACCCAGTCCACGCGTCTGGTGGATGAGTTTTCAGCAGATGATCTTGTTGTCGTCGAGCGGAATGATGAAAAGAACTGTTCCATTTTCAAGACGATGGATTCAGAACAGTTGAAAGACTGGCTTGATCGCTACAGTCTCTCCGAACTATGGGAGAAAAATGTGCTGGGAGGTCAGCCATGATCCGCCTGCACATCACCGCTGAAGGTCACGCAGAACAGGCTTTCGTGAAAAATGTACTCACCCCGCACTTAGCCCGTTATGATGTTCTGGTTGATGCTCGCCGTGTTTTGACCAGTAAAGACAATCGAGCCGCCAAGGAATATCGTGGTGGTTTGTTGAGCTACCAAAAAGCCAAGAAGGATATTCAGAATTGGCTCAAGGAAGATAAGCATGCCGAGTGCCGATTCTCCACTATGTTTGATCTCTATGCTTTGCCTAATGATTTTCCTGGATACACGCAAGCCAAAAAACAAACCGACAAGTATGAATGCATTCGGATTCTTGAAGAATCCATGGCCAGCGATCTCGCCAGTAGGCGATTCATTCCTTATATCCAGTTGCATGAGTTTGAAGCGTTGATTCTGGCAGACCCACAACAACTCGATTGGGAATATCTGGAGCATGACCGCCCGATCAACAACCTGATTGCCATGGTGGTCAACCAAAATCCCGAGTTGATTAATGACGACCCCATGACTGCCCCCTCCAAGCGAATCCTCAACGAAATACCTGAATATGACAAGGTGACGGCTGGTGTGGCTGTAGCAGGAAAAATCGGCCTGCAAACGCTTCGAGAAAAGTGCCGGCATTTCAATGAATGGTTGACTACATTGGAACAACTATCCAATGTCTCGCCGTGAGGTAACCTTGTTGCCAATGTGATGAGCATATACCGGGACGATGACTCAACCACGCAACCCAATTCTTGAGCGAGCGCTTTACGGACCACCCAAGCCCAAGCCCATCCGCTACGCCATCTACACTCGCCAGTCCGTCGAGACACTGACGGATTTCTCATCCTGTGACGCTCAATTTCAAACCTGCCAGGATTTTGCAAGGTGATTGCCGTACCGAACACGCAATGGTGTTGGAGCCTGCGGATCGTTACGCATGTAGAACCTGGCGGCTCAAGTCGCCAGTGAGAAGGTGACGTGAACAACGTACCCGCTTGTGGTTAAGCCCCCATTCGGTTGTAAAATACACCGATCGGGAATATTCCAACCCAAACTGGCCGTTTTGGGAAATGTTTTACCGATCGGTAAAATTTCTATTGATTGACCGGTCAGTGGCCGATATATTACCGATCGGGAACACCATGAAGACCCAAACGACAACACAACTCGGAGCGGTGATCCGAACGCGGCGAAAGCAGTTGAAGATCACCCAGAAAGAATTGGCCATGACCTGTGGTACGGGGCTGCGGTTCATCGTCGACTTGGAGAAAGGCAAGCCTACCTGTCAAATAGGTAAGACACTGCAGGTCCTCCAATCGCTGGGACTGGCCATCGAGCTGACGACGATGGGCGGCAATGCAACGGAGAGCATGATGCCATGAAACGGCTGACGGTCCATCTCAATGGCGAGCAGGTCGGAACACTCGACCAGGATGACAGCGGGCTTCTTGAGTTCCGTTACGCTCAGCAATGGCTGGGCAGACCGAACGCCATGCCTCTTTCGCGGTCGCTGCCGCTGCAAAGCGAATCATTTCGGGGAAAACATGCCCGTCCGTTCTTCGCGGGCATTCTCCCTGATGAGGGACCCAGGCAACAGATCGCCGCCATCCTGGGCATCAGCGAACGCAACGATTTCGCCATGCTCGAACGCATTGGCGGCGAATGCGCCGGGGCGGTCAGCCTGTTACCGGAAGACTCGCCGCCTCCGACCGTGGGCGAGCGGCGCGTGCGTGAATTAAGCGAGAAGGAACTGGAAGAGATCGTCGCGGAACTGCCCCGCCACCCGCTGCTGGCGGGCCACGAAGGGCTGCGGCTTTCTCTGGCCGGGGCGCAGTCGAAGCTGCCGGTGCTGATTCTGGATGCCGTTGTCGCGCTGCCACTGGGCAACACGCCCAGCACGCACATCATCAAGCCGGAACCCGATCATTTCCCCGGACTGGTGGCCGTCGAAGTCCTCTGCATGACGCTGGCCAAAACGATCGGCCTAAACGTTCCTTCGGTGTCCGTCCGCTTGGCTGGAGACAAACCGTGCATCGTCGTCCAACGATATGATCGCACCATCGACGAGGATGGCTCGGTCACGCGCGTTCATCAGGAGGATTTCTGCCAGGCCCTGGGTTTTCCCCCGGAGCGGAAGTACCAGCAGGAAGGTGGACCGCTGCTGCGCGACTGCATTGGCCTGCTCCGCGACTGGTCCACCATCGCGGCACTGGACATCCGGGACTTCCTGGACGGCCTGATTTTCAACGTGCTGATCGGGAATGCCGACGCCCACGGCAAGAATTACTCGATCCTTTATCACAAGGGCAACCGACGACTCGCGCCCTTGTACGATCTGGTCTGTACGCTGGCCTGGCCGGAACTGTCCAAGACCCCGGCCATGAAGATCGGTAAGAGCGAATCCATCGAAAGAATCACGCCCGAGCACTGGCAGAAGATGGCCAAAGAAGCCAGCGTGGGCTGGCCCATGCTGCGTGAGCGCATCGAGCTTCTCTGCGGCAAGACGCACGACGGACTGCGGAATGAAACCGTTCTTAGTGCGCCGACCGATGTGGCAATGGCCCAGCGCGTGGCCGACATCATCAACAAGCGGGCGTCTTGGCTGCTTGAGAGTCTGTCCCGCGCCTAATATTCCCGACGAGTGGGAAATGCGACGGCGTAGGCAACAGGTTACTGTTTGCGTTGCCACAAGCCTTGACTGGTCACGTCTTTTCAGGACTGATCTGCCCTATACTCTGGGTACTGTTCAAGAAAGTGGGCCCACAATTCGGTGGTGTTGCTGCCATTGAGTTGCAGACACGCCATCCGTTCAAAAGGCGCATTTGGTGCACTCACACCGCAAGTCAGGTATTTGATCTTGCACGAGGTATGATCCACGTAGTGGACGCCGTAGTGCACGGACCTGTCGATCACATCCGATCCCACAAGCTTCTGTAGATCAGTCATTGTTGGTTTCCGTCCGAAGCGACGTACAAAGTGCATGTAGTCATCAGGATCGAGCCAATCATTGACGGTCCCAGATGTCTTGCGCACTGAATCTGCCAGTATGTAATGCGGTAGAAGATTGCCGACCTCGCGCTTGTAAGGCTGCAATCCTATGGATATGTCCACAATCTCAAATGGTGGCGCAACGACCCATGCATGACCAGTAGCCTTGTCCTGCGTCCCGCCGACCGGTGCTAGATAGATGGTTGATAATCCCACTGAGTCGTGGAACTCGATGGTCATCCCACCTTGGGCGCAGTAGTTCCACACACCAAGGAGCTCCAGAAAGCGCGAGACGCCCATGGATATATCGACACAGGCACCCAATCTACCATCGGTCGCCAACTGGTTGTAGAGGAAATCGCAGACGGCTCGAATTCGGGCTCTCGCTTCTTGGTCATATACGGCAGTTCGATCAACCCGACGAACGAAAGACGCATAGCAGTCCAAAAATGCGGGATTTGACTGTTCTTGTGCAACGAACCGAGGATCGTCGTAAAAGCCTGGCTGCGAGATGTCAACGCCAAGGTCTTTTAGTAGTGGCGTTGGGTCACCCGTAAAGAACTGTGTCATCACGTATCTCCGATAGACCCGCTAAGGACAAGACCCCGGAAGTATTTTACAAGACGAATGTGATGCTACGAGCTCTAGTCGCGTCTGGCAAGTGGAGAGGTTAGGCATCAATGCTCATAAGACTTTCCCCCAGTCGACCAAAGATACAGCCACTCTGAGTATACGAAGCGTGTAATTTCTCTTTCGCGAATTGGTTCCGCAAGCTTGGCAAGGACAATACCGCGACCAAGTAAAGATACACCGGCATCAGAGTCTTCTAGGATACCGTCTGCGGAAGCAACGAATGGCAAATTCAAGCCGCTACGCCAGTAGATGATAGTGGCACCATCGGGAACAGCTCCAATTGGCTGAATCACGAAAATGCCGCAGAAGATACGAAACACGACGCCTAAGGCAACAGTCAAGCCAACGGTGACGAGGATAATGGTCTTCCGACGCTTCATGTGCTTATGCCTAACGTTTCCGCTCAGTTGCCCAGCCGCGGAATCTTGGCGAGCGGTGAATGCCAACGTCCCCGGAATGATTATCAAACCCAATGTGATGCTACGAACTCAATACATTCTACTGATGAAGTAAAATATCATTTCTTTCCGAGGATGTACACACAAACAATTCAAATGCTCCGCGCAACAAAAACGCTCCAACTGCAGATGTAGTGATTGCACGAATCACGAATCAGCATGTCGGAGGTAATTGTCCATGCGGCCACGGAAGTCCACGCCTGTACTGACGGCTCAGCAGCGTCGTCGCCAGATCATCAACCTGCTTGCAGGTCAACTTGCCAGAATGCATGAGGGCATCGATATCCCCATGTCTACGCCGGAATCGCCACCGGCATCTGGCCCAACAACCACCTCTCAAAAAATCTGCTCCAATGTCCAAAGCGGCCTTGATCTCACGGCCAGTTAATGGCTCAGTGTGTCCACAACCAAGCGGTTAACAACGTGAGAAAGGACGTTTGAGCATTGAAACCAACCCCCATTGAAAACGAACTGTTGGCCTTGAAGCACATGCCGCCCAGGCAACTGCGGAAGCGGTATGCGGATCTGTACGGCGAACTGTCTCGCAGTTGCAACAGGCAGTGGCTGATCCGACGGTGTGCATGGCGTATCCAGGCCCTGGCTGAAGGTGGCCTGTCAGAACGAGCCCAACGCCGTGCCAAGCAACTGGCACGCGATCAGGATTTGCGGGTGATCCCACCCAAGGACATGGCAATGGCCTTGCTGGATCGACCTGCCGATGTCCAGCAACCCGCACGCAAATATGGCAAGAGAACGCATGATGCAAGGTTGCCGATGCCAGGTGGCCAACTCATACGGGTTTACAAGGGCCACCAATATGTCGTCGATGTCCTTGATAACGGGTTTGCCTACGATGGCAGGCGGTACAAGAGCCTGTCTGCGGTAGCCCACGCAATCACAGGTGGGCATTGGAATGGGTACAAGTTTTTCGACATAGCGACAAGCGAGGAATCTGAATGAGCCAGGATAAGCCCGATCCGGTGCGCTGTGCGATCTACACCCGCAAGAGTACGGATGAGAATCTCGATCTCGATTTCAATTCACTCGATGCCCAACGCGATTCCGGCGAAGCCTACATCCGTAGCCAGAAGCATGAGGGCTGGATATGCCTTGATGAGCGGTATGACGATGCGGGTTTCTCTGGCGGCAACACAGATCGCCCGGCATTTCAGCGACTGATGAATGATATCGCTGAAGGCAAAATTGATTGCATCATCGTGTACAAAATCGACCGTCTCAGCCGTAGCCTGATGGACTTTGCCAAGATTATGGAGTCGCTCGATGCTCAGAAAGTGTCGGTTGTCAGCGTCACGCAGCAGTTCAACACGACCAGCAGCATGGGCCGATTGACGTTGAACATTCTGTTGAGTTTTGCCCAGTTTGAACGTGAGATCATCTCCGAACGCACGCGGGACAAGATTGCGGCGGCCCGTCGCAAGGGTAAATGGACCGGTGGCCCACCGATTTTGGGTTATGACCGCGTCCGCGACAAACGTGGCACGCGAATCCTGGTAAACGATGAGGAGGCTAAAAGGGTCCGCTCCATCTATCAGATGTACCTGAAGAACGGCTCAATGCTGCCCACGCTTCGCGCCATCAAGAAGCGAGGCTGGAAGACCAAGCAGTACGAAACCTTGAAAGGCACGATGCGTGGTGGTGCGGAATATGACAAATCCGCCTTGCAGAAAGTACTCACCAACGTGGTTTACCTTGGAAAAATCACATACAAAAGCGAAATCCATGATGGCGAGCATGAAGCGATCATCGACGAGGACCTGTTTGCCCGTGTCCAGGGGCTGTTACGACGCAATCGGAATTCCGGGGGCAAACACAGCCGCAACAAGCATGGCGCTTTGCTCAAAGGGCTGGTGCGGTGCAAGGCATGTGGATGTGCCATGAGCCATCACTTTGCCACACGCGGTAGCAAACGGTATCGGTACTACGTCTGCATCAAGGCTCAGAAAAAAGGCTGGGATGAGTGCCCCGCCCCATCCTTACCCGCCAAGCAGCTGGAGGATTTTGTCGTCGAGCAGATCAAAAATCTCGGCCAGGATCAGGACATCCTGCACGATGCGCTCTGCACCACGCAGGCCCATCTTCAGGATGAAATCACCAAGCACGAAAAACAACGCACCGATGTCGAGAAAACGATCAAGCAGCTAAGCGGCCAGATTGGTGAATTGTCCGCACGGGCCGGTTACGACGAGCGGGCCACGCGGCAATTGGATCAATTGCAGAGCCGAATTCATGAACAGCAGGAAATTATCCAGGAGATCAATGCTCAGATCGTCGCCATTCGCCACCGCATGCTCAATCCAGATGAATTGACGGGTGCCATCGAATCCTTCCATCCGGTTTGGGAGACGATGTCACCAGCAGACAAAGCCAAGTTGGTTCACCTGCTGATTGAACGCATCGAATATGACGGCAAGGACGAGACCATTGCATTGACTTACCACGCTGCTGGCATAAGCACACTGTCACCTGAAAACCAACGGAGCACTGATGTCCAACACTGTTTTGCATAAGATTCATTTTGCGACGGCCAACAAGGGCAAGCGGGAGCTCAAGCCTGGTCCCGCCCCGATCCGCGACACGCCGAATCATCGCGTCCCACGGCTTTCGCGCCTCATGGCATTGGCGATCAAGTTCGATCGGCTCATCCACGAAGGTGCCATTGCCGACCAGGCTCAGTTGGCCGAGTTGGGCTACATCACCCGCGCTCGCGTCACCCAGATCATGAACCTGCTGTACCTGGCTCCGGACATCCAGGAGGACATCCTGCATCTACCACCCATCACCCAAGGCAAGGACCCAGTCACCGAGCGCGATGTGCGCCCCATCGTGGCTCAATTCGATTGGCGAAAGCAACGGCGTCTGTGGAAGCAGTTGGCCTCGTGTCTGCCACAGTGACAGGTTATTGTGGCTGAACGCACGTCAAGGCAGATAGGCTAGCCTGTGCCGGGATTTATAACTCAACACCAAAACATCCTTTAATCATTTGGCCGTTTTGGCACACACCTTGCTTGGCACTGGCAGTGGGCCATGGATTGGTCCGGGACAATCTGTTTCTGTTCTGCCCGATGCGGGGGAAGGAGTCCTTGGTGGCTCAAACATTACGACTCAAGCGTTTTACGAACGTCGCGATTCTCAAGCGGATCAACACCCAACTGTTGATGCAATTTCTTAATCCTTACCGGGATTTTTTAACGGGCCAGCGCGGCATGTCCTGGCCAGCCAACCCCGATCATTTTGATCACACCTCGCTGGCCAAAATTCTGATGTCGCCGAGTATCGACACGCCTGAATCATTGCTTGATGCTCTCTTTTTTGTCGATGGCTTAGCCGACGCCGATTGCTACGACCGCATCCTTGAGGAGATTCAGGAGTTTGGCGTCGACCTGGGTGTTGAGGACCCCACGCCTGAAGACCTGACGTTGCGCGTATGGCTGATTGATCCGAATATTCTTGAACGTGTTCATGCCGAGCAGAATCGTGTCCGCCCCAAGACATTCCAGTCGTTCTTCACCACCGAGGTGAATCGCCCGAGCCTGATGTTTCCTGAGACGGACACTGTCATTGCGTTGGAAAATGATCTAAACAAATGGTTCGAGTTCAAGAAAAAAGGACGTGGTGCGCGGGTCTTCCCTTTCCCGCGTGAGGATGGGTTCTGGTTCCTCGTGCGTCATGGACAACGCATCAAGCGTGAAGGCACGGTGGAGGTGGATGGCGATTCGGGCAGCGTCTTCTATCGGCCTGAAAAATTCGATGTCTTGATCTATTACCCCCAAACGGGTGAACTGGCGATCTATGCCGACACCAAAGGCGAACGGGAAATCTACTGCCAGTTGTTCGGCAGGCACCTGTTTGCTGATGATGACTTCTTCTGCTTTGGCAACATCATCGAAAAATACTCACTACTGCCCCTGATTGAAAACGCGCGCGCTTCACTGACGTGTGCTGATGTAGCGGGTATCACCGGCATTGTGCTCTACGAGCTTCACATTCAACACAGCAGCAATCAGCGAGATATTGAAATCCGGCGAGCGGACGACGTGTTTGTGGCCTTAAAACATCAGCAACGCGAGCTGCAGGACGAACAGTCCAGCACCAGGCTGATCAAGGCCAAGTTCAAGGTCACGTTTGTCGGTGGGCGCGAACGCTGTGTGACAATCACACCGCCCAATACCGCGACGTTTGACCGTGAGACGGATAATTCGATGATTCATGATTGGCTGACCAAGCGTGGGTTCGTCAAAGTCACTGGCGAAGGAGTCCATGCCGATGAAGCCGTTTTGGCGATGGCTTGAGACGCGCTCTGACAGAACTGCGGTGATGGTGGAATGGCAGCAGGTGGCGACCGACTGCGTGGATGCAGTGCTGCCATTCCTCCAGCCGCTTGATGTCATGGCCACGTCTTATCCGAACCCGCGTCGCCATGGTCAACCGATGAAGATCATCCGTCATGCGCAGGACGATGTCGTGGCCATCGATCCGGATGACTACCGGCATCGTCTTCGTCTGACCAGTGCCGATGCGGTTTTATATCAGTTGAATCTGCGGGATGTGCGTTCGATGCTCTGCAAGGTGTTGGATGGTGTCAACATCGCCAAGACACCTGTTGATCAGAATGCGCGGTTCCTGCAGATCGGAAACTGGGAGCCTCAACAGTCGGCGAGTTTTCCGGTTTACCTGATGCTGTGCCAACACCCAAGGATACTTCGGGATGAGTTGTTGCAGTTGCAAGCCCATTGTGACCGACCCGGTGCCATTCTACTCACGCCCAGTCGCATGAACTGGAATAGCCAGATCGACGCGCGGGCCCGGTCGAAGAAGATGCTGTTCGTGCCATTGAGTGAAGTGATCGAGCCCGAGGACAATGCATTTTATGAAACCCCTGCATGGGAAAAATACATGCAGGGGTTTGCCCAGATGGTCCAGATCACACTGCCTAGCAACTACCGGAAAAAGAAACCTTTGGCCAAGCGTGCGGAATTGATGGCCAAGGCCGAAAAGGTCAAGGTCGCTCTGCTGGAGCATATCCGTTCGTCCCGAGATGGCGTGGTGTTCAACCGTGATGCCGGCAGAGGCACGAAGCTGGTGCTCTTTCTGACCAAGACAGAATTGGCCAGGTTGACAGGACTTCAGCCGCACAACATCACCCGGTGCTTTAGAGCTGATCCGCAGCTCAAGATACTCTATGAAATCGCCAACGATCCTGAGGAGATTTTACGCTACGGCAAGTAGCCATCGCGTGCCCAATCCAACGAGCTTTTGCAGTTACGCCCAGAATGCGCAAGTGCAAAAGCTTTTTTTGTGCGCGCAAATGACATCTGAATAACCATTTGCATTTTTTGCAGATTTTTTTGCGCCATTATCTGCAAAACGCCCGGAGGTCGGTGCGGCCCGCCGTGGGTCGCGATGACTGACCCTCGTACGGGAGTTTTGCAGATGGCATTACCCACCAACCTTACCCCTTCTTCCAACCCCACAACCCAACCAATCGACGACTATGCGATGGCACGAATTGACTTTCGTGTTCAGAAGTTGCGGTTCCAGTTCGACCTGTCCGACGAGGACCAGGAAGACGTTCGCAACGACATGGTGATTGAACTGCTCACAGCGTTCAGACGGTTCAACCCGTCCCTGGCCAAACGTGAGACGTTCATCAATCGCGTGCTGGATCGCTATGTCCTTTACGTCATGCGGCAACGTTGCACGCAGTTGCGCCATGCGTCCGACACCCCATTGAGCTTTGACGAAGTGGCATCTGAGTTTCAACCCACAGGCAACGATCCAAGGCAAGGCCAACTCAGCGAGCAAGATCTGAGCACACTGCGTTTGGACATGCAGTCAGCGATTACGCGTCTTTCCAAACGCGACCAGCATATTGCCCGGTTGCTGATGGTCTATTCGCCAAGCGAAGTAGCTGACCGCATCGGGGTTCACCGTTGTTCCATGAGTCGCATCATCGGTCGCATCCGTGAGCGGTTTATCAAGGCCGGTATGGAAGTTTGGAATGAAGAGCGCAACACTTTTGCCCCAACTGCAGATGTAGAGAGTGAACCCGGTAACAAAGAGGTGACCCAATGAATGACAATGCTCTCCACATCGACCTGGACGTCCTTGAAACCGAACCTGCCGCTGAATACCACGGCAAGGCCAAGGATTTTCTCAGCAGCCACCAGCTTCTGGATTTTATGAAATGCCCGTGGCTGTATCACAAGAAACGCACTGGCCTGATGGCAGATCAGGATTCGAGTGCCTATCTGGTTGGCCGTGCAACACACTGCCGGATTCTTGAAGGCCGTGATGTGTATGAATCTGAATTTGCTCTGGGTGGGCCGATCAATCCGTCCACAGGTCGTCCCTTCGGTTCCAACACCAAGGCATTTCGTGAGTGGGCTGATATCCAGGGCAAACCTGTTCTGTCCAATGACCAGATTGATCTCATTGAAAACATGGCCAGCGGGATTTCGATGAATGACGAGGCTGTGGACCTGCTGCTCTATGGCCGTGCCGAAGGTGTTATGCGCACCGATTACTGCGGTTTGCCTTGCCAAATCCGACTCGACTGGCTGCATCCGCATCGCGGTATTGTCGACCTTAAGACCTGTGATGATCTGACATGGTTTGAAGCTGATGCCAGGCGGTATCGCTATATGAATCAACTGGCCTTTTACCAGGCGGTGCTTGCCAAAGTCATTGGCATTCAGGTTCCGGTTCACATCGTGGCCATTGAGAAAAAAGAACCGTATCGCTGCGGTGTCTGGCGGTTAACACCCGTCTCCCTGGCGATAGCCCAGGTTAGCAATCAAGCCGCCATCGAACGGCTTATGGCTTGCCGACAAACCGATCACTGGCCCACCGGCTATGAAGACATTCGCATGCTCGAGGGCTCCTGATGTTGTGCATGAGTCCGGGCAGATTGACGTAGCGGGATTTGTTCTTCACCGCTCAAACTTCCGAACCCCCGGAATCTGCTCGGCGCGTAATCCGTGAGAGCGCGATATGGCTGATCTCACTTTCGCCCGTCTGGTCAAGCGGGTGCCGATCCACGGATGACCTTGGCCCGGTGTGATGCCGGGCACATGCGACGGTAACTCTCAACGGGAGAGTGTGAATCACGATTTTAGTTCCGTGTTCATGTTGGATAGCTGTGATTTCCAGTCCAATCCGGGTTCGATCCCCGGTCGTCGCTTTGGTAACCCATACAACGCCACATCAAACCACGAGGATACCCCCGATGCAAAACCATCGAACGGACGATCCGTTGACATCCGTACTGGCCGGTAGCCAGATCGAATCCAGCGGTGTCGCGCAAATGCAACGCAATCGTTGCCTGGAAGCGGTGACCGCATTGCCTGGCCTGACCGCGCGGGAGATTGAAGACCTGATCGACATCAAAGCACACAAGCGCCTGCCCGAACTTCGGCAATCCGGTTTCATCACCAACGGCCCGGCCCGGCACTGCCAAATCACCGGCCGCCGTGCCATGACATGGTTTCCCATCAACGCAAATACAGGAGCACATGAATGTCATTAATCCAGCAGATTCATCAAGGTCCCAAGCAACAACCGCCCCGCATGGTGCTTTACGGTATCGAAGGAATCGGTAAATCCACCACCGCATCGCAAGCACCCAATGCGGTATTCATTCCCACGGAAGAAGGCTTGGACCAGATCGATTGTGCCAGCTTCCCCTTGGCCACCAAGTTCGATGATGTGATCAAATCCATCGATGCTTTGATCAACGAGAAGCATGAATACCAGACAGTTGTCATCGACTCTTTGGACTGGCTCGAACGCCTTGTCTGGGATCGTCTTTGCCGCGAGTATGGTGTCAGCAGTATCGAAAAGGTCGACGGCGGTTATGCCCGAGGCTACACACATGCCCTGACGCATTGGCGAACCATCCTCTCCGGCCTGGATGTGCTGCGTAAGGATCGCAGCATGTGTGTGATCTGCTTGGCCCATGCCAAGGTGGAAACCTTCTCCGATCCGGAAGTCGGTGCGTATGATCGGTTTTCCCCGCGATTGCACAAACATGCCAATGCAGTGATTACCGAATGGGCTGACGCCGTGTTGTTTGCCACACGCAAGGTGATCACGCGAACGGAAGACACTGGCTTTAATCGCACACGCACGCTTGCCTCCGGTCTGGGCAAGGATGGTGGTGAACGTATTCTCCGCTGCGTGGGCAGTCCAGCCTGCGTGGCCAAGAATCGCTTCGGTTTGCCAGCGGAATTACCACTGTCATGGTATGCCCTGATGGAAGCGATGACGCAGGCCGATACACCCACGTCGAACCAAACGGCCAAACACAAGCATTAACCCCACTCTCACCTATTCAACGATCAAACCATTTTCCAATCAATGGAGGACTATCCCATGGCTAATCTCAATGGCTTTAACGCAAATGAAGTCGAACCCAACAGCTCATTCGAGCCAATCCCGGCAGGCAAGTACCTGGCAGCGATCACCGCGTCGGAAACCAAGCCCACAAAATCCGGGAACGGCAGCTATCTCGAACTCACCTTCAGCATTCTGGAAGGTGACTACAAAGGCAGGCAACTCTGGTCACGCTTGAACCTGGAAAACCCCAATGCCACTGCCGTGAAAATCGCACAAGGCGACCTGTCAGCCATCTGTCGTGCAGTCAATGTCATGCAACCGCGCGACAGTGTTGATCTGCACAACCTGCCGTTGGTGATCAGCGTCAAGCTCAAAAAACGGCCTGATACAGGTGATTTGAGCAACGAGGTTAAAGGTTACGAACCGAAGGCCAAGCAGACTGTCAGCAGTTCAAGCGACGCGTCCACTGCCCAATCCCAGGCGGCTACCGGCAACACGCCGCCCTGGAAACGCTAAGGAGGTGTCGCATGGAATTAGTCTTGCCATACCCACCTTCGATCAATCACTACTGGCGACACTTCCGGGGGCGAACGCTCATCAGTCGTGAAGGTCGGGCGTATCGCCAGCAGGTAGTGACGCAGTGCCAGGGCTTCGGTGGCCAACCCCCGCGGGACGGTCGCCTTGCCCTGGCGATGGATGCGTTCCCACCGGATCGGCGGCGGCGCGATCTGGACAACATTCAGAAAGCTGCTCTGGACTCGATGCAACATGCCGGAATTTACCTGGATGATTCGCAGATCGATTTGCTGATTTCGCAACGCAAATTGCCCATCCCCGGTGGCCAACTGGTCGTGCGAATCCAAGAGTACCCACTTCATCGTTGCCCGTTATGTGGCAGCCCGATGCCCAGCCTTGAAAGCGAACGTTTCAATGACAACTGAAATTCAAACCCAGACTCTCCAACTCAACCAGATTCGCATCGATGGCGGCACGCAACCGCGTGTCGCCATCGACGAGCAGGTGGTGGCCGACTATGCCGAACTCTACGGTTCGGGATTTAATTTGCCGCCTGTGACGGTGTTTTTTGACGGAGCAAACTATTGGCTGGCTGATGGTTTCCACCGCTATTGGGCCAACAAAAAGATCGATTGCGAATATGTCTTTGCCGACATCCGCCAGGGCACGCAACGCGATGCGATTCTGTATTCGGTGGGTGCCAATGCCAAACATGGCTTGCGTCGGACAAGTGCGGATAAACGAAAATCCGTATTGATCATGCTTGAAGACGAGGAGTGGTCGCAGTGGTCCAATCGTGAAATTGCCAAACAATGTGGTCTGAGCGATAAGACCGTTGGCGCAACTCGCAAAAGTCTATCTGCGGAAATTCCGCAGATAGATTCCAAGCCCAAGACCGTCAAGTACAAACGCGGCGGTAAAACGCACAAGCAGAAAAACAGTCGTAAGTCCACCGCCCATCGTTCCAAATCACACAATCCCATCCGTCAGTCACGCCCCGCGCTGGCTCAAACCAATCTGAATCTTCCGCACGATCCGGCCTTTGGCGCTCGCGCCATCGTGTCGGCCATGGGCACGGACTATGCCCAGCAATTAATCGAATCTCTGAATCAATATCTCCAGGAACAGAAAGAAGGTGCTGCATGACAGCAACCCAACAAACCCAATTTGCCAACAACGTCCCCACTGTTGAATGTGTCAGCATTAGGCCGGAGATGGCACTACGCTGGCTCGAAATTTCCAACACCAACAACCGTAAGGTATCCGACCAACATGTCCATCGCCTGGCCCGCGACATGTCCGAGGGCAAGTGGCGATTGACGCATGCTGGTATTGCCTTTGATTCCAACGGTATTTTGCTCGATGGCCAGCACCGCTTGTGGGCCATCACCATGGCTGGTGTGACTGTGGAAATGTATGTCTGGCGCAACGTTGCCCCGGAGGTGTTAATGACCATCGATTGTGGCAAGACGCGCTCGATGGCGGATATCCTCAATATTGCCGGGAAAAACGGTGAAGTGACACATCAACATCTGGCAACTTTGCGCAGTATGCTCGGCGGGTTTGTCAATTCACCGAGTTTGTCTCCGGCAGAAACCTCCCTGGCTCTGCGAACCCATCACGATGCCATTGCGTTTGCCATTGAAAATCTGCCGGTCGTTGGAACCGTCCGGGGTGTGAGTACGGCGACCACACGTGCCGTGATCGCGCGGGCCTGGTATTCGGTGGATCACGATCAACTGGCCCAATTCTGCCGGGTCCTGTCCACAGGCATGATCGAAAACACAGACGACACCATCATTATCAAACTGCGTGACCAGTTGATGGCAACAGGCAGCTTGCGCAACCGAACGATCCAGAAGGAGTTTTACGGCAAGATCGAATGTGTCCTCCTGCACTGGCTCCACGGTGAGACCCGCTCGATCTTGCGTCCCGTCCGGGCTGAACACTTCATGCTGCCTGAGGAGGTGGTCGATTGATACAGGCTTGCGCCCAACAACCTGTGATCACCTTACGCCCGTACCAGGCTGAGGCGGTGGACGCTGTGTATAAGCATTTGCGCAGTCGGGATGATAATCCTTGTATTGTGCTGCCAACGGCATCGGGGAAGACCCCGGTGATGGCTACCATCTGCCGAGACGCTGTGCAGAAGTGGGATGGTCGTGTTCTGATCCTTGCCCATGTCAAGGAGTTGTTGGAGCAGGCCATCGATAAATTGCATGTTATGGCACCCGATCTGTGGCATCAAATTGGATGTTACTCAGCGGGGTTGAAAAGCCGCGACACAGACCATGCGATCATTGTGGCAGGCATACAAAGTGTCTACCGCAAGGCAGCGGAATTGGATCGTTTTGATCTGGTGCTGATTGATGAAGCTCATATGCTCCCGCCCAATGGCGAAGGCATGTATCAGCAATTCATCAAGGATGCACGGATCGTCAATCCCAATATCAGACTCATCGGCTTGACGGCGACACCGTACCGCATGACCAGCGGAACCATTTGTGGCCCTGACAATCTCCTCAACCACGTCTGCTATGAGGTTGGCATTCGTGAACTGATCGCCCAAGGCTATCTATGTCCGCTCAAAACCAAGGCTGGTCGGCGCAAGGCGGATACGTCCGGTCTGCATGTCCGTGCTGGCGAATTCATTGCCGGTGAAGTCGAAGCATTGATGGACGATGACGGTCTTGTTCATTCAGCATGCCGGGAAATCGTCGAGCAGACGCACGACCGCAATTCGGTATTGATCTTTGCTGCCAGTGTACAGCATGCCCAACATGTGCAGCGTGTCCTTGGTGACATGGGCTACGACTGTGGATTCGTCTGTGGTGATAGTTCAGGCATCTTTCGCGATGACATCCTCAGGCGGTTCAAGGATGGCGACCTCAAATACCTGGTCAACGTCAATGTGCTGACGACAGGGTTCGACGCCCCCAACATTGATTGCGTCGCACTGCTGCGACCAACCAACTCACCCGGCCTCTACTATCAAATGCTGGGTCGTGGCTTCCGACTGCATCCGGCCAAAACCAACTGCCTGGTGCTGGATTTTGGTGGCAACATCTTACGGCATGGTCCGGTCGATGCCTTACAGATTAAGGATAAAGCCGATGGCCGTGGTGGTGAAGCGCCTGCCAAAGAATGTCCCAATTGCCAGGCATTGATCCATGCGTCGTACAGCGTGTGCCCGGATTGTGGCCATGAGTTTCCACCACCTGAGCGGGAAAAACATGACGGCAGTGCTTCGACGGCAGGTGTGTTGTCTGGTGAAGTCACCGAGACGGATTACGACGTCAGCTCAGTGTATTACAGCATCCACACCAAACGCGGCGCACCACCTGAACATCCCAAAACCTTGCGTGTCGATTACCGTTGCGGGTTCAACGAATACCACAGTGAATGGATCTGCGTCGCGCATCCCAAAGGCAGCTACGCCTGGCAGAAAGCCCATACATGGTGGCAGGCCCGATCCAATGAACCAATGCCCAACACCGTGGAGCACGCAGTCGAGTTGGCAGAAAACGGTGTCTTGGCCCAACCGTTGTCCATCACCGTGCGATCCGTCACCGGCGAAAAATTCGACCGCATTACCAATTACGAATTGGGGTCCATTCCACCACGCATTGATGGCAGCGATGAACGAGAACTGGTGGCCAACACAAGCGCGGTGTCGCCTGATCAACCATGGACTCAATGGCCCGATGACGATGACATTCCTTTTTGAAAGGCAACCTTATGAATACAACCAATGTTGAAAACAATCCTGCAATCCTCGATGCATCGCTGAGCGTTGTTATCGATGATGAATTCCAGAGTCTGATTCCACCACTCACGGATGAGGAACTGTCCGGCCTGGAAGAGAATCTCTTGCGCGACGGCTGCATCGATCCGCTGATTGTATGGGCTGAGCAATGCATTCTGCTTGATGGTCACAACCGCAAAGCCATCTGTGATCGGTACAGCATTGATTACGAATTGCATCCTGTCAGTTTGCCGGATCGTGCGGCTGCTGCCGACTGGATCGACACCCATCAATTGGGCAGACGCAATTTATCACCTGAGCAGATGAGTCTATTACGCGGACGACGATACAACCGTTTAAAGAGTTCGTGTGGTGGTAATCGACGTGGTGAATTTTCAAATCCTCAAAATGAGGATTTGAAAACTTCGGAACGCCTGGCCAAAGAGCATCGTGTAAGTCACTGCACCATTGAACGTGATGGTCAATTCGCGGATGCCGTTGATCGTCTTGATCTCAATCGTGAAATCGTTAGTGGCCAAATCAAACCCGCACGTCAGGAAGTGGTACAGGCCGCACGTTCCCTGCCTGAAAATCCAACACCATCGGAAATTCAGCAGGCACGCGAGTCGGTGACCAAGCCTCATGTGGCCAACAACACGGGCGACAATGAATGGTACACCCCGGCGCAGTACATCGAGCGTGCGACAGATGTCATGGGTGGGATCGATCTCGATCCGGCATCCAGCGTCGCGGCCAACAAGGTCGTCGGTGCAACGCGAATCTTTACTGCTGACGATAACGGTTTGCAACAGAACTGGCATGGCCGTGTGTTCATGAACCCGCCGTATGCCCAACCGTTGATCCAGCAGTTCTGCGAAAAACTTGTCCAAGAGTACGAGGCTGGCAATGTCACGCAGGCTATCGTCCTGGTGAACAACGCGACAGAGACCAAGTGGTTCCATGCACTGTTGTCCGTCGCATCGGCTGTGTGCTTTCCCGTTGGGCGCGTGCGTTTCTGGCATCCGGACAAAACCTCCGCTCCGTTGCAGGGACAGGCGGTGTTGTACATCGGTGACAACATCGATGGATTTACCAAGGCGTTCGAAGACTTGGGGGATGTGTTCTATGCCGCCAAGTAACGGGTACAACCCCATGCTCTGGAACTGTAATCGGCAGGGCTGCTTCAATCTCAAGAAACGTCCCAAGATCGAAATGTTTGCCGATTGTCTGCCCGGTCGGATCGCCTTCAGCGACATTGATGCCGTGACGGAAATCAGTGGCAATCTCCTGTTCCTCGAATGGAAAGAGCATCAACGCATCTGCAAAGGTCAGGAACTTTTGTTTGAACGACTGACTTTACTCTGCCCGGCGACCGTGTTTGTCGTTGAAGGTGATGCGGAACGGATGGCGGTCGACAGCTTCCGGACTGTATGGAAGGGAAAGATATCGCCGCCCGAGCTGGCAGATATCAATGTGTTGCGGCGGGAGATTGCCGCGTGGAAAGACTGGGCCTTAGCCAACTCGGCCATGAATCAAACAAAGGAAATCCTGTGCAACTGATGAATGAACCAATCATGAATACCGCTCAAAACTACTTGGATGTCGGCTTGTCTGTCCTGCCAGCGATTCGCACGGAAAAACGTCCGGCCATTGGCAAGTGGAAACAATATCAGCAGCGGTTACCACTGCCTGCTGAACTCAACTCATGGCCATGGGGCGATGCCGTGTGCATCATCTGCGGCCAAGTCTCCGGCAATCTGGAGATCATCGACTTCGATGGTGGCGGTGAATTGTTCCCTGCTTGGATGGATCGTATTCCCGCTGATCTACGTGACCATCTGGTGATCGAATCGACACCTTCCGGTGGCATGCATGTGATCTATCGTTGCGATGTGCCCGTCTGCGGCAACATCAAACTGGCCCAGCGCAAAGCCGACGACAAAATCTTGACGCTTATCGAAACCCGTGGTGAAGGTGGACTATTCCTCTGTTCACCCACACCGGGCTATGAGCTGATGCAGAGCGACTTGGGACACCTGCCCGTCCTCACTGAAGCACAGCGTGACACGTTGTTGCAAACGGCCTGGGAACTCAATGAATACTGCCCACCGGTGGTCGATGGTGCGAGTACATCGGCCCACCATTCGCACAGGTGCCAGATGTCTGCGGACAATGGCCATTGTGCGACCGACAATGCTTACAGACCGGGTGACGATTTCAACAAACGCGGTGAAGTGCAGGACCTGCTACGCACACACGGCTGGACGCTGGCCGCGCCCGGTGAAAACGAATACTGGCGTCGCCCAGGCAAAGACACCGGCTGGTCGGCCACGCTCAAGGATCGCGTGTTTTATGTTTTCTCATCCAACGCCGACCCGTTTGAGCCCAATCGTGGTTACTCGCCGTTTGCTGTGTATGCACTGCTGGAACACGGTGGTGACTTTACCGCAGCGACCAAGACGTTGGCCAAGAACGGGTTCGGTAATGATCTCAATGATCAGGACAATTCCGATGTGGACCTATCGGGCATCCTGGCTGGTGATGAACAGGATGATGCCACATTAACCGTACCCGATCCGGGGCCGCTCCCTGAAAACCTGCTCTACATTCCCGGGTTCATCGGTGAGGTGATCGACTTCTGCATGGCCAATGCGCCGTACCCGTCCCTGGGCATGGCATTCTGTGGCGCTCTGGCCATGCAATCCTATCTCTGCGGGCGTAAGGTGCGGGAAGCCGGCGACCTGCGCACCAACATTTATCTGCTCGCCTTGGGTTCATCCTCTGCCGGCAAGAACTACCCGCGCCAGATCAACGCCCACCTGGCCATCGCGGCCAACATGGCCGATTCGCTTTGCCGCAAGTTTGCATCCGGTGAAGGCATCGAAGATCAACTGGCTACTCAGCCTTGCACGATGTATCAAACCGATGAGATCGACGGCATTCTCCAGGCCGTCAGCAAAGCCAAGGACGCGCGCAATGAATCGATCATGACCGTGCTGCTGGAACTGTTCTCCTCAGCCAGCATGATGTATTCCATGCGATCCAAGGCCGGCAAGCCGCGCATCCCCGGTGTCATCCATCAACCACATCTCACCGTTTTCGGCACCGCGACACCCACGCACTATTACGAGGCCATGTCCGAACGCATGCTCACCAATGGCTTCTTCGCCCGCATGGTCATCGTGGATACGGGTAAACGTTCAGCAGGTCAGGAACCCGGGCTCGTCGACAGCATGCCCGACCGCCTGGTGGAAACCGCGCGCTGGTGGGGCAATTACCAGCCAGGCGAACATCGTGGCAACCTCCTCGGTTTTTACCCGGTGCCCGTCATTGTGCCCTACAGCGACCAGGCCAAAACAATCATCAATGACTTCCGGCAAAGCGCTGATCGTGAATACGCCCAGGCTGAGGATCGCAAAGACGAAGTGGCGATGACGGTGTGGGGCCGTGCCAATGAAAACGCCCGCAAGCTGGCGCTGCTCTACGCATGCAGTGAAAACCACACCCAACCGGAAATCAGTGTCGATGCCGTACGCTGGGCCAGCGCGTTCGTCGAGCATCAGATCCAGCGCATGCTCTACATGGCCAATCAATATGTCAGTACCAACGATTTTGATGCCGAGTGCAAGAAGGCATTGCGCTACCTCATCCGTAGCAAACACTCTGGCAAAGAGGATTGGTATCCCATGCCCGACTGGCGTCTGCGTCGACATATGGCCACCAGTCCCAGCACCTATGACAACATCATCGAAGCGCTGACCAAGCAGAAACGCATCCTGTTTCAAACCATTGAAGGCAGTACCAAACCGCGAAAGGGTTGGATACTTCTGTGAAACACCGGGGAGAAAACCGCGCGGTTTTCTCTGCATCAACACGCAAAATACCCGCCAATCGCCCCAATTGGGGGAGAAAACCGAAGAAAACCGCAGAAAACCGCGCAACAAAAAACGGTTTTCTCAAAATCGCAAAGGGCAATAGAAAAAGAACTTATGAATAATATATATAGAAAAACACTCTCTCTCTTACTATACCCCCCGCGCCGCGTGTGCGCGCGTACGCGTGCGAGGCGCGGTTTTCTCGGTTTTCTTTTTGGGGCCTGATCATATCTTCCTCTGTGGCCGGAAATGAATATCAAACTACCTACGTAAAGGAACTACTGAATGTATGAATCGCATTGTCGTGATTGTAAATATTTTGAATTTGGTGATATGAAAAACCAATTGGGTACTTGTCATCGCCATGCACCCGTTCCGAGCATAGACGATGAGTGTCGCTTACTTCCCAACCGTATCGCCTGGCCCGCTGTCTGGCCAAACGATTGGTGCGGCAAATTCGAACCACGCTCGGGACACAAAAACTGTGACGCATGTCTGCGCAAAGCAGCTTCATGATCCATGCTCAACTCGCTCGCCCTACATCGCCACAGGTTGGCGTCTGTGGCGTCCGGGCTGGGCAGGTAGACCTGTACCGCCTGTGACGGCGGGCGGCCGCAGGGGGCGACCTGTGCCGATCATGCAATGGTTCCTTCCCCCAGGGGCCTTTTCGATGGCGGCGGAACGAGCCACGTTATATGGAACAGTTTGTTGTGAACGCGCCGCAAAATTTTTAACCCATAAGGATCAATCAATGCATGGAAAATCAACACGAAAAATGGCAAAAGGTAATCGGTCGACTCCGGTACAACCTCAACAACGATCTGAGAAATGGCCGCATGTTAATGGCTCCGTGGTCTCGCGCGGCTCACAGCATGGCCAAGGGATGGCAGATACGAATGAGCCGTCCACCGGCAAAAGGCAATGTCAAAGTCACACCACGGCCAACGTGGAAAGTGTTCGCTCGATTGGCGGCTGCGATTCTGGCCTGCAAGAAGAATCATGCGCAAAAAAGCCCGTGGTATCTGTGGGCGACCCGGAGAGCATCAGGAGGCAGTCGATACATCCGCAAGAGCAAACGGACATGGTGACCGTCGCCAGGCCGATCGGCAATGTGTCCACCGAAAATGTTCTGCGTTTGCTCGAGTATCAGCAATACCGTTGCAGTTTGACCGGACGTGAACTCACCCCTGACTCCTCTGCTTTGGATCACATCGTTCCCATCGGCTGTGGTGGTGAACATGCCATCGAAAACACCCAGGTTCTGCACAAAGACGTAAACCGAGCCAAAGGCTCGATGACCAATGACGAATTTATCAAGCTCTGCCGTGGCGTGGCCCGGTGGAATGCAACCCGTAAGAATCAAAAGGAATCCAAATGACCAATACCGCTACTGCCAACTTTGCCGTCGAACTTCGCAACATTGAGGACGTCAAACCCTATGAACGCAACCCGCGTCTAAATGACAAGGCGGTGGATGCCGTGGCCGCATCGCTGTCGGAGTTTGGGTTTCGGCAACCCATCGTCGTGGACGAGGACGGCGTGATCATCGCCGGACACACGCGCTGGAAAGCCGCAACAAAACTCGGCCTTGCCAAGGTGCCGGTGCATGTGGCCACCGATCTGACAGCGGAGCAAGTTCGTGCATACCGCCTGGCCGACAACCGCACTGGCGAAATCGCCGAGTGGGACATGTCCATCCTGCCCATCGAACTCAACGAGTTGCGTGAGGGTGGATTCGACATGGACATTTTGGCCTTCGATGAAGAGGAACTCGGACAATTGCTCAATGCCGCCCAAGGCGTGCAGGAAGGCTTGACTGATCCAGATTCCATCCCCGAGCCACCGGATGCAGCGACCACCAAACGCGGTGACATTTGGATACTCGGCAACCATCGTCTGATGTGTGGCGACAGTAGTTCGGAGGAAGATTTGGATCGTCTGTTGGATGGCGCAACCATTGATCTGCTACATACCGACCCGCCGTATAATGTCCGCCTGGAGCCACGTTCCAACAATGCCATCGCCGCTGGCAATTCATCCTTCAAGCAAACACATCATCAAAAAATGGATGTCGCTCGTCACCCGGAAAAGAACAAGCCGACGCAGAAAAAACTCCGTGCCAAGGATCGTCCTCTGGCCAATGACTTCGTGACCGAGGAAGAGTTCGACAGGTTGCTGCGGGCATGGTTCAACAATGCATCGCGCGTGATGAAGCCTGGCAAAACCGCCTACATCTGGGGCGGCTATGCCAACCTCGCCAACTATCCTGCTGCACTCAAAGAAGCAGGGTTTTACTTCAGCCAGTGCATCGTCTGGAATAAGCTGCATCCTGTTTTAACACGGAAGGATATGATGAATTGCTTCGAAATTTGTTTTTATACTTGGAAGCAGGGAGCAGGTCACACCTTCAGGGGTCCTACCAACGCGCTTGATCTGTGGCCCATTAAGAAGGTGAATCCTCAGGCCATGTCCCACCTCACCGAGAAACCGGTCGAACTGGCGATCCGTGCGCTCCAATATTCATCGATACCTGGTGACAACGTGTTGGATTTATTCGGTGGCAGCGGATCGACACTCATCGGCTGTGAGCAGACCGGACGCAACGCATTCCTGATGGAACTTGATGATCTCTATTGTGACATCATCGTGAAACGTTGGGAAGAATTTTCGGGCCGGAAGGCACAGCGGATTGCTGCCACTGAGAAAACCCCGACGGATGCCGGGGTGAAGAAGGAGGTGGTTGCATGCGATCAGTGATCTGCCAGATGCATGAACTCAATCATGGCGTCCTCGTACACGATGTCCGACGCCGGGAAGGTGCGACGGTGACGGGTTTCGACGCATCCGCGTTCCTTCATGAAAGCCAACGCGACGTTGACCTGTGTGCAGGGCGCGTCAATGACATGGACGATTTGCTCATGTGTCGTGCCGCCTGCAGCATGGTCTTCAATGGCATAAGCAACGTCGCGGAACACATCGCGCGTGCATCGGTGGACGTAATTGCGGTCCGGCTGATGCTTGAAGGTGACGTGCATTTCCAGGTGATCGTCGATGACACGGAACGTCACGTCGCGTTGTCGGTTGGGACGTGGCATGGATCACGCTCCCTTTGCTTTGATGGTGAACAGGCCGCGCTCGGCTTTAACGAACCGGCTGTCATTGCCCTTGGTTTTGATCTCACGCATCATCGCTGCCGAAAGCGTTGCTGCCGGGGTCAGTCCCTTACCCGGTTGCCAAAGGTTCTGGCTGATGGCCTTCTCGACGATGTCCTTGCATCGCAATGGCTCTTGATCATCTTGAGCCAGAATGTGGGCCGCAGCGTTGATCAAACTCATGGGTTTACCAGTAGTGACCTGGTCGCCACCCGTCGCGGCACTCTTTCGGGGGGTGCCCGTGTCGCGTTTGGAGGCGTTGGTGGTATTCGCCGTCGCCTTGGGTTTGCGTTTGCCCTGTTTGGCGGCACTGGCGTCCTTGTCGCTCTCCACGGCTTGGTGAATGCGCTGGGCCGACCGAATCGTAATTTGCTTGCCTGTCTTGATTGTTTTGCCCAGCCAGCCGGTGCCCGAGGTATGGTCTTCGGTGATCAGGACCGGGACGAGGTTGCCAGCAAGGCCGACCAGATATGTGCCGCCGATTTGGATGTCTTCTTGTTTCATGATGATTTAGTCCTTGTGGTAATTGGTAAACAAAAATGCTCAGCGACTTTCGCTGAGCAGTGCTTCGATTTCATGTTGTTCGCTGTGCGAGAGCGAGGACAGTACCTCTATCAGTTGTTTTCGGGTGAGTTGAAGGTCTTCGCTCATCGCCCAGTTGTCGGTCTTACCTTTGGCGTTGATGCGATGTTTTTCCAGTTCGAGTTCCAGCCAGAGCATGAGGCTGGTGATGTCTTTGCGATGTTGGGCGTAGGCGTCTTGGGCTGTTTGTTTTTTGTGTTTGGTGGTCGTCATGGTGGTTCCTCAAATTCCGACGTCGCTGATGGACATCAGTGCGTTGTAGTAGCAGGATGCTTCTTCCATATTGCCTTCGTAGCCATCAAGCAGTTCCTGCAGGAAGGCTGCCATAGCAAACAATTCGTCTTCATCGTCTGCGTTCACCCAATGGCTGGCTTGGTGGTTCGGTTGCAATACTTCCACCTCAATCTGTTTGGCATCGCGTTTTCGTTTGGCGATGGCGAAGTAGCCTTCGCGTCCTTCAAAATCAATTCGTGTGATTCGCATGTATGTGTTTCTCCTATGCGAGGGGTTAATGGTCGGCTTTGCGTCCCGCTTCAAAGGCGGCTTCCAACGCCTCCTTGATGTTCCAGATGGCGACCTCGTGAAAATCCAATGAATCACTTTTGCGTGTCTCCAAGGTGTCAATGCCAAGAATGCGTTGTGCGATCTCGTTGATCGTTGCGTCCTGGTATGCCTGCATCCGCTTGGTGGTTTTTCTGGCCATTGCGTTGGTTCCTTTCTTGTTCGCGTGACAGACACATTGAGCAATGAAATCGCGCCATCATCAACTCGGATTTGGCATTTTTACACTTATTTTTAAGGTGTTTTTGAATTTTGATGACACATCCAACAGACAACTCGAAAAAGCTGAAGATCACAGCCATAACTGTGCCGCAGGCGGCGCAGATTCTGTCCAAGGCATTCAATCGCCGGATCGATGAAGAGCAGATTCAACAGGTTGTCGATGATGGCCAACTGCTCCGCGCCGATGGCACCTTCAGCTTGATCGAATACGTAGCGTTCCTGGCTCGGCCGGAGATGGAGGCGGACGATGAGTAAAAAATCATTCAACCCACGCCAACTCCGGCCAGCCGACTTACTGCGTATCGTCAACGCCATCGATATTCCCAATGCTGATCCATTGACAGAGTTCCAGCTCCGCCGCCATCGCAACCGTGCGGGCTACAGCATCAGTGATCCATCTAATCCGCAGACGGTGGATCTGTTCCGGTATGCCGCATGGCTGACGCTGGAATATGCCAAGCCCAAGTCGGGCCCGTTGAGTTACGAGGAACAGAAAGCACGTCAGGCCGAACGTAATGCAGAGGCGGTACGTTCGGCTCAGGATATTGGCGAGATACCGGCAGTCATTGATCCAGATCGCAAGGCTCGGTGCATCGCATCCTTCCGAGCGTTCTGTGAGACGTATTTTGCCGAGGTTTTTTATCTGCCATGGTCGGATGATCACCTGCGGGTGATCGACAAAATTGAAAAGGCCGTGCGCACAGGCGGGCTGTTTGCCATGGCGATGCCGCGCGGATCAGGAAAAACAGTTTTGTGCCAGGCTGCCGTGTTATGGGCGGCGTTAATTGGCGCATCACCGTTCATCTGCCTGGTTGCCGCCAGCGCTGAACGTGCCCGCGATCTGCTGGAAAACATCAAGATTTGGCTGGAGACCAATCCGCTATTGCATGAGGATTATCCGGAGGTGACGTATCCGATTCGTTGTTTGGAGCGGATCACCAATCGACAGAAGGGACAGAAGTATAACGGTGTGCCCACGCGCATCGACTGGTCATCGGATCGCGTGGTGTTGCCGGTGATCGAAGGCAGCCTGTCGTCGGGGATTGTCATTTCATCAAGCGGCATGAAGGGCAGCGACATTCGTGGGCAGAACTATGCCCGCGCTGATGGGCAGGTGGTTCGACCGCAACTCGTTCTGGTCGACGACCCGCAAACAACCGAGTCGGCATGGTCACCCTCGCAAAGCCAACGACGTGAAGCGATTCTGGCAGGCGATGTGCTGGGCATGGCCGGACCGGGCAAGAAGATCGCCGGACTCATGGCATGCACGGTGATCCGGCCCGCGGACATGGCTGACAACATCCTAGATCGGGACAAACATCCAGAGTGGCAAGGCGAGCGGACGAAGATGGTGTATGCCTTCCCAGCCCCCGGAAGTGACAAGCTATGGGCGAAGTACGCAGAGATTCGTGCTGACAGTCTGCGCAACGATGGTGATGGTTCACAAGCGACCGAATTTTACCGTGATCACAGGCAGGCTATGGACACCGGCAGTATCGTCGCATGGCCGCAGCGTTACAACGAAGACGAACTGTCGGCTTTGCAGCATGCGATGAATCTGCGACTGCGTGATGAATCTGCATTCTTTGCGGAATATCAGAACGAACCGATTGTCGAAGCCATCGGTGAAGAGATGCTGACTGCCGATGAGATTGCCGCCAAGACCAATGGCTATGCCCGAGCAGCCATTCCCATCGGTTGTAATCATCTGACGATGTTCATTGACGTTCAGCAGAAAGCCTTGTTCTGGATGCTCTGTGGATTTGAGGATGATTTCACCGGCTATGTGCTGGACTATGGCACGTGGCCCGATCAGAAACGATCCTACTTCACACTCAACGACATTCGTTCCACGCTTAAACGCATCAAACCCGGGGCAGGCTTGGAAGGCCAGATATTCCACGGCTTGGAACAATTGACATCCGAGCGATTACCCATGGTGTACCGTCGGGAAGATGGTGCTGACATGCGGATCGACCGCTGCATGATCGATGCCAACTGGGGCCAATCCACGGATGTGGTTTATCAGTTCTGTCGGCAGAGCGATTATGCGTCAGTCTTATTGCCCAGCCATGGTCGCTATGTGGGTGCTTCGGGTATTCCATTCAGTGAATACAAACGTAAACGCGGTGATCGGGTTGGACATCACTGGCGGATTCCCAATACCACAGGGCGTCGACAGATTCGGCATGTCCTGGTGGATACCAACTACTGGAAAAGTTTTGTTCATGCCCGGTTGGCTGTGTCCATGGGTGATCCCGGATGCTTGAGCCTCTTTGGCCGGGATTCGGTGAAGCACCGCCTGCTTGCTGATCATCTCACTGCGGAGTTTCGTGTGAAGACCACTGCTCGTGACCGCATTGTCGATGAGTGGAAGTTGCGTGCCACCCGCCCTGATAACCACTGGTTGGATTGTTTAGTGGGTTGTGCCGTGGCAGCTAGCATTCAAGGTGCAAATCTCAACGGAATTGCCGGTACGAACCGTGCGCCTGCCAAACGTTTGAAACTGTCAGACCTGCAACAAGGCCGTCGGTAAAAAATCTTAATGACAGCGCAACGTTTTAAGCCCAACTGCAGATATAGAGGGTGACGGAGAAAGAAAAACCCATGACTGAAACCAACAACAACCTTGAAGAAAACGCTGCCGCACCGGCTGAGGTGTCGGTCGACGGTCAACACGTCAAGCAGCATTCACTGAAGGATCAGATCGCCGTGGATCGTTACCTGGCATCGAAGAAGGCTGCTCAGTCCAAGGGATTGGGTGTGAAGATTTTCAAGATCAATCCCGGGGGCACGGTTTAATGCAACTTCTGAATTGGTTCAAAAAATCCAAACCGCAGACGCAACGCCAACAGCAGATGCGCAGCGTGCCGGTGGCCAACGTGGTACGGGCACGTTACGACGCGGCGCAGACCACGGCGGAGAATGCCCGGCATTGGGCGATGGCTGACGCGATGTCAGCTGATTGTGCTGCGTCTGCGGACATCCGCAAGAAGCTGCGTGAGCGTGCCCGGTACGAGGTAGCCAACAACAGCTATGCCAAGGGCATTGTGCTGACGATGGCCAACGACTGCATCGGTACTGGACCGCGTTTGCAGTTGCTCACCAAGTACGACACGCTTAACCGGCAGATTGAAGATGCCTTTGACCAGTGGAGCAAGGCCGTCAACTTGGCTGCCAAGCTCCGAACCATGCGGATGGCAAAGAGTACGGACGGTGAAGCGTTTGGTGTTTTGAATTTCAATCCCAATGTCGATTCACCGGTTGCTCTTGATCTTCAACTCATCGAGGCCGACCGCATCACATCATCGTCACCGGTGATGTTGCCCACTCGCAACGACGTCGATGGCGTGATCCTCGACAGCTTTGGTAATCCTCAGTTCTATTCCATTCTGCGTCAGCATCCCGGCGGCATGGGCAACTACTCCACATGGATGTCGCAGTACGATGAGGTGCCTGCAGCTTCAGTGATCCACTGGTTCCGAACGGATCGGCCCGAACAACATCGCGGGATTCCTGAGATCACCCCTGCGCTGCCACTGTTTGCCCAGTTGCGTCGGTATACCCTGGCGGTGATCGCTGCAGCCGAAACCGCTGCCGATTTTGCTGCCGTGTTGTACACCGATTCACCAGCTAACGGTGAAGCACAACCGCTTGATCCAATGGACATCGTCAATCTTGAAAAACGTATGGCCACCGTATTGCCCGATGGTTGGCGCTTGGGGCAGATCGATTCGCAGCAACCAGCCACTACGTATGCCGAATTCAAACGCGAGATTCTTAACGAAATCGCGCGCTGTTTGAACCTTCCCTACAACATCGCGGCCTGCAATTCGTCGGGCTACAACTATGCATCGGGCCGACTCGATCATCAGACCTACTACAAGTCCATTCGGGTGGAACAAGCGAATCTGGCTGAGATTGTGCTGGATCAAATCTTCAATGCGTGGATACGTGAAGCCATGTTGACGCCAGAGTTTTCGATTTTGCGTGGCTTGCGACCGGTTCGACTCAACAAGGGCTGGTTTTTCGACGGCACCGAGCATGTCGATCCAGCCAAGGAAGCCAATGCTCAGGCCAAACGTCTGAGCAGCCACACCACCACGCTGGCCGCTGAATATGCCCGTCAAGGCAAGGATTGGGAAACCGAACTTCGCCAGCGTGCCAAGGAAACCAAACTCATGGTCCAACTCGGGCTGACCGTTTCGGAGAGTCAGCCTGTCCAACCTGCTTCTTCTTTACCCACACAGGAGCCTACTGCCAATGCCGATGACACTGTCGTCAACTCAACAATTGCCTGATCAACTGTCGTTCATCTGCCCATTGACCATCGAAGCCGCCGGTGAAAAACAATCCGGGGGCGGGGCTTCCGGGGTGCCGCAGTTTCGGATGGTCGCCTACACCGGTGGCCTAATGCGAATCGAGGGCTTTCCGCATCCTGTTGTCGTGGATCTGGAAGGGCTGGCCATTGACCGTCAGGACATCCCGGTTCGGCTGGATCATCAATCGCGTCAGGGCGTCGGCCACACGCAGCGCGTCGCCGTCGAAAACGGATCGTTGGTGGCCGAAGGTCTTGTCAGCCGTGATACCAGTTGGGCGCGTGACGTGATTCGTAGCGGCCAGAACGGTTTTCCCTGGCAGGCCAGCATCGGCGCAGCCGTGATCGATGCCCAATTCATTCCCAATGGCCAGAACGTCACCGTCAATGGCCGGACGTTCGATGGCCCCATCCACGTCGTCCGCAAAGCAACCCTCAAAGAAATCTCATTCGTCGATAACGGGGCAGACTCGTCTACGTCTGCCCGTATCGCAGCAAACAGCAAGGAGCAATCGTCTATGCCGCATGGTACACAGAGCCAAGCAACCACCACCGTCGCCACCGATCCCAAACCGGCCACACCTCCGACCACCGACCCCACGCCGCCCAAAGCGCCGACCCCGTCGTCCTTACGTCCTGCCGCCATCGCCGCGCGTGCAACGCAAGATGTGTCGGATGCCCCGAGCACGAACGCCCCGGCTGATCAAAACCCGATGATGCAGATGCGCAAGCAGATGGCTGAGGAAACCCGTCGCATCCAGGCCATCCGCAGCACCTGCGATGGCAAACATCCGGACATCGAAGCCCAGGCTATCGAGGAGGGTTGGGATGTGACCAAGACCGAACTGCATGTTCTCCGCGCGTCGCGTCCGCAACTCCCTGTTGCAGTTCATACCCATGCCAATCAGCGTCCCAACAACCCGCAGGTGTTCGAAGCGGTCGCCATGATGGCCAGTGGTTTGCCCAATACCCGCATCGAAGCGATGTACGCTGAACCTGTCCTCGAAGCTGCCGACAAACTTCGTGGCATCGGTGTGCAGGAGTTCTGCGAACTGGTATCCGGCCAGCAACTGCCGCGCTTCCGTCGTGATGCTACCGGTTGGTTGCAGGCTGCCTTCAGCACGGCGTCCCTTCCGGGGATTCTCAGCAACATCGCCAACAAGATGTTGCTCGAAGGCTACAACTACGTTGAAGATGCCTGGCGTCGCATCGCCAAGATCGCCAGCGTCAACGACTTCAAGGAACACAGCCGTTACCGCATGACCGGTGCGTTCAAGTTCGAGCAGGTCGGTCCCGACGGTGAACTGAAGCACGGCAAGCTCGATGAACAGAAGTTCGGTCAGCGTGCCGACACTCATGGCATCATGTTTGCCCTCACTCGCCAGATGATCATCAACGATGACATGGGCGCGTTCACTGACATCCCGCGTCAGATTGGCATGGGTGCTGCAGAGGCCATCGCCGATGCGGTATGGGGCCTGTGGCTGCGCAACCCCAACCAGTCCGACAACAAGTCCTTCTTTCACGCTGATCACAACAACTATCTCGAAGGCGTGGATACTGCCTTGTCCGTCGATGGCCTGACCGCTGCTGAAGTCAAATTCAGCGAACAGATCAAGCCCAATGGCAAGCCCCTGGGCATGCCTGCCAACGTCCTGCTCGTACCCACAGCCCTGAAGGTCGCGGCTGAACTGCTCATGAAGAGCATCCAGCTCAACGAAACCACCACTGCCAACAAGGCCAAACCGTCGACCAATCCGCACGTGGGCAAGTTCGACGTGGTCTCCAGCGTCTACCTGGCCAATGCCAGCTTCACCGGAGCCAGCAGCAAGGCATGGTATCTGTTGGCCGACCCCAATCGTCTGCCCTCGATTGAAGTGGCATTTCTCAACGGCGTGGATCGTCCCACCGTTGAAAAAACCGATGCCGACTTCAACACGTTGGGTATCCAGTTCCGTGGCTACATCGACTTCGGCGTCCGCGAACAGGACCACCGTGGCGCACTAAAGATGAAGGGTGAAGCATGATTTGTCTTCGCGTGACTTCGTGACATTTTCTGATCCACTCAATTTCAACAGGAGTATTCATACATGACCGCAACTTACGTTCACAAAGGTGACAGTATCGACTACACCCCAGCCGCTGATGTGGCCGCAGGCGATGTGGTTGTCCAAGGCGACCTGGTGGGTATTGCCAAACTCGACATTCCGGCTGACACCCTCGGCAGTCTGTCGCTGACCGGCATCTTTGATGTCCCCAAGATCGGTGGCCCAGGCATGGCCATCACCACGGGCACCAAGCTCTACTGGGATTCGGCCAACAAATACGTGACTCCCACCGAAATCGAAGGCAAGTACATGGGCAAGGCTGTGGCTGATGCCGGTGACAATGATGCCACCGTTCGCGTCAAACTCACCGCATGATCAAAGGCGAACTGTATGGCCAGAGACTACATGAAAGAAGGCATGCAGTGGCTCGCCAGGGTGAGGGTGGGATGGTGTACGCAGGAGGTCGTCTATAAACAAGGCGACTCCTCGTACACCGTCCATGCTTCGCCGGGCATCAGTAAGTATGAAAAATCCACTGTCGGTGGCGTGGCCATCGAATCGAGCATGTGGGATTTTTTAATCAATGCTGATGACTTCCCGGCAGAGTTTGAACCCACGCCCGGCGATGTTCTGACGATGGACAGTAAGCAATATGAGATCGCCAACTTTGGTGACGATGGTTGCTTTCGCTACTGCGATCCGTACCACACAACCCTACGTATCCACACTCGTTTACTGGGAGACACAAATACATGACCAACCCAACGCATCAAGGATTCGATTCCAGTTGTTCGCAGTTCGATGAACTGCACAACAAACTCGACCGACTCGATCATGCCATCCGTGGCAATGGTGAACCGGGCATCAACATTCGTCTGGATCGTCTGGAACAGAATGCGATTCGTCACGCACGTTGGATGTGGCTCATTGCCGGTGCAGGTGTCACGAGTCTGGTGAACATTCTTTTTAGTATTTTCCGGGGTTAATCCGGGGGGGAGGGTGAATATGCAAATGACCATTGATCTGGCTGATGCAGTCACATCACAACTCAATCAATCGGAGATCATCACCCATGCAAAACGACAGGTGTTGCCGATTCACGATCTGTCGCAGTTGCGTGAGTTGACCATCAGCGTGGTTCCTCGTGGTGTGCAGGTTCAGAGCATTACACGAAAACTCAGCCAATATGACTGTCAGGTCGATATCGGCATTCAGCAAAAACTCACCGTGCCGCAGGATGAAATCGATACTGCCGTTAAGGAATTGAGTGGATTGGTTCAGCAGATTGCTGAATACCTGCAACGCCAGCCACTGACCGAGATGCCGTATGCCATTTGGATCAAGATTGAAAATGAGCCGGTGTATGACTCATCGCATCTTGCTCAACAGCGGGTGTTCACATCGGTGCTGACGTTGACGTACCGGATTACCAAGTGAGGTATTGATGCTGCGCGTTCACTTTAAACCTCCGGGGGCTTCCGGGGGGATCAACAAGAAACTCCTCCGGCAAAAAATGGCCCAGGCGAGTTTCCAAAGCTTGGGCCATGCCGGCGCGGCGATTCGGTTGACTGCCCGGCGCAGCATCCGCGTGAGCAAGCGGTATGCGTTGCCTGGATCGCCACCGCATACGCGACACGGCCAACTGCGGCGTGCCATCGTCTATGCCAGAGAAGGTAACGACCGTGTACTGATCGGCCCCGGATTCGCCCACGTTGGCCCCTCGGCGATGGCCCATGAATTCGGCGGTCGCTTCCGTGGGCATCGTTACCCAAAACGCCCGTTGATGGGCCGTGCGATGCGTAAGACGCTTATTGCACCTCTCTGGCGCGATTCGATTCGCTAGAAAGGAGAGTGATCAGAGCCGCTGTTCCGCCAGCGGTAGCCTACCCGGGCATGCATTTGGAGTAATCCGTTTGTGTGAAGCCCCGGAGACAACGTACTCCTTATAAGGCAAACCGTGAGGTGAGCCGCAGTCGCAAGCACCGATGCGACGGGAGGCAAGGCTTGAGTGGTATGGTCAATGTAAGTGAACTGCTTGAAACGTCGTCAAAAGGAATGAGCCAAAGGTGCTGACAGGCTCAGCCCAAACAGGGCATGGGAGCGGGAAAGCTGGCTGTCCCATCCGGCTTTCGCGGAACACAGTCTCCCCGGCGGAGAGGCAGGACCTAACCCAACTCGGGTGCATAAGCGTAACGCAGTAAGCCCGTATTCGTTCCCGCGGATCGCGCAACGACAGATCCCAGGGACAGATCGCCGTGAGGCGAGCTGACCGGGTGCGGGTAAAGGAGGTCCGAAAAAGCGAATGCCCTTCTGTAATGGAAGGGATAGGGGTGCGTTGCCCCGCCCGAAAGGGAGCAGACTTCGGACAGGTAACTGATCACGATTACGATTGGAGTCGTGGAATGAGAATCAAGGAAAGCGAAACAATGAACGTCGAAGGCAACTCCGACGTGCGCGCCTCTGAGCTTGCGGACTGGAATGCCATTGACTGGCGCAAAGTCGACAAGATCATCCAGCGTCTTCAAGCTCGAATCGTGAAGGCGCAGAAGCAAGGACGCTACGGCAAGGTCAAGGCCTTGTCACGCATCCTGACTCGCTCGTTTGCTGCCAAGGCATTGGCGGTTAAACGGGTGACGGAAAACAAAGGCAGGAGAACTGCTGGGGTGGACGGCAAGCTTTGGAACTCGCCGAGGAAGAAGGCGAAGGCCATTCGGGAATTGCGCCCTGAAAGGTACAAAGCCAAGCCGCTCCGCCGCGTATATATTCCCAAGTCGAACGGCAAGAAACGTCCCTTGGGTATCCCCACCATGACGGACCGAGCCATGCAGGCACTATACCGGCTGGCACTGGACCCCGTGGCGGAATGTACTGCGGACAAAGGTTCTTTCGGATTTCGTCGCAAGCGATCTTGTGCGGATGCCGAGGAATACTGTTTTGCAACGCTTAGTCGCAAAAACTGTGCGCAGTGGATACTTGAAGGGGACATCAAAGGCTGCTTCGACAACATCAGCCATCAATGGCTCGTGAATAACGTGCCCATGGAGAAACGAATTCTCCGACAGTGGTTGAAGGCGGGATATATGGAAGAAGGCAACTTCTTCGATACGGAATCGGGAACACCGCAAGGCGGTATCATTTCACCGATTCTGGCCAATATGGCTTTGGACGGGCTTGAACGCCTTCTTTTTGAGGAGTTCATGCGACAAGGAATGCTCGCAGGCCGCATCAGTACTTGGGGTCGGCGTCGCATCCGGACGAATCCAAAGATTCATTTGGTGCGCTATGCGGATGACTTCATTATTACGGGAGATTCAAAGGAACTCCTTGAAAATGAAGTTCAACCGTTGGTGCGGGATTTTATGGCCGAAAGAGGATTGACTCTCTCGGAAGAAAAGACCGTCATCACGCATATCGACGAAGGCTTTGATTTTCTTAGTTTCAATTTCAAGAAGACCGACGGCAAGTTGTTTGTCCGACCTGCACGCAAATGCGTAAAGGCATTCTTGAAAGAGATTCGAGGAACGATCAAGAGTAATCCCACTATTCCGGCATATTCGATGATCAAAATACTCAACCCCAAGATAAGGGGATGGTGTAATTATTATCGTCATGTCGTCAGTAGTGATACCTTCTCCGCAGTTGAAAACGCGATCTGGAAATCCCTATGGCGGTGGGCCGTGCGCAGACATCGCAATAAAGGCGCACGGTGGATTCATGACAGGTACTTCTCCCGTATCGGTACACGGGACTGGATCTTTCAGGGTCGTGACCCTGATAAGAGACTCAGGGTCATTCTGTTGCCCACCAGAATTCGGATTGTCAGGCACTCAAAGATAAAGATGGATGTCTTCGGTGGCATCGTGTCGATCATGTCCGGTGTCGGCACCGTGATCGGGATCATCGGCTCGGCGCTGGCTGCGCTGCTGTCGCCGATCGGCTTGGTCATCGCGGGGGCGGTCATCCTCGCCGGCGTCATCCTGCACGCCACCGGCGCAGCGGCGCAGCTGCTCCAGTGGCTGGCGGACCAGTTCCAGGGGCTCAAGGACCGGGCGCTGGTCGCCTACCAGGGTATCGCCGACGCACTGGCCGCCGGCGACATCGCCTTGGCAGCCAAAGTGCTGTGGCTCGCCCTGAAGGTCGAATGGCAGCGCGGCATCAACTACCTCGAAAGCCTCTGGATCGGCTTCAAAGAGACCTTCATGAGCATCGCCGTGGATGCCTTCTATGGTGCGGTGAAGGCCCTGGCCGCCGCATGGCACGGCCTTCGCGCCGTGTGGGTCGAGACCACGTCCTTCCTTTATAAGGTATGGACCCAGTTCACCTCCGGCCTCCAGTCCACGTTCCGCAAGGCGCAGCTCAAGGTGGAGGAGGGCCTGCACCACATCGCGGGCATGCTTGATGAGAACTATGACGTCGATCAGGCGATCCAGATCGCCCGCACCAACGAGCAGGCCGATCAACGGAACATTCAGCTGCAGAAGCAGCAGGCGCTCAACGAGAATGAGCAGCAGCGCCAAACCGACCTGGCCAAGATCGGCACCGAGTACGAGTCCGAGAAGCAGGCGATCGACCAGGCGGCGAAGAAGGCGCACGACGAGCGGCGGTCCCGCTACCAGCAACAGATCGACGAATCGATGGCGGCGCTGGAGGAGGCGCGGAAGCAATACCGCGCCGCCCTGGACGAGGCCGCGCAGAGCCGCCGCGACTCCGAACAGGGTAAGTCCTCCAGCGAACAACCCGATCTCTTCGAGGAACTAAAGAACCGCCTCGCCGGCCTGGGCGACCTGCTCAACGGTATCGGTCAGCGCACCGTCGAGGTGCGCGGTACGTTCAATGCTGCCGCCATCCAGAGCCTGATGACCTCCGACGGCACCGCCGACCGCACCGCCAAAGCCACCGAAGAAACCGCCAGGAACACCAAGCGCCTGCTCACAGAAGCCCAGCGCAGCGGACTGACATTCGCCTGACCCCGGAAGTAAGACCACCAGTTGGAGACCCGTCCGTGCCCGTCACCATCGAGGAGAAGATCGAAAGCCGCCAGTCCACCACGGGGCAGAACGCCTCGGTGGACCTCGTCTACACGGTGCGGGGTACGGATGACGACCTGGTGGTGAAGAGCACGGCGGATACCAACTCACCGCACGACTACGACGGTCTCGAAAAACAAAGCATCCACATCGAGCCCATCGGCCCCGAACTGTGGGAAGCCACGGTTCGCTACGGGATGCCCGGTGGCAGCAATGCGCCGCCGCCTGAGACGGGCGAGTCGTCGTTCAGCTTCGACACCGGCGGCGGCACGCAGCACATCACCCAGTCGCTGCAGACCGTCGGCGGTTACGCAGCCGCGGGGATGACAGCGCCTGACTTCCAGGGCGCGATCGGCGTCAGCCAGTCGTCCATCGAAGGCGTCGACATCACCGTGCCCGTGTATCAGTTCGGCGAGACGCACTACATTGATGACAGCGCCGTCACGCTCGCCTATCGCGGCACGCTGTTCAATCTCACGGGCAAGGTCAATGCTGGCGCGTTCAAGGGCTTGAACCCTGGCGAGTGTTTGTTCCTCGGCGCATCCGGCTCGAAGCGTGGCCAGGGCGACTGGGAGATCACGTTCCGGTTCGCGGCATCGCCGAACCGCACCGGCATGACGGTCGGAAGTATTCCGGGGGTCGACAAGAAGGGCTGGGAGTACATCTGGGTGCGCTACGCCGACGTCGAGGACACAGCGGCGCTGGTCATCGTGAAGAAACCAGTCGCCGTCTACGTCGAGAAGGTCTACGATGAAGGCGACTTCGCGGCCTTGGGGATTGGAACATGACCCCCGGAAGTGACATCCTTCAAAAGGTGAAACCCGGCGACCCGCTGCGCATCCCGGCGCGGACGTTCAATGCGTTCGTCGATGCCGCGATCGACCATCAGCACCGACAGCGATCGAGCCAGACCACCGCGCCGCCACGATCCATGGCTGGCGATGCATCGCCAAACGCCGGCAACGTGGTGCTCATCCGCAACGACAGCGGTCAGGACCGCCAGCGCTTCGAGATTCTCGGCATCGATGCGCCTGTGTTCCTGCCGGCCGATCATCTCGAAGAATTCCAACGCCAGATCGCACTCGCATGTGTCGTGCCCGTCCTCGACGAACACGCGGACCGCTTCGTGATCCTCAGCGAACCCGTGCGTGCCGGCGCGATCGGCCGCGCCTGGGCCGGCGGCGTCTGCCCCGTCCAGGTCGCAGTCGATGACGAAACCTTCATGTTCGCCGAGTTGCAGGATGGCGACGCCACGGCGCTCAAGGCCGCGTCCAGCGGACCCATCACCATCTTGTGGATAGACGCCGGCACCGGAATAAAGTGGGCCATCGTCCGTTTCGGCTCCGCACCTGCGGCCGGACTGGTCCCCGTGAAGGTCTGGCGCGACGGCGGCACCACCGACGGCAGCAAGACGCAGCAGTGCAACCGCACCTATCGCGTTCGAACGATCGACGCGACAGGACCGAGTACAGGTGGAGCTCTACTCGGTACGAACCTCGCACCGAAGAAGCCGCCGCCCCGTGCGCGGCAAATTGTCCGTTCCATCCAATCTCGGCGCTGGCGAAACCGGTACGGGTTACTTCAACGGCCCGGACTTCGTGCTCTACGACGCGAATGAAACGCTCGACGTGGAGGCATGTGACTGATGGGCAGCAACGGTCAGTTCGACATCGACCCCCGGACTTCCGGGGGCGGTACGTTTGGCGTTGATGAAGACGGGCGTTTCATGATCTGCGGTGAATGCTGCGGCGGACCTCCGTGTCCGATCTGCCCGGACGGAGCGCTGCCGTCGACCATTCAGGTGGACGTCGCGGGCATCACGCCGTGCGCTGTCATGTGCCGCGAAGCGTCAGGGCACAGTTTTCGGGCGACGATTCTCACCGACGTCAACGGCAGCTACACGCTGCCGAAGGACGGCGGTTGGCCGTGCTACTACGACGCCTACCGCGCCGTGCTGCAATACTACAAGCTCGAGTTCTGGTTTAATCCGACCTGCACCGATCCGCAGCACTGGCAAAGTCCGAGCCTGTGGGATCTATCCGTCGTCGCCGAGTTCTTCATGGGCGAGGACTACGGTCTCAACCCCGGCCTGAAACTTGGCGTTGCGCTTGTCGGCGGCGATTGTCCGTTCGCGGGCGTCATCGACATCACCAACGCCCCCGGACCTTGCCACGGCACGCACGTCGTGTCCAATCAGAATCCCTCGTGCTTCGAACGCGCGACCAACGTGTGGTTCGACCCATCCGGATATCGATCATCAGCCACAGGCGGCACCGCGACGGTCACGATTGCATGAAACCGCACCATCACAAACTGCACGATCAGAGCGCCGCTCGGCAGGGCAACTCGCCCGTGGGTGCATCATTCATACACCGTCTCTTACCACCTGGCGACTGGTTGTCGATGCTCATGCAAGTCGTCACCTTTGGTTTGGTTCGTCCCTGCGCCGGGTGCAAATCGCGCGTGGCAGCGATGAACCGTGCGGGGTGGTGCGGGCTGCCGATTCTGTTTCTGAGCGCGCTGGCGCAATGGTTCACGCACCTCGTCCAACGAGTGATGTCGTGGCGCGGCCGCGCTTGACCAGTGCCCGGCCGGCGGTAATGTAATAGGCATCAATTAGCCCCCGGGCTCGGCTTCGGCCTTGCCGGGCCTTTTGTTTTCGCCAACGGGGGTCAGGCACGTCAAAGCATCAACAGTTCCCGAATTGCGGCGGCACGGCGTCGCGCGGCCCCCATCGACACGCCCATCAGCTTTTCGAACTCGCTGTTGAGTACGCCCGGCACTCCAACAGGCGGTCGATCATACGTGCCGACGGCGTATATGATGCCTGCCGCCCAGCCATTTGCGTTGCCTTTCACGGGCGTTTCGCTCCCCCAAAGCATGCGCAGCGCCTTATGCGCTCGCTTGTGCATCATCGCATCGGGGTGGGACGCGAAATAACGATCAAGCAACGTCCGGCATTCAGCTTCGAACTCCGGGGATGTCGCATTCATCGCGGCGCTCCTGCAAATGATCGCGTCCATTATGCGTTATGGCCGTGTAACTTGGTGGGGCGATGTCGTGCAATCTGCGTGCAATCCATTCTGCTTGTTGGGTCTGTTCGCCAGTGCATTATCGCGATCGCCTGCGTCACGGTTTCTTCACCAGAACAAAGCGTTATCACCCACCGCAACATCCATGCCGCGTCATAAGCCCTGTATCGGCAACATCTCCAATCGCGCCCCATTTTGTGGCCAGACCCGACCGTGCTGCGCTTGACAAGTGGGATGTGCCCCCCTATAGTATCGCCTATGCTCTGTCGACCTCTTCATCAAATGACGGCGATCGTATTGATGTGCAGCCAACTTTTGGTTGCCGCCATTGCTGGACCGCTCATGGTGCAGTGCGAAGGGGGCAACGACCACGTTGCCATCGAAATTGCACATTCGAAGCCGTGCGACAAGAGCGGACCCGCATTATCCAACCGCGTTACGGTGAATGCTTCGGCGTTCGATCAACTGGATGTTCGGCCGTGCGTCGATACCAACTTGGATCAGCCCCCCGTGATGCATCCGGAACAGCGATCCGTTTTGGCGTTGGTTCCGGTTTTTCACACTCGCCATATCGCAGAACTTCCTGAAGCCCCCTTGCCTGTCTGCGGGGTACCTGCATACATCTTCTCGCCTGACTCGGCCAAGTCTCTGGCTCGCAACGTCATTCTGCTGATTTAGCACCGTCAATCGCTTCCCGTTCGCTATTGCGTGCGCGGTATCCGTGCGCGCATTCCCCAGAGATGAATTGACAGTGACCGCGCCCTTTCCTCATCAGGATCAACGTATGAACCACACAATTGAACTATTAATTTGCGCTGCCGTCGGTATCGGTCTTGCCGGGTGCGCCTCGTCGCCGCTCAACGATTCTTGGGTGCTGCGGCGTCCGCTTGGCGAGTCTTACGAAACTTACCAGCCACCCCGCGCGCTCGATCAAGCCAATTCGCAGCCGCCGGGTCACCCCGTCGATGAGCTGACAGGCGACCTATCGCTGCGTGACGCGTTGGCGGCGGCGTTGCTGGGCAATCCCGATCTCTCGCGGTTCGGGTATGACGTAAGGGCGGCGGAGGCCCGCACCGTTCAGGCAGGGCTTTGGTCTAATCCTGAACTGTCGCTTGAGATCGAAAACTTCGCCGGTTCCGGCGCGTTCGACGGTGTCGACGCGGCGGAGATCACGCTTTCACTGAGCCAGTCGTTTCCGCTGGGAGGTGATATCAAGCGACGCAAAGACCTCGCCCGTCTGCAGGGCCGGCTGGCCGGGTGGGACTACGAGTCGGCGCGGGTGGCGCTGTTGACCGAAGTCACACAGCGATACATGGATGTGCTGGCAGCGCAGCGTCAGGTGGAACTGGCCCGCGAATCTTTGGCGCTGGCGGAGCAAGTGGCCGAATCGATCGGCCACCGCATTGACGCTGGTGATGCGCCTGCCGTCGAGCGTTCACGTGCGACGGTGCCGGTGGCCACGGCGAGGATCGCGTTGCGGCGGGCGGAGCGTTCACTGGAATCGGCACGCGTCCAACTGTCGCTGACCTGGGGCAGTTCGTCGCCGGCCTTCAAAACTGTAATGGGTGATCTTGACAGTGTGGAAGCGCCGCCGCCGGTAACTGCATTCGCAGCGCTGATTAGCCAGAATCCGGATGTGGCCCGTTGGGTCACAGAAATCGCCAGCCGACAAGCAGAAATGGAACTGGCGCGGGCCGAGGCCGTACCGGATATGACCGCCGGCCTGGGCTATCGTTGGTTCAATGAGACGGATGACAGCGCTCTGGTCGCCGGCGTGTCAATCCCGCTACCGGTCTTTGATCGTCGTCAGGGCGACGTCCTTGCCGCCCGGTTCGGCGTTGCGTCGGCACGAAACCAGCAGCGGGCGGTCGAGCTGCGGATCGAAGCAGCAATCGCATCGGCGTATGCACGGTTGGCGAACGCTTACGACGAGGTTGTGGGATTGCGTGACGACGCCTTGCCGCCGGCGACGCAGGCGTACCACGACATACGCCAGGCCTTCGAGCGGGGCAATCTCGGATACCTCGACGTGCTCGACGCCGAGAGGACGCTGATCGGCTTGCGACAGCAGTATCTCGACGCCTTAGCGAAATACCACGGTTCGGTCGCCGAACTTGAGGGGTTGATCGGTCAACCTCTCGACGCGGTCAACACGACAACGCCTGTCATGCCGTCCATCGACTCAACCCAGAACAGCAGCAAGGACAACGACCATGAATAAGTACACGCTGATCACTATTGCGATCGCCGCCGTCACCGCATTGGCCCTGACTCAAACAACCTTCCCGTCATTCGTGTTCGCGCAGGCCGCGGACCATGATGAGCATGCGGGGCATGATCATCCGGCAACAGCAGCACCCAACGAAGACACAGGTCAAGATCACGACACGGCACTAAAGCGTACGCTCGAGAACCACGCTGACCACGACGATGAGGAAGCCTCAGGCCATGACGATCACAACGACCATGGCGGTGGGGAAGCCGATAGCCACGACGATCACGCCGGTCATGATGACGAAGAAGAAGGCGCGATTCGGATCGATTCAGCGACCATGAAAGAATACGGCATTGTCGTTCACGAGGCCGGCCCGGGATCTTTGGAGCAAACACTGAGGCTGCCGGGCGAAGTGGTTTTCAATGCCGACCGCATCGCCCATGTCGCCCCGAGCGTGTCCGGGATAGTTCAGGCAGTGAATCACAGCGTCGGCGATCGCGTCGATGCCGGAGAGGTGATGGCGGTGCTCAGCAGCCGCGATCTGGCTGCGGCGCGGAGCGAATACGTGGCGGCGTTGGCACGCTTGACTTTGGCGCAGGAAAACCTGTCGGCCAAGAAGGATCTCTACGCGAGTCGAATCGTATTGGCAGAGGAAAACCTGGCTCGCGACGAGCGGCTCCTTGAAGGCCGAGTCGGAACAGAACGACAGGTTCTCGAAGCACGTCAAACGCTACGTGAGATTCGCATCGGATTTGATCTGGAAATGCTCGAGGTGCAGCAGACGATCAAAGAAGCGCAAATCAGTATGAATCAGGCCGAGAGCGCCTTACACGCGCTGGGGCAAAGCGAGGCTGAAACAAAAGCGCTGGTTGATTTACCGGACACGGCGCTCGGCGAATACGAGATGCGAGCGCCGCTGGATGGGATCGTGATTGCCCGGGAACTTACGCATGGTGAGGTGGTCAGTGAACAGCCCGGAGAGGTTCCGTTCATCATCGCTGATCTGTCGAGTGTGTGGGTCAATCTGACGGTGTACCAGCGAGACCTGATACATGTTCGCGCGGGCATGCGCGTTCAGATTGAGGTTGGACACGGCATTCCCGATGCGTCAGGCACCATCGCCTTTGTCAGTCCCGCTTTGGACGAGGCGACCCGTACGGCAACAGCGCGAATCGTGCTGGATAACCCGGACGGCCTCTGGCGTCCCGGGATGTTCATCAAGGGAATCATCACGACGGACACCTACCAAAGTGCGTTGGTCCTGCCTCGATCGGCGTTGCAGGAGATCGAAGGTCGAGTTGCAGTGTTCGTGCAAACGGAGGACGGATTCGAGGTCCGGCCGGTTCAGATCGGACGTGAAACCGACGCCGCCGTCGAAGTCGCTGCCGGTCTAAAGCCAGGCGAACGGGTTGTCGTCCGCAACGGGTTCGCGCTCAAAGCCGAGATGAGCCGCGGCACGCTTGAGCATGCTGGCCACGCCCACTAATTCACTATCCCGCGTGACCGCGCAGGGCCGATGGAGAACTGTTAATGATTAGCAAACTGATTGATTACTCGCTGAACAATCGCCTGATGATGGCGGTGCTCGCATTACTGGTGGTGGCTGCCGGGTGGTGGAGTTACACGCGGCTGCCTGTGGACGCCTTCCCGGATGTGTCGCCCAACCTCGTACAGATATTCACTGTCACCGAAGGTCTTGCCCCCGAAGAGGTCGAGGCCTTCGTAACGTACCCCGTCGAGACCGCGATGCTTGGCTTGCCGGGCGTGGAGAAGATTCGATCCGTCTCCAACTTCGGCCTGTCCGTCGTGAATGTCTACTTCGAGGAAGGCATCGACATCTACTTCTCGCGCCGTCTCGTGAATGAGCGGCTCCAGGAGGCGCGAGAACAAATCCCCGAAGGTTTCGGCGATCCCGGAATGGGGCCGATCTCGACCGGCATGGGGTTGGTGCTTTTCTACTTTCTCGAAGATACGACTGGCAACTACACCCTCGAAGAGTTGCGAACGACGCACGACTGGGTGGTCGCCCGCAACCTTGCCCGCGTGCCGGGTGTGACCGAGGTACTGGGCATCGGCGGATTCGAGAAGCAGTACCACGTCGTGCTGGACCCCGACGCACTGTTGCGGTACGACCTGACCATCGCAGACGTGATCGAGCGCGTTGAGGCGAACAACCTCAATGTCGGCGCGCAATTCATCGAAGAGAACAACGAAGAATTGGTTGTTCGTTCCGTTGGACTCGCGCAAGATATGGAGGGTCTGCGGCGAATCGTAGTAAAAACCAAGGATGGAAGGCCGATCTACCTCGACGATGTGGCGGAATTGAAAGTCGGCGGCGCGGTGCGACGAGGCTTGCAGACCCGAAACGGCGAGGGCGAAGTCGTCGCCGGCATGGTGGTCAAACTGTATGGCACAAACGCTTCCACCGTTATCGAGCGGGTTGAGAACAAGATTGATGAGATCAACGGGATCCTCCCGGATGGTCTGCGGCTCGTTCCGTACTATCAGCAGAAGGACATCGTCGAGTCGTCGGTCGCGACGGTCACCGAAGCTCTTGTGACGGGCATTGTCTTTGTGGTGCTGGTTCTGCTGGTGTTCATGGGGGGGTTCCGGCCGAGCGTGGTGGTGGCGTTGGCCATCCCGTTCTCCGTGCTGTTCGCGTTCATCGCGATGTATTGGTTTGACCTGTCGGCCAACCTGATGTCGCTGGGTGGTTTGGCGATCGCGATCGGCATGATGGTCGATGGAACGATTGTCATGGTCGAAAACATCGACCGAATGCTGCGCGACGCGGACCCGGATGAATCGAGAGTTCATATCGTCGCCCGAGCCTGCCATGAGGTAGGCCGGCCGATCATGTTTGCCATTGCGATCATCATCATCGTGTTCCTGCCGCTGTTCACGTTGCAGGGCGTCGAGGGCAAGACGTTTCGGCCGTTGGCGTACACCGTGGCGCTGGCAATGCTCGGGTCGCTTATCTTCGCGCTAATGCTTGCCCCGATGCTGGGCGGATTGCTCATGCGTCGGCCCAGGTCTGACGCAAGACCGCCGCTCTGGAAGCGGCTCGTCGGAAAGCGAACGAACTCCGGCGATGCCGCCAAGAACAACATGAAGTCACAGGAACCACTGGTCGTCCGACTTCTGCTGGTTCCCTATCGTCCGATCGTCCGGTTTTTCGTTCGTCAGCGATGGGCGGCCGTCGTCTTGTCTTTGGCGCTATTGGCCCTTGGCACAATGATCTTCCCGCTGCTTGGTTCCGAGTTTACGCCGCGTCTGAACGAGGGCACCATCGTCGTCCGTCTGACACTGGCACCATCCATCTCACTAGATGAAAGCAAGCGAACCGCGCTGATTGTGGAACGGAGGCTGTTGGACATCCCGGAAGTGACCGAGGTCACCAGTCGCGTCGGCCGAGGTGAAGTTGGGGCACACGCTGACCCGATCAACTCGGTCGAGATGTATGTCATCCTCAAGCCCAAGGACCAATGGCGACAGCCCAACGACCAGGGATTCATCGAAACGCAGATTCGTGAGAGGGTCGAAGGCATGCCCGGGGTCGTGGCGAATCTGACCCAGCCGATCGAGATGACCGTGGATGAACTGCTCGAAGGCGTTAAGGCGGAACTCGCCGTCAAGCTGTTCGGCGAAGACCTCGCCGAACTCAAAGAGCAGGCCGACGCCATCGCCGCAGTACTCCGCGAAGTGCCCGGCGCGGCGGACATTCAGGTGGACCAAGTGACGGGCACGCCGCAGTTGCTGATTCGGCCGAACTTCGAGGCAATCGCCCGTTACGGCATGAATCTGTCCGATGTCCAGCACACCATCCGTGCTGCGGTCGGGGGACAAGATGCGGGGCAGGTCTTCGAGGGCATACGACGGTTCGACATCCTTGTCCGCTATACCCCCGACGCCCGAGAAACCCGCCGCGCGATCGGTGACATCCTGGTTGAGTCGCCGACCGGCCTTCGCGTGCCGCTCACCGACCTGGCCGAGATCAGGCGCATCACCGGCCCGCGCCAGATCACCCGCGAAGACACGCAGCGGTTCATCACCATCCAGAACAACGTGGTGGGCCGCGACATCGGTTCGTTCGTTGCGGACGCCCAGGCCGCCATCGACAAGAACGTGCGACTTCCCGCTGGCTACTTCACGACCTGGGGCGGTGCTTTCCGCCTGCAGCAGGAAGCGAACAAGCGGCTGGCCCTTGTCGTGCCCATCACGCTGCTGGTCATTTGCCTGTTGCTTTACAGCAGTTTCAATTCATTGGGGAACACGCTGCTGATCCTGTTGAATATCCCGCTTGCACTTGTGGGTGGCGTCGTCGCCCTGTGGATCGCCGGCGAGAACCTCTCCGTCCCCGCGTCGGTCGGTTTTATCGCGCTTTTCGGCATCGCCCTTGAGAACGGCATGGTGCTGGTCACCTACCTCAATCAGCTGCTCGAAGAAGGTAAAACCATGGATGAAGCGTCGGTCGAAGGCGCATCGCTCCGCGTTCGTCCCGTGCTGATGACCGCCGTCACCACGGCGCTGGGCCTGGTGCCCCTGCTGCTCGCGACCGGCACCGGCAGCGAGGTGCAGCGGCCGCTCGCCACCGTCGTCATCGGTGGCTTGGTGACCTCGACCGTCCTGACGCTGTTGGTCGTGCCATCGCTTTACAAGTGGTTCGCCGCCCGTGTCGAATTCGCAACACCCATCGCTAAGCAACGGTAAGTAATTGGAGACCGCCATGAAGAAAGTTGAAGCATTTGTGAAGTCGATTCGTCTCTCGCAAGTGATGCTGGCCCTTCACCATGTGGAGGGACTCTCCGGAGCAAGCATCACGCAGGCCACCGGCTTCGGTCGAGGACACGGCCCCGACGGCCGTTCCGCGCACGAGGTGAGCGACTTGAATCCCATCGTGCGAATCGAGGTGTACTGTGCCGATGAACTGGTGGACCAGATCGTGAGCGCCATCGAGGAAAAGGCCCATACGGGTTTACGCGGTGACGGCAAGATATACGTTTCGTCGATCGAACAAGCCGTTCGCATCAGTACCGGGGAACGCGACCAAAACGCAATCTGATCGAGTGGCGCTATCACGAATCAGCGGTGTGTTCGATGGACTCGAGGAAATGTTCCGTGCTGAACGACCCATAGACTCTCACCAAGGAGTACTGCTATGCAGGATCAATCGCATGAAATGCGGATCGAGCAAGTGGACGACGTGCATGTCGTTGCTCTGAGCGGAAAGATTTTGGACCCTGTGTGCATTGATGCGATCAGTGATCGTCTCAATGAACTGGCAACCAGTCAGTCGTGCCCGAAGATCGTACTGGACTTCTCAGATGTTTCTCACATGTCGTCCAGTGCATTGGGAATGTTGACGACGCTTCACGAGACCGCAGCGAACCATGAGGGCAAGCTGTGCCTGTGTTGCATTCGACCGGCGATTGCAGAAATATTCAGGATCACTCGGCTTGACGAGGTATTGGTTATTCAGCCCGGGCTGAATGAAGCTATCTCTGCCGTTCGGTAACCCATGCACCGATGGATGAATAGTCTATGAGTGACACTCTTCGATCAAGATGGATAAGGCTGCGCGACTCGTTGCGGCTGCGGCTCGTGATCACCGCGGTCGTCGTGATCGTCACGGTGAGCGCCATCAGTACGTTCATCGATTATCAGCGGGAGCGTGCGACCCTTGTTGATCGTGTCGTCACGGCCTTGCAGGACCAGGCCCGGTTACTTGAGCTTGATGCTGACAAGCCACGCGAAGTGATTCAACAGTATGTACGTCGATTTTGCGAAACACTCAATGCCCACATCTCACCGGGGCACATCATCCTCGTCTTGAACGACAAAGGACGGATCGTCGCCGAGTCGGCCTCTCCGCAAGAAAATGACGCCAAACGAGCATTGATTGACGTTGGCCAGAGTCGCTCGATCATCCGAGTCAATGAACGCGATTACGTACAGGCAAGGCTGCCCGTTGATGACGGAATCATCATCGTCGTGGCGCAGGACATGGCAAATGTCAATCGCGAGATGCGCGGCATGCTGTCAAGCCATATTGCAAGCACGATTGCCGCCGCCGGGAGTGTCATGCTGCTGCTGTGTCTGGGTATGTATTTCTGGGCCATCCGTCCCTTCCGCCGGTTGGCTCACGCCGCCAAGGCGTGGGCTTCAAAGGATTTTGCCGCTCGGCCCACCTTGCCCGGTCCGTCTGAATTGTGGAGTCTGACTGGCGAACTTGATCACATGGCGGAAATACTTCATTGGCACGAAACGCATCGGCTGTCGGACATGGAACGGGCACGAAAAATCCAGGCGAACCTTTTGCCACGCCTGACTTGCAATTCCCATGGCATGAAGGTGTCGGCTCGCTATTGGCCCATGGAGCACGTGGCGGGGGATCTGTACGACTTGTTTGAGTTGCCCGACGGCCGGTTGGTCACCGCTGTGGTGGACATTGCGGGACACGGAGTCAGTGCTGCGCTGCTGACCGGCATTGTCAAAATGTCGCTGCGCTATCGACTGGAACAAAGCCTTGATCTTTCTGTCGCTCTCGAACAAGTCAATGCCGACCTTCTCGCTTGCACACTCGGACAGAAGTTTGCCGTCGCTTCGATTGGTATCTGGAACGCCGTGGCAGGCACGTGGACCTATGCCGCGGCCGGCCACGAAGGATGCACGACGATTATTGGCCGTCATATTCAGCATCTCGAATCCACTGGTCCGATGCTGGGCATTCTTCCAAATGGAAGATGGGACATCATTGAAGTGCCGCTGAAGCCGGGAGACCGAGTTTTTCTATACAGTGACGGTGTAACCGAGTCCGGTGTTCTAGGCGAGTCGCAACTCGGGTCGCGTGGCGTGGGCGATCTGTTGTCCGAATGCGATTCGCAATCGCTGGACGGGCAAGTCGAAAGCATCATTGCCGAGGTCGAGCGCCGCGGGCAAGGCACGACAACCGACGACACGACGATTCTGGCATTTGAGATCGCCGCTGCACCTTCGCTACAAATGCAGTCCGCTACCGCGTAGGTTCGTCGTTATCACGGTTGAATTTCGCCCAACGATGATTCGACCGTCCGTTTGGTAATACAAATGGGAACACGTAAATCTGAAGGCGAAGGACGTTTGGATGGCTGCCAACCGCAGAAACAAGCGACGCAAGAAGCCGCGTTCAAACAAGGCCAATACTCGAAAGTCGGGTTCGCCAAGCGGGTGGTTTGTCATTGGTTTCTGGGCCGTAACATTTCTTCTGATCGGAGTAACGAAATACGACCAACAAACACAGATGGAACAAAAGGGGTATGCCCATCTATCGGTAAACTGGATCATCATACTTCTGGCGTTAATTCTCATCGCGATTACATTCACGGTTCAATGGTTCCATGGCCGGGCGACAGACAAGTGAGGTAAGTTGAGTCGTCATCTGCGTTCCGGCCCAATGGAGCGACCCGGCCAGTGAGGCAATGATGCATTCAAAATCCGGCTGGGTGGGACATTGCGCGTTCCGTTCCTGATCACAGTCCACGTCAATCTCCAGGTCGCGATACCCATTTTTGCATTGACATGCCACATCCACATTGCTACCCTGACGATGAAATTGAGACCCGATCTTAATTACTTGCGTGTGGCTTGTCGGAGATTGCTCGCATGTTTGAATCATTTGTCATCATGTTACGGGAAGGGGTCGAGGCCGCCCTGGTTATCAGCATCACGCTAGTGGTGCTGAAGCGAGCGGGCCGCAAGGATCTGGAGAAGCCGGTCTACTGGGGGCTGGGTCTGGCGGTGCTGGCCAGCGTCGTAGCGACGTTCGGGCTCAACGCCTTGCCGATCAACGAGGAGGCCTACGAGGGGGTCTTGTACTGGACGGCGGCGGTCTTCGTCGCGTCGATGATGTGGTGGATGCACCGCAAGAGTAAGACCCTGCGCCAGGACATCGAGCACCGCGTGGAACGGACGGTTCAGGCCGACCCATCGCATCGTCGGCTCGAGGCGTGGGGCTTGGGCTTGTTCGCCTTCCTGATGGTCTTCCGCGAGGGTGCCGAGTCGGTCATGTTCCTCAGCGCTGTACGGTTGACCACCGATGCCGTGCTGAGCTTTCTCGGGGCGTTGCTTGGGCTGGTCTTCGCCGTCGTGTTTGCGGTGATGTTTGTACGTGGCAGCATACGAGTCAATCTGAAACGCTTCTTCGTCGTGACGGAATGGGTTCTGGCGATCTTCCTCGCCCAGTTGCTGGTCAACGGCTATCACGAATTTTCTGAAGTCGGGATCGTTCCCGCGACGCAGACGACTATGGCGTTGATTGGGCCGGTTGTGCGCAACAACGCCTTGTTCATCCTGGCGATCGTTGCGATTCCCCTATTTATCTGGTTCACCCGGGAGACGGACGAGGCCGCCGCATCGGAGCCGACAGCTTCGACCGCCGAACGCCGTCTCGCTCTGGCTACAGTGCGGCGGGAACGGTTCTATCGTGTCGGGGCTTTGGTTTGCACGCTGGTAGTCTTGCTTGCGGTGGGCGTGGTTTACGCACAGGAACAGATGCCCCACGAAGTACCGCCTCCCCAGATGCTCACGCGCAAAGGGGCCGCGGTGACAGTGCCGCTGACCGCTTTGGATGATGGCCAACTTTACCGCTACGGATTGGCGGTCGGGGATCGCGTCGTGCGCTTTCTGGCGATGAAGACTTCCGACGGTAAGGTTCGCACGAGCTTGGACGCCTGTGAGATATGCGGGACATTCGGCTACATCCAGAGTGGTCCTAATCTCTTGTGCCTCAACTGTGCGGCGGAGATCAACCCCCTGTCGGTCGGCATGGCCGGCGGGTGTAATCCGATACCGTTGGAATCGCAAGTGAACGACACGGAACTTCGGATCGGAACCGAACTGCTCGACCGCCACGCCAAGCTCTTTGACGACCGCCCCATGCCCGAAGCCAATTGCCCAATCTGCGGAATGCGCGTCAAGATCAACGAGGCCGCTGCAGTCGTTACCGAGGGGAACACCACATACTACCTGTGCTCCATGCCGAGATGCCGGAAGCTGTTTGAGCAGGAGCATGCGAACAACCCGACCGAGTAACAACAAGCCACCAATTGTGGCGCGTCGGTCCGACGGGCTCGCATGGTGCCAGGACGATCAACGTCAACGGGTTCGACTCAATCATGTTTTTTCGAATGCTTATCGAATCATTCGTTCGTCGCCGCAGCCGTAAGCTGCTGGCGGTGGCCGCCGTTTGGATCGGCTTGAGTCTGGTGATCGGACTTCTGGCTCTGGGCCTGGATGTGGGCGACAAACTCAACCGCGAGATGCGCTCGTTCGGCGCGAACATCCAGCTTCAGCCGGCCGAGGCGGCCGTGGACGTTCGCGTCGGCGGCTACGAACTGGTTGCGCCTGGGCGAACGGTTTACCTGGACGAAGCCGACCTGCCGCGTCTCAAGCAGATATTCTGGCGCAACAACATCCTCGCTTTCGCGCCACGGCTGACCACGCAAGCTCGTTTGGCAGGCCGATCCGTCCCATTGGTGGGCACTTGGTTTAACCACCATGTGCTGCTCGAAGACGCCGATCCATTCGTGACCGGTGCGGCGGAGGTCTTTCCCTACTGGCAGGCCCGCGGCGCGTGGCCGATGAATCCCGAATCCTGCCTGGTCGGCGCAGCCTTGGCGCAGGAACTGGACCTTGGGCCCGGAGACCGGGTGGAATTGACCACCGACCAACGCTCCACTTCTGTACGCATCGTCGGCGTGCTCACCAGCGGCAAGGACGAAGATGAAGCCATCGTCGCACCGCTCTCGGTTGTGCAGCGACTGGCGGGGTTGCCGGGCAAAGTCGCGGAGGTGCAGATTGCCGCTCTGACCACACCGGAGAACAAGTTGGCGGAACGTTATGGCCGCGATCCGCAGTCGCTGACGCCCGCCGAATACGAACGATGGGTTTGCACGCCTTATCCCGGCTCGGTCGCTGCCGACATCCAGAACGCCGTGCCCGGTTCATCCGCTCGGGTGGTGCGGCGGGTGGCCGAGACGCAAGGCGCGGTGCTTGGCCGCATCGATGGGCTGATGTTGCTGCTGGGCATTTTTGTGTTGATCGCAAGCACCTTGAGCATCATGGGAGTACTCAGCTCGGCGGTGCTGGAGCGGCGCGGTGAAGTGGCGCTGCTCCAGGCGGTGGGCGCTCACCGGGCCGATGTCTTACGCCTGTTCCTGACCGAAGCGGTCGCCATCGGACTGGCCGGTGGTGTATTGGCGGCGCTGACCGGCCAGGTTCTTGGTGGGTGGCTGCTTCGAGTGATTTTCGACAGCGCATCTGAACCCCACGGGGTGCTGCTGATCCTCGCGCCGTTGCTGGGATTGCTGATTGCCGTCGCCGCCAGTGTGCCGCCGGTCTGGCGCACGGTGCATCAACAGGCGGCTCGGCTGCTCCGTGGCGTCTGATTGAGGACCGTGACATGCTCGGTCGAATGGTCGTCAAAGCCATCTTGAAGAACCCCGGTGTGTCCTTATGGACACTGGGGGCGCTGACCACGTGCGCGATCCTGGCGGCGCTGTTTGCCACCATGGCAATGGAAGTCCAACAGAAGATGAGCGGGGAGCTGCGCCACATCGGAGCCAATGCCGTGGTCTATCCGATCACATCACCAGCCTCTTCACAATCGGCATCAACGCCACCACAGGTGGATTGGCCCACCATCGAGACACTGTTGCAAACGCGCGGTGTCAAGACGGCGCGGGTGGCGCTTCGCGTCGGGCTGATCGAAGGTCGCCCCGTCGCGGTGGCGGCGGCCAACCCCCAATCCCTGACCGTGATGACCGGCTACTGGTCGGTCACCGGACGTCGCCCGAGCGGCTCCGATGAAGTGATGGCCGGTCGAAGTGTGGCAAAGATGCTCGGCCTCTCCGTGGGCGGGCGCATCAACATCCAATGGCTCAGCGGCGAGTCGCCCGGCCAATACCAGGTCGTGGGCATTTTCGAATCCGGCGACGAGGACGAGGATCGCCTGTTCGTCCCACCGGGATCGCTTACCGTTGCAACGGCTGGTCCGGCGCGATTCGCACAGGTGCCGGTGACTCACCCTCAGGTTCCGGGGGTAACGGCTGGTCGATATGCTGATTGCCTGTCCTGCCACGCCGCAACTGATCCGAAAATCCGCAATGCCGCGCCGCTGCCTCTTTCCGCCGGACCGACCGGCGCAGGCAACTCGCTACCGATGACATCCGACTTCGGTTACCTTTTGATGTCGGTTCCCGGTGATGGATCGGCCATCCGAGCGTTGGAACAGGCGATCAACAATCTCGAACAACCGGTGCAACTCAAACCCCTTCAACAAGTGCTCTACGGCGAGCGGCATATGTTAACGAAAATCAATCTGCTTGCCGGTCTGGCACTGACGGCGGTGGCGGTGCTGACAGCCATGGGTGTCTGCGCCGCGGTGCTGGCGCGGGTCGTGCAGCGGCGCAAAGAGTTGGCGCTGCTTCAATCGCTGGGCGCGACGCGATGGGCCGTGGGAATGCTGCTGCTTCTGGAAAACACGGCAATGGGTGTGGTCGCGGCGGCAAGCGGATTCGTCCTCGGCACCGCGTTGGCGCAGGGTGTCGTGTGGTACGTATTCCACGCCAATGTGCAGCCTCGGGTTGCAGCGCTGGCGGCGGCGACCGGTGTGACGTTGGGGGTCTGTCTGTTGGCCGGCTGGCTGGGGGCGCGTCGGGCCTCGAGATTACAACCGGCCGCCATTTTGAGAGGTGACTGATGAATCAATCCGCAGTACTGCTTGAATACGTGACTCGCGCTTATCCCGGTGGCGTGCGGGCTGTCGATGGGGTGAACTTGAAGATCGCCCTTGGCGAATGGGTCGCGCTCATGGGACCGTCCGGCTCGGGCAAGACGACGCTGTTGAATCTGTTGGACGGTTTGGATCGACCCACGGACGGCTGCGTTCATGTCATGGGCCAGAACCTATTGCAGCTCGATGTCGATGAAGCCGCCACTTTTCGTCGGGAGAACGTCGGCCTGATCTTCCAGCAATTTCACTTGGTCAGTTATCTGACGGCTGTCGAGAATGTCATGCTCGCCCAGTATTACCATTCGATGGTGGATAAGCAGGAGGCGCTGCTCGCTCTGGAGCGAGTGCAACTGGCCGATCGCGCTCACCATCTGCCGTCACAACTATCCGGGGGCGAACAACAGCGGGTCTGCATTGCGCGAGCGTTGATCAACGATCCGAAGATCATCCTCGCCGATGAGCCGACGGGCAACCTTGACGAAGACAATGCCGACCGCGTTGTGAAGATCTTCCAGCGGCTGCATCGTGAGGGGCGAACCCTCGTGATCGCCACACACGACCCGGACCTGGGCCGACTCGCCCAACGTATCGTTTGTCTTCGGCACGGGCAGATTGTCGAGGAGTGCTCCCCGGACGGCTCCGACGCCGCGCCGCGCGCCACCGGAGCGGGCGCGAGCCACGATCGAGATGTGATGCATGTCACAGCGAGCTGACTACAAAGTGCATGGCCTGGACTGCTCGGAGGAGGTCGCCATCCTTCAACGAGAAGTCGGCCGACGGGACGGCGTACTCGACCTGTCGTTTGATGTGGTCAACGGTCGTATGTCGGCCGAGTTTGACCCCGACATCATCACGTCGGAGGTGATCGTCTCGGCAATCAATGCTACCGGTATGAAGGCGGTGCCATGGGCACAACGAAACGCCGTAACGCAGGAGAACTTCTGGACACGCCATGGCTGGCTCATCATGACCGCATTGAGCGGTGGTTTACTCGCCACTGGCTTCATCACGCATTGGGGCATCCACGGCAGCCTGGTGGACGCCTTGACTGGCGGGCACGAACCATCGCATGCTTATCCCTTGACATCGATTCTCTTGTACGTTGCGTCCGTCGTGACGGGAGCGTGGTTTGTCACGCCCAAGGCGATTCAGGCAGTCCGGCGATTGCAGCCGGATATGAACCTGCTGATGGTTGTCGCCGTCATCGGCGCGATGGCGATCGGCGAGTGGTTCGAGGCGGCAACGGTGGCGTTTCTCTTTGCCGTCTCGCTGCTGCTGGAGCACTGGAGTGTCGAACGCGCCCGCAATGCAATTGGCGCTTTGTTGGACCTGTCTCCGGCCACGGCACGATATATCTGCCCGCACGACGGCGACATCATGGAAAAGCCCGTGGCAGAAGTGCCCGTAGGTGCGACCGTCTTGGTTCGGCCGGGGGAAAAGATTCCCCTCGACGGCGTGGTCACCAAGGGAGACTCCACCGTCAACCAAGCCGCCATCACTGGCGAATCGATGCCGGTTCCAAAGTCGCCCGACGATGAGGTGTTTGCCGGGACCGTCAACGAAGACGGCGCGATGGAATTCCGTTCGACCAAGACGGCGGACGATACAACGTTGGCACGTATTATCCACATGGTGCAGGATGCCCAATCGCGCCGCGCGCCCGCACAGCAATGGGTCGATCAGTTCGCCAGGTGGTACACGCCTGTAATGATGCTGCTGGCGGTAATCCTGGCGGTCCTGCCGCCGTTGCTGGGGCTGGGTGCCTGGTCCCTATGGGGCTACCGTGGATTGGTCATCCTGGTGATTGCCTGCCCGTGCGCATTGGTGATCTCTACGCCGGTCAGTATCGTCTCGGCGCTGACATCGGCGGCGCGTCACGGCGTATTGGTCAAGGGCGGCGTCTATATGGAAGCCGCCGGACGTCTCCGTGTGCTGGCGATGGACAAAACGGGCACGCTGACCCACGGCCAACCGGAGGTCCAGGAAATCGTGCCGTTGAATGGTCATACCCCCGAAGAACTGCTGAAACGGGCGGCGGCGCTGGAAGCTCACAGCGAACACCCATTGGCGCGGGCGGTCCTGAGGAAAGCCCAAGTCCATACCGTCCAAGTCATACCCGCTCAGAGCTACCGCGCCATCCGGGGCAAGGGGGGCGAAGGAGAGATAGACGGTCGCCTGTTCTGGATCGGCAGCCATCGCATGATGCACGACCGAGGACAAGAGTCCCAGGACGCTCACGATAGGGCCGTCGCATTGGAGGATGCCGGCCATACGGTCGTGGCGGTCGGCAACGATCAGCACGTCTGCGGTTTGATCAGCATCGCGGATCGCGTCCGCGACGATGCGCCCGAGGCGGTGCGACTACTCCGATCCGCCGGCATTCGGAAAGTGGTCATGCTCACCGGTGACAATAGCGGAACCGCCAAGGCCGTCGCCGCCGCCACGAATGTGGATGAGTACCGCGCCGAACTTCTGCCCGAGGACAAGGTCAAGGTGGTCGAGGCGCTCGTAGCCGAGCATGGCCATGTGGCGATGGTGGGTGACGGTATCAACGATGCCCCGGCACTGGCAGCGGCAAGTATCGGCATTGCCATGGGTGGCATGGGAACCGACGCCACCATCGAAACATCCGACATCGCGCTGATGTCGGATGACCTACTGAAAGTCTCCTGGCTCATCCGACATTCCCGCCGAACGTTGCGAAACATCAAGACCAACATTACCTTCGCTCTGGGCCTGAAGTTCCTGTTTATCGTGCTGGCCATTGTTGGCTTGGCATCGCTGTGGATGGCCATCGCCGCCGATACAGGCGCAACGCTACTGGTCGTCTTCAATGGCCTGCGGTTGCTTCGGGGTTGAGGTCCATTCCATAAGGTGGCCGGCCCAGAACGCCATACCTGCCATTTCGTGTGGCTGCGTAACGCCGGCGGGACTCGTTCCGTCTAAACAAATGGATAGCGGCAAACAGAGCGTTCCCTGCACGCCGCTGCTGACTTTAGAAAGGAAACGATCATGAAAAAGCCCCTCGCCATTGTTGCTCTTGTCGCCGTTGCGGTTCTTGGTGTGGCCAGCCTTGGTTGGGCGGCCGCCCCGGCGGGAAACACACCGACACGCCACGCCTACAGGACCGATGCCGATTACGGTTACGGTGCCAGGCATATCCGCTACGACGGTGGCCATGCCGCCCGATGGGATTCGCGCTACCGCATGTGCGATCACAACTGGTTTGCCCGGATCATGCCTTGGCATCATGACGATGGTTACCGCCGCGCGGGCTACTGCGATTGACCAGTCTATCATGATCCATGTGGGACAATGAATCGGGGGAGCCGGCGCGGCAACATCATTTACGGATGGCTGGCTCGTCGCTGCGGACCGATGTCCAGTTCAGACTCGCCGGGCCACCGGCGTAACGCCAGCGAGGGTCGTTCCGACTGAACTCCTGGAGTGACACGTGAACGACGACGAACTGATGGGGCTGCTGGAAGGGGCAAGGTCAGGCGAAACCGAGGCCCTGACCGCCCTGTGCGCCCGCTATTACCCGAAGGTGCTCAAATACATGCGCTACCGAGTAGCAGCGGACCTCGCGGAAGACCTCACCAGCGAAGTATTCGTCCGCGTGCTCAAGAATCTGAACCAGCAACAAGGCTCTTTCCCCGCCTGGCTGTTCCGGATCGCTGAACGGGTTGTCGTGGACGATCGGCGAGCGGCCGGGGCAAAGAAGCGCACCGTGATGACCGCCATGACCGAGCAATACGAAGCACAAGCCCACGACAACGCGAGCGTCCCCGACACGGTGGCGGCGTGGATCGATCTGGAACAGGCGATCGGCAAGCTGAGCGACGACCAGCGGCAACTGGTCACGCTCAAGTTCATCGAGGGTTTGGGCAACGACGACGTGTCGGCCATCATGGATCGCAGCCCCGGCGCGATCCGGGTGCTTCAGTTCCGGGCGCTGTCGGCGCTGCGCGGCCTGCTGGCCGGTCGGGAGGTGCGCTATGGAACGTGAACAGCATCTGGTGGACACGCTGGACGCCTGCCTTGATCAAGTGCGTGGCGGCCAGACCATCGACGACGCGCTGGCCGAACACCCGGCGGATGCCGAAGCGTTGCGGCCCCTGCTGGATATCGCCACGCGCCTGGAGTGCCTGCCCGACCCCAATGTTTCCCTCGCGGGTTTGATGAAGACGCTCGGCCGACTGGGTAGCCAGACGTTGACCGCCTCCCGCGCCGAACCCGCGCCGCGCAAGGTCCGGTGGTTCAGTCGGCCTGTTTGGACACGGGCCGCCGCGATCGTCCTGGTCATGTTCCTCATCGGATGGGGGACGGTCAACGCTTCGGCGGGCGCGATGCCCGGTGACTTCCTCTACCCGGTGAAGCTGTTTACCGAGCGGGCACGATTCTTCCTGACGCTCAACACCGAGGATCAGGCGGAGTTACGGATCGTCTTCTCGTCACGGCGTCTGCGTGAAGCCGTGGCCCAGCAGCAACGCACGGGCCAGGCCGATCCACAGATTCTCGATCAAATGCTGGAGGAAGCTCGCCTCGCGGTGCTCGCCGCCCCGCAACTATCCGAGCCGAACCGTCAACTATTGGTGTCGCGGGCTGCTTACTTGACGGACTACCAGCGCGACGCGCTGGACCGGTTTACTTCAACGGGTCACCCACAGGAACAAGTGATCGCGCGATACCGCGACATGTGTTGGGAGCGCGGCCGGTGGATGCGACAGATGCTCGCTCCAGGCGAGGACGCAGCCCCGTCAAACCAACAGCCGCAAGCTCAACCGAACTGGCGACGCTGGTGCGACGACTGCCCCATGTGGTGAAGACCTGTATGAATGACAAACTGGAACCACTGTAGGTTCCCGACAGACTGGGTTATCCTTGAACAGGAGTTGTCCTATGTCACATCGTAGCACTTTGAGCGCGCTGACGATTTTGTTGGCGGTCGGTGGTTTGTTCGCCGTCCTGGCCCACGCGCAAGACACGCCTCCTGCCGATGCCGCCGCCAATCCGCCGGGCACGATGAATCAGGCCCAGTGGATAGACATGATGAAGCAGATGGGCCTGTCCGACGGAATGATGATGCGTTGCCGCATGATGACGGCAGCGCAGATCAATGCTTACGATCCGGCGTCGGTTCTGACCTACCAGACCGGCTTGGGCCTGAGCGACGAACAGGTCAAGAAGGTTCAGGCCATTGCCGACCAGGCGCGGGAGCAGGTCAAGGCGGTCCTCACCGCGGAGCAGATCGCCAAACTCCAACCGATGGCGGCCGGGCCGCAGAACATGATGCAGATGCATCAGCACATGCAGCAAATGGCCCAGCAACATGGTTGGCAGTGGAATCCCGGCATGCTGATGTGCCCGAGGATGGGGACACCGACCACGCAGCCCGCCCCCGGGGACGCCCAGCGACAGCCGCAGAACCCGATGATGTGGTGCCCGATGAACTGCTGGTGAGTCGGTATCCACGGCGCACTCATACCGCGACCGCCAGGTCTTCCGCCGGCACCTGCACCGTGCTGCGCAGGTCAACACCCAACGCATCAAGCACGCGGGCCGCTCGATCCAGTGTGATGCCGTGGTACTCGTTGCGCTCGTCGCGGGAAACCTGCGATTCATGCACGCCAAGGCGCTCGGCAAGTTGGCGCTGACTGATGCCGCGTGCGATGCGCAGCGCGATCAGCAGGTGCCCCAGGCCGCGCAGGTTTCGAATCTCCTCAAACTCGCCGCGCTTGAGGCGCTCGTAGCTTTCGACCTCTTCCTGGAGCTGCAGATGAAACGAGCGCATGGGGTCAAGCACCCGCTTCACCTCGTCGGGCGACAGGTCCATCTTCTCAAGCTCGGCCTTTTGCTGTGCGATGCGCTGCTTCTCATCGGCCAGCCGCTGGACCGCCTCACGGTATTCGTTCTCGTTGCGGATCATGGGTGACCTCCGATCCTGATGATGCCTTTGGGGTGTCCGTCGCGCCGTGACTGCCTGAACGCGGCGGGAAACTCAAGCTCATGTCCGTGCTTGTCGCGGATGCCGCTCACCTGGCCGACGTGCGGGTACAATTCCACGCGGTACTGATGCCACATCGGCAACTGCTTCTTCGGGTATCCGCGGTAGGGCCGACGCGTCGTCGGGTCCCACGTCCAGACCTTGTGCGGGTCGAGCAGGTTGAGTTCCCGTTCCAGATCGCCCGAGGCCAGGCGGCGCAGATCGCAGACGAAGTAGCCGTCGATGTCGTTGGGGTGGTCCTTGTCTTCCACGAACGAGCCGTTGACGAATATCTCGGTGATGCCGACCTGCCAGAGTTGGGCCACCATCACGCCGAGGTTGTCGACCAGCTTCAGTCGCCATCCGCTGTCCCAATGCGAATCTTCTCGTGATGGCTGAGGATCTTCGATCAGGACAGATGCCCGCACCTCATCCAGCGTGAGCGTGTAATCTGCCGGCGGCAGCAACCCATCATCCGTGAACGGTGGCAACATGGTCATTGCATCGGCTCTCCAAGCAATACACTTTAGCCCAGCTTGACAATTTAGTCAAGTCTATGCGCCCAGCGAACCAGTTAACCGGCCGGTTGCGAGAGCGCCCGTGTGTTCGGAATCTGCTCGTACAGGCCGAGAGACCGTGTTCGCTACTTGTTAAATCCACAAGGCCCGGTATATTCATGGGTTGTAATGCTCCCAGAGTTTGAAACCCGTTCGACTCGGGGAGTTTTAAAGCTCGTGTCGAAATGACGCGAGCTTTTTTTATGCGCGTCATTGGCTTCTGATTCAGCCATTGCATCACATTATTATCGCTGGTTCGGTTACATGGTTCGCAGTTACTGGGTCAGACAATGACAGCCGTATCCCAGACACCGCTTTGGGCTACCGACTTGACGAAGTCGGCAAAGTCTTTGGCAGGGCGTCCCAACGCACGCTCCACGCCATCACACACTTTTTCATTTCGACCGTCGAGTACTTCCGTAAACAGGTAGTTGAGTAACCACACCATGTCATCTGGAAGTTGGGCAGCTTTGAGGCCTGCTTCAAATGCATCATTGGTAATAGGCTGATATTCCACCGATTTGCCTGTGACCTGAGCAATCGTCTCAACGGCCTGGGCAAAGGTCAGCAGGCGCGGGCCGGTGACTTCGTAGAGTTCGCCATCGTGACGTGAATCCGTCAATGCAGCGGTCACGACATCAGCAATGTCATCAGCATCCACAAACGGTTCGGCAATAGCGTCGGCAGGCAGCGTGACCATGCCCTGCTGGACCATCTGCGTAAATTCACCTTCACTGAAATTCTGGTTAAACCAACTCGTGCGAACGATGGTCCATGCCATGCCGCTGTCCTTGATGATCTGTTCACAGACCTGGGCATTCTTCTCACCGCGCCCTGAAAGCAGCACCAGTTTTTCAACACCCATCTCACGAGCAAGATTGGCAAAGGCGTTGATCGTTGCAGGGGCAGCAGGGACCGCCAGGTCAGGAATGTATGCGATGTACACAGCTGTCACACCTTCAAGAACCGGGCCCCAGGTTTCGGGCATGTTCCAGTCAAATGCGATCTCAGCGGACCGTGAGCCACGGCGGATACGCTTGCCCATGGCTTCAAGTTGGTTAGTGATCCGGCTACCGGTTTTGCCGTTGGCAGTGGTCACGAGAATCAGTTCTTCACGCGTGTTTGTGTTGGTGTTGACGGGCATCATTTTTCTCCAGATTCGAGGTTTATTCTAGTGCACCAACATCGGGTGCGGTTTTGTTGTGAATCAGGATATCCCGGAAGGATAGCGCAAACTATGACAGTAAATGTCGAAAATATTGCAGAACGTCCAAATAGGTTGGAAATATAGCAAGATGCTGTGATATCATCCATCGATGACTGCAATTCCCAAGACAACCGGACCTGATCAGAATATTTGGCAATCAACTGACCCGCTGGGTGAGATTCTGCATAACCTGCGGATGACGGGAGTGGTCTATACGCGCTCGCATCTGACCGCACCATGGGGCATCAGTTTGCCTGCCATGCCTGACTGTCTGCTCTTTCATGTGGTGACATCGGGGCGATGCATTTTGGAAGTCAAGGACCACCCAGCATTGGTCTTATCGCCCGGTGAGTTTGCGTTGGTGCCGCATGGGCTTGGCCATCGCATCGTGCACAAGCCGCGCGCCAAAGCCAAAAACTTTTTTGATTTGCCCGTTGAAAAAGTCAGTCCAAGATATGAACTTTTGGAGTACGGCGGTGGTGGGGAGGCAACAACACTCATCTGCGGTGCCGTCCGATTTGAACATCCAGCAGCGAAGGATTTGGTAGACCTGCTACCGCCCATCGTCCACATTCAGACATGGGGGACATCACACACGCAATGGATGCACAGCAGTCTCCAACTCATGGCTGCCGAAGCCACGGGCAAGCAACCCGGTGGTGAAACCATCGTCACACGTCTTGCAGACATCCTCGTGATTCAAGCCATCCGAACATGGCTGATACAGAATCCCGATGCGCGAACCGGTTGGTTAGGGGCATTACAGGATGAACGCATCGGCCCGGCATTGCTGCTGATCCACAATCAGCCGATGACCAATTGGACGGTCGCATCGCTGGCAAAGGAAGTTGCCATGTCACGCTCCGCTTTTTCCGCACGCTTTACGCAGCACGTCGGTCAATCACCGGTGCAGTATCTCACGCGATGGCGTATGCATCTGGCAGGGACATGGCTATCCGAAGAAAATCTCAGCGTTGCCCAATGCACCGATCGCTTGGGCTATGAGTCCGAAGCAGCCTTCAGTCGTGCCTTTAAACGTGTCACCGGTATTGCTCCCGGCGCCTGGCGAAAAGGGCGGCGGCCTGAAAACACCATTGAGTAGAGCAGCTTGATCAGTTTGACTTCATAGGGACTTGCATATCGTCATTTCCGCGCAGGCGAAAATCCAGTGGCATTCTGTTAGCACATGGATGTTTCACTGGACTCCCGCCTGCGCGGGAGTGACGAAAAATAGAGCTTGTTTGCGTGAACTGATCGAATGCTGAAATTCATCTCTCAACAAAACCCGATCACCACAATTTCCCAACAGACCATCGCGGCGAAGGCTGCGATACTTGCGGGGATCAACTGGGTTTTGACGTGGTCCATCAGGTCTGCACCGCAGGTCATGCTGCTCAAGATTGTCGTGTCGGAGATGGGGGAGCATTGGTCGCCGTAGACGCTACCGTTAAGCACGCTGGCAAAACAGACCATCAAATACAACACCGGGTGCGAGAGTTCATGTTCGTTGGCCAGCGCCCACGCGAGTGGCATCGCTAACGGGAAGGTCACCGCGAACGTGCCCCAACTTGTGCCGGTGGCAAAGGCGATGCACATCGTTAGCAACATCAACGCGACAGGCAAAATCCAGTAAGGCAGCGTGCTCCCCAACTGGCTGACCAAATACGCACCGCCACCCATCTGCTTGGTCACACTGCCCAGCGCCACCGCCATAAGCAGAATCACCGACGCCATCACCACGCCCTTGAGACCGGTCGCAATGCCGTCCATCAAGTCATCCAACGCCATCCCGCGAACCAATGCCATCACGCATGCCGCAAGCAACGCGAACGCAAAAGCCCAGCGAACCTGCGGCGAACCCGTGGCAACAAACGTGCCAATTGCCGTGGCAATCATCACCACCAATGGGATCACAAACTCCATCAATGAAGGCGTGTATCCTTCGGGCACGTGACTTTCACGCAACTCAGGGGAGGCGAGTGGTTGAGCATCTTCACGGTCAAGCATGCCGGTTTCGCGCGAACGTTTGATCGCATCACGCATTTGTTTGCCAATGAAAATCGGCTTGTCGATACAGACTAAAAACGTACTGAGAATCGCAAAAACAGCGTAAAAACTCAGCGGCAAACTCCGGAAGAAAAAGCCCAACCGTTCCTGCTCCGTTGCCAACACAGCAACGCCGGGGACGAAGATCAACGCTTGAACGTAGGCAGGCCAAGCGTTAAACGCCATGAGAATCGCGATGGGTGATGCGGTGGAATCGATGATGTAGGACAACTCTTCGTGACTGATATTTTCCTTGTCGGCGATGGGTTTGACGCACGTGCCTGCAAGGACCGCACTCATGTTCCCGCCCTGGAAAAACAGGATGCCCAACCCCCAAGCAACGAGCTTGGCGGTGCGCGGCCCGCGCACGAGCGTGCGTGTTGCCCACTGTGCAAAGGCCTGTGTTGCACCGGTGCGCGACCACACGCCCATCAGTCCGCCCAGCAACCACAGGTACAAAAGCAACACACCGGCAGACGATGTGCTGGCCAAGGATGGCATGAGCACTTCTTCAGTCAGATCATATTTCTGGAGCATCAGCGCGCCAGTGCAGATCCCGATGAGCAAACTCACCAACGGCTCACGCGTCGCAAGACACAAACCAATTGCCACGATCGCAGGCAACAGTGACCACACACCCAAATGCTTCGTCGCGGTGACGTAGGAATATTGCCCGTCTTTGTCGATGACAATTTTCCCGTTCACCTGCTCCGGCATCATCGTCGGCACGCCACCCGCTTCCAGTGCCTGATCCACCGGCGTGCGTTTGCCTTTGAAGATGTAGTAAAGCCCACTGTCATCCTGCTTCACATCCATACTCGTGTACTGCAATTCCCACTGCGGTTGGACATGCTTGCCGATGAGGTAACCGCCCCCAAGTCCGAGGATGACGATGAGTAGGCCAGCAAATTTCAGAGCGAAGGATGGTTTTTGCTTCATGATCTTTTCTAGTCTCAACGCTGTCTTGCCCGGGGACAGCATCGCATGCGTGGATCTCTTGGATGGTTGTTCAGATGGGGCGCATCTGGACTTCAAGACGGATTGGCGATGCGCATAACGATGGCAAAATAGACCGTTTAACGCAGGCTGCTCAAATTTCCTCGCCAAGGGTAACAGACGCGGATCAGGATTGCCAGAGACATATCGCAACTTGGTGATAGCAGGGTGCTATCGGATTAAAGATTGATCGGCTATAATCAGACTCGAGGCCGGAGAAACGGGCGTTTTGCCTAGGAAAAACGTCTGAGCCCTACGGAAGGATGTACCGCTATGACAACCAGTTACGGGGCACTTTGTAACGATTTCTACGTCAATCAGAAACTCGCCCTGAAGATGCCTTTGCCCAGTGACAGAGAGTCCCTGCTCCACTTTTTCGACCGTATTCGCAAGAGTGATCCGACGATGGATCAGTTCCGTCGTTATGACAATGAACTTTCTCTTGAAAGCGCCCGCAATCAGGACATGCAGTACAAGTGGACTGCCATGCGCGAGACCTCCATCCGCAGTGGGCATGTCAATCCCGAGACGATGTCCGAAGGCTACGTCCTGCACAAACTCCTGCTTGAGATGGCACCGTACCACCTTTCCATCAGCCCGCTGGATGTTGACCATCTGGAGTTGACCTTCGGCTTTGATCTGGAGTGCGATGGTGATCAGGACCGCGTTGTTGCTGAAGCGTTGTTTGGCGATTCACCCCTGGCACAGTTGACCACAATTGAGGATGCCAAGCTGCTTAACGCCCAGCCGATGGTCGGTGTTGCCCTGAGTAAGCATGGTGATCTGCAAGCCTACTTTGATGTCAAAACCAGACGTCGGGGTAAGCGCGGTTCGACCCGTCGATCACGCAGCGAACCCATCAGCATTTACCTGACCATCCGTCAGTATGGCCCGATTAATGAAGTCGAAGACCTGCCGGAGATTCTGCAGATGTTATCGCATCATGCTGAGAATCTGGCAACGGACCGCGTCGTGCCACACCTGCTTACGCCGATCGCGCGATTGATTGCCGGGACAAGTAAGTAAGTCAATCAATCGCGTTCACGAATCACTTGATGCTTGATAACGCAAACCCGGTCAAGATGACCGGGCTATATGTGTCAATTTAATCAGGTATATAGCCGAGTCATTTTGACTCGGTTGTTTTTGTCGCGCCCTTCAATCGCATCTTCAACCTCATGGCTCAACAAACAACACACGCGGATCGGTCGTGATGGCAAAGCAGTCCAGCTGCATGCTTTCACGGGGGGTGATGCACAGGGTGTGTTCACCGGCTTTGAGTTTGAAGGGGTAGAACCAGGCGCGAGAATCTTTGCCAAGCGACCTCAGGCCACACCAGTACCAATCACCACTGGTCCAGAATTCTTCACGAATGAAGTCCGAGCCATCCAGTGAAATGTAGACCGAATTATGATGACCGGCAGGGGCATAGGCTTTGGTGCGTGCTGCCAGGAAATAGCTGCCATCTTCGGGAATGGTGAAGGTGTAGCTGATCATCTGATCCAAGTCGATCGCTTTGTCAGGGGTGCGGGGCAAGACTACTGCTTTACCGCCGGACGCCTGATCATGTGTGACCACTTCAAGCTGGAGATCACTGATGCCGTCTTCTGCTTCGACGATCTGCACCACGCGCGGGTCGGATGTGCCGGGTAAGACCAATTGATCCTGACCTGCATAAACCGACACAGGGCGGGAAACGCCATTGGCCAATGTGATCTGGAAACAGCCTTTGAATCGCCGTTGATCCACAGGCAGATTGTCTTTGCGTTTGACGGTGAATGTAACTGGTTTGCCCGGGGTAAACCTACCTTGCATGGGGGTGACATCGAACCAGTCAAACGCATCATTCTTGCGGATATGAAATGTGCCATCACCTGCGATGAACGTTGCAATGATGTTGGCATGGGGGGATGAATCAAATTCGACGATGTTCTGGCTCACCGTCAGTGATGCAGAACGCAAAGGCAAAATATCCTGCACGCCAACACCTGTTGCATCAACGGGAAGTCCGGCAACTTTCACGGCATCGTCACTTCCCGGAGACTGGCTTTTGAGTCGATAATCACCAGTGGAAGCACTGCGGAATTGCGGTTTGGCAAAGATCGCGTTGGGGGCGACACGGCTGCTGGATAGCGCGGTTTTGTCATCGTTAAACAGCTTGGGATCGTCTGCATAGATCAACTCATGATCAATGTCATTCTGCTCAGAGATAATCGAATCACCAAAGAGTTCATTGGAATAGTTGTAGACATTGTTCCGGGCGACGATGTAGTTGCGAGGGTGATCGCTTTTGCCGAAGTTGTTCATCCCGGTGCGGAGATCAAACGTGTTGTGATACAGGTAAATCATGCCTTGGCCGGCAAATTTGTATCCGTTTTTAATGCCGGTTCCGCCACTGTTGTTTTGATCCCCCATGTGTGAGAACAGGTTGTTATAAATGTAGGTCGGCCCGAAAAGACTCGGTGCGGTACTCACACCACAGAGTGTGTTGGAAAAGTGATTGCCCCAGACACGGATATTCATTTGCCCGCCATCGAGTTCAATGCCGTCGTCGTTACCGAGAATGAACATGTTGCCATAGATGTCAGCATCGCGACAGAATCCGCCGTCTTCAAAGCCGTTGCGATTGCCTTCGATGATGTCGTTGTAGCGATGTTTCTGCGAACCGATCAGGTCGTTGTAGCGAATGACGGTTTGACCGCGTGCATACATGTACAACGCGCAGGGACCGGCAGGATGGGCATACGACCACGGGTTGGCCTGGCCGTTGGGATCATGGATGTAACTGCGTTCGACAACCACGCCAAGGCTTTGATCGATGAAGACGCCTGCATCGTAGTTGATTGTTTGTTTCTGTGCGTCATAGTATTGACCCCGTCGATGGATATCCTGTTTGCCGACGCGTCCCCATTGTGCGATGTCACAATTGACGATGCGGACATATGAGGAGTTGGCAACATGAATACCATGGTTGATACCACCACGGACTTTAATGCCATCGAGAATGATGTAGCTGGCATCGTCAATGTTGATTGCTGCAATGGCTTTGTCGTCGGAGCGCAATGTTTCGGATGCCACGTAGCGAATCCAACCGTTGGGGCTTCCGATGTCGCTGATATAGACAGGGGCCTTGGTGAGTGTGACGGTTCGCGCGATGGGGACCTCGGAGTTCCATGTGACGAAACTTTGCTCCCATGTTTCATCGCCGGATGTGATTTTAACGTCGTAGGTTTGGCCTTCTGCAAGTCCGAGGATCGAGCTTCGCCATTGCGGGTTATTCTCAGAACGGACCATGGGGAGACCAGCAAGCCATCTACTTTGACCCTTTAAACGATATTGGAGTTGGCAATCTTCCACATCAACCCAAGCGTTGAGATAGACACTGCAACTTTCAAATGTCGGCATGAGTTGGATGGCTTGATCCGCTTTGACACTCTGCGAAACAAGGCTGACAAGCAGGAAAAGGACACTTAAACCATAACGCATGTTCATGTTCCAAATGTTAAAAATGCACTGTAAAACAAGCTGTTTGGACGTGGTTAGAGCGTTTTTAAGAATTAATCTCCACCCTCCGTCACTCCCGCGCAGGCGGGAGTCCAGTGAAATATACAAGCGTCAACTGTATGCCAATGGATTCCCGCCTACGTGGGAATGACGAAAAAATGTGATCGTAAGGAGATTCATTTTTTTAACTGCTCTAATCATAGCTTTCAAGCTTGAGAATCTTGGTGTTGGTCGCATCGCTCAGTGGCATGGATTTAACATGGCCGGCACCGAACAGGACGTTGGTCGCATTATTATGTGGTGCACCAACCCGCGTCAGGGCATTACTCGCTGCAAAACCGGATGGACCGATATCAGCATTCACCGAACTGTCCGTCGGATTGGCGTTGTAGTCGACGAGCATGGCCAAGCCTGCACCGCGGAACACGCGAAGTGAAAATCCGGTTGCCGCCGATCCATCGTTTGAAATGTGATAGTTCCAGACGTAGCTGTGATTGTTGCGATTGTCGGATTGACGCGGATCATCGGGGCAGACAATGAGCTTGCTTTTGGCGCTGCTGTTGCGGTTGAGATAGTAAAAGACCCATGATTGAGCTTCATCTTCGAACCAATAGGTGTTGCTGCCAAAACCCTGTTTGAAGAACGGGAGATAGTCATCGTTGTCGTTGGCGTACATCATGCCGAGCGTACTGAGTTGCTTGAGTTGGTTGGCGCAGATCACGCTACGTGCACTGCGACGCGCGCTGGCCAATGCCGGGAGTAGGATGCTGATTAACAGTGACACGATGGAGATCACCACCAGCAGTTCGATCAAGGTAAAACCTTTGCGTGGATTCATCTTTGCGTCCTTATGATGGCGTGGCTCATGACAGACTTGATTCAACTCGCCCAACGGTTTGGCGAAGGGTCAGTTTCGGGACAATCTTCAATGACTGAGAGTCTTTTTTCGGATCAGCGATACATTGCTTGAGCATGTCGATGGCATGTTCAATGATGGCTGAGACATCCCGATGAACCGCACTGAGTCGGGGGTAACCATCACAGGCATAGATGGCAGAACAGTTGCCAATTACGCTGACCTGGTTGGGGACATTCAATCCCACTTGTCTGGCAGCTTCGATGACGGCTCGCATTTTTTCACCACCATTGCAGTAAAACGCAGTCGGTCGGTCATCGGATGCAAGCATGTGACGCGTTTGTTCCAGGACATTGTCCATGACTTGTGAGGTGTTCAGTGCTGAGGATTGAACGGAAATTTGCCAGTCTTTTTTCGTGGTCAATTTCAGTGCATCGACTGCGTGCGTAAAACCGTCTTGAAAGACCTGGTTGTATTTGTACATCTCGTCGCCACTGACAAAACCGATGCGTCGGTGACCCATTGCATGGAGTTGTTGCAGGGCCAGGAAAATGCCTTCTTCGGTGTCGCTTAGGACACTCCAGTGACTGTGAGAGGATAAGGTGATTGCCGGCTTGTCGAACTGCTTGAGCCACTTGTGCATGGGGCTTGCCTGCTCGTCAATCAAGGGACGGTCCACGTCATCACCCAGAACAAGAATGCCATCCACCAGTCCACCAGCCGCATGTCGTGGGGGGACGATGCCATTTCTGGAAATGTTGCAGAAATCCAGATGGTAGGGGATGTTTCGCTCTTCACAGGATTGGATGAAATGGGCGATGTAGTGTCGATGGTTCCCGTGTCTGAAAGCAGAGAGCGGGTCGACCTGATTAATCACCAACCCGAGGTGGCCGGTTTTTTTGCATCGCATGAGTCTTGCAGCGGTACGCGGTTGATAGCCGATCTCGCTGGCAACTTTGAGAATTTCACTGCGACGTTGGTCGCTGATACGACCGGTGTGATGCAGTGCAGCAGAAGCGGTGGTCAGTGAGACGCCTGCATGGTTGGCGACATCCTTGATGGTGACGCTGCCTGACTTGCGTTTGGTGTTTTGACGTGACGTTTTAACTGGCATCTTTCAAGGCTCTGATGATTGGTGTTGGTTGCGGAAATGTTTCCGCAGTAATGCTAGGTATGGTGTATGAGGAAGTCAATGGTCACCGGAATAATTATTCAAAACATTCATAATCCTATGGGAAAAGATGTTTTCGACTGAATTGTCATTGCGGAAACAGTCAGGCTTGATTTTGCAAAATCCATTCGCCGACTCCCAGCATTTGCTGAGTTTGTTTGGACGTGATCAAGGTCAGGGATGGGGCGATAGGTGTTTTCGTTGGGCTGATTGGACGGGTGTTATTTCAAGGCAACCTAGCCAGAATGACTTGGCTATATCCATGTCGTCATGCTGTTACCTGTCGGATTGATTCCCGGTTACAATGGTGGGTCTATGGGACTATTTGGTAAAGAATCCAGCCGCGACACCGCCCGTGCCGATGCATTTAAAGTATGGATCTCCGCCAGGCCTGGGCATGCGATCATCAGTCTTTGCAGTGGTGTGGTGGCGGTGCTTGATGCGTTTACGCTGGTGATCGGGATTGCAGCGGGTTTGCTTGCCATCATTGCCGGCTGGCAGGGGCTTGGGCAAATCCAATCGCAGCCAGAGTTACTTGGTAAACGACTCTGCATCGCGGGCATGGTTCTGGGTTCACTGGGCATTGTGTTAAGCCTGGTGCTATGGTTTGTGGTGTATCCGATGTTGTCCCAACAATAAGGTTTTAGAAATCGAGGCGGCCGTTGCGTACAGGGTTGGCAAGTAAGAAAGTCATGGTCTTAGCCGGTGGTCCTGACCGTGAACGTGAAGTGAGTTTAAACAGTGGCAACAACGTCGCAGACGCATTGAAGCTTGCCCGTTACGACGTGAAACTCCGCGACATCACACCTGACGATCTTTCAGCATTAAATGAGTTTGACCAATGGGGCGGTGATGTGATCTTCCCCATTCTCCATGGCCCATGGGGCGAAGGCGGACACCTGCAGCACATGCTTGATGAACGCGGCGATACCTATGTCGGCTGTGCCTCACCTGCAGCAGGTCTTTGCATGGACAAGCATCGGACCAAGATGGTGCTTGAGCAAAACAATCTGCCAACGCCCGGCAGCGAGATTCTTTCGGTCGGCCAGTCGGTGTCACTTGATTTGCCCGTGGTGATCAAACCCATCTGCGATGGCAGCAGCTTTGATTTATACATCTGCAAGACTTCGCAGGAAGTTGATCGTGCGCTTGGTAGGATTCACGAACGTCATAGTAAAGTCCTTGTTGAGCAATTTATCCAGGGCCACGAACTCACAGTCGGCATCATCGGCACACCGGGTTATGGTCGGGATGGCTATCACGCTTTGCCGGTGATCAACATTGTGCCTGCTGTCGAGTTCTACGATTACGATGCCAAGTACGATCGCGATGACACGCAATACCGTATCGGTGCTGAGCAGATCGATGACATCCCGATTGAGGTGTTGGAGAAGGTGCAGTGGATCGCATTACAGGCGTTTAATGAACTTGGCTGCCGACACATGGCGCGGGTGGATGTCATGCTTGATCAAGAGCACAATCCCTGGATATTAGAGGTCAACACCTTGCCCGGATTTACCAGTCACTCCCTGCTTCCCATGGCAGCACATCACAACGGCCTGACCTTGCCTGAACTCTGTGACCGCCTGGTGCGGATGGCCTTGGGCGTCTGAGTTTTATTTAGCCAATGAATAGCCTGCTACGTTGGATGTGGTGTGATCCCATGGTGATGCCATGTTGTTATCGCGCAAATTTTTTGTGACCAGCGCTTGATTATGTCGATTCTCAGGGCTATAACTTACACAGTTGTAATATGTATCGATGCAAAATAATTCTACGCCATCTTTCAGGGGTGATTGCATCGCGTTTTGTCCAGTTTGACTGCTTTAAATGCGTCCTCATGCGCTTGGGCGATCTATTTGTGAATCGATATAAAACACCTTTTGGGACACTGAAATTCTCAGGTGATCGAGCGCGGTATCTCTGTTTGATCCCTTTTAACAATCCGGCATTGCTGTCATGGTCATCGACTTGGACGGGTATCACAGTCGATGTGCCTTGGTATCCATACATCGTGAGATGAGTGCCTGTCTCGGGCATTCAACTCAATCGCATGATTTGCGTTTAAGCAATGTCTTGAATCGACATCAGACGCAGCAAGGCACGTCGACTTTGCTGTGATCGCCTATTCATTGTGCTCAGATTGCATGCAAGGTGCAGTCGGCACGCATGTCCACAGGAGGTTGTCATGTTCGAGCGATTGACCCGGGGGTACGGGATTGGAATGTTCGGTTGCGTGTTACTGTTGGTTGCCATCACTGCCAAGGCACAGTCGGTGCGCGTGGTCCCAAGTGTCTTTTCAGATGCGGTTGCAGACTTAAGTCAATGGACCAGTGTCGATGGCGGATTACCACAATTGGTGACCAGCGATGCCAACGTCGCTCACGTCCCCTACATGACACTGAACAACGGTCTGGTCTGCAAGTCGCTTGATCATCCCATCACGCAATCCTTCGAACTCACCGTCCGACTACGTCATACCACTTATCAGCGCGGCCTGTGGATCGGCATCTTCAACGAGGCCGGCAAGCAGGGCTATGCTGCCCATTGGGACTCAAGTTCTTCGACAGCCTACAACGGCCAGGGCTATGTCAACATTCGTCGATATGATCTGGCTTCGGAAATCGACTATTGGAATGAACCAAGCACGGTCATCTCATCCAACGCCAGCAGCGGTCACCTTGTCACCGACACAACGTTCGCCATGTTCTCGCTGCGTTGGGATGCGAGCAGTCACGAACTGACCCTGCGCGTGGATGGGCAAGTCAAGGCGACCTGCACGGATGTGAATTTTGAGAGCTTCTCCAGAATCTATCTCAAAGGTAACGGTCTGTGTTACTACGATGATATCCAACTCAAATCCGGCTTCGAACCTGCAAGCCGATGTACCGTTCCGCGACTGATCGAAGATGACATGTCTGATTTTGCCGGCTGGGAAAGTATCAGCGGTGGTATCCCCCAACACATTACCACGGATGCAAACGTCCCCCATGTGCCATACATGAAACTCAATAACGGCCTGGTGATGTCCAAGCTCAATTTCCCGCTGCAGCAGAATTTTGATTTAACCGTTCGTCTGCGACACACCACCTATCAACGCGGACTCTGGATCGGCATGTTCAATGCAGACGGCAAGAAGGGCTACGCCGCGCATTGGGATTCCAGTTCAACCACCGCATACAACGGTCAGGGCTTTCTGAATATCCGCAAATATGATCTGACATCAGAGATCGACTATTGGAATCAACCGAGCACCATCATTTCGTCCAATGCTGCAAGCGGCCATCTCATCACCGACCCCCGTTTCGTACTCATGAGTCTGAAGTGGGATCATCGATCAGGAACGTTAACCCTGAGTATCGACGGGCAGGTTAAAATCACCTGTACGAATACCGACGTTTCCAGCTTCTCACGCGTGTATCTCAAAGCCAATGACAACTGTTATTTTGATGATGTCACGCTGACCACCGGTCGTGATTCTGACACCGTGCTCGTGCATGAGATGTTCAATCAAGGCGGGCTCGCGCATGATGGTACGGTGGATGCCATGCCACTGACATCGCCGTGGACAGTCGACAACGGCACGGTTCAGCAGGTGGTCGAGGGTGATGAACGCATCGTCACTTTTTCAGGTGACAAATCCCGCGCCGCCATGCCCATGCCTGAGATCGGGAACCTCGAAGCCTACAGCAAACTCATCATCGGTTTTGACATCAAACGCACCAACGCATCAGGCAACGGTGGGGGCGTGTTCCTGCTTGATGACCACGGTCAGGGCTACGGCTTTTTTGTCGAGCTTGCAGCAGACAGTTACAACCGCACCACGCTCAAGTGTGTTCAGACGTTCGACAATGCTCAAAGTTTTACCGTGCTGGCACACAAAACATGGTCCGGCGTCACCGGCACCGACATGCATCACGTCTCTTTCACCTGTGACCGCAACACCGGTGATGTCTCTGCCATCATTGACCAGAACGCGCCTCAGACATTGGCGATCGGTTTACTCCCCGATGAACTTGGGTTGGCTACCAAACTCGTGCTCTATAACCAATACGCCAACACCATCCGTATGGATAATCTCACGGTCATCCGCATCCCATCGGATCATATCAATGTCTTGGACTACGGCGTACTCGCCGATGGTCATACAGCAAACCCGACGGACAATGCTGCAGCGTTTGAGGTTGCCATTGATGATGCTGTCGATTTGGACCTGCCACTCTACATCCCCGCCGGTGTCTATGGCTATTGGAGCATGATTTCGATGAACGGCATTGATGTGATTGGTGCAGGCGCAACCACCGTCATGTCCTCGGGCAACCAGACTTCAAGCGTGCTGCAGATCACCGGCGATGCACCGAGCCTTGTCGGCATCAACATGCATGGCGTCGGCACACAGCGATTCTCCTACCCCCAATCCAACGGCATATGGGCGTACCAGGCGACCGACTTTATCATCTCAGCCTGTCAGGTCCACGGACCCGGTGGGGCTGGCATCTTCATACACAAAAACAATGTCGATGGCATTGTCTGTGGTAATTACGTTGATTCATCATGGGCCGACGCCATCCATCACACCGGCACGACGTCATACATCCAAACCATCGCCAATCAGGTTCACAATCCCGGTGACGATCAAATCGCTGTCGTCAGCTATGGCAGTTCCTCAATCTGTCATCACATCGAAGCCTTCTGCAACGATCTGCACAAACAGACATGGGGCCGTGGCATGACCGTCGTCGGTGGTTACACCATCACCTACGCCCGAAATGAAATTGAAAAAGCCATCAGTGCAGCGGTCTACATCGCATCCGAAGGCAGCTACAACACCGACCAATGGTACGACATCGTTATCGCGGAGAATGTCATCCGTGATGCCGTTTGGGCGTTAGGAGATAGTGATCCAGATACGTCAACGACACATCCTGCCATCATGCTCTACGCACGGACCGACTTCCCCGGACGTGATGCGATTCTCAACAACAACCGACTCTACAACGCTTATAACCGTGGCGTGGTCATTGGCTCGCAAACATCGGATGTCATTCTCAAAGACAATTATTTTGAAGGTATCACCAGCACCGGTGTCTACACCAACGGCACAACCGATGCTCAGATTCTCGATAACACCTTCACCGAGATCGGCAGCTATGGCATGTTCATCGACAACACCTGTCAAGGCAACATGCTCATCTCCGGCAATCAACTGACCAACATCAATGCCAATAATACCACAACCTATATCGACGTCATCAACGTCCGCAGCAACTCGGCATTGACGACAATCGAAATCTCCGACAACAACTATGACAACCCTGCAGACTACATCATGGAACGCTACATCGAAAACCACTTGCCTGCAGCACAAAGCACCTTGATCAACAACACAACCTCCACCAGCGAACCCATCTGGCAGGCACCGTGATCAAATCATTCATGTCAACACAACGAGCACCGGATTAACGTCCGGTGCTTGTCATTTGATGATCAATTCAAGTGTTTTAGTGAGCTTTTATACTCTGGCAGCACGTTGTCGCAGGGCGTGGTCGGCTAACACGATGGCGATCATCGCTTCGCCCATGGGGGCAAAACGTGGCAATAAGCACGGGTCATGTCGGCCCTTGGTGGCAATGGTGGTTTGTTCGCCATCGCGGGTGACGGTGTCCTGTTCGCGGGAGAGGCTGCTGGTGGGTTTGATGGCACAGCGAAGCACGATCGGCATGCCGGAACTGATGCCACCGAGCATGCCACCGTGGTGGTTGGTGTCGGTGGTGATGTGGCCGGGTTTTTCGGGAGAGCTTCCGGGGGTGACGCGGAAGATGTCGTTATTCTCCGTGCCCCGCATGGTCGCACAGCCAAAGCCCACGCCATATTCAACGCCTAGCACGGCAGGCAGCGTGAACATGGCTTTACCCAGGTCCGCTTTGAGTTTGTCGAAGACCGGTTCGCCCCAGCCTGCGGGGACATTGGTTGCGACCAGTTCACTGACACCGCCGATGGAGTCCTGATCCTTACGCACTTCGTCGATCAACGCAATCATTTCCTCAGCCTTGACGGGGTCGGGGCAGCGGACGATGTTGGCTTCGACCTGCTCCATGGTGACCGCTTCGGGGTGCGGGATGTCGGCGATGATGTTGCCGACCTGCTTGACGTAGCCAATGATGGAAATGTCATGGAGTTCAGCCAACAGCTTTTTGGCGACGGCACCGGCCGCAACACGGACGTTTGTCTCACGGGCACTGGATCGCCCACCGCCACGGTAATCACGCATGCCGTACTTGGCATCGAACGTGTAGTCCGCGTGACCGGGGCGGTACTTGTTCATGATGTTGGAATAGTCTTTGGACCGTTGATCTTCGTTGCGGATGAGGATGGCGATGGACGTGCCGGTGGTTTGGCCGTCAAAGACGCCGGAGAGAATCTCGGGGGTGTCGGCTTCCTGACGTTGGGTGACGATCTTGGATTGACCGGGGCGCCGCCGATCCAAATCCGGCAGCAGGTCATCGACACGCAATGGCAGACCTGCCGGGACTCCGTCAATAATGACCACGTTACCACCGCCATGACTTTCGCCAGCCGTGGTGATCCGAAACGCTTGACCAAATGAATTTCCTGCCATCGAAGCAATTTACTCGGTTGCGGTTGCAGTGACAAGCTGGTTAGGAGTTAACCACAGAGTCACAGAGTCACAGAGCCTGAAAAAAACAGAAAAAACAAGGTCTTTTTTGTCTTTCCTCTGTGTCGCTGTGACTCTGTGGTTCAGCCATGGATCAAGATTCTTACGGTGTATCAAACGGATCGCGGCGTTTGGCCAGGTTGTTCTGTTCCTGGACCACCGACTGAACACGGGCAAGCAGCAGGGCGGCTTCGAGTTGTAAATCCAAGCCTTCCTTGACGAGCTTGTCGGGCTTGGGGCCTTGGCCATCTTCACGGACCACGTCGACTTCGCGGCGGTACTCAATGGCGTCGGCAACTTCCTGATCAGTCATCTTCACAGCCACGTCCGGGTCAACACCCCATTGATGGGCACCAGGTTCGCGGTGAATGATCCGACCCAAAGGCAGCTTGTAATGCAGCGTGGTGATCTTCATCTGAGCCCGGTTACCAAGCATGGGATAGACATCCTGAACCGAACCTTTGCCGAAGCTTCGTGAGCCGACAAGGATGCCGGACTGGTGATCCTGCAGTGCACCTGCGACGATTTCCGCTGCCGATGCTGAGCCTTGATTGATCAGGACGACCAGGGGGATACGCGGGTAGTGTGCCAGATGCGCCTTGGCCGGATACAGGCTGGTGGTTTTGTCCGAGGAGTCCACCGTGGAGAGCAGGGTTCCTTTGGAGACGAATCGGTTTGCCAGGTCGACACTGCGACGCATGAGTCCGCCGGGATTAAAGCGCAGGTCGAGAATCAGGCCGTTGATGCCATGCTCGGATTCCATCTGGTTGATGGCCCGGTCAAAGTCGGCTGGTGTTCTGGGGATGAACTGGGAGACACGGATATAGCCGATTTTGTTTTCACGGTCGATGTAGTAATCCCAACCGGTCGCGGTCTTGGGAGCACGTTCCCAGCCACGCACGGAGTGGATCTGAATGCGCGAGCGTTGCAGGTCAAAGGAGAGTAGTTCCTTTTCACCCTTGCGCTGAACGCCAAGCGTGACATGTGAACCTGCTGGGCCGGTGATTTCCTTGACCGCCCAATCGAGCGTCCAGTTGGTGGTTGCCTGTCCGTTGACAAGTTTGATGATGTCACCGGGTTTGATCCCTGCATGATGAGCAGGGGAGTCGGGCAGCGGACTGACCACGGTCAGTTGGTTGTTGGTCAAAGCGATTTGAACACCGACGCCGAAGAACATGCCACTGGTCGAGCGGTTGAATTGATCGACTTCGTAAGGCCAGATCACCGCGGAGAACGGATCGAGTTGACTCATCGCCCCTTCGGTCAGTTCGTAGATGATCACTTCCTGTGGCAGATTCAGTGTCTTTTCATTCTGATCAAAAACACGCTGCAAAGTCGTCGCGACATCAGCATTGGTCATGCGGTCACGTCGCTGACGCAGGTTGTTTTGAACGATCGACAGGTAGCTGACAAAGTCATTGTGCTTGGCCTGATCGGCTAAGACGGGGAAGGCTTCTTCAAGCCCCGGAGTCAGGACGGTTGCTTTGAGGGATTTAACCGCAGAGAGCATTAACTCGCGATAGCCAACACCTGAGTAATGCTGCATGGCACTGTTGCGCAGTGCGCTGGTGAGAATCGGCAGGTTCACATCGGTTAACCGCTTCTGCCAGGTCTCCGCTTCCAACGCCACCGGCGGGGCTTCGGTCGCATCACCAGCACTGTCGGCACGGAGTTTGTACAACTGCGTAATCTTCTTGGGGGCATACAGCGAGATCACACGCACACGCTGATTGATCCGGTCAATATGCGTCTTGTAACGGGGGACCGGTTCAAAGAGCATCTCCAGCTTGCGGTAAAGACTTAACGCGGTGAGCCAGTTGCCTTCGAGTTCGGTCTTCCCAGCATGTGTTTCGGCTTCGGTGACCAGCTTCTGGATTTCACGTTGCTCAATAAATTTTTCCGGGTCCTTGACCTGACTCTGCGCTTCGATGGCATGAATCAACGCATCTTCCACGCGACCAATGGCCAAAGCGGCATGCATCTTTTTCATCGCCTTGGTTAACTCGGTTTGACGCTTGGCAACGAACTGCTGTTCGTGTTCCTGATACGTCTTGAGTTCGGCTAAAAGGCTTTGGAGTTCAGGATGGGCCTGGAGGGTTTGATCCTGTTCAAGAGAGATGCGGATCGTGTCAAAGTCGCCACGGTAGGCCGCGTTGAGCCAGTCGTTACGCGGTTGAGCTTGCGTCGTGCTGCAGATGAGCAGCAATGTGATGATTGTCAGGCGGCCAATGGAACGTAGATTTGAAAGGGTGGGCGGACAAAACGATTTGAACCACATCATAGACTCGATCCCTTGGCTTGCAGCGGACAAAGAACTCAGACGACAACTCATACCCATGAGGTCAGGCAGCGTTGCATCAGGATGTGATGATGCCTGTGAATCAGGCCGATTCCTTACGGGCGACACGCAATTTTTCCAACGGCGTGTTTTCTTCAATGGCCTTGGCGTCCATCACATATTTTGTATTGTTGTTCTGCATGTCCGGCAAGTCATACATGCGGTCGAGCATCACTTCTTCCATCACGCTACGCAGCGCACGGGCACCGGTGTTACGGTTGATGGCGCGTTCAGCGAGCACCTCCAGAGCATCCTGTGTGAACTCCAATTCGGCATCTTCCATTGAGAAGAAGTGCTGATACTGGCGGACCAGGGCGTTCTTGGGTTGCGTGAGGATCATCACCAACGTTTTAATATCCAATGGATCAAGCGACGTGATAATGGGCAAACGACCGATGAGTTCGGGAATCATGCCATACTCAGAGAGGTCTTCAGGCGTCACCTGGCTGAGCAGGTAACCGACATCTTCGTTGTGTTCATCTTCGTGAGCCTGCTCAGAAGCAAAGCCGATGGCAGACTGACCAATGCGACGTTCCACGACATCCGTCAGGCCGACGAACGTGCCGGCACAGATGAAGAGGATGTTGGTGGTGTCGATCTGAATGTACTGTTGTTCAGGATGCTTGCGGCCACCCTGCGGCGGGACGTTGGCGGTGGTGCCTTCGAGCATCTTGAGTAATGCCTGCTGCACACCTTCACCGGAGACGTCACGGGTGATCGAGACGTTCTGGCTGGTCTTGCCGATCTTGTCGATTTCGTCGATGTAGATGATGCCACGCTGCGCTGCTTCGACATCGTAGTCGGCAGCCTGGAGCAGTTTTAGCAGCAGGTTTTCCACGTCTTCACCGACGTAGCCGGCTTCGGTCAATGTGGTGGCGTCACCGATGGCAAAGGGGACGTTGAGCGTACGGGCAAGGCTGCGCGCCAGCAGTGTTTTGCCGCAACCGGTCGGACCCAGCAGAAGCACGTTGGACTTATCCAGCTCGACGCCAGCATCCTTGTTTTCCGCAGCGGTCAAACGCTTGTAGTGGTTATGCACCGCCACGGACAGGGCACGCTTGGCGCTGCGCTGACCGACGACATATTCATCAAGGAACTCGGTAATCTGACGGGGACTGGGGATTTCGTCGAAGGTGGTACGACCGGTGGAAACGCGACGGCGTTCCTGTTTGAAGATGTTCTGGCACAGGTCTACGCAGTTGGCACAGATGTACACATCGTTGGGGCCTTCGACCATGGGGCCGACTTCGCGGCTGGTCTTCCCACAAAACGAGCATGTGGTCACGCGACGGCCTTGAAAACCGCTGTCGCCTGATTTGCTGCCACTTCCGCCTTTACCAGATTTACCGTTCGTCATGAAATTCGTCCCAAATGTTTGTTGCCCTGGTCAATTAGAACCTTACGAGTTCCAATGGGCCGCGGACATAAACGCAGTACCTGATATCGTTAGATCGTCCATTCGCGCATCGTGCTTAATGACGGACGGGGGATAACCTGTACTTGTTATTATTGTATGATCAATCGGCTTATCATAACACAAATAATCGTCCCAGAAGGACCGATAGCCATGATTTGTGTGGGATTCACGGGGATGATTTTGATCCAATTGAGGTTATTCAGACGTGAACCTTACTCATCCGAAGAAGAGGAGTTGAGCATCTGAAGTCCATGGGCAACCAGAACGCGCTTGGCCGACTCATATTCCTCGTCGGAAATCGAGCCATTGTCTTTGAGTTCCCGCAGTTGTGAGATGCTGAAGAAGTCGCCCGTATTGCTGTCCGTTGAGACATCCAGAAGCCAGGACCTGAGTTTGATGGCAACGAAAACCAAGACAATCACGCCTGCAGCGATTAAGGCCGAATACAGAAAAATATCGAACATCGGCGAAGCGTATGTGCCACCACGACGCGATGACGCCAGGACCAACGGACAGCTCGGGGCAGAGAACTTGCCCAGCATCGTCGGGATGGCTCCCATGCAGGTTGTCAGAAGTGTCGTGATCATGGCTACTAACTCTATTTTACGATATTTACAGCCAAAGTCGGCTAATACCTCAGGATTTTTATCGGTGACCGTTGCATCGGGCTTAAAGTAAAGACCGGATAACGCCCGCAGTTTCACTCACCGCGAATCGAATCTGACGTGTGTAACACCTGTAAGACGGGGCTGCTGAGGGCATTATTTCAGTGTTCAGAAAAATGTCATGGTGATTCGACGCGGAGATTCAATAAAAAAAGCGAAGGAACCTCGTTTGAGATTCCTTCGCTTGAGTTGCTTGAATTGGGGGTAAGACCTGTCTTGCCGGGCAGTAGTCCAGAATTGATTCTGAAAACTTTCCGGGGGAACTTCCGGGGACTTCCGGGGACTTCCGGGGTTACTTGGTCTTGACCTTGGCGCCTTCGAGAATCTTATCCAGCGTCTTTTGTTCGCGGATGTTCATGTAAAGGCTTTCGATTTCGCCGGACTGCTGCATTTGCTGACGCAGTTTTTCGGGGCGAGTTTGACGCATCATGGCCATCATGTAAATCCGGCCGTTGATTTCTTCGGGGGTGACTTCGATTTCGTTGTCCTTGGCAATGCGGTCAAGGATGAAGAACAAACGCAGATCCTTGCGGGCCTGTTCTTCGTTCTCGCTGCGAATGTCAGCCAGCTTGGCTTCGATTTCATCTTCCTTCATGCCCTGGTATGCAAACTGCATGGCCTGGTTCTGAAGGTTACGGGCGATCTGACGACCGGCGATCTTCTCGGGCAGTTCGAAGTCGATCTTTTCGAGCAGCTGTTCACGAAGCTGATCGTGCTTCTTGGACTGCTGTTCGCGTTCACGGCGTTGCTGGAGGTCTTCCTTGATGCGGGTCTTGAGGTCGTCTTCGGATTCGACACCGAGCATGGTGGTCAGCTTGTCCATGTCGACAGGCTTGACGCGTTGGATGTCTTCGATCTTGATGACGATGGTGATGTCCTGGCCCTTGATCTTTTCATCTTCGTGGCTTTCAGGACCGGTCATGGAAACGCGAACTTCGTCGGTGACTTTCTTGCCAGCCAGTTTCTTGCCGAGTTCTTCGACGACGATACCAGCGACGTGGCCTTTGTAGTCAGCCTTTTCACCGTTGACGAGGATGTATACGCCATGATGATGACCGATTTCTTCAGCATCATCACCAGCATCTTTGCCAGCGTAGATATTCACGTGAGCCTGGACAAAGTCTTTTTCCTGGACTTCGCCATCACCGATGGAAGCCATGTCACCGTAGCGGTCAGCCATGGAGTCGATTTCCTTGGCAACGTCTTCGTCGGTGACTTCGAAGGCTTCTTCTTCGACTTCGAAGGTGTCAAATGCCGGGACATCGACAGCGGGGGAGACTTCGACTTCGACGACGTACTTGAGTGTGCCGGTTTCGGGCAACTCGATTTCGTCGAAGTTCTTGACATCGGGTTCACCGATGACATCGAGGCCTTCGTCTTCAATGGCCTTGGAGTAAGACTCAGAGATCAGACGGGCACGGACATCGTCCTTGACGGATGAGCCGAATCGACGTTCGATGAGTTTACGGGGGGCGTAACCACGACGGAAGCCGGGGATGGTCGCATCGGTGGCAAGCTGGTCATAGCTTTCTTCGATGCGATTGGCGATGGACTCTTCGGAAACTTCAATGGTCAGTTCCTTACAAGCCGGGCCGCTGTCTTTGACCGTCACGGTCTGTTGCAGGGCAGATTCTTCGGCTTCCGGTGTTTCGGTTGCGGTTGTCGCTTCCGGTGTTTCGGGGGTCACTTCTTCTTCGGTGGTCACGTTGTTGGTTTCGTCGGCCATGTTGTTTCAAGCTCCTCGCTATTGGTGTGCGCATACAGCGCCGAGCCACGAATTATGGTCGAAAATCGTTTAAGAGTCAAACCTGATATGCATCCTGCCCTGAATCTGACAGTTGTGATGGATCTGGTGTTGTCGGTTCATCGGGCAGATGCTTGCGGTGACTGTCCTGAAGGATTTGTTTCAAACCGGCTGTCGGATGACAAACCACGAGAAACTGGGCAGCAAAGACCGTGGGTAGCATTCGGGCCATCAGCCATGATATCCGAGCCAACAACTTACCCATTACACCCTTGAAAACCACTTCAAACGCCAGTCCAACCGGGTGAAAACGCTCAATCCGGTACCCGCAGGTTTCAAGACAGTGTCTCAGGGATTTTCGCGTAAAAAGACGCTTGTGGGTGATATCCAGGATGCCACGTTCTGCGTAGTTAAAGCGTCCGAACAACAGATTCAGACGCGGGATGATAAAGGCAATATTGGGCGTTGAAAGGATGAGCGTTTTCTCATGCTGATCCATTCCCAGTTGGTCACTATTGTTGCGCATCGCCAGCAGGAACTCCTCGGGTGATGCCAGGTGTTCAATGATATCGAGCATCAAAACCACATCTGACTCAAAAGGATCCACAGGCAGCGGTTCGGCTTCGAGGATTACGCGATGAAAGGCTTGCATGGTCCCTTCAAGCGGTGGGTACATATCCAAGCCTGTCACATGGATGCCGTCATCCTGGCAGTGTTTGGCAACAAATCCCGGACCACAGCCTATGTCAGTGACAGTTTGGGGCTTGATCCGACGGGTGAGTTGCAATGCCAACTGGTGCGATGATCTGAAGTCGGTGGTCTTGTCCTGATACTTGGTGGGACGCAGATCGCGATAACTCAACGAGCAGAGCATACCCATCTGGTGCAAGCGGTATTGGGTGGCAGACTTGAATACCTGCCAGGCATAACCGAGTCCTGCACGGTAGGGCGTACCGTTCTGATGCAGGTAATGGACGGGAATCTGTTGGATGTCAGCCTGGATGCAATGTGCCTGGAGCAGCAGGTGTGAATCGAAGTGCAGCGCATTGGTGTTGATTTCAAAGGGGACGGTTTTGAGAAATCGCGTGCTGTAACCGCGTAGCGCACAGTGGAAATCGGTGAGATTGGATTGTGCCATGCGGTTTTGATACCACGCCAGTGCACGATTGGCCCAGCGTCGCAATACAGGCATGTCACACTTCAATTCAGAATCAGAACTCAGACGATCACCCAGCAGGACATCAGCAGGATTCTCACGCCATGTTTGCACAAAATGTCTCAGATCATCGGGGGCATACCGTCCGTCAGCCAGGAAATGGATGACAAAGTCAAAGTCTCGATCCAACGCCAGGCGGAATCCAAGCTTTTGATTCCCCCCATATCCATGTGGGGTCGGGTTATGCAGCAGCGTCCAACGTGTGTATTGACGATGATCAAGCCACGAACGTGTCAGCCAACTTCGTTTGCCATCAATTGAACGGTCCAGCAATGCAAAATGAACGGTCTCGTCCGACAGCAAATCCTCCGGCAGATGATCCAAAAATTGCAACAACGCATCATCATTGAGCGTTGGGACAATCAGGATCATGATCCGGGTATTGGGTATGATGTTGTCTATTTGTGTCTGCATATTCGATGCTGCTGGCAACAGGTTGACATCATGGTACTTTAAACCTCCATGTTACAATATGGCATATGACTGATTTTGAATCCAATTTTCAATTGCCAGGAAGCCAGGTGTCTGATGCCTGGTGGGCAAGACATCAGCGTTGGTTGCTGCGGTTGGTCGTGTTGATTGTGATCGCCTGTGTCTTTGGTCCTTCCATGATGGGGCATTTTCGTCATTCATTATCGCTTGAGGCGTTCAACGATGATGCCTTACAGCAGATTTGGCCATTTTACAGGTATCAGAACCCGGAGCTTTTTCAAAATGACTATATCGCGGATTATTATCTGGATTGTATGCCCCAGGGATACAAGGCGTTGATGATCGCGCTGGCCCAGTTTGGGGACTTGCGTGTATTGAGCAAATGCATGGTATATCCCTTGTTTGTCATTCTACTGGTGGTGATGGCCAGGAATGGGCGGAACCTGGCCGGTGAGATTGGCATGTGGATGTCGATTATCGGAGTACTTGGTTTTGGTATTTATCTTTCACGCATGGCCGGGGGGTTGCCGCGCAGTTTTGCTTTGCCGTTGTTTGCCTTGTTACTGATGTGTCTACTTGAGAAAAGACCGTTGTTGCTGGCAGTCACGACTGTTTTTGCCAGTTTGTTTTACCCGGTCGCATCGGTAATGGGGGGGATCCTTTTGGTAAGTTGGCTGTTGGCTTTGGACACCCGCAACCGTGATTTGCCCAAAGCCTGGCGACATCCGGGTAAACGCATCGCGCTGATCGGTGTGACGGGTTTATTGTGTCTGGCCTGTGTATTGCCAACCTTGATTCAAGCTTCAAAGTACGGTAGCAAGATCAGTTCCAGGACAGTGGCAGATTTCCCGGAACTGAAGATGGGGGGCAGATACAATCCTGTGGACTCCTATCCGTTTGATTCACCCAGCCGGGCCTTAATCCGCAATACATTGAGTATGGCTCGTCCTCATGGCAACGCATGGCCTGTGGTTGAGAATTGGGCAAATGCCAGATTCATTCACGAACAGGTTAATGTCCGTTTGGCTTTGTTCTGGGGATTGTGTGTTGCTGGGGTACTTATCTGTGCATGGCAGATGTGGCGAAACCCCTTGTTCTGCAGGTTTATGCTCTTTGCATTTGTCGGTTTGATGTTGTTTATCATCTCGCGGCAGGTTTACCCGCTTCTGTACATGCCCGGTCGATACGCTGAATACACATTCTTTGTAGTGTTTTTGTTACTGCTGCCACTGCTACCCGTGACCCTTGGGACATGGTTGACAGAACACACTTCTAACAGACGCTTGGGCAAGGTGATCAGTGTACTGCTCTGTGTTTTAGCGGTCATGTTCTTAACACGTCGTGGTGACGCCAAAGCGGGATACCTGACGATCAAGAATTTGCAAAACCCCATCTTCAAGGAACTGTCCGCTTTAGATGCTGAGGCATATTTGGCGGGTTGGTTTGGTTATCCACTTCAACTGGTCCCGTATCTCTACCAGCGTCCTGTATTGGTGAGTTACGAATTGCATCAATTATTCCATCAGGATTACGCACTGAAAATGCGAAGACGAACCGTGGCTGTGATTGATGCCTATTACCCACAGGCATTGGCAGATGTCTTGAACCTGCGCGACACAACCAGGACATCTCACCTGTTGATCTCCCGATCGCATCTCCAATCCTGCCCTGGCTATTTCAAGCCGTATGACAGATATCTCAAGCAACGGTTTTCAAGCTCGATCATGCCAGAACTACTTGAAGGTGTGTTACAGCCAGCCATCATCTATTCGGATGAGCATTTTATTTTGCTTGATCTGCGTCTGATCCCACAACTCAGCACTCCTCAGTGATGTGGAATTGATATCAACATCTGAAGCACGGACTATCAGAGTGTTTTGCGTGATGACTTGCCGTATTGGGTCGCAACGCGGCTACTTCATACATAGGCGGATCATGACGCATACGGGACTAATCATTCTGGGGAATTGAAAGTCGACCTTGATCGTTTTCAAATTCCATTTTGGATGCCAGCCCCATTCTCGCGAGTCGGAAATGGACACTGGTTTTCAGAACCCCCAGGCCATAGATGCAGGAGCGTTTGAAATTAATCGAACTGGCTTCGGGAAAGTACTTGGTTGGGCAGGAGATTTCACCCATCGCAAAACGATGCCACGCCACCTGTGCCAGCATTTGATTGTCGAATACAAAGTCATCCGAGTTGGCTTCCAATGGCAATGATTTAAGCACTTTGCTGGAAAACGCACGATAGCCCGTGTGGAACTCAGAGAGTTTGGTTCCCATCATTAAATTCTGAAACGCGGTGAGCATGCGGTTGGCGAAATATTTGTAGATCGGCATCCCGCCACTACGTGTTTGGTTACCAAGAATGCGTGAACCCAGCACGCAGTCATAAATGCCCGATGCAATCATCGCTGACATGGCAGTGACCAATCTCGGGTCGTACTGGTAATCCGGGTGAAGCATCACGACGATGTCAGCACCTTGGGCCAATGCCTGGGCGTAACAGGTTTTCTGATTGCCCCCATACCCACGGTTCACCTGGTGTACAAACGTCTTGATCCCAAGTTCCTGGGCAATGCGAACAGTATCATCATCGCTGGCATCATCGACAAGAATCACATCATCAACAACATCCATCGGGATATTTTCATAGGTGATCTTCACTGTCTGGGCAGCTTTGTAAGCGGGTAAAACCACAATAACCTTTTGGCCATGTATCATTAGCGATATTCTGATTGGTTTTGATGCAAAAGTAAAACGCTGCCAACTCTGAGTTCTGTTATGCAACGGGTCTCATCACTGAATTACTGTTTGCGTTCTGCATTGGAAGGCAACAAACGGGATTCTTGTATTAACGAAGCCTTTGCGGGTTGTGACCAATGGCGTTCTCAGACATCACTGAGGTGACAGACGCCTGTTTCAATGTTCTGAATACAGACTTTGGCAGGCGCCATCAGACCAGTATCGAGCTTGGACGTCGGATCATGATCCAGTGAAAGGAGACTTTCAGCACGTTGGCCGTAAAGCGATGAAGTGTTGGAGGGCAGTTGAGTGACCACGCTGGCTAACGTGTCATCATCACCGACTGCATACAACGTCACCTGGCTGTGATAGATCATTTGATCGTAGGCTTGACCAACCGACCGATTCAATCCGCCACCGACTGTACCAAGCGGGCAGATACCGTAGCCACTGACAATGCGCTTGATGTTGAAGTTGAGTAGATGCAGCTTCATCAAGGCCCATTCCACGCTACGTGATGCCGTGAGGACACTACCTGCCAGGCTATCTGGATTCACACAAATCAGCGCGACATGATGTTGCTGAACACCGCACTTGATTGACAGGTCGTGAACCAACGCACGGGAGGGGATGGTTTGTGTTTCGATCACACCGACTGCACAACCGGTCCGTTCCCTGAAACCAAAAATTTCATAGAGATCTTCACGACCATACGCTGCTCGGAATGGCCCTGAGCCACGGGTTTTAAAACCGGTTTCCTCTTCCTCGATCACCCAACCGTCATGTTGACACACCACACAGGCTGCCACCGGATGGTTGATGTTCACGGCGACGGCTGGCGTCATCTGTGAAGGATCGGGATTGGGGACAAGACTCACCGTCCCCAGGTTGGCCATGGCAATTTGTGCAGCCATCAAACCTGCGCGAAGTCCGCCGCGGGATTCGATCCCCGAATCAATCACACGGGACCCCACCACGCTGCCGCGTTTGATGCCCAACTCGGCTGAACAACGCTGCATTTCGTCCACCAGAATCAGGGCCCGGTCATTGAGTCCCGGTACTTCCTTGGTCGTCATCGAATCCTCATTTCACACCACTGGCAAAGTTTAATCACTACCCGACTGACATCGGTCAAATAGGCAGACATCATAACAATTCATCAACCAACTCGTGCAATCGAATCTGGTACCGTCCCAGTTTGCCGTCATAATTCCCTGCAGTGATCGCAATGATGTCCTGCTTAATCAGGCAGGTTAGTCCAGCCTTCATCGCCTGCTTGACTGTATCAAGATCAATCCCGTCAACAATCAACTCATAGACAGTTGTTGTCCCTGCTGGCAGTTGACTGTCAGGATGATCTGCCAGTGTCGGGCAATAGTGGTGATTCGTCGATGCGATCATTTGCGAATCACGCAGTGAACCCACTTTGGACCCGCAACGCACAATCCCACCCGGGAACGGCATGATGGTTCCCGGCACCATTCGCATCGCATCCACCGCATGTTTGGCTGCGTTGAGTGTCAAGCGTTGATCACGGCCGCAGACCAGCAGGTTCCCGCCACCGACACCTAACCGCATGCCCATGTCCGACTGCACGAAAAAGCTGCCTTCCATCACCGGGATGTCCCAGCCGTCGCGTTGGGCTTGTTGGCTTTGCGTTTCAAACCCGTCCCCGAAATAACTGATGTACTCCCCCAACGCAACGCGTTTTGTTTTGGCTTGGGCATCGTCGATGACATCGTTAAACCCGTCATACACTGCTGTCGTCGGTGTGGTCATCAAACACTGGCCTGCACGATTGACCACCGCCTGGGCCAATTGCTCGGACTTGATTGCAAAAAAAAGCAGACTCACACCCGGTCTGCCGTCAGGCGTTTGATCCGGGGACAGGTAATTTTCCACACCTGCTTCACAGTCACAGCCGATGATGCTCGTGCCATAACCCGTCGCATGTTGGGCTGCCATCTTCACCCAATAAGAGTCAGACGCAGTGACAATCAATCGGCAACACCACATGCCAAACGCTTCAGCAAAGGTGTCGATAATCAGGGTGGGGTTGGGCAGATCAGACATGTCGCATATGATACCAATATCACCTGCCTATTGACGGTTCCCATTTGCGTGCGACTTTTCCGGGAGTAAGAAATGCACGATCTGTCTGTAGCCAATCCATCCGACATGACCATGATCATGCTGCTCATCGTTGGTGGTATGTTGTTTCTGTTGAGTTTGGTCCTGTTTATCACTGGAAATCGTGGCAAAAAGATCGATGGGCATCCGCTGTGTCGAACCTGTGGCCATGATCTGTATGGCAGCACCAATGCCGTCCGTAACTGTCCCAAATGCAATCGACCGTTACGCTACCGCAAAGATGTCCGCGTGGGGAATCGCAAAAAACAAAAGGGCAAAATCGTGACAGGATTTGGAGGTGTTCTGCTTGCCGGTGTCTTGGGTGTTTTCGCGATCTTCCCCGGCATACGCAGTTTGGATTGGTTGCCACAGATGCCTGCCTTGACCATGCCCAAGTTTGCCATGGCTGCGGAATTGCACTCACAGGAAGATTGGAAGAAAACCTACAAACAACTCGAAACATCACGCGTCTCAAAATCGCAAGCCAACCGCGTGGCACGACTGGCTCTCAAATTGCAGGAAGACAAGGATCGAGATTGGGTCAAGGAAGCCGACCTTTGGATTGAGAAAGTCCACGAACAGCAATTACTCGATGATGACCTGTGGATGCGCTACGTCAACAATGTGCTTGATGAACAAGTGGCTGTATTGAAGGTTCAATTTCGCCCCGTCATCGAGCATGGTAGCAGGCCTTACTACGAGACATTTCATCATCACCCCAAACGAACAGGAACATTACGATTGGATTTTCTGGGTACCAGAGGAGCGAATCGCCTACAGGTCAATGACGGGCGAATCTATTCCTTGAAACGATCTGACAATGAAGATTGGAGCACTTTGCCAACGGGTAAGGTGAAGCTCCGTTACATGATGTCCCAGGAATATGCCTTTAAAAGACTGTATGACTTGAAAACAGGAACAATGAGTTCCAAATCCGGCGAAGTCTTTGTTCGCGATTTTGAATCGGAATCGGAGATTGAGATTTTGCCACCAGGTCAATCTTGCGTGAAACCAATCAAGAATGCGTTTTACAAGGCGGCAGTTGAAGAATCATTTGAGATTCAAAAGGTTACTTTCAGGCCAACGGACGGGAAATTGGTTGTTTTTACAAATGCTCAGAATACGCCGATCGCTTTGGTATGGGAGATGAAGGCTTTGATTGAAGGACAGGCTTATCCGTTGGAGCCTTTGATACGCATTCCCAAGAGAAGATCATTAATGGGAGCAAGGCATGGCTTTTTCGATGACCTGATCAACGCAAGCATTCAAAAAGTCGACGTCGTTCTCACACCCAGTGCCGAGGCTGCGCGTCGGTCGTTGGATATCACCGAATATTGGGATGGCGAGTTGGTTTTCAAAGCCGTGCCAGTGAAGTTGGAAACACAATGAACACGCCTTTGCCAGTGACATTCCTGACGCTTACTTTTCTGGTTCTCTGTTGCCTGTTCGTCATTGGGCTTGGCGTCTACCTGCTGATCACCGGCTGGCGGGGACGCAAGCTGGATGATCACCCGGTTTGTCGCAAGTGCCGGTTTGATTTGTTTGGATTACCAACAGACACAACAAATTGCCCGGAGTGTGGGCAGAACATTGCCAACCACCATCACATCCAACACGGCAACCGTCGACGCAGTCGCCTGCGCGTGGTGTCAGGTTTATTGCTCGTTGGTTTTGTCTGTCTGTCACTAGGTGGCTTGGCAGCAGGCAAAATGCGCCGGGTGAACTGGTTGGCACAGATGCCCAATTGGTTTTTGCAAAAACAGGTCGAACTTGACAGCCAATGGGCAGCACGATCATGGGCAATCCTGGCAGGGCGATTGGATAACAAGCAACTTGCAGGACACCAACTAAGGACACTGCTGGCAGACGCACTTGAATTGCAGGCGGACATGAACCGAACGTGGGATCAATCTGCCGGTGAGTTGATCGAAAAAGCCTACGCCAACGGCACACTCAGCGAAAATGACTGGCAGCAATATTGTCAGACTGCCTTGGATTCAGCAGCAAATTTTCAAATCCGCAAAACCGTCGAACACGGCCAACACATTGCCTATCGCATGACCATGAATCGGCCACGACTGGGCAGTGTCGACCTGCGATGTATCAATGGGATGAACCAACCCTATCTGGACAAGCAAAAGCTTCCTGCGTTTCAGTTTCACAGTTCAATACCGCTAAGGGCAGGTTACAGCGGTGGGTTCGATTCTCAATTACGAATCAGCACCGAAGAATGGCAGCAAATCAAACCCGGTGATTACGATTTGAAGCTTGAGCATACGTTCCTGATCGTGACCGGTGCCTGGTATTACGATCATGGTGATGAAGACTACGTCACGGAGAAACTCAAGTTTGATGATCAAGGCCAGCCTATTTACCCTGTACCGGGCATGCTGTTAACAACCAAGACCTTTCATGCAGATCTGTCCATCAAACCCGTTGGCACACAAATCGTCACCCCCATTAAAGATGAATCTTTACGCGAAGCCATGACGCAGGACATGAAACTGGAGCAGATCAATATCCTCTATAATGGTAAGGATATCCGCTTTGAAATTCTCACCGGCACGCATCCCAAACCCTATGCACACGAAGTCTACATGCGCGTTGGTGATGAGCAGCTTCTACTGGGGCGACTGGTTAAAGAACGTGACAATCAATCCGTCAAAGGCAGGTGTCGCAACCCGATTTTCAACTGGTGGAAGAAATTCAAAACCAAGGATTTTGACCAGGCGGACATCCTGTTGATCCCCAGCGAAAAGGCCGCCGCCGAGTCACTGGACATTACGGAGTATTGGGATCATGAGATTGTTTTCAAGGATGTGCCGGTGATACGAAAGCCCGAAGGATGATGATCATGCGTATTGGTAGTGATTCAGTTTTGATTGCACATCGACCGGGAGTAGATCATTGACAGTGAGGGTTTCAAACGACATTGGCACGCTGATCGGCATCGGCATATACCTGTTGATATTCCTTGCTGGTTTGCGTGCGCTTATCCTGGGATTTCGTGGGCGGAAGGTTGATAACCATCCGTTGTGTGCCAGGTGTCGGTTTGATTTGACCGGATTGCCCGATGATCAACAAGCCTGCCCGGAATGTGGCACGCGCTTGTCACCCAAAACCATCGTGCAAGGCAATCGGCAACGTCAGAAAAAACGCATGCTCATTGGTGGCTTGGTGATGCTGACAGTGATTGGCTTGTGCGTCCCCAATGCCATCCGAATCGCAGGCCAGGTCCATTGGTTAAGCAAAGCACCGACCTGGTATCTGCGCAGCCAGGTCAACAACGATACATCGCTGGCAAAAGAATCGTGGGACATCCTCAGTGATCGGTTGAATATAGGAAAGCTGTCTTATGCTCAGAAGCAGGCTCTCACGCAGGATGCCATGAAACTCCAGTCGGATATCACGCGAAAGTGGTATGTCGATGCGGGGGATGTTGTCGAAAAAATGCATGCAACGGGCATCCTGTCACAGCAGCAGTGGGACACATACCGACAAACCATCATCGACCAACTTTATGTTATGACCATCCGCAATGACATTGAACATGGCAAATGGATCGTCGTGAGTCTGTCAAAAAATCCTTCACGAATGGGACGCGCTGACCTTTGGTGTGCCAAGCGTGAGTTGAAGTTCATGCTTGGTGATTTACACCTTTACACCCGTGAATTGGGGGAGACATCCATTGCCACACATAGCGGTGGTTCAACAAGTTTCATATTGCACATCAAGAAGAAACAGTGGGAGAAAATCGCGGTGGGCAAACAGACGATCACAGCCCGGATGCAATGCCAGCTTTACGATCCGGCGCTACGACCTTTACCCCTGGAACATGATGGCCTGGATATTTTGGAACGTGAATTGAAGTTTGAGCAGGATGTCCAGTTTGTGCCCAAGGGGACATCAACGGTGACGCCGATTGTCGATGAAAGCCTTCGGAAGCAGATGGTTCAATCCATCACCGTGAAGCTGACATACAAGCCCGAGAAATATGCGGATTGGGATGTCGAATTGGATTTTAACATGTTGCCCAAGCCGATCGCCTTTGATGTCTCGATTCGGTGTCAAGATCAAACGCAGCGAATGAGCAGCGTCCACGTTCCAGCCAACAAACAATCTGGATGGTGGATTGGAGGTCGACATCGCATCAATATCAAGGATGGTGATACGGTGGATGTGCTGCTAACCCCCAATGTTGAGGTCGCGGAAAAAACGACGTATCTCACCGAGTATTGGGATGGGGCGATCACGATCAAGGACGTGCCGGTGACGGTGAAGTGATTAAGTACATAGCCGAGTCATCTTGTCTTGCTTTCCCGTTCAACACGCACTCACGCTCATACGCCAATCACATTCGCTAATACTGTAACAAGGATAATCATCAACAAGGCAACCGAGTCAAGATGACTCGGTTATGTGGTGGTACGACAACGTTGTTGTGTGTGATGAGAGACCTGTCCTGAAAAAGAGAAAGGGTCCTGACCGAGGAGGCATTCGCCGGTCAAGACCCGATCCAGGGCAGATTGGAGACTGCATGCTCAATTGCAGGAATTGAGCAGCAAAATTTTACTTCTTAGCCAAAGCCATCCTTAGCTGTGGCGGGTGCGTGCGGGGCGACGCAGGCCGATCATCCATGCAGCCAGCCCCATGAGGGCGGCGCTGGTCGGTTCCGGGGTAGGGGTCGGATCCGGGATGTCGGGAATGTTCAGTTGGGTGCCCGAGGCGCCGCCGGTGTCAAAGAGACCGCCGGAGATTTCGGGGCGATAGAAGCTGAACCGGTCGTGCATGTCCGGGGCGTCATCGATCTGGTCATCCGTGTCACCACCAAGGACATGTGCCACAACGTTGGCAGCCAGGCGGTCGAAGATCAGACGGGTGCCGTTGGGACCAGCGACCTGATAGCCGAGGTAATCAGCGTTGGTTGCACCAAACCCGGCGATGGGGTCATAGGTGTTGGCAGCTGATGCGGTAATGCTGATCGGATTACCTTGTGCACCAAACTTGTTGATGTTTTCAGTGAGGAATCCACTCATGCCCCAACTTGCACCGGCTGCACGACCCCAGCTGGGGCGTGAACTACCGTTTTCAGTTGAGCCAAAGTCGATCCCACCTGCAAATGCTGCGGTGGGCATCAGTGCCAATGCCGCGACAGCTAATATTCTGGAGATGGTTTTCATCATGAGGGTCTACACCTTTCGCAGTCTCTACAATTTTCTCCCGATGCATACAAGAGTGCGTTCTCCCAAACAAAACTCTTGTGGACTTTCTATAACTTAACTTTCGAATGCAAATAAAAGAACACAACTTGAGACAAAATCAAAATATCACGGTCCGGTTGTAACGATTGTGCAAGCTGTGATAGATATCCAGTGTTTCAAAGCACTTGCTATACTGTTGGGATGTCACAGAAACCTAAAATCGCGCTGTTTCCCGGGACCTTCGACCCGATAACCAATGGCCACATGGATGTTATCCAACGGGCTGAACCACTCTTTGATCAACTGATTGTTGCAGTGGGGCATAATCCGGATAAGAACGTCATCTTCCCGCCAAACGAGCGTGTCGAAATGATTCAACAGATCGTCGATGAACGCTGCCAGAATGTCTCCGTCCAATCCTATAAAGGATTGACCGTGGACTTTGCCCAACAGGTCGGGGCGACGGTGATCCTGCGTGGCTTGCGAAATGTCACCGATTTACATCACGAATTTCAGTTGGCATTAACCAACCGTGCGGTGGGCGACATCGAAACCGTCTTCATCATGACTGGTGAAAACTACGGTTTTACCAGTTCGTCCCTGATCAAACAGATTGCAGCAGGGGGCAAGATCGATCGTCTGACCTCACTGCTGCCTGACCTGGTCGTCGAGAAACTCAAGAAGATGTCCAAGCAACAACTGCTCAAGTCGGTTGACCCATATTAAGTCGGCTGTACCATTCTGTCCCGACGAACCATTAAACCCGTAGCGCACCTGATGCATTGAAGGTGCGTTTGATTTTGTTTTAGAGAAGTAAACATGGATTATCGCATTATCAGTATCGGTGCCTTGAGTCGGCATGAGCTTTGGAATGAAGCCGGTGCCACCCGATCCGCACACAGCACCTGCACGCTTATCCGCAGTGAAAAACAGGTCATTCTCGTCGATCCGGGCTTACCCGCCCAGGTCATCGGCGCCCGATTGGCCGAGCGTGCAGGCATTGCCCTTAAGGATGTCACCGATGTCTTTCTCACCAATTTCCGTCCTGCTCACCGCTGGGGACTTGCCGGCCTGGAGCATGCCAATTGGTACATTGGCGAAGCCGAACGCGAAGCCATCGGTCGACATCTCATCGAGCAATTCCAACTCGAAGAAGAAGAGTCCGACGGCTGGGAGATTCTCAAGCGTGACATTGAACTCCTTAAAAAGTTCAAATCCGCACCGGATCAACTGGCTCGCGGGGTCGACCTTTTCCCGTCCTACGGTTTTACGCCCGGGACCTGTGGCCTTTTGCTGGCTTTACCCGGCCACACGGTTGTCGTTGCCGGCGACGCCATTGCCACCCAGGAGCATCTGGAGCAGGGCCGCGTCCTCCGTGGTGCCTATGACGCCCAGGCTGCCATGGACAGCATGATGGAAATCGTCGAAATCGCCGACCTGATCATCCCCGGTCACGACAACATCCAGGTCAACCGATCACGAAGGCAGTATTGACATAAGTGATTAGGGAATCGTGATTAGGGATTAGGGGAAAAGCACTTTTGCATTACTGTCCACAGCATTTTTTTGCCTTCGTCCGACTCCCTATTCCCTATTCACTACTCCCTGGCTTAAATTGAGTTGACAACCCCAAATAAAAACCTCATAATACCCGACTCACTGCGAATTGAAGAGGAATTAGATATGGATATCCAAATCGGCACCAACGTTCAGGTTAAGGTTGTCAAGCAGCCCACCAACGAAGCCGCAATCAAAACACTGCGTCGCGTCTTGGCCAAGGATGAAACCATCAAGGCTGAGAAGAAGCGTCTGGACAAAGTTGCTGACTCCAAGCTCCGCTACAAGACCCGTGGTGGCCGTCCCTGGATCCAGCGCATGGTCAAGATTCACCCCGCCCAGGGCGTTCAGGGTGAACAGGGCGTCATCTTCGCAACCGCTGACGTCATCAACGATCTCAAGAGCGTCTCCCGTTTTATCGAAGTGACGCCTGCCTGATCGCATTCAATCCGACTTGCTGAATCAATCACAAGTCCGGCTTGAAACCAAAACAATCACCCAAGACCCGTGTTCCAATCGAACGCGGGTCTTGTTGTTTGTGCAGATCATCCCAAAGCCGTACCACTCCCGTGGTACGGGTTGCCTTGCTAATGTCGGGTTGCATCCAATTGAATGGGCATCCTTCCAAGGCAACCGAGCCAAGATGGCTCGGCTATGTACACATGGACCGGTCATCTTGACCGGGTTTCGACCATACCCCTTCAACTACAATGCAGCATCTGTCCAACTTGCCTCAACAACCACGTACCCTAAGAATCAGGCTTGGATAATCAATTCGCTTGTAAAAATATCGTGATGTCCCTTGATAGAATGGCAGAGATTTGTAATATGTGACTGAAGTTTGACCCAAATCGTCAGACTGACATCCAAGCCTTTGATCCACAGCACGCAAATTGATGTACGTAAGCGTTGGAGTATCAATCATGTCAAAGGAAGATGTTGAAAAGCTGTTGTTGGCTGGTGGTGCAGACAAGGAAATCAAATACCGCTATAACCAACTCGAAAGCAAGGAAAAATTCGTCGAAGAAGCCAAAGCTGATGGCTACGAATTCACCGTCGAAGAACTCGACGAAGTCCTCAAAGAAGAAGGCCTGGACTTTACGTCCTATGGCAACCCTCGTTGCCGTTCCATCTGGCTTCGCTAACGAGGCAACCTGATCAGGAAACACTGATCGACAAGTAAATCAAACAACAAACCCCGTGTTCCAAACGAACGCGGGGTTTTGTTTTGCCTTGTGTCAATGAGCGTGTTTGATACGTTGTGTCTTGAATCATCCCTCTTGATTCGGGGAATTATCCTCGGCATTCTTGGCTGATTTCTTTTTGTTCACAGCGGCCAGGGCTGCAACGATCGCACCCACAACACCGCCGATTAAAGCCCCCGAAAAGCTGCCCGAGAAAGCACGTTTCCAGAAGGAACTTTGATGCTCGGCAGCGAGTTGAGGACTGTAAGCTTTAGCGTCATCAAAACGGAATGAATCGGTGATTTGCTTTCGGGCAGGCTCAAATTGATCCCAGTCTGATTCCAAGGTATAGCAGGTGACTTGGATGATGGCTTCGCGCCCGAAAAAACCTGAGACCATGCCACGTACTGTGCCAACACCTTGAGCCTCCATATTCACCTGCCAGCTATATCGCTGATTCTCTGAGTCGAGTTGAATCTGCCTGGTTTGAATGTTGCCCAACAAGCCCTGAACTTCATCCGACATATGATCCTTGGTAACTTTTGAGAGATCCATTCCGGTTACGGATTGGATGAAGTTGGGGAACTCATCTTGATTCATCTGCCGATCCAAGCCGAACGTTTCGTATGGCATGACCTGTACCAAAATGTAGGGGTACGTAAACCAATGCTCAGCTGATTCAAGCTGAAAACCAGCATCGTAAATCAGCTTCACGTCCGAACTTTGTTTCTGAATGGCTGCAACATATTGCTTGATGACTTCATCAGGTATCGATTTCCAGTCGCTGGGCACATCAAGTTGGTAACCATACTTTTCACTGTGAAATGTTTCGGCGTACGTCACGGCAGTGGACGTCAGCATGCACAAAACCACAATGGGTATAACGACGATTGCATCCCGGAATTTCATCTGTTACCTCGATTGAAAAGAAGTGTTGGTATTTGTCACAACACCTCAAGTCTAATTCATGCGACGAATTATTTCGAGTACTCATTAAACCCTTTACCCTCAAAAATCTTGGGCATGCATTTCTCGATGCGGGAGGTTCGGGTTTTGGATTGTTTGGCAGAAGTGAAATGCAGGATGTAGCCACGCTGTCTGCCGGGGGTGAGGTTTTCGAAGGCGGCTTTGAACTTGGCATCTTCATCAAACTTGGCTTGGAGTTCCTCGGGAATCTCCATCTGGGCATCGGATTTCAGGTCAACTTTCCTGCCCGCTTTTTCGTTGTCGATGGCTTGTTTGATGTAGGACTTGATCAGCGTTTTCTGCTTGTTGATCTGAGCGACATCCGTGAATTTCAGATACCGCGCTGAGCGTGAGTTTTCACCGGGTGCAACAAGCAAACCTTTGGGATCATCCAACAAAGCACCCTTGAGAAAACTGAGTGTGCAGCAGTCTTTGAGGTTGCCGAGTAACACCACGTTTTTGCCGTCGATGGTGTAACACGGTTGCCGCCACTTGATCTCTTCGGTGAGTTCGCAGGATAACGCGATCTCGCGCAGGGCCTGTAACTCAGCCTGCCACTGTTTGTTCTTCCGGATAAAGCCATCGACCGGGGGTGTCATTTTGTCTCGAAGTTTGGGTTTCATGAGGTAAAGTCTATTTATTACCTTGTCTGCTTGAAATATCCAGTCATTGCTAAGCCAACAGCTTCAAAATATCGACCTTCAGGATCATCATCTTCTTGGTCTTCTTCTGGCATTGTTCCACGCCATAAACTCAATTGTGGTTGCAAAAAAATGTATGAGTAACCGACTTCGGGATCCGTCTTGTCGTATTCATGCTGTTGACAAACCAATTCCAGAACGTCATCTGCAAGCATGTTGTGTAGACATTGGTCTTGGTAGAGACATTGATATTGATCACTTGACGCTGTTTCAATGAATTCAACTTTCCCATGTGATGAATAGTGTACGATAATGCCACCTAAGTATATTTCTTTATCTTTTTCACTGATTTCCGGTTCTCCTAGAACAAGGTGAACGTCATTGATCGACATCCCAAATTCAATGGGACCAATTCCGATGCCAGGCTTGATGTGAAATAGTTTCATGCTTTGGACATTCCTGAATGAGTGTATGAATGTTGGAGCTAACTGTTCCTCGAATTATACGTACTCATCGCCTTGGGTAAACCCTCTTTGAGCCAGCATTCGATGGCGGCGCAGGCGTCGTGTTTGGCGTCGTCGAGGTTGGCGAGTTGTTCTTCGGTGAAGCGGCCGAGGACGTATTTGACCTGGGGGATTTGGCCACGGGCGTCGATGCCGATGCGCATGCGCGGGTAGTCCTTGGTGCCCAAGGCGCGTTCGATGTCAATGAGTCCGTTGTGACCACCTGCGGAGCCTGATGCACGGATGCGGATGTTGCCACTGTCCAGCGCCAGGTCATCGACGAGGACCATCAGGTCGGTTTGTGGATCGAGCTTGTAGAAGTTGATGGCTTCGCCAACTGCCACGCCGGACTTGTTCATGAAGGTGGTGGGCTTGAGGAGCATGACGCGCTCGCCTGCAATGTTGCCTTCGTACATGACGGAGTGGAACTTGCTTGGTCCCTGCGTTAAGCCAAACTTTTCGATGAGGGCGTCTGCAACGAGAAAGCCTGCGTTGTGTCGGGTGTTTTCGTATTCCTTACCCGGATTGCCCAGGGCGGTGATGATGTACATGTGTTTGCTCACTTTGTTCGCAGGGATTAGTGAATTGGGATTTGGATTAGGGGAAAGACATTAAAATCACGTCTATCTCAGTTCAAACGTTTACCGTCATGATGACTTTAATTTCGTCATTCCCGCGCCCCCGGAAGTCTGGAATCCAGTGGCATTCTGGTGACGCTTGCAGATTTCACTGGACTCCCGCCTGCGCGGGAGTGACGGATTGTTGGCGTATTGTCTTTGCCCTGATCCCTATTCCCTAATCACTAATCCCTACTCCCTGATTTAAAACCCACAGTCTACAAAAAAAGACCCCGTGATGGACACGAGGTCTTTTTGAAAAATCGTATTGACCGAAAACTGAAATTAGTCTTCGTCGTCTTCCTTGGCGGGGCGGCCGATGACTTCGGGTTCGGCATCGCCTGCTTCGGCGGTTTCGTCTTCGTCGGGGATTTCTGCCATGACCTGCACGGAGGCCAGGACGGTGTCGGTTTCGGTGTCAACGGTGACACCTGCGGGCAGGACCAGATCGCTAAGCGTCAAGGATTCGCCAGCTTCCAGGCCGGAGACGTCGACCTTGATGACTTCGGGAATGTCGCTGGCTTTACAGGTGACTTCGATGGTGTCCTGCGGATGTTCGAGGATGGCACCAGCGACCTTCAGGCCAACGGGTTCGCCGACGAACTTGAGTTCGACTTCGACGGTGACTTCTTCGGAGAGGTTCACGCGAGCCAGGTCAAGGTGAAGAATGTTGGAACTCATGTGATCCCATTGGGCATCCTTGAGGACAACGGTTTCTTCCTTGCCGTCGACAACAACGTTAAGCAGATGGGCATGCTGATGCAGTAGTTCGTTGATTTCTTCATTGTCCACGGAGAGATGGGCCGGTTCCTGACCGTGACCGTAAACGACGACGGGCATACGGCCTTCGGCGCGGAGACGGGCGGTGTAACGGCTACCGGTACGTTCGCGGACGGTGGCTTGAATGGTTGGGATGGTTGCAGTGCTCATAGTGTTTATCCTTTTCTTTGTTCTGTCTTTTTTGTTGACTGGATGTTTATGTTCTTAATCCGGCAAGTTTCGAATTCTCTGTGAAAACTTCCGGGGGTTTTCGGAGGGGTTAACGGGGAGCGGTCGAGAAGGTACGGAACAGGCTCGACACGGATGAGTTGTGATGGATACGGTGAATGGCTTCGCCGAGGATTTCATCGACACTCAGTTGAACGATCTTGTCTTCGATGGGCTTGCAGCGGGTGCCAGCCGGGATGGTGTCGGTGATGAGGATCTTGCTGATGGGTGATTCAGCAAGACGTTCCATGGCCAGACCGACGAGGACGGCATGGGTACAACAGGCGATGACCTGTTTGGCGCCACGTTCCATGACCAGCTTGGCCGCTTCGCACATGGTGCCTGCGGTTGAGATCATGTCATCCGCCATGATGACGGTCTTGCCTTTGACTTCACCGATGAGGTTGGCAGACTCGACTTCCGTGCCAGACTTGCGACGTTTGTCGACGATGGCAAGATCGCCACCGAGCCAGTTGGCGTAGGCTTTGGCGGTCTTGACGTTACCCACGTCGGGACTCACAAGCACGATGTCACCGAGTTCTTCACGCATGCCCATCAGGTGACGGACGATGACTGGTGAAGCGTTAAGGTGATCTACGGGGATGTCGAAAAAGCCCTGGATTTGTGCGGCATGTAAGTCCATCGCAACAACGCGGTCGGCACCGGCGTGCGAGATCAAATTCGCAACCAGCTTGGCGGTGATCGGTGTGCGACCTTCATCCTTGCGATCCTGACGGGCGTAACCCATGTAAGGAATCACCGCGGTGATCCGTTTGGCTGAAGCGCGACGCAGACAGTCGATGTAAATCAACATCTCCATCAAATGCGCATTGACCGGGTGGTAGCTTGACTGCACAACAAAGCAGTCGCGGCCACGGACGTCTTCCTCGATCTTCACGATCAATTCGCCATCCGGGAACATGTCCGTATGACCCTGACCCAGAGGCAAGTCCAGGTAGCGGCAGATGCGCTCCGCCAGGTCACGCGAGGCACGCCCGCAGAAAATTTTAAGTTCATCCCGATCAGCACGGCTCATGATTTATTCCCCAATCACTTTTGGGCCATTCGCGTTTGTAAAATGCGGTCCACTTCCGCAAGCTGCTCACGCGTGTTAATACTCAGCACGTCATCCTTGGGCACCGCATCCACGACGCCCACGGCATTTCCCTCGGACTTGAGAATGCCCGGCACATCCGTCAGGTAATATTCTCCCTGCTGGTTGTTGGGCTTGATTTGCGAAAGCTTGGCAAACAGCGCGTCGGACTTGAAGCAGTAGTAACTGGGATTCACCTCGTGTACTGCCAATTGTTCTTCCGTGGCGTCTTTCTGTTCAACAATCGCTTTAAACGTGTTATCGCTGTCGCGGATCACGCGGCCGTAGCCGGTCGGATCATCAATCACGGCCGTCGCGAGGGTGGCGGGGAAAGTACCATCGCGGTGAACCTGTAACAGTTGATCCAAGGTCTGTGCACGAATCAGCGGACCGTCACCACCGAGCACGAAGACATCGCGCGAGGCTGACGGATCAAAAAGGTCCTTGGCCATCATGACGGCATGGCCGGTACCCAGTTGCTGCGTTTGTTCGACAAAGTAACACTGCTCATATTGGGAAAGGGCAGCTTTGACCTGATCACCCTTAAAGCCGATGACCACGATCACGCGCTCGCATCCGGCTAGGAGACAGGCATCGACGACCCATTGGACCATCGGCTTGCCATAGACATCCAGCAGCACCTTGGGCAGCTCGCTGTTCATGCGGGTGCCTTTGCCTGCTGCCATGATGATGGCATCGACGGGAGGATCAATCGGTTGACGGGCCTGATCATTCATGATCAAAAGTTCCTGGGTGACCGTGTATCGTTTGATGAAAAAAGCTAGCCCGCCTGGACTCGAACCAGGAATGCCAGTACCAAAAACTGGAGTGTTGCCATTACACCACGGGCCAATGCTTACTCCGCCACCCAGCGAAGCCGATCATAAGAATGATCGAATTGAAGGGAGCCGGCACCTGATCCTGGCTGAGGCATCAAGCAAGCCGGCTAAGGATGCAAGACGCTTTTGTCTGTGCCACGGTCTTGTCAATCAAGCAGTTACGAAAAATTGACTTAACCTTGTCACAGTCGGCCTGGATCACAGGCAGATGGGTATTATCGATATGTTTCTAAGCTTGTCAAGGTGAATCAGAAACAAAACTTCCGACGCAACCCGATACATCGATGCCATCGAGCAACGCATGCACATTAAAGCCCGCGGGACTTTAGTCCCCGGGACCAATGGCGCTCTTAAACCTGCAACTCCAACACGCGCCCCGGTGTCTCCGACTCACCGGTGCGGGCACTGATCAAACAGGCATGCGCACACCCCAACGCAGCCTTACGCCGCTTGAGTCGGACTTCTTCATCTGCGACCTGGGCATAGGGCTTGTTGAGCACCTCGAACCAGTTCTCTGCGATGAGCTGTGCATAGCTCGGCGGGGCGTCGGTGCTTTCCCATTGGTCGATGAGCGTGCCATCGGGTTGGTAGAGTTGGTATTGCGTGTCGGTGACGAGAATCTGACCGTCATTGCCAAGCAGCATCATCTGACGCCGCGACATGGCAGCCTGATCGCTGAGGACCATCTGGATACAGCCACCGCTGGCAAGGCGTGCCTGAATGGACAGATGCCCGGTGATTTTTTCCAGACTCTCGGGGATGGCAACGTTGCTGGTGAGCACCGCATCGACATCGGTGGGCATTTCCACCATGCTCAAAATGTGTTCCCAACTATCGACCAACTTGGCGAAAAGCGAAGCATCCGTTTGTGGACTCAAATTGTTGTAGTGGATCTGATCCAATTGCCCCAGTGACGAAAGCGGGTCCGCTGCCTGCGCCCAGCCCGAGCATTGCTCAAAGCGGGGCAGTAAGCCACATTGGATCGTCGTCGGATTCACCTGCGGAATCGTGCTCGTCACCGGTTCGATCGCGTGGACCATCATCTGATCCTCCGCACTGGCTGTCAGCTCCTTGATCGACACTTCCTCATTGGATAGCAGCAACAACCCAGCAGGGGGATGGTCAATAATGAGCTTCCGCAGATCATCATCAAACGGCAAGTCCAGATCACGCGCCAAGTCCGTCACCGCTGCCTGACGATCACCGCCCACAGCAAGAAACGTGGCCCGGTCAGCAAGTTGGTCGATGATGGCCTTGGCCAAAGGAACCCGGTTGGCGTCGGTCCAGATGATAAGTTCGATTGCAGGGTTAGACATTCTGATCAGAATTGTACACGCAAATGTCTCAGACGTGTAGAGTTGCCTTTGAGACCTGTTATGACAGGCAAGATGATATTTGTCTTTCATCGCAACCGACGTGATCTTCGCACCTTGGCATCAGCCTGCAGGTGCCGTTCAAATCATTCATCTCCAACTTCCGTCACTCCCGCGCTGGCGGGAGTCCAGTGAGATATGCAAGCGTCACCAGAATGCCACTGGATTCCCGCCTTCGCGGGAATGATGAAATGAGAGATGGCATGAGATTAATGATTTGAAACGCTCTAATCATTTTTTGATCCGAATAACAAAGAACCAACCCCTTGCCAACACTGTCAATCCCATTTAATCTGTTCCGTCTATGGCGATTTTAAGTGTTGCAAATCTGCGGTTTGGCTATGGCGATCACATCGTTCTCGATGGCGCCAATATGACCTTGGAACAGGGCGAGCATGTGGGCATGGTCGGACGCAACGGCCAGGGCAAGAGCACGCTCATGAAACTCATTGCAGGCCTCAACAATATGAAGCCCGATGAAGGGCAGATTCAACTGGCGCGTGGCAGCACCGTCGGGTATCTCCATCAGGACCCCAAGCTTAACCTCGAACACACGCTGCGCGAAGAAGCCCAGGGGGTCTTTGCGGAGTTGGAAAAGCTTCATGCTGAGTTGGATGAAATCTCCCACGCCATGGCAGAGTCCGAAGGCGAGGAACTCGAAAAACTGCTCAAGCGTTACGAGCATGTCGAACACCAGATGCAGGCTGCAGGTGGCTATGCAGTCGATCACCAGATTGAACAGGCGCTGCACGGCCTTGGGCTTGGGGATGAAACTTTCAACGTCAAAGTCAAAGATCTCTCCGGCGGACAGCGCGGTCGTTTGGCGCTAGCCAAGTTGCTGTTGTCCAAGCCTGACTTGTTGCTGCTCGACGAACCCACCAACCACCTGGACATTGCAGGGCGCATCTGGCTTGAGGAATATCTCTCCAGTTATCCCGGTGCGGTGGTGCTCATCAGCCATGACCGTTGGTTGCTTGATCGCGTGGTGAGCAAAATCTACGAAGTCGAAATCGGCCGGGTTTTTGAGTATCCGGGTAACTATCAGAAGTTCACCGAGCTCCGCGCCGAACGTCGCATGGTTGCTCAGCGTGTCTACGAAAAACAGCAGGACAAAATCCGCCAGGAGAAAAACTTCATCGACCGCTACAAGGCAGGCCAACGCGCCAAGCAGGCACGCGGTCGGGAAAACCGTCTGCAGCGTTTCATCAGTAATGAACTCACCGAGCGTCCCATCGAGCTTGATGTGATGAACCTGCAACTGCCAGCCCCGCCGCGTTCCGGTGACCAGGTGCTCAGTGTCGAAGGTTTGTCCAAGAGCTATGACGATGGGAAGAAAAAACTCTTTGATCATCTGAATGTCATCATCCGCCGTGGTGATCGCATCGGCATCATCGGTCCCAACGGTGCAGGCAAATCCACGCTTGTGCGTTGCATGCTTGGTGAACAGGAAGCCAGCAGTGGTCACGCCAAACTCGGTTCGCAGGTTCTCGTCGGACACTTCAAGCAGGTCCACGATGACATGCGTGCAGATCAAACAATCGTCGAATATTTGACACGTCGCATGCCAAACGAAAACGGTCAACTGGCGCGCGAGATGGCGGGCGCGTTCATGTTCTCCGGTGATGATCAGGATAAAACGCTGGGCTCACTCTCAGGCGGAGAGCGCTCGCGTGTGGCGTTGGCTGCGATGATTGCTGGCACACATAACCTGCTTGTCCTTGACGAACCGACCAACCACCTGGATGTGCTCTCCGCTGAACGTCTGGAAGAAGCTGCCCGGCTCTTCACCGCTGAACCTTCAGGTTGGGGTGATCAGGCACGCGGGGGGGGCACACTGATTCTCATCAGCCATGACCGTTGGCTGCTTGATGCACTGGTCAACCAACTGCTGATCCTTGATGGTAAAGGTGGCGTCAAACATTTCTGGGGCAACTACACCGAATACCTCGAAGCCCAGAGTGAGAAAGCCAAAGAGCAGGCTGCACGTAAAGCCGAGGAAGACGCCCGACAAGCTGCCGTCCAAGCCAAGGCAAAGGAAGCAGCCAAGGCTCAGGAGACAAAGCAGGTACAAAAGTCCAAGGGTAAGGACAAGGACAAGAACAAGAACAAGTCCACCAATCGCGGCGCCGTCTCCAAGATGAGTCAGGAGAAACTCGAAAATCGCATCATGCAGATCGAAGAAGAGATCGCGGACCTCGATGCCAAACTCGCTGATCCCGACACCTACAAGGATCACAAACTCTTTTCCGAACTCCAGGATAAACACGAAGCGCTGACCAAGGAACTCGGACCGCTCGAAGAAGAATGGGCTGAACGAGGCGAGTAATTCATATTATCTAGGTAAACGGGAAAATGGGGGGATTATGCCTGATATATTTGTATCTCACAGCAAATTTGATAATAGAATTGCAGACAAATTATCGAAATATTTTGAAAGAGCAGGGTTAGATTATTTTTTAGATTTTAAATCACTAAGACCAGGTGATAAATGGAACTCTCGTATTGATAACTCATTGAGGGATAGTAATGCAGTTTGGATACTGGTGAGTGAGAATGCGCTGAAATCAGATAACGTGAAACATGAAATTTCCGTAGCTGTTGCAATGAGAAAGAATGTCATTCCAATTTTATTGGATGTAGAACCTGAAGAGATGGATTTTAGATTGTCTGAATATCAGGCGATAATTAAAAATCGGTATACTCCCAAAACATTTCGTAATTTGATCCGAATTGAAATTAAAAGACAGCTAGTTAGAAAATATTTTAGAGATGCAGGCTTGGGATTTTTAGGAGCTTTTATTTCCAGTGTCCTAATTACATTAACTGTCCCGACAAATTCATCTAAAGACTAGTTTTTATGTTTATTCGCTTATTTTAACTAATTTCCTTGTGTTCCCTTGGCAGCTGAGCAATGTCCAATAATAGATTGGTCATGATGATTTGCTTTAAAGAGTGCTTTTCTATCGGAACTCCATTACGCCCATTGGCAAATCTCATCTTTCTGTGTCGATATTGATAGACACCGGGGGCTGTTGTTGCATTGACATGATGCACCATGTGCATCACTTGCCCAAGGAGAGTCTGAATTGAATCAGCAAGCAGGCAAACTGGCTTATCTGGAAGGGCTGCGTGGTATCGCAGCGTTTGTGGTGGTTTTGACCCATCTGCATTTGATGTTTTTCATCGTGCCGATTGATCGACTCAACAGTTGGGTTGGCCCGACTTTCAAGCCGTTTATCGAAGCGTTTTACGATGGGAACTTCGCAGTGTGGCTGTTCTGGGTGATGTCGGCGTTTGTGCTCTCGCTTCGGTATCACGCGACGAATGATGCTGCCAAGGCCAACAGCATGTTGACGGATGCTTCGATTCGTCGTTACCCCCGATTGCTCTTGCCGGTGTTGGTTTCGGTTCTCTTTGCGTACGTGTTGCATGCTGGCGGACTGATGAGCAATGTGCAGTTAGCCAATCAACTCGGGCCGGCGTATGCCGACTGGTTGGGGCATCATTATCAGTTTGAAGCTGGCATCCTCATGGCGATCAAGACCGCGGTTTGGCAGTGTTTCTTTAACTACAATCCCGACGCCAGCTACAACCGCGTGCTTTGGACGATGGAAGTGGAACTGATGGGTTCGTTCTTCCTCTTTGCATATCTGAGTGTCATCGGCAAGCACAAGGCACGTTGGCTGATCTACGCGATCACCGCCTTGGTGCTTTTCCGGTTGTACATGTTCTGGGTCAACGCGTTTGTCCTGGGGACGATGCTCTGTGATATGTATGTCAATGCGGATGTGGTTCGGCAACGTGTGCCGCAGGTGATGCAGAAGGTGACGCGGTTACTGACGCATACCAGGCTTGGCGCGTTGCTAACCATGACCGGCTTTGTCTATCTGATCGGACTTCCCAATATCGGCGGGATGTTGCATCTTGTCCTGGCGACCGCGTTGACGGGATACCTGATTCTCTCGCCGGTGACGCAACGGTTTTTCGCTCGTCCCTATGCGGTGTTCCTGGGGAAGATTTCGTTTGGACTTTACCTGATTCACACGCCGTTTCTCTGTGCCGCTGCATACCCGACGTATATGCTGATGCTCAAGATGATGTCGGCTTCGGCAGCGGCAATCGTCACCGCAACCATCCTTGCAGCGTGCTCACTGGTGCTAGGCTGGGGCTTGTGGTTTGTTGCAGATAAACCCGCTGTCGCCTTTTCGCGAGGCTTTGCCCGGTTCTTTAATCAGTGGATTCCAAGTCGATTCAGTCTGTCAGAAACTACCCAAGCCAGCATGCACCTTGAACCTGCACCAACGCGCAAGGCAGCTTGATTCACGACCAGTTTGAACATAGCAATTATCAAACAAATCAAAAAGTCCGACCTGAATAAACCTCAGGCCGGACTTTGTTTTAGTGATGTGGTTATGAGGACATCACATCGTGTTCTGAATCAATGCGGATTCAGAATTACTTCTTCTCAACAGTGTCTTCCTTGGGCTTATCGCACTTGGACTTGTCGCAGTTTTTGGCTTTGTCACATGTCTTGGCCTTATCGCATTCGGTCTTTTCCTTGGCCTTGTCGCATTTGCCCTTGGTGCACTTGTCGCCCATGGTCTTTTCCGTCACCTGGGTCTGCTGCGTGACTTCAGGGGCAGCGGTGGTGAGGGAGGTCAGACCGAAAGACAAAGCGGTAACGATAATCAAGCTTGCTAAAATACGCATTGTGTTTGTTCCTTGTATAAATCAAAAGTTAAAAAGTTCACTTCCCAACAATGGGAATTTGAATGATAAGTATTGAGATTGGTTTTAAGGTTTGCCGACTCTGAGAGGGACATCAGGCCTTGGGCGGCGGGGGCGTGATCGATAAATCACGTGATTGGTGATGTGACCAATCATTTATCAAACACTGACCGCGAAGGGAATGGATCAGGCTTTGGGAATAAAACAGATCTGCCTGCATCTCAAGTGAGTATTCATCACAGATATCAGATTGATTGGGTTGATCCGTTGGTGCATTGGGGCACTTGGGATGATCCATTGACTTGGTGTCTTGGTCACAATGGTTAAGGTCGAGAGAAACTGCAACGGCGTCATGCGAACGGATGGTGCACTGACCACAGAAATGACATGTCAATAAGACACCGGCAGTGGGCATGATCACCACCATGCACACGAGCAATCCCTTCCAGGTCATTTCAAACAGTTTCTTGTTCATGTCTCGTCACCAGGCAATACCAATATTCTAGCAAATGGTTGCACTTTGCGTGACTTAGCGGGCTTTTACTGGCATGCGTAACACAAAACTCGTACCTCGGCCGACATCACTGTGACAGGTGATGCTCCCGCCATGTTCCTCGATGATGCGTCGGGTGGTAGGCAGGCCTAACCCGGTCCCGCCACGCGTGGTGGAGAAGTAGGGCTTGAAGATTTCCTTGAGGGTGTCGGGAGCGATGCCCGGTCGGTGTCGGTGATGGTGACCTGAATGTGATCACCGTCATTCTTGGTCCGCAGCAACAACTCGTTGGCACCGCCGTGCGGCTTACCCTTGGCACGTGCCTGACTCATGGCCTGATTGGCGTTGATCAATAGGTTGAGCACCGCCTGCTTGAAAAGTCCCTGATCGACCGCTGCCAAACTCGGGGAGGCATCCAGTTGTGTCCTCAGTTGGACCTTTTCCATGCTCGCCTGTGGGCGGAAAAAGTCGGTGAGTTCAGCAACCAGTTCGTTGACATTTTCCTGGTTGATGTCCAGCTTCATGCGACCCGCAAAGCGCAGGAAGTCTTCGAGAATTTCCTTAAGTCGCAACGTCTCACGGGACAGTGATGTCAAGCGACGCTTGAGACGATCGACCTGCTCAGCAGCTTCAACATCATCGGGCTCGACGTGTTTGCTCAGTTCATCGACATCTTCCTGAAGCAGTTGCAGATTCAGGCCCACGGTGGACAGGGGGTTTTTGATTTCGTGTGCAAGCCCGCCTGTCATGGTGCCGAGTTCTGCTAGACGTTCTGCGGATTGGGCACGGTTCTCCAGTTGACGCACGCGCGTGGCAGTGCGCTTGGACGCATAGTAGACCATGGGGATGGTCAACAGCACACCGATGGCGATACCAAATATCAGATACATGAACATCACCAAAAGATACTCGGAGAATCGGGTGTTGCCAAACGGTTCAAGGGTATGTGTGTGGATTCACATGTCACTGTCATTGGGGTTCACGCCTAAATTGCTGAATGTCGAAAAAACCAGCCAGAATCAGTTTGTTTTCATCAAGCTCCATAATGCATGCCGGTAAATGCATGCGCGAATCAGGGCAGGTGAATCTGACAAAGCCCATCGCGTAATACCAGCTTCCATGATCGACAGGCAGTTTGCAGAAAAGCTTGAGTTTGTCATCTGGGTTATTCGCAGAGATACATTGCCATTGGCCGTCCGTCTTAATGGTCAGCAGATGTGTTTCGCATCCCCAATTACCCGGGAGCAATCGTTTGAAGCGGCGTCCCATAGCCGGTGTCAAGCGACGCTCCTTGGCTTGTCGGAAAGCGGCCTGGCAACGCTCGGACATCCGTGGCATGGTGTCTTGAGCTTGTTCAATGCGATCAGCGACGTTTTGGATTGCTTCTTGAATCTGCTTCTCAAACGGCAAGGGTTCGGGATGATGCTTCCAATCCGTGGGCTTGATCTTCAGCGTAGTCTGGGCGTCCTCCTGGGCAGCATCAATCGAAGGTTGCCAGGTTCGACTGGTTGGGATGTACTGATCCTCATGCATGATCAGGTGATACGAATAGGCCCCGCCATCCGGCGCAGGACAGACTGCAACGGCATGGAGGTACTTGAGTCGGCGACGTGATTTGGCAAGCCAGTAGGGCATCCCCAAGTTCTCCCCGGTGGAAATTGTGTTGTATCCAAGTGATGTCGGGCGACACCTCAAACGCTGATAGATGCAGCCGACTCGATACAGGCCATCACATTGCGCTCAACAAGCATCACCCCTGACGCATCACCAACAGATACCCAACCGCCGTGTGATCGACGCTTCGACATCAGTTTGCATTTGGAATTGCATCTGTCACGCGGCATTCAAGACGTACAACAACCTTCACAATCAAAGCAGACACATCTGTCACGTTAACAAAGTTGTAACTTGGTTATCGTGATATGGACGTGCAATGAGCGATCATCCGCGATCCATGGGAAAGGTCCCAAAGACTCTTCAGATAAAACGTTGTCTACAGGAATTCACTAACTTTTTTAGAGTTAGTGTGAACTGTTTCCAGGGTTGACTTCAGCACCGGCACGCTGGACCTGCCGCGCCTGCCAACCTTTGTCGCCTTCGATCAGTTCATACTCCACGTCTTCGCCATCTTTGAGCGAGCGGAACCCGTCGCCATCGATATGACTGTAATGTACAAAGACGTCCTGTTCCTGAGGACCGACGATAAATCCATATCCCTTTTTGGGATCAAACCACTTAACCTTGCCAGTAGTCGTTGGCACAGGCACCTCCAATCATCGACAGGTACAGATCAAAACCGACTGCCGATAAACCATGGGAGATATTCAGTTGGCGTTAACCAAAAAATGGCCCCTGGAATGTTTGTTGACGTTTGGTCCCAAGACGTAATGGAAACATGAATGCGTGCTTAGATAGGAATCTGACGCTGTGTGCTCAGAATGAACACTCCGTCCAGATAGTCACGCGATGATTCGCATCATGGCCGTCGAACACCTTGCCGACAAACACTCCTACTCTCATCCCAACTGATTTTACCCTGTCATCTGCTGGCCCATTCCAACAGACAACACTTACTTATCCCCACTGATTGATTTGGCCGAAGCTGTATCAATCAGCAAACAACGTCATTGGGCAAATCGGTTTGATAGGTCTGACCCAACACCAGATGATGAGCCAGCCTAACAACCGTCATGTTGAAACCTTGCTATTGACCATTTAACCCCAATACCCCTGGGGTACATTGGTCAGATCAAACAACGCTTCACAAATGGGTGTCACGTGGATGTCGACTTTGAAATGGACATCCATATGAGCGTTGAATGCCATTGGATTGATGCCAGCCGTTGTGAAAGCGTGGCATCGATCCAAGGCCCCCAATTTGCCTTAATTAATATTGTACCTGTTTCTTCCAGAATACAAAACAAAATTTTAAGACTAGGTTAGGTTAAATACCCTATCCCTTACTCAGACTTGCCGTCTTTCTTGCCTTTGCCACCCTTATCATCGTCGGCAGGGACATCCTGCGTGGCCTTGATGGACAGTTTCACGCGGCCTTGATCGTCAATGTTGATGACCTTGACCTTGACGTCCTGGCCCATCTTGACGACGTCGTTGACCTGCTTGACGTAGCCGTGTGACAGTTCGGAGATGTGACAGAGACCTTCGGTCCCCGGTGCCAGTTCGATGAAGGCACCAAAGTCCTTGATCGAAACAACCTTGCCGTTGTAGATGGTTCCGACCTTAAGCTCGGCACAGAGTTTTTCGACTTCTTCCAAACCGGCCTGGGCCTTGTCGAGTCCGACGGCGGAGACGTAAACCGTACCGTCTTCTTCGATGTCCAGCGTGGCACCGGTGAGGGCTTCGATCGCACGGATGGTCTTGCCACCGGGGCCGATGAGCTTACCGATCTTGTCGGGATGGATGTGCGTCTTGAGCATGCGCGGCGCGTTGGGATTGAGTTCCCTGGGCTCGGGCACTTCGGCTTCGATCATTTCGATGATCTGGATACGGTTCTTCTTGGCAAGCTCGAAGGTCTTGCGGATTTGATCCATATTCAGGCCACGGATTTTAAGGTCCAACTGGATGGCGGTGATGCCGTCGCGGGTACCGGTGACTTTGAAGTCCATATCGCCGAAGTGGTCTTCTTCACCTTGAATGTCGGTGAGGTAGATTTCTTCATCACCTTTGTTATCCGCGGAGATCAAACCGATGGAGATACCACCGACCGGGGCGATCAGCGGAACGCCGGCATCGAGCAGGGCCAGACAGCCACCGCATGCCGAAGCCATGGAGCTTGAACCGTTGGATTCGAGAATGTCGCTGACCAGACGGATGGTGTAGGGGAAGTCATCCGGAGCAGGCAGCACGGGAACGAGTGCCTTTTCTGCCAACTTGCCGTGACCGATTTCGCGGCGACCGGGGCCGGTGATGCGCTTGGCTTCACCAACCGAGAAGGGCGGGAAGTTGTAATGCAGGTAGAACTTTTCGCTGTACTCTTCAGCCAGACCGTCAACGATCTGTTCATCCTTGGAGGTACCGAGCACGGCGGTGACCATGGCCTGGGTTTCACCACGCTGGAACACGGCAGAACCGTGCACCACGGGAAGCACACCGGTGTGACATTCGATGGCACGAAGCTGGTCAAAGCTGCGGCCGTCGGTGCGGACACCACTGCGGATAATTTCACGGGTGATGACTTCTTCAAGATCGTGAATCGCAACCTTGGCAAGCTTCACATTTTCCTGCCAGGTCTTGTAGGTCTTGGCACCGGCATTTTCGTCGGGTTCGGGGAATTCGGTTGCAATAAAGTTGCTGATGCATTCCTTCACAGCGTTTTGACGATCAAGCTTATCGCCTTCGGTGGTCTTGGCAGCCTTAAGCGGACCAGCGAGTTTTTCGTTGACGGCCTTGGCGATTGCTTCGGTCGGGCCGTGTGTTTCACAGACTTTTTCCTTGCCGACTTTGCTCACAAGGTCATCGATCATGTCCACGATCTTGAGGATCGCTTCGTTACCGAATTCGATGGCCGAGGCGACAACGTCTTCGGGCAGACAGTGTGCACCGACTTCGATCATGTTCAGGCCGTCTTTGTGGCCTGAGAGCACGAGGTCCAGGTCGGAGTATTCCATTTGAGCAGCGGTGGGGAAAAGGACGAACTCTTCATCGACACGACCCACACGCACGGTGGCGATGGGGCCCTCGAAAGGGACGGAACTGATGGACAGGGCAGCCGAAGCAGCGATGCCGGCGATGACGTCCGGTTCGTTCTGGCCGTCAGCAGCCATGACCCAGCATTGGATCTGAACTTCGTCAAAGTAGTGCTTGGGGAACAGGGGACGGATGGGGCGGTCGATGTTACGCATCGTCAGAACTTCCTTCTGATTCGGTGCGCCTTCACGCTTGCGGAACCCGCCGGGGAACTTGCCTGCTGCCGAGAGTTTTTCACGGTAGTCGACGGTCAGTGGGAAGAAGTCGATGCCTTCACGGGGTGCTGCGCGGACGGCGGTGCCCAGTACGACGGTATCGCCGTAGCGAACCATGACCGAGCCGTCAGCCTGTTTGGCCAGTTGCCCGGTTTCGATGCTAAGTGTACGTCCTGCCAGTTCCAATGAAACGGTCGTTGCTGCCATGCGAGATGGTCCTTTCTTGTGGCACCTGGTCCCGACACGTTCGGGATTCCAATTCATGGTGCTCAGTTGTCTTTAGCGGTTCGTGTAATTGAGGATACGAATTATAGAAGCAAAGTATCCAAGTACGCAAAACCGCCGATGCAAATTGTCGCATGGAAGCTGGTATCAAGGTGAATCGTGGTGCATGCAGAAGACAGAAGGCTCGGTGCGGTACGTTGGATCAGTTCAACAAGTCAGTTTCAAGATGCGTTAAAGCCGGTGATAAGTGACTTTTGAGCGAATCAGACGGGCGGGAGCATGGTGAAAATGCGTTGAATTCCCGCTTGTCGGCCCCGCAGATTCGCCGGGCTCATCTGCGGGCTTGTGTTTGAAATCCCGATCGGTTTGGCAAATGCCCGCAGTCCGTTGCGTCTTTTGCCGGTGTACAGTGTAGCGCGTCGAGCCTACTGCCGCCTGCTCCGAAACGATTGCCTGTAAGCAGATTTCGCTAGCGACAGTTATGAAAAGGAGCATGACACCGTGCCATGCTCCTTGTGTAATTTGTGTATTGACAGATATTAGCGGCGCAGACCCAAGCGGCCGATCAGCTCTTTGTAACGAGCTTCGTCCTTCTTGGCCAGATAGCGAAGCAGGCTGGTGCGGCTGGAGACAAGCATCAGCAGGCCACGACGGCTGGCAAAGTCGTGCTTGTGGGCTTTAAGGTGTTCGGTCAGACCTTGAATACGCTCGGTGAGCAGGGAAACCTGCACTTCGGGGCTGCCGGTATCGGTGTCTTCGCGGCGGTATTCTTTGATCAGTTCCTGTTTGCGTTCAGCGGTAATGGTCATAATGCGCTTCTGCCTAATATTGGCCCTTTAAGCAAGGCCGAAATCAAAAATCTGTTAGTCCGTTTAATACAGAGCGAAGTAATTTAGCAGATCGGCAAAGGTTTGGCAAGTGGGGGATGGGATATTTGCAGCATAATCAGTAAGTAGGTCTTATGCTGTAACTTTTTTACGCTCATTCCTGTCAATACGGATTGCGTCTTTGTCCAGATGATCGAGTAGTTCAATCAACGAGTTTTGAAGGGCAACGAGTCTGGGGTGAGTTTGGGCGAGGGTTGTGTCTAACTTTTGAACATCTGCCATTAATGCTTCTGTAAGTGGATTCTGTAAAATTGATTGGTCCGAAAGAAATGTCGCATAGCCCTTACAGGTAAAGCTTTCGTCGCCAAAATCAATCAGGAGTTCTCCTAAAGCTCTTTGTTCGCCAGCAAAAAACATCAAGGATTGGTGCCATTGATCTGTCCTAAAAGATTTCGTTATTTCCTCAGTCCGCTTCTTGAACTCATGAATATGCTCGATTTGAGCTTTGGACTTACCTTGGCGTTCATGATCACAGATATACATGTTGATAAATTGAACTTCGCGTAGAAGAATTTCAGCCCATGCAAAATATTGCATGATCACAAATGTGGTGTGCTTAATGAAGTAGTCTTTTTGACGAAGAGTTCCATTAGTCAGATACCTTGTAAAGTCTTGTTCCAAGATATTGTAGAATCGACTTTGCAATTCATGTACCGCTTGTATTAATGGTTCGACATACGCCGAAACTTTGTCATTATTCTTTGTGATCCGTTCTTTTTGTTGACGTCCTTCTTGCAATTTCTGATTCATGCGGATTGCTTGCAACTGGCCCCATATTGAAAGTCCACCTGCTCCTAGAACAACGGCACTCGAAATGACTGTGGTTATGAGTTCACTTGACATGGCATTAATCCAGTAAATTGATTGTCGATATTGTAGTCACCACTGCATCTTCCCCATCGGCTCAACATACAAACGCTTAACCACATCCAGCTCATCCGGATGATCCAACCCTTTGCAGGCTTCGTCGAAAGCTTTTTTGTGTTCGTTGGCTTGTTCGTGTTGTTGGGCGAGGTTGAATGCCAACGCTGCTATGCCGTGTTTGGTGACGATGTCGAATGTCTCCTGCAGGTCACCGGCCTGCTCGCCGATGGCCAGGCATTTGAGGGCATGTCGCAAGGCAGCGTTGACTTCGCCAGCGGTGAGATACGCATGGGCCAGCAGGTTTTGGGCACGTTGGTGGTTGAGGATATTGCCAACCTGCAGCCAGTGATAACACGCGCCGTGAGCAGCATGAATCATCAACTCCATTTCATCCGGCGTCCGGCTGTCCGCTTCGACCACATCCCACGCCAAGTTGTTGAGTTCCACTGCAAACCAGCGATGCGCACGATTCAAATCAAAAGGCGGTTGGTTATCCGTCATGAGGAATTCCCGGTAAGTGCGATTGCATTGTGTGATTCATTGTATGTTGGCAATGTCATCACGGGAAGCAGTTCACGTTTTGGAATGGCAAAATCAAAGCGCGTTGTTGACGCGAGTGCGAATCGCTTGGACAATTCCATCACGGCCAATCTGTTTGCAACACACGTTACCGGGAAATCAACATGAATAAGCCATATCGTTTCTTCCATGCACCAGTCATGACGTTCTTTTCCATCAAGTTTTACAGGGATGTGGTATTGAACTGGAAAGGGACCTGCCTGGGATATCTGTTCCTGCTGATGGTGCTGACATGGATACCCTTTGCCGCCAAAATACATATCGAAGTCAATCAATGGGTCGGTAACGATTCACATGAAATTACGTCACAGATTCCTGACATCATCATTAAAGATGGCAAAGCATCCACCGATGTACCACAGCCTTTGGCCATTGTCGATCCCCAAACCGATCAGATCATGGCCATGATTGATACCACCGGGCAGGTCACATCATTGGCTGATGCAGAAGGGGCTTTGATTCTTGTGACTGCCAACGAAGTGATCACCAAACAAAGCGGTATGCAAAGTCGCAGTTTCAGGTTTGATGAAATTGATGACTATACATTCACCAGCCAGACCGCAGAATATTGGCTCAACCTTTTTGCCAAGTTCGGCCCGATTGGTTTGTACTTCATGTTTCTCTTTTCAACCTACATTTACCGCATCATTTGCGTATTAATCCTTGCTGCCATCGGGTTGTTGTTTGTGAATCATCACAAGTTGAATCTCAGTTATGCAGCGTTGATGCGTTTGTCGGTGATGGCAATCACGCCACTGATTCTGGTTAATACGATTGTGGACTTGCTGCCATTTAACATCTACTTCCATGGTCTGATTAATCTGGCAATTGCGATATTGATTCTGCATCTGGTCATTAAAGACATCGCAGCTTTGCAAGTTTCACCGGCAATCGATCCTTTTGAACCGAGCGCATCCCCGACTACCATCCAACAAGCGATGTCCCCTGAGCCATGGGACGAAGTCCCGCAGGAACGCAATGTCCCGCCTCAAGGTTGAGTGGGGCTCAAAAGTTCAAAATGGATGGGCGAGAATTCCGCATTAAGTACGTGGTTTGAGATGCGATAACTTGATCAGGCAAAATCCGTTAAGTACACACGGAAAAATAAGTGCCAGTCTCATCATGGTGTTTAAGAGCAACATGTCGTGGTGTTCAGGTGCGCTCAGGAACATGCTGAAAATCTGAAGTAACCCAATGCTCCAGAGAATCACGAGTATCCAATTCAATGCAATCGCAGTCCGGATCATCTGGCCGTTTTTTCGAGCGATGAGTCCCAATACACCACACCCGATCAGGGCTAAGAGATGGACGATGGTCCAAGTTCCAGGATTGGGATCAAAACAGACCAATATCAGCCACAGGCTTGCGATCAGTATTTGAATGAGTGCAACAACCAAAACCGTAAGACGAATGTGATTCATTGAGATTCCCGGAGCATGAATTCTTGGATACGTATGTCATCATCAGGCGGGTATTCCGTAACCGTCATTGTTTCTGATGGTGCATCGTATCAACGATGGGGTGATTGCAAAAACACGCACGTTTGGTTGTGATTGTGGTGCGTGCGAGCCTTGCAGGTGTACTTGCCAATCCCAGCCCACTTTACCGATGCGGTTGCCCAGGACGTGTCCCTTGGCGACCTGGATGACACTGCCGCGGCCGTTGGAGACTTTGCCCTGATAGGTGAGGTATGTCAAGCGATGGGGGGCAAGCGGTTGAGCATTGAAGCTGGTGTGTGCCTGCCATTGGTCGGGGGGATGGGGGATGCGGATGCCCAGTAATTCATCTCGTGTGTCGGGATTGAGCCAGAGCCAGTCGTAGTGACTGCCATGGACGGTTTGGTGATGCAGGATGACGGTGGGCAGTTGGAGCATATTTGTGTGATCTCAATGATGAACAAGACAAGCGTTCATAAGCATCTTTCAGGCGAGCCGCTGTGTGTCACAGCGGGATTGACCGCAGGTCAAATCGTTACGTCATCCGCGCTATTGCACACATGATTTTGAGCTTCGCTCAATCCCGCATTGACACAACGCGGCTCGCCTGAGTGCTATTCGCCATGCACAATGACCTTGAGTTGTTTACAATGTCAGTTTACCGCGTGTGACGAATTTCATCACACCGACTTGAAACCATTTGCCTTGCACGAGGAAACTCAGCGATGAAATCATTGACCCTGTTGATTGTGACCTGCCTTTTAACGCTGTCCCTGTTCGGCTGCAAACTGACCAATCCGACACTGCGTGAAAAAGCGATTCAGGCCAAGCAGCGAGGTGATGTCGATCGTGCGGTCCAACTCTACAACAAGGCCCTGGATCAGGATGACACCGACTGGCGTGCGATGACGTACCTGGCGATCATCCAGTTCGAACGCCAGCAATGGATCGAAGCACAGCACAGTTTTGAGAAGGTCATCAGTCTCCAGCCGGCACACCCCAAGGTGCCGATCTGGCTTGACCGCGTTGCTGAGTGTCTCTTTCAGCAGGGCCGCGCTCAGGCCTTACGGGACATGCTCCTCAATGCCAATGAACAGTACGGCACGAGTCACGACTTTCTCCGTCAAGCCAACTATCTCACCAAACTTGGTGACATGGATCAGGCGCATGTTGCTTACCGCAAAGCCGTGCATTTTGCTGACAAGAATGATGCGGACCCGTGGATTGCCATGGCCGCGTTTTACGAACTCATCGGCGACAAAGCCAACGCCATTGATGCCCTGCGTCATGCCCATGCCATCGAGCCGGACAACTTGAGTGTCGCCGATCGTCTGCGTCACTACGGCATCGTTCCCGGCCCGACCGCTGGCGTCTATCCCAAGCCGGTCCTCCCGCCACTGCCCGATACGCAGGTTGCGGTCCCTGATGCTCAAGATGCTGCCCCCGACACTGCTGAACCGCAGCAGTAAAGTTCATTGCTGTCACGTCAGATTCGTTATCCCCCTTGGGATGCAGGTCGAAAGACTGATCAACAAAATAAAAAGCAAGTATAAACTCGATCCAATAAACAGCAGTAGGAGCAACGATACCGCTCCTGCTGTTTTTTGATATCCAAGGCAGATCGCCAGGGCAATCATATTCACCAGCCAGAGGATGGCCATGCTGGTGATGCCCAATCGTGATACCAGCAGGAAGGCAGCCGAAGCATCAAGATCCAATTTTTCGATGCGCAACTCAGCGATCATCATTGAGACACCCGCAACCATCGTCAGCACGCTGAGTGTGACCGGGATACCAACCTGAAGAAAACGAAATTCCAGATCATCACTGGCAAACGGAAGTGGTTTATTGGAATACTCAATCGGATTGCGCATGGTTGTCTCTTTGTAAGACTGGCTTGTCTAACGATAGGACGTAGTCAAAATGCCATTGTTTCATTTAGCTGGTGATATCAACTAAAAAAAACACCGCAGGTATCCGACGGACACCTACGGTGGATTTAAGAGTCTGGTTAATTACATCTCAACATCAAGTCATTAGATCAATCAAAGTCGATTTTGATGACGGTGTTGTTTTTATGTCTGCGATTACCGATTTATTCAACTCAATGATTCGGCAGCATCCAGGGGATATTGCGACGTGTGACCCCGAGCATGGTTTCGTCCAGATCCGCGCGGGCTGTCCGCGAAACATGGCCATCAAAATAAACCACGTTGGCCGCACCATCATGGCGATAGGCAGTGATGTTTTTGCTACCTGTGACCATTTCTTCATGTGTGTAATCGTCGGAGTACCAGCGGTTGAGGCGATCATGCAGGCCATCTGCGAACATGACCTTGTAATTGGGTTGTCGGAGTTCAGATGCGGGGATGCCTTCTTCCTGTTGCTGGGTGCTGAGATTGAAATAGTTGTAGCCGTAGCTGTTTGCCATACTCCCCCAACCGTTACTGGTGTGATACGTCTGCATTTGGGCGCGACTGTCCGGGCAGAGAAAGCTGAACTTCCAATCCCAATCGCCGGCACCGGGTCCGACTTTGCTGGCAAAGTTCTCCTTGAACGCACGGATCGCATACCAATTCCGCGTGGTCTTAATTGGTAGATAACGTCCGTGATTAATCGACGTGTACACTTCATTGGCCATGCCGTATTGCTTGAGCAGTGACATGCACTGAGTCGCACGGGCTGCCTTGCGTGCCTTGCTTAAGGCAGGTAACAGAATGGAAATCAGGATCGAAATAATCGAGATGACCACCAGCAATTCGATGAGGGTAAATCCGATGTGACGTTTGTGGGATTGAGATGTATTCATGATAGATTTCCTTTTGTCGTGTCCATTAACCTGCCGACTCACGATGGATGAATTGCATGTGAACCGTTTCCCGCCGGTAGGGGAGATTGAGATTTTCCAATCGTGTATCAAGCATCTGCTTGAGCAGGTTGGAGAGTTCTTCACGCTTACGATTTCCTGTAGCCAATGCCGGTTTCCAGACGTGTCCGACTTCGATGTCATTAAAGCCGACCACGGCGATCTGCTCGGGAATTTTGATTTGTCGATCCTGTAAATAGCGCATTAAAAAGATGGCACCGATGTCGTTGAACGTGAAAATCGCATCCACCGAATCGAGCAGAGTTTTGTTGTCGGGAAACTTCATTTCCAGCATCCTGGCATGACGTGGGCCATACTCCTCTGCACTCCCCAGCGAGCCGATTTCCATGAGCATGTCCGGGTGAACCATGCCATGCATCTGGCATCGCCTGGCAAAAGTCTCGAACTTCGGCGGGTTGTGTTCCTGGTTCATGTTGATGCAGAACATGGGCTTTTTCCGACCCGTTAAAGCAAAGTGATCGACGACTTGCTCGATGGCCTGCATACGGTCATAGCACACCGTGTCACCGGGAAACGCATCAAGCTCTTCGGGGCAGACGGCAATGACCATCGGTGCCTGCTTAAGCTTTTCAATGACGCGCGGCGAGGAAAGTTGGCGACGTGATCCCTGGATGATCAACCCATCCACACGCCTTGCCAACATCTCGTCGATCTGCTGGGCGATCCGTTCGTCTTCGTCTGGCAATTGGGCCTGGTAGACCTGCATGCCGTTGTCCTGGGCATGTTGGAGCAAGTTCAGGGCAATGTTGGCATCACCCGCCCAGGCGTCAGCGAAGAGCCAGATAATGCCGATGCTGTTGGTCTTGGCACCCCGCAGACCCGCTGCCAACCGGTTGTGACGGTACCCCATCTGATTAGCGGTCTTGAGTACACGCTGACGCATTTTCTCGCTGACACGCCCCGATGCCCCAAGGGCAATGGAGACGGTGCGCTGATCCACACCAAGCTTGCGGGCGATATGTGATTGAGTGACGGACATGAAAGTACCTGATAGTTGCAAATGATCCTACGTAGGATCATTTGATCATAGTCACGCCAAATGCAAAGGCAAGCCATCTGTTTATAAAATTATAAACAGGCAAACAGATCGTGACGATTACGGTTGGCTGTATCGGAATTTAGGGCGTTATTGAATTGGATATGCTATCCGGCTCGGTCTGCCTGCGATGTGGTGAAAAGACTGTGCTGCCTGGGGAACAATCTGTAAGTTGGCATCACAGAGCATCACGCATTCAGAGACACGGCGCGAGGTCATGATAACATTGCACACAGGCATTGTTTCATGCCTGAGTCAGATAATGGGCGTGGAATCGGTAGGGGAAGGGATTAACCTTCTTCGGCGTTGGCTTCTTCGAGTTCGTCCCATTCGCTGCGACCGACCTTGCCACCGGATTCATGGATTTTGATGGCCATGGCTTCACCGTTACGGGCTTTGTCGACGGCTTCGTCAGCAGCAATGGTGCCCGATTCGTAGAGTTGCCAGATGTGGTCATCAAGCAGACGCATGCCGAATTTACGGCCGATCTGGATGGCCGAGTCGATACGGAAGGTTTTGTTTTCGCGAATCAGGTTGGCCACAGCAGGAGTGACCAACATGAATTCATACGCTGCGACCATGCCACCATCCAGACGGGGCATGAGTTGCTGCGAAAGCACCGCCATGAGCGTGACCGAAAGCTGGGCACGAATCTGTTCCTGCTGGTGAGACGGGAATGCGTCGATCAGACGGTTGATGGTGGAGCCTGCACCGTTGGTGTGCAACGTGCCGTACACCAAGTGGCCCGTTTCCGATGCGGAGATGGCTGACTCGATGGTTTCAAGGTCACGCATTTCACCCACCAGAATCACGTCAGGGTCCTGACGCAAAGCACGACGAATGGCCTCAGCAAAGCTTGGTACGTCGATATGCACTTCACGCTGATTAATGATTGAACGGTCATGTTCAAAGCGATATTCGATGGGGTCTTCAATGGTGATGATGTGACGTTCAAGGTTCTGGCGGATGTAGTTGATCATCGATGCCAGTGTCGTCGTTTTACCTGAACCCGTCGGCCCGGTCACCAGGAACAGTCCACGCGGGCGGCGGACGAGTTCCGAGACAATCTTGGGTAAACCAATCTGTTCAAAGGTGAGCATGTCCTGGGGAATACGACGCAAAACCAACGCGATTGTGCCTTTTTGTTTGAAGACGGCACAACGGAAACGGGTTTCACCCCAGGAGATGGCAAAGTCGCTGCCGCCTTCTTCCTGCACTTCGACTTCGGTGCGTTCAGGCGAAATCTGTTTCATCAATGCAACGGTGTCTTCCGGCGTCAACGCCTTGGTTTTCAGCTCGATGAGTCGGCCTTTCATACGTAGCGTCGGAGCCTTGCCCACGGTGATATGAAGGTCGCTTGCCTTCTGTTTGATGGCGGTATCCAAAAGACGGTCGATCTGAATCGTTGACATGCAGGGACTTCCTCTTCTCTTCAAACACAGTGGGATAACGCCCATGACCAGTGGTCACCGACGCCCCCGAATAGGAACAGATATCATACTTGATACGTCGGTCAGGCGACAAGCGTTCATGAGTCGGGAAAGTTTTTGGAATGATGTCACAAACGATTCAAGCGAACCGCGTTGTGTTCCGGGGCAACGCGTGATTGGGCAAAGCTCAAATGGACTCATTACGCGAATGAGCCTGCATCCCCTCGACTTCCGATGCTACAAGCTCGATGCTCAAGACCGAAATCAATATCGGCACACTACTGATCATAATCATCGTCGAACAGACATCAGTGACTGACGACCAATCGTTAGCAATTGCCAATGTCATGACCGCAAAACACAATCCCCAGAATGACATTGCCACATTGCAAAGATATCGGTGATACCGCATGAACCAGTCACAAAACCGCGGGTGTGCCACAATCCATTTGGGGATGGCTTTCTCAGGAATGTGCATGGTCTTGCTCCATGTCACGCATGATTTGTGGCCTGTCGTGGTTCATATCGTGTTTGAGATAACAGAGTAATTCTAGCAGAATCCATACTGGAATTAAGATGAAAATAAGACGTACTGACATAGTTCGAATCAGTTTCCAGTTCAAATAATAAGCAATACTGCTCATGGCAAATGCAAAACAAAATATTCGCGTGACACGTATCGAATAAACATCAAGATGGCGATCAAGCCACGCATCTACACGTGGATGTCGAATAATCCATTTGGCGATGAGTCGGTCCGGTAGCTTCATGGTATGTCCCCACGTTGTTGTTTGCGATCATGCTCGATGCCAACTGGGACAGCCAGAAAAAATGCGTAGGGCAATGTGACGATCAATGCCAGGATCAAGCAGAGTACATAGATCTTCAAACCGTTCTTCACGGAATCATTCCACCAACCAAACAGAATTGGCAGGTAAACAGCCCCCCAGCCTAATGCCAATAGCAGCTTGATGGGGCGATCAAATTTCTTGAAAAACTGGATGTAGCGTTCGACTTTTTCCGGATGTTTGGCCAGCCATTTGATCAAGGCGCGTTCAGGGATGTGCATGGTCTTGCTCCCTGTCGTTTGAGAGATACTCGATATCACGATTGATTTCACGCTTGAGAAACCATGTGACGCAAAGCATCATCCAAGTGAGCATGAAGATGAAGGTTACACCAAATAAGAAGCTGCTAATCGTACGCCAACCCCAGTGGTAAGTCATTGACGCCATACCACTGATAAAGAGATATGTGTACATAGCCTGACGGGTATAAGGCTTGAGATGACGTTCCAGCCAGCCATCAATTCGAGGGTGACGGATAAGCCACTTGGCGATCATTCGGTCTGGTAGTTTCATGTCTCACTCCCGGAAAAGGTGAAAGCATGGTAACGCGCGCGATGATGGCGACGCAATGAAAATATCAGTCAAACGTGGACGCGCTAAACCGCAAGCGGTTTATGATTCGGACGAAATCCGACGCTGCGAAGCGCCTCCAAAAAAGTGTCGATTTTTGATATCGACACACCGTCTTACGCGGCATCTTCCTCTTCGTCCATTTCCACGACACCTTCGGCCTGGGCGATCTTGACCAGTTCACCGGTGGTGGTTTGACCGTCGAGAATACGCAGCTTGCCGTCACCGAGCAGGTTTCGCATACCATTGGCGATGGCAGCTGCACGGATCTGGTTAACGGGAGCACGCTTGAAAGCCAACTCGCGGATTTCGTTGTTGATGAGCATCATCTCGTAAATACCGCGACGGCCTTTGAAACCGGTCCCGCCACAGACATCACAACCGACAGCTTTGTACAGCGTTTTGCCTGCGATGTCGGCTTTGGTCATTTCCAGAATGGCCAGCTCTTTGGGATCGGGATGGGTGTCGGGCACCTTGCAGTTGTCACAGAGATTTCGCATCAGGCGCTGAGCGAGCACTGCCTGCAAAGCTGAGGCAACGAGGAAGGGTTTGACGCCCATGTCGATCAGACGCGTGATGGCAGAGGGTGCGTCATTGGTATGCAGCGTGGAGAACACCAGGTGACCGGTGAGGGCTGCCTGGATGGCCACGTCCGCCACTTCCTTGTCACGAATTTCACCGACGAGAATGACGTTGGGTGCCTGACGCAGCATGGCCTTGAGCACCTTACCGAACGTCAGACCGATCTGGTCATTGATCTGACACTGGTTAATCCCCTGGAAGTTGTATTCGACCGGGTCTTCAGCGGTGATGATTTTCTTGTCCGGGCGGTTGAGTACGTTCAAAGCTGAGTACAGCGTCGTCGTTTTACCCGAACCGGTGGAACCGGTCACGAGGAAAATCCCAGTGGGCTTGGAGATGACGTTATTGAACAGTTGAAGCGTGTCGGTACGCAGACCCAGTTTTTCCAAACCGAGCATGGCTGCGTCAGAACGCAGAACACGAAGCACGACACTTTCGCCGTGATACGCAGGGCAGGCACTCACACGGAAGTCGACCGTCTGTTCTCCGATACGCAGTTTGATACGACCGTCCTGTGGGACACGTTTTTCTTCGATGCGCAGGCCTGCCATAATTTTCAATCGGGCGATGACTGCCGACTGGGTCCGCTTTGGAATTTTATCCTGTTCATGACACACACCGTCAATGCGGTATCGCAGACGCACGCGGTCACCCATGGGCTCGATGTGAATATCGCTTGCGCGCCCGTGCACCGCCTGGGCGATGAGTTGGTTGACCAGTCGAATGACCGGCGCCTGGGCATGGTCGGATGCCTTGCCTTTGACGTCGATGGATGTACCGCTTTTATCCATGGTCAGACCGCTGATGTCCATGGATGTGTTCATGGACGCTGCCTGGTCAATCGAGGAGTCGACCGTCATTTCGCGGACGGCCTTGTCGATGCTCTCACGGGTTTCGCGGAACATTTCGTCAAGGAATTCCTTGATCTGTGAACGAGCTGCCAAGGCGATTTCAATTTCGCAGTTCATGCGGAAACGCAGGTTGTCCAGCACGTCCAGACCCAGGGGGTCAGCGACGATCACTTTGAGTTTGTTGCCGACTTTTTCAAGCGGGAGCACCATAAACTTTTTGATGATGTCCACCGGCAGGAGCGTGAGGTTTTCCTTGTTGATTGCATCGGGCTGCGCCAGGTCGATATATTCCAGACCGGCCTGAGAGGCCAATGCTTTGGCAACGTCTGAGTCTTCCACGTAACCCAGTTCCACAAGCACATCACCGATACGCTTATGTGAACCCTGTGCGATCTTCAGGGCCTCTTCAAGCTGCTGGTCTTCAAGCAACCCCCAGTGCTGGAGAATCTCACCTAATCGACGTCGTTTACGACTCATCAAAAACCTCGTATCCGCTCTATTTAAAGCTCTATCTCTTCGGGTTGATTCAAGCCCCGGCAGGCGTGGGAAATGAGGGGCTTGTCTACCTGTTATTATGGACAGGATGGTGGTTTAAATCAACTTCAAAGCGCAATTCAGGCGAGCCGCGTTGTGTCAACGCGGGATTGAGCGAGCAAAGCTCAAATCTCATTTGTGCTTTTGACCTGAATAACGGTGATGTTGTATTTCGACTTCGTCGAATCTCGCGTCGACACGACGCGGCTCGCCTGACGGGTGACAATGTATCCATTGACTTGAATCACAAACGACCGCACAATCCACATATCCACCCCAAACTATTTTCCGGAGTATCACAATGAATTTTCATCGCATCGCCTGTGTCCTGTTTGCTATGAGTTGCCTGATGTGTAGTGGTTGTGTCCTTGCTTTAAACAGTCTTGGGACCGACAAGGACATCATCTTCAAGGAGCAATTGCTTGGGACATGGGTGCAGCCGATCTCACCAGAGGATCAAAAAAACGCCAAGACCGAGCATCGTGAGAGTTGGCGTTTTACCAAACATGGGGAGAATCAATATCTCTTGACCATTACCAAGCGGGGAGACAAGCCATCAAGCGATGGTTTTGAAGCTCAATTGATTGAGTTGGATAAGCAACTATATTTACAAATCAGGCCGGATAAAGAAAAATTTGAGGAGAACTACAGCAAGAAAGCAGCGGAACTTGCCGAGTTTTTCATGATCCGTGGCTACTTTGTTTACAAGGTGGTTCAGCTAAACGAGAAGTTCCAATTGACTGCATGGAAGATTAAAGAGTTGGAAGAATTCCTCGAAGCCAATCCCAAGGCAGTTCCATATCAAGTAGTTGATGATAAATGTGTTTTCACGGGAACCACCGAACAACTTCAGGTTTTTTTCAAAGATCCCAAAACAGTTGCGTTATGGGAAGAGCCTGGTGAGGGTTTTATGGTTAAAGCGTCAGCGAAATAATTTGAAGTCGTTGTGTCGCGCTAAACCGCAAGCGGTGTATGATTCGGACGAAATCCGAAATCCGAAATCCGAAATCCGAAATCCGAAATCCGAAATATCACGTCTTGAGCATCTGCAAGGTTACTGCGGTGACAGGGATGTAGATCACCACCGGGAGCCATGCCGTGGCCACCGGGTTAAGCCAACTGACGTCGGCATTCTGCATCACCAACCCCATGGACCATGCGCCGATACACAAGCCGGTGGCTTTGACAGCAGCAGTCAGGGCACTGGTGGGTTCGCGTGAGAGAAAGAAGGTCAAACCCATCGCCAGGACCAGCATGTTAAGCACCAGTTGGCTGAGTCGGCCGTGCATGATCTGGATGACCTTGCCCCGGTCGATCTGCTCGTTGCCAGCCAGTGTTTGGAGCTTGCGGACACTGAGCATATTCAGATAATTGGATTCAAGTCTCGCGCGGACGACGGTGGGATTGAGTGTCGAAGGGACAAAGTCGACGCTGTGCATCGAACCGGATTGACCGGAGTTGGCAGTGGGGCGGACCAGGGCATAACCGTCGGTGAGTTCCCAGCCGTTGCGGTCTTCGTTCCAGATCGCCTGTGATGCCATGATGCGCTGGACAGCTTGCCCGCGTGCGTCACGTTCGATGAGTGTCACGTCGGTGAGTAGGCCCACGCCGTCGACCAATTGGAAGTTACCCGCACTGAAAAGTCTGCCCGACTCATCTGCCATGAAGTAGACGGGTTGGGCTTTGGATCGTGTGGACTTGATTTCCGAGACGTTCCGCGAAACTTTGTGTGCCAGGGAAGGCAGGATGAATTCCTGATCCAGTGACGCGAGCATGTTCAGGCCGAACCCCGCAAGGAGCATCGGCATGGCAATGCGGTACATGCTGATCCCGCTGGAGAGCATGGCGGTGAGTTCACGGGTGCGTGTGAGTCCGGTGAGTGTGAAGCCGGCAGCCCCGACACAAACCAGGCCGGAGAAGAACGCGTAGAGCATGAGCTGCACCGGACCGTTAAAGTCGATGATGGCCCAGACGGTCCACATGAACGTGCTGTCACTGCCTTGACGTTCAGCAAAGACTTCACCAGCAGCGACGTATTCGTCCAGGTCGATGAGCACTCCGCCGACGACAAACAATGCCATCAACACCGTCAACAGAATGACGAAGTTCAGCAGGTAGGTCTTGATGATGTAACGGTCAAGGATGCTCATGTTGCGTTGCCTGTTTCGACGTCCTTTATCTTGGTTTGGAAAGTTTGGAACCCAGAATCATCAACACGATCAACGTCACCATGTTGCCCGACCAGATGATCGCAGCACTGATGAAGATTGGCAGTTCCTGGGTCTTGATCATGTTCTCTGAAGACCGCGTGATGATGACTGCGATGGCTGCCAACGCGAAACTCCAGAAGTAAATCACCAACGGTGTGCGGCCCTGCATGTAGCAGGTCATCATCGCACCGAGTAACAGAATCAGGAAACACCCCATCGACGATGCTGCACGCTGGTGACGCAATGCCATGATCTCCCAGCCCATCTCCGAAAGGGCGGTGTGCAGTTTCTGTGCAGCTTCGATGATGATCGGGTCATCCGAGTACCGCTGAAGAACCGCCTCCTCGAGTTCAAAGACGTTGCGGTCCATGAGCACTTCCATGATCGTGCCCTGCGGGGTGCTTGGCCAGCGGAGTGCCTTGATGGGGGGGAGCTTGGCATGCTGGGTCACAAAGCCTTCGCGCTTGCTCAGGTCGGTGACTTCACTTTTGCCAAGTTGCAGTTCCATGTTCATCAGGTCTTCGTCAAAGTCGAGCACCAGCAAAGCTGAATCGGTGATGGTTCGCGTGGCCGGTAAGCCTGAACGATTAAAGTCGATCTGGATGGGCTGGGATTCAGAGCCGATGAGTTGGATGTTGCGTTCGTCGACCTGTCGGGCGCCGGCAGCATGGATGAAATACTGATATTCGTCGGTCATCCCAAGCAGGGTGAACGTGCCGGTGTGGTTGGCATCGTTGCTGCCGTCCGCCGGTTTGAATTTATTGAGAATTTGATCGTAAATGATGCGTTCTGCCATGCGCGAACACAACGCGATCTTCAGGCTTTTAAGGTCCTTGAAGGTCTCAGGGAACGCTTCAATTCGTCGCAAGTCCGCTGCACTGAGATACCGCAGGCGATTGCGGAAGGGGTTGGGGATCGGCACGGTATATTCCACTTCGCCAGTGGTCCCCCAGGGCTCTTCGGGTGTCCCACTGTAAACCGATGCGTTATGCAGTCGCAAGGTCACCCATGTCTGATCGTCCTGCTGATAGATCACCAGGTCCGCGCGTTCGGTGGTCGATTCGCGACGGATACGGCCGTTGTCATCGAGTTGCCCAAAAGCGACCCCTTGAAGCATGACCAGCCGCAGGTGTTCGATGTCCTGACCTTCAGTGCCCAGGTCCCCGTCTTCGAGTTTCATCTCCTGAACCTTGTCGGCATAGATGACATTGTCACCCTGCTTAAAGACGTGGTTCTCCTGTAACTCACTGATGACCACCTTGATGGCATCAGTCTGAATGGTCTTGGCAGCAAGACGCGAAAATTCAGGGATCACCCAACTGCTCAAGAGGAACATCAACACCGTCAGCAACAATCCAAGAAAGGCCACCGGTGCAAAGATCATCCTGAAACTCATCCCACTGGCGCGGCAGGCGATGATTTCGTTATCCGAGATCATCCGGTGAAACACCAGCGTACTGGCAAATGCCGACGCAAACGGCAGTGCGATGTCCAGAATCGTCGGGGCGCTTAAGCCAATGAATTTGATGAGCGTTAAAGCGCTGAGTTGCCCCTTGGTTAACGGGCGAATGGCCACCGCCACGGCGATTACTAGCACCAGTACCAGAAGCGACATCGTCAGCAGCTTCGTGAGGTCTTTGAGAATATGTCGGTATAACGTCCACGGCATAGACCCAATAGATTATTCGGTCGTGTACAATGATGCCAATCGACGAAGAACTATTTCAAAGAAGGGACACCTCATGAGTCTTTCCATTGGCGATCCGGCCCCCAATTTCTGTTTACCCAATCAGGACGAAAAACCCGTCTCTCTGGGCGATTTTGCAGACAATTGGCTGATCCTCTACTTCTACCCCAAGGACGATACCCCCGGCTGTACCGTCGAAGCCTGCGAATTTTCCGAAGCCCTCAAGGACTTTATGCATGCTCAAGCCAAGGTGCTTGGTGTCAGTGCTGATGATCCCAAATCGCATCGGGAATTCATGGTCAAGTACAAACTCACCATCGACCTGCTCAGTGATGTGAACATGGAGATGATCAAGGCTTATGGCGTGTGGGGTGAAAAAGTCCGCGATGGTGTCTCGAAAATGGGCATCATCCGCCAAACCTTTTTGATCGACCCGCAGGGCAAGATTGCTTACCATTGGCCAACCGTCACCCCGCAGGGGCACGCACGTGAGGTCGAAGACAAACTCAAGGAACTGCGTGGGTGAGTAAGCATCATGTCCGGTCAGCAAAACTGGACATCAACATTCCGAGGATACAGCAGACACGATGAACCAAAGCAAAAGTCGAATGTTTGTGTGGGGTACAGCCATCGTCATGGGGCTGCTGGGTGTCATTGGGCCCTTGCAGGCTCAAACACAGGATGCCGAGACACTCCCACCCTCCAAGGCCGCTGTCCAGCAGGTCCAGTTGCTCAGCCATGTCACGCAGATCATGGAGCAACGCTGCTCCGAGTGTCATGGTGCTGAAAACGCCCGACCCAAGGGTGATTTCGGTTACGTCACCGATTTGGCGAAGATGGCAAAGAACCCGGACCTGATCATCCCCGGCGATCCAGACAACTCCGAGTTGTTTTTGATGATTGACCTGGGGGATATGCCGCCGGAGAAATCCAAGTTCGCGCCGATGCCTGCTGAGGAGATCAAGGCGGTGCGCGACTGGATCAAGCAGGGCGCCTTTGCCATCGGTCAACCGCCGTCAACCGATGTTGCCGCGACTGAACCTGTGACGTCCAGCAGTCATTCCAACGAAGGTTCGCATGAACATCCGCGTGAGCGTCAGCCCATCTACTATCTCATTGGCAAGATTCACCCGATCGTCATTCACTTTCCCATCGCCCTGATCATCGCTGCCGGCTTGGCGGAGTTATGCAGTCTGACGCAGCGTCGTACGGGGATGACATCCGCGGTGACATTCTGTCTGCTTTTGGGGACTGCCGGTGCCGTATTGTCTGCCATCAGTGGCTGGGTCTTTGCCATGGAGCAGGGCTATGTCATTGAGATGACCACCGAGACCGCCAGTCTGCATCGTTGGTTAGGTGTCCTCACCGCATTGGCAGCCCCGGTGTTGCTATGGGTCGATCTACTGAGTAACAAAGACCGGCGGTTCTTCCGATTCTGCCTGGTGGTCCTCATTGCATTGGTGATGGCCACCGGACATTTCGGCGGCGTGCTTGTCTACGGCGAATCACTGTTTTCGTTATGAACGCATTCAAGATGATTTTTATTCATAGCCAGGGAGCTTCGCCCCCCGGACCCCCTGTCGAGATTGTTGCGTTAGGGCAAGAGATGTTGCTGTGTTGCATTTAATGGAATTGAAGACAGAGATGAGATGGGGCGCTGCCCCAAACCCCGCCAGCGTTCCGCCGCTGGATCACGTCCCCCAGGAAGGGCTGGGCCTTTGCTGTCTGGTGTTCGTGAATTGAACTGGTTAATCGGATATCTGCCTGAGCCCCAACACGCTTGGCATGTTCATCGTCCGATTAACGTGTTGTAAATGCACCTTCTGAACCACACGATTAACCCCAGTTCCGGGGGCAGCGATCCAACGGCTTCCCGTTGGCGGGGTTTGGGGTGGAACCCCAATGCAACGCAGTCTTCAATCATTTGAATGCAAGACGGATTTTAATCTTGTCATTGTGTTACAAACTCGACAGGGGGTCCGGGGGGCGAAGCTCCCTGGCATGAAAAATGCCTTTGTGATTACAGTTTGAAAGTTGGAATAGGTGATCAAACAGGATCATTTAGGACTCGGTAATTCGATGGTTTGGCCAACCGTAAAATCCATCTTGTTCTCCAGGCAATCCACAATCACTTGAGCAACTTCTTCAGGTGTGAGTGTCGCACTGGCCGGGATCACCGACTCATCAAAGAGCTTTCGCAACATGCCGGTTTCGACTGCGCCAGGAGCGACAGCCATCGCACGGACGCCGATCTTTTTACCTTCTCGGCCGGTGACAAGTGTAAAGAGATTCACACCCGCTTTAGCTGCTGCATAGATTGAGAATCCGGGGAACGGGTCAATGCTTGCCATCGAGGAGATGCTGCCGACGAACCCGGATTGCTGCTTTTCAAAAATCGGCCAACAGGCTGCAGTGAGATTCACCACGCTGCTGAGATTGGTGTCGATGGTCTGCTGCCAGAGTTCAGCGGTGACCTGGTCGATATTCAGACTCGGTGCAAACCCTGCGACATTGGCAAGCACGTCGATACGTCCCAATTGATCGGCCACCTGTTTGACCAGATCACGACAGGCCTTGGCATCTGCCACGTCGGTGACATGAATGCTGAACGGTCCTTCGAGTTGTTGGGAAGTTTCTTGCAGGGTGGACTCGGTACGGCCGACGAGGACAACGTGATAACCCAGTTGGCTGAGTTGTGTCGCAAGGGCGCGGCCGATGCCGCTCCCGGCGCCGGTGACGATGGCTGTTTGTGAAGGCTTGACGGACATGTGTGTGGATCCCATCTGATTTGAGGTGGTTTCACGTCATCGTTGATTCTGACATATACTCTATGCCATGTTACCAAGCCCTCAAGGAAGTTTCCGGCTTTTCTCGCTTTTTGGCATCACCGCGTACCTGCATTGGACGTGGTTGATCGCTGCGTTCATTTTCTATCGCATCTCAGGCGAGACGCCGATTGTGTTTGTTGCTGAATATGTCGGTCTGTTTCTCATCGTGTTGACACATGAGTTCGGGCACGCTTTGGCCTGCCGATCCGTCAAGGGGAAGGCCGAGCATATCGTGCTTTTCCCGCTCGGTGGTGTGGCTTATGTCCAGCCACCGCATCGTCCGGGGCCGGTGCTTTGGTCGGTGGCTGCGGGGCCGTTGGTCAACGTTGTCCTCGTGCCGGTGTTCGCGTTGCTTTGGATGCAGTGGGGCGGTCCGATGGATGTCGCACCACAGAATGCCACCCAAGCCGTCATCCGACATCTGGCGATGATCAATATTGTTTTACTGGTGTTTAATATCCTGCCGATCTACCCGTTGGACGGTGGTCAGATTGTCCAGTCGATCCTCTGGTTTTTCGTGGGGTATCGCAAGAGTCTGCAATTTGTGGCTACGATCGGCATGGTCGCTGCCGTGTGTCTGATCGGTGTCGGTCTGTTTTACATGCAAAGTATCTGGACGGTGATCATGGCGGTCTTCATCTTCATGCAGGCCCTCAAAGGCTATGCCCACGCCCGCATGCTCGCCTTCGGTGAACAGATGCAGCAGGGCATGAATGACATGCAAAACCGCATGAACGAACGCATGCGCCAAATGTACGAACAGCAGAACCCCGGAAGCCCCGGAAGCGGCCCAGCCAGCAATCCGTTTGGTGGTCAGGATAACAATGTCCCCCCGACCTCCCCATCAGGTAATGACGGTGACGACGACGTCTTTAAGCCCGGTCGGTATGAGAAGAAGAAGTACATGGATGATTGAAGTTCGTGCGTCATGCAAAAAGTCGTGACTCTCCCGAGTCACGGGTCGATTGATCACATGATCACGTTTAGAGCACGTCAAATCATTAATCTCCACTTTCCGTCACTCCCGCGCAGGCGGGAGTCTAGTGAGAACTGCAAGCGTCAACAGAATGCCACTGGATTCCCGCCTGCGCGGGAATGACGAAATAAGAGATGGCATGGAGATTAATGATTTGATGTGCTCTAAACCAAGACCACAAGGCAACCCGTGCCGCGGGAGCGACACGGCTTTTGTTTTGTGTGATCAACTGTCTTGATATCTGTGTGTATCTGTGTTCATCTGTGGTAAAATTGTCTTGAACACGGATGTCTACAACTTGCCCTTACACCGCCACCGGCGCATCTTCGACATGCCATTGGGCACCATCTCGGATGACGCGACGGTAGAGTGTGTCGCGTTCGACAGGCGTTAAACCTGCATCTCGGATTGCCGTCCGCAGTTCGGTGACGCCGACTTCCTGGTGGGTGTGTTCGCCGCCGACGTGGGTGATGTCATACCAGACCACCGTGCCATCGATGTCATCGACGCCGGCTTGCAACGCGAGTTGACTCAGTTCCAGCGTCTGCATGATCCAGAACGATTTGACGTGGGCAAAGTTGTCGAGCATCAGGCGACTGACAGCCAACATTTTCAGATTCTCCAAACCCGATGGGCCCGGCAGGTGTTCCAACTCCGAATCATCGGGAATAAACGGCAGGGGGATCACCGTCTGGAACCGTCCCGGCAAATCATTGGCAATGGCCTTGTCCTGCGCTTCACGGAGCATGCACAGGTGATGCACGCGATCTTCCAGCGATTCGATATGGCCATAGAGAATGGTTGCGTTGGTCTTGATGCCAAGCTCGTGGGCGACTTCGTGGACTTCAATCCATTTGTCGCTGCGGATCTTGCCTTTGAAAGCTTCATCATGCACGCGGTCATCAAACACTTCCGCGCCACCGCCAGGCAATGAGCCAAGACCCGCTTCTTTGAGATCACTTAACACAGCACGCAGGTCATTGGGGCGTTTACTGATCCGAGCAAGGTGCACGATTTCCACAGCGGTGAACGCCTTGATGTGCAACTTCGGAGCCGCTTCACGAATCGCCTTGAGCATGTCCGTGTAGTACTCAAAAGGAAGCCAGGGATGCAGGCCGCCGACGATGTGCATTTCGGTTGCACCGGCTTCGGAAGCTTTGATGGCTTCGGCTTTGATCTGGTCAACCGAATACTCGTACGCGCCTTCCTGTCCCTTCTTGCGATAAAACGCACAGAATTTGCATGACAACGCACAGAGATTGGTGTAGTTCAGATGACGGTTAATGTTGTAGTAAACCAGATCTCCATGCATGCGACGTTTGACCCTGTCCGCAAGCTCACACACCGTCCAGATGTCGGGCGTGGTCAGCAGCGTCATGGCATCTTCTGCAGAGAGACGAATCTGGTTTTCAACCTTTTGGCGGATATTTTTTAGTGCTGAATCCATGATTAGTGTTTATGATAGAAACTCATCGCAGATAATGCGAAACGCAAAGAGGGTTGAAGGGTCCGGGTTACATTTCCGAGGGGCGGGAAAGACGGGACGAGACGCCTATGAGTCGAAAAGATCGAATTGCGCCATTTGAAGTGATGCGCTCAGGTCGTGAACAACGCGAACGAGCGCAGTCAGCCACCGAACCGGTCACAGAAAAGCCAATCCCTGATGAGTCGGAACATCAGGAGCAGGCCCAGCCGGCAGTCTTCGAACCGACCAGCACCGGGCCACTGGTTCTGCGGATTCCCAAGGGGTATGCGGCGTTGGCTGCGTTGATCCTCGTGGGGCTGTTTGTGCTGACGTATTGGGTCGGATACGCGCGCGGCGACAAGGATCGGCTGGCCAAAGTCCGTGAATTGGCCCAGTCCCAGCAGGAAATGTACAACCGCACGGCACTCTTGGCCAATGGCAGGAATCCAGCAAAATCATCCCGGGATCCTGCTGTGGCTCCTGGAGTGCAAGACTCTCCTGATACTGAGGTTACGGGTGGTCTTTCAGCAGTTTACACCACGGAGAACCCGCCTCAAAAGTACCGCGCCGGATACAACTATTTCGTCCTTGTACACTATCCGCCCAAGGAGGCGACGGAGCTTGTTGAATTTTTGGGCCAACATGGGGTTGATGCCGCGGCGATTTTCGTTAATAATAATCGATTCAAAGTGGTGGCCCTGGAGGGCTTCCTCGCCAGTGAACTCGACAGCGAGCGGGCACGTGAGTACAAGCAATTACTCCGACGCCTCGGCAGACTGTGGCAGGACTCCAAAAGGGGAGCTGGCGATTTAAGCGACATGTATCCTGAACGATACGACGGCCCGAAAAGCTAAACGGCTTTTGGGTACGATAAGCAGAACGGAACGACAGACATGAGTATCGACAACAGTCTCAAAAGTGGTAGCGGCCTTTCCAAGCACCGCAACGTCCTGACCCGCACCGAACGCGTCGCCAAGCTCGCCGAACAGGGCAAGTTTGACATGAACGCCGACAAGCCCACCGGTCTGCCCAAAGTCGGCAACCGTAAGCTGATCACCGGCGCCAAGAGCAAGAAGCCTGCTGCAGGCTAAGCTTTTCGCTTCGGACATCACCATACGACATCAATATTCCAACAAGCTGGCTCCTCGCGGGTCAGCTTGTTTTGTCATTTTTAAATCAGGGAATAGTGAGTAGGGAATAGGCAAAAGACAAAAGGCAATAATCAAAGCATGATACCAATGGGCAAGCTTGCTCCCCGGTCTCTTGCAATGCGATGTAACTTTTTCGTTTATAATCCCGTTCTGCAAAATCACGGGATGAAAGCCTACTGCCTACTCCCTAATCACTACTCCCTGAAAAACTGAAAGTTTTTCCATGTTTGACGAACAACGTTTCATCACTGACCGACTTCGTGCCATCGACGCTTCGGGGATTCGCAAGGTTTTCGATCTTGCTGCCAAGCTCAAAGACCCGATCAATCTTTCCATTGGCCAACCGGACTTTGATGTGCCGGACCAGATCAAGCAGGCTGCCATCGACGCCATCAATCAAGGTCAGAACCGCTATACGGTCACGCAAGGCATGGCTGAACTTCAGCAACGCATTGCATCGCATCTCAAAGACGAATTATCCAACTGGGATTTTTCTACCACCAGCACACTCGTCACCTCCGGGGTCTCAGGCGGCCTGCTCCTTGCCCTGATGACCACCGTCGGTCCCGGCGATGAAGTGCTCATCCCCGATCCCTATTTCGTGATGTATCGTCACCTGGTCACGCTCACCGGCGCGACGCCCGTCTACGTGGATACCTATCCGGACTTCCAGCTTTCAGCCGATAAACTCGAGCCCTGCATCACCGACAAAACCAAGCTCATTCTCTTTAACACGCCAAGCAATCCCACCGGTGTCGTTGCGACGGATCAGACCTGCAAGGATGTCATGGCATTGGCCAAGAAGCATAACCTGCTGGTGCTCTCCGATGAGATTTACGATGAGTTCTGCTACGAAAAAATCCAGCGTCCAGCAGGAAGTGACAAGAAACGCTGTCCTTCACCCACGGACTATTCGCAGAACCTCATTCTGCTCCGCGGTTACTCCAAGACCTATGGCATGACCGGCTGGCGTCTTGGCTACGCGGTCGGCCCCAAGGCGATCATCGACCAGATGACCAAGCTGCAGCAATACTCCTTCGTCTGCGCCCCGTCCATGGTGCAGGTGGCAGGTGTTGCTGCATTGGATACCGACATGCAGTCGCACATTGATGCTTACGAGAAAAAACGCGATCTGGTAGTCGAAAAACTCTCAGGCAAATTTGAACTCACAACTCCCGGCGGCGCGTTTTATGCCTTCCCCAAAGTCCCTGAACATTTGGGTATCACGGCCACGCAATTCGTCGAACGTGCGATTGCCAAGGGCATGCTCATCATCCCCGGCAATGTGTTCTCCAACAAAGATACGCACTTCCGTATCAGTTACGCCTGCGACACCGCCATGCTCGAAAAGGGCCTGGATTTACTGGTGGAATTGGCTGACGGTTGAAAATCTCGGATGTTTCTGTGTTCGGATTTTGCCACAGATGCACACAGATAAACACAGATGAAATCATCAATCTTGTCACTCCCGCGCAGGCGGGAGTCCAGTGAGAACTGCAAGCGTCAACAGAATGCCACTGGATTCCCGCCTGCGCGGGAATGACGTAATTTCTTAATCGTCATTATCTCTATTCAACCGTGACTGTTGTGATTCAATCACGTTTCGCAGGCATCTGCGCGTTTTGCTTGGCTGCGTGACAGATATTTCGAAGCATGGCTGAGAAGACGATTTGATGCACGGGATACAGGGCATACCAGTACAGTCTGCCAAAGAGCCCGATGGGATCGAATAACGCGGTTTGACGGACTTCCGTGCCATCGTCTTTTTCGGTGACTTCAAATTCAAGCCAGGCGCGCCCGGGGACTTTCATCTCCGCTGCAAGGCGCAACAATTTTCCAGGCTCATAGGCTTCAACACGCCAGAAGTCCAGCGTGTCTCCGATGGCAATGTCGATTGAATGTTTCCTGCCACGCCTGACGCCGACACCGCCGACGAGTAAGTCCAGAAAACCGCGGATATGCCACAGTGAGTTCCATGCATACCAACCGGTTTTGCCCCCGATTTTCCGGATGGGATCAAAGGCTTGTTCGGTAGATAGTTTTACGAATCGACAGCGTGAATCAATGAGTCGATTGCCGAACTTTACACCACCCCAACTTGGCAGATATCCCGAAGACGAAAGCGCATCGGACCATCGCGTGTTGGCCATCTTGCGGTCTTCATTGGCTAAGGCACGTTTGATGGCCTGCGTGATGCCAAGCGGTTGGATGTCAAAATCTTTTTGGGCGCGATCATCACGAATCACCGTCGGATGCTTGATGCTGTCGATGAGTTTTCGCCCGACGCGTGCATAGACCGGCGTCACCAAACCAAGCCATAAACTCGAGAGCCTTGGCGTGAGAACCGGGACGTGAATAATGAATAAACGGTTGCCGTGTTGCCTGGCATACTCGCGCATGAGGCCTTCATAGGACGTGATATCCGTGCCACCGATTTCGTAGATGGCATGGTCTTCGTTATTGTCCAAAGCAATGCTTTGTTTGAGGTAACCAATCACGTCTTCAATGGCAATGGGCTGTGTCGAGACGGTCACCCACTTGGGCGTGATCATGATCGGCAGGCGTTCGACCAGCGCGCGAATCAATTCAAATGACAAACTACCTGAGCCGAGGATGACAGCAGCGCGCAGCTCAATGACCTGGACGCCGGACTCAGCGAGTACCTTGCCCACTTCATGACGACTATGCAGATGGGCAGAGAGTTTTTGACTGGTATCACCCAGCCCACCGAGGTAAATAATCCGGCGGACGCCTGCCTGTTTTGCAGCGGTTGCGAAATTCAATGCTGCCTGTCGATCCTGATCCTGGAAATCACCCGTGGAGCCCATGCTGTGAACCAGGTAAAACGCAGTGTCGATATCGACCATCGCATCTTTGAGTGAGTCGGGTTCGAGTACATCGCCTTTGACGATCTGCGTCTGCTGGTCTTCCAGGTGACTGAGATGTTCAGGACGTCTGGCTAGACACCGCAATTGATAACCTTCCGCGTGGAGTTGTTCATGCAGGCGTCCGCCGACATAGCCGGTGACGCCTGTGAGCAGGATGCGCTGGGTGTTGGGCATGTGCCAATCTTACGATATGTCATGTTGGTGGTGCAAAAAAGTCTGTAAAACAAGATGTTTTTGAGTTTTGACCCGTCGCGGTGCAATCATAGCGAGTTGATTATTGGTAACTTAATTAATGATGGTTGATGAAACCGCAGGCAGGTGCACCAGCGGCCCGTGGTCGGTGCGGAGAATGAGGCCTTCGGCCAGGTCGAGGTCTTCGACGGTGCCGGTGTAATTTTTGCTGTTGTGTTGGATGGTTTGGTGGGTTCCCATGAGCATACTGCGCTGACGCCATGCGCTTAGGATGGCATCAGTGTCATTGCTGTTAAGCGCGGTCTTGAGCGCACTGAGTACGGCATGGAGCGCGAGCAGGCGATCGACATGCTGCCCGCAGAGTTTGAGTGAGGTCGGCACATGGCGGACTTCCATCGGTATGGAGTTGATGTCGGTGAGATCGAGGTTGACGTTGAGGCCGATGCCGATCATCGCTGCGAGTTTGCCATCGGATAACGGCATGGTTTCGACAAGGATACCCGCCAGTTTCTTGCCCTCAATGAGCAGGTCATTAGGCCACTTGATCTGAACGTTGAGTTTCGTGACCGATTCAATCCCCAATGCCATGGCCACGGCGGTGGAGAAGGTCAGGCGGTTGATGGTGTGGATCGGATCGGTGTTACTGCCAACCCATGCACGGGAAAACAGCAGACATTTGCCCGGCGGTGCGACCCATTGACGTCCCATCCGACCGCGTCCTGCAGTTTGACTGTCCGCGACGACGACTGCTGCGTCCGCATCGACACCGTGATGTTCAATGAGTCGGCGAAGCACATCCTGCGTGCTGGCGGTCTGGTGGTAGACTTGTGTGATGGGTGCGATGGGTTTGAGAAAGTCCCCCCACGTGCCGAGTCCAGCTTCGACGAGTAGGACACCGTTGACAGTGTGATCAAAGAGACAGCCATCGACTTCCAAACGCGAGAGGCTGTCGCGGACATCCATGTCGGTGATCATGCATTGACGGGCCAGTTCACTGATGTGTTGACCGCGCGCTTCATGAAGCAGGGCGTTTAGGACTTGCCAATCGAGGTTGGGGGCGGAGCTCATGATTTGATTTTAACACAATTGGTAATAAGATCAGAATTGTGATTGGGATATAGCTGTTGCGTTATCCATGTCGGTGATCATGCATTGACGGGCCAGTTCACTGATGTGTTGACCGCTCGCTTCATGAAGCAGGGCGTTGAGAACTTGCCAATCAATGTCGGGGGCGGTGCTCATGTATTTGATTTTAACACAAAGCAATAAAAAAAAGCATGGACATCATCTGCTTATGCGATAAGCATTGATCGTCACTTCCGCGCAGGCGGGAATCCAGTGGAAACTGCAAGCGTCAACTGTAAGCCACTGGATTCCCGCCTGCGCGGGAATGACGAATTTAAGCTTGTATATAGTTAAAAAGCGTTGGCTTCTTCGCACGCTTCATGGTGAATGTTGGATGTGAAGTCGTTTACTGCTCGATGATATCCAACCCGATATCCAGCGTTGGGGCTGAGTGCGTGATGGCTCCGACGGAGATGCGGTCGACACCGGTTTTTGCGATGTTGCCGACCGTGGATAGGTTGACCGTGCCGGACGCTTCAAGCTGGACCTTGGGGGCCAACTCATCACGGATGGCGACGGCTTGTTTGAGTGTGTCACAATCCATGTTGTCGAGCAGGACCATGTCCACGCCACAGTCGAGCACGCGTTTGAGTTGTTCGAGAGTGTCGACTTCCACTTCGATGAACTTGGGTGGATTCTCTGTTTGACGAACAGTTGCAAAGCTGGCTTTGAGTGCATCACCCAGTTCTTCAAGCGGGATGTGGGCGATGTGGTTGTCCTTGATGAGGATGGCATCGTAAAGACCGATGCGGTGATTCTGCCCGCCGCCACAGACGACCGCATACTTGGCTAAAGACCGCAGGCCGGGGATGGTTTTGCGGGTGTCATAAATACCTGCGTTGGTGCCTTGGGTGAGTTTGACGAATTGCCAGGTCATTGAGGCAATACCCGACAGGTGGGTCATGAAGTTTAACGCGACGCGTTCAAAACTCAGGATGCTGCGCAGCGGGCCGGTGACGGTGGCTATTTCACAGCCGGGGGTGAGGGTGTCACCGTCTGCCATGTGTTCGGTGACTTCCAATTGTGTGTCATAGATGCGTGCGACCCATTGCAGCAGGGCACCGCCGCAGAGTTTGCCATCCTTGCGGGATCGGAAGGTGGCCTTGGCCATGCGGGTGGGCTCGATGAACGTCTGGCTGGTGATGTCGATCGACCCCGGGCCCATGTCCTCTTCCTTGGCATTCTGGATCAGGAACAGGCATTCGGTGGGGGAGACGTATTGTGTGATGGGTGGCATTGGGTTTCACTCTTTCATGTCGAAAGTAACACGATACGACAGTTCGCCTGTCGGTTCAAAGATCACGCGGTCACCCGCTTGCATCTTGAACTGTGAAAACAACGCCCGCCAACCGCGAAAACGCAGGATTTTTTTGGGCGTGATGTCGGTACGGATCGCTTGTTGGTTGGGCAGTTCAAGGGTGATGCGATCGCCGATCGTGAGTTGGTCCAGGTGTCTGCCCATGCTGATATAGCCGTTTTTCAAAGCACCGTCGGTGAGTGTCACCGCAAACGGCAGGGGGATGTCCACCGGGTCAATCACGAACCACGCAAGCCCCTGTGAGGGTTTCATGGTTGGCCCGACATGCGTTGGCAGGACATCGCGCAGCGTGACGAACGTCGCGTACTTTGCCCTGGCCTTGGTGACAAACCAGTAGTCATGAGCACCACAGACACGGTCGTTGTATTGGTCGTAAAGTTGCCGGAGTTTGGCGGGGGCGAGGTTGTCGTAGAAGTCGACCTTGTCAGCGATGGCGGTGGCGCGGAAGGGGCCTGCTGACTGTTTGAAGTAGATCCGCTGCCCGCGTTGAATCTTGCCAAACGGTGCCAGGGCGTTACCGGTGAGTCGGCTTTCGATGGTTTTGATCCCGGAAAGTATCAGATCAAGATACTGTCGCTGAAGGATGGCAATATGTTCATGCATACAATTGATTGTAAAGTGAATAACCAGCCAATCAATCTTACCGGTTGTCCTAAAGTCCGTGGGGTTTTAACCCCCGGGTCCCTGGGACTAAAGTCCCAGGGCTTTAATCTGCAAACGGAATCTCAAAATATGCAATTTCGATCACGATTGACATGAACGCTCGCGGCGGAGATTGGGCATTGACTTGATTTTGTGGAATGTCTACCATACCTCAATCGCTTTCGTACTGGTACGAATAGGGTAAATATTCAATTTTTCAGGAGACGGGCACATGGCGTCCAACGATAAGTCTGTGGCATTGGGACTGACCCCGAGTTTTGGTTTTGGTGATCGTATGGGGCTGGCAACGCCCGGACACCTGGCATCACTGCTGGCTGAAGGCGGCCCGATCCGTGGCATTTTTGCTCAACAGTCTATCCGTGAAATGAGCCGCACAAAGCGCACACCCACCGATGTGATGTCCGCTGCAGCCGACGTGCTTGTGGCTGAAGGTTACGACAAGGAATGGGGCTCGGATGCCGACCACCTCAAGACCGAAGCGGATGTGGACTACACGGCCGACGCCGGTTTCGTGTTCTTCACCATTGACCCGTCGGACTATGTGGATCAAAAAGCCGACAACTACTCACCGGAAGTGGTCAATGAGAAGTTCGCTGCCATCGACGAACAGACGCCATGGACCAAAGCCTACATCGGTAAATCGCTGAAACTGACCAACGGCACGGAACTCACCTTCGACGAACTGTCCGTCAAGCGTGCAGCCGTCAAGTACGGCAAAGCCATCGCACACACCTGGAAGCTTGCGGACTACATCAAAGACGCTGCCACCAAGCGTGGTCAGGATTACGAAATCGAACTCTCCGTCGATGAAACCGAACAGCCCACCACGCTCGTCGAACACTACATCATCGCTCAGCAGATCATCGAACACGGCGTCAAGCTCGTGAGTCTTGCCCCGCGTTTTATCGGTGAACTGGAAAAGGGTGTGGACTACAAGGGTGATCTGGTTGCGCTGGAACAGTCGATGAAGGATCACGCTGCCATCGCCCGTGAACTTGGCCCCTACAAACTCAGTCTGCACTCCGGCTCGGACAAGCTGTCGATGTACACGCTTTTCAGCCGTGCAACCGAAGGTCTCTTCCACGTCAAGACCGCTGGCACCAGTTATCTCGAAGCGCTGCGTGTGGTCGCCCGTCATGACGAAAAACTTTTCCGTCAGATCATCGACTTCTCCCGTGATCGTTACGACACCGACAAGGCCACCTATCACGTCTCAGCGACCTGTGACAGTGCCCCAGCTCAAAGCGATGTCTCCGACATCCATGAGCTTGAAGGTTTGTACCTGGAACACTGGGAAGATGTCGATACCAACAAGCCCGGTACCGGCTTCACCGCACCGGGTCGCCAGATCCTTCACTGCACCTTCGGTTCCGTCCTCACCGACGCCACTCTCGGCAAGGCCGTCGTCGATGTCATCAAAGCCGAACCCGGCACGTTCAAGGACGTCCTGGCGTTGCACTTTGGTAAGCACCTGATCGCACTGCGTGCAGGGATGTGAGTCAATCAGGCGGTGGGGTTCAGGGTTTAGGGTGTAGGGGTTTCTAGGTGTGGACTGATTGACAGTCAACAGCGTTTTTTGTCTTGACCCCACACCCTAAACCCGATACCCGATACCCCTTGTCTTTTTGACGAAACCGCTGAAAAACCTATAATCTGCACCCAATGTCAAACCAACCCACGCAATCCGTACGCGCTCGCCTTGCTCTGGAAGACGGTAGTGTTTTCATCGGCCAAGCTTTCGGTGATACCAGTTCCAAATCCATTGACGGCGAAGTCTGCTTTAACACCTCCCTGACCGGTTACCAGGAGATCCTCACCGATCCGTCCTATGCTGGTCAGATTGTCACCATGACCTATCCGCTGATCGGTAACTATGGTGTCAACCAGGAGGATATCGAGTCCCGCCAGATCTTTGCCCGCGGCTTTGTGGTGCGTGAACTGTCCAATCTGGCAAGCAACTTCCGCAGCACACAGAAGCTCGAAGATTGGCTTGCCGACAGCGGCGTCACCGGGATCACCGGCATTGACACCCGCGCTTTAACCCGCAAACTCCGCATCACCGGCGCCCTCAAGGGTATTTTAAGTACCGACGAATCCAAGTCCGATGCCGAGTTGGTCAAGCTGGCCAAAGACTCACGCGGTCTGGTTGATGTTGACCTGGCAAGCGAAGTCTCCTGCAAAGAGCCGCTGCGTTGGAGTGAAAATCTGGGCGACTGGGTTCCGCGTCAGGGATTGGTCAAGCACGAGCCGGGCAAGTATCCGGTGGTTGCCATCGACTGTGGTGCGAAAAACAACATTCTCCGTAACCTCGTGGATGTCGGTTGTGATGTGACGGTTCTGCCCAACACCGCTTCGGCTGAGCAGATTCTCGAACACAACCCCAAAGGTTTATTTATCTCCAACGGACCTGCTGATCCATCGGCCGTGTCTCAAAGCATTGCGACGCTTCAGTCTCTGCTGGGCAAGTTGCCGATTTTTGGCATTTGTCTTGGTCATCAGCTGTTGAGTCTGTCGATGGGTGCCAAGACGTTCAAGCTCAAGTTCGGTCACCGTGGCGGTAACCAGCCGGTGCAGAACCTGGCAACCCGCAAGGTGGAGATCACCAGCCAGAACCACGGCTTTGCAGTCGACATTGACAGTCTCAAGGCTGTGGGTGGTGAGCCGACACACATCAACCTCAACGACCAGACGCTTGAAGGTTTCCGTCACAAGTCCGAGCCGATCTTCGCGGTGCAGTATCACCCCGAAGCCGCGCCAGGCCCGCATGACTCACGTTACCTTTTCGACTGCTTCATCTCCATGATCCAGACCGGCCAAAGCCCGTCGGGTGAACAAATGGACGAAGCCCAGCGTCGCCGAAATGATGTGACGAAGATGGTCGAAGTGTAAAATATTTTTTAACCGCCAAGACGCCAAGAACGCCAAGTTCAGATAGAGAAATCAAAATGATTGAAGGACGGCTTCAGAATTAAGGTCATGTGAATTTATTCGCCATTGTCTTTATTTCTGTTTTTGCCATTTTGTTCTTCAAGTATTTGTGATAACTTTTCTCTCTCCGTACTTGGCGTTCTTGGCGTCTTGGCGGTTCAATTTTTTGTCCCACAAATTTCAACGGGTCAACACAACAGGGGCATCGCATGAAACCATGGTCTACAGAAGACGCCAAGGATCTCTACGGCATTTCGCGTTGGTCGGACGGCTATTTTTCCGTCAACAACGAAGGCAATGTCTGTGTGCATCCCAAGCGTGACCGTAAACGCGTGGTGGATATCTTCAAGCTCATGGCGTCCATTGAGCAGAAGCATGAAATCTACCCGCCGATGTTGCTGCGTTTTCCCAATGTGCTTGAAGATCGCATCGCCCGGATTCATACCGCGTTTCGTGATGCGATTGATCTTCGCAATTACGAAGGCCAATACAACTGTGTCTTCCCCATCAAGGTCAACCAGCAACGCCAGGTGGTCAATGACGTTTTGAGTTTCGGCAAGCGTTGGCATATGGGTTTGGAAGTCGGTTCCAAACCGGAGTTGCTCATTGCGATGGCCATTGTCGATGACCCGGACACGCCGATCATCTGTAACGGTTTCAAGGACGAGGAATACGTCGAAGCCGTGGTACTCACCGCCAAGATGGGGCGCAAGATTATTCTGGTTGTCGAGCAGTTCCGTGAGCTTCGTTTGCTTGCCAAGCAGGCCGCCAAGCACAACACCAAGCCTGCCATCGGTATCCGCGTGAAACTCTCGACGCGGGGTGCTGGCAAATGGGAGGACTCGGGCGGTGAGAAGTCCAAGTTCGGCTTGTATGTTCGCGAAGTCTCCGAAGCCGTCGAATACCTTGCCCGTAATGAACTGCTGGACTGTCTGCATTTGTTGCACTTTCACCTGGGTTCACAGATCAGCGATATCAACAGTCTCAACCGCGGCCTGACCGAACTTTCACGCGTCTACGTGGGTTTACGGGAGATGGGGGCCAACGTCAGCGTACTGGACATCGGTGGCGGTCTGGGTGTGGACTACGACGGTTCGGCATCCTCCAACGCTTCGAGCATGAACTACTCGATCCGTGATTATGCCAAGCGCGTCGTGACCGGCATCGCGGATATCTGTGATGCTGCCAACCAACCGCACCCCTCACTTTACAGTGAGTCCGGTCGTGCGTTGACAGCGTATCAAAGTGTGCTTGTGTTCAACGTGCTGGGGTCCAGTGGCTCTGCCCGCCATCGTATTCCTGAGAAGCTTCCGGCCAATGCGCCCACGCCGTTGGTGACGTTGATGCATCTGTACAAAACACTTGGATCGCAGAGTCTGCTTCAGACGTATCACCAGGCACGCAGCGCGAGACTTTCCACGTTGGAACTTTTCAATCTCGGTAAGAGCACCATCAATGACCGCGCGATTGCAGGGCGGTTGTTCTTTGCCATCTGTGCAGGCATTCGCACGAAGATGTACCAGGAACACGTGCAGCATGCCGAGTTGGTGGAACTCGAAGAGTTGCTTGCTACGACGTACTTCTGCAATCTGTCGATCTTCCAGTCACTGCCCGACAGTTGGGCGATTGACCAGATCTTCCCGATCATGCCGATCCACCGACTGGATGAACGCCCGACGCAGCATGGCGTGCTGGCGGACATCACCTGTGACTCGGATGGCAAGATCAACAAGTTCGTCCAGAACGGCACGTGTACCAACACGCTGCGTCTGCATCCGTTTGACCCGGAAAACAGCTACTATCTCGGTGCGTTTCTTGTCGGTGCGTATCAGGAAATCCTTGGCGATATGCATAATCTATTCGGTGATACGCATGTGGCACATATCACGCTGGACAGCCAGGGTGAACCCGTCATTGACGAAATCGTTGAGTCGGACACCGTGCGTGAGATGATGGAATACGTGCAGTACACCGCAGATGACATGCAACAGGCGGTCGAAGCCCGTATCAAACAGGCTCGCGATAGCGAAAAACTCTCCGAACAGGAAGCCAGTGACCTGCTTGAGTTCTACCGCGAAGGGCTTGAGGGTTACACGTATCTGGAGTAGTCGTGTATGCTTTAGCACCAGATGTCAATCTGGTGCCCGGGTGCAGAACAATCATGGCGGGCACCGGATTCACATCCGGTGCTCAATTTTTTTACTTGTGATTTATTATTGATGTCTGGTTTGAATAATGATTTGGCCTGTAATTCCCGATGGTGTTGATCCGACGTTGTATTACCTGTGTGTTGGTTTGGCGGTGTTGACGATTGGTATCGCCAAGGCTGGGTTCGGTGGGGGGATTGGGATTCTGGCGGTCCCGTTGATGGCGGTGGTGATGCCTGCCCAGCAGATGATTGGCGTGCTCTTGCCGGTGCTGATTCTGGCGGACATCTTGAGCAATCTGCATCATCTCAAACAGTACGAATGGCGGTTAATGAAGTGGTTACTGCCGGGCATGATTATTGGCATCGCCATCGGCACGTTTCTGTTTATTCAACTCAGCGGTTCAGCCAACAAGGGCACCATCGACAGCACACTCAAACTCCTTGTCGGTTCGATCTGTTTAGCGGTCGTGATGCTCCAGTTCTTCAAACTCTTTGGCAAGGAACCACCGACGTTGCCCAAGCATCCACTCTCCAGTGTGGTGATCGGTAGTGCTGCAGGTGTTGCTTCGACACTTAGTCATGCAGCCGGTCCGATTGTCAGCATTTACCTGGTTCAGGAGAAGGTTGAGAAGCGCAAGATCGTTGGGACGCTGTGCCTGTTTTTCATGATCATGAACCTGTGCAAATTGCCGACCTATTTCTACATGGGCTACATCAACACGTTCACGCTCAAGAACTCGATCTGGTTTTTGCCGCTACTCCCCATTGGGACATTGGCCGGTGCATGGATGAACAAGCGTGTACCTGAGAAACCGTTTGCGATGATCATCTACATCACCGCCGGGATCGCTGCTGCGTTTATGATTTACAAGGTGGTGGCGTAAGTCGCATGTTGCGTTTGATAAGGCACCAGCGTTGCGTCGCAACGCGGCTATTTGAGATACGCAGTTATCGTCATGACTGAGAATAAAATGAAGCAGGCATCGTGATGATCAACGATGCCTGCTTTTTTATTTCGTTTACGTTTGTGTGCTGATCAAATTGTTGATGGTATTGTCATTCCCGCGCAGGCGGGAATACAGTGGCATTCTGTTGACGCTTGCAAGGTCCACTGGACTCCCGCCTGCGCGGGAGTGACGGACGGTCATGATTAATGTTGCAACAACGCTGTATGCATCATTGTGAATTAATCAGCCGTCCCCGACCAGACTCGGACGTAATCGACTTCCATGTCTGCGGGAAGTTGGTTGTCGAGAATCGTACCGTTGCCATCCCAACCGCCTATTTGCAGTGAGAGGATCAGGTACGAAGGCACGCTGCCCACGCGACTGTTGGCATAGGTCCATTTCAACTCACCATCGACATACATGGCAACGTAGCCCGGTTCCCAATACATGCCATAGGTGTGATATCCATCGGAGGTCGGGGTGAGATTGAGTTCGCCCGAGCCGGTGGATTGGTGGCTGCTGCCGTAACCATCCCAGTGTAGCGCGTGGGAATTGACGTCATCGCCCCAGATGCCCAGCGATTCCATGATGTCGAATTCCATGCCACCGTCATAAGTCGAGGACGTGTTGCCCCATGGTGTTTTGACCGACAAGGTGGTTTCGCTTGGATAGGTGTTGGTGACATAGTTGCCACCCCGGACAGAGGCGTCTTCGCTGGCAGTGACGTTCAGACCATTGACGATAAGCACAGGCCGGTCACCTGTTGCTGCAGCTTCTCGGCTGTGGATTTCGACGAGTTGCTGTTTGACATAGTTGTCGACCAACGCAAAACTCGCAGCGTCACCAGTGGCTTTTTGAGCTTGAATGTATTGCGTGACATCCACTTCAATCACGTCATTGGCAACGACACCAAACTGTTGCTTGAACCACTGCGGATCAATCTGTGGCTTGGTTTCCCATGTGACTGTGTTTTCAGTCCAGTCGGTGGTAAGCGTGCGATGGATGGCAAGGCTGGTGTTACTGCTTTGAACGCTGGCTACCTTGATCCGCAAAACGGCAGAGGAGACCGTCTGCGCAACCGAAGACAGATCGAATTTGATCAGTGATTGGCGACGCAGATCATCATTGCCATAGTTCGCGCGATCCGGCATCAACCAGAAGGCAGGCCAGAGCCCCTGAACCGCGTCGTATTTCAGACGTGTTTCATAGTAGCCATAGGTTTGGCGGAACAGACCGTAGGTGCTGATTTCACCGCTTGCATAGTTGTACGTACTGGTGCCTTGATCGACGGCGCGTTTTTCGCCAGTGATTTTCAGGACGCCGTTGGCTACTGCGATATTCTCCGCGGTCGTGCCTGCCTGACCACTCTGGCCAAGGTACTGCTTGCCGACTTTCCATTTTTCAGGATTGAGGATGTCGCCGTCAAAGTCGTCCTCAAATGTCAGCGTCCAGTTGCCAGCAATGGGTGGGGCGATCGGTGCAGCGGTCTGCGTGCTGACAAATGCAACGTCATCCATGTAGTAGTAACCTGTACCCGATGGTCCCTGGAATCCGACTGCGATGACGCTTTCGCCTTGCTCGATGCCAAAGGCGTCCAGATCAATTCGGATGGTATGCCAGGTGTCGTCAGAAAAGTTGCTGGTCCCCGGTTGGCCGTCGAGGGTCCAGTTGGCACTGTTGGCATCATTGAGATTGATCTTGAGCCAGTTGTTGCCACGTCGGAACATAGGGCTGCCACCACTGCCGGAGACGCGGTAGATTTTCGCTTCGAGAATGCTGTATCCCGCCGGTGGTGCCTGGCCGATATTCAGTCCGGCCTGTGTCCAACTGACTGCTTCCATGGCGATGGCAGTGCTGCCTGAGGCGACCGGTTCACCGCTGGTGGTGTAATCGGAGATGCTCGATCCGGTGGACCAGAGATAGGTTCCATTTTGTGGAGTATCGTCAAAGAGGACAAATGGTGGGGGTGTCGCTTCTTCGAAACTCACTTCGTCCATGTAGTAGTAACCGGTGCCCGATGGTCCCTGGAAACCGACGGCGATGATACTTTCGCCTTGCTGGATGCCAAAGCCGTCCAGGTCGATCTGAATGGTATGCCAGGTGTCGTCGGAAAAGCTGTTGGTGCCGGGCTGACCGTCGAGTTTCCAGTGGGCATTGTTGGTTTCAGTCAAATCAATCTTCAGCCAATTGTTCCCACGTCGGAACATGAGCTTTCCACCACTGCCGGAGACGCGGTAGATACGTGCCTGAAGGATGGTGTGGCCAGCAGGAGGGGCTTGGCCGATAAAGAGTCCTGCCTGCGTCCAACTGACTGCTTCCATGGCGATGGCAGCAGTGCCTGCTGCGACGGGTTCACTACCGGTGGTGTAGTCAGAAATGCTTGATCCGGTGGACCAGAGATAGGTTCCGTTTTGCGGTGCATCGTCAAAGAGAACCAGCGATGCGACAGCAGGGCGAGTGATCAGTGAGAGTAAAAAAAACAGCGTGAATAAAAAACACGATCGTGTTGATGGATGGCGAACAACCTTGTTCAAACTGCGCATGCAATAACCTCCCTGGTCAAGTGGATAGGACAACCAGCAAAAACCTGAAATATGAAAGATGGGCACCGTGCCGATCTGAGCTGTTGGGTTCCTGTCGAAGGGTGACAGTGATTTTTTTAACTTGCCTCAGCCGGACATTTGCTGGGCAAGCTTTGCAATCATACGTGTGAAATCAATCCTTTGCTTGTGCATGATAATTTGCAAAAAAGCCTTAACTAAAGCTTTCATTAATCAGTCAAAAAATAAAAACCAGTATGCCTGAAGAAACTGGTTTACTTGATCTTATGACGAATGATGGCAATGTCAAGATAGTCAAGCATCTCTTGTTGAACATCATCGACAATCATTGCCCAAAACAAATTGGATGATGAATTACCTACATTGCTTTGGTCTGATCATCATGCTGATTGGATTGCTTGATGCGATTCTTAAAAAACAGTGTTGTTAATGAAAGACACAAGGTGCATATCATTAATGCGGGAATGATGATGTAGAGCATTCCCGCCATTTCATCAAGATGTGAGTCAAACATCATGGCAATACAAGCACCAAGTCCAAAGAGCCAGCAAGACGTGAAGACTTCCTTGTACATGACTTTTGGCTGACAAATGACCACGCTCATGTAGATAAGTGTGATCAGTGTCCAAAGTCCAAATAGCAGAAACAACTCGCCATCGACTCCACGTGTTGCTAAATATGAAGTGATGGAAAACGCGACACAAAAGATGCCAATTGTTACTACTCGTATTAGCATTAATCCAATTTCTTCTGCCAAAACAACGCGTGGCCGGTCTCGGGTTTGAGTTCGTAACCTGCAAAGCCGCACTTGGTGTAGAGACCTTGGGCGACCTTGTTTTCGCTGAGTACTTCGAGCGTGAGTTTGCAGCAGCCCATCTGTCTCGCTTTATCTTCGATGTAAGCGAACATGGCGGTAGCAATGCCTTTGCCGCGATGATCCTTGTGGACGATGACGTCGTGAATGTTGAGTAACGGTTTACAGACGAACGTCGAAAAACCTTCAAAGCAAACCATCAAACCCACCGGTGTTTCTTCGTCGAAGGCCAGCACAACATGGGCTGTGTCGCGTTTGGATAGTTCATTGATGAGATTGTCTTTGACGTATGGGCTTAGCAGCTCATTGCCACCCATGGGGTCCGACGCATAGCTGTCGAGCAGATACACGATGGCATCGGTGTGTTCGGTATCATCCCAGTCTGCATCAACGATCCAAAGCATGTTCTACTTTCACCAGTCTTGAGTTTCAATGTGATCACTATCATAGCCGCATTGTGACACAATGCAGGTGTTTGGGGCGATGATATTTGACCAGCGACGCGAAGCATCTTGGCTAGATCAATTCAAATCGTTTATCTCCAGTCTTCTCTCAATTCGCAATTCGTCATTCCCGCGCAGGCGGGAATCCAGTGGCATTCTGTTGACGCTTGCAGGTTCCACTGGACTCCCGCCTGCGCGGGAGTGACGTAAAGTGGAGATTTATGATTCGTAAGGCTCTATTAGAGCGTCATGTCTCACACCGCCTGAGCTTGAAGTTGCTTGTAACGATTGGCCTGTGCGTCATACGCATTGGCGCCGGTCGGCTCGTAGGTTTCCAATTCAAAACTGTTGCGGACGATGCGGCGGATGTGATCCAAATCCTTCACGTCACCGTTACCCATGACCTGCGTTAAGGCATTGCCAATGGCGGTGGCTTCAAACGGGCCGACGATCACCTTCTTGTTGATGGCATCAGCGGTCATTTGATTCAGCAGACTGTTCTTGCCACCACCCCCGACTATGTGCAACACGTCGATGTCCTGTTCGGTGAGACGTTCGAGGTCCTGACAGACACAGCGATAGGTCAATGCCAGCGATTCGAGACACGCACGGACATACCCGCCGGGTGTGGTGGGTTTGGGTTGGCCGGTCTTTTGGGCATAGGCATCAATCTTGGCGAGCATGTCGCCGGGTGATGCGAAGGGCGCGTGATTGGTGTCAATAAGTGTGACGAACGGTTCGCTGTCGGTTGCCATCTGCGTGAGGGTGGGATAGTCGAGGTCCTGACCCTTGCGGATGAGATCGCGTCGACATTCCTGAACAAGCCACAGGCCGGAGATATTTTTGAGGAAGCGGATTTTGTCTTCGACGCCGCGTTCGTTGGTGTAGTTGGCTTTGAGTGATGCTTCATTGACGATGGGCTTATCGAGTTCAGCACCCATCAGTGACCACGTGCCACTGGAGAGATACAGCCAGTTACCGCTGTTGGCTTTGTCCACGGGGACGGATGCGATGGCGGATGCCGTGTCGTGTGAACCGGGGACGATGACGTCGATGGGATCGACCGCTGCTTCCTTGGCAATGGCTTGGCGGAGCTTGCCGATCTTGGTGCCTGCCGGGACGATGTTTTTCAAAAAGTTGTACGGGATGCCAGCCTTGTCCAGCAGGTCGGTATTCCATTTGCCGGTGTGCGGGTTGACCATTTGCGAGGTCGAAGCGATGGTGGCTTCGTTGACTTTTTCACCTGAGAAAAAGTAGTGCAACAGGTCGGGCATGAAGAGCATGTCGGTCGCACCATCAAGCACGCACGCTTCGGTGGCCTGCTGGGCTTTGAGTTGATAGATGGAGTTAAACGGCATGTGCTGGATACCGGTCTGAAGGTAGACTTCGTCAGCACCCAACGCATCATGGACGGCCTTCATGGCAGGGGGATTGCGGTCATCACGATACGCAAAGGGCAGACCGAGCAGTTGGCCCGACTTGCCAACGAGCCCAAAGTCTACACCCCATGTGTCCACGCCCAGACTCACCAACTCCGCGCCATTTTCCTTGGCAGCGATGCCCGCCTGTTTGAGTCCTTCAACGAGATGACGCCAAAGGTCCAGCAGGTTCCAATGGAAACCCGAAGGCAACTGCTGAGGCAGGTTGGCAAAACGGTGACACTCCTGGAGCGTCAGTTTTTCGTTGTCGAGGATGGCAAGCATGGCTCGGCCGGACTCGGCCCCGAGATCAAATGCAACATAGGCGCGCTTGGTAGACATAGCTGAGGGACTCCCTGAAATTGCGAGGATGGGACACCTTATGAAGAAGTGCCAACCTCATTCTGCTGGTTTTTTGACTGCGGTGTACGCATTGCGTACATACGGTATCCCGCTTAAGACGGTCGTGATGACAATGCCATACGCCCAGAACCATTGCACATAAACCCAGAAGCCACGTCCCTCAGCATTGGGGTCCACTGCAACGATCCCGATCAAAAACGGGATACCGATACACTGTAACAAGGTTTTGAGTTTTCCGAAAATGTTGGCCCCGAACTTGATGCCGCGGCCTTCCATTTCACCCCGGATGCCGGTGACGAGTAACTCACGGGCGAGGATCACCACGACCATCCACGGATAAACGCCGCTGATCATGGTGAAGAATTTTCCCGCTTCGACGGCTGCGGGGTCCACGAAGCGAGAGCCGGCCAGATAGATGAAGGCACCGATGTTAAGCACCTTATCGGCAAAGGGGTCCATGACCCGCCCGAAGGTGGATTCGACTTTGTATTTGCGTGCCAGGTACCCGTCGGCAATGTCGGTTAATGCTGCGATGATGTAAATCGCCATGGCCACCCAGAGAATCGCCGGGCTGGCGATGGGGTAGCGGTATTGATTGAGGATCAGAAAAAAGACAGCAGAGAGTACCACTCTGGCCATGGTCAGAAGATTGGGTACGTGCTGCATGTTTTGAGTCTCTCGTTTTAAGGCAATTAGCCACAGATGAACACGGATGAACACAGATAAAGGCAAAAACATTCTAGTGGATTGTTCTTGGTCATCTGCGTTTATCTGTGTTCATCTGTGGTTAAAAATTCTGATCACATTAAACGTCGTCGAAGCGGTGTTACTCGATGCCACCCTTGAGCGGGAAGTTGATGTTCGGACGCTTCTTCTTGGGGGCTTCGAACTTGGCAGGAGCCTGTTCTTCGATCGGGCCATCAACCTGTTTCAGAGACAAGCGGATCTTGCGGTTTTCCTCGTCACATTCAAGGACACGGAATTCCTTCTTGTCACCGACCTGCAACACGTCTTCGACGCGGTTCACACGCTTGTTGGACAGTTCGGAGATGTGCACCAAACCTTCAACGCCGGGGACGATCTGGGCAAAGGCACCAAAGTCGGTGATGCTCTTGACGGTGGCTTCGACCAACTCGTTCTTGGCATACTTGACTTCCGCGCCGGTCCACGGGTCACCTTGCTCTGCCTTGAGACTCACGGAGATGCGACGTTTTTCAAGGTCCATGCTCAGAATGCTCACGCGAATGGACTGGCCTTCCTTGACGACATCGGTGGGCTTGACGCGACGGTTCCAGCTCATTTCACTCACAGGGAGCAACGCTTCAACACCATCGGAGATCATGATAAATGCACCGAAGTCCGCAATGCGGGTGACCACGCCGGTGACAGCATCGCCAACGTGAATGGTTCCCTGCACGGTGTCCCACGGGTCTGCCTGAATCTGTTTGAGACCCAGGCGAATTTTCTTGGAGTCCTTGTCGATCGAGAGGATTTTGACTTTGACGTCCTGGCCGATCTTGACGACTTCTTCAGGCTTGTTGATGCGGGCGTGACTCATGTCTGCAATATGAAGCAGGCCGTCGACACCACCGATGTTGATAAAGGCACCGTAGGGCATGAGTCGTTCGACCTTGCCTTCGACGGTCTGACCTTCTTCGATTTTTTCCCAGGTGACCGCTTCGAGACGTTCTTTTTCCTGTTCCAGGAAACGGCGACGGGAGATGACCATTTTCTTGCCACGACGGTCGACGTCGTGCACGACAGCTTTGATCTTCTGGCCGATCCAGGTGTCCATGTCATCGACGTGATTAAAGTCGATCTGGCTGGCGGGCATGAAGGCTTTGATATTGCCGGGCATTTCCAGTTCCAGACCACCCTTGTTGGATGCGGTGACGCGGGCTTCGACGATGGAGCCTTTCTGGATGTGATCCCAGGTTGCTGCCGAGGCAACGCCTTCGCGGGCCAGGTAAATCAGGCCTTCGGATTCGTTGACGCGGTTGATGACGAAATCCATGATGCTGCCGACGCGCGGGGGGCGGTCAAACTGTTCCAAGGGGACGACAGCCTGCAGGTGTTGCTGTGTTTCGCCATGGAGTTGGACGAAGACGTCATCACCGCTGATGGATTGGATACGGCCGCGACGGGTCCGCATGGAGACAGGCTGTTTGGGAGCCGGTGCTGCATCGCCATCAGCGTCATCGTCGGACACTGCCGGGGTGGGTGTGCTTGCCTGCGTGGTGGCCTTTTCCATCATGTCTTCGATGGAGCCTTCACCCAGGGCATCAGCCAGTTCTTTGTCCAGTTCCTGCTCGATCTTGTCAGCAGCCATATCACCATCAAAACTCTTTTGGATGTCGTTCATTTGTGTCTCAAATTCGTGTTGCCATCAATACCTGCCAACAGCTTTGGCAGAGAGTCGATTTTAACCGAGAAATGCTCAAGACAAAAGTTGAGGCGGTGTGAAAATTCGGAAACTGTACGATCTGGCGTGAAATGGATGCAGAAATGGGGGAGTTGATGTGTTGGCAGGGGGGGGAATCTGTGTTCGGATGTGAGATTGGAAGATGTTGCAGATGGTGTTTTCATGCCAGGGAGCTTCGCCCCCCGGACCCCCTTGCGAGATCGGGGTGTCAAAAAGCATGTGATGCTGCGGTATTGCATTCAAAGGAATTGAAGACCAAGTTGCGTTGGGGTTCCAGCCCAAGCCCCGCCAACGGGCAGCCGTTGGATCGCTACCCCCGGAAGCCTCCGGAATTGGGGTTATTCGACTGATTCAGAACATCAGTTCACAAAACGTTAATCGGACGATGAACATGCCAAGCGTGTTGGTATTCAATCAGGTGTTCGAAAGATCGTTTCACTCACGGGAACCAGATAACGAAGGCCAGCCCTTCCTGGGGACGTAATCCAGCGGCGGAACGCTGGCGGGGTTTGGGGCAGCGCCCCATCTCGTATCTGTCTTATATCATTTGAATGCAACTCAGCAACATCACTTGCCATAACGCCACAATCTCGCAAGGGGTCCGGGGGGGGGAGCTCCCTGGCATGAAAAACACGCAACGCTTCAATCTACTCCACATTAAATATCTTCACCACAGTTTCATTTCCTGAGACGACTCATTTCTCTGAATGACCACAATACACCTGTTGCAACACGGTAAACCACACGAAATCCGTTGAGGAGTTGACGGATGCCCTGCTATGTCTTTACCTACTTCCCGTACCGATACAACGAAATGCCTGCGCGCAGCCATCAGCAGCGCGTCAATCAACAACTCCGTCGTCGACATCGCATGATGCATGACCTTGTCGATCAAATCCATTTCTTCCCGTACTTCCAACAAAAACTCCTTGACCTTGCCATCGATTGGGCACCGACGCGCAAACTGCGTCTGCATTATGCACACACCACTGACCAATACCTGCAGGTCGTCGTGAGTTGGCGATACTACGCACCGATCCACGACGCGGAGTTATGGTTCCTGCAGGATGTCAGTTACCAACTGAATAAGGATCGCTATTACCCGCAGCAGTGGTTCAGCCGACATTACAACCGCAAGCACATTGCGGACCGCGTGACATTTGATTACCTGGTGCGTGATTATCTGCCAACGCAGGCACATTTGAAATACAACGATCCCAAACCCTTGCCACCTACGGATGAGATCCACCCGCGTTATGTCCGCTGCTTTGATCAACTGATGAAAAAGCAACTGCTCGAAAAAGCAGGGTTGCTCTCAGCCCATGGCAAACTCATCCGCCGCATCGATTGGCCCTACAAAACTCTCAACCAAGTCTACCGCGCCATGGACGAAGGTTGGCTACCCGACGAAGTCATCGCCATGCAACAGCAGGAACAAGCCGAGTTGCAGGAGCAACAGATGTAGTCGAAAAAGGCAGCAAGTCAGTAAGGCAATTTTTCACCGCAGAGACGCAGAGGTCGCGGAGGTAAGAGAGAGAAGAAAGATTGTGTTTCAGAAAGTGGACTTGATGAAACGGGGATGAGCTTGATGGTTGGCTATGCATTTTGCGAAATGATTTACCGCTGTTTGCCTAGATATCAAGGCGACCGCAGGAATCGGCTATCGCCACTTCCAGCGGCTTTGTTGTAAATATCAAAAGCCGTTGGAAGCCGAAGGATTTCCGCGGGGGTCTTGAAGGCGGCTAGTCATGACGCAAAACGCGATAAGCATTGCTAAAAGCGGCTGGCACAGACGCGTCAATGCGGTGCAGCAGCATGCTGCGAATGGAAACGAGACACGAGATATTGGGCAGGGGAGTTAGAAAATTAATTCCTGCAGAACTCAACGTTTTCTTTCTTGGACAGCTTCTATCTCTTTAACTACATTCGTAGGTTGGCTAAACAAAAGCTCAGATTGTTTACGTCCATCTGTTACGCGATAAAGGTTGATGAACACTTTCCCTTGATCGTGACGTTTGATCAGAGTGTAGCCATAGTGGTAGAAACCACCTCCAAATTGAACATGTAAATGGTCGCTGACGGGGTCTTCTTCAATTGGCTCATACTTTGAATAAGAAACCCAACCTGATGCTGGTTTCCAACCTGTTCCAATATCTTCAATTTCCCCGAGTTGATACATGCCACGGTCTTGGTCTAGGTATTGCTTTTGAGCATTGAGGTAGATGTGAGAAAGTTGTTGGTGGATGTTCTGGTAACCCATTTTACTTTCCCATGATTTCCATCCTGACATCCATGCAAACCGACATGCGGGTGCCATGAGTAAAAATAACAAGAAGGTTTGAATGAGTAGCCAGGGAAGGTTTTGTTTGGTTTTTTCTGCATTGGAATGATAAATCAGAACAAGCATCGGAAACCCAAAGATGAGTGCCAGCGTGAATACGCCGTGAAGAAATGGATTGAACTCCGCCTTAAACGCTCCGTCGAGATAAATCCAATAGACGAATCCGGCTACGATGAATAATTGAATCAAGGCTGCAATGTATCTACCCGGAAATTTCTTCATGGTGTCAAGATTAGCAATAATGAAAAAACAAACAACGCCCAGTCATCATCATAACCGGGCGTTGTCGTTGTGTATTTAGTTTTTGATGCTTGGTTCAAACGCAATGGTTTAAACCATCCTCACGCTCGCTTCGCTTAGGACGCAAAGTCGCCAAGAGGCCAAAGCTTTACTTTGCGGCTTTGCGGGCTTGGCGTGAGAAAATGCCTTGGTTTACTTACCAAGTTCGGCGCGGGCGTCTTTGACAGCCTTGGTGAACTGGGCTGCAAGGGCAGTCAGTTCGTCCCACTTGGAACCCTTGATCAAATCCTTCTTGACCAGGGCACTACCCACACCCAGACAGGCGGCGCCGGCGGCGATCCAGTCCTTGGCGGTATTCAGGTCAACGCCACCGGTGGGGGTGAGTTTGAGTTGGGGCATCGGGGCAAGCAGGTCCTTGAAATATTTTGGACCAAAGTGATTGGCGGGGAAGACCTTGATTACGTCAGCGCCAGCCTGGAAGGCGGTGATCACTTCGGTGGGAGTGAGTGCACCACAGACCGTGGGCTTGCCATAGCGGCTTGCCATTTCGATGACCTTGGGATTCATGGTCGGGCTGACGATGTATTGGGCGCCAGCAAGAATGGCTGCACGGGCGGTTTCCGGATCGAGCACGCTACCCACGCCGATGAGGCAGGTGTCACCACACTGGTCGGCTGCGGCTTCGATGGCTTTGAGGGCGCCGGGGGTGGTCATGGTGATTTCCGAAACGTCCACGCCACCTGCTGCCAGGGATTTGCAGACATCGACGAGTTGATCCGGACCGTCGGCGCGGATGACGGCAACCATGCCGGTGGTTTCCATTTTGGCGACAATGGCCTGACGACCTGAGACACGAAGAGATTCTGACATCGCTAAAACTCCTGAAATTTAATGGTGAGATTTTGCTTTTTGTGCAAAAGCCCACGGATAGGGCAAAAGGTTCAGAGGAGTAAGATAGCCGAAAATGAGGGCAATACCAATTTCTCGTCAATATTTTGATGCAAGTCGCGTTTTAATGGTTTGATGTCGGTCTGTATGAGATAGGACGCGTGTGTGATCGCAGCTCGGATTGATGTGGCTTTGTTCAAACCATCTCACGCTCGCTTCGCTCAAGACGCAAAGCCGCGAAGTTTTCAATGAGCGTTTTCTTTGCGTCTTGTAAGTTGTTTTTCCAGCGATTGGTTGTTGAGATAAAAAGCGAGGAGCCTTGTGGGCTCCTCCTGGACATGGGGTTCGGTTTGTGCCGGGATCTGCTTTGGCAAGATCGTCGCAAAGCTCAGAACGCATGCCCAGTTTTTGGATCGTCCCGAACAGTCGCCGGAACCGGCTGCAACCGAGTTCGCTTCGGCAAGAATGGGAGTCACCAATGACACAACCAGTCTACATCGGAATCGACATCAGCAAAAGGACTTTGGACATCGCCACCACTGACCGCTACCTCGGCCAAGTGCCCAACACGCCCGCCGGCCATGCCCAACTGCTTGAGCAACTCGCCGAATTCGGCAACGTGCACCTGGCCATGGAAGCCAGCGGCGGCTACGAACGACCGCTACTTCAACACCTGCTCACTGCCGGCTCGCACGTGTCGGTGGTTCAACCAGCCTGCGTTCGACATTTTGCAAAAAGTCTGAAGCTTCGTGCCAAAACCGACCGCATTGATGCGATGCTCATCGCGCGATTTGCAGCCACAACCCAACCTCGCCCCGCAGAAAAAAACTGTAAAACCAGCGAAAAGTTGCGTGCGTTGCGAGATCGACGCGATCAGATCATCGGCGATCGCGTGCGTGAACAGAACCGTTTGGAATGTTGCAGCGACAAGTCCATCGCCAGGATGATCACTCAAAGCATCGCGCGTTTGCGAAAGCTCGAATTGCAATTGGATGCCCAGATCACCCGTTGTTTAAGTCGATCAAAATCACTGACCGCCAAAGCCGAGAGCTTGACGCAAGTCGTCGGCATTGCCCAGCAAACGGCCGTGACGCTGCTGGCCCACCTGCCGGAGTTGGGCACGGTCAACCGTCAGCAAATCGCCGCGTTGGCCGGCCTTGCACCGTATGCCCACGACTCGGGCGGCATGCGTGGCAAACGGCGAATCTTCGGTGGCCGAGCCGTGGTGCGACGCGCGTTGTACATGGCCAGTTTATCTGCGGTTCGGCATGATGCGGTGCTGCGTAATTTTTACCAACGTCTGCTCGCTGCGGGCAAAGCCAAGAAGGTCGCCTTATGTGCCTGTGCTCGGAAGTTGCTGGTGCACGTGAATTCGCTATGTGCTCAGGCCCAAGCCCTTCCGGGGAAAAAAGCTGCCGGCGCCTGAGGCAATAGCCTTGACAAACAACACAGCCGCTTTGCGGGTTTGGCGTGAGAAATTGTCTTGTTGATTAAAGTCAAAAAATTTTTAACACTGCCGTATTTGACGTTTCGCTCCAAGCCAACCGAGTCAAGATGACTCGGCTATATTCACATAGCCCGGTCATCTTGGCCGGGGCTCAGACATTGGGCGAAAAAAAAACGCTGCTGAAAAAATATCAGCAGCGTTGGCTATTTGAATGATTTCAAATGGTGGATCTGATCCTCTGAGCTGCGATCTGTCCTTAATGCTTGGCTCAGATTTTCATGACACCGGCGACACAAAATGCCGACACCGATCCCGGGTATCGCTCGCTCGTGGGCCAAGGTATGCATTTTACGGATCAACCCGCAGCAACCGGCCTGAGAAGGCGAATTATTGGTGGACTTCGAAAATCGACTGCGTACGGAGCACCAAACCGTTGGAACCGGTCAGGTGGTAGCTCTGTATGTGCAGCTCTTTACGGTACTTCTGCACGTCGATCAGACTCAGGCAGGGGACGCTTTCGTTGTCATCCCACTTGTGACAGATCGAGTTGGCACCGGCTTCGTCGGCATAACTGGACAACTCACGCAAGGTGGTCATGTACAGATTATCCGACAGCGATTCAGTCTGAATCGTGGTGACAAAGCCGATTCCCTTGTCCCCAGGCTCGCGCGGCATCTCGTAATCCTTCTCACCCAGACAGGGGATAGCGTGAACTAAACCCAGTTCTGGTAAGTGGTCACAACGATCCATCACGACCTCGGTCAAGCTGCGCTTACCCACCTGGAAGCGGACGAGATGACCCGTAGGGACCATCCACACGTCGGCTTCGTAATCACCATGGGCGAAAGTACGACGGCTTTTGAGTTCGAATAACTCCGGATGAAGGGCTCGGCGATAGAGCATCATGCGGAACATTTGGGTATTACTGGACTTAGAGCTCACACTCATGGTCGGCCTCTTACTCCTTTGTTAGGACAGATCGGCATTATAGCAGCGATTTTGATTCTGAAAAGACTTTTTTTAGTTTGATGTGTCTCAATTACACCGTACATATTGTGTAGCGAACGATTTGAGCCACAACCACAACCTGTCCGATAACAGAATCAGGCAACCGCATGTTCGGCTGATATTCAGTCAGAACACCTGATGCACTGGATACACCAGACATACCCCACCGTAAGGGGACAGGTTTCAACCTATGGCACGCAGTGACCACATTTTTCGCCTCTTTGAATCGATCTCCGATCCGTCGGTGGATTCGGCGATGGCTGCTGCGCTGCCTACTGCAGATACCAAGACCGCGGCCAGGCTTGTTCAGTCCCTCCTGCAACGCCGTCATGCCCATTCACAGACCGCAGTCGTGCGTCACTTTCATCAACTCGATGAAGACGTCCAGGCGATGATCATCCAGCAAGCGCCACACCTTGGCCGCATCCTCCGACACATGGCTCAACATGGCCAGGCGCAGGATCAGCTCAACATCGTCCAGATCGTCTCCATCTGTCGCGATCCCAAGCTCTGTTACCTCTTGGCGGACGTCCTGCGTTACGGTCAACCCGCTGCACACGAAGACGCTGCATCAAGCCTGCTGGACATGGCCAATCGCAGCCTCTTCACGGCCGATACGTCGATCCCCGAAACTGAATCAGCAGCAACTGCCAACACGCTGACAAGCAAGCAAATCTCCGAGCAAAACGACCTGCTCCAACAAGCCATCGAACAAGCCATCACTTTCTACGGCATACACCAACAGCCGGCGGTCATCGAAGCCATGCTCGAAACCCAACCCCGGCCACTGAAGCAGGCAGGGCGCATCCTCAACGATCTCAAACACCCCGCAACACAGACGCTCATCCAACTTTGCAAAACGCCCAACAATCCGTCGGTCTGCGAGTCGATGCTCAGCCTGATGTCCATCCCAGTACTCACCGAGCCCATCCTCCAGGGCATCGGTTTTATGGCAAAGGAAAAAACGCTGCATCGGATGTTCACGCAAGGGCATTTACTGCTGCTGCCTGATCGCCGAAAACGCCTGCGGTCCCTGCCTGCAGAAGATCACTTTTTCCCGCAGGTTCAAAGCCTTGTTGGCATCAAGCCGCAACAACTCCGCCAACTGCCCAAGTGGTACAGCATTGTCTGTCGCAGCAATGAACATCTCATCGCCCAACTTGGATCACTGCGTAAAGTCGACGATGTGCCCACGCGCTTGATTGTCCTGCGCAAACTCATGAAACAGTCTGCTGCCAACTTTGATGCCGTGAACCTGATCACCGGCTTTTGTGCGGACACCGATGAAGACATCGCCCGCATTGCTTTGCGGCATCTGATTCGGATTGATTACATCGACCTGTATCACCTGATGCTGCGCTTGATCAATTCCCCGCATGACTCAGTGCGCAAGATCGCCTCGCGGTATGTCGCGCCGGTGGGGTTTGAGAAATACTGGGACTCCTGGTCGCGTTTTGATCTGAACCAACGCATCGCTGCAGGTAAGGCATTAATCAAGATCGATCCGACCTTCCATGTTCAGCTTGGTGAGAAACTTGAAAGCGAACATCCGGCTGACATGCATAAGGCCATGTCGATTATCCGCACGCTCAATCAGGGGACTTTCTTTGAGTATGCGTTGGAGCATTTAACGCATCATGATGATCCGAAAATTGCCTCAGCTGCGGTGAAGACACTGGGTAGTGCCGCCACCGAACGTGCCGCCCGGATACTTGAATCGTCTTTGGAACATGGCGATGCCCGCATGCGCGCCAACGCGGTCGAAGCGCTGGATCAAATCGAGCATCGCAACCATGTCAACCAGTTGGTCAAGATGAGTAAAGGCGATGACAACCGCCCGCGCGCTAATGCCATTGGCGCATTGCTGTCGATGAACTTTGCTGATGCACTGACCACCTTGGGGAACATGCTCAACGACGAACGTCCGATGCACCGTCTCAGTGCGTTGTGGCTGGTGGACCATTTGAATTTACGGGACATGGTCCGACACGTTGCTGAACTTTCCATCTCCGACAAGGACCCCAAAGTCCGTACGCGTGCAAGCAAACTCATTGAGCATTTCATCGACACCTATTCGGATGTTGAGGATGATGACCAGGTGGAATTGGACCCGCCGCAGGTTAAGGAACCGGGGGTGCGATCATGATGCAGTTGATGCTCACGTTAGCATTGGAAAGTCCGCGGACCCCCAAAGCGCCGCCGAATGTCGATGAGATATTCGCCAATTGGCAATGGATCAATGAATCCGATCCGTTGATGTCGCCGATCTGGGCGGTCGTTGCCATGTCGGTGATCATCCTGGTGATGCTGGTGCTTCGGATCATCAAGTGGCGTAATTCCCGCAACCGTGAAGACGGGCCGCTTCTGGTCTTCCACCAGATTTCCCGACAGTTGGAGTTGGACATCACCACGCAGTGGCTACTCATCCGCGTCGCTCAGCAGCAGAACCTGCCGACGCCGTTGACCCTGTTGATCTGTGACAGCACCTTCTCCCATCACGCCAAGGCTTATGTCAAGACGCTACCCCCTCAGCGTCAACAGTCCGTTCTCAATCAACTGAGTAAAACGCATCAACACCTGTTTGCATAGTGCCATGTAGCGTATCGGCTCGTGTCGATTTTGTTTGGACACAATGAGCCGCGCACGAAGTAAGCGGATGCCTTGAATCAATGTCTTACCTTTGTGACCTTCGCGGTCTTCGCGCCTTCGCGTTACAAAACGGAAGCTTCAAAAAACAGCACAACTCAAAGATGCATGTGTTTAAGCTTTCATGTCGACTGTCCTGACACCTCATGCCTTGGTCTTTTTCCGCGATGTTTTGGCAGGTTTGGGCGCTTCGGTGAATACAGCCAGAAAGCGGACCACGTCGGTGACCGGTTCAAGTTCGTGTTCCTGCTGCGCATCAAAATACATGCTGTCCCCGGGCTTGAGCAGGTGGACCGTTGAACCGACGCGGTAGCGCATTTTCCCAGTCAGAACGTAGACGAATTCTTCCCCGCCATGTGACATGGGTTGAGGTTTGATGCTGTCCTTGCGAGCCTCAAAAAGCAGGGGTTGCATAAGCTTGTCACTGCGACCTGCTGCAAAGGCAAAGAACTTGTAACCCTTATCCGTCTGCGTCATGGCCTTGGACTGATGCGCGTCTGCTGTATCGAGAATCGTGCCCTGATCCTGGCGGTCATCAAGCAGGTTTGAGACAGAAACGCCCAACGTGTCAGCGATGCGGGTGAGGGTTGCAACCGGGGGAACCGTCTTGCCGTTCTCGATCTTGGATAGCAGGCTTCGTGTAAAGTCGCAACGCTCTGCGACATCCTGCAGGGTCCAGCCCATGCGTTTACGCAGCGTTCGAATCCGTTGGCCGATGTTTGAAGATTTCATCTTTTTACTTCCATAAAGTTGACACATATTCAACAAAGTTGAATAATGAGTCTGTCTGCTATTTTACGCGACTTTATGCCAATTACCAAGACCGAGGAAAAATGATGTCTCAGACCTATTCACTGATTGATGATGCCACTGCTCAGAAAGAGACTTTTGACTGGGGCGAGCTTCACTGGTACGCCAGCGGGGCTTTGTCTCAAGCAAGTGGTTTGACCGTCGGACGCTGTATTCTCAAGGGGCAATCAGCCAATCCGATCCATTACCATCCCAATTGCGAGGAAGTGCTCCACGTCCTGACAGGTCAGATTGAACACTACATCGACGGGGAGGGTTGGTTTGCCATGAATGCGGGGGACAGCATCACGATCCCTGCGAATCTCAAGCACGGGGCGCGAAATATCGGTGATGGTGAAGCGCACCTGTTGATCGCCTTTTCGTCACCGGATCGACAGACGATTGGTGAATCCGAGTAAACACATTTGAATTGAAAGAATTGCCATGGCTTTGACCATTGACCAGTTAGTTTCTTCACCTGCCTGCATCCCGCAATGGGCGTTGGATGAAATCCTTTCTGCCTATGCGCAGTTGGGATTTCGTAAGTTTGAAGCCTTTTGTACATGGTGCACTTCTGCACTGGATATCCATCAGCCTGTTCAGCAATATCTGGCGCTTGCCCGTAAGCATGAGATGGCTTTTACCTCCATGCACTTGCCACCGATTACGGATGACTTTGATAACTCACTTGAGCATGCTGTTGCCACAGCACGTTATGCCCAAGCCATTGGGGCCGGGGTTGTCCTCTACAAAGCGCAAAGTCGTGAGCTTTATGTGCGGGGCGCCAAACCGTTACTCGATCGACTTGAAGCTCAACAGATCAACGTGATCCCGGTTCTGCAGAATCACAAGGGCACGCCCATCACGACACTGGATGATTTTAAACAGGTGATTGATGCCATTGCAGACCCGCGGATGAAAACGCTCCTGGAAGTCGGGCACTTTCAGCGCGTCGGTGTGAGTTGGCAGCAGGGCATGGACCTGCTGGATCAGAGTATTGCCCTGGTGCATATTAACGAGATTGATGACGATGGGCAGTCCGTGCCATTTGGCCAGGGACGTGTTGATTTTCAGGGGCTTTTCGCTGCACTCTCTGATCGCAACTACACGGGAGAGATTGTGGTTGAGTTGGAATTGGATACCCGGAAGACGGATGCTCAGCGGACCATCAACGAACTTGCCAATGCGTTAACCTATCTGAAGCAGATGGGCATCAAGGAGACACAATCATGAGTGAACCACGAATCTGTATCGTCGGTGCTGGCAATTTATCCACGCGTCGGATCTATCCCTACATCGGCGCTGCTGGCGGCTTACTCGTCGGTGTCTGTGATTTGGATATTGAAAAAGCATCACGGAATGCTGCACGCTTTGGTGGCAAGGTTTTTACCGATGTCGATTTAATGCTTGATGAACTCAAACCCGATGGCGTGATGATCTGTACGGGACCGCAAGGCCATTACGAGTTGGCACAAAAGGTCATGAAAAAAGGCTATCCGGTGTACACGGAAAAACCGCCCGCCATGACCGCAGAGCAGACTTTGCAAGTCGCCAAGGTTGCCCAGGAGACCGGGCTGCTTTGCATGACAGCATTCAAGAAGCGTTACAACACGGCCTACAGCAGAGCCAAGGAATGGTTGGACCAGTTTCCGGCTGATGACATTTATGCCATCTCCATTGATTACTGTTCAGCACAGTATCAAAACAACACGCCGCATCGGATGTTTCTTTTTGACTTCTGTGTGCACACCATTGATCTTGCCCTGTACTTGCTTGGTGATGTCACGGATGTCTTCGCCTTTGCCAAGGGACCGGATGCTTATGCGGTGAGTTTGAAATTCGCATCGGGCGCGGTCGGGACGATGACCTTTGCTGATGGCCGTTCGTTTCAAATTCCCACCGAGGAAGTCGAACTGACCGTGCGTGGCGGCAATTTCATGACGATCCACAACTCAAGTTCGTGGAAGATCACACAGGACAATAAACCCTGTGAATGGCGCGAACCGCCGACCTTTACCAGCAGTGGTGACAGTGGCAACGAAACCGGTCACCTTGCTGAGATTGCTGCGTTTTTCAAGGCTTTGACCGAAAACGCGAACACCACGCGATCAAGCATTTTTGAGAGTTACAAGAGTATGGTTCTCTATGAAGCCATCGTCGCATCAGCGAATGATGAAAAGCCGATCAAGCTTGTCTATCAAACGGTTTGATACCAATCCTGTTTATCACTCGTGCTCAATCAAATCAGGATTGACGTAACAAGAGTGGCTTATTGTTGCTGTTTTGAAGGGCATCGTTCCAAGGCAACCGAGTCAAGATGACTCGGCTAGAGCAGTTTGCGTCATTAATCGCCATACAGAAATCTGATTCGTCATTCCCGCGAAGGCGGGAATCCAGTGGCATGCAGTAGGAAAGTTGCAGATTCCACTGGACTCCCGCCTTCGCGGGAGTGACGGATATAGGCGATTTTTTATACAAGTTGCTCTAAGTTCACATCGCCCGGTCATCTTGACCGGGTATCAAACGCAACGCTCTAAGCGAAATACCACTGGAAAAGCAGGCGTGTGATCGGGCCGACTTGCCCATCGCTGATGGGGGTGTTGTCCACGTGGGTGACACCTGCAACGAGCGTGGTCGTCCCGCCGAGCATGACTTCGTCTGCTGCCATCATGTCTTGGACGGTGAAGGTTTCTTCGTAGACTTCGATGTCGTGTTCCCTGGCGATGGCAAGTAAATTCAAGCGTGTGATTCCGCCTAAAATCCAGTGGTTGGCGGGGTGTGTGACGAGCTTGCCATCCTTGACGATGAGCAGACTCGTGGACGTGCCTTCGGTGACCACACCATCACGATGGAGAATCGCTTCAGCACATCCTGCCTGTTTGGCCTGCATCTTGGCCATGCAGTTGGGCAGCAGTAACAGGGATTTGATATCACAGCGATGCCAACGCAGGTCCGGGAGTGTGATTGTTTTGACTGCAGCAGGACCGGCTTCGATGTCCACCGGTTTTTCGTACTCTGCCATCACAAAGACCGTCGGCCCCCCGGAAGTTGCCATCGTAGTTGCACCAGATGATGGGATGTGATTGCGTGCCTCGTCGGCACCACGCGTGATCTGCCAATACACCTTGGCGTCAGCCAGTTGCTGTTTGGCAATCAATTCATTGCTGATGGCCAGCAGGTCAACATCGGGATACGCAATGCCAACCTCGTTGAGTGAGTGCTTTAAGCGAGCGATGTGATCGGCAGCTGCGATGGGTTTACCACGGTGATAAAACAGCACTTCGTAAATGCCATCACCAAAAAGAAACCCACGATCCAGCACGCTGACTTTGGCCTGGGAAAGCGGGAGAAATTCGCCATTGAGATAGACAGTTGGATCATCCATGATGGGTGTATTGTAGTCTCTTCGAGATGAAGTTGCTTTGACTGGTTGAGGCTGTGGAAAGGTTGTGATGTGTTGATGTCGATCGACTCGATGCACATCAAATTTTTCGATTCCGTCATTCCCGCGCAGGCGGGAATCCAGTGACATTCTGATGACGCTTGCAACTCTCACTGGACTTCCGACTTTCCGGGGCGCGGGAGTGACGAATAGGTTTTATTGATTTTGTCGGGCATTTACAAATGACATGTGTCTAATGGGTAAAGCACATTGTGTTATCACTTCAGCGCCTTGACCACCAATTGGCCGACCGCGTGGCTGGAGGCAGGATTTTGCCCGGTGATCAGGTTGCCGGACTGTACCGCGTGCGGTTGGAAGTTGGAGCTTGTGGTGACCTTGCCCCCAAGTTCACGCAGCTTGCTCTCCAACAGGAACGGCATGTCATCGGTGAGTTTGACCGCTGCTTCCTCGCTGTCGGAAAAACCGGTGACGTCACGATTGTGAACCAGCGGTTTACCCTTGGGCGTTTTGACGTTGACCAATGCTGCAGGCCCATGGCAGATGGCTGCGATGAGTTTGTCTTGCTTGACGAAGGTTTCGATGGCCTTTGTCGCTTGTTTGGAGTCTGCTAAATCGAACATCACGCCATGTCCGCCGGGGATGACGATGGCATCGAATTTTTTGAGATCGACCTGGTTGAGGACACGGGTGTACTGCAGTTGCTTGATGGCATCTTTCCATTCGGCCTTCTGTTGGTCGTTGGGCTTGCTGCGTGCGTCGATGGGGACTTTCCCGCCATTGAGTGTTGCAGTGGTGACCTTGAAACCTTCAGCAATGAACAGGTTGTAGGGGACAGCATATTCCTCAAGCCACAAGCCGGTGGGTTTGCCACTGGTCATTTGGTCAGCCTGAGTCACGAGCATGAGCACGTTAGGCGCATCAGCAGCGGTCACGTTGGATGTCAATAAACAGGTCAATGTCAGAAGCAGGGCGGTGAGCAGTTTCATGAGGTGTTCCTTGTTGCGTTATCCGTCACTCCCGCGCCCCCGGAAGGCGGGAGTCCAGTGAGATTTGCATGCGTCAACAGAATGCCACTGGATTCCCGACATCCGGGGGCGCGGGAATGACGAAGGTGTGAATTTATATTTATTGTACGATCTCTTTAACCCAATCAATAAAAAACACCGTGTATTCCACGGTGTTTTTTGAAAGGTTACAGGTGTGTTTTGTGTTTACACGCTGATCACGCGAGCACCTTGTGCAGGACGAGTGACGAACGCAGCCGGTTCAATGCCGGTCTGTTCCATGTAGGTCTTGCAGATTTGTTCGCTGATGGTGTTGGCCTTTTCAGCTTCAACGAGACTGACGGTGCAGCCACCGAATCCGCCACCGGTCATGCGGCTGCCGTAGACACCACCTGCCAAGCCGATGGATTGGGCGAGTTGCACCAGCAGGTCCAACTCCTTGGTGGAGACTTCAAAGTCGCGGCTGAGGGTTTCGTGTGAATCATACATATGCTCACCGACGGCAACCCATTCGTTTTGCTCCATGAGTTTGGCAGCTTCGGCGGTGCGGGTGATCTCACCGATGACATGCTTGGCACGCTTGTAAACCACCGGCTCCATTTTGTCCTTGGCTGCCTGGAGTTGTTCGATCGTCGCATCACGCAAGCTTTCGACACCCAGAATTTTGGCAGCTTCCTCGCATTGCTGACGACGCTGTGGATACTCACTGCCGGAGAGCTTGTGCTTGACGTTGGAGTTGATGATGAGCACGGCAACGGACGGATCGTTCAACCGGACATGTTCGGGCGTATTGGTGCGACAGTCCAGAAGCATGGCGCAACCTTCTTCGCCACCTGCTGAGATGTACTGGTCCATGATGCCGCAGGGCATGTTGGCAAAGTCGTGTTCGGCTTTCTGACACAGCAGGGCCTTTTCGGTGACACCCAATTCCGCATCCGCCAAATCCGCGAGCAGGGTGGCGACACAGACTTCCAAGGCTGCACTGCTGGACAAACCCGAACCCAGGGGCACGGTGGAACTCAGGTACGCATCGAAGCCGCCGGGGTTAATGCCACGTTTGAGACAGCCGTAGACGACACCTTTGACGTAGTTGACCCATTCGGGTTCGCCTTGAGTGAGGTCTTCGGAGATTTCGAATTGGCCGGGGAAATCTTCCATGCCGATGGAGTTGACGTTGATGGTGTTCGTGCCGTTGGGCTTGGCAACGATCATGGTCTGACGCTCGATGGCGATGGGGCAGACGAAGCCTGCGTTGTAGTCGGTATGCTCACCGATAAGATTGACGCGCCCGGGTGCGACGGCAGCGTGGGTGGGGGCCGAGCCGTACTTGGCGGTAAAGGCTTCTTTGAGTTGTGTTAATTGTTCTTCGATGCTCATGGTTGGTGTGTCCTCTGAAGCCTGGCGGAGGGGCTTTATGTTTGCGTTACGCGATGGTTAAGACTAATATTCCTGATTCTACATCACCCCGGTAATCGCCCGTTGGCATCAATGGGAAACTTCCGGGGGAGACGTATTGTAAAGAGGCTTGGCTTGAAATTCGAATTGATCGACAACGTGTTGGAATTGGAAGCTGATCGCATCCTCGCGATCAAGAACGTCACCAGTGCCGAAGAGTATCTGGCGGACCACTTCCCGTCCTTCCCGGTTTTGCCGGGGGTGATGATGCTTGAGACACTTGTGCAAGCGGCTCGCATCCTCGTTGCCAAGTCTCAGAACACGGGGGACACGCCCCTGATCATGGCCCAGGCGCGGAATATCCGGTATGGCAACATGGTCAAGCCCGGGCAGAGCCTGATCGTCGAAGTCACCCTCAAGGGCGAAAAAGACGGGCAATGGCAACTGGTCGGGACAGGCAAAGTGGATGGCAATGTGGCTGTCCAGGGCAAATTTGCATTGGCAGCACTCAATCCGACCGCTGCCTGATTGGATAGATTCAACAGGATTAAACGTAACGACAACTCGGCAATGGATACGCCGAATTTGCAACGGAGATCGCAATGACCCACGACGAAATTTTCAGCAAGGTTCAGGAAGTTCTGGTTGACGCTTTGGCTGTCGACGATGAAGAAGTCACCCCCGAAGCCACCCTCACCGGTGACCTCGGTGCCGAGTCCATCGACTTTCTTGACATTGTTTTCCGTCTTGAAAAAGCCTTCGGCATCAAGATCGACCAGGGCGAAATCTTCCCCTCCAACGTGCTTGAAAACGAAGAGTACGTCAAGGATGGCAAAGTCACCGACGCCGGCATGGAAGAACTCAAGAAGCGCATGCCCCATGCCGACCTGAGCGAATTCGACGCCAGCCGTGATGTGGAAGAATTCTCCAACATCTTCACCGTGGATACCATTGTGAAGTTCATCGAAGGTAAGGTTAGCTGAAAGACAGGAGAGTGAGTAGGGAATAGGGAGTAGGGAGTAGGTTAAAGACATAAGAAACTAACAACGGTTGTCTTGTCTTTTTACTATTCTCTAATCACTAATCACTACTCCCTGATTCAATATGCGCTGGATGTGGATTGATCGCATTGTCGAGCTTGAGAAAGCGACCCGAATCGTCACGGTGAAGAACGTTTCACTGGCTGAGGAGGTCGTTCACGATCACTTTGCAGCCACGGACACGCGTCCTGCCGTGCCGGTGTTGCCCAATCCGTTGATCGTCGAAGGCATGGCCCAGACCGCCGGGATCATGGTCGGTCACGCCAAGGACTTTGCAGAGAAGGTCATCCTGGCCAAGATCAGTAAAGCCATCTTCCACGAAGCTGCCATGCCCGGTCAGACGCTGCGGTTCTCAGCGGACATGGATCGCATTGATGATGCTGGCGCCATGACCACCGGCATCGTGGAAGTCTACGATTCGCACCAGGGCCCGGATGCCGCCCGAAAGTTGGCGGACATCGAGCTGATGTTCAGCCACATTGACAACAACCGTTCAGGATTGGATTTCCCCGAACACAACTTCGTGTTCACCGACCAATTCATGGGCCTGCTCGAACGCAGCGGGTTTGGTCAGGACAACGCCTGAGCCGACTGATGACAACCATTGAAATATCAAAAAGCACCAGTCTCCGCACTGGTGTTTTTATTTGGTCTGGCAAAATGTGCATCAGTCGAAAGGTTATCCCCTCGTTCCAGGCAACCGAGACAAGATGACTCGGCTCTATTCACACAAACGCACGCACAGATACACGCACATTGTTGTGATTGGTGAACGCATAGCGATAACGCCAGAACATTTTTATAGACAAAACCTGTACAGAAAATGTAGACATTTCGATTCAGATTTCTAACATGAGTTAGTGATAAAGGGTTTTATTTGATATCAGCATGAGAATCACTGGTAAATACCCTACTGAAGAGACTAAATTGTTCTTGACGGTAAGAGCGAATTGATGCATGCTAAGTACTTGTCTGAAAAAGAGCTTGAAGCAACATGGGGATCGGGGCGAGTTTTCAAAACAATGGTGCTGGCCCAGTTGATGCAGTGGCATTTTTAACCACTTACCTCAATGATTCAAACCTGCGCCGATCGGATGATCGTTTTGCTGATGAGCATGTCTTTTCCGGATGGATTGTCATTGGACATTTGACGTTTCGATAAGTGAACATGGATGTATTTACATCCACAGCAGTGTCAGATGTTAGGACTGCTCAAGTCAGAATCTGACCTATGATGTTGAGGTAGTATGGGATTACAGCGGATTCAACGGTTGTTGCATTTGATTACGCTTCTGCAAAGTGGCGGGGAATTTAAAACAATCTACGATTTGATGGCTGAGTTGGATGTTAGCCGGAGCACGCTGTTTCGCGATCTGAAAATGCTCGATGAAGTGGGGATTCCTTATGTTTACAGTCCCTCCAAGGGATACCGCATTGTCAACAATTGCTTTTTGCAACCTGTGAATTTGACCATGCAGGAGACGCTGGCTTTGTTGATGGTTGCCAAGAGTTATTTACCCCAACGCGGCAGGGCCATGATTGGTTCCACCTTGTCCGCTATCTGGAAACTGGTCTCGACGATCCCCGAGCCGATTCGTGCCGATTGCAGTGACATGGTCGAAGCTATCAGTGTGTCTCCTGAACGGACGACCATCAGTGAGAACGAAGACCAGCTTTTCCTGAACCTGCAACGCTGCATTGATGAACGCACAAGCGTTCGCCTGACCTATCAGCATCCGATCTCAAAAGACATCAGCACATTTGATGTCAATCCGTATCAACTGCATTTTTCAACGCGGGCCTGGTATCTCTTTGGCTACATGCATGATTTTGATGAAGTCCGGATTCTGAAGCTGGCACGGATCAAGAGTTTTCAGATGCTCAAGAAGCAATTTACCAAACCCAAGTTCGATTTGAATAAACATCTTGGCAATGCATGGCAACTGATCAACGAAGGCAAAACCTACAACGTGGAGTTGGAATTTGCCCCCATGGTGGCTGTGAATGTCGCGGAAGTTCGCTGGCATCAGACGCAGAAAGTGAAGTTTCAGGACGACGGCACAGCACGGGTGACATTCAAAGTTGACGGACTCAAGGAGATCGCCTGGTGGATCTGTGGCTATGCCGATCAGGTCCGTGTGATCAAGCCCAAGGCCCTGGCGGATCGCGTCAGACAGATGCATCTGGATGCTGCGGAAAATCAAAAACGTCCGCCTGATCCATCCACCTATCCCGAAGCGCCTTGAGCATGAAACCTCTACGCGTCGGCAAAACGGAATGAAGTTGCTTAATGTTATTGTCATGAGCATCAAACAAAACGGAGTTGTATGAGTCATCCTGAGAAGCCTACCAATAATGCATCGCAATCGCCGACTTCCGGTCACGGGCAAGTTCCGGGGCATACGGCTGAACCTTCTGACGTTTTTAGATGTGTTGCCGAGGATGCCGCTGAGTTGACAACGCCGCAGATGATGCAAATGCTCAGTCATCTGCAGCGTTTGAATCTCTCCTCGCATCTGGGCATTGGTCTGGCACATCAACTCAATCACCCCATGTCCGCCTCGGTGAATTACACCCAATGCTGTGTGAAAAAACTTCAGGACGAAAACTTTGATCGTCATGAGTTACTGGGGTTGATGCAGCTTGCCAATCAGGAAGCCTTCCGTGCTGCGGAGTTAATCACACGTTTGCGTCGTTTTGTCAGTCAGGCGGTCCCGCGGATTTCGACGTTGAATTTCAATCATAAAATCCTGGAAGTCGTCGCTTTACTGACACCGCTTTGTAAAGAACATGACATCGAACTGAAACTCGAGTTACATGATGATCTGCCTGCTTTCATGGGTGATCGGATTCAGATCGAACAGATTATTTTCAACCTTGGACTTAACGCGATACAGAGTCTGATTGACAGTCAGATGTCAGATCCCTGTGTCATCATCAAGTCTGATTTAGTCGATGACAAAAAGCAGCTGGTCTGTCATGTCATGGATAACGGACCGGGATTGGACGTACAGATTGCGCCGCATCTTTTCAAGCCGTTCCAGACCACGCGTACGCATTGCCTGGGGTTAGGGCTGGCAATGAGCAAGGCATTGTGTGAATTGCACCATGGCCAACTGACCGTCGAAACCCAGCGTACGGGCGGTTGTATCGCCACGTTGTTCCTGCCGGTTACACGTACCGCTGAGAATGTGAAGAACGTGTCCTGAGAACCATTTAGATGAAGGATTCGTCAAGTTCGGGGTTGGAAGGTTTGAAAGTGCCATGTATCCGGGGATACGGTTGATCATGATGATCATTGTTTGATGATGCCATTGTACGGAGACAGGATTTTGTCAGATAACCATCAATCAACGCACACGAATTGTCTTCTGATTCATGAAGCTGATGCGTCGCAATCTGATTCTCTGGTGCAACTGCTTCAAGCCTATGGGTACGACTGTGTTGCCGTTGACTCCATTGGCCAGGTGCAGCGCTATCCATTTGATGATCGCGTTGCTTACTGCCTGCTTGCGGATGTTGGCACTTCCAGGCACGGCAATTCCAAGCTCGATGACTATATTCAAAACAATCCACAGTTACCTGTGATTGCTATGTCTTGCAGTAGCAACGTCAATATGGCCGTGATGTATACACGCATGGGAACGGTCGGTTTTCTGAGTAAACCGTTACAGATTGATTCGCTTCTCAAAGCGGTTGAGGATGGTTTGAAACTGGCGCGTCAGATCATGGATTACCGGCAGCAACGCATTGAATATAAAAATCGACTTGAGCGTTTGAGCCAACGTGAACGCGAAGTGTTGGACCTGGTCATTGACGGGATGAGCAGTTCGCAAATCGCCCGACACCTGAATCTGAGCGTCAAGACCGTCAGTCTTCATCGAACCAACTTGATGAATAAACTGGAAGCTGATGGCGTGGTACACCTGGTTCGCATGATTACCCCCGGCCCGATCCCCAAACTGATTTCGCCCTGGCAGCGCCATCTCTAAGCGGTCTAGCGAATGTTCGTTGTTTTGCTTGATCCCCAATAGCTGCCATACAACATGTCGCTGAAACTGCGCAGCAAATTGTGAACGCTGTCATTTTGGGGGGAAGACCACTGATACCAATCCTGGTAATAAATCGTGCTTGAATGAGTACCGGATGTCAATCCGGTGCCCGTTGTGTCAATGTTGCTCCATGGGGGCACCGGGTTGACACACGGTGCTCAATGAATTCAAACGCACGAGTTATACAACACGGCTGCAGGAGTTAACGGGAAGTTATGTCGAAAAACGCGCTATGCCATATCAAGACCGTGAAGGCTGATCACATGGTCAATACAAAAAGCACCGGGCTGATACCCGGCGCTTCGTGTCTAATAAGTGAGTTTGTCAGATTGCGTTTTAAACGGCCATAACTCAGGCTGACATCCGTAGCACGTAGAGCAGGCATCACGCGCGAACATTACAGTTCAAAATGCCGAATCAGGTTCCGGTAGGCACGGTAGTGTTTACGCTCAGCCAACTGGATACCGCGACGTGCAATACATAAGTCTCTAAAACATTGCTTCTCATCCGTGATCTTTTGCTGGTTGTCACGAAGATGACGCGTCAGACGTGTGAACTGATCACGAGCAGACAGTTCATTGAGCAATGCTTCGAGGAATTGTTGAGCATCGACGTTCAGATCATGGGCGATGTTTTTTGGCATTATCCAGCCTCCTAAGACTGGTTCTTGTCTGCCCCCCGCAGGGCTTGGCAAGCGGACGGTCGCTATAGCCTACAAGCAATCCAACCATACGTTGCACTAAAGTTAGGTGTAAAATGTGGAAAGTGTTAATCGCACTTTTCGATGCAGAGCCATGCTACAGACATGCCATATAGCCCATCTTCACAGACAGGTTCCGATAGCCTGCGTTTTTCGATCAACCGCGTTTGGGAATGGACATGGCCATTGAAAGTGCACACTGTCTAAATCGCCTTTTGCGTGATGACATGCCGCGAAGCCCCATTGCTGCTTTAGGTGCGAAATAGACTTGGAAAAACAGTAGCCATCCGCAATTTACTCATCAGTCAGTTGGCTCTGACAGCGTTGGAGTTGCTTGTCGATCTGGCTACGTGCTTCTGCGGTGAGTTGAGGATCAGAGGCATAATCACGCAGCGTTTGTTTGAGAATGTCGATCGCTTTGGCAAAATCGCCTGTTGCTTCACAACTCGTCGCATAGATTTGCCAATCCGAAAGGCTGGTCTTGGGCCACTTGGCTTGGATGTAGGCGTCCATGAGTTTTCGGGCAAGCTGCCAATCCTGGGCATTGGATTGCGGATCTTTGAGCAGGCACAAGGCAAGCCGGTTATCCCATCGCGTCTTGGTGTCTTTGGGCTCCTGCTGTTTGAGAGACGCATACAGAGTGTGCGCCAGACGCCAATTGCCCTGTGAGACGTGTAGTTTGGCCAGCAGTTCATAGACTTGCCGATTGGCTTGCGGTGTCAAGCGAACCTGTTCCAACACGTTGATGGCAAGTTCAGGACGTTGTGTCTTGATATAGGCTTTACCCAATCCGATTCGCAGTTTGGCGATGTCTGATTCTGAAGCGGTTTGCATCACATGCGCTAACCCGGTGTCATAGCACTCGGCAGCACGGTCCCATTGATCGGTTCGTTCGTACACTTTACCGAGCGTCAGCCAGACGTTGGGCTTGTCTGGTGATTTTTGGACCAACTGTTCCAGAATCTGCTGGGATTGGGCAAATTGCTTTTGATTGTAAAACAGGGCACTGAGTTCAAATTGGATTTTTTGATCGTCAGGGCGAAGGTGCATGGCCGTTTGCAAGTGCTTAATTGCCTTGTCCAGATTGCCCCTTTTTTCGTATGTCCGGGCGAGTGGCACGTAAAGCCTGGCATTGCCGGTGATTTGAATTCCACGTTTGAGGAGATTGGCAGAGGTATGAGAATCACCCAGATTGCGATAGGCAACCCCAAGGTTGTTGTAGGCGGTCCACTCATGCCGATGGACGATGGCCTGTTTGAAGTAGGGCATTGCCTTTTGGCTATCGCCACGTCCCTGGTAGATACTGCCCAGATTATTCAAAGCCATCCAAGGCGCTTTGTTATTGGCAATGACATGTTCCCATAGTGTCACTTGATTGGTGTAAACGGGGATATAGTTGAGCGTTCGTCCACCCAACGCCGCGATGATGAACACGCAAAGCAGGATTCGATAACGTGGGATGTGACGCATTGCATACCAGATGACACCTGCAAACAAAGCGATGATGCCCATGGAGGCAAGGTATTGGAAATGATCCGCGACGAATGCGTATCGCATGGGAAAGACATTGACAAAACCCAGTGCAGGGAAAAGCGTCCCGACGAAAAAGAGGATCGCAACCAGGGGTTTGCCTGAGATGAACTTTCGGTTCCTCAGCAGGGCGTAAACCACTGCGACAAACCCGATGGGGAATAACCATTGCCATCCTTGTGTCGGGTCGATATGCCAATAGTCATAGAAGAAAACCAGTTTCGCCGGCCAAAGTAGTTTGGCAGCATAAAACCAGACGACACGGCCTGCGATGAGCAGTCGGTCGGTCATGCCAAACGCCCAGTCCGCGCCCTCGGCACCGACATGGTTTTTCTCCATCGCTGCCGTATGCAGGCCCATGACAATGCCCATGATCAGCAGCGGGACCAACCAGGCCAGGTCCGCCCACGGGAACCGTTTACGCTTCCACCACATCACCAACACCAGCGCGGCCGGGAGCGTACAAACCACGGTCTTGCTCAGCAGGGCTGCGATGAAGCACAGGATGACCAAGGCATACCAGAACCAACGCCGTGATGTGACAGGTTCATCGACCGTTGTCATATCACCACGATCCGGTCGGACACCCGCAAAGTGCAGGTACGCCCATGCCGCGAGCAGGTAAAACACACCGCTGAGCACGTTTTTCAATTCTGTCACCCAGACCACCGATTCAACGTGGACCGGATGCAGGGCAAAGATCATCGCTGCCAGGTAGCTTCCGGGAATGGACAGTCGTCTAAGCACCCGCCACCACAGCAGACTCACCAGGATATGACAGGCGATGTTCACCGCATGATAACTCACCGGGTTGAGCTTAAAGAGCTGGTACTGCACCCAGAACACCGTATGCACCATCGGGTAATACTGAGGCACCGCGCCCGGCTCAGTCCAGATCCGCACCAGGCCATCCCAATCGTGGAGTGTGTCATTGTTGGTGACGTAGTAATCATCATCCCAGATATACCCACAGCGCAACGCCGGCAGGTAGACAGCCAATGTGACAATCACCAGCAGCAATGCCTGTAGCCAGCCCTGTTGCCGATTTTTCGACGTGGTCTCGGTTGGATTCTCATCCGTGATTGATTGCGATAAATCTGTCATGAGCTTCACATTATACGCATCAACTGTGAGAAATGATCGTCAATCAGGATGCAAGATGACGTGTTTACGAAAATATTTACGTAAACACGCTTGACTTGTCCAAAGTCGCTGCGAAAATATTTACGTAAGCCGTTTTTGAAAGTCCAATTGCCCATGGCCGTCAGTCTCAAACAAATCGCCGCTCAGACCAATGTCTCCATTGCCACCGTCTCCAAGGTGCTCTCGGGGCGTGAGGATGTCTCGGACAAGACGCGCCAACGCATTCTCAAAGTGGCCAAGGACATGAACTATCGCCCCAATCTGCTGGTCCGCGGCATGCAGACCGGCAAGACCAACACCATCGGCGTGATGGTCCCCGTTGGGTCAGATGCCTTTTTCTCCAGCATCGTGGCAGGCATTCATCAACATCTCCAAGATGAAAATTATGTCCCCATTCTACTTTGGGCCTCACGTACACCTGATCACAAGTGGACGACCAAAACCGAACTGGAGTTGATTCATCAACTCGTGGATCGACGCGTGGATGGCTTGATCATTCGACCGATTGAAGATGCAGCGTCCGACGATTACCTGCATGAGATTCATGATCACCGGTTGCCACTGGTCGCAGTCGACCGGGCGTTACCCAACTCGCATCGCGCGGACTTCGTCGGGACGGATGATTACTGTGGCGGTCAAATGGCAGCAGAGCATCTGCTTGAACTGGGACATCGACACATTCTGCATCTGGCAGGTCCAGACTTTGCAAGCACCGCGCGACATCGCCGTGAAGGTTTTGAATCGGTCATCCGTCAGTGTCCCGATGTCACCTATGACATGTGCATGGACAAAACCTTTACTGGCAATGTGCAGTTGATGCATGACTACTTTGCCAACCATCCCATGCCGACCGCGATTTTCGCAGCCAACGATTTCATGGCAGCAAGACTCTACAACGTCCTGCATCAACACCAGGTGCGCGTCGGCCCCGATGTGTCGGTGATTGGTTTTTCCAATCTGGATTTTGCACAGTACATGCAACCTCCCTTGACCACACTGCTCCAACACCCGTTGGAGATTGGTAACAAGGCTGCACAGTTGGTGCTCAACCGCATCAACACGACCGCTCAACAAACAAGTGACTATGAACCGGTGCAGATCCGTCTGAAGCCGGAACTGATAACAAGGGATTCAACCCAGCCACCCATGTGTGGCAAGTGACGATTTTTTATTTTCCGAAAATGAAAGTTGGTGTAGCGTGAAGAGCGCATGCAGTTGTCTATTGTCCATTTTGATTTTAACCACCACCCTCCATGCCCAGGAGACCGGCACGTGGAAACTCAAACCTATTGATGGTGACAACACCAAGCAATGGGCTGATGGCAGTTGGACGTGGTCGATGGGCAATCCCATGGATGACAACGGGGCGACGTGGAAAGTTGCTTTCCAGGATCAAACCAATCCGCCTGCCAACGCACCGTTTACAGCCATGAGTCAGGGGACCTATGTCGGGTTCGTTCGGATCTGGCAGGGCGGTGAAGAACAGACCCGCGATCCGAAAATCCAGTACAAGGTAGACTGTCTGTCAGTTCGCCCGTCAAGTAACAAAGCGCAGAAAAGTCCCTCTGCTGCAGTGATTTTCAAACCGACAGCCGATGGCCAATATGCCGTTGACTTGAAAACCAAACTCGCTGGCGTGCAGAGTCCTTCCGCTGGCTACGCCAATGTCGAGCTTTATATTCTCAGTGCGGACGGTCGTATTGCCGACATGCAAAAGCAGGAACGACTCAACGTCAAGAAGTCCGGCGCGTATGGCAAGACCTATCCTGATCGCTTCGACTTTAGCAAGACGCTTACCCTCCAAGCCGACCAGGAACTGATTCTCCGACTTCAGGCCATCAACCCCGGTAATGCCTCCGTGGGTAGCTGTCGGCTGCAGATTGAAAATTTCACCGTCAAGCAAGCCAAGTAAAGTAAAGGTCCAATCGGTAAGCAACTCAAAGGAGTCTGACCATGAAACCGCAATGCCATCAACCAAGACGTGCGTTTACGCTCATTGAGTTACTGGTTGTGATTTCCATTGTCTCTCTGTTGATTGCCATCCTGTTACCTGCGCTGGCCAAGGCACGTGAAGCTGCCAAGAGTGTCTCTTGTCTGAGTAATCTCCATCAACTCTACATCCCACTTGCGATGTACATCGAGGATAACAAGGACTGGTTCCCTGGTTCCTTTACATGGCCCAAGGGGCAGATCACCAGTGGGACCTATGCGCTGAAATTCAGTGGCGGACTTGGCGTTTACTTACAGGACACGCGCTTGTTTAAAGCCTGCCCCGACTACTACAAAACCAATTGGACAAGCTATGCGTTTAACGACCGCCTCGGTGGTTATTACACATGGCCTCCCCAGGCTCCTAAAACACAACTCAGGCGAGTGATCAAGCCCCACAAGATGATCACCTTCATTGATGCTGCATGGACCACGTCCGACACACAGGTCGCCCGTCTGTATCGCCCGTCGTACTACTACAACTCCAGGCGCTACGGTTGGCAGACGCACGAAGAACATCCCAACATCCTCTTTGCAGGTGGTAATGCAGGGAACATCGCCTATGAGACCATCGACGGGATCACCAAGGAAGGCCGTGCCTATTGGCAGACTTCAGAGAATGCCAAGTATTGATTGGAATATAAGCTTCGATGTTTGATGCTGGAGACAAAAAGTTGAATCACCGCCAAACCCAATCATGTGCTTTTACGCTCATTGAATTGCTGGTTGTCATTTCCATCATTGCACTGCTCATTGCCATCCTCCTGCCTGCGTTGGCCAAGGCGCGTCAGGCTGCCCAGCGCACCGCGTGTTTATCGCAAGTCAGGCAAGTGGGAGTTGCTGCCAACGTCTACAGTGTGGACAACAAGGAATGGCTCATCGGCGGTGATTGGCCCAAGAAATTTAGTGAAAAATATGACTATAACACCGACGTACTCAACGTCTGTCCCAGTGCACCGACGCGCAACGGCTACGGGATGAATGGCAACTTCACCAACCCCATCAGCTTCATGACTTCACAATGGGGTGGTTCCGGCAACCCCTGGTATCACGGTGCTGCCCGACTCAAACGTTCGGATGCTGCTAACCCGCAGGATGTCATTGAGTACATGGATGCCAACGCTTATTACGGCGGGTATTGGCAGAATTACACCTTCTCCTACCGACTCTATGCCAACACGCGTCATGGCGAAGGCGGGTCCGGCGGTGCCAACATCATGTTCCTCGACGCCCATGCCGAATTTAAACAAAACGATTGGATTCAGGAGCCCTCCAGTTCACCCTACAACAAGTCCGGCAAGAGCAAAGTCAAGATCGGCTGGGGCGGTTTCCGCTTCCGCGTCTGGTAATGCTCCCGGTCATACGAATCGCATTAACCTTTAGATTGACAGGTTTGATCATGTTCAAAATGAAAAGTCTTATCCTTCGTTCGACGCTTCTGTATCTTGTTTTAGCATGTTGTTCAACGATGCAAGCTGCCATGCTTCACGTTGATCAAAATCATGCCAAGGCGTCCGATAGCAATGACGGTTCAACGGCCGCGCCGTTTAAGACCATCAACGCTGCTGCCCAGGTTGCCGTCAGTGGTGATACCGTACTTGTACATCCGGGTGTCTACCGCGAACACATCGCACCGGGGGCAACCGGCAGTGGCGTCACCTACATCTCCGCCAAACGTCATCAGGCCATTGTCAAAGGTTCGGACATCTGGACGCCGAATTGGAAGCCGGTTGAAGACCAATCCAATGTGTATATTGCTCCACTGGATGATGCACTTTTTGCAGGGCGACGCAATCCGTACCTGCGCACCATCAGTGTTTCTTCAAAGGACAAAAGCAAGGCAAGCCGCCCGGTTGAAGAAGGTGTCACACAGTGGCCGTTGACACTCGGCCAAATTTTTGTTGATGGGCAACTCCTCACCCAGGCCACCACGTTACAGGATGTCTACAACACACCAGCAACCTGGATACTCGGCGAGCAGGGCAAGACCATCACCATGCATGCCCCCGTGCATCTGCGTCGTATTGATGCATCTGTCGTCGAACTGACCGTGCGGGATCGCGTCTTCGCTCCCACGCGTCGAGCACTCAAGAGCATCACCATCGATGGCTTTGTTTTCGAACACTGTGCCAACCAGGGACCGTTCCCGCAGGCTGGCATGGTCTCCACACGCACCGGTCGCAACTGGGTTATCCGTGACAACATCATCCGCTACGCCAAGACGCTGGGCCTGGATATCGGCTCTGAAACCTGGGGCACCAAAGACCTCGCTGACACCGACGATGACCAAAAACGCATCATGATCGGTGGCAGTAATCACGTCATCAACAACGTCATCGAACACAACGGACTCTGTGGCGTGGCAGGTTGGAACACCAGCGGTTCGGTCATTCGCGGCAACATCATCCGCAACAACAACCGCCTGGGTTTTGAGTCCAAAATCAATGCAGGCTGGGAAGAAGCAGGCGGCATCAAAGTCCACGCTTTCGGTAACGGCGTCATCGAAGGCAATCTCGTTTTAGACAACGAAGCAGCAGGCATCTGGATCGACAACGGTTACAAAGGCGCCCGCATCAGTCGCAACTTTGTCTCCGGTTCATTGGGTAAAGGCATCTTCGTCGAACTGGGTGAAGGACGCATGCTCATCGATCACAACGTCGTTGCCTACACCCGCAATTACTCGAACTTCTATGCAGGTGATGGCATTTATTCGCATGACGCAGCCGACCTGGTGATCACCAACAACCTGCTGTATCACAACGCCCGTTACGGTGTCCACGGGCAGGTCGTCTCCGGCAGACAGTTTGCCAAGAAACCTGTCGAAACCTCCGGCCACCAGATCATGGGCAATATCTTCATCGGCAATAACCGCGCAGCCATCAGCATGCCGTTCCCCGGTAAACAGTCGCAAAACAATCACAGTGACTACAACGTTTTCATCGGCAAAGACGAACGCCTGTCCATCAACACTAATCAAGGCCGCATTGATCGGGAGAACATTCAAAAAGCATTGGATCAAGCACAGATCACATCCGCCTATGGCCAACTCCCGCTTGAAGATTGGCAGAAGGTCATGCTCATGGACAAAAACTCCGTCCAGGCACCTGGCTGTCGCATGATCATCTCAGCAGGTGAAGTAACGATGACCGCGATGGAGGCTGCATCGACATGGACCTTGCCGATGCCGCAGATTGAGGGTGTCACCAAGGACTACTTCGGCCGACCCATCGGTGAACAAAACTACGCAGGCCCCTTCGGTCCCATCACCGTCGGACACAACCGCTGGTTGCTCTGGCCGATTCGGTGAGTTGATTGATCGCGTTTTGATCGTCACGCACATGCAAAGACTTTAACTCACTGAATGACGCACTCACACACTCAAACACGTCTATGAGCACCGGATGTCAATCCGGTGCAGGTCTTGAAAATTATTGAACATACAACGGGCACCGGATTAACATCCGGTGCTCATGTTTTATTGAGAATCATTGGTTAACGAGCGAGTAATGATTGCTTTTCATGAACCAACTCACACACTCCGTCATTCCCGCGCAGGCGGGAATCCAGTGGCATACAGTTAACGCTTGCAAGTACCACTGGACTCCCGCCTGCGCGGGAGTGACGAATAAAATGCTGCGATGAATAAATGATGTTCGATCCTACACAATGCCTTCGCGAGCCGGCTCGCTGATGCAATTGGGCGTGAAACAGGTACAATGAAACAGGATAATCGTTCTCACAATCTGTTTTATGAGATCAATACATTCAGGGGGAATTTATATGTCTGATTTACCTGTCAAGGAACAACCGAACCTTCGACCAATCTGTCCGCATTGTGAACAACCTATCGACTGTCTGCTGTTAAAGAAACTGGAATCCAATTTCCTCAGTGCAAAGGTTGTTTACTGCTGTCCAAACTGCAAAAAAGTTCTCGGCTTCACCGACCGTAAGAGCTGGTTGGCAGGATGATGTCTTTACTTTGATTTGATCGAATGACACTCCGTCATTCCCGCGCAGGTCCGAATCCAGTGGTATTCTGTTGACGCTTGCAAGTATCAATGGACTCCCGCTTTTCGAGGCGCGGGAGTGACGAGAAAAATGATTGTTCTTGATATCGTGCTTTGTTATATGAAACACATTAGCTTGTGAAGTAAGGATTATTCACGAGTTGAATACCCGCTATTTCATATCGACTCAAGACGTTTATCCCATCCCAATCATCAGGCATTGATGAGCGTGACAAGAGTTTGTCTTGTTGTTTTGTGATCGTTGCAATGTGCCAGTATGTTTCAAGCAATTCAACGATTTTCTCTTCGGTTAACCTTCTTGATGCTGCCAGATGTTCACAAGGCTCTTGGATATATTTTTTCTTTGGCACCATGTGTTCAAATACCAGATCCGTGTGATTGCCTTGATTGAGTTGTTTAAGTGCTTCAGGTGAGACCCATTGACTCTTGTGATATTTACATGACGATGGGTGTTGCTTCAGGTATGCGTTGGATAGAAATTTATTCAGTCCTTCACGGATACCAGAAATGAGTACCTCGTCTTGCCAATCAAGGTGGTTGAGCAACTTGTAATACGCTTGCGCCAATACTTGATAGTTGACCATATGCTTGCTCGGTTGGGATTCATTCAATGATCATGCCCTGCATGGTCATCATGATTGTGGCCGGCATGATCGTCTGTCTTTGCAGGCGTTGCTGTTGCAGGTGTCGGAGCGTGGTCGTGGCCGGTGTGATCGTCATCCATTTGTGATGCGTGATCATGGCCGGTGTGGTCATCGTGATCATCATGTGAGTCTTCGACTTGGACGGCACCGTGGTTATGTCCGGCATGATCGTGATCATGCGTGCCGTGTTCGAGAACACCTAAACCCCATGACAGGACGATGCCTAACACCAGTGCGGCGGATAAGCCGATGCGGTCGTGGTGATGGAATTGCAATTCGGGCAAGAGGTCACTCAAAGCAACACAGATAAACGTGCCAGCACTGAAAGCCAATGCGTAGGCGATGAACAACGGGTTGGCAGCGATCCAGTGTTCCATGCCAAGTAATGCCAATGCTGCACCTGCGGGGACCGCCAATGAGAAGAGCAGGTTGATCATGTGGCTGGCGAACTTGGACATGCTGCTTAAACGCGTGAGGGTGATGACGGTCAATGCATCAAACGGCTTGTGCAACATGATGACGGCAAAGGCGGCGATGCCCGGCCAGGCGGCTGCGGGGGAGACATGCTTTTCGGCAAGCATCGCCGAGGCCAGTGCGACACCGCCGATGATGCTGTGCAGCGTCATGCCCAAAGCAGCGCCACCCCAACTGAGTTTGTGATCGGGATGCGGTTTGTCACCAGCATGTGCATGGTCATGCGTGCAGTGTTGATGGTGATGATGTTCGTCGCCGGGTTCGTGCTGGTGAGTGTGCTGTGAGACGGCAACGTCCTGCGGGACATCGTGGTGATGGAAGCAGAAAAAGCGTTCGACAAAAAACATCAACAGGAATCCGGCAATCATCCAGAGCATGGTTCGCTGACCCGGTGCAGCTTCAAGCGCATGGGTGAGCATGTGAAGCAAACCGACCCCGAACATCACGCCACCGACGAAGCTGATGGCAAACTGCATCCGTCGATGCGTCAGCTTCATGAACAGGGGGATGAACCCGCCAAGCAGTGACGCGGCGATGATCAGCAGGGTGTAAAGAATCAGGGGACCGGCCATGGGTAAAACTCCGTGCAAAGTTCTTGATAATGTATTATCAAAAAATATTACGACAGGTTCAATCGACTGGTTCGGGGAAAATCAGAAAAATCATCAATTTATTACCGGTAAGGTTCCATTTTGGGTAACAAATGGCAATGTCGGTTGATTGTTGTGATTTTGATGGTTTGTGCAGGCTTCAAGTGCAATGAAAACGGCTGCCACTTGGGTGACAGCCGTTGTCGAAAAAGCGCGTTTTGTTGCTCGGTGTTATGCCGTCTCAGGTTTGGCGTCCACGGTTTCGATTTGGCGTTGACGCTTGGTACCCGCTTGGGCGACCGGTTCGTGATCCTGGATATCTTCACCTTCACGGATGAGTCGGGCGGAGTTGAAGATGACGATGATGCTGCTCACGCCGTGTCCGATGGCAGCACCGAGTGGGGTGAGATGACCTGCCCAGAGCAAGCCGATCATGAACAGGATGTAGATCATCGTGCCGATGAGGTTCTGGCGGATGACGGTGACCGTCGAACGCGAGAGCTTGATCAGGAACGGCAGTCGGTTGAGGTTGTTGTTCATCAGCGCAACCGTCGCCGAGTTGATGGCCACGTCGGAGCCGGCAGCACCCATGGCGATGGAGACGTCACCTGCTGCAAGTGCAGGGCCGTCGTTCACACCGTCACCAATGACGCAGACGGTGTGGCCGTTGGCTTTGAGTTGCTTGACGAGTTCGAGTTTATCGCCGGGTAGCGCTTCGTATTCCACATCGGTGACGTGCACCTGTTGGGCGACTTTCATCGCGGGGGACTTACGGTCACCGGTGATCATCACGCGGCGTTTGATTTGCAGGTCTTCAAGTTCATCCATGGTGTGGGCTGCACCAGCACGGACTTTATCTTCCATGCCAACCCAGCCGAGTACCTGGCCGTCACGAGCGACGAAGAGCAGACTCATGCCTTCGCCTTCGGAGATATCCAGCGATGAAATGTCGATCCCCATTTCGCCAACCCAGGCTTCACGACCGACGATAATCTGTTGACCGTCGATGGTGCCTTTGACGCCACGACCTGCGACTTCTTCAAAGTCGGTGACTTGGGCAAGTTCGATTTGTGCTTTCTTTGCAGTACGAACCAGTGCGCGGGCAACGGGGTGCTTGGAGTTATGTTCGACGGAAGCTGCGGTTTGCAGCAGGTCTGCCGGGCCGACACCTTCAGCCGGATACAGTCGGGAGACATCGAGTTCACCGACGGTGAGCGTGCCGGTCTTGTCGAAAATGATGGCACTGATGCGTCGGGCGACTTCCAGGTCTGAGACATTCTTGACGTAGACACCCAAGCGAGATGCGGCGGAGATGGCAGCAACCATGCCGGTGGGGGCAGCAAGAATAATCGCACAGGGACAGGAGATCAGCAGCAACACGATGGCGTTGTTCAGATCCTTGGTGATGAAGTAGACAATGCCTGCGATCATCAACACCGTCGGTGTGTAGAAGCTGGCATACTTGTCGAGCAGACGCACCACCGCAGGTTTGCTGAAGGAGGCCTGAAGGATGAGGTCTTTGACCTTACCCAACGTGGAGTCTTTGCCGGCACTGGTCACACGGACTTGAAGCACGCCGGTCTCATTGGTGGTGCCTGAGAAGACTTCATCGTCAACGGACTTTTCAACCGGCAGGGATTCGCCGGTGATGTTCGCCTGGTTAATGGTTGAAGCACCGCTGATGATCACGCCGTCAGCAGGGATGTTGTCACCGGGGCGGACGACCACAACGTCACCTTCAACAAGTTCCGAAGCGTCGGCTTCGACTTCCTGACCATCCACGAGTTTGAAAGCGCGGGTGGGGGTGATGCGGATGAGGTCTTCAATGGCTTTGAAAGCACCGGTTGCGGTGCGGTGTTCGATGAGTGAACTGATGAGCATGAAGAAGGCGACGGAGCCGGATTCGAGATACTGACCTGAGCATAAAGAAGCGATGATCGCCAGGGCGACCAGTTCTTCCATGTGCGACTTTTCATGGGCATGCGGTTCGTCATGATCGTGATCGCAAGCTTCACCATGAGCGTGACTGTGACCATGGTCATGTGGGCAGCGACCAGTGAGCAGACTTTTGAATGCATCACGGACAATCTTCTGCCCCAGGAGAATAGCTGCGACAGCAGCGATCATGTCGCCTTGATCAGGGGTATCCAGCAGATATCGGGCGGCCAATGCTGCTAAGAGCAGGATACCGCCGAGCAGAATCAGGAAAAATTCGCGCTTTTGCTTGCGATCCTGCTGCTCGGCCATACTCGGGCCGTGATCATGTTCATGATCGTGCTGATGTTCCGTAATACTCGCATCTGAAACGATTTGGCTCATATGTCATTCCTTGACCGTTAGCGGTATATGGGATTGTTACGCAGGTCATGGGGCATTGGTTCGGATCGTTGTGCGAAATCTGATATTTACAGGCATAAAAAAACCTCAGAGTGGTTCGTGCCAACTGAGGTTTGGGATGATTGTTTGATGTTTGCCCGGATTAGGCTGCTTGCGAGATGGCCGGTTGCGTGTCGGTTGAAATGCGTGGCTTACGCGATTCGATGTATTCAGCCAACTTGGCGCGATCGATACTGCTATTGAACTTCTCAAAATGCAGGGCCATTCTCACCGGGCCGACTTCTTCAAAATCGTCATGTCGGCGGACCAAGGTGCCTTTGGCACAGAAGGTGGTGGTGTTACTGCCGGGGAGCAGCGCACGAAATTCCAGTTCGGTTCCGATTTCCATGGGTTCGTCGAGTTCAAAACGCATGCCGGTCTGGCTGATGTCATAGATGAAGCCGGTTTGGTTGTAGCGAGCTTCGCCCTTGCGCTTCATGCGTAACAAAGTGTACATGGCGGGTAAACGTAGACGTGGGTGGAGTCTTGCTTCAACACGATCCTGCAGTTTGTATGACATGCCGTCGATCCCTTCTGGAATGTGGAACGCCCGAGCCCCTGCCCCTGTGATTTGATTTATCGACCTGAACAGGCCATATGTTTAGTTAAGATATAACTTTCTGAATATCGGTCATTCTGGATAAAAGAAATCCATAAAAAGTCAACAATTCAATTTTCACGAAAGCAAATCTCAATCAAGATTTTCTGATTGTGTAACCGATAAATGGACTGTGATGTCCAACTTATCCCACAGCTGCGTTACAGATGAATCCTGCATTCTCATTGGTGATCCTGCGGGCGTGGGGTACTTGCAATCCCTGATGCGCATCACAGGCACCGTCATGCCACTCAAAGGCTGGTTCTCGACAGTGGTCAACCGACATGATGCGATGCAAATCGGTGTCATTGAAGAACTTGAAGCCTATCTTGCTTCCGAGAGTCCGACGCTTGCCCTGATCTGCCTGCCTGCTTCAGAGCGTCCGCTGATCCAGCAGGTCACCCGGATCCTCAACCAAAACAAGGTGCCCAACCGCTATATCCCCATGCTTGATGATCAGCTCTCAGGCAAGGTCAAAACGCAACTCCCCGGCACGATCACCGGCATTCCCCAGGCCATTGACACGATTCAACTCATCAGCCGTGAGCCGCGGCCCCTGGATGAGAATGCCATTAAATTGGTGATCCAAAATAAAAATGTTCTGCTCACCGGTGCCGGGGGTTCGATCGGTAGTGAACTGGCGCGCATCGTCTGTCGGTTCAAGCCTGCTAATCTCATTCTGGTGGAACGCTCGGAAAACAGTCTCTTTGAGATTGACCGTCGCATCGCCCGTGAGTTTCCCAATCAGCAGCGTAAGGCGGTCCTCCATGACATCACCGATGCCTCCAAGACGATGGCGATGATGGGCAAGTACAAGCCTGATGTCATCTTCCATGCCGCAGCCCATAAACATGTGCCGATGATGGAAGACCATCCGTCTGATGCCGTGGAGAACAATTTCTTTGGCACGCGCTCCGTCGCCGATGCCGCCGACGCCAATGGGGTGGGGCGGTTCGTGATGATCTCCTCGGACAAGGCTGTGAATCCCAGCTCCGTCATGGGGGCCACCAAGCGCATGGCAGAGCGCTACATCCAATGGCTCAACTCACACTCAGATACCGTGTACTCCATGGTCCGCTTTGGCAATGTACTCGGCTCAGCTTGCAGTGTCCTGCCGATCTGGAGTAACCAGCTTGCCCAGGGCGGTCCCCTCACCGTCACACACAAGGACATGACCCGCTACTTCATGACCATCCCCGAAGCAGCAGGTCTCGTCATCCAATCCGCAGCCTATGCGTCCGGCGGCGAAGTCTTCCTGCTGGATATGGGCAACCCAATTAACATTCTGGAACTCTGCAAACGCTTCATCCGCATGCATGGCCTGGAACCCGACATCGACATGCCCATCAAGATCACCGGCATTCGTCCCGGGGAAAAACTCTTCGAAGAACTCTCCTATGGTTCGGAAGACATGCTCCCCACGCCGCATGCCTCGATTCGTCTATGGAACACGCATCCGCCGATGGGTTCGCAGATGCAGCAGATTATTCGCACCTTCGACAAGCTGCGTAACAAGCACGTCGACTCCGATCACATCTGGCAACACGCTGACAGTTCCGCCATCCTCGCCGCCATCCGCATGGCCGTCCCGGAAATGATCCCCGCATCCGAACGTGCCGTGGCCGGTTGATTCAATTGTAGATCACAACGCTTTGTAACTTGTAACCCAGGCAGTTGGCTTGATGCTGTTTGATGGGTGTGAATTCTGATCAGATGACATGATGAGCAGTGCTTTATTCTTGATCGCCTGATGGACTTTTGAAAAATTGTCTGTACTATTAAAAAATATAACAAAAGGCTCGCACAGTCCGTTGTCTGAGCTTGATTATTGCTTGAATTCCAGAATGTTTTACTGAGGTTTGATCCGGTGAATTCTTTGAGCACGATTTTATTAACCGGTTTACTTGGCTGTCTTCTGGTCACAACGACCTGGTGTATGGCTGATCAACCGCAACCCGTTTGGGAATTAAACGAGCAGACCCTAAAAAATTGTACGGTCAAGGGGGATGTGCACAGTCATGATGGGCTGGTCAAACTCGATGGGACCAATGCTGTGATTCTTCCCGAAACACTGCCAGCAAACCAGAATGATTACACCATCACATTTGAACTCAAACGCGGTGAGGATTTTCAAATTCTCCCACGCTACCAGGGCGGTTTGGTGATTGTGTCCAACATGGATCACAACGCCAAGGCAGGTTTTGAGATGAGTTACAAACCCGACAAATGGGATAGCAACGGCGGGCAAAGCAATACCTTCTGGCTTTATACCAACGACATTCGCAACGGTCATGTCGGCGGTTTGATTGGTACAGATCAATTCACCCAATATGCGATGGTGTTTAAAAATCAATCACTGACCATCTTCCGCAACGGCCTGATCCTTGCTGCAGCAGGAGATGTCAAACCAAGTCCAAAGCCATTAACCCTCGGGCAAGTGATCAAGCTTGGTGAGGATGTCTACCCGGACAAGTATGTCACAATCAACCGATTGCCATCTGCCTATCAATTGCGCCATGTCAAAGTCTACAACGAGGCCATCTTTCCCACCGGGTTCGATGATTCCACGCATGTAATGGAAAATATCTCCGGCCAGGACTACATGATGCAGTGTGCCCGGCGCACTGATGCGTCCCTGCCACGGATTCTGGTCATTGGTGATTCACAGTCCATGGGCTATCGACGCTACATCACCGAGCATTTTCAAGGGCGTGCCTATGTCGATTATTGGGTCGGGGGGACTTGGTTTGAACCAATTGAGATCGAGGATGAAAATTGCAAACCCAAACGCGCGTTCCGCGGTGTGTTGGATAACGGGCCTTATGACATTGTCACCTGGAATGCGATGACAGGACACATGTGGTCAATCAAACATCCATCACGTTGTCCTGTGGAAACAATCAAGCCAAACTTCACCGAGATGGTATTGTTTCTTCAATCCTATGCCCCCAAAACTCAATTCATCTGGGTCAACTGCACACCCCGGCGATCCCTTGAGGAAGATGGCACGCACTCGGTGGACAATGAAGGTAATCGTGTTGCGATCCACAACAACGAGATCGTTGACAAACTCATGACCGAGATGGGGATTCCCGTGGTTGATTTGTATTCGATATCTTTGCCATTTGTAAGTCAAGTTCAACGTGGGTGGTCCGACACGGTGCATTGGAGCAGCGATGTGTACAAGGTCTTTGCAGATGAGTTGATTGTTGAAATTGAAAAACACATGCCCAAGCCCGATTAAACTTTTCAATGGCTTGCTTCAGACTCACATGTGAAAACAACATGCTCATCCCGTATCATGCTCCCCATGAGCAAAACAAAAACCCGTAAACGTAACCAACTTCGTCCCGTCACCATTACAAAGTTCCCAACCCAGGCAGCCGGTTCGGTCATCATCAAGCAGGGCAATACGCACGTCCTCTGTACCGCATCCATCGCCTCGGAAATGCCGCGTTGGCTCGCTGGTAAACCCGGTGAAGAACCCACGCAAGGTTGGGTCACCGCGGAGTACAACATGCTCCCCGCTTCCACCACTGACCGCAAACGTCGTGGCCCCGACTCCCGTGGCACGGAGATTCAGCGCCTCATCGGTCGCGTCCTCCGTGCTGCTGTCGACCTGGAAAAAATGCCCGGCCTTGCCATCACCTGTGACTGTGATGTCCTGCAGGCTGACGGCGGAACCCGCACCGCATCCATTACCGGCGCGTATGTCGCACTCGCTCAGGCCATCGCCTTTGCCCGCAAGGAAGGCATGATCAAAACCAATCCGTTAACCGGCAATGTCGCTGCCATCAGCGTTGGCATCATCGATGGTGAACCGACCCTTGATCTGGACTACCCGCTGGATGTCCGTGCAGAAGTCGACATGAACATTGCCATGAACAAGAAGGGGCAGTTCATCGAAGTTCAAGGCACCGGAGAGCATGGCACCTTCAGTCGTGATGAATTAAACAGTCTCCTCGACCTTGCTACCAAAGGCATCAAGCAGTTGTTTCGAGTTCAGAACACGTTTTTGAAGTAGTAAAAAGCCCAACACTGAGCAACGTGAAGTGTGGGATATCCGCCATGAAATCAGTCATATTCTTCGATCTCGATGACACGCTCGTTGATCACCGTCACTGCAATATCTGTGGCTTAAAAGCCATGCGTCTTGCATATGAGGTCTTCGGTGCTGTCGAACTTGATGTGCTGGAACAAACCTACATCCGGCTCATCGATCAGACGCACAGCAAAGTCCTTGCTGGCAAGATCGACTTGGCGCAGGCGCGTTCGGAGCGATTCAAGCAGATGTTTGCTGAGTATGGCGTGACGGTCAATGATGATGATGCGATGGTCGCTGCTGATGCTTACCGGGCTGCGTATGTCGAATATCGACAGCCGGTCCCCGGTGCCATCGAATTGCTCAAGTATCTCAGGCCGCATGTGAAGATCGGTATTATCACCAATCACATCCGCGAAGAACAGGTCCGAAAACTCGATGCCTGCAAACTCTGGGAACACTTTGACGAACTGGTGATCTCCGGGGACATCGGCATCAACAAACCTGAGCCCGGCATCTTTGAACATGCGCTTGGATTATTTGATGCCAAGCCTGAAGATTGCGTGATGGTCGGTGACTCCTGGCATTCGGATATCGGTGGGGCGTTTAACATGGGCATTAAAGCGGTGTGGCTCAATCGCTACGGCGATCCCTGTCCCGATCCATCCATGGCAACAGAAATCAACAGTCTCCAACCCACCGAATCAATCGCCAAGTTGCTGCTTGCGTAAAGCACGAGGCGATACACCATGATGCTTCTTGAATAACTTTGAAAAGTGAAACACATCCTCATAGCCCACGCGTTTTGCAATGTCCTGAATTTTGAGATTGCGATCGTAAAGCAGATAGGCTGCCTGTTGCATGCGCTGTTCAATGAGATATTCAATCGCGCTACTGCCAAACACCTGTTTGAACCGGGCGCAAAAATGCGAGACGGATAAGCCGGTTTGCGTGGCCAATTCATCCAATGTCACCGGTTGGTCGTAATCCATCTCCAATTGACGCCGGATATCGTGCAGTGAGTTTTTCAGGTTCTCATCCTCAGGAGCAGGACGGGCATGTCGCCCAAAGGTCAGCAGGGCGTTTTGCACCAGGTTCAGGATCATCTGATTGGCGTAGGCATCATGTTGCTTGAGTTCATCAAACACATGGCTTAGGGCATCCACCCAATGAGCATCGGGCATATTGGGGTAAATGGTATTGGGTTGGAGATTGGCCTGTTTAAGCCAACGTGAGATGGCCGTGCCGTCACAGTGCATCCAGCTATGTGACCAACCCAGTTGACTGTCACCATATTTCTGGTGTTCGCCCGGTGACCAGATCATCAGACTTCCTGCCGATGCCCATTGTTCCATGATCTGGCATTGAACAGGAAAGTACATAATCAACCAATCGCCTGTCCCGCGTGGTCGATCCACGAGGCCTTGGTGCATATGTTCTTCAATGCCTATTCCACGTATCGAAAAGCTTCGATCGATTTTGCGTGGGTATTTGAAGAAATGCTTCAGGTTTCTCATGAATCAGAATATAACACAAAAAATTAAGAAATCACCCCATTTTGACAAGACGATTGTCAGGATATCTTTAAATCCACATGCTCAACATCAAACAGGAGACAACGAACCATGCAACATCTCGAACAAGTTACCAAAGCACAAACCCGATCCATCTGCGCGGAGAACCCCAAAGGTGAAAAAGCTAAAGGTGCGATGCTCAAACCCCAGCAGGATTCCGATGGCAATTGGATTGAAGGCCGCTGCGCTCGTGAGTTGGGACAAGGCTGGAAAGTCAGACCCTGTGTTGGAATCCAATCGGGGCAGGTTTTTGAAATGGCGGACATTCATGGTCCCGGGCGCATCCTGCATATCTGGATGACACCTGCGGGAACGGCTTATCGTAATGTGATTCTCAGAGTTTATTGGGATGACCAGGAACACCCGAGTATTGAATGTCCGATCGGTGACTTCTTTGCTTCCGCGTTTACCGGCTTTGATACGTTTGCTCAGATTGACTCTCAGCCTGTCGCGGTGAATCCCGGCAACGCCTTTAACTGCTATTGGCCGATGCCCTTTGCCAAGCATTGTCGGATGACGATTGAAAACCGTGACCCGGAAAATGAGTTTCGTCTGTTCTATCAGGTCGACTACGAACTGGATCCGGATATCCCTGATAATCCAGCCTATTTTCACGCGCAATTCCGTCGGACCAACCCGTTACCCTATGGCAAGGTCTACACCATTCTCGATAACGTCAAGGGAAAAGGTCACTACGTCGGAACCTACATGGCGTGGGGACTCAACAACAAAGGTTGGTGGGGAGAAGGCGAAATCAAGTTCTACCTCGATGGCGATATCCCCCACGGACGTTCTGTTGCAGATTCAGTGGCTGAACATGGCGGAGATTGCTTCCCAACCATTGCAGGCACGGGCACCGAAGACTACTTCGGCGGCTCCTACAACTTTGAGAATAAGAAAACCAAGCAATACCAGGAGTTCACCACGGCGTATCTGGGCGTGCCACACATCGTCCGGCCTGACGGTGTGTACAACTCACAGACGCGGTTCTCCATGTACCGTTGGCATGTCTGTGACCCGATCCGTTTCCACGAAGACCTGGCAGTGACAATCCAGGCGATTGGTTGGCGAAGTGGTGGTCGGTATCTGCCTTTGCAGGATGACATCGCTTCGGTGGCATTCTGGTATCAGCAGTTGCCAAGTGTACCGTTCCCGGAATTAGGCAGCGTTGATGAATTGGAGATCATTTAAGAGCTACGATGCGCTAAACCGCAAGCAGTTTTTATGAATGGGTTCGAAACAAAAAACGCCCTGGCGAATCGTGACTCGCCAGGGCGTTTTGTTTTATCAGCATCAGTCATGTGACTGCGTTGCTTACTTGGACTTTTCGCCTTCTTCGAGGATCGTCTTGGCGATGTTGCCAGGGACGATGCGGTATTCCAGCGGTTCCATCGAGAAGCTTGCACGACCCTGCGTCATGCCACGCAACGTCGAAGCGTAACCGAACATTTCGCTCAGCGGCGCTTCAGCGGTGAGCAGACGAGCATTGCCACGCTGTTCGGATTCGCTGATCAGGGCACGACGACGGTTAAGGTCACCAGAGACGTTACCGACGAATTCTTCGGGGGTGGTGACGACGACCTTCATGAACGGTTCAAGCAGTTCAAGACCGGCCTTGCGAGCAGCTTCGCGGAAGCCGAGCATACCGGCTTGTTCGAAGGCAACCTGCGAGGAGTCAACATCGTGGTAAGAACCGTCGATGAGGGTGACCTTGGTGTTAAGCAGGTTGAAGCCAGCGAGGACACCGCTCTTGGCAGCGGCACGACAGCCGACTTCCACGGAGGGGATGTATTCCTTGGGAATCGAACCACCGACGATCTTGTTTTCGAAGGCCAGGCCGTCGATGAACTTGAGACCGGCTTCTTCAGCTTGTTCTTCGGTGAAGGGTTCAATGGTGATGGTACAGTCACCAAACTGACCGCGACCACCAGACTGCTTCTTGTGGACACCGCGAGCGGTCGCAGAACCCGTGATGGTTTCCTTGTAGGCCACGCGGGGCTTACCGACGTTCACGCCGATCTTCATGTCACGGGTGAGTTTGTTGACGATAATTTCAAGGTGAAGTTCGCCCATACCCGCGATGATGGTCTGGCCGGTTTCTTCGTCGAAGTGGCTTTGGAAGCTGGGGTCTTCACGACGGATGACACCCAGTGCGTCGCCAAGCTTGTCCTTGTCGCCCTGTGATGCAGGTTCGATGGACATGCTGATCACGGGTTCTGGGAAATCCATGCGTTCGAGGATGATCGGGTTGTCCGGGTCACAGAGGGTGTCACCGGTATTCGTGTTCTTCAGACCCACGATGGCAACGATCTGACCGGCGTAAACCGCTTCCTGAGCGATACGATCCTTGGCGTGCATTTCGAACACGCGGGAGATGATTTCCTTTTTGCCGCTGGCAGCGTTAAGCACGCGGGTACCCTTTTCAAGGGTGCCGGAGTAGATGCGGATGTAGGTCAAGTCGCCATGCTGATCGGAGACAACCTTGAATGCCAATGCAGAGAACGGCGCTTCGCGGTCATGGGGACGGGACATTTTTTTGTCCGGGTCGTCGACAGCCGTACCCTGAATTTCAGGAACTTCTGTCGGGCAGGGCAGGTAATCAACGACGCCGTCGAGCAGGCGTTGCACACCGATGTTCTTCAGAGCCGAACCGCAGAAGGTCGGGCAGATGGTACGGGCGATGGTGCCCTTACGAAGTGCTGCACGGATTTCGTCAACCGTGATTTCTTCTTCCATCAGGTATTTTTCAGTCAGTTCGTCGTCTTGTTCAGCAGCCTTTTCGAACAGGTCGTGACGCCACTTTTCAGCGGTTTCAAGCAGGTCTGCGGGGATTTCACGTTCTTCGACCTTGGCACCGAGGTCTTCAGTGGAGAAGTAGTATGCTTTCATGCCCAGCAGGTCGATGACGCCTTCGAGGGTGTCCGCTTTACCGATGGGAATCTGAACCGCAACAGGGTTGGCACCGAGGCGTTCGATGATGGTTTTAAAGGAGTATTCGAAGTCAGCACCCATCTTGTCCATCTTGTTGATGAAACAAATACGGGGGACGTTGTAACGGTCAGCCTGACGCCAGACGGTTTCGGACTGGGCTTCGACGCCTTCTTTACCGTCGAAGACGACGACTGCGCCGTCGAGGACACGCATGGAACGTTCCACTTCAATGGTGAAGTCGACGTGGCCGGGGGTGTCGATGAGGTTCATGGTGTAGGTCTTGTCGTTGCGGATCCACGGGCAGGTGGTTGCAGCCGACTGAATGGTGATACCACGCTGTTGTTCTTCAACGAGGAAGTCCATGGTGGCGGTACCTTCGTGCACTTCACCCATCTTGTAGTTCTTGCCGGTGTAGTAGAGCACACGTTCGGTGACGGTGGTCTTACCCGCGTCGATGTGAGCACAGATACCAAAGTTACGGTAAAAGTCCAGAACACTCATTTTCTTAGCCTCATTTGGGGACGTCGTAGCCGTTGTCATTTCCAAAAATCTTTCTGTCGCTTCTCATCCGTAAGAAGCCTAGTCTGACACCATTGGCCGTTCTGAGACAATCAGTCAGCCAGCCATCGCAGGTATCCGATTAGCCACAAGGTGACCTTTCGGAGTGGTGCCTGTGAGTCAATAATCTGCAGGTCAGATGGCGCGTTTGATGCCAAGCCCCACATCATAACAATAGATGGTCTGTAAGTACAGCCATGTCACCGGGCGTGGCAAAGTGCCGTAGGATACAGGTTCAGCGACTCTCGTCAAGTCATTTTTGCTTTTCACCCGGATGAACGGATGGATTAATCTGATTTAAACGGATTTGATGCGCCGTGTGCGAACGAAATTTAGTTATCGGGTTTATGAGAAAGGGAGTAGGGAGTAGGCTCAGATTACGTTGGGTCGGATGTTTGAAAATCTCTGTAGCCAAACACAAGCCGCCAGATGAGCAACCAGAGGGAACGGTTCTGACGGGCCGCATCACATCTTTCCAACTATCCAAAGTAAAGATTCTCGCGCGTAAGCGGTGTTTCCCGACTCCCTGTTCACTACTCCCGACTGCCTGTCCCTATAATGCGTGTATGTCCGACCGTGATGACAAGCTCAAGCGACTGCTGGAAAAGGCCCGCAAACTCCCGCCGGTCCCCGGTGTGTACCTGATGAAAGACGAAAAAGGCGTCGTCATCTACGTCGGCAAAGCCTCCAAGCTTCCCAACCGGGTCAGCAGCTATTTCATCCCCTCAGCAGACCTCGGCCCACGCAAACAGCCCATGCTCGATGTGGTCGAGGACTTTGATTACCTGGAGTGTGAAGGCGAGTGGGAAGCCCTGCTGACTGAGAATCGGCTGATCAAGGACATCCACCCGCGATTTAACGTCCTTCTCACCGATGACAAGACCTTCCCGTACCTGGCCATCACCATGCGTGATGATTACCCGGGCGTTTTCATCACCCGTCAACCCGGTGATCCGGAGTTCAAGGGGGCCAAGATTTTCGGGCCGTTCACCAATGTCAATGCGCTGCGGGAGTCGGTCCAGCTGCTTCAACGGGTCTTTAAGTTCCGAACCTGCCATTTGGATATTCGCGAGGACGACTCACGCAAGAAATTCTTTCGACCCTGCCTGCTCTACCCGATCAAGCAATGCACCGCGCCCTGCGGGGATAAAATCTCCAAGGAAGCCTACCGGGCGGACATCAACCGTTTCGTCCGATTCCTGGAGTCCAAACGCTCGGTGATGATCCGCGAGTTCAAAGAGGAAATGCTTCAAGCATCCAAAAACCTGGAGTTTGAAAAAGCAGCGGTTCTGCGTGACCAGATCAAAGCACTGGAAAAACTCGACGAGCGTGGCAAGGTCAAACAGAATTGGCAACCCGAAGCCGAAACCTTCTACGCGGACCCTGCCAAGGGCATGGCATCGCTGCAAAAAACGCTGGGTATTTCAGAGCCCATCCGCTGCATCGAATGCATCGACATCGCTCATCTGCAAGGCAACGAAACCGTGGGCAGCAAGGTCTGTTTCGTCGATGGTCGCCCCCTCAAATCCGAGTACCGTCGCTACCAGATCAAGACCGTCCCCGGTGGCAATGACGACTATGCCTCCATCCGCGAAGTCGTCTCCCGTCGTTACCGCGAAGCAGCACAAGGCAACGAACTCTACCCCGACGTCATCATCATCGACGGCGGCATCGGCCAACTCCATGCAGCCTTGGAAGTCTTCGAAAATGTGGACATCAAACCGCCGATGGTGATCTCGCTGGCCAAAAAGGAAGAGTTGATTTACACACAATTCCAGAATGAGCCCATCAAGTTAGGCCGCGAGAATCCGGGTCTCAAAGTCTGTCAGGCCATCCGTGACGAAGCCCACCGATTTGCTCAGCATTACCATCACATCCTGCGGCGTAAGAAGGTCATTGGCGAGTGATGCCAAGGCAGGCAAGTCATTTTTAACCGCAGAGGCGCTGAGGACTCAGAGTTAAGAGAGAAGAATTTTTTGTACAGTAGTTGATTGGCTGATTAATATGAGCCACGAAGCTTTGCAAAATGTTCTTTTTGCTTTATGTCGCTTAACAGTTGAAGATTGGATTTCTGTGATTCTGTGATTAAATGTTCTCGCATCTCAGGATCATCTTCATATTGTAAAGTGTCTGCCATTTCGTACCTGTAGATACGGAAAGCATTTTTTCTTCCATGGGAGAATGGGAAAATATAAATAAAACTGATAATGATAGCACCAATCCACCATGGAAATTTTGTTACTTGTGAACAACTGATAACTGTTGTGGCTAGAAGTAAAATACAAAATATTTCATATCTTTGAGGTTTGGTGTGATACATCTGTGGAACACAAAATGGCATGCCGAGCAGTTGTAGCGTTCGCCATTCGATTGTCTTATTCGCAATCAAAAAATATATCAAACTTGAGATAATCAAGATGGATTCAGCCACATAGCACCTCCAGAATAGATTGTCTATCGTCTGTATACGATAGAATCTTTATAGGCAAGTTTAGTTTGTAATTGGTATTGTGTAGGTGCGTGGACTACTTATCGGGTTGTGAGACTGATCGCATCGGATAGGTTTCACTACATTCTACCCTCCCTGTAAAAACAGAAATGCTTCTCTCTTACCTCTGAGCCCTCTGAGCCCTCTGTGTCTCTGTGGTAAAATTGTCTTGAAAACAATCACTCAACATTATCCGACGCATCATCAAACACACGTGGGCGGTAGACCAGTTTCATCAGCTTCAAACCGAACTCAAAGAGGAACCACAGCGGCACAGCAAGAACCACCATGCTGATCGGGTCCGCGGGGGTGAGGAACGCACCGAGGACGAAACAGACGAAGACGCAGTGACGGCGGTATTTGCTGATGAGTTGCGGGGGGAGTATGCCGGTGAAACCGATGATCAGCATCAGCAGGGGGAGTTGGAAGGCGACGACCACACCAAGTGTCAGGTAGGTGACGAAGTTGATGTATTGGCCGATCTCAATGAGTGGACTCATCAGCGAGTCGGTGGCCAGGGGGATGGACTTGATCTTGCCATCAATCTGCAGTTTCAATTCCGAGGATTGGCGGTTAAACCACATCTCACCATTGACCGGTTCGGTCGGATCTTGATTGAGCAGAGGCACCTGCATGCCGTGCTGGGCTTTGGGGGTGTCCGGGTCGGTGAGGCTGAGGTTTTGTTGCCTGGAACCACGGTCCGTACCGGTGTTGGCGAAGGATTCGACCACCTGTGTTAAGTGATCCGTAAACGTCGGACCTTCCCCGCCAGCTTCGGGGTAACTGGTGGTAAAGGTGATCAAAAACGTCAGACAGATCGGCAGCATCACGTAATACGCAAAACCGATCCCCAAGGCGGTCATGATCGCACTGAACGGGGCGAGAATCAGCACCAGTTTCTTTTCGGATTGATAGAGCCCGGTTTCGATGAATTTCCAGGCTTGGTAAAGAATCCATGGTCCCGAGAGAATAATGCCGGAGATCAGCGAGACCTGCATGTAGATGGCAAAACCGGTCGTCACGCTAAAGCCAAACGTCTTGGCAGGGAGTCCGGCCTGACGTTGGGCGTGGTGCAACGGTTGCTGAAGCCAGGCGACGATGTGGTCACCGTAATACGTCGTCACCAGCACGATCACCACCGTCCCGATCATCGCATGGACCATCCGCTTGCGCAGGTCTTCCAGGTGATCGCCAAAGCTCATTACGTGTTCATCGGTGGACGGTTCGGACATGTGTAGGATTGTAGTGTTTTTTTAAGAAGGGACTAGGGACTAGCGACTTGGGACCAGGGAAAAGGCAGAAATAATCCAACGTTTTCTCAATGTCTTGGCCCTGGTGGCTCGTCGCTGGTCCCCAGTCCCTCAAAAATCATTACAATACCCCGCATGACCCAAGACAATGATATCCAGGCACGGTTGGCGCCCCTGCGCGAGAAGATCGACGGACTCGATAAACAGATCATCGAATTGCTCAACGAGCGAGCCAAGGTGGTTGTGCAGGTAGGCGAAGTCAAACGCGATCTGGACTCCCCGATTTACGCACCGGAACGTGAACAGAAGGTGCTCGAACAGGTCCGCAACTACAACAAGGGACCGCTGCCACAGAAATGTCTCGAAGCCATTTGGCGTGAGATGATGAGTGGCAGTTTCGCCCTGGAACGCCCGCTTCGCATCGGCTACCTCGGACCTCCCGGTTCGTTCAGTCACCTGGCTGCGGTCCGCAAGTTCGGTCGCAGCGTCGAGTATGACGACCTTGGCGAGATTCACGCAGTTTGCGAAGAAGTCGCCCGTGGACACATCGACTACGGCCTGGTCCCCATTGAAAGCTCGGCTCATGGCGGGATCGGCGAGACGCTTGACGCGTTCCTGAGTAACTCCGTTTCGGTCTACGCTGAAGTGCTCATCGCTGTGCATCAGAACCTGCTTTCCAACTCACCGGTGGACAAGATCACCAAGGTCTACTCCAAGCCGCCAGCGTTTACGCAATGTCGCCAATGGCTTGCTGTGCAACTGGGACGGGCGGACAAAATTCCGGTCGCTTCCACGTCACTTGCTGCGGAGATGGCTTCCAAAGAGGAAGGCGCTGCAGCAGTCGGTAGCGTGTTGGCCGGTGAACTCTATGGCTTGAAGGTTCAGTTTGAGAACATTGAAGATTCTGCCAACAACATCACGCGCTTTTTTGTGGTCTCCCGTGACAATGCCAAACGCAGTGGTGATGACAAGACCGCCATCATGTTCACCACCGAACACAAAGCCGGTTCATTGACGGAAGTGCTCGACGTCTTCCGTGACAATGGTTTGAACCTCACGCACATCGACAAACGCCCGAGTCGTAATGTCAACTGGGAGTATTACTTCTTTGTTGACTTTTTGGGACATCGCGATGACGAGAACGTCGCCAAGGCATTGGAAGAAGCACGCAAGCATTGTCGTCAATTGACGGTGCTCGGTTCGTTCCCGCGTGCCCGTGAAGTGTTATAAAATCCAAACACCCACCATGCGGCAATGCGTGTCGCTGACATGATTATGATCAAACTCATCAAGAATATCGTCTGCCTTGGACTGACCGTCGTGCTGTTGACCGCTTGCGCCAAGGACCGTGTGCAGCAGGTCGAAACACCTGCACCGCAAAAGCCGCAATACGCCAGGCAACTTGGTGAAGGTGAACAGGCACTGGTCAAGCTCGAATCAGACCAGTGGCCAGACCTTAGCCCGTTGCTCAACCAATCCAATCGCATCGCATTGGATAAGGCTTACAAACGCAGTCTCGCCTGGTATGCAGCACCCTCTGCCAAGACGCATTTTCCCGTGCAGGGCATCACGCATAATCAGGCTCAGGCTTCTGTCTTTGCGATGCTCAGCATGATCAGCCCGTTGGATATCAACCAGATCAGACAGCAGTTTGATCTCTACCAATCCGTCGGCTGGGATAATCGCGGCACGGTTCTGTTCACCGGATATTATTCGCCGATCTTCAATGCTTCGACCACACGCACCGAACAGTTTCGATACCCGCTATACCGCCGTCCCAAGGACCTGGTCAGCGATCCGATCACCGGCAAGGTGCTTGGTCGCAAACTTCCTGACGGCAGCTATCAGCCGTATTACACCCGTCAACAAATCCAAGCCAACAACATCCTCTCGGGCAACGAACTGGTTTGGCTTGCTGACCCGTTTGATGTTTATCTGATCCACATTCAAGGTTCAGCCAAATTGCAGATGACCGATGGCAGTATCCTGTACGTCGGATACGCAGGAACCAATGGGCATCCCTATCACAGCGTTGCCAAGCAACTCGTTGCAGATGGATTACTCGATAAAAACAGTGTGAACCTTCCTGCTATCGAAAACTATTTCAGTCAACATCCCGAAGACCTCGCACCGCGGTTGGCACAAAACCCACGCTATGTTTTCTTCCAACCCTACGAACCCGACGCATGGCCCAGCGGATCAATGGGGTTCCAGGTCACACCCATGGTCACCCTCGCGACCGACAAGTCCATCTTCCCGCGTGGGGCGGTCACCCTGATCCATGTCCCCATGACCGGCATCGATGGCAAACTCCGCAGCCAACTCCGACTCATGGCCGATCAGGACACCGGCGGCGCCATCCGCGCGCCGGGACGCAGCGACATCTACTACGGTGTCGGTCAGGTCGCACGCATGCAGGCAGGTTACCAGTTGGCTGAAGGCCAGCTTTACTACTTTTTCCTCAAACCCCAATATGTCAGCCAATGGATGGCACGCATGGGTATGCCCCTGCAATAACGCCACCCCCGGAAGCAAAAACTCCGGATGTTTTTTGAAAATTTGGTCTGATAAACACGCACGATCATGAACACACAAGCAACCATCACGGATGATTTGATTGTCACCCTCGACGGCCCAGCAGGTAGCGGTAAGTCCACCGTCGCCCGACAACTGGCCAAGCGATTGGGTGTCGATTTTTTGGACACCGGCGCCATGTACCGTGGCATAACCGCGCTTTGTTTACACCACGATGTTGACCCCTCGACACAGGCTCACGAAGCGTTGACAATCGCCCGTCAATCCGACCTGCAATTTGATTGGCAAACCGACCCGCCAGCACTTTACGGCCAAGGTATCAATCTGACCGGACGCCTGCGTGATGCGGATGTCACCAGCCAGGTCTCAGCCATCGCAGCACTGGGACCGGTCCGCGAGATTCTCGTTGAAGCCCAGCGCAAGATTGGAAAGGCTCATCCCCGACTGGTCACCGAAGGCCGCGATCAAGGCTCCGTCGTCTTTCCCAATGCACAGGTCAAGTTCTACCTCGACGCCAGTGCCGAGGTTCGCGCCCATCGACGTGCAGAGCAACTGCGCGAAGCGGGTAAAGAAGCGGATGAAAAATTGATCTGTCAGCAGATCATCGAACGCGATCACAAAGATTCAACCCGCAAGGATGGACCCCTGATCTGCCCGGACGATGCGGTCAAAGTCGATACCTCGGAGATGACGTTGGATCAAGTGGTGGATCATCTGTATCAGGCTGTGATGCAGCGATTGGCGCGTGTGTAAGTCGAAAGTTCTCCTCATGTCGGAAGCCCGAAAAAAATCAAAACTCGGTAACTGGTCGCCTTGGCAATTGTTTCTTTGGTACTCGGTTTATGCGGTTGCCTGGATTCTTTTTAAAATCTTTTATCGCTATCGGATCATCGGGATGCACAATATCCCCAAAGATGGGCCGGTTCTTTTTGTGAGCAATCATCAGTCTTATTGGGACCCGCTTCTGATCGGTGTTGGATCACGTCCCCGGCCGTTCATCTCCTTGGCACGCAAGACGCTGTTTCGTAATCGGTATTTTGGTTGGCTGATTCGGACACTCCGTGCGATCCCGGTGGATCAGGAGTCAGCATCGGATTTGGTTGCGGTGCGTAACTGCATTGACGTGTTGCATGGCGGTGACGCTTTGTTGGTTTTTGCGGAAGGTTCACGAACGTACAACGGTCATGTTTCGGAGTTTGCCAATGGTGTTGCGGTGTTGATGAAACGTGCCAAGCCGACCATTGTGCCCGTTGCCATTGAGGGAGCGTTTGACGTTTGGCCGCGCATGAATAAGAAGCCCAAAGTCTTTGGCAAGATTGGGATTTCCTTTGGTAAACCCCGTTCTGCGGAGGATGTTCTCAATCAACCGACCCGTCAGGCGATGGAATCGCTGCGTCAGGAGATTCAGCAGATGTGCAGTGAAATGCGATCGGATCTCAAACTTCCGGCCTTGCTTGAAACGACAGCAAAATCGAATGATTAAATTTTCGTCAGCTTTCGGCTACAATGCCTGTTGTCTTCGTGCTTGTCTCTTTTAATTTCGATCGACCAGGTTGTTCCTCATGCAAACCCTCATGATCGCATTTGGTGCAGGCGTTGCCTTTATCCTCGCCTATCACACGTATGGTCGGTGGTTAGGTCACAAGATTTTTAATCTCTGTGCGGATACCACCTGCCCGTCCAAACGTCTTAACGATGGCAAGGATTATGTCCCCACGCTTAAGAGCATTGTCTTTGGCCATCACTTTACCTCCATTGCAGGAACCGGGCCGATTGTCGGACCTGCCATCGCGGTGATCTGGGGGTGGCTGCCTGCATTACTCTGGGTGGTCTTCGGCAGTATCTTTATTGGTGCTGTCCACGACTTTGGATCGTTGGTCGTGAGTCTGCGAAACGATGGCAAGACCGTCGGCGAAATCGCAGGGAGACTGCTTAACGCACGCGTGAAAGTCCTGTTCCTGCTGGTGCTGTTTATGGCATTGACGATCGTATTGGCGATTTTCGGGCTGGTCATCGCAGCGGTCTTCCGGATGTATCCCCAGTCGATCTTCCCATGCCTGATTCAAATTCCCCTTGCGCTCGGCATTGGTTTTCTACTTTACCGCAAGGGCCTTGGTTTATTCTTCCCATCACTGATCACACTGGCATTGATGTATCTGGCGGTGATCTACGGGGACCGTGGCATTCTGCATGACTGGAACATGGCGATGTCGCAATGGTCACTGATTACATGGGTGATCGTGCTGCTGATTTATTCGTATGTCGCATCGGTTTTGCCGGTTTGGTTACTGCTTCAACCGCGTGACTACATCAACTCACTGCAACTCATCAGCGCGTTGGCGTTGGTGGTCATTGGCTTGATTGTGGCGGCGTTTTTCGGTGGCGCACCCGTTGGCGAGGACGCCGCACGTCCTGCATTGGAAATCGTCGCACCAATGGTGAATGCCAATCCGCAAGGTGCGCCTGCGATCTTCCCGTTTTTGTTTATCACGGTAGCCTGCGGCGCGATCAGCGGGTTTCACTGCCTGGTCTCCAGTGGCACAAGTTCCAAGCAACTCAAATCCGAGACCGATGCCCACATGGTCGGGTATGGCTCGATGCTCACCGAAGGCTTTCTGGCCACCATCGTCATCTGCGCCTGCATCGCTGGGATCGGTTTGGGGGTTGTGACCAAGACGGGGCAGACACTCGTCGGACAGGAAGCGTGGATGTTGCGCTATGCCTCATGGGGGGCAGCAAACGGTCTGGCTGCCAAAGTCGGCGCTTTTGTCGATGGTGCTGCCAATTTTCTCAAGGCCATGGGGATCGCTGAGAATGTTGCCATTGCGTTGCTGGGTGTATTGGTCGCTTCATTTGCAGGGACAACGCTGGACACTGCCTGCCGATTGCAACGCTACGTGGTGCAGGAGTTGGCTGGTTCATTCCTGCCTGAACATCGTCAGTATCGCGGGGGCATATCGGTTAATCCACTGGTGTGGTTGACCAACACGCATGGGGCGACGATTTTTGCGGTGGTCCTTGGGATTGCCATCGCTGCAGCACCTCCCGGTGGTGGGGCATGGTCCTGGGCACAGGCTGGCAAGGGGGGCTTGATTCTCTGGCCGATGTTCGGGGCAACCAATCAATTACTCGGCGGATTGGCGTTTTTGGTGATCATGTTTTATCTCTGGCGACGCGGTAAACCGGTGTTTTTCCTGGTGATTCCGCTGCTGTTTATGTTGGCGATGCCAGCGTGGGCGTTAATAACAACTTTGCCGGATTGGCTGGCTTCAGAGCAAAAAAACTGGCCTTTGATTATCATTGGTATCTTCACGCTCATTCTCGAAGCCTGGATGATCGTGGAAGGGTTGATTCTTTTGCCCGGGGGCCGTGGTGTTCTGGAACGAACGGCAGCGGAAAACAGGGTCAACAGTGAAGCAACATAATGGGTGTGAAAAGGTAAATGACACAGATGAAAATGGATGTGAAGATGATTGATCGCAATGTGTTCTCCGGGGGGATGCTTGTATGCATGTTCCTGTTGATCTTGACCGGCTGTAAAGCGTATGACGCGTTCAAGGAACCGGCCCTCTCGCCGATCAAGGTTGAAAAAGCCGATATTCAATTGGTTAGCCAAAGCGCTGAAGCAGCCAAGTTTGATGTGACTTTGACGGTGACCAATCCCAACAAGACACCGCTGCCTTTGGTCAGTTCCTCCATGAATCTGACGGTCACAGGTCACGGCGGTGCCGATGCCAATACGCTGCATCATCGAACGGTCCCGGCAAACGGCACGCAGACGGTTACCATCTCCATCGTCATTCTGACCACCGAGCAGGTAACTGCCCAGACGGCTTATACCGTCAAGGGTGAATTGCGTTATCAACCACCCGGCGAGTTCCGCAAGTTACTCACCGATTCCAAGGTGCCGTTGCCCGCTGCGGCATTCAAGTTCCAGGGGCAGATGTAAGGAGTGGGATTTGTGATTTGGGATTAGGGATTAGGGAAAAGACATGGCATTTGTGTGTGAACTGTCTTTCCCCTAATCCCTAATCACTAGTCCCTAATCCCTGACACACATGCACGCAGTCTTCGACGAACGGCGCTATCTCATCCCATTTCGTTCCGCCTTGCTGCCACACATCTTCACCGATGTGCTGGTCATCGGCACAGGTGTCGCCGGTCATCGTGCTGCGCTTGCCGCTGCCGAACACGGTGATGTCATCATCGCCTCCAAGGGCGAACTTAAAGACTGTAACACCTACTACGCACAAGGCGGTGTTGCAGCCGTGATGGACGAAGCGGACAACTTCGAATCACACATTCAAGACACACTCGTCGCCGGTGCTGATCTGTGTGATCGCAATGTCGTCAAGCAGGTCGTCGAACACGCACCGCAGCGCATTGCTGAACTCATCCAATGGGGTATGCGTTTTGATGCTGCAGGTGAGAAGCTTGCATTGGGGCGCGAAGGTGGACATTCGGCTCATCGCATTCTGCACTCCGACGGTGACGCGACGGGCAAGGAACTTGCTCATACGCTTGATGCCAAGGTGCGTGAAAATGAAAATATCCGCATTTTTTCCGAGTGTTTCGTACTCGATTTGATCACCACCGATTCAGGCACGCCGCGATGTCTGGGGGCGATTACGCATCATCCCAAGTATGGACTGCAGGTCATCTGGGCCAAGGCGACGATCCTGGCGTCCGGCGGGGCGGGACAGGTTTACCGTGAATCCACCAACCCGCGTGTTGCAACCGGGGACGGCATTGCCATTGCCTATCGCGCCGGTGTCCAGTTACAGGACATGGCCTTCATGCAGTTCCACCCGACCACGCTTTACATCGCAGGTGCAGCACGCAGTCTGATCACCGAAGCGGTCCGTGGTGAAGGGGCGTATCTCATCGACAGCAACGGTGATCGCTTCATGCTCGGTTATCACGAGATGGCGGAACTGGCGCCGCGCGACATTGTCAGCCGTGCGATTCTCGCGCAGATGGCAAAGACCAATCACACGCATGTGTATCTGGATTGTCGTCATCTTGGTGCAGAGAAATTTGCCAAGCGTTTCCCTGGCATTCATCGGTTCCTCGGCAAGTTCGGGATTGACCCCGCCAAGGACCCGATCCCCATACATCCCTCTGCGCATTACATGGTCGGCGGTATCCGTACCGACCTGCAAGGCCGGACCTCGCTGCACGGACTTTATGCCTGCGGTGAAGTGACCGCAACGGGTTTGCATGGTGCCAATCGTCTTGCCAGTAACTCACTGCTTGAAGGTCTGGTGTACGGGAAAATTTGTGGCGATGCCTGTCAGGAAATGTTCGAAGATGCAGGGCAGGGGCCGATGAAAATCATCTCCGATATCCGCTTGTCCGAACGTTCCGAACTCGACCTTCACGACGTACGCTCGTCACTTCGCAGTGTCATGTGGCGCCACGTTGGCATCGAACGCGAAGGTAAACGCCTTGATGAAGTCGCTGAGATGTTTGAGTTCTGGGGCCGCTACACGCTGGATAAAATCTTCGACGACCGTGAAGGTTGGGAAGTCCAGAACATGCTCCTCGTCGGTGCCCTGATGACACAAGCCGCACGCTGGCGTTGTGAGTCCCGTGGCACGCATTACCGTTCGGACTGTCCTGCATCCGTCAAAGCATTTCACGTCCACGATGTCTGGCAACGCGAGAAGTCCGAGCCGGATGAAGTGGCTGTGAATGACTGATTTTGTAGTGTTTTTAACCCAACACATCACTTAAACCTGCCTGTTCAAATGCAGACGGGCGACGGTCATAATGACTTTCAAAGACCGAAACCGACGATGACATGCATTGCACGTGCTCACGCACGGTTTGCAGGATGTCCGGCTGATTGGAGTAAATCTCCCAACTCGTGGCGTCGGTGTAAATCAACATGATCACCGCACGGCCAGCAATGATTTGTGTTTTGCCCGTTTCATCACTGGCTACGTACTGACGGGCAATCTCAGCCGGATCGCATTTGGCTGAATCGATTGCCCAGAGTTCAATGTTTTCTGACGTGAAGTAGCGTGCATAGCGGCCAAGCGTACGTGTCTTCCAAAGCATCAAACCACTTTCATGGTCACCTGCAAAAGCTTGAAGCAGGTTGGGATGATCCGCAAAGGAGTCGGGTGGACTGACCCAGGGGGGCTGATCAAAACACCAGTAATAACAGTCGAGATTGAGAATGATGGGTGTGAATAATTTGACGAACCATATCCCCGGTTCGCCATATTGGTCATCCAGTAATTTCAGCAGCAGGCCATTCAATGTGACACTTCCTTGCAAGTCAAAATCAGGCGTGCTCCTCTTCCCATTTTGCTTCGTCGTCTGTGAAGTATAACACACGGACTTTCTTAAATTCGTGGGTACTCCATAAAGCAGAGTAGTTTTTTATGCCAGTGGCTTGCTGGATTCGTTTTAACACGTCCAAAGCGTCATCGATACTCTTGCCATGCACCATGGTGTAAAGCGTGTAAGGTAAATCGTCATAAGCAGGGCGGTGATAACAGTGACTGACTTCATCAAACGCAGCAGCCTTGGCGCCCATCTCATCGAGTTGATTTTCAGGGCATTGCCAAACCCCCATCGCATTGGCACCAAAGCCTGCTTTACGGTGTTGCAACACAGCACTGAACCGACGCATCTGCTTGGCATCAAGAAAACGCTGGCAGGCTGAAAGTAATTCATCCACACTGCATCCAACTTCATCTGCCATGGCATCGAACGGCCTGGAAACAAGGGGTAAATCCTGTTGCAGGACGCGAATGAGTTGACGGTCTTGTTGCGTTAACGGCGTCTTGTCTGCAGCCTGTCGATCCGCTTGGGTGAAATGATTGGCTTTGGGAGATGTGCTGTTATCGGTCGTCTTGGCCATGTTCAGCTTCACACCAATCTTGTAAAGCTTAAGTGTCGGCAGGATGCGCGTTGACTCCGCGCCGGATAACGCATGGAGTTTTTCAACGGACTTTTCCAAACCGAGTTTGCTGTCCGGACTCACCGCCAAGGTGTACCAGAGATTAAAGGCATGATCACGTTGGTAATTATGCGACACCCCCGGATGCCCATTGATCACGCTGGCAGCTTGCTCGAGTTTGTCCGGATCAACTTTGGCAGCCACGAGACTTGATGCGTAACCCAGGGCATGCGTATCGAAAATCGGGGAGATCTGACGGATGTATTGCAGATCATGACGCAACGCGATGAGTCGCTCGATGCAGGTCGCTTCGTCAATGTCCAGCTCTTTGGCAAGTTGGGCAAAGGGGGTTGGCGATAATGGGATGGACGATTGGATGCGGTTTAACAGTTTGGCATCCAGATCGCTTAATGTCGGGGACTGGGGCATGAGGTGTTGCCTTTGGTCGATTTGTGTTTAGCGATTGTTCCAGGCTTTGGGGATGTAGACGCAGTCGGGTTCGGAAGCCAGCGGATTGCGTGTGACCGCGTAGGCACGGGCGCGGCTGCCCCCACAGACTTTGCGGAACTCACAGATACTGCATTTGCCGGTGAAGCCGTCTGGATCACGCAGGCTCTTGAATGTCTCATTATTCTGATACACATCCACCGGCGACTGATCCGGAAAATGCCCACAGTTGATCGGCAGGAATCCGCTGGGATACATGTCACCGACGTGACTGATGAACATGACACCTTTGCCGTCGCTGATCCCGATGGGAGCGCGTTGGACTTTGGGCTTGCCAGCCAGCGCTGCAGGATTGGCTTGCGGATCACCTTTTTGCTGAAGCACAAAACGACGGTAGTGATGCGCTTCGGTGGTCTTCACGCCATAGTTCTTGGTTTGAGCGTGTTGCCAAAGCTTGGCGAAGACTTTCTCGTATTGGCCCGGTTCAATGCCTTGTTCACGTAAGCCACGACCAACGGGGACCAGGAAGAACACCGACCAGAGCACCACGCCGGGGCGGTTGATCAGTTCGGCGATGGCATCGATCTGGTCGTAATTACGCTTGGTGATGGTGGTATTGATCTGCATGGGCAAACCTGCTGCATGCGTGTCATCAATGATGCGCAAGGTTCGTTTGAAAATCCCATCAATCCCACGAAACGCGTCATGCGTTTTGGCGTCGGCACCGTCGAGACTGATCGCCATCCGCGAAACACCGGCATTACGCAGGTCAGCTATTGCTTCGGCAGTGACCAAGGGTGTTGCTGAGGGCGTCATGGCAATGCGCATGCCTTTGGATTTACCGTGCCGGATCAGTTCGTAAATGTCAGGGCGTTTGAGCGGATCACCGCCGGTCATAACGAGCAGGGGCTTTTTCGGGAACTTGGCCAACGCGTCGATCATCGCCTTGGAAGCTTCGGTGGTAAGCTGATTGGGATGAGCCTTGGATTGGGCACAGGCCCGACAGTGCTGACACACCAGATCACAGGCACGTGTGGTTTCGTAGAAAATCAGAAACGGGCTGTGATGCACGTCCTCGGCTTTGTAATCCATCATCGGATGTTCAGATGGTGCGCTGCCAGGATGATGCGATGGATGTCCACCTTGAGTTTGTTCAAGTTGTCTTGCAATCTCGGGAGGCATGGCTGTAGCGCCAGCCTGCGATTGCTCTGCAGGTTCAACACCCTGTGCCTGTTGGGTCATTTTTGCATGATCCGCAGCACCGGGATGCTCGCCGGGGCGCATGTGCATGTTGGCTGGGAGAATGGGTTTCATGGCGGGGGGCCATTTCTCGTGTTCTGCTTGAAGGGCGAAGTTCACTGAGTTCCTCGCATCTTCAGGTCAAAGATATTAAGATAAGAATACCTCAAATGTATCGGGAAACCAAGCCCCGATCCTTGACTTGGGTCAATGTCTGTTAAGTCTTTGATCCTAGAATAATTTGCACGCCTGTTCTGTCGAGGCCCGATTGCTGAAAATGATTACGATGGTTTGGATCACAGTCGGAAATTAACAGGACCAGAGAAAAGGATCACCCCGCCATGATCGACATCAGTGTTCTTTACTGTGGCCTTGAGACGCCCAGCACGCCTCACCGTTACGGTCGCGCGATTACGCAAATCGACCCGCCTGAACATCAACGCATGAAGGTTGCCCGGTCGGCAGCAGAGCGTCGGCCGATCGTTGTCTGGAACACCACCCGGACGTGTAATCTCAAGTGCGTTCACTGTTACACCGAATCCGAAGCCATCAAATATCCCGACGAACTGACCACCGAGCAAGGCAAGGCATTGATCGACGATCTTGCCGAGTTCAAAGTCCCCGCGTTACTGCTCTCTGGCGGTGAGCCACTGGTGCGTCCTGATATTTTCGAGTTGGCTGAATACGCCCGATCCCAGAAGCTTCACGTGGTCCTTTCCACCAACGGGACACTCATCGACCGTGCCACCGCACAGCGTCTCAAAGACCTGCAATTTGCTTACGTAGGCATCTCACTCGACAGTGCTCACGCCAAGGTTCACGACGAATTTCGTGGCATGCAGGGCGCGTTTAATCGCACCATGAAAGGCTTTAAACATTGTGTGGATGTCGGGCAGAAAGTCGGGCTTCGTTTGACCCTCACGCGTCATACCTGTGATGATCTGGACGGCATTTTCGACTTCATTGACAGTGAAGGCATTAACCGTGCCTGCTTCTATCACCTGTGTCCTGCAGGTCGTGGCGTGGATCTCAATGCCATGGATCATGAGACATCCCGCAAAGCCATGGACACGATTTTCCGCCGCACCAAGCAGTTTCACGATGAAGGCAAACGTATCGAAATTCTCACCGTCGACAACCACTGCGATGGTCCGTATCTCTATCTGAAAATGAAAGCCGAAAACCATCCGCGTGCTGACCAGGTGCTCGACATGCTCAAGTGGAACGGTGGGGCGAGATACTCCTCAGGAGTCGGCATCGCAGACATCGACTTCTTTGGCAATGTTCACGCCGACCAGTTCTCCATGTATCGCAAGTTCGGCAATGTCACTGAACGCCCGTTCTCCGAAATCTGGACCGACACATCCGACCCGATCATGGCAGGGCTCAAGGACCGCTTACCCAAACTCGAAGGTCGCTGCGCCAATTGCCGGTTCAAGAGCGTCTGCGGTGGCTCACTTCGCGCCCGTGCCGAGATCAGCACCGGCAACCCCTGGGCAGCGGACCCCGGTTGTTACCTGACCGACGAAGAAATTGCTGGCGAACCAGTCTGATTTTATTGCTCCAATTGTCATATTCATAAAGCTTTAAAACATAATTGAATATTGGTGTGTCCAAAATATTTGTCACAAAACTTGACTATCGACGCTGTCTTGCCTTTAATTCTACACGTGAAAATTTACACGTGTAGATTTTTAAGAGTCAGGAGTACATGGCCAAGAACATCACCATCAAAGACATTGCCTCTGCTGTTGGTGTCTCGCACGTGACGGTTTCGCATGCATTGCGCAATAGTCCCGTGGTCAAGGAGCAGACGCGGCAGCGGATTTTAGAAGTTGCTGCAAAGATGGGCTATCAACCCAACTTTGCTGCCCAGTCGTTGATTAATCGTTCCACGCGGACGCTGGGGATTTATGTCCCGCCGCGGCCGTGGTCGGGGCTTGGCCATCACTATGAAAATGCCATTCTCATCGGTATTGAAAAGGCTGCCAAGCAGGCGGGCTATGACCTGATGCTCATCAATCTCACCGGTGATGATTCAGGTGAAATCTGCGTACAGAAGCTGGCGCAACGGCGAGTGGATGGCATGATGCTCATCCAGCCGGACACCCGCGCGTCGTGGGTTAAAGAGTTGGCCCAGTACACGCGCCACGTGGTTATGATCGATCCAGCGATCCCCAGTTCCTTTTTCAGGACGATTCTTTTTGACAACAAGCAGGCAGTCAAACTGGCGATAGAACACCTGATGGAACTTGGCCACCGACGCATCGGTTATCTGGGCACCTGCCTGGAACAACCGATCGAAGACAGTCAGATCAGAAACGATGCTTTTGTCGAAGTTGCACAGGAACTTGGTTTGGACATTGATCCGTCATGGGTTCACTGTGGCTTTGATCCCAAGCAACCCCTCACCAGCCAGGATCACTACTGTCAGATTGAAGGCCTGCGCGGTGCGCGACATTTGTTACGTCTACCCAAAGCCAATCGTCCGACAGCCATTCTCTGTTACAACGACCTTGCAGCAGTGCATGCGATTCGTCATCTCTCAGAGCACGTCGACGTACCTCGTGAGATGAGTGTCATCGGCATAGATGATTCACAATGGTGTTTCCATTCCGAACCCAACCTCACTTCCATTCGACATCCTCTGGAAGCGATGGGCGATGCTGCTGTCAAGGAGTTGGTGACATTGTTGCAATCCAAGAAGTCAGACTCACTTGATCCTGATTATGTCCGTGTTTTTTCACCCGAGTTAGCCATCCGCAGTAGTACAGTCGCACCCCCGACTGATACCAGGCCTTAATACATTGGCAGGAGAGATATATGAGCCTTCGTCCACACAAAACAAACGCATTTACCTTGATTGAATTACTGGTGGTGATATCCATCATTTCTCTCTTGATTGCAATTCTCTTACCGGCATTGTCTAAAGCAAGAGACGCAGCAAGAAATGTTCAGTGTCTTGCAAATGAAAAACAGATGGGCACGGTGATGATGGTCTATGCCAACAACAACGATAACCATCTACCGATCCCGTATAACAACGGCTTGACCGACTATCATTCCTGGCCAACGACGCTTGCTCATGAGATCGATTCATCGGTGAACATGGATGATCAACCGAGTAATCTCACAGCCAATCAACTCAAGCTTTTCCAATGCCCACGATTGCTGACATACAAAGGCCGCACGGATGTGGTGACCTATGCCATGAACGCACGCAGCGGGATGCCCGATAGTCGACAAAACTTCAGTCGTGGTTTGCGACTTGATGATGCGAGCTATGGTCTAAGCCAGGTCGTTATGCTGACCGATGCTGCGTGGCGTAAGTCCAACAATGCCTATGGCGGATACTACACCAACACCATGTACGGTCGCGGTGAGATGGGTTTTTATCACGGTTCCACCGAGGCCGTTCTCATCAGTAATTACGAAAGAGGTAATGGCCGTCTCAACGGATTGATGCTGGATATGCACAGTCAGGTCCTGCAATATGACGACATTTATTCTTCAAGCACCAACCCCACCGGCCGCTTTTACGTCACACCGTTTCCCGGCGGTTGATTGTTTTTCACGGTTCAAACATAACTGATCCCATTTGTATTCTTGAGGAGATACGCATTGATGTATCGCTGGCTCATATCATTGTGTGCATTCCTGGCTGTTGGTTTTGCCGTCTCTGCTTTACAGGCTCAGGAACCGGTCCATGTGACTTGGCAGGACTATTCAAAAACACCGATCTCACCAGTTGCCCGACCACTCGATGCGCTGGCAAGACCCAACGGCTTTATTCGCTCTGAAGGACTCAATCAACATCTCGATTTCAAGAATGAAGGCCAACACAATCAATACGCCATCTGGCATGTCTACAAGGAGACCGACGAGCCATTGGCCAAACGTTATTGGGCGGTGATGCGTATCGCACTCCCCGATGAAGCAATCGGCAAGCTAGCGGGTGTCCAACTGCAACTGATCACCGACAAAGCAGTCGATCTGCAATGGCGCATGCATAGCGGTGGTGATAACTTCTACCGAACCAAAGCTCATGGCAATAAGACACTCAACCTCAAGCCCGGAAAGAACACGTTCGACTTGTTCTGGGAAGACCTGAACGTCAAGAAGCATCCACCAATCACCGGTGTGGAATTGTCCCGAATCAACCAGCTTGGTGATCTTGGCATTATTCGCATTGAACTGATTTTCAAGGATCAGAAAGGGGCCAACGCCTACCGAAAACATGCAGATAAACATCTTGCAGACGCACGTCAAACCATGCTCCGATGGATTGCGGATCGTGGGATTAATCTCAGATTGCTTGAGGAGAAACTCGATGCTGATCGCCTTGAGAAACAGGCGTGGGATGCGGTCGCATTACTTGCTTTCGACGAACTGATCAGACACTGGGGCCAACTCAGTCAGGATGAAAGCAAAGCGCAAAGCTATGAAAATCAACGCCAACAATTGCTCCGTCAACTCATCGCAGGTGCTGACATCACAACTTCACTTGCTGCCTATCAGCAGCAATTAAATCAATGGGTAGATGGTTTGGCCAAGCAGATTCCCTTTGCCAAACGACGTTGGCATATCGCAGAAGATGGCCGCTTCACACGTCCGACCGGTCAACCATTTCGGATGTATGGCCCGCACTTTTTCCGAGCCCTCTACAGCGAGAAAGACCCTTCCCGACAGTGGAAAAAATGGGATGTCAAATATCTTGCAGGCATGGGATTCAACGGTCTGCGATTACATATCCGTTGGAAAAACATCGAGCCGACACAAGGTCAGTTCAATCAGGAATACCTGCAGATCATGTTGGACATCATGCAGGAAGCTGAGCGGTACGGCCTGGCAGTGAGTGTGGACATGCACTGGCCGTTCCCGGACTGGTTTGTGAAGGGCCAGCCGGATATGCCCACCCAATCCAAACTCATTTCACAGGTCAAACACAACATTTATCATTGGCCCGACGCAATCGTGGATGCCTGGCGGCGCCTGGCAATTGCGTTTAAGGATTCGCCGAACATACTTGCTTTTGAAGTCCCAACCAATGAGAGTAATTTTGCTTCCGGTCCCAAAGGCATGAAGGATTATCCCAACATGGTGATCCAATGGAACCAGTGGCTCAAGACACAATACAAAACCCGCGAAGCGTTAGCCAAAGCATGGATGGGCAATCAATCTCAGTCTGCAAAATATCAGCTGAAACCCGAAGAAAACTGGGATGAAAACACCATCGAACCATTGGGGTATCAGGAAGACGAACCGGTGGATGTCAATCACAATTACATGAACAACCCTCGTCTCTGGGATCACCTGCGCTTCGCGTCTCACATTCAAAAGACATTGTCGACGCGCATCATGTCCGTCATTCGTGAATCGATTCCCGATGCTGTCGGGATGTCACAGAGAACGATTGGTGATATGTATGACGTGAGTCGTGTGCCGATCAGTTACTACGCCATCAACACGCTCTTTGGTGAGCACGTCAACATTGGTACGCATTACGGCATGGGGGGCAAGACCGCCCTTGAAGCTAAATCACTGACATTAGCCAGTTATGACTCGGAACGTCAGATGGAACATGCCAGCAAGCTGGTTGAACGTCACGTCGAAATGGGACTTGGTTTCTGCCCGTTCGCATTTCATGCCCGTGGCAGTGGTGGTATGCTGCTCTCAGACGATGATTGGCATATGAAACCTTCGACGGCATATCTACCGGGTATGTCTCAATGGATACGAACTCATTGGCCCAAGCCCGACTATCGACCGGCTGTCGCGATCATCAGTAATACACGCCTGTCTGCAATTAATGCTGAAAAAACAGGGGATTTAATTACCATGCTCGATGCGCGTGGGTATCAGGTCAAACTGTTTGAAGGTCTGAAAATTGTCGAGCAGCCACAGTTACTTGATGACTGTCAAGCCGTCATTTCCTGCAGCAGTTACATGGATGCAGACCTGCTCCACGTGTTGGCAAAAACGTACAAGGGACGTGTGTTGCTCTTTGGGCGTCTGGATACCGATGCTTTATGTCGCCCGATGCAACAGGGGTTACCTGCCATGCTCGCTTCGGATCAGCGATTCATCAAGCAGGCCAATCTCAGGCCGCTCTCAGGTGATGACCTTGGGCAAATCGATCTCACCGGATCATGGGCATGGAAGCATCTTGGTGACACACCCAGTGGCCCGGAAAAATTACCAACGCCTTTAATCACTGAAACGACGGATTGGAAGAAAGTCATCGTGCCCGGCAAGTGGGGCGAAGTCGGCCTGCTCGGTTCGTCTCGTTACTTCATGGGTGATGCCTGGCATGTTCGCACGTTTGAAGTCCCCGCCAATTGGAAGGGGCGCACGTTGACCTTCCAGGCTGGTGCGATGGACGATTACGATTGGACTTTCATCAACGGTCAATTCATTGGTAAGACCACCAAGGCTCAGCATCACTACTGGCTGGCGCCGCGCGAGTATGTCATCCCGGATCATGCCATCAAGTGGGGGCAGACCAACACCATTGCCATCCGACTGCGTAATGATTTTGAAGACGCGGGTATTTGGAAGGGACCGGTGCAGATCACGTCCAATCCCAACTTCCCGATCAATTGGCAATTCCCTGTCAAGCAAACAGGCAAGGTGCAACTCTCCAACCACGCACCGATTCTCGACCCGCAGAACTTACTCGAAGCAGTTCTGGTACAGGGGACTTTGACATTACCCGATGGCAAAGAAGTACCCGCGTTCCTGCGTCACGACCAATGGTATTGGTGGATCGGCTCACAAGTCTGGCAGCAGCAAGACCCCATCCAACAAGTCGTCCTCGACCGTTTCCTGCAATATCTCAAACGCATGTGATCACACACGCCACCTATTCACAATAATCTCAAACCGACCTGCCATCGTCTTTGGCAGGTCGGTTTTTCGTTAAGTTTGGTTAAGTTTTGTTAAGCGCTTGACTCGCTGATAGAGCGGTCTACGATTAAAACAGTTAACCGCTTAACAAGTGATTGAAAATGCGGTTGTTCGATACAGGTAAGCAATTATGGCGACAACGCTTAAAGATATTTCCAAACGTGCAGAGACTTCAGAGGCCACCGTTTCGCTGGTTCTCAACGGTCGTCATTTTAATCGTGTCTCATTGGAGACCCGGCACAAAATTGAGTCCATCGCCCGCGAACTGGGCTATGTCCCAAGACGTGCTGCCCAAATCCTGGCGACAGGTAAAACGCACAATATCGGCGTGATTCTCAACGATCTGTCCAACCCATTTTTCGGACACTATGCCTCGCTCATCCAGCAGCGACTCTGGGCCAACGGCTACACATCACTGCCCATGGAGACCGGGGCGTGCAAGGACCGTGAACGTCAACTGCTTTCATGGTTACCCCAGAAGTCCGTCGATGGCATCATCGCGCTGGAAAGTCTCTGGGGTGACAATGACGGCTACCACTATGTCGAAAAAGCGGCGCCCTTTATCCTGCGTCATCAGGACACCGGCCAACCCCGTGAAGGTTATTCGCATGTCAGTGTGGATTACCAGATCGGCGTGATGCAATTGGCTCACCATCTCAAGGAGCAGGGTTGGGATCATGTGGGGTTACTCATTCAAACCCAGCAACTGCCCCATGACAATTTGCCGGTCCACCCACGGACAGTCATGCTCGAGCATGCCATGCGTGATCACGGGCTCCATTCGCCTGAGCAATGGTGGTATTCGGCTGACGAATCCAAGTCGATGGAACATTGGTATGACCAGACCCTTGCCATGCTCAAAGCACACCCGCAAATCAACTGCCTGATTGTGCACAATGCCATCGCGACACCGGCTGTCTACGCTGCCGCGCAAGCAGCAGGGCGACAGGTGGGGCACGACCTTGCCATTGCGACATTTGATGACAACGCTTTTACCCCGTGGTTGCGTCCCGGCGTGACCGTGGTCCATGAACCGATGGATCAAATCGCAGAACACCTTGTCGATCTGCTTCTCAAACGTATCAATAACCCACAAGCTTCACCCAAGCTCATCAACGTACCGACCCAGTTAATTGTCCGCGGCTCAACCTTGCGATCCGCTTGATTGCATCGTTGAATTTTACAACACGGAGTTTGATCATGAATAAGAACACCAGAACATCCGCCTTCACACTTATCGAGTTACTCGTGGTGATTTCCATTATCTCACTGCTCATTGCCATCCTCCTCCCGGCATTGGGGGCTGCACGCAAGTCCGCCCGCGATCTGCAATGTCTGAGTAATCTCCGCGGACTCATGGCAGCGTCCTTCAGTTACGGGACGGATAACAATGACAGCATCATCCTGGCTGCATCCAGATCCACGAGCGATAGTCTTTACTATTACTGGCAGTACAAACTCGCGCATCACATGGGGACACCGATTAAACATCCGACAACCGGCAACATGATTGTTGGTACCGATATCTTCCCCGCCGCACCCTGGCCGGGCACCATTCTCAGTTGCCCCTCAGCACTGGATGCACCCACGCGTAGCAGTACTCGGCCTTACCAGTGCAACGTTCGATTCCAACCCGGATGGTTTATCGTCCCTGGCAACAAGTACTATCAGCATGCTCGCTTCGCTTCCATCATCACACCCGGTCGTACGGCATTGATTGTCGATGGTCCGACGCAAACCAATGCTGATAACAGCACCTATTTCCAATACCGTTCTTCCGTCTCCGCTTTGATGTCCGGTTCACCTTTCTTCAAGGAAAACCGTCACGGCAACGGCAAGACCGCCAACGTGTCCTATCTCGATGGTCATGCCAATCCTGAAAGTTATGCCAGTATGTCCGACATCATTAACGACGTCACCTACGTTGCCGGACGTTCGCGCGACTTCTGGTACGGTGGTTATAAGCCGTGAGCTTTTGACGGATCGTCGTCCCGACAAGGAATGTTTCCCATGTGTTTTTTTCTCAAAATAGTCCAGCTATGTCTTGCTCTGGCTGTGATGGTAAGTTGTGCTCAGGCTGTTGAAATGTCTACCACTCAAACCGATGCGTCGATCGTTCATGTCAAAGACTTTGGTGCCTTGCCGGATGACGGGCAGGATGACACCGCTGCCATTCTCAAAGCAGTGGAACATCTCAAGCAGACCGGAGGTCGTGTTCTGCAACTTGATGCAGGTCGGTATGACATCAACCGTGGTGGCCTTCTCATCTCAAAGATCAGTGATCTGACGGTCCAAGGCCAGGTCGATGCCAACGGGAAACCAGCAACCCGACTGGTTCGCAACAATGATTTTTATGTCAACAAAACAGGCATCGGCCGGATACTTGAAATTGGACATTGTCCGCGTTTAACCCTGAAAAACCTGCTGTTTGATAACGATCCGCAGTATGCCTCAGCAGGACAGGTGATCAAGCTTGATGACAACGGCGTGACGGTTCGGATCTTTGATGGCTTGCCACGTGTCAGCGGGATGGGCGCCTATTGCATGAACGCTTGGGACGTTAAAACCCGACGTCTCAAGCATCAGATCAGCCTGACATTCGGCCATGATGTGAATCGTGATCCGGATGCATTGACCTGGAAAACTGTTGGTGCAGATGAAGACCGGTTGATGCTTCTGCCGTCAGATAAAATCGCTTCACAGGTCCAGGTCGGCGATGGTTTGTCCTGGCATAACGGGTTCTGGGGATATCAACTTCTGATTCACAACAGTCATGATCTGACGCTATCCAATCTCTGGACGGTGAACGCTGCAGGCTTTGCGATGTGTACGCAGCGATGTAACAACATCACAGCGGATCGCATCGTCATTCGCTCGGAGAACAACCAGCTTGCAGTGAGTCCGCGTGATGGATGGAAACTCTATGCCTGTACCGGCAAGGTCGTGATCAACGATATGTACATCGAAGGTGTCCGCTGGGATGGGCAGAATGTACATGGCTCGTTTCTCACCGTCCTCGAAAAACAATCCGAGAATAAGTTGCTTTGTGTCAAACGCTATTCAACGCCATGGAACATCAAGGCGGGGAGCAAAGTCACCTTGTGGGATGGTACGCAATCCGTCGATGCGACCGTTCAATCCTGCCAGGTCAAACCGGATGGCAAGCAGACGCTATTCTCTTTGACACTCCAATCGCCTGTTCCTGCATTTACCGCAAAAGACACGTTGATCACCGTATGGGATTGGGATATCGCGCATTACCAACTTAACAATTGTACCTTCAAACACATTGCCGGTTGTGCGGGGATTTTGCGTAACTCACATGCCCTCATTGAGAACTGCACGTATGACAACATCATGTATCCTGCATTGATGATCGGTGCTGCCATCAATGAAGGCGAAGGCATGTTCCCGCAGGATGTCACGGTTCGCAATACCACATTTATCGACAGTGGTTGGGTCAAGCGCAATGAAGCCTATGGTATGTTGGCTGCGCGCACATGGGGTAGTAACCTGCCACAGATGGGACGGATCCGCGTTGAAGACTGTACGTTCAAAGACGCACCCTTGGGGATTAATTTCTATTGCACCAAGCAGGTCATTCTCAAGAACAATACGTTTGAGAATGTTCAGACGCCCATTCAAATTGATAATTCAAGTGTACTCAACGTGGAGACATTGGAATAAAGATATGCATGGCAATAATTGGGTATGTGTGTATTCCAATCAAGATGACCATGTGTTGGGAATATAGCCGAGTCATTTTGACTCGGTTGGATTTGAGAAATGCCCGAATGAGTTACAGCGCGCTAAGGCATGTTTTGCAACTCACACCAACGCTTTAATTGTTTGAATAAGTTTTCACGTGATGATTCACGGGCAAATGAGCTGTTAAAAAGTTTGTCATGCTCGCTTTGATCTGCTGATTGCGTTTGGGATGATGCAAGATAGTGACGCATCCCCGCTGAGTTTTGTCGCATCAAAAAGAAAGTCAGTCCCCAGGCTTGAGCATAGTCATCCGCACTCGATCGCGTGTTTGAACGACGCGTGATGAGCGGGTCAAAATCAAACTTGTTTTCATCACAGATTTTTTTCAGCCGAGTTAAACGACCTGGATTGATGTCCGGCTTGCCGTCTGCAAAGGCGGGGACTTCAAAGACCGCTGCCATGCCTTCGGTGATCCAGAATGGGGGCAGCAGGTCCGGGTTGTCGTAATGTCGGAGCATGGCATCATGTGTCAGTTCATGTCGCAGTGTCGTCCAGAACGAATCCTGAGACGGGTAGCCGGAGATGAGAATGGTATGGGTGCGCGCTTCGGTGTTGCCTGCGACATGCGATGTCGAACGCATCTCATTGACAAGGCGTTTACCCAGGGGCTCATCGGGAGAGAAAATCAACAAGCGTGAAGTATATTGGCGTGGGGTGTCACCGAACCACATGTCGACTGCACGTTGGGTTTGGGTGATCGCGTCTTTGATTTTTTGATGATCCGCCAAGTTGCCACAGTGAAGCAGGGCGACATGGTCGTGTTCAAAAATCGGCTCGGAAGTTTCGGCTAACGTTTTGAGGTCGTGCTGGGCCTGACGTGCAGCCATCTTGGTTTGGCAGCCGGTTAGCAGCAACATCAGACAGAATAAAACAAAGACGGATTTGATGCGCGGTGTCTCTGTGACTCGTTGATTCATGACAGAGATGATACTGTAATTCAAGAGAAACTTCCGGGTGAACTTCCGGGGGCTTCCGGGGAATTTTCGGGGGGTCAATCCACAAGCATGACGAATATCAGCATGCCCAACAAACCTGCCATGACCGACCACGCAGTTTGATGCTTGGTGCAACGCTCGTAACTCTCAGGCAAAAGCTCCGCGACCACCAGGTACAGCATCGCACCTGCTGCAAAGCCCATACTCGGGGCAACCAGATATTGGAAGTGATGCACCAGTAAAAACGCGGGGATCGCAACAATAGGCTGAGGCAGAGACGAGAACACACTCCACCAGGCACACTTCCAGACACTGATTCCCTGAGATCGCATTGGTAGGGAAATCGCAATGCCCTCTGGAATGTTGTGTACGCTGATGACCAATGCAACCAGAATCCCCAATTCAATCTGCCCGGTCGCAAACCCGACACCGATGGCAATGCCTTCTGCACCACTGTGGACAAACATGGTCAGCAAGACCAGCAGACTCTGGGGCGAAAGCTTGTTTTCACGGAGTTGCTGAACATGATTGTGCTCATGCTCGTGATCGTGGTCGTCATCATGGTCATGATCGTGATGATGGTCATGCAGAAACTTGGCAGCCAGCCAGAGGAAGACCATCCCCGCCAGTAGTCCGGCGACGGTGGTCTGCGAGTTGATCTGTTGACCTTCGTGAATGAGGCTGAAGACGGAGGCGCCGATCATCATGCCACCCGCCGCACCAGAGCAGAAGCCTTGCCACTTGGGTGAGGTGTTATCCTTCATGAAGATGAACGGGATCGCACCAAGCCCAGTTGCCAACGCCGACGCCACGCCTGCAATGATGACGTTCCAGAGAAGTTGCTGTTGTGCAACCGCCTCAGCGTCAGCTTGTGCCAGTGTCAAAATGGAACTTATATCAAACATCGTGCGACATGATACACAGAGAATGAATTGCAATGAGTGATTTTAGGCCAAGAATCGGAAATGATCGTGTGTCTCAATCTTGGTCAAAGTGCTGGTGGAGGGGCTAATTCTTCGTAAAGATAAAATATTGACCAGATCACCAGACAGATCAACACAATGTCACGACAAATTTTGGTCCAGATTCGATTGCGAATATGACAAATCCCAACACCTGCGATGCAGCAGCTTATCCATATCCATTCATTGTCAAACATTGGGCGTAAAACGCGAGGGTAAGGTGGTTTTACGATATATGCTAACCCACAGAAACTATTGGTGTAGTATCGATGGAACGTTGTATGAAAGTCATGGTAAACCTTCATGATTGCAGCAAGTGATGTTACGACACAGACTGACCAATCGATCAACGCATAACGTACACGTCTTTGAAATTGTTGGTATTCATCGAGTCTGAATTTCCAACCACATTCCGGACATTGAGATTTATCCAACATCCGCATGTCATAGCCGCATTTGATGCACTTGATCCCGGAGTCTTGCATGGAGTAATTTTATCATGGATGACTAATTGAGCCTAAGTTTACTTTTATCACGTCCGACGACGCGGGTATGACGATGAGCACCCAATGTGAATCTGGTACAGGCGTAGTGTTAGTTAATCACGCTAACCTGCACTGGATTGGCATCCGGTGCTCATATATATGTGTGTCGAATGAATATGGTGGGAACTTACTTCCCCGCCTTTGCCAACAACCAGTCACACCATTCGTTGATCCAGCCGTTGGTGGCGCAGACTTCCAGCAACTTAACTGTGGGATTAATGCGGGTGATATCTTCCTTGAAGATGTCCATGTCGAAGGTGACGTGGGGTAACAGGTCCATCTTGTTGAGCAATAAGAGCTCAGCTTCTTGAACGATATACGGATGCTTGGCTGGTTTGTCGTCGCCTTCAGCAATACTGAACAAGCCAACCTTGGAATTCTGCCCAAGGTCAAAACCGACCGGGCAGATGAGATTGCCCACGTTTTCGATGACAAGAATGTCGAGTTCTTCAAGCTTGAGACGGTCGAGTCCCTGGCGAACCTGGTTGGCATCGAGATGACAACCTTTGCCGGTGTTGATCTGCACGACGTCAGGACACCATTTTGAGATGCGCGTGGCATCGCGGGCGGTGGTCAGATCACCGACGAGAACACCGATGCGTGCTTTTTGGCCAATTTGTTTGAAGGTCGCTTCGAGCAGGGAAGTCTTGCCACTCCCCGGTGAGCCGATCAGGTCCACGGTGTAGACACCAGCTTGGGTGAGTGTCTTGCGGTTGATCGAGGCGACTTCATCGTTGAGTTTCAGAACGTTTTCGACAACAGGAATATCCATGGCGGGGACCTTTACGAATGATGGACTAAGTTGATTGTTTGATTGTATATCGATCAGACCAATTCGTTGGCATGATCTTTTACAGTCAGTCGAACGAGTCTTAAATTATCACAATCGACTGGCGATGTGCGTGAACAGCCGCAGTCACAGTCAGTGAACATGTCGTCTGCTTCGAACGTGGTTTGGCAGTCCGGGCAGTGCAGCGTCCAGGGTTGCTGGATGAGTTCAAATTTCACGCCATGCAGGTCCGTGTCATTGGTGGCTGCTTCCCATGCCCATTGCATGGCCTGCGGTTCAATCCCACGCATCGGGCCAGCTTCAATGGTGATGCTTTCAAGGACTTCATCGTCAGGACAATTGGCACGGACGAGATCAAGCAATGATGTTGCCAGCGAAAACTCATGCATGGCTCAATACCTCCTGCTTTGAAAGTCCGTGTTCATCCAGCAGGTTCAGGACCTGTTCAATCACACGTGGGACGGCTTGTTGGACGGGTTCGGTGAGATTGTCACTGATCTCGTAGCACTTGCCGGTGACCGTGAAAACGTGAGCTTCGGGCAACTTGCCATACAGTGAACCGCACCAGGTCATCAGGGATTCAGGACTCAGAAAATGAACCATCGATAGCGACTTGTCATCGCTGGTGTGAATCTCTTTGTGATTGATCACACCCGGTTCATGCCCGACGGCACAGTCGATAAAAATCACGAGATCCATCTCAGACATCGTCAAGGCAATGTCCGGCGTTAATCCCTGGCAGGTTTCCACCTGAATGGCGGGATGAACCAGATCTTCAAGTTGATATGCGATCTGAGGCCCGAAGGCATCGTCCCCACGAATCTCAGAGCCGAATCCAATAATCAAGGCACGTTTCATTTTGGCACAACTTTCAAATGGACCGTGTTACAAAGTTGATTCATCGTGTTCGGGGTGCCAGGCTTGATTGCTTGCCTGACACCCCTATATCACGATACCCCGGTGACATTACAAAATTATCCGCGTGTCATTTCGTCAATCACCTTGCCTGAAGCATCGGTGAGTTGGATATGCAGCGGCATCTTGCCCATGGCATGCGTGGCGCAGCTGAGGCAAGGGTCATAGCAACGGATGACGGCTTCGACGCGGTTGAGCATGTGCTCTTCGATCTTGCCATCCTTGATCCAATGCTGGGCAACCTGCTTGACGCCAGCGTTCATTGCCAGGTTGTTATGACCGGTGGCAATAATGAGATTGGCCTTGGTCATCTGACAATGTTCGTCGACTTCATAGTCATGAATGAGCGTGCCACGCGGGGCTTCGGCAATGCCGATACCACGGCTACGGTTACCCCGAGCACGTGCGCGGACGTGATCGGAAAGGATGTCATCATGACGAAGCAGTTCGAGCATCTTCTCAAGTGCGAAGATGATTTCGATCAAGCGTGCATAGTGGTAATGGAAGCTGGAAGTGACCGGGCCGGAGTTATTCTGCAGGGCACGGAACTCAGCCAACGCAGCATCTGCCTTGGGTGTGCCGCACTTGTCACAGACATTTAAACGAGCCAGCGGCCCCACACGATACATGCCCTGGGGATAGCCCATGGGTTTGTAGTAGGGGAACTTCATGTAGCTGAAGTCCTCAACCGCTTCACCGACGATGTCCTTGTAGTTGTCGGTCGGCACTTTGTCATGCAGAATTTTGCCCGCATGATCGATCACCCGCAGAAAACCATCATAATGTTCAAGTTCACCATCTTCGGTGACCAGGCCCATGTACATGGATGGGAAGTTGGCAAAGTGCTCAATTTCCTCTGCAAAGTTGCTCGTCTGGCCTTTGTACCATTCAAAGGTCTTAAGCGCCAACTCCAAAGCTTCTTCAGCCATGGGCAGAATCTGGCTGCGTTTTTCTTCGGTCAAAGGTGCATTGACACCGCCGGGCACCATCCATGCAGGGTGAACACGCTTGTTCCCCAGGATGGCAATGATGCTTTGACCAATCTGACGCAGGCGAATCCCCATCTTGGCAAGATCGGGAAATTCAACGATCACGCCAAAGACGTTGCGCTTGGCAGGATCACAATCCCAACCCAGCAGCATGTCCGGGCTCGACAGATGGAAGAAGCTTAACGCATGTGACTGTGTCAACTGCGCAAAGTTCATGATCCGGCGGAGCTTCTTGGCAACAGGGGGGATGTCCACAGCCATGATTTTGTCGCAGGCTTTGCTCGACGCCATCAGGTGACTGACAGGACAAATGCCGCAGGTACGAGCGGTCAGCGAAGGCATTTCCGGGAACGGGCGGCCTTCGCAAAACTTTTCAAACCCGCGGAACTGGGTGACGTGGAATAACGCGTCATCGACATTGCCACCATCATCAAGTTTGATGGTGATCCGGGCGTGGCCCTCGATGCGCGTCACTGGATCAATTTCAATTGTTCTGGACACGTGATTTCTCCAACAGGCGTTTGGTGATCAGGCACCAAATCGCGTGACTTTCGTAGGATCGGGGACACGTCCGGCAACAAGCTCGGACAACACAAAGAAAATGGCGTCGGCCGGTGGTGGGCAGCCCTGAATGAACAGGTCGACCTTCACAGCCTGATGCACCGGGATCGCGTTCTTCAAAAGTGCAGGCACGCCATTGGTCGGTATCTGCTGACCGGTGTCCGCGTTTTCGAAGTAGGCCCGCTCGAAGCAGTCTTTCTGACCGATCGGGTTACGCATCGAAGGCACATTGCCACTCACTGCACAGTCGCCCAGCGCGATCATGAACTTGGACTTCTTACGCAGTTCAAGCACATGATGCAGGTCCGCGTCGTTGGCGACGGCGCCTTCGACGATGACCAGATCCAACCCTTCGGGGATCTCCTTGAGATCGACCAACGGGCCGTAGACCATGTCGATATGCGGTGCCAATTCCAATATGCGTTCGTCGATATCCAGGAAGGACATGTGGCAGCCGGAGCAGCCGTCGATCCAGATGGTCGCAACTTTTATTTTTGTAGCTGTATCACTCATCCGTGGTTTCCTCTCATGGCATTGAGATAAGGCAGGAAGGCGCGGCGTTTGTGCATTTCAGCGACGGCCGTACCCTTTTGAACCAGCGCACCGGTCGGGCAGACCTGCACGCACTTGCCGCAGTTGGTGCACGTTTCCGAATCACCCCATGGGGCGTTCAGATCGGAGATGACATGTGCATTGATACCGCGGTCAGCAAGGTCCCAGACGTGGGCACCTTCGATCTCATCACAGACGCGAATACACCGTGTGCAGAGCACGCAGCGATTGTGGTCATTGCGGAAGAGATTATGTGAAGAGTCCACTTCGTAGCTCGGGAAGCGGTAGGGCAGAGACACGTGATCCATACCACACTTCTGAGCCAACGCCTGGAGTTCGCATGCACCGTTACTCACGCAGACACTGCAAATGTGATTACGTTCGGAGAAAAGCAGTTCAAGGATACTCTTGCGATAGGCCTTGATCTGTTCGTTCTCGGTATGCACCACCATGCCTTCAGAGCAGTAGGTCATGCATGCTGGGAGCAACTTGGGAACACCCTCGACAGCCACCAGGCAGATGCGGCATGAGCCCCAGCCTGAGAGACCTTCAAGGAAACACAACGTGGGAATGTCAATGTCATGCTGACGCGCAACCGTGAGGATGGTTTCATCTTCACGACCGGTGACCTCCTGGTCATCGATGGTCAGCGTTACAACTCGGATCACTTTACTCATGATGCCACCTCCTGTCCGGCGCCGGCAGGAATGTGTTTGCCGTCAATCAGTTCAAGGTATTCATGTCGGAAATAGCGCAGCGTACTGCGTACGGGGTTGGGCGAAGTCTGACCAAGACCACACAAGCTGGTGTTGGCAACGACTTCGCAGAGTTCTTCGAGCTTGGCAAGGTCTTCCATGGTGCCTTCACCTTCAGCGATGCGGTTAAGCAGTTCATGCATCTGATACGTGCCGACGCGGCAGGGGATACACTTGCCACAGGATTCACTCATACAGAATTCCATGAAGAACCGGGCGACGTCGACCATGTTAGACGTCTTGTCCATCACGATCATGCCGCCTGAACCCATGATGGAACCTGCGGTACGCAACGAGTCATAATCCACACCCATGTCCAGGTGTTCTTCAGGTAGACACCCGCCGGAAGGGCCCCCGGTTTGCACAGCTTTGAATTCCTGCCCATCAGGAATCCCACCACCAATGTCAAAGACGATTTCGCGGAGGGACAGTCCCATGGGCACTTCGATCAAGCCGGTGTTGTTGATTTTGCCAGCCAGGGCGAAGACTTTGGTCCCCTTGGATTTGTTGGTGCCGATGGATGCAAACCATTCGCCACCCTTGCGGACAATGGGAGCGACGTTGGCCAGCGTTTCGACGTTGTTGATACTGGTGGGTTGGCCCCACAGACCCTTTTCTGCAGGGAACGGCGGACGCGGACGCGGTTGACCACGCTTACCTTCGATGGATGCGATGAGTGCGGTTTCTTCACCACAGACAAAGGCACCGGCACCCAGTCGAATGTCGATGCTGAAGCTGAACTTCGTGCCACCGATGTTGCTGCCCAGGAAGTTGTTCTTGGTCGCAAGTCGGATGGCGGTCTTCAGTCGTTTGATGGCCAACGGGTATTCAGCACGGACGTAGATGAACCCTTCCGTTGCACCGGTTGCGTAGGCTGCCAATGCCATACCTTCGAGGATACGGTGCGGGTCGGATTCGAGAATCGCGCGGTCCATGAATGCACCGGGGTCGCCTTCGTCAGCATTACAGATGATGTACTTGGTGTCCGAGGGTGTCTTGGCAAGCATGTTCCATTTCAGACCCGTCGGGAAACCGGCACCACCACGACCACGCAGACCCGACTTGGTGATCTCGTCGAGTACTTCATTTGGCTGCATTTCACTGATGGCGGTCATCAACGCCTGATAGCCATCGTTGGCAATGTAGTCGTTGATGTCATCCGCATCGATAATGCCGGAGTTTTCCAGCACAATTTTTTGCTGACGTGCAAAGAAGGGTGAGTCCGTATCGCAGACGAGGTCTTTGACCTTCTTGCCCGACGCAACGGATTCAGCGATTTGCGGCGCATTTTCAACCGTGACCTTCTGATACATCACCGGTTTTTGATCTTCGGCTTCAACGCTGACCAAGGGACCTGCAGAACAAAGACCCATACAGCCCACACAGCGGACTTTGGTATCTTTGTCCTTGCCGACCTCTTTGAGTTCGGCTTTGATCTGTTTGGCCAGTTCATCACTTTTCAGAGACAGGCAACTTGCAGCAGTACAGACGCGGACGTGGTTGGGAATCGATGCGTCTTTTTCCTGCAAGCCCTGTGCGACATCCATTAATTCATCAGGCGTCATTGTTGATCACTCCTTCCAGAACATTGAGCAGTTCATCCGCTTCGATGTTGCCCTTGACGTCGCCGTCAATGACCACTGCAGGAGCAAGACCACACGAGCCAAGACAGCGAGCTGAGAGAACCGAGAGTTCACCGTCTTTGGAGGTTTCGCCGGGTTTAACGTCATACTTTTCAGCCATGGCGTCAATGAGTTGTTTGGCACCCTTGATGTAGCACGCCGTGCCGTTGCAGACCACGCAGGTATGCTTGCCACCGGGCTTGAGGGTGAAGAAATGATAGAAGGTCGCAACACCGTAAACCTTCGACATTGGAACCATCAGGCGCTGGGCGACGTAGGTCAACGCTTCGTCATCCAGGTACCCGAACCATTCCTGCACACTATGCAGGGTTTCGATCAACGCACCGGAGGATGAACCGTTGCGGCGGATCGTGGTTTCAACCACTTTCCAACGCTTGTCATCCGACGGGGGCGCGATTTTCTGATTCGGCATGATCATGTTTATTCGCTCACTTTCTTGGAGGTCACAGAACTGAGGACAAAGACAACGGCGGCGGCAACGGCTAACAAAATCACATTGCCCGCAAGCGTCCCAACAACTGAGTTGTAGTCCGGCCAAAGGGCAAACGTGTTTTCAAGTGACGGTAGGGCTTCAATGCTCAGACGCTCAAGGTTGTATTCCAACCCGTCCGGCCACGGGCTTGCACCCAAGCTGGCAACAACGACGACAACAGCCATGGCAAGACAACTGACAACGGTCTGCATCGCAACCGACCAGTTAAGCCTGGCAATCCGTGAAACAACAGCCAGAAGCGATGCCGTGACGGCAGCTTCGATCAAGCCAATGCGAGCGTGAACCAGCAGCATGGAACTGAGCCATGAACCGGCATTGTCTCGGGCTTCGGCACGGCTCATCACAAACAGGCTGCACACAAACGCAGCGAGCATCACACTGATCCAGCTACCAATCGCCTGACCAGCGAAGTTGTCGCTGAGTTTTGGGGCGGTCTTCTTGAACAGTGGGTAAACCACCACCGCAGGAAGCACACCCATGAGTACACTGTTCATGCCCAGGGCGATCATCCCACCATCTGCAAAAAGCAGACTTTGCGTGGCCAACACCATTGCCATCCCCAGCAGGGCAAAGAGTGGTCCAAACCAGCAGGCAAGCATAAAACCACCAATGAGGTGTCCGGAGCTCGTTCCCGGGATCACGGTAACATTGAAGGTCTGCATGGCGAAGATCGCTGCGGTTGCCAAGGCAAAATGCAACGGCTTGGGCGTCTTCCAATCCTGCTTACGATGCAGCAAATACGCTGCGCCGGCACCGAGTGCCAGGGTTGACAGGCCAAGGGCCGCACAACCCGGGGTTACCATTCCGTCTCCTAAATGCATGTTCTCGTTCCTTTCGTGGAGTCAATTTAGTTTGAGAACTGATTAACAAATGCGAGGCAATTGCTCGCCGTATGGTTTATGCACAATGCGTCGGCCGCCGATGACCGTGGTGATTTCGCACACGCCATCACGCGTGTCCTGCACTTCACCGATCACACAAGCCTGACGCCCGTAAGGATGTTGACGCATGACACTCACTGCTTTGTCCGCGACATCCGCTTTGACGACCGCGACCACGACGCCTTCGTTGGCCACTTCCAGCACATCCAAACCCAGCATGTCCGCAGCATGTTCAACATGCGCGTCCACGGGGATGTCGGTTTCCTGAAGCATCACGTGATAGCCGGTGTTGGTTGCAATGTCCGTGGTGACGCCTGCAATCCCAGAGCGTGTGGCATCACGCAGGAACTTGACCCCATCGTCTGGAATTGCGTTAAGCAAATTGTCGATGAGTCCATTCAACGGCGCGGCATCGGTTTTGAGCACCGTCTGCATGTCCGGCATTTCCCGGGCGAGCATGACCGTCAAGCCGTGCTCAGCGATGGGGCGGTTGATGATGATCTTGTCACCAGGTTGGATGTAGCGCGTGGCCAGTTTGATTGACGGTTCACGCAGGCCGACACCTGCTGTGGTGATGAAGATACCATCGCCGGGGATGACCTTGGTGTCACCGGTGACGATGCGGACATCGGCTTCGGTCGCGGCCTGCTGAATGGAATCCAGAATTGTCTCCAGATCGCGCTTGGCAAAGCCTTCGGTGAGAATCATGCCCATTGCGATACCCAACGGTTTGGCGCCACTGACGGCGAGATCGTTGACCGTGCCACAGACGGCTAAGCGGCCGATGTCACCACCGGGAAACTGCCAGGGATCAACCACGTAGCTATCGATGGTCATTGCAAGGCGACCGCTATCAAGCAGGGCAGCATCATCCAGTTCGTTGAGTGTTTCGTTGCCAAGTCGTGGCAGGATCACTTCGCTGATGAGTTGATCGGTGAGTTGACCGCCACCACCATGCGCCAGCACGATGCGACTGCGGTCGAGAATGGACGGCGTTGATTTTTCGGAGGTGTTGTTCATGCGGGAACCTCCTGTAATTGGGGTTTGGCGATTCTGTTGTACTTAAACCATGCCTGACAGGTTCCTTCGGAACTGACCATGCATGGGCCGATTGGATTGATGGGCGTGCAGGCTTTACCAAAGAGTTTGCATTGGGCCGGTGTTGCCATACCTTTGATGACATCGCCACACAGACAACCTGCGGGTTCCGGTGTGTCGATGAAATCGAGGTTGAAGCGCTTGGCAGCATTGAACTGATCAAACTCGGATTTGAGCATCATGCCTGATCCGGGGATCACACCCAGTCCGCGCCATGAGGCATCACAGGTGTCATAAATTTCATCAAGTAATGCCAAAGCTGTGGGATTGCCGCCGGGTTTGACGACTTGCGGATAGTCATTAACCAACTCGGCTTTGCCAGCGACGACCTGCTGCGTGAGTCGCGCCAGGCCTTGGGTCATCTGGAAATCTTCAAAGCCGCTGACCACGCATGGCAGGTTGTATTGATCGACGATGGGTCGGAAGGCTTCGGTGCCGATGATCACGGAAACGTGACCGGGCAGCAGAAAGCCGTCAATGTCAATATCACCTGAAGCAAGCAATGCCATCATCGCAGGCATGACCCATTTGTGAGATGCCAGCACGGTGAAGTTTTCCAGCTTGAGCTTGGCAGCCAACTTGATGGCCGCAGCGGTGGCAGGGGCGGTGGTCTCAAAACCAACTGCTGCAAAAACAACCTGTTTTTCAGGGTGTTTCTGAGCCAGCTTGACAGCATCCATCGTGGAGTACACCACACGGACATCCGCACCTTCAGAGCGTGCACGTTCAAGTGATGAGGATTGACCCGGCACGCGGATCATATCGCCATAGGTGCAGATCGTTGCTCCATCAATCTCAGCGAGTTTGATGATCTGGTCAATGTCGCCTTGAGCGGTGACGCAGACCGGGCAACCTGGACCTGAGAGTAACGTGACATTGTCGGGTGTGAGGCTATGCAGCCCACAGCGGAACGCAGCCATGGTGTGCGTGCCACAAACTTCCATGAACTTGGCGTGTTGATCATCGGCAAGTTGGCTGGCGGATTCGTTGAGGGCTTTGAGCCAATGTTGGCTTTGTGCAAGATGATTACTCATGTTCAAGCTCCTCAAGTACGGACCAAATCTCGTTGGTCTCCTGCTCGGTGAGCTTTTGAATCGCAAAGCCGGCATGAATCAAAACCCAGTCACCAACGGTAGCGTCGGGGACCAGCGCGGTGGAGATTTCCACACGGTTGCCATGCAGATCGGCTAAGGCGGTTTGATCATCATTGCAAACATCAAGTCGGGCGGGAACGGCTAAACACATGAAACGGGACCTCCTATTCTGGCAGAAGCGACAGCCGCCTGACCATATGCCAGACCACCATCGTTGGCGGGAACCTGCTGATGGATGTACACCTGTAAATTCGCGCGGCGGAGTAATTCGGTGACGCGTTGTGTCAGCAGACTGTTGCAGAACACACCACCGGAAAGTGCCACCACGTCAATTTTGCTTTGCATCGCCTGGATGATGGCCATCTCGGCCAATCCACGCGAAAGTTGCTGATGGAATAAGTCGGCCCCGTAAACCGCATTGACATCATCAAGGATCAACGCACCAAGAAGTGGTGTCAGATCCAGCACGCCATGTTTGATGTTGTACAGCGATGCAGACGGCAGATCGCGATCATTACTTCGAGCCAGTTTTTCAAGCGCCATCGGTGCCTGGGCTTCGTAATGATTAAAGTTACAAACGCCAAGAATCGCGGCTACCGCATCGAAATATCGACCGGCAGAAGAACTCGGATGAAGGTTCACATTGCGCTTGAGCATGTTCACCAGCATCATGCGACTGGCATCGTCGGTGACGACGCGTTTGACGATTTCACTTTGATCAAGATCAATACCCGGAAGTTGGCTCAGCCATGCTAAGCCACACCGACGGGTATCCCTGGCAGCCGAATCGCCGCCGGGCAGCATCAACGGCTTGAGATGCCCCATGCGGTAGAAGTCCGCGACATTAGAGAGAATCAGCTCACCACCCCAACTCGTGTCATCTTCACCCATGCCCACACCATCACAGACCAGCGCCAACGCCGGTTCGGTGATTTTGTGTTCCGCCAGGACGGCAGCGGCATGGGCATGATGATGCTGGACACCTAATAGCCGGACATCCCAACGGGCAGCCAGTGACCGGGCGTATTGCGAACTCATGTACACCGGGTGCAGGTCGTGAGCGATCCACTGAGGTTTGATGTCATGAAGACGACAGAGGTCTTCGATGACGGTCTGGAAATACTGGTAACTCTTGGTGTGCGTCAGGTCACCGATGTGATGACTGAGAATCACTTCATTGTCACGTACCAGGGCGACGGTGTTTTTAAGTTCACCCCCGACACATAAGCCCGGTGTTGCCACTGCCGATGGAAGCTTGAGCGTGGAAGGCACAAAGCCGCGTGCCCGTCGGATCGGCAGCATGTATTCTTCAGTCTCAGACATCTGCATACTCAGCAGAACCGAGTCATCAATGCTGCGGACGATATCGCGATCATGCCAGAGGATGGCGTCGCAGATGCCTGCCATGTGAGTCAGTGCATCGTCATTGCTGTGAATCAGCGGTTCGCCTGAGATGTTGGCAGAGGTCATCACCAGCACGTCCACCGGCTCACAATCCAGTTGTTCGTAGGCATCAAAAATCAGATGTTGAATCGGGGTGTATGGCAACATGACACCAAACCGATCCGTGCCCGGATTCACGCCGGGGAACTGGTTGGGATCTTTGGCCGTTGCAAGCACGATCGGACGCGTGTTCTCCTGCAGGTGGGTCTTGGCCAGCTTGGTGAGATTAACCAGGCTTTGAGCGACATCCATATCCCGACACAGCAGGGCGAAGGGTTTGTGTTCACGGTGCTTGAGTTCACGCAGCCGTTGGACTGCCTGCGAATCATCCGCACGGACGGCAAGGTGGAATCCGCCGATGCCTTTGATGCCGACGATCCGACCGGCAGCAAGCATGGCAGCCGTCTTCTCATAAGGATCACCGTCAACAGGTTGACCATGAACATCCACAAGACTCACCTGCGGACCACAGTCGTGGCAGGCTGTCGGTTGGGCGTGGAAGCGACGATCGCGTGGGGCGGTGTACTCCTGCATGCAGGGCAAGCACATTTTAAAGTGTGCCATCGATGTACTGGGACGGTCATAGGGGACATCGGTGATGATGGAGAATCGCGGGCCACAATTGGTGCAGTTGATCAGACCGTAGCGATGACGCTTGTTGTCCGGATCGCGCATCTCCGCAAGACAGTCCGGGCAGACGGCGGTGTCGACGGTGACGGTCTTGTTGATGGCTTTGGATCGACGGTGCCTTTGAATGCTGGCACGAATCTCAAAAGGGCTGTTGGTGGGAATGTCTTTGACGGGGATATCCTCAAAGACAAAGCGGTCATAGTTAGCCAGTGTCGGGCGATCTTGCTCAATAGCGATAGTAAACCGCTGAATCGAATCAAAGTCTCCCTGGACTTCAACCCAAACCCCCTGCGGTTCATTGCGCACAAACCCACTCAAGCCCAAATCGCTGGCCAGACGGAACACAAAAGGGCGAAACCCAACCCCTTGCACCTGACCTTGAATCTGAAATTGGCGTCGGCTCTGTGGCTGGATCACATGGCTCGACCGACTCATCTGGCTTTCCAGTACGTGTGTTAGTGTGGATGTAAACACAAATACGTCCGGTAGAGTTTATCGGTTATTTTGGAAAAATAAAGATATAAAAGTCTGAATTTGATTTTTTTCAGATAATTCTGTCTATATGCTTGTTCAGTAAGAGGTAAAGATGTATCCAAAATCGACATTGTTGAGATTTTAGACTGTATGATCGTCTCAGAAGGTCACGTTTGAGTGGGGGATTGAGTCGTCGTGTTCAGGGGATAAAATGCACACTTGCATCCCGTGAAGAACTTGTTACAATATTCGACTCGCTGCAGGCCAACAGGCTGACGGCAGATATGATTTGACAGTACCAAAACGCAAGGAAGACCGTCATGGCACATAAAAAGGGACAAGGTTCAACCAAGAACGGCCGCGATTCAAATCCGCAGTTCCGTGGTATCAAGCTTTACGGCGGGCAGGAAGCCAAAGCCGGTAATATCATCGTCCGTCAATGCGGCACCAAGTTCAAGCCCGGCTTCAACGTCGGCATGGGCAAGGACTACACCCTTTTCGCACTGACCGACGGTCAGATCGAATTCCAGGGTCGCAAGGTCCACGTCAAGCCTGCATCGACCAACAACTAATCCATTCACTTTGAGTTATTGCTCAAAGTTACGATCAAGAAGTACGATCTACGCCAAGCGAACGTCTGATTTACGACGTTCGCTTTTTTTATGCGCGATCAGATGACCGAATGAATGAGGGGGTAGGGCAATACAACATGTGATATAGATTCACTGGTCACCTTGATCAACACAAGCCGCCAGATGAGACCGAGGGTCGAATCTGACGGGTTTATGATGCGCAAAAAAACAGCGAGCCATTTCTGACTCGCTGTGGTCAAATTGAGTGTTGTGAATGAGATCAGTTGCCGGTTGACTGGTCGTGAAGTTTGAACTGGCTGACCAGTGCACGCAGTTGCTCGGACTTCTCGCTGAGTTGCGTTGCTGCGCAGGCGGCCTGCTGGGCACCTTCGGACGAGTGACGGGTGACACTGTTGATGGTATCCAGGCTTCGACTGATTTCTTGGGTTGCTGTTGCCTGTTCATCGCTGGCTGCAGCAATCGACTGAATCATATCCGACACCTGCTTGGAACCATTGACGATGGCTTCCAGGGCGTTACCTGCTTTCTCCGCGTAGGTCACACCCTCGTTGACACGTTCGGTGCCTTCGGACATTTGTTCGACGGCCTGGTTGGTTTCAGTCTGGATGGCGGTGATGGACTTGGCAACTTCTTCGGTAGCCTGAACCGTGCGTTCTGCCAGTTTACGGACTTCGTCAGCCACGACGGCAAAACCACGCCCATGTTCACCGGCACGAGCGGCTTCGATGGCAGCGTTCAATGCCAGCAGATTGGTTTGATCAGCAATTTCGTTAATCACGCCGATGATCTGCCCGATCTCCTCACCACGAGCACCCAGGCCGTTGATCGACACCGCGGTGCGATTGACCACTTCTGAGATGTTGCGCATTTCATTGATCATGTCCTGAACAACTTCGCCACCTTCGCGAGCTTGCGTACCAGCATCCTGCGCGGTCTTGGAGGCGTTGGCACTCTTGTTGGCGACCTCTGCAACCGTTGAACTCATTTGTTCGACTGCCGATGCAACCTGCAGTGTCTGGTCGGTCTGTTGACTCATGCTTGAAGACATTTCATCACTGGAGGCGGCGATTTCGTTGGCAGCGGAAGCGACCTGCATGGTGTTCTTGACGACCTCACTGATCACGCCGTGAATCTTATCCATAAAGGTATTGAACCATTTGCCCATTTCACCCAGTTCGTCTTTGGAACTGTCATCCACACGACGGGTCAGATCACCTTCACCCTGTGCAATGTCCTTGAGACGTTCGACCATGTTGATGATGGCACGTGTGATGCCACGACTGATAATGATATTGACCAGTGATGCGACAACAAGCATGACCAGTGAGACAACCAGCAAATGCCAGACGGTCTGCTTGATCGTGCTTTGGGTCGAGGCCTGCATATCATCGATGGTGCCATACAGTTCATTGCGTGGGATACTTGCAATGAAGTAGAAAGTGTGATCGCCAATGTTACTTGGGCGGAAGGCCATGAGTTTCGTGACACCTTCAAATGAATATTCATCCACACCGGTTTGGTTTTTGGAGATTTTCTCATTGAAGATTCTGGCGATCTCTTCACCATTGCTCGGATCGGCAAGTGAGTTATTGTCTTTGAGTGAATACTTGGGATGGGACACCATCACACCAGCATGATTGAGAATGAATGCGTAACCTGTCTTGCCATAGACGCGTTTACTCAGGGTTTCCTGCGTCATCTGCCAGTTCATGTTCAAAGCCAGGACACCTTCGAAGCCATCGTTCTGATCGTAGACTGGAATTGAAATACGGATTTCAGCGTTGCCTGTATTCTCGGCAAGCATCAAATCTGAGATGTAGTAGTTACCTTTTTTGAGTTGGCTTGTATTTTTGAACCAATCGTCATCAGCATGATTGTTAAAGTTATCCCGTTGTTTGCCGTTGACGATTTTAATTAACTCGTTGCCGTCTTGATCGATGAATCTCACTTGTGAGTATCCAATGATGTCGCCTTGATCGCTCTTGATCGTCGAGACATTGGCCAGCGAGACAAATTCCAGTTCAGCAAAGCTTTTGGCTGTGAGTGCGGCTTTTTCTGTGAGGTCGGAATAGTAACCGCTACCACAGATGATCCAATCCCAATGCGGGACATACTTGTAGGCAACGAATTTCTTTCGATCTTCAAAAGTATAGTCAAGGAACTGCACTTCATTCTCATTGCATTGTTCCAGGACTTCAGTGAACAGGTCGAGTTTCAGATCTTTGACAACGTCTTTGCCAATGAGTGACTCTTTGGGGTGATTGAGCAGGATACCTGCTTTGTTGAGAATGAATGGATAGCCTGATTGACCGATTTTGATTTTAGCGATCAATTCCTGCATTTGTTTATTATCACTCTCAAGAACACCTGCATAGAGGATGCCGATGATGTTGCCTGAGTGATCGGTGATGGGTTCATAGCTGGTGATGTACCAGGCATTGACGACATAGGCACGACCGTAAAAGGTTTCACCGCTCATGACGGTTTTGATGACGGGATTTTCCTTGCCGTCCGGATTGATCGCCGGAATGTAGGTGCCGATGGCACGGGTACCGTCGAGTTTCTTGACGCTGGTCGCAACACGCAGCATGTCGCCTGCATCATTCATGCGTTGGAAGATGGTGAATGTACCCCCCATGATCTTGGTTGCCTTGTCCACGACAGGCATCAAGTTTTCAAAGCTGTTGTCTTTGGGGATCGACGTTTCGCCGACAAGCATCTGGGGAAGATCGATCGGCGTGGCATTTTTGGTGTATTGGTTAATGGCGTCCCATTGAACGGTTTCTTCTGACATGCGAATACCACCGGCATCGGCGACGATGCTCCGGGCAACATTCAAACCACGGATCACGCTTTGCTGGCGCAGGTCTTGCTGAACCTTGGTGTTTTCAACCATGTCATCGACAAGTCGGACCACTTCGGTCTTGGCAAGGTCGTTCCAGACTTTGTTCTTGCCATGTCTGGCAGTCAGGTAACCGCGCAGGTTTTCTGATTCGGACAATTGCATCACGTCACGAATCGTTGATTCGATCTGATAGTTGATCAACTCTGAGTCGTTACGTGTGCCTTCAATGAGCGTGTTGGATGCCAGGTCCTGAACCGATTCGGTTGCGTCACTGAGAATCGTCTTGCCCAGGTCACTGAGCGAATAGACCGCCAACCCCCCGAGAACGATTGCCAGCAGCACAAACAGAAGCTGGTTCCCCCCAATCATTTTACTTGCCAGTTTCATATGTTCGATCCTCCATCGCCGTTCATTCGATCGCTTGATTCGCGGGTGATACATACCAATCAACATCAGACCCGATAAACACATGGATGGGTCTTAATTGTTGCATAAAATGGAGTATCGGCTTCCGTCTTTGGGGACTTAATCAGTCAGTACTACTGGTTTGAATAACTGATCAAGTTTTTTTAACTTTGTCCTTCCAGATGGACTTTGAGGATGGTTGTCAGCAAATCAAAGGCTACAATGCTGCATTATTGGTATTGATCTCAAGGAGTCTGGTTTGATGTTTACTGCATTTCCTCGTTATCTGGAACATAATCCACAAGTTCCCGTATGGTGCGTGACACCGGATCGTGGTGGGGCGATCCATCGCTTTTTTGACACCTCACCGATCAGTCCGTCGGGGCGTTATCTGGCTGTGTTTCGCCTGCCGTTTGAAGACCGTTTACCTGAGCCCGGTGAAAAAGGCGATGTCTGCGTGGTGGATTTGCAGACCGGTGAAGATCGCGTGGTTGCTCAGACCTGTGGTTGGGAAACACAGCTTGGTGCCAATATCAATTGGGGGGATACGGATCATGCGCTGTACTTCAATGATGTTGACACGCAGACTTGGCAGCCCTTTGCCTGGCAATTCGATCCGATCAACGGAGAGAAAAAGCGTATGCAGGGGACGGTTTATCATGCATCGCCTGACGGCCGATATCTGATCTCAGCCAACATGCGGACCATGCGCCGCACCCAACCCGGCTATGGTGTCTGCATCCCAACGGACAAGATGCAGCATTTCGTTGGTCCAACCAAGGATGATGGCTTTTACATCACGGATACCGCGTCCGGTGAAAGTCGGATACTGGCAACGATCCATGACCTGTTTTTCTGTGCCAATCCTGATATGTCTTTGGAGCAGGCCAACGGCTATGAAATTTACGGTTTTCACAGCAAGTTCAATGCCCAGTCCGATCGGTTGATGCTCAGTCTCCGCTGGTATCCCAAACGCGGGGCAGATCAGTGGAATATGTTTCACGATGACTTTAAGGCTGTGGACTATGCCTGGCTGACGATCAAGCCTGATGGCAGTGACATGCACTGTGCGGTTGGGCCGGCGTATTGGAAACGGCCTGGTCATCATGCGACCTGGTTCCCGGATGGTGAGAACATCTCCATGAACCTTCAAATGGAAGATCAGGGGATGCTCGCATTGGTTCGTGCAAAATATGACGGGACCGACATCCGCAAAATGCATGAGACGATCCCCGGCTCAGGACATCCGACCGTGGTTCCCGGCGAACGTTATGTGCTCAGCGATACCTACATCTACGAGCCGATCGCCTTTGGGGATGGCAGCGTGCCGCTGCGTTGGATTGATCTTATGCAGGATACCGAATCCTGTGCCGTCCGAATCAATAGTCAGACCCCACAGCAGAGATCAATTTCTGCATTGCGTGTGGACCCGCATCCAGCATGGGATCGAACAGGGCGATTCGTGACTTTCAACGGATTTGTCAATGGTACGCGGCGCGTATTCATTGCGGACTTCCAGAATTTGTTGCACTGAATCAATGGGCTGTCACCAAGCATGAATGGCAATGCCATTTAGAACTTATGTCCGCCAACATCTTCCACCTGCATATGCTTACGCAGCACTTGGCCAAATCGAATTGCCTGGGCGTGTCCGTCTGGTGACAGGAAGTTACCCGTCTGGTTTGAGCTATGTCGGAAGCGCATGTAGCCGGAGATGTAATCGGTGTTGGGGCCTTGATTGATGGCGATATTGTTGTTGGTCGACGGATCATAACTCATGTAGGTACGATTGACCTGGTTGGCAACGGCGGAGGCGTTCTTGGTGTTAAGACCACCTTCGAAAATCAATACGACTTCCGAGGGGCGTTTGATCTCGTCATAGTTGTACGGACGGCGTTTATCATTGGGACCCGGTGACGTGTTAGGCATCATCGCGCCGTGTGATGAGTAATGACTCAGCCCGTCCTGATTCATCGCTTCGGCGCACCGAAACACCGGCAGGATATCATCATTGTCAAAGCTGCTTGGACCACTGTTGGCCATGTAGGCATCAATCTTCTGATACCACCGACCTGCACCTTCTGAATATGGAACGCCATACATCATCCCGCTGGGCAATGTCTGTTCATTGTCACCGGCATAGGTCGCCAAACCAAAACCGATCTGCCTGAGATTCGCCAGACAGGACATCGCCTGCGCCGCCTTGCGTGCGTTGGCCAAAGCCGGCAGGAGAATCGCAATGAGCAGGGAAACAATGCTGATCACCACGAGTAACTCGATGAGTGTGAATGCTGATTTTCTTGTGGGCTTGATCATGGTTAACGCACCTTCAATCATGTAAATCAATCTGGATAACCGAGCTTTGGGATGTATGCGTGACGGTTTGGATGGGCTTGGATGATTGTTTTGGGATCACGATGTCATAGTTGCCATGAAACGCACGGACATTCATTTTCCCATCGGCATCGGTTGTTGCAGTGATCGGTTGATGCCATTGGGATAGGAGCTTTTCCAACGCGATTGCTTCGGGTTTAGGCGACCAGTCTTTGCGGTAAATTGCAGCCTCGGGTTTGTAGCCTTTGTCTTTTTCCCAGATCCCCCAGATCAAAATGCCGTTGACTGCGGGATGAGCAAAGCAGGCTGTGTAAAAGTCACGATAGTAGTCCGCAGCGAGTTCTTCATCGGTCACGCCGATATCAAACTCGGTGATCTTGATCGGCAGGCCCAGGTCCGCAAAGCGGTCAAATATCTGCCAAAGTTGCTGCGGGCTGTTCATGCTCCAACCGACATGCCCCTGCATGCCGATCCCGCCGATGGGAGCGTTGTTGGCTTGGAGTCGTTTGATGTATTCGTAGAGTTTGTCATACACCGGTGCGCCTGGCCCGGAGACGGGGACACCGGTTTCATTCAGATACAACACGGCGTGGGGATCCGCCTGGCGAGCAAGTTTAAACCAGTGAGACATGGCATCGACACCGAGCATGTCAATGAAGTCGTGATGGTTGTTGGGTTCGTTGATCACATCCCATTCATAGAGTTGACCGGCGAAGTTGCTGCCGATGGTGTCAATGCGTTGAGCGATTGCAGAAGCCAAACCCGTCGGATCGTTTTCATACTGTTTTTTCAGTGCTTTGGGATTGGTCCGCCAACTCGGCCAGACCATGGTGTGCCCGCGGACCGGCAGATTGTTGGCCTGGCACCATGCAAGGGCTTTATCGATCAGTGGCTTATTTTCAGGTCGATAGGCTTTCCATTTCAAGTCATTCTCAAGGACAACACAGTTAAACAGTTCCTTGATCTTCGCCTGCATTTTCAGTTGGTTTACATTGTCGCCTGCAAGGTCACGGGCTTTGACTGCGGTCCCAAGGTCGAAGGCCAAACGCTTGAGATTGAGTGTGACAGGCACGTTGGCAGCCGGTTTTCCATTGGCATCATGGATGACCAGATGCATCGGCGATTGACGATGCTCTGCGATGCGCTTGGCTGCTTCCTCCCGCCAGGGGGCGTTGGCTTCTCGACCGGTGTAGGTGATCTTCGTCCCCGGCAGTTCTTCCACGGTTTTGCTGTCACCGTAATTAACCAGATTAATGTCGGCGAACTCCACGATCTGTGGCTTATAACCAATGCGGAAAATCAACTGTGCCTTACCCGGTGCATAGTCATCGCTGCTGGCAAAGGCGACCTTGAACTCACGCCAATCACTGTTGGCAGTTAATGGCAATTGGATCGATCGATTCCAGGGCGGGCCGACTTTTTCAAACAGCAGTAAACTCACGCCGTCACCTGTTTCGTCTTCCGATGCAAGGGAGCGCATCCAGAATGTGGCATGAAGCACGTCACCTTTTTTTACAGGCTTGGCAATCGGGCAAAGCACCTGCAACTCATAGGCCTTGGCAGGACGCACCACCGTGGTCGCCTGGATCGCGCGGTTAAAAGCCTGACCCGTGATAGGGACCACCTGCACATGCGCCTTATCCGACTTGGCGTTGAGTTTGAACTGTGTCACGCCACCGGCTGGCAGCATGTTGATTGGAACATCAGCACGCACCCATGAAACCTGTCCAAGCAGTAAACCAACCATCAGCAGGGCAGTTGTGATTGAAAATATTCTGTGAAAATTGCGATTCATGGACACTCCAAAATGCAAGACATGGTTCACGTCTTATGCCGTCACTTGTGCGGTGGACTCACGGACCACCAGATGCCAACCTGAAAAACGGGGGATTGTTTTAACAGCCTTGTCATCCCACCCGTTCTCGATCATTTCCAGTAACAGACGTGCAGCATGTTCCCCCATCTGAACCATGGGTAATGCCATCGTCGTTAAAGGTGGAATCACATGGGCAGCCGGATAAGCATTGTTAAACGTCGCAACACTCAGTTGGTCAGGCACCGTGATGTCATGTCGCCAACAGGCCTGAAGTAAACGCACCGCTTCAAGGTGTTGGTAAACGACCACCGCAGTAGGGCGTTGCGGCGCATGAACCAGCTTCTCGACAAAGGCATCAAATTCCATGTGAATGCTATTGATCTGTTCACGGAGTCCAGCTTCCGTCATGGCCTGCTGATAACCGCTTTCACGTTCGGCCACCGAATGGTGCTTGTGAACATGAATGTTGGTGTACATCCAAATGCGTTGGTGTCCCAGTTCAAGCAGATGCTCGGTGAGTGCCTTGGCCATCCCCACGTTGTCGACATTGCATGTCGGAATGGATTCATCCGTCAAACCATTGACCAGCACTGCAGGGATACGCAGTTGCTCAAGGACATGGCGGACATGATCTTCAAGCTTGTTAACCACCAGGCAGGCATCCACGCGACGGTCTGAGAGCATCTGCTTCCATTCGTCAGAGCCTTGTCGAATCGGGATGAAGACCATCTGGTAGGCCGCATCACTGAGAATCGGCTCAAGTCCGCTGAGCATGCCCGAATCGTTGTCACGCAGAATCGTTGGCAGGGAGCCTTCAAACAAAATACCGATGTTATGCGACCGACCCTTGGCAAGGGAGCGTGCCTGGAAATTGGGACGATAGCCCAACTCCGCAACTGCCTCCAGAATCCGTTGGCGTGTCTGATCACTCATCCGATATTGCTCAGGCTGCAGGTTCAGTACCTTGCTCACCGAACTCGTCGAGACACCGCTCTTGGCAGCAACATCCGCCAAAGTCACCTGATTGGAAGCCGCTAGGGTTGACATGATTGTCAATCTTTCGTGAAAAACCGCTTTCTCAAATTGAGAAACCGCTTTTTCATTATTCCCAAGTACATCTCACAAGGCAAGCAGGTATCAGGAAAAAGATAGAAAATATCCGTCACTCACCGGACTGACTGTCAATGATGAGATTAGGCTCTTTAGGGTTGCATGTATCATCATTCTAAAAAAATATTCTGCTTTAAAGATATTTAAAATAGATACATATAATTTAAAGTGAAAAAGTATGTCTTGAAATGTAGCACGTGATACTATCACGTGCTACAATCATGCAACAGGAGATACTGGATTATGGCGCAATCGATTCGTACACAAGCTGAACTCGCAAACGAACTGGGACTCTCACGCATGACCGTCCAACGGGCGTTGGCGGGGTATCCCGGGGTCAGCGAGGCCACACGCAAACGTGTTTTTGAAGCGGCCCAGAATCATGGGTACCGTCCCAACGCAGCAGCCCGGACCATGCGCACCGGCAAGTTCGGCAACATCGCCTTACTCGGGGCAGCCGACGAAGGGGCGGGAAACCTCCCACGCTTATTACTCTCCGGCGCTCAGCAGGTTGCGCAGGAATGTGACACCTGCGTTATGGTCAGTGAGCACACCTGTGCGGAGTTTGAACGCGATGACTTTGAACCACCCGCACTCAAGCAATGGTCCGCCGATGGCCTGCTCATCAACATTCACCAGGAAATCTCAGAAAAGCTTTACAACCATGTCCGCGCTTACAAGCTCCCGGCCGTTTGGCTGAACGTCAAACTCAAGTCCGACTGTGTCCGCCCTGACGATCATGATGCGGGGTACCGTGCAGCAAGCATGCTCATGGAAGCAGGGCATCAGCACATTGGATATCTGAGTCATCACGGTGAGCGTCACTATTCCATCGAAGACCGAGGCCGGGGCGTAGCTGATGCGGTTGAAGATGCAGGCTTGAAGCTGACTTTCAACAAGCATTACGACGGCTTTTCCATTTGTCTTGGCATGGAGAATGTCATGCAGTGGATTCAGTCGCCCAAGCGTCCGACAGGGGTTGTCTGCTACGAGCAGCAGGAAGCAGTCAGTGTCTACACCGCTGCGATGAAGTTGGGACTTCGTGTGCCTGAGGATCTTTCGATTATCTGTTTTGCGACGTCACCATGTCGTATTGCCACCGGCCTTCCGATCTCCACATTGGTGGTCCCGTTTGAGCAGGTGGGGCGTGCTGCCATGACGATGTTATTGGATTGGATCGACACCGGGCAGGGAGACAACGAACCCGTTGCCTTGCCGTTTGACTATGACGAAGCTGGGAGCATCGTTCCCCCAGCAACTGTTTGAAATGCAAATAAAGAGAGACACCGGCGAAAAAGCATGCATGTCTTGACGCCGAATCGTTTATTGGAGATGGTGATGAAAACCAACCCGAAAAACACATTCTGTCGTGGCTTTACGCTCATTGAGTTACTGGTTGTGATATCCATCATTGCCATCCTCATCGCCATTCTGCTACCCGCATTGAAGCAGGCACGCACAGCTGCCCGTGGCCTGAAATGTCTCACAGGCTTACGTCAAATCGGTGTTGCCCAGTACATGTATCTCAGTGACAGCAAAGATGCATTCCCATGGGCATTTGATTTGGCCAACAGCTACAAATACCAATATCGCAAAGTCTATATGCAGTATCTCAATGACAATGTCTCCATTGTGCAATGCGCCAATGCACGTTGGCAATCCAATACTGATGCGAAATGGCAGTACACCAGCAACCCGGCCATCATGCAACGCTCAGGCAGCAGTGGTGTTCCCAACATGCACCTGGGCGATATTGGACGGGAGTCTGAAGTCATTGTTTTTATGGATGGTTCGCTAAGCAGTGAATCCAATCCTGAATCCACCAGCTTCGGGAAATTCTGGGATCGCTATTCTCCCACCGGTAAAGCCTATAGCGCAAGCAGCACCGATCTCAACAGTCAGGCTCTGGTTTACATCGGCAACAACACCGACGGGTACGGCACATCCGACTCGTCACCCAAATATAAAGTCCGTTTCAGAGAAGCCGGTGCCTATGGCGACAACGGTCAATGGGTCACCAACGCCTTGTATGTCGACGGACATGCAAGCCACGAAACACCCGATTCAATTCTCTGTCGGAACATGCGCCCCAACCATATCCCGCAATAATCATCACAGATTGTGTGAAAGGAAGTTTGTTCAATGCCTTGTTATTCAGGTAAAGCGATCACTCTGACCATTTGGCTTGTCATGATGTGTCTCACCGTGACCCATGCACAGGATTTCGTGCAACTTGTCCCCAATCCCACCTTCGCTGACGAAGATGCCAACGGCAAAGCCGACGGCTGGTACAACAAGGAAGGTTCACCCAAGCTCGTCACCGATCAAGACGGCAGCTATGTAAGCTTGCAGGTTACCGAAGCGGGCAAAGGCTGTGTCCTCGAAGAGTATCACGGACTCAAAGGTGCCAAGCAGATCACCATTGCAGCCAAAGTCCGTTGGGAGAACATCGTCCCCGGCAACAAAGGCTGGAAGTCCGGCACCGTCCAAATTATGTTCGTCGACAAGAACAACAAGAAGACCGGACCCTACCAGGCCATCCAAACTTTCAAGGGAACCAACAAGGACTGGAAAATCATCACCAAGACGCTCGATGCGCCGGATGATGCCATGGGACTGCGAATTCATCTGGCGTTGTACTACGTCCAGCAAGGCACACTCGATGCCCAGTGGATTTCCATCACCCCCGGTAACACTGCATACCAACCGGACGGCAGCACCATTGACGGTCATGTCGCACCTGTGCCCAAACCTGTCGCCAAGCCCGCTAACAAGTCGACAGCAACGGTAGCAACAACTGCTGCGGATCAAGGCGTCCAACTGGTCAAGAATCCCCGGTTGCTTGATGAAGACGGCAACGGCAAAATCGACAGTTGGTACAACAAAGACGGCAGTCCCAAACCCGTCAAACAGGACGGCCAAACCTACGCGTTCCTGGAAGTCCAGAAAGCCGATGGCCAATGTGTTCTCGAACAGTACACCGGTCTCAAAGGTGCCAAGCTAATCACCATCAGCACCAATGTCCGTTGGCGAAACATCATCCCCGGCAACAAACCCTGGAAGTCCGGCACGGTGCAGGCTATGTTCGTCGACAAGAACAATAAAAAGGTCGGACCCTACCAGGCGATCCAAACATTCAAAGGCACCAGCAACGATTGGTCCATCATCTCCAAAACACTCGATGTGCCAGACGGCGCATTAGGTGTTCGACTGCATCTTGCTTTGTACTTCGTCAAACAGGGGCAACTGGATGTCCAATGGATCAGCGTCGTTTCTGGTGTTCAAGCACTGGATGCTGACGGTAAACCGGTCAACGATCAATCCCAATCCATCACCGTGGAACCTGCAAAGAAACTTGATACCACATCTTCGCAATCAACATCAAGTGCAGCGCCTGTTTCAAGCGACATGACTTTGCCCGCGGGTGACGGCCCGGAATATGCAGGCATCAAAGGCGTGAGTCTGCTGGGTTCTGATCCATTGGCTCAACTCAAACCCTTCCGCAACACTGACCAATTCACCGCAACACGTTTTGAAGTCTCCGGCCAACCTTTCAAGCAGGCTGTCCGTGTGACCAACACCAAACAACCTGACGCCATGTGGGATATGCAGCTTCGTGGCAAAGGCACCGCGCCGGTTCGCAAGGGCGATAAGCTGCTATTGACGTATTGGGTCCGTAGTGTTGCCATCGATACCGAGTTTGGTGAGACATCATTCCTGACCACGTTTGAGTTGGATGAAGACCCATGGACCAAGTTGATCCAGATTGCCAACCGGTTTCTCATCGGTGAGACTTGGCATAAGGTGCAGCGTGTCTACACCGCCAAACGTGATTTACCTGTCGGGAAGTCGGCATTCAGTTTCCAATTCGGCTTTAATCCACAGACGTTTGAGATCGGCGGACTGAGTCTTTACAACTACGGCCCGGACATTGCCAGCGATGCCTTGCCATCCGTTAAAGCCAAACTTTACAACGGCCATGAAGACGATGCGCCCTGGCGGAAAGTCGCTGCCCAACGCATTGAGGAGATTCGTAAGGCAGATATGCATATCAGCGTGGTTGACAGTCATGGCAAGCCGGTCAGCAATGCCAAAGTCGATGTGAAAATGACCCGCCATGCTTTCCGTTGGGGGACCGCTGTGTATCGCTGGTTTTTCTATGGCATGAATCCGCGGAACAAACAATACCAGGAACGTGCAGCCGAGTTGTTTAATTTTGCTGTCCTTGAAAACGGTATGAAGTGGGGCACCTGGGAGTCCGGCGCCAAGAACCGCACGGCCATCAACGAAGCGATCCGTTGGGCAAAGAACAACAACATCCAAATGCGTGGCCACACCCTCGTTTGGCCGAGTTTCAGTCGATCACCTGAACGTCTTAAGGTGTTGCGATATGAACCGGATAAACTCCGAGACGAAATCAACAAGCACATCCGTGATATTGTCACTGCCAACAACGGCGTGCATACCGAATGGGACGTCCTCAACGAACCCAAAACCAATCACGATTTCATGGACATCCTTGGCGTGGAAGAAGCTGCCAACTGGTTCAAGTTAGCCAAGCAACTCGACCCGGAAGCAAAGATGTTCATCAATGAAAATTCGATCCTCTCGGGCGTGAAGGTTGCCAACTTCGAATCTTGGATCAAACGCCTGCGTGAAGCAGGAGCGCCCATCGAAGGCATCGGCATGCAGGGGCATCTTGGTGTCGGAACAGCCAGTCCATTGCGCATGTGGGAGATTTACGATCGGTTTTATGATCAGTTCAATGTGCCCATTGCCATCACGGAATTGGACGTCCTCAACGATGACGAAGAACTCCAAGCCATGTATCTCCGCGATGTGATGATTGCGTCCTTCGCTCATCCTGCGATTGAAAGTATCGTATTCTGGGGGTTCTGGGACGGTCGACACTGGAAGAAAAACTGCCCGTTGTACAACGAGGATTGGTCGGAGAAAAAGGGTTTGAAGGTGTACAAGGATTTAGTCTTCAACCAATGGTGGACCAACGAACAGGTCACCACGTCCAGCCAGGGTGATGCAAAACTTCGCGGCTTTCTTGGTGAGTATGACATCACTGTTACTACCAACGGCCAATCCAGGCAACTTCGTACGTCACTTACCCGAGAGGGAAAACAACTAACAATTAAATTGGATTGAGTGTTCGTGAAGTCTTGAGAATTAAACCCCTGTTGGTATACTCCAGACGGCATTGAGAGATGCCGCCTGGTTTGCGGAAAGGACTCAGTTCACTCTCAATTTTCTTCTGATTGACATATAGACCTTCTTTTTAGTCCGCTTGAGCAAACCACGGACACGAACCTGAAAGGAAGGTTTCAGATGACACGTTTTTTACCGCCTTCACCCCAACTCTCGCATCTCAAAAACGAAGCAAAGGCATTGCTTAAAGCACATGCTCAACGTGATCAGGATGTCTTGCCTGTGCTCCGTCACATGCGCGATTTGACTCATTTGGATGACGAGGTGATTTTTGGAATGCCCATCAAGCTGGCACAAATGCAGTTTGCCCTGGCGATGGATTATGGTTTTAGCAACTGGCATCACTTGCGCAAAACCGTTGCCTCGATTAATCCTGTTGAAGGTTACACTCAGACGCTTCAGGGAAAGGCAATACAACTACCAGATGTTCCTGGCGGGTATCCCAATACAAACCGATGGGTCGCAGGTATGGTCATGATGCTTGACTATGTCGGAGCAATGGTTGATATCGTGGATATGGCAGGTGATACCGGGATTGCATTCATCTTCCAGGCTGACGAACTGTTGCATCCTTTTGGTAACAATCTCAAGCAATTGGATATGGGGTATTGGCCTTTGGATAGTTGGGGGGTACGGACGCGACAGGAATTTATCAATGCGATCCACGGGCAGAAAATTACCTTCTTACCCAGTGATTACAAGGCTTATGATCGCGATCCTGCTGCATATTATCGCCAGCATTTTCGTCGGACGATTCGTCAGGCTCTGGATGAGCATCTTCCTGTGCTGGGAGATTGTTGTGTTGATATCGTGTTGATTACGGCCATGGATGAAGGTGAACCCGACGTATTGGGGCAGTTGACATGCGTTGAGAAAAACGAGCTTGTACGCATGAAGCAATACCCATGGAACGTCGCCATTTTTGATGGCAGTTGCTCAACGATCACGCGTCATGAAGCTGATCGACAGGCATTGGAATATGCTATCGCATTGGGACGTGACGAAGTTGATCTTTCCGCCTATCCCGGCAAGCTCAGTGGTATCAAATCGTGGCGACTTTGGCAGGAGCAACTTAAATATCCGGAATTGGCTGGCCCACATTACTACAGTGCCAACGTTCGAGGGCATCTGATCTGCAATCGTAAAGCTGCTATTGCGTATCTCAGGCAGATGGCATTGCGTTACCGGTCCAGTGCAATGCAGGCTTTCGAGACAGCTATCGCAGATTATCAAGCGATTGTGCGACTGCTGGAACAGACCGACACCAGCAAAGACGGATTTGAGAATGGGCAAGGACGCAATGACCTGGTTCAGAAAATCGGCCAACTCATTGACCTTGAATCGCAGGCACACGAACATCTTCAGCAGATTGTTGAGCTGATGTAATTGCCTGCTATCAGAAACAAAAGCACGCTGACGTTTTGCAGCGTCAGCGTGTTTTGTTTTTTGAATTGTGATATTCGGTGCCGTTGGCATCAATACTTCTGTGGCACGAAAGTTTGATCATTCATCGGCGGCCGGACATACGTGGTGTCATCCTGACGGGGGGGCAGCTTGATGGGCTTGGGCGTCAGGTCTTTGTAATCAATCATACTCAGCAGATGCGAGATGCAATTGAGTCGGGCACGTTTCTTATCATCCGAAGGAACGACATACCACGGGGCTTGCTTCGTGTCGGTGATGCCGAACATCTTGTCCTTGGCCTTGGAGTACTCGACCCACATCTGTCGGCTTTTGAGGTCCATCGGTGAGAGCTTCCAGCGTTTGGTCGGATCATCAATGCGTGATTGGAATCGACGTTCCTGTTCCTTGTCACTGACCGAGAACCAGTACTTGATGAGAATGATCCCACTACGGATGAGCATGCGTTCAAACTCAGGGCAACTGCGCATAAACTCGTTGTATTCATCTTCGCTGCAGAACCCCATCACGCGTTCGACGCCAGCACGGTTATACCAACTGCGATCAAAAAGCACCATCTCACCAGCAGCGGGCAAATGCGGGACATAGCGTTGGAAATACCATTGTGTTTTCTCACGTTCGGTGGGGGTGCCCAAAGCCACGACACGACAGATACGTGGGTTGAGTGATTGGGTGATGCGTTTGATCGTACCGCCTTTGCCAGCAGCATCACGTCCTTCAAAAAGAACCACGACTTTCAGTCCCTGGCTCTTGACCCACTCCTGAAGCTTGACCAGCTCGACCTGCATTTTCTGAAGTTCCTTTTCGTAGAACTTCTTTTTGAGCTTGGGTCTTTCATCCGCTTCCTGCTCGTCGTAAACTTTTTTGCCGGACTTTTTCTTGCTGGTATTTTTGGACATGTGGCCTCCTTGGTGTTGGGCGGTATTACCATTTATCGGTTTTCAACCAATGCAGGTCAAGCATTTCCATATTTTTACAGCAAATCACATGCCATGTTGATCGATGGCATTTCGTTTCCGATATTCACTGGGACTCATGCCGACATGGGTCTTGAAGACGCGGCTGAAATGAAACGGACTGACAAAGCCAAGTGATTGGGCGATCTGGCTGATCGTGCTTCGAGAATAGGCTAATTGTTGTCTTGCCTGTGTCAGACGGACCTGCATGACATAGCGCATCGGGGCCAAACCGGTGGCCTCACGAAACACGGCATGCAGACGTGAAGCAGATAGATGAGCCCAACTGCATAACTCGTCAATCGTGATGGATTTGTCCAGATGCTGGGCAATCGCTTCAAAAACAGGCATCAATTGGGCGGACTGCTGCATCTTGCGAACCTGCTGTTCAGAGAGTTTGCCCCGCTTGATCAGGTGTCGGGCGAGGGTGGTCGCCATCTGATGTGAGAGTAGCAGTTGGTCATACTGCTGTGCATGGTCCATAGCAGATTTGATTTGATGCAGTCTGTCAATGACCTCACTGACCAGTTCACTGGGCTTGGCGGTGAGTTTGCCAGGCAGGTTAAACAGTCGAAGCAGATCAATTGTGCCATGGAGTGTCAGATGCAGATGCACCCATTTGGCCTGCATGGTGCCAGTCCGATCCGGGTGATGGATGATCGTCACCGGGGTCTGGCTTGGGACGATCATGGTTTGACCGGGTTGGATCATCCAGTGTTGCCCGCTATGCATCACTTCATATCGACCACGTACCGCCATGGCAATAATCGTTGCATCCACGATTTTTTCGTGTTTCAACACCTCAGTTGTGCGCATTTGCCCGCAAGAGAGCGTTTGCACACTCAGGCTGCGCATCCATTCGGACATATGGGGCAAGACAGGATTTTCAGGCATGCAATAGAGATTAGCAGATATTCAAAACAAGTCCATTATTTGTGAACATATTTGCACGTCGTATCCATCAGCAACATGTTGGTATGGATAAATAGATATACGAAAGTCCACAGGAGAGCACGAAATGGATATCCGAAAAATCATCTTTACTGCCAAGGGGAAAGTTGAATTACAAACCCAGCAGGATGACATGGATCATCTCGAACCCAACGAGGTGGCCGGTCCCACCGTGGCAAGTATGATCAGCCCCGGCACCGAGATTCAAGGTTGTTTACTCGGTGAAAATTTCCCGCGTGGTATCGGCTATGCGTCTGTTCTGCGGGTTGAACGTGTCGGCTCAGAGGTTCAAAACATTGCACCCGGTGATTATGCGTTTTGTCTATGCAGGCACCAGAGCTATCAGAAACTCGATGCCAATGTTCTTGCCAAGTTGCCCAAGACGCTTGATCCCAAAGCAGCGTGTTGTGCACGTTTCATGGGGATCAGCATGACGACCTTGACCACCACCCGGATGCGCCCGCCTTCGAATGTCCTGGTGATGGGGTTAGGACTGGTGGGGAATATGGCAAGCCGACTCTTTGACTGCTGTGGCTACAATGTCTTTGCGGTTGATCCCGTTGCAGGACGCCGCGAGCAATTGGCGTCCAACAGTTTTTGTACGGTCTTGGATAAGACGCCGGATCGGGACGACATGGATCTGGTAATCGATTGTACAGGCCATGAACAGGCTGTCGTTGATGCAAGCAAGTCACTTCGCAAGGGCGGGGAGCTTTCCCTGATCGGTGTGCCCTGGCGACGTAAAGCCGATGTGCAGGCTTTTGAATTAACGCATGCGATTTTCCATCGCTACCTGCATGTGCGAAGTGGTTGGGAATGGGAGATTCCCCGACATCGTGGTGACTTTGATCGGGCGAGTATCTGGGGTAACTTTGAAGGTGCCTTACGCATGCTTGATCAAAAACGTTTGAATGTCGATGGCATTTACGAAGTTGGCGCCCCACGTGATTGTCAGAAAATTTATGATCGCTTAACCCAGCAGGGCGATGGCCCATTGACCACCGTTTTGGATTGGTCTTGCTGAAAATATACCTTTGAACACGCACGGAACACATCAAATGAATTCAGATAAAAAACACATTGTCCTGTTGGCTGGGAAAAAAAGTCATGGCCCTGATGACAACGGCATTCACGACTATCCGGCTCAGGCACGTTTGCTTCACGACTGTCTGCTGCGTTCGCCTTTGGCGGAGCAGATTCAAATCACTCGTCTTGAAAATGATGATTGGCAAGCAGATGTCATTGACACCGCGGACTGTCTGGTGGTTATCAGTGATGGACGTGATGGTGATCTGCCGTATGAAGAAGCATCACACTTACGCAATGATGAACGCAAGCAACAACTCAAAAAACGCATTGCTCAAGGCATGGGACTTGTCCCGGTTCACTTTGCAACCTGAACGCAAGCAACAACTTGCTCAAGGCAGCGACTTGTCCCGGTTCACTTTGCAACCTTTGCTAGCGAAGCTGACATGCAGGATGCATTGGATTGGCAAGGTGCGATCTTCCATTGGGAACAAAACGGCAAACGTGATTGGAGTTCGAAAATCTCATGGGCCGCATCTCTGTTTGATCGGATGCAACAGGAACATCCCATTCTCAATGGTGTAGGCAGCCCCAAACTCCGTGAAGAGTTTTATCATCAATTATCATTCCATCCTGATGCGGTGCCGCTGATTCAAATTCGTGCTTTACCAACTAAAAATAATGAGCCGGAAGAGCAAGCCGTTGCCTGGTGTCTTGAACGCAAAGACGGTGGTCGAAGCTTCGGCACAACCATGGGACACAGCCTCGACATCTTCCGTGTGGATGGGCTTCGAACCCTGGTGCTCAACGGGATCACCTGGAGTGCAGGCTTGGACATCCCCGAGGAAGGTTTGCAGGTTGCCTTTGCTGAACGTGAAGAAGTGAACCATCGCGTTGCAGACGGCCCGGAAGTTAAGCCAATTCGCGTGACCATGCTCAGTGGCAACAATGCTCACCGTTGGCATAACTGGGCGGAAACCACCGGCGCACTCTTGCGTGTGTTTGGTGATGATGATCGGATTCAAACACGGGTGACAACCTGCCCGGATGATCTGGTTTCAGACTTGCAGGACAGTGATGTGCTGGTCCTCAACTGGTGCAATTGGCATGATCCTGTTGGGCTTTCAGATCAGGCCAAGCATGCCATCGAAGAATTCACCAAACGTGGTGGCGGTGTCTTCGTCCATCACTTTGCCAATGGTGCCTGTCATGCATCATTGCCCCAAACCGATGGTAAAAGTGATTGGCCGTGGTATCGCACATTGGTCCAGCGCGTCTGGGAACACCGCGACATTGCACCGGGGCGCAGTCACCATGACAAGTTCGGCACGTTTGAAGTCCGACCACAAGGTCGACATCCGCTAGCAGCGGGTCTCAAACCCTTTGATGTCACGGATGAGTTGTATTGGCGTCAGCATGGTGATGTGCCGATCGAGGAACCGTTGCTGGTTGCCAGGTCCAATATCACCGGCGCGGATGAACCATTGGCATGGGCGTATGAAGTCAATAAATCGCGCGTGGTCCAATCCCTGCTTGGGCACAGTGCTGCAACATATGAACCCGCAGCATCACAGGCATTTGTTCGTCGTGTGATTGCCTGGTGCGCCAAACGCCCGATCCATGGTTCATTGGTGGATGGGACAACGGCGTAAGGCATCTATGGCAGTCACACTGCGAAATACCAACAGAAGTAGAAGGTTGATCTGTAGCGGCATTAAGACCGATTTGCTGCGAATGGGGTGGCAAGAACCTGAACTATGATTGGTCACCGGTCTTTTTCGACCTTGTGCAATTCTTTACTGCGGTCTTTGGCCAGATTCATCTCACGGAAAAAATCCGTGTCGGGCAAGGTGAGTTGCCATTGACGGGAACTGTCGATCTGCACGTGAATCTCATCGGTGGTGAAGTCCAGCACGTGACCGCCACCACTGTGATCATCGCGGAGAAAATGCAGGTGATAGCCGGGAACGTTGAGCCCCTTGGAGAAGGTTGGGCATTTGAATCCGACGAGTCTGCCGGTGACGTTTTCAAATGTCCATGTCGGTTGGACTTTCACGACTTCAATCAATGGTGGGTAAGGCGGTGTTTGCCTGGGGACGCTACGTGTTTTAACGGACTTGAATGTGCCACGGATGATAAACGCATGGAAGTAATTTTCTGTTGGCAGGTGTTGATCGAGTTGTTTGCTGAGTTGAGCAAATGTCAGATCGTCTGAGATGGATAAAGTCTGATCCGCTTTGAAGAATTTGACGGTTGCAAAGGGGATTTGCGTTGCGTTGTCTCGCTGGTGAATCGTGCCATCGGATTTGATCTGGTAGACGATGCCATTGAGCATGAGCATTTCACCATCGAGATGTTCGAAGGTTCCGATGCCGGTGTCGCCTTGCTCTTTAAGTTGTGCAACCGAGATGAGTGGACCGTATTCGCCTTGGAGCAAGGCGTCGATACTGGAGGTCTGGTGAACAAGATCAGAATGAGCACAGCCGGTCAGCAGACAAATTAATAACATGCACAACAAACTGGTGGATTTGTATGCCATTGATTCAATCCTCATGTAGTAAGGTCTTTCCTCACGCAAAGACGCCAAGTCGCAAAGAAAGAAATTGGGAATGCATTTCAGGTTGAGTTAATCGTGTTTAACGAGTTCTTGTTTTAACTTTGCGTTTCTGCGACTCAAACGAAGCGAGCGTGAGGTTCTATTTGACCATTAGTTCGGATAGTCAGCACGCTGTTTCCAGTCGGTTTCGTACGTGCCGGGGATGCCGTGGTAGTGTTTGGGGAAGACGTAGTCTTTGCGGAGCGGGAAGCCTTCCCAGTCTTCAGGCAGGAGGATGCGTCGAAGGTCAGGGTGACCATCAAAGATAATGCCCATCATGTCGTAAGCTTCGCGTTCGTGCCAGTCTGCTGCGGGCCACAGATCACAGACGGAAGGGACGGTCGGCGTGCCATCACGACCGACGATGACTTTGACGCAGAACCAGTGATTATGCTTGGTGGAGCGGAGTTCGTAGACAGCAGCCAGTTCGTTGTCCGCCACGTAATCCACCGCGGAGATGCAGGCCAGCCAATCAAAAGCCAGGTCCGGATCGTTGTACAGGAACTCAGCGATGCTGCGCCAGTTCTCCGGTGCGACATGCACACGCGGGTGCTGGTCCTCGGGAAAGCGCTCTGCAATGGCGTCGCCAAATTTCTCGGTGAGTTTGTTGATAATGTCCGGTGCTTGCATCTGTTGAGCGTCCAATATTGGGCAATTGTCTGGTAAAAGGTACATCATAATTGCCCGGAGAGAGCTTGAAAAGTCAGCACCGGTCTGATTGAGGGAATCTCACCCCAGCGATTGCTCCCATCGGCCTGAGGTTTGCTCTAAACGGCTAATTTACACCTTTGATTTGACAGAAGGCCTGATTCGGACAACCATATCCGAACTAGACATCTTTTTATAAGTGTAATCCTCAGTGTGCAGGCCACTGGCTTTACCTGTCATGCAAAGGAAATGGAGTATATGACAGCCACTCTTAATCAATCGGAAAGTCCAGCGGACTCGGCAGAAGGTGCAGTTCACTTTCGTAACCTTGAACCTCTTTTTGCCCCCCGCGGAATCGCAGTTGTCGGCGCATCTCGACGAGAAGGCTCCGTCGGCTACGCCATCATGGAAAACCTGATCGACGGCGGATACCAAGGCGTAATCTACCCGGTCAACCCCAAAGCTCGCTCCCTGTTTGGGATCCGCTGCGTACAATCTCTGGACTTAATCGACGACGATCAGCTTGACCTGATCGTCGTTGTCATTCCAGCCCCGTACGTTTTGCCGACCATCAAGCAGGGTGTTGCCAAGGGTGTGAAAAACTTCGTGGTCATCTCCGCAGGCTTCAAGGAAGTCGGTGGCGAAGGCGTCGAACGTGAAAAAGCACTCAAGGCCTACGCAGACGAAAACGGCCTGAACATCCTCGGCCCCAACTGTCTGGGCATCATCAACACGCATCCGGAAGTCGGCATGAACGCCAGCTTCGGACCGTTGACGCCCAACCGTGGGAACATCGGCCTGATCAGTCAGTCCGGCGCCCTGTGTTCTGCGCTGCTTGACTATGCAGGCACCCGTGGCATCGGCTTCTCCCGTTTCGTGAGTTTCGGCAACAAAGCTGATATCTCCGAAGTGGACCTGATGCTCAGCCTGTGGAAAGACGAAGAAACCCTGGCGATCCTGATGTATGTCGAAGCTATCAGTGACGGTCGCAAGTTCGTCGATGCTGCACAGTTAATCACCCGTGGTCCGAACCCCAAGCCGATCCTGATGATCAAGACCGGTCGTACCAGTCAAGGCGCCGCCGCGGCCGCATCACACACTGGTTCGATGGCTGGTTCCGACGAAGTGTACGACGCACTGCTTGAACAGGCTGGCGTGATTCGTGTCGATAGCGTGGAAACACTCTTTGACGTGGCTGCCTGTTTCAGTGATCCGGTTCTCCCGGCTGGTCGTCGCACTGCCATCGTCACCAACGCTGGTGGCCCGGGCATCATGGCAACGGACGCCTGTATTTCCAGCGGTCTTGATCTCTGTAAGTTCGAAGACTACACCATCAAGAGTCTGAAGTTCCAACTGCCTGCTGCCGGTTCCTTCAAGAACCCGGTGGACGTGATTGGTGACGCGCGTCACGATCGTTACCGTGCAGCCTTGGACGCTGTGGCAGCGGACGACAATGTCGATCAGATCATGGTCATTGTGACCCCGCAGACGATGACGAACACCACGCAGATCGCCAAGGAAATTGGTGAGACGCGCAAGTTCTGCAAGAAGCCGGTGGTCGCCTGTCTGATGGGTGCTGGCGAAGTGCAGGAAGGTGCCAACGAACTGCGTAGCAAGTACAACGTCCCGACCTACACCTTCCCGGAAAGTGCCGCCGGTGCGATGATGGCCAAGTGCCGTTTCGCCGAGTGGACCAAGACGACCGCCAGCAGCCGCGAAGTCTCGGTGAACAAGGAAGCTGCCGCCAAGATTCTTAAAGATCTGACGGATAAGGGCATCACCAGTTTGGTTGAAGCGCACGCGATGCAGGTGCTCGATGCCTACGGTTTCCCGACTGTGCCGTTCAAGCTTGCCGCCAATGCCGACGAAGCCGTCGAAGCTGCTGGCAAGATGGATGGCCCGGTGGTACTCAAGATTGCCGGCCCCAAGATTTTGCACAAGTCCGACGTCGGCGGTGTGGCTTTGAATCTCAATAGTGATGATGAAGTCCGCGATGCCTACAACACCATGATCAAGACCGTCAAGGAACGCATGGGCGATGATGTTGAGATATGGGGCGTGCTGGTTCAGAAGATGCTCGGTAAAGGCCGTGAAATGATTCTGGGCTTGTCGCGTGATCCGTCCTTAGGCCCGTTGATCATGTGCGGTATGGGCGGTATCTACACCGAAGTCTTCAAGGACGTGGCTTTCAATGTTGCTCCGCTGGACGAAGCGGACGGCAAACGCATGATCGCCAAGACCCGCAGTGCCAAGTTGCTTGATCCGGTCCGTGGTCAAAAGGCTGCTGACAAGGAAGCCTTGCTTGTGTCACTGCTGAAACTGTCCCAGTTTGTTGTGGATTTCCCACAGGTGGCTGAATTGGACATCAACCCGCTTGTGGTGTTTGAAAAGGGCGAAGGCTGCATGGCTGCTGATGCTCGCATTATTTTGTCCGGAGGTGACGAATGAGTTCCTGGCAAGAAAAGTATGCTTCAAAAATCGTCGATTCGGCGACGGCTGTGAAAAAAATCCAGCCCGGTAGTCGTGTTGTCATCGGCTCGGCTGCGGGTGAACCCCGCGAGTTGGCCCGCGCGTTGGCCGCTCAGGCAGGCATGCTTGATGACATCGAATTGATGACCATGTACAACCTCGGTGACACCCCATACGCCAAAGCCAACATGGCAGGCACCTTCCGTTGCAACACGCTGCTCATCGGCAACGAGTCCATGGAAATGGCGGTCAACCAGGCCCGTGCGGACTACACCCCGGTGTCACTGTCCTCCGTTCCCAGACTCTTTACCGCCGGTCGCTGGCCGGTGGACGTGGCTGTGATCATGGTCACCGAACCGGATGAACATGGCTATGTTTCTTTGGGGGTGAGTGTCGATGTGACGTTGGCTGCCGTCGATGCAGCCAAGATCGTCATTGCACAGGTTAACAAGAACATGCCGCGCACCGGTGGCAGCTCACTGATCAAAGTCGACAAGATTGATGCCCTGGTCATTCACGACGAAGAGTTGCCGGAAATCGGTGGCTGGGATGGTGATCCGCAAGTGGCTCAAACCATTGCTGCCTACGTCAATCCCATGGTCAGTGACGGTTCAACCGTGCAGTTTGGTACCGGTGGCTTGTCGGATGCCATTGCAGCAACCTTGACCGACAAGAAAGACCTCGGCGTGCACTCGGGTTTCATTTCCGATGGCGTGATGAAACTCATCAAAGCAGGCGTGGTCACAGGCAAGAACAAGACGCTGGACAAGGGACAGGTCGTTGCCAGCTTCTGCGTCGGTTCCAAGGAACTCTACAAGTTCATCAACAACAATCCTGAAATCGTCCTCAAGGGCTCGGACTATACTTCCGATCTCCGCGTGGTCGCCAAGCAGGACAACATGGTCTGTATCAATCAGGCCACGCAGATCGATCTCACCGGCCAGGTGGTCAGTGATTCGGTCGGCACGAAGTTCACCAGCGGTATCGCAGGCCAGGCCGACTTTATCCGTGGTGCCAACTACTCCACCAGTGGCAAGTCGTTTATCGTCATGCCCTCGACGATGAAAAACGAAGACGGACAAGTCGTCTCGACCATTGTCAGCGAACTGGAACCAGGCACCGGCGTCCGCACGCCGCGTAGCGATGTCAACTATGTCATCACCGAATACGGCGTGGCCTATCTGCATGGTCTGTCCATGCGTCAGCGTGCCATGGCATTGATCAACATCGCGCATCCCAACTTCCGTAGTGAGTTGCTCCATGCTGCCAAGCATCGTCACCTGGTTTACCCCAACCAGATTCTGCCTGCCGTCACGCCGCCACCACCGGCATCGTTGACGACCAAGCATGAATTGCCTGACCGTCGCCGTGTGATGGTTCGCCCGATTCGTCCTGATGATGAGCCGTTTATCCGTGACATGTTCTACTCCTTCAGTGAGCAGACGGTTTACCTGCGATTCCATCATGCCCTTAAGGCGCTGCCTCACGACAAGCTTCAGGGCTTCTGCAATGTGGACTTCCAGAACGAAGTGGCTTTGGTTGGCGTGGCGGGGCCGATTGAGGCGCTGCAGATCGTAGCCATCGGTCGCTACTTCATTCAGAAGGATGGCACCGAAGCGGACCTGGCGTTTATCGTCCGTGACGACTTCCAACGTCAAGGTCTGGGTAGCTATCTTTTCGAGCAACTCGTTGACGTGGCCAAGAGTCGCGGCATTAAGAAATTCACAGCAGACGTGCTCTCAGAAAATGCGGGCATGCTCAAGATTTTCAAACGTTCGAATTTGAATGTCGAAACTGAGAACGAAGAAGGCGTCGTGCACGTGACCATGACCGTGCCCGAATAATCCGGTGGGGTGTGTACACCTGATTTAATCGGTTTTATTGACCTATCCATACGACGGCAGCTCATCACTTGATGGGTTGCCGTTTTTTGTTGGTTATTGGTGATGGGGCTTAATCGGAGATGATTTAACGCCGCTGCTTACCCATGTGATACTCATAATATTGAAGTCCGCCGGAGATCAGCAGTGTAGCCAAACCGGTGAAAAACCAGATCACTGCGTTTGATCGTTCGTTGGAGATAATCAGTCGGACACTGTAAAGCATCATGAACATGCCAAAGAGGGCAAGGGTTATCTGGAGCAACATCATCAACCATTTGGATCGGTGCATGAAATCTCCAGGTCAATAAGGCAGTTCAAACAAACGCGCGTAATCATGACCAAGTTCTTCAGCCATTTCAAGGGCGGTTCGGCCGTCAGGTGACTTGGCATTGATATCGGCTTTTCGGCAGAGCAGGGTGGAAACCATAAACTTCTGTTTCAGCTCCAACGCATAGATCAAAGGCGTCCTGCCCTGTGGGTCACATTTTTCGATGTCAAGATTTTCATCCGTCAACACCACCATCATGATCGCAAGACGCTTGCTACGGATTGCCCGGTGGATCAGGGGGATACCGTCCATGCATTGTGTGCGTAAGCCAGGATGACGCATCAGCATTTTAACGACAACCTGGTCCTGCCCCTGATCAATGGCCGTGCAGAGTTGCTTGCATAGGGATTGCTGGTCGCGCTGAAAATGAGTCGATAGCGTCAGCATCATCAGGCCGATCAGGAGCATGCAACCGCTGTAGCGCCTGGGCCATTTGATCAGATTTCGTAGTTGAGGGATCATCGCTGCAATGAGCAACAGCAGACCGACGGACAGTAAACCTGTGCCAACGATATACAACGCATTGCTTGCGTGAAAGCCCGGATGCATGATGTCTGTAAACCCCCAGTTAAATGTTGATTATCGGCGACGCATACGACGATGGGCAGGTGTCGGATCCGGTTTGCGATTCGGTAGATCAATGAAGAACTTCTTGGCTTCACCTGCGAGATAGAAGCTGCCGGTGACAACAATGAGGTCTTCACGACTCACCGCACGGCTGGCCAAACGCAGGGCGTCTTCCAAGTTCGCAGCGGTCTGCGCCATCTTCCCTGACTGTTCATTGAACTGTGAGAGCAGGTCTGCCGGTTCACAGGCACGCGGGTTGAGCTTGGCGCGGGTGAAGATCACCTTATCAGCACCCAGACTCAGCTGACTGAGCATGCCTTTGACATCTTTGTCCTGGCCACAGCCAAAGATCACCACCAGCGAGTCATAGCTGATATGAGCCCCCAGCGAGCGGATCAAAGCGTAAATCGAGTCGGCATTGTGCGCACCGTCGATCAACACGCGTGGTTCGGAAAAGACTTGTTCCATGCGGCCCGCAAGCTGCGTTTTAGCCAGACCTTCGACGATGCGATCCTGCTCAAACGAGAAGTCATGGGATTTAAGCTTGTCCAGCAAAGCCAACGCCAAAGCACAGTTGTGTGCCTGGTGTTCACCCTTGAGAGGCACGGGCAGATGTTCAAACTTGCTTGTCTGCGTGGTCAGACTCACACGGGTATGCGGGCCCAACTCACGGTTGGCTTCAAAGCGATGTGAGAAGTCAATCTGATCACCGGTGTATTCCAAGGTTGCGCCGACTTTGCCAGCTTCCTCGTCAAAGACACCGCGGACTTCTTCAGCCTGCTCGACGCTGACGGCGGGGACGCCTTTCTTGAGAATGCCCGCTTTTTCACGGGCAATGTCGGTGATGCGATCGCCGAGAATGTTGGTGTGATCCAGGCCGATATGCACCAGGCCGCAGACCATGGGGGTAACCACGGTGGTCGAATCCAGGCGTCCGCCCAGACCCGTTTCCAGGATCACGATATCCACCGCCTGATCCGCGAAGTATCGCAAAGCAGTTGCAGTAAGGACTTCAAAATACGTCGGCAGGTTGTCTTTGCCCAGCTTCTTTTCGTGGACTTCGATCTGCTTAAACAACTCGGTCAGATCACCGTGGCTGATCATTTCACCGTTAATAGTGATGCGTTCACGCATGTCCACCAGGTGCGGGCTGGTGAACAGACCAACGGTGTAACCACAGGACTGAAGCATGCTTGAGAGCATCGCACAGGTCGAACCCTTGCCTTTGGTCCCTGCGATCTGAACACACTTAAGCTCATTGTGGGGGTTGCCCATGAGCTTGAGTAGTTTCTCCATGCGATCAAGACTGAAAGCCTTCTCGTTGTAGGGGACAACGCGCATGCGTTCATGGTTTTGATGCTGCAATAACCAGCGTTGAGCACTGGAAAAATTGCTGATCGCGGCAACAGTGGAACGGCCAGAACGGCTACGGCGTGAACCGCTTGCCGACGATGTCTTCTTGGATTTGGTCGATGTGGGCATAAGAAGACCATTTTAGCATGTCAAATGCTAATTTGCAATCATTTTGTTAGCAATGATTTAAAACGATAGGCGTGAAAAGCCGGTTGTTTACCCAATTTTCTCATCCCCACCCATATACGGGCGGAGGACTTCGGGGATCGTGATCGTACCATCGGCGTTTTGATACATCTCCATGATGGGGATCAAAATACGCGGGCTGGCGGCAACGGTGTTGTTCAGGGCATGACACACCACGGTCTTGCCTGACTCCTTGTCGCGGTAACGCAGATTCAACCGGCGGCATTGGTAGTCGTACAATCGGCTGGCGGAGTGGGTTTCGCCCCAGTCACCGGCAGTGCTGCCATCCTCTGCCACTTCACCGCGGCTGGGCATCCAGCATTCCACGTCGATCATGTCCGCATTCTTGGGGCCAAGATCACCGGTGCAGCATTGCAGTAAGCGGTGGGGGAGTTCCAGACGCTTGAGCAGTTCCTGCACAAACCCGAGCATCTGCTTATGCCAATCACGGCTTTCAGCTTCATCGGCTTTACAGATGACGACCTGTTCGACCTTGTCGAATTGATGGATGCGATACAGGCCGCGCGTGTCCTTACCCGCTGCACCGGCTTCACGTCGGAAGCATGTGCTCACAGTGGTCATCTTGATGGGTAGTTGGTCTTCTTCCAGAATCTCACCCATGTGATAACCCATGAGTCCGACTTCACCCGTGCCGGTCATGTGCAGGGAGTAGCCTTCGCCGGTGGGGTTGCCGATGTCGTAGGCCTGATCACGACCATGCGGGAAAAAGCCGGTGCCTTCCATACATTCGTAACGCACCATGACGGGAACGCTCATGGCTTTGAAGCCGTTCTCATTGGTCATGAAGTCAAACGCATAACGCAGGATTGCATTGTGCAGACGCATGCCATCGCCGCAGAGGACATAGCTGCGCGAGCCTGCCATCTTCACGCCACGTTCAAAGTCAAACAACCCCAGCGCTTCGCCGAGTTCCATGTGACTCTTGGGCTTGAAGCCCTTGTTGTCTTCGAAGGATTTTTCAGGGTTAAACCAGTCCGGCCCCCACGTGCTGATCTGTACGTTGTCTTCAGCGGTTTTGCCCACGGGAACATCGTCATCCGCCGGCTGCGGGACTTGGAGCCAAAGGTCGAGTCGCGCTTTTTCCAGTTCGCTGACCTTGGTGACCAGATCGCCTTCAACCTGTTTGATTTCGTTGGGGCGTGCCTGGAGGGCTTTCATTTCCGCCTGGAGTGCAGCCTTTTCGTCATCGGAGGCTTTCTTGAGTTTGCCTGCGATCATGCCGATTTTCTTGCCGATCTCGTTTTTCTCAGCGGTGAGTTTCTGTTGCTCACTCATCACTTCGCGCAGCGAGGCATCGACTTCCAAGAGCTTATCGACAAGTGTCGGATCATAGTTCTTGTTGGCAGCACCTTTGCGGTAGCGGTCGGGATTGTCACGTAACGCTTTGAGATCGATCATGTCCAGTCATCCTTGAGTTCTAATACGATTGGATATCATACCATGTCTTTAACCGCTTGCGGTTTAGCGCTCCTTGGATTTCGCTACAATGAACCTTATGCACGAGATCTCACTTTCAGACTACGGCCTGGCTTCGACCACACCCTCACCGGTTGCCCAGATGATGGCCAGTTTTGCCAACACCTTTCGGCCTGCGATCGATATTAATCTTGGCGTTGGTTACGTCAACGAAAACACCATCCCGCGTCAGTTTATTGCTGATGCCGTCAATCACATCGTCGCCCATCATCACGATTTTCACGCACCGTTTAACTACGGCTCACCCGACGGCGTCACCGAACTCATCGCAGCCATTCGGACTTATCTGGCGTATCACCATTTTGGCAATCTCACGCCAGCGTCGCTTGCAAAACTGGACATGATCATCGGGGCCAACGGCGCGACGAGTCTGCTTGATGCCATGACGCAGATTCTGCCCAAGGGGATCGTCGTCACCACCGACCCGTTGTACTACATCTACACCAACCAACTCCAACGCGCAGGCTTTAAACTGCTCTCAGTTCCTGAAGACCGCGACGGCATCCGCACGGACATTCTTGCAGACAAGATCAAAGCATTGGGCAGTCGTCGCAGAGAGATCAGCTTTGTCTACATCGTCACCGTAAACAATCCCAGTTGCAGCATTCTCACCACGCAACGTCGGATTGGGTTACTGCGATTGATGAATAAGCTCTGCACCGAGCAGCGTCGGAAAATCCCTCTGATCATGGATACGGCCTATGAACAGTTGATCCATGATCCGGATACACCCACGCCCGACTCCGCGTTATTGCATGATGAACTGGGCATCGTTCACGAGATTGGCACGCTCTCCAAGACGCTTGCCCCGACCTTGCGCGTGGGATACATGCTCGCCAAGGCCTCACCGTTTCTCGATGCCATGGTGCAGAAGGTTTCGGATACGGGTTTCAGTGCGCCGCTGTTAAATCAACATGTCGCTGCATTGTTACTCGAACAACATGCCTCCGAACAAATCCAATCCGTCAAAACCGGTTACCGTGAAAAGGCGGTGCAGACACGCAAATGGATCGAGCAATATCTTGGTGATGAAGTCGAATCAATCATTGGTGGTCGAGCGGGTTTCTATTTTTATCTCACCTTCAAGAACACACAGACACATCCTGAAAGTGACTTCTTCAAATTCCTCTCACGTGATACCGGCAACCAAAGCATCGACGCAGAAAGCAATCCGACGGTCATTTACATCCCCGGCAATTTCTGCGTCAACCCCGTCGGCGATATGGCGAAGCAAGGCCAACGCCAACTGCGATTAAGTTTCGGATATGAATCACTGGACCGCATCCACACCGCGATCAAACGCATGGGGGATGCCCTGGCTTATGTCAGAGAGAAATAAAACCCGTGTCTCTCCTGAGGCACGGGTTACATATCCCGTTGTTCATGTTGATAGACATGTCACAGTCGCGACATTGCAGTGAGATCACATCAGCCACTGGCCGATGAGGTCCTCGTATTCAACCTTGTCGCCCGAATCATCATCCGACTGCACGATTTTGAGATTGGCTTGCTGATTCTGGTAGGCAGCCAACGCCAAGGCCATGTTGCTTGGTTGTGGTGATGGACTCTCGATGGCCAGTGATTCAACAACGAGTTCTTCAACCGTCAAATCCAGACGTGTCTGCCAGGTTGCAAAGTCGTCCAGATCACTTGCATCAACCGTGTCATCGCCATTAACGTCGATGTATCGCGGCGGAGAAGTGTGGTTGTCATTCCAGTAATATTGCAACGCACCCAAGTCAGCTGCATTGAAAACCGCATCACCCGTGAAGTCGCCACCCAGTTGATGGAAACGGCTGGAGACATAATCGCCGCCCGCAACGGCATCGGAATCACCATCAAGATTGGCCAACGAGATGGCATCCACCACGGTGTCTTTGATGGTTAATTCGTAGACACCATCGGTTAATGTCATGTTGCGCATATCCAGTGTGAACGTGGTGTTGTCTATGGTGGTCACCAAGGCATTATTGAGCACAACATCGTCACTGGTCCCATCCTGATAGATGATTTTCAAAGCCAGATCACTGGTACTGATATCTTCCATCTCGCGATTGAACGTGAAGACCACGCTCTTGAGAATGCTGCGTTGAATGCTGTTACTGAAGTTTGGTGAACTCAACCCGGGATCATCGGTGTCCTCTGCAAAGCCCGCTGCATTAATCTGCACATCGGAGACCTGTGCGGCATCGAGGACGTTAACCTCAATCTGATAAGTGAGGTTGCCATATTCGGTGAGAATGGTGAAAGTGACGGTCTTGGAGCCGGTGGAATCGTAGGTGTTGGTGCCTGTTGCGACACCACTAGAATCGCCACTTGAAACAGTTGGTGCATCAAGCAGGTCCCAACCAATATCGTCCACGGCCGCATAGTCGATGGACGTGACACCTTTTCTGACACCGTTGGTAATCGTCGGATCCATGGCTGCTTCTTCACCTGAGACCGGGTCAGCCAATCCATTTTGGAAGTGCGAATTGTACTGGTTCAAGGGGGGATTGCTGCCATATAGTGAGGTCGATTCCGTACCTGTAAAAGCACCATTGGATACCAGATTATCCCATGAGTCGGAGATGCCAAAACCATAGGCGTGGAGCATTTCATGCATGGCAACGGAAAGAAAATCGTATTGACTGAACCCCATGTCTTGCGTACTCAGGCCGAAGTACCAGTTCGAGTCCGTATCAAAACGAATGGAACCACCCCAGAGTGAGACGTCTGTTTGAGACGCGGATGATCCCAGTGCTCCAGCTTGCCCCCGACCTTGCAGAATGTCGAAAAAGTCCTGGAAACCAAAAGCGCCGTATGAACCGGGACCGCCTGTTCCCAGCGTGCTTGATCCCAGGTCTGTTGCGCCGGTGAAGATCAGAATTTCATTTTGCGCAATCGTCCCGCCTTCAATCTCGATGTAAGGTTCGTCTTCATTCTCGCCTAGACTACTCAGGTCAAAATCCGGTTGTGTAATCCCCATCGTCCAAGAGTTGTTCTCATCCGGTTCAATGGCAAGTAACGTATCCCCAAACCGATTCGCAATACTGCTGGCAGCGTACTGGAGTAAATCGCGTTTGAATTGGGTGTCGAAAAAGTTATTGCTGTCGTAGGTGTCAAAATCGATAGTGATATAAATATCGCCCATGGAGTTGTTGGTGGTTTGCTCGGTGATAGCCGGTTCATGATCACTGTCACCTTCGAACCACTCAATCGTAGTTGGGTATCCTGTCAGGTAATCGGGCAACGCGAAGTCCAACTCGAAGTTGTAGGTTTGTCCCACCACAACGGATGTCCCCGAGACAAGGCTGAAAACCGGCGCGTAGCCTGCGCCTTGATCGTCCACCGTTTCATCTGAACCCAGGACAATCACATTGGTCTGCCCTGATAGTGTGTTGGCATCACTGTCCATCGTTGGCAAATTCGCTTGACCGAACGTAGCGTTCTGGAATGTGAGTTGATGTTCCGTGCTGTCGATGTTGATGGCGGTTTCATATTTGAGTCTGTAGCTGCCAGCATCCAAGCCGGTGAAACTGAACAGCCCGTTATTATCTGTGGTGGTACTGTTGAGCAGTTGATTGGAATTGTTGTACAACTCAACGGTGATGGCTGCGATTCCGTCTTCAAACTCGGATTCAAAGCCGTTGATTTCCGGGTCCTGAATCCCATTGATGTTGGCATCAAGCCAGACGCGCCCGGAGATGGTGCTCAGCAGCAAGCGAGGCTCAAGGGCCTGGAATTGGCAGGGGGATGGGCGCTTCTGCCGCCGCTTGGCAGGGGCGTTGGGGACCAGTGATGCAATCAAACGTCTGAGCATGTCATTCTCCGGAAAATCCTCAATCATGCATAAGATACCAAGGATTTTATCGACACAATTCATTATCCTCTGTAACGTTTGAAAAAGTCCGCAGGAGATGACGAATTGAACAAGTTGGCAAATCAGGTCGATCTGGTGATCGTGGGGGCAGGGGCTGCAGGGTTGGCAACAGCTATTTTCGCATCTGAAGCTGCACCTGACAAGAAAATTGTTCTATTGGACGCTGCAAAAAAGGTAGGGACGAAAATCCTCGTCTCCGGCGGCGGACGTTGTAATGTGACCCACACGCGCGTGGTCCCCAGGGATTATCACGGTTCACAAAAAATCATCCGCAATGTGCTGGCAGGATTCAACGTCAAACAAACCATCGACTGGTTTGCTGACATGGGCGTGAAACTCAAGGAAGAAGACACCGGCAAACTCTTTCCCGTTACCGATTCAGCCCAGTCCGTGCTCGATGCATTGCTTCACCGCTGCAAAACGCTAGGGATCCAGATTCAACCTGATAGCCGTGTCCGACAGATCATGCCGATGTCCAAGAATCTGGACAAGGAACCCAAAGGACCATTTGAATTACAAACCGATACGGGCAACATCATCGCGCAGCGTGTGGTGGTTTGCACAGGCGGACGCTCATTGCCCAAGAGTGGCTCGGATGGCAGCGGCTGGGCGTTGGTCAAACGTCTTGGACACACCGTCACCGACACCTATCCCGCACTCGTCCCGTTGGTGTTGGATTCGTCATTCTTCCATGCCAAGCTCTCGGGCATTTCGCATGACTTGACCTTGCACACGCATGTTGATGGCAAGCGTATTGACTCACGCACCGGCTCCATGCTCTGGACGCATTTTGGGATCAGTGGCCCGGTTGCGATGGATGCCAGTCGATTCTGGGTGATGGCTCATGGTCAGGGGCAAAAGGCTGAGTTGTTTTGTCAACTGATGCCGGACATGCATTTTGATGCGTGTGAAAAATGGCTGATGGATCAGGAACCCAAGTTGAATGTCAGTCGGATACTCACAAAGCATTTCCCCGCTCGCATGGTTGAGATTTTATGTGATCATGTTGGCATCAGTGCGGATCGTGTCATTGGGCAACTTAACCGTGATACGCGTCGCAAACTTTCACATGCGTTGACGGCGTTGGCATTACCGGTGATCAATGACAGAGGTTGGAACGCGGCCGAAGTGACGGCAGGTGGCGTGCCTCTCGCTGAGATCAACTACCGAACGATGGAATCGCGCATCGTCAACGGACTGCACTTTGCAGGCGAAGTGTTGGATGTTGATGGACGCATCGGAGGCTTTAACTTTCAGTGGGCGTGGGCCAGTGGCAAACAGGCTGGCGAAGGTGCAATGCGAGAGTTGATGGCAGGTGATGCGGGGACGTGCTAAACCGCAAGCGATTTACCATGCGTTGATGCCAACGGTCTTGGTGCATGGGGTGCCGGGCAATGGACCACGTCGGAACGTGTAAAGCGGGAGTTGGGGCGGGCAGTTAAACCGCATCGGCAGTCCGACTTCCCCCAGGCCGCGTGAGACAAAGCCAAGCGTGTTGCCATGACGAAGCATGCCCGAGCTGTATTTCAGTGGCATGTCCGAATGATTCACAAAAGCGCCGAAGCCGGGAAGACGTATCTGTCCACCATGGGTATGCCCGCTGAGCATCACATCCGCACCGATATCCGATGCCAGGGGCAGGAAACATGGGAAGTGACTGAGCACCACGGAGACCACCGGATTCGCCTGGTCATCCTGTCGCTTGATTTGTGAGGCAATTCCCAAAGACCCGGGACGTGTGACCTGATCACCATTGACACCTAGAATCTGCAAAGGTAAATCGCCAATCATCGCAGCCTGATCGTCAAGCCAATTCACATCCAGTTGCGACTTGAAACATTCGACGAGGTCCGGCGTGTCATGGTTACCAAACACGCCATAAAAACCGTAGCGTGGTTTGACTTCTTTGATCAACTGCTTCATTACGGTCAATGAAGACTCTGGCATGGACAGGCCGGACATGTAATCGCCGGTGAGCGCGACCACATCGATACGATGGGTGGTCAACTCTGCCATGATGCGGCTGTAGCGATGGCGGTGATGCGTGATATGCAAGTCCGTCAAATGAGCAATGCGCACGCCTGCAAGCACGGTCGGCAGGTGCGGCAGGGTGATATCCCATTTATCAATGAGCTTGCGTTCTTCCATGAGCTGATTGTAGCAACACTCGCGTTCTTCGCATGGCGTTGTATATGCGCAGGATTTTGGGATTGAGGATTATTCAACGCGCTAAGGTGTCGCGAGCCATGAATTGCACGGTCAGCGTTAGCGCTTTAAATCCTGCTGGACGCGCTAAACCGCAAGCGGTTGGCATTTGCGCGTGTCTTGCCAATGTTGGTTGACGACAAATACAATAAAAAACACCGACTCAAACGAGCCGGTGTCGCATGTTGTTTGATTGTTCGCGTCTTTGATTATGCAGCGGTGACTTCCATGGGTTCAGCAAAGTGAAGGTCCAGGTAGCGGGCGACATAGTCAATGATGCTCATCGCTTCGGGGATGTCCGGGTTTGAGGTGTGTCCCATGGGTTCAAAACGCATGCCCTTGAAACGCTTGGTGGCTTCATTGACCGGTAAGCCGTATTGCAGCGCCAGACTCAATGCCCGGCAGTAGCCCTGGATCAAACCGCTGAGGGTTGAGCCTTCCTTGGAGACCTTGATGAAAATCTCGCCGGGGCGTCCGTCATCGAACAGACCGATGGTCAGATAGCCTTCGTGTCCCATGATCTGGAACTTGTGGGTGACGGAATGACGGGTTGCTGACAGTGTTTCGCGTTGGTGGGCGACCATGGTTGATTCTCTCCACGGGTTTTGAAAACGGCAGCTCACATACATCCCGAGCCGCAAGTCGGATGGATATTGTTATCGGACAATTTGTTTTTGCAACTTCAATATTCGGAATATTTTTAATAAAACAGGTATCACCTGGTCACCCAAATGCCTGTTACGATTGGAGATGATTGTTTTCAACCTGATTGTTTCAGTGGGTTATAAGCATTTGTTCAGGTAGTGAACGCTGCTCATTTGGAATGCATTCTTTGATCAAGTTCTTTGAGATATTCGTTGCGACGGGTCTTGGATTCACGCAAAAGGTTGTGCACCGCCGTTTCACGACGGAAGTGACCGAGCAATGTTTTGATGAATGCGAGCACCATCATGTAAAACAGGATCAGCAGATAGGGCCAGCAACTTTGTAGAACTTCTAATGGCATCGTTGATTCCTTATCGACAACTCACTATTGAAAACTTCAGATATAAACACGTGGAAGGCCAACGAAATAATCGCTAAACTGTGTCCGATGCTTACATTTGCTCGATCCGGGATATTCTGTTGGGTACTGCTGTGCCTGGCGGCTGTGACTTGGGGCCAGGAAAGTCCAATTCAATTGTCAGTCGATCCGGCATACACCGGTATCGGCGGGATTGTCCGGCCTGGTTCATGGACGCCCATGCGCCTCACCGTGGACAATGCCAATGGACCCACACGGCAGGTTATCGTCGGCTGGTCAATCAAGGACATGGACCAGGACACCGTCATGGCGCAGCGTCGAACGACGCTCACTGCGGGGCGGGTTCAGAATGTCTGGTTGTACGCGGTTCCACCACTCCATCTGCAAAATCAGAATCTCACCAATTTCGCCTGGCAGGTTTGGGTCCGTGATGAACTCACCGGCACGTTGCTGGTTCAAACCGGTATGCCTGTCAATACATTGGCTCCGCCGACCACCACGCTCCTGGCCACCACCGGTTCACGGGCGCGATTGGGCTTGGAACCTTATGTTGAAAAAGTCGGCGAGACCGCCAATTTGCCTTACACGCAGCATGAGTCGATGCACCTGATTCGTGGCCTGATGCCTGATCAGATGCCCGATCGCTGGTATGGGTATGACGCATTGAGCATGCTCATCTGGACACCTGACAGCCCCGACCCCGGTTCGCCATCCATCTCACCGAGCATGCTTTTGGCATTGCGACAGTGGGTGATGCAGGGCGGTCATCTGGTGGTGTCCCTGCCGACGGTGGGGGAGCTTTGGACCTCCAGCCAGTTGGCGGATCTTTTGCCGGAAGTGGACATGCAACCGGTCGCCGATCAGTTGGTGCCGTTCGTGCTTGGCTTGACGTCGGATGTGAAGCGGATGGACATGATGACGTTCACGCCACGGCCCGGCAGCGATGTCGCGGTGCTTGCTCGGACGGAAGTCGACAGCAAGCCGATCATCGTCAGCCAGCAGCGCGGGTTTGGTTGCGTGACCTTGGTGGGTATTGACCTGTCACTACGTGAACTCTCGCCACTGCCCAACGGTCCGAATCTCTGGCACACCATTGCCAATTGGCAGAGTCCGGCATTCACACGCTCGCGCATCCGAGAAGAACTCGATAAGAAAACCATGGCACCGATTTTCAATCGCTCCCTGCTAGACATGGGCAATTTCGTCGGCCCCCAGGTGGCCATGAAGGGCACGTACAACGCGGCCTTGCTCATTGCGATGGTGCTCTTTGCCGGTTATTGGTTGGTCTCCGGGCCGGTGAGTTTCTTTGTGCTCAAGCATAAGTCGCGTGAGCGTTTTGCATGGAGTGCGTTCGTCATCACGGTGCTGGTGTTTTCTGCCATCACCTGGGCGACCGCCATGTTCTTCCGTCCGACGAACACGCGCGTCGAACACTTCTCCATTCTGGATATCGATGCCCAGCAGGAGCAAGTCCGTGCCAGCAGTTGGCTGAGTTTATTTGTTGCAGAGCATGGCATGGTGGATGTCAGTGTGCAGGACAACGTCAATGCCACCAGCAATCAGAATCTCATCGCAGCGCCCGGCTTCCCGCCTGTGCTCCAGAGTACCGGTTTCCTGGATCCGCAGAGTTACAGCTTTGCGTGTAATGCGCCCGGCGATGTGACCATCCCGTTCCGTGCGACCGCCAAGCAGCTTTCCGTGCGTTGGCAGGCGAACACCAGTGACCCGATGGCTGAAGGTTATGAATCCGAGAAACTCATTCATGCCAAAATCCAACTGGTTAACAATTTCCCGCAAGGTTCATTGACGCATCTTCTGCCCAAACCGATGCGATCGACCTTGTTTGTTTACTGCCCGGGCAATGGACGCACGCCTATGGTCTGGCGTGAAAAAGCGGACTGGAAACCGGGCGTGCCCCTCGTGATCAATCCCAACAAGATTCAGCAGATTGATCGACTGGTGGTCAAGCCAACGCATTCACTTTCGCATGATTGGGAAGGTTATCTCTGGACGTTACAGCATGGCAACAAACCCCTGCAACGCCTGATCCATGCCAACAACCCGGACCTGCAATTGGCGTCCAATGAAATCTACACCGGCGTGGAAATGCTCAGCTTTTACGACATGCTCCCGCCTCCGACGTACTGGAAGACGGCGACGACCATCAACATGGATTCGCCGATGCATTACCTGCGGTCACTGGGGCGTGAACTGGATTGGTCCAAGCACACGCAATTCCCACGCTTGATCCTCATTGGGTATCTGGAAGACGCACCTTTGCCGTTGCCGCTGCTTGTGGATCACCAACCGGTCGCTGGGCATGGACGCGTGGCGGTACGCTGGATCATGCACCTTGATGCCCCGACGAATTCTGACGAAACTGCTGCCAAGGCACAACCCACGGAATAACGCGCCATGTCGATGATTCAAACCATTAATCTCACCAAACGCTACGGCGAACTCACAGCCTTGTCCAACCTCAATCTCACCATTGAGCAGGGCGACTGTTTTGGTTTCATCGGTCCCAACGGTGCAGGTAAAACCACCACCATCAAAATCCTGGCGACACTGCTCAAACCCACATGGGGGGAAGCCCGCGTCGATGGCTTATCCGTCGGCCCGGTCAGCGCCCGTAAAGTCCGGCGCGTCATTGGCTATGTCCCGGACTACTTCGGTTCCTATGACGACATGGTGGTCCACGAGTATCTCTCGTTCTTTGCAGCGGCCTACGATATTCATGGTAAGAAAGCCCGTGATGTCATTGGTGACGTGTTGGACTTGACTGATCTGGCCTACAAAGTTGATGCGGAAGTCAACTCGCTGTCTCGCGGGATGCAACAACGTTTATCCGTTGCCCGTGTACTCTTGCATGATCCCAAGGTCCTGCTGCTCGACGAACCGGCATCGGGTCTTGACCCTCGCGCCCGAATCGAAATTCGTGAACTGCTCAAGGAACTGCATCGCATGGGTAAAACCATTCTCATCAGTTCCCACATCCTTCTGGAACTGGCGGACCTCTGTGACAAGGTCGGCATTATCGAGCAGGGCGAACTCAAATACACCGGTACCGTCGATGACATCCTGCATCGCGCCCGCGTCGGGCACATCGTCAATATCGCTGTCGCTGAACGCACCGGTGATGCCCACCTGCTATTGAAAAATCTCCCGCATGTCAGCGATGTGACACCCATCAATGGCCATACCCTTCGTGTGACATTGGATGACCAGGCAGGCGTCGAACCCTCCATGCTTGCTCAACAACTCATTACCTCCGGCTTCCGTCTCACGCGATTGGACGAAGAGAAAGTCAACCTCGAAACCGCCTTCATGCGTCTGACCAAAGGCTTGGTGCAGTAACACCGCTTGCGGTTTAGCATTGATTTTTAAACCGCCAAGACGCCATGTACACCAAGTTAAGAGAGTCAGAAAAGTTTTTCATATTGGTGATGTAACAAGACATTCTGGTTTGTGACTTAAAACGAATTACTGTTTCAAATTTGAAAAATGAATGTTTTCTCTCCGACCTTGGCGTTCTTGGCGTCTTGGCGGTTCAAAACAAAATCCCAATTCACAAACCGGACGCTTTGTTCCCTTAAGACATCCGGCATAGGATGGATCTATGAGTAACCGATTAGTCAACGAGTCAAGCCCGTATCTGCTGCAGCATGCCAACAATCCTGTGGATTGGTATCCGTGGGGTGATGAGGCATTTGAACTTGCTCGAAAGAGTGACAAGCCGATTTTTCTGAGCATTGGTTATTCGACCTGCTACTGGTGTCATGTCATGGAACGCCAGAGTTTTGAAAATCCGCAGATTGCAGCCATGATGAACGAGCATTTTGTCAACATCAAGGTCGATCGCGAAGAACGTCCGGATGTTGATGACATTTACATGGCAGCGGTCCAGATCATGACCGGGCAGGGCGGTTGGCCGATGAGCGTGTTCCTGACACCGGACCTCAAACCGTATTACGCAGGGACTTACTTCCCGCCGGAAGATGCGCACGGTAGACCCGGCATGCCGACCTTGATTCACGGTCTTTCCGATGCCTGGCAAAACAAGCGTGATGAGGTGTTAGCGCAAGCCGATGAGATCGCCAAAGCCATTGAAGATCACCTCAGTCACGAACATGAACCGGACACCATTGATCCGCAGGTGATCTCGGATACGCAGCATCAACTCATGCGTATCTACGATTCGACGCATGGCGGATTCGGGCAGGCCCCCAAGTTCCCGCAAGCTTCGAATCTCCTGTTTTTACAGGCTTTTTTGCATGCCAATCCTGATCAGCCAACACAAAGCGCACTGACGCACACACTGGATCGCATGGCCTTTGGCGGGATGTACGATCAGATCGGTGGTGGTTTCCATCGCTACTCGACGGACGCCCAATGGTTGGTCCCACACTTTGAAAAAATGCTCTACGACAATGGTCAATTGGCTTTGGTCTATGCCAACGCGCACATGTCCTTGGAGCCAGAAGATGAACCGACGCGTTATGCAACAATCGCCAAGGAAATCTGTGAATACGTGTTGCGTGAAATGACCGATGAGACGGGGATGTTCTTCTCCGCCCAGGATGCCGAGGTCGACGCCTGCGAAGGTTTGAATTACCTGTGGCTGACCGATGAGATTGAAAAAGCGATCGACAATCCCGCCTTGGCCAAGTTGGCCTGTGAACTTTACGGCTTGGACAAGGGCACCAATTTCCAGGATCCGCATCAACGCGATCAACCGCGGCGCAATGTCTTGTTCCTGCCCCAGTCAATGGTCGACTTTGCCAAAAATGCCAAGCGGACATTGGATCAGATTCAAACGCAACGCAGGTCGATCAACAGTAAATTGCTCATTGCCCGAGACAAACGCAAACAGCCCGGACTTGATGATAAAGTTCTTGTTGCATGGAACGGGATGATGATCTGTGGCATGGCACGGACCGGGCAGGTACTGAACAATAACGAGTACATCCATGCAGCAGTCAAAGCAGCGGACAGCATTTTCCTGAACATGCTTGATGATGAGGGCAGGCTCTACCGCAGTTACCGGCAAGGCAAGCTTGGTGTCCCGGCCGTCCTTGAAGACTATGCTCATCTCATTGCTGCCTGCTGCATGCTCCAACGGGTGACCAGTGATGCGCTGTGGCTTAATCATGCGGTCAAACTTTATAACACCGTCATGGAACGTTTTGCTGCGGAACATGGCGGGTATTTCGACACCCTTGCCAATCAATCGGACCTGTTCGTGCGAACGCGTTCAACCTATGACGGGGCGACACCGTCGGGTAACAGTGTGATGGTGCACAATCAACTTGATCTCTACGAACTCACCAGTCAGTCGGTGTATCTGAAGCGAGCAGAACTTGATCTCAAGGCATCAAGCCAACTTATTGGTGCAGCCAAGGTTGGCATGGTGCATCTGGCGCATGCGCAATTGCGTTATCTGAGTTTGACGGCCAACGACAAGGGACAGCGATTTATCCTGCCCAAGGCACGTGAAAAACGTCACGTGATGAATCTGGACATCCAGCCGCGTGAGATCAAACTCACCAGTGAGCCAACAATGGTGACTCTGACATTGGACATTGGCAAGGACTATCACCTCAATGCCCATGATGTACCGGAGAATCTGACTGCCACGGAATTGGTACTTGAAGGTTCGGATGCGGTGTCGATGGAGGTTGCTTATCCGGCTGGCAAGCAGATGGCCTATCCCTTCTCCGACGTGCCGATTCAGGTCTACACCGGGAAGATGGAAATCCCGTTGATGATTCGCGCGACCGGGGCTGTCTCTGAAACGCCCAGGTTATTTTTGCGTTACCAGATGTGCACGGATCAGAGTTGCCTGCCGGAACAGAAACTGGAATTGCCCGTGGATTTCGTGGTCGGGTAAAAACGCACGTCGATTAACGTAAAAACTTCAATTCAGTCCACACTGAGAATACGTCAAATGTGGTAAGATGCTCGCTTGTCGTGAAGGAGCCGACGCATGAGCGAAGATATCGAGCTCACAATCCAACCATGGGACCGCCTTGAGGAGTTGGTGGACCAGCAGGACCGCGATGTACTTCGCACGTTCTGGCGGACATTGACGTCCAGCGAGTTGGCGCGCGCGGTCTCACGTATGGATGTCGAAAAGCAGCATCAGCTTCTTGGATTACTCGACCCTGAAGATGCTGCGGACCTCATCGACGAACTGCCACACATTCAGGCTGCTGACATTCTCGAAGAGTTGCCCGCTGAGCAGGCGGCCGCCATTGTCGATGAACTCGACTCTGACGAACAGGTCGACGTGCTCAACGAGCTCGACGACGATGATGTGGCTGCCATCCTCGAGAAGATGGACCCCGAGGAAGCAGACGACGTCCGTGAGCGTGTCAAGTACAGCCCGGATACAGCAGGTGGTCTGATGATCACCGAATATCTGAGCTTCCCCAAGAACACCAAGGTCGTTGACGTGTTGGCAGATTTGCGTGCCCATGTCGAGGAGTATCAGGAATTCGACGTGCGGTATATCTACGTCGTCGAATCACGATCGCGCCCCAAACTCCGTGGTGTGGTTCGGTTGAAGGATATTGTCCTTTCACCAGGTCATGTGAACCTCATGGACCTGCGTGTGCTTGAAGCCAAGAGCGTGCCGGTCGTTGCTGATCTGGATGACCTGGAACACTTTTTTGATCGTTATGACTATTCGGCTGTCCCGGTTGTGGATTGGGAAGGCAATATGGTCGGGACGGTGTTACGTTCGGACGTCCAGGAAGCGGTTGGCGAACGTGCGGATAAGACGTTCATGCGTTTTGGTGGTATTGTTACCGGCGAAGAACTGCGCACCATGCCTACGGGTTTGCGTGCGGTGCGCCGGTTGGCCTTTTTGCTGCCGGTGTTCATGCTGAGTTTGGCTTCGGCAAGTGTGATTGGTTTATTTGAAGAGACGATTAAAGACGTGACGGTATTAGCGATGTTCCTGCCGTTGGTTGCCGGACTTTCGGGCTGCAGTGGCAATCAGGCCGTTGCGGTGAGTGTCCGCGAGTTGGCGCTGGGTTTGGCGACCAAGGGTGACGTGATGCGCGTGCTCGTCAAGGAGTTGGCGGTCGGCCTTGCATTAGGCCTGGTCATGGGCAGTGTCCTCTTTGGGATCGCGTATCTCTGGAGCGGTGACACGCATGTGGGCATGGCCGTGGGGATGGCGGTGCCGATGACGATTATGCTTGCTGTCTGTTTAGGTGGTGTTGTCCCGCTGATCTTGACTGCGATTAAACTTGATCCTGCCATGGCATCGGGGCCGCTGGTGACCACGATGACCGACTTTTGTTCCTTTTTCTCTGTCCTGATGATCGCAACGCATATCCTGCATATGCATGGGTGAATGTCAGGGATTGGTGATTAGGGATTTGGGATTAGGGGTAAGACAGAATAGAGTGACGACAGAGAATGGGACATATGAGATTGACGATGACAGGTACTTTGAACCAAGGATGTTCACTAACTAGTCCCTAGTTCCTTAAATACACAAAGCCATGGCCAAACGCACGACGAAAAAATCCGGATCCAACGACGTTTCGCTCGACGAGAATATTCGCATTTGTGTTCTCTACGGGCCGGAGATGATGCTCAAGAAACAGTACATGCAGCAGCTGCGATCCATCATGGAAGAAGCCCATGGTGAGGTGCAGACCATCCAGTTCAATGCTTCGGACTGTTCGCTGGCAGAGGTGTTCGATGAACTGCGCAGCTACGGCTTGATGCAGCAGTACAAGATGGTCATCGTCGATGAAGCCGATGAGTTTGCCAAGGAACACCGTGATGCACTCACACGCTATGCCGAGAGTCCGGTGGACCATGGCACGCTGGTGCTCCGCAGCACCAAGTGGAACAAGGGCAATCTCGATAAGGCGATCGACAAGGTCGGCTGTCTGATCAAATGTGATGCACCCACCCCGGCGGTGGCTGCGACGTGGCTGGTTGCCCAATCCAAAGTCCACAAATGTAAACTCGATAAAGCAACCGCCCAGATACTTGTCAGTCGCATTGGCTGTGACCTGATGCGACTTGATGCTGAACTGGCCAAGCTGTCACTGCTGGTCGAACCCGATGCCAAGATTGATGAGAAACTCATCGACCAGGTCGTCGGCCGATCCAGTGACGAGCAGGCGTGGGTGGTCCAGGAAGCCATCCTCCAGGCGTTGAGTAGTGGCAATGCCCTGGGCAAGACGGCAGGGGGCAAAGCCATCGAAAAGATCCACGAGTTGGTGGACCTGTCCAATCAGCATGAGGTGCTGGTGCTTTACTTTGTCGCGGACCTGATGCGCAAGCTCAATGTTGCGATTCAGATGCGTAAAGCCGGTGCCGCCGATGCCGAGATTTCCCGCCAGATGAAGCTCTGGGGGCCGCGTCAGACGCTGTTTATGAGTCTGCTCAGAAGACTGCCGGAGTATCGGGCAGGGGCGTTGCTCGATCAGGTGGTCAGAGCGGATGCAGGCTCCAAAAGTGGGCTCGGAAATGCGATGAGAAATCTGGAATGTTTCTGCACAATTCTGTCCGATTCGTTAAACTAATGTTTACACGTTCGACATTGGATTGATGTCGAACCCTGACAATCAAAAAAGCACAGCGCAGGCTCAGGAGGAGCCCTCCCCAGCCCCCCGGAAGTTTTGATGCCGATTATTCGGTAAAGCAAGGGTGGATGTGGGAAAATTGCATTGGAGGCAAGATGCGTGAGGCGACTACACTCAATGTCGGATCTCTGGCGAAGCTGTTATTCACAGTGGCTGTCTCATTGACACTTCTTGGCTGCAGCATGCTCGGTCAGTCTGATACCAAGGCGGACAACAACACGCCGGACAAAGCTACGGAGACTGTTGCATCAGCAAATACGCAGACTGCTGATCAAACCGCAAACGCAGACGATGATCTGAACGCCAAGATTCAGGCGCATGCTGACATGCTTCTTGAAGCACTTGAGCGACAGCAGGCTCGTCAACGTCAGCAAGTCCAACACAAACCAGAGCCACGTCAAACACCTGTTGTAACCACCCATCCTGTCCAGCAGACAAAGCCCGCGCCGGACCCGCAAGTTAATCGTCTGGCATCTGCCTTGGATCAACAGCGTGGTTCACGATCGACTGCAATGAATACCGTCACCGATGCCAACCCGCTTCCCGAAGTGCAGTGGCTTGATCTGCGTCCAGATGAACCTGCGATTCCCGCTCCCAAAGCCAATGTTGCTTCGACCAAGCCTCAGCCCAGGCCAGTTGTCGAACCGACACCCGCAGTGACACCAGTACAGATTGTCCCTGTAACCAATGCCGTTGCCGAGCCTGCGGACACAGCGACGTTGACGCATAAACTCACTGCCAACATTCGCCAGAGTGATCAGACTGCGTTGCAAAAAGCCTTGGCACTTTCGAGTCTGTCATTAAGCTGCAATGAAAACCTGCTTCAGCCTTCGGACTTGCGTGATTTAAATCCCAATGAACTGCAGCAGGTCCGCAAGATGCACACGCTGGTGTTGCAGACCCTGCTCAAGCAGTCGACGCCCAAAGCAGATGACAGGCAACCCGGTGCCGACCAGCAATCTGCGATGAACGATCAGATCAACAAGCTCTTTGGCCCAGCATCAACCCGCATCGGCAAGATCGAATTCTGTCGCACGGTCTCCGGCTATGGTGTCTATGAACCCTTTGAGTCCACCACGTTTTTAGCTGGCGTCGAACAGCCGTTGATTCTCTACGTGGAGCTTGAGAATTTCACGAGCATCCATGACGGCCAACAGTTCCGAGTTCACCTGTCACAGGAAGTTGCCCTGTACACCGATGCAGATGGCGTGCGCGTCTGGCATCTGCCCCAGGAACGCATCGTCGATGTTTCTCGCAACAAGCGTCGGGATTTCTTCACCGTGCAACTGCTCCACCTGCCCGCCCGTCTTGGTGTGGGTAAGTATCGTTTGAAAGTCCGTATTCACGACGTCAATGCCAGCAGTTTTGATGAAGTCACCGTGCCCATCACACTGGTTGCCTCACAGAGAACGACAGCCCGTAATGGCGAAAAACCTGTAACCAATCTGCGGAATAACTGAGCCATGTCAATTGACCGGGATGAACTGTTGCTGGAGGCTGATCAACTACTGCGGTCTATCTATCAGCAGAATCTGGTGTTCAGTCAACTGCTCAACAAAGGAAAATTACCGGAACGTTGGGCAGAGCGTTACCTGAAATGGGTTGGGCAGGTTCAGGAATGTTTTGCACCTGATGAGCCTTTACCGCGTTCTGTTTATGCTTTGATTTACAACGTCAGTGTCTACTGCACTAAACGCTATCAGGATTGGCAACATAGCAAAGGCAAACGAGATGAGGAAACAGAGAGATTGCTCATTGAGATGCGTCATGCCGGTGATCGTGTCGTTATCAAACCATTTTTTGAGATGATTCCCGAGCCGCGTGTCCATATTTTCAAATCGCAATGGAGTATGGCAAGTGTGCGTTTTAGAAGACTCATTCAGTTTGGTATCGGTGTCATTATTTTGATCGTTTCATTTGCCATGTTTCATTGGGCGTTTACGGATAACACATCAAGCAAAGGTTTTTGGGAATATGCACCGCCTGTCGTATTATTATTCGCAGGACTGTTTTATTTGTATGTTTCAGTTATGGGCTCGGAGAAACTGGTACGTCAGACACCCATTGCAATTTCGTGATCGAGTTGAATAAGATTCGATTGCTTGAAATTGGTATTACTTTTTCTTGTCAAAACACCGAATGAACCGAAAACTATAGTGATACACGGCATTTTGCAGGTGATGGAGTGATCCTATGTCCCAATTGCAATCGGTACCCAATGCACAGTCAGCAGCACGTGCGGCTGAGCCCAAAGTTCAGCAGTCATTGCGTTGGCCGGATCATGTGCTGACGGTGTTGTCGTTGTGTGTGCTGGCTGTGGTGCTGGTGCAGATGATGGTGCCGGTGTTACCGATCATTCATTTTGATGTGGACCCGCGGTCTGAGTCTGCAGGGACTCCGATCACGGTGATGGGGCCGACCGCCAGTGCGTGGATTTCGGTGATTGGGATGGGGCTCAGTGCCCTGGTGATGATCTTCCATCATCTGGCAGGGCGGAAGATTGCCTGGACCAGTTGCATCCTTGCCATGATCGGCATGGGCTTTTGCTGGTATCACATGAATGACAATGTCCAGAGTATGCATCGTTCGATGCTCTGGGCCGGTGCGATGGCGATCGCGCTCGCAGGGCGTCACCTGGCTGAACACGATCGTTTGCGACGGTTGGCGGTGGCATCGCTCCTTGCAATGCTTATCCCGATGGCCTTTGGTTCGATTATATTCGTTCTCATTGAACATCCTGCGACCGTGAAAATGTTTCAGGAAAATGAAGAGGCTTTTCTCTCAGCACGCGGTTGGGCCAAGGGCTCAGCACAGCATCAGCTTTATGTCCGGCGGTTGATGTTCAATGATGCGACCGGTTCGTTTGGTTTATCCAATGTGTATGGTTCGATTCTCGCATCGCTGACCTTGCTTGGTGTGATCGTCAGTGGCCATGTTGCAAGACAATGGCGGGCAACATGGGCGATTGTCCCCGGCGCAGCAGTGATCCTGGGCTTGGCTGCCATTTACCTGACACACTCCAAAGGCGCGGTCGCGGTGTTGGTTGCTGGTGGGATTCTCTGCATCGCCTGCTGGTGGATCAGTCGGACAACGGAGCGATCACGTTTGACGTTACCCATTCTCGCGTTGCTACTCATCGCAGGTGCGTCGTTGGCTGTTGTGGCACGGTATGAGTTTGGTGGCATCCCCAAGACGGATAAGGGCGAACGCAGCCTGCTATTCCGTTTCCAGTATTGGCAAGGCGCAACGCGCGTTGCAGGGCACATGTCCAAGGACACCCTGTTCTGGGGACTTGGTCCCGGGCAGTTCAAGCAGGCCTATGTCATTTACAAAGACCCGCTGAACCCCGAGGAAGTCACCAGCACACACAACGTCTTCATGGACCAGGTCCTTTCGCTTGGGATTGGTGGCCTGTGCTGGAGTCTGCTACTGGTTGGCTGGGTGTGCAAAGGCGGTCAATTGGCAGGGGAGGAACTCACCGGTGTCCCTGATCCGCATGCGTTGTTATCACCCAAAGGGGTGAAAGACAAAACCATCATTGTGGTCTGCGCGTTGGCATTGATGCTCTTTGGCTGGCGGTTTGCAGTTCAATCCATTGCGCTGTTGACACCTGAATCCCTGCTCGGATTTACCGGTGGGGCGATTGGTTTTATTGTCCTGACCAGCGTGCTTATCAGTGAAGGTTGGTTGACAGATTCAGCGACACGGACAGGATTGTTTGTTGCTGCTAGTGCGCTATTGATTCACAATCAGATTGAGATGTCCTTCTTTCATGAAGGCGCGTGTATCGTGGCCATGTTCATCGTTGCTTTGGCCGGTGCGGGTCATTTACATAAAAATCGAGACAAAACCGAACCCAACGAAAAACCCTTTGTTTTCAGGCTTATTTTACCCATTGCGATGATTGCGTTGATGGTGATGACCATATCGCGTGGCGCCAAGCCCATGACGATTTTTCAAACGTATCTTGCCAACGCCGCATCACAGTTGCAGATGTCACATGCCCAGAATCAGGCAGGGCAGAACGGCAGCGATGCGTTTCTCAATGCCATCGGTTATCTGGAGCAGGCCAATAACACCATCCCCAACTCTCCCAAGGCATGGCATTGGCGGATACAGCTTTTAGCGGAGTTGGCTCAAGCCCAACATCGCATGGGACAGATCAGTCGCGCCAATCAGATGTTCACCCATGCCGAAGCACTCAGCGCTAAAGCCATGGAAGCTTGCCCGAAGAACCTGACGATCATGCGCCAGAAAGCCAACCTGCAGTTACTTGCTGCAAAATGGTTTGATGAACCAGGGCGTAAGTTCAACGCGATCTCTGCCTGGAGTGAGATCATTCTGCTTAACCCCTATGGCCTCTCGGACCACCTGGCATTGGCTGATCTCTACTGGGAAGTCGGACGTGTGATGGAAGCCAAGACGATGTACGAAAAGACCATTAAACTCAGCGATCAGTCTTACCTGGATCCGGGTAAACAACTCTCGGAAAAAGATCGTGACCGTTGTCTGACACGTATTCGCAAAGCCAGTGAGAATGCCAAAACAGGATCGTGATCTTTGTGATTGGTGTTCTTTCCAACTGATTTGAATGTCTTCGTTCCAAGACAACCGAGTCAAGATGACTCGGCTATATTTCTCCGGGCTTTGACGGTTCGTAAATGTGACATCTCATGTTATAGGTGAGTGAGTGATAGAAATGCAATGCGTGAGGCAATGTCATTCAGATTTGCGTCTGCGTGGCGATACACTTGAGGCCCATGGTTTGGGTGATGTGTTTGGCAGCTTCGGATGATGATGGCGCATCGGGATAGAGCATGAACATTGTCGAACCTGAGCCGGTGATGTGTACCGGATGTTTGAGCATATCCGTGATGTCCTGTTGCAATATGGCTAACTCCGGTTGAATCTTGCATGCAGCGGAGGCCAGATCGTTAAAGGGATCAGTTGGTTCGATCGCCAGCTTCCCCGCCATTTGCTGGACCATGGGCAGGTCCGGTTCCTTGCCGGTGTTTTCGAGTAATTGGTCAAAGGCTTTGTACACCGGTCCGGTTGGACAGCCAAAGGGCGGGAAGATCAAGACCATGTTCAATTGACCGTGCAGCGAGATGGGGGTGATGATTTCCCCCAATCCTGTCACCAGGGCGCCGTTGTGCTTTTCCTGTATGGCATGAACCACAAAGACGACATCACTACCGAGTTGTTGCGCCAATTCCGTTAACGTGAGCGTGGTCAATTGCAGGTCAAAGAGTTGATTGAGCCCCACGAGCATGCCCGCTGCGTTGCCTGAACCACCAGCCAAACCTGCCCCGGCGGGGATGCGTTTATTGAACGCAGCATGGATCGGCAAGTCACGCCCGGTGAGTTTCTGCATCAACTGCCAGGCCCGGTAGGCCAAGTCTTTTTCCAATGGCCAGTCAACCTCGCCCATGGTCGAATCGTCATCAGGATGCAGCTTGTCGAATTGGATATCGAACTGACTGATGTCTTGTGTTTTTATCAGGGTCAATTGATCCCCAAAATCAAGCGTGCACATGAGGCTTGCAATGGGATGCATGCCGTTGGCCAGAGGCGCACCGACAGACAATGCCAGGTTGACTTTGGCCGGGCAGTTTAATTGGATGGTGGACTGACTTTGAGACATTACAGAAGCGTCATGTCCTCGGCAGACTTTTCCTTCGCTGCAGCGTTGGGCATTTGCAGGTTGGGCATGATCACCACCTCGGGTGACTGCTCCGGTTGGTCTTCAGTCGGTGCCACTGCCTGTGGAGCGGCAGCCTGGGCGTCCACCATAACCGGTCCGGCTGTTGTGGCAGGCAGTTGACCGAGTTGGCCGAGGGTCTGGTTGAGAATCTGGTCTTCAGGACGGTTGAGAATGATCAGGCCGTGAAGCATGGCCCAGAGGCTCGCAGCCTTGGTTTCGTCCCCCAGTTGTTTGCCCCAGTGACCGATGATGGCCTTGACGACTTCCGGCAGGTCGGTATCGAACTGACTCTTGCATGCCAGCCAGAACATCAGACGGTACGCCTCGGCGTCACCTGTTGCAAGGCGACAGTACATGCCGATGCTGCGGTCGATCGGACTGCCGTTTTCCAGACCCACGACGACGGGTTGGAGCAGTTCCTGGGTCACGGCAGAGAGCAGGTCGCGTTTATCCTTGAAGTAGCGATAGATCGAGCCAATGGCACAATCCAGACGCTTGGCGATCCGACGGATGGTCGTCGCCTCATAGCCTTCTTCGCGCAGACAGAAAAACGTCGCCTCCAGAATCTGGGTGCGGCTGAGCTGAGCGGGGGTATGTGGGGGTTGATGGTGGGCAGCCGGTTCCGATACCGGTGCTACATGGCTGGAAACAGCCTCGTTGATGCGATGATTGGTAGCTGTCAAGGTTCACCTCCTTGTGAACAAGACCCCATTGTTCCCAGATTGCGCCATCTGTCAAGACCTGTTTGCAGCAAATGGGTAAGGTTTGTGGATTATACAGTGACAGGCAAGGTTTATATCGGACTCCACAAACAACGTCCCCTGCTCTAAACCATTGGAAACAGAAGATAAAAAACACAGCAAGCACCAACTTCATCTGTCACAGCGATGCCCGGCATGCCATCATTTTGGGAAAAATAACCTGTTCAGACCCTCGCTGCCGTCAATGGCTTGATCAATGTCTGGCATGAATTCACCAACTCCGAAAACAAATCCATCATCCGACAATATTGTCATTCAATCCGGACATCTTGTCGGTTGGGTTGGTGGTGCCGAACGTAACGATCAGGATTGTCATGTTCAGTCGGATATGGGGGATAACCCGCTAAGGCCGTGAATTTTTTCGGACGATGTAACCGTTGACGATGAGCCAAACAGCCCCGGTCAATCCGAATGATTCCCGGACACAGACGGTGTCCTTTGCCACGCGGCCGCGTGTTTCCTTGCAGCATAAGCTCCTGGTCCTGACGGTTCTTGTGGCAGTCCTGCCGACGTTGATCTGTGTGAGTTGGATTAATAGCCTGACGCGTAATGCCATGAATCAGCATCACGCTCGCAATGTCCAATTGCTGGCGGTGGCGTTGTCTGATCAGTTGGCAGCGGATGGCCAAATGCCAACCGAACGAGCCATCAATGCCCGTATTTCAGGTTTTAATCTTGATCAGCGCCTCTCGTTTATCATCATCAATGATCCCACCCAGCATCTGGTGTATCGCAAAGCCATTCAGGCACAGGAATGGATGGAATATCAGAAGTGGCTCGATGCTTCAGGGGAGAATCTCATGGTGCCCATCACACAACCTGTGATGCTTGGCAAACATGGTGAAATGGCTGTCTCACGCGTGCCCATCTGGCATCGACCGACCATTGTCGATTCACCAGACCAGGGCATTGAACTCAAAGGCCCGCGCCAATTGCTTGGCTATCTCACTGTAGCGGTTTCCGATCGCACCTTGCCCCAGACCCTCGTCTACCTTCGCAGTATTCAGATCAGTGCTGCACTGTTGGTCTGTGTGGTCATCATCCCCATCGTCCTGCTGATGGTGCGCATTCAGATCAGGCCGCTTAACCAGATTATCGATGCCAGCATTGCCATGGCAGAGGGGCATTATCCTACCGTTCACGATATCCATCGTTCCGACGAAATCGGCTTACTTAACAAAGCCTTCCACCTGATGATCAGTCGTCTGAGAACACATCAGGACATCCAGGACAAACTCCACGAACAACTCGAACACAAAGTGGTCGAACGCACCCACGAACTCGAACGCCTTAATCATCAACTCGCTCAAACCGTCAAGCAGTTCGAATCGCTGGCTGCAACCGATTCCCTCACCGGTCTTGCGAATCGCCGTGAGATTGGCAAGACACTCAAACGCTGCTTCCTCAAAGCCGAACACTACAATCAGGACCTTGCCTGCATCATGCTTGACATGGACGGCTTTAAACTCATCAATGACACACTCGGTCATCAAATGGGTGATGAAGTCCTCTGCGCCACCGCCAAGGCACTGAGCTTATCCTGTCGTAACTCCGACGTGGCAGGGCGATACGGGGGTGACGAGTTCGTTGTTGTCTTGCCTCAAGCCAACGAGGACATTGCGGTCACCGTTGCCGTACGTATCCGTGAACAGTTCGATAAACAAATCCGTCAACTGCTCCATCAACACAAGGACATGATCGACAAGGTCACTTTGAGTATGGGCATTGCCATCAAGTCCGCAGGTGAACTCTTGGACTCAGAACTCATGCTCGCTAAAGCCGACCACGCACTCTACCGCGCCAAGAACACCGGCAAGAATCGCATCCTCATCTACAACCCCGAAGATGCCGATCACAAAACCACCGAGATCGTTTCGACACGTGATTCGATGTGATGATCCTTCTCGGGTTTTATCTTGTCCAAAATGCTTTCATAGGTTGAATTCTTGCATCTATTGACGGTCTTCTGATTCAGGAAATGAAATCATCTGTGTATTCAAGTCAATCGGTGCATAGCGAGGTACAATCCAGTTGTTGGAATTACCCAGATAGATGGCGCCTTTGCCTAGCTTGCTTTCCAGAATTTCGAAAATTAAATCAGTTTTGTATTCGTATGGAATTTCAGGGTCTTCAAGAATTCTCCCCCAATCACGGGCACCTTTCTCCGCAATCATTTGCATGACTTTGTGATACTCAAAACCTGCTGCACCTTCGAAGGAATGACCTATTTCTTTTTCGCGGATATGCCATTCATTCATGCGTTGGGGTAGTAATTGTATCGCTTCAAGATACCTTCCCTGTTCAAGCAGATCGTGCGTATAGACCGGTGATTTCTGTTGAATGTTTGGTGTACATCCGACTGCTGTCAGAATCAGTAATGCAACAATGAACTGCAATAAGTCACAATGCATGAAAGAGATATTTTGCACATTCGAGTCCTGTTATGACTTCAGGGGACAACTGTATGATTGAGTTCCGGGGCAGATGTTTGTACTGAATCCAGTTGCTGGATTAGTTCTCGACACACATAGCCAATCGTATAAAAACCGGGACCGTTAATGCCTTGCCAAAGATTCGTTGAATCTTTGTCATGTTTTTTAAGAACAGGTAACGCTGCGGCGCCCCGGTTTTCAAGTTCGTCGCGAATGGCACGATTGGCCATGTCGTTGTAGTAGTAATCGTACCCGCCATATCGTTTTGGTCCGTCGGGTTTGAAAGCAGCAATGAGTTGCTCCGGTGACATCGTTTGAAGTTCGGTCTTTAATACTTCAATGTCGTGCATTGCATCGTCCAAGCCATCGGCCGACGCGTTTGACTTGGTTTCTGACTTCGATGGGGGGGATGATATGTGATGACAGCATCCGACGATAACACAAGCGAAGATTGTCAATAAAACCAACGTTTTGATTGCTAGAAAGATATTTTTAAACATCATGTTCATCTTCTTATTTTTCAAACGCCTTAAGCGAATCCGTCCATTTGCCATATCCAAGATACACCATTGCTTTGGCATCAACTCGCACGTGTGGCTTGTCACGTTGATGTCGGCTAAACCATGTCAATGCCGATTCACCACGGCTGTCTTTGATGCTTGGGTCGGCACCGGCTTCAATGAGTAGACGGATCATTTCTTCATCACCATACGCTGCGGCGCGGTGCAATGGGGTTTCGCCGACCACACAGATGTCACGCCAGAAATGGTCCGTTTCGACACCCACCGCAGCTTGTGCATTGGGATTGGCTCCGGCATCAAGCAGCAGTTTGACACATTCGTTGGCACCGGGATTCCATGCCTTACCTGTCACCGAATGCAATGGGGTTTCACTGGTTTTTGGGTGAGCAAGATTCGGATCACCACCACCTTCAAGCAGTCGTTTGAGTGCTGCTGGCTTGGCGTGAAAGGCCATCAGTGAAACGGGTGTGTGACCGCCATACGCTGGCAGATTCGGGTCAGCACCATGTTCAAGTAAGTAGTCAATGATCTGCACCTGTGCTGCATCACTGCTTTGTTTGTCAATATCCTTATCCCATGTCACACCAATGCAGCCACCCAAGGGCGTGTCATACCCATCCCCTTGATTCACATTCGCACCAGCATCGACCAACTTTTTTACACGATCAACATCACATACCGCGGTGGCATCGAGCAGATCACACGGTTGTTTGGTGAACATCAAATTCTCCTGTCGCTGGAATGTCCGCTCAGGTGTTCGAACGCGAAAGGGAAGTCAAGGCGAGCGGGTATTGCCACAGACCCCCGGAAATGATTGTTCGTCACGTTTGAATTGAAAAAAAACGAAGAGTGGACTCTCCATTAACTGAGTTGATTTTCAAATGAGATAGTCACACTGTCAATATTCATTTTGATGGACGAGGAGGTAAAAAGCTGATGAATTGTTCTGATCAGTTAGACATCACTGCTTGAGTTTGGCGATCAGATACTCCGTGGTGTTTTTGTGCTTGGGCTGTTGGACACCTTTGTGAACCAACTCATATTCCAAGCCCAGGGCTTCGAGCTTTTCAGCAAGTAACTGACCATAGTTGGCGCTGTGTGTCGGGTCTTTCTGTGCTTGACCTTTGGCGGGGGTGTTGCCATAAAACAGGTACACAGGCGGATCGTCTTGGGTCACCAATTCGTAGGGTGAATAGTTTTTGATCCATGGCAAGATAGCATCACGATCCTTGAGAAAGCTGCGGATTTCAACGGTGTGATCGCTGTGATCCCAGACATATCCAAACGCATGTCCGCCATAGGTGGCATTGGGCATCCACTCCAAAATCTGAACCGGATCAAGCGTGGTCTGCGCACCGATGGTTGCAGCACAGAACGGCTTGGTGGATTGACGGGCAATCGGATCATCCGACGTTGGATCAGCCAGGTCATCATGAAACGCAAGCCACAGTGAGGAGCACGCTCCCGCTGAGCCCCCGGTCACCGCGATGCGATCAGGATTGATGTTCCATTGCTTGGCGTGATGTCGCACAAACTGCATCGCCCGTGCTGCATCATCCAAGGGTACTTTCACCGGCGGGGTGGGATAATCGCCACGCGGTAACGTCGACCCAGTGCCACGGGTACTGCCTGAATTGACGATGGTCTGTTTGAGATAACGGTAGTTGATCGACACCACCGAGATGCCGTTTTTGAGTAATGCCTTGGGACCACCGGGTAATGAGAATTTGGTTTTGTCACCACCCAACCAACCGCCGCCATGAATGTGCAGAACACAGGGCGTGGGGGTGTCACTGTCTGCCAGATACACATCCATCACCTGACGTTCATTTTCACCGTAAGCCAGGTCTTTGATCGTGGGTTGATTGGCCATGATGTTTTTGTCTTGTGTCTTGCGATCAGATTGGGTTGATGTTTGTGCATGTACCGATGTCAACATGCCTAGCAGACAACCGACAACCAGAATTGCCAATGGATAACGTGCTTGTTTCATGGTTTGATCCGTGAATTTGAAAGGTGCATCAACTCACCGCGCCGCTGGGGATGGGTTGGATATTGCCATGCTTGTTGACACAGACCAGCGTGGTTTCGGCGGTGGCGATGAGGTCTTTGCCACGCTTGATTTCGTAGGCATGATCCAACTTGGCGCCGGAGCAGGTGTCGATCCAGCAGCGGACGGTCAGATCGTCATCGTACCTGGCTGGTTTGCGATAACGGATACTCAAACGGGCGACCACGAAATAGGTGCCTGCTTCTTCGAGTTTGGCATAGGATGTCCCATCACGACGAAGCATATCCGTGCGGGCAATCTCAAGCCAGACGGCATAGGAACTGTGATGGGCGACATTCATCGGGTCGCATTCGCAGTAGCGGACGCGAATCGGAACTTCGATAACTTTATCAGGATCAGGGGCGATTTTATTCTGGGCCATGGTCAAACTTCTGAACTAACTTTCGAAAATCTCAATCACTGCTGGGCATTTTATCAGGTTGCAGATACCAGCCTGAGAGGATTGCCGGATCGGGCTTGGGTGCCACAAAGGTTTTGCCATCTTCAAGAGACTCAGCCCAGGCTTGACACATTTCCACGACTTGGGGATCGAGCATCATCATGCTGTCAGACGATGTGTTGAAAATGCTTGAGAGTAATCGGGCTTGACCCAGGCGAACCAGTGTGACCATGGCAGCGACCTGGACATCCGTGCTCTCAGGATTCATCTCGTTGGTATCTTTGACACGCCCCATGAGTTTGTTGTTCAACTTTTTGGTCTTGTCATTGGGACCGATCTTGCCAATCGCCCAGACCGCTGCTTCGCGCGTTTGAGACGGGCAGATGTTCTTGGGGATGAACTCAATGAAGAAGTCGGTTGCCGGTTCGTATTGGATATCGCCCAACCATTGGATCAACTGGGCCAACTCCAGGGCATGGGGTGAGATCAAGTTCTTTTTCATGCCGTTAAACAAGGTTTGGCAATACGTGAAGATGGGTTCGCGCATGTCCGAGACATTCAGCCAACGAATGGCAGCGGCGGCAGCGATGCGTGCTTCTTCACGCTCTGCGGATTTGAGGACATCAAACAAATCCGTGACCGCGGTTTTGACATCCAACTTGCCCAACACGATGGCAGCCTGTTCCTGACCTTCCCATGCGGATTGTTTGAGTACGTTCAATGCAGCCTGTTTGATGGGAGACGCCAGGTTGTCCTGCTTGGCAAGTTCAATCAGATCATTGCGAACCTGCACGCGTGTTTGCGGGTGAGCATCAGCAAGCAGGCTTGCCAACGGTGAGATGCGTGATGGGGTGATCTGCTTGACCAGACATTGGGCAGCGACACGACGAATCGAAGCATCACGGTTTTTGATCAGCATGCTGGCATGATTGACCAATTTCTCAGGACTGGCATCAAGCAGGTATTCACAGGCAGCAAGCACCACCGCCGGGTCTTCATCGCTGTTGGTGATCAAGCTGACGGCGACTGCAAAAGCATCGTCAGAGTCATGGGATTTCAGACATGCCACCGCCATCAACCGGCTGGTCAGATCGCCTTTGGCCAAGCGTGCTGCATCACCAGCAAGACCGCGTTTGGCGATGTTGCCAAGCGCCTTGCGCTGGCGAGTTTGAGCAGGGGGTTGAGCGACTTTTCACTGATTAATTGGCGGAGTTGGCTTTGAGCTTTGTCCGGCGCGGTGATTGCCAGTTGAACCAAGGCGGATTGGCGGACACTCCAGTTGATCGCAGGATTGGTCGCACGGCTGATCCACAGCTCATCGGCAGCGGAGACTTTCCACTTGGCAAGTGTGGCGTCGGTGAGAAGCACCCAATCCGTTTTGCCGGTCTTGTTATGCGTGAGCAGAATGTCCGCTGCTGCCTGGTCATCCAAAGCAATCAGTGTCTGCACGGCTGCCATGGCAAGCGGTTTGACGGTGTCCTTGTTTTGAGCCAGAGCTCGCAGTTGCGAGCCGTAAATCTCAGTCAGACCTTTGACCTGTTTTTCTTCAGCATCCTTGATGGATTTGACCACTTGCAGACGCAGTTCGAGTTCTGATTGCTTCAATGCCTTAAGCCAGAGATCGTGGACTTCCTGTGGCAGAATTTGCTCAGCTTCAAGGGGCGTGAGATTGGGATCTTCGCGCATCGGCCAATCAATGATCGGGTCGGTGTCGAAGGAGGCCTGCGCCATGGCAAAGCTGCTGTAGGCAAGTAGCAGTAAGCTGGACAGACATACGGTCAAAAGGTGGCTTCTCATGAATAGCACGGTCCTGAAAGTTAACGCGGGCGTGAAAGCTGCCACGTACGAATCACCATAATCAAAAACGAAATAACGCTGATTCCGCCAAGCAGATACCAGTTAAAAGGAATGATCGCAAAGTCCACAAACTGGGGCATCTCGATGAGTTTCAACGCGCCAGCAAGCGGACTGACCATCAATGCCTTTTCAACGGTGGCATGGGTAAACGGGGCATCCAATCCAAGCCAGACCAGCATCGGTAAAAGGAAGATGCCGACGAGCAAGGTGTAACTCACTGCGGTGGCAGTGGAGGTTTTACTCACCAGTGAACTGATGCAGGCGGTGACCATCAAAGCCATGATCGCAGTCAGGAGCAAACTGACAAGTGTGTTGGCGATCTGTGTCAGCAGTGACTCATCGATGAGGTAAAGCGTCGCATAGGCAGGCATGGTTGCCATGAGCATCAGCATCAATGTCAACGCTGCGGAAGTGAGTTTGCCTTTGACGATCGTGAACGTGGACAGCGGCGTTGCCTGAAGCAGTTGCCAACTGCGGGTTTCGATTTCACCACAGATAATGCCACTGGCAAGAGACGGGGTGACCAGCACGATCAATGCCATCTGCAAGAGCACGATGATTCCGCCAAGCGTTGCAGCGCCCCAGTTCATGGTGCTCATCGTGGTCATGAAAATCAGACCCAGCGAGAGAATCAGACACACACCAAAGAGTCGCAGAATCCAGTGAGCACGACCGAATTTACGCGTGCGAAATTCCTTGACGCGAACGGGATTGGTGAAGCGACCGATTAAGCCACTGCGACGTTGCGGGTCAAAGAACCACAGATACATGATGCGGCGATAAGCCTGCACACGCGCGCTCTGTTCGTCGGTGATTTTGCCTTGGGCGCGTGATTTATCGAAGATTTTCGAGCCAAATCGTGAAGCGGTCCAGCAGGCTGCGATGATCGTGATCGCACCCGAGAGAATGGCAAATTGCATCACCCAGTTCACATCCGAAGTAATCCCCTGTGATCCGACAGCACCATGTCCCATGAGCTGCATCACCGCAGGCAGCGGGGACAAACTGCGGACCCAGACGATCAGGTCAAGCAACGGTCCGCTGACAGTGCCCTGGAAGAATTGGTAGGGGCCGAGGGTGATGACCACCAGGAACAGCACCACGCCATAGGTCAAACGCAACGCCGAGTCGGGTGTCGCTGCAAAGCTGCTGACCAGCAGCCCGATGGCAGCATACTCCAGTGCAAGCAAAAGCAGGATGCCATAGAGACTGAGCATTTGGGATGGATTGACGCCGCCCATGGCAATGCACGCAGCGGCGGCAGGAGTACTCAGCACAATGAGCATGATCACGAAGCCTGCCACGCCGACGAGTTTGCCGAAGAAAATTGACCAGCTACTCATCGGTGAGTTGAGCAGCAGCGCCAGTGTCCCGGCTTTCTTTTCCTTGACGATGCTCGTTGCCGGGAAGACCGGGGCAAGCAGGACGAGGCTGACCATCAGGCCGTAACCAAAGAGTTGGAGAATCTGCTGAGCCTGCATACCCGAGTGATCGGCCATGGCATCGGTTGGCCAACGGAAGATGACCAATGCTGCCAGCACCGCCACCACCAGAAGCTGAATCATCACAGCCTTCCGGGTACGGAGCATGCCAAGCAGTTCGCGTTGAATGATGGGGTTTGAAATCATATTTAGGGACTAGCGTCTAGGGACTAAGGACTAGTAAAAAAGACACATTGATGAGAGCACCGCATGTTAATGCGGTGCAGGGATGTCACTCGGCTGCGGTGTCTGCCTTAGCGTAATTCTGGACCGGGCTTGATGCCTTCTCCAAGCCGTGAGCACCCTTGCGACCTGTGCCGGTGACGGTGAGGAACGCGTCTTCAAGGTCCTGAACTACTTCGCGGAACTGGCAGATGCCCAGGTCCATCTTGGTCAGCGCCTTGAGTAAACGCGTGAGGTCTTCGTCACTGCGGGTGGTGGTGATACGGACCATGGCTTCAGCAGCATAGGCTTCGACTTCGGCTTCTTCGCCAAGACCTTGTTTCACCAAACCGGTGACCTTGTCGACGTTTTCACCCTTGAGCAATTGAATTTCAAATTGACGCTTTTGGCTCAAATTCCGCATGATGTCGGTGAGTGTGCCGAACGCCTGGAGCTTACCCGAAGCGATGATGGCAACGGTATCACAAATGCGCGACAGTTCCGGGAGAATGTGACTGGTGACGATCAACGTCTTACCCATGTCCGCCAGACGCAGAAGAATCTGACGCATGTCGATACGGGCGTTGGGGTCAAGACCGTTAGCCGGTTCGTCAAGAATGAGCACCTGCGGATCATGAAGCATCGTGCGTGCAATGGCACAACGCTGCTTCATACCATGTGAGAGCGCTTCGACGTAGCGGTCTTTCATGTACGTCGAACCGGTGATCTCCATGACTTCATCAATGCGTTTCATACGTTGCTTGCGTGGGATTTTGAACGCTGCACCGAAGAAGTCCAGGTATTCCCGCACACGCATGTTGTCGTATGCACCAAAGGTGTCGGGCATGTATCCGACCAGGTGCTTGATTTGCTTGGCGCCGGAGACGCAATCCACGCCAGCGATGGACGCCGAACCACTGGTGGGTTTGGAGAGTCCGACGAGGATTTTGATGGTGGTGGTTTTGCCTGCACCGTTGGGGCCGATGAAGCCCAGGATGCTGCCACGGGTCACGTTGATGGTCAACGCATCCAGCGGGGTGAAGTCACCATAGCGCTTGGTGAGGTTCTGGGTTTGCACAACAACTTCTGATGACATGTTGATCTCCTGCGTGTGCAGACAAATGCTGTCAGTCTTGTCTGATGAGTCGATTCGATTATTCGGTTACGGCTGTGAGTTGAAGTCGGATGCCACCGGACGCGTCCCACATGTGAGCGTTGACCGGATCCTGATGCATGGTCACTTCAAACTCAAGCACAATCTCTCCCTGGCGATTGATCACCAGATTCTCAGCTTTGACTGGAATCTGAATGCGGTTGGCCAGGTCTTTGCGCGTCGCAATTTCCTGGCCGCGATGATCGCGAATGATCAGGCTGCGCCCGGGGGTCTTAAAGTCGATATCCAAAACACCATCCACGGGTTTTAAAGGCAGCAGGTCCTTGGGCACCGTGAATGTCAGTTTGAACGAGGCTTCCGGGGAAATCGTCGATGTCCAGCGGCCGGTCATCGGGTTAAGCACTGTGCTCATCCCACGACCACCATCGCGAAAGATGTCGGTCTGCAAAACCGGGGAGGGGATCACAAATGTGGTGCCCGGTGCCGGACGTTCATACGACAACGGCACGCAGACCAACGCCTGTTGCTGCTGACGTGCTTCATCGGAAGCCTGTTTGAATCCCATATCCATGGCTCTTGCCCACCACAACGCAGATGGTTCGGTGGGATAGGCACTGACATCCAGTGCATCGGAGTTGGGGTAAATGAGATTGCGGTAGATTTCCTGACGCTGAATATCCTGTGCCGTCATGGTTGAAGTCGTGACGAACTGGTCCAAACCCAGCGTGGCATCAGGGACGATGGTGAAGTTGTCATGGCCGGTGAGTTTGCCCACCGCATGATTGTTCAAGCTGGCAATGATCGGATGGGCAACACCTGCAAACGGGCCGGAACTGATCGTGCAGATCATCCCTTCCTTATTGAAGCTGGCCACGGCTTTGACCTTCTGCTCAAGCGGGATCACGCGATCAATCTCATGCTTACGCAAAGTTGCTTCGGGTAACTCCAGGTTGTCCCACTGCCATTGATTCAGGTCCGTCCAACGCATGCGAAGCAGCTTGCCCGTCGAACCGGAGAGGTCCGGCCAGATCACGCCGCCATTGGTTGCCTGCAATGGGGAGGTTAACCGTGATGGACTGTACGTGCAGACCACCGCATTGGTGATTGCATAATCCGAGATCGGATCGATCTGAGCCAATTGCACCGAGGCAACCGTCAACGGTGTCTGACGGTGATGGGTCATGCCCATAAACCAGATCACACCCGCAACGACAACCGCCAGGACGACACTCACCGGTGCCAACAACTCGGGGCGACCTTGCTTCCCAAACACAATCGCAGCGATGATCATGATCCCAAGCAAAGCAAGTAAACTTGCCATCACCGGCGTGCGTGAGAGAACTTCGTAACCAATCTGCTGCGTTCCAGCTTGAGCGAGAATCTCCGGCTTGACCAGGTGGTCGGATTGATTGAACCGGCTGTGTGTTCGGAAGGCTTCATCGATCACGCGACTGCCAGCTTTGCTCGCTGCATTCCAGTAAGCTGATCCCAATGTCAGCACCGTCACCCGACCGCGACCCATCTGACCGCGATACATCATCGGCCAGCCGTCCATCATCATCTTTTCGTCCGTCTCCATGCTCGGAGCCAGAACGCGCCAGAAGTCCACGGGCTCTTCAAATCGCATGCCCGCAGGAATCACCTGGATACCTGTAGCCCAGAGTGTGCCTTTGGTGTTTTCCAGACCGACTTCGATTTTCAGTTGCGTCGCACCATTGGGGACATCAATATTTTTTTCATAATCCCGCCAACCTGTGCCCACGCGGTTGGTCAAATCCACAGCATCACCGATGGGATTTTTCGCTGCATCCAGAAACACGAATCGGAGCACCGCGCCGGACGCCTGATTGTTACTCTGAACGCGCATGCGACCTTTGACCAGGATCGATGCCCACTGCTGGGAAATGCTTATCGTGTTGTCGATGATGGATCGGTCACTGGAACTGTCATTGCGAAAACGCGTGCCACCGCCGTGAACGTCCACGGTGTCGTCTTTGAGGCCGTTGAGGTTCCAATTCTTGGGTTGGCGGACTTTGTTGCTGATGCGCGTGGTCATTGAGCCGTCGTTAAAGACATTGCTGCCAACCATCGCAGCCTTGTTCTGACTGGATTGATCAACGAGCATCATCGGCAGGTGTTCGCCGAGAATCGACCGCGTGACTTGCATGCCTGTTTCAGGCAGGATGACGATCAACTGACCGCCTTTGAGAATCCACTGGCGGATGGCTTCGATCTGCAAGGGGTCCAGATCAGGATCGTCATCACCCAACAGGATCACTTCGATATTGTCGAGCATGCTTGCATCGGTGGGAATGTTGTCGGTCTTGAGCGTGAGATAGGTTTGGGAACTGCCCAGTTGGTCACGCAGATTGCCCGTCAGTTCGTAGCCTGCAGCAGACTTGGGAGCAAAAACCTTGACGTTGATATCCGGTGTTTGCGAAGCGCGATACAAGGCAACGTCGCGACTCAAAAACACGTCGGATGTACCACTGGTGTCAAGCAGTTGCACCTGTGCATCCACGGCCTTGGTGTTGGGGCCAAAGTCCGGTGCACGGAAGGGAATCTGAATCTCACGGACACTGCCTGCTGGGATCCAGAATTCGCGGGCAAACTGGATGTTGGACATGCGTGCGTCTTTGGTGAACGTCACAGCAGCCAGCAATGTCTGGTCTTGCGTCGATGGATTGATGACGGTGGTCGTTGCAATGCCCCAGTCGCCTTGCGTGACCACGCCCGGTCCAGCAACCGTGCCGGAGGAGACAAGCCTGGGTTGCTGAGCATGCACCGACGTGCTGACCAAGCTCAGGAACATTGCCAGTAAGAACAAACACCAATTGAGTCGTCGCGCCACGCACTACCCTTCCCATGAACAGTTGCTAGCGGAGATGGAAGAATAGAATCATATAAGCCAGTGAGTCTTTTTTCCAATCGTTTGGTGTATGAATTTTGGCAATTGGACGATCAGATTGGATTTACCTTGTACAATACGCCCATGTTCACCGGACTTGTAGAAACCATCGGTCGTATTGAAATGATCTCCTCCGTCCCCGGCGGCAAGCGTTTAATCGTCAACGTCGGCGACTGGAAACCACGTAACGGCCAGTTTGAACACGGCGACTCCATCTGTGTCAGCGGTGTCTGTTTAACCATGACGCAGCAAAACGGCAATCAACTGAGTTTCGACGTGATCACCGAAACACTCAGTAAATCCCGCCTTGGCATGCTCAGTGTCGGTGATGCGGTGAATCTCGAATCGTCCCTGACCGCCAACACGGCCATGGGCGGGCATATCGTCCAGGGACATGTCGATGGCATGGGGCGCATCGTCAAAGTCACCTCAACGCCACAGGAATTCCGTATCACCGTCCAGCCCCCAGCCGATTTGCTGGATGCGATTGTCCCCAAAGGCTCGGTCTGCATTGATGGTGTGAGTCTGACGTTGGCATCATTAACGTCGGACACCTTTGATGTGGCATTGATCCCCACGACGCTGTCGCTGACCACGCTCAAGGATGCGCAAGCAGGGCAGATGGTGAACCTGGAAACAGACATTGTTGCCAAGACCATCCTGCATTGGCTGACGCGCAACAAATCCACCGCAGATGGCATCACCATGGATAAACTCCGCGATGCCGGTTTTATGTGATCCCAACCGCCATAAAAACCACTTGCGGTTTAGCGCTCCGTCGATTAACCCAATGATCAATCGCGCGGTGCCCGTGGCTTTGGCGGTCGATTCTTCTTGCGTCTTTCCCGGAAAAAGTCCGTGAGAATCTGCCCGGTCTCCTGTGCCATGACCCCACCGACCACTTCCACGCTGTGATTAAACCGGTTGTCATTGCACAATTGATACAACGTATCCACGCAACCCATTTTCGGGTCCGTCGCGCCGTAAACCAGTCTGGGTAAACGACAATTCACCAAGGCACCTGCGCACATCGCACATGGTTCAAGCGTCACGTACAACGTGCAGTCATCCAGCCGCCAACTGTCGAGCACTTTGGCAGCGTCGCGGATTGCAAGAATCTCAGCGTGGCCCACCGGGTCCTGATCCAGTTCCCGTCGGTTGGACGCCTGGGCAATAATCTTTTCATGTTGGCAAACCAATGCACCAACCGGCACCTCGCCGATATCCGCTGCTTGTTGTGCCAGTTCCAAGGCGCGTTGCATCATCTGAATGTCGAAATCGGTGGTCATCCCGACATTGTATTGACTTTCGCACATACCGCTTGCCAGATTAGCGCTAACTTGTTTCACATCACCCCTCTGAACCGGTAAACTATCGGCAATGAAAATCATCTGTGCACCTGACAGTTTCAAAGAATCGATCTCGGCGTCCGACGCTGCGATGGCCATGCAACGTGGGATTCAGCAGGTCTATCCCGAAGCACATATCGAACGCTGTCCCATCGCTGACGGCGGGGAAGGCACCCTCCAAGCCATGGTCGATGCCACCGGCGGAACCTATCGTCAGGCATCCGTCACCGGCCCGTTGGGGCGTCCTGTTACAGCCGTGTGGGGCTTACTCGGACAGCAGGAACACCAACCCTTAACCGCAGTCATCGAGATGGCCCAGGCTGCGGGATTGCATTTACTCCCAAAGGAAAAACGCAATCCGTCACTGACCACCACCTTCGGCGTGGGTGAACTGATCCGCGAAGCCTTATCCGCTGGGGCGCATCGCATCGTCATGGGTATCGGCGGGAGTTGCACCAATGACGGCGGGGCGGGTATGGCTCAGGCGCTGGGTGTCCAATTCTTTGACCGCACCGGTGCATTGATCGAAAAACCGATGAATGGTTCGATGCTGCCGACCGTCGAACGTATCGACAAAACACACCTGGACCCGAGACTGGAATGGACGCAGGTGACTGCTGCCTGCGATGTGAACAATCCACTCACCGGTGCGCTGGGCGCTTCGGTGGTGTATGGCCCGCAAAAGGGTGCCAGCCAATCCATGGTGGAGATGCTCGATGAAGCCTTAGTCTACTTTGCCGAACTCGTTGGCGGGGATTTTGCAACCCATCCCGGCGCTGGTGCTGCAGGCGGTTTGGGCTTTGGTTTACTGGCATTTGTGGATGCAACACTCCAACGCGGTATTGACCTGGTGCTCGACACCATTCAATTCGACGAACGCTGCATTGGTGCATCACTGTGCTTGACCGGCGAAGGCAAACTCGACGGCCAATCCCTGCAAGGCAAAGCCTGTCTCGGGGTTGCCCGACGAGCGAACATGCAAGGCATCCGCACGGTTGCCCTCGTCGGATGTATCGGCGATGAAGCCGAGCGCACGCTTGATGCCGGTTTGGCGGAGTATCACATCATCGGCCCGGGTCTCCCCCCGGAAGTCTCGATGGCCAAGGCAGGGCAACTCATCGAAGAGACCACTGTTAAAGTCCTGCAAGCTGCGATGGTTTGAGATGGGCGCTGGGGTGTTTTGCTGATAAGGTTTAGAGCAAAAGGACTGGACTATGCGCGATTGGATTCCTCGAATCATCATCCTTGGCTTACTGGGCATTGTGCTCGGTGTGCCGTTTATCTTCCGGCCCGCCGATGCTTCGCATACCGCAGGTAATCCCGACGGTTCAGCACGGTTGGTGATCATCACACCACACAACGAACAGATTCGCAGCGAAGTTGCCAACGCGTTTAACAAGTACCGCAAAGCACTTGGCAAAGAGGCCATCGGTTTTGACTGGCGAACCAGTGGCGGCACCAGTGATCTGCGCAAAATGGTCATCGCTGACTTCACCGCCAAAGCTGCTGAAGGTTATGCATCTCAAGGTATTGGCATTGACCTGTTTTTCGGCGGTGGTGACTATGAACACAACCAACTGGCAAAGGGCGTTGTGGTTGACGGGCAGGACGAACGCGAGATGATCGTCGAACCCATCGTACTTCCCGACGGCATGCTCAAACAGGTTTATCCCAAGGACAACATCGGCGGAGAACCCCTGTATCATCCCAAGCTTTACTGGTGTGGTGTCGTGCTCTCAAGCTTCGGCATTGTCTATAACCGTGATGTCCTTGAGATGCGACAACTCGCTGAACCCACCACATGGGCGGACCTGGAAGATCCGAACTATCACGGCTGGTTGGCCTTGGCAGACCCCGCACACTCCGGCTCGTTGGCTCAGACATATAACACGATTCTCCGCCGTGCCGGTTGGAATGAAGGTTGGGCGCAATTGCGTCGTATCTTTGCCAATGCCCGTTATTTCACCTCCGGTTCCTCCAAGGTGCCCGTGGACGTTTCGTCAGGTGAAGCTGCTGCAGGCATGTGCATCGACTTCTACGGCCGATACCAAGCCGGTGCGGTGGGTGGCAACCGTGTGGGATATATCGATCCGCCGTTTGTCACCGCGGTGACCGCAGACCCGATCAGCATTCTCCGTGGTGCACCCCAGAAGGATTTGGCCAACGAGTTCGTGGTTTGGATTCTCCAGAAAGACACGCAGAAACTCTGGCAACGCCGCATTGGTACGCCCCATGGTCCGACGACGTTTGAGTTGCGTCGCCAACCCATTCGTCGTGATCTCTATACGGCTGAGGAAGCCAAATACTGGACGGACCCACAGATCAAGCCGTTCGAGATTGCCCGCGATTTTCCCAAGGGGACGCCCAACTATTATTCCTATGTCGCGCCCATTGCTCACAGCCTTGCCATCGACATCCACGAGGAACTCGGCCAGGCATGGGCTGCGATCAACAAGGTCTCGGATAACGATCCTGTCAAAGCAAAAATGCTCGAACGCTTTGATGCGATGCCCGAACCCTTGCAACTCAAATGGGACTCACCGGACCTTGAAACCAACTGGTTAACCATCATGCAATCGGCGGATCACCCGCAGCGAAAACAGGTGGTCGACACGATTCAGGCACATTACCAATCACTGAAAAAGCGTTGGAAAGACCACGATCAACAACTCAAGGATCGCCTGGATTGGACGCTGTTTTACCGCGAGAATTACCGCAAGATCGTGGAATTGGCAGAAGCGAAATAATCGGTGACAGATCATTTGTATGATGAATCATCCACACCTGTGTTCAAGGCAATTTAGCCACAAATGATCCATTCGCTAACGCCAAAGCCGCTACACTTGGATTGGGAACGCTTTAAGACACGGTTATACCAATCCCGGTAATAACGCATGCTTGAATTAAGCAGCGGATTTAGAGCCGTACGCGAAAAGAAATTCGATTCGTCTCGTCATTCCCGCGCAGGTGGGAATCCAGTGGCATTCTGTTGACGCTTGCACATATCACTGGACTCCCCGCCTGCGCGGGAGTGACGGAAGTGCGCGATCATTTATGCGAGTGATGTTGTATCGTGTTGGATGGTGTCAAGCCGGTGCCATGGAGCAACGTTGACACAACGGGCACCGGGTGTCAATCAGAACTCAAAAGAGCATCGGCGAATCGTCGTCATCCTCGTCGGACTTCTTTTTGTTGTTCTTGCTCTTCTTGGACTTGGGAGCAGGTTCGGGCTCATCATCGTCGACTTGGTCGTCCTTGTCCTCTGATTCCTCGACTTCTTCTTCGACGTCCTGATCTTCTTCTGACTCGTCGTCTTCGGTCAAATCATCATCGTCTTCAGATTCGTCATCAGATTCATCTTCATCTTCTGAATCGTCTGCTTCGTCAGAAGTATCGTCCTCGTCGGACACTTGCTCTTCATCTTCGTCCTGCTCCTGATCGGAGTCCTGGTCGGTTTCTTCGAGTTCTTCAGCGTCGGGTTCTTCGACGTATTCGTATTCTGTTTCGTCTTCGTCGGTCACATCGTCATCTTCGTCTGTGTCCGATTCGTCGACGTCTTCATCGTCCTCATCGGATTCAGATTCGTCGTCTTCGTCCTGTTCATCTTCGACATCTTCGGAATCTTCATCTTCCTCGGATGCCTCATCATCAGACTCTGAATCTTCGATTTCTTCCTCTTGATCTTCCGTATCGTCGGAGGATTCTTCTTCGTCTTCGTAGATGACATCTTCAGCAGGATCAACCTCGACGGGTTGGGATTTCTCGACCGGCTTGTCGTAGTCGATGGCATCCAGTGCGTCGGTCGCGTCGTTGTCTTCCTGCTCTTGAGGTTCGTCGTTTGCTTCGTCGGCAAGGTCAACCGCATCGGTCGCTGCAACTGCGGTGGCGACAACGGTCGCGGCGGTCATGGCAGCCTGAGTATCCGACGGTTCTTGATCCGATGGCGATGTTGTTTCGGATGCTTGAATTTGTTGCTCAGAGTCAGTGGGAGTTGGTTCGCCTTCGTAGTCTTCATCACCTTCGCGTGCTGGGCCGAGGTTGATGTTGGCAAGGATGGTGGTCCCGCCATAGACATACTGACCTTGCTCGACGGTGACCTGCGGATTGAATCGAGCAGGGATGTAGAGTTCGGTGGTGGAACCGAGTTTGATAATGCCGATGCGCTGGCCGCGTTGGACAACGGCGCCGGTGCCCACGGTGCAGCAGATGGTCCGGGCGCAGAGTCCAGCAACCTGTCGGATGGCAGCGATGGTGTCGCGGCGGACGGGATGTGCAAGGATGATGAGGTTGGACTCATTGACCTCAGCGGACTCGGGGTTGAGGACGTTGAGATGTTCGCCGGGTTTGTGGGTGATGGATGTGACCACACCATGGATCGGTGAGCGATTGACGTGGACATCAAAGACACTGAGGAAAATGCGAACACAGGTGGCTGGGCCGTTGAAGGGTTCGAAGAATTCGACTTCGTGTATGGATGAAACTTTGCCATCAGCAGGGGCGACCATAATGCCACGTTGGGTGGGGATCGGTCGATCCGGGTCACGGAAAAAGAGCATCAGACAGATGGTGAAGATGATCAGTGGAATCGACAACCACCAGAGACCAGCAATGATGGCGGTTCCTGAAAGCAGGAAGCCGATGGTCAGGATGGTTAACCATTCGGATTTGGCGTGCGGGCTGAGCATGGGGTTTATTATAGAGAAAAGGGACCGCAGAGCAGGGGAAGTTAAAAAAGACATTCAAGCTGATGATGCAGTGATAAATGTCTTATTCAATCCCTGTACAACGGTCCCTGTTCCTTTTCCAGTTATGGTTTGAGATTCAAGGTGTTTCAAAAGCAGGTTATTTAGCGAGTTTGGGGCCAACAACCATACCGATGATGCCAAAGACGATACCGACGCCCAGTAAGCCACCGGTGTAGGTGTAAAGGGTGGTTGAGTCTTTGGCCAACAGGGGAACCAGAACGCTGGTGCCACCAGCCAGCGTTGCGCCAAGGACCATCATCAAGCCAACGAGGGTGATAAAGGCGACTAAGAGCATGCCCGCTGAAAAACCACTCCATGCCGGGTCGAACGGTTCAGCCGGGACGAGATTGGCACCCGCCGGAGCTGTGGGCGTGGGGCGTTTTTCAACCGGTGCTGCTTCGATGACGGTTTCGGTGGCTTCGACCGTTTCGTCCATGACTTCGGCTGCGGCGATGGCGGTGCCTTCAGCGGTGTCCATGCCGGTATCGCCTGCGCCGGTGCTCTGAGCGGTCCCCGTTGCAGATGCGTCTGCGTGTGAAGCTTCAAGCGTCACTGCGCCGTCAAACACACCGGAGCTTCCCGCAGCGGTATCCATGCGTGAATCGGAGATGCTTTCGCCAGCAGCACTGCCACCGGTGGGATAAATCTCATCAAGCAGTTCAGCGCCCAGGGAGGTGTCATCGCTTTCACGAGTCAGGTCAAGCAGACCACTGCCCGAACCAACGGAGTCCAGCGAGAGATCATCATCGTCGGAGATGCCACCTGCATCGGTGACGATGGTTGCTGCCATGGGGTCGGCTTCATCGACTTCGCCAGCATCAAAGACGCTGATACCTGTCGCTTGTTTGGGATCTTCTTTTTCGTTTTGACCTGCACCGGTGTCTTCGAGATTCAATGAATCGGCACCGGCAGCAGAACCGCCAAGATCATCCAATGCCAATCCCAGACCACTGGAACCTTCCTTGGGATCCATATCCATGGCATCTTGATCACTGTTGGTGTCGGTGAGTTTGATGTCGTTATCGCCGGTGTCATCCAGCTTGAGGCTGATGCCCGAGCCGTCGGAGAGTGCATCCAGACCACTGGTTGGTTCACTTAAGCCGATGTCTTCGAGGCCGGTCCCTGTGCCGGTGGCATCAAGTCCAAGGCCGCTTTCACCAAGTCCTGTTGCAGAAAGGCCAATGTCAGAGCCATCGTCAGCTTTACCGGTGTCAGACAGGGGAACGCTGGTGTTACCTGCTGTTGAGAAGTCGCCTGTTTCTCCCAAGCCAGTGTCCGCCAGGGGAAGGACACCGGTTCCGCCGGAGTCATCGAGATTGATCGCGCCGGTATCGCCGGAATCGGAGAGGGGGATGATGCCCGTGTCACCGGAGTCATCCAGTGAGATCATGCCGGTGTCATCACCACCTGCGATGGACAGGTCACCTGTTTCACCGAGGCTGAGGTTGCCCAGCGTACCGGTTTCGTCAAGTGAGCCATCGCCACCTGAAAGTCCGATCGAGTCGCCCATGGATTCGTCACGTGCTGCCAGGGCATCAACCTGCTGACGTTTGAACAGCAGCTTATCGCGATCGCGAAACGGCTGAAGTTCACCGCGTGAAACCATTTGTTTAAGACCAGCTTCATCAACGCCGAGTTTTTCGGCAGCTTCATCCTGGTTGTAAAATTCCATTTTGGCCATCGTGGACCTCCTGCCCGTGATGTGCGGCAAGAAAAATGTGTCTCTGAGAGTTCAATCTGATCAGGTGACCCTGATCGTCGTGTTAATACCGCTCTGTTCAACCGACTTAACCTGTGTACTTTAAATCAATTCTAACATCTGTACAAGCCAGTAACCCAGTTTGTGATAACTTTTCAGACTCAGATTGCTTATTACAGTTCAACTGGCATGCAGGTTTCTCAAATGCCATCTCTTAAGATCACTGTTTCAATCACGGTTGAAGTTGAATCAACCGTGATTCGCAGTGATGAAACAGACTCAAATTTCATGAGCGAGTTGGGATTCACATGCCGCCAATCCAGGTCGTAAGTCAGGGTAGGTATTCGCTGTATGATCCATACCGCTATACGCATGATCAGGTTGCCCAAGCATGTCAAAGAGATCAGTGTTGCTGAGTCCGACAAGCGGGTGGTTCTGCAATAGGTCATCAACCATGAAGCCACGTGACTCAGCGTCAGCACACAGCCAACTGGCAGTTGAAAACGGCAGGGTAGGTATGCTCCGATAACCACCAAAGAGTTGGTGAAGCAAAATCAGGCAGAGGCAAAATGTCGCTGCAGCGAGAAGTCGACGGACTTTTTGATAGCGTTTGGTCATGCTGGTTAAGGTCATTAATCAATGCTGTTTACATAACAATTGATCGCCAGCCATGTCAATGAGAAATCCGGACTTTTCCACCTAATGATAATTTTCTGTCAAAATCTTCCAAAAGATTGCAAAACGTTTCTCGGGTTGCTATGATTCTGGCATGAGCACGGTAAATAACACTATCGATCGGTCCCAAATCGAAGCACTTGTCCGCGAAGCTCTGCGAGCACGTCTGGGTAATAGTGCTGACAAAATCTACAAGCCCCAGTCCCATAATGGTGGTCCCAACCCGCTGGTGGTCAATGTCTCTGCCCGTCATATTCATGTGACGCAGGAAGACCTTGAAAAGCTTTTTGGCCCCGGGGCTCAACTCACCAAACTCAAGGACCTGTATCAGGACGGCGAATTCGCCTCCGAGCAGCAGGTCAACATCATCGGGCCCCGCAACCGCATGATTCCCAATGTCCGAATCCTCGGACCCGTTCGCAAATACACCCAGGTTGAACTGTCCTACACCGACGGCATGTACCTGGGTATCAAGCTCCCGCTCAAAACTTCCGGCGATCACGAAGGCACCGCAGGTTGCTCACTCGTCGGACCCTACGGCTCGGTCACACTTCAGCAGGGCGTCATCCGTGCAGAACGTCACGTGCACATGCACCCTGACGATCTGACGCACTTCGGTGTCAAGGATGGCGATTACATGAAACTCAAAATCGACGGTCCGTGTGGCCTTGTGTTTGACAACGTTCTCGTCCGCGAGCATCCGAAGGTCAAACTTGAAGTGCACATCGACACCGACGAAGGCAATGCCTGTGACCTGGGCTCTGCCACGCGAATGGAACTCATCAAAAAATAACCCCCGCCCCCGGAAGTTTATCTTTCCGGATACGGCACGAAATAACCTTTAAAACACGTTTATTACCGGGAGTTTTTCAGCACATTCGCTTGAAAGACGTCCATGCCAGGCTCGGTAATCAGGAGAAATCAAAATGGCACAACAAGCAATCGGAATGGTCGAAACCAAGGGTTTAGTCTCCTTGATCGAAGCCAGTGACGCCATGCTCAAAGCCGCCAATGTCCAGTTTGTTGGCTGGGACAAGGTCGGCAGCGGTCTGGTCACGGGTTTTGTGACAGGTGATGTTGCAGCAGTCAAGGCAGCCGTCGAAGCCGGCGCAGCCGCAGCCGGTCGCGTTGGCGACGTCGTTGGCGTTCACGTCATCGCACGCCCGCATGACGAACTGCCTGCCGTGCTTCCCAAAGCCAAGAAGGCCGCCAAGTAACCCCCGGAAGCAACCGCTTGCGGTTTAGCGCAACAGCGACACGTCCCCCGAAAGTGTCGCAGCTATGTGAAAACAAATAACTCGAATTTTACGCATCCAACGTGATGCCTTAGGAGAAATTGCCATGGACGCACTTGGCATGATTGAAACTCGTGGCCAGACACCGCTGGTCGAAGCAACCGACGCCATGCTCAAAGCAGCCAACGTCACCCTCGTCAAAACCGTTCCCATCGGCGGTGCCTATGTCACTGTCATGGTCAAAGGTGATGTCGGTAGCGTGAAGGCTGCCGTCGACGCCGGTGCCGAAGCCGCCGCCCGTGTTGGCGAACTGGTTTCCGCTCACGTGATCGCTCGCCCGCACGATTCGCTCGTTGACGGCTTTTGATCACTTTTGAAAAGTCGCCCAAAAGTCTCAATTTGGGGTTTTGTACCTCAATTGACCCCTTTTTTACCCCTTTTTGGAACCTGAAACACCCATGTTGATTCTCGTTGCCAATCTCGGTTCGACCAGCTTCAAGTACAAGCTCTATGACCTTGTACCCGGCGATCATGAAACGGCCCTAGCTGAGGGTGCGGCTGATCGGTTGGGACTTGGCGCGAGCAACTGGTCGATCAAGACGGACAAGGACAGCAGCAAAGGTGTTGTCGATTTGGCGGACCATGCTCAGGCGATCGATTTTCACTTCAAGGAACTTATCAACCTTGGCGTGATCGATTCGATTGACGCAGTCGATGCCATCGGTTTCAAAGCGGTACACGGCGGCCCGATCAGTGGCGCGGTGAAAGTGGATGACCAGGTGATCGACACCATGCAGGACTTTGCAGATGTCGCGCCCGCTCATAACCCACCCTACATCGCTGCCATGAAAGCCTTCGCCAAACAGTTGCCATCGATCCCTCAGGTGGCTGCGTTTGAGACGGCTTTCCACCAGTCGATTCCAATGTCTCGCCAGGTCTACGGCATTCCTTACGAATGGACGACCGACCTGGGTATCCGACGTTACGGTTTCCATGGTGCATCGCATCGTTACATTGCCACACGCATGCCACAGCTTGATAGCTCGATCTCCAAGGTGATTAACTGTCACCTGGGTGGGAGTTGTTCGATCTGTGCCATCGAGAACGGCAAGAGTGTTGCCAACAGCTTCGGCATGACGGCCCAGTCGGGAACGTTTCATGCTTCACGCGTTGGCGACTTTGATGCCTTTGCACTCATGAAACTTCTCACGCCGGAAACAGGTTTAGACCTCGATACCATTTGGAAGAAGCTTGGTAAAGAGTCGGGCCTGCTTGGGATCAGTGGGGTGAGCAGTGACATGCGTGAAGTCATCGAAGCAGCAGATGCCGGCAACGACCGGGCCAAGCTTGCCTTCGATGCGTTCGTCGAAACCTGTCGGCACTATGTCGGGTCCTACCTGGCGGTTCTCAACGGTGCTGACGCGCTGGTCTTCACCGGTGGTATCGGCCAACACAGCAAAGTCCTTCGCAAAGCCGTGTGCGCCAATCTCGATTTTGCAGGCATCAAACTGGATGTCGATAAGAACGAGCAAGCCAACGGAAACGAAGAGACAGCGATTCACGCTGCGGATAGCAAGACACAGATTTGGGTTGTCCCCACCAACGAAGAACTCATCGTCGCTCGTCAGACATTTGATGTGTTGACGCAATGACGAAAGACACCAGCGTTGCGTAGCAACGCGGCTAGTGAGAACGAAATGTTTTTACTCACTGACGCGTTAATCGACAACGCAATGACAATTGAAAATAGCCGCGTTGCTATGCAACGCTGGTCTGTGAGAAACGAAGTGTTCGTGATCACAGTGAAACGAAACGATTAACCATGCAAAACCACATGGAAAACAATACGTCCCCATGAATCTCAGGGTGGCCTGGAAGAACGCTTAAGGGTTTTCATCCTTTTGGCCTTAAGCCCTCATCAGGTCATCTTGAGGTTCTGGTTTTGCAGAAAAACTTTTATTAAACAACCAACAAGCTCTAAAACAGCAGGAGTCTAACAATGGCACAACAAGCACTCGGCATGATCGAAACCAAGGGTCTGATCCCCGCGATCGAAGGTCTGGACGCAGCACTCAAGGCTGCCAACGTCAAATTCGTTTCACAAAACAAAGTCGGTAGCGGCATGTGCTGCATGACCATCGAAGGTGATGTCGCAGCTGTCAAGGCTGGCGTCGATGCTGGCGCTGAAGCAGCCCGTCGCGTTGGTGAAGTGCTCAGCGTTCACGTGATCGCCCGCCCCCACGACGACGTCGCCAAAGTCTAACCCCCCCGGAAGCTCGATCACATCGTAGGGTGGGTAGAGCGAAGCGAAACCCACCGTCCAAACACCTGTGTTGATGTTGATACAGGGCGGATCGAATTGCCTCATTCCTCGTAACTGGAACTTGCCATGTTTCTCGGACGCATCAAAGGACACGTTGTTTCCTCCGTCAAGGACAAGACCATCAATGGCCAACGCCTGTTGATTGTCGAACCCTTGAAGGTGATCTATTCCGATGCAGCAGACGGGGCAAACGGTGAAGGTGGAGCAGGGGGATTCGAACCCACAGGTCGCGCGATCGTGGCAATGGACTCACTGGGATGCGGCACGGGGCAACTCGTCCTCATTTCACAAGGCTCCAGCGCACGCATGGCAGACGGGATGAAACAAGTCCCCACAGACGCAGTGATCGTCGGTATTGTCGACGAAGCGGTTGTGGGAGATGTGAAACTCAAGTGATTTTGTTTTGAACCGCCAAGACCCCGGAAGCACCAAGCTCAGAGAGAGAGATAAAACTTTTTGATTTTGGTTTCAGGCTAATTGCAGTGTTCAAACAAAAAATAAAAACTTGTTCCGATCTTGGCGTCCTTGGCGTCTAGGCGGTTCAAAAAGATAAACCGGAATTTTCCGAGTAACACACCATGGATGACAAAACACTCATCGCCAACGTCGTCAGCGAAGTCCTCAAACGCATGAGCGCTTCCAATGACCCGTCGATCATCACTGCCAAGCCTGCGGCATCGTCCAACGGTTTACATGACAGTGTGGACGCGGCTGTCGAACAGGCCACCATCGCTCAGCAGCAACTTGCCAAAGCCGGCATGGAAACCCGTGACGGTATCTGTAAATTGCTCAAAGCCATGGCTCAGGAAAATGCTCCCGAGTGGGGTCGCATTGAACTGGAAGAAACCAAGGTCGGCCGACTTGATCACAAGATCGCCAAGCTCGGTTTGTTGCAGGGCATCCCCGGTGTCGAGTTTCTCAAGACCGCTGCCAAGACCGGCGACAAAGGCATCTGCCTCGATGAGATGGCGCCCTGGGGTGTGATCGGCGTGATCACCCCGGTAACCCACTCGATCCCCACGATGACCGCCAACGCCATTGCGATGATCGCTGCGGGCAACAGTCTTGTCATCAACCCGCATCCGTCGGGCGCCAAGTGTCTGTGCATGGCCGTTGCCGAGTACAACAAAGCGATCAAGGCTCAGTTTGGTATTGATGCATTGATCAATGCGATGCACACGCCAACGCTTGAATCGGCGGATCAGATTTTCAAACACCCGCGCATCCCGATGCTCGTGGTCACCGGCGGACCTGCTGTCGCCCGTGCTGCGATGCAGACCCCCAAGCGTGCGGTCGTTGCCGGTTCCGGTAACCCGCCGGTGGTCGTGGATGAAACCGCTGATTTGAAGCGTGCTGCTGAAGGTATTATTTTCGGTGCTGCGTTTGATAACAACCTCTTGTGCATCGGTGAAAAAGAAGTCTTCGTCGTCGATAGCGTGTTCGACAAGATGATGGCTGCGATGCGCCAGGCCGGTGCCGTTGAGTTGTCCGCTGGTGGTGTTGAAAAACTCACCAAGGCCGCGATCAGTTGGAAAGACGATCACTGGGTGGCGGGCAAAGATTTCATTGGCAAGGACCCGAGTGTCCTGGCTGATGCTGCCGGTGTGAAGCTGCGTGACGGTGTGGATCTGCTCTTTGGTGAAACGTCGGAAGACAACCCGTTTGTGCCTGTGGAACAGATGATGCCGTTCGTGCCGTTCGTCCGTGTGCGTGACTTTGATCAGGCACTTGAACTGGCACTCAAACACGAACATGGCTTTGGTCACACCGCCATCATTCACTCCAATAATTTGAACAACATCACCCGCATGGGACAGGCTGTGAACACGACGTTGTTCGCGGTCAATGGTCCGTCGACCGGTTGCCTGGGTGCCAACGGTGAAGGGTTCCCGAGTTACTCGATCGCAACGCCGTCAGGCGAAGGTGTGACCAGCCCGTTGACGTTCACGCGTTTCCGCCGCATGACCGTGACGGATTCACTGCGGATCGTGTAAGTGAACAATAGCTGCGACACCACGTGTCGCTGTCATAACGAAGTTTTGAAAGTTTGAAACATGCAGTTAGCCCAGGTCATAGGCAGAGCCACCACCACCGTCCGACATGAATCCATGTCCGGCGTGAAGCTGCTGGTCTGCGAATTTCTGGGTAACGAAAATCAGACCGTCGGTGATCCGGTGTTGGTCGTGGATCAACTCGGTGCAGGTATGGGTGACAAAGTCATGCTCACCAGCGATGGCAAGGGCCTGGGCGAAATGCTCAAGAGTGACAACACACCACTGCGTTGGTGGACCCTGGGCATTATCGATTGATTTGAAAATTGAGCACCGGATGTGAATCCGGTGCAGGATTGAAGTGAAACGATCATTGGAACCCGCACCAGATTGACATCTGGTGCTCAGCGAAAGTTGAATCGCAAGAGAACAAACAATGGCAGGTATGGACGAAAAATTGATCAAGGCCATCACCGAACAGGTGATCAAGGCTATGCAACAGGGACGCGAGTTACCTGCTGCGATCAATCCGCCTGCTGGCACCTGTGATGGTACATTCAAACCTGAGTCGACCGACGCACAAAACGACGACACTCAAAAAATAGCTGCGACACATTCCGGGGCACGTGTCGTTGATGAATCGAAATCCATCGACATCCCTTTAACCGGCATCATCACCGCCAGCCAACTCGAACAAGCTGTCAAGGACAAAGGCTACGCACTGGTTGCCCAGGACGCGCGTCTGACGCCGTTGGCAAACGACTTTGCCCGTCAACACAAAGATAAGATCAAACGCGCCAATCCAGTTGCAGGTACAACCACCAGCAACCCGACGCGTATTGCAAGCAATCGCTGGTACTGGTGGATTGATGGCACATGTCCGGTGGTGAAAAAAGTCACTGCTGAACGCCAGGCGATCCTCACACCGATGGCAAACAGCCGCAAGTCTGAAGCCTTGCTCAGTGTCGTGCGTGATCTGGCATCTGCTGTGAAATCCGGGCACGTCTCCGGGGGCGTGCTCTTTGTCCCGACTGCTGCCAAGGCCGCCTGCTACGTCAACCGTACCCAATCGCTTCGCGGTGTCGTGGGGACGAGCATCAAGGCCGTCGAGGAAGCTGTCGGTGAGATCGGTGCCAACGTGCTGATCGTCGAATACCTCCAGCACGGCAGCGCCTCGGTCAATGCCATGCTCGATGTGTTCCTGGCAGCGAAACCTGATGTGAATACTTTGATCCAACGTGCTTTGGCGGAATGTCACCGTCTGAGTTAACAACGATAAACACTGTTTTTTTACAACAACAAACAACCATGAGAATCGCAAAAGTCATCGGCAAAGTCACACTCAGTAACCGCGAGGCCAACATGCCTGCCGGTTCACTGTTGATTGCTGAAGTGCTCGATCGCGGCATGCTTGGGGACAACCCCGCAAACCAGCGTAAGAGTCCGATGCCTGAATCCCTGGTCGTATTCGATCACCTCGGTGCAGGTGTCGGCCAGACGATTGCGGTCAGTGAAGGTGCCGAAGCGACCATGCCGTTTCGACCTCGAACTGTCCCGCTGGATGCCTATTGTGCTGCGATTCTCGACACGATTCAGATTTTGGAGAACTAAAAATGGACACACCCCTGTGGCAACTCAAAAAGCAGATGGCTCAAATCGGTCATCGCATCTGGCAAAAAGGCTTCTGTGCAGGTAACGAAGGTAACCACTCCGTCCGCATCTCCGAAGATCGCGTCCTCTGCACACCCACTGGTATCAGCAAAGGTTTCCTCGAAGCGGATGACATGTGCATCGTCGACATGGACGGTAACCAGGTCGAGCCCAACCCCAAGGGACGCAAGCGCACCAGTGAAGTGCTCGTTCACCTGGCTGTGTACAAAAAACGCCCGGACGTCAAAGCTGTGATCCACTCGCACCCGCCGCATGCAACCGCCTTTGCCATTGCACAGATTCCGCTGCCTGAAGGTATCCATCCCGAAGCAGAAGTGTTCCTGGGTAAAGTCCGCACGGCTCCCTATGCGACACCGAGTAAACCCGAACTTCCCGACAGCATCATCCCGCTGATTGGCCCGGAGACCAACACGGTTCTCATGGCCAATCACGGTTCGCTGAGTTTCAGCTTTGACCTGACGGACACGTATTACAAGCTTGAGATTCTCGATGCTTACTGTCGCGTGCTGCTTCTGACCAAACAGCTTGGCAGCGTCAAGCAACTTGATCAAAAACAGATGACCGATTTACTTGAAGTCAAAAAGAACTTCGGTCTGCCTGACGAACGTTTGAGCTGTGCACCGACGGGTTGCGTGGGTTCGGAGAATCAGCCGTTCCTTGCCAGCTTCCCCGTGAATCCGACGACAGCAAGCTGTGACTGTGACGGCGGTGTAACCAGCACCAGCGAAGGCAACTTCGAAGCCATGGTGCAGGCCATCACGGATCAGATTGTTACGTCGATGGGTCGGTAAGTTAACGCTTGAGATTTGAAGATGGCTGCATCACCACGTGATGCTGACGCCTTGATAGAAAGATTGAATCATGCCTTTGAAAGTTGCGATTATCGGTGGTGGCGGACGTGTGGGTTCCAATGCAGCCTTTGCGCTGCAGTGTGCTGGCATCGTCCGCGAGATTGCTTTGCTTGACGTGAATCAGGACCTTGCTGAAGGCGAAGCCCTCGACCTTTTGCATGGTGCACATTTCTGCGGTGATCAGGCAATTTATGCTGCGACCACCCCGGAGATTGCAGATGCGGACGTGGTGTGCATCACCGCCGGTTCCCGTCGCAAGCCTGACGAATCCCGGCTTGATCTGATCAATCGCAATGTGTCGATTTTCAAGGGGATTCTTGAAGACCTGCGTGCATCGAATCTCAAGAAAGATGCGATCATCTTCGTGGTCTCCAATCCGGTGGACGTACTCACACGTCTTGCGATTGAGCACTTGAACTGGGACCCCACTAAGGTGATGGGGTTGGGCACAATGCTCGACACGACACGTTTTTGTTCACTGATTGCCCAGGCCAAGGACCTGCCGCCGACCCAGGTGCGTGCGTTGATGTTGGGTGAGCATGGTGACACGATGACGCCGATCTGGTCCTCAGCCACCGTTGCCGGTATCCCACTTGCGACGATCATGTCGCCCAACGAGCAGAACCAACTTGCCAAGCGTGCAGCCGGTTCCGGCGCCGAAGTGATTCGTCGCAAGGGTGGTGCGGGTTATGCCGTCGGTGTTGCAATTGCTGAAGTGATTCACGCCATTGCCATGGACAAGAAGACCATTCTCCCGGTCAGCGCCAAGGTCACCGGCCAGTACGGTATGCGTGATGTCTGTCTGAGTCTACCCACCGTCGTTGGACGTCAGGGTGTGATCAAGGCGATGGAAGTGGACCTGTGGCCTAAGGAAGTGGCTGGCATTCAGGGGTCCGCCAAGGCGTTGGCCGACACTTGGAGTAAACTGTCCTAAACATGCTCATCGTCGAACGACAACAGAAGATTCTGGAACTGCTCCAGCAACGCTTGACCGTGCAGCTTGAAGACCTGTCACGCGAGTTGGATGTCAGTACGTCGACAGTTCGCCGCGACCTTGAGGTACTTGAAGAACAAGGCTTTGCCAAGCGGACACATGGTGGGGCGATCTACACCGGCAGTGAATCTCAATCCCCCCACGGTATCTCCGGCCAGACACTCACCGAGCGCATGAACGAGTCGATCCAAGCGAAGATGGCCATCGGCGCATTAGCTGCATCACTGGTCAAACCGCACATGACCGTGCTCATGGATGGTGGGTCCACCGTCATTTATGCTGCCCGTCAGATCACCGCAAGACCGATTCAGATCGTCACCGATTCGCTTGCCATTGCCATGCATTTTCACGATGACGATCAAGTCGAAACCCTCATCGTTGGTGGCAGTCTTTACCCGCGCACCGGCATCACCATCGGACCCATCGCCACGGGAACGCTGGCTGAACTGCACGCGGACTTACTGCTGTTTTCGCTATACGGCATCCTTGGTGATTCGGTTTACAACGTGAACATCGGCATGGCGGAAGTCGAGCAGGCCATGATGCGTCAGGCTACACGTTGTGCGCTATTAATGGACTCCTCCAAGTTCGGCAGAAAATCACTGGCACGCGTCTGCGGCGTCAACGAACTGGATCACATCATCACCGACGCAGGTATCGACCCATCCTGGCAGACACAACTCGGTGACCGCCTGGTCATTGCTCAGCAGGACGATCAACTCGATTAATCCCACTGATTGCCAATACGTGGTATAGTTTTCACATCGTGAATGTTCAGATGGTTGTCATCCATAACCTCGGGGGTGACATTCGTAAAAGCATTGCGTTGGACATGCGGACATTGCGTGTTGATCACAAGAAATGGTTTAATGAATTCAACCACACCGCCAGCCGAGTTGATTCATGTAGCACTGTCGACGGATCGGAATTATCTGCAACATGCAGGTGTGATGATTGCGTCGATATTGTGTAACGCGACTGATTCGGATCAGTTGATGATCCACGTGATCCATACGGATTTATCCGATGCGGATATCGACCAACTTCAAAGTCTGGCGCATCTTTGCAAGGGACAGGTTGAAATTGCATCCCGGAAGATCGACGGTGCTGCGTTTGATGTCTTCCCGTCCCTGCCACGCGTGTCGATTGCCACCTATTACCGATTGATGCTTCATGATATTTTTCCTGAATGCTCGCGTCTGATTTACCTGGATGTCGATCTGCTGGTTTTTACGTCACTATCAGCGCTTTGGCAGACGGATATTCAGGGCAATGTGCTGGGGGCGGTGGAGATGGATGAACAGATATCCGCTGAGTACGACGGCTATGGGTTGGCTTCGGGCGTGCGCTTCAATGCAGGGGTGATGCTGCTGGACCTTGCCGCGATGCGGGGGTTGCCGTTATCCAAGGCATATGACGATACCATGGCCATGCTCACACCGACAACGGTTGCTGATGATCAGAAAATTCTCAACCATGTCTTTGCAGGCAAGGTGCATATCCTGCCCTATAGATGGAATCAGGACACCACGGTGTATCGTGAGGATGTTCGGTTCACGCAGTACGATGCAGCCGAGATTGCTGATGCCATCAAGCATCCGGCGGTCGTGCATTTCACCGGCCGACGCAAGCCGTGGATGCTGGAAAAGGATCGCCATGTGCATGCCCAGGACTATTGGCAATACCTTGCCAGGACACCCTGGCGTCATCGTGGGTGGATGCAATATGTCAAACGCATCTTCTTCTCAAGTCTCAAGAAAACCCCCGGTTCGACCTATCACAATCAGCAATCCCAGGGGCAATAAACAGACTCAGACACCTGCCGATTCCTGCTTGGCCCCCAAACCCGTTATAATCCCCGGATGCTAGTAGACAGTGCAGTCATATATATCAGTAGTGGCAAAGGCGGTGACGGGTGCGTCTCTTTCCTGCGCATGAAGTACATTGCCAAGGGCGGACCCAACGGCGGGGATGGTGGCGACGGCGGTGACGTTGTTGTCGAAGCCAACCCCAACGTGGACACGCTCATGGATTACACCTCCAAGCATCACTGGTATGCTGAGAAGGGCAGGCCCGGCGGGATCAAGCAGCAGCACGGTGCCAACGGCGCCGACTGCGTACTCCAGGTGCCTCCCGGGACGTTGGTCTACAACAACGAGACAGGCGAACTCATCGCAGATCTCACCGAGAACGGCCAGCGTGTCGTGATTGCTGAGGGGGGCAGGGGTGGCTTTGGCAATGAGCATTTCAAGTCGCCCACCAACCAGGTACCCTACGAATTTACGCCCGGTGAACCAGCAGTTGAAATGCACATCCGACTGGAACTGAAGCTCATTGCGGATGTCGGACTTATTGGTTTACCCAATGCCGGTAAATCGACATTGCTGTCGGTGATCTCCAAGGCCACGCCGCGTATTGCGGATTATCCCTTTACCACGCTTGATCCGAATCTGGGGATTGCTGAGCTTCCCGGCGGACATCATGATCTGACCCGTCGCGTGATTTTTGCTGACATCCCCGGTTTGATTGAAGGTGCTTCCAAGGGACAGGGCTTGGGACATGAATTTCTCAAACATGTCGAACGTACGCGATTGCTGGTACACTTGTTGGATGTCGATCCGCCGGACCGCTCAAGTCCCGTGGACAACTACCGTGTGATCCGCAAGGAACTCGAAGCCTACTCCACGGAACTGGGAGTCAAGCCTGAGATCATCGTGCTCTCGAAGCTGGATTTATTCCCCGATGAAGAGGATCGTCAAACCGCAGTGGAGATGATCCAACAGGAACTGGGCGTTGAAGTGTTATGGATCAGTTCTGCCACCCGGCAGGGCGTCAACGAATTGGTGAACGTCTGCTGGCAGCGCATCCGGCAGATCAAACAAGCAGAAGAACAATGTCAGTAAACATGAATCTCTTACTTATCAATATTGGCAATACGCGCACGCAGGTTGGCACCTTCCGTGACGATAAAATCCACAACCCCGAATCCATCTGTCACTCGGCACCCGAGCGTGAACTGGAACAACTGCTCTCCGAGAGTTTTGCTGAAGTGAGCAATAAGACCAATGTCATGGTCCTCATTTCCTCAGTCAACTCACGTGCCAAGCAGAATGTCACCCAACTGCTTCGCCGTATTGATGCAGGGCCCATCCTGGTGATGGAAGAAGATTTGAGCATTCCCGTCGGCAGGCAGCTTGACCCGGAAACCATTGTCGGCACCGATCGGCTGCTTAATGCCGCTGCCGCGTTCGGGCACTTAAGTCAGGCCTGTGTCGTCGTCGATGCCGGGACCGCCATCACCGTGGACTACGTCGACGGGCAGGGCACGTTCCACGGTGGGGCGATCGGACCGGGCGCCAAGACCATGCTCCAGAGTATGCATCAACATGCTGAGCAGTTACCCGATGTCGAATTCAAAAAGCCCGACGAACCCATCGGCCACAACACCGCCCAGGCCATGCTCTCAGCGGTCTTCTACGGCATCCGTGGCATGGTGCGTGAACTGGTCGAACAATACGCCGAACATGCCGGCGCTTATCCCGTCGTCGTGGCCACAGGCGGTGATGCCGACGTGCTGTTTAAGGACTATGAACTCGTCGAACACATCGTCCCCGAACTGACGATGCTGGGCATGGTGCAAGCAATCAAAGCCCAGATGAAGTCGGATGATTGAACACCCGTAGCAGATCACACGAACCCTTATCACGAGGTTGGCATGGTTAATATTCCAGATGATATGTCCCAGGAAAAAGCACTCAAATCCATTCGCATTCTCTGGGGTGCGATGCTCATGGGACAGTTGATATTTCTGGGTGTCGTGCTTGCACTGTCATGGAGTAGTGAGCCTGCGGAATTTGAAGAAGTCAAAAGTCTCTACATGATCGCGGTTGTGTTTGCCTTGGTATCAGTGCCCATCTCGTCCTTTATTCGTATGCAGATGTACAAGAAAAACTGGGTGAACAATAGCGTCACGCCGCAAGGTTATGTGCAAGGCACGCTTGTATCATTAGCCGTCATTGAGGCAGCCAGTTTCTTTTCTTTGGTCGTGGTCTTGATCCACAGTCATATCGGCCCGACACTTGCATTGCCCGTTGCGCTCATTGGTGTCTTTGTGATGAACTATCCCAACGGCAAACCCATGCAGCCGACCAATCCTGACTTCATCAACAACCAACCTCCGGATCTTCTCAAGAAGTGATCACGCTGAGTCTGACAACTCCGGGTAATACGGCAGGTGCGGTGGCATTGCTCCAACTGCATGGGCCGGGCGTCAAACCATTACTCGCTGAACTTTGCGATCAAAACCACTGGGACGATGGCAAGGTTTATCTCTGCGATTTTGCAGGCATCGATGAAGGTTTGGCGGTCTGTCTCAACGACCAATGGGCGCAACTCATGCCCCATGGCGGACTCCGCGTTATTGAACTGCTGACTGAAAAACTCATCAGCATGGATTGTCATCTCAAGCCCGCATCCAACCGTGAGCTTTACCCCGAAGCAGCAAGCGACTTTGAAGCGGACATGCTGGCAACGCTCGCTTTATCCCCAAGTCCGGCAGCGGTCGATTTACTCCTGGCACAAGCAGAAAACTGGTCGCGTGATGATCTGGATTTTACGCAGATTGCTGCCGACACCCAGCGACTGGATCGACTTTGTCACATGCCCTCGGTTGTCCTCGTCGGCCCAGCCAATGTTGGGAAAAGCACACTCACCAACCGCATCCTCGGCTATGCAGCAAGCATCGTCGCAGACCTGCCGGGCACCACGCGTGACTGGGTGGGTGGCATGACCCAACTCCGCGGCATTGCTGTGCGCTGGATGGACACACCGGGGATCCGCATCAGTGATGATGATGTCGAACAACAGGCCATCGGCTTGGCAACCCAGGTGATCAATCAGGCAGACGTCCTGATTCACATGACCGACGTGCAGTCGGGTTTCGAGTTAGCAGGCATCACAGAACGTAACCCCGACTTGCTGGTGGTCAATAAGGTGGATCACATTGATGATGCCAAGCAACTGAGTTTTCCTGAGGATATCCTGCCGATCAGTGCAACCACGGGCCAGGGACTCGGTGAGTTGGTCGAAAAAATCCTCGAAAAACTGGGTCTTCATCACATCAACGCCCAAACCCCATGGGCCTTTTCCAGGCAGCTCAAACGCATCATCACCGACGGTGATCACCAGGCATTGCGTCATTACATGTAATAAAACGAGAAGATCGGCTCGACACGAGCCGGCTCGCGGAGACAAACATTTTTACATGCCTTGGCGAGCCGGATCGTGTCGATCCGGTGCCTTGAAGAACATGCGTTACTCCGCAGTTAAAGGCAGCGTTCGCTGTCGACGGATGTAGTGATACACATTGTTCAGATAAGTCGGATTTTTCACCGGTTTGGTTGATCCACATTCCGCCCACCAGGATGTGACAGGTTTACCCCAACGTTTGTTCAATTCTTGAGTGACCCAACGTTTGAGCCACATGAGAATGGCATCGGGTTCAATCGAGCATTTGGCATCAAGTAAGACATGAACGTGATCACCTTCAAGCGGTGAAGCACAAATGCGGTATTCCCAACCGCCACGTTCACAGATGCCGGGAATCAACGATTCAATCACCGCACGTTGTGCAGCAGTCAGATAAACAGCATCACCTTTGCGTTTGTCATGTGCATCCTTGAGTCGTTCATCATCGTGCCAGATAAAATCCTGTCCCCGAGTGTTCTGCTCACGGTCAACTGTCGGACGATCATCACCGTGTAAACGTGTTGCGTAAGTCCCGAATGTGATATGCCACGTGGTTGCATTGGGATTCAGCGACTGTTGCATGGTTTAATGATACAAGGCAAAAGACATCGGCTCGACACGAGCCGGCTCGCGGAGACAAACATTTTTACATGCCTTGGCGAGCCGGATCCTATCGATCCGGTGCCTTGATAATCGTAATAGCAATTTGTCGAAGGATGCGATAGCTAAAAAACACTGCATATTGGCAAGAATGATCAAGTCTGCTTATGGATCATGCGATATCGTATGGCCATGAATGAAACAGTCTCAAGAACGTATCGTCATCGTTTACTTCGTGTTTTGTTGCATATTGAAGAGCATCTGAGTGATCCACTCACGCTCGATGAGTTGGCTGGCATCGCCTGCTTTTCGCCGTATCATTTTCACCGCATATTTTCATCATTCACTGGCGAATCATTACACAAGTATATTCGTCGTCTTCGGCTCGAACGTGCTGCCGGCCAACTGATGACAAGTGATCGGGCCATTACGCACATCGCATTTGATGCCGGTTTTGAGACTCACGAAGCTTTCACGCGAGCCTTTCGCAACGCATTTGATCTCTCACCTTCTGAACTACGAAAAAGCATTGCGCAGGGCAAATCGGTTGTCCTGCATACCAAACCTCCGTTACCTTTACATGATTCTGGAGAACTGACCATGAAAGTAAGCATCACAAAGCAACCTGCCCGCCGCATCGCCTTTATCCGACACGTAGGGTCTTATCACAATATGGGAACTGTTTTCGGGCAACTATGTGCTTGGGCTGGTGCCAAGGGTTTACTTGGGGCCAATTGTCAGATGGTGGGTGTCTATCATGATGATCCTGATGTCACACCGCCTGAAAAACTCCGTGGTGATGCCGCTTTGATTGTCGGTGATGATGTACAAGTCGATGATGGCCCCGTGCAGATCGGCGAGCTTGCAGGGGGTGAATACGCCGTTGCAGTACACAAAGGGCCCTATGCCCGTTTGATTGACAGTTATCGTTGGTTGTATGGTCATTGGCTTGCCAGCAGTGGACGTGAACCTGCCGACGCGCCGTGTTTTGAAAAGTATCTCAACAATCCCCAGACGACACCCGAAGCCGAGCTACTCACCGAGATCAGCATTCCCCTCAAGCCAATTGGTTAATGTGTTTGATGTATTGATGTCGGCGGTGTTGGCCCAGCATTGCAGTGGTACATGCAATGGTCAGGAATTCCGGTTTGAGACGATTCGATGTCTTGAAAATCGTGCATTATCCCTGTTGCGATCGGCGGTATTCGGTCGGTGACATGCCGTGGGTGGTTTGCATTTGGCGGATGAGGGTGTGTGAGGTGCCGAAGCCGGATTGTTCAGCAACTTGTGTGACGGCAAGATTGGTTTCCTTAAGCAGGATCAGGGCGCGTTGGAGTTTTTGCTGAATGAGATATTGGCCGGGACTGATGCCCATTTTTTCGACGAAGCGCCGGGTGAGATGCTCACGGCTGACATCAAAACGGGCCGCGATGGATTTGAGTGACAACGTGCCGGTGGGATGTTGGAGCAGTTGTTCGATGGCCTGGTCGACAGGCGATTCAGTTTTTTGCCAACGGGCGCGCATGTCATCGGCGATTTGCATGACCAGTCGATAGATCGCAGTGGCCATGTCATAGGGATCGGTGTTGTGCTTGGGGGCCGCCATGTCATAAATCTGGTTGAAGGTTCGCATCGTCGTTGACTTGGGATCGATGGTCAGGATCGACCCGAACTGCTGTCGCAGGTAACGCCAGTGTTCACGCAGACCGGCACCAGTGAGATTCAACCAGATACATTCATAAATCTCATCGCGATCCGGGTCCAGGTAATATGTGCTATCTTCCATGTAGCTGAACACAAAGGCCTGTTGTGGCTTGACGATAAATTTGTGACCACGTTCGACGTAGACACTTGAACCACGGATGTTGTACTGAATACTGACGCAATGATGCGGGCCGCGGTTTTGATTCGACCAATAATATTTTTCACTGGGCACACGGACATCATGGCCATAGGACCAGACGGACCAGAAGGGCGGTTCGGAACTGGGTTCGAGGACAGCAAGTTGGGCCATATCACAAAATATACATTAACTATCACAATATTGTCGTTGAATTTCCTGAATTATGGGTAACAATATTCAAAGTTTGTCACACGCTGTTAATCAGGAGCAAAACAATGGCCACAGCCACCATCGACAAAGAAGCCAAGAAGGGCCACGAAGCCCACATGCAGACCGCCGAAAACCAAAAGGGTCTTCCCGGTAAATTCACCCGTCCGATCAAGATCACTTTCCTGGGAGCCGGTTCGGCTTTCTGCCCGCGTCTGTGTAACGACGTCTTGCAGATGCCCGGTGCCGACAAGGGCGAAATCTTCCTCGTGGACATCGACGAAGAACGTCTGAACACCATGCACCAGCTCATCGAAAAGCTCATCGGTGTCAAGGGTCGCAGCGAAGGTTGGACCGTCAAGTCCTCCACCGATCGCAAGCAGGCCCTTCCCGGCAGCACCTACGTCGTCAGCTGCATCGAAGTGTCCGGCACCGACTGCGTCAAGTTCGATAACGACATTCCGCTCAAGTACGGCATCGACCAGTGCATCGGCGACACCATCGGCCCCGGTGGTTTGTTTAAAGCCCTGCGTACCGTCCCGGTCTTCCTGGATGTGCTGCGTGACATGCGTGAGATATGCCCCGATGCATGGATGCTTAACTACACCAACCCGATGAACATCATGTGCCTTGCTGCCGCCCGCGCGGTTCCGGAAATCAAGGTCGTGGGTCTGTGTCACTCCGTGCAGGGCACCAGCCACTTGCTCGCCAAGTATGCTGACGTCCCCTACGAGGAAATGGAATGGGAATGTGCCGGCATCAACCATCTTGCCTGGTTCACCACCCTCAAGCACAAGGGCGAAGACCTCTACGAAAAGACCCTGTACAAGAAGTTCGCCGAAGAAATCGCCGAAGGTCATGCCGAGTATGATCGCGGTGAAGCCCTTGCCGACGCCACCGATGCCGGTCGCATCAAGGACTACGAGTTCCCGTACAAAATGAAGGACCTGGTCCGCAAAGATATGTGCGTGAACTTCGGTGCGTTCATCACGGAGTCCTCCGGTCACCTTTCTGAATACCTGCCTTACTACCGCAAGAGCGAAGAAGGTAAGAAGCTTTGGCGTTTGACCTACGACGGCGGATCACGTTTCTATGCCACCAACTGGCCCAACTGGCGCAAGTCTGCGGACAAGGAACGCATGGACATGGTCAAGGGTGAAAAGGAAGTCGGCTGGGAACGCAGTTGGGAATACGCTTCATGGATCATCGAAGGTCGTGAAAAGGATCAGCCCGTTCGCATCCATGGCAACATCGCCAACTTCGATGCCACCGGTCGCGGTCCGGTCATCACCAACCTCCCTTCCGATGGTTGCGTGGAAGTGGCGTGTCTGATCGACCGCAACGGTATCCACCCGACGCGTTACGGTGCACTGCCCCCGCAGATGGCTGCCATTTGTCGCCTGAACATGAACATGTTCGACCTGGCTGCCAAGGCCTGTATCGAGAAGTCCAAGGAAGCTGCGATTCACGCATTGATGCTTGACCCCCTGTGTGCAGCAGTTCTCACCCCGGGTGAAATCCGCAAGATGACCAACGAGATGTTCGACGCCGAAGCACAGTTCCTGCCCGGTTACGAATAAATCGAATATCACAAATTGTGATTGCAAATAAAAAGCGGGCTGGCCATGCAAGTGGTCAGCCCGTTTTGTTTATTGATTCGATAGGTGTCGTCAAAGCCGTGTCACTCCTGTGGCACGGGTTGCCTTGTTGTCTCTTACTCCGATTCTGTTGCCTGTGCACCCACTTGCGACTTAAGCTCCGTCGCACGCTCCACCACTTCGGCATCACTGACGGCAAGCTTCGGCTCCAACTCAAAATGCCAGTCCTGAATCACATGGGCATCGGAGAGTGCTTCAGCAAACAGGTCGGGGCCGGGGGCTTCCCACCACGGGGCCTTGGCTTCTTCCTGCGTCCAAAGAGGCTTGTATCCGTCGAGTTCCAGACGCACGTCATACACACCGTAGAACTTGTATGGCACGGATAACGGGGTGCGGCCGACTTCCTGGTCATTGAGATGAACCAATGCGCCCTGGGGCGTGGAGTCGATCTTGATCGTTCGCTGGACACAGCCGGTGGTCATGACCGCCAAGGCGATCAACAGGAAAAATTTGCGTGCTTGCTTCATGATCCGTATAGAATACCAAAACCATGGACACAGGAAAGCTCACCCATATCGATGATGCCGGCAAAGCTCAGATGGTCAACGTCTCAGCCAAACCCCCAATGCACCGCAAAGCTGTCGCACAAGGCGATTTCGTCGCTTCACCACAGACCCTCGACCGCCTGATGGCAGGGGATTTACCCAAAGGTGAAGCCCTGGCGGTCGCCCGCATCGCAGGCATCCAGGCAGCCAAACGCACGGACGAACTCATCCCACTTTGTCACTCACTGCCATTGGATGTGGTCACCGTGGACTTCACCCGCCACGCACCGGACACTGTCCGCGTCACCGCCTCCGCATCCCTGACCGCTAAGACCGGCGTTGAGATGGAAGCCCTGGTTGCCGTCTCGGCTGCATGTTTAACGTTGTACGACATGACCAAAGCCATCGACAAGCAACTGAAGATTCAGAATATTGAGTTGGTGGAAAAAACCAAAACACCGGTGTGAGACTTGTAATAAGCTCCTTTGAATAACCCATCGTTACAGGTGTTTTTTATATCCGTCACTCCCGCGCAGGCGGGAGTCCAGTGGAACCTGCAAGCGTCAACAGCATGCCACTGGATTCCCAACTTCCCGGGCGTGGGAATGACAGGAAACATTTACCGACGTAAAAACCATCACCAGAATGATTGGATGTCCAACCGAGTCAAGATGACTCGGCTATATAGACCGGTCATCCTGACCGGGATTGATGACGTAGCATGTTGATGTAAGCCGAATCACACTTCAATCATCGCCGGCAACTTGATCCCAAACGGTATCGCCTGCGAGCGGATTCGGCGGATGACTTCTTCGGGTGTCATGCGCTTCACCGCGCGTTTGGCACGGTGTTGATCACTGAGCCATGTTGCGAAGCTGCGTTGGAGTCGCCATGAAAGAAACGTGTCAAAGGCATGCTTGCGATGCGGGTCAAACAAATCCAGTTCACCAAAAAGAATCTGACAACCTAAAATCAACAGGTCCTGGAGAATGTAAACCGACTGTTCGTCGAGGTGGTCCATGTGATGCCGCGCAACGGACATCACAACAGGCAGACTGGATGCTGCAAGCAGGTCCTTGAGTTGGCCTGCCTGTTTGATGTCAGCGGTGATGGCTTTAATTTGCGTTGTCGTACAGGTATTGGGTTGAAGCTGATCGATCGCATATTTGGCGGCATAGCGTAGATACTGATACTGCTCAAAAGCCTGGAGTTTGACAGCGGGTTTAAGCTGTATCATCGAAAACCATTCGTGTAAGACTACAGGCAAATCACTGCTGGCATGGGTGTCGGGCGATTGCCAATCGGTGTCGCGGATTTTGAACTGCCGATACCGTTTGACCTTGGCCGGATCGGTGTAACATTCCTGAAACTTGGCCGGGTCGATGTTTAATCGCTTAAAGACCTGAAGTCGCGCATTGAGAATGGCGCGGCGGATGGTCGACGGTGTCTTGCCGAACATTTTTGCAAGTTCACTGGTGGACATGCCACGCTGCTGGAGTCGGGCGATCTGTCTTGCCTGTCGATCCGTCAGTGGACCGTGATGATCAGGAAACAGGGGGTGATCCGGGTGGGCCTGATCGTATTTTTGCAGTTGTACGCGGATGGTCTGCAGGGGGCGACCGGTCTGCTTTGAGAGCTTGGATGCAACCTGATTCAAACTCAACGTCGGATCATCGGCTGTGAGTTGGCGTGCATCAGCAATGAGTTGATCGACATCATCAGTCGACATTTGCTGACGTTCGGTGGCCTGTTTGATTTTACCCGGATGTCGTTTGTCGAAGGTGTCGATGGCAGAGGGCGTAAACCCGAGAATCATGCGCTTATGTCCGGGTGGTTTGTACCAGCGACTTCGCAGGCCCATGTCCCGCCAACGATGGATGGTCTTGGTGCTGACGTTGAGTTGTTTAGCCAACGTCGCAAGGTCGGTCATCGGTTCCTTGCCGGGCAGTGTGTCGGTGTTTAAGCAGAGTTCTTCAATGGCGGTCCGCAGGTCGGGTAGCAACGCTTCACCGACAAGGATGGTGGCTTCGTCAAATTCCGATTCACTGTGATAGCCGGTGATACGGTAGTTGATAAAGTCGAAGGGGTAATTCTGATCCGGGTTGATCAGGTCATGCAATACCTCGGCACGGGCGATTTGCTCGGGGCGTTTACTCTTGGGCGTGTAGAGCAGTTGCCGGACAAAATCCGCGATGGTCTGATTGCGATAACGGGCGTGCTTGATATCCATATCACAAGGTGACGGGGCGAGGCGAATCAATGAGTTTCAGTTCGTGCATGTACTTGCCAAACAGTTCCATGGCAGCCAGTTCGTCTTTACCCACTTCGTAGTGCAGGTTCTGCGTCATGTATTCATGTGCCAGCGCCTCAGGCCAACCATGACGCTGAGCAAACTCCGCAGCAATTTCTTCGCGGCGGGACATGTTGTGTTCGAGAATCTCATTCATCCAATGCGATAACTGCCCAAGGTCCGTTTCTTCCTTGGCAAGCCACGTCGCAAACATGAACGGCAACCCTGTCATCCTTGCCCACGCCGCACCCAGGTCCAACTGGTACGGATACTCCACTGCCTTGGGAGACTGCGTCACCACTTTATCACCAATAAGCAGCATCGCATTGGGACTGGTTTCGGTTTCCGTATGACGGTTGTAAGGCACGATGTTGACCGATTGCAGATACTGCTTGGCCATGATCACCCGCAGTAGGTTCACACTGGTGTGACTATCCGTATCCGCATGAATCTCGGTGAGTTCCTCAATCGGTGTTCGGCTGAATAAGCAGACCGTCAACGTGTGAGCGCGACTGCATATCCCGCCACAGGGGACAAGCTTCAAGGGTGTCGGACTGGTGAAGTAATCCACCACCGGACACAAGGCGACATCCACTTTGTCATCAAGCAGATCAGCCAACAGGTGACTGGGCACATCATAGCGGACATGCACTGATGGATAAGCTGTCGTAAGCCCCGCGATCAACGGCTTGGAGTTGAGATAACTCACACAACCAACCCGGTAATCGTGTTCCGTCTGAGAAGATGTGTCGGTCATGGGAATAGTATACAGCGAAGATATTGTCCGAGGGGAGAGAATGATTGGGATACGCGAACGAATAAAAGTTGTAAAGGGACTGGGGACTAGCCACTAGGGACTAGGCAAAAGACATACGATACAAGAATAGCGCATCGAAGTGGGCGTCTTGACACGAGTCCCAAGTCCCTGGTCGCGAGTCCCTGATGAATTGGTGTTTCCCCACGCGCTTGACCATTTCGCCTGACTTCTAGACAATGCTTCTCTGCTATGAAAAGCGAACATAACGACATTCCGACTGCACAGATACTCATTGTCGACGACGAGGACTCCCATGCTGAAGTGATGGCAGAGGCTCTGCGTCGACTGGGGCATGTCTGTACCGTGGTCCATGACCTGAAGTCTGCCAAGGATGAACTGGAACACGGGCGATTTGACCTGGTGGTCACCGACCTGGTGATGGACGATGAAGATGATGGTCAGCAGGTTTTAGCCTGTGCCCGTCAGACCCAGGAAAATGCCCAGACGATCATGGTCACCGCGCATGGCGATGTACCCACCGCCAAGCAGGCCATCCGTGGTGGGGCGTATGACTTCATCGAAAAGCCACTGGACTTGGACAACTTCCGCACACTCTGTTCCAACGCCTTACGCGAGGTGATGCTCCGCAGTCAGAATGCGACGTTACAGGAACGCCTTGACGAGCAGTACGGTCTGGAAGGCATCGTCGGCAAGTCGCCTGCGATTCGTGATCTGCTGGTGAAAATCAAGCAGGTCGCTAACAGCAATATCCCCGTGCTCATCACCGGCGAATCGGGGACCGGCAAGGAACTCATTGCCCAGGCGATCCATCAGAACTCACCGCGTTCCAAGCGAACCTTCAAGCCAGTGAACTGTGCAGGCTTGTCCGAAGGCATTTTGGAAAGTGAACTCTTCGGTCATGTCCGAGGCGCGTTTACCAATGCTGAACGCGATCGGCAGGGCGTCTTTGAGTTTGCTGACAAAGGTACGTTGTTCCTTGATGAAATCGGTGACATGCCTGCTGCGATGCAAGCCAAGTTGCTGCGTGTGTTGGAGAGTGGCGAAGTGGTGCGTGTCGGTGCCAACGAACCCAAACATGTGGATGTCCGACTGGTTTCAGCGACGAATCATGACCTTGCCAAACGCGTCGAGGAAAAGGAATTCCGCGGTGACCTGTACTTCCGCATTCGTGGCGTGGAGTTGCATCTGCCAGCCTTGCGTGAACGCACCGAAGACATCCCGCTGCTCGTTGCCCATTACATCCCCAAATTTGCAGCCCAGGCCAACATGGAATCGCCCACGGTCGACGAAGACACCATGGCAGCACTGCAGGCTTACAACTGGCCGGGCAATGTCCGACAACTCATCAATACCATTCAACAGATGGTGGTGGTTTGTGATGGTGACCGACTTGAACCGCGTCACCTGCCTATGGAAATGCGTCCGGCAGCAGGGGCCTCCAACGGTCCTGTCGCTGAAATCAAGAGTGGCATGAGTCTGGACCAACTGGAAAAACAAGCCATCCGCGAAGCCCTGCGAATCCATGCAGGTAACCGCGAAGCCGCTGCCAAGATGCTTGGGATCGGCGAACGTACGCTCTATCGAAAACTCAAGGAATACGGGCTCAAATAACCAAGCCCAAACAACCGCACGGGGTCTTTGGCAATCACTTGCCGACATCTCATGACAACCCATTAGGAGCCTTCATGACTTCAAAACAAAAACAAAGCGTTAACCAGCACAACCACGGCATGTCCAATGCGGCAGTCCTGATCATCGGTGTCCTCGTCGGGCTCCTGGGTGCGGGTGCGTTTATTTATGTCGCCAAGCAATCTGAATCCAAGAAACCCAACCCGGTCACAACAGCGGAGCAAACAACACCCGTTGCAGATCAAGGTCAAACAGCTCAAGCAACGGAGAAGGTGATCGCCGAGGTTGCTCAAACACCGGATGCCACCGCTCAAACCGTCAAGGAAGAAAAGCAGGCCACCCCGTTGACTCCTGAAGAAGTCAAGCAGGTCCAGCAGGTCAAGAAAATTCTCGATCAGGCCATTGCCAACGAAACGCAGAAGGTCGTCGCTGCGGTCAAGGCAACCAACGAAATCTCAGCAGGCAAGAATCTCATGGCTTTGGAACAGGCCAAGCTTCAGGAGCTTTCTTCCAAGGTCAAGCTCGTCATTGATGCGGAAACCAACTTCATCAATGCTTTGCAGAATGTCGATGACGCTTTGGTCAAGCTGGTGAACAAGACTTCGCTTTCAGGTCAGAACAAACTCCGTGTCGCTCGCGGGTACATGTACAACCTGTCGATGGAGACCGCTTTGCCGTTCCGCAAGGCCAATCTGGAGCGTTGGAAGGCATATCAGAAATTCGTCGATTTCCTGGCCAACAACTATGGCAAATGGGAATTTGATGCAGAAAAGAATAACACCAAGTTGAACGACGAATCGCTCAACGAAGAACTCAAATCCACGGTTGAAAATCTCAACGTAGCCAGCAAAGCACTCAAGGAAACCGAAGCCAAGCATGTGCAGGTTATCCGTGCCCGCATCAATCAGCTTCAGCAGGCGCGTGAAGCCGCCAAACAGGTTGGCAGTACCGCGACACCCGATGCTGATGCTGCAACGGACACCGCCACGACGGACAAACCTGTCGAATCGGATAAGGCCAGTCAATGAGTTTTGATCTTCCCTATCGCGTCGGCCACGGCTTTGACCTGCATCGTCTTGAACAAGGCTACGACCTGATTGTCGGTGGCTGCAAGCTCGAACACGATAAAGGCTGCGTTGCGCACTCCGACGGTGATGTGGTTTTGCATTCGGTCACCGATGCGATTCTCGGCGCACTGGGCATGGACGACATCGGCCAGCTCTTCCCGGATAATGATCCGAAGTGGAAGGGGGCAGACTCGGTGATCTTCGTCGAAGAAGCCGTCAAACGCATGCAGCAAGTCGGCTACGAAGTCGGCAACATGGACATCACCGTCATCCTCCAACGTCCCAAGCTTTCACCACACAAACAGACGATGAAAGAGAAGATCGCCAGCTTATTGCAATGTGATTTATCCCGCGTGAATCTCAAAGGCAAGACGCATGAAAAAGTCGATGCCATCGGCGAAGGTCGCGCCATTGGTTGTCATGTGGTGGTGATGTTGATCAAAAAGTAAACTCTCCAAACATCTGAAAATCCGTTTTGCGTTTATTACAATATTTCCGTGATGCCGTAAGAGATACTTGTTTGTAATCCAGACTACTTATCTCCACGGGTTGTCACTCCCGCGCAGGCGGGAGTCCAGTGAAACTTGCGGACGTCAACAGAATGCCACTGGATTCCCGCCTGCGCGGGAATGACCCAATAAAAATCTGATGCAGATTCATTGTTGTACTGGAATAGTCGATCTTGGAACCCCCTCATGAACCAACCGCAATCCGAATCAACTGATCAGACGAACACGCAGACCCAACCTGCACCCAAGCGATCGAGATTGATGGGGATCGGTTTGGCGATGTTGTTTCTTGTGGGTTCATCTGTGTTCTTTGTCAAAGGACTCGATCAGATTTCACTGGCATTTAAATCCAGCGCATGGCCAACCGTCGAAGGTGTGATCACCGAATCCAAAGTCGTGCATCACACGGGAACGCACGATTATCGAAAAGATGACACCTATCAACCGGTCGTCCAATACACCTTCACGGTTGATCAGACCGAGTATGCAAGTGATCGCATCGGCTACCGAGCTTATACGTCTTTCCATGATCAGGAAGATGCTATGGCGGTTGCGGAGCAGTATCCCAAGGGCAAGCAGGTGATGGTGAGTTACCAACCAGACGATCCGACGCAATGCGCATTGGAAACCGGCTTTGCGATGCACATGATCATGCGCCTGGTGATGTGCGGTGTGTTCTTCTGCTTTGGTCTGCTCGTTTTACTATCATCCTGCCTGCCAAAGAAGTTGAGTTAGTGGTGATGGGGGCATGATGTGACGTGTTATATAAAAAATGATTGGCAATGACATGTCATAGCGATATCATTGAACTGTTCATCATCCTGATCGGGGGAATCGATGCATCAGCTCTTATTCGTTGCAAAACATAGGCAGGATTTCGAAAAAGGCTTGTACTACGTCTTGCCGGTATTGTTGCTCGCGGCTGGTTTGGTACTGATGTGCAGGGACTTGCCACTACTCTATCATGCATATGCCTGTCAGAATTGGCCTACTACAACAGGGCAAATCACTTCGTCTTGCGTTGAAGCAGCGCACAAAGAAACGATTGAGAATACCACCTTCATCGAAGGACCCTATACCCCAGATATCAGCTATACGTATGTTGTCGATGGAAAAAAGTACATTAGTAATCGAGTTGATTTCAAGGCTGATTCAGGTAGACCACAAATCGATGCAGATGTACTTGTCCAGGATTATCCCCTAGGTGAAAAAGTGGATGTGTATTACCAACCCGGTGATCCAGCCAATAGTGTATTGCGTCCTGGCGTGGTGAGTTGGTTGTGGAAGTTGCCACGATTCGGATTTGGGTTGGTTGTTGCTGGATGTGTCTTGCTATACATCATACATCGGTTGGTACCTTTGGAGATGGATGATCCAGTCAAGCCAAAGCAAACGGTATGGCTGCCTATGACGACCTTTTGGGATGATACCTATCATATTTGCTGATCATCACGTCATAGCCAACGTGCAGGTCTGAAATGATAGTCACGTAGGGTGGGTAGTGCAAAGCGAAACCCACCATTTTAAAATCGTTGATTTGATGATATCTGTGGTGGGTTTCGCTTTGCTCTACCCACCCTACAAGAAGACTGTTTAAACTCACTCTTCGCCATACTGCCCGATCACACGTAGGCGGTCGTAGCGTTTGCTTACGAGATTTTCGACTTTGAAGCGTTTGAGTTCACGCAGGTTTTGCACGATCCATTTCTGGACGCGGTCACCCATCAGTTCCTTGTTGCGATGGGCACCACCCAGCGGTTCGTCGATGATGTCATCAATCACGCCAACCTTCTTGTTGGCATCGGCGGTGATCTTCAGCGCTTCAGCTGCTTCGGGAGCCTTATCGCCGGTCTTCCATAAAATCGACGAACAACCCTCGGGGCTAATCACCGAATACCAGGCATACTGGAGCATGGCAACGCGGTCAGCAACGCCGATCCCTAGCGCACCACCTGATCCACCTTCACCGATGACAATGCTCACCACCGGCACCTTCAACCGACTCATCTCCTGCAAGTTATAGGCAATGGCTTCGGCCTGCCCGCGTTCCTCAGCACCGACGCCGGGATACGCACCGGGGGTGTCAACGAGCGTCACGATCGGCAGGTTGTACTTCTCAGCCAGCTTCATCTTGAGCATGGCCTTGCGATACCCCTCGGGGTGCGGCATGCCGAAGTTGCATTTGATACGTTCCTTGACGTCCTTACCCTTGGCCTGGGCGACGACCATGCACTTGTACGGACCCACGCGGGCAAAACCCGTGATGATCGCATTGTCATCCGAATAGCGACGGTCGCCATGCAGTTCACAGAAATCTTTGAAACACATGCGGATATAGTCCACCGACTGCGGGCGATCCGGGTGACGGGCGACTTTGACGGTGTTCCAGGCGCTGAGCTTGCCATAGATTTTCTTGAGCATGGCCGTGTGACTGGAACGCAGCTTGCGCAACTCGGCATTAATGTTCACGCCGGTTTCATCTGCGTGGTTCTCCAACTCGGCAAGCTGGTTTTCCAACTGGATCAGTGGGCGTTCGAAGTCCAACTCAAACGTGCTGCTGGTTGCGGTGCTCATCTGTCTGACAATCCTTTGTGGGCACAAGTGTCGATATAAGGTCTGTTTATCGTTTTACCTGCGACAGCATGTCATGGTGAAGCTTCGCGGTAAAGATGGTATTGTACTGGACAATGGCACCAGATACGAACCCGATTTTCAATCTCGACACCATCGTCATCGTCGGCCCCGGACTCTTAGGCGGTAGCGTGGCTTTGGGACTTAAAGCCGCTGGACACACCGGCAAGGTCATCGGTGTGGCCCGTAGCCAGTCCACCATCGACATCGCCATCCAGGTCGGCTGTATTGATGAAGGCACGTCCGACCTCGTTGCAGCAGCAAAGCAGGCGGACCTGATCCTGCTGGCAACCCCGCTCAAAACCTTCCGCGATGTCATGGGGCAAATCGCTGACCACCTCAAACCCGGCTGCATCATCACCGACGTGGGCTCCACCAAGTCCTCCGTCCTGATCGATGCTCACGAACAACTCAAGCCCGAACAACTCAAGTACCTCGTCCCGTCGCATCCCATGGCAGGTTCCGAAACGCAGGGACCCGCAGGTGCCTCGGCACAAATGCTCCAGACCCGTCCCTGCATCGTGACACCCTTGGATGAGAGCGATCCCAAGACCGTCGCTGAAATCAAGGACATGTGGGACCGCATCGGCATGCAGGTCATCGAAATGACCCCGCAAGAGCACGATGAACACAGCGCGGTCATCTCGCATCTGCCTCACCTGCTTAACGTCATGCTTGTGCAGACTGCCATGGAGATGGGCGGCATGGAGATGGCGTCCACAGGCTTTAAAGGCGCAACGCGATTGGCAAGTTCCAACCCGACCATTCGCAGCGACATTCTCACCTGTAACCGCACCGCGATCCTGCGCGTGCTCGAAGGGTTCGAGAAAGTGTTGGCAAAGATGAAAAACAAAATTGACAAAGACGACCGCGAAGGCCTGCTTGATGATCTGAATCAGGCGATGGACTTTCGCAATCACTGGGTGAATCAGTTTGACCACCGCGGTGAATCAGGCAAGACGGACATGTAAGAAACGGAGCACGGTGATATGAAATACAAACTCGGATTGATCGGCGCAGGCAATATGGCAGAGGCTGTGGCCAAAGCTGCCATCGACCAGGGCCTGGTTACAGCGGACAAAATCATCGCTTCGGACACCAACCCCCAGCGTCTTGAACTTTTTGCATCACTGGGTATCAACGTCACCGAAGATAACGACCTGATCGTCACCGAAGCACGCCAGATCATGCTCGCGGTCAAGCCCCAGGTCTTCCCCGATGTCGCTGGTCTGCTTGGCAAAGTCGATGCCCAACGTCAGATCATCATCTCCATCATGGCAGGCATCACCACCGCCAAAATTGAAGAGTTAGCTGGTCAAGCGTTGCGTGTCATTCGCGTGATGCCCAACACACCGATGATGGTCATGCAAGGGATGGCAGGCGTTGCCTGTGGCGAAAGTTGTCAGCCCGGTGATGATGCATTTGCCATGCAACTCTTTGGCGCAGCAGGCAAGGCAGTGAGTGTCAGCGAGTCGGACATTGATGCGATCACCGCGATCTCCGGGTCCGGCCCAGCCTACATTTTCTATCTTGCTGAAGCGATGGAAGATGCTGCCAAACAAATGGGACTTGGCGATGACGGTGCCGTCCTGGCGCAACAGACCATTCTCGGTGCAGCACTGCTTCTTGGGCGTAGCCCCGACACCGCCGGTGAACTCCGCCGCAAGGTCACCAGCCCCGGTGGGACTACGCAGGCAGCGCTTGAGTATATGGAACAGCACAATGTCCGCCAGGCCATCACCGATGGCATTCTCAAAGCCCAGGCACGTAGTATTGAACTTGGCAAATAAGTACCCGACGCATGGAGTTGAACCATGGCTCCGAGACATCAAACTATTGATCCATTAACCAACGTGATGATTCTCATCAACCGTCTTGCGTTGGGGTTTTACTTCACCTTTGCAGGGGTTGGTAAATTCCGAATGGGCCTTGAGGAATACTACAACATCAAATTCCTCAAGCTCGCTCCCCAGTGGCTTCCCGACTTTTTCATGCGACCCTACGGCTATGCGCTGCCTTATGCCGAAGTGCTCTTTGGGGTGCTGTTGATGCTCGGACTGTTCGGCCGAACCACCGCCACGTTCATCGGACTGATGCTCCTGTCGATCATCATCGCGCAAATCAATTTCGGCGGATTCTTTCATGGCACGGCAGTCCCCGGACCCTACCATGCCAACCTGTTGTTTTTCACGTTAACCCTCTGGCTCATTGCATCGGGATCCGGCGCGATCAGTCTGGATGGCATCATCTTCAAACGAAACAAAAAACGTCGCTGAAAATGAACGATCTCACTGACAATCGCAATAACAATCGCTTCGACACCTGCTTCCGGGGGTGTCGCTGAGGAGCTTGCATGTATCCCAGTCTCCAGGAATTTTTAAAAGCACTCGATCAAAAGGGTGAACTCAAACGCATCACCGCTGCTGTCTCGCCGCTGCTTGAGATCACTGAGATTGTCGATCGCGTGAGCAAGTCGACCGCCAGCAAAGTCAGCGAAAACGCCAGCACGTTTGACCCGCTGCATGCGGACCTCGGTGGTCATGCACTGCTTTTTGAAAATGTCGAAGGTGCCAAGTTCCCATTAGCCATCAACACGCTGGGCAGCTATCACCGTATGGAGATGGCGTTGGGTTGCACGGACGGCGGCTTTGAAGCACTCGCCCAAACCATTGGCAATCTCGTCAAACCCGAGCCACCCACCGGACTCATGGCCAAGATGAAAAAAGGTTTGGAGCTTGCCAAGATTGCATCCTTCACGCCCAAGTATGTCCGCAGCGGCGCTTGTCAGGAAGTGGTCATCACCGGCGATGATGTGAACCTCTTCGACTTACCAATCCTCAAATGTTGGCCACACGACGGTGATCCGCGCAAGGTGGGCTATCCCGTTGATACACCCGCAGGTGGTGGGGACGGTCGGTTCATCACGCTTGCCGGCATGTACACAATCCATCCTGATGATGCAGACAAACCCGCAGGCGAGCCGCGACAGTCGCGCAACATCGGCATGTACCGCGCCCAACTCATCGACAAGAATCACACCGCCATGCATTGGCATATGCATCACGACGGCGCCCGACATTGGCGTGCATGGAAAAAGCTCGGAAAACCCATGCCACTGGCGATCGTACTCGGTGGGGAATCCGTTTTGCCTTACGCAGCCACCGCGCCGCTTCCACCGGGGATCAGCGAACTGCTCTTTGCTGGTTTTCTCAACGGCAAGGGCATCGAGTTGGTGCAGTGCAAGACCATCGACATGCAGGTCCCGGCCAACGCCGAGATTGTCCTCGAAGGTTACGTGAGCACCGATGCCGGCTTCATTGGCTATGACCCGCGCACGGATGGTGACGTTGGTGAAGGGGCTGTATTTGAAGGGCCATTTGGTGATCACACCGGATTCTATTCCCTGCCGGACCGGTATCCACTCTTTGAAGTCACCGCGATGACACACCGGAAAAACGCGGTTTACCCGACCACGGTCGTCGGACTCCCGCCGCAGGAAGATTATTACATGGGCAAGGCAACGGAGCGTTTGTTTTTGCCACTGCTCAAGACGTTGATTCATGACATCATTGATTATGACTTGCCGATGTTTGGCGCGTTTCATAACTGTGCGTTTATCAAGATCAAAAAAGAATATCCGTTGCAGGCAAGGCGTGTGATGCACGCGGTCTGGGGCGCCGGACAGATGGCATGGACGAAGATGATCGTCGTGGTCGATGAAGACGTGAACGTGCATGACTACGAGGAAGTGATGTTCCATGTCTGCGCCAACGCTGATCCGGGGCGTGACATTGAAATCGTCAATGGGCCGTTGGATATTCTCGATCACGCAGCGCCGCGATTGGGTGCAGGGCACAAGATGGGCATTGATGCAACCCGCAAGATCAAGGGTGAAGAAGTCAATGGTCAGCCCGTGCGTGATTGGCCACCCATTTTGGAAATGTCCGATGACATCGTTGCAAGGGTGACGCAACGCTGGAAAGAATACGGCTTGTAAACAAGGGGGAAAACTCAATGCCCACGATTCAAGACATCATCGATTACACGTTATCGCAAGTACAGAATCCGCAAACCGAAAATACCGTCGACACCGTCAAAATCGGTGACGCTTCTGCTGAGTGTACCGGCATGGTCAGCTGCTTTACGGTGACTATGGATGTGATTCAATTGGCGATCGACAAAGGCGCCAACTTCATCGTGACCCATGAGCCGACGTTCTATGCTCATCGCGATAACATCACCGACGATGTTGCCAAGTCCGAGGTGTATCATGCCAAACGCCAGATGCTTCAAGACAACAATCTCACCGTCTGGCGGTTCCATGACAATTGGCATCGCATCTCGCCTGACGGCATTGTCACCGGCATGATCCAGAAACTTGGATGGGCATCACATCTTCGCCATGAACTCAAAAGCCTGCGTGAACACCCGGTGATATTCGACTTGCCTAAAACAAAACTTGGCGTACTCATCGATTCACTGCGCGATCAGTTCGACTTGCAATACATGCGATATATGGGTGACCCCGATATGCAGCTATCTTCCGTCGGGTTGGCGGTTGGTGCCATCGGCGGGGAGTATCAAATGGGCCTGCTGATCAATCACGATGTCGATGTCATCATCGTGGGGGAAACCTGCGAATGGATGGTCGGAGAATACATCCGTGATGCAATCGATCAAGGCAAGACGTGCAGCATGATCGTCCTGGGCCATGTCATGAGTGAACAGGAAGGCATGCGCTATTACATGGATTGGCTCAAACCAGCATTTACCGATGTGCCGATGTTCTACGCGGAGTTGCCGGAGTTGTTTAGCGTTCGGTGATTCGATGGCTTGTTTTTGACGTATGGTTGACAAGAAAAATGAGCTGCTGATGAACACAGATAAGAACATTGCGTCATTCCCGCGCAGGCGGGAATCCAGTGGCATTCTGTTGGCGCTTGCAAATTCCACAGGACTCCAGTCTTCCGGGGGCGCGGGAGTGACGAACATAAAAGGTCTCAACGCTGTGACTCTGTGGTAAAAGCCATGGATGTTACTCCCACGGATCAACCTCATCCCCATCCGCCCAGTTGTCCCAATCCAGATTTTCCATGACCTGTGAAACGGTGTCATACTCAAAGCCGCGGCGGGTGAGTTGGCCATAGAGGCGTTGGCGTGCTTTCTGCACCGGCAGGCGTTTGAGACTGTTGACTTTCTTTTTGGCCATGGTCATCGCTGCATCAAAGTCGTCACGATCCGCTGCGGTCTCTTTGATGAGTTGTTCGATCAGTTTGTGATTCAAGCCTTTTTGCATGAGCTTGGTTTGCAGCAGACGTGGGCCGGCAGGGCGGCGGAGTTGGATGTCGCGGATCAAAGCCCGGCCATAGGCTTCGTCATCAAGCAGGTTTTTAGCCAGCAGTTTTTCGATGACTTCGTCGACAATCTCCGCAGAGGGTTGATGCTTACTCATGCGCAGTTTTCGTTTGAGATCCGCAACGGCATACATCCGTTTTGAGAGTCGAAACGTGGCGGAACGGTAGATCTTGTCCACGGATGTGCTATGCGTGATGCGGCTGGCAAGGTCAGCGGTCCAAGGCGTACCGACAACGAGGCCCAACTCTTCGATCTCGGTTTGAGGCAGGGTGCCCATGTATTTGCGCCCGACCTTGATCGACCAGCGGGTCGGGTCTTTGACGGTGGGCTTGAGGGCGGTGATGGTGGGGGCGTCTTTGGTCATTGTGATTCCAGTGTATCTAGTTTATACTCAAACCTTCGCTAGGGGTGTCCCCCCCGGAAGTTTTCAATGGCACTAATCACGTGCTCAGAAGAAATCGAAGGATGGGGGGCTGAGAACAAACCCTTTGCACCTGATCAGTCACCGCCTCATGGCGTGCTGCGTAGGGAAGCGACCATTTAGCCGATGGCCGACCTTGCACAAACACGTCATGTCCAACAAGCAAGGAGCCTTGGCAACATGATTACCTCTGGAAACAACACGGAAAACAGTCACCGCGAATGGACCTATCCTGCCATCGGTGGGAACCCCGGCAACACACCAGCCACCACGCCCGGCAGTTTCGCCAACCCCGCCAGCATCGGTGGCCCGTTAACCTACTCAAGCCCGGACACCCCCGGCATGCCTGCACCGTCCACCAAGACCGCGTGGGACTTTCTGCCTGAGGGTTGGGAAACGCAATTGATCACCGATGGCAAAGTCGGTGAAGTTGTTAATGGCGATAGCAAGACCGTCACCTTCGAACAAAACGATGGCATGCTCCGCAGCATGACCTGTCCTGCTGACTTCAAACCCATCACGCAACTCGAGTCCGCACGCCTGGGCATTATCACCGAGCAGATGCAACGCGTCGCCCAGCGCGAAGGCCATCTCACGCCGATCCAGGTGCGTGATGAAATTGGTGCAGGTCGCATGGTCATTCCCGCCAACGTCAAGCATCTGCAATACAAGCTTGATCCGATGGCAATCGGACGTGCCTCCAAAACCAAGATCAATGCCAACATGGGAGCATCGCCTGTGAGCAGTGGCACTGACGAGGAAGTCGAAAAACTCAAGTGGGCTGAACGCTGGGGCGCCGACACCGTTATGGACCTGTCCACCGGCGGTGATCTGGATGCCTGTCGACAAGCGATCATCGAGAACAGTACCACGCCGATCGGCACGGTTCCGATTTACTCCATGATCATCGGCAAGAAAATTGAAGACCTCGACGAAACCACCATCCTCGAAACCATCGAGCATCAAGCCAACCAGGGCGTGGACTATTTCACCGTGCATGCCGGTTTGCTTCAAGCGCATCTGCCGTTCGCCAAGAATCGTTTAATCGGTTTGGTTTCGCGTGGCGGGTCACTGCTTGCCAAGTGGATGATCACGCATAACAAGGAAAATCCGACCAACACCTGCTGGGAAAAAATCTGCGACATTCTCCGCAGCTATGACGTGACGTTCAGCATTGGTGATGGCTGTCGTCCCGGTGGTTTGGCGGATGCCACGGATGATCTGCAATTACTGGAACTCGCCGAGATCGGCCGCCTCACCGAACGTGCTTGGCGCAAGGGGGTGCAGGTCATGGTTGAAGGTCCGGGCCATGTCCCGTTTGATCAGATCGAATACAACATGAAACTCCAGCGGACGCTCTGCCATGGTGCGCCGTTCTATGTTCTTGGCCCGTTGGTCACCGACATTTTCCCCGGCTATGACCACATCACCAGTTGCATCGGCGCGACCGCTGCTGCGTATCACGGTGCTGCCATGCTCTGTTATGTGACCCCCAAGGAACACCTCGGACTTCCCAAGAAGGATGATGTGAAGCAGGGCTGTATCGCGTACAAGATTGCTGCTCACGCTGCGGACGTCGCGCTGGGCATCCCCGGTTCGCGTGATCGTGATGACGAATTGACCAAAGCCCGTGCAGCACTCAACTGGGAGAAACATTTCGAACTCTCCTTCGATCCTGATGTCGCTCGTGCGTATCACGATGAAGACCTGGATGTCGATACCGACTTCTGTGCGATGTGCGGCCACGATTGGTGTTCCGTCCGCATCAGCAAGGAAATCAACGAGTTCTTCTCCGGCAAGGACGAAACATATGCCTGGGAAAAAGCAACCAAGTCCGGCGCACTGACCGAAGAACAGGTTGAGATTCTCAAGCAGCGTGGACACCTCTCACCTGAGGAGATTCACAAGCTCGCTTCCAAGACCAAGCAGGGTGTTGGGGCGGACCATGCCAAGGCAGCCTGTCACAGTGACTACGTGGAAGATGACGAACAAGCCAAGGTGATCCAGCAGGCCAAGCTCGTACAGGTCAATGTCAACCGATGATCAGTAAGGGAGACAAAACCATGGCAGATATCAAAGAGGAACAACTCAAGCAGGTGGAAGAACTGCTCTTTGCCGGTCGCAAGATTGAAGCCATCAAATTGGTGCGCGAGATCACCGGCATGGGGCTCAAGGAAGCCAAGGAATTTGTCGACCAGCATGCTGCACATTTGCATGAAGCTTACCCACATAAAATGCCCGCCAGCAAGTCCGGATGTGGTGCAGCGAGTCTGATTTTTCTGACCGTTTCCCTGAGTCTCGTCGGCCTGTATTTTGCCTGTTGAAAAGAAAAGTGTCATTTAGCGCATCTCTTGGGTGTGTCATAACTTCTTGCCGATCAAGCCTTCATAGGTTGCATTGGAAGGCCTTGAGAAAAAAGTTCAAAAATGATGCCCAAAACCGACGGGTGAACTTGACAAAGGATTTGAAATCAGTAAATTATCGCATCTCCCAACTGCTTAGCGGTTAGCGAGGCAAAGGGGGTGTAGCTCAATTGGTTAGAGCACTGGACTGTCGATCCAGAGGTTGCGGGTTCGAGCCCCGTCACCCTCGTTTAACGAGACAAAGCCCTGAGATATTTCTCAGGGCTTTTTTTTACGTCCACTTTAATCTCAGATGAAACCAGACGAACATTCCTTTCGTATTGCATCTTTGTTTGACAGTTTGGCAATTCTCATTTTTGAAGACAAAGCTCTCCAATTTCCCGAGATCGGTGTTGGCAAAGTGGTTACAATGTGACCGCACATAACACACGGTAACAGGGGGCACCGGTCCATGAACCTGCTCAAAAACATCTTCGACTGGTCAGCATTCTGGGGCGAACTCAACGAGGCTGGCATTGACGCGGTCTTTTATTTCTTCTTCGCTGCCATTGCATCACTACTCTTTTTCATCCGACTTGGCTGGGCCTTGTTTGGTGGCGGTGATGCGGATGTGGATATGGATGTCGACTTTGATGCAGTCGATGCGGACTTTGATGCAGATGGCAGCTTCAATGTTCTCTCCATCCAATCCCTGCTTGCCTTTTTCATGGGAGCCGGTTGGATGGGACTCATTGCTCGATTCGACTGGGGACTCTCACGTATTGCCACCGGCTTTGCTGCGGTGATCTTTGGCGCGATTCTCATGAGCTTCTCAGTCTGGTTGATGATGATGGTTCGTCGTCTGGAAAAGACCAATCCCTACGACTTGAAAACCGCGGTCGGGCATACCGGCAGAGTGTACATGACCATCCCTGAAAAAGGTCAGGGCGCAGGACAGGTGGAAGTCTCTGTGTCCGGTCGCAGGAAAGTCATGCCTGCGGTATCAACGGGACAAACCATTGCTTCGTATACCAATGTCAAAGTGATTGATGTACGTGATGATGAAACGCTGATCGTTCAGACGTTGGAAGATTGATGTGAAATGATATTGCTTAAGCACACGGGCAAACGTTAACGCGAAAGTGATATCAAGAATAATCCGGGAGACAGGGCGGGGATTTTCGGGGACTCATGAGATTTCTTAAACAGAGCTCATCTTCAAACCTCCTTCCCTCTCACAAAGTTTATCTGATACTTTTTCAGGAAGGTTGGTAAGTTTATGACGCATGCATTGTCGTTAGCCAGCATCATGATGTTGGCACAAAGTTCTCGCGCAGCACAGGGATTGGGGATACTCATCCTTGCTGGACTCTTTGTCCTGCTGCTTGTGGTCACCATGGTCGTTGTCGTACGCCAGTACAAACGATGTCCATCCAACCGTGTGTTGGTTATCTACGGTCGTGTCGGTGGGCAGCGAACCGCCAAGTGTATGCACGGTGGTGGTGTCTTCGTTTGGCCGTTGGTTCAGGACTACCAATACCTCTCTCTTGAACCGATCACCATTGACATTGAATTGTCCAGTGCGTTGTCCAAGAAGAATATTCGTGTGAACGTGCCTTCGACGTTTACGATTGGTATCTCCACGCAGCCGGACATCATGAACAATGCTGCAGAGCGTTTGCTTGGGTTGGCTGAACGCGACATTGCCACGCAATCCCGGGACATCATTCTCGGCCAGATGCGTTTGGTCATCGCAACGCTTTCGATTGAAGAAATCAACCAGGACCGTGAAAAGTTCCTTGATCTTGTGAACAAGAACGTGAACTTTGAACTGAACAAAATCGGTCTTGAAATGATCAACGTGAACATTCGTGACATCACGGATGAGTCGGGCTACATCGAAGCGTTGGGCCAGAAAGCCGCTGCCGAAGCCATCAACCAGGCTGAGATCGACAAGTCCAACGCGTTGCGTGAAGGTGCCATCGGTACCGCGACCGCCAACCGTGAGAAGAATGTCCGCGTTGCCGAGCAGACCGCACAGGGTGCTATTGGTGAGAAGGAAGCCGAACGAGATCGCCGCATCAAGGTGGCTCAGTTGGAAGCTGCTGGTGTTGCAGGTGAAGCTTCCGCCGCCCGTGAACGCGAGATCGCCGTTGCCGAGCAGACTGCTTTGGCCGTTCAGGGTAAGAAGGAAGCCGAGTCAAATCAGCGTGTGAAGGTTGCCTCACTGGAAGCTGGTGCGGTGTCGGGTGAAAACGAATCCAAGGCATCGATTGCGGACTATGAAGCCACCCTTGAAGAACGTCGCGCAGATGCCAAGCGTCGTGGTGAAGTTGCCATGGCCAATGCTCAGCGTGACGTGTTACTTGCAGAACGTGAACGTGAGCAGGCACGGTTGGAGAAGGAACAGATCGTTCTCCAGGAAATCGAGAAGAAGAAAATCGAGATCGATGCCGAAGCCGAGGCCGATCGTATTCGTCGCATCGCTCAAGGTCAGGCCGACGCCACTTTGGCCAAGTACAAGGCCGAAGCAGAAGGTATCCAGCAGGTCCTCATGTCCAAAGCACAGGGTTACGAAAACCTGCTTCGCATCTGTGGCGATCGCAAGGACATTGCCCCGTCACTGCTGATCATCGAACAGTTGCCCCAACTGGTCTCCGAACAGGTCAAAGCCATCCAGAATCTCAAGATCGACAAGATCACCGTCTGGGACTCAGGTGCCAACGGCAGCGATGCCAACGGTATGGGCGGTTCGACCTCCAACTTCCTCAAGGGGCTCATCGGCTCCCTGCCCCCCATCCACGAGTTGGCTCAGCAGGCAGGCATCGAACTGCCCGAATACATGGGTAAAGTCTCGCAGGCCAAGGAAGAAAAGTCGGCCAAGAACAAACCGGCGATGAACAATCCCAAACCCGAATCGGACAAGTCTGCGTAACGATGCAAGTCCGGACGCAATGAATACACGACGAATCTGACGGGTTGGTAAGCTCAACGCTTATTGATCCGTCAGATTCTCTATATCAGCACCGTGTTGCATGTATCTCAAAGGATGTGACGACCATGAATCATCAACAAAACATGGATGAACTTGATCCGCAAGCCGACGTTGAGCATTTGCCTGAATCAATGCAACCCAATGTCATCTGCCCGCATTGTGCACACAAGATGACTGAGCTGGATCAACTCTGCCCCAATTGTGGTGGCCCCGTCACTGCTACTGCCATGATCGATCCCATGTCACGAATCTATGGCATGGGGTTCTGCGCTCGACGCCTCACGCCGGAGATCACCTCCAAGCCCATTGTTGTCCTCGGGGCATGGTTGATCCTCGGACCCATCATGTTGTTTTCCGGCTTGATTTCACTGATCGCACTGGATCAATACATGGCAACACACGGTTGGGGATTTCTGGGAGCAACAACGTTTGGGGTCATCGCTCAGACCACGATGGAACTCGTCTTAAAATTGCTGCTGTCTACATTGATCTTCATCGGATCACTTGTCGTCCTGTTCAAGATGACCAAAGCAGCAATCGGCAGGCGTCAATCTATGTCTGAAAATACCGAGTAATACGTCTTTCTCATCGATTTCAGCAAGGCCTCAATGGTTTAAAATAACCATTCGGTTTGCTTACTCGTGGATTGGTTGAAGTGATAACTGTTTGGCTGCCATGATCCGCATGCTCTCTTGATCCTGCAATAAACCAATGATCCGACAGTTGCCACGGTTAACTTCTTTGGGGAGGGTGATCGTGGTTTTACCTTGCGTGTTGATGGGATTGATCGTTTGCATGTTGCGCACGACACCATTATGGTGAAGTTGTTTGCCGGAGTTCTCACCGCGGCGGACATTCGTTTTGAGTTGGTCTTCTGCCAGAACAAGATGCAGTTGTGCATTGGGTGGCAGGGGATGAATCTGCCAACTCACGGTGACTAGCTCTGCAGCTTCGTCACTTTGTTTGGAGAAGCCCAATTCCATATTCACGATTGTTTTTTTCGCCAGTTCCGACTTGATATATTTTTTTGCGGTTGCTTTGCGTGATCCGACGAAAGCATGTTGACCGTTGATGATCATTTGAGGTGTATAGACCTGCTGACTTCGCATTGCTTTGGCGTATTGGTATTGACGCTGCGTCCATTGTTCGCTGGAGAAGCGGTCTTTCCAACCCAGGCGGTCCCAGTAGTCCACGTGATAGGCCAGGGTGTAAACCGGTGTTTGCTCGTTGACCGCTTGCTGATGAATCTCTGATAAAACACGGTCCGCAGGCGGGCAACTGGAGCAGCCTTCGGATGTGAAAAGCTCGACCACGACAAAGCCGTTGGCAGGGCGGTCTTCTGCGCCAACCATGCAGGGGATAGCCATCGTGAAGCATCCAAGGACGATAATCAGGCGTATGATCATGTTGTGTGATACCTGCATGCTCACAGAAGTATTCCCATGGCATGCAACGTTTTTCTTGACCTTGCTATGTCGGCCGATCACAATGAGGCGAATCCCAGTTGATGCTTTTCACCCTAATGGTTGAAGTCCGGAGTCTGCCATGACAGTTGAAGAATATTTCAGTCAGTCCGTCGGTGATTTCCCCAAGCCCAACATCGCAGGCGTTAGTGGTCCGTGGATGCCGCTGGGGAGTATGAACGTTCCCTATGGCAAGCTCTGGGCAGGTGATCCGTGGATTGTCACCGAGGAAGACGGCGCGGTGGTGACGATCAAGCCGGGCATCTGTCATATCGAATTGCAGGGGATGGATTTTGAGGGGCACCGCCGGATATCGCGCATGCGTGTTTACCATGAAAGTGCAACCGATCTGCAGATCAAGCCCACAGAAATGACGGTCAATATTGATGTCGGTGAGTTGGGGGTTTCGGACATGGTTGCCATCGCCCAGGCCATTGAGCCGGATCATTACGAGGAATTCATGGAAGACCTCGACGCTGCATCATCTGGTGGTCTGGAGTATGTCGAGTTTGCCTACGCGGGTAAGTCATTTGAGATGATCCTGATTCCCGCAGGCTTGGGGGATGGTGCATATGACGTGTTCGAACTGACCAGTCAAAACAAAGTGGTTGGGATGGAGATTGAATTTCTGCCTGCCGACTTCGTGCTTGATGAGCCGATTCAAACGCTTGGGGGAAGCGAATGAGATCAGGTGTGCAGGATATCTCAGAACCGTACCATTTCAGTGCGGATACATCAGCGTTGTTTGCCTTTATCGTTGGTGGGTTTCTTGGGCTTGGTTGGCCGTTACTGATTTGGTTATTGGTGAACATGATGTCATCGGGACATCCTGATGCATTGACCCACCCGGTGAACAATGCAGATGCCGTACTCCAAGTCTACGACGGGCTTGGGCAACTGGGACCCTTGCGGATACTGCTTTGGATCTTTGCCATGCTCATGACCGCCGTGATCAGCGGCTTTGTCAGCGCATTGGTGGTCTTCCTCTGCAAACATCGCTGGCGTGTCTAAAGCGTTTTACTTGATCATGAACTCCGAGCAGCCTGTCATCGTTCCATAAACTTCAACTCATAAAGTTTATTGTCGTGATCAAAGGTGATCACGAGGTTGGCAATGTCCCTGGGTTCAAGGGCATGTTCGGCGGTGTCCGGATCGTAGTACCACCATGTTTCAAGATTATCAATAATCTGCCGGGCATTGGGTGGGCCGATGTGCTGCTGGATTTGTGCAGCGGTCATGCCTTTTTGGAGATTGGCCACGGCAGCAGGTGTCGCACTTGGACGCGTTGACTGATACACCACGTAATACACGACACACAGAAGCAACACGGCGATCGCAAAGGCAACGAGCAGTCGACCTACAGCGGTACACATCGAACATTGGCAACGTGTGCAGGCTGGGTCGGTTTGAGATGCTTCGGTCATGTCAACCCCCACGTGCAATCACCGAAATATCCGGCAAAGCTGTGATGCGTCACCGCGTGATTACTTGGTGATCATCTCCACAACATGCGAAGCGGGCAGCGTCAAAGCACCATGGGCACGGGCGGCGGCCTGGGCCATGTCACCCTTGGCGGTGTTGACGATCTTAAGCAGCTTGGCAATCTGCGTATCAGTGAGCAGGTTGCCATGATGCGTTGCTGACAAAGCAAGACTGTCGATCAGGGAGATGCGGACCTTGCCAGGCAGTTTGGTGTTCATCGCAGCATTGCAGATGGCCTGCTGAGCGTTGATGTCATTGAGCAGGGCAAGAATTTCAGCTGAACGCATCACCACGCTGTGACGATCGTCACCCAATGCTTCGATGAGCGTTGGTTGGGCTTCGGTGGCCTGATAGACCTGACCGTGACCGATGGTGATTTCCCAGAGCATGTTCAAAGCGTCCATCGCAAAGGCGAGGGCTTCGTCCTTGCCAATGGGTTGGCCGGCAAACTGCTTGATGGCGCTGTCGATGGCAGGCTTCAAAGCATGGTTCATCTGTGTCGCGAGGATGGCATTGTTGTCCGTCATGGGCTTCAAATCATGGTTCATCTGGGCGAGGATGGCATTGTTGTCCGCCAGGGCGATCATCGGGGCAGCGACCAGTTTGTAGTTGCTGCTACGGGAATGATGCAGGTCCATGGTGACCGTGGAATCTGCGGAGGTGACGATCAGGTCCACGCCGGGGCCTGCAGCGATTGCGTCGGTGACATCTTCGATGGTCTGGCCGGCAGCAACTTCAAATTTCAACTGATCACGCAGGATCCCCGCCAACTGATTGGCACGATCCAGGTCCGGGCTGAGCACCACGGCAAAGCGCGTCTCGGATTGGCGGACGGCCTCGCAGAGCACGGGTACGACACGGTAGCTGCCGTTATACGGGGCGTTGGGACGGGCGTTGGCCATGGTCAACGCAGCGTTGAAACGCACACGACGATCGGGATAGCTCAGGGCGGTGATCAAAGGCTGAATGGTGCCTTGACGGTTGACCAGGGCATCGGTGCCAGCGGTCAGACGCAGGGCAGCAATGGCATCGAGCGCCAACACGTAATCACGGTCCTGCAAAGCACGGTAGAGCACATCATGCTGACGCAGGGGGCCAGCCACCTTCAGGTAGTAGTCCGCCGGATGCCAGTCTTTGGGATAGCTCTTGTCGGTTGCCTTGTCGGGCATGAAGTTTTCGCGAGAGAGGTTTGCCATCAGCCACAGGGACAATGCCGGTGATAGATGCTCGTTGAGACTCAGGGCACGCTGGCTGGCACGCATGGACAGGATGTAACCAAACACCGGGCCGGGCACGGAGATGGGCAGCAGGCCTGCACGACGATCAAAGGTCCAGATGATGCCGGCCTGATCCGTGGGCAGGTAGCCGGGCAGTACGTCACGGTTGACCGCAGCGTTGTAGTGGTTCTGTGCCAGGGTCATGTACAACTCTGCTGCGTTGACGCCTTCGGTCACACCGGCACGGGAAGCCAGGTGAGCGTAGGCAGCCTGACACATTTCGCGTGTCGCTGCATCGGTCGTTTCATCTTCGATCACCTGCTTGATGTAAGGCAGGCTTCGCGGGTAACCAATCTCAGAAAGCACGCGGGCGATCTGACCCTGCTGGATCGGTTCCAGATCGGCAAGGGCGATTGACAGCGGGTAAACCATTGGGCGACCAATGCCAACCATCGCACCAATCACATGCGGGTGAAGACGGGCTTTACTTTCATCGCGGAGCGTGGCAAGTAACTGCGGGGCAGCGAACTGGCCAGCAGCACGCAGACGTTCCACCGCGTTGACCTGGGCACGCATGCCTTCGCCAAGCTTCTGGATGTCAGCAGCGATACGCTTGGGATCACGGCTGCGTTGGATCAACGCACGCTGGAGTTTTTCTTCGAGCTTCCCAGCGGTGTCCTTGAGTTCCTGATTTTTCTGGGCACGGAAGAGTGTCTTTTCAAAATCCTGATAGGTGCTCTCCTCGACCGCATCAAGTAACTTGTCGGAGTTGGCTTTGAGCAATTGCTTGCCCAGATCTTCAGCCAGATCAGGTCGGGCGATTAAAACGTAATGGTTAAAATCTTCCCATTGACCGAGAATTCCAGAAGACTGCGCATTGGCCAAGGGTGTGAAAACCGTGCACAGACTTAAAATGATCATCCCCAACGCAACGCGCAGCGTGCTACTCATCAAGTGCCTCCTGGAGAGGAAATATCGAAAAAACAATCAGAATATTGTGGTGCAATGTATCTGCCCTAAGCGGTTGAGTCAATCGAGTTTAGAAGCTCAAAGCCCAGGCAGGGGTTTTTTGCGGTTTATCTTTCTGCAATGCCACGGTCGCAATCTCGAAAATGCGTTAACACATGGCATTGTGACATTGTCAGGCAGGTTCGAGTAGTATAACCGACATGATGGCTGCGATGCACTCCATTCTGGCAATTCTGGCTGTGATTTTGGTCATTTTTCTGAATCTGGCTGGCGTTTTCATGGTTCTGCTCCAACTCCCGGGTACCTGGCTGATGCTTTTGGTCACCGGGACGTGGGCCTGGTGGTACTGGGATGAGCAGGCAATCGGCATCTGGACGCTCGCTTCATTGCTCGGACTTGCCATCCTCGGGGAGATTGTGGAGACCTTCGCTGGCGTGGTCACGTCCAAGAAAGCCAAGTCCAGTAAACGCAGCATCGCTCTGGGTATTGTCGGCGGGATTGCAGGCGCGATCCTCGGCACCGGTTTCATCCCCGTCCCACTTTTTGGCACGCTCATCGGTGCCTGCATCGGGGCAGGTGTCGCAGCCATGCTTGGGGATCACTGGGCAGGGCGAACATGGGACGAAGTCAAAGTCGCAGGCAAAGCCGCCGCCCACGGCAGACTCTGGGGCACACTTGGGAAAATCGTCATCGCCGCCATCATGTGGATCGTCGCCACCACCGCCATGATTTTTTAAATCGTTGAAAAGTCGTCTCATTTAGTCACATCAATTGTGACGTGCTTTGCATGAAGGACGTATCCATCAAACGCTTCACAAGTGAAGCGGCTAAATCACTCACTCACGGTCACCGCATGCACAGTAAAGCCCTGGGACTTGAGTCCCAGGGACGCGCGACGTTCGACATGTCCATGCGACGTCCGATCCACCAACCCAACTCACGGGCGATTCATAAACGGGTGTGCATCCACCCCGTGATACACCACGGGCATTGCAACATTCCCCGCTGCATCCGTTGCAATGATGTACGCTGCCTTCTGTGTCGGGGCTGTCTTGAGGTTCCCGATATCCACGCGCACCGTCTGCACCTGGCTGTCGGGCTTGCCTGCATCCAAACGCATCCCCGATTTGCTATCCGCAAAATCCGTGAACACATGAATCCGACTCACGGTAATCGGCGAGGGATTGGGATGCTTACGGGTCCCCTTGAGTTCAATGCGAATTTCAGGGTTGGCCTGATCCTTGAGAAAACCAATCATCGGCCTGACCGCAGCAGCCTGTTTACCGCTATTGGACAGACTGATTCCCGCACAGACATCAAAGCGATTCTCGTCGCCGGGCTTGTAGTTGATGATTTTGTTTTGGCATGGATAGTAGACAAGGATTTTGCCCTCGGTGTTGTCCGCGAACTCCAGGCCGATGTACACCGTCTTCGATTGACTTTGTTTAAGCAACTCAGGCAGCAAGCCAACAGTGATGGGTTGATTGGCTGCAAGCTGGTAACCACCTTCAACCGTGCGTCCGGGATTGATGGACGTCACACCATGGAACACCGGCTTGGCATACTCCGACGCATCGACATACAAATCGCCATGTTCAGCAACCTTGATGGACTGAATCGCGCTGCCGGTATCCGCAGCGGTGGCAACAATCGCCGGCGCCATCGGCATGTAACGGACATGCGTCACCATCGGCGGGGTTTTGTCAATGTCATACAGCGTCTGCCACATCCACGGGTCAACGGATTCTTTCGCAGGCAACGGCGGGGCGGTAAACGTATGCCCCTTGAGCTTGGCTAAGAGTTTGCAGTAAAAATAGGGATCACCATCAAGCACATCACTCTGCCAACCCGGTTCGATAGCCGTGTTCTCCTGCCAATCGTTCCAACTGGTGAGAATATGAAACGCTGGATTGATCGCTTCGTATTTTTCAAGACACGTGATCAGTGTCTTTCCCTTCTGACGTGGCATCCAACGGAAGCTGCTGCGCCCATCTCCAAAGGCTTTGGGCGATTCTTCAAAGCCGTCATACACCCACAAACCAAGGTCCTTGTTCGGATACTTCTTTGCATACGCTTTGGTTTTGTCCAACTGCTCCTGCATCATTTCCCAATCCTGTTTGGGCGATTCGGTAAAGCCCGAGACACGGTGGTTAAGCGCATTGGTGTTGGCCATCGTGATAAACGCATCGACTTTGTCCATGGCATAGACGCTGTCATTGGGCGCCATGTGCAGAATCCAGTAAATGTCACAGCCTGCGGTCTTCTGAGCAAGATCAATCATCTTGCCCAGGTCTTCGACGGACATGGTTTTGTTAAAGCGATTCCAGAACTGGAAGGCGACTGCTGGTTGATTCTTGATTTTCAGGAAGGCTGAACGCTGGCCGTATTGCTTGATGAACTCGCCGATGCGCTTGCCCATCACATCCCATTTTTGAGCAGGCTGCCCGCCACGGAATTGCACTTCGTCATGAAGTCCGACTTTGTAGCCGAGTTCATCTGCGATGTCGATGATTTTGTCCCAGATGAAAGTTCGATCAAAGTACTCACCTTGATTCCATTCAGGGAACATCTGCACGAACGTCCCATCCACGCCGGTGTTCTGCATGCAGGCCAGTTGCCAGCGGATGACGTTCATGTCTTCAGCATTGTAGAGTCCAAGCAGGGGGTATCCGACAGGGCCTTTATCACGCATCCAATCCGGGCCGATCGCACGGTCGATGCGATCATGCCCCATGTCCCAATGCACATAGCCGTCCGGCGACTCCTGGCCGAAGGGGGACTTATGCCAGATGTGATACTCCATGATGTAAAACGGCGTATTGATGGTTGGTATGTTCCCGAGCTTGGATAGATCCGCTTTGGGGAACTGGTGTTCGGCTGCGTGCGTGGTGATTGAGGCAAAGCAGACAACAAGCAAGACGACAATTTTCAAAAGCACGTTGGGCATGGGCGTTCCGGTGTATGTTGGTATTAAACGGACGAATGTTCGATGAGAGTTTCTATAAACCATCTTCATGTTTTGCCATTCCCGCGCAGGCACGAATCCAGTGGCATTGCGTTGATCTTTTGCAGGTTCCACTGGACTCCCGCCTTATGGGGGCGCGGGTGTGACGAATCAGTTGTTGCATTCTTCGTGCGGGTCACAGTCGAAAGGTAAAGATTATTTGCGTGACCACATGCGACGTCCACTGCCATCATTGTGAGCCATAGCTGGATCCATCAATGCTGCATGCATATCCGCAAAGAGGAATGACATGGCGCGACCATGATAGTAATCTCCAGCCGGCGTCTTGGGGATGCTTGAGTTGCCCAACCAACCGTCGGTGTACATGTAGGATGCATGATACTGCTTGCCGTAGGAAGTGGGTTGCAGGTCCATCATGTAAATGGTTTTGGAAGGTTTGATCACTTCGCTGATGCGGGGCGCAGGTGTCAGGTCCGTACCGGTCCAGACAAGACCGTAATCCTTGTTACCATTGGAGCCAGCCTTGGGGACACCATAAGAACGTCGGTCTTCACCCCATGTACCTGCACGACGGCGCCAATCGCGCGGGCATTGGAAGACGGGCGAAAATTTCATGGTTTCGTAGGCTGCTGAGTAATCGTTGAAGATTCCCATATAGGATGCAAGTTCCGCGTCCCAGTTGTCTCCACGGTAATAGGAGCTTCGGATACCGTTGTTGTAGTTGTAATAAAAGAGAACCGTCGGGAAGACTTCGTCGTGGTCTGCCAGGTACGCGGTGGTTGCCACACCGATCTGTTTGAGATTACTTAGGCATCCCATGTCCTGCGCAGCCATGCGGGCTTTGCTCAAGGCAGGCAGCAGAATGGAGATCAGTAATGAGATGATGCTGATGACCACAAGCAATTCGATAAGTGTGAACCCCCCTCGCGGGTTGGGGCTTGCGTTTGAGGACATGTTATGTCTCCAATCAGGGGTTAGATGTTATTTTTTCTGCAATGTGACTTTGACGTTATCGAGTAAGCCATGGGTATTGCCACGCATGACGATGCGATCAAATGTTTTGAAATCCGTGTCATTGGTGGCGTAGAGTTCTTCGCCGTCGACGCTGAGTGTCAGCTTGCCGCTTGCTGCTTCCCAACTGAGTTTGACGTGTGCAAACTTGGTGTCTTTGACCATGTGTGGGCTTTTTCGTGGTTTACCAAGCCGTTTGATCTCGGAGTTAAAACCGATGGGCTTGTCATCCTTGCCGGTGATGTGGCAGATGACGAACATACCTTTGCCCTCGAAGTATTTTTCAAGTGACGAATCCCACAAGGCGGCATAGCCCTGTTTCATGTCTTTATCAACAAGTCCGATCCACAGACCACGCGAGAAATGGGTGTGACGCATGTCCGCTTCGAGTGTCCAGTCCGTTGTCAATTGATACGGCAGGGGCGCATAGGTGATGTCGTTGCCCATCTTCATGTATGGCGTGTGGTCGACGTTTTCGTCATGTGTGACCAACTCACCCTTGGACCAGTTGTTGATCGTGTTCATGGTGTCTTCAAAGACCACCTGATCCTCTGCCCAAACGGACGTGCTGCACAGGACCATGGCCAGGCAGAGCGGGATGAGTTTCATTAATTTTGTAATCACTTTGGACAACCTTTCATCGTGATACGTTCAATCAAAAATGACCATCAATCGGCTTAAGCGATCACTGCTGTTGCAGGCACCGGGCCGGATGTTTTGCGTTGAATCAAAAAGCTTGGGATATAACGGCATTCCGGCTTGGCCAGTTCATCATCAAACTGCTTCTGGAGTAACTCAATGACAGCCTTGCCATACAAACTGATATCCATCTCCGTCGTCGTGGTAGGGGGATAAAAGTATTCGCCCATCTTGGCAACGTTGTCAGAACTCACCACGCTGAACTGTTCAGGGATAGCCAGTCCCATTTCATGCACACAGCGATTCACCACCATGCCCATGTCCATGTTTGCACAGACCATCGCGGTGATGTGCTGATGGTTGTGTTCAAACCACTGCTTGAAGATCGGGTAAGCAATGTCAATGCTGCGCGTAAACGGCTTGTTCTCACAGGCGACAATCATGGGGGCAACGTCGGTGATGCCCAGTGCCTGCATCGCACGCTTGTAGCCATCCAATGCCTGGACCATCGGTGCCGTCGTCAAGGTTGGCAGCAGAATACCGATGCGGCGATGCCCCAGTTCACCCAGGTGTTCAACCGCCTGCTGCATGCTCAAGCCGTCATCCGTACAGACCGTGTTGATTTCAAGACCTTCAATCTGATCCTGCGCCAAGACCACCGGCTTACGCATATATGTCAACGCATCACGCAAATGATCCGGCACGATTTCCGAGGTCAGCATCAACACCGCTGCATCGTTGTCACCCATCGCCTTTTCAAGATCAAGACCTGCATGCGAACGGTAGTTGGTGATGTCAAACCGCCAGTTGGCTGCATGCCCCGCATCGACAATCGATTGACTGATGCCTTCAATGACCGACGATGGCCAGTCCGGGCGAATGATCGCCACATAGTGATCCGCCGGGTCGCAAATCTCAGACTTCACCAAACGCTGTTTGCCAGCAGGACGTTCAATCACCCCCTCACGACGCAACCTCGCCAACGCCAGTTCAATCGTGTTCTGCGAAACACTGAACTGTTTCTTGAGCTTCTGCTGTGTCGGGATCGGGTCACCGGGATTCATCTTGGCAATCAACGGCCGAAGCTGTTTGACCAGATGAAAGTGTTTGGTTGAATGCAGTGTCTTGGGCATGATGAATCATTATAGCCATCGAGAAGTCAATGTTACACTGGTGTAATATTATACCGGTGTAAATACCAGTCAAGTCTGTGGGGAATTTTTTCAGCAGAGTCTCAGATGCTGGGACACCTGATTGACCCAAGCATGGATACTACCTTCATGTGATTTCGGTATCTGTCAGGTGTGACAGGCAAATCCATCAATGATCCCGATAGAAAGTGTGCCGGATATTCAAAAGGGATCAGAAGGCGACGTATTGGCTATGACAGGTAAGTCGTGCCCTTCGTTGGGGGATTCCGGGGGATTCCGGGGAGTTCCGGGGGGTGGGGGACCAGGGAGTTTTTTGTGTCGGGGACATGGTGTTCCGAGGGCTGTTGTCAGGGGACATTGCTCCGTTGGGAATTGTTGTAGTTGTGGTTCGGGCTTTGGCACGACGGAGATTACGTTCCGGTGATCTACGTTGTTCAAAAGCTGTATTTTGTACTGGTATGCGGAACTGATATGTCTGCAGTTGGCTCAGGATATCCAATGCAGGTGTGGGATTGAGGTCGCTAGTGCTTCATTGCAACTTATTTGTTGCCTATTGCAACAGCGAGCCGGCTCGTGTCGAGCCAGTTCGGGCCGGACACGACCCGGCTCACGAAGCCATTGCAAGTAACATACATTTGAGTTGCAACGAACCACTATATGGCTCGCTGCAGTTGGCTCGTTGCGTTTGCGACCCGGCCAAGATGACCGGGCTATGAACAAATAGCCGAGCCGTCTTGGCTCGGATGCCTTGGAAGGAGATGGATTGACAGATATTTGAATCAACAAAAAAGTCAGACGTGAGAAGCAAAGACCTATAAATTTTTCAAAATTTTGGATAATTGCTTGACGATTACTGAAAATCACCTAAATTCGTTGATGGCAATAGGTGATTTTTAGGGTAGTCCATATCGGTCTTTGCACTAATATGAACTAATCTGCAATCACTGGGGGAAGGCTTTTTGATATTTGATGATCAATGAATCTGTTTGCTGATGATGCCAAGCTGACTAATATCAATCAGCTTGGTCATTCAGAAGAAAACATTTCAAGGGTCTTTGCACATTTCATCACCACATTGTCGCAAGAACAAAGATGACTGCTGCACATGCTGTCATGTGCGATCTTTGTTTGAATTTATTTGGCAATGGGTTACAGGTGATGAAAACGAATCGGGCATTTACGCTGATTGAGCTTCTTGTGGTCATTTCGATCATTGCACTCTTGATCGGAATTCTTTTGCCTGCGCTGGCGTCGGCAAGGTCTCGCGCACGTCAGATTCAGGGCACCGCACAAATCCGTGGGATCCATGCCTGCATGACCATTTTTGCCCAGTCCAACAAGGATTGGTACCCGGGAATCGACAGTGAAGGCAAGCTTGATAGCACTTCGGCGACCGTGGAAAATCGTTTCCAATTGTTGTTGGATCAAAACTATTTTGCTGGTGAGTATGTGATCAATCCACAGGATTCAAGCAAAACCATCTGGCAGCCGGGTGACACGGTGAACGTCAACCATTATTCCTATTCCTTGCTCATGATTCACCCCAATAATCCTGGTGATCGTGAAGAAGAATGGCGCCAGACCAGTAACGCCCAGGCGCCGATTGCCACGGACCGTGCAATTGCCAATAGCGGTGGTGCTGTCAAATCCATTCATACCAACCCGCTGGCCAATGTCAATGATTGGCGGGGGAGTGTGGTTTGGAATGATAATCATGCAGCTTTCAAATCCAGTCACCTGATGACAACACAAATTGCTGGTCACCACTTTGACTCAGATCACCTGTTTGAAGATGAATTGACCGCCCCGATGTTCGGGCACAATGCAGTCATGGCATTCAGCGGCTTGATCGATTTCGTCGATTGAATCTGAGTTGCTTACTTTTCCAACTTCATCAGTCCACATGTCTCATTTGAAGCGAAGCAATCACATGTCCTCATGCATTTTGAGTTCATCATTAAGTGCAACACGTTCAATTTGATCGTTCACACGCAAGCAAGTGTACGTGAGATTATTGAACAAAAATCTCAATATCCGGCGCATTCTTCTCGCGTCCCGCAAACATGTGACATTCAAGATATATGCACAAAATTGTGGATTGGAACCGCAGATGTTTCTTCATTTGATTCTTTTTAACAAAATTCAGAAATTAATTTTCAACTTCCACCTGATCTTGTTGAATATACATGGACTTGCATATCAAGCCATTGGTTGATGAATGGCGTTGATATCTGAAGGTTGAACAGGCGTTCTCCCACCTTTTTATACGTCTGCAACATCGGGTATTACAAGAGTATTTATCTTATGTAAGTTGCCAAAAGAAGAGAGAGCAGGTGGGTTTGCCAATACCATCAAGAGGTTTCTGTCTTGTGTAAGCATTTGAATTTCAGCGGTTTTTGAAAAGCAGTGATAGACAAAAGTAAAATCACATTTTTATGAACTGTATGAGTGGTTATGCTAAGATGCATGGACGATCTATTAAGTTTTCAGATCGGGAAAGGTGCATTGGGATGAACAGTCCCGTACATTCTGACAACCGTCTGGCTCAAGGCGAACAGACTCGTCAGCAGATTCTCAAAGCTGCTGGCCAGATGTTTGCTGAGAAAGGATATGGTCGCACCAGTATCCGCGATATCTCTGCCGCTTCAGGTGTCGGGTTGAGTAATATCATTTACCACTTTCAGTCCAAGGAAAACCTGTTCCTTGAGACCATCCGACATTTCACGGTTGAACTGGGTGCATTAAATCAACATTTTGCACCGCTTTTTGAAGTGGATCCCGAGGATAAGCAGGCCGTCGCCGATACGTTGCACGCATCGATTCATTCTTTTCTCAATGCCTGTCATGGGCCTGAGAGTGTCAAGAATCTGCTTGGGCTTTATCTGCGGATACTTGTTGAGGGCAATGACAAGGCGTTGATGATGCTCTTTGAGTGTTTTGCAGATGTGCAGCAAGCCTTGCCTGAGTTCTTCAAGCGCGTCTGCCCGGACATGGATGACATGCAGGCCGCATTCATGCAGCAACTACTTTGGTCACTGCTTCAGTATCCAGTCGTCAGCAAACGCCTGATTCTCTACGACATGAAACTCGAAGAGGACTTCACCCCTGAGTATCTTGCAGCCGCAGCCTGGCATATCGCCATGTACGTGTGTCTGCCCCTGGGGTTACCCACGCCGTCAAAGCCGGCACTGGAAGTCACCGAAGCTGAATAATACACAGTAAGAATCAACAACCATGAAAAAACGCACGGGCTCAAACCTGTGCGTTTTTCTTTCAATCATCCAATTCGTTGCGTGATCAGAAATTCAATTCGATCATGGCCCAGACCGTGTGAATGTTCGTATCACTGGATGTCTGCCATTCGTAGTTGCATTTGAACTTGGTGTTGTCACTGATTTGAGAGGCGATGGCGAGCCCGGTGACAAGTTGGCTGCGTGCCGTACCGTCGCTTGCACTGTTAAAGCTGGTGGTGGCATTGGAGGCAAAAACTGCATTGAGGTTGATGTCCTGATCCAGCCATTGGTATTTCCAGCCAATCCATGCTTCAGGTGTCAGGGCGATATTGCCCAGCATGACGTCACGTCTGACATGCATGCCGATCAGCGATTGAAGGCTGTCGGTGTCAAGATCATCGACGTTGAGATTCGCAGAGCCCGCACCGGCTTCGGTGTAGCTGTCAGTCATCTGGTGAATATAGGTCAGTGATGCAGTCGGGGTCAGCAGCCAATCACCAAGCTGGATGTCATAGTTGGCTGCGCCGTATAGCGTGATGTCATAGCTGTTGTAATCACTCTTGGCAACACCATTGATTGTGTTGCGGTTGGCATCGACCCAGTGCAAGCCACCCGTCACGGAAGCATCAATGGTCCACGGTCCTTTTTCGTAGCTGAGATAGGGGCCGAAGCGCATCGTGTTGACATTGCTGTCACCGAAGTTGTCATTCATGCCGATGTCGGTGTTGATGTAGCCCAGTGAGAATCCCATTGCGGTGTTGTTGAGGCATTGGTAATCGACGCCAACGATCGCGCCGTAGGCTTCGAAGTTGTATCCGGTGCGGTTGTCAGTTTCGTCGATTCGGCCAAACTGTCCAAAGGGCGATGCGTAGACATGGAGTTTCTCAGCAGCAGGGACTTGTTCTGCTGTTTGATCATTCTGAGCGAGCGTGAACGGCTCGTCCGCCAGTTGAGCCATCATGCTCTGTCCGGGGTTGGTCTTGCCGGAGCGCGCCAGGTGCGCTGCCCGGAAGGTGTCGGTGGAGACCTGCTGAGCGTTGGAGAAGATGGTCTGCATCGGTGAGACATTGGGTTGCAGACGTTTGAATTCCTTGCGGAGTTGGTCGGCACTTAATGGATTGAGTTTGCCGGTCAGGTCGGTCATGCACCCGTCGATCACGGCCTGGTCAAGCACGCCGGCTACGGCATGTTGATTGTCGGATTGAGCGTGATCGTCGTAGCAACTGGTCGCTCTGGCTTGCACTGAAAGGGTGTAAGGTGTCTTGGAATCGATCTGATCGTCGGCAGGGTTGACGATGACCTGCTCAAAATCCAGGATGGCCGAAGTGTCGGTGACCTGTGAGAACCCGTTTACGATTGGCGTATCACTGTTGACGATGGTTAGAAGTTGGTCTGGCTGGATCTGCTGGTCGGCATTGGAGAGATCAATCAGATGCAGCGTGGTGTCCTGACCGACCGTGATACTTGAGACATAAAGCTGATCGGATTCATGGACATCATTGGCCGAATCAATGCAGAAGATTTTGGCCTGCAAGGTGCTGCCATCTTCAAAGATCAGTGGGGCGTTGATGTCCATGTCCCCGATCTCCGAGTTACCCAGCGCCAGGGTGGCCTGGTCTTGGATGATGACATTGACCGCGTCAGAATCGTCGAAACTGATGATGTTGCCACCCCCGCCCAGTGTTGCACCGCTGCGGACATAGAGGTTGCTTCCGATGAACATGTCAGCATACACATCCAGGCGACCCTGCTTCACTTCGACGATGCCTCCACGGGTGTCGATGGGCTGATCGCTGTTGCCCAATGTCCACGTGCCAGCACCTTGTTTGACGATGCTTAATTTTCCTTCAATGCTATCAGACAAGTGGCTGTCGCCTGTGCCGGTCAAGGTGAGTTGGTTCTCGTCGAGATAGTCACTGTCAAAGGCAATTTTACCGCTGGTAGATGAACCGGTATGCAGTGTCAGGTCCAGACCTCGCCCGGTGGTGTGGATGGCATAGCCGTCGTCATCGGTCGCGCGGAGGGTGCCCTTGTTGACGATGACAGACTGTTTGTGATCGCTGTCAAAAGTAAGGTCAGAATCGGGCATGATAACAATCGCGTACCCATCGGATTCGATGATGCCCTGTTCGTTGTTGTACAGCGTGATTGCCGCTTCGGATTGGATGGCAGCCGGATAAATCGTATCCGCCATGTCCGTATCCCAATCCACGCCAGCAGCCGGAGCGCGTTTGATTGTGCCATCATTGTTGACGACCAGGTCAGAATCAAATGAACGGATGGCAATGATATCCGATTGGATCAACCCGCCGGCCTGATTGTTGATGGTGGAAGTACCGATCTCGGTGTTCAAATACTCAGCACCAAAACGCGAGGGCAGGTGCAGGAAGCCATAGGCATTGTTGCCCAGGATTTGGCCTGAGTTATTAAGCTCATAGTTGTTGGCAAAGATTGCGCTGAATATATTCTTACTGAATAAATATCCGTCGAAAAAAGCTTCGTTGCTATGATCTGTTTGAATCAGGTTTTCGTTGGTGATTATGCTTTTCTGATGCGACAGATTGGTTGTCTGGATGGACAGGGCACATTCAGTCGCCAGAATCTGTCCGTCTTCCTGGTTGGTGATCAAGTGATAGCCTTCGCGCGATTTGATGCCATAGAGACCTTGAATCAAACCATTGTTTTCGATAGTCGAATAGGTCAGTTCTGAAAGTTGAATCGCATCGCCAGCAGCCATGATCGTGCCATCGTTGTCAATCAATATGATATCCTGGCTCCAACTATATGCATCAATTGCATAATCACCAGCAGAGGTTGTTTGGATCCAACCATCCGCGGCGTTGATGATGGTGCTGGCAGCAAAGATGGCGGTATAACCCGCTTTGAGTGTGCCATGGTTTTCAATGCTTCCTGTATGGGAAAAACTGATTCCTTGACTGCCATGATTGATGAGGCTGGCTGAGGCATTGATCGTTACCTGATTCTCCATGCCCTGTGACAACCTTAGCAGTGAAGATAACGTGACATTCTGATCCACCGTCCCCAGATAGGTGATGTCGACACCAGAGAAACCAAGCTTCCCGTCCGGGGCCGTATTGATCGTGACATTGCCCTCGTCATCGGTGGTGTAAGGAAGTGGATCATCGCCGCCGCCACCGCCTTCACCTTCAAGCTGGATCGCCCATGCAATCGAGTGACCTGCAAGCAGCAGTATCAGGGTCATGGAGAGTAAAGTAGAAATGCTGCGCCCGATAAAGGTGTGTGTCACCTGCCTCATGATGTAAGGTTCCGAAAAGAAAAAAGAATCACAAAATGTTGGCTGAATGATTGATCAGCAGGCGGGTATGACTCTTGTCGGCAAGATGAAAGGTGGAAGTAAGATAGATTGGTATTTTTACAAACGATTTGTGTTCTTTTCGATGATCTTAAGCCATTATTGAACCGGAGATTGGATTAGAGTTACCGGTAGACTGCATGGATAAAAAACAAGCCCAGGATTCAAGACCTGGGCTTGCGTGTTGGTTGGTTTTTTGAATGTGGATTGGCTTTAGAAGTTCAGTTCGATCATGGCCCAGACGGAGTGGATGGTCACGTCGCTTGCGGTGTTCAGTTCGTAGTTGAGCTTCAGTGATGTGGTTTCATTGATCTGTGAGAACACCGCAGCACCCGCAACGAGTTGGCTGCGTGATGTGCCTTCGCTGGTGGTGGTGAAGGGCGATGTCACGTTGGCAGAGAACGCAGAATTGATGTCCACATCACGATCAAGCCATTCGTACTTCCAGCCGATCCAGGCTTCGGGCGTCAGTGCAAGATTGCCCAACATCACCGGCATGCTTGCGTGCACACCGAGCAACGATTGGAGGCTGTCGGTCTGCATGTCTTCGACGGTGAGGTTGGCTGTACCCGCACCAGACTCGGCATAGTCGTCGGTCATCTGATGGACATAGGTCAACGAGAACGTCGGGCTGAGTGTGACCTTGTCCAGTTGCATGTCGTAGCTGGCAGCACCGTAGATCGTGAAGTCGTAACTGTTGTAGTCGGACTCGGCGGTGCCCATGATGGTGTTTCGCTTGCCATCGACCCAGTGGAAGCCGCCGGTGATGGAGGCATCGACATTCCAGTTGCCATTGGTGTAGGTGAGATAGGGGCCGAAGCGCAGGGTGTCGACCTTGCTGTCACCAGCCGAGTTATCCAGGCCGATGTCGGTGTTGATGTAGCCCAGCGAAAGTCCGAGCGACATGTTGGGGATGCAGTTGTAATCCACGCCGATGATCGCGCCGTAGGCATCATAGCTGTAGCCGGTGCGTGCATCGCTTGAATCAATGTCACCGAACTGGCCGAAGGGTGAAGCAAAGAAGTGGAGCTTGCCATCAGAGATGTTGGCTTGTTCTGTCGCTTGTTCACTGTCCTGAGCCAGGCTGTACGGATCGTCATTAAGTTGCTTGAGCATGGATTGACCGGGTGCAGCCGCAAAGCGCGTGTTACCTTGCTGAGCACTGCGAGCCAGTTGGAGTGAATCCTGACTGAACCCCTGTGCATTGGAAAACACAGTGCGGATCGGCGCACCATTGGGACGTAGGCGATCCATCTCGTTGCGAAGACTTGTTTCATCAAGTCCAACCAGGGCACCCGTCAGGTCACCGAGTTGATTATTTTCCATGGCCAGGTCCAACCGCCGGGCAAGACCGTTTTGGTGAGGCAGGGCATGATCCTCAAAATTACTCGCTTGATGGGCAGTCAGACGCATCAGTTGGCCGTCGATTGAAGCGGTGAAATCCATCATGGCGGAGTTGTCCGTGATGTTGGCAAACATGCCGTCATATGCTTCTGCATTGATAAAGTCATACTGCTGTCCATCGACGAGGTTATTACCGGAGAGATCAAGAAGGTGCAGGTCGCCAGCGATGTGCATCGTACCGTTGACAGTCAGTTCGTCGATGGAATTGGTGTTAAGTTCCACTTGCATGGTGGCGCCTGCATTGAGATACAGATCAGTATTGATGGTCATGTGCCCGATGGAGTTGCCGGTGGCCAAGGTGGAACCGCTGTTAAAATTGATGGCACTGGCGTCATTGACGGCATTGATGCTTCCTGTGCCTTGGATGGTTGCTCCATCATTGACCTGTCCATCGTGTACAGTGACAGAGCCATTGATAACCAACGTTCCGGCGTCGGCAGCAAATGAGGAAGCGCCGTTGAGGCTGTAGCCACTTGGGATGATCCATGTGCCGGTTCCCTGTTTTGTGAAATTGGTGATACCGACCGTTGACCACTGATTCATGGTACCGGTGCCGTCACCGTCGAGGATCAGCATGTCCGATCCACCGTTGCCCATGATTCCACCGATGGTGGTTGAACCGGTGAACAAGGTAAAGGTGTCGTTGCCGGAGGTGCCATCAATGGCACGATTGGAATTGAAATGGGCGTCGATGGTACCGTAGTTGGTGAGTGTGTTGACGCGATAGATGGCGGTGTAGCTGTTTCCACCGGAGATGCTGCCGTAGTTGGTGACGGTCCCATTATCATTTTCAAAATAGACAGCATATTTATCTGCGTTGATCGTACCGGTTTCTCGGTTGATGACATTGCCGTTCTGATTAAATGATACGCCGTAGTTTGTGGATTGGATGCTCCCTGCATTGTCGACATGACCATTGTTGTGGGCATAGACCGCATGGGCATTGGTACTTGTTGAAGAGATGCTGGCATTTTCCTGGTTGATCAGGACACTGGTGACATCAAACCCACTGAACTGGACCGCGGTGGAGTGGGTGCCGGTGATGGTGGCGCCGGCATAGTTGGTGATGGTGCCACCGCTGCCAAGGTAGATACCGTTGTAGCCTGAGATTTGGCCGCTGTTGTCGATATCCAGTGTATTGTCAGACCCGAAAGCCGAATAGATGGCAAAGGTTGCATCTCCGCCTTGGCCAATGATTTTGCCACCTGCTCGGTTGGTGATCTTCCCACCATTGTTCAGATCGATCCCGAAGTCGCCCTGGATTTGGCCGCTATTGTCGATAAAGGTTGTTCCCACGGAAAAGTCGGTTCCGATACCACTGCCGCTGCCATAGCCTCCGGTGAAACCGCCGTTGATGTAACCGGTGTTGATGATGGGCGCCGCTTCATTGCTGCCGGTTAACAGGTAGAGTCCGTAACCATCGGCATTTGTTGCGGTGATGGTGCCGTTGTTGGTGAATTGGGTGGGGGCTGCTTTGAGATTCACGCCGTAGGTTGTCCCGGTGATGGCGCCGCTGACGTGGTTGGTAAAATCAATGGCAGCATTGACGGTTTCGGCATTCACGGCTGCACCATAAAATCCGTTATTGGGAGTCCGATCCGTTGCGACGGCGGCCGTGCCGTTGATGTTGCCATAATTTTCCAACGTGCAGATGTTATCAATGATGATCCCGGCCCGAACGCCTTCAATCACCCCTTGAGCATTGTTGAGAATACTGGTGTTGGTTCCGTTATCCCAGAGTCCCAGCCCATTGACGAATGTGGTTTGGATAGTGCCGGAGTTGATGATCTGGTTCCCATTAGCACCATTGAAATTGCTCACGGCATAACTGCCTGTACTGAGTATCTGGGCTCCGAGATTAATGGTTACCACATTGCCCGAATGATCCAACTGCAACGTGCTGTACCCTCCGTCATAGGTATGCACCGCATTGGGCAGGTAGATAATCTGACCGTCGGAATAGAGCGAGTTGAAGACGCTTGTATAGGGTGCAACATCGTCAAATGTCGATGTGCTGCTGCCCGGATCATTGGTCAGATCTGCATGCAGTCCACGACACAGGCAGCACAACAACATAACAGTCAGGAGACTGGTAAACGCCAGTTTGGAGTCGATATTAAAGTGCATCATTGTTTCCTATAGTCATTGATTTAGACAACGCAACCAAACAGATACTTAGCGAATCAAGCAGCTTCTTAATTTTCAGATCGCCTGTCTTGAATTGCAGATTACATGTGTAAAACTGAGACAAAAACCAACAGCAATTTATTTGAACGCATGTACAGTTTGTAGCCAGATAATAGTGTAATGGATAACAAAATACAATAAGGTAATAATATAAGCTTGAGATTTAAATTGAATGAAAACAAGCCCAGGATTCAATGCCTGGGCTTGCGTGTTGGTTGGTTTATTGAATGTGGATTGGCTTTAGAAGTTCAGTTCGATCATGGCCCAGACGGAGTGGATGGTCACGTCGCTGGCGGTGTTCAGTTCGTAGTTGAGTTTCAGTGATGTGGTTTCATTGATCTGTGAGAACACCGCAGCACCTGCAACGAATTGGCTGCGTGATGTACCTTCGCTGGTGGTGGTGAAGGGCGATGTCACGTTGGCAGAGAACGCAGAATTGATGTCCACATCACGATCAAGCCATTCGTACTTCCAGCCGATCCAGGCTTCGGGCGTCAGTGCAAGATTGCCCAACATCACCGGCATGCTTGCGTGCACACCGAGCAACGATTGGAGGCTGTCGGTCTGCATGTCTTCGACGGTGAGGTTGGCTGTACCCGCACCAGACTCGGCATAGTCGTCGGTCATCTGATGGACATAGGTCAACGAGAACGTCGGGCTGAGTGTGACCTTGTCCAGTTGCATGTCGTAACTGGCAGCACCATAGATCGTGAAGTCGTAACTGTTGTAGTCGGACTCGGCGGTGCCCATGATGGTGTTTCGCCTGCCATCGACCCAGTGGAAGCCGCCGGTGATGGAGGCATCGACATTCCAGTTGCCGTTGGTGTAGGTGAGATAGGGGCCGAAGCGCAGGGTGTCGACGTTGCTGTCACCAGCCGAATTGTCCAGGCCGATGTCGGTGTTGATGTAGCCCAGCGAAAGTCCGAGCGACATGTTGGGGATGCAGTTGTAATCCACGCCGATGATCGCGCCGTAGGCATCATAGCTGTAGCCGGTGCGTGCATCGCTTGAATCAATGTCACCGAACTGGCCGAAGGGTGAAGCAAAGAAGTGGAGCTTGCCATCAGAGATGTTGGCTTGTTCTGTCGCTTGTTCACTGTCCTGAGCCAGGCTGTACGGATCGTCATTAAGTTGCTTGAGCATGGATTGACCGGGTGCAGCCGCAAAGCGCGTGTTACCTTGCTGAGCACTGCGAGCCAGTTGGAGTGAATCCTGACTGAACCCCTGTGCATTGGAAAACACAGTGCGGATCGGCGCACCGTTGGGACGAAGGCGATCCATCTCGTTGCGAAGGTTGTCTTCGCCCACAATCCCCCGCATGGCTGTACCCAGATCACTCATGTTGGTTGGCAGATTATCCAGCTCATGACCAAGCTTTTTCTGATTTGGCCACAATGCTTTTTCTTCAAATTGTGAGACGTTGGCTTGGAGTGTTGCCGTGCGTTCGTAATAGCGAATCAGAAAATCAATCGTTGCGGTATCAACCACATCGACATTGATCGTTGCGAACTCACCGGTCAAGGCAGTGTCACTACGCAGGAAGATTACTTCACTCGAAGTCACGTCTGTGACCAACGGGATGATGCGAAGTGTCGGGTTATCCAGCGTGACAGAACCGGTGACATCAAAGAGATCACAGCCGCTGCCGTCGACTTCGATTTGCAGGACAGCGTTGGGGTCGAAGGTCACATCCATGGTTGCGCTGAGCGTTCCCACGGAGTTACCGGGTGCGACGATGCCACCTGCCTGGATGGTCATGGTGTCATCATTGTAATACTTGTAGAAACGGCCTGAGCCTTTGATGGTCGCACCATTGGCAACGTTGACACTGCCACGCACATCAGCATTGTTTTCAAAAGTGCCTTCGAGGATGTTGGACTGCTGGGTGTAAATGACGGTTGCTGGGCTTTGTGCGTTGAAGGTCCATGTGTTGGTGCCGGTCTTACGGAGTTCTTCGAGATTCCCGATGTAATTTTCAAATGTGCCGTTGGCTGAGGTGGGTGTGTCAGCAAGGATCAACAGGTCCGTTCCTGCCTGAAAGTCAATGATGCCGTTGATCGTTGAACCGGGGTAAAACGTCGCCGTGTTATCTGAATCATTACCCGTCAGCGAGCCATTGATGGTGCCGTAGTTGGTGAGGTTACTGAAATTATGAACGGCATAACCACCGTTGTTGTAGCCGGAGATGACGCCGGTCGCCTGGTTGTTGATGTCGAGGTTTGCAGCATACACCGTAATCGTGCCATATGTTGCCCCTGCTGCATGACAGGAAATGGTTCCTGCATTATTGATGATCAGATTGGTGCTTGAAGCACTGATTGTCCCGTTGGCCGAGTAGATATACTGATTGTCGATGTAGGCATTTTCTTCCAGGTTGATCGTCGTCGTCCCACCGCCGTAGATGTACCAGGTTGTGTTGGCAGCCGTGGTGTAATGTCCCGCTCCGGTTTGATAGATGATGTTTTTATCTGCTCCACTTGTGTTGAGATTAATGTAATTCGGATATGGATTGGGATCAGCCGTGTTGAAAATCATATTGCCGTTGGCATCATTGGTCGTATTGGCTAGCACTGGCAAGCAATTGATCCACGCCATCAACAGAATCATGGTTACAAGCAATGAATGGAATAGGCTCGATTTCTTTTGCATCATTTTCTCCCGTTTTTTGTTAAGCAATTAGATAGAACAATCGTTCAGTAAAGATTGCCTAATGGTAATCTTTGCTCAAAAAAATACAACAGTGTCTTTAAAAAATTGCATTTCATATCATTTGCTCATTGGGCATTGAAAAGGGTTCGAATGGTATGAATAAAAAACAAGCCCAGGGTTGACGCCTGGGCTTGTTCGTTGATATTCAATTGTGTGTCGTAACCGACACCTCGGTACACCCCCGATATTCACAGGGGAAACTTCCGGGGGGGTTACTTGTTCTTGATGGCGGCCTGGGCTGCTGCCAGACGTGCGATGGGCACGCGGAACGGCGAGCAGGAGACGTAGTTCAGACCCACGCGGTGACAGAAGTCGATGGAGGCAGGATCGCCGCCGTGTTCACCACAGATGCCACACTTAAGTCCCTTGCGGGTGCTGCGGCCCTTGGTGACACCGGCTTCGACGAGTTGGCCAACACCGGTCTGGTCCAGAGACTGGAACGGATCCTTCTCGAAGATTTCCTGGTTGAGGTAATCGGGGAGGAAGGAGTTGATGTCGTCACGGCTGAAGCCGAAGGTCAACTGGGTCAGGTCGTTGGTGCCGAAGCTGAAGAACTCAGCAGTCTGAGCGATTTCGTCAGCGGTCAAAGCAGCACGCGGAATTTCGATCATCGTGCCAACCAGAATGTCGAGCTTGCCGGTGAACTTCTTGGCCTTCTTGACTTCAGCAATGGTCTGCTTGGCCAGGTCGGCAAGAATATCCAGTTCCTTTTTGGAGCCGACCAGCGGGATCATGATTTCCGGCATGGCCTTGATCTTCTTCTTGGTGCAGTTGATGGCAGCTTCGACAATCGCGGTCACCTGCATCACGAGAATCTCGGGATAGGTGATGCTCAAGCGGCAACCACGGTGACCGAGCATCGGGTTGAACTCGTGCAGAGCAGCAACGCGTGCCTTGACCTTGGCAGGCTTGACCTTGATCGCCTTGGCGACTTCGGCCTGACCCTTGGCATCATGCGGCAGGAACTCGTGCAGCGGCGGGTCGAGCAGACGAACCGTCACGGGCAGACCCTTCATGGCCTTGAAGATGCCTTCGAAGTCCTTGCGCTGATAGGGCAGAAGCTTGGCCAAGGCCTTTTCACGGGCTTCCTTGGATTCAGCGAGAATCATTTCACGCATGGCAAGGATGCGGTCGCCTTCAAAGAACATGTGCTCGGTACGGCAGAGACCAATACCTTCAGCACCGAAGTCACGCGCACGAACCGAGTCAGCCGGGCTGTCGGCATTGGTGCGGACATTGAGGGTGCGGTACTTGTCAGCAAGCTTCATCACTTTGCCAAAGTCACCGGAGAGCTTGGGTTCAACGGTTGCCATCTGGCCGGCGAAGACTTCACCGGTCGAGCCGTCGATCGACAGCACGTCCTTGGCGGTGTACTTCTTGCCACCGACGGTGATGTTCTTGCCCTTTTCGTTGATGACGATTTCGCCAGCACCGGCAACGCAGCACTTACCCCAACCGCGGGCGACCACAGCAGCGTGCGAGGTCATACCACCGGTGGAGGTGAGAATACCAGCTGCGTGGTGCATACCGTCGACGTCTTCGGGGCTGGTTTCCTTACGGACCAGCAGGACCGATTCGCCAGCCTGGGTGCGTTCGACTGCTTCTTCAGCGGTGAAGGCAAGCTTACCAAACGCGGCACCCGGGGAAGCGGGAAGACCGGTGGTCAGTGCCTTGGCAGCGGCCTTGGCCTTGGGGTCGAAGGAGGGCAGCAGCAATTGGGTCAGGTCGTTGGCAGGAATGCGGACCAGGGCGGTCTTCTCGTCGATGAGTTTTTCCTTGATCATGTCCACTGCAATCTTGACCGCAGCAGCACCGGTACGCTTGCCGGTACGGGTCTGGAGCATGAACAGCTTGCCCTTTTCAATGGTGAATTCGATGTCCTGCATGTCCTTGTAGTGGTTTTCCAAGGTCTTCTTGACACCGAGCAGTTGCTTGTGGATGGTCTTGCCGAGGGTCTTGTTGTCAGCGGTCTTCCACTTGGCCATTTCGGAGACGGGCTGCGGGGTACGGATACCGGCCACGACGTCTTCACCCTGAGCGTTAATCAGGAATTCGCCGTAGAACTTGTTGGTACCAGTGGAGGGGTCACGGGTAAAGGCGACGCCAGTACCGCAGTCTTCACCCATGTTGCCATAGGCCATGGACTGAACGTTGACAGCGGTGCCTTCAAGACCGGAGATTTCGTTGATCTGACGATACCGAATGGCGCGGGGGGTCATCCAGCTCTTGAACACAGCTTCGATACCCAGTTCCAGCTGCCCCATGGGATCTTCGGGGAAGGCCATGCCAGCGTGCTTCTTGATGACCTTCTTGTACAGGTCGCAGAGTTCCTTGAGGCCGGCTGCGTCGACTTCGGTGTCGAGGCTGACCTTCTGTTTCTTCTTGACCTTGTCGAATTCAGCTTCGAAGTGATGGTGATCGACGCCCATGACCACGTCGCCGTACATGTTCAGCAGACGACGGTAGGCGTCATATGCGAAACGTTCGTTGCCGGTGGCCTTGGCAAGACCTTCAACGGCCTTGTCGGTGAGGCCCAGGTTCAGCACGGTGTCCATCATGCCGGGCATGGAGACGGCAGCACCGGAGCGGACGGAAACGAGCAGGGGATTTTCTTCGCAACCGAACTTCTTGCCGGTTTCCTTTTCCAATGTGGCCACGGCATCCTTGACCTGGTCCATCAGACCCTTGGGCAGTTTGCGACCTTGCACGTAGTACTGGGCGCAGCATTCGGTGGTGCAGGTGAAACCGGGAGGCACGGGAAGACCGATGCTGGTCATTTCAGCCAGGTTCGCGCCTTTGCCACCAAGCAACAGCTTCATATCGCTCTTGCCATCGGTTTTGGTCTTACCGAAGTAATAGACCATCTTCGCAACTTTGGAAGCTGCGGATTTTTTGGTGACTTTCTTGCTCGTGGACTTCTTCTTTGAAGACTTCTTTGCCATTGATTCATCCTTTTGAAATATAGGCATTTTGTCAGACAACCCCGTTGCTCAATCGTGGGCAACGCTCCATGTATCCATCAACCATTTGGCGGGGGTTGCTTGGTTCTATCCCAGTGTGCGACGAAAAAAGCACAAAATGGAAGTGTGATTCTAGTGAAATGATGATAAACGTCAATTTTAGTCCGGTTATGGGGGACGGAATTTTTCCCGTGTTCGATGCGATACGACCGACAGTTGACCTTTGTCGTCGGTGAATCAGGCAAACCACCTGCGTTTTGGCACGCCAACTTACGCAGAAATTCACAGATTTTTAAAAGTCGCAAGCGTCTTGTCCCGTGCCTTGGCGTGGTCGACGATCGGCAACGGATAATCACATGAACTGCGGACCAGCGGCGGTGGATCGTGAATGTCCTTGCTCCCAATCTCCGCCAATTCAGGCAGGTACTGACGCAGGAAATCCCCCCTGGCATCAAACCGTGTGCTCTGACTGGTGGGGTTGAAAATCCGGAAGTAAGGCACGGCATCCGTCCCCGTCGATGCTGCCCATTGCCAACCGCCGTTGTTTGATGCAAAGTCCCCATCCACCAATTGGTTCATGAAATACCGCTCGCCCCATCGCCAATCAATCAGCAGGTCCTTGGTCAGAAACATCGCAACAATCATCCGGAGCCGGTTATGCATCCAGCCGGTTTCGTTGAGTTGTCGCATCGCTGCATCAACAATGGGAAAGCCGGTTCGGCCATCGCACCATGCTTTAAAATGTTCTTCATTGTCCGACCACGGGATCTTTCGCGTTGCGGTCTTAAACGGTTGGTTGCGACAGACACGCGGGAAGCCCACGAGGACATGCCGGTAAAACTCACGCCAGATCAGTTCTGATAGCCATGTGCTGATTTGCGTTTGCTCCTTGGGGCTTGCACCGTCTTTGGCTTGGAGTCCTGCTGCATAACACTGCTTTGCTGAGAGTACGCCACACGCCAACGATGCGGAGAGTCGACTGGTTCCTTCAATAGCCGGAAAGTCGCGTTGGTCCTGGTAAGTCAGCAACCCGTCACCGCAGAAAGCTTGCAGTTGCTTGTGCGCTGCTGCTTCACCGGCTGGCCACAGGTCAATCACCGCCTGTGATGTCGGGTGTTTCTCGACGATGGCCTGCCAGTTCTCCGACTGGATGTCGAGTGCAGATTGCTTTTTCGGTTTGGGTAGTAGCGTCAGATATTCGCCCTTGTCCAACTCCGCTTCCCATGCTTTGCGGTAAGGCGTGTAGACCTTGTAAAAATCATCCGTCTTCGTCTTGATCGCGTTGGGCAGAATCACCGTCTGGTCATGGCAACGGACCACTTCCACGTCCATCGCTTCAAGTTGCTTTTGCACCTTTTCGTCACGTGCCTGCTCATTGATTTCGAGTTCATCGTTGAAATACACCGCTGAGACTTTGTGCTTCTTGACCAGCTTCACCAGCACATCGGGAACTTGAGCAAAGTCCTCCGCCGTGAGTTTGAGCAGGGGAATGTTGCGTTTCTCCAGGTCATCAGCAAGACAAGCAACCTGCCGCAGAACATAGTTGATCTTGTTGGCACCCCAATCATGCTGCTGCCACTGCTTGATACACGGCGCAAACACGCCAATCACCGGCAGGCCCGTCTTGGCTGCACGATGCAATGCAGGATTGTCCGAGACACGTAAATCCGATCGAAACCAGACGAGGGCGGTGTGTTTCATGTCTTCAAAATAGACGCCGACGTTGCCTGATGCAACATGATTGACGGGGGGCTATGATGATGCGTAATGAAACCGCATGGCAACCCGCTGAATCTCGAACTTTCGCCCATGCAGCTACTCGCCCGACTCCATCCGTCGCAGCGCGTGCTGATGCTGCACTCCGGCCGAACTGATGCGCAGTGGGCGCGCTGGAGCATTGTCGGCTTGCCCCAACTAACCTGTCGACTCTCCGGCAATGATGTCACCGATCCCTTCACGCAACTCCGCCAAATCACCGCTCAGCATCAACGTGGTATCTGGATCGGTCACCTGAGCTATGATGTCGGACGATGGATTGAAGACTTGCCAACACAAGCTGCGGATGATCGTCATTGGCCGGTGATGCATTGGGATTACTGCGCGGACTACCTGCTTTATGACCAACTTGAAAAACAGTGGTACGCCATTGGCAAAGCAGACTGGTCATCGCTGCTCTTAGCCACCAACTCCGATGCCACGTTTTCGGTCGCATCCTCTCAAAGCGTCTTTGCATCGCGAGATCATTATGAGCAGGCAGTCCAACGTTGCATTGACTACATTCATGCGGGTGATGTTTTTCAGGTGAATCTCGCGCAACGATTCTCTGCTGCCTTTGAAGGTGTCTACCCGGCATCACATCGCGCGATGTTTGCCTCACTCATGAATCAGTCGCCTGCATGGTATGCAGCGTATCTCGAACAACTGGATCAACGCACCATCGCATCCAGCAGCCCGGAGTTGTTCCTGCAAGTTACGCCTGATGGTCACGTCATCACGCGACCCATCAAAGGCACACGCCCAGCCTCAACCGATGTCAGCGAGTTGGAACACAGCATTAAGGATCAGGCGGAACTGCACATGATCGTGGACCTCATGCGGAATGACCTCGGCCGCGTCTGCAGCTTCGGGAGTATCCACGTCACCGACCCCCGCAAGATCGAATCACATCCGACAGTTCATCACGGCGTTGCAACCGTTCAAGGCCAACTCGCTCAAGACAAGGACATCTTCGATCTCTTGCGTGCGACCCTGCCCGGCGGCTCAATCACCGGCGCCCCCAAAGTCCGCGCAATGCAAATCATTGATGAACTCGAACCCGTCCGACGTGGTCCCTATTGCGGCGCGATTGGTTATATCTCAGCAGAACATGGCATGTGTCTGAACATCGCCATCCGCACCATGCTCATCGAGCAACAATCCGACACTACTGGTAACCTCGACTATGCTGTCGGCGGTGGCATCGTCAGTGACTCGGTCCCATCCCATGAATACGACGAAACCCGCGTCAAAGCCCGTGGGATTGAACGTGCATTAAATCTATTGAAGTAGCTGCGACACTGCGTGTCGCTGATGTCTTGAACATCAAAACGTAATCTCATCCGGATGCGGGCCGACACGTCGTGTGCCGTCCAAGGCGGTGATTGCGTCCATGTCTTCAGGAGAGATTTCAAAATCAAAGATGTCCGCGTTTTCCCTGATCCGACTGGGCGTCATGGATTTGGGAATCGTCACGATTTCAGATTGCAGGTTCCAACGCAGAATCATCTGGGCGCCGGTCTTGCCATACTTGGCAGCCAGGTCCATGATCAAATCGATCTCCTTGAATTTGCCCTGCGCCAAGGGTGACCAGGCTTCAAACGCAATCTGGTTTTTCTTACAGTATTCACGCAATGGCGGGTCCGAATGCTGCGGGTGGCATTCCACCTGATCCACCATCGGTTTGATATTGCAGGTTGGGATCAGTTTGTCCAGATGTGAAATCAGAAAGTTACTCACGCCAATCGCCTTGGCACGACCGGATTCGTAAATCTTCTCAAACGACTTCCAGTAGCTGACAAAATCACCCGTCGGCCAATGGACCAGATACAAATCAACGTAGTCCAAACCCAGACGATCAAGCGAAGCATCGAACGCTTTGAGGACAGCATCAGGGCCTTCTCGCAAATCGGTGTTCCAGCATTTGGTGGTCAGGAAAATGTCCTCACGCGCAACACCACATTCACGAACCGCCTTGCCAACGATCTCTTCGTTATCGTAGACCATCGCGGTGTCGATATGACGATAGCCAGCATCGATGGCACACTGGATCACATCAATCGTCTCCGACTCATTGGGGCATTTGAATGTCCCAAACCCGAGCATGGGCATCTTGATGCCGTTGTGTAATGTGACGGTGGATTCGATGGATAAACTCATGGTAAACACTCCTTGGTGCAACGTCTGTGAAGAAGATATGAGCGTATCGGGTTGTGAGTGCCCGTCAAGTCTTTGCTATACATTTTTAACCGCAGAGTCGCAGAGGACGCAGAGATAAGACCGGCTCAAGACATCTCTTAATTTTTGAATCACCTCAAACGCTACATGTCGCGAAAATAGAAATGAAAATCAATCTATTCTCTGCCTTAAACCTCTGCGTCATCTGCGCCTCTGCGGTTTAAGAATAAAAAACAACCCGCTGACAATCGTCAACGGGTTGCGTGTATATCAAACAGAAATTCAATGGCATTTATTTATCAGGTTTTTTGACGTTCGCCGTGTTCTGCTGCTGTTGAAGAATCAGGCCGATGACCGAGGGGACCGCAATGAGCAGGGGGATGACAATCGGGTGTGCCGTCAGTGAAGACTGCACGGTCTCCTGCCACAGCGGAACCTGCAACAGCAATGCGATGGCACCAAACACGGCGATGGTCGAGCCACCGAAGCTGGTGAACATGACCACGGAGAATTTAAAGACGATAAAGGAAAGCATGCCACAGACGATCAGGCCGATCATGGCACCGATCCAGTAGTTGTCCATCATGGCCTGGGCGCGTTGCGTGTCCTGCATCACCGCAGCGATGGAAGCCCACGTGTTGGCACCGATGAATGCACCAGCCAAACCGCCGACCAATGCGACCGCGTATTTCATCAACGGCCAACATCCGACAGCAAGTAAAATCGAAAGACAACCGGCGACGATGTAGGCCGCTTGGTTCTCAAGATGCTTACCCAAGGCGTAACCGGCAAAGGCGCCGATGGCAGAAGCGGTGACGATCACAACCGTACGGTGATACTTGTAACCATTAAGCATGGTCACCAGTCCGGCGGTGAGGAAGATCGCACCCCAGACAATGGACATGCTGCGCAGGGCAGTCGTCAAATCTTCAGGATGTGCCAGAGTGTCCCCACGTGCAAAGATGTTGGTGACCACTTCAAAGACGTTGCCGTCCGTGAGACCGGTTTGCGCCAAGAGAGATAACATGTTGCGTCTGCCTTTCGTCTATATCACAAATCACCACGCGGCATTTGCGCTGGACCTATAGCTTAAATATCGGCTTTTTATCATTCGGCGCTTATTTTGCTGAGGCTTTTTTTCGCCACATCATCCACTGGGCGATAACTCCGGCGAGGGTTATCAGACCCACAGCCATGGCGACCTGCTGCGAGGAGGCCAATTTTTCCCATGGAACAGGCAATTTGAAGTGCGCAGCCAGATTCCAGAATCCGATGAGCATCAGCACACTGCCGAACAATGCGGACTCGGCTGAGGTTGCAAGATAGGGGAAGACGAGTCCGATAAACAGGCCCGACAGCGCGCCCGCCAAGGCCAATGCGCCCATCGTGTGTCGCGTGTCGTCATCAAGCTGGTTGCGCCAATTGGTGATGGCGCTGCGTTGAATGTCCACATTGCGATGCACAAACGGCTTGATCTCCAGCGCGGTTGGCAGGACATCCTTGGTTTGCAAACCGTTGGCAAGATGTGGGGTGACTTCCGATTCAATTTTAATCGGCGTGAAACTCGGCAGATTATCCTGCCAGGCTAGGTCCACGATCGGGACTGCCAAGGCCAACGTGACCGCCAATGTTAAACCCGTTGCAACGCGGAATAACAACCATGCCAAAATAAAACCGACCACGCCACCAATCCCCATGGCCATGAGCAGGGTCTGGGGGGAGGCATGTGATGACGGGAGAATCAGGGCGAAACTTGCACCTGCAAGAAAACCTGAAAAACCACAGCCGGATCGAGCGAGCTTGCGACCGAACACCCAAAGGACCATGCCAAAGAAAGCAAGAAATCCAAAGGCAATGAGTCGCGGCTCCATCGAACTGACCATCTCAAGCTGTTCGGTGGGTAATGTTTCCATCTCAGTTCAAAAATCGGTCATTACTTTGACGCGAATAAGAGACTTAACTGGATGCTGGAAAATACCGGTCGGTCTGGTCGGTTTATGCGGGAAAGTCGGGGGCGAGTGTATTGCCTATGATTGCATGGTATTGGAATGCTCAGATTCACATTGGGGTCGGAACACAATTTTTTCGATAAAGCTTCTCATGCCACACAGGATTGCTGAAAGTGGGATTCCGATGAAAACCATGGCTGGAGCCAATAAGAATCCACCAATGCCACTAACGATGGGTTCACCTGTAGGAGACAACGGGACAGGTTGAAGTTCTGTTGCAACATCAAATGCTATGGCACCGGTTAGAATGACCAGATAAATCGATAGAAATCTGAACGACTTTGACGCAATCAACAATGTGACAATCGGCATGGTCAACAACCACATCCCCGCAGCAGATTCAAGGATGTCAGTCCAATGCTCAGGCGGATAATCGCGAAATTGAATGCAGTGATCCAATAGTAACAATAATATCGCGCATAAAAGAAAAACTGAGAGTTTTGTAAACGGTCGGAATTTATGCTTCTTGATATCACTCTCTTGCATCGCAATACCCCTTGGCATGTCAAAGAATCAACATCGCATCGCCATAGGAGTAAAAACGGTATTCGTTTTCAATGGCCTGCTGATACCAGTTTTTTAAACGTTCCAATCCCATATCCGGCAAAGTGGCGACCATGGCAAGCAGGGTGGACTCGGGCAGATGAAAGTTTGTCATCATCGCATCGGTGAACCGGTAAGCAAAATCCTGACGGTCCGGGTAGATGTACAGTGATGTGTTGGCGGAGTAATCACCATCAAGATGCTGCCAATCCTGGGGCAAGGATTCGAGTGTCCGAACGGTCGTCGTTCCCACCGGCACAATCCGACGACCTTGTTGCCTGGCGCGTTTGAGTTGGGCTAGTGTCTGCTGCGTCACCGTGATGGGCTCTGAGTGAATGGGGTGGTCTTCGACGCGCTCCGTGCGGACGGGCATGAACGTTCCCATGCCCACGTGGAGTGTGACATAGCCAAGTTCGATGCCACGGGCAGTGAGTGCTTTGAGTAACTCGGGGGTGTAATGCAGACCTGCTGTCGGGGCAGCGACGGAGCCGAACGTCTGAGCGTAGACGGTGTTGTACCGCTGCTGGTCTTCGTCGGTGATTTCTTCGAGTCCCTGTTGGCGACGTGCTTTTCGGATGTAGGGGGGCAGGGGTGTGGAGCCGACTTGCTGAAGCAACTCCAGGGTGGTCAGGGGGCTGGAGACTTCGACGAGCCATTCCCCGCCGTCGATGCGTTCGATGAGTGTCAGGTAACTGTCGTCGGTGAGTGCGATTTGTTCAGTCGGTTGGAGTTTGCCCCGCGATTCGAGCATGACCTGCCAATGTGATTCGTCGGTTGCGCTGAGATACAGGCCGGTGACTTTACCGCCTGTCCCGACACGTGTGCCGGAGATAAAAGCGGGGAGCACGCGGGTCTGGTTGAACACCAGTAGATCACCATCGCGGAGCAGATCATCGCGGGTTGCCAGATCACGGACATGCAGATGTTCAAGGGTGTTGGTTTGACGGTGACAGACCATCAGGCGCGCGGCATCGCGTGGCTCAGCGGCCCTGGTGGCAATGAGATGGTCGGGCAAATCAAAATGCAGGTCGCGGGTCAGCATGGGCCGACATGGTAACGACTTGTGGCCGGAATTTGAATTCGAGCGTTCATCGCGCTAAACCGCAATCGGTTTTTAAAATGTGACGAAATCCGAAATCCGAAATCCGAAATCCGAAATCCGAAATTGCGTCATGCGGTGACGTTGAGGCTTTGGCCGATGCTGCTGCCTTGCTGGACTTGGCCGGAGGCATCGTAGCTGTTGCCACACCCGCCGCCCATGGCGCCGGCGGCCATCATCATCATGGCCATGGTGTCGGACTCTTTGTTTTCTTCGTCGTTGCCGTTTTCACCAAAGAGCACGGACATCATCAAGGCTGCACCGAGCATCTTGCCGGTCTCGATGGAGTCGGAAAGCGGTGTGCTTGAGCCCATGTTATTGTTGACAGCGGATTGTCCCTGATCGCCTGCACTTTGCCCGGTGTTGGTGGGCATGGCCTGCGTCGGCATGGCTGCTGAACTGGCGCCTGAAATCTGCATGATCTTTTCCCCTTGTCTTGCAGTTTGTAACACCCGGGGTATCCCGAGTTTTGATCGCGTCTGTGAAAATACCTTGCACAAGACGTGCCAGACGCCGTTTGCCTGCCTACAATCTCCTAAACAACGGGTGGGTACCGCCTTAGCAGTGACCTGAATCGGATTGGGAAAAAGTCCGGTTATAACGGTTGTTGCTCAAGTCCAACACGCATGTTGCCAGCAGGCATCGAGGTTACCGCCAGACCATCAAACGTGGTTGTCGTACAGACTTACCGTTTGAACTGGGATTGATTGGTGCTGACATGCCTGGCCCCAAAGTCAACACACCATGCCAGGCAGGCATCACAAACGTGTGGTCTTGGGTGAGTGATGGGCAGGCAATTGCACCGTTGATGACAAGCGGAGTCTTTTTTCGCTATAATGCCACGCTCGTGGGAGAGCAGGGGATACATATTTCGATGAGAGTTGCCTTGGTTTTAATCTTAAGCATGCTTTGGCCGACGCTGGCAATGGCCAGGGTTGACTTGACCATGCAGTCATCTGTCGGACCTGTGGGGGGCAAAAGCTTTGATCAGTTCAGTCAGAACGCACACAAGGCTTTAACCGACGATCTGAAGGAAGTCGGCGATCCGGTTAACCAGGCTGGCGCCTTTGCTGCCGTCTCACGTGTCATTCAAGGCCAGCTCATTGCTTCGAATTATCCATCCTGGAAAGGCATCAACCAACCGCCTGCACCGTTTACCAACGAGCGGGGCAACCGTCTGTATTTCCCGGTTCGCATACTCGGCAAAGGCAAGAAAATCCGTTTGGCGAATCTCAGCATTCAGGTCACCAGCGGTGATGCCATGGACGTGCTCAACTACGAAGGCAGCTTCTCAGCCAGTGCCTACAACAAGCATCGCGTCGGGATCGACTACGGCCCGGATGGCAAACGCGATACCGCTGACGATGTGATCTACAACAACAACCAGCCCGGCGGCATCGCTGTCGACGAAATCATCTACACCGGCCTGGGTATCGCCGTTCATGCCAATGACGCCCGTATCGCGGTCAATAAACGTGAAGCTGAGATAAAAAAACTCATGACCGGCTTGATGGGGACCCACTCCAGTTACGAACTCACGGCCAGGTACACCTTGCTGGATGACGATGAAACCACCGTCCTGGCAACGGCGGATCGTACCGTCAAGGTTTACCCGCAACCCGAGCATGTCCAGATCGGCCCGGTGCCCGAAAGCCCCTGGCCACTTTTTGTCGGGGCCGGTGCAGGTTTGGCGGTGATTCTCGTCATCGCAGGCACCCGCCAGATGATCCGACGTCATCGTCATCGCATGTTGAGTATGACACCACTACCCGACGAAGAACCTGTCTGAGTTCTTCTTCCAGTTGCTGTCAGTGTTCAAAAGATTTAATTTTTTCAATGAGCACCGGATGTTAATCCGGTGCAAGTCGCGTAACACATATCCCATTACAGACCTGCACCGCATTGACATGCGGTGCTCAATCAAATCAAGACTGACTGAATCCGAATTCATTTGATGACAACATGGTCGCCCCAACAGGTAAGTCATATCGCCTTGGTTTATTTTGCGTTTAGCTGGAATGTTTTGACGTCCTGCTTGGTTGTGTGATTGACCTCATGAACACCATCAATAAAGGATCATTGCCTATGTCCAGGGATCAGAAGCAGGATATGCAGACCGCCGTTTTGGATCGTTACAAGCAGGGCGCCCGTCAGGTTCAACCGGCACTTTGCTGCCCGATCACGCAGTATGACAAAAAGTATCTGGATGTTCTGCCGCAGGAGATACTCGAAAAAGATTACGGTTGTGGTGATCCGTCGATGTATGTCCGCGAAGGTGATACCGTTGTCGACCTGGGTTCCGGTGCAGGCAAAATCTGTTACATCGCATCCCAAATCGTCGGCCCCAAAGGCAAAGTCATCGGCGTGGACTTCAATGACGAAATGCTAAACCTGGCACGCAAGTACCAGGATGGCATCGCCCAGAAAATCGGCTATCACAACACGCACTTCGTCAAAGCCCGCATCCAGGATATGGCCCTGGATCTGGACCGCGTCCAACGCTGGCTCGATCAATCCGCTGTCAAAACCATTGACGACCTGTTGGCCTACGAAGCCTATTGCGAAGAACTGCGTCAAACCGATCCACTCATTGCGGACAACAGCGTGGACGTGATTGTCTCCAACTGCGTGCTCAATCTCGTGGACACCCAGCAGAAAGCAAAACTCTTTGCTGAGATGTTCCGTGTTCTGCGCAAAGGCGGGCGTGCTGTTATCAGTGACATCGTCTGTGATGAACAGCCCCCCGCAGAGATGGTCAACAATCCCGATCTCTGGTCCGGCTGCATCTCCGGTGCGTTTGTCGAAGCGGACTTTTTGAAAATGTTCGAAGATGCTGGCTTCCATGGCATTGAGATTCTCAAACGCGAAGAAACCCCATGGCAGACCATCGACGGCATTGAGTTCCGTTCCATGACCGTTCGAGCCTACAAGGGCAAGCAAGGCCCCTGCATGGACCGTAACCAATCCGTGGTCTACAAGGGCCCATGGTCACAGGTCAAAGACGATGATGGGCATACACTCTTCCGCGGACAGCGCATGGCAGTATGCGACAAGACCTTCAATCTCTACACCGATCCCAACGGTCCCTATGCGGATCACATCATCGGCATCGAGCCACATGAGACGATCCCGATGGATGATGCCAAGCCGTTTAACTGTCGCGTCAATGCCATCCGCGATGCACGCACGCAAAAGGGAGAGGACTTTAATCAGACCATCGCGCCAGAGAGTGACGCGTGTTGTGGGGATGATGGATGTTGCTGCTGATTGGCATGAGTTTGGTTTAAGACATGTAACCACAGATGAACCGAACGTTCCATATTGACTTTGATTTCGTCATTCCCGTGAAGACGGGAATCCAGTGGCATTATGTGAGTACTTGCAAGGTCCACTGGACTCCCGCCTGCGCGGGAGTGACGTGTAAGCATATGGGGGGCATTGCATTGAAATAAATGACATGCAAAGTTCGCAAACAAAAACACCCGGTCGATGAATGACCGGGTGTTTTTATCTGTGTTGATCTGTGTGCGTATGTGGTTGATTGCCTATTTACCATTGATCTCAGATTTGAAAGTCCAGCACGTGTTCGGTCTTTTTGGCTTTCTTGCCTTTGCGTCGACGTTCGCGGATTTCCAGTTCCTGGGCTTTCATGGTGACCGTGTGATTGGGCGGGATGGCTTGGGTGAGGAAGACACTGCCGCCGATGGTGGTCCCGTTACCGATGACGATATCACCGAGAATAATCGCACCGCCATAGATGGTGACATTGTCTTCAATGGTTGGATGGCGTTTGCAGCCGCGCCATGCCTGCCCGCCTTTGGTTGAGAGTGCACCGAGGGTGACACCCTGGTAGACCTTGACATGCTTACCGATGATGCAGGTTTCGCCGATGACGACGCCGGTGCCATGGTCGATGAAAAAGGATTCGTCGATGGTGGCTCCGGGGTGAATGTCGATGCCCGTTTCGTTGTGTGCATATTCACTCATGATGCGCGGCAACAGCGGGATGCCAAGATTAAAAAGTTCATGGGCAACACGGTGTATGAAAGTCGCATCAATGCCCGGATAGCAGAAGATGGTCTCGTCGGTACTGCGTGCTGCGGGGTCACCGTCAAAGGCAGCCTGAATGTCCGTGGAGAGCATGTGACGGATGTGGGGCAGACGCTGTAAAAACTCGGCGGTGAGTCGCGCTGCTTTTTCATCACAGGTCTCACCGGTGCAGTTCTTGTCTTCTTCGCTATTTTCAGCAGCAAGATTTTCGTCATAGCGAATGGCTTGGCGGATCTGATCGTTGAGCAGGGCACGCAACTGGATAATCAAGTCACCCACGTGATAGCGGATGATCTCCGATGTGAGTCGGGTGTCATCAAAAAAGCCGGGGAACATCAGGCGACGAACCAGCTCGATGATCTCAATGGTCCGGGCACGTGAGGGTAAAAACTCGGCATCCAGGTGACTCATGCGATCATTGCTGTCGTAGGTGGCAACCAGACTTTGGACCAATTCATCCAACGGCACACCGCCATTGGCGTGGGCGGCAAGACTCGGATGGGTGGATTGCTTCTCATTCATCATTCAACTCGTTTCATGTGGACATTGTTGTGTAAACAATGTTTTGCGTCCACATTCTATTCCATTTTCGCTTGTTGAGCCTATCCATCCTACCCAACAAAAAACGGCTTGCCAGTGATGACAAGCCGTCGATAGGTTAGATTGCCTTGGTCATCCGCCTGGGCCGTGCGGTGGTTTTTGCGCGAACCCCAATTTTAGGTGGGCGCGTCGCTGATGCATCCCTGCCTTCCGCTCGTTGACGGTCTGACAATCGTGACCAGTACCTGCTCCCTTGGGATTCTACAAGGTTCGGGCAAATAGATCTCACCGTCGGGCGAACCCTGCAGACGTTTCCAAAGCAATCGTCTATTCACTTTTCAACTGTCTGTCATTATACCCCATGACAACCCTGATGCCCAAGTAAATTGTCTCACGTCACGCATGGGTTGCGGTTTGGAAAAGTCTTAACGTTTGTAATGTCGAAGGCTATAACCGACAACTTTTTTATGCACATAGGCCTTGGATGGTATTGAACCGATTTCAGATGAGAATCATTCAAAATCTAACCGTGCAAATGCCATGAAAAAACCCCGAGCTTCAACAAGCCTCGGGGTTTGAGTTGGCTGGTGTCGATGGACACGGGCGCCAGGAGAACACGAATTGTCAGATCAGCCAAGCAGGGTGGTGATGTGTTTGGCAGCGGTGGCGATGTCTGCCAAACGTTGGTCGCCTGCTTCGCGTTCGATGACGAGATTGCCGGTGTAGTTGATTTGTTCCAATGCCTTGATGAATGCCGGCCAATCCACCTGTCCGGTTCCGACGGGAACTTCCACGCCCCATGTCTCAGGTTGATCGGCACGGGTTGCATCCTTGATGTGCACCTGCTTGACGCGCGAACCGACCTTGATGACGGATTCGACGGGATCACCCATGTTGTAAAGCAGCATGTTGGCCGGATCGAAATTGATGCCGACGTTGGTGGCGTTGCGTGATGCCAACTCATCAAGAAATTGGTTGAGGGTGTCCGCCGTTTCCTGGCCCGTTTCAAAAATCAATGTCAGGCCATGATCCGCAAAACAGCCTGCGACCTGTGTCAAGCGAGATGCCAGTTTGTCGAACTTTGGATCATCTTTGGACGTCGGCAAGAAGCCCGCATGCCCCGAAACCATTTCCAATCCCATCGACTGAGCGATCTTGGCCACCTGCTGGACATTGGCCCAGTTGGCTTCCCATGTTTCATCACGCGTCATGCCACCGGTTTGACGGATGGTCTGGAAGGTGGAGTAGTCTTCCCCTTCACAACCAAACATGCCCGATACGACATTGATCCCGGCATCGGACAACTGCCTGGGGGTATCTCCCCAGACATCAGGCTGTCGAAACAGGGGCATTAAAGCCAACTGGATATTGGTTAAGCCTGTTTGCTTGACATTGTCGATGAGTTGTTGTGGCGAGTTGGGTTGGGTGGACCAACTGCAAAGTGCAAGACGTGGGTGCATGGTGGACATGTTCAAACTTCCCTTCAATGGTTTGTTCAAGTCGTTGTGATAATGTGTTTTTACAAAGCAGCCGCGCTGTATGTCAACGCGGCTGCAATTTTTTTCAGGGCGTGAATGACTGGTGAGTCTTAATAAATCTTGCCATCCCACTTCACGAAGGCTTCAATGCCTTCATACTCCGGCAAGCCCAGCAGGTCGTAAATCCGGGCGGTGTTGCGGTTGCGGTCTTCAGCACGTTGCCAGAACTCGCGTTCGTCGGTGCCGGGGAAAAGGGCACGGTCTTTCTGGGATTCGTGTTTGAAAATGGCGTTACGCTTACGCAGAATTTCCTGCGGGCTCAGGGGGACAGCCATCTCGATATTCTCCGGCTCCCATTCCTGCCAGGCACCACGGTAAAGCCAGACATCACAGTCGCTGTACCAGTCATCATGCTTGACCACATCCAATGCCTGCGTGATGGCAGACAGACACACGCGGTGCGTGCCATGCGGGTCCGACAGGTCGCCGGCTGCATAGACCTGTTGGGGCTGAATCTCACGCAGAAGCTTCACGATGATGTCGATGTCTTCCTGACTCAACGGCTTCTTGCGGACGCGACCGGTTTCATAGAACGGCATGTCCAAAAAGTGACAGTTCTCCGAAGCAGGCACACCACAGGCACGCACACCGGCCCGGGCTTCACCGCGACGAATCAGGCCCTTGAGCTGCTGAATCTGCGCCGAGTCTACCTGGCCGGGTTGCTTGTTGCTGATGTACTGTTCAATGTGTTCTTCCAGTGACTCCGTTGCCTTGGTTTCAATGTTGAACACAGCGTTACATTCACGGGCAAAGTCCGCAAAACGCAGCACGTCATCGTCAAACACCGCAATGCTCCCGGAGGTCTGATAGGCAACGTGAACGTCATGGCCGTGATCCGCTAGACGGATCAGTGTGCCACCCATGGAGATGACATCGTCATCAGGATGTGGCGAGAAAATAATCACTTTCTTGGGGAAGATGCGATCGCGTGAAAGCACCGGATCACCTTCCTTGCGGGCAGACTCGGGTTTGCCACCGGGCCAACCGGTGATGGTGCGTTGCATAGTGCGGAACACGTTGATGTTGATGTCGTATGCCGGACCGTGGTCTGCAAGCAGATCCTGAAGACCAGCTTCGTTGTAGTCTTCCTCGGTGAGTTTGAGGATCGGTTTTTCCAGGTGTTGGGACAGCCAGATGACCGCGCTACGGATGGCTTTTTCATTCCACTGCATCGGGCCGACCAGCCACGGTGCTTTGAAGCGCGTGAGTTCACAGGCTGCAGCCTTGTCGAGCATGAACTGAGCATTGGGATGCTGCTGGAGGAACGTTGCGGGGATGGTAGGACTGACATCACCTTCGACCGAGCGTTTGACGATAGGGGCCTTATGTTCACCGAAGGCGATGAGGATCACTCGACGGGCTTTGAAGATGCTTCCAACCCCCATGGTGATCGCGCGGCGGGGGACGTTTTCTTCAGCAAAGAAGTCGCTTGCTGCGTCCAGGCGTGTGATCTTGTCCAAGGTGATCAAACGTGTCACGGACTTCACACCGGACCCTGGTTCGTTAAAGCCGATGTGACCGGTGCGGCCGATACCCAGCAGTTGGATATCAATGCCACCCATCTCGTCGATTTTCTTTTCGTAAGCACGACAGTAGGCATGGACTTTTTCGGGGGGGACCGTGCCATCGGGAATGTTGACGTTTTCCTTGGGGATGTCCACGTGATCGAAAAGATGCTCAGCCATGAAGCGGTTGTAACTCTGCAGTTCATCCGGCTGCATGGGGTAGTACTCGTCGAGGTTAAACGTCACGACGTTGGCAAAGGAGAGTCCTTCTTCCTTGTGCATGCGAACCAGTTCGTCATACACACCCACGGGCGTTGAACCGGTAGCAAGACCGAGTACGCAAACCTTGCCTGTAGCGTTGCGATCCTTGATGAGTTGAGCGATCTCCTGAGCGACCGCCAGATTCACGTCGACGGAACTCGGGAAAACGGCTGTCCGAACCAGTTCCGCCTGGGTGGTCGGGTCGATGTCTGCGGTGATGTCATTGAGTGTGATCATGGTGGCGACCTTTTAATTAATTCGATGCATGAATAAATGTAACCTGTTATGAGAAAAAAGCCAGAGGCAAATGCAAGTTTTTTGCAAGATTGGGAATCTGGCAAACGGGTGATCCGGATTCACTTGATTGCAAGTGGTTGAAAAATGGAGAATTGGGGTGATGTGAGCAAATGAAAAAATTTTAGCCGGACATCATGGATTAAGACAGGTAAGGCGGGATTGTGTCATGCTGAGCATCGAAGTTGGAGACTGTTAAAGGCGATTGTGTCCTCGGCGAGGGATCGAAAGTAATTGGGAGGGGGGCAGATATTTTCATGGCCAGGGAGCTTCGCCCCCCGGACCCCCTTGCGAGATCGGAGTGTCTCAGGCAAGTTGTGTTGCTGTGTTGCATTCAAATGAATTGAAGACAGACATGAGATGGGGCGCTGCCCCAAACCCCGCCAGCGTTCCGCCGCTGGATCACGTCCCCCTGGAAGGGCAGGCCTTTGATATCTGGTGTTCGTGAATTGAACTGGTTAATCGGATATCTGTCTGAGCACCCATACGCTTGGCATGTTCATCGTCCGATTAACGTGTTGTAAACGCACCTTCTGAACCACACGATTAACCCCAGTTCCGGGGCTTGGGGTGGAACCCCATCGCAACACAGTCTTCAATCATTTAGATGCAACACGTAATCAAATCTTGCCCTGACCATCCGACCTCGAAAGGGGGCCCGGGGGGCGAAGCTCCCTGGCATGAAGATGAATGTCCGACATTCCATTAACAATGGGCCAAGTCATTCGAGCGAAACATTCACACCGTCACACCCAACTGTTCCATACGCCATTGCCGACCTTTGTCATGGCCTGCCTGTGTTTCGGCTGCTTCCTCAGGGTAGGCATGATGACCGGCGGTGACGACGAAGAGTTTGCGCAATTGCGGTTTGACTTCGTTATGTACAGAGAACTGGCCAGGTGGCGGGACGGCAGGGTCAAACAACGCACAGGTGAAACTCGTGGGCACGGTGATGTATCGCGCGTGAATGGCTGCATCGTGAAAGGTAAGTGTCTTGAGGACACCGGGGTGTGAATGGTAATAGTTGGTCACCGCGTTTTGTGAACCGATGCAGGGGATGGTCAGACGCAACGGGTAATTGCCATGACTTGGGACATGCAGATGAGCAGACTGGATGCGTTTGTCCCATGCCACACACATCGCACCCATGCCACCGCCGAAACTGCCGCCTTCGTAGTCGACTTTGTTTTCCAGTTCGGGTAACTCGGCGAGCAGAATGCTGTGTGCGATCCACATGTCCTGGACGACTTTGCGGTGGATGTAGGTTTCGACATGATCAATGCCAATGAGAACATGTTTGTGTCCCTCGTTGTTGATTGGCAGCGATTCGTTTTCAGAGATATGAAACCCGCGAGCAACCGGCGCGATGGTTGCAATACCTTCAGCAATGTCCTTGCATTCCAGTGACTCACGCCCGCCATACCCATGGCCTTGCACACGCCCACGTTTGATCTCACCCTTGGGCATAGCAAACCATGCGCCGACGGTCATGCCATCGATCCCTGCATACATCACCTTGTACAGCTTGAAGCGGTCATCGTCCTGCGGTGTTTCGATCTTCTCATATTCAAGCTTGTGATTCATTGCCTTTTGATAGCTCTCGGTCCAGAAGCCCTCAAACCCGTGAGGTTGGTCAGGCGATTGCACTGCCAGCAAATCATCGAGTTCATAGCCATAGGTCGGGTCAAATGGGTGTTCGTGTACCAGAGAATGCGGATCAAGCGTCATATCTAAAAATCCTGTTTAAGCGGGAATTTCAAGGTGTTACAGCATAAGCAGGTTGATCTGGAATTTCGAATTGACATATCGATGAGTTGGTTTTCAATCCATGAATCATACGGTTTATCCCTAGCAAAATGAGGTGAATGTCCGATTGCCAACTCATGGATGATGATAGGAGAATGGCATGCATTGCCACAAATGTGGAATTGGCTTTGCATTCTTTAACTTCTTACACGATAATCTGTACCGTTACGGGGGAGAACTTGCCCACTGAAGTACGATAGGTTTAGCATGCTCAAATTTCAGGTCTTCAAGGACGAACAACCTGCAGCGGAGTTCCCGTTGCGCAATGCTTATCTGCTGGGTGCAGATGGCAATGCCATGCGCGGTGAAATCGTCTTTGACAAAGGTGTCATCTTCTGTCAGAAACGTGAGTCAGGTGTCTGCGCTTTAGCCTTGCAGATTCCCACGGGTGAGTGTGGCACGTTGACCCTTCAGACCTGTCTCCTGCCAGAGCGTGAAGAACCTTATCTGCTGAGCCTTGAACTGGCACGTCACCGACTGATGACCCTGTACAACAAGTCTGAAGACTGGGGCATGTTGGATATCAAAGCCGAACACCCCGTTGCCAAACGCATGGACAAGGCGCGTTCGTGTTTTATCGAAGCGCTATGTCTGCGTAAGGATCATCCCGGCAAAGCCTACGACCTGGCGATGCAATCATTAGCATCATCCATCGACGGCAGTGAAGAGCTTGCCATCGCCCATGCCGACCTTTTGCTGACACGTCGTCGGACCACTGGTTCGGTCCCGCGTCACGTGGTCGGCACCGGTGTTGCACTGGATAACACTCATCAACACTTGCGTGATGCGATTTACACGCACTTTGATTACGTCACCGTCCCCATGCCCTGGAAAGTCCTGGCACCGGAGGAAGGTGATTACCAATGGGACGTACTCGATGAGTGGGTCAACTGGGCGCGCTCACGCGAACTGCCTGTCATTGCTGGTCCCTTGGTGAGTTTTGAACCAGCCAACCTGCCCGACTGGTTATTCATCTGGGAACACGATTACGAAACCGTGCGCGATCTGGTGTACGAACACATTGAAAAGGTCGTCGATCATTTCAAGGATCGGATCAGTTCATGGAATGTCGTCTCAGGGCTGCATGTCAATAATCACTTCACGGTCGCCTTTGACCAACTGATGGATCTGACACGTTTGTCCGCAATGGCAGTCAAGAAGATTCAGCCCAACGCGCGCGTGCTTATTGAGATTCGTGAACCGTTTGGCGAATACTATGCCAACAATCAGCGATCCATCCCGCCGATGATGTATGCGGACCTGCTGATTCAGGGGGGCATCAACTTCGACGCCTTTACGCTCAAAATGCTCATGGGCCAATCGGTCAATGGGCAACATACGCGGGACCTGATGCAGATCAGTAATCTCCTGGATCACTTTGCACCCATGGGGCGGCCGATCAACCTGGTCATCGGTGTGCCCAGTGCGATGGTCTCCGAGGAGATGATTGCCATCACTGATACCGCACAGCAGATTGACGAAGACTGTGGCTACTGGCGTAAACCCTGGACCCCCGGCGTGCAGAGTACGTGGCTTGATGCCATGATGCACATCGCGCTCTCCAAACCGTTTGTCGAAACGATCACCTGGACCACCGTCATTGATCACCTGGACATGGACCTGCCGCTATCGGGATTGGTTCAGGAAACCATGCAACCCAAGCCGGCCCTTAAACGACTGACCATGTTCAGACGGAATCTGGCCAATGTCCGAACCGAAAATGCCACCACTGGATCGGCAAGCTGAACGCGTTATCCTGCGTAAGCTCCCCATCGTCATGGCCATGATCATGGTCACGCTGTTACTTGGCATGGGCATCGTCCGCGCGACAGGTAACACACTTGACCAACGCCGCATCAAACCCACCACCACCGACTTTTTAATCAACATCAACACGGACAACGCCGGTAACCTCATGCTCCTGCCCGGGGTCGGCAAGGTCATCGCCAACCGCATCATCGAACACCGTCAGCAACACGGTCCTTTCACCAGCATTCAGCAACTTGATGACATCTCCGGCATCAGTCACCGGACCATCGCCCGACTTGAGCCGTTTTTATTACCGTTGCCGGGTGATTTGAAGACAGAAAAAAGCCGCCACCATGCAAACATTGCACCATGACGCCGGTTTGGTCGATTGAAATTGATTGGGTATCAGGCAGCGAAGCGCAAAGACGCTTGGCGGTCTTTACTGCGTTGTTCGTTCCGCAAGGCCTCGGCTTTGAGATGATCCAGTAGAGCACTGAACCCGCCAACACGCATAGGTTGTGGCGTCTTTTCAGGAGCAGGAGACTGGGGCACATTCAGACGCCTGGACATCGGCAGGGGAGCAGGTGCTCTTTCCTCGGTGACCACAGCAACAGGTTCAGCCTTTGCCGAACTTACGGTTACGTTTTGTTCGGCTGGTTCGTCTTTGATAAACAATGCATCATCCAACTGGACCTGATCCAGCAGATTGGCAGCAACTTCATCAGATGTTTGATGGTGATCACGCATGATCGTCTCTCCATGTTCGACAGGTCTGATTCCCCTCAGGGCAGCCTGATATCAATTGCATGAAATCAAGCTTGTACAACAGCCCCATTGCCTATCTCGACTGCTTATCGACGCAAATGAAGCGCGTCTTGAGGAAAGTTTGAAAAATGGAAAACACAGGGGGAAATTAGCGGGAATCGCGGTTAGTTCATTGCATGGAAATAGCTCGTCAAAGTTCCAGCCAAGATGACCGGACAATGAATATTGAGCATTCAAAAAAATATTCTCCATGCCATCGCAGTCTTCGTCATTCCCGCGAAGACGGGAATCCAGTGTCATTTTGAAGACGCTTGCAAGTTCCACTGGACTTCCAACTTCCGGGGCGCGGGAGTGACGGATGTTAGCGATTAATTCTTGTAAACGCTTTACTGGTTTATTGCAGTTGTTTTGAAGGGCATCATTCCAAGGCAACCGAGCCAAGATGGCTCGGCTATTTGTACATAGCCCGGTCATTTTGGGCGGGTCTCAAACGCAATAAATCGAGCTGCAACGAACCACTAGCCGCGCCATCATGGCTCGGTTGATTCGTATCAATGACGTTCAAATCAAATGCTAAAACGAAATATTCGCGTATCCCAGATTGTCCTTGAGATGGTCCAGATTCAACCCGCCGACCACCAGGTTTGTGATCGCTGGATTGCTCAGGACAAACGGGATGGCATCCTGTGGTGAGAGATGGCCGGACCCCAGACCCTTCTTGCAGAGCACACCAAGACCGCGGTCATGGGCTTTATTGATGAGTTGGGCATGCTGGGTGTCCGCAAGGTTGTACTCGATCATCAACACATCCGACCAATCCATGGCCAGTTCAAAACCATCATGTGTCTTACCCGACAGACCAATGAGTCGGACATCGCCACGCGCTTTAAGCGCCTGCATCGTGGGGACACAGTCGGTGAGTTGTTGCAATGAAACGTCATCCGCTGGCGAATGAATCAGCAACATATCCAGTCGGTCGGTCTTGAGTTTTTTCAGTGAGGATTCGACGGACTGCCGAACATGTTGAGCATCAAAGCGGTACTCGGATTGGCCATCGATAAACGTCTCACCGACTTTGGAACTGAGAATGTATTCATCGCGTCGATGAGCAATCGTGGCACCGATTCGTTCTTCACTTAAGCCATATGCCGGGGCGGTGTCGATGTGATTAATCCCCAAATCCAACACACCGTTGAGCAGACGATCCACCGCATCCATGTCCGGCAAATCGTACGCGGTCGGATACTTGATCCCCTGGTTGCGTCCAATCTTAAACGCACCAAAACCAATGGGGGAAAGCTTGATGTCCGTATTGCCAAGTCGTCGGAAGTTCACGGTGTTGTTCTCACTCGCCTTGTTCGATCACGCGAAGTTTGACTGTTAATCCAATGTCATCCAGTTCTGAGCCAACTCCCACGGGGGCGGTGCGACTTCAGGGCGCGGCCAATCCTCAATGCTCACACTTTCACCTGCAGGCTGAATATCCAGCTTCTGGATCACATCCATCGCCAACTGCGGGGCCAACACCAACTTCGTCGGCCAAGCGGTGATCACATTGCCTTCAGACATCAGCGTGACACCTTCAGGGCGGCGACCGGACGCGGTCTTGCGTTCGGCACGGTCCACACGATACGTCGACCATTTAGCATCCGAAAAATCGACATTGGGGACCACCGCTGTGATCTCGCTTTTAGCATGTCGAACCAATTCTTCCGGGGGCATTTTCACGCCATCTTCGGAGACTTGCCCGCCGACGGTCCAGACAGTTTGCCCGTCTTTGGCAGTGGCGGTGGTGATGGTCACCCGCGTCTGCGAAAAGTCCGTGCAGTGTCCGTTGAGTTTGGGCAGACTGCCTTTGACCATGACCATGTGCAAGGGTCTGATCTGCATCGCCTGATCGTCAAGACCCAGCTTGGCACGCAGGTCCGCATTACCTTTGCCAGCGGTGAGGACCACATGCCTGGGCGCCAGCGTCAGTGTTTGATCACCGTCGGTGAGTTGGATGGCAGAGACATTGCCTGCTTGATCACGCTCAAAGGCAAGCCCCTTTTCAGGGTCAATCTTGAGCAGTCGGTCCTGATGTTTGGAAGCCAGATCAGCAACGAAGCTGGCGGTATCGAGTACCTGTTCGGGAAGGTTGTACACCTGACCCTTGAGATCATGCAACGCTTCGGGCCAATCGCTCTTGGGGATTTCAGTGGGCTTGACACGCAGCACCATGCGGGCGCCGGTCATGCCGAATCGTGAACGTGCTGAACCGGTCCGCCAAAGGTGACAGAAGTCCGTACGGACCTGTGTTTGCGTGAGATTGGGCTCCGCTTGACCTGCCAGGCAATCGCGCCAGATCAGCGGCATTTGTGCAACGGCTTTGGCGCCGGGGTCGATGAGATTGCTTAGCGTGTATTTCATCCCGCCATGGAGAATGCCTTGAGACGCAACGGTTTGGCCTGAGCCCAGTTGGTGAGCTTCCAGCAGGACGCAGCGGTAACCCTGTCGGTTCAGCGCATCGAGTAACCACAAACCAGCCACGCCACCGCCGATGACGACGACGTCTAACGCAATGGGATTTTGATCAACGGACATCAGTTATTCGAGCCTGATTCAGCGGGAGGAATTTCCAGAGTCACGCCGGCCTGAAGGGTGTCAGGATTGGCACCGATGGCAGCCTTGTTGGCATTGTAAATCCGGCGCCAGAGGCTCGCATTGTTGTAGAACTCCTGGGCGATGGTGCTCAGGTTGTCACCTGCTCGGACCGTGTACTGACGGATACGACCATCAGCCGAAACACGGGCACGCTGGGAACCGCTTTTACGCAGGTCCGCAGGTTGGGGCAGTTTGATGGTCTGACCGGGCTTGAGCTTCAGCGGGTCAATGGTGGGGTTGGCCTGGGCGATTTCGACCCAATGTCGATCCGAGCCGTACAACGTCAGAGCAATGCTGCTGAGTGTGTCACCGGACTGAATGGTGTAGGTGTTGGGGTAGCTCGTTGCACGCACAGCCGGGGTCGGCGGGTTGATCGGCTTGGGGGGTGCGGGAACCAGGACAGGCTTGGGCGGATCATTGTTGACCACCGGAGCAGGCACCGGGTCGGCGACGGGATTGGTTGCCAGGACATTGTCATCGTCAACAGGCGTGCCATCGAATGTCAGCGTCGCTGGAGTCGAAGGGCGCGTAGGTGTTGTGATGGGGTTGATTGTCTTCGCAGATGGGGCTGTGGTGTCAGTCAGCGGCTTGCTGGTGATCGGGGTTATGTTAGACGTCGAAGACGGTGGGGGCGTGGTCGACTTGTTGGACTGGTTGATTTGCGCCAACTGTTGACGAACCAGGCTGTTTAAGTCCGTAGCCGGGGTGCTGCCTGAATTGCCAGCCGGTGTTTCCGGCGGATTGTTGGTTGTGGCTGTTGGCGTTGGGATATCGTTTTCGACCAAATCGGACTGGTCAACATCACCGCTGCCGCGGGTCAGAAAATACCCGCCAACCACGACAAAAAACACGACCGCCGCAAACAGTGCGATCTTGTAGTGAACCTTCATCGACCATCTCCATGGTTACGTTCGAATCATTCCAAGGCACTGGATCCTCCAGCACCTGCTTCCCGGCAATTAGATTCTAACCACTTGTCACCAAACGTTCCATTAACAAGTTCGAGATTTTTGGTTCCGGTGTACATCGACATGAAAAAGGCACCGACGCGTTGCCGGTGCCTTGTGAATTGGTTCGTCAGATTTTGTGTAACATCAACGGTCAATTACGATGATTTAGCAGCCGTTCCAACCGCTTATCCTCGTGTTATCTATGTTTTCGTCATTCCCGCGCAAGCGGGAATCCAGTAGCATTCTGTGCGCACTTGCAGGTTCCCCTGGACTCCCGCCTGCGCGGGAGTGACGGAAGGTGAGCATGTATTCATGTCAATGCACTAGCAGCAGGTTTGTTCAAGCCCCAACCGCTCGTAGGTCTCCGATGGGGCATCGCATTCTGCCAACAGTTCGGTCATGCGTGTTGACAATTTTTCGATCACCGTTGCATCATCAAGCGGGTTTTGCTGTGTGGGGTCTGCGGTCACATCAAAGAGCAGGTCGCCAACAGTCGCATTGAATGCTGGATCGCCTTCAATGTGTGATGCGCCGTTGGGCATCTTCAGGACCGGTGCATTGCCGGTAAAGTCCCATTGTTCGTCTTCACTGAGCAGGCGAATCTTTTCAGGGATCATGGAGTCTTTCATACCTGGTGCCGTCCAGCCGTATTGGTAGACGGGAACACCTGCCTTGTGATTACCTCGCATGTAAACATACTGCCCGTCGGTGATGTTCACGCGCGTTCCGTGGTAACCGAAAATACAGGCATCACGCACGGGCGTGTCATCCGCAACGGCGGGGGCAAGGTCTTTGCCGGTCATCGTGGAAGGGATGTCGAGGCCGAAGAATCCCAGCAGCGTCGGAGCCATATCCAGACAGGGTTGGACCAATGCGTTGCGACGTTCGTCCTGTTTCTTACATCTTGGGTCCCAGACAAAGAACGGCGTGTGGGCGACTTCCTCATACAGCGGCATCCAGTTCTTGGCCCAGCAGTCATGTTCACCCAGCAAAAAGCCATGATCCGTGCAGACCACCAGCATGGTGTCCTCCCACATGTCATGCTTGTCCATCAGGTCCAGCACATCACCAAGCTTCTGATCACAGAGACTCAACAAGGCAGCATAGTTGTGCTTGGCATGTTCGACCTGTTCCGGTGATTCGGTCACCTTTTCGTAGCCCGGCCAGTCAAACTCAGGGCCGGTGTAGTTGTTGAAGTGATCTGCATAGCGATCCTTGTGCTGACGCTGGGTGAAGAACGGTTCATGCGGGTCGAACGTTTCAAGTTGGATAAACCAGTTGTCTTCGTCCTTGTTCCGCTTGATGTAGTCCATGGCTGCATTGAACGATTGCGTGATCGGCATCTTGTCTTCGCTGTTCATCTCCGCGCGGTTAATCCAATCCTGCGGGCGTCCCTTGCGATTGATGTTCTCGGGGGCATCCGGCTCAGCAATCTGACCAATCCACGGATCACCTTCCTGGCCCCGGAAAAATTCCCACGTGTTGTACTTGGTGTGATAGTGCACGCCACCGTCTTCAAAGTAGTGATAATGATCCGTAACCAAGTGCGTGTGAATCCCTGCATTTTTAAGCATACGCGGGACCGACTCATCAAACGGTTCCAACGGTGACCAGCCACGATGAATAAATGACGGGCGACCGGTATGCAGATCGCGACGCGCAGGCATGCAGGGCATGGAACACACATAAGACTTATCAAACGTCACCGTTTTCCGAGCAAGACGTGCGAAGTTGGGCGTGTGTGTCCAGTCACAACCATAAGGCGAAATCATGTGACGGTTGAGCGAGTCGAACATAACCATGATGCATTTCATTGATGAGTCTCCGTGTGTGCTTGCAGGTGCGTGTTTCGTGTTTTGTATTTTATGATTCAGTTTAAACCAAGGCGTTCAAATTGTTCACTGGGTGCGTCGTATTCCTTGAGCAATGTGACCAATTGATCGGTCATCTGTTTTTCAAGCTGCGGGTCATCCAGTGGTTTTTGCTGTACATAGTCTGTGTTCAGATCAAAAAGCATGGTTTGGCTGAACGTATCGTTGCGAGCAATTTTCGTCGTGTTACAAGGGATTTTCAGGACCGAGATATCCTTGGTAAAACACAGCGGGTCAGCTAACGTCATGCCCTTGAGTTCATCGGGATGAAATCGGCTACGCATGTGTGTAGGCATCAACGTGTAGTCAAAGAGTGGCTGATTGTCTTCGGTGGCATAACCTCGCATGTAGACATGTTTGCCATCCGTGACATTCACCTGACCACCGTGGATGCCGAAGATTGCAGCATCTCTCACTGGAGTGTCATCCACAATGGTTTGGGTCAGTGACTTGCCACGCATGTCTTGGGTTGCTTGGATACCAAAGTAATCCAGCAACGTCAGTGGGATGTCAATGGAAGGTTGAACCAGTGCCTGACGACGCTCTGCCGTTATCTTGCATCTTGGGTCCCAGACGAAGAAGGGCGTGTGAGCGATTTCCTGATAGAACGGCAACCAGCACTTGGCCCAGCTGTCATGTTCACCGAGCATAAAGCCATGATCCGTGCAGACGATGAGCATGGTGTCATCCCACATGTCATGCTTGTCCATCGCATCAAGCACCTTGCCCAGATACAGGTCGCACATGGCAAGTAACGCTGCATACTCATACCGGCAATGCTCCACGACTTCGCGTGCTTCGGTCACTTTGCCATAGCCGGGCCAATCAAAGTCCGGGCCGACATACTCAGCGTAGTGTTTCTCGAAAAACTGTTTGAACTCGGGCAACGTGAAAAAGGGTTCATGCGGGTCGAAGGTTTCGATCTGTAAAAACCAGTTGTCCGATTGGTGATTGCGATCAATGAAATCCAAACCGGCAGTAAACGTGCCATGCTGTGGCATGCGTTCCTGTTTGCCGTTGATGTATTGACGGTTGATGACATCCTGCCCGCGCATGCCCTTGGGTTTGTTGGGGTCCGGATCACTGTTGCCAGATGCATCGGGTGTTTCGACTTGGCCGATCCAGGCATCGCCTTCCTGACCGCGATGAAAGTCCCAGGTTGAGAAGCGCGTGTGATACGTACAGCCACCGTCTTCAAAATAATGCTGATGGTCCGTACTCAGGTGCGTATGAACACCTGCATCCTTGAGCATCTGCGGCACCGAGTCATCGAACGGCTCCAACGGTCCCCATGAACGATGTAAAAAATTCGGACGCCCGGTATGCAGATCACGACGAGCTGGCATGCACGGCATCGAACACACATAGCTGTTGTCAAACGTCACCGTTTTATCGCTGAGCCGAGCAAAATTGGGGGCATGCGTCCATTCACAGCCATAATTGGGCAGGAAATGACGGTTTAAGGTGTCAAACATCACCATAATAGCTTTCATTTTCGATACTCCAATTCAGAAATGAATAGAGAAATTGAATAACAAACAAGCGTACCCATCCCTGTCGCCCGATGCAACTGCAATTGATCAATTCGTTTTATATGGGATGAAACTGGATTGCATCGACTTGTCTATCCCCAATTTGGCTTGACACTTAGCCTTGGTAAGTCTACTTTACAGACCAATAAACGTTTCAGGAGACACAGTGATGGCCGAAGGCGAATCGCGCCTCACAATTGAAAACAGTGAGCAAATCATCCGGATCGGGTTTTTGGATCGCAACATTCTTGAAGAAGCTGCGATTCAAAAAATCGGTGACCAGGTTTCTGACTTGATTGATTCGACACCGAATCCCAAGATACTCATCGACTTCTCTGACGTGGATCATCTCTCGTCAGCGGCATTGGGTATGCTCATCACCATCAACAACCGGGTCCGGGCAAAAGGCGGCCAACTCAGGCTCGCATGCATTGACCCGCAGATTTACGAAGTGTTTGTTATTACCAAGCTCAACAAGCTTTTTAATATCTGTGATTCGGCCAGCCAGGCCATGAGCAGTTTCAAGTAACCGACAACGACGTCGGTTCGTCGAGTGGGGCATCCTGCGATGTAACGGGATGCATGTGAACGCACCGCCAGTGATGTGCATTTAGTGCAGACCCGGGGTGGTGGAGACAGGCCAGTATTGCATATGGGACAGTCTCGAACCAGTAAGCCTTTGGTGATCCCGAGCTCGCTCTCGGAAGGTGTTAAGGTTGTGGAAACCGTTATTGAGGCGATCCAACCTTACGGCTACTCCGATACCGCGCAGTTTGCCATCCGTCTTGCTCTGGACGAAGCTCTCGCCAACGCCATTCGACACGGCAACAAGTCCGACGAATCCAAGAATGTCACCATCGATTTCTCCGTCGACGATGAAGAAATCCGCATCACCATCTGTGATGAAGGCCCCGGATTCCACCCCGACGAAATCCCCGACCCTACACTCGATGAAAATCTCGAACGCCCCTGCGGTCGCGGTGTCATGCTCATGCGAGCCTACATGACCGAAGTCTTCTTCAACGAATCTGGCAACTGCGTCACCATGATCAAACGCCGGGACTGCCAACTGCCTCATGTGCCTGAAGACTGATATTTTTTTCAAATCATTTTACCGCAGAGATGAAGAGCTAAGGCAAAAGATGCGCCGACTTGCGTTTCAGGCGAGCCGCGTCGTGTCGACGCGGGATTGAGCGAAGCTCAAGTTCCCGTTGATATTGCTGTCTTGTGAATTGATGTTCGACTGCGTCGAATCCCGCAGTGACACACCGCGGCTCGCCTGAATTGCATTGCTGGAATTTATCGCATCACGCCAACGGCAGCGAGAATTTCTTGTCCAACTCTTCCACCGGGCGGGCGACAAGATCATAGTCTGAGTAACCGACAATACGACAGTGAACCAGTTCACCGGGAACCATTTCGCGGTTGGTTTGCACGTAGGTGACCGCATCAATCGACGGTGCCTGTTGATAGGTTCGGCCGGAGAATAAGCGGGTGGGTTCGTCGGATACACCCGAGGTTTGCGTGCCTTCAATTTGTGTTTCGTCTTCGATGAGAACATCAAATTCGATGGCTTGTTCTGCTAACGCTTCGTTTCGATCAAAGACGACTTCCTGTTGAGCGAGCATGAGTTCTTCGATGCGTTCATCGATGACTTCTTGCGGGATGGCATGATCGTTATGCTGCGTCCCTGCAGGCGTTCCCGGTTCGGGGGAATAGCCGAAGACACCCATGTTTTCAAAACCAAAATCGCGGACGAATTGGACGAGTTCAGCATGTTGTTCATCGGTCTCGCCCGGATAGCCGGAGATGAATGTCGTGCGGATGGTCATGCCCGGGATGCGGTCGCGGAGTTTATTCAACAGGGTTTCAATGAGCTTGCGGGAAGTCTTGCGACGCATGTTATCCAGCACAGTGTCGTTGATATGCTGCAAGGGAATGTCAATGTATGGCAGGATATTTTGCAAACTCGCCATCGTATCGATCATCTCATCGGTGAAGCAGGATGGGTAGGCATACATCAGCCGCAACCACGCGCCACCTTGTTCGCCAGCCAGTTTATCCAGTTCACGCAGCATGCCACTGAGACCCGGATCGTAATCAATGTCATTGCCGTAGCTGGTGGTGTCCTGGCCGATGAGGTTGAGTTCGAATGCACCATCTGCCATGAGTTCACGGGCTTCGGTGAGGATGGCATCAATCGGCTTGGAACGCATCTTCCCGCGGATCGAAGGGATGGTGCAGAACGCACAGTTCTGATTGCACCCTTCGGAGATGCGGAGGTAGGCATAGTGACGCGGTGTTAATCGCAGACGCGTTGCGTCGGACTCAAAGTAACCGCGGTCTTCAATCCCCCGATGCTCCTTGGCAACGGTGGCGTTGGCGGCAATGCTCGAATACACCGGCAACTCCACAGCGATATCCTTTTGCGTCGGACGTGTGCCACGGACGGCTTCGACAATGCGATCCCGATCAAACACGCCGATCATCGCATCAATATCAGGACACCACTGCAGCATCTTGGCGCGGTGTCGCTGGACGAGGCAGCCTGCAACGATGATCCGCTTGATCTGGCCTGCCTTTTTGAGTTGAGCAGCACGGTTGATCTCCTCGACCGACTCATCCTTGGAGGCTTCGAGAAAGCCACAGGTATTGATGACAATGGCATCGGCCTGGGTCTCATCTGCAATGGGCATCAAGCCGTCTTCAGCAAGCAGACCCAGCATCTTTTCACTGTCGACAAGGTTCTTGGGACACCCCAGACTGACAAAGGCGACGGTGTCGATGTTGGGTGTTTGGGTGTTAGGGGCAGTGGTCATGGCGGGGAACTTCCTGCAAAACGAACGAACCACAGAGACACAGAAAAACAGAGTTTCAAATGAGGCGATTAACTCTGTTTGTCGTCTGTGTCTCTGTGCCTCTGTGGTAAATGTCTATCTTCGACGAAGTCTATTTTACTGTAAATCGATCTTATCCAAAGCCGTGCCTTGGACCTTGACACCGGACTGCCAGGACGAAGGTAGTTTCTTGATATTGGACAGTTCTTCGGTCTTGACGTTGATGACCTTCTGCTTGAAGCTGCTGGTCGCATCAGCCTGCTGGTAGACTTCATCCTTGGACTGGTCTGGCCAGATGGTGGTGTCGGTGAGCATGCTGAAGGTGCCTTCAGGTGTCGAAAAATCAATCACAAAGAGCTTGTGATAGCCGAACATCAAGGTCGGGGCTGCGCCTGCTGCCAACTTGGCCAGTTCACCTGCAATCACCGGCTTGAGTTGTTTGGCTGATTCGCCTTCGGCTTTTTGCATCAGGGGCAGGGCTTCTTCACCAAAGCGTTCGCGGAACATGATCACACCCAGCTCAGAAGGATGTTTCACAAAAGTGTCTTCATAAGCTTGTTCAATGGTGTCATCATTGCGAATCCAGTGATACAGGCGACGGGCCACGAAGCTGGCATGCTTGGTGGAGTAACGGGCTGCATAATTTTTCAGACTCAGCGCGACAGCTTTGTCCGCAGCAAGAATGCCGCGACGGGCGTCGAACATGGCTTTACCCGAGGCGTCATAACCCAGGTTGGTGATCGCAGCGTCATAGGTCCGTGAGATGCGGTATTGCATGATACGGTTGCCGACGACAAGGCGGTCAATGCGGTTGTAACGGGTTTGGGACAAGAGCTTCTGTGCCGAGTAGGTCGCGTTCTGCGGGTAAGCCTGGAACAGCGCGTCGATAGCCATGGCACGGGGGGCCGCTGCCTTGGCGGTGCGGACCACATCATAGAGATCCGATGTGCCGCGACGTGGTTTTTCCTTGATGATGATCCGGATGGCCTGGGCGATCTGCGCCAGGTTCGCATCGTTGACTTGATCGAGCACCGTCTTGGCATCGGCAACCGAAGCAAACTCCAGCAACTGCTGCATGGTCGGCATGGGGCGGGAAGGTTTGGCCGTGGTGGTCGTCACACGTTGCACCGGTTGAAAGGTGCGTTCGCTGGAGGTGACCTGGTGACGGCGACTGAGGAAACCATCGGAAGCAGAGAGACTGGTGTTGGAGACAATCTGATCGCTGCGACCAGCTGAGACGGTGGACTGACTGGCCTGCTGTGTGGGTGTGACGGGGGCGACGACTGTCACGTCCTGCTGGACCGGTTTGGGAGCAGGCTGAGGAACAGGGGTCGCAACAGGCTTGGGGGCCGGTTTGGCGACCGGTTTAGGTGCCGGCGCAGGAGTCGCTTCAACTTTGGCAACCGTGGTCACAGGCTCTGGTTTGGGCTGCGGCTTGACAACTGGTTTGGACGCTTCTGGCTTGACAACCGCAGCAGGTTCGGGCTTGGGAGCCGGCACAGGTTTGACAACCGGTTTGGCTTCAACCACAGGCTGAGGTTTGGGAGCCGGTGCCGGAGCAGGCGCAGGTTCGGGAGCAGCAACAGGGGTTGGTTTGGGCTTGGGCGCAGGTTGAGCAGGTTCGACCGGCTCGGTCATCGCCACAGTCGTTGGTGCGGGTTCTGGAGCCTGCTGTTTGAGTTGATTGGGTTCGACTTTTTTGCCGGAGTGGCTTTGGCGGAACGCCATATATTCCATCTCGGCATCGGCGGTTGTCTTGGGGGTCGTATCCGGTGCCTTGGATTTGGAGGAAGAACAACCTGCAATAACAAGCCCTGTCAACAACAGACACGCAGTCACCAAACGCTTGATTCGATCCGACATCTTCATGAGTATCCCTATGGTGGTTAAACACATCTTCTGGCATCCCACTGCATCGACCAACCCTTTGCAGACAGGTGCATTGTGCCGCACACTTTACCAGATTTACCGGCATGACTCGAACAAAACATCTCATCGAATCAAACAGTTTTTCAGAAAATCATCATCCGGACTTGAATTAACCTCATTAAACGGGTTAAATATCAGCATTAAGAATCCGATCTGATGACTGGCCAACCACGCCATGCCCAACAAATACGGAAACTGACCAGCGGTCCTGTCCACTTCAGACAGGGCAATATTGAGCTTACGTCAGTCTTGCCAGCATGGCCTGGAATTGATGATGCACGGTTGCTGGTCAGGTGACATTTGAGATCGGTTTTGATGTCGGGTGCGTTTGGATGGCAGGATGTCACGCCAGACACATCCCCCAGCATGACAATTCAGCGACTGAAAACACACTGATGATCGTCATCGGGTGTTCATTTGCTTGTTACAGGTGTCTTACGCATAAGCAAACCGACTGCCTGTACTTTTCAAGCATGCCAATACTGTCCATGACCCTCAGAAGGCAATAAGGCAGTATGCAGTCAGCATGTGACTCACGTCAGTCGCATGAAACATGTCGGTCGATGAGCCTGTATGCTCAGGACCATATTTTGACAGATAGTTGCTCGCGCTGAGCAACGCGAAAAATGTGATGTAACGCACTATGAACGTATTTAACGGTATCTTCGAACAGGGCAAGAAATCGGATGGTCGTCTGCGAACACTCGACAAGACGCTTGTCACTGAGTCCACCGACCCGGTCCTGCCTTACCACCTGATCCAAAAATATGACCTCAAACCCGGCATGCGCCTCGAAGCCAAACTTGGTAAACCCTTCGGCGGTGCCAATGCCAAGCAGAACAACAAGAACAACGGCCGAAACTATCGGAACAATCGCAATAAACCCAACAAGAAAATGGCCATCGCGCCCAACGCCCTGGTCGTCAAGGATATTCTCCAGATTGAAGGCAAGGAGCCTGAAGCCTATTTTGATTCGCTTAATGGACGCCGTTTTGAAGACCTCACCAGCATCGACCCGCAACCGCGTATCACGCTTGAATATCCCGGTTGTCCTGCAGCCTGTCGCTTGATCGACATGTTCTGCCCGATCGGGTTTGGCCAGCGTGCGATGATCGTTTCCCCGCCCAAAGCAGGTAAGACGACACTGCTTCAGCAGATCGCCTTTGCCATCGAAAAGAATCATGACAACGCTGAAGTGATGGCATTACTCATTGACGAGCGCCCCGAAGAAGTCACCGACTTCCGCCGCAATGTGCCTTGTACCGTGCTTGCCAGTTCCAATGACCACACGACCGAACAGCATGTCGCCTTGGCTGCCATTGCCATTGATCGCGCCCGTCGCAAGGTGGAGCAGGGACGTGATGTGGTGATCCTGCTTGACTCACTGACGCGTGTTGGCCGAGCCTTCAACAATGCACCGGGATTAGCGAACTCCGGCCGTGTGCTCTCCGGCGGTGTGGATTCATCCGCCCTGGCGATCCCCAAGCAGATTTTCGGTGCAGCCCGTAAATTCGAGGAGGGGGGCAGTCTCACCATCATCGCCACCGCACTCGTCGACACCGGCAGCCGTGGTGACCAGGTCATCTTCGAAGAGTTCAAAGGCACCGGCAACATGGAACTCATCCTCGACCGCAGCATCACCGAAAAGCGCGTCTTCCCCGCCATCAACCTCGCAGCCTCCGGCACGCGTAAGGAACACCTGCTCATGCCTGAAGCTGAACTCGAAACCATCAACGCCCTGCGCCGTCGACTCCTGAACATGCCTCCCGTGCAACAGATTGAACAACTGCTCAAAGCACTGGATCACTTCAAAACCAATGCCGATCTCGTAGGCTTGAATCAACCAGCTTGAGTTGATCATGATCATACAGTGATCGCGATAATCCAATGTCCTCAGTGGTATCGATACACCATGAAACTGGATGAGCAATCGGTAAATTAATGTCTATTTTTACGCTTTTTACGGGAAATTGTCATTGATCCGGTGCAAAATGCCTTAGCATGTCGTAGAACTATTATGCAAGTATTCTGACAGGAGTGCATTGATGGGTACGATGGCATCGCTGAAAAAACTGTATCGCATTGGGCATGGTCCCTCATCGAGCCACACCATGGGCCCGCGTTTTGCTGCCGAAGCTTTCGCCAGGAATCACCCACAGGCTAAGCGCGTTGAGGTGACATTGCATGGCAGTCTTGCAGCCACCGGTAAAGGACATTTGACGGATGTTACGATTGCCCAGGCGCTGGCACCCATGGAAGTGCAGTTTCACTGGCAACCCAATCAACCCCTCCCAGCTCATCCCAATGCAATGACCTTCCAGGCGTTTGATCAAACGGATCAGCCCGTGGGGCGTTGGCGGGGGTACAGTATCGGTGGGGGTGAAATCCGCCATGAAGATGAAGCGCTGACGGACTGCGAATCGGTCTACCCGCTTTCGACGATGGCAGAACTTTGCGATTGGACGCAGACACACGACAAACCCCTTTGGGCAATCGTTGAAGCTTTTGAAGAACCTGATATCTGGGATTACCTGCAAACAGTTTGGCAAGCCATGCTGCAGGCCATTCAACGCGGCCTGGCGGTTGACGATCGTTTACCCGGTGAGCTGAACCTCCAACGCAAGGCCCGTTCGTATCATGAAAAAGCACAGGGCATGCCCGATCGCTCCTCTGCAAGATTAAGTGCTGTGGCTTTGGCGGTGTCGGAGGAAAACGCATCGGGCGGGCAAGTTGTCACGGCTCCGACGTGCGGTTCCTGTGGCGTGTTACCCGCGGTGCTTGATCATTTTGATATACCTCAGCAAACCCGGTTGCAGGCTCTTGCCATAGCAGGTCTGGTGGGCAACATTGTCAAAACCAACGCCTCGATTTCCGGAGCCCTGGTGGGTTGTCAGGGGGAAGTCGGGGTCGCCTGTTCCATGGCTGCGGCCGCTGGGGCATTCGTGATGGGAGCGAGCACCGGGCAGATTGAATATGCTGCGGAAATGGCGCTGGAGCATCACCTGGGATTGACCTGCGATCCGGTTGCGGGGCTTGTGCAGATTCCCTGTATCGAGCGCAATGCCATGGCCGCCTTACGAGCCCTGGACTGTGCCCAGTACGCGATTCTGGGGGATGGTTCGCATATGGTTTCCTTTGACAATGTTGTCGCGGTCATGAACCAGACCGGCAAAGATTTGCCATCAATTTACCGTGAAACCGCCATGGGGGGACTGGCTCAAATCACGATCAACGGACAGGAATCGTGATTAGCCGTTGCTCTGAGTCCAAGCCGTTTAATCGTGTAATCATCATAAAAAAACCTTGAACACCTTTGACTCAACCGAGCAAAGCGTTACACTGTGGGATTGTTTTGGGCAAGTATCCGTTGCGGTTCGAATTCGATGAATTTGGCTGTCCCGGCATCCTTGTTCCAACTGTTTATCACCAAACAACATCCAAGACCGGAGTTGACTTATGTTTTTGACTGGGATTGCTGACGAATCGGGTAAGGACATTCACACGCAGATCAAGGCGCACAAGGAACTTGGCTGGGACAAGATCGAAGTACGTCTGATCAATGGCGTCAACGCTTCGACACCTGCCCTTGACGAAGCGGCATTCGACGAAGCTTTGGCGGCGATCACCGATGCCGGGATGACCGTCGCCGGTTTCGGTTCTGCCATCGGTAACTGGTCCCGCCCGATCACTGCTGACTTCAAAACCGATCTGGAAGATCTGAAGCTGGTCATCGGTCGCATGAAAAAGTGCGGGGCCAAGTACATCCGTACCATGAGTTGGGTCCAGAAGGATGCTTCCGAAGATCAGTGGCGTGACGAAGCCTATCGTCGCTATACCGACCTGTCCAAGATGGCTGAAGATGCGGGCATTATCCTGCTTTACGAAAACTGTACCGGCTGGGCTTCCGAAAACGCAGAACGCATGGTCGAGTTCATCAAGACCGTCGATTCACCAGCAGTGAAAATGCTCTACGACCTGGGCAACGTCATCGGTCACGGCATGCCTGACCCCTGGGCCTTCTATCAGACCCTCAAGCCTTACATCGAATATGTCCACATCAAGGACGCCAAGTTCAAGGGCGATCACGTGGAGTCCAATGACTTCACCTATCCCGGTGAAGGTGATGCACAGGTTCCCAGAATTCTCAACGACATCATCGGCAGTGGCTATGACGGTCCGATCTCCATCGAACCGCATGTTGCAACCGTGGTCCACGCAGGTGGTGGAGAAGCTTCACCCGAAGATCTTTACAACGCCTACATCAAGTACGGCAGCATGGCTCAGAAACTCGTCGATGACGCAGTTGCAGCCAAAGGCTAAACCGCACATCTGAAATCAATCACAAAGCAGGATACGTCAAGATCGGTGTATCCTGCTTTTTTTATTTGAGGTCTTGATTCAGGAATTCAACGTGGGAATGGATTAACGCGCAGCCAAGGCATATACCACTTTTCATAGGACGAAGTTTGTCGGCCGGCATAGTCCCCATAAAAATTCTCATCAAAAGGTTGTGCTGTAACACTACCATCGAGATAGAGGATATTCATCGCATCCTTATGATTAACAGTGTAAGGGTCGGTATTGGTCGGATGTGGTGAGTCATCAAAAAATAACGGGAATACCGTCGGCGGAAGCTGTGATCCGCGAAGGTTCAAAGGACCACTGCCACGATAACCGTACAATTCCCATGCTTGATCCGTGAGTTCGGATGGATAGCGGTACGCCGGTTGCGACTTGGCGTACCATGTGGCGACGATGCTGCCGGTTAAATACGAAGCGTCCCATGCATTGTTAATCCGTGTGACATTCTTGCCAGGGCATACAAACAGTCCATGGTCTTTCACCTCATAACCCACAATGCCAACCGCATTGGGCGCGAGTTTGTAATCTCGTGCAAAATTTGAGAACTGCAGGGCAAGCTCTCCACCTCTATCCAATTGAAAAAACATCTTCGGCCCATACTCCTGTCCCCCGACGCGTTGGAGTGGGAAAAGGTCTTTGTTGTCGGTCATGTAAGAATGAGCTGCAACACCGATTTGCCGGAGATTGGATTTGCATGCTGCACTCTGAGCAGCCTTACGCGCTTCACGAAGAGCAGGCAGGAGAATGGCAATCAGTAGCGCGATGATGCTGATCACAACCAGTAACTCGATGAGTGTGAAGGCAGAGAATGCTCGTGGTTTGGCATCATTTATTCGTCTTGGCATTTTGAATTTCCTGTCGGAGACTTGCTTGGGCTATCGCATTTTTCGATCATGTTCCAAGGATTAATCCATGGCAACGAGTTTGATTTTTCCCGATGTAATCATGCTGGTTGGATCAGTCTGTTTGCGATCAATCCCAACTGTCTCAGTCGTAGGGTTAAACCAGACGCCATAGCGTTTGTTTTGGATTACAAACGAAAATCCGACTAATGATGCATGTTCCAAGCGCTTGGGTGCGAAGTTGACATCAACATCATCGGGTGCGATGCATGCCAGTGAATAACGGTGATATCCCGCTTCGATGGTGTGCTCCGTTGGCAGCAGTGTTTTCTGCTCATCACTGAGTTTCTCATCCTGAGCAATCTGCTCAGGTAGTCGCTTCACGTCCGTCAGACTCACCTGGAAATCACGACGATCTTTGGCGTTGAGTGCAAATCGACGGACTCGTTCCAGAACACGGTGTTGAAAGTTGGTTTGGATGATGGTCAGCGTCAATTTTCCAGCCAGCCATGTGTCGGGTTGTCCGTCAACAGGTGAGCATTGGTTATTGTCCGCAATGAATCGGTATTGGTGATTGAGTTCGACAATCTCTTGAGATTCCGTTGCTCGACTGTCGATGATACCGACCATGCCCTGTGGTGACATCATCCAGATTTCGGTCATTTGCCAAGGGGCTGTGGGGATGGTTGGACGCCACGTTTTGAGTGTGCGTGAGGGGAGATAGGTTGTACCGACGACAGCGAATTCGTCTTTGATGATCCAAACCCTATCCGCACCTTCAGCACCGAGCATGGTGTAATCCGGATCGATGCGCGAACGTTTAGTCAGAGGGGTGACACGCACGCAGGGCCTTGCCATATGCAGGGCATCGAATCCCTTGCCATCATCTGTCACCCGCATGGCAGAAGCCCTTGTGTAGGTAAATGATCCGGTGGTGAAGGTGGTGGACCATGGTGTATGTCGCAGTCGCAATCCACGGATATCCGGGTCTGCCATGATGTATTGATCACGGATTGGTTTGAGCGTGATGTCTGTCATCTGTTGATAAGCCAATGCGCCAAGGACCAGATCAAACCGATCAAAACTCTTTCGGTCCCTTGCCATGTTTAGAGCGATGGTTGCGTTTTCACCATCTTTGGCAGCGGCACCTACCATGGCAATATGCATCGGCCAGAATGTCCGCCATTGATCTTTCCACCAGATGTCAGCACCGTCATTAAAGTGGTAAGGCGGTTCCATGTTCAATGGATACCAGGGCGTTGATCGCTTCAAGCATTCAAACGCCATTTGACTACCCGTCGCCCACCAGAAGATAAAGAGCGCCCGCATCTCGATGGCACGGTAGTACATGGTTTCATACTCAATGTGATCCGGACCATGGAGTTTGTGCCGGTAGGGGAACATGCCGTTGGGCATCTGGTCGCGATGAAGGATGGCAACGATGGATTGGGCCATCTTCAAGTATTTGGTTTCGCCTGTGATCAACCAACCGTGAATGTAGACGGCCATGGGATGGGTCGCCATGTTCACGTAGTTGTCTGCTCGCTGGATCAAGCTGTTGAATGTCGAAACGGTTGTCATGTCTGCAATGCTGTCGACAAGAATCTGTCGGTAACGTTTGATGCGATATAGACCGATTTTCTGCTGCAGTTGACTATTGGATTCGATGGCAAGCAGCGGTAGCGAATAGTCATGAAACGACCATGTGTCATGAATCCGGTTGGCGGTCCAGCTCTCCGCCTTCTTTGGATCATCTGGTTGGGTTGAGACTAGGACGAAAAACGTATCCAGCCATGTCTGCATCATCGCCACCAGACGCTCATCGCCTTGAAACTGACTGTCAGGTGACAGGTAAGCCCAACTCGCCCAATTCAGGAATTTGCTGTATTGCTGCCATGGTGTTTTTGCAGCAGTTTTTTCGAGTCTGTTATTCAATGCAGCATCGACGAAACGATTTAGATAATCCGCCCCAGCATTGAGCGTGTTTGAGGGAGTCGGGGATGTCGAAAGATAATGGGTATGCCAGGGAACTGAGATTTTTTCAGTCACCGGGATGAATTGGTAAGTCTCAGATGGCTCGTCTGCGAGTGCCGGTTGAATCAATGTCAACAGGAAAATACAAGAGATAAAAGGCATTAAGCGCATTGCGAGGATTCCTTGATGACGAGTTGGGGCTGGACTGTGCGATGCACGCCTTTCCAGCCTTCAATGACGGATTGAGCTGCCAGTTGGCCGATGGTTTCTTCGTGCACCTGGACCGAGGTCAATGCGGTGTTAAGCAGGCTGGCCCATTGGGTGTTGAAGTAGCCGCAGACACCAATGTCTTTGCCGATGGTCTTCTTCATTTTTGCAGCAAGTCGATAGACTTTTAACGCACGTACATCCCCCAGGCAGATCACGCCTGTGTACCCCTGCTTCAATGCATTTCTGAGTTTTGGGGTGGGTTCCTGATCGACGATATCCAGCACCACGCAAAGATCCGATTTCTCGTCTTGTCCTGTTTCGTGAATTGCTCGTTCAATGCCATGTTTGACGGATTGGTTGTAATACCAGTCAGGGCCCATGGACATCGGAGCATGAGCTGGATCACCGAAAGTCAGATAGGTCAGTTTTTCATAGCCTTGATCGAGCAGATGCTTGGCTGCCAGGTATCCGCCAGCTTCCCAGTCACAGGTGATCACGTTGGCACGTTTGAATTGCAGGTCGGTTTCAAAGACGCGCATGAACGTGATGGGGGGCAGTTGGTCTTCATGTTGTTGAAGGTAATTAAAGGGTTGGAAGCTGGCACCATCAAGAATCAACGCCTGCAGATCATTTTCGAGGATTGCAGTGAGATGCTGCTGCCAATCCGCATGCAGTCGGTTGGGTTCGTCTTCCATATCCAGGATCAGCGGACTGTAGTGATGTGCTTTGAGTTGCTGCGCCAAGGCATCGAAGGTGATGCCGTAAGAATCGCCACGCGTGCGTGTACTCACGCCGATGAGTTGGGTTTTCAGGGCTGAACGACTTTCGGTGACAAACGTACCTTTGCCCTGGACCCGATGGATCAAGCCTTCCTGTCCCAGGACATCCAGGGCTTTCCACACTGTGACTGGGGTGACATCAAATTGCTCGACAAAGTGTCGGGCTGGTGGGAGTTTGTCTCCAGCCTTCCAGCGTCCACGACTGAGTTCCTTCTTGATGAAATCACTGATATGCACATATTTGGAAACACGTTGATCAACCGCCAATGAACCACTCCTTGTCAAGATTGACTAGTTATATAGATAACTATATCACGTATCAAAAATTCGTCAATCCTTATTTGTAAAAAAAGCCGCCTGCACTCTCAACGAAAATGCAGGCGACAAGGATTTATCTTTACATGCCAACATTTGGCATGGGGATTTAGGATGTGGCTTTAATTCTCAGACAGCTTTGTTTTCAATGACGACTTACGAAATTTTCTGAGCGTAGTTGGCGAAGCCTGCTGCGATGGTGATCAGAATCAAGGCACCGACGATTAACGCCGCGCCCGGAGGCATGACCTGTTGCATGAGGCTGTAAAATCCGGCAGCCATAGCCATGATGCCCAGAACGATGAGGCTGCCTGAGACCATGTAAAGCATTAGCGCTTTGACCAACTGATGGATTTCGGATTTAGCCAATCGACCTTCCGCCTCCATGAGTTCTGTCATTTTGACTGCCATCAAGCTGATTGCTTTAATCACGGTTAACTCACTTTCTAGTTCGTTTGCTTAAGTGGCCGGGATGGGTCTGGACACCGTCTGGGTTAACGACGACTCAATAGTGTTGCTGCCAGAAAGCCTGCGCCTGCTGCTATGATCGTGGTCGACAGGGGACGTTCACGAACATGATTGCGAGCACGTTTCATGCCCACAGCAACACGCTTGGTTGCCTCTTCCTTAACATCGTTGATCGTTTCCTTACTTTCATCAAGCATATTGCTGGAGATATTTTCCAGGTCATCCTTGATGGTATACAGATCACGCTTGAGGGTTTTGATATCGTCACGAATCTTCGAACGTTTGTTGTTGGTTCCAATCATTGGTTGTTCTTTCTATAGGTAGGAGTAAAAGTACTTTTCTAAATAGCATCAGGTCACAGGTGAAGGGATCAGGTGGATTTGATGAATCGACCATGGTGTTCACGGAAAGTCGATTCAACGATTCCCGCGGTGTGATCGTTGGTCATGACACTCACCAGGACGCCACCTTCAGCAATGGCGTGCTCGATGGTCGGCATCTGTTCTTCTGAGATGCCGAATGAGGTGAGTACCGCATGAGGATTCTTCATCGAATCATCAAGTTGGCTTGATGAAATGATGGCCGAGACCGGACCGGTCCCCGCAATACCCACGGACTCGCCGTTGAACATGGATAGATTCGCCATGTTGATCGTCACACCAGGATCATCTGCATCATTGCTAACGTGGTTTGTTGACTCGTTGCTGAATTGCATGGAAATCTGTTTGCTGGGATTGTTAAAGCTTGAATTTCCACGGGCAACGATGGCAATGGCATCGTCAGGGATATTCAATTTGCCCAGTGACGCTAAAACCTGCTCTGCTGTTTCCGTGTCGGGCAACATGGTTGTAGTGACATGATTCATCACGAATCCTTTCAAAAAACGTCTTGGTTGGTGTTCACGACGATTGATGTCTCACTTAGCGATTAGCGGTCTTACTGTTGGCAAGACCCATGATCAGTGAAACAAGGAACACGATCAGGAACAGGAAAAACAGTATCTGTGCGATCCCGGCTGCGGCTCCGGCAATACCACCGAAACCAAACAGTGCGGCAATCAAAGCGATCACAAAAAACAGAAGTGCTAAGCGTAACATTACTTTTCCTTTCAAAATCTGCTGTTTGATTCAACGCCAGTACACCTTGCAAGGCCCATGCCAGTACTCGAAATGTTCGTGAAAACGCATCAAACAGCCGTTTATTGGGGGTTTGGGCCAAAGGTGTAAAAACCATGAAGTCTCATGTCAGTAAAAATGACATACCATGCCGGAAAGTTTTACCGGTAGGTCTTACCGCCTGTGTGCATGATCCTGTAAAAGCTTCCGGATTGAAGCCAAATAACAACTGGCATGGTCTTTGCAATATGTTTCCTGACTAAGTATGAAACAGATTGGATTGCGACATGGCGACATTCGATGCGAAAGGTAACGACACGCTCAATGTGATTTCAGCAAGAAGCCTCATTGATCACACCGTCATTGATATTGAAGATGTATACGTTGGAACCATCTCTGACATCATCTTCGAAAAAGCCAATGGCATGCTTGCCTATGTGCGAATCACCTTGACGGATCAACGCGTATTGGTTGTGCCCTACGAAGCCATTGATGTGCAAACGCCAGGTGAATCCATCAAACTCAGAATGTACAAGGAAGCTGTTGGCAGTTTCATGACAACAGATACTTGACTGGATGTAAGACAGTATTGAAGGAAATCAAGATGAATTTCAAACCCATAACATTTTTTGCCATGACGCTACTCACCATCGGTGCATTATGCCTGGCTGGTTGCAATACCATCGAAGGCATGGGCAAAGACATTGAAGCTGGCGGTGAAAGCATTCAGGATGCTGCAGATTAGAGTATTTCAAATCATTAATCGCCACCTTCGGTCACTCCCGACTATGCGAGAATGACAAAATCAACAAAGGTGTGTGAAGATTAGTGATTAGGAATGCTCCAATGCAGTCGTGAATACGTTGATACTTGTGATCAGTTTTTACGGATAAGGAAAAACATGAAGACGCTCAAGACCTTACTGTTGATGATAATGTTTGCTTTGGGTTCTATGACATTGGTCGGTTGTGACAATGACGGACCCATGGAAAATGCTGGCGAAACAGTCGACGAAGCTGTTGAAGAAATGGGAGATGCTGCTGAAGAAGCTGGCGACAACATTGAAGACACTATGGATAAGGCTGAAGATAAAATGGAATAAGCAGTCAATCCGACAATCAACATTCAAATAAATCCGAAAGGGCACAGGCATCAAGTCTGTGTCCTTTTTAATTGGTGGGGTATTAATCAGCGTCTTCATACTTCTGAAGACGGTTGTAAAGCGTTTTAACGCTGATTCCCAACATATGCGCAGCTTGGGTTCGGTTGTCTTGACAATGTTCGAGTGTTCTGAGTATCAACGCTTTGCTGGCATCTTCCAATGATGTCCCAATCGGGATGTTCAGTTGCGGGGTATCGTCAGAAGATTGATTTTCAACAACTGTCTCATTGGCGATAGACTGCGTTGAGACATTTTCATGTTTGGGTGCTGGAACACTGTTTCGTGATTTGGCATCCGCATCCGTAGTGGGTTGCTGGGCTTGGGTGGTTGATTTGGTATTTTCAATGTCGTTGATGTATTGCAGCAGGGAGGTCATCTCCAGGTGATGTTCCTCAATGATAAAGTCACGATAAACCATGTTCCGAAGCTGTCGGACATTTCCCGGCCAATCGTATTGACGCAGGCGTTCGATGCCAAGGTCGGTGAGTTTTTTCTGTGTACCGTGTGCCTTGTTGTGCTCCGCGAGGAAATGGTTGGCCAGTAAGATAATGTCATCACCACGTTCTGCAAGTGCTGGGATATGCAACGGGAAGACTGCCAGGCGGTAGTGCAGGTCTTCGCGGAGTTGACCGTCTTCGATAGCTTGAAGCGGATCACGATTGGTCGCAGCAATGACCCGGACATTGAGCTTGATGTCTTTGTCCCCGCCGACACGTCTGACAGCTTGTTCTTCGAGGACGCGCAGCAATCGTGTTTGGGCGTCCATTCCCATCTCGGTAATTTCATCGAGGAATAATGTGCCGTTCTGCGCCCGTTCAAAAACGCCTTTACGCATTTTGTCTGCACCGGTGAAAGCGCCTTTTTCAGAACCGAATAATTCACTTTCAATCAAGCTTTCAGGGATCGCGCCGCAATTGATCGCGACAAACTGTTTGTCTCGTCTTTCCGAACGGTTGTGGATGGATTGGGCAACCAGTTCCTTGCCGGTACCGCTTTGCCCGCATATCAGGATCGTCGCATCCGTCGGTGCTGCCTTGGCAATTTGGCTGTAGACCTGCTGCATCGGTTGGGAACTTCCGACCATCAACTCAAAGCGTCTGGATCGGCGGAGTCGACGTTTGCGAATTCGTTCGGATTGCGAAATGCTCCGAAGCAACCTGGTGATTGCCTGACTTTGAACCGGTCGATCGAGCAAGCGAACCTGTGTGGAATGAGTTTGCTTGACCAGTTCGCGCGTCTCCGGGTCATCGGTGATTAACCCCAGCATTACTTTCCGACGCCCCGGCAGTTGTAACAAAAAGTCCAGCAGATTGTTTTTGATCACCTGGCGATTGATCAGAATGATGTCGGGTTTGAATTCGTGAACATGCTTTCGGAAATGCTCAATGGAACTTACCGCGAATGTATAAAAACGCATGGTCTCAGCGATACTGGTCAACTGATGACATTCGTGTCTGTCATTGGAAATGATGAGTGTTCGCGGATTGGGCATAAAGTTTCGACGGTCCATGAGGAGGGTGTTGTATAAGATTGTAACGTTTGTCTGAGATTCCCCAAATCATTGAATCAGCTACAAATAACTCCAGATCGTCTTAAAAAATGATGTGTTGGTTGACTGGCCATCATCTTGGCGCTAGAATCAAATGTATCAAATCGATTCGAGAACTGATATGAGTGGTTCCATGACACAATCACAATCTGGCACGAAACTGACAGTGGCAGAATCCAATGTTCGCATCAAGGACGTTGCCAGACGCGCCAAGGTGGCACCATCCACGGTGTCGTTGGCACTCTCGGGCAATGGCTATATCAGTGACGAAAAACGCGAGCACATTCTCCGTGTTGCCAACGAAATGAACTATCGCCCCAAGATGGCAGCAAGACTCTTGCGGGCGCATACCACCGGTTACATGGGCTTGATCGTCAATGCCTACGGGCAGGATGCCAAACGTCGTGGCACTCAGGTTGTGGATTACATGCCGGTAGGATGGCAGGTCACCAGCTTTTTGGAAGCTTGTCGTAATGAAGGTCTTCGACATCAGATTGAATTCATCCAGCCTCCCAGTGAAGAACACAAAGGTGTTTCTGAACTTATCGAAGGTGGCATGATCGATGGGGCGGTCATCAGTGGTCTGGTGGAGAAAGATTGTCCATTGGGGAATATGCTTCGCGATAAGCCGCAGTTCCCGTGGGTTAGCCTGGATGAACCTGCTGAGTATTGCGTGCTCTCAGCAACCGACCAGGGGGTCGAACAGGCCATGCAATATTTGGCAGCATTGGGGCATCAGAAAATTGCGGTAACCTTTGGTGATGTCAACTGTCTGCAGCATGCACAGGTCAAACAAGGCTACGAATCAGCGGTCAAACAGTTTAGTTTAAAGACACAGTCCAAATGGATCGCTCAATTTCCCGGGGCTATTACCGAAGCACTCCGCAAAAAAGAGACCCGATGGGCGCATGATATTCTCAGCAGCAAGAACCGACCAACTGCGATTTTCTGTGGCGGGATTGGTACTGCGGCCATTGTCATGCACACCGCGGCGCAACTAGGTATTGACGTCCCCTCACAATTAAGTGTCATTGCTGTGGGTTTTGGTGTGGATGCATCCATGCAGGCCATTGTCCCAACGATGCTCGAACGCGATCACCGAAGCATGATGACAGCTGCGCTCTCCATGTTGCGTGCGCGGTTGCAGGATCGCATCGTGGAAGAGCCTGTCCAGCGTTTTGTTCCCAATCTCATTCATGGCCAATCTGTTGCACGTGTTCATGGCTGATTCATCCCCGTCCTTCAAGGAGAACACTCATGTTCAAAATGATGTATCACTCCCATCCCAAGCCAATTCCCAGACACTTCATCGGTTTTACACTCATCGAATTACTGGTTGTGATTTCCATCATTGCGTTGTTAATCTCCATTTTGTTGCCTGCACTGGGCTCAGCCAGAGAAGCTGCCCGTAAGACTGAATGCATGACACGTGTCCGCACCTTGGTATTTACGAACTATGCCTACGCTCAAGATTACAAACAATATTGGGTCAATTATCAGATCAGTGGCGGACCCAGTTGGGGAACCTGTTTTACAGACTATCTTGGTGATTCGGTGCTCTTGATTCCCGGTAAGAGTTGGTCGCAGGTATGGCATTACTGTCCCTCGCAGCAGACCAATGCCAATGGTTTAAACGGCACACTGAACTATCCGGACTACCTAGCCTACAACCAGTATTTCGGTTGGCATCATGGAACGCATCCAGTTCAATACACCTGGGTCAAAACCAATCAGGTGGTTCAGCCAACCAGGACTGCCATGTTTGCTGATGGCTATGCTCGAAATTCATACAGTCAAAATAACTACTATTTCAGACACTTCAGCTTTATTCAGGAAGACAAACATAGAGGCGCTGCTAACTACGCTTTTGCAGATGGACATGCTGCAACCATTGATGGTGTTACGGCCGTTGAACTCAATGCTGATTCCTACGGTTCAGCCAAGTTCCCATTTATGCTGCCGTTTGAGTGAACTCAAAACAGCCTTGTAACAAACGAATCTCATTTGAAAAGAGACGGAGTTAATTGATGAGTTGGACGCAACGTTTTACGTCCGTGGTCTTATGGTCCATGTGTATGATCATCACGATGCTCTGCACGAATGCGCGGGCTCAGTCGCTGGCATCCGTGGAGTCATTGCCACTGGATAAGTTCGATGAATATTTACCTGCAGATACCTTACCCCATCCCTGGCAGACCTACGGGCAATTCAACGAAAACCTCTCCGTCCTCCTCCAACCCTGGGCAGAGTCCGACATCACCGGCAACTTGGTCTCCGGCAAGGGGGTCGAGATTCTCGACCAATCCACAACGGATGGTGACGGCATCGGCTTTGGCATGCACTTTGTCCAACCGCCCGTCGGACCGGTCATGTTCACCTTTGATATTCAGCTTAACAAACGGGCGCATCACTCTGACGAGATGCAGTTGAACGTTACGCTTGGCCGGGACGCCTATCACCCGGTTCATCTTCAAATCTCAAACAAGGATGGCATCCGTATTCAAACTGCTGGTAGTCAGTCAACGCCACTTTCTGAGTTACAGACAAGCCGCTGGTATCACGTTGCGATCCTTGGTAACACGCAATCTGCGGATGTGAAAATTGCCATCACACCGCACCCCAGTCACAACAAAATCGGCTATCCCAACATCGGCAAACCTTCAGCCTATGTCGATTACAAGTTGTCTCAAGCATGGGGACAGCCAACCGATGTCCGCTTTGTGATTGATGCGCCCGCCAAGGCGATTGGCGCATGGAACATCGACAATGTCTGCTTGTTGGGGGATGTCACGGCGGACCGTCGTGCATACTGGCCGTTTGAGCCGGACTTGTCGGAGAAGATTGAAGGTAAACGCGTCTTTGCCTATTATTTCCCGCCGTTTTCTGCCAATCGTGCGACCAAGGATTCCAAACTCAATTGGCCTTACATTGATGATCCGACACTCAGTTGGGTGTTCTGGAGTTGGCTGAATTTCACCAATGACCTGGACTATCGACGTTGGACCTCGGGGAGCAAGATGCAGTACATCGCTTACCCGCGTGTGCCAATCCCAGGGCAGGATCGTTTTGCTGCCAAGGCATTGGAGATGACCGAGGAGGTCAAGCTCGGGCAGATGATGGGGATGGACGGATTCATCATGGATTTTCATGTCCGCGAAGATCATGACGAATGGAATTGGCTCAACGCCAAGAGCCTGATGCTCATGGATGCGGCAGCGAAAACCGATGGTGATTTTTCGGTCATCCCCGCAGTCTACGGACAAGCGAAAAAAAGTGGTGTCAACGGTCAAGCAGATGAAGGCTATCCAGCTGAGCAGTACACTTCAAGCAGGAATCTGCGAAACGCGATCAAACATCCCGGCGTCTTCCGTGATGCTGATGGCAAAGCGGTCATGAGTATGTGGCTCACTGAAAAACACAGTCCAAAGTGGTGGGGACAGGTGCTTGCGAATCTTCAAAAGGATGGCATGCCCACGAGTCTGTTTGCTCAATTCAACTCAACGGGACAGATCAAAGGCTTTGCGGATGTTGCCATGGGCATGACGCATTGGGGACCTCGGACACCTTCTGAATATGGTTGGTATGAAGCGGCCCGACCCTATGCCAAAACGCTTGGCTATCCGATTGTTTCACAGGATGTCCGCACACGTGGTTCGCAGGTCATGGGGGAATCGCAGAACACACGAACCCTGCGCAAACTCTGGCAGGATGCGATCACCAGGAACGCGGATTGGGCGGTCATCAACACATGGTCGGATTACACCGAACATGCCCAGATGCCTTCGACGGCAATCGGCTTTACGTACTACGACCTCAATGCTTACTTCGCGCATTGGTTTAAGACTGGCAAGCAACCTCAGATCACGAAAGATGCGTTGTATTACATCTATCGTCGACAGCACACCGACGCGCCGCAACTCCATGGCGTGCGCTGGAAGGTACACGGCGGGGCGACCAATAACATCGAGTTACTCGCTTTTCTCAAAACGCCTGGCACGTTGGTTGTGAATGTGGATGGCCAGATTCACCGACAAAAAGCAGATGCAGGAATCACAAGCATGATGGTCCCGCTGCCCAAAGGCAAACGATTCGTACCTTACTTTGCAGTCGAACGTGATGGCAAAGAGACGCTTGGTGGCATGGGACGTTACACCGTCTATGAGAAAGTCGACTATCCCAATCTGCTGTACCACAGCGGGGTGATCGTTCAATAAGTGGTTTGGAAAAGCTCATCAAGATGAAAAATGCAATGCATGTTATGGAGTGCAATATGCCAGAGAAAATGGCTGTTAAACGGATTTGTTTGTTAATCGGGATGCTGGGTTTGTTGATGGGGCGTTTCATACCCGTTAATGCAGATGACGAATTGGCGTCGGTGGAATTCCTGCCAGTTGAAAAGTTTGATACGTATCTGCCTGCTGACGCCTTGCCCCATCCCTGGCATACGATTGGCAGTTTGAATGACGAACTGAAAGTTATGATCCAGGCATGGGCTGAATCACCTGTCACCGGCAATCACATCTCAGGTAAAGGTGTCGAAATTTATGATGACTCTGCATTAGATGGTCAGGGCATCGGGTTTGGTCAACACTTTATTCAGGCACCCGTCGGACCGCTTTTTCTGGGCTTTGATTTCCGATTGGACAGTCGGCAGGGGAATCCCAAGTCCATGCAGTTGGCTGCTGATCTGGGACGGGGTGCGGACGCGAGTGTCATGATCACCGTATCAACCAAAGACGGCGTACAGATCAAAACCGCTACAGGTGATCAACACAAACTCGAAGACTGCAAACCCGGCACGTGGTATCACGTCTCCATCGTCGGAGACACGCAATCCACCGCCATTCACATCAGTGTCACGCCGCATACCAACGCCAAAAAGTTTGGTTGGCGGACCTTGAAACGCAAAGCCTATGACGTTGTCGAATTGCCGACGACATTGGGGCAACCCACGGATATACGATTCCGATCCGTTGCGCCCAAAGAAGCGACCGGTGCCTGGAACATCGACAACGTGGTGATGGCAGGGGATGTCACCGCACCGCGTCAACGCTGGTGGTCGTTCAAACCGGACTTGAAAGATGCTGACCCCAAACGCAAAGTCTTTGCGTACTATTTCCCACCGTTTAGTGCGTATGGTCATGATGAAGATCCGGCATTGGGGTGGAGTTACTGGCAGTGGAACAATCTGGCTGAAGGTCTCGATCCGCGCCGTCGAGATGCCGGTTGCAAGATGCAGTACATCGCACTGCCACGCGTTCCCTTGCTTGAGATACACGACAAGAAAGCGGTCAAAGCCTATGAGATGGCAGAAGAAGTCAGGTTTGGGATGATGATGGGGATGGATGGTTTTATCACCGACTTGAATCATAACAAAGCAGGTGGTTGGGGCTGGTTTAACATGATGAGCATGTATCTGATGGATGCCGCTGCCAAGACGGATGGCAAGTTTGGGATCATCCCTGCCATCTATTCCTATCCGTCAAAGAGTGGTGTCAACGGTGAAGCGGATGAAGGCAATGACCCGAAGTTACATGCTCAAAATCCAATCACACTGGATGCTCTCAAACATCCCGGTGTCTACAAAACCGAAAACGGCAACCCCCTCATCAGCATGTGGCTCACCGAACGCCATAGTCCGCAATGGTGGACCGACGTGTTGGATGAGTTGAAAAAACAGGGTGTCCCAACTGAGTTGTTCACGCAGTTTAACTCCATGGGGCGTGTCAAAGATTTTTCGAGCATCGCCTATGGCATGGGACATTGGGGGCCGCGTGCGCCGACACCATATGGTTGGTATGAAGCTGCTCGGTCGCATACCAAGGTGCTCGCATACCCAATCGTTGCACAGGACGCACGAACCCGTGGTGCTCACCTTATTGAAGCACAAAACTCACGCACGATTCGTAAACTCTGGACCGATGCGATCAACATGAATGTGGATTGGGCGGTGATCAATACGTGGACCGACTACTCCGAGCAAGCCCAAATGCCCTCCACCGTCATTGGCTATGGTCTTTATGATCTGAATGCCTATTACACGCAGTGGTTCAAGACGAAGAAGCAGCCTCAGATTATTCGTGACGTACTTTACTATTCTCACCGTCGCCAACACACCGACGCGCCGCAACTCCACGGCGTGCGTTGGAAGTTCGGCAAAGATATGAACGTCAACTCATCCCCCGAGATGAATCAGATCGAACTGCTTGCCTTCCTCAAATCACCGGGGACGTTGGTGGTTAAAATCGACGACAAAGTCTACCGCCAGAAGTCCGACGGAGGGATCACCAGTTTTATGGTGCCGCTCCCCAAGGACAAGCGATTTGTGCCTTATTTTGCAGTCGAACGTGATGGCAGAGAAACGTTGGGTGATTTCGGTCGATACACCATTTTTGAGAAAGTCGACTTCCCCAACCTGCTGTATCACTATGGCATGATTCTCGAATAAAACCATTTAACTCTCAGGCATGCTGTCGGTCGGGGGTGTGGTCTCTTTGAGATGCACATAGGCCAGCGGGTTAACGAATTTCGGTTCCTGATCCAATAGATCACGGATAATTTTGACCACGTGACAGTGACAATTCTCAATGAAGAGTTTGAACTTGTTTTGCGTCCCAGCAGCAGCAGTGCCTGCGACATACAAGCCCGGGATATTGGTTTGCATGGTGGCATCATCAAACATCGGCGCGCGATTGGGACCCTGCAAGGTCACACCAGCCTGTTTGAGTAGCGTGGTGTCCATTTCATAGCCTGTCATCAGCAGGACAAAGTCTGCATCGACCTGTTGCGGGCCATTGAGACTTTCCATTTCAACGGACTTGGGCGTGATGCGTTTGACGATGGATTGCGGATAAAAGCCGATCTCTTTGGTCTCAATGAGCCATTGAATCTCCGGCAGCAGCCAATACTTGATGGACTGCTCATTGAATATGGCCTGGCGGTAACTGATGCTGACCTTGGCACCAATTCGGTGACATCGGATGGCAGCTTCCACAGCCGAGTTCTTCCCACCGACAATCAGGAGTTTCTGGTTGAAGTACTTGTGTGCTTCATCAAAGTAGTGACTGACATGAGGCAGATCTTCACCGGGGACGTTGAGCTTGCGTGGCATGTGCATGTCACCGATACAGGTAATCACGTTCTCTGCAAGGTAAGTATCCTTGTCCGTGACCACTTCAAACTGGTGATGGCCCAATGTACGGATTTCGGTGATCTTTTCGTAGGTGTTGATCTTGAGGCGGTGTTGCTGGACAACGGTTCTGAGATAGGTCAGATACTCTTCACGTGTGGCCTTGGTTTGATCCTGCGTTTGCAGCGGAATGCCGCAGATGGCAATGCGGTCCGGGGAACTGAAAAAGTGTGCCTGCTTCGGATACCAACTGATGGTCTGCCCGACCTGTCCCGCATCAAAGTGAAGGTAATGCACATTTGCCTGTTTGAGATTGGCTGCCAATTCCAGACCAATGGGGCCTGCACCAATGATGATGGTTGTGACTTGATGGGGCATACGAATGATCCTCCAGAAGTTTTGATAGGACAGCTTAACAAAAATGTCCCAGACAGGCAGTCTCGGCTGCCACCGTCATCATGCGAAATCACAGGACACCTATGTGTTCATCGGTTACTGGCGATTTTTTCTTTGGTACGAATCGTGAAGGATCGTATGATTGAAGGTATGCAGTGGTCCTCATGGTTCAAACACGCCTCTGCCGATGACAGTCCGGATACTCACCTGCCTGATAACAAAGCGGGTGACCTGGAGACACACATCCAATCCATTGGCAGATTCCTGCTTCAGAAGATGCAAACGTATCAGCAGGGTATGACTGACAAACAATTCTGGTCTGATAAGTTAATGGATTGGGCGACACGCGATCAGACTTTCAAGACGCAGTTATTTCGCTTTATTGATGTTTTCCCAGTTCTCGGCGACCCACAACTATTGGAACAGCATCTCAAAGAATACCTGCTTGCTGATGGTGTGAAATTGCCACCCGGACTGGGAGCAGGTCTTAAAGCCGGTTCGTGGTTGCCGGGGATGATGCACAAAACCATGTCCTCCCAGATCAGGCAAATGGCTGGCAACTTCATTGCCGGGACCGATGCGCAAGATGCCTTACCGACACTTGAAAAACGTTGGCATCAGGGCATTGCCTTTACGCTGGATGTTCTTGGGGAAGCCTGCCTGAGTCTGGAAGAAGCTGACACTTATCAGCAGCGTTATCTGGATCTGATTACATCTCTACCTGAGGCAACGCAATCCTGGGAAGACCAACCCAAACTCACGACCAGTCACGTTGGGGCGGTCCCTAGGGTGAATATTTCCATCAAGGTTTCGTCACTGCATCCCAAGTTCCATCCTGCCGAATCCGACCATGCTGTTTCGCGGATGCTTGACCGGTTAGCACCATTACTGGAAGCAGCAATATCAAAGGACGTGTTGATTAATTTTGACATGGAGCAATATGCCTACAAGAACCTGACGTTGCGGTTATTCAAGACTGCAGCAGAGCGGTTTGCGTTTCACGCTGGCGTGGTATTACAGGCTTATCTCAAGGACACGCTGGATGATGCCAAAGCCATGATTGCATGGGCAAAGGATCACAATCGGACAATCACGATTCGTTTGGTCAAAGGAGCGTATTGGGATTACGAGATTGCACATGCCCAGTCCATGGGCTATCCCATCCCGGTCTACACGCAGAAGTCGGATACTGATGCCAATTATGAACGCGTCGCCCAATTGCTTCTTGATGCGACACCACGTCAGCCTGATGAAGCTGGCATACACCTGGCAGTCGGGTCGCACAATGTCCGGAGCATTGCTGCCGCGTTAGCTTATGCCAAGTCCATTGACTTACCCGAAAATGCAGTGGAATTACAGATGCTTCGCGGGATGGCTGACCCACTCAAACAAGCTGCAGTCGATCAAGGACTTCGCGTACGCGAGTACATGCCCATAGGCGAACTGATCCCCGGGATGGCTTATCTGGTACGACGTCTTCTTGAAAACACATCCAACCAATCCTGGTTATTGGCTGAGCACCGTCAACATGACAATGTCACGTCGCTACTGAAGCAACCCGTGTTTTCTGATGAGCAATCGACCAAGGCATTTGAGCAGCGTATGACACGTTCCACCTTGCCGTTGTCTCCGGCAATTGAAGGCCTTGGAAATGGTGGTCCATTTGAAAATGAACCCCTGCGCGACTTCTCTGTCCCGACGCAACGTCATGCGTTTGCATCAGCGATTACCGATGCAAAGCTGCCAACCGTCAGTAATGACACGCCTGTCTCAGCCGTCGATGGTGTTCTGGAACAATCCGTCCATGGGTTTAAAACATGGCGTCAGACGTTTGCTATGGAACGTGGCAAGTTACTGATCAAGACCGCGTCTTTGATGCGTCAGCGTCGTGATGAACTGGCAGGGATGATCATCCGAGAAGCTGGTAAACCGTGGAGCGCTGCTGATGCCGACGTCTGCGAAGCGATTGATTTTCTGGAGTTCTATGCGCGCATGGGGGTTGAGATGTTTGAACCTCAATCTTCAGGACAGTTCATTGCGGAACACAATCAAGCTCACGTTATGCCACGTGGTCCGGCGGTGATCATCAGCCCGTGGAATTTCCCATTGGCGATTCTCACCGGCATGACATCCGCTGCATTAATCACTGGTAATACCGCTATCGTCAAACCAGCTGAACAGACTCCCGGCATTGCTCAGGTGATGGTCCAGATCATGCACGAAGCTGGGATTCCAGATGATGTCGTCCAATTGCTTCCCGGTGTCGGTGAGACGGTGGGTAAGGCCCTGGCTCAAGACCCGCGCATTGCCATCATCGCTTTTACCGGTTCACGTGAAGTCGGTTTACAGTTACTCCAAACCGCTGCTCAAACCGACCCCATGCAGCAACGCAACGTCAAGCGACTGATCTGTGAGATGGGGGGTAAGAATGCCATCATCGTCGATCGTTCCGCCGATTTGGACTTGGCGGTGACGGCGGTGCGTGATTCGGCATTCGGTTATGCCGGGCAGAAATGTTCAGCTTGCAGTCGGTTGATTGTCATGGATGAGATTCATGATGCGCTCGTCGATCGACTGGTTGAGGCGACGAAGGCCATGGCGGTGGGTGATCCGATGGACCCCTCGACGGACATCGGGCCGGTGATTGATGATGAAGCTGCTGCCAAGATCAATCGGTGTATCGAGCAGGCCAAGCATGAAGGCAAGTTGGTTTATTCGGGGGAACTGCCTGATGGGCTAAAATGTCATGGTGACAAGCCCTTTGTCGCACCGCATATTTTCACCGACATTTTGCCAACGCATCAGACTGCCCAAAAGGAAATTTTCGGCCCGGTGTTGGCGGTGATGCGTGCAAGGGATATCGATCATGCCATCGACATCGCCAATGACTCTGCCTACAAACTTACTGGCGGTTTGATTTCACGGACACCTTCACACATTCAGCAGGTACGTGATCGGTTTGAAGTTGGCAATCTCTATATCAACCGCGGTATCACCGGCGCTCTGGTCGCTCGCCAACCTTTTGGCGGATTCGGTTTCTCCGGCATCGGTGAGAAGTCCGGTGGAGCCAATTATCTGAGGCAATTTGTCGATTCGAAGATCATCACCGAAAACCTGCTGCGACGCGGTTTTTCCCCAGAAGGGTTGGATATGGGAGATTGATGAGGGGTTTCCTTTGGCAATCAGGTGGGGGGGCATCAACCTCACATGTTCAGACGCGGTAACAGAATGAAGGTTTTGGCTTGACCCCCAGCCAGTCATCTTGGACAATTGTTACATTACACACGCCTGATTTTCCCCCCATCAATCTGAGGTGAATGCATTGCGATTTTGCTGCTTGATGTCGTTGGCATTATGGATCGGCCTTGTCACACTCGTTGGATGTGAAAACAACTCCACGAGACAAATGCCCGAGGCCGCGCCGCCACCCTTGCCGTTTACCGGCCCGCGTTTTCTGCATGGCACGGTAGGCTCCATGGCCAAACTCCGTGGGTATGAACCACAGTTGGTCTCCGGCTGGGGACTCGTCGTCGATTTGCAAGGGACCGGCTCGTCGGATGTCCCGGAATATCTGCGTCGAAAACTCATTAATGAAATGTCTCGGAAAGGCATGGGCAACCCGCGTCTCAATGCCAAGCAGTGGTCACCCCGTCGCGTCCTTTCCAGTCGGAATACCGCTGTAGTGGCCGTGTATGGTTTGATTCCACCCGGTGCCGTCGTCGGTTCGACGTTTGATGTCTGGGTGACAGCTTTACCCCAAACCCAAACCACATCCCTTGTCGGTGGCAGACTCTTTACCGCAGACCTTTCGATTGATGGCACCAATCCCAATCTCTCGTTTTCCAAGCCCTATGCCAACGCATTTGGTGATACTTATGTCAGCCCCGTGGTTGATGATGTCCGTAAGGAATCACTGAAATATTCGCACCAACGCACAGCCGTGATCCTTTCTGGTGGCAGTGTCACCATGGAACGCAAACTTCAGTTGGTCCTCAATCAACCGAGTTGGGCACGTTCGCGTCGCATTGCTGAACGCATCAATCAGGTCTTTGAACGCGGCGTTTCGGATCGCAATCAGACAGCCTCGGCTCAGACGGACTTACTCGTTGATATCCATGTCCCCAAGCGTTTTGCAGGGGATGTCGAAAAATTCCTCGAATTGATTCAGCATCTGTATGTCCAGGGCGGAGTCGATTTTGAGCCGGTTCAGGCAGCGGAACTTGGCGATGTTCTCAAAAATTTCCCGCATCAGGCAGAACATGTCATGCTCGCCTGGCAGTCACTGGGACGGACCGCTTTGCCACCCATCCGCCGGTATTATGCGGATGAAGATATCCTGGTGCGATTGACCGCCCTGGAAGCCGGGACGTACCTTGAAGACGGACTGGCGGTTGAGCCGTTGATCATGTTGGCACAGTCGCTGGATGAAGATGTCCGCGCCCGGGCAGGACGCTTGCTGGTCGAACACCCACGTTCTGCTGCTGCGACCAACCACATCCGACACCTGCTTAATGATGCCAGCGATAAGGTCGCCATCGCGGTCTACGAAGCATTGGCAGACAAACGCGACCCGCTGTTCATCCAACGCAAGCTCATGGGCCATGGCACAGAGTTCAAGTTTATTCTGGACATCGTCGAAGCCCAGCGTCCCCGTGTCTACATCGGGCAGGGCAAGACCCCGCGGATTGTCATCTTCAACTCCTATGCCGGTTTTAAGACACCGGTGTTCGCATCGCTGTGGGACAGTCGCCTGCTCATCAAGGCCATGGAGCCCAATGATCCGATGGAAGTCTATTATCGCCCGTGGTCCAGCGATGATGAGCCGGTCAAGGAAGCCAAGACCTACACCATTGCTCCAACGGTGGCCAACCTGATATTTCTGATGGCTCAGAAGCAGACGCTTCAGAATCCCACAGACGGTTTGAACCTGGGTTATGCCAGCGTGGTGGATGCGATCTACAATCTCAGCAAACAAGATAAACTTATGAATAAGCTGATCTTCCAGGAAAATCCGCTGGCTGTTCAGGTTGCTGAAGCACGCAAAGTGGAGTTCACGCCGACCCGTCCTGAGACGGCACCGGGAGGGCAGATTGATCCGAATATGGATTTACCCAGCGTGGGTCCGGACGGGGCGGAGGATCAGCGGTTACCTGTAGCCCCGACACGATCGGAATTCGGTTCGGATCGTAGCGGTCGCTCATTGGAGGATGAAAATTCCAATGAAGATTCCGGTCAATCCGGTATGGGCGCCGTGCCCTTGCCGTGATATGATGGTATGACTTGCGAACAGTGTTCGCAGGCGGTGCAGGGAGAAGGAAGTGCACTCCCACAGGCCGATTGTCCACACGAATCATCCGGCATGTCGCCAAGTCGACATTCTGGACTTCCGGTTTTTTCCGGGGGCCGGGGGCGGTATCGGGGACAGTGACCATGCACCCAGAGACAACAACAACCCAACCGGTGGATGATCCGCCGGCAACGCCTTGCGTTAAATTTTTCGACATGGAGGTCGAGCCTATGCGTCTTGCCAAGCTGACCGTATGTGGCTTCAAATCATTTGCCGACAAAACAGAGATTCTCTTTGACCAGCCTGTGACCGGTATCGTCGGTCCCAACGGGTGCGGCAAATCCAACGTGGTTGATGCGATCAAGTGGGTCCTCGGCGAACAGTCCGCCAAGAGCCTGCGTGGTGGTGCGATGATGGATGTCATTTTCAATGGCTCCTCCGCACGCAAGCCTTCGGGTATGGCATCGGTGACGTTGCACTTTGAAAACCCCGTCACCCCCGGAAGTGATAACAAGCGGACCCTCAATGTGGACGCTGATATGGTTGCCGTCACCCGCCAGCTTTATCGCGATGGTTCCAGTGAATATCTGATCAACAAAAAGCGTGCTCGTCTCCGCGACATCCGTGAACTGTTCATGGACACCGGCGTGGGTACCGACGCTTACTCCATCATCGAACAGGGCAAGGTCGATGTGATGCTCCAGGCCAATGCCAATGAGCGTCGCCAGATTTTCGAAGAAGCAGCAGGCATCAGCAAGTTCAAAGCTCGCAAGAAAGAAGCTCTGCGTAAGCTCGACCGCACCGATGCCAATCTCACGATCTCGCGCAACCGTCTGGAAGACACCGAAAAACGCCTGCGCTCCGTCAAGATTGCAGCCACCAAGGCCAAGAACTATCAGACTTATGCTGAGCGTCTGCGTGAGTTGCAACTCCAATACTCGCTTGCCGATTATCACCGTCTGCAAACCAAGCTTGTTGAGGTCATGGAGCAGTACATCCAGGCTCAGGCCGACCGTGATGCAGCCAACCGCAAGCTTGAGGAATATCAGGAAGCCATCGAAACCGCGCAGGTCGATGTGCAGGCCATCGCCTCCGAGCAGAAGCGCATTGAACATGACCGCTTAGGCAGCAAGTCAGAGATGGAACAGGCACGCCAACGTGCCTCCATGTCCCAGCACACGCTTGATGATCTCAAACGCCAGATTCAACGTGATACCCAACGTCTTGAAGAGTTGGCCAAGCGTGCAGAGGACTTGCAGGCTGAACACGAGCAGCAGATTGCTAAGGTTGCTGAACTCGAAGAAGCCCAGAAGTCCGCTTCGGCCAAACTCGAAGAAGCCCAGAAGTCCCACCAGAACCTTCAACATCAACTCAACGAAAAACGCTCTGTCCTCGAAGACGAAAAGGCTGGCATCGTCAGCATGATGCGCCGGACTTCGCAGCTTAATAACGAGATCAACTCGCTGGAAGCCTTTTCCAGGAACCTCGTCAATACGCGTGAGAAACTCGACGCCCGTGCAGCCAACATCTCCGAAGAACTCGAGCAACTGCTGAGCACCAAGGACGAAGCAGTCAGCAAACTGGAGATGGCAACCAAGCTCATTGATGAGGAAACTGCCAAAGTCGAGCAGCTTAAACAGCAGTCCGAACAACTTGGTGGCCGACAGAAGGAACTGACCCAGAAACTTGCTGCTGCCAAGGAAGACCGCAGTGGTTTGAATTCCCGTCGGAACCTGCTTCAGGAAATGCAGGATAAGCAGGAAGGTCTGGCTGACCCCGTCAAGGCGATCCTTGCTCGCAAGGCTTCCCGTAAAGAAGGTGACACCCAGCACACGTTCGACTTTGTCCGTGGCGTGCTTGCTGAGATGATCGAAACCGATGTTGACAATGCGGTCATCGTCGAAGCCTCGCTCGGTGAATACCAGCAGGCCATGGTCATCGACAAGATGTCCGATCTGACATCCGACAACGAAGCGATCTCTGCCTTGGCAGGGCGTGTGACTTTCCTGGCAGTCGATGACTTTGGTACATCACTGACCGGCACCACCGTCAAGCGTCACGGGCAGCAGTCCATCATGGACCTGATCCAGTTCCCCGCGGAAGTCTCACCGCTGATCTGGCGTCTACTTGGACGCACGCTCATTGCCGATGACCTGGCAATCGCCAAGCAACTCCGCAAGCAGTTGCCCGCAGGTTACCGCTTTGTCACCAGACAGGGCGAAGTCCTCGAAACCGATGGCCGCATCCTCGCTGGTCCCACCGGTTCAAAGATGGGGGGCATGATTTCACGACGTTCCGAACTGGCGCAACTCCACGAGCAAATCGCAGCCCTTGACGAAGTGATCACAACCGATCAGCAGCAACTCATCGAAGTCGACGACCGTGCTGCGCACATCGAAAAGGTCTCCAGCGAACTCCGCAAGGCCATCAGTGAAGCCAACACCGTCAAGATTCAACTTTCCTCCAAGCTTGACAGTCTGAATTCCCAGATCGGTAAGCTTGAGAAGGAACAACCCGCCCTTGCTGCTGAAACCCAGCAGATTCACAACCAACTCAAGGACGCCCAGGAGAAGAAGGAAGGTCGTGCTCAAGAAGCCCGCAAACTCGAAGCTGACTCCAAGGCACGTGAAGAAGCAGTCGAAGCTTTGAACAAGGGCATCAAGGACATCGAGCAACAGGTCGAAGCAGCCCGCGAATCGCTGACCACCATCCGCGTCGAAGCAGGGCGCTATGGTGAACAACTTGCATCTTCGCAACGTCAGGTTCGCCAGCTTGAGATCGCCCGCCAGGACGTCAAGCGTCAACACGATCTGTTGGCCCAACAACACGAACAGCATCAAGGTCGCATCGGTGATCTGGAATCCACCATCGCTCAATCCACCGAGCAGGCCGACAAAGCCAAAGCCAAGATGCTCGAACTCGAATCAGCGTTGGAAGAAATCAAAATCCGTGCTGAAGAAGCCAAGGCGAAACTCAAGGAAGTTCAGACCGAAGTCGATGGTGTCCGCAGCACGGTGCTCAAATTCGAAAAACAGATTCACGAATTGGAAATCGCCAAGCGTGAAGTCGAAGTGAAAATTGAAAACGTCACCCAACGCGCGCTGGATCAGCTTGAACTGGATGTTGCTGAGGCTTACCGCGAAACATTGGCCAAGTGGGAGCAGGACAAGAAGGAAGCGCAGGAAGAACTTGAAGCTCAGCAAGTCGGTGCAAACCGTCTGAAGAATCTCGAAGACGAAGTCGCAGCCCAGCAAGCAAGCGAAGAAGCCTTTGAAGACGAGAACGCTGAAGCTGCCTCGGAAGAACAAGCTGACGAAGAACTCGTTCCTTCACCGTTTGTCATCGAATGGAAAGCCATCGAAGAAGAGATCAAGGAACTGCGTGGCAAGATCGGTCGCCTGGGCAACGTCAACATGGACGCCATCGCCGAGCTCGAAGAACTCGAAGGCCGTCACGACAACCTTGCCCAACAGGTCCAAGACATCGAGGATGCCAAGGAAGACCTCATCAAACTCATCGATGAGATCAACGAGAAATCCCGTGACCGCTTTGCAGAAGTCTTTAACCAGATCCGCGAAAACTTCGCAGGTCAGTCCGGCATGTTCCGCAAAATCTTCGGCGGTGGTAAGGCCGACATCTTCATGGTCCCCGACGAAGATGGCAATATCGATGTCCTCGAATCCGGCATCGACATCGTCGCCCGCCCGCCCGGCAAGGAACTCCAATCCATCAGCCTGCTCTCCGGTGGTGAAAAAACCATGACTGCGGTGGCGTTGCTCATGAGTATTTTCCAGGCCAAGCCCTCACCGTTCTGCGTGCTCGACGAAGTCGACGCTGCATTGGACGATGCCAACGTCGAACGTTTCACCCACGTCGTCAAGAGCTTCCTGGATCACAGCCACTTCATCATTATCACCCACCATAAGCGCACCATGGCAGCAGCCGATGTCCTCTACGGCATCACCATGCAGGAACGTGGCGTCTCCAAACGCGTCAGCGTCCGCTTCGACCAGGTCTCCGGTGATGGCACGATCGATAAGGAAGCGATCGACGCTGATAATAGTCCGCAGGTCTACGAGGAGGAAGACGACAACACCGTCGCATTCTCCGCCCCGACCGAGGACGAACCCAAACGTGCTGACCCGCCAACCCTTAAAGAACAGTTGGCAAGTATGCGTAAGAACAAAGATGCCATCCGCATTGCATCTGTTGGTGGCGGTAAGTCAGACGAAAAGAAAGACGAATCAAGTGTCGAAAAGTCTACTGAGACAGTAGATGTTTCGTCCTGAAATGGAAAGTAATTCAATTGATCAAAAGAGCACCGTTATGATCGGTGCTCTTTTTTTATGCTTGATTTAACCCGTGATTTTCTGCCCATACACATTGATGATCATGCCATGACGCAAGATATCCATGGCTTTGAATGTGGCGTTTGCAGCAAGACGTATTGCGGGCATCAAGGGTTTGCCGACTTTGGGTAAACGTCTTTCAATCGAACGGGTGGGCATGCGCGAGACCCATTGGACATCACGCACGGTAAAGCCGTGCTTGGCCATGAGTCTTGTCAGGTTCCGCGGTGAGAAGTGATTCAGATGAGCAGGCGGGCAGATGAACGGATCTTTGTCTTGAAGCATTTTCCGAGTCAGGCTGCCGAAGTTTGGCAGGGCAACCACCAACATGCCCTTCTCGTCAAGCAGTTCGTAGGATTTCTCGATCCAGTGATTGATGTCCACGACATGTTCGAGTATCTGACTCATGAGGATGACCTGTAATGAACCGGGGACACATTGAAAATCTTCAAAGGAACAGTCATGTGGGACGATCCCCGTCATCTGTTGGGAGATCATTCGGACATGTGGATCAAGATCAAGTGACACCACCTTATACCCAGCTTGCAAGGCAGCCTGTGTGAAAAAGCCATACCCGCTACCGACATCAAAGAAACGTCCCTTGGTTTGCGTGGGTATGTGTTTATCAAGTGTTTTGATAATTCGCTTTGCATCAAGTACCGCATTGGGGAAGACTTTTTCTTGTTCCAATGCCGCTTCCAATGTCGGTGGTGTTGAGGATTCAGGTGAGAAATCCTGCTCTTGCGAAGCGTAATAGTCCATGATGAAATCAAGCGATGGCTTGGGATTCACAAAGCAGAAATCACAGGATTGACAGCGGTCAAACTTGTATGTCTGAGTATCGACCTGCTTACTTCGCCATGTTTTTAACTTGGATGAGCAAATTGGGCATGTATGTGCATGTGTAGGTTGTGCGGTAGTAATCATCGGTTCCCCCTGAATTGGATTTGGTTCGGTATGACCAAACTACACGTTAATACGGTAACTTCCCGGAACGTTTGTTAACTTGCTGCCAAACAGATCACACAAAAAGGTAAATGCAAATGGAACGTTCAAAAATAGCTGGTTTTACCAGTGCGACATTTTGTCAACAATATTGTCTTTTTATCTGATTAGAATCAATGTAAACTACCCGCATGACGCACTACTCCTCTTTTCTCGCCGACGTTGTCTATTTCCCCTTGAATGATTTTGGTCCTGCCATGAAGGGCATGATCATTGGTGGGCTGGGCATTTTTCATGTCTTTGTCGCCCAATTTGCCATCGGTGGTGGCCTGCTGATGTGCTACTTTCAGTGGCTGGCGATGACCGGCCGAGAACCGCATGCCCGTCAGTTTCTCGATGGGTTTTACAAGGTGCTGGTTTTGATCAGTTTCGTCATCGGAGCGGTGACCGGTGTGGGGATGTGGTTTACCTCCATCCAGATATCGCCAGTGACCATCGGGGTGATGATCGATCAGTTCCATTGGCTATGGGCAACCGAATGGACGTTCTTCTGTTTGGAAGTCGGTGCAGGCTACGCGTTTTATCGCTATGCGAAATATCTCAATGACAAGGCGCGTCTGACGCTGCTGATTTTCTACGCCTTTGCCGCGTGGATGAGTCTGTTCTGGATCAACGGGATTCTAGCATTCCAGCTGACGCCCGGTGGTTGGCATGATGACAACACCGCACTCTGGCAGGGCTTTTTCAACCCGACCTATTTCCCGACACTGTTTTTCCGAACGGTGACCTGTATGGTCATTGCCTCGCTTGCAGCCTGTGTGGTGATCAATGCGATGCCCGGGTTGGAACGCGAAGACCGCCGCCGATTGATTCTGAGATGTGCGCATTTCATGGTGACGATCGTGCTCATGCCGGTGTTTGGCCTGTGGTTCCTTGCGGTGATTCCTGCGGACAGTCGCAGTTGGGTGATGGGCGGTTCTGCAGCAATGACGATGTTTGCCAACATCTCCATTGGTGCAACGATTCTCATCGGTGGCTATGCGGTCATTGGTCTGTTCATGCAGCGACTCTACATCAATGGTGCGACGGCAACGTTGCTGATGGCATTGGCATTCGGTGCGACCGCTGGTGGTGAGTTCGTCCGTGAAGGCATTCGTAAACCCTACACCATTCGCAAGGAACTCTACTCCAACTCCATCACGCCGGATCAGGTGGCAACACTTCGCGAGATCGGCAGCGTGACCCAAGATCCTTATCCCGTCCGTAATCAGGAACAATATCCCAACGAACAGGTCATCCTTGGCCAGAAGGTGTATCGCTTCCAATGCAGTGTTTGTCACACCATCGAAGGTGCCAACGGTTTAATGCATCTGACGGGGGCATGGGACGTGGACATGCTGCGAAAGAACATCGCCAAGTTACAGCAACTCAAAACCTTCATGCCACCATTCTCCGGCAATGCTCAGGAACTTGAGGCATTGGTTCAGCGCATTGATTGGCAAAACGAAGGACAACCCGACACCTGGCCAGTCAGTAACGATCCTGCGGTGTTGGAACAGAACAAGAAGTGGCTTGACGATGCGGGGACGCAACCCGGTTGGCCCAAGGCGCTTGCCAAGAGCGAGTAACTGCCGATCGTTTCCCCTTGTTCTTTGACCTGACAAAACCTCATCCCGAATTGAGATAAACGATATGAATCTTGCAGCCATTTTCCCGTTTGAATATCCGTTGCCCACCGCGTTCTACTTGTTCTGGTATGTCCTGACGCTGGTGATTCACGTGGTGTTTATGAACTATGTCCTGGGCGGGGTCACCTATCTTGGACTCTCATCTTTGGCAGGGCGTCCGAATCGTAATGAGCTTGCGTTGATGCTTCGGGACTGGATGCCGTTTGCCATTGGCGTTGCGATTACTGCCGGGGTCGCGCCGTTACTCTTTATTCAGATCCTGTATCAAAAAGCGTTTTACACCGCCAACCTGCTGCTGTTTCACCGCTGGATGATCATCCTGCCGATTTTGATTATCGGGTTTTATCTGACGTATCTGCTCAAAGCCAAGAAGGTCGCGGACTGGTCTTATCCCGTGCGGGTGTTGCTTGGGCTTGCGAGTTTTGCCTGCTTTGCGTTTATCGCCTATTCATGGACGGAGAACTACCTGCTGAGTATGGAGAGCCAGGACCAGTGGGCCGCGTTTTATGGCAGCAGTGACATCATGTACGACAACGCAGCCAAGCTTCCGCGCCTGGGCGTCTGGTTCCTTGGCGCCTTTGCGACCATGGGCATGCTTGTCGGTTGGCAACTGTGGTACAAGGATCAACACGAGAACGTCAAACTTGTTTCGATCCTGGCGATCATCGGTTTATTTGGCAGTGCCGGTTGTGCGTATATTTACAAGGGTATGGTCGATGCTCATTTCCCGGCTGGTCCATATTTGTATCTTGGTATCGCCTGTTGGGGGGCGCAATTGGGCTTGTGGCTGGTACAGTTGGCCAAAGCCAAATTCAGTGGCATGCTCCTGACGCTCATCTCCGTCGTGTGTCCCTTGGGCATCGTCGGCATGACCGTTGTCCGCGAACAGGTCCGTCTTGCTGCCATCGACCTTGAACCCCTGTACCCATTGCACAAGGCAGCCATGGGCGTGGCAGGCATTGTCTGCTTCCTGTTCTTCTTCCTGCTCAATGCTGGTCTGATTCTCTACATCTTCCGACTGGTGAAGAAAAACTGGATCGGCCCAGAGATGGAAGCGGAATAGCAATTATGAAATACATTCGTCACTTGCTGCATGTTGATTGCCCCTATTGCAAGAGCAATCAACACGTTGTCTTTGTGTGTCATGTCTGGAATGTTTTGATTGTTATTCTCAATGTTATGCTGTTTCCATTTGTTTTGCTGTTGGCAATTATCACAAACATTTCATTTAAGACGTTAATTGGAATGATACGTACCTGTCGGCATTGCGGTACAGTATTCCGTGGAATTCAATGCCAAATTATCAAGCCCATTCAACAATGCCCTCAATGCCAATGTGATACTGATTTAGAACATCAGGATGAGTGTGTCATATGTGGGCATTGTGGTTGGTCACATCTGGCATTGGATCATTGAGACAGAGGTATGTCTGAAATCGGTTTGGAAGATGTATCTTCAGCTACTCCCCGCTTCCATGATGCAGTCAAAAAGTACTTCACCAAACCCAGATAGTCTTCGATGATCATGTATAGACAGGGCACGAGGATCAGCGTGATCACGGTGGCAAACAAAATCCCGTACCCCAGCGAGATGGCCATGGGGATCATGAATCTTGCCTGACGTGAGGTTTCGTAAATCATCGGTGCCAGTCCACCAAACGTGGTGACCGTGGTCAGCAGGATGGGGCGGAAACGTCGGATACCGGCTTGCGTGATCGCAGTATAGGCATCATCACCATCAAGTCGTCGGTTGTTGGCATAGTCCACCATAACCAGCGAATCATTAACCACCACACCCGCCAAAGCCACGATACCAAAGAGGCTGATGACCGACAGGTTGTAATCCATGATGACATGGCCGATGACAGCACCGATGATGCCGAAGGGGATCGCAAACATCACGATCAAGGGTTGCAGGTAACTCTTAAACGGGATGGCAAGCAACACATAGATCGCAATTAGCACACCAATAAATCCAAGTTTCAATGCAGCGATGGATTCACGCATGTCTTCCTGGCGACCCACAAACGAGTAAGACAAACCCGGGAAGTCACGCAGTAACTGAGGCAGGACATCCTGCTTTAATGTCGCGATGACATAGATGGATTCGCTGGATGGTGTCACATCGCATTCAACCGTGATCGTGCGTTTACCTTCGCGACGGTTAATGGTCGTGTACGCTCGCCCCTGTTTAACCGTCGCAATATCACGCAATGGTACAAACGTGTCTGCGGGGGTGCGTATGAGCAATTGTTCCAGATCATAGATGCTTGATCGTTGGTCCCTGGGCAGGCGGACCATGACCTTGACTTCATTTCGACCGCGTTGCTGTCTGACCGCTTCGGAGCCATAGTAGGCAGCACGTACCTGCCGGGCGACGTTGGTGGTCGTCAACCCCAGGCTGCGACCTGCTTCGGTGAGTTGAAAGTCAAACTGAACTTTGCCGGGCGTGTATCCGTCATCAATGTCTTTGACATTGGGGAACTCTTCGAGCAATTGAGCAAGTCTTTCACTGGCCCGATCCAGCACGTCAATATTACGATGTGCCAGTTCGATGCTGATGGAGTTACCACCACCCGGACCGCCTCGGTCAAATTCAAATCGCAAGGATTGTAAGCCACTGATGGTTCCCGTGCGATCACGCCAAAGTGTTGTAAATTCCTTGGTGCTGATTGGTCTGATTTCAGGATCCGTCAGATAGGTTCGCACGCGGACGGAGTTGTCGTTGATGGTCGCACGGACACCTTTACTCAGCGTATCGCCACCTTGTTCTTCAACAAGTTCCTGGGCAACTGATACGAGTTTGTCTCTGACGACGACAGCTTGTTCCAGTGAACTGCCATAAGGCAGCGTTGCGCTGACGACGGACGTATCCGACTCAACTTTGGGCATGTTGTCAAAACCCATGCGGCCACTGCGCGCATATCCGACGACAACGATGAACAGGCAGATTGCGATGGATGTGAAAATGTAGCGGTACCGCACGACGAATCGAATCGCAGGCCCGTAGATCACTTCAACCGCATGAACAAAACCGTTGCTGAAGGTTTGTTGCCAATGGTGTAATTTTTTACCGATCGGATTGTCGGACTTACTGGATGTGTGAGCCAGATGGGATGGCAGGATAAACAAGGCTTCCACCCATGAAATGGCAAAGACCAATCCGACGACAACCGGGATCACACCCCAGATTTTCCCCATAAAGCCCGGTACAAACATCAACGGCAGGAACGCAACAATGTTCGTTAAAATCGAAAATGCAATCGGTATACTCACATCATGAGCACCGCGGATTGCAGCTTCGAAATTCGTCATCCCTTGCTGACGGTATTCGTAAATATTCTCACCTGCCACAATCGCGTCATCGACCACAATCCCCAATGCGATGATAAATGCGAACATGGAAATCATGTTGATCGTCACATCCGTCCCCGGCAAAAGCAAAATGGCACCAAGGAAGGAAGTCGGAATCCCCATCATCACCCAGAACGCCAGCTTGAACTCAAGAAATAAACTCAATACGCAAAACACCAGGCAAAGACCGATGAACGCGTTCTTGGTCAGCAGGGTTAAACGCTGTCGATAGATGCTGGACATATCACGATTGATGGTCCATTCAATCCCGGGGGGTAAGGTATCTTCAATCTGCTGCATTGCCTTGTGGACCGCATCAGAGACACCAATGGGGGTTTCGTTACCCACACGGTATATCTCCAGATTGATCGTGGGCATACCGTTGTAGGTTGCTCGGGTGTCCGAGTCTTCAAATGTGTCCTGGACTTTGGCAATGTCCTCCAGATGGATCACGCTGCCGGTTTGCGATGTGATGATGGGAATGCGCGCAAATTCCCTGGCCCAATCACTGCGTTCCTTGAATCGCAGCAGCACCTTACCAGTCGATGTTTTGATTTCACCACCAGGTAATTCAACGTTGGAATTGCTGATGATCTGCGCGACCTGCTGAATCGTGAGGTTGTAGGCTCGCAGATTTTCCTGGGAGATTTCGACACTGACTTCAAAGTCACGCACACTGTCGAAATCGACTTGCGTGATGCCGTCTGCCTGGAGCAGCTGGTCACGAACCCGTTCGCCGATTTCGCGCAATACCCATTCGCTGGCATTGCCATAGAGTTGCAGGTCGAGTACTTCACGTCGACGGGCTGCAAGTGTGACAACTGGTTTTTCCGCGTCTTCCGGGAAGGTGGTGATACGGCTGACTTCCTGCTCGATATCCTGATAAACCGCCTGAGCGTCAGCACCTTCATCAAGCTCAAGCGTCACCGTGCCAATACTCTCAGCGGCAGTGGCGGTGATTTCCTTAACCCCTACGATCCCGCGGACTTTTTCCTCGATGGCAAGGATGATTCCCTGTTCAACTTCTTCAGGGCTCGATCCGGGATAAGGTACGCGAACCGTCACGATGTCCAACGTGAACTCAGGGAAGACTTCCTGTTTGATGCGTGTGGTCATAAACAAGCCACCAACCAGGAGGACGAGCATGAGAATGTTGGGGGTGATGCGGTTATGGACCATCCATGCAACCGGGCCGTGGCCTTTGGCATTGGTCAATAAATCAGGTAAATGGTCTTTGGGGGCACTCATGGTTTACTGCTCCGAAGCCTTGACAGGTTTGGCGGTGTCAGCTGCGGGTTTGACCTGTTCGTCCCCACGGGCCAGCTTACTCATCGACTCGGTACGCAAAGGCATTTGGTTAACCGGCGCACTGATATCAGATGTCACGAGCATGTCATCACGATTCAGCCCGGCAGAGACCAATACATCCGTTGGTCCACGATGAACGATGGTGATGTTACGAATGTCGAGCTTGCCATCTTTGAACAGGTGCAGTTGGTCGCCATGTTGCAAGGCAGTGCGTGGGATGCGATAAACGTTCTCCAATTCCGTGCCGATGATTTCAACGCGGACATACGAATCAAGCAGCAGCGGTGGTGCGTCACTGTTGATGGCGATGGGGTCATCCACAGCAACGATTAACTGTGCCATCCGTCCTTCTTCTTCCAGTGAACCAGACAGGCGAACCACGTATCCTGGACGATGGGTCTGACTGCCCCAGGCAGCTTCGTTGAAGATGTTGACTTTGGAGCCTTTGGGATTGGACTTGCTCGGGAAGGTGATCCACTTGAGTTGATCCACGGGGACTGAAACCTGTACCCAGTAGGTATCCGTGCCGACGAGTTCGGTCAGTGCAGAACCAGTGGAGACATGCGAACCGATATTGACATTGCGTTCGATGACCAAGGCATTAAACGGTGCGTTGACCGTTGTTCGATCAAGATCAAGTTTGGCTTGCTCAAGTTGCGACTGGGCGATCTTGAGTTTGGCAGCGATGGTCTGGAGTTGGGGTTTGCGCAGGATCAGGTCCTGATCCTGCTCGCTGACGTTTTGGCCTAACAGTTCGTATTCCTGCTTGGCGATGGCCTGTTGACCTTCCTCGATGCGATAGTTTGCCTGAACCTGTTCGATCTCAGCCATTTTTTCATCGACCGCCAGCTTGTAGTCCGACGGGTCGATCTGGAGCATTTTCTGCCCCTTTTTAAAGTGTCCGCCGGGTTCGAGTTGGTCATGTATTTCAATGATTCGGCCGGAGACCTGCGGGGTGAGATGGATGCGTTTGGAAGGGATGACGGTCCCCATGGCATGGACGATGATGGTTTCATGCGTGGGGTTAATCGCAGTCACTTCGACCAGAGGCGCATGGTGTTTGCGTTCACGGCGTTCAGCTTTGGGGCCTGAGTCAATGAGCTTTTTGGCGCCAATGACGCCACCTGCAATGATGATGCCGGGGATGATTACGACGGTGAATAACTGCCGGATCAGGTAGACGAATTTTTCCCCCACGCTGGTGTGTTCACTGGCAGTGGTGTTGGGCGTGTCTGGGGCTTTGGGATCAGTGGGGCGTGGCATGGTTTTTACCTGTTAGGAAAGTCAGACGCTGACTTTTAGTTTGCATTGGTTTGGGGACGTTCAAGTTCCAGCAGGGGTGGTTGGTCCATCTGCCAACTGCCGGAGAGTGCGCGATAAAGCGTGATGCGGAATTGGATCATCTCGCGATGCGCTGAGAGCAGTTCGCGCTCGGTGCTTTGCAGATCAAGCAATGAATCAAGCACGTCAAGATAATCCTGACCGCCCTTGGTGTATTGATCTCGAATGCGACTCACTGCCTGCTGATTGAGGTCCAACTGTTTAGCCAAACTGTCAATGTACTGAGCTTGATGGGCTTCTGAGACCAGGGCGTCTTCGACATCATTGATGGCATTGAGGATGGCCTGGTGATAGGTGTGTAAGGCTTCGGAAGCCAGGGCTTTTTGACGTTGGATTTCCGCTTTGCGTTCACCACCATCAATCAGCGGCGCAACGAGATTGGCAGCAAGGTTGGCAAACCAGTTGTCGAACAGATCACGAATATGTTCGGCTGAGCTACCCGCGGACAAACTGATGCCAATGGTCGGATACTGATCGGCGATGGCTTCTGCCAAGTTGCGATCCGCAGCGAGAATCGCCATGTAGGCACTTTGGACATCGGGGCGACGTTGAATCAGATCCGCAGGCAAACCGGTTTGGGGCAGTTGGATGAGCGTGATGAGTTCTGATGGTGGATTGGCATCAAGTTCATTTGGCAATTGACCAAGCAGGATGGAAAGTTGATGCTTCAACACCTGCACCTGATTGTCTGCAAGAATGCGATCGCCACGTCGAGACTCGACCAACGCCTTTTGACGTAACACGTCCGATGCAGCAGCCTGCCCGCGACGGAAGCGTGATTCGACAAGTTCAAGCACCTGTTCGTTGATCTTGATCTGTTCATCTAGCAGTTTGATCTGGCCGAGTTGTTCAATGAGTTGATACCAGGTCTGCGCAACGGATGACGTTAACGTGATGGCAGCAGTATAAACGTCGTACTCCGAAGCCTGGGCGTTGTAGCTTGCAGCATCTCTAGCAGAGCGCAGCTTGCCCCAGAGGTCCAGTTCATAGCTGGCAGTCAGTGACATGCTGTAGTTGCTGTCGGTATTGCGTGAACCGTTACTCCTACGGACTTCACGGTCGATGCCTGCTGCACCATCGAGTTGGGGTTGCAGTGGGGCGCCGAGCTTACGCGCCTGAGCCTGCGCCAGTGCCAAGCGGTCCCATGCGATTTGAAGGTCAAGGTTCTTGTCCAGAGTGCATGATCGATCAACGCATTGAGTTTGTCATCCTGCAAAGCGAGCCACCATTGATCCGGCAGCGGTTGCTCGCCATCGATGGTAAATGACTGGGGCAAAGTCACAGGTGTGGAGACTTCTGCCAGCGGTTGGGTGCATGCGGTTGCCAGGCAGATGATGCTGCCTAGAAGACACCAGCTTGTGGACCGAAATAGAGTTGGTGACATTTTTTTCATAACGTGTTTGGATTTCCGTTGGACTCTTGATGTTGACGACGGATCGTTTCGATGCCCCCCAGGGTGAATGCGAGAATGTGATCGGTGAATTGCTCGACGAGTTCATCCGTCACCGGGCGGTTGGCAAACTCCAAAGGCATCCGGCCCCCCTTAAAACCAATGGACAGACACTGGCTGATAAAACTGAAAGTACACATGGCAACGACATCCGGTGGCACGTCATCGCCCAGTAATTCGCGAATCAACGCATTGACATGCTGACGGATGGGCTCGATGACTTTAAAACGGATGTCTTTGGTGAGAATGCTTTGCTGACCCATCTCACGAAGCAGCAGTTGGCCGGCATGACCTAATTTCCCGGTATCCATCACCCGGTGAAGCAGGGAATAAATCGTCGCCCGCAGCCGTTGTTTGGGAGACGCGTCAGCAGGCAGGTTCCCGTGAATCGGGTAAATTTCCTGTGCCAGCAAAAAAGCATGACGCCAGGCTTCGGCATAAAGGTCTTCCTTGGAGCCGAAGTAATAATTCACAGACGCGATATTGGCTTGAGCCTGCGTGCAGATTTCGGCGACCGTGGTGCTGCGAAGCCCTTTTTGAGCGAAGAGCTGGCTGGCGACATCCAGCAATCGCTGTCGGGTCGAAAGTTCGTGAGACGTGTGTTGTTGGGAATCAAGTCCAGTCATGGTATTATTTTGCCAAATCAAATCTATATTTCAAATGAATATTTGAAAAGTATATATTAAAAAAAGCGACTTATTCTATAAATCGCTTTTGATAAGGATGTTCGAAATCTATTTATTTTTTGTAATGTAAGCCAAAAGTGACTTATTGTCGCACGAAAAAGCTGTATTTTGATGGCTCTTTGCGTGCTCCACCAATGCCTTGGAACCATTGGAGAAAGCTCTTGCGGTTACGCAGGAGATTGTCCTTGTCCATATCTTTTGCATCATTGTCATTCACCAGCAGGGCGAACCGGATCGGCTGAGTCTGCGGGTTTGAGATGGCGAGCATGGCCCAGGGGATGGCCAATTCCATGACACGTTGATTGCCATTGGTTTGGACTGCGGTCTTGACCTGCTGGGTGATGCTGCGTTTGACCGGGGACTGTTCATAGACCTGCAACATGCCGTTTGCGTCAACGCCGAGTGTGTATTCATGACGCTCCTTGGCCTGATCACTGGTGGCGATGGCAAACTGGACACTATCTCCCTGCCACATCAGATTGACCGGCGCCCCTTGCGTGAAATGGTTATCCGTCACGGTGATGGCAAGCAGCAGATTCTCCCCGTCATCTCCGACATAAAATCGTGCAGACAGATCCTCACTGCCTTCCCAGGATTGGTTCTTGCCGAGCTTCACTGCCAGGTCTTTGCCATCGAGGATGCAGGGTTGATACGTTTGCCACTCGCGCACATCACCGTCAATACGCACTTGCTTGATGGCATACAACGGTGTCTGCCCAGCCAGCATTGAGTCCGACGATCCTTCGGTCATTTGGATGTAACCACGACGACCATCGCGCAGTTGCGGGTTGATTCGTACCGGCTGACACACCCAACCTTTTTCCATTTGAGACTGAACCGGGAAGCTGAAGGACTGTGACTGGCTTGCAAATAATGTCGGGCGTTCCTGCATACGCTGGTCACCGGCTGCAACACGCAGTCGCATCTTGCGGTCATAGGGGAACGGATTGTTAATCGTGACATCCACACCTTTGGCAGTCAGGGTGGTGGTGAGGAAAATTGAGTTGGCTAAATCAACGGCAGTTGCAGCGGACATCCCATCGGCTTTGACGGTCATGATGTAACGTCCCGTTGTCAACGTTGGGGCTGGTGTGAATTTGAGCTTGTTATTTTCGACTTGCGCATCAAGCCACAACTGTGGCGCCAATGCGTGAACGTGATCCGGGTTAAAGCCGTTGGCAAATGACACGGTCGCATGCAACGGTTCTTCACTGGTGCAGCGCTCGGGGGCGGTGATTTGAATTTGTGGCTCGGTGACGGTGAGTTGGCCCGGATCAGCCAGGAAGGTGACTTCGCCGGTGACTGCCATGGTGAAGGTACCGTTAATCGGATGGATGATGGTTTGATTTCCCATCAAGTCCGTTGACGTGATGGAAGAACGGCTAGTTTTCAGGCCAAGTGTCATGCCATCATCCACACACCAGATCGCCAGGGCGGGATCCGCATCGTTGTCACGATTGACATAGCGGTAAGCGAAGATGTCTTTACCGAGGTCGATTTTGCGGTCAAACTTCTTGCCATGAAGCATGCGTGACATGGTGTTGTATGCCACGGCATTGGGCTCGGGCATGCCGTTGCCCTGGAACATGCCGAACGTCATCTTGGTGGAGTCGGGTGAGTTGTAGCCCTGGTCATTGAAGTTGTAATTGAACTGTCGAGTGAGATAGGGGATGGACATGCCAATGAGATATTGGCGGATAAGCCATTGGGTTTGCTTCCAGTCTTCACGCGCATCCTTGTTGTTGTAGCCCATCTCCGTCCCCCAGATTGGCAGGTCTCCAACACCATATTTTTCGAGCAGAACCTTGATGGCTGCGATGCGTTTTTCAAACGTGATGGTATCGCCCGACCCCATCCATGTGGGAGCCGGTTCATGTCGGTTGGCTGCCAGTTCAGGCGCGACACCGTGGTAGGGATGCACGGAGATACCATCCATGAATTTCCCGCCACCATTTTTCAGGACGGTTTCGATAAAACCAAAATCGGTCCCTGCACTACAGACGCCAAGCACGGTCGTCTCAGGGTGATGTTTCTTGATGGTGGTGTAGACCGTCTTAAGCAGTTTGGTGTATTCCACCGCATCAGGTGTCCGTTTCCACCCCGGTTGAATGGTCGGCTCATTCCAGACTTCGTAGACCTTGACATCTTTGCCATAGTGATCGAGCACCTGCACAGCTCGGTTGGCAAAACGCTGGCGACTGGCATCATCATCCGGCGCTTTGCCATCATCCAGAAAATCAAAGTGACTGATCATCGGGCTTAAACCGAATTTCACAGCATTATCCGTAAAGCTCCACAGGTTCTTTTCCGGCTCGATCATGGTTTCACCACGGAACCGTGCGTGTGCATCATCACGAACCCAACCGGCTCCGAGATTGGCTGCCATTTTCAACACGCCTTCTGCACCACCGAAATATTGTGTACGACCCCATGGGCCATGCGAGAAGTGCGTCTGCACACCAAACTCACTTTTGCTATCCGGCTGGGCAGTTTCAGCCATCCAAGCGAGTTTGGCTTGGGCCTGACGATCACCGACTTGTGTCACAATGCTGTAATGTCCGTACTGGGGCAGGTCCACATTGAGTGTGTGTTGTACGGTGGACTTGGGGGCAACACTGAATTGCCCTTGTTTTGCCAGTGTTTTGACGGGTCGGAGTTGATGATCCAGCAGGAGGACCTGCGGTGATTCCACGGATTGACTACCGTCGTTTTTCAAAGTGAAGATGACGTGGTCTGGTTTTTCACTTTGCCCGAAGTAGACGGGGATGGTGCGCTGGAGTTGTAAACATGCCGAGAGCGGTCCTTGGCTGACAAAGACAGCTCCCGGGAGATTTACCATGCCTTCCTTGGCATCCACACCAACGGAGACATCATCAAGCCAGAGTGTGGCAGGTTTGTTGGCGTTGGTTTTGTCGCCTTGGTTGATGGCAATTTTGAGCATCATCTGGGCGTCATACATCTGTGTGTTACTGGAACCCAGTGATGGATTGTCATTGGGCAGATCGTTGAGTTGGATGGTCTGCCAATCACCGTTGGTATTGAGTTTGATGTCTTTCTGATAGCGTTGTCCGGTCGCGGTATGGATGATGACGGAGATACCATTCAGATTTTCGGAGCGTGCAAAAAAAGCCAGCTCCCTGACAGAGACTGGCTGATCGATCTGGCGGATCAGTGACATCCAATCCCGATCCCCGAAATCAATGGGGACCGCCATACACCCCTTGCCAGTGTGTGGATTGGATGAACTTGCATAAGGGGCCGGCGCTGAACCATCACGATGGACCCACCAGCCTGAGACGGTGCCATCCTCAAACTCCCCCAACGGCAGCGGGAGTTTGGAAGGGGCCTTGGTGATTTGTTTGGCTTGTTTTGTGGATACAGGTGTATCCGCTTTGGCTGAGACATCTGAAGGCGCTTCACCGTTGATGTACACATCGTCGATTTGCAGTTGCGCTTCCTTGCCATCGGTGATGGCCTGCTTTTCGATGAGGATACCGAACTCGTAAATCAGGCCATGCCACTTGCCGTCTTTTGCGCCACCCCAGTTGGGTTTGGTGACCATTTTATCCAGTTCGATTTTCTGCCAACTCACAGCCTGTTTGACATTGATGCGATGCTGGAAGGTTTGGCCGGTCTCATCAATCACGCGAACCAGCAGATAGTTCAGAGATTGATTCTTGATGTAGAAGGTGATCTTCTCAGGCTTTTCAGACTTGGAGAGATTCAGACGTTTGCGGACTGCGACATACTTGCCACCGCCGCTAAAGTCTGCAGTGAGAGCGAGGCAGCCATCACCGTTGTGGCTGTCCATATCATCAAGTTTCATACCACCTTTGGCACCGCCGTATTCCCCGCCGTTGGAGAAGTACCAGCCTTCGATGAGTTTGCCGTCGGTGTCTTTGGGGTCTTCAAACGTACCCAGGATCAATTCTGCTTTGAGCATGTTGGGCATACACAGGAGCATGACCGTGGCCAGGGCGATGATCAGACGTTTCGGGTGTAGGATAAGTGACTGCATGGGAACAAAATCTCCGAATCAAAAAAACATACGAAATTGAGTTTGATGTTGCTTAAATCACAGCGTTGCGGTTTGGTTTAAAACTCCTGGCTGAACCAGCTGTATGGCAGGGAGTTGTCTTCAAGGTCAAGTAGTTCCTGTTGGCCCATGCGTTTACCTGAGCCATCAGGCATCCACGCGTTGGAGCCATCCAGATGTCGGCGGGCGATGATGGCATAACTTTGCTTGGGGGTCACACCGTTATCACTGACGCCATTAAATTGTGGGCTGGCGCTTTCGGTTTGTCCCGAAACAGGATGCGGCGCATCGGTTCGGCCTGAGTCCATCAGGTAGGGTTTACGCATGCTGACCGTATCAATGCGAACCGTGCGGTAGTTGCTGTCATACTGTTCTTCGGCACCCCATGGTGACTTACGCATGCCATAGTCCATGTAATCAGCCCGCATGTACTTGATGGTCTGCGGTGATTCAGGACAGATGGTGATATCCTTGAAGCTCTTGTAGGTCGCAGTCCAGTAGTAGTCACGCGAGGCGGAACTCCAGCCACCGTCTTTTTCAAATTTGGCGACATTGGTCTTGGGCAGATACCCGTTCCGCTTAAGCTGGATCGACCAGTAACGTTCATAGCGCAACGGTGTCTTGACGGAAGTGGATGGCAACTGCTGCTGGGCGTCGTGGCACATCATCCATAACTTGAAATCTTCGGAGTAAGCGATCACGCCCATGCCTGATTGTCTTAATCCTGTCAGACATTGAATTGCTCTGGCGGACTCGCGAGCCTGTCTCAAAGCAGGCAGAAGAATGGAGATCAGCAGTGCAACAATGGAAATCACCACCAGCAGTTCAATGAGTGTGAATGCATCTGTGGCAGGTTGATTCGTCCGTGATGTTTGCTTGAAAAGTTGCATGGTTACGTCTTCCCGTTGAATCCAATCGATATCACTTGGAGATAGGTTGCGTGGTTGTGTGACCTTGACAGAGTGAATACCTGATGACTTGAGATTGATGATCCTGCTTGGGATGTCGAATGAGTTCCAGTAACTGTTTGGCGGCAGTAATGCCGTATTCTGCAGTGTGTATGAGCATGGTGGTGATGGTTGGACCCAACTGTGTCGCAAGCACATCGTGATAGGTGACCAGGGACAGATCGTCGGGGACTTTCAAGCCCGCCTGCCATGCTGCCCCGAGAATGGGGTAAGCCTGATCCACGGTGTCCGCAATGATCGCAGTGGGGGGGTGACCTCCGGTGAGTAAAGCCACGCGCTGAGCATGATTCGCATCGTAAGGCGAAACTTCCATCGATCGATGCTGAGCAGGCAATTCGACAATCATCGGTGTGAGTCCGGCCTGCTGCATGACCTGCGAGTAAGCGCGTTGACGATCCTGCTGGACATACTGGTACAGGTAATGATCCGGCACATAGGCGATGCGCTTGTGCCCCAGTTCCAGTAAATGCTCCGTTGCCTGTTTGGCAGCATTGTACTCGTCCGTGTACACCGCATCGTGATCCTGCTTTACGCCAATCATCACGTAGGGCAATCGCATACTGACAATGGCCTGCCGAATCGCTTGCGGAATCTCCCAGCAACCAAAAAGCAGTAACCCATCGCCCCATGACTCACGCAGGGCTTGAGGTACATTGCCTTTCTGACAATCCGATTGGCGGACTGTCGTGAAGTTCAGACGAATCCGCTCAAGACTGAAATGCTTTTCGATCCCGGTGAGTAAACCTTCAGGAAGTTGGCCAAGACCAATGCCCTTGTTTTCGACTTTCAACAAACCCACGGTGTCGAACCGACCGGTCGCGGTGGCTTTGGCTGCCACATTGGTGCGGTAACCGAGTTTGTTGGCAACATCCCAAACACGCTTGGCGCAGTCTGGGGTGATCCGCGCTTCGACATGCTTGCCGTTGAGCACCTTCGAGACGGTGGTCTCAGAGACGCTGGCCTGGGTGGCAATGTGTTTGAGAGTGATTCGCATGGTTCTGCTTTATCGCTTGTTCAAGTTGCTTTAGCGTTTGAGCAATCTTAAGCGGAGCAATTGGCCAAGTCAACGAAGTGGCACAAAATTTTTGATTTTGGGGGCAATCACAATCAGCAAGTGGATAAAAAAAGATTGGTAAGGGCATGTGAATTTTGCCGTTACCAATCTCGGTTTCTTGTATTGAAATTTGTTTTCAAAAGACCTTGGTGAAGACTCGAATTGAATTACCACCAGATCCAGGCGTTGGGTTTGGTTTGGTAGGTCAGCTCTTCGTAACGCATGGATTGGACATGCCCGTCGACGAAAAAGGCATTGCCCGAATTGTTGGCAAGGTGACGGAAAGAGACCGGCTTGGCCCAACTGGCGGTCGACCAACTGTTGACATAGCGATACCCATCACTGGTGAAGGTGTAGTCCAGGTCAGCAACGACGCGGTCTGTGCCGATGACAATCTGTGAAGGTTTGAGGACGACGGTTCGCTTGTGTCGCCAACGACTGTTACGCATGGCAAAGTTCAAGCCGTAGGAGTTATTGTTACCTGAAAACAGTGACTTGTCTGCTGCAGGACAATTCACCACGCTGGTCGGATCGTTATGACGGGCCCCGCTGACGTAATCACGAATCGAGTGAATCCATCGTGGGCCTGAACCGTTATAGACATAAGTAAAGCTGTCATCGTTGTCCTCAGCGTAGGCATGTTCCGCTACGCCGATCTGCTTGAGATTGGCAGCGCATTTGACATTGGTCGCACTGTCCTTGGCCTTACTCAAAGCTGGCAGGAGGATGGATATGAGCAGGGCAATGATGGAGATCACCACCAGAAGTTCGATGAGTGTGAAAGCTTTACGATGCATGGGATTGATCCTCAAATCAATGATTGCAATGAAGCGTGTGTCCTCTGCGATTAGGTTGCCGTTTATCGTGGTCCCCATGCGGTATCACCCGCATGCCATGTGCCTTGCAGACAAACCGAATCGGGTAATTTCCCCTTGTTTTCAAGGGCATTGAGGAACATGTGTCCAGCAAGCTTGCCGATGTTCGAACGATCTGTCTGAACCGAACACAAACCCGGCCAGGCATGTTCCGAGTCATTGGAAACATCCAGGGTTGCCAGGCCGTAGTCGTAACCCGGGCGAAGATTTTCGTGAAGCAGCGTGTGCATCAAGCTATGTGCAAACTGATGACGTGACGTGATGACCGCGACATCCGGCCCGAGTTTTTGGGCGATGGTTGAAGGCGACTTGCCGATCCAGGATTGGGTACACGGCAGCGTATCGCCCTGCAGGTCAAAGTCGCGCATGGCCTTATCCAAACCGGCTTGTCGATCGCGATGAGAATAATGCGACCAATGCAATGCGTAGTCCATCCAGATGATTTTCCGGTAACCCAACTCCGCTAATTTCATGGCAGCAAGATAAGCATTGTGTTGTTCATCACGTCGGATACATCCCTGCGGCCGATTAATGTCGGTATCAACCCAGATACACAGTTCAACGGATTGTTGGATACGTTCATAGACATTTTCATCAGCATGGCCACAGACGACCACACCATCCAAAACCTGTTCGCGGAAGATGCGTGATTCGCTGCCGGGTTCACTCAGACTGCCCACCGGAATCATGGAACAGATGTAACCCTTGGGGCTGAGCAGGGCATTAAGGCCGAGCATGATCTCGTAAGCATCGACCGTGTTGAACCACGCTTGGGGATTGGTGTGCATCACAAGCCCGATGTTGCGCGTTCGTTGGGTCACCATCGAACGTGCTGCTGCATTGGGGCGATACCCCAGCTTCCTGGCAGCATCCAGAACACGGTCACGCGTCGCCTGCTTGTACGGCTTGTCCGGCCGGTCGTTGAGAATATGACTGACCGTCTGAACGGAGACACTGGCCTGGGCGGCAACCTGTTTGAGAGTGATTCGGCTCATATGCACTTGGCACTTATTGTTTTTGATAATCCGTCATACCGTTATGACATGTAATCATATCGTTATGATAAATCGTAGCCAGTTACTCAACCAAGTCAATGCAGGTCGCAAAAAAAACGAATAACTGCCAATCATGTCTTCGGGCATGTCTCAGAACAGATCATCTCAGCCAACTGAATAAAAAGACCCAACAAGACATTGACAGATTGGTATGTTCCGGTAGGCTATCGTAATTGAAATAGGACTTTCACAAACGATATCGGAGGCGATATGGCTAAACAGGATGCTTTTCCCGTACTCAGACGGAGTTTTAAACTGCTCGAAGTCATGGGACTCAGACACACGGGCATGACCTTCAATGAGATCAGCACGTTGTTTCCCGATGCGCCTGCCTCCAGTGTCTCGCGTTTGCTCAAAGCGTTGCAGGATGAAGAGATCATCTCCAAAAATCAGGAGTCGCGTTTTTACCTGTTGGGTGAACGTGCCATCCAGCTTGGGCGTAAACTCCGCGGGCAGATTTCCTATACCGAACTGCTTCGACCGCTCATTGATGACATTGCAGATTCCCTGGGGCATTCGTCGGTGTTTTTCAAAATGGCGGATGACCACTTCGAGTTGGTCGTCAAACATGAAGTGCCCAACGGCTTTCATTACATCTCCGAAGGTAAGAGCAATTTCAACTTTGCAAACCACGGTGCAGGTCTGGTGATGATGGCATTCATCCCCGAAGCCGATCGTGAACGCCTCTGGAAAAATGCCATCCAGAAACATCCTTCCAAGCCGCGCAAGGTCGAGTACATGGCATTGCTCGATCAAATTCGCAAGCAGGGGTATTACCTGAGTCAGAAAGACGAACGCGACTACTTCACCCGTGTCATGGCACCGGTGTACCGTGGCGAATTATTCGTCGGATCATTAGGTGTGTCCATGCTCGGACTTCAGGCAGCGGATGCTTCGTGTTTCGATCCACTGATTCATCACGTCAAGGATTATGCAGGCAAGGCGACTGAAATCCTTTCACGTTTCTAAAACAAACTGGTCCAACACACAGAAATTAAGAACATGTCCAAACCCAACTTTATTGTTTTCATCACCGACGATCATGGTTATGGCGATCTGTCCTGCATGGGCTCCACCGATGTGATGACGCCCAATCTTGATCGACTTGCATCAGGTGGCGTTCGCTTTACCGACTTCTATTCCAACAGCCCGGTGTGTTCACCTTCACGAGCAGCTTTACTCACCGACCGATATCCCGCGCGTGCGGGTGTCCGTTCGATCCTTGCTGGTCATCGCACCGCAAGTGGTCTGCGTAAGGAAATCCCATCCATGGTCCAAGGCCTGAAAAAACAGGGGTACAACACCTACATGTCCGGCAAATGGCATATGGGGTTGGCAGACGACAGTCGCCCGCATCAGCAGGGCTTTGACCGCTGGTACGGCTTCCTGGCAGGGTGCATCGACTACTACTCGCACATTTTCTATTGGGGCATTAATCGCGGCGGTCCTGGTCAAAACCCCATTCATGACCTTTGGGAAGACAACGAGGAAATCTGGGACAACGGCAAGTACATGACCGAAGCCATCACCGATAAAGCCATTGACTATATCCGTGATGCAGCCAAACAAGACGAACCGTTCATGCTCTACGTCGCCTACAACGCACCACATTACCCGATGCACGCGCCGCAGAAATACATGGATCGCTTTGCCCATTTACCCTGGGACAAGCAGGTTCTCGCTGCCATGATCAGTTGCGTGGATGATGGTGTCGGTGACATCGTCGATGAACTGGAGCGTCAGGGTGTTCGCGATAACACCTGCATTTTCTTCATGGGGGACAACGGTCCGTCACGTGAATCACGCAACTGGCTCGATGGCACACTCGACCACTATTACGGTTCCTCAGCAGGGGCACTGAAGGGACACAAATTTAGTCTCTATGACGGCGGTGTCCGTGTCCCCGGTATTCTCAATTGGCCTGCACGTATTCCTGAAAAACAAGTGCTTGATCAACCGGTCGCTGCCATGGACATCATGCCCAGCATGCTCAAGGCAGCAGGTGGTGATCCCAGTGAATACCAGGTCGATGGCATGGACATCATGCCTTACGTTGCAGATGGCAAAGACTTGCCTGAACGCGATCTTTTTTGGGAGATGAACGATCAGACCGCCATGCGACGGGGCAAATACAAACTGGTTCTAAAGGGCCAACTCGTCGAAGGCGCCCCGCCGGAAGATGATGTGCATCTGTCGGATCTGACGGTGGACATGGGTGAAAAAGTCAACCTTGCCAACGAGCATCCTGAATTAACGCAGGAACTCAAACAGACTGCTCAGGCCTGGCGAGAGAAGATTGAAACGCTTTGGGATGAGATGCAAAAGCAACCAACACAGCCCGTCAGTTACACCAAGTAATACCGCCAACGATCGCCCGGGGATGTTTGTCCTCGGGTGTTTTTAATTTATCACCTGTCACGTTTTCACACGCATATCAAGGTCCAAACACATCATGTCCAAACGCCCGAACATTCTGTTTATTCTCAGTGACGATCACGCTGCTCATGCCATCAGTGCCTATACCGACGCCGGTCTTGGCCCGCGCATTTTGCATACGCCCAACATCGACCGTATTGCTGACCCTGCCAATGGTGGTATCCGTGCAGACAATTGTTTCTGCACCAATTCCATCTGTACGCCAAGTCGTGCCAGCATTCTCACCGGCCAACACACGCATGTCTGCGATGTCAAAACCTTGGCAGACTCGCTGGATAATCGCCATGATCCGCAGATCCAGAAACTGCTCAAGGATGTAGGCTATCGCACCGCGATTTTCGGAAAATGGCATCTGGGACATGGTCCATTGGAGAAGGGCGGCAACGGTGATCCGGCAGGCTTCGATGACTGGGCGGTCCTGCCCCACCAGGGACTCTATTACGATCCGACATTTTTCACCGGCAGTGACAAAGGGCGTCGCGGTGAATTGCACACCAAGGGCTACGTCACCGACATCATCACCGACATGGCTGAGGAATGGCTCGAACAATGGGACGAAGATTATCGCCAGCGTGATGAGCCATTCTTCCTGTGTGTCCATCACAAAGCACCGCATCGCGAATGGGAACCCGGGCCACTGGAGAAGGACATGTTCGATGGGCAGACCATGCCCGAGCCTGAAACGTTGTGGGATGACTACGCAACACGTCCTGCAGCAGCGACGGTACGCATGCGCATTGATCGTGACCTGCTACCCAAGGATGTCAAGGGCGTCCCACCCAAGGAACTCGAAGGCAAGGAACTGAAGCTCTGGTATTACGACCGATACATCAAGGACTACCTGCGGTGTTGCGCGGGTGTGGATCGCAATGTTGGGCGAATCCTCGATAAACTCGAAGCCATGGGATTGGCAGAAGACACGCTCGTGGTTTACACCTCTGATCAGGGTTTCTTCCTTGGTGATCATGGGTTGTATGACAAGCGTCTGATTTACGAACACTCCCTGCGGATGCCGTTGGTGATGCGTATGCCGGGCAAGTTCAAGGGCGGAGCCAATGATGCGATGCTCACCAATGTGGACTTTGCACCGACACTGTTGGAGGCTGCTGGTTTACCCACACCTGAACCGATGCAAGGCAAGAGCTTCTTGCCGATGCTCCAGGGCCAGGACGAACCCGAGGATTGGCAACAGAGTATCTACTACCGCTACTGGATGCATGGCGACCGATCCCATAATGTGCCTGCACACTACGGTGTGCGCACCCGGACACACAAGCTGACTTACTACTACTGCAAGGGACTGGGCTGCGCCGGTGCCGGTCAAATCAATATTGGCATGGACCCGTATTGGGAACTCTTTGACCTGACGTCCGATCCCAATGAACTGAAAAACATCTACGGCAAACCCGGCACTGAAGCCATCACCGCAGAGCTCAAAGCCGAGATGCGCCGCCTGCAGGAATCGTTGTGTGATCAACCTGTTGCTGACGAGTTGTAATCTCGCAAAACATATTTTCGTTGTAAGCCATCAACAGTGAATGGACCGCGTGTGACTGCCCGGTTCATTCACTGTTTTTCTTTGCACATTATTGCCATGCCAGCAATGCTCGAACAGTTCAAGCACATTGAATTTCAGGACTTATTAACTGTCAGGTATACATCGTGCAATACCCAATTCAATTGTTTAGAGCAGTCCAAAGAAATAATCTCCATGCCTTCATTGATTTCGTCATTCCCGCGCAGGTGGGAATCCAGTGACATTCTGTACGCACTAGTAAGTTCCACTGGACTCCCGCCTGCGCGGGAGTGATGAAAGGTGAAGATTCATGATTTGAACTGCTCTGGCCAATCATGATACTGGCGTATTTTATGAAGGTCCGAGAAAATTTTATATCAAATGATTGACATCTAACGTAGGTTAGAATACGATTTTTGTAACATATGACATAGGTGTCCAAAGCGTATGCATGTAACCATGAAGCAAATTGCCCAGGAGTTGGGCGTGTCCCGTGTGGCCGTGAGTCACGTGATTAACGGGCGCGAAGACCAACTCAGTGAAGCGACATGTCAACGCATCCGCAAGGCGTTGGAAAAATATGACTACCAACCCAATGCGCTGGTTCGTGGACTGCAAAATAAAAAAACCGGCGTGATCGGGGTGATTGTCCCCGCAGTCCGAGTTTCGTTTTTTCCCGACATTCTCAATTCACTGGAGCAACTTGCTTCGGCGTCAGGCTATCAGTGTTTGCTGGCACAAAGTCACTCCAATCACGATAAGCTCATGAAAGGAATTGACACCTTCCGACAACATCGTGTCGATGGCATGATCATTTGCCCTGATGATGCGTTTGGGCATAAGGCTTACTACAAGCAATTGGTCAAACGCAAGCTGCCAATCGTGTTTTTGGATTGCGGATATGAAGGCATTGATGTGCCATTGGTGGTCAACGACAACGAGGCCTGTGGTTATCTTGCAACCATGCATTTGTTGGAACTGGGTCATACCCACATCGGATGCCTGCGGGGGACACCTGATGGCATGATTCTAGAGCAGCGTTATGCAGGCTATTGCAAGGCCATGAAGAAGGTGCTTGGGAAAGTCAATCCTCACTGCGTTGTCCAGCGTCCGCATTGGCGTACGCCTGTTGAGCAGATGATCCGCCAGTTGTTCGATACGAATCCCAAACTCACAGCCATGGTTTGCATGACGGATCAGGATGCACTGCGTGCGATGCATGTTGCCAATGAATTTGGCATGCGTGTACCCGATGATTTATCCATCACAGGCTGTGCCAATCTTGATTTTGCCGAGTTGGTTTCACCGGGTCTGACCACCATTGACCAGAAGCCGGATGTGATTGCCCAGGAAGCCTGGCGATTGCTTGAAGAGAAGATTAAAAATCCAAAGTGCACAACCAAGCGCGTCCGCGTCAGCCCTGAGCTGATCGTCCGCCAATCCACTGCACCGTTGGAAAAGTAAAGGCAATTCGTTTGAGCCACGCTTGATGTTTTTTCCATGGACGCGACATCGCCTGTTGCGATCCTGTTCAGTTGTCCCGCACAGACTCAGACTGCGAAGGAAAAACAAGATGCCTCCACATTACGCACGTCCGAAACAATTTGTTACAGGATTCACGCTCATCGAATTGCTTGTTGTCATCTCAATCATTGCCATCCTCGTCGCCATCCTGCTCCCGGCATTGGCCAAGGCTCGTAAATCGGCTCAGACGGTGACCTGTGCAACCAACATGCGTCAGCTTTGTGTGTCGGTTGCAACGTATCTGGTGGACTTTAACAACATCTACGCACCGGGTACGGATCGCAACAGCCAGGAAAAAATCGACATAACTTGGACCCAGCGTATTGATAAGTATGCGACGAACAAAATGGTGCCGTTTTCTGAGCATTGGACAGGCTGGAAAGCGCCATATCGCGATGATCCGTTGATCAAGAAACTCATCTGGGATTGTCCCACGGACATGAGTGTCAGTCTTCAATGGTATGAAGCAGGGGGTGTCAGTTACTTTGCCAATGCTCATCTTTTTCGCGGTTGGCGCAAGGACACTGGCGGTGAACCCTATCCCTACGGGGTGAACAATAACGGTGAAGGTCATACAAAAGCTGAACAAGTCCATTCGCCTTCCAGGACGATTTTGCTCGGACATTCAGCGCGTAAAAATTCGGTCACCAACAACAAGGCCTATGCCAACCTTTACACCTACAAGTGGGGTTGGAAATGGGAAGAACGTGCACTGACCACTAGACGTTTTGACGTTGGCAATGTCGAAGGCTGGATCGGGCGGTTACACAATGGTGCAGCCAACTATGTCGCAGCTGATGGGCATGTCGCATTGCTCCCCCCGGAAGTGATCGCCCCTTCGTCCGAAGCCGGGGAGAAAGGGTATGACATGTCGGGGTTGTACTTTGCACCGGGCGTCGGGGCAGATGGCAAGTCGGACTATTCCATGTGGTAAATCGCATGGGCAACTGACAGTTGGATGGGGCAATCAAAACGATATCAAGAGACGAATTGATAGGTGACTTATGAGTATGCAAAGTGTCTGGCTTCCAGTTTGCGCTGTGATTTTAACCATTGTGATACTGCTCTCATTTCAGAATGTGTCCGCTCAGGTGCAATCTGGTGCAGCAAGGCTGTCCGGCGAGTTTTGGAAAGCCGATGCCTCACGCTGGAGCGATGGTCGGGATTTTGCTAAACCCAGTCCCAAAAATCTACCGCACGGTTTTGATCTGGATTGGCAGATTCAAGTTCCGCAAGCGGGCTGGTATGAATTGTATCTGCGTGGTGGTGCGGGACTGAATCATGATGTCTTTGTTGATGGGCAGGATCAATGGCGATACGCGCATCCAGGCAAAGACGAAAAGGCTGGTAATCTCTATCTCACCGCAGGCAAACATATCCTCAAGATTCGCCGTGTCGGTCGAATGAGTTTCCCTAAGAAAATTTTCGACCGCTTTGAATTACTTCCTGCCAATGATAATCCTGCTGCAACGATCTCGGCGAGCAAAACAGATGTTGATGTCATGCGTGCTGGTGAACAATTCAAGATTCAAATCACCGCGGGGGGTAATGGTAAGTCTGCAACCTACACCTTGCTCAGCAAGGACCAAATGCATCCCGATCAATCTGCTGTCAAGGTTGGGAACGTTGTGTTTGAGGCGCGTGATCAACCGGAGACAAAAACGGTGCTGATTGACTGTCCGCGCGAAGGTGCATTTTATCTTTCTGCTCAAGTCGATGCTAAAACCCTCAGTCCGGCAGAGTTTAAAATCGGTGATTATGCTGTCGTCGATGTGAATCATATCCAGAGAGTCTCTGACAAATTGATGACGGTTGCTGAGATTGATTGCGTCAATCAAACCCTCAATGGTCAGCGTATTGCAGAAGGTGACTACTTTGAAGCCAATGGTCCTACGCGGATCACGCAAGGCAAGATGGGGCCTTACCGTGAGAGTCACGATTGCACACCACCAGAAGCCGAAGTCCCGAAAACCGCGGTGAAAATGCCCAATAGTTACTCAGGTTTTTCCTATCGCATACGTGTGCCGCAGTCACAGGTACCTTATCAATTGGAAGTCGATTTCCCCGATGATGCCAGACGAAGCGTCGCGGTCATCATGACATGGGTGGATGACGAAACCGGCGGATTCCTCAAGGCATCCAGTGGCTATCAAGGCAAGAGTTATGAAACCGGTGGGCGGTTTAAACTAACAAATGATATGCAGACACATTCAGCAGTCAGTTGGGGGGACTCAAAGACATTGCTGGTTTCCTTTGAATGTCAGGAACCAGGGACACGTGCCGCAGCCGCGAAAATCCGACTCAAACGTTTTGAAGATGACCGACTGCCTGCCATCAAACTCAGCAGTCAGGGCACGCGTGATTTTTATCACTGGTTTGAAGAAGCACACAACTGGCGTTTCCTCGTTGGGATCGCTGGCATCCGTGATCAGCAGATCGTCAAAGATATGATCGGTCTGGATCGCTGGGTGCGTCTGGTTCAATACTATGGCGGTAATGGGATTCAGGCATTGGGGGTTGCCTATCAAGGCGCCTTTTGGCGGACACAGCTGCTCGACGGATTTATGCCCGAGCCTTATGACCGCTGTCGTCTGCTTGCTTTGTTCTGCGAAAAGTACGGCATGAAATATATGCTCGAAATCTTCGGCAATCAATCCTATTTCACCAACATTAAAATCCCGTCACTTTCAGAAAATCCGCTTGATGTCCGCCCGACCAGTCTCAATGGTGTCCTTAAAGCAGCGGGGGCTCATTGTGATATCAATGCCTTGCATACCGGTGTTCAGGATTTTTATGTTGACGTTGCAAAAGAACTCAACCGGAAACTCGGCGATTCGCCTGCTTTTGCTGGGTTAACCGTCCGTGCAGATGTCTGGCAGTTTCATGGCGATTTTACTTTGCCCAGCATTTACTGGGGTTATAACGACTGGATCATGTCAGAGTTTCAAAGGGATACAGGTATCAAAGTTCCAGGGAACATGGATGATCCCAAACGCTTTGCCAAACGATTTGAATTCCTCACTGCATCGCCCATGCGAGACCGTTGGATCAATTGGCGGTGTGAACGTCTGCTCGATTATCACAAACGTTTTCATGATGCACTGGCTGGTGGGCGTGATGATATCGTCTTTGGTTTCTCAGGCGACTTCAGGACAGACGCGATTTACGACTTGCCAAAGGATATTCTCACACGTGCCCTGGAAGCCGGGGTGGATTTAAATGCGCGAAAAAACATTCCCGAACTCATCTTCATGCCCGGCGGACGCTATGGTTCAGCTTCAACAGCGATGCGGTATCAGAAGTATTACGACGGATTCCTTGACCTTGAAAATCTCCAGTCAGGAATGGGGAAGATTCGTACGTTTGCTTCCTACATGAACTATCTGGAACAATCACGTGAATGGTCCGCCCGTAAACTCGGTATCATCATGGCCGAAAATGAAACACCGCCATACTTCTGCTCAGCAGCTTTGGGGGCCGGACGACATAGTCTTGAAAAATATGCTGTGGTCCTGGCCGATCAGGATACGACCTTCTTTCGAGATGGCGGGAATACTGACATGTTCGGCAGCCCAATATATTACAAGTCATGGTTTGATACCTACCGCACGATCCCTGCCATTGCCTTTAAACAACTGGATCACACACTGGATCAGGTTGCAATCTGGCATGGTAAAGTGGATGCCGAACAGTCGTCTGATACCGTCCCTGCCGGGTATTATTTCTATGCTGTGAACCGAACGCCGGACAACGTTTCAGTTGTCTTGACGATTCAAAGTAATCAACCGGTCATTGATCTTGGTCAGCAGAAAATCCTTGATCGTAATGGTTACAAGCTTGTGTTAAACCTGCCTGCTTATGGGCTCAAATCCTTCCGTGCTGCAGCGGATGCGCAATTAGGTGTGGTGACTGAGCATCTACCAGAAAAGAAAATCGACTACGCTCGACAGCGTTTGGCATTTGCTCAAACCCTCCGGGATAAATTAAACACTGATGCAGCAGCAACCGTCACTGAAAATGAAAAAAAGGCCTTCAAAATAGGCTTGGATCGTGCATGGCAAGCGATGTCGGCAGGTCAAACATGGCGTACGGTCACCGAACTCTCCCGGCCGGACATGCTGCAGGTTTACAATCTCATGGCTCAATTGCCCCAAGGTCAGATCATCACGCGCTTCCCGAACTTGATGAAATCTGAAGACAAGAATCAGCATTACGAACTGCTATCACCCATGATTGCTTCAGACACATTAAGCAAAATGCAGACCGTTGATTCGAAGGCCAAGTTGATCCCATCTGAAGAATATCATCCAGATTGGCGTGGCAATGATGTATTGACTTCTGATGCTGGCGTCATCAAGTTATATTTGGATATTCCTGCTGATGGACCCTACGTGATTCACCTTGGACACATAGCTTCAACCACCGGTGCGATCGTTGCCTCCATCGATGGGCAAGGTCTTGCAACACCTGCAGTGACGACGCATATCAATCAACCTGAACGCAGCATCTTCCCACCCATCATCCTCAAACGTGGTCAGGTGACTTTAACACTGCAGCGACAGGGAAAAATGGGCATCTATGGCTTAAAGGTTCTTCCCGTCACGCAGCCGATGCCGAGTTCTGTCTGGTCAGTAGTCGGACCCTTTAAAAGTGCGTGGGGAACTGAAATGTTGGCAGGACGATACAAGGGGGAAGAAGGACTCCGTCGGACATTCAGCAAAGTTTACCCGCCGGAGTTGAATCACGCCTTGGATGCCACCTATCAAAATGCCTATGGGCAGACGGTGACATGGAAACAGGACAACGGCATTGTCCGTGGGCGTTATCACGATTGGGGTGTGGATGTCACCATTCGAACAGGATCACCCGGACAGGACATTGCCTTTGGCCAATGCACCATAACATCGGACCGAAAACGCACCGTTATTTTCTATCTCCCCGTGGATTGGTGGGCAACGGCCTTTCTCAATGGCAAGCGTGTACAGACCAATATCGATCCCAGGATGTCCCAATCAGGCTATGACTTTACCACGCATTACCCAACTTTCCATGCAGTACTGGCGTTGGACAAAGGCGAGAATACACTCATGGTCAAACAACTCGGTGGATCATTGGGGACACGTTTTGTCGGTTACATCACTGATGACTCAGGTATCACACTGGCACCAACACCTGCACAAAAGTAACTTTCATGCAGAAGGTTCATGATGACATGAAAAACATGATGATAAAAATTTTGATGCTGTTATGTGCTTTGTCCTTACTGAGCAATATTACTAATGCAAAGACCGATGGCATCATTGAACGTGACGGTTGGTCGTTTGATCGCAGTGATCTTTCGTGGCCGAAATGGTCTGATCCTGTCAGCCAACAGAAGGAAGGTAAACTCAATCATTCTCAAGGATGGGTGGAATACGATATTCACGTGCCAGAATCCGGTTGGTATAGTCTTTGGCAAACAGGTGTGCCAAGTGAATGGACACGCGATATTTTACTTGACGGCCAGGTCATCCACCGTCTCCATACAGCCACTTCGGAAGACAAAGATCCCAATGACGGGAATTGGATCAAAGACTGTAATCTCTATCTGACGCAAGGTAAGCATGCATTGCAATACCGACGGTATTCATTTCCAGGATCTCTTCCGCATGCATGGCAGTTGCGCCCTTCAGGTCATGATCCAGCAGGCCGTGTTCAAGCTCGTACAACGGGGCATCAGGTCATCGCGCTGGGGCAGAGTGTTGGCATTGAATTGACGAGCAGTTGTTTATCACAAACACAATACACGCTTGTTCTGAAAAACGAGATGACACAAGCGTTGACTGATGGGCCGATATTGACGTTTGCGCCTTCAAAAAAGCCCGTTATCCAACATGTTCAGATAAAACCTGATGAAAAAGGTATCTATCAGATACTGGCTCGTGTCGGGAAAGTATTGTTAAAGCCATCCGATCTTGGTTTGGGACGCTTGATTGTCATCGATACCAAACCGGTGATGAACAGGTATGAGATGAATGAAACGTTGGTGGTGGATATAGATTGTGTATCAAGTACGACAAAGAACTTCTTTGAAAATTCAAACCCTTCGGTCATCATCAATAAACCTTTCGGTCGTTATCGCCAAACAACGGGGGCTGATTTGAATTCGCATTGGGGTGTTCAGAGTTTTGCATATCGCGTAACATTACCTGATCATGATCACGTTTATAAATTGGTTGTCGATTACCCCGATGATGACCGTCGGACCATGGGCTTTTGGGTCAATGATGGTGCCAAGCTATCAAACTCAACGGGCAATACGGTTACGGGTGGTGTAGAAACAGGGGATCGCTATCAGAATACAAATCAAATGCTTCAGCATGAAGCTATTTTCTACCCACGCGAACATGAAAATATAACCATTGCTGTGGTTAATCTGACGCCCGGTTCGACTGCCGCGGCAGCTCGGATTCGTATTTATCAGATACAAGACCAACTTCCTGCAGCTCATCTTGGGCAGACACGTGGTCGCAAGATGGGATATTACTTTGAAGAGTCGGGACGCTGGCTTAAGCATTTCGGTGGCCAGTCAAGTTCATTGGATCAGCAGATTCTTACCATGGAGCGATGGGCCAGACGCAATCTGATGATGGGTGCGAATTTGATGATGCCCACCATCAATGTCTATCAGGCCAATCACTACCCCAGTGATATTCTGCTTGGTTACTTCAACCGTACTAACGATGAATGTCGTATGGCTGCACTAATTGCACAAGCCTATGGCAGCAGTTTTGTCCCTGAATTTCATCTCAGTGGCCAAGTCAATTTTGACCGTGTGGTCATGGGGGTTTGGGTTGAAAACGACCAGATCCACTTCAGAGATCAGCATGCAAAAGATATGGTTCATGTCAATCGGGATGGTTCATTACGTGGACCATGGAAGCCGTTTGTGTACAACGTTCTGCATCCCAAAGTACAGGAAACGTACATCAGCGTGTTCGGTGAATTGGCGGATCGTTTGGCCGACTGTGAATCATTTGCTGGTATCTCTTCACGGTTAATGCTCTCATGGCAGTGGCAGGGGTGGAACGCGCTTCCCGGACTCACCGTAGGTTACAGTGATTGGACCATCAAGCAGTTTGAAAAAGAGACTGGGGTGATTGTTCCGGATGATGATGCCAGTATGCAGCGATACAAGCAGCGTTTCCAATTTCTTACCGGTCCTAAACGTGAGCTTTGGAATCAGTGGCGATGCGACAAAGTCTTTGCCTTCCATCAAAAACTTCGCGATAGGATTGTGCTGGCGAAACCGGATGCACAATTGTTCCTGCCTTATCACGGCGTGGGGCAAAACACTTGTTTAAGTGATGACCCACTTGATCAACTTATCGAAATTGGGATTGATCCGCAAAACTATGCAACCGAACCCGGTATCGTCCTTGCCCCTAATGCCCTTTACGGCCGAAGACGTTCAACGCCATTAGCTGATAGCCGCAAATGGGAACAGGCGATTGGCAAGCTCTCAGGGACACTGGCAAAACTTGGCGGACGTGGCTTTGGTTTTTACTCCGATTACTTTGAAGTCAACAAACATTTTGACTGGACGAAATTAGGGGCCAGGCGTTACAGCGCGTTTGATGCCTGTACGCCATCAGGGCTTCACGAACGTGAGTTGTATGCCATCGCATTAGCAGAGAATGATTCGAGTTTTTTGTTTAATGGTGGTAATGGTCATATCTGGGGTACACCTTCGGTCATGTTGCCTTTTCTCCGTGAATATCGGGCATTGCCTGATATCCAGTTTGAACCATTACCAGATTCAGCCGGTGGGCGTGATCCTGTTGCAGTTTGGCAGAAAGTTCATGATCAAAAGCAGTTTTTCTACATGGTTAATCGACTGAATACCAATGTCTCAGTGACACTTTCATTTTCCGGTAAACCAACTGTATTGACTGCTACTGATGATAAAGAAGTATACCTGTCAGATTCTGCGAAGTTAACCGTTGAATTGCCACCCTACATGCTTAAGGCTTTTTACTGTTCAACTGATAAAATTAAAGTGGCCTCGTGTGATGCGTCTGTGTCTAAGGCGTTTAAGCAGCAGGTCTCACATGTGATCCAGCAAATCAAGCCGATGCGAGATAGGCTTTACAACAGACAGATGGCTGTTGAGCTTAATCATCAACAGGCAAAGCGACTAATAGTGAATATGGATCAAGCCATCGGATCAGCGACCGGGGGGCGATATTGGCGTGCATGGTCAAATCTGTTTTTGCCTGACATGGTTCACCTTTATGATCTGACCGGATTTTACCCAGATGCATTATTTGCACGACAGACACCGCGTGGATTACATCCCTCAGACCAATCTCCGGAAGTGAGTCTGGTAAACGTGATTGGTGATACACGGGGACATATTCGCAATCCAGATGCCTTGACACATGATACTGATGGCAATCTCTATGTTGCCAGTGATCAGCAGATCATGTGTTTTGACGTGCATGGTCAATATCAACGGACTTTGAATTTGGTTGCGGATCATGACATTCCAACGGGGGATATTTCCAAGTATCCTCGCCTTGAACCCCCTCGATACCTTTCAGGTTTTAGAATGCTATGGGCATTGCCAGATGATCGTCTGGCTGTGGTCAAAGGCTGGGGGCCACCATCCATCTATGAAACCACGCATGGCAGACTCCTTGAAGTAAAGTCATCCTTGCCGGGTCGTGTCTATGATCACATCGCATATGATGCTACAGGCAACATGCTTGTTTCAATCACGAATCCCCCAAATGCCTATGGCCTGTACCGATACCCAGACGGATGGGCAGCACTCTCTGGAGCATTACGTTTACCTTTGGATCAGATCGCTGGCTTGACTACGGATCGTAAAGGTCACATTTTTATCAGCAGTCATGATCACTTGCTGTGTTATGACACAACGGGTCAGCAGCTTTTTGATCAACATATTCAAGATTCAGAAGGTATCAGCCATCTGGCGGTTTCTCCCGAAAGCAACATGATCTTCACCGCATCAAGAAATAGTGCAGTGCTCAAAGCATATACAATCGAATTTAATCAAAATAAACCAAAAAGGATCAAGGAATCCTGGTCGAAAAAAATTGCGGGTCGATGGATCAATGCATTGGCCATGATAGACGAAAGTGCTTTAACTGTTGGTATTACTGGGGCCGCCGACAATCTACTCGTCAAGCAATATACGGTTGATCAGATATCTGCCAAACCAACTTCACTGGCAATCCCAAGTCTATCAACGCTCAAACCCTATTACCTTCGCGGTATTACACAGCTCAAAGCACATGGCGATGCCATCTATTTTCTTTCTGACAATCAACTATGCAGACTAATTCCCGGTGATACGGATCAAATTGATGTGGTTTATGATCCCCATGTAGTCCGGGCAGATATCGAGTCGTTTGCTTTTGCCCCCAATGGTGATCTGTATCTTGCATCCAACAGTGGTTTATTCTCACATTCGCGAGGAACAAATGTGTACCGGGCCAGGAAAGATGGTAAACGTTGGCTTAATCCAAAAATGCTCAATGGCAATAAACCATTGGTTCCCAATCCGTATATAGTGCCGACTGATCTTACAGTCGATCAGCAGGGCAGGTTGTTGATACAACATGTAAATAATGACTTAAAGCGTCGTGGCCCCTCATTGGTGATCAGTGCTTTAAAGGTTGATGATATAAAAATCCAATCAGCATCAATTATCAAGGATATGGGGCCAAGTTTTGGTTGGTCTGCATATGGACTTTATCCAACCGTTGATGGCGGACTGCTTATTGCTGGCGGTTCCACACGTGAAATTGCACGTCTGGATTCCAAGGGGCAAACACAATTTCAGACATGCTATGCACTACACCAGGGAGAAGGTGTCCTGCCATTACGTGATCCGCAGGGGATTACCATGGATCAAAAGCAACGAATTTGGGTTGCGGACACCGGTACAAATCAGATTCTCTGCTTTTCCTGCGAGGGTAAATTACTAGGCCGTTATGGACACTTCGGCAATATGGATCATCGGGATAGTCTTTCAATGTCAAAACCCATGGGAATTGTTTCTGTTGAACATGAAGGAAGGCAATGGTTGTATGTGGCAGATGTTAACAATCAACGCCTGCTCAAGCTTGAGGTGAAGTAAATGAAGTTTCAATGGTTGTTTTTTTCGTTGCTAATTTTGTGTCATTGTTGTTTGCCCACGCATGCTGCTCAGGCGATCCAATTGCCTGAAGGTGCATTGGATTATCGGCAATTAATTAAGATCAAAGACTTGCCAAAATGTGAGATCGCCGCACTACCTGCCATGGTGGATGGGGTGGATGGACCGCCGGTGATGCTTTGGGAAAACCAAGGTGCGTTGGAAATCAATCTGCCGTTACCATCCGTGGGCAAGTTTGAGATTGAGATTTACCACTTGTCAGGTGGACGCTATCCCGCATTAAAATACTCAGCATATGACAAGATTCTGGCGGTATCTGCGAATGTAAAAGAGACAACACAGATTCAGATCACGCGTTTCACGACACCACTATGGCCCGGACAAACACTGCCATTGCAAATCTCAACGACGGATTCCAAGAGCCCCATCGGTTTACTCGCTGTCATTATTCGTATTGCTGAATTTCTTCCCTTATCTGCAAATCACTGGCAGTATGGGCAAGTTGATCAATCCGTGGATCAGTTGATTAACCAATATGCAGTCGATCAGAAAGCCATTCTGGATATGCCTGTCATTTGCAGGCAATCGTCCAATGCATCGACTTCGAGAGTCACTGCGGATACAGAACATTCATTACTGGCGACAACCTATCTATACCACGATCATGCCTTCACCGGTTACAGTTTCAGGCTCAAATCAAATGTCGCAGCTGAACTTTGGATCAATGGTGAAAAGGTCATTGATCTACCAAAGTCCGACAGGACCGCAACGGGTGCTATCCCATGGAACAAGCTCCAACGGGGTGTTAACCGAATGTGTGTGCTGCTCCCCCAATCCCAACCAGCCAGTGACGATACCTGGTTTGAATTGTTGGTTAGTGACTTGGAACATACACACATCTTCTCTCAAATTCCTGAGCAGTTGGATCCAAGGCGAATCAAAATGGATTGGCCTCGTTTAACGCTGTCCAAAGGTGATGTTCGCGCGGTATTACCACTTCCTGATTCAGACAAGGGTTTTTATCGTGCTGCCCGTTTTGAATGGGCAGGGCAGATGACGGAATTGCGTGTTGGCAAGAACACGATCTTTGTTCCATTTCACGATGACCATCAACCTTTGGGAGTGGATCATGCAGCAGGTCCTGCAGAAGAATTTTTTGAACCCATTGGTTATGAAGATGCACTCCCCGGCGAGTCATTTATCAAACTGGGTGTTGGGTTACTCAGAAAGCCCGTTGAGAATAAGTACTTTTTTGGATCAGCCTATCTACCAGATACTTTCTTGGATTGGCAGACACAAGCGAGCCAGGATCGTGTCCGATATATGCAAACACTTAAAGATCACCAAGGATATGCCTATCGTTATGTTAAAGAGCTGATTCTGACCAATCAACCCAACGGATTAATCATCGAACATCAGCTAACCAACACCGGGACAAAACGCATTGTCTCCAATCATTACAGCCACAATTTTATCAGGCTCAATGATACAGATATTGACAAGCGTTATCAGATCGATTTCAACTTTACACCCATCGCTGTCAACAACGTACGTTCACGTTTGAGTCTCAAAGGTAAACGTGCGATTCCTTTGGGGAAGGGAACGATTTTTACACCGATGTATGGTTTTTCCAAGACTTCAGATAGTCAACTGATTCTTTCACTGATACCAGACAATCTCAAGTTAACCATTACGTTGGACCAGCCAATGATCCGGTTCTGGTTGTTTGCATCCAATCGGACACTTTGTCCTGAAATGTTTACTCATATTGATCTGGCACCGGGCCAAACCAAGCGATGGGTTCGCCGTTATGAAGTATCAAATTCTGAGTCAATAGATCAACCTTCTGATATGAATTTGCAGTATGACAGGTAAGAAAATATGTCACAGATATCAACCATCTGCGAGAAGAAACAACAACGATTTGCAACGGATCGTGTGCAACACATGTCCAAAGCGGATCGCATGCAATGGTTTGATGAAGCGCGTTTCGGACTCTTTTTGCACTGGGGACTTTATTCCATTCTCAGCGATCCTGATCGTAATGAGTGGGTTCTCTTTGGTAAGAATCTGGATCATGCCGAATACAATCTGCTATCCCGACAGTTTGATGCCAAGCGATACGATCCGTTGCATTGGGCCAGGTTAGCTAAGTGCGCGGGTATGAAATACGTCGTTTTAACCACACGTCATCATGATGGCTTTTGTCTTTTTGATACAAAGACAACATCGTTTAATTCCGTCCAAACCGCAGCGGGTCGTGATTTGATCGCTGAGTATATTGCCGCTTTGCGACAGGAAGGTTTACGTGTTGGCCTGTATTACTCAATCAAAAGCTGGCAATGGCCTGCCATCAATCATGGGCCTGGTGCAGATCCTGATGGTTGGGAGAAAATGGTTAACGAAACGCATGAACAACTTCGTGAGTTGATGAGCAATTATGGTCGTATCGATTTGCTTTGGTACGACGGTTGCGTCGTTCCTGGTGTTCAGGACAATCAAATTCGCGCGCGTTACTGGCGGTCAAGTGAACTTAACAGCATGATTCGTTCACACCAACCTCACATCATCATCAATGACCGTTCAGGTTTACCCGAAGACTTCAGCACGCCTGAGCAACGTGTCAATCCGCCAGCCAGCGGGCGTCGCTGGGAATCTTGTATGACAGTCAATCAGAACTGGGGTTACAACATTCACGATCGGCAGTTTAAATCAACGCATACGCTCAAAAAAGCATTGATTCGATGTGCGCGATATGGGGGTAATTTATTGCTGGGGATAGGACCACGTGCAGACGGGACCATTCAGGATGAATTTGTCATACGACTTCAAACCATTGGTGATTGGCTGCAAATCAATGAACAGGCCATTCGTCATTCCCGAAGAACCGATTACACGGAAGCTGAACATGTTGCTGGGCCTGTGACACAACGTGGTAACACGTACTACTTTCATCTCTCAGAATACGCGGGCCCAATGATCCGGCTGGATGGTTTGGGGCATGCAACCGAAGTGACTTTACTTGGCTGTGACATTGCATTGACATATAAGCCTATCTTCAATGATGCTTTGGAAGTCAGCGGATTCAATGAAGATTTGCCTTGGCAAAATGGGCCATTGGTTTTAAAGGTGACAACGGATAATCAGGCCACCTCAACTGCAAACTGGTTGGGTGGCGGTGATGTACTGCGGATTACTGCGGGGAATGCCCCGGTATTGGGTTATGATTCCGATCACTACGCGCCGCCGGTTAATCCTGTGATCTTAGGCCATGCTTTGGCGGAGCATATCCAGCAAACAGATACCCCTTCAGCTGCCACTGTGTCAGATGACTGGTGTCCGGGATGGAAAGCATGGGATGTTTATACCAGCAATCAGCAGAACCAACTGATCTTTAAAATCAAGGTTCCCGTTAAAAACATATATTTACTGGATATCGGATTGGTTGCAGCTTCGTTCATCTCGATACGGATCACGATTAATGGGCAAACATTACCCGAGACGTTTGAGGTGTCTCATCCGGGTTTGCCTGATACATGGTCATTAAAGAAGTTGGTGCTGGAGGCTGGTGAGCAGACAATTTGTCTTCAGGCCGATGAGCCGTTTGGTTTTTATGCTATCCGATTGAATCCCTGTTGGCGTGCCATGCCTGCTGAAAACTGGTGGACACTTGGGCCGTTTGCAACCAACTTTGCTCCGCAGAAGCCCCTAACCGAAGTGTTGGACGCGATGCAAAAAGTCTACCCGCCACAGACAGCGTTTCATCCTGAAGCAATCTATAAAGGTGTCCGTGACATTCCCATTCGCTGGCAACACACGTGTGCGTGTGTGGGGCAGCATAGTGAGACCGGGGTAAATTTCCCATATCACTGCGGTGATCAGTTCTCCGGTGTCTGCTTTGCCCGTACGGTGATCCACTGTCCTGAAGATCGACAGGCGCAGTTACTCATTGGTTGTGACTGGTGGGCCAATGCATGGATTAACGGCCGGATGGTTGTAACAAACCGTGATGCAGAGGAACTTGCCATCGATGGTGCCATGTTTAATGGCTGGAAACCACGTCCCGCCATGATCCAATTGCGCAAAGGACAAAACGTTCTACTCATTAAATCACACCCGGGCAGCACAGCCAACTGGTTTACCTGCCGTCTATCGGATCCTGGTGATCTGAAAATGATCATCAATGGATAAACATTCAAAGAAAGCAGCAGACATGTGTAAACCTTTGCCGATCGTCTGGTTGATGTTTGGGGTTCTGGGGCTCAGTCATCTTCCTGTTCAAGGCCAGGTCATCGAGCGAATGGGTTGGGATTATGATCGTGCGGATTTAAATTGGCCTGATTGGTCGGATCCTCAAAAGTCTAAAAAGCAAGGCAATTTTCGCGGCGCCAATGGTTATCTTGAATTTGATGTCGCTATCGAGAGGTCCAACTGGTATGAGTTGTGGGTGGGTGGCGTACCAACCGAATGGAGTCGGAACCTTTATGTGGATGGCAAGCCGATCTTCGTTGAAGGTGTCGGTTCTCAGGATGACGTTCTGCCTATTGATCAACGACGTCGATCCAAGGTCGATTTCAAAGAAGTCAACCTTTACCTTCAGGCTGGACAGCATACGTTACGCTTTGAACGATTGGGATTCCCCGGTGCCTTACCCAGTGCCTGGCAGTTGCGTTTAGCTGATCAGCAACCAGAACAATGTGTTGCAGGTATCATCACGAGTTCGCGTATTGTCCCCCCTGGGCATACCGTTACTTTGGAACTCACTGCATCGGCTTATCAGCCTGTAACCTATCAACTCAAACTCACCGACCAGATCACAGGTAAGGTGATTGATGGGCCGTCCATTGATATTCCTCAATCCATGACGCCCGTGATGCAGACCGTACAGGTACCACTGACGCATGAAGGTTTTTATCTGATCACAGCCAAAGTTAATGGCCAATCACTGCGCCCGTCAGATATGAAAGCAGGATATGTTCTTGCGACACCACTGAAAGATGATCAGAACAGGACAACGTCTGTTTCAGACTTATCGCTAAATGGGTTGTTCACAGACCGCGCAGTTCTTCAACGTGACAAACCTTTACCGGTTTGGGGAAAAGCACCATCTGGTGATACCTTGATCGTTGAACTTGCAGATCAGAAAAAGTCCACCACGGCAGATTTAAATGGTAATTGGCATGTTATCTTTGCCCCCATGCAGGCAGGTGGTCCGCATGAACTCACCGTGACTGATAGCAAAACAATCATCAAACGCAGAGATATTCTCATCGGTGAAGTCTGGTTGCTTTCCGGCCAATCCAACATGGGGGGGCCCATTTTGCAGTGTCTTGGCGGGAAAGAAGCAGCATCCCATGCCAACATGCCTGATGTCCGGTTAGGGTTTGTTTATGGTCAGAATGAATCGGGACAAATCGCTGACGTGGGATGGATGCAGGCCGTTGCACATGATGGGAATCCCAATCATCTCAAACGCTGGATCGCGATCCATTATGCCTTTGGCAAAGCCTTGCACGAATCGCTCAATGTACCCATCGGACTTATTGCAGCCAATCGTGGGGGGACGGTGATCTCCACGTGGGTGCCTGAATCCAGTGCAAAGAATGATCCTGCTTTCAAGGCGTTCTACGATCAGTTCTGGATCTACAATGCACCTGCCAATCGCCAGAATCGCTACCTGGTCGAGCTTGCTTCTGATATCCGCAAGTGGAAAAAGAAACTCGAAAAAACAGGTGATGGTAAAAAGCCAGCGCCGCCGACTCTCAAGCCGGATATGGCGTGGCGTAACAAGCCAGGGCAGCATTATCACAGTTTGATTGAGCCTTGCGCACCTTATGCAATGCGGGGTGTCTTATGGTATCAGGGTGAATCGGACAGCAAGATGGCTGCGATTTATCCAGCCAAGTTCAAGCGCATGATTACGGATTGGCGAAAGGCATGGGGCAACCCGAACATGCCGTTTATCACTGTGCAGATTTCATATGGTTCGGGGAGGTATCACAAAGGCTCCCCCGATGTGGACTACGGCGCGGAGTTGCGTCAGATGCAATTGAAATGCGCCAGCTTGCCCGACGTCTACATGGTTGCCAGTCACGATTTGATGCGACCGGCAGATAATGTTCATTACCTGGATAAACTGCCTGTCGGACGTCGGTTGGCCCTGGCTGCGCAGGCGGAGATCTATGGCAAGGATGTCCTGTATCATGGCCCGGAGTTTGATGCGTTATCCATTGAAGGCAATCAAGCGCGGGTTCACTTCAAACATGCTGAGGGTGGTTTGAAAATCAAAGGTGAACAGCTCAATGGCTTTGCCATCGCCGGAGCAGATAAGCAATGGCATTGGGCGGACGCAAAGATCGATGGGCAGCAGGTCATCGTGACATCCGATCAAGTCGCCAGCCCGATCGCGGTAAGATATGGTTGGTCAGGCTATCGCAATGCGAATCTGTTTAATGGTGTCGGATTACCCGCACCGACTTTCCGAACCGATGACTGGCCTTTAGCAAGTGAAGGTGTGACGTTTAACCCCACGGATTAATGAGATTTTTAATGAGTGACGTGAACCAACCTGTTTTTGAAAATGCCGAGCAACACCGCCAAGCCTGTCGGGAAGGGCGATATAGTGGTCCGACTGGTGGTCTGATTCCTGAAAATGTTTTGTGTAACCTGGTGGTCTTACCCAAGGTTGATGCGTATGACTTTCTGGTTTACTGCATGCGCAATCCCAAGCCCTGCCCGGTGATTGAAGTCTTTGATGCAGGTGATCCGATCTCGCGATTGGCTGCACCTGGCGCGGACATGCGAACGGATCTCTCGCGTTATGCTGTCTCGCGCTATGGTGAAGATCAGGGGACGGTGACGGACATTACGGATTTATGGTCGGATGACAGTGTTGCATTACTGATGGGTTCGTCACTGACATTCGACCATGCCATTGAACGCGCAGGCGTCAAACCCTCGCCGGAAGTCTGGGTGCTCAACACGTCGATCCCCACCGCCAGGTCCGGGAAGTTCGAAGGGCCGTTGATCGTGACGATGCGATGGATGAAGGCTGCTGAAGCGATCATTGCCACGCAGTTGACCGCTCGCTTTGCCTGGAATCATGGTGCGCCGATTCACATTGGTGATCCGGAGGAGATTGGTGCTGATCTGACCAACCCGATATGGGGCAAACCGGTGGACGCGATTCCCAGCGATATCGTGCCGGTGTTCTGGGCCTGTGGGGTGACCCCACAATTTACCGCCAAGGCCGCCAAGCCATCCCTGATGATCACGCATGCCCCAGCACATGGCTTTGTGACGGACCTCAAAGCGGATCAATATTGCCTGCCATGATCAACTATTTCATGGCATAAACCGCATCATCTGAGTTGATTTGAAAATTGCACTTGGCATTTGTTATCAAATATGTCAAAATCCATGGTTAAAGCTTTGGTCGCTCCCACCGCACCCTACCTGATAGCGACCGAATCCCATGGACAAGGAGACATGTGTGAGGTTTTTGCCATTTCGCTTGGTGTTGTTTTCTGTAACATTCCTTTTGATTCTGTTGTTCTTTGCTCAACGGCATCAGGTCTTTGCGCAGGACCAGGCACCGGATCAGGAGACTGTGCAGACAGATACCAATGCAACAACCGATGTTGCACTGGATTCCAACCAACCCATTGAAGCTGAGATTGATTGGATTGCTGAACTTTACAAAGGCGGTCTGATCGTTGTTGCTCAGTTGATTCTTTCCGTCGTCGGTGTGGGCGTTGCCATCCAACGTCTGATTCACATTCGACAGCGAAACTTTGCCCCGCTTGATCTTGTCGAACAGGCTATGGAACTCGGTGAGAAAGGTCGTTGGCGAGAAGTCGAAGAGCTGGTGGAAAATGACCCATCAGTCGTGGCTAAAATCATTCGCTTTATCTCAGACCATCGGCATAACGAACTGCAACACATTCAGCAGGGAGCGGGTGATATTGGCGTCCGTGAAATGCGTCATGAACTCCAGCGCGTTTATCCGCTAGCCGTTGTCGGTTCACTTGAACCCTTGCTGGGTTTGCTGGGTACCATGATTGGCATGATTGAAGCCTTTGCCCTGGTTGCCATCTATGGTGATGAAGGTGGCGCATCCTTGTTGGCAGATTCCATTGCCAAGGCGCTGATCACTACAGCAGTCGGGCTTGCCATCGCCATTCCTGCCATGGGGATTTACTACTATCTCAAACAGCGAATCATGGGGTACATGGCTGATCTGGAAACCTCCATTGAAGGTCTGATTGATGCCTGGTTCCTCAAGCCCATCGGCACCGCCCGAGCCCGTGCCAAGCAGATCAAGCTTGCTGAGAAGCAGGCAAAACGCTCAAGTAGTTCAACGTCCAAACACTAAGCCATCAGGAAGAAGTCGATCATGCGAATTGAATTGACAAGTGAAGACGATGCACAGGTGCCTTTATCGCCATTGATTGATTGTGTGTTCTTGCTGTTGATCTTTTTCCTGGTAACCACCATGCTCAAGTTCAAGGAAAAGCAGATTCCAATCACGTTGCCTGATCCGACAACGAGTCTATCGGAAGAAGCCAACAGTGATGTGTACGTCATCGGTATTGATGTCAATGGCGAGTATCTCAAAGTGGTTGGTGCCAATCGAAATGGTTCACGTAAATGGGAACGTCTTGATGACCTGTCCGCGTTTCTCAATGAACTGGGCAAGATTCGTGGCAAGGATCGCCCGTTGCAATTTGCAGCAGATCGCGACACACCCTTCCAAACTGTGATCAAGGCATTGGACATCGCCCAGTTACAGGAATACACCAAGGTTGAGGTCAAAACGCGAAACCCTGCCAAATAGGTAGAGGACAAGTGGTTTACAGGCGAATGTATAGGGACACGATTTAATCCATGCGATTGAAACTCGACACTGATGAAGATGAAGAAATCTCGATGGGCCCGCTCATCGACTGTGTCTTCCTGTTATTGATTTTCTTTCTTGTTGCCACCATGCTCAAGAAGGACGACTATGACATAGACATCAACCCACCGATCTCCGAGGCCGCAGTGAAGTTGCCCCCGCGTGATGATGTCCTGGTCATCGGTGTGGATAAAGACGGTGGTTTTTACTGGCAGGGGGATGCGACAACACTTAACCAACTTCACGATCGACTCCGTGATGTTGCTGCCAGTCAGCCCGATCGTAGTATCCGGCTTGATGTGGATCAGCAGACGCCGTTTCACCGTGTCGTTGAAGTGATGAATGCCTGCCAGTTCAGAGGCCTTAAAGACGTTGGGATTCGTACCTATGACAAACACTACAATAGCCGATGAAATCAAGAGTCAGCACCGCGGGGGATGGTTTCTTATCATCTCCCTTGGCATACACCTGCTGATTGTCGGGGCGATGTGGCAGTTTGAATTTCTGGGTGTCACCAAGCTGGATACCGAGCCGATGGAAGAACAGCCGTTGCGCGAAATTGCCATCGAACGACTCAAGGAAAAAAAAGAACGCCAACGCACGCAGGAACTCCCCGAAGAACACGTTGAGAAACTGGTCAAGGAAGAGGAAAAACACTCTGTTCGCGACATGGTCAAAATGGTCAAGGAACTTCAGGAGCAGAATCAGGAACTCGAGGAAATCCGTGAAACCAAACTCAAGGAGATCACTGAAGAACCACGTGATGCTGTTTTGGATCGTATTCGCCAAAAGACCAACGAACTGATGAAACGTGCTGTTGAGATTAACAAGCACAAGAAAGATAAAACCTCTTACGAACTCAGACAGCAGGCAGTGAAGATGAACACCACTGCCCGGATGATGGTTGCGGATGAGGAAGATCCCAGAGCCGAAGAACGTGACGAATGGATCAAGAATCAGACCCAGGAATTTCAGGATATGGCCAATGCCGTTCTTGAAGACAAAGATGCCAAACGCGATGATAAACGTGTTGCTGAGGAATTGCTTGAGATGAGCAAGGCCCTGGATGAGGATCTTCAATCCCTGGATGGGCAGGATCAGAACAGTAATATCCAACAGGCACAGGAAATGTTAGCCAACGCACCTGAGCCCACCGAACAAATGTCAACACAAGAGCTTGAGCAAATGCCACCTGAAGCGCTTTACGATCGTGCCAAGGCGTTGGAGGAGAAAGCGGATCAGACCTTCAGTGATATCAAAACTGCCGAGTTATCGCAGCAGCAGAATGCCACACTTGAGGAAGCCAAAAAGAATCTCAGTCACACACCCCCACAACGCCCGGAGTTAGGCAAACAACTTGCCCAGCAGAAGGAGACTCTAAAAACACGCGACGATTTGAAAACGTTCCGTAAGCAGTTGCAGGATACCGTCAAGAAAGTCGACGAGATGAAGGTGGCGACTGCGGATAAAGTTTCCCAGGCTCAGGGCATGACCCAACTCAGTAAGGCACTGGGGAGTCAGTCACCGCAACAGATGTATCGCGCCCGTGCCATGATGAGCAAATTTGCTGCAGGCAGTCAGGCCAATGTGGATATGTCATCGATCATGCGACAGATGGCCATGGGGCTCTCGACAGCAACGTCTGCAGGCATGGGGGATCACCGGCAAACGGAAGGTGGGACAGGCACCTATTCTGATCCGGATGATGTGGCACCCAAGAACATGGAGGGGATCAACATTCCGGGGAACAAGGTCATGGCTCAGGCTTTGCCCGGGCAGAAGTTCAACAAGGACTCCCCCCGTCACGGCTGGTTGTATCTTGATACCTGGTACATCATTGGACCGTGGGAGAATCACGGGAAGCTTGATCACCGTGACATTTTCCCGCCGGAACTTTCGGTTGATTTTGATGCTGAGTATCTCGGTAAAAAGCAGACAAGTGGACCGGATAAGGGAAAGCCCATGAAGCTCAAATGGCAGTTTACCCAATCCGGTCGGATACAGGTCGTCCCGCCAAATGAACGGAGTAATGCGGTCTACTATGCCTATACCGAAGTCCATTTTGAAGAGAACACCGACATGCTGTTAGCCGTCGCCAGCGATGATTCATCCAAATTATGGATCAATGACCTGGTGGTCTGGGATGACAGGAGTCACAGTGACTGGCGTATCGGTGAGGGATCCAGAAAGGTATTTTTCAAGAAGGGCTATAACCGACTTTTGCTACGTCTTGAAAACCGTGGATCAGAAACCGAGTTTTCGGTTCTGATATGCCCACCAACGTTCAAATAACTTGCCAGACGGTAAAATAAGTGCATTGGGGTAAAATGGTAAGTCGGATTGAGAAAGGAACTTAAACCAAAGTTGTATTTTGAAACATCTCAAATTTGTCGATAGTACGATCAACGTGATATGACGCAACGGGCAAACAGGCGTCTATCCAACATTGAGCCGAACATCGTCTGGGCAACCCGGGGGGGATGTCCAGAATGAATTCCGCTCTATCTTCCATTATGGATGGTGAGTCCAGCCAAATAGGCTGGAAGAACAAACTGTTTGATGTTTTTCAAACACCTTCATCGATAGATGCAGTACTTTGAAAAACATGAAGCAGTTTTTCTATACAGACTTCCATTTTCAAATCAGTATCGTAGGTACCGTCCTGAATCTGTTTACGGATACGGTTGACCAGTTCTGAACGAACTGGCTGTAGATTCCCTGTGTAGCTATCCATTCCACTACAGCGTTTGTCTTCGGTCATCAGAGACATGTGCAAGCTCCTTCTCAGGACATGTCAGGACCCCGTCCCTCAATAATTGCCTCTCTGACTTAACCGTGATGTGATATTATTATCGGACGATCCTGGGCGTTTGGCTATATAACTTTGGTGGAGGCCTTGTATTAAGACACTTGAGTCTCATTCGTCAGGTGCCCACGCGCCAACATGGCAATGCGAACCAATTCACCTGTGGTTTGAGATCCAGTCTTATCGAGCATGCGGGAACGGTGGAGTTTGATGGTCCCCTCAGCGCAACCAAGTTTCAAGGCAATCTGCTTGGACAACAAGCCTTCGACAATCAGTTCCAAAACCTGCTTCTCGCGAGGAGTCAGACGTTCGATCAATTCCTTGGCCTGGATTTGCGGTGCCATCTGGTCACGTGATTCCCGGACCGTTTCAAGTGATTCTTCAATCATGGTCTTGAGTAACGGTGATTGGATGTCGCTTTTAAGCATAAAACGTTGAGCACCTGCACGGGTGACATCGGCAGCAGCGTAGTGGTCACCCACTGCCGTAATACAGATGATCGGGACATCCAATCCTTTTTGGCGGACAGTATTCACAAAGCTTTCGCCAGTTTCACCCCCCAAGCGATAATCCACAAAAATCAGGTCAAATTCATGCGTGTCGATCAGTTGTGTCGCCTGATCAATGTTGGAGCACTTGTTGACGGAAAACTGGTAATCGCTGAGTTTTGCAAGCGAAAGTTCCAGAAGACGAGCGTGATCATCATCATCATCAAGTATGAGCGTGCTGAGTTGGTTCTGGGGTATCATTTAATTCGGTTCTTATCCTGTGTATGCATTATTGACCAGTGGCATGTACGAAACATGCCTTTGATATATGAGATATGCATACCATTACGTTATATGCAGTGTAAACAATCCATTGTTACATGCCTATATCATAATAGGTTAATTTATCTGTGACTACACTAAATCGTCCCTGATGCAGGGTATAAAAACATATAACTTTCGTGTAGCAGGTAGGTGCCCGTCCCCCTAAACGCTTTCCTACGGAAGATGGATATAAAAAGTCGCACCTTCACCTGGGGTGGATTGAGCTTCGATTCGACCATGATGACGCTCGATAATGCGTTTGCATATGGAAAGCCCAACACCATATCCGGATGAACCTTTTCGCGAAGGATTGTTCAAACGTTTAAATGGCTCAAAGATTTGTGTGACATCCTTTTGAGAAAAACCAACTCCATTGTCTTTGATGCAGATGATATGCTGCTTCTCATTGGATAAGTTTTGAATTTCAATCACGGGGGATTGATCCACACAATATTTGATACTGTTGCTCAGCAGATTCTGAAAGACCAACCCGATGAGCATGGCATCGCATTCAAGCGAAGGCAGGGTTTGACTGTCAATTCGAGCATTGGACTCATCGATTTCATTTTTCAGGTCCTGGCAAACCAATTCCAAAACTTCGTTGAGGTTCGTGGCGGAGAAGTCCAGTTCGCTACGCCCCACGCGTGAAAAGGTCAGCAGGGAGTCGATGAGTCCTTCCATGCGTTCGGCTGCACCCAACAAGCGACTGAGATATTCGCGGGCCTGCGGATTGTCCCATTGCTCCTGCATCATTTCCTGGAGGAACCCCCCGAATCCGGCAATGGTACGAAGTGGTGATCGTAAATCATGAGCTGCAAGATGGGCAAAATGATCCAATTCCTGATTACGGATTGATAGCAATTCATTGGTTTTAGCCAATTGCATCTGGGCGGTAACGCGATCGTGTACGTCCTGAATCGAACCGCTCATGCGTATCGCCTTGCCGTTTTTATCGCGCATCGCTTTGGCGCGGGCACGAACCCACCGGAACGAGCCGTCCTTGCACTTCATACGAAATTCGACATCATACTGAGCGTCTTCTTCGAGACATTTGCGAACCTGTTCCCAGACATACGGCCGATCATCGACGTGAATCAGTTCCGTTGAGTCCTCAATTTTATTGGAAAAGTGATCCGTTTCACTGTAGCCAAGAATTTCCTTATAACGCTGGGAATACCAGCAGAACGGACCAATGTCCCAATCCCACAAGCCATCGGTTGTGCCGTTGATGGCAAACTCGTATCGTTGCTTGACCTTCAACAACTGTTCCTGAGTTTCCTTTTGATTGGTGATATCAATCGCCAGGCCCCCGACGGCTTTTTGATGGTTGCCCAGATCCATGGGGAATTTGGTGACCAGCAGCGTATGGACCATGCCGTTTCGCGTCATCTGGATTTCAAATTCCATGGCTTGGTCACTATTTAGAATCTGACGCGTGGTTTCAACGGCTTTGCCGATGACAGCAGAATTGATCACGGGTGATCTGGAATCCGCCGGTGTCTTGCCGATCAAGTCCGATGCTTTCACCTGAAGAAAATCTTCATATGCACGATTGATCATGATGTAGCGTTCATGTTCATCCTGCGCCCATTTCATGATGGGAGAATGATGCTGGAAGCTTTCAAACAGACGCGTTGCGCGTTGGAGCTTGGACTGCGTCTCGTGGAGTTCGGTAATGTCCGAGCAGAAGACGAGTATGCCTTGGACTTGTTTTTGATCAGATAGAAATGGAATACGATCAATTTTCAAACAACGCATTTTACCATCGGCGTGATATTGCGTTTGGACAATGCGCCCGAGTATCGGCTGGCCGGTTTCAACGATGGTTTGTGTGGCTTCCTTGACCTTCTGTAAGTCACCTTTCAAAAGAAGGTCAGCCATGTTTCTTCCAACGATATGGTCAAATGGCATCCCCATGAAATCGCAGACGGCCTGGTTGACCCAACGGACATTTTCCAGGGTATCCTTAAACCAAACCTGTGTTGTCAGCGTATTGAGAATCTGCTTGAAATGATCAGATTCAAGTTGATTGGTCGTAAGTGGACTTGCCATTGGGTTTGGGTTCTCTGGTGAGACCTCAGACATGTACTTGCATCCTTGCATGACACAGCATGTAACATTTTTACTTGAAATGTTGAGGGTAATTTAACAGTTGAACTTCGCACTGTCTTGTGTCTATTGTACTTTTGGCAAAAATTCCATCTTGACAAGTGATCTTCAGAGGCATGGAACGATGTGTCATTCAGCTGCTATGCCTTTGTTCACAGGGGCTTATATGTCAGTTTGATGGGAATGATGCGGTTTGTTGGCCCATTTTTCTTTGTCGATAGTGATAAACTAACTTTTTTATAGGGCTTGGGTTGATTTCTTTCAGGTTGGTATCCTAGAATCAAGCAATACAGGATGGTAGAATAACATTATGGCTGCAACACTCCAAGATATTGCCAAACATGCCGGCGTCAGCACCATGACGGCTTCCCGTGTTCTGCGAGGGATGGGGCGTGTCAACCCGCAGACACGAGAAAAAGTGGTTGAGATTGCCCAGCGTCTTGGGTATCGCAAGCTTGCAAACGGTCAGGCTGGTTCTGATCTGCATCTACGGGTGATGATTGGCGAAGACAAGATCCATATCAAGGACCAAACCACATGCCATCCTGTCAAAGGCAATCTTCATCATCAGTTGGCTGGGGAACTTCAAAAGCAACTGGAAGTCACCGGCGGCAAGTTAATGATGACTGAACTTGAAAGTCTGGATCAGATTGTCAGTGACGTTCAAAAAAACAAGCCGCATGGATTGGTATTACGTCAGCCGATTCCCACGGATTGGTTGGATGTGTTGCGCGAAATGCTCCCGATTGTTTATGCCGTGTCCTACGACCATCAATCGGGTGTGGATTCGGTTTATACCAACGAGCATCGTTCCGCTGCCATGATTTACAACAAGCTTACGGGGTTGGGGCATCGTGAGATCGGTTGGTTTGGCATCGTTGACCGACACTCGGCAACACACCAGTGGGGCGAAATGTTTGAAAGCAATTGTCTCGTTGATCGTCTGTGTTGTTCGATCCATGCTGTGCGCTATGCCGCCTGGGCCAACCTTGCCTACTGTCAGGTCAGTCGTTTCAAGCAGCCCATGATTCTCGTGGAACGTGATTGGCGGATTCAGTCGCTTGATGATGTGGTCCGTGATGCCGTGGACCAGTTCCTGCAATTACGTCCACAGCCCACCGCCATTGTCACCCCCGCTGATGAAATCGGATTGACGATGATTGACCTTCTCAAGCAACGCGGTCTGAAGGTTCCTGAAGATGTCAGTGTCATCAGTTATGGCGGTACATTCAACCAACAGAATAACATCCCGGAAATCGCAAGTGTGGTTCTGCCGATGGCAGCAATCGGTAAAGCGATTCCCGAGCTCATTCGCCGACGCCTGGCAGATCCCAAAGCACTGCCGGTGAGTATGCAACTTGAAACAGATTTTCTCGATGGCCGGTCCCTTGGACCTGCCCGTAGTTGAGCCTGAATAACAGGTGTTTTTGCTCTTTGTTCTATATATTGAGGATGCATTTTTATGCATAGATTTTTCGTATTGTTTGTTGGGTGTTTACTCCTTGTCGCTTCGGCCCGGGCATTTGCTGCCACTGCACAGAAGGCTGATGAAAACACCCTTGCATTATGGACCATGAACGAGGTCGATACGGATCCTGTTCTCGTCAAGGATGCCAGTGGCCACAAGATGGATATGACAGTCAATGGCGAAGGTTCGCTTAAGTTTGTCGACGGACTCTTTGGAAAAGCCGTAGACGGTTTTGATCCGCAGGGCAATAAGGATAATCGCTATCTCCAGCCGCCTGAGTACAAGCTTGACAATCCCGGAACGCAGACTTTTGAAACCTGGGTTTGCTGGCCTGACAAAAAGGATTTACCCGGTCGCGTCCGTCAGACTCTCTGGCGTAATGCCGGCTCGCGGACACCGCTTCACTTTTACTTTCTCAAGGACAAAGACGGTGATACTGAATTGACCCTGCTGCTGCGCGATGCCAAGAAAACACACGAAGCCCAAATGGAATACGTCACATGGTATCTGGACAAGATTCCCGAACCTGGGCAGTGGTATCACGTGGCATACACCATCGAACCCAAGGATCAGGGCACACTGGTCAAGCTCTATTTCAACCCACAAACCGTAACGGAAACTTCGCCCAAGCCACTTGTTGAATTGCATCTTGAAAAGTTCAAGTTCGACACAGGCCGTTTTGTCTTCCGTCTCGGTGAAGAAGGTCAGACCGGTTCTGATCCCTTCAAAGGCATCATTGATGATGTCCGCTTCAGCAAGATTGCACGCACAACATTCGACACGCTCGCACCATAAGAACGCCTTCACTGAAAGGATTTGCCATGAAACGTTCAACAGCCAAACAAGCCTTCACCCTCATCGAGTTATTGGTTGTGATCAGCATTATTTCGCTGTTGATCAGTATTCTCTTGCCCGCATTGGGGGCCGCACGGAAGCGCGCTCAGATGATGCAATGTCTCTCAAACCATCGCACGATTGGTACCGCTGCGATCATGTACATGGACGATTTCGATATGCTTTTTACAACAACCGGTGGTGTCACACGCGAAGGACACACCATCCCCGGTCTATTGTTGTACCGTCCATATTATTCCGGCCCGCGTGATGATGGTCGGATGTGGTGGAATGCGTCACACGAATTCATGCCGGCAGTTGCAGTTGAACGTTGTCCGGCAAACAAGGATAACCCTGTATCAACAACCACGTTGGGACATACGATGATCTCTCAGCGTTGGGGCTACGAACGCAACCACTACGATTACTATTTCATACATGGTAAGTCGAGCATTTTCTGGGACTCGGATTTCACGGATGGTGGCGTCTATGCCAAACCGGAATGGTGGGTCGATGGGTTCGACAAACAACGCCACAATGGAACTTACAACATGTGGTTCCTTGATGGACATGCGACGTCAGAAAATAAAGACAGTAGCTATGTCAACAATGACAAGCAATGGTGGCTGCATAGCAAACGTAAGTACAAATTCTAATCCAACTGTCCGACATCCATCCCTTGTCCGGCTCAAATCATTTTCTGAAAATTAACCTTCAAAGCCATCCCATTGGCAAGGCTGTTATTGTGAAGTTCAAACACTCACTCAATGTCCTGCTTTGTTTTTCTCTGATCGTGTTTACCAGTATGCATGTCGCCTGTTCACAAACTCTGGCAGTTCCGCCCGCTCAGCTCAATGACATCACTGATGCTGGTCCCGCGGTCACAACTTCCAATAGCCATGTGGTGCAACTGGATGCGCTACCCGCGGACCAACGCAAAGCTTTTCCTGTCCTGCAACGCACCTTCAATCACGCATTGGGGGGAGGCGTTCGTGGTTTTGGCATGCTGGCACAATATGGCCAACCAGGTCCGGGCAAGGTGCTCATCAAGCGAAGCACGGATAACTCACGCAGTGAACCTTACACACCGATCTGCATTGCCAAAGTGGTTTCACCGCAGGGCAATCAGCTTGCTGTCATCGAACTCACGGAGCAAAAAGAAAAACAGCAGTCCTACATCCTCACGGTTCCATCTGCTGGCCCGGGCATCTATCGCGTTTCGATCATGGGCGGACGCAATGGTGATCTGTTTACGATTGGCTTACCCCAAACCGACATCTGGGGTGTCCGTGGCGAGATGGCCTTGGGTATTTCGGACACGACGCCTGTTAAGCCCTATCTCTACACGCCCAGAACCGTCAAAACCATCATCCTCGAACAGTTTGGTCAAACCGAAAAACCGATCAGCATCAGTGACGCACATGGCAAAGTCCTGGCAATGGCTGCACGCAACAAGCAGGGACGCTACATGATTGACACGGATGCACCTGCGGACACCGTCCTGCAATTGGACTTGTGTGACCGTCAGGGCGCAGCCTTCATCATGGATGGTGTGCCTGCACTGTTATGTCCGACGGAAAAAGCAGCGCGTACCCTTACAGGTGGCACCGTGGAAGCCGATGGCTTTCTTGTTGCAGGCCCGTTGCAAGCTCGCGTCCGGCAATGGATGGCATCGCGTCAGCCAAAGGACTTTGAAGTTGATGTGGAACACCCGACAACCGTGCCGGAGAAAATTGATGATCCGATGCGCGAGTGTCTGATGTTTGGCAAGTATGCAGCCTTGTCCACCATCGGTGATCAGTTGGCACATCAGATCATCGACATCAACGATCCGTACATGGGTGCGACGGAAAAAGTCGCCATTCGACCGGATGGTACACCGCCAGTGGATTGGCGTGAGTTCCTGCATGGCGGTGTTCGTTCTTTTGGTGATGCTTCCTCTCTGGCAGCCGTGGCGACGGTCCCTTCGCAGTTTAATGTCTATTACGACAATCCGGCGATCATCAATCGTGCGATCATCAGTTCGTTTTATCACTTCGTCTCCATGCAGGGCGATGACCTGATGCGTGAAGGTACGTTCCGGTCAAACAACTATCCATTGACACATGTGTTCTTTTCCTATGACGGTGCGATGGCACATCCGTTGGTACTTCTCAAAGACAAACTCGACAAAGAAACCTATGCGCTGTGGCGTGAAGCACTCATCGCAGCAGGTGACAAAATCGCAGACTACCAGGCTTACCAATCCAATCAGTGGCAACACATGATTCTTGGTCACCTCAACACCTACCTGGCAACCGGTGAAAAACGCTTCCTGGGTTACTTCGAACGACAAGCACGTGCATTTCTCACCGGTGCCTACGGCCGCAATGCCAAGTTCGGTCAACATCCCACCGGATACTACCTCGAACAGTACGGCCCAGATGGCAACTACGATCATCTCAACCAATACTGCATCGTGGCAGCATACATGGAATACCGTAAACTCAAGGAAGCGGACCCTGTATTGGTGAAGCTTTATCACGACGGTATTCAGAAAAACCTTGAACTCAAGCGTTTTTATTGGCTTCAGCAACCAGATAATGGCATGGTATGTCCCAATGCGTTTGACTGTCGCACCACGTCACTACTTTCGCATCCGAGTTATCCCGGTGACTACCTTGCTAAAGGCATGTTCGACTTGGCATACACGCGTTGGGCCATGGTTCGCACACCGGAAGGTTCTGCAGGTGGCGCAATCATCATGCCGCATCAAGCCAACAATCCCCAATGGGCGGAATTGCAGGTTCGTACCATGCTCCCGCGTGGTCCTCGCGCGTTTGACCGCCCGAGTATGTCCGGCTGTTGGACGCCACATATTATGGAAGCCTATTTTGAGCAGCCCGAAAAACCGAAGATGGTAACGCTTCCCTGTGACGGACCGAATAACACGTGGGAACTCCCCGGTCACATCGCATTTAAACGTGGCAAACTCTTCGGCACGGTTTTCTATGCGGTCGACGGACGCGATTCACATGCCAGTCTCCAGGGCAAATTCGGTGGTGGTCCAACCGTGCTCTGGGCACGCGACTTTGGCATGGTCATTGGCTCCATGATGAACACCAAACGCAACAAGATTGACGATGAGAATGATCTGACACGTAGCTGTGTGTTTGGCACCATTCAGAAGACCAAGCATTTTTACACCGGTGATGAAGTGCCCACGTTCAAGTGGACCTTGCCGGGTAAAACTTTCCAGTTGACCAGTTCACTGCGCAAGCCTCGTGGCGAATTAACTTGGCAGTACACGCTGGAAGACAACGCTGTGATTGTCTCTGCTGCAATTGATTCAAACATGATGACGGAAGGTTGGATTAACTTGCCGTTGTACACCGAGGCTGCCGATTTACAGGCGACATTGATCTCGCCACAAACGTTGGAGATTAAAAACGGTGATGCCGTGATGCAGATGATCAGTCTTAATGGTCAACCACTCAAACTCACCGAACCGCGTCCCACGACCCACAAGATGGTCCAGTGTTTGCAGATTCCCCTGTCAAACAATGGTGATTTTGCAGGTGTCCGTATTGAACAGATCAACTGAAAATAAGTATCGGAAAAGATGATGAAGTATTGGTTCGCAACGTTATTCTCCCTGTGTCTGGCAACAACGCTCTGGGCGCAATCAGCAACCCAACCCATGACCGTCGGCCCCTTCGCCGTTGACCCGGCCGCAGCCGTCTATGTCGTGGTCGGGGACGAACCGGTGAATGTCCGATTGACCATCAACAAAGGTCATCGCAAGGAGGGGGATCGCGTCATCGTCCGTGCATATGATCCGGATGAAAATCTCACCTTCTGGCAATTCGTCAAGCCCGGTCAGGTCCATGATGCATTGGGCCCCGGTGATATGGAAGTCTATGGCATCCCGCTGCAGATTCCCGTCAAGCCCAAGCCGCAGGAGTTGATGTACGACACCACGCTCATTCTCAAAGGCAAAGGTGTGCATCAAATCAGACTCGTTGCAGGAGCGCGAAACTCCGTGGCAACACTGCATTTTTCCAAGCCCGTCAACTACGGCATTAGTTTTCAAAACGGTTGGTACACCCCATGGGATACCAATCTCACCAAGGCCTATGCCTATGTCCCGCCGCATGCCCAATACCTGACCATCACCGGCATGCCGCTGACCGTGCATGATGCGGGTGGCAAGAAGCTTCTCGATGCCAATGAGAAGGCCAAACGTCAGGACGTTGACATCAAGTCCCACAAAACACTATTGACATTCGATCTGCCCAGCAGTGACGGATTTAAATTCCGTGCTTCGGGCTTCCCGGTCATTCTCTGCCCGACCAAAGAAGCTGCCAACGCCATCAAGGCGTCCGTCATTCAGATGGACGACGGCACGGTCGTTACACACAAGTTCCAGACCAGGATTCCCGCACTGTTAAAGGAATTACTCAAGCCGGAAAATGTCGGTGATGCTCAAGCACTGATCAAGCCCCTTGAGAATTACCGTGACGGCTACTTGGCCAACCCCAGCCGTAACCGCTACCTGCTTGGACATCACGCTTTCATGCTTGGTGTTGCGGACATTCTGCGTGGGCAAAATGTCGATCCCGATAGCCACTGGGGTGGCAGCCTCGGGGATGATCAATACGGTTGGCAAACGCGCATCGACAAACCCTTCCCGCAAAACCGTTGGGACACACTCGGCAGTATCAAAGGTCTCTATGCAGGGACATCACCCGGCCGGTCATGGCCTGAAAGCTTGAGCCATGCCTATGAAATTGAATCTTCCATCAATCCCTATCATGGCAAAAAGGAATTGCTCTATCGTGTCGCAGCAGCCTGTCTGCGTGACTTGATGGTTCTGGGTGAAGACGAAAACATGCGCGGTGTCGGTGCAGATAACACGGACTATGCTGGCATGATGGCATTTGCGGTCGCTCAGAAAACGTTCCCGCCTTATGCCGAAGTCGCCAAGTACATGTCTCCCGAAGTGCGTGAAGTCTGGACCGAAGGTCTGCGTCGAATTGTCGATCGCATGTACACCGAAAACATGGTCACCTGTCGGAACCAGTCGTCACATTACCTGATTGCCTTTGAAGCCTTTGCACAGGGGTCGGGCTTGCCTCGCTATGAACAACTCTCACGCGAGTATGCCAAGCGATTCCGTGATGAGGCGCATCCCAGTGGTTACCAGATCGAACAATGCGGTCCTGACGCCAGCTACATCGGCATGACCCATTGGCATGAAGCGGTGTACTACCAGATGAGTAAGGATCCGACCATCCTTGATGCTTTGCGTGACAGCTACGGTTTCTTCAACAAGACCGTTGCACCGGAACCGGGTAACACGCGGATGCTCGGTGGTTTTAATTTCAATCACCGAGTAGGTGACGGTTTCTACTTCGAACAATGGGGCGGGGCCAAGGGCATCGTCAGTGATGTCCTGCCGGAAGTCGGAGTCTGGTCTCGCATCGGTTTGAGTGATGAAGAACAGAGACAACAGGACGCGGAGATGATCACCAAGGCTTTGAACAATCCGCCCAAATCGCATCATTCGAATCTCAATACCGCGCGTTATTTGTACTACTCGGATAACCCGGATACCTCAGCGAAATTCCCTGCTGAATCGGATACACCCTTTATCGAAAATCACAACGATGAATTAATCACCGTCCGTCAGCCTGGCTACTATGCGGTGGTCTACGTCGGGCATCCTGCGCCTTCGGATCACTACATCAGTAAACGGCATGATTATCGTATGCCCTATGCCAACAACGCGGAGAACAAACCGTCTAACGTCAACAACCGTCAAGTCACGCCGTATGTCGGTGGCGGGATGTCCTTGTTCTGGACGCCTGAGTATGGCTCAGCCATCATGAGTACCAACTGGTCGCCGGTGTATCGTCACGGCCTGGTGGCTCAGGAGAATGACGATATGCGGTATTGGGAAGATTACTTTGCCAACGACTTTAAATTCAACGACAAGGCAAGACTGTTGATCGTTGATGGCAAGATTGAAAATCAACCCCTGCAATACAAGCGAACCTATCGCTTTAACCCCGAATCCATGGACGTCACATTGGAGTTGACGGCAACCAAAGACCTGGACCTCAAGCGACTCATCGAAGTTTTCCCGTATCCAATGGGGCAGGTCAAATCCAATGGCGTGATCGTCACGGCTGATGGGAAATCAAAAGGCCAGGTGTCAACAGATCAATTGCAGATCACTGATAAAACAGGCAACGGGATTCGCATCCATTTTGACGGCGATCAAACGCTGACTTTTGCCAACCCGGGATTGCGTCGCCATAGCTTGCAGATGTGTCGTGTCGAGCTGTCATTGCCCGTAAAATGGAAGTCCGGTCAGACGCATACACTAAAATATACGCTCAGACCCACCTCACCTGCTCAAAACTGATTCACACTCAAAATAACTCAAGGTACAAGCAGAGATGTGGATCGTCTCTGCTTTTTTATTCGTTACATGATTGTCATTTAAGAATGTTCCCAAGACATCCGGCTGAAAAAACCTGTTAATCCAAGGGGAAATTTCATGCCAACTATACCCAAATCCCATCAGGTAAAAGCATGATAAAAATTTAGAGTTCGTCTTTAAAACCCCATTATTCATATTGGTGTTCAAATATTGCGCCATAATATCCAACCCATAATCTTGTATGGGGTTAGGTATATCAGGTGAAGTACAATGCCACCCGTAAATGAAACCATTGACGAATGTCCAGACCTGCCAGCAGTGGAAAGCCTGATCAGTTTTGATCGCTTTGGCAACCCCGATATGGATGCCAATATAACATGCCCAACCATTCGTGATGTTCTCAGTGAAGCCTTAATCCGTGCCCAACTCATCGGCCGCAGCAGTGGTCCGTGGTATCTGGGACGGCCGTGGGCTGTTCGTTTGGTTCGGGGACCGATCAGTTTCTTTCTGGTCAAATCCGGTCAATGTAATATCTACGTCGCTGAAAAAAAGCAACACCTTAAACTCAACCGAGGTGACCTGTTTGTCCTCACGCAGCCTTCGGAACTGGTGCTCAGTGATGGTGATGTGGATATCGCACAGGCCAGGTCTGTCATTGAACAGGTGACCGTCGATGAATTGGAAAGCGGCAGGGCGGTTCATTTTGGTGATCCTCAGGGGGCCACCACCAACCTGCTCACAGGCATTCTCATCTGTCATTACCGCGATCAGGTTTCGTTGATGCCTGCCTTACCTGATTACATTCATTTGTCTGCAGATGTCATTGAGCAATCGCATACACTCAAGCAGATTTTTGAACTTCTCGAATTTGAATCCACGCAAGTCGAACCCGGCCACGTCAGTCTCAAAGCCAGTTTGTTGCAAATGGTTTTTATCCTGGCATACCGTGCGTTTTTACAGACGGTGGGGATTGATGCTGTAGAACAGCTCACGAGTCTGGCGGATCCTGAAATCGGACCGCTGATCACACTGGTGCATGTTCATCCTGGTTTACCATGGTCGGTGGAGAACATGGCAGAGCGCGTGGGGATGTCACGCTCAGCCTTTGCTGCACGGTTTGTGGATATGGTGGGTGAGACGCCCATGTCTTATGTCACGCAGTGTCGCATGCGTCGTGCTGCCATCCTGATGACCAACCCGCATACCAATCTCAAATCACTGGCAAGACAACTCGGCTACAGTTCCGAAGCTGCCTTCAGTGTCGCATTCAAACGTTGGAGCGGGATGTCACCCGGACGCTATCGCACACAGCGAATCAAAGCTGTGCGTTGAGGCATAACAATCCCGCTAACAACAAGTGCATTGATGGATTTTCTGGCCTGCACCACATAGACACCCGGCGCTCATCGAGGCACGCGTTTTAGACGGGAGGGGTATTACTCGGATCAGAGTTCATTGTCGGGCCGTGTGTCTATCGTCGAGTCATCGTGATTTGGTTGTCTTGAAATGCTGTCCCTCATTCCAGGTGAAAGAAACACTTGCGGTTCGTTGCACCTGGAATGTATGTTACATGCAATGTTTTCGTGAGTCGGGTCGTGTCGGCCCGGACCGGCTCACTGTTGCGTTTGAGACCCGGCCAAGATGACCGGACTATGTACAAATAGCCGAGCCATCTTGACTCGGTTGCCTTGGAATGATGCCCTTCAAAACAACTGCAATAAACCACACTAGCGTAAAGCGGAGGCCTTGATCCCCATGTCCTTGGCTTGCTGGACAGCATCTTTCTGGAGTTTGCAGCAGACCAGTTGGCAAAGATCAAAGACCATCGGTTCGCAGATAGCATAGGTGACCTGATTGCCATTGCGTTCTCGGCTGACCAGACCAGCATCATGGAGCATCCCCAGGTGCTTGGAAATATTAGCTTGCTTGGCTTCAAGTGCATCAACCATTTCAGTCACCGTTAACGGTTGATCAAAGAGCATTTTTAAAATGGCAAGGCGTGTCGGATCGCCGAGCACCTTGAACATACGGGCGACGGTCTTGATTTGCTGTGGGGACATGGGCGGGGATTTTTTTGACATTTTTATATTTCCATATTGCTATGTGGCAATTTAATGATATTATAGGTTGTCAAACAAGTCAAGATGATTGTCTACGGTTTGTCAATAAACGCAAGTTGTCTGACAAAATACATCTGGGCCTGTGAGATTTTTTTTTGTAATGCAATTTTAAGTCACGCACGAAAAGGATTGGATATGGCACGGAAAATAGTCATCGTCGGGGGTGTCGCTGGTGGAGCCAGTGCCGCAGCCAGGGCACGTCGTTGTAACGAGGATGCCGAGATTCTCATGATTGAGAAGGATGAGTACGTCTCCTTTGCCAACTGCGGTTTGCCGTATTACATCGGCGGGGAAATCACCGATCGCAAGAAATTACTCGTTGCTACGCCTGAGAAATTTGAAACATGGTTTAATGTCCGCGTCTGGACCAACCATCTGGTCACCTCCATTGACCGTGCTGCCAAGACCGTGACGGTGCTGGATCGCAAAGCCGAAACCACAAAGACCGTCGAATATGACAAGTTGATCCTGGCCCCCGGTGCTTCGCCGATTGTTCCGTCCATGGACGGTATTCACTCATCCAATATTTTCACGTTGCGTAATGTCGCTGATACCGATCGCATCAAGTCCTATGTTGACCTGAATCACCAAGCCAAGGCAGTCGTCATTGGTGCGGGGTTCATTGGTCTGGAGATGGTGGAGATGCTTCATCATCTTGGGATGGATGTCTCGCTGGTGGAACTTGCTCCGCAGGTTCTGCCACCGCTTGATCCTGAAATGGCGCACATGGTCGAGGAGGAACTGCAAGCCAAGGGTGTGAAGCTTCATATCGGTAATGGCTTGAAGGGGTTTGAAACCGATGGTGACAAAGCGACTGCTGTCCAACTTAACGATGGGACATCATTGCCTGCTGACCTGGTCATTCTTGCCATTGGTGTCCGTCCGAGTACGGAACTTGCACACGCTGCTCAACTGGAAATTGGGAAGACTGGCGGGATTGCGATCAACGACTATGCCCAGACTTCCGATCCCGACATTTATGCTGTCGGAGATGCTGTGGAGTATCGCAATGGTGTGACGGACATTCTCCAGCGGATCCCGTTGGCCGGTCCTGCCAATCGTGCGGGTCGCGTTGCAGGTGAACATGCTGCATCGGATCAATCTCCGCCGATTCCTTCCGTTTTAGGTACCGCCATTGTCCGGGCGTTTGATAAAGTGGCTGCAGTGACCGGCTGTAATCAGCGATGCATTGATGCCATGGATTACAAGACGCATCATGTAATCATTCCTGCCAAGAATCATGCAGGTTATTATCCGGGTGCTCAGGAAATGGTGATCAAGCTCATCTACCAACCGGTGGATGGCAAGATCATCGGCGCCCAAATCGTTGGCGGAGACGGCGTGGATAAACGCATTGATGTCATCGCAACGGTCATTCGATTCGGTGGCACAATCGATGACCTTGCAGGCCTGGACCTTTCCTACGCACCTCCCTTCGGCAACGCCAAGGATGCTGTCCATTTGGCTGCCTTTGCAGCACAAAATGATCTGCGCAATCTCGAATCATTCGTTGCTGATCCGCCTGAAGGTGATCAGATTGTCGATGTCCGTACGCAAGCTGAATGGGATGCAGGTCACCTGCCCAATGCTGTGCACATGCCGTTACACGAAATCCGCGAACGTGTCAGCGAACTTGACGCTGGCATGCCGACCACGGTGGTTTGTCGTGGTGGACAGCGCGCTTACTATGCATCGCGCATTTTGCGTCAGAACGGATTTAAACAAATCAAAACCATGTCCGGTGGCATGATGATGCGACCACACCAGGAAAAGAAACGCCAAATACAGGAACAAGTCAAATGACACTGTCACTAATTTCCCCAACTGAATTGAATCAACTCTCTGAGAACCAGAAGACCGTTTTGTTCGATGTCCGTACACCGGTGGAGTATGCCCAGGTTCACGCGCAGCAGGCGGTCCACGAGCCGCTTGATCAACTCGATCCGGAGAAGACTGCTGCCAAACATGGTTTATCCAAACAGGACCCCATCTATGTGATCTGTAAATCAGGCGGTCGCGCCAAGACTGCAGGTCAGAAGTTTATTGATGCCGGTTTTGAAAAGGTGATCTCCGTCGACGGTGGGACCGATGCCTGGGTTGCAGCCAATCTTCCTGTCGTCCGATCTGCATCCAAGACCTTGCCCTTGCAGCAGCAGGTGTTCATCGTTGTGAGCATCATGATTCTCAGCGGTGTCATCCTCGGTCATTTTGTTCATCCGGCATGGTTGTTACTTGCCGGTTTCGCGGGATGCGGCCTGCTCTTTGCAGGTCTCACCGGATACTGCGGGATGGCGATGATGCTTGCCAAGATGCCCTGGAATCAGGTCAAGTTCAAGGATCAAACGGTCACCAGTTGCTCCATTGACTCTGGTAAAGGTTCCAAGTCCTGTGGTTGTGGCAACTGATTGGTTTGAATAACACTTGGTTAACTTGATGGTGGTCGGTATCATGGTTGTGTTATGACCACGCAAGCGGAAACTCAGACGACACCGATTCTTGCCAATCTGATGGATTGGATGCAATCACAGACGGATTTACTGCTGAGTTTCGAGGATCTCTCCGGTATCACCTATGACTACAAACAATTGCAACTCCCAGAAAGGCTGCGACGTCATGTCCGGCCTTTCTGTGATTATGCCAAGCATCACATCAAGGGCACACATCAATGTCCGTTGAGTAAGTCGCTTGCCAATCAAGTTGCCGTCAAATCCGAAATGCAAACACATGTGGGGTGTTGTTACCTTGGACTGACCGACATCTTTCAGGCATTACGATTTGAAAACCGCGTCATGGGTGTGTTTTACTTTGGCTCGGTGATTCGCAAGGGGCAACTGGAACAGGCTCGCGAACAAATCCGCCAGTTCACACCCAACCAACCTAAAGTGCGAGCAGCATTGTTCAGACGATTGAGCCAGGTGCCATGTCTGAGTCATACGAAGATTAAAGCTGCAACCAGACAATTAAGCGAATTGATTCAGACGGTGGAATTGATTCTGCAGGGGCTTGGGATTCCCTCCGGACTTTATGAGACGCATGCCAGTAACCGAACGGCTGAGCAGCATGTCCGAATCATGCATCCATTGGTGCATCGAGCATTACGAATGATCCGTGAGCAGCATCACAAGCCCTTGAATCTGGCGATGATTGCTCAGTCTCAACGATGTCATCCCGGTTATCTGAGTCGTCTGTTTCGTCAACAGGTTGGTATGCCGATGGCAGATTATCTCCGTCGGACGCGTATTGACCATGCCTGTCGTTTGCTGCGACTTGGTCGGATGGATGTCACGGCTGTCGGTATGGAAGTCGGGTATGAAGACAAAAGCAACTTCGGCAGGGCGTTTCGGAAAGTCATGTCCATGTCACCTGGTGCATATCAGGCATCCTGTCTCAAGAACAGTCGGGTTCTAAAATGACCACAGCAAGGGTACGGATTGTCTACCTGCTTTTTTCGTCGTGGTCTATACTTTGAGCATGAATACACTCAACCCATCATCGTTTCTCAATGAGATTGCCAAGCCGACTCCGATTGCTGAGGAAGCTGATATTGTTGTCTGTGGCGGTGGTCCTGCCGGTGTTGCTGCTGCATTGGGTGCTGCTCGCATGCAGAGGCAACTGGGTCAAAAACCCAATGTCCGGCTGCTTGAAGTCCACGGGCAACTCGGCGGTGTCTGGACGACGGGTTTGCTGAGCTGGATCATTGATGCTGGGAACAAACATGGCGTGATGTCGGAGTTACTTGAAAAGATCAATGCCAAGCGTGCCCAGATGGGTGAAGAACCGCCGGTGAAAACGGGCTGTCCCTATGACGTTGAACAGATGAAGCTGCTGCTTGAACAGATGTGCGTTAAAGCAGGTGTCAAGGTGCTGCTTCACACGCGGGTGGTTGGTGCCCATGTTGATGAACAGAAAAAACTCACGCATGTGATCGTTGAAAACAAATCCGGTCGGCAGGCGATTGGGGGCAAGGTGTTCATTGACTGCACCGGTGATGGTGATCTTGCTGCACAGGCAGGATGCACTTGTGAATATGGTCGTCCTGATCCAGACGATCCGTCGAAAATTCAGGCTCAGCCATTTTCCATGCTTTGTTTGCTGACCGGTTTGGAACGTGATTTAACCAAGCCGTATCACGATCGTGAACTTTATGATTGGGGAACACCCAAGGAGAACCTGCGTGCTGCGATGCGAGCAGGCGGTGCGGACCCATCGTATGGCAAGCCGACGCTGTTTGAGATCTACCCGGACCTGTTCACGATGATGGCCAACCATGAGTACGGCTTTAGTGGCCTGAATGCACAGGATATTTCTGATGCCACCATTCAGAGTCGCAAGGAAGTGCATGACATGATTGCAGCATTGCGTAAGCAAGGCGGATGTTGGTCGAAGATTCGCATCGTTGCAACGGCATCGCAAATTGGTGTCCGTGAAAGTCGCAGACCCCTGGGTGTGTACACGGTCTCGCTTGATGACATGGTCGAAGGCGCGCGTTTTGATGATGCGGTCTGTCGCTGCACTTTTGGTATTGATGTCCATGCAACGCGCAAGACCAACGCAGGTGGTGGTATCGAGGACAAACCCGTTGGCAAGACCCAGCCGTATGACATCCCTTACCGTGCGTTGGTCTCTGCCGAAGTTGATGGCTTACTTTTTGCAGGTCGATGTATCAGCGGTGATTTCTTTGCACACTCAAGCTATCGCGTCACCGGCAACAGTGTTGCCTTGGGTGAAGGTGCTGGTGCTGCTGCAGCCGTTGCCATCAAGCAGAATACCAAACTTGCAGAGCTTGCCTATGGTGATGTTGTATTTCCCGAACTGGAAAAAATGTGGGGACTCAAGCAGGTCTAACGAGCAGGTGAGACGGTTGAAGCATGCGGGTTAAGCAGCATGATGGCGATGGCAATGACGTAACAGGTCAATCCCAGCAGCAGCACGAACACTGCTTTCTGATAGTAGCGCATCTTCCGATCACGATAGGCCAATGAACTGCGGATCAGTTCGGGCAGATCGCTTTCCGGCGGCTGTTGCGTGATCCAACGCAGCTTCATCACGCCCCCGACCACCAGTCCAGCAGCAAGCAGGGTGATCCCCACGCCGGAGACGATGAGCACTTGCGCGATGCGGTTGGTCCCTGCAATGATGCGACCTGAAAAGCCGGTGACGGTAATCACAATGCCACATAAGCCAAGGAGCATCTGGGCGCGTTGGGTTAACGTGTGGAGCTGTCGTTCGACAAGATTGAGTGCATCCAGCGGATCGTCCTTGCCATACACGGACATAATGCGATTGTATTCCTGATCGGGTGTGAGTTTGTTCATGAGACATGTATTTTAGAGACAAAGTGGCGATTAACCAAAGACAAAACTCAAACCCTGGGCGATCACCGTCGGGATGGTGAGGATGGCAATGATGCTGGTTGCAAAGACCACCCGCAGCGCCACCGCCGTATCTCCGCCGTAGTGCTTGGCCAGGACGATCGGGAAGACTGCACAGGGCATCGCTGCCTGGATCACCATCACGGTCTTGAGTTCCTTGAGATCAAATCCGTGAAACACCTGTGGCAGCCATGACGCGACAAGAATGAACAAGATCGGCAGGGCAACCAACCGCAGCACGATCCCTGCAAAAGCGGATTGCCAACTTGTAAGTAATTGTGTCCGGGCCTGGGCAAATTGGTCTGCCATCGTCGCGCCCACCATGATCAAGCCCATCGGGATTGTTGCCTGTGCCAGCAGCTTGATCGGCATGCTCAAAAATGACAGGTCCACCCCAATCGCGTTTGGCACGACTTCATACAAGCGGAACTGATTGATCAACAGTGAAAACAGGATGGCAAAAAACGGCGGGTTCATCACGCGCTTCCAACTGTTGCGATCCAACTTGCCTTGAAGTACCAGCAGCCCCACGGTCCAGATTGCAATCTCAACGCCAAGGTTGTGTACGATCAACGTCCCCATGGTCGCGCCGTTGTCATTGGGGAACATCGCTTCGACCAGTGGCATGGGGATGTAGCCATAGTTAAACGTCCCGACACACAGGGCAAAAGTGTGCTGAGCGACATGCGATTTCAAACCGACCCATTTACCAAAAAGCTTGGCAAAGATCAGGGCGATGATGTATCCGACAACGGTGCTCCCAAAGCCGATGGTCGGGGGAAGCCAGGCGTCTGTAAAATGCATGAACTTGGGATTGGCAACCACGTGATTGATAAAAAAGCAAGGCATCAACACGCGAATGACAACTTTGAGCAGACTCTCATCCGCCTCATGCGTCAGCCAATTGAACTGACGCAGACAGGCTCCAATCCCCAGCACCAGGAAGACGGCAAAGACAAGTCCCATGATGGTTGCTTGATCGAGCATAAGGGGTCAAAGATTATCAGGTTTGTGCACAATTGCCAGCGAGATGATGCTTTTTCGCCAATCCAGATGCAATGTTTGAAGCAAGTTCGTAAACTATGTCACATGGCACAGGACTTTGTTGCAGAACTCAAAGGCATTTGCAAAATCTACCAGCGCGGTAAATCCGAGTTGGCAGTGCATGCATTACGGGAAATGGATATGCAGGTGCCACGCGGTCAGTACCTGGCCATCATGGGACCCTCCGGCAGTGGCAAGAGTACACTGATGAACATTCTCGGCTGCCTGGACCGTCCGACTTCCGGGCAGTATCTGCTTGAAGGTAAAGACGTCGCCCGCATGCCTGACAATGATCTGTCGCGTGTCCGCCGAGAGAATCTGGGGTTCGTCTTCCAGGCATTTAACCTCATCCCGCAATTGACTGTGATCCAGAATGTACAGGTCCCCTTGTTTTACCAGGGCATGCCACGTCAGAATCGTAACCGTGATGCCATGGAAGCCATCGAGCGTGTCGGGTTGACTGACCGTGTCCATCATCGCCCGTCAGAACTCTCCGGCGGTCAGCAGCAGCGTGTTGCCATCGCCCGCGCCCTGGTCAATAAACCGTCACTGCTTTTTGCAGATGAACCCACAGGTAACCTCGACTCCAAGACCGGTGAGTCGATTCTCAAGCTCTTTGATGAACTCCACGAGCAGGGCATGACCTTGATCATGGTCACGCACGACGAAGGCATTGCAGATCGGTGTCAACGTGTGTTACGCCTCAAGGACGGTTATGTCGATTTGGACGAACCCGGTGGCTATGCCCTGCGTCACAGCGAACACAATGTCGTGAATTGACCTGTCTTCAATGCAATGGACCGTTAGCCTATGCGCTCACCGATGACCATCCGCCGCAGTCTGCTTGTCAGTGTTTTGACGTTGAATCTGGTGTCGCTTGGTTTGCTTTTGGCGTTGATGTTCTTTGGTTCGCGCTATGTTGTCTCCTATCTGGCAACTTCCATTATTGATAAAACTCAAGCCAATATTCAGTTGCAGGTCCAGACACTTTTTACGGATGTGACCAACGAACTGGATCGCATTGCCACATGGGTCGATCAAGGCCTGGTTGATCTGGATCAACCCGATGAACTCAACCGACTGCTAAAAGCCTCCTTCAAACAGCAGGATCAAATCGCTGCCATCGTCATTGCCAACCAGGCGGGGCGGGAACACATGCTTTTGAAAAATCAGTCTTCCTGGCAGATGCGTCGGACGCAGGGGGATGTTGCAGATCACTTGTTTATCATTTGGCGATGGGACAAAAATCCACGGTCGCCTGAGATAAAAAACGAAGTCCTGGAATATGATCCGCGCAAGCGTCCCTGGTTTGAAGGCGCGTTGCAAGTTCGTCAATCGCTTGATCAACCCCATGAGCCAATAACCAACAATCAACTGGTCCATTGGACCAATCCCTATCGTTTTTTTACGACACAACTGCCCGGTGTGACCGCATCGATCACGACGAAGAATCCTGATGGGCAGATGTATGTCATTGCCATTGATCTGACGTTAAAAGACATCTCCCGATACACCACGAAAATGGTGGTCGGCACGCGCGGGATGGTGATGGTCTTAACCGGTGTGGATGAGAATTTTCAATCCGATTTGTCCGTCATTGGTTTGCCTCATGCCAAGAAGTTTCTCAACGTTCAGGATCAGGATCAATACCTGCTCAAGCGTCCTGAGGAACTTGATCTGACAGTGCTCAATGATGCGATTCAGACCATGAAAGAACATCCTGCGCAACCGGGTAAGTCCATTCGGTTCTACAGCAGTGGCGAGTATTGGTGGGGGACAGGGCAATTGTCACCATTGGGTGAACAGTTACATGTTGCCACCGCCATTCTCATTCCCGAGTCCGACATCATGGGTGAGATTCAATGGGTCCAGAAAGTTGTCTGGGCCATCCTTGTTTTGATTTTTGTCGTCAGTGTTTATCACGTGACCAGGCTTGCCCGTCAATTCTCACAACCCATTGAATGTCTGGTGCAGGACATGAAACGTGTGAGTCGTGGCGTGCTCGACGAGCCCTGTCGCGTCAAGTCAGACGTGCGCGAGTTTCGCTCGTTAGCTGGCGCGCATGAGAACATGCGCCAGAGTCTGCAATCACTGATGAAACTCGAACGTGACATGCAACTTGCCCGACAGATTCAGCAGAAGACCTTTCCCAGTGTCTTGCCTAAAGTCAACGGTTTTGAGATTGATGCCTGGAGTCAACCTGCAGATGAAACCGGCGGGGATACCTATGACATCATCGGCTTGAAAGTTCAGGATGATCAACTTGTGATTTGTGAGGATCAGCCGGAGAAGATCCTGTTTCTCCTGGCTGATGCGACCGGTCATGGGATTGGCCCAGCTTTGAGTGTGACGCAGTTGCGAGCGATGTTACGGATGACGGTTTGGTCCAATGTGCTGGACATTAACACGATCCAGCATATCAATGACCAGATGATCCGTGATTTGCCGGAAGGTCGCTTTGTCACCGCCTGGTTAGGCAGTCTGGATACCATTACGAATCAACTCATGTCGTTCTGCGCAGGACAGGCACCGTTACTGCACTATCATGCTCAAACGGATAGCTACGATGTCCTTGACGCGGATACTCCGCCATTGGGTGTGATGGCACCGTTACCCATTGAAAACCGCAATGTCTTTTCGCTTGAGAAAGGTGATCTGTTTATCGTCTTCTCTGACGGTATCTACGAAGCCATGCAACTGGGGGGCGAGATGTTTGGCATGGAGCGTGTGCAGCAGGTAATTCGTGAACACCATCATCAAGGCGCTACTGCCATCTCCCTCGCAATCAAGTCAGCCGTTGCCGAATTTGCTCAAGGTTGTAAGACCAAGGACGATCAGACGGCCGTGATCATCAAGCGACTTTAAAGCAGTTCCAGTCATTAATCACTATGCCTGTCTTATGGCAAATTGCATAATCAATCGCCCACTTTCGTCACTCCCGCGCAGGCGGGAGTCCAGTGGAACCTGCAAGCGTCAGCAGAATGCCACTGGATTCGGGCCTTCGCGGGAATGACGAATCTAAATTCTGCTTGGCGATTAATGACGCATACCGGTCAGATCCAATAAAAAAGAACACCAACAATCGCTGGTGTTCTTTGGAATTTTCTGTTCAGTTCAAAACGATCAGATAAGCACTTCGGTCCCTGCATCAATTTCCTTGGGCAGGTCCAGATCCTTGAGGTCTTCGGGGTCAATGGCTTTCATGTGACTCAGTTCGATCACCGCATCGACACTGCCATCTTCCTTGCGGGGAATGACCACGCCGTACTCTTCAAGCCAACGGGCGGCACGTTCGGTCTGACCTTGCTTACACGTAGCAGGGCAATCCAGTGCGCCGGGTTCGTCGGCATTCTTGATCGGGCTGAACTCTTCAATGCGATCGGTTTCGAGAATAATCGATTCCTCACACATCGGCAGGGCGTCAAACACAAACGTCTCAAGCTTCACTGCATTGGGTTCTTCGGGTTTGACGGTGACTTGATTCGCTTCGTCCCAGTATCCGACCTTCTTGTCCGCACGGTTGTAGGGCAAGCTGAAGCCTTCGTCCTTCGTGTTGATCCGTTCGATGAAGTCGGTGGAGATCACGTGGATGGCAATACTCCCACCCTTGTAAACCAGTTCACCTTCGTCATCACGCAACTCAGCCAATTCATCAGGCAGGTTGGAGTATTCAATGACGGAATGCTTGCCATCGACGATGCAGAACACGCCGACCTTTTCCTTGGGATAGGCCTTGGGCAATGCCTTGGAAGACATATCGCCATTGGCTTCAGCATGAAGTCCGATGAACAGGGGGTCGATGACTTTAACCAGCGGGTTATCGACCTGGACATAGCTGAGTTGTTCAATGCCGCGTTGCTTCATGTCTTCCAAAGCGCCGGACGTGTAGAGCGCTTTGAGTGATCCACCGTGACCATTTGGGGCCATGGCAAGTGAATCGGGTGTTTCGAGCAATGCTTTACCGGTCTTGGCATCGAAGGCAGGCATCATGCCCTGGGGGAAAATCATGATGTTGTCCGGGCGCAGACCGAAGTTGCCATGCTCTTCGAAAAACGCGCGGGTTGCAGCGTCATTGATCGGGCTGGTCATGATGTACCAGGGGATGGTGGTATTGAACTTCTGTTCGGCTTTGCGGATGAACTCAGCGAAGCAGCAGAACAGAGGCACCTTGCGGATCGCCGTTGCCGGATATGAACCCTTGGGGCCGTCCCAGCCAAGACGTGTCCCTTGACCACCTGCAACGGTGAAGGCTGCGACTTTGCCTTCGCGGAGGAGTTTTTCGCCAGCTTTTTTGGCTTTCTTGTATCGGTCCGCCAGGTCTTTGCCGGGGATGCGGGGCAGGTAGGGATCGGGTTCGATGGACTCGGGTGCTTTGAACTCAGGTTTGTTGAGCACGTGCGTCTGAACCAGACGGGTGCATTCGACCCAGTCGATGGATTCGATCTGCCCGAGAATCTGTTCTTTCTGATCGTCGTCGAGTTGATCGTAATATTTGAGGACGTGTGCCTGATCCGCCTTTTCCAAAGCAGCCTTGGCATTTTCCAGGCGCTGTTCAAGGGTAAGTGTCTGCGTTGCCATGATGAACTTTCTCTTGGTAATGCGTGGTTAAAAAATTGGGCGGGTTGGAGTTTGGTGATGAGGTGTTACTTGATTTCCGCGGTGTTTTCCTTGCTTTGCCAGATGGCCTTCCCGACAAAGAACGGGCCGAGGCATTGGAGCAGTTCGGAAGTCTGTTTGGTTTTGCGCATCGTCTGGACGACAGCGGACAGCGGGTGAAGGTCTTTACCCATGAGTCCGACGACAAAGTCGTTGTCATTGCGATCCATGCCATGACACATCAGGCGGATGTCGTGGGCCATGTCGTGGGAACCGAACGCCATACCGATCGTGCCATGTTCCATGAGAACCGCGCGTTGTTCTTCCGCAGAGAGTTTGTTGAACGCACCCTTGCGACGCAGCGGATACCAAACCGCCCAGGGCCAATCGGGGTTGGTCCCCGTGTTGATGGGACGGTTAAAGAGCACTTCCTGGAGATCCGGTTCGTAGCCGATGCTGTACGTGCGGCCGAACATGGTCAATTCAGGGACCGGTGTCATCAGGTCAAACGGATTGCCTTTAAGAAGCGAACGCCATGTGGTGACGAAGAAGTTTGGATCTTCGTGCATACCCAGGACCGCGATGCCGTTGGGATCGTGCATGTCTTCGTAGACCGCTCCGGTGACGCCTGCTTTTTCCATGGCTTCGACCACTTCGCCTGAGTCCGCACAATCCGTGAAAGCCAGCAATTGTATGAACAGGCGACGATCCATCGTCTGGGGCTGACCTTCGATGGGCGAGCCGTGTTCGACAATATCGGGTTTCTCGGGCATGGGGCGTTGTGGACGCATGGGGTTCTCCGTATCTGAGATGTTGGCCAAGCGATGCCGATCTCAGTGGTTTCATGAGGTTTTGATGTCACTTGTCAGAGACGTATCATCGCAAAGACTGGGCAGGGATTCAACGTCGGTCACTCAATCCTGACGTGGCGGGCGTCTGCGCTTGTTGTTTTTGGGCTTTTTCTTGGGATTGGTGCTCTGATTGCCAAAGGTATTGGGCTTTTTGCCGCCCCTGGGCTTCTTGGTGACATTTTTCTTGCGGCGTTGGTTTGAAGGCTTCTCTGAAGTCTCTTCACCGACTTCTGAGATGGCCTTTCTGGCCTCATTTTTCTTTAATGGATGGGCTGCACGCTTTCTCTGAGGCTTACGACGCCCTTTACCCGAGCCCTTGGGCTGTGGCGTGAACGTGGGCTTGTCATAAGGGTGATACATTTCCTCAATGGGATTACCCAGCAGACGTTCGATGGCACGAAGCTGTTTTTCATCCGCTTCACTGACAAAGGTGATCGCAGTTCCTTCAAGCCCTGCACGTCCAGTTCGGCCGATGCGATGGACATAGGTTTCCGAGTCGCCGGGCATGTCGAAGTTAAACACATGGGAGATGTCATCGACATCCACGCCACGCGCTGCAATGTCGCTTGCAACGAGGATATGCAGATCACCCCGCTTAAACCGGGATAACGCTCGTGTTCTTGCCTGCTGCGACTTATCCGAGTGAATGGCTTCGGCTTCGATGTTCAAGCGTTTGAGTGACCGGGTCAGACGATCCGCACGGATTTTGGTTCGTGTGAAGACGATGGCACGCGATACACTGACGGTGTGCAGCAGGTGACTGAGCAGATCAGACTTCTTTGAATTTTCAACCAGGCAGATGAATTGTTTGACAGTTTCAGCAGCACTGGAAGTCTGGGGGGCGACCTGAATCGACACCGGATCAACAAGGATTGCGTCAGCCAACTCACGGATCGGCTTGGGCATGGTTGCTGAGAACAGCAGATTCTGACGCTGCTTGGGCATGTAGGTGATGATCCGGCGGATATCCTTGATAAAGCCCATATCGAGCATGCGGTCGGCTTCGTCCAGGACAAACGTTTCAATGTGATCCAGTCCGACAGCGCCCTGGTCGTAAAGGTCCATCAGGCGACCGGGGGTGGCGATGAGAATGTCCACGCCGTTAATCAGGGCTTTGACCTGCGGATGTTGGCTGACGCCGCCGAAGATGACGGCTGTTTTGAGCTTGGTGTAGTGGCCGTACTCCTTGAAACTCTCGTGAATTTGTGCTGCCAGTTCCCGGGTTGGTGCCAGAATCAGGGCGCGGAGTGCCGGTTTGTGTTTCCTGGGTTTGCCTTCAGAGGGTGGCGGGCAGAGTTGATGGAGGATCGGCAGGGCAAAGGCGGCGGTCTTGCCGGTACCTGTCTGGGCGCAACCCAGCACGTCCTTGCGGTCCATCACCACAGGAATGGCCTCGGCTTGGATCGGGGTCGGGGTGGTGTATCCCTGGCGATGCAAGGCACGACGTAACGGTTCTGCCAGGTTCAGATCATCAAACGATGGGGTGGATTCGCTCAAGCGGTTCAAACTTTCTAAAAAAAACGTATTCGGCCCGGATCAAGCGAAGCATCATACTCGATTTGAGCAAGGTCCGAAAAAAATTAGGAAAAAATGTTTGGCAGCGGCGTCCCGGAATGTTACACTTGTCCCAGTTCTGTACAGTAGAAAGTCATGCAAAATGACCGCTGCTGATGCCGCCTGAGGGGGTGGTCAAGCAGGCCCTTGTGCAGAACCGTCATGCAGGTGTTGTCGTTGTTTGCCACACACCTGACCGACCAATCACTGTCTCATACGTCGAAATACGTTCGAGACAACGGAGAAAGCAATTGCTTGCTGATGAGCCCATCCGGTGAAGACTGACAGTCTTTTTTGCTGTCGGTTTCTTTGGATAAAGCAATTGTTCGCGTCGGTGATGAAAAAGGTCAATCTGACCCATGACATCGCTGGATCATTCAAAATCTGTCAAAGAATGTCCAACTGCCTTACGGGGGCAATTTCTCCGGGGGTGTTCTGGATTTAGTCTCATTGAGTTGTTGGTGTCGATTTCCATCATCACCATGCTCATTGCTCTGCTTCAACCGACCTTGCACGGTGCCCGTGAACAGGCACGCCGTCGCATGTGTGAAAATTCACTGCGCCAGCTTGCCATCGCATGGACGGTGTTCCCTACGGATCACGATCAGCAACTGGTCAACTCCCTGCCTGACGACACCGACGGCTGGGTCAAGCGTGGTGCAGGGTGGACGCCGATCAAGGAGGGCAAGCTCTATCCCTATGTCCGGACCATCGGTGTCTGGCATTGCCCATCCGATCCAACTGGTAACGAACGCAGCTACTCCATTGCCGCACCATTGCATGGTGAACACTGGGATAAACATCTTTCCGATCCCAATCACTCATGGGCACAATTCGGCACTGATAGTTTCGATGACATCATCATCCCTTCCAGCCAGTTACTGGCTTTGGAAGAACTCGATGCGCGTGGCTGGAATATCGGCTCGTGGATCATGTACGTCCGTGATGCACAGAAATATTCCTGGATCGATTACATGGCTCAGTTTCACTCACGCGGGACAACACTCTCCTTTGCTGACGGCCATGTTCAATTTGAATATTGGCAGGACGAAGACACGAACTTCGCTTCCAAAAACGAATTGTTTTTCCTCACTGATTCAGGCAATGAAGACTGGATCAAAATCCGCAATTGGTATCGCAATCTCCAGGCGACAGGGGATGTCAAACAGTCTGTTGCACCATAACAAGGGGTTACCTCATGCCTGTCCTACTGGCAAGTTACAAAAACAAGACCGCCGGTTTTATCCTCAAATCGGATAAGAAACAGATCACCATCGGTCGTGATCCCGGCAATGACATGCCGTTACCGATGACCCGCGTCTCCAAGGTGCATGCATCTATCTCGATCAAAAATAACCAATGGTTCATCCGGGACCTGGGCTCATCCAACGGCACCAAGCTCAATAACAAAAAACTCGTTGGCAAAAAAGAGATCCACCCCGGTGACCGCATCCGCCTGGGTAATGTCCGACTCCAATTCATGGACAGTCAGGATATTCCAGATGGCGTCAAACGACTTAAAGACCGACGTGATTACGACCACCGTATTCGCTTTAAGTGTTCCCATTGCGATCACACGCTCAAAGCCATGGCCAAGCATGTTGGTCGTCGTGTACAGTGTCATCACTGTGATGAAATTGTCCGTGTCCCCGGCGTCATTGGAAAATCAAGTCGCAAACGTAAATCGCGTCCCGATTCACCGCTGAAACTCGTTGAAGAACCCAACGAACAGACACTGCTCATCAAGTCCGGCGAAATGAAATCGCTGCTTGAAAACAAGGCTCATGACTCTGCGTCTGAAGAAAAGGTCACACTCGATGACCTGCATGATGAGTTTGCAGATGTCACCCCGCAGCAGGTCGAAACACACAAGGAAGCTGCAAAAGACCAGGCCCAGGCCATGCGTCAATTGCGCAAGGCAGAGATCAAACGCGAACTGTTCCGCGATGACCGCAATCCACTGGATAAACTTTACAGCAAGGTTCTGATTCAATTCACCTTGCAGTACAGCAAACTCAAAGATCCGACCTTCCCCATCCAACGCTGGCATGTCGCAGCCTTGTTCATGGTCATGGTCGGATTCCTCTCCATTCGAATCTTCCTTGGCGGTGGCAGTGGGAATTTATCCAATGTCGAAAATGCACCGTCTGAGTTTGTTGTCAACTGTTCAGAATGTAACCATGAAAGCGAAATGAAACTTCAGCGTTTTGAAAAGCTCTCGTTTTTCATGATGCATCCGGATTCGTTTTCACAGAAATATCCCGGCGAGGAAATTCCTGACCCATCCGTTTGTACAGACTGTGGCAAGACGCATGCTGCATTACGCCTGACGGTGGACCCGGACACAGGCCAACGACGGATTGTAGCTGTCACCGAGAAGGATGCCTCCTTGCAGATGGCTCAAGCACAGTAAACCAACCTGACATCCATTTCATCATTGCGTCATCATCAGACGCGACCTGATACATAACAAAGTCCTGGCCTCGAGGGGGTGGCCAGGACTTTGATTTTTTGTCTGGATGCCGTGAAAGAAAACAGACATCGAAGCGTGACGTCGATGCCTGCTAAAAAGTCAAATGTCAAACAAACGATCTCTAGATGCTCTCTCATCTCGTCATTCCCGCGCAGGCGGGAATCCAGTGGTATGCAGTTGACGTTTGCAGTTGTCTCTGGACTCACGCCTTCCAGGGACGCGTGAGTGACAGAGTATGGGGATTCATTGCATCAACTGTATACGCGAATCACTCAGGCAGCACCAGCACACGCAGACGCTTGATGCTGTAATTCCTGGCAGCATTGGTAAACGTCCAGTCTTTGGCTTTGCCGTCACTGTTACCGATGCCAAGGTCCGCATTGTTGCCGTTGGACCATTTATTTAATGCGAAGACGGTCTGTTTCTGCTTGGTGTTGTGTACCTGCATGGAGCCGTAACCATCAGCAGGTGGACGGTACTCATCACCAAAATCGTAGGTGTTGTTGTCAGCACCGGGGACTTTGGCTGCGTTGTTGGTCGCGTAATTGTGGGACCAGAATTCAATGTTGCCATCGATGTTCATGCCTGTCTTCAAACCTTCGACATTGGAATAGATGTTCATGTTTTTGGCAGCCTGCTGGAACACCGCATCGGTGCCGAATTTGGGGATACCGATTTTTTTGGCATCATCCGTAAAGGCGTCCATGGACACGTAAACCCATTTCATGTCATCCTGCGTGGTACCGATTTCCAGGTAATATGCGATGCGGCTGAACTTGTTCTTGTAATCGTTGGCAAAGTTCACATCGTAATTCACATCTTTGTTGAGTTTGGTCAGATCGATGTCATAGAGCAGTTCATACTTGGTGCTCTCTTCGACATTCTTGGACAGGTTATCCCATTCAGGGATTTCGCCAGCCATAAATGTCTGGGCAGGAAGACCTTCCTTGTTCATCAGATTCGGTGTTGCCAACTTGTGAAAAGCAAAGCGGACGACGACAGGGTTGGTGACACCTTCAGCGGAGACTTCGATGGTGTCTTTGCCGGTGATGGTTGCGGTGGCATCGGTCCATGTTTTTTCCGCTGAGCCGATCTGAAATTCGTTAAGTGCATGTCCGTCACGTGATGCAAGGCCCGATCCGACATGGTCAAACGTCAGGATGATTTTGTCTGCCTGGGGTTGCATGGATTTGAAGACGGGGCCGTGATAGACGATCCCGGTTTTGCCGTAGTCCTTGACCAATGCGAAGTTGGCAAGACGCTGACCGACATCCTGCTTGTTTTTGGGATGAATGTTTTGCAGATTACCGATGTCGGAGACGACGACCATGCCGGTGTTGGGAATCTGTTTTTCGATTTCGGCCTGGGCGAGCCAGAACTTGGGTAAGCGGGTGGGGTCAGAATTACCGTATTGGTAGGGCGCGATCTGGACATAGTAGTAGGGCAGATCTTGGATGTCCCAGACTTCACGCCAACCTGCGACGAGTGCTTTGGTCTTGTCGACATAACGCATGCCTTCGCCGTGATTGGATTCGCCTTGATACCAGATGCTGCCTTTGATGGCGAACGGGACCAGTGGATTCACCATGCCGTTGTAGAGCATCGTCGGAGATTGATGGTTGGTGTAGGGTTTGATTTGTTGCGGGAAAGCAGGGGGTTCTGAGATGATCTGGTTGTTCTTGACGGCTTTCTGAGAATCAGCAGCCCATGACTGTACGGCGTTGAGATAATCGTCAGCCAGCGCTTTGTACTGCGGTGTCGCTGGATCTTTGACCAACAGGTCGTTGTAGATGTCATGCGTTTCAGAGATCAGTTTAAAACCGATACGCGGGGTCCAGGGTTCGATGCGTGTGCCGCCCCATGAGCAGTTGAGTAGGCCAATCGGAACGTTGTTGAGTTGCTTGTGCAGGTGACGGCCGAAGTAGTATCCGACGGCAGTCCAGTTGGGCACATTTTCCGGCGTGCATACTGTCCACGTCGCAGCTTTGAATGCATCCTGCGGGAACATCTGCGGATTGCGTGCCGGTTTGATGTGACGGATCAACGGGTAATTGGCGTTGGCGATTTCCTCATCTGGATTATCAGAGTTACGCACGGACCATTCCATGTTGGATTGGCCGGAACAAAGCCAGACTTCACCGACCAATACGTCGGACACGGTTAATGTTTGATCGCCAGTTTTCACTGTCAATACATCAGATTCCGCGGAGATTTTCAACGGCTCAAACGCCGTCATCCATTTGCCGTTGTCGTCGGCTTTGGCAGTCAGTGTCTGGCCCTGGAACGTGACGGTGACATCACTGCCCGGATCAGCCCAACCCCAGATCGGAGCCTTGGTGCCGTTTTGCAGGACCATGTGGTCGGAGAAGACCAAAGGCAGTTTGAGTTCTGCGGCGTAAGTCAGACCTGTCATCAACAGGACAAGACAGAGGACCGCCAAAGATTTTGCAAGATGTTTCATGAATCGAACCCTTCCCGAGAGTAGATCATCAGACTGTGAACTGGAGATTATGCGTACAGGCATCCTATCCATCTATCCGAATATTTCCAAATTGATTGATGGATCATCCTAAGTAAAAAGGCGACTTTTCAGGATATGAAAAATCGCCCTTGGGTTGATTTAATAGGTCATATGCAGCCACGACTGCTGTGTTTGTTTACTCGGCTTCTTTGGGTTCCTGCTTGCAGAACTTGACCCAGGCGGTGAGCGTGACTTTTTCACCAGCCTTGATTTTCACGAACTGCGATGCGCCTTTGTCATGCCAGACGAGGACAGCCCCTTTGCCGGTGTGCGCCAGGGATTCATCAAGAACCTGCTGACTCTTGGCAAAGTCCCATCCGCCTTTTTCTTCAAAGCCGGAGTTTTTGATGGTGGCACCTTCCGCGGTGACATCATCAAAGTAAGTCCAGTTGCGCATTTTTTTGTCCCATTGGCCCCGCAGACCGATTTTCAGATCAGCATCTTCCGTGCATGAGACGACGAGTTTGACTTCGGTCCATTTTTCGTCACTGACCACGAGGTTAGAAGTCAGGTAACGTTTCTTGGCAGCTTCCTCCTTGACCCAGTGGGCATAGGACATGGTGTATTTGCCACTATCCTCTGCGTGGAATTTCAGTTCGCCATTTTTGACGTACATGTCAATGCGCCCGCGACCTTGACCGGCATAGGTGTAGGAACAGAGCATGGTGGTTGCCAACAGACAGGCGGTGATCCATTTGAATTGCATGATGATTGTCTCCTGTATAGGGTTCTGGATTTAAAAAACCGGTGACAACGACAACGCCACCGGTTTGATGATTGTGTTTTGAGATCCGTGTTCTTGAAGCGAATCAGCAGGTTTATTTGGGTTCCTTGTCTTCCTGCTTACAGAACTTGACCCATGCGGTGATGGTGACAGGTTCACCGGCTTTGACTTGGACGGTCTGGTAAGCAGGTTTGTCATGCCAGACGAGGACAGCGCCTTTGCCGGTGTGTGCCAACGACTCATCGAGAACTTGCTGGCCCTTGGAGAATTTCCATCCGCCGGTCTCCTCGAAGCTGCCGTTGACCACTTCCTTGGCTGCGCCTTCGACGGTGACATCGTCATAGTAAACCCAGTTTTTCAGTGTTTTGCTGTAACGACCTTTGATCGACATGGTCAATGGCCCGTCTTCCGTAGGAGTCAAAGTGTAGGAAAATTTAACCCATTCACCATCGGTGATTTTTTTCTCAGCACAGACACGTTTGACTTTCTGGGCTTCATCTTTGACCCAGTGTGCATAGTAAACGCGGACAGCTTTGTCCTCAGGTTTTTTGAATTCGACTTTGCCGTTCTTTACTGAGATGTCGATGCGGGCAGCACTGTGTTCTGCAGCCTGGGCAAGACTTGCGGTGATCAGTAATGCCATGAGGGCGGTGCAAATGGTTTTGATGGACATGATTTCTCCAATAGGTAAAAAATAATCGCTATAGGTGTGTTACGAATTGACTGTGACATCAGTTCATTTTTTGGCAGGTTTGTCTTCGCGTTTATCGAACTTGACCCACGCGGTGATGGTGACAGTCTGACCTGCGGTGAGTTTGATGGGTTGCTTGACATATTGGTCGTGCCAGACGTGGATGAGTCCTTTGCCGGACTTTGCCTTGGATTCGTCGGTGATGAAAGCACCTTCGATGTGTTGCCAGCCGTCTGTCGTTTCAAAGTCACCGTTTTTCAATTGCGTTCCTTCCACGACAACATTGTCAAAGTAGGCCCAATTCATTTTGGTCTTGTCCCACTGACCTTTGAATTGCAATGAACCATAGCCATCTTCTTCAGGTGTGAAGCTGATGGTGATCTGCTTCCATTGATCGTCAGGAGCGAAGATGTCAGCCGATAGACTCTGTGATTTCTTGAGTTCTTCCTTGAGCCAACCCGGATGATTGACGCGGACTTTCTTATCAGCCGAAGCTTCGATTTTGATCTTGGCATTGGCGTACAGATCAATGCGTGCGCGGCCTTCGCCAGCCCATGTCGAAAGGGTGGTCATGCAGATTAAAACAAGTGCGGGCAAAATGGCTTTAAGGTTCATTTCTCTCTCCAAACAAGGGGTAAAATGTATAAACATTTACAGTAGTACAACATAACAATCCTATCTCAAAATAAAAACATGTCCAGTCGGCATCACCTACTGGACATGTTTACATTTGATTGATTGTGTTGCGTCATTCGAGCATTCTTAATCATTCATCGCCTTGTCGTCTATGCTTTCGTCATTCCCGCCTGCTCGGGAGTGACGGAGTGGGGGGGGCGATTAATGATGCTTTAATCGAGGCTCTCTGAATCATCCCCATTGCTGCTATCCGCTGATTGGATGTTGGGAATGTATTCTTCGCCGATGACTTGTCCCTGCGTGTTTTTGAGTTGCGGGACGGGGTTTTCTGCAACATGTTTTTCCCATGCTGCTTCGAGTTCCTTCTGCTTGTCTTCTTCGATGGTGGTCCAGCCCGAGCGTCCGCGACACTTGGGGAACTTGGAACAACTCAGCCAGAAGCCGCGTTTGGAGTCACGCATATTCAATGGTGCTTCACACTTTGGACACGGCAGATCCGTCAGCAGCGGCGGAACCTTGGGCAGTTTCACGAATCCCTTCCTGGGATCGAGATTCACAATGCCTTTGCACGTCGGGTAATCGACGCAACCCAGGAACGGGCCGAAGCGACCGGTGCGCTTGGTCATGCCTTTGCCACACTCAGGGCAAACGATGTCCGACATCTCCGGCTGCATGGGATTGCCTTCACGGTCAATCGGTGCAGCGAATTTACAGTCGGGATAATTGGCACAGGAAAGGAAGCGACCATTCTTGCCAAAGCGGTACATCGTGCCACCCCCACACTCCGGACACTTGTGCGGGGCGGGCTCGGTTTCGGCCTTGGCATGCGTCATCACTTCATGCGCTTTTTCCAGGTTGGTCTTGAACCGTGCATAGAACTGTTCAAGCATCGTGATCCAGTCGTGATGCTCGTCTTCGATCTTGTCCAGTTCACTTTCCATCTCACGGGTGTATGCCACATCCATAATGCGTGGGAAACCCTGGATGAGTTTATCGGTGACCACCATGCCCAGGTCCGTTGCCATGAGTCGACGGTCACGTGGGGCAACCTGCTCGACATACTTGCGATCCTGGATGGTCTGGATGATCGCTGCATACGTTGACGGGCGACCGATGCCTTCTTCTTCGAGTTTCTTCTGCAAGGAAGCTTCGGTGTATCGCGGTGGCGGTGACGTGAAATGCTGCGTCGGCTGAATCTCAACCGGACCCACCGGCTGATTTTCATTCAGCGGGGGCAGGATCGCATCTTCACCACTATTGGGAACACCCGTGGCCTTGTAGAAACCGTCGAACACCAGCGTGCGACCCGTCGCACGGAAGTTGGCTGTTGAACCTGCTGCTTCAGCTGTGATCGTCACCGTCGTCTGATCCCATTGGGCAGGCGTACACTGACAGGCCATGAAGCGTTCCCAGATGAGTTTGTACAGCTTGAACTGCTCATCGGTCAGTTCATTGCGAACGCGCTTGGGCGTGATGTTCACATCGGTGGGGCGGATGGCTTCGTGTGCTTCCTGAGCAGCCTTGTTGGACGACGTGAAGAAGTTGGGTTTCCCCGGCAGGTAGTCGGCTCCCCATTCACCATCAATATAGTTCCGCGCCATGTTGATGGCTTCGCCGGAAAGGTGCGTCGAGTCGGTACGCATGTAGGTGATCAAACCGGTCTGGCCTTCACGGCCGTGAATGTCGATACCTTCGTACAACTGCTGAGCAATACGCATGGTCCGCTGCAACGGGAATCCGAGTCGGTTGGCTGCAGCCTGCTGAAGCGTACTGGTGATAAACGGGGCTGGTGGGCGACGCTGTGTGCGCTTGGTGGTGATGCTGCTGATGCGGTAATCAGGTGCATTGTCGACATGGCCGACATAAACCACGGTGTTCTGCGCAGGGCCCTTGGCCTTGGGATTGTTTTGTTCCTGCGTGTCATCAATGACAAAGCCAAGTTTGGTCGCTGCTGCGATAGCTGCTTCACGATTGTTCGGCTTAAAGCTTTCGCCATTAAAGTCAACGAGTTCAGCGATCATACACTGGGTGTCAGACGCCCATGCGACGCGTTCTTTTTGTGTGCGACTCTTGCCTTCTTCAGCCTGAGCTAACCACGCCTGCCACTGCTTGGCAAGGTCACCGGCCTTGGTTGGATCAACGGAGAAAAGTCCGCCAATACGCCAGTATTCATCAGGGATAAACGCATCAATATCACGTTCGCGTTCGACAACAAGACGCACTGCCACCGACTGCACACGGCCTGCGCTGAGTCCGCCTGCGACTTTCTTCCAAAGCAGTGGCGAGACCTGGTAACCGACGATGCGGTCGAGAATGCGTCGGGCCTGCTGGGCGTTGACGCGGTTCTCATCAATATTACGCGGTTTGGAAAAGGCGTTGGTGATTTCCGTTTTGGTGATGGCGTTAAACACCACACGCTTGGCTTCGTTGGAGGGGACACCCAGAGATTGGGCCAGATGCCATGCAATGGCTTCCCCCTCGCGGTCGAGGTCGGTTGCGAACCAGACGTCAGATGCGTTCTTGGCAGCCTTCTTCAGATCACTGACCGTCTTCTTTTTGGTCGGCAGGATCTCATATGTCGGCTCAAAGCGGTTCTCCAGGTCGACACCGGGAACCGGTTGCTTCACACCCTTGGGGGCACGGGAGGGCAAATCACGCACATGCCCCACACTGGCCATAACCACATATTCAGGCCCAAGATATTTGTTGATGGTCTTGGCCTTGGTCGGACTTTCCACAATCACCAGGTGCTTGCCATCAGTATTAACAGCCTTGGTGGTGGACTTCTTTTTAGTAGTGGTCTTTTTCTTAGCCATAAGCTCGCTTAATCGTCAAAATCTTATGTTTGTATCGCTGTCAGTATCGACACGAAAACGGGCGGTAACTTGAACAGGGATTTTCGGTTTTGTCAAGTGCAATCTGGAAATTGATGGCAAATCAATTGTTTGAGATGACAATGTCGGTGTAGTGATTTTGAGAAATTTCATTAATAAAAGCTTATTCGCAAACCTTAATTATACGTCATATGGTTGGAAAGCCCATCAGTGCATGAAAACACTGGATAAAACGTTAGGCTTGACAAAATGTCGCACCTCCTTACACTGAGTACTCGATTATACGATATCGTCCATTCAGCGGGGGGTAGATGGTACAAGTCATTCAACCAGATACACTTAGTGCTTACCTTGAACTGGATACGGATCAAAAGCTGACGATTGATATTGCCCGTGTGAGTCTGCTTTGTGCTCAAGGACTTGACGGGAAGGCAGCGGATTTGGACATTGATCTGAGCCTACAACGTTTGGACATCTGGGCCAAACGGATCAAGCAGCGAACTGACGAGCACATTCATCTTTTCCATGCCAATCCTGAACCTTATGATCACTGTGAACCAATCTGGCGCATGTTGGCCATGGCTCGCGTGCTCAATCAGGAATATGGCATTACTTACAATCCTGATCGAATCAACGGCCAACCGGATTGGGCGGATGCACAGGATTTATTGCTCCACGGCCTGCTCGGTTCGCGTCGCACCGGCACATGTATCACACTCCCCGTTCTCGTGGTGGCCATCGGTAGACGCTTAGGCTATCCGCTGTATCTCTCCCATGCACCGGCCCATTGTTTCAGCCGATGGGACGGCACACGTGATGACATCAATGTCCCCAGGGCATGGCAGCACCGATTCAATATCGAGTTCCACGGGCACATCGATTTTCACCCTGATGAACGATACTACGACTTCCCCGTCAAGTGGCCTGATTGGCAACGCAAACAGCATCAAATGGGCGATCCGAACTGCCAATACCTCAACACGTTCACACCCTTACAGGAACATGCCAGCTCGATTTGTCAACGTGCGATTGTGCTCGAAGAAACGGGCCAGTTCAATGAGTCGATTCATTGCTATCTGACTGCCCACGAACTTGATGGTTGCTACAAAGGCTATCGTCATTTTGCATGGCGAGCGATGCGCAACAAAGCCGAAACAATCATGCCGCAGATGGGCTATCCAGCACAGGTTTTTAGAACTTGGCTTGTGCAATCCGGTTTGGTCTGTGCAGAGGACGCGCAGGTGACCATGCCCCAGGCATTTGGTGTTGCTCCCACCAACATGCCAGATTTGATTCGGCATGTACTTGACATGGTTTGTAAAGGCACGCCGATCCCGCCAACAATTGATTTATTGTTACCCAATCCACCGGAATTGCAGGTGGACCCATATGCCAACCAAAACAAACAAAACACTCAACTCAAACTCACGCCGGTTACAATGAAATGAGATCATGATGACTACCTCAACGCAAACATGCCTGCCCATTGAACTCACCCCGGAACAAATCCGAAATCGGTATCTGTTTCTCTTTGCCAGAAACTATGATCCTTCGATAGGGCGATTTAGCACGCTCGATCCCTTTGCAGGCAACCCCAATGATCCGCAGAGCCTGCACAAGTATACGTATGCTCATGACAATCCGATTATGGGGATTGATCCGAGTGGTGAGGAATTAAGCTTAACAGGAAAGCTAATAACGGCAGGTATTATCGGCTCGCTCATTGCATTACACACCGTCCCGCAATTTCGCAATCCATCTGCCCATTTTGGTAGTGTTAGTAGTTCTGTTTTTGTGCCTGTAACACGTTCAAAATTAAAAGGTACGTATAACTCTGTAATTATTAAAGGTGGGATGGATGCAGATGAGTTGTTTTCCCAGCTGACACAGTTTTCTAGCTTGAATATGTATCCAGTTGTTACATATAACAATATTAATAGTCTTGGTGATGTGGTGAGTTTTGATATGAGGCAATTGGGGGCAGGTTTGGGAGATTGGGCCTGGGCGACTTTCCTTGAGTTAGGGCAAGGTGATTTTCAAGTGATGGTCACTAAATACAGCAAGGAGGAAAGATTGGTTGTTGTCCAAACATTAGTAGGCCATCCACTGGCCGGTTGGCGGGTTTGGCGAATTATTCCCTTGCCAAATGGTGATAACAAAATTGAAACCTTTTCATTGGATCACGCTGCAACTAGAATTGATAGCACCAAAATTTATCTTGGTGGTCTTGAAGGCCAACTTTTGACTTGGAAAAACATGTTGACAGATATCGTAAATAAATCAGGAGGAGAAATTGTTTCTGATTCAACTACGTCGCTTGAAGGCCGTGTCATGACACAAAGTGAAATAAATGATTTTATTCAGATCGTCGATTAATGATTATAGGTAAAATTTTCTGTAAATTATCAATTTTTGCATATATTCTTGTTTTTATTGCAGGATTTTCTACCCCGTATTTTTTATGGGGGGGCATCGTAATATGTATGTTTTCACTCATGGTATGCAGTGTTTGGCTTGGGATTAGCCACAAACGCTTGGTGGTGATAAGAACATTGTTGCTTGGGGTTTTATATTTACTGGGACTCAGGTTGTGGTATGTCACACATCCCATTGAAGGTTTTAATGCTGATTTGCCTGCCGAAGTGATTTTGTTTGCTTTGGGGTATTGCTTCTGTATCGGTTCTCTTTTTGATCTGACACGATTGTTGGTAATTCCGAAAAGTAACAATTGATTGGTTTGACGCTATGGGCAATGTCTTTGTATTAACTGAAAAGAATATGCGGAAAGAAACATTTTGACCTGCCAACATCCACCATTGGCACAACGACCGTAGAGGGGCGTGATTTGACACAAGCTGAAGTCGACAGCTATTTGGAAATTGTTAAATGAAAAGGTCAACATTTGTATATTTAACAATTATTTTGCTTGTTGCAATGCTGTGTGGATATGGAGCTGAAAGTCTTGGTTTTGGGGCATTGTTTTTTATATTGACGTCAATGATTGTTTTAAATTTGATTGTTATCAATTTATGTAAAAAATGGATTTTAGTAGTTTGTGTTTTAATTGGAACTATGTGTTACTTCGGTGCAAGTCTCAGGTATGGATTGCATGGCAATTTAAAAGACAATTTTCACAATGTCATTTTCATGCTGACGGTCGGCATGTCTGTTGCGATTGGTTTAATTAGCTATTTCTTCTGTTTTGTCTTGGTACTAATAGAAAAGTCCAATAAAAAAGCTAAGGTTAATGAATTTCAAAACAATACAAAAAAGTAAAATGCTTAAGCCTGAATCTTGGCAGGAAGCAATCTGGCTAGCAACAACCTACCGTTGGCATCCCGAAAGTGCAGCTCCGCCTGTCATGGGCTTGGTGTTTGCTGACTGGGAAAAAGGTGTTGAGATTTTTCAGCAATGGATTGATGTCAATGGACACGAGGACAAGACTGATTCAATCCGTATCGCCATCATTGAAGGCGATATTCCGGAGCAGCAGCCCGGCTACACGATTCGGATTTCGGCCAATGAGCCCGATCAGTTGTCAGATTCTCAGAACCAGTCTGGCCAGATTTGCCGAATGCATCCGCTTCCGGAAACCCCTGAGATGCCCAACATGCTTGCTCAATTCAAGCGGGAATACATGTTACACGGTGAATACCTGTTGGCTCCAGTCATCATGAAGGATGACAATCAACTCTGGTTCAACGTCAACTACGGCATCATCAAACGCAAACTTGTCCTGCGTCACGCATCTGAGATTAGCCCCAATGATCCAGACTACGTCATTTTCGATCACAAACCCAGCATGAATCTGGAACAATGGCTGGAGCAGCTTACTTCAGAAGACAAAGAGCAAAAGCATTAACTCGTTTGCACAATTGAAAGTGCTTGCTCGGTCAACTTGACCGCATCACCGTGATCTGCCTGTAACCAGTGGACGCCCATGAAACGTTTTAACCATGTCCGCTGCTGCTTGGCAAACCGACGGGTGAGAATCTTGGTTTTTTCCTGGGCATCTGACAGACTGTATTTACCTGCAAAGTGCTCGAGCACCTGCTTGTATCCCAGTGCCTCGCGTGCCTGATCACCCAGTAAACCTGCGTCTTCCAAGCGCTGTGTTTCATCAGGTAAGGACTCGGTCCATGGCCATACCGTCTGATCCTCAGGCGGGTGGAACATGTATTTGACGCGTTTGTTGATCCGTTTATTGATGTTGGGCACGTCCCATTGCAGTCCGATGAGAATGGGATTAAAGCGATAGGTCGTCTGCCCGGTGGAGGCAGCGTCGGACCATTGCTGCTGCATTTGCGTGATGGTTTTACCGGTGGTGTGGAAGACTTCCAATGCACGGATCAGGCGTTTTTGATCGTTGACGTGAATCCGCTTTGCCGCTTCTGGATCGACCTGTTGCAATTGTTCATGAAGCTGTGGGTTTGGCGTTTGTGAAAGCTTTTCACGCAACTCTGGGTCGGATGAAGGGCCTTCAAATAGCCCTTCGAGCAATGCTTTGAGATAGAGATTGGTTCCGCCGACGATGATGGGGCGGATGTTTTGTAACAACAATTGCTCAATCAAGGGGTTGGCTAAATTCAACCAATCATTGACGGAGAAGCTGTCAGTGGGTTCAATAATGTTAATTAAATGATGCTTGGCACGGTCGGTTAAGGCCGGTTCGGGTTTGGCAGTCCCCGCATCCATGTGTCGGTAAACCTGCATGGAGTCGGCACCGAGGATTTCGCCACCGAGTTGTTCAGCCAGTCGGACAGCAAGTTCACTCTTGCCCCCAGCCGTTGGGCCGAGGATGACAATGGGGCGTAGGGTTTGTGGCGTTTGGCTTTGCATGGCCGGGATTGTAGCCGATCATCGGTGATCTGCTAAACGTGCATCGGTTTGGAATCAAGCTGGGTCAGTTCACAATCAGTCGAGCAATCGACAGGGAAGATCAGAGAAACCGGGTTGGGGGAGAAAGAGTCGCGCGTTTGTCTAATACCGCCTTTGAAACGATGTTTGGCTATTACAGCCGGATCGCGTGTTCTGAACGTGGGGGCTATCGGCTTGCGCGAATGGTTCGCAAGTTCCGAAACCCGCAACGCTGGCAGGACCGTTTCACCACGCCACACGGCTTTGAGATGGATTTGAATCTCGGTGTCTATCCTGACGTCTGCATGGCCTATGGACTTTACGAATTGTCAACAGTGCGATTGTTTCGTCGCCTGCTTAAGTCCGGTGATCACTTCGTTGATGCCGGTGCCAACATCGGCTATCTCACCATGCATGCTGCTAAGGTTGTGGGTGCCAATGGTCGTGTCGATGCCATCGAACCGGAGTCGGGTAACTTCGAACGTTTGAAAAATCATCTCGCCATCAATGGCTTGGAACAACAGGTCAACCTGCACTCCTGCGCCCTGTCTGATCATCAGGGCAAGGTCAGCTTATACCGTTGGCCGGAGGACGACCCCGAGCACAATCACGGTTGCTGTTCACTCTACACCGATCACTCCGAGTCCGCTCAACGTGTCCAAGTCGAATGCAAAGCGCTGGATGAGATATTAGATGGCGAGATTCCCCGCCTGATCAAAATGGATGTCGAAGGTGCAGAACCCATGTTGGTCGAAGGCATGTTCCAAACCCTGCTCGCACCCAATCCGCCCATCATCATCGGTGAGTTCAATCCGACCCAGGCACGCATCGCAGGCTTTGCACCTCACGAATGGATCGCTCGCATTCGTGACATTCAGCCGGCTTACAAAGTCTACACCATCGGCAGTCGCATTCGTCGACGCAAACCTGATGCATTGGGCGGACTCAAACAGATGAATTTGTTACTGAAAGTCTGAACTTTTTTCTGAATCAATATAAGGTGTTACCCATTTTTTCAAATCATTCCAAGTTGCTGTTCTATCTAAGGCATTTTGAGGACGTGGAATTAAATCCATAGTCATATCCCAAAAAGCGTCACAACTTCTTCTTGGATAACTTGACAAATAACTATCGTATAAATTATTGATTGTTGTAACGTGGTCGCTAAATATAAAATTTCCCCAACTTTTTTCAATCTGGTTGGAAGGTGCTATATCGATAATCTCAATTTGTTCGAGATTTCGTTTGTCTGTTGGCCCCCATCCTTCTTGTAGCATTTCGATAGCCTCAATGTCTGACACTGGTGCGCTGTATCCAAAAATTGTGAAAAGATATGCATCATTTAAAGCTAACTTTAGATCCCTCGTTTGCCACATCTGCAAACGATCTGTACTGTATTCTTTCTTTTCTACTGGATACAAGAGCTTGCTTTTTTGAAAAGGTTTGCCACATCTGCAAATCTGGCCAGTGGACCCGACAATTACTTTCTGGTGAGATTTATCAACACAGAATCCTAATGCAACATTGCCATGCAAGAACGATAGGTGTGGAAGATGTTCCTGGCCAATTATACTTCCAACACGATTATATGCCATCAGCAGGAATGGGTCCCAGTTGAATGTGGCGATTACATCTTTGCTTCTTAATGAAAGTATAAGGTGGTCATATAAAGTTGGCTTGCTTGGGAGTGTTAGATTGCTGAAATATCTGAATATTATATTTTCAATTTCAGAGAGAACCTCTTTTTGATTATTAACTTTATGCAACTTTGAATATAGCTGTTCAATGTTGCCATCATGTTGAATATTTTTCTTGGCAAGATATTCAGGAAGCCCATCAACCGTTGAAATAAAATCATTCATCAGAGGAAGCTTTTTACCATTTGCCTCTCCATTTGGGAAAGCTGCACGACTAGCACCTGCTCCAAGCAACACAACATGACGTCGAGAGTTAGTAAGTTTGTAATTGATAGTCACGTTCTCCCTTGTGGTTTTCTAAAATGACGAATTATCACACGCGGTCTTTGGGGTGGTACTTGCGTTTGACCTTGAAGGCACGGTTGCCCTTGTGTTGGCCGATGTGGCCGATGTATTTGCGTTTGCCTTCGATGCAGAGAGTCAATGGACCTGAAGCCGGCTTTTCGGTGACGATCAGGTCACCGGGTTGGAGGTTCATCAGATCCGAGAGTTTGATGGTGGTCTCAGCAAGCAAAGTCGAAGCGGTGAGTCGGGCGACATCCAATTGCTTGGAGAGCTGATGGCGGAGTTGGGCGTCCTGGCGGTTACGCTTGTACTGTGCCCATGTCTGGTTGCTGAGTTTCTCCATCACCGGTTCGATGACGTTGTAGGGGATACACAAACTGGCGGTACCTGCGCGCCCACCCATCTTGATTTCAAAGCCGACCACCACAACCACTTCATTGGGTGGAACAATTTGGACCAGTTGCGGGTTGGACTCAATGTCCTGATGGGACACGGAGAGCTTGGTGATCGATTCCCAGGCTTCTTCGAGTGCAATCATGCCTTTATTGGTTACTTTTTGTACCAAACGTTGTTCAATAGCCGTCAAAGGACGCTGCGGGATGAAAAGATCAGCATTGGAACCCCCCAAAAGTCGGTCAATGATCGGATACACGATCAGTGGCGAGAGTTCCAGGCAAATATTGCCATCCAGCGGTTGGACCGCCAGCAGGTTGAAACAAGTCGGGTTGGGCAGGCTGTGCGTGAACTCGCTGAAGGTCATCTGCTCGATGTTGGCAACCTTGACCTCCACAATCGTCCGCATGAACCCCGACAGACCTGCACCAAATGCCCGGGCAAATCCTTCGTGGAGTGTCTCCAGGGCACGCATCTGGTCTTTACTGACGCGTTCGGGGCGTTTGAAGTCATACGGGCGGATTTCGGCGTTGTACAGGTACCGGCCTTTTTTGACCGACGTGTACACATACTCCGGACCGTCACTTTCACCCGTATTGACATCACCACCGTCTACGGCGGCTAACAGGGCATCAACTTCAGATTGGTCAAGAATTTCGGCCATGTGGCAACTACCTGTCCAAACGGGTGTAAGACTTTGATACAGTTATCGGCACATCAGGCCGATTGGCTTCAAATTACGGGATCGAGCATGTTCAGACAAGTTGGAGTATTTAAACATATGGCTTTCACCACAGAGTCACAGAGCTACGGAGTTCAAGACAGAGTAAGAAATCACTTTTCTTTTTATCTCTGTGTCACTGTGACTCTGTGGTTAATCCTGTCAAGCTTGAACTCGCCTAAAGCAAATGCACAGAACCTCTTTGCGCAACCTCAACCCGTCAAAATCTCTGCAGTCAGTATGGCTAAGCAGACAGCGCCGGGAAGCAAATTCGTCATTGCCATCACCTTGGACATCCAGAAACCCTGGCATGTCAATGGGGCTGCGGACATGATTCCCAGTGAACTGAATTACCTGATTCCCACACAGGTGAAACTGGCGGATTCGACGGATTGGCTCACAGCAGGGCAGTTGCAACGACCTGAAGCGCATGTCCTGCCGGTGACGTATACGGGTAGTCCCATTGATTTGCCGGTGTATGAGGGCAAGTCCGTGTTCTACCTGCCGGTGATGGTCAATGAGAATGTGGCTGCAGGTCAGTACAACATTGACATCTCCGTGCGGTATCAGACATGTGATGATAAAAGCTGCCTAGCTCCTAAAACCGAGATCATTTCCGTGCCGATGACGGTGGGAGATTCGCAGGTTTTTGCGGATGCTCAAACGTTGGATATCTTCAATTCGTTTGACACCGATCTGCTTGAAAACTTCACCGCATCCAATACAGACTCAACAGTTGCGACAGGTGATGGCAAGGTGGTTTTTGACGCCTTTGGCCTGAGTTTCTCGCTGGATGGCAGTGGTCTGGGGGGCATGCTCGGACTGCTTTTGGTTGCCATGTTTGGTGGGGCGCTACTGAATCTCACCCCGTGTGTTTTGCCGGTGATCCCCCTGAAAATCATGTTGCTGCATAAGTCCGCCCAGACGCGTGGCAAGGGTTTGTTACTCGGCATTTTCATGTCACTGGGTGTGCTTGGATTCTGGCTTGCACTGGGGATTGCCATTGCCGGATTGTCCGGGTTTTCCGAGGTGAATCAGCTTTTCCAGTATCCGATGTTTACCGTCGGGATGGGCGTGGTGATCTGCGCTTTGGCAATCGGGATGTGCGGTCTGTTTGATATCAAATTGCCCACCAAGGTCTACAACGTCACCCCAAAGCATGACACCTTCGCCGGCTCGGTGCTCTTCGGCATCATGACCGCGGTCCTGAGTACACCTTGCACCGGACCCTTCATGGGCGCAGCAGCGGCATGGTCGGCTACACAACCACCATTGGTCACCGTCGCGGTGTTTGCTGCCATCGGTACCGGGATGGCGATCCCATACCTGATTCTCAGTGCCTTCCCAGCCTTGGCCAAGAAAATGCCCTCCGCAGGACCGGTGAGTCTATTGGTCAAGCAGATCCTTGGACTTTGCCTGCTGGCTGCGGGGGCGTATTTCCTGGGGGTAGGACTTAACGGTCTACTGACCACACCACCTGACGAACCGGGACTCTGGCATTGGTGGTTAGTTTGCGGCATTCTCACTGCTGCGGGTTTCTGGCTGGCTATCCGTAGTATCAAACTCGGTGGCCCCAAGCGTCCGGCTGCCATTACATGGGCGATCATCGGACTCATCATGGCTGGGGGGAGCATAGCCATGGGACGATCACTGACGGACAAAGGCCCCATTGACTGGGTCATGTACACCCCCGCCAAATTCGAGCAAGCTCAAACCGACGGCAAAGCGGTCATGGTGGACTTCACCGCACAATGGTGCCTCAACTGCCAGGTGTTGGAGCATCAGGTGCTTCACAGCGAGAAAGTGGTCCAACTCCTGCGTACCGGCAAGGTCATCCCCATGAAAGTTGACCTGACCAGTGCCAACCCTCAAGGCTCTGCCTTGCTGGAAAAAGCAGGGCGGGTCACCATCCCCTTGCTGGTGATTTACGATGCCAACGGCAAGGAAGTTTTCAAGTCCGACAGCTACACCATCAGCCAAGTCTCCAAAGTGCTTGGATCGCTGCAATGATGGGCAACGGACTAGCGACCAGGAGCTTGGGGCTAGGCAAAAGACAGAATGTCATCGTCAAAACCAATAGGTTACAGATCAACAAACCCTAGCCCCTCATATAGATTGTGTAAATCCAAGCACGTTCAGAAAACCAGTGCAAAATAACTTGTCAGATGCTATATTAAAGACCAAATTCTCCCTCAAACTGAGCAAATCAGTGGTTTGTGACATTTTGACCGCTAGCCGGTCATGCTTTGAGCTTGACGAAACAGTCGAAACCTAAGACACTTACAAACCTACAGGGATGGATAACCTGTTCCCACGCATTAAGGAGTCGGTTTATGGCGCGCTCAGGTGGCGGTTCAAGTGGATCTATTTGGGCCATCGTTCTGTTGGGGATTGCATTTTTAACCAGCTTGGTTTTTGCAATTCTTTTCTATACCAAGATTGAAGTTGCCCAGCAGCAGGCACAAAGTGCATCTGTGGAACTCGATCGGTATGTCCGTCCGTCAGAGCGTTCAGGCAATGACGTGATTCGGGGCATGCTTCAGAATCAGAATAAATCCGTCGTCGGCGAATTGATGGAAGTCAACAGCCAACTCAAGGGGTTCATCGGTTTGGCTGAAACGCCCATCGAAGGTATCGACGGACGCATGAAAGCCCTGGAAGTCAAAGCTTTGATTCCTGAAATCGAACGTCTGCGTGCTGAAGAACAGTCTGCAAAGGAACTGCAGAACGAACTGAACAAGAAGTATGATACGGCAACGCGCCGTGCTTCTGCTGCTGAGACCGCCAAAAACCAGGTCGAAAACGAATACCGCAACTCCGTCAACAAACTCAAAGCACAGTTGGATAAGCTTGAGAAGGACTATGAAGCTTTCCAGCAAAAGGCGGAACGCGAACAGAAGTCCATCGCTTCGCAGCTTGCCAAAGTACGTGATCAAGCCAAGGACGAAAAAGCCAAGTTCAACAGTCTCGAAGGTCAGCTTAAGTCTGAAATCGAAGTCTATAAACAACGCATCGCCCGTCTGGAAAGTCAGCACTCCGGTCGCGTGAGCCAGGAAGCCAACATCGACCCATCCACGTTGGTTGATGGTAAAGTTGCTTCAATTCTCGTCGAACAGAACGCAGTCTACATCGACCTCGGACAATCAAGCCATGTCATCCCCGGCATGACGTTTGAAATCTACGATCCGAAAATCGGCGTGGTCAAAGACAACGAAGGCAACTACCGCGGTAAGGCTACCATCGAAGTCATCAACGTCTTTGAAACCACCAGTGTCGCCCGCGTGGTTCGTATCCCCGACAATGAACAGATCTTCACCGGTGATCTTATTGCCAACCTGATCTACGATCCGGAACTCAAGTTCAAGTTCTTCGTTTATGGCGAATTTGACCTTGATCAAATCGGCCAGTTATCAGTGACCGACCGTCGTCGTGTTGAGAACATGATCCTCAAGTGGGGCGGCATTCTCGTCTCTGATGCCACGCAGCAGGGCGACAATCCCAAGCTGACTTACGACGTGGACTTCCTGATTCTCGGTCAGGAACCTGCGTTCCCTCAGGCACCGGCAGAAGACGAAGTGGACCCAACGGCCATCGAACGCCACGCCAAGGCCATGAAGCGTTACGAGGCCTACTTCGGACTCGTCAAGCAGGCCAAGGAATTGTCGATCCCGATCCTCAACCAGAATCGCTTCCTGTCGATGGTCGGTTACTACAAACGCTAAGACGTTGCGTGAGGGAATCCACCACAGAGTCACAGAGACACCGAGTTCAAGACAGAGATTTCTGATTTTGACATTAGGACGATGTTACTGGTGGGGATTGAATGACCATTTAAATCTCGGTGTTTTACCTCTGTGACTTTGTGTCTCTGTGGTAAAGAAAATCACGCTGGAGAGCACTTTTAACCATGGCCAAGCCCAAGACCAAGGCCGCAATGTGGTCGCAATATCTTGCTATCCGGGCGGTTGAGATGACCTTGTGCATGTGGCCTCAGCAGTCGAACATGCGCTTCGGCGCGCTGGTCGGGCGCCTGTTTAATCGATTGGACTCCAAGAACCGTCGCCGCATTCTCTACAACCTTGGCTTTGCCATGCCGCATCTCACCGAGCAGCAGCGCATGACGATGTCCGCACAGGTGACCGAAAACCTCGTCAAACTTTTTATGGAAATCCTGCATAGCCCGCGTGCACTGCATCCCGATTCATGGGGCAGTCTTGCTGTGGTGCAGGCCCCGTCCATTGCCCCTGCGGTTGAAATGCTTAACCAACGCAAGCCCGTGATCATGGTCACCGGCCACTTTGGTAACTGGGAGATCATGGGCACGATGATGGCATTGATGGGTTACGACATGGATGCCATCGCTCGCCCATTTGATAATCCGTTGATTTACGATTGGATGGTGGGGATTCGCGAAAAGCGTGGCCTGCGATTGATCACCAAATGGGATGCGACGGACCGCATGATCGAAGTGCTTGATGGCGGTGGCGCGTTGGCATTTATTGCAGATCAAAATGCCGGGGATCGAGGGATCTTCGTCCCCTTTTTCGGGAAGTTGGCCAGTTCGTACAAGTCGATTGGGTTATTGGCGATCCAGAAAAATGTGCCGATTGTTTGCGGGTATGCAATGCGACTTAATGATCAGATGCGCTTTGAACTCGGCGCAACGGACATCATTTACCCCGAGGATTGGCAATCGCAGAGCGATCCGCTTTACTACGTGACAGCAAGGTACATGCGTGCGATTGAATCCATGGTCCGACTGGCGCCCGAGCAATATTTCTGGATGCACCGACGTTGGAAGAGCAGGCCACGTCACGAACGATTGGATAAACCCTTCCCCTCGGGTTTGCGTCGGAGCCTTGAATCCTTGCCATGGATGACGCAGGAGGAGATAGACTCGCTGATGCAGGGCCTGCCGCAACCAACTGCCTATTGAAATGTACGATAAATAGAGACTGTTTTTGAAGATGGCAGCTTTACAGTCTCCATCAGGTCTGAGATAATAAAATCCCACCCCAAGCGACCTGCAACAGGCCGACAAACACAACGGATTGACAGTAAATACGAGACAGACACCATGGAAAATATCAGCCCAGACACCGCCGAATTACGTTTGGAAGACCGTAAGATTTTAATCGTCGATGACGACCGCGAAGTTCAGGAAAGCATCGATCAGGCTTTACAGGCTGAAGGTGCCCTGACCCAGATTTGCGGTGATGGCAACTCGGCTGTCCGCATCTGTGAAACCGATCCGCCGGAACTGGTCGTGCTCGACATGATGCTGCCCAAGCGCAGCGGTTTCCTGGTGGTCGAAAAGATCAAGCAGATCGAAAATCCGCCGCGCATCATCATGGTGACCGCCAATGAAGGCAAGCGTCATCAGCAATATGCCATTGGTCTGGGTGTCGATGGCTACCTGCTTAAGCCGGTGCGTCTTGAACGTCTGATCACCCTGGCTCAGGAACTGCTTGCCAAGGACGATCCGACCGAGTGATATTCGTGTGCCGTGTTGGTCTAAGTTACTTTTTACAGACTGCTTAGACCAATCAGTATATGACGGATCAACTTTGCAAGCCTCTGCGGACACCTTATACTTATGTCATAAACAGGCACGTGAATTCACAAGGAGTTCGATCCTGATGCGACAATGCCATCTGCTGTGCAGACTCAACCTTGTTTTGACCCTAGGACTGCTTTGGGTAGTCCCGCATGTCGTCAGCGCGGTGGAAGTTGAATTAACGCTCAAGAATGACACTGTCATTACAGGTGAGCTTGTTTCAAAGAACTCTCAAAATGTCATTGTCAAAGTCGCTGGACTTGAGACGCGTTACAGTTTGTCGAATATCAAGAAATACCATGAGATTCTCACACCTGCCCAGGAGTACAAGAAAAAACGTGGTGAGTTGAAAGACGACGATCTGGAAGGCCGTTACAAACTTGCCTCATGGCTGTACCAGGAAAAGAAAGCCTACGACCTGACCGAGAAGGAACTGGTTTCTCTGAATAAGGATTTCCCGTCGGATCAACGTGTACCGCTGCTTCTTCGTATTGTCCGCAGCAAACGAACGCTTCAGGCTGACGATTCAAGCAAGTCACCCAACACAACCGTCCGCAAAGTCACGCCTGTCACAACCGTCACGCCCAAGATCACGCAGAACGCGACATCCAACAAAACTGGCAATTCGCAAAGCAATCAACAACAGTACAGCAATGCCTTGATCCCTGTCCCGCAGGAAGCTCTGACGGATGAACAAATTGATCTGATCAAGGTCTACGAAGTCAATCTCAATCAACGGCCGCGCGTGATGATCAAACGGACGGATCTTGAGGACTTCGTCAAGAGCAATCTGGGTAAAGAAGGCGTGCCGGAAAATCGACGTGAGAAAGACCGCTTTTTGCGCATGGAAGGCTATGAGCAATTGGCTGTTATTTTCCGTGCCAAGGCGCGTGATTTTTACAGCAAGGCCCGTGTGCTGGGAGACCCGGAGGTCTTCAAGGATTTTAAGGTCATTCACCGAACTTATATTCTCAATCGCTGCGCCACAACCGACTGTCATGGCGGTACTGAAGCACGTGGGCTATTTCTGTTTAACCGACGTCCCGGCTTATCGCCAGATCAAATTGTTTACACCAATTTCTATATTCTCAACAGCTATGGTGCGACCAAGGCAGGGACGCGATATGACATGATCGACCGTGCTGATCCGCAACGTTCATTGCTGTTGCAATTTGGAATGAATCCCGAAGATTCCGTCTTCCCACACCCACCTGTACGTGGCATGCAAGCTGCGTTCACACGCGGACAGGAAGACAGGCAGTACCAGATGGTTCGCGACTGGATTCAAAGTCTTTATTCGCCAGCACCCGATTATGGGATTGATTACCGGGTTCCGATTTCCGCAACCCCAGCGTCTGCTACGGATGCAGCACCCGTTATGCCAGCCAACTGACATTCATCTGAAAGTTAATGCCACAGCCAGTCAGGAAAAAACACGTGAGAATCATCAGCTTATTGCTTATTACCGTCCTGTTGATCACCGGCGGTTGTGACCAGGAGTCCGCAAGGCAGTCCGAAGGCCAAGAGCATTTTAATAATGTCTTCAAAGCACTCCGCGATGCTGAGATCGGCTATGTGACTGCCTCCCCCGAGCAGGTCATTGCGGCTAGCAACAACCAGAATGTTGAATCCAATCGACAGTCAATGGAATTTTATCGTCAAGAGCAACTCAAGCTCGCTCATGATGCACTACAACCCATCTTCACCAATGGCACGAATATTCAGAAAGTCGACGCCTATCGACTGGCTTCAGATATCCTGACATCTTCTGCGCGTTATCAGATGCGACAGATGATCGACCAATGGACCGCCATTTCGTCCGATAGTGTGGTTATGATGAGCTATCTCGTTGCAGTCGGTCGCAGTCAATCACTGGCTAAGAACAAGTTCATTGATGATGGCAAGCTCATTGCTCAGATCAAGAAAACCCTCCGTGATACGACGGTTGATCTTGAGAAAATTGAGAAGCAGGCCGACAAGGTCAATGACGAAATCAAAGAACACAAAAAGAACATGGACGATCTGCAAAAACAGATCGATGCGCTCAATACTCAGGCCCAGCAGATCAAGTCCAGGGCCTTTGTTGCAAAAGGCAAGGAAAAGTACAAGCTTCTGGATGATGCATCGGCTGTGAACCGACAGGCTGCCATTCTGGATGCACGTCGCCAGGTGGAAGATGCCCAGCTTGCCAATCTCAACGCACAACGAATCATGCTCACCGAACGGATCGATTTTACGCTCGAATTCATGGACTCACTTGAACGTCAGGTCGAAGAAGCCAGTGAGCGTCAGAAAGCCAATGAGAACGAACACACCAAGGCAGCAGGTGATCTGACCAAACGCGAAGAGCAATTCATCAATGAATTCAACGCCATCACGCAGCGTTTTTCAACGAATATTGTCTCTGAGTTTGATGATATCCTTGATGAAATGTCCAATGCTCTGGATATGCTCAACAAGGCACGTTCGATGACTTCCGGCAGTGAGCAGCAATTGGTTGATATCGAAGTACTCGTCAAACAAGTCACCGCATTGAATATGCAGGCCAGCATGATCATGGTCCTGCATGATATGGGGGATAAGTATCAAAAAATTCTCAATCGCGCCAGCAGCGGGCAACATCGCTTAATGGCTGACCGACGTGCCACATTCCAGAGTGCCTATGAAAACATCCAACGCAAGCAGGTTGAACTGATCCAGAAAGCCGACACCTTAACGCAATTGGCGCGTCAGCAGGCTGCGACCGTCTTGACGCTGGTAGGTGAACAGGGTGGTATCACACGCATGGCACAGGCTGCAAGAAGCAACGATGTCGAAGCGCTCACAGCAGCAACCGAAAACCTCAACGGCCTGATCGACACCTACGCGTCACGTATCTCCGACAGCAAACTCAACTGATCCAATGCATTGATTCGCAATCCAAGTGTAAAGAAATACATGACTGCTACCTGTGGTCATGATGCGATTTTTTGCATTTTCAAACAACACGACATCATAACCGTTAACCCGGATGTACCAATCTTTGTTTGGTCGTTCAGTACATATCCCTTATAGTTGGATGAAAGGGATTCTGAATTAATCAGGGAAATGATGTCGTGATACATGACATATGGATTCAATCGGGAGATGCTGTTCGAACATCAGTTGGTTTTTTTTGGAAAGCTGGATGGGCCTTTGTGCTGGGTTACACCATCAGTGCGATGATTCAAGTGTTCGTCCCACGCTCCAGATTGGCTTCAAAAATGGGGGATGCCGATCCAACGAGTATCAGCCTTGCTTCACTGTTTGGGATGATCTCCAGTTCCTGTTCGTTTGCAGCTCTCTCCGCTGCAAGGGCATTGGTGAAAAAAGGCGCTCATTTCATTTGTGCGATCGCATTCATGTTTGCTTCAACCAATCTTGTCATTGAACTTGGCGCATTGATTCTCATTTTTCTGGGTTGGCAATTTCTCGTCGCTGAGATTGTCGGCGGACTGCTGCTGATTGTCGTCAGCAGTATCTTGATCTACCTGACCTATCCCAAAGCATGGCTCAAGGATGCGAGAGATAAAGTCGAAGCTGGAGACAAAGATTCCACGGATGACTTTGACTGGAAAAAACGAATCAGTAGTTTCGAGGGATGGAGCAAGGTTGGTAACAAGTTTGTCATGGAATGGCAGATGGTTTGGCAGGAGATCCTCATCGGATTCACTGTCGCAGGAATTGTTGCTGTCTTCATTCCCCAGACCTTTTGGAAGACTTTGTTTTTGGCAGAGACCGCCAAAGCACATCCCGACAGTTTCCTGGTAGCACTGGAGAATGCTGCGATCGCTCCCTTTGTCGCTGCTGCGACTTTCATTGGTTCCATGGGAAACATCCCCTTGGCAACTGTGCTCAACAGCAGTGGTGTCCTCTTTGCAGGGATCATGGGGTTTATTTACTCAGACCTGATGGTGCCACCGTTGGTCAAAATCAACGCGAAGTACTATGGCTGGAAGGTGGCGTTGTACATTGCAGGAATCATGTATGTTTCGATCGTGATCACATCTCTGACGCTGCATTTCATATTTCTATTCACAGGAATGACACCGCAAAGCAATCAACAGGTTCAAGATGTGGCGACATTCAGTCTCGACTACACCTTCTTCATGAACATCGCTGCGATCATCCTTGTAGTGGGGATGTACATGCTGCATCGAAAACTCAAGCAACAGCAAGCCTCCAAATCGGAGCATGAACATCAACACGATCATCAGGAACATGAAATGAAGCACGATGATCATGAGGGCCATGAACATCACAATCATGACAAAAACAACTGGAACATCCAGACGGTTGTCACTTGGATTTTCATGGTGTTTTTATTGTTCGGATGCCTTGCATGGGCGTTGGAATCTTAACCGTCAAAAAAGCGTTTATTTCTCGATTTGAAGTCCTGCCAGGGCCGTACTCACGTCTTCGGTAAACGTGAACACCTTGTCCAAACCCGTTGTTAGAAACAGCGCCCATAGTTGATCACTTGGTCCTGCCAGCCGGAGTTTATGATCGCGTGTGATTGCTTCCTTGCGGATTTGAAGCAACTGTGACAGATGTGACGATGCCATGTGCTTGATATTGGTCATATCGATCACAACATGTGGCATTGGTTCTGCCTGTTGCAATGATTGATACAACTGGTCCAACTCATCCGTCAAGCTGACTTGATCAGCCTGGAGTTGGGCAACCCAGATATCATCAGACCAATGTTGAATCGGTGGCATTGTTGCCAATACTTTCCGTGAGGTCTCAGTTACAAGTTCGTGAGAACCAGGTCTTACTCTTGTGCATTCTGTGCATTATCCGCGTTCGTTGTTTCATCCGTCACGACATCTGTTTGCTCACCAACAGCAGGTGATTGCGATGCGTCAGATTCAACAGCTTGGACTTCTTCACTGGTTTCGTCTGCGATGCGTGCGACACCTGCCAATTTGTCTTCCTTAGTGAGGTTGATGACGCGGACACCCTGGGTGCCACGACCGGTTTGGCGGATGGTGCTGGTGGAGATGCGGACGATCATGCCGTTGTAGCTGATGAGCATCAGATCGCCTTTACCATCCACGGACAGCAGGGCGACCACCTTGCCGTTGCGGGCAGTGGTGTTGATATCACGTCGACCTTTACCGCCGCGACCTTGCGTTCGGGTGGAACCGTCTTCAGATTTAACGAGGTACTCGTCCAACGCAGTGCGCTTGCCGTAGCCGTTTTCGGTGACGGTGAGCAGTTCTGCTTGATCATCTTCAAGACAGCGAACCATACCCACGACTTCATCGTCACCAGCAAGGGTAATGCCTTTGACGCCTGATGCGGTGCGGCCCATCATACGCGAGTCATTTTCATCAAAACGAATCGCCATCCCGTTGGCGGTGCCCAGCAGGATATGATCGCTGCCACTGGTCCAGGTCACGTCGATGAGTTCATCACCGTCACGCAGACCAATCGCAATGAGGCCTGAACGATTAACGTTACGGTATTCACTCAGTGCAGTACGCTTGACACGACCGGCCTTGGTGGCAAACACCAGGAACGCTTCTTCGCGTTCAAAGTCTTCGATCGGCATGAAGCGACAAATACGTTCACCTTCCTGCAAAGCAAGCAGGTTGATGATCGCACGGCCACGCGTGGTGCGACCACCTTCAGGAATTTCGTAGACCTTCATCTTGAACACACGACCGGTGTTGGTGAAACACAGCAAATCATCATGTGTCGATGAGACAAACATCTGCTCGGTAAAGTCATCATCACGGATGTCCGCGCCAATCACGCCACGACCGCCACGGCCTTGCGTGCGGTACTCTTCGACGGGCAATCGCTTGACATAACCTTGATGCGTAATCGTCACTGCCACGGTCTCTTCGGGCGTCAATGCACCGAGATCGAAATTGCCAACTTCTTCTTCGTTAAACAGCGTGCGACGCGGGCGAGCGTATTTATCCTTGAGCATCTGCGTGTCATCGAGAATGATCTGATTCACGCGACCATCGTTGGCAAGGATGTCTTCGTAGTCGATGATTTCAGCAAGCAGAGTGGCATAGTTGGTCACAAGCTTGTCGATTTCCAGACCGACCAACTGAATCAGTTGCAGACGGCCAATGGCTTCAGCTTGAAGACGGGTCAGGTGGATATCGTTTTCAGCGGTGACCGCTTTAAGACGATCCGGGATCTGCGGTGCATAGGGATGATCCGCAGGGATACGGAAACCCCGCTGCATTAATTTTTCGATGGCTTCATCACGGGTGCGCGATGAACGAATGAGTTTGATCACTTCATCAATGTCGCAGACGGCGTAGATTAGACCTTCGATGCGATGCGCTTCCTGCTGCGCCTTACGCAGCTTAAACATGGTGCGGCGACGGATGACTTCAAAGCGATGTTTGATGAATAGATCAATCATCTCCTTGAGTGTCAGCGTTCGTGGCTGACCACCAACCAGTGCAATGTTGATGATACTCACCGTCGATTGCAACGGCGTGAGTTGATAAAGCTGATTTTCAACGACGTTGGGATCAGCACCCTTTTTGAGGTGGATGACCACACGCATGCCTGCACGGTTGGACGACTCATCGACGATATCGGAGATGTCAGTGAGTTTGTCGTTCTTTCGGCAGTCAACGATCTTGGCAATAATGCCGTCGTTCTTGGCAACCTGGTAGGGGATTTCGGTGATGATCAGACGATGGCGACCGTTCTTGGTTTCTTCAACTTCGACCTTACCACGCACCACCACGCGACCGCGACCGGTGCTGTATGCCTGAGCCACGCCGCCACGACCGCAGATCGTGCCACCCGTGGGGAAGTCCGGGCCGGGGACGATTTGCAGCAGGTCCACCAATTCAAGATCGGGATTGTGAACCACTGCCGTGATCGCATCACAGATTTCACCGAGGTTATGCGGGGGCATGGAGCATGCCATACCCACTGCGATACCCGTTGAACCGTTGACGAGCAGATTCGGGAACTTGGCGGGGAGGACTTTGGGTTCATCGACGGTTTCATCGAAGTTGGGCTGCCAGTCGACCGTGTCCATTTTCAGGTCTTCGAGCAGTTCCATGGCATGTTGATGCAGGCGTGCTTCGGTGTAACGCATCGCCGCTGGCGGATCGGGGTCGATCGAACCGAAGTTCCCCTGTTTGTCGACCAGCAGGGCTTGCGTCTTCCATTCCTGAGCCATGTTGACCAACGTCGGGTAGATGGCCTGGTCACCATGGGGGTGATATTTTTTCATGGTCTCACCCACGATACCGGCACACTTGGCATGCTTGCGGCCAGGGGTGAGATTCAGGTCATTCATCGCCACGAGAATACGACGCTGAGAAGGCTTCAAACCATCGCGCACGTCCGGCAGGGCACGGTCAACGATCGTGCTCATCGCATAGGTCAGATAGCTCTCAGACAGTTCCCGGTCAATCGCCTGGTCAATGATCCGGCCGGTCATGATCGGTGCCGGAATCCCACCCAAATCCACATTGGTTTCGGGGGTCGGTTCCGGGGTGCTTCCGGGGGTCTCATCAGGCGTAGGGGGCGGTGTTTCGCTCATAAATTTCAGTGCCTCTAATCCATTTGGGCAAGGTCGGTCAAAGCGAATATTTTAACTTATTTTCAAGGGTTTGGCGAATCAGAAAGTTGGTCTATTCGATGGTTGTTCTGACCATAAGAGCAAGGCAGCTTAGACATGCTGTCAAGTCCGGCAAATGCGTGTAAAACGGGATATCTACGGGCGATTCAAACAATCATTTGTACGTCACGTCATACATCAGATCACCATCCATCTTGTACCAGACCAGATGCGGTGCAGGTTTGAGACCGGTGGCGGAGATGGTGGGTGGGATGTCATCATTGCTGGTCGGCATGAGATTTAAAAAGGTGACACTGCCGTTGGGCAATTCGTAGCGGAATAGCGATTCGTCAGATGCAATAAAATGCGTCTCAACGCCATGGACGGTACGCGATATGCGATAGTTCACACGTTGGAGAATGCTGCGGAGTTCCTGGATGGATTTTGGAGCAGGACGATTGGCTTTGCGGATCCACATCAGACCGTGTGCCAGGAAATTCATGTTGTCTGCGACCTGGCTGATGGTGTTAGGTTCAAGGTCCACGGTGAATCTTGCCCATGCTTTTTCAAAGTCTGCGGTGAGTTGAGCAAAGCTGTTGGACTTGAGTGAAAACGAATTGACGAACGCCACTTCGCTATCAACACCTTTGCCGACCGCGATGAGATACTGATTAAACGCATTAAGCAACTTGTCATTGGAGTTAATCAGGAAATAAACCATCGACCAGGATTGGTCATATTGCAATGCGGCCAGTGTCGGCAAGTTCTGAACATTCTCACTCCACTGTTTATCCGTCATGGCAATGAGATTGGCAAAGGGGATGGTACGGTTTTTCTCGATGGCATCCTTGATTTGAATCAGGCGTTTGGCATTGGCGATGTCCAGATGGAAACGATTGCCAACCAGCACGCCGTCTTCAAAAAATTGGGCGATGCCTTCGTTAACCCAGATTGGCAGTTCGGGTCCGATGTGTGAGAAAGCAAACTGGTGAAAGCCCTCGTGTTGGAGCGTGGAAAGCGTCTGCCTGACCGGACGGTCTTTGATGTAGGTAAACAGGCCGTTGACACGCGGATTGACGACGAACATCCCGCCGGTGTTTTGCGCGGGAATGCCTTTACTGGCCAGGAAAATCTCGTAGCCTTTTTGCGTTTCAAAAAGGTAGAGATTCATTTGTTCCGAGGCTTTGCGACTTTTGAGATTGAGTTTTTCAAAACGCCGCTTGTACTCGTTAAACACCTTATCCATGTGTTTGGCGAACGGTTGGACATGCCGGATATTCATGTCGGTATGGACGGTGTAACGAGCGGAGTTAAACTGCCGAAGCATGGGGATGCGGTCAGGCGATTGTGCCTGAACCTGCGCGCAGGATAACCCAAGCATCACCCCAATCCACAGCCAGATGAGCTTGTGGTGTTTATTTTCCTGCATAGTCAATAATTCGGCTGATTTCGCTTCTCAAATCAGCACGATGGATCACGCGATCAACAAAACCCTTGGCCAGCAGATGCTCGGATCGCTGGAAGCCTTCGGGAAGTTCCTCGCGGACGGTGTTGGCGATGACGCGCGGGCCAGCAAAACCGATCAACGCCTTGGGCTCAGCAATGATCACATCACCGAGCATGGCAAAGCTGGCGGTCACACCACCGGTTGTCGGATCGGTCAGCAGACTGATGAACAGGCCTCCAGCGTCATCCAAACGCGCAAGGGCAGCGGAGGTCTTGGCCATCTGCATCAAGCTCTGTGAGCCTTCCTGCATACGGGCACCGCCTGAACAACTGGCAATGATCACCGGCAAATTCTGCTCAATGCCCATCTCAATGCAGCGTGTGATTTTCTCACCGACCACACTGCCCATCGAGGCACCACGGAAACGGAAGTCCATACAGGCCAGCATCACGCCACGACCTTTGATGAAACCCTTGCCACAGACGAGGGCGTCAGCATGGCCGGTCTTCTTGCGGTCCGATGCCAGAACGTCTTTGTAAGCTTTGAGATCAGTGAAATTCAAACTGTCGACCGGGACCAGATTCTCCCACATGGGTTCGAAACTGTCCGGGTCACATAGCTGACGAGCACGCGTATCCGCATCAACCCGCATGTGATGATCACACTCAGGACAGACATGCAGATTCTGCTCCAGACTCTTGCGATAGACCATGGCAGCACAATTCGGGCAGCGCAGCCAGAGGCCTTCAGGGATATCAGTACGTTTACCGGTTTCCACCACCTCATCCCATTTCCGTTGGGGTTGTTTGGCGGCAGCGGATTGCGTTTGCGTCGTGGATTTTGCCAAAAGGATCCTCCTTGTGGTGCCTTTAACAAATCAGGGAGCATTATACCGGAGAACCGGTGAATCTGTCACCAGTCGGTCGGAGCTTTTGCTGTGTCCAGCGCTAAAGAAGACTGTTGTGTTGAGCGACAATTGCTTGTAAATAACTCTGGAAAAACAAGATAGAATATCTATTCTTTGAGTGGGTTCCGATGGCAAGTCCCATGGGAATTTTCGTTAAGTCACGATAACCAGACAGCATAACAGGGCGAGATGTTGAAGAACCCCGTGTATTCATGTTCGATGATCAAACCACGTCCAGATGCGTGTCAATCCTGCTTGTCTTCTTTTTCAGCCAGTCGGATACCCCGAATGGTGTTGCCGTGCTTGTCCATTCCGTCTGCATTGCCTTCAAAGTGATAGATTGCACAGGTGTGGGCATCCGGTGTGAAGATGTCTTCCGGTGGGTTGAAGGCTTTACGCCCACCCACCTTCGGCGGACCGGGCATGAACGGGTAGCGAGGTATATCACTGATACGCAACTCATCGACAACCATGGCGGATGAGGGGAGCAGTCGACGTGCACCATCATCACCGATGAACATCCAATCACCCGCTATGGCAGGGGGCATCGCCTGAGGCCACCAGTCGATGGGGTCTTCTTTGCCTGCTGCGTCGCCGTAGGCATAGGGGTAACCGTCAAGGTAGACACGGCGCATGAGCTTACCGTTGTCGTTGAGATTCCATTGGATGGCCAGGTGATACCATTGCCCCGCTTCAATGCTTGGCGAGCAGTTGTTGTCGGTCAATGTGACTTGTCGAACCTGTTCACCGCCACTGCGGATCACACCCTGCCAACTCGCTGCTGGGATGAAGTTCATCATCGCATTGGTTGAGTCCTGGAAGGGGATGTGCAGCAACTTGCCACTGTAACCGCCTTCGATGGTACGACGGTCGAAGTAGACGAACATCTCAATGGTCCCCTGACGCGAATTGAAATAGTCACGCACCGTTGGATCACCACCGACGGTCCGACCGGTCGGCAATTTCAGATACGCCAGATTGCCTTGCAGTCGGATACCACGCCGGAACTTGCCCCGCACATAGGCAATGGGGGGGGTGGCCTGGACTTCCTGAGTTGGGATCGTCGCAGCAATGGGTCTGAAAAAAGCATCCTTCGATGGTGCGATATAGGGCGGGATACCGGTGAGTTTGAAGAAACCCGGTGCAATCGGGCCACGTTCAAAGGCCGTATCCGTGAGTTGGGAATATGGCTGTTTGAATTGGAGCATCCACACGTCACCGGTTTGATTGTCCTCCGGTTCGACTTCAATGGTCGAGCCTTCGGTCTTGATGATGCTGCCGTTGGGACGCTGGAGAATCAGATCGTTAACCAGTGGCCAGGGGTCTGCAGCTTGAATGCTGAATTTACTGGTCCGTCTAGGGACAAAAAACCAAAGCTGTTTACCCGGCGAGTGAACCAACTTGCCGTTGGCAATATTCTGGACAAACAACGTCGGCCCGTGCATCACCACCAGCATTTCATTCTCACCCGGACGCCAGGGCAAAGATCGTCCCAGGGCACCATTGTCGGTTTCGTACATCACCGGTGCTTTGACTTCGATCTTGTACTGTTGCTCTTCCATGGATGCAGGCAGGGTGATTTCGTAAATGCCAATGGTCCGCTGACTACGAAGTAAACGTGAATCAATCGGTTTGGCATCAAGGTCGGTGATACTTAATTCGCCTTGTTTACAGTGAAATTCGACATGTGTCTGTTTGCCGGTTTCGTGTTTGAGATAGAAAATCGACTCTTGCGGGCGTGCGTAGGAAAGCACGCGGGGTTGGACCACATCATCCACACCCGGAACATCCGTCAACCCCATCCAGACCAAAGCACGACGAAGCGGTGCGAGATTGGCATTGGCCTGTAAATCAGGAATGCCATCTTCAAGAGCCTGACGGGCATTGACACCAAAACGTGGATCATCCTGACGATTGGCATACGCCCATGCCTGAACGGCAGCAGCAACGGCCCAACTGGTATGAAAGCGCATCGGGCCGATGGCACCACGGGCGAAGTTCAAGGCGGTGTTTTCCCATGAAGTCTCAGCACGCGGGAGTTTGAGCAACTCCAGTAACGCATACTCATATGCCTGATCATTGTGAGGCCAGAATCCGGTTTCTTCCTGATACTGCATGTAAACCGGGGAGGTCTGAACAAGCACATCTCTGAGCTTCGGATCAAATGTCGTCTGGTAGTACCGTGCAATCGCGCCGAGGTAGGAGACCGTCTGATGATCCTGATGGGTTCGCTTGGTATTGACGTAACCTTGAGCAATTTCACCAAGCACATCCAGACTGCGCTGGTATCCGGTGACATGGTAGGCCGTCGCGAGGAAGCCCGCCCAGATGTCACCCGTCCAACCGGCATCCGATCCATCAAAGACCCACGTCCCCGTGTGTTTGTAGGACTGGCCGATCTCGCGTCCCAGTGATTGGGCATGCCAATGAAAAATTCGTGTGTCCATGACATGCGTGGTCATGGCGCGGGCAGCATGGAGATATTTTCGGTCACCACTTCGCAGGTACAGCAGCCACGGGACTTGCGGCGTGCCGTAGCTCATGTCCTCGTTGGCATTGATTCCTGAATAGATCCAACGGTTGTCACTGCCGGGTTTGATGTCATTTGGGATACCGCGGCCGTAATCCCAGAACCCGACCATCGGATCAAGGTTGCTTGCAATGTTCAGATAGTCATCAAACTTCTGCTTGATCTCTTCTTCACGGGCACCAAACCGTGTTTGATCATACACCGGTAAACTCAGGGGCAATACCTGCGTTTCCCGAATCCAGTTCGGATCAACCGATACAATGGGATCAACCTGCCCCAGTGCGCCTGCTGTTTTGGCAACTTCGACTTTAGGTTCGTGGAATGTCAGTGTCAGGTGATGGGTCCGGGCAAAGCCAAGACCGTTGGAGACGCGGGATTCAAGGACACCTTGTGCGGTGACATTGTCATTGAGTCGTTGCCATGTATCATCGCCCCAGAGTTTTTTGATGCCTTCGTGGCGGAAGTTCAGCGGTTTGTCATCAAGCGTCTGCCAGGCATGAAACACCAGGCCCTTTTCAGTAACATCCAACTGATTGGGGAACTGCTTGGCCATGTCGCGGACAGCCAGTGTCGCACCGGCTTTGGAACCCAGGAGACTGGCCCAGCCACCCGTTGCAGGCGACTTGGCAAGGACTTTATCACCTTGTGTCACCTGGCTGAGTCCCAGCGTGTTTTGTGTCATGCAGATCGGCTTGCCGGAGATGGCTTGCGTGTGAGTTTCGGTGAGTTTCTCAGCACTGATCCCAAGCACGGCACTGGGGGCGTCGCCCAAGCTCATCGGCAGGTTCAAACCTAAATCCGTAAACCAGAAGCGATCGGTGTCGATGGTGACAATCCAGGTGTGTTCCAGTCGAAGCATCGCCTGATCTTTGTAGAGATGGATACGCGTGACATATCGGCAGGCTTTAACACCGGCGTCACTGACGTACCAACCTGATGCTCGCAAGACGGTGTGCATCGGGCCGACAGTTTCGACGACCAGTTGATAGTCTTCGTCATTGCCACTGGTTCGGTAGGTGATATTCTCATTGTCGATGAAGTAGCCGCCACGTGTCGGATCGGGCATCATCACCGTTTGGCCATTCACCGATGCTACATCGATGAGTGTGCCAGCTTTGCGGTTGAAGGTGATTTGGAGTTTGCCGGTGTCGACGGTGATCAGATCATCCGTCGTCTGAATCGGCATGTCAGCGGGCGGTTCTTCGCTGTCGACTGAACGACCATAACGCAAAGTCAGTTTGGGTGGGTTGGCAGGATCGGTCACCTGAACCTGGGTATCAAGCATAATCCACTTGATGGCATCTTCCTCGTCCCACAAGGCCGTGGGCGTGATCTGACAGACCATGGGTTTGCCGTCTTCACCGAGCAGTTCAAACTGACGGGGACGGAACATCTGGCGGTCTTCCAGTGGCACGCCGACCGTCACCGGATACTTGCCCGGGGTGGCAAAGTCAGTCTGGATGGTCAGTGGGATTTCCTTGATGCGGACACGGGCGGAACGATTTTTGAATTTCATGTCCGATGGTTGCCAGACAGTTGGGACGAAGCCTTCGTCGAACTGTGCCTTGATGGCATTGGCACGGGCTGCCTGGCGTGCTCGCTGGGCAGCCTGGGCATCGGAAATCTTTTTGGTCTGGATAAGCAGATTGTTGAAAGTGATCTGGCCATTGGTCGCAAACAGGGCGATTTGACCAGAAGTCAACGGCGAGAGGAGTTGGCGTTGGGCGATGTCTTTGCCGTTGAGGGAGAAGGTGACGGTAAGCCCGTTGACGTAGGCTTTGACGCGGTAGGTCTCACCGCTGGTTAATGTCAGACTGTCGACGATCACCGGCGCCCGGGCAGGAACGGTCAGTTGGGCGGAGGGCGTTTCGCCACCTTTGAGAATAAACTGGGCAGCAGCACGTCGACCACCGCCACCAAGTCCGATCAGGACGCCGGATTCGGTGAAGTTTTCACTGTCATAGGTAAAGTCAAATGAAACCTGAATCACAGGCTCTGTGACAGGGGTATTAAGCCGTAACAACGCTTCCTGTTCACTGTTGACCGTAATGGCGGAATCCTTGGCAGACCAATCGCCCGAAGCCGTCCATTGTGTTTGAAATTCGGTTACAGCGTTCCCACCTGCCTGATATGTCTTGCCCCAATCCTCAGAAAACGACACGTTGGAGCAGGTCAGCAGGAGGATCACCCCAAGAATGCACGACCAGCATCGTGTTGACATATTGATTATTCCCTTCCCACCACCCGAAAATCCGTGCGTCGGATGTCATCTCTCTTAATGTAGATCATCCCCGGAATGACTCTTTTTTGCAAGTTCAATCAGGTGATGTTCTTAATCAACTCGTCATGGGCACTTTAGCACCCGTTTGGTTGTACTTCAATAGTGTGTTTCGCGTTGCGGTGATGAAGATTATTCAGCAGGGATTTCGGTGATATCCGAGATACGAATGTCCCCACAGGTCGGGTCAATGAAGACCGTAATCTGATACCCATCACAGGCTAAGGTCACGCTGGCATCCGTTGCCTGATCCAGTTCACCGTAGACGCCAAAGCGGATACGATCATCACCATTTAATGAGACCGCAGAAAGGGACACACCGGAGAGTTGGCGATTGTTACTCGTCCCGAATTTTACGCGATAGGGACGATTGCCAATGGGGTTGATCACCGGCGTAAGCGTGTCGGACGTCGGGGCAATGTAGTAGCTGTTTTCGTCCAGATCAAAAATGACAAACCGTAGATCGTCGGCATGGCTGATCGACTCGATCTGGGCATAGGCAATGTCCGCTGCGACCTGATTAGCTGCAGCGATCAACTTGCTCTGACTGGTGTCACCGAGCATCGGCACCATCAACGCTGAGACGATCCCCACGATGACCACCACCGTGAGCATTTCCACCAGCGTGAAACCATGATGTTTGCGATGTTCAGACATTGGCTGTCGATTCATATGGACGCTCCCAATTTAACTATCGGATTCACATCTGAGCCAGTACGACTTGAAATTCAAATTACATGGACGCAACGCTGCCGACCCACCGATTAGTCCGGCTGGAACGGTTGTAAGGGCAAATTGTCGCATTTTGGATCACTGCATTTATCGGAGATTGGTTTGCCACTGGACTGAATCGTTGATTTGGCCGACGGCATACTTGGGAACGTGGGGCAAGTGTGCGCCGAGTGTGCGCATACTGACACGTTTAGGCAGGTAGGGGCCAACATGAAACACAAACGAATATCCCGACATCCAGCCGGTTTTACCATGCTCGAAGTCCTCGCGGCAACGACCATCCTGTCCTTCGCGGTCATCGCGGTGGCTGAAGCGGTCTCCGTGGCTCAGTCACAAACCTACGAAGCACTCAACGATGGACGTGCAACCGCACTGGCTGAAGCCTTCCTCGAAGAAGTAGTCTCCAAGCCCTATGCGGACCCTGCTGGTGGTGAGATCAATCTCGGACCTGATCTTGACGAGTTGACCCGGAATCTCTTTGACAACATTGATGACTACAACGGCTTTACGCTCGACACTCTCAAGGACGAGCCGGATGTCATTACCGACATCGCTGGGAATGTTCTTCCAAACGCCTATCAGAATTACTCCATCAATATCACCACGCAGTACACCACCGTCACCTTGTTTAACCCGGTTGCTGGTATCAGTGTCACCGTCACCGTCACTGACAAGACTGGCAGGACCTGGACTGCAACGCGTTTTGTCCCGGAATCAGGAGGATAAGCATGTCCGCCAAGCATTCCATCCTGGAATCACGTGAACCTGCTCGCCGCAAGCGACGCGGGTTTACGACCGTTGAATTGATGATGGCTACCGTCGGCGTGAGTCTGATGGCGGTCGGCATCTCTTCCATGCTCACTGTTGTGGCCTATGGCACGACGTCAAGCCGCGACTTGCGCAGTCTCGTCGTCAAACAGAAAGCCGTCAGTGCCCGTATCAATGCAGCTGTTCGTGGATCAAAAATGGTCTTGGATAGTGACGTTGGTTTGATGGTGCTTTGGATTCACGATGATGATGAAGACGGCCTGCCATCACTCAGTGAGATTCGACTTGTTGAGTTTGATCAGGCTACCGGGCAGATCGTCTCCTACAAAGCAGACCTGGCAGGTTTGAGCAATGATGCTCTTGCGGTGGTGGATAACGCCTTACCGCTGGATAGTGATTTTGTGGACCTGACTGAATCGTACAAAGACCCTGAATATTTTGTGAACCAGTTAGGTGGTTTGGTCAATGATCTGCCTGAAGTCCCTGACGTTGGCGGACTCCTGGGGGCGATTGAAGAAACACTCGATCCAGAATCAGGTGTGGATGCACAGACGCTACTCAACGCCACGCTTTTCAAACCAGAAGTCTGGGCGACCGGCGTAACCGGTTTTACGTTGTCCATGGATAACGCGCTCCCGCAGCAAGCCACGTTGGTCGGTTACCAAGTGACATTTGAAGTCGGATCGTTGTCCGACACCACCATTGGTACCGCAGCTTTGCGTAATGAATAACGCTTCGCGTTAAGGATGTCATATGAATTTCGCATCGACATACAATCAAACGGCTCGTTACCCACGTCAACGTGGTGTGGCGATGGTTTTGGTGTTGATCGCATTAGCCATGGCGACCGTCATCGGCTTGTCATTTCTCAATACGCAGTCCACCACAAGCGGGATTGCGCAAAATGCAACCAAACAAACCCGCGCTCGTGGTATTGCTGAGTCCGCTTTGGAAATGACCATTGACTATTTGCGTACAAACAATGATTGGCGCAATGAAAAAAACGATGGTGTCTGGGTTGCTGTCGATGATGCCAACAGTTCACTGGATGGCGGTAAATTCTCCATCATCGTCCAGGACGGGACAATTGATGCTTCAGGCAACATCGTTGGTGATGGTGATCTTGCCAACAATCTCACGGACAAGATCGTGATCACAGCAGTCGGCTATTTTGATGGTGTCGCACACTCGATCCGAGCACAGGTCACGCCTGCATCCAGTGGTCCGCAGCGCAGCATGCTCTATGTAACCGACGGTGCCAATCCCACCGCAGGTGAAACGGCACGGATCAACCTGCTCAAGTCCTTTGGCTATACCATCAACACCATCGCATCAAGTGCAAGCTCCGCCCAGTTCACTTCGCAGATGGCCAATAATGATGTCATCTACATCAGTTCACTCGTCGACGGTATCGCAAACAAAGTCGTCAACTCAGGCGTTGGTATTGTCACCGAGCAGCCTGATACCTACAGCACACTGGGGTTCTCAACTTACAACCACAGTTACACCGGCACAGAAATTAAAATCACCAACACATCACACAACATGACGTCGTCCATGTCGTCAGGTGTCACAGCCATCACGATGTCAGATCAGACACTCATCAAGCTCTCGGGCACGGTCAGTCCCGGCGTGGTGGGTTTGGCTGATCATCCCTATTGGAATTACAGAGTCCTTGCGGTGCTTCCCAAGGGAGCCCAGACGGTATCGGGCAACACAACCACCGGACGTCGTGTGAAACTGCCATGGGGGACAGCCAATTTTGATATCGCATCACTCAATACCAACGGCAAGGCGCTGTTGGAAGCAGCAATCAATTGGGCTGCTGCATCCCCCAGCGAAGGCGGTGGACCCTGGACCGGATTGGACATTGGTTACAACTCGCCAGCAGGTTCAAACACCTTTGAATCCGGTGTTTTCACCATCCATGCTGCAGGCGATGACATTTGGAATAATGATGACGAATTCCGATTCGTACATATGCCTGTCACAGGTAACGGCGAACTGATCGCTCGTGTGACCAGTGTCGAAAACACCAACGGCTGGGCCAAGGCGGGTGTGATGATTCGTGAATCACTTGATGACGATTCACGTCATGTTATGGTCGTTGTCACGCCATCAAGCGGTGTTGCTTATCAGCGTCGAACATCCACCGGCGGTTCAAGCGATCACACCTACAACAGCGGTTCTGCACCATATTGGGTCAAGATCGTCCGTAACGGCAACGAGATTCGTGGCTATCTCTCAACAAGTGGCAACGATGGCACCTGGAACGCAGCAGGCGATGCGATCACATTGTCCGGTCTTCCCGAAACAGTTTACTTCGGACTGTGTCTGACCAGTCATAATTCCAATGCGTTATGCACTGCGACATTTGATAATGTGACTCTCAATGGTGAAGCTGTCCAAGAAGAGGAAGATGATCAAACGCCTTCACCACAGCTGATCGTTCAATATGAATTCAACGAAGTCGCTCCGCCGACTCCGGTCCTGCTGCACAATTGGAAGCTCGATGAAACCACGGGATCAAGTGGTAACAGTGCGATCCTGGGGACTGGTGCTTCGGCGGGTAGCAAAGTCTACATGGATGATGGAAAAATCGACTCGTATAACTCGGCAGAAGGTGAATACAACAACACAAAATCATCCAGTGCAGTCGTCACGGTGAACTCCACCAGCAGCGATAGGATTTACATGGACTGGGGGACACGAATCTATGGCGATGTCCAGGTCGGTAAAAATGGTAATCCGAGCTATGTGATTCATACGCCTGATTGGAGTTATGAACCGCATATTTCTGGCACCCGTACGTCACAGGACGAAAATGTGACACTTCCCAATACGATTGAAGTGCCAAGCAGTATGCCCAGCAAATCAGGCAGCTACACGCAAAGTCACTGGCAGCCCAAGACAATCAACAGCAATATGAACGTCGGAGACTTTACCGTTTCCAATGGAGCCCTGCTGTATGTTTCGGGCGACATAACGCTCTTGTGCGATAAGTTCACCGTTAGTGGTAATGCTGAAATCATTATCCCACAGGGATCTAGCCTGACCGTCTATGCAAGAGATCGGGTTGAAATTTCAGGCAGTGGTAAAGTCAACGCCAAAGATGGTAATAGCTATAGCACGCGTCAAACCGACCGATTTAAACTCTATGCGATCGACGACGATGATGTGACCGTCAGTGGCGGTCAGAGCATTGTGGTTGGTTATCTGTATTCAACAGATGATGTGATACTCACAGGAAGCGGGCAGGTGTACGGAGGCGTGGGGGCTGAAAATGAAATTCGCATGTATGGCAGCCAAACCTTCCTGCATGTGGATCAAAATCTTGCTTCGGGTGGCAGTGCTTCTGCCGGTACATCCAATGTGGTCATAGACGAGCAGAATGCCAGCGATGGTCAGTATCATGGCGGACCAACGGGACCACATGATGGGCAGGTCGGTACCTCTGTCTACTTTGATGGTTCAAATGACTACGCTGAAATCCCACACAATGACAATATGCTGCTCAATTCCGGTACGGTTGCCATGTGGGTCAACACCGCCAAGACAGGTTGTGGTGAACAGGCCTTTTTCTCCAAGGACTCCACCAGCTACGACACCGGCGGACACCTGACCATGTGGGTCTGGGGTAACAAGATATCCGTTCGACTTCAGAGCACCAATGAAAGCTATTGGGTCGATTCTTCATCGATCTCTGCCAACACCTGGTATCACGTGGCATTTAGCTGGGGCTCCAACGGCATGAAGCTGTTTATCAACGGCCAACTGGTCGACACCAACAGCTACACCGGTGGCATCGGTTCGAACTCCGGCGGCAGTGGCAATTATGAACCTATCGTCCTTGGCGCAAGCAGCTGGGATTCAAACAATCTCTCTGCAACACCGCTTTGCGATTACTTCAAGGGATACATCGATGACGTTCGTATGTATGACCTTGATTTTGAAGAATCACAGGCTGCACAACTTTACAACGGGTCTGACCCCGGAGCAGGTACGACAGGTTATCTGATTGAAGATACATCCAATTTTGGCAACCCCTTGAATCTATCCATTCAGAACACCAACCATGTCAATTGGATTGAAGGCGGTGGTTTGGAATTTGCCTCTGCCACCAGTGCCGTTTCAGATTCAGGTGCCAGCAAGATTTATTCTGCTCTGACTGCCACCAACAAGATGACATTGGAAGTCAAATTCAAGACCAATGGTATTAATCAAACCGGCCCAGCAAACATCGTTTCTTTCTCACATGATGCCTATGCGAGAAACTTTACTTTCGCACAGTCTCAGCAGGAATATCTGATGCGCTTGCGCACCTCAACGACATCAGACAATGGTTCTGAATCCATCAACTCCTCGGATGTTCTGGATACGGCAAATGTCCAGCATGTTGTGGTGACTTACGATGGTCAGAATATCAAGTTCTACCGCAACGGTTCGACCACGCCTGAAGTCACGGCTGCCCGTGAAGGGACATTGGATTGGAACAGTGCCTACCGCGTGATCCTGGGTAATGAAGAAGGGGGCTCTAATCCATGGTTGGGCAAAATCTATCGCTTTACACTTTATGACCAGGCCCTCAATTCACTGCAGGTCAAGGATCTTTTTGATGGTAATCCGCCGGGAGATTATGAGGAACAAGAGAATCTGACATTCCATGTCAGGTGGTATGAAAACCCGTAACCAAAGTAGTTCAAACATTGGGGAGGCCCCAGTTGTACGACATCCAAACAAAACGCAATCGTGGTATAGCGATGATCCTTGTGCTTGTTGCTTTAGCCATGGCAACAGTCATCGGCCTTTCATTCCTCAATACACAGAACACGACCACCGGCATTGCCCGTAACGTCAACAGTCAGACACGTGCTCGTGGTATCGCCGAGTCTGCCATGGAGATGACCATCGATCATCTCAGGACAAGTGATAACTGGCGAAATGATCTGGCGGACGGTACATGGGTTGGTCCTGAATCTCAAAACAATCAGTTGGACGGCGGAACCTTCTCCATTATTGTCAACGATGGCAAATTGGATTCCTATGGCAATCTGACCGACAGCGATGGTGATCTGTCTGATGAAACAACGGATCATGTAGTTGTGACGGCCATTGGTTATTACCAGGGGGTATCTCACACCATCCGTGCCGAAGTCACGCCTGAAGCCGGGGACGTTACACCTACGAAAGTGGTCTTGGTTGTTGGCAATGAACTGCTGCCCAATACACAGGAAGCTGCACGTCGAGCACAACTGATTGATTGGGGGTATGAAGTCACTTTGGTTTCTGCGTCTTCCAGTCAATCACGTTTTGATGAACTGGCACAAGAAACAGATGTCTTTCTGATCAGCGAAACCATCAGTTCCGGTCAGCTTAATAACAAGCTTCTTAACACCGGCTGTGGTGTGGTCAACGAAGAGCGTGCTTTATATGACGACTTTGAACTGACCAACGGGCAAGCCAATGAGTATGGCGATACACGCATCGAACTCACGGATGTTTCGCATTACATCACAGCAACCATGACCGGCCAGTTGATCACTGTGTTTGGCCAATCTCAGAGTATGCAGTATGTCAGCGAGTCCGCTTTGCCAACCGGTGCACAGGTACTGGCAACCAACCCCAACAACGATGAACCTGCATTAATCGTGGTCGAAGCAGGCAGTGCTTTACAGGAAGGAACTGCTGCTGGCAGACGTGTGTTCTTGCCATGGGCAACGAATAATCTGAACTTCAGTGCCATGAACAACAATGGTCTGACCCTACTCAAACGCAGTATCGATTGGGCAGCACAGCAATCTTCAACACCATCGCCGATTCTGCATTACGACTTTTCCGAGCAGTCCGGCGAGGTGATTCGCGACAAATACGGCAATGTCGATATGCAGCTTGATCGCGGGGATGACAATGATGCCATCACGTGGGTCACCGATCCCAACGGCATGGGCATTCAATTCAATCAGGATCCCGATGAAGGTACCGCGGTCTGCATCACTCCATCACCAACCGATTGCGAGGATCTGGTTAAAGCTGTCAGTGAAAACGGTGCAATCACCGTACAGGTTTTCTTCAAACAACTCAACGGCTCAGACAACGGTGGCTATATCCTGAGTATGGCCAACATGGCCGTCGAAGACGATAGCGATTCGGTTGATGATGACGGTGGTCGCAGCAGGCATGGGCGTGGGCATCACGGTTCAAGACACGGACGTGGTCATCATGGTGGTCACCACAGCCTCAACACACAGGAAACCTACACCGAATCTGTCGACATCACCAATGATCCGGATACCTACATTTTTTACAGCTATAACGGCGGTCATTCATCAAGTAACGGGCAATGCGGTTGGTCGCGTCGCGCTAGTTCACGCAGTGACAATTACCGCGTCAGTTACAGCCGGGATCGTGGCTACTACTATCGACGTTGCGGTAATGGCGATGATGATGACGAAGATGCTGTCCCTGAAGATGCGCCGGATCTCTATGACAACTTTTCAATCGATGGCAGACCAAACGCTTCAGCTTTTAATCATGGTCTATATGTCAGTCACCGTGATGATGACGTGTCCATGAATGCCAATGAAGCATGGCAAGAAGACACGCCGATTGTCTATGCATTCACCTTTGATGCTGCAACGGGAACAGTTCGGATTTATGTCAATGGCGAATTGATTGACACCGAGGAAACAGGCGAAACGGATCTGTCCATCTGGGTCAGTCAGTGGTTGACATTGGGTAACAGTCCATCGTTGAGTCGTCCATTTGTGGGGACGATTTATGATGTCAAAATCTGGCCCCAGGCTTTATCCGCTTCTCAGTTAAAGGACACAGCAGACGATCTGCTTGGCGATGATTCCGATGGGGAGACGCCTAATATTCTCGTGCTCTATGAGTTTGATGAAGTCGACCCCGTCGCCCCCCAACTCATTAGCCAATGGAAACTCAACGAGTCCACCGGTCAATCTTCCGGCGGCGCGATGTTTGGCATGGGTGTCTCTGCAGATGACGATTTTTCACTGCGTGGTTCAGCCAAGATCGATGGTTTTCGATCATCGCAAGGCAATTATGGTGACAGCAATCGTTACCTGTCTGTCACAGCAACAACCAACTCAACCAGTCACAATAAATTTGATGTCCGTGATGGCGGGACCCAAATCTACGGTGATGCCCTCTGCGGTCAATACGGTAATCCCAATCATGTAATCGATGTCAGTGGTTCAGCGCAGGTCACAGGTTCACGTTCCGCTCAGACATCCAATGTACTCTTACCCAATCAGATCGATGTCCCGACCAACGGTCGCCCCGGATACATGGGCAATATTCAGACGCCCAGCAACTACAATGGCGTACTGGATTACAATGTCAATGCAGGCAATGTCACCTTCAAGAGCAATGCCAAGGTGACCGTCAATGGCAACGTCACCATCTGGTGTAAAAACTTTGAGATCAAAGACGGTGGTACACGTCTTTATGTTCCCGAGGGTTCATCACTGACCGTCTATGCCAGTGGCAATGTCACCATACGTGGCAGTTCACAAATCAACTATCAGAACAACCAAACCAACGGCGCAGGCCGTGTTAATATTTTTACCACCGATGGTGGGAACATCGAAGTCAAAGACGGTGGCACTGTGGCTGTTGGCAACTTCTATGCAACCGGTCACTTCACACTCCGTGGTTCGGCCATAGTCTATGGAACGGCATCCTGTTCCAAGAACATGGACATTCGTGATGGAGGTACCTTCCTGCATGTCGATCTTGACCAGGTCAACGGGCAAGGTGGCGGCATTGGCGGTTCGAATACAACCACTGCCGTCGACGAAAAAGCTGTCAGCGATGGCACCTACACCAACGGCCCGGTCACCGATCAAGACAATGCCAAGTTTGATTCAGCCATCAAGTTCGACGGTGATGATGACTACATTGTCATGGAACACAACGATGCATACCTCATCAACCAGGGGACCATCAGTTTATGGTTCAAGGCAGATGACCTTACCGGGAATCAAGCCCTGTTTTCCAAGGACTCCAACGGTTATGACACCGGAGGTCATTTCACAATCTACCTTGACAACGCAACGCTCAAGGCAAGACTCCAAAGCACGGGCTCAAGTTATGAACTCAGCCAATCCGGTATCTCCACCGACACATGGTATCACGTGGCGGTCTCGTTTGGTTCTGCAGGCATGAAGTTGATTGTCAATGGATCAATCGTTGATACGGATGCCTATACCGGCGGGCTTGGGACTTCATCTGGTGATGTTGGTAATTACGAACCCATCGTCATCGGTGCTGGCAGCATGACATCAGGTAACCAGACTGCAACACCAGTCGATGACCATTTCAATGGCTGGCTGGATGATATTCGGATTTATGGTGATCCGTTGACCACCACGCAGATTGCCTCCGTCATGACCGACGGTTATCCCGATGCCGATTCAGCTGTCGGATTGGTTGTGAAAGACACGGGAGGCTATGGCGAGCCGTTGGACCTGACTGTCACCGATCCGCAGAATATTCAATGGGATGATCATGGTGGTATGACTTTCACTGGGCCCAACCGTGCAGTCTCCGACGGTGATGCAGGGAAGATCAAGGATGCGATCAATGTCTCAGGCGCAATGACGGTCGAGTTGATCTTCACCCCGGACTCTGTTGAGCAGATTGGTAATATTGTTTCCATATCTGATAGCGGTTACAGCCGAAACTTCACAGTGGATCAATACGACGAAAAATACAATGTCCGATTAAGAACCAGCAACACGGACAGTAATGCCAATCCTGCCAACGAATCCAGCGATGTCCTGGCTGTTTCCCAGCAGCATTTGGTTATCACGTGGGACGGCACCACCATGAAGATCTACCGCAATGGTCAATTGGAAAGTACATCAGAACATCAAGGCACACCAAGCAGTTGGAGTGATAGCATGCACTTGGTACTTGGCAATGAATTTGACGGTTCCAAACCGTGGGAAGGTTTCATTGAACGTATTGCCATCTATGACCAGGCACTCAACAGCATGCAGGTCGAAGATGTTTTCAATGGTGAATCGCCTCGCGCCAACACCCAGACTCAAGCGATGGAATTCCATGTGCGTTGGTTTGAAAATCCATAAATTCTAAATGCAATCACCAAAACGGTGAATGGTCCAGGCAACCCGTGATATACACCTTATCACGGGTTGTGTTTTTTATGGACAATACATACAGTAAAATTCCGAACATGACAGACAAAACCATCGACTGTATTACAGCAGGTTCATGTGTGCTGGATATCCTTGCATCGCCAGTGAATCTCAATGAACCACTGATCGCGCATCCGGTTCACAAAATCAAGCCCATGCAGTTGTGCTGTGGTGGACTCTCATGTAACAGTGGTCTTGCCATGGCACGCTTGGGGATGAAAACCCACATTTTTACCTACGTTGGTAATGATCCGTGGGGACAGATGGTCCAAAACATGCTCTATAATCAAGGTGTTGACACAAACCTCTTGTTAACCCATCCATCAGAGCCGACCAGTACGACGGTCGTGACCATTGATCCTTCTGGAGAACGTGCTTTTATTCATTGTCAGGGCGCAGCCAAGCGTTTGAATCTACACACATGTCAGAAACACCTGGAGACATTAAGTCAGAGCCATTATTTTCTGGTCGGTTATTACAGTTTGATGCCTGATTTGCAGGATGATCTACCGGAGTTATTTGCTGTGCTTCACGAGTACGGCGTGAAGACTGTCATGGATTCTGCTGGTGATGGTGGCACCATGACACCTTTAAAATCGATCTTACCGCATCTGGATATCTATATTCCGTCTTATGCTGAAGCGACGAACCAGACTGGGCAAACCGAACCTCAGCGAATGATTGATGTCTATCGCGATGCCGGTGCGAAAGGTATTCTCGGGGTTAAGCTTGGTGAAAAGGGTGTGCTTCTCAGCGAGAAGCACGGGCCGTCTCTGCATCTCTCAGCTTGTGATTTACCAATGGGGAGACAGGTTGTCGACACCACTGGCGCGGGTGACACTTTTTTGGCAGGATTCATCACTGCTCAACGCCACGGTTATGATCTGAAGCAGTCCGGGCAGATTGGTGCTGCCGTTGCTGCGTGTTGTGTCACTGCCATGGGGGGGACGACAGGTGTACCTGACTGGGATCAGGCTTTGGCAATGGCGGGAGTGGGTTGAGGTTTGACTTTCTTCCGCAGTCCATGTCGGAAGCGATCTTCAATGAATTTGTAGGTCAGATGCGAGATACCCAATACCAGTATCAAGGCAATGACAACGGCCAGGTTTGCCATCCAGACGGGCATGTCCATCTGTGTTCGACCATCGGGCAATTCTTGAAGTGGAATGTGTAACACCTTTTTGAAGAACCTTGCCATGTTAATCAGGACGGCTGAGTGAATGAGATAGACGCTATAGCTGATGGTCCCCAGATAAACCAAAGGTCGCAGACTCAACATGCGTTGGAGTAGTGCATCTGGCTTGAGCATGACAATGGTGACAATGGTCAGACTGAAAATCAGCGGGATCCACATTTCGTAGGGTGAATGCGCCAGGTAAATCGTTGCTAACAGACTGGCAAGCAGGGTAATACTCGGCAGGACGGAATTAAACTGGACTTTGCTGTTGCCTATGATTTTAAAAACAAACGCACCACTGAAAAATGAACACATACAACGGAACAAGCCCAGCCCAGCGGTGTCAGACAACCCATCTCCATAGACTCTGACAATCACGCCCGCAGTAATGGCAATAGCCAGATAAACCAACGCACGTTGACGTCGGATCAGGTAAATCGTCAAGGCAAAAATGATGTATGTATAAAACTCGGTTGAGATCGACCAGCTTGGTGTATTGAAGGTCATCTTGTTCAGAAAGATCGCATGTGTCAGCGTCAGGTTATTCACCAATTTGTACAGATAGTTTGCTTCAAACGCTGGCGTGGCGGTTTGGACATTTGTAAAAGCGATGACCATTGCCTTGGCAATATCCTGCATGACAAACAACAACAACGTTGCAAAATGCAATGGGTAGAGTCGCCAGAAACGACGCTTCTGAAAGGTGATCAGATCAGAAAACGTGTTCAAGCGATGCTGGTAATTCAAGGCAATGACATAACCGCTGAGAACAAAGAAAAAATCGACCATTACGTTGCAATGATGAATGAAACGATTGGCGACCAATGGCGATGGCACCTGAAAGTGGTACAGAACGACCATCACCGCAGCAATACCACGCATTGATTCAAGTGGCAGGTTCTTGTTCATTCAGTCAACTTCTAAGAAACGCGATGATGGTCATGTAACGGCAATACACGTTCAAAGTCAGAATCCAATGTTATTCAACCGTCACACTCTTGGCCAGGTTGCGTGGCTTGTCCACGTCATGACCACGCAAGACGGCAGCGTGATATGCCAGAATCTGCAACGGGATCACCGTTAACATCGGCTGTAAAGGTTCGGCGATATCCGGCACGGTGAAGACCGCGTCAGCATATTTGTGAATGTCCTCATCGCCTTCGGTTGCAACCACCAAAGTTCGACCACCACGGGCACGGACTTCTTCGATGTTGCTGATCACCTTGTCATACTGACTGCCACGGGTGGCAACAAACACCACCGGCATGCCCTTGTCGATCAAGGCAATCGGGCCATGTTTCATCTCTGCTGCAGGCATGCCTTCAGCGTGGATGTAAGAAATTTCCTTGAGTTTCAAAGCACCTTCGATGGCAACGGGATAGTTGTATCCGCGACCAAGAAACAGCCAGTTGTCACGGTCAATGCAGTCTTCGACACATTTGCGGATGTGATCCGACTGTTCAAGTACACGACTGACCAGATCAGGCAGTGTTTCAAGTTGACGCAGATAGGCTTTGACAACTTCATCGGAAAGAAAACGGCGTTTACCCAGATACAGCGAGATCAACGTGAGAACCGCAACCTGGCCGACAAACGCTTTCGTCGATGCGACACCAATTTCCGGGCCGACGTGCAGGTAAACACCCGCATCAGTCTCACGGGAGATGGTTGAGCCCACGGAGTTCACCACGCCCAGCGCAATCGCACCACGTTCCTTGGCTTCGGTCAACGCAGCTAACGTGTCTGCCGTTTCACCGGATTGGCTCACAGCGATGGCAACGGTACCTTCCTCGATGATTGGATTGCGATATCGGAATTCACTTGCATACTCACAGCGTGCAGGCACCTTCGCCAGGTCTTCCAGCAGATACTCGCCAATGAGTCCTGCATGATAGGCAGTGCCTTGAGCGGTGATAATAAAACGATGAGCACGAATCAAATCACGGGTGATGGCAGACAAACCGCCAAGCACCACACGGCCTTCGCGGTGATCAATGCGACCGCGCAGACAGTTGCGGATGGCTTCAGGCTGCTCCATGATTTCCTTGAGCATGAAGTGTTCATAGCCACCCAGTTCGATTTGCTCTAAATCAAATTCCAACTCCGTGACTTCACGTGCCACCGAGACATTGTCAATCGTCGTGGTTCGGAAGTCCACAGCCCAGGGACCGCCATCACCTTTCTTGTCTTCGGCGCCAGCACAAAGTCGGACAACCTGGTAGTCATCCAGTGTGATGACCTGCGTGGTGTGTGCAATGATGGCAGATGCGTCAGAAGCAACGACATACGCGCTGTCAGCAATGCCAACGATCAGGGGCGAACCCTTTCGTGCTGCGACAATGGTGTGCGGTTCGTTATCACAAATCACGGCGATGGCATAGCCGCCACGGACTTCACGTAAGGCAGTTTGGACCGCTTTTTCAAGATCACCGTTGTAGACTTCAGCGACGAGTTTGGCCAACACCTCTGTGTCGGTTTCGGATTCGAAAACATGCCCACGATCAGCGAGATATTTCCGAAGGGGGATGTAGTTTTCGATGATGCCGTTGTGAACCAGGGCGATGGTGTGGCCGGACTTGGTCAAGCCGGAGTGCGGATGGGCGTTGGGTTCGGAGGGTTCGCCGTGCGTTGCCCAACGGGTGTGAGCGACGCCGCAGAAACCATCAAAGCCGCCGGTGGTCTTGACGAGGTTTTCAAGCACACTGACGCGGCCGACGGACTTGCCGATCTTTATGCCCTTGTCAGAAGTGATTGCCAGGCCAGCCGAGTCATAGCCTCGGTATTCCAGTCGCTTGAGTCCTTCAACAAGCAGCGATGCAGCTGGTTTGGGACCAACGTATCCAACGATTCCACACATAAGCGGTTCCTTGCAATAACCCCGGAGCGGGTCAGAGTCTCTTCATGGTTAACATCGGCTAAAAGCGGCTTTCCTGACTACCTTGCCGACTATTATTTTATCGGTCGAAAATGCTTTTGAGTCCAATACGGTTGTTCAAATGGACCTTGCAGAACATGGTGCGTCAAGTCCGTTTTCGTGACATCTTTGTCATCCAGTTGCAGTTCCCAAAATCCCTGGCCATGTGGAAAATGTGGATCGGACATGGTGGGCGAACCATTGTTCAGATCAAAAAAACCCTCATCGCGAGGCCATGCCCAGGGGTAATGCACATGGCCATGGTCAAAGATGATGTTCAACCGCTTTGCGGATCGGGTGAGAATGTCGATTAATGCCTGTTGCTGAGCGAGTTGGTGATTGTGTTTCATTCGTGAAAACGCGGGCGGATTGCCAATGGCATAATGGCATAACACGATCACGCCATGGCCGTCCGGCGCTGCATCCAGCAGGCGAATGATCGCATCCTGTTGCTGGATATTCATCTCACCACGTGAGCTGATCATGCGCGGGACCGCCGAGTCCACCATCAAGACCGACCAGCAGGATGTCACCGGCAGCATCGCGGGAAATTTCTCAGGCATCCAGTCGCCAGCAAACTGCCTGGCAAGCTGCGTCCGATGCGATGAGAACGTGTAAACGTCATGATTCCCAGGCACCGTCAAAACCTGTTGAACATGATCCGTCAACGGTTTAAGACGTTTGACCGCTTCCTGAAACTCGCTGGGAATCGCGGTGGTGGAAAAGTCTCCGCTGAGTAACAGCATCTGCGGATCAAGCGTGATCGCCTTTTGAACCACATCATCCAACCGATTCGATTTAAATCGCTTACGCCGAGATTTCCAGAGATTGATTTGACCCAATACGCGTTTACCCAGCAGTTTCCAAGGGGCCACCCAGAGTTGGTAACAGTGAATATCGCCAATCAAAACCACGCGTTTCATGGCAAGATGTTAGCAACCTTTCAAAACTCTGCGCGATCACATGGCATAAACAATCCTCTGTGATTTAAAACGTGAAGAACACTTTGGGGGATTTTATTTAGATTCATTGATTGAACTGTGAAATAAAATACTTTTATATCCGTTGTGCAGGTAAAATGGACCTGCTTGATCAACGTTCTTTGAAAAATTCGAGGTGTTTTATGTCATCGATCCGCTGGCGATTGTTCATTGATTTGATTTCATTTCTCTCAGGCTGTGCACTGCTTTGGACCGGGGCGGTACTTTGGTGGATTCTTCCGCCTGGTAGTCGTGGCAGTAACATCTGGGGATGGACACGCCATGATCTTGGTGAGATCCACGAATGGGCAGGCGTGGTCCTGCTGGTGAGTGTTGTCACTCATTTGATCATCAACTGGAAGTGGTTGATGGGGATGGTGCACAAACTATTCAAAGCAGCACAAACACCAACACGCCGCCGCCGTCTTGCATTGGGCGTTGCCAGCTTTGTAATTTTCTTTGGACTGATGGGTGGTTCATTGATTCTTGCCAATCACCAGAAAGAGATTGTTCAGGGCGGACGTGGGCAACACCGCAATGAACGTGCTGAAATTCAGACACCTCAGACTTTCTCGATACATGTCAAGGATCGTGCTGTTCGGTAACAACATCTGATTCGAATCCTGTACAATGGTTTGTTGCATGCCGACCGCGACGAAGACATATCAAACCCGTTGGTGGCAGCGACTCGATGACGAGAAGGTCCTGTGTACGCTTTGCCCGCGCGAATGTCACATCCCCAACAACTCACGCGGCTTTTGTTTTGTCCGTGCTAATGTCAATGGGGAACTGGTTCTGACCACCTATGGTCGGAGTAGCGGCTTTTGCATTGATCCGATTGAGAAGAAACCGCTGAATCATTTTCTGCCCGGGACACCGATTCTCTCGCTGGGGACCGCGGGTTGTAATCTTGGTTGCAAATTCTGTCAGAACTGGGACATTTCCAAGAGTCGGCAGATGGACACCGTTGCAGGCCAGGCAGGGCCGGATGCAATCGTCCAGGCAGCATTACAGACGCAATGTCGGAGTATTGCCTTTACGTATAACGATCCGATCATCTGGGCGGAGTATGCTATCGACACGGCGATTGCTGCCCATGAACATGATCTGAAAACCGTCGCCGTCACGGCTGGGTACATCAGCCCGGACGCCCGCGCGGAATTTTTCAGTCACATGGATGCAGCCAATGTGGACCTCAAAGCATTTAGTGAAACCTTCTACCGCAAGCTCACGCAGACGTCTTTGCAGCCGGTTCTGGATACACTCAAATATCTCAAGCATGAAACCGACTGTTGGTTTGAGATCACCAATTTAGTCATCCCGCGTGAGAACGATGATCCGGATGAACTCCAACGGATGTGTGCCTGGATCGTTGAAGAACTGGGCCCGGATGTGCCGGTGCATTTCTCAGCCTTTCATCCTGATTTCAAGATGATGGACTACCCGCCAACACCGCATGAAATGCTGATCCAGGCCAGAGACATCGCGCTTGAAAGTGGCATCCAATATGCCTACGTCGGCAATGTCAACGATCATGCCAATCAAAGCACATACTGTCATCACTGTGGCAAACGTGTCATTGAACGGGACTGGTATCAGTTGGGCAGTTACCAACTCAATGGCTCAGTCTGCAAACATTGCAACACGACGATCCCCGGTATTTTTGATGACGATGGTCCCGGAGATTGGGGACGCAAGCGTCAGCCCATTGCCATCCGAGACCAGACGCAATTTATCAATCAATCTGACATCACACCGATATCGATCAACGGAGAGGAACCGATACGCATGTCTGATACGCACGAAAACAAGCCGATGATTTCATTTGATGCTGATCAGGAGAAAGCATTGCTTGATTATGTCCGAGAGCAGGTCAATGCTGCCGTCACTGGCAATGAGACGCACATACCGACATTACCTGATGAACTTGCTCATGCACCCGCGTTTGGTTGTTTTGTGACGTTGCAGATGGATGACAAACTCCGTGCCTGTCGCGGTCGATGGAACCAGGGGCAGGAGATCAGCACTGAACCCTTGGGGGAATTACTTGCAGGTGTCGCGCGTGACAGTGCCTTGCAGGATTTTCGTTTCCCGGTGATCAGCAAAAATGAACTGAGCCGTCTGTCAGTGGATATCTCCATCATGCATTCGCCTGCGATGTTGGCGCAGCAGGGTGAAGACCTAGTCGATGCGGTTGAAGTTGGCAAACATGGGTTAGTGATGATGCACCCACAGGGACGTGGACTTTTACTGCCCCATGTCGCTACCGAAAATGGCTGGGATGCACGCACGTTTTTATCCCAACTCTGCGCCAAGGCAGGTCTGCGAAAGAATGTCTGGCTTGAAGATGATCAAACGCAGATCATGACCTTCCAGACAACACTGCTGGAACAGGGTCGCCGGTTGACCCCTTCCTTCCCAAGCATGTCTCAGCCAATGAGTTTGATGCTTTGATGACATTGGGAACCAAGATTCTCAGCGGAGATCTCTCACCCACCGAACTTCCCAATCGTCTGACGCAGGCTTGGCCTGACGAGTTGGGGGTGTATCTGATTTCCAATACCCATCAGTCTGCTTCGGCATTGGGGGCGAATCAGTCATTGGCCAAGCTCATGACCATGGCATGCCAATCCTTAGCCAAGTCCACGAAGCCATCTCGTTACATCGAGCGTTTGGTGGTTCTCTACAACGGCGTCCGGCTTTCTGCTGCCGATTATCCCAATCGTCATGTAAATCTCTCTTACAACGGTGTCTTGGCAGAATCACCAAGCGGGTGGTCGCTGAGTCTGCCCAGTTCCAATCAGCGGGATGATCGAGTGGGGCAAGCCATGCGCGACTGCAATATCGACATCAAGTCCTGGCGGGTGGCTCAGAATCAAGGTCACGCCAAGCCGCGATTAACCTGCTTTGATCTGTTTGTGCACGATGCCAATCAGAAACCGGGGGCGATTGATGAGCCGCCCCCAGCCAAAGCCGGTCAATTTTATCCCGGAGACGCGGAATCGATTGCTTCACAGATCAATGATGTGATGGACCAGGTTGGCGGCTCGGCATCAAGTGATGCCCGGGCGGTGATGCTGCCCCACGCGGGATGGAGTTATTGTCAGGATGTGATTGCTCAGACTTTGGCGAAGGTCAATGTGCCGAATCGTGTGATCATCATCGGCCCCAAGCACACACCTCATGGGGCGCATTGGTCAGTGTCCAATCATCAGGCTTGGCAGATGCCGTCGGGTCATGTGCCAGTGGATGTGGGGGCGGTGAAGGTGTTGCTTAACCTGATGCCGTCGCTTAAGTGTGAGTCACTTGCTCATGAGCAGGAACATGCTGTGGAAGTGCTTTTGCCCTGGCTTTCGCATAAGAATCCAAGTGTCCAGATTGTGCCAATGGTGTTCGGTCATAGCAATTTCAAGCAGCTTGAGGAACTGGGCACCGCTTTGGCTGAGTGCGTCAAACAACTGGATGGTCAGACGTTAATCGTCATCTCCAGTGACATGAATCATTTTGAAGATGTCCAGACCACGCAGCGTAAAGACAGCTTGGCTATCGAAGCAATATGCAGTGGTGATGAACAGTCGCTTTTTGATACCTGTCTGAAAAACCAGATCAGCATGTGTGGCATGCGACCTGCTGTGGTAGTGATGCATGCACTGAAAAAGTCCGGCGAGATTGCGCCTGAATGTATCGCACGTTCCGACTCTTCCTCGGTCACCGGGGACGGCACACGGGTAGTGGGTTATGCCGGCGTGATCATCAAATAAAAATCATGGCGGTTTGCAATTTAACGCGGATTCGACGATAACACATGCCCGAAAAGCCGGGGTATTCGTAGTTAATTGTCTGAATTAAAGGTCCCTGACAGAAGGAAACCGAACATGGAAACCTCTTTGATTATCCTCAAGCCCGATGCCGTCCAACGTGGACTGATGGGCCAGATCATTGCGCGTTTTGAGCAAAAAGGTCTGCGTTTCGTTGGCATGAAGTTCATGATGGTCCCCCTTGAAATCGCCGAAAAGCATTATGCTGAACACAAGGGCAAGCCGTTCTACGATGGCCTGATCCAGTTTGTCACCTCCAGCCCGGTGTTGGTGTTGGCGATCCGTGGCATTGATGCTGTCAGCGTTTGTCGCAAGCTCATCGGTGCCACCAACGGTCGCAAGGCTGAGCCGGGCACCATTCGCGGTGACTTTGGAATGAGCGGTGGCTTTAACATGATTCACGGTTCGGATAGTCCCGAATCCGCTGAACGTGAATTGGCATTGTGGTTTGATGCTGCTGAACTCGTCGAATATGACCGCACCATCGAAAAATGGGTTTACGATCCCAGTGATCTGTAATTCATCTTTGATGACAAAACAAAAAACGCAGACTCAGGTGTGGACCTGGTCTGCGTTTTTTTATTGTCTGTTTCAGATCTAAAACGCAACGGCATGCGAATTCCAAATCAATCGATGAAACCGTAGTTGTCCAGATTCCCATCCATGTCGCGATGAAGGTAGAAGTAGTCGAACTTGCTGAGACGACCGACCACATGGCCATCCATGAACAGGACACTGGGCTTCTGTTCGTGAGCATCGATTGATATACCGGTGCGGTCAGCCATGTAATGCTGTGTCCTTTTGCCAGTCCACTGAACGGCATCAGCGACCCATAGCATGTTGGTCGGTTGCTCGTATTCCTGAGCATCGACGGTTGTACCGCCGGATTGGAATCCCGTATCGTAAACCACAGCCCCCATACGGAAATAGGTTGGGTATACCGGTGAGGTGTATGTACCTCGCATGGTGTAAGTGCTGATATAAGTACCACCGGACGACGGTAATTCGGGGCAGGCAAGAATCGTCGGCTTTTTGTATTCAGTTCGTTCCTTAATGTAGCCTTGCATGACCATGAGATAGCCCCATGTATTTTTGGGGTATGCTGCCCAATCACCTTTTCCAGCAGGTGTCCAATCTTTGAAGTCGTTGACGTACTGCATGAGACAGATACCCAGTTGACGCTGATTGGCCTGACACCGGATGCTCCTTGCAGCCGTACGAGCCTTGGCAAGCGAAGGTAATAAAATCGCAATTAACAATGAGATGATCGAGATGACCACCAGGAGTTCAATGAGCGTGAAGGCCTTGGAACGATGTGCCTGCATTCGTGTCATGATGGGCTCCAACTGGACAGTGAGTGAGGAATTTATGTATCGATGCAAAATCATAGGAGACCCCAAACGAGAAATCAACCATCGACCATCAAAATACTTTATGCCTTGCTTTTGCAGTTGAATACGCATTCAATCCTATATTTCAAAAGCAAATAGAAATTCATGATGTCATGGAGGAAAAAATTCCAGCATCACAATTGACTTTATTTATATCGATGCAAAAATACATGTATGGCTATACCACTGAGTTCAACCAAGCATTTCAAAGTCACCCAGCAACTTCGGCAGAAAGTCGGCCTGCTGGATCCGGGGCAGGTTTTACCCACGTGTCGATCGCTGATGCGTGAGTTCGATGCATCCCAATCCACCATTGACCGCGCTTTGTCGACACTCCGTCGGGAAGGTTTGGTTAGTAGGCGTGACGGCTCCAAGCGGCTGATTGTTCGCGAGGTGATGGAAAACGTCGCGCTGCGTGTGGGAATTGTCCGACCAGACTGGCCTTCGGGTGTTTATGACCAGATTTGTCGAAGTATTACCCAAATTGGTCATCAAAAAGAATGGCTCTTTGCTTACTCGTTTTATCGCACCATGGCGGGGCTTGATCTGGCCCATGCGCTGGGGGATTGTCAGGCAGGTGTGCTTTTGACAACCAGTGAAGAGATGCCCGACCATATGTCCAAAGCGTTTGCTTCATCGCGTTTGCCGTTGGTCATGGTGCAGGATCATCGACCCGGTTTGGATATCAACAGTGTCTGTATTGATGACAGGCAAATGGCCAGCACGGCAGTTCACCATCTCATAGAACAGGGGCATCGCCAGATTCTTCTGGTTGCACCCTGTGTGAGAACAGGACCAATGCGCGACTGCATTGATGGTTGGCAGCAGGAATTGGAAAGGGTTGGACAGAACAATTCAAACCAACTTCTACTCGACTGCAACACACCTTCAGGCAAAGATACGCGTCTGCATTGCTATGAATTTTTCAAAGACTACATGACGAAAGAGCACCCGCCGTTTTCTGCAGTCTATTGTGCCAATTCGCAAGTCATGTATTCGGTCATGCGTGTTATGCATGAAATGAGAATCAAAGTTCCCGACCAGGTCAGCGTGATGTCTGCTGACAGTCAAGATGAAGATGCTGCCTACCAGGTCCCACCTGTCAGCGCCATGACCTATGATCCCAACGCACAGGCACAAGCAGTTGTCCGACTTATCGAACAGCAAGTCAAGGATCATTCCAAGACCGCGCGTGAAGTCTGGATTCAGGGATTCCTCCATCATCGGCAGAGTGTATCGGCCTTTAACGGGAACATGATTTAAACCCAATACCTATCGGCATGTGCCACATCATGCATGCGCGACCAACTTTCAATACACAAGCCAATCATTAACTGCAACATCGGAGTCATCCATTGAGACGTCTTTATCACCTGCTTTTATCCGTGTTATTTCTGTGCGTCACTACTGCAACATTGTCGGCTCAAACTGTTGATAAGCACGATCCCAAGACCTTCGGCATTACAAAGAACATCCCCGTCTTCTGCCAGGAATGGCATGTCTGGTGGGGATTCAGTTACACCCATCCACATCGCGCGATGAGTCACATGACCACGCGATTGACCAGTGATATGGAGCCATGGCGGATGCAGTGGGATCGCAATGGTTATCCCTATGTCGGTATTTACGACTCGACCAACAAAGACGTCATTCGTTGGCAGATGCAATGCATGAATGCTGCTGGACTCGATGCGACCGTGGTGATGATCCACCCGGAAATGTCCGAAGGCATCACGTTTCTCAACGAAGACCAATTGCTGCTACCCATTCTCGATCTTGCTGCTGAACAGAACTATTCGATTTTTTATATGGATGAAGTCGCCTTTCGCAAAGGCTCGATCTGTCGTGATCCAAAGATCATGGCTCAACGAATCATTCGATTTCTCAAGATCGTCAAAGACCATCCGGGCTTCCTGAAAATTGATGATAAACCCGTCTACTACTACCAGACTTTCGGCTATTGGCCCGGTGTCGAAGCGACCACGCAAATGATGGCAACGGTCGAAAAGGAAGTCGGTGAAGTCTACTGGATGATCTTTGGTGACGTGAATAAAGTCAGTCAAGTGCCACAGGTCGATGCGATTATTTCCTCAGCCAGTGTTCATCGCACGGATAGCCGTACACGCATCGTGGACATGACGCAGCAGGACCCAGCAGCGACCATTGCTGTGGGACACAAAGCCAATAAGAAGGTTGGTGATCTGATCTATCCCAAGTTTGATGGCACGGCTCAACCCTGGCGTCAGAAACAGGTCAGCGCCTATGGCAAGGCTGCACAAATGCTTCAAAGACATATCGCAGCCACCATGGAAGACAAGCCTGACTTCCTGATGCTCTCCAGTTGGAATGACTACGAAGAAGGAGCCAATCTCGAACCGGCATGGGATATTGATGGACTCACCGATGATCCCTTCCTGTACTGTCGCATGCTGGCACACCTGCGTGGCAAGACCTTCAAGCAACCTGCCAACCCTCCCAAGGAATCCGTCATCCCGATGGTCTGGGAAAAACTGGGTTATGGTGATGGTGCTGGGCCGATCATTGATCGCGTTTACCGATCACATCAACGTGGAGGGGCGATGTGGGTGAATGTGCGTGACACGGTGAGTCCAGTCGCCGCATTGGAAGTCGTCTGGGAAGGGGACCGCTATTGGAAAGCCGCCCAACCTGGCGAGGAAAAGGACACTGGCAATATCACACTCACCGAAGGCGAAGTGGGGCCGGCCTACGCTCAACAAGGACTTCTTGGTGATTTTCAGATTGGTAGCGCCCGCGAGCTTCTCGCCACAACCCAGACATTTGATTTAGGATCAACGGCAACTGAACTTGGCGTCCAACCCTGGATCGGTGCTGCGTGGGCGTTTGAACCAACAAATCCGCGTGCAGGTATCAGCATCCAAGCCAAGTCGGTCAATGAAATTGTCCTTTCTGAACCCAAGGGGCAGCTTCGCACGCATCAGACGATCAAACTCATCCCAGCCAACAAACCCCGTGAAATCTCCGAACAGGCATGGACCGGCTGGCAGAGTATGGTTGCCATGCCCCCGCGCGCGATCGATTGGCAAAAAGAGTCCACCTTGGAACTCATCGGACGTGGTCGCAAGTTAGCGATTCTGTCGATCCTGGGTCAACCTCGTGCGTCACGGTTCATTGATGTGACCCCTGAAAAACACGATGAAAAAGGTTTGAACGTGACCTATCGTTTTGAGATTCCAGATCACGTCCTCGATACGCCCGGCGTGCATTTTGCATGGATTCGTGCACAGGATGCAGCAGGCAACTGGGGCTCTCCCAAGTTAATCCCCGTCCCCAACTTCGAACGTCCCTGGTCAGAACTCAAGGAGCCTTTGGTTGAGACAATGCCCTTGGATGCTTCGTCAGACAGCGTGATTGCAGATGACATGCAGGACAAAGCCAAATGGCAAGGTAAAGCGGAGATTCAACGTCTTCAGCGAATGGAAGATCGTTCGGTTCTCGTGGTGAAAAATTCTGTGATCACCCGCAAACTCGATCAACCCATCAACGGCTCATTCACCCTGACCATGGACATGCTCCATACCAACTATCAACGCGGCGGGATTGTTGTCCTCCTCAATGACCAACTCAAACAAGGTTACGGCTTAGTCTGGGATTCATCCAACGAAAAATACCATAGCGGCCAAGGAGCAGTTGGGTTACTCAAATATGATCTGACAGAACCGTTTGTCTTCGGTTCCCATGGGCAATCCTTATCGCCACGCGTCTCCAGTGGTCATGTCGCTGTCCAACAACCCCTGGCAAGAATGCGTTTGACCTACAACGCTCAAACAGGCGACATCAAACTCTGGGTCGATGGCAAACTCAAAGCGGCTGGCAAAGACAAGCAGTTCACGACATTCAACCAATTACTCATCCGTGGGAACACCGCGCAAATGTTTGACAACATTGTCCTGCGACCGGGTGTTCATGAATAAGTCCTGAAGACTGAGTGCAAATAGATCGCTTCAAATATTGAATCTCCACTTTCCGTCACTCCCGCGCCCCCGGAAGTCTGGAGTCCAGTGGAACCTGCAAGCGTCAACAGAATGCCACTGGATTCCCGCCTTCGCGGGAATGACGAATTACGAGTGGCATGGATATCAATTATTTTAAGCACGCTAAATTCTTAAGCCATCGCATACAGACAACAAAAAACGAGAACGGTTGCTATGCCGTTCTCGTTTTGATTTGTCTGTTCTTGGATTGATTAGTGACGGAAGTGACGGCGACCGGTAAAGAGCAAGGTTACGCCAGCATCAATGCAAGCTGAGATGGTTTCGTCATCACGCTTGGAACCGCCCGGTTGGACGATGGCTTTGACACCTGCACCGATGAGCAGGTCCGGGCCATCACGGAACGGGAAGAAGGCGTCGGATGCAGCGACCGCACCAGTGGAGCGATTCTGGTCCTTGACGTTGGCTTTTTGGATCGCAATCTTGCAGGACTCAACGCGGTCCATCTGACCGGCACCGGCACCCACCAGGGCACCGTCTTTGGCCAAGGTGATCGCATTGGATTTTACGTGCTTCACAGCAGCCCATGCCAAGGCAAGGTCCGCCAACTGTTCGTCGGTGGGAGCAGGGCCTGCAACGTGTTTCCAGTTGGCTGGTGACATATCGACCAGGTCACGCTGCTGAGCGAGAATACCGCCGATGATGCGTTTGAAGTCTGCCTGTGCCGGATCGCGGTGCGCCGGATCGGCAATGTCACCGACTGCCAGCAGGCGGACGTTCTTCCAACGTTCAGCCAAGAGCTTTAATGCATCATCGTCGTAGGACGGTGCAACAATCACTTCCAGGAACTTCTGTCCTTCGGTGATGCTTTGTGCGGTGGCAACGTCGACGTTTTTGTTCAATGCGACAATCCCGCCAAAGGCTGCCATGGGATCACCGGCATAGGCTTTGTCAAAGGCGGTCTTCAGATCGTCGGAAACACCACAACCACAGGGATTGGTGTGCTTGACGACGACTGCTGCCGGTTTTTCAAATTCCTTGACGAGTTCCAAAGCGGCAGAGGCGTCATAGAGATTGTTAAAGCTCAGTTGCTTGCCATGCAGTTGCTTGGCACTGACGACGTTGGCTTCGGTGCAGTTGGGGTCTTTGTAGAGAGCAGCCTTCTGATGCGGATTTTCGCCGTAACGCAGTTCGTCCGTGCGATCCATACGGATGAGCAGGGCAGTGCCAAACACACCGTCGGAGACATTACTTTCCAGACGGGTCTGCATCCACTGGGCAATCGCCGTGTCATACGCAGCGGTGCGGGCAAACGCGGCAGCAGCAAATCGCTTGCGAACCTCAAGGCTCGTCGCACCGTCATTAGCTGTCATGTCATTGATCAGGGCATCGTACTGAGTCGGGCTGGTGACCACGGTAACATACGCATGGTTCTTGGAGGCACTGCGGAGCATGCTCGGGCCACCGATGTCGATCTGCTCGATGGCTTCCTCGTCAGCAACGCCTTCCTGGGCAACAGTACGTTCGAAGGGATACAGATTCACACAGACCATGTCGATGGGCTCGATGCCGTGTTCTTTCATGGATGCCACATGCCCGTCATTGTCACGTAAGCCCAGCAGGCCACCATGGACACGCGGGTGCAGCGTCTTGACGCGACCGTCCATCATTTCAGGAAAGCCGGTCACTTCATCAATGGGAGTGACATCCAGTCCGGCTTCGGCCAATGCCTTGGCGGTGCCACCGGTGGAAATCAACTGAACACCATACTTGGCCAGCGATTTGGCAAAAGGGATCAGGTCGGTCTTATCACTAACCGAAATCAACGCGCGACGTACAGGAACCAGGTCCGACATTCATCTACTCCGTAGAATCATTTGGGGTCAATCAAAACACAGTTAAAGCGCACATGATAACGCAGATTGGCAATGGATGTTGGTCTTGGCCCCATGCAGCCCTGCAGACAGGTCAAAATCAATCAGGGCATCTGGGCGGCCCCAGCGATAACACCATTATCGCTGGAGTTTAAGCAGACGACCCGTTTGAGTCATCACCAGGAATTGCTTGTTTTGCAGGGCAATCATGTCGGTGATGTCCGCGGTGGGGATTTGGCTGATCGTCTTGCCGGACTCTTTTTCCAGAATCCAGAGACTGTTGGATTTGTAGCAGTAAAGGTTTTCATCACTGCTATCAAACGGGGTGAGACGTTCGTTGGTTTTCCAGATTTCCTTGCCAGTGCTCGCATCAAGGGCAAAAAGTCCATTGCCGGTGATGGGTAAGAGAATCATATCGTCGATGACGATCGGTTGGTGGGTCAGTGCACGTTTGGCATGGTAACGCCAGATGTCATTGCCAAAGACCGAATCCAATGCATATAGCGTCTGATCTTCGCTGGGAATGAGCACCAGGTTTTTACTCGTGAGAATCACACCGGGAGCAGAAATCTGTCGGAAGGTGCGCCCCTTCCAGATCGGTTCACCCGTACGGGCATTGAGCAGGATATACACACCACTGGCATCACCCACCAGAACCGCCGCAGTACTGGTCGTTGGCGGGGCGGTGATCCCGGCCTGCAACTGGTAGTTCCACTTCGGGTAACCCGTATTGACATCGTGAGCGAAGATACGCCCGTTAAGTCCGCCGAAGATTGCATAGTTATCCATGACCGCTGGGGGGTTGTTCACCACAGCCTTTAATTCAACAATCTCCATCGCACGACCGGTACGAATGTCGATTTTGATCATGTGTGTTTCACTGTTGACGCACAGCGTTTCACCGTAGAGGAAGGGTTGGTAGAAACGGTCGGTACGCTGCCCCTGAATTTCACGCCAGAGAATCCGACCATCACTGAGACTTACCAATGTGAACAGATTGCTTGGTGTTTCAATGGTGATCAGGTACTTGTCATCAAGAATGTTCCACTGTGAGATTTTTTCAGAATCCGGGACATCAAGATTGCTTGCCCAGTGGACTTTCAGGCCCATCCGCTGGAGATCCGAAGCAGCGATCGGGAAATCATTGCGGAAGCTGGGGGCTTGTTGCGGGTCTGAAACGTCATTGGCTTTACGGATATCAACAAAGGGGATCAGCGAAACCGTGTTACGCATCAGGTTATCAGCAGCTTGGAGTGTGCCACCGATCAGTCCGGGGTTGCTGGGCTGAGTTTGCTCATTTTGAGCAGTCGGTTCTGGCTGCTCAGGGGTTGTCTGCTTGTTGGCACACCCCCAAGAAACAGTCATAAAACCGGTCAAGACAATCAGCATCCAAAGCTTGATCTTCATAAGTGCGAACTCCTGGGCTCGGATATAGCGGCGTGGGAATAGCCAAGTATCGACGCCAACACGCTTTTGGTCAAGTTGGCTTAACGCTGATCATGGATTATTTTCCGTACAGGACGATCATTTTTAAACCCAATCACCGACATGGATCACAGACCTGAACACACGTTGTCACAATCCGCTGGAAGCCTGACAGCTGGATATCCGGGGTATAAATGACTTTTTAGTCGCATTTACCTCAATGGAATGATCACAAAACAAGCTACCAACCCCCAGCAAATCCTGCTAAACTGTCCGTCTTATGATTTCACTGAGTAACATGATCATCGATGGCAAAGATCACGAGTTTGTCCGCAAAGGCAAGCCCAAGTGGTTGAAAATGAAACTCCCCGGCGGAGACGGCTATCACGACCTGCGCCAGATTGTGGACAAACACAGTCTGCACACGGTCTGTGAGTCCGCCAAATGCCCGAACATGGGCGAATGCTGGGCGCGGGGCACCGCCACCATCATGATCCTCGGTGACATCTGCACCCGATCCTGTGGCTTCTGTCACATCCAGACCGGCCGACCGCCATTCCTGGATACCGACGAACCCCGTCGCGTCGGTGAAGCAGCAGGTCTGATGCGTCTGAAGCACATCGTCATCACCTCGGTCAATCGCGATGAACTGGATGACGGTGGGGCAGCCATCTGGGCCCAAACCATCCGTGAGATCCGCAAGAACTCGCCGGGCACGTCCATCGAAGTCCTCATTCCCGACTTCTGTGGCGATTGGGATGCGCTTAACGTCGTCTTGGCTGAGCGTCCTGAAATCCTCAATCACAACATGGAGACCGTCAGCCGCCTTTACTCGGCTGTCCGTCCCCAGGCCAAGTACGAACGGTCTCTTGAGCTACTTCGCCGATCCAAAGAACAGGGCCTCAACACCAAGACCGGCATCATGGTCGGTATCGGCGAAACCGACGACGAAGTCACCGGCCTGATCCAGGACCTCGTCGACTACACCAAGACGGATCACGGAAGCTGTGATATTCTCACCATCGGCCAGTATCTCCAGCCGACCCGTAATCACCTGCCGGTGAATCGTTGGGTGGAACCATCGCAGTTTGTCGCCTTCAAGCAACTCGGTGAATCCATGGGGATCCGCCACGTGGAGTCCGGCCCGATGGTGCGGTCCAGTTACCATGCTGAAGACCAGGTCCTTCAAATCGAAGAACCGATCAGCTAAAACACGAACCGTATCTTTTTGAACACAAGCCGCCAGATGAGTGACCGCAGGGAATGAATCTGACGGATATCTCAACTTACGTATCACGCTTCACTCATCATGGGACGCAAACCCTTTTCCCATTCCGACTACAACGGCCTGCTCATTGTCGATAAACCCATCGGCTGGAGTTCCATGGATGTAATCCGTCGCATCCGACGTGCCACCAATCGCTGTAAAGCAGGACATGCAGGAACACTTGATCCGTTGGCAACCGGTGTCGTCGTCTGCTGCCTGGGTAAGGCAACCAAACTCGTCGACCAACTCATGGCAGGGACCAAGGTGTACACCACCAAAGTCGATCTCTCTGCATTCACGCAAACCGATGACATGGAAGGCGAGCGTGAAGAAGTTGACGCCGCCACCCCACCAACACAGCAGCAAGTGTTGGATGCGCTTGAAAAACTCACCGGCGAGATTCAGCAGATTCCCCCAATGTATTCAGCGATTCACATCAACGGGCAGCGTGCCTACAAACTCGCTCGCAAAGGCCAGACCGTTGAAATCGAACCCCGCACGGTGATGGTGCATGCGATCAAGCTTTTGAGCTACCAGTGGCCTTACGCGGCGTTGGAAATCACCTGTGGCAAGGGGACCTACATCCGATCCATCGCACGAGACCTTGGCAAATTACTCAACACCGGCGGACATTGCGCAACCCTCCGTCGGACTGCGGTGGGGCCATACACGTTGGAGCAAGCCATCTCCGGATCACGTCTGGATGAACCGATCACGCAGGCTGATCTCATTTCGATTGATGACGTGTCTCACATAGCAGAGTCATCTTGACCCGGTTGTCTTGGGTAAACCCAACGCATTTACAACACAATCAAAACACCCCGATCAAGGCAAACCCGGCCAGGATGACCGGGCAATATTCAGCGTTCAACACGTTGATTTTCCAGCATGCACCCGGTCACCGTCTGGATGAATTGGGGGTGATACTTGCCAAAGTTCTTGCCTGCAGCATTGCGTGTCATGGAGATGACGAGGTTGTGTTTTAAATCGATTCGCAGCGTTGCTGACGATGCTGCACCGTGAGCAAAGCATCGATCAGATAAACCATCACCGGTATACCAACTTGTGCCGATACCGTATTGGTTGGTGCTGCGTCCTTCGGTGAGTGTCGCCATGTCGATGGGGAGCATAGCATCGCGCGTTTCTTCAGACATGAAACGATAGGGACCGTAGCTGCCACCGTTGAGTAGCATTTGGCCGATTTTCGCCATATCCATAGCTGTGGATTGCGTGTTCCACGATGCGTTCTGACAATCAGTGTTATTGCAATCCAACGGATCAAGCAGATGTTTCTTGACCATCAGCGGGTAACACTCACCCGACACCTGGCCGAGCAACTGAATGCCGAGTTCCAGGCCCATGCCGTCGTATTCGTACTTGTTACCGACTTTGACATAGGGCGCGATGGAAGCAATGAGATGTTCAAGATCAGGATCGTCTTCACCTCGGTGAGACGTAAAACCTGCGGTATGCGTCCAGAGATTGCGAATGGTGGGTATCTGGTTGAACCCCGCATTCTGGAGTTCCGGCAGGTAGCGATCAATGGGCGTATCAAGATTGATGAGATGTTGATCGACCATCATCATCACCATTGTTCCAGAAATGAGTTTGGAGAGTGATGCCATCCAACTTCTGGTTTGAGTTGTCATGGGCTTGTCATCACGTTTGCCGTACGCTTTGTGGTGGACAATCACGCCGTTACGAATGACGCAGGCAATAAAGGGTTCGTCGGTGTCATTGGCCCATTCGGTCAGCAGGGCATCAATTTTCTGCGGTGCATCGCCGGTCATTCCTGCTTCGGACATGCTGCCGGTGTGCACCATGGTGGCAGGTTTGTCGGACTTTTGTGGCAGTGCAAACTCACGTGTAAACATCGTGTCATTGTGATTGAGCTTGCGTTCGAGTGTCGTCCAGTATTGCTTTTCAAGGGTTTGAACACCGTTGTAAACCGTCGCTTCCACACCCGGTTCCATTTGTGACAGACTTGCCAGCAGGGCTGCATTGAAGCTTGCATTTTGAGCGATGTCCCAGAAGGACCAGTTCACAAATTCATTGACGGTTTGCTGGTGGTCTTTGACGACTTGCGGATTAATGCCATAGGCATCGGGGAGTTGAATATCACCGGCAAAGGACATATCCCATGGATCGACATTCACCGGCATGCGATAGAGCGTGCGATAACGCGTATGTGTTATGCCAGTCTTGGAACTGCTGATCTTGATCACCGCGCCGTAGCGTCCCGGTTTGGTTGGCTTTGCGACCTGACTGCAGGAAGCGTCATAGTATTGTGTTTGTATTGTGTAATCGCCGAGTAATTTTCCCATGATCAAGGGCTGGGCAAATTCACAAGTTGGAAAGATGGCATTTTTGAAAATGGTTGATGGTTCAAACCGTAATGCAAGCTGCGTCATTAACTCTTTTTGAGTTTCACCAATATCAGGTAATTTTATTCTCGTTCTCGTAGACTCATTTGAGCGACAATGTATCGCAAGTTGATAACTATCGAGTTTATCTACATCAATCGGAATACGGAATTGTGTCTGAGCATAACCGTTTTTCATATCCAAGGTTTGTGGTGAAATTTTATGACGTTGTGGATAATCGAGATTACCTACCAGGTAACATGAGTTTCCTACCATATCAGGAATTGCTTTGACATCTACGATTAACCAATTGAGGTGTTTAATGCGTGAATTTGCAAGCATATTCACAATGGAACTATTGCCGTCAAGGATCACGGTTGTCATCTGATGACTGTCAGCATAGGTCTTGACACTGGGGAACCAAACAAGCTGACCACGGTTTCCATCTTGATCGACATCATTAAAAATGATTTGCAAACCAAATTTGTTAGGTGTTCTTGAGAGTGTCGGTGAAGTGAGATTTAGTAGTTGCCATGGAATCAGTGCTTCGAGAGTGTATCCATCTTTTGATGGCATACGTGCAACTTGAGGATTGAAGTGATCAATATTTTCTGGTTTATTTTTTGAAAGTAGATTTAAATGAGAACGCACCTTGGGATGCTTCGTATCCATACCTGGTGCAATAAGTAATTGCAGCCTGTTCTCGCTGCCGGTTTCTTCAGCTAGAAAAATCTCAATTCCATCTTGACGCCAAATGTCTGATGTATTGTCGGCTTCGGCGAAGAAATCATCATGAACTTCAGCCAAGACTAAAATCCCTCGACGATCCCAGCCAAAGCGACACTTGGCATGAAAGTCATCAGGAGATGGGGAGAAGTTGTCATGACTTGTGAGAATATTGAGCTGTAGTCCTCGCTGATGCCAATCATCAGGATTACCGTCTATCACAATATTCTCTACGTTCCCGACTTTAACGGGTTGATCATGATCATTTACCACGGTTCCCTGTACATAAGAACTGGCAAAAAACATCAAATTGGACAAGACTAACAAGCTGACATGATTGTTGATTATCATTGTTGGTTCCCGGTAGGTGAAAGTGTGAACTGGTTGGATATCATTTTGCCAAAGCAATTCAAAACAGACAAGTAAATCTTGTGAATATGCATCGAATTCTGATGGCTGCAGTTTTCAAGAGTGAAAAGTATTTTACAAAACTTTATCAAATCAACACTTCAAAAACCTTGAACTGTGCTCCACACGGCTTTAAGATCAACAAACCACAGTCGAACCTCATGACCTAATGACAATTGGAGACACCGTATGACTTCAGGGCAACCGCCGGAAGATGTCCAACAGGATATTCCGGAAGATTCACCCAGTGATAAGTCAACATCCTCTGCCGTTTCGGATGCTGCCAACTCGAACGTAAAACAACAGATTCATGCTTCGCTGGATCGATACTGGAAAGCCAATGTCTGGATCATGCGCGTTCTGCTCTTGATCTGGGCTGCTGTGGGTTTGGGAGCAGGGATTCTCTTTGCTGACAAACTCAATGCCTTTTCCATTGGCGGCTTTCCACTTGGATTCTGGTTTGCGCAACAAGGCTCGATTTTCGTCTTTGTTGTATTGATCCTGGTTTATTGCATCACCATGAACAAGCTTGATGCCAAACATCATCGGGATGTTGCACAGATCAAGAATCAAAACAGCTGATCAGCTCACTCAAAAAAACTGAAGCAGAGAGACATATCGCATGACAGTACAGACATGGACCTATCTATTTGTGGGCCTTTCGTTCGGACTTTATCTATTCATCGCATGGCTCAGCCGTGTGCGTGACACCAAGGGATTTTATGTTGCGGGTCAGGGCGTTCCTGCCATGGCCAACGGGATGGCAACGGCTGCTGACTGGATGAGTGCTGCATCGTTTATCTCCATGGCAGGACTCATCTCCACCATGGGCTACTCCGGCGGAGTTTACCTCATGGGCTGGACCGGCGGGTATGTGTTGCTCGCATTACTGCTTGCACCATATCTCAGAAAGTTCGGCCACTTCACCGTGCCGGACTTTATCGGTGACCGCTACAGTGTGTCCTACAAGGGTGATAAGAATGATTTGTGGTCGCGCGTCAAAGCCAATCCCGCACGATTCGTTGCAGTGATCTGCGCCATCTTTGTCAGCTTCACCTATGTCGTCGGACAGATGAAGGGTGTTGGCGTCGTCTTCTCACGCTTCCTGGATGTCTCACTGAACACCGGCGTTTTCATCGGCATGGCGATCGTCTTTATCTACGCAGTGCTCGGCGGAATGAAAGGGATCACTTGGACGCAGGTCGCCCAATACTGGGTGCTCATCACCGCGTTTCTCGTCCCCACCATCGCCATCTCCATGAACCTCACCGGTTCCCCCATCCCACAATTAGGACTTGGCGCCAAGGTGCTATCCAATGTGGATCCGATGCAACCTTACCTGTTGCAGAAACTCAATCAGATCAATCAGGACTTTGGCTTTGCCAATTACACCGCGGCATTTATGGATGGGAAGTGGAACAAGCTCAATGTCTTTTGCGTTGCATTGGCATTGATGTGTGGCACGGCAGGTCTGCCTCATGTCATCATCCGTTTTTACACCGTCAAATCCGTCAAAGACGCACGCTGGTCAGGTTTCTGGGCATTGCTGTTTATCAGCTTTCTTTATCTCACTGCTCCGGCGTTGGCAGGTTTTGCCCGGTATTACATGCTCGATTCAACCGCGGGTCTCAACGGCAGAACAGCTCAGACGATGCCCGACTGGTATCACTCCTGGAAGAAGTCCGGCTTGATTGCGTGGTTTGATCTGAACGGCGATGGTCAAGTGCAATTCACCAACAACACCACCGGCATGCCGATGACCATCGCGGTGGAAGACCGGCGCGAAGGGGGACCAGCGCAGATTCTTCCCAATGAGATGTTCAAAATTGACGGCATCCCCATGGCTCAGCGCGAAGCCATGCTGGCGGACACCAATGGTTGGGTGGCTGCCCATGTCAATCCGTTGCAGGAGTTGATCACCGCCGGTGCCAAGCATCATCCGGATAAAGACATGATCGTGCTCGCTTCACCGGAGATGGCAGGCTTGGCGAATTGGATTATTGCCTTCGTCGCAGCAGGGGGCTTGGCAGCAGCGCTCTCAACGGCGTCGGGATTGTTGCTGGTCATCAGTTCGTCCATTGCCCATGACCTTTACTACCGCGTGGTCAGTCCTGAAGCGACCGAAGCCAGTCGACTGTTGGTTGGACGTATTGTCATCGGCTTTGCCATCCTCGTTGCTGGTTACTTCGGGATTCATCCTCCCGGATTTGTCGGTGAAGTGGTGGCGTTTGCATTTGGTCTGGCAGCAGCTTCGTTCTTCCCCGCCATCGTGTTGGGCATTTTCTCCCGTCGTGTGGGAACCGTGCCAGCGATTTCTGGCATGGTGGTTGGTTTGGCGTTCACCATGTTCTACATCACCACGCAAAAGGCCGATGCCATCCTGCTCAATGCCGAGGTTGCCGCTTCAATCTTTGGCCCGTCGGACTCTGCCATTCGTCAGCCGTGGTTCTTTGGTATCAATGCTCAGGGGATCGGTGCTGTCGGCATGCTACTGAACCTGATCGTCACGCTCGTTTTGACACCCTTGTGCAAGGCACCGACTCAGGAAGTCCAGGACATGGTCGAAGCCATCCGCGAACCTGAAGGCCAGACACCAGCCGTGGTCATTGAAGGTGCAACGTCGCATTAACGTCTAATACACCAAATCAACATATGAGTCGCGAGAATGCCCAATTCAAAACAATGCATGAATTGGCTTATGACAACGATCGAGAGAAACTTCCCGGAAAGACTTCGGGAGAAGCTTTCAGGGCAATCTTCCGGGAGAATCTTCCGGGGGCGACTTTACCCCGAGGCGATTGCTCGGTACATTACGTGACTTGAAACTACTCTCGATGGAGACTTTAAACAATGGCTATCGAAACTCTTTATGACAAAGACGGCTCACTGGCACCCTTGCAGGGTAAAACCGTGGCCGTGCTCGGATATGGCTCTCAGGGTCATGCTCACTCCCAGAACCTGCGCGATTCAGGTGTCAACGTCATCGTTGCCAACCGTAAGGAATCTGCCAACGGCAAGAAAGCCATCGAAGACGGTTTTGAACCGCTTCCCGTCGCTGATGCCGTCAAGCAGGCTGATCTCGTGATCATCGCACTTCCCGATGAAGTTCAGCCCGACGTCTACGAAAAAGACATCGCCCCGAATCTCAAAGCCGGTGCAACCCTTGGTTTCACCCATGGCTTTAATGTGCACTTCAAGTGCATCGTTCCCCCGGAAAACGTCAATGTGATCATGGTTGCCCCCAAGGGTCCCGGTCACACCGTCCGCAGCGAATTCGAACGTGGTGGCGGCGTTCCCTGTCTGGCAGCGGTTTACCAGGATGCTGACGGCAAAGCCTTCGACATTGCCATGGCATGGGCCATCGGTGTTGGCGGTGGTCGCAGCGGTATCATGAAGACCAGCTTCAAAGACGAATGCGAAACCGACCTCTTCGGTGAACAGGCTGTGCTCTGTGGTGGTTTGTCTGCCATGATCAAAGCTGGTTTTGAAACGCTGGTTGAAGCCGGTTACCGTCCTGAGATGGCATACTTTGAAGTCTGCCACGAGCTTAAGCTCATCATCAACCTGATTGAACGCGGCGGTCTTTCCTACATGCGTTACTCGATCAGCAACACCGCTGAATTCGGCGATTACCATACCGGTCCCAAGATCGTCACCCCTGAAGTCAAGGCTGCCATGAAGAAGTGCCTGGATGACATTCAGTCCGGCGAGTTTGCCCGCGTCTTCCGTGACGACTACGCAAACGGATTCAAGTGGTTCAAAGCCCAGAAGGAACTGGACAAGACTCACGGCGTTGAAGTCGTTGGCAAGGAACTCCGTGCCATGATGCCCTGGGTCAAGCCCGTGGTGATCGACGAGTAAACCCCGGAAGTTTCCCTTGACACTCACGGTGCTTCATTGGGAACTTTTGATTAACAATATAAATAACAAACAACACCTTCACGAAACTGTGAAGGTGTTGTTTTTTTTTTAATGCTTGTATTCGGATTTTTAGTCGTATTCGTAATACCCGAGAATGTTGATCCGATTATCGTTTGACGAAATTCTGGATCGATCGTAGACCACGAGGAATTGCTTGGATTCAACCGCACCACGACGGAAGTCACCCGACGGATAGCCACGGATCACAACATAAGCAGTGTACACATCGCTACGTGTTTGAGCCAGAGAACCGAGTTGACGTTGACGAAGCGTCTGGGTTGCTTTGGAAGCGTTTGAAGACATACCCCATTGGGTACTATCCATTTTGAATAGATCTCCAACGGATGGAATGCCTGGGACAGTGTCAGACGGTTTACCTCTGAGACTGATGATTTCATCAACCAATTTTTCGCGTTCATCTGTATCCTTGATTGGCAGGATTTGATTAAGAAGGTTCGCTGATGCCGTGTTGAGATTGATTGTCCCTGGGATAAACAGTTCATCAGTATCCTGGCTGTCAATCAAGCTGTCACCGTCATTATCAAGCCCATCACTTTCGGGACTGATAAAGACAAAATGCTGCATCAGGGCCATACCAAAACTCATGTAATAATATGCGGAGTCAATGTTATCTGAAACATAATAGGTGTTATCTTTACTCATATCGAGCATGTAATTCTTACGAAGATAGTCGTCCTTAGTGGTGCTGGCAAGTGATTGTGCAAACTCCGTATCAAGCTGCATGCCAACAAAGGGAACCAATGCAAGATCGCCGACATGGTCAATCGTGCCAAGGGTTGGAAATTCCCAAATATCACTGTTCACTTCAAACGGTCCAGTTAAAGGAAAACCCAAATAGGTAACATCTTTTGTATTTGGATCGGCGTCTGGTTTTTTCCCACCCTTAGCTTTGGAGGGCCCCCCTTTGTCGCTCTTGTCAAAATCAATAGGGACTGCCTGTGTATCTTGTTCTGATTTGTCTGCCAACCCCAACCGATCAATTCCAGTCGCGTAGTAGAAAAAATCAGCATCTGGGTTGTCGTAAATATCATGCATCATACGTTTGTTATCATGCCATTGGTTGGCAGTGAATGCTAAAGCGTTGAGTCCTTCACCACTGCAGAAAGTTGATGTTTGCGAAAATTGAATTTGACCATCCAGCCCATCGATATCGTAGTAATTTTCAATTCCCACTGATCCGACATTCTGAAAATAGTAATAAGTTTTACCAGGATTCTTGACATACTGTTGGATGGGAACCTTGCAGTATCCCCAATCAAACTCAGTGCCATCTTGTCGAGTCGCTCGAAGTTGTACCGTGAAATCTGATGACATTTCCGATGAATTATCTACAAACAGTAGCTCACCGTAACTGCTTGGCAATTGGACTTTGACAACGTTAAAACCTGAAGGGGAATCGACGATGTTCGAGATATCATGTGCGCTACTACCTGAATGTGAGGAGTCATCAGAGGAATTGCAATACAGAACCAACACATCATTGGGACCAAGTTTACGATCGGTCAATGAGGAGCCTGCAATGGCGTCGAGTTCGATTTTTTGTCCTGTCTGACCATCTTTGCCAATCCAAAGATAGACATTCGTCAAGTCAATATTATTTTGATATGGGTTTCGAATTTCAATTGCAAAACCAGGAATGTAGTCTTTGTCAGCTGTTGCATAAAGTGTTTCCAGAAACCAAACATAACTTTTCACAAAACGAAATGAACGCTGCGTATAAACTTCGGTGACAAACGGCAATGCTTCCATACCCAACACGGCGCTGGTTCCTGCAACTTCTCCGCTGTACCCCAGTGCATTGCCTTCGTCATCGTATTCGTAGAACTGGGACACTTTGTTATCAGCATCTGCAAAGTCTACATAGTTCATGACCATTTGCCTGGACATGGCTTTGATTTGTGTGTCCGAATATTCATTCATCCCTGTATTGTTGTAGAAGGTATTCAGTTTTGTGTAGAAACTATAGGAGTCTGTCGGTGAATTGGAAGTTAGCAGATTGTAGAGATTTGATTTGGTATAAACTCCCGGTGTTTCGTTTGGAAGCGATGGACGGAAAATACCAGCACCGTTGACGGTGGTTAACTGATGACGAACTTCCTTTTCGAAGTAGTCGTCCATTTTGTTAATGCCATGAACCATTGTGTATGACGTTTCACCTGTACTGGTCCCGCGTAGAAAGCTTTCCATGCCGTAGGATGAACCCTCGATGGTTGCCGTGATTTCCGGATTGTTCAGGCCGTTGCGGTAACGCAGTTCAAGCTCATTAAGAATACCAAGTTTGATGAAGGGGGCAGTGAAGTTGTCGTATGCCAATGCGCCATTGAACCAGAAGCTATCCCTGATAGTTGAAGGCACGGGTAGAGGCAGTGTACTGGAAGGAGCGATTCCCAGACGATAGGCCAAGAGTCTTTTCAACTCAGATGCATTTCCACCGTTATGGAAAACGAAATTGCCAAAATCCAGTTCGGATGGATCAAGGGCAGTTGGAATGTAGTCAGGAGCTTCACCGGGAAAACTGTCTTTGGAATTTGCCTGGCTTAATGCCACATTCATATTCAACATCGCCGAGTTATCAATGATACGTGCTGCCATGACATAGCTGACGCCGGAGATCTGGCGGATCGGGGCCCATGTCCATTTACTATCATAAATACCATCGCCATCGGCATCGGCACCGAGGACTTCATAATTCTGAGCGGCATAGTCGAGGTTGTTGGATTGATTGCTTACATTAATTGGAACATCCGTATCGAATCCCCAACGGGTTTTGATATCCATGTTCTCGTAGTTGTTGACGGCAATTTCATCAGGTGTACGCTCATCACTATCGAGTGATGGTAGACGCAGATAGATGCCATTGAGATTGGTGATGTGCGGCCAGGTGCCTTTGTGACCGGATTGAAATTCAGGTTCCGAGCTTGCCAGCCATGTATCATCAAGCTGACCGCCATTGGAGGTGTCGGTACTTCCATCATTGAACTGGACGGTATAGGAATGATTGCGGCTGGTCCATGGGAAGTCATAGCCTTCAATACCTTGGGAACGGTCAAACATAACATCGTCTGAAGTGATCATGTCACTCTTGAGCACCTCACCGATGTAAGCAATCGATGCGTTGGCGACAACATCAATGTAGCTCTTGGCAGATGTCTGAGCGGTGGCACGATCCAGACGAGACGTCTGAAGGTAAGCCATCCCCATGATTGAAATGAGCAATAATGCCGCTACAACCAAAAGCATGACTGACCCACGTTCGTGAGCCCGATGAAAAACTGTTGCAGAACGATCTGCATAACGAAAATTAACCATTGTTGGATCCTCCCCTGTGGTCGATACATCGGCACAGGTTCAACACAATTCATGTTCGAACCAAAGAATTTGACCCCTCTGCCTGAAAGAATGTCCAGACAGTCGTCACAAAACTAAAAGATGTAAGAGCAAAATGTGTGCATGGAAGTTCGATAAAAACTCTCATCATGCAAGAAAGAGGGGCGTACAGAGGACAACAACGGACGCGAAAGTTACAGGGGATACAGTCCGTTATCTTTCACAACTTTCAGTGATCGTTACAACCGGAACAGTCAGATGGAATATGCCATCTGTCGTATGGCTTAGGATGACAATCCGGAGCGAAATGCGTCAATGGTGATATGTTGCCTGATCTACGGGGCATAACGGGCAATTGGGAGTTCGACTGATGCAATGCATAAAAACAAGGCATGTTGAACACGAGTTGTCTGAACATGCCTTGGAATTAATTCCTGATTGTTTGTATTTAGATCAGTTTCAAATTAGGTCTATCGCTTTGCGATACGGAGTTGCGTCACAACGCAGCGATTTCACTGACTGCTATCCATCGGCAGCTACATTGCGACGCAATGCTGAAAATGCAAAGCAGTTTAACTGCTACATGCAATTTGAAAGCGATCTAATGAACAAGTTGTGCTTCCCCCAATAAAAAAGACATGACCGGGTGTCAGATCATGCCTTGAGGAAAATCAGTTGTTTGAATTGAAGTGGATGCCTTATCGATCCAACTTCATCAGGCCCATATCTGCAAAGCTCGGGAAAATATTGTTGATCGCATTGGCATATTGAGCTTCATTTACTTGCCAGACTTTGCCTTTAAAGGCCTCAAACTTGGTTTGGTCGACAACCGGGGTGTCGTAGAAGAGAGTTTTTTTGCTGTGAAGCGTGGTATGGGCTTGCGGCCAATAGCTCATTTTGCCATCGGGCATCTTGGAGGATTTGAGGTCTGAAAAGGCGCGGATGCTCGAACCCGGTTCCAGGCAGGCCTTTCCATTGATCAGTCCGACGCCGATGAGAACACGCAATGCCATATCGGCCTTGAGTTCACCCATGGCATTGTTCACAGCTTTCATGTTCTTGGCTTCACCGAATCCAAGAAAACCGGCGCCCATGCGATCCAAACCGGCAGCAGGATAAATTTCAGCCTTCTGACTGCCTTTACCGCCAAAGAATCCATGGTAGTAATTCCCGCGTGTCTTACCGCCGACTTTGGCTGTTTCGATTTCTTGAAGTGACTTGCACGAAACGACAGTGTCAACAGGAATCACCTCATAGCCATCTGCTTCGAGTTGTTTGACAAAGGCGTTATAAAGCTGAGTTGGATAGCTGACTTTAAAAGCATCATCGAATTGATATTCGCGGCGACCGACACCGGCGATGCGCATCATGGTTCCAAGGCTCAGTGTGTTGTTGCCGATTTTGTGATCGCGACTGGTGATAAACACCACGCCGAATTCTGCAATCATGACGCGCTTGGTCTTGGCTTTATCAACTTTCTTGCCATCGCGCTTCCAATACTTCCCGGCATCACTGATCTGACTTTTACTAACCGTACTGCTGCTTGACGAAGTGTTCGATTGAACTTGCGTGGATTGAGAACTTTGTTTGCTGGGTGTGCTTTGGAAGCTGCTTGATCCGTTGTAAGCTTCAGGTTCATTACACGCAGCCAGAAGCATACATGCCATCGCAGGCAGGAACATGCGTAATGCAAGGCGGTGAATCATAGGATATCCTTGAATCATGAGGTGGTTGAGAATTGGACCATACAACAACTGCTCATATGATTACCAAACGTCAATCTTGTGTCAATAACATTCGTGGCACACAGAACTTATGGGATAAAATAGTGTTTTTACCTGATATTGGAGCAAGTATCTGATGAACACTCCTGTCAAAGCATGTATCGCTCTGGGGAGTAATATGGGCGATCGTCACCGACATATCCAAACGGCTTTTGAGCAACTGGGTGCGTTGGTTGATACAGAATTGTTGGCTCACAGCAATCTATTGGAAACCTCACCCGTCGGACCGATTAAGCAGGAGATGTTTCTTAATGCAGCAGCCATCATTCAGACAGCTTTACCCGCAAAAGACCTGCTAAAGGCACTCAATGCAATCGAACAGGAACACGGCAGGCAGGATCAAGCTACGAGAATCAAATGGGGGCCCAGACCCCTTGATCTGGATATCATTTTTTACGGCGACCTGATCATTAATCAGCCTGGTCTTGTGATACCGCATCCTTTGATGCATGAACGGTTATTTGTACTCAAACCCTTGTCGGAGATTGCCCCGGATTGGATTCATCCCAAACTTGGCCGATCCGTCATGCAGCTGTTGTCGCATGTGAAGAGTTAACCTGTGGACGTTACACTACCCTCATATGTCATTGCCCGTTACAAACAATCAGAAACCCCCACGCCAACCTCGTTTGCAGATCAACGAGATTTTCTATTCGTTGCAGGGGGAAAGTACCTGGTCGGGTATGCGATGTGTCTTTATTCGACTCAAAGGTTGTCACCTGCGTTGCTGTTATTGCGATACTGAATATGCCTTCCATGAAGGCCAATCCTTCACCATAGACGAAATTCTCCAGCAGGTTGAGTCCTACGATTGTGATCTGTTTGAAATCACTGGCGGGGAGCCACTCCTGCAAGAACAGGTCCATCCATTGATGACTCGTCTATGCGATCTGGGTAAAACGGTCCTGATCGAAACCAGTGGAACCTGTGACATCAGCACCTGTGATCGGCGCGTGATCCGGATCATGGATTTGAAAACGCCCGACAGCGGTGAGGTTGAGCGTAATGACTGGAACAACATCCAGTATCTCAACGAGCATGACGAAGTGAAATTCGTGCTCTGCAGCAGGAAGGACTACCAATGGGCCAAGCAGATCATTGCGGAGTATGATCTGGCAACCAGGGTCAAAGCGATTCTGATGAGTGGAGTCAATGCCATGCCTGCCACAAACGAGTTGGCTGGCTGTCAGACCTTGCCAATGGATGCGTTGGCAAAATGGATCATTCAAGACAATCTGCCGGTCCGCATGCAATCTCAACTGCATAAACAGATATGGGATCCCAATGCACGCGGCGTCTGATTTCACCCATTAATAAAATCAAGGTTCGATGGTATGCTTGCCAGTGGTGTTTTGGGCCAGCTTGGCGTCAGAGACCGAAGCGACAGGTTCTGCAGATTGATGGACAAAGGAGTAAGACGGTTCAATGATTCGGATTTTGGTGCTGGCTCGTTGGGAGCATCCGATAGTGATAAGACACATCAGCATCAATAACACAAAAATCGTTCGCATACGCATGGGAACCTCTTTCTCTATTGTCGCCTACTTCTATGTATATCGAACCGTTGCAAAAAAATGTCTGAGTGACGCGTCCCATGCGTGTTATCGGAGGCAAATATTCAAAAAAAAGACCTGTTAATTCAGGTCATTTAAAGGTTATATGTCCGTTGTTCGGGTTGTAACGGTCAGATAACTTTTTTTGACCCTTCACCAACATCTGCGCATCAAAACATGCTGGAGCTGATTCACATCATTTCCAGCGTGCAGGTCGGTTAGAACTTGTAATCAATGAGAAAGACTTACTGAACAGGCAATTGATTGGTCGGTGGGATCACAGAAGGTTCTTGGGCTTGGTCCTCTGTCGCTGATGCAGGTTCCTGCGTCGGAGCAGGTGTAGGCATCGTGGGGGTAACGGCAGGGGCAGCGGGTGCTGATTGAGAATTGAGCATGCCACGCGGTTGAATTGGCATACTGCCTAATCCAGACTGCTTGAACATGGCAAGGACATCCTGCGTGATATCAGCAGCAGGGGATACCAGCAACATGGCGTCAGTTCGGGTCATCACAATATCAAAACCTTGCGCCCTTGCGACATCCTGTGCAATGGGTGTTATCTGCTGACGAAACTGACCAATCATCGAGGTGTGCGCCTGATTGCTGGCTTGCTGAGCTTTATTAATCTCCTGACGATACTGTTGATCCAGTTCATAGGAGTATTGCTCAAAGTCTGATTTCTGCTTGTCAGTGGGATTTTCCCCCATGGCCTGCTGTCGGGTTTCTAGGTCCGTACGGATTTTTTCCTGCGCCTGTTTGAGATGGGCACCAATTTCAGAATTGATTTTCATCATCTGTTCGCCCAAGGCTTTATCAAACCCTGTGCTCATGGCAATCTGGTCCATATCCACCACTGCAATGTTTCCTGATTGTCTGGAAGGTGCTTTTTGTTCACATCCAGCCGACATCAACCAGCACATGGTCAATAGCAAAACCATCACATTTCTCATACCAAACTCCCTTGTCTGGAATTTCAATCCAATTTTCATCTTGACAGAATTGAACTTCAAAGCCACACTGGGCTATCCTGATGAAACCCGAACAAACCATCCCGCTCTTTGACCATGGCACCGATTTGCACACGGAAGGTGACATGGCATTTTCAACGAAATCGCAAACCTCTCATAACACATTGAACCTCTGCGTACTGGGCAGTGGGTCCGGCGGGAACGCAACCGTCATCCAGTACCAAAATCAGGCCTTGCTGCTGGATGCCGGTCTCGGGCCGGTGACCATCAGCAGACGTCTTGGGCAGGCAAAAAGCTCGCTGCAACAGATCAAGGCCATTGTCATTACCCATCTGGATCAGGATCATTTCCGACCAACCTGGATCAAAACCATGGTCGGCTGGGGGATCCCGCTGTATCTCCATGCCTGGCATGTGACGGATCTCAAACGCCAAAGGCACGCTCTACCCCTTATTACGTCCGGACTAATCAGAGAGTTCACCGAAAAGTTCAACCCAATTCCCAATTTGGATTTCCACCCGATCCACTTGCGACATGACCGCCAGGGAACCTTTGGCTATCGTATCGACTCCAATCACGGCTCCATTGGCTTTGCGACCGATTTGGGGCATGTGCCAGACAAACTGATCCAAAACTTTACCAACGTGGATATCCTTGCCCTGGAAGCCAACTACGATCCCAAGCTTCAACAAGCCAGCACACGCCCGGAACATCTCAAACGTCGGATCATGGGGGGCGCGGGACATCTTTCCAATGAACAGGCATTCGAAGCCATCAAACGAATCGATAGACGCTCAGCAGACGGCCAACCTGCACACGTCCTGCTGCTGCATCGATCACAGCAATGCAACACCGAAGAAAAAGTCCGCGAAGTCTTCGCTCAGGATCCAGCAATCTTCTCTCGGGTGGTACTCACTCAACAACGCAGACGCACCCGTTGGTTTAAGCTCAACACCACACGCAAAACACCGCATCCCATCTCTGAACAGATGTCCTTTGGTTTCTGAGTGTTTGTAATCGTTGATGTAATACCAATCCTATTTATAACTCGTGCGTTTGAATTCATTGAGCACCGGGCGGGTGTGAACCCGGTACCCATTCAAGCACAAGTTATTACCAGAATTGATATAAGATCACCAAAGGCAATCAATAAAAAAGTTCGTGGTGATGAGCGCCAAGGTCTCATCACCACGAACGAGGTACTTTGAGTTTCAAAATCCAGCCTGTCAGTGAACTGGACTGAACCCGGTATTAAGTTGTCTGGTCATCAGGGGTCCCAAACCAGCGGAGCAACAGATCAAGTGTGTCAATCTGACCGATTGGGAACTCTGCATTGTAGTAGTAGTCATAGATGTAATGTTCACCGTTCCAAACATCGGACGTGCCGAACTGCCATGGTGTGTAGTACTCATCACCGGTTGCTGCCGAGCCGGACATCATGATGTTGTACCAGTCATCACCCAGTGAATCGACCGTGATGGCACCATCATTCACCGGCAGGACATTGGTGTGGTTAAAGCCAAGCAGATGGCCCAGTTCATGACCGGTGACGTTGGCGATAAACGTACTCATGTCTGCCAATTCGGTGGCATAGGAAGCGGTATCGTCGATGTAACGATCAAAGTCTGTGTAGAAGTTCTGCAAGGCGATGTAAGCCACATCGGACTTGTCCATGTTCATCAGGTCAACATCAGACGCTTCACCGAAATTACCCGTGCCGTAGCCGGTATCCGCATCAGTGGTTTGACCGATGAAGATTTCAGCATACTCAAGGGCGTTGCCTTCACCGTCAGTGTATGTCGACGGGTCAACGGTGGTGAAGTAGATGCCGTACTCACTGCTGGTGAAGATATCGAAGAAGATACTCGCTGCTGCGATATCCGCTGTGTCATCCGTTCCGTCACCATCAATGTCTGAATCCTTGGTGATACCGTCCTGGGCATTGTCGCTTGAGTAGGTGTAACCATCGGTGGCATTGCCGGTCAACAGGAAGGTATCGCCGACCAATGCGTTGGCATAAAGGTCATAAACCTTTTGGGTGATCAGTGCGATGAGTTCGTCATTAATCGCTGCCAGTTGTTCATCAGTGTATGCTTCGAAATCGTCATTATAGAAATTCAGGTACGGAGCATAAGCAAGGTCATCAACATCAAAGGCTGCGACATCGTAACTTAACGGGTTGCCATAGTAGTCTTCATAACCTTCTGCCAGGCCACCATCAAAGTTCAGGTAGATCAGCTGTTTGGCTTCGTTATTTGAGGTTCCTGGGGTGTAGGCGATCTGATCTGTCGGATCACCATTTTCGTCCACAGGTACATCAATCAACTCGGCATTGCTGTACAGTCCAACGGTCAGTTCAAATTCGGATTCATAGAGATAATCGTCGGTGTACAGATCGTTGTAGTAGAAGTACTGTGAATCCACAACAAGGAAGTAGTTGCCATCCTCGGGTAGCTGCATGGCCTGGAAGCCACTGGCACCGGTGATGTAGCCATTTTCGTCCTCGGTGTATTCACTCCATTCGTAACGGCCGACGAGTTCAAAGGTGTCGTCACCAGCCGATTCGGTGCCTTGATCATCCTGATAGAACAGGCCGATCACAGCGTTGGAGTAATCAAGGCTTTGGTAGTTGTAGCTGAAGAATTGACCTTCTTCGGCGTAGAAGCTCATGACATATGGATCGCCACCGTAGTCGTTGAAGGTGCCTTCAATCGTTGTTTCTTCATTGACATCAAGTTCGGTCTGATCCAGAAGAGCACTGAGGAATTCATAGCCTTCCGAGTCATCGCCAAGGACATAGGTTTCGAAGATACCGCCGGACTTGCCGTCAGCATCGCCGTCAATCACGGTTCCTGCAAGGTCATCAATGACGCCCTCAAACTGATCGGGTTGGCCATCCTGGTTAAAGTCACCCAACGCGGAACGTGACCAGCGACCTGCTTGATTACCCAACGCTGTGCCCGAACGGTCAAGCAGGGCCTGGTGACCATCTGAACCATCGGAGATGGTGATCTTGGTCAGCGGGCTAAAGCCTTCAAAGTCCGTGCTCTTGAGTCGGATCACGCCGACCTTGGTGCCGGCTGCATTGGTGCGTGTGACGTACTCAATTTCAACGTTTTCAATCAGTGTCTGTTCATCAACAAAGTCCTGAAGTGTGATCGAACCAAACGGATTGTCTGCTGTGGTCAGCGAAATCGTGTTGGCATTGAGTTCTTCATTGAAGACAACCTCAATGATCGAATCCGATGTCTGGGTCACAGAGACCACCTGTGGTCCGCCGGGCAGATCGTTGTAGGTCTGGCGGCGAATCACGGCATTCTGTGTACCGCTGATGGACGTCGGCACACTGTCAGAAGCGACCACAAGATTGAACAAGCCAGTCGTTTCATTGGTGTTACTTGCCTGATCCACGGTCACGCTGCCGATGGAACTGGGCAGGATGCCACCGGATTCAACGGAGTAGTACACGCCGCCTTCGGTGTGATCCTGGAAGTAGTATGCACTGAAGTCATCACGTTCGATTTCACCACGCTCAGCGGATGGCAAGACGCCAGCGGCAAGGACAGTATCCCGCATGGTGTCGATACTGGCTGTGGTCAGTGAACCACCGGTAATCACATCGTCCTCGGTGTTCAGCAGGCCGTCTTCGCCCAGCCAGACACCGTAGAGAATGTAACTCTGTTCCGTGGTGCCATCGATGGTCAGGCTGGTACCGCCCAAGGCCACGTTGTAGATCGCTTCTTCGATATCATCAAACAGTGAGTTATTGACAACACCGAAAATAGTGATGGTTCCCTGATGCGTGCCACCCACATCGACTGTGCCGATGTCACCATTAACGCGGATTAAAGTGCCACTTTCAGTACCAGCCCCGATGTTCAGTGAGGACATATCACCATCAACAAAGAAGTTGGTGTTCTCAAGCATCTGACCAAAGATATGGAAATCATTTAACTTGCCAGTGTGAATTGTGCCGTCGAAGGATGAGCCGGATTCAAATTCGTTGAGGAAGTGTTCAACATTAATCGTTGCGTTGGAACCCACAGCTTCAGCAACGTTGATGGAATTGGCACGTGCGGCATTGATCAAACCGTCAAAATCACCGCCGAAGACCAACGTCTGGGCAAGATCATTGATATCGATGACAGCATTTTCACCAAAGTCTTCCCACGGTGTACTGCTGTTGTGAAGGTTGAACTCATTGATATCCTCACCAACAATTGAGCCCTGGAAGTCAGAGTTGTAAGCCTGAATGCTGTTGATGGTGTTATTCGTGGAGATCACACCATCAAAGTCACCACGAATACCAAATCCTTCGAAGGTTCTGATGTTGGTATCCGAACCGTTGGCAACGATACGACCCGAGAACGTTTCACGATCGCTGGCATTGGTACTGGTGTAATTGACCACATTCACATCACCTGAGTAGATACGGTGAGTGACAATACCGCCAAGCAGATCCATGCTGGTGGCAAAGAAGGTCACCACTTCGCCATCAGCGACACCCGTGATCTGGGATGAACTGCTGTCATAACTCAGATCCGTCAAGGCACTGTTGACCGTACCGGATTCAGTACGGGCCGTGACCTTTGCGTCGGTGAGGCTGATGCTGACGATGCGACGCGTGAGCGTGTCAACGCCGATGAGTGTGCCGTTGCTGTCAAAGGCAATACCGCCGATCTGTGCCAGTTCACTGCTGTTGCCAGCCATGACCAGTTGACCAATGCGGTCAACCTCATTGGTGGCCAAGTCAACCACCCACAGGTTCGGGTTCTCGCCCACTGTGACCACATAAGCCAGGTCATTTGCAGCGTCGATTGTCATGCTCGATCCGGTCTGTGCCTCGCCAAGTGGCAGTGAGGCAGACTGGAGGAATTGAGCGGTGTTGTCCGTGGTGTTCAGTTCAATGGTCCCAATGAGTGTGGTGGCGTTACCCGCCTTGGCACTCTGGAAGACCGAACCACTATTGGCAACACTGTATCCAAAGGCCAACTCGAAACCATCGACGAGGCCGATTGCAAAGTTGTCAATGGAATTGTCCACAGCACCTTCATTGGATGCCTGTTCGAAGCTGTAATTGTAGACTGTCGTCGTGACATTGGTGGTCTGGTCTGTTGTCGTCGTGGTGACAATGTCACTGATGAACAAGCTCGAAGACCAGAGTGATTCATCTTCACTGCTGGTATCAGCATTCGGATCATTGGACTTGTCAACCACCTGAACCACAAGGTTGTTATTCACATCAAAACCGATGCCGTTGATGGTCATATCGCTCATCAGCGTGCTGGTGTCATTTGTGGTGTCGGTGTCATCAATGACCAACAGCGTTGCAGTGATATCCGTCTTGGAGAAGCGGTAGATGAAGTTGGTATTACCATCATATGCCGCAGCATAGAAGTAACCATCCTCGGTGTTATAGGCAAGACCACGGATATCCAGATCAGTACCCAGGCCTGTGATGGTGCGACGGGCCAGCACAGCAGAACTTGGGCTGTGTGCGGAAAGATAAGTATCACCTTCATCAATCTGGCTGCTGTCAATCTGCATCATGACATATTGGGCAGTGACATCTGAACCATTACCGTTGTCACGACTGAGTAATAGCAGATTGTCCTGATCATCAAATGCAATCTGAACGATGTCAGAACCGTAGACGGCATCCTGATCATAGGTCAGTCCCAGCACGTCACGGATCGTGCCCATGTCACGGACGAGTTTGTTTTCTGCATCAATTTCAACAAGGTGTGCCAAGCCATCATTTCCGATGTTGTAGTCGATAGCAAAGACGCGCCCTTCACTGTTGATAGCCAGGCCTTCGTAATCACTGGTGTTCACATTGGTGATCACCTCATTACTTGGCAGATAACTTGAATCCGTGGTCATGGCAATCAGCGTGTTATTACCATCATCATCGTATTCAAGACCGGTGATGTTATTTGCAAGACCTGTGTAAGTCGTCACATTGGTGACAGGACCAGAATTGTCATAAACATCGATACGTCCTTCGTAGGTCGTTGTATCAACGCCGTCAATCGTCTGTATCACCTCGACAATGTAGTAGTAGGCTGCATAGTCACCACTGGAATCAACCGTGGAGAACAGGTATTCATTGCTGGTCGTGTTGACATCATCGTTGACGGTGTAGCTGACCGTGTTATCTGTTCCTGTGTCAGAACTCATGACGATCATGTAATTCACATCACCAGCGATATTGATCCGGGCACTTGGGTCAATGGTGCCCAGGCGCAGTTCCGTAACATTGCCGGAGATGTAGCCGGAGAAGTTGGCAGCGACCTGCAGTGAATCCTGATGGTAGGTTCCAATGGAGCGGATGTATGAACCTTCATTGGTTGCATCAACCCATAGATCAGGTGTATCGATATCTGAATCACCTGCCAGAACCAATGAGCCGGTTGTACCGTTGAGATTCTGGAAGTCAAGATTGCCCACACGAACATCATCAGCGGTGATGATCTGACCGATCTGAATTTCATTGCCTACGGTCGTGGAATACTGCAGCGAAATCGACGTGGCGCTAAAGTTCGGGTTGGCTGCCAAATCACGGATCAGGTAGATCGCATCAATGTAATTGTCATTGGGGTCTGCATCGTAGATATACAGATCGTCATTACCAGACTTGCGAAGGTTGATATAGCTATCGGTACCGACGTCAAATCGTGTATAGCTGGAACCCACTTCGGTGGTGTTTGCATCATTAATATGATTGGCAACACCCAGGCTGGCGAAGAATTCATCCACGGTCGGGTTGACTGGTGCCGCTGGCGTGATGCTTGTGCCGTTGGTTGTGATACGTGAATCAGCTGCGATGTAGCCGGTTGCCACGCCACTGCCAATACCACCACTGACATTGTTGATGTAGCTGATGCCACCGCCCTGAACAACACCGTTGCCAAGGTTGTGGATGATGCTGTCATCGTTGGTACCGTATTCACCATCATCACCAACATCAATACCTGCAATAACATTCACGTTTGTTGCAGTCGCAGTACCAAGATACACCGTACCCAGGTCACCGTAGAGCAACGTACGTGTGGAATCGCCAAGCAAATCAGCCATATCATCGCTGAGATCGGCATGGTCGGTCTTATTGCTGCTGTTAAGCAGTGATGCTGCCGCCGCGTGACCGAGCACAAAGCCGGAAACCACGGTTGTATTGTCAATGCTTGTATTGGCACGGAAGGTGTCGATGTCATGACCAGCAGCAATGATACTGTTGGTGATATTGCCTGCCACAAAGCTGACGATCTTCTCAAGCGTACCACCTTCAAAGACGTCAGACATCGTGCTGTTTTCTGCGAAGATACCATCATCACCAGCCGACAAACCTGCCTGGAAGACAGAGTTTTCGACATTGCCGGTCGTGGTATTGGTGGTGCTGATACCGTTGATACGACCGCCGACAAAGACGTTTGCATCGTAGTAGTTATCCGCCACCAGGGACTCAAGACGGCTGCCGACGACCAGATCACCATGCATGTCGCCTTGAACTGTGACCTTGGCATTGCCGTGGATATCCACGCGTGCCAGGCTGGTGCTATCCGTTCCCAAATCACCCTTGACGGTCAACGTTGCACTGTCAGCAAAGGTGGCTGTGCCATCCATATCACCATTGACTGTAAAGGTTGGACGAACACCATTGATTGCATTGACAATCAGATCACCGTCAAAATCACCAGCAATCGTCGCCGAGCTCAGATCACCCAACGTGATCGTCACGTTGTCAGCGACATTGCCAGAAACGTTGAAGGTGTTGGTCTGGTATTCACTATTGATTGAGACGCCGGATTCAATGCTGCCACCAAGACTCATAGCCAGAAGCTGGCGTGCCTGGATCGAGGTACCAGCCAGCAGATCACCACTGACCTGCGGTGCCGTGGAATTGATGTTATCCGTGGTGGTGATGTTGGAAATTGAACCATTGGACGCGATAACCTGAGCATTGATATTGCCACGGCTCACCGTCACGGTTCCGATGTTCCCAAAGGATGAGGAGAGCGTGATACGTTCATCCAAGCCAAGGCTGCCATCAGTCACCGTTACGGCATTGAGGTCGCCACCTGCAAGGAGATTGCCGGTGATATGACCACTGCTGGCCGTGATGTTGTTCAGATAACCATGAACCACAACGTTACCGGTGATCAACGACAAGCCGTATTGTGCCTTGGCCGAATCTGAAGATTCAGTTTGGTAAAGGACATCTGCGGTACCGCTGGCATTGTCATTGATCTGGTAGAAGTAACCGTTGCTGTCGGATGTATAACCGATGGCATTGGCGACCGAGCCGAGGACCTCCGTTGACGTGGTGTCGTAGTTAGTCGCGGTGAAGGTCGAATGTGCTGGAATAACCAATGAGCCAGATTGACCAGTTGCAAAGCTGGAAACCGAAGGCGTGTTGCCAAAGGCCGTATGGTTAAAGAATCCGGTGGCAATCACATAACCATTAATCAATCCCGGGATACGGAAGGAAGAGATTTCCGGACTGCTCATTTCAATGATACTGCCGTTTTCCGAATCAGTGGAATCTGCGACATAGAGACGGAAGTTGCCATCGGCATCCGTATCCATTGCAGCAATGTACTGAATGGTATTGTCAAATCCGTCAGGCAGATCAATTTCACCTTGAGCGGCACTGGAAACAGCCACAAGATCGATCTTGTACAACTGGTTGACATAGGTACCGCTGGTTGTGTTCAGCAGCGAATTGACCAGATACAAACTATCGCCCAGGAAAGCTAGCGAACTGTATTGATCAGAAACAATATCGATCCCCAGATCAATACCGGTATCTGTCGCCGCAGCATTGGTCACATCCACGGTGAACAACGCCAGCTCATCCGAACCGTTGTTTGCAACCACATAGAGCAAGCTCGAATCCGTCGGATCCACTTCAATGGCCTGGACATCCGTCAGATCACTGCCGTCATCCAAGGTGCCAATGAGTGTGACGGCATTGAGCGTACCATTGTTGTTACGCGTAATGGCGTAGAGTTCAAAAGCACCACCAGCCGTCTCATTGACCACATACATCAAACTGTCAGAGAAAGCTGTCAGGTCGACGACACTGTTGAAGCTGTCACCAAGCAGGGCACCAATGTCATCGCTGACACGGGTTGCTGAGATCTTATTGGTGACGTTGCCATAAACATGTACATCGCCGGAGATCACACCGTTGGCAGACAGTGTTCCAAGATTACCTTGGACAATCAGATCCATGAGCATGTCACCGCCGGAGCTGTTGCGGCCGACTTCCATGGTGCCCAGGTTACCGGTGATGGTCAGGCTACCGCTTGCATCATCGCCGACATAAATCGTATTGACATCACCATCGACATAGAAGTTGTCGCTGGAGAGGCTGCTGGCCACATCGATCTTGTTCAACGCTGCAATTGCAGATTGACCACCTTCGATCTGGATCCAGCCTGTCAGGTCGCCGTTGATGTCGATATTGTTGACCGATCCGGCCACGATCAACTCACCTGCCATGTCACCAGAGACATTGAACTGGTTGAGATAACCGTTGTAGCCTTCGAGAGTCAATGCAGAATCTTCATCAAAATCGCCACCGACGGTGAAGGTAGTCAATTCGCCTGCAACGTGCAGATCGGAATTGATCAGGTCCGAACCGATGATCATCGAATCGATGCTGCCTGTCGTGAGATTCAGGCCCTTGACAATGTCGGTGATCGTGACGTCACCAATATGGTTGGCGAAGATGATCTGTGTGGTTGCCAAGCCATCTTCATTGTCACTGCGTATCTGATAGGCATTGAGTGTGCCCAGATTATGCGAGCCACGCATGTCCACGCTGGCGAGGATACCGGCCTGAAGCACATCGGGGATGGCGGCGCCGGTGCCTGAATCCTGGTAGTTGTCATACCAACCCAGGTTGGCAATATCAGCGATATCAACACCATTATTGATATCCGAAACCATTGCCATGAACTCATCAATTTCCATGCCGTTGGATTCTGCCAGGTAGTGCAGCAGGTCCGTCAGCGTGTTGGCAATACCATCAACCTGCATGGATGGACGGACACCAAGGCCAAAGAGTGTCGGGTCGATGTAGCGTGCTGCGGTTTCCAGATTGATGGTATCAATACTGGTAACACCGTCGAAGATGACGTCACGGATACCGTAACCATCAATGGTCATGGTCGTGATGTCATTGCCTTCGTTGATGGAGATGACACTGTTGAGCAAGCCAAAGCCATCATCAACGGTGATGGTGTTAATCTGGTTACCCATGAGTACGGTACCGAGGATACCGCCCTTACCGGTGGTGGAGATGCTGTTGATACCACCGTTGGCATTGTAGCGTGAGACCTCACGGTTGTACTGGGCCTGAACGATGGCCTTGTCTGCGGTTGACAAACCACTGTAGTCAGGTTCTTCAGGTTCACTGACCGTCGTCGAAGGAATGGAGGGGGTGAGCCATTCCAGTGATTCTTCAAGGTCAGAGATCACCATGATGTTACTGTTGGCAATAACGCCGTTGGTTAAAGTGATCTTGCCGATACCTTCCTCGGAAACAATGTTGCCGAAGATATCCGAACCTTCACCCTGGTTGACGATCTCGAAGATAAATCCTTCAGCGAAGATGCCGGATTGGGCAACTTCACCATTGCCTGTACTTGCAAGGCCTTCGCCGATATTCACATAGTAGATATCACCGGTTGCAAAGATTGGACCAGAGATCCCTTCAAAGACTGCCGCATCATTGACGTTGTCCGAGTTGGCACGAACGGAGCCGATGTAACCATCGACCATGATGTTGCCAAGTGCACCATAAGCAGTGATGTTGGCAATGTTGCCTGAGACCACGCCGATGTGCTGACCGAGGAACGGATAGGCATCGTTGAGTACCGTACGTGGATTGACGACGGTGCCCGTATTTGAAGATGTCAGACCAATTGTGCCACGCGATGTGAGCGTTTGAATGCTTGCAGCAGAGACGTTGACGATTTCACCGCCGGTGTAGTTGGCGATGGTGTAGAAATCGCCTTCACCAATGGTCAATTCAGTCGAGGCATCGTCGTCTGATGTGACGGTTTGGACAGCTGCCCCGGTTACCATCCAGATGTCAATTTGTGTGCCGTCCGAAGAATTGACAATCACATTCAGATCACCTGGATCATCCGTCGTGTCATCATCGGTAGTGCCACCGGTCCCCGTGTCGGTACCCGTTTCAAGTTCATCGGGATCTTCAACAGGGATGCCTTGACCTTCAGCGATGATTGTGCCAATTTCAGCACTGTTACCAACACCATTGGAGATGGCGTTGATGGTCATGCCCCCCGTGGAGGTGACACTGATGATGACCTTACCACCGCTGCTACGGATACCGTAAGCAACCAATTCAAGGCTGGCCAGAGTGATGGGGCGATTAAATTCGTCGTACTGTTGGGTGACATCCGTGGGTGTGAAGTAAATTTCCGCCCCCGAATCGTCATAGACAGAGACGGATTCGCCTTCATCAAAGACTTGTATCACCGGATCACCGGAACCGAAGTAGAGGTCCTGGTAGACATCGCCACCAACCTGGATATAGCGGACATTACCGCCCAGGCCGGTACTGATTTGCGGACCACCAGCAAGCGATGAACCAAAATCACCAACCACGTCAATCAAGTCAATGATGCCGTCCTGGTTGAGGTTGTCTTCGTTGACGCTGATTGTACTGGCAATATCCGTGTCCATATCACCAGCACGGATAACCCCCAAACCACCGTTGGCATGGATATTCACGTATACCGATTCAAGACCATCAATGACCTGAATGTCACCTGAGACATGAGCATAGTCCAGGTTCAAATCTGCCACATTGGCCATGATCAAGCCCACGTTACCGTCTTCGACTTCAAGATTCAGACCAATCTGGTCATCTGCATCATTCGAACCAATCGTGCCTGCAATGTCAGCACGCAGGTCGCCACGACGGATATGGATGTTATTACTGGAGGAGAATGTGCTGCCCCAGCGATAGAACTGGGTATCTGTTACCCAGATAGCGCCCAGATCACCATTGCGGACGATTGTCGAGGCTGCCTCAAACTCACCGAACAGGTGCTCGCGTGAGACAATACCGCCGACCGCCAGATCGCCGACGCCCTTGATCACCAGTTCATAATGTGCTTCACCAAGGAGGATCGTTCTGGATTCGCCGCTGTCGGTTTCGCCGTTGAAGTTACCATCACCCACAAAGCCAATGGCAATGCGATAGAGACCTGGTTCAGCAGCAGTGAAGGTGAATTCTTCACCACGGAACTGATCGGATTCGATGTCACTGTAATCCGAAGCAACGAGGCGACCTTCCTGATCATAGACACCCACATTCAATAGGTAACCATAATCACCATAGCTAAAGCCTTCTTCATCCGTGTATTCAAAACCACTCAGATCAATGCTGATGGTTTGGCCACCCATCAAGGCCACGGCATAGTAGTCAACTTCATCGTTGACATTATTTGAGCCATCCAGGAAACCATGTGCACGAATAATGCTTTCTTCAGACAAACCATTTTCCCGGACCGAGCCAAGAACCTGGGCGGTGTCGAAGGTGTCATTGTAGTATGTTTCATTGTCATCATTCAGATAACCCATCTGGAACCAATCGCCATTGGTCATATCTGAATCATTGAGTTTGTGTTCGATTTCCTGCTGGAGGACAGAGGAATCGAGATTGGAGATACCTGCCGAGTTATTATCCACTTCAACCTGGCCACTGGTGGAGTTGATTGAGAGCATTTGTCCCAGACGTCCGCCAACATGAAGGTTAAAGCCGGTGCTGTAGGTTACGTCAGCATCAATGTCATTGGTGACGGTGACACCATCGGTGCCGATGTAGGAGGCAACGACGAGGTTACGCAGATCACCGCCGACATAGAAGTTGTCATCGACTTCCGGCCCAAGCAATGACAGGCCGATCTGACCGTCTGTCTGGCCGGTAAGTAACCAGCCGGTGTAGAACTCGCTGATCGATCCAGAGATATTCACCTGTCCGGTGACCGTACCAGCGACAAAGATCTTGTCGATGTTCTGTGCAAATGCTGAGCCCACATCCGTGCCGGTCAGTTCCATGATGATGGCTGAGTCGTTAATGGAGGTCGAACTAAGCAACGAGGTTGCGTTGTCCGCAGCAAGATAACGATCGTTGATAAAGTCATAGCTGATTTCGGAAACCGTATTGCGCAACGTACCGTCAGGTGAGATACCAACGTAGTTGACCAGCGGAGCGTCCGGATCCGTCACATCGACATTGGTGTAGTCGATTTCAATGAGTCGACCATTGGTCGCATCGTGGGCAAATAGACGGTTATCAGAATCAAAGTCCATCGAGCCGATCGTGATCGAAGCATCTTCATCATCAACGTCGGTCAAAGTTCCAAGCAATGTGATTGAACCATTGCTTGCCGTATCCACCAGATACAGTTCGTTGCCATTGGCAACCATGTACATGGCCTGGTAATCGGACACCGGATCACCACTGCTGTTTGTCAATGGATTGTTGGCAAAGGCAATGGTCTGAACCGAATTGATGCCACTGGTTTCAAGTGTACGGATCGGCCTGAAAGTGACTTCACCGATAAACTCATTGGTGTCTGGATCAAGTTCGAAAATCAACTGCCCCAACACTGGCACGTCGGCGGTGGATTGGTTAAGTGTAAACGTCCCTGAATCAGAATCAATGGAGTAGAAGTGACCATTGCTGTCTGATGCAAGACCAAGACTGTCATCTGACACCGAATCGACACCTGTCAGTGCAACGGCGGGAAGCGGATTGCCCTGGGCAACACCACCAAGCAGATCGTTGTCGATAAGAATCATGCTGCCGGATGCACGGTCAATGGCGACAAGGTTGCCATCGGCATCCGTATCCATGTTCTCAATGCTCGTATTCGTCGAGTCAAGCTGAACCACGCCCATCAATTCGGCAACCGATGGGGAAGCCAGATTGATCCGCAGCAATTGATCCGTCGTACCGTTATTGATCACGGCATAGAGATATTTCTGGCTGTTGCCAAGTGTATTGGTTGCTGTTGCAAAACTCAGTGCATTGATGTCACCACTGATACCCGTTGGCAGTGTCAGTGAAGCAACCTTGGTTGCAACGATATCTTCAATACCGTCTGCATCAACATCCGTCGGATTGATACCGATGGTATAAATGGCACGGGCGTTGGAATCCGTCGAATCCAGGTCGTCAGCAATGACATACAACTCACCGCTGCTGGAGTCCACTTCGATGGCATGGATACCTGTCAGCAGGCTGTAACCAGTGGTGAAGTTGTTGGCGTCGACGGCCTTGATATTACCCAGAGCAGTCGATGTTGTGATTTGACCTGTGACGGAATTGCGATCCGAACGAACCAGCTGGAAGCTTCCCGCTGCATCGCTGTTGATCATGTACACCGTGCCAGCAGCATTAATCGTCAAGTCAACCAAGTCGTCAAGCACATTGTCAATGGTGCCTTGTGACACGGTCGGCATGTAGTTGTCGATTTGAGCGACTGCGTAAAGCGATTCGCCTGCTTCATCAGAGAATATATCCGTCAGACCAAAGTCAAGACCCAGGATATTGGTAATGGCAGTCCCAATACCTTCAAGAACGATTTGCTCTGGGCTGTAGGTCACGCCGTTGATGATCAACGACAGTTCCGTACCGTTAATGGCTGAGCCCACTGCATCGAAACGGTCATTGTCAATCACAGCAATGATCGGACCATTGGTGTTCTGTCCCAGATTGGTCTGGGAAACAGCCATGGCAACGGTGTTATCGATATTGCGACCAATGAGATTTTCACGGAAGTTGATCTCACCGGAATTGCCCGAGCCATCAAGGTCAGGCAGGACCAGCAGGTTCTGAGCAACGAAGATACCCGCTGAGATGTTGTAGGTGTCATCATTGTCAATGTCATCCAGACCCACCGGGCGGACACCCAGCGATTGGAGAAGGCTACCTGCGGTCACCGGGATAAAGGCGTCTTCCACCTTCAGATCATCATCGTACTGCTCGGTACGCGCACCAATGTAAACCTGACCGGTACCATCGACAGCTGAGACAGTGATCTGATCACCACCATCCGTCGGGTTGACCAGCAGGTCGCCAATACTGCCTTCGAAAGGCAACATGGGACGATCATCTTCATCTGCTTCTGGATCATAATCGTCAACATAGCTGATTATGATCTGCGAATTTTCGCTTGCCTGTGCAACATAGATCTGGAACAGCGATGATGTTTGCGGACGATCGCGGAAGTCAACATAAACCAGCTCATCCGATTCGGTGTCCGTTGCGATCAAAGCACCCAGTTCACCGGTAAACGGATTGATCAGGTTCGGATCATAGGTCAAACCACCCAATGATTCGCCGCGGACTGGATCATCTTCATCCGGATCTGCATCATCAGGATCAGACAGGTCGCCGACGATGTTGACTACACCCGTCGTCACGTCAATGGTGATCAGTCGGCTGTCTTCGCCGTTCTGTTCCACTGCATAAATCGTGTTGTCAAGTGCATCGGGATCTTCATCAATCAAGGCAAGACCCGACACGGTGTCGATCGTTTCACCCAGGTATTCAACCGCGACAGTACTCAGGCTGAAGATGGACAAGGGTTGATCCTGATCGTCACGCAGGACCATCATGGTGACAAGTTCACCTTCACCATCACCATTGATACGGTAAGCCAGGATGCGTTCCTGTTGATCACCGTTAATGTCTTCGTAAGTGTCAAAGACAAACGATGTGATCCTTTCGTCATTGGGGGTGGTTGTCAGTGAGACATCCAGACGTGTGAGACTGTTCTGGACAGCAGATGCATTACCTGCCTCGGTATCAATCGTGTAGATAAAGTCGCGTGTGCCATCATCGGTGGTTTCATGAGCGACGACATAAAGCAGGCCGTCAACCGGGCTGAAGTCCGCGCCAAGGACACTTTCGACAATTGATTCACCTGTCTCAGCATCAACCGACATGGAAATCGCTGAACCGCGGATCACATCACCGCCGTATGTGGTAAAGAGCAATGGGCGATCCGAACCTTCGGCGTAACTTGCCAAACCGCTGGCAGCCACCACGGCACCTTCGGTCGTCATGGCTTCGGCCACACCCGAGAGCGGGTTGATTTTCACCAGTCGGGCACCATCTTCAGGCTCCAAGTCAATACCAACCAGGATCTCATTGCCATCGGCATCAACGGCGAAGGTCAGTGAATTCACATCGGTATTGGTGCTGCCAACCACCACGTCACCGATCGACTGCGTCGTCGCAAAGGTGCTGGTGCCGGTGAATGTGATGCGATGGAGAACGGTATTTTCATCATCCGGTGCTTCACGATAAGTCGCATAAATATCACCATCAGAATCAAACGCCATACCCAGGTAATCACCAATGACTTCATAGCCCGACAGAAGGATCGGGCGAACGTCGCTGTCTGCAAAGTTCGTACCTTCTGGCGCGATAAACTTGCCTGAGTCCTTGTCAATGCTGATCAAGGCCACGTCGGTCGTGCTGATGATGTGGGCATTGTCAGAATCCACTTCCGTACTCAGCAACGTACTTGAGTCGATGGACGTATTGCCATCAAAGTCCTGCGTGATGACATAGAGATTGCCATCTTCATCAAAGTCCATGGCATGGATTTGGCCAACCGTACTATCTGAATCGAGCTTCAACTCAACCAGACGACGTTCGCCAGTACCCAGGTTGACCAGTGACGTATCAATGGCAACAAGGCTCGACACACCATTGATGTCAGTGCGGGCTTCCATGGCAATGATGTTGGTGGTGTTGTCTTCGTCACCAATCTTCACTTCACCAAAGTCAATGACATTGCCACTGACCAGGCTGATGCTCATCAGGCGGTCGGAATGTTCATCACCGGTATCGTCAGAATAGATGCCAAACAGACGGTTATTACTGGTACCAGCCATAAACGCCAGGGCTGTGATCGCACCGGCAGCCAGATAGCTTGAATCACCATCCACAATCAGGGTTCTGGATGTACTTGCTTTGGCCTCCAGATTGGTCAGATCGCTGGCTTCAATGGTGAAGACTTCCAGTTCAGACTGGCCACTGCGACGGCCGACAAAGACGATGTCACCGCTATTGGGATTGGTCGTCAGTGCATAGATATCGTCGATATCCTGGTCATTGGGGCTGAGAATCGAACCGAGTTGTTCAATCGTTGTCGGATCATCTTCCTGGAAGCGGATCATGCTGAATCCATCGGTACTGTTACCGATCACCGCATAGACATACTCAATGCCAGAAACTGAGTCCGTTACCACGGTGATGTCGACAAACTCTTCCTGAATGCCAAGGTCGCCCTGGACATTGGTAAAGAGTGTTGCAGCTTCGCCGTTGATGTTCGCAGTGGTCACTGTGTTTTCAGTTGCCATGACCATGGCGCTATTCAGCGGTGTGTCATTGGCAAAGGCATAGAGTTCCCAATCGCCACTGTCAGGATTGATTACGGCAGACAGGCCGGAGATGTCGGTTGAGACACGGCCCATGTCGGACAATTCGATTGACTGTGATGGATTGGATGTATTGATTTCAATGAAGCGACGAACGATCTCACCGTCAACACGCTGCGAGTCATCGTAGGCAATCAGTTCGTTGACGCCATCACCGTCGATGTCGATAAAGTCGATGCCAGCAACCTGTGTGTCCTGATTGTCAACGCGAATCACGCCAACGATTTCAGAAACAGTAGGAATGCCGATGGTGATGGTGCGGTAGCTACCTTCACCCAATGAGGCATCGATGGCACCCAGTGTACCGTCAGCATGCAAGGCAAGACCCAACAGATCGGTATTGGCACCATCAACTTGAACGGCACCGAGAATACCAGCCGAACCATCGGTGGTGCTCAAGGTCAACAGGTTGGTCGTGCTCGAACCCTTCTGGTTTGACGATGCAAAGAGCAACGGCTGCGTCGGGTGAGAAATCAAGCCGGTGATGTCTGAGTAAATCGTCCCTTCGGTATCCAGATTACCCACCACATCAACCACGGCTTCTAGCGTCAAACCATCCTGATTGACATCGGTCGTCACCAGCGGCACATGCAGCAGCTGGTTGCCTGTGATGTAAAGTTCTGACGGTGTGGCACCCACACGGACACTGATGCCGCGACCGTATTGGTTAATCGCATATCCCTGGAAGCTGCTGCTGATACTACCTGGCAGCGAGATTTGGGTGGCAGCGACGTTCTTGGTCAATGTTTCACTGTATGCTTCAGATGTGTCGATCTGGATCATTCGCCAGTCGTTGGCACCTTGCTGACCCTGGGCGTAAGTGTCATAGGCCACCAACTCACCTTCAAGTGTGAAGTCCATGGCAACAATGTCCACGTCATTACCGCTTTGATCAATGATTTCACCCTTGAGCATGCCAGCCAGGGTGGCAGTACCTGCAGTTGAATCAAGCTGATCAATACGGATCTGGATCAGGTGGTCACCTTCGTTGGGATCAGCACTGCCAGGGTTGTACTGACTGGGGATCGAATCCACGACGATGTACATGTACTTGCCACTACGGTCAACGGCAATGGCCTTGACACTATCGGACAAGGCAACCGGCGCAATTGCATCCATCGTGGCTTCAGGATTGAACTGGCTGATACCAAGAACACCCAAAGCGACAGCAGCACCATCCGTGAGAATCTGATAAATGGTGTTGGTTGCGCCATCGACAGCGTACATCGTGCCGGTGGCATGGTTGACAGCCAGATCCTTGACTGCGGATGAAAGGCCGGTGTCTGCCACGCGTAATTCGTAGCTGCTCACCGAACCATCAGAGTTGTACAGCACTTCAAACAAACCTGTGGTCGTCGTGGTGGTTGTCACGTCATCAACGGTTGTTGATGTGGTGTTGGGTGCAAGGACAAAGGTACGGTCACCCACCGTGGTGATGCCATAGATATTGGTGGTGACACCCAGGTTCTGGCCGACACTGATATCGGGAATCGGAATGTCTGCATTAAAGCCAACCACATACAGATCATTGGTATTGACAGCCGAGGTGATCGCCTGGATACCACTGTACTGCATGCCGGTATCGTCGGTAATCACACCCACGAATGTCAGTGACTGTAAACCGACGCCGTCGTTGGTATTGACTTGATCGGGATCGAAGTTCAAACCACCGGTGACGGGATTACGATTGATCTTGTAAAGTTCGGTCTGCTGTTTGTCCTTGTTGTAAAGAACACCGTAGAGAACTTCCACGCCGTTGACATCAGCGGTAATGAAGGTGATATCTTCAATGTCGATATCAGCTGACATCAGGTTGCCGTAGATGTCCACAGCAATGGTGTTAAAGTCACCATTAACCGAGACAAGCGGATTAAAGTCATCACTGGCCCAGAGTTCAGAATTCTGGACACCGCTGATGGTGACCGTCGGATCAACAAAGTCATAGTCGAAGATGCTGTAGAAGCGACCATTGCTATCTGCAGCATAGCCATGCAGGTCACTACGGATGCTGCCTGGCGCTGAGATGATCAAGGAATCGTCGGTCGGATTATCCAGGTTCACCATAATGGTCTGGCGTTCGATAGAACCGGAGACGCCGTTGATGTTCGAGAGTTCTGAACCTGCGCCGCTGGGTTCGCCATGGATGGCAATGAGTTCACCATCGGCATCAAAGTCCATACCACGGATGGCGGTATTGATGCGCGGACTCTGGGCATTACCACTGTCGGCATCGGCCGGATCGGGATTATCAGCAATGGTGACTGTACCAATCACGGAGACTTCGCCGGTCCATTCATCAATGGTGATCAGACGATCAACGCTTTCATGATCAGTGCTGTCATCAATGGGGTTGCCGTTGCCATCACGATATTGCAGATCATCCCAGATGGCATAGAGATCACCCTTGCCATCTTCGAAACTACCTTCAAATGCCAGACCCTTGATGTCTTCTGCAACAGCGATACCGTGGATGGATTCACTGTCCTCAATCACCAGATTGCCTCGGACAGAAGCCAGGCCGGTCAGACTGTTCACTGCATACAGACGGTTGCCGCTGACCCACAATTCATCAGTGTCAAAGAGTCCATCACCGTTCTCATCCAACGTGCCATCGGTGTCATACACACTGAAGAAGCGACCGGCATAGTTAAAGTCGCCCGTCAGATCATTGGCACCACCATACGGTCCGGCGATGGAGGTGTAACCCACCATGCGATCAGAAATATAGTCGGCTGCATTGTTGGTTGGATCGGTCACAGTGGTGACGGTCCCCAACGTCTGGTCGTTGCGGCCTGTACCAATGTTGTAAAGAACACGTCCGTTGGGATTGTCAGGATCAACTGCTTCCAATGCGATCAGGTCTGATTCAACCGATGTAACAGCAGTGGGTGACTGCATCGGATTGCGATAGCCCTGTGCGTTGTAATCGACGGCAGCAATGTTGATGGCATTGCCGTTCTCATCGAGCAACGGAACCGGACCAGCAACAATGGTGTCATTGGTATAGTTGATGATCACGATGTATTGAACACCCGTGAGATCTTCAACGATCAATGTCACTTCCGGATGCGAGTTAGGCGGGGAAGCTTGGCCTGGTTGATAATTGGAGAAGGCAAAGGTGACAATCGTCATCTCTTCAAGGCCTTCAAGACCGGCAATATCCAGCACGGACGTTGCCGTCTTACCACTGAGCGATGCAATGGTCGTATCTTCACAAGCGATATACAGCGTACCATCACCAGGATGCGCATCAATCGCAGTGATATCCAGAACCGGTGGCGGGGGGTTACCGGGCCAATGGATATAACTGATCTCAGAATTGGCCTGAATAAAGCCGGTGACTTCACGGGTGTCTGGGTCCTGCTGAATCTGGAAGAGATCATAAACACCGATGCCCGGTTCGTTATCAAGGACAACCGCCCAGATGACACCGTCGCGATCTGCCGTCACATCGATAAAGGCGAATTCGATACCTGAACCGTCTTCGACCCAGAATCTACGCTGGTCCTGACCGATCACGCCACCGACAGAACCAGTGATGACCGGGGCATCATGATTGAAACCAACCGCAAGAATCGTACCGCTGGTTTCGAGCATGTTGGTGGTCTGGTTATGTGCATAGAACACGCCATATTCGTCAGAGGTGAAGCTGCTGTAAGAGTCGAGTTCTTCACCCATGAACTGCATAAACGTAACGGCATTGGGATCCATGTTGCCATCTGTGTCAACGTCACCGATGAGAATCAACGAATTACCGTCAACATCAGATGCGTCAATCGCATAGAGATCGCGGATACCATCACCATTGACATCACCGACACCAAAGTCCATGCCGTTGATGATCGCGTGTGTACCATCAGCACGCAGGATGGCAGAACCAGCTTCGTCCGCGATGTTGTCACCATCACTGTCACCGACGTAGTCAATGCTGACGGTACCGTTAATCGAGCTGTCGATTGTGGGAACGTTGTTTACAACATTGTTGTAAAGAATCACCAGACGATCGTAATTATCCGTCGGATCATTTTCATCACCCTTGTCACGGACAATACCAAAGAGTGTCTGCGTATCAGGATTCATGGCCAATTCGACGATCAATTCGTCTGCATCAAGACCAAGGCCTGCTGAATCAATCACCCCCAGTATTTCGTATGTCGCAGTACCAGCAACGACATCATGGGTAATCAGGAACAGCACCTGCTCAGGACTGTCACTTGTGATGCGCAGCGTATCATCACCATTGCGATCAAAGGAGATCAGGCGGTCCTGGCTGTCGATTGTCAAGCCGACGTAATCGTACGTTGATGAATCAATCGGAGCGGTCAATGATGTGCTGAGGCCAGGTTCATCAAGGTTGATTTGAATCAGACGAACACCATCATTATCCGTTGTACCGTAGTCAATACTGCTTTCACGGAAAGCGCCATCAGCATTGTCAAAAGCCAGCAATTCGTTGTCACTGGTAAAGTCCATGCCGATGATGTAGGTAAAGTCCTCATTGGGATCATTTTCATCTGTATTGCCGTCAATAACATTAATGGCACCTAGATTCGTTGCAGAACCAGTCAGATCAAGTTGGTAAAGCGTATCGACTTCGGTTGAACCAAGTTGCTGATGCGTTACGGCGTAGAGTGTGTCTGAATTGTCAAAGGCCAAGCCGACCACACTACCCAGCAGGTCGATCGGAACCGTGCTAATTTGTGTTGACTGTGCATATTTCACACCGCCTTCGGTCGTGGTGGTCGAGCCGACGTTGTAAATGCTGCCCGTAGAGGTGTAGAGAACGTTATTGGAGATATTATCGTCACCAACGCTGTAGAAACGACCTTCATTATCAGCCGTCAAACCAACCAGATCATCAAGCAGATCACCTTCGTCGTTGACCTTCTGGGCTTCAATGGCTGTATCGCCACCGGTGATGCTGGCAACATCAAACTCGACGTATTGCTTGCCAGTTGCCCCTTGATTGATCGCAAGAAGACGTCCGGTGGAAGTGAATTCCATGGCCTGGATATCAAGTTGTGTCAGCGCGTTGTTGCCAGTGACATCAAAGGTAATATCCAGTTGATAACTCACGCTACCATCGGTTGCATCAATCACCCAAAGGATTTGATCATCCGCATCACCAGTCACAGCATAGATCAGGTCATTGGTTTGATCATAGGCTGCAGCCAGGAAGGTTTCCGTGGTCGCGGAGCTCAGTGCAAACTCGTTGATACTTTCACCGGTTGACGAATCAATTTGCCACAGTGACTGTTGATTGGAACTGACATAGATTTCGTTGGTGCTAGCATTAAAGGCATAGACAAAACCATCCGCATCGGTGGCCATGCCGTTGTAACCAGCAAGCACATTGGGATCGGAAATCTCAATGGAGTCTGCAGGATCGTTTGCATAGTCGATGCTGATCATCGTGCCATCGACGGTGTAACCGATGAGGTTGTTATCCGTTCCGGCTTCCATGGATTGGATCTGGGTGGTCGTGGCACCGCCATTGGTACTGATCGCACCGATGCGTGTCACCTGTCCCGTATCCGCAATCGTCACCAGGATGTCCTGATCGTTACGCAGATCGCTACTGACGATGGTGTTTTCAACCACCGTCGCGCTACTGGACGGTGCAACAAATCCAAGGTTAGTGGCAACGGAAGTGCCACCTGCATCGACCACGGTGATCGCCGTGACATGCGTGTCTGTCAATGCATCTGCCACCAGACCGTCAACCAACGTCAAGCCCGTTGCATCATCACTCACAGACAAACGAACCACGCCAAAGTCGGTGACATTGATGTTGACGCCAGTCGTCGAAAGCAGGCCAACTTCATTATCAAGATGGATGGTGTCGTGATAGATGGTCAGAACATTGCCATTAATCTCTGATGTGTTCTCATTGACATTCAGAGTGCTTGCTTCGATCTGAGCCTTCAACGCTTGAAGTACCTGATTGATTGACAATCCGTTGATGTTCACAACCACATTACCACTGGTTGTAGAAGCATCAACAGCCGTATCGTTGAATTCGAATGTCACCGTGTGACCTTCACCATCATTGATCTGAATGGTATCGCCATCTGTTGGGACTGCATCGAGCACAACAAGCGCACGGCTGGTGTTTTCTTCATTGTTATTGACCGCATCAATCAGGTCTGCAACGGTGCGATCGGTGAGATAGGAACCTTCGATCAGACCATCAGCATCGGTATCACTACCCTGCAGGCCGAGTTCCGTTGCTGCTGTGGAAGTGCTCAGATTCTGAACACGCAAGCTAGCATCGGTACCACCGACATTGTCGGTTAATTCAAGTGCGTTAAGTTCGCTGTTAATCGCCAGGGTGACATTGTTGGATGTTGCCGTGTGAACAGCATCAATGATTTGCTGGAGCGTCAGCTCATCCGTTGTCGTAACGACCAACGCATCGAGATCGATGTCATAGGTCGTACCATCAGTTGTTGTAATACGGATGTCTGCCGAGGAATCACCGGTGGTGGTGATGCCACCAATTTCCGAGAGTTCCGTCGTGCCATCAAGTTGATCAATCAGGTTAATGGTCAAATCAGTATTGTCACCGCGGGTAATGGTCATTTCACCAGCGCCATTGGTACTGTTAGCATCAAAGCCGTTGAGCAATCGGGTGAGGAGGGTTGCTTCAGTGACATCCACTTCCTTGTCACGCAACGTGCCATAGAGCGTGCCGTTGAGCATGGCCAGGGCGGTGATGGTATCACCCGTGGAGATGTTACCGCCGAACAGATCGCCCAGGTTGGACCACAGTTCATTGGCGACATCGAAGAGGTACAGACCTTGATTGTTGGTCGATTGGACCAGTTCGACATTGTTATCGCCATCCACATCATTGCGGATGCTGTACACGTAATCGTTGGCATCAATACTCAGACCCATCAGGTTTGAAACATCAGACGAGTCATCAAGCAACAGTGATGTTGCTGGATTATTGGTATCAATGACGATCAGTGATTGACTGATACGATCGATGGCGATGAGTGTGTCCTGGCTGTTAAAGTCCATTTCACCCAACGACACATCTGCACCAGCGACATTGACATCACCAACACTTTCCAGTGATAACGTGCCACCAACAATGGCATCAACAGAAGTCACCGAAGCGTCATACCAGAGGATGTGCGTACCAGAGGAAGTCTGGATGGCAACATAAAGATCACCGTCCACGTTGTATGCCAAACCGGTAACAGAGTTGGAAATCGAATCACCGCTGCCATCTTCAAGTGTCAATGAATCGGCGTCGGCCATGGCATAGTCCGTGCCACCCATATCCGTCGAAGTGACTGGCGTGGAATACTTGAAGAGGGTCTGCTCGCTGGAACTCTGTAACAGCAGATCACGGTTATAGGTTCCACCTTCTTCAACATTGGAGACCATGGTGTAGAACAGACCATCGGCATCGGAAGTCAAACCGTCAAAGAGTGCAATGTCTGCACTGCCGGTGATGGCTTCTGAGTTATACGGATCAGTCAGGTCAATTCGGACCAACTGATTGGTCGCCAGGTCCAAAGCAAACAGGGAGCCGTCACGGGCAAACTCAATGGCTGAGACCTGTGTCAAATCATCCGTTGCACCAATACGAATCACGCCATCGCCCGTTTCACTGCCGGAGATTTGGGTGATGTCGCCGGAGATCACGCCGAAGGTATCGGTTTCAAAGACGTAAAGCAGATCTTGGTTATTGGTTTCATCGCGTACCACACCATAGAGCGTGCCATCCGGATCATAGCTGATACCGACGATGTCTTCGGTCACAATGCCGTTTTCATCAACGATATGGGTTTGTGAAACCACGGTACCCGTTGTCGGATCAAAGTGAAGCACGGACTGGTAGTTGGTGCTCTGACGCAATTCGTGGGTCACGGTGTCATAGGTGTAGAAGTAACCGTTGCTGTCAGATGCCAGGGAGATATTAAAGCTGTCAACACTGAAATCTGCACTGAGACGCACCGATTGCGTTGGGTCGGAGAATGCACCATTGTTATAGCTGGAGCTTGGGTATCCGATGGAGATCAGGCCTTCGGTGAGGGTATCCAAGGCGATCAGGCGACCGTCTTCGGTGAAGTCCATGCCATCGATCTGGGTGTCCACACCTTCAATCTGAATGGCACCCATTTCTGTGATCGCACCAGTAGTCTGATTCACGGTAAAGAGCAGGTCCTGACCATCCACATGACGTACGGCATACACAACGCCGTCATGCTTGGCCAAACCGGTGATCTGCTGTGTGATGGAACCACCGTCAATCAGGGCTTCATCGTCAGCCTGCGTGTCAATGTCAATACCGCCGCCAGCAATATCACCCGGATCGTTGTAGGTGAGAATGCTTTGGCCACTGGAACTGATCATCAGCGTGTCATTAATCGCTGCATTGTCCTTGATGGCCAGGAAGTAACCTTCACTGTCGGTGGTGAAACCGCGAAGTGATGCATAGCTGCCACTGGTCAGAAGAATTTCCGATTCGGTCGGTGATTCATAATCGATGACAAAGAGGGTATCCGCATCGTCATAACCGACGAGTTTGTCATCGCGTGTGAAGACCATGGATTCGACATCAAGCTTGTTGGTGGCAATGCGAACACCGGAGTTGGTGTCGTAAGTATAGAAGTCGGCGGTGACGAACTGACCACCTCGATGTACGGAAGTTGTGCCAACTTGTGCCAGTTGATCAAGTCCGAGGTCTTGAGCAGAAGTTGTACCGTTGAGACTACTTGCAGAAATCGAATCCGCAGCATCAGTTGCCAGATCGGTCAATTCCAGATAACCATACTCATTAATACTTGCTTCAATCAAAGACGAAAGCACACTTGCATTAATTGCATCAACCAAATCACCAAGTGTTGAGTAGTTATCCAGATCAAAGTCAGCTGTCGTGGTGGCACCACCACCATTGGCGGTATATGCAATCTGGAGGTCATCGGTACCAACACCGGCTGTATCAACACCCGTACCGCCATTAAGATCAGCCAGATCGGTATCGGCATCCACGCGGACATGGCTCAAAACCAGACCCAATGCAGTGAGTTCCGCATTGCCATCACTGTCGGCGTCGGCAGCGACCTGGTAAAGCGAATCACCTGCGATCAACGTACCGGCATAAACGGCTGTTGCGCCAACTTGTTGCAGACCCAGTAGACCAAGACCCGCTGCTGCGAGAGAGTTATTCAGACGCACAACGTTAAGCGATTGGCCAGGACCACCATTTTGAAGATCCGTCAAGACCAGGTAACCATCTGAATCGATACTCGCTTCGATGTAGGCATTGATATCACTGTTGGCATTGATGGCTGCGACCACCTGCCCGATGGTTGAGATCGAGCTGGGGGACAGGTTAATTGTGCCTGAATGCGTTGTCCCGACAGAATCAACATAGTCGATGCGGAAGTCAGCATTGTTTGAGATACCCACACCCAGACCGCCGTTAAGGGCAGCAAGATGTGTCGACGTTTCAAGAACCACGCGACGGACAGCATAGGTTGTTTCCGCCGAATCCAATGCGACTGCCGTAAAGGTATCGGTGATGTTACTGCCATCGGTATCCACCAGCACGCCTTGAAGATTAGCTGAAGCGTTGGAAGCATTGATGGTGTAGTAACCATATTCCAGACTCGAAGTGAAGATTTCGTCATCATCACCATCGACATTCTGGGCACTGTACAGGAAGCTTCCATAAGCCGAAATGCCACGGGATTCATCAAAGTCTGATGAGAAACCGCTGAGTTGCGTGGACAGGGTGGTATCGGTGGTGTCGATTGCAATCAACTGCCCCTGGCCAGCCCCCTGATAGTTCACCGCAACAAGGCGTCCATCTGCCATGAAGTCCAGGCCCTGGATATTGGTTTGCGCTCCGTTAACGAGAATCGCACCGGTGGACGAACCAACGCGGTTGAAGATACCACCACCAGATGCTCCAGGTGGTGTGATCTGTACCAGACGGTTGACATCATTGGATGTGGAAATATCAATGAGCGTTGCATAAATATTGCCAAGAGCATCGACCGCCAAACCCGTGAAGATATCTTCAATCGGATTCTGCAGATCATCTGCCGTATCCTGAAGGAAGTCCTCGTTGGCGGTGGTCACTGCGTTATAGACATAATCCGTCGAAGCAGTGACATCAAATTCGAAAATCGACTGCTGGCTGGAACTGATATAAAGCTCTGCCGGTGTACCAATCCAGATTTCGTCATCTGAATCCAGCGTTGAATAGCTGTAGAGGTTACCAGCCGGATCAGATGCAAGACCACTGAGACTACTGTCCATGGTGTTACGAGCATTGGTACCCGTGCCACGCCAGTAAGATAGAGAAGCGTCTTCCTGGTTGATTTCGATGAGTTGGTTGTAATAGCGAGGCTGGATCAGAGTGCCATCACCTTGTTGTAGGACATGTGCAACAAGAACGCCCGTATTCAGGAACTCAATGCCATTTGATGTAGTTCCGATGTAGTCATCTTCAGAGAATGGGTCAAGGTCCAAAATTCCTCTATCAGTTGCACCATCAGCAATGAGTTGGTTGCTGGAATCACGCGTTATCTGGATGAGACGCTCTGTGTTAACTTGAATATCAGTTCCAAGAGAAGTATTGCTTGTAAGGTAATCTCCATCATCCATTAAAATGAACAAATCACCAGTCACAGGTGACATTGACATACCGACATTCTCACCGGTTAATGCAAAGCCAGAATCACCATAGGTCACAGCATCAACAATATCAGCACGTAAATAGAGTTCATTGGCATCTGTCATCGACTCAAGTACTGATGTGGAAGACATATTAATGCGGTAAAGCTCATCACCACTAACCAACATTGTGCTGGTTCCACTTCCGACCGCAAAGAACCTATTATCAGTTACTGAATCATATGCAGCCAAAGTCGCGGCATTAGTGCTGGCAAGGTCATTGATACCGTCTGGTAGTTGGCGTTCTGTTGGGTCTGAAATTTGGGTTGTGTTACCAAAGCCTGGGCCGTCAGAAGTGTCCAGATCTGTGTAATCTGTATCAATGATCAAATAACGATCATCACCAGTCCCCTGGTCATCCAGTGCAATCATCTGCCCTTCACTATTCAGTGCCAAAGCAATGATATTTGATACATATAGTGTTTCATCATTCACACCGTCAATCTGCTCAACACCCATCACTACGTGACGTTGGGTAATCTGTCCATTACTGTTGACACGTGCAATTGTTTCTGATTCAACTTCTACATCGGCAAATGTATAGGTATCCGTAAACACCACAAAGAAGTCATCGCCATCGAAAGCGACTGCTTTAATCGTATCTGTAACAGCATGAACAGCTCTTAGTAAATCTGATGTAACGTCGACACCTGGTGTGCCACCAGTTAATCCCAGGAACGAAACAGCAGAACCACTCACATTGATGGCTGCACCATCTGTATCGGAAATTGCAAATGTCCCAGGTGCATCATCATCAACATCTAAAGAAGCTGAAAGACCATCAATATCGTTGATATTGTCAATCAAATCCTGAATCGTATATGCACCCTCTAACACATTTGTGGGGCTGCCATTAATAAACAAGGTCAAATCATCAAGTCCAAGATCACTGGTCGCCGGATTAGGATTGTCACTGAAATTGTAAACCGCATCTAGGACAGTTGATGTTGAGATATCGTCAATAAATGAGGTATCAACTATAGCACCAAGATGATTATCCGCGGCTGCATTGAACGAACCGTTGCCATTCGCATCAATATCAATTGAGAACAAACGTTGGACATCAGAAGACATGGTGGGATCAACGCCAACGAAGTATAGGCTGCCCTCGGTGAATCCAGCGCCTCCTGTCAAATTCATATCCATTGCCTGAATGTCATCAAGCGTGGCACCTTCGTCATCAACCCCAGCGGTGTAAATCAAAAGGGATGTATTGGTACCGTTAGCCGTTGCTGTGACCTGATGCAAGTCAGTGTTACCACCTGTTTCAACGACATGCCAGATATCACGCATCTTCATATCAGCGTCATAATCGATGTAATACAAATTGCCATCGTCTGACAAAACAAAGGAACGATACAATGTCTCACCAGTTACAGCGTTAAGCGGAGATAATGCGTTGGAAGCAGCAACAGCAATCGAGGTTCCGGGAATTGCTTCCTTTGAACCTTCGATTAAGCCGTTATTACTGACATTAATTGTTCCAGTGATAATTGGAACCTGTGCATTAAATGCTGTGAATAGAAGATTACCATTGGGATCATTTTCCAACGCACCAATATGTGTCAGTAGCCCACCAAAGTTATCTGCAGTCGTTGATTCCTCACTTTCATCAACGCTATTGGCTGCAGCAACAATGCCAATTGGTGTGACATTGATATTCGATGAATTAGCCCCCTGTAGAATTTGAGTTGTTCCAGTACGATTGCTGTCAATCAGTTCCCATATGACTTGATTTGATGTTCCACTAGCATCAGCATCTGCCACTGCAAACACACGGTAGTGACCATCGCTGGCGACCAACGGCGTGACAGTCAAATCGGTCATATTGGTTAAATCACCACCGAAGGAACCGGTTTGCAACAGGTAGTCTGCTGTGCCATCACCATTGAGATCCAGCAAGCTGTTGTCGGCATTGGGGACGATGCTCTGATAGTTAAGGGAGTCATTGACACCACTGTTAATCGAGTAGAACCGGCCAAGAATGTCAGATCCCAAGCCCTGGAGTCCGCCGTAGCTGTCGTAAAGACCTGCATTGACGACATGCATGTCATTGATGTCGCCAGCAACATCGCTGGCGTTATTACCTGCACTGGTGATAAAGACGGTGTCCTGAACGGTAGCAACTGCCTCAGAGATGACTACCTGGCTGGCTGAGGGATTACCACGGTTAATGGCGATCAATTCGGTATCACCAGTTGAAGTGATATTCAGTGCAATCAATTCACCGCTGACGGTAAAGTCCAGTTCACGAATAAATGTACTCGTATCACCGCTGGTTGAATCAGTAGATATCAGACCGATGACTTGAACGTTACGGGCGTTGCTAAAGTCATTGACTTCGACTTCATCTGCGGAGGCATCAAGCTGGACCAGGTATTCCAGGTCATCCGGATCGTAGAGTTCATCGAGCGTATCGTCCTCAGCATTACGAAGACTACCATCGCCATCCGTATCCACACGCATTACCGCCCAAATCGTGCCATCTTCCGGATCAACCGTGATAGCACGGAAGTGGACATTGGTTCGGTCAAAACGCAGTTCTTCACCATCAAGGAGCAACTCTGTCACACTGCTTGCTGAAGCAGTTGTTGGATTGACGCTATAGAGTTCCTGTGTGAAGTACCATGTATACAGTTGGTCATTGGTCGAAAGGGTGGCATCACCACGCAGTGCATAAGGCTGCATGTAACCGCTGATGTCGTTGGCATCATTGGTAAATGTCAGGCCACGCAGGTAGGAATCGACACTGCCTGCAGAGGAACCTGTACCCGTTGATGTGGAGATTCGCATCAACGTACGATCACCATCACCAATATCGCCGGAGATCGCATAGAGCGTGGCTACCGAACCTTCATGACGAACATCCAGACCGGAGACTTGCGTGCCAACGGCCCCGATTTCCGTCACAAAACCAATGGTTGTGGGATTGGTTTCGGAGTATCCGGGGACAGCAATTTCGATAAGTGTTGAACCATTGGTCGGATCATCCACAATGGCCCATAGTGCAGGCTCAGTACTTTGTGGTGTCGTTTCACCGTCATAGTTATAGACGTTGGATTCGATGGCAAGACCTGTCACCACGCCCGTCAACGGAACCACGCCATTACTCAAGGCCCATTCGCTATCAGCCTGTCCAAGGGTACCTGAGTCAGGGTCGATATTGATCAGGTACAGCGACATCGGCGAACCGGAAGTGGGGCTTGCTGAGCCGACAACATAGACATGTGTATCATCGCCGGGAACGCGTGTAATGGAGTTGACGAAGTAGATTGCATCACCGTTGGTGTCAGTGAGTTCACCCACAAATTCAAAGCCGGTAATGGCTTCTTCATCACCTGACACCATTAAGGTGTAGCTATTGCTGCCATTGTTCAGAAGACTGTAGAACTGGGTTGCACGTCCCTGGTTGTCAAAGTTGTCACTACGCGAACCAGCCAAACCGATGAGTGATGCATCAATCGGACGATCTTCATTATCCACCGCTTCAACATCCGCAGTGCTTGGATCATAATTGAAATTCAGAGAAATACGAACCTGCTGCTGATCATCGGTCGCTGCAGTACCGTTATCCAGAATCACCAGATCACCGTTCTGGTTGACCGACAAAGCCTGGGTATCTGTCACGTTGGCAATGATGCCGTCGGTGGCAGCAAAATCGTAATAGTCATAACTCAGATCAACTGTTTGGGTGATGGAGTTGATATCAAAGATGGCGTTGGCATAAACCAGCTCATCACCATTTGCGCCACCAAAATCGATCACGAAGAAGATATCCGTACGTATGGGGGTGTTGACGTAGTCATTGATCTGGCCAAAGGTAATGCCCTTGACAACAGCACCGGCTGCGCTGTCCACAGCGACTGCATTAAACTCAAGTCCGCCGATGAACGTAGCGGTGGTATTGTCGCCAGAACCATCATTATTGGCATCTGTGGTTAAGCTGTAGAGTTTGTACTGCGTGTCCACACCGTCCAAGGCGACGAAGTAAAGATTGCCATCCAGGTCACGGGTCACGTCGGAGATACCGGTGAGTGTGTTGGTACCATCAGTGAGGGTGCCAAGCTCGGTGACGGAGATGATGTCGCCCGAATCGATGTCAATCTTGATTTCATGAATGGTAATCGTACCAGCATTGATACCACTGGTTTCCAATTCAAAGACATGCAATGTCCGACCGGACTGATCCGAAGCAATGGTCAACACTGTGCCATCGAAGGTCAGGTCTGAGCCGACTGCAGTAAAGGTGGTATTGGTCAGGGTGATATCGCCATCAATGTCATTGGTTGTCAGCGAACCGTCATTGGTCGAACCAGTGATGTTGATGAGGTTCGTCGTGACACTGGCATCTGCTGCCGAGACGTCAAGGGATTGATCGTTAATCACTTCGATCAATTCCTCGAGTGTACCTGCAGCCGATCCCTGAATGCCGACGTAGACATTACCATCAGTAATTTCACCCAAAGCCACCGGATCAATGATTTCACTGCCATTGATCACACCATCAAGGGTTGAATCGACTGTACCATCGACGCCCGCCAAACCTAATGTTGTTGTGTCTGAAGTTGTTGAGATGCTCAATGCATCTAAACCAACACCAGCACCATCTGTGATATCAAGACCAGTACCTGTGTTGTTAAGAGTTGCAACAACTTTAGAAAAATCATTTATTCTCATGACAGAGGAATCAACTTCAGTTGATAGCGTCGTGACATCGACTGCTTGCACGTCGTGAGCCAGGCGTAAGTATCCTGTCCCTAAAGATTGGTCTGCAGCGACGAGAATATCAGGGCCACCAAGGGGATCAGTATTGGCGGTATTGCTGAAGTTAATAGCTGTCATCAAATTATTAATGGAATCTTGAACAAGATCACCAATCTTAACCGCGACAGCACCAGCATTACTCAAGTTTGCAGCGATATTCCAACCTTCAAAGACGTTGTCATCATCTGTTTCCAGATCGTTGACACCGTTTGTTCCAGCAATGCCAAGATCAACTGTCGTATCGTTAATCTCAATGGCCAGAGATGTTGCTGTGCTCCCCGTATTATCAGTAATGTCGAGGCCGACAGTATCTGAATTAATTGATGCAGTTACAGCCGAAAAATCAACCGATGAGATGTTTGCACCTGTCTCTATGACACTGTACGCCCCTGCAGTAGCACTGTCATGCAACAGGTTCACACGATTAGCAGTTGTTGTGCTTACAGTCGCGTCAACAAGTAAACCACCATTGTTATAGAGGTTGTGAATAACGGCCTGCAAGTTAACTGCTGTGTCATTTTCAGTTGCACCGATATTGACCAACTCATGTCCAGCATCAACTGTCACTGCCTCACCATTGATTGTATTGCCCGTGCCATATGTCAACACAACGGTTGAGCCTGTACTGTCTGTTAAGCCAAGGCCGGTGGCATCATTAGTTGTGTCGTTGTTCTGAATACCAAGGTCAAAACCACCGCCAACGGCATCGCTTAAATCAAATCCATCACCTGTTGCATTGATTGAAAGTGTAAGTGTTTCAAAATCATGATCAACAAAATTGCCATTGATACTTGTACTGCTGAGTGAAGCTGGATTCGTTGCTGCAGGGGTAACGGCAGGAGAATTATCTGCAAGTGAAAGCATTCCCGTCACATAACGATCAGCGTCAAGTTCCAACGGTGTTGATCCGATCGCTGCAATTAGATTATCAATTGAATCATCTGTCGTGTTGCCAACGGCGACGGCAATATTGCCACTGGTTATCGTGATATTACGACCACCAATCGTACCCAATGTCCCGGTGTCTTGATCACCAGTTTGCGGAAGTGTCGTACCCGTCTGATCAGATGCACTGATACCTAACGCATCAGATGTTGCAGTAGAAGCTATGATGAATGTGTTACCACCAACTGATGCATCGGTTACGTCAAAGCCGTTGCCATCACCATTGATTGCAACACTCACACTATTGAATACTGACGTTGATAGATTGCCCGAGTTGTTGACATTAAGAACTGGATTAACGGTCGTACCATCGTCATCAACCAAAGTAATGTCGTTGCCACTGCTATTAATCGCGTCCAGAGCTAATCCTGAGTTATTAATGGCATTGACAAGATTTGTCGTTGAAGCATCGACATCTACACCAACATTAACGAGTATGTTTCCATCTGTAATGGTGACAGCTGTTCCATTAAGCGTATTGCCAGTACCAGTGCCATCTAAACCTAATGCTTGAGTCGTTGCGTTGTCTTCAACAGAGATATCATTAGCAACACCACCTGTGTTATCACTGAGATCAAAACCATCAGCAGTTGCATTAATGGCAAAGTTCAAAGCAGTGAATTGATCAGTATTGAGGCTAACGCCTGTCGAACTGATACTGGCGGCATCGGCTGTTGCTGGTGTGGTATCAATGAACGTAATGGTTGTGCCAGAATAAACCTGACCGGTCATTTCGAGGGTCGGTCGAAGACCAACTGCTGCGATCAGATTATTAATCGAATCGGCAGTTGTTACACCAATCGCGACTGTATGACTGCCGCGATTGACTGTTAAATCGCGCCCAGAGATGGTGCCGTCAACTGCAGTATCCAAATCGCCAGTCAAAGCAATCAGATCACCCGTACCGTCCGTGCCGCTAAGACCAAGATCGTCACTGGTGGCAGAACTGCTTACAGCAAAGGTTGCTACGCCACCATCAAAATCAGGATCTGAAATCGACAGGCTGGTGGTTCCAACAACTGCAACTGTCACCGAATCAAATGCATTGGCTGTCAAATTTGCTGCTGTGGTCGAGACAGTAGCCGCACTTGCATCATTATCAACAAGTGTGATTGTTGTGGCACTACCAGAAATGTTATCAGCAGATACTTGCAAACCAGCCAGGTTAATGGCAGCAACAAGATTGTCAATGGTTTCAGCCAGATCTGCGCCCAGAGCAACACCTGTGCTGCCAGCAGTGGAAAGTCCACGAATGACATCTGCACCGTAGATTCCATCACCGTCAAGGTCAGCACCAGAAATACCCAAATCGTCTGTTGTATTAACACTGCTGACAGACATGTTGGTACCACCAGTTGAGGTGTCATGGATGTTAATCCCAGTATTACTGCTGTTGATTGATGCCGTAACCCATCCCCAATCAGTGGTATCGATGTTCGCACCATTGGTGGATACTGTCAGATCATCTTTGTCAGTTGCGCCAGTGTATTGAAGGGTGAGTGTCGGGGCTGCGCCATCATCATCAGTTGTTGGCGTGACATCAATACCAGCATTGGTAATAGCAGTTTCAAGCAGGTTATCAATGGTGCCAATGGTTGCACCACCAAGTTCAATTTCGTTGTTTAATGCATTGGCACCAGTTACAAAGGTGAAGACAGTACCGTTGATCGTAATGGTGTCATTTTCCGCAGGCACTGCATTTAATTGAATTGTAGACGAAGCTGTATTTTCAGTATCGCTATTGATGCTATCCAGGAATTGCGCAATGGTATCTGTACCACCTGCAGTTGGAGCAGCAACATTGATAACAACACCATCTTTACGAGTAATTGTAAATGCCGTGTATCCGCTAAGGCCCGCACCATCATTTAACTCACTAAGTGTTGTGGCTGTATCAAGAGAATTGGTATCCAACTCAAAGATCACAGCAGGATTGGTGCCATCATTAATGGTAATTGTGTCACCATCCTCGAGATTGGCTGAAAAGGTCAATGCGGAACGTGCCTTTGCAATTTCTGCTCTCAAATCGGCAACGGTAGACGCGCCTGTTAAACCACTCGTTGACAAGTCGACTGTATACGACAAACCATTTGTCAAGGTAATATCAAATGGTGCACTCAGATCGACACCTGTTCCATTGTTCAGATCATCAAGTATTGTCGCATCAGTGACTGTATCAGTTGTATCGTTGAATTCAAATGTGAATGAATCGCCTAAGCCGTTACTCAGCGTAACAGTTTGACCATCGAGATTATTGTCAGCAAATGTCAGATTGGCTCTCTGAGTTGTGACCGCAGTAATCAAGTCAGCCACTGTATCCGTGGTACCCAATGTTCCATCAAGGGCACTGAGATCAATAACTCGGGTTGTTCCATCGGATAGCGTTACAACAAATGTATTACTCAAATCAACGCCAGCACCATTTCGTAAAGTATCAAGCGTATCGGTTAATTCAACGTCTTCCAGGTCAAGTTCAAAAGTTCCTGAAGTTGTACCATCACTAATTGTGATAATGTCCCCCTCAGCCAAGTTACCAGACAGGCTGATGGTTGCTCTTGCCTTACCTAATTCGGCACGGAGATCCAGAACCGTTGAGTTTTGATCCAGGCCACTGGCTGAGAGGTCAATCGTAAAGCTGATACCATTCTGGAGATTAACAACAAACGGTGCAGACAAATCAACACCCGCACCATTATTTAATGCTCCAAGTAGCGTTGCATCAGTAATATTGTCTGTTGTGTTGTCATTAAACTCGAAGGTAAATGTGTTGCCTGTACCATCGTCCAAAGTAACGGTATCGCCATCTTCAACATTACTTGCAAATTCAAGTGTTGCTCGCTGTATGGCAATTTCGTCGATCAGATCCTGAACGGTGTTGGCAACAGTAATGGACGACAAATCTAAAACACGTTGTGTATTGTCTGTGAATGACACAACGAACGCATTACCCAAATCAATGCCTGCACCGTTATACAAAGTACTAAGTACAGTCGTTGTGAGTATGGTTTCATTGTCAAGTTCAAAGGTAACTGTATTGGTACCATCATTAATGATGATTAAATCGTGTTCACTGGCATTTGAATCAAAAGTGACACTAGCACGGAATTGACTGAGAACATTTAGCAAATCGCTTACCGTACTGGCGCCGTTAAGCGACAACGACAAATCATATTCACGCGTGGTGTTATCACGAAGCGTTATTTCAAAGGTGTTTGAAAGATCAATACCTGATCCACCATTCAGAGAACTCAGCGTTTGCGTGAGATCCAGTTCATTATCATCAAACTCGAATGTGAATGTATTCGTTCCATCATTAATCGTAACCGAATCACCGTCAGATGGATTGGTCTGGAACGAAATCGTAGCCAAAGCAAAGTTGTTCGCTGCATTATTAACACGGTCAACAACTGCTTGTAGTGAGTCCGTCGTTGCTAAACCTGTCAAATCAACAGTAAAACTACTGGATCCATCTGTACGTACAACATCAAAACTGCCAACTGGTGCACTTGTGAACCCGGCATCGGCCAACGTGGTGTTGGCAAGCAGGGCACTGTTGTCATTGAATTCAAAGGTAATGGAATTGGTACCGTCATCAATGGTGATGGTGTCACCGTCATCGGGGTTGTTGACGAGCGTGATGGTGCCACTGATGAAGTTGATGCTTGCATCGGAATCCAGTTCGACTTCCGTTGCAGGCAGGGGGGTTACGGCATCCTGTTGACGGATGTGATACAGGTCATAGGTTGTACCGTTGTTGTGGACTGCATAAAGCGAGTCTTCAGCACCAGCTTCGTCAACACCTGTTTCGCTGTTGATTGAGGTGACTGCTGTGATTTCAAAGACATCACCCAGATCGCCTGCTACTTCCTGAACAGGGATGGCCGGACGCGTCAGGGCCAAACCTGCTGTGATCAAATTGCCGGAAGAGAAGCCGGTGGGAACATTGTCACTGGGGACTGCTTCAACGGTGAAGATGGCTTGAATATTGGCATTGCCTTCACTGATGATGCCAATCTGATCGGTTGAGACGACGCTGCCATTATCCGGATCTTGTTCCACACTGCGAAGAATGTAGTGCGCCAAACGCGTGTTTTGATAGCCGCCATTGTGACGACTAACAAAATACAATTGATCGGCATCGGTCACACTTAGACCGCGGACGTCATAGTCATCACCGAGATTACCCACGCTGGTTGTGGTCACCAACTCATCAGCACGCATACCGATGGCGTAGATACTCACACCGGAGGCGGTGCCGTTGTTGTCGTTGTCCATGGCACGGATGCCCAGGATTGGGATGTCGTTGCCATTGCCATCAACGGTCTGTAATTGACCGACCAGCGAGACACTGGCGATTGAGCCGTCAGCTGCAGGTGTCACCAACCACAGGTCGTAAGTCGAGCCGTTGGCATCAACGAAGAAGATATAGCCGGTCTGTGGGTCGATCGACAGGGATTGAATGTCCCATTCACCGTCGATCAGGTCCTGTGTCAGGTCATCCAAAGTACCACCGATGGAAGTAGTGGGTACCAGGGCGGAACTGATCTGGCCAATGGTATGAAGCAGGTCATTGTTGTCTGCATCAAGACCGCTGATGGCAAGCACGCCACCGCCGTTCTGATCGACAATCGCACCCACCTGCGTAAAGCTGCTGACGTTGCCGGTATCGGTGTCGCGCGACAGTCGATAGAGCACGCCAGACGCATCATCATTGATGGCCAACAGATCATCGTTGGACACTGCAGTGATGCTGGTGAGATTGGACAGATTTTCACCGATACCACCGCCTGAAAGATTGCTCGTCACGGTGGAGTCTGGATCAATCTGATCGCCGGTCAGACCCACGATCAGGATGTCATTACCATCGGATTCAATGGAAACAATATCAAAGACCATTTCGCCTGATTCGTCTGTGATTTTACCAAGGACGGTAATGTCATCTGCCGGGTTTGAGTTACCATCATCAGCCACGAAGGTGATGAGGCTGTAACCGGTTGGGATGCTGATCAGAGCATAGAACGTATCGTCAATCACCGTGATCGAACGGACGTCCTGGCTGGTAAGATCCACATTCTGGACAACAGTCGGCACCATGTCCGCACCACTGATACCCACTGCAGTGAGTAGCGAAGCCTGCGGATCATAATCAGCAGACTGAATGTTGATAAAGGCATTGCCGTTGGCATCGGTGATCTGACCGATTCGTGTAAAGCTGGTGATATCGCCGGTGGATTCGTCACGCGAGATTTCGTACAACGCGGAACTGAATTCGTTGTTGATTGCAAAGATCTGCTTATCAGAACTTGTCGCACTGATGGCAGTGACGTTGTAGGTGTCACCTAAATCCAGATACGTGTTGTTGTCATCCACAATACCATCAGCAGTCAGTTCAGGTAGCAGATCCGATGCCGAAACACCAATCAGCAGCAGTGTATCGTTACGCTCTTCAAGCGCGCCAATGTCGAAGATTTCCGTCCCCGCGCTGTCACTGATGATACCGATATCAGTCATGGAGAAGTCACCATTGGCATCGACCTCAATGTAGGCCAGGTGGAATTTCTGATCGGTTTCGTTCTGGAAGACTGCAAAGTAATCACCGTCGGTGGTCACGGCCAACGCGCGGACATCAAGCAGTGTTTCAAGGTTCGACAACAGGTTGTTGGGGAGCATGGCACCATCGGCAAAGGCGATGGAATACAGCAGGTCACTGGCTTCACTGGATTCAATGTCAGTGACACCGAGAATCGCCTGGCCGTTGTTATTGACCACATCAACATAAATCAATTCGTTGACCGCACCGGTGACCGTATCACGGACCACTTTGTACATGTAGGTCAAACCATTGGTGCGCAGGTCCACTGCCAACAGTTCATCGCCGGGTGTGATGGCAATGCCTTGAAGGTTTTGAACTGAATCGTAAACCGTGTCGCCATCTTCGTCCTCGACATCCGTGGTGGAGCCACCGATGGCATTGGTCGGGACCAATTGATCCGAAGCATAACCCAGGACAAAGAGACTGCTGGCAGGGGTATTGCCATCGTCCATCAATGCACGGACGTTCAGCAGCGGGAAGCCACTGACTGAATCGGTGATATTGGCAATGAATTCATAGGTATCACTGTCAGCCAGCGAACCATCATCATCACGATTGACGTTGTACAGACCAATGTACGGGCCACGATCCAGATTCAAGGCCAGAATCTGGTTCTGACCATCAGCAGTAATACCAATCACATCATAATCACCGCCGAAGTCGCCACCGACTTCAACATTGGGATTCGGCTCATTGGCGTTGTAACCAACGATATAAAGTTGGTCGCTGGAGTCCGAAGCGATGCTGTTGATGTCGGTGATGTCATTGCCGTCTGCATCGACGATACGACCGACATTATCGACAGCCATGTTGCCGTCGGTGTCGAAAGAGACTTCATAAAGTTCGTAGTAGTCTGACGAACCACTGGTATTCAAAGACACGATAAAGACCGTGTCATCACTGATGACCGTCAAAGCCTGAACATTGAGGTTATAGCTATCGAGTGCACCATAGAAGTCAGTGGGAAGCAGGGCGTCCACGGTTGAACCGACACCGTAAATGGTGTTGTTATCCGGGTTGTTTGGATCGGCTTCGACAGCCGTCACCTGCAGCAGTTGTGTCAAGGCATCGGCATCGGTGATTGTGCCGATGGTGTTGATGGTTGATTCATTGGAGACCGGGATCTGGCTTAACGTGGCGCCAAGACCGGTTCCGGTGATCACAAAGACTGAACCATCGTTATGCGAAACAAGATGGCTGTAGTTGGGGGAATTAAGGTAGGAACCGGAAAGACCAGCATTGTTCTGATCATAGACGATGGCATCGCCACCGAGATAGATGTAACCATCAGTTCCTTCGCCAAGCGTGATACCCGCCAAAGAGCCCGTACCAGGAGCGGTATAGCCTTGAGCCTTGGTAATGTCGACGGTGTATCCCAAGTCCGACATACTGGCAATGGTGATTTTACTCACTGGGTTTTCAACGCCTTCGTTGATGTAGCCCGTCATCAATTCGTTATCGAATGTTTCTTCATCCCAGTGGCTATAGGCCGTGCCTGGACCACCATCTGCTTCCACTGGCACACCACCCGTACCAGTCAAACCGAAGATGGCTTCATAGGCAGCTGTCGCCTCGGGACCTGTAAACAGCGGGTTGGCAGCATCTGAGACATCCAGGAGTCCCAGTAAATTCCATAAGGTACCGATACCCAGTACGTGTCCCATTTCATGAATAATGACATCAGTGAGAATGCCCGATGCCAACATAAAATCAAGGTCCGCCGTGTCAAACTGCATGGTGCCAACAGCGGTGAGATAGCCACCGGAAGCATCACGGATTTCATCAGGGCCAGCCTGGCCGAGAATGCCGTAAATACCGTCGATGTAAACACCCGATGCGTTGATGACAAGGTCGTCAATCGTTTCACCTTCCGTGGTGATATAGGTCGGCAAGTCTTCAGTGATCACGGATTCCCAGAAGTTCACTGCTTCGACAAACGCAGCAATATGGGCAGCCGATAAATCACCTGAAAGGTTCAGAACGATATCAAACGTGTCTGGTGATGTTGAATTGTCAATCCCAGCATTGAGCGAGTTATCAACCAGAAGGTCCGAAAGGTCCAACTCGCGAGCAGGTGTCAACGTCGGGATCAGCGGATCAGTCGGATCCACAGTGGCGTCATAAATGGAGTGGATGGCACTGCCGAATTCATCCACCACGCTACCGACGTTGGTGCTGCCGATCACATTACCATTGCTGTCACGAATAACCTGAACCAACTGCAGTGTTGAGTGGTTAAACGGCGTGAAGGGGTTGTCACTGTTATTGGCCGTGTAGGTGTCATCGAAGAAGTAAATACGGTCATTGCCAAATTCATCCTGTACGCCGATGATGGCAATTGCTTCGATGTCATAGTTGGCACTGAGTTCACCTGACAACGATGGCATGGGCAGGTGGTCAATATCGTTTACCGCATTGCCAACGCCGTTGTCGTTGTAACTGCGGAGTAACAGGTTATTCATCTGTTCGTTGTCATAGATCGAATAGAAGTAGACATTGCCATTCAAATCGTAAGACGATGCATAACCCACCAGGTCGTCATCCACTGCTCCATCTTCTGTGATCGTGTGGACCAGAATGGAGGGAACGTGGATATCCAGGAATTCCGAACCGGTTTCCGTGGTAAAGAGCAGATTGCGTGCTTCGTTGAAAAGTGCATCGGGGTCAATCTGAACCAGACGTGCATTGCCCTCACCACCGGAATTGTCAATGCCGATGATCTTGCCAGCTTCATTGATATCAAAATCAGAGATGCTCAGTGATTCACGCGTATCCGCGCTGAGTAACTGCACCGGATCAGAGAAGCGACCTGTTGTCAGATCCAACTCGGCAAAGGCCTGTTGCATGGTGATGACATGACCATTGGGCGGGGTCGGCCGTGACACATCCGTGGTAAAGGGTGTTGCCTCACCTTCAAAGTTCAGAATCGTGTAGAAGTCATTGTCCGGGTTGCCATCAGCAGTCTGGAAGGCAAGACCCTGAACTTCTGCAGCGATGGCAATGAACTGTTCGCTGGTCCACAGTGTATCGGTTGCGCCCTGATCATCACCTTGATCCATGACACTGAAGAAGATACCCGTTGAGTCAGATGAATAACCTTCAAGCGGATTGCGCATCACGCCCTGATCCAGAACCTTCTGCGTATCAGTGCTGGGGTCAAACTGGTTGTGAATGGAGAACGAACCGATGACCAGTGTGTCGTGGCTTGTATCTTCAAGGCTGTAGACCGGGAATCGCAGAATCTGACGTTCAAAAGCGTTCGTCGAAGGATTGACTTCAACTTCATTGACTGCGATTAAAGCACGTTCGTAGACAATGCCAAAGCGATCATACTGCACCACAAAGTCCATGGCCGTGATATGCGTATTGGCGTTGGCAACCTTAAAATCGCCTTGCGTGACAAAGAGTCCGGAATTGCCGGTAGTTGGATCGACATTGATGACAATCAAGGTATCCACATTGCCATGACGCATCACGGCATACAGGTTGGAATACTCATTGTCTGCTGGATCAACATTCGGATCTGGATCGCTGGCAATCGCATTGATCTGATAGTCATAGGCCGAGTAGGTATTGTCAGCCGTGTCAGTCAGCAGCCCCAACGACGTGGCTTGGCCAGTTTCGGTATCAACACGGAAGAGTTCAAGCACTTCATCCCATTGTTCAGAAGTGGTCGAATCATCGCTGTTGTAGTCATTGCGATCCACACTGGCGATGACATACATCACCCCGTCATGCACACCGTCAAAGTCCACCGCATTGATGTTGGCAAGTGCTTTGCCTGCATCTTCGTCATCAGCACCGGTGTAGTCGGTTGCTGCCACGACAATGTTGCCCACTTCGTCAACCGATGAGATGTAATCAAAGCTTGCTTCGCGTTGAACACTGTAGAGACTGTAGATACCTGTCGATTCATCCAGATGAATCATAAACAGTTCGTCATTCCCAGCCGAGTTGATGGCTGTATCGACGATGTTGTAATCAGCACCAAGACCTGCCTGGTGATGAATCAGCGAAAGTTGGTCTTCACTTGATTCAAGAGCCGAGGCAAAGAGGTTGTTGGCTTCATATTGGGCGTTAATGGCGTCGATGAGATTTGCAAGTGTTTCTTGCAGGGTTTCACCGAGTTCAACTGCAACATTGCTGCCACCATAAGCACCATCTTCATAGGTTTGAGTGCCTGTGATCGTGCTGCCTACAGCTGGTGTCGTATCAAGACCAAACAAATCAGCAACAGTATTGGCAGCACCACCATCATCTACGGAGAAGGACGTGGTCGGCGTGGTTGCATAGCCGTCATCTGTCAACACGACGGTATACGCACCCGCCACGCCGCCAATGGATGCCACCACGCGCGTAAAGTCGGTGATGCTGACATTGGTCGCGTCGGAACTGTCGACTGAGAGCAGTTGCAGATCGACATCCTGTGTCTGATGGAGCAGGTAAAGCTGATCCGTGGTGGCGTCATAAACAGCCTGAACCAGAATGTCACCATTGGCATAAGCAGTGTTGATGGCTGTTTCAAGATTGGCAAGACTGCCGTCGAGATCACCATCAAGCCATGATACTGCAATGGCATTGGAGTTATTAAGTGTTGCTGCGATATTGGCACCGTGGAATGTGCCATCATCGTCGACAGGCGTCTGATTGGATTCGTGAATACCGTCAATGCCTGCAATCCCCAAGGCCTTGGTGGTGTCGTTGATTTCAAACTCAAAATCGTATCCATTATTGGCAACGGCCAGGTCATCTGTAATCTTCAGGTATGTCTCATTGGTTCCCGAGACATATCCCAGATCAGCAGTGAGTGTTGCTGCACCAATAACCATATTGTCAAATTCGCTGGCAACATTGCCATAGGCATTGCCACCTGTCACCGTCAGATCGGTAGCAACATCAGATGTGTCATGGACCAGGCTGATACGCAAGCCAGTTTCAGTGTCCGTTGCAATGGCGGTGACATCCAGCGTGTCCTGTGCATTGATCGCTTGGACCATCGCAGTGATGACATCGGAAATGTCGTCGTAAATACGAACGCCGATGTGACTCGAATCACTTAATGCCAGTCCAAGTTCATCGCCCTGAAGCAGGCTGCCGTCACCCGTCCCGGTCAGGCCGAGGCTGTCAGTGGTGGTGGTATCCGAGTTGATGCCGGAGACCTGAATGCTGCTGTTGCCACCTGTTTCATCCCAGAACAGCAAACTGTCGATGGTGTTATCCACGTCAGCAAAGCGTTGTGTGAAGTTTTCGCCTGAAACATTCTCACCGGTTGAGAAGGTGATGTACGGTGTTTCGTCATCTGGATTGGTATCCGTATCCGACACCGTCAAGTGACCCGTCGCAGTCAATTCCGTTGTAACATCCAAACCAGAAGCTTGAATGGCTGCTAACAGGTTGGCAGCGGATTCCTGTTTACTCCAACCGGTCTGCACGCGCACCACGTCCGTGATGTTACGGCCGGTGAAGATACCTTCATCTGCACTGTCCTGATCGTCGATGCCATCAACACCACTGATTCCAAGTTGGACTGAAGTCGTGGTTGCTGTAATTTCAAGTGTATCCGTACCCGTGGTATTGTCGGTGAGATTGATGCTCAGACCCGCTTCATCGACTTCACCGCTAAGGGTTGCAAAATCAGCCGTCGTGATCCCCGTGGAGGTCAGGGACGCTCCTGCGGTGGTGTTGGTCTGACGCAGGGTGATGGTGGTACCACTGCTAAAGACATCCGATGCTTCGACATTCAAACCTGATGTATTGATAGCGTCAATGATGTTGGTCACGGTGTCAGCAAGAGACTGACCGATGATCACCTGGATATTGGCATCATCCGAGAGATCCGGGGTGATATTCAACCCTGTGATCACGCCATCGACACCGGTATCGTCAGTTTGATGCAAGCCAAGACCAACGACAACACTGCCATCCGTACCACTGGTGACCACTTCAAACAGTGCAGCATTTGTACCATCTGGATCGTAGGTGTTATCCGTGATGGTGATGCCGGTGTTTGAATCATTGATGGTTGCAGTAACATCTGCCGTTGCTGCATTGATGGCATTGATCACGTCCTGAACATCTGTTGGAGGCGTCGTCGTCAGATCAACAGTGTAAACATTGCCGTCACTCAGACGAATATCAAAATTGCTGATACTGGTCACGCCCAAAGCTGCAAGTGTGGTGTCATCAAAGATACCCGTATTCAGTTCGTAGGTCACCGTCGTGGTTCCGTCATTGACGGTGATGGTGTCACCAACATTGGGTTGACCGGAAGTCAGATCGATGGTACCCCGCGCATAACCGATGAGTTGGAGCAACTCAGCAACCGTGCTGGTGCTATCCAGAGAACTTAGGTCGTAGATGCGTGTTGAGCCATCCTGGAAGGAGACTTCGAATGGTGCGGACGTATCGATGCCGTTGCCATCACGCAGCGATCCCAATTGCGTGTTGGTGGTAAAGAAGACGGTGGTATCCAGTCCGTACAGAGAGGAGAGCGTCTGACCGTAGAGTATCTGGTCTTCGGTTGCATCCGCATCGCCATCCTGACCCGCAATCCCCAGATTGGATGTGGTGGTATTGGACTCAATCGTCAGCAGGTCATTGCCATTTGCTGTCACGGCTGATGCATCGATCACAAAGCCGATGTTCAGCGAATTGATACGCGCATCAACCGAAGCGAATTCCTGGACGATGGGGGTTGAGCCATAGTCATATTCAACCTCGACACCGGAATGCGTGGACTGATCCACATTGACGAAGGTCAGTGTATCACCGAACAGATTTTCGACGGTCACATCCAGACCCGCGGTGTTGTTGATGGTTTCGATCAGATTTTCAATGGTCTCTGAAAGGTCATCACCCATCTGAACGGCCGTGACAATGTAAGTCGCTCCGGTGGTGGCATGATTCAGTGCAGGACTGATCTGCGTGCCGATGAGCGTGCCGTCTTCCTCGGTATCCAACGTGCCATCTGCGCCCAACAGACCCAGCTGATCAATGAACTCACCTGCAACGGAATTGCTGACGGTCAACGTATTACCGCCGGTGGTGTTATCGACCAGTTCGATGGACGTCCCGTCAGCAGAGATCTGCGCAACGAGTTGACCTTGTGCAGTCACACTCATGAAGTTGCTACTCTCGCCGGTGACGGCAAAGCTGCTGGCAGAAGTCACGGTAACGTAGGCATTGGTGCCGACCAGGCCTGTGTAGGTGCTGGTGACGGAGGTATTGCCAGCAATTGCTGAAGCCAGGTTGTTTGCGGTGTCAACGGTTGTATCACCGATCTGCACACCGATATAAGCTGCATCACTGACAGTACCACTGTCATTGAGGAACTCAAAGACCACGCCATCAATGGTGATGGTTTCGGTTGCCAACGGTTGGTTGGATAACGTGATCGTCGCAGAGAGTGTGTTTTGCGCATCGTCATTGATCAGGTCAAGCAGGTCCTGAACCGTCGATGTTGCAGACAGACTGCTGGGGTCAATGTCAATTGTGACACCATCTGCGCGTGTGATGGTGAAGGTGGAGAAGTCGGTGATACCCGTACCGCTGTTAAGTTCAGCAAGCGTGGTGTCAGCATTGATACCGCTGTCAATTTCAAAGACGTATTCGATGTCGTTCGTGCCATCATTGACGGTGATGGTGATGGTATCGCCATCATCCAATCCGGTGGTGACACTGAACTGCGCCCGCTTGGCACTGATCAAATCAACCAGATCCTGAACGGTGTCGGTTTGTTCAAGGGTGGAAAGATCAATGGTGAAAAGCGTGCCATCGGGCAAGGTAACATCAAAGTTCTGGCTCAGGTCGATACCTGCACCATCGCGCAGGTCACCGATAAGATTGTCATAGTCAAATTCACCTGCATCGAATTCAAAGATCACCGGTGTGCCATAGCCATCGTAGATGGTGATGATGTCGCCATCTTCAGCGGTGTCGGTAATGGTGATGCTGCCGTACTCGTCGGTGCTGTTGCCTTCGACGAGGCTGGCCAGATTCGAATAGACCGCGGTGAAATCGCGGCTGGTGTAATGAGTGCTGTCAACCGAGACAGTCGCGACATTGGCGCCCGAGTCATCGATAATGGTGATGCGGGTGTCGGTGATCGCTTCAGCGGTCAGGTTGGTCGAAAGGGTTGCGTGTCCATTGATTGCAGCGATGAGATTGGTCATCGAGTCTGCAATCTCGTTACCAACAGCAACCGCCAAATGACCATCCACCACGCCATCGGTTGTGGAGATACTCTGCCCGTTGATCACATCACTTTCAGCGGCACCTGCAATTCCAAGTTCCGTGGTTGTGCCGTTGGTCTGTATGACCATCTGATCCGTGCCGGTCACCAGGTCAGTGATATCAAAGCCCACGGCTTCGGTGTTGATCGCAATGTCAACCTGCTGATTGAAATTCGCAGTGGAGATTGCACCGTCATCATCAAATACAACACTCGTCAAACCTAGCGAGTTACTATCAGCAAAGGTCAAAACATACGCGCCACCGGAGAGGGCGGTATCGTTGACGATCAGGCCGTCCAACGCACCAACCGTTCCAATTGCGGTATAGAGATTGGCAAGGGTGGCTTCGTAGTCCACGTCATCATTGACATCAAAGACCAATTGGACTGCAACAACGTTGCCCGTTTGATCTTCGGTGAGAACGCGCGTCACATCGGAGCCGGAGATCACACCATTCACAGCAGCGGTGTTCAGACCCAGGAAGGTGGTCAAAGCATTGGATGTCGTGACCAAAGTCGTCGAACCGCCGGTTGTGCCGTCGATCAATTCGATACCGGTACCAGCATCATTGATTTGAGCCGTGAGCGACGCCCATTCTTCGACCGTGATATCGGCAACGGTATCACTGATGTCGAGTGTCGGGACAGAGGAGCCGGTGTATTCGATTTCGATGACGCTGCCAACAACGGAGGTAGCAACATCGGTCAGTTGGTTGATTTCAGCAGCAAGTGAAGTCGTAATGGCTGCGAGATTCTGGCGAATGGAAATCTGGCCATCACCTAATGTCACTGAACTTGTATCGAGATTGACAAACGTAAAGGTGTGGACCGTTTCGCCGATTGTGATGCTGATGGTTTCACCAGCTGCTGGGAGGTTGTCCAGTTCGATCGTAGCCTGTGGGCGGTTACTGGCATGCGTATTAATGGCATCCAGGAAATCCTGCACAGTACTGGCGGGACCGAATGTACCGTCGGCAATGGTAAAGGATGTGCCGTCCTGTCGAAGGACGGTGATATCACCGGTCAAATCCAGATCGCTGGTGCTGTTAAGCGTTACGAGCAGGTCATCCACTTCAAGCAGACCACTGTCAAATTCGAAGGTGTAGTCGGTCACACCATCGCTGATGGTGATGGTGTCGCCGTCTGACAGGTCAGTCGACAAAGTCAAAATCGCACGCTGTGCATTGATCAGGTCACGCAGGTCTTGAACACTGCTGCTTTGATCCAGGGACGACAGATCCATGGTCAGAATCGTGCCATCACCAAGCGTGATATCAAACGTGTTGGAAAGGTCGATTCCCGCACCGTCGTTCAGATCACCAATGAGCGTGGCATCGCCGATTGCGCCATCGGAAAATTCGAAGGTATAGCTGTTGGTGCCATCGGAGATGGTCACTGTTTCGCCGTCAGTTGCATTGTTGTTGAAGCTGATGACAGCGCGCTGATACTCAATGAGTGTGATCAGGTCCTGGACCGTGTTGGCGCCTGTATCCGTCGTGCTGACATTCACATCCACGAGCAGACTTGAGAGGTCCATATCGATAACCGAGCCATCACTGAGCGTCACCGTAAAGGGCTCACTCAGATCGACACCGTTGCCGTTATTCAGCTCAGTGAGCAGGGTGGTCAGTTCAATGCCTGCATCCAGTTCAATCGTCACAGCCGCATTGGTGCCATCATCAATCACCAGCGTGTCACCGTCGGTGAGGTTGATCGTTGCACCGGTGAAATCGACACCTGCCCGGGCCAGTTCCAGTAAATCCAGCAGGTCCTGAACAGTATCGGTTGCAGAAAGGGCGGACAGGTCAATGGAGCGGACGTTGCCGTCTTCATAATGCACATCAAAGGCTTGTGACAGATCAAGTCCATTACCTGAATTCAGCGAACCCAACGGTGTGGCAGCATCAAAGGCAGAGTTGACATCAAACTCGAAAATAACTTCGTTCGTGCCATCATTGATCTGCAGATACTTGCCTTCATCCGGCAAGTCAGTGTAGGTCACCGTTGCCACAGGCAGGTTGCCAGCCGCTTCATTGATCAAATCAAGCAAGTCCTGAACCGAGCTATTTTTGGTCAATGATGAGGTGTCAACATCAAAACTGTTTTGAGCTTGACCATCTGCACGATTGATCGTGAAGTCCTGAGAATAGTTGAACAGATCCGGATCAAAGAACTGGGCCGATGCGATATCACCAAGCGTAATCGTATTGGCAGCAGAGGAGTCAAACTCGAAGGTGATGGTGTTAAAGCCATCATTGATGGTGATGGTATCGCCGTCCGACGGATTGTCGTTAAGCGTGATCGTGCCACGCACCACGTCACCGGTGGCTGAGGAGCTAAAGCCGGTGATGGTCAGATCCAGGCTTGTCGACGAAATGCCGATTTGATCGCTGTAGGTAATCTGCAAGGTATCAAGGGTGGTATCAACCGATGTACTCACCACAGCATTTGCATCAGTGATCGCGGTATTGAGCAGTCCGAGGATGATATCAATATCACCTGAACTGACATCCACGCCATAGGTGTTGGTCGCGGGATTGGTCGGATCAGAGGCCGTAAAGAAGACAAAGGTGTAGGTATCAAAGCCGTCATCAAGCGTGATCGTTTGCGTTGCCAGGGGGACATCATTGAATGTCAGCGTGCTTGATTCCGTGATCCCGGTGGTCAGCACGTTATCTGACAGTGACAGTGATGCAGCCAGTTCGATGCTGCTATCGGTGTTGTCATAATCCAGAATCAATTGCGCGACCGTACCCACCGTTGAGGTGCTGGCGCTCAGTGCAACGCTGTTGTCAGTCAAAGCGTCCACAAAATTCTGCATCGTCTCAGCAGCATCTGCACCGATGGCAACATCCACGCCAAACTCAAAGGTGTAGGTCGAGTAACCATCATTGATCGTGATCGTTTCACCCGCCAAAGGTTGGGCATCAAAACGAATCACCGAGGTTAACAAGCCTTCCAGATCATCAAAATAATTGGTGATTGAAATGTTCGAAAGATCAAGCTCGGTCGAACCACCAGCAACAATGTTGTCCACCGTGGTGATCGGAATGTAATCCGTACTCAACGGGTTGGGGCGACTGAGCGTCGTCACCGGAGTGGCAATCACTTCCTCGGGCAAACCGTCACCGTTGGCATCAATCGCGTCATACAAGTCTGGAACGCCATCGGCATCCGAATCCAGGAATGCGCTGGGCGTGGCATCCGGGCCATTGAGATCCGACGGGTCAATCGTAAAGAGCTGACTGCCGTTGGTCCAAAGATCCAGGTTCGATTGGTCATCCGCATCATAAATGCTGTAGAACCGACCTGCTTCATCCGATGCATACCCCATCAGGTTGCCATCCACTGCACCGAAGTCAGTCGTCAAACGAGACTCGGTATCGGGATTGTCCTGATCAACGAGCAGCAGGGCGCGCAGTCCTGCTGCTGATTCTTCCAGGGCAATGAGTTCGCCCTGAGCGTTGAAGTCAAAATCAACGATATTGGTAGTCTGATCAAAGTTGTCTTCATCAACGTCATACTCAATCTGACCGCGGTCCATGACGCGGATTTCTTCGAAGATTGTGTCACCGTTGTTGTCCACCGGGTTGATGTTGATTTCGACCAGAGATTGGCCTCCATTGACCGAATCATCCATCACAGCCAGGAATTCGACGAAGCCAACGTTCACTGCCGATTCCAGCGAACTGGTCAGTTCATCAGTGGTGTTGACCAAAATGGCATCAGGATCAATGACCTGCAGATTACCCAACGCATCGGCACTACCGACAGAATACGCATTGAGTTCAATGCCCATATCCAGCAGTTCGGTCACTTCATCGCCGTATTCAAACGGGTCACCAAAGCCAAAGGGTTCATAGAGGTCATCTTCACCTTCGTTATTGCCATCGAGATTGCCGACCGTCGGTTCACCATCTGACAGGAAGATCATCACACCATCACCTGAAACCGTGCCGCGTTGTTCAAACACGTCAGCCGCTTTCTGCAGGGCGTCTTCGTAGTTGGTGAGTTGGCCGATGTTGGTTTCGTTCAGATCAATCTGTATGTTCTGAAGGATGTCGATGATATCCGGCACGCCGTTTCCATCGTTGTCCTGTGAAGGTGTCGCGACGATCTCAAACTCACTGGACGTCGATGGGTCCATGTCCTGAATCTGGGCATTGGTACCAAAGACCACGATGGAGATTTCCGCATCATTGCCCTGACCCTGGTCGATGAGTTGCTGATTGAGGTTGATCAATGCAGCCAGTTCGGCATCGAGAACCGTGTTGGCTAAACCGTCACCGTTGACGTCACCCACAGCCGAACCTGCAAAGTCTGCAATCGTGCTTCCTGAAGCATCAATCACCCAGACCGTGTCCAGTTCATCGGGTACTTCGTCGGTGACTTCCTGGGCTGCCAGTGCCTTGATGTTTTCAGTGATGTCATTACCCGAATCATCCTGAAGCACACCGACCATCTGAGCCACACCGTTAACCGGGTTGATTTCAAAGAGGGTCTGGCTATCAGAGGAACCCTTGGTACCAACGGTGTAGAGCTTGCCGGTAACCGGGTCGGTTTCGATGGTGTAGATGTTCTGGATGTCTTCACCATCCTGGGCATCGTTGGGATCCTGGATGATGCCATGGTTGATGATGGAGGTCACAATACCGCCGGTGAGATTCGCGGTGCGTGTGATCTCAACCAGTGAGTAGTCCTTCTTGCCATCCCCATCAGTGTCTGCATTGTTGTCATTGATGATGAAGATTCGACCAGTATCGGTCACCGTCATGGCAACGGGCTCAAAGTCTTCACTGATGGCCGTGTATTCGCTGGTCTGCCCCACGGTGGTGGTGGGGTTGGGAGCCTGGCTGTTAAAACCGACCAGGTGCAGGATGCCGTTTTCATCCGAATCCATCGAGAGGATGTCGGTGATGGCAGCACCAAACTTGTCGGTGATCTGGCCAAGATAACGGGCAGCCGATGCGTTTTCACGATCGTCATCAAGCACGTAGAGTTCCGTGCTGCCTTGATCGTTGGTATTGATCGCATAAACCACACCCGGGCCATCGACGGTATCCGGTGTCACGGCAATGGCGGAGAACTCATAGTTATCACCAAGATCACCATTGACGGTCATGTTCGGCGCGTTGTCAGCAAGCGAACGGAAGAGCAGGTTGTTGGTCAAACCACCATCGACTGCTGTGTTGTCAAAGACCGCGTAATACGTGCCATCCAATGTCGAAGCGTAACCCTGCAGACGATCGGAGATCGCGCCTGGATAAGTTGCCTGAACGGACTTGGTTGGTGCGTTGACATCGACAAAGACCAGACGACGACGTCCGGTGGTGGAGGTATCACTGTTCAGTGAATCATCCATGACGACAAGACTGTTGGATTCGGAGAAGTCCATGCCCGAGGATTGGATACCACTGGCGCGGAGCGTTTCGTTATCATCAATGCTGTAGAATCGGCCGCGTCCATCCGCTGTCAAACCTGCCATGTCTTCACTGACCGAGCCGATACCACTGAGCGCAACGCTGCTGTTAAACGGATCTGCTGTGCTGATGTTGATCATCATGCGCATGTCTGTGCCATAGGCATCATTGATCGCAATCAAGCGGTTGGAAGCATCAAATTCCATGGCTGTGACGATCGTGCCTTGATCATCCACTTCGATGACGTTGTTCCCGACAATGCTGGCAGTTGGGTTGGCCCCGCTGGTATCCAGAAGCATCAGGACGTCACGTTGAGCACCATCACCAAAGTTGGTTACGACCAATGCATCGGATGTGGTCACCATCACGCCATCGGCGTTGCTAACGTTATGCAGCAGACGAATGGCCTTGGAAACGGTAGTCGTGGCATCGACGGCATAAACCGAACCGGCATAATCGAAATTGAGCTGTGTGGCTAATTCAGACATTGTGCTGGCGATGTAGTCCGTGATTTGGATCGCCGTATTGCCATTGCCCAGCGAATCACCGGTACTCACACCATCCGTGGTCACGAATTGGTAGACGGTGATGGTGGTCCCATCATTGATCGTCAGCGTATCACCATTGCTCGGGTTGGCAGTGAAGGTGATCGTCGCTGAATCCACAGCACCGACCGCATAGAGATTGCCATCACTGTCTGCTGCAAGCGCGGAGAATGCATCGACAATATTGCCCACATCACCTGCAGCAAAGTCCGCACCGGTAAAGTGAGGATTGGTCGCAGTAGCAAGATTCAGTGCAAACACACCCTCAGCAGCGGTCAGGTAAAGCGTCTGCCCATCAATGGCCAGGGATGTGACACCGGTAAGGCGCGTCGTACCGGTGGATTCCTGGATAATGCCATCGGTTCCCAGAAATTCGGTGACATCCGAATCAATCTCGCCGGTTGTAGCATCACGTGTATACGTCTTGAGGATGTAGTTGCCAGATGTCGCGTCATAATCCACGACATAACCGGTTAGACCATCTTCTGAGACGGCCATATCAATGACATCGTCAAAGCTGAAGGTGTAATCAGGCGTTCCATCATTGGTCGCATCAACCACGTCAACGCCGATATTGGGATTCTGACCACCGACTTCGATGTAGGCGCGGCCTGCGGAGTTGGTGAAAATGCGATCGGCATCGGCTGTATCGCTGTCTGAGATGCTGAAATACTGATCACTGCCGTTGGTGGCAAGGCCGACCATGTTGTCAGCCATGATGCCTTGACGGGTCAGGGCAACTGACAGACTGCTGGGACTCACTTCACTGAGCATCACCAGACGGTGGCCATTGTCCGTGGTGTCAAGCGCGACCAGTTCGCCATAGACGTTGTAGGTCAAGGCGGAGATGTTGGTGCCGACTTCATCGACTTTCACTTCACCATCACCGACGTTATTCACATCACCCAAAGTGTCGCCAGCAGTCAGGTCAATGGTCACAAGCCAGTCATCGCCATCAATGCTGCGGATACCGGTCAACGTCGTGGCATCTTTGGCAACCAATGCCTTGAAGGTGTCATCAATCGTGTTGTCGTTAAATGACAGCACTGCTTCCAATGTCACCGGCGTGTTGGCTGAGCCAGCATCTGATGCCGCAATGGAAAACAGTACGGAATATTCATTACCCGTCGACGCATCGGTGGTCGTACCAACGAAGTAGAGTGTGCTGCCATCTTCAGACAACGCCAGCGAACTGATATTGGTGATATCGCCGGTGATGTTGGAAGTGGTGGCGTCTGCATCACCATCGTGATCGTAGTCGAAAGTGAAGTCATAGTTGGCATATTCGGTGATGCCGGTGATGTTGCCATCGGCATCCCGTGTGATCTCGCTGATCACGTAGCCATTCGTATCATCCTGATGTAACGTCCAGAGGGTGTTGGATCCATCCGTCGCTGCGACGATGGCAAGGGCGGTGTCCATGTCGATGGTAACCGCATCATCCTGGCTTTGAACCACATCCGGAGCAACGGTACCACTGTCGGTGTAGGTTGCATCGGTCGGATTGATGCGGATGAGTTTTTCATAACCATCAAAGTCGGCGATCACGCCAAAGAGCATCGTTCCTGAGTTATCCCAGGCCAATGATCGGATATCGTTTTCGACGGTGTCCGTCGTGCCATAGGCCGTGACTTCACCAACAAGGGTTGCTTCACCACTGCTGGGGTCGACGGTAAAGAGCATGCGCGTGTCATCCCCTTCAACCTGGCCGACAACATAGAGTAATTCGGAATCGGGATCTGCATCGACTGCGGTGATGTTGAGGATCAGATTGCCATCGGTATCACTGATCTGATTGATCAGGTCAAAGGAGGAGATGGTGCCTGAAGCTGAGTCGATGTTGACCTTGTAAAGCAGACTGGTCTGCCCCCCAAGTTCCGAACGGATGGCATAGATCTGACCTGCTGCATTGACCGTCAGGTCCGCAATGTCATCAAATGCCGCACCAAGACCGCCATTAAACAGGGCCTGGGCAACAAAGCTGTTAAGCGAACTGAACAGACGCGTTTCGGTCGTGCTGGTGGTCGTGTCGGTGATATCAGCAAGGCTGTAATACCGGCCGTTGGCATCAACCGCAAAGCCCATCACATCATTCAAATCAGTGTCAGGCGTGGTGACTTGCAGGGAGGTTTCCGTGTCATCAAGATTGATCTGAATCACACGACGACCATCTGTCTGAGAATCATCATACGCCAGCAGGTCACCCGTGGGACTGGTTTCCAACGCCACGATGCGCGTGTTTTCTTCGTTAACCTGAATAATGCTGGTGGATGTACCGATTTCAGAGACTTCACCATCGGTCATACTCACGGTCACAAGACGATCCTGGCCTTCATCCATATCGCGCAGCACGGCATAGAGCACATCGCCTGCCTTGGAGAAGCTCATGGCCGTCACGGTGTCCGTCACAGGATCACCATTGACATCATCAAGCGTGCCGACCGCCGCAGCAAGACCGGTGAGGGTACTGACGGTGTAAAGCGACTGTTCCACCACGGACGTCATCAAACGCGTCACGCCAGTGCTGCTGCTGATACCAAAAAGATTGCCGTTTTCATCAACCGACAAACCAACGAGCGTATCGTCAACCGACAAGGTATCGGGGATGGTGTAGAAGATGGTGTCTTCAGTGGGATTTTCAAGATCAACACCAATGATCTGACGATCAACATCCGAGGAGATACCCGTTGCGATGGCAACGAGCACGCCATTGCGAATATCAGCAGAGACAATGGTCGGGTTCACTTCCGAGCCGCTGTCCTGAAGGTTGGTGTTAAGCTGGATCGCTCCCAGGTCCACAATCGTACCTGCAACATTGCCATCATCGGTGGCGTTGTCGGTATCAATGGTTATCAAATGATGCAGCGAATCGACCGCGCTTTGAGTCACAGCGTAAAGCAGCGTTGTATCGCCGTCGGTGTCCACCGCAAAGCTGACAATACTGCCATCCAGAGACGTTAATGCAACCCCGTTACCCGTTGTACTGGCACCGCTGTCCAATGCCAGGCTGGCAACGTCGTTGAGGGTGTACAACCGGGTGGTCGGGGTGGCATCACCGATATTCCAGCTGTTAAGCGTCGTATCTTCATCGTAGGTCACAATGACCAGACTGCCGTTTTCATTGTCTGAAAGACCGACAATGTCATCGCCTCCCAGGGCACTGGTGAGAATGCGTGACTGTGCGGGATCGGTCTGATCGATGGCAACCAAGTACTGGCTGGCGCCGGACTGATGAATGGCCATCAGCGTACCGTTGTGCAATGTCAGCTCAGTGATGGTCATATTCTCAGCTGTCAAACCATTCTGGATGTTCGTTGAGCTGCTGGTGGCGCTGACATAATCACCGGTGGTGGCATCAAAGCTGACCGTCACCAGGAACTGACCGTTGGTGGTGGTCACTTCGTCGTTACGGATCAGCAGCAACTGATTGTTTTCGTTATCCCAGGTCATCCCTGCAAACGAACTGTTGCTGGTGTTATAGATGGTGGTTTGATCGTTGAAGAACGTGGTCATCGCTGTGATCGTCAGCGTATCTGAATCCAATGCCGTCGCAGCATCGATGGCATAGAGATTGAAACTGGTGGAATTGTCCACACGTCCAAGGAGCATCAAACGCTCAAAGGTCGCGTCATAAGCAATACCTTGAATGTCATTGATGGCAGATTGATCGACAAGGGTTTCAACGCCGTTATTGTCGATGAAGTAGATGTCGCCATCGGTCGTCAAGACGTACATGGCATTATCCGTGCCAGGAACTGCTGCAACCTGTTCAATGGTCAGTCCACTGAGGATGTCAGAATCCACGGACGTGGTATCAAGCAGGTCATCAGCTGAATAACCATTGACAAACAAGGCGTCATTGTTGTTCGATTCAATGGCAGTGGATGCCAGAATTGCATTGCCAGAAGCGTCAGAAAGCTGACCGATGAAGTTGAAGGCTTCAACATCGCCATCGACAGCACGGGTGATTTCATAAAGGTCAATGGAAATACCGTTATCGACCATGGCAAAGACACGCTGGCGCTGATTGGCATCCAATGCGTCGGTGACCACCACGTCAATCACGTCATAAAGCACACTGGCACTACCCAGACTGGTGTCCGGCGAAAGGGTGGATGCATCCACGCCAATGGTCCACAGACCATTGCTCGCGGGGTTGATGTCCAGTCCGGTGATATCAAGGATACTGCTACCGGTTGCGGAACTGACGATATGCCCGATGCTTTGGGTACCGGTTGCCAGTCCAGCGGAGTTGCGTTGAACCTGCTGCAGAACATAACCGGTGTCATTGTTGGTCACAATGAAAGTCGAACCGGATGTACCGATGGTCAGCGCGATGACGTCCATGACATCTGCCAGCGTGCCTGAATCACCATTTTCAAGACTGGGGATCTGGGCAAAGCTTTCAGACTGCCACAACTGGGAGTTGGTGCCATCCGTTGAGAAGACGCTGTACACGCGACCGTCTGCGTCGATGGCCAAACCGGAAAGCGCACTATCGATGACACCTGCTGCCAGACGCTGATCGACCGAACCATCCTTGCCTACAAAGACCAGATCACGATCGACACTGCTGCCGGATTCATCATCACGATAACCAACCAGTGTGCCTGAACCATAGGTATCCAATGCAGCGATATGCACGGATGAAGAAGTGCCTGCAATATCGACAATCGCAACGGAACTGCCGGAAGGATCGTTGGCAGCATCAGTTGCAAAGCTGACGAGTTCATCACCGTTGGAAGTCTGGCGAACACCGTAAAGGTAAAGTTCGCCTGAATCGTTTTGAGCAAAGGTCAACGCCGTGAACTGACTGGTGGTGGTTGCGCCACTAATCAGGACATTTTCAGCGGTGATGCTGTATGTTTCATCATCAGCAAAGGTTAACTCAAAGAGTTGATCCTTGGTGTCGCCGACGCCATCACCATTGGTATCAACCTGCCCGATGAAGTACACCTTGTTATTGTCAGAAACATGGGCTTCGATGGCCTGGATATTAACGATGCTGTCTGTTGTGACTGCACCTTCATCTGAATCATGATCGTATGTCAGGCTGCCAAGTTTGGTAAAGCTCTGGATGGGACCGCCGGTGGTGTTGCGCACGGCTTCATAGAGACTCATCGTGCCATCGGCTTCCTGAACCACGGCCAGCAAGCGATCATTGGCGGTAACAGTCAAAGCGGTCACGTCGTAGGCATCCAGCAGATCACCGCCACCTTCAATATTGCTGTCAACATCGACCTGCGGGACCAGGTCCAGCGTGCTGGAGATCAAGGCCGGGTTGATGACCGTGTTGTCATAGACCGAGTAGAACAGGAAACGTTCATCGTTGGCAAGACCGTCGGTGTTGTCGCTGACTGCACCATCTTCCGAGTCCGCTTCAGAATCACTGGGCGAGACGGCAATGGAACGGTCGATGCGAATAAGCATATCCTGGGTACCAATGCGCACGGTGGCATAAAGCACACCATTTTCCGCACCATTGGATTCATCAATTGCCGTACCGGTCACATCGTCATTAAGTACGCCGTCTGCAAAGACAACGACGTTGACAGCCGATGCCACAGCGGTGTTGGAATTAATGCGGAAGACTTCGCGCGTACCACCGGTATTGACGGTGGGGCGTGTGGCCACAACGTAGAGATCGCCGGTGGATTCGAGTTCGATGGATTCGATTTCGGTGACATTACGTCCCTGGCTATCCTGGATTGCACCGATGACCGTCTGCGATTGGATTTCGCCGTTCACCCGGGTAAAGCGAACCAGGTAGTTGGTACCCCCAGTTTCGACCACACCCCATGCCGGCGCATCAGGATCGGAATCGACCGCGATGGCAGTGAGATTCACACTCGAACCATAGTCGCCAAGCACGGCAGTCAATGGGTTGGGATCGTCTGCACTGTCACTGGTGTACAGGGCATGATTGAGCAGGGAGTCGATGTAGACAGACAGGAAGTTACCTGCCGAGTCGACACCCAGACCGGTGATATCATCTGAGACATCGCCGACGATTTCTTCAAAGCTCAGTGTTTCGCTGGAGACATTGCCAATGACCGTGACTGCACCACTGGAGCGATTGATGCGGTAGAGCACTTCATTGGAGACGGCATAGGCCAGGCCTGTTGTGGGGTCAATGGCATAAGCGTCGGGGCTGTTGAGTCCAGTGGGATAGTTGACCAGTTGTGACTGGATATCGTTCTGAAGCGTGGCAGCCTGGATAATGGCCTGCACCGTGCCGTCAGTATCGGGAGTTCCATCGGCATTGGTGGTATCAAGCTGAACGAGTTGGATGACCTGTCGCGTGGTGGCATTGGTGCCTGAGCCGGACTGGATCTGGCCGACATTGATGCCGAACGTGGTGCCGTTACCCAAAAGGCCCATGCTCGCGATGGCCTGCATATCAATCTGGTCGGTACCATCCTCCGTAGCCAGAATGACGCTGCCTGAAAGGGGATCAAGGATGCTCATCAACGCGCCGTTGAGTTCATCCAACGAGAAGGGCGTTACACCGTCTGCACCACCGACACCACCAAGTACGTCGATGCCGTCTTCGATGTCGTCGCTGCCTGCTGCCGAGTCTTGACCGTAGATGGTACCTGGCAGGTCGCCTAGGTTGACCACCTGACGCAGGTTGCCGAATTCATCCGGTTCAAGTCGGACATCGGCACCGATGAGCTCCACGATGGTATCGCCGGTAATCACGACGCGGATCGTGACGCCTTCGCCATCCGGATCGGTCGGATCAGGTGCTTTGAATTCGAAGATATCGCCGCCGACAAGCGTGGTGAGCAGGACGCGTGGTTCCAGCGTTTCAAGCTCATGGTTGAAGATGGTCGGAACGGCTTGCCGTTTGCGAAGCAGATTGCGAAAGCTCTTGCGTAATGACTTCCTGTTGTGACGCTGTTGAGCCGATCGCTTGATCCGTCGTGGCATGTGGAACTCCCTGTAAAGAACGGATGGTTGGTTCTTCAAAAGTCAGATAAAAACTGGATCTCGGGCAGGGAGGCTGAATGGTGGGCGGGTTATTCAGTTGGGCTTGGGTGTTTCTCTCTCTGTCACCTGGATCCGACGTTGCGTGTCAAAGGGCTCCTGTCGTAAAAACTCATGACAGTTCACGTAGCGAGCCGATTGTTTTGTTATCTGACGCGGCAATCTTGCGATTACCTATTGTTAATGATTACAAAGTAACTGCGCGGCAAGGTGTTGGAAGTTGACCTCCCAACACCTGCCGGTTGTCTTGCAGTTATTCATTACCTGATTCAAAGGCGAATCAGGATTTGGGGCAAAAATAGGTGGGTTTACTTCTTGCTGTCTTCCTTGGCAGCATCGGTCTTGGCTTCGGCGGCCTTGGCGGCAGGCGCGGCCTGGGCAGCAGGAGCGGCCACACGACGCTTGCGTTCTTCGAGTTCAAGGGCGCCATAGGTTGCTTCGTAACGAGCAACGGCTTGGCCCAGGGCGATTGCAAGACGCTTGGCAGCCCAGGGATTCAGAACCATACGCTGGTCAATTTTCAGACGGGCGACGTTCTGACCGGCCGGACGCAACGGACCTGCGAAATCCAGGTTGAATTCTTCAGCTGAACCCCACACGCGAACGGTGGTGCTGTAAGTCACCGGCGTGGTGGATTCATCAATCTGAAGCTGGATCTTGCTGTTGGGCTGCTGGTTGGCAGCTGCAACGGTTTCGATCGTGTCCGACTGCTGTTCTTCTTTGTTAGCCATCAATAAGTACCTCGTAAAAGTGTGAAAAGGATAGTAAAACGCTTAGGGTAAGTTACTTGTACAAGATCGGAGTGTCAAATATCCACAGGCGGTTCTTGGGCCAAAATTCGCGCTTTGTTCGCATACTGGATAATTGTCTTTCCAACTTGGGGTTATTGTCTCTTCCGTCGTGCACTTTGCGTGCTTTGGTGGCTTGCTCGAGCCGCTGTGGGGTGTCATTAAGACGCGCAGCTCAGGTAGGTTGTGTTTACTGTAATCGGCTGGGGTAACTTCTGTCAACAGGAAAATATTGCCAAAACTTGAATTTTCTGTATTTGATCAATTCTTGTAACTGTCATTCTAAAAGCTCTTAGGGCATTTGCCCGAAGCTTGTCCAGATCGGGGAACGGACAAAATAGCCCCACACAAATTGCTATTGGTAATATGCAATGAAATCTTTAAGAGCCTGAATCTCATCTGGGGCCAGTACGAGAATACCATTTCGATTAGAAATGAAATTTGTGCCAATGTCTATCGATGACTGATATTCACCATCGTTAAAAAACGAGAGATGTGTATCCCCAGCAGGATAAGTATGCCAACTGCTCTGCCAATCTTTGGGATGCTGCATGATCAACTCGGTTAACTTGTCAATGATTTGAGGACATTTTTGGGGTTGGCCATTATCAATGGCTATCAAGGCATTTTGCTGAATGCTGGGCGGAAGGACCTGTTTCGTGCATCCACTTATAAAAACACCTGCCAATATTAACGGCAAAATATACACAGCTTGAGAAAATACACTTGGCATATGCCACCCCCTTTTGAATCCTTTGCTTACCGCGGTAACGTCTTATCCAGTTCCTCATCGTGCTTGAGTACCTGGGCACGGCTGTCAAAAGCCAGCTTCTGAGCTTTCTTCTGGGCCATGTCAAAGACGCGTTTGAGCCAGCGGGGCAGGGGATTGTGCTTGCCTGTATACCGCATCCGCATCACCTTACTGACACGGGCTGAAAACTTGATGAGCAGGTCGTCTTCAAGACTCACGATATTCCGAGCACTACCCGGGTCGCCCTGGCGTCCTGCTCGGCCGTAGAGCTGTCGGTCGACACGACGAGCGGTGTGACGCTCGGTGAGAATAACGTGCAAGCCACCGGCTTCGCGGACACCTTTGCCTAGTTTGATGTCTGTCCCGCGCCCTGCCATGTTCGTGGCAACGGTCACCGCGCCTTTTTCACCGGCTCGGGAAACAATGTCCGCCTCAGCCTCATGATGCACCGCGTTAAGCACTTCATGTTCGATCTTGGCAAGATTGAGCAATTCACTTAACCGTTCGGAAGACTCAATGGAGCGTGTCCCCACAAGCACAGGACGCCCGAGTTTATGCATGGCCATGATCTCTTCAACCACCGCATGCCAGCGGTCATCGGAGTATCGGAAGATCAAATCAGGCAGCATTTTTCGCTGGATCGGACGATGCGTCGGGATCACACGCACCGGCAGACTATACGTCGCTTCCAACTCAGGAATCGCCTCCGCAGCGGTCCCTGTCATACCCGAGAGATGCGGGTACATCCGGAAAAACCGCTGGAAACTCAAGCTTGCCAGCGTGTCACGGTCTGCTGTGATTTCCAGATCATGCTTGGCTTCGACAGCCTGATGCAGACCATGTTGCCACTGTCGGTCTTCCATGAAGCGCCCGGTGTATTCATCGACGATCACGATCTTGTCATCGTGGAGCTGATACTGATCACCGGGGAAATAGCAGTGTTCTGCAGTCAAAGCCTGCTCGACCATTTCATCACGACGACGCGGGGACCGCCAGAATGCCTTGTCCTTGTCATCCTCGGTGAGCAGGGCTTCGAGATTTTCGTATCCCTCATCGGTGAGTTTGGCTTTACGTTTGCGGTGTTCAATGATGAAGTCTTCATTGGGGATCAACTGCATCGCCAACTCACGGGCACGCATGTATAACGGTGCCTGTTCATCAGTCCCACGGTTATTGGCAATGATCAACGGCGTGACCGCTTCGTCAATGAGTACCGCATCCAGTTCGTCAATCACCGCAGTGAATAAGCCCGGAATCAATACCTGATCCGCTGCCTGAGAGCCGACCCGTGAACCATAGGTCTTCCAGCGTGCGGAAATGGGATCAAGAATCCGACCGAGTTTGAGTTGATCTCGCAACCAGTCTGCAACCAGTTCCTTCTGCGTCAGATACACGATCGGCAAGCGATACAGCCCACGCCGTTCGGCTTCTTCCGTCTCACCTGTGATCCCTTTGGCAGCAAGGCCACATCGGCGGTAAATCGGCATGCGACTTTCCGCGTCACGACTGGCAAGGTAATCATTGACGGTGATCACATGGACAGGACGACGCAACCATCCCAGAAGTGTCGCGCCCACTGAACAGGTCAGCGTTTTGCCTTCACCGGTCACCATTTCAATAATCTGACCATGGTAAATCCCCAAAGCGCCCATCACCTGGACTTTATAGGGATTTTCACCTAACTCGCGGCTGGCAACTTCACGCACAATGGCTGTGCCTGCGACGAGTTGATCGTCATCAATCTTCCGGGTTGCAAACACGCCACGAATTTCGACAACGCGATTGTTTAATTGCTCATCAGTCAAATCTTTGAGAGATGATTCCATGGCCAGGACCGCATTGGCCTGACGGTTGAGTAATGCCATCCCCTTACGCGACTTTTTGATGCGCGTGATCCATCGACCGGCCTTGGCATCAAGACCGCGTGGCTGCTCCACGTGACGACGGCGGATACGTAACGTCGTCCACAAAGCAAGATCGGATTGGACTGGTGTCTGACTCATAAACAGGTGGGCTAATTCCGGGGGCCGGGAAAGACATCATACCCGAAACCTGTTACGGAGCATAGGTTGGATCAAGGTTTTTAAAACTGTAACCACAGATGCACACAGATGCACACAGATGCACACAGATGTTAAGACGCCTGCCAAAGCCTTGTCACTCCCGCGGCACGGGTTGCCTTGAATCAAGCATCCCCAAGTTTATCGCCCGTCAGATGCATGAACACATCTTCGAGTGTCGGCTGACCGACTGCGATACGTTTGATGCGGTTGCCAAATGCTGTCGTGATACGGGCAACCTGGGTCGGGCCATCCTGGCATTCCATAAGCAGACGTCCGTCAATGACATTGATGGGATACCCAGGATAGAGCTGCTTCATGTCCGCTGCCAGTGATTGGCAGGCATCACTGTCAATCTGAATCACATCGCCGCCAATCTGCTGTTTGAGTTTATCCGGTGTATCCACTGCCACGAGTTCACCCTTGTGAACGATGGCAAGGCGGTCGCATTTTTCCGCTTCGTCCATCAGGTGCGTGGTCATGAGAATCGTGATACCAAGGTCATTACGAAGACGCGTGAGATGTTGCCAGATATCACGACGGGCAGCCGGGTCCAGACCGGTGGAGGGTTCGTCGAGCAGTAACAGTCTCGGTTGATGGAGCATGGCCTTGGCAATCTCCACGCGACGTTTCATGCCCCCGGAGAAGGTTTCGACGAAATCATTTGCACGATCACTGAGAGTCACGGCTTTGAGCGCATTCTCAGCCGCCTGCTTGAGTGTGGAACCGGACATGCCATACAGATGCCCATGATGGATGAGGTTTTCCATCGCAGTGAGTTTGACATCCAATGACGGACTTTGAAAGACGACCCCCAGTTGCTGGCGGACCAGTTGGGCCTGGCTGAGAATGTCATAACCTGCAACGCGAACCGTGCCATCCGATGGATGCAACAGGGTGCTGATGATTTGGAAGAGGGTGCTTTTCCCGCTGCCGTTGGGGCCGAGAATGCCGAAGATTTCAGCATCATTGACCTGCAGGCTCAGACCTTTAAGTGCGGTCACCGGTTCCGTTGAAGTTAGTTGCGTTTTGGCTTTGCGACTGGGACGCCGGGGCGGGTAAACATGCTTAACGCCCACGATGTCCACCGCAGGAATACTGAGGGTGGACGTGGCAGAAGATTGCGGGGATTCGGCAGCATCCGTACTGGCCTGACTCATGAGGGAAACTTCGCTTTCGTATCAGACAACCTGATTAAACAGCATCGCAAAAAACACTGCTGGCAGATAGATCAGGGACGAGAAGAACGACCAACGGGCTGCTGCTCGATCACGCTTGATGGCCATCCAGATGGTGGTCCCAAGGTAAAGGATTCCCAGGGGCAGGGCAAAGACGAAATACACATTGCCAGCAACACCAATAATCGTCGGGAACAAACCCAAAGGCAATAACACCGCAGCACCAAGCACTGCCTGACGGAACGTGCTTAAACCGGTCGGATCTTCCACGGGTAAAACCTTGATGTTGCCCTTGGCATAGTCATCGCGGTACAGCCAGGCGATGGCCAGAAAGTGAGGCAACTGCCACATGAACATGATCGCAAAAAGCAGCATCGCAGATGGTGTCACCGAATGGGCAGCCGCCGCAGCACCCATCACCGGGGGTAAAGCGCCAGGCACCGCGCCCACGATCGTGGAGATGCTGTTCACCCGCTTCATCGGTGTGTAGACCAGGCAGTAACTGATGATCGTCCCGGCTGAGAGCAACGCACTGAGATACCCACAGGCAACCCAGAGAACGGACACACCAATCGTCGAAAACAGCAAACCAATCACCATCGCGGAGATCGGATGAAGCCGACCCGCTGGCAACGGACGCTTGGCGGTACGCGGCATTAATGCATCGGTGTGTTTCTCGATGACTTGATTCAAGGCACTGGCGCCCATGCACGAAAGGGCAACCCCAAGCAGCATCCACATCATGACCACGCCCTGAAGCTGCATCACATTGGTGAGGCTACGCATCTCCATGACATCGCGTGAAGCCATGACAAAGCCGATCGACGCGGTGATCATCACCATGATTGTGATACGCACCTTGGTCAACGTCATGAAATCGCTGCGGGTGGGGATCAACGGCAAATCCTGGTCCTTGACCAGTGACAGAATGTTGGCAGGAATCTGTGTCATGCAATGGCTCCTGTGCCTGAAGCTTGAACCGATTGAGATGAGGTGTCATGAGGTGTTGCAGTTGCGTCAGCGTAAATCTGATGTTCAGCCAAGTAACGCAAACGCATCATGCGGATTTGAATCAAGGTTACCAAGCCTAAAAACACGGCACCGACAAATTGGTGTGCAGTGGAAATCTCAGGATGTTTCCCCGTCCAGATCACCAGCATGCCCAGCGTCAGTTGGACCAACAGCAAGCCCAGCATCGCTATCACCGGCTTGGAGAGATTCGGCAGACTTGAGATTGAATCTTTCAATGCCTTGACCAACAGCAACACATGCACAATCACAGCAATTGCCCAGAGACGATGAGCCGTATGCAGGTAAACATGCCAAAGCTTGAAGTGGACCACTTCACCGTTTTTGTCGTGCTGCACATCGACTTCATGTTCGATGATGGCATCGTCAAGTTGCTCTTGAGAAGTCGGGGGCACGAAACTGCCATAAAACGTGGGGAAGTCCGGCACGCTCAGTCCAGCGCCACTGTGTCGCATCGCAGCGCCCAGTGACAGTTGTACCAACAACACGCCAAGCAGAATCCAACCCATACGGATCGGCTTGGCGAGTTTGCCTGCATCGACATCCGCAGGGGGCTTATCCAACCAGCGTTTGCCCAATGCCGCACATGCCAGAATCACAAAGCAGAAATATAACTGCCCGAGAATCCCGTGAACAATGCCGAAACGCCAGTCGATTTCAGTGACGCGAACCCCACCGAGGATGCCCTGGATGATGACCATGATCAAAAGACCGGTTCCAAGCCACGCCATCCAACGTCGGTTCTTCTCAGTGATCCATAACCAGACACATAAGATGATCGCCAGGAATCCGACACCACTGGCCCAGAGGCGATGGGTGTGTTCCCAGAAGACGCCACCTTTCCACATCGAGATGGGGAAAAGGAACATGTTGTAATCAAAGGTCTGCGGCCAATCGGGGACCGCCATCCCTGCGGTTTTACTGGTCACCGTGCCACCCAATGCCAATAAGCCCAGAACGGCAATGACACTTAGCATGGCAAAACCATAGAGCATCGGGCGATACACAGGCATCGCGTGAGTATGAGACGTAGGATTGGATTTTTGCGTGTCGTTCATGAGGTAAATTTGTCTTAAAGTCTTTAAGCGTCCATGCATGCAGACATTAACTTCAGCATGATATGCGGTATTGAACCATTTACCAACAAAAGACACAAATCAAATAAGATAGACTGAAAACGACATTTTTAATGCAAGGTCAGGTAGCAGGGCGATATACCAAAAAGACCGACTTGCTCCGAAGTTTAAAAGTGCTACAATTTGCCACGATGAATCAATCACAAACCATCATTATTGCCAGCATGATTATTAGCACTCCGCAACCGCGGTAGGGCCTGTGCTGCAATTCTGAAATCAAAACAGAACTCACAACCCTGCTGCAAAGCAGGGTTTTTTTGTTACCTTATCCGTCCGCAAAACCAAGATGGAACTTTGAAAATGACCGATGCACAACCTTCTTATGTCGAAATCTACGATACGACCCTCCGCGATGGTACGCAGGGCCAGGGCGTCAATTTGTCCCTGGTCGACAAGCTCAAGATTACCGAACACCTCGACGGCATCGGTGTGGACTACATTGAAGGCGGATACCCGCTTTCCAATCCCAAGGACGTGGCCTACTTTGAACAGGTTCAGGAACTGAATCTCAAACATGCCAAGGTCTGTGCGTTCGGCATGACGCGTCGTCGTGGCATCAAAGCTTCCGAAGATGTTGGCATGCAGGCCCTCGTCAACTCTAAGGCGCCTGTCATCACCATCGTGGGCAAGACATGGGATCTGCATGTCGATGAAGTCCTGCGCGTCAGCCGTGAAGAAAACCTGGAGATGATCAAAGACTCCGTGTCTTTCTGCAAGTCCTCCGGTGCCGAAGTCTTTTACGATGCTGAGCACTTTTTCGATGGCTTTAAAGCCAACCCGGAATATGCGCTGCAAACCCTGCAGGCTGCCATCGAAGGCGGGGCGACGCGATTGATCTTCTGTGATACCAACGGCGGTTCGCTGCCCAGCTGGATCATGCTGACCGTCCGAAAAATCCAGGAACAACTGGACCTGCCAACCGAAGTCAAACTTGGTATCCATACGCATAATGATGGTGGTCTGGCAACCGCCAACTCGTTGGCTGCGGTCGAAGGCGGGTGTCTGCAGGTTCAAGGCACCATCAACGGCATCGGCGAACGCACCGGCAATGCAGACCTGATCACCGTTGCTGCCAACCTCCGTTTGAAGATGGGCGATCGCTTTACCTGTCTTGCTGAAAACGCCCTGCCCAAACTCACCGAAACCAGTCGGTATGTGTATGAACTGGCCAACCTCAGCCCGCAGTCCGGCCAACCCTATGTCGGTACCGGTGCCTTTGCTCACAAGGGGGGCATGCATGTTCATGCTGTCCAGCGCGTGGCACACAGTTACGAACACGTGAGTCCCGAATCGGTGGGCAACACCCGTCGCATCCTGGTCAGCGAACTCTCTGGTGCCAGCAACATCGCTGCGACACTCGGTGAGAAATTCAACATCGCGGATAACCGTGAGATGCAACGCAAGGTGTTGGAAAAAATCCAGGACCTCGAACATCAGGGTTACCAGTTTGAAGCAGCAGAAGCCAGCTTCGAGTTACTGCTTCATGAAGTCATGGGCACGAAAAAGTCCTTCTGGGAAATGGACCACTATCGCTGCGTCATACTCAAGCGAGATCACGAACCGACCACCACCGAAGGCATCGTCAAGATGACGGTTAACGGCCAGGTCGAACATCATGTGGCTGAAGGTGACGGCCCGGTCAATGCCTTGGACGGTGCACTGCGAAAGAGCCTTGTCCCGCATTACCCGCAGATCAAGAATGTCCACCTGGATGACTACAAAGTCCGCGTGGTCAACCCCACCGCCGAGTCCGCTGCCAAGGTGCGCGTCATTATCACCTTCCGTACGGAAGTCAATGGCAAGCGTCGCATGATCAACACCATCGGCGTTAACGAAAATATCGTGGACGCTTCATGGGAAGCCATCACGTCTGCTTTGACCTACCATTTGATGGAAACCGTCTAATCACGGTACACTGAACATTCCCTTTTCGCAGACGTTTGCTATCGCAGCATCGTGGAGAATGATTATGCGCTCAATGAGTTTAACACTCACTTTATGTCTGATTTTGTTGATGTCTTTAAACCAGTCTGCTTCCAGCAAGACAACCTTTGTCGATGGCCCGGTCAATGGCATGCAAGGCTATATACTCACCGACGAAGATAAGGAAATGAAAGTCGAAACACGTAATACTGGTTCGGTTGCATTCTGGATCAAGACCGACAAAACGTACGGGGGATCATCCGATTTTCCCAACGTCAGAATCCCCATCATCTCGGTCGAAGGACTGTATGAAATCCGCATGCAGGCTGCCAACGGTCGCGTCATGCTCATCTGGCAGTGGGATAAAAATGTCAAAGGCGTCGACAACCTCAATATTCAGATACCAAGCCTGCCCGGACCTGCCTGGTATCACGTGGCCTATCGCTGGGATGCTACAAACGGCATCTTTACCGGTTATCTCAACGGTACCCCCCTGCGACTGGAGGGAACCAAACTCGATCCGTGGCGAATGGGTTATGCAAGGCAATTGACACTTCATCAGTCCCCACTGGCTTACGCAGATATCTTTAACTCGACCGAATGTGAATCCGCTGAAGAACTGCTCAAAGAGCTTCCCGAAAAATACCGCAGCAACATGGCTGAGAATCTGGGCGGCAAATTCAAGCCCACCGTCGACATTGCCAGCCGCAAGGGCCATGAGCTTTACAGCTTCGCCATGACCCAACCCGCAGATACCCAAGGCTGGATCATGGAAGGACCAGGCAAAGTCAGCTATGACGAAAACGGCATGACCATGGTCTCCACCGCTGCCAACGATGATTCCGAGATCAATGGGCATATCGTCTATTGGATGCCTCATGATTTACCTGAGAATTTCGTTGCACAATGGACCATGCAACCCATCTCCGAAGCAGGTCTTTGTATCACGTTCTTTGCAGCCAAAGGTGTCAACGGCAAAGACATTTTCGATCCAAGCATCAAGAAGCGTGATGGTGTTTTCAAACAGTACATTCAAAGTGATATCAATTGCTATCACTTCTCCTACTATGCCAACACGCCGTTTAACCCAGGCCGTATCACCACCAATCTCCGGAAAAACTCCGGCTTTTACCTGGTCTCTAATGGTGCTCCGGGTATCACTCCCGGCAGTACTGATCCGCATCAGGTCATGATGATGAAAGATGGAGGGCATATCGTGATCAATGTCGATGGCAAGACGATTCTCGACTTCATCGACGATGGTAAAGCCTATGGTCCAATTCATGGCGGTGGGAAAATCGGCTTACGGCAGATGCGCTGGATGCAAGCAAAATACCGTGATTTGAAAATATTCGAGCTCAAGTAAACACCTGAATCCATAATGAATTTCAGGCATTAAAACCAGTGATTTGATCGAGTTTCATGGCACATTCATAGATGTTGCTAAAACCAGACTTGTTGCCATGAATGGTTTTGGACCGTGATCCCAGCCCCCCCAGAAATTTCCGACGCAACCAGGTTTTTCGATCATGGCGTTTAATCTTGGCGATGCGTGTTTTAACCTGCTTACGGATGTCCTGTTGCATGGCAGGATCAAGCTGATCGATCAACTGGTTGATGGAAGCAAGGTCTTCGCGAACATCCATACCATTGAGTTGGTAGTGTTCCATGTCAAAGAGACACCCGGTCCAATAGTTGGTCCAGTTCAACTCATATTGAGCAAAGAACTCCGGCTGGTGCTTCTGGCTCCAGAGCAGGGTTTCAGCCACCAGATTCACCAGTGTGGTGATCTTGCAGGGCGTCAGTTCATTGACCGGTTTCTTGAATTCCTTCTCGAACTTTTTGGCAGCATCGCCTCGCGTTGTCGAAAACGTGGCACCGATGCTGTCGGGACTGACACCAGCCAAAGACATCGGGCTATCCAGATAATGAAAGGTCTCCAAACGATCGAGCATACACAGTGACGCGCCGACGTCCGGAGCGGGAGGCATGAAGAACACGCGCCCTTCGTCCGACACGCTTTGAATCAACGAACGCTTGCAGAAACAATTAAAGAGCATCGGGGAATGCTTGAGGTAACTGCATGATTCAAACCACGCTTTGAGATTTTCTTTAGCTGGTTTTTCCTCAAGTTTGCCAGTGTATTGATGCACACGAATGGTGTTGCCGACTTCTTTTCCCTGCCAAGAGGGATAGATGTAGGATGTCCGATGCCAGAGAATCATCTGGGCATTGGACTGCTCAAAGGCTTTGAGTGCACGCTCACATGCATGCGGCGACAAGGCATCATCATCACAAAGCAAGGTGACGTATTCACCTTTGACATGCTTGACGGCCCATTCCCAGTGATAGGGGGCAGCCAACGTTTGGTCGGTGTTCACATAGCGGAATCTCGGATCGTCAATGGATTGAAGCAGTTGCTCGGTTTCGTCGGTGGAGTCGTTGTTGGAGACGACCACTTCAAAATCGCCACAGGTCTGTGATAAAGCAGAAGCAATCGCATGCTTGAGCATATGCGCGCGATTACGCGTTGGGATTAACAGCGAAAATTTTGGCTCCGACTGACTCATTAAGCACATCCGTTTACAAACACTGTTTTCTGGCACCACCAATCACTCGTCCATTGCTGTCTGATGATCCCGTGACGATTTCACAATGGAATGAATTGTACGCATGATACCGTCTTGCAGGTTCACGTTACATGTCCATCCAAGCCAGTTTTCTGATTTTTGGGGATCCGCCACAACCTGCGGGGATTGATGTAAATCAGGTGCTTGTGATGACAGAATCAAATCCGGACGATTGAGTTGTCGGCCGACTTCCTGCATGATTTTAAGCAGGGGAACTGCCTGCCCTGTGCCCAGGTTGACGATGCCGTTTTCCATCTGATCCAACAATATGATCAGACCTTTTGCCACATCGGCTACGTAAACCATGTCGCGTTGAAGATGTGGTTGCTTGCAGATTGCAGGTTGATCATTGATTAAGTTGATGACCGTCGAACTGACGATTTTTTCTGCCGGTTCACCGGGGCCATACACCCAGAACGGTCTTGCCCATCCCCATGAAACTGGCCTATTTTTCAGTTCATCAAGAAGCTTGCATTTGTACCGAGCATAGGCTGTGTCATCAGAGAGGGGAGTTGTCTCTTCGTTGCAAAGGCCATCCTGCCAATCGTATTCCGCACAGGTCCCACAGACTACGGCACGCTGACCACCGTGTTCTATGAAAGCATCCAGTAATCGAAGACTGGCCTGATACCAGGCTTCATTGGCGTCCGATTGCCAACAGGCTCCGTGTGTGACATCCCACGCCATGTGCAACAGGTGGGTGGGTTGGATGTCATGGATGAGTTTGCCCGGATCATCGACCAGCAGATCACTGAGATGCCAGTTAACATTTACAGGTGCATTGCACGGATAGCGACTGACCGCATGAATCTCGCAAGGGTGATCGAGCAGTTGATCCAGCACATGCTTGCCAATGAAACCTGAAGCACCGGTTATGAGCAGTCGCTGCATGAGACTCCCTACTGGTTAAACACGAATATCAGGCAAGATGTGGTGTTGGGACCGGCACGATGAATTGGCCCCCCTGATCACAATACGCCTTTTGCTGAGCCAGTATTTCTTCCGCAAAGTTCCACGTCAACAGCAACACGTAATCGGGCTTGCGTTCCATAAGGGCCTCGGGGGGGAGGATCGGCAAGTGCGTACCCGGTGTGTATTTGCCTTGCTTATGCGTAGACCGATCGACGACGAAATCAAGATACTGCTTGCCGACCTGGGTATAGTTCAGAAGCGTCGAACCTTTCGCTGAGGCGCCATATGCTGCAAGACGCGCCCCTTGAGATTTGTACTTTTCCAATGTCTTGATGAGTTCTTCCTTGAGGTTTTGCACTTTGTCTGCAAAGGCACTGTAGTACGCAATCGTGTCCATGCCATAGGCTTTTTCATCCGCCAACATCTGTGCCACCGTTTGATCCGGTGTGTTCTGATGTGAGGTATGAACCTGCAACGTACCGCCGTGAATGGGGACCTGTTCGACATGAATGATATGCAGGCCATGCTTGTTAAACAGCGCCTTCAGGGCGGTGAGTGAGAAATAACAAAGGTGCTCATGATAAATGGTGTCGAATTCGACATGCTCAATCATGTCCCGGACATATGGCGCTTCAAGTATGAATGTGCCATCGGGTTTAAGCAGCGTTGCCACGCCTTCAACAAAACCATTGAGGTCAGCGACATGTGCCAGGACATTGTGGGCGTGGATGACATCTGCTTTCGTGCCTTGGCTCGCCAGTTCAGTGGCCAGTTCGCGTGAGAAAAAATCATTACGCGTGTTGATGTTTTTTTCGTTGGCAACCTTGGCAATATTGGCAGCAGGCTCAATCCCAAGAACGCTGACACCCGCCTGCTGGTAATGCTGTAACAGATACCCATCATTGGAAGCCGGTTCGATCACCAAGGCATTGGCATCGAGTTTTTTCTTTTGAATCATCGACTTCGCCAATTGACGGGCATGATCAACCATGGTGTCGCTGAACGAGGAAAAATACGGGTAATCCGAAAACAATGCTTCAGGTGGGACCGTCAGATCAATCTGAACCAACGTGCAATGCGGGCAGAACACCAGGTTCAAATCATAGCGTGGTTCTGGCTCATTGAGTTGCGACGGGTCCAACAACGCATTGGCAAGGGGTGTTTGACCAAGATGCAAAACAGGTAACGTGTCGGATTTGCCGCAAATTCGGCAGCAGTGCGAAGTATCACTCATGATTGGGACTCAGAAAATAATGCTGATACCAGGCAACCGTTTGTGCCAATCCCTGATCCAGGCTGAACCGCGGTTGCCACCTCAGTTGGGTTTTAGCCAGTGTCGCATCAAGGTACTGAGCTTGAATTTCATGATGCGCTTGATTGAGGATGACAGGTTCAAGATCACTGTCCATCACCCTGAGGACTTGCTGAACAATCTGATGAACCGACATTGGATGTTCAGTTGAAAAGTTAAACGCCTTGCCATGTAACTCCGGCCTTTGAGCAAGGTGCATCGCCAAATCCATATACGCTGCTGCACCATCCTCGACATACAGATAATCGCGAATCGGTGAACCATCACTTCGGATCTCGGGACGCTGGCCACGGATGACTGAACGGATTGTACCTGGGATAACACGGTTGAAATTCAGATCACCACCACCATAAAAATTCCCACATCGCGTCATCGCCACTGGCAGGTCGTATGTCGCTGCATAAGCCTGTCCGATCAGGTCACTGCAACTTTTGGAGACATCATAAGGATGCTTGCCCTGCAAAGGCATATCTTCGGCGTAGGGCAATTCAGGCTGCTCACCGTAAGCTTTGTCAGACGATGCCAACACGACGGCTTTGATTTTCGGGGAACGCCTTGCAGCTTCGAGTAGGGTCCATGTGCCTTTGATATTCGACTCGAACGTGGAAACTGGATTGCGATTGGCAACACCGACAATGGTCTGGGCTGCCAGATGCATAACGGTTTTTATCTCATATTCCCCCAAAGCACGCTCGAGTAAAAGCTGGTCGGTGATATCACCATAAACCAGATTGACGCGTTGGGTGAATGATTCATCCAGCAGCATGCTGCGGGGAACATGATCACGGACAAGGCAGGTAACCTGTGCCCCGTGATCGAGCAATCGTCGGACGACCCAACCGCCTAGAACACCTGTCGCGCCGGTGACCAGAACAGGTTGATCAAGCCAGAATGCTTTTGCATCACTCACGCCAGTTCCTCCAGGGACAATCCGGTTGCTCCCAAAGTCGGTTAAGCAGATCAACCTCACGTTTGGTATCCATACATTGCCAGAAACCTTCATGGCAAAAGGCGGCCAGTTTACCATCAGAAGCAAGCGCTTCAAGTGTGTGTTGTTCCAGTGATACATCCTCGTCTGGCAGGTACTGATCAATCTGAGGTTGCATCATGATGAACCCACCATTGATCCAGCCTGCACCGATCTGATTCTTTTCCGTGAAACGGGTGACGCGATCATTGTCCAGTACGAGATTGCCAAACCGTGCTGAAGGACGTACCGCGGTCACTGTCGCCAAAGCTTGCTTTTGCTGATGACATGTCAGCAAATCATGCAGGTTCACATTGCAGACCCCATCACCATAGGTGAGCATGAATGTCTCATCACCCAAATGCGGGAGCATGCGTTTGAGACGACCGCCTGTGAGTGTCTGCAAGCCGGTGTCGATCAAATGGACACGCCAGTCTTCACGATGCCTCTGGAGAATCTGCAGATCACCTTGTTTGAGATCCACCACCACATCGGAGTTCATGGCATAGTAATCCATGAAATATCGTTTGATGACATCTCCCTTGTATCCCAATGCGACATAGAACTCATTGAAACCATAGCTTGCACAGTGTTTCATGATATGCCAGATGATGGGATGTCGGCCGATCTCGACCATGGGTTTAGGGCGGACTTCGGTAATGTCACCGAGTCTTGTTCCCAATCCACCTGCCAGTATGACAATCTTCATGACTTGGATACCCGTCTGCTAATCAGGTTACATGCAAACCTGCGAGCTTATGGTTTAGCGTTCTTGTACTCAATGGATATTTAAACGTTGTGCATGGACAAATAGACCATGGCCCCAGAGTAACATGCCTGAGCCCGTTGGATCATGTCTGGCAGAATAAAAATTGTAGAGTACGAATCCGCGATCTCTCAAAACTTTGTCAATATCCCCAAACAAGGCACCGCCTTCATACATCGCATTGAAATAGACTTCACTGTAAATTGCCAGCACACCGCTGTCGAGTAATTGAGTTGCGCCAGCCAAAGCGCGGGCTTCGCTGCCTTGAATATCGAACTTCATCAATTGGACATCGGGCTTGCCATTCTCCTGCCACCATTGATCCAAAGTCGTCACTGGGACCTTGATGGTGTTCTGAATTTTCGAACCCTCTGCATAACGTCGCAGCATCATGTCATTGGGTTTGAAAAACGAAACATTCCCCGGAGACTGCGTGTTCTGCAGTTCCAATTCTCCTGGTTCATTGGATAAAGCAACATGGTAGGGATGATACCGCGAATCTTGTTGAGACTGCTGTTCCAATGCCTCACGGTAAATCGGATTGGGTTCAAATTGATAGAATCTGGCCTGTGGGAATCGCCTGGCAAAACGTTCACTGACACGCCCATCACTGGCCCCGGCATCAATGATACCTGTAATGGACTGAGTATCGAGTACCTTGGAAATGGTCCGGTAGGGGTCATCCAAGGTGTAAAGGTTGCCTTTGCCACGGTAAAGCGTGTGACGGAGAAATTCACGGAACAATTTGGCCATCAATTCGACTCTTGTTTATTGGCTTAAACTCATGGGGTGTTATGGACTTTGCGTCACATCGAATCGTTTGGAAGTATACTACCATGCAATGGATCTGACCAACACAGTTGAGATCAAGCCGCAGTTGAAAATAGCTGCCGTCACACGAAAACCCGACTCTGCCAGCTATAGACAGCGGGTGCTGGGTTATCTGCCAATCCTCAAACAAATGGGCATTGAGGTCATTCCCATCACACTGCCCAAAGGCTATATCCGACAGTATCGATTACTCAATGAACTCAAAGATTTCGACGGGATCTGGTGGCATCGTCACTTGATTACCTTCCCGCATCTTGGCCGTCTCCGGAAGAAGGCCAAGACGTTGGTATTCGACTTTGACGATCCGGTTTTCTACTCCTCAAAGAATTCTGGCTCCAACTCGCAATCCAGACAGTACCGCTTTTCCAAATTGCTTAAGCAATGCGACGCAACGCTCCCCGCCAGTCGGTATCTTCAGGCCTTGGCTGATCCGTTTTGCGATCGGTCACAGTTGCTGCCGATGGCCATTGACATGCCGATGGACATCTCGCCGTCACGCCCGGACACGGGTGAAATCGAACTGCTGTGGCTTGGTTCGAGTAGTACCCAGATTTACCTGGAACGCATTCGACCCGTTTGGGAGACATTGTGTCAAAAACACCCGTCAATCAAACTCCGGTTGGTTGCCCATACTCCGATGTCGTTTGGCGATCTGCCTGTCGATTTTCGCAGTTGGTCTGAATTGGAGCAATATAAGGCGTTGCGTGAATGTCATATCGGTTTATGTCCCATGCCCGACACCACGTGGACACGTGGCAAATGTCCATTTAAAGTCATTCAGTACATGGCGCATGGCATGCCGTGGGTGGGGGATGGTGTTGGGGAGAATATCACTTCCGCCGGTGATCCGGATGTTTCACCAACGGGGTTATGCGCGACATCGACCGAGCAATGGCTTGATGCCATCCTGACACTGGCAACTAATCGTCAACGTCGGACTGCCATGGGGCAGGCGGGGATTGAATACGTCAAAAAACATCATGACAGACAGCAGTTGGCCAAAGATCTGGCTGCGTTCTGGCAGCAGTTACTCAAGTAACATTCACTGAATCTCGCACTGTGGTTGTAGACACAGGTTCGTTACTCCGACGGATCTGTGACTTTCAGCGTGATGTCATAGCCAACATCATTCATGGTCTGGGATGCATAGTGCATGAACAGGTCCAGATCGTCTTGTGTGAAATATTTCCGCCACCCGCCTGAACGTCCGCCGACTGCTTTTTGGAATGTTCTGCCACGACGATTGGCACCGACCTGGAAGAGCTTGTTCATGTTGGCGTAATTGGCGCGTTCGATGCCATGGTTGATCTGTTGATCCGACACTGTCATGCCGATGTGCTCAAAGACACGTTTGGTCGTCACATGCATGTCCTGGAGCATCTGTTCATATCGAATCTCCAACACGTTGGGATGATCCAAATGGGGCAGCCAACTGGCGACATGTTTGTGCCATGAACCGAAGCGATATTTCTCGGAGATGACATTTTTCAAAAAGTCAGAAAAGGGCAGGTCGACGTGCTTCATCTGCATTCGATAGTTGTAAAGCGATACGGTTGCATCACGTCCATCTCGAATGATGTAAACGACTTTGCCTTTGAGCATGTAGGGCAGGTAACCATCATGTGATTTAAGCAGTCGATGTGACTGACCTTCAAACCGTTTGAGGGTTGTACGCCGATTGAAACTCTCATCCATCATCGGCATCCACTGATCCAGATCTGGCACTTGCTCAGAAGCATCCGGATGCAGCGCGTAGTACATCACGCAACGGAGCCACGTGTTGCCTGATCGAGGCCAGGAGCAGATAAAGGCATCATTGGGTTGCACATCAAAACGCGGCAGTTGCATTCGGATGTGTAACAACCGGTCAATGAATTTGATGATGGTTCTTCGCAAAACAGGCGGTGTTTCTTGCAGAGATTATGGGTTCATAAGGTCAGGTAAGTTTATTATGCAGGTGAGCATTGAATCCTGCAAATCAATAAAAAACCCCGTGCTTCAGATGAAACACGGGGTTGGTATCAGGTTTAATTGTCAGGCAAGGTTTATTCCTTGACTTCGTATTCGGCGTCGATGACATCGTCATCCTTACCACCGGCTTGAGCACCGGCATCAGCTGCGCCACCTGCTCCGCCGCCGGCAGCCTGTTGCTCAGCAGCCATCTTTTCGTAGACGGCCTTACCGAGTTCCTGGGAGACTTCACCGAGCTTGGTGATGGCATCCTTGATGGCCTGGGCGTCTTCACCCTTGACCTTTTCTTCCAGATCAGCTGCAGCGTCTTCGATCTGCTTCTTGATGTCTTCGCTGACCTTGTCTTCATGTTCCTTGAGTTGCTTACGGGTTTCGTAAACAAGATGCTCACCCTGGTTGCGAGCATCGATGAGTTCACGCTGCTTCTTGTCTTCGTCAGCGTGTGCTTCAGCATCCTTCTGCATCTTTTCGATCTCTTCTTCTGAGAGACCAGAGGAACCCTTGATTTCGATGTTCTGGGTCTTGCCGGTGCCCTTGTCGGTTGCCGAGACCTTGAGGATACCGTTGGCATCAATGGCGAACTCGACTTCGATCTGCGGCATGCCACGCGGTGCAGGCGGGATGTCGGTCAGGTCAAAACGGCCAAGCGTGCGGTTACCCGAAGCCACTTCGCGTTCACCCTGAAGGACGTGGATCGTCACCGATGTCTGGTTGTCAGCAGCCGTGGAGAAGACTTCCTTCTTGGAGGTCGGGATCGTGGTGTTCTTTTCGATGAGCTTGGTCATCACGCTGCCCATGGTTTCGATACCAAGAGACAGGGGGGTCACGTCCAGCAACAACACGTCCTTGACGTCACCCTGGAGCACACCACCCTGAATGGCAGCACCGATGGCGACCACTTCGTCAGGGTTGATGGACTTGTTGGGTTCCTTGCCAAAGATTTCCTTACAGATTTCCTGGACCTTGGGAATACGGGTCGAGCCACCGACGAGAACGACTTCGTCAATCTCGGACTTGGCAAGACCGGCATCTTCAATGGCCTTGAGCACCGGGGTGCGGATACGGTCAAAGAGATCACCACAAATCTGCTCAAACTTCGAACGGCTGATGGAAATCTGAAGGTGCTTGGGACCGGACTGCGTGGCGGTGATGAACGGCAGGTTGACCGTGGTTTCCGTCGTGGTCGACAGTTCGCACTTGGCCTTTTCAGCAGCTTCCTTCAGACGCTGCAATGCCATGGCATCATCACGCAGGTCGATGTCTTCAGTCTTCTTGAATTCATCAGCCAGGTAGTTGATCAGGGCTTCGTCCCAGTCGTCACCACCCAGGTGGGTATCGCCGTTGGTTGAGAGCACTTCAAAGACGCCATCACCGATATCAAGGATGGAGATATCGAAGGTACCACCACCCAGGTCAAAGACAGCGATCTTTTCGTTGGCTTTCTTGTCCAGACCGTATGCCAAAGCCGCAGCGGTCGGTTCATTGATGATACGCTGGACGTTAAGGCCTGCGATCTGACCGGCTTCCTTGGTGGCTGTACGTTGAGAGTCGTTGAAGTAGGCAGGCACGGTAATGACTGCGTTTTCCACCTTCTCACCAAGATAGTCTTCAGCCGTCTTCTTGAGTGCCTGAAGCACCATGGCCGAGACTTCCTGCGGGGTGTAGGTCTTGTCACGGACTTCGACCTTCACCAGTTCGTCACTGCCACCGGTAACCTTATAGGGAACCATCTTTTCTTCACTGGCCACTTCGGAGTGACGACGGCCCATGAATCGCTTGATGGAGTACACGGTATTGGTGGGGTTGGTCACCTGCTGATGCTTGGCAGGCTGACCCACAAGGCGATCCCCCTTGTCAGTGAAACCGACGATGGACGGGGTGGTACGAGCGCCCTGTGCGTTAATGAGTACTTTCGGCTGGCCAGCTTCCATGATGGCGACTACCGAGTTCGTTGTTCCTAAGTCAATGCCGATGGTCTTTGACATTGTGCTAACCTCCAGTTTGAGTCTTTAAGTTCATCCCGCCAGCCTTTTCCTGGCAGTCGCTATACCCAATGGCAAACCCGATGCCAGAAAAAACACGCTGTAAACACAATTTTCAGGCGATTTTGGGACAATCTACCTGCCAAGACACCCCATTTGGCAAATCTCCCTGCCATATTGACATTGGATGGGATTAGGGATTAGGGATTAGGGATTAGGGATTAGGGATTAGGGATTAGGGATTAGGGATTAGGGATTAGGGATTAGGGATTAGGGATTAGGGATTAGGGATTAGGGATTAGGGACAGATTACGTTGGGTTGGTTGTATGGAAAGTCTCTGCTACCAAACACAAGCCGCCAGATGAGACCGCAGGTCGAATCTGACGGGCACGGATCACCGTATGATTCACTTCACTCCCGAATGACATTGCACGACGTGTCGTTGATCACGACTGGCAGCCGATTATTTCAGCAGAATGATGGCAACGAAACGTCATCTCAAAGCACATCTTTGAGCTTCATTTCAGACTGCTATACAAGGCCCAAATGCGCACAACCCGCGAAAAAGTTATCCACATTGACACCCAAAAACGGGATTTTTACCCATTTTCAGGGGGTTTGAGCAAAAAAAATGAAGAAAATCCTATAAAAACAGCGATATTGGGCATCACGGAGATCGAATATTCAATAAAATTCGATAAGTCACGGATTGATATCCAATCGAAAGCCAACCATGCAAGGAGAGCATAAACATGGCTAAAAAGAAAGCTGCCTCGACCAAGAAAGCAACCCCAGTCAAGAAAGCCCCGACCAAGAGCGAAATCTACAGCACCATTGCTGAAGAAACCGGTCTGACCAAGAAGCAGGTCGGCGAAGTCTTCGACTCACTCTCGGGCATCATCAAGAAAAACCTCGGCCCCCGCGGTCCCCAGCAGTTCAGCCTGCCGGGCCTGGCCAAGTTCGTTGTCAAGAAGAAGCCGGCCACCAAGGCACGCAAGGGGATCAGCCCCTTCACCGGCGAAGAAATCATCTTCAAAGCCAAGCCTGCCAGCAAGACGGTCAAAATCCGTCCGCTCAAGGCCCTCAAGGACATGCTGTAAATTACAGCCCCAAGTTCATAACTTGACTGAGGCAACCCCAAACGAAATGGGGAGAAACCTAAGCAAGTTCACTGCCTTGATCTAAACGCATCACCGTGACAATCACACGCCCCTTGGTCTGCTCCGATGACCAAGGGGCTGTTTTTTTAGGGAGTAGGTCAGATTATGTTGGGTAGGTGGTATGAAAGTCTCTGCTGCCAAACACAAGCCGCCAGCTGAGACCGCAGGTCGAATCTGACGGGTACGGACAACCTTGTGCTCGCACTGTGCCTTGGGTCTTCTGCCTTTTCTACTCCCTGCTCCCTATTCACTACTGCCTGTTTATGTATAATGCCTTTCTCAATCAAAAGACTACACTCAACCCGCAAGGTTTCAGATACATGCAGCAGCGTCGAAAAACCCGTCAAGTGATCGTTGGTGATGACCGCGTTGGCAAAGTTGCCATCGGTGGTGATGCCCCCGTGGTGGTTCAGACCATGACTGAAGGCTACACCCATGATGTGGATGCCTGTGTTGCCGAGATCAACAAACTCGCTGCCGCCGGCGCCGAACTGGTCCGCGTGGCTGTCCCTGAACCCAAGGACACCGAAGCACTCAAGCACATCATGCCCCAGGTGCAGGTTCCGATCGTCGCTGACGTGCACTTTCACTTCAAGCGTGCCCTGGAAGCCATCGAAGCGGGGGTTCACAAGATTCGCTTAAACCCCGGCAATATTCAGGATCGCAAACAAGTCGAAACCGTCATCGCTGCCTGCAAGGAACACAAGGTGCCCATTCGCATCGGCGTGAACGAAGGCTCCATCGTCGAACGTCGCGACAAGCAAAAACGTCTCAAGGAACTCGGCGGCGTCTTTGGTGACAACAAGCATGGGCATTTCCTTGCCATCATGATCACCAAGCTCGAAGAGTATCTGGACATCTTCTACGACAACGACTTTTACGACATCACCATCTCCGCCAAGAGCACGGACCCCACGTTGGTCATTGATGCTTACACGGAAATCTCCAAGCGTTTTGACCACCCGCTGCATTTGGGTGTGACCCATGCCGGCCCGCGTGAGACAGCGATGATCCGTTCGTGTGTCCCGTTGGGTACGTTGCTTGCCAACGGCATTGGTGACACCGTGCGTATCAGCTATGCCTCTTCGTCGGTGTATGAAGTCGAAGACGCCTTTGAGATGCTTTACTGTCTTGGGTTGCGTGAGCGCAAGGGCGTGGACCTGATTGCCTGCCCGACCTGTGGGCGTATTCAGGTGGATTTGTTCACTTTGGTGCAGGATGTCCGCAAGCAACTCAAGAGTGAGATCAAGCTGCCGATCAAGGTCGCTGTGATGGGCTGCATCGTCAATGGTCCGGGTGAAGCCGAGGGGGCCGACGTCGCGATTTTTGCCGGTGACCGCCGTGGGATCATTTATGTCCAGGGGCAGAAAGTCGCCAACGTCCCCGAGGAAGAGATCATGGAGACGCTGCTTGCCGAGTGCAAGAAGTTCGAAGCCAAGGTCCAGGCCGGTGAAGCCAAGCTCGGTGAGAAGGTCGTTGAGATCGCACCGCCGGACCCCATCGGCGAACTGGGCAGCGGCTTTGACAAAATCGCTGCAGGCAATGTCGAGAAAGTCACCCCGCTGACCATTCGCGGCAACGCTTAAACCAACCCATCGCACACATCCCTTCACACAATCATGCACGGCTCGCATGTCGGTCACCCTGCGCCTGTGATCAGGGTACAACTAAAGTCATTGACATCAGATAACCGACAGTTACCATGTACCTGTACGTATTGCGGGTCACGGGCGTATCTGCTTGTTCTTAAGCACCATTCTTTGTTCAACCGCCTGTCACGCAATGATGATTTGCAAGGGAAGAGAAGAGCCTTTGCCATTTCTCAAATGCGTTAAAACGTTCCAGAATTTCCGGTGGGGATGCGCTGTGTCGTGGCACAGCGGTATCATTGAATCTGTCATTATTCACCGCGTCACACCGGTGTCTTATCAGCGTTGTTATCACATCATGTCCACAGGAGACCAGTATCATGACAGAACCATCACCGGGCACACCTGAAAGCCAGGGGACACTCAATGCCATTGAGCATTCACTGGCTGATGCACACAAAAAACTGAGCAAGCTCTATGACATCCAGCGTGCATCGCGCGTCCAGTTGATGCTGCTCATCGCTGCACTCGTAGCGGTCATGTTGATCTTCGGTGCCAGGATTTACTGGCGGGTTACGGAAAACTTCAACCGTTCACTGGTTCAACAGCAACTCACCGAACGCCTGCCGATACTCGGGCAGGATGTGGCTCAGAAAATCAACCCGGTTCTGCATGAGGTTGCTCCGGTCTATGCAAAAGAAATCAAAGACCGGCTGGTCAAAATTGCCCCGACACTGCGTGATGATGCAGATGTCATGCTCAAGGAACTGCCTGGCCAGATTCATGATGATGTGTTAACCCAGATCAATGCATCCGTGACACGGGTCGCTCAATCCATTCAGAAACAAACGGAAAAACAATTTCCCTATCTCAGCGATGACCGTGCCCATGGCATCATGGAGCATCTCACCGATGCATTGGACCGCGAGTCCAAAACCGTCACCGCCAAGGCCGATGTCCTGTTCACCAACGAATTGCACAAGGTCTACAACATTCTCGAAAAAATCGATGTCCCACCTGTGGACAAGCAGACTCAGGAGCAGGTTGAACGTGAATTGATTCACCACCTGCTGATGTATCTCGACAGCCAACTCATGGCAGAGAAAACATCTGAATAACCCGTTGCCTGGTTACTTACTTTTTCACCTGAATCTCGCATTGAAAGACATCCATCATGAGCGATACCAAAATACTCGAAGAACGCATGATCCGACTCCAGGGCGCCCTGGATGACGCATTACACTCAGCAGGTCGACGCAAATCCAACTCACTGGTCATCATGGTCGTTGCCTTGATTGCCTTGTCCTTTTACCTGATGATCGCCTACTTCAAAGTTGCTGAATTCGATGCCCGGACGGTGATCCTGAGCCTTGAAAGTTACACGCGTCAGCAGATCGACGCATCACGTCCCGAACTCACACGTCAACTCATTGCCTATGCCCCGCAGGCCACCGACCAACTCGAAGCCCTGATCCGCAAGGCACCCGAGGAACTGACGCTCCAACTGCGAAGCAGCATCCAGCAGATTGTCGCCAACGCCTTGCCGGACCTTGAAGCGGAGTTGCATAAGCAGGTGACGATGGCGTTGGATGAAGCCTACGCAAGCATGCCCAAGGGAGAAAACGGGCAGGTTGACGAAACCGTCTTCCGCAAAGCCATGGATGAACTGGCAGTTGTTTACGGTCAGCAAGTCCAGAAAATGATCGATCAAGTCCATAAACTTTACGTCCAACGCTCGCAGGAAATCCTCTTAGGCCTGGATCACATTGCACGGGGCCAGCAACTGACACATGCTCAGCAGCATTTACGGGATGCTCTGGTAAGCTTCCTGCAACTCATGGAACACTGGGACCCGGCTCACCCGGAAATTCCCGCGGAATAATTGGGGGGGCTGAAAGGTTCAATCATTACAGCCATCACCGGCTTGATCGTAGGGCCGGTGTGTGCATCATCGTGACAGGTGAATTATGCTGTGACCTGTAACGGAACAATGACCTGACCTCATATTAAAAATCAATGAAGCAAACCTGGAAATTCGGCAATAAACCGGTCATCGGACTCTCCGGCGGGATCGGCTCGGGCAAAAGCTTTGTTGCCAACCTTATGGCACAACAAGGCTGTGGCATCATTGATGCGGATGCACTTTCCCGACAGGCCATGTCCGATCAAGGCATCATTGAACAGGTCCTTGAGAAATGGGGCCCGGCTGTTTTTGATGATTTGGGTAATCTGGACCGCAAGGCTCTGGCTCAGGTGGTCTTTTCCGATCCCCTGGCCCTGAAAAAGCTTGAATCGATCGTTCATCCTTATGTGCATCACCAACGCCAGGCCATGCGTCAGCGTCTCTTGGCAGATGACACCGTGGTCGCGATTGTGGAAGATTGTCCACTTTTATTTGAAGCCGGACTTGACTCTGAGGTGGATGTCACTATCTTTGTCGCCTCCACGGAAGAAATTCGACGCCAGCGTGTCCGAGAATCTCGGGGCTGGAGTGCCGAGGAATTGGCCCGTCGCCAGAAAAATCAAATGGAACTTGACACCAAGGCAAATTGTGCCGATTATGTAGTTAACAACAATGACGGGGAGAAAGATTGTTTCGATCAAATCCGCATTGTTCTTTCCAGTATTCTCCAATCACCTGACCCTAAGTCGCAGATCAGTACCTGATACCGCCTGACGCGTTTTACCGAAAAAACAGTTCAGATCATCGGAGTAGTTGGAAAGCTATCGCTTTTCCGGGATTGGGGATTCCTTCGTTGAAGGTTTCCAGTCCCACGAAGCAGTACAAGTTACATTGTTTGGGGTTTGCACCCTGAAAACTGTTTTACACGCACGGAAGCAACAGGGCGACCCATTGGGTTGAGCTTATGGAGAAGCAACATTTGCCTCTTTCCTCATGGATCTCCCGCCACAACTGAAAAACTCTGTTTATAGGAGAGTCATTGGCAATGGCCAAGACCACCAAGAAAAAGAAAGTCAGCAAGAAGAAAGCTACGACCAAAAAGGCCAAGGCAGCTGCAGAAGCAAGCGAAGAACTTTTCCAGGAAAAGCCCCAAGCCGAAGAAGCATTCAGTGCTGATGATGAACCCACCTCTGCCCCCGCAGCCAAGGAATCCGCCGACGAAGCGCCCGCACCCAAGTCTGAGTCCAACGAATCAGATGCGCCCGCCAAGCAGGAAGAGCCCAAGGCACAAGCTTCTGAAAATCAGGACAAGGGACAGAACCAACCCTCACGCGACAACGATCAGCAACGTCAACATCCCCGCCAGGACAATGACAATCGCTCTCGTCAGCAAAACAAGTTCAACAACAATAACCGCACCTACCGCAGCCGTCGTGGGAACAACAACAAGTTCAACAACCGCAGCGGTGGTCAGAATTACAACCAGCAGGGCGGAAATAACAGCGGTAACTACGGGGGGAACTCCGGGGGCAACTCCGGGGGGGGGACCTATACCGGTGGCCAACACCGCGAACGCCCCAATGAGTCCGACGCCAAACTCGATGCCGAAACACAGGCAAAGTACGATCAGGCCAAGCAGTCCGACGTCTCCATTCGCGACCTCCAGAAAATGGAAATCGACGAACTGGTCGAACTGGCCAAGGCCGAAAACGTCGAAAACCATGCAGGTCTCAAGAAGCAGGAACTCATCTTCCATATCCTCAAGGCCCGCATCAAAAACCAGGGTCTGATGTACGGCGAAGGTGTGCTCGAAATCCTGCCCGACGGCTTTGGTTTCCTGCGTTCACCGGAATATTCTTACCTGGCATGCCCTGATGACATCTACGTCTCACCGTCGCAGATTCGTCGCTTCGGTCTTAAGCCCGGTCACATCGTCCAAGGCACAATCCGCCCTCCCAAGGAATCGGAAAAATACTTCGCCTTGCTGCGAGTTGATGCAGTCAACGGCCAACCGCCAGATCACCTTAACGACATCCGCAACTTCGAAGACCTCACACCGTTACACCCGTATCAGCGTTTCATCCTCGAACAGGGCGATGGTTCCAAGCGTGATCTGTCCATGCGTGTCGTCGACCTGGTCACTCCGATCGGTCGTGGTCAACGTGGTCTGATCGTGGCTCCGCCGCGTACCGGTAAGACGGTCATGATGCAGTCGCTGGCTAACTCGGTGATCACCAACTATCCCGACTGTAAGGTCATCGTGCTTCTGATCGACGAACGTCCTGAAGAAGTCACCGACTTCCGTCACAACACCCCGCCCGAAGTTGAGATCATTGCATCGACCTTCGACGAGCAAACCTCGCGTCACGTGCAGGTCTGTGAAATGGTCATCGAAAAGGCCCGTCGTGCAGTCGAATTCGGCGAACACGTGGTCATCCTCATGGACTCGCTGACCCGTATGGCCCGTGCCTACAACCAGGAAATGCCGCACTCAGGCAAGATCCTCACCGGCGGTCTGGATGCCAATGCATTACAGCGTCCGCGTAAGTTCCTCGGTTCAGCTCGTGCCATTGAAAACGGTGGCTCACTGACCATCATCGCCACCGCACTCGTCGACACCGGCTCAAAAATGGACGACATCATTTTCGAAGAGTTCAAGGGCACCGGTAACATGGAATTGCACCTTGACCGTCGCCTGGTCGAAAAGCGTACCTATCCTGCCATCGACATCGCAGCTTCGGGCACGCGTCGTGAAGAACTGCTCATGGACCCCAAGGAACTGGAACTCACATACCGACTCCGCAAGGTCTTAGCCGACATGAACGTAGTCGAAGCCATGGAACTGCTCAAGAACCGCCTGGAACGCGTCAAGACCAATGCCGAGTTCCTCTTGACCATGAACCTCGACTAACCCCCGGAAGTCCCGCCCCCGGAAGTTTCTTTTGAAACAACGGAAATGGTTTACAAATTCAACGCTGACAATCACCACGGTTGTCAGCGTTTTTTTATTGCGCTAAACACAAGCCGCCAGATGAAATCGTATATCAAACTTAAAATTTGAATTTCAACAATTCGTCATTCCCGCGCAGGCGGAAATCCAGTGGCATTCTGTAAACACTTGCACCTACCACTGGACTCCCGCCTACGCAGCAGTGACGGAAGTGTTCATGTGCTTCTGTGTACATATTTCAATCTCATGAAGATATCAGAAACATGCAACTCCACCCGTCCCTTTTCCCGCCTTTGCAACACACCAACCGACGATAATCATCTCTGACACAACAACACGAAAGGAGTGTCAGATGATCTTCGGCCTGATCGCATTGGGCATGTTTCTTATGGCAGCATTGGGGACGTTGAAAAATTGGATGATGCATTAACCATCACCAGAAATGTGACGGAGTCGGCTGCGTTTCCCACCAACGCAAGTCGCAGATCATGTATCCTATAGCTGTCGAATTGCACTACACCAACAAAAAGGTAATCAACTCATGGGTACCGGCACCATCATTCTTCTCTGCGTCATCGGCGGACTCGTACTCCTTGGACTTATTCTTTTCCTCTGGGTCATGGGCGTCTACAACGGCCTGGTGAAACTTCGTAACCGTTTCAAAAATGCCTTTGCGCAAATCGATGTCCAGCTTAAACGCCGTTACGACCTGATCCCGAATCTCGTCGAAACAGCCAAGGGCTACATGAAGCACGAACGCGAAACACTCGATGCGGTCATCAGTGCCCGTAATCAAGCGGTGCAAATCTCCGGCGATGCTGCAGCCAATCCTGCCAACGCCCAGGCCATCCAGCAACTCATGGGTGCTGAAGGCGCATTAACCGGTGCCATGGGCCGACTCTTTGCTGTCATGGAAGCCTATCCTGATCTCAAAGCAGACACGCAGATGTCCCAGGTCATGGAGGAACTGACCAGCACGGAAAACAAAATCGCCTTTGCACGCCAGGCATACAATGATGCTGTGACCACCTACAACACGCAACGCGAAGTCTTCCCCAGCAATCTCATCGCAGGCACATTCAACTTCAACGAAGCTCAGCTCTTTGAAGTCAAAGTCGAAGAAGAACGCGAAGCGGTGAAGGTTCAGTTCTGAGGAAATCAGGGACTTGGGACTAGCGACTAGGGACTAGCCCCAAACCAATGACGTCCTACCCGTATCGTAGTTTTTCTTACTAGTCCCTAGTCCCAAGTCGCTAGTCCCTTATCAAGGTTTCCTTATGGCTATGGACTTTTTCGCCCATCAGGATAAAGCCCGCCAGAAGACCGGCTATCTGGTCTGGATGTTTTTTGCAGCGGTGATCGCGATCATCGTGCTCACCTATGTTGCGGTCAGTGTGCTGGTCGTCGGCGCAGCCATGTATCAACAGTCCAAACAGGCGCAGGGTGGTCCCGTTGAGATCGCCATCTGGAATCCACAACTGCTGCTGATTGTCGGCGGTATTGTCATCGGCGTGGTCGTCCTGGGCTCACTGTACAAGCTCGGCCAACTGCGGGCCGGGGGCAAAGTCATTGCCGAATCACTGGGCGGGCGGTTACTGAATAATGCCACCGGTGACCTGACTGAACGCAAAGTGCTCAACGTTGTCGAAGAGATGGCGATCGCTTCAGGCGTTCCCGTGCCACCTGTCTACATGATGGATAACGAGAAGGGCATCAATGCCTTTGCTGCGGGTTTCTCGCCCAGTGATGCTGTCATTGGTGTGACGCGTGGCTGCGTGGAGGAACTATCCCGTGATGAACTCCAAGGCGTCATGGCACACGAATTTTCCCACATTCTCAACGGTGATATGCGATTAAACATCCGACTTATGGGGGTGATCCATGGCATCCTGCTCATTGGTTTGATCGGCATGATCATCATTCGCATGGCGATGTACAGCGGCGCTTCACGTCGAAGTAACGACAAGAACAACCCGATCCCGTTTTTGATTCTCGGGGCCGTGTTGCTGGTCATTGGTTATGCCGGTGTGTTCTTTGCCAACCTCATCAAGGCAGCGGTCTCACGCCAACGCGAATTTCTGGCTGACGCCTCGGCCGTGCAGTTCACGCGTAATCCCGATGGCATCTCCGGTGCGCTGAAGCGCATTGCCGTCGCCAGTCGTGGGTTTGAATCCAGCAAGTCCGCCGGTTCGCATATTGATGCTCCGAGTGCCGAGGAAGCCAGTCACATGTTCTTTGGTGAAGGTGTCGCCCATTGGCTCGGTTCGTCCATGGCAACGCACCCCCCATTGGAATTGCGCATCAAACGAATCGATCCGAGCTTTGATGGCAATCTCAAGAATATCAAACTCAAACCCGTTAAACATGAATCATCCCAATCACAAACGGAGCGTTCACGGGGCAATCTCGCGGGAATGGCGGCCATGGGCATGATGGCTGCAGCAGCACAAACTCCGCCACCGCCCGTAGAGTCCATCGAGCTTGAACCTGTTGCCAAAGACAGAGGCATCAACCAGATCGGCCATGTCTCCAAAGCACATATCAACTATGCCAACCAACTCATGAACAAGATGCCCGACCCGGTGATCCGTGCTGCCCGTGAGTCCTATGGCGCCCGTGCCCTGGTCTATGCCTTACTCATCGATGATGACAGAAACATCCGTGAAAAACAGATCAAACAGCTTGAGCAACATGCTGACGATCAGGTCTATCGCGATACACTGCGTTTGGAACCGATGGTGACGGTGCTTGATGAAGCTGCACCGTTAGCCTTGATTGATATTGCCATCGCATCACTGCGTGAGTTGTCACCCAAGCAATATGAAACGTTCAAGAAAAACGTCATTGCGCTGATCAGTGCGGATGAAAAAATCAGTCTCTGGGAATGGACACTGCAACGAATCCTGATGCATCATCTGGAACCTGCATTCGGTAACCAACCGACGGAGGTCAAAGCGGTTCATGGGCAGTTACACCCGGTCCTCCGCCAGATCAACGCAGTACTTTCGACGTTAGCTTACGTCGGCACATCGGACCCGGATGAAGTTACCAAAGCATTTGAAAGTGCGCGATCCGCATTGGGCACTCACCTGCGTGGGATTGAACTGCTGGATGTCAAAGCATGCAGTCTCAAAGCGGTGGGTGAGGCATTGGACGAACTGGCTAAACTCAAACCCGGTCCCAAGCGAAAAGTCGTCCATGCATTGGCCAACGCGATCAGCAGTGACGGGCAGGTGACCGTGCGTGAAGCGGAGTTGTTCCGCGCGATTGTGGATTCCCTGGATTGCCCTGTGCCACCGTTGCTGCCGGGACAACCGTTGGTGTGATTCGTTTTGATAAACGTCTTCGACGTTTCAGCATCACGCAGTGGTGCAGCTATTGCTGTGTCACATTATGTTGAACGTCAAAGCAAACTCATTTGAACAACGAATCAACATCACATCTTCAATGCAGCTTTGACTTGATCGATGACAGGTTTGTCCTGTGTGATGAGTGTTGCGTTCCACCCGATTGAATTGGCTTTTTCAATGTTGGCATGATTGTCATCAAAGAAGACGATTTGTGAGGCATCAAAGCCGGTGTGCTTTTGAGCGTGTTCATAAATTGCGTCATCCGGTTTCATGATACCGATGAGATGACTTGCCATGGGGTAATCAAATATCTCGTCCAACGCCAGGAAATGCTCGGATGTCGGATCGAGCATCATGTCCCAGTGCATGTGACTGGTGTTGGAAAGACAAGCTGTTTTGTAGCCGTCAGCTTTGAGTTGCTTGACTAAATCAATCATGCCTGGCATCGGGTCTTTGAGCCACATCAGAAAAGTTGCCTTGATGTCCGCAGCCGGTTTATTGACCAGTTGGCTAACCGCGTCAGAGAACTCATCGATATCAATCTGCCCGGTCTCCATGGCAGTGAGTAAGGGGCCATTGATCTGGTCGTGAGCTTTGTGGTAGTCCGATGCATCAAGCTCGACACCTGCACGCGAGGCAGCTTCCTGCCAGTTGTTGCAGATATCCACCATGACGCGGCCGAGGTCGAAGATGATGAGTGGGTTGCTTTGAGTCATGGCGAGTACGTCTCGTTTAAGTCTTCAATACAGAGTCATAGAAGTCGAAAAGAGAAAAAGTCTTGTCTTTGTTTGAACTCTGTGTCTCTGTGGTTCATCCATCAATGTTTGATTACCCACGAACTTGCCCGTTGCCGTACATGACCCACTTGTAGGTGGTCAGGTCAGCAGCCCCCATGGGGCCGCGTGCGTGGAGTTTGTCGGTGCTGATACCGATTTCCGCACCAAGACCGTATTCACCGCCGTCACTGAATCGTGTGGAGCAGTTGACGAAAGCGTTGGCTGTATCGACGGACTGCACGAATTCCTCAGCGTGAGCGATGTTGTCGGTGACGATGGCATCGGTGTGACGTGAGCCATGCTTGTTGATATGGGCAGTTGCCTCTGCAATCGATCCCACCGACTTCATGGCAACGATCATGTCCAAGTATTCCTCATCCCAATCGCCATCTGTTGCAGCTTTGACTTGGTCGTTGAGTTTCTGAATCGACTCATCACCACGGATTTCAACGCCCTTGGCAAGCAGGGCATCGACAATCTTCTTGCCCAATCCCGATGCAATCACGTCCTTGTGCAGGAGCATGGTCTCGGTGGCATTGCACACGCCGGTACGCTGCGTCTTGGCATTGATGCAGATGTCGATAGCCATTTGCTGCTGGGCCTGGGAGTCGACGTAGACGTGACAGTTGCCGGTGTAATGCTTGATCACGGGAATGTGTGCCTGTTCGACGACAGCTTTGATCAGAGACTTGCCACCACGGGGAATCGCAAGGTCGATCCGGTCATCCATCTTCAGCAAGCTTCCGACGGCAGCGCGATCCGTGGTCTGAACCAACTGGACGACATCGGGATTGAGTCCCGCATCTTCCAACCCGCCACGGACACATTCCGCTAATGCTGCGTTGGAGTGAATGGCTTCCTTGCCTCCACGCAGGATCGTGGCGTTACCACTCTTGATACACAGGGCAGCGGCGTCGGAGGTGACGTTGGGACGGGACTCAAAAATGATCAACACCACGCCCAAAGGCACACGCACCTTGGACAGTTTCAAGCCATTGGGAAGCACGCGACCTTCAATGATCTCACCCAGCGGGTCAGACTGTGAAGCGATCTCACGAACGGATTGTGCGATGGATGCGATGCGTGCGTCATCAATTTTCAGACGATCAAGCATCGCAGCAGACAAGCCGTTTTCCTGACCCGCAGCAAGGTCCTTGGCATTCTCGGTTTTGAGTAACTCAGCGGAAGCTTCAATGCGGTCTGCAATGGCGTTAAGGGCAGCAATCCGCTGCTTACTCTGCACGCTGGAAAGTGACCGGCTGGCGGCATAGGCTTTGTCAGCCAACTGCTCACAGTAAGCCTGGGTATCGCTGATATCGCTTTGCGTCATGGTGCTGGACATCGCACTGACTCCTGTCTTGTTTGTTTCAAAAAGTATCAAGACAGGCATTTTAGCAGGTGTCGGAGATTGATGCGATTGTGATTGGAACGCACATCACAAGTAATGCTGCTAAATGCCATACGAATAGGCAGGGTCATTGTCTGGCGGTGATTTTGAGATTGATCGCACCCGGGGCTTCGACGAGTTTGACGCTTTCGGGTTTTTGGATCAGGGGGACGATGGCGATGGACTCTTTGCCAACCCCTTTTGCAAGATCGTCTGCTTCAAGTTTGAGGTCCGCCCAGATTTTGATTTTGCGGGATGCGATGTCATCAATCAGATCGTTGGGGCCGGTAAGCTTGACCGAGCGAATGAGCTTGTCCTGATCATTGACCAGACTCACGTCATACTGACTCATGGAGGCAACGGGCATGACCAGTCGGACTGCAATACTGGAGATCGTTGCATTTTTCGTCTGGCGGGTCAGCGTGAACGTCACCTTGGCTGAAGGCGGGTCAATGCGAACATCCTCACTACGGACACCTGCCGGGGCCAGCAGTTGGACACCGTCGATGGTGTGCGACTGATTCAGTGTCAGGCGATCAAGCACCTGCTTGTTGAGTCTCGCGGTGATGGTGTCACTTTCCGTGAGATTGTTCAACAGATCCTTGGGCAGATGCAATGTTGCGGTGGCCGGTTCGATGACCACATCCTGAATCAGTGAATCGCCTTCGGTACTCTGGGCGATTTTCAGTTCCACTGCCTGGAGTTTCTTGACGTTGACGACGACCTGTGCCGGTTTGACCTCAGTGATATTCACACTGAGATTGGCAAAAATCGGCAGGGAGGTGAACACCTGTTTGAGCAGCAGTTGCTGATTACCATCCGGGGCATTGGGGTCTTCGGACAGGGGGATGGGAATCGCCTTGCCATCAAAGAGTTGATCGAGTTGAACATACTGGGCAGAGGAGCATTGGAAAGTTACACGCGGGTTGTCTTCCAGGCGCGTGGGCTTGATGAGCAGGTCCTGACCGGTTGCAGCGACGAACTGGATGGGGATATCCATCTCGTAGGTTTTGATGTTCTCACCTTCAGCATACAGCCAGACCAACACAGCCACGAGGGTGACGGTGATGTATTCTTGAATATGTGCAGAGGAAAGAAATTTCACGCTGGTTTAAACTCCGTTATGCCGATTTCTTGGCCTTCATTTTGACACTGGCAGCCAGGTCTTCACTATCCACACTTTTCATTTCGCCCATCCCACGGACCAACGCGGTACGCAGGCCATCGGGAGACAGGTTACGGACCAGGCGGCCACGTTCTGCCAGACTGATCGTGCCGGTCTCTTCACTGACGACGACAACCAGGGCATCACACTCCAGCGAAAGTCCGTAGGCTGCACGGTGACGCGAGCCGAGTTCCTGGCTGTACTGCTCGGCTTCGGCAAGGGGAAGCTGGACACCCGCTGCGACGATACGTTCACCGCGGATCACCACCGCCATGTCATGCAGGGCACTGCCGGGCCAGAAGATGGTGTTAAGCAGTTCGTTGGAGACATGGGCATCAAGCTGCGTCCCGGCCTGCACGACACCTTCCAGGCCGACATCACGTTCGAGAACGACCAGGGCGCCAATCTTGTTTTTACTCAGATAGGACACCGAATTGATCAATTCTTCAATCACCTGTGCTCGACGGAGACCTGTGGCGGACCTGAACAGGCGTGCTTCACCCAACCGAACAAACGCGCGACGGAGTTCGGGTTGGAAGACGATGACCATGGCCAGCGAGGCATAGCCCAGGAAGTTGTTGTAAATGAAGTTCAGGCGCTCAAAAGCCGAGCCACTGCCTAAAATTTTGATAATCAAGGTGGCGACAATCAGCACCAACACCGCACCCTTAATGGCTCGGGCGCCACGTGTCCCACGCAGGAATTTGAACACCATGTAGGTGATCGCCCAGAATAATGCCAGTTCCACCAACACAACCAACGGCTCGTTATGCAGATAACCAGCCAGTCTCATCAGCAGTAAATTCAGGCGTTCGAACAGATCCATAAATCAGCCGTCAGATCGTCAAGGAAGTTGGGCCATCCCGTTGTATAACACCATGATACAATCAATCGTCAGAGATTTGTATCGGCACAAATGTCCGTTTGACGACAAAATGCTTTGAAGATGCTGACAACGTGTGCCAACTTGCCTATAAACTGTTATACTGTCGTGACTCTCTTGAGACGGAGCTTGATGCATGCCGGTACAAAAACTGGATCTACTGAAGAAGAACGTTCAAAAAGTCTTTCTGGGTAACCAAGCAGCAGTGGACAAGATCATTGTCTGCCTCTTGGCTCGGAACCACGTCCTGATCGAAGACGTGCCGGGTGTGGGTAAGACGATTCTTGCCACTGCACTATCCAAAAGTCTTGATTGCACCATCAGCCGTGTGCAGATGACCCCTGACCTTTTGCCGGGCGACATTCTGGGTGTGACCATCTGGAATCAGCAGAAGGGTGACTTCATTTTCAAGCCGGGCCCCATTTTCTCCAACGTCCTGTTGGCAGACGAAATCAACCGTACCACCCCGCGTACGCAGTCGGCCTTGCTTGAAGCCATGAACGAATCGCAGGTCTCCATTGATGGACAGACCCGCAAACTCATTCAGCCCTTCATGGTCATCGCAACACAGAACCCCTTTGAGTTTGAAGGCACGTACTTCCTGCCGGAAAGTCAGCTTGACCGCTTCCTGATGCGTATCCACCTTGGCTACCCGTCCCCGGAAGATGAGTCGCGCATCCTTGACCTTGACCCGTCACGCACATCGCTTTCCGATCTGGAACCGGTGATGACTGCTGATGAGTTGGTCACCTTGCAGGACATGGTTAACAAAGTGCAGATCGACCCGTCACTGATTGACTACATCATTCAGATCTCCAACGCGACACGTAACAACGAACAGTTGCAGATCGGCGTTTCCCCGCGTGGTTCGCTGGCATTGGTTCGTGCTGCCCGTGCGACGGCTCTGATGCACAAGCGTGACTACGTCGTGCCTGACGATATCGTTTCCAACGTCATCCCGGTGTTTGCTCACCGCGTGATCTCCAAGACGTACATGCACGATGCAGACGGTGTTGCCACCGCTCGTGTCATGCAGCAGGTGCTCGAAACCGTGCCTTCGCCGGTTTAATCGACATCCAACCCAATACAAAAACAAAGCCGTGTTGCCTATCGCAGCACGGCTTTTTTTGTTTTACAACTCAAATGTTTGATGTGATTTAAAAAGCCTTGACTCTCCTGAGTCACGGGTTGGTTGAGTGCCAATCGTCCGTTAGCGCAGTTCAACGAATTAGTACTACAGTTGCGCATTATGATCTGGTTCTCTCGCCCTGTAGTGGTAATACTTTGCGACGGCTTGGTGGTGTCTTCGCCAAGCCGACCAGGCTAACGCGCGTTCTACGTCGTTGAACCGGGGCCAGACGATTGCCAGCATCAACCGCCGAATCTCCGGCTCGGTTACCGGGACCAGATCAACGCCCCTTTTTCCGTGGGCTGGTGCACTTGGGATCGCACGACGCTCAAGAACGCCAACGCCAACATCGACAACGTGACATGGCGATGCCAACCCGTCCACGAGCGCACTTCATACGCATCGAGTCCGACTTCCTGCTTGGCCGTCTGGAAGCATGTTTCAATCGCCCAACGCTGGCCGGCGGCCATCGCCAAGTCCTGCAACGTCGCGTCCAACGGAGCAGCACAAAAATAGTAAGCTCGTTGAGTCGGTTGCTCCACATTGCGTCGAACAAGTAACCAGTTTTGCAGATCACCGCGCTCGTGTTCGATCGGATCGCCGAACTTGCCGCCGGCCCATTGATACACACGCGACCCCTTGGCACCTTCGCCGATGCTGTGCGTCTGCCATTGCTCGTCAGGCACATCATCAATGATCGCATCGACACGTTGCCGTTGGAAGTTCACCCACAAGCTGCTGTTGCGAGGTCACCGCCATGACATACGCTTGACCATGATCTTCCAAAAACGCCTTGTTTTACTGTCTGAACCGTACACTTCATCCGCCAATACCCAACGCGGTTCAAGGCCCGCATCCAGCGGCTCGACGCAACATCGTCACCGCCAGTTGAGGCTTGGTGGCGAACTTCACTTCCGGGGAACGCCTGCTTCGGATCGACGTGCCTGATCCTCGCACCAATCCTTGGGCAGGTACAACGCCCGATCAATCAACGCCCGACCACGCGACGAAGCCATCGCCAGAAACACACCCACCTGGCAATTCTCAATTCGACCCGCCGTGCCCGAGTACTGACGTTGCACGCCAACCGACTTGTCGCCCTTTTTCAGAAAGCCCGTCTCATCGACGATCAACACCCCGCCGGCCGCATCCCCAAGTAAATGATCCACTGCATAGCTTCGCACCTGGTCGCGCAGTTGATGAGCATCCCACGATGCCCGACCCAACAACCGTTGAAAAGCGTGGGGCGTTTGAAGTCCGACTTGTTCAGCCAGTTGCCAACTGTTCTTGCGATGAACATCACCGAGCAGGCCCTGCACATAAGTCGCCGCCCGAAATCGCAAATCCTTGCGAGCAAAACAATCGCCGATCTGCTCCCACATCTCTGAAAAGTCATTGGCCCAATGACTCACCGTTGCAGCATCCATGCCCATCCCTCCAGTCATATCAAACGACTGATGATATCGGCAATTGTAGATGCGCAACTGTAGTACTAGAGCATTTTTCATTCAAGTGTAGCGTATCCACAGCTTTTGAAGTAGGCATGGCATTCATCCACTGTGACACGGCCAAATGCTTCTGCGACCGCTTGGTGGAGTTGCTCAATGGATCGGGCGGCCGCTCGACGCAGCCATGCTTTGATCTTTGACCACATCTTTTCAATGGGATTGAGGTCCGGCGAATAGGCCGGCAAGTACCATAGATCACAACCTGCAGATTCAATGGCCTGTCGAATGCCTGTGACCTTGTGAGCTGCCAGGTTGTCCATCACAACGATTTGACCGGGACGCAATGCTGGACACAAACAACGCCGAACATAGCCGTCAAACGTCGCAGCGTTTATCGTCCCGTCCAACAGCAAGGTGGCAGACGGCAACACGCCTTGATAGCCGATGGCACTGATGAGCGTGCTGGTTTTCCAGTGGCCATGCGGTGCCGCATCGTGACATCGTTGCGCAGAAAGTGCCCAGCCATAACGGCGCGTCATGTTGGTTTGTGCACCGGATTCATCGAGAAAAACGAATTGTTTAGCATCGACGAATTGTCGAGCGATGCGAAAATTCATTCGACGCTCAACGATGTCCGGTCGATCCTGTTCGCTGGCTCGAAGCGTCTTTTTTAAAAGACCATCCCATGTTGCTCAACGCGCGATAAATCGTCGTCAGGCCACAACGCACGTGGCCTTGCTTGATGAGTTGTTCCTGAAGTTGAGCCAGTGTGCTGTCGGGGCGTTGCTCAATGAGGCGACGCAACTGCTTGCGTCCCTGGTCGGTCAATCGGCAGTAACGTGCTCCGCCACCGGGTTGCGCAGCGATCTGCCCGTCTTCACGTCGGCGTTGTTTGAGTCGCCTGACCCACGCCGGACTGACTGCAAACACCCGTGCCACTTCGGTCGTGCCATGGCCTTGATCGCACATCGATAGCACACGCTTGCGCAAATCAATCGAATAAGCTTTCATCCAGTAGCCTCCTTGCTGGAGGATAGGGTATAGCAAACATACCCGTGGCGCTAGACCTGAATGAAAAATGCTCTAGTCTCTATCTTCCGTCACTCCCGCGCAGGCGGGAGTCCAGTGATATATGCAAGTGTCTACAGAATACCACTGGATTCCCGCCTTCGCGGGAATGACGAAATCTATGACGGCATGGAGATGAATGACTGGAACTGCTCTAACACCCGTGTCCCGGGAGGGACACGGCTTTGTTTCAATTTTCAATTCACTGATTATCCGTCACCACGGTCACATCATTAAACCACAACCTGAATCCATTGGGATTGGTGTGGTTCATGGCCAGCTTCATATCACCGATGGTGGCATAGGCTTCAAACGTGTTGGTGAGATTGGGCGTGTCGCGTCCGCCTTTGCGGAAGGACCATTGTTTGATGAGATCGTCATCATCGAGATACAGGTCATAGACATCGCCGGGGGTATAGCCACCGCCACCAGCGTCGGAACCGGGGAAGGTGATGGTGACCTGTTTGGCTTGGCCGCTACCGATGGGTAAGTCGGTCATGCCATGATCTTGAACACCCAGCTTCGCAGTATCCTGCCAACTTAAATGCAGGGGCATCATCAGCCAGAAGGAGTCATTGATAAACCAGCGGTCCGCCATGCTGATGTTGGCGGGCACGTCAGCTTTGCCTGCAATCTCACTTCGGATGTAACTCAGCGAAACCATCTCACCGGTTGGACCGGGATAAGACAAAGTGACCTTGTCTTCGCGGGGACGCCAGGACCACTTGCGGGCAACATTGCCATTTTTACGTTGGACATTAAACGTAAAGCGAATCTCGATGACATGGCTGATGTCATCCATCCCACTGGCAGCGATGATCTTTTGAATGATCTGCGGCTGCTGGGCAACGGGTGTTGCAGCCTTTTGGGAGGTATCAGATGTCGGCGTGGTCTTACAGCCTGCAAGAACAGAAATACTCAGCAGACACAGCGTCAACAGGCGGATGTTGATGCGATTCATCAGCAGATACCCCTTTGTGAGATAGGTTGGTTGAACCCAATGTTATTCGTTTGCAACCGGCTCGTCGATGATCTCAAACCGTGCACCAGCAGACCGTAACTGGTCCATCTGGCGGTTACCGATGTTAACGGTATAACGCACATGTTGGTCGACATATTCCCGGTTGATCACCGTGGTGCGATTTTCAATGAAGGTCATCGACTTGCCATCGGATAACGGCAATTGCAACGTCAAGGTCCGAGACATGCCATGGACACCATCACGGATGCGATCAATGACTTTATCGAGCCCCACGCCAGTCTTGGCGCTGATGGCAATGGCGTCAGGGTGTTCCTTCTCAAACACCAGCAGATCGGCGTTGTGTTCAAGCAGGTCGGTTTTATTGAGCAGCAGTTGTCGCTTGGGGGAAGTCGCACCGATGTCGTCAAGGACTTCCATGACGGTGTGCAATTGGTTATGAGCCCGTGGGTGTGATGCATCAAGCACGACAAGCAGCATATCCGCATTGACCGCTTCTTCCAGGGTGGATTTGAAGCTGGCAACCAAATGGTGAGGCAGGTCACGCACAAATCCGACGGTGTCTGAAAGCATGGCCGAGTCACCGCCACCCAGGTCGAGTTTACGGGTCAGCGTAGAGAGCGTTGCAAAGAGTTTATCGTCTGCATACGTCCCCGTACCGGTCAACGTGTTAAAGAGTGTGCTCTTGCCTGCATTGGTATAACCAACGAGTCCGACGGTGTAATTGTCGCGATTACGCTGAGCCACCTCACGGGTTTTGCGGCTTTGCACCATGGCAATTTCGCGCTTGAGTTCACTCTTGCGGCGTTGGACGATACGGCGGTCGATTTCCAACTGCTGTTCACCCGGACCACGCGTGCCGATGCCTGCGGGGGCACCGCCTGCGATACGCTCAAGGTGCGTCCACATGGCGCGAAGTCGCGGATAGGTGTATTCGAGTTGCGCCAATTCGACCTGAAGTCGGGATTCGTAGGTTTGGGCGCGTGCAGCAAAGATGTCGAGAATCAGTTCACTGCGGTCAAGCACTTTAACCTGGACGACTTCCTCGATTTTGCCAATCTGGGATGGGGACAGATCGTTCTCAAACAGGACGACCTTGGCATCGTGGGCTTTGACCAGGCCTGCGAGTTCCTCGACCTTGCCGGTGCCCATGAACGTGCTTGCTACGGGTTTCTGGCGTTGCTGGATCAGTTCATCACAGACCACCGCGCCTGCGGTATCTGCAAGGGATCGCAACTCACCCAACGGATCATGGGGGTCATAATCGCCATTGGGAAACAACACGCCAGCCAGGATCGCTGGCTCGGATTCAACTGCTAATTGTGTACGTTTTCCGTCTTCCATAAACGGGCTAGTCTACATAAGACGGTGACAAAGGGGAAATGCGTGGCTTGATTGCCCCGGACACGACGGGGGCAGGCAAAAGGCCAAGTCTCACGACAGGGTTAGGACAAGTCACTCAGATCGCTCTTGGCAATGCGATAATTTCATATTGCGTTTCACGCAGTCCCGCGTTGACACAACGCGGCTCGCCTGAGTTTACAGCATGCTTGGCGTTTCGCTGTCGGACTGTTTCTGCCATTTGCTGTCGAGCTTGTTCATGGCTTTGAGTAGCAGTGTTTGATACTCAGCCTGACGTAACAGGTCATGTTTGCGGACGACGATGACGATGTCATACCCGCCGGGATGCTCCGCCTGAGATAAGCGGAAGGACTCGCGCAGCAGGCGTTTGATCCGATGCCGCTTGACCGCATTGCCGACCTTTCGGGAGACGCTTAACCCCATGCGACAAAAGCCGACATCATTGGGAATCCCGATCAGCACCAGGGGGCCTGCATAGTATCGCTTGCCAGCGTCGAAGACCGCAGCGAAAGCCAGTTTGCCATGCAGGCGTTGGGCGTGGGTGAATGCGAACCGTTTCATGCTTGAATCTGTTGGTGATCGACTCCCAAGTCTTGCCAATGTGTGTACCATACGCACATGCAGCAATGTGACATCATATTGGAAAAACACAAGCGATGGGTGGTTGGGGGACTGATGCTGCTGACGCTGTTGGTCTACTCGCGGACGCTGACATGTGGCTACATCTGGGATGACGATTTTTACGTCACCAATAACCCCGTACTCACCAACGGCATCACCGGCCTGGCGGACGCATGGCTTAAGCCCGGCAGTACGCCACAGTATTACCCGCTGGTCTTTTCGAGCTTCTGGGTGGAGCATCAACTCTGGGGATTCTGGGCAGGGGGGTACCACTTCACCAACATCCTCATCCACGCGATCTCCGTGGTCCTGCTTTATGGTCTGCTGCAGAAAATCGGTATCTCGCGTTGGGTGAGTCTCTTTGCTGCAATGCTTTTTGCAATCCATCCCGTACACGTGGAGTCCGTTGCATGGATCACCGAACGCAAGAATGTGCTTAGTGGGATGTGTTACCTGGCAGCTGCGTCATGTTACCTGACCTTCATCAGCAAGCGTGATTGGCGGATGTGGGCGGGGGCGTTACTGCTGTTTGTGCTTGCTTTACTCAGTAAAACCGTCGCCTGCACATTGCCCGCTGCGATCCTTCTGTACATCTGGTTTAAGCAGGGCAAAATCACGCTCAAGGACATCACGCCCACATTGCCGTTTTGGGTGATTGGCATTGTCATGGGCTTATTCACCGTGTATATGGAGAAGACACATGTCGGTGCTTCCGGCGGTGAATGGGAACTCAATGCCATCGAGCGATTCCTGCTGGCGGGGCGGGTGTTAGGCTTTTATGCCTGGTCACTGCTTTGGCCTCACCCGTTGATCTTCACCTACCCCAAATGGACCATCGACGCGTCGAGCATTCTGCAATGGGCGAGCACGTTGGTTATCCTGTTGGTGTTGGGCCTGGAAGTTGCCCGCTCCATCCAAACTGGTAAGCGCGGGCGGACCTTTGCCCTGCTTTTTTTCGCGGGAACACTGTTTCCTGCATTGGGCTTTTTTGACGTCTTCCCGTTCACCTACTCCTACGTGGCCGATCACTTCCAATACCTGGCAAGCATCGGCATTCTCACCTTGCTTGCCTTTGTGTTAGCCCGTTATCCGGTGATTGGCCTGCCGGTCATTGTGTTTTTTTGTGTCCTGACCATCATGCAGATCGGTGCCTACAAAGATGCTAAAACACTCTGGCTCGATACCATCAAAAAGAACCCCGATGCCTGGATGGCGCATACCAATCTCGGGGTGATCTACATCAATGAAGGTAACGAATCCGCAGCCATCGACAGCTTTGAAAAAGCGTTGTACATCAAACCGGATTATGCTGAGGCTCTGGCCAACATGGGCGCGATTGCCTTGGTCAACAAGCGGCTGGACGAAGCTGAATCATACTTCGCCAAAGCCCTGGCATCGCGTGAGAATTTTTACCGGGCGCATTTGAATATGGCCTTGGTCCAGAAACTGTTGGGACATCCTGACAAAGCCATCAAGCATTACCAACGCGCCCTGGAGATCATGTACGATCCTACCGTCAGGCAGCGACTTGAGCAGTTACAGGCTGAATCAAAATGACTCAATCGTACTTGCGTTTTTCAGCTTTCTGATGCGCCTTGATATTTTTCAGGTACACCCGATTACTCCGCCGACGTGCCAATTCACGCGGGTCCTGCGCGTTGTACAGCGGGTTACGCTTGGTGGGCTTCTTACGTCCGAATTTGGATCGAATAAACTGAATCAGGCGGGTGAACATAGTCAGATTATACCTTAAGGTGTTGGCTTGCTGACGGGAATAACCGATAATACCCCCATGCGAATTGTCAGCCAATTATCCACGCGCGTCCGCTCATTCATCATGCAGCCGGCACAGGAGTCCAAACGAACGTACCGCTACATGCGCTTCTGGGCGATGTTCACGTGGTTTTGCACGCGTGAACTCAAACGTGACAATGCCACGCAAATGGCAGCGGCCCTGACGTACCGCACTATGTTCAGCCTGCTGCCCATGCTCGTGTTGGCATTGGTGATTCTCCAGGCTTTCCGTGGTCTGGAAAACTATCAGGCCCGGTTTAAGCAAAGTGTCATCACGTTCCTGCTGCCTGAAGAACTTTTAAATCGTGATACCACCACCGGTGAAATAGTCACTCACTCCGAATTCGTCGGCCCACTCACCGATGAACAGATCCTTGCACAGGACGCAGCTACAGGCGAATCCAATCAACAGTCCATGGCAGAAGCACGCGCGCTGCTGGGTGACAGCATTGAACAACTACTTGATACCCTCGAAAATGTTGACTTCGGTAAGATCGGATGGGTCGGTTTACTCGTCTTTATCTATGCTGCGACCACGTTACTCGAAACCGCTGAAAAGAGTTTTAATGCCGTCTTCAATGTCGAACAGGGCAGGCCGTGGTATCAACGCCTGTCCTACTACCTGACCATGATCATCCTCGGGCCGATTTTCATCATCATCGGCCAGGTCCTTCAACAACGCTTGATGAGTGTCATCGAGGAAGGTGCCTGGACCAATTGGCTGGCTGGCCCGTCCCTGGTGCTTGCTCCGATCATGACCACATGGATTGTCCTGTTGGTGATGTTCCTGCTCTTGCCTCACGCCAAGGTGCAATTTCGTGCCGCTGCCATTGGCAGTTTTGTTGCTGCGCTATTCTGGGTCGGCTCCAAGGAACTCTTCGCCATCTATGCCACCAAGACCGGTGCGACGAGTTTGTATGGCGCCCTGGCATTGGTGCCTTTATTCCTGATGTGGGTCTACCTCACATGGCTGATCGTGCTCTTTGGACTTGAAGTTTCATACGTCCTCCAGGCCATGAAAAGTCAGAAATTCCAACGTGAATTCACGCAATCGCGCCAACTCGAAGTCGTCCATGCCAACACGCTCATGAGCATGCTCGCGATGATCGGCCAAGCCTTTGAAAATGGGCAATCCGTCCGCAGTGAACAACTCGTTGAACAACTCAACGTCTCCCCACGCCTATGTCGTCAGTTCATTCAGGAACTCGAAAATGCGCGTTGGATTCACAAAGTCCAGGGACATGAAGATGGCCTGACCGGTTACAGTCTCGCCAAGCCCCCGACCTCCATTTACCTGGCGGAAATCATCAAACTCACCAACGACATGGGCACCACGCCACAGGATCAGCAACAACGCACTCCCGGCATTAACCATTACCTCAAAACACTCTCCCAAGCCCAACTCGATCTGGTGGGAACGCAAACGCTCCATGATGTCATCACCCATGCTCCAAATGAAAAACAAAAGGAATCGCAGTGAAATATTCCGCTTTGTTCACACTGTTTCTCACAGCAGTCATCCTACAATCACCAACAACACTCAATGCCCAGATGCTCTTTGAGGAAACCTTCGACACGCCAACGAACCAAGGCCTGTACGACAAACTCAAAAGTCATCGCTATCTGAGCATTGAACAAGCCGTCGGCACTGATCAATCACCCGCTCTCAAAGCCCATTACAAATCATCCGAACGTGGTTCTGAACGCATCGTCGTCCGATACCCGCTGGGGGAACGTGGCATGGAATACACACTGTGCATGGATGTGAAATTCGATAAGGATTTCCAATTCGTCAAAGGCGGTAAACTCCACGGACTCGGCCCAGATCGTCCCATCACCGGTGGCAACAAAATGAAACCCACAGGTTGGAGCGCCCGCATGATGTTCCACCGTGATAATGAAATCCAAACCTACATCTACTGCCAGAACAAAACAAACCAATACGGGATCACAAGAAAAAATCACGACTTCAAATTTGTCAATGATCGATACTATGCCATCAGCTATCACGTCCGGGTCAATGACCTGGGTAAAGACAACGGCTTTGCTCACATCTACATAGACGGCAAGCTCATCATCGAACACAACGGCATCGAATTCCGCGGCTCCGATGATCCCTCAACCCTCATCAGCCAATTCATGTTCAGTACCTTCCACGGCGGGCACAGTCCTCAATGGGCGCCCAAAGACGAGAACGGCAAGTACAAAGATGTCTACGCCTACTACGACAACATCTCCGTATGGCGCAACCTACATATCAAAGACAAACCCGGTGCAATCACCAAATCACACTAATTGATCAACGCAAAATGCGCATATCAAAATGCGCATCACCCCAAAGCCGTGACTCTCCCGAGTCACGGGTTGCCTTTGATGCCTTGGTTGTCTTTTTGAATTGCCCGAGACCACCCGCACCTCAGAAGCGACAAGGCTTTCCTAACGACGTCAATATGACATCAATCACAGCAGATCAATAATCGGCCCAACATCACTGACAATCAGATCCGCACCGGACGCACGCAGTTCCGGTTCATCACGAAAGCCCCACAGCACGCCAATCGCAAACATTCCCGCGTTCTTGGCGGTCTCCATGTCCACGCGTGTATCACCGACATACAACCACTCTGAAGGCGCGATGCCAAGTTCATCACAGATCGCCAGCGCCGATGTGGGGTCCGGCTTGACGGGGTAGGGTTTGCGGTGTCCCAGCACATAATCCCAATCCCATTGGCTCATGAGTTTCTGCTGAAGTTCATGGGCTGCCGGGTCCGGCTTGTTGGTGAGAATCGCCATCTTCATGCCGTTGGCTTTGATCGCATCAAGCAGGTCCGCAATTCCGGGGTACAGCTTGCTGGTGTCCATGTTATGTTCTGCGTAGTAAGCCTTGAAGTGCTTCATGTATGCTTCAACACGTTCACACTCGGCAGGCGGCAGGGCGTCGGTAAAGAGTCTTGCCAAACCCTGACCGGCCAGATACCGGAAGCGCTCAAGGGTCTGCGTGGGTTGACCCATTTGCGTAAACGCATGATTGGCTGCGGCTGCGATATCACCAAGTGTGTCCGCCAACGTGCCATCCAAATCGAACATGACTGCTTTGTACTTCATGGCAATGTTTATAACGGATCAAACTGAAATTACCAATCCACCATTTGCCGGACCGTTTTGTTTTTTGATGAGTCTCTGCGACAGTTTGACATCGCGCCTGTTTAAAACAGAGATTCTCTTTGCATCACAACGAAGTAAGGTTTAGACTTTCAACACCTGTCGGCACGCGACAGTGGGGGGCACTACAACACTAAAGGGGTTTTATGTCCAGACGATCAGAAAAAAATATCTTGGAAGACAGTGTCAAAGCACAAGTCGGTAAAGCCATCGGCCGAATCCCAGCAGGGGTTTTCATTCTCACCGCACATCATGAAGACCGTCGCCTGGGGATGCTTGCCAGTTGGGTTCAGCAGGTTTCGTTTGATCCGCCGATGATCAGCGTGGCCGTCGCCAAAGGGCGTCCGATCATGCCTTTGATTTCCGAGTCACGCCAGTTCGGACTTTGCCAACTGCCTCAAGGTGAAAAAATCATCACCCGTAAATTCGCAGCTGGCATCGATCCCAATGAAGACCCGTTCCTGGGTTTTGAAATGATTCACGACACCGCCACTCATTCGCCGATCCTCGCACACGTGATGAGCTACATCGAATGCGAAGTCACCTGCCACGTCGACGTCGAAGGTGATCACGACTTGTTCGTCGGCACGATCCGCGGTGGCAAATTCCTCCAAGGCGAACCCTGGGTCCACCTGCGAGAAGATGGATTTAAGTATTGAGTTGCGACTTTCAACAGCAAGATTTCTTGCCACGTTGAAATACATTCCCGTCATTCCCGCGCAGGCGGGAACCCAGTGGCATGCAGTTGACGCTTACAGTTCTCACTGGACTCCTGCCTTCCGGGGCGCGGGAGTGACGAAATGCGATCCAAAGATCACGTCCCACTTTTCGACATTTCCGCTACAATTTGATTCATGACCACCTCAACTACACCTCATTCCGACACACCGTTTACCGTGGATGATCCGATCAACAAGCAGATCCTCTCGGTCTCCGAAGACAAAATCCAGGGCTTTGTTTCTCGCCCGTTTGAAGCGATTGCTCAGCAAGCAGGGCTCGACCTGGATGTCGTGCTTACGCGACTGCGTGCCATGGTGCAGGCAGGGACCATTCGCCGTATCCGTCAGACCTTGCTTTCCACCAGCTTGTCGCCCGGCGCTTTGGTTGCATGGGAAATTGATAACGAACATCTCAACGATGCGTTTGATTACATGTTCAAAGAAGATCCGTTCTCCGGCCATGTCGTTATCCGCACCTGTGACACAGGCACCGCGGGTTCGACCTATCGCCTGTGGACCACGCTCAAAGTTCCCAAGCCGTTTTCACTGGATAAACACTGCCAATGGCTATGTGCCAAGACCGGCGCAACGCGGTATCGCATGATGCCTGCCCACAAACTCTTTGTGCTTGGCGTGGGGCATGTTCGTCGTCGTGAACTTTCGCCCGGTGACCGCATTGACGCTCCTGCCACCGTGCAGGACACCACCGTCATCGACCTGACCGAAGATGACTGGAAAGTCCTCATGGCCATGAAGCGTGAGTTTTCCGTCGATGAGATCGTTGCCAACCCATGGGAAGCCCGTGCCGCCGAAGCCGGACTTTCGGTTGAGGACTTTTGTGCAGCCGGTAAACGTCTCAACGAGCTTGGCGTCATCGGCCGCTTCTCCACGTTCCTCGAACACGTCAAGAAACACAAGGACGGCTCAACCGTCACCCGCTACAACGCACTGTTCCATTGGGCAGTCCCGCAAGGCATGGAGATGCAGGCAGGCAAAGAAGTCGGCCGCCACATGTGCATGACCCATGCCTACTGGCGTGAAGGTGGCCCCGAGTTCAACAACGTCAACATCATGGGCGTCGCTCACGGCCTGGACAAAGACCTCCTGCTCGAACACAAAGCCGCCATCGACGCCCACCTCCAAGAAGCCGGCATCCCCGTCAGCTACACCAACGTCTTCTGGGGCGGCCGCAGCGAAATCAAACCCTCCGAAATCAGTCCGATTGCGTATCGTGAATGGATCACGCAGCAGGGCGAGAATCCGGAAAGATTTCAATAAAGTAGAATGCCCCCTTTTCTGACCTTCCTTTTCTGCCCCTGGATGTTGACGGCATTAGAGAATATTACAGGAAAATAAATATGCCAGTTTTATTAGGACAGATAATATGCTTTGCTGGCGGGTGCTCGTTCTTTGTATTTCTAATATTATTTATGATTGAAAAATCTAATAGATATTTTTCTAATGAAAACAATAAAAGTGACAAAACAAACATATATTGGTTATGTTCTTTTGTCTCAGTCCTAGTGTTTGTTTTAGGGTTTATAATTGCTGGTGAGTGAGATGACGAGTATTTTCTACGGAGCAGGACAGATCACATTTCTATACTCGTTTCTACACTTGGTAGCTTGCCAGCTTGAGACCAGAGCCAGAGACCGGTCAAGTGATGTTCAACAGCATAGAATACAACAAATAATTAAGCTTCACTTTCCGTCACTCCCGCGAAGGCGGGAGTCCAGTGGAACTTGCAAGTGTACACAGCATGCCGCTGGATTCCCGCCTTCGCGGGAATGACGAAAATAGGACGGTATGGATATTATTGACATCAACTGAATTCTGCATCTCTGGTGTAAATCAGGGGTGTTGCGGAGCCTACGTTGCAGTGCGCTTTGTCCACCCAGAGTTCGTCGATTTATAGCCAGTCTCAGAGAATGTCTACGGTTAAATGCTGATGGGGTGTTCGTCATCATCATGTACGATCCAGTTCACAGAGGCCGTTGGGATTCAAACCATAGGCTTTAATGTGTTGTTGGATGTTGATGGTTGAGCAATACAGGTAATGGCGTAATTACATTAAGACCCGGTCAAGATGACCGGGCTATGTTTGATATATAGCCGAGTCATCTTGACTCGGTGCGATTGGGGTGTATCAAATCAATAACAGATGCAAGACATGCGCAATGTAACGAAAGAATCTATCTGATCGACTCGACTCGAGCTGGCTCACATAGACATGTTTCAAATAGATCTCACTCGCGTTGAATCTGGATTGTCTTGCCATTGGGTAGGGCGTAATACGTGGCGATGCTGTCGCGGAGGGTGGCGTTGATGGTTTCGTCACCTTGTGTGACTTTGACGTTCTGCCAACTTGATGGGATGCGGGTGTTGAGCGTCATGGGAAGATCATAAAACTGTGGGTCAGCATCGCAGGTGAGTTTGAGTGTGATGCTTTTGTCATTCTGATTGACCGTCTGGACCTTGGCGGTTTGGCGCTGGGTTTCGTATTGGTGGATTGAGATGTGGTCGGTGATCCAGAGTTGGCCAGCGTCGCGTTTGGAGGCCATGTGGTCGAGGAGTTGGTAGTAGAGGTCCTGATTCATGGGCCAGAAGTCCTGCCACTTGGTGATCATGGGGGCGCGGCGTTCAAGGCCGTGGATGATGACGTAGCCAGCGTCTTGTTTGTCGATAGCTGTGTCGACGATGCGGGTGTAGTGTTCGAGTTTCTTGAGGTGGTAGACAGCACCGTGATCGCGGAAGGGGGGACGGGTGATGAGATTGTTTTCCTTGAGAATTTGTTCGAGTTCATCGCGGTTGATATTCCATTTGCCTTTGCCGACACCGGGTTTGGCCCATGAGATGAGACGGGGCTTTTTGCCTGGGATGGTGTCGAGGATGCGCTGGTTGCAATCACCGATTTCACGTTGGGCATCTTCGAAGTCTTTGACGCCTCGGTGGGTCATGGTGTGATTGCCGTAGACCATGCCGGTCTTCCAGAGTTCTTCTTCCCATTTGGCGCGATGGGCTTTGTATTCACCTTTACCGGGGTTGATGTAGAACGTGCCGATCATGTTGCGTTCGATGAGTGCGGGGATAGCAACCTGAAAATGACTGGGCCAACTGTCATCGTAGAGGAGCATGAAGGCAGCGGTGTGATTGTCCTGCCAACGGGCGATGGTGGTCTGTCCGGGTTGGTCCTGAGCATGGGCGACTTGATTAAGACAGGTGAGACTTGCCATGAGCATTCCCATGATGAAAGCAATGTGAAGATTGGTCATTTGGCACCCTTTTAAGTTTACACTTTGCGTAAATATTCGCTATTGTAACACTATGTTTGATAAAGACAAGACTGTGGGGGTGTTTTATTGGAAGGAAACAAAGGATGACGCTTGTTCATATTCAGAACTGTCTGTATCTTGTACATAATGAACCGCATTGACCAAATATTCGCAAATCATGCCCAAAATGGTACCAAGGCGTTGATGCCTTATCTGACCATGGGCGATCCTGATATTCAGACCTCAGCCCGATTGATCCATGCTGCCCAGGAGGCCGGCGCGAGCATCTGCGAGCTGGGTTTCCCGTTCTCCGATCCCGTTGCGGACGGCCCGACGATTCAGGCATCGATGACCTGGGCGCTGGAGCATGGCATCAAGGCCAAGGACATTTTGCAGATGGTGGCTGAGAACCGCAGCAAGCTGGATGTCGGATTGGTGGCGATGGTCAGCTATTCGATCGTGCACAAAATCGGTGATGGCAGTTTCATCAAGGATGCCATCGACGCGGGGATTGATGGGTTCATTATCCCGGATTTGGCGTATGAGGAATCGGCTAAAGTCCGCGAGTTGATCCTCGAAAACGGCGGTATTTTGAGTTTTCTCATTGCGCCGACCACCCCGGAGGCCCGTGCGATTGAGATCGCCAAGGCCAGCAGCGGTTTTATCTATCTGCTTGCCAGGGCAGGAATTACCGGAGAAAAAAGCGACTTGCCACCCGATTTGGCGCCCCGTGTTGAAAAATTACGCGAAATTTCTGAGCTTCCTATTACAGTTGGATTCGGGGTTTCGACCGATAATCATGTTAGACAAGTGGTATCCGTCGCCGATGCGGCGATCGTGGGATCGGCGATTGTTCGGCGTATATCCGAGGCTCGTGAGCGTGGGTCGGACGCAGTGGTCCAGGCGACACATGCTTTTATGAGTGATTTGGCACGAGGCTTGACCAGGGCCCCGGAAGGTTGTGAAGCTTCCCAATGAACTTGTGCAAAGGGAAGAGAGACGTTGACAACCTGAAGGGATAAGGCAACGCGACGGATCGTGTTGCAAGGGAAGGGTGATTGAGCCAAGGCCAGCGAAAGGGCTGGAAGATGCATCAAATGCGCATCAGCCTTGGTACGATCTGGACTGCGATTCTCTGCCTGATAGGTGTGGCGCTATTGCTTCAACCTGTCCCGAGTGTGGTTGATGATCCGGTTCGGGTGAGTCAATTACTCCGTTGTGCTGGTATCTGGGGCATTGCCTCGGGTATCTTTGTCTTCCTGGTCGTCGTTGTTGATGCGATGAGCCGTAAAAAGCCGATAGCCAATATAGGTTTATTGAAGGTGTTCGTAGGCACCATTCAATGGCTCGCACTTGGATACGGGGTCTTTCTTGCCAGTCAACTGCTGGTTTGATGATCGACCTCTTGAGCATGGACGCAAATAGGAGGACGTGTTTTGCAACGGAATGTGCACACGTGGGGTCGTACTTTTTTCCTGACATTACTTTTAATCACCATGGCTTGCCTGCCTGCCCAATCACTACGGGCTCAGGAAGCTGTCTCACCGCAAAGTCTCATGGCAGACCAGTGGATGCGCCTCGCGGACAAAATACTCCGTGAACAGGCTCAGCCAAGTTCCAGCCAATTGATTCGTGCGGGAATGATGGTGGACATGGCGATTCAGGCCAACCCAAATGACAGCGACGCATGGCTATTGCGCAAGACACTGGCGCAACTGGCAGGGGACAGTGATGCCGCTGCCGATGCGTTGGTAAAATACTGTCGACTGGTGCCGTCAGATGATGCTGCCGGTTTTCAGATGGTTCTTGCAGGTCTGGCTTCCAAGCCTTCGACCGCTGCCAAGGCTCAGGCATTGGAACAGCTACTCGCCCAGGCCAGTGACAAAGCCATGTCCGATGCGCTGCGCAGTCGCGTGGCAAGTTACCTGGCATCGCTGTATCAGAACATGGGCGACAACGACAAGTTCGGCAAGTGGCTGAAAGTCGCTTCGGACCTTGACGAATCCAACAGTGACGCGGCACGCTTGATGTATGAGTTGGCGGTCGCTCGGGGTGGCTCGAACTATGCCATCGGCATGATGCTCGTGAACATGATCAAGTCCTCCCCCATGGACGACATGCCCCGACACCTGCTTGCGGATTTGCTTGCCAACATGGGCGCCTATAACGAAGCTGAAAAACAATACGTCATCGCCAGCACCCTGGGTGTGAGCACCGGTGGCGATCAGTTCCTCACCAATTGGCTGGTGAGTAAAGCAGCAACTGGTCAAAGCCAGGTTGTGCTGGACATGATCGACACGATGGGCTTTACCGCTGGCCAGGCCGATCCCGATGCCGTGCCGGTTGATGTGCAGACATTGAAACTGGTAATCCTCTCACAGCTTGGTCGCAGTGATGAAGCAGCCCAGACGTTTACCGACATCCGCAACCGTCTTCAAAAACGCGTGGACATGGGGGATGTGCAGGCAGCATTGCAACTGGCATGGTGGAACGCGGCCTTCGGCACGACCATCTCTTCCAACTTCGAACAGGCCGTCATGGCCTACGCCAAAGCCAATCCGGATAACGCCTTGATTCAGCGTATTCTCGGTTGGGTGCATTACCGCATGGGGCGTATGGATCAGGCAGCAGATGCCCTGCATGTCCTGGCGGAAACCGATCCGTGGGCGGTGTACGGGTTGGCTAAATGCACACAGCACACCAACAGCGAGTTGTACAGTGGCTACCTTCAAAAAGTCATCCGCATGTCAGCCACCAGCCCGGTCGCTGTCATGGCGGTGCAGGATCTCCAGGCACTGAATCAGCAAATTGCCGTGAGTCCAGCAGCGCAGAAAGTCATGGATGCTTTGGACGATTTGCCGGTGAGTATCGCCATGCCGGTCCAGGCAGGTAATGCCACCACATGGACCACGCTTGGCGTTTCGGTTGAACCATCATCCTACGGTTATCTCGATCCCATCGTGGCACAGGTCACCTTACGCAACAGTTCTGACTATGCCTTGACCATCGGCCCGACAAGCACCTTGCCTTCGACATTGGCCGTGTACTTTGACTTGCGTCGCAGCGGTGATCAGATCAAGGGGGTACCACCAGTCCGCGTGGACATCGGTCGCACGATCTGCATCCAACCGCGCCAGACATTGACCGTGCCGGTTCGTTTGGATCGTGGTGCTTTGGGGATGGTCTTTGCCAACAATCCTGCAACGGCATTCAGCTTTACCGCCACCGCCATTCTCGACCCACGTCAGACCCCGCAAGGCGCATTGACCACTGGTCCGTTAGGCAGCGTGGACATGGTCAGGATGGTCAACCGTTATGCACTGCGTCCGACCCCAGCAAACATTGACGCCTGGCTGACGGATTTCAAAGCCCCCAAAGATGCGGTCAGTCACATGAAACTCATCGCCAGTCTCTGTTCACTCTCAGCATCGCTTAACGCCTTGCCGGAGATGCAGGGGCGTGCCACCCAGATCGCCACCGCAGTCAATGATCAGTTTGGCAACCTGGGCTCGCTGGGGCAGGCTTGGATGGCCTTGTTCACACCGACTGGCCCGACAGGTAAAGCCCTGTTCCCCAATGTCTGTAACGGGGCAGCCCAGTCCAACAACGTCACCGTCCGTCTGGCGTACCTGGCAACACATGGCAAGGACGATCCTGCTGCCGTCGTGTCCGCCGCTACTCACAGCGATCCGCGTGTCAGTGCTTTCGCCAAAGCCTTGCAGATGCCCTGATCGACCATCCCCAAAATCACCCCGAAGCCCGATGTCACCGACTCGGGCTTTTTTTATGACCCGATCTGCCTACCCAACAGGCAGCAGTCCATTACTTTTGCCTGCAACACCGCATGAGATGCATAAAAAAACGTCATTTGAAGACTGTTTTGTCTTTTGGAATAAAAATTGCTCACAAATCCAATAAGAATGACTTGCAGTATCAACAAGCTCTGGTATGTTATTGATACTGTGTCGCAATAAAAATTAGAGGCTTTTGTCTTATTACAGGTCTCTGTGAGGAAGCAAATGATGACTCAAACCAATTCCAGTCCCAATATTTCCCTGAACCAACTGGTTCCCACCGGCGAAAAGATCACCTTGGATCAACTGAAAATGGGACAGGTTGGCTTGATTGTCGAGATGAATGAACCGGACCAGGAACAGGCTGATCGTCTCAAAGCACTTGGACTGTGTGTCGGCCGACGGATTGAGCTTCTCAAATCGGGGAATCCCATGATCCTGCGTGTGCTGGGATCACGTCTGGGTCTGGCGCACCGCCTGGCCAAACGCATTACCGTGGACGCCTGCCACCAAACCAACTGTTGTGAGTAAGTAATGTCGCAAACGATGACCCCACCCCAGAATGACAAAGACGTTTCCCTGCAGGTCCTCCAACCGGTCCGCAAGGAAAATGTCGTGGCATTGATCGGCAATCCCAATGCTGGCAAAACCACACTCTTTAACCGTCTCACCGGACTTCGCGCCAAGACGGGTAACTTCCCCGGCATCACCATCGAGAAAACCGAAGGCTCGATGGACCTGCTCGACGGTCACCGTGTGAACATTGTCGACCTGCCCGGACTTTACAGCATTGCTGGCGCCACCGACGAAGAGCGCATCAGCCGCGATGTGATTCTCGGTCAAGCGCCCGGTTTGGCTAAACCGGCAGCGGTCATCGTGGTGCTTGATGCCACCAACCTCGAACGCAACCTGTTTCTGATCAGCCAGGTCATTGAGTTAAAAGTCCCGACCATTGCGGTGCTCAACATGATCGACCTTGCCCGTCGTGATGGTTTGAATATCGATGCGGACAAACTCACTGCGGAACTGGGTTGCCCGGTCGTGCCGGTCTCGGCTCGCAGTGGTGAAGGGATTGAACAACTCAAGCAAGTCCTTCACCTGGCAATGCATCAAAAGGAAACCGATCAGGCCATCCCGCATCTGCTCCATGACACCTGTGCAGGTTGTTCATGTCCCTACAAAGGACGCTATGACTGGGCGGAAAAAGTCACCGAGACCTGCCTGGAATCCTCACGTGTTGCGGTGGGGCGAAAGACTGATCGCATTGACCGCATTCTCACGCATCCCGTCGCTGGCATCTTTGGTTTCTTTGCCATCATGGTGGGTGTGTTCTATCTGATTTTCTCACTGGCATCCGTGCCGATGGACTTGGTCGATGCCGGGTTTGCCTGGGCCCAGAGTTTTGTTGGCAACTACATTCCCGAAGGCCATATTCACAGTCTCATCGTTGACGGCGTCATCGGCGGGATTGGGGGCGTGATCATTTTCCTGCCCCAGATCTGCATCCTGTTTTTCTGCTTGTCTCTGCTTGAAGACACCGGCTATCTCTCGCGTGCCGTCTTTGTCATGGACCGACTCATGCGCCACGTCGGACTGCCAGGCAAGGCGTTTATCCCCATGCTATCGGCCCATGCCTGCGCCATCCCCGGCCTGATGGCAACGCGTGGTATTGAAGACAAACGTGACCGACTGGTGACGATTCTGACTCTGCCGCTTCTGACCTGCTCAGCACGCCTGCCGGTCTATGCCATGATCACCGCCTTACTCTTTGGTGATGAACCAGTCAAAGCTGCCTTGCTCTTCACTGGCGCTTATTCACTGGGGATTTTTGCAGTCCTCGTCTGTGCGTTCGTCTTCAAGAAAACGATTCTCCCCGGCCAATCCAAGCCGTTGGTGATGGAATTGCCAAGCTATAAAATCCCGTCCTTGCGGACCGCTTTGCTCATCACCTATGACCGTGCCATGGTCTTCGTCAAAAAAGCAGGCACGATCATTCTGCTTATCTCGTTGATCCTCTGGGTGCTGGCAACCTTCCCAACTGTTGATCCGCCACAGGATGTCGTTGACATGCGTCAGCAGATCGTCCAACTCCAGCAAGCTGGCAACACCGAAGAAGCTGATGCTCTGGAATACAAAGCCAATGTCCGTGAAGGTGAATATGCACTGGAACATTCGTTCGCTGGCATGGCAGGTAAAGTCATTGAACCCGTCGTCCGCCCACTCGGATTTGATTGGCAAATCGGTGTCGGCGTGGTCAGCAGCTTCGCAGCCCGCGAAGTCATCGTCTCCACGCTTGCTGTCGTCTATGGTGTCGGTGAAGATGTAGCAGAGGAAAACCCGGATGCGTTCATAGACCGTTTGCGGGAAGCCCGTAAGCCCAACGGTGAATTGCTTTTCTCCACAGCAACGTGTTTCAGTCTGCTGGTGTTCTATGTCCTGGCCATGCAGTGTCTGCCAACTCAGGCCGTCACCCGCCGCGAAACCGGCTCATGGAAGTGGGCTTTGTTCCAACTGGGCTACATGACCGTGCTGGCCTACTCCGCTTCCTTCCTGACCTACAACATCGTCAGCTGGATCACGGCATAGCGGATTCAAGAAACGATACACAAATTAGAACGAGCATCGGCTTATTGGTCGATGCTCGTTTTTTGCATCTCTGTCGAGCTGGGTTGTGTCAACCCGATCAGACCGTCGGGCTGCTCATCAATCAGATTGTTTTGTTTCAACCGAGTGCTTGATATGGTTAAGCACGCGCAGGTGAATGATGTGAATGAGTTCTTCACATAGCCGTCCCCAGTAAAACTCCGGCCCAATCTCAGTATGAAACCATGTCGTGCCAACGAGTTGAATTTTCCCATTTTCAAGTTGGTTTAATTTGAATTGACCTTTGTGTGAGATAAAAGCCCAATCCAGATGGGGTGGGTGAATATGCACATAGGGGGACATCTCTGTCATTGGCAAAGGTTGCGCGGTGACATCAAATGCCAGCAGGTCATTTTCCCGCCAGATGGTGATGGGTTCGACAAATGAACCCGTCGAAAAATTGCAATATCGGATCGCACCGACACCTTGACCTTCAATCTTTGCATCAATGGGATAAGCAATGCCCATTTTAAAGATCAATTCTTCAGGCTCAGGAATGGTGCTGAACGCGATGACTTCCTGCCAGACATCATCAACCTGCCCATCAATCACGACAGCCGTTTTGACTTCACGAATGCTCTTGGATGCGGGTATTTTCGATTCGATCCCCAGCATCAATGGCGTCAGCACGACCATCAAAATCACAGCAGTGTTCACGCGTTGGGGTTTGCCAATCACACGATGCATCAAGTAACCCAACACCCCGCCAATCAGGAACATCGGCAGGAACACCGGCAATGCCATGATCAGACATATCATCCCTTCAAAACCAGTGAGCAAAAACACCGTCAAGGCAAATAGGCAACTGATCAACGCAACGGACATGGAGCTTGCGAAACTCCGCCATTGTTTGCGGTTGTACAAAATGACACTAATTGCACCACATACCATCGGTGAGATAAAGAACACACCCGCACGATAGGTCTGTAACTCAAAAACAGAGATCGCTGAAAAAATCAGGCAGATCGCAGCGGTCATCAAGATCGCGAGAATCGCAGAAATCAGTTTGTCTTTGCTAGCCTGCTTCATGAGTTCCCGAAAACAATCTTAGTGATTTTGTCAATAAACTACATCTTCGAACATATTCTCAAGATGTTTGATACGTGGGCGCTAAATGTTTCTGAGTTTCGAATAAATATTTCAGTGCGATGAAAAATAGCCATATACAAATTGGGATCGAAAGTAACGTACCCAAGCCACCACCATCTTGAAGGGGGATACGGATAAAAATACAGAAGAAACTCCCGAAACGAACAGAGTATATGTAACGCGCTCTTGTTCGCCATGAAAGGACCAGACAGATACACATGCTGGTCATCCATAATAAATCAATGCCCCAGTCCATGATCGAATACGGAGGGTGCTGCATATGGCCAGCCATACAGATGTGCATTGATGAACACAGGTAAAATGGCACTATGCTGATGAGCCAGCAACAGCCTATCCATTTCATGCGTACTTTACTTTTTTCCATGAGTCCCCGAATGGCAAGTAAAAATTATGAATTACAGAGCTTTCTAAGACCGCATGAACTGCTTCTCAAGCTGTGAGAGTGTCAGGCGGATACTCGTGGGCCGACCGTGTGGGCAGTTGCTTGAACGCTCGATTTCGTCGCGGCGTTTGAGCAGGGCAGCGAGTTCTTCCTGCGTGAGATGATCACCGGCTTTGACAGCAGCTTTGCAACTCATCATGTCCAGCACTTCATGCAACACTGCTTCATCCACGTTGGGGTTGGTTAAATCCAGTTTCTCGTCCTCAGCCTGATCGAGCAATTCATTCATGAATGGGACAGGATCCACCTTGCGATCAAAAAGCAATGTCGGATAAGCATGTACCGCAATGGTATCCGGCCCCATCGCAGAAGCTTCAATGCCAATCTTCTCAAGCAGGGGTTGAATCTGTTCCAGCAGATCAATACGTAATGCGGATGCTTCAAATGTGGCAGGGGTTAACAGGCGTTGACTTTCCAGGGTCTTACTGAGAATGCGCTCACGCAGTTCCTCGAACATCACGCGTTCATGAAGCGCATGTTGATCGATGATGACAATGCCCTGGTCGTCCTGCGTGATCAGATAACTCTTGTGAACTTGCAGAACGCCAAACTCCTGGAGGACGCGCGAAGCGGGAGCACCTTTGGGACTGTTCCGCTGAGCCTGTTCCCATGCATCAAGTGATGATTGTTTGAGCAATGCCTGCTCGTCATCATCCTGCATGGCCTTGGAGACTTCGTCGTAGACAAAGCCCTTTTGCTCCGGCTGCATCTTCTTGAAGTAGTTCACAAAATCACTGGTGGTCGGCGGTGCTGGAGCTTGCCCCGATTGTGATGCATCAGCATCTTGCCCAGGTTGTGGGAATGACGGTTTAAACCCACCAAACGCGGGGCGTTCGACACTTTCACCGAAACTTTGTGTCGGTGCTTTAAGTTCGTCATGATCCGGTCGATTAAACGATACACTCGAACCTGACAGCTCGGCGTTGGGTGTCAGATCACTTTGCAAAATGCGTTGACGGATGGCATGAAGCACCAAACCATGCATGCGCGACGCTTCACGGAATCGCACCTCAGCTTTGGTGGGATGCACGTTGACATCCACGCCATGTGGGTCAATCTGCAGACACACCACAGCAAGCGGATGCTTATCCGGCGGGATCAAACCGCGATACGCTTCCTTGATCGCATGGCTGAGATTCCGATCCCGAATCGCTCGACCATTGACATAGATGTACTGAAACTTCGTCGTCGATTTGGCAACCGAAGGCAGACCCGCCAAGCCCCAAACGCTGGCAGGGGACTGAATCTGACCTTCACGCGGCGTGTCGTGATATTCAAACTCCAGCAAGCCGTCAGCCAGTTGCTTGCCGAGCACTTCGACACAGCGTTGGGCATGATCTTCGGTGGCCAGGACATCGAGCGTTTTACGGTCATTATGCGAAAGCTTGAAACCGACATCCGGGCGTGCGATGGCAATGCGGTTGACCAGATCAGAGATGTGGCCATACTCCGTCGAAGCAGCACGCATGAACTTGAACCGGGCAGGGGTATTGAAAAACAGATCTCGAATTTCAATGGTCGTCCCCGGCGCACAGGCGGTCGGCTCGATCGGCATGACTTCGGCGCCGGACGTTTCAATGACGTTGCCACTCTCAGCGACAATGCCCTCGACCGTCGCACGACTGGTGATGCGCGTCCGGCTGACACTGCTGATGGATGCAAGCGCTTCTCCACGAAAGCCCATCGTTGCGATGTGCGAGAGTTCCTCGACAGATGTGAGTTTACTGGTGGCATGCTGCTCAATGGCTAACGGCAGTTCGTCTTCTGGAATACCCGTTCCATTATCCGCGATGCGAATCAACTGACGACCACCGTCTTCGATGGCAATATCAATCTGAGATGCATTGGCATCCAGGCTGTTTTCAATCAACTCTTTGACCACCGAGGCAGGACGTTCAATCACCTCGCCTGCAGCGATCTGGTTGATGAGCAATTTGGGGAGTTTGCGTATGGGCATATTTATTCAGGGTATGGGGGTTGGGGTTTAGGGCATAGGGTAAAGGCAAAACTGATTTTGTTTTGTCCCGACACCCCACACCCTAAACCCGACACCCGGTTTTGTTTACTTCACCGCAGACTGTGTTTCCAGGCAGACTTGGCCCAGGGCGTCGGCTGCGTATTTTACATCCTGCGTGGAGAGGAACGGTCCGAAACTGAATCGGGTCATCCCCCCCAGGTCATGCGTACCGAATGTCTGGTGCGCCAACGGCGCACAGTGGACACCTGATCGCGTGAGAATGCCATACCGGGATTCCAGTGCGTCGGAGAGCGTTTGCGGTTGGTCGTAGCCTTCAACCCGGAAGGAGAACACACCGCAGCGATTCTTGACGGATTGCGGGCCGTACCAAGTCATGCCGGGCATGGTGACGTGTTCACTGACACCTTCGATCATCATGCGGATGAGGCCTTGCTCGTGTTCCCATATTTGATCGATGCCTTTGTCGAGGATGTATTTCACGCCTTCGGACAGGCCGATGATGCCGATGGCATTGTGACTGCCGGGTTCGAATCGATCTGGCATGAAAGCGGGTTGGGTATCCTGTTCGGAGACGCTGCCGGTGCCACCTTCCTTGGCGGTGATCATGCGTTTTTCAATCCCGGGACGGATGTAGAGGCCACCTGTACCCAGCGGGCCGAGCAAGCCCTTGTGTCCGGGAAATGCCAGCAGATCGATGTTAGCTTGTTCGATATCCACGGGCATGTGACCGATGGTTTGAGCAGCATCGACAAGGAACGGGATGTCGTTTTCTTTGGCAATTTGGCCGATCTGAGCGATGGGCTGAACCGTGCCGGTGACATTGGAGCCGTGGACCACTGCAATGAGCACAGTGTTGGGACGGATGGCCTGCTTGATGTCATCAGGATCGACCAAGCCGGTTTGCGGATCACATTGGATACGGGTTTGTTCGATGTCCTTGTTGGCTGCCAACGCATTAAACGGACGCAGCACGGAGTTGTGATCCATCCATGTGGTGATGACGTGGGGTTTATCTTCGCCGGTGATGTTGTTGGCAATGGCGTAACCGATGATGCCACGGATGGCCATGTTCAAGCCGTCGGTGGTATTGAGCGTGAAGATCATCTGTTCGGGTTTGCTGACGTCTGCACCAATGAGTTGGCAGAGACGTTCACGACACAGGTTCATCAGGCGTCCGGCTTCACGTGCTTCGGCATAGGCGCCACGGCCGGGAGACGCACCGAGTTGGGTCGCAAAGTGCATCATGGCTTCATGCACAGCCTTGGGCTTGGGGAAGCTGGTTGCTGCGTTATCCATGTACAAACGCGGGCCGGTGATTTGGAAGTTGGATGAGGTGTTGGTCATTTTCTTTTTATGTCAGGGACTTGGGACTAGCGACTAGGTACCAAGGTTGTGAATCGAGAGTTTGCTGCAGGAATAAATATTGTTGCTCTTGGCAGGTCAATTGTGTTTGCCATGTAAGGCAAATTGGTTAACAAACGCTTGAATTTCAACCCTGGTACCTAGTCGCTAGTCCCAAGTCGCTTCTCCTTACTTATTCACTTGTCCCGAAAAAAGAAGTCGCTTTCTCACGGGCAATTTTCTTTTCAATACGTTGGATCTCGGTTTGGAGATCGGACTCCAGCTTACCATTCTCAGCAGATTGTTCATACTCGCGGAGTTTGGCCAGCGCTTTGGCGGTCTCGCCATTTTGTTCCAATTCACGTGCATCACTGATGACCTGATGCAAACTCATGGGACCAACCGGGTCAGGTAAAGCCTGCGTGGGTTCAGGCTGATTCGCATCAACTTGAGGCAGGGTGTCTTCACGCAAAGCGCCGGTGGTCCCCAATTCGCGTGGGATCGGGGTCTTGCCTGTGACGCCGCCGGGCTTACGTGATCCCACGTAAAGCATCACGATCAAGGTGAGCAGGACCACGATGCAGACGATCATGATGATCACGGTCATGGACAGATGCTGTGCCTGCTTGTTGAGCTCAGCGGTCTTCGCTGCCGGTGCGGGTGAGTCGGTTGATTGAGGAACGTCAGCGATGGGGGCAGCGGCATTTGACTGACTGACCATGCCGATGGTGGTGTCTACCTTGGGTTGGTTCACCGACCCCATCACCGCATCAAGCATATCCGGCGCGGGAGTTGGTGAAGCCGGTTTGGGAGGTTCAGGTTGGCTAACTTGCGGCAGGGCTGCTGACGGTGCAGGGGGTGCAGGACTGTTGGAGACCGCGGCTGACGATGCAACAGTCGCCGTCACCGCAGATTCAGCAGTCTGTGGATCACTGGTTTGCGCAGGCGTTGGCGTTTGCCCGTTCTTGAGTTGTTCCAGGTGAATCCGCGCCTGATGCGTGGCTTCCTCCGTCGGATACTGCAGGCCCAGTTCATTACGTGTGTCAGGTGTATTGAACGTCGCATGACAGGATGGACAGATGCGTTCGTTGGGATTGACCTGATTGCCACAGTCATGACAGATGCCAATCAGATTTGCTATGCCGGGCACCTGGTCTGCATGCATCCAGAACTGATGGGTACTGGGGCCACGGATAATGGATTGGGCGGTGAGTTTGCCCAGTTGCGCTTTTCGTTTAATGATTTGGTAACTGCAACCGGGAGCGTAGGGCATGTTTTCGTCACGAATGAACCACGGCCCCATGGCAATTTGCGTTGCCATCCGTGACAGGGGTTCAAAGAGTCCCTGGCACTTTTCACAGCGCTCAGCGCCTGAGGCTTGCAGGTGCCCGCAATAGGGACACAGGACGGTGCCAGCATGTGACGATTGCGTTTGATTCATAGAGCTTTGGTTCCCGCGCGTTGACATCAGGCGATGGTCGGTTTAGCTTCACAACATGAAACAGCTTTGCCCCATGTGCCTGCTACTGTGTTTGACGCTTGCTGGCTGCAATTCGAATCGTCAAAAGCTCTCGATCATGCAGCCCGCCCCAGACACACAGTCTACCGTAAATCAGCCTGCTGTAACACCCTCAGCAAACAACCCATCGCCGGGTTCACCCATCCAAACGGTGGCCAAGGTCGGTGATGCGCGGCTAAGTCTGGCTGATCTGACACCTGCGATGATCGAAGCCTCCGGCGGGCAGGTTCTGGCGGAAAAAGTCCTCACACTCAAACTCAAAGAAAAACTGGGAAAAACCCTCATTACCCAGGATCAAATCCATGCTGAACGCAGCTACTTCGTCAAATCACTGCATGACAATCCGCAGGTTGCTGAACAACTCTTGGCCCAACTCCGCCAACGTGAGGGACTGGGGCAACACCGCTTTGAGGACTTCCTCTTTCGCCAGGCTGCTTTGCGATATCTCGTGCAGGACGAAGTCAATGTGACCGAGTTTGCCATCAAACAGGCCTACGAACTGAAATTCGGCCCCACATCCGTCATTCAAATCATCATGGTCGACAATCCAACCCAGGCGGTGAAGATTCTCAACCGTGCTCGGCAGGGCGAGGACTTCGGCAAGCTGGTTCAGGAATTCTCTCTCAATCAAGAGTCCAAAGCCTTCAACGGCATGCTCCAGCCCATCTCACCCGCGGACCCCAGCTACCCCGCAGCACTCCATAAAGCCATCGCAAGACTCCAGGTCGGGCAGATCAGTGACGTGGTCGCATTGGAAAATGGGTTCGCCATTTTGAAGCTGCTGAGCAAAAACCCAAGACAGTCGGTAACATTAGACGATGTAAAAGCATCCCTGGGCGAAAAAGTCCGTCGCGATGTCGAGCAGATGCTCATGCGACAGCTTGCTTCGACCCTGCTTAGCCAGACCGATGTGGTGGTTCTGGATCGAGAATTAAACATGAGTTGGCAGCGTCAACGAAAGAACCTGCCCCTGGAACGCGTAAAGCCATGAAAATCCAAGTCGCATCCCGTATTGATCGCCTCCCGCCCTATGTCCTGGGCCAGTTGAAACACCTGATCTACGAACGCCGCAAAGCCGGTTATGACGTGATCGACCTGAACATGGGTAACCCCAAGGACGCAGCACCGGATCCCGTTGTGGACAAGATCCGCGAAGCCGTCCTCGACCCACGTAACGGTCGCTATTCGGCCTCTGCAGGCATCTACAACCTCCGTCGTGACTTTGCGCTGAAGATGAAACGTAAGTGGGATATCGATCTGGACCCGGATACCGAAGTGATTGCCACCATCGGTTCCAAGGAAGGTTTCAGCCACATGTGTCTGGCACTGCTGGGCCCTGGTGATACGGCCATTGTTGCAGACCCCGCTTTCCAGATTCATACCTACGCGGTCATCCTTGCTGGCGCGAGCACCATCAGTGTGCCTTTGGGCAACGACGATGCCTTCCTTGAACGCATCGAACATGTTCTCACGACCATGACGCCGCGCCCGAAGGTGATGATTCTCAACTATCCGCATAACCCGACGACGATGACGGTTGACCTTGCCTTTTTCGACAAGGTCGTTGCGATGGCCAAGAAATTTGAAGTCATTGTGCTCCACGACTTTGCCTACGGCGAAACCTGCTTCGAAGATTACAAGGCTCCAAGCTTCCTTCAGGCCGATGGTGCCAAGGACGTGGGCGTGGAGTTCTCAACGCTCTCCAAACCGTACAACATGGCAGGCTGGCGTATCGGATTCTGCTGTGGCAACGCCCAGATGATCAAGGCGTTGGGGACCATCAAGGGTTACTACGACTACGGCATTTTCCAGGCTGTGCAGATCGCCGCCATCCTGGCCATGCGTGAAGGCGATAAGTTCGTCGAAGCCCAGGCTAAGATTTACCAGGAACGTCGTGACGTGATGGTCCGCGGCTTACGTCGTCTGGGTTGGGAAGTCGAGGGCGACAACGGCCCCCTGGCCACCATGTTCGTCTGGGCCAAGGTCAACCCCGAACACCTCGCCCGTTACGAAGGCTCCACCAACACCATGTGCATGGCATTGGTCGAAGAAGCCGAAGTTGCCATGACCCCCGGTGCCGCATTCGGACCCCTGGGCGAAGGCTATGTGCGTATGGCATTGGTCGAAAACGAACAACGTATCCGCCAGGCACTCCGCCAGATGAGCCGCGTGCTCAATAACAATGTTGAGGTGTGATTGGCTTAGTGTTTTATAGCTGTGTTTATGCCAGATTTTACCACAGATACACACAGATAAAGACATTTTGATGTCACTCCCGCGCAGGCGGGAGTCCAGTGATATGTGCAAGCGTCAACTCAATGCCACTGGATTCCCGCCTGCGCGGGAATGACAAACTAAAATCTGTGTTCATCTATGTGCATCTGTGGCTAATTTGTCTTGAAACGTTGTGGCTCAAACCAGCCAGAGATCACGTCCAACCGAGTGCATAGAAAATCGCGGTAAAGAGCAAGTCGCAGAAGATGATGGCGACGATGGAGTGCACCACGGTGTTGGTGGTGGCTTTGCCGACGCCTGCTGCGCCACCGGAGACCTTCAGGCCGTTGAAGCAGGAGATGGCGCCGACAAGTAAGCCGAAGACACCTGCTTTGAATAAGCCGGTGCCAAAGTCCGCAAGGTCCAGTTGGTTGATGGTGTTGTCGAGGTAAATCGCTGCGGGAATTTCCAGCTTGGTTACGCCCATGATAAAACCAGCGGTCAACGCGACGAGGTCTGCCATGATCGAGAGGATCACAAGGGCGGTCACCGTTGCAATGAGTCGGGGGACGACGAGGAAGCGTACGGGATTCAGCGCGTGAGCTTCGAGGGCTTCGATCTCTTCGTTAACTGCCATCGAACCAATCTCGGCAGCAATGGAAGCACCTGCAAAACCGGTCAGAACAATCGCACTGATCAGCGGGCCAAGTTCACGCACCACAGCAATGGCGATGATGTTGGCAACCGTCTCCACCTGACCGAACTCTTCAAGCGGGGGCGCCATCTGAAGCGCGAGAATCAAACCGATACAGAAACTCACCAACACGATCACACCGATGGATCGCACGCCGAGGCGAACCAATTGGACATACAAAGCAGGGCGGCCGAATCGGATTTTCTTGTTGACCATGCTTCGCCAGACCCAGCGCAGCGCGTTGATGATCATCAACCAGACACCGCCGACGTAGTCCAGGAAACCTTTTGCCGTCTTGATCACACCAATGCCGCCGCGACCGAGCATGTCCAACGGTTTGAGGGGCAAGGGGGTTGTTTGCGGGGATTGATTGTCCGGCATTTTTATGCTTCTTTTGCTTCATCCACCGAGTTGTAGATTTTAAAGACCATATCGAGCCGTGCGATTTCAAAGATGCCCTTGACCTTCTCCTGCAGATTACAGACAGCCAACTTGCGTTTGCCTTTGGTCTGGGCTTGTAACGCTTCAACAAGAACCGCAACACCCGAGGAGTCCATGTAGGGAACACCAGCCAGGTCGATGATCATCAATTGCGGTTTTTTATCCAGTTCATCCCGGATCACCGTGCGCAATTGCGACGAACAGCTGTAATCAATGTCGCCTGAGATGGCAACGAGAACGCCGTTGGGAAGTCCGGAGATTTGAGGTGTTTGACTCATAGTATTTGATACTGTTGGCTGAGAACAGTTTCCTTCGTTGCATTTGGACCTGAATCAACTGGCCGGTTCCTTGTGGAATTTACGCATGGTCAAACGAATGCCAGGCATGTCCGGTCGCTGATCATATTGCACGTCATCCATGATACGGTAGAGAATGTGAATGCCAAGTCCACCCGGACGCAATTCGTTTAAATCTCGCTTTTGAATCTGGTCGACTTTGATATTTTCACATTCATCATCAAGTACGATTTCAATGCCCTGACCAGCAGCTTCATTGAGTGGTCGGATACTGATGTCGATGGACTTGTCCGGTGCGTCCTTGTAGCCATGCCGGATGACGTTGGTTAACGCTTCATCGACAGCCAGCACGACATGGTCGGTTTCCGTGCTGCTTAAGCCACATTTCCCACCAATGACATTGATGGCAGAACGAATCACACACAGGTACTGAGGCTGACTGATCACGCGCAATTGCACGTGGTATTCACTGGCATCAAATATCATGGTTGAGAACTCGCGACGAATTGATTGGACTTAACCGCAGCCGTCCAACGACGGATACTGGTTTCACGCTGCTGGGAAGTCTCATAGGGATCGTAATCCATACGCGTGCCTGTGATCATCTCCAACGACTGGATCACCAGTAAACGCTCAGCGGGGTCGGCACTGTCAAGTAATTCCACGAGCTGTCCAACTTTGCTTTGATCACGATTTTGCCCCGCGCGGCGAATAGCATACATCCGTGAAGCAGGGTCGGGCGAGTCAAGCGTCCCCTGTGAAACAGGCACACTCGAACTACATCCAACAAGCAACAGACAGCAAATCAAAATCGGCAGGATTAACTTGAGTGTCATGCGACAAATGGTAACAGTCTTTGAGAGCAAAAGAAAGGAGTTTTAATACTGTGACATGAAGCCTTTGGGAAGGACGTTACGTTGCCAAGGCGATGACTTGTTGGTAGTTTGATCACATGGATGAGCTTCGGCAACAACGAATCCTGCGTCAACACATTCTCACCGACCACTTGATGGGCGTGGGGACCGTGCCGATGTCGATTTTGCCCCAAGCACCCGCTCCGTCTGAGCGTCCGCAACAGGCCATGCCTACGCGTCAGCAAAGCCCCCCCCCAAGCGCGTCGCGTCCCTCAAATTTCCAACTCTCCAATCAACCTTCAACACCCAAGCCTTCGCCACCTGCAACCAGTGTGATTGAATCCCTATGGAATCGGATCACCATTCCCAACGCTGCTGGCAACGAATCACTGACCGTTGAGGAAAAACAGCAGTTACTCGACCAGATGAACACCATGGAAGTGTCCACCTGTCGTCAATGTGATCTATGCAAGGCAAGAACTCAAACCGTCTTTGGCGAAGGCAGCGCATCGGCCCAACTTATGTTCATCGGTGAAGGCCCCGGACAAAACGAAGACCTGCAGGGCAGACCATTTGTCGGACGTGCAGGGGAGTTACTCGACAAGATGATCCAGGCGATGGGCTTTAAGCGCGAAGATGTGTACATTGCCAACGTCGTCAAATGTCGACCACCCAACAATCGCACGCCACAACTCACCGAGGTACAGGCCTGTGGCGGGTATCTGTTGCGTCAAATTGCCATCATTCAACCCAAGGTCATTGTCACACTCGGCGGACCTGCTGCACAGTTAATGCTCAACACGCAAACCGGTATCACGCGCATTCGCGGGCAGTGGCATACGTTCGATGCACTCAAACCCGAAGGGCCGTCGATTGATGTGATGCCAACTTTCCACCCTGCGTATCTGCTGCGATCTTACACACACGACAATCGCAAGAAAGTCTGGAGCGACCTGCAAGCTGTCATCGAACGCTTGGGTAAGTGAAGATCATATCGTTGACGCCAAATCTCGTCACAACATCAAGACGATTCCATTCAAGGATCGAACAGTTCAACCAATTCATAGCCATGCGGTCAAAGATTTCGTCATTCCCGCACAGGCCCGAATTCAGTGGTCTGCAGTAGAAAATTGCAAATTCCACTGGACTCCCGCCTGCGCGGGAGTGACAGAAAGTGGAGATTCATTTTTATACTGCAATCGAAACTGCCTCATGAATGATGAAGTAGTGATGATGCTGCATTATGAAAAGATGATTGAGGCTGAATCAAGCGCTGCCAAAAATTTCCTGCAGTTGCTTGCGTGATCCGATGCCGAGTTTGCGATAGATGTTCTTGACATGCACATGGATGGTATGCGGTGAACGGTGCATGCTGTCTGCAATGTTTTTTTCCGTCGCATTGGAGCGAAGCATTTCCAGAACGCGTCTTTCAGTCCGTGTGAGTTTACTGAGTAGATCACTTGGAGAAAACTGATTGTGGTTCATCTGCATGGAAGAAACGACTGGTTTACCTGCCAGATTTTCAGAGGATCTGGCGGGACTGCGGTGATTATGAACCATCGCATTGCGTACAGCAGGCTGATAGCGTTCGGCGGCCTGAAAGTGATCGTCGGTGAAAAAGGGATTTTGACCACATCGCAAGAACGCAAACATCGCCCATAACCCCGTATTCATGGTGACCGTAATGCAAATGGCATCAACCACCTTGGTAAACGGTTCGATTGGATGATAAAGCCGTTGTCGAGCGAATGTCATTTCGTCCATGATTTCCCGTGGGCGAAAGACGTGATCCGTCAGTTGCTTACGTTGAACCAAGCCAAAAACGGATTCGTCTTGCAACGGCCAATCCTGTAATGCGACATCAGCTCCCTTGGGTAAATCCAGTTGGCGGGTATCCACAACACTGGGATTGGGATGTGTCAGCTCATCAAAACAACGTGCAGCGATCACCTGTGCACTCATCACTGGTGCCAGAACGCCCATGACATGGTGTAGCCCGCTGTATTGCCAGGAATTAAGCTGGGCAAAAATTGTTACATCGTCTGTGCCCACGGTCGACCTCGTTAGAGTCTGTTTAGTTGATCCCTTTGCTCAAAGCCCCTTTTGAGACCATAAGCAATTTCCATCTACTTCTTGGTAAGGATTATGTCGCATTTATTTTGCCATGCAAGCCCCAAAATCAAGACAGGTTAACGAGTTAGAAGTTTTTTCCCGAAACCCAATCCAGAGAATCAAATGATGTGGCATGTTATCATAAACCTTTGCAAAAATGAATGATAAAATGAATACCGTCTATGTTTCCACCTGTTACCAATCTCAAAAGTTGAGCCTTCTATCCCTATAAAGGGCTTATTGGTATAGGAAATCGACCTATGCAAATTACCCTTCAGAGGGTATGGAAAATAACCAGAAATATTCATTTTTATCCGGTTTATTCATCCTGTGACGTTGCGGTGTGACTTTATATTGCGTCCAGAACACGTGGTCAGTTTGCTTTCTTGGATTTCAAGTCCACATCACAAAGTGGTCGATAACTTAATAATGGAAGTTGTGTTGCCATGATTGGTAACCGATAGTTTATAAGGCGCTTTTTGTCCGTGAGATGTTCTCACGGATGCCTCAAACGGACTGTGCAAAACGCAGACCGCAGCCAAGGGGATTCCTGCCATGTCGATTACCAGTAGCGTAGGCCTGATCAGTGGTATTGATACCGCGTCGTTGATCGATCAGCTTATCCAACTGGATTCGCGGCCGATCACATTGATTCAAGCGCGTAATGCGACACTCACTGCACAGCAGGCTGCCTTCCAGGATCTCAATACAAAATTGCTGGCGATGAAACTCTCATCAGACACCATTGCCAACGTCAATACTTTCCGAACAACTTCCGTTACCAGCTCCAATGAAAGTGTTCTCACCGCATCAAGCCGTAGTTCTGCGGTTCCGGGCACCTATGACTTTGTCGTCAGTCAGCTTGTTTCAACACAGCAAATGGTCACTTCCGGATTCACCGACAAAGACGTCACGCCCATTACAAATACTGACACCACGTTCACGTTTGAATTTGGTGATGGTGGCCTGGCAACCAACACAGAACTAAGCCAACTCAATGGCGGTGACGGTTTTGATCGTGGCAAGATTCGCATCACCGACCGTAGCGGTACTTCTGAAATTGTTGATCTGAGTACTGCAACCACCGTCAACGATGTGCTTGATGCCATCAACAACTCAACCAATATCAACGTCACAGCATCTGTCAGTGGTGACAAGTTCGTCATTGAAGACAATACCGGGGCCTCAGCTACAAATCTCACCATAGCCGATCACGGTACCACAGGAACGGCTACGTCCTTGGGACTGGTCGCTTCAGTTGCCAGTGATACCCTCGAGGGGACTGATGTCAATACCATCGGTGAAAATACGCTGCTTTCGACGATCAACGATGGCAACGGCGTCCGGTTTGAAGGCGCTGCGGATATACAAGTTACCTTGCGTGACGGTAGTACCGTTGATGTGAACTTTTCCAATGAAAAAACCATTGGCGATGTCATTGATACCTTGAACACGGCTGGCGGAGCGAACTTCACCGCATCCATCAACAGCGATGGAACCGGGCTGCAAATTGTCGATAACACCGCAGGTGTCACCTCAACACAAATCACTGCACTCAATGGTTCGAAAGCCGGTGCCGATCTGGGATTGATCGCAACCGACTATGACAATGATGGTACGCTTGAAGGTGATCGTGTCATCGCAGGCTTGAATTCAAAGCTGCTTAAATCACTACGCGGAGGCCAAGGTGTCTCCATGGGTTATTCGCTGGCGCCCCAGGTACTCAACGGTGATACGCTCTTAAGCAGCTTCTTTAATGGTGCAGGACTCGATACCACGGGCAATGCAGTCAACGACTTGATTGTCAGCCACAAAGGCACTGTCACCAACACCAACTTTGATATCGACTCACTCAATACCGTACAGGATCTGATCGACGATTTTGACACACGATTCGGCGGCGCATTGACGTTGTCCATCGAAGGAACAGCTTTACGCCTGACAGATAATACCGGCGGTGTTCAATCGCTGGTCTTTAGAAGTTTCACATCACACGATACAGCTGGTGATCTGGGCTTCTATGACTCACCGTCATTAACCACCATCCTCGGCAACGACCTTGATCCAGCACGTTTACCCACCGAAGAATACGGTCCCGGGCAAATCAGCATCACCAACTCCACAGGCACCACCACGGAAGTGGACCTGTCCACCGCGCGCAGTGTCAGCGATTTGATTGACATCATCAATGACTCAGGCGCGGGTGTTGAAGTCTCACTGAACAGTGCAGGCAACGGCCTGGAGTTTACCGACATCGCAGGCGGTGCTGGTGATCTGACCATTGCTGATGTCGGTGGGGGGATTGCTTCAGAACTCAACTTTGCAGGCACCTATTCCTCGGGTACCGCAAACACCGGCGACCTGGATGTTCAGTACATCTCCGAAGCCACCAAACTCGACAACCTGCGAAACGGGCTGGGGATCACGCGTGGTCAATTCCGCATTACCGACTCTTCCGGCTCTTCTGCCACCGTCGACTTAAGCCAAGGTGACGAAATCACTGTCGGTGATGTGATTGATGAAATCAACAGCAAGGGACTGCAAATCACCGCACGGATCAACGACACGGGCGATGGCATTCTCATTGAAGACAACGGCCCGGGAGTCGTAGCCTTATCCATCGAGGAAAAAGGCTCATCCACCGCCAAGTCGTTGGGGCTTCTGGGCACCGCTTCAGCACCGGGTGAAGATCTGGATGGTTCATTTGAAACCACCATTGATATCCTGAGCACCGATACCCTGGAAGACGTGGTCGACAAAATCACCGAAGCCAACATCAATGTCAAAGTCTCCATTATCAATGACGGTTCGGAAAACAATCCTTACCGCCTGAGTTTCCTGTCGTCACAGTCAGGTGAAAGTGGGGCCTTTGTGTTTGATGATGGTGGTCTTGGCCTCAACACCCAGACACTCGTCGAAGCCAAGAATGCCAAGGTGTTCTTCGGCTCAAGTGACCCTGCTCAGGGTGTTGCCATCACTTCAACGTCCAACACCATTTCCAGCGTGGTTCCTGGTGTCACACTCAACCTCAAAAACGCCAACACATCTTCCGTTCGTCTGGTGGTCGATCGTGACAACGAATCAGTCTCCGATGCAATCAACAAGTTTGTTGAAGATTTCAATGCAGTCATCGAAGTCATTAATACATACGACACCTACGACACAGAAACCGAAACACGCGGTCTGCTCCTGGGCGACAGCACACTCGGCCGCGTCAGTAGTGCTTTGTATAGCCTGGTCAGCAGCCGTAACAGTGATATCAGTGGCATCTACACCACTTTGACGCAGGTCGGCGTGAAAGTCGGTTCGGGAGGCGTCATTGAATTTGACTCTGCCAAGTTCATTGATGCACTTGAAGAAGATCGTGATGCGGTCGAAAAACTCTTCACATTGCGAACGACGGTCACCGATGAAGACACCAATGAAAGAACGGTCACTGCCAGTGGTTTTGGTTATGACTTCTCGCAATTGCTTAATCGAATGACCGACACGAATGGTACGGTTCAGAGCAAACTCAACTCGATCTCAAATCAGTTGGACCTGAATAATGATCGTATTGATAATCTCAACGACCTGCTCGATGACAAACGAGCTCGCCTGGAAACCGAATTCAATGCCATGGAACTGGCATTGGCTGAGCTTCAGTCTCAGAGTTCATCCCTGGACACCTTGGCAGGCCTGGCATCAGCAGCAGCCAACAGGGGTAATTAACGACCGGTATCATGACATAGTTCAAACAGACTGGTGAATCAGTGTTCAAATAACTTCCGCAGCCTTGCGTCCAATAATAATTTTTCCCTTAAATTCGTGCATGAAACGACTAACGTCACTTAAACGAAGTGGCCGATAAAGCCTTTAGAGGATATGAGTATTCGAGTATCGTGAGGTTGTACCATCAATGAGTAATGCCGCGGCCAACCCGTATTTGCGAACGAAAATCATGACCGCCAGTTCGGAAGAACTACGGTTAATGCTTTACGAAGGCGCAATCAAGTTCACGCGTCAAGCCATGGGGTGTATCGAAGCTTCCGACTTTGAAGGCAGCTACAACGCGCTGATGCGAGCTCAGAAAATCGTCCTCGAACTCTCCACCAGCTTGAACTTCGACATCGCTCCGGAACTCTGTGATAAGCTCAGTGCGCTGTACACCTACATCTACCGACTACTCGTTGATGCCAACATGCAGCGTGATCCCAAACCAGCTTCCGAAGCACTTGAATTACTTGAGTATGAAAAAGAAACCTGGATCATGCTCATGCAGACCGTTGGTAAAGCGCCCAGCGACGACACCCAGGCCCAGCAGCAACCTCGCCCAAATGTGGCTCCTGGCTTAACGACACCGATGCCACGCATCCAACCTCAGCCACAACAACAGGCCACGGGAACATACGGCGGTGGCGGGTTCTCCGTCAACGGGTAAACCGGCAGCAAAACAAAACAGAATTCGCTTTCTCAATCCATCGTGTCCCTAGACGGTGGATTGTTTTTTTGCGCCCACTGCTTCAATGCCTGTTGCAGTTTCTGATCCAGACTAAACCGAACCAGATAAACTTCCATGGTCTGACGGGCTTCAGAAAGCTTGTCCGTTTTCAGATAGCTGATGATCAAACTCTGGAGTTGCTCGCGACTTAATGGCTCTTTGGCGTCGGACATCGCAAGGTAATGTGCGGCTTGTTTGTAGTCAGATGCATTAAACGCAAGTGCACCAAGATAAGCAGTGATTCGGGCTGGGGCCATACCCATCGCACTGAGTTTCTCGAAACATGACTGAGCTTGCTTACGGTCATTGATCTGCATGGCAATTCGAGCAAGCATCATCAAGGCTTGATCCGCAGCGATGTTCCGATCAACCAAGTTGTTTGCCAATTCACTGGCAGCTTCAAAATCACCAGATTCCTTGTGCAATGTGACACGCTGAATCTGTTCTGATACGGGTGCCTCGTTCACATCCGGCCATGCCTTGAGATGCCAAAGTAACGCTTCACTGAATTGCCTGTTCTGAGCATATAACCGACTGATGGTTTGCTCGACAGAAACCGGTGTCTGCCCCATTGCTTCAGCAGTCTGCAGGTATACAATCGCTTGATCGATTTCATCCGTCTCAATGGCAAGTTGCCCGAGTTTAACGAGCAGATTGATATTGGCGGGTTGACGACTCAACTGACTCTGATAAATCCTTTGAGCAGACTGTGTGTTCCCCATCGCTTCATGCGTTTGAGCCAACAACATCGGATATTGTTTATCGTTGGGCTCCAATGATAAAAGCAACATTAGCTGCCCGAGATTGGCAAGGTGTAATTCGTTGACATAATCCAGTTGATACAACCTTGCCAACGCATCTACCGTCATCTGCCCATGCGAGATTGCGGTGATCAGATGCTGTCGCGCCAACACGGCTTGACCAGTCATGGCGTAGGCGTGTCCCAGCAGTCGATGAGCCTGCCCCATATCCGGATGCGATTGGATCAACTGCTTCAATGGCGCGATGGCAACAGATGCCTGTTGGCTGTTAATCGCCTCTTGAGCTTGTTGTAACAATGCTGCGTCGGATGATGACAACGTCGCTGCCATGCTCGGTAACGTCATCAACAAACTCAACACAAGCAGCCAACACAAACGCATGCTTAATCTCCAAGTTCAAAACGAATGGTCTTGATGCCCCAAACCTTGACCACCTGACCATGATGCCTGGCAGGGGTGAAGCGGAACTGCTCAATGACCTGCATCACCGAGTTAACAAACCGACGCGAACCGACATGATCCATCAATTCAACAGACTCAACACGACCACGTTCGTTGATCAAGAGTTTGACGGTCACCGAACCTGTTCGACCACGATTGGCTTCACGCTCGGGGTATTCCGGTTTGGGGTTACCCGCAAGTTCACGCGGTGCGTTGTCCACCTGGTCACTGTTGTAGACTTTGTTCGTCACCGGTGTCGGTTTGGCCTTGGGCACGGTCCGTGTGACTGTTTTAGGAGCAGCTGCTGGTGGGGGCGTCATCACGGATATCAACACCGGCGACATGTCCGGCATTGCCAGGTTCAAATCCAACGCTGCCAACTGCGGGGTTGGCGGTGTGAGGTCGGGCATCTGCAGATTCACCGTCATCGGTTCCGGTTGCATCTTGGGTTCAGACTCAGGCTGTTGCTGCTCCTCTTGGAACGTTGGCTGCTCATTGAGCATGATGGTGATCACCGGTGCCTGTCGTGATTCGATGGTCAACTGCACCGCGTTAAGACTGTAGAGCATCCAGATAATCAATGCATTAACTGTCACGGCAGCGACAAGGATCAATCCCCAACGCAAAAACGCTGGCATCGAACGCTGGCTACGTTGTTCACTGGCGGATGCCTGCTGTAGATAATCGGCCTGGAATGTTCGGGTTGAATAAACAGCAATGCGACTCATCTGCATCAACCTTTCTTTTCCGTGGCAATGGCAACATGCACCGCACCGGCGAGTTTGGCGGCATCCATCACATCCACCACACGCTGGGCTCGCGTATCCTGATCGGGAATCACAATCACCGGCGAACTGGGGTTGGCTGAGACAAAGGTGCTGACTTTGCTGCGAAGGGTTTGCAGATCGACCGCTGAGCCTTCGGTGTAAATCGTGCCGTTAACGGTGATGCTGATGCGCATCGCTTGTTGATCCAAAGACGGAGCAGCCGTGGCTTGCGGACGCTGCACTTCAATGCCTGTTTCTCGGACGAATGTCGCAGTGACCAGAAAGAAGATCAACAGGATAAACACCACGTCGATCAACGGGGCCATGTCCACTGCGGGGGCGGTGTCATTGTTTTTGCGTTGTTGCATCGATGAGAACATGCCACCTAGTCCTTGCAGAGAATCGTCTGGAACTGTCGGAGATATAAATCCGCCTGGTCGATACACCGACGGATACGAGCACTGAGCATGTGATGCATCAATAGAATCGGTAACGCAAGCACCAACCCCGATTGGGTCGTGATCAATGCACTGGAAATCCCGCCTGCTATCTCGCCGGTCTGGGCTGCGCTGTGAATCGTCAAGGCACTGAATGTCTCAGACATCCCCAACACCGTTCCCAGCAATCCAAGCAATGGCAACACACTTGCAATGCAGGCAATCAGGTTCATGTGTCGCTGTAGCGAGATGGATTCAGCATCAAAAACTGGCTGGAGTTGTTCAGAAAAAAAGCGACGCTCCGGTTCATGTGTTGAAAGACAGGCATTGATCAGGCGGCCTGCAAAGCAGTGATGCGATTGACAGAGTGCCGAGGCCTGCCAGAGATTCCCGAACCGCGCCAATTGCATGGCATTGTGAATCCATAGTCGGCCGTATGATGATTCATGGATGACCGTTAACCATTTCATGCCAATGAGAATCCAGCACACGGTTGAAAGTGTGATGATGGCGATAAGGACGCTGCCACCGGCCTGGAGAAATTGTGCCATGGCAATTGCTCCTATTTCCCTGAGCCTTTGACTGAGTCGGCGGTGTTGTAAGTCAACGTGTTGAGCAACGTCGCTGCATGTTTTTCAGCATCACTGAGAATCGTCTGGACGCGACCTTTAAGCAGACTGTGTGCAAGTAACAGCGGGATGGCAATGATCAGACCGGCAGCAGTGGTGATCAATGCTTCGGAGATTCCGCCTGCCATCAGAGACGGGTTGGCATTGCCAAAGGATTGAATGACGCCGAAGGTGCGAATAATGCCAGTGACCGTACCGAGCAAGCCAAGCAGGGGGGCAACCGCTGCAAGGATGGCAATCCCACCGAGAAACCGTTGAAGTTTTGGCATCTCATAAAGCAGTTGCTCCTGGATGGCATCCTCCATGGCATGCGATCCAACCTCATGACGTGATAAGCATGCATGAAGTGTCCGAGCCACTGCGGTCCTGGCATTGGATGCTTTGTCGCGCGCTTCATCCAGTTGGCCGGAGATGGTTGCCCGGATGATGCTGCTGGCCTGATCGGTACCTTTGCCATTGAGAATGTAAAGCGTAAAGAAACGCTCAGCGATCATCAGCAAAGCCAAGGCAGTCAAAGCAAACATGGGAATCATAATCAACCCACCGGACTTGATGCGATCCTCAAGCGTCACAGCTTGATGCAGATTCTCCGAACGGATTCGTTGCGTGATATCCAGTGGAATTTCAACAAGTGATGAAGCATTGGGAATCTGTGCAAACGATGCCTGTAAAGCCGTTGCGATGGCAGGCGAGAGTTCTTCGGACCAGCGAAAGCCCGAGGCATCTTCCGGCGCTGCCAAAGCGTAGCCGACTGCCGAACGACCGGATACCGAGTAAGCAAAAGCAACGTGGCCGACATTCAGCAAATCGACTTCTTTCACGGTGCCATCGGCTGTGGGGATGGAGACGTGATTCAGATGGATGGTCGATGCACGTTGCTGCGTTTGAACCAGCAGTTCGAGCAACACGTTCACTTGTTCAGTGTCCCATTTCCCCTTATTTTTCAGTGTTTTTTGTATCTGATGGCGTGTAGCAGACATACCGGGCAGTTCACGTAAATCAATATCCAACTGCTGGGCTTGCTGAGTCAGCGTCAGTTGAACCTGTTTGCGTTGGGCAGCCAGTTCGTCAGCGTGTTGTTGTTCCAATGACAGGGCGTTGGCCAATTCCTGCTTTTGTTTGACAAGATTGATCTGCTGAATCTGCAACTCAAAAAGCTCACTTGCCAGCTTTTTTTCATCATTGGCAAGTTGTGATTTTATTTGCTCGCGTTCTTCACGGAGTTGGTTGACCTTGGCTTTCTCAGCAGCCAACTCCTGATCGAGTTTTACCAATTGATCGTTCACGGAAGTGGACTGGCCGTGGGTTGTCATGGTGCAAGCGAGAAACAAAATGAGTGCAAGTAGGTTTCGCATCATTGACCTGCCTTCTGGATATCAAAAGGCAGCGATAGCAAAGCTGGGGAGAGTTTGCCACGGAGCATGGCAATGGCCTGCGCGAGATTCTGCTGCTGTGTTTGCGAGAGATGGGTTTGCCAACCCGCAGCGGTTCGGTATCCGGATAGCCTGTAATCTTCGGATGCAAAAAACGCAGCCACCGTGCCAACCTGCAAAACGTAGGCATGAATCACCCGTTCATCCGGCAGGACAATGGACTTGTTAACCAACTCCACGCGTCGGGCCTGCTGTCTTTGTGTCTGCAACCATTGGATCAAATGAATGATGGCATCGAAGGATTGATTGACATCATCAGCCTTGGAGTCCGCCTGTCTGGACAATTGTTCAACACTGTCTTGAAGCAGTGCAACCGATTCCGGTGAAAGGGTCAGCGGGGGGGTGATCTGCTTTGATGCTGACAAGGCCAAGGCACTGGTAGATGTCAGCCAATGCAGGTCGTCGGAGCGGTGCTTTTTGAGTTCTGTCAACCGGGAAGACAGTTGTTGGTTTTCGAGTTGTGATTCAAGTAAGTGCTTCTTGGCATCCTGAACCTGATTGGCAAGCCGATCGATTCGTTGCTGATGTTGTTTTTGAGTCTGTACGATCTGCTCGACCAGTTCGATTCGCTCACGCTTCAGAGCTTGTAGCTCAGTCAGCTTCTCTCGCAGGGAAACTGACTGTTCGTCGGAGACTTGGCCAAACACGGCTGAAGTCCTCCCCAGACACAACAGCACCCCCAACAGACAGACACCCAGTAAACCAGAGCGTGTCCCAGTGGCATCGGGACTCCTTCCTGATTGATCAGGTTGAGGCTCAAACACATCATTTATCATGCTACTGACTTTCAATCACAACTACAGCCAACCATATTCAGCATTGTAGAGATGGCTACAAACACCGTCAATTGCAATTGAGTTTCAGTTCTTAAAATAAAAATTTTTATGACTCTCTTTTTCTTCTGTGAATCTATCCGTCAGTTACAACAAAATGTTATGAATATTTTTTTATTCCTAACAATCACTGAGTGTTACAGAAAATACAGTCTTCGCTGACGTATTGGCACCCGTCTGATTTATTTCATTCCTTATTCTCTATTGGGCAGGTATAGGAGCCCTAAATCGTTTTATTTACATTGACACTGAGTTGCAGTCTCAATAACATGCCGCCATTATGAAATACTCACTACCCCTTACCGTCATATTGGCGGGCAGCACCCTTCTGGGATTGCCCAACCTCAAGGCTCAGGAAAACGCCACTCCATCCGAAGGGCAAGTAACACAGCTACAGCAGACTGTGGTTAAAGCAACACCCCCCAAGAAACCGGATGAGTTGATTGTGGACAGCGCGGAGATTGCCAAGGTTCAAGCCTCAAGCATCGCTGACATCCTCTCCAACGAACTATCGATCACGGTCGGCGGCGGTGACTCACCGGTGGCTCAGAAAATCTACATTCGCGGTCTCGAAGACACCATGTTCAACATCACCATCGATGGTGCTCCCCAGTCCGGCGAGTTGTATCACCACCAGGGACGCATCCAGATCGAACCTGAATTCCTCAAATCCATCGAACTGGAAGCCGGTTCCGGCGCTGCCACCAACGGCATGGGCGCACTGGGCGGCGCGGTTCACTTCACCACCAAAGATGCCTTTGACATGCTCGGTGACGGTCAGGCAGTTGGTGCACTGTTCAAGGGTGTCTACCGGTTCAGTGGTGACAATGCCTATAAGGGCGTTGCCTCCGTCTACGGCAAACTCGCAGACAACATCGGTGTGCTGGGTGCCTTCACCTATGACGATGGTGAAGACTATGCTGACGGTCATGGCGATATCGTCGAACCGACCAACTACACCCATGAAAACGGTTATCTGAAATTCAACGCTGACTACGGCGATCACTACATGACGCTGACCTACGAGCGTCTGAACAACGAAGGGGTTTACTACTCACGTCCACACATGATCGGTTTTGCACATCCGACACAAGTCCTCACCGACCACCAGATTCAACGCGAAACACTGACCTATCAGCACACGTACGATCCAGCCAGTGATTTGATTGATGCCAAACTCACGCTGTATTACACCGATAATCACTATGACAACTTCCGTCATGACACCGGCGGTCCCTACAGCTACGGCAGCATGATCAGCTACGGTTTTGACCTGCGTAACAGCTCCATCATCGACACCCACGGTATTACCTACGGCGTTGAATATCGTCACGATAATGCAGCAGGTGGCATCTATGTCGGCCCACCGCCAGCACTCTCAGCGGGTGATCAGTCTGCAGCCGAAGCGGACTTCATTGGTATCTATGCTCAAGACAACTGGGACCTGACTGACGACCTGCTGCTGTCTTTCGGCATGCGTATCGATCACTTCAGCTATGATCCGGAAGTCGGTCAATCTGAAAGTGACACCGGATTCAGCCCCAACGTCAAACTCTCCTGGGAAGCATTTCAAGGCCTGACATTCTCCGTCGGATATGCCGAAGCCTATCGTGGTGTGATCATCAAGGAAACCGCTTTGATGGGTCTGTATCCCAACACCAATGGTCTTGATCCCGAAGAATCGAGCAACATCGAATTTGGCGTCAAGTACGAAAAAGACTGGTTTTTCGCCAAGGGCAGCATCTACCGCCAGGACATTTACAACTACATCGACACCTACTACGCCAACGCCGGTGCCGACCACTACCTGGTCAATGCCGGTGACGTGAAGATCGATGGTTATGAAATGGAGATTGGTGGTCAGTGGGACAATCTGCGGATTTCACTGGGCATGTGGAACACCAACTCGCGCTTTAATGGCGATGCACTGGATGACCAGAACCTGGGCCTGGGCACCACGGTCGGACGCACCTGGATTGCCCGTGTGGATTACTCACTCCCCCAGTATCACCTTGACACCTATGCCATCGGCCGCTTTGTTGAAGAGTTGGAAAACACGGTCAACGCTTCGGCTCCGCCCAAGGAATCCTACTTCATTCTCGACCTGGGCCTGTCCTGGCAACCGCGTGGCAATGACAGCCTGACTTTGGCAGCTTCCATCAACAACGTCTTTGATGAGTTCTACTACGATCATTCCACCTTCAACTGGAACCCGAGCAGTTCAAGCTATATCGGTTTCCCTGATCGTGGTCGGGAATTGGTTCTCTCAGCGACCGTCAAATTCTAAACCAACCACTTGACCTTGTGATACAGGCCTTACCGGATCTTGCCGGTAGGCCTGTGTCCATTTCTGCCGGAGTGTGATCGATCATGCACATGCCTAATATCGACACGAATACCAAACCGGGTTTCTTCAAACCGCCGCAACCGAGGCCCATCACGGTTCGTCGGAGCATCCGTATCACCGAGCATCTCCAACGTGTCATCTTCACCGGTGATGGTCTGCTGGGGTTTCCCGAAGGTTGGGAGTCAGCCCATATCAAGTTACTGTTCAAGAAAGAACATCAGACACAGTTAACCTTGCCGACACTGGGTCCCAAGGGTCCGATCTGGCCTGAAGACAAATCGCTTAAGCCGGATGTCCGTGTGTATAGCGTGCGTTCCTACGATGCTCAGAATAATGCGTTGGCAGTGGATTTTGCGTTACACGATTACGGTGTTGCAACAACGTGGGCGCGTCATGCCAAACCCGGGGACATTGTTGGTCTTGGTGGTCCGGGCGGTTATTGCCCCAAGCCTCCGACGTCCGATTTCTACCTGTTTGCAGGGGATTTATCCGCACTATCAGGAATGGGGGGCTTGCTTGCCACGCTCCCAACCGACGCTGTTGGCCATGCCGTCATTCTCGTTCCCGGTCCTGAAGATGTGTTTGAACTGGACCGCCCGGACAACGTCACGGTCAGTTGGCTTTACGGTTCAGAGACCCCGGGTAGTGAAGTGAAAGCCGTCAACGAGATTCAAAGTCTCAAACTCCCCGAGCAAAATCTCTGGGCATGGTTGGCAGGTGAACAGACATTGGTTATTCAAGTTCGACAACATCTCAAAGAGCGATTGGGATTGGATAGCAAACAGATGTATGCCACTCCATTCTGGAAACGTGGCCTGGATGAGGATGCCTATCACGACACCCGTCACGATGTCATGCACGCGTTGGAAGATTAATCATTTGAAGATTGAAAGTTGTTTGGTCATGAAAACATTAACACTGAGTTTGATACTTCTTGCTTGCATACTCTTAACTGCATGTGATCAGAGTCAATCCGAAAACACGGAAACGCAAAGAAGTCAAGATACAACGCTGAGCCGTCCATACACTGATGCTGCCGGTCGTCAGTTGACGATCCCAACGCACCCCAAACGCATCATTGCGTTAAGTGAAGTCGATCTGGATGCGATGCTCGCATTGGATGTTCAACCTGTCGCTGCAACGGATGGACGTGGCCAGGATGGTTTCCCGCGGTATCTTGATGACTCCAAAACGCAAGGGATTACTTCCGTCGGACGCCTGGGCAATCCATCCATGGAAGCCATCCTCATGGAAAAGCCCGACTTGATTTTACTTGGCGGTTTTTACACAGATCAGGCTTTGGCAAAACTCTCTGCCATCGCTCCGGTGGTGGTGACCTATACACTCAGGGAAGACTGGAAAAAAGGCTTTGAACGCGTTGCAGCATTACTCAACAAGCAAGAAGCGTATGACACATTCATGATCAAGTACGATCAGAAAATTCAGCAGGTCCGCAAGCGCCTTGGCGACCACATCCATGACACGGTGAGTATCATTCGCTGGAATCCCAAAGGGCCGATGTTCATGTACAACACGGTCTTTGCAAGCAAGGTGATCTCAGATATTGGTCTGAAGCGTCCTGAATACCAGGACAAAGGCGGCGCGCCCCATTCGCCGATTCTCAGTCTGGAATCGCTTGACCAACTCGATGGCGATTGGATTTTCATGGGCACGTTGATGACGCAGGGTGATGCTGTTTCCGCAATGGCGTCTGCAACAAGTACGCCTGCTTTCAAAGCACTTAAGGGCGTACAAAACGGACATCTGATCCCAGTCGATGGTTCGATGTGGACCAGTGTCGGTGGCCCGTTGGCAGCCATGCAGGTTCTTGATGATATCCAAAAGGCAATGAGTCAGGCTGATGAGTGAAACTGAGTTAACATCCTCATCAACTCAATTCACCAACCCCGCATCGGATGCCCGATCGCGGGTTTTATGCCTTGTTTTACTGTGTTTATTCATTCTTGCGATCCTTATCGTGTTATCCATGATCGCGGGTGCAGGCAACACGACCGTCAAGGATGCCATCGGATACCTGTTGGGGGATGCATTGCGACGCAATGATGAAAACCTGGACATGGTACTCCGGACATTACGTTGGCCGCGCACCGTCGGAGCATTGGTTGTCGGTGGGGCGATGGGTGTTGCAGGCGCTGTCCTCCAAACCGTCACCCGCAACCCATTGGCGGACACCGGCCTGCTGGGAATTAACAGCGGGGCGGCCATGGGCGTGGTCACCGGCATCACGTACTTCGGCGTCAGCACCACGCTGGGCTATCTGCTGTGGTCGATGTCTGGAACGCTGTTGGGAACGAGTCTTGTTTTGCTCGTTGCCTCAACGGGACTCGCCGGTGTGACACCTTTGCGATTGATTCTTGCAGGACTTGGGATTGGTGCGACGTTTCATGGGATCACGGCCATGATCCTGTTGTCCAATCAGACGAGCTATGACGAATACCGTTACTGGGTTTTAGGTTCGTTAGCAGGATTGCATCTGAGAATGGTGCTTCAAATGCTGTGGATCATTGTGCCGGGAATCCTACTCGCTGTCGTCTTGGCGCGAAGCTTATCCGCGTTGATTCTTGGCGATGATGTTGCCCAATCACTGGGACATCAGCCTGCAAAAATCCGCATACTCTCCACGTTATCTGTCACACTTCTCACCGGCGCATCGGTTGCATTGGCTGGGCCGATCACATTCCTGGGCCTGCTTAGCCCGCATATCGCCCGATCCTTTGTACATCACCGTATCGGGAGTCTGATCGGCTTGTCGGGTTTATTTGGAATGATCATTCTACTTACCGCGGACATCCTTTGTCGCATCGTGGTCAAACCCTTTGAAACACCGGTAAGTGTGATGATTGCCATGGCTGGTGCACCATTACTGATGTGGATTGTGTTGAGCAATCGCATGCTGACCTTGACGCACAAGGAGATGCGATGACACAGCTCAACACAACACAACCTTCGGTCTACAAACATGACTGGCTGATGCGATTGGGGCCTTTGCGATTGCGTGTGCCGCGTCGTGTGGTGATGGTGAATCTACTGCTATTCATTGGACTGGCGGGGATCATGCTTGCGTCATTGATCATGGGTGATTTTGATATCTCCATCATGCAGACTGTCCGTGCTTTGCTTGGCCATGGAGAGAGATCACATTTGATTTTGATAAACGACATTCGCCTGCCGCGTGTGATCACCGGCATGGTGACCGGCTTTGGATTGGGGCTTGCAGGGACCATGCTTCAAACCCTGGCACGAAACCGCTTGGCTACGCCGGAAGTGCTCGGGATCAATGAAGGTGGCACGCTGGCGATCATCGTCATCATCACCGTCAGCACATCAAGTCTTTTTGGTTTGTGGTGGGTTGCGCCCATCGGTGCAGCAATCACCGCAGCGGTCCTGATCCTGTTCGGTGGCGGACGTGTCGGATCACAAGGTTACCGCCTGCTGATCATCGGTCTTGGTCTCACAGCCTTATTGCGATCCATCAACGAACTGATCATCTCACGCCAGAATCTCATGCACGCCTCAGCCCTGTACACATGGACATTGGGCAGCCTTGCGACGGGTAACGAGAAAGTCAATATCCCGGTGAGTATTGGATTACTCATGACGCTGCCAGTGTGTTTACTCTGCACACGTTGGTTAACCCTGATGCGATTTGATGAAGAAATTGCCATCCCGTTGGGCTTACCCAGACGCGGTGCAAGATTGCTGGTGATTGGCTGTGTGGTGGTGATGGCAGGGCTGAGTGTTGGCGCAGCGGGTCCCATAGCCTTTGTCGCGCTGGCGGCGCCGATTCTTGCTTCGCGTTTACTCGGTCCGTCGCATGTCCCCATGCTCACCTCTGCCTGGACCGGCTGCGTGCTGGTTCTCACAGCCGACACGCTGGGCAGACTCATTGCTCACCCACAGGAGTTGCCGGTGGGTGTGGTATGCAGTGTACTTGGCGGTCCCTTCCTGTTATGGGTGGTACTCCGACAACAAGCCAATTGATCTTCCGACGACAGGTGTTTCCAATGCAATTAAACGTCACTGATCTATATGCCAGCTACACAGCGAACAACCCAATTCTCAAGGGTGTGAGCATGTCCGCCAAACCGGGACATGTCACGATCATCGTCGGGCCAAATGGGTGTGGCAAGAGTACACTTTTGCGCAGCATCGCCCGACTTCACCGACCGGACTCCGGCAGGATCACACTTGATGATCAGGATATCTGGCAACTCAAACCGCGACAGGCCGCCCACCGACTTTCACTGTTACCTCAGTCTCCGGTAGCGCCTGAAGGTATGACGGTGATCAACCTGGTGCAATTTGGGCGTCATCCACACCAGGGACTTTTTCAGCAATGGTCGGATCAGGATCAACTGGCTGTCGCCGAAGCACTTCAACTCACGCACCTGTCGGACCTGGCGCATCGTCGTCTGGATCAACTCTCAGGCGGACAGCGTCAACGCTGCTGGCTTGCCATGACGTTGGCGCAGCAGACACCGTTGATGTTGCTGGATGAACCGACGAGTATGCTAGATCTTGGGCATCAGGTCGAAGTACTGAATTTAGTGCGCAAGATTGCCTCTGCCGGTGATCGTGCGTTTGTCATTGTGCTCCATGATTTGATTGCAGCAGCGCAGTATGCGGACCAACTCATCACCATGCGCGATGGCAAGATCATCCAGACTGGTCATCCACGCGACATCATCACGCCTGAGTTGATCAAAGAACTCTACGATGTGGATGTGCGCATTCTCACATCACCGGATAACCTGACGCCGATCATCGTCGCCCGTCAGGAAGCGTTGGTTTAAATCACTTCAAACAGTCAATCTCCATCCCACCCTAAGTTTCGTCATTCCCGCGCAGGCGGGAATCCAGTGGCATTCAGTTGACGCTTGCAGATACCACTGGACTCCCGCCTGCGCGGGAGTGACGGAAGGTGGAAAATAAATCTATGAACTGCTCAAAGACTCTGCGTCAAATGCATCTCAACCTTGATACAAACAAAAACACCCGCAAGTTGGTCGGCTTGCGGGTGTTTGTTTTTATATTCAGTTGTCAGTCATCAATCCGATTACAGCATCACTTCATCTTCACGCACGTGACGCTGACCGGAGGGTTTATTCTCTGCCAAAATGATCTGAGGCTTGGCTTCACCTGCTTCGTCCATTCGACGCAACAGGCGTTCACGCATGACCTTTTTGACCTTTTCATGCGAGGCACATTCAATGAGATTGCATAGCTCGTATGGATCATGATGCAGGTCATAAAGGAATGCTTCCTTGTACTGACAGGCTCCACCATGACCGTCTTCGGTTTCCTTGATCGATTCGATTGCATATTTCCAGCGTTTGGTACGAACCGCTCGGCCGATGTGACTTTCGGAAATCTGCACGAAGATTTCTTCCTGCCAATCACGGGTTTGACCACGCAAAACGGGCATCAGTGAATGGCCCTGCATGGTGTCAGGAATTTTAATATCGCATGCATCAAGCAAGGTGGGGGGCAGGTCGACCAGTGAGACCACGCCGGGGAATGCGCCCTTGCCTTCGAAGCCGGGGCCTGAGAGCAGGGAGGGGACGCGGATGGAAGATTCGTGACAACTGCGTTTGTACTCAGCGTTGCGGGTCTTGAAGTGACAGCCGTGATCGGAGATGAACATGACGATGGTATTGTCCATGATCTCCAGCGATTTAAGGGTGTCACAGATGCGCCCGAAGCCTTCGTCCAGACGCTTGACCATGCCGTAGTATCCGCCGAGGTGTTGCTGGGTGGTGCCACCAGTGACGTTGTAGGTGGGGGACTCGGTTTGGCCTTGTGTGGTGGACCATGCAGGCAGGGCAGCAAGATCCGGGGGTGTCCACTTGCCGGTGTAACGTTCGCGGTAGCCTTCGGGTGCAGGATAGTCGTCTTTGTCATTCTGGTGATGCGGTTCAATGAAGGACATCATCAGGAAGAACGGCTCGTCCTGGTGTTCATTGATATAGCGAATACCTGCATCTGCCACGGCATCACTGCGGTAACCGGGGAGCACGACTTCGTTGTCATCATTGTCATAGAGAATGGTGCGGTATTCATCGCGGCTGAACTCCAGTGCTTCGACACCGAGCCAGTGTTTGTAACCACCACGCATGCCCTTGGGGACGACCCCGCCGCCACTGCGATCATTATGCTTGATTCCCGCCAGGTGCCACTTGCCGATGTACCCGGTGTGATAGCCCGCTTCGTTGAAGCAGGTCGCCAGATTCTTACGATCGGTTGGCAAAATAAACCCGTTACGCCAGACCCCGGTGGTGGTGGCATACTGACCCGTTTGCAGACAGGAACGTGCTGGGCCACAAACAGGCTGACAGGTGAAGCAGTTTGCCAGATGGGTTTGCTGCTTGGCAAGGCGGTCGAAGTTGGGCATCAGGTCCAGTGGGTTACCGTGTAGAGAGGAACAATCCCATCGCTGCTGATCGGTGAAGAAGACAACGACATTGGGACGTTTGGCTGGGGTGGACATGGTGAGCCTTTCATGATTTTTGGATACAACTGATTTTGCATTTCCAATGGTTTTGTGACTATAATGCTGACCTTCATTGCGGGTGTAACTCAATTGGCAGAGTGTCAGCCTTCCAAGCTACCTCCCTACCCTGCAAAATAACAACTTACGACTATTGAGACCAGTATCGGGACCAATAGTAAAAAGCGGGTGTAGCTCAATTGGCAGAGCGTCACCCTTCCAAGGTGAATGTTGCCGGTTCGACTCCGGTCACCCGCTCTACAGAACCCCACGATTAAACCCGTGGGGTTTTCTTATTTCTGGTATCGGATACAAAACCAATTTCATGTTCAGGTGCACAAAACCGTGCGCATTTATGCCGAATTTTATTCAAGCCGCACTGTGTGGCACCGCTCAAGCCACGGTCAGATATACCTGGTTGCGTGATTGTGGAAAACTTTTTTAAAAATCGATGCGGAATGAGATACATCATCCGATACAATCAAACCAATGGCGAAAACCTCCCTCACGCCTGTTTATGAGACACAGGCACGCAAGGATGCACCAGAAAAGTCTCAGCCTAGTAAGAGCGATGTAAAATCGTGCATATCCAAATGCGGCAAACTCATTGCCGTCTGGCCCAGGCATGACTCTGCCAAAGGCAAAGTCTCATACGGCCACAAAGTCAAAGGCGAATCTGAAATCCGTTGGCGTCGTGACCACGAGCAATGCGCATTGCCCATCGATGGCAATGGCACACTGCGTGTCGATCTCAATGACATGCTTTGCCCGGTCTGCGGTTGCTCTGAAGGCACCCGTCAGCATGCCCATGTCGGCGGCGAGTGTGATTCGTGCCGAGAAGATCGTCTTCGGGAAGCCGCCCGAGAATTTGAAGAAGCTGGCATCGATCTTGGATGGGGTCAGTGCGTGACCGCATCTGACGCTGCGTATGACGCTGATCTCGTCAAAAAAAATGTGAAAAATCTTGGCAATTCTCAGATTTGACCCAATAGTTTACATCACATGTTAACTATGTGCCTATTTATATAATGGCGAGTGTAACTCTCAACGAAAAACAGCAGTGGGCGATCATCTGCGAGATCGTTGGCGAAGGCAACAGCGAAGTCTTGCGTCAGCGGTTTGATGATCGGTTGTCTGTTACCCAAATTGCCGAGTACCGCAATTGCTCAAAGGCTGCTGTATCGCGGTTGATCTCGCGCATGCGGGACAAGCTGCAACGATGTGGACTTTGGCCAGAAAAATGGCCATTGCCTAAACCAGAATCCACCCCGCAGAGAGAATCTGCGGCCTGACGCTTAATGTGTCCCGAATAGCCCTGTTTGCACCGCTACGGCCAAGTTTCCAACTCGGTCAGGTGTGCCGGGGCTTTTTTAATGCACTTCACAACCGTCCCTCGGCTTGTCGCACCGTGATCAATACTTGAGGGAGTGTTTCAGCGAGCGGCATTGCCACATGTGTGGCAGCCGTTGGACGGTTTTTTACTGCTTTACCCCTGGAGATTCCCATGAAATACTGCTTTGCAATTCTGATCGTGCTGGCTATGTCGTTGCTGGCTGGCTGTGCATCGACCGGCGATGGTTCCGGCGTCTCTTGGCAGCAGATCGTCAAGGTTGAGTCTCAACAGGGTGCGGCAGATATCCGCGATATTGCCAAGCTTTTGGACGGCGATGATGAACTTGCCCAGCAGTTGGAACTTGTCGCCACCGCTTTGGATGCACTGCATGGTGCCATTGGTGACGCGGCAGATGTGAACGACGCAATTGACCTTGTGCAGTTGACGATTGTCGCAGCCGGTCCGGTTGTCGATGCTTCCGATCTGGATGATGACATGAAGCTCAAGGTGCAAGTCGGTTTGCGGTTGGCAATGTCCATCTTGAACCGGATTGAGGCGTACATGCCGGAGTCTGACAAGTGAAAGCCTGGATCGTCGCTATTGCCAAAGCCATAGCCGAAGCGTTTTTCGGTCATGTTGGCAAATCCAAAGACGCCAAGATCAAGCAGGACGAAACCCCGATTTTTGCTGATGAAAACGAGGACATGCAGGACACACTTGGCAAGAACATTGCTCAATGGGAAAAGGAGCAGCGAGACAATGCGACTGATTAAATTGATCTTGGCGGCCATCACGGTCGCCTTTTTTGTTGGCTGCACATCCCAAGCGCCGCGACAGGTGATCTACACCACCGAGCAGGCACCACAACGGGTAGGCCGTGACATGGGGCATGTCATGGTGATGGAAAAGGGCGAGTGGAAAGAGTACCCCATCGGCAGCCAAGGCGACATAGAAGCATTTTGGAAGTTCCGGGCCGGTTACTACATCGTTCCCCCGTCATTCGTGGAGAAGCACCGATGAAAGACAAGCTGATCTCCCTGATAGAATCTAAATTTGCCGCAGCGGTTACACACCTGTTGTCCGTTGCCGCAGTGACTTGGTTTGGCGTGTCAGAAGCGACCGCCAATGATGTGGCTGGTAATGCAGGCAAAGCCCTTGCCGCAGTTGTAGCGGTCATGCTCTCGGCTGGTTTGGAAGCGTTCAAGCAACGTTTAGCCAACCGCCAGACGAAAGAGATCGTGCGGGCAATCGAAACCGGCAAAGACGCGGAAGATCCCAAGATCGTTGACCTTGATGTGGCCGGGTGTCACATGTCCGAGGCGACGAAAGCCAAGGTTAAGAAGATCCGCGACGAATCGAGGATTGTAAAGTGACCATGTCTGAAAAGGATCAGCAGATCTGGCGTCCAATTGCCATCCTGTTGGCGGGTATTGTCATTACTGGCCTTGGTTCATTTATGGTGTTGGGCCGCGATGTAGTCACCCGCTCAGAAGTTGAGTCTATGGTTCCTAAAGATATTGTCACCAGGCCACAGGTTGAAGCTATGATCGAAAGCACAGGTCCATACGTCCGCGACAGCAAGATGATTATCGACAAACTCAGTCGTATCGAAAGTCAGCAAGACACCATGTTGAAATTGATTACAAGCGGGGACGATAAAGAGTAATGGCTTTCCCGACTGGATACACATACCGAGATCGCATCAGTCTGAAAGAGACGATGGTCGACACGTCAGATCAGACGATGGACGTTGTGCTACCAATCAGCAGTCTGTCAGCCTCCTTACAAGCATTGATGAGCAGTGATGGTGCGGACCTGCGCGTCACGAAAGATGATGGCACGACACGCCTGGCCCATGACGTGATTTTGGATGCATCCAGCAATGCTGAATCGATCCGAATTTACGGGGTGTGGAATTACAACGCTAAAACCTATATCAAAGTGTGGGCCAATGGTGTAGATACTGCTGAAGCTGCTGGCAGCACATACGGACAGCACGCCACCTATCCAAGCATGCTGGGTTACTGGCCTTTATCGAATGATCCAACTGCTGGATCACCACAGATGCTGGATCGAACAGCCAATGCCAATCATGGCACCGTCAGTGGAGGCGTCACAAACACGACAGGCCAACTTGGTGATTCGGTATCACTCAACGGAAGCAACGGCAAAATTGATTGTGGCACTGACGCTTCATTGAATCCCGGAACATCATCATTTAGCTTGGAATGCTGGTTCAACACCACTGCTACCACAGGCAGCACTAACTATGACATGTTGATCTATAAGATTGATGATTCATCACCATATGCGAACTACGGGATATTTATCTACAACAACGTTTTAAATGCCAATGCGGTTGATGTGTCGGGCGCTGCTGCTGATTTGGTTGGTACCACCGCAGTCAATGACGGCAATTGGCATCATGTTGCTTTTGTCCGTGATGGTGCGAATTGCTACTTATACCTGGACGGGGCACTTGAGGCATCGCGCTTGTCAGATGGCGGTCCATACGATCTGACCAACGCGAATAAAGCATTCACCATTGGCGATGACAGTTACGGGAGCGGGTGGTATTCCGGGAAAATTGGTCACGTAAAATTAGGGCCTGCCCGTTCTGCTGCGTATTGGCAGACTGGCGTCAATATCGAAGCTGCCCCAGCTTCTGCATGGGATGCTCCAGTTTACGATAGCGAATCTCTTGTTTGGCAAGCAAGCACCATCACAGCATCTTACTCTATGGCCACTGCACGATTTGGCCTTAAACTTTCGGGAACAGTCACGCTGTCTGGTTCACCTGTTAATGGTGCTTCTGTATTTCTGGCAAACCAAACCGATGAAACGCTTGAAACTGCTATCACAGACACGAATGGCGACTGGTCGCGTGTTGTTCCATTTGACAAAACATATACAGCTTTTACACAGCATGACAGCGGTGGCACCAAATACACTGCTCTGTCTGCGCCTTATTTGGACACTTAAAAGATGGCAAACACACTATATCTCGGCGCTGTAGAGGAAATCCACGACGGCACTATCGATCTGGACACAGACACGCTAAAAGTGATGATTTGCAACTCAACATACACGCCTGCAAATACGGATGATTATGTTGACGAAGCTGGCGCAAGCGATCCTGTTGATGCTGAAATAAGCGTGACAGGATACACAGGCGGATGGGGCGGTTCAGGGCGAAAAACTGCTACTGTTACACTGACACAAAGCACTAATAAACTTGTTGTGTCACTTGCCGATATCACGTGGACATCACTTGGAAGTGGTGCAACGCCAACGCATGCTATCCTGATCAAAGAGGGTGTTAGTGATGACACTGATTCAAGGCTGATTGCTGCATGGGCGATTAGCGGGGCGACAAATGGCAATGATGCAACGCTTCAAAATGCTGATTTTGAATTGACGGTCCCCAGCTAGTGCCAGTTTATACCGTTCCATCATATGACAGCATTGATTTTGCATTGCAGGCTTATACCATACCTGCAAATGACAGCATTGATTTTGAATTGTCCGGCGATGTAACGTGGTCTGCAACAACGATCACAGCGGCTTATTCCATGGCATCGGCGACGATGACGGGTCTTGATAGCTTAACATCAAATTATCAACGAAGAACGCCTGTCACTGCACGCACAGGCACACGAACGGCTAAACCGGCTATGAGGTTGATTTAATGGGATACCCGATCACACAAAACCAGACCGCGACACCACTGGTGTTTCTCATGGTCGACTCAACAGATCACCTGACTGGCAAGACTGGCTTGACGCCAACTGTAACCATCAGCAAAAACGGTGGATCTTTCGCATCGCCATCAGGCACAGTGTCTGAAATTGGCAATGGCTATTACAAGGTTGCGGGCAATGCAACCGACGAAAACACGCTTGGCCCACTACTGCTGCACGCCGAGGCGTCTGGCGCAGACGATACGGACGATGAATTTTTCGTTGTGGCACACAACGTGCTTGACGCGGTGCGACTCGGTTTAACTGCACTGCCAAACGCAAATGCAGCGGCAAATGGCGGTCTGCCGACAGTCGATGGATCAAACCGCGTTGCAGGCGTTCAGGGAACAAAGAATACGTTTGATGATTTGAATGACATTAATGCGGCAGGGGTCAACGCAGAGGTCGATACGGCTCTAGCCGATTATGCCGGACCGACACTCACACAGATGGCAGCAGCATTTACCGAGATCAAGGGTGCCACATGGAATAGCGGCACAGACACGCTTGAGGCGATCCGCGACAACCAAGCCGGATCTGCACCAACAACAGGCGACATTGCCACGGCTGTTTGGGCTGCAAAAGAGTCTGTCAACCTGATAGCAGATCAATCTGGCGTGACGATCGGCACGGTTAACGCGGCAACACTCGCAGACGGTGCGCACGGCGGCGCGTCAACCACCATTACGCTGCAAACGCCGATTCAAGCAAACACGGTGCAGATCAGTGGGGATGCGACTGCGGCAGACAACTTGGAACTGATGTACGACGGGACCGGCTACAACGCGGCAAACTCGACGATTGGGACGGTGACGGACTGGACGAACGCGGCGACGGTGATTAATGCTCGAATCGTGGCTTACGGACTAGACCATCTTGTCAGTGCTGCGGCAGACTTTGACACAGACATTGCGGATGATTCGATCATTGCACAACTGGTCAGTGACAGTGCAACGGCTGATGCCAGCGATTTTGATAATACAACCGACTCCTTGGCAAGAATTGGCTCGAAAACCAACCTAATCACCATTGCCCCGATCGTTGTGGAAACAACACTTGATGGCGGGAATATTACGATATTCCAGGGAGAATCCAGGACGATCACCATTTATGTTGACGGAACAACTTTGCCGCTTAGCGGGCATACACCCAAAATAGCGTTTACCAAGATAACCGACAACACTGGCTCTGATTCCGTTGAAGTTACCGGCACGCTCTATGACGCCGATACCGCAGGCCAGTATGTGGTGTTTGTCATACCCAAAGCGAGCACAGCAGGCATGGCGCTTGACACCAAGCCTCTTGGCCAGCCGTTCAGGGTCAACACAGATAACGCCTACACTTGGCAAGCTGGTGCGACAGATGGTGCGGATAGTTGCCCGACGTTTTCGACTGGATATGCAAGTGTAAATGAGCGAGGTATTACATGTTAACCAGTGATATTGATTTGAATGCATATAAAGGCAAGTTGTGTTGCATCAAGTTGAGCAAGACTGAAAATTGCCCTGAAAAAACATGCAAAGGATCGCCCATCGACATTAAAGGCATGACACGCCGCGGCAAGTTGTCTGACTACCTGGTGATCGATCAGGGGCTAGGGGCCATGGCAACTTATAAGATCAGCAGTATTGAGTCGATCGATCTTGCAGATTCGCAAACAGGTGATTGTGGTTGCGGATGAGGTAAGTAATGCCTGGTAAAAACGCGGGCCAACGACATCGCGAGCGGATGGCCCAGCGGTCTCGTGAGCAGTCCAAAGCTACTGCGGAAATAGGCCCACTGCCCAAAGTTGTAAATCCGCGCCGAAAAAAAGCATGTGAAAAAAATCTGCTGAAATTCCTGATTAAGTATTTCCCAAATTCGACAGGTCTTAAACCGTTTAGCGAAGATCACAAAGAGATGATCGCCCGTTTGCAGCATTGCATTCTCAAGGGCGGAAAAATGATCAAGGCAGTGTTTCGCGGTTACGCCAAAACGACAATTGGCGAGAACGCGTGTATTTGGGCTGCCTGTTACGGGCATCGTGAGTTTCTGGTTTTGATCGGGGCTGACAAGGATGCTTGTAAGGCAAACCTGGAATCGATCAAGGCAGAGTTTGAAACAAACGAACTGCTTTACGAGGATTTTCCGGAGATTTGCCACCCCATTGTATCAATGGAAGGGCGTAACCAGCGGGCAGCAACACAGACTTTGGATGGCGAGTTGACGAGAATCGGCTGGACGGCTGACGAAATAGTTTTGCCGACAGTCGCAGGTGCGAAATCTTCCAGCGTGTGCATTAAGCCTCAATCGCTGATGGCTTGTTCTCGCGGGATGAAGCATAAGCACTCAGACGGTCGGCAAGTTCGGCCGGATTTTGTTTTTGTCGACGATCCTCAGACAGATGAGTCTGCCAGAACGCCCGGACAGGTACAAAAGCGCGATGAAAAGCTTAAGCGTACTGTCCTGAAACTTGCCGGTCATAACAAGCAGCTTGCCGTTTACATTGCTGCCACGATCATTGAAAAAGATGACTTGGTGCACCGGCTGCTGGACCCACAGCAGAACCATCAATTCCAGGGCAGCAGAAGCAAGATGGTTTTGGCCTGGTCGGATGTCCACGAAACAATGTGGCTGGATGAGTACGCAAGCATTCGTAAAGATTATGACCGAGACCTGCCTGGTGACAAAGAGCGTGCTGAGCTTGAGGCGACCAAGTTTTATCGCAAAAACCGCAAGAAAATGGATAGCGGTTGTGAAGTCACATGGAAGTACTGTTTTGACGAAGCGTGCGAAATCAGTGCAATCCAGCACGCTTACAACGCCCTGATCGATGATGGTCCGGATGTATTTGCTGCCGAATATCAAAATGAACCGCCAGAGCGATTATCTGCGTCGGTGCTCATTGAGACTGAAAATGTGCTGGACAAAGCGATCGGTCCAAAACGCGGCATTGTTCCGTCATGGGCTTCACATGTTGTAGCGTTTATTGATATCCAGCAAACCATGCTTTGGTACGTCGTCGCAGCGTTCAGCGATGAGTTTGATGGGTGCATCGTGCAATATGGCACGACACCAGAACAAGGCCGCATTTATTACACAAAATCTGATTCGAAAAAGACATTTGCCAGTACATGGCCTGACGATCCGCTCGAGACCCAGATTTGGAACGCTTTAGATCTGACGACCAGGCAGCTTTTGGGGCGAAAATGGAAGCGTGAAGATGGCGCAGACATGGACATTGAAATGTGCCTGATCGATGAAGGGTTCAAGACGCCGACGATTTACGAATTTTGCAAACGATCGGAATATGCTTCCCGCATCATGCCAGCAAAGGGTGACGCAATTGGTGCCAAGAAGAAACCCTTTGAGGACTACCAGAAACGCAAAGGCGAAACGCTCGGTGAACATTGGAGGCGTGTAAAGGTGGTCAATGGCTCGACTCGTCATGTGATTCATAACCCCAATCACTGGAAAACCTTTGTCTGGAATAGAATTTTGTCACCAGTCGGATCAAGTGGATCAATGTTGATTTACAAAGACTCGTCGAATCGGCACGCAATGTATGCAGATCACATCGCAAAATCTGAAGTTCCCAATCCAGTCACTGCTAACGGCAGGACTGTTGATGAGTGGGAAGAAACACGATTGTGCGACAACGACCTTTTTGACTGCACAACAGGCGTATGTATTGCGGCATCAATGATGGGTTGCAAGTTAAGAATCAGCCAGAACCAACACAAGTCAACTGGCAAAAAGAAACGTCGGCGAGTAACAGGAGCATGGGCATCTTAAAAGACTATGACAATGTGCCACATGTAATTGTAGCCCCAAGGTGCCCGGTATGCGGATCCATCAATTGTGCAACCTGCCGTAGCAAAGGCGTCAAATTGAGTCATGAAGGCAAGCCGCATCGGGCACAAGTGCAATATCGCAAGTGCCGTGAGTGCAGTCATGGGTTCCAGATTGTTCTGATCAAAGACGAAATCAAGAAAGCTCGCAAGGTAACCGGGACCTGGGCGGGATAAGAAAAAATCACAGTGTGTTCCAAAAGTTGGAACGGTGACCATTTAACCCTCTACACATGAGAGGTAGTTTTGTCATATGAGCGTAGCAGATCGAAAAGCAGTGCTTGAGGCGCGTTTGATATTGATTCAAAACGCAATCACCAACGCGCTGACAAACGGGCACGCATCAAGCTACAGCACTGAAATTCAGGGTGTCAGCTACCGGAGCTTAAAGGAACTGCAAAAAGCTGAGCAAGCAATTCGCAATGAACTGACCCGCCTTAATCGCGGGACTCGGTTCGGAGGAATTGGATTTAAACGAGTCGCTGATTAATGGCAAAACGACGAACACAAGTTGAATTGGCTGCTGAGGCCAAAGCCCGCCTTGAGAAAGAGCAGGCGAATTTCAAACGAGAGCATATCCGTTTGCGACGTGACAATCTTAAGCAGCGTCGAAGAATGCTCAGTGTAAGCCGTGCTGCCGAACAAAACCGGTTTACCAATGACTGGATTGCGCCAAGCACCTCGGCAGATTCCGAAATTATTTCCGATCTCATCCGCGTAAACGCCCGGGCACGTCAGTTAGTTCGGGACGATCCCTGGGCCAAATCCATTGTCAAAGCGTTTTGCCGTAACGTCGTTGGAACGGGCATCACACCCAACATCGACGGCCAGCCATTTCAAAGAGATTGGGAAAAGTTTTCACGTAAACCCAAACTCATCGACATCGAGAAAAAACGCAATCTCTTGATGATTGAAAAGTGGGCTATGTCTGAACTGGTAACAGTCGGCGAGGCGTTTGTGGTTCGCTGGATTATCAAGGGCCGACTTGTATTGCAATGCTATGAATTTGAGCAACTTGATCAATACAAAATTCAAGAGCCACTTACTGGCAACGAAGTCCGCCACGGCATTGAAGTAGACGAGAATGGTGCTGCAGTTGCCTATCACTTTTACAGAAATCACCCTCACGACATTCGTGGTATGGCCCGACCCGCTCCAATGGCTTTGGAGTCAATCCGTATTGATGCTGAGATGGTCTGCCATGTCTTTGACCCTGATCGAGCCCGCCAGACACATGGCATCAGTTGGTTACGGCCAATCATTCGGTCGCTGCGTGATATGACCGAATATGACGCAGCCCAACTACGCACAGCACGGGCAGAAGCAAGCATTGGGCTGATTATTCATGGCGGTGATGATGATACTGACCCGCTGATGCTTGATGGCCTTGGCGTTGCTTATGTCGGTGAGGATGAGAGTGTGACGCCATTTGTCCCGCAACGGCCAGGAGGCGGCTACGACCCGTTCGTCAAAACTCAAGGCAAGCGCAATGCCGCCGGCGTCGGCTTGTCTTATGACCAGGTGGCACGAGACAACAGCGAAGGTTCATTTAGCAGCAGCCGGATGGGCGCAATTGAAAGCCGGCGTGAATTTGGGGTGAATCAAGAGTTGCTCAAAACCCAGCTCTGCGAACCGATCATGGAAGATTTTCAGTTTGTCTGGGCGATGCAGAATCCCGAACAATCAGGCAACTATTTCTTATTGGATGACATGGATGAAATCCCATGGCAAGGCCAAGGTTTTGATTGGGTCGATCCGGAGGCTCAGGGCAAAGCCATTGAACGCAAGCTACGTCTTGGATTGACCACCAGAACTATCGAAGCAAACGAGCTTGGACGCACCGTTAAGCAACTCGACAAGCAGGCCAAAGAGGATGGCACAATCGAACTTGTTAATCGTCTCAATGGCGATGGACGTGAATCACCTGCCCCTGATCAGCCGCAACCTGTCGTACAGCCAGCCGAGAAAACTTTGTTTGATGAGGTGGCAGCCAATGCCTGAGATTTCCCTGCGCACATCAATGATTTCAATGCCAGATCGTGTAGATCGTGAAAACGGCATCATTCGTCGTGTTCCGATTATCACCAAAGGTGTTACCAAACCAAGTTCCGGTGAGCTTGGTTCGCCTTTTGATATCGACGACATCACGCTCCAACAAGCTGCTGCTGTCCTCAATGCTGTTGATAAGACCAAGTCGCGCGTGACGCACCCAGAAGCAACCGGCGAGGATGGCATCACCAAGCGTGTGGGCAACTTCAAAAACGCAGTTGTTGAAGGCGACAAGGTCTACGCTGATTTCTACTTTGGAAGCTATGCCACCGAAGACAGCAAAGTCATGCTCTGTGGTCTGGTAGAAGAAGAACCGCATGATGTCGGCGTTTCAATCGTGTCTGCAACGGCAACCGTCGAACCAGATCCCACTGCGCAGACCGGCATGGTCCTGCGACTAACCCAAATCGATGCAATCGACTGGACAGATGATCCAGCCGCAAATCCTGCTGGCATGTTGTCGGCTACAAAAAAAATCCAATTGAAGGAAAAGACCATGAATGAGAAACAGAGAGATTTTCTGCGTTCCGTGGGTTTGCCGTGGGAAGCAACCGACGAACAGACGGCAGATTTCATCAACGCCCTGAGCGATGACCAAAAGGCTCAGTTTGCAGCCTTGAAAGAATCCGAAGAAGTGGAGGCCGCCGCCGAAGCTGCTGAATCTTCTGCTGGTGCCACTTCCACGACTCCGGCCGTGGAAGCCACGGAAGAAGAAGATGAAACCGCTTCCGGCATGACCGCATCCGCTAACACTCCGGCCCCGCAAGTCGCGTTGTCGACTGACCCTGACAAGGTTCGCAAAGCCGAACGTGCCCGCATCAATGAAATTCACCAGATCGCTTTGAAATGCGGCCATGACACCGCATGGGCGAATCAGTACATCAACAATGGAACTGCAATCGGCGAAGTGCGCCGCATTGCGCTGTCCAGTCTCAACAGGGGACCCAATGATATGCCAACAAGCAATGTCCAGGTCGGCTCGGACCTTAACCGAGAGTCCATCAACCAGGCTGTTCAGCACGCTCTCATGCTTCGTGCCGGCGTGCGGAAGTTTGTCAAGTTCAACCAATCGGGCGGGGTATGCTTGTCTGCCAACCAGACCCCGGAAATCATCACCCCCCACGAACGAGCCGATCAGTTCCGTGGTCATACCCTGGTTGAAATGGGTCGGCGATACCTGCTTGCGCTTGGCTACCGTCAAGCCGATTCCATGAACAAGACGCAGCTTGTTGCGTTGCTCATGAACAAATCCCGTCTGCGTGATGCGCTTAGCGGTGTGTTTCTCTCCCAATCAACCGGCGACTTCACATACCTGCTCGCTGACACCATGGGCAAAGTGTTGCGTGCCCAGTACGCACTTGCGCCCCACACATGGCAAGCCTTCTGCCGTCGTACCACCGCCCCTGATTTCAAGGACATCAAGCCGATGCAGCTTTCCGAAGCGGCGGATCTGGAAGAAATTCCAGAAGGCGACGAATACACATACGCGGGCCTCAGCGAGAGCCGTGAGGTGTACCGTCTGTCCACCTTTGGCAAGGGCATCAAGTTTACTCGGCAAATGATGATCAATGATGATCTTCGCGCGTTTGATATCGTACCGACTCGTCTAGCCAACGCAGCTGCTCGAAAGCTTGAAGTGCTTGGCAACTCGGTCATCACAACCAATGCCGCTTTGGCCGATGGCATTGCATTGTTCCACGCTGACCATGGCAACCTGGCAACGGGCACGCTCAGCGTGACTTCGTTGGGTGCCGCTCGTGCCAAGATGCGTCGTCAGACCGCACTCGGCTCAGACGATCCATTGGAACTCACACCTGCAATTCTGTACGTCCCGGAAACCATCCGCACGTTAGCCGAACAACTTGTTTACTCAACGGTTGACCCTGCCAAGTCGAATGCTGCCAACAACCCGTTCAGCAACACCCTTCAAGTTGTTCCCAGTGCACGTTTGGATGCCGATTCGACTACGCAATGGTATTTGTTCGCCAGCTATGACGAGATCGACACTGTGGAAATGGCGTTCCTGGAAGGTGAAGAATCGCCGGTCGTCGAAGAAGAAGACGAGTTCGACACCGACTGTCGCAAGGTCAAGGTTCGCCAGAATGCTGCTGCCAAGGCAATTGATTACAAGGGCATGGTTCGCAGCGATGGCGTTGATGCGTAATCCTTTTCAATTCTTCCTTTAACCATCAGAAACAAGGTCAATCATGCCAAAGAAAACCAATACATACTACGTGGCAAAACCGCTGTCGATCCAAAGCAAGGCGTTTAACCCTGGCGATGTGCTTGGCACTGGTGATGTCGACTTCGAAAAAAGCACAGGCAATTTCAAGCCCGAAAAAGGTCTCGAAGATTATGTTGCGCTTGGTCACGTGGCCGCGCGTCTGGCTGATGGTCGCGTTGTCGATCAGTGGCCTATCCCCAAGCCCAAGTCCAGCAAGAAGGCTTCCATCGTTCAGGATGATCAGCCCGAATCCAGCGAAACCGCCGAAAACGAAAGCGAGTAATCGATCATGGCTACGAATATCACACGCGATGGTAAAACCATCACTTACGACAACGCAGGATCTGCAATCAGTTCAGGCGATGTGGTTGTCATTGGCAACAGCATCGGCATTGCAATAACTGACATTGCTGCAACCACCGGCACCGGCGCTGTGCAAATTGAAGGCGTGGCCACAGTGGCCGCCGAAAACGACGCTGCATTTTCCCAGGGCGACGAATTGTTCTGGGATACTAGTGCCAAAGAAGCGACCAAGACCGCCAACGCCAATACGGTGTCCGCAGGGATGTGCTTTGCTGCAAAAGCTTCGTCCGCTACGACCGTGCAAGTCAAATTGATCGGCTCGTCCTCAAGTGTTCCCCGTGCTGCAGCCGTCACGGCCCTGATCGACAACTCCGGCGGTTCCGCTGCTGATGGAACGATCGCGGTTGTGACCGCTCCAGGTGCAGCCGCTGCTGCAACCGCTGTCACATCTGCCGCATTGACATCGCCTGCTGCTGGCACCGGTTCAGGCGCTGATGGCACGACGTTCAGCGGTGCTGAATGTGACGCTCTGCGTGCCGATGTTGCTGCTCAAAAAGCAGAGCAAGACAAATTGGTTGCTGACCATGCGGACTACATCACAAAGCAAGCTGCCAACAATACGGCCATTGCTGCTTTGACTGACGCCATCACCGAGCTTGCTACAAAGCAAGCCGCGATAATTTCGGCACTCAAGGCTGCCGGCCTGATGGATCAGTAAACCATGGCTCTTGATCTGTCCATCGATGGCGCAATGCTTGTCTCTGATTTTGGAGAATCATTGCGATTTCGGATCAACTCCGAGGGTACGGCCCGAGAAATCTCTGCCAACGTGAATCGAAATCCGTTGGAGGAAGATTCAGACGGGCCGTACCCAGGACATCGACGGGCAGTGATCCATGTCATGGTTCGCAATGACTCGGATGCTGGTGTGACACCTGATGAGGTTGTCAACGATTCAAGCCAGATTGAGATTGATTATCCGCTTGGGGCTTCCGTGAGATGGATGTTTATCAACCGGATACTTAAGCAAAACGCAGGCTGTGTTTTACTGGAAGTGCAAACCTGATGGCTCGATTCAATCGACAATTGATCAATTCGATCAAGCAAACCGCCAAAGAACGAGTTGATCGATCAACTGCGGTTATTCGCAATAACCTGGTTGAAACGCTTGAACGTGGTGACGGTGTATCAGGCCCCGGCGAATCACCGATCAGCAAATCCGGAGAACTTGCTGCATCCATGCAAAACTATCCCGCAGTTGATCGAGGCAGTTTAATTGAGGGTGCAGCAGGAACGAATCTGTACAGACATTTGTTCATGGAACGCGGCACGTCCAGCATGGCACCAAGACCATTGTTGTTTCCAGTGTTGATGAGAAGCCGTGATCGTGTAATGAGGATCATGGTTGGGGAGGATCAGGGCGATGTCTGATCATCCATTCTACACCGGCGTGTCAAGCAAGCTTACGGCTGTACCAATTGAACGAGTTTACTCCGACCAACTGCCTGACGGCGCAGACATGCCATCTGTGCGGCTTGCAATCCTCAATGACACGCCACACCAAAGGCTGGCCAGTAGCGACAACATCACGCTTGATATGCAGATCGATGTTTATGCTGACCGAGCAGACTCAACCAACGCATGGCCTGTCGACCAGTCAATTCGCAGCGCGTTGGATAGGCAATCAATAACAGTTGAAGGCTTTTCGAGCGTTCAATGTATCTGCACCAAACGCGGTAAGCCATTCAAAGAAAAACCGTATTACAGAATCACAAGCGAATATCGCTTTTTTGGGACAGCAAAATGAAAACCATCGTTTACACAAAAATCAAAAATGAAATGTGGGTTGCATCAACACCACATATGCCGGACATCACTGCCGAATCCGCAAAGGAGCATATTGCAGTCAATCTGCTGATTGACAAGCTACGCGAGCGGTTTGGCAAAGGTCCGGTTGAATGGATTATCAATCCTGATATCGCGGATGACAAAGACACGATCGTCCGTGGTATCAGTGGTATTTGGCCGGAGGACATTGTGTCCACCAGCACAACGGACAACAACAGCAAATCCAGTACCCCCAAAAACAAGGGTAAGGAGGGTTTAGAAAATGGCACTGACTAATATTGTTGGCGGAACTGATGGCGCCGTTGCAGCAAGCGGCTTTAACTGTGATGTAGATGCTTGGAGTGCGGAGATTGCTGTTCGTGAAACGTCATGGCGACCATTTGATAGCGAGTGGGAAAACAGTGCAAATGTCGCCATTAAAATGACTGGTCAATTTACCGGTACTGTGCAAAAAGGCGAGTCTAATACCGCTCCTGTTCCTGACAGTAGCGGTATTGACGCTGATTCATTTAAAAATGTCAGCATGACCTTGACTGCTTCGACAGGGTGTACATTTACGGGCACGGCAAATATTACACGTGTCGGCATGAATCGTCCCGCAGCAGATCGTATGACTGTTAATTATGCATTCACTTTTACTGGCCAGCCTGGTCGCACATGGGATGAGGGTTTGTAAACGATGAATCATCAACGATCATCCGGTGCGCCTTTGTGCATCAAGCTTGGCGAGAAAAAGCGAGAGTTACGGCGTTTAACACGTCGTGACTTTTCTCGTTTGGAATCACGTATCACATCGGATACCACGCCAACAGTCTATGACGTTTACAGATGGTCCCAGACTGCCGAAGGCTCAGCGATTGTTATTGCCCTCGCCTCAATACCAGAGGACTCTGATGCTGATCGACTCGAAACACAAATTGCAGTCGTGTCAGATGAAAAATCTAATGCATGGGGCAGCATCTCCACGCAAACAACCGTTGCGTCCCTGGTCGTTGCCGAAAGTCTCTTAACTGGCGAAGAAGAACAGGTCGAAGCCCAGGAGGATAAGAAGCGCTCGGACCCTATGTCGACCTGCGCGACTATGCGGCCGAAGCGGTCACAATCGCGACCCATGCGCCGGGGCTTGGCGATCCTTGGTCGCTTACGCCGGCGAGGTGGGACGCGTCGATAGAACGCATCCATGACAATCTGGCGATGCAAAGCGGCGATTCACAGGCTCAAATCCAAACCAAGCTTAAGCAAATGAAGCGCAAAAGAAAGCACATGAAAAATGGCTGAAACATTTGGTGAAGCTGATGTTATTTTGCGGACGCGCCTTGATGTGCTTGAGCGTGATCTTAGCGCCGCTGAAATGATGATTCAGCAGTCAGAAAACCGGCTTGTCCAGTCACAGCAACGGGTGTTTGAAGATATATCGCAAGGTGGAGACGGTGTTTCAGATGGCGTGCTTCATCTTCTTGCATCGATCAGCACATTCTCAAGTACTGTGAGGGGGAAAATTAAAAGCATTGCAAACGGTTTAGTGCAGGTTGCAAGGTCAACCGCAGCCGCCAGCGCGGCAATGGTTGCATTAGGCGTTGCAGGCATTGGCGTGCTTGGTCTTTTAAGCGACAAGGTGTTGCGTGTTCGTGAAGATGCTATCGACATGATCGAGGCTTTTAAGGGCATGGACGGAACATCGCAAAAGGCTCTTGAATTCGCTGATGCTCTTGGACGCATTCCAATCGTCGGATCGCTCGCATCAAAAGCGTTTTTGATTTTTTCAGATGACGCTGGCAAGTCTACTGAGGTATTGGCCTCTTTGGCTTCCAAAGTTAAGGACGGCAGAGTTGAAGTCAATTTGTTAGGCCGTGCAGTGAATGGCCTGGTTAACATGTCCACGCCTGGCATCATCGCAAGGATGCTCGGCATCGATACCAATCTTGCTGGTCAAATCAACAAGATAAACCAGGAGATTGAAAAAACCAATCAACTGTTGCAGATCCGTCAACAGTTCACCGATTTTGCAAAAAACAACTTGGCTGAGGCTGGCAATTTGAGCTTGGCCGACCGCAACGCCTCGCAACTTGCCGGATCTGATGGCCCGCAACGTGCCATGATCGAATCACAGCAAATCTATGACATGCGTATGCGACAGTACGACCAACTACAGGAGCGGCTCAACAAGTTTACATCCGCTCAAAAAGCATCTGTCCGGGAGCGACTTGCTGCTGGGGAAATCGACAACGCTACATCTAAGAGATGGATTGATGAGATTACCGAGCGGAACCGAATGCAAACTGAAAAGCTACAGCAACAACGCAGCCAATCACAAGAGTCCATGCGTCGTGCTGCCCGGCAACGAATCCAGGAAGCCCAAGACCAATTAAAACAGGAGCAGGAGATCACAGCCGAACAGGAGCGTCGTGCTGAATTGATGCGAACCAATGCGAGCAATCGCCTTCGTGCCAACGCTGCTGCCCTTGAGACTGAATTGGGAGGGGATCCGTTCCAGGCTGATCGCATCCGGCTTGCCGAAGAACGAGCAGCTGCGATTCGTAACGCACAGGCCGAGGGAAATGGCTCGCTCATCAACGACATCAATGCATTTTACGATGCCCGATCCAGCTTGATTGACGCCCGGGAACAAGAGCAGATTGATCGTGATCGTGCCAATGCTGAAATGCGGGCTCAGGAAATGCTCCAACAAAATGAGGACTTGCGTTCCCGCATCCGTGAAACTCGCCTGCAACAACAGGGGGACGAAGCTGGCGCCCAGGAGGAAGCCATCCGACGACGCTTCCAGCAGCAAATTGACCGGCTCGAAGAGGCTGGCAATCAGGTTGGTGCAGACTTGTCCCGCAAGTTACGCGACATTGAAATCAGCGGCATAGGCGTCAAAGACACACAAAGCAAAGTTGCACGTCGGCAGGAATTCGAGCAGGTCTCAGCAAGCCGAATCGCTGCGGGCGGAGGTAGCGAACAAAACAAGGTGGAGATAGATCAGCTAACCGTACTCCGAAACATCGACCGAAACACCAACCCCAGGAACAATCGAAAGACCGTCGCAACGGCAGGATAAAACCATGGCAATCGAAGTGGAAGAAGTGTTTGATGTCAGTTCACGCAGTGAGCGGAGAGTTGTTAAAGAACTGGTCCGCGATTTTATCGTCAAGGGCCTCACCGCTTCAGACGGTGATGGCTACGCTGCACAAATCAGCCAATCCAGTGCCATACCACGCGGTGCGGTCGCCGTGAACGGATCGCTGCTTTACTACGACACCGAGGAAATGGATGCTGGCGATGATACACCTCTCGGCTATGCCCGCGTGCGAGTTACTTACAAACGCGGTGAGGGGACAACTGTCACTGATCCAGAGGGCAACTCATACACCGTCCCCACACTTCAAGGCGGCACGACGCTCAAGCAGGTTGAGACATATCTGGATCGTGATAAGAATCAAATGGAAGTTTCATATCGATACCCTGAGGATTCAAACGAGATTGCTCCTGATCAGACGCCGCTTGCCGGTAAGCTTGAAAAGCAAAAGGGAACAATTCGCGTTCTAGTTCCTATGACAACGCTTGAAGGTTCGCTACGTTTCAGAGTTCCAGATCCGTTGGAAATCACAAAAGCTTATACGGGGCGTGTGAATGCAGCCAAATGGCGTGACGGTGAACCTCGCACATGGATGTGCACCTCTGCCACTTTTAAGCTTGTCGATGATTCTGTTTCGCCGCCTGTCTATGATCTGTTTTTCAGATTTGAATATGACGATCAGACGTGGGACAACGATACCACCTTAGCATTTAGGCTAAGGTCTACAGGTGGTCGCCCAGGCAATGCATCATTCACGGATGAGGGAGGGTTAAAGAAAATCGAATACTACCCAGCAAAGGATTTCAACGCCGACTTTGGTAATTGATCATGCCTGAACGTCCTGATGACATCCAACGCGGTAGCGATATCCTCGCATCATGGCTCAACGCCTCAAAGAATGCACAGCCAAGACGCATTCTCGGTGGCAACGGGATTTTAGCCACACAGTCCGGCGAAGATTTGATAATTTCACTTGCCGGCGTTTCGCCTGGTACGCTCGCCAACTCAAGTGGTTGGTGGGCTGAGATAACAGCCAACAACGGATCAGGCCGATACAGCTTCAAGCGATTGCAGCCAGATGGCTCAGGCGGTCTGACAGACGCCTCGCCTGCATATACCAGCGACTACGCTTACGATGTCGCAGAAACTGACCAGGTGCTTGTAGGCACAAAGGTCCGTGTCATGCTTGGCGGTTTAGATTCGTCAAATAACCCTGTGTTTTATTTTGACTCCAGGATCGGATCGGTTGACTCCCCAACCGACCTGACCGTATCCGGCGAGGGCACGCTTGCCGCAGACACGACCGAGTGGAATATCAGCGATGGCACGCCGGTTACCCTCACCGTCCAGACCCGCACCTACTTTGACGATACCGCCGAAACACCGATTCTCTACGGCTATTCCCGCGACTTGACGTTCAACACAGCAGGACAGCTTGTGTCGGTGTCTGGCGAAACCCGGTATGAAATTGATTCGCCGGAGGATTGCTCCTGATGCCACACCTTGGAAGAACAGCAAGCGGTCATCTTGCACTTGGCCCTAATGGTCATTTGGCGTTGGGGTGCGGGTGTTGTGATACATGGTGGAGGTTGTCATCCGACTGTCAATACACAGATAGCCAGATCGTGTACGTCAAAGAAAGTAACCTAATTGCTCAAACAGGCGCCGTATATCCGTATTATCGATGGACAGCAATAGATAGATGTATGCGAACAACACTTTTAGACGGAACGCCTCCAGCAGGAAGCAACATCACTGATGCAGCTGATTTGATCAACCCAAGTAATTCTGGATGCTGTAACAAGTACATCGTACTTAGGCCAGATGAGTGCGTTAAAGCTAGTTTAATCATAGCAAACAGAGAGGATTATGAAAGCAAAATCAGCACATACTATAGCGTATACAATGGGAATAAATATCGTGTAAACAGCAACCCCTCATTGCTGGAGGGCATACCAGATGGGGCAAATCATGTTGACATTTCTTTGATCGATGAATATGTCACTGGTGATGATGTGGATAAAATCACACCCTCTGATATAACTGTTACATTTTCAGGTGTAACAGTAGGTTGTGGGGTTGTGGACGCAGGTGGTCCATGTTGTCCTGAAACATACTACTCTCGATTTTCTGGAGACATTAACGGTGCTTACCAAATGGCGTCAATTGCTTCTGAGCCTGGGTGCACGTTTACAATCGACAGTTCGTCACTTGGTCTTCAAGCAACTTTTAATGAATCGAGCATCAATGCGGACTTCAGGATCATTGTCACAATTAACACTATACCGTCATATACGGGATGGACGTACAGCAGCGTGATTCGTGCACAGATGCTTCCAGATTCATGCCCAAGCTTTCTATATTGGCATTACCAAGAGAACACGTGTTATTTTAATTTATTTTTCAATAACAACGTTAATGCCAACAATCCCGCGAACAACGATTTTGTTCTTTGCAACTGCCAGACAACTTGCGATGGCGGTAGAGCCAATAATGCAGGATATGGTGGCACAGTCACTGTTGAAATATCATGATCTACAAACCACACCAAAACGGTCGCCTACTCGAAGGCGACACCCAGTTCGGCAAGTTCCGCATCGTCTGGAACGATCAAAACGAGGTGGTTGAAATGACGCACGAGCCGCGCGAACCCAAACAGCCAACCGGTCTATCCAGAATAGCCCACGGCGCCGCAGGACTGGCCAAAGCGACACTCGGTATCGATCAGTGCAGCGAGTCCACACAGGCCAACAGACGTGCGATCTGCAAAGCATGTCCATTGGTGCAACTCGACGCACATGGCGATATCCGGCGATGCTCCGAATGTGGGTGTTGGCTCAAAAAGAAAATAACACTGGCTGGTGAAGCTTGTCCGCATGGGAAGTGGAGCAGTGAGAGAACAGGAGACAACAATGGTAGCAAGTAGCACGCAAATCCTTGGCGGCATCACCCCAGTCATCATGCCCAAGCGAACATACAAAGCTGGATCGTCGTTTTATGTCCACCTGATGAGCGATCTGCACATTGGCGCACCGACAGTCAATTACAGGCTGATCCAAGCCGAACTTGAGATTGCCAAGCAAAACGGTTGGCGTGTCATGATCAATGGCGATGTGTTCGATGCGATCATCACCAAGGATGCGAAACGATTTTCACCTACTGCGATTCACAGCCGCTTGCATGGGCGAGATGACATCCTGAATGCTGCGGTTGATTGGGCGTTTGAAATCCTGTCACCTTATGCCGAAATCATCGACATGATTGGCGTCGGAAACCATGAGACAAGTATCGAGAAATACGGTTCGGTTGATCTGGTTGCCATGCTGATAGACAAACTCAAACCAGCCATCACAGCCAAAGACCATGTGATTCACCACGGCGGTTATTGCGGCATTGTCCGGTACAGCTTCCAGTGCAAGGGCGGGAACTCACGGCAGTCGCTCCGCATCTTCTACCATCATGGCAGCGGTGGGGCATCACCGGTATCTCAGGGCTTACCAAACCTGTTTCGCATGGGCAATTGGGTTGAAGGTGTGGACATCATCTGGACAGGCCACACACACAATCGCGTCACCACGCACGACACGGTCATGAGCATGGATGCAGGCGGCAACATCGTTGCCAAGCAACGCCGAAACATTGTCACTGGTGCATACATGGACACATACGGCCAGCAGACGCCACAGAGCATCGCCAAGCACGGTAGACGGGGAAACTATGCAGCCGACCGAGCAATGAAACCTGGGGGGGCAGGGCGGGGCGGTGCTGCGTGTGGACTTTTCACGAGACACCAAGTCAATTAGCGTCACCTTGTGAAACCCCACATCAACTGGCGCGAAGTGGTTGAGGTGCTGCTTTGGCTGGCTGGGGTGTGGTTGGTGTTGGGGGTGATGAGGTGACCGTTATTTGTGTCTTATTCCGCACTCACAAAGAGTGTGATTGATATAAGTGTTGGGTCCTTATGGGGATAGGGGGTGTTTGTCCGCAGGGGTTGGTGTCAAGATGTGTAACTTCCTTTCTTTATGCAGGATACCCAAAAAAAATTAGGGCTTTAATCTGCAATCGCTGGCGAATCATTGACGCGGTTAAGACGCTGATCAATTTCCATCCAGGCACGATTCAACGCAGCCTTGCATCCGTCATGAACCGAGCGTTCAATCGCGCGACGGTTTTTTGGATCACTGAGAAAATCAACGATCAACTGTTTGGCGGTGTGCTTGGCTGCCATCGAGACAGCAGTGGTAATTTGCTGGAACATGTTATTTTCCTTTGACACTGAAATTTTTGTCGAGAATGTCGCCGATCGTACAGCCTTGCTGGTCGGCCAACGCTTTGAGCCGGTCGCGGGTTTCCGGCCTGACAGTGGTTGATAGGCGCACTTGATCTTCTGGCCGCTTACGTGGCCTGCCTGCGCCTTTCCTCGCACCGCCTCTATTTTCTTGTTTGTCTGTCATAATAAAAAAGACGCCCGCCCGTCGCAGCTATAAGGAAGCGTGTAATCAACCCAACCAGCTTGGTGACGGACGGGACGCCAAATTAGGCTTGTTGGCAAGTTGCATTTTCAGCTTCTTCAATGATGGTCTGGATTCCGATCTTCACCAGCTTGGCTGAATTGGTCGTTTCAATGCTTGTTACCGGGCCAGAGTATCGCATTTTGTGGTTGCTGACGCGGATCTGAAACTTGCTTTCCTCATCACCATCTTCATCGACTCCCCAGAAATCGACGTAGCGACTTGTCATGGAGTCGTAATCTTGTGTTGTGGTCAATTCAAACGCGGCAGCCACGGCATTGATCATCATGTCAACTTGTGCGTCAAAAACTTCACGAGCCTTGTCACAATCTTCAACGCTAGATGCTTCAAAGTCTGAGCCTGCGCCTGCGATCTGTTCTGCCCAGTCATTGATCTGCTGTTCGGTGATGGTTTTCATGGCTGTGTCCTAATTCAGCGTTTGTCTTTGTGAGTCTCATTGACTCATCTGCCATAATTATAGGCCAACCAATTTGAATGTCAACACCAATATTCAAAATATCGGATTATTTCTCAACTTCCTCAATCCGAACTTTCAACGGCCGGTTGATCCACGTCCATTCGCCATCTTTGCGGCGAGGTTGAAAGCGGGGGAATTCTGATAGATTGTGATCAATGTAGTATTGGAAGAGTTGTTCGGGTTCGGGATGTTTGTAATAGTTCAATACGTCAATTTCTTTGTACATCGGAATATCAGTAACATTGCCATTCGAAGAATAGTACTTCTTTTTTCCCTCTACCTTTTTTATCCAAACGTACTCATGATCCCCATTACCTGAAACTTTTGGTGGATCACCGACAATGAACTTTGAAGCTAATGCATTTTGATAGAGAAGAACAAAATATCCCTGATCTAACTGCTTTATATATGTAACCTCTTGATTGTAAATTTTTTCTCCAGATGCATTTGATATTGCATTTTCTGGTTTTGGTGTCCCCTGTTTAATTGTTGGATCAAACAATAAAGGCGTTTCGTTAGATTCGTACTGGTCGCCCCGTCTTGTTTGAGAATCGATCCACACGCCAACATAAAACTGCTTCTCACCCACAACAATAAAGTCCTTGGCGTAACGCTTGAAAAGATTCTGCGTGTTCCTGGGCTGCTCGTCGAATGGCTTGGCCTCAGCAAAACACGTTGCAGCCATCAGTGCGAAAATAATTGCAATTCGTGCGATCATGATTTGTCTCCTCTGTCGTTTAACCTACTGGCTTTAATTAACATCGTCATCCATAGGAACCATCCAGGCGGAAGAAAAAGACAAATCCAGCAAACTGCCCGCCAGTGATTTTTCTTACCGTGCCCTTTATGCATTGCGATGTTTGCAGGCAATTCAACAAAACGCTTGAGAACGTTATTTGAATGTCCTCTGATTTTGCGCTTAACTATTCGAAACTGGCCAGCGCATTGTCCAATACGATTTGCGCTCCATTCAAGAAATGGAAGTTTAGTTGCCATGAACTCTCCCGGTAGTTGCAATTGTGAGTATTCCTTCATCCTCCCGCGCCGTCTCTGGGGTGTCAATCATTTTATCGTTCTGCCAGCCCGTCGTGCCTGCCAGGTATTCGATGAAACCCCATATAAAGCGATTTTTCGTCGCAGTCTCATCATGTTGAGACACCAGGTAATTGACAGGGTATACGCTTTAAGTCCATGGCAGTGTGGGGTCTTTTTATCAGGGGCTTGAGTAATGCTGTTGACTCACGATCCGGGCATGCCGCATGATGCGAGTATGGGGCCAGCAAGGGAATGCATTTCAATCTTTGAGTTTGTTCAGGTCGATACCGAGGGCGTTGCAGAGTTTCTCAACTGTGTCATCAGTGATGCTGTTTTTTTTGCCGGACAAATAAGCACAAAGCTGAGGCTGTGTCATTTCTGCCATTTTAGCGACCTCCTGCTGGGTCAATCCCATTTCATCCATACGGTTCTTTGTCAATTGCCGAAAAAAGTTTCCCATGTTTTCTCCTTAAGTGTTGATTTTTTATCTACGATTATAGATAATGATCGGAGAAAAACAAGCCTGACTAAAGTTTGCACCTTCAATCAGGCTCTAAACACGCACGACCTTGTTGGGAGGTATGCACATGTCTGAGTCTATTTTAACAGCCACGGTATCTAATATCCATTGCAATCGTGGAGCGCTGCTACATACGGTGGATGAGCAAGTGTGCCCGCATTGCGGGGCACATGTTCCAACTGATCCGCGGGACTGGCAATTTACAAAGACGCGCAATCGCCCATATCGCTGCTGGTGTTGCGGTGATGACATGCACAACTTCACACCGGAGATATCACTTGAATCACTGACAGAGCAGGAACGCGCAATCTACGAATTAATCGAAGACAAAGGTCCGATCACTTCTGATGAGATTGCAGATCATTTTGGTTACAAGTCTTCAGATTACGTCCGCAAACTTCTGAAAAATGACGGGAATCTAAAGCTCGTTGGCGTGATTAATAAGCCAGGGCATGGTTATGTTATCTCTTAAACCATTGCAAATTAAAGGTTGGCGTGTGCAGTCACACCGAAGTACACACGTTGTACACATACAAATTAAAGTCCCCCTGCAATACTTTCACCATGTCAATCACACAGACCATCACGTCCAACACTTGCCCCCGGAAGCCCGGCGACTCGCCACGTTTGCGATCGTCGGGTTTTTACATGGATGTGGACATGCCGCTGGATGCGGCGACAACTCGAGGCCAGCCGGTCAGCTTCGTGATGGTTGCTGTGATGACATCCGGCTGGGCTTTTCCTTTACCCCGGATCCACCGCCGTCCTGTAGATGCCCCATACCCTCGGGACGGCGGTGTTTTTTACCTACAACGTGTTGACGGGTCACTGATCAACCCCGGCCCGTCAACACACTTTTGCATGGAGGCTGACATGCCATTAGGACTGACAAGACGTAGCGGCGAAGAGATTTGCATCGGTGACGATGTGATTGTCAAGATCATCAGCATCCAAGGTGACAAAGTCCGCCTGGGTATTGAGGCGCCTGCCGACGTGAGCGTTGACCGTGCGGAGATTCGCCAAGCCAAAAAGCAGGGCACCAATCCGAAGCAAGATCGCGTTGTCCGCACCACGACAAGCCACTGATTATGGAGTAGCCAATGAGTTTGTCTTTGATCAATCCGAATGCAGCAAACATTATTGATCGCATGATCAACATGCTCAGCATGGCTGGGTCTACTGACGGATGGATACCGCCTGCCGATGCTGTGGATGTCGTGGTTGCTTTTGACAAATATGTCTCCCAATTGGACGGAAAACCGCACAGCATCCAGGCTGCTGAATGTTTACGCAGCTACGGCTACATCGAACCTCATCAAGTCAGCATTGTGGCCCGAATCCTGGACAACCATTTTGGCGAAGTAACCCGATTGATGGACATCATTAATCAGCAAAAGCGAAAAATCGAAGACCTTGAAGTAGGGAGGAAGTAAAGCGTGGTCAGTGAACCTTTATTCAAGAAAGTTGTTGACGTGCTCGCTGATGAATCTGGCGATGTTGAGCATCGCATGAAACAACTTCAGGCCAATGCGATGATTGTCTTTGTGAGTGTCGTCAGTTTGAAAGTTGGCATCTGGAAAGAAACGTGGGACAAGCTTGAACCTTACCATCAAGGCCAGTTTGACCGCCTGATTTGTCAATACATGGGTGTGAAGCATCACCGTGAAGTGTTCTACGACATCGTGCCAACAAGCACGTTGTCACATTAACCATTGCCTGAATTGATTGGAGATGAATTGTTTTACGGCGTCTCAACAATTTTTGGAACCGTGTACCTGCTGACATCATTGCCCGTAAGCGGGATGGTTCTTGATATTGACACTGATGCGTCCGGCATTTCGGACGAACATACGTGGCCATTGTGCCAACCTGGTTAGCTTGGAGGGGATGAACCCCGGGCGACTAGACCAGATGAAGATATGCCCCGCCAGGCACCAAGAAATATCAGATTCGCATATTGAAAGGGTTAGATATGAATAGCTGATTAACCCAATCAGGCGTTTCAGATTGCCTGATTTTTGAACCTCACAACCTGGTCGGCTTGACGGCTGATCAGGTGTTTAAACCGGACGCAGCGTGGAGAAGTTGGTCATCTCGCTAGGCTCATAACCTGGAGGTCGCAGGTTCGAATCCTGCCGCTGTTATTGAACACGACAGAAATCTGCACGGACAACCACCGCGAGGGTCGCGGCGCGATCCGTGCGCCAACATTCAATGGAGATCAGCATCATGTCAGCCTGTCGCCGACAACCCGACACCGTTGAAATCTCTGATCAGGCCCGTAGAGCAGCCGCAGCAAGCTTTGCCAGTCAGCACCGTGATTGTGTGCAGTGCTTGGGTTACAAAGCTTTGCTTCTGGGTTACAGCATCGTCGCTCTGACACTGGCAAGCCTGTTGATCTACAGCAAAGTCAGGGGGCAGGGATGAAACGTCAAAACCCCAGCCAAACCACGCGCTTTCGCTACGGATCGCAGTATCGGCCCCATCAAACCGGTTGACATCGACCGCGTCAATCGAACGAATTTCAACCAGTCACATTTTAAAGCACTCAATGGTGCATAGGAGAACGTCATGAATTTCATCGAACTGACAGACACCAAGCAAGTGTCTTATTTCAGGATGCTGGCGCAGTGCGTTGCCAAGAATCGTTCAATGCGATTCAACATGGGGGTGTTGGCCATTGACAGAAATAGCACACTCAAGGTCAAGGCTTCCGATGGTATGCGTGCAGCATGGATCAACGATGAGTCAATCTTCAACAACATTCCGGATGGTCACTATCGCGTCCTGAAAAATGCAAAAAAAACGGTTTGGCTTGCAAGTCAGGATGAACAATCCGAATTCCCACCATTGAATGACATCCTGATTGATTCGAAATTCAAAACCGAATGGACATACATCTGCGAACAACATTGTTTTAGCACTTTGGCCTATTACATCGCCGCAAGATATGGAACATGCTTAAAACAACCTTTGCTTGCCGCACTGGAAGGTATGACCATCACATCTGTTCGCAATGAAGCCCCAAATAAGCCGGTTCAATTCGACATTGACGAAGGCGCGGGAGGTTTTATTCAGATGCCAATGCGTGCTGACAATGCAATTCCCAATAACTCGCCAATTACTGAAACATCACCAGCCGATTCATCAGCTGATTCATCATCTGTCATTGCAGCATAAGGACCCATCATGTCATTTAACACTGGACGTGTCACATTCTGTCGCTTTGCCGTCTCGGGCGATGCGCCTGCAACTGCTGACGAGGCTTGCATCTCCATTCTCACTGAGTTTGCATTCAAGGAACAATCCATCGGCGTGCCGCAGGAAATCGAAGTCGGCTTTGTCACCGGCGAGCATGTCTTTGACACGCAATTCACCTATGCCAAAAACGGCTTTGGCCCGGCATTGCTCTTTGCCATGCGGATCGACACCCACAAGGTGCCATCGGACATCAAGCAAGCCTACAAGCGACAGCATGAGCAGGCTGTCAAAGATGGCAAAGAGGATTCGCTGGGCTTTTTGTCCAAAGCTGAGAAGCGTGAAGTCACCGAAATGACCAACCGTCAACTCCAGGAAGAAATGGCAGCAGGCAAATACCGCAAGAACAAGATGGTGCCGATCCTCTGGGACCTGAAGCGCAAGGAACTGTTTTGCGGCGCGGTCAGTAACAACATCATCGATGAACTGCACAAGATCATGCGTGACAGCTTCAACGTCGACCTGGATCAACTGACCTCCGGCGGGATTGCTCGGCAGATTCTCTCTGCCAAGGGCGAAACGCGCGACTTTGAAGATATCCGCCCGTCTGCCTTCACCGCTCCGCCTGCAGGTGCGACGGAGAATCACGACGAATCAGCACCAGGGCACGACATCAGCATCCCGCTGGTTCCCTGGGCGACATCCAGCATCGACATGAAGGACTTTCTCGGCAATGAGTTTCTGCTGTGGATGTGGTGGATTCTCGAAGAACACGAAGGCACCATCGAAATCCAGGTCATGGGCATGGCCCGTAAGGATTCGATCGGCATTCTCTTTGACCGCACGGTCCACATGGATTGTGCATGGGAAATCGGCGGTAAGCAGACACTCAAGGGCGATGGCCCGACCCGCCTGGTGGAAGCGGCTGACGCACTGGTCACCGGCAAGTGGCCACGCAAGGCAGGCATGATCGTCGCGGACGAAGGCACCAGCGAACAGTGGGAACTCACGTTCCAGGCGGATCAGATGATTCTCGCATCCGTGAAACTGCCTGATCCTGATGAAGCCCAGTCGCCACGGGAAGTGATCGAAGCCCGCATTCTCTCTTGTCGCCGGATCGCTGAGATTTTCACCGGCATGTTCCAAACGTTTTTGACAGTCCGCATGGACCCCACTACCTGGTCATCCCGCAAGGAAGCCATCAGCAAGTGGATCAAGTCACGGAAGAAGGCTACATCATGAATCCTTTATTTGATATTACCAACAATATCATTCATCAGGACAACCGATGCACAGACCAGCCAATGTTCATCGTGCAGCAAAAGGTGCGGGATTATGGTCTGCATCCGGATTGGTGTGATGATTATGTGTGGATGGACCTTGATTGCGATTGTGCTGAGGCAAACGAAGAAGAAGCTGAACACCTCGATGCTTTGGAAGACGCTGGCGAAACCGTTGGCTCGAATTGGCGCAAGACATTTTACCGCGACCGTTGGGAGTTCGTAACCGCATGCTTCACTGAGCAGGGCTGTAAAGACTATCTCGAGATCAACGGCCACAACCTGAAAGAAACCCGCATCTACGCGGAAGGTTCATATCGCAACAATGAGTTTCGAGCGATACGCAAGCATCTGCTTGAGCAAATTAAGTCAAAGCCGGAACACAAGCGAACCATGCACTATGGATCGTTATGTGTCCGTGATGACAAGGGGCAATATCACACCGTTGATGTTGACGTTGAGATTGATACGACACGCCTCGGTGTTGAGCAGTTCGTTCAGGGGATCATCAAACGTGGACGCGATCGTCAAGGCACCTTGGGCGGGGCTGCGGTGATCGTCATCCGCCCGCAACCCGCTGTCACCGTCACAACGACCCCCGAAGAACAGGAAGCACCAGGTCAATGACCCAATCGTTGCGTCATCACAAACCTGATCGTGGGCAGGATGCCCAGGCCAAGGCATACGCAGGCTTCAAGCGGACGGAATGGCTTCGCTGGGCCTATGACAGCGGACTGATCGCAAGCCTCAAGAAATCGGAGTTGCCCGTGCTCATTGCATTGTGGAGACATGCCAATCACCAAGGCCAAGCATGGCCGAGCGTCAAACGAATCGCGGCCAAAACCGGCCGGGGCGTTCGCGTCGTGCAGGAGGCCCTCAAATCGTTGGTGGCGCATGATCGTCAATTCCTCACACGTATGGGGCAGGGGTACATGAATCGTGCAACGGACACTTTCGTTTTCGGGGATTTCGAGCCGTTGAGTTATCAGATCGATCAGCATTCGGATGATTTTGACGCGCATCAAGCGCATGAATCTGCGGGGGATGGGTGCAGATTCACGCGCGACAGGCGCACAAATCTGCACCCTAAGTCGGTAAAGAAGGTTCCAAGAGAAGTAATCGTCGAAAAGGGCACTGCTGTCGCAGCCGCCGGAAACGACGACGAGATTTTTGCCGATGGCCTCTTTTCCGAGGCAGAGGCCGTGCAGGCGATGCGTGGTGTCGGCTTTTGTGCTGACGATGCACGCAGGCAGATTCGTGAATTCGGCCAAAAGGCTGTGATCAACGCGGTGATGAACATCGAGTACATGCTCAAGCACAAAATCACCGTTGGTGGCAAGCCTATCGGCAATCCGCGAGCCATGGTCATTACGCATTTGACCAAGGGAATGCCAGAGCATCCGGCAGTGATCCAAGCCCGCCAGAAAGCAGAGAAGGCCGAACAGATCAAGCAGAAGCGTGAGCAGGAAGCTGAACAAGCTGCCCGTGAGCAGATCAAACGTGAACAAGACCAGGCAATGCTCGAAATGTTTGGCCAGGTCGAGGACCGTGAAGCCCTCCGTCAGCAGCTTGTCGAGCATCTGCGTGAGCAGGGGGATCCGGCAAGTCTTCGCACCGCTCAAAGCTACAGCCGCATGAAACTTGAACACCCCATTTTGCAAAGCGCGTTGGACGCCTTTGCGATGAGGAAAAAATAAAATGCATGAAACCTTGCATATAGTTGGATTTTCTGGCGGCATCGACAGCCAAGCCTGTGCCCGCTGGGTATTGAATCGATTCCCTGCTGATCAGGTTGTTTTGATCAACTCTGACGCAGGTGGTAACGAGCATCCAATAACCACAGCGTTCATCGAATGGTACTCGGCCAATATCTATCCGGTCATGATGGTCAAGCCAATCGTTGCGGACATGGCTGGAAGGGCAAAGGGAAAAATCAAGGAACTCGGTTTGCAGCCCGATGATCCGTTGACATTCGATCTACTGGCAATCCTAAAACAGCGATGGCCATCGTCACGCGCTCAGTTTTGCACTGAACATCTGAAATTGCTCCCACAGAAAAGAGTAATCGAGAAACTATGGCCAGACCGTGAGGTGATTCGGTATGCGGGTGTTCGTCGTGACGAAAGCCGCCGGCGTGCATCAGCATGTTTTGAAACATGGGATGAATACTTCGATTGCGAACTACATCACCCGATTGCCGACTGGACGAAACAGATGTGCTTTGGCTATGTGCAAGCCCACGGCGAAAAGATCAACGAGCTTTACACGCTCGGTTTTAATCGCGTCGGATGCGCCCCATGCATTAACAGCGGCAAAGATGACATTCGAGCATGGGCTGACCGTTCGCCAGAGATGATCGACAAAATCCGTGAATGGGAAAAGCGAGTAGGTCGCACGTTCTTTGCTCCAAAGGTTCCCGGCATGGCAATTAACTGGATCGATGACGTGGTTGCATGGTCGAAGACTGTGAACGGTGGCAGGCAACTTGGGCTGCATGTGCTCCAACAGCGTCCATCCTGTGAATCTAAATATGGACTGTGTGAATGAATAACCGTAACGCCGGCGGCAGCCGGCCATCAGTCTCGCCCAAGTGGTTTGGGAGAGTAAAACGCAAACCGGTCCTCGTTGGACCACATTGAATAGATCGTTTATTCAACCGGCTGCCGCCACGTTTTTTGAATCGATCGGAGATCGAAGATGCAGGCACACCAAGGAATGGACATGCCCCTGTTTGACCAGCTTGCCAAGCGTGAGTCCAGGATTCAAGCAGCATTTGAAGCCTATCACGCAGAGCATCCCGAGGTGTTTGAATTGTTCCGCAAGTTCGCGTTGGAGGCCAAGCAATCGGGACGTGAGGCATTTGGCGCAAAAGCGATTTTTGAGCGAATTCGCTGGCATTACATGGTCAACAACAAAGCGGGTGAGGAATTCAAAGTCAACAACAATTTCACCAGCCGCTATGTGCGACTACTCGAAGAAACCGACCCGCAGTTCATCGGCTTTTTCAAAAAACGCAAACTCACATCGGAAAATCAGAAGGGATAACAGGGATGAATTGTGAATATGTAAGACAGTATTACGGAGTTCCTGCTGAGATTGGCAGGCGAATCATTCATAACGGAAAACCGGGAATTATCGCCGAGGATCGAGGTCACTATATCGGCGTGAATTTTGACAAAGATGAACCTGGTGTTGTCTTCAATGTGCATCCAACTGATCATGTTGAATATCTTGAAACGGGCAAGGTTCGCTCAAAGTATGCCAATCTGTCCAAGAAAAAAGCACGAGCAAAAGAACGATACCAAGAGTATTTGGATTCTGAAACAGACCTGAGCTTCGCTGAATATATTGGCGCTGATGAGGACACTGTAAAGCTTCGAAAAAGGCTTGGGCTTTCTCGCCCGGAACCTTTTCAGCTTCGCGCATTCCAAGTCTCATGTGATGATCACGAAGCGTCAGTATTGGTTTTTGCCCGCAAAGCTTCAAAAGCCAAGTCAATGGCTTTTCACGATGATGCTATGACGTTCGTTGATGACTTTACCGATCTGTCGTGCCGTCGTATTTCTGCTGCTGACTATTACGCAAAAGAATTTGGTGAAGGCTGTTTGCCTTTAAATGAACGCGGAATGTCTATTCTGCGTGAGCTTGGATGGTACCAGATAGACGGGAATATGGAGCCTTGCACCATGTGCAATTTGTACGAATGGGACTCCTTATCAGATAGCCGCATCGACGAATCTGGCCTATGCAGTCATTGCCGAACCGTTCTTAACGTTTCCAGCATGCCTGCACTTGCAAAGGCAGGTGCGTGATGATTAACAAAACCAAAATCGAATGGTGCGACTATTCGGTGAATCCGATTCGCTTCCAGTTACCAGGCCAGAAGCATCCAATCAACTTGTGCATTCCATGCTCCGAAGGATGCCGTAATTGCTATGCCTCCGCCATCACGAAGCGATTCAAGCGCGTTGAGTATGCTGCCCAGGCAATGGCCAAAGCCACGCCGGTGCTGGTCAAAAAAGAGATTCAGCACATGCTGCGTTTTCGCCCGAAAGGACCGTTTAGGCGATGGGCAAAACCACGCCTTAATGGAGTGGGGCGTTTAAAGATCCATCGTAATCGCGCACTCGTGTTCGTCGGTGATATGACCGACCTGTTTGGCGACTGGGTGCCGTTTGAAATGTTGGACAAGCTGTTTGCCGTGTTCGCTCTGCGTCCCGATGTGGATTGGCTGCTGTTGACCAAGCGACCGGAGCGGATGGCGGAGTATCTGAATCAGGTGATGCGAGCGTATCAAGACGGTGCTGGCCATCACTCAACATCAGAACGTTTGAAATTGCTTTCACTTGAAATGGGGATGCAATACGGAGTACATGACTGGTCATGGAACTGGCCACTCCCCAACGTCTGGCTTGGCACCAGTGTCGAGGATCAGGCGACTGCTGACGCCCGTATCCCGCATCTGCTCAAGTGTCCGGCTGCCGTCCGGTTCGTCAGTGCCGAACCGTTGTTGGGGGCGGTTGACTTTGATCCTGTGGGCTGCGAATTTTGTGAATCTGCTGATGAAATGGTATTGGCACGTGATGAGCATGGAAGTGTTTATTGGTGCCAAGAACATGATCGCGAATGCGGCTCATACCGCGGTTGGCTTGAGCCTGATGCAATTGACTGGATCATCACCGGCGGTGAATCCGGTCCCGGCGCCCGTCCCTGCAACATCGAGTGGTTGCGTAGCACGGTAGAGCAGTGCAAGCAGGCTGGCGTGCCTGTGTTTGTGAAACAGTTGGGCAGCAAGCCCTTTTACATTGACGAAGCCAACCGGCGTTGCGGCGGCGCTGTAGCGGTGCCGGTCAGTGCACTTGCGTTTGGTGGCTGGGAACACACCGGCAAGATGTTCAAATCTTCCAAGGGTGCAGACCCATCTGAATGGCCCGATGACCTCCGCGACTGCCGGCAGTGGCCGGTGATCGGGGGTGCTCAATGATCGGTGTCGACAAACTCCGCGACTGGGGTTGGCGATACGGAAAGTCTTGCCACCTGGTTATCTCACCCGATTGCGAACTTGATGAACTGCATCGGTTCGCCCAATCCATCGGACTAAAGCGATCCTGGGCACAAAAAATGCGTACCTCCCCACATTATGACTTGACGGCCAGCAGGCGAGTGAGAGCGATTCAGGCCGGTGCCAAAGAACTCACAGATCGTGAATTAGTGGACATCACTAACGGATGGCGTAAACGACTGGTTGCTGAGGCCAAGGCACGCATGGCTAGCAAGGATGGTGCCTCATGCTGATGGCTGTACCCCCACGGGTCAAAGACCATGGCCTATACGACACCACCATGGATGGTCTGATCGTTGACCTGTTTGCAGGCGGCGGCGGGGCATCTATCGGCATTGAGCAGGCGTTTGCCGAAGCTGGTATCAACCGTCATGTCGATATTGCCATCAACCACGATCCTGACGCGATTGCCTGTCATACCCGCAATCATCCGATGACTGATCACATTCAGACCGACGTGTTTGACGTTGACCCGGTGGAAGTGACCGATGGCAAGCCGGTTGCCCATCTGCACGCATCACCCGACTGTACCGACTTTTCAAGGGCAAAGGGTGGCAAGCCGATACGCACGGTACAGCGACGAAGCCTGGCATGGGTGGTTATCCGCTGGATATGGGCACTGGGCCCGCAAAACAAGCCGCGCGTCATCACGCTGGAGAACGTGCCGGAGTTTGAGCAGTGGAGCGAACTTGACGAAAACGGCATCCCGCTGCGTGACGGTGCGATCTTCCAGATTTTCGTCAACATCCTGAGATACCTGGGCTACGTGGTCGAATGGCACCGCCTGCGTGCGTGCGATTATGGCGCACCTACAACACGTGACAGACTATTTCTCATCGCGCGTTGCGATGGCAAACCAATTAATTGGCCGGAGAAAACACATGGACAAGTACACACTGAAAATCACGAACAATCAGACCGGGGAAACCATTCCACCAACCGAACCGGTTTTCATCATTCGGGCAAAGGATCGGCACGCAGCCAAAGCCGTGCGGATGTATGCGGGAATGCTTGCACTGGACGGAAACGCGGAAGGTCACGGAAATGTGATTCAATTCGCGGAAAGAATCGAGCGGTGGCAGGCGGCAAATCCCGACCTGGTCAAGACACCGGATTAAAACCCTACCGCACCGCAGCCGAAATCATCGACTGGTCCGAACCGATGTGCAGCATCTTTGCCACACCGGACGAGGCCAAGGCATGGGCGAAACAGCACAAACGACCATGCCCACGTCGACCGCTGGCCGAAAACACCATGAAACGGATTTTTGCCGGTCTGGATCGGCATGTGCTCAATGCGGCTGATCCGTACATCGTCCATCTTTGCAACGGCTATCGTATCGATGACATCACATGCAATAGCGCAGGCTGCACAGACGAGCCTGAGTCAAAACCATATATCATGTCAATCGCCAACTATGGCAACGACCATGCACAGACCAAGTCCGCCAACGATCCATTGTCTACGGTCACCGCTTATCCGCGTGGCGGACACCATGCGGTTGTGACTCCGGTCATTGTTAAAAGCAACTTCGGTGAAAAACCACACTACCGAGCAGATGAGCCGGTCCGAACGATTGTCGCAGGTGGTACGCATCATGCGGTTGTAGCACCAACCCTCATCCAGATCGGTTACGGCGAACGTGCCGGCCAGTCTCCCCGCGTGCCTGGACTCGACAAGCCTTTGGGGACCGTGGTCAGTGGTAGCGGCAAGCACGCTCTTGTCGCTGCGTATCTCAACAAGTTTAAGGGCACATCCCCAGGGACCAAACTCTCCGATCCGGTTCATACCATCACGGCAGGCCCTGCAACGGGTAAGGGTGGTGGTGCAGCTCATTCGATGGGTGTTACCGCTGCCCATATCGTCAAACTCAAAGGCACCTGCAAAGATGGTCAACCGGCCACTGATCCACTGGCCACCGTGCAGGCTGGCGGGACACATTACGCTTTGATCTCTGAATTTCTGATTAAGTATTACGGGCAAGGCTACGGCCAATCCCACGATGAACCATTGCACACCATACCGACCCATGAGCGTTTTGGTTTGGTGACGGTGATCATCAATCGTGAGGTTTGGGCCATCGTGGACATACTGATGCGGATGCTTACACCCCGCGAACTGGCACGCGCTCAAGGCTTCCGCGATGACTATGTGATCGATGAAGGCGCAGACGGCAAGAAACTCTCAAAGCGCGTGCAGGTGCGATTGATTGGCAACAGTGTCAGCCCACCGCCAATGCAGGCAATCATCCGCGCCAACGTCATCCCGCACTGGCCCAAGCCTGCTAAGCGTGCCAAAGCCCGCAGAGAGGCGGTGACGGCTTGAGTGTATTGAAAGCCCCATTCCCGTGGTTCGGAGGTAAGTCTAAGGTGGCTGACCTGGTATGGTCCCGCTTGGGCGATGTCTCCAATTACATTGAGCCGTTCGCTGGTTCGGTGGCTGTGCTGCTGCGTCGACCTGCTGACCACACCGGCAAGGTTGAGACGATTAGCGATACCAACCACTTCGTCACCAACTTCTGGCGTGCAGTGCTACATGATCCTGCAGGTGTTGCCAAACATGCCGACTGGCCTGTGAGTGAGGCGGATCTGCACGCGCGGCACCGGTGGCTGATGCAATCCCATACGTCCGCAGACTTCCGTGAACGGATGACGCATGACCCGCTTGCATATGACGCCCGGATTGCCGGTTGGTGGGTGTGGGGACAGTGCTGTTGGATTGGTGGGGGATGGTGCAGTGGGAATCCACTGGCTGCATCACCGGATTGTCAGGGGCGGCCATCATTCAAATCAGAGGGCGTGAATCACACACTCAGCAACCGCAGACCTATCACTGTGCTCGGCAATTCCAGTTATGGCCCTGGTGTCCACGGTCAAGCCAAGCGCTTCAGGCTGGCATCGTTCAACGGCCCAGGCACTGGCGTGTGCATGCCTAGCCAACTTCCCGATCTTGCTGGTGACTCTGGCGCCGTCGGTCGCGGTGTGCTGTCATGCGGCCGTCCCCAACTCGGCGACGTCTTTGACATTGGCAGGGGTGTTCTGGGCAACAAACATGCAGGCACATGTGAGCAGCGTCGGGCGTGGCTGACGGATTGGATGCATCGCCTGTCTGACCGCCTGCGTCTCGTGCGTACCTGCTACGGCGACTGGTCCCGCGTTTGCGGATCCCGAACCACCACCACGCGCATCGGTTTGACCGGCGTGTTCCTAGACCCGCCCTATGCAAAGTCGATTGACCGCATGCACGCATGGCTAAAGCATCTTCAAGGTGAGGGCGACCCACCATCGGATGACAAAGGCAACCAACAGCGACATGGTGATCTTTATGCCAACGATAAATCGCAGGACGTTGACCACCTGGTCGCCAGGGTGTTGCATTGGTGCATTGAGCAGGGGCAGGACAAGCAAATGCGCATCGCTCTTTGCGGTTACGCAGGCGAACACGACATCCTCGAGCAGCACGGTTGGACGGTCGAAGCCTGGAAAGCCCACGGCGGCTATGCCAACCGTAACGCTGAGAACACCAACAAAGACCGGGAACGCATCTGGTTTTCCCCAGCGTGCATTCAGCCCGAAACCGAAATAACCCTTTTTGAAATGGCAGGATGAAAATGTCATACGCATCAAACACAAACGTCAGCATTGAAAAGTCACAAATTGAAATCAAGGAAATGCTCAGGCGTCACGGTGCTGGGCGTGTTGGAATCATTGAGGATGACAACCAAGCGACCGTGGCTTTTGAATATCAAAAACTCCTGATCCAGATGTCGATCAAGTTGCCTGCAAAGGAAGCGTTCAGAATGTCACCGAGCAAACGCAGCCGTCGAACGGATCAGCAGATGATCAAGGAATGGGAACAGGCATCCCGTCAGAAGTGGCGCGTGCTCCTGTTGACCATCAAAGCCAAACTCAACGGTATCGCCGAAGGCGTCACAACACTTGAGCACGAGTTCATGGCGTTCGTCGTTATGCCCAACGGTGTGACCTTCGGCGAATTTGCCATGCCCAAGCTGATCGAAGCATCCAAGACCGGTCAGATGCCCCGTATTGCCTTGCCTGGGGGTGTTCAATGAATCCCACTACCACGCGCCACGTTACTGACCTGATCGCGCCGGACGCGACGGTCACCGACTACCCCATCGTCATCCGCGAAACGGTGATCAACCAGGATGGCAGTGTTGAAATATGTGATTACACGCCAGCCAATCCGGTCATCGACAACGGCAATATGGTGTTTAACATGCCCCAACTGCAGCATGAGTGTGGGGTGATGGAGAATGCCATCACGGGACTGGGCGATTACTGTGAGACCTACGGGATTACATTCTCAATCGGCACAGGGCGGATGCTCGATGGGGGCAATCCCTACCTGGAAATCGACATCGGTGATCAATGTTTGAAGTTGCTTGATAAGGAAGGCACAGCCGGGGCAGACGACATTCGACGTGTTGCCGATGGGGATAGCCATGTCGATTGAGTCATTCATTGTTGCGTGTGTTACCGGATTCGTTTTTTACAAATTGTTTAAACAGTTCGATCGGATTGAGCAGAAGCTTGATCAAATTAAGGAGCACGAAATGAGAACTGTCTGGCAAGTTTGGGACAACCGGTCTATCGACCGTCCCCCATATCAACTGTATCCACCAGCATGGCGGATCGTATCTGCTGAAATGGCTGCGAGGCTGTACACCGAGGGCTATACCGGTGCTACGTCTGGTCAATCCGCCAGTTTGGATGACATGATCAAGACTGCTAAGGCCATGCCCAAAGTTCAGCCGGTTTCAATCGTTGGTGAGTATTCAGAAGTGATGGAATGGCTATGGAAAAATCAAATCATGCTGGAACCAGTCGGAAAAACCATTATGGACGGTTCAGTGAAGGTGTTTACACGTAGCACATTCAGCGGGGCGATTGGGCTCTATAGATCGCTCAAAGAACGCCACGGGCATCGAGTGTTGTTGGTGAACATGGGAAGCTTGCTGGAAGTTGACTTTGTGAAGCTTGAGCAGGCATGCCAGCCTAACCCCCAATTTATCGTGGATGAACTATGAAGATCACCAAACTCCTGTCCTTGGACCCATCCAGCACGGCGATTGGCTATTGCGTCAGCACAGGGCATGGCCAGCTTGTTGAGTTTGGCAAGATCACCGGGCCGTCCAAGCTGGATGCGATTAATCGTTTGGATCGTGACATGATCCCGGATCTGGCCAATATCATCCAGAACCACATGCCTAACAGTGAGGTTGATCAGTTGGTGGCAATCGTTGAAACACCATCACCTGGACAGGCTGGCAAGAAAACCAAGCGCTGGGGAGCGATGCGGGGGTTGGCAACCTACGGTATTGCAGTGGGCATGGTGCTCAATGAACTGCGTCATGCGGGCGTGATCGCTCAGACCACGCGTGCGGATCAGTGGACCAATGGCACGAAAAAGGGAGTCCGTCAAATTTGGGTTGAGCAGAAGTATGAAAAATATGACCGTGCAAAACTCAAAGATAGCGGCGGCGATGTGTCAGATGCCATCAGTCTTGGTGATTGGTGGTGGACAAGACAAGGAGTGATGAGATGAACCTGCATAACGCAAAACAAGGCGACTGGCTACTGATCAAGGGCAAGTCGACAGTCCATATCGGCCGTATTGACCGCATGACAAGCAAGTGGGTTGTTGACGAATGCGGCGTCCGGTTTCTAAAAAATGACGGGTGCAATCCTGATGGTCGATTTTTAACCGCCGAGTTAATCACGCCTGAACGCGCTGAAGAAATCCGACGTGAACACACCCGCAAGCGGAACATATTGCGGATCGAAAGTTTGCTCAAGATCGATTCAGGCAGGCTGGACGATCTAGACTTCGACACCTCTTCCAGATACGCCGGTGAGTTGGATCGCTTGAGGGAGATGCTGATTGCGGAGGTGAAGCATGATTAAATGGATAGATGTATTGTTCGGTTTTGCTGCTTTTGTATTTGCGTGTCTTCTATTCCGGTTTTGGCTTGAGTATTTTTTTATACCAATGGTCGTACTGATAGTCAGAGGTTACATGGAATGGCGAGGTGGCAAGTGAGTGACTTACCTGAAAAGCGATGGCCCGCACTGATGTCACTGGTAACTGTAGCGGAATACTGCGACCTCGCCGGTGCAAGCACTCAGCAAGCAGCCAAAAAACGGGCTGAACGATTCTGCAAAAGCTGCGGCATCACGGTATTGGACATACCGGGAGCAAAAGGCAAAAAAGTTCGTCGAAAAGATATTGACGCGTGTTTAAATCTCACTCAAGATCAAATTCATGGCAACTAAATCCCTCAAGTTAGAAACCGACCAAACGTCTGGCAAGTATCGTACAAGATGGACTGACAATAACGGGAAAAGACACACCCGTTCATTCGGTTCTGATCCGATACAGGCTCAAATAAAATTCAATGAATTCCTGGCCAAATGGCTGACTGACCCTTTGGTCCGCGCACCTGGCGTGAACCAGAAGCCAACAACGATTAAGGGCATTGTCGAACTATTCGACGAGCATGCCTATGACTACTACCGTCGGGCTGATCGGACACATACCGGTGAACATGTGAATTTTGAGCATGCAACGCGTGAATTGGTAGCGAAGTACGGCAAAAAGCTGGCCAACGATATCACCACACAGGACATTGAATTGGTGCAGTTGGAAATGGTCAAGATCGGACTGTGTCGCAATGTAATTAACGCCCGCACCCGCCGGATACGTCACGTGTTCAAATGGGCTTACAAGAAGGGTTTGATCTATCAAGACGCCTATGAGCGGGTACGTGTGGTCGATCCAGTCAAAGCATACCGAACTACGGCTAAAGAGACTGAGGAAGTAAACGCCGTGGACGATGATGTCATTCTCAGAACGTGTGAATGTGCATCACCTACGGTCAGGGCGATGATCATGGTGCAGCGGTTGACTGGGATGCGTCCCGGGGAAGTGTGCTCAATCACAACTGGCATGTTGGACATGTCCGGGCTGTTGTGGGTATTTGATCCCGGCCGCAAGCACAAGACAGGTCACCTGAACAAGAAGCGAAAGGTCCTGATCGGCAAGCGTGCCCAGGAATTTATCAGGCCATATTTGCAGACGGATCTGATGGCACCGATCTTCAGTCCGCAGGTATCGCGTCATGAACAGGATATCAAGCACGGCAAGACCATTGGCAGAAACAAGCCCAGAAAGACAGATCGCCGCGTTGGCAATTCGTACACGTCAACCACATATTACCGTGCTATCGTTTACGCTATTTCCAAAGCCGGCGTCCCGTCATGGTCCCCGAATCAACTCCGCCACTCATGGGCCACAACTGCACGCAAGAACGGCGCTGCACTGGATGCGATACAAAACGGAATGGGCCACTCTGATCAACGGACAACGCAGGGTTATGCGCACTTGTTTGATGACAAATATGTTGAGTATCAAGAGAAGTTTGGCTAGGGGGGACCAATTTTGGGACCAATTTTGGTGTCCGTTAGTGTCCGCAGGCGTCCGCATGTGGCAATATGGCCGGCCCCCACGGCTCAGAAATCGCGTTTTTTTGGCTCAAAAACAAAGATTGCAAAAATTTGCGCTAAGCCTTCCAAGCTGAATGTTGCCGGTTCGACCCCGGTCACCCGCTTTTTTCAGACTGTCATTTATGCCAGTTCTGAGTCAAACTTTAAACACCGATGTGCTGATGCGTGTCGGTGTTTTTTGTTGGACATCCGGCGGTACAAATCCTGCAACCATCACCTTGGAAGCAATTTATTGTGGTGATTTGCATCGCAGCCGCAATCGCTTTTTCGCTAGCGAAGTTGCTTTTTTGCTCAGATTCTTTTTCTTGATCCCCACGCCAATTGAACACCATGATCCGTCTGAGAGCGTTTTTTGCTACTCTAATGGGATGGCTCAGACGCTCGGACAGATCAAATACCTTCTCGACAGCTTTGGCTTGCGCCCCAAGAAGCGCTTCGGCCAAAACTTTCTGCATGACGGCAACAAGATGCAGGCCATCCTTGAGGCAGGGGACCTGCAACCCGGTCAATTGGTACTTGAAGTCGGGGCGGGGACGGGGGCATTGACAAGTCGACTTCTCGAAGCCGACGCCCGCGTGGTGGCAGTGGAAGTTGACCGTGACATGTGGCCGATTCTCGAGCAGCAATTTGCAGGCGATGACCGTTTGACGCTGGTTAAAGGGGATGTCCTTGAAGGCAAGCACCAGATCAATCCCGAGGTGGTCAGCGAGCTTGGTGATCAGCCTTTCAAACTCATCGCGAACTTGCCTTACAACGTCGCGTCACCGCTGCTGATTAATCTGGTGACACAGTTCGAGCAGATGTCCCATGCCATTGTGATGGTCCAGAAGGAAGTTGGTGATCGATTGGCTGCCAAACCCGGGAGCAAAGCCTACGGCCCGATGGGCATTATTGTGGGGGCGACGTGCGATGTTTCGGAAGTCTGCACGCTGTCTCCGTCATGTTTCTGGCCTGCCCCGAGTGTGCATTCGTCGGTGATTCTGCTGAAGCGTAAGCCCCAGCCGGTGACGGACGATTTAGCAAAATTCACCGAGTTGGTTCATTTGCTCTTTGGCAAGCGTCGCAAGCAACTTGGCGCTATCATCGGGCGGGATCAGGAGTTACCACAAGGCGTGGATCAAAAAATGCGCCCCGAGGTCTTGACTGTGGAACAACTTGCGGCCCTTGCGCGTATGTACCATTGAGTTCACCCTCGTTTTTTGTAAGCTTAGGATGAGAAACCTGTCAGCATTTAATGATGGAGCATAAGCCGGATGCGCATTCTCCTTGCAATACCTGTTTATAACGAAGAGCGATACGTGACCAAGGTGCTTGATGAAGTCAGGCATTACACGTCGGATATTCTGGTGATTGATGATGGATCGTCGGACCAGACGCCGATGCTATTGGCTCAGCAACCCGTGGATGTGATCCGACATGCGACCAATCGTGGCTATGGCCAATCGATGATTGACGCGTTTCGCTGGTCATCGTGCTATCGCTATGACTGGGTGATCACGATGGACTGTGATGAGCAGCATGAACCTGCATCGCTGCCGATGTTCTTTGAAGCCATCGAAAAAGATGACGCAGACATCATCAGTGGCAGCCGATACATGTCCGACTCGGCTACGGAGGATTTGCCGCCTGCCGATCGTCGGAAGATCAACCAGATCATCACCGAGCAGATCAACGGCACGTTGGACCTCAAACTCACCGACGGTTTCTGTGGGTTTAAGGCATACCGTGTCAGCGCGATGCGCAAGCTCCGTTTATCAGAATCCGGCTATGCGTTTCCGCTTCAATTCTGGGTTCAGGCGGTGGCCAATGATCTGGTGATTCGTGAAGTGCCGATCAGTCTGATTTACAACGATCCGAATCGCAGCTTTGGCGGTCCGCTCAATGATGCTGAAAAACGTCTGGCTCATTACCGGCAAGTCTTCGCTAAAGAACTCAAACAATTTCCCGACCGTTTTGCCTGTGCTTGTGTTTGTAGTTGCAATGGCCAATCAGAAGGGTAATTTGTTCTCCCATGCCACCGAATCAAGAAGCACGTTTTTATGCCGATCCCCTGATGATCCACTGGCATCCATCTGGTGCCGTTTCCGCTGCGGATCGTCAGGTACTCGTTGATCTGGTTGCCTCCAATGCCGATCACCTGGGAACAGGGCGGTTGGACATGGATGGTCCGATCATTGCCACCGGACATCAGGCCTGGTTCTGGCACCCGGGGATTCTTGCCAAGGACATGGCGATGGCCGAGGCCGCCCAATATCACGGCGGACACATGCTTCACCTGGTGGTCGATCATGATGTCCATCCGGCCATGCAGATGCCGATCCCGATTCGCTTTGGTATCGAGGTGATAGACCAGGAAGTCCAGTTGGCCAAGGTGCACGAGGACCTGCCCATTGCAAGCCAACCACCTGTGGATATCAAGCAGGTGCAGGACAATCTCTGGTATCTGAAACAGGAACAGTCCGCGTCATTAGGCCGTGCTCTTTTGAATATGCCATCATGCTGTAATCTCGCACAGCAGATCACGGTGATTCTCACGCGGTTGATGAAGCAGTGGGTGGGGGATGTGCCGGTGTTGTATTCGACGCAGTTGCTCGAATTGCCCAGCGCCAAACGATATGTCGATCTGATGCTCAATGATCCGCAGGCCTGTGCACGCTGTTACAACAATGCGGTCAACGAAGTGCCCAATGCCGGGATCGCGCCGTTGTCCATGGAGATGGATCGTGTTGAGTTACCGCTGTGGCTCATCCAATGGGGCAAGCCACGGGCACGCGTGTATGCTGACATTGCTGACGAACAAGCAATTATGGTCGATCAAGAGGGGAATCCCATTGATCGCTCCGAAGCCCTGCTCGCTCCCAAAGCCCTGTTTCTCTCAGCCTTGATGCGCAGCATTGTCAGCCAACTCTTCATCCATGGCAAAGGTGGCGGTGTCTACGATCAGGTCACCGAAATCTGGTGGTCACAGTGGAACCAACCTGCGTTGAACGCACTCGCCATAGCCAGCGCGGATTTGTACATGCAATGGGATGTCCCATTTGCACACCAGGAAGACGTCGAACAAGCTGTCTGTCACCTGCATCATCTCAGGCATAACATCGACCAATACACCGAGGTCGATCCCGAGCTAGCCAACGCCAAAGAACAGCTCATCGAACAACTCGCGGATCGACATGCGGATCGCAAGGAAAAGAAAGTCTGGTTCAAACAGTTGCATGCCATCAATGATCAGTTCTGTGAAGACCATGTCGAACTGCTTAACGATGCCTACAACAAACTCACGCGTGCCAAGCAGGGCATACGCAACCGTAAATTGGCATCACGCCGTGATTGGCCTTTTTTCCTGTATCCCGATCATCAACTTGAACACCTGCGGCACATGGTCAAACAGGCCAACCAACACCGTACGCCTGCTTAGCGTCGTTCAATAAAAATCCATCATCCGTCACTCCCGCGCAGGCGGGAGTCCAGTGGAACTTGCAAGCGTCAATTAAATGCCACTGGATTCCCGCCTGCGCGGGAATGACGAATTCATAGACCGACAACATATTGTCTATTTGAATTGCACCAATTGTGAATTTCCGAGAACCCAAACCTAAAAAGCTTGCACGTGAACAAGCCTGCGGTTTACCATAAGCAACATGTCCAAAGCCCACCTTTACTCCGTCGTTTTTCTGACTGCGATTTGCCTGTGTTTAACATGCAACGCGCAGGATCAGGAGTTGACTTACGATCACTGGTTCTCACTGCGACTGGGCGGTCAACCTGCTGGTTACTCCCATGAATCCTGTGAGTTTGATGCCGAAGGCAATCTCATCACCAAGTCCGACACGCAGATCAGCATGTCGCGCGGTCCGATGCCCATCACCATTCGCATCACCTCCGAATTTGTTCAGACACCTGAGGGTACACCGCTGCGTGGGCAGTCCAAGCAGGACATGAGCATCATGCAGGTGGTCCAAAGCTACAAATACAATGCGGACGGCTCAATCGAGTTAACCAGCATGCAGAACGGTCAGCGCATCACCAACAAAATTCCCAAGCCTGCCCAGGATTGGATGACACCGATTCAGGCTCAGGCTTATGTCATGGATGAACTGGCCAAGGGCAAAAAGCAGATCAGCTTCTGGACGATTGATCCGACAGCAGGTCCGCAGCCGGTTCAAATCACCATGAAGCATCTGGGCGAGCAGAGTATCGACGTGGTGGGTAAGACCATTCCTGCCATTGCCTGGGACATGACAACGTCGATGATGGATGGCGTGGTGACGAAGGTTTGGACGGACGACAAATTGCTGCCGGTCAAGACCAAGGTGACACCCATGCCGGGGATGGAACTGGAAGTGTTGCTGTCTGATCAAATGCTGGCAACACAGAAAGTCAATCCGCCGGAGTTACTGGTTTCAACGATGGTCACACCCAGTCGACCGTTACCCAATCCACGCCATCTCAAGCATGCTGAATATGAACTGCACATCCAACCCAGCCAGGCTGCCGTCAAGCGTGACAGTTTGCTCCAGACCGCCAATCAGCAGGTTCAATGGCTTGATGGCAAGCGTGCGAAGGTGACCGTGGACATCAATGCTGATCCTTTGCCCAATGCCGATAAACCGGGTGATAGTTTTCTGACAGCAACCGCAGTACTCAATCACAAGGACCCTGAGATTCAAAAGGCATTGGAACGTGCTTTGGGTCGGAATCCAGAGAATCTGCCAGTGATGCAACGCGCATTGCGATTGCGCGAGTTTGTCAATCGCGAGATCAAGGCCAAGGATTTATCAGTTGGTTTTGCCACCGCCAGCGAAGTCATCCGGACCAGGCAGGGTGATTGCACCGAACACGGCACTTTGCTTGCTGCAATGCTCCGTGGTGCGGGTGTGCCCAGTCGCGTGGTTTCAGGGATGATTTACGTCGACGAATTTCTGGGTAACCGCAACATCTTCGGCTATCACATGTGGGCTCAGGCGTGGGTGGATGGCAAATGGGTTGATCTGGACGCCACGTTGCCCAACACGGTTTTTGATGCTGCACATATTGCCATGGTTGCCAGTGATACAGATTCGGGCAATACAATGAACGATCTGGTAAAACTCACGCCCCTGATTGGCCGATTAAAGATCAACGTGCTCAATGCACGCTAAACTGGAAGTATCTTTGCGATCATGTATATCCTGTCTTGTGTTTTGACAGGTTCACTTTCATGACCGCTAGCAGTTTGAGTCACTGATTCATGAAAATCATCTCACTACCTGAATTCCCAGCACGGCAGAACACCGCGCACAAGGGAACGTTTAAAACGCTTTACATCATCGGTGGGCAAAGCAACATGATCGGTGCTCCGTCATTGACAGCACGCTCGGCGTTGCGAAGTGGTGCGGGTCTGGTCAAGCTTATTGCTGATGAAAGCATTCTCACCAATCTTCTGTTGCTTGAGTCCTCTGCTACAGGTGTTCCCATTTCGGACAAAGCGCGCAATCTCGAACGCGTGTTGGCAGAAATTGACCCCGAAGACGCAGGTGTCCTTGCGATCGGTCCGGGGATGGGACGAACCCCCCAAAGTCGAAATCGACTTTCAAGTTTACTCACCAGCAATCGACCGATGGTGCTCGATGCGGATGCCTTGAATCTGCTGGCGGAGACAGGGGAAAGACTCGTACCCGCTGCAAAGTGTCGCGTTCTCACACCCCATCCTGGCGAGTTTCGTCGTTTAGCAAAAGCAGTGGATATCAAGCATGATCCTGTTGATCCGGAACAACGCATCAAAGCAGCCACGGCATTGGCCAAGGTGCATCATGCTGTGGTTGTCCTCAAAGGTCATCAAACCGTCATCGCCAGCCGGACACAATGCCACGTGAACCACACCGGTAATGCTGCATTGGCAACGGCGGGTAGTGGCGATGTTCTCACGGGTCTGATCGCATCACTCCTCGCTCAAGGTCTTGATGGCTTTGACGCAGCCACACTTGGAGCACACCTGCACGGTCTGGCAGCGGATCTCTGGGTGGCGGAAAATGGTCCGGTTGGATTGCTAGCGCGTAATCTGGCTGACATGCTCCCCAAAGCCATTCGCCAATACCTGATGCAATCGTAAAGTGCTGTCATGTGGCGAAGAAATCCACGCCATATTGCTTGAAAAGTATCAATCAATCCTGCGATTGACGCTTGCGTTTATAGCGTTCACCCAGTCCCTGTTCCCAGCGACCATGGTGTTTTGAGATGGGCAGGCTGCGGTATTCCGTCTGACAGTCGTAACAGATCAATGCAGGTTTTTTGAACAGGTATATCAAGACATCAACCAGAATCACCACCACCGAGACGACAATCGCCGGGATAATCCACTTGTGATAAATCATGACCAGGCAGAAGACCGCTGCCAGGGCAATGCTCACCAAAGCTGTAATCTGCGGGAAGCTATTGCTGACATACATGTCCTTGCAACCGCACACCGGGCAGCGTTTGAGACACTTTTCGTCATCCACCGCGCCGCTCCAGTCCAAAGCAATCTGATGCGAAGGCTCACCGGGGAATTTAATCATCGCAGGTGGAACCGCATCATCCGGAGTCTGGATGATCACCCGTTGTTGACTGTCTTTGGTTCGCAGTGTGATTTTCAACGCTTTATCCTGACCGTTAAGGCACAATGGTATGTCGTCATTCTAGCGTGACTTGCCCGGCTGTGAAGTCATTATCGGCAACTTTATGATCGATGCTACAATGTCTATGACAATCAGAGCCTCAAAAGCAACAAGGAGAATCCCATGGCAGCGAAAAAAATACTCATGATCGTCGGTGATTTTGTGGAAGATTACGAAGTGATGGTCCCATTTCAGATGCTGCTGATGGTCGGCCACACCGTCCATGCCGTCTGCCCGGATAAACAGGATGGTGATCAGGTCCGCACCGCCATTCATGACTTTGAAGGCGATCAGACCTACACCGAAAAACCGGGTCACAACTTCACACTCAATGCCTCATTCATCGATGTCAATGCAGCAGACTATGACGCATTGGTCATCCCCGGCGGACGTGCACCGGAGTACATTCGACTGAACAAGCGTGTGATCGAAATTGTCCAGGACTTTGCCAAAGCCGGTAAGCCCATCGCCGCCATCTGTCATGGCGCCCAGTTACTCGCTGCTGCCGAAGTGATCACCGGCAAGTCCTGTTCGGCATACCCCGCATGCGCCCCGGAAGTCAACCGGGCAGGGGGCAACTGGGTCGAAGTCCCCATGGACCAGGCGCATGTCGACGGTCAATTTATCACCGCACCGGCTTGGCCGGCCCATCCGGCATGGATTAAAGCGTTACTTGACGCACTTGGTACCAAAATTGAACTTTAAAGGTCATTATGTCCCAAACTGTCATCACACTTACTCGTAAACAGGTCCGTGCGGTCGATCGGATTGCCATGGAACACTTTGCCATGCCCGGCGTGGTGCTCATGGAGAATGCCGGTCGCAATGCCGCGCTGATCATTGCCGAGCAGATCAGCCCGTTGGACACCGTTGCCATCCTCTGCGGTTCAGGCAACAACGGTGGGGATGGGTACGTCATCGCGCGACACTTGACGAACATGGGCTTCAAAGCGCAGTTGCTTTGCGCCAAGTCCGTCGATGATCTATCCGGTGATGCAGCGGTCAATGCTGCCATTGCCATGAAGATGCACATCCCCGTAATCGATCTCGATCAACTCACCGATGAACATGTCATCGTCGACGCCTTGCTTGGAACAGGTTTTCATGGCGATGTCCGCGAGTCCTTGTTGCCATACATTCAGGCGACACAAAACAAGGCCATGGTCTTTGCCATCGACTTACCCTCGGGGATGGATTGTGATTCGGGGTTACCTGCAAACGCAGTCGTCAAAGCAGATCACACCATCACGTTCGTCGCTCGCAAACTCGGATTTGATCATGCTGATTCTCATGCGATCACAGGCAAGGTACACGTGGTGGACATTGGTGTGCCAACACAGGCGATTGAGATGGCGTTGGATCTTTGAAGCTAAACAGTATACGAAATTTTCAGCTTCACTTGATGGTAGTCATTCCCGCGAAGGCGGGAATCCAGTGGCATTCTGTAGGCGATTGCATGTTCCACTGGACTCCCGCCTGCGTGGGAGTGACGGACGTTTGTGATTGTTATTTCTGTGGCTCTAACTCACTGTATCCACAACTCAGATGAATAGCATTATCTCACGGTTTGGTATTGGGCGTACCGATGCCCGGCAGGTTGTATCTGGCTTTGGCATAGAAGTCGAAGAGCATGTCATGCAGTTGACCGACCGCGGGGATTTGGTTGTCGTTGACTTGGAACGTGCGTGATTGCTTGCCCAACTTCAACACCAAATCATGATGAACGTCCTTTGAGCTTTTGCGATCCTGCCTGCCGGAGACGTTGGCGGTGAGTAATTTGGATTGGTTGATGAAAGTCTCAATGGTTTTAAGTTGCTGGGCGTTGAGCGTCATCACCGGTTTGGCATTTTTCGTGATGGCATCAAAGCCACCACCAAATGACAGCTGTCCGTTGGGTTCAAGTTCAAAATAGGAATAGCGTTTGTCGGTGGTCAATGCCTGAATCTTGATGACGATTTTTTCAACACCAGCAGGGGGCGTGGTGGTCTGCGCAGATCGACAGGCTGGTAACAACAATGCCAGGACAACCAGGCAAATCAGTGAGCGGGTGAGTTGCGACATTCAATAACCTCGGTGCGATTCCATTGCATTTTCCGGTAGTTTTCGGCCGGTGAATAAAATCAACTTATCCAGCAGGACCAGGGTCGGCGGGGAATCTTTGCTGGTGGTGACATAGTGATTGGTCTTGCCCCAACTGGTCAAGGTCACATGAATCAAAGGACGCTGGGGGTCTGCTGGTGATGCGTGTTTGAGCACTTTTTCAGCAAACGGACTGGTGGGTTCAGCCATGAGATTGGCCTGTTGACACACACTGACGAGTTCCTGGAACTGGCCATGACGGAGTTTAAGGAAACGCGAGGGGTAGTGATCCAACGTGGCTTCATCACCCAGAGACAGGTGGAGATTGAAATTGGGTTGAAGCAGATACTTGCTGCGGATGAGGCGTTCATTATCCGTTTGCAACTGGCCATCCACATAAACCTCCAGCGCAAAGTCCGGCGGACGATTGGCAATGCGTTGACGCTGAGCATCGACCTGTGAGTCGGCACAACCGCCACACCAACACACTGCCAGCAAACACACGACCGACAACACACTCCCAACAACACGCATTGATACACTCCCCATGAATGTCATTTGCTCAATTGTTTTGTCTTGGGTTCCGTGACCCGTAACTGAAAAATCAGGATTCGGATTTGGCTGAACGGTTAAAGTCCTTGGCCCAGTTCTGCCAGAGTCTTGGTTTATGTCTGCCTAACCAGATCACCATGGCAGACCAGATCAGCAGCAGGACGAATCCGAAAGTCAACTGGTTTTTCAGGGAATGGTTAATGGTACCCGATTCCAGCGCTTCCCGGAAGTGATGCAGGCGTGATGCCATGTAAACATGAAACCCCGGCACGCCAAAAAGCATCAGCAGCAACTTGACTCTGAGCCAACGTAATTTCAAAAACGTCTTGGGATGCTCCAACCAAAGCAGTACCCCCAGAATCATGGTCAACAGCAGCGCAGGTACGCCCACATACACAATCAGCAAGCGGACGGATAACACATGCTCCATCAACACCGCTGCATCGATCGCCTCGGTGGGCTTACAGCCAATACTCTGACACCAAAGCACGGCAGCGCAGACCATGGCACCGAAATACACGGCCATGGCAAAGACCTTGGGAATCAACAGGTAGGGCCTGAAACCCCGACCGGGTTTACGAATCACGCGTTGCTTTTGTGAACTGCTCATGGGGCATAGTGTAACCATCCATCAGACAATGTCATCTTCAGTTCACGACATGATCCAACACGCATCACCTTAGATTTTGAACTGGTTGACCATCACCTGCAACGACTCGGCACGCTGGGAGAGCTGCTGAGCAGCAGACGCAGCCTGGCCTGCTGCCTGATTGGATTCTTCCGAAGCACAGTTGATGGACTCGATCGAACGGGTGATCTCCTGTGTTGCAGTGGACTGCTGTTCGGTCGCTGCAGCAATGGACGAGACGAGATTATCGACATGTGATGTGTCATCGACAATGCGAGACAATGCCTGCCCCGCGGAACTTGCAGCACGGACCCCTTCATCGACCAGACCGGTGCCTTGGCCCATGTGTTCGATGGCATTTTGTGTTTGGGTCTGGATGGCGGTGATGAGTTGCGTGACTTCGCCGGTGGCGTTGGTGGTGCGTTCAGCCAACTTGCGGACTTCATCAGCGACGACAGCAAACCCGCGCCCGTGTTGTCCGGCACGTGCAGCTTCAATGGCTGCATTGAGTGCAAGCAAATTCGTCTGTTCCGCGATGTCATTGATCACGCGAATCACCACGCCGATGTCCTGGGAGCGATCGCCTAATTCCTGCATCTGATTGGAGGCTTCATTGACAATGCTGGCAATCTGCTGAATCTGATTGACGGTGTTATCAACGACCTGGTTGCCTTCACGAGCGGTCTGACCGGATGAACTGGCATGCGTCGAAAGGGTGGTGGCGCGGTTGGCAATCTCCATGACGCTGGCAGAAAGCTGCTCGACGGAACTGGCAACCTGCGCGTTCTGACTGCGTTGATGCGAAAGGCTGTTTGCCATTTGCTCACTGGTGGCAGCAATCTCCGTTGCAGCGGAAGCGACTTCCTGCGTCGCCTGGGCAACGTGCTTGACGGTGTCCTGAATCTTCTGGACAAACTGATTGAAGAAACCTGCCATGACACCCAGTTCATCTTTGCGACCGTCGTCCACACGTTGTGTCAGATCGCCATCGCCCTGAGCGATATCCTGCATGCGATCCGTCATTTCACGGATCGGTGTATTGATGGAACGGTAAGCCCAAACCCCTATCAGAATGGTCAGAAAACCCAAACCGACATTCAGAAACAGGACTTTATACATCACCATCGACGCATGATTGTTGATCTGCGTTACCTGCTCTTTGATCAGTTGAGATATCTGATCTTCAGCGGATTTGAGTTGATTGATTTTCTGCGTGATCGTGTCAAACCAATCCGAAGGCTTGACGCCGAATTGACCCGTGTCAGATTTATCCATAGCCAATTGTTGATATTGCTCCACCTTGGCAAACGATGCATCGGCGGCTGCCTGATCAAACACGGATTGCATCTTTGGCGTGGAAAGGTTTTCAAACTCGCGCATGTAGGCCTGCTGCTGCGCCAGGTTGCCAATGAAGCGTCGGTAAATCACCGGGTTGAATTGGTCCGCTGCAAAGGCGTTACTGAGCAGGGCCCGTTCGATGCCTGCATTTTCCTTGGTCTTCTGGAGATAGAGATTGGCTGCCAGTTGGGTGGCAATGCTCCCGCTGGTGCTTTGGTCTGCCATGCTTTGGACAACGGTGAGCATCTGGCTGTTGAGTTGTGTGTAGTAAGCGATAGCCTTGGGCGTGTCGATCTGCTGACTTTGGACCTGCTGACGGATTTGATTTAACTGCTTGCTGGTCTGGACTGCCGTTTCAAGACGTTGACGGATGCGGTCAGAAACCTGATCCACGGGATAGGTTTGGATGGCAGACAACAGCGTTTGATGTTTTTGGTCCGTGCTTTGTCGCTGCGATGCCAGTTCAGAACCAAATTGCTTACCCTGACTGCCCAGAAATCCGGCGGTGCGCCCGCGTTCTTTTTGCAACTCATGGACCAGGTTACTGATCTGCTCAGAGAGTTGGGCGGTCTGCAACAGCAGTTGGCTTTGCTGGGATTGCCGGTAACTACCGACCCATTCGATCACACCTTGAGCCATCATGGCGAACAGCGGGACCATCACAAGTAACAACAGTTTGGTTCTGATTTTCATGCCCATCCCCAATGTCTAAAGCCGCGCAGTCGGTAAGCAAAAAAGAACGACTTGATAACCGCTGCAGAAATGAATTCAGTCTCCCGACCGATACCCGACGGCCATTTGGGAGTGACGTCATATCTAGAATCGAAAGGATTCAGATATGGCTTAATGTCGCATGATTGAATTTAATAAAAAAAGGTAAATTTTGTTTTGATTTTATGCTTTGGTAACCCCTTGATAAAAATATACTTTTAACCTTTGTTAAAAACCCTGTGTTTGAACAGCGCATTTGAAAAGGTCCGATCTACGGGTCGGTTTGGTGATCGGGGAAGATGACCGGTTAAGCGTGTCGGTGGGAAGGATTGGGTCGTGGTCGTTTGTTGCAGAAGTGAGCGTTGCCACCTATCCTATGGCGGTTTACGTTGATTATTCTGTTTGCGACTTGAATTGCCGTTGTGAGTCAGAGTGATCAGGACAATTTATGGGACTTCCCGCAGCCTCTTCCATGCCGGGATGGGGTGAGTCTGCTGGTCTATGGATAAAGCGCATACCTATGACAGCAGCGCTGTATATTGCCAGTGTCGTCGGGGCGGTGGCTCTCTATATGATGATGCCACGGCGGGGTTACACCCCCGTGCGGTTCGGATTCCTGCTTGGGGCATGTTCTCTGGGCGGACTTTGGCTCTTTCTTGGTCGTGAGTTACCCGCGATCACAGGATTGCCTGACGCCGCTGCCGGGTACTACTACCTGTTTGGCGCGATTGCCATTGGTGCAGCCGCACGGGTGATTACACAAACCAAGCCGGTGTATTCGGCCTTGTGGTTCGTGATGGTCGTGCTGGCGGTCGCGGGGCTATTTTTGACACTTGAAGCCGAGTTCATGGCGTTTGCGATGGTGATCATCTACGGCGGTGCGATTCTCGTGACCTACGTGTTCGTGATCATGCTCGCAGCAGACAGCGGTGATGCGAGCAACGATGAGGACACGCCGGAGTATGACCGCCTGCCACGCGAACCGGTTGCAGCCATTGCAGTCGGATTCCTGATGCTGAGTTTATTGCTGAGTGTCTTTGCGATGCACTCTGAAGACGGCAGCACCTTCCCCCAGAACTACCAGGCCCAGTCCGAGTCCGATGCGTTTGTGATCACCAACGAATTGACACATCGTCCGATCACCGAACTGGAAGCCAGGATCAAAGCCAAAAATCCTGACGCGGTCATGCCTGCTGATCTGGCACGCAAAGACAAACTCGACAACATCGAAAAAGTCGGTTTGGATCTATTCAAGAGTCACCCGTTGGGTCTTGAACTGGCAGGTGTGATTCTGCTGGTAGCGATCATAGGTGCGGTGGTCATTGCCAAGAAACGTGTCGAAGACGATGCCCCGATTCAGGAAGAAGGATAATTGCCATGGACAGCATGATGTTAACCCATTACCTGATCATCGGTGCCATCCTCTTTTGCATGGGCCTGATCGGATTTATCACCCGTCGTAACCTCATCATCATGTTCCTCTGCACGGAAATGATGTTCCAGGGCGTGAGTCTGTCACTGGTGGCATTCAGCCGCTATCACTGCAATGTGACCGGGCAGACCTTTGTGATCTTTGTCCTGACCATCGCTGCAGCGGAAGCTGCCCTAGCGTTAGGTCTGGTGGTGTTACTCTTCAGACGCAAACGCACACTCGATGCCAACGCGTGGTCGAGTCTCAAGGGATAGCCCCTCGTCTGAAAGACGAAAGAAACACACGGTAAACGCAATCAACAACAACCCTACACGGACGAGCTTGCAAGCTAATGGAAATCGCTAAATTCATTCCCTGGTTACCTCTGCTGGCCGCAATCCTAAGCGGCATCTGCTGCATGAAACGGTCACTGAGGGACTACGCATCGTGGATCGTTCTGGCGGCAGTCGCGGCCAGCTTCGGTTTGAGTCTCATGGCAGGCAGTCACATCACCCCGGAGTCCGGCGCGGTGACGGTCCACTTCTTTGAGTGGATTCACGCAGGCAACTTCAAAGCCGACTTCAGTTACTACTTTGACACGCTGACCATCATCATGCTCTATGTCGTCACCGGCATTGGTTCACTGGTGGTCTGGTACGCAGGCGGATACATGGCAGGGGACAAGGGCTATGCTCGATTCTTCTTTGCTGTGGGTCTGTTCATCTTCTCCATGACATCGCTGGTCATGGGTGACAACCTGCTGATGCTGTTCCTGGGTTGGGAAGGTGTGGGTCTGTGTTCCTACCTTCTGATTGGTTACTACTACGAAAAACCGTCCGCCGTCGCAGCAGGCAAGAAAGCCTTCATCGTCAACCGTATCGGTGACCTTGGTTTTGCGTTGGGCATTTTCCTGACATTCAAGGAATTCGGCTCCATCCAGTATGCTGAAATTTTCAGCCAGACGGCACATCTGAATACCGAGTCTGCAACAACGGGCATGAAGATCATCCCGTATCTGCTCATGCTCGGTGCCTTTGGTAAGTCAGCCCAGATTCCGCTGTATGTCTGGCTTCCTGACGCCATGGAAGGTCCGACGCCGGTGTCTGCCCTGATTCACGCAGCCACGATGGTCACCGCTGGTGTGTACATGATCGCCCGCATGATGCCGGTGTTCCTGTTGAGCGAACATGCATTGACCGCCGTTGCGACCGTTGGTGCGACGACTGCACTCTTTGCAGGTTTGATTGCCCTGTGTCAGTACGACATCAAACGCGTGTGGGCTTACTCGACGGTCTCCCAGCTTGGGTACATGTTCCTGGGCGTGGGTGTCGCATCGAGTGTCGGTGGTGTGTTCCACCTGTTTACACATGCGTTTTTCAAAGCCTTGTTGTTCCTGACCGCTGGTAGTGTGATGCATGCCATGACCGGCCAGCTGGACATGCGGAACATGGGCGGACTTCGCAAGAAAATGCCGGTGACGTGCTGGCTGATGTTCATCGGCTGTCTGGCGTTAGCCGGTTTCCCGTTAACCGCTGGCTTCTTCTCCAAGGACCTGATTCTTGGTGATGCGATGGCCAAGGGGATTACTGATCACAACGGCTGGATTCAGATTCTCGCCTGGTCGGGCATCTTCACCGCATTCATGACCGCGTATTACACCTTCCGTCTGTGGTTCCGCGTCTTCTGTGGCCCGGAACATTACGTGATGGGTGACGATCACCACGGTGATGACGATCATGGTCACGGTGATGATCACGGCCACGCCCACGGAAGTCACGATGACCACCATCATCACGCTCCGCATGAGATGCCGTTTGCCCGTATGAACCTGCCTTTGTGTTTCCTGGCAGTGGGTGCGATTGCTGGCGGCTTCCTTTGTCATCACTGGATGGAGAGCATGGTCAATGCCAGTTCAGCCAGCACAGTCAATACAGCAGTTGAGCATGTTGCCACGGCAGTTGAACATGCAACGGATCACGCTGGTGAAGTCGCCGTTAACGCTCATGCCGATACAGGCGGTGAGGGGCATCATGCCAGTCTCTTTGGCATGGATGTTCACAAAGCCGTGATGATCATCAGTATCATCGCCGCATTGGCAGGCATCGCCTTGGCAGCCTACTTCCACCTGCTGCGTCGGGAGTTGGCGGACAAGGCCAAGCAAACGTATGCCGGTGTCTGCGATCTTCTGGAAAACAAATTCTGGATCGATGAGTTGTACGACACAGCCATCGTCCGGCCGCTCAAACTCATGGGTGATTTGTTCTTTGTCTTTGATCGCCTGGTGATTAACGGCATTGTTGCTCTGGTTGGTTTTATCCCACGTTTGCTGGGGATCACAGTCCGACACTCACAGACCGGTGTCCTGCAAGGTTACGGCCTTGGCATGATTCTTGGCTTGGCGTGCATCCTGCTGATGGTCACCTGGATGCTCTCGTCGGGATTCTGATTGTTTGATGGAAAGATGAACTGATACTGGCATGGTTAACCGCCCATAAGCCTGGAAATAAACGCCAATGGAACTTCCTTTCGCACTGCTTTTGTTTTTGGTTCTGATCCCACTACTCAGTGGGTTGCTCCTGCCTCTGCTGGCAGGCAACGACCCTGAGAAGATCAAGACGTTTACGCTTGGGATCACGGTCATCAACTTCTTCATGTCCCTGCTTTTGCTGGTGGGCTATGACTTTTCAAACTCGGCGGAGTATGGCCTGGTGTTCAACACCGAATGGTTCTCCTCGCTGGGGCTGACCTTCAGCTTCGGGGTGGACAGCATCTCCATCTGGTTGATTTTGCTCACCACGTTCCTGATGCCGATTGTGATCCTCGGATCGTATTCTGCAGTGACGGAACGCGTTCGCGAGTTTTACATCTGGCTGCTGTTACTTGAAGCCGCGATGATTGGCGTGTTTGTTTCCACCAATGTGATTTTCTTCTACATCTGCTTTGAGTTCACGCTCATCCCGATGTACTTCCTCATTGGTATCTACGGTTCATCCGATCGCCTCAAGGCGGCTCGCGTGTTCTTCCTCTACACCTTCACCGGCTCGATGCTGACGTTCGCTGGCATCATCTACATGGCCTGGTGCAATGTCGCAGCAGGGGGCATGTGGGACTTCAGCTTTGCAGCCTTGTCCACCGCTCACCAGAACATGTCCGACAGTCAGCAACTCTGGGTGATGCTGGCGATGCTTGCTGGCTTTGCCGTCAAGGTGCCGATCTTCCCGGTGCATACGTGGCTTCCCCTGGCACACACTGAAGCCCCGACCTCCGGTTCGGTGGTGCTTGCTGGTGTGCTGCTGAAACTCGGTACCTACGCCCTGATCCGCATTGCGATCCCGATGCTCCCCAAGGCCGCGCTGGCAGTCGCCCCCATGATGGGTGTGGCTGCGATCATCGGCATTGTCTATGCAGCCTTGATCTGCTGGCGTCAGAAAGACATCAAAAAACTCGTCGCCTACTCCTCGGTCTCCCACCTTGGTTTCTGCGTGCTGGGCATGTTTGCCATCAACGTGCAGGGGCTCAGCGGTTCGGTGATGTACATGATCAACCACGGCCTTTCGACAGGTGCCTTGTTCCTGCTCATCGGCATGGTTTACGAACGGTATCACACCCGTGAAATGGCGCAGCTCAACGGCTTGGCCAAGGTCATGCCGATCTGGGCAAGCTTCATGGTCTTCTTTGCCATGGCCTCCGTCGGACTCCCGGGGCTCAACGGATTCGTCGGCGAATTCCTGACCTTGCTCGGTTCGTTTAACTCGATCCTGATGGGCCCGGTTTACGCTGCCATCGCAGGGACCGGCTTGATCTTTGGTGCCATCTACATCCTGTACATGGTTGGCAAAGTCGTCTGGGGTCCGCTGAAACTGCCTGATGGTCATGACGATCATGCTTCCGGGGGCGCTCCCGGGGGGCATCATGTCACAGACCTGAACCGTCGCGAAATTGCGGTCCTGATCCCGCTTGCCGTTGCATGTCTGTGGTTGGGTCTGTATCCCAACTGCATGCTCAAGACATTGGATGCACCATCGCAGGCGATTGTCGACCGTGTGGGCATTGAGGGGCATGAACAGCCGATTCGCCCGATGCTTCATCATGTTCAAAACACTTTACAAACCCATCCCGCGCAACTGACCGTGCTTGACGACACGCCGTCAACCGACATTGCCACAGCCCAGTTGCCAGGAGTTCATCAATGAGTGAACTGTACGTCAAAATCATGGAAATCCGCCCGGAAATCATCATGCTCATTGGAGCGTGTTGCTGCCTGATGGTCGGACTTCATCGCTCTGCTGAGATTCGTAAATTGACCGTTGCCGTGGCGGTTCTGACACTGGTTTTTGCCGGTTTTTACAACGCCTGGCAAACGCTTGATTCGGATCACCCCTGGACGTTGGCATCGTTCACCAAGATGGCGGTCTGTGTCGTCGGTGTTCTGCTTCTGAGTTTCGCTTCAGGTCTGCCCGACAAGCTCAAGATGTCCCGCGATGCCGAATCACACCCGGAGAAGTTTGATCCGGGTAACGTCATGCGTGGTGAATTTTATGCCTTCTTCCTGTTCAGCCTCACCGGGGTAATGCTTTGCGGCGGAGCCAACGATCTGGTCTGGTTGTTCCTTGCTTTGGAACTCACCAGCCTGCCCACCTATGTCATGGTGGCAACCGGTCGTGATAACATCAAAGCCAACGAGTCGGGCATCAAGTACTTCTTCCTGGGCGCCTTGGCAGCAGCCATCTTCCTCTACGGCTTTGCGTTGATCTACGGCGCAACAGGCGTGACCAACTTTGACCAGATTCGCGAGTGCATTGCTGTCACCGGCGTGACCCCGCTGTTCACGTTGGGCATCGTGCTCTCCATCGTCGGGATCGGCTTTAAGATTGCAGCCTTCCCAATGCACTTTTACACAGCAGATGTCTACGAAGGCGCACCGACACCCGTCACAGCCTTCCTGGCATTCGTCCCCAAGACCGCTGGTTTCGTTTCCCTGATTCTGGTGCTGACGCTGACGAGCAAGACCAACTTCCGCATGGGCAACCCCGAAGAACTGCAAATCTACATCTCACTGCCCAACACCGTGCAGGCCGTGCTCTGGGTGATGGCAGCTTTGACCATGACCATCGGCAACGTCATGGGCCTGATGCAGACCAATGTCAAACGCATTCTCGCATACAGTTCCGTTGCACACTCAGGCTACATGCTGGTCGGACTGCTGGGGATTTCCTCCTGTGTTGCAGGGGTGACTTCCACTAATGGTGCAGCGGGTGTGATGTTCTATCTCATTGCCTATGCCCTGGGGAACATGGCAGCCTTTGCCGTGCTTGCCTGTCTGGAACGCAATGGTGATGAAGCCACCGACCTGGATGATCTGGCTGGCCTCTCAGCCCGTAAACCGATGCTCGCAGCGCTGATGTTACTTGCCAATCTCTCGCTGATCGGTCTTCCCCCGATGGTCGGATTTGCTGGCAAGATTTACATGTTCAGCGCAGCCGTCAATGCCGGGTTCGTCGGTCTGGTGATCATTGCAGTGGTCAACAGTGCCATCTCCGCTGTGTATTACCTGCGAATCGTCAATGCCTGCTACTTCAAGAAGGCGGACGCCTCGCAAACCGAACTGGTGCCCACGCGTAATCGTGTCATGGTTGCCCTTGCCGGTGCCGTCCTGGCGGTGTACCTGGGCCTTGCAGGCAATGAACTGGCGCGCATCACCAATCAGGCCACCATTGCCAACCTGTTTAACGGCAAGATTGTCCGCCAAGTCCTCCAGGATTACCCCCAAGCCATGGGCGGTGAACAGACCGCCTGGAACATTGAAAAAAACAATCCGTAAACGAACGCGAATAACGCACGGATTTTGATCCATTAGTAAACACACTGACTCCTCCCGCACAGTAATCGAGTCAGATCAGGAAAGACGATAGACATGCCCACGATCACCATTAACGGCAAGCCTTGCGAATTTGACGGCAAGAAGATGATCATTCAGGTCGCCGACGAAAACGGCATCGAACTGCCGCGTTATTGCTATCACCCCGGACTCTCCGTTGTCGCTTCCTGTCGCATCTGTTTGGCTGAGATCAAAGCCCCCAACCCGCGCAACGACAACAAGCCTGAGTTCATCCCCAAGCTCATGCCGACCTGTCAGACACCTGCTGCCGATGGCATGGAAGTCTACACGACCACCCCCAAAGCCACCGCCAACCAGAAACAGGTGATGGAAGACCTGCTCATCAATCACCCGCTGGACTGCCCGGTCTGTGATCAGGCAGGTGAGTGTAAACTCCAGGACTACAGCTACGAATACGGTCGTGCCGAATCCCGTTTCCAGGAAGACAAAATCAAGCAGCCGGTCAAAGACATCGGCCCCAACGTCAAGCTTTACTCCGACCGCTGCATCATGTGTACCCGCTGCGTCCGCTTCACCCGTGAAGTCACCGAAACTTCCGAGTTGGCGGTCTTCGGTCGTGGTAGCCATGAACAGATCGACGTCTTCCCCGGCGTGCCTCTGGACAATGAACTCTCAGGTAACGTGGTTGATCTCTGTCCCGTCGGTGCGCTGTTGGACAAGGACTTCCTGTTCACCCAACGTGTGTGGTTCTTGTCCCAGACCCCGTCAATTGATGGCATCACCGCCTCTGGTGACAACATCTGGATCGAACACAACAAGGGCAAGATTTACCGCATCAAACCCCGTCAAAACGACGAAATCAACAAGTGGTGGATCACCGACGAAGTCCGCTATGGCTGGAAGTTCGTCGCTTCGGAAGACCGCTTAAACCAACCCCAACGTCAGCAACTCAATGAGTTGATCGACTGCAAATGGGACAAAGCCTGCGAAGAAGCTAAAAAGGGCATCAAGACCGCTGGCGGTAAATGTGTCCTGATGGTCAGCCCGATGCTTGCCACCGAAGAAGCCTACCTGCTCGGCCAAGCCGCCAAAGCCATGAGTGATGATGTGGTCTTTGCTGTTGGCCCGGTTCCGGTAGATGGTGAAGACAAAACCTTTGCCAACGGTTACACGATCTCAGCCGAGAAAGCGCCCAACGCACGCGGTGTCCGTCAGGCCTTGGAGAAGGTTGCCGAGTCGGTCCTCAGTTACGAAGAACTCTGCGAACTGCTGGCTGACAAGAAATCCGGCATCAAGAGTTTCATCCTCACCGGCAACTATCCTTCCGACTGGGTCACCAAGGACTTTGCCAAACTCGTTGGCCGTAATTTCCTTGTGCTCATCGACACCATGCCCAGTGACCTGGTCAAGCGTGCAGGTGTGCTCATGCCGTCGGTCACCTGGGCCGAAAAGGATGGCAGCTTCGTCAATCACAAGGGGATCGCCCAGGCCTTCGACGCAGCCATCCCCGAGTTCCGAAGGCGCCAAGTCCGAAGGCCAGATCGCTTTGGACCTGCTGGCTGCCTGTGGCCAGGAAGCCAGACGTTACAGCGCTGCTGCCGTCCGTGCTGAGATGGGCATTGAAACAGCCGTCAACGAACCCAAGGCCGATCGTGTTGAATCGGAAATGGTGTTCGCCGAGCTGTAATCCAATCACCGGCGTAACGGCTGGCAAACAATTCAATCTCTCAAAAAACGCGGCAAAGTTCGCGTTTTTTGTTTGTTACCCCGACATAAAATCCTGATACCTGTTATGTAAACAGGAACACCAACCTTTTGCATTTTTCACTGAAATGCAGCGTCTGACGCGCGCCCATGTCTGCGTGTGTCTTCAATGAAAAACCAATTCAATAGCCGCGAGTTGACAGCTCGCGCGTCACCTGTCGACGCGACACTAGAGTGAAAAATACACAATCACGCAAGCAATTGACCAGATACTTTGCGCAGATGCTCAAGCCATTGGCGTTGGCGGGTCTTATTCATTCTGAAATAGGGTGCGTAACTGCCAAGCACACCCCAGAATTCGCCATGGTTTGTCATCACCGGACAGGCAATGGTCACCACACCCAACGGCTGATCCAACATCATGAGATAACCTTCACGGCGTATCCGTTTGAGTTGGGCGTGGAGTTTTCGCAATGTCGAAGCTTCCGGCCAATCCTGACCGGGAAGCCCCTGACGATCAATGAGTTTTTGTAATTCACTCTCTGAGCAAAACGCTGCCAACACGCGACATGAAACCTTGCTGTAAAACGGTGCATCATCCAAAACCGTCTGATTAATACGCACCGCCTGTTGACTCTGAACGCTGGCAAAAATATGTCGTTCTCCTTCACGCAGAATCGAACAGACATATCCTTCACCTTGTTCTTTAGCAAAGTGTTTGAGTTGATCCACAATGCGTGGTCTAAGCTGCGTCTCATCCAATTCATCGACAGCAACCAGTTCCAGAATCTTGATCCCCGGACCATAGCTACCACGTCTGATCTGTCGCGCATACCCACAGGCACAAAGCGTTCGCAGAATGTTATGCACACTATTCACCGGCATCATCAATTGATTTGCGATCTCCGTCAGAGACAACCCGTCGGTCTCCTCGCGGTTGGCAACCAATGTATCAAGAACCTGCGTCGCTTTGACCAGTGATGTTAACAGGGGGCGTTGTGACATGAATGCTCCAAACACATATTTCCATAATGTAGAAATCTATAAGGCACAAACAAGAATTATTGTACGATCCAAGACTTGGTTATTCCAAATTGTCGAATTCCTGATATCGTCAGATCATTGACTTTATCTGGTCTCATGCAGGATTCATCTGATCATGGCACACAACAAAACCATCTACATTACTCCGTTCTCTCATCTGGATCTGTTCTGGGCGGGATCACGCAATGAATGTCTCACCCGTGGGATCACCATCATCAAGACCGCCTTGGACTTACTGGATCAGTATCCCGCGTATCGCTTCATGATTGAAGCCACCAACTTCCTGCAGTTTTTTTTAGAGTCCTGCCCAGATGAGAAAGAGCGCATCAAGAAGCATGTTGATCAAGGGCATCTTGAAGTCATCCCCATGCGTTCGATCACGTACACGCAACTGCCGTCCGGCGAAACGCTGGTGAGAAACATTCTCTATGGCCGTGAGTATTGCCAACGTGAATTAGGAACCGCAAGCAAGATCGTGAGCATGTCCGACATCCCTGGCATTACGCCACAGATGCCCCAAATCGCAAAACACAGCGGGATGGATGCGTTGTTTCTGTCCCATGGTTGCCCACCACACACGGATCACATTTTCTACCGCGCCTTGGATGGTACGAACATCAAATCCTATGCCCCGATCCATTACGCAAAATGTCTACACCTGCTTGGTGATGCTCAAGACTACGATGACATGCTCAAACATGAAGCGGACTTTAATGCCTATTTTGAAGGTGTCGACTATGACCTGCTTTGCCAATTGGGCATGGACCTATGTGTCCTCACAGAGCGCAACATAGCAAACATCATGCGTTGGAATCAGGAGGGGCATGCGCCTTTGAAGTTCGCAACGTTCACCGAGTTTTTCAACCAGCACTATCCTGAGAATCCCAAGCAAATCGCAGGCGAAATCCCAAGTCTCTGGCCGAATGTCGAGAGTTCCTGGCCGGATATCTGGCCCCTTGATTCACCCTGCGAACAGGCCATGTTCAACGCGGAGTTCTTCTCCGTGTTAACGGGTAACACCACACATCAACCGATAATCAGGCAGGCATGGGATTGGCTGCTCGACAGTATGGATCACAATCAAAACGGGATCGGCGGTCAATTTTCGGATGATGACAAACGCGATCAGAAAGTCGCAGCTAAACTCGCAGCAGAACAAATCACCAAGCAGCTGGCGTGGACGCTTGCAAGTAAAGCAACTTGCCCCGATGAGGAATCTTTCTCGATCGTGATATTCAATCCGTTATCCTGGCAGCGTTCTGAGCGCATCAAAACACGCGGTGTGATCTATGGGAAAAGTTCTGCCAGACATATGCCGATGCGTCATGCGGGACATACCTTCCGACTGGTTGATGGTGATGGCAGGGAGATTCCATTCCGTGTAATCGAACATCGTGAGATGATTGCCAACACGATTGATCTGGAGTTTTATGCTGAAGATATCCCTGCCTTGGGTGCCAAGGTCTATTACCTTCAACCCATCAAGCATGCTCATTTTGAATCACTGTTTACGGTTGATGATGGTGATCAACGCGATAAACGTGAACCCCAAACCTATGCAGGCAACACCACGATTCAAAGTCCGACACTCAAGCTTGAGATTGATCGGGTTACCGGCGAATTCAGTGTCTATGACAAGACGCAGAACCGGATTCTCCTTGAGCGTGCAGGCATCATCGCTTTGGAAGAAAAGCGCGGTGATTACATCTGCAAGATGGACTTAACCGGTCGAACCATTCCTGCTGTCATTCAGAAGATCGAACTCATCGACCATGCACCAGTTGCTTACCGCGTAAAAATGACCGGCTCGGTCTATGGGCAACACTTTGAACAAATACTGACACTTGATGCCAACAGCCCGACATTGCATATCGACAACACCATTGATTGGCAGGGCGGTTGTTATGCCCGGTTCGAACAGACATTCCCCTTTGCCAGCGATGAGGATGCGCAAACGTATTACGGCGTCCCCTTCGGCAGCGTCCAATACCCACATACCATCTACACCGAAGGTTTGAATTTTGAGGATCTGGTGACGCCTGAACGTGGCGATGATCCAGACGATGCCATCACGCGCATACGACTGGTCTCCAAGTGGATTTCATTACGGGATACAAAATCGACGATGACCATCGGCACACAAAACCGCATGTGGGAACTCGATGGCAACACCGTCCGCAACTGCATGTTCCGTGGGATCGGCAATACTTCAGGCGGATACCTCATCCATGAAGATGGCACGCGTGGCGCAGTGTCCCGTCCGCCTGCTGACAAGTACACCTTCAGCTACAAACTCACGTTCGCGGATGCCAAGCAGACACTCGACGGCCACTGCGGCTGGGAGCATAACGTGCCGCTACATCCAGTGAGTCTCGGCAGGGCACAAGTCAGTTCCAATCCTGGCATCAAACTGCCCATCATGCCCGACACCACAGGGAGCAGTTTGATTCTATGCAACATCAAACCTGCATTGGCTGATGCGAAGCAGACGGTTTATCGCTGTTTTGAAACCGCGGGGCAGACCGACACGCTGAACTTGCCTGAGATGACAGGTAAACAGTGGTATCAAGCCAATCTCATGGAAGAAGAAATGACAGCTTGTGAGACCAACACCATTGTCTTTGAGCCGTATCAGATCAAGACGTTGATCTTGAAGTGATTTTACCCAGGACGTTGCTAATCAAGCAGTCAATCAAACGATCAGATCGAACATACTCGAACGCATCTCGATATCGACTTCCAATGCTTTGTAGGCTGTTTTTTCAAGAATGCTGGTTCGGTTGAGTTCCGACACTTCGCGCGCGTAATCCGTATCACGAATTTCACTCTCCGCCCGGACGGTGTTTTCCAACTCCACCTGCAAGGCGTTGTACCGGGACTGGACGGTGTATTTATCAAACGCGCCCATCTCAGCACGGCGGGTGAGGATGTCTGAAAATGCATCATCCAAAACGGATTGGGAAAGGGCGGTATTACCTGATGCCATCACGGTATCGATGTCGGACAAGCGATAGGTTTGGCTGCCTGATGTCACTTCGCCAAGTTCCGTGGGATCGGTCTTGGGGATGGTGAGGGTTTCGTCAGATGCTTTGAGTGTCATATTGCCATCAAGTGTCGGCGTGCCTGCGAAGTTGGATTGGCGGGCGATGCGGTCGATGGACTGAACTGCCATGTTCACCTGCATCTGGAGTGCTTCGCGTTCCCCACCGGTGAGTCCAGCAGAGTTGGCTAACGCGACATTGGCGGCACGAGCTTCGATGAGCTGGTCTGACATTTGAGACATCGCACCATCGGCGGTGTCAATGACATGGCTGGTCCGCTGCAGGGACTTGGACTCAGCTTCGAGCAGCGCGATTTGCGATCGCAGCTTCTCCGAGGCAATCAAAGCTGCAGGTGCTTCTGCTGCCCGATTGATCTTTTGTGCGGTGGCCAGGCGGGTCATGGTAATCTGCCTTGACTGGGTGGTTTTATCCAGCTGGTGTAGCGTTTTCATCAGCGACACCCCGGAAGTCATCCCGGATTTGATCCCGGAAGTTCCCCTGAAAGTCGTGGACCCCATGATTGGCGGAAGCATAAGCAGCTCCTTTCAGGTCAATTCAACGATTCAGAACCACTTGAGGTGAGTTGTTAATCTGGAAAATTGATGTCTGAGATGTTGGATTATTCCGGTTATAACGTTTTGATTTTTCGCCCGGTTATCGGTAGTATGAGCGCTTTGGAAGAGCAACTAAACAGGAACGAACCTCATGGCAACATCGTTTCAATGCACACTGGTCACCCCCGAACGTCAATTGGTCGACCAGCAGATCAAATATGCATCGGTCCCGGCATGGGATGGTCTGCTGGGTGTGGAGCCTCAGCGTGCCCCATTGATGATCAAGCTTGGTGCAGGCGCTTTGCGTCTGGATGATGAGTCCGGTCAAAGTCAGACTTACTTTGTCTCCGGCGGATTTGCCCAGATGAAGGACAACAAGCTCAGTCTCGTTGCCGACGCTGCGCTGCCTGCGGATCAGATTGACAAGGCCGCTGCCCAGGCGGAACTCAATGCTGCATTGGAAGAAAATGCCGTTGGCGAAGAAGCGATTGCCTTGAAGAAATCGAAGGTGGAAGCTGCCCGCGCCAAACTTCACATTGCGGGTTAATCGCCACGAACTGATTTGTCCTGCCATCCTGGATGAAACGAACGATGTCGTTTGGCATCGACTGTGATCCACGTTGCCTGCACCCTCTAGCATGGATGTGCCGGGATGCGTATTACCAATCCAATCCGACGCCTGGTCCCGAGCATGTTTCATCGCCGGCTCTTGTTGCTGGTCTTGATGATGATATGCGGTGGCATGGTGCTGACGCTGCGCATGAGTTACATGACTCTCGTTCAGGCCAGTCAATGGCAGGACCTGGCTGAACAACGCCTCGTCCGTCGTCAAATCATCCCAACGGTTCGTGGGCGTATTCTCGATCGACAGGGCCGTGTCCTGGCAACGGATGCACCGGCCTATGACGTGGCTGTGCATTACGAAGTCATCTCCGACCAGTGGCCATACAAAATGGCGCGGCGTCAGGCTCGCAGTGAACACCGCAGTCAATGGTACGACCTCTCCAAGGCACAGCGCGAAGCGTTCATCAAGGAATGTATGCCAACCTATCAGACGCAGCAGGATCAGATGTGGGAGTTGCTTGCTGCGCTGGGCAATGTCACCCCCATGGAGATCACTGAAGCCAAGGCAGGTATCTTAGCCAAGGTCGCTCGACTCAAAAGTTATCTCTGGTCACGTTGGCGCGAAAGCCGCGAGGAGGAGACCGGCGAGGAAGTCAGCCTGGCAGATGTCGCAACGGACATCATGGAAGAACGCGACTTTCATTCCGTGGTCTTTGCCATCACCCCGCAAAACCGGCTGCAACTCCAGAAGCTACTCACCGAAGCCCTCGTCAACGACCAATCCATCTGGAACAAGGTCAAACTCGTCGATTCAACCACGCGAAGTTACCCGCTGGATGAGATGTCGATCACCATTGACCGCAGCCATTTCCCATCGCCATTACGCGGTGGTGAACAGCCCATGGTTGATATTGATGTCTCGGGTGTCGGCACCCATCTGATCGGCAATATCCGCCGACTTTGGAAGCAGGACAAACTCCCGCCATTCTGGGAGAAAGACGATGATGGCAACACCGTGCCGAACTTCGCTGGTTATCAGCATGGTGACAAAATCGGGGCATGGGGCATTGAACAGGAAATGGAAGAGGCCCTGCGCGGCGAACGTGGGCAGCGCAAAGTCAACCTCGAAACCGGCGACGTCCAGATGCGTGAACCAGTCCCCGGCAAAGATGTGAAGCTCACCGTGGACATTCAACTCCAGGCACGCATTCAGGCCTTGATGAGTCGGGATCAGCGCGTCGGCCTGATGCGTCAGCAATTCTGGCATGCCAAGGATATGAACGAAGCGGAGATGGGCAGACCGCTCAATGGCGCAGCCGTGGTGTTGGAAGTCAATACGGGGCAGGTGCTCGCTGCGGTGAGTGTCCCCGGTTACGGTCGCAAGGACCTCAAGGAAAAGCCCATGAGTTTCTGGCGATCCAACTGGGCCAAGACCAACCAACCGTTGATCTACCGCCCGATTGCCATGTCCTACCCGCCTGGTTCGACCATGAAGCCGATCATTCTGGTTGCTGCCTATTCCGCAGGTGAGATGCAGTTAGGGCAAGCCATCACCTGCCATGGCGCTTTGGATATGGATCACCCCACGCGCAACCGCTGTTGGATCTTCAAACAAAACTCCATTGGACATGGCCCACTCATCGGCCACGAAGCCATCTGCGTCAGTTGCAATGTCTTTTTCTACACCGTCGGCCAACGCTTCGGCCTTGAGAAACTCACACACTGGTACGGCAAACTCGGTATCGGCCAACCCACCAACTGCGGCCTGACACCTGAACACGCTGGCTATCTCCCCAAGCTTGATGCCAAGGGGCACATCGCCAACAGCAAACTCGGCATTCAGGATGCGATCCAGATGGGCATCGGCCAGGGGCCTGTGGAATGGACACCATTGCAATGCGCCAATGTCTACGCGACACTGGCACGTAACGGACTTTCCCTGCAACCGACATTCGTTTTAAGTCCTGCACACCTTCAGGAATCACACCAGGTCAAGCTCGACTCAGCCGGTCGCAAAGATGTCCTCCAAGGCATGTATGAAAGCGTCAATGATCGACGCGGTTCGTCCAATCACCTGGTCAAACTCAACGGTGAAAAAGTCTTCAACATTCCCGATGTCACCATCCGAGGCAAAACCGGCACCGCAACACCACCGGCGCGTTGGATCGATGACAACAACGACAGCAAAATCCAACCCTACGAAGTAACCAAGAGCGAAGACCTCGGCGATCATGCCTGGTTCGTCGGTATGGTGTACCGAAAAAACGAAAACACACCCGCGTTTATCGTCGCTGTCGTCGTCGAATATGCAGGCTCCGGCGGTGCAGTCTCCGGCCCGATTGCCAACCAGATTTTCTGGGCGCTCCGGCAGGAGGGTTATCTTTGAAGTCGTTTTTCAAAGTCCTCACAACCCTGCTCACACCCAACATGTCATGGGTGACCTTGCTGGCTGCCATCGCCTTGGCGGTACTCGGTATCAACGTCCTTTCAGGTACCACCGAACCGCAGGTCGCAGCCAAGCAGACACAGTGGCTCATCATCTCGCTGGGGTTCATGGTCTTTACCTGGCTGCCTCACCCCAAGACGATTGGCTATCTGTCCTTCACGTTATTTTGCGTGACCATCGTGCTCTTGATCTTCCTGTTGATACCGGGGATTCCCAACTCGATTGTCCCCGTGCGAAACAATGCCCGTTCATGGATCAACCTTAAGTTCATGAATATGCAACCCTCGGAGTTAACCAAGATCACCTTCGTCTTGGCGTTGGCCTGGTATCTGCGACATCGGGATAATTACCGGCGATTGACCGGACTTTTGCCCCCGTTTTTCATCATGTTCATCCCTGTGATTCTGATCCTCAAGGAACCGGATTTGGGGTCCGCATTGATGTTCGTCCCCGCATTGTTTTTCATGCTCATTGCAGCAGGAGCGCGACTCAAGCATCTGTTCACACTCGTGGGTATTGGGTTGGCAGGCATCGCATTGAACATCGTGATGATTTACACACTGCCCAATGACATGCAGATTTTAAAGAGCTATCAACGCGCCCGTATCACACAATTCTGGGACCGCACCGGTGAGCAGCAGGTGATGGCGATGCGCATACTCGGCTCAGGTGGTGCGCAAGGCTACGGGCAGGAACGGTCGAAGCTGATCATGCGATACAACTTCCTGCCGGAGAATGAAAACGACATGGTCTTTGCGGTGGTGGTCAACCGATGGGGATTGATGGGGGGCTTGACAGTGGTGGGGCTGTACACCATTTTTACCGGATCGATGCTGTTTGTTGCAGCCAGACTCAAGGAGCCGTTCCCGAGGTTGGTTTGTGTGGGGTTTGCGGGGTTGCTGTTTTTCCAGGGGACGATGAATATCTCCATGACGCTGGGACTGATGCCGATCACGGGGGTGACACTGCCGTTGATTTCGTATGGCGGATCGAGTTTGCTTTCGACGTTCCTGATGGTGGGGTTGGTAATGAACTTTGCGACACGGTCACGCTTGATCCTGGTGCGCCCGAGTTTTGAATATGACAATGCCGACGCCATCTTCCAGTGACATTTCGGCTACACTATCCGGCTATGACACACCCGATCCCCGAATTTGTCCCGCAGCATCTCCAGGCCATTGGCGTAGAAGTTACCGATGAGCAGCTTCAGCAGTTGGCAGCCTACCTGCACCTGATGCTTGAGACCAACAAGCAGTTCAACCTCACCGCCATCCGTGAGCCTGAGGAAGCCTGGAAACGTCACATCATCGACAGTCTGACATTGGTGCCCGGACTCATTGAATGGCCAGAGAACAGCAAGCTCGTGGACGTGGGGACTGGCGGGGGATTACCAGGCATTCCCATTGCCATCGCGATCCCCAAACTCAAAGTGACATTGCTTGAGACCACCGGCAAGAAGGCCAACTTCTGCAAACGTGCTGTTGAAGAATTGGGTCTGAAAAATGTCGTGGTGATCAATAACCGTGCCGAAACCATCGGGCAAAACAAAGTCTATCGTGAACAGTTCGACATGGCAGTGAGCCGCGCAGTCGGTCCCATGCGAATCTTGCTTGAGTTCATGCTGCCCCTGGTCAAAGTCGGTGGCTGGATGTACGCCCTCAAAGGTCCTGCATTGGAGCAGGAATTAACCGAAGCGGGTGACGCGCTGACCAAACTCGGTGCCGGTGAGATCGTTGCGGTCGAAGCCTATCCTGATGAATTTGACAATCACAGCGTGGTCGTAGGCATTGAAAAAGCAGACCGCACCCCCAAGACCTACCCGCGTCTTCCGGGCATTCCCAAGCAGCAGCCATTGTGATCAACGAATTTGTCTGAGGCAATTTAACCTCAGATACACACAGAAGAACACAGATATTTCATCTTTCGTCATTCCCGCGGAGGCGAGAATCCAGTGGCATTCTCTGCGCACATGCAAGTTCCACTGGACTCCCGTCTTCCGGGGGCGTGGTAGTGACGGATGTTGATTAATCTTGCCTTGAATATCTGTGTGTATCTGTGTTCATCTGTGACAAAACTGCCTTGAACACACATGCCAACACAAACACAGATAAATCACAGACCTGACGAATTGCGGCTGGCATCTTCGTTGGAGTCCTTGGGCAGATGCAGGCCACATTCCTGACGCTTGCCACCAAAGCGGGTGTCGCGTGTGTCCTTGTCCTCAGCGGTGACCGGGCGGGAGGAATGCCAATCTCCGACGGTCGCATAGCCCTGATCGTGCAACGGATGCTCAGGCAGATTGTTTTCCTTGAGATAGTAATACTTCTCTTTGGAACCCCACTTGAGAATCGGGTGAATCTTGACAATGCCGTTCTGCAACTCCACCGTGCGAAGCGTGCTGCGGAACTTGGTCTGCTTGGCGCCAAGACCGGCAATCCAGGCTTTGACACCCAACTGCTTTAACGCACGCTGCATCGGCTCACCCTTGGTGTAATCGAAGTAGGTATTGTAGGATTCGTCGTCGTCATTCTTCCAAAGCTCGCCATGAATCGCCTCGATGTGAGCGGTGGAAATGCGTGGCGAAAACCAGTGCACATTCAAGTCGAGTAACTTGGTTAACTGGTTGGCAAAACGGTACGTCTCAGGCAAGAGATAGCCCGTATCAATCGCGATCACGTTGATGTCCGGCTTGACCTGCGAACACAGATGCAGCATCACCGCGGACTTAATGCCAAAGCTGGAAGTCAGCACGCAACTGTCCCCAAACATGTCACAGGCCCATTTGATCACTTCCTGGGGCGTGGCATCTTTGAGTTGTTCATTCACCTGGTCCAAATCCAGGTCCTGCGGCGTGATGATGGGGGCGGTATCAGTCATGGCGGTCACTGTTGTCAATGTCAATGAGGTTCAAAAAACAGACGCACATTGTAGAACAATACACTCGACTTTGCACGGGTATTCCAACGCAGTGTTTTTTGTGACTCACAACGCCGTGATTGGTGTACATAAGCCCATTGGATAACGCACATTCAAACGACATAAAAAAACGAACCTGCACGTGGCGCTGTACAGGTTCGTGTTCGTTCGCAGCACTGCATACACAGGCGCGATCATATCAGTTGTGTAACGGTATCCATCTTAGACTTGAAGATCACTTCCCGTCAACAGCTTGTAAGCTTCAAGGTACTTACTTTTTGTTTTGTCGATCACATGATCAGGCAGAACCGGACCGGGGTTTTGTTTATCCCACTTGCCATCATCGCAGAGTTCCTGGAGATAGTTGCGGACGATCTGCTTGTCGAAGCTGGCTTGATCGCGTCCGGGTTCGTAGTCATCTGCCGGCCAGAAGCGTGAACTATCCGGCGTGAGGACTTCGTCGATGAGCAGAATCTTGCCGTCTTCGGTGGTGCCGAATTCAAACTTAGTGTCCGCAAGAATAATGCCACGCTCAGCAGCATAGTCGTGAGCCATCTTGTAGATCGACAGTGACAGGTCACGCACCTTGGTCATCAATTCCGTGCCAACCATTTCACAACCTTGTTCAAAGGTGATGGCTTCGTCATGCACATCGTCCTTGGTGGTGGGAGTGAAGATGGGCTCAGGGAGTTTGTCACATTGTTTGAGACCTTCGGGAAGTTTGACACCGCAAACGCTGCCGACTTTCTGGTATTCCTTCCAACCGCTGCCGGTAATGTAACCACGGACAACACATTCGACAGGAATCACCTTGGCGCGGCGGCCGACCATGACACGGCCCTTGAGCGGTGCCTTCTGGTCATCCGTCAGGTCAGCAACATCGCTTGCATCAGTGGCAAGCAGATGATGCGTCACTTCGTCGGACATTTTTTCAGCAATCATGTCAAACCAGAACTTGCTGATTTGTGTCAGCACGATGCCTTTACCCGCAATCCCGTTGGGCATCACCACATCAAAGGCGCTTAAACGGTCGGATGCGATGATCAGCAGCACATCGGTCCCGTCATTGAGCTGAGCCTGGTAGATGTCGCGGACTTTACCCTGGCGACGACCGGGAAGTGGTAAATCGGACTTGAGAAATTCCTGGTTAAGCAGTGTCATGAGGATGGATCCTTTTGAACATGTGTTAAACGAATATCACTTCATGGCAGCCATGAGCGTTTTGAGTATGCGATTGTACGCGTTGATGCGAAAGGCGTCATCTGCCTCATTGGCCGGGATGTAATTGGCCCGTGGCATCGCCGGAGCAGAAAGCGTCATTTGTTCACGGGGGCCGTACTTGATGCGTGTAATCGAAAGATTCGAGCCCGTAACTGACAGCAATTTACCGACGCTATCCACCGTAAAGACGCGTTGGTTGAAATCGGGCACCTTAAGCTGTGGACTCATCCACTTGAGGTTAATACCACTGACAGTCTGCTGTGCCGCAGCAGGGAATGCGCCCCGTTGAAACATGCCGATCATCAGTTGGCTTAAGCCTTGATTGGTTGTCAGATATTCAGATGCCACACATTTCTTGATCGCCGGTTGAAGCTCTGTATATGGCTTGATACTGATGGCAAATGGAAAGGCGAACTTACCTGTTTCCTGATTTTTGAGAATATCGAAAATCGGGATCGGCACCATGCCCTGTTCTGAGAATTTGCGCGCATGCTTCTGAAGATAAATTTCACACATGTCCTTGTTGGAGTGATAGGACACTTCAACACGACCATTCTCCTTGAGTTGCATGTAGACATTTTGATCCGGGCCGACACCGACGTATAGATCAAACGGTGTCTTGTCAGGTAAGACACCATTAATTGTCATTTCCAACCCATCGAGATTGGCGACCATGTCATTGACCATCGCCTGAATAATCTGACTATGTTGACTGAGATTGTCCGGCAGGTTCTTGAGTTGTCGCTCCAGTCGCTGTGCTGCACCACGCCAGGGGTCCGACGGAACCTTTGATAACGTGGCGATCGCAGTGTCAGTCAGACCATGTGCTGCCTGACACCACCCCAACCAATAACGGTACTGAGATTGATCGTCTGATTGGAGTAATTGTTCAATGACCGGGATCGCCAGATCGTAACGTTGCTGTTGAATCAACTGCTGACTTCGGACCAGTAACATACGGGCCGAAGCCAATTGGTTTTCATCCAGATCCACCATGTAAACCATCCGCACAAATCGTGCGGTCGGATCATTGGGAAAATCCGAATCCAGCAATGCGACTTTATCAATGGTGGTGAGTTTGCGTTTAAAACATACGTCAGCAATCTTGCTTTCAGTACTGTCAGCTTCAAGAAAACCGTCTAGCTGATCGATGAATGCCGTCTTTAAATCATCTGACCCGGCTCGGTCAATCAGAGCACCACATTTGATCATAAATGTCGGACTTTTGAGAAAGTCCCATCCCTGCACGCGAATCGAAGCGTTAATCAGATTAAACAACCGATTGCAATACGCTTTGTCAATCGATGGTATATCTGAGCTGACCATTGGCATGATATAGTCATGCAGTTGCTGTGGTGTCTTGAAGGTGGATAGCAGAAACGAGCCATACAACTGATTGGGACCACTGTTAAGCAGAAAGCTTCGCGAGGTCTCCATGAGTTGTTGGTTTTTAAAGTACGTCCCCACCATATAAAGGTCCATGGTCACACGATGGACAAAGGGGGAGTTGGGATTATTCTTGATGAAATCCAACGCAGTTTTGATGTAGAGATTCACACCTTCTTTTTTATTGAGATAAAACTCGGGAATGGGATAGGGGAGCGTGATCTGAACTTGCTCGCCAGGTCCCTTGGCGGTACTCGCTTGTGCCTGATCCTGAGCCAGTGATGGCAACGTCAGACCGATAAGCAACAGGGCTATGAGCACAACGGTCATTCGCATGGCAGGCAATCCTTTACACGTGCAGTGATGTCATGTCGGCAAGTCAGGTGGGACTAAAAACGGATGCAATCAAAGCTGTTTGAGGAAACGGGTGTCGTTTTCAAACAGCCAGCGGATGTCGGTAATGCCGTACTTGCGCATGGCAATGCGTTCGATGCCCAAGCCGAATGCAAAGCCGGTCCATTCTTCCGGATCATAGCCGACGGCTTTGAACACGTTGGGATCAACCATGCCACAGCCACCGATCTCAATCCATTCCATCTTGTCACGGATCTGCATCTTGATGTACAACTCGGCGGACGGCTCGGTGAATGGGAAGTAACTTGGCACCAGATCAATCTCAGCATCCTCCCACGAACAGACCTTGGCGAACTGGACCAGCGTGGTCTTCAAGTCCACCATGCTCACCTTCCTGTCCACGTACAGACCTTCGATCTGGTGGAACATCGAGTAATGCGTCGCATCATGTTCATCGGGACGATAGACACGACCAATGGACACCACACGTACGGGCGGCTCGGTGTTCTCCATCGTGCGAATCTGCACCGTCGAAGTCTGCGAGCGAAGCAGGTGGGGGTTGTCGGTTTCGTAGGGATCGTCCAGATAAAAATTATCCAGCGGATCACGGGCGGGGTGCTGCTTGGGGATGTTCAACGCGACGAAGTTGTGATACTCATCTTCGACTTCCGGGCCAGTGACCGCATCAAACCCCATGCGACCGAAGACCTCAAGCAATTCGTCAATGGTCTGCGTGATGACATGCTCACGGCCAAGTGATGCGGGTAAGCCCGGTTCGGTGACATCGATCTGGCTGGCCTTCTTGCTCTTGGCGGGGCCGGCATCTCCGAGGGACTTTTTCTTTTCGTCAAACGCTGCCTGGAGTTTCTGGCGCAGGGCGTTGGCCTGCTGACCAAACTGTGGTTTGATCTCTTTGGGGACGTCCTTGAGAAGTCCCATGAGGCCTTTGACCGCACCCTTGGTCCCCAGGTACTTGATGCGAAACTGCTCCAAATCCTCGGCTGTGGTCACAGCATCAAGGTCGGCAGCAGACTGGATATCCAATTGTTCAATTTGTTCGAGCATAGACCCGTAGGATACACGAAAATCAACTGAAATTCACCGTCGCATATACACCTAACCAAGTCCGATTAACTGTTCTTGATCTTACGGGCTTCGCGGCGACGATCCGCTTCCTTGAGCAGACGCTTACGCAAACGCACAGACTCCGGTGTGATCTCCACCAACTCGTCTTCCTGGATGTATTCCAGACAGGCTTCCAGTGACATGATTCGTGGCGGGCGAATCTGGGCAGCATCATCTTTGCTGGTTGTACGCATGTTCGAAAGCTTCTTGGTTGTGCAGACGTTCACGTCGATGTCGCCTTCCTTACAGTGCTCACCAACGATCTGGCCTTCATAAACCTGATCCTGCGGTTTGACGAAAAAGAAGCCACGGTCATAAAGCTTATCCAACGCATAAGCCGTCACGGGGCCGGCTTCGGTGGCAACCATCACACCTGCCTGACGCTTGGGGATTTCACCCTTGACCGGTTCGTAGCAGTCAAAGCTGTGATGCATGATCGCGCGTCCCTGCGTGGCATTGAGCATGCGGGTACGCAGACCAATCAAACCACGTGCGGGAATGCGGAACTCCATGTGAACAAAGTCACTGGTGCCGGCCTTGGCATCCATCTTGAGCATCTCAGCACGACGGTCACCAATCAGTGACATCACCGAGTTGGAACAGTCCTGCGGGCAATCGACCACGAGCAGTTCGATGGGTTCGTGCTTTTTGCCATCGACTTCCTTGAAGATGACGCGCGGCTTGCCAGCAGAGAGTTCAAAGCCTTCGCGACGCATGTTTTCAATGAGAATACCAAGGTGCATCAAACCACGGCCGGAGACTGCAAATTCTTCAGGAGATTCGCCTTGACCAACACGCAGGGCAACATTGGATCGCAGTTCTTTCTCCAAGCGATCCTTGATCTGGCGGCTGGTGACGAACGTGCCTTCGCGACCGTTAAACGGTGAGTCGTTCACGCGGAAAGTCATGGTCAATGTCGGTTGGTCGACTTCCACGGGTTTGAGTGTGGTCTTGCCATCGGGATTGACGATAACATCGCCAATGTCCACAGGGTCAAGTCCAACCAGGGCACAGATGTCACCTTCCTCGACCGTTTTAACTTCCTTGCGGGACAAACCTTCAAAACTCAGCGTCTGGAGAACGCGTTGTTTGACGCGCTTGCCGTTACGCTGGATGGTTTCGATGTTTTGTCCACCACTGATGGAACCTGCAAAGACACGGCCGATACCGATACGCCCGACATAGTCCGAGTAGTCCAGCGAGGTGATCATCATCTGCAACTGATCCGGGGCAATGTCATCCGACGGTTTGGGCTTGCGGGGAGCCGGCAGGTGCTTGATGATCGACTCGAAGATGCAGCGCATGTCCTGGGTTTCTTTGAGTTCATCCAGTGATGCCCAACCTTCTTTGGCTGAGCAGTAAATGTGCGGGAAGTCCAGCGCGTCGTCGTCTGCATGCAGGTCCACGAGCAGGTCAAAGACTTCGGTCATCACTTCATCAGGACGCGCATCAGGGCGGTCGATCTTGTTGACCACCACGATGGGCTTGAGATGATGCTCCAATGCCTTGGTGAGCACGAAGCGCGTCTGGGGCATCGGACCTTCAAACGCATCGACCACCAGCAGCACGCCGTCGGCCAACGCCAGCACACGTTCGACTTCACCGCCGAAGTCACTGTGGCCTGGGGTGTCCACAAGATTGATCTTGTATTGTTCGCCAGCTTCGGAAACGTAACGCACCGAACAGTTCTTGCTGAGGATGGTGATCCCGCGCTCACGTTCCAGATCGTTGGAGTCCATAATCAGGCCGTGTTGACCGCCTGCGAGTTTGTTTAGCTCTTCGTCTCGGAACATGCCCGATTGGTACAACAACTGGTCCACGAGAGAGGTTTTCCCGTGGTCGACGTGAGCGATGATGGCGACGTTTCTGATTTGCATAGGGCGGGCATGGTACGTTGGCCCGTGCGTTTTGACAATTCCAACATACCATGCCTGACCCATTTTGACACGTTTATCACAGATGAATCCAAACTTGCGACATCCATGTCACTTGATGCAAATCATGATCAGTCTTCATCATGAGCCTTCCTGAATCCATCTCCAGGGTTCACCGTCAAGCTGTTGAGCAGGTCTTCGTCGGCCTTGATGGCAGAGACGTGCCCGTCACAGAAACCGTAGTTTGATCCGCCGAAGACACGCTGGGTGGTGACGCCTTCCCACCAATCTTCGTCTTCTTCCCAGGGGTGGAAGGAGAAGTGGACTTCATCCCCATCCATGCCGTCGGTGATCAGGTCGCCATCGTGAGTGTAGTCACTACGGTGAGCAAAAATGACCACGTCACTGGGCTTGTGCATGGAACGGATGTTATTGCCTTCGACGCCGAAGTAGCCGTTGATGGCATAGCTGATGATCTGTTCGAGTTCGCCGTCATGGTCCAGTTGATACGTAGCCATCGGATCAAGGGGACTGCGGAGAATGTCACTTTCCATCTCGGGCACTTCATTAATCATCAGTTCATGCCACTCACCGCCTTCATGTTCGTGATCGTGAGACTGTGCCATGAGACTGGCCAGGATCGCCATGAGCGCCTGCTGCCCACTGTTGGATGCCAGTTGCGTGTCCTGCAAACGATCCATCCAGCTCAAGTCCGGTTCGTGAATTGGAAAAAAATATCCCTTGTAGGTGTTCAGATAAACTTCCACGGCAACGCCCATCTGCTTGAGTTGGGTTTGATCCTTGACGTTCTGCGCACTCTTGCGCGCTGCTGCCAAAGCAGGCAGGAGAATCCCGATGAGCAGGGCGATGATGGATATGACCACCAGCAGTTCAATGAGTGTAAAACCACTGTATTTATGACGTTTTTTGTTAGATGACGATTGCATGCCTATAAGCACTCCATCACATCAGACAAGGTCATGAGTGAACCTTGCGTGATGAGAAATGTTGTAATGATGAAAACAACGCATCACAGAATGGATGTGTTGATAAACCGATTCACGATGAAAAATGTCGGATGACTTGGATGGGGTTCAGGCAGGTGGCCCGCGCGTGTAAATCGGATCATGAGGGGCAGAAACATGAACCGTCAAAGAGACTGGTCGTAACGTCTGAGAGATGACTCCCAACACCAGACAGTAGGGCAGCATGGCGGGGGGTTGCCAACTGCCAGCGATCGTCTGACAGAATACACAGGGACTACCATGATGCTGCTGATGAGGATGAACAGGGGAGGGCTGTCGATCCTGATGCGATGAATGATGCGAACAACTGTCATTGGCCGTCGCAGTCTCATGCCAAGTTTGCTCAGCGGTCGCATGTGAATGTTGCGTCGAACTGCGACCATGCTGCCACAACCAATGGGCTGGCAAGGTCACCACAAGCAGCAGCATCAACAGGATGCTCAGCAAGTCTGAAAATGTCCGACTTCTTCTACACATGTCAATCAACTCGGCAATGCATGGATTACCTGATTTCCGACCAATTCATTTCTCACGACTGAACCACATAAGACAGGCAATCCAATCGCGAGCGACAAACGATAAATGATAAATGATAAATGATAATCAAATATCATTATGACGTAAAGCATTCAAAAGTCAATCTTGAAATATCTGTTGAGACGTTGACCTTGCTTGATCCCCTGCCTAGAATTGCATAATGGTTTACGCAGCGTAAAGCATTACGCAGTGTTAAGTTTATCTAAACAACTCAAATTAAAACATTTAAGCCTGAACATGGTCACACTCAAACAAATCGCAGATGAAGTTGGCGTCTCCATCCGGACCGTCTCCATTGCACTCAACGGAGACCCGGTAGCAGGGCGGATCAGCGAAACCTGTGTCCAGCAGATTCAGGATGTTGCCAACAAACGCGGCTACAAGGTCTCCGCAGCGGCAAGGGCGATTCGACTCAATCGGACGTTTCACATTGGTGTGCTGGTGCGTAACTCGCCCGACATGCCCCTGATTGACCCGGCGGCCTACGAGACGATCATCGGCATCAACCAGCAACTCGAAAAGGCCGGCTACATTCTCAGTCTCATCCGGTTTACCGATGTCGATAAGCAATTTGCCAGCGAATCACGCGTCTTTAAGGAACGCGTCCTTGACGGCGTCATCGGCATCGGCAACATCTCCGAACATTGCACCGACATCATTCAACAGGCCATCAAGCAATGTGTCTGGATCGACAATAATGCGGTCAACCTGCCATACTCGGTCCGACGCGATGAATACTCAGCAGGACGATTGGCTGCACAACATGCCTGTCGCCTGGGGTATCGAAACATCTATTGGATTGGTGGCGTCAAAAAAGAAGACGGATATCACATCAGCATGTACGAACGTCTCGAAGGCGTTACCGACACGTTAGCCCAACATGACATTCCTTTCAGAGAGCAAAAGCTTCCGCGATGGAATCCGGAAGTGGGTCCGCAACAACTTAAACAGGTACTCAATAAAGAGAATTTGTTCATTGCCTACAACAATGAAATTGCCACCAATCTCGGGCAACTGGCGTCAAGCATGGGCTATCGCATCGGCCGCGACTTCGGCATGGTGTGTTGCGAAGACAGCAAGTACATCAGTGACAACTGGCCGGGCTTGAGTCGTGTTTCTTTTGACCGCTATGCCATGGGTAAGACCGCTGCTGACCTCATGCTTGAGGTACTCAACAAAAAACGCAAAACCGAACCACGCGACATTCTCATGCCCGTGCGTTGGATTCCCGGCAACACCGCCTGGGGACCTGATTATCAAGACTGATCACTAAAAAACCGTTCACACAGGTATTCAAAAAACATGACGACATTAACCAAGACGTTTAGCTTCGGGTGCATTGCCTGCTTGTTGCTCGGCAGTTTGAATCTCACCCAACTGCATGCTGCCCAGACAATCAACGCATCCCGAACGTTTTACTGTTCATGGGACCAGTCACTCAAACCCGACATCGCTGCCGGTGCAGTCTCCATCTCCGGCCCGGAAAACATTGTCGATTCATCGCGGGGTAAAGTGCTTCGCGTCACCGACAAACCCGTCAGCTATATGCCCAACGGCAACTTCACGCGCGATCATGGCAGCTTAAGTCTCTGGTTTAAACTCGATCCTGACACGGCATCCAATCGCCAGGCCATATTCTCTGCCACCAACTTCCGTTTTCAGATTTACCGCGATAAAAACCAGGTCTTTTTCATGACCGGTGCCAAACTCCCCGGCGAAAATTTCAAATGGGACTATTCACTGTTACTGCGAAATAAAAATGTCCCCGTTGATCAATGGGTGCACCTTGCCATGACATGGGATCAGAAGTCCGGTGACAAAACGGTCTATCTCAATGGCAAGTTGGCAGGGCAAACACAAACCTCCATCATGGAAGCAGGCCCCGGCGGTCAGTCCATGAAAATCGGTGATGACGCCCCCGGACTTTATGATGATCTGAACATCTGGTCGACAGTCTTAACCCAACAGCAGATCAATGAAGTCTACACCCAAGGCGCCCCAAAGCCTCAACCTGCACAGCAAACCCAGGCGCATGTCGGCTGGCGCATCGAACCCCAACTGGCGTACCTGAATTATTCAGACAGCATCATCGCACCAGGTCAATCCATCACCATCAAGATTCCTTTCGTCAACAAAACACAGTCCCCGCAAACCATGACGGCGCAATTAACCGTGTTGGACACATGGGAAAAGCAGGTGCTCCCGAGTTCTGATATTCAATTGTCTTTGCAACCCAGTGAAAAGCAGATCGTCTCAAAAACATTCACGCTTGATCAGTTGGGTTGTTACAAGCTGCGTATCACCGACCCGCAGAACGAAGACTGCTTGAAGGAAGTCACCAGCTTTGCATGTCTGCCCGAAGGTTCTCCGCCGGTGCATCCGTTCTTTGGTGCCCATGTCAATGCGACACAGAACATGCCTGAGATGGCAAGACGTATCGGCTACGCCAAAAACCGTGTCCATAACATGACGCAATTCACATGGTGGGTCCGACTCGAACCTGAGCGTGATCAATGGCAAATCGATAAGCAAAAACAAACCTATGACCGCTATCTCGATCTTGGTTTTGAACACTATGGACAGTGGTTTGGTTCCCCGTACTGGGCGGTCACCTTACCCGATGGCAAACATCCCACGCCACGAAAACCCAACAGCTATCCCGCAGGTTGGGCGCCAACCGACGAACAGGCCGTGCGTGATTATGTCACGCGAACAATCCAAGCCTTCCCGCAAATCAAGCAATGGGAGATGTGGAACGAACCCTACGTTTCCATGTTCTGGCAAGGTTCCCCTGACCAGTACTTCCAACTCTGCCGCATCATGTACCAGCAGGCCAAACGCATCCGCCCCGACCTTGAGGTGTATTCGCAGCTTCCCTACGACAGCCCATGGCTTGACCGCGTATTGGAACTGGGCTTACTCGATTACTGTGACGGCATTGCCTATCACCGGTACTACAAAGGCAGTGGGCATCCGCAGGCCGTCGCTATCCCCGTCAAGAAACTGCGCAAACGTCTGGCGGACTTTGACAAAGCGGACATGCCCCTGATCAATTCCGAATCTGGTGTCACCGGTACGACGTTTCTCCGCGGTTTGAAAATCCCTGAGTATTCACCGGAAATCCTCCAAACCGACTTCCATTTCAGAGAAGCAGCGAGCATGATGGTTCAATCCAACATCGTGCTCATGAGCATGGGTGTCAAAGCACGCTATCACTACTTCCATCAGCCGGTCAACATCCGCAAAGGACGTGCATACCCCAACTACACCACCTGTGAAATCACGCGCTCCCCGCTGCCCATGGCAATCAGCAACGCCATCCTCGTATGGCAGCTAGATGGGGGCAGCATTGAAAAGACACTTTCACCCGTCCAAGGCCTTCGTGTTTATCTTGCCAAGCGAAATGATGGCAAGACACTGGCCATCGCATGGTGTGAAGATCAAGCCCAAATCACGCTGACTGTCACACCGGATCAAGCTTTGAACATGATGGGTAATCCCCTTGAAAACAAGGCAAAAATCAGTATCTCCGACGAACCGGTGTATCTGATTTTCGATCAACCCATCCAAACGGTTGCCAGTCAGTTTACGAAAGCAAACAGCCTGATCATTGCCAAACCCAGCTATGTTCAGCAGACTTCAGATGATGTGGTTGTAGCACCGCTACCTCCCATGCCTGATTTCCAGGTTGCAACGGAAATGGGGCCATCACGCCTGCATCCGGTCGATCTTTCCAACTTTGTGAACATGGCAACCGCTGACCCGATTCAGGGTGATGGCAAGGGTGGTTGGACCGACGAAGGCCCCAACAACGATGCACGCATGATCACCCCCGGCAAGCACACATGGTTTGGTGTCCCATTCGTTATGCCCGGCAAGACCATTAACGATCCATCCGTCATCACACTCAAAGGCATGACCTTCCACAGCGGTCCGACTTCCGTGGGGCCGATCCCGGTCAATCAGGAGCGCGTCCGCGGTTTGTTCTTTGCCCATGCCGCAAACTGGATGGCAGGGAAGATCAATGAAGTCCCCGTGATTTACACTGTCCAATACGAAGATGGAAGCAGCGTCGAAATCCCCATGCGTGGCGGACGTGAAATTAACAACTGGTGGTTTAAACCAACTGAAGATGAAGACAGCCGTGCCATCCAGTTTGTGCATCCAGACCCAATCACACGCAAATCTCCTGCAAGATATCTGCGCGTGGTGTACTGGGAAAATCCAAATACCAACTCACCAATTAAAAGCATTTCACTTCGCAGCAATGACGAGAAAAAAACCTATGTCCTCTGTGGCATCACCGTTGCCAAGTGGTAAGAACTGATATGAGATCACAAGGAATCGTAACCATGAAAAACGTACATCATCCCAAAGGCTTCACACTCATCGAATTACTCGTGGTGATCTCCATCATCTCATTGCTCATCGCGATTCTCCTGCCTGCTTTGTCTTCAGCACGCGAGGCAGCCTACAGCACGCAATGTGCTACGAATCTCCGGCAAATTGGGATTGGTTCTGAAATCTACTGCAATGACTTTGCAGGTTACTACGTCCGCAGTGCGATGAAACCCATCCCCCCGGGATTCTTCAATACGCAATCCAGTATCCGTTGGGATGACATGCTTGTGATGCAGAACTATGCGACCGACGAGTTGATGAAGTGCCCGACATTTGCACCGAAAATGACCTTGACCAGCTATGCCATCCCCAACTCCAACAAACGTGTGATCCTGCAGAATCACCGACACTATGGCATCGCGGTTTACGGCATTGGTGGTATGAAAACCAACGGCACCGATGATATCACCAAGTACGTCAATCGCAACATGATCCTCAAGCCATCAGATAATATCGCATTCTGTGATTCCGATCCGGGTTACTACAAAAACACCGGCAGCTACAACCCCACCGCAGGCAGTGCCAACAACACCTTCCGTTGCACAGGTTTCACCGCTTCGAGCTGGGCTGGTGCTGTGAGTCGTCGACACAAAGGCTCAGGCAACTATGTCATGCTCGACTGCAGTGTCGTCACACGACCGGTCGATGAATGGGAAACCAACGCATCCACACAAGCCAAAAAACGCTGGCAGTACGGACTGTAATTCCAAGGCAAAACACGAATCATCCGCTTGTCCCGTGTCAGGACACCATGACCAATGCATGTGCTCTAACTGATTGCTTTCATCAATCTGCCGTTTACTGATACATCTTTCAAATCCCGCTCTTGCCGGTAACGCCTCTGCGTATTGCATTTGATCGCGTTACCCAATGACATTTTATAAACACACGCAACACGGTATTGAACAACACAATGTCGTGAAAGCATATCGTTTGTCCATAGCTGTTTCTCACACCAGTTTCTCCGGGGCAAACAGGAGGCAAAAGATGTTTCGCACGATACATTTGTCAGTTTTGATGATCAGTTGGCTATGTCTGGCAAGTTCGGCCTATCCCCAGGAACTTGTCACCAACCCCGGTTTTGAAGGAACGTTCTCCACCCGTGCACCAAACTGGGGCAATATCTCATGGGGAACAGGCACTTCGGTGACGTATGAACCGAGTACGGTCAATGTACATGGTGGAGATACCTGCCAGAAAATGACCGTCAATCAATTTGGTCCTGGCGGAGGTGTGTTGCTATATCAAAACATCGCTGTAGATACGAGCAATGTCTACCAAGCCAGTGTCTGGCTTCGAGCTGACGCGCCGATTGATGTTGCCGTCTCCATGCGAACGAACAATTCAGCGTACCACTACCGAACCTGTGGCATACACATCGTCACCCTGGATATCAACTGGCAGGAGATCCGTTTTGATGTTGTCCCGGCATATGACAACGACCAGGCCAATCATCAACTGATCATTGCACTCAAGCAAACAGGAATCGGTGTTTACATCGACGATGCAAGCTTAATCAATGTGACTGATACACGGCTTGACAAAATCAAAAATGGCCTGGCAACACAACTGCCAATCCCCGAAACCTATTTCGGCTTGCACATCAACAAAGGTCACGAAGGCATCTGGCCTCCCATCGGCCAAAAATTCATCAGGCTTTGGGACACCGGCACACGTTGGTGTGATATTGAACCAGCTGATGACAGTTACTACTGGACACGTTTTGATATCTATGTCAATTCGTTGATTCAGAACAATGACCCCAATTGCAAAATACTTTACACATTAGGTATCACACCCTCCTGGGCCAACTCCCAGGCGGACGGCACGAAACCGCCTGATGACATGACAGACTGGGAAGACTACGTCCGGCATGTCGTCCAACGATACAAAGGCAAAATCCATTACTACGAAATTTGGAACGAAGTCAATGTCAACACGTTTTACACCGGCAGTGTCACTGAACTCGTCGAACTGGCCCAACGTGCCCACGCTATCATTCGCCAGGAAGATCCGACAGCCGTGGTGATGACGCCAAACTTTGCCTTTTTCGGCTTATCGATCATGGCAGCCTATTTCAATGCAGGTGGGGGCACCTATGCCGACGCAGTCTCCTATCATGCTTATCATCCCATGGAAGATAACGGCACGCGGAACCGCATGCTCACGCTCCTGGCGCCACGTAGCATCGCCGATCAATATGGCTTCGAAAATCTACCGTTGTACAACACCGAAACCGCACTGACACACGGTCAAACGGCATCCCCGACAGACACGCAAATCAGAGCCGGCATGGCACATGGCATGATTCTCAATCGGATCTATGGCAGCGAAACCTACCCGCATTATTTCTGGGAGCCCAGTAGCGCATTACGCGTTGCTTTAGCGGTCTACATCGATGATGACGAACTGACAGTCGGTGGCCAAACCTACAAGCAACTGGTGGGTTGGCTAAAGGGACAACGCTTTATCGCATTTGAAAATCTCACCGCAAAAACATCGGACCCTGTCACTGTATACATGCAACGCGGTACAGGGCAAAAAGCCATCATCGCATGGGCATGGAACGGTAATCCAACCTACACGCCTGATCCGGCGATGCAGATCGATACGATCATGCACCTGGACGGCAGCACGCAATCTTACACCGGTGGTGCTATTACGCTTGATCATGAACCTGTCCTTCTCAAGTCCAATCCGTCGACGTGTGAAAATCTTGTCGGCTACTGGACGGCTGATCAGACGCCAGATGATTTAACCGCTTTCAAACATGATCTGACAATCAGCGGTCCGGTGTCATACAACGATGGCATCCATGGCAAGGCTTTCTCTTTTACCGGGACAACTGGTGAACATCTCACCGCCGATTCGACGCAAATGCTCCAAACCAGCAAATTGACCATCAGTCTCTGGTACAAAATCGCAACCAATGCATCATGGGATCGATACCTGCTTGGAAAATCCAACTTTGGTACCAAGTCCGGTTTTCAACTCTATCTGGATAGCCAGAACCTGCCCGTCTTCAGGCTCTATGACGGGAGCAACTGGGGGTGGGTCACCGCACAAATCACCAGTCCCTCAGCTCCCATTCTCGATCAATGGCATCATGTTGTTGCGACCTATGACGGGACGGTCATGCAACTGTTTGTCGATGGCACTTTGCAAGCCACGAAGACGCTTTCAAACTACAGCATCAATCACAGCAATGATGCTTTGAAAATCGGTGGCAGTTACAACGGGCTGATCGATGAGGCACGACTATACAATTTTGCCATGACACAAAATGAAGTCGATGCACTTTATGGCTTGACCGGGCATTGGACGCTTGATTCCACAACCATCACCAGCAGTCTGACCGATCCGGTTCTCAATGGTTCGACAACGGGAAGCCCTGCAGTTGAAGCAGGAAGAATCGACGATTGCCTGGTTTTTGACAACGCTCAAGGTACATCGGTCACCATCAATAACCAGCCAGAACTATCCAGCGACCAATTCACTTACAGTCTCTGGATCAATTGCCAGGAAGTCTGGGCAAGCAGTACATCGACTTATAAATATCTCATCAGCAAGAGCAGTTGGAATGACCGGGAAGGTTTTCTCCTGATGGGCAAAAACAGTGGGCAGTTGATTTTTCGGACCTACGATGGCTCAGATTGGGGTTGGCAATCCAGGCAAATCGCCATCCCATTTACGCAATACGTTGGCTGGACGCACATCGTTGCGGTCAATGATGCAACCGAACTTCGACTGTATATCAACGGAACATGTGTCGCGCAAAAAAATGTCAGTAATAATTACGTCGATCACTCCGGTGGAAATCTAAAGATTGGCCAGTACTTCACAGGCATGATTGATGATATGCGGTATTATGACCGCCCGTTATCAGAGCGACAGATTCAACTGCTGTATTACAACCAGACACCGGAAAATTAAACTGTCGGTGGCTCAAGCAACGGAACGTTGATTACTTGGCTTCCAACCAGTCATTGCCGACACCCACATCCACCTTCAGAGGCACAGTCAGTTCCATGGCCGATTCCATCTCCGATCGAACGATCTCGCGCATCGCATCAATCTCCGATGTGGGGGCTTCGAAGATCAGTTCGTCATGAATCTGACAGATCATTCTCAAGGGAAGATTCTCGTCATAAATTCGGTTGTAGAGATTGACCATCGCTTTCTTGATCAGGTCACCGGTGGCTGAACCTTGCACAACAGTGTTGATGGCAAGGCGTTCCCCCAGAGCGCGGGTGTTGCCATTACTCGAATGAATCTGATCAATGGGACGACGCCGGCCGAGAATGGTTTTGACATAGCCGTGATCCAGCGCGTGTTGAACACATTCATGCAGGAACTGGTCAATGCCTGCAAAACGCTTGCGGTAGTCTTCGATCAATGCGCGGGCTTCACGTTCATCAAGGTCTTCAATCCGGCGAGCAAGTCCGTAGGAGGTAATCCCGTAAACAATGCCGAAGTTGATCACCTTGGCACGAGCGCGTTGTTCTTTGGAGACTTCATCCAATGGGGTATTGAACACCTGTGATGCCACTGCCGCATGAATGTCCTGATCATTGTTAAACGCTTCGATCAAGGCAGGGTCCTGGGACAGGTGCGCGAGAATGCGAAGTTCGATTTGTGAATAGTCCGCAACAATGAGTTGGTGACCTTCTGCTGCAACGAAGGCTTTTCGGATCTGTCGACCGGCTTCGCTTCGCACGGGAATATTCTGCAAGTTGGGACCGCCGGAGGATAACCGCCCGGTCGCTGCACCAAGTTGCATGAAGGACGCATGAATCCGGCCATCGGTTTTATCCTGTGCATCGCGGAGATTATCCAGATAAGTATTGCACAGCTTGGAGAACTGGCGGTACTCAAGTAGCAAGGACGGCATTTTTTCAGAACCGACTGGCAGGTCTTCGCGTGCAGCCAACTTCTCCAGCACTTCGACATCCGTCGACGGGCCGGTCTTCTTGCGTTTGAGAATCGGCATGCCCAATTTATGGAACAGAATCTCACCAAGTTGCTTGGGCGAATCCAGGTTGAAGGGTTCACCAGCGACCTCAAAAATCTGGTCCTTAATCTCATCAAGCTTACCGGTGAGTTCTTCTTTTTGTGCCAAAAGCACATCCGGGTCAATACGAATCCCCAGCGATTCAACATCACTGAGCACTTCCACCAGAGGCATCTCCACCGCTTCGAGGTCCGCCATTTCGGCTTCGACCAAACGGGGATGCAGCAGGTGATAAAACCGCAGTGAGATGTCTGCGTCTTCAGCAGCATATTCCGTAATCTGATCCAGGGGCACGGTGTCCATCGTCGCCTGTTTGGCGGACTTCTCGCCGATGAGCTGGCTGATGGGAATCATCCGATGTTGCAAGAGCTCCAATGCCAGATGATCCATCCCGCGACTGGCCATCCCAAGTAATTGAGCAGCGATCATGGAGTCGAACACCACACCGCGCAGGTGGATACCTGCATGACGCAGAACCAGGGCGTCATACTTGAGATTGTGGCCGGTCTTCTTGACGGTCGGGTCTTCGAGTAGTGGCTTGAGTGTGTCGATGACGGTCTTGGAATCCAGATGCTCAGCCTGCTGCGGACTGATCATGGGAATGTAGACGCCTTGCTTTTCTTCCCAACTCAGACATATGCCACAGATCGGGACATTGCGCCCAAGGCCGATGGTTTCGGTGTCGATGGCAAGCAGATCAGCTTTGCGAATCGCCTTGATCGCGTCATCCAATTCCGCTTGTGTTTTGATGCAGGTGTATTGCCCGTCTTTGGTGGACGCGACAACGGGTGCAGCGGTTGCATTGCCAATTGAACCGGTATCACCACCTTGATCAAACAGACTTTCACCAAAGAGAAAACCCTCTGGCGCCGCAGTCTCTGCGATCTTGGTTTCAACCGCTTGGGGTTTAGCCGTCGTCTCGTCTTCACCACCGAGTGTGATCTTGTTGAGGTCATTAATGTGACGCCGAAAACCCAGCGTCTGGAACAAGTCCGTAAGCATGGCTTTATCGATTGGGCCGACGGTCGCGGTTTCCAAATCAAACTCGAAATCCAGATCGTCCTTGAGTTGAACCAACTGTCGGTTGAGTGGCATGCGGTCTTTGGCAGCCTCGATTTTCTCGCGACGTTTGCCTTTGATCTTGTCAATGTTTTCGTAAATGCCATCGATGGAACCAAAGTCCTGCAGCAGGGTGACCGCCGTCTTGGGACCGATGCCGGGGATACCGGGAATGTTATCCGCTGTGTCACCAATCATGGCTAACGCATCCACTACCTGTGCAGGCGTCAGACCTTTTTTCTCAAGCAGGGTGTCGATGGTGACCAGTTCGTCTTTGTGAATATCGAACATCGTCACACGCTCTGAGAGCAATTGCTCAAGGTCTTTATCACGCGAGACAATACGGATGTCCCAATCCTTGCGGGTGTCATCTTCGGTGATGCGTTTACAGAGCGTGGCAATGATGTCATCAGCTTCGGCGCCGGGGACACCGATGATCGGCACACCAAAGGCGCGGATCATGTCAAAAATGCGCTTCTCCTGCTGAATCAAATCTTCAGGCGTCTTCTCGCGGTTGGCTTTGTACTCTGAATAAATCTCATCGCGGAAGGTCGGCCCCTTGGTGTCGATGGCCATGATGACGAATTGTGGTTTGACGTCATTAAGTAATTTGAGCATCATCCCGGCCATGCCGAATACAGCATGCGTGGGTTCACCGGTGGTGGGGGAGTTCATCCCGCCACGGATGGCAAAGTAAGCGCGAAAAATCTGGGCGTGACCGTCAATGATGTAAAGGGTTTTGGACATGCTCAGATTATAGTCCAAGACCCGTCGAATGTTTTTTGACCTGTCTAATTGCGTCAATGCCAGACTCATCATCGTTGCTTTGATCTTCCAGAACACTGTTTTTGAAGGGCCAAAAAACATCAATCCCAAGACACCATCAACGATTCGTTGTAAAATGGGGGACTTTATTCGCAGCGATGGAGAGCTGGCTGTATGCGTGATGTTGAGATGAGAATCCGTGCTGGGGACAACACGGTGTCCGACCGGGATCGCAAGCGTTATGCGATGTACCGGGAGGCACGTCATGCTGCATGGATCGGTTTGTGGATCAATCTCATGTTGGCGATCGTCAAACTCATTGCGGGTTTGGTCGGCCAATCCATGGCGTTGCTCGCTGATGCAGTCAACTCACTTGGGGACACGATCACGACGATCATGGTTCTCATTGCCATGCATGTCGCCCGACGCCCAGCCGACGCTGAACATCCCTATGGACACACGCGTGCCGAAGCCATTGCGGGTAGCAGTGTCGCCATCATCATTGCCGTGGTGGCGGTGATCACCATCGTTAAAAGCATCACGCATTGGCACTCCAATCACATCCTGCCCCCGGTCTGGACGCTGTGGATCGCAGGCATGAACGTGCTGATCAAGGAAGGCTTGTTCCACTACAAAAAGCGGATCGGCAAGCGGACCGGTTCCAGCGCGTTGATTGCCAATGCATGGGATCACCGGGCGGATGCGTTTTGCTCACTGGCGGTGTTGATCGGTTTAAGCGTCGTCTTGGCCTCGGGTGGCAAATATCTCTTTGCTGACGAATTGGCAGCACTCGTTGTCGGTGGGGCGATTTTATTCTCTGCTGGGGAGTTGTATTTCAAGTCTGCCAATGAATTGCTCGATGCACAGGGGGATGGTGATATGGTGGAAGAAATCCGCGTCACCGCCATGTGTGTTGATGGTGTGACCGATGTCGAAAAACTACGTATCCGTAAAAGTGGTCTTGAGTATTTTGCAGATATTCATGTGCATGTCCCGCCGGACTTGACCGTTGCAAAAGCACACAGCCTGGGACACGAAGTCAAGGATGCTCTCCTGGCAACGTATCCCAAGCTGCGTGATGTACTCGTGCATGTCGAACCGGATCGGCCGTATGACGCGGAGCCGGATCATGTCGAAGATTGATGTCGATTTCAGCCTGTTTTTTACGGCTTGAACTTGGGGTCATACCAGTCCACGATGCGACTGCCATTGGTGTTGGCAGCATCCCATGTGTCGGCAAATGAATGCTGAGCACCATGACCATCTGCAAAGCCGAAGTTGGCTGCATCCTGATGACGATGCATTGCCAGGCTTGCAGGCTGGTTGTCCGAATCTACTTCACCGCTGCTACGAACCGTTGAGGCCATCATGGTCGAATAGATCGAACTCACGCCCCAGAACATCGGCATGAAGTGATCCTTGTCGCGTTCATCAGCCACTTCAGCAATGTTGATTTTTTTGGCAGGATCAACGATGTCTTCAAGACGAATGCCGTTGTAAGGCATGTGATTGGAAGCGAAGTAACCGTTGATGGCATAGCTGGTGTCCCGCGTCCCTGCCGCCCAGGATTGGGACATGTCGTTGGGACAGTGATGAATCCCTGATGTCAGATCGATGTAGCTGAGGTTGTCCAGTTGGTCATACCATTTCGTCCCACCCATCATGCCCACGGAAGGATACACCGAGGACTTGTTGTCGGTCGAGAACGCCATCATCCCCACGGAGAATTGGCGGACTGCTGATAAGCATTGTGATGTCTGGGCAGAACGTCTTGCTGAGGCCAAAGCGGGAAGCAGTATGCCGATGAGCAGGGCGATGATGGAGATGACGACGAGAAGTTCAATCAAGGTAAAACCGCGACGCTTCTTGCGCGCAGGAGGAAGCAATTTCATGAGGTGTTTCCTGTTGCTTGTTATTTGAGATATCAGCAGGCTCATTGGAGCATGCGTTGGTAAAACATCATCCGTGATGGTTTGGAAATACAAGGAAGTTCAGCAAACAGGGGGAGCACGCCCGAGCACCGAGCCTGAGAAAGCGGGATGTGAAACACCAATCGCACGTTGCGGCGGTGAGATGGCAAGCAATCCCATGGGGGGGAGCGAGAGATTCGGAATTTGGGCGACCTGCAACGTCGCAATGAGCTGGCAGAGTGCGCAGCGTTTTTGATCTTCACGGGAGGGCTTTTGCTTTCGCTGCGGATCACAATCTGAGCCCCTGACCTGTAACTCGCCGCCGCGCATGGCACAGCAGGTCCGAGTAACCGGTTTGCCAGTCCCGCCTGGTAGAACGATTTGCCCACGCTCATGGCCGGGTACGATCACGCCGAACCATAAACACAGCAAACCCAGAAGCAAAATGCGAAATGTCCGTGAGTTCATGAGGTACATACATGATAGACCAATTGACTTATAAAATGGGGTGTTGTGGACCTACTGAGCATGAAGCAAATTGCCACACGAACTTAACACGACCATGTCACTTGATAACTCTTTGTACAATGTCTGCCATGAGCTTTGAAAGAATCAATGACGTGTATCTGGCCAACACGGCCACCGTTTTGGGCGAGGTCCATTTGGAGCCGGATGTGAACATCTGGTACGGCGCTTCGATCCGTGGTGATGTCGCGCCCATACGCATCGGCAACATGACCAATGTCCAGGACAACGTGACCATTCACTGTGATCACACCATCGCCAATACCATTGGCAGCAAAGTCACCATCGGACACAACGCAGTCTGTCATGGCATTGAGATTGGTGACGGTTCACTCATCGGCATGCATGCGACATTGCTCGGGGGTACGCGTATCGGTAAACGCTGCTTGATCGCTGCCGGTGCCGTGGTCCCGCCGGGCATGGTGGTGCCTGACGATCACGTTGTCATGGGCGTGCCGGGCAAGATTGTCAGAGAGACAACGGATCAGGAAAAGGCATACCTGCTTAAGCTACCGCCACATTATCTGCGACTGGTCACACGCCATTTCCAGGAGCCCCACGATCCAACCGTCAAACGCTGGCAGGGTAATGCCCAATAAACTCCAAACGGTAATAGATACAACCCTGCCGCCATCTCGCATACCATTATCACTGACATACTGGTTAAAATTTGCCTATTGCGTTTGATTTACAACCAATAAAGGATACAAGCGATGCCCAACATTCGTCCCACGCACGGCGACGCCAAATGGTTCGTCCAAGACCGCTTTGGCATGTTCATTCACTGGGGACTCTACGCACTTCCGGCCCGTCATGAATGGGTCAAGCAGCGAGAAGAAATCTCTGACGAAGACTATCAGAAATATTTCGACCACTTCGATCCGGATCTCTACGATCCCAAAATCTGGGCCAAGGCAGCAGCCGACGCTGGGATGAAATATTTCGTCATCACCACCAAGCATCACGATGGCTTCTGTCTTTGGGATACCAAACTCACTGACTACAAAGCCACCAACACACCCTACGGCAAAGACATACTCCGTCCCATGGTCGATGCATTCCGTGAGCAGGGGATCAAGGTCGGATTCTACCACTCCCTGATCGACTGGCGTCATCCCGACTTCATCGTTGACTCGATGCACTCGCAACGCAATCATCCCGATCGCGACAAAATGAACCAAGACCGTGATCAGAAAAAATACATCGCATATCTCCATGGCCAGGTCCGCGAACTCCTCACCGAGTTTGGCGATATCGACATCCTCTGGTTCGATTTCTCCTACCCCAAGCGTGATGGTGATAACCGCCCGGATGATTACGTCGGTAAAGGGCACGAAGATTGGGCGTCCGAAGAACTCAACAAGATGATCCGTGAGTTGGCTCCCAACATCATTCTCAACGACCGACTGGATTGGCCGGACATCTGGGACATCAAAACCCCCGAACAATTCCAGCCCATGGAATGGCCAACCGTCGATGGCACGCGCGTTGTCTGGGAAGCCTGTCAGACTTTCAGTGGTTCCTGGGGATACCATCGTGATGAGTCCACCTGGAAGTCACCGGGCCAACTCATTCGCATGCTCGTGGACACCGTCAGCAAGGGCGGCAATCTCCTGATGAATGTCGGTCCGACCGGTCGCGGTGAAATCGACAAGCGTGCCCTGGCAGCTTTGTCGGAGTACGGCAAGTGGATGCATCATCACAAGAAAGCCATCTATGGCTGTACCGAAGCACCCAATGGTCTCCAAGCACCGGTGGACTGCCGATACACCTACAATCCCGAGACGAATCGACTTTACTTGCATCTCTTTGCATGGCCGTTTAAGCATGTGCATTTGCCTGGCTTGCGTGACAAAGTTGCATACGCTCAATTGCTCAATGACGCATCAGAGATCAAGATGCCCAAGCCCGCTGGCGTACACACCAACGTCCAGGCAGCCATGGATGCAGGGAATCTGACACTTGAATTGCCCGTCGTCCAACCCGATAGCCATGTGCCGGTGATTGAGATGTTCCTCAAGTAAATCACCTGTGACACAATCCCAAACGTCCCACGCGGGGAGCTGCATCAGTTGGCTTCCCGCGTTTTTTATTTCTGCTATCATTGCCGATCTTGCATTGACTTTGAATGGAGAATCATATGTACCTTTTCCCAGCCATCGACCTTCGTGGCGGTAACGTTGTCCGACTGCTCAAAGGTGATTATGACCAACAGACCACCTATGGCAGCGACCCACTTGCCCAGGCCAAAATCTTCGAAGACGCTGGCAGCACATGGCTTCACTGTGTCGATCTGGATGGTGCCAAGGAAGGGCGGATGTACCACCTGCCGCAGATTGAATCGATCTGCAAGAACACCAAACTCAAAGTCGAAATCGGCGGGGGGATCCGCACCACCGAAACCATCGACGAACTGCTCGATGCAGGTGTTGAACGCGTCATCCTCGGCACCGCTGCCATGCAGAACTGGGATTGGTTTGCAGGGTTGATGGACAACGAAAAATATCACAACCGCATCGTCCTTGGCCTCGATGCACGCAAAGGCAAAATTGCCGTCTCCGGTTGGCTTGAAACCACCGAAACCACTGCATTGGAAGTCGCAGAAAAAGTCACTGATTGGCCGTTAGCTGCCATCGTCTTCACCGACATCGCAACCGATGGCACACTCGCCGGTCCCAACGTCGAATCCACTTTGGAGATGGCCCAGGCAACCAAGGTTCCCATCGTCGCTTCCGGTGGCGTGGGTACACTCGATCACCTGCGAGCACTCAAAGAACTGCCGATCCAGGGCTCCATCGTCGGACGTGCGTTGTATGAAGGCACCATGACCATTGACCAGGCGATCCAAACACTGGAAAATCATGGTTGATTCGAACGCAATGTCATGAATGCCACGGAACTCAATAGCCCCAAGCCAATCTGGCGACATCGCTTTACAGCGTTGATCATGTGGGCCTTGGTGATTCTGGCGGTCTGCAACATTTATCATTTTTACAATGTGACATCACATCTGACAGATTCAAGCCCCGTCTTTGAGTTGCGTGAACTCAAAGATCTACGACTTGCCCAGCAGCGGCTCGCGCATCTTCCCCGGCATATCCCCAGTTCAGAAGTCGGGTATATCAATATCCAATTGCTCAACGATCAATCATTAAACGAGAGTTGGCTCGAATCGGTTCAGTATGTCTTTTCGCCGATCCTGATTTTTCCTGATCCACAGGCTCAGCAGCCATGGCTTATCGCCGACTTTCCTGATGATCAACTGCTAAACAAGTTCGTCAAGTTAACCCGACGCAAACTCATTGCCAGTACACAAAAAGGGCTTGCAATACTGGGGCCGCCTGATATGGCCAGCATGCAAAAGCAGCAGGGGGATCAGCCATGATTGTCCTTGCCATGTTGAGTTTGATCCCCTGTATGCTGACGGGGTTATTGCTTTGTCAACGGCTATGGCCTGACATATCCAAGCATGGCTGGTCGATGCGAATCAGCTTCGGTTTTCTCACCGGCTATGCCTGTCATGCATTGGGATATCAATTACTGATGCTTGTGCATGCACAGACGACCTTCACCGGTGTACTGATCACAGACGTGTTACTTGTCATCATCAGTGTCTTGCTTTGGCGGTATCGATCTTCAAAACACACGCAATCAATATCAAAGAAGAAATCAGCATGGACTGATCGACTGTTATCTGCCGGAACACTCGTGCTATTGGGGATCGCAATGACAGGCGTGTATCACCTGATGTCACATCAGGTCCATGGCCATGCCGACGCCTATGCATTCTGGAATCTCAAAGCCCGGTTCATGGCAGCAGGCCAAAGCCACTGGCCCCATCTTTTCTCACCTGAACTCACGCAATCGGATTATCCACTGCTGTTTTCCAGTGGATTGGCACGCGGTTGGCGATACGCATTAAACCATCTCACGCCAACATGGCCGATGGCAATGAGTTTTGTCTTCGCAGGCATCCTATTGCTCTTGACGTTCAGCGCGATCAAACTGGAACAGGGCGTCAAACGTGGTTTACTGGGAGTAATCATATTGGCAGGTGGGATGCCCTTTTTATTGTTCCACGTTTCATCTCAATATGCAGATCATTTGTATGCGTGCTACCTGCTTGGCGTGATGGTTCTGATTGATCAAGCCTGCCAAGCACAGGGGAAAAGATTACTGTGGTGTTATGCTGGCCTGTTGGCAGGCATAGCTTCAGCCACCAAGAATGAAGGATTGGTGCTTTGCTTGACGTTAACGCTGAGCATCCTACTGTTGAATGACAACCGCATTAAAAAACTAGTATGGTTGATTCTGGGGATGCTGCCTTTTGTGAGTTGGAACATCCTTTGCAAATTGACAGCCAGCCAACTCAATCCGTTATTTATCCAATCTCCGGATGATGGTCCCTTCCAACGCCTTTTGCAATGGGAGCGCCACCAAGCTGTTTTGTCCACATTTTTACGGGTCATTCGTTATGACTTTGATTGGCGGATGCTATTGCTCCTGGTCACCTTGCCGTTGGTCATGGGTGTCAAGAAAACACTGGTGCGTGAACCGATGTTTAAAATCTGGCTGTTGGTCTTGATCCTTAATGCGTTGGCTTACGAGTTGGTCTTTGCGGTTCTCTCCTATGGCGATGTCCGTGAGTTTGCAGGCCAGGGGATCAACCGTGTCTGTCTACATCTTTGGCCACTGGTTGTCTGGGGGTGTTTGCGTTGGTTGAAAGATCCACAGAACAAACACGCAAACGAGATCGCCGAAAGCAACAAGGGCTGATTGACCAATCGCATCAAAGATCCGAAAATCAAGATACCGCCGATGGGGATCAATCATGCCAAAAGTCAAAACTGCCAAACGTTCAACCGTCACCGGCCACGACATGCTATCGCGTTATGTGGCTGACAAGCCTAAGCAACTCAAAACCAAAATCTGTCAAGCCATGAATGCCGGTGGGGTGGTCTGGCGTCATCAAGATCATCCGACCATTGATTCGCCGGACATCTGCACATGGGATGGCCTGCGTTTTCTGGGTAACGGCAAAGCCAAAACCGCCTGGGAAACATTGTGGCAGGGGAGTGATGCCCCCTCTTTGAAATGGGATGCCGTCGGCCGTATTCAGATCGGCAACGTCGGTTGGAATTGGCTGCTGGTCTCTGCGATGACGCACCCGGATCAAATGTCCGTTGCAACTTCCAAACGCCAAAGCAAACTCACACCCGCGATGGTAACCTATCTCAGCGATGCCATACGTAAATACAAAGTCGCTGACAACGTAATCTGGCCTGCAAATTCAAGCTACGTCCAGCAACTTGCCGCATTAGCATTTTTGAGACAACAGGGCGTGTGTGTTGAGCTACTCAACATCTATATGATTGATGCCGACAAAGGTCCAACCCAACAGGATTGGCAAGCAACAATCGAATCTACCCATCAATCATTGGCATTGCCGGATGATGCAGCACTTCGACGCCGCATGCATCAATTGTTCTTGCCGGTGATTTAAGTAACGCATTTTATTTTGCATCATGAAAATGTTTGAGATAGTGATCGATACATTGCTGTGCAACATAGCGATCCCATTTGCGTGCATATCGAATGGAATAAAAACACCCGACACTCGCTGCCACACAGATAAACATTGCAGCCAATATCATGAGATTGGCGTTTACGCCCATGTCATGAAGCATAACCACACTCCATATCACCGTGCATATGAAGATCGGTATCGACATGAAAAAACCAAATGCGATCAGGTGAAGTAGCATTGCCAGGTAAATGCCGCGCATGGATTTGAAAACCAAATACGGTGAAATATAACTGAGCAAATAAACACCCAAAACTATCATTGGGCCAAGCATCGCATTGATGCGCGAGTCAACCAAAGCCCCAACGCAACAAAAGAAAATTACAGGAACCAAAATGATCACATAAACCGGTAGACAAAGCTTGTCATAACCCGGCACTTTATACCATGGCTTATCCCATTTGACTGCGACCAGTTCAGAGAGATTACATCGATGTCCACATTCAGGACAATCAACCTCCCTGCCAATGAGTCCGCGGAGATTGTACTGACAGTTTGGACAAAAGATATTCAATAAGACATCGTGAATCGCCTTGTTGATTTGCTTGTCATCCGTGATAGGTTCATCACTTGTCAGTTGCTGATTTTCCCCCGAATCCATATTCAAATCTCCGCAGCCGTTGAACCGGTTTCCTCGTTGTACAATCGCATCCAACGTCCGATGGCCATGATTGGGAAATAGAGTCGGTAAAGGTGATAGCGCAGGTAGAAGACTTTGGGAAAGCCCGTGCCGGTGAACCAGGGTTCGTACCAGCTTCCGGCTTTGTCTCCGCTGGTGGGATGATCTTCCTTGAGTTGGGTATCGCAGAGCCATTGGATGCCGCGTTGGACATCAGCGTCTTGTGGACCGTAGATGGCCATCAGTGACATCACAGCCCAGGCGGTTTGCGATGCGGTGGATGGCCCGGTGCCACGCAGGGATTCGTCTTCGTAGGTATCGCAGGATTCGCCGAAGCTGCCATCAACTTGTTGGTGGTCTTTGATCCATTGACCGGCTTTTTGAATCCAGTCTTCGCTCATGTCATAGCCGATGTTATAGAGCCCGCCGACGACTTGCCATGTGCCGTAGAAATAGTTGACACCCCAGCGACCGAACCAGCAGCCATCGTGTTCCTGGCGGGATCGGATAAAGCCAATGGCGCGGCTGATGGCAGGGTGCGTCTGGTCATATCCCAGATGTCCCATGCACTCAAGCGTCCGGCCGGTGATGTCCGGGCAGGAGGGGTCTTGGATGGCATTGTGGTCCGCAAAGGGGACATGCTCGAGGATAGGGCGTTCATCTGTTTTGTCGAACGCAGCCCACCCACCGTCATCATTCTGCATCGCCAGGATCCAATTCACCCCGCGTTTTGCAGCCGCTTTGGCGTCTTCACCACCCATCCGCCACAATGCCATGGCAACCATCACCGTGTCATCCACATCAGGATAGAAACCGTTGTTGTACTCAAAGAACCAACCCGATGGCTCAACGGTTTTGTCTTTGACGTTGGCAAGCCAGTCACCAGCTTTGCGACATTCCTTTTCGAGCAGCCACTTGGCGCAACGATCTGCAGCGTCGTTGTCTTCACGTTTGAAACCCAGTTCGGTTAACGCATAGGCTGCAATACCCGTGTCCCAGATCGGCGAGAAACACGGTTGAATGCGAATCTCATCGTTTGCTTCATCGTGAATCATCAAGTCATCAAGATGTTTATGCGCTTCGAGAATCTTGGGATGATCATCCGCATAGCCACGGGCACGCAACGCAATCAAGATGTAAACCATCGGCGGGAAAATCGCGCCCATGCCATCGCTACGATCGGTGTGGTCGATGATCCAGTCTTCAACACGCTGTAACGCACGACGACGCAGCGGTGTCAAGCCAGACTTTTCAATAAGTTTGAGAACCTTGTCGATGGAGTAAAAAATCGTCGTCCAGGTGCGATGCTGATTGAACGTGGTGGGCTTGAGTTTGTTACGACGGGTTTGATCGAGATACAACTCCCCTATCCCTTGAGAGTCCGATAATTTTCGAACAGGGCGATGCGATGTCACAATGCTCAGTGGCGTGATCATCGTTCGGGACCATGCTGAAACCTTATCCAAATGGAAATAAAACCACTTGGGCAGCATGATGATCTCCGGCGGGATGCTGGGGACAGCGTTGTAGTCGATTTGACCCAGTGCAGCCAGGTAAAAGTTGGTGAAGCTGTTACACATTTCCGCGCCGCCGTGGGCATGGATCTGCTCTCGGGCTTTAACCATGTGCGGCGCATCGGGATCGTCACCCGCGAGTTTGAAGACGAAATAAGCTTTAACGGTGGCACTCAGATCGATTTTGCCACCCGGGTATTGGACGAAGCTGCCATCAGCGTTTTGCTGCTTGCGGAGATACTTGATGATCTTGGGGATGCGTGGATCGTCTTCCTGGTCGATGATCCATTTGAGCAGGACATACTCGGATTGGAGAATCGAATCGCCTTCAAGCTCCGCACACCAGTAACCCTCAGGTTCCTGAAGATCCATGAGCGCTTTGACAGCGTTCTGATGCGCGTTGCGTGCGGTTGCCAGAAGTTCCTGCGTGGCGTCTGCCAAAGGTGTGTCGGACATGCGGTTGAGGTATCCGGTGTTTGAAGAATTCGATCTTGATTAACAAGTCATTTAAGACAGGACAGACGAACAAAGTCCATCTCAATACAAACCAAGGCAAAATACAAGCCTATATCGGGGCCGAACTTGCACCCCCCTGCCAAATTTTAAGGTCCGATAATATACGGTAAATTAAGCACTTAAGAGCCGGTTTAGGTCCATTTTTCTTGTTGACGCGGATCGAAATCTTAGTTAATGTTCTGTCCAATAACTATAAAAACGGCTCAGCGGATGTTAGCAGCATCCCTGAGCCTTGAGCCGGTAAGGTGTTTTGGTGATGACCAGCTATGCACAATTGGAACAGATATTACAGCCACCGTCAAGTTTTTTGACGTTGGCTGATTTTGTTTAAAGTGCGACACACCAACCGGCTGCCAAGGATGGCAGCTTATGTTAAGCAATAATTTCGTATTACCGGGCGACAGGGTTCGAGTTTTCACGTGCCATCATGGGCGATGGCTCAAGTGTCCGGGCATCATCATGACAGTCAATCAGGTGGATAAGGCCGTGCAAGTGCTGGTCACGCTACCGGATCGCACAGAGCGTAAGGAATGGCATCACCAGTCAACGCGGGCGGGGCGTATGCGGGCCGTCACGGTGCGTTACCCGATCTACCGGGGCATAGCACCGTTTGACCTTGTGGGCCATCGTGAGGCGGTTGAGCGTCGTCGGGAAATCATCAAAGACATTGAAACGGTGAGTTGGTTTAACGGTCAATGCGTGTGCATTGAATCGGAGGATGTCACAGTCCGTCAAGTCACAAAGCAACGCATAGATCAAAGCCGTCGGCGTTCGGCGGTCATGTCAAAAAACAGGAGAGCAGCAAATGCAATCAAGCGCAAGGATGCAAGCGTCATCAATCGACCCCAATTTGCAAACGGAGCGTACGCGGTTGGAGTTGATCCGCGAACAGTCACGCAAAGTCAAACACGGTGCAAGGCTCATGCTCGAACACATCGGAGAAGTACAGAGCATGCCGGTTCCGCAGGACGTGCCGCGTAAGGCGTTGGCCTACGTGTCATGGATCAATCACACCGACGGTGATGAGTATTGGCGTCTGTGTCGCATCTTGGACGTGACGCCGACAGGCTTGACGATTGAGTTGTGTGACACGGGCGTAGAGCGTGGCGGTGTGAGTCGTAACGCGGTGCGTTTGTTGTTGGCAGGAAAGCCAGTCAAGAACAAAGAGCCTAAGCGTTGCGTGACCTGTGGCCGTGAAATCAAGGGCCGGTCGGCACGTTCGATCTATTGCAGCATCACATGCAATGCACGGGCGGCAAAAGCGAGAAAGGCGGGTAAGTGATGGACGAAGATGAACGCTTGGTGGCCGCTGCAGTGGCGGCAATGAAGTGTGCGTTGTGGTCGCTTAAAGAGGCTGAAAAATCACTGGATAAAGTGGCACCGAGGAGTTCTTGCAAGGTTAACCGGATGATTGGCGAATTGGTTGGAGAGGTGCGGGAAGTTGGGCATATTACAGTCGAAAAACTACTTAGATAAAGGGAAAAACGATGGGTAGAGGCGTTAAGTGTGGCAAGTGTGGATGCATGGCAATTGATGCTCCGTGGGATTGGAATTGTCCGAACTGTAAGCCGTTGGGCGTTGAAGTCTCGTGCAGTGTGTGCGGTTGTTCAACGGTAAATCCGCCGGATGATTGGGAGTGTGATTGTAAGAAGACTGATGAGCGTTTAAGCCGGGATGAGGTGGTTCGTTTACTTATTGGGATGAGAAAAATTATCGAAGAACAGATGAAATTGTTGGTTCAGATGCGGGCAGATTCGACAAATGGCGGTTTTAAGAATTCGGTCATGTCATTGTTGAAAATGTTTGCAGATGCGGATTGTGATTTGCGTGTATTGGTTTATGAAAACGTTTAAAACCGAAAAACTACTTGGATAAAGGGAAAAACGATGGATGTACCTGTAAGAGACGTTAACTATTACGCCGAGGCGACTGCGATGTTGTGGGGCGTAACGGAAGCGGTAAGCCGGGCGTTTCGGAATGTTGATAGCTGTACTCAAGATGATGAAAACAAGCAATTGATTGTTGAGATGGCCAAGTTGATGGCTGAGGCGGTTCGTGTTGAGCGGTTGGTTACGGCCAAGCATAAGCGGATTGAAGCGGAGTATGTACGCCAGAGCAGGTCGAGACAAGAAAGCGACGGTAAATGATGGATTGTACGTTCTCAAACCCAGTTACAAAGCTGTGCGATGTGTGCGGTTGTTACGTGACGATTGACGGCCATAAGGACGGCGTTTGTTGGTTGTGTCGTATGCGAGACGGTAAGGCGGTTGAAGCCGAATGTGGTCAGACTGCCGTTGGTAAGTTTTGGGTGGTTGGAAAGCAGGAAGGTGGCAAGGATGCCAAAGACGGCGACGAATCGGAAAAATAAAAGCAGGGGGGCTGGTGACTACCAGCCCCCCTGCAAACGGGCAAGCGGTGATGCAGGGGTAGAAGTTTTGGCGAACGATCAACCCGCAAAAGTGCTTGCCAACGGAATAGACACATTGTACATCACTTGCAATGTCGAGTGGCAAACTCAGACCTACAAGCAAGACGGACAACCAACAACGCAATGGTTCAAGCGGTTGGCCGAGGACAAAGCCAGGGCGAATAACGAGGAGCGTAACGAGTTCCCCGACGTGATCCGCGTGAAGGGGTTCCCCGCGTGGTCGTTCAACGTTTCAAGCTGGGGGGCAGGTGGATACAACTTCATGCTTTCAAGTCAATACATGACATGGAAGATGGGCGATTGGATGACGCCAAACAGCAGGCCGTCAATCATGATCGAGTTGCGATCAGAAGCGTTATGGACTTTCGGCGTGATGGAGTTGTGCAGATGGTGCCGATTGGTCATTCAGGCCATGGGCGGCGTCGTGGTCGACATGAAGCCTTCCCGCGTGGATATGTGCGTTGACGTGGCAATGCACGCCAGAGACTGGAAAGTCGGCATCATGGATCATGTCGTTACTCGGGCCGCTAAAGATTCAATGCACCGGACGCGTAGGAAGTTGTCGCAGATCGGATGGGGGGCCGGTGGGTCAAAACTGTCATGCCGAATGTATGACAAGCCCATGGAAATACGCGACAAATCACAAAAATGGTGGATGTTCGATGTCTGGGGTATCAGTCCCGACGATCTGACAGAAAAGCACCGAGTTATCCGCGTTGAATTTCAGGTGATGCGGCAAAAATTAACCGAGTGCGGCATTGATACCATGGCCGACTTATTCCGCGAGCAGGATCATTTGTGGTCATACTTCACGAGAAAGTGGTTAATGATCGTCAAGCGTCTGGACAAGCGTAGCAGACGGCAGGACGCTGACTGGTGGCAGGTGGTGCAACACGGTTATCGTGGCTCACAGACCGCGTGTGCATTGGTTCCAGCCAAAGCCGTCAAAGCCAAAGAGGATCAGTTAACGGCTCAGGTGATCGGTTGTGCAATATCTGTCCTTGCGTGCCAGCGTAAGGACATAGAAGAAGCCGAGCCGATTGATGTGATCGAGGCGGTTAATACGGTGATGCGTCAAAAATTCAGTGGGCCAAATGCAGTGCGTGACATTCAGGACAAGATTCGGGCACGGCTTGCTCGCAATAGTCGGGCGGAGTTGAAGCTTCAGGATCAGCAGAACGAGAAGGCTCGGCGGTATCGTCACTATCCGGTCGGTCAATTACATGGGCCACAACCGGAACCGGTGAGGGAGAGTCAGAAGCCGGGGTATCAGCACACGCTTTCCGACATGCAAGCATGACGGCGGCGGCAACGGTGAGTAACGGTAAAACAACGGCGGCAACGGCGGCGAATGCGGCGACGGTCACGGTGATGGCAACGGTGGCGACGGTGTAGACGGTGATTTTACGGGCAGTGTTCACGGTAGAGATACCTCCTGATACGGTGGATGACGGACACCATCACCGTAACACAGGAGATTTCAACCGTGAAGGAACTGGAACATTTACCGTCAGATAATCCGTCAGAAGCCGCGTCAACCGTAGGTGAGACGCTAAGCCGAAACAAAGCATCAGCAAAAGCAGTGCAGGGCGGTGATACACCGTCTGGCGACGGTAAGCCTGCCGTGAAACGTGCGGCGGTCTCACGGTCACAACCCCGTGGGCCGGGCGGTAAGTTCACCAAGAAAAAACCGTCTGACACCGTCAAAAAACCGCAAAACACGGATAACAACACAGAGCAACCCAAACCGAAACCGCAAGCCGAACCGGTGACGGACGGTGACGGCGATGGCTTTGTCCGTGTTCCCACCGATCCGCAACCTGAGCAGCAACGGACGGGCGTGTCCATGGGGCCGGAAGCCGGACGGGTGATCTCAGATGGTATTTTCAACTTTGCACAAAAACGCGGTGGCGAGAAATGGAAGCCGACAGATTCAGAACGGGAAATGGTCGGCAAGGCAGCAGCAGGGGCCACAGACGGGCGACACGTGCCGTGGTGGTTGGCTCTGGTGTTGGCGGTCGGATTTTATGCAATGGCTCGTATCGGTCTGGACAAGGCAAAGAAGGAAAGCGGGAAAAATGGCGTTAACGAACACAGCGATAATCGGTCAGACACAAAGCGGAAAGACTCTGTACGCAAGGAGGATGGCTGGGCTTTTGCGGGCAAATTCTAAGCCGGTAATCGTCTACGATCCAACGCAACCGGCACGCGGGCAGAACGTCGGCGGTTGGCGTGCGAATTACGTCACACCCGACTTTCAAGAATTTTGTTCGGTTTTTTGGCAGAGTAGATTTTGCTGCGCAATCATCGACGAGGCCGTGGTTGCATTCCGCAAATATCGAAACGAAATGTTGGAAATGTGCGTCCGTGGTCGGCATCTTTGCCCCGAGCGTGGCGGTGGTGGACATAGCACCGTTCTGATCGGTCAGGGATGGAAAAACTACCTTGAAAAAGCGGCCAGAAGCCAATGCACACGGTTAGTTTGCTTCAACGTCGAGCGTGGCGAATGCAAGGATTTGGCCAGCGAATGGAACTGTCCCGAACTGGCTCATGCATACCGTCTGCCCCAGTTCAAATATATCCGCTTGGATCGCATGCAGCAGGCCGTCACCGGGACCGTCGAAATTCCATCTTGAAAAAAAGGGGTTGGCATTACAGATACCGCGTGTGAAGTTGGAAAAAGAATCAGGGAAGCAAGGGAGCAACCCACAAACCAGCACATGGAGAACAAAAATGTTTGGCCTTAAGAAAACCGAAATCCGAACCATCGTCATCACCGGTCTGGCTCTTGCCGTCGGTACTGTCCTTTTCGTTCCTGCTCTGATCTGGGGCAAGGGCAAGGTAATGGGCGTGGCGTCCAACGTGGCAGGCTAAGCCGTTCGCCAGGTCAATTTGATATCAGCAAGAGCAAGGAAGCAAACAATGCCAACTTTAACCGGCGTCCCCGTCACAAATCAGCAGATTGTCAACTTTCGCAAACAGTTCGTTGCCACGGATGGCATCGAGTTTTCAGCAGGTAACACGCGGAATGTCCGACTTCCCACCGAGCAGTGTATTCAAGGGATTGAATGCATGATGTCGTTTGATTGGGAGTCCGACGATGCTGGTGAATTGACGGCGGCCAAGGCGTTGAATCTGATCAAGTGGCTACGTCTCAAGACGGGCGGCACTTCGGACATCATCAGCTTGCAGGGCAAGGTGTTGCCATACATTCATCAGATTTATTTCCGTGAATCCCCGTACGCATCCCAGCCAGGCGTTAATGGCAGCGGTTCGGCCAGGATTCATTTTTACATCCCCAACAACGCGGCTTTGGCCGAGCATGGCGGGGCGGCAATGATGTCACCGCTTGACGTGTCACGAACGACAGCGAATTTAGAAATCCAGTGGGGCGATGCGTCCGACATCTGGTCGGCTGGCACCAACTCGATTTCTAACGTGAAGTTTGAAGTTGACGTTGAGCAGTCTTTCAGCGTGGATAAGGGCATTCCAGGAGCCACCGGTTACGGCGGTTATCTGCTGCACCTGATGACCACCGATGAAATCCCGGTCACTGCAACCCGCGAGTCCCTGCCGTTCGATCTGACGCAAGAACACGTATTTTCGCGTGTGATCGTCTACACCGAAACCGATGGCGAATTTGCTGACGGCATTCTCAATTCAGTCAGCATCAAAGCCGGAGAGGCAACGCATCAGAAGCTTACCGCGACAAAATTACAGGTTCGCAACAAGAGCCGTTATAAGTTCACACAGTTGCAGACCGGTGTTTATGTCGTTGACTTGATGACGCCAGGCCATTGGGAGCAAATGCTTTCGTTTGAGTCTGACCAGCGTTTCCGTCTCGACTTCAACGTGACCAAGCCCGCAGAAGGCGACAGCCATCGCATGTATGTGGTTTATGACAGATTTCTTCGTCCTTGATGTTTCGTGAAATTCCATTTCCCAAGCCCTGCCGGTGATGTCTGACCGGCAGGGCATGCACGGGATGAAAGGACATTTTTCATGTCTTTACAAGACCTTGTTAATACACCGTGGAACACGCCAGGCACCAATGACGCTTATTACATCCAGTCGCGTGACATGACCGAGCAGGTAGCACCGGTCACACAGTCAGGCGGTTGGTTGGATGGTGCATTGAAAGGCTTGATCAATACCACCGTTGGTGCAGGCAATGCAGCGATAAACGCATGGGCATCCGGACAGGTGAACAAAGCGACGGCAGAGCGAAATGACCGTCTGCAAACAGCAGGCACCACAACGCCACAGAACAGCTTTTTCGGCGGTCTGACCAAGACCACCGGCACAGGCGTTGTGATGATCATTGCAGGCGTTGCGGGTCTGATTGGCCTTGTGGCTCTATTGAGAAAGTAGGGCAGCATGGCAACCGTAACACGTGCAGAAGTTGAAGCGACCATCGGCAGGCCGTTGACGTGGTGGGAGGAAATCGGCTTTTTTATGGAGTCGTTAACCGCCAAGGTTGAAGGCCGTGGACTTGCTGAATATCAAGACGCGGCATTTTACGGACAGATGCCAGCGACGGGTGACGTTGCTGATTTTCTGGCCGGAACTGATATCGGAGGGCTTGGTGCAAGCTTTGGCGAGATGACCATCACCACAGCAGAGCAGACCGCCAAAGGTAATTTGAAATACATCATCGGCGGCGGCTTGCTCGTTGTCCTGATTGCGTATTTGTGGGGCAAGTTGTCATGAGTATTCCGCAAGGTAATCCAATCAGTCTATCGTCGGGGCCTGCCATCTCAGGCACAGCCCCGCAGAGTCAAGGTAACAATACCAGCAGCGTCGGCGGCGGGTTCGTTGACGAGTTGGGCGACATTGCAAGGCAGCAACCATGGTTAATCGCGGGATTGTTGGTACTGGCGGGGATTTGGATGTTCGCGGGAAGGTCTGGGAAACGTGGCAAGCGTGGCCGACGGAAGTCATCGAAGGCTTGAGTATTCGAGACGGTTGGGCATTCACACAATGGACAACCGACAAGATGCAACAAGCGCAATCGGCGGGTGAAATTGATTTGATCGTTTGGTATTGCGAAGGCAAAACCATCGGGGCAACGGTGACACAGTTTCAGGACACCGTCGGTGGGTTGAACCTTGAGATTCTTGGTGCGTATTCGGTACGGGGTGGCATGTGGGCAAAGTATGTCCTGCCGTCCATTGAAGCTAAGGCCATGGAAAAAGGTTGTGTCAGCGTGACGATGGGAAGCCCGAGAAAAATTAACAAGTTGGGCAAGGGCTACGAGCCAATAGCCTATGAATACCGGAAGGTTTTGCAGTGTCAACAAAAAGCAAAAGCGAATCAAGCCAAAAGCAAAAAAGCCTGAGTAATTCCGATGAGTCGGTGTTGTACGCGGGCTCAGGTGCAACGGTCTACAAGCTTGGTCAAACCGAAGGCGACGCTAACGTGACAGTCAACGGTTTGCCGGGTGGTGAAGTGCTGGGAATCGTTGACGCATTGATACAAGGTGCATCCAGCGTAATCGGTGGCATTCAGGATCAAGTAAAAACCCAATCGGAAAACATTAACGCCATTGCAACAACTGCAACCGGCACACAGACAGAACTTGAACGCATCATTAACAAACTGATCTTGCCCGGATTTATCGTCGGCGGTTTGGTATTGGCAATGATGTTCTGGAGACGTAAATAATGCCAGATGTATTAAGAAATCCGGGACGACAGATTCGTATCAATCTCGACACTGCCGAGGTAGGTTATGAGTTTGCAGTCGATGCACACATTATCCGATTCACGTCCGCGAGTGATGCCGACCAAGCAATCAGGGTGAAGATCAATGACAGTACCGCAGAGTGGGAAACATGGCAGGTAGGCATGGGATATGCCCACATGGCTATCGAAAGGATTTGGATAGCCTATGATGCCAATGAGGGCAAGAAGGCAACGGTACAGCTTGCAGGTGCTGCATCCATGGCAGACCCGTCTAAGTTTGAAGTGTTCCCGGTAACAAGTTCGAGTACGGTTCAAATCACAAACACTGATGACAAGCCCGTTCCGATTGAAGCGGTGTCAACGTTGCCGGTCGAAGCGGCTCAAATCGATATGTCAGAACAACCGGCGGCTTTCTGGTTGGATGGCACGAAAGACACAACGTCTGTCGATGGCGATTTGGTCATTGAGTTGGCAACGGGTCGGACGTTGGATATCAAGTCGGCGGTCGTGTCTGGTGATACTGGCGTGATTGAAGTTCGTGACGAGAATGACGCCAAGCGTTGGATTGAAATGGGCGGGACTGCTGGCAACAAAATCGAGAAGTGGATACTTGCGTCTGGTCACAAGCTGTTTTTGCGTTCGACCGATGCAGCGAACACCGCCAAGTTTTCATACGCCGGTATTCTCACCATTACGGGCGGTGCAACCCCATACGATGAAATCACCATCGACTCAAGCGAAGTTGGAGCCGGTGGTCATACGTCTCATTTGGTCTGGTTCCCCAAATCAATCATGAGCAATCAAGCCCGTGCCATCATTCGTCCCGACGGCGGTGATGTCCGTGTTAAATCTGCTGATGGTGCTACGGAGTATCCGCGAGCGACCGTTAAACAGTGGGGTGTAGCTATTGGCTGGCTCGCCCTGATCCCCAACGTTTCAGACTCATCTGATACAACGGTGCGGCTTGAGTATGACGGAACACGTAGCGAGCCAGCAGCGGGCGATACGTACGGCAGGCATGCTGCCATGGTGGACTATGATTTGTTCCTCCCCATGCTGGACGATCCGGCAGGTGGAACCATGTACGACCTGTCACCGAACGATTTGCACGCAACGGTATCCGGCACGCTTGCAACGTCTGCCGATGGTCTGGTCTTTGGTGGTGCGGGTCATTTGGTCGTACCCAACACGGGCGGGATTCTTGATGCCGGGGCCGGTGATCTGTCGATTGGCCTTGAACTAAAAACAACGTTGTTGTCCAACGACTACAACAACCTTGTGACCAACACCAAGGATGGTACTGATCTTGAGTGTGCGGCAGTGATGTACGGCGATACTGAGGCGGTTTGGTGGGGTGTGACGAATGCGGCGGGGGCATCGGCTCATCAGTATCGGACAGACGCCCTGTCTAACGGCACGCTACGACGATTGCTCAATACCTACGACAGTACAAGCGGTGCGGCGTGGGCATACGTTGACGGTGCGACCGGTGGCACGTCCCACGATCAGGATTCGGTCGGCGTGGATTGGGAAACCGGTAACGCCATCCGTATCGGCGGCGGTATCGTCGGCACATCAACACCAATGTTAAACATGGTCGGCACGCTCCGTCATGTCACTTGGCGACGTTCGGTAGTCAGTGCTGCCCAGCGTGCGACTGAGCAGGCGAACTGGTCCGATCCTGCAACGTTCTTTAAGACAATCACTGCCAAGTGAATTTAACCAATGCAAGTAATCCATTTCCAACCAAGGAAACCTGAAATGAAAACAATCATCACCATCATCGTCGCAATCCTGCTTTGCCTGTATGCTGCAGCATCGACCGGCTGCGCAACATCCACCAGCACACCACAGAACCAAGCGACCGCAACCGAGCAAGGAGGTTCTTGGACGCATCAGAACACCAACCAAGTCGGCGTCAATCTCGGCGACCTTGCAAGCGTTCGCCCCGTAGCACCACAGAGCGACGAAACCGGGAAACCGGTCACCCTGGGCGATAGTGATATCACGCCCGAAGCCATGCAGCAGGCCGCGAGCAAGGAAGGCCGGGCGTTTGTCTACGTGCAGAGCGTGACGGTCAATCAGAGCGTGACAGGCGGTGCAGACGCCCAACGCGGCGGTGAGGTCACACAGACGCCAGCTAGCGACACTGCACAGACGCCCACCAACAGCCCCCAGACAGACGTTAACCTTGACGCGGGCGGTCTGCTGGGTAAGTGACCATCGGGGCCGCGAGTCTGGAATCGACGGGCGTTAAAACCGCATGACGGAAATGCTCGGACGTGGGTTCAAATCCCACCGGCTCCATTAATCAGGATCAGGAGTAGTACCCATGAGTCAGCTATCGTTATTCGGCGGCGGGACAACCCGCAAGCGTCGCAAGTCAACCAAGCGTAAAACGTCCACACGTGTCAGCGTCAAGGCTCACACGCGGAGCAAGCCCAAGCGGAAGAAAAAGCGATGATCACGCGCAAGATTAGAAAACGCGGGACAGCAGGAACACTTGCGGTCATGCTGGTCATGCTGATGAATACTCAGCGTGACATGTATCAGATTCGATCCGATTTGAATCTCGTCATGGTGGCCGTGGGCGTGGCAAGGGTTGACCCGGTGGCAATGTCAGATGATAATTCCGGTCATGGAATTCGACATTTTCAACCGGGTGGAAACGCCACTAAATCCAAAACGCCGGAGTCGTCGTATGGGCGAACGTCCCAAGATGGGACCGCCGTTCAAGCGTGGCAAGAACAATCCGAGCGTGGAGGTTCGTCGCATGTTCTTTTGGCGGAAGGTAGCCAAAGAGATCGGGCCGGTAGTCACACGGGCCGAGGCGTCCCGCATGCTGGGCGTGAGCCATAACACGATTATGCGACGGATCAACGCCGGGACTTACCGGGCGTGTCGTTATGATCAGGACAAGGATTCTGCATGGTGGGTGAGTCTGGCAGATGTGATGCAGGATGCGGAGGAATGCGTGTTGGAATCCGGTAGCTTTTCAGACAAAAATACCCCGAATCGGTAACAAAACGGGGTTGACTTATGGAAATTTTCGTCCATAAGTGTCAAAACAGGCAAGATTGTAAGTTATTGGCCTATACTACTTTACCGCCCTTCTCCAATTTAAGGTCCGATAATATACGTTATGTATAATTGGATATTTGCTTGTTCTCAAGAACGAATCTCTAGGTTGTTTTCTAGTAAAGATTTAACGATAGTACTGATGTTATCCCATTTTTTCGATAATGTTACTTTTTCGGCATAATTGGGTCCGTTAAAAACACCTTGCCACATCAGCTTGTTCATTTCTTCCGATACTGACGTCCCTTTGCTCCGTGCCTTCTGCCGAAGGCGGTTCAGGATTTGATTGTCTATCATCACCGATGTTCGCGTACGGTTTTTCGTATGTCGGCCCATGGTCAATCCCCGTCAAAAAGTAATCACTTATAACGGTATTAAACTTGGGTTTTTGTTTGCTGTCAACGTCCGCAGTTATCTGCTTTGGTTCAACTCTTGCCACGCCCACGGCCACCATGACGAGATTCAAATCGGATCGAATCTGCCACATTTCCCTCTGTGCATTCATCAGCATGACCAGCATCAGACCGACAACACCGACTTGACTTCGTTTTCTAATCTGACGCCTCATGTTTGTTTACCTTTTTGTTTACCTTCACAAACTAAACAAATGGCGACCGGTGGGACTCGAACCCACATTTCCCGCACATGGTGCAGGCGTCCTCCCGATTAGACGACATCGCCGGACGGTTTCAAGACAGGCACCGTCAAGCCTCATTTCATCACAGACCGATGCCGCCGACATCAAGCTTGCCGTCGATGTCTGGCTTGTTGTCGCTGGTCTGATCGGTGTTACCGTTGCCCGGTGACTGGCTCACTTCACCGCCACGCTTGGCGTCTGCACCGCCTCGGACGCTCTGACTGATTGTCAACGACCTGATGTACACAAACGGCCTGCCGCCGTCGCTCGCGGCCTGCTGTGCCTGATCGGGGTTGATATCAGATTCGCCCAGGCTGATCGGGTTGCCTGTGTCTTTGTCCTGCTGTGGAATACTCAGACCGCCACTACTGACGCCGGACAAGTCAACGTATTGACCTGTATTCTGATGCGTCCATGAACCGCCGTTTTCGCTGGCTTGGGCTTGCACCTGTGGCTGGCTGGACGACGTTGCACAGCCGGTCGATGTTGCAGCGTAGACGGCCAGAATGATGATGACGATAAGGCTGATGATTGATTTCATTTCCGGTTTCCTTGGTTGGTGTTGGATTGCTTGCATGGTTGGTTTATGCGTCCACGAGATAACCGTCTGCACGGTAATCGACATCGTTTCCGCTGGTGACATAGATGCCAAAGTAATGCCCGGCAGGGATCACCCAATAGGGTTGTATCGGGTTTGCAACTCCCCACGGCTTGCGCAGGTATTGGTCAAACAAACTTGTCTGTGCAGCCACGTGCCCGCACTCGTTTGCCGTTGCAGAACCTGCAACAAAGTCGGTCACGATCAGCTTTTTTCCGCCGGGGACCTGATACGTTGAGAAATTACCCGTCCCGGTTTTTTCCCAGATCGTCGCACCTGCCGGTAATGCGTTTTGAACGTCCGTCAATCCCTTGCCGATGATCACGGGATTGTCGCCATCGTTGACAATCTCAACGTTGCTCACCGGATTTGATGGGTAAACTTCCATCTTGGTCGGATCGACATCAAACGATGAACCGACGAAAGCGAGCCGGGCGATTTTGCCGGGGTTTGCTTCCCAATCGAGATACACCGTCTTAATCTCATAATGCTTGACACCACCACCCACGGAGATCGGAACGGGATTCGCTGAACTGTCATTGAATCGCACGTTAATTTCCTGTGTCGCATCATCTGCACTGATGAAACGCATCCCGCTTGCATCTTCGGGAATCTCGAAACGGGCTTGAGCCGTCGTCAAGTCAATGTCATACACGCGGTATGGTTGATCAAAAAAATCGCCTGCACTCATGTTTATTTTCCTTTGATTACTGGCAAAAGCATCATGCCACCGACCAGCAGAACACCCGGTAAAATCAGCTTGTTGACCAGCCGGTCTAACTCGGTTTGTGTTCCTGTCGCGGTTGTGGCGATGCTGCTTACCGCCGTTTGTGTCTTGTCCAATTGGGCTTGGAATCCCTCGGCCATCGTCGTGCCGAGACTCGTTAACTCCTGCACGATCTTGACCGCATCCGAACCCGGTAATCCGTTAACCTCAATCGCTACGCCGCCGTCCACGTTGGACACGTCGTACACGGTTGAACCACCGGACGCCGATAGAATCGATTCGTCGTTAGCCGTCAACGACTTTTGATTCTGTTCACTCTTGCTGTCGCCCTTGCCCATTGTTTATCTCCAGCCGATAGAGTGTTTCCACCGGCACAAATTTACGTTTGCCTTTGCTCAATCTGTTGAACAACTTGTCGATTCGTCGCGGGCTTGCCATGCTCACGCTCTGACAATCTTTTGACTCTGCCAACGCGATCAACCTTTCCAGCACATACGCCGACCTGATACGACCGTCTGCCTTGCCGTAGCTGCAAAGCAATTCCATATCCAGACCGCCGACGCATTGCTTTAGCTTGATCACGTTGGCCCCGACGATCTGCCCGGCCTCATACCAGACCACCAAATCAAGCTTCCTTGCTGCGTGTGCCTCCTGCATGGCAAACACGTCCCAAACGACGTATTGCCATGCAGAGAGGTACGCAAAGCCGTCAATTACTTCCTGCGGCCACGACTCCGACGACGGCCAGACTTTCGCGTCAAGAGCCAGACAGCAGCCAGACCGATCAGTCCCGGTATCAACCATTGATTTCTCCGTGAAATATCGCTGAACGCCTCGACGATCCCGCCGCCGCTGATGCCGCTGATGTTGTCGCCCTGCATCGCTGGCCCGGTCGAACTGACCACCGGCCCGCCTGTGATGTTTGGTAAACCTGTCATTACTTGAGCCTCCCAAACGCATATGCACCAAGCAGACCGGCTGCACTGATACCACCGATTGCCCACCAATTGCGCTTGGTGGTTTCCTCGGCTAGTGTGATTGTCATTTCGCCAATGTCCGCACCGATTTGCCCGGTTGGAGTCTGTGACCACCAATCCGCAAAATCACCGGTTGCAGTGAACCCGCCGTAAAAGATTGAATCCTGATCCTCGACAAGTCCTTGGTTATCAGCTTTAGCGGTTAATGCTTCCCACCAAAAACCAAGACGCTCAAACCATGTGAGTTTTCGACCAATCGTTGCTTCGACTTCGGCTTGTGTTACTGTCGCCATGTCTTACCCTCACTTTCGTAAGGCAAAGACCAGACCGACCAGACCAGCAACGCCACCGGCCACCATGAGCAAGCCGGTTCCAGTTGTCGCAGTCAAACCGCCGAACAAGCCGGTTGACGCCTGAGCCGGTTCGCCTGACGTATACGCCTGACGTTCGCTTGACTCTTTTGCCGTCCCTGACAATGAATCAGTGATCCAGCTATTAAGAGCCGTTGACGCTGCACTGACGCCGGTCTGTGTGAGTTGTTTGAACACGTCGCCAAACCAATCGGAGTTACCTCCCGGCTTGGTGTCCACGTCCGTCGTTTCACCGCCTACGCCTAATCCCGGATCGGTCGCAGTAGCGGACGGCAGACCTGCCGTCCCGCTACCGCCGAACCAATCGTCAATCACGTAGGCTGCATCCATTTGAAACATGATGCCGCCCTTTCGTTGTGTTGTGGGTTAGTCGCCCTGGATCAAGCTGCCTTGTTGACCTTGGGGACGATGAACTTGTCGTGCAGGATGTGCATCGTGTGTTCCGTACCGCTGCCCGGCTTGTTGACATCCAATTCGTAGCGGAAACGCTGATTGGAGTCCATCGACATCATCTGCGGCCACATGCCCTTGTCCATGTGATCGACGATGTAGATGCCGGTAAGCGGAGCATCGAAGCCGTAACGCATCATATTTTCGACCTGAATATCCTCACGCTTGATCGGCTGCATGTTGTTTTCCGACGCCTTGACAATCACCTTGTTGAGAATGTCATCGGTCAGCATGCCGTCGGTTTCGGTGAGGATGATTGCACGTTTGTGAACGTGAGCCGCCGTCAGATCAAACGGCCAGTCGGTACGCGACTGCAACACCGGGTTTTGATCGGTTGTCATCAAATGCAGCGAGTTCTTGTCATAACCCACCGAGCCGATCACGCCTGCATCGGGGTGATAGCTTGAGATCACATCGCAAGTCAATTCGATGTTGCTGATGGTGTTTGTACCAGCCGACCAGATGACCGACTTGTCCTTGAACGTTGCATGAGCCTTGACGGTTGACTTGGTTGCATCCAGCAGAGACACAAAGCCAGCACCGTCGCCCTGTGCAGTTGCAGCGTTGAACGGGACAACGAAGTTGTATTCGGCTGTACCGCTGCCAGACGTGCCGGGATGCTTGGTGTAGGGCTTGCCATGATAGATATGGGTCAGCACCTGCAACAGCTTGCCGGGGACGTTGTAAACGACCTTTGAACCACCGACGCGAACTTCCAGACGATCAATCAGGTTCAGACCTGCACCGCTGTAAAGAGCACCACCGGAACTTGTCCAGTCGAATTTCAGACGCAACGCCAAACGATCAATCGCGTTTTCGTTGGGAATGTTGATGCTTCGAGTGTTGTTTGCAATGTACTCGAAGTTGTCAGCGTTGGAACGCTGAATACGGTATTTCTTAAAATCACCAAACATGGTTAATGGCTCTCTCTTTCCACTTTGTTTGTTTGATATCAATACGACCTGGCCGACCTTAGCCGGTGACGTTGGACAGACCGCCCGCGAATTTGCTCTTGGCCCACTGCAACGCGGGGATGAACAGAACGGAACCGATTGCCAGACCAAGTCCGGTGATCACGATGGTTTTGGTTTCAGACTTTTTCAAACCGAGCATTTTTGTATCTCCTGTGTTTATGCCCTTGGTGTCCTTTCCTGAGAACATGAACTACCGTATACACGTGTTCGGTTTAAGTGTTAGCCTTTTTTTTAACGCGGAATTTCAACGCGACCGCCCACCGGATCACCTAAACGATCCATGCGGATATACTCAAATTTCTTGAGCAAATGAGCATTTGCCAACGGTGGGCAATTCCATTCACTCGATAAATCTTCGCATTCTTTACGCTCGACATTGAAGCAAACCAAGCGGTTGCACTGCGACCGGCTCGGTTTGTCCATGTAGCCTTTCCAGCCCTGAGCAATCAACACGTTTGAATGACCACCACCACCGCCACGCATCGCGTTTAGGTGTCTGCCCATGCCCATCATGTCCATGATCTCTTTGCGGTAATTCCGATCCTTGAACAGTCGCGGAGATTCGTCGATGATTGCGCAGCAATACTTACTCTGCCAATAAACCTTGATGAATTCATCAAAGTCATACGTCACATAGTTGGCTTGCCATCCTGCAACGTTCGCCCCGCGTTGTGGCTGCGTTGGGTCCCAGACGATGACCGGCTTAGATTGCGTCCTCAAATGCCCAGCCAGTCTCCGAGCGTACAACGTCTTTCCGCTTTGCGTCTGGCCTATGATTGCTGTGTTTGTTAACGACATCTTTTTTGTCCTCCGTGATCTGTTTAACGCCGATTCTCGCGGCCATGTAAAAACCAATTCCAGCCGTCAACGCCAACCACCACGGGACACGCCGACCGCTTACCGCACCGTTTGCGGCCTTGCTGATCATGTCACGCTCGCCGGTGGTCGGTTCCCACCGTTTACCGCCCCGCTTGGTTGCAATGTTGAAAATGCCGTCCGTGATGACCTGACCCGCTTCCGGCCCCATGTCCACGCCTGACGGCTCGGTTAACGGTTGCGGATCGGTTGGAACACGGACAAACCCGTCACCGTCACCGCCCTGCACCGTATCGGCTTGCGGTTTGGGTAACGGATCATCGGTGTTTTGCGGTTTTTCGACGGTGTCAGCCGGTTTTTTACGGGCGAACTTACCGCCCGACCCACGGGGTTGTGACCGTTTGACGGACGCACGTTTCACGGTGGGCTTACCGTCGCTTGACGGTGTATCACCGCCCTGCACGGCTTGCGATGATGCCTTGTTGCCCTTCAACGCATCGGATACGGATTTTGCGGACTCTGACGGGTTGTCAGACGGTAAAGAGTCGATGACGCTCACGGTGTTACCTCCCTGTGTTCACGGTTAAATTCACCGTTAACACCGTAACAACGTGTTCGGTTTAACCGAACACACCGTTACCATTGACCGTGAAAGGATTCTCAATCATGCAAAACATCGTCATCACCACCGTGAAAATCACCGTTATCACCGTCATCGTCACCGTTGCTTGTCTGTGTGCTACCGTTATTTTCCCGACCCTGACGGTCGGTCTGGGACTTCTAGCCGTCCTGAAGTCTCGTCGATCTTCTGCATCAATTCCAAATAAAGCTGATCAGCCGTCATTGGCTCTATTGGCGGAATCTCTGGACTATCCCGTTGAATCTGTACAGGCCTGTATGCCTGATGATTCATCGCTTCCTGAATCTTCATTTCAGCCCGTGCGTACTTGGCGAGTCGGCCCTTAACCAAGTCTGAGATATCATCGTCCAGACCTTTGCGAAAATTCTCGGCAACCCACCGTAACGCCTCACGCATGGTGATCGGTTGCCCGTCCTCAATATCTGTTTGATGACACGCAAGGATTGATACAAGCATGCCGTCAAATTGTGCTTTTAGCTGTCTCACGTCCCGCTTGACGGCCTTTGCCGGGATCAATGGACAAGCCAATTGAGAACCACGATAACCGCGTTGCACGGCTTTCCACCATGCTGCATCGGATCGACGGTCGCGTTTATCAACCCGCGTTACAACCAACAACCATTTTCGAGTCAGATAAGACCAGCATTGATCCTGCTTATTGCGCAGGTCTACCATGTTGTCCATGCCCAACTCTTTGATTTTTTCACGCATCAACTGAAATTCGACGCGGATAATACGGTAATCGTCGGTCAATTCGTCCTGGCGGATGCCCCAAACGTCATACATCCAATATTTTCCACTCGCCCTGGCAATCTCTTTTGGCTTGTCATACATGCGACATTTGATCTTTGCAGACTTGCCACCGAATCCAAGCCCGGTTAATTGTCGATGCTGCATGTAAACCTGAAAATCCCGCGTTCGCGTGACTGTTTTCTCGGTGATCCCGGTACACCAATCATCTGCACGGATCAAGACATCAACGCACATATCGACGCGGGAAGGTTTCATTGTCTTGACGATGCCTCCCATCGCTTCAATAAGCAACCTTGTCCACCGCATGCACTCCAACACGCCAAACGTCCATAGTGTTTCAGAACGAAACTCAATCAGGATCGACGGACGGCTTGACGGCTGCATCCAGTCGCCAAGCTTCCACGTCATGAAGCGACTTGCAAGCATGAACGAATAACCGCCCATGCCGTAGCTGGACACGTTGAATTGCCACGCTGGGAAGTCATCGACACGCAACACGTCGGGGAACACGTTACCGTGTTCATTGGCTGCCCGTCGCTTATCGTCGTGCAGTCGCTTGAACCATTGCGTTGTCTGCTCACCGCCCGGCTTTGCAGCCGTTGGTATCCATTCGACATCAACGGTAAGGTATAGCGTGTCAATCCCGGAACAAAGGACTTTAGCTGGTGAGTCATCCGCCAAGATCGCCCCACCTGCAAAGCCCGATGCCGGTTTGCAGGGGGGCTGATAGTCAATCAGCCCCCCATTTTTTTCTCGATCAATCGTCGCCTTGCTTGTCATCCTTGACATCCTCCCATTGCTTCCTGATACGCTTGAACTCTTTCAACTCAAATTCAGCATTCACACGCTTTCTAACCTCATGGCACACCGCAAGCGACAGACGCTGACACTCGCGTGCCTTCCTGATGTAGGCCAAAAAAATCCACGTGACACCAAAACCAAATAACCAATCACTATATTTCATCACTCACCGTCGCTTTCGTTTTCCGTTAACCATCCTGTCAGTCCGCAAGCTTCGTATCTCACCGTACAATCGCCTGACCTGTCTCAGTCGCACATGGGCACGCCTTGCAAACTTCCGATCAACGCCGTAGAGCCGTTTAACCGCTTCCTCAAGCTTGGACACCGCATCCCCGCATTCCATCTCTGCCCATGACAAATCAAAACCTTCACACCTTTTTCTCAGCCTCATTCCCATCCTCGCTTTCCCGTTTTGTTTCGATCAGCTTCATACGCTTTTGCCGGTTCGCTTCCTCCAACACAGCCGCCGCCGAGCGTGCCAACTTGACTTTCAATTCATCAGGCAAAAGCAACCCCAGGAACAAACCTGCACCAAATCCAAAACGAAATATTGTTCTTACTCGCATCAGTTTTCCCCTTTATCCAAGTAGTTTTTCGGTTTCGATCTTCAGCAGATCGTCACGCAGTTTTGACAGTTCAATCCGCAACTTTTCGACCCGTTCAATTCGCTTGGCCTGCCCGCCGATCTCGTCCAACTCACCAGACACATCCACCAACACGGCATGAATCACCCACAACGCACCGCGACAATGAGCAACACGACAATTGATCCCTTCAATCGACATCTTTACTCCCTCTCTTTCCCCACTGATCAAACACAACCGGCCTATCCCCTTGATTCCTTCGGATGACGGCCAACTCTCTTTCCATCGATATGATTTCGACAAAAAGAATTACCCACAACATCAACTCAAACCAATTCATTCAACGCCCTCCCCGCCTTGCTCTCGAATCACGCATACGACATGCGTCATTGCAATACTTGGAACCTGCACGCTTGCTTGAGATGTCACCGCCGCACGTGATGCACCGGGCAACCTCGACACGCCCACGGCCAGCCAATAACAAATGAACGCTTTCACGCATGACACCATCAAGCTTTTCACCGGTATCATTCATGAACAACTGACAGAAATGTTTACCGACCTGCAACACTTCGCATTGACGGTAATAGGTGTCACCGTCGATCTGCGATTCATACGCAAGATATGCAAGCGATCCAGCCGGAACGTCATCACGCAGACGCATGACGCGACAATCCTTCAACGTCTCAAGCAACACCGGATAACCGTTGACCACCTTGCGCTTGAGTTCTGCGATTTTGTCGGCTCGCGTTACCTCTTTGCCCACGCTTGGACACGGTGTCCATTCCGCACCGTCGCCCTGTAACACGTCCAGCACTTCCGCAGACATGCCGCCCCGCTGTCCTTGCCCCTGTCTGATTGCTCCCATTGTTCGCCTTCCGTTGCTTGGGTAATGTGATATCGCCCGGCTCGATGCACACGCACCGGCCTTGCAAATAGACCGTTTCAACTTGTTTGATGATTTCCCGCCGGTACTCGTATTCGACACCATGCGGCCACTGGATAGCGACACGCTTTAGCCGTCCGGCTCGTGTTACTTCGCTGTGAATTTCTTCGCGTTCTGACTTGTCTGGCAGGATGACCAACACCGCAATTTTGCGGTTATGGGGATCGACACGACGCACGATACCGGGAAAGCGACCAAAGCCGCCTTGATAAACGCCCTGCCCGTCACGCCGTCGATAGCATGTAAAAACTCGAACCCGGTCGCCCGGTATTACGAAACATCCTTGCTGCATTCAACGGCTCCAATCCGTGGAGCCGGTCGCCTTGTTTGCCCGATTACAGACGCATTAACGAAAAACAGCCTACGTCCAAAAACTTGACGCAGGCTGTGAGTTTAGTAACATCTGTCATAGCTGGTTTCCTACAGAAACAACAAGCACCGGCTCTGGCTCAGGGATGCGTCAACATCCGCTGAGCCGTTTTCATTTATTGGACTAGAGATTACAGACGGTTAAGATGGGTGTCAATTTCCAATTATACATTTTACAATGTTACGTAAACCCTTATTTTATAAAGAGTTAATATACGTTATGTTCAACTCACTAAAATAAACAAGCAGGGCGGTCTTGTGGCTGTCTTTCCCTTGTTATCAGGATCGAAATCTTGACTTGTCAAAGCTGCCCAGCGGCCTGTCCGCCGGTGTTTTTCAGAGTCGAATTTTACGTGGCTATTCCATTCGATGCAAAGTCTTTAATGTCACAATCGATGCGTTTAAGTCTTTCAGAACTTTCGTTGTGTCGCATCAACATGTTTTCACAAAAAGGATTGACGGTTCAACGTCTGACACCCAATCCATTGAGGCGCGTGTGTCTCAATTAGCACCACATGTCAATGCGATGCCAGAAGACGCATCAAGGCACCTGCACCAGTGGTTCGTTGCAGCTGATTTGTTGTGTTTGAGACCCGTCCAAGATGACCGGGCTATGTAATGCATCGCACGTGTTTTTAGCGGGATTGGTATGACTGATAGATAACACAGCAGAATTTTCCTTCATTTCGCTTGATTTACAATTTTGGCGGTCTAAACTTATATCGATATGAATTTATCAAGATATCCATCCTTGTGAAATTTTATATCGATATACATTGCCTTTTATTGTGATGCATCCAAGGATTCATTGGAGCATCATGAACCGAAGGATTCGATCATGGCCAAACCACTCACTGCAACACGACATTTTCATGTGATGCGGACACTCCGACAGGAGTTGCGTTTGAAGGAACCCGGTACGTTCGTGCCAACGGTCAATGAACTTAAGAAACGGTTCAATGCTTCGCAGGCGACGATCTCGCAGGCGTTGTCGACATTACAGGAAGAAGGTTTGATTCGTCGGCCGGATGGTCGGAATCGCCTGGTGGTTTCGGAGATGCCACCCAAGGCTGCCCAGCGTGTGGTGCTGGTTCGCCCTTCATGGTCCTCACCGGATTACGATGCGTTGCAACGTGCGATGGTCACCGACTGCACGCGGCGTGGGTGGCAGTTGGAGGTTGATGCAAGTCATAGCGAGATGCATGAACTGGAACTCAACCGCGCGATTGGCAATCGTGATGCGGGCATTTTGATGACCTCGATGGTTAATATCCCGGATCATTTGATGAACGTTTTGCGTCGCCCGAATCGACCGGTTGTGACAGTGATCCAGGTGCCTGACGATCCGGAGATTTCGGGCGTGGGTACGGACAACATTGCCATCGGTCGGATGGCTGTTGAACATCTGATATCCCAAGGCCACGAGCAGATTCTCACCGTCATCAGTGAACCGCGTGCACAGTCGATTGTTCAACGGGCTCAAGGCGCGCGTGATGAAATGCTGATTCAAGGCCAAACCAACGCTGACGATTTGATTTTGGATTGTCGTATTCGTCATGGCGAAGACAGCATTGCGATGACTTACGAAAGTTTCTGCGAGTTTCTGATCAGTCCCAAACGCCCGAAGTTTACCGCGGTTTTCTGCGTTGCATGGACAGGGGCTTTGGCTGTGATGAAAGCGCTCAAAGACGTGGGCAATTGGCGGGTCCCCGATGATGTGAGTCTGGTGACTTATGCAGGCGAATCGTTGATTATCCCCTACCTGAATCCACCTTTGACCGCCCTTCAGACCAACGTCAATGACTATGCACACAGCGTGCTGGATTTGATTGAAGGTCAGCTTGATGATCCGACAACACCTGCCAGGAAAATTGCATTGCCCTGCCAGATTGTTCAGCGTGAAAGCGTGATTGCCAAGCGTCAATCCAATCACCCGCAAGGTATCTGATGTACAAGGAGTTTCACATGTCACGAAAATCTGCATTCACACTCATCGAACTGCTTGTGGTCATCAGCATTATTTCGCTGCTCATTGCGATTCTCCTGCCCGCTTTGAGCAAAGCTCGCGAAGCGAGTCGTCGCATGCAATGCCTTGCCAATCAACGTCAACTTGGGATTGGCTTTGGTGTGTATCAATCTGACAACAACACCTTGTTTCCCATTCACCGCGACTGGAATAGTGCCACGAATCGCTATAACCAATGGGATTTACTCATCGCACCAGGCTTCAATGTTTCATATTCCGGTGGCCCGGTTCCCAATGAAGAACTGTCAATCCTGCATTGCCCGTTGGACAACTCAAGTGTGACTTTGGCGGCAGGTCGTCATCTGCGTTCGTATGCCGCCAACCTGACGCGCGATCCAAACACGGCCTATGTTGGCAACGATGGCGTGATTTCCACTTCGTCCACAAACTACATGAAAATCCGTGTTGCTGATGTACTGCGAACATCCACTTGCATACTGCTTGCTGAATCATTCAGTAATGCCACACTCGGCCGCACCAATCAACAATGGGGCACGGCGTACGGCACAACACCGGGTGTCTATGGATCAGGTTCGAATTTCTTTAAAACCGAAAGCGGGAAAAAGCCACACGGCAAAACCGCTTCGTTCCTCTTTGTCGACGGACATGCAACTGATAGTGACCCCAAACTCAGCTATGACCCGGAACTGTATTTCAATGGGATGCGTGCCAACTGGTGGGCCCGCAAGTAATCCCCCCGTCTCACTGGTTCTGAGTTATTATTTCATTGGAGTGAATTGTGATGAACAACTGCCAACGCAGGTTGCCCCATATGCTCATGTTCTGCTGTCTACTGATGGCGATGCTTTTCACTCAAGTGCATGGTCAGACTCCCTCGCCTGAGCAGCAAGCACGATTGGACCTGCAGCAACAGATCAATCATGCCATCGCAACCCACCAGAAGCAACTGGTCATCAAGCCGGGCGTGTACCGTTTGGCTGTGCCAACACGATCAACATTTCTCACCATCGCCAACGCCAAAGATTTAACGATCATTGCTGATAATGTTCTATTCATTCTCACGTCTTTAAACCGCGCGATTCAAATTGAGAATTGTGAAAACCTGACGTTGCAGGGCTTGACGATTGATTACGATCCCCTGCCGTTTACCCAAGGTTTGATCACGAGCATTTCTGAAGACCGTCGGTATTTCGAAGTGCAATTATGCGATGGGTATCCGCCGATTGATGTGGATTTCAAGCTGGTATGCAGCGTGATTGATCCTACTACCAGGATCATCAAAGCAGACACATGGTCCCGATACAACGGCAGCTTCGAAAAGCTTGGGGACCGACATTATCGTATTGATCAAAAGCGCCCGATGATTGATGCCATGGTCGTGGGTGATTATGCGCTGATCAATCGTCGCGACGATATCCCGCATACGATTTTTCTCACCGAATCTTCCAACTGCACGCTGCGCAATGTGACATTACTCACCTCATCCTGCTTCGGATTTTTTGAAAGCAATTGTTCTGCCAATCGCTATGACGGTCTGGTGATCAAGCCGGGGCCGACACCGCAAGGCGCGACAGTTGAACGGTTCATGAGCAGCCGTGCGGATGGTTTTCACTCCAAGCATGCCAAGGTCGGCCCGGTGGTTGAAAACTGTCGGTTTGAACGGATGGGTGATGACGGGATTGCCATCAACGGTGATTTCCTGTTGGTGATGGGTCGTAGTTCAGACGCAGCCAAACCAAGCATGGACATCATCGTCAAGCGTCAGGAGCTTTATGTTCAACCGGGTGATCGTGTACTGGGTTTGAGTCGTGAGACGGGTGTTCCCTTGGGGGAAAGTCGCGTGGTGGGGATTGAAAAACTGGATGTCACCGAAGATCAGATCAACCAGACACACGAACAGGCTCATCTCAAATTGCATCGCAAAGATGTGTATGTCAGCAATGCCTATCGCTTGATACTGGATAAACCTATTTCCGTTTCACCCGGTGACCTGGTGTCCTGCCCGGATCGTAACGGCTCGGGTTTTGTGGTTCGCAAGAATCACATTGGCTTAAACCGCGCACGTGGAATTCTGATCAAAGCCAGTGACGGGGTGATTGAAAACAACACGGTGGACCGCAGCTTTGCCAGCGGGATCGTCCTGGCGCCCGAACTCACCGGCTGGATGGAAGCGGACTTTTCGCGCGATGTCATCATCAAAGGCAATCACGTGATTCAGGCCAATCGCATGATCGCCAACCCCGGTTACTTTTTTGCTGGCGCGATCAGTGTCTGCGCCAACCGCCCCATGCCTGCTGGTGGTCAACGTAACATCGTCATCGCGGACAACATCATCGAGAAGACGACTGGCACTGCGGTGCAGGTGGTTTCAGGATACGACGTTGCCATCACCGGCAACAAAGTCATCGCACCCAACATCGCAGCCGGTGGCAATGGTTCACGCTTCGGTGTCCCGGCGGATGCCGTCTTCTGGGTCAGCCAGTCACAGAAAGTCATGCTCAAGGACAACACCGTCCAGAACCCCGGCTCGTACATGAAGCGGCTACTGGTAGCGGATGAGTCAGCGGAAGTCTTTGCGACCAACGGCGTGGTAATGAGCCCAAACACCGGGGAATAGAGCAATTCGCATCATTAATCGCCAAACAGCAACTCGCATAAACAATCGCACACTTCCGTCACTCCCGCGCAGGCGGGAGTCCAGTGGAACTCGCAAGTGCGCACAGAATGCCACTGGATTCCCGCCTGCGCTGGAATGACGAAATGAGTTGCTTTAGCCCCCCTTTTCGCTCTGCTCAAATTGTTTTGATGGGTCTAAACCGTTCGGATCACGACGCTTGATGATTCAATTTCGGTGTGCAGGCGACCCAAACGTGCAGAATTTCTCCCAGTCGCTACAATATTCGGCTCGATGAACCTTTTTATGTCCGAAGGTTCACCAACGATTATTTTGCATAACCATAGCAACCCTAAAAAAGGATCCGTCATGAGCTACGAAATTGATCATGTACACGCTCGCCAGGTGCTCGACTCACGTGGCAACCCGACCGTCGAAGTTGAAGTCCATACCCTCGGTGGTTTCATGGGCCGTGCCCAGGTTCCCAGTGGTGCATCCACCGGTGAAAACGAAGCTGTCGAACTCCGCGACGGTGACAAGAGCTACTACCTTGGCAAGTCCGTCAAGAAGGCCGTCCAGAACGTCAACGAAGTCATCGCTGGCGAAATCCTGGATATGGACGTGCGTGAACAGGAATCCATCGACGCATTGATGCTCGAACTCGATGGCACGGAAAACAAGGGCAAGCTCGGCGCCAACGGCATCCTCGGTGTCTCCATGGCCGTCGCCCACGCCGCTGCCAACGCAGTCGGTCTGCCCCTCTACCGCTATCTCGGCGGCAGTGGTGCCAAGGTGCTCCCCGTTCCCATGATGAACATCCTCAACGGTGGTAAGCACGCAGACAACACCGTCGACTTCCAGGAATTCATGATTCAGCCCTGGGGCTTTGAAACCTTCGACCAAGGCATGCAAGCCTGTGTCGAAATCTACCACGCCCTCAAGGGTGTTCTTCACGACAAGGGCCTTTCCACCGCAGTTGGTGACGAAGGCGGTTTCGCTCCCAACCTCAAGAGCAATGAAGAAGCCATTCAGGTCATCGAAGAAGGCGTCGCCAAGGCCGGTTACAAGTTCGGTGAACAGATTTTCATCGCCCTTGACCCCGCGACTTCCGAACTGTGGAACGAAGCTGAAAAGCTTGGTAAAGAAGGCTACTGCTTCTTCTCCAGCGATCCGGGCAACGTCATCAGCTCCGACGAAATGACCAGCATCTGGGCAGAATGGTGTGCCAAGTATCCCATCCGCTCCATCGAAGACGGCCTTGCCGAAAACGACTGGGCTGGTTGGAAGACCCTCACCGACAAGATCGGCGATAAGGTCCAACTCGTCGGCGACGACCTGTTCGTCACCAACAAGAAGTTCCTGGCCAAGGGTATCGACAGCGACACCGCCAACGCCATCCTCGTCAAGGTCAACCAAATCGGCACCCTCAGCGAAACCTTCGACGCCGTTGGCCTTGCCATGCGTAATGGTTACAACGCCGTCCTGTCTCACCGCTCCGGTGAAACCGAAGATGCCACCATCGCTGACATCGCAGTTGCCACCAACTGCGGCCAGATCAAGACCGGTGCCCCCTGCCGTTCTGACCGTAACGCCAAGTACAACCAACTCATCCGCATCGCTGAAGAGTTGGGCGACAACGCCATCTACGGCGCCCAGTTCTGGAACAAGGGCTAATTTGAATTAGTCTGTAAAATAGAATTGCGATAAGCAAAAATAAAACCCTCTGGCGTTTAGACGTCAGAGGGTTTTTGTTTGTCTTATGATATTAACATCATGAATATCAATCCGGGACAACGTTACCGAATCCGTGCCATGTATTCCCGCAAGCATTCACAGGGATACCATTCATGTCTGCTTGAATTGTACAGTGGAAACGATTTTTATCGTGTGGAGATTAAAGGTAGTGCTCCATACCAAGTTCGTTTGCTTGATCCATACGATCGCTTAATCGTAAAATCCAACAATACATTTAATGCCAGTCAAATCATAGACACATCAGGCAATCTGTTGTTTTCATGTAAGATTGGGATCAAAGAATTTTTTATGTCTTCCATCGCTGTGACATGGAGCGACGAACGACTCAGGGTCATTCGGCCAACCGACAACAGATACGCCAGCAAAGCAATCGAAGTCATACCTGATGAGTTATATATTCACATCAATCGTGATGGCTTCATCGCTGAAATTGCCAAGTCAAGTGATTTTAATGCTGCTTGTGTTTTAGCAAGCATTTTTTGGCGATATCAATTGAATGCAAATATGGATTGACCCAGTTCGTCACCGACGGATCGTCACCGTCGAATCCTTATCCACCATCATGTAATACACCCAGACGAGATCGTCAGCACGCATACGGATGCAGCCCATGGACATTTGTTGGCCGATGGATTCAGCTTCGGTGGTGCCGTGGATGCCGTAGCCTTGTTTGTCTTGGGTGTTTTCACTGGTGCCTTGCAGGCCGATCCAGTATTCGCCGATGGGGTTGTCCGGGTCGTCGGGTTGGTAGAGCTTGCCATCACGCGGATCGGACCAGGAGGGGTTTTCGACTTTGCTTCCCGGACGGACGCGCCATGTGCCAACGGGCGTGGAATCCTGTTCGCCCAAGCCGATGGGATAGGTGGCAACGTAGACTTTGTTTGCTTTATCGTCTTCGAGGTAGACATCCATGAGGTAGTCGGACTTATCGACGATGGCATGGAACGGGCCTTTGATGACCTTGAGTTTCATGCCAGCCCAGATGCGGGTGGCTTTGATCTTGTTGATGCGTTCGAGCAACTGGTATTCGGTCTTGTAGCCGCGGGCAATGGGGCCAAGATAATCACCCGTGCGAACCAGATGCTCAGCAATCACGGGATCACCTTCAAGCACACGCTTGGAGAAGATCAGATCGTCACTGAGTGTTTTGAGCGTTGTGCGGATGCGACTGGCCTGGCTGAGTGTGAGTTTGTCATGCTGATCGAAAATCAGGTTACTGAGTTTGGCGCGGGCCTGGAGTTTCTGGCCGGCGTTGAGCATGCTCATGGCCTGGGCAATCTGACCCGCGATACTGGCATCCTCTGCGAGAATCGGGACCGCCGGCGCTAACTCCGGCGTACCGGGGACCGGCTCGGGGGTGTCGATGCCCACGGGTGTCGCGTTGTTCTTGTTCGTTGCAGCAGGTGTCGGCGTGACAGGTTGCGGCGGTGTCACGGATTCAACTGAAACCTCAGGCAAAGGAATGAACACCGGCTTGATCGGCTGATCCGTTGGCGTATTGGTATTGGTAGCAGGCTTGGGATCGTCATACACCAATGGGTCCGGCTCGACGTGTGATGGGCGCATTGTTGATGTCGGTGGTGGGAAGAGGCGAACAGGTTGATTGTCCGACGTGGCAGCAGACGCATAGGTATTGCTGTCCGAGGGCGTAGTGACCTGCGTTGAATCGACCTCATCACCGGGCTGCTGCGGTGAGAACCACTTGGCCCATGCGTAATAACCACCACCACAGATCACCGCAAGGATAATCAACGGCAGCAAAAGCGACGGCCCTTTCCCACGTCTGCGTTTACGTGTGACTCGAGCGCCGGGGCCGGAGATGCGTCCAACTTGTGAGGGTAATGTCATTCTTCTGCGTTCCTGGCAAACAACGTAATCCATCCCGATCCCCACACTTATTTTTTATCGGGCGATTGGGCATTATCTGTCGAACTTTTCTGGTTGGCAATCCACTCGAGAAATTGCGATATCCGCTGCTCGTATCCCCGTTGCGTGGGTTGGTAGTATTGCACGTCTACGCCGAGATACTCCTGATCCACGTAGCCGGTTTCAGAATTGTGGGCATATTGGTATCCGACTGCATGTCCAAGCTCCTTGGCACCTGCATAATGTCCATCACGCAGGTGTTTGGGGACGGGGACGGTTCGCCCTGCTTTGACATCGGAGATGGCTTTGCCGATGGCCATGGTACATGCATTACTCTTGGGCGCCGTTGCCATGTAAATCACGGCCTGGGACAAAGTCAACTGACACTCGGGCATGCCGATGCGTTCGGTGATGTCATACGCTGCAGCAGCAACGGAGATCGCCCGTGGGTCGGCATTGCCAATATCCTCACTGGCCAGGATCGCGATGCGACGCGCGATGAAGCGTGGGTCTTCGCCGGCTTCGAGCATTTTAGCAAGCCAGTAAATTGCAGCATCCGGATCACTGCCGCGCATGGACTTGATAAACGCGCTGACCGTGTCGTAGTGATCATCGCCGGTCCCATCGTAGACAATGGCTTTACGCTGGATGGATTCCTGTGCGACTTCCAGGTCAATGGTGATCGGCGTGTCATCATTTTCCGCTGCATCCGTCGAACTGAGCACCGCGATCTCAAGCCCTGTCAACGCGCGGCGGGCATCACCATCGCAGAGGGTCGCCCAGTGTTCCAGCGCTTCATCGGTCACGTTGAGATTCAGCTTGCCAAACCCGCGATTCGGATGTTCGATGGCACGTTTGAGGATGGTCAGAACCTGCGCTTTATCATGCAACTCAAACTGGAAGACCTGCGAACGACTCACCAGCGCGGAGTTAATGGCAAAGTACGGATTCTCCGTGGTGGCACCGATGAGCGTGACCACGCCCCGTTCGACATCACCGAGTAAGACATCCTGCTGAGCACGGTTAAAACGATGGATTTCGTCGAGAAATAGAATCGTCTGGCGGCTGTCCATGGCCAAGTGATCCTGAGCACGCTTGAGAATGTCGCGGACTTCCTTGACACCCACGGCCACGGCATTGGCCTGCTCGAAGCGACGCTTGGTGTAGTCGGCAATAAGACGGGCGAGGGTCGTCTTGCCGGTCCCCGGTGGGCCATAGAAAATCACACTGGTCAAGCGGTCCGCCTGGAGCATCCGTCGGAGCATGCGTCCTTCACCGAGCAGATGTTCCTGGCCAATGAACTCATCAAGTGTGCGCGGGCGCATACGCATCGCCAACGGTTCAGCCCGTTGGAGATTCTCAGCTTTGCGTTGATCCCATAATCCTGACATGGGGATATGATAGCAGAGTCAAATTTGAATTTCGGATTTTGGATTTCGAATTTCGGATTTGCTTCAAACAGCTGATTGATTCGATATCGACTGAATTTTGCTTTTTTTAAATCCGAAATCCCAAATCCCAAATCAACAAATCTAAATTCCCGTTACCATACAGCCGTGAATGATTTACCCGTCATCTTGAAACTCACAGATCGACGCTGCCTGATTGTCGGCGGGGGTAAAGTCGCCCTGCGTCGTGCCGAGTCACTGGTGTCCGTGGGGGCGATCGTCACCGTGGTGGCACCGAGTTGTGATGAACAACTGCTGGCGATGGACACCGTGACATGTCAGCAGCGTGCATTTACCGAGTCTGATCTGGACAACACGTTTCTGGCGATCATTGCGACGGATGACAAAACGGTCAACGATCAGATCAACGCGTTGGCGGATGCAAAAAATGTGCTGGTCAATCGTGTGGATGATCCGGCAGCCGGTGACATCTCGATCCCTGCCCATGCTCATTGCGGACCGGTGACCGTCGCGGTGCATACCAATCGCATCAGCGCCACAGCCGCCGCCGCCATCCGTGACTGTCTGCTTGATCACATCGACCCGGCGTGGCCTGCATTATTGGCTGCGATGGCCCCCTACCGAACCCAGCTTCAGGAAAAGGTGTCAGACACCGTTTTGCGTCAGAAGCTGCTTAAGCAAATGGCAGGTGACCAGGGCTTTGGCATCATCAAGTCCCAGGGTGTGATGCGCTACATTCAATACTGTGAATCCCTGCTGGCAGACATCGGCGTCCCGAGTCCGGGGCCCATGACCAGCAAACAACAGGCGGGGAGTCGGCCCCATGAATAGCATGATGACCACGAGTTGGCTGGCGTTGCTGGTGCTGCTGGGAGCCTGGTGCAGTTACCGGAAATGTCGGCAGATTCATCCCAAATACAAAGTCGACGAAGACAACGCTTATCACGCAATGACGGATCGACTGTTCATTGTTTTGACACTCGGCGCGATCGCCCTGTTTCTCTTCCGCGTCATTGCAGTTCATCAAAGCTGGCGACCGTTAACAGCCCATGTCGACGGGTTGACGCTGCTGGCGGGTCTACTTTGCCCAACGCTGATGTACCTGGAAAAACGGGGTAAAGCGCGGGGCTTATCTTACGTCGGATATCCGGGTGTGACGTTTGTTCTGCTATGGGCGTTGTGCGCCAGCCGTTGGTCTTTCCGCGCGTTTACGCCGGGTGATGTCATGAAGGTGGTGCATCTATTTGCGGTGTATCTTGGCGCGTTGTCGGTGTTCATCGCTGCGATTTATGGCGGGACTTACCTGACGGTTCAGCGTCGACTCAAGAACAAAAAAGACCTGGGACAGCCCCGCAAATTTGCAAGCCTTGAGACACTGGAACGCATGATTGTCATCAGTTCAGCAGTCGGCTTTGCGTTTATCAGTCTGGGTTTGGTCACCGGGTTAATCAGTATCAGTTCCATGCATGAACCGCGCCCGGCGGGTTGGTGGTATGAACCGAAAATCATTTTGTCCTTCTGTGTGTGGCTGATCTATGCGTTACTTTTTAATGTCCGACACACGACGTTTTTCCGTGGCAATCGGGCGGCGTGGCTGAGTTTGCTGGGCTTGTTTTTGCTGCTGTTGACCTTTGCCATGGTGCACACCTTCACCGTCAGTGTGGAGCATTCCCAGCCTCCCACGCAATCTGCGATTCAGGACCGGGAGGCTGATGGATGAGGATCACCTTACTGGGTGCCAATCATAGAACCATGCCGATCCAGATGCGTGAGAAGCTGGCGTTAAGTCACAAGCATCTGCATCAGGCTTCCCTGCAGGTACGGGATCAATTCCCGCATGCCGAGTTTGTTTTCATTTCGACCTGTAACCGCACGGAGATGTATGTCGCGCATCCTGCGAACATGCCACCGGATATTGATCAGATGCGTTCGTTTCTAGCGAACTTCTGTGAAGTGGATCTGGCAGGGCTGACCGCAGCAACAATCCATCGGGAAAATGAGCAGGCGATCGGTCATCTGTTCCGTGTGGTCAGTGGACTTGAATCCATGGTGCTTGGCGAGCCACAGATTCTCGGGCAGGTCAAGCGGGCATACGATGATGCCTGCACATTCAACACTGTCGGGCCATCTCTGCATAAACTCTTTCAACAGGCTTTAACCGTTGGCAAGCAGGTCCGAAACCAAACCGGTATCGATGAAGGTCGGACATCGGTTGCATCCACAGCGGTGGACTTTGCCCGCCAGATTTTTGATCGGTTTAATGACAAGACCGTCGTGGGTGTCGGTGCAGGTGAGATGGCAAAAGTCACCCTGCGACATCTCAAAGATTTAGAGCCTCAGCGAATCTGGTTGGTTAATCGTTCCATAGAACGTGCCCAAGCTCTGCTCGATCAACTTGAAATCAAAGGTGACCTTGGCGGTGTGCGCCAGTTTGAAGACCTGCCCCAACTGCTGGTCGATGCTGACATCATCATCAGTTCCACAGCAGCGCCGCATCCGATTATCACCAGTGAGTTTCTCAAACCACTCCTGAGAAAACGCCGGTTCCGACCGCTGTTCTTACTGGATATTGCTGTTCCGCGTGACGTTGAGCCCGAGGTCGGCGCTTTGCGAAACGTGTATCTGTACAACGTCGATGACCTTCAACAGGTGGTCGAACAGACGCATCATCAACGTCATGAACACGTCACCCAAGCCGAGGCGATGATTACCGAGAAAGTCCGTTCCTGCCTGTCACAGATTCAGCATCGTGACATCGGGCATTTGATCAAGGAACTGCGCACCAAACTCCATGAGATTGGTGAACAGGAAATGATCCGAACGAGCAATAAAATTCAGGGCGTTGAAGGTGAGCAGTTGGAAAAGATCATCGAGCAGCATACACAGCGTGTGATCAACAAAATTCTGAACATGCCCCTGACCGAACTCAATGCCAAGCGTTCGGAAGCCCCCCTTGGATTTTATGCTGCTGCATTGCGTCGGCTGTTTCAGTTGGAACAGAATGATGACGCGGCACATGACCATCCCCTGTTAAAATTCCCCACACCCACCGAGGCACCTTCAGCTAGTGACGAAGAGGCAACCTCATGAAACAAGTTCCAAAAGAATTCGATTTTGAAGACAGCTCAATGCCACATGTGATCTGGATTCTGCCGGGCATGTTGGCAATGATCGTTCTGGGTATCTGGATGGGGACGCATGACGGTCTTTCGCCTGACTTCTCACAGTTTACGATGGAACAGGCAGCTGCATTGCAATCCCTGCCGGGAGCGCGATTCTCCGGCGTGTTGTATCAGGTGTTCAAACACTTGCCGCTGCTGCTTCTGATTTATTCAGCGATGCTCGGTTATGGTTTACTGCTAAGCCGGATACTCTTTGGCAAATTGCGCATCAACCTGCCACTTGCAACTGGGCTGGGATTGGCAACGTTGAGTCTCATCAACTGGATCATGGGCGCGTTGGGCGTCTTGAATCTGGCCTCGGCATGGGGACTCATTGGTGCCGGACTTGTACTAGCCATCGTGTTGTTTTTCCTGCGTCAGCGTGAAAACGCATCGTCGTCCGGTGGTTTACCCATCTCGTCAAGCGCATGGCTCATTGCCTGCCCGATGATTGGCTTGGCATTGGTTGCCTGCTGCTGCCCACCGGGGACGCTTTGGAAAGTCGAAGCCTACGGCTATGACGTGACGAGTTACCATCTGCAGTTGCCCAAGGAATGGATGGCAATAGGTCAGTTGCGCGGGCTTGATCACAATGTCTACAGCTATTTCCCCAGTCTCACCGAAGGCTTGTACCTGATGTGCGGGAACATGCTCGGCAGTGTGTATCGCTCGATCTATCTTTGTCAGATGCTGCATTTTTCAATGCTGATTCTGGCAGCGGTGCAGTTGGCCCAACTCGCAGGTAAATGGCTTAAACCGTTCTCAGCCAATCTCACCGGCGCGGCGTTGATTGCCATCCCCTGGTCGTTGATCGTCGGGAGTATGGCATACAACGAGATGACCGTCATGGCGATGGGCACCACGGCATTGTTGCTACTCTTTAATGAAAATCTCAAAGCCAAAATAGCGGTGATCCTTGCTGGCGTTTGTGGCGGTGTTGCGACCTTTGCCAAACTCACTGCCGGACCGATGCTGGTTTTACCCTTGACGGTGATGGTACTCTGCAAAGCCAACGCTCAACGTGATCGACAAAGTTGGCATATGGTCCTGCTGTTGCTTGCTGCAGGAATGACACTCTCGCCCTACTTCATTCGCAACACCATCCAGGCAGGCAACCCTGTCTTCCCGTTTGCTGCCAACTCCATTGGGACCGGGCACTGGGAACAATCCGATGTCGACCGCTGGAAGAAGGGACATCAAAACGACAAACCCGTCGGCGAACGTCTAAAAGCGCTGGGGTGGCAGTGGCTGGGGAACCAAGGCTATGCTGCAATAGGTGGCAAACAACGCATGCGACTTCCCGGCGCGATTGAATCCCAGAACATCGCCCGATTTGATTACGAATGGGGCATCTCACCGTGGTGGGTTCTTGCGTTAATCGGCGGTATCACCCTGTTCTTCGACAGGAAATATCGCAAGCTGGCGACCGTGTTATTTGTGTTCCTCATCGTCCAATTATTCTTCTGGTTACTGGCTACACACCTTCAGGCACGATTCCTGATCTGGACACTTTTGCCCGGCTGTCTCATGCTCGGAGTCGGCTTTGGACGTTTTGAAAACAGTGTCATCACGCAATGGATCTACCGCGTCGCCTTCGCTTCACTGATCCTGCTTTCAACAAGCATTTCACTCAACGTGATGCTCTCTCAGACAACATCACACATGCCCGTTTGGCAATTTGCAGACTCACTGATACCCGAAGAGGACCTTGATCATATCGAGCTCGGTCAAGCCATGGCTGGCGATCACATCGTCAATCACCTGCCAGCAGGCAGTAAAGTCTATTTCGTCGCTGATGCGTCGCGCATGCTCTATGTCCGAACCGACAACATCTATCACAGTGCCTTTGACCCATCACTGCTCGGTGATCTGATTCGCCAAAGCAATGGCAACATGAAACAAGTCCACGAGCAACTCAAAGCCCGGGGCGTCACACATCTTTACGTCCACTGGTCCGAATTGGCAAGACTCCATGCGACTTATGGCTATGACGCCAATGTCACCGAAGAGACGCTGGCCAAGCTCACGCAAGGCTGGCCCGTTGCCTTTGAGATGAAACAAGTCATCACCATTTACACCCTCCCCTGATTCACAAACATCACAAGGATACCTCATGTTTGGCTCTCACCTTTCCGTTGCCGGTGGCATGCATAACGCACTGAACGAAGCCCAATCCCTGAAGATGGACTGCGTGCAGGTCTTTACCAAGAACCAACGTCAATGGACGGTCAAACCACTGACGGATGAGCAGATCAAATCATGGGACGATGCACGCAAGCATACCGGGATCATCGACATCGTCAGCCATGACAGTTACCTGATCAACCTTGCCAACCCGGACAAGGCCAAGCGTGATAAAGCCGTCGCCTTGTTCCGCGAGGAACTGCTTCGCTGTGATCAGTTGGGCATCCCGTATCTGGTCACGCATCCGGGGGCTCACCTGGGTGAAGGTGAAGAAGCAGGTATCAAACGCTACTGCAAAACACTGGGGCAGATTCACAAGGACCTGCCGGGCCTGAAAGTAATCACTTGCCTGGAGACCACTGCTGGCCAAGGGACATGTTTGGGTTGGCGATTTGAACACCTACAGCAAATGCTCAGCGACACGGCCCAGTCCGAACGACTTGGCATCTGCGTGGACACGGCACACCTCATTGCTGCGGGTTACGATCTGACATCACGTGACGGTTGTGCGAGTGTCATCGACGAGATGGCAGAGAAACTCACACTTGAACGCATCAAGGTGCTGCATCTGAATGACTCGAAAATCCCACTTGGTAAACGCGTCGACCGCCACGAGCACATCGGCCATGGCACGATTGCCAAGACTGCCTTCGCGCATCTGCTCTCCGAACCGGCCTTGATGGACCTGCCCAAAATCCTGGAGACCGCCAAGGAAGACCACCCTGATGGCAAGCCGTGGGACGTGGTGAACATCAAAACGCTCAAGACCTTGCAAAAACAAGGCATCAAAGCCCGTAAACAGTGAATTGCTGGTTATTAAAAGACAAATTGCAACATTGTAAAAAATCTCAAAATACCCCCCTTCAACCCTTGACCTGCGCTCATCAATTTTGCATAATACAAGAGACGAACAACACGGGTCACAGCAAAGGGCCCTTCCTGGAAAGGAGCTATCCGACACAGGAACAGTGCAACATACTGGTGGCTAGAGAGTAGATCAGGCGAAGCAAAATACTCAGTGTTCGATATTATTCATTCCTTTATTTGAGAACTTCGTCCTGATCTTTTTTTATGCGCGGATTTAATCCAAGTGTTCGTCAGTATCCATTCCAGTCATGTCTCGCAATTCAAACACTTACCGGGGAAGCGATTTCAATGCGTGATTTAATGATCTTCAGTTCAATGATTCTATTCATTGGATTTGGCTTTTTAGCAATCTTCAAGTTCTCCAACCATCTGATATGTGTTGCGGGCTATGTGCTTGCAACACTTACAACCTGCCTGGGAATTGTCTATTTCGGCTGGATGCCGTTTTTCGGTGGTAATCATAGTCATGCAACTTATTTTGGCTGTATTGTCTTAATAATGGGATTGTGGGGATACATCCTGACTGGTGCTTTAAACCTGCTTCTCACTGCACCAGTCAATCATCAGATCAAGCTTTGATCTTCGTGATGACAGTGATTCATACTTGCCAGAATTGTTTCTCTGTTGTCCAATACAACACATGAATGAAGACACTGGCCAACTGTTTGTATTGGATCATCCTGTTGCTGCGCATCTTGTCACGCGGATTCGGGATGAAGAGACGCCGACCCCGCGATTTCGGGAGTTGGTGGCACGGGTTGGGATGTTACTTGCCTATGAAGCGACACGCGATCTGCCCACCAAGACGGTTAAAGTCAAAACGCCTATCAAGGAAACGGATGGCTATGAGTTGCAATTGCCGGTGACGGTGGTGCCGATCCTGCGCGCGGGTCTAGGGTTGGCTGAGGGGGTTATGCAACTGCTGCCCCAGGCGGTGATGGGACACGTGGGCATGTTCCGTGATGAAGAAGCGCTGAAGCCGGTGAGTTACTATGAGAAGTTACCGACACAGATTGCGGACGGCCCGGTGCTGCTGATCGACCCGATGCTGGCAACCGGTGGCAGTGCTGCTGCTGCAATTGAACTGCTCAAAGGCAAGGGGTGCTCCGACATTCGTTTTTTGAGTTTGATCGCTGCGCCCGAAGGTGTCGAGAAACTCACCACCGCCTATCCCGATGTGCCGATTTACACAGCAGCGCTCGATGAATGTCTCAACGATATCGGCTATATCGTCCCCGGTCTTGGTGATGCGGGTGACCGACTCTATGGCACGTTGTAACGCATCTCGTTTCAAGACAATTAACCACAGATGAACACAGATAAATACTGATGCGGTGTTTTACCCACATGCTGTGAATTTTGTCTTTATCTGCGTTCATCTGTGTTTATCTGTGGTTTCATGAATTGATTTCACGAGTGAAGACCTGCGCAAAGGCTTGAAAATAGCTATCATGTACCGACTATGAAAAAACGCATTCTTTCAGGTATTCAACCGTCCGGCCAGTTGCATCTTGGCAACTATGCGGGCGCGATTCGTCAGTTCGTCGAAATGCAGGGCGAGTACGAAGTCTATGTCTTCGTCGCTTCCTATCACGCTCTGACCTCCACTCGTGATCCGGAGGTCCTTGGCAATAACATCCGCCAAATCGTGATTGATTACATCGCCTTCGGCCTGGACCCCAAACAAGCCAACATTTATTTGCAACATGATGTCCCGCAGGTCACCGAACTGAGTTGGATACTCTCGTGCGTGTGCCCCAAGCACATGATGGATAAGGCAACCAGCTACAAAGACAAAACCGCCAAAGGCCTTGCCGCATCGATTGGTTTGTATACGTACCCGATTTTGCAGGCTGCGGATATTTTGAGTGTGGACCCCGACTTTGTGCCGGTGGGTGAAGACCAGATTCAACACATCGAAATCACGCGCGATTTAGCTCAGAAGTTCAACCACCATTACGGCGAAGTCTTCAAGCTGCCTGCTCATCGCATCCGTGCCGACGCCGGCGTATTGCCTGGACTTGATGGTGAGAAAATGTCCAAGAGCTATGGCAACACCATCGACCCATTCATGCCGGAGAAGAAGCTGCGGAAGCTGCTTAACAAGATCGTCACCGATTCCACGCCGATGGAAGACCCCAAGGAACCGGAAACGTGTACGGTGTACAAGATTTTCAAAGCCATTGCAGGCAGCGACGATCAGCGGACTGTTGATTTAGCCAACCAGTACCGTGCTGGTGGCATGGGTTACGGTCATGCCAAGAAAGCCTTAGCTGATCTGATTCTCGATCACTTCGGTGATGCCCGTAAACGCCGCGAAGAGTTGATGGCTGATCCGGGTTACGTCGAAAAGGTTCTTGCAGACGGTGCAGCAGCAGCCCGCGAAAAAGTTGGCGAAGTCACCGAGCGCGCCCGCAAGGCCGTTGGGTTGTAAGACAACGTATCACAATAAACGCACCACACAGACAAGCCCAACAGCTTGTCTGTTTTTATATAGCCGAGTCATCTTGACTCTGTTGGTTATGGGTTTGATAGAGCCGTTCGTGCGACTAATCGCCAAATTGATATTTGATTTGTCATTCCCGCACAGGCGGGAATCCAGTGGCATTCCGTGCGCACTTGCAAGTTCCACTGGACTCCCGCCTGCGCGGGAGTGACGGATGCGGCGATTTCTTTATGCAAGTTACTATCAGTGTCATCCAAGACAACCCGGCCAGGATGACCGGGCTATGTATCAGGTTCTGACCATTTGATTCAGCGTCAGTTGCTTGTAAATGTCACAACGTTCAAGCAGTTCGTCGTGTTTACCTTGATCGATGATCTTTCCTGCATCCATCACAACAATCATATCTGCATCGACGACGGTGCTTAAACGATGCGCAATGACCATCACCGTGCGACCTTCGCGGATTTTATGCAAGGCTGCATTGATCTTGGCTTCGGACTCTGCGTCGATCTGGCTGGTCGCTTCATCAAGAATCAGAATGGCAGGATCACGCAGAATCGCACGCGCGATGCATAGACGCTGGCATTGTCCGCCGGAAAGTCCCTTACCCCCTTCGACCAATTCGTAGTCATAGCCACCGGGCAGGTTTTCAATGAAATCATGGGCGTATGCGAGCTTGGCAGCTTCGACGATTTTTTCACGTGAAATGTGTCGGTGATTGTAGGCGATGTTATCTGCGATGGTGCCTTTGAACAGAATGGATTGCTGAGTCACGACGGCAATTTGCTGGCGAAGGCTACGCAGGTTAATGGTATTGATATCCGTGCCATCAATTTTAACCGTGCCGTCTGAAGGTCGTATCAATCGCGGCAGCAGACTCAGCAATGTCGACTTACCCGAACCATTGCCCCCCACGATGGCCACTTCCATGCCATGCTCAATGGTCAAGTTGATGTGCTCAATGGCTGGATTGTCCTGAGATGCATAGGTAAACGCCACGTTGTCGAATTGAACCGATGTCTTATGACGGGGCAATGCGGGTAAATCCTTGGCATGAATCCCCAAAGGTTCCTGGGGCATGGCCAACATTTCGGTAATACGGTCGGCAGCAGCGGCACTTTCGTGGAGCTGATTATTGAGATTCGAAAGTGGCTTAAGACCCGCAGCAGAGGCTCCCAAAGCAAGCAACACCGCAACAAGTTCACTTGGCGGCTGATCATGTTCAAAGATCAACCAACCAGCCACAGCCCCAACAATCACAACCCCAACCATCGAGATCATTTCCACAACAGGTGAAGACAACGCACGGGCGGTACGCATCTTCATTTCATCTTTGTAGAGTTGACGGTTGACGTTGGAGAAACGTCGACGTTCAAACCCTTCAGCACCAAAGATCTTGACCACTTGAATGCCGCTGACCGACTCAAGCAGAATCGCTGCCAGATTCCCTCGACGCCCCAATGCTCGCTTTGAGGCACGGCGAATCGTCTTGCCGAATTTACGGAGAAGGATCGCAATGGCAGGCGCACCAATTAATGCAAGGAGTGTCAATTTCCAGTTAAGCAGAAATGCGGTGCCGATTCCGAAGACGGCTTTGAGCATTTCACCTGCGGTTCTGCCGAAAATTTCACGCAGCGCGTTGGCCAAAACAGCAGTATCGTTTGTAACACGAATCAGATGATCGGATTGGCCCTGCTGTTGAAGCAGTTGTACATGGCCATTGAGTACGCGGCGCATCAATCGCGCACGCCAATTCATCGCGGTGCGCATCACCACGGTGATCACGATGTACTCATGCAGAAATCGCCCGGTGTTACCGATTAATGTCAAAAACAAAATGACCAGTAAAACCAGAACCCATGCATGCATCGGCTTTTCAGGCATCCACAGGACAATGGTATGCAAAGCCGACTCTATGTTTGCAACGGTCTGATCCGAAATCACATTCCAGCCATCATCGGAAAGCTTGTCCGCGACAACCTGGATTTTATCGACGATGGGTTGAATGTTGTTGGCAAGAATATTGCCATCATCAGGACTGCTGAAAAGCAATTCGCTGGCAGACTTGAACATGCCCAAGCCAGCACCGAAACAAATGGCATTGAGTAGTGCAGCAACGAATGCCAGGATGAACAATTTCTTGAACCGCAGCAGGTCTTTAGCGAGTTGTTTAAAAGCGTCATTCATAAATGGATCAATCGTCGAACGGCAAAACGCAATCAACCGCGCAGCAGGTTCAGGTAATCGTAAAAGTCAGGAAAGGTCTTGTTCACACAACTAGGATCTTCCAGGACCACGCCCGGCTTACACAGACCGATGATGGCAAAACTCATGGCCATGCGGTGATCGTCATAGGTGTGGATCGTCACCGATTCGTCTGCAGGATGCAACGGATTTTCCGGCGGTGTGATGGTGATGTCATCACCTTCAATGTCGACTTCAGCACCAAGCTTCATCAACTCCACCTGGATCGCTGCCATGCGGTCGGTCTCCTTGACGCGGAGATTGCCGACGTTGCGGATCGTGGTCGGGCCGTCTGCAAAATAGGCGACAGCTGCAAGCGTCTGCGCCATGTCGGGCATATGGTTTAAATCAATGTCAATGCCGATGAGTTTTTCACCCTTGGGCGGTGAGATGACGGTGATGCTGTCCGGTTCGCAGATCACCGATGCCCCCATCAATTGGAGTACTTCAGCAAACCCGCTATCGCCCTGCACACTCCGGAAGCCTAAACCTTCGACCGTGCATTTACTTCCCGGGACCACGGCAGCGGCAGCGAGAAAATAACTGGCATTGGAGGCATCGGGTTCAACGTGCAGGTCCACCGGCTTGTACACCCCCTCGGGCACGGTAATGGACTTGAAGCCCGGCGCGACATCCGCTTCGATACCAAACCGGTGCATCATCGCCAACGTCATCGTGATGTACGGGATACTGATGGGTTGACCGTCAAAGTGAAGGGTCAGACCACCGGGCAGGTATGGTGCGATTTGCAATAACGCGGAGATGTACTGGCTGGAGAGTGTCGGCTGTAAGGTGATCTCACCGCCGTGCAAACTTCCGGGGGCAGCGGTGATGGTTAAGGGTGGGAAACCGTCATTGCCAACGTATTGAATGTCCGCACCGAGTTGGCGAAGTGGATCGACCAGTTGGGCAATGGGACGTTCGCGCATGCGCTGGATGCCATCAATGGTCCGCTTGCCTTGCCCCAGACAGCAGGCTGCGGTGAGAAAGCGGGTGGCGGTCCCGGCATTGCCCAGGAACAGGTCGGCATCGGGCGTTGGGAAGCTGCCACTGTTGCCGGTGATTTTCGCGGACGTCGGGCCGGTGGCCTGCCAATCGATTCCCAGTGCAATGAGCGCTTCACGCATACGATTGGCATCGTCAGCTACGAGCAGGCCGGTGAGGTCACAGGTGCCTGAACTCAGCGCAGCAAGCAGCACCACGCGGTTGGTCAGCGACTTACTCCCAGGCGGGCAAAGACTCACCGTAAAGGAATCGGTTAAGGGTTCAATGAGCAGCGTATCGACCAACGATCAGTCCGCCTTTCGGAACACCGCAACGATGTTTTCAATCGGAACAACAAACAAACGATTATCACCTTCAAAGTCCACGGGGATCGCTTCCTTGGGGTTGAACAACACCCGGTCATACTGCTGAATCGGGTAGTCAATGTCGTTTTCAACCTGTGCAGAAATACTCACCACGCGGCCGGTCAATGTTGGAATCTCAATCTTGTCCGGTAGGTGAATGCCCGACTTGGTTGTCTTCTTGTCCTGGTCCTTGCGAATCAGGACGCGCTTGCCCAGCGGCTCGACAACTTCCAGAACCTGTTTGTTGCTAGGTGGATTGCTCATAGTCGGGATATTGTAGGTCGAATCGACCTGCTTTGCACCCCCGGAAGTCTGATGTGATGCTTTTGCTTTGGCACTGTGACTCTGGGTAAAAACGCAATTGCTACGCATTCTGCTGGGCAATCCAATCTCGCAGATGCTCGCCACCCAACGCATAGGCTTCCAGCGGCACGGCATGGCCCGACTCCGGCCAGATCACCGGCTTGGGGTGAATCGGATGTTGCTCGGCCAACGCATCAGCAAATGCCAGACATGCTTTTTCATCCACACGTTCGTCCGACTCATTGATGGTGATCCAGATCGGGCGATTGGAAACCTTCTCCAGCAGTGACATGGCATGGGATCGGTCATACAACGGATTGCCAGTCAATTGCTCAAACTCCGTAAGTCTGGACAGGTCGGTCACCGGGCAGACCAATGCTGCTGCCTGCACGCGCTCGTCGGCTGACATCACATGCAATGCGGAAATCCCCCCGCGACTTGTCCCTGCGATGACCACATGCTTCGGTTCGACGAGCATCATGGTTTCGGTGACATGATCGATGAGTGCTTGCCCTGCCTGACGAATCTGCCCAAAGACATCAATCCCCTGCTTCATCGCTGCAAAAAAGGCTTGAAGTTCATGGCCCATGGACTTGTCCGTCAACTCACGGTGATATGGCAGCGTAAAGCTTGCTGCATAGTGACCGGCACGGAGCATGGGACGAATCAACCCACCAAACGTGGTATGACGCAAGGCTGAGAAACAGTCGTTTGCCAAATTCACGATTAACCACGGCTCATCGCAGACTTCATGCGGTGCCATGACCATCGCAGGCCAGGCGATATCACAGACATCAAGCTTGATGGACTCTTTGGCAAAGGTTTCAGACATGGGAAAGTTAAATCAGTTTACTGGCTGAGGCGTCGGCGTCTGCATCGCAGCGTCCGGTTCGGTGACCTTGGCGGGCAGTTCGATATCCAGTTCACCGATGCCCTCCACATCCAGTTTCAATGTCCAGGGTGCATCACCCAGCGACAACATGTCAAACCAGACATAGGTCTTGGATTGCACCGCATTGCCGGCATTACTGACGCCGATGGTCGCACCCGTTCGGCGACTCCCACCAATGTAGCCTTCGCCGATGCTGCCGATGTTGCTCATGTCACTGGAACTGGCATTGGGATGCTGGATCGCCAGTGGTTGAACCTGCTGATCATTGGATCGGAGCATGTATGCGCTCTTGACCTTGTAAGCTGAGCCATCAATGATCACCTGAATCTTGCTACCGACCTGTTGATAGTCCGCGCGGATGAACCGCGCAGCACCTTCTTCACCTGCGGCATAAGGTAACGGTTGGGTTGATTGGCATCCGACCAAAAACAATACGGCAATCATCCCGATAAAAATTCGCTGCATCATGTGGACCTGTCATGGATAGTGGTTAATCTCGTTGAATCATACACGTATCAGAATACGGCGGTTTCAGGAATCTTCAAGTTGCATGATCACGAATTACCTGACCAGGCATCAGCGTCTGAACCGCCATCAAAAGACTCATCCGTCCAATGCAACTTTTTTCCAAGTCAATGGTTCTTTGATACATAGGCCGCTTGACCCTAAAATATGATGCAACCTGAACCATCCTTTTAAATAAGTGATCACCATGCCCAAAAACTCAAAGATCGTTCTCTTATTGGCGGTACTCGTCGCAGGCAACATCCTGCTATGGACCTCCAACACCATGGCACGTCGCAGCGACGCTTTTGAACAGATCGGCCTGCTCACCGCACTCCGACGTGAACTGGTGGTCTCGCATGTCGAAGAGCCCGATCAGGAAAAAATGCTCAAAGCAGCTGTCCGGGGCATGATCAGTTCACTGGACGATCCTTACACCACCTACCTTTTCCCCGAAGACATCAAGCAATTCGACAAGCATGTCGGTGGCAGCTTCTCAGGGATCGGTGCGGAAGTCATGATCGACGAAACGCTCAACCGCGTGAAGATCGTCTCCCCCCTGGAAGAATCCCCCGCCTGGAAGTCCGGCGTGCTGGCGGGTGACATCATCTACGAAATCGACGGTGAAGACACCGAAGGCCTTTCCATCACCGATGCAGTCGATCGTCTCACCGGCCCAGTGGGAACCGAAGTGACCATCGTCGTTCGTCACAAGACAGGCGAAAAGGAAACCATCAAAATCACCCGCGCGATCATCAACATCCAAACCGTCAAAGGCTTCACCCGTGATAAAGAACATCACTGGGATTACATGCTCGACCCGGTCAACAAGATCGGCTACATCCGACTCACCCAGTTCAATAAGAACTCCGGCCCGGACATGAAGGCTGCTCTGGAACAACTCAAGGACAATGGTGCTAAGGCCTTGATCCTGGACCTGCGTTTTGATCCGGGGGGCCTGCTCCCTACCGCCATTGAAGTCGCAGACATGTTCCTGCCCGGTGGCAAGAAGATCGTCTCCGTCAAAGGTCGTGTCGTCCCCGAAGACGTGACCTACTCCACCGACGCAGGCACCGTCTTTGACGGTGAAGTCGTCGTCCTTGCCAACGAATCATCGGCATCAGCCTCCGAAATCGTCACCGGTGCATTACACGATAATCACCGTGCAAAATTCGTCGGCACACGTACCTTCGGTAAGGGGTCCGTCCAGCAGGTTCGCCCGCTGGCTACCGGTGAAGGTGCTCTGAAAATCACCAACGCTTACTACTATCTGCCCAACGGCGAAAAGATTCACCGCGTCAAGGATGCCAAGAACTGGGGCGTCAATCCGGACCCCGGTTTCTATGTAGCCATGAGCCCCGAGCAGATCAAAGACATGCTCAAGATTCGCCGTGACAGCGATATCCTCAATGACGAAAACGGCTCGGAAATCCGTAAGGAAATCTCACCCAAGTGGATCACCGACAACCTCAAGGACCTGCAATTGGCTGCAGGACTCGAAGCTGCCATTGGCAAGATCCAAACCGGTGACTGGCCCAAGGTTGGAACCGAAGGCACGGAAGATGTCCGTAATGCCATCCTGCTGGAAAACCTGATCCGCACCCGCGAACTGCTCAAGGAACGTATGGACGAAGTACAGGAACAGATCAAGAAAATCGAAGCAGGTGAAAAGATCGAAGAAGATGTCAAGCCCGTCGCTTCCGGTGCCATGAAGGACAAAACCGAAGACGCCGAACTGGTGCCTGCTGAGTAAACAAGCTTCGTATTGACAAGACATTTTTAACCATAAGTCATCAACATGTCTCTGATCCTTGCCCTCGAATCGAGTTGTGATGAAACCGCTGCATCCGTTGTGCGTGATGGGCGGGTGATTCTCAGTAATGTCATTGCGACCCAGCATAAGCTGCATGTCGAGTACGGCGGCGTCGTGCCGGAGATCGCAAGCCGAGCGCACATTGAAAAAATCCTGCCGGTGATCGATCAGGCGGTGACCAAAGCTGGGGTGACGTTTGATGATCTGGACGCCATCGCGGTGGGTAATCGACCGGGGTTGATTGGTTCACTTCTCATTGCAGTCAGTGCTGCCAAATCCCTTGCCTGGTCTCTGGGTAAACCGCTCATCGGCGTGGACCATGTGCAGGCCCATCTCTATGCAGCGGATCTGGTGATGGACGTGGAAACCCCGCTCAGCGAACCTACTTATCCCGCATTGGGGTTGGTTGTTTCGGGCGGGCATACCTGTCTGTATCACGTGACCAGCGCGCTTGAGATGACCAAGCTGGGTAACACGATTGATGATGCGGTGGGTGAAGCGTATGACAAAGCTGCGGTGATTCTCGATGCGGGCTATCCCGGCGGGCCGATGCTCGACAAGCTCGCTCAGACCGGTGATCCCAAAGGGGTTGATCCCCTGCCGATTTCATTACTCGATAAAGACTCGCTTGATTTTTCCTACTCAGGTTTAAAGACCGCGCTGCTTTACCGCGTGCGTGGCAATCCGTCGGGTAAAGGTAAGGACGTCACCTTCGAACGCTCTGCTTCAGATTTATCTGCTAAAGAAAAAGCCAATCTCGCTGCGGCATTTCAACAGGCCGCAATCGGGGCGGTGACCAAAAAAGTCAAACGCGCTTTGGATCAGATGGCAGAGCAAGGTAAGACACCGAAGCGCATTCTCGTGGGTGGTGGTGTGAGTGCCAATTCTGAGATTCGCAAACAGATGTTGGCGTTGGGTGAGCAACGCAACATGCAGGTCTGCCTTCCTCCCATGTCCGTGTGTCTGGACAACGCTGCCATGCTCGCAGGCCTGGCTCATCACCGATTCATTGCTGGTGATTTCGACACACTGGATTTACCGGTGATCGCGACTTCGGCGATGTGATGGTATTCGTGCTATTGTGTTTAACGCGAAGGCGCGAAGAACACGAAGGTCGCGAAGTTTTCAATTCAATTCCAAGACAGTTTTTTACCGCACAGAGGTCTCAGAGGTAAGGGAGACTGTTCATTCGCTGTATTTCATCCTGGTATACACAAGCCAGCTAGACTGGCATGCGTCATTAATCGCCAAGCGAAAAATCAATTCGTCATTCCCGCGCAGGCGGGAATCCAGTGGCATTCAGTTGACGCTTGCAGGTTCCACTAGACTCCCGCCTGCGCGGGAGTGACGAAAGTGGGCGATTGTTTATGTGAGTTGCTATAAAGCAAAACAAGACAATTTCTTCTCTGTGAAACTCTGAGTTCTCTGCGGTAAGAAATGTCTTTTTGCCTTGGCTTCGTGACCTTCGTGCTTCGTGGTTTAAATCAGATGGATCTGAAACCCTCAAAGCTCCAATTCACAAAACACGCCACCCGTATAAAAAAAGTCCCCCTCGGGTGGTGGGGCCCGAGGGGGAGGAGGGAGAAGGAAGCGGATTGTTTTTCCAAGACAGGAACAGGGGTTAAGAATTACCCATCTTGGAATTGTCTGGCATTCTCCGTAACGCCCATTAACATCCCTGCCGCTTCCTTTCACGATGGTCTAAACAAGAGGGGTTGACTTGTTTTTGACCGGGTTGGTGAATAACAAACTTAGATTTATATGTCACAATCAAGACCAAGTTTTAATCTTAGAAAATCGGTTATAATTTGTGTACTTTCTTCAAATTTCACTTTAATATCCAAACTAAAATCTTGTCTTTCACACATGACATGAAAGTTAATCTGTAATTGCTCAAGGCTTCTATTAATAAACACCCTTTCTTCTCTAGAGCAATTTTCATATGCATATGTTGTTTCAATTTCATCTTGTAGTTTCTCTAAAGAAGAATTGATTGCCAATATTGTTTCGACATTATTGGTCCATGGCTCGGTAATTGCATAGCCATCAATTTGATCTAAGATTCCACAGACATCTTTTTCCATAATCTTCACTCTCTTAACTGCATCCCATCGACGCACCGCAGTTGAGGCACTTGTAGCAGGTGCCGCTGCGGACGGTGATGGTGCCGCAGACATCACATGCCGGCGCGTCGGCCTGCATCTGAGTCATGGCGGCGGTCATGGCAGCGGTGGCGGTCCCGTCGCCGGAGACTTCCTTGCCACCATTGCTGCCGTTACCGTTGGACTTGCTCGATGAGGTGTCGGCATCATCGCTGAGGCGACCGGCCTTCCCGAGTGTGCTTTGCAGTCGTGAAGACTTATCGAGCTTGACGGTTTCAGTGGCTTTGGACTTGTTACCGTTCCCATTACCATTGCCGTTACCGTTGGTTGAACCTTTGTGTTCGGCGACGGACTGAGCTTTGGACTGGGCTTTGCCACCCGCGGGCTTCTTGTCAGCCGGACGCTGCGGCGCGTTGGCTGCACGGTATCCGGGGATGAACTCCATGCCCAACCAGCGGAAGATGTAGTCCACGAGCGACTTGGCAAACGGGATGTCGCGGTTATGCGTCATACCTGCTGGTTCGAATCGCTGATGCGTGAACTTGGTGACCAGTGATTCAGTCGGCACGCCGTATTGCAGTGCGATGGAGATCGCGGTACCCAGGGAGTCCATCAGACCGCCGATGGTCGAACCTTCCTTGGCCATGGTGATGAACAGTTCGCCGGGGTTACCGTCTTCATACAGACCGACGGTGATGTAACCTTCGTGACCAGCCACGTTGAACTTGTGGGTCAGGCTGCGGCGGGTGTCGGGCAGGCGACGACGCATGGGGCGTTCGATGATCTTCTCGATGATCTTTTCGATTGGCTTGGGTTGCTCAGCTGCAACCGTCTGGGCTGCCTTCACAACATCGTCTGCAACTGCCTGCTTTCCCGCTTCGACGTTTTCCTCGTCATCCACTTCTTCATCCGCATCCATCTTGGAGTTAAGCGGCTGAGAGAGTTTGCAACCATCGCGGTAAAGCGCGTTGGCCTTGAGCCCCAGGTCCCAACTCAGACGATAGGAGTTGGCGATGTCAGTTACTGAAGCATCGTTGGGCAGGTTGATGGTCTTGCTGATCGCGCCGGAGATGAACGGCTGGGCGGCAGCCATCATGCGGATGTGACCATGAGCGTGAATGAAACGCTTGCCAAGCGGGCCACAGGTGTTGGCACAATCGAAGACCGGTAGATCCTCATCAGTCAGATGCGGGGCACCTTCGATCGTCTGCGTACCACAGACCTGGTAGTTGAGTTCAACGATCTGCTTGGCGTTGAGTCCCAATGCCTTGAGCAGGTTGAAATCAGGAGCCTTGGCCTGTTCTTCAAAACCAAGACGCTTGATGCAATCTTCGCCAACGGTCCAGACGGTGAACGCCTGACCGATTTCAAAGACGGTGGGCAATGCGTCGGTAATCTTTTTCAGATCCGCATCGTTCATGCCCTTGTCCTTGAGGAAGTCAGCAAAGGTGCCCTTCTCGAAGGCGATGTCCAGGTGCAGGGAGCCCATCACGTAGCTGATGATGTCCTTGACCTGCTGCTCGTCGTAACCCATATGCTTGAGGCTGGGCTTGAGTGACTGGTTGGCGATCTTGAAGTAACCACCGCCAGCGAGTTTCTTGAACTTGACCAGGGAGAAGTCCGGCTCGACACCGGTGGTGTCGCAGTCCATGAGAAGACCGATGGTGCCCGTGGGGGCGATGACGGTCGTCTGGGCGTTGCGATAGCCGTGTTCCTGGCCGAGTTTGAGGGCATCATCCCACGATGCACGAGCAGCACGCAGAATGTCCGAGGCGTTGCCGAGTGTACGGAACTCGTCGGAACCCTCATTTAAGTAATACGAGTCAACGGGGACAGGCTTGATCTGCAAACCTTCGTAGTCACCGAGCTCGTGGTCACGTGCAATGTCCGTATCCCGACTCACGCCATACGCCGCTCGGCGATGGTTCCGGATCACTCGGAGCATATGATCCTTGTTTGGATGGTAACCCGGGAACGGACCATGTTCAGCAGCCATCTGGGCACTGGTTGCATAGCTGCGACCGGTGAGGATGGCAGTCAGTGCACCACAAATTGCACGACCTTCGTCAGAGTCATAAGCGATGCCAGCCTGCATGAGCATGGCACCGATGTTGGCGTACCCCAGACCCAGTGTGCGGTACTCGTAGCTTAAGCGAGCAATTTCCTTGGAGGGGAATGCTGCCATGAGCACGGAGATTTCAAGCACCATGGTCCAGAGTTTAATGCCGTGTTCGTAACGTTCCAGATCAAACTCGCCGGTCTCTGCGTTGTAGAACTTAAGCAGGTTAAGCGACGCGAGGTTGCAGGCGGTGTTATCCAGGAACATGTATTCGCTGCAGGGATTGGACGCATTGATGCGACCGGCCTGCGGGCAGGTATGCCACTCGTTGATGGTGGTATCAAACTGCACGCCGGGGTCAGCACATCGCCAGGCTGCGTAGTTGATCTGATCCCAAAGCTGACGGGCGGGGAAGCTCTTGGCCACTTCGCCGTTGGTGCGATTGATGGTTTCCCATGTGCCGTCTTCATCAACGCGATTGAAGAATTCGTTGGGGATTCGCACGGAGTTGTTGGAGTTCTGGCCGGAGACGGTTTGGTAGGCTTCACCGTTGAAATCGTAGTCGAGTTTGAGGCCCAGACGTTCGGCCGTTTCGCCGACGGTTTCCTGGTCATCAACGCTGGTCTTGGCATTCTTGATGGCTTTGAAACCTTCAACGAGTGCAGCGACCTTGATTTCTTCGCGAACTTTCCAGTTGACGAATTCAGGGATGTCCGGGTGATCCAGGTCAAGGCAGACCATCTTGGCAGCACGACGGGTGGTCCCGCCGGACTTGATGGCACCTGCTGCACGATCACCGATTTTCAGGAAGCTCATCAGACCTGAGGACTTGCCACCGCCGGAGAGGGGTTCGTTTTCCGCGCGGATGTTCGAGAAGTTCGTGCCGGTGCCTGAACCGTATTTGAACAGGCGAGCTTCGCGGGTCCACAGATCCATGATGCCGCCTTCGTTGACGAGGCTGTCATTAATGGATTGGATGAAGCAGGCATGAGGCTGGGGATGACCGTAGGCGTCTTTGGCCAACTGGGTTTCACCGGTCGTGGGATCGGTGTACCAGTGTCCTTGCGCTGGACCATTGATGTCATACGCCCAGTTTAAGCCGGTGTTAAACCACTGCGGGCTGTTGGGTGCACACATCTGGTTAAGCATCATGTATGACAGTTCGTCATAGAAAGCCTGCGCATCCTTGGCTGAATCGAAGTAGCCATGCGTTTCCCCCCAGTAACGCCAGCAGCCGGCAAGGCGATGGATCACCTGCTGTGCCGAGCGTTCGGGACCTGTGACCACTTTGCCGTCCTCGTCCTTGAGCACCTCGCCGTTCTCGTCGAGTTGCGGGACTCCGGCTTTGCGGAAGTACTTGCTGACCATGATGTCGGTCGCAAGCTGCGACCAGTCTGCGGGCACCTTCGCATCGTTCATTTCAAACACGACCGAGCCATCCAGATTGCTGATCTTGCTTGAGCGAGTGGTCCACTTGATGGTGGAAAAGACATCAACGCCGTCCTTGGTGAATTTACGTTCGATCCTCATTGATCAAAAAACCCCTGATTTGTGGTGAAAAAAATAAGATTAAAAGACGAATATCAGCCATTGGTATTGTGACCGAGTTCTGTATGCCCAATGCAAACCCCGATGTGCACAGGCTGTGGGCGCACATCTGGATACAGAGTCGGAGTGCTAATTGTCAGTCAACACGCGGGAGAGTCAGACCAGCTTGATCCTGGTATTTGCCACCCTTGTCCGCGTAACTGATCGCACAGACGCGATCGGCTTTGAGAAAGATCATTTGAGCGATGCCTTCGTTGGCATACACCTTGGCGGGAAGCGGCGTGGTGTTGGAGATTTCCAATGTGACCTTGCCACGCCATTCCGGTTCCAACGGTGTGACGTTGACGATCAGACCGCAGCGGGCGTAGGTGCTCTTACCCACGCAGATCGCCAACACGTCACGCGGCACCTCGATCACTTCAACCGTCTCAGCCAGCGCGAAGCTGTTGGGCGGGATGATGACGTGATCCAGACCGGTTTGGTCGGTGTCGATCGTCACGAACATGTCTTCACCAAAGTTCTTGGGGTCGACAATGGCCTGACCACCTGTGGGCGAGACATCGGTAAAGATCTTGAAGATGGGTCCAACACGGAAGTCATAGCCGTAGCTGGAGACGCCATAAGAGACGTGACCAGGACGCTTGACGTTGTCGGCAAACGGTTCGATAGGCACAAGTTCACGGATTTGCGAATCACATAAGACGGGCATTGCGTCACCCCTGTTTTTTCTGTCAGCCTGACGTTCGATGACAAAGCAGTCAAACGTTCCACCTGGCTGAGGTACCTGAAATTTTCCACTCCGGGCGAGATATGCCTAGACTGACCGCGCTGTGGTTGGACCACGACCCCTGCGTCTCAGAATTTGCGATTTTTCGCCCTCACGTCTCGGCTGGTGAATACCAGCGTTGTGTTACCGTGCTGCTTACTAGTGCTATCGGCAACTTGAGTCATATTACCCCAATATATTGTGGCTGCAATAGGTTTTGGACATAAATCTTGGGGCTTTTTTTGAACCTCTAATAAATCCAATAAAAACACAGGGTTAGGAAAGGTAGGGGTTTTACCCGTTTTGGGAATCGATCCAAAATTGACAGAATTTGCCAGTTTATCCACAAAATATTTTTCGTCTTCTGACCAAAAATACACCATATCCGGTGCTAACACACTCCCCGAAACACAAGAACATGGGGTTGTCGCGGATGTAAGTCCAGCTAAAAACTGAAACTAGAGTCCAATGTCAGACACCCCTACCCACCGCAAGATGTCAAGACCCGTGTAAGAACCACGTGTAAGCCATTGTTATACATTGCGATAGACCAATGAAACGCTTGATCTACATCTCAAATTGATGTTAGACAGTCCCAACCACGACAACTTGTGGGGGGGGGATGAGCATCAGATCGAAATGAGATTGATCAACCGGGGGCCATTGCATGTCATTTGTATTGAATCAATCCCGGTCAAGATGGCCGGGCATTGTATCGATAGCTGTGTCGTGTTGGCTCGATTGCCTTGGAACGATGCCCTACAGACTGTAATCAATCACTGGTTTGGGATTTCAGACTCACGAACGGGCCATGAGTTGCTCATAGACCTTGACGCCCTGCTCCAACTGCTCAATGGCTATCCATTCGTCCTTGGTATGGGCCTGGGCAATGTCACCGGGGCCGAGCACCACCGTCGGGATACCCGCAGAGCCCAGATCACCGGCATCGGTCGCATAAGGGACCCCCAAAGGCTTGGGGTTCATGCCCATGTCACGTAACACCTGCTGGACCGTTAGCAGCAATTTGCCATCTTCGGCTGGGGGCAAAGGTGGTGCCATAAAATTGCATGCCATCTGCCAATCGATTTTGGGTAGTTTCTCGGTCAGCAGTTCATCAATCTCACGATAAACCTGATGCGGATTTTCGCCCGGCACCATGCGTCGATCCATCTGAATCTCACAGTGATCGGGGATGATGTTGATCTGTATCCCACCCTGAATCAGGTTGATACTCGCCTGAGCCTTGCCCGTGAGTTCATGGCTGGCAGACAGATTGGCAATGTAATCCGACTCCAGCAGATCGACCACGCGCACCATGTCACTGATCGCAGAATGTCCCAGGGCTGGTGTCGATGAGTGTGCTGCTTTGCCACGCGTTTGAATCGTCACGCGCATGCATCCGTTGTGTGTGTAGATGGGCCGACAGAGTGTCGGCTCGCCCACGATCACCCCCCGCAACTTCATCCCCAACGTCGGCAGGTGGTCTTTGACGAAATGTCGAATCCCCGTCATGCCGTACTCTTCATCCATGCCAAAGAGGATGGCAATGTTGTTGGGTTGTGATTCACGTTGAGTATATTGATGCAGCGCCCAGAACATCGCCGCGCCGGTCCCCTTGGTATCACAACTGCCACGTCCATAGAGTTTGCCGTCACGGACTTCCGCAGCAAACGGATCAACGGTCATGCCCTTTTCCGTCACCGTGTCCATATGACTTTGAAACATCAACCAATCGTCACTGTCATTCACACGATGCGTGACCAGTAGGTTCCCCGCCCTGTCCTTGACCAGCAAATGTTTCGTCTCAAACCCCATCGCTTGTGCAACCGTTTGATTGTGTTCCAACAACCGACGTTCCGACAGCGGATCATCACAGGCTGCAGGATTCACCGACGGAATTTGCACCATGGACTGGAGGAGTTGGACAACGTCTTGCGGTATGCTGGTAGCACTCATAGTCCGCGATTATACGACAGGAAGATCAAACAATGCCATTGGATGTTGGTGAAAAACAGTTAACGGATGTGCCGCAGATGATTCTAGGCGATGACCAGCTTGATGATTTTGCAAAGCAAATGCTGGCTGACATCACCGAGCAATCACCACGAAAACTCATTGCCATTGCAGGCATCCCTGGTAGTGGCAAGACTACGCTCATGCTCAAACTCATCGACCGCATCAATGCCATCAAACCCGCAACCGCAGCAGCTGTGTCGATGGATGCCTACCACCTGATGAATGTCCAGCTTGATGCATTGGACTTGCGCAAGGTCAAAGGTTCGCCGCAAACCTATGATGTGATTTCATACATGCATCTGCTTAAGCAACTCAAAACGCAAACACAACGAGACGTGTTTTACCCGGTGTATGATCGTGGGATTCACAACCCGATCTGGCGCGGGTCTCAGGTGGTCAAACCCACCGTCAAAATCCTCTTCACCGAAGGTCAATTTCTGTTGCTCGATCAAACACCATGGAATGAACTTGTCCACCTGGTGGATGAGAGTTGGTATTTGAAAGTCGATCCCGAGAAGATACGCGAAGACCTCATCGCCCGACATGTCCGTGGCGGTCGCACCCGTGAAGATGCCATTGAATATGTCAGACGAACGGATGATGCCAACCGCGATCTGGTGCTAACCCGCATGCGCAAGCCGGACCTTGTTATTGGTTTGCCGGGGCGGTGAAAATTAATTTTTACGATCCATTGCCAAGACAAAACACTTGATAGATTTCATGATCAAGCATCCACTGACTAACAATCCAGCCAACACAAACAAGCCTATATAAATCAAGCAAATGGTATGCATGACAACCCCGCCAATTAACGAAGGTTGCCCCCATGCCAAATAGGCCCAAAAGTGGAAAACGACATAAGTGCCTCTAGCCCAGAAAACCCCCACTAGCAACAAAACAAACGCTTGCATGAGAATTTTGATGCGATGAGGTTTTGTATGGGGAACCGTTGGTTCAGTAGCGTCCATATCATCCCCTAATCATGCACCTTGAAAACTCAAACCAACTGATCACCCGGTTGCACTTTGTAGCCACGGGCGAAGTCGTCGAAGGACATGGGACGTTTGCCAGCGGGTTGGACTTCGAGCAGTTGTAATGCGCCGCTGCCTGTAGCGACCGTCAAGTCTTTGAGTAACGTTCCCGGTGTTTTGTCGTGTTTGGTTTCGGGCAGGTCTTTGACGCGCAGAATTTTTAACGGCATGGTTTGATCATCGCCCTGCTTGAGTTGCACGGTGACACCAGGCCAGGGATTTAGGCCGTGAATATGTTGGCGGAGTTGTGTTGCGGATTGCGTCCAATCTTCGATGATGCCATCAGTCTTCTTGAGCTTACGTGCGAGCGTCGCTTTGTCGTGATCTTGCGGTTTTGGATCAAGCGTGTTGCTTTGGAGTTGATCCAAAACCTTGAGAATCAACTCCGGCCCCATGTCCGCCAAACGGTCATGCAGTTCGCCTGCGGTCTCCAATGGATCAATGTCGGTGACGTTGGTTGCGTAGACATCACCTGCATCCATTTTCTGAGCCAACGCGATCACGGCGTTACCGGTTTGTTGACAGCCATCGATCATCGCCCAGTTGATCGGTGCTGCACCGCGATACGCAGGAAGCAACGACGCATGGAGATTCACAGCGAGTTTGCCCATTGCTGCGATCAGTTCTTCGGAGAGTTTCTGGCCATAGGCAATGACCACGCCAGCCTCGGGTTGGTGTGATGCGATCTGCGATATGGCATCAGGCTCGTTGGCGTTTTCGAACTTATATACAGGCAGATTCTGCTCGGTAGCCCATTGTCCAATCGGCGTTGGGGTGAGAACACGCTTACGCCCTGCCGGTTGATCGGGTTGGGTTAAGACAGCAACCACTTCATGCTTTTGATGAAGGGCTTTGAGCGTGGGTAAACCAAATGCACCAGAACCAGAGAAGATAATTCGCATGTTAAATCAGGGAGTAGTGATTAGGGAGTAGAAAAGAAAGCTATATTCTGTTGTGACATGGGGAGTAGTTGTCTTATCCCTACTCCCTATTCACGATTGCCTACTCCCTATCTTTCACCCTTCCATTTCCTTAAGCGCTTTGCGGTTGGCCATCTTGTCGATGGGTGACATCTTGTCGATGATCATCACGCCATCGAGGTGATCGTTTTCGTGTTGCCAGATGCGTGCGGGCAGATCGTCACTGGTTGCGCGGAAGCGATTGCCATCAATGTCTGTCGCTTCAATCGTTACAGCTTTGGGACGTCGAATGCTGGCATTGATTCCCGGCAGTGACAGGCAGCCTTCTTCCATGTCTTCCATTGCTTTACCTTCGACGGTAATCTCGGGATTGATGAACACCATATCGTCTTCGGGTTCACCTGATGCGTTGGCAACAAACAAGCGTAAGGGTAGACCAACTTGCGGTGCAGCCAAGCCTACGCCCGGAGCTTCATGCATCAACTCAAGCATGCGTTTACAAATAGCAACAATCTCCGGCGTCACCGCTTCAACCGGTTGACATACCTTGCGGAGAATGGGTGCTGGATGATGGACGATGGACAGATTTTCAGGTGCCGTGTTCATAGCCATGATGTTAAATCGTAATGAATGCAAGGACAAGTTGGAAAAATGTTTGTTAAACCCGATATGACAATGCCTTGACGTTATGGGGTAGGAATGTCATACTTAGACAGCAACATGACATGTTTTGTGTGAATGTCTGCCATATTAGAGGTTTAGCGTTACTGTTTGGTACATCAGATAAATCCGCCACGATGGACACTCAAAGCAAAGGGGCTATTGAAAAATGGCTACTGTGACGAAAAAAGAACTTATTGACCAGATCGCCGATGCCACAGGTCAAAAGCGCGTTGTGGTCAAACGGATCGTCCAGAGCTTTCTCGACAACATCATTGTCGAGTTGGGCAAAGGTAACCGCTTGGAATTCCGTGACTTCGGTGTTTTTGAAGTCAAGCACCGACGTGCTCGCAAGGCTCAAAATCCCAAAACCCTTGAACCCGTGCAGGTTCCGCCGAAGCGCACGGTTAAATTCAAGGTCGGTCGCTTGATGAAGCAGACTCTGGTTGAAATGCCCGAGTCGACCGAGCTGAATTTCGACGACAGTTCCGATGACGGCGACGATTGATCGTTAACTGACAGTTTAACCTGTCTTTATGGTGCCCGCAGTGATGTGACGGCATTCGTCCATCTGTCCTGTCACAGCATTGCTTTGGCACAACTTGCTACGTGATGAACGCCAATTCCCCCAAGTCCTGGCTGGGAGATCTTAAAAAGGATCTCCTTCAACGCCAGACGGTATCCCTTTACCGTCAGTTGCTGCCCAGTGATGTGGATGGGCCGTATCTCAAGCGAGGTGGGAAAAAGCTGCTGAACCTGGCGGGCAATGATTACCTGGCGCTGAGCAACCATCCCCAACTCAAAGAAGCTGCGGTGACCGCCATCGAGCAGCATGGTGTGGGCAGTGGTGCCAGCAAACTGGTCACCGGGCATAGCTGTGAAGTCCATCAACTTGAATCGCAATTTGCCACTTTCAAACATGCTCCTGCTGCGGTGATTTTCCCGACGGGATACATGGCCAACCTGGGCGTGTTGACCAGCCTTGCCAATCAGGATGATGTGGTTTTCATTGATAAACTCACCCATGCGTCACTGATTGATGCTGCTCAGTTTTGTGGTGCCACCGTTCGGGTCTACCCGCATCACAACGCCGAAAAACTTGAGCGTCTACTGGAGCGTTATACCGATGCACGCAGGCGATTGATCGTCACTGATTCGGTCTTTTCGATGGATGGTGATGTCGCAGACTTACCTGCGCTATGCGCCTTGGCAGCGAAGTACGATGCGATCACCATTGTCGATGAAGCCCATGGCACGGGGGTTCTCGGCGACCAAGGCAGCGGACTTTGTGAACTGCAAAACGTTGCTGACCAGGTCGACATTGTCATCTCCACTGCCAGCAAAGCCCTGGGATCACTTGGAGGAATTGTCACCGCCCAACAACCGGTCATTGAAACACTCATCAACCACGCGCGGAGTTTGATTTACACCACTGCCCCACCGCCCTCTCAGGTTGCCTGCATCGCTGCTGCATTGGATGTCATCACTGCTGAACCACAGCGTCGAGAACGCTTGGTAGAGCTTTCAAAACATGTCCGGGAAGCGGTCACGCAAATGGGTTTTGTCTTACCCACAACGACCGTCCAAACGCCGATTATCCCTTTAATCACAGGCGAAAGTGATGCAGCGATCGCGTTGTCAGCACACTTGAATCAACAGGGCATCCATGCCCCTGCCATCCGTCCGCCGACGGTTGCACCCAATGCTGCAAGGGTCCGACTGAGTCTGCGTTGTGATTTGACGGAGGAACATGTGGACCAGTTGATCAACGCATTAGCGTCCGCGCCCAAAGCGCAATGATCAAGTTCTCGTCACACTGTTTTGCTTATCCTCAAAAACCATTCGGAGCATCACCTCATGGCATACGACGAAGGCCTGGCGGAACGATTAAACAATCTGCTCATCCAACTGCCGGACATCACCACCAAGAAAATGTTCGGCGGCCTGGGTTACCTGCTTGCTGGCAACATGTGTGTCGGTATCTGGAAAGACGCATTGATCATCCGCGTCGGTCCGGAGATCGCAGACCAACTCTTAACCCGCCCGCATGTCCGCCCATTCGATATCACCGGCCGTCCCATGAAAGGTTGGGCAATGGTCATGGCTGAAGGTTTGAGTGAAGATGAACAACTTGAAGAATACGTTGATCTGAGTGTGGACTTTGTCAGCGATTTGCCGGAGAAGTGATGATGGTTTGTGACTTGAAACGACTGTTTGAAATATAAGGTGATCCAAGATGCTGGAACTGGATAACACGTTATGGGACGAGCTAATCCATGCCTATGGCCGGGCATCAGACATTCCTGCTGTGCTTGAGCAACTGCGGGAATTACCACCTGATCAAGGCGATGGCGAATTATGGGATACGCTCTGGTCAAGTCTGGCCCACCAAGGTGACGTTTATCAGGCATCCTTTGCAGCAGTCCCACATATCATTGATATTTTGGCGGAGCATCCAATACAAGCACATTGGGTGTACTTTCAATTTCCAGCTTGGGTCGAAATTTGCAGGATTGAACAGGATATCTCTGTCTGTGACGTGCTGGCACAGGCTTATTTTCAATCGCTTGAACGACTCCCGGCATTGATTGGTAAAACCTTCATCAAAAAATGGGATGAGAGTCATCTGCTTTGTGCGTTAAGCGCATTGGCAGCATGCAAAGGCAATACAGCGGTTGCCCACGCCATCATGGAAATGACGGGGGATGTTCCGACTGATTTTTTAAATTGGTTCTTTGAGCAATGAATGATAGCACCCCGAAAAAAGGACAGGCCGTCTCAAGAACGAGACGGCCTGGAATCCTCTGTTGCGTTTCACCTGCAGGCCATACTAGCCTGCTGACTCCGTGGTGAGAACGCTTCGCCGTTGTATCGTGACAGGGAGTCAACCTGTGTTTTTCATATCAAATCAGGTGAATGAAATCATCATCCCGAGAATGCCTGCCACAATCAGTCCGGCAGCCAAGCTGGCTGGACCGTACCCCATGTGCAGGTACCCGAAACGTCGCGTTCGAATGCTCTTGTCCGCACTGCTGATGGTTGTGGTGGATCGTTGCATGACAATCTCCATTTCTTTATTGAGAATCACTCTCAACAAACATATTTTATCTCGATGAGATTCAATGTCAATAGCATTTGCCGCAATTGAGACGGAAAATCAATTATATTTTTAGATCGTGATTTGATCCTGCGGATTAATCTCCATGCGTTTTAGGTTTCGTCATTCCCGCGAAGGCCCGAATCCAGTGGCATTCTGATGACGTTTGCAGGTTCCACTGGACTCCCGCCTGCGCGGGAGTGACGGCAGGTGGAGATTAATACCAATCCCAGTAAAAACTCGTGCTTTCTTAAGCACTGGATGTCTATCCGGTGTCCGTTGTGTCAACGTTACGCCGTGGGGCACCGGGTTGACACCCGGTGCTCAATGAATTGGAACGCACGAGTTATTGGCGGGATTGATATAATTCGTTGAACGGCACGAAAAAGCTACTGGAATCCGAGCGCTCTTAAGCTATGAAAAAACAGGATGAACGTGATGCTCATCCTGTTTGATTGGTTTATTTGATTGGGTTGAATAACCGCCCTGCTGGTGATGGACCACTGACGGACGGGGCTTGGTGATTTAAGGTCGTTTGATGCCTTAAATCGAGGGGTTTTATGCTGCCTTGTCGCAGGCTGGTTCGCAAAGCAAGGAGACATTCTGTCTTCCTGCAAAGCCGGCATCGGTTTCATGCCAGGCTTCGACCTGCTGATCCTTGAATTGCCAGCAGAGATAGATTTCCCGGTCATCATGGACCGAAGGGAAGTCGATCAGGCCGCGTTCAAAGTCTTTGAGTTCCACGCCCACCATGTGCAGTTCGTCCACGAGTTCACTCAGACGATCCATGGTGGTTTCGTACTCAGCTTCCAGATGTTCGCGACTGTCGAACTCCTGGGGCTTTTCGATACGACGGCGGATGTCCACCACATGAGCATAGCAGTCCATCAAGTCCCGTGTCACAGGCCGAACGTAGGCCAGTGCCTGGTTGGCTTCATCAACGGAGAAATACTTCTTGCCAGCTTTGGGGGCACGGGAGAGGGTCAATGCTGCATTTTGCGTAGTCATTTGCGTCCCTTTACGAAAGGTGCTTTGGACTGCTTGAAACATGCAATACGTTCACGTTTAAAGCAAGGACCAAATTGCTTATTCCCTAATAGGTACATCGGTCAAAGAGGCCAAACTATTTCAATATTCAAGGCGATATTTTTCCACAAATGGGATTAAACCTGCATGGGTCGCTGGTTTTATGTCGTTCAGGTCCGACTGGTGTTATCATGAGGGACTGATGCAAAATCAAGATATGACACAAACATCACAAACAAAACTGGCTGCCCCACAGCTCATTTCATGGTTTCTGGCAAATCGTGGACGTCAGACACTGATGATGGGAATCGCCCTGCTCCTTGGCGGTATCTGCTATTTCACCATCGACCGGCCACTGGCTCGCTGGGCTGACACACTCAGTCCGCAGACCAATGATGCCTGGCAGTTGGTGACGCGTTTCGGACTTTCGGAATGGTACCTGGTGCTTGCCGGCTTCATGCTGGTGGTTTACAAACTCATCACGCGTGACGCGATGATTGCCTGGCGGTGTTGGTTGATCGTGGCCTGCATTGGTGGCAGTGGTTTAGTCGTTAATCTGTTCAAATGGATCTTCGGTCGGTATCGCCCGCCGATGTTACTGACCAAGGATCAATTCGGCTTTGCGTTCTTTGAACATGGTTACATGGTCCACTCATTCCCGTCAGGTCACTCGGCCACGGCTGCGGCGTTGATGATACTGGCCTGCCAATTCATGCCACGGTTCCGATGGCTGTGGTTGTGTTTGGGATTGCTTATTGCAATAAGTCGCATCTTTGTCGGGGCGCATTATGCAAGTGATGTGATCGTGGGTTGGACAATTGGTTTATTGTTCAGCGCGATGGTTTGTCGTGTGATCAGGAAACCGCAGATCGCTGACGTTTAATAATGTCAAAATCACGCGACATCCAAAGACATGTGTCATGCCCAATCATTATCAAGGCAACCCGTGACTTTGGAGAGTCACGGCTTTGTTGATGGATCGACACCCAATGCATCATTGACGACGTTGCGCCACTCGTCTGCGACACGTGGTGAAAAGCCCTGGAAAATACGCTGAATTTTACCATCAACGATAAAGACGGTCTGGGGGATGGAGTAGGCTCGATAGGCTGCGGTCACTTTACTGTCGGTGTCCATGAGCACGGGCAGTGTCATGTTCTGCTGATCAACAAATTGCTGAACAAGCTCTTTTTCCTCTTCGATGTTCACCGTAAACACCGCGACATCCAGCTTGTTTTCCTTGGCCCATTTGTCAAAGGCAATCAACTCCGGCATAGCGCGGCGACAGGGACCACACCACGTTGCCCAGAAGTCGAGCACGATGACTTTGTTGCTGAGTTTGGCAATGTCAACCGTCTTGTTGTCCTTGAGTGTCTTGAGCACGACAGGCGGCGCATCGCTCCCCTGCAATGCCTTGGGCGACTGGGCATCTTCAATCATTTGAGAAACCGTCTGCACCGGCTTGCTGTTGGTGACATCCATTGCAAAGGTCTTGGCATCCCATGACTCGGGCTGGCTGAACTTGATGTCGTAATCCATCTCGGTGGTGACCGGCTTGCCTTCAGGGGTTTGGTTCTTTGCAACCAACAGAACTTTTTGGATCATCGCGGTTTTCTTGATGACGGTGAGATACATTTTCAAGCCACCGAGTTGGGTTTCAAATTCGATCTGAGAATCAGGCAGTTTGGTATCACGCATCGAAAATTTGAAGTCATCACTCTTGATGTACAGTTGCACCTCGGTCCCCAGATAAAGCGACAGATCAGGTACCCACAGCCAGACCGGGAACATCGGCCAAGCCTTTTGAATGGTTGCTGGGTCCAGCGGATCGACATTGTCCATGTGCAGATGTGACGTGCTGGCAGGGACCATCTGCGTGCGAAGAATATTGTCCTTACCCACCATACGAAGTCGGTCGGCCTGGACCATGATCTGTTTCTTCGTGCGGTCCAGCGCGATGTCGATTTCGACTTGATCATGCTCGCTGACCGCATCAATGGTCTGGGTGATCTTGATGGTCTTGTGGACTTTGTAGCGATCCAAATCCTTGTAGGTATCAATGATCTTCTGTTGCCACTGTGAAATACTCAACGGTTCTGCCTGCGGGGTTTGCTGTGCATGAACAAGGGCTGCGAGGCTGAGCAGTAACATGGCCAACAAAACATAAGACGATTGAAACTTGATGCGCATTGTGTAACTTTCAATTGGATAACGAACGATCTCGCGTGACAGGCTTTACTATCAGCGACATCTTTGGGATGCATTTCCCATTGAATCAATCTGTGGCGAGAGTGATTTATTTCCGTGTGATTGAAACAGGCGGACCAAGCAGATCATTGATCTGGGCACGTAGCACCGTCTGGAAGTCCGACGGATTGCCGACATGGACATGGCGCACCATGCCGTTGGCAATGATCACCGTCTGCGGGATCGCACCCACGCGATAGGCATGAGCGACCTTGGCCTGTGTGTCCATGAGAACGGGAAGACTCAGTTGCTTGACTTGCCAAACCTGGGCAATGGTCTGTTCGTCTTCACGCATGTTCACGGTCTTGACGCTGACGGATTTACCTTCACGCATCGCCCAATCCGAAAGTTCCTGCATCACCGGTAAAGCCTGATACACCGGCGGACCACCCCACGAAGCCCAGAAAAACAAAACCTGCACATCCGACTCATCTCGGGATAACAGATACATGTTGCTCTGACGATCCGACAGTGATATAGATGGTGCAGTCTGTTCCTGCATACTCAGGGCATCGACATCATTGGTGCCAAGCAAATTCGACCAGCTATTGACCGGCTGAGAGTTACTGGTGTCAAAGGCAAACCATTCACGTTCAAACTGTTCGTTGTGTCGGTTGACGGTGATGTTGTAGCTGTACGTTGCAGGACCGACATGACTAGCGCGCTGCACAATGGCGTCACGCTCGATGGTCATGGTCTGAATCAAGGCGGTGTTCGGATCAATGCGCAGTTTCACGAGGCCCTTGCGACTTTGCCACTGCAAGCCCGGTCGCCCCATGGAATCCGGGGAAAGCGTACGAACCAACACACCGTTGTCAATGGGATTACCACCGAGCAGGAATCGCACGTCCGGCATGACCTGTCGAATCAGGAACGGCGCCTTGGTCTTGAGCAATTCATCATCAATCGGGCGCTGAAGCTTGGTTTGGAGATGACGACCGGGAATCATGTCACTGCGATAACGCAGGTAGCCTTCACTGCTGACCAGTTGCATGTCCGGCCGATCAAAAAGCAGGTTGCCCGAGGACCGGTCAAAAGCGACATGCAACTGCTGCATGAGTTGCCAACGACCACCATGTTCCGATTTGATGAACTGAACGGTAGCCTGATAAGTCTGGGTATTGAGATACGCAGTTGAGATGCGATCAAGCATTTCCTGGGCATCGGCATCAATCTGTGCCTGTGCAGGAACGGTGATCAAACTGAGAACGAATGTGACCAGAAGACAAGTCACATGAGCCCGACGCGTCATCCATGACATGGGCGATCCTCCCTATTGGTGGCAAGGCCAAAGTTTCACTGACTATGATATGAGGATTATCGGTCCTCAACAACATTTACCAGCAATAAGTCGGATATTTTCAGCAGATTATCTCTCGCTGGATCAGAATCACGGCGTCGATTGTTGTGCAAGCATCCGGCGGTAACTCAGCACGTAGGCTGAAACGTCACGCTCCTGCCTGGCATTGAACTTGGACTCGGCACTCATGTCCGGCAGGATGACCTGCCAATCCACAAGCGAATAGCGCTCGATGGGTTCAGCCGAATGACAGGCGGTGCAGTTGGTCAGATACAGCTTCCGACCGTGATCCAGATCAGTCATGGTGATCGTTGGGTCATCCTGTTGAGCTTGCTGCAATAACACGACATCCGGTGGCGGGAAGCGCGTGATCAGGTTGTCGGTACAGGCGGTTACCAATAAGCCTGCCGACACCAGAAACAGCATCGGCAGGGCTCGATTGGCAAACAGTTGACAGTTTTGAATCATCTGTCTCATGAGAAAAAGTTCGTTTAACGGTTCAATTAAAAGTCAAAGCCGACAAGCAAACGCGTCTGGATGTTGGGTTCGCTATCGACTGATGTGGCCTGGAAAAGTCCGGTGACGGTGAACCACCAATTGCTCTTGGAGCGATAGGCGAAGTTCGGGCCGAAGTAGACCACGTCATCACCGGCTTCGGTGAAGTCTTCGTATTCGATTTCGTGAAGACCTTCAAAACCAACTGAGATAGACGGATTGATTTGATAGCTGACGCCAAAGGTCTGTTCAAAGACGCCCTTTTCTTCGTTGAAGTCTTTGCCTTCCCATTCGGCTTCGTAGACGAGGTTGTAGGCAAAGTTCCAGTTGTCGATTTTCTTCTGGAGAAGCAGCTTGGCTTCAACAGCCAGCTTTTCATCACCAAAGAGAAACTCACCGTACAGGGCTGAGCCCAAGAAGTCGGTGGTGGGATTGGTGAGATTGTAGATGCCTGCGATGGCAAAGGTGCGCCATTCCGTGCCATCGTTGCTCACGGAGGCGCCATCGGTGTAACGCCAGTCCGAGAGATACAAACCAAGTTGGAACTTGTCGGTCACGCCGAATTCCAACTCGTGACGAAACTCAATGCGGTCGTATTCCGGGTCTGAGTCTTTGTCGGTCTTCCAGGTGACCCACTGCTCATATTCCCAGGCACCCTTGGGCTGCGTGGTGGTTTCGTAGACATAGGTGAAGTTACGGGTCCCGGCAGATGCCTGGTTGGCAATAAGGCAAAAGGCAAACACCGCCAAAAGCAAAGACGCGGTCTTGCGGGTACGACGAGTCATGCTGGATAAAGTGCGAATCATGAGATGTGGCTCCATTAAATGCTATTGAGACTTAGATTCAAGTGCAGATATTAGAGTCTCATTCAGAAACGTCAACAAGGTATCCTGGGTTTTGTCAAAAATATTTTGGACATAAGAACAATTCTAAAATAGAGACTTAATCGATTCTGGAACGGGAAACTCGGCGTTTTAAGCGTCTTAGTTGGTATAGGTATGATCGAACAGGTCAAAATCACCACGCAAATATGCCTCTGCGGCAATGTAGCACTTGTCATCTGCCCGCCCCTCCGCTACGATCCGCCTTCTATCCCAATTTTGGACGACCTGTATGTCTCCCAACGGGATAAAACGGACAGTAAACGCTTTTGAAACTTGATGCCTCATTGACTTACAAGAAGGATGAAAAATCTCATGACTGACCTCATCGCCCCGCATGGTGGACTCCAAGCCCCGGTTTGCCGCACCGTCCCCGCCGACAAGATCGACGCGTTCAAGACCGAAGCCGCCAGCCTCCCCAAGGTGCCCGTCTCCGCCGCCGACCTGTCAACGGTCTACCGCATTGCTGACGGTACCCTCAGCCCCCTGACCGGCCCGATGACCAAAGACGTCTTCGACCGCGTGCTGGACGAAAAGGTCATCGCATCCAACGGCAAAGATTATGCCTGGACCATTCCCCTGAGCCTGCCCGTCACCGCCGATCTGGCTGGAACCCTCAAGGCCGGCACCAAGGTTGCGTTGACCAACGAAGCTGGCGATGACGTTGCCATCCTCGATATTGCTGATGTCTTTGAATGGGATAAGCCCCGTTACCTCAAGGCAGTCTACGGTACCGACCGTACCGATCACCCCGGTGCTGACATGGTACTGGTCAAGGATGCCGACAAGAGCCATCTCATTGGTGGTGAACTTCAGGCCCTCCCCCAACCCAAGAATGATGCCTTTGGCAAGTACGTCCTCACCCCCCGCGAAGTCCGCAGCTTCATCGCTGATAAGGGCTGGGATGCTGTCGTCGCTTTCCAGACGCGTAACCCGCTTCACCGTGCACACGAGTATGCTTTGGTCTACGGTTTGGAAACCCTGCTTAAGCAAGGCAAGAATGCTGGCGCTGTTCTCAACCCGTTGGTCGGTGAAACCAAGGGCGATGACGTGTCCGCTGAAATCCGTATGCAGACCTACGAAAAACTCATCGCTGATGGCGAAATGGGCGAAGGTGACAGTGATAAGGAACTGTGGAACAAACTCGGCGAATCGGTTCCCGATCGCGTTGCCCTGCTCGGTCTGGACATCAAGATGTTCTACGGCGGACCTTCCGAAGCCGTGATGCATGCCATCTACCGTCAGAACATGGGCTACACCAACATCATCATTGGTCGTAAGCACGCTGACGCCCCGTTTGCTGATGGTACCGCCATCTGGGGTGACTTTGACGCACAGGAAATCTTCACCAAGCTCAATGGTGAATTGCTCATCCAGCCCGTCAACGTCGGCTTTGCTGCATACTACGAATCCCTGGGGCGCGTTGACCTCATGGAAAACCACAGCGATGAAAAACCCGTCTTCATCTCGGGCAAACAGGTTCGTGCAACCTTGCAGGCAGGTGAACAGGTTGACCCCCGCATCATGCGTCCAAGCACCAGCGCCATCCTCGCTGCCGCCATGAAGCAGTAATCTGTTTCACACATGATTGAATGAAAATATAAAACCCTCGTTGGGAAACCGACGAGGGTTTATTGTTTGGATTGATATGTGATCAGCGCAGACTGCCCCACAGAATCGCCAAGGCTCATCTGTGGGCTTGTGTTAAAAATGTGTCGTTGTGGATCAAATACACAAGCCTGCAGATGAGGCTTGGCGATTCTGCACAGGCCGTCCCCTGAAAGTTTTCAATCATTGTAAAACTCCCCGTCATTGTAGGACCAAACCCACGCTTTCCGATGCCTGAGAATGTATTGATATACCGCCCGTTGATGGGCTTTCGTTTCAACCGGTTCATAATTCCCACCCCGCGCCCAAATCCGCCCGGGCATTTGTTCCCGTAATGCGGTGGAAGCAGATCGTTTCAACTTCCCTGTTACCTTTTTCATCTCTGGCAGGTAGTTCGGCAGTTCAACCAGAATGTGCACGTGCATTGCACAACACACAATCACAAGACAGCGATGATCCAGTTGATTTATTTTTTCACAGAGAATGCGTAGGACAATCAACCGGTCAAATTGCCTGATGACAATCGGTTGGCCACTTATTTGCCTGGCATGCTCATTGAGCTTTTCGTATTCACCAGCAGGCGGAGGATTGCGATGATCACCGGAACTATGCAATTGGTGATTGCGGTCTCGAAAACCGCGCGGATCGCCGGGAAGCCAACTGTTGTGTGTGCCGAAGGTCAGATGACGCCATTGTTTCCCGGGAAGAGGCATGGGGGTATTTTAAGACTGCCCCACAGAATCGCCAAGGCTCATCTGTGGGCTTGTGTTAAAAATGTGATCATTGTTAAGAATGTGTAGAGGTGCTTCAAATACGCAAGCCTGCAGATGAGGCTTTGCGATTCTGCACGGGCCGTCATACATTACTGCTCTGACTTGAACTGCACAGTTTTTACCGAAAGGTTCACTCACATGTCCGACGCTCCGCTTATGCTTAGTATCAGTGGTCTTCGTGGTTTGATTGGCAAGTCGCTGACGCCGTTGGTCGCTGCGCAATATGGTGCTGCGGTTGGCATGTGGTTTAAGACACAAGTCAAAACGCCCAAGATCGTCGTCGGTCGTGACAGTCGGCCTTCAGGTGAGATGATTCAAAATGCCTTTGTCTCGGGGATGAGTTCGGTCGGCTGTAAAGTGGTCACGCTCGACATTGCCACCACGCCCGGTGTTGCTCTGATGATTGGCCGACTGCATGCTGATGGTGGGATCGTCATCACCGCAAGCCACAACCCCATCCAATGGAACGGCATTAAAGTCCTGCGTCATGACGGCGTGGCTCCTGCTCCCGAACAAGCCCAGCAGATCATTGACTTATTCAAGAACTTTAACCCCGAGTATGTCGAACCGGCTCAGATTCCTGAAACGACTTTCAACGACACCTTGCCATTGGTTCACATGCAGGTGATTGAACAGAACATCAATACCGATTTGATTCGTCGTCGCCGGATTAAGGTGGTGCTCGATTCGGTGCATGGAGCTGGTGCGCCGGAGACGGTGGAATTGCTGGATCACCTGGGCGTGGAGTTGGTGCATCTTTATGCTGAACCCACCGGACTTTTCCCGCATACGCCTGAACCGACCAAAGAAAATCTCACTGAACTTGCAGCAGCGGTCAAGGAGCACGGAGCTGCTATCGGATTTGCGCAGGACCCCGATGCGGACCGCCTGGCGATTGTCGATGAAAACGGAACCTACATCGGTGAAGAATACACGCTGGCACTCTGTGTCCTGCACCTGTTCATGCAGGAAGAATGTCGGCCCAAGGTCACCGTTGCCAACCTGTCGACCAGTCGCATGATTGATGACATTGCAGCGAAGTTTGAGGGCATGGTGCACCGCAGTGCCGTCGGTGAAGCCAATGTTGCCAAACTCATGCAGGAGAAAAAAGCCGTGGTCGGCGGTGAAGGCAATGGCGGGATCATCTGGCCCAAGATTGGCTACGTCCGTAACTCACTGGTGGGGATCGGCCTGATGCTGGAGATGCTTGCCATGCAGGAAAAACCACTCAGTGAGATTGTTGCCACGATCCCCAGCTATGCCATCGTCAAGGACAAGGTCGACATCAAACCGGGTATGAGTGACACCATCGAGCCTTCGCTGCGCAGCGCGTTTGGTGATGCAGCATTTGATACCCAGGACGGTGTCCGCGTGGATTGGGAAGACCGCTGGGTGCATGTCCGCCCGAGTAACACCGAGCCGATCCTGCGGTTGATTGCTGAAGCGCCGGATGAAGCAGCCTGTCGTGAACTCATCGACAAGTGCGCCAAGGCCATGGGATTGTAATTCATCAAACACAAGCCGTCAGACGAATGACCAAAGGGAATGAATCTGACGGGTTCTTCACAATCACCGAGGCCCCGTCAGATTCGTTTCACTCATCTGGCGGCTTGTGTTCCGTGATGATGTGATTGGGTTTTGCACCATCTGCGTTTATCATGTCCAACCATGAGCAAGAAGAAAAAATCCGTCACGACACCCGATCATCTCAAAGCCCGGATCAAGTCGCTCCAAGCACGACTCAAAGATGCCAACCTTGATGGCTTGTTGGTGAGTAATCCTGTGGACATCCGTTACCTCACCGGTTTCGTCGGTGATGACAGTTGGTTACTTGTCCGCAGTGGCAGCAGCATCGTCCACATCCTCTCGGACTTCCGGTTTGATGAGCAGATTGCCAACGAAGCCCCCCATGCCAAGGCGATCATGCGTAAGACCACCTTGTCCAAGGAACTCAAAAAGCTCGTGGACAAATGCAAGCTCGAAAAGATCGGCATGCAGCAGGATGATCTCACGATCGCCCAATCCAAAACCATCAGCAAGGAACTTGGGCGCTCTGCTGTCAAAGCGATTGACGATGGCCTGCTCATGCAACGTGCGGTCAAGGACAAAACCGAAGTCAAACCCATTCTCAAAGCGCTGGACATTCAACAGGAAGCTTTCAGGCGAACCTGTGAGTACATCGAGCCGGGCATGACCGAGTATCAGATCGCTGCGTATCTGGAATATCAGATGCGATCACTGGGCGCTGACGGGACGAGTTTCCCGAGTATCGTCGCAGCCGACGCCAATGCATCATTGCCCCACGCCATCCCCGGCAAGAAGAAAGTCCGCAAGGGTGGGATCATTCTCATCGACTGGGGTGCCAAGTTTGGCGGTTATTGTTCGGACCTCACACGCGTGGTTGCGATTGGGAAAATGCCCGCCAGGATCAAGGAAATCTATCAAATCTGCCTGGATGCCCAGATGGCTGCCATCGACGCCATCAAGCCGGGGATCAAACTGGCGGACGTCGATGCCGTGGCTCGGGACATCATCACTAAAGCCGGATATGGCAAGCAGTTCGGACATTCACTGGGGCATGGAATCGGGCTTGATATCCACGAACAACCGGTGTTGGCATCGCGTGCTCAGGGCGTGCTCGAACCGGGTCATATCGTGACCGTGGAACCGGGGATCTACCTGCCGGGTATTGGTGGGGTAAGGATCGAAGATGACGTTTTGGTCACCGATTCATCTTCCGGGGGGGGCAAAAAAGTTCTGTCGGACTTGCCTAAAACGCTCGAATCAACGATCATTTAACGCTCGATACGAAGCGGGCAATGGATTGTAGCCGCCCACATTGAAATTTAACACGGAACTTTGTCAATGGTTGATCTGAAAAAGCTGCGTGAATTGGTCAAACTGATGGTTGATAACGACATCGCCGAAGTTGACCTTCAGGATGAAGCCGAACACATCAAACTCAAGCGAGCTGGCCAGGACCAGCCGGTTGTGGTTGCCCCCGCACCGGTCGCTGCCCCGGCCCCGGCTGCCGCCGCCGCACCCGCTGCTGCTCCCGCCGCTGCCCCGGCCCCGGCTGCCAACGAAGACGACGGTCTTCTGGAAATCACCAGCCCCACCGTCGGTACCTTCTACGAAGCCTCAAGCCCCGACGCCAAGCCGTTTGTGGCAGTCGGCTCCAAGGTCACCGCCGACAGCGTGGTCTGCATCATCGAGGCCATGAAGGTCTTCAACGAAATCAAGTCCGAAGTCAAGGGTACCATCGAGAAGGTGCTCGTTGAAAATGGTCAGGCTGTCGAATTTGGCCAGCCTCTGTTCAAAGTGAAGCCTAACTAAAAGGGACTAGGGACTAGCGACTAGGGACTAGGGGCAAGACATTTGTCATCCCCGAAATCTATGGTCTTGCCTCCCTGATTAAGCTATGTTTTCACGCATACTCATTGCTAATCGTGGTGAAGTGGCGGTCCGCATTATTCGTGCGGCCCGTGAAATGGGCATCGAAACCGTTGCCGTCTACTCCACTGCTGATAAAGACTCCTCGCATGTCCGACTCGCTGATCAGGCCATCTGCATCGGCCCACCGGTCGCATCCGAGAGTTACCTGAACATCCCGCGGATTATCTCTGCTGCCGAAGTCGCCAACGTGGATGCGATCCATCCCGGCTACGGTTTCCTTGCAGAGAACGCACACTTCGCTGAAGTCTGTGCGTCATGCAACATCAAATTCATCGGCCCGTCGGTCGAGTGTATGCACCTGCTTGGTGACAAGGTTGCCTGTAAGCAGTTGGCCATCAAGCAGAAGGTGCCGACCTCGCCTGGTTCCAAGGGTGCGATTGATTCCGAAGACGAAGCACTCAAGATTGCCAAGCAAATCAAGTATCCCGTCATCGTCAAAGCCGCTGCAGGCGGTGGTGGTCGCGGGATGCGTGTTGCTCATAACGACATCGCACTCCGCAAGGCCTTCCAACAGGCTCAGCAGGAAGCCCAGGCTGCTTTCGGTAACCCGACCGTCTACGTCGAAAAATTCATCGAAAAGGCCCGCCACATCGAAGTCCAGATCATGGGTGACGAGCATGGCAACGTGGTTCATCTCTGGGAGCGTGACTGCACCATGCAGCGTCGTCACCAGAAACTCATCGAAGAAGCACCGTGTCCCATCCTCACCGACGATGAACGCAAGGACCTTTGCTCTGCTGCAGCGCGTCTTTGTCGTGCAGCCAAGTACGCAGGTGCCGGCACCGTTGAGTTCCTCATGGATGGTAAGAGCAGAACGTTCTACCTGATGGAAGTCAACACCCGCGTGCAGGTCGAACACCCCGTCACCGAAGCCATCACCGGCATCGACATCGTCAAGATGCAGATCCGCGTAGCCTCCGGTGAAAAACTGCCCTTCACCCAGAAGCAGATCAAGCGTAACGGCCACGCCATCGAAGTGCGTATCAATGCCGAAGACCCGGCACGCAACTTCACGCCATCACCCGGCAAGATCACCAACTTCGATCCCCCCGGCGGCCCCGGCGTCCGCGTCGATACCCACTGCTACGGTGGCTATGTCGTACCACCCAACTATGACTCCATGATCGCCAAGCTCATCGTCCACAAGGAAACCCGCGAAGAAGCCATCCTCGGCATTCGTCGCAGTCTTCGTGAGTTCAACGTGCAGCCGATCAAGACGACAATCCCGCTGCATCAAGACCTGATGGTCAACGGCAACTTCCGCCGCAGCGACATCGACATCCACTTCGTGGAGCGTCTGCTCGAACACAAGCCGGGTTAAGGCATTTTTACCGCAGAGACGCAGAGAACCGCAGAGGTTCGCAGAGAAGAATTTTAAATTAAAACACCGCGCGGTTTTGGCCATGCGGTGTTTTTTTATTGGAGTCATAAATCCTTGAGTTTGGTTATATGTATTAGCTTGGTTTATATTTCAAACCATGTCTCAGCAACTCAATAAAATCAATGTATATTGGATCAAAGTTTTTTCTTGGGACATCAAATCGATAGCCATTAACATCGTCGTACATATTGTTTAACCACTCTTTAGTTAACGTATCTCCCTGATTTTCAAGAGTTCTCAATGAGTGCTGAGCAATTTTAATTAACAGTTGGCATCTACATGAACTGGTAAGATACTCATCCAAATTGGGATCAACTGTCCCGGTTCCATTAGGTCTTTCGGTTGCTTGAATATACCATTCATCACGTAACTGTCTAAGCCAATTTGGCTGAGATTCCAGATGGTCGATTTCCCATACTATGAATATCATCCAAGCCATCAACGTTAGATCTTTAGCCCAAAAATACTTGTCGTAATATTTGACACAAGAACTCATTAATGTCCTCATTAATCTCTCTTAACTTGGCGCCCTTGGCGTCTTGGCGGTTCAAAAAAATTGCCTTGACTACTTCACCACCATCCGCCAGCAACGGTGGATGCGTTTGTTGCGGAAGTCCTCCGGCACTGTCTGCTTGCTGATCTCGCGGATGTCGTACATTCCCTTGAGTGCTTCTTCATCGAGTTTGAAACGGCGGAAGTTGTTGGAGAAGTAGACCACGCCTGCCGTGTCCATCACCTTGTGAAGTTTGGCCAGTAAACTCACGTGATCCTTTTGCACGTCCCAATCGTTCTCGGTGGACTTGCTGTTGGAAAACGTCGGTGGGTCGACGACGGCCAGGTCGAAGGTGTCGCCGGGTTCGAGGTCATCGAGAAAAGCCATCACGTCATAGCGGATGAAGCGGTGGCCTTGCTTCTCGGTAAAGCCGTTGGCTTGCATGTTCCATTTGGACCAGTCGACGTAGTTGTGAGACAGGTCCACGGTGGTGGTGGAACTCGCGCCCCCTGCTGCGGCGTAGACGGAAAAGCTGCCGGTGTAGGCGAAAAGGTTGAGCATGCGCTTACCCATGGCTTCGTCGCGGACCATGCCGCGCGTGATACGGTGATCCAGAAACAAGCCGGTGTCGATGTAGTCTGACAGGTTCACACGGAAGGTAAGTCCTGCTTCCTGGACATCAAAGCAATGGGCATCGTTGGCAACAGGTGTGTACTGCTGCGTCCCACGCTGTCGACCACGGTGTTTGACGAAGATTTTAGCTTCTGGCACATCCAGAACATTACCTGCAATCTTGGCCATGTGTTCCAACCACGTTTCATGTTCCGCCAAAGTATGTTCGTTGGGGCGTTCGTACTCAGCGATATGCAGGTGATCGTCATAGCGATCGACCACCAACGGCACCTCGGGAATGTCGCGGTCATAAAGTCGGTAACAGGTGATACCGCGTTTGGTCGGCCACTTGCGCATGTGTCTTGCCATCTTGGCTAAACGGTTCTCAAAAATCTGAGCCTGTTCGTCGGTACGTTCGGGCAAGCCACCAAAGACCTGTTTGACTTCAACGCCCTGTTCACGTGCGATGCGACCATCATCCGGTGACGGGCCGTGAAACTGGTAATACTGACATTCAAGCCGACCGTTATAGAGTTTGCGACGTCGTGACGCTTCCTGTTGGATGAGACCTTCAAAGTCTTCAAAACCGGTGAAGACGAAGAACGACCATGTGGGTAACTCTGCAAAGACACGTGGCATTTGCGAGTACAGATCACGAATCTCCGGCGCATCGGACAGACGGACACCATAGGGCGGGTTGGTGATGATCACGCCATGCGGACGCTTGCTGGAGAGCTGTTCGAATGCCTGTTGCTGGAAGTGAATGTCTTCACCGACACCAGCATTTTCAGCATGTTCACGGGCATGATCAATGATAAAACCATCAATGTCATAGCCAAGGATGCGCTGCTCCAGATTAGGTTTGATGGCGTCCATGGCTTCTTTGCGTGCCTGATCCCAGAGTTCCTGCGGGAGATAGGACCATTCCTCGGAGCAGAACTCACGGTAAAGTCCGGGAGCGATGTTTCGGGCGATCATGGCTGCTTCGATGGGAATCGTGCCACTACCACAGAAGGGATCGACGAGCAGTCGGTCATCCCCACGCCAGAAGGAGAGTTGGACGAGCGCTGCTGCCAGTGTTTCCTTGAGCGGTGCCGGACCGATCCATGTACGGTAGCCGCGTTTGTGCAGACCACTGCCTGAAGTGTCCAATAAGATTGAAACATGGTCTTTGAAAAGTACCACATCGACAGGGTATTCTTCGTCCCCTTCTTCGATCCACTCTCCGCCGCGTTGGGCTTTGAGTTTTTCGACGATGGCTTTCTTGACGATTTTCTGACAGGCAGGCACGCTGGATAACTGGGATTGGACACTGCGGTTCGAGACGTTGAAGCGACCACCTTCGTCGATCCACTTCTCCCAGTCGATGGCGTTCACCGTATCAAACAACACGCCAAAGTCGCGGGCTTCAAACTCAGCCAGACTGATAAAAACACGCTCGGCAGAACGCAGCCAGAGATTGCAGGCGATGACTGTCTGAATCGGCGCATCGAAATCCAGACGCCCCGTTCGTATTGAGATGTTGGTTATCCCAAGTTGCTCCAGTTCACGTCGAACGACGGCTTCCAGGCCAAAGACTGTGGTGACGACGATATGAACCTGTTGCATAGGTGTTTCAATTCCGATTCTTGACGTCCGAGTAATCACGGATGGACACTTGATGGACGAGCAGGATATTTATCGCGCGCAAAATGTCGATCAAGCTGGGTCTCATTTTACCCGATCATTACTCACAATGGGGTTCGGTTAACAGGTTTATCGACAGATCGGCTAGAGAATCATGTTTCAACCCTATCTGAGTAAACCTAACTCCAGTGTGCTCCAGTTTGGGCTGATCGATTTTCATGACCCACTGGTTTGGTATGATTCGGGGATGTGATTTTGATTTTGACCATTGGTCGAAAACTTGGCATCGCATACGGTACCATCCTGCTGATTCTGCTGGTCAGTTCCATGGTGACCTGGTTGCTATTGCATAATCTCCAGGGTCTGGAGAAGGTTGTCACTCCGAGTAATATCGTCCCCATTGTCATGCTCAGCATGGTGCTCCAGACCGCGATCTATGGTGGTGTCTGGATCTGGTTACTCAACCGCAGTATCAGAGGTAGTGTTAACAATCTGATCAACGGCATCAAACGCGTTGGCGATGAAAAGTTTGATCAGCCCATCGCAATTAGTGAAGATGACGAATTCGCCTTGATTGCTCAAAGCATCAATTTGATGTCTCAGAACCTCAAGCAGGCCCACGAGCAACTTGAAAGTCGTAATCAGGAACTGGAAACAGTCCTCCAGGAAAGCGCCCTGATCTCCAACGCCAATCAGGCCAATCATCGAAAATTCCTGACACTGGTCAATACACTGGTCGATAGTGTGATCACCATTAATCACCAGGGCATCATCCAGTATGCCAATCCTGCGACTGAAAAACTTTTTGGCTATGAAAGCCATGAGTTGATGGGACAGAATATCAATATCCTCATGCCTCAGGACATGAACGCCAGGCATCATCAAAGTCTTCAAAAACAAGTCCGTCGTCACGAAACAGTACATTTACATGCAACACGCCAAGTCGAAGGTATTCGTAAAGACGGCAGTCGATTTATGCTCAGTCTGTCGGTCGGACAGTTTGAACTGGATGGTGAAGTTTTTTTCACCGGCATTTTGCGTGATATCACAGATGCCAAACGAATGGATGAACAACTGCGATTGGCCAAGGAAACGGCTGAGCGCAGCAGTCGTGAGTTGGTAGCGGCAAATCTGGAATTGGAAAATTCGGTTGAGGTCGCCAACGAACTGGCGATCAAGGCTGCGCGCAGTGAAAAAACCAAGTCTGAATTCCTGGCCAACATGAGCCATGAAATACGTACGCCGCTTAATGCGATTATGGGCATGACCCAACTGCTGTTGGAAAGTGAACTCAACACGGATCAACGCGAACTGTCTCAGGTCATCCATCGTGCAGGCGAAACTCTCATCAGTCTGGTCAATGATGTTCTGGATTTGAGCAAGATTGATGCGGGTAAGGTCGAACTGGAAAGAATCGAATTTGATCTGCATCGACATCTCAGCGATGTGCTCTCGATGGTCTCCGAACGTCTTGCCAGCAAACAACTGGACTGCTGCCTTGAGTTGAGCCCGGACGTGCCTGCAATGGTGTATGGCGATCCGACGCGCTTAAGTCAGATCCTGCTGAACCTGTTGAGTAATGCCATCAAATTCACTGAAAAAGGCCAGGTCACGGTTCATGTTGAAGTCCTGCCCAAACGTGCTGGTAAAAACGAGCGACTGCATATTTCAGTTGAAGATACCGGCATCGGCATCGATCCCAAGACTGCAGAACGTTTATTTGAAGAATTCACTCAGGCTGACGGCTCAACCACGCGACAATTCGGCGGCACAGGATTAGGGCTGGCCATCTCACGAAAACTTGTGAAAATGATGAACGGCCAGATCGGTGCTGAAGGTCATCTGGGCAAGGGAAGCCGGTTCTGGTTTGAAATTCCCTTACATGTTTCAGCCAACGAAAATCAATCATGGCAAAACAAACTTGCCAACTGGTCGGGAAAATCAGTTCTCATCGGCCATCCCAATCACCGAATCCGACAAACGCTCAAGCATCAAATCCAGATCATGGGTTTACGTTGCCAATTGGTATCTGACAGTGAGGACTTACTTGATCTTGTGCATAAGACCGCACAGATCAATCAGCCCTTTGCTGCCATCCTTATCGACCAAAGCATGGATGATCATTCGGGCATCAATATCATCAAACAAATTCGCAATGTTACGCAGCCAATCGACACGGCATGCATTCTCACATGCAGCTTCGGTAAACGTCCCAACGAGGACACGCAAAAATCACTGGCTATCAGTGATATCATTATTCATCCGATCACCCCTGTTAGCCTGTCCACCGCCCTGCAACGTAGCTTTAAGCAACAGGATCAACTCAAGATCGCTCATGAGAACAAACTTCTTGAAACAGATGCTACAAGTCATCAAGTCCAGGAAGAAGATCAGCCATCCGATGATTTGAAAATCCTGCTCGTTGAAGACAATAAAGTCAATCAGATGGTCTGTCTGCGCATTCTCGCACGTTTGGATCTCACGGCTGATTTAGCAGGTAATGGTCAGGAAGCACTGGATATGATTCTTGCCAACGAATACGACCTGGTCTTGATGGACTGCCAGATGCCTGTGATGGACGGCTTTGAAGCCACTCAACAGATTCGTAAGTTATCCAATGACAAAGCCCAGTTACCCGTGATCGCGATCACCGCCAACGCTCTTGCAGGTGATCGCGAGAAGTGTCTTAAGATTGGTATGTCTGATTATCTGAGCAAACCGATCAAGATTGATCAACTGCGTGAATTGGTTGCCAAGTGGGCAGGACAAAAGCACATCTCTGACATTGATGCCCAGGAAGCTGCATGAATTCCCCGGTTCCCCAATTTTAGTTTTCCACATCCAAGGCTTAATCTTTTTTATCTGATTTATCCATTCGACACAGTGCAATATCTGATACGCTTTATGCCCGTCGGATTTGAAGGGATCAATCGAATGCTTGGACACCTGCATTTGATGTGCCTACAATGCCATGCTCTGACTATTTAAAATCCCTGCAGATTTTGACATCGCGCCAGTATAATGAACATGGGAGCAATGTCGCGTTTTTAGGGTTTGAATCTGACATGGGGGTAGAGTCTCGAGTCTGTAATGCGTTCTGATACAGTCCGGATACTACTGGCAGATGATCATGCTTTGGTTCGCCAGGCATTGGCTGATCGTTTGAACTTGGAAGACGATCTGGTCATCGTCGGCGTGGCGGAGGATGCCAGCCAAGCCATTGATAAAGCAATGGAACTGCAGCCGGATATCCTGTTAATGGATATCGATATGCCCAATCTCAACTGCTTTGATGCCAGCACCCGGATCATGAGCCTGGTCAAATCCATTCGTATCATCTTCCTTAGCGCCTTTGTCTACGATCACTACATTGACTCGGTCCTGGCGGTCGGTGCCAAAGGCTATTTGAGCAAATCGGATTCCATCCAGACGGTCATCCAAGCCATCAGACAGGTCATGGATGGCAACGTTTACTTCTCCGAACAAGTCAAAGATCGCCTGGTCATCGACAAAAAGCAGGCTGCAGACACAACTAAGACCAAAACACGCTTAAGTAGTCTTTCTCCTCGCGAACTGGAAGTTCTCGCCTACATCGCTCAGGGAAAGAGTACCAAGCAAATAGCCACTGTCATGAATATCAGCGCCAAAACCGTGGAAAGCCATACCACCAAGCTGATGACCAAGCTCGATTTGCACAATCGCGTGGAACTCACCCGCTTTGCCATCCGTGAACAAATCTCCAAACCTTGAAATTGAGTATACCTTTTTGTCTTTTTTTGAAGATTTTTGCCCCAATTGCATCAAAATCAGGTATTTGCCCGATGTATACAATGTTCAAAAATGGACGATAAATGTATTGAAATGGGAATAAACGCCTTTATGCTCATCTCGACCTTGAGTCTGCCGAACGAAACAACATCGGACCAAGCAACTCACCAAACCACTCATCCAAGCATGAGTTTGATACGACCTAGATGAATCCTGGTCACCTCGGCTGGTTATAGTTTACCTGGACCCCCCACTAGCCATCAGCCGAGGTGGCCTTTTTAATGCGCATCAGAGCCAATGATCACGATCAGCCCAAGGCACCGGTGCAACTCGATCCCGAGCCGGCGGTACAGCCAAAGCAATGTCGGGCGGTGCGGACGCGGCGATTGATCAATTGGGCAGGTGTCCAGTCCCAGAGTTTACGCCCCTGTGATTCCACCGCATATTCATCCGGGCCATCCTCCCCTTCCAGCGGCATCTGCATCATCTGGTTGAAGTCACAATCGTAAACCGTCCCCAACCAGCCGACACTCACCAGGCTTCGACACATCACCGATTCGACATTGACAGCATGATGCGCGTTGATCAGTTTGCCCATGTATTGCTCCATCTTCCCATCCCGATTCAATGCATGCTCAAAGCGTTTGATCGGCATGTTGGTGATGGTGAAAAGCTGGTTGAACTGGATACCAAATCGCGCTGCCAACTCGCGTTTGTAATCCGCTTCCAACGGTGCTTGCTCAGGCGGCAAACCATAGCCAACGGGGTTGTAGACCAAGTCCAACTTCAACCCGGTCCCCGGCATGCCGTACCCGACCGTGTTGAGTTGTTTGAGTACCTCGATGGACTCGTCATAAACGCCCTGCCCACGCTGCTTATCGACATTGTCTTCCAGATAGCAAGGCAGAGACGCAACGATTTCAACCTGATGCTCAGCCAGAAACGCAGGCATATCCGCATAACCATCCTCCAGTAGAATCGTGAGATTACAGCGGTCAATCACATGCAGTCCGCGATCCGTCAACTCAGTGACAAATCGGCGGAACTCAGGATTCATCTCCGGCGCACCCCCTGTTAAGTCCACCGTCTTTAAAGCCATCGCATCTCGGTACTGATCAATCCATCCCAGTATCTGATCCATCACGTCCGCAGGCATGATCTCCGTGCGATTGGGACCTGCTTCCACGTGACAGTGATGACATGCCAGATTGCACATCTTCCCGACATTGATCTGCAAAGTCTCAAGGCTCGCGCGCTCCAACACCTGACCATCAGCCTCCAACCGGGCAGCAAACGGGTCAAATTCCTCGGCTATCGGCAACGACACACTTTGAGACATCAATGCCCCCTTGAGCAAACCAACTCTTGAGCACCGGATGTCAATCCGGTGCAGGTCCTGACAACGTCTACGTATGAACTACCTGTCAAAGCATCGTACTATTCCAGCAAAAAACCACGGAACATGTTACCATACCTCTCTTTGAAAATATGGACATTGACACGCGATGCCTCAGCGAGCCGGGGTGTGTCACCCCGGTCCGGGCGCCTTAGCCTGGCACGAAAGACAGGGATGATTCCCACCAACCCAAAGCGCATCGATATCAATGTCATGATGGTTTGAGGTTAACAACAATGAGCGATCAAGCGAATACCGTCAAGAACATGGATGACATCGTCGCACTTTGCCGACGTCGTGGTTTTATCTGGCAATCCTCCGAAATCTACGGCGGTATCAACGGCTTCTGGGACTACGGCCCGCTGGGCGCTCAACTCAAAAAGAACCTCAAGGACGCGTGGTGGAAAGACACCATCACCTGCCCGCCCCCCGGTTCCGATGGCAACCCCGTCCAGATCGTCCCCGTCGACACCACCATCATCATGCACCCCCGCGTCTGGGAAGCTTCCGGTCACGTGGGTGGGTTCAATGATCCGATGGTGGACTGTAAGGAAACCAAAAGCCGTTACCGCTTGGATCAGGTCGAAGTCCTCACCGTCGAAGGTAAAGGTCGCTGGGCATTCCCCCAGGGAGATCCGGACTACATCAGCAAGAAACTCAAAAAAGCTGGTGGTGTGAAGCTCGAAGACGGCACGGTGACCAACCTTGAACAAGTCCCCGTCGAAGAGTTCGCGGACATCATCGGTCCCGACACCGACAAGCCTGGCACACTCACCGAACCGCGCCAGTTCAACCTGATGTTTGAAACCTACTGCGGTGCGATTCGTAACGACGATGCCAAAGCTTACCTACGTCCTGAAACCGCTCAGGGCATCTTCACCCAATTCTGGAACACCGTGGACACCAGCCGTGTGAAAGTCCCCTTCGGCATGGCGCAGATGGGCAAGAGCTTCCGCAACGAAGTGACCCCGCGTAACTTCACCTTCCGTAGCCGTGAGTTTGAGCAGATGGAAATTGAGTTTTTCATCCATCCCGATGAGGCCAACGACTGGTATGCCTACTGGCGTGACCTGCGTTACCAATGGTGGCAGAACGTCGGACTCGCGGGCGCGAACCTGACACTCCGCGAGCATGACACCGCTGAACTTGCTCACTATGCCAAGACTGGCGCCGGTGTCTGTGATGTTGAATATCGCTTCCCGTTCACCGCGCCTGGCTTTGGTGAACTTGAAGGTGTTGCTCATCGTGGCAACTTCGACCTCACGCAGCATGCCAACACCTGTGGCAAGGGTGACAAGATGCAGTACTTCGATCAGGAGAAAAACGAGCGTTACTTCCCGCATGTCATCGAGCCTTCCGCCGGTGCCGACCGTGGCACGCTTGCCCTGCTCTGCGAAGCCTACACGCCAACGCCGGATCGCAAGGGTGCCAAGGCCATCATGAAATTCACCCCGCGTATGGCTCCAATCAAGGCAGGTATCTTCCCGCTGGTCAACAAGGACGGCATGCCGGAGATCGCCCAGAAGCTGTACATGCAACTGCGTGAAAAACACGTCGTCCAACTCGATGTCAAACAGAACATCGGCAAGCGCTATGCCCGCATGGACGAAGCAGGCACCCCCTACTGCATCACCATCGACGGTGACACCGCTGAGAAGCAAACCGTCACCATCCGCGATCGTGACACCCTGGAACAGACCTCCATCGCGTTGGATAAGGTCGGCCAATTCCTGGATGAAAAGATCAACGGGTAAGCCCCGGAAGTTCAGCGATGCGTGGTGTCGCAGCTATTGAAAATAAATAAAACTGCACGTTTTAAAGCGTGCAGTTTTTTTATGTCTGCTTTTAAAATAGAGCTTTATTTATCGCTTCCGCGATACAGCATTGCGTCGCAATGCAGCTATTTCACTTGAGTATAAATACTGATTCAAAATAGCTGTGATACGATTGATTCTTGATATCTAGAATAATAGCTGCGTTGCGACGCAACGCTGAAACTGCAAAGTAGTTTTTGAAGAGTAGAAATAGCTGCGACACCACGTGTCGCTGATGCCTTGCAAACTACAGATTCACAAATGACTCAATACTCAAGCCATAGCCATCGAGGTCCGACGGTTGGAAGGGATGATTGGTCAGCAGATTGATCTGACGAATCCCAAGATCGCGCAGGATTTGGCAGCCAATACCATATGCGCCCTTATTCACCGGTGGCATCGTGCCGGGGGTCGGATGCTGCATGCCCAGTTGTGGGGCAAAGTGTTCACGTTGTGCTTCGGGGGGCAGGTTCAGTGTTTGGAGTTGCTGTAACATGCCACGCCCTGCACTCTCGTGACGCAGATACACCAAGGCACCTTCGCCATGTTCAGCGATGATTTTCAACGCGTTTTGCAGTGTTTTGCCCGACGGTGTTTTCAGATCACCAAAGACATCACCGAGCAGGTTCTGTGAGTGCATGCGGACAAGCACGGGGTGATCAACGGGAATAGGTTTGCCTTCGACATCCAGCTTGCCGATGTTGCCACTGATCAAAGCCACGTGAGCCAGTGGGTCAAAGCCGTTGCGATAGGCGATGAGTTTGAACATGCCAAACTCGGTTTCGATGGTGTCTTCAGCCAATCGTTGAACGAGTTGTTCTGTTTCGAGACGATACTGGATAAGGTCTGCGACGGAACACATTTTGATGTTGTGCTTAGCACAGAAATTTTCCAGACTCGGGCGACGCGCCATCGTGCCATCGTCTTCCATGATCTCGATGATGGCAGCGCCTTCCTTGAGTCCTGCAAGACGGCAGAGGTCCACGGAGCCTTCGGTTTGACCGGCACGCACGAGAACACCGCCCTTGCGTGCACGCAGTGGTGGGATATGTCCAGGGCGGGCAAAGTCGGTCGGGACAGCATCATCTTCGACCAGTCGCTTGATGGTGGTGCTGCGGTCAAAGGCACTGACACCGGTGGTGATGCCGAACTTGCTGTGGGCATCGACGGTGATGGTGTAGGCGGTGGTGCGTTCGGAGGTATTGATGATCGACTGCGGCCAGAGTTCCAGCTTGTCACAAATCCCGCCGGACAGCGCAACGCAGAGCATGCCTCGACCTTCACGCAACATGAAGTTGATCGCATCGGGCGTGCAGAACTGTGCAGGACAGACCAGATCGCCCTCGTTCTCGCGGTCTTCATCATCCACAAGAACAATCATCTTGCCTTGCTTAAGGTCTTGGAGAATTTCTGGAATGCTGTGCATGAAACTTCCTGTCGTGGACAACTGTGCTCAAGGCATTTTAACCACAGATCAACACAGATGAACACAGATAAAAGACATTACCTCACGCAAAGACGCCAAGTCGCAAAGTTCTTTGTTTTTTCGCGTCTTTGCGTCTTGAGCGAAGCGAGCGTGAGTTGATTGTAATGAATTAAAACGAAGCAATTCATTCCCCCGGCCCAAGTTCGATGATGCATCGTTGGGCGAAGGGTTTTTCTGCCAGATGTTTCTGGATGTCATCCATGGTGACGGCCATCATTTTTTCGACTTCCTCTGCAAGTGAGATGTACTTGCCGAGGTTTAGCCATTGACTACCTAACGCACGCATGCGCCCTGCTGAACTCTCACCGTGGAGTGTTGCCTGCGTTGCAAGTTTGTTCTTGGTTCGCTGGACATCCTGCTCGGTGATGTTGTTGACGGCTTGGTCAATCGTCTTAAGCAGTAACTCACGGACCTGTTGTTTGCGTTCTGGATCGCATGAAGCATATGCCAGGTAACAACCCGTTTGATCCATGCCGATGTGCGAGATGTCTGCTTCGTCAGCCAGGCCCGGATCGACCAATGCCCAGTAGAGCAGGGAACCGTCGGTGTCACCGATGGCGTCCGCAATCACCGAAGCGGCATAGCGGGATTCATCCTGCTGCGACGGGCCGGGACTGATCATGCCGATGTAGTGTCGGCTGAGTTTGGCGTCGGTCATCACGTGATTGCCGGGAACGGTGTTGGGCGTTGCGTAGTTGCGTTTGGCGCCGGTGGCCTTCCAGTGACCAGCGATTTTTTCGACGTCCGCAACCAGCTTGTCAAAGTCGATCTGACCTGCAGCCGAGACCACGATGTTGTCCGGGCTGTAACGGTGGTCAAAGTAACCTCGCATCTGGGATGCGGTCAAAGCTTTGATCGAATCGTTGGTGCCCAACACGCGGTAACCCAGTGCGTGATCCGCGAAGTACTTTTCGAGCAGCGTGTCCTGCAGACGCCATTGCGGGCGGTCTTCGTACATGCTGATCTCTTCGAGAATGACATTTTTTTCCATGTCAAAATCGTCTTCGCGCAGTGCAGGTCGGAGCATGTCACCCAGCAGGTCCACCGCATGGGGCAGAAACTCAGGGAGCACATGCGCGTAATACACCGTTTTTTCATGCGAGGTAAACGCGTTGTAATCCGCACCGATCTCGTCGAACTCACGGTTGACATCATCAGCCGTGCGACGGTCGGTCCCCTTGAACATCATGTGCTCAAGAAAGTGACTGACGCCCATTTCAGGCAGGTCTTCATCACGCGTACCGGCTTTGACGAAAAAACCAACAGCAGACGTACGAGCATCGTCGGAGACTTCCGCGAGAATCGTCAGACCGTTGGACAATGTGGTTTGTTTGAATTGGATAGCCATAGAGGTAGGGATTAGTGATTGGGGATTAGGGATCAGGGAGATGGCAATCAAGGCAATGTAACACGCTTGCGTGTCTTGCCCTATTCCCTAATCACTAATCCCTAATCCCTGTGCAAAGCACAATTAGCCAATGGCATTGTTCAGGGCGTCGACGTATTCCTGTTTGCCGTTAACACCGACGAACTTCTGAACGATCTGACCGTCTTTAATCAGCAGGACGGTGGGGATGGCGGAGATTTCGAATTTCAGTGAGACTTCGCGGTTGGCATCGGTGTCGACCTTGCCGACCTTGGCTTTGCCATCGAACTCGGCGGCGATCTCATCGATAACCGGACCGAGCATACGGCAAGGCATGCACCATTCAGCCCAAAAGTCCACGAGAACCGGGACGTCGCTGTTCATCACTTCCTGTTCGAAATTGTCATCCGTAATTTGCAGAACTGCTTCCGATGCCATGCCGAGGCTCCTTATGGTGTTTCGCTTGAGTAGGCGTTTAACAATGATTCAAGACCGCGATTCTATGCGGATCGTCTGTTACGGGCAAACCCTGTGTCAGCCCGATGTTGGTATTGAGCCTAATCTGCTGGAAATTGGAATTATTCCAGAGTTTGATCTGTCCTGCAACGTTACGTCTGATAATTAAATCCATCATCCAACCGGCAAGGACAAAAGACCTGCCAGCAAATACCCGATAAACTATGTGTTCCTACATCCTAATCATCTTTGGAGGATTTGAGTTTGACGCTCCAGCAACTCATCACTGAACGGAAAGCCAAAGTTGGCATTATTGGTCTGGGTTACGTTGGCTTGCCGCTGATGCGCGCCTTTTTCAAGGCGGGGTATCCGGTGATTGGTTATGACGTGGACCCGGCCAAAATCGAAAAGATTCACAAGGGCGAAAACTACCTCAAACATCTCGGTGAAGATTTCATCGCGGAAATGAGTCAGGCTGATAGCTTCGACGCCACCGCCGACTTTGATCGACTCGGTGAAGCCGACGCCCTGCTGCTGTGTGTGCCCACCCCGTTGGGTAAGCACCTTGAACCGGATCTCTCCTACGTGGAAGTGACCACCGAAGCGATCGCCAAGACGCTGCGCAAAGGCCAACTCGTGGTGCTCGAATCGACCACCTATCCCGGCACGACGCGCCAGGTCATGCAACCCGTCCTCGAAAAGACCGGCCTCAAATGTGGCGAAGACTTTTTCCTTGCTTACTCACCGGAACGTGAAGATCCGGGACGCAAGAACTTCAACACGCAGACCATCCCCAAACTCGTTGGCGGTATCGGTGAAGAAGCTGGCAAAATGGCGTTGGAACTTTATGCCGCTGCCGTGAGTAAAGCCATCCCCGTCTCCAGTGCGGAAGTCGCCGAGTCAGCCAAGCTGCTTGAGAACATTTATCGCAGTGTGAATATCGCGTTGGTCAACGAAATGAAAGTCGTGCTCGACGCGATGGGCATTGACATATGGGAAGTCGTCGATGCCGCTGCCACCAAGCCCTTTGGTTTCCAGGCATTTTATCCCGGCCCCGGACTCGGCGGACACTGCATTCCCATCGACCCGTATTACCTGACATGGAAAGCCCGCGAAGTCGGACACACCACGCGGTTCATTGAACTGGCAGGTGAAGTCAATCATGCCATGCCCGACTATGTCGTCAACAAGACCATGCTCGCGCTGAATAAGAACAAGAAGGCTGTCGCAGCATCCAGGATTCTTGTCCTGGGGCTGGCGTACAAGCCCAATGTCGATGATATCCGCGAAAGTCCGAGCTTTGAGATCATCGAAAAGCTTCAGGAACTTGGTGGCGATGTTTACTACAACGACCCGCATGTCCCCGCGACACACAAAATGCGTGAGTATGACCTGCAGATGGAAAGTGTCGAACTCACCGCGGACACCATCAAGCAATACGATTGCGTGGTCATTGCAACCAACCATGAAGCTTACGATTGGCAGATGATTGCTGACAACGCACAACTGGTCATCGACTCCCGCGGCGCACTGCGTGAAGTGACCGGCAAGCGTGATCACATCGTTAACGCCTGATCACAGTAAACAACTCCAAATCAACAAAAGCGTCGGACTACGGTTCGACGCTTTTTTGTTGGTGTTACAAAATGAATGTGACGTCACGCATCAACACAAAAAGCCGTGTCCCTACCAGGGTACGGGTTGTCTTTGGTATGTATGTGTGTCTGTGAAGTCGCAAGGCAACCCGTGCCGCAGGAGCGATACGGCTTTTTTAATACCAATCCCATTTATAACGCGTGCGTTTGAATTAATTGAGCACCGTGTGTCAACCCGGTGCCCCTTGGGATGAACGTATACACAACGGGCACCGGATTGACATCCGGTGCTCATTCAAGCACGAGTTATTACCAGAATTGATATAAGTTGGTATTACCTGTCTTCAAAATAGAGTTGGTTGTCGATCACCCATTCGTCTCCATTGCGGAAGACACTGAAGCGGGCTTTTTTCCAGTGGAGTTTGTGTTTGACACTTAGCAGCTGAAACTCCTTGATGACATTGATCAAGGCCATACTCGGGAAGATGGCTTCCTTCTGCCTGCCTGGTGCGATGATATTGGGGATCACTTCGCCGACATCCAAACCGGCTTCGGGGGCTTTGAGCATGAGTGTGGCCGATTGCCATTGACTGGGCAGAATCTGGATGAAGGTCTGGCCGATCTCTTTTTGCATCTGGGCGTATTCGCGTTTGTCACGTTCGGACATCTGGCCGGGCGGAGCCCCACCTTGACCGCATGCAGTCAGCAAAAACATTGAAATGAAGAGCAAGGCATGTTTCATCGCACCCCTCCGTTTGATCGGAGTTGGTCCGGTCATAAAGACCACGTTTGCCCTGAATCCCGCATGCCCACAACAGACCAATTATAAAGATACCCGTATACTTTGACACTATCGGCTAAATCCATGATCGAGATTGGCCCAATCACATATTCCCCGCTGTCCAAATCCTCATAGGCATTAAGCATGGCCAGGCAGTCCGAATCAACGTCCCATATCTCACCTTCGACACTGACGCCCGAACCTTCAACGTCCGGGTAAGGCAGCTTCACGAGTGCGGGATATTTGCCCAGCGAATCAAAACGCCCTTCGATTTCAAAGAGGCGATAGTCGGGGGTGGTGCGTACTTTGGTGATGAAGGTTTGTCCTGCCATACGGTGATGGTTGGACTGATCGGATTTGAGTGTGCCATAAACAAACAGGCGTGTTTTCATGTTGGTATTTTCTGTTGTTGGTTTGGTGTATGCAAATGGTGTATGGGGATGATTCAGGTAAACAGTTCGCCCAAGGTCCCTGGGGTTAAAACCCCAGGGCTTTAATGTGCAGTTTGGGAGTCCTCTGCGAGAATCAATGTTGTGTGTCAGATCGGATTCGAAAACGCACCCGCCCTGTCGTATCATGTCACCATGAGCAGTCACGAAATCAAAGTCGCTATTGAAATTCTCGAAGGCCAATCAGACATTCCCCTGCCGGCCTATCAGTCGGAACATGCAGCAGGGATGGACGTGTGTGCAGCGGTTGAAGAAACCGTGGTGATCGAGCCCGGTGAGATTGCACTGATCCCAGCAGGCTTTCGCATGGCTGTCCCGATTGGTTACGAAGCGCAGATTCGCCCACGTTCTGGATTGGCAGTGAAACATGGTATCTCCATGCCCAACACGCCGGGCACCATTGATGCGGACTATCGTGGCGAAGTGAAAGTCCCGCTGATCAATCATGGTAAAGACCCGTTTCCGATCCAACGCGGTATGCGCATCGCCCAGATGATCATCAAACCAGTGCCACGCGTGAGTTGGGAAGTCGTCTCGCACCTTGACGAAACCGCACGTGGCGAAGGCGGTTTCGGTCACACCGGCACCCGTTCAGACACCCAATCAAACGGCACAGGCGACGGTCCAAGCATTATTTGATCGGCATCGCGTGAAGACATTTTCCGCCTGTCATTTTGCCTATTTTACCCAGCTTCTCAGCAGAGTCTTTCATCTCAATAAATTCCGGGTTTGATTCGTCAATAACCGATGAATGAGTATTGACGTACGTCTGAAAGTACGTATTGTAGTGTTTGTGACGATTAGGGAAGTTACCTGTATCGTCTGTATCGAATATGAGACTGCTTGTCTGCCAAGTACGGAGACGCAACAGAGAGCAACGATCATGAGTGCCAACGACCCGCTGCCTGAACATTACAAGATTCCCGACTATCTGCCCTTTGAGATGCCGCGATTTAAGGTCGGTCAGATCGTTCGCCATAAGCGCTATCGCTACCGCGCGATCGTGGTCGATTTCGACATGGCATGTCGTGCCGATGACGAGTGGTATTACTCCAATCAAACCCGCCCTGACCGTGAGCAACCCTGGTATCACCTGCTGGTGGATGGCTCTCATGCCACGACCTATGCCGCCCAGGAATACCTGATGCACGAGAAGGATCTGACCCCGGTGCAACACCCGCTGGTCAGCCAATACTTCGACGGCTATCCCCAACAAGCCAAAGCCTATCACCGTAATGATGAGGTCTGGCCGGGTTGGTAATACTTTCAATTTTGATTTGAACCTACCAAACACCAGTCCAACACTGGTGTTTTTTTTATCTCAACATTCCTGCCAATTCATGAGCATTCATCACCTGCATTGCCATATAGACAGTCGGAACGCATATCACACAAAACCTCAAAATCATGTTTTCACAAGCTTTACAGCCCATGCAACTCCGGCACGCGTCTTGCGGTAATACCTTGCAACCCCAAGGAGGTGTTACCGCCATGACTCGGTTTTTTAATAATCTCAAGACGACGTTCTTACTGACGCTGTTGTTTGTGTTGATTCTGACCATTGGTGCCCGACTCGGTGGTCAGGCAGGATTGATGATCGCATTTATCTTTGGCTTGGTGATGAATGTCGGTGCGTACTTTTTCTCCGACAAGATTGCCATTGCCACCATGCGCGGGCAGGAAGTTGATCAACACTCCGCACCGGATCTCTATCACATGGTTGGACGCCTGGCAGCCAATGCCAACCTGCCCATGCCCAAGGTGTACATCTGCCCACAGGAAGCGCCCAATGCCTTTGCTACGGGACGTAACCCACAAAACGCTGCTGTGGCTGTGACACATGGTGCTCTAAAGCTTCTGCGTTACGAAGAACTCGAAGGCGTGATGGCACACGAATTGGCACACGTCAAGAACCGTGACACCCTCACCAGTTGTGTTGTCGCAACACTGGCGGGTGTGATCACCATGGTTGCCAACATGGCGCAGTGGGCGTTGATCTTCGGTGGTTTTGGTGGCAATGACCGAAACGGCAATGCGCTGGGACAACTGCTGATGATTATCCTTGCCCCCATCGCTGCGGTGATGATCCAGATGGCGGTCAGCCGAAGTCGCGAGTTTGTGGCAGATCATGACGGTGCGAAAATTGCCGGCACGCCTTACGGCCTGATCTCCGCCTTGCAGAAGCTCGAATCCGTCTCCAGCAAGATGCCCCTGCGTGGTGCCGACCCGTCGCAAAGTCACATGTTCATCGTCAGTCCCGCTATCGGCAAGTCCCTGGCTGGCCTGTTCCGCACGCACCCGAGAACCGAAGAACGCATCGCCAAGCTGCGCGACATGGTGGCGTAATCAAACGAGAACCCGGCCAAGATGACCGGGCTATTTAGCCGAGTCATCTTGACTCGGTTGCCTTATTCAAACTTTCTGCACGGGTTGACGGAGAATTGTTTTGAGTTTTTCAGGAGACGTCTTGCGTGGATCACTGAGATAGATTTCGTGATGCTTGCCGGTCATGGTGTAGCCGTTGTCGGGGACGAACTGTTCGTGCAATTGCTTGAGGATCGGGCCTTCGTCGCTGTAGGGTCCAATGTGAAGCACCTGCACGGACAAACCTTCGTGATAGGTCTCAAAACGGATTGAAGCCAACGCATCGGGATTCAGTTCCGAATCCTTTTTCTTTACATCTTTGGCCAAGACCTGTTGCTTCATTTGTTCAACGATGTCGGCGGTGATCCAATCGGGTTGGCGGATCATCATCGTCCATTGCCATTGGTCTTTATCATCGTTGCAAAAAGCGGACATGTCATCGGCCCACCAGAGACCTTCCAACGGCGGGACGACATAGTCCTTTTCAAGTTTGATTTTGCTGTGAAACTTGATGTTGTAGGCCAGTGGATACAAGGCACTCACTGCGTCAACATACTCTGATGCGGTGTTGGGATTGCCCTTGCCATCGATCATGAGAAACGGCAAGGCGGGGACATCGATCACATCGAATCGCCCTGCCTTACCTTTGTAAAGCTCGGGGTCGGTTTTCTTGAAGTCGGTTTTGTTCATGAGATGGTTTCTTGAATGACAAAGATTTGATACCCGTCAGATTCGACGATGTCTCATCTGGCGGCTTGGTTGTGAATATTCAAATCATAACCAGATTCGATTGGGATGATACCCGCGCATGAAAAAGGACGGCTGCCGGAAAACAGCCGTCCTTTGGTTCAAGTACTGACCGATGAACGATCCGGTCTTATAAATTCACTTGATTATTTGTCAGCCATCTTGTCAGCCAAACCAATGGCTTCCATGATGACCGGGCTGAACTTGACGATCAGGCCAGCGAAGACGACGGAGACGACGCTCACCAGTTTAATCAGAATGTTCAGAGACGGGCCGGAGGTATCCTTGAAGGGGTCACCGACGGTGTCACCGACGACACCTGCCTTGTGAGCGTCCGAACCCTTGCCGCCGAATTGGCCGGTTTCGATCCACTTCTTGGCGTTGTCCCAGGCACCACCGGCATTGGCCATGAAGATGGCAATGGCGAAACCTGCGACGAGTGTACCCGCGAGCAGACCCATGACACCGGGGACGCCGAGGACCAGGCCTACGGCAATCGGCACGATGACGGCCAACAGTGAGGGGATGACCATTTCCTTGAGTGCACCACCGGTGGAGATGGCCACACAGTTGGCGTAGTCGGGATAGCTCTTGCCATCGACTTTGACTTCCATGGGCCACTTCATCGGATCAGCGATGTCCTCATCACTCATACCGTTGGCTTTGAAGCCGCCCTTCATGATGCCGAACTGGCGGCGACATTCGTCGATCATGGCGAATGCAGCACGGCCCACGGCGTTCATGGTCATGGCACAGAACACCATCACCAGCATCACGCCGATGAACAGACCGCAGAGAACCATCGGGTTCATCAGGGTGATGTTCAGGTAAGTCATCAATTCCTTGATGGTGGCTTCACCGGGGTTAAAGCCGCCATAAGCTGCCGGGTCGACTTGATAGATGTTGATCATCTGAGCCTGGACGGTGGTGACATAAGCTGCCAACAGCGCCAAGGCGGTCAGAGCAGCCGAACCGATGGCAAAGCCCTTACCGGTTGCAGCCGTGGTGTTACCCAGGGAGTCAAGCATGTCAGTGCGTTCACGGACGTGCGGGGGCTGATGGGTCATTTCAGCATTACCACCAGCGTTGTCAGCGATCGGGCCATAAGCGTCGGTTGCCAGAGTGATGCCCAGAGTCGAGAGCATACCCACAGCAGCGATGCCGACGCCAAAGACGCCCAGCAGGAAGTGTTCGTTGCCACCAGCAAAGGTGAATGCACACATGATGGCGACCACAACGGTGATCAAAGGAATCCAGGTCGAAATCATACCTTCAGCAATACCGGAGATGATGACGGTCGCAGGACCCATCTTGGCCTGTTCAGCGATACGCTGCGTGGGCTTGTGTTCGTAGGACGTGTAGAGTTCCGTGCCCCAGGCGATGACAAGACCGCCAACCAGACCGGAGATGATCGCACCCCAGATACCGACTGCGGAGATTTCTTCAGCAGGCAGGTCACCGAGCAGACTCTTGAGGATGAAGAACGAACCAGCGATGATCAGAGCAGAGCTGATCCACACACCGGCGTGCAGGGACTTGAGCAGTTGTGCGAACGTGGCGTTTTCCTTGGCACGAACGCAGAAGATCGAGAAGATCGAACAGAGAATACCAAGACCCGCCAGACACGGAGCTGCAATGATCAGCTTCACAGCATGAGCCGCGTCCATGTTCAACTGAATCGCAGCGGCGGCAGCAAGCGCCATCGCAGCAAGGATCGAGCCGTAGTAGGATTCGTAAAGGTCAGCACCCATACCAGCCACGTCACCGACGTTGTCACCGACGTTGTCAGCGATGGTTGCAGGGTTACGGGCATCGTCTTCAGGAATGCCAGCTTCGACCTTACCGACGAGGTCCGCACCCACGTCAGCAGCCTTGGTGTAGATACCACCACCGACGCGTGCAAACAGAGCTTGAAGCGATGCACCCATGGCAAAGCTCAGGGTCAGCGTGGTGATGCTCGAAAGCGTCATCGGATCGCCCAGGCCCTTCCACTTGGACAAAATAATAAACCAAACACTCACGTCAGCCAGAGCAAAACCTGTCACGCACAGCCCCATGACTGCACCGGCACGGAAGGCGACCTTCAGGCCGTCATTCAGTGAGTTCTTGGCAGCATTGGCCGTACGAGCCGAAGCGTTGGTTGCAGTCTTCATCCCCAGGAATCCGCAGAAACCCGAGAGCACTGAAGCAACGATCACGCCCACGAAAGTCATTTCTTCCTGGAGACCGGTCTGCCCCATGATGGCCAAAACGATTGCCAGAACAGCAACCACTGCGTAAACCACCTTGGCCTGACGACCGAGGTAGGCATAGGCACCTTCGCGGACGGCCTTGGCGATCTTCGCCATGTTTTCGTCGCCTTCCGAGGTGGCCATGAAGCCCTTGTAAAAAACAAATGCCATCACCAGGGCAGCGACGGCACCAATCGGAGCAATCCAGAACAAACCGGGCAGACCAGCGCCTGCAGCGGCTGTCTCGACAGCATCTTCCTGAGCCAAGACCGAACTGGCCATCGTCCCGATGGTGCCAGCGGCCAACAAATACGTCCCCATGTTCCGTTTCATAGTGTTTCCATGCTCCATGTTGAGCGAAAAAACTTAGGATTTCCGGCCGGAGACCTTCTCCGGTCAGTAGCGGGTCGCGAATAGTTTAGCGAATATCGGATAAAAGTGTCATAAATTAAGATGCATTTTCTCCGGTTTATCCGCCGTGACAGTTTTGTTACTGAACACAAAACACTTTAAGACCTTGTATTACCATAATCTATTAATCAAAAGAACAAAAGTGATTTTTTCCGATTCAATCAAAAAATCACTCGTACCGATACGACCGGAGCACCCAATTGTGGATAACTCTACCGTTTGGCGTACTACACTTGCATTTATGAAACAATCGTTTGTATCTCGGAGATGGTGATGAATCGTTTTCGATGACCGGACGTTTAAAAGCCGCGTCCCTCCCGGGACACGGGTCTCTGTTTAAGAACATAATACGAGACGCGCAGGAAGTCAGCGGGTATTGTCCAACTGACCACTGACCGCTTAAACGATCACTTCCACCGTCATCAAAAGCCAAACCAAGGCAACCGCTTACTTCGTGTGCGGCTCGTAGTGCATTTTTCACTCAAATGTAGCGTCTGACGCGATCATGTCTGTGTGCGTCTTTAATGAAAAACCAATTCAATAGCCGTGAGCTGACAGCTCGTGCGTCATCCGTCGACGCGACACTTGAGTGAAAAATGCAATAATCCTCATGCGATCATCAGGTATACGACCAGCACGAGACTGCAACGCGTCGCCTTCCCCCTCCCATACAAACAAGACCAGGCGAAATCTTTGATTCAAAGACTTCGCCTGGTCAGTATATGTGTGTCTGACTGCCCTGCCGATTTGATCAACAGGCAATCAGTGAGTCTGCTTGCGTATTAGCGGCGCTTGGTTGAGCGGCCACCGGTTTCAACGCGCTTGGCAGCTTTGCGGACTGCACGTTGCTTGCGTTCGGAGGGCTTTTCATAGTAGGCGCGACGCTTGACGTCCTTGGTGAGACCTTCTTTTTCACAGAGCTTTTTGAAACGACGCATCAATTGCTGTGCTGATTCACCTGGACGAGCTTTAATCCGAATTGCCATAAGTTTTCACCATTCCTGATGGGTAAAAGTAACAAATCCATGTCGAGTCGCGTATTATGCCAAAGTTTTTTGGACATTGCAAATCCCAATCAAGAATTTCTCATTTTATGAATCCCCCTGCCTTATCTCATGTGTCCCACCACGGTTATCAGCCCTAAATGCACATCCCACTTCCAATTTGAATCAAGCCGGATTCCGATTATGCCGAATAAGCAGAATGTATCAGTTGTGATGTTTGAGAACTGACACGTTATTTTGCATCAAGTCCGAGATCAAAACGGGATTTACATTATGGATCAAACCACCGAGCTAAAAGGCGAACTCACCGACCGTCAGAAGCGCGAAGCCGCATACTATGACCAGTATTCGACCACGCATGAACTGCAGAAAGTCGACTTTGCCCCAGCCACCAGTGATCAACTGCGTCCCTGGAGTCCGTACTGGTCTCTGATTCGCGAAGTCCGCAATGTGTATCAGCACAGCGGGCAGAAACTCCTGGAGTTCGGTTGCGGGATGGGGACAGCCAGCGTTGTCCTTGCCAAGGTCGGCTTTCATGTCACCGGCATTGACATCTCCGAAGGCAACTGTCGCGTGGCCCGCAAGCTCGCTGCCCAATGCGATCTTCAAGACCGCTGTGAATTTCACGTGATGCCCGGTGAGAATCTGGCTTTTGAAGACAACACCTTTGACGTCGTCACCGGCGTGGACATTCTTCATCATGTGGATATCCCAGCAGTGCTCGATCAACTCAGCCGCGTGCTCAAGCCCGGCGGTGTTGCCATCTTCAAAGAACCCCTGGGCGACACCATTCTCGAACGCATTCGTGAATCCAAGTTACTGCTCAAGATCGCGCCGCGAGATTCATCGCAGGACGATCACGTGCACATCACCGAAGACGAACGCAAACTCACGCTTGAAGAAATCAACCTGATCCGCGATACGTTTGAAGTCCAATCCGAACGTCGCTTTTCGGTGTTGCAACGGTTCTATCGCCTGTTGCCACGCAAAATGTGGAATATGGTCTGGAAACTCCAGCGTGCGGATTATGAAATCATGAAACGCTGCAAGACCTACGAACGTCTTGGCGACATCGGCTTGTTTGTCTGCCGAAAACCCATGGCACAGGAAACCACCCAGCCCACACGCATAGCTGCGTAATACGCGACAAACCAAATCAAGTTCCAAAATCAATCATCCTTGAGCGTCATATCAATCTGATGCTCAAGGATTTTTTGTTGTCATTCAGTAACCAATCAGTCCAGCCAAAGCCAGTTGGTGACGATTCGCGGGTAGTACTTGCTACCTTTGGCAACGCCATCGACAAACTGGTCACTCATTGCAAAATACGAGCTTTGCTCACCGGTGAGCCAGTTGATATGGGATGCATCGGATGACGTGGTGTCGATTTCAAAGAGTCGGTTTGCAACGTGCTGGAAGATGCTGATCTTGCTCAGCCAACTGTTGGCACTGGTGCTCGAAAGTCGGATACCACCATCCGGGAAATGGTTCTTGCCTGAGTTCAGCAGCGTTTGCGTGTGCGTCTTGAGCACCTTGCGTAATTCGGCAAACGGTCCATTGGCATCCAACACCGCCTGGCCGGACTTGCCCCAGTGCATTGGGTATACCAACCCCTCAATGGCTGGTAAAATCCTTGAGACATGGCCGGGGTTCTGAGCTTCGAAGACCGCAGGTAATGTGCCATCGGGCTGAACCTGTTTGATCACCGTCGCAGCGGCGCGCTTGGCAGCAGCCTCAGCTTCGTTGGACATCGCTTCTCCGAGTTCTCCAAGGAGCATGGCCAATCCCAGGTAGGTCGCCCAACCCTTGATGGCGATGTAAAGATTATTTCGCGACTGCGCCAGCGAGTGATCCAGTGAGTCGTAGGTGGTGATCTCCTGCCCCATCTTCCCGCAGCGTGAGGAGTCGAATTGCATCACGCCGGTGCGCTTGGCAGGGTCGTGATGATCGCGGTTAAGCATTGATTGGAGACAGGCAAGGATCACATGACGATTGGCTTGAAGCCAGTTTTGATCGTTGGTTTGGCTGACGTAGCTTGCTGCCATCAGTGACCAGTTGCAAAGCTGTTCCTGGGTCATGTGACTGAAACAACCGGGCTCTTCGGTGACCTCGTAACTGGATGTACCTTTGGGGGTAAAGTTGTTAAACACGCCCTGGTCATGGGTGAAGCTGATCCCGCCGGGCCATGTTTCGTCTGTTCCGGGCAACGTCACTTCGTCGAAATAGCTGTAGTGTTCCAGGAACCGATCCAGGACATTGCGTACGACCCACGGGTTTTGTTTGAGTTCAAAAAACAGGTGATCGACACTTAAATCCAGCGTGTTGATCATGCAGTATTCGCCTTCATTGACGATCCAATACGGCTTACCTGCCACATCCATTAATTGGGTCGAACCGAAGTAGCTATGCGTGGCATGAGCGATGAGCCACTGCTGTTGACTGGTGAGTTTGTCGTAGGCCTGCTGGTAGGCCGGGTCGATTGCCAGGGGTTCGTCGATGTGATCCAGTGCATCATTGAGCACATCGGTGAGGTTGGCAAACAGACGTGTGTAGTAATACCGACTTTCAATGCCGGTGGTGGCTATGGCTGAATTGTAACTTGCCAAAGCGATGTTGAGTTGCGTCTTCTGCCCTGCTTCGACGGTCACGAAAACGCCAATCGTGCCACCAAGCCCAAAGACCGGCTGAGCCTTGGCAGCTAGCCCGGACTCAACGGTGAAGTGTTGGAACGGCGTCAGACAAGCGTTCTCATCAGCTAATTCAAAAGCAAGACCCATGGTTTGGAGAATTGAAAAACCGACTCGCTTGTCACCAAGCCCATCATGAATCTTTGCTGCACCATGTCCAAAAGCCATGGAAAAGACCAGCGTCATCGGTTGATCATTTTTCGAGTTATCCAATGTCAACGTTGATGTGACCGCAGGACGCAAGGCTTTGCGAAGCTCCTGCGTGGTGGCAAACTCAGGATCGGGAATCGACGGACATGGCGTATGGATGCTCAGCGTCATCGGCCCGGTCTGCCAGACATCTTGGAGTAGTTGATAGTCACGACCGATCAACTTGGGTTCGATAGCGCGGACGCTGATCGGCTTATCCGAATTGGATTCTTTTTCAACATCAAAACGTGCAGCTTCGTCGGAGTCCGCACCTTCGAAGAATGGCAGACACATCAGTTGGCCCGGATCACTTGGCTTGCCGACTTTGTAACCGATGTGAATATCCTGATTGGCCGGCCCGCCTGATTCAGCAGCGATCCCGCCTTGACTCCCGAATTTCCCGCAGGTGAAGCTGAAAAATGCGCCAGCAGGTGAATGCTGTGCGTTGTAACTGTGCGTGGTGGTGACTTGATTTTTCATGATGGACTTTATTTTGTCACAGTGAATTACTAATTGTCAGTCCATGAGAATAGCAAGTCCACCTGCAACTGTCCAGAGCGCTTTATGTCGGGATTGGTTGGGATATTGGGTGACCGCCAGAACCTGGGTGACAGCTACGCCAGAGCGTCCAGCGAATTGAGGCCCAACGGTTCACGCATGAAAAACGGCTCAGCATATTCAACGCCGATGCGCGAACCCATATAGCCGTTCATCTGTCGTAACCAGGCAACCACCTTGCGGTTTTTCTCCGGCAAAACGAATTGAGTTTCATACGCCTCGATCGCTTCGATCTTCTTATCCATGTACGGCGAGATATCCAGACAAAAGCTCGGGTTGGCAACGTGTCTCAAATGCGTGCAGTAATAGTAAATCATCCACTTGGGATAAATCGGATCACCGGGTAAATCGATCTTGGACAACTTGGCATCAAAGCGCGCGTCTTCGACGATGCGCGTCACTGCAACATGATCCGGATGTGCATCTTCGAAGTACGGCAGGAACACAATACTCGCCTGATGCTCACGAATCACGCCAGCAACCTTGTGTCTTGCTTCAACGCTATGGGTCACAAAACGATTGGGAAGTCCAAGCAGTCGACGCTTGACGCCAAGAATCTCCGCTGCCTTGGTCCATTCGATTTCACGTTGTTCCGGTGATCCCAGCGGTGTGGGTTCGCCATTGGTCATATCCAGAAGCAGGATGTTATGTCCCTGTGCAGCAAGGCTGAGAATGGTGCCCCCCATCCCCAGTTCCTGATCATCCGGGTGTGGGCCGACGACAAGTATGTTGGCCATGATTGGCTCCTTGGATACTTCGCTTTGAAAAAATGGGTTACTTCAATTCATCCAGACGGGCATTGATTTTATTCCCAAGGTCGCGCATTTGGTTGACCAATTCACGACGGTGTTTGGGATCATCCTGCTTGCGTTCGAATGTCCATTGACGTGCCGTCAGACACAGCGCGGTACACAACTGCGTCAACTGCGGGTCAAACTCATCGCTGGCTGGTTGCCAGATCAATCGACTGAGAATCATGCTTGCTGGCGCATTACGATCCGTGGGGGTGTAATCGCGATACATGGCTGTCACACGTCCCAGCGCAACGAGATAGGACAGGTCATCATGCACGCGTTGGAGATTAAGCTTCATGTCCTGTGGGTTACTGCCATCGGCAAAGAGTCGGATGATTTCCTTGCTGTGAACCGGGATGCGTGCGAGCATTTCGTCACAGGTCGCCTGATCCAGATCAAGAATCCCCATCCGTTGATACAACTGGTCCTGTGCTGCGAAAATGACTTCATTGAGTTGCTCGGCAGATTCCACCAATTCCAAAGCCGTCTGCAAGATTGCCCCGGCGGCTTGAGGTTCAGATTCATCTTCGCGCTGCCAACGCTGCACCCAACTTTTCACATCGGTAACAATCCGGTCCTTGATGGTCTGACTGTCATCAGCAAATATCCCACGGGGTTGGTATCGCAGGAGCATGTCCGCATCTCGCCATTGTCGTGACAAGCTGATCAAGCGTGTATGCGATGACATCACCACCGAACCGGCTCGGGCGCCAGTTAAGCCCAACAGATTCTGAGCCTGAATTTTCAGCGGGGTAAAAAGTCCCTGCGAACGATGCGTGATAAGCATCGGCAAGTGCATCATGTCTTCAAACAAACCGCGTGTCGTGTCACATTCATCAAGCCATTGCTGATGCTGACCGCTTAACGCCAAAGGCAGATTCTCGATCATGCCCTGCGTGATCCTGGCGAGTTCTTTCCGGATGTTTGACCAGCGTCCGTCGAGGATGTCATCGGAGGGCACAAACGCGTGATCCACCGAATGCGTCAGACGACGGATGTGATACCAGTTATCCAATACGCCATGCAACCAACGATGCATCGGCTCAATCCGACCACTGTCACCGGACTCAATCGTCTTTGCCAAAAGTTGCTCGTACACCAACGTGTCCTGCAATTGATCAAGCAGTTGATCTAGGCGAATGATCACATCCTCAAACGACAACACCATGTTCAACTGCCCTGCACCATGTGCGCGACGTTGCGGGTTCTGGTAATTCTCCAGGCCATCTTCAAACTGCTGAATGATCAACGGACGAGCAAGAATGAAACCCGTGGGATGCTTCTGGATGATCTGAAGTGTATTGACCACCTGCTCCATGAGTTTACAGGTCTGAAAAACCAGCGGCTGATACTCTTGAATCAACACAGCAGGTTTAACACGATTTAAAATGTCCTTGACCGGGAGTCGGGTCTTATCCATTTCCAGGGCATCAAAACGGGCGATGATTTGATCCACCTGATCGATTGTGATCTGTGATTCCCTCGCCGGTAACCAGACATTACGGATCGTTGGGAGATTGGCCGCTTCCAGCGCATCAGCCAAGGGTGCAAAAGCCAACGACACGCGATTGCGAACCTGTCCTGGATAAAGGACATTGAGCCGGAGTTTGCTGATGGGGTTCTGGGCAAAACGTTCCAAAGGCGGTTTGAGCAGCAGGAACATCCGGCGTTGATGCTCCGTGGGAACCACCCCGTCACGTTCCATGGTCGGGACATCGGGCAGGCGTTTGAAGAGACGATCCAGTTCATCAAGGTGTTCGTAGATCATCGTGCCATAGAACACCATGGCTTTGCCGACATCCGACGGATCGGAAATGCCACTTGCAAGCAGGTCACGCGCCAGGACACGGGTTCGGATACTGGATCGGGCGATGATGACTTTGACCGGGCTGTCGTATTGAATGTTGGCATGATTCTCCAACTGGATATCCAGTTGCTGAATCATGGGACGGGCAAAGGTCCAGTGACTGATCACCTCGGGCGCATCCTGAGCCTGTGCGTGGAGCATTGGGCTGAACAGGATTGCCCATAGCGTTGCCAGCCAAATTGTGTGAATCTTCCTCATCACGTCTGTTACAAGGTTACCAACTGTCAGTCGTTGTGGCCAAGCATTTGCCCGTACAATTTTGCCAACCGTTCCACCATCACGGCTTCGGTGAAGTTCTCCATCACATGCTGCTTACCCGCTGCTGCCAATGCCTTGCGTTGGGGTTCGTCTTCAAGCAGTTGATCGATGGCATGCATCAGTTGGTCTTTATCACCGACTTTGACCAGTCGCCCGGTTTGATTGTCGATGCAGACCTCGCCGATCCCGCCCACGTCATAGCCGACGATCGCACAATCACAAAGCAGTGCTTCGACGAGTGTCCGGCCTTGTCCTTCCTGATATGAAGGCAAAGCCATGATGTCCATCGCACCAAGCAGCGAGGGCACTTGAGACGGTGGCACCAACCCGCCGAGAATGACCTGCTTATCCCAACCTTTGTCTTCAATGCGTTTTTCAATCCGTTCGCGGTCCCAACCATCACCAACAAAAAACATTCTCAAATCAGGATGTCGTTTAAGTAACTCGGGGAAGATGTCCAGCAGGTCATGATGCCCCTTGAGTGGATCCAGTCGGGCGACGATCCCCACGACCGGCGCGGTGTCGGGAATGCCATAGGCTTTACGCGTGTGATGTCGGTCAGCGGTGGGAGATTGAAATTCGTCAACACTCACGCCACTGGGGATCACGTCATATTGCTCGGATTTGCCGATGTGTTTTTCGACAAAAGCATCGATCATGGCCTGGGTAATGCCCACGATCTTGTGACAGCGTTTTGCTGCCATGCGTTCAAGCGTGACATAAAGCTGATGCACCCAGCGGGGTTGTTTGTCATGAAACGGCAATCCGTGGACCGTATGAACAACACCGTGAACATGACAATGCCAGGCTGCCAGGCGTCCGGTGATGCCTGCCTTGCTTGAGTGCGTATGCACGATGTCGGGCTTGGTCTGTTTGATGAGTTTGCGCAGTTGGAAGTAGGAGATCACATCATGGTGTGGCAGGATTGCTCGTCGCATCGATGAGAGTTCCACCGTTTGGACCCCCGCCTTTTGTGCTTCAGCAAGCAGTGAACCTTCCGGGCCATAGATCGGACCGTAGGCAATGATCACGCGATGCCCTGCTGCCACCTGTGCCTTGGCGCAAAGCACCGTGTTTTTCTGGGCGCCTCCAAGAATCAATCGCGTGATGATATGCAGAATCGTCAAGTCGGATTTACCTCGTCGTAGGAGATCCATTCCAGGCAAAGACCTTGGGGCGGGAGGGTCGGGCCAGCATGTCGCCGGTCTGCGGTTTCAAGGATGGTGTCGATGACGGTTGGTTCAAAATGCCCCCGCCCGACTTCCATGAGTGTCCCAGCGATGATACGCACCATATTGTACAGAAACCCGCTACCCTGAACGACGATGTGAAACTCGTCACCGTGTTTGCTGACCTGACAATCATAAATCGTACGGACGGTGTTGGCTCGACCGTGACCCGCAGCAGAGAGTCCTTCGACATCATGCGTGCCGATGAGGCGCCTGGCTGCATCATTCATGCGATCCAGATCAAGATCATAAAAACAGTGATAAACCATGTGACGCATGCCAAGCGGTCGGTGATCCGAACAGAACAGGCGATAGCGGTATTGTTTATTTTTGGTGTCCGTAATGGCATCAAACTCAGGCGGTGCGACTTCGGCTTTGCGGACTTCAATGTCATCAGGCAGTCGGCCGGTGATCGCCTTGGCCATACGTTCAACCGGAACCCGGCTGGCAGCATCGAAGTGTCCGATCTGTCCCATGGCATGCACGCCGGTGTCCGTGCGACTGGCGCCGACGAGATTGATCGGCTGGGCAAAGAGTCGCTGCATGGCCATAATCATCTCACCCTGCACGGTCCGCAGAACCTGACCATCGGGCGTGGTCTGCCGTTGCCACCCGTGAAAATTCGTGCCATCGTAGGCGATGGTGAGTTTGTAACGTTGAGATTCCATCAATGTCCAGTAGCAAAAACATGATGATAGCACAGCTTGCATACGTTGTGAGAACAATTAGACTTGCCAAACCGCACATCCGCACCGAAAGGCTTACCCATGCCCCCGATTCTCATTGATACGGACCCCGGACAGGATATCGACGATTTATTGGCGATCCACTTCGCCCTGCTGCGACCGGAGTTGGCGATCAAGGCGATCACCACGGTGACCTGGCCGTCGGATCAACGGGCGCGACTCATCAAGCGTCTGCTCCGGTATCTGGATCGGGCGGACATCCCCGTGGCAGCAGGTATGCAGTATCCGCTGCGTCCAATGTCAGACGGTGAAAAGCAGCGTCAGCATGACCTGGATAACTGCATGAATCACCGCTGTTTTGCAGAACCTCACGATCCGGCAGATGCCGACTTTCGCATGGATGCGGTGGACCTGATCATCCAGACCGTGGAGCAGCATGCTGGCGAAATCGTGCTTTGCTGCATCGCCCCACTGACCAACATTGCATCTGCCTTATGTCGCAAACCTGAGATCGCTTCGAAGATCAAAGCCATTGCGCTGATGGGAGGTGAGACGGCTTTAAACCGCGTGGAGCATAACATCTGTTTTGACTACAACGCATCGAAGATTGTCTTTACCAGTGGCGTACCGATCGTGATGGGGACGTGGGATGTGACGCGGCGGTTTGTGATCCCCAAGGATGAATGCGAGATTTACGCCCAGCAGGACTCGGCTTTGCATCAGGCGTTGTATGATTCGATCCAGAAATTCCTGCCGGTGCATCACTGGAAACCCGGGCCGGTGATGTATGACATTTTCCCGTTCATCTGGGCGATGGGGTTGGACCACTACACCCTTAAGCAGCAGTCCGTTGAGATTGAAACCAGTGGCCAACACAGTCGCGGGATGACGTTACTGCGCGGTGATGCCAAACATATTCAGGTCACCACGGATATGGATGCCGATGCAGTCAAATCGCTTTATTGGGCAACCGTTTTCAAGTAACTGTGTCTGGTTAGAGAACAAATTTCAACTTGTAGAAAATCAGGGTCGAAACTGCACCAAACCAAGCCTAGAATAATGGATAATCGGGGTCCAGTTTTTCAAGGATGAAGCCACTTGCGTATTGCGATTCCTACCGTCGACGGGCAATTCAGCCCGCACTTTGGCAAATGTGACGGACTTTACATTTGTGAGTTCAATCCTCAAACCCGTGTCGTGGTCAACCCGCGTATTGTCACGCGTCCCGCTCGCACCAAGCTCCATGACCTGGGGCACATGCTCATGGAACTGTCCGTGGACATGGTTCTTGGGGGTGGCATGAATCCCAACACCGTTGCCAACCTCGAAAGTGTGGGTATCGACTGCTGTCTGGGGATGACCGGCAAGACGCCGTTGGATGTGCTTCACAACTACGATCACAACCCGGACAAGGAACGCGAAAACATCTGCCCGGGTGTTCAGAATCCCAATTATCAATGCAACTATGACTGCTGATAGGGTTGTCTCCCCTGCTTGCTCTCCCATTTTACTCGTTGCAACTCAGTTGCAGACCACCTGAAAATTCCCCCACCACAACACCGTCATGGTGAGTATGATATCGCAATGAATTTGTGATTCTTTTCATATGTAAGTGACGAAAACAATGCGCATCGCCATCCCAACCCAAGACCAGGCCTTCGGCTCACATTTCGGCAAAAGCAACGGCTTGTACCTCTGCGAATATGACCCGCAAACCGGCAAAGTCGAGCAACATCGACAGATCCCCCGACAAGCCAACGGCTGTGAAAGTCTGCCCGGCTGGTTACTCGAACTGGCGGTGGATCTCGTCCTGGCCGGTGGCATGGGGGCTGGCGCCCAATCCAATCTCGATCGCATCGGCATCCGATACAGCATCGGTCACACCGGCAACACCCCTGAGGATGTCCTGAACCAATTCCTCAATGATCCAAATGGTGAACGTGAAAATCCCTGTCATGGGCATGACCACGATCACCATCACTGCAAACACTGACTCCAAGATCCGCGCAACTCGGATCAATAAAGACAGAGACCACACCAGAGGCGGAGGTGTGGTCTTTGTCATTTTATATTTTCAAATTCTTCGTCAGCATCGACTAGAATACATCCAATAATTAGTCTTCATGCCATTTCTCATCTCGTCATTCCCGCGAAGGCGGGAATCCAATGGCATTCTGGTGACGCTTGCATATCTCACTGGACTCCCGCTTGCGCGGGAGTGACGGAAAGTGGAGATTATTTATTTGTACTGCTCTAGCGAACACTTTCAGGGGTGTCAGTTGGTCAATCAGACATTAAAATACTTGGCTTCGGGATGATGGACGATAATCGCACTGGTAGACTGCTCGGGGTCGATCTGCCAGTTCTCAGTCAATGAACAGCCGATGCGGGAGGGATCAAGTAGTGCAAAGAGTTTGTCCTGGTCACTCATGTCGGGGCATGCTGGGTAACCAAAGCTGTAACGGCTGCCGCGGTATTTCTGGGTGAAAAGTTCACGGATGCGCGGGGAGTCATCGTCCGCAATGCCCATCTCCTGTCGCATACGTTTATGCCAGCATTCTGCCAGACCTTCTGCACACTCCACGGAGAAGCCGTGCAGGTAGAGATACTCCTGATACTCATTGGCTTCAAAGAGTTGCTTGCTGGCTTGGGAAGCTTTATCGCCGACGGTGACACAGCTCATGCCGATGACATCTTTTTCACCGGATTCCACGCTGCGGAAGAAGTCGCTGATACACAGACGTTTGCTTTTTTCCTGTCTTGGGAAAGTAAAGCGTTGGACTTCCTTATCGTGATCCTCAGTATCAAAAACAATCAGATCATCGCCATCAGCCTGACAGGGGAAATAGCCATAGACCACCTTGGGCACGAGGATGTTTTCGTCCTTGCACTGCCTGGCTAAGCGGTCAAAGATCGGATCGACCTTGTCTTCGAGCATCGCTTGATACTCCGCGTCGGAGAGCTTGCCTTTCTTGAACTGCCATTGCCCACGGTAAAGAGCGATGCGATTGATGAAGTGATACACGTCATCAAGCTTGATATCTTCGATGACGCGGGTACCAAAGAACGGTGCCTTGGGCACTGCGATATCCGTTGCCACGTCCGACTTGACGGGAAGGGTTGCGGTCGCCCCACCACTTGCGGCAGCCTTTTTCTCGCGTGTTGCAGCGATTTTGTTTTCGGCATCTTCGCGTTTGGCAATGCGTGCTTCGATCTCGGTTTCAAGATCATCGAGTTTGCCCGATGCCAGATGATCCATGATACGCAGGCCTTCGAAGGCATCTTTGCCGTGATAGGTCTTGCCGCCTGAGCCTTGGTAGATGCTACGGAGATGACAATCACAGTAGTGACGCGAGAGTGCTGCACCACCAAGCAACATCGGCACGTTCACACCCTGAGCAACAAGTTCCTTGAGGTTTTCTTCCATGATGTTCACGGACTTGACGAGCAAACCGGAGAGTCCGATGGCATCAGCGTTGGTTTCTTTCCACTTGGCCATGATGGCGTCGAGCGGTTGCTTGATGCCGATGTTGTAGACGGTGTACCCGTTGTTGGAGAGGATGATGTCGACGAGGTTTTTACCGATATCGTGGACGTCTCCCTTGACGGTTGCAAGGACGATGGAGCCCTTGGTTTGGCCGTCGACTTTTTCCATGAACTGTTCAAGATGTGCGACCGCCATCTTCATGACTTCAGCGGACTGAAGCACGAAGGGCAATTGCATCTGACCACTGCCAAAGAGTTCGCCAACGACTTTCATGCCTGCAAGCAGGTGATCGTTGATGATCTGAAGTGGTGTATATTTTTCGCGTGCAGCGTCGAGTGTTTCGATAATGCCGCGTTTTTCACCATCAATGATGTGCTTCTGCAAACGCTCTTCCAAGGGCAGTTCGCTGATGTCCTGCTTCATGGATTGGGTGGTTGCATCATCGGGGAACAGGTCCACGAAAATTTGCAACGGTTCGACCGTTTCGCTGCCATCCTGGAGCTTGACGGGCGACGCTGCCTTGCGGTCGTAGATCAGATCCAAGGCTGCATCCCAGAGTTTTTCATCGATGCGCTGCTTGGGCAGAATCTTGGAGACGTGAACAATCGCGCTGGTCATGCCCGCTTGCGAAAGCTCGTACAGAAAGACACTGTTGAGTACCTGACGTGCTGCAGGTTTCAGACCAAAGCTGATGTTGGATAATCCACAAGTCAGCTGACATTCAGGAAGTTCCGCGGCAATGCGACGCGTGCCTTTGATGGTTTCCAAGCCGCTACGACGGTCTTTTTCCATCCCCGTGGAAATCGGCAGGACCAATGGGTCAAACATCAGGTCGCTGGCTTTAAGGCCGTATTTTTCAGTCGCAAGCTGGTACATGCGTTTGGCGATGGCGAGCTTGCGGTCGGCCGTTCTTGCCATGGCTTCTTCGGGGTCTTCGTCGATGGTGCCCAGAACCAATGCCGCGTTGTATCGCTTGGCAAGCCCACACATCAGCGCGAATTTTTCTTCGCCGTCTTCGAGGTTGGCCGAGTTGATCAGACATTTGCCGCCGGACTTTTTCAGACCTGCTTCGATGGTTGCAGGCTGCGTGGAGTCGAGCATCAGGGGTGCGTTGACCTGCTGCACCAGACAGCTCACCAACGTGGACATGTCCGCAGCGTTGTCACGACCTGCATAGTCCACATTCACATCAATGACATGCGAGCCTTCGCGGATTTGCTCACGTGCCAATGAGACCATTTCGTCCCAGTCTTCCGCTTCAAGCAGTCGCTTAAACGCACGGGAACCCGAAGCGTTAAGACGTTCGCCGACGTTGAGCAATGATGCATCCTGGCGGTAGTCCGTGGTGGTGTACAAGCTCGAACAGCCGGCAGGCGGGAATTCTTTTTCAACCTTGACGGGAGCCTGATCACCAATCAGATCGATGACTGCTTTGAGATGTTCAGGTGTTGTGCCACAGCAACCACCGACCATGTTCACGCCGAACTCTTCGACGAAACGTTTGACGGCTTTGGCGAAGGGTTGAGGCTCAAGCGGGTACACCGTTTCACCGTCCACCATCGCAGGCAGACCGGCATTGGGCAGCACGCTGATGGCTTTGGGCCAGTGTTTACCGAGGTATCCGATGTGTTCCGCCATTTCGGTCGGGCCGGTGGCACAGTTCATACCGATCGACAGGATCGGGTAGTTGGCCAGCGCGCTGCATGCGGTGGCAATATCCGAGCCCAGCAACATCGTGCCGTTGGACTCAATGGTGACCTGCACCATGATGGGAATATCGCCGTCTTCGTCCATCGTTGCAGGCTTGAGATTCTTCTCCGCCAACGCATCAAGGGCAGCATTGATCGCGACTTTGACCTGCAGCAAATCCTGCGACGTTTCGATAAGCAGTGCATCCGCACCACCATCAATCAGACCACGGAACTGCTCGGTGTAAGAGTCGAGCATCGTGTCCCAGTCGGTGTTCCCCAGTGTGACAAGCTTGGTCCCCGGCCCAACCGAACCAATGACGAAACGGGGTTTATCCGGTGTCGAATAATTGTCACAGGCCTTGCGGGCAACTTCACAGGAAAGCTTGTTAAGTTCGTAGGTCTTGTCAGTCAGATCAAACTCAGCAAGCACGAGTTTGTTGGAGCCAAAGCTGTCGGTTTCAACCGCATCACAGCCCATCTTCAAAAAGTCTTCATGAATCTGCTGGATGGCATCGGGGCGCGTGAGCAGGAGGACTTCCGTGCAGTTTTCCTTGCCCATGTAATCGCGTTCAAGCTCCAGATCAAGCTTGTGGATAGAGGTACCCATGGCACCATCGAGAAACAGAACGCGCTTTTTAAGTTGTTCGACAAACAGGCTCATGGGTGAGTTTACCTTTGTATCACGTGACGAATCGCGCTGCGCAAACAGGCGATTGCCAAAGTTTCAATCATGATCTGCTGACGTCTCATCCCAAGTGACACTTGGCCGCAGAAGATCATCCATTAATCCGGATTAAATGATAGTTGCATGACTCGTTTGTGTCAAAGGATTGAAATCCTCAGTCTGATTTAACTTCTGTCTCACTTGGCAAAATGCTCGGTCAACCACGCGCCAAAGAGCTTGGGCCAGGCGGTACTCACGGGGTGTTTGCCTTCACGCAAACCATAACCGTGACCACCGTAGGGATAGAGGTGTAACTCGGCCATGACCTTGTTGGCTACCAGCGCTTTGTAATACGCAATCGCACCGTCAATCGTCAGGTGATCATCCTGTGTCTGGACGATGATTGCAGGCGGGGTGTCGCCATCCACCGGACATTCTGCTTTGAGTGAGCCATCGTCATCATTGAGATACGCCGGATAAACCAGCAGCGTAAAGTCAGGCTTGCAGGAGAATTCGTCGGCTGCATCAAACTTGTCATAACTGCGCGAAGCATAGTTCGTCGACAGCATCGCAGACAGATGCCCACCAGCCGAAAAGCCGATGACGCCCAGGCGATTGCTATCGATGTTCCAATCCCTGGCATGCTGACGGATCAGCCCCATCGAACGCTGAGCATCCATGAGCGCCCCCTCCCGATTGTCCGGCACGCGGTACTTGAGTAACACTGCTGTGAAACCCAAATCGTTAAGCCACGCACAAACTTCCGAACCTTCCAGATCGTAAGCCAGAATGCTGTAACCACCACCGGGGGCCACCATCACCGCTGGGGCAGGATTCTCTGCACTTGCATTGGGGGCTGGATAGAGCGTCAACTGCGGGACACTGACATGATGCGCACGTGTTACATTCCGCTCGCCAAGAATGTGTTCTTCCTTTTCCGTTGTGATTTTGCCGGGGGCACTTCCGGGGGATGGCCAGACGTTGATGGTTGTTAATTGATCTGAAATGGTGGACATGGTCGATCCTTCTTGTACGGATTGAGTCAACACAGGATCTAACCGATGCAACATAACGGCTGACCTGTTAATCTGAGTCGGTTATTTTACGCGATCTGAGTGACATTGCATCTGGCAATACACCATAGACGCTCCCGCAATCTGTCTTAGCGAGCCGGCTCGTGTCGAGCCGATGCCTTTTGGGAAATCTCGCAGGACACCAAAACAGGAATCGCCCATGACCTGGTGGCAGGCAATCATTCTCGGCATTATCGAAGGTCTCACCGAATATTTACCGGTCAGCAGCACCGGGCACCTGATCCTCGCATCATGGCTCATGGGACTTAACGCGACCGAAGAACTCCAGAAGGCGACCTACGCGTTTAACATCGTCATTCAGGTCGGCGCCATCGCTGCAGTCCTGGGACTGTATCGCAAACGCGTCACGCAGATGTGCACAGGACTGATCGGTAAAGTCGAACCTGGTGTCACAGGCAACCCCGGCAAGAAACTGGCCATCAACCTCATCCTCGCGTTTTTGCCCGCTGCCATGCTCGGCCCGATACTCGATGACCGCATCGAAGCGTATCTTAACGGCTACTTACCCGTCATCGGCGCCCTGTTTGTCGGCGGTGTCGTGATGGTGCTGCTGGGCCGACATATCCGCAAAGACGATGACAAACGCTTTGGCATTGATGACACGACCTGGAAGATCGCCCTGCTCATCGGCATCGGCCAATGCTTTGCCATGTGGCCCGGCACGAGTCGTTCCATGATGACGATCATCACCGCCGTCCTGCTTGGCATGCGTCTCAAAGATGCTGCGGAGTTCAGCTTCCTGCTGGGCCTGATCACCCTCGGTGCCGCGACGGGCTACAAACTCCTCAAGGAATATCAGGTCATCATGGACAGCATCGGCCCGGTCAACCTCACCCTCGGCATCATCGCCGCCACAGTGTCCGCCGCGTTAGCCGTGAAATGGTTCGTCGCGTTCCTAACGAAACGGGGTCTGACCCCGTTTGGTTATTACCGCATCGCGTTGGCGGTGGTGATATTGGTGTTGACGTGGATGTGACGGGGAAATAAACAGGGGTAATGTTTATTATTACGTCATCTCATCTACACGATTACTCTCTCGCATAAATTAACTGCATCTTTACATACAATATCAATAAAGTCTCGTTCTACACCAGAAGCAAACCAAACAAAACGAAACTCACATTGCTTGGCATATCTATTGTGTTTTACAAAGAAAGAGTCATGTATATGTCTTCTCGTGTAATCTTCAATATACTTCATATACTCATCTGGTTTATTAAAATCATCAGGATTTCTGATAGATTCAGAACTATTTTTTCTAATATACGTACAATCTCTGTAAAAACACATGCCTTGAATACCACCAACAAAACCGGGTATGTGATGTGATACAATATCCGCAAATTTCAGTGTATCTAAAATTCGAAAACCACAATTCGTGTTAAAATATTTAGCAATGTCTTGAGATTCGACAATGCTTGCACAAAGCACATAAGCTTCTTGTCCATTCAATGCAGCAATAGTATGACTCCCGTTCGGTTGTTGAATCTGCATATCGATAAACCCTTCTCTCAAATCTCCTTTTTCTTCATCGGGATTTCTTCGAAATGCTTTAAAGGATGACAGCCTCAATTTACCTTCATTCATGAATGAATCTAAAAAACGCTCATCAAGGTACCTTGTTACTATTGGTTGACGAATATTCCATGGCCTTGAAAATGACAGAGTTAAGTTGGACATTAAACATTAAACCTTCTTGCTGAAATACAACCTCACGGTTCCACCAACACCTTAATCACCCCGGGTTGCTTGGCGGCTCTGAGAATGTCCGGGCCGTCGGAGAGTTTCATGCGGCGGCTGATCAGGCTGATGACGTCCACGGTGCCGGAGCGTAAAGCGGATAGGGCTTCGGGGAAGGGACCGCAGCGGCTGCCGATGACTTCGATTTCGTTGATGACGATCGGGGCGAGATTCATGGGGCGGCTTGCTGCAACGGTGGTCTTGAGCACCAGCTTGCCGCGTGGGCGGACCATTTGCGTTGCCAACTCAAAACCTTCTGCTGAGCCGGTGCAATCCACGACGATGTCCTGATCGTTACGCAGGCCGACTTCGGAGACGAGGCGATGCTTGACGCCCCACTTTTCGCAGCGTTCCATTTTTTCAGGATGTTTACCCAGCAGACGAACCGTGCCATTGAGTTGGGTGAGGACCTGGGCGCAGAGTAGTCCCAAACGACCATCACCGAGCACGGTGACAAACGGGCGACCTTCGACGGTGAGTTGGCGGAGAATCTGAAATGCTGCAGCTAACGGCTCAGTGAAAACCGCATGGTCATTGTCCACGGTCTCTGGGACTTCCAGCAGGTTGCGCACGGGTAAACTCAAATACTCTGCAAAGCAGCCATGCCGATTTTGAATGCCCAACACGGTGCGGTCGCGGCAGTGTTCCTGCAAACCGCGTTGACACATATCGCATTCGCCACAGACACAGTTGATCGTGCCGACCACGCGCTTGCCGATCCAGTGCTTGTTCTTTTTCTTGTTGGCTACGTCTTCAACAATGCCGACGAACTCATGCCCGAGGACGCCGTTGTAATCCATGTACCCTTTGCAGAGTTCCAGATCGGTGGAACAGACACCCATGAGCAGCGGCCGGATGACGGCTTCGTCTTCCTGCGGCTTGGGGTCGGGGAAGTTGTTATCGAGAATGAGTTGTTTACCAAGAAGGACCAATGCTTTCACGGCAGATTCCTGTCAAGATCAAAGTGTATGGTTAAGAGTGTAGCGTATTGCCCGGTGTCTGTATGCAACATCGACCGAATTGCGATTGATCATGAACACGTCGCCACACCATTAACTTTAACTCGTTACACTATGCAGCATGTCCACTGAGCAAGCAAAACCCAAACTCTGGATACTGGCGAATCGCAAGATGGTTCAGGTCAATACGGCGTTGGAGAAATTCCTGCCCTGGCTTGCGTCGCGTGCAGACATTGTCGCAGACCCGGATATCGAATCGATCACCCGTGAAAATGCCTGCGAATTGCCCAAGGCAGATATGGCGCTGGTGTTCGGCGGTGACGGAACGCTGCTTGCCCAGGCTCGCAAAATCGTGGATCAGCAAATCCCAATCATCGGCATCAACTTCGGCAAGCTCGGTTTCCTGGCTGAGTTCACCATTGAGGATTTGAAGCGACATTGGAACAACGTCACACAGTTGACCTGCCCGATGAGTCGGCGACTACTCATTGAGCTTTGTGTCTATGACGAAGACGTACCCCGTTGGGGCAATGGGACTTGGACGGAGTTTGAGCCGATCCTGAGGACGGTGGCGCTCAACGACGTGGTGGTGATGGCTGGCCCGCCCTACCGCATGATCGACCTTGATCTAGCGATCGACCCCAAAGTCCATGGCTCGCATACCACGCAATTCTCGGCAGACGGTGTGATCGTTTCGACGCCCAGCGGTTCGACCGCCTACAACCTTTCAGCAGGCGGCCCCATCATCAGTCCCGGGATTGATGCGATGGCAATCACGCCGCTTTGCCCGCATAGCCTGGCGTTTCGCCCGATTGTCGTGAATGCCGAGTCCAACGTGTGGTTACACATCATGCGTGCCAACGAAGGTACCACGCTGGTCATCGATGGCCAGGACTCGATCAGTATCAAAGCCGGGCAGCAGTTCCTGGTTCGCGGTTATGAACATGCCTTGATGCTGGTGCAGAATCCCGACATCACCTATTGGCAAATGCTTGCCAAAAAGCTGAACTGGGCAGCACGCCCGCGACGCAAGGAAAAATAAGTGTCGCGTTTGAGTGCGCTGTTTACATTGATGTGTAACAGTGATCGATTAAATATCCGTCTTCGACGAATCAGCGTTGCGTCGCAACGCAGCTATTTCATACCCTGTCGTACATGATCTGATGATCAAATACAATAGCTGCATTGCAACGCAATGCTGAAACTGCGCAGCAGTTTATCTCGTGACACAAACAACTCCGACATCGTCAATAAAACAAAAAACACCCATTCGCGATGATGGGTGTTTTCGTTTTATACTGCTATATAAGTGTCAATCACTCGTCAGTGACGCAACCGTGTGATGCATCTTTGACGTTTTTGATGTACTTGTAGAGTGTGCCTTTGGAAGCCTTGTATGCCGGGGCGGTCCAGCCTTCCTTGCGTTTAGCCAACTCTTCATCGCTGACATCCATGTTGATTTCATGAGCCTTGGTGTCGATGGTGACTTTGTCGCCGGACTTGACGAACGCGATGGGGCCGCCTTCGATGGCTTCGGGGACGACGTGACCGATGATGAATCCGTGGCTACCGCCGGAGAAGCGTCCGTCGGTGATGAGCGCGACATCGTTGATCATGCCAGCACCGGCCAGCGCGGAAGTCGGGGTGAGCATTTCGGGCATGCCCGGTCCACCCTTTGGACCTTCGTAGCGGATGATGATGACGTCACCGGATTTGATTTCACCGTCTTCCAGGCCCTTGAGCATATCTTCTTCACAGTCGAACACGCGAGCCGTGCCGGTGAAGGATGTGCCTTGTTTACCGGTGATTTTGCCGACGCTGCCACCGGGTGCAAAGTTGCCACGCATGATCTGGATGTGTCCGTCTTCCTTGACCGGCGCGTCGAAGGGCTTGACGATGGGCTGTTGATCTTCACCTTCGCCGTAGGGCTTGATGGTCGGACAATCCTTGACGTTTTCCCAGAGTGTCTTGCCGGTGACGGTCATTTGCGAGCCGTCGATCATGTCTTTTTCGATGAGCATCTTGATCAGTGCAGGTGTGCCACCGATGGCGTGGAGGTCTTCCATGACGTACTTGCCTGAAGGCTTGAGGTCACAGAGGAACGGTGTTTTGTTGCTGATTTCCTGCCAGTCTTCGATGGTCAGTTCGATATCAAACGCACGTGCCATGGCAATGGAGTGCAGCACTGCATTGGTTGATCCACCAGTGACGATGGTCAAGACCATGGCATTGATGAAGGACTGCTTGGTGACGATGTCACGGGGTTTGAGATCTTTCTCAAGTAGATTCAAAATCGCTTTACCAGCGTTCAGACATTCGGCTTCCTTGTCGGGGTCTTCTGCGGGTGTGCAGGATGAGTAAGGCAAGCTCAAACCCATGCATTCGATGAAGGAGGCCATGGTGTTGGCGGTGTACATGCCACCACAGGCGCCAGCACCGGGGCAGGCTTTGTTGATGATGGTCTTGCGTTGATCTTCGGTGATCGCGCCGGTGATGGCTTGGCCGTAGGCCTGGAACGCGCTGACAACGTCGAGTTTTTCTTCCTTGTCGTCGATGACCGCACAACCGGCTTTGATGGTGCCACCGTAGATCATGATGGCAGGACGGTTCAGGCGTGCCATGGCCATGACGGTGCCGGGCATGTTTTTATCACAACCGGGGATGGTGACCATCGCGTCATACCACTGTGCAGCCATGATCGTTTCAAAGCTGTCCGCGATGATGTCACGGGATTGCAGCGAATAGCTCATCCCATCGGTGCCCATGGAGATACCGTCAGAGACACCAATGGTGCTGAAGCGCATGCCGACCATGCCGGCTTCTTCGACACCGGTTTTGACCTTCGTGCCGAAGTCGTTGAGGTGCATGTTACAGGGGTTGCCGTCGTACCAGACGCTGCCGATACCGACCTGGGGCTTGTTCATGTCTTCGGCAGACAAGCCGGTGGCATAGAGCATGGCCTGGGAGGCGCCCTGGCTGGCGGGTTGCGTGATACGTGCGGAGTACTTGTTGAGTTGACTCATGACATAGAATCCTTTGGTTACGTCTTCCAAATCGGGAAGCGAACATTGTAGCAAAGAATCCGATGATGGGGTTGTGGCTTTGGTTAGATGTGTTGCGAATCAGTCTTAGCTGAGCAAGTTGCGGATTTTTTCGATTGTCTGATCCAGATCACCATCGACCTTGGCACCGGCAGCGCGAGCGTGTCCGCCACCGCCGAAATTCGCTGCCAAATCCGCGACATTCACCGCGTTTTCACCGGGTTTGGAACGGAAGCTGATACGGATCGGCCCGCCGTCAGTCGCTTCACAGATAAGCACCACAACCTGCACCGACGAGACCACCTGCGGGATATCCACGAAGCGTTCGGTCTCTACAGGCAAAGCACCGGTCTCGGTGAAGTCTGCCTTGCGCAACACCATCACCGCAGCGTTGGCATCATTGAGTAATTCCAGACTCGATAACGCCCGGATCATCAGCTTGAGTTTTTCAGGGCGCTCGGTCTGTTCGCACTTGGCGTACAAGGCTGCATGATCCACCCCTGCTGCAATAAGTCGGGCAGCCAGTTCATGGGTTTGCGGGCGGGTGTTGGAAAACTTAAACCAACCGGTGTCGGTGGCAATGCCGACATACAGCGCGTTGGAGACGACCTTGTCTTCAAAAACATGTGCCATCAACTCATCGACAAACCGCGCGATGATCTCAGCGCAGGCTGCAGCCTTGGAGTCAATGAATTTGAACGCGGCTTGGATATCACCACTGATGTGATGATCAATGACCAAAGTCTTGTCCAGGTGTTTTTCCAACTGCTCACGGATGGGCGAAACCTGGGCCCACGCGCCGGTATCCACCACGACATACAAATCGGCTTCAGGCAGTTGGTAGTCATCATCAAACAGCGTGATCGCCACTTCGCCACAGATATCCGTCAAGCCATCGGGGATGGGTGGCATGAACAGCGCGGTCACATCCGTCTGCTGACGTCGAAGGACTTCGCACAATGCAATGACACTGCCAAAGGCATCGCCGTCAGGTTTGGCGTGCGTGGTCACCACGATCTTCTTGGCAACACGCAATTTCTGCCCCGCAGCCTGCAAGGTGATATTGGATTCATACTTCATCAAATGTCACTGCTTTCTGATTCGTATCATTAATGGAAAGACTATCCCGCTGGACCCAATCTCGAATCTGAGACAGGTCGCGATCCAGTTGCTTGCGGAGGACGGTAAAACTCGGGAAAGGCTGCTGATGTCGCATCCAACGGGCAAACGACAGCGTCACTGTCTGATCATACAGGTCCCCGTCATACCCAAGCAGATGCGCTTCAAGTGTGCGTATCTGCCCTGCAAAGGTCGGCTTCATGCCCATGCTGATTGCTGCGGGAAATTGCGAACCGTCAGACAAGATCCCCCAACCTGCATACACCGCATCAGCAGGCAACGCACGACCGTAAACCTGATTTAAATCCAGATTCACGGTCGGGATGCCAATGGTCCGACCGCGTTTTTCGCCATGAATGACGGTGGCTTCCAACTCATAGGCATGCCCCAGACATCGGGCCGCGTCAGCAACGCGACCGTGCGCCAGTAACCAGCGTGTGAGTGTGCTGCTGACGCGCGTGACCAATTGATCGTTGAGCAGAACCTCGACCGGCTCCACGACATCCACTGCAAAGCCCATGTCTTGGCCGAGTGTTTTGAGTTTCGCGACATCACCAAGACGATTCTGGCCAAAGTGAAAGTCTTCACCTTCGACCATGCCGGTCATGTGATGTTCATCAAGCAGACTCTGGATAAAGGCATCCGGCGCCTGGTGCAGCCAATCGGGAGTTGGCGTGATCACCTTCACATCATCCGCGCCGGCTTTTTTGAGTTTCTCAACACGTCGATCAATACTCCCAAGCGACTGCATGGGCATCTGGGGTCGGATCAGATGTGCTGGGGGAGGGTCGAATGTGATGGCCAACATGGGGGCATGCAGATCATCCGCCAACTTGTGGGCGCGCGACAGGATCGCCTGATGTCCAAGGTGGACACCATCAAAATTGCCGATCGTAATGACTGGGCCTTTGGGCATGGGGTAACAGGATATCCGATTCATGGGATGATTGGAATGTCACGACAGACCTTATCCCATCTGGTTACGATTGATCCTGTTACCCATTTAGCCCAAACGCGTCATGAGATCATGTTTGATTAAGGTGTGTACGTCGCCTGATCCAGTGCATTGATCAGAGTCGAAGCACTGCCTGTCTCAGCACGGATAAAAATCGGCCAGGGATAAAGCTTCACTTCTTCGGGGACAACCGCACTGTTGCCCATAAAATCAATGAGTTGCAGATCGCTGGATGAATAGACACTCAGCAGATTGGACACATCCAGCTTGCCCGCTTCCTTGTTGCCACTATCTGTATCAAAGCCATATGCCCAGATCGCGGCCACACGTCGACTTTGCGTGTCGGTGAACACGTAACAACGCACGCCTGAAGCAATATCCGGCTGGCCAGCATAGACAGCATTCCCCAGCGTGTGAACCAATGTGTTGACTGCAAAGGTTGCGCCGGTAGCTGTCAGGTCATAGTCCAACATGCTGTTGGTTGTCATGCCCCAATCGACGAACAGCTTGACGCGGTCACCATATTTCATGGCAGCCAGGTAACTCCGCGCGGTGTAAGCCGCACTCATCCGTTCGCCCCAACCCATGTCATAGGAAAAGTCGCCTGCACGGTAACTGTCCGTCGAACAACCGACATGTGTGTTCAATCCCAGATTGGGCAGAATGTAATTGTTGTAATACACGCCTTCGGTCAGCCAGACATCACCGGTAAACGAATTCTCCGTAAGCTTGCTCATCAAAGTTGCAAAGTCCGCATCAATGTCCGGCGATTCGGGTTGCTGGCGATAGGGATGAATCGCCACGATGTCACAGAACGAACCTGCACCATATTCCAGGAGTTTATCGATGTAATTGATGCCTGCCGTCGGACTCATATTTGAAGGATCGTTGGTCATGACCTTGGCGTTGGCGTTGGCCTGTTTGATGCCAGCAGACAGCGCTGCTATGGCCTCGACCATGTCGGTTAACTCTGCGGATGAAGACTGCGACGTGTTGGGTTCGTTGACCAGTTTCCAATGGGTAATCTGCGGGTTGGCCATGGCCTTGTTGTAGGCATAGGTTTGCAGGTTGGAAAGCTCTGTGCTGGTCAAATCAAAATCGTCTTTCAAATCGATACTCAACGAATCAGCACGGTGTCCGCCATCAAGAATGGAACTGAGATTGGTGAAGTTGTGACTGGCAAGCACGCTGTAGACACCTGATGGCGCGGGATCGAAAAACAGGGATGAACCGACACCCATTTTGGTGAAGTAGTCATATTGGCGATCCCATTCCCCCAGTTGCTGCGTCGCCCCGCCATGAATGGTGAAAAGTTGACGACCGGGTGTGGACGCGGTGGCAAAGGGCATGATGGCGATGCGGTCAAAGTCCCGGTAATCGATGCTGTTGACCGTGGCAATCATCTTGACGACATACAGGCCGCGATCGAGGTTGGTATCCCAATTTTGCGTGATGGTGGTCTGACCGTTTGAAGGGATATTGAAATAGTCCTGCTGGACTTGATATTCCTTGCCTGCAAAATCCTGGAGATAGACGGTCAGTTGGCCCGACGTACTTGCTGGCCCGGTGATACGAATGGAGGCGTTGGGATTGTCACCGGGTTCAAAAAGATTGTCATCCTCATCTGTCACCAGACTCATGGCATAGGCGCGCTGCGTAAAACTGCTGGCAGAGGACGCCTTTTCCAACTGCATGGCATCAATCCATGCATAGCAATCGGAAGTCGGTGCGTTGACGGTCATGCCGATGGATGCAATGGAGTTGGGGACGGTGAAGGTGTAGATGTATCGCTGCCAGGACGTGGTCAGGTACAGCGTGCTGGGGATGTTGGGGATCCACTCACCGTGCTTGGAAGTATAGCCGGACATCCACAATTTGGCGGCAGAGGAACTGCCCTTGGCATAGAAACTCAAAGTATAGGTTTCGCCGCTTTCAACAGGCATGGCAAAGGTTGAGATCAGTCCAGGTGCCTGGCCCTGCTTGCCGGTGATTCGCAGGCTGTTGTTGCCTTCATAAGCTTGCGTATTGTCCACCGTGTAATGCTTGAACACCGGTGACTGCGTCGCTGATCCCTGCGTACTCCATTGCCAGTAATTCAAGCCATGCTCAAAACTCGGATTGGAAATGAGGTTTTCACTCTTGTCATAGTCAGGTAAACGCAATACGTCAGATTTCCAGAAATCGGTTCCAGCATATGCTTCCTGAGACGGGTTGGTATCCGTGGGTGGCAAGGTGATATCCCAAGCCACATGATTACTCGATGCACTGGCCTTGAACCGTAAATCGAATAATGGCGAAGTGGTGTTGTAGTCAATCAATCTTTGATAATCACTAACCACCCGCTCGAAGGTGATGGTCTGCAACGGACTGTCTTTCATAAAACGTGCCGTGGGGATGCTGCCAGCTACCAGTGTCACGCCACCGGAGACCGGGGGTTGCGCGATGATGGGAAAATCTGTTCCAGCCGCCTCAATCACATGTCCAACAAATGCATCGTGCGGGCGGATGTGTGCACGCAATTCACAGGAACTCATCACATCAAAAATGGAGCCTGTTCGAGTGAAGTCGGCACCGATGCGAATTTTGTTGTTTGCCAGCAACTGCATATAAAACGTCGCCGGCAATTCACCGCCACCGGGCAGTTGAATGTTGCCTGAATACGAAGTCTTTTTGTTCTGCGTGTCGATGTTGAACTGGCCGTCGTGAACATACTGGGAATAGCTCATGGTGAACCAGCCCGGACCGTTGATCAATCCCATGGCCATGTGAATGGAATAGGTTGTTCCATTACTGTCGACGAGTTTGATTTCCTGACCATTGGAATACATCTGCAGGAAAGCCGATCCACAGACAATACGTCCATCCCCCAGATAGGTTGGCGCAGCAGGCTCAATGGCAGGTGTCTCCTCTGGCATGATCACATCCCATGCCATGAAATTGTCATAACCATTGGGCATCGCAAACTTGGCTTCAATGTGTGCATTGGAAGCCAGATCACGGTCAATGAGATATTCATTTCTGGATGACACCAATTCAAACTGGACTTTTTGATCCGCGACATCATCAAGCAGGCTGATATCGTCAATGGGTTGGGTTTCAAGCACCACCGTCCCCAACACCGGGTTATTGTCCGTGATGAGATAGGCAACGCCATCGGCTTTGACATCATGATTGATAAATGCGGTTCGTGGGCGGACATGATCCTTGATGTCGCAGCTGGACAAGATGTCATTGATCGCCAGTGGCGTATCAAATTCAGCTCCAATCCGCACCTTCCCATTGTCCATTAATCGCATCCAATACCGCATGGGTATCGGCATGGTGTCCACCGATCCCGCGGGCGGATACAGTGTGCCCGAACACATGGTGGTACGCGTTTGCGAATTGGTACTGATCTGCAAATCAGGCAAACTGCCGGGGGTCAACCACCCGCCTGCTGCATACGTCATGGCCATGTGGATATCATGCCTGACGTTGTTCTTGTCATAGAGTTGGATCACACCGCTACTGGTCATCTCAAGCCGTGCGTTGGTCGTACGAATCACCCCCTCGGGATCGTACTCCGGCACCGACGCCTCCGCGTGGCACAACGCGCTGCATATACCAAGCATTGCAACCGCGACCATGAAACCAACTGATTTTGACAATGACCTTTTCAAGCATTCTGTCATTTGTTGTCTCCTTACCATGACATGAACTTTGCCAGATGAAATCCCCCCGACATTCAAACAGTCAAAAAAACACCACAAAGAAAAAGCGCGCAGAACAGCACTACACGACCCGTCGTATTCAACTCAGACAAAAAGGCGCAAAGCAACAACCAGGCAAGCCCAAAGCCCCCTGCTTGATCAAACGCCCGATATTTTTAAAACGTGTCAACAGCCCATTTCAAACTGGCTGCATAGAAAACAAATCAAAATGTGTCTCCAATCGATCACATGAAGCATGCGTGCAAAGCAAGACCACCATTGCAGCGCGTCATCGCCGCTGCCAGTGGAGACAAAAAGCCACTTTTGCACACGTGTGCATTTTATATCACAGAACAAACATGTCAAGTATGCATTCGTTTTTTTACAGGTCAATTCCAACAACAGAACGTGTTGAACGATCGTGATTTTCAGGCGTTGGCACGCCACCAGGCGATGGTCTTTTGCAGGCCGTCTTCGAATCCAACCTGCGCCTGCCAGCCGAGTAATTCATTGGCCAGTGATGTATCGAGTTGCCGACGCGGTTGGCCGTCAGGCTTGCTGGCATCCCATTGGATCTCGCCTTCAAAACCAACCAACCTGGCGATGAGTTCGACGAGATTCTTGATGGTAATCTCATTACCGGTCCCAAGGTTTACTGGCGTGGGGGTATCAAGCTTGACGGTCGCTTCGACGATTCCCTTGGCAGCATCTTCGACATAAAGAAATTCGCGTGATGCACTGCCGGTGCCCCAGCAACTGATCGCCTCATCACCGTTGACACGCGCTGTTTCACACTTGCGGATCAATGCAGGAATCACATGTGACGAATGCAGATCGAAATTGTCATGCGGTCCATACAGGTTTACCGGCACGACGACGCTGCTATCCAAACCATACTCACGCTTGTAGCCATCAAGCATCACGAAAATGGCTTTCTTGGCAACACCGTAAGGCGCATTGGTTTCTTCAGGATACCCATTCCAGATGTCCGACTCCTTGAAGGGAACCGGGGCGAATTTGGGATAAGCACAGACCGTACCCGTGTGCACAAATTTGGTGATCGCATGACGACGGGCATACTCCACCAGATGCATCCCCATGGCCATATTCGCGTAAAAGAACCGACCCGGATGCTCACGATTGGCACCAATCCCACCGACTTCTGCTGCAAGATGAATCACCACATCCGGCTTGACCTGCTCATACAGTCGTGCCACATCCGCTTCAACCGTCAAATCAAAATCCTTGCGACGAGGGATAAATAATTGGTTATCCGTCACGCCACGTGTTTTGAGTTCTTCAACGACATGACGACCTAGAAAACCTGCGCCGCCTGTGATACAAATTTTTTGTTGGGTCAGATCAAGCATGATTGTTTTATTCACCAGTCAAATCGACTTTATGCCCTGCATCAATCAGGGTCTTCTCTCGGGCAGCCAGTTCCAGGTCACTGTCGACCATCATTTCAACCAGCTGCTGGAAGCTGCACTTGGGTTCCCAGCCGAGTTTGGCCTTGGCCTTGGCCGGATCACCGAGTAACAACTCCACTTCGGCAGGTCGGTAATAGCGCGGGTCAATCTCGACAAAATCGTTGTAATCCAGATCAAGGCGACCGAATGCACGCTCACAGAATTCACGCACGGAATACGTCTCACCAATGGCAAGCACGTAGTCATCCGCCTGATCCTGCTGAAGCATTAGCCACATGCCTTCGACATAATCGCCTGCAAAGCCCCAGTCGCGCTTGGCATCAAGATTGCCGAGATAAAGTTTCTTCTGCAAGCCATGCTTGATACGGCCGACGGCACGGGTGATTTTGCGGGTGACAAAGGTTTCGCCACGTCGCGGCGATTCATGGTTAAACAAAATCCCGCAGGAAGCATGCAGGTTGTAGGACTCACGGTAATTGACTGTAATCCAGTGGGCGTAAACCTTGGCAGCACCATATGGTGAACGCGGGTAGAACGGCGTGGTTTCTTTCTGCGGTGTCTCGACAACCTTGCCGAACATCTCGGAACTTGAGGCCTGGTAGTATCGGATTTCGTAGCCGGTGGATTCCTGAAAATCGCGTACCGCTTCAAGCAATTTCAACGCCCCGACACCCGTGGAATCGGCGGTGTAAATCGGCTGATCAAAACTCACACGAACGTGGCTTTGTGCAGCGAGATTGTAAACCTCGGTGGGCTTGATGGTGCGGATCAAACGCGACAAACCATTGGCATCCGTCAGATCACCGTAATGTAAAAACATCCGGGCACCTGATTCGTGACGGTCCTGGTAAATCGGATCGATACGTTCGGTATTGAAGGTACTGGCTCGACGGATAATCCCGTGAACTTCATAGCCCTTGGCCAACAACAACTCGGCAAGATAGGACCCGTCCTGACCGGTAATGCCGGTGATCAAAGCGCGTTTTGCATTCATGGATGACGTCTCAAGGTAAGTGAATAGTCCGGTGTATCATTTGTACTGTCGGCACATTCTCGACAAAGGTTTAGCTTTGCTGATAACTCAAAGCAGACGTTGGCCAACAAAGTCCGAGAACGCGACAATCCGTTCAATACGTTCAATGCGTCAACACATAGGCCAGGATATTGGCGTTGACCAGTGGGGCCTGCATGATCTCCTCACCGCCACAGCAGCAGCACTCACCACCTGCATGAGCGGTGTCGTTGATGCCGATGGGTGAATACACCATCGCCAACCGCCCCTTGATCTCAAGGCCATACAGAATCGGCACGCGACCGGGCTTGGTGGAGTTAAGCTGATTCAGATCATAAAGCGTATGAAAAATCGGGTGCTTCAAACTTAACGACTGGAGTTCACTGTCAGGGTAAACAGCTTTGATCATTTTCTTGAAACTGGCATTCCAGATTTCATTGGAACATCCTGCTGAAGCCAGCACAAAACCGCCAGCATCGATGTAACTTTTGAGTTTGTCCATCTCTTCTTTGGAGAGTTTGAAACGCAGGTCACCGGAGAAAATCACCATCGGGTACGACTTGAGTTCGGAAGTCTCCAACGGGATTTTAAGAAGTGACCGACTGACATTCAGTTCCCCTTTGCGTGCTGCCAGATCCAGAAACTTGGAAGCAAAGCAGGCTGCGGTCTTCCCGCGGTTGTATGTCAGCAAGGGAACTTCAATGAGCTTGTCTGATTTATCCTGTGCCAAAGTTGGCAAAGTAAGACACAGCGTCAGAAGCAACATCATGGCGAGTTTGATTTTCAAGGCTTGACTCCTTTACGGGCCTTTTCGTTCTGAGCATCCTCTTGCAGATCTGCCAGGTATCGGGCGACGGCCTGCCGGTAACGTGGCGGGACTTGTTCGATCCGTCTTATCACCGTGTCTGACAAACCTGGGGTGAGCTTGCCAGTGTACTCATGATACCGACCTTCGGCAGGATTGGCTGCAGGAGTTTGGATTTGATGTGACTGTCCTCGTGACATCTTCCCCGGACCGCCAAAGCGTGCACCCATCCTTGCTAATGTCTGAATGTCCTGAGCGAGAGACTCGGATAACGATTCGCGCAATGCCTGAGACTGCAATGATCGTGAACCAGACAGTGGCATGTGTGATGCGGTTTGAAGCTGCGATTGCACCGGTATCTCCGCTGCTGCATCCGAGTCCATAGCGTGGATGCCCTGCCAGAGTTGGTTGAGTTGTTCCTGAAGTTCTTGGAATTGCTCATCTGAAGTCGATTCAGAGATCATCTCCAACTGCTGCTGCATGCGTAACAACGCTGATGCAATCGCGTCGATTCGTGTTGGCCCCTGCTGGACATCCGTAGACGATTCGACTGCATTTTCAGAGGCAATCACAATCGGCAAATCCGGCGGTGTATCTCTTTGCTTGGAAAGGTGGAACACGATCATGCTCAAGAGTAAAACACCATGCAAGAGCAATAACACTTTGGGAACCCAGCCGACTTTGCATGCCCTGGTCAAGGATTCTTGCCAACGGGTCAGAACGCGATCGCGCAATGTATCTTCAAACGCGTTGGCATTCTCCGATTCCCAGTTAAGCAATCCCATTGCCAAGCGTAGTTCCTGGGTTTGTTCCTCGGTCAACTTGAGTCGTCGTGCATAAAAACCAATTGGGTTTTTCATTTCAATACGAAAAATCATTAGCAGCAAACAAGTCGGCAAAATCGCCAATACAAAGACAACAAGCCACAGACTCATTGGAAAAGAAAACGTGCAAGCAGCAGTAAATATCATCATGTTCAATGAACACAAAAGGATCAAAGCCATGCGTTTGGCATATCTCTCAAAACACTGCTTGATTTCAAGTGCAACCAAACTCATACGCCCCCCTTCCGACGATTCAGATACCAACCGCCCAACCAGAGACTCAGAAGCAGGATGACCAAGGCAGGATGATTGAAACGGTCCTGCCACACGCGTGTGGGCTGGGGCGCAAGGCGACGTTGGTGATCCAGCTTCAGGTCGTTGATCATTTGTTCGTGGTCATGCCAGAGATGTCCGCCGGTCTGCTCGGTGATTAATTGGAGTAAACCGTGATTGGCAGCGAGGTGTTGGGATTCCATCCCCACAGGTCGGACATGCATCGCCTGAGCGGGTAACGTGTGCGATGCCAGATGAAAGACATAGGCTCCTGTTTGAGTTGGTTCATATGTCACAGTGTAATGCAATGGGTTGGCGGTATCGGCTGTCAACGTCACCGTCAGCGTTTCACCGTCTGGTAACGTCACCTGCAGCATCGGCTGCTGCTGATCCAACACCAACACGTTGATGTGAACCTGCTCATCCATCACGGCTGCATGACGATCCAATGTCATCCTTGCCCAACTACCCGTCTCAACGGACATCGGCTTGGCAAGACGATTAACCAATCGCAGGATCAACTGATCCATTGCTGGTGATTGAATCGCAGGGAGATTCAAAGCATCCAGATCAATTGCCCAAACCTGCCCCCCGGAAGCTGTGCGTTTGATCTTGATGGCAAGTTGTTGCCTGACTTCGATGGGTAAGTTCAAATCTGCCAAGAGTGCATTAACCGTCTCCGATGGCATCACCGTGTTCGGAATCAATCGTGCAGGCCAATCGCGTTGGTTCTCCGGCAAACCACGAAGCCACAACAGTCCCCCGCCTTGATCCACCCATTTCGCCAAATGCTCACGTGCCTGCTCATCCAACTGCGTTTGCGTGTCTTTACCCAAAAGTAAAACATCCCACTGATCCATGGCAATGTCATGGTCGGAGATCTGCTGTTTTGCTTGACCGATCTGCAATTGGCGGCGTTCTCCCAGGCCGTACCGTGCGGTGAATTGAATATGCGGGTCCATCTGAATCGCACGTGCGGCATTCCGCGACACCCAATGCGGTGAAGACTCAAGCAGGAACACTTTGATCGGTTGATCAAGCACATTCACCGATGCCGTGGCGGTTGCCATCTCGCGTGATTGAGCATCGGTGATCTGGATGCGATACACATGTAACCCGACATCCAGATCGGTCAACGGGAAATCAAACTGCATGGCATTAAGTGAATCCGAGGTTTGCGTCGTTTCAGCGATGATGGTTTGCTGGTCATAAAGTTTGGCCGTGATATCGGACACGCCATCAAGCGAAGAGAGTCCGTGAAGTTGAGCATACAGCGTTGTCTGCGTGTCCTTCTGGATGACGGATGGCTGAGCCCATGCGAAGGCCTTGATCTCCGGCTGCGTTGCAGGCTTGCCAACCGCGAACGCATGCACGACGCGATGGTTGTTTTTGAGTTGATCGATGACGGTTAAGGTCTGTCTGGTTTCCGTCGAATTACCATCGGAGAACACGATGATGGGCTGGTCTTTGGGGAGTTGTTGATCCAGTTGGCTGAGTGTTTGCAGCAGGTTGGTGGCTTGATCTTCAGGCGTCAAAGCTGAAAGTGAATCAAGCGACGTGAAGGCAGGTTGATTGCCGAATGTCGACCAATTCCATTTCATGTCAGATATGTTTGGGTGAATTGCTTGTGTGTTGAGAACGTCCTGCTGGAGTTGTTGCAGACGCGTGTGTTCTTTGCCATCGGTTTGAGCCATGCTTTGAGAGATGTCGACCATGCCGTGACAGTGGGTGATATCGGTTTGCGATGATCGGCGGAGATTTTGCTGTGGACCCATGAGCATGAGACCCGCCAAGCCGATGGCGAGGATGTGCATGAGCCAACCCATTCGCTGTTTGAACCAGAAGCAAACGAACAATGTGATCACCGTCAGACACACGACCGCCCCGATTCCCAGTGGCAAGGACCATTGATCAAACATGGCTGCCTCGCTTCCGGGAAAGTCGGTTGGCATAGATCTCTTCAACGATGGACAGAAGCAATGCGATTACAATCAGCCACGGCCAAAGTCGGGTTTGCTGCTGTGTTGCCAGCGTTTTTTCAGCAGTGTTGTGGATGGTGTATTGATCGGGATCAATCTTTGGGAGGCTTAATTCCGAGTCAGTCATCGCAACGTATGCAGCATCGACAAATGTCATTGTTTGACTGTCGATCAAGGCATACAGACCGGGGGCAGTCAGCGTGATGCCTGTTGCGTTTGGATCACCGATGGGGTTGAACATGCCCTGGTGATATGGGTAGTGCAATGACGTGGTTTCGGTTTGGTTTTGTGGTTGCCAGTGATCACCGATTTGCATGGGTTGTTGCGTGAGGGGTTCACGATTGGCTTCGAGAGCCTGCGTGCCCAGATGCAAGAGCAAACCTGCGGTGTCGGGCTCGCGCAGCATTCGCTGCATGTGTTCATGTTCGATCGCAAGGATCACCAACTGCCCACGGTCAATGGGTCGCGATGCGATGACGGGGTGATCCGCTGATGTAGCAAGCACACGCCAAGTCGAAAAATCCCCGGCTAATGGCAAGTAACTTGAACTGGATATCTGATTCAGTGTTGCGCTGTAACTGCCTGCATAGACATCCAGCCAGGGATCGTCACGCATCCATTGCCAGGGTTGGGATGGTTTGTTGGGGAGTGCTTGCCAAGGTGATGTGGTGAAGCCAAGAGTTCGTGATGCAGCCCACTGGTTAAACTGCTTGGCTTGTGTGTTATCTCCGAGAAGCCAGAGGACCGTTGCCCCATGTTTTAAGGCGTTATTGAGGTTAGCTGATGTTTGCGTGGTGAGATTACCAGTGAAAATGAGTGATTGTTTTGAGATTGAATGTTTACCTGCATCCATGCCCCATGTTCGAAACAGCGTGGCCATCTGCTGTGCAAAATCCGAGGAGTCCATGGCATGCACATCCGGCAAGTTCCACGGTTGGAGAACCACATACCGACTGTCATCCCACTGTAGTGCGTCGGGGGCGATAAGTTGGGCTCCAATTGCCAACTTGCCTGCGGGTAACGTCAACGGGAAGGTCAACGACAAAGGCTTATTGGCAGTGAGTTGGATGATTTGCTTTTGGAGAAGGGTGTCATTGAGTTTGATCGCCAATTCGCGTTGCATGAGTTGGGGTGAATCGGATTGGACGGTGAGATGCAATTGGCCTTGCCGAGATTGGGGTGTGCTTTGATCCTGCCAGTGGATGTCGGTGATGGCCATGTTGGGTAAGGTAGCCTTGGAGACATCGTGGATGATGCAGCGTTTGCCTGCCAATTGTTTTTCCCAATCGTCGGCATTGGGGAAGTGGGCAGATTGCGTGTCGGTGAACACATGAACCTCGGTGATATCCTGCCAATGCTTCATGGCGGAGAGTTGGTTGAGTGAACCGGAAGCAAAGATATTGCCGGGGACAGGCATCATTTCATTTCGAAGTTGGATGTGGTTGAGCGATGGTTCGGGGGTGACAGGATAAAGCTGATCGGTCAACACATACACCATCACCGGCACGTCGTCAGGCAGACGTTGCAGCATGCGATCGACCTGAACCTGCACGTGATCGACAAGGTTGCTGGGATACTGGTTTTGATGATTGGTCCTGCGGTACATCGACGCAGTGCGGTCGAGTACAATGCCGACGCAGGTTGTCTTTTGACCTGTCTTGCTGTGATGCCAGATCGGGTTGGCAAAGGCGGTGATCAGGAACAGCATCATGAACATCCGCAAGAGAAGCAACAGCCAATCCTGCCAACGGGTTGAAGTTTGTTGACGGTGCAAAACCTGCTGGATAAACCGCATCGCGCCGAACTGGATGATCGGCAACTGGCTTTGATTGGAGCGATGGATCCACAGAAGCAGCAGCCCAACAGGCAAAGCCAGGAAGAACCAGTTGGGTTGGAGGAATTCGAGCATGCGGCCCCATCGGTCATTGTTAACGCATCGCGTCTCACACGCCATGCTCATCAAATTGTAAACTTGCATCTGCGTTTAACAATGTTTACAAATGGACATTCATTGGGAGGACACATGGCTAAGGCAAATGACAGTCAACTCATCGAACCGGGCAAGAAGGCGCCTGCGATCGCGTTGAAAGACAAGGATGGCAAGCTTCATCGTCTCTCGGCGTACCAAGGTCAGTGGGTGGTGCTCTACTTTTATCCAAAGGACAACACGTCAGGCTGCACCAAACAGGCATGCGCATTCAGAGATCACCTGCCGGACCTGGGCAAGCTGGATGCAGTGGTGTTGGGCGTGAGTCCGGATGACGAAAAGTCGCATGCCAGGTTCGCGGACAAGCATGAACTGCCCTTCACGCTGTTGGCGGACCCTGAGCACATGGCATTGGAGAAGTACGGCGTCTGGCAGGAAAAGTCGATGTACGGCCGCAAGTTCATGGGGGTTGTACGGACAACATACCTGATCGACCCGCAGGGCAAAGTCGCCAAACGATGGGACAAGGTCAAGGTTGCCAAGCATATGGACGAAGTGCTCGACGCGCTCAACGAGGTCCAGAGTTAATCGTGCATGCAACGGTGTTCATCGCGTGATATGGTGCACGACAAATATGCAACAGTCACACATAAGTCACCCGGTTGCCCAGACGATGGTCACTGATTCGGGATATTTGTTTCTGGCATGCAATTTGATACTTGGAAAATCACAGGACTTGATACAATAGACGACGTGCGACAATTCACCGGATGAACTCTTTTGATCAAGAATCAACGGCATCCAAACAGGATTGCCATAAAACGGATCTAGAATTGCGTTACTACCCGGGTATGCAAGGATGCAACACAATTTGACCGGGATTGAAAACGAAAGGAAGCTCGAGGATGGCCAAGAAAGCCGCAAAAAAGAAGGCAACCAAGAAGAAAGCCACACGGAAGGTAACCGAAACTGCCAGCAGCCCCGTGCCCAAGGTTGAAGCGCCGGTCAAGAAAAAGGCCGTGAAGAAGAAAGCTGCGACCAAGAAGACGGCGACCAAGAAAGTTGCCACCAAGAAGACGACGACCAAGAAGGTCGCTCCCAAGCCTGCTGCCCCCAAGCCCGCACCGGTTGCACCGACGTTCGACGAAATCGCTGCACGTGCGTATGACATCTGGGTCCGCAAGGGTCGCCCGCATGGCCTGGATCATGAAAACTGGAAGGAAGCCGAAGCCGAACTCTGGGCTGAACGCCGCTAACCTTTCCCCCCTCTCACAACACAAAATAAAAACACACGCTCATGGGCAACCACGAGCGTGTGTTTTTTATGGTTCATCTCACGTCAAAGTCATGACGCGTATGCCTGCGAGTCACTTAGCCAACGTGCTTGGCTTCCATGGTGATCTCGGTGGCGGCAAGGACCTTGCTGATCGGGCAGCCGGCCTTGGCTTTTTCAGCACACTCCACGACCTTGGCGCTGTCGGCACCTTCGGCGGTGATGGTGGTGTCCAGATGAATGTTGGTGATCGTCGGGGCGCCGTCGACCGGTTCCATGGTCACGGTTGCCGAGGTTTCAATCTTGCCAACAATTTCTTCCAGGCCAAGAATCTTGGATAAGGCCATGGAGAAACAACCGGCATGGGCGGCTGCGATGAGTTCTTCGGGATTGGTACCAACACCGTCTTCAAAACGAGTGTTAAAGGAGTACTGCGTCTCCTTGAGGACACCACTGTCGGAAGTCAATTGGCCTTTACCGTCTTTCAAACCACCGGTCCAGACTGCGGATGCTTTACGTTTCATTTTCAAGGCTCCTGTAGGGTTAAGCTTCTGATGTTTCAAACCATTGTAACAGATCATTGAATCGTAAACGCTTCAAGGCCCTGACGCCAATCAGAAAAGACATATCATGAGTAGAGTATTAACAAGACTATTTACGGTGAATATATAAAAACAACGACACACTGTTTTACCCCTGAAAAACAGGGTTTTATTTGATGTATAGACTTAATTCTCCGTATATCAAACGATAAAGAACGCTTTGTCTGAATGTGGATAAAAAAAATCTCAACTTTTTGTTAGAATATACGTGTGTTATGAATCAATGGTGATGGTTGATCAAGCACGGATATCAGCCACCCACCACCAATGAGGACCCAAAATGCAAACCATTCCCTACGTCGTGCCTGAAGCATTAGCTCAGGTCATCGAATCTTGTCCCTCGGTTACGTTTGCCGAGTCTCTTGAGCAGCTTTGTGATCTGGCGATCGCCGACAAAGACGAAGCAGGCTGGCACACCGTCGGCTATGATGTCGCGGGCAAAGGCTTCATCGAAGAAGCCAAGGTCTGTCAAGTGACCAACGGCTATGCCGCAAACTACATCGAACCGTACATGCGTCGTCGTGACCCCAACTGTATGGTTATCGGTGACGAAAAACCGACCAACAAAACCAAGTTTACCGATCGCTTTGGCGAACCGTTTGAAGGTCTTCGTCAGGAAACCTTTGAGTGGCTTAAGTCACAGGACCTGATCGTCCTGCCGTTCGCTGCTGGTCATTTGGGCCATGGTCTTCATGCCGTCGCCGTGGTGCCCCGGAATGCCGCGTTCTTTGCGGTCGGTCTTGCCATGCTTCAAGGCATGATCACCGCTGACCAGATGCCTGAGAACTTCAATCCCAAGGCCGTGGTTTACGTCGCCCCGCCCTTCCGTCATACGCACTTTGAAGGCAAGCAGGTCGTCGTCCACAACCGAACCGATGGTCTTCACGAACTCTTCAGCTACAACCTCTACCCCGGCCCGTCGGCCAAAAAGGGTGTCTACGGGATGTTGCTTGCTGCTGGTGAAAAGGAAGACTGGCTCACCGCTCACTGCTCCACCGTCCAGATCGTCACCCCCTATGACAATAAAACCGTCATCATGCACGAAGGTGCATCCGGTGGTGGTAAGAGTGAAATGATCGAAGGCGTTCATCGTGAACGTGACGGTTCACTGCTCATCGGCCGCAATGTCGTCAACGACGAACGTCGTCACGTCACCCTGCCGCGTACCTGCGAACTCCGCCCGGTCACTGACGACATGGCGCTGTGTCACCCGTCGATCCAACGCGAAGACGGCCGTCTGCAACTGATGGACGCCGAAGACGCCTGGTTCCTGCGTGTGAACCACATCGAACACTACGGCACGGATCCCGACCTGGAACGCACCACCATTGAACCGCCAATGCCCCTGCTGTTCCTCAATATCAAGGCTGTCCCCGGTGGCACCGCCCTGATCTGGGATCACATCGAAGACGAACCGGGCAAACCCTGCCCCAACCCGCGCGTCATCGTCCCACGTGAAATCGTCCCCAATATCATCAACGGCTCAATCAACGTCGACATCCGAAGCTTCGGTGTCCGTTGTCCTCCGTGTACCCGTGAAAATCCGACCTACGGCATCATGGGCATGTGTCACATCCTCCCGCCTGCTTTGGCATGGCTGTGGCGCCTCGTTGCCCCGCGTGGTCATGGCAACCCGTCCATCGTCAGCACCGAAGGCATGGCATCGGAAGGTGTCGGTTCGTACTGGCCCTTTGCCACCGGTCGTCGCGTCGACCAGGCCAACCTGCTGCTCGACCAGATCGTCCGCACGCCCGGCGTTCGTTATGTCCTGCTGCCCAACCAGCACGTTGGTGCGTGGGAAGTCGGCTTCATGCCACAGTGGATTGTCCGCGAATACCTGGCCCGTCGTGGCGGTGCCCCGTTCAGCCCCGGCATGCTCGACGAAGCCCGTTGCCCGTTGCTGGGGTACACACTGCATAAACTCATGGTCGAAGGTCAGACTATCGGCTCATGGTTCCTGCGTGTCGAAGCTCAACCCGAAGTCGGCGAAGAAGCCTACGATCAGGGCGCGGGCATCCTCAAGGAATTCTTTGCCAAGGAACTGAGCAAGTTCGATGGTGATCCTGACCTTGATGCACTGGGCCAGAAGATCATCGACTGCTTCAAAGCCGGTGGCAATGTCGACGACTACTTCGCTCTGATCAACAGTGTTCCGATCGTTGATGACAACGCCTGATTCACATTGACCCTTGAATCGTAAATAACAACAGCCGTCACTGGTTTAAAACGGGTGACGGCTGTTTTTTTTGATTGCGTTTTAGCAGGATCAAGAGCGATCAAAACCACATACTTGGCACGGTGGATTGGTTATAACTCTGCCAACCGCCTGAACCGTTGGGGCCGATCCACCCCCAGTCTGCCCCTGACCAGTGCGGGCCTTTGAAAATGTAATAGTCATAGATGGGAATCGACGTCCCTTCACCGGGATAAAGCACCGGCGAGAAACGCTCGACATCTGTCCAGACAGCGCTGCCATCACCACGCAGCACGTTACCGCCTTGCACTTTGCCCTTGGATTTATGGTTATTTCGCGCGTTCCACACAATGGACATACTCGGGTTGGTCCCGGGGTTGGCAGCAACACAATCAAAAACCAGCGCCTTCATTCCATAGGGGCCAGACTGCCCCACCGCATCCAGTGAGATGAAGGTGTATTTAGCCATCAAAGCACTATCACCGGGAATTGTTGCAGACGACTTGGCACCGAGTTGGACGGTATAAAGTACATTCGACCAATATGTATCACTGCCGAAAGTGTAGTCTTTCTGTGCGATCAAACTGTTGGACGGGCAGACCAGTGCATCACCGTCCAGTGACACGCGCCAATCGTTGCCATGCCAGCCCTTCTCGGTTTTGATATTCAGATAGTTGTTGGCATAAAATGTGTAGCTGTTGGTGTACTCGGAGTAATTGCCCATGGCTCCTGTGATGTGTGGGACCCTGGGCGAACTGGGCAATCGGTTTTTAAAGTCCGTCGCATACGATGCAAAGCCGATGTATTGCTGCTTGAGATTGGATAAACAAATTGCCCGTCTTGCAGCCTCACGTGCACTGGCTAATGCCGGTAATAAAATCGCGACCAGCAGAGCAATGATGCTGATAACAACGAGCAGTTCGATCAGCGTAAAAGCACAATGTTGGGTTCGTCTCACGTTGTCCTCACAATTCATTGTTCGGGTTAGAAAATATCAACACAATCATCCAACTCAGCCATGTGATGTTCCACGAGCTTGGGCTTGATCATCACTTGATGTGAGAAGCTGTTAAACAGCACGTCTTTCATCTGGATCAGATTCATCACATGTTCTGCAGCCAGGTCTTCGCGCAACCAGACACTTGGGAATCCCATCAACTTCGCCCAGGGTGTGTTGCCGATGCCCACGACCTGAAAGTTCTCAGGCAGCTTGATGTTGTTTTCGAATGCGACACGCAAGAGCGCTGCAATCCGGTAGTCTTCACCGATAAATGCATCGGGTCGATCCGGTGACCTCAGCCAATCCAGGGCCTGTTGCTTGTTGCTGTTTGTCATCGGGTTGGCACCTTCGGGAATGCTGATCCGCTTCTGGTAATAGATCTGCAAACCGTCATGAATGCCTGCATCACGAAGGGCATGACCGGCACCGAGAATCAATCGTGTATGTCCATACGCGCGTTTGCGCAATGATGCGGGATCAGAATCGAGGATGTTGCGATCATGCACGATCAACCCGATGCGTTTGTGCCCCTTGTCCATGAGATATTGGGCTGCGATTGCCGCTGCGGCCTGTTCGTCAGCATGGACTTTATGCCAATTATCCGGGATCAACATATTCCCCAGAAAACCGCTGATCACACGGACATTGTGCTTCTTTGCAACAGCCTGAATCTGCCGATCGTAGCGCCCGCCGTTGAGTTGCTGAATGACCACCGCATGGGGTGGCGTGTTCTCAAAGTAATCCAGGATCGGCTGCATCTCCTGATCCCCCCAACCCATTCGCCAGCGGAACAGTGATGGGATGTAACCGGCTTCCTGAAGTCCAAGGACCAGCTTGTCGAAAAAGCGGCCATAGTGATGCACTTTGGAGTCGAGAATCAAAGCCACATATTGCTGCTGTGATTTTGAGGCAGGTGCAGCTGTATGAGGTTGACTTGGCGTACGCATCTGCCATGTGTCATCCACAAATGTGCCACTGCGGCGCTTACGGATCACATACCCCATCGACTCCAACCGAGCCACCGCGCTTCGTGCTGCATCAAAGGTGATGTCATACTGATGCGCTAAATTTCGGATCGTGGCCAACTTGTCACCAGCACGCAGTTCCCCGGACTCAATTGAATCTCGAAGCCGCGTGATCAAGCGTGACGAGGCCGTGGTATCGCGCACAACTTTCCTGCCAGATGATGGACTCATAAACACCTGCTAGTCATTGATTGATTTTGGAACAAATTTACAGATTGGACACCATGATCTTAGGCACCATCCAATCAGAGTCAAGACAAAAAGCAATCTATTTCAATCTATCGCAATCAATAAATGCAGAGTCGTCATGTTTAGAGACAGGAACCTTAAATAAAAACACCTTTCACGTCTGCGGTGAAAGGTGTTTATGCGCAATTCAATGTCAGAATGATCTTACTTGATATACCCATGCTTTTTCAGGAATGCGATGGAGGCATCGAGCGTCTGCGTGAAACTCTCACCACGATTGAAAAAGCCGTGTCCCTGGTCTTTGTAGATGATCAGTTCGCATTCGCTGCCGACCTCTTCCATCTTCTTTTTGTAGGCTTCGCCGGTGGCAACGGGGATGAGTTTGTCCTTGTCACCGAGCATGAACAGCGTCGGCGGGGCACCTTTGACGATGTTATGCATCGGCGAGAACTGCTCAAATTTGTCTTTGACACGATCGTAGCCATACCCACCCGGACCATTGTCGATCACGGGGTTAAACAGCACCAGCAATGATGGAACCGGACTGATGGACGTGTCATCCTGCGGATCGTCAAAGGCTTTGACCAACGCGGTGGCTGCTGCAAGGTGTCCGCCTGCTGAGCCACCCCCTGCTGCAATCATCGCGGGGTCGATGCCGAGTTTGCCCGCATTCTGATAGACCCAGCGCATCGCCGACTTGGCATCCGCAACAGACTCAAACGGCGTGGTCCCGTTTTTCTTTTTCGTGCGATAGTCCGGTGTGATCGCAACCATCCCAAGCTCGGCATAGCGAATCGCCTGACGCTTGAAATGATTCTTGTCACCGCCGACCCAACCGCCACCAAAGAACAACACGATGGCAGGACGCTTGTCCGTCACCTTATGATCCTTGGGTTGATAGACATTGAGTTCAAGCGTCACATCCCCCACCTGCTTGAAGGTATGCACCGCATCAGGCTCAACGCTTTTATCACTCTCTGCTCCCATCACAACAGCCTGACCACCAAACGCAATCATCAACACCGCTAAAACAACCGTTTTCATCTGTCACCTTTTCATCTGTAATAAATCATGGCAGCTTCATCAAGACAATTCACTCCCCCGATCTCACTTCAATATAACACGAAGTCTCATTGGCGTATCATGGATCACGCTCATGTGATCCAGGACAGACCAACAGACATTTGAGAAACTGTTGCTCAATCGCTAAATTAAGTGGCTCGATGATGTATTGATCGCGACCGTACTCTCTATTGAAGTGAATCACCATGCCCACATCCACCAAGACGTATTGCAACCCGCTGAACCTGCCCTACCGTTTTCAGACACCGGATCGCGCGCCGGAGTTATATCGTGAAGCGGCTGACCCGTCGGTGGTTTTGTTTGACGATTGCTATTGGCTCTTTGCCTCCAAGTCCGGCGGGTATTGGTATTCGACGGACCTGCATGATTGGGTTTTTGTGAAGTCGACTGCCTTGCCGGTGGATGATTATGCGCCGGATGTCCGGGTGATCGGTGGTTGGTTGTACTTCACGGCTTCGGACCACGACAAGCCCTGTGCGATTTACCGATCACAAAATCCCAAGGCCGATCAATGGGAGAAAGTCTCCGCACCGTTTGCCTACTGGGACCCGAACCTGTTTGAGGATGAAGACGGGCAGGTTTATCTGTACTGGGGCTGCTCCAACAAGGTTCCCATCCAGGGCGTGAAAATGGATCGGGATACAATGCTGCCGATCGGTGAGCCGGTGAAATTATTCGGTGGCTTGCCCGGTGAACATGGCTTTGAACGCTGCGGGGAACATCACAGCTTGCCCAACCAGGCGCCGTTTATCGAAGGTGCCTGGATGACCAAACACAACGGTCGCTATTACCTGCAATACGCAGGCCCTGGCACGGAATGGAACGTGTACGCAGACGGTGTCTACGAAGCCGATTCTCCCCTCGGCCCCTTCACCTATGCAGCCAACAATCCCTACTCCTACAAGCCCGGCGGCTTTATCCCCGGTGCAGGGCATGGCAGTACCTTCCACGATTCACATGACAATCTCTGGCATATCTCCACCATGCGCATCAGCGTCAAACATGCCTTCGAACGTCGCATCGGACTCTTCCCCGCAGGCTTTGATGACGATGGCATGCTCCACTGCAACACCCGTTTTGCAGACTATCCCACGCACATCCCCAACAGCCAATGGGACCCGATGTCCGACCCGTTTACAGGTTGGATGCTCCTCTCCTATGACAAGCCGGTGACCGCCTCATCAACACTCGACGGACACTCTCCGGAACTATCGGTCAATGAGAATATTCAGAACTGGTGGTCCGCGACCGATGACGATCAAACCCCTTGGCTGATGGTGGATTTAAAACATCACTGTGACATCCATGCCATCCAGATCAATTTCGCAGAGCAGGATTGCCAATGGGATGCCATCGAGCAAGGTGACCTTGCACACCGTTACCTACTTGAGATTTCTAACGATGGTCAACGTTGGCAAACGCTAAGCGACAAGCGAAACAACACGCTGGACCAACCCCACGATTACCTGACTTGGGACACGCCGCACCGCGGACGCTTCGTGCGCATCCAAAGCCAACACACCGCTGCAGCAGGCAAGTTTGCCATCGCCGGTCTCCGTGTCTTTGGCAAAGCGGATATTCCGTTACCTGATCAGGTCCAATCCGTCACCGTCCAACGCGACAACCTAGACATGGATGCCCAACTCACCTGGCAAGCAGACGACAAAGCCACCGGCTTCAATGTGCTCTGGGGCATCGCTGCGGACAAGCTCTACCAATGCCACACTGTCTACAGCCAAAATGATTTGAAGATTGGCGCCTTGGACCAAGGCAAAAACTACTGGTTCCGCATCGACAGTTTCAATGAAGCGGGTGTGAGTGAAGGCGTTGTTAAACCAATGGATTGAACCAGCCACGCATCACACCACTTCACATCAGTGACTGTCATTGTCATTGGGTTGAGTCGGTGTCTTGGCTTTTGGTTTGGGCATGTCGGCTTCGGTGAGAACTTTGCCATCGCGGACGATCCAGATACTCACGTCATAGGCGCCGGAGTTATCGCCGTCAGCACTGTCGTTGACTGCCAGGAACAGGCGGCCCCAGTTGGATCGCTTCTTGGTCCAGCGAAATTCACTGCCGACAAAACCGCGACCGAAAAGTTCGTCATGTTGACTTTGCGGATCACCATCACGCAGGATCATTTCGTTGGTTAACAGTTCGTCACCTGCTCGTCCGACCAGTGAGACAAACGAAAGTCGGGGCATGAGACTTGGGCTATAGGTCCGGCCAAGACCATCGGGTTGACTGCCTGACTTACCGACATACCCGACGATGCCCTGGGCCTTGATGTAAAGCGTGTCGTTCTTTTTGACTGTCAGGCCGGTGTAGACCCAGGTGTTAAACGGGACGTACTCGCAGTTGCCAAGAATCTTGATCTGCCTGGTTGGCGGTGCATCGGGAAAGTCAACCGACAGACGATTGGGGACTGAAATCTGACGGGAAAGTTTGACACCTTCCTTCAACTCACCGACATCTTGTTTCGCCTCGTTTTGCAGCGTTTGAGCATCAAGTGTGGCGAAACTGGTCAGCCCCATCAGGCAAACCAAACAGGACAAAAGGCCAGAACGTGTGTGCATGGTATCCTCCGGAAAAATAGCATTTCAAATGGCTCAGATCAGCCTATTCATAGTGTAATCAAATGATGCTTGCCGCGGTATGCAGACTTCATTTTTTATCAACAAACTCTAAGCAATTGTCATTGACGAAAGCATTATGGACTTGTGAACAAGCTCAGCAATTCGGACCGCAAGGTTTCGTCCGTTGGGTTCTCAAAGAAGGCCAATGCCGGATCATCGGTTTGGACCATCCAGTCTCTGAGTTGGTTTCGGAGTTCATCGAGCACATTCTGGTATTGTGGATCGGCGATGAGATTGTTCAGCGCGTCGGGGTCATTCTCAAAGTCGTAGAGTTCTTCAGGGACACGCTGGACAAACAGATCCACGCGCGCTTTGACAGCTGGATCATTGGCAGCAGCTTCGGACATCGCGTTGAAGGTTCGCCCTGACATGGATTCATTTTTGAACTGGGCTTTGCCATCGGACCATGCGTTGAAGATGTAGCCAAAGCGTTTGTTCTGGACACAGCGCATCGGATAGTTGCGACGGGCTGATGTCTGATGGAATTGCGTGAAGACGTTCTCGCGCCCGTCCTGTGTTTCACCTTTGAGAAGCGGTAAAAATGTCTTGCCATTGACATGTCCGGGGATATCAACTCCTGCAGCATCCAGAATCGTTGGCATCAGGTCAATACCTGAAACGAAATGCTCCGAGTCGCGTTTGCCTGATACTTGCGATTTGGGATAACGGGCAATCATGGGGGTGCGTGTGCTATGCAGATAGCAATTGGTCTTGGCAAACGGGAAAGCCATGCCGTTGTCGGAGAGAAAAAGAATCAACGTATTGTCCATCTGCCCTGTCTGCTTCAGGACATTCAACACCGCACCAATCGTGTCATCACAACGGCGCACTGAACTGAGATACTCCGATATCTCCAGCCGGACTTCCGGCAAGTCGGGCAGGAATCCGGGGACGAAAGACTCCTCGGGTGTGAACACGCGTGAGGGCTTAACAGCAGGAATCTCGTCTTCGTACCACTCGGCCGGATCATTGCCATAAAACGGCCGGTGCGGGTCATGGGAATTGAGCATCAGGAAGAATGGTCGCCCTGCATCACAGGCTTGATCAATGAAAGCCTGGGTGTGCTTGGCATAGACAGATGGGTTGCGCCCATACCCCAACGCTTTCTGGTCGCAACAGGTGTCCCACTGAAAGTCGGCATAGGGAGTTGAATGCCCGACCTTACCGAGGATACCGACATCATAGCCGGCGTCGCGGAGTATCGCTGGGAGGATGGGGATGCCGGGTTTCCGCAGATTGTAAAACCCTTCCCCGCCGGTGATGTGCGAGTAACACCCGGTCATCATGGTGGATCGACTGGGTTGGCAGACCGCGATCGCCACATGCGCATGATCAAAACAGACACCCTCTGCTGCCAGTTGATCCAGATTGGGGGTCGTGCCAGCGATCGGGCAACCAAACGCTCCCACGGTATCACAATTCATATCATCTGCGGTGATCAACAGGACATTGAGTTTGGGCATGGCATACTTTCCGGCAAGTAAATTGGTGAATGATGACGTCATCAATGATCAGAATGTTTAATCGCCTGGCACAACGCATGAACATTGCATATTTGATACTTCACAACAGTCATGCCCGAACAAGCAATCTTTAAACCGATCATAACAAAAGTATTTTCGCAGACAATGGCAGCATTTTATCGCATTCATGCATAATAGCGTTTTCGAAACTTTCTCTTTTCACACTCTCGTCACACCCGGCAAAAGGTCTGATTGTTTATTTGGCGTGAGATCATGCTTACGCTGATGAAATCAGTCTGGTTCTCCGCTGGTGTATCCAGAACGGGTATTCGGCCCTAGGGATTGTTTTCACATTTCAGCCATGAGCAATCGAAGGTCTGGATTGGGCGTTTTGGGGGCCGAATCGGATCGCTTGGTGAAAAAAACGGAGGTTAAATGAATTTTTTTTCAGACTTTTTTGTCATCGTTTGGCAAGCCGTCAAGACCGATCATAAAGTTGAAATACTGTTTACAAACCGCCAAAATACAAACGTTTGTAACAATCCAAAAATTGTATTTTTTCATTGATGCAAACTGCTGTAAGTCTAAATGCAGCTTGATACTTGTTAAAAAAAGAGATTGGCACATTGGCATTCTGAATCATTTGCTTACAATGGTTGACTTTGAAGGCGCAATAAGCCGAAAAATCGACTTTCTGATGGCTGCGTCAGCAAATATGACCGATGGTTTTAGAGTCAAGCCATCGGACTTGCGAGGCTGGACTCGAGACACACCAAATGAACTCCCCGGGCTGTGTTGGGGAGACAGGTGGAGTAGTAGTGATGAATTTCAAAATTGGTCTGATGGGTTGTGGCGTCATCGCTTCCTGGGGTCACCTGCCGGCTATCATGGATACCGACGGGCTGACCATCCATGCGCTGTATGACCCCAATGAACAGAATCTGCACCGTGAAGCTCATCGTTACTCGGTCCCCCATGCTTACACCGATGTCGAATCCTTTTTCAACTGTGGAATTGACGCGGTCGCCATCTGCTCCCCGGCACCGGCACATATCCAGAACGTGATCGACTGTGCTGCCTACGGCCTGCCTGTCCTCTGTGAAAAGCCTTTGGCGATGAACGAGCACGAAGGCCGCCAGATGATCGAGATCATGGATGACGCGGACCTGCTGATGGCAGTGGGATTCTGCTATCGGTTCAGTCCCTGTGCTTTGAAGATCAAGGAACTCATCAGCCAGGATGCCATCGGCGAGGTGCGCTCCATGCGACTGGTCTACAACTGGGACTGTCATGGCAAGTTCTACCGTCCCGACCCACTGAACCAACCCAATCACTGGGTGGAAGACCCGCGCCGTAAAGGTCGCATGGATGAAGGCGGTCCCATGGTGGACTGCGGGACGCACCAGATTGACCTGGCGCGTTGGTGGACTGGCTCAAACATCGTCCGCTTCCAAAGTCACGGAGCCTGGGTCGATGAGTACGAAGCCCCCGACCACGTCTGGTGTCACATGGACCACGACAACGGCTGTCACACCATGGTCGAAATGAGTTACTCCTTCGGCCACACCACCAAAGATAAAATCAGTCACTTCATCTACGAAGTCATCGGCACGCGTGGGATGATTCGCTACGACCGCAACTTCAATCACTTTGAACTGCGCAATGAACATGGCACTTATCAACTGGAATTCCATGGCGAGAAAAACTTCCACGGCATGTATGCAGCCTTTCGTGAAGCCTTGATCACCGGCGAACTGGGCAATCTCTGTAGCCCGGAAGACGCTTTGGAAGTCACCCGCATCGCACGCCATGCCACCGACGAAGTCATCGCGGATCACCATGGGATGTTGATTCGGTAAATGGTGGACATCTGTCTATAAAAGCATTTTGGATGACCCGCCAGATTCATCGCATTGAACAATCGACTTGGTTCGTGCTCAAAATCGTCTTGACAGCAATCACCACCTTCCGTCACTCTTCTCGGAATTAAAGCAGCTCAAAAATTAATCTCCATGTCATCGTATTTGTTCGTCACTCCCGCACCCCTGGAAGGCGGGAGTCCAGTGGACCTTGCAAGTGTTCACAGAATGCCACTGGATTCGGGCCTTCCAGGGGAGCGGGAGTGACGAATGATTTTTGCAGATGACTGCCAGAGAGATTCATCGTACGAAATACGTGCGATTACTGCGATATATCCAACGTCAACCGAACCAGTCGCTGATTTTTCATGTCGTAGACCACGCCGCGTCTGCCGGAGGCTGCGATGGAAGTCGGGAAATGCAGTTGGGTGATTTCGTTGCCGTTGTCATCCAACTGGCCAAAGCTGGCTAATTGTTTTTGTGTGTGCACATCAAAAACCAACACGCGATGTCGGTTGGTATCGCTAACCCACAGGCGGTTTTCCGAAGTTGCAATGGTGATGTCACTGCCGAAGGAGTCCGCCTTTGTGTCTCCCCATTTCGTGAATCGGCCAACTTCTTTCCAATCCTTACCGGCCTGCTGTTTGAGCGTGATCACCGCGCCGTCTGCTGCGAGCAGGAGTGTGTCTTCATCAACTGTCGCCAATGACGTGCAGTGTTTGATGGGTTTGGAGAGTCCCAGCTTCGGCTCACCTTCGTCACCATAAAACTGACCACGATCCGAGATGCGAAGCATACGCGGCTTACCGGTATCGGAGATCAACAGCAGGACGTGTTTCCTGTCATACTTCACGCTAGCTGCTGCGGGATAGTTTTTCTCCAACGGTGATTGAAGCTGCTTGGTGTTGATGCTGCGAACACCGATGCGTGTCATGCCATCCTGAATATAAGGTCCATAGGAAACCGCCGGCTTGCCATATCGTGTTGAATAACACACCGCATAACCATTGGGCATGATACTCATCTGACTGATCGGTTCACCTGCACGATCCCCTTCAGGCATCGGGGTATCGGGCAAACCATCCCAATCCCAAGTGCCGCCTGCTGCCCAGATCACGCCTTGCTCATTGATCGCCAAGGTCGGGCATTGCGTGAGACTGCCGATACGTCGAATCAGTTGCATGCGCTGGGCGGCAGCATCGTAATACAGCAAATGAATCACCCCATCCATCCCGGCAATCGCATAGGTCTGATCATCCAATCGCAGCATTGCACGCCCATTTTCAATCTCAGGGTTCTCCGGTAAAAAGCCGATAAAACTCCCCGACGCCCCGCCAAGCACCACGCCCGGTGATGGCTTGAGGTCCGCGTCATAGCGTTTGATCGTGCCATGCCATGCATGCCCGTACCAACTGTCTCCGAAAAACTGCAGTCGCTCGGAGGTCGCCGCTGCCGGCCATGGTTCATTGATGATCTCTTTACCTGATGCATCAAAACGATGCACTTTCTTGTCGTAGTCCACAAAGACATTCCCCGCTGGACCAACGATCAACTCCATGCGCCCACTGGGCATCGGGTCAAGCTTCAACGTTTCGAACTTACCATCCATCGGGTCAAGCCAACCGATGCTGTTGTCGGACTTGGAAATGAGCACGCGGTTTGCAAAGCTGTCCGTCGCCATGTTGGTGACATTGCCCAATAAACGCGTCGGCTTGGTGTCCGACGGTGCGTTGATGGGCAAGGTATAAATCCAGCCACGAATGAACATGACAATCAGATCATCCGTCGCAGCGATGCGGTCATTGCCCGTGTAGTTTCGCTCGATTTTGTATTGGTTGACCAGGCGCCCATCCAGCTCATAGCAGTTGAGTATGCCGCGTCCTGCACGGGTCCAAAGCCGCCCCAGGCGATCCTGCGTCAGGCCGTTGCCGCTGCGTCGAACCATCTCCCCAAAGGTGACAAGTGTCTGCCCTGCTTCGCCGGAGTTGGCGAGTATGCCAGAGAATCGAAGCTCGTCTGCTTGGGTCGTCGTAAGACTGAGCAATACGGCCAAAACTAAAATCAATCCATTACGCATGATCATGGGCGTTCCTCAAAACGAATGCTGCTCCACATGTCGGGATGCTGCATGATTTCACCGGGGACATCATTGACCAACGCGGTCGCCTTGTTGGACCAATACGATCGCAGGCGGGTGACCTGGCCTTGCGCATCACCGTAGTTAATCCCAAAGTCACCACGAATCGTCTGGCCGATTGGTGCCTTGATTTGCAGTGTTTTAAAGGGGATGGCCAGTTCGATTTGATATCGCGAATTTTCCTTGCGGACAGCGATCTGCACATCATCAAGCTGCGTGCAACTATCAACGATCACACTCCGCCAAGGCGATGCGAACTCCACTGCGTTCTCTTTGCTGTCGGCCTTGTAGCGGTAAAGGACAGCGATGTTCTTGTCATCCATCGGGGCAATGAGCAGTCGCACATCACCCTTGGCAGAGGTCCGACGTTTGGGGTCGGCCTGCGGGTCCAAAGCCAATTCAATATTCAGTGAATCGCCTGTTTTAAAGAGATTCGTCCAGTCTTTCCCGCCGTTAATCCAAGGCGAGATATCCGAACGGATGGCAGCATGGACATACAGATTTTCCGCGTCATAACCGAGTTTGATTTCGGTCTTGTATTGACCCGCATTATCCCAACTGATCTGCTGCTTGGACCATTCACGATCCATGCCATCAATTTTGGGCGGCTTATTCATCCATGTGACGTTAGCCAGATTGTCCTGTTTTTCCTGCTGCATTTTTTCGCGTTGGCGTTGTGCAGCGACTTTGAGTTTTTCGACGGTGACATCCATGCTGCCTGCGATGCGATGGATGGTATCAACGTTTTGAATTTCATAGAGTCGGTAATTGCCTGCGTGCAGGTAGTATTTCCCGTTGTCTTCAGCTTTCCCGAAGTATCCGCCGAAGGGTTCACCGCCGATGGTTTGGTTATCAAAGACGCGGCTTTGTCGGACATCACGGAAGAGTTCATCAACATAAACACCGTCTGAGGTCATGAGGAAAAAGCGCCCGTGATTGCCGTTGGTCATCAGCAGGTCAGCTTTGTTATCCAAAGCTGCAGCACCGAGGAAATAGAGATTGCCCTGCATGACACCGACTTCGGGGAGCGGTGCTTTATGTGATCCGTGGACGCCTAACCATGGGTTATCCATCTGCCAAAGTTTGCTGCCATCGGGTGCGATGCCGAGCATGTCCGGGTCACTGTTGATGATCACGCGATCAAAGCGATCAATGATGGCGGATTGAAAACCACGCATGTTTGCAGCAATGGGTGTAAGCCCCTGCTCAATGGCTTGGCCGAGTGTCGGGTAATTGGGTGTGCCTTTGGCATCAAAACCATTGGGTGTGATTCGGAGAATCTGCCAACGGTTATCCTGCTGCACAAAGGCATGGAGTGTGAGATTGCGTGATGCGGTGCCCCAGTAACCCATGGAGAGTTTTTCAGCTTGCGGGTAGAAGCTGTATTCGTCTTCCTGCGTTTGACCATCACCGTTGCGGTCAACCCAGAGAACGCCACCCAGATCGCGCGTGTTGATCGGTGAGTTTCTGCCAACCAGTGGATCGTCTGCGTTCCTGGGTTTAATTTGCGGGAACTGTTTGTAGTACGCATCGACATAACTCTGTGGCGGAGTCCAATGACAGGCGTAGGCAAACATGGTGGTGCTGCTTAATGCTGCAACGTCTTTGAGTGTGCCATCATCAAGCAGTTCACAGACGAAACTTGCCTTGGATGAACCGATGAGGAACGTGCGACCGTTAGCGCGAAAATGCCTGAAATACAGGGGTGTTCGGATGCGGCCATCGATCATGCCCGGGTCTTCCTGGAAAATACTCAGCAGTCGACTGGTCTTGGTTTGAGGATCAACTTCCCAGAGACATTGGTCAGCAATGATGTGCGTATGCTGCTGCGGGTCAAAGCCGGTCCCGGGGCCGCCGTACTTGGGGGAACCGAATTTTTCGATTGCTACCTTCTGAAGTTTGCTGTCCCATGCGAGAACACGTTTGGGATTCCAGCGTGATTCGACGACCCAGAGTTTGCCATCCGGTGCGACGGTTAAACCATTGGGATTGACCATGCGCTGGATATCAAACTTGCCCTTGTATTTCCCGCCGGGATGTCCGATGCGTTTAACGAGTTGACCGTTGGCATTGAGTACGAGTACTTGATGCGACAACTGGTCAGAGATATAGATACGGCGATCGGGTCCGACGGTGATGTTCTGGACTTGCACGTTAGGCAGGGTGGTCAATGCTTTGATGTTTTGATCACTGTCGATGGTGACGAGTTGGTTCTCATCGACGACTGCAACGAGTTTGCCATCGGGCGTGGATGCCGTGCGTCCAACCCCCGGGAGTTTGATGCTGCCGAGTTGTTTACCTGTCTTGGTGTCGTGAATGAAGATGGCTTGTTTGTGTTGAGTCGCTATGTAGAGTTTATCACCAATCAATGCTATGCCGATGAGATTTAGGCCTTTAAAATCAGGGTTTTTTGATACAGGACCGATATTGACCGTGTCAACGGTGATGAATCGATCGTTGTGACCGACATTGCTTGAGGCGTTGGGGAAGTTGACGGGTTTGCCTGAATCGATGTCGTAGCGCACGAGGCTGACGACCTGGTCGAAAGCCCAATCACCCTTCTCGGTTTTCTGTCCCCAGGCACGTCCGTCCTGAACGACGTAGAGGTATTGGTCATCTGCAGCGATGAGAGATCGTTGGATGCCCAGACCGTGCATGTGTCGATAGCCTTGCAGGAACTTGCCATCGGTGTCGAGTTTGACGAGTGATTCACCGCCTTCGGTGATAGGGGCAGCCAGGAAGATGTTCTTGCCGTTGGTAGTCGCCTCTTGAAAGGTCGAGTGATTGGGTCCCCAGCTATGCCATGTGTTGTCATCACCATTTGCAAAGCGCATCAGGTAATGCGCCTGGATGCCTGCATGGGTGACACCCCGCCAGCGGTAGGTTCCGGGGCTGACGAGTTTGCCGTTGTGATCAAGCCCATCCCAGAGGACGCGTTGCGATCCAGCTTTGAAGTCATAGCCGGAGACCAGGTTGCGAACCGGGTTGCCGTTGGCATCTTCGATGAGGATGGATGCTTTGCCGTCGGTGGGTTGTTCAAAGTCGATGGTGATGAGGCTGTGTTGTTGGTCGATGGCTTTCTGGTATGCCTTGATGTCGAATGTTGCCCAGTCTGATGGCTTGGTGGACATGGGAGCAAATCGGGCGCGGTGGTCGGCATGGTGATAGCGCGTGATGTGTGTGCTGGCGTTGGAGCCGGTGGTCGTTCGTGAGACTTGCAAGCCAAAAGCGAAATGCGACCAATCGTTGGCGTCGGTGATGAACTTGCTGGTGGGAATCTGGAAGTGATAAATCAGATGCTGGCCGGACTGCTTGATGGTGGCGTCTTGATCGGTGAGTAAGACATGTGATGTGCCAGCAAGACCAAGCTGGAGATTGAGCTTGGCGGTGTCATCGGATTGTGTCACACGGACGCGCACGCCAAGGATGTCTGCGCCTTGATCAAAGGCAATGTCAACTGGCATCTGCAACGGGTCCGTCAGCGATACCCATGTCGGATCAGGCCCTATGAGAAAGGACGGCTGAGCGAAAAGTCTGGGCGTAAGGATCATCAACAGCAGCAGGAGACTGCTTCCGATGGTGCGTTGGGACATCAATTCACTCCGTGATTGCAGTGATAGCTGCATGAAGGGTATTTAGGGTCAAAAAAGGGTAAAAAGAGGTACAAACCGTGGTTCTTCAGATCATTTGAGCTGTTTTAACGTGTGTGCTCGAATTATTGCCCCATCGCGATACCAAAATTACTGCCTTGAGCGGTGTAGCGTCCGAGAATGGCACGGTGGTCACTGTAGCTGGTGCTCAGGGCATACTTGTTGAATGCCAGATAGATGGCATTGGAGGGGATGGCAACATGCCCACCAACTGCACCGCCATTGCGAATGAAGGCATTGTTACTGGTGTTGTCTGATTCATAGCTGAACCAGATTGCTGACCCATCTGCACGCGCGACATTGCCACCTTCAGGATTGCCGGTGAAGGATGAAGACCAGTCATTGCTGCCTTGCGGGTTCCAGTGATTGGTTTCAGCATAACCACCATTGTTGCCCTGGCTGGTGATTGAGACGTTACAACGATCTGACCACGTCGCAGGATTACGAATTTGCTGATAACCACGATACTGCCCCGCGAGCAAGAGTCGTTCCTGTGTCATCTTGAAATCAGATGTACTTGCAGGCCAAAGTGCATAGCTGTTGCGGTAGTAGTTGTAAGGTCCGGGATCGTTGGGATTGCTTGTTCGGCGGATATTGTTGGGGCACATGAAGACACTGATGGTGTTAAAGCGCAAGCCGTTGGTGCCATGCGTTTGCCCATCAGGACCGCCGATGTTGGATGTCAGTTGCAGGTCCCCACCCAAGTAATGACTATACAGCGTATAGAAGTCGGGGTTGTAACTGAAGCTACCTTGTGTGTTGTAACCTGAATAGGAGCCGCGCAACCAGACATCCTTGTTGTCAGCAAGGTAGCTGAAGCTGGCAATATTCAGTTGCCTGAGATTCGACAGACATTGCACTTTGCGAGCCGAATCACGAGCCTTACCTAAAGCAGGCAAGAGGATCGAAATTAACAGCGCAATGATCGAAATCACCACGAGCAGTTCGATGAGTGTAAAGGCCTTCGTGCGTGTGGATGACGTGGACATGGTGTTCTCCAAACTGTTCGGATATGTGTGCAAAAGACACATATCACCTGCATGCAACGTTACCGTGCAGCAGCAATCTCTTCTTCAAAAACCGGCGTCAACTCCGTGTGACTCAATTCGTTGTTTTCCCGTAATTGGTCCAATTTTTTCAAGGCAATCTCCAAAGCCTGCGGTGCGTCAAAACCCAGCCGGTGAATGGAAATGGGACTGGGCGCAGGCCATGGGAAGTTGCAATGCGCAATGACCTTGACCTGGTCGGTCACGCCTGCAGCAATGAGTCCGGAAGTGGCATGTTCAACCAGGTTGTCGTCCATGATGATCATGCCATCGGGACGAACGGTCTGGTGTGGATTAAACAAAAGATGCGTGATGTTGGCAGCACTGTTGGCTTCTTTCTGAGAGATCAACAGATTCCAATATGGCTTGATCTCCATGCCTAATGCTTTGGCGCCATGAATCAGGTGTTGTGTTTCCCGTTCCATCAAACCACCGACGGTCAGTACTGCGATGCGCTTGCATTGGAGTTTAGCTAACCGTTCCAGAGCACGATCCACAAAGCCATGCATGTTCAACGAAATGGTTGAGTAGTAACCATCCAGGCCACGCTGCGTGCGGAACGCAATCTTGGGGATTTGACGATTTTCAAGGATGCCGGTCTCTGCAAGCTTGTGCGGTGATGATGCAAAGATAATGCCTGCGGTTCGACGCGATTCAATGAGGCGACTGAGTTGGCCCATACCTTCAGAGTCCACGTGACCGTCAACACCATAGAGGCACTTGAGTCGCTTGGGACCTTGCGCATCAATGCCTGCTGCCGCCTGGACAAGCACGGTGTAAAACCGAGGCCAAAGTTCTTCGGAGACATGCGGGTGATTGCCAAAGGCCAATTGATAGTTGTAGAGATGCGGCGGGTGTTGGACCACGCGCGTCCCCTGCCCACGCCGGGCTTCGACAAAGCCGTCATCTTGTAAGTCGGTCAAAGCACGATTAACCGTCATGGGTCCCGCGCCATATTGCTGTTGGATGGCAACGCGTGTGGGGATCGTCTGCCCCGGGCTGATCTTGCCACTGATGATCTCACTGCGAAGGTCATCTCGAATTTCGTCGTATCGCGAAGCCATGGAAGACTCACTAAAAAAGATATCTCAAAAGATTGACTTACTACTACTCAATTCTATTATTACCGATAGTTAAGTCAATCAATCGAAGTAATAAATCTTCCTTCCCTACCAATAAACATAAGATTAAAAATCACTACAGACGGTCCAACAAGAAGTTACAACAAGAAATTTTTGAGGTTTTGCCCCCATGATCCACTCCAGACGCACCTTTAGTCAACGACTATCATCCAAGTTCAAATACACAGCTTTGGCATTGATGACAATGGGATTGCTTGCTACCCCCCTCCTGGCAGCAAGCAATATGATCGGCCGCCAGAGTCAGAATGAAGGCATTAATGCGGTGCCTGTTCCCGATGGGCAGTCGGTCCAAATTGATGGCAAGCTTGATGATTGGGACACCTCCGGGCGCATCTGGATTTTTGCGGACAAGGACATTCGCAACGACTATTCCACGCAAGTCTCCACCATGTGGGACAAGGACAATCTCTACCTGGCCATCGACTGGAAAGACCCCACGCCGATGTTCAGCAACATCGACCCGGCATTCAATCCCAACTCCGGCTGGAAGTCCGACTCGGTGCAGTTGCGTGTGAAGGTCGGTGACAAACCATTGTGGATCACCACGTGGTATTACACCGCGCGCAAGCAACCGGTGCTGCACTTCTCCTATTGGCAAAGCGCCAACCGAGATAAGGATGGACAGGACCAACTGCTGCTCATCGCCAAGCCTGGTCAAACGGAACTGGGTGAAGGCGCATCCATGGCATACCGTCAACATGATGACGGCAAAGGTTACGTTCAGGAAATCAAAATCCCCTGGCAACTGCTTTACCGCAACAACCCACAAAACGACGCAACGCCTCACGCGGGCAAAGTCATGCAAATGGGCATGGAGTTTCTCTGGGGCGATCCGACCGGCGAAGTCTGGCCGATCCATCGCTATGCGGACAACATGCAACCTGGCGCGACATCACGCGAGTTTTTCTGGACCGCACGCAAATCATGGGGCGATCTTAAACTCATCGGTGAGAACAACATTGCCCTGCGCAAGTACATCAGCGATGAAGCCAAACTCGAAGGCACGCTGCCCATTCGTGTCACCATCCCCAAGTCCGCTGCACGATTCACCATTGCCATCAATGATGCCAACGGCAAGCGTGTTCGCAATCTCGCAGGCGACATGGATGTACAGGAATACACCGTTGCCACCACCGACACCACGCGCACCATCGAAGTCAAATGGGACTTACTTGATGACAAAGGCATGATGGTCAAACCCGGCCAATATCAGGCCATCGGTCTGACACAGGATGGTTTGAATGCCGAGTATGAAATGTGTTTCTACAACCCCGGCACACCGCCATGGGATGTCCAGGCAGGCACCGGCGCATGGGGTGCTGACCACTGTGCGCCGCTTCGCGCAGCCGCTGCTGGTGACTGGATGATTCTCTCATGGCAGTTTGCTGAAGGTGGTCATGGCATCATCGGTCTTGGCCCGGATGGCCTTAAAAAATGGGGTGAAAAGCGCGGCGCGTTGCATTTGGCAGCTGACGAAAACAGTGTCTTTGCTGTCCCCGCCGGTTGGCATATCAAGAAGGATGTGCTGGTTCGCATGAATCGTGATGATGGTGCTTACAAGCCCTTCGTCATCGACGGTCAGGAACGCCCATTGGAACTGCCCATCGAAGACATCGTCGGTTCTGACAATTGGACACCGGCAGGCATGGACGCTCATGGCAAACATCTCCTGCTACTGGTCAGCGAAAAAGTGCGTGCCAGTGAAAACGCAACGTCACCGCAACATCTCAATCATGACGGCCCTGAGCTCTCCGGCAAAGGCAAGATCGCATGGATCGACAAACAGACCGGCAAACTCGTCAAGTCCGTCGACATCGCAGCCTGCACCGGCATCACCGAAGCGGCCGATGGCACGATTTACACCATTGACGATCACAACGTCTATCAACTCAAAAATGACAAGCTCGTCAAACTGAATCTTGCAGGTGTTGACAAGCCCTCATCCATCACCACGGATAAGCAAGGCAATCTGCTCATCACCGACCTCGGCCCGGACATGCAACTCAAAGCCTTCAACACGTCCGGCAAGCTGGTCTACACCTGTGGCGTCAAAGGCTCCCGCCCCATCCGCGGACTGTTCAACGAGCAGGCCATGTACAACATGACCAGTGTCGCAGTCGATCAGACCGGCAAAGTCTGGACCGTCGAAAACTGGGATTACCCACGCCGTGTCTCCGTCTGGAATCCGGCGGATGGCAAACTCATCAAGGACTACATCGGAAACACCGGCTATGCAGGCACCGGTTGTACACTCGACGAAACCAATCCCAACATTGCCTACGTCGGCCCGATTCAACTTTCTCTGAATAAACAGGACCGCACGTGGAAAGTCACCAACATCCTCTGGGTACCCGACCAAACCAAACACGAAAGTTTTATTATCAGTCCCGGATCGCATGTTCTGGGCGAACACTTCACTTCCAACATCAACGGCCAGACCCGCAGTTACTACTATCAACCCAGCTACCGCAGCTTTAACGGCCATGTCTTTTACCTCAAACGCGGCCCGAGCATGGTCCCAGTCTCGGCGGTCACAACTGTCGGTCGCATCTGCGATATCATCGCACACAATGGTAAAGTCACAGGCGGACTCTGGGATGAATTTAAAGACTGCGATCCCTTCGACGGTGTCTACTGGCATGATGTCAACAAGGACGCCAAGGTCCAGCGCAGCGAATGCATCATCGCACCTTTCGCAGAAGCCAAAAAACAGGACCGTCGCGTGCGTCAGGGCTTGCCTCTGTTTAGCCGATGGGGTCAACGTTGCAGCAATGATCTGTCGTTTTATGTCGGCAATAACAAGGGAACCTACAAATACACCCCATTGGGTTACACCGACGAAGGTGCTCCAATCTTCGGACCCGAAAGTCTCTCCGGTCCGTTGTATGATGACTCAGCAGACTATGTCCCTGTCGATGCTGAAAACATTCTGCTGAATCTCAGCTACAAAAATTATGCTTCGGCTTCACGCATCGCAGGCGTTGATATGAAGACGTACGAAACACTCTGGGATTACCCCAACCCCTATCCCGGTGTTCACGGTTCGCACAAAGCCACCATGCCCAAGCCCGGCATGGTCATCGGCCCGCTCAAGATCACCGGCGTTGCCAAGGTCAACGATGAGATTGGTCGCGTGTTTGTCATTCGTGGCAACCTCGGTCAGGACTTCATCATGACCACCGACGGACTTTTCGTCGGCTCGATGTTCCGTGACGGACGCATCCCTGCTGAGACATTACCTGCCAAGGAAAGTCAACTCATCGGACGTCCCATGGGCGGCTTCTCCAATGGCGGTGAACCCTTCAACGGTTGGTTTGGCAAGCAAGCTGATGGCAAGATTCGCATGACCACCGGCTTCCCACGCCAGGCTGCCATGATCCTCACCGTCACCGGCCTGGACACCATCAAACGCCTTGAAAAACAGACGATTTCCGTCAACGACACGGTTCTTGCCCAGGCTGACAAAGACAACCAGGCTCGCGCTCAACGTGATGCCAAACCCAAGCATTACGTGGTGACACCAGCAGTCAACAAGCTGCGCATCGACGGGTCGGATCGTGAATGGCCTCAACAACCACGCATGGAAATCGAGCGCACCGGATTCCCGCAAAAGGGTTCGGCACGCATGATCTATGACGATGAAAATCTCTACCTGTTCTACAACATTGAAGACCCATCCCCCTGGGCCAACGAAGGCAAGGACTTTACGCGGCTGTTTAAGACCGGCGATGCTGTCGACCTGCAAATGTCCGTCGGTGGCGAGCAGAATGACAAGCGTCGGGATCCCAACGCAAGTGATGTTCGCGTACTCATCAGCCAACTCAACGGCAAGCCGGTCGCGATCCTCATGAAGCCTGTGGATCCGACCGCTTCCAAAGAACACGAGATTACTTACACGTCACCCGTGCAACCCAAGCACTTTGACAATGTCCAGATCATCTCAGATGCTGTGGTGAAAGTCCGAGCTGCTGGGGCAAGCTACACGGTCGAAGCGGCCATCCCGCTTAAGGCCATTGGTCTGAACCCCGGCAAGGATTTGAAGGTCCGCGGTGATGTCGGATTCATTTCCTCGGATCCAGCAGGTCAAATCAATATCGCTCGGACGTATTGGGCCAATCCCAATACGAACCTGGTCAACGACCTGCCGCAGGAGTCATGGCTCTCACCGAATGCCTGGGGAGAATTGGTTTTTGAATAAGTTCCAACGTATCGCACTTTCAACCTTGGCATGGGTGATCTGTCTGTTGATCACAACGCAGTTCACCCATGCACAGGATGCGATCGGCTTTGTCGGTCGCCCTAATCCACTCAAGTTTGCTGGCTTGGAAAACCAATCACAGAAATGCTCCGTCAGCGTTCTGACACGTGATGGTTGGTCTGCCAGTCAACAGCAATCTCTGCAAGCTGATCACAACGGTGTCGTGTCGTTTACGCCTTTGACAGAGGGGTTATACGCGATCACCTCGACGATTAATGGCAAAGCTGTGACAGTGAAAATGCTCGCTGTCAATGCCCCAGCCAAGGTGTCAGCCGACGCCGTGCTCAAAACCTTACCGAATCATGGTAAAGACCTGCTGGCAGGTATACCGATCACGATTCTCGCCATGGGTGACTCGGTGACCGCAACGGGTATCTATCACAAACTGCTTGTGATGATGCTCCGAGAAGCGACGGGTAACGATCAGATCACCCTGCATGTCAAAGCTCACTCGGGCAAGTCCGTCGATGCCACCGTTCGGACATTTGATACGGACATTAAACCGCTCAAGCCGAACATTGGGTTATTGATGTATGGCTTGAACGACCAAGGCGCGGGCGGCGCGATGGATGTCTATTTGCAGCAGACCCAATGGATCTGCGAGCAACTCCAATCAGCGTTCAAAACCGACATGATCCTGCTCGAACCCACCCCGCATATTGACACTGAGCAGACTGCGTTTCGTACGATTGCCTATGCTCAAGCGTTGCGAAATCTGGGCGAGAATCTGTCATTGCCAGTCGCCCCGACATTCGATGCGATCTGGGGTGAAGGCGGGTCGACACTATCCCAAAGCATGCAACGTCTCTGGGCACTGTACCCACCGCACTACAGCAAAACATGGCAGAGTCTTCTGGAAACACAAGGCAAAGGTGACACGATTCATCCCAACATCCTCGGTCATCTGGCGATGGCCAAGGCGGTGTTCAACACCATCATTGGACAACCGCGTCAGCAAAAAGCCCTGCAAATCAAGGCTCAAAACGCATGGACAGATGCGGGCATGGTGACAAAACTGCAGCTTACAAACACGTCTAACACGCATCGTATTGGCTACCTTGATGTGTTTTCTGCAGATGACTTTGCTCAGCCACTGACATCGCAACTTGCCTATAGCCTTGCCCCTCAGGCGTCGGAGCAACTGTCCGTCACATGGCCAACACTTAAGTATCCGACGGACTTGCTGAATTTGGCAGCATCGGCTTTTATCACGCATGACCAACCATTTCTCGCAATTGCGGATTATGCGAATAACCAACTCGCCATTCAGGCTGTGCAAACACAGCGGGCAGGTCAACTGCATTACCCACCGCAACGCATCGTCACGGATAGCGCAACCTTTCACATCCAATTACGCGATGGGAACACTCGTGTGATCCAAAGTATTGACTTACCTGAAAACCAACCGGTCGGCGTCATGCCGTTGGTCACATCGCATCAAAACCAAACCGCAACTGCCACGCTGAGTTTCACGCAACTTGCTCAAGCGATCATTGGTAAAGCGAAGATCGATGGTGAACTCGATGAGTGGCAGGAACACACCTTCAATCCATTGGGCCAACCCTCACAGGCCTGCTGGGTGCGCGGTCCGGCTGATCTTCGTGAGAGCATCGATGCGTGCAATCCATCATTTGCATTCAAGTCTGATGACGAAGGCTTGTACATGGCAATCAAGGTGACCGGTCAGATCGATAACGATCGCTTGACGGTTTTCTTTGATCCTCGCCCTGCTGAACAACTCGGCCAACCCGGTGGGTATTACTGGATCAACGCTGGATTCAAGAACGGTAAGTTTACTGCATCGCGCGGCGAAACCTCACCCCACATACGCATTGAATCTGCCATCAAGAAGGATGGTGATTTAACCACCATTGAGATGTTCATCCCGTATGCGACTTTCAAACACACCAGTTGGCCGACATCAGAAGACATGGGGTTATCCATCTGGTGGCAACACAAAAATGAGCAAGGCACGACGCATTTGCAGTGGTCCGACCGCGGACATCCGTGGAATGCCATGCATTATGGCGTGCTGCGTCGGGTTTCATCCCCTTCTGAAAGCCTGCCGCTTCTCGTGCAAATCTGGCCGTGATTGATAAGATGATGTCGCGTAGAAATTACCACTGATATCCTATAATTGAAAGTATGAATATGGCTGACCTTGCCAAGCGTTTTACACATAACCCGATCATCAAACCCGCAGATGTCAAACCGTCACAAGAGGGGCTGATCGTTGAATGCGTTTTGAATCCCGGTGCATTTGTCTTCAATGGGAAGACAGGTTTACTGCTACGTATCGCGGAGAACGCCCCTGCAACGGCATCCACGATCAACGTCCCCCTGCTTGATGCATCCGAACCAACGGGGATGAAAATTCTCCAACTGGATCGCAATGATCCGGAACTTCAGGCTGAAGACCCGCGTGTGATCACGTACAAAGGTAATGACTTACTCACCACCGTCTCTCACCTGAGATTGGCATGGAGTGAGGACGGAGAGCATTTCACCGTTGAAGATAAGCCGTTCATGATTGGACAAGGCAAGTACGAAGCCTACGGCATTGAAGACTGCCGTACATCACAGATCGGTGACACGTATCACCTGACATTCACGGCAGTCTCAAGTAATGGGGTTGCGGTCGGGTATGCCACCACGAAAGATTGGCAGACGGTTGACCGCAAGGGTTTGATCCTGCCACCGCATAATAAAGACGTTGCCATCTTTGAAGAGAAAATCAACGATCAGTACTTTGCACTACATCGTCCAAGCAGCAAAGATCTCGGTGGCAATTACATCTGGCTAGCCAGTTCCCCCGACACTGTACATTGGGGCAACCATCAATGCATTGCACGTTCAAGAGCGGGGCAATGGGACAGTCAACGCGTAGGTGGCGGTTGTGCACCAATTCGCACCGACAAAGGTTGGCTTGAGATTTACCATGGTGCAGATGAGAACGGACGCTATTGCCTGGGCGCCCTGCTGCTTGACCTGAATGACCCCAGCAAAGTCCTTGCACGCAGTGATGAACCGATCATGGAGCCGACCGCGCCCGAAGAGAAAGACGGGTTTTACAGCCAATGTATCTTCACCAATGGGCACACGGTTGATGGCGACACGGTGACGGTTTACTACGGTGCAGCGGATACCGTGGTATGTGGTGCGCGGTTGAGCATCCGTGAGATTCTTTCAACGCTAGACCTTGAGTAAAGCGATCACATCAAATAGTAAAAACCAATGAGAAGTCATCGGCTCAAGTGTCACTCAAGCCGATGACGTATCTCGTTGGTGAAGGGGTTGGTTTAGTTCTTTGGCTTATTGGCTTCTCTGAATGGTGATTGGTATCCGTCCAGATCATCCTGCCAGGTCCGCCATAAGCCACGGACGGGAATGCCACCACGGTCGCCCCATGGGTTGGTGTCTTTGATCGGTGATCGTTGAATCAGCTTCGCAAGCTTATCGCGATAGGCATAGAGCACCGCAGGATCATTGGTGTATTTCGACAAACCGTCGACCACACCGTCGGTCGAGTTCAAAGCCTTGACCGCATCGAAGTACCACTGGGGTTCAGCCTTTTTGTTACCCCAACTGCCACTTTGCCAATTCTGTTTGGAACGTCCCTGGAAACCTGTGCCACGTGTCGGGCAGCGCGATGGCAAGTCCCACGAGAATGCCGGGACATTGAGCATGATGGCATAGGGACTGTTGTCTTCAAGCGACTGACGGATCATCACCCCGGACTTGGCCCATTCGTTGGTATCATCCATGTCGGTGATCTGTGCGGTGATCTGCCCATCGCCGGAGAGTTTTCGGTAGACAAAATAGAACTTGTCACTGCGGTTCCAGATGTCACCACCTTTGGCAGTCACAGTGATCTGATTGCCATCAATCTGAACATTACCTTCGTCATCGTTAATGCCGATGGCTGCGGTTTCCCATTGATCACTGAGTTGGTGAGCATAGACATCGACATTGTCATAGACCGTGCGTCCAGTGACATCATCTCGCTTGGACGTGGTTGCCAGCCCGATGTAGACATCACCACCCATCTCGACATTGTGCTTGCCATAGGTCTGCCAGGCCTTGCCATCACCACTGCGATAAGCAGTGATGGTTTTGCCTTTACGGACGAGACGAATCCAACCGCTATTCTGCTTGTATAACTCACGGACCTGGTGTTTGAGAATCATGTGATAAGCCATGTCTTCCAGGCCATCACGATAGTTTTCAAGGACCATGCTGGGGACGAGTTGTTTCTTGTCGTTGACATACATCAATCGTCCGTCACCATGCGTGTTCATAAAGGAGATCGAATCCCAGTTGGTATAGGGATAGGTGCTGATCCCGTCGTTGTTGTTCTCACCAAAGATCATGGTCGCATAGTAAAGGAATCCGTCGACTTCATGACGCGTGGCATTAAAGCCCAACAGTGTTCGCGTATCGATCGGCGGGTATTCAATGAAAATATTGGGATATGGATGCGGCGGCCAGACACAGGTGTACCACCAGACATATTTGCCAAGGCTCTTGCGTGCCCTGTCAGAAGCACCTTGATTGTAGCCAGCAATGATCGGGCAATATCCCTTGAGATGCGGCATGGCAGGATTGTTGCCGCTTTGGCCGTCATTGGTCGTCGTCAGGTTAAAGACTTCGGGGAAGCGCTTCTGAAACTTCATGGTCGCTTTTTCAATATCAGGAAATGCCCATGATGGTTGCTCATCGAACCCGTAAATATAGGCATATTCAAGCAATCCCATTTCTTTGACTTTATCGTAGTTCTGCTGCAACGGATCAATGTATTTATCTTCACCACTGTAGAACAGACCGAGATTAAACGGCGCGAGCTTGCCTTGCTTTTTGAGATAGGCAAGAATTTCAAAGTCCAAAGAATCATCGCGATCCGGACTCGGCCCGCGGTAGATGTCATCCAGAATCATGTAATAGTCACTGAGAAAATCAGTCCAATCCCACTTGAGTGTCTTCCAGTCTTCAGTCGTCAACAACCCCTTGTTCATGTCCGGGTAAGTATTGAGCATGATCGGAAAAGGTGCGTGATCGGGCATGGCAAAATCATAAACCTCAACCTTCAGATCGAATGACACCGGCGTGCCATGGTTCTGTGTCACCGTCACCTGCCCGCTGTACACGCCCGGCTTCTGCCCCTTGGGAACATGCACGCGAACCCACCACGGTTGAACATCCCCCAACGCGACATCCACCGGCTCGGGATTCTGGATAATCGGGTCCGGCCACCAGCCGACATAATGCACATCATCATCCTTGATGTAGCTTTTCACATCGCGCGTCTGAGTAAAGGCAACCAGATCACAGGCAATATTTTGAGCCTTGATTACCTGGCCATTGGCACCATGCAGATCACCGGCAGAGACTCTCACATCCTTGAGCGATTCACCAAACGGAACCACGGCTAACTGGAAAGATTCTTCCTCGTTGGCAGCAAGCGAAATCTCAACTTCATTTTTAATCGACATATTCACCGGCAAATGCTTAGGCATCACCTTGCGCATCGATGAGGCAAAGCCAACCATGTAACCGGTCAAAGGCTTACCAAACTTACGGTAGTCCGTGTACAATTCTTTGAACTGGGCATACCGCTTGAGCGATGTCTGCACGTTGAGTGAATCACGCAGACACAGAATCAAATCTTCATAACTGACATCCGGGTCCATCGCGCGATTGAGAATGGATTGTGCTTCATCATCAACCACACGAACATACTGCGGAAGGATATCCTGCTTGCGTGCTTCGCGGCGGGCGGATTCAAGATTCTCACGAATCACACGCAGACGCAAAGGCCTGAGTTCTTCGGCAATCTCCTTGCTATAGTCCTGCTTGTCCGGCTTCTTCTTGAGAAGACGAATCGAATCTAAAATGGCTTGGATCGGCACATTGGATTCCTTGGCATAGAAAGCGATGCGCGTGATGTTTTTCTTATCAACCTTATCCTCACTGCGGAACTTGAAATCCCGGGAAATCTGTCGAGTACTGAGCATCGGCACTTCAATCCGGAAGTGACAAGCTTCACTGACTTTCTCGCGGTCATCGGTAATGTAAAGCTCGAATTTCCAATCATGCTCCGTGGGATTGGTCATATCAAAAGCGATGTATCTGTAGCCTGACCAGTCTTTCTCCGTGGGGCGAATTTCAATGTAATGCCGTTCGGGCATGCCCTCTTCCCACTTGGGAAAATGCAGTTTCAATGCCTTTTGACCTGTGCTGGCAAATTGGTTGGTCACTTCATAGCTGGCTGGTTTATCCAGTTGCCAGACGGTGTATTGACTGTCATCTTCAAAATCGATCATGACCTTCTCGTCCTGGGCAAGGACCGGCATGGTCATCAGACCAAGAATGATCAGCAGTGTATAAATGGATTTCATACCAAAAACCTTTGATGGTGATATTGTCTCTACTTTAAAAAAGGTGTCGGCAACAGAACCTCCATTGCCAACACCACTTTGACTCCTGATCACGTCAATCAGTTTTTCGGACGACCTTCAAGCCCCCAGATCGTCAGGCCGTTCTTCCAGGGATTGGTGTCCTTGATGGGACTTTCCTGGATGGCGTCGGCCAATGCCTTGCGGTAATCACGAACGACGTCAGGATCAGTGGTGAACTGATAACGTGTCTTGACCAACTCGTTGGGTTGATCGAGCAATTGACGGGCAGTGCGATACCAAGTGGTCTCTTTGCCACCCTGCAGTTCGTAGGCTTTTACCTGGTGTTGGAGAATCATGTAGTAAGCCAAATCCTCCAAACCATCACGATAATTTTCCACGCGCAGGGTCGGAACCAGCATGCCCTGATTATCGATGCAGTAAAGCTGCCCGTCACCATTGGTATCAACGAAGTTATATGGATCCCAATTGGTAAAGGGATAGGTGCTGATTCCTTCATCATTGGTCTTACCAAAGATCGACGTGTGAAAGTAGAGAAAACCATCGGGCTGATACTTGGCATGAAAGAGTCCGAGCAGCACACGCAGATCAATCGTGGGATAATCCACGTAGACATTAGGGTACGGTGCCTTGGGCCAATTGCAGGTATACCACCAAACACGACGACCGGCTTTATTAGCCTTTTTGGCAAGCGTGGGATTGTAACGGTTGATGATCGGACACCAGGCAGTCACTGTGGGAGCTTCACCGTCAAAACCATAGGAGTGATCCTGGGCAGTGGTCATGACCATCACCTCGGGATAAGCTTTTTTAAATTTCTGTGCTGCTTCTTCCAAGGTCTTGTATGAACCGTATCCTGCTTCATCCAAACCGTAGATATAGCAGTAATCCAGCAGTCCCAGTTCCTTGGCTTTGTCATAATTGGGTTTGAACTGAGCGACACGCTTGTCAGACGAAGAATAAAAATACCCCAGGTTGATTGCGGAAAGCTGGCCCTTGTCAGCATTGTACTTGAGGACATCCCATTCCAGCAGTTTTTCTTTGCCAATGTAAATGTTGTCAAAATTGAGCATGTAGTCAGCCAGAAAATCAGCATGCTTGTATTTGAGCGTCTGCCATTTCTCGGACTCCTTGCCACCGATGCTCGGATGCTTGTAAGCATCGTAGCTGATGGCGGTGGGAATCGGCGCGGTGCGTGGCATGTTAAAGTCATAGACTTCCACGTTAAGCTTAATGGTCTTTGGCTTAGCGCTCTGGCTGTTGACTGTGAGCTTGCCATGGTAGAGACCGGGCTTCTGATCTTCCAAAGCGCGCACACGAATCCACCATGTTTGAATGTCACCCACAGCCACATCCACCGGCTTGGGATTAGCGATCAACGGCTCGGGATACCAGCCAATATAACGGGGATACCGGTCTGAATTAGCATGGGTTTTCACAAAACTGACCAGGTCGATTTCCACCTGCTTGGCGGGAATTATGTTGCCTTTATCATCCTTGAGATCACTGGCAACGACGGACACCTGTTTAGCATCCTTAGCAAACGGCACGACAGCCAACTGCACGGATTCCTTTTCGTTGCCTGCAAGACTGATGGAAACCTCATCAACCAAGTCAAGATCCACTTTCACATCGCGGGGCATGACCTTGACCATTGAATCAGCAAAGCCAATGAAAAAGCCATCGGACTTATCAGCCCCTGCTTCTGAAGCATATTGCTTGATCTGCAAAAAACGATCCGCTGACAGGGTCAGTTGTTCAGACTCTCGGAGAATGGCAATCTTCTCATCTTTGCTCAGTTCGTCTTTACCGATAGCTTGCTCAAGATCTGCAGCACGATTGACCAATGCTTCACGTGCGGCAGGCATGTCGAGTTTCAGACCATCGAAATAAGTACCAATGTCTTTGCAGTTTTCAACAACCATCTTTTTGAGTTGCACATCAAGTTGCTTGTTAATCGACGGGACCGGATAGCCGGTGACATCACGTTTACGTTTCTCACCTTCGACCTTGGGTTCCTGATCCTTTTTGTGAAGTTGAATTTTATCCACGTAAAACTCAGCATCCATCGGCTCTTCGGTTTGGAGATTGAGCGTGAGAATATTGTTGATGCGGGCATACTTGGGGAACTTGATGCGGACGACATATTCCTTGCTGGACATAGGCTCAAGTGTGATCCAGGTCAGATAACCCTGCTCATTGGCCATCGAAATGGTCAATGGAATCGTCTGTGAAGTTGGGTTGGTGATGACCAGCGAGACATATTCAAAATGACTCCAGTCGTTGTCCCAAACCAGACCGGTGAGAAGGCATTTGCGATCGCTCCTGGTCCCGATAAAACCGAGACTGTTGTCACCTTCGACAGCATATTTTGTTGAGGGGAAGCAGCGCTGCGTTGCCGAATCAGCCGTTTGCCATTCCTCGTACTGCCAAGGTTGGGCAAAGTCATAAAGCAGATAACCGGCATGAGAAACCGTTGAACAGATTAAGATCAGGGCGGATACCAATAAACATTGTTTCATCACACATCCTTGCATAGGGGCAAGTTTTTAGAAAATTAGACTTGATTTCACGCGGGATCACAGGCCATTCTAGCCCCTCACCAGAATCAGGTCAAATATTTTCAATGAATTATCAAATAAGTTCAGATATTCTTTACAGCCGTCCACAACGTCTTGATTGCTCCCTTTGCGAGTATGAAACTGATGCCTGTCAGAATCGGCTATCCAATTGTCAATTCAATATTAACTATCAACTGCGCGTGTTGATTGACGTTTGTCAGGCATTCTCAATCATGCCATTCGGACAACCCCTGACAAAACCAACCTGACAAAAAAATTTTGCAATTGATCATTTACATTGTTCAGAAGACCGGTAAGATAAGTGATGTCACGCGAAATCATGTAATTCGTGTGCATGCGAGATCACCATTTGTTCCAACGGCATTCATGGATACGACCTCTCTGCTCAGGTGTCGAATGCGACCTGTCACGGTAATGCAGAGATTGCGTTTGCAAACCTGTTTTGATTTAGCAGGTTAAATCATAGAATAAAGAATGGATTGCATTATGAATAACAACCCCAATCATGCATCCGTGCAAGACACAGGCAATGCCGCCCGTGCGTTTACACTCATTGAGCTATTGGTTGTCATTTCGATCATTTCCCTGTTAATTGCCATACTACTCCCAGCTCTGGCAGGCGCCAGACAGGCTGCCCAGGCAATTAATTGTTCTTCGAACCTGCGTCAGATCACGATCTCCACGCAGTACTATGTCAATGACAATCATTACTACCCAACTCAGTTTTACGATGGCAGCTCGGCCAACAACATGTGGTGGGTTCCCAATCGACTTCGCCAAATGGAATACATCAAATCCTACGGCGTCTGGCATTGCCCGAGCAATCCTGACGGCATGGGTTATGACGACTGGTACCGGGATCAGGACAACCCGCATCCCAAGTTCCCCGACCCCGCCAAATGGCCCCCGAACTTCACGCATCATAGCTATGGCTATAACCCGGAGATGTTCACCGTTGTCAAGTACTGGGGGTACTACGATACGTCACTTGCTACAGAACTGGCTGCCAAGCTGCCAACCTGGCGCAACAGACCGTTCCATGATGCAGCGACGATTGAGAATCATGCTGCCAAATCCATGTCCGAGCTGGGCATTTACATGGATGCCTCATGGATCTTCCTGGAAAATGGTGAGCAGATGGAATACCGCACCAACACCCGTTTGCGATTCCGTCATTCAAGCAACAGTGTCATGAATGTCGCATTCCTTGACGGCCATGCCAGGACTATCAATGCCCGCGATGCGGAAAATCGTGGAGGTAACTCAAAAACATTCCGCCCATTATTCTCGGCTTGGCGTGATATGACCTGGGAATAATCCCCCAACCTTCATTAACAATTTAGTAACCTGCTCGACATGGCTGTGTGATGATCACGGCCATGTCGAATTGGTCAGATTTCTGCTGATCATGACGCAAGAACTCAACACACCAACTCTCTCACCTGCCCCTGTTCGCTTGGTGGATATCGCCCGACGAGCCAACGTCTCGCGGACCACGGTCGCGAAGGTGATTCTGCAAAGTGCAGGTGAAAACGCACGCGTGAGCACGAAGACAGCCATGCGCGTCCGCAAGGTTGCTGACGAGATGGGTTACCGTCCCAATCTCACCGCCCAACGTCTGGCGGGTAAGCAAAGCAAGATCATCGGCATCACCATCGACACCTACGCACCAACCCCCAGTTATCAGCAACTGGCTGAAATGGAACGTTGTGCAACCGAAGCGGGATACCGTGTCATGGTCGGCCAAATGCATGATGACATCTCCAAACTCAATGATTACATGCTCGACTTTAAATCCAGCGGCGTCGATGGTGTGATCTGCATCTCACACGACTATCCGGGCATACATCGTGACATCGTACGTATGATGCAGGGCTTTGAGAACGTGGTCTTTGTTGGCAAAACCGCGGTCGATCGCAGCAAGGTCTGCTGGGCGTCACCTGATCACAGAGAAGCACAATCCAACATCGTCAAACATCTGATTGAGCGTGGTAAAAAACGCATCATTCTCGGCATTGGCAATACTCAGCATCGCAGTTACATCGAACGCCGACAGGGATACCGTGACGGTCTTGAAGCCCATGAGATTCCCTATGACCCAGACCTGGTATTCAATCTGGCAGATGCTTGTGACGGGCAGCCACAACCTGACAGGCAATCCCCTTTGACAATGTACCTTCGGGAGAAATGGGACCAACTGAAATTCGATGCCATCATTGCGACCAACGATGTCATCGCGTTGTATCTGATCCGCGCAATTGAAGCGATGGGGTTACGTGTCCCTGATGATGTCGCGGTGACAGGCTATGACAATCTACCGATGACGCACCTCACACGCCCGGCAATCACAACAGTAGACCTGTGTAATCATGAACTGGCCCAAGCCAGCATCGATCTGCTGATCCGTCAGATTCAAGGCGAGCCCATCCGCGGTAAAGCCAAACACCACAATATCGTCCCCAAGCTCGTTATCAGGCAATCGACCTGAGTGCCCTCTGTTTCTGTCTTAATTACCCCCGACTCGCTATGATTGTTCATCTTTAACGCGAATTGAGGACGAGGGGCTATGGCTAAGAAACAGGACACATCCAACCAACCCGTGCGTTTAGTCGACATTGCTGCCAAAGCTGGTGTCTCACGCACTACCGTTGCCAGTGTGATCCTGCAGAGTGCAGGCAGCAATGTGCGTGTCAGCAAAGAGACGGCGGATCGGATTCTCAAAGTTGCAACCGAATTGGGATACCGCCCCAACGCCATGGCTCAGCGTCTTGCAGGTAAGCAAAGCAAAATCATCGGCACCATCATCGACACCTACGCCCCCGCCCCAAGCTATCGTCAGCTTTCGGAGATGGAGCGTTTTGCTGACGAAAACGGATACCGCGTAATGATCGGCCAATCTCATGGTGAGTTGGACAAAATCAAAGCTTATGCAGCGGACTTCATGGCCAATCGGATTGACGGGGTACTCTGCATTTCACATGACTACCCTGAGATCGGCAAAAAAATTGCCAAGACTTTTCTCCAGTTCCCCAACGTGGTCTTCCTGGGTAAGCCCCAGGTCCAACAAAACACTGCCAGCTGGGTCTGCCTGAATCACCGTACTGCCACAGAGCAATTGGTTGAACACCTGCTAAACACAGGGCGCAAGCGCATCGCCCTGTGTATTGGACAAGGCAATCATCGCAGCACACAGGACCGCCGTAAGGGGTACAAGGATGCGTTGAAAGCCAACAACATCAAGTACGATGCCAAACTCGATTTGGATTGGGCAGAACAAGTTCATGATGATCAAGGCAAGTTGGATTCTGACAGACTCAGCCGATATCTCTCTGCCATGATCAAGGAACATGCCATAGATGCGATCGTCTCAAACAATGACACATATGCAGTGCACATCATCCGCGTCCTGACGCTACTAGGCTATGACGTTCCCAAGGACATTGCCGTGACAGGGTATGACAACCTGCCACTGACCGATATCATTTCCCCGTCGATCACCACGGTGGATCTGTGCGAGCGAGAGTTAACGCGAACGGCAATGCAAATGCTCATTGCCAAGATTAATGACCACCCCCTTCCAGAGTCACTCAACCATAAACTCATTACGCCCCGCATCATCGTCCGCGACTCAGCCTGAGCTGACATTTTCTGCAACGATCATTGACGGGCAGCTTGATCTGAAAGCTGTTGGATTCTAGAATATTCAAAATGATTTCCCGTGAAATCATGAAATATTTAACCCAATCTGAGAATACAACCCCATCTCATCAATTCAACGAATCCTAACTCCCCATGGCCAATGGGGTATCTGTTCGACAAGGTATAACAACCATGTATACACAACGCGGTCATATGACGTTACCCGTGGAAGCCGGTCAGGAATCAGTTGTTGCAGATCTATTTGAACGTTGGCAAGCCGACGCCCTGCGTGATAGCGATGGCACGTCCATGCCAGATACTTTAGCTCAAGGTGATCACGATGTGTACGCCATCATGTGCTTAGTCCGCGCGGATCAGGACTTTGCCAACGCACACCCCGAATATCTGCATCGCAAGTATCTCATGTCTTTTCCCGTCACTGCCCAGGATCGTCAACTGACAATCATTCCTTTGGACGGGTACAGCAAAGACAAGTACGAACTTGATGAAATATCCGACCCGCAAACGTGGTGGGAAGTCCGAGACCGCACGGCAGGCTGCGTCGTCCCCCCATCACATTGGCACTATGACCCGCAGACACGACAAGTCCACCTGATTCAGACCACGCCCTACCACGAATACACCGTCAGTTTTCTTGCAAAACAAATCTGGGACAGCGTGTCAATGTACAACGCCCTGACCAATGACTGGCAGGGACCGCGTATCAAGAGTGTTGATCCGTACCACTCCCAGGTTCGGGCGCATCTGAAAAACTACTTTGCCAATTGGCTTAAGACACATCCCGACACCACCGTGGTGCGCTTTACCACCTTTGCTTATCTTTTTGTCATTGACAGCGGTGAAAACAATCAGGATATCTATCGCGACTGGACCGGCTATGGTGAAACTGTCAGCCCTCAGGCACTCACTGAATTTAAAAAACAGTTCGGCTATGCATTAACTCCCGAAGACTTCGTCGATGCTGGCTACTACAACGGCACGTACAAAGTCCCCTCGAACCGTTACAAAGACTGGATGACTTTCGTGCAGAACGTCGTCGTTGACTTCGCGTCTGAACTCTGTGATATGGCACATCAGGCTGGTAAACGCACTGCCATGTTCCAAGGAGATCACTGGATCGGTACAGAACCGTTCTTGCCTTGCTACGAGAAGATCGGTATCGACATTAACATTGGTGCGGTTGAAGACGGCGTAGCCTTGCGTCGTTTAACGGACTCCCCCGGTGAACATGTTCGTGAAGCGCGGTTCTACCCCTACTTCTTCCCGGATGTCTTTAAGCCGGGCAATGATCCGGTTGCTGAGTCGATGAAAAACTGGACCAAGATCCGTCGTGCCATGCTCAGAAAACCGCTGGATCGTATCGGCTACGGCGGTTATCTATCATTGGCCAATCAGTTCCCTGACTTCATTGATCATGTTACGGAGATTTCCAAACAGTTCGGTGAATACCTTGAGATGACTCGTCGGACCCCAAGTATCAAGGTGCCCGGTAAGATTGCCATCCTCAATGCATGGGGCCAACCCCGTGCTTGGCTTCAGCAGCAGGTTCGGGACCAACGCTTTTATATCCCGCCCCGCCCCGATGTCATGGAACTGGTTGGCAGTAACCCGCTGGAATGTCTGGCAGGTTTGCCGTTCGACATCCAGTTCATCAGCTTTGATGACATCCTCAATCATGGCATTGATCCCGATGTCAAAGCCATCATCAACATGGGTGATGCCAACACTGCATGGTCCGGCGGAGACTGCTGGGCTGACCCGCAAGTGATCGTCAAGCTCCGTGAGTTTGTCGGCAATGGCGGCGGACTCCTGGGCATCGGTGAGCCTTCTGCTTATCAGTCTGATGGACGGTATTTCCAGCTTGGTGATATCTTCGGCCTGGAGAAAGAAACATCATTGACCATGGGTCGCGTCGCAAGTCCGATTCAAAAGAACACCGAACACTATCTCTACGCATTTGTCACCCAAGATATCGACCTGGGTAACCCCAGCTATGTCTACCCTCAAAGTCAGACGCTCGATGTCATCGCTGCACATGGGCAGCACATTGCTCTGTCAGCGAACCAATACGGCGATGGGCGTAGTGTCTATATCAGCAGTCTCCCATTTAGCATGCACAATGCATGGCTGCTTGAACATGTGCTGATCTGGCTTCTCAAACAGGAGCAGGTTCACTTGCCATTTGTCTCTGACAACCCGATGGTTGATCTGGCTTGCTATCCACAGACCAATCATCTGGCCATGACCAATAGTTCTGACCAGGTACAAACCGTCAAGTTTCTGGATGAGAAAGGCAAGAAACGACAGGAACAGCTTCAAGCCTATGCCTGGAAATGGCTGTCGATTGGATGAATAAACGATGTGATCGATCACGTGTAATATCACGTGTAATCAGCGACACATTTCTATAATCATTATATTTTTAATGCACAATTCGCCTACATTTCAACAATAATCGTTGAGAAATATTGATTATTTCAATGTGTTGCCTACGGTTATGTGTACTGAAAACAAAATCATTACACATTTGAACCAACATGACACTCACACGTAAACCAGGCCGAAAACCCATCTGTAACGACATTGCCGGAGACCTGCGACAGAAAATACGCCAGCAGGTCTATGACCCGGGGCAACGCCTGCCCACCACCGTGGACCTTGGCAAGGTCTACGGTGTCTCACCGGTGACCATTGTCAAAGCTGTTAACCAACTCAAAACCGAGGGTGTCCTTGAGACGCGATCCGGCAGTGGTATTTTTGTCAGTCAATCGTCCAGCCAACTCCGCCCTGGTCTCACGCCCATGGATACCGGGCTCAAGCAGGTTACCACGCTCTTTGTCAGTCGGACACAGGACATGATGACCAACATCCGCGTTGACGAAGCTGCACTTTACATCGAAGGCATCAAACAGCAGATGGTCACCGGCATCCAGGAAGCCTCCGCCATGCTGGGCATCCGTCATCACATGGCAATCATTCCCCAAAGCCAATTTGCCAACCGTGATCCACAGGTCAGCCACACCCTTGAGATGGCCCAGGCGCATTCTCAGGCAATCATGCTCGCATGCGACAAACTCGACGTGGAACAGGGTCGATGGATCATTGAACAGGTCTCCTGCCCGGTAGTGTTTCTGTCATTTGAAAATCACCCCATGTCCCCCTTGAACGTCGTGATCAAAGACACGTATTACAGCACGTATCAATTGCTTGAATCGCTGATCGACAAAGGCTATCGGAAACTTGGTTGCTTTGGTGCGCCGGATCGCTACAAGGGGCGTCACCGCGCCTGGCGTGATGTGCATGAAGATCACAACCTTCCTTTAAACGCAGACTGGTTCTTTGCTGCAGATGACAGTACAGCATCGATCGATCTAGTTGCCAAACAGATTGTCGAACTGCCTGCATCCAAGCGGCCGGAGTTGATGTTCTGCTACAACGACTTTCGGGCGATGGCATTACTCGAACAAGCCAACAAAGCCGGATTGGATGTCCCCAACGAACTTGCCATCACAGGCTTTGACGGACATCCCAAAGCAATCAAGCTCGGCATTACCACTGTCGACATTTCCGCCTACCAGAAAGGTGTCAACGCTACATTGCTGGCCCAGGCATTGGTGGGTGGCAAACTTAAATCCCCGGTCTGCCAGACGGTGTGTGGGCAGATCACATGGGGACACACCACGTGAATCAAGGATCGGTTCTCCAGTGAGAAAAGGCTACGCCATGCAAACCACACCTCGACAAAATACGATCAATCAAAACGCTTTTACACTCATCGAATTGCTGGTGGTCATTTCCATCATCGCATTGCTGATCTCCATTTTGTTACCGGCTCTGCAAAAGGCGAAAGCGTCGTCCGTGCAGATCAAATGTGCCAACAATCACAAACAGATCATCACAGCATGGTTGGTTTATGAAAATGATTACAACGCATATTTACCGACGTATTGCGGGGACGGTAACTCCAATGCTAGTTGGTGGCCCCGCCTTCTGGCCAACCACGGCAAGTTTGCACAAGTCTACCAACCGGAGAACCCCAACAATTTCATGATCTGCCCGGCCAAGGTACTGGGCGCATCGGGGAGTACGGAAAAAAGCTATGGCATGAACCGTTTTGCCGGTGCCATCAGTTCCAGTAGTGGTGCAGATTCACACTATGTCCAACACACTGATGCCGTCATCAATCCGTCGAAGACCTATGTCACCATGGATGCCAACAAGCGTCCCACCAGTGGTATCTCACGTTGGGCATGGCGAACCTTCCCGACATCTGCAACCAGTATTAATGACAGCTCGCGTCGCGTCCCCGACATTGAAACTCATCCCGGCGGCGCGGTCTTCAGCCATGTCGACGGACACGTGGTCCTGAGCAAGGAAGAAATCGAACTGGTCTATGCCAGTGATGAATACTACAACCGTTGGTACTTCAACAAGCCCTGATAGCGAATTCGATCAATTCCATCCTGACATTTCACGACGCCATTTATTTATCGCACCGATTCGACTGAAAGGCAACGCATGATTCTGCGCCTGGCAACTTGTTTTCTGATCACACTGACTCTCTGCGCTCCCCAACTTCACGCGCAGGACAAAGACACATCCATCATTGACTGCACACCGGCCAACACACTCCGGCATGAGAATGTGGAATGGCCCAAGTACACGCCCGAGAAGTTTGACGGTGATACCACGCGATTGCAGTTTCAACCCGTTGATGAGAAAAGTTATGTCGTCCTCGATGCCAAACAATGTGTCGGTCTCGATCAAGTGCGTGGCTTTGAATGCCTGACTTATTCGTTTGGAGCTACCAAGTCACTGGATGTCATGCCGTTGGTTCTTGAAGTCGCCATGGAGGATAAGCCCGAGTCCTATCAGAAAATTGAGTTGGTTAAAAGCGCCCCGCTGGGCAAGTTCCCGGGCAATCGCACTTCGCAGGTCTATCGTACCAAGCCCGACGCACCAGTGTTTCGTTATGTTCGACTGCACATGGAAAATCTCAAATCAACATGGCAGGTCGTCATCGGCCAGATGCGTATGACTGCTGACCCCATGCCGGTGATTGAACAGCCCAAGCCGGAACCTGCCAGGAAAAAGTCAGCCCCCAAACCTGTCGCCAAGAAAACTCAGTCAATGCCCAAGGGTGTCGTTTCGCATGACGAAGGTCAGTGGCTGATTGATTTTGAAAAGCATCTACCTGTCACTTATTCCAATGCCAACTGGTCGGACTATCAGGCAGAGCGCTATGACGATGATGCCACACGCATCCGATTTAAACAGGTCAGCCAAGACAGTCATGTGATTTTTGATGTGCAAAGACTCACGACGGCTGAGCATGTTTCTGACATGCAATTAGCGGTTTACGGGTTTTCCAACACATGGTCAAAACTCAGTGAATACTGCATCATCGAGACTTCAGCTGACGGTGTGAATTACCGCATCCAGCCGAGCATCGCAAGCGCGAAAATCAAATCCGTCCCCAGTGGTCGATCACTGGTTTACCTGCGCTTAGCCAACGCATCCGAGCCATTTCGGTACATTCGCGTTCACCTGGAAAAAGTCTCCAGCGCATGGCATATCGGTCTGACCAAGTTACTGCTCAGCCAATCACCACTCAGTGATTTTGTTCCTATCATGGCAGATAAACCTGCTGAAAAAACGAAACCCCAAACGCAGCAAAGCCAGACCTATGACCAACCAACGTACTTGATTCCCGCTGCCTATCGTCAACCTGAAGTACTGACACTGATGCAGGGCATGACCTTTGTCGATGAAGATGTCAACGTCAATCAAATCGACACGAATCAACTGAGCTGGCAGAAAGCAGACATCGCAGAACACTCCTACTACGGTGTGCGTTGGCAGGTTGAAAATCAAGAAGAGAAAGCCAAATGTGCCCTGTATCGCATGCCACTTGATATCAAAGCAAAGGATATCCAAGACAGTATCGTCCTGATTTTCCCGCAAACATTCTTCGTGCTCGATGTCTATCTCAATGGCAAACCCGTTGCGACGGATCGACAAGGCATGGCCTACACCGAAGTGGATCTCACGGACCATATTCAATCAGTAGGTCAACACGAGTTACTCATCAAAGTCCGCAATTACTACGCAGCGCTAAAGGGTGGCAAAGTCATCCTGCCCATCGGCGCTCAGTATCGGTATCGTCGCGGTTTTGCCCGTGCCCCAATGCTCGAACGCCGACCTGTCGTATCTCTTGCCCAGCCGTTTGTCTGGTCTGATGTCAACGAACAGAAACTGTACACCAGTGTCCAACTCACCCAAGCCTCAAAAAACGCAGACAAACTTCAAATCCAAATCCTCGACAAACAGAACCGAACGGTCCTTGAGAAAATCGTCACCATCAATCAGCGCGACGCACAGCAAGCGGCCACGTTGGATGTGAACAACAAACTGGCGATGTGGGACATCGATCAACCGAATCTGTATCAATGTCGCTTTCGTCTACTGGCTGACAATCAGGTGATCGACCAATTAGAGACCACCTTCGGCTACCGTGACATCCAAGCACGTGGCGAAGACATTCTGCTTAATGGCCGAAAAGTCCAACTCATCGGCCCTTGGGCGCACATCGGTGAATGGACCCGCAGCCGTAGCTGGGTTGAAGCAGGTGACAGTTACAAGGCTGATCTGATCAACGTGTTCAAAACCATGCTCAGCCATGGTATCAACTACGGGCGCTTTCACTGTCAGGTCTTCGACCGGATTTTTTACGAAGCTGCTGATGAAGCGGGGTTTCTCATTGTTGCTGAGACGGGTTTGAATCACCGGCCAAAAAATAAATTTGCTCTGGACCATGTCAAGGCCATGACGTTGCAACTGCGTAATCATCCTTCCATCATCATCTGGTCAGGCTCCAATGAGTTTGAACATTGGATCACGCCCCGCCCCCAGGCGACTGAGGCCTTTATGGTTGAGGTGCAAAAAACACACAAGCAATACGATCCGTCACGTCTGGTCATGCACTCTGGCTACGGTGATGCTCAAGGCAAGATCGACATCTACAACATCCACTATCCCGACAGTGGCCCGGAGTTCCCCCTGAGTCTGCAATGGAAAGGACGAACAGAACAATACAATCATCTGTACTCAGATAACTACACAAATTTCCCGCCCGATGGTGTCAAGCCTCTTGGGATCGGCGAACATCTCACACCCAACAGTCGCCTGAAATTGGAGTACATCTTCGGTGACAAGATGACATTCCTGCGAAATGGCGATCCAACCAACAATGCCAAGTACCAATACTACCTGGCACAACTTTGGCGTCAGGCGGTGCGCAGCTACCGCGAACAAAATGTTGCATTGCTCAGTCCTAACTTCATGTACCTGGACTCGGCCATCAACTCCCCGTTCGTCAAAGAACTTTCCAATGAACTCAAACCCCAAACCGTCTACTGGAAATCGCTGAACCCAGCAATGACCACAGGCAGGAACACGTGTGAACTACAACTCTTTGAACACTCAGGCCATCCCTTTGAAGGGCATGTCCAACTGACAGTTCAAGCTGACAAGAAACATTACTGGCATTCACGTATTCCCGTAAGTCTCAATGCATCTGAGTCCCGTAGCCAATTGATTGACATTCAAATTGAGACTCTGGAACGCGAGCAAACCGTCGCGTTAACCGCCACGCTTTTTGACCATGCAGGCAAGCAGGTCTACACCATGAATCGCCCGGTCAAAATCCATCCCCCGATTAATTCACGCGAACTGGCAAACCGTGTTGTGTATGGCCTGGCTATCCCCGAAAAGATCGTAAAACTGCTTGAACAATGGCAAATCCAGATCAAACCAATCCAGAAGATTGCGGACATGTCCCAACTCGACGCCCAGTCTGCGTTGATCATTGGCAAGCAAACACCGTCGGATCAATTGCTCAGTCATGCGATGATGATCAGCCAGTTCGTTGCAGCGGGTGGCCGTTTGTTGATGCTGGATCGTGAGGATTTACCGGATATTTTCCCATCGGGCATTGCCTTGAAACATGGCCTACTCAATGGTGCAACCAACGGCTTTATTCGCAGTCCACATCACAGTTTTTTCACCAATGCCATTCTCCCCATGGACCAGTTGGATTTTGCCTACTGGGGTCAAGGCATGCAGATCAGTGATGCCAACTGCTACAAGCCAATGAGTGGGAATTTTCACGTGCTTGTTGATGGCGGGCGTGAACTGAATGACGGCATTCTCATTGAAATGATTCATGGCAAGGGCAAGTACCTTATCAGCCAACTCCTGCTTGATAAGGCGGATCAATCCCCTGCTGCGGCCAAGGTTTTGTTTAATCTCATCGCCTATGTGACGCAGAGTTCGACAAACAACATGCAATGGGGCAAAGGCAATTATCTTTCCGGCACGGACACCTATGCAGCGGAGTTACTGGATAAGCTGGGCTGGGAAACGCACGCGCAAGACACTGCGGACTTCGCAGGTTTGTATGTTGACGATCAAGCCGTTAAACATCATGGCATTGAGAAGGTCATCAGCATCGCCAAGCGTGCTCGATTTATTCACCTGCATGTCACGGATCAAAGCACTCTCAAACAACTCACCGCTGCTTTGGGAAGTCAACCTATCACTCTGCATGAATTACCAACAGACAGCAAGTCCCAAAAGAAAACGCCGACTGCATTACTCACAGCCTTTGTTCAGCGTGATGTCCTTTTTGACGGAGTCAGCAGTACGGACATGAACTGGTTTACCAAACCACTTATCCAATCCGTCACGTTTAAAGCTGATGATCACTGGATCGTTCCAATGCACCCGGGCATCATGGCCATTAACCGACATCAAGGCCGCACCATTCTCGCGGACGTTTCGCAATGGAACCAGGTTGTCGACAATGATGAACAGCGCATGCGAATGCTCTGTAGTATCAGCACGCAAATGGGGATCGCCCTTGCTGGCAAGACGATTCGTTCAGGTTCCGACAGCACGATTCACACCGTCAATCTCAAACCATTCTGCAACGTCTCAGCCGAACAATATCTGGGCCCCAACATGCCCAGCGGACTCGTGGACCTGCATGGAATCACCTTCGACTTTGCCAAGGCAACCACAAACCAACCCGCAACAATGATCCGTCTGAATTCACGTATGGGAACAGCCTATGAAGGCAAAGCCTTCATGTCCGACACCCCCATCGACAACTTCACGCAGACCACTCCAATCCGTATCAAGATCACCTTGGATCGCATTCACGCATCTAAAATTCACTTCGCCCATGCCACTACGTTCAACTATAAAATCAAGACATGGGGGCAAGGTAATAACGTCTGTCAATACCGCATCAACTACTACGATGGGACGGATGCCACGATCAGTATCAAACTCAAAAATGAGATTCAGGACACGCGCAAAACCTACACGGACCAGCGTCACCTGCTCATGGGCACGCAGTTCCTGAACCCGAAAAATGGTGACGGCGAACTGATGGCAATCGGCATTTACTCTTGGGAAAACCCGTCACCGGAAAAGAAAATCGCCAGCATCGAATTAATCACCGCTCAGAATCCGCATATGGACCCGATGCTCTTTGCCCTGAGTTATACGGCATTTTCCGGTGCATATGAGTAAACACGGTCATCGGAAGAATTCAAGGCCGACTTACTTTGCCGTCACCGGTTCATGACATTGCACATCGGGCTGTTGATCCGTCAGGGATTGAAGCTGTTCTATCGAACCATGCCAATACTTGATGGCCGTGCGTTTGGCAGTGTAACTGATCGCCATTCCGACGCGTGTGGGGATAATCGCGGGATAGGAAAATTCGCCAGGTTCATCTTCGAGTTTCAAACTGCTCTGCCATGTCCTGCCATTGTCAGTGGAACGAAACACGGTCAACACGCTGCGTTGATCCAGACTACAGTCAGCGTTTTGAATTGGATTACATACCAGGGCAAGGCTCCCATCATCCAACTTGGCCAGATCAACCCCACTGTTATTATTCGCTATTGATGTCGGATAAAGCGGACACCATGTCTTGCCAAAGTCCGACGAGTCACTGCGTAGAATCCAGCCACATATACTGCGCGTGAGCATGTGAACATGACCGGGCTCTGACTCCCAGAGCGTAGGTTGGATGGCACCTTGTTGCTCACAATCAATCTCATCAGAAAAGGGAAGCAGTGGCGTTGCCTGCCATGTTTTACCTTGATCACTGGACCGATCACAGAAAACCTGCCATGCATCACCAGATGGTTCGACACTTGACGGCGTCAACCAATCACCATTGCTGAGGATGATGGGCTTATTCTTGACCGGTCCGCGACTGTGACTGCCATCGTCAACCAACAGGGTTGGCTTCGACCAGTTTTGGCCTTCATCTTTCGATGTGATCTGCCAAGTCTGCCAATCACGGATGTGCTTACCGACTTTGAAATACAGATGCACCTTGCCCTGTTCATCTGCAAAGAGGACCGGATTCCAATGCGGTGCGTTTTCGACTGAAGCAACGCAACGTGGTTCTTGCCAGCATCCTTGTTCGCGGACACTCAGCCAAATGCGCACGTCGTCTTTACCTTCCTCTGATCCAGCAAAATAAGCACAGAGTATTCGACCATTGGCTAGTTGCAATAAAGTTGATGCGTGACAGTTTTTAAACGGTGGTTGATCGGGTGTGACCGTTTCATGCTGCAATAACAGGTTCCGTAGAAACAGGCCATAGTCCGTGAGGTTGAGTGATTGGCCATCTTTCTCAAGTTGATCCTGCAGGGTTGCGATGGGGATATCAGGCACATCACAGTTCTGTGTCACCGCAAGACTGGCTGCTTTACCTGCTGCGTAGCCCATTTGGATACACGTTGCCATCACGCGGAACGAACTCATCGCCATCTGATCACCTGATGCACTGCGACCGGGAACAAGCATGTTCCGGCTGCCATGTGGGATTAAACTCCGCAGTGGGATGTGGTATGGCATGACCATGGTGGTGATACCGGTGCCTGCGCGTTGCACACGATCCGGCCAGTGATAATCCAGGTGATAGGTCCCTACCGCGACAGCGTCATCGAAGACCGCTTCATGCATCACCTCATCTTGTGTGAGGATGTACTCACCTTCAATCCGACAAGCTTCCCGAATACCGATCATGCGTGACACGCTGGCAAGGACATGTTGATCAAGCTTTTTCCCCTGATACCCCTTGGTTTGCAGGTAATAAATCAAACCCATCATTTGCTGTCGTGCATGCATTTCCGCTTCAGACAGACTCAGACCACCCGCTGCATCAAAGCCGACGACTTTCATTTTCACTTCAACCTTGCCACTGCCAAATGGATGCAAAGTCGTCATGGGTAAATCTTCATCCTTGTCCCAAGTCGGGCAACCTTGGGGTAACTTGGGCGTGACCGGTTTACCCGTATCCCATAATGTAAAGTAAAGACTCATGGGAAGCTGCTTATTGGCTCCCAGGTGGATCACCGGCATACCTGCCTGCTTGGCCATCACACAAATCCCGCTGGCATCAATTACCACATAGGGCTTGATGTGCATCACACCACCAGCAGTCGACACGGCAACATCCGTGATCCGCCCCTCTTCAGCGGTGACATCAATCACCCGACTGTGCAGCAGCACTGCGACACCTGCCTGACGCACCATCTCCTGCAACACGAATCCACAGAGTTCCAGATCGTATGCACGGCGATCATGACAGGGATGAAAATCACTGATGGCATCAAGCTGCTTGAGTTGATCAACAAGCACGTCAAAAACGCGATTCACCGTATGGGTATCACCACAAAATCCTGCCACCCCACCTGTCGTCCCCTGCCCACCAAGCATGTTGGACGGTTCAATCAAACAGACTTTACGACCCGATTCTGCAGCAGCGATGGCGGCAAAAACCCCAGCCATTCCACCACCGGCAACCAGAACATCAAACGCATCCTGTTTTTTACGCATATCTCGCTATCCTAAATTCATGACATTTCATACTGAAACCCATTTTCAGAAAAATGTCGCAAGCCGACAAACTGACGCCAAACATCTATTCAGCATGCAACATTTAATCTATGATAGCGCAAGCAACATCATCCACCACGATACATTTGAGCCATTTAGGATAAAATCGTGACATTTTTAGACACAACCGAATCTTCACTGGTAATGCAAACACTGGAGAACCTGCTTAACACCAAGGCAACAGGACGTGTCTATTGGGCAGCAGAGGAGGGTGGCACGGTACCAGGGCTGCACACCAGCATACTCTCCTGCCCCGGTTCATTCGTCACTGTGGCGCGTGGCAGGGCAACGTATCAAATCATCCAAAAACGCAAACTCACCAGTGTTCAACTCGTCCCTGGCGACATGCTTCTGAGACTAAGACATACATGGATCACTCTCCAACCCACGGAAGATTATCTTTCACTGGGCGGGCGGTTTGAAATCGATCAGTTTCGCTTCTTTTTCTCCCAACCCATCCGAGCCCGGCGAAAAAGAACAGCCAAACCCCAGTTTGTAGACTTGCACAAAACACCCTATCTGTTCTGCAAATCCAAAAGGCAAAGCTGTGTCCCCCATCTACTTGATGCGTTGAGTTGTTGCAGCCCCAAAGACACGCACGATCCATTACTCGTTAATCTGGCACACAGCTTGATCCACTGCATGCTAGATGCCTTGAAGGAACCGGATGATCCTCAGACGGGTGGTAAAGCCTACAACACGTTTAACGCAGCGTGTAGTTACATTGATGAGCACTGCTGCCAAAACATCTCACGCCAGGATGTCGCAACGGCCTTGCAAATCAATCAGACGCACGTATCGCGTCTGTTCAAACAATTTTCAAAACTCAGTTTCAACGAGCATCTGATCAAAGCGAGACTGGTTCGTGCCCATGCCCTGCTGACCAACCCCACGTTGACCATTGCACAGATCGCAGACATGTGCGGCTTTGGATCATCGAGTTATTTCACGCGACTTTATCGTCATGAATACAGTCATGCGCCACATCAATGGCGTAAGCAACATGCTCAAAGACAATCGTCTGACAATCACTAAATCAAACAAGAAGTTCCAGTCTCAATGTACGGATGTCACCGACTTCCTGTCCTGCAAGGTGTGTGCATCGCAAGGTCAATGTGCCTTCCCCTGAGACCAAATTCAACTCGCCCATTTCAAGTGGCGTAAAGGCGCGATCATAGGACTCCTGTCGTGGTACACGGTCAAACCCCGTCTTGGGCTCGGAATCAAAGGGCTCAGTGATTTGGCAACTCAGACTGTCATCGGCATAAGACAATTCAAGATGACTTCCGACATTCTCCGCTGAACAGGCATACATCAGTGTTACCCGATAGCGCCCCGCTGTATTCACTTTGATATGCCAGGTGATCTGATCATCCATCTGATGCCAGTTGGTCATCCATGAGCAGTTGGGATGGACACTACTGAACTTGATCTCGCCACCGGGCTGTGCATCCTGAACTGGCAGGTAGGTCATCGGAAAATCTCTGTAGCCCACCGGCAAAGCCTGATCAAAACGATGGTCAGGTAAACGCTTTCGCCAATCAGCCAACATGGCTTTAAACTTGTCTGAAATCTCTGGCAACTCGCCAGCCAAATCATGTGTTTCACCGATATCCGTTGTGAGATCAAACATACTGCCATCCTCATATGCACGATAGCGATCGCTGCGGACACTGGCTTCGGCGAAAGGCTGATTGTAACCAGCAACTTTCTGGGCAAAGATGTTACGGTCGGGCCAATCTGAATCATCACCTTTGAGTAACGGGACCAGACTCTTGCCATCCAGGGGCTTGTTGGTCGAAAGTTTGATTCCCGTTAATTCTGCAAGCGTCGGTAACAGGTCGATGGCACCTGCAACACACTTGATGACCTGTTGGCCAGCAAGAAGTCCCGGGCATGTGATGGAACAGGGACTGCGCACACCCCCCTCTTCGCAACCGCCCTTCTTGCCACGCATTTGACCGTTGTAACGCCATGTGTTTGGGCCGTTGTCGGAGAGATAAATGATCACTGTGTTCTCGGTGAGTTGAGATGCCTGGAGTGCTTGACGAATCCGGCCGACATTCCAGTCGATGTTTTCACACATGGCCAGTGCACTGCGGGTCTCCATGAGATTTTCATTTTCAGGGAATGTCGCACGCTGTGGCAACTCGGCATCAGCGAATTTATCAAACCATCTATCAGGAACTTGAAACGGTGAATGCGGTGTATTTAACGGGACATAGCAGAAAAACGGTTTGTCTTGATGCCTCTGTATAAACTCGATGGCCTTCGAGGTTAACGCATCGGTGAGATAACCGGGCGCCTGTACTTCAACGCCGTTGTGTTCAATGGTGGAGTCAAAGTAGTGACTCCAATGCCCGCAGCAGTAACCATAAAACTCGTCAAACCCACGTCCATTGGGATGATACGGATACTGCATCCCGCTATGCCATTTGCCAAAGCAACCGGTGGCATAGCCTGCCTGTTTGAAACAGTCAGCCATCGTCGTCTCGTTGAGATCCAAACGTTCCGCACAGCGTGTCACACCACGGACGCCTGTCCAGGGGAAGTATCTGCCGGTGAGAATTTCCGCGCGGGTCGGGGCGCAAAGCGGTTGGACATGAAAGTTATCCATGGTCACGCCGTCAGCAGCCAACTTGTCGATATGCGGGGTGTGAATCTGTGTGTTACCACTGCGACTCAGATCGCCCCACCCTTGATCATCCGTGAGAATCAACACAACATTGACCTGTTTGGCTTCAGACACCGCTTGTCTCCTTTTTGATATTTATCCGCTAAGATCCAATCATAATCTCGAAAACACAGATCAAAATGGATGAATCTCACTTTCTTTTGCATTATATTCCTGTCATGCAAAAGAACAGTCGACACACGTTTACTCAACCCCGGTCTGCATCAACTTCAGGAATGGCTATCCAGAAGCGAGTCGGGCATGGTTATCCATCACTATGGGTTGATGTGATTGGCTACCACGTCCAACATCGGCATGTGGTCTTGAACCCGTGGGGGATACCCGCATGGCGGATCATGATGTTTCACCATGCTGTCCCATTGACAGTTGAGAACCAGCAGATGGATATCAAGCCTCATAGTGTGATGATCTTCCCACCGGACGTGCCTACGTCCTATGGCAGTCGCGACAAACGTTGGCAACACAGCTGGCTTCGCATCAGTGGTCAGACTGCCGACCAACTCATTTACCAATCCGGCGTGCCGATCAACCAACCCATTGGCTTTGATACAGCCAAACTATCGGATCACTGGTTATCGATACTCCATCGCGAAATGCATCAAGCCCAGCAGGTTGACATTCGTTGCGTGTCACGGTTACTGGAATGTTGGTTAATGAAAATTGCCACTCAAGCCAAGGCCAATCAGACACAGGCGGCCATCCCGGATGTTTTTCGACAAGCCTATCGGTTCATCACGGATCACTACCGGGAGAACATCAAACTCGATGCCTTGGCTGAGCAAATCCATTTGAGTCCGCGTTATTTCTGTACGCGGTTCAAACAGTATTACAAAGTCACGCCGATCAACCTGGTGATGCGATTACGGATGGCGTACGCGCGAGACTTGCTGTCGGATGTGAATCTGCAGATCACGGAGATCGCGCGCCTGTGTGGCTATGCCGATGTGTATTATTTCTCCCGACTCTTTAAGCAGGAACACGGCATCACGCCCAGTGGATTCAGAACCCAGGGTTCATCTCAATGATTCAAAACTGAATGTGTACAAAAAAACGCTCCTGTTCGATTGAACACGAGCGTTTGAATGATCGGGGTGGGACTCGAACCCACAACCAGCGGCTTAAAAGGCCGATGCTCTACCATTGAGCTACCCAATCGCCGGATTTTATTGACCGGATCCATCTAACCGGTAAATATCATTTTATCATGCTTCAGATCAGTTGATCGTGGGCAAGCCAATTGTTTCATCGGCAAGTTGCATTGTGGCCGTGAATCAATTTGAGCCATGTATGATACGCAATAATCCGGGCAGGTCAAGCCGAGGTTGGCTTTGGGGGCAATTTGAAAAATCGCTGAGCATTGGCATCCACCAATTCGACGAAATCTGCCGGGGACATCTCACGGACTTGAGCAATAAATGCAGCGACACAAGCGACATAACGTGGCTCATTGGGTCGGACTTTACGATGCGGCGCGGGTGTGAGGTACGGTGAATCCGTCTCGATCATGATGCGATCCGCGGGCATGATCTTGGCAGCTTCAGCCAGGTACGGTGCACTCTTGAAAGTGGTGATCCCGGTGAAACTGACCATGGCACCGAATGCCAGGATTTTTTCCAGCTCATCCAGTTGCCCGGTAAAACAGTGGAACACAAAACGCGTCGGATCAATACCCGAGGCCGAAAGCTGAGCGATGGTTTCGTCGGTCGCTTCACGGTTATGAATGATGATGGGCATGTCCGAGAGTTCGTGACAGACTTCCAGTTGCCAATCCAGCAGTGTTTTTTGCATCTCAATCGGCGGATCTGGATAGTGACGATCAAGCCCCATCTCACCCAGCGCGACCACCTTGGGATCAGCAGCGAGTTCTTTCATGGTGTCGAGCACGACCTGCTTGTCCTGACACTGATCAGCATAGTGCGGGTGCACCCCCACAGTCGAATAAATGTTCTCAAATCGGCGCGTGAGTTCCAGGCCTTTACGGGCATCAGTTGGCGTTGTCCCAACAGTGATCATGCGATCCACGCCGTCCAATGCGGCGTTGGCAATCACTTCCTCTACGCGTTCGTGTAACGGGTCATAAGTCAGATGGCAATGCGTATCAATCATGGCAGGCAGTATAACAGCCCCCGGAAGTGAAAGGGAAACCTGCGGATCACATGAGGAATTATCCAATTGAACTCTACTGATGTTTTTATCGGTCTCAATCAAACAGATTGTCGATGTCGTAAGCCTTTAGCCGATAGGACAAAGGATGCAGTCTGCGCAGGCTGTACGTCTCGTGTTCAAGGAGGTTGATATGACAGTGCTCACCCGAGCAACTGACTGCCGATTAGCGACGGATCGCGCGGGTTTGGCGGTGGCGACTCAGAACATTCGCACCATGCATTTCCTTGCTCGTTTGGCCAAGGCGTTTAACGATGCGGATGTTCCATTGATGGTACTCAAGGGCGCTGCCCTGCAATTGACTGTCTACGAGCATCCAACGGATCGCCAGATGTGCGATCTGGATTTACTGATCAAACCATGCGACATCGACCGCGCCTTTGCGGTGCTCGAATCACTGGGAGCATATCGCAGCCAGGTCTTGATGCGCGAAGACTTCTTCCCCAAGTACTACTACGAAGCTGAATACACCGTGGGCGATATCATGCCGGTGGTGATGGATGTACATATCCGCCCGTTGCGTCCGCTGCGATATGTGCAGTTCATGCCGGATGACGCGCTGTGGGAAAATGCACAGAAGGTGCAGATCGGTGACGCCTTTGTTTACTTGCCATGTCCCGAGGAAATGCTGATTCACATGACAGCACACCTGGCGGTGCATGGTGATTCCAATCGCAAATGGCGTGAGGATATCTGCCGCTGGTCCGAACAATTTGCAGACCAACTCAACTGGCAACACTTCGTGGAAATGACGCAGAAGTGGCGTTTGACATTACCCGTCATCGCAGGCATTGAAGCCGCACAGGTCGGGCATCAACGTTGGATTGTCCCGCAGCTTGTCTTTGAAAAACTGCTGGATTCACCGGTGAATTGGCGGGATCGGTTGTGTCTGCGTCAAGCCCCGCGTGACGATGATCACCCCACGGCTCATGTGCTGGTCAATGCCCTGGTGACTCCGGGTATTTTCTTTGTGCTCGGTTATCTCTATGCGGCGATTATCCCCGGCAAGGAACACATGCGTGAATGGTACGGCCACGAACATGCTGGCTGGTTACCCATCGCCCATGTCTGCCGTCTGCTTCGACCGGTGACGAAATATTTCGATGGTTTATGGTCGATCTTCAGCCGGACGCGCATTATGCGCGATGAATCCGGAAGGCCTCAACTCACCGCTGCCAGAGACATTGATGCTGGCAAGACCATCGGTCACTTCACGGTACGCGCATGGGACGGCCAAGCCAAAGCCAGCGTGATTATGACCGACCCGCATGGCGAAAGCATGCATCTGTCCATCAAAGGCAAAATGCGTTTTATCGGATCAAGCGATAAGCCCAACGCCAAATTCGACGGCTATCGCATCGTTGCTATCAAACGCATCCGCAAAGAAGACGTGATCACCGTCGGAGTTGAACGGGCAAGCAAGGTTACCGGACGCAAACCCCGGACAACCGAGCAAACCCTACAAAAAGCAGCATAGTTTTAATCCGCATACTCAATACAGACCGACTATTTGACGATGTAATTAACATAGGGAAAGACTAAAAGCACGATGAATCAGAAACAACCGCAAGACAACCAGCCCAAGGCCAACGAGCCGGACCAGACGAAGGCGGAGGATGCCAAGCAGTCCCGTCGTCAGTTTGTCACTCGCATGGCCAAGCGTGCAGCCTATGTTGCACCCGCAGTTGTCGCGCTGTCAGCCAACAAATCGGCATTCGGCAGCGGTGGCAGTGGTGTTTCCTGATTCTCATGGTGTCATTGGTCAACGAAGTGAGATGCCCCAGAGCAAGCAAGCCAATCTGACTGCATACCCATCGATCCATGCATGGACGATGCCCGGTCATGCCCTGCCCTGCCCGCAACGTCGGCCTGACGTGCAACAGGAAATCCTTGATGACGAAGCAATCCTGTTCGACCCGATTACCGGCTCGACATTCCGATTAAATGAATCGGCATTGGAAGTCTGGGAAGGCTGCCGCCCCGGTCGGGAAATTGATGATCTCACCCAGGACATGTGTAACCGGTATGACATCGACGAAGCGACGGCTCGTGATGATGTCCAGCAGATGGTTGCCATGTTCGCAAGCCATGGATTATTAAACCCGTGAGTCATTCCGCGATCCATCCCGACACACCGTTCCTTCGCCTGGATATCGGGTTGATGAAAGTTGCAGTCCGCAGTTGTGAGCCACAGTTCACCACGGACCTTGCAGAACTCTACGATCATGTCCGCAAACCGGATATCACTGAAGAACAACTGGATCGCAAAAACATGCTTGTTTTACAGGCTGAATCGTCACCGACCAAGAATCCGTTTATCAAGCGATTCAAAGTCACCGGTGATGGTGAAGATCTTTTTGTGCATCTGAAAAAGAACGAAGTGCTGCCCTATCTTGAATGGGCAACCAACTGGCGCGTGATCGCGCGTTGCAGCCAGTTCATGCAAATTCATGCTGCATCACTGAGTTACAAAGGCAATGGCTTGATCCTTGCTGCCACCTCGGGGTCGGGTAAATCGACATTGGCTGCAGCATTGATGTCGCGTGGCTGGAAGTATCTCTGCGATGAGTTTGCTTTGATCAATCGCCAGACACACGAACTTCATGCCTTCCCCAAAGCCATCTGCATCAAGGCCGGTTCCTTCCCGGTTCTGGATCAACTGGAACTGCCTCGCTGGGAACGCAAACATTATGTCAAGGCGTTTAAGGGACGCGTTGCCTACGTCAAACCCAGTGAACTCAGTCAATCCAATCTTGAGCAAACACACAAAGTCCGTCGGATTGTTTTCCCGCGTTATGTCGCTCACCAGGAACCGGTGCTTCACGAGATGTCACGCAGTGAAGCAGCGATCCAACTCGCAGAGATGTCGTTTAATCGGCAGGTGGTTGGCGGTGATGAAGCGATGCGTATTCTCACCCGCGTGTGTCGCGATGCACATTGTTTCCGCCTGGAGACCGGGGATATTCACCGTAGCTGTGAAATGATCGAAGCGATCATGCGTGAAGTTGATACACCGAAACAGACACGTCAGTATCGCGCAGCGTGATCCATTTCACATTTGCTATTTCGTTTAATCAATTCCTGAGAACGCGCTAAACCGTAAGCGGTTTTCAGTAGGGAACTGCTTGATCCAGATCGATCCACGTGCCCTTCTTGGCGACGATAGCATCTTCGCGTTTGTGTTCGCGAAGTTTGTGGACCAGCGTGCGCATGGGTTCGTGAAGTGGTGCTGTAAAGCGCATGAATTCATCGGTGTCGGGATTGGTGAATCCGAGTAAGGCTGCATGCAAAGCCGGGTGTGTGATGATCAGGTCTTCACGTGCCAAGGCCTTGGCTTCCATGGATTGGCCTTCCTCTTTGGAGCGGGCGTAATTCAGGAATTTGCGACTACCTGCTGCAATGGGTGGGTTGGTGATTTCCGCTTCACCGATGGGTTCACCGCCATAGATGATATCGCCGACGATGGGGTGACCGATGTAGGACAGGTGCACACGGATTTGATGTGTGCGTCCGGTTCGGAGTTCCACTTCGACGAGGCTGTAGCCTTCGTATTGTTCACGGACTCGGTAGATGGAGACAGCGTGTTTGGAGAGATGATCCTGCCGGACACAGAAAGCTTCGTGGATGGTTGGATGTTTGGCTAAATGGTTTTCGATGACATCGCCCTGATGGTCGAAATTACCATGCACGAGTGCGAGATAGGCTTTGAGTGTTTTGCGTTTTTCGAATTGCTTGGCGATGGCCCAGTGCGCTTCTTCCTTCTTGCCGACAACGAGGACACCGGTGGTGTATTTGTCCAGACGGTGAATAATGCCGGGGCGGAACTCGGCAGCACCGACATCGCTTAAGCCCTGGACTTTGCCGAGTTCTTCTTTGGTGAGTCGTTGTTTCTTTTTAAAGCCACGGGTCTGGTGCGCTTTGAAGACTTTGCCTTCAGCCTCGACTTGTTGTTTGAAGCGGTAAGCAAGACCATTGATCAGCGTGCCGGACGTGTGGTTGCGTGCCGGATGGACGATGATGCCAGCCTGTTTATTGATGACGATAAAGCCCTTGTCTTCATGGAGCACTTCGATGGGGATGGGCTCGGGCTCGATGGTTTTGACGGCTTTGCCGGGCAGTTCGACTTCGATGACATCATTTTCGCGCATGGATGCGCTGGGCTTGGGATTCTTCTTGCCGTTGTAGGTGACCATGCCTGCGTCGATGAGTTTTTTGACACGGCTCCGTGAGACGCCTTTGAGTCGTTGCTGCAGGTAGGCATCGAGGCGCATGTTGCTTGAGCGGGAGACGGTGAACTTGTGATGCCGTTGGAGTGAGTCGTCTTCCTCGGAAGCACTGTCCTGATCCTCACCGTCAACACCTTCTTCGTCATCGTCTTCTGCATCCAGGTCATCATCCAAATCATCAGACACAGGCGCATCGTTCAGATCGTCTGCTTCGTCTTCCGATTCAGGATGGTGTTGATCTCTGGGTGTCATGGCAAGGGATATCGTCTTGACTGGTCAATGATTTTACCAGCAAAAAAAAGGTGCTTAAATGTCGATGGAATTACTGATCCGAACTTTCATCGGTGACACCGGGGAGCACTGGCGGTTTGGACAGGTCCAGATCGAGCGTCGGTGCTTTGGGTTCATCGGCCTTGGGTTGGACCATGACCGGGGCAGGTTTGGGAGTTGCCTTGGCAAATTTGACCGGTGTCTTGAGGTCTTCAAGCTTGGCTTTGCGACCGGTTGCCTGTTGTGCAAGAACATCGTACTTGGTTCCCGCCAGGACGATGGCTTGATCGTAAGACTCGGCAGCCAAATCCCATTTGCCTTGCGCTTCAGCAACGGAAGCAACCCCCAGCAGTCCATTGATACGAAGGACCGCGTGAATGGACTTGTCTTTAGCAACGGCCTGATACATGGTCAGGGCATCGTTGAGCATTTCAGCGGGGTCACGCTTCTGGGAAGGAGCAACCTGAACCTCTGTCTTGGGAGCATCTTCAGCGATTTCACCTTCCGCTGCCGGAGTTGATGCAGGTTCTTCGACTTCAGGCTTGGCAGGCAGGGTTGCTTCTTCAAGCAGCAGGTCCGCCCCACGCAGATAAGCCAATGCCTTGACGGCACCGGTGTTTTCCGAAGCGGTTGCAGAGTAACTTTCAGGGCTGGTGCTTTGGGCCAAAGCGCCCCATGCCGACTCATGTGCCTGTTGTTTATTGTGATTGTAGAAACGGACCGCAGTGAACGATCCCAGAACAATGACCACGAGAATCAACGTTATCTGCCCGTACTTGGACCACCACTCGTTAAAGCTGGTGAGAAAGACGACCAGATCATTTTGTTCCAATTCGTGACGATGTTTTGAATCCATGTGTCAAATCTCTCTTGTCCGTCTGATGACGGAGTTATTGCATCCTTGCCATGCCTGTTTGGGGCTATGGTTTGAAAATCCGTATCGCCGTCATTGTGTACCCGTGACGTGCGACCTGAATCGCAGATTGTAACCGATTTTAGCTGTTTGAGCCCAGGTTCATATTCGGCATTGGACCGTTGGGGGCATCAGCACCGGAGGGGACATTGAAAACCGGGCCGATCATGATGACCACGGTGACACGATCGCCTTCGGAGTACATGTAAATCCGCAGGCGTTCGGGGCCTTTGTTGCGGTTGAGTGCAAAGCCGTCGTCCTGGTGTTCGTCGGTGCCCATCTTCCAGCCATGCAGTTCCAGTTGGCGACGATAGAACGTGATGACATCTTCAAACTTGGCACGGCCTTGATAGACATGTTTGACTTCACGGGCATTGCCAAGGATGGCGGATTGCGATTGTTTGACAAGCGCTTTAAAACCAACGGGTTGGCCGACATCCGGGATCAGCGGGTCAGGCTTGGCAACCAGACCACGCGCTTCCTGCGGGTCAAGCAATTTCCATTCCGAACTCATCATGTTCGGGTAGGCAACTTTCTTGTTGTCATTGCAGCCAGTCAAAAGTAACGCTGGCAGCAGATACAGGGCCATCAGGCACACGGGAACGGTGATTTTTCGTTGGTTCATAGCAATTAAAGTTTACTTGCATCAGAACTTGGCGACAAGCAGACATCGCCGATGATTGATGATTTTTACCAGAGTTCCGCAAAACACCGTCATCCAATCGACGTCACAAACGTGGTTCATCTGTCAATACCACTGGGTGAACAATTAATCTTCCCAAGAGACTGCCCGACCGGATCAAAAGCATACCGATTACCGCAATGCTGATAATCACAAAAATGTGGCCTGATAACGTTTAATCGACCGATTTATTAAGAGTTGTTCTCAATGTTGACAATGGGTTGTCGTACATGTTTTACAAGCTTGCCATCCTGGTCATCTGTGCCACCCTCACGGGGATGGCTCTGCTGATGCTTAGGCACCATCGCTATGAAACCATGTACGAGATGGCCAAGACACAACGCCAGATCACGCAGATTCGTCAGCAACTCTGGGAACAGCAAACCCGCATAGCCCGAAAAGTCGAGCCGCAAAAACTCCAGGAGACTTTGGCATCATCGGAGTTACCACTCAAATCCGTGGTTGGTGTGAACCGTGAACTGGTCCCCCAGGTGCGAACCGCAAGCAAGGTCAAAGACATCCCTGTTCCATGAAACACACACAGAACACACAACACGATGTCCGCACTCTTCGCATCGCGCCTTCGCGTCAGAGCAGTCGCTTTCACACCGATGCTTCGGGACTCTGCTGGCCGCATGAACGTCGCAGCCGAATTTTCGCCAAGCTCTGCCTATGTGGGTTGACGTTGGTGATGCTCGGGATTGTTGCCCGCGTCGCTCAGTTGCAGACAGCACCCCCGCCGCAAATTGCCAACATGCTCGATACGCAGAACTCCAAGACCACGCTGCTTGCTCGAAGGGGTAATCTCACGGATCGCCATGGCCGGATCTTTGCCACCACGCGCGTGGCGTATCGCCTGTTTGTCGACCCGCAGATGGTCCGTGAACCCAACACGTTTTCCGAACATGTCGGTTTTGCACTGGGCATTAATCCTGCGTACATCGACAAGACCATTCATGATGCCCTGATCAAACGCCCGGGCAATCGCTACGTCGTCATCTCCAAACGCATGACCGACGAACAGGTTGAAAAATTCGATGAACTGATGGCCAACCCTCCGGCTGGCAAAATCACCGGTATTGCCAAGGAACCCATTCTCGTCCGCGAGTATCCGATGGGACCCCTTGCAGGTCAGATCATCGGCTTTACTGGATTTGAAGGTCACGGCATCGAAGGCCTGGAACGTCAATTCGAAAAGATCATGGCACCGCAACTGGGACGCGTCAGCTATTGGCGAGACACCCGGCGTAAACCGCTGTGGGTGGAACCTGCCCAATATCAGGCACCCCAGGATGGTATGGGTGTCCGCTTGTCCATCGATGCGATCATTCAGACGCTGGCTGAGCAGCATCTTGCCCAGGCCGTTGCGCAGTACAAAGCCGAGTCCGGACAGATGGTCGTCATGTCGCCCAAGACCGGCGAGATTCTGGCGATGGCCAACTTCCCCAGCTTTGATCCAACGACCTACAGCAAGGTCGAAAGCAAGTTGTACCGCAACCGCTGTGTGACGGACGTGTTTGAGCCGGGCTCGACCTTCAAGCCGTTCGTCTGGGCGATGGCAACACAGGCCGGTGCCATGCGTCCTGGTCAGGAAATCGACTGCACCACAGCAGGTGTCTACCGCCTGCCGTTTGGTCGTCTCCTGCGTGACTCGCATTCCGTGGGTGAAGTGACATGGGAACAGGTACTCATCAAGTCCTCCAATATCGGCATGGCGTTGGCGGGTATGGAAATGGGTGAAACCCAGTCGTACAACTCGGTCCGCGCTTTTGGTTTTGGTGAGAAGCCCGGCACTTTGCTTCCCGGTGAAGCCGGCGGTCTGATCACCCCCAAGGACAAATGGACCAAGTACACGCTGACATCCGTGCCAATGGGTCAGGAAATCGCAGTCACCCCGCTGCAGATTACCCGCGCGTTCTGCAGCTTTGCCAACGGGGGTGTACTCGTTCAACCAACAATTCGTGCCCTGAACCCGAACCTGCCCCAGGATCGCGTTGCCATTGAACGTCGGGCATTGACACCTGAAGTTGCTGATTACACCCGACAGGTTCTCCGGCGCGTGGTCACCGAAGGTACAGGTCGCAAAGCCAAACTCAATACCTATTCCCTGTTTGGTAAAACCGGTACCGCCCAGATGGCCAGTCGGACTCAGCGCGGGTATGAGGAAAATGCCTACATGGGCGCCTTCGTCTGTGGTGCTCCCTACGATGATCCACAGTTGGTCATTGCCACCTTCATCCAGCGTCCCGATCACAAACTCGGTTACTACGGTGGTACGGTTGCTGCCCCAGCTACAGCCGAGGTGATGGAAAAAGCACTGGCCTACATGGGTGTCAAGCCCGATCTCGTTGAGGAAGATCAACAGGTCGCAACACGTCGGTGATGTCTCGGTCACTGTTTAATCTGGCATATGAAGTATAAGTCGATCCCATTTAGCCACATCGCTTGTGATGCGCTTGACATATCAAGATCACCTTTCCACACACGCATCGCACGCGATGCGGCCAGAGCATTTCAAATCATTTATCTCCGCTTTCCGTCACTCCCGCGAAGGCGAGAGTCCAGTGGAACTCGCAAGTGCGCACAGAATGCCACTGGATTCCCGCCTTCGCGGGAATGACGAAATTAAAGAAGGCATTGAGATTAATGATTTGAAATAGAAACTAACTGCTCAGATTACTTGCGACACTGTTCCGACGCATGCATGGCGTTGTCGATGACTTGCTTTAGGTCTGCGATGGGAAGCTCAGTCGTGTCAGTGAGATTGATACAGCCTTTGCCACACTGGATCTGCGGATGCCTGGTTTTGAAGTCCGCGATGTTCTTTTGGCCACAGGTGTAGAGACTGATGTAACGCTTCTGGTTGGCTAAAGCACACCAACCTTTGTCACCGTTGTGAAACGTGGGCATGCGGTATTGCATATCCACCGTTGCCTGAGGATACACATCGGTGATCATCTGCATCAACGTATCAAAACGCTGACGTCTTTCATGAGGAATAGACTGCAAGTAGGCGTCCAAAGTCATGGTCGATAAACCTGCTTAGGCTTCATCCGCTTCAGGAATCCGTGGCGAGGAGCCATGCTCTCCGAGGTGCGACTCCGCGAGACTGATCGCAGCAAGCATCTCCGTTGCCTTGTTGGCAGAACGCACACGCTGACGGGTTTCGGGGTCATCAAAGACCTGTGCAACGAGGCTGAGTAACTCAATCTGAGCGGTCGCATCATGCAAAGGCGTGAGCAGCATGAGAATGATGCGAGCTTTCTCACCATCGGGTGCATCAAAGTCCACACCCTTGATACTTCGCGCCAGAATGACGACCGGTTTTTCGATGTTGGCAAGACGTGCGTGAGGTACGGCAATGCCGTGGGGCAAGCCGGTGTGCATGATCTGTTCACGCCGCCAGACCGCATCGTCAATGGTCTCCATTGGCAGCTTGGTGTTCTCTGCTGCAAGCTCGGACATTTCCTTGATGGCATAGCGCGTCTCAAGAGCAGAGAGCTTGGCGATCACGTTCTTTTCGGGCAGATAGGAACCCAGCGTATGCTTGATCTCACGCTGCATCGTGCGTTCCATGGCAGGGCCGGAAAGCAGGCTGGTGACCAATGCCATGATGACGATGGCAACAAATAATGATTCAGTGATCAACCCCTGATTCAAGGCCAGCTGACCGAGGATAATGCCCATGGCACCCTGGGCTGCCATCCCAAAGCCAACCGCCCAGCGTTCGCGGACCTGCATACCCGCAGCACGGGCACCCAGGTAACAACCGCCAATCTTGCCAACCAGTGCAATGCTCAGAACCAGCAGCACAAGCCAGATGTTAAAGCCTTCGACGAAGTTAACGCCAAGACCAATGCTGGCAAAGAAGATCGGAGCAAAAATGTTGGTGATGAACTGGTGAATGTTATCCCGGGTTCGTTCACGCAGGTGATGCGAATCTCCCATCGCGACACCGGCAATGAATGCCCCGAAAATCGAGTGAATGCCGATGTACTCGGTGAGTGCTGCACACAGCAAGGCGACCACGAGAACAAAACTGAGCACGCCGCCGGGCCAACTGGTGTGAATCTGGACGAACGGCAGAACACGATGGAAAAACAAACGTCCGACCGTGAGCATCAAGCCAATAAACAGCAGGGTCAAACCCATCGTCCCAAGCAAGCCTACCGTCGGGGCAGCGGCGGCTTGACCTGCAGCATCGACAGCAGGTTGGATCAACGCCAGAATCACTGCAAAGCCAATCCAGCCGATCAGGTCGTTGATCATCGCTGCTGCCATGATCAACATGCCGATGTCCGACTTGAGCATGTTCAGATCCATGAGAATCTTGGCAATCACCGGCAAGGCGGTAATCGATAGCCCAATCCCCACGAACAGCGCAAAGGGCAAGAGGTCTTTCCCCCCGTCATAGTTGAACATGTCAGGCAGGCCGTATGCCAGGGACGAACCCATGAAAAACGGGAGTGCAACGCCGGCAATGCTCACAAAAATCGCAGCTTTGCCTTGTTTGAGCGCAACAGACAGGTCCACTTCCATCCCAGCCACAAGCAGCAGCAAGGCGACACTCATCGTCACCAGGCCATGAAAAGCAATCGCCGTCGCCCCCGTGTCCGGGAATAGGAACGTAAACCAGTCATGATTGATGTAGCCCAGGACAGTCGGCCCAAGCAACACCCCGGCCAGAATCTCGCCGAGGACCGACGGTTGACGGTACTTGCGTGCCAGTTCGCCCAGGAATCGGGCCAAGCCCAACAGAATTGCCAATGACAGGAAAAAGACGGTCACTTCTTCGTGACCCATCGTCCCGCCGTTACCTGCTGCCAGAGTGATCAAGTGGCGCTCTCCATAAGGTGTTAGTGCATGCGTAGCTTAACAGATTTTTGCGGTTGCGGATCGGCGTTTTGTGTCTAATTCGTAAACGGCTTTTAGCTTAGCGTGAATGATCGAAATCAATACAATCCAGTCCTGTTTCACTTGAGCCTGCTTCACCCGGATCATTCGACCGGCTTGCTGTAACGCGCATAACGTCTGTAAGGCCTTGCCTTGTGAATGTTCCAGCACAACCGTCGGATTTATGCAGCATCTGAAGATTGGCGTGGTTTAGCTTGGGCAGACTGATGGGCCTGACTACAATAAAACAGTCAGGCATCGGCTGATCTTTGTTCGATCCGGTCCGACGCAAACCGGTGATCAGTATTCAACCATCGTCTACGCTGATGGGCAAAAACTGCTCACAGCCAGGGAGAAGAAGGACGTGACCGAATCCACATCCTCACATCCAAAGACCGATGCAACCTCGGACGCAACCGATGCGCCCCTGCCCAATGTCGGGCAAGTGCTCATCGTAGGACGTGGACAGTTTGCTCAGGATGTCAAAACGCTTTTCCAAAGCACCGGCATCGAGGCAGACTTCACCATCGTCACCAGCTATCTCACCGCGGCGGCGCATGCCCAGGCATCGCATCGCCATCCCGAGATCATCATCGGCTCGGTGCAGGGACTCGGTGATTTAGCACGCTCTACCGCGACGCAACTCCGCAAGTTCTCGCCACGCAGTAAACTGATTCTCATCGCTGCCCCCACCGAACGTCAGCAGGCCAAAGAAGCGGTCGACGCCGGTTTTGATATGTATCTCACCGAACCCATCGGCCCGGAGAAACTCAAAACCGCCCTGCTGAGCAACCTGAAAAAAGCACAGGAACTTGCACACGCTCCCGAACCCGAAACATTACTGGGTGATATCGATCTGGTCAGCCAACTGCTCGAAGATCAAAAAGACATCTCCGACGTGGCCATGCAGATCCTCCGCCAGCAAAGTGGCATCCAATCCGCCAAGTTCGTTAAAAATGGGAAGATGCCACTTGGGACCGTCTCCACCATTGTCCGTCATAACAGCCGCTGCTTTGGCATGCTTGCTGCAGATCAGGACACCCCCATGGAGTTTCTCGAAGGCTGGGCATCCTGGCTCGCCCATTGGCTGAGTCTGCAAACCAAGATGCAGGGCATGTGGAAGCTTGCCATGAGTGATCCGCTGACCGATGTGTGGAACCGTCGTTATTTTGACATCTTCCTCAAACAACTGCTCCAACGCGCCCAGGCTGAACGCTTCCGTGTATCGGTGATGGTCTTTGATATTGACGATTTCAAACAGTACAACGACAAGTATGGCCATGCTGCCGGTGACGAAATTCTCATCCATACCGCACAACTCATGAAAAGTGTCATGCGCCCCCACGATGTGATCGCACGTATCGGCGGTGATGAATTTGCAGTGATTTTCTGGGATGCTTCAGGCCCTCGCCGTCCCAACTCACAGCACCCCACTGAAGTCCGACACATCGCTCAGCGATTCCAGCAAGCCATCGTCACCCACAAGTTTCATAAACTCCGTGACGAAGCCCCAGGCACACTCACCATCTCCGGCGGCATTGCAGGTTATCCATGGGACGGCTCTACCGCTGCTGATCTCCTGGACAAAGCCGACCAGATCGCGTTGCAATCCAAACGCCAAGGCAAAAATGCCCTGATCTTCGGCCCCGGTGCGTGACATGTATTTAATCGCATCACTTGTGATGTGTTTCTCCCATTGCCAATCAGCATGAACCACATTCAATGCGCATAAGCTGTGCATCGTTATCGCATTTCGTTTAAAATCACTGCAGAAACACGCGATTTTCTCCACAAGAGCCCAATACATGCCCATTATCGAATCGTCCATTTTGCTGTTCATGCTGCTTAATCCCTTTCTCGTGATCCTGTATCTGATCGAGATCGTCAAGTATCACGACAAGAAAACTTTCGCCATCAACCTCATCAAAGCCGGACTCTATAGCAGTATTATTTTCAGCATTTTTGCCGTCGTCGGTGATGTGATCTTTCGAGATATCATTCAGGCACAGTTTGCATCGTTCCAGATTTTTGGTGGCGTAATTTTCCTGATCATCGGCGTGCAATTCGTGCTCAAGGGCACCAATGCTATCGAAGGTTTGCGCGGTGATATGACCGATGTGGCGACCTCCATTGCCATGCCGATTCTCGTCGGTCCCAGTACCATCAGTGCAGCGGTCCTCATGGGCAAGAAACTCAATCCTGCCATCGCCGTCGGTGCAATCTTCGGCACGGTGTTTCTCTCCATCTTCGTGATGATCCTGCTCAAGTTCATTCACGACAAAATTCACACCCGTCACGAAAACCTGATCCAGAAATACATCGAAGTCTCCGGCCGAATCCTCGCACTCTACATCGGCACCGTCTCCATCGACATGATCATGCGCGGTGTCAGTGAATGGTTCACACCGTAATATCACATGGTGATTTGCTCCTAAAACATAGCCAAAGAGCCGCGCACGAAGTAAGCGGGTGTCTTGAATGACCTGCCATCAACAGAACCCGCTTATACTAATCCTGTTAACAACTCGTGCTTGCATGAGCACCGGATGTCAATCCGGTGCCCGTTGTGTCCACGTTGCGCTATGGGGCACCAGGTTGACACCCGGTGCTCAATGAATTCAATCGCACGCGTTATAAATGGGATTGGCATGACTTCGTGCGCGGTTCATACAACACCATCTTGACATAAAAAAACACCCGACATTCACCGGGTGTTTTGTAATTCAATTCTTGTCGTCGGTCATTCAACCATACGAGCACACATACTGAGCAATGCCGGATTCAACGACAATGTCGAAGCTGCTGTTTGCAGGCACATCAAACGCCTGTCCACCTTCGTAAACCGTCCATTCGGTTGCACCTTTGACTTTGACCTTGCAGATCCCGTCGGTGATCGCCATGTTTTCAGCCGCTTCAGTGCCGAAGTTGTATTCACCGGTATAAATCAACCCCATGGTCTTGCGCGTACCATCTTCAAAGTTGATGGTGAAGCTGACGACCTTGCCATCGTAGTAGACGTTGGCCTTGGGATTGACGGAGACGTTATCGAATGTTTGAGACATTTGTGATTCACTTTCTATTGCTTAAAAAACCGACCACAAGTTCGAAGGCTTGTGGCCGGTGATGATTTGTTTTCATTGTCAGACAAGCTAACTGAAATCAGTCCATATGCTTGATCACAGCGGCACCGAATTCGGAGCACTTGAGAAGGGTTGCGCCTTCCATGAGGCGTTCGAAATCGTAGGTCACGGTCTTGGCGCCGATCGCACCGTTCATGCCCTTGATGATGAGGTCTGCTGCTTCGGTCCAGCCGAGGTAGCGGAGCATCATTTCGCCGGAGAGTGTGACGGAACCGGGGTTGACCTGATCTTTGCCTGCATACTTGGGTGCGGTGCCATGGGTGGCTTCGAAGATGGCGTGTCCGGTGGTGTAGTTGATGTTGCCACCGGGTGCGATACCGATGCCGCCGACCTGGGCTGCCAATGCGTCGGAGATGTAATCGCCGTTGAGGTTCAGGGTGGCAATGACATCGTATTCAGCGGGACGGGTGAGAATCTGCTGGAGCATGGCGTCAGCGATGACATCCTTGATGATGATTTCCTTGCCAGCGTCGGTCTTGAAGGAACACCACGGTCCGCCGTCGATTTCGGTTGCGCCGAATGCTTCCTTGGCACACTGGTAACCCCAATCGCGGAAGCCGCCTTCGGTGAACTTCATGATGTTGCCCTTATGGACAAGCGTCACGGAGTCACGGTCGTTGTCGATGGCGTACTGGATGGCAGCCTTGACCAGACGGAAGGTACCTTCTTTGGAGACGGGTTTGATGCCGATGCCGCAGGTGTCGGGGAAGCGGATTTTGGCGTAGCGATCGCCGAAGGCTTCCTTGAAGAGTTGTTTGAACTTCTCGACGTCTTCGGAGCCTTCCTGGAATTCGATGCCAGCATAGATGTCTTCGGTGTTTTCACGGAAGATAACCATGTCGACTTTTTCGGGTTCCTTAACCGGGGTAGGCACGCCGTTGAAGTAGACGACCGGACGCAGACAGACATAGAGGTCGAGGATTTGGCGCAGCGCGACGTTAAGGCTGCGGATACCACCGCCGACGGGCGTGGTCAGTGGACCTTTGATGCCGACGAGATATTTTTTGAAGGCGTCGAGGGTGGCATCGGGGAGCCAACTGCCGGTGGCATTGAAGGCTTTCTCGCCAGCAAGGACTTCTTCCCATTGGATCTTGCGATCACCGTTGTAGGCTTTTTCAACTGCAGCGTCGAGGACGGTCTTGGCGGCTGCCCAGATGTCGGGGCCTGTGCCGTCACCTTCGATGAAGGGGATGATGGGATAAGCCGGGACGTTGAGTTTGCCATTATCCAGGGAGATGGGTTCGGCGGAGATCGCGTCGGTCATGGTGAATCGTTCCTCGTTGCAAAACAGGATTAGCGGTTATCGTCTGTGACGTTGGTATTCAATCAGGACTCACCGAGATGAGGTCCAGACGCATGATTATGCTGATATTCTCTGTTTTCTCAAGCGAGAAGGCAGTTCAAAAGAGATGGGGTTGTCTGAAGCGGGCTAAGCACCGCATCAAGAACACGATTACCAAGGGTTCGCAATCCACTGGCCAGATTCATCTCTGCGGTTTTCATCTGACTGCTTGGTTGGAAATTTCAAGCGAACGTGTTGGAGAAGTGAGATCGCGCTAAACCGCAAGCGGTGTGTGAGGATCACCATTTGCGGTTGGTGGGTTTGCGTGTCATGCTTTGGAATTGCTTGTCGATGATTTTTTCGCGATTGCTGGCACGCTCTTGAAGTTGGGATTCGAGCTCACCAATCTTGGCTTTGAGACGTTCGAGCTCGTGTTCACGGATTTTCTGGCGGACCTCAAATTGCTGCTTGAGCACAGCAAGCAATTCGTTACGCAATTCATCTGTGGGTGTTCGACGATAGCTCATGGATAACACGCGGCTACGTGTGTCCAGTTTGAAGTCGGCCACCTTCAGTTCGTACATCGGCGGGTCATCCATTTTTAACTGGATCAAATCCTGCATACGGCCATATGTCCGGGCCAACATGCGATTCGAGCGATCAGGATTGACTTCCTGCCATGTCTTGATTTTGTCAACAAGTTCAGGATTGACTTCGCTGAGGATGGAGAACAGATGCTTGAGTTGCTGCTCGTTGAGTTCTTCGGGCGGACGACCACCACGATGCGGCCCCTGCCCGTCACGGCGACGATCGCGTGGCGGACCATCATCCATCATCCCACGCGGCGGCGGCCCCTGATCGGCAGCGTCCATCAAGGCCTGCTCTTCATCAGGTGTCAGCGTGGCCTTCTTGTCAGCCTGGGCATAACTCATGCACGTAAGACCGAGCAGCACCAGGCACAGAAGTATCCAATTCCAACGCGACATGAATTTCACTTTCATGATCATTACGGTCACTTAAAACATCGTCTGGTCGGATGTATCAGATTCAATCATTTTTTCAAGGCCCAGCAGACTGTCACTCATTTCACCGACGCGGGTGTTCCAGTCTTCGTTGTTGGCCCCAAGGGCAAGCTTGTCGACCTGGTTGGCCAACTGGTCGATTTCCTGGTCGATGTCGGTATCCGGCGCGGAGTACTTCATGATGGTGGAAACGTGATGCGTTGCCTGAACAATATGGAAGGCGTCGGCACAGATACCCATGGCTTGGAAGACAATGCCCCAGGACGCAGCGATGATCACACCGGCTGCGATGTATCTTGCCATGTTGTACCGCAGACGCAGCGGGCCGATCCGTGCGATCACGTGATTCCCCACCGGCTTGGTCGCAGCAACGATCCGTCTAACCAGACCATGCGGGACAGGTGGTGGTGCCAAAGCTTCATCGAGCATCGGCTCAAGCTCGCGATCCACCGGTGACGCGACCTGCTGATCGCCGACCAGTTTGAGTTGGGGCGCATCGGCTTGAGCGGCAGAGTCGGCTGAAGTCTTGGCAATGATCCGTGCTGCCAGATCGTCTGAGGGCATCTGGGGCGACAAAGCTTCGGAGAGCAAGGCTTCGAACGCATCCATCGGATTGTCTTGGTCGTGGCGTGTCATCGCCGAATTCCTTCCTCAACTTCAAGGCCAATCACACCGTGTGATGGCCCATACCTTACAACATTTGTCTCTGCCTGACATCGCATCCTGCGGCGGCAGTTAGTTTTCCGAATCATCACCTTCAAGAAGCTTTCGCAACTTGGCCAAGGCACGATGCCCTCTTGCCAAAACCGTCCCGATGGGTTGTTCGAGTGTCTCGGCAATCTGGGCGAATGTCAGACCGGCAGTATGTCTTAAATAAACAATCTCACGGTCCGATTCGCTAAGCTGCTCGACAGCCAATTTCACGGCATCAAGCTGCTCATTGTGTGTCATCTCTTCCAACGGCGTCCGGTCATCTTCACCATGCTGGCGTACAATCTTGCCCTGTGCGGCGGCCCATTGACTGGCCTTCTCCGAGCCACTGGCTGAACCGGCTGATGCACCGGGGGTCATGTCCATCGGCACGGCCTGACGCTTGCGACGCCGCATCTCATCACGCAGTCGATTCATCGCGATCCGAAACAACCAAGGCTCAAATCGCCCGCGTTCGTCATATGCCTTGAGCTTGCTGACCACTTTCACAAACGTGGCCTGCGTCATTTCCTCGCTGAGTTCCTGATCTTTACACTGTCTGAAAATCAGACCGTAAACCCTTGGCGTGTATGCTCGTACCAACTGTTCCCATGCAGACGCACTCCCGGCAGCAGCGTCCGCCAGGACCTGGTCGAGATTTGTCTCTGTGGCCAGTTTCGGTGTCTGCATCATCGTCATTCTGACAGGTTAACGCGGGAAACGACAGGTCATTGCATCATTTTAGACGGAATCGGCAAAAATGATCGCAATAATTTGCCATCTCCTGGCTAACTTGGGCATGGACTTCTCATCAATTTGTATCTGTCGACTGGAAAAACAGTTGTGATCCAACCTACAATCACGCACAATCGTCACATCCTGACTATAATGACTTTTTATGTCCAACACCCCCGATAAACCCAATCTCGATGAACTCTTTGCCCAGGATTTTCAGAATCCCGATCTGGCTTTACAAACGCTCAAACAAGCCACCGAGGCCAATTGGAATAATGTCCACCGTAAAGGTTCGACTGCCCACTTACCTGCCAAAGGCAACGTCCTGCTCACGGGGGACCTGCATGATCACACCTACTTTTTTGCGTTGATCTGCAAGTTGGCCAAGCTGCATAAAAACCCGGATCAACACGTGGTGCTCCACGAACTGATTCACGGCGAGCATATGGTCAATGACATGGACTTTTCCGTGCGACTGCTCATCAAAGCTGCTGCACTCAAAGCAGCCTATCCCGATCAGGTCCACATCATGCTCGGCAATCACGAACTGGCGCAGTTCATCGGATCAGGCACCTTCAAAAAAGGGATCACCCATGTCCAGGCCTTTAACGATGGCGTGGACTACATCTTCGGTGACCGTAGTGATGAGGTCCATGAGGCGATCAAAGCCTTCATTGCAAGCATGCTTCTGGCGGTCAAGTGTCCCAATGGCATTATGTGTTCGCACAGTCTGCCTTCCCCCAATCGCATGCTCGAATTTGATCCCAAGGTCATTCACCGAAAAATCAAACAGGACGACATGGCTGACAACTCAGATGTCTACGCGCTGGTCTGGGGGCGCAATCAGACGCCGGACGTCACCAGCCGCCTGCAATTTGCCTGGGACACCAAGGTGTTTGTCTGTGGACACCAAAAAGCGGACATGGGGTACGAAACCAAAACCGACAGCATGTTAATCCTGGCATCGAATCACGGCCACGGGATGGTCCTGCCGATCCGGTTGGATGAAAAATATGAGTTGTCCGATTTGATGGTCCGCTGCGTGCCGTTGGCCGGCGTGATGTAGTAGAATCACAGCACCGCCGAATCACCATCGCAATCAAAGACGCGTGAACGACATGAGATTGAACCCGTATTCATCCACGTCATCTGTGATTGCTTGCCTCGAATCAGCCCACAAAGCCACTGGCCTGTTGCCTTATCTCACAGGAGATCCAAGCCTATGCGACGTTTGAACTGGATGATGTTACTGCTCTTGAGTCTTTCGACCATCATCACTTTGCCAACGCATGCTGGTTATCAGATTCGCGAGTTTGAAACCGCGGGCACGATGCTTTACATGTCCTTCGACAACGCATCACTGGCAGGCTACTGGAAAGGTCAAACTCCACTGGGTGAACACGAAGCCCAAATCTCCAGCGGTGCATTGGGCAATGGCTGTGTCGCCCCGGAATTGGCTATCAATCTTCAAGGCAACATCAATCCCAAGCGGGGAACGATCTGCTTTTTCATGCAGGTCGATGAGACTAACCAAGCCCCGATGCAGATGCTTGGTTCAGATGGTCAACCGCTGATGCTCATTGACCTGTCCGACGGCTTTCTGCGACCGTGGATCGTACTCCCCTCCGGCAAGGCACTGGGCCGCGAAGCCAACATCAGTCACCTGCCCAAAGGCCAGTGGATGCACATGGCCATCGTGTGGGATCAGAACAAAGGTGTTCGCTTCTATGTCAACGGCAAGCTTGCCTCTCACCAATGGGGAAGCTTCCGGTATCAGGATGATCGCCAACCTGCCACACTCAAACTGGCAACGAGTAACGGGATCGACGAACTCTGGATTTTTGATCACCCCCTGGATCTCACCCAGATCAAAGCCTTAACCAACGGCAAACTTGTCCCCCCTTCCATCATCGCTGAACGCTTCGCCCAACCGCAAAACTGGCAACACCAAACCAACACCAACGCGCACCAAACCTTCTCCCCCTACCAAGGCAACATCCCAGCATGGGCCCAATCACTGCGTGAACTTCAGATCAAAACCCAGCAGGCCATGCAAACAGTAGAGCCCATCCGTTTTGATCCCGATGAACCCACACGCCTGCGTGATGGTTTTGAATTACTCACCAGTGACAACAAAGCCATCTCAAGCATCAATCAAAATGTTGTAAATCTCTGGCAATGGTATGTCCAGAAACCAACTCCCTATGACAGTAGCATGCCTGCCATTCTCCCGGACGCCAACCCTGGCAAAGCCAAAGCCACATTGCTTGCCTCAAGTGCTCATCAAAAAATCGATGATCCAACAAGGCTTAATCTCCTGGCTTCATTCATCGCTGAAGGTGACCGCAAACTACTGGATTTTGCACTTCAATCCGTCATCAACGATCCATCACAACAATTGAAAATATTAGGTCTGATCAGTTGCCATGGCCTCTTTGAAGAAGTCCAACTACCCAAAGTTGGTAACGGTTATCAACCGATCGCCACATGGGAAAACCTGGGCACTGATGTTGTGACAAGAGTCAATCGCTATTCAGAATCCGGCCTGCATGTCACGGTGTTTAACTTCAATGCAAACCCGCGTCAGATCACGCTCCGGCCATGGGCATTGGCTGCCGGTCAATACCAATTGATCATGGGGCCTGACGCCAATGACGATGACATGGCCGACCAGATCGCATCCATGTCTGCACTTGAAGATATCCATCGTGGTTCGCTGCACAAAATCACTGTCACTGCGGGTCAATCTGTCATCGAACTTGTGTTATCTCAACCCGCAAGTCCGACTCCCGCCAAGGCGGACCCGGCGATTGATGCGAGTTGGTTAACGTGGGATCGCAAATCCGATGAATTGCAATTAACCGTTGCCAATCTCGGCTGTGTTGCTGCCGGGGATGTGGTTGTGGAGATGTATGCAGATGGTCGCCTGCTTCGAAAACAGACGATCTCGGAATTACCTGCGACGACGGACTCACTTGGTGAGTATGTGATTCGTTACCCGAAATTCAGCAGTCTCATTGCCACGACAATTGGTTTTAAAATCATCACTCAACCATCCGAACAATCCGATCGCAACAACACGATTCATGTGACCAAGAGTGATCTATAGATCGCATCATACAAATTCTCATCCCTGTGACTCAGGGATCGTCATTCCCGCGCAGGCGAGAGTCCAATGGAACCTGCAAGTGCGCACAGAATGCCACTGGATTCCCGCCTGCGCGGGAATGCCGGAAGATGCAGATTAATTCTTGAAAATGCTTTAACTTTCAATAAAAACAACGCTGCGCCCAAAGGTGCAGCGTTGCAAAAGTGTGTTGCGTGTTTGTGATCGCGATTAGTTACGGATCAGGTCGAAGTAGAGCACGTTGGGTGCGCGATCGAGTGTCCATTGGTTGGAGACGTTTTCACTGCTGCGACGGCTTGGCTTGTTGAACCGGTTATACCCCTGCCACTTGCCGGAGAAACCGGGCATGTTGAATGTGCCATCGGTAATAGAAAAGACGCGGATGATCTTGGCATCTTCAAAGCTCTCTCCGTCCAGCGCGAAGAGTCCGATGCAGTAGCGTTCGTCGGTGTTGTAGGGTGTGAAGGTGAACAACGAATGCTTAAACGAGCCACTGCCGACATGGAAGATGGCCTTGGGGGTGTTGAGCATCATCGTGCCTTGCGGGAAGTCGATGGTGACCTGTTCGTCGGAGGAGACATAGGACTTGGCTGCAAGCTTTTCTTCCAGTGATGCATCAAAGTCAACACTCAGTCCCCTGGCTTTGCCTTCGTCGACGCGTTTGGCAAGTTCCTCAAGTTTCTCCGAGTCGATTTCTTCCTTGACATCCACACGTGCAAGATACGCACCAAGCACAAATGGGATGAGGCGTTCGCGAACATCGCTGTACACGCGGTTAAACGAGAACCAGTGATCCGCCGACCACCAGACCGGGCGGCTGTCTGACTGGTACAACCAGACGGTCGTGCCATCGATGCCTGCAAGGTTACACATCACCGCATGCACGGGATAAAGTTCCCAGGCATATTGGTTATCCATGTGCGAGTTGTATTCGGTGATAAAGCCGGGCTTTTTCACGCCATCAAACTCACGGGCGGTGTTCATGCTTGCCAGGATGGAGATGCCCATATCCTGAATCGTGGAGACTGCAAAGGCATCCTTTTCAGGCAGACGCCAACGTGGGCCATGGGGCCAATAGTGTTGCAGGTCCATCAAATCGAGATTGGCATGGGCGGTCTGACGCATCAGTCGATCGCCACGAATCCAGCCGTTATCCGAGATCAAATGTTTCTTGTCACCGATCTTGTTACGAATCAGATCGCGCATGATCTGGTGATACCGAATCTGCATGGCATCACAGAACAACACCATATCCGACTCTTTGGCATTGGGATCGCGTGTGTCTTTCCACGTTCGAACATACGGGTTACAGACCGGAACATTACCCTTAGCCGGATCTTCGCCGTCCTTGAGTAAGTCGCCCCAGGCCTTGGCAAGTGCATCGCGCGAAGTATACTTGTCTTTGAGGAAGCTATTGAACTTGCGTTGGACTTCTTCCTTGATCGGGCCGGTGTGACGTTCATACTTGTTACGCCAGCCTTCACGCGAATAGGTGTGATGTTCGTTCCCCAGTTGCAGCGAGATGATGGCAGGTTCGTCTTTGTAAGCCCGGCCGGTATGTGGGTTGACGTGATTAAGCATATCGGTCACGAACTTGTTGTTCATCTCAATGATGTCATCGATCATGACAATACACTCAGAGTTACCGCCATACTTTTTGGCAAGCTCCTGTCCATAGCCACGGGTGTGCAGGTTCATGTGCAGGTAAATCCCACGCTTGATGGCATGGGCGAAAAAGCGGTCACGGTTATCCAGAGCAACCGGGTTGATCTTTTCGCCAAGGCTGCCGTCCTGCATCTTGGTGGTGTGCGTCTGGAAGCGAATGACGTTAACCCCCATCTCTTTGAGATCATCGAGCAATGTTGTCATCGTCTCATCGCTGATCGGCGTGGTGGCTTCGAGATAGGATTGGAAACAGACACCGTAAAAACGTGCAGGCGTGCCATCCTCAAACATCAATCGCTTGGTTTGCGGGTTGATGGTGACAAAGCCGTGCTTACCTGCGTTGGATGGGACGAGATCAGCGGGAGTTGGGATTCTGGTCTTGGCCTGCACCAGTGTCGCCAGAGACAGTACGATAGCCAGAGATGTTTTCACAAAGAAATTCATATGCGTTTCACCTGAAATGAGAGAGTTTGTTTGAACCTTGAATGTTGATTTACTTGACGCTGTTGGCTAACCACCAATAGATTTTGTCGCGGTATTCCTCGCCATCTTTGGTGGTTGTGACATGGCCATCGAGAAAGACGAAGTTGGCTTGATTGCCATGGACATAGTTGGCTGCAGAGCCATAGTGAATGCTGTCAGCGTAATACGAGCCAGCCGAGTTGGGTTTGGTTTCGCCCAGCAGGACGATGTCGTTCAGCGGCTTGGGCACGCGAAGTCGGTCAATGTGAGCCAGCGCTTTCTTGTCCCATGTGTCCCCGAGTTTGGTGTTAATGCCATAGGTTCGCGAGAGCATGACTTTGCGGAACGCGGTCGGGCAATTCATGACGGACCTATTGTCCTGATCGCTGACATCGTAGCCTTGAATCAGGTCGAAATCTTCGAGACTGTAGAACCAGGTCTTCGTGTTGATCGCCGAGTTCCCAGCTGCCGGTGGCAACCAGCCTTCAAAGATATCGGCATAACCGTAGATGGCCATGCCGACCTGTCTCATCTGTGTTGCGCATTGCGTGCGTTCTGCCGCTTCACGCGCTTTGGACAGTGCTGGGAGCAGGATCGAAATGAGCAGTGAAATAATGGAGATCACCACCAGCAATTCAATCAACGTAAAACCGCGTCCGTGAGTTTTACTGCGATTTCGTTTAGGCATCCATTGCATAACGGGGTCCTTTTGCAATTGGGTATTGAAGCGATCAGTCCAGCAACTCAAACACGTGCCACGGATTGGCGGGTGATGAGTTGCTCTTCAAACACGCGAATACGCTCATCAACCTTGCGTCCCTGAAGCAGGTCCACAAGCATGACCGCTGCCTGGCGTCCCATCGAACGGGCGGGAACGCCCATCACCGTCAACGGGGGCGTGAGTAAGGCTGCAGGGTATTCGTCGTTAAATCCAACCAAACTGATATCCCCGGGTATGTTGACTGACATCTGATACGCTGCCTGCATCAGGCGAATCGACTCAGTCAGATCGTAAGACAGAATCGCCGTCGCCTTGGCAGCCAGCGTGTGATTCAGAAATTCCTTGTCATCCATCACCATCGATTCATGATGATCAAGCAAGGGCAATTGACGTGAAGTAATTTCGTTGACAAAGGCAGCATGACGATCCTGCACCGCATGCGAATCCGGGCGGGCACGATCCGCAGAACCATTGCGGTAAGCAATCCGCTGGTGCCCCATCTCCTGGAGATAGTCGAGCACCTTCTTGATCCCAAGCGCATCGTCCACCTGGCAGGCATAGCCTTTGGCTCCCACGCGGGTGTTGATGCCGACATAGGGAATACCACTGGCTTCGACTTCGACCAGACTCTTCTGCGTTTGAATGCCCACCAGCAGGTATCCGTCGACACGCCATGGCGGGAGTTGGCCTTCCGAGGAACCGTCGGCTGTGGGCTTGGGGAAGCTGGTACAAACACTGTATCCCAGTTCGTGAAGCACATCGACGGCTGCACCGATGGCAGCGCTATTCACATCCGACGAACTCTTCCATTGGTGATTCAAACCGAGTACTGCAATCACATGCGTCTGCTGAGCGCGAAGCGATCGGGCCGTGAGATCAGGACGGTAATTGAGCTTGGCAACTGTCTGCATGATCCGATCACGCACCTCAGGCCGAACCGAAAAACCGTGGGCATGATCCCCGCGCAAGACGCGGCTGACGGTCGCATTGGAGACGCCACATTCCTTGGCAATCATCGCCAGGGTCGGTCGGGTGGTATTTGCTTTTCGAGCCATGCTTCAACTTTCAGTAATCGTTTTACTAAATTTATTCTTGCCATAAATCAGGGCAAGTCAACACCATTGACCAAAAAATTTATTCTGACCGATAATCGTCAACGTCAATCGACCATGCGAGAATGATCGCATTAGATTACAATGTCTGACCACGCACCCGTAGCTCAGCTGGATAGAGCACCGGTTTCCGGAACCGAAGGTCACAGGTTCGAATCCTGTCGGGTGTATTGCGTTTTACCGACCCTTGCAGAATCTCTGTGAGGGTTTTTTCATTTGATGCATGCACCGCGATGCATGTCCTCAGAGTATGTTAAACGAACATGCTCAACACCTATCACAAGACAAAGAGGATTTTTTAAACCCTATTAAAAATCAAGATTTATCAGGTTTGGACTTTTCTTCAGATACTTGATGTCTACAATCAAAAGAAGTTGGCAACAGTGGTACCGGTTGTCCTGTCGTACAGCCGTGCCGGACGCACCCGCCTGGAAACCTCGACACGGAATCCTCCCATGCACCCCTCGCCACCGATTTTCTGCAGCCGACCTGTGTACAACTATTTTCTGGAAGCCCTGGAACACATGGACACGATGGATGGCCTGCTTCAAGCTGCCATCGCGATCTCCATGCACGGTGATCCCAAAACCTACCCCGAACAGATTCTCGAACAGATGCAGGATCTCAGTGATCGGGTTCTGGAACAATGTCATACTGAAACGCCCAAAGCACTGGTTTCGCATTTGCATGATGTGATGTTTGATCAGTTGGCTTTCTCGGGTAACGGTGAACACTATGACGATGTTGCCAACAGCCTGCTCTCTCAAGTCCTGGCAACCCGCAAAGGCATCCCCATCACGCTGAGTCTCATCTATGTGATCACAGCCCATGACCTAGGCCTTCCCACCGTTGGCATTAACACACCCGGTCACTTTCTGGCAGCAGTTGAAGTCGATTCGGACGTCATGCTTGTTGACCCCTTTAATGGTGGGCGCATCCTCACCGATGAACAAGCTATCGAAATCATTGAAAACGTCACCGGCGCGATGATCGACGAAGAGAATGCCCAGGCCCTCTTCGAACCTGCCACCCATCACCAATGGATCGAGCGCATGCTTAACAATCTCATCGCGGTCTATCACCGCATGGGTTCACCGCGCGATCTCTCTGCCATGCGCGAACTCAAACGCCTGCTGCTGATGAGTATTGGTGAAGAGGAAGCGTAAGACGAATTTGACTGTTCCTGTCGGCTGAATCTGTAAGCTATCGCTTTTCCCAACACAACTTCAAAATCCGTCGTCACTCCCACGCAGGCGGGAGTCCAGTGATAGATGCAAGCGTCAACAGAATGCCACTGGATTCGGGCCTGCGCGGGAATGACAAAAATTTAATCGCTCTCAAAAAAAGCTGTCTTTGTGGCAGGATCTTGACATGATCACAACATCACTTGATGTCCGTGTCCACGTGTTTAACGTCCTGTCCCTGTCGCATCAGAACAACACCGTCGGGCAGTGAAGTCACGTGGTTATTCTTGATCACCGCCCCATTGACACTATCCAGGAAGATGGCCGCATACACGCCTTTACCGTTCTCAGACATCGCAGGATCGTTGGCCAAAGTCCGACGGAGTGCAGCATCTTCGACAATCATGTTGTGGAAAGTATTGTCGGTGATATGCAGGTTTCGGGCGTTGCGGACCGCAATGCACATCCCGCGCCAATCGATGAAGTGATTGCCGATGATCTTGACGTTACTGTTGGCATACTGGTCATGCGTGATGTAGGCATTGAATCCGTCTTTATCTTTTTGCGTGAAGCTGCGTGTGTAGATACTGATACATGCCGGATCGACATTGAGAAACGCGCGATGCCTGGACATGTAGCTGAAGTTGTTGTCGACAAACGTATTGCCTTGTATCCAGAGATGGCTGGGTGCTGGACCTTCAGGCCAACCCGGTTCGTTGGCTGCATAAATCGGCGGTGATGCAAGCTTCTGGAACGTGTTGCCAAAGATCATGCTGTGGGGCGCTTTGATGTAAATGGCGTAGCGCATGCTCGATTCGAAGTTTGAATCCTTGACGACAAACCGGGCTGCTGCACGCATGTTGTAGACCATGGTCGCCGCTGGCTCACTGTCGGACTCCCACGCATCAATGCCGGGGACGGGATTGGATAAGGTGTAACGCGAACCGTCGACCGCGGTGACCATGGCATAGCCGATGACATTGCCGGTCTTGGGGTTAAAGAACATGAGCTTGTCACCGACGTGTGGCGAATCGCCGGTAGAGAGTTTTCGTAGTTGACGCTTGTTGCGAATCTTGGGATCACGTTCGTTGAGAAACAGCGAGATCACATTGTCATCCGGTTGATCATCGGCTTTGACGGCCATGGTCCGGGCGTAGGTGTTCATGATGTCTTCGCAGATACCTTCGATAAACAGGTTCTCCACCCAGACACCTTCTCGGCCGCGACCGTGAATGCCGTCGGACGTGGTGCTGATCCAACGGCCATCATGCGGGCGGATGCTGGTGTCCAATATGTTGATCGCATCGGTCGCCCAGTTCCGCAGGAGTCCCCCGCCGGAGGCTTTGCAATCGAATTGCCACAGGGTGACATCTTCACTGCCCCCACGGGTGACGAGATACAGGACACCTGCACGTTTGTTCTTGATCAACCAGCGATCACCGATTTTCAGCGAGTCCATCGTGCGGGTAACCGTGTGTTTGAATTGCCCGGGCTTGTCGGTAGCAACGAGATTGGGCTTGACAGCACCGGGGTAAAACGACCATGCACCATATGCCAATTGGCCGGGCGTGGTCGGGTCATAGGCATAACCATTGGCATTGCCCTTGCGTGCAATCTCCTTGAGTGGGTCCGGTGATCCGGGGACAAGATCAAACGTCACCGTCTGCGTATTGCCATGCAGCGGGTCAAGGCCGGTGATCATGCCGGTCGCATAGGGCAGCTTATCACAAACCACTTTGAGGTCCGCGAGCATGACTTTGTTTGATGCATCAACGGTGAATAAATCTATGTCGTCACGTTGAATTTCAGGTGAGTTGATTTTCAGCGTTGCGCCATTGCCATCAAAGACGAAGCGTGATGTATTTTGAATTTCAAACAGGCGTCCGCCGATTTGCTCACTGGCAACGGTGTAGGTTTGGCCGCGCACAAGTCGGATGCCGACGTAGTCATCGCTCTGCCGTTTGCTGATCGCCTGCTTGATGGCTGTGCGAATCTGCTCGGTGGCATCCCCCGGAACAGCACCGACGGTGAACCAATGTTCTTCTGGGATGTCGATGGCATGTCGCGGCGACTGCGGTTCGTAGATGTCCAGTAAACCGTCCTCAAAACGATGAGCACGCAGCGGCGCGCGACGCACCGCCCATTGACTGATCGCAGCAGTCATCTTGATCTGCACCAAACGATCCACGGTGCCAAATGCAAAACGCACCTGTTCGCCTTTGGCAAGATAGCCCAGGTCCAAATCCAGTGATGCTTCGTCGGTGATGCGTAAGGTACGTTTGGGTTGGATTGACTTGCCAACAAAAAGTTTGATCTCAGCCTGATGACCTTTGTCGAGTTTGATGTGCGTGTCGTGTAAAGCATACGTGCCACTCTGCGGGACGGTGTAAACCAGATCGCGCGGGATCATGGCTTTACCTGAAGGCATGGTGATGCGGACACTGTCATCCAAAATTTCACAGTGATGACTTTGGGCAACCGGCGTCCCGGGCTTGCCAGCATCCTGCAATTCTTTGATCCGCCAATCACCGGCAAAGGGATAGGCTTTGGCAGGTGACACATCTTCATGCAGGACACTGACGGGAATCGCAGTCTGCCTGGTGACCTTGTATGAAAACTCGGTCGGCGGTGCGATGTTGCTCGACGTGTTCATTGCCACGACATTCACCTGATCACCCACGCCAAGGTATCCCAGGAAGACATCAAACTCATACGCCTGATCCGCACCAAGAACCGTGTTGACAAGACTTGTTCGCTGACTTTGATCAGGATCACCTGCACGCTGGACCGAGACATGCAAACTCAACTGACCATTCTGATTGGCAGCGGTCCGAATCGAACTATCCGTGATGGCATAGAAGCCCTGCTCACCTGGAGCGATTGTTTTTTGCCAGGCATCAGGGGCAGCAGATGTCACACCAACGCCCAACATCAAGACCATAACCAGAGAAAACCAAAAGCACTTCATTGATCGCATCTCACTTTGCAATAGCTGGATTATTATTTACACCCTTGTAAGTCAACTATAGGCATCAGATACGAAAATGACAAATCGACAAGTATGCCGCCAGCATGAACCCTGTTTTATTGCAATGTAGAACAAGGATTTAAACATTCAAAACTGAATCTGTCAGACTTTTTTCAAATTGGTCACTTGACCCGATTGGATAATTGGTAAGAATCACATTACCAATTTAATTTATCTTGAGATGTTCAAAATGACCACGCAAACCACAGCCATGGACACCCTGTTACCCGCTCACGCCAAGGTGCAATTGGCGTTACACAAAGTGCTCGGCAACATGCAGGTCGGCGACAAACTCGTCCCCGAACGCACCCTCGCTCAGCGGTTAGGCGTCTCCCGCCCGACCATCCGACGCGCGGTGAGTCGGCTTTGCGAACAAGGTGTCCTCGAAGCCCGACAAGGCAGTGGCACGTTTCTACTCCGCCATGTTCAGGATTTTGAAGGCATTCGTAAACGCACCAAGACCATCGGTCTGCTCATGCCCACGGTGCGCAATCCGATGATCGCGCAGATGGTCGAAGCCATCGAACAGGTTGCAACCGAAAACGACTATCGCATCGTCCTGGCGCACGATCATGGCAATCACGAACTGCAATGTCAGAAGCTCGATCAACTGCTAGACCATCAACTCGACGGGCTGATCGTCTATCCCGATGCAGATAATGTCTGTGAAGAACGCTTCGTCAATCGACTCAACCAGATCGTCAACACTGGCACACCGTTGATTCTGGTCGACCGTAATATCCCCGGCGTCCAAACGACATCCGTGACCGCGGACAACGTTGAGGGCATGTACTCACTGACACGTCACATGCTCATGCACGGGCGAAGCCGAATTGCCATCATCAGTTGGGGGGACGTTGCAGGTGTCGCTGAACAGACACGTATGCAGGGCTTTGAACGCGCGATGACACAAGCAGGCTACGAACCGACTCCCATCCTCCATGCGACCGTCGACCAGGTCCGCCCCACTGAGATCACCTCCCGTGAAGTCGTCGAAGATTGGCTTAACCAACACGACGGCAAACTCCCCTGCGATGCCATCATCTGTTTTCATGACAACATGGCCTTGGGGGTGTATCAGGCGATGCGCAATGCCGGGCGACGTATCCCCGATGACATTGCCTTGGCAGGTTATGACAATCTCTCGCCCCAACTTTTTGAAGCGGCAGGCCTGTCATTGACCACCGTCAACCAGCCCGTCGGACTCATCGGCGATCAGGCAGCAAGACTGCTTTTTGAACATTTAAACCATGCCAAACCGCTCAAGCCCGAGTGTATCGCATTGCACTGTGATTTACTCATTCGTCAATCATGTGGCTGCACCCATCAGGCTTGATCAACACATTCAACGCATCCCCAGGGTTTGCACAAAGACACAGGAGATCGCACATGCCAAAACGTCACGCATTCACCCTCATCGAACTGCTGGTGGTCATCAGCATCATCGCAATTCTGATCGCCATCCTGTTACCTGCTTTGAGCAAAGCCAGAATGGAAGCCCAACGCATCGCCTGTCTGAGCAACATCAAGCAAACCGGTGTCATCTGGACCATCTATCTCAATGACAACGAGCTTCACTTCCCGCATAGTGGCAACCAATACATCTGGGGTGGTGGTGACTGGTCCTATGTCGGCGCTGCTCCGGCGCGAAGCACACGTGCCCTGGTGCCCTACATCACAGACGATTCAATCTACAAATGCCCACGCGATAACACCGGCTGTGTCTCAGGGATCATCAGTGGCAAAGTCTGGAAAGACTGGGGCACCAGCTACACATGGAATACCTGGCTGGGCAAAGCCTCGCCCTTCACCAGTGCCCATGGTGCAAACCGTTACTTCCGACTCACTGAAATGGACTATCCCACGCGAACCATACTCCTGGGCGATCTTCCCATGTACATGGCTGGATCAAGTTTCTGGCCGGGCTATGCATCCAAGAAAACATGGCATGACGAAGGCGGCTTCCGCAACAACATTCTCTTTACCGATATGCATGCAGCGTTTGTCAATGTGACCACATCTTCCGGTGGCGCGAATCCGGGCGAACAGTATGTCTGGCTCCCCCAGGATATCCGCTGAGTTCGCGAACTTTCATCATGATTCCAATTGATTTGAAGACAGGACAATCCATGCATTGGATCGCGCGTATCACTTGTTGTTTCATCCTGCTGACTTTGGCCATCACAACAGCCAATCACACGTACGCTGGGGCATCACCAACAACTGGCAGTCAAACCGCCAAACTTCCGCCGGTGCTCATTACGCCCCCCATCACGCTTGATGCAGCGGTCTGGCAAATTCAGCCTCAACGGACCAATCTCCATACCATCCCCATGTCAGACTGTTATGAAGGCAAGTATCGCGGCATCCTTCAGAAAATGAAGGCTGATCCAACGGTCCCGTATTATGCTGAATATGACTGGATTCCCAGCAAAACATCTCGCTATGCCCTGTTCGTTGCAACCACACGACAAGGCGTCGCCTTCACATCACCGATGCAGTTTCAGATCACCGGCCAGAATCTTATGCCCGTCCCGGCACCCTCAAAAGGAACCCCGCAATGGGGACCGAGTAATGCCATGTCATGGACGTGTCTTGGTGAATTTGATCTGACGAAAAACACACCCATCACACTCCGTCTGCAAAGCGCGAAACGGCGTGCGATGGATGATTACATGGCAATGTATGTCAACGGCTTTTTCGCTATCGACATGAACCAACCCATGCAAACCATCAACGTCTCGCAGGCAGTGTTCAACACAGCATCCATCACCGCGGGTCAGCAACTCACCGCCAAGATGCATGTCTCACAACCCGTCTCTCAGTTGCAGTGCGTTCTCTCACGTAAAGGTGAAGAACTCCTGCCTGCCACCGCCAAGCCCGTCGCCGATGATCTGCACCAGTTAACGGTCACATGGGCACTGCCTGCTGATTTACCGACCGAACAATACCAACTCCAATTCATGTCACAGTTCGGCATGCACATCCAGTCCGACACCTTGCCCCATGTTCGCATCGAAGGCATTGCCCCTGTCACGCAGAACAATCGCTCACTGAACATCAAACAGATCGCGTGGTCCAACGACAAGCAAACGCAGATCAATGTCACGCTGGATCGCGTTGCTGATTCTCAAACCATGCTGGGACTTTGGCTGCATGACGATCAGGACCTGCTTCGCGCAGCGACCGACATCCCGGTCACCGCAGGTCAAACACAACTGCAAATCTCACTGCCACAAATACCGCGTTGGCAACAACTGACTCATGGAAAAATCAGCGTCTTTGTTCACGCACAAACCAATCCGTCCAAACACACACTCACGCTGCAAAACAAGTCTCAAACCCCATCTCAAAAACCACTGTCCAACGGCATCTACCGTGAAGACAATGACGTTGAACACCGCTGGTATGTCCGCGATGATCACATGCTCATCTGGGATGGTAAGCCCTGGGTCCCCGTTGGTGGCATGTTCTGCTCGCCCGTCCTCACCTTCCCGACCATGGACGAATCCATTCGTCAGAAAAAATGGGAAGCCCACCACAAGTCACTGGACGATGGTCTCAAAGCCGGACTCCAAACGTTGTATGTGAATCTCGGGCACGGTCCCCTTTGGCAGAAACAAGCCGTCATCAATGACTTTAACCAACGCGGACTTCCCTATGGTTGGCAATTGGGACACCGTGTCCCCATGCCGGTTTACCCGATTCGCTCGAACACCAAGCAAGGCCTCATCAGTGGCAAAGTCGATTCACAGGGACAACTCACCATTAACCTGCCTCGCCAAAATATCCATTCGTTGCTACTGGTCGGCCCGGTGTCCAATCCCAAGGTGCATCACATCGACCTGCAAATGAATCTGGATGCAGGACACAAACCCGACTTTATTCAACTGGACTTAACCGAGGACGCTACCAGCGGTCAGCTTGCCACCGTCAAACTCAAACACGACGGACTTGCAGAAGGTGAGTACTACGGCTTGGCACAGGTCACACGTGGTGAACACTTCACCAATCTCTGGGACAGGATGGATGATTTCGTCGAACATTACCAGTGGCTGAAGCAAATCAACTGGGGGCCGAACCTGCGATTGTTCATTGATCCGTCGGGTAATGAAGAAGGCTTATTTAATGAGTCCGAATCGGTGCGTGTTCGTAGTGATGGTTTTGAAAGCTGGTATGCAACGTGGCTTCAAGACCGTTATGGATCGCTCAACAAACTTGCGGATGCTTGGTCTCTGAATACCGATGATCTCACCGACTGGCAACAGGCTTCGCGGCTGCTGCCGTTACATGACCTGGAGAACCAAGCCTTCGACAAACGAGCATGGTGGATTGATCCCGTGACCCATCAAGTTTTAGTGACGCATGATGATCTTGGAGAAGGTTGGGATGATTACTGTCACGCGGTCCGCGTCAGCTATGCGATGCAGCGGGATCGATTGGCGATGGCGATTAAGAAGATCGTCAATGTTCCCGTGGTGTTCAAGCGGGTGAGCCCGTGGGTGAATATCGAAACCGTTAACCGGACTCCCGGCGGGTTTGACGGGGTTGGGCTGGAGCTCTACCCGGCATGGGGCAGCGTGGTCTCATCCGGACTTTCAACCGGTGCTGCTGAAGCGCGTCTGGCGTCACAGACCATGTGGCTCATCGGGACGGAGATGGGATACTCCGCTGCTGCTGGCAACAAGGATGTCAAAGGTTGGCCTAACCGTGAGTATGTCGAAAATTTCGTTCAGACCACCGCACAGTTTGGTGCCAAGGGATTCTTCTTTTTCGGTTGGCGACTTGAGCCCAATCGTCTGTGGGGTAACAGCAATCTTGATGGCTTGCCCGAGCAGGTGAAGTGGATCACCGACACCGTCACGCCGATCCAGAACAATTGGCCCAAGCCGGTTCCGTTGGCCATGGCATACCCGCAAGGCCATGCTTGGTATTTCCGTGTTGCAGGCAAGCCACTGACGCGTGACACTGCGATGTACGCAACCGAGTCCTCAAGCATCATTCAGTCCATCATGCTCCAACCGGGCACGCATGAGTATTGGGCGGTGAGTTCCAACCTGGAGATACCTGATGCCGACCCGATTGTGGTGAACCTGCAGAATGCCCGAGTGGTCAAACGATTCGGCCCGCAGATTGACCAGTGGCTTAAGCAAGGCAAACACATCATCTACGTCGGACTCTGGCCAACTGATGCCAAAGCGGGAAGTTCGCTGGCCAGACATTTCAATGCTGCCAGACATGAAGACAGCCAGGGTGTTTATCAGAGTCTGCGTGTTGGAAACAGTGACCGTGTGTTAGCCAAGGATAATCAAGGTCGGGCATGGGCCAAACTCAGTGGACGGACATTGATCATCGCACGACCGATCGCGCCTCGGGCTAACAATGACGTGGTTCCCAAGCCGATTAATCCACAGTGGGTCAAGCAACTTCTCAAGCGATGAAAAAGTAGTGCTTTAATACCAATCCCATTATTGCATTTTTCACTCAAGTGTCGCGTGGACGTGTGACGCGTGCGCTGTCAGCTCGCGGCTTCTATGAAAAGCCTGCTGCTGTCAAGTTTTTTTCTTCCGATGACAATTTTTGTGTTCGACCGCCTGCCGCGTCCCAAGCTTCTATTCGAGCATCGCATTGGCTAGCCCATGTGGGTGGTTGCGAGATTTCGATCACTGCCCCAGCTATTAGCGAGCATCAAGCCCAGCCGCGAGTCGAGCTCATGATCGATATCCAAAGGGGCAGCACACGGCCTCTCACATCCTTGCCGTCACTTCCAATTCGTCACATCGTTGCAGGCACTTGCCTCGTCACGTTGGCATCGTCGATCACCTCAACCAACTGGTGATGCAACTGACGCACCCAACGATTGGCCACCGCTGCAGCGATCAGACACGATGCTTTGCCACGGTCACGCAAACGACAAGCCATCGCTTTCCAACGCCCCCGGAACCCCCGGAGGCCCGCATCAGTCGCCAAGCCAACTCGATGAGCAAACTGCGAAGACGCTTGTTGGCATCATCCACCAAACCGCCTTGATTCTGACGACTGCCCGACGAGGCGTTGCGTGGGCTGAGCCCGCAGTAACGTGCAAGCGACTTACCGTTTTTAAACCGATCAAATCGTCCGATTGCTGCACGCAATGCCGTGGCCGTGATCAATCCCACGCCCGCCTGAGCCAGCAGGTGTCCGGTTAACGTGTCCTGGGCCGTCACTTCTTTGAGCCGCGCATCAGCCGCCTTGATCCGCATGCTCAGATGCGCCAGTTCGTCAAGTTGCTCACTGATGATCCACGCACTGTCAGCAGGCAACGACGCAACGGTTTGAGCCAACGCCAAAAGCCATGGCTTGCTCCATCTCGTCCCTGCCAGCTTCACCCGGTGATCGCGCAGCAAACTGCCCACGCGCAGCTTCAACGCCTTGGCACGATCCACCAACTGCAATCGATGGCTGACCAACCGTCGCAACTCGCGCACCGATTGGGGCGGCAGCCACACCTTTTGCACGTAACCCACGCGCGTCAAATCCGCCAGCACGTAAGCATCACTGCGGTCGGTCTTCTCGCGTGTCCGCTTCATCCGGGCCACGTGCTGAGCATGAGCCAGATGCACCGACCAGCCCGGTTGCCTGCAAAGGGCTTCAGCCAGATCCGCGCTGCCGGGCATCGCTTCGATCGTCGCCTGCACCTTCACGCCCTTAGGCAGATGTCGTGTCAACGCCAGCAGATCGTTGTCGCACTTGCGATTGAGCAGCGTCTTGCCCGCAGCATCCATCACACACAGTTGAATGCTCGATTGGTGATAGTCAAGGCCGACGTACATGGTAGAATCAGTCTTCATCCTGTTGCTCCTGGTGATGGGCTAGTTCCGAACAAACGATGCTCGAAACATACCCCGAGCAGCAGGGTTTTCATACACAGCTATTGAATGGGTTTTTCATTGAAGACGCACGCAGACATGAGCGCGTCAGACGCTACTTTTGAGTGGAAAATGCACACAGTGGATCGTTGCAGCTCAAATGTATGTTACTTGCAATGTCTTAGTGAGCCGGGCCGTGTCAGCCCGGACCGGCTCGACACGAGCCGGCTCGCTGTTGCAGTAGGTGAAAAATCAGCTGCAATAAACCACCAAGAACGCGTGTCGCGATGAGCATTGCATATCAATGCGCCACAGGTCAGAAGACGCATCAAGGCATCTGCAACGGATTCACACCCGGTACTCAAATCAATGCAATGCAAGCGTTTTTAGCAGGATTGGTATCACAACTCACCCCACGCGTTGCATAGCCAGTTCCATGATTTTTTTACGGCGCTGGATGTACACATCATCACTGTTTTGCGCACTACGGTTGTAGCGTTTCTCGATGGCGGGCAAGGCGAATTTCAGTTCTTTGTCTGCCAACTCATGCTGCATGTCGATCAGTGCTGAGAGGGTGTAGTAAAACGGGAATGACTGCCAATCGTGTTGATCGTTGCGTTTACTTTTGAGAATTTTCAGACCACAGGTTAAGCGTTGCTGCGCATCGTCAATCACGCCGACACTGTACACCCGCCACAGGGCAACCGAGCATCGCATACAGCAGTAAAGTCCACGATCCCGCAGGCCTCCGCCGTGTTGGGTTTCGCTTTCGTAAAGTCGCTGACTCATGGCCTCCGCAGCACGGTCGATGGCAGCCTTGCCGGACTTTGTGCGTGGGGCCATGATCACCAAGGCACGCAATGCTTCCTCGCCAAGAATGTGTCGCATGCCTGCGTTGGTGGAAATGCGTTCGCCGGTGAAAAAGCGATAGCCGTCCGCCAATTCCTCATCCGTTGGTGCAAAGAGATTGCAATAGCTTCCCGGGACACCCTGGCGTTTGGTGATGAAGCTGCTGAGTTTGACACGGCGACCACAGCAATGCGGTTTACCCCACAAACGATTGGTGTTCACTTCATCGACGATGGATGTGAGTGTGAGTTGCTCAGTCATTTGCTGCATCTTCCTGTGTTTTATCCAATGCTTGCTGAATGTAAGTGATGGCGGTGAGTTCTTCGTGCTTTGCTTTTTCGATCAGTGGGATGATCTTGCGTCGCACCCGGGGGTCCGCAAACCGCGATGCGTGTTCAGGGGACCGCCCGATCCCGCCGACACCATCCCAGACTTCCCACATCAGGTCATGCTCCGCGGCATAGCAACCGGCTGCCTTGAGTAAGTGCGCCCGCATTTTCTGTTCATGCTCAGCCATCCGACGAAGATACTCTGAAACGTAATGTCGGGATTCAGCCAGGTGACCGACAGCATCATCATGGACACTAAATGGTGTCTCTGATGCATTGGGTGGTTTGGTGTTGTCCGGTGATATCTGGTCATCCAACAGCAGATGCGCAGCCCACGCATCGAACGCTGCCAAGCCGTTATGGCGTCCGCCCCATGTTTTTGGCGTATGTGTCACTTTGATGGCCCATTGCAAGGAGCGTCGTCGGACGATTGCAGGATCAAGGGGTTCTTGTCGCGGACCGAATTGAAACAAATCATAAACCCGTCTTTGCCAATCATGCTTTCGGAACATACCGTTGGCTTCAAAACCATCTGCACCGTTTGCTTCGTCATCATCGGTGGTTTGATACTGCGGTGGTTGAAAGAAACTCCAACCGACCAGCACATCACCCCCGTCATCATAGCCGGTGATGATGCATGCTTCGGGTGGTCCGACCACACCATGCGAGATGATGGGGCGACCAGCATCAATGTCCTGCATGATTCGCTGTCGGACTTCCTGCGCATCAATGCCCTGTTCACCTTTGACTGGGGAAAAGACCATCGGATAGCCGGTGGATTCGTATGCATACGCAAAGAGTTTCAGATGCTCGTCATAGGGTGCCATGTAAAAAATTGCGCAGTTGTCCCCGTACCAACCGTCTTTCCAGTTCAGGAAAAACCCCGCGCCGGTCACGCCGACAAAGTGGACATAGTCATATTCCGGATGCCCGAAAAATTCCATGATCGCACGCATGCATGACGGGAAAATGATGTCCTCAGGCCAAGACTTACCGCCGTTGTTCATGACATCCGGGAAGAAACCGACACGGGGGACGCTTTCATGGACATGGCGTTGTGTTGTCGATGTCATTGCTTCTCCCGTTCCAAAGCTGTCAGTGCATTCTGGATTGCGACAATCGCATCAAGATCACATTGACGTGATGCCTTCAATCGTTTGATTTGCATCTGTCGCATAACAGGTGTCCAGTCATTGAAGCGATCCGGTGGCAAGGCGATATCCCATGTGCTATTGATATCCTTCAAACAGACTTCAGGAATCTGCGCATAGGCTTTTGCAGCGTTGAGCATTTGCTCACGTGCTTTGCCGTCAAAATCCTGGGCCTGCCGCTTCAGCCATTTGGCTGCAATATTGCGTGAATGCACCAGCACGCAGAAACACCATGCATTACCCATCATGCCTGCGTCCGGTTTTTCGACCTTGCCTGCTTGAACATCATCAAGCCAATTGATCCAATGGTCATAAGCCTGCGCTCCGGAGAAGTAGACATGCCTGGGGCGGTCCGGCACATTGGCATCGACCTGGTGATGCCACATATCGACCGCTTGTTTGAGTGCGTTGATCGTTGCCTGTCGCGTGGTGAGTTGTTCATCAACTGGCTTTGGTTTTTGCCAAACCGAGACCATCCATGGCCAGTTGGGGCCTGCAAAACTCTGAACGCCCCTGGGCTCTACCTTGTCATGCCAGAACGCTTCTTTCCCATCCTTGTAATACGGGTGAACACACCACCAACGTTTCCCCTTATCTGCATAGCCAATGATCAGCCCGTCTTCCTCTCCGCCATAATGCACGGGAATCCCCGCATCAATGCTTTGTTTGATGGCTGCACAGACTTCTGCTTCAAACGCTGCGCGGTCATCCTTGGGTTTGCTCCATGGCATCGAATCATAAAACTTGAAAGTCCATGGCAAGGCTTTATTGCCGTTATCCAGACACATGTAACCACAACACGGGTGACCGGCACTGGGGCAAAACGCTTCGTGAATCCCAACGCGAAACGCAAAGCCGCTGTAACCAATCAAGTCCTCGTAATTCATCGTATGCGACATCGATTCAAGAATGCGAGCCTGCGAGCCGTGAACGCTATCCACCCATTTTGAAGTCGAAAAACCATCGACACCTTTGATCCAGACTTTATCCCCATCACGCACCACATTGGCCTGCATCACCACGGACCGGATAGCTTCGATGGCAATACGTTCCATGTCGCGCATCTGCATCAATGCCTGTCGCTGTGTCGTGCGCTGTTCCTGCGTGCCCCACTTTTCACGCTTGGGATTCTCCCAGTCAAATGGAATCAAGTCCGCAAAGGCATCGTGTGCGATTTTCACCAACTTGTCATAGGCATCTGCTGCCATATCCAATTGATTCGTTGACTGTGGGAACAGTGTCTTGATAGATCGACAATACGCTGCTGCTGCATGTCGCCCGCGCACCACCTGATCCAAGACCAAATCCTTGGGATCATCCATGGTGTTGATTGCATTGATCCATTGTTGATACGCACGATCACCAAAATAATGCATGCCACCGAAAAAATGGATCGGCTTGGCGTGATAGAGTTCGACCGCACGTTTGAGTGTTATCAATGCGACCTGCGTCTGATCGGGCGTGGATGTTTGATCCCCAAGAATGAAAACAGGATTCACCAACCAACCGCCTTCAAAGCCCGGCAAGACAGTCCCACGCGGCCGACCGTTCCAGTACCCGAATTCCCCATCAACATCATTGAGTGCATAACTGATCCCACGGATGTTATGCCAACTGTAGGCGGGTTCTTTATGCAGGCCGTTATGACAAAATTGCTTGTTGGCCTTGTCATACCCCACCACCAGTGACCAATTGCCACAGCCGATTTGCGATGCGCCGGCAACCAATGGCGGACGCCCCCTATCCACCTGCTCGCAAATCTGGTCCACCACCTGCTGTGTCATGGCCCGACGTTTTTCAATATCCGGCTCAGACTTATTCAGGTGCGCCCGATACTTGCTGTCCGTGATCAGCCAACGACTCTCATATCCCAGCGCGTTGGCAACATTCACCAACGGGTCCGTCGGCATGACCAACTCTGGGAATGTATCCGGCGCATCTGCAAAACAGATAAAAAAAGCATCACCGGAAAGTGCCACCAACTGATCAAAGCTGATGTCCACGCCACGATCCTGCAGAATCAAATGAATCCCGCGAAGCGAGCAATCCCAACTGTAAACCAGCTCCTCGTGAGGTACATTCTCCAGCCAGACTCGATCGTCTTGATGCTGTATTTCATGATGATTCTTTTGATCCACCACAGCATTTTGATGTTGTGACATGCGCGATTCTCCTGTAGCCGTTGATACGCATCCAAGGGATAGCAACACCAACAACACACACCGTGCTGCAAACAGCCCAAGCGTTGTCTTGAACATGACTGGCCCCCTAGCCTGTCACTGAATTTTGAGCGGGAAAATCAGATACGGAACGCTTTGATATTACCTAACGAAATCCGAAAGTCAACCACTAAAAAACAACTAAATCAGAACTAAAAAAACCAAACAAAAGAAGACACCAACAGCCTTCGCAAGGCAAACCCGGTCAAGATGACCGGGCTATGTGATAACCCCCAATATAGCCGAGTCATCTTGACTCGGTTTCCAATGGACTAAGCCAATCATATGGATCATCTTGCTTGCCAACGTGTCGATTGTGCTCTCGAACATATTCAATGGTATTGAGCAAATGATCCTCTGAATTGATGAATACTGCGAATTGCCCCTGTGTCCACAAGTGCTTTGAGTTGTCCCCCATTTTTCGTCGGACATTGAGCACAACATTGGCTGATTGCTTCTTGAATCGGGCGATCACGGTTTTGACATCTTCAATCAATGGTGCCAATACCACATGTAGATGCGTTGGTTGGAAGGTTGCTGCATACACCGTATGACCATGTGATCGACAGAGACTGCCGATGATGCTTGCAACGACCAACACTTCCGTTGGATTGAGTATCACAGCATCATGCTGCATGCGTTTTTCAATCGATGCTTGAAGAAACGGGTCTGGCCCGATGAGACGGCCGTGTTGCCATGAATTGCGGGGATCACCATGTAACCATGTGTCATGCGTGGTGGCAATCCAATGGATACCCAGCGTGTGTTGCATGACAGTCCCCCATCATTTTTCAAGGCAAACCCGGTCAAGATGACCGGTCTATATTATGATGCCCATCCCAAACACACAGCCGAGTCATCTTGACTCGGTTGCCTTTACGCCATCTCGCCCAGGAGTTTCTGCGTCAAATCCCAGAAGCCGGATTCGCGGAAGGCGGTGGCCGTGCCGGAGAGATTGGCGTGGCGTTGGCAGTGGTGATTCCAATGGCTTTGTGAACTGAGCAGACGGTGACGTGCTTTTTCTGCGTGTGCTGGTTCCTTGGTGCGACGCCATTGACGGAAGGCGACCATGCCCTGAAGCAGATCACTGATGGCGCTGTACAGTGACTCGGTGTACATCAGCGAGTTGAACATCGGTTCGACGCGCGATTTGTTGGCTTCGTTGATTTGCTTGTGCAATGTCTGGCGGACTTCACTGACGGCTGCGACTGCACGATTCTTTTCGACACCCACCTGATCGAGTTTATCAAATGACAGTTGCAGGATCATCCGCCAGGCCGCTTCGGCATCGACCAGATCGTCGGATATCCAATCCGCGTTGGGATGCCAGGCGTCTGCCTTGTTGGAAGCATACGGGCCGATGTAAAAGCCATCGAGTATGAACTGGACGGAGGCTTCGAGGACGTCACAGATGGCCTTCTTGGTTTTGGTCTTGGGAACGCCGACGCGTTTGTCGACCCATTCCTCTGCCAACTGATTGCTGGGCATGGAAGGGTTCTCCGCCAATCGCGGGACGGCATAGACATTGGCGTCGATCCAATCTTCATTGGCAACGAAGGGGCCGCCCCATCCCCCGCCGCGGACCCAGGCCCACAAACCGGAGAAGTTGATCTTGCTGGTGACTTTTGCCAACCCCCCGCGTTGGTCTTCGTCTTCGATCGCCGGATCACCATCGCGCCAGATCGGCACCTGCCAATTGGGGATACCGCCCTTGCCTTCAAACTCACGCTGACATTGCAGTTCGTACATGATCGGGCGTTGACCAAAACACAGCGACGCCTGATTCCAGGGCTGGTACCGCCAGAAGTCCGTCTGCGTGTATTTGAAACTGAGCACAAAGCGATCGTCGGTCTCTTCACCGGGCAGGCGATCACGGATGCGCTCGCAGAGTTCCACGGAGTCATGCATCCCATTGGGGCGCAGGTTCCAGGCACGAGCGATTAAACGCTTGTTATGCGTGCCAACGATCATCTCATAAAAGCGCGTCAGCACGGAGACGATACGATCAGCACGTCCGAACTGACTGCAGCGCGGGCAATGCGGTGCGTAGAGATCATTACCCACCAGGTAAGGCAGTCGCCCTGCATCGTTGTCACCGATACGCAAGACCACGCCGGCTGCATCACTGAACGTGCGCATCAAATGATCGAGCGCTTCGACGGATTTATTGAGCGTGTCTTCGCTTGCAGGACACAGTGTCCCCGGACGATTCTTACAGACATAGCGTCCCGGTGAATCATCGACAATGGATCTTGCCAACGACAGGACGTCGTAAGTCAGATAGACATCAAGGCCTGCCTGATTAGCTTGTTCGGTGACAGCACGCACATGGTCATAGCCCTTGGTGATCCAACGGCGGAGTTCACCGCTTTGCACACTGTCAGCGCCCGTCAATCCTGAAAGGCCGGTGGTCTCGTAAAGGACCAGACCGTTGTAGCCCAATTGCTTGAGCAGGTTCGGATCACGGTAGCGCGTCTTGGCGGTCGGTTCGCCGGGGTTGTCCAGAATGGTGGCAAGTTTGAGCATGAGCGTACAGATTTCTCTTGGCGTTTTAAGGTTTGCAATGTCGTTGAACTCAGCCGTAACCCAGTTCGGTTAACTGGTCTTCATCCAAACCGAAGTGATGGCCGATTTCATGCAATAGTGTAATACGAATTTGCTCCGACAGTGAACTGCCGGTGTTTTTTGCAACACGCTTGATCGGGCCACGGAACAATTGAATGTGATCGGGCATGCGCCAGGCATGTTCGACACGGCGTTCGGTGATCGGCACGCCGGTGTGAAGTCCGCAGAGTTCACTGCTGTTTCGATTCAGTCCGACGAGCGCCAAATCCGCATCCGAGGGTTCATCATCCACAATCACCGGAATCTCTTCCAGACGGACAGCCACCCAATCAGGCAGGTTGGCAATGTGTTCTTCAAGGAGATCATCGAAGGTGTGTTTCATGACGGTCGTTCGGGCTTTAACCACAGAGTCACAGAGATACAGAGCCCGAAAAAGACGGAGAAAAATCAGCTTGTTTTGCTTTCCTCTGTGTCTCTGTGACTCTGTGGTTCATCCATGGACTTACAAATCAAAATCCTTGATCACCGGGCATTTTAAGGGTGCCGATGATATCGTTGATGTCGGTGACGCCTTGTTTGGCCAGATATTCTTTGAGTCCGGTCATGACGTTGACGGGGGTTGCCGGGTCGACGAAGAGCGCGGTGCCGACAGCCAAACCGGTGGCACCGGCAATGAGGAACTCAGCGGCGTCCTGCCAGTATTGGATGCCCCCCATGCCGATGATGGGAACGCCTGCTGCCTTGGCAACTTCGCGGTAAACACGGCTGGTGAGGTAGACCGCCAACGGGCGAACCGCCGGGCCGGAGAGACCACCTGTGCCGTTGGCAATGCGCGGGCGGCGTTTGTTCACGTCGATGGCCAAGGCAGTGTAGGTGTTGATCATGCTCAGGATGTCGGTCCCACCGTCCACTGCTGCGCCGGCTGTCTTGGTGATGTCACCGACATTGGGCGAAAGCTTGACGATGAGTTTGCAGTCATCACGCATGGCAGCGCGGACTTCTGCGACGACTTTCTTGAGCATGGTCGGGTCCGTGCCGAAGACCAGGCCGTCACCCACGTTGGGGCAGGAGACGTTGAGTTCGATGGCATCGACACTGATGTTTTGCGAGATCGTGCCTGCAGCGGTGACGTAGTCGGTGATGCTGTGCCCAGCGATGTTGACGACAATACGCGGGCCGTTTTCTCGCATGGACACCAGTTGCGGCAATTTATCTTTGACAAAAGCGTCCAGGCCGACGTTGGCCAAGCCGATGGCATTCATCATCCCGCCGCGTGTTTCGACAATGCGGTAGGCTTCGTTGCCCTTGCGGACTTCCACGGAGATGCTCTTGGTGACAAACGCGCCGAAGGTGTGCAGGTCGACGAAGTCCTGGTACTCGTAGGCATAGCCACAGGTCCCCGAGGCGGTCATCATGGGGTTATCAAGTTTCAGACCTGCCAGATCAACTGCCAGGCTCACGTCATTGGGGGCGATGGTTTGGGACATAGTTTTGAAAACTCACTCAATCGTTTTTACCGCAGAGACACAGAGGTCGCAGAGATCAAACAGGATTTGATTAATATTATCCTGTCCTACCTCAGCGTCCTCTGCGACTCTGCGGTTTATTAATGTCTTGATCGTATTCCAATTCACATTTGGTATAAGATACATGTTATGAACGAAGTTGTCCTGACACATGTCTTTGATCTGACCCCGGAAGAATTGGCCGAACGTTTTAAGCTGCTTGGTTTGCAGGCATTCCGTGCCAAGCAGGTCTTGCAGTGGATTTATGAAAAGCAGGTCGACTGTTGGGATCAGATGACGAATCTGGGTAAGAACGACCGTGCCAAGCTTGCAGAGCATTTTGTGATTCTGCGTGGGCAGACGGTTCGTCATCAGCTTGCGACCGATGGTGTGCAGAAATTACTCATGGATTGGTCGGGTGCCAAACTCCCCGTGGTGGATATGGCGAATCAGACCGAATGCGTGATGATCCCCAGCGAGAGTCGCAAGACCGCCTGCATCTCCAGCCAGGTCGGATGCCCGGTTGGGTGCAAGTTCTGTGCATCGGGTTTGGATGGTGTCGACCAGAATCTCACCAGCGGTCAGATCGTCGAACAGGTCTGGCAGTTGTCCAGACTTCCGGGGATCGGACGGATTTCCAATGTGGTGTTCATGGGGATGGGCGAACCACTGGCCAACTTCAAAGAAGTGACCAAAGCGGTACAATTTATTAACGCATCATGGGGAATGGGCATCTCAGCCCGAAAAATCACCGTCAGTACCGTCGGACTCCCTGCTCAGATTCGCCGATTGGCGGAAATCGACCTGCCGATCACGTTGGCAATCAGTCTCCATGCCCCCAATGACGAATTGCGTCGCCAGCTCATCCCCTGGGCAGACTATGTCACCGTCAACCAACTCATGGACGCCGGTCAGTACTACTTTAAGAAGACCGGCCGTGAGATCACCCTGGAGTACATCCTGTTGGGCCGCGTCAATGACCAACCTGAGCAAGCTCATGAGTTGGCCAAGGTCGCTCGGACGCTTCGGAGCAATGTGAACCTGATCCGCTACAACGAAGTCAAGGGGCTACCCTATAAGCGTCCTGACACTCAGGATGTCCTGCAGTTTGAAAACATTCTCCGCAGCAAAGGGGTCAACGTTCACATCCGCGCCAGCCGAGGTCGGGACATTGCTGCAGCCTGCGGGCAACTCCGACGTGAGAATGCACAGGCTGGCTGAATGCCAGATGTTCCATTTCAGACAGATCAATAAAGGTTTGACCCAGTAATACAGTCGCGTGATTGAGCATTGATCCCCCCTTGACATGATCATGTCTGAGCATAGCTCACCAATAAAAACAATGCTGCTGATTCATCGGATACTAGCAGTTATACCGCATGGTGAGACGGATTCATGCTGATCTCAAACGGCTCGTCAGTTCCATAATACAATTGTCTATGTTTAATTTTTGTGCAAAACGTTGTTGATCGCCAGCAAAATAACCGTAATATACAGATAGACACACCGATAATCTCTCAGAGCTCCATTTTACAGATTGAGATGTCGCAGCCGAGAGTCGCCATATAACGGCAAATACAAGCCTTTTGAGATGGACATTTATATTTTGACGCATCTCAAAGCAGGCATGATGACTTCAAGGCCTCGAATATCCCCACTTGGATTTTCAGACCAACGTGTCATCAAACCCCACCAACCGCCGCCAACCTCCGGTTCGCAACGAACCCCGACAGTACACCCGCCGAAGCAGGACCCCTGAGGAAAAGCAGACTGTGGCCAAGAAGACTTCAAAAAATGGTAGCTCGATGACTGACGATCCGAATCAGGATGAAGTGGATATCTCCGATCTCCAACTCAATGATGATGTGAATTCTGATGAGGATGATGAGGACAATCAGTCTGACAGCCAGGATCAGAATACTGGCGAAGAATCCAGTGATGATCAGGGTATAGACATCAAACAGCTCCAGGGCCGTCGCATTGGTCGTATTCTGGTCAAGCTGGGTAAAGTCACCCGTGAGCAGGTTCAGGAAGGCCTGCAGATGCAGGAAAGCCGACGCCTGCCGATCGGTCAGATTCTTGTCGAGTTGGGTTATGTCACCGACGAAGACATCAATCAGGCTTTGGCAGCCCAGGCCGGTATGGAGACGCTGGATCTGGAATCCCGTGACTTCCCTGAGGAAATCATCCACGTCCTCCCGGCAGAAACGGCTCAGGCATACCAAGTCTTCCCGATCAACTATGAAGAAGAAACCAACACCCTGACGGTGGCTCTCAAAAGCGCGGATAACTTCCGTGCTATTGATGACTTACGCATGCTCATGGGTTATACCGTCAAGCCGGTCATCGCTGAAGCCCGTCAGGTCGAAAATTTGATCAACCGTTACTACGGTGATTCGGAAGAATCACTTAGTGATCTGATCGGTGAACTGGCCAGTGATACCAAACTCGAAGAACTCGACGATGGCGCTGAGAGTATCGACCTGCAGGAACTACTTGAAGCTGCAGAAGATAACAAGGTCAAACGACTGCTCAACCTTGTGCTCATGCAGGGCATTAAGGACAAGGCATCGGACATCCATCTTGAACCGTTTGAAACCGAATTCAAGATGCGTTACCGCATTGACGGTGTGCTCTATGAAATGGTCCCTCCCCCCAAGCACTTGGCGCTGCCGATTGTCAGCCGTGTGAAGGTTATGGCTGACCTGGACATTGCTGAACGCCGAATGCCTCAGGACGGTCGTATCGAATTGACCGTCAATGGCAACCCGGTCGACCTGCGTGTCGCTGTCCTGCCCACCCTGTTTGGTGAGTCGGTTGTGATGCGTATTCTTGACCGCTCTGCTGTGAGTCTGGACCTCGACCGTGTCGGGATGCGTACCGATGAACTCGACAGCTTCCGCCAGCTCATCAACAAACCCAACGGCGTGGTCATCGTCACCGGCCCCACCGGTTCGGGCAAGACGACCACCCTCTACTCGGCACTCAACGAACTCAACAGCGTCGAAGACAAAATCTGTACTGCTGAAGACCCCGTCGAATTCGACATCGACGGCTTGATTCAGGTCGGTGTGAACCCGGCGGTGGGTCTGACCTTTGCAGCAGCACTGCGTAGTTTCCTGCGTCAAGACCCTGACATCATCTTCGTGGGTGAAACGCGTGACCTTGAAACCGCGCGTATTGCGGTCCAGGCTGCACTCACCGGTCACTTGGTGTTAACCACGTTGCACACCAACGATGCCCCCAGTTCCGTGGCACGTCTATTAGACCTTGGCCTCGAATCCTTCCTGATCACGGCAACGATGGAAGGCGTGATTGCCCAGCGACTGGTGCGTACCGTCTGCCCTCGATGCAAGGAAACCTACGAACCATCCGAAGAAGAGCTCTTTGAATTGCAACTGACCCGTGAGGACCTTCAGGGTCGCGAAATTTTCCGTGGTCGCGGTTGCGACTACTGCAACAAGTCCGGCTATAAAGGACGAACCGGCTTGTTTGAAATCATGGTCCTTGATGACGAAATGCGTGAAATGATCATGCAGTCGGCATCCACCACTGTCCTGCGAAATGAAGCCCGTAAACGCGGCATGAGAACGCTGCGTGAAAGTGGATTACTCAGCATTTTCGACGGCAAAACCAGTATCAGTGAAGTGGTTGCTGAAACCATCGTCGAAGTGTAAGCCTCCCTCCGGAAGTCTTCCCAAGACTTCGAGGACGCAACTTGTGAGAGTTGGATTTGAAAACTCTCACCCGTTCCATCAAGGCATGGAACGACACCGGCTTGTCACCGTCAACTCAGTAACAAGGTGACAACCAACACACAGGAGATCTGTCATGCCAACCTATGTCTATGAAGCACTCAACGACGCGGGCAAACCTGAGAAGGGAACCATCACCGCTGCCAACAGCGAAGATGCCATCGCACGCATCCGATCCAAGGGACACTTCCCCACCTCCGTCCGCGAACAGAAAGTCCGCAAGAAGTCCGGCGGCAGCAGTGGCGGTTCAAGCTCCAAGGGCAAGGGTGGCAAGAAGAGCATGAACGAAATCACCATCACCATTGGTGGTGTTTCGCGTAAGCATTTAACCAACTTCACCCGCCAGCTTTCCACATTGCAGGACGCGGGTCTGCCGATTCTGCGATCGATTCAAATTCTCCAGGAACAGCAGAAACCCGGCGTGCTCAAAAACTCACTGCGCGGTGTCTATGACGACGTTTCCGGCGGTGCGACACTCTCCGACGCCATGGCCAAGTACCCCAAGGCGTTTGACAAACTCTATACCAAAATGATCGCGGCTGGTGAAGTCGGCGGTGTGTTGGACCTGATCCTTCAACGTCTTGCTGAGTTCATGGAAAAAGCCGCAAAACTCAAAAAGAAAATCATCGGTGCCATGATCTACCCCGCAGTGGTCGTGTCCGTTGCTGCCTTGATCGTGGCAGCCATCATGATCTTCATCGTGCCCAAGTTCGAAAAGATTTTCGAAGACTTTGATACCGATCTGCCTGCCTTGACGGTCATGCTCATGCAGGGCTCGCGTTGGTTAGGTGGCTCGATGCCCGGGCAATTCATTCCTGGTGCCGTTTGGCTACTCTTTGCGCCATTCGGGATCTTCTTCGGGGTTAAACTGATACGAAAAACCGCAACGGGCAAATCGATCATTGACCGAATGTTCCTGCTCGTCCCCGTAGCGGGCAAACTCGCTGCCAAGGGCACCATCGCACGTTTCACACGTACACTCGGTACGCTTATCAACGCAGGTGTCCCCATTCTGGACGCCCTGATCATTACCCGCGATACCACCGGCAATGATGTCTACCGCAAAGCCCTCACCGGCGTGCATGACTCGGTACGTAAAGGTGACAGCTTTGCTGAACCGCTGCGTAAGTCCCGCGTCTGTGACGGCATCGTGGTCAACATGATTGACGTCGGTGAAGAAACCGGCGACCTGGACAAAATGCTCCTGAAAATCGCAGATAACTACGACGAAGAAGTCGACGTGATGGTGGCATCACTCGTCTCCCTGCTCGAACCGATTATGGTCGTCGTGCTCGGTGGCATTGTCGGTTTCATCGTCATCGCCTTGTTCCTGCCATTGGTCAAACTGATCACCAACCTGACTTAAACCCCCCCCTGCCCCCGGAAGCTTTCCCCCGTGCAAATGGGAGAAAATAGGCATCAATGACAAGTAAACAACATTAGCTGCGACGCTTCCGGGGACGTGTCGCTGACAGACATATACCACCCACCAACTTTGACCACACGATCATGAAACGCACGCAACATCACAACTTGGCCATGGGGTTCATTGAGATGCTTCTCTCGATCGTGGTCATTGCGTGCATGCTCAGCCTGCTGATTCTGGTGAGTAATTCACTGCGTACGGAAACGGCAGAGCAAGACACACGACAAACGTTGCGGATGCTGCGTGTCTCGTTGATGCAGTATCACCAGACCAACAGCAATTGGCCCAAGGGACCGACACCCTACGCATTGATGCAGATGCTCAGCGATCCTGCCAGCCGGGACACGATGCATAACGTGAGTGTGGTGATGCTACGAAACAAGCTGCCGATCGTGCGTGACGGTTTTGGACAGGAAATTCGTTACCTTCCACCACAACCAGGTCAGCCAAACAACCAACCGGACTTCGTTTCAGCCGGACTTGATGGTGACTTTGGCAACCCCACCGGCCAGACGGCTCAATCCAAACAAGCTGCCATCGACAACGTCTATGGCGTCGACACGGAGAAACACCTGCGATGAACCGCAAGCTTCCGACACAATCTGTCTCCCATGCCCACCGAGGTTTCAGCTTGATTGAAATCATGGTGGTCATTGCCATCATCGCCCTACTTGCTGGTATCACCATCGGTGTGGGTCGAAAAATGAAACAGTCAGCACAGGTATCCAACACCAAGCTCATTCTCAATATCTGCAAGTCCGCTGCCGATAGCTATGCTGCCAAATTCAAACCTGTTTTGCATTTCAATGGCAAGCTCGAACCCTACATCGTTTCGCAATACATCTATGAAGACGATTGGAGCAAAGACAAGTTCACCAAGAACGCGCCAGGAGCAAGTGGCACAGGTGAAATCGATGACCACATCGAACGCTTCGTCTATAAAGTTCTCAAGTTTGAAACCTCGAGCAAGATTCTCAAGACCCTGCAGAAAGGCCAACTGGCTGATCTGGATGGCGATGGATTTCTGGAAGTCCGCGATGCGTTTGGCAACATGATCGACTATGCCGCCTATGTCAGTTACCAAGATAACTACACCGGCGACGACAGTCTGCCGATCCATAAAAATTCTTTCTTCGCCTCCTCCGGCCGAGACAGCCAGTGGAGTACCGCCGAAGGTACTGATGACCAATACTCCTACGATCAGGACTAAAAACATGAGTCCAACAATTGATAAAACAATCGATGCCTTAGCGAGCCGGGCCGTGTCGCCCCGGTCCGGTGTGACACACACCGGCTCACAAAGACTTGATCATGCCTACACGCTGATCGAATTAATGGTTGTCATCGCCATCATCGTGATCTCCCTTGCCATCATCATCCCCGGCCTTAACAAGTTCATGGAACTGACCATGGACAACACCGCCAAGAATGGTCTGAACACCGCAACGACTGCGATTCGCGCCTATGCAACGCGTGATGTGACGTTCGCCAAATACGGTTCATATAACGGTGTTGCCATTATCGTCACGCCCTCCTCAGAACTGCGTATGACCGAGCATTACCAATATGCTCTGGACACCAGTTCACCGGCGCAATTTCTTGAAGATGCCACCGGCTTCAACGGCTTTATCGACATCTACGACCGTGAATACATTACGACCCCCAAGGACACAGGCTTTGTCGGCATTCTCGCTCCCAGTGGTACAAAGCAATATGTTGCTCCGCCTTTTGCCATTTGGTTTAACAAGGATGGTCAACTCACAGTTACTGATACGGGAGATGACCAAACCTGTATTTTCTACGATGGGAACTACGACGGCCGCATTAACATCGTAGATAACATCGTCGGCTATGACCGCGAAACACCTTTCGATGGCAGTGGCGTTTACAAACTTGGAGAATGGGATCCGTGGAGCCCGGACTATGCACCGGGACCGAACAATAATCCCGGCATCTACAAACCGTCCAATGAAGAAGACGAAAACTATGGCAAGTACAAACTGCCATTCGAAAAACTCGAAGCTGTCATCGGCGTGGTTCTCTATAGCAAACGCCAATACCGCGAAGATGGTGGCAGTTGGGTAAATGGTTATACACCTTCCACACCTTCATCGGGTTGCGGAACGGATCACAGCTCCTCTTGTGGCAGCTTCAATGAATGGCTACAGGAACACGGCGAAGTGATTTTCTTCAGCCGATATACCGGTGCAATCCTTAAACATAAGTAAGCAAGCCATGAAACAACAACCCTCGACAACCTCAACGACCACGCGTGGCTTTACGCTGCTGGAAGTGCTCATGGCCATGGGTGTCTTTGCCATCGGCTTTGTCTTCATCGCAGCTATTTTCCCCGTTGCTGCACTGCTCCAAAAGGAAGCTGTCGACGAAGTCAATGCCCAGCAAGCGTCGCGCAATACCTTAGCATTGATAGCAGCTATGGAAGCCAATTACACTGCAGATTTAGATGGGAATCTCAAAACTTTGGTTTCCGGCAGTGGTGGTTTCCCACAGGATCAACGTGTTTATGCTCTCAAAAATGCAGCTTACAACAGCGCCCAATGGTCTTCTTATATTCGCAGTTATCCGACATCCATCCCAACTGCTACTCAACGCAAGTTTTTCTGGGTTCCACTGGTTCGCGATACCAATCCGGATAGTGGTGTGAATCCCAACGAAATTTATACCTACGTCTTCATTCTCCAGAAACGCAATGGTGCGATCTATCCAGACCCTTCAACTCTACTGCCTAGTGGTACGATATGTGCAAATAGTAATGATGACCCAAGCATCCCTAAAGTTTACGCCGCGAAAGTTCTCGCCGTCAGTAACAACACCATCAAGTTCAAAGACACAAACTTCAACGGCACAGGTGACACTCCAACACAATTGGATGTCGGTGATCAATTCCTGGATAACAACGGCATCCCATATACCATTACGGATTACGATTTATCCGCCAACACCATTACCATCGATGGCATCTTACTACCTGTCCCCAACGCCATCGACACCATCTGGTTCGCCTCACCCGGTGAAGACGCTGACACCCCCGGCTACCCGTCAGGCAAGTCCAGCCCGACGATGGATATTAAGATTCTGACGGGAGTGATCAATTGATGAAAAATATATTAAATAACAACAGACTTGGTTTTACCCTGATGGAACTGATCGTCTCCATCGCGATCGTCTCCATGATGCTGTTTCTGGTCAACCGCATCTTCTTCGATACATCCGAAGCAGTGAGCCGCGGTATTGCCACCAGTAAAATCATCTCCAACACACGAACCATTGGCGAGCAGATTGCCAATGATGCTGAAAGAATGCTTGGCCCAAAATCTTCTCCAGCTGGAATTCTGATCATTGCGAACAAACAATATGATAACGTGAGGTACCTTGATGGCCGAGAAGTTAATGGTATCGTAGATAGAGCCATGAAATCTGGGAGTGCTCCCAAAAGTGTCAGAAGTGACCAGCTTTGCTTCATTACATCACCACCAACCTCCGGTTTTAAATCCATTACATCAACAGACAGCAACAGCTTTTCAGGTGATGCACACAATACGTCACATGCAAGAGTTTGGTATGGTCATGTTATTCAATATGATGCAGAAGATAATATTGCATCAGACCTCGGCGGAACTACACTATCCCCTGACATCTATGCCACCAATTGGATTCTTGGAAGACAAGCATTAATGTTTGATCAACAGGTTGTTTCAGGTGACATCTTTGCCGATTACGACAACTCTTGGCGAGACACTTACCCCTCAGACTTCCAGCCATTTTATATGGCTCGCTCAGACATCCTAAATACAGGATACAGCAATAGTACATCTAATGACCCAACGACCTATCCAGCAGTTTCTGCAACAGGCAATGAAATACTCACTATTCTTGATAATTACGCTTCAATTTCTGACCGTAATAGTTACCGTGATTACTTGTTGAATAGATATTTTATCTTTACGAATAATCGACTAGTAACCCGACCGATTCAAAAATTAAATCGCCTCGGAACAAAGTATATCTCGCAGCAACACCCCTATTTTGTCAATAATGTCAGTGATTTTATTGTTGAATTTGCAGGAGATTATTACGACGGAATTGCTGGAGGTACTGATAGTCCTGATGGTGAAATTGATGTGGATAGTAGTGGTAGAATTTACTGGTATGGATTAAACCGAACTGTATCTGTCCCATCAAGTTTATTTAGCACAGATCCTCAACCTTACAGAGATACAACTGGAAGCTATGCATTAGCAGATGAGATCTATATCTTCCGCCATGATGACAACGGAGCCTCACCCAACTGGCCTCAACTTATTCGTATCCGTTATCGGCTGCATGATCCCAAAGGTGAATTGATGGGGCTTGATGAGACGGGAGCGTTTACAGAACCGGGCAAGTGGTTTGAAGTGATTGTGAAGGTGCCGAATTGATCGGCTTACTGAAAGGATCAGCCATGTTTAACCAGAAAAACAAGACCGTCACACGAGGCCGTGGGTCCGTGATGCTTGCCGTTGTGGTCATGTTGGTGATGCTGGCCTTGATCGGTACAGCGTATATCCAACTGGCGCGTTACGACCGTATTGCCTCCGTCGCTGGCATAGAAAATAACATTGATGTTGTCGCCGGGGCGGCCATGGTCTACATCGGGGAAGTGCTGCGCAATGACCTGGTCAATGAAAGTTCGGTGATGTTCGATGGGACGACCGACGAACCTTACGACTATCCCTGGACCAATGACAACGATCCTGCCAACATCAAATATCCCATTGAACTTTACGATGAATCAACCAACAGCTACTACCTGACCAATGCAACCGGCGGTTTTCTCGATGACACATGGTTAGCCAGTTCCGAACCAACCTGGGGCAGCACACCGGTCTGGCCGCATATCACCAACCTTAATGGCTACTTCCTGAAAATCCCCAAAATCGGAGCTGGTAAAACTGTCCCTGTCGAACGCGCGGTGGACTACACGCTGAGTGGTCCATACTGGCATATGGATAAGGATGTGCCTTTTACCGGTGCAAGTAATGGGACCTATCTTGATGATGACGAAAGTGGTAATTACGAAGAACTCGGTGCCGACGCCGATGGCGATGGCATTCTCGACAGCAAATGGACCTGGGCCCCGATCCGCCAGATTTCTGGTGTCAGTTACATCATGGCGGTTCGCATCATTGACAACTCAGGCATGGTCAATGCCAACACGGCATTGGGACAGGTGACTGCAGCGGATACGTTTGACAGTTATCACGATGCCCCGAGATGGCTTTTCCCTTCGGAGTTGGATTTTTCCAACTTCTATTACAAGGTGAATGCGAGCGCCCCAACGAACGATCTGCTCGACTTCTATACCACGCGTTTTGGCGCATCAGTCAGCAGCCCCCGCATCGGCTGGATCACTGACAGCATCTCGCGTTACAACTTCTGGCATCAGGCAGCAAGACGCTGGAGCAATTACACAGCTGGTTATGCCAGTTGGACCACCACCGATGAAATGGAACTGCGTTACCGCAACGGTTTGAACAATGCAGACCAGACTGCCTCCATTGAAAAAAACACGGTGGGGCTGGACACGTTACTCAGACAATCCAGTTCAGCAGAAAATACATGGGAAGACTGGGACGGCCCAACGGCTTCGACAATGCAGACGTTTTTTGAAAGTGAACCCCGCCATCAGATCACCACGCGCAACGGTGCATCAATCTACGCCATGCGTCTGGATGATGTCAGTGCCAATGTCACCTTCAATGGGACAACTTACACTCCTGCCCAATTCAATGACGTTGCCTTTTTACTCAAGCAGGACATCAACCAATACATCCCACTGTCCACGGATAGTGCAGTTCAGAAACTTGCCAAGAAAGATGCGCTGGCATTGGAAGTGTACAAAGTCCTTGGGCGCGGCGCTGCCTTTGAAGGAATGACTGATAACGAAATTCAAACGTACAGCAATCAGTTCGTCGCCAACTTCATGGATCATGTCGATGCTGACAACTGGATGAACACTTACCGGACACAAAACGGCCTTGAGCTCTGGCCCGCAATCACTGAGGTTTACACACAGCGTCCCGTAGCAGTCAGCAGTTTGGGGTCGATGGCAAGTACCAATAATTTCTGGCCGGCCTCGGGTAACCCCACTGGCACCACCGGCTATGCCTTTGAGTTGTTTAACCCACACACGCAGCCGATCCCCATTGCTGATATCTTCATTGACATGACCTATGTCGATACCAGCAACGTGCCACGTACGGTCAAGTTCACCGCAAGTGGTCGACTCACTGACATCATTCAGACGGCTGTACGCAATGCCAACCACGGTGATGAATGGCTGTACCCGGAACAGAAGATCATTCTTTACCATGACTCAACCGGTGGTTCGACAAGTACCAAAACCAGTGCCCTTATCAGAGATCGCGATAGTGTCCTTGGCTATGTCTTTAACAAGATTGAAGGCTCGGTAATGGACAAGCGATACAGCGAATACACAAACGGCACATCATATTCTGTCGGTGATTTGGTGTACGTTGAAGACACCACCTTGCCGCTTCCCTATGTGCATGAGGTTTATGAATGCATACAGGCTCATACAGGTTCTGCATCACGAGCGCCGAATGAATCGACCACGTACGTGTCCAATCACGATTACTGGCGTCGGAAAATCATCGTGGTTGATGCCGGTCCCTGGCTGATCCCCGATAGTTTCGACACCAGCAAGCCCATCAAGTTGAATCTCTATGCTGCCACACAAGACAGCGGTGAAACGGGGAGCACTACCGCAGTTGATTTCCCCTACCAATCCACCACTGTCAAAGCATGGCGGCCGAGCCAATCCTTGAGCAAAACGGTTTTTTACGACACTTATCCCGATTGGGTTGCAGCATCGAATTACGCGGTGGATGCTGAAGTGCGCAGCACCGTGGACTTTATGATCTATCGCTGCACCACGGCGGATAATGCAAGTGGAGCCGATCCATCGGCCAACGCCAACTGGACGCTTGCCGATGACGAAAACATGTTCTACGTGCAGGCAACAGCCATTGGTAGCACTGATGGCTTGGAAGCCTTTGCTCATGCTGATAGTGATTGGGTGCGTTATGACACCATGGATTCGACTTATGCGACCGTAGCACCACACAGCGCGTACTTCGCTCAAATCGGCAAGCCGGATAAAACCACCAAACCCAATACGTGGAATCAGAACCAGGGATATAGCGTCAATTCCCTCGTGTTTGACGGTAGCAGCAAATACTTCGCCTGCATGATTGCACATACCTCCGGCACAACCACCATTGCTGATGATTCAGACAATTGGGTGCAGATTCCCGGTGTTGGCAAAAGCAATCCGTCGACAGGTATCCGAGGCAGTGGCGATCAATTCCTGCACACCAACATGCGTGCACCGCATTACGCATGGCAAGTTGATCGGGAATATTTTGTCGGTGATGTGGTCCGCAAACAAAACGATGACACCACGTATATCTGTTTATCCCAGCATTATGCCAGTTCGCTCAATCAACCTCCCGGTGCCAACTGGGCTGAACACTGGCGTTCGATGACCGATGGTTACCCGATTGCCAATCTCGCGGAGTTGATGCAGATTGTCATTGCTGGACCTTCCGATCTAACCACGTTGCCTGACATTCTGGGGAACACTTCATTCATTTCCAGTACGGGGCATTTGAGTGATCTAATGCTGCCGATGGAAACGACCGTCGTCGCTGGCAGTAACAGTATGGCGGTTCCGCATGCTCTGGCCTTAATGGATCGCTTGACCATTCATCGCCCCAACACCGATTTGTTGGACAACGATGGTGATTCGGAGACCGATGAAGAAGATGAATTGCTTGTGCCAGGTACGGTGAATATCAACACGGCACCGACGCACTTGCTTGAGAAGATTTTGCCGGTGCCCTCGTCATCCAATCGAACCAGCATTGCCAACGCCATCAAGAATTACCGTGAAGGTGCAGGTCGTGGCACGAATTGGCGCACCAACAAAGGCTTTGCCAGTTCATCTGAGTTGTATCGTGCTCTGGTCGCCTCCGGCGCAACGATACTGGACGCAACCAGCGGTGATACATACTTGAATGCTGGCGTGTATGTCGATTTTGAAAATAAAGACCAGTGGGTCGCTGACGGCATATCTGACGACCGTGAGGAATCATTGATGTTTGCCCGTCACCTGATGGGTGTTGCATCCGCTCGCAGTGATTTCTTTACAGCATACATTCTCATTCGCGGGTATCCCACGGGCAACTTCACGCGTGGACCGGTGGAATCCAAGCAGGTCATTGCCGTGTTCGATCGATCCAACATGGCAGATGGCGCCAGTGTCCCGCGCATTATTGGTGTGTATGAATTTGATTGATCTATGTGTGTTTTGTGACATTGTCAGTCGGTTGATCCTGTAGCCGCATAGCGACGCAACGCGGCTAACAGAGCGTAGACAACAGGCAAGAAGATGTCATCGATTCGAAAAGCATGAAGACAGTATCGCGATGATGAGATCGCATGTGAGCCAAACAAAAACCCGCGAGAAGGTTCGTTCTCGCGGGTTTTTGTTTGTTTATGTTGTTGACAAAGCGATCAACGTTTTGGTCCGCTGTTAGCAGATCAGATTTGCGGTGTAGCCAGAGGCGCTTGCCAATTGCCGACGGCAAAGGTGGTTTTGACTGGTGCGGTGTGGGCGTCGGGCTGATTGGTCTTTTCGTAGAAGGTCTGGGGCTCGTAGGTCCAACCTTCGTCCAGACGCTTCTGCTCAGCCTTGAGTTGCTTGAGAATGTAGCGTCCACCAAGGGGAGCAACCAAGCGGGACTTGATGCCAAAGGTGTGATAGAACTCAGCAAGCAGGTCGTCCATCTTGCGATACATCGCTGGATTGTCCTTGAACCATTTACGACAGGCCCAGACGGCTGCTGCGCCGGTGATGGCCAAGTCTTTTCCGTCCTGGAAGAAGCGGCGACGGACGCGTTCATCAGGATGGTTGCGATGCTTCTTGAAACCCTTGAGCGTGGTACGGAAAACGCGGATGACGCTGGAACCGTTGACTTCGAAGTCACGTGTAAAGGCCCGGACGAGCATGTTGGTTTCCATGCCAGCGGGAATGTTGGGATGCACATGACTGAAACGGAGTTGGCCGTGGCTGTCTGCGGTGTTCTTGCATTCGGGGTCCACGAGTGTGCCAGCGTCTTCGTGCTCTTTCCACAGCGGCGTGCCTGGGATTGGCGTGTAGAGCATGAACTGATGGAACTCGGTATCGAAACTCGCGGAGTATTCGATGGCTTCATCGATGTTCTCCGGCGTGTGTTCTTCCATGCCGACGATGGAGGAACCGAGCACGCGGATACCGTTAGCCTGGAGATTGCGGATCAGTTCATGAGCATCAATGTTTTTGAGCTTGGTGTACTTGCTGTCCTTGCCTTCGAGCCCCATCCAGACCCAGGAGATACCCAGGCCGATGAGTTGCTCCATGGTGTAGGTGCGCAGAACATTGGCAGAGCTGAAGACATACAGTGACCAGGCTTTGTCGTTTTGCTGCATCAGTTCGAGGATACGCAGTGCCTTGTCTTTATGGATGAGGAAGTTTTCGTCCATGATGAAGAAGGAGTTGACCTTCAGATCACGTTCCAGGTCGCACATGATCTGGAAGATGTCATCACCGGTTTTGTAGAACTCGATGAACTTGCCTTTACCACCGAACATGTGTGAGGTTGAGCAGAAGTTACAACCCAATGGGCAACCGACGGAAGGGATGAGCGATGCAGCCACGTCACCGGGTTTGTCACGGAGGGTGATACCCATGGAACGCGTGCCGAAGCCTGAGAGGATACGTGGGTGTTTGACGGGCGCTTCTGCATTCTGGCCGAGGAACTTGCGGAACCAACTGATGCCTTCACCTTGGACGATGTGATCTGCATCGAGAAATTCAGAAAGCGTATGAACGTTTGCAATGTGACCGCCGATGACAATGGTGGCATTGGGCTGATGCTTGCGGATCAGCTCGCACATATGCTTGGCTTTGTGCATGTTGGGCATGATGGAGGTAATGCCGATCACGTCGTACTGCTTGGTGGTGATTTCCTCGACGAAGCGATCATAGGTTGGGAAGTCCAACAGTGTTGTTGGGTTGGCAATGTTATCGCGAATCATCATGATGCCCCAGGAGCGATGGAACATGCGAAGGGAGAACGGTCCCTGCACGCGTGTGACCTGGTTGTGATACAGCTCCATGGGATTGAGTTTACGTGAGCCGAATTCGTCATCCTGTGCATAAGGACCGAAGACCGAGGTAAAAAGTACCTTGGCTTTGGAACCCAGCGGGTGTTGGGGGATGTCTGAACAATGGCTGTTTGTTGTGGAACGTTGCGGGAGCGAGATGGTTGTCATTCAATCAAAGCCTTTATCCCACCCCAGGTTCCATCCTGGGGCATTGGGTCGTGTGAACTGATGTGATCCCTGTCTGGACTTTTGCCCAACCGGCTTCCTGCCAGCCAAGTACGTGGGCTACATGAAGAAGTCCGTGTCACCCGGGTATCACCTAAGTTGAGTCAATATCATACAGAGTTGTCCTCTGAATGTCTCGTAAAACTTTTGCTAGTACGAAAACAGAATACTGTTATATCGCCTGATCTACCAGAATTACTTCATACTTTTAAGTCCGGATAAAAGATGCATAACGACAGAAAAAAGTTTTCAGCCAACTTGTCTTGAGAGATTGGCCTGCCTAATATGCTACTGATAGCAATTTGCTACCGATAGCAATAAGGCCAGATCATGAGCAAACTTGAGTTAATCGCAGCTGAGGCAGGGGTTTCCAAGCATACCGTTGCGCGTGTTCTCAACGGGAAAACCAAGGAAGTCTGGCCGAGTACCATCAAACGGGCGGAGAACATTCGTCGTTTGGCGCGGAAATATAACTATCGCACCAATGCTGCTGCCTCAGCCATTCGCTCCAAAAGATTCAACGCAACCGGCTTGCTCCTGAGCAGCATCATGCATAAAGCCACGATTCACTGGCATACCCAGGCGGCCTTGCTCAAGCAACATCACCAGTTGGACAAGCACCTGATCGTCGGTCAACTGGATGACTCGCAACTGACAACTGAAGGTCAGTTACCCAAACTGCTGCGACAATGGGCAGTGGACGGCTTGCTGGTTTACTACACGTCCCATTTCCCCGCGCAGTTGGTGGATATGATTAATAGCGATCGTATCCCAGCGGTGTGGATGAATGCAGACCTGCCGATCAATGCGGTGCACCCGGATGACTTGGATGCCGGGTACCGTGCGACGACCAAGCTCATCGAAGCGGGGCATCGCGAAATCGCGTATCTGTACTACGGTCGCCAACTGCATTACAGCGTTGCACATCGCCAGGCTGGTTACGAAAAAGCCATGCAGGATGCAGGCCTTGAGCCGCGCGTCCACACACAGGAAATCTACCCCACCTGGGAGATTGGACAGCGTAGCGAACATATCCAGCAAATACTCTCAAGCAGCAATCGCCCCACTGCTGTCGTGACCAATGGTTCCAATACCACCTTGACCACGCTGTACTCAGCCAGTCAATTGCAGATTAAAGTCCCCGATGAGCTTGCCTTGATGGCGATTGCTGATTTACCCATTCGTGAGTTGGGGATCGCGGTCAACACGATGGTGCTTGATCACGAGAAGTTTGCCAACCAGTCGGTCCAGATGATGGAACAACGTATTGCTGACCGCAAATCGGATATCGATACGGTCACCGTCCCGTTTACGGAAGTCACCGGCCAAACCATTTAATGCCAATCCCACTTGCTCTAATCAGCAAAAAGGAAATTGACCATGCCACGACATCAACATTCACACGGTTTTACCCTCATTGAGTTATTGGTGGTGATCTCGATCATCTCCATACTGATCTCGATCCTTTTGCCAGCGTTGTCCAAAGCACGTACCGCTGCAAGGCGCAGCACCTGCATGAGTCAGTTGCATCAGGTCGGTATCGGCCTGGCCATGTATCAGGCGGATAACAAAGGCGCCCTGGTTCGCAAATGGTTTGATGGCCAATTCCCGTCCTACTATTTCAGTCAGTACATCTCCAACAAGTCAAAAGACCCGTATCCCAAGATGATGCAGTGCCCGAGCTGGAAATTCGTCTATGGTATTGATCCACGATTCACCTTCACCAATCCGCACTGGTGGGACAGCAAGGCCGGCGAGCAGGTCTCAGACCAGTCCGTGATCCGCCCAGTTGTCGATGCGTTTGGCAAAGAGTCGTCCTTGGTTTGGTACTTTGATGCCATCCCCAAAAACGCTTCCAATCACACGGCCAATACCAACCACTGGATTTACCAGACGCTCAACACGTCTTTGCATGACGAAACCTTCAACTCACTCTACCTTGACGGACACGTCACAAGCCAACGCGACTATGAAAAGAGCATGTATGTCGTCAAGTAAGTTAAATGTAAAGATGCAAACTGCTGTCAGTTCCATACAATTGGTCTGTTCCCCATTCGTAAGACAATTGACAAAGGCAGGCAGACGATGAAGTCATTTACTGTTGGCGATGTGATTTATTCAAATCCCCTGAAAAGTGAAAAAGACATTGACGGTTTTAAAATGGAAGGCCAGGCATGCATTACATTCCCCGGTGGCAAAATGCGCATGGAAAACGCACTTGATCCGTCACTGGGACAGGCATCCAACTTTGTGTTCTGGTGTCCCAAAATCATGCCCGCCAGTTTTCAGGCATCCTGGCAATTCCAACCCATCCGCGAACCGGGTCTTGCCATGTTCTGGTTTGCAGCACATGGTCACGATGGCAAAGACCTTTTCGACCCCACGTTGGCAACACGTGAAGGCAAATACAACCAATATTTTGACAGCGATATGAATGCCTACCATGCATCCTACTTCCGCCGCAAACAGGACACCGAACGACAGTTCACCACCTGCAATATGCGCAAGAGCAAAGGCTTTCACCTGGTGTGCCAGGGCGCTGACCCCATGCCTTCAGTTGCTGATGTCGTCGGCCCCTACACCATCACCGTCACCAAAGCCGACAACTGCATTCAGTTCAAGGTCAACGACCTGGTCAGCTTTGAATGGGAAGATGATGGCCAAACCTACGGCCCGGTCTGGCAGGAAGGCTACATTGGTTTCAGACAAATGGCCCCGCTGATTGCTGACTACAGCAACCTGGAAATACGTGAACTCAAACTTTAACCCAAGCAAACCGCTCGCGGTTTAGCCTAACACCCAACCCAACGCAACAGGAGTTGCAAAATGAAACCGATCACCCTTGATCACAAGGGCATGCTATTGTGCTGCCTGATTTTCTCTGGATCATTACTCATGACACTTCCCGCATGCGCTCAATCCTCTCTGCAACTCACCGAGACCGATCGCGTCAGTAACCGCCCTGCTGATCTCTGGCAATACTACATGCACGGCTGTGTCGATCACTTTGCAATGCCTGTCGATTTATCTGAACTCGCAGATTCATCACTGCTCACCAACGCCACCATCAACACCCCCTACAAACAATTCTCCGGCAAAGCCATCACCGTCGATGGCAAAGGCAAGGAGAAAGTTACCCTCGACAAACCAGTCAACATCGACCTCCGCCCCAACCAGAAACTCCGTCTTTATGTCTGGATGAAAGGCAACAATGCAGGCATGCGCGAAGACATCTGGAAAGCGCCCAACTTCGGGATCGTCCTCAAAAATGCCAAAGGCAAAACACTGCGATCAAGCGAAACCCGTTACCACACCGTCGGTGATTTCGATTGGCATTGCTACTACCTCGACACACACATCCACAAGAACACCGCGTCCATTTATCTCACGTTCTCCAATGTCGTGCGAGGAAAAGCAAGCTTCACTGCCATCAGCTACGAATGGGTGAATGAGTACAACGATTTCTCCGTCAACGATCAACAG